>CAWBWZ010000016.1:0-225624 GCA_963792575.1 uncultured Acidobacteriota bacterium
GAGCTGGAGATCCGGATCGCGGCGCGGCCGGAGCGGGTCTGGCAGGCCCTGGTGGAGGAGATCGGCCGCTGGTGGCCGCGGGATTTCTACGCCGGGCCGGATCCTCGAGGATTTCTCCTCGAGCCGCGCCTGGGAGGCCGGATGTACGAGGATTGGGGGAACGGCGCCGGGGCGATCTGGTACCTGGTGACCGAGATCGATCCTCCCCGTACCCTCGGCCTCACCGGCCAGATGCCCGCCGCCTTCGGCGGCCCCGCGACCTCGCTCCTCCGCCTCGTGCTGCGGCCGGAGGGGGAGTCGACCGTGCTCGAGCTCACCGACTCCGAGTTCCGCCGGCCGACGGAGAAGGGCCACGCCAGCCTGGAAGAGGGGTGGCGGGAGCTGTTCGAAAGGGCGTTCAAGACCTACGTGGAGCGGGAGGAAGCGGTATGACTTACGGCAGGACGATACCAAGCGCGCGCATGGCCCTGCCCCGATCCAGTTCTCCCAGGTGACCAACCCGACGGATGATGAGTTGATTATCGAGGGTGAAGAGTTTCCATCGGATGATGCAGGGTTTTTGGAGTCCGACGGTTTGCAGATCCCCAATTCCCGTGTCACCTGGCCAGGCAGGCGCAGTCTTGGTCGTGATCATGGCGAGCACGGTGTGCCCGCCTTCGTTGAAGGAACTCCGGCTCAGCACGAGTGCTGGTCGTCGCTTGCTGCCGGCTGATTCTGCGAACGGAAAGGGGACGACCACCACATCCCAGGGCTCACAGATCACGGAAGGCCTCTTCGTCCTCCGGCGAACTCCATTCGTCGAGAGTCGAGGAGAGGGCTTGGTGGAAAGCGGCGTCGAAAGGCTCCACGCGCTTTAGGACCACCTCGCGGTCACGGATCTCATAGCTGACGAGATCCCCAGTCGCAAGTCCGAGAGACTCCCTGACCTGCCTGGGGATTTCGACCTGTCCGTCACTGGCGAGCTTGCTCGTATACGTCATGAGAGCACCTCCTGTCTCGCCAAGGGTAATGGCAGGAGTTACGCGAGTCGCCGGTAGAGCTCTGCGTTTTTCTTGAGGACGTAGGAGGCGGCTTCGGAGAAGCTGACCTGGGGCCGGGAGAGCCACTCCTCAACACTGGCACGGAGGAATTCTTCCGGCTGGACGCCCGCCTCGTCGGCAAGATCGGTCAGCCGTCGGGCGCTTTCTGGCGAGACGGCGAGACGGAAGGTGGTTACGGGTTCGGATCTCATTGGAAATGAGTATACCCGAGGAGCATGGGACGCATTCCTGAATTGGGCGTTTAGACCGCGACCTGCGCCGGATACGACCCCGTGTCGTCCAAGGCGGCGGCGCGGTCGGCAAGGACCTCGCCGTAAGCCGCGAGATAGCTGTCGAGCATCTTCTCGTGCGTGAGTTGAAGCGCCCGGGCGCGGCCGCCGGCGGCCAACGAGGCGCGGCGGTCCGGGTCATCGATCAGCCGCTTGAGGGCGTTCTCCAGGGCCTCCGGATCGTCCGGCGCCACGAAGACGGCGCGGTGGCGCCAGATCTCGCGCAGGCTGGGGATGTCCCCCAGGACCAGGGCGCACCCGGAGAGGGCGGCCTCCAGCGCCGACAGGCCGAACGGCTCGTAGCGGGCCGGCAGGCAGTAGATCGAGGCGCGGCCGAGCCAGGCGGCGAGCGCCCGCTGGGAGAGATTCCCGAGCAGGCGCGTATGATGCGGGCGGATCTCGCCGCCGTCCGGATGGATGTTCTCGCCGGCGACGAAGATGTCCCACGGGAGGCTCGGCGCCACCCGCTCCAGCGCCTCGAGGTTCTTGGCCTCGTCCCCGAAGCGGCCGGCGGCGAATACGATCGGCTCCTTGGCGGTGGGCCTGAAGGCCCTGGAGTCGCGGCCGTTCAGGATGACGCGCGTATGCCGCGGGGCCCCGTAATGCTCCGTGATCGAGCCGAGCATCGCCTCCGATGGGGCGATCACCAGGTCGGCCGCGGCGAGGCCAGCGGTCACTTCCTGAGCGTAGCGGTCCCAGTCCTCCGGAGCGGCCTCCCCCTTGACGGCCTGCCACCAGGAGAGGGCGCAGGAATGCCCCACCATCACCATCGGGGCGCTCCAGGGGAGCGAGCCGTGGGCGTAGCCGTTGAGGTGGATGAGGTCGGGTCGCACCCGCTCCTCGAGCCCCAGCAGCCAGTCTCCGGCCTTCTCGACATCACGCCAGGGGTCCTCCATCCATTCCAGCTTGAAGGTGCTCTCGAACACCTTGAGGCGGGGGATGCGGTCCGCCTTCTCGCGCTGGAAGTCGTTCAGGGGGGCGCCCATGGTCGCCAGCGCCACTTCGACGCCACGCTCGGCGAGACCTCGCGCCAGTTCGACGGCATAGGTCCAGACCCCTCCGACGGTATCCGCGGTCATCAAGACCTTGCGGGGCAATGGATGGTTCGTGCTCATGCGGTCCCTCCTGGGCCCTGTCGAGAGATACTTCGGCGGGATACCTATCCAAAATTCGTGCCGCCCCGAGGACGGCTGGAAGCCCGCCTCAGGAGGTTTACGGAGCACGGGCGTTTGCCATCGCGGGAGCCGTCGCCGGGGTGGTGGCGAGGCCAGCGGAGTTCCAAGGAACCGGTTGTAAAGCTTGCGGACCCTGCCACCCGTTTACACGCCAGCCGGGCTCAGCGCCGGATAGCCGCCCAGAACTCCTCGAACGGCAGAGTGTTGAGCACATCCCCGGGGCCGAGGCCGGCGCGGCGGGCCTGCTCGACGCCGTAGCGCATCAATTCGAGCTCGCGGGTGCGGTGGGAGTCGGTGTCGATCACCACCTTGCAGCCGAGCTCCTTGGCGAGCACGAGGTGGGCGTCCTTGAGGTCGAGCCGGTTGGGGCTGGAGTTCAGCTCCACCGCCACCCCCAGCTCGGCGGCCCGGCGGAGGACGACCTCGACGTCGAACTCGGCCGGCTTGCGGCGGTTGATCAGCCGCGCCGTGGGGTGGCAGAAGATGTTGACCTCCGGATGCTCCAGGGCGCGCAGCACACGCTCGGTCTGCTGCGCGGCCGGCAGATCGAGCCGGGAGTGGAGAGAGACGAGGACGAGGTCGAGCCCGGCGAGCATCTCGTCCTCGAGGTCGAGCGAGCCGTCGCCCAGGATGTCCACCTCCATCGAGCGCAGGATGCGGATCTCGGGGTGGCGGGCGCGCACCTCGTCGATCTCCTTCCACTGCTCGCGCAGACGGTAGGCGTCGAGCCCGCCGGTCATCGCCAGCGACTTGCTGTGGTCCGAGATGACCATGTACTCGTAATCCTTGGCGACGCAGGCCTCCACCATCTCCTCGATGCTGTTGCGGCCGTCCGACCAGGTCGAGTGCATGTGGAGGTCGCCGCGCAGGTCCTCCACCCGGATGAGGTGGGGGAGGCGGCCGGCCGCGGCGGCCTCGATCTCGCCGCGGTCCTCGCGCAGCTCGGGGGGATCCAGGCGAGCCCCACGGTGGCATAGACGTCCGCCTCCTCGCGGCCGGCGACGCAGTCCCCTGGCCCACGTCCTCATGAACCTGAAAAACGCCGTACTCGGAGATCCGCAATCCCCGCTCGACGGCCCGCCGCCGCAGCTTGACGTTGTGCTCCTTGGAGCCGGTGAAGTAGACGAGGGCGGCGCCGTAGCACTCCGCGGGCACCACGCGCAGGTCGACCTGGAGCCCGGAGCCGAGGACGACCGTGCTGCGGGTGTCGCCGGCCATCAGGATCTTGTCCACCTGGGCGTAGCCGCGGAAGCGCTCCATGACGGGGACCGGCTGGGAGGCGATCGCCAGCAGGTCGATGTCGCCGACGGTCTCCTTGCGGCGGCGGTAGCTGCCGGCGACCTCCAGGCGCTCGACCTCGGGGATCTCGCGAAGATAGGCGAGCAGCGGCTCGACGGCGCGCTCGGCCTCGGGTAGCAGGAAGCGGCTGCCGTGCTGGCGGTACTCGGCGATGCCGGCGAGGATCTTCTCCTGGCTCTTGGCGCCGAAACCCGGGAGGGCGGCGATGCGCCCCGCCTTCGCGGCGGCCTCGACCTCGTCGACGGAGCTGACCTGGAGCTCGTCCCAGATCCGCTTCGCCTTCTTGGGGCCGAGGCCCGGCAGGCGCATCAGCTCGATCAGCGAGCGCGGAATCTCGGCCAGGAGCTCGTCGCGGAAGCCGAGCGTGCCGGTCTCGACCATCTCCTGAATGTGATTCGCCATCTCCTTGCCGATGCCGGGGAGGTCGGTCAGCGGCTTCTTCTCCTCGACCCACCGCCGCAGCGGCACCGTCAGCGTTTCGACGGTGCGCACGGCGTTGCGGTAGGCGCGGATGCGGAACGGGTTGGCGTTCTGGATCTCGAGGATGTCGGCGACCTCCTCGAGGGTATGGGCGATTTCGGGGTTGTCCATGTCAGGTGTTCGATCCCTCTTGGTCCAAGGGATAGTATCGCTTCAGGACGACGAGATCCTTGGGCCGAGCTCGTTCCAGGAGCGCTGCTGAGAGGTAGAATGGATAGATGAATCGGGACTTCAACGTCTTCATCGAGCAAGACCGTGCGGGGTATTACGTTGCGACGGTACCCTCCCTCAAAGGGTGTCATACACAGGCCAGATCCCTGGACAAGCTGATGGAGCGTGTCCGCGAGGCGATCGAGCTCTGTCTGGAAGTGGAAGGAGAGGACGGTGAGGCTGAGGACCTCGCGTTCGTCGGGGTTCAGCGGGTGAAGATCGCCAGATGACGCGACTCCCGAGAATCACTGGGAAGAAGATCGTGGCTGCTCTGGGCCGGGCCGGTTTCGAGACGGCCCGAACCAAGGGGAGCCATTTCTATCTCCGACACCCGGATGGACGCGCGACCGTGGTGCCGGTGCATTCTGGCGAAACGCTGGGGCCGGGACTGCTGGTGCAAATCCTCCGCGACTGCAAGCTGTCACCGGAGGATCTGCGCGCGTTGTCGTGACCGAGTTTAGATCTCCGCCCCTGCCTCCTCTTTCTTCCGCCCATTGCTCCCGTACTCCACCGCCGCCCCTCGCAGCTCGTTGTTCTCCACCGCCGCCTCATCGGCGAGACGGGTGAGCGCCGAGGGGGCCCAGCGGGAGGAGCTCTGCCAGCCGGGACGGGCCTCCTGGCCGTCCTCGCCGGCGGGGCCGGGGAGGAGACGGGCCGCCAGCTCCAGGCATCTGGCGACGAGGTTGGGCGCCACCGCGTTGGCGGCGGTGGCGGCCTTCGCCTGCCAGGTCAGGGTGAGGGCCGGCTCGCCGTAGCGGCAGGCCTCGAGGATGCGGCGGGCCGCCCGCTTCCCGGCCATCGAGGTCAGCGGCAGGGAATCCCCGATCGCGAACCAGGCGAACTCCTCGTCCCGCTTCCCCTTGAATCGGGCGTTGACGTGCGAGCCCGTGCGCATCAGCCCCGGGCAGACCGTGGTGACGTAGATCCGCTCTTTCGCGAGCTCCGTCCGCAGGCCGTCCGAGAGGCCGGCGAGGGCGAACTTGCTGGCGCTGTAGGGGACGAGATGGGGAACGGCGATCCGCCCTCCGATCGAGGAGATGTTGACGATCCGCCCGGTCTCCCGCTTGCGCAGGTGGGGGAGGGCCGCCAGCGTGGCGTGGAGCGGGCCCCAGAAGTGGACCCGCATCGCCTCCTCGAAGTCTTCGACCGTCATGTGCTCCAGGGGGCCGACCTGGATGATGCCGGCGTTGTTGATCAGGATGTCGAGGCGGCCGAAGCGCTCGGCCGCCGCGTCGATCGCCCAGCGGACCTCGTCCTCGTTGCCCACGTCGCAGGGGAGGGCGAGAACGCGAAGGCCGCCGATCGCCGCCAGCTCCCGGCGGGCGAGGTCGAGCTCGGCCGGGTCGCGGGCGAGGATGGCGATCCGCGCCCCCTCCGCCGCCAGCTCGCGGGCCATCAGTAGCCCGAGGCCGCGCGAGCCGCCGGTGATCACCGCCACCCGGTCGCGGAACTGGAGGGGCGGCCGCCGCCGGAGCGCCCGCGCCAGGATACGGGTGGTACCGGCGAGGGCGGCTCCGGCGAGCAGGACGGCGGCTGGACCCGCCAGCCGCCGCAGGTCTTCACGCACGGATTCCCTCATCAGTGCTCCCGGCCGTTGCCACCATGGGCATGGGTGTGATCGCTGTGAGCATGGAAAGGGTCGCCCGGCTTCATCACGACCTTGATGCAGTTGTCCTGCTTGTCGCGGAAGGTCTGGTACGCCCAGGGCGCGTCGTCGAGGCCGAGCCGGTGGGTGATCAGCCGAGAGGGGTCGATCTCGCCCTTCTCGATCCGCTCGAGCAGCGGCTGCATGTAGCGGTGCATGTGGGTCTGGCCCATCTTGAGGGTCAGCCCCTTGCCGAAGGCGGCGCCGAAGCGGGAACTTGTCGAGCAGGCCGCCATAGACGCCGGGGATCGACACCGTGCCCCCCTTGCGGCAGGCCAGGATCGCCTGGCGCAGGGCGTGCGGCCGGTCGGTCTCCAGCTTCACGGTCTGCTTGGCCTTGTCGTACGTAGGCGTCGAGCGTGGTGCCGTGGGCCTCCATGCCGACCGCGTCGATGCAGGCGTCGGGGCCGCGGCCGCCGGTCATGTCGCGCAGGGTCTCGACGATGCCGTCTTCCATCTGCTCGTAGTCGATCGATCTCGGCCTGTCCCCAGCTCTGCGGCGAGCAGCAGCCGCTCCGGGAAGCGGTCGATGGCGATCACCCGCTCGGCGCCGAGCAGCCAGGCGCTCTGGATGGCGAACTGGCCGACCGGGCCGCAGCCCCAGACGCGCGACCGTGTCGCCCGGGCTGGATGTTGCAGTTCTCGGCCGCCATGTAGCCGGTGGGGAAGATGTCGGAGAGGAAGAGCACCTGCTCGTCGGCCAGGCCGTCGGGCACCTTGAGCGGCCCGACGTCGGCGAAGGGCACGCGCACGTACTCCGCCTGGCCGCCGGCGTAGCCGCCGATCATGTGCGAGTAGCCGAACAGGCCCGAGCCGGCGAAGCCCCGTAGACCTTCTCGCCGATCCAGGCGTTGGGGTTGGAGTTGTCGCAGGCCGACCAGAGGCCCTTCCGGCAGAAGAAGCAGCTGGCCGCAGGCGATCGTGAAGGGGACGACCACGCGGTCGCCGACCTTCAGATTGCCGACATCGCGGCCGACCTCGACGACCTCGCCCATGAACTCGTGGCCGAGGATGTCGCCCTTCTTCATCGTCGGGATGTAGCCGTCGTAGAGGTGCAGGTCCGAGCCGCAGATCGCCGTCGAGGTGATCCTGACGATGGCGTCGCGGGGATTCAGGATCTCGGGATCGGGCACCGTCTCGACCCGGACGTCGGTCTTGCCGTTCCAGCAAACTGCTCTCATGTGCGATCTCCCGGCCTCGTGAAAGGCTCTGTTGTGAATGCTTCAGATCGGGTTGTGCAGGTGTCCGAGGAGCGAGCGCGTGCCGTGGGGCTGCCCCTCGGTGGTCGGCAGCTCCCCGGCCTCCAGGAGCTGCTTGAAGCGCCGGAGATCCTCTCGTACCTGTTGCCCGGTGACGGAGCTCAGGGCCTTGCCGATCGCCTGGCCGACCCCCGAGCCGCGGAATTCCAGGGCGACCCGCACCACGGTGCCGCGGCCTGCGGGGGCGTCCTCGAAGCGGACGGTGCCGGAGTTGTCGATCTGGGAGCCCGGCAGCGAGCGCCAGGAGAGGAGCTCCCCCTCCCGCTCCTCGACGATCTCGGCGTCCCACTCGGCCTTGAAGCCGAGCGGACTCTTGCCGATCCAGTGCGAGCGGCCATTGCCGAGGTCGGTGACCTCCTCGAGGTTCTTCATGAAGCGGGGGAGGTTCTCCAGCCGGCGCCAGAAGCCGTAGAGCTCAGCGCGTGGCCTGTTGATGGTGACGGCGGTCTCGATGGGGGCCGAAGCGACCGTGCTCCACGACCTCCCCTGCCGGGCGGCGAGGGCCACCAGGGCCACGCCGCTCAACACCATGGCGGCCTGGCCGACCCGGTGCATCATGCTGGAATCTTCGTGCTCGGAGTCGAACGATCCCGTGCCCTGTTGGGATGAACTTGAAGTTACTGCGTCTTGCACGTGGACGCCTCCTTTTTTACAGATTAGGTATGGGACTGAGGCGGGCTCTCCCTGGTACAGCTTCAATACCCGGCCTTGCGCCGGTTCTGTTGGATGGATGCCGCAAGAGACGTGCCACGGCGTCTTTGCTTTCAGCCGCCGTTTCCTCTACATTGCGCGCCGCTCCTCTGAGGACCCTTGATGACCGAACCCACCCCTGAAATCACCATCTACACCGACGGCGGCGCCGATCCGAACCCGGGGGCCGGCGGCTGGGCGGCGATCCTGATCGACCCGGCGAGCGGCAAGGCGCGCGAGCTTGCCGGCGGCGAGCCGGTAGCCACCAACAACCGCATGGAGCTGACGGCGGCCATCCGCGCCCTGGAGGCCCTGAAGCAGCGCTGCCGGGTCCACCTGTTCACCGATTCCCTCTATCTGAGGAAGGGGATCACCGAGTGGCTCCCCGGCTGGATCGCCCGCGGCTGGCGGCGCAAGGAGGGCGTCCTCCAGAACGAGGACCTCTGGCGCCGCTTGGCCGAGCTGATCCAGGAGCACCAGATCCGCTGGGACTGGGTCAAGGGGCACGCCGGCAACCGCTGGAACGAGCGGGCGGACGAGCTGGCGACGCTGGAGATCCGCAAGCAGCGGGCGGGACGGGCCGCCGCCGCACCGGCGCCGGGCGAGCCGCCGGAGGCCGAGGTCTTTCTGCGCGTCTCCTGCGCGGGGAAACGGGGTGGGTGGGCCTCTCTGATCCGTTACCAGGGAGAAGAGAAAGTCCTCGCCGGGGGGCTCCCCGCGACCACCGCCAATCAGCTCGACCTGCTCGGGGCGATCGCCGCGCTGGACAGCCTGCCGGTGGGGATCTCGGTCGCCATCCACACCGGCTCGGACTATCTGCGCAACGGGGCCGCGCGCTGGATCGAGGGGTGGAAGAAGCGCGGCTGGAAGACCCAGGAGGGGCAGCCGGTTCAGAACCGCGAGCTCTGGGAGCGGCTGGAGAAGGCGATGGCCGTCCGCCGGGTCATCTGGCCGGAGGTGAAGGGGCGGGACTTCGCGGAGCTGAAGGAGCTGGGAGCGCGGGCGAAGGCGGCGTTGGGGTAGCTCGCCCGCTTGATACACTCCCTCCATGTCGACCAAGGCCAAAGACGCGATCCGCCCGCTCGCGAGCAACCGGCGGGCCCTGCACGACTATCACGTCCTGGAGACCTTCGAGGCGGGGATCCGCCTGAAGGGCACCGAGGTCAAGTCGGTGCGCGAGGGGCGGGTGCAGCTCAAGGACAGCTATGTCGACTTCAAGAACGACCAGGCCTTTCTGGTCGGCGTCCACATCAGCCCCTACAGCCACGGCAACCGCGAGAACCACGATCCGGAGCAGACGCGCAAGCTGCTGCTCAGGCGGCGGGAGATCGAGCGGCTCTTCGGCCGCACCCAGCTCAAGGGGTTGACCGTCGTGCCGCTCTCCGTCTACCTCAAGGGGAACTGGATCAAGGTGGAGCTCGCCCTGGTGCAGGGCAAGAAGCTCTACGACAAGCGGGAAGCCGAGAAGACGCGCGAGCTCGACCGCGAGGCGGAGGCGGCGGTCAAGAGCAACCAGTGGTGAGCGGCGGCCCGCCGCTCACCTACTCGCTTCCGATCTCCTGGCGCCGGCGCCGGCCGCCGGTGTCCTGAATGCGCTCGAGGGCGGTCTGGCCGCCGTACCGGGCGACGATCCGGTCGTCGTAGTCGTCGGCCACGGTCGCCACGGCGGTGATCGCCCGCAGCAGGTCGCGCGGGTCGAGGCTGCTGCCGAAGACCGAGTGGGCGAAGAAGATGTCGTTGCCGACCAGCGAGAAGTGGCCGCAGGCCATCTGGTGGTTGAGCTCGAGCAGCCCCGCCATCAGCTCCTCGTCGAGCTCCACGTCCTGCACGCAGTAGGACATGATGACGACCACCGTCTCGTCGGTGCCGTAGGCCTCGACCGAGATCTCGAGCACCGTCGAGCCGTAGCGGACGTAGAAATGGTCGTTCTCCGGGTCGTGATAGGGCTCCTCGAACAGCTCTCCGAGGTACTCCCTCAGCTTGTTGAAGGTCTCTTGATGGACCGGACTTTCGAACATGTTGCTCACCTCCAAGGGGCCTACTCTAACAGTTTGTCCCCCATTGTCCCCACCCTTAAGGGCGTTGACACTCCGGGGCGTTGAGACTAACGTTTAGGCAAGCCGAAAAGACCTTTCCGAGACCCGATTTCCGCAACTCGGGCGCCACCTCGGAGGAATCGAGAGTCGGCGCCACTAATTTTATTGAAATCAAAACAGGTTGGAATCAAACAGGAGGAGATCCATGTATAGGCGAGGAGGTTTGTTGGGGGGGGCCTTAGGTGTCGTCACCCTCGTCACTCTGGCCGCGGCACCGCTCCATGCGGCCGGTTTCAGCATCTTTGAGCAGGGCTCCAAGGCCACGGGCATGGCGGGTGCCTTCACCGCGCAGGCGGACGATCCGTCGCTGCTGTTCTACAACGCCGGCGGCCTGGCGTTCGTCGAGAAGACGGGCGTCTCGGGCGGCTTCACCTGGATCCACAGCACCAAGGCGGACTTCCAGGGCGCGGCGCCCTTCCCGGGTCCCAACTACTCGGCGAAGCAGGAGACCCTCTCCGAGTTCCCGCCGCACCTCTACTGGGTGCAGCCGCTCACCGCCAGCTGGAAGTTCGGCCTCGGCATCGAGACGCCGTTCGGCCTCACCACCTCGTGGGAGAACCCGGACCAGTTCGCCGGCCGCTTCCTCTCCACCAAGGCCTCGCTGCAGGCCTTCGACATCAACCCGACGCTCGGCTGGCAGGTGACGCCGACCTTCGGCATCGGCGTCGGCGGCATCGTCCGCGTCTCCAAGGTGGAGCTCAACCGGCACATCTCGGCGATCAACCCGTTCACCCTGATGGCCGCCGATGTCGGCCGGCTGAACCTGACGTCGGACTACACCAAGAACAGCTACGGCTACAACATCGGCATCCTGCACCGCTGGAACGAGAGCTTCTCCTGGGGCCTCTCCTACCGCAGCAAGATCTCGGTGGACTATGACGGCAGCGCCCGGGTGACCCAGATCTCCAGCGGCAACCCGGTGTTCGACACCATCGTCGGGACGCAGATCCCCTTCGGCAAGAAGCTGCCGGTGGAGACCTCGATCGACTACCCCGACCAGGCGAGCCTCGGCCTCGCCTTCGCCCTCACCCGCGACCTGCTGCTGGAGACGGATTTCAACTACACGGGCTGGAGCTCCTTCAAGAGCGTGCCGATCAACTTCACGGGCGGCCCCGGCGAATCCCTGCCCGACACCAGCCTGCCGCAGGACTGGAAGAACTCCTACAGCTACCGCGCCGGCCTGCGCTGGACGACGAGCCCGGCCACGCAGTGGCGCTTCGGGCTGGTCTACGACAAGACCCCGCAGCCTGAGGAGGGGGTCTCGCCGCTCCTCCCCGACGCCGACCGCACCGGCTACTGCATCGGCTACGGCCACACGACCGGCTTCAAGTACGACATCGGGCTCATGTACCTCGACTTCAAGAAGCGCACCAAGAACGAGTTCCGCGCCAGCGAGGGCCCGTTCCTGGGCACCTACAAGACGCAGGCCGTGCTGTTGGGCTTGACGCTCAACTACTAACCCTAGAGCCATTCAAGGAGATCGCAACATGTATCGTTCCAAGCTACAGGCGGGCGCTCTGGCGCTCGCTCTCCTCATGGTGGGCGGGGCGGCATTCGCGCAGGTGAACACCGGCGCGGCCAACTTCGCGACTTACGTCGCCTTCGGCGACAGCCTGACCGCCGGCTACTCGAACGGCTCGATCAACGAGAAGTTCCAGCGCAACAGCTATCCGGCCCTGATCTATCGCCAGGCGACCGGCAAGACCACCGGCTTCGAGCAGCCGCTGGTCAGCGCGCCCGGCCTGCCGGGAGCCCTCCGGCTGACCGGCCTGTTCCCGACGGTGATCACCCCCACCCCGGGCGCCGGGCAGCCGATCAACCTCAACCTGCAGGGCGCCTACAACAACATGGCCATTCCGGGCGCCAGCCTCCACGACCTGCTCACCAAGACGGCGTCGACCAGCGCGAGCGATCCGACGGACCTGGTCCTGCGCCGGCAGAACGCCACTCAGCTTGAGGAGGGGCTCTCGCGGCATCCGACCTTCGTCTCGCTCTGGATCGGCAACAACGACGCCCTGGCCGCCGCCACCTCCGGGATCGCCGTCGAGGGGGTGACGCTGACTCCCGCGGCCCAGTTCGACGCCGAATACCGCGCGGTGGTCAACGCCATCACCGTTACCGCGGGTGTCAAGCAGATGGTGGTCGCCAACATCCCGGACGTGACGAGCATCCCGTTCGTGACCACGATCCCGCGGTTCCTCGTCAACCCGCGGACCAACCAGCTCGTCCGCGATCCTGGCGGCAACCCGATCCCGCTGATCGGCCCTGATGGTCCGCTCCAGGCGGGGGACTTCGTGCTGCTCACCGCCAGCGCCGAGCTCGGCGCCGGACGCGGCATCCCGGTCGCCTTCGGCGGCACCGGCGTCCCGCTCTCCAACAACGCGGTGCTCTCGGCCGCCGAGGCCGCCGCCATCAAGACGCACGTCGACGCCTACAACACCACCATCCGCACCGTCGCCAACGAGAAGGGCGCGGCCTTTGTGGACGCCAATGCCGTGCTGCGCAACATCGCCACCAGCGGCCTCCGCATCGGCGGCATCAGCTACAGCAGCGCGTTCCTGACCGGCGGCATCTTCGGCTACGACGGTGTCCATCCGACGCCGCTCGGATACGCCTACGTCGCCAACCTGTTCATCGACGCGATCAACGCCACCTACGGCGGCGACATCCCGGAGGTCGACCTCTACCCGTACGTCTTCGGCCCCCTGCCGTCGGCCACGGCGGCGATCTCGACTGGCAAGGCGTCCGGCGACTTCACCAGTTACGTCTTCACGCCGGAGGCCCGGCGCAGCCTGCTGTTGTCGCTCAATGTTCCCAAGTGGATCGTCGACGGCACCAAGCCGCCGCGCAGGCCCCGTCACCCCCGCGGGTAAGGGGTACACGCACCGATTTGCCGAAGGGCGGGAGCGATCCCGCCCTTTTTCTTTTGGCGAATGTCACGAAATCCTGCCCGGGAGCACCTATAATAGGATTCCATGATCCGGAGTTGTTTTATTTTATTGCAGGTTATCTAAGTATCCACCTGGTCTGATCCTCCCTGGAGGAGAAGGCGGAGGCATTCCATGTCGGAGGTCTCATGCGTGCGCGAACAGAGAGGATGCGGTTTGGCGAGCCTCTAGCCTGGCTCGCGGCGGCGATCTGGCTGTGGGCCGGCCAGACCGCCTGGGCGCAGGGCCCCGCGGCTTCCACGGAGGCACGGGGGGGGACCGGTTCGCTGGGGTTGCGGGCCGGAGCGGAGATTCCACCGGCGAAGATCCAGGAGCTCTACCGCAAGATCCTGGCCGACTGGTCGGCGGGCCAGACCGACCTGGCGCCGGACGAGCTGATCGAGCTCGAGACGGCGGTCGCCGTGGACACGGACGCGCGGACCCACAAGACCCTGCTCAAGGAGGAGCAGGCGGTGATCCACCAGGTCGGCACCGCCGACCTCGAGGCGCTGGTGCCGATCGCCGTGCTCCATCACGAGGCCTACCGGCGCCTGCTCGAGCGCGGCATCCGCGGCCATGCCCTGGCGATGATCCACACCCGCAACATGGCGAAGGACCTCGCCCTCCTCTACAGCGAGCAGTCCGGCTCCGAGGGGGCGAAGCTCGTCGCCAGCCGCCTGCTGACCAGCATCGGGGGCCTGCTCCTGCAGTCCGCCCAGCAGCTGCCGGCGGCGGAGATGTTCCAGAAGGGGATCGAGCTGGACGGCCGCAACATCGCCGCCCTGCTGGCGCTCTCGACGGTCTACGAGAAGAACGCGCAGGCCGAGACCGCCGTCAAGCTTCTGCGCCAGACCCTGGAGATCGAGCCCGCCAACGCCGAGGCCCGCCTCCGCCTGGCGCTCAACCTCAAGCGGCTGGACCAGGACGCCGAGGCTCGCAAGCTGCTGGCGGGGCTGATGGCGGACAAGGAGCCCTCCTGGGTCACCTCGCTCGCCTACCAGGAGCTCGCCCGCCTGGAAGGGGACCGCAAGAAGGGCGCTTCTGAGGCGGAGAAGGTGCTGCGCCAGGGTATCGAGCGCTTCCCCGACGATCTGCGGCTGCGCATCCAGCTCGCCGCGGCGCTCGACCGCCGCGGCGCGCCGGGCGAGGCGACCGCGCTGATCGAGAAGGCGCTCGCCACGTCCATCCCCCGCGAGGCCGGCGCCTCCCGCTACCTCTACAACGCGGTCCGTGCCGACGAGTTCGCGCCGACGCGGACGTTCCTCGACGAGAACTCGAAGTCGCGCCTCCAGGTGCTGGCGCAGGCCCTGAGCGCTCCGCCCGCCGAAGCCGCGGGAACCGGGGTGGCGCCATGAGATGGCGGGTCGCAGTCCCTGGCCGCGGCCGCCGGCCTGCTGCTCGCGGGCGCGGCGCTCGCCCAGATCGCGGTGCGCATCCAGAGCCCCAGCCCGGACCAGCCGGTCTTCGGCGCCACTCAGGTGGACGTCGGCGTCAACTCCGGGGAGAAGGTCGAGCGGGTGGAGCTGTTCGTCAACGGCAAGCTGATGGGGACGGCGCAGAAGCCCCCCTACAGGTTCAACCTCGACGTCGGCGACGACAACATCCGGCGCGAGTTCCGGGCCGTGGCCCATACCACCTCCGGCGCCGCCGCCGCGGACACCATCGTGACCGTGCCGGTGCAGATCAACGACGAGATGAACCTCAAGCTGCGCGCCCTGTTCGCCAGCGTGGCCAGCTTCGGCAAGAGCAATCTCACGCTGAGCCAGGAAGACTTCCAGGTGTTCGACAACGGCGCGCCGCAGCAGATCGTCACCTTCGGCCGCGACGAGCTGCCGCTGACCGCCGTTCTGCTCCTCGACACCAGCGAGAGCATGCAGGGGGAGCGGCTGGAGGCCGTCCGCCGCGGCACCCGCGCCTTCCTCGACGGCATGAAGCCGTCCGACGAGGCGATGCTCGCCCTGTTCTCGGACCGGCTGCTGCACTTCACCCCGTTCACCTCCGACAAGAAGGAGCTCGACTCGGCGATCGCCACCACCCAGGCGGCCGGCGGGACGGCGGTCAACGACTTCCTCTATCTCTCCCTCAAGCTCCTCGACGCCCGCCAGGGGCAGCGGGTGGTGGTGCTGTTCTCCGACGGCTCGGACGTGCACAGCGTCCTGCCCGCCGCGGACGTCCTCTGGAAGGCCCGCGCCGGGCAGTCGCTGATCTACTGGATCCAGCTCGGCGGCAAGCACCTGTCGTTCACCTCCGCCTGGCGCGACTTCAAGGGCAACGACCGCGAGTTCGACGAGCTGGAGAAGGCGGTCAAGGAGAGCGGCGGGCGCATCCTCGCGATCAACCGGATCGACGAGCTGGAGGGGGCCTTCCGCAACATCCTCCAGGAGCTGCGCCAGCAGTACGCCCTCGGCTACTACCCGACCACCGCCAAGGGGGACGGGAAGTGGCACAAGGTCGAGGTCCGGCTGCGCGGCGGCGGCGGCCGGGTCCGCACCCGCGAGGGGTACGCGGACTACTAGATCTCGCCTGAAATAGAAAAAATCTGAAAAACCTCTTGACCCTCACGCAACGTGAGGGTCTATCGTCTTCTTCGTGGCCGGATGGACCGGCCGGAAAGGAGACTACCGATGCGCCCCCCGCCCTGGAAGGTGGGCGAGCTGGCCAGGCGGACCGGAGTGTCCGTGCGGGCGCTCCACCACTACGACGAAATCGGGCTGCTCTCGCCGTCGCTCCGCTCGGAGTCGGGTTACCGGCTGTACACCGAGATCGACGTGGCGCGGCTGCAGCAGATCCTGTCGCTGCGGGCTCTGGGGTTCTCCCTGGAGGAGTCCGGGGAGTTCCTGCGGCGCCCTGACGTCACCCCCGACCGCGTGCTGCAACTCCACATCGCGCACCTGAAGGAGCGGATCGAGCTGCAGCAGGGCCTGTGCGACCGTCTGGAGAGGGTCGCGGCGCGCTGGCGGTCGGACGAGAAGATTCCAACGGAGGAGTTCCTCCAGATCATCGAGGAGACGACGATGTTCGACAAGTACTACACCCCGGAGCAGATGGACGAGCTGAAGAAGAGGGGAGAGCTCCTCGGCCCGGAGCGGATCCGCCAGGTCGAGGCCGAGTGGCCGGAGCTGATGGCCAAGGTCCAGGCCGAGATGGACAAGGGGACCGATCCCGCCGACGAACGGGTGCAGGCGCTGGCCCGCCGCTGGATGGAGCTGGTCCAGGAGTTCACCGGCGGCGATCCCGGCATCACGAAGTCGGTGGGCCAGGTCTGGCAGCAGGAGACCACGGTCCACGGCATGGACACCGGCAACATGCGGAGCCTGATGGGCTATGTCCAGCAGGCGATGGCGGCGGGGAGGAAGGGGGAGTAGGGGAAGAGCAGGAAGAGGCGCCCCAGCATTCTCGGTCCCTTCCTACAGCAACCCCGCCTTCCGGGCCCGCCGCAGCACCTCGCCGCCGAGGTGGCCGTAGGCGGCGGCGCCGGTCGACCAGCTTTCGGTGTCGAAGATCGGGCG
Source organism: uncultured Acidobacteriota bacterium (assembly GCA_963792575.1). Lineage (GTDB taxonomy): Bacteria > Acidobacteriota > Thermoanaerobaculia > Multivoradales > UBA5704 > DATARR01. The sequence goes on from CAWBWZ010000016.1 coordinate 16,600, forward strand.
CCCCTGGGCAGGCGCCTCGGCGAGGCGGACGTTGACCGGGATCTCGGTGCGGAACACCTTGGAGCCGTAGTCGCGCCGGACGGTGGCGACGACGTCGTCGGTCACCCGGGTGCGGTGGTCGACCAGGGTGAGCAGGATGCCGAGCAGCTCGGTCTTGCGGCCGATGCGGTCGCGCGAAGAATCGACGAGCGAGAGGAAGCCGTCCAGCGCCTCGGTGTCGAGGCGGTGGGGGGAGACCGGGACGATGAACGCCTCGGCGGCGGCGAGGGCGTTGACGGTGAGGATCGAGAGCCCGGGCGGGCTGTCCATCACGATCACGTCGTAGCGGCGGCGGACGGGGTTGAGGGCCTTCTTGAGGAGCTTCTCCGGCTCCTGCTTGCGGGCCAGGGCCATGTCCATGCCGGCCAGCCGCAGCGAGCCCGGGAGGAGGTAGAGCCCCAGGACGGAGGTTTCGACCACCGCCTCGGCGGCCTCCGCCTTGCCGGTGAGCACCTCCGCCGTGGACGACCTCCGCCTGATCGCGGCCGACGCCCAGCGAGAAGGTCGCCGAGGCCTGCGGGTCCAGGTCGATCAGCAGCGCCGTGAGGCCGCTGCGGGCGAACGCGGCCGCCAGGTTGACCGCGGTCGTCGTCTTGCCGACTCCCCCCTTGAGATTGGCCAGAGCCAGTCGCATGCGTCTTCCTCCTCCCGCGGTTGTTCCCTTCTGGCGGAGACAAACTGCCCTGCTCGTGAAAGAGCTACGGGGACATTCTATCGCGACGCGCCCTTAGCCTCCCGCTCGAAGCCAGGAAGGATCGCCTTGACGAAGGCGTTCGAGACCAGGCGGACGATGATCTCCCAGGTACTGGTGTTGGGATCCGAGACCGTTCCCGAGAGGTCGGCCACGGTCGCCACTTGGTCGCGCGGGCGGTTCTCCAGGAGGTGGGAGACGCCGCCGACGATCTTCTCGTAGAGCTTCTTCAGGACGGGCTTCTTCTCGTCCTGCTGCGGATCGTAGACCTTGATCGTCCTTGAACAGCGGCTTGAGGTAGCCATCGATGCGGCCGTTGTGGACCTTGACCTCGGAGTAGACCGAGAAGGTCCCTGCCGCCACATCGAACTTGCCGTAGGCGCGCAGGAAGTCGTTGATCGAGGGGAGGCTCGCGTCGTCGACCGCCACCAGGAGGTCGAAGTCCGGCCCCTTGCTGGCGTCGCGGAAGGTGGCGGCGGCGCGCGCCGAGCCTTTCCCCATGAAGTGCCCGGTCAGCCTGGCCTTGGCCGGTCCTTCTCGGAAGCCGCTCGAGATATTGGTCACGTCGAGGTCGGCGCCGTTCACGAACAGGCGGACGCGGCGGTCCTTCACCGGGGTGACCAGGCCGAGGTTGCTGTCGATCAGGCGCAGGCGCTCGATCTCGACCGGCATCGCGGGCTCCTGGTCCTTCGCCACCTTCGCCACCTCCTTGCCGCGGGCTTTCTCGGCCGCCGCGGTGGCCTCCGTGTGCCTGTAGTCGAGGCGGAGCCCGCGGACAGTGACGTCGGCGATACGCGCCTCGCGGTGCCTGGGCCCGTACTCGACCTCCCCCCGCGAGGAGAGGGCGCCGCCGGTGAGCGTCAGGTTCGCCTTTTCCCCGAACGACCGCAGGCGTTCGAGCGGCACGTTCTCCACCTTGTAGTTGGCGTGGATGCCGGGATAGGGCTCGGCCAGGAAATCGGCGTTGCCGTCGAGCACGGCGCGGCCTTGGTCGAACACCACGCCGTCGGTATGGATCGCCGAGGGGTAGACCCGGTCGCGCGAGCGGATGTTGCGGATGTTCGAGGCCGTCACGTTCCAGTGCGAGATGTGGAGTGGCCGCTTGGGGTCGGTGTCGATATAGACGAGGTCCCCGTCCCGCACCCGCACCAGGTTGAACTTGAGCGGATAGATCGATTCCATGGCCTGCTGCCAGCCGCGGTCCTGCATCTTGACCTGGTCGCGGTCCTCCTGGTGGAGCTGCGGCAGATTGACGTGGACCCGCGGCCCGTCGAAGACCGCGTCGGCCACCAGATGCCCGCCGAGAATCTCCCGCCACTCGACGCTGGTGGTCAGGCGGGGGATCTCCGCGACCGGCGGATCGGGATTGGCGTCCTGCCGGATGACCGCCTGCTCCAGCGTCAACCCCAGCCCGAAGAGATTCAGGTGGGCATGGCCGAGGGTGACGTGGTAGCCGTGCAGCCGCTGGTTGATCTTGGCCTCCAGGGTGCGGCGGAGATATTCGTCGAAGTGCTGGGCGACGAGGACGAGGATCAGGAGGACGGCCGCGATCAGCGCGAGCCAGAGGATGCCGCGCCGGCCGAGGGGCTGGCGCGGGCGTTTCGTCTCCTCCGGCTGCCGCTCAGGCGCCTCCGGTTCCGGTTCATGAGGTTCCTGGGGTTCAGCGAAGGCTCGGTTCAACATTACAACCTCGGAGGCATCTCCGGCAGGGGGATGCCTCCGGGGTCAGGTTTCTAGCAAGGCGTTTGCCAGACCTGGGCTAGACTTCTGCGCCAAAGAGGAGAGAGCCACCATGGAAGAGCGCCCGAATCCGGGGTTCGCCCGGCGTCTGACCCTGTTCGACGCCACGATGATCGTCATCAGCGGCATCATCGGCTCGGGGATCTTCATCAACCCCTACGTGGTGGCGCGGGCGGTCCATACGCCGTTCCTGATCCTCGGGGTCTGGATCGCCGGCGGCCTCATCGCCCTTTTCGGCGCCTTCGTCTTCGCCGAGCTGAGCACGGTGATGCCGCGGGTGGGCGGGCAGTACGCCTTCTTCCGCGAGGCGTTCTCCCCCATGGTCGCCTTCCTTTACGGCTGGGGATTGCTGCTGATCGTCCAGTCCGGGGCCACGGCGGCGGTGGCGGTGGCGTTCGCCGAGTATGTGGCGCGGCTGGTCGATCTGCCGCCGGGCAGCGAGCGGTGGCTCGCCGCGGCCATCCTCCTGGCTGTCGCGGCCTTCCATGCCCTGGGGATCAAGCCGGGGGCCGTGGTGCTCAACGTCATCACCTTCTCCAAGACGGTGGCGCTGGCGGCGCTGATCGTGGGCGCCTTCCTGCTCACCCGCCACTCAGGCCTGACCTTCGAGCCGCTCGTGCCGGCGGACCTCGGAGGGCTGCCTCTGCTCTCCGCCTTCTTCGCGGGGCTGGTGCCGGCGATGTTCGCCTATGGCGGCTGGCAGAACCTCAACTACGTCGCCGAGGAGGTGAAGGAGCCCCAGCGCAACCTGCCGCGGGCCATCCTGATCGGCGTCTTCTGCGTGATCGCGGTCTACGTCTCGGCCAACGTGGCCTACGTGCACGTCCTCGGGGCGCCGGCGCTCGCGGCGACCAAAACGCCGGCTGCGGACGTGGCGGCGCTCCTGGTGGGGGAGACCGGGGCCCGGGTGATCAGCCTGCTGATCGTGGTCTCGACCTTCGGCTTCATGAACCTGTCGCTGCTCTCGGCGCCGCGCGTCTACTACGCGATGGCGGCGGACGGCCTCTTCTTCCGCTCGCTCGCCCGCCTCTCCCCGCGCTTCCGGGCGCCGACCGCGGCGATCCTGCTCCAGGGGGGCCTCGCCGCCGCTTACGCGCTGGCCAACACCTACGACCGCCTGCTCAGCTATGCCGTCTTCGCGGACTGGATCTTCTTCGCCCTCGCCGGCGGCGCGCTGATCGTCTTCCGCCGGAAGCTACCCGCCGCGCCGCGGCCCTTCCCGGTGCCGGCCTACCCCTGGGTGCCGCTCCTCTTCATCCTCGCGGGTATGGGGATCGTGCTCAACATCTACTTCACCGACACCCGCAACGCGCTGATCGGGACCGGGATCTTCCTGCTGGGAGTGCCGGTCTACTTCTTCTGGCGGTCCAGAGGGTCCCAAGGCCGAGTCTAGTAGAATGGCCGAGAGGAGGTACCGCCTGTGATTGAGCCGGCTGTCAAAGAACGAATTCTAAGAGACTTGGACCGCCTCTCCCCAGAGTTGCAACAGCGAGCCCTCGAGTTGGTCCACAGTCTCGCCAGTCCACTACCGAAGGGCGCCTCAGTGGAGGACATGATCCAGCTCGGTGGGATCCTTGATGACGAGTCTGCGCGGGAGATGAGAGAAGCGATTGAAGAGCATTGCGAGCGGATCGATCCCAGTGAATGGTAAATACCTCCTCGACACGAATATCGCAATCGCGATTCTGGAAAAGAAAATAGATTTCCAGGGCCGCCTTGGCGCTGAAGGGTTTCTCAATACCATCGTTCTGGGCGAGCTCTTCTTCGGTGCTGAAAAATCAAGACGGGTCGTAGAGAACCTGGAGCGCCTCCAACGTCTCAAGAGAGTGTTTCCAGTGCTCGCATGCGATGCCGAAACGGCACGGCACTATGGCCGCATCAGAACTGTTCTTCTAGGAAAGGGCCGTCCGATTCCCGAGAATGACATCTGGATTGCGGCGTCGGCTCATCAGCATGGAATGACGCTCGTAACTCGGGATGGTCACTTCGGATATGTGGAAGATCTGATCGTCGAGCGCTGGTGAAGATTGCTGTGACGACGATGACAAACGCGGGCCGCCCCCGTACAAGCGGGCGGCCCTCCGGGGCTGGTTACGCCGCCTGGGCGCGTTTCTGGAGGTAGTCATCCGCCTTCTCGGCGGGGATCTCGTTGACCTTCACCACGATCGTCTGGTTGGAGCCCGAGACCACGATCTCCGGCACGAACGAGCCGGGGAAGGAGCCGTGGACCGTGTACGGGGTGGTCCCCGGGCCCAGCGGGCCGGTCCAGCCCATCACGTTGATCCTCAGGCCGCCGACCCACTGGGGGTCGCGGACCAGGGTGATGCCGGAGGTATAGTTCGGGGCGTCGCCCGAGACCTCGACGAAGAACGCGCCGGGGCTCCCCAGGCCCATCCAGACGTAGGTGGCGGTGGCGGTAGTGAAAGGTTCCGGTCCATAAAAGCCCATACTGTTCTCCTTTTTCGAAGTCCGGTCGAGCGGTTCGGCGCGATCCGGAGTTGTTGGGAAGCTGACGTCGCCTGCCTTTCCCATAAGGCAAGTCCGGTGCCAGGGTAAAACACGTGATTTGCTTGAAAAATAAAGGTTTCCGGACGCTCCGACACGTCGGCTGACGCGTCGGGATCTTTTCCGACGGATCATTCAGAGAGAGGCTCAGCCATGACCAGAGGCAGCGTCTACATGCGTTGGGCCAAGGATCACGCCGCGGCCCGGTACAACCTCGCCAACAGCGGGATGCTGGGCTGCTCGACGGAGGATCTCGTTCTGGAGCCCGGAGATCTCCAGGTCAATGGCGCGAACCGGGACGGCTATCCCCCTCTCCTGGAGGCGATCGCCGCGCGCTATGGCGTCGCGCCGGAGCAGGTGGTGACCGCGCCCGGGACCTCCGGCGCCAACTTCCTCGCCTTCGCGGCGCTGATCGAGGCGGGCGACGAGGTGCTGGTCGAGCGCCCCACCTACGAGCCGCTCCTCGCCGCTCTCGGCTTCCTCGGCGCCCGCGTCCGCCGGTTCGAGCGCCGCTTCGAGAACGGCTATCGCCTGGATCTCGACGAGATCCGTTCCCAGCTCACCGACCGCGTGCGCCTCGTGGTGCTGGCGAATCCGCACAACCCGAGCGGCGTGCTGCTGCCGCCGGACGAGATGGCCGGGCTGGCGCGGATCGCCGCTCAGATCGGCGCCTATCTACTGGTGGACGAGGTCTACCGCGACATCTGGTTCGACGAGGCGCCGCCGAGCCACGTCCACCTGGGTCCCCACGTGCTCGCCACCAGCAGCCTGACCAAGAGCTACGGCCTCTCGGGGCTGCGCTGCGGCTGGGTCCTCTGCGCGCCCGACGTCGCGCGCCGCCTGCGGCTCACCCGGGACCCGATGCAGGCGGTGGACTCGGTTCCCAGCGATACCCTGGCCGCCGCCGCCTTCCGGCAGCTCCCCCGGCTGGCGGAGCGGAGCCGCGCGATCCTCGACCCCAACATCGCTCAGGTCCGCGCTTTCCTCGCCGAGCACCGGGAGCAACTCGACTGCGTCGTCCCCTCATGCTCGATGACCGTCTTCCCTCGCCTTCGGAACGAGGAGGACAGCGAGCCTCTCCACGACTGGCTGCGCGGCCGCGACACCTCGATCGTGCCGGGGAAGTTCTTCGAATCCCCCCGCCACTTCCGCCTGGGCTTCGCGGTGATGCCGGAGGATGTGGCCCGGGGACTGGAGAATCTGGCGGCAGGATTGCGGCGGGTGGGGTAGTTGCCTCCGGACGCGACAGCCGTTACCATCCCTCGCGACTTACAGATCATTGACGGACCGCCCTGAGGCCGCTAATCTCGAATTCGGTATCGGGAGGATTTCGATGGGCGAACCCGCACACCCGCTGACGTTTCCGTGGAACGAAGACGAACGATCCTGGCCGGCCCAGGGGCACTGGACCTATGACGACTACGCGCGCCTGCCCGACGATGGCAATCGCTACGAGGTGATCCGTGGGAACCTCTACGTGACACCCGCGCCGATCTTCGACCATCAGTACATTGCCGGCCGGCTTTTCCGGTTTCTGGGAAATTTTGGAGAGGAGACCGGCCTCGGCCTTCCCCTGTATGCGCCCTTCGACGTCCTGCTACCGGATGGCATCGCCACGCCGGTTCAGCCAGATATCGTTTTCTTCCTCACAGGTAACCAGCCGCGTCGGGGGGACAAGAACTTTCAGGGGGTGCCGGACCTGGTCGTCGAGGTCGAGTCCCCCTCGACGCGCAAGCGGGACCAGACGGTCAAACTGGATGCCTATCGAGATGCCGGAGTTCCGGAGTACTGGCGAGCGGAACCGCGCTCCCATAGGGTGAGGGTCCTGGCCCTGAGCGAGGACCGTACCCGGTACGTCGAGTTGGGCTGCTACGGAGCCGGCGAGATGATCCGGTCGGCGCTTCTGCCGGGACTCGCGATCCCGGTGGCCCCGCTGTTCCCGCCGGCCTGACCCTCTCCCTGTCTCCCCCCGCGCCCATCGCCGCACCTGGGAGGGTGTAGGCCGGGCGGCATGTTGCCCTCCGGACCCCCTGGAATGCCGGGTCCGATCCTGGCATAGTCAACGCAATGGAAACTCAAGAGACCTGCCTCGACTTAGCGGCGCTCGCCCGTGATTCCGGACCCGATCCCAACGCCCGGGTCTCCACCATGGCGGCCGGCCTTGTCGGTTCGGAGATCCTCCGCATCGCCTCGGAGATCCGCGCCCTGGTCGCCGGGGGGCGGACCGTCTGCAACCTCACGGTGGGGGATTTCGATCCCCGGTACTTCCCGATCCCCACCCGGCTTGCCGAGGGCACTCGCGCCGCGCTGGAGCGCGGTGAGACCAACTACCCCCCGTCGAGCGGCATCCCCGAGCTGCGGCAGGCGGTGGCGCGGTTCTACGAACGGGAGCTGGGCCTGCGCTACCCGGTCGATTCGGTGCTCGTCACCGGCGGCGCCCGGCCGATCATCTACTGCGTCTTCCGCACCCTGTGCGATCCCGGCGACCGGGTGATCTACCCGGTGCCGAGCTGGAACAACAACCACTACGTGCACATGGTGGACGCCGTGGGAGTGCCGGTGGTCTGCCGGCCGGAGCACCGGTTCCTCCCCAGCCGGGCGGATCTGCTCCCGGCGCTCCCCGGAGCCCGCCTGCTCTGCCTCAACTCCCCCCTGAACCCCACCGGCACGGCCTTCTCGCGCGAGGACCTGCTGGGCATCTGCGAGGCCATTCTGGAGGAGAACGAGGGGCGCGCCCGCCGCGGCGAGCGTCCGCTCTTCCTGCTCTACGACCACATCTACTGGATGCTCCGCTTCGGCGGCATCCCGCACGTGACGCCGCCCGAGCTGCTCCCTGAGATGGCGCGCTACACCGTGTTCGTGGACGGCATCAGCAAGGGGTTCGCTGCCACCGGGCTGCGGGTCGGCTGGGCCGTGGGGCCGGTGGACGTCATTTCCCGGATGTCCGCCGTGCTCGGCCACGTCGGCGCCTGGGCGCCGCGCGCCGAGCAGTTCGCCACCGTGGAGCTGCTCGACGATCCGGAGGGCATCCGCCGGTATGAGGAGGTCTTCCAGCGGGAGCTCCAGATGCGCCTCGACCGGCTGCACGCGGGTCTTCAGGCGATCAAGGGGCAGGGCCTGCCGGTGGACAGCATCCCGCCGATGGGCGCCATCTATCTCACCGCCCGCATCCACCCCTTCGGGCGCCGGGTCGCCGGCGGCGAGCTGCGCACCAACGACGACGTGCGCCGCTGGCTGCTGGACGCCGCCGGCATCGCCGTGGTGCCTTTCCAGGCGTTCGGCTCGACCGAGGACGACGGCTGGTTCCGCCTGAGCGTCGGCGCGGTCTCCATGGCGGACGTGGAAGAAGCCCTGCCGCGGCTCGAGGCGGCTTTGCGTCAGCTCGCCTGAGGGCGGTCCGCCGGGACGAACGTGATCTCCAGGGGCTCGCCGGGGCTGTGCATCCGGATCGTGAATTCGGTCGGGCTCAGCTTCAGGATCTCGACCTTGTAGGGGATCGACTCTTCCACCATGGTCAGGCCCCGGCCCTCGGATTTCCACGTGCCGAACGCGGGCTTGCCGTGGGGCGAGGTGATGACCAGGGTGCCGTCCGACAGGAAGACGTACATCATCCCCGGCTCGACGGCGGACGAGCGGCTCACTTTCCAGACCTGATTGACGAAACTCGCGGCGGCCTCCTGCTGCCGCGGCTCCGGGGCGCTCGCGGCTGGAGCCGGCGGCTTGGAGCAGCTGGAGAGAAACAGGAGCATCGTGACGGCAAGGACGAGGCGCGGTTCGAGCATGCGGAAGAGTCTCCCACCAGCCCGGCCGCGCGGCAAGGACGCGGGTGCTACGATCCGGGACGATGCACGAGATCTACATCGACGCCGACGGCTGTCCGGTCAAGGACGAGATCTACCGCGTCGCCCGCCGGCACGGCTGGCAGGTCTACGTGGTCTCGAACAGCCGCATGTCGGTCCCCATGGACGAGCGGATCCAGCAGGTGGTGGTGGGCGGGCGCTTCGACGAGGCGGATGACTGGATCGCCGAGCGGATCGGCCGTGGGGATGTCGCGGTCACCGCCGACATTCCGCTCGCCGCCCGCTGTCTCGAAAAGGGCGCCCGGGTGCTCAGCACCAAGGGACACCTGTTCACGGAGGATTCGATCGGCGACGCCCTGGCCACCCGCGAGCTGATGTCCCAGCTCCGCCAGGCCGGCGTGGTCACCGGCGGCCCGGCGTCGATGGTGAAGCAGGACCGGTCGCGGTTCCTCGCCGGTCTGGAAGAGGCGATCCGGGCGGCGGCGCGGGAGCAGCTTTAAAAAGAAACCAAGGACGTAAAGGACGACAAGGACAGCAAGGACAAGAAGGACACTACTGGGACCAGTCCTGATCGTCCTTGTTGTCCCTGCCGTCCTTGTTGTCCTTTATGTCCCTTTTTTCACCGGCGATCCGAACGCGACGAGCGTGAAGCAGACCGCGAACACCGAGTAGGCCGCGGCGCCGATCCAGACCCCGGGCGCCGTCTGGCCGGCGAGCAGTCCCTTGATGAGAACGATCGCGCCGATGCCGAAGTGAGCGAAGTTTCCCATCGCGACCGCCCGGTTGTAGATGCCGCCGAGCAGGTTTCCCTTCGCCATCCAGTTGACCATCGCGAAGCCCACGTACAGCGCGCCCCCGAGTTGCACCAGCAGAGGGAGCGCTCCCTGCGAAGGCGCTCCGATCACTGCCAGGATCTCCTGCGGCAGAAACGAGGCGGCCACGCCCAGGCCGCCCATGAACAGCGCGCTCGCGGCCATCAGCGCCTTGGTGTTTATGGCGCACCGCCGAGCGCGGCGACCGCCTTCGCCAGCGCGGCCGGGACCTTGTCCGGCGCGGTCACGCAGAACCCCAGGTCGCGGAGCAGCCCGTCGTCGAGGCGATAGATCCAGCCGTGGATCGTGAGGTCCTGGCCGCGCGTCCAGGCGTCCTGCACGATCGTGGTCTCGCTCACATGCACGGCCTGCTCGAGCACGTTGAGCTCGCAGAGCCGGTCGGCGCGGGCCGCCGCGTCCGGGAGCGCGGCGAGGTCCCGACCGTACTTCCTGCGCACTTCCTGCACGTGGTGCAGCCAGTTGTCGATCAGCCCGAGCCGGGTGCCCGCGAGCGCCGCCTGCACCCCGCCGCATCCGTAGTGGCCGCAGACGATCAGGTGCCGCACTTGGAGCACGTCGACGGCGTACTGGAGCACCGAGAGGCAGTTGAGGTCGGTGGGGATCACGACGTTCGCCACGTTGCGGTGCACGAACATCTGCCCCGGCGGCAGACCGACGATCTGGTTGGCCGGCACGCGGCTGTCGGAGCAGCCGATCCAAAGATATGCGGGCGCCTGCTGGGCAGTGAGCTGCGCGAAAAAGGCCGGATCGCGCGCGACCATTTCGGCCGCCCACTGGCGGTTGTTGGCGAAAAGCTCCGGCAGGTTTTCCACGATAGCGTCCTCCCTCCTTTCGTCCTTGATCCGCGGGCCATCCTACAGGACCCGCGCGTACCTGAGGCAGTAGGATAGAGGCCGGCTTCAAGGGAGGAGGAACGAATGAGTGGAGAGGCAGAGCTTTCGGGTCCCGATCTCGCGCTGGGAGTTTCCCTGGCGGATCTGCCAGAGGGTGGTCAGCTCCTCGGGCACAGCGGCGGCGAGGCGGTGCTGGTGGTGCGGCGGGGGGAGGAGATCTTCGCCATCGGCGCCACCTGTACGCACTATGGCGGTCCGCTCGCCGAGGGGGTCGTGGTGGGCGACACGGTGCGCTGCCCGTGGCATCACGCCTGCTTCAGCCTGCGCACTGGCGAGGCCCTGCGGGCGCCGGCCCTCAATCCTGTCTCCTGCTACAAGGTGGAGCGCGAAGGGGAGCGGATCGCCGTCCGCGAGAAGATCGAGGCGATCCCGCGACGCCAAGCGTCCGGCCCCGAGCCGGTCGTCATCGTGGGCGCCGGAGCGGCGGGCAACGCCGCGGCCGAGGCGCTCCGCCGCGAGGGCTATCAGGGAACGATCACGATGATCGGCCCCGAAGCCGATCTCCCCTACGACCGGCCGAACCTTTCGAAGGACTATCTCGCCGGCAACGCGCCCGAGGAGTGGATTCCGCTCCACCCCCGTGAGTTCTATGACGAGCACCGGATCGAGCTGCTTCTCGGGACCGGGGTGGAGGCGATCGATCCCGCGAAGAAGACGGTGACCCTCGCGGATGGCCGTTCGCTCAACTACGGGGCGCTGCTCCTCGCTACCGGCGCCGAGCCGATCCACCTGCCGATCCCGGGGGCGGACGGGCCGAACGTCCGCTATCTCCGGTCGCTGGCGGACAGCCGGTCGATCATCGCGGCGGCTGAGGGGGCGAAGCGCGCGGTGGTGATCGGGGCGAGCTTCATCGGCCTCGAGGCCGCGGGGTCGCTGCGGGCGCGCGGGCTGGAGGTGACGGTGGTGGGCCCCGAGGACCGCCCGCTCGGCAAGGTTCTCGGGCCGCAGCTCGGCGACTTCATCCGTTCGCTCCACGAGGAGCACGGAGTCGCCTTCCGGCTCGGCCGCAAGCCGGCGTCGATCGGCGAGGGGGAGGTCCGGCTCGACGACGGCTCCTCGCTGCCCGCCGACCTGGTGGTGATCGGCGTCGGCGTCAGGCCCCGGATCGCCCTGGCCGAGGCGGCCGGGCTCGACCGTGGACAACGGCGTGCTGGTGAACGAGTTCCTGGAGACCAGCGCGCCCGGGATCTTCGCGGCGGGGGACATCGCCCGCTGGCCCGATCCCTACTCGGGCGAGCGCATCCGCGTCGAGCACTGGGTGGTGGCCGAGCGCCAGGGGCAGACGGCGGCGAGGAACATCCTCGGCCGGAACGAGCGCTATGACGACGCGCCGTTCTTCTGGAGCCAGCACTACGACGTCGCGATCTCCTACGTCGGGCACGCCACGAAGTGGGACGCCATCGAGGTCTCGGGATCGATCCCCGAGAAGAGCGCCGTGGTCACCTTCCGCGAGGGGGGGCGGATCGCCGCCGTGGCGACGATCTTCCGCGACCGCGAGAGCCTGGAGGCGGAGATCGCGATGGAGGCCGGGGATCAGGCGGCGGTGGAGCGGGCGGTGCGGGGGGCAGGGTAATACGGGCGTTTTGCGGCCCGCCCGCAGGGCGGAATCTATCCAGCCTGGGGTGTTAACCCCAGGTAGGGAGGCCACAAAAATCCCCAAGCCCCCGGATGGGGCCGGCAGACACCGGTTAGCGTTTCGAACAGGCAACGACATGCCGGCCCACCTGGGGTTAACACCCCAGGCTGGATAAATCCCGCCCTCCGGGCGGGCCGTCAAGGCTTCTTCGTGGCCGCCGCCGCGCTCTTCGCCGCCGGGGCCTTCGCCGGAACGGCAGGCTTCACCGCGGCCGCCTTCGACGCCGGCATCGCCGGCTCGTCGAACACGTCCCCGATCTGCTCCAGGAAGGACTTCTTGCCGCTGACGAAGATCGGCACGCCAGGCTTCCTCAGCATGACGGGGCGGAGGAAGGTGGCCGCCTGCAGGGAGACGACGCAGAAGAGGAGGAGCCAGACGATCAGCCCGCCCCGCGCGCCGCTCGCCAGCAGGCCATGACGGAGGAATCTCCAGGCGAGGCCGAGGGCGAGGAGCCAGAGGACGAACTGGAAGAACGCCGCGCCGCCGAGCTGCCGGCTGCTGGTGGAGAAGAGCCAGTTGATCGGCAGCAGCGCCAGCAGGATCAGCGCCAGGGTCGCCGCGAAGCCGGCGAGGAGGACGGTGAAGTTCCGCCGCGTCCATTCAGCTCCCGCCACGGCGGAGAAGACGTAGAGGCTCGGCAGGCAGAGCAGCAGGGTGAAGAAGATGATGAGAGGCGCCTTGAGGGCCGCGACGAGGATCTGGTCGCCGCCCTGGAAGAAGCCCGCCGCCGCGCCGTAGAGGGCATAGCAGAGGGCCGAGGCGGCAAGCAGCCGGAACGGCGAGGCCTCGCCGCCGTTGCGCGTGCGGTCGAGAAAGGCGAGCGGGCGCGTCAGCAGCTCGTTGAAGACGCCCGCGAGAGTGCTGGGGCGCGGGACCTGCGGAGCGGAGAGCGGCGTTTCCATTCGCGGTTTCCTCCAGATTCAGAACCATGAGACGAAATGCGGCAGGATGTCGGTGAAGATGAACTCGTAGACGTTGCCTTCGAGAGCGTCCGGACGCAGGAAGACGACGGGCATGTAGACGCTGCCCACGAACGGCCGCAGGGCCCAGGCCACCTCGCTCCCCACCAGGGCGAAGGCGGCGACCCAGACGGCGTAGACCGCGCGCAGAGTGGGGAGCGGAGCGTCGAGCCGCCGCATCGCCTTCCACAGCGCCACCGTGCCGGCGAGGCCGCAGGCGCCCACGAACGCGGTGTGCAGCAGGTAGAGCAGGTTGTGGGCGGTGCGCGCCGCCGGGGTCGGGGCCGGGGCGCTGAGATTGAAGAACCAGGCGACCGGGGCGAGCGAGGCGAGCAGCAGGCTGGCCACGGTGAGCGCCAGGAAGGTGAGCACCGCCACCTGGCCGAAGCGCAGGGGGAGCCCCAGCGCCGCCGCCGCCGTCCAGGCGAAGCCCACGGTCAGCGCGGAGGTGAGCAGGAGGACGAGCGGCAGCTTCACGGCGTCGAAGGCGGCGAGCCGGGGCCCATGCCAGAGCCCGAGAACGGCGCCATAGACGGCGGCGCAGACCGCCATCGCCACGCACAGGCGCACCCAGTGGCGCAGGAGGTCCCGGCCGGCGATCACCTCGGTCAGCAGGCGGTCGGCTCCGTGCAACAGCTCCCACGCGGGGGAGGCGGCGATGCGCTGCTTCCATTTTCAAGGTATACGGAGGCGGCGGGGTGACTGTCGTCTCCAGGGCGTCCTCGCCGGTTGGAGCGTCCTGCCCTCCGAGGCCTCACCCCCGGCCCCTCTCCACTTCGTGTAGAGGGGGGGGCCCTTCGCTCCAGGTTGCCCTCTCAGCAGCGGGCCCTCCCTCTCCCCCCGGGAGAGAGACCGAGGGGTGAGGATTCGGAGGGCACGCCGCTCCAACTGGCAAAGACGCCCTGGACAGCACCCCACGGGAGTAGACTTCCCCCTTTCCCGGCGCGAGCCGGTCCAGAACGTGGGAGTCCCTGCATGCGAATCCTGGTGGCCCTGGGCGGCAACGCCCTGTTGCGGCGGGGCGAGGAGATGACCGCCGAGAATCAGCGGAAGAATGTCCGCATCGCGGCCGAGGCCCTGGCGCCGCTGGGGCGCGAGCATCAGCTCGTGATCACCCATGGCAACGGCCCGCAGGTGGGGCTGCTGGCGCTGCAGAGCGCGGCCTACCAGCAGGCCAGCGCCTTTCCCCTCGACGTGCTGGGCGCGCAGACGGAGGGGATGATCGGCTACATGATCGAGCAGGAGCTCGGCAATCTCCTCCCCTTCGAGCAGCCGTTCGCCACCATCCTCTCGATGGTCGAGGTCGATCCGGACGATCCGGCCTTCGAGAATCCTTCGAAGCCGATCGGCCCGGTCTACACGGAGGAGGAGTCCCGCCGCCTCGCCGCGGAGAGGGGGTGGGTGATGGCGCCGGACGGCGACGGCTTCCGGCGGGTGGTGGCGTCGCCGCTGCCGAAGCGGATCTTCCAGATCCGGCCGGTCAAATGGCTGCTCGAGAAGGGGTGCATCGTGATCTGCGCCGGCGGCGGCGGCATTCCGACGATGTACGCGCCGGGGCGCCGGCTGCAGGGGATCGACGCGGTGGTGGACAAGGACCGGGCGAGCTGCCTGATGGCGCGCGAGCTGGAGGTGGACCTCTTCATCATGGCGACGGACGCCGACGCGGTCTATCTCGACTGGGGCAAGGCCACCCAGCGGGCGATCCGGCGGGCCTCGCCGCGGGCCCTCGCCGCCTACGACTTCGCCACCGGCTCGATGGGCCCCAAGGTGGAGGCCGCGGTCGAGTTCGCCGAGCGCACCGGCAAGACGGCGGCCATCGGCGCGCTCGCCGACGTCACCCGCATCGCCCGCGGCGAGGCCGGCACGATCCTGACGCGGGAGGCGGGCGAGGTGGAGTTCTATCCGGCCTGACCGGACGGGATGCAGGGGCGGCCCTGTGGGGCCGCCCCCCTACAGTGAGGTGCGCTAGTCCCGGTAGACCGACAGGTTGGTCGGGCGGAGCCCCTTGGCGACCATGAACCGCCAGCGGGTCGCGAAGGCGGCCGCGTTGAGATCCAGGGCCACCTCCCCCGGCGAGCCGGCGTGGACGATGGCGTCGTAGTAGCGCTTGTCGCCTTCCCTGTAGGTCTCGACGTCGACCAGCTGCATCTGCTTGCCGCGGGCCGCCTGCCACTTGGCGTTGAAGGCGTTCTGATCGAGGGCGGTCCAGAACTCCTTGGGGGTGTCCTGATACCGGAACGTCCCGGCATAGAGGAGCGACGTGCCGCCGGAGCGGTAGGCGTTCATGTCGAGCAGCCGCAGCCCCTGGGTGCTGGCGAGCTCCTTGACCTTGGCCTCGAAGTCCTTGCGGGACTGGCCGACCCAGAAGGAGTGCTTCTCGCTCAGGTCGCGGTAGAGCCCGGCGAAGTTGGCCTTGCCGCCATTCTGGTAGACGGTGAAGTTGATCAGCCGCTTGCGGCTGCCGGTGACGGTCTTCCAGTTCTTGAGGAAGGTGTCCCAGTCCTGGTTGGCGATCAGGAGAGTCGCGATCTGGGTGCTCCGGAAGATGCCGCTCCAGTAGACCTTGCCCCCCTGCTCGAAGGTCTCGATGTCCATCAGCTGGAGCCCCCGGGAGCCGAGCTCATCCACCCGCTGCTTGAACGGGGCCCATTCGAGGCCGATCACCACCGCGCGCCCTTCCGGCTCGGGGTTGAAGATGCCGAGGTACTGGGGCACGGGCTGGGGCTTGGCGGCGGCGGCCTTTTTCCCCGTGGCCGGCGCGGCCGGCGGCGCGGCTGGAGAGGGCATGAAGTTCTCGAGGCTGTCCACGCTCATGCGGACGGTCACCGAGCCATTGTCGCGGCTGTTGATGTCGAGGGTGTACTCGCCACCGGCGGGGATGCTGATCGTGGTGGTGTTGAGCTTGTCCCAGGTGGTGCCGATCCAGCCGGTGTCCCGCCAGGCGGTGCAGCGGATCTCCGCCGGGAAGTTGCGGACGTCGAGACCGCGGTTGATGTTCACGGTGTACTTGGTTTTCGCCTTGGTCCCCGCGAACATCTCGGACTCCGGCTTCCCCTCCACGCCGCAGCTCAGCTTCCACGGGCAGTTCCCGTTGTCCGGGCACTTCTGGACGACCATGTCGTTAAAGGTGACCCGGCCCTCGGCCGAGGCCGGGGGAGAGGCGGCGAGGAAGAGCAATCCTCCGGCAAGGAAAGACAGCACAGCGTGCACTCTCATGAACCGCTCCTTTCAGGAGATCAAAGAAGTAGTCCCATGGTAACCCGGTTGCGGGTCTCCGGAACATCCTCCCTGGCGGGCGCTGTAACATCCGCGCTCCCCACGCCGTAGTGTGCTCTGGAGGCGGCGCTCCGCCCCCCTGTTTCTGGAGGTGCCGATGAGCTCTGTTCCCGCGACGTTCCGTTCCCTGCTCCGGGGGCTGCGCCGCAGCCCGGGCTTCCTGCTGGTCGCCGTGATCACCCTGGGCGTCGGCATCGGCGCCAACGCCGCGATCTTCAGCGTCGTCGACGCGGTGGTGATCCGGCCGCTCCCGTATCCGGAGCCGGACCGCCTGGTCGGGGTCTGGAACGACGCGCCGGGGATCAATTTCCGCCACTTCGACCACTCGACCGGCAGCTACGTCCTCTACCGCCGGGAGAACCGGATGCTCACGGATCTCGGGATCTACTCGGAAGGCTCGGTGACGCTGACCGGCCGGCAGAGCCCCGAGCGGCTGGGCGCGACGGCCGCCACCGGCTCGGTCTTCTCGGTGCTGCGGGTGCCGCCGGCCCAGGGCCGGACGATCCAGGAGGCGGACGAGAAGCCGGGGGCGGAGAAGGTCGCCGTCCTCTCGGACCGCCTCTGGCGGAGCCGCTTCGGCGGCGATCCCAAGGCGCTGGGGGGGACGTTGCGGGTCGACGGCGTCGAACGCCGGATCGTCGGCGTGATGCCGGCGGGGTTCCGCTTCCCCTCGCCGGAGACCGAGCTCTGGGTGCCGATGACGATCGATCACGCCCATCTCGAGGCCGGCAACTTCAACTACCGGGGGATCGGCCGGCTCCGTCCGGGGATCTCCACCGAGCGGGCCGCCCGCGAGCTCTCGGTGCTCGTCTGGCGCATCCCGGAGGTCTACAGCGACGGGGACATCAACCGCGGCATGCTCGAGCAGTCGAAGTTCACCGTCCTGGTGAACCCGCTGCGCGACGACGTGGTGGGGAGCATCGAGCGGGTGCTCTGGGTGCTGCTGGGGAGCGTCGCCTGCATCCTGCTGATCGCCTGCGCCAACGTGGCGAACCTCTTCCTGGTGCGCGCCGAGGGGCGGCAGCGGGAGGTCGCCGTGCGCACCGCCCTCGGCGCCACGCGCGGCGACGTCACCCGCCTGTTCCTGGGCGAGAGCCTGACGCTGGCGCTGCTCGGCGGCGCCCTCGGGCTCGCCCTGGCCGGGGCGGGCGGGCGCCTGCTGGCGGCTCTGCGCCCGCAGGGGATCCCGCGGCTGGAGGAGATCGCCGTCGACGGCCGCGCGCTCCTCTTCACCCTCCTGCTCTCCATCCTCGCCGGCCTTCTCTGCGGCGGCCTCGCGGCGCTGCGCTACGGCCGTCCGGCGCTGGTGCCGGCCCTGAAGGAGGGGGGGCGCGGCGGCACCGGCGGGCGCGAGCGCCACCGTGCCCGCAACGTCCTGGTGGTCGCCCAGGTGGCTCTCGCCCTGGTGCTGCTGATCGTCTCGGGGCTGATGGTGAAGAGCTTCTGGCGGCTGCGCGGCGTCGACCCCGGCTTCGATCCCCGCGGCGTCCTCGCCCTGCGGCTCGACCTGCCGGAGGCCGTCTACCCGACCACCACCGCCACCCTCGGCTTCGTGCGCCAGCTCCTCGACCGCGTGCGGGCGCTGCCGGGGGTGGCGGGCGCGGCCACCGCCGATCCCCTGCCGCTCTCCGGCGACGACTCGACCAGCGCCTACACCATGGAGGACTTCCCGGTGCGGCCCGACGAGGTGCCGCCGCTGCTCGGCACCCGTTTCGTCAGCCCCGGGTATTTTCAGGCGATGGGCATCCCGGTGATCGAGGGGCGGGCGTTCGACCGCCTGGACCCGTCGCGGCGGGAGGTCGTGGTGAGCCGGGGTCTCGCGGAACGCTTCTGGAAAGGCAGGAGCCCGCTCGGCAAGCGGCTGACCGCCGGCATGCAGAAGGAGCCGATGTGGTACACGATCGCCGGCGTCGTCGGCGACGTCCACGACCGCGGCCTGGAGGAGAAGCCGGCCGAGAGCATCTATTTCCCGATGGTGCGCTTCGACGCCAAGGAGGAGTGGGCGCCGCGGAGCTTCTTCCTGGTGGTGAGGGGCCGGGTCGATCCCGCCGCCCTGGTGGCGCCTGTCCGCGGGGTGGTCCGCGAACTCGATCCCAATCTGCCGCTCTCCCGGGTGGGGCCGATGCGGGAGATCGTGGCGCGCTCGATGGCGCGGACCTCCTTCACCATGCTGCTGCTGGTGATCGCCGCCGCGGTCGCCCTGCTGCTCGGCGCGGTGGGGATCTACGGCGTCATCTCCTACGTGGTCGGCCAGAGGAAGCGGGAGATCGGGGTGCGGATGGCCCTCGGCGCGCAGCGGCGGGACATCTCCCGCATGGTGCTGCGGGAGGGGCTGGCCGTCACCCTGACGGGCGTCGCGATCGGCCTCGCCTTCGCCCTGGCGGTGACGCGGCTGATGATCGCGCTGCTCTACGGCGTCACCCCCACCGATCCCGCGACCTTCGTGGCCGTGCCGGTGCTGCTCGCCGCGGTCTCCCTGTTCGCGAGCTGGATGCCGGCGCGTCGGGCCGCCGCGGTGGATCCGCAGGAGGCGATCCGGTACGAGTAGGGGATTACGAGCTCCGCCGCGCCGCCAGCAGCACGTTGGCGTAGGGCGTCCCCATCCCCATCGGCTGGAGGTCGACGGCCAGCCCCAGACGCTCGAGGAGCTGCGTCCACTCGGCCGCGCTCCGGAAGTGGAAGCGCTGTTTCCAGTGCCGCCGGAGAAGGGCGGAGAAGCGCTCCTGGAGGCGGGTGGCGGTGAAGCGCCAGCCGGCGCCGGCGTCGGCGTCGCGGAGGAGGAGGACGCCGCCGGGTTGCAGGGCGGCGGCGGCCTTCGCCAGCACGGCCTCCTGGTCCGCGGCCGGCAGGTAGTGGAGGACGTCGAGCAGGAGGATGGCGTCGGCCTCCGGGTAGACGGCGGTCAGCAGGTCGGCGGTCTCGATGACGGCCTTGCCTTCGAGGGCTTCGCGGGCGGCCCCGGCGACCTTGGGGCGCTCCTCGATGCCGTGAAAGGCGAGGTGGAGCGGCGGCGGCGCCCAATCCTCGGGGTACCTGCCCTTCGCCGCTTGCACGTGGGCGGCGAGGACCAGGGCGAAGACGATCCCGCGGCCGCAGCCGAGGTCGAGCAGCGCCCCCTCGGCGGGGAGAATCCCCCGGCGCAGGAGGTTGAAGTAGAGCGGGTCGTGGCGGAGCTTCCCGCGCACGAACTCCCAGTCGAAGATGCCGGGCTTCAGATAGGGGCAGGCCGCCTCCTCGAGCAGGGCCTCCAGCTCGGGGTGCGCCTGCCGCCGGCGCGCCAGCCACCAGGCGAGGAGGCCGAAGAGAGCCGCGAGCGCGCCGCCGATGACCGCGCTGCCGATCAGGAGGTCGGCCCCGACCTGGCGCAGGCCCAGCTCCTTGAGATCGGCGACGTGGATGTGCAGGTAGCTCTGCCCGCGCAGCCGGCGGCCGGTCTCCATCTCCGCCAGCAGGATGAACGGGGTGATCCCCGGCAGGCTGATGTGCGCCGCCAGGTAGGCGAGCCCGACGTTGAGCCGGAACAGCTTGGCGAAGAGAAGGCAGAGCACCAGGTGCAGGCCGATCAGCGGGGAGCAGCCGATGAACACCCCCAGCGCCACCGCCGCCGCCTGCTTGCCGGGGGACATCCCCTCGGTGCGCATCTTGTAGAGGACGTCCTGGACCTCCCGCGCGGCGCGGCTCTTCTGCTTCCTCTCGGTCATGGGGCTGTCCCCGGCGGATCGGGGAGGGGCACGGACCACAACCCTTGAGCCGCCAGGGCGTCGAGCACCCGCGGGAGGACCTCGAGGACGACCGGGTTGCCGGTGGGCGGATCGGTGGCGCGGCCGTCGTGGAGGAGCAGGATGTCGCGGGGCGCCAGGCCCGCGAGCAGGCGGCGGGCGATCGCCGCCGGGCTCTTCTCGACGGCGTCGAAGCCGCGCCGGGTCCAGGAGACGAGGCGGAGGCCGGAGCGGTGGAGCACCCAGTCGAGGAACGGGCTGCGCAGGCCGGCCGGGGCGCGGAAATAGCCGGGGGTGCCGGCCGGCCGCCGCCGCGATCGCGCCTTGAGCGCGCTCGACCTCCCGCCGCAGGAGGCCGGCGGGGTAGCAGGCGAAGAGGTGGGGGTGGGTGTCGGTGTGGTTCTCGACCCGGTGGCCGCGGCGGGCGATCTCGGCGACGATCTCGGGATGGGCGCGGGCGCGGCGGCCGATGACGAAGAAGGTCGCCCGCATGCCGGCGTCGTCGAGCAGGTCGAGCACGCGCGGGGTGACCTGGGGGTCCGGCCCGTCGTCGAAGGTGAGCGCGATCTCTGCCGTCTCCTCCGGGCTGCCAGCGGGGAGGCGGAGCAGGTTGGCGCCCACCTGCTGGCCGCGCGGCCAGAGGCAGGCGGCGGTGAGGGTCACGTGATCGGCGATGCAGAGGCCGGCCACCACCCGCCAGTGCCGGGGAGCGGCGGCGAGGGCGACCGCGGCGGCGGCGTGCAGGGCGAGCGAGCCGAGCAGCAGGGCCGGCGGCCGGTAGGGCTCAGGCACGGCGTTCCGCCTCCAGGGCGAGGAGCGCCGCGCGGTCGAGCTTGCCGCGGGAATTGCGCGGCAGGGCCTCGATCAGGATGACGCTGCGCGGCACCTTGTGCGCCGAGAGACGCGAGCGGCACCAGGCGACCACCTCGCCGGCCGTGAGGCTCCCCGGCCGGCAGGCGACCACGGCGCGCAGCAGCTCGCCCGGGCCGGCCAGGGGGACCCCCAGCACGGCCGCCTCGTCGACCCCGGGCAGCCCCGCCAGGACCGTCTCCACCTCGCGCGGGTTGACCTTCTTCCCCTTGATGTTGACCAGGTCGTCCACCCGCCCGCGGAGCGCCAGCTCGCCGTCCTGCCAGACCGCGAGATCGCCGGCGCGGAAGCGCCCGCCGGCGAGCCGCTCGTCGGGGTCCGGCAGATAGCCGGACGACACGGCGGCGGACTCGACGGTGACGCGGCCGTCGTCGGGCTCGACGAGGACCCGCACCCCCTCGACGGGCGCGCCGACGGTGCCCCGCTCGGCGGCTCCCCCCTCGCGGTCGTAGCAGATGCCGCCGCACTCGCTGGAGCCGTAGAAGACGTGGACCGGCAGGCCGAAGGTCTCGCGGAAGCGGGCGGAGGTGGCGGCGGCGAGAGGGGCGCCGGCGGTGATCACCAGCCGCAGGGAGTCCGGGCGGGGGGGCGGCTCGCCCATCCGCGCCAGGGCGTCGAGGTAGGCGGGGACGGTGGGGAAGAAGGTGGCGCCCAGCCGCGCGGCGGTGACGAAGGGGTCGTAGACGCCGGCCGCCTCGGGCATCGCCAGCAGGGTGCCGCGCACCAGGGCGGGCAGCGCCAGGCTGGCCAGGCCGTAGGAGTGGGA
This sequence comes from uncultured Acidobacteriota bacterium, assembly GCA_963792575.1. Lineage (GTDB taxonomy): Bacteria > Acidobacteriota > Thermoanaerobaculia > Multivoradales > UBA5704 > DATARR01. The sequence continues at coordinate 38,327 of CAWBWZ010000016.1, forward strand.
GAGGGGGATGGTGGCGAGCAGGCGGTCGGCGTCCGACAGTCCCATCGAGCGGGTGAGGGCGGCGTCGTCCGCCAGCAGCGCCGCCGAGGAGGCGGCGATGCCGCGCGGGGCGCCGGTGGAGCCGGAGGTGAGCTTGACGACCGCGATGTCCGCGGGGAGGGGGATGATCGGGAGGGACGGCTCCGTTTCGTCCTCCGGAGGGGACACGATGGACCACCCCTCCGGACCTTGCGGCCACCCCTCCGGGCAGTGCAGGAGAGCGGGTGCCCCCAGGGCGCGGAGGACGCGGCGCGCCTCGGGCTCAGGGGTCCGGGGATCGAACAGCAGGGCGGCCAGCCCCGCCCGGCGCAGCGCCAGCAGGGAAGCGAGGAAGCCGGGGCCGTTGGCGGCGGCGAGCCCCACGACGGTTCCTGGCGCGAGCTTTGCAACCCATGGCTTTTCCGCCAGCTGGCGGCCGGCGGCTCGCGCCAGGGCGTCGACGTCGCTCACGGTCGCCCGCCGTTCCGGCGAGGCCACCAGGGGGGCGAGGGGAGCGCGCCGCGCGAGGCGTTCGAACGCCTGGAGAATCGGGTCTTGAGTGCTCAAACCGACTGCTCGTCTCCTTTCCGCGAAGGGGGGGATGATACCAGCGGCGGGGCCTCCCGGGGCCGCTAAGGACTTGTTGAAGAAAGGGTTCGAGTTGCCAGCGCCCCCCGCGGCACGCTAGCATTGACGACCCGGAGTCAAAAACCTGCGGGCCGTGCCGCACGGTGGCTGTTGAGCCGCCGGATCTCAGAGGTTCTTCTCGTATGTCGGAAGCAGTCACCACCCCGGTCCGGATCAAGCGCCTGATCGTCGAGAGTCTCAACCTCGAGGGGATGAGACCGGAGATGATCGAGGACGAGGCCCCCCTGTTCGGGGAGGGGCTGGGGCTCGATTCCGTGGACGCTCTAGAGCTGGTGGTGGCGCTCGAGAAGGAGTTCGGCATCCGGATCAAGAGCCAGGAGATCGGCCGCGAGGTCTTCTCCTCGGTCTCTACACTCTCCCAGTTCATCGAGGGGCGGACCTAGAAGACCGCCGAGAGGTGGCACCCCTGGGACCTGTCATGCAGCGAGATCAGCCGGACCGGCGGGTCGCCGTCACCGGGGTCGGTGCGGTCTGCGGCCTGGGCTGGGGCATCCCTTCCCTGTGGGCGGGGCTGCGGGCCGGCCAGCCCGGCATCGGCCCCTTCCAGCGCTTCGACCACTCCCAGCACCGCACCCACCTGGCCGCCGAGGCGGCGGCGCCGCCGCCGCTCCTGGCGCGCGCCTGCCCGGGCTGGCGCCGGCTGTCGATCGCCGACCGCTTCGCTCTTTTCGCCGCCCTGGAGGCGGTCGACATGGCCGGGCTCGCGGCGCCGTTCGACGAGAATGCTGAGATCGGGGTCTACTTCGGCAGCAGCACGGGCGGCATGTACGAGAGCGAGCTCTTCTTCGCCGAGTTCCTGCGCGATCCGCGGCGGGCGCGCCTCTCGGCCCTGATCCCGCAACAGGTGAACGCGCCCGGCGACGCCGTGGCGCGCCACCTCGGGGTCACCGGCCCGGTGGCGACCTACTCCTCCGCCTGTGCCTCCGGGGCGCTGGCTCTGGGCGCGGCGCTGGATGCGGTGCGCTCGGGCGAGGTGGAGGTGGCGATCGCCGGCGGCTCCGACTCCCTCTGCCAGCTGACCTACGCCGGCTTCAACTCCCTGCGCTCGGTGGACGAGGTCCCCTGCCGGCCGTTCCGTGCCGAGCGCGCCGGCATGTCGTTCGGCGAGGGGGCGGCGGTGCTGGTGCTGGAGCCGCTGGAGCGGGCGCTGGCGCGGGGGGCCGAGCCGCTGGCGGTGTTCGCCGGCGCCGGCGCCTCCTGCGACGCCCATCACATGACAGCGCCGGACCCCTCGGGAGCCGGCGCCGCGGCGGCGCTGGCGGCGGCGCTGGCGGACGCCGGCCTCGCCGCCGGCAGCGATCGACTTCGTCAACGTCCACGGCACCGGCACGCCGCTCAACGACGCCGCCGAGTGGCAGGCCCTGCGGCGGGTGTTCGGCGACCGCGCCGGCGGCATGCCGCTGGTGGCCACCAAGGCGCTGATCGGCCATCTGCTCGGCTGCTCCGGCGCCATCGAGGCGGTCGCCACGGTGCTCTGCCTGCGGCACGGCGAGCTGCACCCGGTGCGGTGGGATGGGGAGGCGGACCCGGAGCTGCCGGTCGCGCTGGTGATCGGCGAGCCTCTCCTCCTGTCCGGCGCGCGGGCGGCGGTCTCCACCAGCCTCGCCTTCGGTGGCTCCAACGCCGCGCTCGTCTTCTCGCGGTGGACGGGCCGGGCCGCTTGAGAGAGCCGGTCTTCCTCACCGGTCTCGGCACCCTGGGCGCCTGGGGGAGCGGCTGCGACGGTCTCGCCGCCGCCCTGGCCGCGGGGTCCCCCCTCACCGTCGAGATCGACCGCTCCGGCCGGCTATCACCTCCCCTGCGGCGCCCGCCGCGCCTGCCTGGTGCCCGCGGGCGCGCTGGCGGGCTGGCTGTCGCCGGCGGAGTCGCGCCGCATGAGCCCCCCCTCGAAGCTGGCGGTGGCGGCCTCGCGCATGGGCCTGCGCTGCGCCGGCCTCGATATTCTCGACAAGCCCGACAAGGCAGGGGAGGCCGGCACGGCGGTGGTGATCGCCACCGCTTTCGGGCCGTCCTCCAACACCGAGACGCTGCTCAAGCAGATCTTCCTGCGAGAACCCGGAGGCCGCCTCGCCGTCGCTGTTCATGGAGAGCGTCGCCAACGCGCCGGCGGCGCAGATCGCCATCGCCCTCAAGGCGCGCGGGGCGAGCCTCACGGTCTGCCAGCGCGAGGCCGGGCCGCTGCTCGCCCTCGGCGTGGCGCCGCCGAGATCGCCGCCGGCCGCGCCGGCCGCGTCCTCGCCGGCGCGGTGGACGAGATGACGCCGCTCCTGCACGCCCTGCTCGACCGCTTCGGCGCCCTGGCCCGGGCGGGGGCGGAGGGCGGGGAGGAGCTGGCGCGGCCGTTCGACCGCCGCCGCAACGGCTTCCTGGCCGGCGAGGGGGGGACGGTGGCGGTGCTGGAGAGCGCCGCCGGCCTCGCCGCCCGCGGCGGGCGGGCCCTGGCCCGGGTCCTCGCCTGGGGGAGCGCCTTCGATCCCACGGCGCCCCCCTCCGGCTGGGGGCGCGGGCACCAGGCGCTCGCCCGGGGGTTGCGGCGCACCCTGGAGCGTGCCGGCGTCGAGCCCGCCGGCATCGACCTCGTGGTCTCCGGCGCCGCCGGCACGGTCGACGGCGACCGGCTGGAAGCCGAGGTGCTCCGCGCCGTCTGGGCGGGCGCGCCCCTGCCGCCGGTCGCCGCGCCCAAGGCGGTCACCGGCGAGTTCGGGGGGGGCCACCTGGCGGCGGCGGTGCTGGCGGCGGCCGGCCATCCGCTGGCCCCCACCCCCGGCTGCGATGAGCCCGACCCCGAGCTCGGGATTCCCCCCCTCGACGGCTCCCTCCTGCCGGCCCCGTCCGTGGTCCTCGCCACCAGCCTGGCGGCGGGGGGCGCGGCGGCCTGGGTGGTGCTGGGAAGGGCCTGAACCCTGGGGTTTTCGGCGATGAGAAAGCGATTTTGCCGGGTTGGGCTAAAATCCCGCCATCCTTTGGAGGAGTCTTGAGCCTGCGAATCGCCGCTACTATCCCCGCCTATCAGGCGGCCCCCTCGGTGGGGGCGGTCGCGCGAGGCGCCCTGCTCGAGCTGCCGGAGGTGCTGGTGGTGGACGACGGCTCGACCGACGGCACCGCCGAGGAGGCCCGCCGCGCCGGCGCGCGCGTCCATTCCTTCCCGCGCAACCGCGGCAAGGGAGCGGCGCTCGCCTTCGCCTTCGCCGACCTCTTCGGCCGCGGCTTCGACGGCGTGGTGACCCTCGACGCCGACGGCCAGCACCTCCCCGAGGAGATCCCCAAGCTGCTGGCGCCGGCGGCGGCCGGCGGCGACCTGGTGCTCGGCGTGCGCGACCACCTGTTCAGCGAGATGGGCCCGGTGCGGCGGGCCAGCAACCGCCTCTCCTCGCGGGCGATCTCGCTCGCCGCCGGCCAGCACCTCGCCGACATCCAGACCGGGTTCCGCTACTACTCGCGGCGCCTGATCGAGGACGTCGGCTTCCCCGAGGCGCGCTTCGAGGCCGAGAGCGCGGTGGTGGTGCGGGCGGGCCGGCGGGGTTTCCGGGTGATCACGGTGCCGGTGCGGCTGGGCTTCGCCGACGGGCGGACCACCAGCCACTACCGGCCGCTGCTGGACAGCCTGCGGATCGCCGGCGCCGTCGCCCGCGCCCGGCTCGAGATGCTGCCATGGGCGCGATCCTCGTAACCGGCGGCAGCCGGGGCCTCGGCCGGGCGATCGTCGAGGTCCTCGCCGCCGAGCCGGATGCCCGCGTGGCCTTCACCTGGAATACCGGCGAGGAGGCGGCGCGCGAGGTCGCGGCGTTGACCGGGGCGCGGGCCTTCCATCTGGACCTGCGCGATCCGCGCGCGGCCGGACGATCTGGTCGCCGAGGTGGAGGCGGCGCTGGGGCCGGTGGCGGGCCTGGTCAACAACGCCGGGCTGCGCCGCGAGTCGCTCCTCGCCATGACCTCGGACGCGGACTGGGAGGCGGTGCTCGACACCAATCTCGGCGGCCTCTTCCGCTGCTGCCGGGCGGTGCTGCGGGGGATGATGGTGCGGCGGCGGGGGTCGATCGTCAACGTCTCCTCGCTCTCGGCTCTCCACGGCGTCGCCGGCCAGGGGGCCTACGCCGCCTCCAAGGCCGGCATCCTGGGGCTCACCCGGTCGCTGGCGCGGGAGACCGGCAAGCGCGGCGTGCGGGTCAACGCCGTGGTCCCCGGCTTCGTCGCCACCGACCTGACGGCGGGCCTGCCCGAGGCGGCGGTCACCCACCTGCGCGCCGGCGAGTGCCTGGTGCGCGGAGTGCTGCCGGCCGACGTGGCGCAGGCGGTCCACTTCCTCCTCTCGGACCGCGCGGCGGCGGTCACCGGCCAGACGCTGGTGGTGGACGCCGGCGCCTCGGCATGATCTCCACCGCAAGCTCCTCGATGTTCGGCCGCTTCTCGTCGTGGCTCGCCGTTCTCATCGCCCGCCGGCCGCGCCTGGTGCTGGCGGCGTCGCTGCTGCTGACCCTGGCCTGCCTCGTCCCCGCCTCCCGCTTCCGCATCGAGACCCAGATCGAGGCCCTGCTGCCGGAGGGGGCGCCGGCGGCGGAGGATTACCGCACCTTCCTGCACACCTTCGGCGGCTTCGAGAAGGTCTTCATCCTGGTGCGCGCGCCCGGCGGCCGGCCGGCGGAACCGGAGGTCCTGATCAACGCCGCCAGCGAGCTGGCCGACCGCATGCGGCGGAGCCCGCTGGTGGCCGAGGCCCGCTCCGGCCTGACGGAGGAGGACGAGCGCTTCTTCTTCGGCCACGTGGCGCCCCGCATGCCGCTGCTGCTCCGCACGCCGGGCTGGCGGGAGGACCTCGCCCGCCGCCTCGATCCGCGGGCGATCCACGACCGCGTCGCCGAGATGCGGGGGGCGCTGCGCAGCCCGATGGGGGGCTTCGCGGCGCCGCTGTTCGCCGCTGATCCCCTGGGCCTCTCGGAAGGGCTGCTGGGGGCCGCCGCCTCGTCGCTGCCGATCGACCCCCTGAGCGGCGCCTTCGTCTCCGCCGGCGGCGACGCCACCCTGGTGATCCTCACGCCCGCCAGCGCCGAGATGGACCCCGCGGGGGGCGCGCCCTGATCGCCGCGCTGCAGGGGGCCTATGGCGCGGTCCGCAAGTCCGCGGGCGCGCCGCTCGACTTCCAGGCCGTGGGGGGGCCGATCTACGCCGCCCAGGACGAGGCCTTTTTCCGCGCCGACCTCTCCAACTCGGCCTCCGGCACTGTCCTCGGGCTCGCGCTGGTGATGATCCTCGGCTTCGAGGGTTGGTTCTTCACCACCATCATCCTGACGGGGGTGGCGGTCGGCACGATCTGGATGGTGGGCGGCGCGGCGCTGGAGCTGGGGAGCATCAGCGCTCTGGGGATGGGCTTCACCGCCGCCCTCCTGGGGATGGGGGTCGACTATGGCATCCACGCCTCGGTCCACTTCCGCGAGTTGCGGCAGCGGGGGATGGAGATCGCGGCGGCCCTGAACGCGACCTTCCGGGAGACCGGGCCGGGGATCACCACGGCGGCCCTCACCACGGCCGCGGGTCTCGCCGCACTGGGGATCGCCCACTTCCGGCTGCTGCACGAGGTGGGGCTGGTGCTGTCCATCGGCGTGATGACCACCCTGGTGACCACCGCCACGGTGGCGGCCGCCCTCGCCGCCGCGTTCCCGCGCGCCTCGTCCCGCCTCCGCCCCCTGCGGCTCTGGCCCCGGTTCGGGCAGCCGGTCTTCGCCGGCATCGCCCGCTGGTCGGCGCGGCACTGGCGCCTGTCGCTCGTCCTCACCGCTCTGCTCACCGCGGTATCCGGCTGGGGGGTCTCGCGCCTGGAGCTCTCCACCGACCTGCGGACGCTGCGGCCGGCCGACGCGCCGTCGGCCGAGGCCGAGCGGCTGCTGGTGCGGACCTTCTCGGTGGGGCTGGACACCTTTTCGGTGGTGCTGCACGGGCGCACTCTCGACGAGGCGCTCGACCGCGCTGCCGCGGCGCGCGAACTCCTGGCGGCGCGGCTGGGGCCGAAGGCGGAGATCACCTCTCCCGCCGACTGGCTGGTGCGGGGCGACCGCCTCCAGCGGCGCCTGGCTGAACTGCGCGGGCTCCCCCTGGAACGGGCGGCGGACGACCTGCGGCGGGAGCTGGCCGCGGCGGGCTTCCGGCTCGACCCCTTCGCCCCGACCCTGGAGACCCTGCGGACGATCGGCCAGGGGAAGGATCCGGGAGCGCCCCCGCTCGCGCAGTGGCCGCGCTGGATGTCGGAGCTGGTGCGCCAGGGGCCTCAAGGGGCCGCGGTCGCCGTGCACGTGCGGCTCCCCCTGGGCAGCGGCGCCGGGGTCGATACGGAAGCCCTGGCGCGGGAGCTCGCGCGCCTCTCGCCGCGGCCGGGGGACGTGGCACTGGCCTCCATCCCGCGGGTCGGGCGGGAGCTGCGCAACCTGGCCGTGACGGATCTCGCGCGGTCGGGCGTCCTCGCCCTGGTCCTGGTCGGCGCGGTGGTGCTCATCTCCTTCCACGGCCGGGTGCGGGACGCGCTGCTGGCGGCCCTCCCGCTTGCCCTCGGCAGTATCTGGACCTTCGGTCTCTGGGGTCTGGCGGGCCTCCCCCTGGATCTGCTGGCCGCCTTCACCATCCCCCTGCTGTTCGGCACCGGCATCGACCTTGGGGGGCACGCCGTCCACTGGAAGCGCCTCCATCCGGAGCGTGGCCTGAAGGGGGCGGCGGAGGACATGGGGCTCGCCCTCTCCCTGGCGACGCTGACCACCGTCATCGGCTTCGGCAGCCTGTTCTCGTCGCGGGTGCCCGGCCTGCGCCACGCCGGCATCCTGGTGGGCGGCGGTATCGCCGCCTGCCTGCTGGCCACCATCCTGGTGCTGCCCGCCCTCGAGGCCGGCCTGGAGAGAACGGCGAGAAACCGCCGCCCGAAGCCCGAACCGTGGGACAATAAGGAAACGGACGCCAAGAGCACGGACGACGGAAAGGACGAGAGACGGCTTTCATGAGCGTTGCCATTCCCCGCGAGACCCCACCGCATGCGCCGGAGGGCGGCTGGAGCCGCCGCCTCCTGGGGCCCTTCCATGTCACCGGGGTCTTCTGGTTCCGCATCCACCAGTTCGGCGTCTCCATCCTCCCCAACTGGGGTCTGCGGGTGGTGCTCAACCTGTTCACCGCCTTCTTCTGGGTCGCCCTGCGAAAGATCCGCGCCGCCATCGCCGCCAACCTCGAGGCGGTGCTCGGCCCCTGCGGCTGGTGGGAGCGCCAGCGCCGGATCCACCGCACCTTCCACACCTTCGCCTGGTGCCTCTCGGAGCGCTATGAACGGCTGAGCACGGACCGCGTCTTCAACATCGAGATCGAGGGGCTGGACGCCTGGCAAGAGCTGGCGGGGGGCGCCGGCGGCTTCATCCTGGTCACCGCCCACATCGGCGCCTGGGAGGTGGGCTCGATGCACCCCGCGTCCCGGGACGGGCGGCTGGTCCATGTCGTGCGCGAGCCGGAGACCGATCCGCGGGCGCAGCGGTTCATCGAGGGGCTGATCCGGCGCTGCGGCGGCGAGCTCTACATCACCCACTTCGCCGACGACCCGCAGCTCGGCATGGACCTCCTGGACGCCCTGCGCCGGGGGGAGGTCGTGGCCCTCCAGGGGGACCGCCCGCGCGCCGGTGGCCGCACGGTGGAGGTGGACCTGTTCGGCCGCCCCTTCGCGCTGCCGGTCGGCCCCGCCGCCCTCGCCCGCGCCGCCGGCGTGCCGATCGTCCCCGCCTTCGTCCTGCGCGAGGGGCGGCTGCATTACCGCTGCATCCTCCGGCCCGCGATTCACGTCGCCCAGAGCGGCGACCGGCAGGGGGACCTCCGCGAGGCGCTCGGCCGGTTCACCGCCGATCTCGAGGAGGTGATCCGGCGGCAACCGCACCAGTGGTTCTGCTTCCGCCGGCTGTGGCCCGCGGGATCAGTGATAAAATCTTCGTAGATTCGATTGTTTTTCATTGCGTCGGGGGAGGCCGGTGAAAGGCGGTCGATCCATGAGATCTCTTTGGGGAATTCTTTTCTCGAAAGGAGCCGAACCATGCAATTGTTTCGTCGCGTCATCCTCCCCACCATCATCGTCTCCGTCGTGGCGCTTCTCCCCGCGGCCGTGAAGGCGCAGGAGATGATCCTGGAGGCGGAGCCCGGCACCGAGACGCTGGCCTACTGCGACTCGGTGCACAACACCAAGACCTGCGGGACCCTCCACGTCGAGACCCAGTTGACGCTCGAAGTCGGTGCGACCGTGCGGCTCAACGGCCAGGCCTATGTCGTCACCTGGATGGGGCCCGGCTACTACCTGGAAACCGGGCTGGTGGTCGAGCCGACCGGCTCGCTGAAGGCCGATCTCAAGGGGCAGAGCTGGGTGGAGGTCAAGCCTCGCGAGGGGAGGGCGCACACCTCCCGCGGCTGGCAGGACGCCGACCGCAACCGGGCCCTGAGCACGTCCGACACGCTGGCGCTCGACGACGGCCCGGAGGTCAAGGTCAAGGACGTCCGTCTCCACGTCCGGGTGAAGCCCGCTCCCGGGACGAAGGAGGAGAAGGAGTAGGGAGAGGGGAGTCGAGAAGCGGATAGCCAGCCTGCCGCCACTCCTCGACGCCGCCACGGAACCAGAGCACGTCGTGGAAGCCGAGGCTCGCCGCCTGGGCTCCTGCCTTGCGGCTGCGCACGCAGTCGATCCCATAGCAGTAGAGCACCAGCGGCATCCTGGCGCGGTCGGCGCCGGGCCACCCCGCCGCCACCGCTTTGCCGAACTCTTCGGGGAAGTGGAGGAAGGGGAGGCTGAGGGCCCCCGGCAGGTGGCCGATCGCGAAGTCCCGGGGCTCGCGGAGGTCGAACAGGATGAGGCCGCGCGGCGTTCGATCCGCGGCGAGCCCGGGGTTCTCCCGCCGCAGGCGGGCCGCCAGGTCCGCGGCCGAGACCACCCTCACCACCGGCCGCGCGCCGTCCCCCTTCCATTCCTTCCAACCGCCCGGAAAGACGCGGGCGTCGAGGCCGCCCAGCTCGAGGAGCAGATAGCCGAGGTCGAGCCGGGGATCGCTCGCGTCTTCCCCGTAAAGCACGAAGGTGGAGTCCAGGCGCACCGGGTCGCCGGGGCGCGGGCCGAAGGAGGCGAAGTAGCCGCGGACCGCGTCCGGGGCCGGCCAGCCGCCGCCCGCTTTCAGCAGGGCGCGGGGGTCGAAGGGGAGGCTGTAGGGGATGTGGCCGGCGGCGAAGGTGGGAGGAGTCTCCCAGCGCTCCCACCCCCGGACGTCGCGGACGTCGAGGAGCTGGACGCCGGCCTGGGCGAACGTGCCGGCGATCCAGCCGGCGTCCGCCGCGGCCTCCTCGCCGCGCGTGGCGGGGCGGAACGCCGCGGCGGCGCGGCGCGGCGGGCCGGTCTCGAGATCCCGGCCGGCGGCGCGCCAGGCGGCGAGCCCGCCGTCGAGGACGCGGACCTCGGCGCATCCGGCCTGGCGCAGGAGCCGGTAGGCGCGGGCGACCGCCTCGCGGTCCGTCCCATAGGCCACGACCGTCTCCCGGCCGGAGATCCCCAGCCCGGCGAGCCGCGCGCGGAGGCCGGCGAGGTCACCGCCGAGATCGCCGCCGAGATCCGCGGCGTCGATGGGGATGGCGCCCGCCGCCAGCGCGGCGGCGAGCTCGGTGACTCCGATCAGGACGCGCGGCGGGGCGGCGGCCTCGCGGGGGGGACCCGGCGGCGGGACCGGCCACTGGATCGGCGACTCCTGCCCGGCGAGCGCCGTAACCAGGAAAAAAAGAGCGAGCGTCCAGGATCCAGTTTTCATGGCCATGCAAAGATGCTAATCTTTGCCGGAACTCCCGACAAGGAGGACCGTCTCCAATCTGCGACGGCGCGGTTCGAGCTTCCTATGATCAGCGTTCCCCTGGATGTCCGGTACGGCTTCCGCAAGCTGAACAACAACGTCGGCTTCACGATCGTGGCGGTCGCCTGCCTGGCGCTCGGGATCTGCGCCAGCGTCACGGTCTTCAGCGTCGTCGACGCGCTGCTGCTGCGGCCGTTTCCCGGGGTCAGGAACCCGGGCCGGATCGTCTCCCTGGCCGCCCGGCCGCAGGCGATCAAGGGGCTCCCGGGAGAGGAGTACTCGCCGGCGCTCAACTATCCGGACTTCCAGCGCTACCGGAGCTCCAACCATGTCTTCGCCGGCCTGGCGGCCTACTTTCCGCTGCCGCTGAACCTGTCGGGCGCCGGCGATCCGCAGCGCGTGAGCGGCCAGCTGGTCACCGACAATTACTTCAGGCTCCTCGGCCTCGAGAGCTCCCTGGGCCGTCTGTTCGTCCCGGGCGGGGGGGGGGCGAGCGGCAGCCCGAGGCGGTCATCAGCCACGACCTCTGGCACCGGGCCTTCGGCGCCCGCCGGCAGTTGATCGGCAGCCCGATCAACCTGAATGGCCGCACCTTCGTGGTGATCGGCGTCGCGCCCCAGGGGTTCCACGGCACGCTGCACATGGAGCAGACCGCGGTCTGGATGCCGATGGAGACCGCGCCCCTGCTTCTCCCCACGCGCCTGCCGGGCGGCCTCTTCGCGGAGAAGCCCGCCTGGCTGTTCTGGTTCTTCGGCCGTCTCGCTCCCGGATTGGATCTCGAGCACGCCCAGGCGGAGATGGACCGGCTGGCGGACCATCTGGGAGCGGGGCTCCCCCGCGAGCGGCGCCCCCCTCCGCTCGCGCTCTATCCGGGGCTCGGCGTCTGGCCGGGGAACCAGGCCTCTCTCTCCACTCCGCTGGTGCTGCTGTCGATCGTCACCGCGCTGCTCATGCTGGTGGTGTGCGCCAACCTGGGGGGCCTGCTGCTGGTCAAGACGGCGGCGCGGCAGGAGGAGATCGGCGTCCGGCTCGCCCTGGGGGTCACCCGCAGCCGCCTGGTGCGCCAGCTCCTCACCGAGAGCGTGGCGCTCTCGTGCCTCGGCGGAGTGGCCGGATTCCTGCTGGCGCTCTTCGTGGTGGATGCGATCCAGGGGCTCCCTCTGGGACGGTTCCTGCCGACGGTCAGCGTCGCCGTCGGCGGCCGGGTGATCGCCTTCACGGTCGGCCTCTCCCTGGCCGCCGGCGTGGCCTTCGGCCTGGCTCCCGCTCTCTGGTCCACGCGCCGCCAGGTGGTGCCGATGCTGCGCCGCGGGGGCGAGGGAGTGCGGGAGCGCGGGCGCACCCGCCTGCAGGAGCTCCTGGTCGTCGGGCAGGTCACCGTCTCCCTGATGCTGCTCGTCAGCACCGGGCTGTTCGTCCGCACGCTTCAGAACCTGCGGTCGGTCGAGACCGGGTTCAACAGCCGGAACATCGTCAACCTGCAGATGGACCTGTCGCTGCGCGGGGTCCAGGAATCCTCCGGCTATGCGTTCTACGATCAGCTCCTCGACCAGGTGAGCCGGCTGCCCGGCGTGAAGGCCGCCGCGCTGACCCTGACCGTGCCGCTCGGGCGCGAGGCCGGGGAGAGCCGGATCGGCAGCCTGCGGCCGGCGGACGGCTCCGCCCAGACGCCGCCGCTGACCCTGGAGTACGACGTGGTGAGCCCAGGGTTCTTCGACACTCTGCGGATCCCGCTCCTGGGCGGCCGGGGCTTCTCGGCCGCCGACCGCAAGGGGGCCCCGCTGGTGGTGATCCTCGATCAGGCGGCGGCGCAGGCCCTGTGGCCGGACGGGGGGGCGGTGGGGGAGCGCGTCACGCTGGGGGATGGGACGGTCCACGAGGTGATCGGCGTCGTGCGCGGGATCCGCTTCGCGGAGCTGCCGGCCGAACCGCACCCCCGCTTCTATCTGCCGTTCGCCCAGCACTACGAGCCCACCATGGCGCTGCAGGTGAGGACCGCGGGCGATTCGCTGCGCGCGGTGAATCCTGTCCGCGCCATCCTGCGCAAGCTGGATCCGAATCTCGGCGTCAAGGTGAGCCGGTTCAGCGACGAGGTCGAGGAGACGCTCGCCCAGCCGCGGCTCTTCTCCTGGCTGTTCGGGACTTTCAGCCTGACGGCGCTGCTGGTGACCGCGATCGGTCTCTACGGCACCCTGTCGTACGCCGTCAGCCGCCGGACCCGCGAGTTGGGGATCCGCATGGCCCTCGGCGCCCGGGCCTCGGAGATCATCGTCATGGTGCTCCGGCGGGGGCTCGGACTGACCCTGGTCGGGCTCTTCCTCGGGCTCATCGCCGCCTCGTGGGCGACCAGCGTCCTCTCCGGGCTCCTCTTCGGGGTGACGCCGACCGATCCGGCGGTCTTCGTCTCGGTCGCCCTGCTGCTGACGATGGTGGGGCTCGCCGCCAGCTCGCTGCCGGCCTACCGGGCCACCCGCGTCGACCCGATGTCAATCATTCGTCACGAATAGCGTCGCCACGAGTCGCCAGGAATGTGCTGACCGTGCCGGTCACCGCCTCGCGGCCCGGCTCGCCCACGGCGATCTCGTAGATCGACAGCGGAGGAGCGCTCCCCTGCAGGCTGGCCGAGACCCGGAAAGGCCGGCCCGTGGGGAGAGAGGGCACCGCGAAGCGCGCCTCGCGGACGCCGACCAGGTAGCCGATCCGGGGCCCCGGGTCCTCCTCCCGGCGGGCGAGCGCCTCGAGCACCGCCGCCGACTGCGCCGCCGCCTCGATGCCGAGCAGGGCGGGGGCGCGCCCCGCGACCGCCAGCGGATGGGACGGGGTGACCTCGGCCGAGCAGACGATCGCCGCCGCCGAGACCTCGAGGACGCCGCGCACCAGACGGGCCGGCGGAGCATGGGGGAGGAGGATGGGGAGCTCGCCCACGGCGGGGAGCGCCGCCATTTCCTCCAGATCTCGACCCGGCTGGGATGTCTGGACGGCCCCGCTGCTGACGACTCCCTCCGGGAGCCGGATCTCGAACCGGGTCCAGCCGTCCTCGCCGGGAGAGCCGAGCGAGAGATCCAGCGTCTCCCCCGGCGCCACCGGCCGGCGGATCTTCATCGACCGCACTCCGGCGAGCGGGATCCCCAGGGCACGCTCGACGATCGCGAGGTGGGCGATGCCGGGGAGGATCGGGCTGCCAGGGAAGTGCCCGGCGAAGAGCGGGCTCGCCGCCGGGATTTCGATCCGGAAGCGGTTCTCCTCGCCGGTTTCGAGCAGCAGGAAGGGGGCATCCCCGCTCAATCGTGCTCCAGCCGGTAGCTCCAGCGTCTGGGCTGCACCTCGCAGCGCGTCAGTCGGAACCGGCGTCCTAGCTGGGGAGATCGTGTCCACCCGTCCGCATCCGGCTCTACCTTCTCGTAACTGTCCGGTCCAAGGCTCAGAATTTTGAAGCGGATAGGCCTCTTCTTGTTCCGGGAATCCACCAGCCACAACTCCGGGACGCCGGCGGCGGCGTAGAGCGGTGGCAGGCGGTTGAGATCCTTGCGAACCGAGCTGTTGCTGAGGATCTCGACGACCAGGTCCGGAGCCCCTTCCATCTCGATGAAGCGGTCGGGATCTCGGCGGGACCGTGAGATTTCACGGACCCGGCCCTGATCGAGAGTCTCCCAGAAAACGACGACTACGTCGGGCTCCACGGAGAGGTCCGCCGAAGGACTGGAGATTCGAGCGTGGTCGATATAGACGTTCCCCAGGCCCTCACGGGCTACCAGGAGGTGAAGCGTCGACCCGATTTCTGACTTGGTCAGGCCGTGCGAGTGAAGCTCCTCGGGGCTCATGTCCACCTCGAGGTCGCCGGCCAGGAAATCGATCCGGCCATGCCTGGGAAAGTGTCGGGAGACCGCCCAGGTACGGAAACCGGCGAGGTCGCGGGTGGCCTGGCGTGGGATCCGGACGCTGTCGTCGAGGGTGTTCCGCATCTCAGGGTCCTCCGTGTCGTCTTCACGCTAGCACACCCTCCGGCATGGTGGCGGCGAAGAGATCTGGGAACCGGCGGGGGAGGAACGAGCAGCCGAGGAAGATGCTCCACGCCTGGCGCAGGGATTCTGTCCCGGCGCTGGCGAGCAGCGTCGCCAGCCGCTCCAGAAGGGGATCGACGGCCTCGGCCGTCCGGCTCCGCTCGAGCTCGCAGAGCAGCGCGACCAGGTTCTCCTCCCCGGCGTTCGCCGGCAGCGGAGCGTTCGCGGCGTCGAGCAGCAGGTAGCGCGTCGAGGGCACATGGCGCTGGAGCGCGGGGAGCAGGGGCAGGAACAGCTCGCGGGCGTCGAGCGGGGCGGCCCACCGGGTCTCCCCGCGGTAGAGCACCACGGGGAGCACGGCCGGCAGCCGTGCCGGGACTGCTTGGCGCCGGCGGAGAAGGGCGCGGTAGAGCAGGCTGCGGTCGAGCTCCAGGCGCAGGGCCATGAAGGGGTCCACCTCCCCCTGGGGCTTGAGCAGCAGGTAGACCCAGTCCGAGCCCCCCTGCCAGCGCAGGCGCCAGATCAGGGTGCCGTCCGGCCGGTCACCCGGCCGGTCAGGGGGTGTCCCGCCGTCCCGCCGCTCGAGGGTGACGAGGTCGAGCCAGCCGAGCCACTCCTCCGGCAGAAAGCCGCGAAGCAGGTCCCGGACCATTCGTGGTTGAGAGAAAAGACGCTGGTATCCGATGTCACAGGTTCTGTCCATGGGCATGAATCCTCCTGCCCAGATAAGACGTAAAATCGGGGTCAAATCTTCTTCGCCCTAGAACCTCTAGGGCCAAATGAGCACGTTTTTGGGTCTTCCGGCTCAGTATTCGGCTCAGTAGAGGGCGACGGTCGACCCATCTTCGAGGCGGATCGCGGGCTGCGAACGGCGCAGGGGGACTCCGAACAGGCGGGCCTCCGCCGTGCCGAGGAGCGGGATGCGCCGGGTGCCCGCGAGGGTCCCCGGCAGGGTGGGCGCGGGCGGCAGGATGCGGGTCCAGGCCTCCCGGCGCGAGCGCCGCCGGAGGTGGATGGGATCGAGCCCGTACCAGTCCGCCGCGGGCTCGACCAGGCGCGCGCCGCGCTCCCCGCCGATGCGCCGCAGCCGTTCGTCGAGGTCCCGCGCCCGGTCGAGGAGCGCCGGCCAGGCGACCGCCCGGCCGGGGAACAGCAGCGAGGCCGCCAGCCGGACCTGGCGGGCGGAGAGCCGCTCCAGGCGGGCCAGGGGGAGGAGAGTCATGATGATTTCAGGCCGGCCAGGGGTCAGCTGGTCGAGGCAGGTCTCTACCCAGGCGGCGATCTCGCCGGCCCCCGCGCCGTAGAGCAGGTCGTTGCCGACGTCGGTGACCAGCGCGAGGGTGGGGAGTGGGGGGCGCCGCGCGAGCTCCGGCCAGAGGCCGCAGCCGGCGATGCCGGGCAGGTGGCGGACGAAGAGGAAGCGGCTCCAGGTGCCGTAGGAGCGGCCGTGGCCGCAGGCGGCGAGCGCCTCGACAGGCCCGCCGGCCCATCGCCGGACGTGGTCGAGCAGGAAGGGGAGGGAGATCTTGAGATTGCTCGCTCCCAGCAGGATGGCCCGCAGGGCGGGCTCGCGGTCCGCCATCTTCTTCAGGATGCCACAGCGGCGGTCCGGTGATACCTTGTCGGGGAGAGACGTCCCGTTGAACCGCGGGAGGAGCACCTCTATGGACGAGGTCGCGCAACCCGAGGTCGCGTTCGGGAAATCCACTAGCCAGAGGAGTTTTTATGACCGATGAAACCAAACCCGCGGCGCTGCTCGCCAAATACGCCCAATCGATCGACCACGTGGCGATCGCCGTCCGCGATCTCGAGGAGTCGATCCGGTTCTACACCGACGTCCTGGGGTTCGAGCTGAAGGAGCGCCGGCGGACCGAGGGCAAGGCCACGGCGATGATCTCGGCGGTGCTCAGCGCCGGCGCGGTCACCGTCGTGCTGCTGGAGGGGACCACCCCCGAGTCGCAGGTCTCCCGCTTCGTCGAGCACTTCGGCCCCGGCGTTCAGCACATCGCCGTCGGCGTCGACAACCTGCCGCAGATGGCGGAGGACCTCAAAGCGGCGGGCATGGAGTTCGACACCACGGTGATCCAGAGCCCCGGCCTGCGGCAGATCTTCTCCACCCGCGACCCGGGGTCCGGGATGATGTTCGAGTTCATCGAGCGGCTGGGCGGCGACTTCTCCGACCAGAGCGTGCAGCAGCTGTTCGAGCAGCTCGAGAAGAAGAACACCTTCTGATCCCGGTTCGCGGAGCCCCATGGACATCACCCTCAGGAGCTTGCTGGCCGACCCGCTGCTCGACGTGATGAATTTCCTGAACGAGGTGGTGCTCCGCTATCCGGACGCCGTCTCGTTCGCTCCGGGGCGGCCGTCGGAGCGGTTCTTCGACGTCGAGGGGAGCCTTGGACAGGCCGCGCTCTGGGTGGAGTCGCGGGCGGCCGCTTCCGGCGCCTCCGAGCGCGCGGTCTGGAACGACCTCGGGCAGTACAACAAGACCAACGGCATCATCAACGACCTGATCTCGCGCCAACTCGCGGCCGACGAGGGGATCGCCGCCCCGCCGGAATCGATCCTGGTCACCACCGGCTGCCAGGAGGGGATGGCGATCCTCTTGCTGGGGCTGATCGACCCGGCCGGCGACGCGCTGCTGGTCAGCGATCCCGCCTACATCGGCGTCCCCGGCCTCGCCCGGATCATGGGGCTGACCCTGATCCCCATCTCCACGGGGGAGGGGGGGCTCGACCCCGAAGCCGTCAAGCGGGGGATTGCCGAGGCGCGGCGGATGGGCCGGCGCCCGCGCGCGCTCTACGACGTGCCGGACTTCAACAATCCCCTCGGCACCCGCATGCCGGTGGAGACCCGGCGCGAGCTGCTCGCCCTCGCCCGCGAGCACGAGATGCTGATCTGGGAGGACAACCCCTACGGCATGTTCTCCTACGACGGCCCGCCGCTGCCCACGCTCAAGGCGCTGGACGAGCACGGGGTCGTCGTCTACATGGGGAGCCTGTCGAAGACCCTCTTCCCCGGCCTGCGGCTGGGCTATCTGGTCGCCGGCCAGCAGGTCCTGCTCCCCGGTGGCTCCGCTGGCCCCGGTAACCGGCGGGTGTCGCTCGCCGCCGAGCTGTCGAAGATCAAGAGCCTGACCACCGTCAACACCTCGACCGTGGTGCAGGCGATCGCCGGTGGCATCCTGCTGGCGGCGGGGGGCTCGCTGCGCCCGCTCGTCGAGGAGAAGCTGCCGTTCTACCGGGCGAACCGCGACCGCATGCTGGCCAGTCTGGAACCCGCCCTGGGGGGCGTCCATGGAGTGCGCTGGAACCGGCCCGAGGGCGGGTTCTTCCTCACCGTGACCCTCCCCTTCGAGTTCACGGACGAGTGCCTGACGGCCTGCGCGCGCGACTACGGAGTGATCGTCTGCCCGCTGAGCTTCTTCGCGCTGACCCCCGGACGGGAGCGGCAGGTGCGGCTCTCCTTCAGCTACGTCGACGAGGAGAGGATCGCCGAGGGGATCGACCGCTTCGCCCGCTTCGTGCGCGAAAGGATCGATTGAGGACCGTCCCCGCCGAAACCCTGGCCCGCCTGATGACCGAGGCCCTGGACCGGCGGGGGCTCTCCGCGGAGCACGCCGCGTACGTGGTCGACGGTCTCCTCGAAGCCTCCCTGCGCGGGGTCGACACGCACGGCGTCCGCCTGTTCCCCACCTATCTGGCCGAGCTCGATGGCGGCCGCAGCCAGGCCAACCCCGAGCTCCGCTGGTCGGGGGAGCGCGCGGCGCGGGTGCTCGACGCGGGCAACGCCCTGGGTCTGGTCGCCGGCCGGGTGGCGGCGGACGAGGCCGTGCGGACCGCCCGCGAGCACGGGGTCGGAGCCGTGTCGGTGCGCGACTCCAACCACTTCGGCGCCGCCGCGGTCTACACCCTGGCGATGGCGCGCCAGGGGGTGATCGGGCTCGCCTTCACCAACAGCGACGCCCTGGTGGCGCCGCACGGCGGCCGGCGGCCGGTCTTCGGCACCAACCCGATCTCGATGGCGGCTCAGGGGGCGGGGGACGACCTCTTCTGCGCCGACTTCGCCACCAGCCAGGTCTCCTACTCCAAGGTCAAACACCACCGGGCGCACGGGCTCCCCCTGGAGCCCGGCTGGGTGGTGGAAGGGGAGGAAACCGTCCTCCAGCCGCTGGGGGGGCACAAGGGGCAGTGCCTGGGGATGATGGTCGAGATCCTCTGCGCCCTGCTCGCCGGGATGCCCCTCGACGCGGAGCTCTCCCATCTCTACACGCCCCCCTTCGACGAGCCCCGCCGTGTCGCCCACCTCTTCATCGCCCTCGACGTGGCCGCCTTCCGCGACCCCGGCGCTTTCCGCGAGGATCTCTCCCGTCTCCTCGGCGAGGTCCGCGCCGAGCCGGCGGTGGCCGGAGCCCGCGTCGTGACGCCGGGCGATCTCGAAGCGGAGACCGCCGTCAGGCGCCGCCGCCAGGGAGTCCCGCTGGAAGAGGACGACTGGAGCTTCTTCGCCAGCCTGGCCGGCTGATCCCGTTCCTGGCCTGTCTCTTGCTTCCTGGGAGAGCCGCCATGCGGAAAACCGAACCGGGCCGGGCGGCGCTCCGGCTGACGCTCCTGGGCGGGCTTCTGGCGCTGGGGGTCCATCTCTGGGCGAGCCCGAGCCTCTCCCCCAACGTCTACCTGCTTTCAGGGCTCCTCGCCCTCTACCTCCTGGGCTGGGGGATCGCCCTCTGGATCGCGCGGCGGCGGCGCGGCGAGCTGGCGAAGGGGTTCGCGGTGACGAGTGCCTCGGCGCTTCTATTCATCGGCCTGCTCGAGGCGCTCGTCCTGCTGCATCTCGTCGACTTCCGGGTGCTCTTCGGGACCCCCGCGGCGCAGCCATGGAGCCACCCGGGCAACCTGGTCGATCCCACGCTGCTCCACCTCCACCGGCCGCACGACAGGTTCGTCTGGGACGGCGTGCTCTACGAGTACGATCAGAACGGCTTCCGCAACCGGCCGGACCCCCACGCGGCGGAGGTCGTCGTGGTCGGCGACTCCTTCATCGAGGGGTGGGGGGTGACGGCGGCCGAGCTGATGACCGCCCGCCTGGGCGCCGATCTCCACCGTGACGTGGTCAACCTGGGGCAGTCCTGGTACGGCCCGCAGCAGGAGCTGGAGGTGCTCCGGCGCTACGGCCTGCCGCTCCACCCCAAAGCCTGTGTCTGGGCCTTCTTCGAGGGCAACGACCTCCAGGACGTCGAGCGCTACAGCTCGGCGCTGCCGATCTGGCCCCAGCTGTCGCGGCGCAACCACTCCTTCGCCCTGCGCTCCTTCACCCGCAACGCCCTCTACGCCCTGCGGCGCTTCGGCCGCACTAGCGAGGGGAAGGATGCCACCGGGACCCTGGCCTACCCCTACGGCGCGTTCAAGGCGAGCGGCGGCCGGGACGTGCGGATGTACTTCGAGTACGCGGCGCACCCCCTCTCCCCCCAGGAGATCACGGACCTGGACGTGGCCGGCCAGACCCTGGGCGAGGCCGGCCGGCTCTGCCGCCGCCAAGGCGCCCGGTTCCTCGTCGTCTTCGTGCCGAGCAAGGACCGGATCTATCTCGACCGTACCCGCTTCGCCGCCGGCGCGGCGCCGCGCCGCTGGCGGGAGAACGACCTTCCGGAACGGCTGGCCGCCGTCGTGCGGCGGGAGGCTCCCGAGGCCGGATTCCTCGACCTGACGCCGGTCTTTCAGCAGCGGGCGGCGCGGGGGGAGATCCTTTACTTCCTCCAGGATTCCCACTGGTCGCCGCTGGGGCACACCGCGGCGGCGGCGGCGATCGCCGCCCGGTTGAGCAGCTCCTCCGCCTCTTCCGAGGCGAGGTCCTCCAGCCGCAGCGAGGCGAGCGCCGCGATCGTCAGCGCCATCTCCCGCGGGCCGCGGAACCGCTCCAGGTTCTCGGCGGCCGACTTGACCAGGGACTGCAGGACCCGGAACGCGCCGTCGGACAGCGGCGGCTTCCCCCGGTAGAGGTCCAGGCGCCCCCCGGGCCGGTAGCGGGGGAACTCCTCGAGCCCGATGAAACGCAGGAACCAGCCGGCGCGGAACCTGCCGGTGGCGGCCACCAGCCCGGCGTAATCGGCGATCAGCTCGTCGAGCAGGTTGTTGCGCATCGAGCCGAACAGCCGCCGGGTGAGGTAGTGGGCGCACTCGTGCTCGCGGCGGATGACCAGGGACATCTGGCGCCACTCCGCCTCGCTTAAGGCCAGGTCGGCGGCCGGCACGGCGCTGTAGGGGCCGTCGGAGAGCAGGATGAAGCGGTCCTGGTAGAGCTCGCGCGGGCTCCGCTGGAGCTCCTCGCCCCAGGTCGCGGTCTCCCGCGCGGCCGGGTCCAGGGCCTCCCAGCGGCGGCGCAGCTCGCCGACCCGGCTCCAGTTGTTGTAGCCGGAGACCATCAGCGCACCCTGGGCGTCGGGGACGGGCTCCGGCTCGTTCTTCCTGGTGAGCGCCCGGATCAGGGCGACGAACTCCGCCCGGCCCCTGGCGATCAGCAGGGGGATGCGGCCGGCCTGGCTCGGGTGGATCACCAGCTCGATCGCCTCGGGCCGCGCGACCGGGAGCCCCGTCGCCTCCGGCAGGGTCTCGACGGGGGCGCCGCACCGGGTCGCCGCCCGGTAGCCTTCCGTCTCGCTGATCCCGGCCCGGATCGGAAACCGGAGCTGTGGCAGGCGCTCGCGCAGGACCGCGAAGGCGCCGTGGACGCGCGCCTCCCGCTCGACGTCCTCCCAGAAGGCGACGAACGGCTCGTCCGGCAGCGGGAAGCGCACCTCAGAGGTGAGGGCGCTGAGGTCGAAGACGTTCTCGTTGTAGGCCAGAAGCTCCTCGGCCTCCGCGGGAGAGGCGCCGAGAATCTCCAGTTGATGCCGTCTGCTCATGCTGGTAGCCTAAAGCACCTTGAAGCATCGTCGCAGGTTTTCGATGGTTGTTCTCCTGGCGGTGTTCAGTGGGCTGGCCGCTCTGGCGCGGGACGCGCCCCCGGGAGGTCTGGCGCTGATGGACGCCGTGCGGATGACGCTGGCGAACGACCCCAACGTGGCGATCGACGCGGCCCGGGTCGATTCGGCGCGCGGGGCGCTTCAGATCGCGTCCGGGAGGTTCGACCCGGTGGTCGTCTCGGGGCTGACGCAGACCCGCAGCAAGGAGCCGCGTTCCCCCTCCTCCAGCCAGGAGACCCGGACCCTGCAGAGCACCCTGGGAGTCAGTCAGGAGTTCCGCAGCGGCCTGATCCTCGAGCCGCAGCTCCAGCTCGACCGGACCCAGGACATCACCGCCGGCTCGGGGGCGCTCAACACGGGAACCGTCAGGTTCCAGCTCCGCCAGCCGCTGCTGCGCGGCCGGGGGCGTGCCGTGGTGCAGGCGGAGGAGCTCGCCGCCGAGCGCGAGGTGGTGGCGAGCGGGTTCGACCTCCGCCACACCGTGGCCCAGCGGCTGCGGGTGGTCGCCGCGCAGTACTGGCAGGTGAGGGCGGCGGAGCACAACCTCGAGGTGCTGCGGGTCAACGAGCGGAGCTCGCGAGAGCTGCTGGAGAACACCCGCAAGCTGATCAAGGCCGACCAAGTGCCGGCGGCCGACCTCGTCCAGCTGGAGGCGAATCTGGCCGCCGCGGAGTCGGCCCGCATCGGCGGCGAGCGCGATCTCTTCGCGCAGCGGCAGGACCTGGGGCGCGAGATCGGCCTCGGGCCGCAGGAGATCGCGGCCCTCCCGCTCCCCTCCGACCCCTTCCCGAGCCTCGGTCCCGAGGCGATCCCGCCGGACACGGAGGCGCCGGACTTCATCGCGCTGGCCCTCCGCCACCGGGCCGACCTGGAGGCCGCGCGGCAGCGGGAGACCGAGCTCGACCTTCAGCACAAGGCGGCCGAGAACGCGCTCAAGCCACAGCTCGATCTGATCTTTGCGCCCAATTACTCCGGGATCGCGGCCGGCGGAGGCGCCGGCGACTTCTTCTCGCCGCTCTATCGCAACGTCCCCGGCGCCGGCGCCCTGGCCTCCCTGGCGCTCTCGTGGCCCACCCGCAACCAGCGCGCCCGCGGCGCCCTCCTGCAACTCGACGCCGCCCGCCGGCAGAGCGCCCTGGCTATCGACCTGGTGGCCAAGGGGATCGGGGCGGACGTGCCGGCGGCGCTCGACGCCGTGGGCCGGGACGCCCTGCGGCTCGAAAGGGCCCGCGCCGCGGTGAGGCTGTTCGAGCGGACCGTCGGCAACGAGGAGAAGAAGCTTAAGGGTGGGACCTCGACACTGCTCGATCTGATCTCGCAGCGGGACCGGCTGGTCGCCGCGCGGCAGACCGAGGTCGCGGCCGAGCTCGCCCTGGCCCTCTCGCTGCTCGAGCTCCGGTTCCAGACCGGAACCCTGCTGGGAGAGAGCGGGACGGCGGGGGAGGTCGAGCTCTCCCGCCTGATCACCCTCCCCTCGCCACGGGAGGGCGCTCGGTGATCTTCCGCAAGGTGTCGCTGGAGCGGCTCTCCTCGCCCGAGCAGCTCGACCAGATGGTGCAGGTCACCGACCCGAGGGGCTGGCTGGCGCTCACCGGGATCGGCGCCCTCCTCCTCGCCGCCATCGGCTGGGGGGTCTTCGGATCGATCCCCACCACGTCCCAGGGGGACGGCATCCTGCTCCGGCAGGGCGGGATCTCCGACCTGGTCTCCAACGCCGCCGGCCAGGTCCAGGAGGTGCTGGTCAGCGTCGGCGACGTGATCGAGAAGGGGCAGCCGGTGGCGAGGATCCAGCAGGACGCGCTGCTGCGGCAGATCGCCGACGACCGTTCGAAGCAGGGGGTCCTGCGCTCCCAGTACGCGGAGGCGGCCCGGATCGCCGGCCAGCAGAAGCAACTGCGAGCCCGCGACCTGGCGCAGCAACGGGCGAATCTCGAGCGGAGCAGCGAGTCCCTGGAGAAGGACATCTCCCTCCTGCGCGAGCGGCTGGACGCCCAGCAGGCCCTGCTCAACGACGGCCTGATCACTCGGGAAACCTTCCTCACCACCCAGCAGTCGCTCAACGCCAAGCGCGACCAGCTCGCGCAGGCGCGGCTCGACCTCAACGGGCTGGACCTCAAGCGGATCGAGGCCGACCAGCAGCTCGACCAGCAGCTCCAGGCGCGCCAGACCGCGATCCACGACCTCGAGCTCGAGATCGGCGAGCTCAACGCCAAGCTGGGGGAGAACGTCAACATCCTGTCCCCCTACTCCGGCCGCGTCCTCGAGGTGCTGGCGAACCGCGGCGACGTGGTGAACCCGGGCACGGCCATCCTCAGCGTCGAGGTGCTCTCCGAGACTCTCCAGGCGGTGATCTTCGTGCCCGCCTCCACGGGCAAGAAGGTGCAGCCGGGCATGACCGTCCGGCTCTCGCCGAGCACCGTCAAGCGGGAGGAGTACGGCTCGCTGCTGGGCAAGGTGACCTGGGTGGCGGAGTTCCCCTCGACCTCCCGCGGCATGATCCGCCTGCTGGGCAACGAGGCCCTGGTCACCAGGCTGATGGCGCAGGGGCCGCCGATCCAGGTCAACGTCGCGCTGACGCGGGACCCCGCGACGCCCACCGGCTACCGCTGGTCCTCCTCCCGCGGGCCGAACCTCAAGATCAGCAGCGGCACACTGGCCTCCGGCGACATCGTGGTCCAGGAGGACCGCCCCATCCGCCTGATCATCCCCAAGGTCCGGGAGGCGACCGGGCTGTGAGGCTCCGCCGCTCGCCCACCGTCCTGCAGATGGAGGCGGTCGAGTGCGGGGCGGCCGCCCTCGCCATCGTCCTCGCCCACCACGGCCGCTGGGTGCCGCTCGAAGAGCTGCGCGTCGCCTGCGGCGTGTCGCGCGACGGCAGCAAGGCGAGCAACATGGTCAAGGCCGCTCGCGGCTACGGCCTGACCGCCAAAGGGTTCAAGAAGGAGCCGCAGGCCCTGCGCTCGATGCCGCTGCCGGCGATCCTGCACTGGAACTTCAACCACTTCGTGGTGCTCGACGGTTTCCGCAAGGGGCAGCGTCTTCCTGAACGACCCCGCGACGGGGCCGCGGGAGGTCAGCGAGGAGGAGCTGGACCAGGCGTTCACGGGGGTCGTGCTGACCTTCGAGCCGGGGCCGGAGTTCCAGCGCCAGGGGGACCCGCCGCGGCTGATCCCCGCGCTCGCGCCGCCGCCTCACCGGCTCTCGGGCGGCGCTCGCTTTCGTCCTGCTGGCCGGGCTGGCGCTGGTGATCCCGGGGCTGGTGGTCCCGGTCTTCTCCAAGATCTTCGTCGACAGCGTGCTGCTCGGAGAACCGGCGGGAGTGGCTGCCCCCGCTGCTCTTCGCCATGGGGGTCGCCGCGCTGCTGACCGGCGCCCTGACCTGGATCCAGCAGGTCTACCTCCTGCGGCTGGAGACCCGGATGGCGGTCGGCTCGTCCAGCCGCTTCCTCTGGCACGTCCTGCGCCTGCCCTCGGAGTTCTTCAGCCAGCGCTATCGCCGGCGACATCAGCTCGCGGGTGGCGATCAACGACCGGGTCGCCCAGCTCCTGTCGCGCGATCTGGCGACCAACGCCCTCGGCGTCCTGATGGTCGTCTTCTTCGCCGCCGTCCTCTTCCAGTACGACGCCGTGCTGACCCTGGTGGGGATCGCCGTCGTGTCGCTCAACGTGGTGGCCCTGCGCTTCGTCTCCCGCAAGCGGGTGGACGGCAACCGCCGGCTGAGCCAGGACCAGGGCAAGCTGCTCGGCACGGCGATCGGCGGCCTGCAGACGATCGAGACGCTGAAGGCGACGGGCGGCGAGTCGGACCTCTTCGCGCGCTGGGCGGGCTACCAGGCCAAGGTGGTCAACGGCCGGCAGGAGCTGGAGCGGTACACCCAGATCCTCGACGCCGTGCCGCCGCTGCTCTCGGCGGTCAACACGGCCCTGATCCTGGGCCTCGGCGGCCTGCGGGTGATGAACGGCAGCCTCTCCCTCGGCGGGCTGGTGGCCTTCCAGCTCCTGATGGCGGCGTTCATCGCGCCCGATCAACCGCCTGGTGAGCCTCGGCGGCCGGCTGCAGATGGTCGAGGGGGACATGAACCGGCTCGACGACGTCCTGCGCTACCGGATCGACCCGCAGCGCCGGCAGCGGCTCCGGGGAGCCGCCGCCCGAGGGGACCCCCGTCCGCCTGCACGGCTTCCTGGAGCTGCGCGACGTCTCCTTCGGCTACAGCCGGCTCGATCCGCCGCTGATCGAAGGTCTCCACCTGACCCTGAAGCCCGGCTCCCGGGTCGCCCTGGTCGGCGGCTCGGGGAGCGGCAAGTCGACGATCTCCCGGCTGGTGACCGGCCTCTACGAGCCGTGGAGCGGCGAGATCCTGTTCGACGGCCGGCCGCGGCGCGAGATCGCCGGCGGGGGTGCTGACCAACTCGCTCGCCGCGGTCGACCAGAACGTCTTCCTCTTCGAGGGGACGGTGCGGGAGAACCTCACCCTCTGGGACCCGACCGATCCCGCTGCCCGAGGTCGTCGCCGCGGCCAAGGACGCCTGCATCCACGAGGACATCGCGGCGCGGCCGGGGGGCTACGACAGCCCGGTCGAGGAGGGGGGCGCCAACTGGAGCGGCGGCCAGCGGCAGCGGCTGGAGATCGCCCGCGCCCTGGTGGGGCGGCCCTCGGTCCTGGTCCTCGACGAGGCGACGAGCGCCCTCGATCCCACCACCGAGAGCCGGATCGACGAGAACCTGCGGCGGCGGGGCTGCACCTGCCTGATCGTCGCCCACCGCCTGAGCACCATCCGCGACGCCGACGAGATCATCGTCCTGGAGAAGGGGAAGGTCGTGCAGCGCGGCACCCACGACGAGCTCAAGGGGGTCGAAGGCCCCTATGCCCGGCTGATCAGCGCGGAGTAGACCATGGCGGCCCTCGAGCCGAGCGTTGGCGGAGAGTGAAGAGGTCCGGCTCGCCGGCAACGCTCCCCTGCGCCTCGATTCCGCCTCCGGAGCCTGGTTCGTCGAGGCCGGCAGCGCCGAGGTCTTCGCGGTGCCGGGTGGCGGGGAGGGGCCGCGGACCCACCTCTGCTCGGTGGCTCCCGGCCAGCTCCTCTGCGGCTTCCAGGCAGCCGGCGGCCTCGAGCCTTCTCGCCGTCGGTCACGCCGGCACGACGCCTGCGGCGGCTCTCCGCGGGCCGCCTCCAGGAACTGGCCGGCGATCCGGGAGCGGCGGCCGATCTCGCGGCGCGTCTCGACGGCTGGCTGGCCGGCCTCTTGGGGGAGATCTCCCGCGCCGCCGGCCCCAAGGTCTTCGCGGAGCTGCGTCCGGGCGCCGAGACCCACCTGGCTGAGGCCGGGAAGGCGGCGCGTCCGCGGGAGGGGGTCGCCTGGGTGCGCCACCTCGAAGGGAGCTCCTGGCTGCTGGGCGAAGCGGAGCTCGCCCTGAGCGATGGCGGCCTCTTCCCCGTACCGGACGGGCTCTGGCTGGTGAGCGCCGGCGAGGCGCGGATCTCCACGCTCGGCACGCGCGACCTCCTGGCCGGAGAGGGGCTGTGGCCGGGGCTCGCCCGCTTCCACGAGCTCTGTCTCCGCTACGTCGCCCTCCAGAACGAGAGAGTGGAGCGAGCAGGACCGCGAGCGCCTCGAGCGCCGGCAGGATCTCGACCGCGCGAGCCTCAGGAGCGCCTACGCGCGGCTCGCCTCCGTCCTCCTGCCGACGGACGGCATGGGCGCCGGCCTCCGCGCCGATTCCGATCCGCTGCTCGCCGCCTGCGTCCTGGTCGGCCAGGCCCAGGGGATCACGATCCGCGCTCGCGCCGACGCGCCGGCCGGCGGCAAGCTGGAGGACCGCCTCGCCCAGATCTGCGCCGCCTCCCGGGTCCGCTCCCGCCGGGTGATCCTGCGCGACGACTGGTGGCGGCGCGACAACGGCCCGCTGGTCGGCTTCCTCGCCCTCGACCCGGAGCAGAAGGCCAAGCGCCCGGTCGCCCTGCTGCCGGTCTCGGCGCAGGGCTACGAGATGGTCGACCCGGAGGCGGGGACGCGGGTCCGGGTCGACGCCGCCGTCGCCGAGAGCCTGAGCGGCGACGCCCACATGTTCTATCCGCCGCTGCCCGAGCGGCCGCTTACCAAAGGGGACCTGCTGCGGGCGACCTTCGCGGGGCGGCGGGACGACATTCTGACCATCCTGCTCATGGGGGCGGCGGGCGGCCTCCTCGGCATGCTGGTGCCGATCCTGACCGGGCAGCTCTTCGGCAACGTCATCCCGGGCGCGGACCGGGGCCAGCTCCTGCAGATCACCCTGGCCCTGATCGTCGCCGCCCTCGCCGGGTCGATCTTCCAGCTCACGCGGAGCATCGCCGTCCTCCGCCTCGGCGGCAAGGCCGACGGCCGCGTGCAGGCCGCGGTCTGGGACCGGCTGCTCTCGCTGCCGGTGACCTTCTTCCGCCAGCTACACGGTGGGCGACCTGGCGAACCGCTCGCTGGGCGTCAACGCCATCCGGGAGATGCTGACGGGCAACGTCCTCACCCTGCTCCTGGGGGCGGTCTTCTCGGTCTTCAGCTTCGCGCTCCTCTTCTATTACAGCTGGCGGCTCGCCCTGATCGCCACGGCGCTCGTGCTCCTCCTCTCCGGCGGTGACGGCGGGGCTGGTCTATCTCCAGATCCGCCACCAGCGCGCGCTCCTCGACCTGCAAGGGAAGATCGCCAGCCTGCTCTTCGGCCTGATCAACGGCATCGCCAAGCTGCGGGTGGCGGGCGCCGAGGCCCGGGCCTACGCCCGCTGGGCCGAGCGCTTCGCCGAGCAGCGGCGGCGGACCCTCGCCGCGCAGCGGGCGGCCAACGTCCAGGCCGCCTACA
This sequence comes from uncultured Acidobacteriota bacterium, assembly GCA_963792575.1. GTDB lineage: Bacteria > Acidobacteriota > Thermoanaerobaculia > Multivoradales > UBA5704 > DATARR01. The sequence continues at coordinate 66,615 of CAWBWZ010000016.1, forward strand.
ACGCCGTCTACGGGGTGCTCACCTCGCTCGTCATCTTCGCCGTCGTGGGCTACGCCTCGACGGAGACGATGCCGATCGGCGAGTTCCTCGCCTTCAGCGCCGCCTTCGGCCAGTTCCTCGCCGCCGCGCTCTCCCTGGTCTCGGCCTTCTCGAGCGTCCTCACCATGGTGCCTATCTACGAGCGCCTGTCGCCGATCCTCGACCACCGTGCCCGAGGTCGACGAGTCCAAGGCCGAGCCCGGGGACCTGGCCGGCGAGATCGAGTTCAGCCACGTCTCCTTCCGCTATCAGGAGGACGGCCCCCTGATCCTGGACGACGTCTCCTTCCGGGCCGGGCCGGGGGAGTTCATCGCCCTGGTCGGCCCCTCCGGAGCGGGCAAGTCGACCTGCCTGCGCCTGATCCTCGGCTTCGAGAAGCCCACCGCGGGCTCCATCTACTTCGACGGCCAGGACTTGGCCGGCCTCGCCGTGCAGTCCGTCCGCCGCCAGATCGGCGTCGTCCTGCAGACCGGCCGGCCGATGGCGGGGAGCATCTTCTCGAACATCACCGGCAGCTCGAACCTGGGAATCGACGACGCCTGGGAAGCGGCGCGGGCGGCGGGCCTGGAGGAGGACATCAAGGCGATGCCGATGGGGATGCACACCGTGATCAGCGAGGGCGCCGAGACCTTCTCCGGCGGCCAGAAGCAGCGCATCCTGATCGCCCGGGCGATCGTGAACCGGCCGCGGATCATCCTCTTCGACGAGGCCACGAGCGCGCTCGACAACCGCACCCAGGAGATCGTCAGCCGCAGCCTGGAGCGCCTGAAGGCCACCCGCATCGTCATCGCCCACCGCCTGAGCACCATCCAGAACGCCGACCGCATCTACGTCGTCGACGGTGGCCGGGTGGTGGAGCAGGGGAGCTACCAGGATCTCCTTCACCGTAACGGCCCCTTCGCCCGCCTCGCCGAGCGGCAGATCGCCTGAACAGGAGCCCATCATGCGCAAAGTCCTCTTCCTCTTCGGCCAGCTCAACGACGACGACGTCGAATGGATGCTCACCGCCGGCACCAAGCGGTTCGTCCCCGCCGGAGGGGTCCTGATCGAGCAGGGGGTGCCGGTGGACGCCGTCTTCATCCTCCTCGAGGGGAAACTCGCCGTCTGGCTCCGGAGCCGCCGCGGCCCGGAAAGGGAGATCGCCCGCCTGAACGCCGGCGAGATCGTGGGCGAGATGTCCTTCGTGGACGCCCGCCCCCCCTCCGCCACCGTCAAGGCCCTTGAAGACTCGACCGTTTTTGCCCTCTCCAAGGCTACCCTCACTCGCAAGCTCGCCGCAGACCCTGGCTTCGCTGCTCGCTTCTACCGTGCCCTGGCGATCTACCTGTCGACCACCGTCCGCGAGCGCCATCGGGATCTGGGCCCGGGAGGAGAGGATGACGAGGAAGAGGATGATGCCGACGAGCTCGACCCCAACGTGCTCGACGGCGTCTACCTGGCGGGGGAGCGGTTCGACCGGATGGTGAAGCGGGTATTAGTGTCATAAGAAGGTCCGCAGTCCATGGTAGTATAATTATCATGAACGCTGCTGTGGCTCAGCGACTTTTTAATTCGTACAGAGAAGGGCTTCTGAACAAGGAAGGCCCACAGCGTAAAGACTACCACCCGCGATTTCAAGTCCTCTTGCGTCAGATTCTATTGAATCAGTTATCTCTCATGGAGCGCCTCTATGTGCGTAAGGTTTGGAAGGCTAGCGCGCAAGGGCTTGATTGGGCACGGAAAGGGAGTCTCGAAGAAGCGGCGATGTGTCTCAGATTGGGAAGAGAAGCAATTGCAGAGTATCGTTTGTCTAGAGTGGGCTATCTTATGTCGACATCCATTCTAGAGTCGGCTGAGGCATACTTGGGCTTTCGCGAGCACCATTTCGATCAGGCCAGAGATAGGCTGCGGAGTGCGATGGACGCCGACTTGGCATTGGTGCACGATGAAGATTTCGAACTTCTAGAGCTTCATCGAATCCAATCCGCTGTTAATCTCATGAGATTGGAGCTTCGGGTAGGTCGGCCCTTGGTCGCCTGTTCACTGGGAGGGGAAATTATTAGCTACTTGGAAAATTTAAAGAGTGACCTGCCAGTTCACCATTCCTGGCAACAAGAAGCACTGCTAAGGACCCCTCGGTCAGTCCGCCGGGCTATGGTTACACAGGTCGCTAATGAGATGGCTATAGCGCTTTCGAAATTGGATGACTCTGCGGCATGGAGAAAATTTAGTGAACCGTTGGAGTTACCTCTTTATCTCGTCGAAGGCTTTGCTCTCCACGCCCACGTTCGGCGGTGGGTAAGCCTCAAGCAAGCATTCGAACGGAGGGATTGGCCGAACTATCTCATTCTCTTGAACGAATTTTTGCCTGGCGGACGGAAAGATGTTTCACCTATTTGGTACTCAAGCGTGCTAGATTTTCTATTTTTCTGCAGAACGGTAGAATTGGATTCGTTTCGTCAGGTTCGGGCTGGAATTCTGAGGGATTCAAAAAAATGGCCAGCCTTTCCGGCGGCACTCCGATCCTGTTTGGGCAGAGAAGAAGAGCAGAGCTTCGGGGCATTGCCGTGTAAAGCCTGAAGGGCACGAACTCTTCACTTGAGGATGAAGGGGAACCCGCCGACCTGTAAGCGGGCTCCCCTTCGCGTTTATCTAACCGCAGCTGCAATTGCAGCCATTGTTAGTTGTGTCCTCGGTCGGCAGTGACGCGAGCCCACCCGACGCATCCTCAAGTTCCTTCTCGTCGAGCTCGTCGACCTTGATTTCCTCGCTCTGGTCCTGTGCAAACTCTTCGGCCATGACAGTCCTCCTTCATTTGCCTGGTGGTTTGGAAGTATCTTGACAGCTTATCGTTGTCCAGCATACTCGCCAATAACCACTCAGGTCTGGTTAGAGTTGGGTTGCTCAGCTTTGTTATTTACCAGTCTCTGTCGTGTCGCGGCGGGTCTGAATTTATCAGCCAGTAGCAGGTCGCGCTTTGCGTTGCGTCTGACAGGCACGCATGGAGACCTGTTCTCGTCCATGCGGACTTGAGGGCAGGATATACCCTGGCAGAGAGGAAGAATGACGCATTTCTGGCAGCCCTGATCTGTGGAGTAAGCGGGCTCTGTCCAGAGGCTAATCTTTTGTTTGTCCAAGTGGAGAGTTCCGTCTGCTCCCAAGTGGCCGACGATGTTGCGATCTTTTTTGTCGAGGTCGACAGTGCACTTCATTACGAGACCATCGGCGCCAATGATAAAATTGTAGGGTCGAGCCGCATAGCAGACTTTGGAGCCGAATTCGTTTGAGCTCCGGAGGTCGTCGCAGTTCCCGAGCCCAATTTTAGCGGCGTGCTCGATCAACTGGTAGGTAGTCTCCCTTGCCTCGTCTCGGCCGCAAACGTCCAAGTTCTCGTCATTTGCCCCACCCCAGCGACCGACTGCCCGTAGTCTTAACCTGAAGCGCGAATCCCCTCCAAATTCTTTGCCTAGAAGATCGATGAAGTCGTTGAGGCCGGACCGATTCTGGTTGTCGAAGTTAATCCGGAGGTCAACGCGGTAGGCTTCGGGGAGTTTCTTCATCTCTAGGAGGTTCTGGAAAATTACGTCGAAGGTAGGCTCTCCGTTGCGGCCGGGTCGATTCCTGTTGTGGTCCTCTGGGGCGCCGTCGAGAGTGATCTGATAGCGAAGAACTCCCCAAGCGATTAACTTTGTGGCAATGTCTGGGGTAAGGAGGTATCCATTGGTCGTTATATTGCTGTAAAACGGCAGAGAATTTTCGGTCGCGATGTCACGAAAGAAAGGCCCGAGTTCCTCGAGCGCAGCCCAACCATAGAGCGGTTCGCCACCGAACCATGAAACCGAGAGATAACGAAGGCCCGGTAAACGCTGCTTTACAAGTTTTTTGATGGATTCACGGACCTGGGGCTTCATCGTGCCACGCGCGAAATCTTCGTAACAATACTGACACCGGAAGTTGCAGTCCTCTGAGGAGAGAAGGATCAATTCAAGGGCGTCTTGCCGATAGTGTTGATGGCCGAAGGCATGCTGGAAAAGCCGGTATTCGTCCGTCCCTTCCGGAATCAGATACCCACGGTCGTATAGGTATCCTACGAGACCCTTCAGGCTACCTTCACCCCCGCGTTTAGTGAGGAGAGATTTGACCGCGTCGCGCTGTTCGGCGGGGAAAACGCTCATCGTGCCCCGGAAAGTATTCCAGACGATGAATCGGTTGTCTTCTGTTTGCGTCTGAATGTTATATCGCGAGGCGACCCAGCGGGACGAGGAACTCACGGCAGCCTCCGAAGGAGTTTCCTTTGGTGGTGGCAAGTGGTGGTCCAAAGGAGACTCGCGAAGGATATCGAACTTGCTGCTGAGGCCGGCGGGCATGATGCGTCCTCCCGTATGGATAGAGTGGTCTGCCGAGCAGGAGCCACAGAACGGTAGAATAATATAAGAGAATGCAAAAAGCAATGGAGATAAGGCGCAACCTGGGCAGCTGTTATGCCCCCTGCCTAAGATGGGCACTTGAGCGCTAAACTGGTGCAGCACACTGAGGGACTGATGACGTGCTCGCAATGCCAGTTCGAGAATCCCGCAGGCATGAAGTTCTGCGGCCAGTGCGGCGCCAAGCTGGCTGTCCTCTGCCCTCAGTGCGGTGCCGAGAGCCCCCCTGGCTTCAAGTTCTGTGGGGAATGTGGCTCCCCTCTCGGAGCCCCCAAGACGGAGGCACCCACCCCGGCCGCCGAGCCTCATTCACCCCCTGTCCAGAGCTACACCCCCCCCCACCTCGCCACCCAGATCCTCCAATCCCGCTCCGCCCTCGAAGGCGAGCGCAAGCAGGTCACCGTCCTTTTCTGCGATCTCGTGGACTCGACGTCCCTCGCCGAGCGGCTGGGGCCCGAGACCATGCACCTTCTGCTGAACCGGTTTTTCGAGCTGGCTCTCTCTGAGGTCCACCGCTACGAGGGGACCATCAACCAGTTCCTGGGGGATGGCTTCATGGCCCTGTTCGGGGCGCCCATCGCTCACGAGGACCATGCCAGGAGAGCCGCCTTGGCGGCTCTGGGGCTCCAGAAGCTCCTCCAGGAGCATCGCGCGGAGCTTGGTGAGCAGGAGGGGATGGATCTCAAGATCCGCATGGGGATCAACACCGGCTGGGTGGTGGTGGGCGGGATTGGCGATCAACTCCGGCGGGATTACACGGCGATTGGGGACACGACGAACTTGGCGGCCCGTCTTCAGCAACTCGCCCAGCCGGGGACCATCCTGGTGAGCGAGGATGCGAGCCGGTTGCTCCAGGGGGCCGCCCGGCTGGAGCCTGTCGGGCCGCTCCAGGTGAAGGGCAAGGAGGCCCCCGTTCAGGCCTTCAGGCTCCTGAGCCTCGGAATTCTTCAGTCCGAGCAGGCGGTCCTGGGTGGCATGGCGCGGTCCCCGTTCGTGGGCCGCCAGCGGGAGATGGCGACCCTGGAGGAGCTTCGGGAGCGGGCGGCGGGAGGGGAGGGGCAGGTGGTGGGCATCGCGGCCGAGGCCGGGGCGGGCAAATCGCGGCTGGTCTATGAGTTCCGCCGCCGCCTCTCGGAGCGCCCCGTCCGGTTCCTGGCCGGACGGTGTATCTCCTACGCGAGCGGCATCCCATATCTGCCCATCCTCTACATGCTTCGCAACAAGTGGGAGATCGCCGAGACGGACGATCCCGTCACGGTGGCCGCCAAAGTTGCCGCGAGTCTGCAGAGTGCGGGTATGGATGCCGAGGAGTCGTTGCCCTGCCTGCTTCGGCTTCTAGGCATCCAGGAGGGGACCGAGCGGCTCGCTGAGCTGAGCCCGCAGGCGCTCCAGGCCCGGATCTTTCGGATCCTGCGGCAGATGATCCTCAACCTGGGCCGTGGAGACCTGGTGGTCCTCGAGATCGAGGACCTGCACTGGGTGGACAAGACGTCGGAGGATTTCCTCGGCTTTCTCGTCGAGGGGATGGTCGCCTCCCGGGTGCTGCTCCTGGCGACCTATCGCTCCGGCTACCGCCCGCCCTGGATCGAGAAGTCCTATGCCACCCAGATCGCGCTGTCGCGCTTGACGAACCAGGAGAGCCAGGTCGTGATTCGCTCGGTTCTGAGCTCCGACCCCTCGGAGGTGCTGGTAAGCACCGTGCTGAGCAAGGCCGAGGGCAACCCCTTCTTTCTGGAGGAGCTGACGCGGTCGCTGCTGGAGCATCCGGACGTCCTGGTCCCCGACACGATCCAGGGTGTCGTGATGGCCCGGATCGACCGTCTGCCGGAAGAGCACAAGCGGCTTCTTCAGACGGCTTCCGTTCTGGGCAGAGAGTTTTCCCTCCAGCTCCTGACGAGGATGTGGGGGCAGGATGAGGATCCGACATCGCTCCTCTCGGACCTCAAACGGTGGGAGTTCTTCTACGAGGAGCCCACGGCCGATGAGCCGCGCTATCTCTTCAAGCACGCCTTGACGCAGGAGGCGGTCTATCAGACCCTGCTGAAGGGGCGGCGGCAGAGCCTGCACGCGGCGGCGGGCCAAGCCTTCGAGCAGCTCCATGCCAGCCGCCTCGAGGACGTCTACGACTCCCTGGCGTACCATTACTCCAAGGCCGGCGATGCGGCGAGGGCGGTCTCCTATCTGACTCTCTTCGCTGCGCAGGCCGCCGGCCGGTACGCTCATTCCGAGGCGGCGCAGGCGTTGCGGGAGGCCCTGGCTCATTGCGAACGCCTGCCGGAAGCGGAGAGGGGACGCCGCCGCCTGGAGTTGATCCTGCGGCTCGCGGAATCGCTCCTGCCGCTGGCCCGTTTTCCGGAGACGCTGGAGATCTTTCTGGGAGCCCAGGGTCTCGTGGACCGGCTGGACGACCCGTCGCTGGCTGGCCCGTACTATTTCTGGCTGGCCCACACCTACAGCTACCTTGGGGACCAGGAGGAAGCCGCTAGCAACGCGCGCCTCTCGATCGCGGCGGCGCGGCGGTGCGGCGATACGGCGACGGAGGGGAAGGCCTGGTACGTCCTCTGCCGCGACGCCTTCTGGTCGGGCCGGTTCTCGGAAGGGATCGAGCATGGCCGCGAGTCCCTCGCCCTGCTGGAGCGGAGCAACGAGCCGTGGTGGCAGGGGCAGGCCTACTGGGTGGCGGGGTTCCACCACTATGTCCTGGGGCAGTTCGAGGAGGCGTTCGACAAGATGAAGTGGGCCGAGGCCATCTGGCGCGCCCTGCAGGACCCCCGTCTTGATCCCTCCTGGAGCACCGGCTACTTCCATGCTTCTCTCGGGGACTGGGCGCTCGGCATCGAGGAGTGCCAGGGGGGGCTCCAGCGGGCCCAGGATCCCCTCAACACCGCGGCGGCGCTGGGCTTCCTGGGCTACGCCTTCCTGGAAAAGGGGGATCTCCCCCGGGCCATCGAGGCGCTGGAGGATTCCACCGAACGGCTGCGCCAGACAGGGATGCTGCAGCTCCTGGGCTGGTTCTCCGCTTTCCTGGCCGAGGCCTGTCTGCTCGCGGGGCGGCTCGATGAATCCCAGGATCTCGCCCGCCAGGCGCTCGACATCACCGAGTCGGTCCGGTTCCGGTATGGGAGCGGCATGGCACAGCGGGCGCTGGGACGTATCTCCCGGGCAGCCGGCGATCCGGAAGGAGCGGCGAGGTGGCTGGAAGCAGCACTGGAGAGCTTCCAGTCCATCCAGGCCCCCTTCGAGATCGGGCGTACCCGCCTCGAGCTGGCGCTCGTCTATGGCGTCGGGTCCGAAGATGCGGCGCGGCAGCTTGGCGAAGCCCGCCGGATCTTCAGGGAGATCCGGCTCCCCGGCTATGTGGAGAAGGCCGAGCGGCTCGCCCGGGAGCTTGCGGTGGCGCCCTCGCTGGAGCGTTCGGGCGGCCCGAACGTCAGATAGGCCTTGGCTTCCAGCTCGAGGTCCGGACGGCAGACAACCTTGACATGGCTGAGGGTACGGAGGCAGGCGCCCCGGGGCCCGAGATCGGCTACCGGCCAGCGTTCCGGAGCGGTCCAGAAGGTTTCGTACCCCGGCCAGGCGAGCACGGCGTCCCGCTTTTCGGGGGAGCAGACCTCAGACTGCACCAGGCGCTCGAAGAAAGCCTGCCAGCGGGGCTCGCGAGAGGGCTGCCGTGGGAAAGAACCCTCGATGCCAATCCTGGGCAGGATCGTATCGGTCACATCGAACGAAAGATGGAGCCGCTCGACCCCTTCGAAGAGAGGGGCGGCCCTCGCGATGGCGGGGATCATCTCCGGACTCAGGCTCCGGAGATAGATGAGCCTCTCCGCCGGCTCCAGGCCGAAGATCTCCAGCCGGACGGCGTCGCTCCCCCGGGCGCGCAGGCTGAAGACGTAGAGCAGGCTGGCCGAAGAGGGCAGGGCGTCGAGGCAGGAGAGAATTCGAGCGCGCTGGCCGGCGGCGAGCGGACCGCCCTGGAGAGCCGGGAGCAGCGTACCGATGATCCAGCCGGGATCGGCCCCTTTGGGGAGTTTCGCGCAAACAACGGGGGCCGGAGCCTCTCCCGCCTGCATCCGGTCGAGGTCAAACTCCAGCCAGACGGAGCGGACGGGTACAAGCTGCTCTCCGGCTTCGGCCCAGCGAAGGAGAAATGCCTCGATGAGTGAGGAGGGGAGCCGCGCCGCCATGGCGCGGGCCTCGTCAGCCCTCCGGAGGCGTAGCGACAGATCGACCGGAGCGGTGCCAGGCGCCAGCCGCACCTCGAGTGTCCCCTGGCATGGGCCGGGCAAGCCGGCGGCGAGCCGGCGAAGGCTTCTGACGGTTTCAGGATCGAAAAGCGGCTCGATCAGCCGGGGCTCGAGAACCTCCAGCCAGTCCGCGGAGGTCAGCACGTCCGTAAGGTCTGCCCGACCCGCGGTCTACACAGGGGGCCAGTTCTCCTCGCCCCCGGCGGCGTTCTCGAGGTCGTCATCCGAGAGCTCCCGGTCGCTGTCGCAGAGCTCCGTGACATCTTCCCGGGTCAGGTGGTACCCCTTGTCGCCAGCCCAGCGGAGCGTCGCATCCGGATCGCTGAGAAGCGTCCGGATCTCGGCAACCAGATGGGGATTCTTCCGCACGTCTTCCATAAGACGTTTCAGCTCAGAACTGCTCATCCTGTTTTCTCCTCTCGGGAAATTGCTCCAACAATGCGCCTATCCGAGGAACAATTCAACCCCCCTGAGGATTTCGGGGTGATTGAGATCCGCCCTGGTTCTCCCGCGCCGCCGGCGGATCCACCACGGTGAAGTGGAAGGTGGTGCCCTCGCCGGGCGTGCTCTCGAGCCAGATCTTCCCGCCGATCTGGTCGATGGCGGCCTGGGCGATGGCGAGGCCGAGGCCGGTGCCGTCAGCTACCTCCGGGTGGGCGCGGACGAACTGCTCGAAGATGAGCTCGTGCATCTCCTCGGGGATGCCGAGGCCGTTGTCCGCCACTGAGATCCGCCAGTACCCCTCGGTCTCCCGCCGCACGCCGAGGCGGACCCAGCGGTCCTTCTCGTCGGGATCGGAGTACTTGACGGCGTTGCCCACCAGGTTGATCAGCGCCAGCTCGACGCGAGTGGCGTCGACCTGCACGTCCGGGATCGGCTCCTGGATCTCCAGGCGTACCCCGTGCTCCCCCGCCATGGTCTGGAGCTCCTCGACCGTCTCCGCGATCAGCGCCCGCAGCGACAGCCGCCGCCCCTGCGCCGTCTCCTCGCTCCCCTGGGCGATCGCCAGCGCCTGGACGTCGTCGGCCACCCCCTTGAGGCGCCGCAGCGTCTGCTGGAGCGTGCGCAGGGCCTTCTCCCGCTGGGCGGGGTCCGGCGCGCTGTCGAGCAGATGGATGGCGATCTCCGCCGTGGTCAGCCGGTTGCGCAGCTCGTGCGCCAGATCGCGTCCGAAGCCGCCGAGCAGGCGGGCCCGCTCGCGGCGGTCGCGGAACCCCTCCTCGCGGAAGGTCGTGGCCGTGATCGCGGTGATCGACGTCAGCGCCCGGTGGAGGCGCTCGGCGACCTCGATCGCGTAGTCCGGCGGCACCTTGCGCCGGAAGTTGCGGGCGTCCTCACGCAGCGCCTTGTAGAGGATCTCGCCGAGGATCTCGAACTCGGCCAGGATCTCGTCGATGTCGTAGCCCTGCTCGCGGCGGAGCCGCGCCAGCTTGGTGAATTCGTCCCGGACCATCTGCTCGGAGGCCACGTCCCCCTCCGTGCAGAGATAGTCGGAGATGGCGCTCAGGACGTCGGGGATATGGTTGAGCAGGGCCTCGGCCGGGAAAATCCTGCGCGGCTGGACGTCCAGGCGTTCGAGCAGGCGGTCCAGCCAGGCGCGGGTCAGCTCGGTGGAGCGGCGGTGGAGCTCGGTGCCCAGGTGGACTTCCAGGGGGAGGACGTTCTTCTTCTGGCGCATAGATCCTCGAGGCCTGCTGTGGAAACGAACGGGACGGACAGATTCTAGCTCACGGACCGTCGTACCGCGACCTCTGGACGTGCTGGCGCAGCCCGTGGAGGATCCAGGGGATCGTCTCGGCGGTGCCGCGGTCGATCGCCCAGTGCGGAGTGAGGCCCCCCGGATCGGTATAGAGGCGGAGCTCGGCCAGGGTGCGGCCCGGACCCAGGGGAGTCAACGTCCACGAGCCGTGATGGCCGGCGACGTTGCCCGAGCCGGGGATGTAGGCCCAGTCGATCTTCCACGTCTTGCCTTCGATCCGTTGGCGGAAGCGCACCCGGTAGTGGCGCTCGCCCCCGGGCGGGGGGAGCTTCATCACGTGGTCGCCTACTACCGATCCGTCCGGCTGGGCCTGAGCGCCGGACTTGAGGAGGAAGGGCATGAACTCCGACCAGTGCGCGTAGTCGGCGAGCGCCCGGAAGACCCGCTCCGGCGGCGCCTCGATCGCCCCGCGCCCCACCCCTTCCCGGGGGTTCCCCTTGCCGGCGGCGGCCATTTCCACCCAGACGTCCCCGGTCGGCGTCGGATACTGTACGCCGGGCAGGGAGAGGCCCGGACCGGCGAGCGCGATGGCGAGCATCAGGGCGGCGAAGCGGGTCATCAGGTGGATTCTAAGGGAGGAGCATGAAAGGACGATCGGGGATGGTGAGAGAGCGGCGGCTCACCTTCGGGCGCCTGATCGGGCTGGCGCTCCTCGTGCTGCTCCTGATCTGGGCTTTCCCCTATCTGAAGAACCTGGCGCGGATCGTCCGCCTCTACCGCGAGCCGCCGCCCGCTTCGCTCCCCGTGCCGGTCCAGGGGATCGACCGCTCGCAGCTCGCCGACACCTGGGGCGGTGCGCGCTCCGAGGGGCGGCGCCACGAGGGGATCGACATCTTCGCCCGCCGGGGGACGCCGGTGATCTCCGCTACCCACGGCGTGGTGACCCGCAAGGGGTGGAACCGCCTGGGAGGGCGGACGGTGGGGGTCGTCGGCCCCGCCGGCTGGTATCACTACTACGCCCATTTCGACGACTGGTCCACGGTCGGCGTCGGCGATTGGGTCGAGGTGGGGACGGTGCTCGGCTACGTGGGGGACTCGGGGAACGCCAAGGGGACGCCGACTCATCTGCACTACGGGATCTACGTCGAGGGAGCCGCGACGAATCCTTACCCTCTGCTGGCGAAGCGGCCGGGGGAGGACGGGGAGCTCACGCTCCCGCCGCCACCGCGGCCACCTGCTCGCGCACCTTCCGGATCTCCTCGGCGGCGGCCGGCCGCCAGACACCGTTCTGCCGCCGCTTCTCGATGACCGCCGGGTTGTAGCGCACGGACGTCACCAGCTTTCCCGCCAGATTGAAGACGTGGGCGCGCCCGCGGTCGCCGACCACCACCAGCGTCTCGCGCCGGGTGTCGAAGAGGAGGTCGGCCGCGTTGGCGCGGGCGAGATCGGCCATCGCCATGCGGGTGGGGCGGTCCTTCTCGGCGTGGCGCTGCTGGCCGTGGACGGTGCGGCGCTCCTTGCCCCGCCAGTCCTTCTCCAGCCGCCGGGCGACGGCGTTGGCGAGCCCCTCGATCCGCTTCTCGACGTTCTCCATCGGCGTCCGGGGCGAGCGTTCGATCTGCGCCTCGATCCCCACCAGCACCCCCTGCGCCCAGCGCACCGCGTCCCCCCAGGGGATGGCGCCGATCCGGTCGTAGATATTCTCGAGCGGCTCGCCCCCCGGTCCGACGCCGACCGCGTTGACGCCGAAGCGCCGGCCGTGGCGCCGCGAGCGGGTGGAGACCAGCTGGAGCGAGACCGCGAACGGCTTCCGGAATCCCGACGGGCCTTCCCGGTCGGGCGCCTGGTACCAGCCGGCGGTGACCTGCTGGTGGATGCGGTAGCTGTCCTCCCGCTGGCGGAAGGCGGGGATCAGGCCCCCCGCGAGCTCCGCCTCCGGCACCACCACGGTGATCAGCTGCGGCGAGTCGCGATAGAGGAGGTCCACCCGCGGATCGCGCCGCTGCAGGAGCCACTGGCCGAAGTCGGCGAAGCGGGGGAGGCCGGCCGGCCCCCAACCGGCGAAGACCTGGCGGCCGTCGCCGGGAGCGGAGTGCTCGCAGGCCGCGGTCTGGCAGCGCAGGCAGAGCACGCGCCCCGGCTGGAACAGGGCGCTGTGCTGAAGGAGCGACTGCACCGCCTCCTGGAGCGCCTCCGAGGCGTCGCGCCCCACCTTGCCGAGCTGGCCGTCGCGGAGGGCGGTCGGCAGCGTCAGCCGGAGATCGATCTGCTCCCCGCGCCCGGCCACGAGATGGCCGAGCGGGTGGCTGTCGATCCGTTCCCGGGCCTCGTCGATCAGGAGCTGAAGGGCTTGGCGGATGCGTTCTTCACGTTCGGCGGCGGGCACGGCTTCCTCCCTGGCGGGGCCGATGATGAAAACGCGGTGGGTGGGCGTCTATTCCTGGGGTGGCCCAGCTCCCCGGCGTCTCCGAACTATGGATACGGCGCGCCCGCAGGGCGAAATTTATCCAGCCTGGGGTGTTAACCCCAGGTACGGAGGCCCCATGAATCCCCAAGCCCCCGGAGGGGCCGGCAGATCCGTGGCGCCACGGGTCTGCCGGCCCCTCCGGGGGCTTGGATCGTGGGTGGCCCGCCTACCTGGGGTTGACACCCCAGGCTGGATAGATTCCGCCCTGCGGGCGGGACTTCGGAGGGCTCAGACCGGCACGGCCAACCCCTGCTCCAGCGCCGCCACGGCGGCCGTGGGATCGGCGGGCGCTCCGCCTTCCTGGAGGGCGCCGACGATGGCTTCCACGGCGCGCCGGAGGTAGTCCGGCCTCGTCGCGGTGTAGCCCATGTGGCCGACGCGGAAGGAGTTGGCCTTCAGCGCCGGGTGGAGGCCGCCGGCCACGGCGACCCCGCGGGCGGAGATGCGCGGCAGCAGGGTGGCGTCGATCCCAGCGGGGAAGTAGAGGGCGCTCAGGGTGTTGGCGGTCAGCGCCGGGGCGGGGACGGAGCGGAGGCCGAGCACGGCCCAGGCGGACTCGCAGCGCGGCGGCGGCGCGGGCGTGCGTCTCGATGCGGGCCTCGACGCCGGTCTCCAGGATCTCCCCGAGCCCGGTCTCCAGCGCCATCACCAGCGAGGTGGCCGGGGTGGCGAAGTAGCTGGGCTTGCGCTCCTCGTAGGCGCGGTGGATGGGGAGCCAGGAGGCCCAGTCGAGGAAGAGCGGCGGGGCCGGGGCCTTGCGGGCCTCGCGGGCGGCCAGGGCGCGCTCCCCGGCCACCATCAGCGCCAGGCCGGGGGGCAGGCCGATCGCCTTCTGGGAGCCGGTGAAGTAGAGGTCGGCCCCCCAGGCGGCCATCTCGAAGCGCTCGCCGGCGGTGGCGCAGACGCCGTCGAACACGGCGAGGGCGCCAGCCTCGCGGGCCAGGCGGCAGAGCGGCTCGGGTCGACCCGCACGCCGGTCGAGGTGTCGACGTGGGTGGCGAACAGGGCCTTGAAAGGGCCTTTTTGCTGGAGAGCTTCACGGATCTGCTCCAGGGCCGGCGCCTCGCCCGCCGGCGCCGTCACCTCGGTCACCTCGGCGCCGTAGCGGCGAAGGATCTCCGCCATCCGCTCCGAAAAGTAGCCGGTGCCGACCACCAGCGCCCGGTCCCCCGGCTCGATCAGGTTGGCCGCCGCGACCTCCATCGCGAGGGTGCCGCTGCCGGCGAGGATGAACGGCTGGCTCGCCGCGTCCGGAAAGCCAGACCTCCCGCATCCGTTCGATCGAGCGCCCGAACGCCTCGATCAGGCGGGGGGACGTGTGGCTGGGAGGCGGAGAGGAGGCAGCGGCGAGCACGGCCGGGGAGAGCTCGACCGGACCGGGGATCATGAGCAGGGGATGGGAGGTGGCCATGGACGGTATGGTAGCAGGGGAGGCCCGCCGGAAATCTGCTGCGAAAGCCGGTTATTTTGCTGCGAATTAGAATGAGGGCTGATGCGTCCCTTCTCTTCTTTGATGTTTATACCAGAGTTTTTGATGCGTAATTCTTCTTGTCCGGCTCCGTCCTCTTGGGGGCAGAGTCTCCCCTCGGCTTCTTTGCTGCGAAAATAACGGGGATTGCTGCGTATTGTCCTGGGGGCGGACCGGCCCACGCGGGGGGCGAGGCCGCCCATTCGAGGGCTGCATCAATCCCTGGGAGTTTCGCATCAGCCTAGTTCTCCGGCGGCTTCGCCCAAAGGGGGCGGGAACCTCCCCAGCCGGGTTTCGCATCACCCTCTCTAGGGCTGATGCGAAAACATCGAGGGCGCCGCCTGCCCGCTCAGTGCGCTTCCTGGCCCTGGCATGTCGCTACTCCCCGCGGAGCATGGTTTCGACTTCCTGAAGCAGAGGCGGCAACCTGGTCTCAACGACGCCCCAGACCACCTCGTCCAGGATGGCGTCATAGTCATGGATCAAAACGTTCCGGAAGGAGATGATCTGGCGGTAGTCCGCGGAGACCCGCGAAGCGACGGAAGGATCGATCTGGGAAAGTTTATTGAGAGACTCACCGAGGGTCATGAGCTGGCGTTCGACCGCGGATCGGACCATGGGATTTTTGGCATACTCCGGGAAGCTCAACCCTGCGGTGAAGAGGAGGACCAGCTTGGCGGCTTGCTGGATGTCGAACAGGTACTTCTTGACCTCAAGCCGCATAGAGGAGAGTTCGGGAGGGTTCGATCCCCTGCAGGAAGTAGGGGTTCTTGACCGCTCTGACCATCACCAGATCGACGGGTTTCCCGAACAAGGATTTCAGGGCCTCCAGGAGACCGAGATAACGGTCTGCCAGCAAGCCGTGCGGGGCGGGATCGAAGTCCACCAGGAAGTCCAGGTCGCTGGACTCGGGATCGAACTGCTGCCCGGCCGCCGACCCGAAGATCTCGAGCCTCCGTACCCCGAAGCCCTCGCACAGCTCGGTCAGTTCTCGTTGCCGTTCTGAAATGAGGGGTTGCATGCAATGCCTTCCTCCGGCCCGATTGTACCCCGCCTGCGCTATATATAAGGAATGCCCGCCGCCCCTGAGCTCCCCCGGATCCGCATCGGCATCTCCGCCTGCCTGCTCGGCCAGGAGGTGCGCTACAACGGCGGCCACAAGCGGGACGCTTTTCTCACCGACACGTTTGGCCGTTACGTCGAGTGGGTCGCGGTCTGCCCGGAGGTGGAGTTGGGGATGGGTACGCCGCGGCCGCCGATCCGGCTGGAGCGGCGGGGGGAGGAGGTGCGCCTCGTGATGCCGAGCACCGGCGAGGACTATACGGAACCGATGCGCGCCTGGGCCGGGCGGCGGGCCGAGGCCCTGGCCGGCATGGAGCTCGACGGCTATGTGCTCAAGAAGGATTCGCCGAGTTGCGGCATGGAGCGAGTCAAGGTTTATGTGGGCCCTGGCCAGCCGTCGAAGGACGGCCGCGGCCTGTTCGCCGAGGCGCTGATGGCTCGCCTGCCGGACCTCCCCGTGGAGGAGGAGGGGCGGTTGAACGATCCGTTGCTGCGCGAGAATTTCATCGCCCGCGTCTTCGTCCACCACCGCTGGCGCGAGGGGGAGCGGGAGGGGTGGACCCGCGCCGGGCTGATGCGCTTCCACGAGCGCCACAAGTTCCTGCTCATGGGGCGCAACCAGTCCGGCATGCGCCGCCTGGGCCGTCTGCTGGGAGAAGCGGGGAAGGGGGCTCCAATCGAAGAGCTCGCCGCCGCCTATCGCGTGGGGTTGACGGAGATCCTCCGCCGTCCCGCCACCCGGCGCGGCCATACCAACGTCCTGCATCATCTGGCGGGATTTGTCTCCGACGCTCTCGACGGCGAGGACCGCGCCGAGCTGGCGGAGACGATCGAGCGCTACCGGCTGGGGCTGGTGCCGCTGATCGTTCCCCTCACCCTGATCCGCCATCACGTCCGGCGGCAGGGGGTGGCGTATCTTCAGGATCAGGTCTATCTGGAGCCGCACCCTCACGAGCTGATGCTGCTGAACCACGTGTAGGGGAGCGGCGCGGGCCGCGCCCCTGCACGGGCCTTGGGAAGCTCAGGCGCAGCAGGCGTTCTTGGAGTTGGTGGTCTCCGGAAGGGCGCCGCCCAGAATCGCCTTCATGTCCTTATCGTTCAGCGTGCCGATCGTCTCGCGGGTGAGGGTCATTTTCTTGGGAGCGGTCTTCTTCATGGGATCTCCTTTTCGTGGGGCCTCCGAGGCCCGATGTCTATGGGAGATAACGAAGTGAGCCCCGGGATCCCCTCACCCTGATCCGCCGCCACGTCACATGTCAGGGCAGCAGAAGTACCAGGAGGTGGTGCAATTACCGCTGGCGCCGCCCAGGATCTGTTTCGTTTCACTATCGCTCAGGGTGCCCAGCGTCTCGCGGGAAAGCGTCATCTTCTTGGGAGCGGTCTTCTTCATGGAGTCTCCTTTGCGGTGAGGGCCGCGAACAAAGGCGTTCGCCGTGTCTGAGGATATACTAAGAGGCATCCGCACCGCGGCGTTACTTCCCCTTGGCGCCCTTCTTCTGCTCTTCCAGCCGCTTCTGGACCCGCTGGGCGATCTGCATCCCCCACTGCTGGCCCACCTGCATGGATTCCTGGGCGATCTGCGGCATGACGGCGGTCATCTTGCGCCCCAGCGGGCTCTGGTAGAAGACGATCAGGCCCTTGACGTCGTCGTGGGTCAGGTGCTTGTCGTAGATCGGGACGACGAGATCGATCATGGACTTGGCATCGAACTCTTTCATCACGTCATCCCAGAACTTCTGGGGAACCTGCGGATTGCTCTGCTTGAACATCGGGATCATCTGGGCCGCGATCTGCTGCCCGACCTTCGCCGCCCCGGTCAGCTCCATCAGCTTGCGGATGTCCTGCTGCTTGGCCGCGTTTCCAGCCTGCGACATCGCGGGCCCCGCGCAGAGGAGCGCCAGGGCCAGCAGCGCCAGGATTGATTTTTTCATGTTCGTCCCTTTCTGTTAAGAACACGGACGTAAAGGACTGCAGGGACAGACACGGACAGGGGAGATCAGGCTTCTATGTCCGTGTTTGTCTTTTGTGTCCTTTATGTCCGTGTCAGTTACCGGCCCGCCAGCTCCTTGAGCGTCGCCACCGCGTGCTCCAGCTCTTCCTCGGTATTGAAGAAGTGGGGCGAGAGGCGAATGCCGGCGCCGGGGCGGAAGTCGCAGACGATCTCGCGGTCGATCATTTCGTGGCAGAGGCGGTCGGCTTCCGGGTGGAAGATGCTGACCGTGCCGCCGCGGTGCTTGCGGTCGCGCGGGGTGCGCAGCTCGAAGCCGGCCTCCTCGGCGAGCGCGATCAGGTGGTCGGTGAGGGCCAGCGAGCGCTCGCGGATCTTCTTCGAGCCGACTCCGGCCACGATCCGGTAGCCGGGGCGGCAGGAGTAGAGAGCGGGGATGTTCGGCGTGCCGGTCAGGAAGCGCCAGGCCGGCTCCTCGCGGTAGCGGATCGCCCCGGGATGGAAGGCGAAGGGCTCCGCGTCCGCCTGCCAGCCGGTGAACGCCGGCCGCAGCGAGCCGGCGATCTCCGGGTTCACCCAGAGATAGCCCGCCCCCGGGCCGCCGCAGAGCCACTTCACCGAGCCGCCCACCGCCGCGTGCACCCCCCACGCCTCCAGCTCCAGGGGCACCGCGCCCGTGGACTGATAGACGTCGAGCATCATGATCGCCCCGACCTCGCGGCAGCGGCGGGCGATCGCCTCGGCGTCCTGCACGTAGGCGCTGCGGAACAGGGTGTGGGAGACCGGCACCAGCCGCGTCTGCTCGTCGATGGCCGCCAGCAGCCGCTCGGTGGGGATGCCGATGCCGTCGTCGGAGGGGACGGTGACGATCTCGGCCCCCTTCCGCCGTTCCCCCTCCAGCAGGTAGATCACGTTGGGGAAGTTGAGCGCCTCGTAGACGATCTTGTTGCGCTCCGCCGGATAGTCGATGCAGGAGAGGAAGATCGCCGCCGCCACCGACACGTTCTGATGCATCGAGACCGCGCCGGGGCGAACGCCGAGCAGCGGGGCGAGGAGGTCGCCGGTCTCCGCCGCCATCTCCCACCACCCCTCGCTCCAGGCCCGCACGCCGCGCTCCCCCCAGGACCTGGTGAAAGCCGCCATCTCGTCCTCGACGGCGCGCGGCATCGCTCCAAGGGAGTTGTTGATCAGGTAGGTCGTGCGCTCCAGGATCGGGAACTCGGAGCGCAGCGACAGCAGGTCGGCGTGCGGAGCGGCCATGGGATTTAGCGCCCCGTCCACTGGGCCGGCCGCTTCTCCAGGAACGCCTTGACTCCCTCCTCCTTGTCGGCGGAGGAGAAGCAGAGGCAGAAGAGGTCGCGCTCGTAGGTGATGCCGTCGTCGATCGGCAGCCGCTCGCTGGCGCGCAGGGCCTCCTTGGCGACCTTGACGGTGAGCGGGCTCCGGGAGGCGATCTTGTCGGCCAGCTCCAGGGTCTTCGCCCGCAGCTCCTCGGCCGGGACGACGATCTCCACCAGGCCGATCTCCTTCGCCTCGGCGGCGCCGATCATGTCGCCGGTGAGGATCAGCCGCATGGCATGGCCGGTGCCCACCAGGCGGGGGAGGCGCTGGGTGCCGCCGCCCCCCGGGATCAGCCCGAGGTTGATCTCCGGCTGGCCGAAGCGCGCCTTCTCGGAGGCGATCCGGATGTCGCACGACATCGCCAGCTCGCAGCCGCCGCCCAGGCAGAAGCCGTTGATCATCGCGATCACCGGCTTGGGGAAGCTCGCCATGACGTCGAAGATGCGCGGGCTGCGCATGGCGTGGCGCTGGTCGAAGGGGGTGCGGCCGGCAAACTCGCCGATGTCCGCCCCGGCGATGAACGACTTCTCGCCGGCGCCGGTGATGACGACCACGCCGATCGCGTCGTCATGCTCGATCTGGCCGAGGGCCTCCAGCATGTCGACGCGCACCTGCTCGTTGAGGGCGTTCAGCTTGTCGGGCCGGTTGATGGTCAGGATGGCGACGCGCCCAACGCGCTCCACCAGAAGGGTCTCAGGCATCGCGGTCTCCTCCACAAGTCGGATTGGAATCCAGGATTCAGGGCCGGAGGCGGCCGGGGTGGGCCGGCCTCCGGGCGGGAGGGATCATACCGGACGAGAGCCGGGCGGTGGAGGCGGAGACCGCTGCTGCCCTTCACGGCGGTTGTATTATTATCGTCAAAGGCAAATACGTTGAGATACAATCAGGCTTAAAGGAGTCCTGCCTTGGCCGAGCTCGACCGCTTTTCTCTCTCCGACTGGTCCAGAGCGCTCACCCTGAGCGAACGGGCCGCTGGCTGGCGGGCCGCCGGTGGGGTCTCGGAGCCGCCGGAGGACGCCGATCGCGCCGCGCGTCGCCTCGCCCGGTGGCAGGCGCAGAACCCCTTCGGCCAGGACGGCATCTTCCAGCGTCGCCTCGCGCAGGAGGGGATCGGGGTGGACGACCTCCGTGCCCTCTTCGGCGAGTCGCAGGAGGCTATCGCTGCCCGGGTGGAGGCGCGCCCGGCGTGGCTGGTCCAACTGGAACGCGCCTGGACGACGCCACCGGCCGCTCCATTCCCCCTGTCTCCCGAGCTCCTCGGCGGCAGCCGCCAGGCCGACTTCCTCGAGGCGATCCGCCCGCTCCTCGATGCGGCCTACTCCGATTTGACCGCCGGCGTTCGCGAGCTGGTGGAACGTTTTCCCTCTCCGCCTTTCGATCCGGCGACCGTCGGCGGTCTCCTGGCGCTCAATCTGCCGCTGTCGCTGGTGCTCCTGCTCAATCGCACCATGGTCCTGGAGCTCCACCTGGCAGGCCAGGCCGGACAACTGACCGGGGGAACTCCGGAAGAGCGTTTCCAGAGCTTCATCGATTCGCTTCGCGACCCGGCGATCGCCCTGGGGTTGCTGCGCCAGTACCCGGTTCTTGCGCGCCAGGTCGTCGAGACCGCCTCCCGCTGGGTGGACTTCAGCTTGGAGATCCTCGGCCACCTGGCCGCCGACGCGGACCGGCTGCGCGAGGTCTTCTCGCCCGGCCGCGGCCTCGGCGTCCTGACTGAGATTCATACCGGCCAGGGCGACGCCCACCGGGGGCGCCGGTCGGTGGCGCTCCTGCGCTTCGACTCCGGGCTCGGGCTCGTCTACAAGCCGCGGCCGTTGACGATGGACGCCGCCTTCCAGGATCTCCTGGAGTGGACCGGCGCCCGCGGGTTTGCCCCCGCCTTCCGCCGTCTGCGGGTCCTGGACGTCGAAGGGCACGGCTGGGCGGAACGCGTGGCGGCAGCTCCCTGTGCGAGCGCCGAGGAGGTCGAGCGTTTCTATCTCCGCCAGGGCGGCTACCTCGCCCTCCTCTATGCCCTGTCGGCCATCGACATGCACCACGAGAACCTCATCGCGGTGGGCGAGCATCCGATCCTGGTCGACCTCGAGGCGCTGTTCCACCCCCTGGACGAGGCTCTAGGCCGCGCGGAGGATCTTGCCTTCCCCGACACCGTGCTACGCATCGGATTTCTGCCGACGGCGGATTGGGGGGAGCGCCGGGCGAGGCGGGCGCCGATCTTTCCGGCTTGGCCGCGGTGGACGAACAGATCCTGCCCCGGCCGATGCTGCAGGCCGAGGACGCGGGGACGGACCGGATGCGCTTCTCCCGCAAGGCCATCTCCATTCCCATGGGGGATCACCGTCCGACCCTCGATGGCACCGAAGTCGACCTCGGTGCCTACACCGGGGAGATCAGCGAGGGGTTCTGGCGCATGACCCGCCTCCTCGCGACTCACCGCGCCGAGCTGCTCTCCGCCGCCGGCCCCCTGGCCGCCTTCGCCAAGGCGCCGGTGCGCTTCCTGGTGCGCAAGACTCTCGGCTACTCCAACCTGGCCTTCGAGGGGCAGCACCCCTATCTCCTGGGCGATGCCCTGGATCGCGATCGCCACCTCGACCGCCTGTGGTCGGCGGTGCCGGAGACCCCCGACCTGGAGCGGCTGATCGCCGCCGAGCATCGCGATCTGGAGCGTGGCGACATCCCGATGTTCACCACCTTGCCCGACTCCACGGACGTGTGGGCGAGCGACGGCGAGAGGATCGCCGGGTTCCTGACCGCCACCGCTCTTGATGGTGTCCACGAGCGCTTCCGCGGTCTCGACGAAGCCGAGATCGCTCGCCAGGCCTGGATCGTCACCAACTCCCTCCAGGCGGTGAGCGGCCGCCGGAATCCTGAGGACCGCCATGTCGTGCGCGAGACGGAAGGAGCCCCCTCGCGCGACGAGCTGGTGAACGCGGCGGTGGAGGTGGGGCTCCGCCTCGACGCGCTCGCGTTCCGGCGCGGCGAAGCCGCCTTCTGGTTCGCGCAGAAGTTTCAGGCGGGTCCGTACCCCTGCGTGCTGAGCCCGGCCGGTCCCGACCTCTACCTGGGCATCTCCGGAATCGCTCTCTTCCTGGCCCAGCTCGGCGCCGTCACGGGCGACCCCCATTTCACCCGTCTCGCCCGCGCCGCCACCGTCACCCTGCGGGCCCAGATCGCCCACGGCAGCAGGCTCGTGCCTGCGGTCGGCGGCTTCGCCGGGTGGGGAGCCATCCTCTATGCCCTGACCCATCTTGGCGCCCTCTGGCGGGAGGAGTCGCTCCTCGACACGGCCGAACAGGTGGCCGCCACCCTGGGGTCGCAGATCGATGCGGACGAGTACTCCGACGTCGTCGGCGGCGCCGCCGGCTGCCTCGTCGCCCTCCTCGGCCTCAGCGCCTTGAGGCCGTCCGGTCCGGCCCTGGCTCTCGCCATGCGCTGCGGCGAGCGCCTCCTCGCGCGCGCCCGCCCCATGGAGCCGGGTCTCGGCTGGGTCCTTGAGATGGCAGGGCTGCGCCCCCTGGCCGGCTTCTCCCACGGAGCGGCGGGGATCTCCTGGGCTCTCCTCCAGCTGTCCGCAGCGACGGGCGACGACCGCTTTCACCAAGTGGCCCTGGGGGCTCTGGAGTACGAGCGGTCCCTGTATTCCGCCAGCGCCGGCTGGCCGGACTTGCGCTACGGTGCGCCGGCCGAGCAGCATTCCATGTGCGCCTGGTGCCACGGGGCTCCGGGAATCGCCCTCGGGCGCCTGGACAGCCTGCGCTTCCTCGACGACGCCGCAATGCGGGAAGACATCGCGACCGCGGTTGACGTCACCCTCGCCGGCGGCTTCGGCATGGGGCACTCTTTGTGCCACGGCGATCTCGGCAACCTGGAGATCCTCGCCCTGGCGGCGGAGATCCTGGACACTCCGGGACTGGCCGACCGCGTCGGCCGCCTGACAGGAGGCGTCCTCGGTAGCATCCACGAATACGGGTGGCGATACGGAATCCTCGGCCGGGGGGAAGTGCCCGGCCTGATGCTGGGGCTCGCCGGCATCGGCTACGGCTTGCTGAGGTTGGGAGCGCCGGAGCGAGTCCCCTCTGTGCTCCGACTGGCCCCCCCAGTCCCGTAGAGATCGCCCTGCCGGTGCGAGATGACCTCGCGCCGTTTCAACAGAGAAGGAGAGACGATGAGAAAGATCGACCTTGGACGCGCCTTCCGAGACGAGGACTATTACCTAGGCCTCTCCGCGGCCGAGCGTGCGAGCCTACCGGTCCATCCGGCGGCGCTGATCGAGGTGAGCGAGGACGAGCTCAGGGCGGTGGCGGGAGCGACGACGGACGCCTGCTCCGTCAGCGGCATCTGCAGCCCCTGTCCGAAGCATATATGTGTCTAGGACCCAAGGTAGAATTCGAAGGTCCGGGTGGGCGCCTCCAGCCCACCCACTTTTGGGGCTACGCGCGCCGCGCGCTAGGACGGGGCTCGCCAGTACGCTTTCGCCCCCAGTCGTTCCAGTTTCTTTTGGAGGGGCTCATCGAAGGTGGCGACGGCGTCATAGCGGCCTTGGATGGCCACAGACGCAAGCATTGCGTCTCCAAATGCCGGGATCGGATCCGGCCAGTGCTCGATCACCAGGTTCCAGGAGATTTCCGTCTCGGTTGCCACTCCAGGCATGGCGAGCAACTTTTCGAGAGCGCCCGCAACGTCCAGGGCGGGGAAACGGTAGAAGTTGGAGAGCACATAGACCATCTCCGAGATCGAGACAGTGGGGACGACGAGGAGGTGCTGCTGGTCGGCCGCGGCTGCGAAGAGTATGGCGGCCTTCTCCTGTTGCTCCTCGTTCCGGTCGGTGAGGAAGGAAACCAGGACATTGGTGTCGACCAGGATTTTCTTCAAGCGCCTTCCGTCCCCATCCGCTCGCGAGCCTTCCGGATGTCTTCCACCGGATCCCCGGGACCCACCTTAAAGCTCCCCCGGAGGTCGAGGAAGGCCCTGCTTGAAGCGGTCACCCGGACATGATCCCCGGCGAGATCCCACTGGAGCATGTCGCTCGGCCCGACGCCAAGCTTCTCGCGGACCTGCTTGGGAACGGTGGTCTGGTACTTCACGGTGATGGTGGATTTTGGCACGTCCTTCTCCTTACCTTTAGTCTAGATTTGGTAAGGAGAGAGGTCAAGCGTCAGCGGACGCTACTCATGACTTTCCTACCGGTGCTTCCAGGCCGGCCGCCGCTTCTCCAGGAAGGCGGCGGCCCCTTCCTCCACGTCCTCCAGGGGCAGCAGCTCTTCCTTATAGATACGCTCGGTCTCGGCGAGCGCCTCTGGGGAAGGGGAGGTCGCGGCCGGCGCGGACGGCCTTCTTGGTGAGCCGCACGACCGGGGCGCTCCGGGTGGCGATCCGCTCGGCGATCTCCTTCACCAGGGCGTCGAGGCCCCCGGCGGCGATCCGCCGGGTCACCAGGCCCAGGCGTTCGGCTTCCTCCGCGGTCAGTGTCCGGCCGGTCAGGGCGAGGTCGAGCGCCAGGCCTGGCGCCGATCCGGGACGGGAACAGCGCCGTGGCGACGGGGGGGAAGCAGCCGAGCTCGATCTCGGGGACGGCGAAGCGGGCTTCGTCGCTCGCGATCACCAGGTCGCAGGCCATCGCCAGCTCCATCCCGCCCCCCAGGCAGTGGCCGTGGACGGCGGCGATGGTGACGGCGTCCAGGTCCCGCAGCCGGCGGATGGTGCCGTGGAGGCTGTCGAGCATCGGGCCGACCCGGTCCGGCGTGTGGTCCTGGACGGCCACACCGGCGGAGAAAGCGCGCTCGCCGGCGCCGCGCAGGATGATCACCAGCAGCTCGGGATCGGCCGCCAGATCCGCGATCGACCTCCCCGAGCCGGTCGATCGTCGGGATATCCAGGATGTTGAGGGGCGGACGGGAGATCGTGATCGTCGCGATGCGGGGCTCGCGGTGGAGGTGGATGGGGGAGGCGTCCATGGCTTATCCGGCCTCGAGGCCCGCAGCGCGCACGAAGTCGGTCCACAGGGCGCGCTGCTGGGCGAGGTCGATCAGGTTCTCGGGGTGCCACTGGACGGCGCGCACCCACCAGTCGTCGCGGTCGAGCACGGCCGCCTCGATCAGGCCGTCGGGGGAGAGGGCGACCGGCACAAAGCCCTCCGCCGGCCGCTTGATCGCCTGGTGATGGCGGCTGTTGACCAGCGGAACGTCGCGGGTGAGCAGCTCGCCGAGCGGCGCCTCCGGCTCGATCACCTGCAGGGTATGGGCGAGGAGATCCGGGGTCTTCGACTGGCTGTGATCGACCTGGCTGGGGAGCTGCGTCGGCAGGTCCTGCCAGAGCGAGCCGCCGAAGTAGACGTTGAGCACCTGGAGGCCGCGGCAGACCCCCCAGACGGGGAGCCGGCGCTCGCGGGCGAGGTCGACGAGGTCCCACTCCATCGCGTCGCGCTCTACCTCCAGCTCGATCCGGGCATGGGGGAGGATCGCCTCGCCATAGCGCTCGGGGTCGACGTCCTGCCCGCCGCAGAGGACGACCGCCCGGGCGTGAGCGGCGAGATCGCGCAATAGGATCTCGGAGAAGGGTGTCACCACCTGGATCGCGCTGTCGGGAACGCCGGCGGCGGCGAGGGCCGCGGCATAGGGTACGACCCGCCTTGCCGTGTCGCTCGCGAGCAGGATCCGGCCGCTCGATCCGGTCGTCATGCCGCCTCGCGCTGGACCAGCGCCGCGATCCCCATGCCGCCGGAGACGCAGAGCGTCGCGATGCCGCGCTCGCCGCCGCGCTTCTCCATGCCGTGGAGGAGGGTGACCAGGACGCGCGTGCCGGTGGCGCCGATCGGATGGCCGAGCGCGATGGCGCCACCGTCCGGGTTCAGGCGGGCGGCGTCGAAGCCCAGCTCCTGGTTGCAGGCGAGCACCTGGGCCGCGAAGGCCTCGTTGAGCTCGACCTCGTCGATCGCGTCTTTCGCCACGCCGGTCTTCTCCAGCAGCCTGCGCACGGCGGGAACCGGGCCGATCCCCATGATCGCGCGGATCGACGCCGACGACCTCCCAGCCGACCAGCCGGGCGACGACCGGCAGGCCCAGCTCGCGGGCCGCGGCGCGCGAGGCGACGAGGATCGCGGCGGCGCCGTCGGTGATCCCCGAGGCGTTGCCGGCGGTGACCACGCCCCCCTTGCGGAAGACGGCCGGCAGCTTGGTCATCGCTTCGAGGGTCATGCCGTCGCGCGGATGCTCGTCGGTGGTGACCGTGACCTCCCCCTTCCGCCCCGCGACCTGGACCGGCACGATCTCGCTCTCGAAGCGCCCGGCGCCGCGGGCCCGCTCGCAGCGGAGCTGGCTCTCCAGGGCGTAGGCGTCGGCGGCGGCGCGGTCGATCCCCATCTCCGCCGCCAGCTCCTCGGCGGTCTCGCCCATCACCAGCTTCGAGAGCGGGATCGTTGAAGCCGTCCTGGTACATGCCGTCGACGATCTCGGCGTTGCCCATCCGGTACCCCCAGCGGGCGCGGGGGAGGTAGTAGGGGGTGTTCGACATGCTCTCGGTGCCGCCGGCGAGGACGACGTTCGCCTCGCCCAGGAGGATCGCGCGCGCCGCCGAGAGGACGGCCTGCAGCCCCGAGGCGCACGCCTGGTTGACCGTGAAGGCCGGCCGCTCGACGGGGACGCCGGCGCGGAAGGCGATCTGCCGCGCCGTGTTCGGGCCGCCGCCGGCCTGGCGGCCATGCCCGAAGATCACCTGATCGACGTGAGCGGGATCGAGCCCCGCCCGTTCGAGAGCCGCCGCCGCCGCCGCCGTGCCGAGGTCGGCCGCCGAGAGGGGGGAGAAAACGCCGCCGAACTTGCCGATCGGAGTCCGGACCGGGGCGGCGAGGACGATGTCGTTGTCGCTGTGCGTCATCAAAGACCTTTCGTATCTGGGGCGTGGGCCCTCATCACCCCGGCCCTCTTCTCCCGCCGCACTCCCCCCGACCGGGAGAAGAGGGAGAAGTTAGTCAAAAACAAAGACCAATCCTTGAGCCCCTCTCTCCCGGTCGGGGGGAGTGCGGTGGGAGAGAGGGGTTGGGGAGTGAGGGGCCCGCCCCGGAGGGGCGGGTACACTTCCTCAATAACCGCGGAATTCCGGCTTGCGCTTCCCGATGTAGGCGTCCAGGCCCTCGCGGGCGTCCGGGCTCTCGAAGAGCTGCTGCTGGAGCTCGCGCTCGATGGCGAGGCCGCTCTCGAAGGGGACCTCGGCGCCGGACTGCACGGCGCGCTTGATCCGGCCGACCGCCTTGGCCGCCTTGTTCGGCGGGCAGAACTGCTTGGCGTACTCGTGGACCTGGCCGAGGAAGTCGTCGCCTTCGAAGATGTTGTTGACGATGCCGATCCGCTGCGCCTCCTCGAAGTCGATCAGGCGGCCGGTGACCATCAGCTCGATGGACTGGCTCTTGCCGACGCGGCGGGCGAGGCGCTGGGTGCCGCCGGTGCCGGGGAGCACGCCGAGGGTGACCTCGGGGAGGCCGACCTTGCCGGAGCCCTTCTTGGCGATCAGGATGTCCGCCGCCATGGCGATCTCCAGGCCGCCGCCGACCGTGTGACCCTCGAGCGCCGCGATCACCAGCTTGGGGGTCTGCTCCAGGCGGTTGAGGGTCTCGTTGGCGTGCAGGCAGAAGTAGTACTTGAAGTACGGGTCCGACGACTTCAGCATGTTGATGTTGGCGCCGGCGCAGAAGAACTTGTCCCCCTCGCCCTTGATGACGATGACGTAGACGTCCTTGTCGAAGCGCGACTTGAGGATGGCGTCGTCGATCTGGCGCATCATCTCGTGGGTGTAGGTGTTCGCCGGGGGATCGTCCAGCGTGAGATAGGCCACGCCATCCCGCACCTCGTAATGGACCAGGGTGCGCTTCTCGGTCGTCGGTTCCGCAACGGTGGAATCAGCCATATTGTCTCCTCTTCTCAGGATTTACGGGATGGGGCCGGGACGGGTGCCGCCCGGGCAGGATGCGTATTCTCCCACGAGACGGGGGGAGCGTCCACCGGGGAGGGATCAGGGCGGGTCCAGGATCCTCTGCCAGAGGCGGGAGGCATGCCCGGGCAGATCCTGGAGATCCCTTTCGACCTCCGCGATCAGCGAAGCCCGCTCGGCACCCGCCAGGAGTTGCTGGATGTCCCAGGCATCCTGAGGACCGCCGGCGAAGAGCTTGAGAAGGATCAGGTCGTTCCCGCGCAGCGCCGGAATCTCCACCCCCATGAAGATCGCCGCCTGAGCCCTCTCGATCGCTCTCCGCTGCCAGAGATGCTTGCCGATGACGAGGTCGAGGGGAAGCTCGGTGCCCGTCTTGAGCCGCACGACTCCGGCAAGAGGGTCGTCGGGATCTCCCCTGCGCACCTCGATATCGACCTTTTCCGTGGCGAGGACATCCCAGAACCGGGAATCGAGACAGGCCAGGTCGACGGCGAAGAGATCGACGTCCAGGGTCGAGCGGATGACTCCATGGATCGTCAGCGCCGAGGCGCCGATCAGGACATGAGGGATTTCCTTCGCCTTCAAGACCCCGCTCACCCGCGCGAGCAGGTTCACCCGATGATTTCCTCCATGCAGCGGGAGGGCTGGCGCCCCGCCTGACGCCGCCGCTGGAGAAGGCGAATCGCGGTGGGCCGGTCGACCCCCTGAGCCTGCCGGAAGGCTTCCAGGCCGATCTCTCCCAGTTCGAAGGCGCGGCGAATGCGCTCCTCGAGCGGCAGGCTGGCGAAAGCCTCGCGATCCCGGCGGCGAAGATCGTCGGCGACCGATTTCATGGGAGAAGTATAGCGGGACGCCCAGGGCCGCAGGGGGTGTTTCGAAAGTTAGTCGCGACGCCCTCGGCCCGGGCATGAATGCCACGGGCTAAGAACAGCGCCGGATGAATCCGGCTTCAAGCTCCCTTCAGGGAGCGCTGTTCCTAGCCCGGCGATTCATCGCCGGGTGGGGGGGACGGCTTTTGAGACACCCTCCCAGGGGTGCCTGGATGGAAAAGAAGCATTCAACGTAGAAGAGATCAGAACGCCGCATCTCTCCCGGTCCGAATTTCATGGCGCTCGATACCGCCCGTCCCAGAATCCTCTATGCCACCGGGGTTGTCCCGCCGGCCCAGATCCAGGTCTTCCGGAGCGCTGACGGCGGCTCCAGCTGGAGAGCCGTCAGCCGCAATCTGCCGTCGAGCATCTACCCCAGGGCTTTCGCGGTCGAGCCCTCCCCGGCGTCCCGGCTCTACCTGGGCACTTTTGGCCGGGGGATCTTGAGGAGCACCGACGGCGGCGTGACCTGGAGCGAAGCGAACCAGGGGCTCTCCAGCCTCGCCCGTTTCGTCCAGCTCCTGGTGGCGCCGCGGGGCCCCTCTGGAACGGTGTTCGCAGGCACCCGGGACGGCCTGTACCGCACGGTCGACGGCGGCGCTTCGTGGACCCGGCTGAACGGAGGCCTGCCGGTTCCAGCTCAGGTCTCGGCCCTGGCCGTGTCCCCCGCCGATCCGAAGACCCTGTACGCCAGCCTCGGCAGCGAGATCTACCGCAGCACCGACGGCGGCACCTCCTGGACGCCGACCACCGCATCGTCTCTGGGGGTCACGCTCGAATCCCTCGCCGTCCACCCCCGTTCGCCCCGCACCGTCTATGCTGGCAGCTTCTATGCGGGAGGGGTCTTCAAGAGCACCGACGGCGGCGACCACTGGGCCGCCACCGCGCTCCCGCCCAGGATCCGGGTGCGGACGATCGCTCTCGCCCCGATGCCCGCCGCGACTCTCTATGTGGGAGCCGCCGCTCCAGACCCGCAGCTCAAGGGGGCCGATCCTGGAGGTGTCTTCCGCAGCGCCGACGGCGGCGCCCACTGGACCCGCGTCAACCAGGGCCTCGCCGACCTGATCGCGACCTCGGCCGCCATCGACCCGGGCAACCCCGACGTGCTGGTCGCGGGGATGCTGAGCACGGGACTATTCCGCACCTCGGACCGCGGGACGCGGTGGGCCCGCACGAACTTCGGGCTGCCGGCCCTGCAGAATTTCGGCGTGCAGGTCTACAAGATTCTGGCCACGGCGCCGGGCGTGTTCTACGCGATCCAGACGGGCGCGATTGGCTATCGGCTCTGGAAGAGCACCGACAGCGGGCTGACCTGGGACCTTCTGCCCGATTTCGGAGGTTTCTCCGTCCTGCTGGCCGACCCGCTGGAGACGGAGACGCTGTACGCCTCGACCTCAGAGGGCCTGAAGCGCAGCGTCGACGGCGGCGCCTCCTGGGCCGTCGTGAGCAATTCGCTGCCGCCGGTGTGCGTGTTTTCCGGGATGGCGATCACCCGCCCCTCGGCTTCTCAGCCGGCCATCCTCTGGCTCCTGGGCTCGCGGCAGGTCGTCCCTGCCGACGGATCTCCGCCATTCTGCCGGGCGGCGGTCCTCCAGAGCCTCGACCTCGGCGCTTCCTGGAGAGAGATGGACGCCGGATTGCCCGCAGAGCCCGGCAATATGGTAGCCACGATCGCCGCCGATCCTAGGAGCAGGAGCCGTAGCGCGGTGATCGGTCCTCAGGGGAGGGGAGAGCCGACGGCGCGGGTGGAGCCCACCCGCGCCCTGATGCCCTGATGCCCTGATGCCCTGAGGGATCAGTGGACTTCAGTGATGTGGTCGGCCTTCAGGTCGTCCGCGGCCAGCGGGAGGAACTGGTCGGCGGGGATGACGCCGGGGAAGGGGTATTTGGGGAGCTTGCCGGTCTGCGCGAGCGAATCGCGGACCTGGACGACGTCGATGGGCGGAGCCTGGAGGCAGAGGGTGTTGGCGAGGGCGTGGATATCCTGGAAGCGGCGCTCGAGATCGCTGAAGCCGCGCTGGGGCGTGGAGTTCGCCGGATCGGCGACGGTGATCCCGGTGAGAAACCCGGAGAGCTCCGACGTCAGCGGGTTGAGGTGGGCGAAGGAGGTGCCGGTCTCCCCCGCGTGGCAACCGTTGCAGGAGGCGATCGAGGCGCGATAACGGCCCCAGTTCCGCGCGTTGTTGCCGCCGCTGGCCGCGTAGTCGAGATTGGGCGCGACCCAGTAGAAGCTGGCGTTCGGCATCTCGGGCCGGGGGCCCCGGAAGGGGGTCGCCTGATAGGTGACCGGCACGAAGGGGATCGGCTGGTTCCAGCCCGGGCCGCTGATCGCGGGGATGACCTGGCCGGCGAGCCAGCTCTGGAAGAGGGGCTGGGCGTTGAAGGCGTCGGCGGGCGTCTCGGCGACCACCGTCTCGTCGAAATCGCCCGCGAGGAGGAATGCGCGGAGCTGCCAGGGGCTCGCGAGGGCGCGGTCGTTGGTCAGCACGCGGGCGATGGCGCCGGCGCCGGCCGTCACCAGTGGCTCGGTGAGCTGCTCGAGGGCCTGGTTGTACGACCCTCCTGGGACGAGCCCGGCGAGCGCGGTCCACTGCTGGGCCCAGCCCGTCACCCCCAGGCACTTCGTCCTGGCGACCTTGTACTCGAAGGAGACGGACATGCTCTGATAGCAGCCGCCGGCGTTGTTGCCCTGCGGCTGGAAGCTCGTCGCCCAGCTGGGACGGACGAGGCCGAAGATAAACCGCACCTCCCCCGCGTCCAGGAAGTTGCCGCCGCCCGCCCCGACCCGCCGCAGATCGAGCCGCGGGACGATGGCGAGCAGGCGGAACGGCGCCAGGTCGAGGTTGATCTCGCCGGCGACGCCGCCGCTGACCCGGCGCCAGTCGGCGAGGAGGTCGTTCATCTCGGTGCGGGCGGGGACCGAGGTGCCATTGATCGTCTTGTGGGTGCCCAGCTCGTACAGCCAGTTGACGGTGAAGTCCGAGGGCGACTGCCCGGTGTCGTTGGCCATCTCCGTCATCAGGTGCTTGAAGGTCCAGACGCCGTTCGGATTGCCGGGGATCGCCGGGTTGCAGGGATTGACCGTGCGGAGCGGATCGTTGAGCACGTTGGGATCGCGGATCATCAGGACCCGGGCCTGGGACACGGGGATCGCGACCTTGGACTTCGCGTCGGCGGCGATGACCGCCGGGCTCAGGCGCACGGCCTGGCCGGCGCGGAACGCGGCGATGTCGAAGGCGGTCTGCGTCTGGCTGCCGGCGATCGCGCGGCCGCGGAAGAGCGGGATCGTCGCGCTCGCCGTCTTCAGAGCGGCGGCGTCCTGGGCGGCGCGCTTCTCGAGCTCCGCGATGTCGACCCGCGCCATGGCGGTGTAGAGCCCGTCACCGGCGATGGCGTCTCCCACCTCGCCGTCGTCGCGGAAGAGGATCTCGCCGAGGCTTCCGAGAGTGGTGTACAACACTGTGCCGTCCCGCTGCTTGGCCGCCACCTGCTCCGGGGTCAGCCGCACCGTCAACAGGACGTTGCCCAACTCCGGAAAGGCTCCGGTCTGCTGGAGGAAGACGTCGGCCGGCGGCGGCATCGTCCCTCCGAGGCCCTCCTGCTTTTCTGCTTTGTCCGCGGTGGCGTTCCGGGACGGCGCCAGCCGGGTCGAGGCCAGGGCCGTGGCGGCCAGGGCCAGGACGGCGATCACCAGGACCAGGGTACGGCGTTTCCTGCTCAGTCGTCTCCAGTGGCTCATTCGGTCTCCTTTACGTGGTGCCGGCGGACGCCGTCACACGGAAGGAGTGCCGTCAAGGCGCAAGAACGATCTATCCGCCGATCTGCATGAAGCTCTGCAGGTTGCCGTAATCCCCCTCGGTGAGGTTGTGCTCGGCCGGCTTCTCCTGGAGGACGCGGAGGATCTCGGATTCGAGGGCGGCGGCCGGGTCGGCGGCCGCGAGCAGGGGGCGCAGGGGATAATTGTGGCGCGCGAACAGGCAGAGGCGGAGCTCGCCGCGGGAGGTCAGTCGCAGGCGGTTGCAGTCGGCGCAGAAGGTGTGGGAGAGCGGGGTGATGAAGCCGACCGTGCCCACCGCGCCCGCGAAGCGATACGCCTTCGCCGGGCCGGTGCGGGGGCCCGTCTCGGTGGGGATCAGCGGCCCGAAGCGCTCTTCCAGGCGGGCTTGGGTGTCGTCCGCGGAGACGAACTCCCCCGGCTGGAGATGATGGTTGACGCCGGTCGGCATCACCTCGATGAAGCGCGCGTGGAGCGGGCGGTCGAGGGTGAGGGCCGCCAGCCGGTCGACGTCGTCCTGGTTGCTCTGGAGGAGGACGGCGTTGAGCTTGACCGGATCGAGCCCGGCCGCGAGCGCCGCCTCGACGCCGCGCCAGACCTCGGCCAGGTCGCCGCGGCGGGTGATCTCGCGGAAGCGCTCGGGGTCCAGGCTGTCGACGCTGATGTTGACGCGGTCGACGCCCGCTTCCCGGAGCGCCGGGGCGAGGCGGGCGAGCTCGGTGCCGTTGGTCGACAGGGCCAGGTTCTCGAGGCCGGGGAGGGCCTTCAGCCGGCGGACGATCTCCAGGAGGTCCTTGCGCACCAGCGGCTCGCCGCCGGTCAGCCGCACCCGCCGGATGCCGAGCCGCACCAGGGCGCCGACCATCGTCTCGATCTCCGCGGGGGAGAGGAAGTCGCGGTCGCCGAAGGGGAAATCGGCGTCCTCGGGCAGGCAGTAGGTGCAGCGCAGGTTGCAGCGGTCGGTGACCGAGACCCGCAGATAGGTGAGCCGCCGCCCGAAGGCGTCGATCAGCCGGGTGTCCGGGGAGCTTTCCGTGGAAGTTTTCGCGAAGGCCGGCCCCAACGGCGGAGGGCTCTCGCGGGGCTGGTCGAGGGTGCTCTGGAGAATATGGAAGCGGCTCATGTGGACGAATTCCTGCCCCCGAGCCGCCGGCTCTTCGCCCCGCCTTTCCAAAACACGGGAGGCGGCCCGGTTTCCCGGACCACCCTGTCGGCCTGCTCTCCCGCCATTTTCTGGGGAGGGTCCGGGCAGGCTCGGTGGGCTGCTGATATTGTATCACCCGATGCGCTTGCTCTCCCTGAAGTCCTCTTCTTAGAATCCCCTAGCCCGTACTGTAAAGTAGCTGCGCTCCTGTAGCCCTGCCCATGATCACCGGCTAACCATGATCACCGGATACAACACCGACGTCCGCCACGGCGAGGTGGTCTTCCACGTCCAGACGGAGGACAAGGGGATCTCCAACCCCTTCATCGAGAGCCTCGTCTACGTGGGCGGCCAGGTGCTGGCGAGCAAGCGGGCGAGCTACGCCGAGCTGCTGGCGGAGGGGAAGGACGAGAAGGACATCGTCGCCCTGATGGACCACCAGCACCGGACGATGATCGCGGCGATCCGCCACGGCAAGCTCGACGCCAAGTTCGCCGCGCTCGCCGCCAGCCGCCAGACGGGCCAGCATCAGGTGATCGGGAGGTCGCCGACCAGCGGGCAGCCGCTCATCGGACGGATGCAGCCACCGACAGTGGCCATGCCGGTGCCTCCCCCCGCTGTGCCGGTCCGCCTCGACGGCGGCGAGACGGTGTCGCGCGGGGGCGTCTCCAGCGAGACGCTGGCGCGCCCGTCAGGCGCGGTCTCGGCGACGCCGGCGACGCCGGTCGACGCCGATCATGCCCATCGCGCAGTTGCCGCCGCCGCGGCCGGCGCGGACGACGGGGCCGGAGCGGACGCTCGACCAGGTGATCCTCGAATATCTGACCAGCGAGGCCGACCAGGAGCAGCTCCTCCTCCAGCTCGAGGACGAGCGCGACCTGGTGCTCGGGGCCCGCGCGACGCTGGTCCTGCGCGCCAGCTCCAGCAAGAGCGGCCAGGCGGTCGCCGGCACCCAGATCTCGGTGCGGATGATCTCGACCGTCGTCGAGCCGCGCGTGCTCGCCGCCGGCCGCACCGACGACCAGGGGGTGCTGGCGCTCGGCTTCGACATCCCCGAGCTCGGCCGCGGCACCTCGGCGCTGATCATCAACGCGGTGAGCTCGATCGGCCGGGCCGAGCTGAAGCATCTGTTGTAGGGGGGGCCACCCACCCTCCCGACGGACACGGACGAACAGGGACGAGCACGGACACGGAAGAAGCTCGGCTTCGGCAGCCTTGTCCGTGTGGGTCCGTGAGAGCCCGTGTTCGTCCGTGTTATAACCTTCCCCCCATGGAAACCGCCGCCTTCCTCGAAGTTCTCCTCAACGGGGAGCCGCACCAGGTTCCTCCGGGGGCGACGGTGGCGGATCTGGTCGCCGGCCTCGGGCGCGACCCGCGCACGGTGGCGGTGGAGCGCAACGGCGATCTCGTGCCGCGCGCCCGGTTCGCAGGTACGCGGCTGGAGGCGGGGGACCGGCTGGAAGTGGTTCACTTCGTGCAAGGTGGCTGACGGTGCGTGGGAATGCGCGGCGACTTCCGAGCGTTGCAACGGAGTACGAGGACGAAACAGCGGGTTTGCGCTCGGGGCGTTGTCACCGCAATCCTCTTTGCAGTAAGATCCAGACCGAACGGGCCGCTAGCTCAATTGGCAGAGCAGCAGACTCTTAATCTGCGGGTTGAAGGTTCGATTCCTTCGCGGCTCACCACCTCCCCAAAACTCCCGATCCTCCTTGTCCCAGGAGGTCTCACTAGCGAAAGTGGCGGAATTGGTATACGCGCTAGACTTAGGATCTAGTCCCGAGCGATCGGGTTGGGGGTTCGAGTCCCCTCTTTCGCACCAGACGATGAGGTCAATTCACTGATGAGCGTCGTGCTTTCCTCGAGGACGTCGGGCCCTGCCGCAAACAGATCAAGGTGGAGGTGCCCGCGCCCGCCGTCGAGGCGGAGACCCAGCGCGTGGTGCGCGATTACGGCCAGAAGGTGCGCCTTCCCGGCTTCCGTCAGGGCAAGGTGCCGAGCGAGCTGGTCCGCCGGCGGTTCGCCAAGGAGATCGACCAGGAGGTCAAGGAGCGGCTGCTCCCCCGCTACTGGCAGCAGGCGCAGGCCGAGAGCTCGCTCGAGCCCCTGCTCCCTCCCGAGGTCGACGAGGTTTCCGAGCTCATGCCCGGCGAGCCCCTGACCTTCGTGGCCACGGTCGAGACCCGGCCCCGGATCGAGCTGCGCAACATCGACAGCTTCGACCTCCCCGACCCCGAGGTGGATCCGGGGACGATGGAGATCGAGGAGACGATCGACAACATCCGCAAGCAGATGTCCGAGTGGGTGGCGGCCGACCGGCCGGCCTCGCGCGGCGATCAGCTCAGCCTGCAGGTGACCACTCTCGGCTCCTCCGAGCATCCGGAGGAGCGGACCGACCCGGTGACGGTCGAGGTCGGCGATCCCCAGGTCTGGGAGGAGCTCTCGCTCGCCGTCCAGGGGCTGTCGGCCGGCCAGGAGACGACGTTCGAG
The DNA here is from genome assembly GCA_963792575.1 of uncultured Acidobacteriota bacterium. Lineage (GTDB taxonomy): Bacteria > Acidobacteriota > Thermoanaerobaculia > Multivoradales > UBA5704 > DATARR01. The sequence continues at coordinate 102,483 of CAWBWZ010000016.1, forward strand.
CGCCGCCACGAGCACCCCGCCGCCGAGGAGGGTGGGGCGCCCGAGGTGCACGAGCAGAAATTCCGGGTCAAGGTCGACGCGGTCAAGGAGCGCGATCTGCCGCCGCTCGACGACGCCTTCGCCGCCAGGGTGAACCCCGAGTTCGCGACCTTCGAGGCGCTGCGCGAGGCGGTGGTGACCCGGCTGCGCCAGCAGAAGGACGAACAGCGCCGCGAGGCGCGCCACCAGGCTCTGCTCGACCAGCTCCGCGACCGCCACCCGATCGACCTCCCCCAGGGGGTGGTGCGCCGGGAGGTGGAGGGGATGGTGCAGGACTACGCCGAGAACCTGTCGCGGCGCGGCGTCGACGTCGAGAAGGCCCAGATCGACTGGAGCCGGGTGGGCGAGGAGATGGCGCCGATGGCCGAGAAGCGGGTGCACGCGCGGCTGCTGCTCGACGCCGTCGCCGACCACCGGGAGCTCGCCGTCACGGAAGAGGAATTCGAGCGCACCCTGGCGGTGTTGGCTCGCGCACAGGGGGTCTCGACCCCGGTGCTGCGCCGCAAGCTGGACGAGGACGGCCGTCTGACCTCGCTCCGCTCGCAGCTGCGGCGCGAGAAGACGATCCGCACCCTGCTCGGAGAGCCCGACGAGGAGGCCCCCGCCGCCTCCGGGGCCTCCGCAGAATAAGTTCCAGAAGATTATGGTTCAGAAGGAGAGAGGTCCAGCATGCTGATTCCGATGGTGGTCGAGCAATCGAACCGGGGCGAGCGCGCCTACGACATCTACTCGCGCCTGCTCAAGGACAACATCATCTTCCTCGGCCGCCCCGTCGACGACGACCAGGCGAGCCTGATCATCGCCCAGATGCTCTTCCTCGAGGCGGAGAACCCGGAGAAGGACATCTCGCTGTACATCAATTCCCCCGGCGGCTCGGTCAGCGCCGGTCTCGCGATCTACGACACCATGCAGTACATCAAGCCGGACGTCTCCACCTACTGCGTGGGGCAGGCGGCGTCGATGGCGGCGGTGCTGTTCGCGTCCGGCACCAAGGGCAAGCGGACGCTGCTGCCCAACAGCCGGGTGCTGATCCACCAGCCGCTGATCTCCGGGCTGCAGGGGCAGCAGACGGACATCGAGATCCACGCCAAGGACATGCTGTCGATGCGCGACCGCCTGGACGAGATCCTGGCGTTCCACACCGGCAAGACGAAAGAGGAGATCCATCGCGACACGGAACGCGATAGGATTCTCTCAGCGAAAGAAGCGGTCGAATACGGAATCGCGGACCGGGTGATGATCCGGCGGCGGCCTGAGGCCACGCCGACCCCGATTCGTTGACGCCTTTTTGGTGTCTCGCGACACCTTGAGGTGTAGCAGACCCCAGGTTGAGCCGGTGGACGTGGTGAAGGCGGGACGGAAATAGCCTCTGCCACGGCCCCTGTTCTATCTGGCAAGACGTTGACAGGCGTTGAGGAACGCACCTAGCATCGAGGAAAGGCCTGATCAGCGTTCCGCCCACAACGGAGGAGAAATGCCGAAGAAAGACAGCGGCGATGAAGTCCTGAGGTGCTCGTTCTGCAACAAGAGCCAGCGCGAGGTGAAGAAGCTGATCGCCGGCCCTACGGTGTTCATCTGCGATGAGTGCGTCGACATCTGCCTCGACATCATCGCCGAGGACCGGATGCTCGAGCAGCAGCAGGACACGACGCTCCCTAAGCCGAAGGAGATCAAGGCGCTCCTCGACGAGTACGTGATCGGCCAGGAGCAGGCGAAGAAGAAGCTGGCGGTCGCGGTCTACAACCACTACAAGCGCATCGACTTCGCGGAGAAATCGCACGGCGAGGTCGAGCTTCAGAAGTCGAACATCCTCCTGATCGGCCCCACCGGGACCGGCAAGACGCTGCTCGCCCAGACCCTGGCGCGGCTGCTGTCGGTGCCCTTCACGATCGCCGACGCCACCACGCTCACCGAGGCGGGCTACGTCGGCGAGGACGTCGAGAACATCATCCTGAAGCTCTACCAGGCTTCCGGGAACGACAAGGAGAAGACGCAGCGCGGCATCGTCTACATCGACGAGGTCGACAAGATCTGCCGCAAGAGCGACAACCCCTCGATCACCCGCGACGTCTCGGGCGAGGGGGTGCAGCAGGCGCTGCTCAAGATCCTCGAGGGAACCCAGTGCAACGTGCCGCCGCAGGGCGGGCGCAAGCATCCGCACCAGGAGTTCCTGCAGATCGACACCACCAACATCCTGTTCATCTGCGGTGGCGCCTTCGTCGGCCTCGAGGAGGTCATCGAGCGCCGCATGAACCAGAAGTCCCTTGGCTTCGGCGCGGAGATCAAGGGCAAGCGCGATAAGAAGACGGGCCAGTTCCTGGAGAACGTGCTGCCCGAGGACCTGATCAAGTACGGCCTGATCCCCGAGTTCGTGGGGCGTCTGCCGGTGGTCGCGACGCTCGAGGAGCTCGACGAGGAGGCGCTGGTGCGCATCCTTCACGAGCCCAAGAACAGTCTGATCCGGCAGTACCAGACCATCCTGGAGTTCGAGGGGGTGGAGCTGAAGTTCACGGACGAGGCGCTCAAGGCGATCGCCGGCGAGGCGCTCAAGCGCAATGTCGGGGCTCGCGGCCTGCGCATCATCCTCGAGGAGCTGATGCTCGACCTCATGTACACCATTCCCTCGCAACGCGACGTCAAGCAGATCCTCATCAATGAGGAGGTCGTTGCGAGCCGGATCCAGCCGATCATGCTCTACAAGAAGGCCGGCTGAGGAAAGGCGCGAGCACCGAAATGGCTTCATCATTCGTCACCAAGAAGCGCGAGACCCTGCCGCTGGTCCCCCTGCGGGACATGGTGGTCTTCCCTCACATGATGGCCCCGTTCATCGTGGGCCGTGAGAGCTCGGTGCTGGCCCTGGAGCGGGCGCTCTCGGGGTCCACCAAGCGGATCTTCCTGGCCGCCCAGAAGGACCCCCGGATCGACGATCCGCTGCGCGACGACATCTGCGATGTCGGCGTCATCGCGACCGTGATCCAGAACCTCAAGCTGCCCAACGGCAACGTGCGGGTGATGGTCGAGGGGGTCCAGCGCGGCAAGATCGTCAGCGTCGACGATACCGACGGCGCCCTGAGCGTCGAGGTGGAGACCTACGAGGTCAACTACCCGATGGGCGAGGAGCTGCGGACCTACATGAGCAAGGTCCTCGCCGCCTTCGAGCAGTACGCCAAGATGTCGCACCACCTGGCGTTCGAGGGGCTGATGTCGACCCTGAAGCTCGACGACGCCGACCGCGTGGCCGACATCCTCTCGGCCCACCTGATGGTGGCCACCGCCGAGAAGCAGTCGCTGCTCGAGCTGGTCAATCCCTACGAGCGCCTGCAGCGCCTTCACGACCTGCTGGATGTCGAGATCGAGAAGATCAACATCGACAAGCGGATCAACGTCAAGGTCAAGAAGCAGATGGAGAAGGCCCAGAAGGAGTACTACCTCAACGAGAAGATCAAGGCCATCCATCAGGAGCTGGGGCGCAAGGACGACCGCGGCGACGAGCTGACCGAGCTGCGCGAGAAGATCGAGAAGGCGGGCCTCCCCAAGGAGGTCAAGGAGAAGGCCGAGCAGGAGCTCAAGCGCCTGGAGGCGATGCCGCCGGTCTCCGCCGAGGCCACCGTCTCGCGCAACTACATCGACTGGATGGTCGCGGTTCCCTGGCGCAAGCGGAGCAAGGAGCGCAAGGATCTCGACCACGCTGAGCGGGTGCTCAACGAGGACCACTACGGCCTCGAGAAGATCAAGGACCGCATCCTCGAGTTCCTGGCCGTGCGCCAGCTCATCGGCCAGACCAAGAGCTCGATCATCTGCTTCGTCGGCCCTCCGGGCGTCGGCAAGTCGTCGCTCGCCAAGTCGATCGCCCGCGCCACCGGACGCAAGTTCGTCCGCCTGTCGCTCGGCGGCGTGCGCGACGAGGCGGAGATCCGGGGTCACCGCCGGACCTACATCGGCGCCTTCCCCGGCCAGATCATCCAGATGATGCGCAAGGCGGGGACGATCAACCCGGTCTTCCTGCTCGACGAGATCGACAAGATGTCGACCGACTTCCGGGGCGACCCCTCGGCGGCCCTGCTCGAAGTGCTGGACCCGGAGCAGAACGATTCGTTCCTCGACCACTACCTCGACGTCGAGTACGACCTGTCGAAGGTGATGTTCATCGCCACCGCCAACGTGACGCACTCGATCCCGGCGCCGCTCAAGGACCGCATGGAGGTCATCAGCCTCTCGGGCTATACGCTCAACGAGAAGCTGGCGATCGCCCAGCAGTTCCTGGTCCCCCGGCAGCTGCGCGACCACGGCCTTTCGGCGGAGAAGGTCACCGTCGAGGCCGAGGCGGTACGGGTGATCATCGAGAGCTACACCCGGGAGGCCGGGGTGCGCAGCGTGGAGCGCGAGATCGCGTCCATCTGCCGCAAGATCGCCCGCCGGGTGGTCCGCGAAGGGCCGTCGCTCACCCTCACGGTGACGCCCGAGATGGTCTTCGAGTTCCTCGGCAAGCCCAGGTTCCGGGCCCGCCGCAAGAACGAGGAGTCCGAGATCGGCGTCGCCACCGGCCTCGCCTGGACCGAGGTGGGCGGCGAGCTGCTGGAGACCGAGGTCGGCCTGATGCCGGGCAAGGGGAAGCTGACGCTGACCGGCAAGCTCGGCGACGTGATGCAGGAGTCGGCCCGCGCCGCGGTGTCCTACCTGCGCAGCCGCGCCGACCTGTTCGGCATCGAGCCGGACTTCAACGAGAGCATCGACGTGCATCTCCACGTTCCCGAGGGAGCGATCCCGAAGGACGGCCCGTCGGCGGGCATCACGATGGCCACGGCGCTGATTTCAGCGCTGACCAAGATCGCGGTCCGCAAGGACGTCGCGATGACGGGGGAGATCACGCTGCGCGGCAAGGTTCTGCCGGTCGGCGGGATCAAGGACAAGGTGCTCGCCGCCTATCGCGGTGGCATCAACGAGATCATCCTCCCCAAGGAGAACGAGAAGGACGTCGAGGAGATCCCGGCCGAGGTTCGCGAGGCCATGGAGTTCCACCTGGTCGAGTCGATGGACGAAGTCCTGCGGCTCGCCCTGGACGGCACCCTCGTCCCGCTGCCGAAGAAGGACGGGAAGTACACCAAGGCTCCCTCGGACTCTCCGGTGGGCTCGGATTCCCTGGCCCATTGAACCTGATTGATACCTACGGTCAGCCCTGACCGCGCCGGCTCCAGAGCCGGCGCGGGAACGGGTTTCAGATTGAAAAATACTATGAAGCCGCCGCCGCCGGCGAAATGCGGGCGAAGCGCGTGAAGGTCGAGACCGCGGAGTTCATCCGGTCCGCTCACGGGAGCGGGGACTACTTGCGCGACGGGCGTCCCGAAGTTGCTTTCGTCGGACGCTCCAATGTCGGCAAATCGACCCTGCTCAACGGTCTGCTGGGAAGAAAAGCCCTCGCCCGCACCAGCTCGACGCCGGGACGGACGCAGGCGGTCAACTACTTCCTGGTGAACCAGCGCTTCTACTTCGTCGACCTGCCGGGTTACGGCTACGCCAAGGCCGGCAAGGACGCGCGGCGGGAGTGGGCGGCGCGGGTCGAGGGGTACTTCCGGGAGACGCCGCCGGATACGGTGGTGCTCCTGGTGGACGGCAAGGTGGGAGCCACCCCCCTCGACGTGCAGGCGTACGAGTATCTGGAAGGCCTGGGACTGGCGGTCATCGTGGCCGCCACCAAGATCGACCAGATCACCCGCGGCCGGTGGACGTTGGCGATCCGCGACGTCCGCCAGACGCTGGGCTTGAAAGAGACGATTCCCGTCATCCCTGTTTCCGCTCGCTCGGGAAGTGGGATCAAAGAACTCTGGGGAGCGGTCGCGCCCCATCTCGAGGCGAGTGCAAGATGATCAGCGATACGAAGAGGAACGACATGGCCAAATCTCAACAGAACCAGGTGGAGAAGGGGAACTCGTGGAGGCGCTCGACATTCGGGCCCTCAAGGAGATGAACATCACCCAACTCACCCAGATCGGCAAGGATCTGGGCGTCGAGGGCGCCACCGGCATGCGCAAGCAGGAGCTGATCTTCAAGATCCTCCAGGCGCAGACCGAGAAGAGCGGCCTGATCTTCGCCGAGGGGGTGCTCGAGTGCCTCCCCGACGGGTTCGGCTTCCTTCGCGCTCCTGAATACAACTACCTGCCGGGGCCGGACGACATCTATGTCTCCCCGAGCCAGATCCGGCGCTTCGATCTGCGCACCGGCGACACCATCTCCGGCCAGGTGCGGCAGCCGAAGGAGGGCGAGCGCTACTTCGCCCTGATCAAGGTCGAGGCGGTCAACTTCGAGCACCCCGAGGTCGCTCGCAACAAGATCTTCTTCGACAACCTGACGCCGCTCTACCCGCAGGAGCGGATCAAGCTCGAGGTCGCCGGCGACATGTCGTCGCGGGTGATGGACCTCTCGACCCCGATGGGCAAGGGGCAGCGCGCGCTGATCGTGGCGCCGCCGCGCACCGGCAAGACCATGCTGCTGCAGTCGATCGCCCACTCGGTCGAGAAGAACCACCCCGAGGCGATGCTGATCGTGCTGCTGATCGACGAGCGGCCGGAAGAGGTCACCGACATGCAGCGCTCGGTGCAGGGCGAGGTCGTCTCCTCGACCTTCGACGAGCCCGCCACCCGCCACGTGCAGGTGGCCGAGATGGTGATCGAGAAGGCCAAGCGCCTGGTCGAGCACAAGAAGGACGTGGTGATCCTGCTCGATTCGATCACCCGCCTGGCGCGCGCCTACAACACCGTCCAGCCCCCCTCGGGCAAGGTGCTCTCCGGCGGTATCGACGCCAACGCGCTGCACCGGCCGAAGCGGTTCTTCGGCGCCGCCCGCAACATCGAGGAGGGCGGCTCGCTGACGATCATCGCCACGGCGCTGGTCGACACCGGCAGCCGCATGGACGACGTCATCTTCGAGGAGTTCAAGGGCACCGGCAACTGCGAGATCCACCTCGACCGCAAGCTGGTCGACAAGCGCGTCTTCCCGGCGATCGACATCAACAAGTCGGGCACCCGCAAGGAAGAGCTGCTGATGCCGGAGAGCGAGTTGCACCGCGTCTGGGTGCTGCGCAAGGTGCTCAACCCGCTGTCGACGGTGGAGAGCATGGAGCTGCTGCACGACAAGTTGTCGAAGACCAAGACCAACCAGGACTTCCTCAACGCGATGTCGAAGTAGGGGAGCCGCGAGCCCTTGCCCAAGCTGCGCGTAGGCATCGTCAACTTCCTGAACAGCAAGCCGCTGGCCTGGGGGTTTCTCAAAGGCCATCACGCGGACCTGTTCGCGCCGAGCTACCACCCGCCGTCGCTGGTGGCGCAACTGCTGGCGCAGGGCAATCTCGACATCGGGCTGATCCCGTCGATCGAGGTGCAGCGCATTCCCAACCTGCGGGTGCTCCCCGACATGTGCGTGGCGGCGCATCATGAGGTGCGCAGCGTGCTCCTCGTCTCCCGCGTGCCCATTGAGGAGGTCCGGCGCGTCGCTCTCGACACCAACAGCCGCACCTCGGCGACCCTGATCCGGATCCTGCTGCGCGAGCGCTGGGGGATCAACCCCGAATATTTGCACGAGCGTCCGGACCCGGAACGCATGCTGGCCGAGGCGGATGCGGCCCTGGTGATCGGCGATCCGGCGCTGAAAGTCGACCGCGAGCGGTATCTGATCACCGATCTCGCGGCGGAGTGGAAAGAGCTCACCGGCCTGCCCTTCGTCTTCGCCGTCTGGGCGGTGCGGCCGGAGGTGGAGATCCCCGACCTCCCTTTCTATTTCAAGAGCAGCCTGCGCTATGGCCTCTCATCGCTCGACACCCTGGTGCGCGAGTCGGCCGCCGAGATGAACCTCGACACCTCCGAGGTCCGCTCCTACCTCGAGGACAACCTCTCCTTCTTCCTGCGCAAGGAGGAGATCGAAGGGCTGGAGGAGTTCTACCGCCGCGCCCACGCCAACGGCCTGATCCTGGAGCCCCGGCCGCTCGAGTTCTGGGACTGACTTCAAAGCCCCCCGGGCGGCATGCTATCCTGCTCCGAGAGGAGTCCCGCTTCCCAGGTAACGGCTGTACGCGATAAAGTTCCGGGAACGAACGACTCCGACGGGAGATTTCTATGAGCCAGCCGGCGCTCGCATCCCTTCCCTTCGAGCTCGTGTACAGCGACGGGGAGCCCTTGGAGACCAACTGGCATCGCATCCAGATGAACCTCCTCATCGACCTGATCTATCAGGTGATGACGGAGCGCGGCCGGACCGATTTCTTCGCCGGGGGCGACATGTTCGTGTACTACTCGTACGAACAGGCCCGCGACGTCGCCAGCGGCCGTCCCTACTTTCGAGGGCCGGATGTCTTCTATGTCGCTGGAGTCGAGATCCGGCGCGAGCGCAAGGCCTGGGTTGCGTGGGAGGAAGGTGGGCGCCTTCCCGATGTCATCGTCGAGCTTCTTTCCCCCTCGACCGCGAAGATCGATCGTACGGTGAAGAAGGATCTCTACGCCCGTACCTTTCGCACACCGGAGTACTTCCTCTACGAGCCCAGCAGCATGAAGCTCGAAGGCTTCCGTCTGGCGGGGGACATCTATAGGCCCTTGACGCCAAATGCTCAAGGCCGGCTGTGGAGTGATCAGCTCGAGCTGGAGATCGGTCTCTGGCATGGAGAGCAGACGGGAGAGGAATCCACCTGGGTACGCCTCTTCCACCCCGACGGCCGTCTCGTCCCGACTCCGGCCGAACGTGCCGATGCGGAACGCCAGCGCGCCGATGCTGCGGAGGCTGAGTTGAAACACCTGCGCGCGCTGCTCGACGGCCGGGCGTAACTCGTTTTCCTTCTCAATCTCCTCGTCGTACACTAGAACAAATTCTTAGGACTCTAGATGTACGGTCCCTATCTGACATCGGGAGGAGGCTCCATGCCCAGGCTTCTCCTGGCTTTATCCGCCGCTCTATCCCTGCTGTGCGCCTGCACTCCCCACGCCCAACTCCGGGGGACGGGCCCTTCGGAACGCCTGCTCGATCTCAAGGCGCTCGCCGGCAGCCGGCCGGGGGACCCGATCCGGGAGGAGGTCGCCCGGCGGTCGATCGAGCGATATGAGGGGTTCACCCTCGGGGTCATCGAGCTGTCCGACGACGGCCACGTCAAGGACGAGGTCCAGAAGGAGCAGGTCTTCGCGATGGTCCGCGAGGTCGCGGAGGAGAAGGGGGCGATCGTCCTCACCTTCGTCCATGGATGGCACCACAGCGCGAATGTCTGCGATTCCAACGTCGCCTGTTTCCGCAGCGTCCTGCAGGGGATCAGCGAGGATCCCGACCGGCTCAACAAGGGTCCGGTCATCGGGATCTACCTCGGCTGGCGGGGGGACTCGAGTCGGAAACTGCAGGGGGCGACGTTCTACAACCGCAAGCGGACAGCCCACCGGATCGGCGAGAACGGCGGCTCCAGGGTTCTCCTGGACCTCGCCAACCTGACCTACGAGATCAACGAGGACCTCGATCAGAAGCATTCTCCTGGCTTCGTTACCATGGTGACGGCCGGGCACAGCTTCGGCGGCGCCCTGGTCTTTTCCGCCGTCGACAAGGCGTTGGCCGGCGAATGGGGTGGGCGTGACGGCGTCGGTCCACTGGCCGATGCCACAGGGATCAAGCGGCAGCGCCGTGAGCTGGGCGATCTGGTCCTGCTGATCAATCCGGCTTTCGAAGCCAACCGGTACCGGCTTTTCGACGAAGACCTGGCCCTCCCCGGCCGCTACGCGCCCGCGTGTCCGGTCCTGGTGACGGTCGCCTCCGAGGGGGATGCCGCCGTGGGCACGGCATTTCCCATCGGCCGCTTCCTCTGGCTCTTGTGGCACCCGCTGCGCTGGGGCCATTTCGGAGCCGAGCTCACAGGGGCGGGCCATTATGCCCCGCAGCAGACGCATGAGCTCCGCTACGACGGCCCCGTGGAGGAGGAGGAAGAGAAGCCCGGAACCTGCGGCTGCCCCTTCCCCTCACCCGCGGAGATGCGCAAGATCCGGCTCGCGTTCACAGAGTCCCGGAAAGCCGTGCCCTCGTCGCCTTCGGAGCCCTGCGCGGCACTGCGCGCATTGGACGCCAACGGTCTCAAGGGCGTGCTGCCCGACGGCATCCGGCTGACCGAGACCCGGCCGCATTGGGACAGGTCCTCGCCCTACCTCGTCCTGCGCGCGAGCGCCAACCTGATTCCCGGCCACAACGAGATCTACAACGAGAACTTCGTCAAGTTCCTCTCGGCCTACCTGAACCTCTATCTCCAGGAGAAGCCGGACGACACTCCCTAGTCAGACTCCTTGCCATTGCGGGCGCCGACGGTGACGCGGACGTCGCGGACCTCGCCTGCTCGCAGGATGCTCAAGGTGGCCTCCTTGCCGATCCGCTCCTCCTCGAGGAGTGGGAGCAGCTCTCCGGGGTGCCGGAGCGGAGTGCCCTCGAAGGAGAGGATCGCGTCGCCGAGGACCAGCCCCGCCTGGTCCGGCCGGGCTCCCCGGCTGGACCGAGACGATCAGCAGTCCGCTCGGCTGGCCCAGCCGCTCGGCGAGCTCGCGGGGGAGACGGACGGGCTGGGTGCCGATCCCCAGGTAGCCGCGCCGCACCTGGCCGTGGGCGAGGAGGGCGTCGACCACTCGCCGCACCGTCGCGGTGGGGATGACGTTGGCGGTGGCGCGGTAGATCCCCGCGGTGTTGACGCCGATCACCCGTCCCCGCATGTCGGCCAGGGCGCTCCCCGAGAAGCCGGTGTGGATGCCGAGGTCGGTCTGGATCCCGGTGTCGATCCGGCCGCCCATGGGGGTGCGCCAGGCCTCGCCGACGGCGCCGACCAGCCCGAGGCTGGTCAGGACCTTCCCGGGCCGGCTGATGGACATCACCAGATGGCCGGCCCTCACCTCATCGGCGTCCCCCCACTCGGGTGGCTCGGGGGTGGGGCCGGCGACGCGCAGGGCCGCCAGATCGGTCGAGGGATCGCGGCCCACCACGGAGGCCGTGGAGGTGGTGCCGTCGGGGAAGCCGATCGCGATGTCCTCTTCCCACTCGAGGACGTGATGGGTGGTTACCACCACGCCGCTGGACCAGATCACGCCGCTCGACGGCCGCCGCCGCCGGCCGTTGATCCGCACGACGCCGGCCGCCGCCTTGTCGACGACTCCGGCGAGACTCTCTGAAAACTGCCAGGCAAAATCGTTCATGGACTCTCCTTGTTGCATGAGAGCAGAGTAGAGCTGGGAAGGTAGAGCGCGCATCGCCCGAATGGGCAGGAGAGGGCTGGCTCTTTGGCTAGGGCCAGCGCCAAAGGGACGAAAAGGACTGCAAGGACGACAAGGACAAAAACGGGACCGAGGCTTCCGTGTCCTTGATGTCCTTGCAGTCCTTTACGTCCTTTTTTCCCAGTTCAGAGAGCCACCAGACCCAGCCGCACAGCCTGCACGATCGCCTCGCCGCGGCTCTGGACGCCGAGCTTGCCGAGGATGGCGTTGACGTGGAACTTGACGGTGTGGTCGCTGATGCCGAGCCGCTGGGCGATCGCCTTGTTGGGGAGACCCTGGGTGAGGAGCTGGAGCACCTCGGCCTCCCGCGGGGTGAGACTCTCGACGAGGTCCGGGGGAGCGGCGGGGGCGTCGCGGAGCAGAGCGGCGGCGAAGGAGTCGTCGAGCACGACCAGCCCCTGGACGACCGCGCGGATGGCGGCGGCGAGACTCTCGCCGTCGGCGTCGCGGGGGAGGGCGGCCCGGGCGCCGGCGGCCAGGGCCTCGCGGGCGTCGATCTCGTCGGCGACCACGGCCACGGCCGGCGGCGCCGACGGCCCCATCCCCCGCAGCCGCTCGAGGCCGAAGCGAGTGCCAAGGCCGAGATCCCAGACGGCGGCGTCCAGTCCGCCTTCCATGCCGGCATCAGGCCAGTCGTCGTCCACCCCGACCTGGCCCGCCACGGCCAGTCCTTCCTGCCCGCCGAGCAGCAGGGAAAGCCCGGTCCTCGCGAGGGGATCGTCGCTCACCACCAGCACGCGCATCGTCTCCATTCCAGGGGTACGGTACAATATAGATTCATGAAACCGAGGCGTCAGTACCGTGGTCGCGCGCTGGCGGGTCTCGCCGCCGGCCTCCTGATCTTCCTCTCGCTCCCCCTCCTCGCGGATCCACCTCAGCCTCCGACTCCCAGGGGCAAGCTCCTGGAGGGGCGCGGCCTGTACGACGCGCGTAAGTACAAGGAGGCCGTCCGGACCTTCAAGGAGGCCGACAAGCAGGCGAACGGCTCGTGCGCGGAGTGCCGCCTGTGGCTGGCCAAGGCGCTCGACAAGGTGGGCGCCTACAAGGACGCCCTGAAGAACATCGACACGATCCAGGGGATGACCACCAACGAGACGATCCTCATCGGGGCCGCCAACGAGCGTGGGGTCGCCCTCGTCGGACTGGCGGCGAACGATCCGAAGCAGCTCGAGCCGGCGGAGAAGGCTTTCCGCCAGGCTCTCGAGATGAGCGGCGGAAAGATCAACGCCATCCGTTTCAGCCTGGGCGTCACCCTGCTGCAGATGTCGCGCGACACGGAGGGTGTGGCGGTCCTCAAGGAGTATCTGGCGAACGGGCCCGGAGAGCAGGATGCCGAGATCGCCAGGAAGCTCATCACGAGCCCCGTGCGGGCGAGGAAGCGGATCGTGCCCGATTTCGAGCTCACGACGCTGGCGGGGGAGTATCTGACCGCGGAGGATCTGCGGGGGAAGGTCCTGCTCCTCGACTTCTGGGGCACCTGGTGCCCCCCGTGCGTGGCGTCGGTGCCCAGCCTGCGCTCCCTGAGCCACCGCCTGAAGGACGACCCGTTCCAACTGGTGAGCATCAGCACCGACAGCGACGAGAAGCCCCTGCGCGAGTTCATCGCCAAGCACCAGATGGACTGGCCCCAGGTCTGGGACAAGGGGCAGGAGTTCACCCGCCAGTGCGGGATTCATAGCTTCCCCACCTACGTGCTGGTCAGCCCCGAGGGGGAGATCCTGCAGGTCGCCAGCGGCTGGGGGCAGGAGACCGAGCGCACCCTCTCCAGCCGGATCCAGGCGGCCCTCCGGGACCTCCGGAAAAGCGCGAAGCCGACACGATAGGGTAGAGTAGACAGGCTATGGACTTACAACCCTCTGGACGCCCCGTCCAACAGATTCTCGACGACGCCCTGGCCGGCCACCGCATCTCGGCCGGCGATGCTCATACCCTGCTCCTCGACGGCGACCTGCTCGACCTCGGAATGGCCGCCCACGAGGTGCGGAACCGCTTCAACGACCCCGAGGTCGCCACCTACAACGTCGACCGCAACATCAACTACACCAACATCTGCGTCTACAAGTGCCGCTTCTGCGCCTTCTACCGGGCGCCGGGGGACCCCGAGGGGTACCTGCTGCCGTTCGAGGAGATCGGCCGCAAGGTGGAGGAGACGCTGGCGCTCAACGGCACGGGCATCCTCATGCAGGGGGGCGTGCACCCTGACCTGCCGCTCTCCTTCTATGAGGATCTGCTCCGCTACCTGCGGTCCAACTACCCGGACTGCCATCTCCACGCCTTCTCGCCGCCGGAGATCAAGTTCATCGCCCGCAAGGAGCGGATGAGCTTCTACGACGTGATCGCGCGGCTCAAGGCGGCGGGGCTGATGTCGATCCCCGGCGGCGGCGCCGAGATCCTCTCGGACGTCACCCGCAAAGAGGTGCTGGCCTACCCCAAGTGCTCGGCCGAGGAGTGGATCGACGTCATGCGGCAGGCGCACCGCAACGGCCTGCGCACCTCGGCGACCATGATGTACGGGATGGGCGAGCCGATCGCCGCCCGCGTCGAGCACTTCCAGCGCGTCCGCGACCTCCAGGACGAGACGGCGGGCTTCACCGCCTTCATCTCCTGGACCTTCCAGCACGACCACACCGACATGCCGGACGTGCCCGAGACCTACGCCGAGGAGTATCTGCGGACGCTCGCCGTGTCGCGGCTCTTCCTCGACAACATCGTCCACTTCCAGACCAGCTGGGTCACCCAGGGGAAGAAGATCGGCCAGGCCTCGCTCGGCTTCGGAGCGGACGACATGGGCTCGATCATGATCGAGGAGAACGTCGTCGCCTCGGCCGGCACGGCCTACCGGATGAGCCAGGACGAGATGGAGCATCTCATCTCCTCGGCCGGCTACATCCCGAAGCAGCGGACCAACCTCTACGAGCGGATCGTCACCCGCGCCGACACAGCGGAGATGGCGAGGAAGTACCGCGGCTCGCTGACCGCCCAGAACCGGGACCTGGTCTCCTCGGCTCTGCTGCCGGTGTTAGGGTAAGAGCCTTCCACTTTTTTTCCATTCCGGGTGTATAATAAGCTCCAAAGTAAGGCGCAGGCCTTAGGAGAACACCCATGAAGTCCCAGGAATCACAAACCGTAGCCACCGCTACGGCCGATCAGAGCCAGGATAGCCACGATAAGGTCCACCCAGTAGGATCCGGGGTGGGTGCAGCGGCGGGAGCTGCGACCGGCGCTGCTGTTGGAACCGCTGTTGGTGGACCGGTGGGCACGCTTGTGGGGGCAGCGGTAGGTGCAATTGCTGGCGGCTTGGTGGGCCATGGAGTGGCGGAAGGAACGACTCCTCGCATCTCCAGCGGTTTGGACGAGCAGGTTGCCGATGACTCGAAAAGCGCTCCTTTGGAGTCCGGCTGGGATCGCGAATGGGACCAGATCTATCCGACTCATTCGCGGCCGGGGACGTTGCAGGTTCCTCTCCAGGAACTGCATGACGTAAATAGCGGGCGCCTGGACACTGCGAGATTCGCCGAGTACCTCGATCGCCCCCTGAAGCAGATTGCCGACGCGATGGGAAAGAACTACTCAGCGGTCCACAAGACACCTGCGGCCCAAGATGCGCAGCCCTTCCTCCAATCCCTCAAGACGAGCCTCGTGATTCTGGAGGACGTTTTGGGTAACCGTCCGGCGGTCCTGGCCTGGCTCAACAGTCCACATCCAGACCTGGGGGAGAAGACACCGCTGGACGTCATCTTGATGGGGCATCCCAACGCTGTGAAGAATATGCTGCAGTCTGCCATCATAGGAACTCCCTCCTAAGGTGCTCCCGACTCGCGAGCTTGAAGAGGCTCTCGTCAATATTCCTTTGCTTTCAGAGGCGGGTCTCTGGACACGGGCGATCAGGTACCAACTTCTCCAGAAGGCTCCCCCAGGAGCAACGAAGGGCTCCCCTCCCCAGCCGCTCTGGCCGGGAGGGCCCCCGATGACAGGCGCTCGGTTCACACCTCTGGGCGGGTTTGGCAGCATTTATCTCGCTTCAGACGCGGTCACCGCGCTCCGCGAGGTGTCGGCGGTCTTCGGCGAAGGCACCATCCGGACTCCCCCTTGGGCCGTCTTCGCGGTCGAGGGCTTCCTCCAGCGAGTGCTGGATCTGACGGATCCCGATATCCAGAGCCGGCTTGGGACTTCTCTTTCCGAGCTCACTGGCGACTGGGTTCTCTCCCAAGATTTACACCAGGAAGGAAAGGGGCCTCTGCCACCGCCACAACTCTTGGCAAAGGTCGCTTATGACATGGGGACCATCAACGCAATACGGTATCGCTCGGCCAAGAACATCAGGACAGGCGTCAACCTAGCCGTCTTTGCGGACCGTCTCACGCTTGGCGGGCCGGATTTCCTGAGCGTCTACGATCCGAGCATGCTTCTCCGGCAGAAGTTGCCTTGACAGCGGACGAACACTCACTCCCACGGAATATCCGGCATCCGTAGCCGCTCCACCTCGCGGCCGTCCTCCAGCACGGTGCGCTGAAGGATCTCCTCGACGTCCCCCACGGTCACTCGCGCGTACCAGAGGTTGAACGGCCAGATGGCGACGGTGATCCCCTGGCTGCAGTGCTTGAGGCAGCCGGTGCGGGCGACCATCACGCGGTCGCGGATCCCCAGCTCCTTCACCCGGTCCTTGAAGCGGTGGTAGACCTCGAGCGAGCCTTTGGGGGCGCAGCTCGGCTTGGAGCTGTCCGGTGGGCGCTCGTTCAGGCAGACGAGGATCTGGATCTGGGGATTCGCCATGCGGGCGATCATAGCGGATAGAATCCCCGGGTCCCCTTGAGGAGGCCGCTTGGCTCGAACGTTCGCCCTCGTCCTGCTGGCGCTCGCGGCGCTGGCTTCGCTCGCCGCCTTCGGCCTCGGCTCGCCGCTGGCGCCGTGGCTCGCGGCGTTCGGCGGCGCGACTTTCCCGGTGGCCCTGATCGCCCTGGGTGCGATTCAGCGTGGCCGGCTCGGCGGCCTGTGGATCCCGCTTGGAGCGCTATGGGTGCTGCTGGCTGGAGGGCTCGCGGCGGTCCTGGCCCTGCCGGCGGGCGGGCCGGACGTTGCCGGGCTGCCGCTGGCCACGGCGCTGATGATCTTCGTCCTCGTCCCCATCCCCCTGCTCGGGCTCGGCCTGCTGTATGCCGTCTCCTTCAGCCGGCACGGGCTGCGGGAGGAGGATCTCGAACGGGTGCGGCGGCTGCGCTCGGGAGGGAGCTGAGGTGCCGATCCTCGATCGCCCGCTGATCGTCGTCTCGACGCTGGTCTACTTCGCGGTCTGCCTGGGGCTCGGGGTCTGGGCGCTGCGCCGCACGCGGAGCGCGCACGACTTCTGGGTGGCGCGCCAGGGGCTGGGGGTGGTGGTGACCGGCCTCGCCACCATGGCGGCGGCGTTCAGCGGCTTCGTCTTCCTCGGCGGCCCGGGACTGACCTACCGGATCGGCCTGTCGTCGCTGTTCATCAACCTGTCGATCGGCTTCACGCCCACCCTGCTGGCCTGGACGCTCGCCAAGCGGCTGCGCCTGCTCGCCGAGGTGCGGGAGGTCTACACGATCCCGGACGCCGTGCTGGCCCGCTATGGCAGCCGGGCGGCCTCGGGAGCGGCGGCGGTGGCGGTCCTGGTCGGCACGATCGGCTATCTCGGGGCGCAGCTCCTGGCGATGGGGACGCTGCTCACGGCGGTGCTGGGCCTGAGCCTGCCGGCCGCGGTGGGCCTCGGCCTCGCCGTCCTCCTTTTCTACAGCGTCGCCGGCGGGATGATGGCCGGCGTCTACACCGACGTCTTCCAGGGCTCCCTGATGATCCTGGCGGCGGTCGCGGTGTTCGTCTGCGCGATGTCGGCGGGGGGCGGCTTCGGCCAGGTGGTGCACAGCATCGCCGCCTCGCCGCGATTCGGGCGGCCGTTCCTGGAGCCGCTGGGGAGTACGCCCGGCGCTGACCGCGCTGGGGTTCTTCTTCGTCTTCGGCATCGGCGTGCTCGGCCAGCCGCACATGCTCAACAAGTTCTACATGATCCGCGACCCCCGCCGGCTCAAGTGGCTGCCGCTGGTGCTGGGCGGCTCCCAGACGCTCTGCCTGCTGATCTGGCTGGGGATCGGCCTCGCGGTGCCGGCGCTGGTGGCGCAGGGGAAGCTGGCGCCGCTCGCCAGGCCGGACGACGCCGCGCCCGCCTTCCTCCTCGGCTTCACGCCGGAGCCGCTGGCCGGACTGGCGGTGGCGGCGATCCTGGCGGCGATCATGTCGACAGCGGATTCCTTCATGAACCTCGGCGCCGCGGTGTTCGTCCGCGATCTCCCCCGCGCTCTCGGCCGGCGGGTGGACCGCGAGCTCTTCTGGGGGCGGATCGCGACCGCCGGCGTCGCCGTGGCCGCGGCGGCCCTGGCGCTGGGCTACAACGACCTGATCGCGCTGCTGGGGACCTTCGCCTTCGGCACCTTCGGCGCCGCGCTGGCGCCGGCCCTCGCCGTGGGACTGAACTGGAAGCGGGTGACGGCGGCGGCGGCCACGGCCTCGATCGTCACCGGCACGGCGCTGAACCTGCTGCTGGAGTTCCTGGCCCGGCAGACGTTCTTCCCCGCTCTGCCGAAGCCGCCGCTGCCGCCGGGCGCGCTGCCGACGGCGGTCTCGCTCGCGGCGTCGTTCGTCGTCCTGTTCGCGGTGACGGCGTGGACGGGGCGGCGGCAGTCTGCTCTCCCGGAGGACATTTTGGCGGTCATGGAGGCCTGACGATGGTGGAATCCGGCGGCGGCATCCGTTTCCTGGTCAACCCGTCCTCGGGGCGCGGCACCGGCCGGGCGAACCTCGACCGCATCCGCGTGCTGGCCTCGAAGCTGGGCGCCGGGCTGTGCGTCTCGCGCAAGGTCTCGGACCTCGCGGAGCAGGCCCGGCGAGCGGCCGAGGACGGCGTCGAGCGCCTTCTGGTGGCCGGCGGCGACGGCACCATGCACTATGCCGTCCAGGGGCTGGCCGGAACCTCCTGCGCCCTGGGGGTGATCCCGCTCGGCAGCGGCAACGATCTCGCCGGCACGCTGGGGATTCCTCCCGACGTCGACGCGGCGGTAGAGCGGGCGATGAGCGGCGAGATCCGCCGCATCGACCTCGTCCGCGTGGGAGAGACCTGGTCGGTGAGCTACGCCGGGGTGGGGTTCGACTCCGAGGTCACCCGCTACGCCAACGAGATGAAGATCCTGCGCGGGCCGCTGATCTACTTCTACGCCGTGATTCACACGCTGATCACCTTCGTGCCGCCGCGCATGCGGATCGTCCACGATACCGGCGAGTTCGAGGGGCGGGTGATGTTCACCGTGGTCAACAACCTCCCCCGTTTCGGAGGGGGGATGCGGATCGCCCCCGACGCGCAGATCGACGACGGGCTGCTCGACCTGGTGATCGTCAAGGAGGTGCCGAAGCCAGTTCTGCTGTCGATCTTCCCCAAGGTCTACAACGGCAAGCACGTGGGGCATCCGGCGGTGCAGATCGTCCGCACCCGGCGGGCGGAGATCACGATCGACCGCACGATGACGATGTACGGGGGAGGCGAGCCGCTGCGGGTGGTGGAGGCGGGGGAGCCGGTGGCGGTGGAGGTGGTGCCGGGCGGGCTGGGGATTGTTGGGTAGAAAGGACACGGACGAGCACGGACGAACACAGACTGGCCACGGACGACAAGAGACTCGTTCCTGCTGTCCCTGTTCGTCCGTGTTCGTCGGTGTCAGTCCGTGTTCCTCCCTTTCCTTCTATGCCCCCACCTTGAACTCCACCCCCTGGGCCAGCGGCAGCTCGCGTCCCCCAGTTGATCGTGCAGGTCTGGCGGCGCATGTAGGCCTTCCAGGAGTCGGAGCCGGCCTCGCGGCCGCCGCCGGTCTCCTTCTCGCCGCCGAAGGCGCCGCCGATCTCGGCTCCCGAGGTGCCGATGTTGACGTTGGCGATGCCGCAGTCGCTGCCGCTCGCCGCCAGGAAGCGCTCGGCCGAGCGCATGTTGAGCGTGAAGATGGCCGAGGAGAGCCCCTGCGGCACGTCGTTGTGGACGCGGATCGCCTCGTCGAGGTCGTCGAACTCGAGCACGTAGAGGATCGGCGCGAAGGTCTCCTCGCAGGTGATGGCGAGCTGCCGCGGCACCTCGACGATCGTCGGCTCGACGTAGAAGCCGGGGCGGTCGATCCGCTTGCCGCCGTAGAGGACCTCGCCCCCCCTCGTCCTTCACCCGCTCGAGCGCCGCCATCATGTTGTCGACCGCCCCCTGGTCGATCAGCGGCCCCATCAGGGTGCCGTGCTCCGAGGGGATCGCCGATGCGGATCGAGCCGTAGGCCTGGACCAGCCGGCGCTTCATCTCGGCGGCGATGCCGCGCTGCAGGAAGAGGCGGCGGGTGGTGGTGCAGCGCTGGCCGGCGGTGCCGACGGCGCCGAAGAGCACGGCGCGGAAGGCGAGGTCGAGGTCGGCGTCGTCCATCACGATGATGCCGTTGTTGCCGCCCAGCTCGAGCAGCGAGCGGCCGAAGCGGTCGGCGACCACCTTGCCCACCGCGCGCCCCATGCGGCCGGAGCCGGTGGCGGAGATCAGCGGGAAGCGGCGGTCGGCGACCAGGCGCTCGCCGACGCCGGTGCGGCCGCCCATGACCAGGTTGAAGATCGGCGGCGCAGCCGTTGGCCTTGAGCACGCGGTCGGCGATGCTGGTGCACGGCGAGCGCGGTGAGCGGCGTCTGGTGCGAGGGCTTCCAGATCATCGAGTCGCCGCAGACGGCGGCGACCATGGCGTTCCAGGCCCAGACGGCGACGGGGAAGTTGAAGGCGGTGATGATGCCGACCGGCCCCAGCGGATGCCACTGCTCGTACATCCGGTGCTGCGGCCGCTCGGAGTGCATGGTCAGGCCGTAGAGCTGGCGCGACAGGCCGACGGCGAAGTCCGCCATGTCGATCATCTCCTGCACCTCGCCCCGCCCCTCGGAGAGGATCTTGCCCATCTCGAGGGTCACCAGCTGGCCGAGCTCCTCCTTGTGATGGCGGAGCTCCTCGCCGAGCTGGCGCACGATCTCGCCCCGGCGCGGCGCCGGCCAGGTGCGCCACTCGCGGAAGGCCTCGACGGTGACCGCGGCCACCCGCTCGTAGTCCTCGTGGGTGGCCATGCGCACCGCCGCGATCGGCTCGCCGGTGGTGGGGTTGATCGACTCCATCCTCTCGCCGTGGGTATGGATCCACTCGCCGTCGAAGGCGCCGTGGTTCTCGGCCTCGATGCCGAGGGAGTCGAGGATTCTGGAAACGCTGCTCAAGGTATCGACGGTCATCGGATTTCTCCTGGAAAGTTCACGCTGGACCAAACAGCTGGACAAGACAGGATAACGCATCGCCTACAATGCCGCACGATGTACGGCCTCCTTCCGCCCCTGCTGCTCGCTCTTTTCGGCGCCTGGTGCGGGACCTTCGCCTGGGGGCCCTCCTGGCCGGCGAGCGCCGCCTCGGCGCTCGCGCTGCTCGGCTCGCTGCTCTGGATCGCGCCCCCCTGGCGCGACCCCCTGCGGCTGGGAGCCACCGGGCGCCTGCTCCCCTGGGCGCTCTGGATCGCCCTCGCGGCGAGCGGCTGGGCCTCGCCGGTGCCGCGGGCGGGGTGGGTGGCGCTGATCCTCCTGCCGGCCTTCCTGGTGCTGCCCGGCGTGGTCGAGCGCTGCTGGCGGCTGGAGGAGGACCGTCGGCGGGGCCTGCGGGCGCTGGCTCTCGCCGTCGCCGGCATCGCTCTCTGGTCGCTGATCGACTGGCTGGCCCTGGGGTCCCCCCGGCCGGCGATGCCGCTCGGCCACCACAACCTGCTCGCCGCCTGGCTGGTGATCCTGCTGCCGCTGGCGGTGCTGCCGGCGCGCGAGCTCGGGGCCTGGCGCTTCGCCGGCCTCGCCGCCGGCGGGCTCGCGGCGGCGGCGATCCTGGCCAGCCGCTCGCTCGCCGGGTGCGCGGCTCTCGCCGCGGCGGCCCTCCTGGCCTTCGGCGCGCGGGCCGGCCGCTCGCGCCGGCGGTGGGGGTGGCTCGCGCTGCTGGCCGCCGCGCTGCTCGTCTCTTTCATCCAGCTCCCGCGGGCGCTGCGGATCGCCTCCGGAGCGGATCTCTCGGCCCAGGCCCGCGGCGCCTACCTGGCGGCCGGAATCGAGGGGTTCCAGGCCCGCCCGATGCTCGGCTGGGGTCCGGGATCGGTGCCATGGACGGCGGCGGCCTTCCTCGAGCCGGTCCTGCGGGTGAACCCCTGGGGGGAGTCGGTGGGGGATCTCCACTCCCTGCCGGTCCAGCTCGCCTATGAATTGGGCATCACCGGCCTGCTGCTGGTGGGGGGGCTGATCGTCCTCTTCTTCGTGCGGCGGATCGCCGAGCGCGAGGAGGGGCGGGACCCCGCGCTGCTGCTGGGCGGTTTGCTCGGCCTCGGCAGCGGCGCCGTGGCCTCGCTCGGCAGCGGCGCGCTGGCGGTGACCGCGCTCCCCCTGGCCGCCGCCGTCGCGGCCGGCGCGGCGCTCGCCGGCAGCGGCCGGGGGAAGGCGCGGAGCTCGCGGCTGCCGGTGCGGATCTACGCGCTGGCCGCGCTGCTCGCTCTGGCTCCCCTGGAGATCGCCCGCTGGCATTACGACCGGGCGAGACGGGCCGGCGTGGAGGGGGCTCGGAATGAGCTCGCGGCGGCGATGCGGATCGATCCTGAGTTTCCGCTCTATCCCATGCGGCTCGCCCTCCTGCGCGCCCAGGAAAGCGGACCTGCCGCCACGCTCGCCCTGCGGGCGGCGGAGAAGGGGAGCGCCACCCCCTCCCTCTGGCTGGTCGCCGGCGTCCTCGGACGTGCGGCGAAAACCCCCTGGGCCGGCGCCGCCCTGGAGAGGGCCTGTTTTCTCGACCCGCTCGATCCCTTCCCCCCCTACTACGGCATGCTCGCCAACCTCGCGGACCCGGACGCTCCGGCCCGCGGCGCGCAGGCGCTGCTGAATGAGCCCCGGCTCGCCGCCGCGGTCTTCTGGGAGCGTCATCCCGAGCTGCTCGCGCAGAGCCTGACCCTGGTGCGCGCCTGGCCGGGAGTTGACGCTGGATGGAAGGAGGCCCTGCTCGCGGCGGTGCCGGTGCCCCCTGCCGGGGGAGGCCGGAGCGGCCCGGTGAAGAAGGTGGATCTGATGATCGACACCGAGCAGCGGGAGACCCTCTCCCTGACCGCCTTCCGCCGCCGTCCCTGGCCGACCCCCTGGGGTCTCGTCGATATCCGGCAACCGGTCTGGGACGGGCTCCGCGTTCCTCCGGCCGCCGCCTCCAAGGGAACCGCGCCCAATTTCTACCGCGCCGCGCCCTGCCGCCGCTCACTCGCTGGGCAGTCCCTGCTCACGCCGTGAGCGCTTTTCGGCGCTCTCCCGGATCTCCACAAAGCCTGTGGAAAACCTTGTGGGAAAAAGCTGTGTCCGCCAGGGAAAGACAAGGACTCATAGCGGTTTGACGCACTTTGAACAGCTTTTTGTGCACTTCCGCCAAGTGATTTCCTCTCAACAGGTTGAAAAATCTTTCCAGAGCAGAGAGGGGGTTTTTGTCGAAAGTACTTCCAGGGCGAGAGCAGAATTTTCCACAGCCGCGGAGCGCGTCCGTCCGAGAGAGCACGGCAGGCGCGTTGTCAAGCTCTACTCCGCGCGCCCCGGAACGAAGGAGACGTCGCCTCCGGCGCCGGTCTGGAAGAGGTAGGTCTGCACTGGTCCGCCCCCCAGCACTTCCGTGGTGACGGTCCAGCGGCCGTCGCCGGTCTGCGGGAAGATCCCGCTCAGCGCCCGCTCGAAGCTCTGCCTGGGGCGCAGCGTCAGCCCGGTCGAGCGCACCACCTCTCCGGAGGGGGCGCGCAGGCTCAGCCGCAGGTTCGCGGGGGTATCGCCAAGGTTGACCGCGCCCCAGCTCGCGCGGGCGAAGGTGGAGGGCTCGGCGCCGAAGTCCACGGCGCGAGTCGTTGCGGCCTCCTCGGGCGCCCGGCTGTCCACCAGCGCGGCGAACCGGTTCCCGGCGCCGCCGCGCGCGGTGGAGATGGTGAGGCTCAGCACCCGCGGCGCCGGACCCTCGCCGCTCCAGGAGATCCGCAGGGCGCCGAGCGCCTCGCTCAGGCCGAAGAGGTCGTGCAGCACGTCCTCGACGAAGACCGAGCCCTGCGGGGGGATGGTCAGGGTCGCGACCCGGTTCGGCGCCCGGCCGTCCTGGCCGCGCAGCCAGAGCTCGCAGCGGAGCTCCCGCGTCCGGGTCGAGGGGTTGGCGGCCAGCAGCCGGCTGAACTGGAAGGTGTTGAAGGCGCCAGGGCCGCGCGCGACTCGCGGGATCAGCAGCTCTCTCCCGGAGATCCCTGCCTGGGCGGGGAGGAAGAGCGGCGCCTGCAGCTCGCCCCCCACCAGGGTGGCGGCGGCGGCGAAGCGGATCCCGTTGCCGGCGATCCGGGCGCTGAACGGGCCGGTATGGCTGGCGAGATCGGGGAACAGCCGGTCGAGCCGCAGGGAGCGGGAGGCGCGAGAGCCCAAATCGACGGCCACAGGGATCCCCACCGGGTCCCCCATGCTGTCGAACAGCGCGATCGCGATCTGGCCGCCGGTCTCCTCCAGGTTGTCGATCAGCAGGGTGGCGACCGATCCGTCGCCGCCGGGCAGTCCGGCCACCACCTGCTCGCCGGCCGACCAGCGGGCTTCCGGAGCTTCGGCCGTGAGCGGGCCGAAGCTGCCGGCGGCGAGGCCGCCGGAGCGGGCGCGGCTGAAGGCGCACACCGCGCCGCCGCCGGCCACGGACGGCAGGTAGGAGAGGTCGAGGGAGCCTTGGCCGCCGGCTCCGAACAGTGTTTGCAGCACGTCGGGGACGAACAGGGTGCCCCCGGGGAGCAGGGTCATGTCCCTGGAGACCGGCGCGGCAGCGGCGCGCGGCCGGAAGGTCGCCCGCAC
The DNA here is from genome assembly GCA_963792575.1 of uncultured Acidobacteriota bacterium. Classification (GTDB taxonomy): domain Bacteria; phylum Acidobacteriota; class Thermoanaerobaculia; order Multivoradales; family UBA5704; genus DATARR01. Next base: position 126,702 of record CAWBWZ010000016.1, read on the forward strand.
CAGGGTGGGGGAGTCGCCGTCGTTGGCGAGCCAGAGGTCGCTGCGCAGGACCGCGCCGCCGAGCGGCGCCGAGAGGACGTTGGGGAGGAACGACGCGCCGCCGGCGGCGTCGAGCGCCGGCCCCTCGACGTGGATCCGGATCGTCCGCTCGGAGACCTGGCCGAGATCGCCCAGCAGGCGGACCTTCACCGTCGCGTCCCCCGGGGTGGCGAAGATATGGGAGGCGCAGAAGGACCCCGGCGCGCACGGCGCGTCGCTCAGCTCCACGCCGCCGGGGAACTCCCACCTCGCCTGCCGCGCCGGACCGGAGAAGAAGACGGCGAAGGCCACCGGCTCGCCCGTGCGGGCGGCTTTCCCACCCGCCGGCCGCGGCGCCAGCGAGAGCGCCTGCAGCGGCTGCAGGGCCGGGGTGGCGACCGCCGCCCGCGGACCGCGGCTCTCGCCGCGGGCGTTGAAGGCCGCGATCTGGTACTCGTAGCGGGAGCCGGGCTTCAGGCCGGGATCCACATAGACCGTGGTTCCGGCCGGGAGCTCCGCGATGCGGACGAGCTTCCCGGTGCCGGTGGCCCGATAGACGCGGAAACCCTCCTCGCCGCCGGAGCGGTCCTCCCAGAGGAGGCTGGCGGTGAGCCCTGTCCCCTGAACGACGAGGTTGGTGGGGGGCGCCAGGGGGGTAGAGCCCGAGCCGATGCCGGGCCGGTAGAGCGCCTGGAGCGCCCGCCGGTCGTCGTCGGCGAGGCGGGCGCCGCGGCCGTCGTCGTGGAGATAGGCGCGCATCAGGGCGTCGCTGGTGGCGCTGTTCGGCGCGCAGGCGCCGCTGCCGGCGTCGCCGCAGGAGTGGCTGAGGCCGAGGGTGTGGCCCAGCTCGTGTCCGAAGATCTCCTCGGCGGCCTTGGAGGGGTTGGCGCTGCGGGCGAGGAAGCAGCCGATGCCGGCGTTGGTGACGATGTCCGCGCCGGTGACCGGGATGAAGGACTCGCCGCCCCAGGCGGTCCGCCGCCGGGCGTCGTACCAGGGGCCGCCGACCGCCAGCACGCCCCCCTTGTCGCAGTCGAACGGATCGGCGACCGGCTGGTCGAAGAGGATCGCGTTGACGCCGTCGAAGACGCCGAAGCCGCCGGTGGCATCGGTCTGGCCGACATAGGCGTAGTGAATGGGCGTCGTGGGCTCGGCGTTCCAGGCCGCGAGGGCGCGCTGGAACTCGGCGAAGCCGCCCCCCGCGACCCCCGGCTGGCCGGCGCTGTTGGCGGCCCAGGCCACGCTCCCCCCCTCTTCGAAGCCGAACCAGCGCATGCGGGCGCCGCCGGCTTCGAGCAGGGTGAATTTATCCGGAAAGAGGTCCGGCAAGACCGGCGCCCCTTGCACCAGGTAGTCCGGCGCGCGGCGCTCCCCGGCGGCGCGGTCGGCGAGCCAGCCGCGGAAACGGGCGAGATCGCGCGCCGGGTCGTCGACCGCGCCGCTCACCTCTTTCGCTTCCGACAGATCGCGGACGGCGAGCGTCCTGCCGCCGGCCGCCGTCCGCACGTGGAAGGCGCCCAGCATCAGGTGGAGGATGTGGAACGAGCCGTCGCCGTTGGGGGCCAGGAAGAGGAGGACACGCTCGCCCGGCTGGAACCGGGGGGCGCCCCAGATCTGGAGCGACATGCCGTCGGAGCGGCGCCCTCCGGGAACGCGGACGGTGAGCGTATCCCCCGCCGCGGCGCCGCGGATCGCCCATTCGACCGTGATCCGGTAGTCAGTGGCGGGAAGCCGTCCGTCCGCCATGTTCGTGGAGGTACCGGCGATGGCTTCGACGACGACCGGCGCCTGATCGGCGAGGTCGGTGTCCGCGACCCGCTGGTAGGTGGTGGCCGCCAGGGGGGCGGCGAGCAGGCAGGCGACGGACAAGGCGCCAAGGGCGCATGGAAGCGCTCTCATTGTCGTAGAGACCCCAGAGCCCCAGGGGCGGGCTAAAACCTTGAGAGGGCCGGCCGCGGCTGTCACGGCCAGCCCTATGTTCAATGGTGGTAGATCTCTGCAACAAACGGGCCCGCCATGAACTGGGCGGGATCGATCTGGCTCTGCAGGCAGCCCCCCTGGGGGTTCTCGGTGAGCAGCAGGCGGGCCGACTCGGCGAGGCCGGCGGTGGTGGTCGACTGGATCGCCTTGAGCGTCCGGGCGCCGACGCGGCGGGGCCGGATGAGATGCGACTTCTCCAGCCGGCGCAGGGTGCCGTCGGCGCCGCGCCCCTCGACCGCGGCGTAGATCACCACCAGATCGTCCTCCATGAAGGGAACGGCCGCCTCCATCCGCCCCTGCAGATAGGCGATCGGCTCCTCTCCCGCCGGGATCTCCGCCACCGTCTGTTCGATCCAGTCGTAGTGGCCGGGGTAGCGCAGCGTCTTGTAGTCGAGATGCCGGACCTTGCCTTCGAGGGCCGCCGGCAGGTCGGCCGCGCCGCCGGAGGTGAGGTCCTCCTCATAGGTGATGCCGTCGATCACCACCGTGCACCGCTCCGAGAGCGAAGGCCGGGTGGTTCGCTGGTAGTCCCGCAGGACGGTGGCGGGCTTGATGTACTCGGTGGCGACGCCGCTGGGGCTCCAGGTGAAGCCGTAGAAGTGCGGCGGCCGGGCCGTGGTGGTGAGGGCGCCGACGCGCATCTCGATCCGCTCGGCGCCGTCGACCCCGCCCTCCTGGCAGAAGCGCTGGTAGAGGCCGTGGCCGAGCACGTTGACGTATCCGGGCGCGAGGCCGGTCTGGAGCAGGAAGCCGCGCGAGGCCCCCGCGGCGATCTGCTGGATCTCCTCGGTCTCCTCGACGTGCTCGGTGAGGTTGGTGTAGTGGAGATCGTGCTGGCGGGCGAGGCGCGCCATCCGGGGGGCCTCCTTGCCCGGCAGGCAGTCGAGCAGGATCTCGCCGCGCGAGAGGGCCTCGTCGAACTCGCCGTTGGTCCCCGTGGCCGGCAGGTGGAAGGCGTGGACCTCGCCCGGCTTGAGAGAGCCTTCGCGGATCCACGCCGCGGCGCTCCTGGCCCGCCCGGCGTCGGCGTCGCCGACAAAGATCTCCACCTCGAAGTCCCCAAGCTCCCGCAGCAGCAGGCCGACGGCGCTGCCCATGCCTCCGGCTCCGGCGATCACGACCTGGTGTTTCTTGCTCATGGCTTCTGAATTCCTATGCGCGCGCGATCCTGTCCAGGCGCTCCCCTGGAGCGGCTGCTGACGCGATCCCGTGAGTGGAGTCAGGCGCGGTGGATTCCCGCCCCCGGAGGAAGACGCGGCATCCTAGCACCCCCCGTCGCGAGGGGTCAACGAACGTCGGAGCCGGGGCGGCGGCGCACCGGCTGGCCGGCGAGGGCGGTCTTGTTGCGCCCGGTTTCCTTCGCCACGTACATGGCGGCGTCGGCCAGGCGCAGGAGGGTGCTCTTGCTGGCGTCCAGCGAGAGGTCGGGCTCGAGATGCTGCCGGAGGGTGGCGACGCCGACCGAGCAGGTGATCCCTTTGAGCGACAGCGGGTCCGGCTGGATGTCCCCCGGCCCGGCGCAGAAGGTGTTGCCGACGATCTCGGCGCGGACCTCCTCGGCGACGTCGATCGCCGCCTCGAGGTCGGCCCCGGGGAGGAGCAGCACGAACTCGTCGCCGCCGTAGCGGGCGGGGATGCCGCCGACGCGCTTGACCCGGCGGCGCAGCAGGTGACCCACCTCGCGCAGCACCTGGCTGCCGGCGAGATGGCCGTGGGTGTCGTTGACGTGCTTGAAGTAGTCGAGATCGAGGAACAGCACCGCCATGTCCAGCCCCTCGGCCTTGCAGCGGCTGATGCTGTCGGCCAGGGCGATGTGGAGATAGCGGTCGTTGTAGAGCCCGGTCAGGTTGTCCCGCTTGGCGATCTCCTGCGCCTGGCGGCCGTCGAGCACGTTCTGGATCGAGATCGAGATGTAGCCGGCGAAGATCTCGAGCAGGTTGCGGTCCTCCTGGCTGTAGCCGGGGGCGTCGCAGCGGTTGATCAGCTCGAGCACGCCGCAGACCTCGACCCCGATGCGGATCGGGATGGCGACCAGCGACTCGGTCTGATAGCGGGTCTGCTCGTCCATCGCCCGGTAGAAGAAACGGTCGCTCGGCGCGTAGGGGGTCGAGTAGGCCGCGCCGGTCAGGTAGACCCGCCCGGCGATCCCCTGGTCGGCGGGGATCGTCTTGCCCACCAGGCAGGAGGACTTGTCGCCGAAGGCGGCGATGAAGGTCAGGGTGTTCTGGCGGCGGTCGTCCTTCTTGTCCGAGGGGTCGTCGAGCAGGATCGAGCCGGCCGCCGAGGGAACGAAGCCGTTCGCCCGGCGTAGCGCCTCGACCAGGTTCTCGGCGAGGCTGAGCTCCAGCGGGAAATTGGGATTGGCCCGGCGCCGCTCCAGGAATCGCTCGAGCTGGACCGCCTCGAGGCTGTGGTAGTCGTCCGGTGAACGGAAGTCTTCCGGCATGCTGACCTGCGCGAGCGCGTCACTCATAGGGGACGCCCTCGACTTTTAGTCCGACCCTTCCACATGCCACGACTCCAACAGGATGACGGTATCTATGAGGGAAGATAGCAGAGTTTGCGTCAGGGTTCTACCGCGGCGCGCGGTGCCCGCGAGCCTTGTCCCAGCCGGCGGAGGAGGCGGCGGCTGCGGGCGATCGCGTCCCCTCGCAGGGCGTCGGTGGTCGAGAGCTGGGGCGCGGAGCGGAGATATTGCAGATCCTCGATCAGCAGATCGAGCTCGTCGAGGGCCTCCGCCTCCACTCCCTGGGGAGCCAGCAGATCGCGCCAGCGCGAGGGGGTCGTCGCCGGCGGCACCCCCCAGCGCCGGGCCAGGAGGTCGCGCCAGGCCTCCTCCAGGCGCAGCGCCATCTGCCGGGGTCGCTCCTCGGCCTCGGCCTCGCGCAGGATCTCCGCGAAGCGGCGGATCTCCTCGCCATCCTCGCCATCCTCGATACCGGTGCGCGCCGACCGCCCGCGGACCAGCGCCACCACCAGGACGAGCCCCCAGGGGAGGGCGATCAGCCAGGGGAGGACCGGCGACCAGCGGTGGCCGGCGAGGGCCGCCCGCCCGGAACCCGAGGCGACGGCAGGCGTGCCGCCGCCGGGTCTCGCCAGTGCTGCCGAACTGGCCGGGCCGGGCGGCGGGGCCAGCGCGGTCAGCGCCAGATCCGGCGTCGTCGCCACCTGGTAGCGGGCCTCCGCGGGATCGAAGTAGGTCACTTTCGGCGCGTCCAGCGTGAAGCGGCCGGCGCGATCGGGGACGACGGCGTAGCGCCAGATCCGGGTGCCGCGCACGGCGCTGCCGTTGAGCTCCTCCTTCCCCTCCTGCTGCGGGGGGAGCAGGGTGAGCCCGGGCGGCGGCTGGACGCGGGGCTCCCGGATTCCCTGGAGATTGCCGACCCCCGAGAGGCGCACCGTGAGAGTGGCCGCCTCGCCGAGGTGGATCTCGCGCGGCTTCGAGCTCCGCCGCCAGCGCGAGAGCGCCGACGGCGCCGCCGAACCCCGGCGGCGCCGGCGGCAGCGGCTGCACGTCGATCGTCTGCGCCGCCGTCCGCAGCCGGATCTGCTCGGAGTGGGCGAGCGTGGGGCGGAAGGAGAAGAACGAGCGGTCGTAGCGCTGCACCAGCAGGTCGATCGTCGCCGGCTCCAGGTTGAAACGGCCCGCGCGCAGCGGGAAGAGCGCCTTCTTGAGCAGCGGCACCCGGCCGTAGCGCCGGCCGTCGATGTCCACCATGTCGGTCGGGAGCTGCTGGGGAAGCGGGATGTCGCGCACCCAGAAGCCGCGGAAGGCCGGGACCCCGTTCGTCGAGATGCCGGCGATGTCCTCGCGCGTATAGAGATAGATGGTGTAGAGCACCTGCTGGCCGACCACCGGCCGCGCCGGCTGCAACTCGGCGCGGAGGAAGACCTCCGGCTGCCGCGGCTCCTCCCGCCAGGGGTTCGGCATGCGGCCGAAGAGCCGCTGGAAGGGGTCGTCCTCCTCCTCGTCCGGGGCGCGGGGGCGGCGTTGCGCCTGGAGGGTGGGCTCCTGCTGCACTCGCAGCTCCTGCGCCGGCAGGCGCACCTCCTTGTCGTCGAGCCCGACGACGATCGCCCGCACCCGGGCCTGGCCGAGCGCCAGCGGGCGGACCTGCCAGGAGAGCCGGAAGGTGCGCGACAGGTCGCCGTTGGTGAACCGGATGTCGTCGTACCGCGCCGGGCGGCCGATGACCTCCAGGTTGTCCAGCTCGAACTTCGGCCGGAAGCTCATGGTGGAGAAGCCTTCGCCGTGGACCTCGATGGTGAGCGTCGCCGTCTCGTCGACGCCGACCACCTCCGGCTCGAGGGTGACCTTGACCTCCTCGGCCGCCGCCGGAAGGGCGAAGAGAACCGTCAGGAGCAACAGACCCGGACCCCTCACCAGTCCTTCCCCTTCGCGGACCGCTGGCGCGCCCGCTTCGCCGCCTGGTCGCGGCGCTGCTGGCGCTCCATGTTCTCGACCGCCGAGAGCACCGAGGCCGCCTCGCGGCCGTTCATGTCCGGCTGGTTGCGAAACTGCGGCAGGCGGTCGTCCTGCCCCTCGCCCGGCTTCTGCTGCCCCTGGCCGGGCTGCGGCTGCCGCCCCTGCTGCTGCGCGGACGGCGGCTGATTCCCCGGCTGCGGCGGGTTCTGCTGCGGGCTGTTCCCCTTCCCCTGCTGGCTCGCGGGGTCCTGGTTTTTGGAGCGGGTGCCGCGCGCGCCCGGCGGCCGCCCCTGCGCCCCCATCTTCTGCTTCTTCTCCTCGCGCAGGGCCAGCTCCAGGTTGTACTTGGCGTTCTGATCCGCCGGCCGCTCGCGCAGCGCCTGCCGGTAGGCCTCCGCCGCGCCGGCTGCGTCGCCGGCCTCCAGGCGCGCGTTGCCCAGGTTGTAGTGCGCCGCGGGCGACAGCTCGGGCGGCGCCTTCTTGGCCGCCTTCTCGAGCAGCGAGACCGCCTTCCGCGCGTGGCCGGCCCCGAGATGGACCGTGCCGGCGTCGTACTGGACGGTGGGATCGCCCGGCGCCAGCCGCGACGCCGTATCCATCGGCCCCACCGCCTCCTTGGGCCGGCCACTCTGGTAGGCGGCGATCGACCGCTCCGTCCGCTCCCGCGGGTTGTACATCCAGCGCTCGACCCAGGCCGGCAGGTGCGGCTGCAGGAACGAGGGGAGCGACGGGATCGACGGCAGCGCGAGCGCGCCGAGGAGGAGGAAAGCGGGGAAAACATGGGCGCGCGCGGTGGCGGGAGTCGTCTTCGCGGGGAATTTCGCGGGGATGGCTTTCGCCTCCGGCGCGAACGGCCCCACCGCCAGGTAGACCAGCAGCGCGAGGGCCGCCAGGGCGAGCGGCCACTGGAAGCGCTCCTCCAGGGTGCTCAGGCTCTGGCTCTCGATGGTCCGCTTCTCCAGGCGGTCGATCTTGCGCAGGATCGGCGTCGGATCGGCCGCGGCGCTGGTCGCCCGCAGATAGTCGCCGCCGGTCGCGCGGGCGAGCTTCTCGAGGACATCCTCGTGGAGCTGGCTGACCACCACCTTGCCCTCTTCATTCCGCTTGAGCTCGCTCGTCCCCGGGATCGGCACCGTACTCCCCTGGGGCGTGCCGACGCCGAAGGCGAAGACAGCCACCCCCTCGTCCTTCAGCCTGGCGATCTCGGAGTCGAGGCCGCCGCCGAAGTCCTCGCCGTCCGAGAGGAGCACCAGCACGCGGTGCTTCTCGCTCCCCTCGCCGAACAGGCGCAGCGCCGTCTCCACCCCCGGCGCCAGCTCCGTCCCCGGGGTGGGGAGCGAGCCGGGGTCGATGGCGTCGAGCAGCAGGTCGATCACCCCGGCGTCGAGGGTGAGCGGAGCGAGCGCCACGGAATTCCCCTCGGTCTGCACCAGCCCCACCCGGTTGCCCGGCATGTCGCGGGTCATCCGCCGCACCAGCGACTTGGCGACGAACAGGCGCGACGGCGCGGCGTCGCGGGCGCCCATCGAGAGCGAGGAGTCGACGAGGAAGACCACGTCCACCCCCTTGCGCTCCACCTTCTGCTCGCCGCTCCCCCAGCGCGGCCGGGCGAGGGCGAACGAGGCGCCGAGCACCGCCAGGGCGAGCGCCGCCACCGACAGCGTCAGGCGCCGCGGGGCGAACGCCGGCAGCAGCCGGTTCCACAGGCCGCGGGCCGCCCACGCCGCGTCCGCGGCCAGGCGCCGGCGCCAGAGGCCACATCGCCGCCGCCGCCGCCAGGGGGGCGAGCAGGGCGAGCCAGAGGAGGTCGGGGACGGCGAAGGTCATGGCTCGGCGGTCACCTGCAGGCCGGCGGCGGCCAGGGGGAGAAGGAGCAGGGCGAGCCCCGCCCAGACCAGCGGCGGGAAGGCCTCGCGGTAGCGGACGTAGCGCTTCACCTGCAGCGGCGTCTTCTCCAGGCGGTCGATCTCCTGGAAGATCCGCCGCAGCCCCTCGCGGTCGGTGGCGCGGTAGAACGGGCCGCCGGTGCGCTGCGCGATCTGGCGTCAGGAGATCCTCGTCCACCGGCACGTTCATGATGTAGCGCCGGGTCACCGTGCGGCCGGTCACCGGGTCCTGCACCGGCAGCGGCACCGGCACCTGGCCGGCCGAGCCGACGCCGATGGTGTAGACCTTGATCCCCAGCCCCTTGCAGAGCGCCGCGGCGGAGATCGGATCGATCGCGCCGGCGTTGTTGGCGCCGTCGGTGACCAGCACCATGACCTTGGTCTTGGCCTGGCTGTCCTTGAGCCGCGCGGCGGCGCTCGCCAGGGCGACGCCGATCGCGGTGCCGTCCGGCAGGGTGTTGAGCTCGACCGAGTCGACGATCAGGCCGAGCATGTCGCGGTCGGTGGTCAGCGGCGCCCGGGTCATCGCCGCCCCGGAGAAGATGGTGAGGCCGATGCGGTCCCCCGGCCGGCCGGCGACGAACTCCTGGACCACCTGCTTGGCCACCGTCAGCCGGTCCTTCGGCTTGAAGTCCTCGGCCCCCATGCTCCCCGAGACGTCGAGCACGATCTGGATGTCGATCCCCTCGGTCAGGCTCTCCTCCCAGGCGTAGCCGAGCTGCGGCCGGGCGAGCGCCAGCACCAGGCAGGCGAAGGCCAGGAGGCGGGCGTAGAAGGGGAGGTGGAGCCGCCAGGCGCCGCGCGCGCGCCGTCCGGAATTCTCCGGCCCCGACGGCAGGCGGCTGTAGGTGAGGGCCCCCAGCGACGAGCGGCGATGATGGGCCCAGGCGAGCAGCGGCAGGGCGAGCAGGAGCAGCAGCCAGGCCGGATTCGCCAGATTGGGGATCGCGTTCGTGATTCCGCCCATCAGCCGGTCGCCTCCAGGGCCTCGGGCGATTCGGTGGCGGCGGGGGCGAGGTGCGATTCCCACTCCTCGCCCAGCCGGCGCGCCGCCTCGGCGCGCTCCCGCCCCTGCGTTTCCCCCACCTCCTGGCGGGCGAACTTGACCAGATCGCAGGTGCGCAGCAGCTCGACCGTCTGCCGCACCAGCGGGCCGGGCATCCGGCGCGACAGGAGCTGGCGCTGGATGTCGCTCGTCGTGCTCTCGACCGCGGGGAAGGGGAGACGGCGGCCGAGGTAGCGGCGGAGGGCGAAGCTCAGCGCCGTGTGCAGCGCGAGCATCGACGGCTCGGCGCGCAGGCGGTCGAGCTCGGCCGTCAGCTCGGCGAGCGGCGGCAGCGCCGGCATCCTCCCGGGGCCGCCCTTCGCGAACCGACGCCGGCGCCAGAGGATCGCCGCGGCGGCGAGGCAGGCGGTGGCGAGCCCCGCCAGCGTCCACCAGAAGCGGGAGCCCAGCGGCAGCGGGCGCGGCTGCGCGGCCGGCCTGGGAGTCGTGTCCTTCTCATTCGGCGGGGATCACCGAGCGCACCGTCAGGGCGAGCCCGGCGGGCGTCGGCGCCTGCACGGTCCCGGTCTTGAGCGGCACGGCGATCGCGATCCCTGGCAGCGGCACGCTCCCCGTCCGGAACGCCGCCAGGGTGAGCCGCTGCTCCCAGACCGCGGTCCCCCCTTGCTCGGAGACCTTGACCGGCGCGGTCTTGCCGGCGATCTCCACCTCCCCCCACGTCTTCCCCCAGGCCGGGAAGCGGGGATCGGCCGCCAGGTCCGCCGTCGGCACCTGCAGCGTGATCGTCGCCTGTACGGGATCGCCGATGGTAGGGTCCTTCGGAGCGAGGGTGACCGTGACGGGAGGCAACTGAGCGAGCGTGGGTGTGGCGAGGATCGATAAAAAAATCCCCAAAAGCCAGCCCCGCAGGGGCGTAGGCATAAAGCCTGGGGCTTCAGCCCCAGGAAAGGGCGATTCTGTTTCCCTATAAACCCCGAAGGGGTGCAGGCAGCGCTGCCTACGCCCCTGTCGGGGCTGGGGAACAATATTGGTCATCCCCCTCATCGCCGCCGCAGCCTCTTGCGCCGCTGCTCGAAGAACGCCAGCAGCGTGTTGATGTACGGCCGGTCCGTCCGCAGCTCCAGGCGGTCGACGCCGAGCTTGCGGGCGAGCCGCGCGAGATTCCCGCGCTCGCGACGGCGCTGCTCGGCGTGCTGGCGGCCTAGCCGCTTGCCGCTCACCAGGGCCGTCTCCCCGGTCTCGGCGTCGCGCAGCACGACCGGGCCGACGGCGGGGATCTCCTGGTCGCGCGGATCGACGATCTCCACCACGATCACGTCGTGGCGGGCGGCGGCCGCCTTGAGGGAGCGCGTGCAGGGGGAGTCGAGGAAGTCCGAGATCACGAAGAGGACCGAGCGGCGCTTGAGCGTCGCCAGCACCGCGTCCAGCCCCTTCTCGAGATCGGTCCCCCCCTGGGCGGGGCGGTCGAGGATCTCGCGCACCATGCGCAGCACGTGGGTGCGCCGCCGCCGGGGCTCCAGGAACAGCTCCAGGCGGTCGCTCACCAGGGCGGCGCCGACGCGGTCCTGGTTGCGCAGGGCGGCGAAGGCGAGGAGGGCGGCGATCTCCGCCGACAGCTCGCGCTTGAGGATCGCCCGCGAGCCGAAGGAGAGGCTCCCCGAGACGTCCACCACCAGGAAGATCGTGAGGTCCCGCTCCTCGACGAACTTCTTGACGAACGGCGTGCCCATGCGGGCGGTGACGTTCCAGTCGATCGAGCGGATGTCGTCCCCCGGCTGATAGGGGCGCACCTCGGCGAACTCCATGCCGAGCCCCTTGAACACCGAGTGGTAGTCCCCGGCGACCCCCTGGTCGACGAGGCGGTTGGTGGCGATCTCGATGCGCCGCACCTTGCGCATCAGGTCCGCCGGCAGGGCGGCGTTGCGCGGGCGTGCCGCGGTTGGAATCTTGTCCCGGGGAGGCTCGCGTCGGCGCAGGAAACCCAGCATCGCGAAGGGTCCTAGGGCACCGGGACGCGATCGAGCAACCGCGCGATCAGCGCGTCGGTCGTGATCTCCTCGGCCTCGGCTTCATAGGTGGGGATGATGCGGTGGCGGAGCACGTCGGGAGCCAGCTCCTTGACGTCCTCCGGAATCACGTAGCCGCGCCCGCGCACCATCGCGAGAGCCTTGGCGGCGCGGGCGAGGAACAGGGTGGCGCGCGGCGAGGCGCCGAAGGAGATCAGGTCGGCGAGATCGGCCAGCCCCACCGCCCGGGGGTCGCGCGTGGCGAGCACCAGGTCGAGGATGTAGGTGCGGATCTTGCCGTCGAGATAGACCCCGTCCACCACCTCGCGCAGGGCGAGCAGGCGCTCGCGCTCCAGCACCGGATGCGCCTTGAGGTCGCTCGCCACCAGCATGCGGTCGAGGATCTCCGCCTCCTCCTGGCGCGAGGGGTAGGTGACCTTGAGCTTCATCATGAAGCGGTCCACCTGCGCCTCGGCGAGCGGGTAGGTGCCCTCCTGCTCGATCGGGTTCTGCGTCGCCAGCACCATGAACGGCTCGGGGAGGCTGTAGCTCCGGTCGCCCAGCGTGACCTGCCGCTCCTCCATCGACTCCAGCAGCGCCGACTGCACCTTGGCCGGAGCGCGGTTGATCTCGTCGGCGAGCAGCAGATGGGTGAACACCGGTCCCCGGCGGGCCAGGAACTCCGCCGTCCGCTGGTCGTAGATCAGCGTGCCGACGAGGTCCGCCGGCAGCAGGTCGGGGGTGAACTGGATGCGCTGGAAGTCGATCGCCAGCGTCTGCGCCAGCGTCTTGACGGCCAGCGTCTTGGCCAGGCCCGGCACCCCCTCGATCAGCACGTGGCCGCGGGAGAGGAGCCCTACCAGCAGGCGGTCGAGCAGGTAGTCCTGCCCCACGATCACCCGGCGCAGCTCGGCTTCGACCCGCTTGAGGGTCATGGTTTCGCGTTCGATATCTAGGCTTAGCGTGGCGACATTGGGTTCCATAGACACTCCGGAAGAAACCCCGGGCTGCAAGCGGGGTGCCACAGATGTGCTTCCTCTCTCTCCGCAGGGAGGACGGGTCCCGCGGTCCGCTTCCCGTACGCCCTGACGGCGGATCACGGGCCAAATTGGCACATCCGCGGGACATCCTCTGATACCGTTCCCCCTGTGCGCAAGCCCCTCTTGAAGAAGGCCCTCGGCCAGCACCACCTGGTGGACGGCGCCCTCTGCCGGCCCTTGATTCAATTCCTGGCGCCGGTAGGGGAGCGGGTGCTGGAGATCGGCCCTGGCGGCGGCGTACTGACCGCCGAGCTGCTCGCCGCCGGCGCCCGGGTGCTCGGCTGGGAGCTCGACCCCGCGTGGGCCGCCTTCCTGCGCCGCCGCTTCCCGGACCCGCGTTTTTCCCTGGCTCCGCACTTGGCCCTGGTGGTGGGCGACGCCCTCGAGATCGCCTGGGACCGCCTCCCCGCGCCGACCCTGGTCACCGGAAACCTCCCCTACAACGTCTCGACGGCGATCCTCGAAGACCTCCTGCCGCACCACACCCGGATCCCCCGCGCCGCTTTCCTGGTGCAGAAAGAGGTCGCGGACCGCATCGTCGCCGCCCCCGGCACGGACGCCTACGGCTCCTTCAGCGTGATCGTGGTCGCTTATGCGAGGCCCCGCATCCTGGGCCGGGTCCGCCCCGGCAGCTTCCGGCCCCCGCCGAAGGTGGACAGCGCCTTCGTCGGCCTGGAGCTCAAGCCGCCGCCGCTGCCCCAGGAAGAGATGGCGGATTTCGTCGCCTTCGTCCGCCTCGCCTTCGCCAAACGGCGAAAGACCGTGCGGAACTCGCTGGCGTCGGGATGGGGGAGGGAGAAGGCAGAAGCGGCGCTCGCCGCGGCCGGGATTCCGGAGCGCGCGCGGGCGGAGGAGCTGGGGCTGGGGGAGTTTCTGGGGATCTACACCCGGGGGTGTAAACTACCGTTATGACGAGGACCACGATCTCGCAAGGTGATCTGACCAGGAAGACCCAAGAGGTTGTAGATCGCGTTCAGCGCGGAGAGGTGACGGTTGTGGAGCGGTCCGGTCAGGAGCAGGTCGTGCTTCTGGACCCCCTGGATTTCCGGCTTCTCCAGGCCTTGGCGCAATGCGCGGTCGGCGACCATGAGCGCTCCCAGGAAGCGGAAGATCCCGATGCCAGGGCTCTACGAGCTTATCTGGCCGGCGAGATCAGTCTTGGAAAGGCCGCCGAGCTTATGGGGCTACATCGTTTGGAACTACAGGCGCGGCTTCACCGGCTCGGGATTCCCCTTCATCTTGGGCCGGCTTCCCTCGAAGAGGCCCAGGCGGAAATCGCCGCCGCGCTGAAGTTCGATTGAGCGACCTCCTCGATGTCCGTAATCCTGGCGGACACCACCGTCCTCAATAATTTTGCTCAAGTCGGACAGCCGGATCTTCTCCGTAAGGTCTTCACCGGCCTCTCCGCTCCGACCGAGGTTCGTGAGGAGCTGGCGGAAGGAGAGCGGAGGGGATTGGTCCCGATCTGCGACTGGTCCTGGCTGACAGTTATCGAACCGACGGCTGTCGAACAACTCCATGCCTCCAAACTGGAACGTAGCGTAGGAGCAGGGGAGGCCGCCTGCATCGCCATTCTCGCCGCCCGAAGCGGTCTGCTGCTGACGGATGATGGCCCTGCCCGTCATCTGGCGGCCGCGCTTGGAATAGAGATTTCGGGGACGATCGGAGTTCTGGGTAAGCTCTTGCGACGGGAAATACTGAGCTTTGAGGAGGGCGATGCACTTCTTCAAAGGATGAGGGCTCACGGCTACTGGAGCCCGGTGCGGTCTCTAAGCGAGGTCGTGTACAGGAACAGCATTGAAGGGAGCGTTGAGAAAGAGTAGAGTGGGAGAACTCAATAGGAGGCTCAAAGATGAAGACAAGCATCCTGGCGTGTCTCGTCGCCCTGGCCGCCGTCGCCGGTTTCGCGCAGGCGCCGGGCGAGAACCCCTCCACTCCGGCCGTGCTCGCCAGCCCGGCCGCCGCCATCCCCGCGGCGAAACAGCCCCTGCCCACGAAGTCCACCTGCATCGCGAGCTGCGGCGGTTCCTCGACCGTGAGCTGCTCCGCTCCGGGGAGCTGCACGGCCGTAGACCGCAATTGCGGCGCCAATGAGAGAGGCCATGTCACCTGCAGCAATGGGACGGTCAACTGCGCCGCCTCCTGCGCCTGCGGCACGGTCTGCAACTGCGCCGCCCCCTGCTTCACGACGCCGTGCGACGCCGGGGGAGGGGTCATCATCGACTGCTCCTCGTGGGGGATCTGCACCACGAGTTGCTACTGCGGCGGCGAGTGCCTGCAGGGTGGAGACCAGAGCAGCGCCCTGTCCGGCGGCAACTGCGCCACCCCGGCCACGACCGAAGACCCCCTGCTCGCGAAGATCTTCGGGTGAGCCGCTGACGTGATCCGTTGCTTCCAGGGAGGGGAGCGCTCTCCCCTCCCGCCTGCGGGGTGTTTCTCTCCTCGTCCGAGGTAGTAGACTACGGCACGAGGAAGCCCATGACCCGAACCACGATCTCCCAAGCCGATCTGACCAAGAAGACCCAAGAGGTCGTCGATCGCGTGCAGCATGGAGAGGTCGCGATCATCGAAAGCTCCGGCCAGGAGCAGGTCGTTCTCCTGGATCCGCTGGACTTCCGGCTCCTCCGGGCTCTCGCACAGTGCGCGATTGACGAGAAGGAGCGGGAACAGGACTCAGAGGACCAGGACGTTCAGGCTCTTCAAGCCTACCTGGCCGATGAGATCAGCTTGAGCAAGTCCGCTGAGCTCCTGAGCCTCTCCCGCTTCGAGCTCCAAGCCCGTTTTCTTCGGCTTGGAGTTCCCCTGCGCCTCGGGCCAGCCACGATGGAAGAGGCCTGGGCTGAGATCAAGGCCGCTCGATCCCTTCCCTAGGACTGAGCCCTGGACCTCCTTGGCGTCGTCGATACGACGGTCCTGAATAACTTCGCTCAGGTCCAGTGTCCCCTCCTCCTTCAGGTGGTCTTCCTGGGCATTCTGGAGCGGCTAATCCGGATGGAGACTCTCTCTCTGGATGAGGCGGATGAGCTCCTCGCCAAGATGATCCAGCGCGGTTACCGGAGTCCTACCCCTTCTCTCCGCGATTTTCTGCCGGGTAAGTCACCTCAGCGCACTCCTTGACGGGGGTCTCTATACCCTCCCGGATCGACTTCCCCATGCCGGGGATGGAGAGCAGATAGTTTGTTTCGCCAATGGCGGCTGACTGCAAGCATTCCGCCGTGTTCTCGAAGCTGACGAGCCGCCGCACCAGGGCGTTGTAGCGGGAGTGCGCTGAGTCCGAGTCGGTCTCGGCAAGCTTCTCGTAGAGGCGGTGCTCCGGCGAGGCGATGACGGTCTCAGGAACGGGGAGGCCGATCCTGCGCAGGCGGTGAGCGCCGATCAGGACGAGGAGGGCCGGGATCGACTCGACGCCCTTGGCGAGGTCGGCCAAACCTTCCTGGACCAGATCGCCGCCGGGGAACGCTGTCAAATCCATGGCCTGAGTATGGCGTCCGGTCCTGCCTAGGCCGCGGGCACGCTCAATTCATCCAGCCGATGAACTTCAGTTTCTTGCCAGCGGCACGGAACATGGCCGTGTTCTGCATTTCCCAGACTGATGGTGCCACCCTCGCGCCATGGTCTGGAGGTGTGCCTGTACCGAACGCGTGGACGGCGACGATAAAGTATCGTCCTTCATCCTCGACAAAAATGCTGGGCGTATCGATGACGAAGGCGCGGGCTTTCGGAGCTGTTTCCTTCCAGAAATTGAACCCGAGAACCTCCACATGGTGAACACCTCGGCTGAAGAGCGCGCGGTCCGCTCCGGTTGGCTGCCGTTCTCCGACGGTGGGGCCTCCGACATAGATCTTCTTTGCTTTCAAGCCGCTTACATCGAGGGGAAAAGCCAGACCTCGATGCGCCAGCCACGGACGGACGGTTGAGTCCGCATCCTCCGCCAGAAGGGCCGGTCCGAACCAGACGAGGAGTGCGCACAGCAGGACCAGGACGGCGGGAAAATTTTGAGGACGACGGATCGACATGCGCTTACCCTCCCTTCTCTAGGAGCTGTGCCCCCTTTGCATACAGCGCCTCCGAGAACGCCTTGCCCGCCCTTACCAAGTGGATCTGGCGGGCGCTGGTCATCCGGCGGAGGACGTCGGAGGCCATGCGGGTGTCGATGGGGCGGCGGAGGCGGTCCGCGAAACGGCGGTTGACCTCGGCGGTTACGGCGCTCGCTCCGAAGGGCTCGCCTTCCTCCCGGCTCTCGACGACGGAGCGGATAAAGCGGCTCGCCATCATCCGCCCGGAGGCCGGGGATTTCACCGGCGGCTCGGCAGGCGGGGGTGCCCGCGGCGTGTGGCTGCTGGACGAGTTCCACCGCGGAGGAGGAGGCAGCCCGGAAGGTCTCCAGATTGTGGAGCACCTTCTCGAGCTCCGCGGCGTGCCGGGCGCGCTCCTCCCGATGCTGCTCCTCCTGCTGGGCGTGGAAGGCCTCCCGCTCCCTGTGGAACGCGGCCCGCGACTCCAGGTTCGTCAGAACTTCCGCGACGGAAAGCTTCGAGCTCATCGGATCTCCTTGAATCGCCGCAACGTGTCCAGGAGAGAGGATCTGCCGGTTCCAAGCAGCGGCATTCCCCAAGATCATTGCGGCGATATTTCCTGGCATTGCGGTAAAAGCTCCTTGAGACGAGCAGGATAGCACGCCAATCGCCGAGACTTTCTCCGGAAGGATTGCGGGGCGAGTCTAAGATGCGGCATTCCCCGTTTCTTGGTGGATCTGGCTTGAAGGGAATGCCGCAGCTTGGCTGGGGAATACAGCGAGATGCGTTCTTATTGCGGCAATTCGAGAGATCGCTGCGGTGTTGTCTCGTCATGGTGAGGCGTTTCGGAGTCTGGCTGTGGCATTAGCGCGGCCTTCTGCGGCAGCTTGCGGCGATTTCTGGGTGGCGAGAGTGCAGCTGAAGCTCTGGCACATTTGCGCGATGCTGGGAGGCGGCTGGTTCAACGCGCAAAGGGAGGAGCTGCGGCGTTTTCATTCCGAGGAGCGGCATTCCGAGGAGGGAATGCCGCTTCTTGAGCTGTTATTGCGGTGTTTAGCGTCTCTACCGCCTCCGGCGAACGTTTCCGCCGTGCGGCTCCCCGTAGTCCGCAGGGCCAGAATCCTCCGATGTGCTAGACTTCATGCCTAGTTGCGAGAGATTCGTTCATCCATTTTCTAGCTATGTCCGTCGCCGTCGTCCGCAAGAAGAGCACGAGCCCGGAGCGGCCTACGTTTTCCCCGGAGAAGGGGAACGAGCTGCTGGGACTCCTGTTGCTCGCGGCCGCCGCGTTCCTGGTTCTCAGCCTCGGCAGCCATCATCCCCAGGATCCCAGCCTGCTGCACAGCGTTGCCGCGGACGTCCATGCGCACAATTGGGCTGGCTCGGTGGGGGCGCAGGTCTCCGCGGTGGCTTTCGGGTTCTTCGGCCTGACCTGCTTTCTGATCCCCCTGTTCCTGCTGCTGGCCGGCTGGCGGCGTCTGCGGCGGCACGGTGCTCCCAAGGTCGTGGGGCGCGGGTTCGGCGCGGCGCTGCTGCTCGCCTCGGCCCCGGCCCTCCTTCAGATCGGCTTCGGCCGCATCGTCTGGACCGACGGCTCGATCAAGACCGGGGGCGCCTTCGGCGTGCTGCTCGCGGACTTCCTGCAGTCGCGGCTCAACCTCGCCGGCACCCTGGTGGTGCTCGCCTCGGCGGTCACCCTCGGCACGGCCCTGGCGGTGCAGTCGACGCTGGGCAACGTGCTCGCCGCCTGGCGCGACCGCCTGCGCCAGATCTGGCAGAACTGGACCCTCGCCCGCGAGCGCCGGCACGAGCGGCGGGAGAAGGAGCGGAACCGCCGGCGGGTGATCACCAAGCACCTCCAGCGGGTGGCCGAGGAGAAGCAGAAGAAGACCCCGCCCCCCACCCCCGAGGCGCACCGGCCGTCGATGGCCGCCGCGGGGGTGTCATTGGGTGCGCCGCCCCCGGACCGTCTCGACCTCCCCATGCGCGGGCGGGTGACCGAGAAGAAGGGGGAGGCGGATTTCGCGGTCCGCCGGGTGCCCGCGGCCCCCACGATTGAAGAGGATGAAGATTTTCCCTCCGAGCCGCGTCCCGCCGCCGCGCGTCCCGCGGCTCCCCCGGCCGCGGCCCCGGTCTTCAAGCCGAAGCCGGCGCCACAGAAGGAGCTCCCCTTCACCGGCGACATCGCTCCGGGAACGCTGCCGCCGGTCAACCTCCTGCAGATGGGGGAGGGGCGGACCGCCCAGGATGAGGTCGAGCTGGTCCGGCGGGGTGAGCTGATCCGCACCCGCTGCGCCGAGTTCGGCGTCGAGGGGACCGTCGAGGCGATCAGCCCCGGCCCGGTGATCACCGTCTTCGAATTCCAGCCGGCGCCGGGCGTGAAGGTCAGCCAGATCGTCAATCTGCAGGACGACCTCGCGCTCGCCCTCAAGGCCGAGTCGGTGCGCATCGACCGCATGCCCGGCCGCTCGACGCTGGGCATCGAGGTGCCGAACAAGGAGCGCTCGATCATCCGCCTCGGCAACATGCTGGCCGACGAGCGGTTCCGCAAGTCCCCCTCGGTGCTCAACATGGCGATCGGCACCGACATCCACGGCGAGCCCTATTACGCCGACCTCGCCACCATGCCCCACCTGCTGATCGCCGGCGCCACCGGCGCGGGCAAGAGCGTCGGCCTGCAGAGCATGATCACCTCGATCCTCTACAAGGCCACGCGCGACGAGGTGCAGTTCATCTTCATCGACCCGAAGCGGATCGAGCTCGGGGTCTACGCCGACATCCCGCACCTCAAGTGCGAGGTGGTGGTGGACCCGAAGAAGGCGGCCAACGCCCTGCGCTGGGCGGTCGCCGAGATGGAGCGCCGCTACCGGCTGCTCGCCGAGGTCCACGTGCGCTCGATCGCCTACTACAACCGGGCGATCTCGGACCCGGAAACGCAGCAGCGCCTCTCCCTCTCCGATGGCGGGGAGGGTCTGTTCACCGCCGCCGACTTGAAGCCGCTGCCCTACTACGTGGTGGTGATCGACGAGCTCGCCGACCTGATGATGGTCTCCTCCTCGGACGTCGAGACCTCGATCGCCCGCCTGGCGCAGATGGCCCGCGCCGTGGGCATCCACCTGATCGTGGCGACCCAGCGGCCGTCGGTGGACGTGCTGACCGGCACCATCAAGGCGAACTTCCCCTGCCGCATCTCGTTCGCCACCGCCAGCCGCCACGACTCGCGCACCATTCTCGACCAGGTGGGCTCCGAGAAGCTCCTGGGCAAGGGGGACATGCTGATGATGCCTCCCGGCTCGTCGCGGGTCATGCGCCTGCACGGCGCCTACATCTCCGAGCAGGAGACGGCGGCGCTGATCCGCTGGCTCAAGAAGCTCGGCAAGCCGGAGCTCGATCCCGACGTGCTCAAGGCGCCCGATGGGGATGGCTCCTCCGGAGGCGGTGGCGGCGACAACGACGACGAGCTCTACGACGAAGCCGCCCGTCTGGTGATCGCCGAGCGTCAGGCCTCCGCCAGCTTCCTCCAGCGCCGCATGCGGGTCGGCTTCTCCCGCGCCGCCCGCCTGATCGACATGATGGAGCGCGACGGCCTCCTCGGCCCCGCCCAGGGGAGCAAGCCCCGCGAGGTGCTGGTCAAGCCGGACTACTTCGAGGAGATCGACGGGGCGCGGGACGGGGTGGAGGAGTAGGGGGAGCGCCCCCCGCCCCGAAACCTCACCCCCGTCCCCTCTCCCACCGCACTCCCCCCGACCGGGAGAGGGGGGCGACTCCGAACCGATAGAGCATGTAGGAAGCGTTTTTCCCTCAGAACGGGTTGATACAGCGCCTGCTACAAGCGAGGTCGCTCCCGTCAAGCTCCCCTCTCCCGGTCGGGGGGAGTGCGGTGGGAGAGGGGCCGGGGGGTGAGGATTCGGGGCGGGGGCCGCCCCAACAACGAAAAAAGGCCGGCGTCACCGCCGGCCTTTCCTGCTTCTTGGGGATTGGATATGAACCCCTACATCCCCTTCGTCTGCGTCCCCTGCTCCACCTTGGGTGCTCCCTTCTCGCGGCGCTGGGCCAGCATGTTGGCCGCCCGGTCGAAGAGCTTGAGAGCCTGCTGGAGCTGGATGTCCCCCTCGGAGAGCACGCGGTGGCGGGCTTCCTGGCCGGCGGCCGCGTTCATCAGCTCGGCGCGGATCTGCAGGACCGAGCCGTCGCGGAGCTCCTGGTTGACGAGGTTCTTCTGGACCTCATCCTGGCTGGCGACCTTCTCCTTGATCAGCCACTGGCCGAACTCGGTCAGCAGCTTGTCCGGATCCGGCTTCCAGCTCGCCGTCACCTTGTTCCGGCTGGCGTAGTCCACCGCGAAGTTGAGGTAGGCGTTGTGGGCCAGCAGATACTGCTCGAAGGGGGCCAGCTCCTGGTCCTTGACGATCACGTCCGGCGTGATGCCGCCGCCGCCGTAGACGTTGCGGCCGAGGTCGGTGTGGAAGACGTCCTTCGGGTCCACCGACTTGCCGGTGAGCTCGGGGGAGCCCGCGTCGGAGTGGGTGTAGTAGTCGAAGTAGGAGCTGTAGTCGCGCTGGATCAGACGGCCCGAGGGGGTGTAGTACTTGGCCGTGGTCAGCGCCAGGCCAGCCCCATAGGAGAGGTTGTAGACCGTCTGGACGAGCCCCTTGCCCCAGCTCGGAGTGCCCACGATGAGCCCGCGGTCGTGGTCCTGGAGGGCGCCCGAGAGGATCTCGGAGGCCGAGGCCGTGCCCTCGTTGACCAGCACCACCACCGGCACGTCGAGCGCCGGATACTTGCCGCTGGCCCGGTAGGACTGGAACGAGTCGCGCGTCCGCCCCTTGGTCTGCACGATCATCGAGCCCTCGGGGAGGAACTGGTCGGCGATGTCGATCGCCTGGTCCAGCAGGCCGCCGCCGTTGTTGCGCAGGTCGACCACCAGCTGCTTCATCCCCGAGCCGCGCAGCTTGTCGAGCGCGTCGGCGATCTCCCGTCCGGAGCCGCGGGCGAACTCGGTGAGCTGGATGTAGCCCGTGGTGGGATTGAGCATGTAGGTCTGGCGGACGGTGGTCTGCGGGATCTCGGCCCGGGTCACCGACATCGCCAGCGGCTGCGGGAGCCCGCGGCGTACGATGGTGATCTTGACCTGGGTCCCCTTGGGTCCCTTGAGCTTGCCGACAGCGTCGTCGAGGGTCATCGACTCCGTCGCTTCCCCCTCGAT
This sequence comes from uncultured Acidobacteriota bacterium, assembly GCA_963792575.1. Taxonomy (GTDB): domain Bacteria; phylum Acidobacteriota; class Thermoanaerobaculia; order Multivoradales; family UBA5704; genus DATARR01. The sequence continues at coordinate 148,286 of CAWBWZ010000016.1, forward strand.
GGTGCTGATGACGTCCCCCGCCTGCACGCCGAGGCGGGCGGCCGGAGTGCCCTCGAGGGGGGAAATGACGGTGAGCTGGCCGTTGCGCACGCCCACCAGGATTCCCAATCCGTAAAAGCTGGTCTGCTGCTTCTCCCGCATCCCCTCGTAGGCTTCCGGGCTCAGGAAGGCGGTATGGGGATCGAGGGAGCGGAGCATGCCGTTGACCGAGGAGTAGACGAGGTCGCGGTAGCTCACGTCAGCTCCGTAACGGTCGTGCTCCAGGTTCACCAGCTCGGTATAGAGGCGGAGAGAGTCACGGGTTTCATCCGTAACCGCGAGGAGCCGGTCGCCCAGCAGGCCGCCGAGCGCCAGCGCAAGAATGAACAGGCCGATTGCTGCGATGCGCCAAGAACGTCTCATGCCGGATAGTTTACTACCACTGGCTATCCCTGAGGTGAATCCCGGGCCGCCCACGGGTGTTTCGTCCCTGGGGGGGTCCCTTGACTTTGCAGGGCTCCTGGTTCAATGATCGGGTCCTTGGAGGACCTCGATGGGTTCGCTCGGTCTGCCTGAAATCGCCTTCATCTTCGTCATCGCACTGCTCATCTTCGGCCCCAAGAAGCTGCCGGAGCTCGGGCGGACGCTGGGGCGTGGAATGGCCGAATTCCGCCGGGCGACGGACGAGCTCAAGCGGTCGATCAACACCGAGCTGGCGCTCGACGAGAACCCCGCGCCGCCGGCGTTGCGGACCCGCCGGCTCGAGGATCCCGCGGAGACGAAGTACCATGAACCGGTGATCGTGGCGGGACCCCCCGGCGAGGCGCCGGCAATGACCGAGCCCCGGAGCGCCGGCTTCCCTTCCAGCCCCGAGCCCGACGCGGTTCCTCCTGGCGACAGCGCTCCTCCGGATCTCCCGGAGCCGCGCTGAATCGATTCCCGGCCCTGACACCCCACGACGGATGACTCCTCCCGCGCCTCCACCCGGGCCGCCGCGTCTCACCACTCGCCAGCAGGACGAGCTGGCGCGGATGTCGCTCCTCCAGCATCTGGAGGAGCTGCGCAAGCGCATCGTCTATGCGGTCCTCGCGATCGCCATCGCGTTCATCCCCTGCTGGGCCTATTACCGCAAGATCTTTGAGTTCCTGGTCGCTCCGCTTCACCGGATCGACCCCACGATCAAGCTTGCCTATCTGGCGCTGACCGATCCGTTCATCCTGTACTTCAAGATGTCGGCCTTCACAGCGCTGTTCATCGCCTCCCCTTTCCTGCTCTACCAGCTCTGGGCGTTCATCGCGCCCGGCCTCTACAGCCGCGAGCGGAAGCTGGCGTTCCCGTTCATCTTCTTCACCACGCTCTTCTTCCTCGCGGGTGGCGCCTTCGGCTACTACGTCGCGTTCCCGATGGGTGCGGGCTTCCTGCTCAACCTCGGCCGCGACCTGCAGGCGGTGATCACCGCCGACAAGTATTTCGGGTTTCTCCTGACGGTGATCCTGGGGCTCGGCCTGATGTTCGAGATGCCGATCCTGATCCTGCTGCTCTCGCTGCTGGGTGTGGTTTCGCCCCGGATGCTGCTGCGCTTCTGGCGCCACGCGGTGGTGATCATCTTCATCGCCGCCGCCATCATCACGCCGACCCCGGACGTGGTGAACCTCTGCATTTTCGCCGTCCCCGCGATCTCCCTCTACTTTCTGGGAGTCACCGCCGCCTTCCTGGCCGCCCGGTATCGCCGGCGGCGCGAGGCGGAGCTGGCGGCGGCGGACGGGGCAGAGTAGGGAAGGTCAAACAGCAAAGGACGTAAAGGACGGCAAGGACGTAAAGGACACCGGATATCCTTGTCCCTGTCCTTGTCGTCCTTGATGTCCTTTACGTCCTTTGCTGCCGTGCAGGCATAGTTCTACCTGCCCCCGTTATACCCCAGCGCCCGCAGCTTCTGGATCTCCTCTTCCGTGAGATCCCGCGATTGCGGTGTGGGGCTCTTGCGCCGGTCGGCGAGCCAGCGGAGGAGGAGGGCGTTCAGCTCCTTCTCGACGGGGAGGCCGCGGCCGGCCAGGTTCTGCTCCTCCTGGGGATCGGCTTTCAGATCGTAGAGGTAGGGTCCGTCGGGGAAGGGAGCGTTCCCCTGGTTCAGCCCGTAGCGGTACTCCCGGGTGCGCACCGAGACCCCGAGCCGGCCGGCGTGCTCGGAGAAGACGGCGCGGCGACCCGTGTGCCCCTCGCCGGTCAGCTCGCGCAGGTCCTGGCCGTCCGTGGCGTTGGCCTTGAGCCCGGCGGCGCTCAGCAGAGTGGGGTAGAGGTCGAGCGTCTGCACCAGCCCCTCGATGCGCCGCCCTCCGCGCTCGGGCCAGCGGATCATCAGCGGCACGTGGGTCGTGGTTTCGAAAAGCCCGACGTGGCGGAACCGGATGCCGTGCTCCCCCAGGTTCTCGCCATGGTCGGCCACCACGGTCACCACCGTGTTGCGCAGCAGGCCGCGGCTCTCCAGGAAATCCATCAGGCGCCCCACCTGCCGGTCGAGGTAGGCCACCTCGCCGAAATAGAGATCGCGGTTGGCGCCGAGCACCTGCTCGGTGAACCCCCGGGGGCCGGGCTGGCGGAAGGGAACCCAGGCGCGCACCGGCGAGAGGCCCGCGGCCTCGGCGGGGCGGAAGCCCAGCGCGTACGGCTCGGGCGGCGTGTGCGGCGTGTGCGGATCGAAGAGGTGGAGCCAGATGAAGAACGGCTTCTTGCGGCCGGCGTGGGAGGCGAGCCAGTCCATCGTGGTGTCGACGTTCAACTCGGCGGCGGACTGCTCGGTCGCGGTGTGGACCTCCGCGAAGCCCTGGCCGAGCCCGGAGCTGTGATCCCCCAGATGGCTGGCGGAGATCAGTGCGAGGGTCTCATAGCCGGCCCCCGCGAGCTGCTCGGCCAGCGTCGTCTGGCTCCGCGGCAGCGGCGTCTGGAGATCGTAGACGCCGTGGTTCTTGCCGTAGAGGCCGGTCAGGATCGAGGCGAAGCTCGGGTTGGTGACGTTGAAGGCGGTGTAGGCGTCGAGCCAGACGTCGCTCTCTCCGGCCAGGCGGTCGAGCGCCGGGGACGGGCTGGGCTGCTTTCCCCAGGCGCCCAAGGCATCGGCGCGCAGCGTGTCGATGCCGATCAGAAGGATGTTCGGCCGATCCTCGCTCGCCTGTTGCGCGGCCGGGAGATCCTGGCGGCTGTAGATCGCGGGGCTCCCCCAGAGCGCGCTGGGGATCGGTTGATCCGGAGCGTGCGCGGCCGAGCCGTCGATCTGCAGGAGCAGGTCGATCTTGCGGCCGGCGTAGGCGGCAAGGTCGATCTCCACCGCCGCGGGGGCGAGGGGGCCCACCGGCTCGGCGTCCCCCTGGAAGAGCTCCTTGAGCTGGTCCGAGTTCGCGGATGCCGACCCGGTACGTGCACTCGCAGCCGTTCGTGGAGCCCAGGGGGACGAAGGAGAGGTAGGCGTCACGTCCGGGCTGGAGCGTCCACCGCACGCGCGAGCTGGCCCGCTGCTCCAGGGCCCGCACCTGCCCGGCGGTCCGCTTGGGAAAGGCGATGAGCTGCTTGGCCGGCACCAGCCGCATGTCCCGCACCTCCTCGGCGCCGAGGTAGGAGACCCGCCGGAACGTCGCCTCCTTCCATTCGAGAGGCGTCGATTCCACGGCCGGCGCCGCTTCCCAGAGGTCGAAGCGGACCCAGGCCCCCGCCGACTCCGACGCCGACCTGGGGCGGCAAGCGGGGAGGATCAGCAGGCTGGCGAGAAGGAGAAGGCGGAGGCGGGGGTGCACGGCGGGGGAGTTTAGCAGGCCCGCCTACTCGAACACCCTTTCGTAGATGTCGTCGAGCAGAAGCGTGCAGCCGATCGAAGCCATCTCGAGGAGTTGCTCCAGGCTCGTGAGATCCTTCCGGCGCCACTCGTTCCCCTGCCGTGAATACTGTTCGATCAGGATCTGGTCCTGGGCGACGATGACGTATTCCGCCAGCGAGGGAATCGACCGGTACTGGAGGGCTTTCGTCCTTCGATCGTAAGCTTCGGTCGACGGGGAGAGGACCTCCACAAGGAGCGTTGGATTCAACAGGGTGTCGAAGTGGGTGTCGTCGAATCGCCGTTCACCACAGACTACGACCACGTCGGGGTAGGTGAGAAGGCCGGAGGGTGTCCGTACCCGCATCGCTTCGGAGTAAACCTCGCAGGGGCGTCTCCTGAGCTGGTTCCGGACTTCCCCGAAGATGTTGCCGGCGATCAGATTGTGGGACCGGCTGGCCCCCGTCATCGCGAAGATCTCGCCGTCGAGGTATTCGTTCCTCGTCTCCGATTGACGTTCGAACGCCAAATATTCCTGAATGGTGAGCCGCTGATGGGGATCGGTGGCCATGCCGTTACTCTAACACGCTCTATTATTTAGGGGGAGACCTCAGGGGCAGGCTGCCGCCGCCACCGCCGGTGCATCCAGACCCACTGCTCCGGATGCCGGCGGATCTGCTCCTCGATCTTCGCGGTCATCAGGGCGGTCGCCTCCTGCGGATCGTCCGGGCAGGTCGAGCGCGGGGTGGAAGCGGACGAGGTGCCCGCCGTCGGGCAGGCGCTCGATGAAGACGGGGACCACGGCGGCGCGCTGCTTGCAGAGGCGATCTTGGCGGCGCCGACCGGGGTGAAGGCCGGGCGGCCGAAGAAGGGGACCCAGACGCCGTCCACCTTGGTGTCCTGGTCGATCAGCATGCCCGAGCGCGCCGCCCCGCCGCAGGGTGCCGAGGAGCTGGCGGACGGCTCCCTCGCCGCCGCGCTCGATGGTGGGGGTGCCGAAGCGCTCGCGCAGGCCGGCGAGCAATCTGCTGCTGCCGGGGCTCGTCGAGCGGGCGGGCGACGACGGCCATGCCGACGCCGGCGCAGTTGATCGCCGCGGCGAGAAGCTCCCAGTTGCCGCAGTGGCCGGTGAGGAGGATGAGCGGGCGCCCCTCGCGCGTGCCTTCTCGATCTCCTCCCAGCCCTGGACCTCGACGACGGAGCCCACGAAATCGCAGTCGCGATGGAAGAGGTGGAGGCACTCGCCGAGCATTCTCGCCGAAATGGCGGAAGCAGGCGCGGGCGATCCGCGAGGCGCTCCGCCTCGGGAGCGTCGGGGAAGGCGAGGGCGAGATGGTCGAGGGCGCGGCGGCGGTCGCGCCGGGAGAGCGTCCAGCCGAGGGCGCCGATCGGCGCCGGCCGAGCCCGCTGCGCGGCCGCGCCACGGAGAGCCGAGCCGAGGGTGGAGGTGAGCACCCAGAGGCCGGCGTTGCAGCAGGGCCGGCTCGAGCCGGGCTTTGCAGACGGCTTTTCTTGCGGTCGGGCGCACGCGGACTGTGCCTCTACCAGTCGACGAGGAGATGGGCGACGAGCTGATCCCAGTGGCCGCGGGCGTGGAGGACCAGCTCGCACATCTCGCGCGCCGCGCCCCGGCCGCCGCGGAGCCGTCAACACCCGGTGCACCCGCTGCCGGACCTCGGGCGCGGCGTCGGCCGGCGCGAAGGAGAGGCCGCAGCGGCGGATCACCGGCAGGTCGAGCAGGTCGTCCCCGACGTAGGCCACCCGCTCCGGCGCCGCGCCGTGCTCGGCGAGGAAGGCGGTGAAGGCGGCGTCCTTGTCATGGTGGTTCTGGATCAGGGCGTCGAACCCGAGCTCGCGGGCCCGCGCCTCCAGGGCGGCGTTGCCGCGGCCGGAGAGGATGCCGATCTTCAGCCCCGCCTCCTTGGCGAGTTTCAGGCCCACGCCGTCGCGGACGTTGAAGACCTTCCAGTGCTCCCCCTCGGGGCCGTAGACCAGGGAGCCGTCGGTCAGCACGCCGTCGACGTCGAATAGCAGCCAGTCGAGCTCCCGCGCCCGGCGGGCCAGATCCTCGTCGGAGATCTTCGATCGGATCGGTCAGAACAGCTCCAGTCGCCAGAGGTCGTGCAGGTGGACCACGCCCTTCGAGCCGGCCCGCCTCGTCGCAGACGAAGAGGGAGGTGATGCGGTGGTCCTCCATCACCTTGAGGGCCGCCGCCGCCAGCTCGCCGCCGGCGATGGTGCGCGGGTGGAGCGTCATCCGCTCGCCGGCGGTGTGGTTGAGGATCGTCCCGTCGTCGGTCTGCAGGAGCCGCGCGGAGGTCGCCGTCCGAGAGGCAGCCGGCGAGGCGCCCCTCGGCGTCGACGACCGCGGTGATCCCCAGCCCCTTCTTCGACATCTCGTAGATCGCCTCGCGCATCGGCGTGTCGACGGCGACCCGGGGCAGGGCGTCGCCGGCGTGCATGAGCTGCTCGACCTTGAGCAGCCGCTTGCCGAGCTGGCCGGCGGGGTGGAGGAGGGCGAAGTCCTCGCGGGTGAAGCCGCGCGCCTCGACGAGCGCCATGGCGAGGGCGTCGCCCATCGCCAGCGTCGCGGTGGTCGAGGCGGTGGGGGCGAGGCCGAGCGGGCAGGCCTCGCGGTCGATCGCCACCGGCAGGTGGAGGTCGGCGTGGCGGGCGAGCGGGCGAGGCGGCGTTGGCGGTCATCGCGATCAGCGGCACGCCCAGCCGCTTGAGGGTCTCGACGAGCCGGAGCAGCTCCTCGGTGGTGCCGGAGTAGGAGGCGGCGAGCACGACGTCGCCCGGCACGATCATCCCGAGGTCGCCGTGCACGGCCTCGGCGGGGTGGAGGAAGAAGGCCGGCGTGCCGGTGGAGGCGAGGGTGGCGGCGACCTTCTGCAGGACCAGCCCGCTCTTGCCCATCCCGGTGCAGACCACCCGGCCGGCGCAGGCGCGCAGCAGGTCGACGGCGCGGTCGAAATGCTCGTCGAGCTGGCCGACCAGGCCGCGGATCGCCGCCGCCTCGGTCTCCAGCACCTCGATGGCGACCTTCGCGGGGCGCTCGTGGCTCTCCCCTCCATCCTGGCCTGTAGGGGGGCCGCCCCCGATCCCCCCCCCGCGAGGGGGAGCGGGAGATGGGGCCGGGGGGTGAGGGCTCATCCAGCGCCTTCCGCACCGCCAGCAGCGACTCCAGCAGCCGCTCCGCCCGCTCGGGATCGAGCTGCACGGCGCTGTCGGAGCGGGCGTGCTCGGGGTCGGGGTGGATCTCCAGGAAGACGCCGTCGGCGCCCGCCGCGACCGCCGCGCGCGCCAGGGGCTCGGCGTAGCGCCGCAATCCCGCCGCTCTCGGCGCCGCCGCCGGGGAGCTGGAGCGAGTGGGTGACGTCGTAGATCACCGGGATGCCGTCCTCGTGGAGCATGGCGAAGCTGCGCATGTCCACCACCAGGTTGTGATAGCCGAAGGAGACCCCGCGCTCGGTGACGGTCACCCCGCCGTTGCCGGCCGCGCGGGCCTTCTCGACCACCTTCAGCATGTCGTCCGGGGCCATGAACTGCCCCTTCTTGATGTTGACCGCCCGGCCGGTCCGCGCCGCGGCCACCACCAGATCGGTCTGCCGGCAGAGGAAGGCGGGGATCTGGAGCACGTCGCAGACCTCGGCCGCCGGCGCGCACTGGTGCGGCTCGTGGACGTCGGTGAGCACCGGCAGGCCGGTCTCCGCCTTGACGATCTTCAGCACGCGCAGCCCCTCTTCCAGGCCGGGGCCGCGGAAACTGCTCAGCGAGCTGCGGTTCGCCTTGTCGAAGGAGGACTTGAAGACCAGCGGCAATGCCCAGGCGCTCGGCCATCGAGGCCAGCGCGTGAGCCATCTCGACCACCAGGTCCTCGTTCTCGATCACGCAGGGGCCGGCGATGACGGGGAACGCGCCGCCGCCGACCACCACGCCCGGTGCGATCTCCACGGGTTCTGACGGACATCAACCCTGGACCTGGAACTCGGAGGGGACCTCCGGCGGGTGGTCGGTCACCGTCACTTCGGGACCGTTGGAGAGCACACGCGGCGCGGCGGCGGCGGTCTCCACCGTCTGCCCCTGCTCCCGCCGCTTCTGCTGGGCGAGCGCGGCGGCGATGTAGGAGACGAAGAGCGGGTGCGGCTCGGTCGGCTTCGACTTGTACTCGGGGTGGAACTGGCAGCCGAGGAACCACGGATGGTCCGGCAGCTCCACCATCTCGACGAACTTGCCGTCCGGCGACAGCCCGGAGATGACCAGGCCGTGCTCGGAGAGCGTCTGCAGGTACTTCTGGTTGACCTCGTAGCGGTGGCGGTGGCGCTCGCTGATCTCGGCCGCGCCGTAGATTTTCCGCGCCAGCGAACCCTCCTTCAAGCGGCAGGGGTAGGCGCCGAGGCGCATGGTGCCGCCCAGCTCCTCGACCCCGAGCAGGTCGCGCAGCTTGTAGATGACGGCGTGCTCGGTGGCGGCGTCGAACTCGGAGGAGGTGGCGTCCTTGATGCCGCAGACGTTCCGCGCGTACTCGATCGTCATGCACTGCATGCCGAGGCAGATGCCGAAGAACGGCACCTTGTGCTCGCGGGCGTAGCGGATGGCGCGGATCTTCCCCTCGGTGCCGCGCTGTCCGAAGCCGATCGGCACCAGCAGGGCGTCGACCTCGAACAGGTCGTGCGGCCAGCTCCCCCCCTCCATCTCCTCGGCGTCGATGTAGACCAGCTCCACCTTCGCGTCGTTGGCGATGCCGCCGTGGATCAGCGCCTCGTTCAGGCTCTTGTAGGCGTCGGGGAACTCGACGTACTTGCCGACGATCCCCACCCGCACCCGGTGGTGGGGGTTCTTGACCCGCGCCACCAGGCTCTCCCAGCGCGAGAGGTCGCGGTCGTAGTGGGGGAGGTTCAGCAGCTCGAGCACGACGTCGTCCAGCCCCTCGCGGGAGAACATCAGGGGGACCTCGTAGATCGTCGAGACGTCGCGGGCGGCGATCACCTGCCGCGGATCGACGTTGCAGAACAGGGCGATCTTCTTCTTCATCTCCTCGGGGAGCGCGCGGTCGACCCGGCAGAGGACGATGTCGGCCGAGATGCCGATCTCGCGCAGCTCGCGCACCGAGTGCTGGGTCGGCTTGGTCTTCAGCTCCTCGGCGGCGGCGATGTAGGGCACCAGCGTCAGGTGGATGTTGACCGCGTTGCCGCGCCCCAGCTCCTGGCGGAACTGGCGGATCGCCTCGAGGAAGGGGAGCGACTCGATGTCGCCCACCGTGCCGCCGATCTCGACGATCACCACGTCGTGCTCGTCGGCCACCCGGCGCAGCGCCTCCTTGATCTCGTCGGTGATGTGGGGGATCACCTGCACGGTCTTGCCGAGGTAGTCGCCGCGCCGCTCCTTGTCGATCACCGAGGAGTAGATCTTCCCCGTGGTGTAGTTGTGCCGCTTGGTGGCGACGGTGTGGGTGAAGCGCTCGTAGTGGCCGAGGTCGAGGTCGGTCTCGGCGCCGTCGTCGGTGACGAACACCTCGCCGTGCTGGTAGGGGGACATGGTGCCCGGATCGACGTTGATGTAGGGGTCGAACTTCATCAGCGGTCACCGAGAAGCCGCGCGCCTCCAGGATCGCTCCGACGGAGGCGGCGGCCACCCCCTTGCCGAGGGAGGAAACGACGCCGCCGGTGATGAAGATGTACTTGGTCGCCATGGGCTCTCTTCTCCTTGCTCCGTCAGATCCGTTCAGCGTCAGGATTCTTTCCACGCGCTCCAGATCCTCCGCCGTATCGACTCCGATCGACGCCCGGCCGACGATCAGCACCCGGATGGCGAATGCCGTTCTCCAGCGCGCGGAGCTGCTCGAGCGACTCGCTGCGCTCGAGCGGCGTCGGCGGGAGAGCGGCCAGGCGCAGCAGGGCGTCCCGCTGGTAGCCGTAGATCCCCAGATGCTTGAGCGGCGCTGCGCCACCCTCGCTGCCGGGGATAGGGGATCGGCCGAGCGGCTGAAGTAGAGCGCCGAGCCGTCGCGGGCCAGCACCACCTTGACCGCGTTCGGGTTCGCCATCTCCTCCGGCGCCGCCGGGGTCGCCAGGGTCACCACCGGATCGTCCGGGGTTCGCCGCGAGATGCTCCGCGATCCGCGAGATCTCCTCGGGATCGATCAGCGGCTCGTCCCCCTGGATGTTGATGATCGCCGAAGTCGCCGCGGCGCCCCAGCGGCGGGCGGCCCAGGCGATGCGGTCGGTGCCGCTCGCGCAGTCGGCGGGGGTCATCTCCCACTCGCCGCCGAAAGCTTCCACGGCGCGGGCGATCCGCTCGTCGTCGGTCAGCACCACCACCCGGTCGAGCCCGCGGGCCTGCGCCACCCGGGTGTAGACGTGCTCGATCATCGGCCTTCCGGCGATCGGGAGCAGCGGCTTGCCAGGGAGTCGGGTCGAACCGTAACGGGCCGGGATGGCGCCCACGATACCCGTGCCTCCACCTGGGGGCGAGGTATGGAACGCGTTGGGGTGCACGGCCTAATCTAATGGCTTAGACGGGGGGGTGTCAACGACCTACCAGGCTGGCACAACTCGTGATAGCAAGAGCGTCGAGATGAAACGGACCGTTCTGCTACTCGCGGGTTGTCTTCTCGCGGCCGCCGGCTGCGGCCGGGGGCCGCAGGCCCGTCTTCTCCTCGACGGCAACCACGCCCCCGATGTGCTCACCGAGCAGCGGCGGATCGCCTACCCGCCGTCGCTCGGCGGCAACCGCTTCCTCAACGGCTGGTGGCCGTGGCTCCGCGACGACAGGCTGGTGCTCTCCCCCCCGCCCGCGGGGCGCGGATGCGCCTGGAGGTGGTCCACCTCGGCGGCGGTCCGCGGAAATTGATCCTCGATCTGCTCGAAGCAGTCCCGGACCGCACCGTCCGGGTGCTTGTCGCCGGCCGCGATCTCGGAGCCTTCGCGCTGACTGACCCGCTGGAGGTGCCGCTGCCGGCCGACCTGCCGCTGGGACGGGTGCCGATCGATTTCGAGTTCGACGACGTCTCCCGCGGCGTGCTCGCCGCCGGCATCCAGCCGATCCTGCCGGCGGGGAAGGTCACCCTGCGCAAGGCGGACGTCGTGCAGTCCGGCGACTCGCTGGTCGACTTCGTCCGCCACGTCGCGGGCGGCGAAATGCTGGAAGGCACTTTCGATCCCCCTCGCTCACCGAGTCCCGGCCAGAGCTTCGAGCTGATCGTCGAGCGCGAGCCCGACCGGCCGGACCGGCGGTTCGTCTGGTCCGGGCAGGAAAGCCCACGGAAGATCGCGCTGCCGGTGGGGGACGCCCCCGGGCTCGTGCGGGTCCGCCTGCTCGCCCATGGCACGGGTCCTGCCGGACGCTGGGCGCGGCTCCGGTTGACCGGCGGGTTGACCGGCGGGCCGGCGCGCGAGCCGGAGCCCACGGTCATCGCGGAAACCAGGGAAATCAAGCCGCCGAAGCCGCCGCGGCTGGTCATCGTCTACGTCATGGATGCCCTGCGGGCGGACATGATCGGCAGCGCCGCCGGCCGCCCCGAGCTCGCGCCCACCTGGGATCGCCTGGCCCGCGAGGGGGTGAGCTTCCGGCGGCATCGCAGCGTCGCCCCCAACACCATCCCGTCGACCAAGGCGCTGTTCACGGGCCGCACCTTCGTCACCGGCGGGGATTCGAACCTCGCTCCGGACGAGGGGACCACTCTCGCCGAGCGGTTCCGCGGCGCCGGCTACCGCACCGGCCTGTTCTCGGGGAACGTCTACATCAGCCCCTCCTTCGGCACCGACCGCGGATTCGAGCACGTGGCGGGCGACGTGCTGATGGATGCCGACGCGGCGGGACCGGACGCCCTCAACGACAACGCCGCCCGCGTCCAGGCCGCCGCCCTGGACTGGCTGAAGCAGCTGCCCAGGGGTGAGCGCGCTTTCCTCTATCTGCACACCATCCATCCCCATAACCCTTACGCCCCGCCCGCTCCGTACCGCACGCTGTTCACGCGCGACATCCCGTCCTCGATCGACGGCAGCACCGAGACGCTGATGGCGGTGCGCAAGCGGCAAATTTCGGTGGGCGCCGCCGACCGCGAGCGGCTGCGTGGGCTCTACCGGGGCTCTCTGGCCTTCAACGACGCCGAGCTGGGTCAGTTCCTCCGCGAGGTGACCGCCCAGGCCCCGCCGGGCGAGGTTCTCGTCGTCCTCACCTCGGATCACGGCGAGGAGCTCTTCGATCACGGCGGCGTTCTCCACGGCTACACGCTCTACGAGGAGATGCTCAACATTCCCCTGGTCCTCTGGTGGCCCGGGAGCCTCGCTCCGCGGACGGTCGACGAGCCCACCGACACCCTCGACCTCCGCGCCACCCTGCTGGACCTCTGCCGCCTCGGCCGGCCAGACGGCGACGGCCGGCCGCTGCTGCGCGGAACGCCGCCGCGCAAGGGGTACGTCCACCTGGCGGCGGCGTCGAGCGTCATCGGCGGCATCTACTCCGCCCAGGCGGGGAAGTGGAAGCTGGTCTGGGCCCCCCGTTTCGGCACCGAGTGGGGGATGGGGGACGGCAGCGGCCGCACCCGCGATCCCGAATACCTCTTCGATCTCGAGAAAGACCCCGGCGAAAGGATCAACCTCGCCGGCGACCGCTCCCTCGAAGTCGCCTGGCTGCGCTCCCGCCTCCTCGCCTGGATCCAGAAAAACCGGCACCCGGAGCCCCCCCGCAAGCAGGAGCCGATCACCGCCGAGACCGAGCGGCGGCTGCGGGCTTTGGGGTATAGCAACGCGAAGTAGATCCGCCCGCAGGGCGGAATTTATCCAGCCTGGGGTGTCAACCCCAGGACGGGCCGCCCCCCCACCTGGGGTTGACACCCCAGGCTGGATAAATTCCGCCCTGCGGGCGAAGCGCCCAATCCCCGAAACCGTCCCCCCGCCCGATTCGTATACAGTCTCGCCGTGCCTTCCGCCCCCCGGTCCCCCTCCCCCAACCGCCCCCGTCCGCGTGCCCGCGCCTGGCTCGCGATCGGCCTGGTCGCAGTCGTCCTGGCGCTGGTGACGCACGCGCTGCCAGAGATCCGGGCGCGGGCGCTGCCCACCGGGGAGGCGCAGTGGATCTGGAAGCCGCTCGACAATCTGGATCACAACCCGACCGCCTTCTACGCCATCCGCGATTTCGATCTCGACTCTCCGCCGGACCGGGCGCGGGTGCTGGTGACCGCCGACGAGGAGTACGTCCTGACCCTGAACGGCAAGCGGATCGGCGCCGGCGCCTTCGAGCCGGGGGCGCCGCTCGACGTCTACGAGGTCGGCCCGCTGCTGCTGCCGGGGGGCAACCGGCTGATGGTGGAGCTGCGCAGCGGCCGCGGGGCGGGCGGACTGCTCGCCAGCCTGATGGACGAGGCGACCGGACAGCAGATCGTGGGGACCGGCGAGGACTGGCGGATCTTCCCGCATCACGAGCTCGGCCTGGTCCGCGGGTGGCTGCCGCTCCGAGGGGGCGAGCCGGCGTTCCGCTGGGGGTATCCGCCGATCGGCCGCTGGGGCGGGCAGAAGGCGGGATCCCCCCGGCCGCTGCTCGGCGAAGGGGTCGGCCCGCGCCTGCCGGCCGCCGCGATGCGCCCGCTCTCCCTCCCCGCCAGCCTGGGCGACGGGCGCTCCCCGGGCTCGCCCATCCTCTACGACTGGGGGCGGACGGTCGAGGGTTTCCTCGCCCTCGAGCTGCCGGTGGGCAAGGACCAGGGCTCCGCCCTGCTGTTCACGGGGGAAGAGCCGCCCGATCCGCTGACCGCCCGTCCCACCGCCGCCGTCCTGATCATGCCGGGACGCCGCGACTGGATGGACGCGCGCCCGCGCCGCTTCCGCTACGCGCTGCTGGTGGGGCTGGAGGGGCCGGCCGCGGCCCTGGTGCAACCCGTGCCGGCGGGGGCGGTGCGCACCCCGCGGCCGCTGGCGGACCGGGTGTTCGGAATTCAAGGGGCCGCCGCTACGAACGCCGGTGGAGGACGAAGTCTGGAGCAAACTCCAGAGCTTCCCGGGCGTCGCTGGGCGGAAAGAACTCTAGCTCGCGCTTGGCCGCGGCCGCGTACTCCTCGGCCATCGCGGTGACCTCCTCGATCGTCCCCTCCGCCGCGCACCAGCTCCAGGATCTCCTGCGGCGAGACGCGGCCGAAGCTGCGGTCCTCGAGCACCCTCTCGACGAGCCGGCGCTGCGCGGCCTGGACCCGCGGCAGCAGGAGGATCAGGGGGAGCGTCAGCTTCCCCTCCTTGAGGTCCGAGAGCACGGGCTTGCCGATCTCGCTCTCGCGGGCCGTGAAGTCGAGCAGGTCGTCGACCAGCTGGAAGCAGATGCCGAGCGAGCGGCCGTAGCGGGAGAGCACCTGGCCCGCCTCCGGGCGCTGCGGCGGGATCAGGCTGGGGATCGAGCACCGCGGCCGAGAAGAGGTGGGCCGTCTTGCGCTCGATGATCTCGAAGTACTCCTCGATCGTCAGGTCCGGAGCGCCCAGCCGCTGGAGGGCGAGGAGCTCGCCCTCGGTCATCTTGAGCGTCGCGCCGCAGAGCCGCTGGATGACCTCCACCTGGCCGTGCGAGAGCGCCATCTGCATCGCCTTGGTGTAGATCCAGTCCCCCAGGAGCACCGTCAGGTTGTTCCCCCAGAGGTCGTTGAGCGTGGTCTGCCCGCGGCGCAGCGCCGCGTGGTCGATGACGTCGTCGTGGATCAGCGTCGCCGTGTGGATGAACTCGACCACCGCGGCGTAGGTGACCTCCTCCTCGCCGTCGTGCCCGAGCAGGCGGGCGGCGAGCAGCAGCAGGGCGGGGCGCACCCGCTTGCCGCCCCCCTCGGCGATGTAGATCGCCCGCCTTCTCGATGAACGGGACGTCCGAGCCGAGGTGATGGCGGAACACCGCCTCGGTGGCGACCAGCTTGTCCGCCACCAGGTCGATGAAGCGGGAGGCCTGGACCGAGCGGGCGCCCGCCGTCAGGGCGGCGCCGCTGCCGCCTGGGGACTCCGCGAGCGGTTGGTCGGGCACCGGGTCGGTCCTCTTCATTACGGGATGGTACAGTTGTCCGGGAGGGAGCTCAAAGGCCGTGGACCGGATCGAAGGGGGTGACCTGCTCCAGGCGCCCGTCGCGGAAACGGTAGACCCGGCCGCTCTCGAAGTACCACCAGGAGGACTCCAGATGGCTCGGATACTGGACGTTGCGGATGCGGTCCGGCTTGCCCATCTCCTGGTAGACCTTGCGCTGGTCCTCGGTCTGGATCGAGGCCAGGAACTGGCGGACATTGTCGAGGAACTGCCGGTTCTCGACCGTGACGCCGACCACCGCGGGCGTGCCCGCGTCCACCCGGCGGGTGACGTCCTGGCGCGCCAGCTCCTGCACCGTCTCGCCGGTTTTCGTGCGCACCGGCACGCCGGCCACCAGCTCGAAGTGATTGAAGTAGCTGTCCCAGGGCCACTCGACCGTGTAGTTGCCGCGGGCGTCCGTGGTGGCGCTCACCCGCCGCACGTCCGTGCCGGCCGTCCGGCGCAGCTCCCGCATGCTGAAATAGCGTCCGGGAGACCTCGAGGACCACGCGGATGTTGCCGAGCGGCTGCCCCTGGGAGTCGGTGACGACGCCGGTGACCTGGATGCGCTGCCCCTGGTCGTAGCGGGCCGCGGCGGCGGTGCGCTGAGGGAGCCGGCCACCAGCAGGGCGAGCAGCCAGAGCAGGGCCGGCTGGGAAGAGGTCCGTCTGGGATGCATTTTCACAGTTCTACTGAGAGCGGTAATTGGAGAAAGTGAGAGGAATGTCGAGGTCCAGCGCCTTGAGCGCCGCGATGACCGTCTGCAGGTCGTCCCGGTTCTTGCCGGAGACCCGCACCGTGTCCCCCTGGATGGCGGCCTGCACCTTGAGCTTCTTCGTCTTGATCTCGGCGACGATCTTCTTGGCCGTCTCCGTGGGGATGCCCTGCTGCAGGGTGATCTTCTGCCGGGCCCGGCCGCCGCTCGCCGCCTCGATCTTGCCGTAGCGCAGCGACTTCAGGTGAATTCCGCGCTTGACCAGCTTCGACTGCAGGATGTCGAGGCACTGCTGGAGCGTGTACTCGTCCGACGACCTCGAGGGACGATCTCCTCGCCTTCGAGAGTCAGCTCCGCGGCGGCCTTCTTCAGGTCGTAGCGGTTGCCGATCTCCTTCTCCGCCTGCTGCACGGCATTGCGGACCTCCTGGAGGTCCACGGTGGAGACGATGTCGAACGAGTTCTCTGCGGCGGCCATGTCGTCAATCCTGCTATCAATCTGCTAAATAAGCGTGATCCGGATTTTCCCCGGGCTGGACGCCATTATACGAAAACGGGCTACTGCGTGCCGTCGACCCAGCGGAGGTTGCCCGGCGGCGAGAAGCTCCCCTGCCGCGCGAGGTCCTGATAGCCGGTGATCTCGAAGCGGGTGAGGTTCCCCTCCCGGTCGTGATAGGCGACGGCGACCACCCGGCGGCTCGCGGGGTCGACCGTGAGCGTCGCGTCCGTGAGCTCGGCGATGTCCTTCTTCTTGGGGATGAGGGCGATCTCGACCTTGCTGTCCGCGGCCGCCTTGGCGGTGGCCTGGTAGCGCGACTTCAGCTCGTCGACGCCGAGGAGGAGCAGGTCGAGCCCGGGCTCCTTCTTGCGGTCCACCCGGTAGCGATGGCCGGTCTGGTCCCCCTCATTCCAGGCGTGCACCGTGCCGCCGCAGAGCAGGAAGCTCTTGGGGAAGGGGGTGGTGTAGTCCCAGCGCATGCAGTCCGGCAGCGACAGGGCGAGGCGCCCCGACTCCTGATCCCCCGAGGAGAACCCGGCCGCGGTAAAGGTCTGAACGAAATTCGCCCCCGTCGGCCCGGCGTCCACCAGGCTCTGTCGCACGTTCTTCAGCGTCGTCCAGGGATCGATGTCCTGAGCCGCGGTGGGCAGCGGGAGCAGGGCCAGGGCGAGGAGAAGCAGGAAGCTGTGTCGTCTCATCAGTGGTCAGTCCTCCGTCCGTCGTAACAGGGGATGCCGGGCGAAGCTTCCCGGGCCCCCGAGCCCCTCACTCTCCCAACCCTCTCTCTCCCACCGCACTCCCCCCAACCGGGAGAGAAAGGGCTAAAAAAACCACGCGCCTGAAACTCGTTCTTGGGCTAATCCTTCTAACCACTCCCTCTTCTCCCGGAAGGGGGGAGGGCGATGGGAGAAGAGGGCCGGGGTGATGAGGGGCCAACGCCGAAACCGAGGCGTGGCTGGCAAAGCGGTCCTCAATGCCGGTTAGTGCCGGAAATGCCGGACCCCCGTCATCAGCATCGCCATCCCCGCCTCGTCCGCCGCGGCGATGATCTCGTCGTCCCGCTTGCTCCCGCCGGGCTGGACCACGGCCGTGATCCCCGCCTTCGCCAGCGCGTCCAGGCCGTCGCGGAAGGGGAAGAAGGCGTCCGAGGCGGCGACGGCGCCGGCGACCGGGAGCTGCGCCTTCTCGATCGCGAGGCGGCAGGAGTCGACCCGGCTCATCTGGCCGGCGCCGATCCCCACCGTCTGATCGGCGTTGGCGACCACGATGGCGTTCGACTTGACGTAGCGCAGACCCGCCAGGCGAGATCGAGCGCCCGCCGCTCCTCGGCGGTCGGCTGGCGCCTGGTGGGGCAGGTCCAGGTGGCGGGATCGTCCGGCAAGGCGTCCGGCGGCTGGGCCAGGAAGCCGCCGTCGATCGGGCGCAGCTCCACCGCGTCGCGCGCCGGGGCTGATAGAGCGGGCACTCGATCAGCCGGAGATTCTTCTTGGCCGCGAAGCGGGCGCGCGCCGTCGGCGTCGAAGCCGGGGGCGAGCAGCACCTCCACGAAGAGGTCGGCCATCGCCTCGGCGAGCGCGCCGTCCGCCGGGCGGTTGAGGGCGATGACCGAGCCGAAGGCCGAGACCGGGTCGGTGGCGACAGCCCGCGCGGTAGGCCTCGGCCAGATCGGCGCCGCGGCCGACCCCGCACGGGTTGTTGTGCTTGACGATGACCACCGCCGGCTCCGGCGAACAAGCGCCGCCATCTTGCGCGCCGCGTCGGCGTCCAGCAGGTTGTTCCAGGAGAGCTCCTTCCCCTGCAGCGGCGGAAGCCGCCGAACACCCCGGCGCCGCTGGCGTCCGCGTAGACCGCGCCTCCCTGATGCGGGATTCTCGCCGTAGCGCAGCGCCATCTCGCGCCGCAGCCCGAGCGGCTGTCTCGAAGGGAAAGGGGTTTCGATGTCGTCCGTCCCCGATACAGGGCTCGTCTCCACTGTCGCCTGCCCGCCCAGCCACTCCGAGATCGCCGCGTCATAGCTCGCCGTGTGGCGGAACGCCTTGAGCGCGAGCTCCCGGCGCAGCGGCTCCGGCACCACGCCGCGCCCCTCGCTCCAGGGCGCGCGAGCACCGCGGGGTAGTCCGCGGGATCGACCACCACCGCCACGCCGGCGAAGTTCTTCGCCGCCGCGCGCACCATCGTCGGTCCGCCGACGTCGATCATCTCGACCGTCTCCGCGAACGAGGCGCCGCGACGCCACCGTCTGCGGAAGGGGTAGAGATTGACCACCACCAGATCGATCGGCTCGATCCCGTGCTCGGCGAGCGGCGTCGAGGTGCTCCGCATCCGACCGCTTGGCCAGGATGCCGCCGTGGATCTTGGGGTGGAGCGTCTTCACCCGGCCGCTCGAGGATCTCGGGGAAGCCGGTGACGTCGGAGACGGCGATCACCGGGATCCCCTTCTCCTGCAGGAACTTGAGCGTGCCGCCGGTCGAGACGATCTCGATGCCGAGGCGGTCGAGGCCGCGGGCCAGCTCGTCGAGGCCCGTCTTGTCGAACACGGAGATCAGGGCGCGGCGTGCCGGCAGCATGGGACTCTCCTACAGGATCTATGGTTAGGAGCTAGCGGGCGCGGCCGGCCCGGGGCAGGAGCATCAGGCGCGAGCCGCCGGCCGGCAGGTTGGCGCGGTCGTCGACGCCGCCCGCCGCGAGCCAAATATATCGCAGCGCCAGGGTGACGTCGGTCACGGCATGGCTGAACGCGACCGAGGCGACCCCGAACGCGCGTCGAGCGGTCGTCGAAGCGGCCGAGGCCGGAGGCGAAATCGATCCGGCGGTACTCGCCGCCGACCGTCGGATAGAGCTCGCGCCCGCGGCGCAGGGCCGCGTCGATCAGCGGCGAGAGGTCGCGGCTGCGCGTCCAGGCCCGGCAGCAGGCCGTAGAAGACCAGCGGGAAGCGGGGCTCGGCCGTCTCGGCGTAGCGCAGATAGTCGACGAAATAGCGCCGCTCCTCAGGATCGTCCCCCGAGGCGGCGAGCGGATTGTTGGCGTCCGCCACATAGTGGGAGACGCACGCCGAGCCGGCGGACGATCTCCTCGAACGGCTTGTGGCCGCGGATCGCCGCGATGTCGGCGGCGACCTCGGCGGCGACCACCCGGTCGAGCTGGCCCGAGCCGTCGGCGTTCTTCATGTGGCGGGAGGAGTCCGTATCCGTGAACGGGGCGTTGACCCCCTCCTCGAAGGCGTGCCGGTGCTTCTCGATCTGGCGGGCGAGATCCGGGGGGGCCAGCCGCGCCGCCTCGCGGGCGATGGCCGTCTGGGTGGCGGGGGTCCAGGCGAGAGCGGGCGAGACCAATCCGAGGAGGGCCGCCAGCCCGCCAGCCCAACGGATATACAATCTTGTGTGCATTTCAGGCCCATTCTAAACGGGAAATCCCTTTGTCCAAGCCGATCCACCGCCTCGACGTCACCGGCGCCCTCTGCCCCCTGCCGATCCTGCTCTCCGCCCGGGAGATGAGGAAGCTCGCGACCGGAGACCTCCTGGAAGTCCTGGGAGACGACCCCGGCATCCGCGAGGACATGCCCGTCTGGTGCGAGAGGGCGGGGCACCGTCTCCTGGAGCTGAAGGAAGAGGAAGGGGGGTGGATCCGTTCCCTGGTGGAGAAGGGCGAACCCCGTCCCCGGCCGGGAAGCGCTTGACTTCCCCCCGCCCCGCGGGTAAAACTCTCCCCCCTCGGAGCCGCCCGGCTCCCCTGTGCCCAGGTAGCTCAGTTGGTAGAGCACGTGACTGAAAATCACGGTGTCGGCGGTTCAATTCCGTCCCTGGGCACCATCCTCTCTCCGTTCGCCGCACGCGTAGAAGGAAAGGCGACATGCGAGCCATCAAACTCTACAGCCGCGTCGAGAAGGATCACACCCTCAGTCTTCGACTGCCCGAAGACGTCGCGGAGGGACCGGCCGAAGTGATCGTCCTGGTTCCGGAAGAGCGGGAGCGTTCCGGCTACCCGCTGTCCGACGAGCTCGACGAAATCGCCCTGCATTGTTCCCGGCTGCCCGTGCTCGATCCGAGGACACCCGACGAGATCCTTGGCTATGACGAGCGCGGATTGCCGCGCTGATGGTCATCGACAGCTCCGCTCTCCTGGCGATCCTGTATAACGAACCTGAGCGCCGCGCGTTCAACGAGGCGATCGGAGTGGCCGAATCCCGGGTGATGTCGGCCGCGACCTTGGTCGAGGTCTCGATCGTGATCGATTCGCGATTCGGCGCGGAGGGCCTCCGTGATCTCGACCTGTTCATCGAGCGAGCGGGCATCAAAATCGCTCCTGTGGATCGCGAGCAGGCGTACGTAGCGCGCGGTGCGTTCAGCCGGTTCGGCAAGGGCCGCCACGCGGCCGGGCTCAACTACGGGGATTGCTTCTCCTACGCCCTGGCGATGGTGCTCGGCGAGCCGCTCCTGTTCAAAGGAGGGGACTTCGGTCAGACCGACGTCACGCCCTTCGTGCCGCCGCCTCGCCCCTAGCCGGGAATTGCTTCACCGGAGGGGAAAGCGGTACCTCCCTCATGGCCACACTGCTTGTACCCAACGACCAGCTCTGGTTTCACTAGCCGGAGGTGCAGGTCCGTATCCGCCGTGCCCCGCCTGCGGCTACTCGCAAGGATTTCAGGAACTCGATTAGAACCCTCTTCTGCTCGGTGAGGCGCAGTTCGAAATGCCGTCGTAATGGTCCACGACATCCCGCAGAGTCGCGAAGCGGCCGTCTTGGTAATAGCCGCCCTTGGAATGAGCCGAGAGTTCCTGGAGTGGCGTCGTGCGGTGGTGGCCATCGAGTGAGCGGTCGGCCTGGAAGGAGTCGATGCTTATCTCCTCGGGCTTTGTAATGGTCCAGCCAAGCTCGGTATGGTGCTGGACCAGCCCCTCGGTGATTGGCTCTCGCTTCCTGGAAGTCGCCGGGCTTGACCCGGAATCCCGTCAAAGATACCGTCCGCACGTATCCAGGAACCATGATCTGGCGTGCTTTGGGATGAAATACCAGGCCAAGAACTCCGAATTCCATCTCCGCCCCGCGGAGCTCCGTAAGCTCGTTGCCGCTGCCGACAACCCTCGGGATCGGCTCGTCCTGGAGCTCTTCGTCTACACGGGCATTCGGCGCGCCGAACTCCAGAAGATTGTGGTGGAGGATCTCGACTTCATCCGGCGCCGTTTGGTGATCCAGTGCGGGAAGGGAGCCAAGCAGAGGATCGTCTACCTGCCGGATGACCTCGTGGATTCTCTGAAGGACTTCTGTGCGAGGCGGCGCGGTGGTCCTCTCTTCAGCGGCCGGAACGGCACTCCGGTCTCCTTGAGGGCGATCAACTACATCGTGAGCCGAGTCGCCGAGGCCGCCCGCCTCCAGACACCGAACCCTCGGTACCGGCATGTGAGCCCCCACCTGCTCCGTCACTCCTTCGCCCGTAATTGGAAAGTGGCCGGAGGGTCTTTGGAGACTCTCCGGCGCATCCTCGGCCACGCGAGCCTCAAGACGACCCTGGACCTCTATGGGACGGAGTCGCAGACCGAGGCCGAGCAGAACTACCGGGCTCTCGTTGCGATGCTTCTCTAGCATTCGATTGCACAGTCTGACAAAATCCTGCAGCGTAGAGCTATCCGAGCCCTTGCCGGTACTGCCTTTGAGGCCCGATCGCGCAGCGAATGGGCCTGGGGATGGACGGCGGCCTAAAGGAGATCTATAGGTGTTGCTATCAGTTGGTACTGCAAGAATTTGTCAGAGTGTGCACTCTGGCAAGGTGGGGATCTTGAGAAAGATCCTCAAGATATTGTTGCAAGCACTCGCTGTCTCGTGCCTCGTCATAGAGAGGCTCGGAGACATCCATGAGTGCGGCCGGAAGTGTTTACGAGTCTCGTTCTCAGGTTGTTATCGAGAACCCGATTCTCAACTCGCCCTATGCCGAGCCAAATCGCCACTTTAAGTTTGATGATGAGGGGATTACAAACCAGATTGCCGATGGCCGCCGGCCGAGCTCGTACTTCATACCCATTGCGAAGCCGAAGAAGAAAGGTTCTAAACAGCTCTACTTTGATACCGAGTGGACCCAGGATCGTATAGAAGAGAATAAACTCGTCAACGATATACGGTCACGGGTTGCCCAGTGGCGTAATGGTGGTTACGTCGGCGTAACGCCAACGACCGCGCGGCTGATCGCCTACTGGACCGACCCCGACCGCGAGAAAAAGCTCTTCTTCTGCCAGATCGAGGCCCTCGAAACCGCCATCTACATCACCGAGGTCGCCAGGAAGTACGGCGACGCCTGGATCGAGAACGACCTGCGCCGCGGCCAACGACACCTCGAACCCGGGCTTGCCGCGCATCGCCTTCAAGATGGCGACCGGCTCCGGCAAGACGGTCGTCATGGCCATGCTCATCGCCTGGCAGGCGCTCAACAAGCTCGCCAACCCGCAGGACGCCCGCTTCTCCGACACCTTCCTGATCGTCACGCCCGGCATCACCATCCGCGACCGGCTGCGCGTGCTGCTGCCGAACGACCCGGAGAACTACTACCGCCAGCGCGACATCGTCCCGCCCGAGCTCCAGGACCAACTCGGCCAGGCCAAAATCGTCATCACCAACTTCCACGCCTTCCAGCTGCGCGAGAAGGTCGCCGCCGGCAAGCTCACCAAGGCGATTCTCGCGCCAGGGCAGCCGAGCCCCTTCACCGAGACGCCCGACCAGATGGTCCGCCGCGTCTGCCGCGAGCTGGGCACGCAAGAAGAACATCATCGTCCTCAACGACGAAGCCCACCACTGCTACCGCCGCAAGCCCGACGGCGAGGATGAACCGCTGACCGGCGAGGACGCGTCGAAGCCAAGCAGCGCGAACGAGGAAGCCCGCGTCTGGATCTCCGGGCTCGAGGCGGTGAAGGCCAAGATCGGCGTCAAGGCCGTCTACGACCTGTCGGCCACGCCGTTCTTCCTGCGGGGCTCGGGCTACCCCGAGGGCACGCTCTTCCCGTGGGTGGTCTCCGACTTCTCGCTGATCGACGCCATCGAGGCCGGCATCGTCAAGGTGCCCCGCGTGCCGGTCGCCGACGACTCGATGACCGGCGAGCAGCCGACCTACCGCGACCTCTGGCTGCGCATCCGCGACGAGCTGCCCAAGAAGGGGCGCAAGACCGAGGAGGTCGACTGGCGAGCCCAAGCTCCCCGTCGAGCTGCAAGGGGCGCTGCACAGCCTCTACGGCAACTACGAGACGTATTACCGCCACTGGGAGCAGAACGCCGACGCCCGCGCCCGCGGCATCACGCCGCCGGTCTTCATCGTCGTCTGCAACAACACCAACGTCTCGCAAGCTGGTCTTCGACTACATCGCCGGCTGGGACAAGCACGATCGGCGAACGGCACCATCGTCCAGGCCGGGCAACTGCCCCTCTTCAGCAACGACGACGGACGGCCGCTGGCTGCACCGCCCGAACACGATCCTGGTCGACAGCCGAGCAGCTCGAATCCGGCGAGGCGATGAGCGACGACTTCAAGAAGATCGCCGCCCGCGAGATCGAGGAGTTCAAGGCCGAGTACCGCGCCCGCTTCCCCGGCCGCGACGCCGAGAACCTCACCGACGAAGACCTGCTCCGCGAGGTGATGAACACCGTCGGCAAGGCGGGCAAGCTCGGCGAGCACGTCAGGTGCGTCGTCTGCGTCTCGATGCTCACCGAGGGCTGGGACGCCAACACCGTCACCCACATCCTCGGCGTCCGCGCCTTCGGCACCCAGCTCCTGTGCGAGCAGGTGGTCGGCCGCGGCCTGCGCCGCATGAGCTACGCCGCCGAACGACGAACGGCCACTTCGACCCCGAATACGCCGAGGTCTACGGCGTGCCGTTCTCCTTCATCCCGTGCAGCGGCGCCGACCGCGGACCCCAAGCCCGGACCGCTGCCCACCCGCGTCCGTGCTCTGGACAGCCGCATCGCCTGCGAGATCACCTTTCCCGCGCCTGCTCGGCTATCGCTACGAGTGGCCGGCGAGCGGCTCACCGCCACGTTCACCGACGAATCCCGGCTGGCGCTCTCCACTGCCGACATTCCCACCAAGACGGAGAACGCGCCCATCGTCGGCGAGTCGAGCATCCATACTCTCGACGATCTGAAACGCATCGGCCCAACGAGGTCGCCTTCCTCCTGGCCAAGCTGACGCTGGAAAAATACTTCCGCGACGACGACCGGCAACGACAAGCCTTGGCTCTTCCCGCAACTGCTCGGCATCGCCAAGCGCTGGCTCGACTGAATGCGTCACGCTCAAGGACAACACCTTCCCGCAACTCCTGCTGCTCCTCGAGTTCGCGCACGATGCCGCCGACCGCATCTACCAAGCCATCGTCGCCTCGACGGACGGCACGCCCGCGCTCAAGCCCATTCCGCGTCCGTACGACACGATCGGCTCCACTCGTTACGTCGATTTCGACACCACTCGGCCCGTCTACGCCACCCGGGCTGACAAGTGCCACATCTCCCACGTCGTAGCGGACACCGATTCGTGGGAGCAGAAGATGGCGGAGGCCCTCGAGGACATGCCCGAGGTCGTCCGGCTACGTCAAGAACCACAACCTCGGCTTCACGCATCCCCTACACGCTGAACGGTGAGGAACAGAACTACATCCCCGACTTCCTCGTCTGCCTCGACGACGGTCGCGGCGCGAACGACCTCTTGAACCTGATCGTCGAAGTCACCGGCGAGAAGAAGAAGGAGAAGGCGGCCAAGGTCGCCACCGCGCGCACGCTGTGGGTGCCGGCCGTCAACAACCACGGCGGATTCGGGCGCTGGGCGTTTCTCGAAGTCTCCGATCCATGGGATGCACAAAATACAATCCGCGGCTTTCTGAATCAGGCGCAGGCGGAATCACCTCGGGAGTTCGCTCATGGCTAAGAAGACCACATCCACGAGAGTCGAATCGATCCGCCACAAGGACAAGCGTGCCAACATCCCCACCGAGGAGTTGCGCGACTTCGTGGCCGACGAAGAGCTCGCCCCCAAAACCATGCTCTACCCGCGCGACCCCTCGCTCGATCCGCAACTGGTCTGGAAGGGCAAGGACGAGCAGGACCGCGAAGACCTCGCGTCCCCGTCGTGCCGATCTACATCCAGGAGAAGATTCACCCGCAGGCCATCATCGAGGCCCTGCCGCGCATCGGGCAGGCCGGGGACGTCCAGCCCAACCTCTTCGCCGACTTCAACGGCTTGGAGGCGACTTCGAGAAGCAGATCGATTTCTACAGCCAGAAGGACGATGGTCAGAAGCACTGGTCGAACCGGATGATCCTGGGCGATTCCCTCCTGGTGATGACCTCGCTGGCCGAGAAGGAAGGGCTCAAGGGCAAGGTCAGACCATCTACCTCGACCCGCCCTACGGCATCAAGTTCGGCTCGAACTGGCAGGTAAGTACCCGAAAGCGTGACGTCAAGGATGGCAGGGCTGAGGATGCAACTCGCCAGCCGGAACAGATGCGCGCTTTTCGTGACACTTGGAAGTTAGGTATCCATTCCTATCTGTCCTACCTTCGCGACAGGCTGGTAGTGGCTCGCGAACTGCTCACCGAAACGGGTTCAATCTTCGTGCAGATTGGCGATGAGAACGTGCATTTGGTGCGAAGCATTCTGGATGAGATATTTGGGGGTGACAGTTTTTGTTCGTCAATAACGTTTCAGAAAACGGCAGCGGTGAGTAGCCCTGAGGCCCGTACAAATGTGATCGGTACCACCTCAGATTTTATCTTATGGTATGCGAAATCGGTCGAGCAGGTAAAATATCGACAGCTCTATCTCGACAAATCAATTGGTGTAGGGTCTGGGACTGCATATCGAAGTGTACTGCTTTCCGATGGTTCGGTTCGACCGATCACTGTAGATGAGTTGGCTGAACCGGAGAAGCTGCCGAGGGGGGCGCGCGTATTTCAGGCGACTTCGCTTCAATCGCCTGGACTTAGCGAGACGCTTTCTCGCCCTGCTAAATTCAAGGGGCGGGAATTCACGCCCGCAACGAACGCTCATTGGAAAACAACGATTGAAGGGATAGCTAACTTATCTGCAGCGAACCGGCTTGCAGTGTCGGGAAATACGATCCGTTATATTCGTTTTGTTGATGACTTTCCGGTTTCACCGCTGGCGAATGTTTGGTCAGACGTGATGGGATCACCTGAAGTCATTTATGTCGTGCAAACTAACCCGCGCGTAGTTGCCCGTTGCCTTCTCATGACCACCGACCCCGGCGACCTCGTCCTCGACCCGACGTGCGGCAGCGGCACGACCGCCTACGTCGCCGAGCAGTGGGGCCGGCGCTGGATCACCATCGACACCAGCCGCGTCGCCCTGGCGTTGGCCCGCACGCGCCTGATGGCCGCCAGATATCCCTACTACCTGCTGGCCGACTCGCCCGAAGGCATCAAGAAGGAAGCGGAGCTGACCGGTCAGAGGCCGCCCGACTACAATACGGAAGGCGACATCCGCAAGGGCTTCGTCTACAAGCGCGTGCCGCACGTCACGCTCAAGTCCATCGCCAACAACCCGGACATCAAAGAAGGGATGACGCGCGAGCAGATCGACGCCGCCATCGCCCGTCACGCCGAGACCGAGACGCTCTACGACCAGCCCTATGAAGACAACAAGCGCATCCGGGTGTCCGGTCCGTTCACCGTCGAGAGCCTCTCGCCCCATCGCGTGCTCTCTACTGCCGACGAGAATCAGGACGGCACGCTAAGCGAGCAGGAAGCCCAGCAGCAGCAGGACTTCGCCACCATGATCCTGGACAACTCCGGAAGGCGGGCGTGCAGAACACGCGCAAGAACGAGCGGCTGACGTTCGACCGGCTCGACCCCTACGCCGGCGCTTGGCTCCACGCCGCGGGCGAATACACCGACGCCGAAGGCAAGACCCGGCGCGTCGCCGTCTCCATCGGCCCGGAGCACGGCACCGTCGGCCCGCAGCAGGTGAAGGAAGCCGCCAAGGAAGCCGTCAGGGTGTCGGCTTCGACATGCTCGTCGTCTGCGGCTTCGCCTTCGACCCGCACGTCACCGAGGAAGCGAAGCGCTACGGCAAGCTGACCGTGCTGCCCACCAGGATGAACCCCGACCTGGCGATGGGCGACGAGCTGCTCAAGAAGACCGGCGCCGGCAACCTGTTCATGGTCTTCGGCGAGCCGGACGTGGAGATCACAAGACAGACAGACGGGCAGATTGTCGTCGAGATCAACGGCGTGGACGTCTACGACCCGACGACCGGGCAGATCCGCAGCGCCTCCACCGACGACATCGCCTGCTGGTTCATCGACACCGACTACAACGGCGAAAGCTTCTTCGTCCGCCACGCCTACTTCACTGGGGCCGACGAGCCCTACGAAAAACTCAAGCGCGCTCTCCGGGCCGAGATCGACGAAGCCGCCTGGAGCACCCTCTACAGCACCGTCAGCCGCCCCTTTCCAAAGCCTGAATCAGGCAAGATCGCCGTGAAGGTGATCAACCACTACGGCGACGAGGTGTTGAAGGTGTTTGAGGTGTGAGGGACAAGCGCTTTTCCACGGCTTAGAGGATATAGCAGCCAGAGAGATCGACGAAGAGGCTGTTCAGATACCGGAGCGGTTAGGATTGCCCCGGTGCCTTTTCGTCCCCATTGCTGCAAGAAACCAAGCCGCGATTGAACGATACGTAGGCCGGATCGCCAGGGTCCTTGATGGCGGTGAGATGACAAGCCTGGCCTTGCTGGTTGAGGCTCAGGACCCCGCCAGAACGAGGCCTTCGATTGCCCATTTGGGAGATCCCGGAAGCAAGGTCACCGGGGAGAAGAGGTGCCAGGCATTCGGGCACGACACGGCGCGGTTCGGGTAGTCGCGGCTCTCTCCTGTCCAGGATGGTGACGCTCCTGGCTAGGCGCGGGTCCATCCTGGCCAGGATTGCCTTGCTCCTGGCGGTCTTCGAGGAAAGTACGGGTAGTCGCGGCTCTCTCCTGTCCAGGATGGTGACGCTCCTGGCTAGTCGCGGGTCCATCCTGGCCAGGATTGCCTCGCTCCTGGCGGTCTTCGAGGGAAGTACGGGTAGTCGCGGCTCTCTCCTGCCCAGGATGGCGACGCTCCTGGCTAGGCGCGGGTCCATCCTGGCCAGGATTGCCTCGCTCCTGGTGGTCTTCGAGGAAAGTACGGGCAGGCGCGGCTCTCTCCTGCCCAGGATGGCGTCGCTCCTGGACAGGCGCGGGTCCATCCTGGCCAGGATTGCCTCACTCCTGGCGGTCTTCGAGGGAAGTACGGGTAGTCGCGGCTCCCTCCTGCCCAGGATGGCGCCGCTCCTGGCCAGGAGAGAGTCACTCGGGGGGAGATGCCAGGTACTTAGAGCGCACCTAATAAAACGAGTACATCGTCATAGCAAAATTGATGAATGTTTCGGTAGGGGCGGCCCTTTGTGGAGGAAGATCCTGGCGGTGTCTCGCCCCCCAGGGCGGCCACACAGGGCCGCCCCTACAAAATTGGCATTTCTAGGCCAAAGTTAGCGCCTATGGGGTCAGGAGGAGACGTGCCAGGCGTCCCGGGTCGCATTGCCTCCCGCGCTGAGCGGCTGCTACTCTACGGGCCTCTTTAAAGGAGGAGGATTTCATGCGGAAAGCGACAAGGTTCAAGCTGGGCTTCCTGGCCGTTCTCGTGCTCGCCGCCGTGGCGGGAGCGCCGCCGTTCGCCGCGCGCCCCGCGCAGGCGACCAATTGCACGCGGACCTACTGCGACAGGTACTGTACACCCCCCTGCTTCGGGTTCATGTACTCGTGCAACGGCGGAAATCCGATCTGCGGCTGCCGGTGCTGACGTAGACCGCGACGACTCAGAGTTCACCTCCTCGCGAGCCCCGGGGCCGCTCGCGAGGAGGCGCGGCTCCGCTGGCGATTCAGGCGGGGCTGCCCATCACGCGCAGGGTCTTGATGAGATCACCCTCGAAGGTAAAGTGATTGGTGTTGAAGGGCAGGACCACGCGGGTGCCGTCGGGCTTGACGATGGTCATCTTCTGCTCGGTGATCGCGCGGTTGCCCTCAATCAGGACCGAGAAGATCTCGGGCTCGATGTGCGGGAAGTCCTGGAAGAGCTGGGTGTAGAAGCCGCGGATGGCCTCCTTGCCGTAGAAGGGCTCCGTTGCCACCACGAAGGTGGCGAAGGCGTCGTCGGTGAACATCGCGACGACCTCCTCCAGCCGGTTGCTGTGAGCGTACTCGAAATATTTGTCGACGAGCTTGGCGTAGTGGCGCCGGCTCTTCTGGTTGTCGTGCTCGGCGGGCGGCTTCTCCTCGACGGCCTGAAGGGTGCGAACGTCGTCCTGCAACATGATTCCTCCTCGGTTGGGTACGGCTGGGATCGCAGTGATCGCGCCGGCACGGGCTGTTGTCGACCTCACCAGGTACCGATCCCACCAGGTATCAGACGCCTCGCAGCCCCCGACTCCCTCACTTTTGCCGCGGCGGCCAAGTGCCAGCATCCCAGGATTGCTTCGGTGGAGGGAAAGTGGTACTTTCCCTCCATGGCTACGGCAACGACATTCTTGACTCTGGACAAGAAGGGGCGTACGACCCTTCCGGAAGAGGTTCGCCAAGCGCTGGGTGTGGGAGCTGGTGATTTCCTTCTCTTGGAACGTACGGACCGCGGGACCTATGAGTTGGTGCCGGCGACTCTCGTGCCCAACGATCAGCTCTGGTTCCATCATCCGGAGATGCAGGTCCGTGTTCGCCGGGCCGAGGAGGAGATCGCCTCCGGCGGTTCGACCCGGACCGAGACGCCGGCTGAGGCCCAGGCATTTCTCGATAGCTTGAAGGCAACACCGCGCCAGCGGCATTGAAGCGGAATGGCGCGCAAGCAGACCTTCTTCGCCGCGGTCTGGTCGGACCTCTGGAAGGAGTCCTACTCCAGGCTCAGCGCCGAGCGGCAAGCGGCTTGCGACGAGGCCGCCATGGCGCTGATCAAACAAACTTCCTCCTCAGGTTTGAGAATCAAACCGATCCAGCCCGCCAAGTACTACCTGGAAGCCCGAATCAATAGCGGCGACCGCATCATCTTCCGTCTCGCGGAAGGAACGGTTTTCTTCGTCGACGTGGTCACGCACGACGACATTTCGCGTTACGGGAAGCGTCCGAGATCATAGTTTCCTGACGCGGGGCCCCGTGGGTTGGTTAGAGGCGCCAGGCACTTATCCGGAAAAATGCGGGCGAGCCGCGAGCTTTCCGGGCTCAGGCCCGGTTTTGCCGGAGCTGGGAGGGGAGAAGGGAGCCGCCTCGTGACGGGGCGGCTCCGGTGGAGAATCAGGTCCGGCGATCCTGGGGAGACGAAGTCAGTCCGGAGGGCAGATCGAATAGCTGCCGATGCAGCGGCAGACGCAAGCGCTCGAATCCCACTGATACGGACCGCCGCGGGAATAGCAATCCTGCTCCTCGTAGCCGTCGGGATCGCAGGGCGGCGGCGGGGGAGGAGTATAGGTGGCGCAGTTGTAGGCCACCTGGATCGTGGCGCCGAAAGATCCGCAGTAGGGGTAGACGCCGCTCTGGGAGCCGCCGTTGCAGTTTTGAGCGGAGGCCGGAGCCGAGGCCGTGCCGTAGCCGTCGGCGAGCGGCAGATAGGCCCAGAGGTCGCCCATCGGATCGTCGCAGCACCAGGGGTCGTTCTCCTTGATGAACTCCTTCACGGCGACGTAGACCTCGTTGCAGGCCCCGCCGACGGTCATCCATCCCGTGGAGAGCTGGCTCACCAGCTGGCTGTCGGTCAGGGCCCCGCCGTACCACGAGCTCGCGGGATCGTAATATTGCGAATGCCAGGTGTCGCAGCTGCACGTGTTGCCCCAGGCTCCCATGTGATCGGTGCTCGGGCCCCGGAAGCAGGTGTGGAGGAGGTGCCAGGCACTTATTCTGGCACTTATTCTGGCGAAGCTCTCGGAAGCGGCAGCTAAGGGAGACGCTGTAACGCTGCGGGCGGCACTTCTGGCCCCCCCAACCTTTCTGACGATCCCAGAGGGAGCGCGGGACACCGTGGAACAAGGCTATGCGCGTGCGATTGATCCAGAAGGCTTCGCCCGTCGTGAGCTGCTGGAGCGGGCGGTAGCGATGATCCAGCACTCGGGAATGACCCTGATCGCAGAGACGCAAAAGCTCATCCCGGGCTGGATCGCTCAAGCCGAGCCTCACGATCAAAGGGCGGCAGACACCGCACAACGTCTGGTCGAGCGGGAGACAGCCCAGGCGGCTCAGCTTGAACCCCGAGAAGAGGGACTCATCCTCCAGCTCCGAGCGGTCCCCGTCGCGGTGGAGTAGGCTATGCCGCCGGTTTTGCTCTCTTTCCAGCGGAAAGCGGTCCTCCGCCAATCTGGGCCGGGGGGCCTGTAGGTCGGCCTGGACCCCGACCGGATCGCCCAGCCCTACCAGCAATCTGCTGGCGTTACGCCATCTGCCTTGTGAGTCGAAAGCGGGGGGCCGGCCCCGCCTTAGTTGGAACCGGCCCGGAAGGTGCTACACGGAAACGGACGGGCCGGCCCTACTTAAGCCTCCCGGCCGCACTGCTCGCAAAGCAGAATTCCACCGCCCGAGAGGAACCTGCCCATTCCATCAAACTGAGCCAAGTTGAGTTTGGCCCTGTTTCTGCTGACCCCATGCTGACCATGGGATCGCCTGGACCGCTAACTGATTGGATTTACGTAGTTTAAGGGGATGGGCTTACAGCCTTCCAAGCTGTTGGTCGCGGGTTCGAATCCCGTCTCCCGCTCCATCTTATCTCTTCTAGTAAAAGTAGTTAGGAGATTTTGCGGCCTTGATGCCGAGGGATTCCTCTGCGGCCGGGGGGTGCGCGGGGACCAGATTCTCGGTACCATGGGTAGTGACAGTCATGCCCCCACTCGGGGAGGCTCGAGTGGGGGGTTCGCGGCACCTAAGTGGGGAAGAGGCGATCGCCTCTCTGGGCCGAGACCACGAAAGGGCTCGGCGTAATGCGCCTTCGAGGCGTGAGGAGATTCGATGAAGAAGAGCAAGAATCGCTTGGTCCTGAACCGGGAGACGGTGCACCTTTTGTCCCGATCCTCCCTTTCCGAGGTCGCCGGTGCTGACCCTTCGATCAACGGCGCGGGGGGCTCGTGCTACGGCCCGTGCGGCACCTTCCGCTGCCCCAATACGCAGAATCCTGACACCCGGACCTTTATCGGCTGCGTGTAGGAAACCGACCATACAGGATCTCAGCCGACTCGGTCGCCTGTAGATGTAGCAACACGCCGGAAGGGAACGGGCGGGCACTTTCGTGACCCCCCGGGGAGGAGGTGCCAGGCACCTATTCCGGCTGGTGCTGGACGACCTCTCACGGCGGCTCACCGTCGACTTCGGCCGGGGATTCGACGTCACCAACCTGCGCAAGATGCGACAGTTCTATCGAATGTTCGAGATTCGAGACGCGGCGCGTCTCGTTTCCGCGGGGAAGCCGATTCGGCTCACGGCGTGTGACGAATTGAGCTGGAGCCACTATCGCCTGCTGATGCAGGTGGAGGACCCGGCAGCCCTTGAGTGGTACATGAACGAAGCCGCGGAGCAGCACTGGTCCACCCGCCAACTGGAACGGCAGATTTCTGTGCGCTACTACGAGCGGCTTCTGGTCAGCCGCCGGAAGAGGTGCCGGGCACTTATTCGGAGCCGCCAGGCGAAGGTGAGCTGAAGCCGGGCGCGGGGCCTCGCTTTCGTCCGGCACGGCGCGGTACCATTCCCGGAACGTGAAATCACAGAGTCCGGAGCAGGACGGCGCCGAGGTCCCCGGCGATCTGGGACCCTATCGCTTCGACCGGCGTCTCGGGATGGGCGGGATGGGCGAGGTCTTCCTGGCCTTCGACCGCCGGCTCGGCCGCCACGTGGCCATCAAGCGCCTGCGCTCCGATCTCGGCACCGCGAGCGCACGGGAACGGTTGCGCCGTGAGGCCAGGGCCACGGCACGCCTCAGCCATTCGGCGATCGTCCAGGTCTTCGACCTCATCGAAACGGACCAGGGTGACTGGATCGTCATGGAGCTCGTGGACGGGCCGCGGCTCGCGGACCTGACGGCCAGCGGCCCTCTCCCCCTGAGCCAGGCGCTCGTGTATGGCCGGCAGATCGCGGAAGGGTTGGCCGCCGCTCATGCTCTGGGTCTCGTCCACCGGGATCTGAAAGCCGAGAACGTGCTGATCGCGCAGGCAGGCCAGCCGGCCGCCAAGATCCTCGATTTCGGGCTGGTCCGGGAGCTTCAGGCGGAAGACAGCGAAGAGTCCCTGACGCGCACCGGGGCGGTGCTCGGCACGCTTCGCACCGTGGCCCCCGAGCAGGCCCGGGGACTCGCCGTAGGGCCGCGGGCGGATCTCTTCTCGTTCGGCGTGCTGCTCTATGAGATGGTCGCCGGACGCTCGCCGTTCCAGGGTGCGACCGCCGCCGAGACATTGCACCGCATCGTGGCCGAGCCGCCCGCGCCGCTGCCTCCGGCGGTGCCCGGCGGCCTTGCCGCGCTGATCGGCCAACTGCTCCAGAAGGCGCCGGAGTTGCGCCCCGCGAGCGCCGCGGAGGTGGCCCTGCGCCTCGGGCGTCTCGCGGCGGACCTTTCCGGCGCCGCCGTCGAAAGCGGTGGGGCCGGAGCGGGGACGGCAACCGAACACACCGCCTTGATGCCAGCGGTCGCCCGCGACTCCTGGAGCCTCTGGGGCCATCGGCAACACCCGGCGCGGCTGGCCCTGGGAGCCGCGCTGGCGGCTGTCGTCCTTGCCGGGGTGGCCCTTGCATGGTTCTCTCCGGAGGGTTTTCGCGAGCCGGCGCCGACCGTTCGTTCCGATGCGGCCCGCCCGTTTCCGGCCGCCACCCGGGCGCTCTCGGCAGCCGAAGCCAAGGCCCTGGAGAAAGAGGCCTGGGCGGCGCTCGACCGCTACGACCTGACGGGCAACCTCGACCGGGCGGCCGCGATCTTCCAGCGCCTGGTCGAAAACGACCTCGGCTCCGCCGAGGCGCACGCCGGGCTGGCGCGGGCCTACTGGCGCCAGCTGGGCGAGGAAGGGGGCGACGCGATGTGGCTCGACCAGGCCCTCGCCGTAGCCCGCCATGCCGTCGAACTCGACGGCAAGCTTCCCGCCGCGCGGGTGAGCCTCGGTTTCGTCCTGTTGAAAACCGGCCGGCACGACGAGGCCCGGGCCGAGCTCGAACAGGCGCGCTCGCTCGATCCCAGGAACGCCGACGCCTACCGCGGCCTGGCCGAGATCCACCAGGCTCTGGACCAGCCGGACCAGGCCGAGGCGGACTTCCGGCGGGCGATCGAGCTGCGCCCCACGGACCGCGCACTCCATGACCTGCTCGGCACCCTGTATTTTCGTGGCGGCCGCATGAAGGAGGCCGAGGCCGAGTATCGCAGGAGCATCGAGCTGGCTCCGGACGGCGTCTATGGCTTGCGCAACCTGGCCGGAGTCCTGATCACTGGCGGGCGCCTGCCGGAGGCCGTGGGGCTGCTGCGGCGGGCCCTCCGGGTCCAGCCTTCGCCGACGCTCTATGGCAACCTCGGGACGGTGTACTTCTACCAGGGCCTCTATCCGGAGGCGGCCGCTGCCTACCAGAAGGCTCTCGCTTTCCCGGAAGGCGCCAACCGGCACGCCATGTGGGGCAATCTGGGCGATGCCTGGCGGCAGATCCCCCATCGCCGCAATGAGGCCCCGGAAGCCTTCCGTCACGCCGTCCGCCTGCTCTCGACCGAGGTCGAGCGCGATCCCGAGGACGCCCGGTTGCGTAGCCAGCTGGCCCTCTACCTGGCCAAGGCGGGTCAGGGGAAGGAGGCCCGGCGCGAGATCGCACGGACCGAAACCACCGAGGGCCGCTCCCTGTTCCGCCAGGCCATCGCCTGCGAGGTGCTCGGCGACCGGGAGCAGGCCCTCGAATTTCTACAGCGGGCGTTCCAGCAAGGCTTTCCTCCCGCCGAAGTGGGACGCGAGCCCGACCTCCTGGAGGTTCGCGGCGACATCCGGTATCAACGCCTCTTGAGCCACATCGGCCGCCAGCTCGACGCCCATCAATAACGCCCATCAATAAGAACCATGAGGAGGACGAGGAGGAGGCCCACCCTCGCCGACGAAGATCTCCGGATCGTGAACGAAACAACGGAGCTCTGTGGCACTCCCGACTTGAACGACGGCGGTGACGGTGACTCTCAGGAGGGCTGTGCCGCCTGTGCCCGTCAACGAACAGCGTTTTTCGTTCTGCTCGGAGTCGACCAGGCGCCAGCAGGGCCGCTTGTCCATGACCAGGCTGTAGTCTTTCTCGAACTTCATGGGAAAGTAATCCCGGCCACTGCAGATCACACCGGCAGGGGCATCTTTGGAGGTGACATCCTTGGAGAGTTGCCGTGGATTCTTCGGTTCGAGAAAAGATATGACGATACCTCTGACGTCGACGATCGACATGCCCGCGGCGGGCTCTGTGTAATCACAGACGCGGAACACGATCTCATCGTGCGGGTTGAAATTGGTGAACCACCACGGGTCTCCATAGGTGGCATCCCAGCGATCTACCTTGACGAGGCTCATGAGGTGAGGATAGGTGCCATCGGGTCGAGGCTCGACTCGACCGTCGAGCCCTATCTCTATGAAGTACCTATCGGGTGGCTCCACGACTAATTTGGCTGACGCCGCCTTTTTCTTCTTTGCCATTGCCATCTTCTCCCTGGAAAAGTTTCCTGCAAGGAACCGCAAGGGCTATGATCGAACCGATCGCTTTGTGACGCTATGGTATATGGTATCAGCAAGGTCCGCGCCCGCCATGAGCACCTCGGGCCGCAATGCGGCCTGGGCTCGCCTCCGGTGACGGCGCACGGAGAGCGAGCCCAGGTCTTAGCATGGCGGGGAGCTCGGAAGGTCGCGCGCGGCAGGCGCTATCGTTCAGCTCTTGGCGTCCACGGTGAGGTTGTAGATGTACCCCCCGTAGGCGGCGCAGCCACCATAAGAGATACGGCTTTCATAAGGGTTCTGGATGAGGGTGAGCCGCAGTTGGCCGTCGGTAGAATTCAGATCGATCAAGGTGAGGTTCTTGCCGTTGCTGACGCTGCCGCCACTGAGCTTGGCCGCGACTTTGCCCACGCCGTTGATCTGCCAATCGACGCTTCCCTGGTAGCTGCCGCCCGAGGAGGTGAGAGTGATGGCTCCGCCGCCTGAGCTCGCGTTGCTGGCGTTGGTCTGGTAGAGGTGAGCGGTGAAATCGGACATGGTGAGGCTCCTTTCATGGCGCATGGAGCGCCTGTTACAGGTTTGTCGTGATGGCCACCGGGATTGCGTGCTCTACAAGTTGTATGCCAGGGCGGAGCTCCCCGCGCCATCCCGCGGAGCCGGCGATAAAAACCTTTCTGAACGTGGTTGAACGTGACCGAACGTCGATGAACGTCGATGAACGTCGACGGCCGGCAGAGCCGGGCGCTACAGCAGCCCGAGCTGACGCAGGCGGCGCCGCAGGCCCTGCTCGGAGACTTCGAGGGCCGCGGCCATGGCGGCCACGTCGTCGCCGAAGCGGCGGAGGGCGGCTTCGAGATCCTCACGGCCCATGTCGGCGGCCGTCTGGAGGCGGGGGCTCTTCTTCATCAGGTGATAGATCGAGGGGCGTGGAATGCCGAGCTTGCGGGCGGCGGCGTGAGGCCGGAAGCGGGTGGCCTTCAAGGCGGCGATGAGCTCCTCCTCGGTCACGTCCGCGGGCTTGCGGGCCTCGGAGCGCCCGGGGGGCGGGGAAGGAGGCGCCGGCAGGGAAGGAGACGGCGCTGCCGCCGTGGACACCCGCAGGGCCTCGGCGAGCGCCGGATCGAGAACGGCTTCGTTCCGGCCGCGGTTGGCGATCACCAGTTGGCGGACGGTGTTGCGCAACTGGCGCACGTTGCCCGGCCAGGGGTGGAGGGCCAGGCGCGCCACGACCTCGGCCGGCACCCACGGTGGATCGGCCTCCAGGCGCTCGGGCTCGCCCATCGCCAGAAGCTCCTGGCGGAGGAATTCGACCAGCAGGCGGCCGAAGTCCTCCCGCCGCTCGCGCAGCGGCGGCAGGCGGATGCGATAGCCCTCCAGCCGATACAAGAGAGGGGCGCGGAACCGGCCCTCCGCCACCGCGCTTTCCAGGTCGGCGTCGGTGGCGGCCACCAGGCGCACGTCGACGCGGCGCGGCGCCTCGCCCACGGGCTGGATCTCGCCGGTCTCCAGGCAGCGCAGGAGGAGCGTCTGCACCTCGACCGGCATCTCGCCGACCTCGTCCAGGAAGAGCGTGCCGCCGTGGGCGCGGGCGAAGAAGCCCTCGCGCCGGCGGTCGGCGCCGGTGAAGGCGCCGCGGGCGGCGCCGAACAGCTCGGCGGCGGCGAGCGATGCCGGCACCGCCGCCATGTTGACGGCCAGGAAGGGGCCGTCGCGGCGCCGCTCCGGCCTGGTGCAGGGCCGCCGCCACCAGTTCTTTGCCGGTGCCGCTCTCGCCCCGCAGGAGGACGGGTACCGCGGCGCCGGCCGCCTGCTGGAGGCTGCGCCGCAGGGCGGTCATGGCCGGGTGCTCGCCAATCAGACCGAAGCGCGGCAGCACGGGGTCCACGTAGGGATCGAGCCTGTGAAGGAGGAGGACCACCCGGCCGGCGAGGAGGAGCACGACGCCGCGCTCGATTTCGGCGGCGTCGAAGAGGCGCTCTCCGGCCACCGGCTCGCCGCCGGCAAGGACCGGAGTGGGGCTGCCGGCCGTGCGGAGCCGGATCCCTTCGCCGCTCGCTTCGAGGAGCAGAGGCTCCCGGCTGAGGCGGCGATGGGAGAGCGGCGCGGCCACAGCCTCGGCGGCCGGCGCGGCGAACAGCGGCTCCAGACGCGACAGCCGCTCGGGCCGCCCGGCCACCAGCTCGGAGAGGAGCGCGCGCTCTCCCACCCTCCGGAGGTCCGGATGGTAGAGAACCGTCAGCCCGGGCAAGAGGACGCCGCCGGGCGCCGCCGCGAAGGCGCGCGAGCGCGACCCCTGGGTGCTGTCGCGAAACAGGCTGGACGGAGAGTCGGGCATAGGGAGAGGACCATTCTACGCCCTGGGCAGGGGGGCGGCCAACCGGTGGCGTTGACGTTCAACGACGTTCATCGACGCCCAGCCTCGTTCAGAAACGTTTTCATCGTCTTCTTCGGACGTTGCATCCAGGGAAGCCGCGCTGGCACAGGAGCTGCTATGGGTGCGGGCATAACCGGAACCATCCGGAAAACCGGCGCCACCGCCAACCCCTTCGAAAGGAGCAGGTCCATGATCAACGGCACATTTACCATCCAACAGAAAGCTTCGTTGCTGTATCTCGATTGCGCCAGGGACAGCAACAAGCTGCATTTGTCCGATCCACACGGCGGCGACAACCCATATCAGAGGTGGATGATCAAAGAACACGGAAACGGGCTCTACTCCGTTACGCAGGTGGCGGTAGTGGACGGAAAACAACGCCCTTGGACTTCTTCGGAGGGCCTGGATAGTTATGTCCAGGTCATTA
Source organism: uncultured Acidobacteriota bacterium (assembly GCA_963792575.1). Lineage (GTDB taxonomy): Bacteria > Acidobacteriota > Thermoanaerobaculia > Multivoradales > UBA5704 > DATARR01. Next base: position 186,788 of record CAWBWZ010000016.1, read on the forward strand.
AAGACAGAGGTCCCTGTTGGAATATCCAGGAAGAGGGTGACGGTGTGGTTTTCATCCGAACGGGGAAAGGCAACTGCATGGATTGCAAGCCCAAGACTGGTGAACGGCCATATCTGGCCCAGCACAACGTGGGGAATCCTTATCAGCGGTGGCTGCTGACCAGTGTTTAGCCGAAGAGTCCTGTCGTAACGCTTACTGTGGCGGCGCCACCACGAAGGTGGCGAGGGCGTCCTCGGTGAACATCGCGACGACCTCCTCCAGCCGGTTGCTGTGAGCGTACTCGAAGTATTTGTCGACGAGCCTGGCGTAGTGGCCGATGAAATCCGCCCGCCTCAGTGCCCGTCGATCGCCCAGAGCTCGGCGCCCGTGGCCGGGTCGAAGGCGCGGAAGAAGAGGCGCGATCCGGCCACGGCGAGGGCGAGCGAGGTGTGCTGGCCCGGCTCCAGCTGGCGCAGGGGGAAGGTCCCCTGCGGCGTGCCGTCCGATTGCCAGAGGGTGGCGCCGAGATCCGGGGTGATGAAGTAGAGCTTGCCGTCGAAGAGGGTCATGAGGTCCGGCTTCGCGACCGTTCGCCCGTCGCGGTCGCGCAACGGGTAGGTCCCCGCCTCGGTGCCGTCCGTCCGCCAGAGGAGCTCGGAGTGGCCGTCGCCGCCCGCGAAATAGACGACGCCCCCGAGCTCCAGCGGACCCGGGAAGGAGAAGAAGAGGAAGACGCTGCTGATCCGCTTCGCCCCGGCGGCTTCGGCGTCGGTGGCCCAGAGCCCCTGCAGGGTCGTCGAGCCCTGGTAGGCGTTCCAGAACAGCAGGCGAGAGCCCAGGGAGGTGAGCGACTGGGCCTCGAAGGAGCTGCCGGGGACGAGGTCGGGCAGCCTCACGGTGCCGGCGGCCGTGCCGTCGGAGCGCCAGAGCTGGGTGGTGCTTCCGTTCGTGCCCAGGAAATAGGCGAGCCCCTGGTGCACGGTCAGGGCAGAGGTCGGTTGCACGGCGTCGGTGATGGGAGCGGTTCCGGAATCCGTGCCGTCGCTCTTCCAGAGCCGCCGGCCGGGCAAGGCGGACGGCCGGGCGGTGAAGAGGATCCCGTCGCCAAAGGGGGTGAGGAGATACGGCTCGGAGCCGGAGGCGCCGGGCACGAGGTCGAGCTCGCGGGTGCCCGCCAGGGTGCCGTCGGTCACCCAGAGCTCCTTGCCCGAGACCGGGCGGCTCGCCAGAAAGAAGGCCTTGCCGCCGGCGGCCCGGAGGCGCGTCTCCTCGGGATATTCGTCCACCTGAACGTCGTCGGGGTCAGGGCGTACGTCCCGGCGTCCGTGCCGTCCGTCCGCCAGAGGGCGGCCGAAAGGCCCAGCTCCGCGGCGAAGACGAGGGTGCCGCCAAGGTCGGCCCGCGGATGGAAGGTCCTGAACCGCCCCAGCGCCTCCGGCCCGGGGAGGAACTCGTGGACCAGCTCCGTGCCGCCCGCCGTGCCGTCGCTCTTCCAGAGCTCGGAGCCGTGGACGCCGTCGTTGGCGAAGAAGTAGAGGAGCCCCCCGGCCGCCATGAAATCGTCCGGCTTGGAGCCGCCGTGGTCGACGCCGTCGAGGTTGGCCGCCAGGCGAGTGCCCGCCGCGGTGCCGTTGGTGAGCCAGAGCTCCTCGCCGTGGACGCCGTCGTCCGCGGCGAAGAAGAGCCGGCCGGGGGCGGCGATGGCACCCTTGAGGCCCTGGGCGAAGTTGTCCACCGGAAAGCCGCTCAGCGGGACGGTGCCGGCGGCGGTGCCGTCGGTCTTCCAGACCTGCCGGTGGCCCGCGGTGTCCTTGGCCGTGAACAGGAGGGCGCCGCCGAGGGGGAGAGGATCGGCCGGAGCGGAGCCGCACGTCCCGGGGCAGAGGTCGCGGACGAGGCGGGTGCCGGCGGCGGTGCCGTCGGTGACCCAGAGCTCCAGCCCGTGCTGGGCATCTCCGGCGCTGAAATAGATCCGGTTCTGGAACGCCGGCCAGACGGCGCCGACGCCCGAGCAGGCGCCCGGGCAGAGATCGGCCAGCGGGCGGGTGCCCGCCACGGTGCCGTCGGTGGTCCAGAGCTCCCGTCCCAGCCCCGTCTCGCTGGCGGGGAAGATCAGCCGGTTGCCGATCGCGGCCGCGGCGGAGAGCGAGCGGTCCAGGGAAAAGCCGAAGGTGAACGGCCGGCTCTGGACGAAGCGGGTGAGCGGCCGGGTGCCGCGCGCGGTGCCGTCGCTCACCCAGACCTCCTGCCCCTGGAAACTGGCCTCCGCCTCCAGGAAGACGCGGTTGCCGAAGGGGACGACATTGGAAATGCCGGTCGAGCCGGCGCCGGGCGTCAGGTCGGCCACCAGGCGGGTGCCGGAGGTGGTGCCGTCGCTGCGCCAGAGCTCGCGGCCCGCCGGTCCGCCGGCCTCGAAGAAGAGGTAGCCGGTGGTGCCCCGCAGCCAGCGGAGCCCCGGCTGGGTCCGGGGAGAGCTCGGCGACGGCTCCTTGACGAGCTTCGTGCCGGCCGCGGTGCCGTCGCTCGCCCACAGGGCCCAGGTGGAGACGCCGTCGGTGGTGCTGAAGAAGACGCGGCCGCGGTAGGCCTCGAGCTCGTAGACGGTGCCCGCGGGGCCGGGCCAGACGTCCTTCACGAGATAGGTGCCGGCCGGCGTGCCGTCGCTCCGCCAGAGCTCCGGGCCGTGGGCGCTGTCGGAGCCGCTGAAGTAGAGGACGCCCTGGCTCTCCATCCAGACGGCGCCCCGCCCGCCGCTCGCCTGGACGCCCTCGGCCAGGAGCATCGTGGTCGCGGGCGTGCCGCGGGTGATCCACAACCCTGCCCGGGCGTCCGCGCTGACGGCGGTGGTGGTGAAGAAGGCGCCGCGGGGGGTGACGGCGACGGGGGACGGGTTTGAGGAGCACGCTCCCGGGCAGGCGTCGGCGAGGAGGAACGTGCCGGCCGCGGTGCCGTCGCTCGACCGCAGCTCGCTCCCCTCCAGCAGGGTGCTGGCCACGAAGATGGCATACCGGCCGAAGTGGGCGAACTGGTTCGGCGCCGAGCTCTGCTCGTCGAACGACGGGTTGATGTCCTTGACCAGGTATGGCTGGGCCGCGCCGGACGGCGCCCAGAGCGAGGCGAGGAGCGGGAGCAGGACGAGTCGGCGCACGGTTATCCTCCGGAGTCACGGGATGCTGGAATCACTGGGATCATCATGATTCTACTACGGCGCCGGGAGGAGATCAGGGCCCTGGCGAGGGCCGTGATAGCCTCCCCTCGATGAATGTCGTCGTGGAGGCGTTCGGCGTCCATCCGGCTCAGGTCTGAGGGATCTTCGAATGGCGGACCACGACATCGACAGGATCAGCGCCGTCAAGAAGAGCGCCGAGGGTCGCCTGCTCGCGATTCCGGGAGTTCACGGTGTCGGCCTGGGCGCCAAGTACGTGGGCGGCCAGCGCACCCGGGAACCCGCGATCATGGTGTTCCTGGAAAAGAAGAAGCCCGCCGCGCGGCTCCTCCCCCACGAGATCATCCCGGCCGAGATCGACGGCGTGAAAACCGACGTCATGGAAGCGGCGCCGCCGCGCTTGCACCTCGATGACAAGAGATACCGGCCGCTCGCCGGCGGCATCCCGTTCGGGAGCGGTGGCAGCATGGCCTCCGGCGGCACATTGGGTTGCATCGCGCGCCTCAACGGTCCGGTTCCAACGCTCGTCGGCATCACCAATCAGCACTGCGTCGGCATTCCGCCAACGACCGCCGTGACCCTGTTGATCGCTCAGTTTGACGTCACCCAGCCCGACGTCATCACGTTCAAAGGCGCCAACACGCCCGGAACGCTGATCGTCGTCGACTGGGCCCTGAGAACGCCGATCGGCCCCGGACCGAAAACTGAGCTCGGACCCTTGAACCGGGCGTTCTATGCGACGACCTCCAACGATACGCTGGCCACGATCGCCCAGGGTGTCGCGAACGCCGTTACGTCGATCGCGGCTGGACTCACCGCATCCGCCGCAGGGGTGCTGGTGACGTTCAGCGCCTCTGCCGGAGGCCGGTTCGACAACAACGTTCGCGTGTTCGGACCGCACGCGTTTTTTGAATTTGCCGACTTGCGGGCCCTTGTAGAAGGAACCGAGATCACCCTCTCCGGCAGGGCCTCCGAATACTGCGGGATCTTCACCAACTGGAACGCCGGAGGACAAGTCCCGACACACGGCGTCTACACCCGCGTCCGCAAGGGCGACGAGCTCGCGGACATCGCGAAGAGGATCGTAGCGGCGATCAAGGCCCGAAGGCCCGAGATCAACGCAACCTCGGCAGGACCGAAGGTATTGATTCCCGGCGTGCAGCAGGTCGAATGCGACGTCAGCTCCGACGTGCGGATCGGCCAGCCGACAGACTGCTTCTGCTCCACCTGTTGCGTCTGTTGCGCGAACTTGATTGGAGCCGTGAGGGATGCCCGGATCGATCTCGATGTCGCGCTGATCGAGCTTCAGCCCGGTCTCCAGTACCAGGCCGAAATCGAGGGCATCGGCCCCATCAAGGGAACGCGAACTTACAAGGCGGACGATCTGCTCGGGCCCGACCCGATACGCGTTCGGAAGCGCGGTATCGCGACCGGACTTACGTCTGGCGTCATCTCATCCGTCGATCTCGTCTTGGCGGAGATTGTGGGACTTCTGGCATTCGATAGACCTCATTATCATCGCCAGTACTCCCGAGCCATGACCATCTTGTCGGATAAGAAATTCAGTGACCGGGGCGATTCCGGCTCGGCGATCGTCAACGACGATAACGAAGTCGTCGGGATCATGTTTGGTGGCAATCACGAGAAGGAGGCGTGGGCGACCCCCATCGCGCAAATCGAGGCCGCATTCGATCTGAGCGTGGTGACCGCGGAGGTGAAGGGTCAGGTCAATACCGTGCCGGTGCTGCACGGCCATGCCTTTGCCGCCGTCGAAGGCGAGCCGCTCTTCGTCGAGCGCCTGCGCGAGGTGGAGAGGGAGCTCACCGCGACGCCCGGGGGGCGCGAGCTGGCCGCGGCCGGACGGCGGCACGCTCACGAGGTCGTGCGGCTGGTCAATCACAACCGCCGCGTCGGCGCGGTCTGGCGCCGCAATGGCGGACCCGAGCTCGTACAGACCGCGCTCACGATGGCGCAGTCCGGCGAGAAGCAGGTGCCCCGGCAGATCAACGGGCGGCCGATCGCCGAGTGCCTGCGAAAGATGCAGGAGATCTTCGCGCGCTACGGCAGCGCTCAGCTCGCCGCGGACCTGCGCCGCTATGGGCCGCGCATTATTGATCTATCGAAATTCGAATACCCCCAGCTCCTCGCGGCGCTCGAGGGCGCTCCAGAGTAAGCGTCATGGCTTCCAGCGCGGGCACTCTCAAGACACTGGCGCGGCAGCTCGGGCTCGCGCTGCAGCCGCTCAAGGACGAGCTGGCTCCGGAGAGGGTCCTGAACCGCCTCGCGGAGGCGGGGCTCGCGCTGCCGCCGGCGGTGCTGGCGAATCCCGGCTTCTCGGCGGCGCTGGCCAGCACCTCGAATGCCGCGGGCGCTCTCTCCGCGCTGGTCCCGCAGCTCGCCACGCGGATCGCGAGCGGCGACGAGGCGGGCATCGTTTCGATCGGCGCCCAGGTGATCCAGCAGATCGGCTCGACGCTCACGTCGCTCGACGCGGTCGGGCCGGCGCTGAAAGCCGCCGGTCCGCTGCCGGGGGTGAATGCCGGCGAGCTCGCGAGCTTCGCCGATGCGTTGCCGTCGCGGCTGCTCGGCCGGCGCGTGATCTCGTTTCTCGAGGATCTGCAACCTTCGATCGTCGGTATCGGAAACTTTTTGGGAGTTCTCGATCGCCTGCCGGAACCCGGAGTGCCGGGCGACGCCTTGCACCCACCCTTTGTGATCGAACAGTTGCAGCTCTCGAGGCTCGGCGACGTGCTCCAGTCCCCCGCGGCCGTGCTGAAATCCCTCTACGGCTGGGGAGAGCCCGGATTCGACGGCTCGCTGCTGATGCCGCGGCTGGCCACCTCCCTGTCGCTGCTCGGCCTGCCGGCCTACGTCGACGATACCGGCAAGGGATTGGAAGCGGGATTCATGAAGCTCCGGGTGGTGCCCGGCGCGCCCCCCGGACTCTCCGCGGCGCTGTCGGTGCCGATCCTGTCCGGCATCGACGTCACACTGCCGCTCACGGCGACGTGGTCGGCGCGCGCCCGGGCGCAGGGGGTGTTCGCGGCCGGACTGCGGATCGACGTCACGCCGCCGTCGACCGTCACGATGAAGCCGGAGCCGCCCGGCGGACCGCTCAACGGCGAGCTCAGCGTCGATCTCATCGCGCGCGGCCCGGATCGCAACCGTCCGCTGATGCTTTTCGGACAGACCGGCGGCAGCCGTCTCCAGGCGGATTCGATCTCGATCGGCGCCGGCCTCGCGCCGAAGTGGGATGCCGGCGCGGGCCGCGCCGACGCGTCGCCGGCCGCGCGCTTCGCGGTCACCGGCGGCAGGGCCGTGATCGATCCGCCGAAGATCGACTCCTTTCTCGATTTCATCACCGGCGGCCTGGGCGGCGAGGTGGGCTTTTCGCTCTCCGGGACGTGGAGCCCCGCGGACGGACTGCGTTTCGACGGTAGCGCCGGCCTCGAGATCGCGTTGCCGGCGCACGCGAGCCTGGGACCGGCGAGGCTGGAGACGCTCTACTTGCGCGCGGGCATCGAGGCGGGTTCCTTCCCGGTCGAGATCTCCGCCGCCCTCGGCGCCACGCTCGGACCCCTCGAGGTCGCCGTCGACCGCATCGGCGTCGTCGCCCGGCTGAGCTTTCCGAAGAGCGGCGGCAATCTCGGGCCGCTCAACCTCGCGTTCGAGCCGAAGCTGCCGGGCGGCATCGGGCTCTCGCTCGACGCCGGCGGCTTCAAGGGGGGCGGATTCCTGCGCCTGGACCCGGACAAGGGGGAGTACGAGGGCGGGCTCGAGCTGACCTTCCTGGCGGTGGTCTCCGTGCGCGCGATCGCCATCCTGACGACGCGCATGCCGGACGGCGGCGACGGATTCTCGCTGCTGATCCTCCTGGTCAGCGAGTTCCCGCCGCTCCAGCTGTCGTACGGTTTCACGCTGGTCGGGATCGGCGGCCTGATGGGCCTCAATCGCACCGTGCTGCTCGGCGAGCTGCAGGCCGGAGTGCACGACGGCTCGCTCAACAGCATTCTGTTCCCCACCGACGTCGTCGCCAACGCCGCGCGGATTCTCGGCGACCTGAAGCGCGTGTTTCCGCCCCAGGACGGACACTTTCTCGTCGGGCCGATGGCCAAGCTCGGCTGGGGCACGCCGACGCTGATCAGCCTCTCGCTCGGCCTGATCCTCGACATCCCGCGGCCGATGTTCGCGATCCTCGGCGTGCTGCACATGGCGCTGCCGACGGAGGACGTGCCGATCCTCCATTTGCAGGTGAGCTTCGCCGGCAGCGTCGACTTCGGGCGCGGCCAGCTGCGGTTCGACGCCTCGCTGTTCGATTCGCGCGTGATGACGTTCACGCTGACCGGCGACATGGCCGTGCGCGTCTACTGGATGGAGAACGCGAATTTCCTGCTCACCGTCGGCGGCTTCCACCCGGCGTACACGCCGCCGCCGATGGACCTCGGCGAGCTGGCGCGCCTGGGCATGGTGCTCTTCCAGGGCAATCCGCACATCAGCGCGCGGGTCTACTTCGCGGTCACGTCGAACACGGTGCAGTTCGGCGCGCAGGTCGAGGCCTACTACGGCATCGAGCTGTTCAACGTCTATGGCTTTCTCGGCCTCGACGTCCTGATCAACTTCGACCCCTTCCACTTCGTCGCCGAGATCGAGGCGGAGCTCGGCGTGCGCAGCAACAGCACGGTGCTCTTCGCGATCCAGTTGCAGTTTGTGCTCGAAGGGCCGTCACCCTGGCACGCGCGCGGCACGGGCTCGTTCCGCATCGGTTTCATCATCAAGGTCACGATCAGTGCCGGATTCGACGTCACCTTCGGCGACGCGCGCGAGACGAAACTCCCGCCGGCCGACGTGCTCGGCGAAGTGGCGAAGGCGCTGGGGAACCTCGGCAACTGGCGGCCGCGGCTGCCGCCGGCGTCGAATCAGCACGTCACGTTGCGCGAGCTGCCGGATCCCGCGAAAACGCTGGTGCTCCATCCGTACGGCGCGCTGGAGATCACGCAGAAGCTGGTTCCGCTTCACATCGCGATCCAGCGTTTCGGCTCCCGCGCGCCCAGCGCGGGCAGCGTCTTCACCCTGGCGGACGTGAAGCTCGGCGGCGAGGACGCCGCCGTCGCCAATACGCGGGAGCAGTTCGCGCCGGCGCAGTTCTTCACTCTGAGCGACGCGGAGAAGCTGTCGCGGCCGTCGTTCGCGGACTACGACGCCGGCATCGTGATCGGCGGCGATCTCGCGCCGCGGACCGATCTGATGCGCACGCGGGATGTCGCCTACGAGCTGATCTATCTGCCGGAGCATCATCCCGTCCGGCTGATCTTCAAGCTGGCGGTCGAGCTCGCGGGATCGATCGTGCGCGGCTCGGCGGTGGCGCAATCGCCGGTCTCGCACGCCCAGCGCTCGGTCTCGGTGCTGGAAGAGCGCGCGTCGCTGGCGCCCGAGAGCTATGCCGTGGTCTCGACCGAGGATCTGACGCTGCACGCGCCGCATCTCGTCTTCGACAGCGCGACGGCCGCCGATCAGGCCGTGCAACGCCTCGTCGGCGAACGGCCCGAGCTCTTCGGCGCCATTCAGGTGCTGCCCGCCACGGCAGCGGCGAGGGCCGCATGACGATCGCGCGCTACACCTTTCTCCCCTGGCTGCGCCGCGGCCTCGGCAATCGCATTCAGGCCGGCGCGGGCGCCGGGTCGAGCCGCGCGACGCTCACGGTCTCGCTGACCGTGAAGTCCGACGCCGGGCAGACCGCGGTGCCGCCGGTCACCGTCCGGCTCGTGGGTCCGGGCGATATCGTCGGCGTGCACGCGCAACAGGTCATCCGGACCGAGCCGCGCGCGTTGACGATGGACTTCGAGCCGAACTACCTCGCCGCGATCGATTTTTACGACGAGGATTTTCCGTGGCGCTATTCCCCCGTGGGCGTCGACGGCGGAACGCACCGGCTGCTCCCCTGGATCGCCCTCGTCGCGCTCAAGGACGAGGAGTTCAAGCGCGCGACGGCGCCCGGGCGTCCGCTCCCCGCCTTCGCCCTGACGGCCGTCGCGAAGCGCGCCGATCTCTTTCCAAAGCCCGGCCAGGAATGGGCCTGGGCGCACGTTCATCTCAACGAGGCGCTCGGCGGTCTCGGCGCGCTTGCGGCCTCGCTCGACGGCAATCCCGACGTCGGCTACGCGCGCCTCGTCTGTCCGCGCAAGCTCGACGCGAACACGGCGTACACCGCGTTCGTCGTGCCGGTGTTCGAGGTCGGACGCAAGGCGGGTCTCGGCGAGACCGTCGGCGACGCCGACGACGGCACCACGCGCTCCTGGGCGGGGCCGGCGGCCGAGTTCCCCATCTACTACGAGTGGCAGTTCCGCACCGGTGTCGACGGCGATTTCGAAGCGCTGGTGCACGCCCTCGTGCCGCGCGACATGGATCCGCGGGTCGGGATCCGCGACATGGACATCACGCACCCGGGCTTCGGGGTCGCGAATGTGATCAATCCGCCGGATGGTTTCGTCGGACTCGAAGGCGCGCTCCTCGCGCCGGCCACGGTTCAGAAGGGGCTCGCTCCCACCAGCGATTTCGTGCCGCAGGTCGAGCCGCTGCTCAACGCCCCGGCGGAGGCGCGGGCCGCCGGCGAGACCGATCCGGTCGTCACACCCCCGATTTACGGATGCTGGCATGCTCAGGTCGAGCGGGTGAGCGCGACCGAGCGCGGCTGGGTGCGCCAGCTGAATCTCGATCCCCGCTACCGCGCGGCCGCGGGGCTTGGCGCGCGCGTGGTCCGCGCGAACCAGGAGGAGTACATGCGGCTGGCCTGGGAGGGGATTGGCGACGTCCTTACGGTCAATCACAAGGTCCGGCGCGCGCAGCTCGCCACCAAGGCCTCGGCGTCCGCGTACTCGCGCACCGTGGCGGCGCTGCCCGCCGGGCGGTCAACCGCGCTGATGGCGCCGGTGTTCAGCAAGGTGCTCGGAAGTCCCGTGACGTTGCGCGCGCTGGTCGGCGCCAGCCGGGTGCCGCACGCCGCGCTGTCGCCGGCGTTGCGCAAGCTGATGCGTCCGCGCGGGCTCGCCGCGCGGCGATTGCTGCCGGCGTCCGAGCGGATCGGCGGCATCGCGAGCGTCGTCTCGAAGATCAGCGCCGGCGCGATCTCGGCGGCGCCACCGCGCGCGCCGGCGGGCGGCGCGACGCTGGAGGCGGTCACCGCCACCCTGGCGCCGCCCGCGTGGATCGCCCGGCTCCTCCGCGACGCCTGGTGGCTCGCGCTCCTGGTGATCCTGATTGTGATCGTACTCATCGCCGCCGCGCCGGTGATCGGAATCGTGGCGGCGGTGGTGGCCGGGCTGGGCGCGGCCATGGTGGCCGCGGCCGTTCGCGCCTCGCGGCCGGCCGCCGATATTGTCGAGATGCTGTCGCCGGACGGAATGACCCCGGAGGCGATCCTCACGATCCCGGCAAAACCTTCGTTCACCTTCACGAGCGCCGTCGAGCCGACGCTGCCCGCCTCGGCCGCGCCGCCGGCCACCCCGCCGCTCGTCGCCGGCGACAACGCCGCGGCGGCGGACATGCGCCGCGCGCTCCTCGACTTTCAAGGCGCGCTCGCGGTGCGGGTCGATCCGCCACCGCCCAGGCCGGCGCTCGACCTCGAGCTCGTGCATGCGAAGGCGCTCGCCGCGATCGAGCCGCATCGCGCCATGGCGGCGCGTTTCGCGCCGCTCCTGCGCATCGGCGATCAAAACGTCAGCGAATACGCGCGAAGCCGCTACGGCAGCCTCCGCCGCGGGCCGGATCTGGACCTGCTGCGCGAGGTGATGAAGTACCCGGACATCAAAGCGCCGATGTACATGCCGCTCGACAAGCTGTCGGACGACTACTTCGTGCCGAACCTGAAGCTGATCCCGAACAACACGATCTCGCTGATGAAGACGAATCAGCCGTTCATCGAGTCGTACTTCCTCGGCCTCAACCACGAGTTCGCGCGCGAGCTGCTCTGGCGCGAGTACCCCACGGATCAGCAGGGGAGCTATTTCCGCCAGTTCTGGGACGTGACGAACTTCGTCGATCTCGACAACCGCGACGCGAAGACACTGGCCGAGGATCTGAAGGACATCCCGCCGATCCACCAGTGGCGCCCTGGGCAGGCGCTCGGCTCGCACAACAAGCGCGACGCGGAAGGCGACGCCGCGCAGGTCGTGCTGGTGATCCGGGGCGATCTGCTCAAGCGCTACCCGAACACCTTCATCTACGCGCAACAGGCGCAGTGGGGCACCGGTCAGCGCGCCAACCGGCTCGTGCTCTCGGATGAGACCGGCGAGCTCTTCACGGCCAACAAGAAGGATCCCCGCCTGCGCTTCCCGCTCTATCGCGCCCGGGTGACGCCGGACATCCACTTTATCGGCTTCGACCTGACGCTCGACGAGGTGCGCGGCGATCCCCGCCTGGACGAGACCGCCGCCGCGCGCGCGGCGATCGACCGCAAGAATCTCGGCTGGTTCTTTGTGCTGCAGGAAGTGATCGGCGAGCCGCGCTTCGGGATGGACGTCAACGCTCCGGTCGAACCGGGAGCGAGCCGGTGGGACAACCTTTCCTGGGAACATATCGATCTCACCGGCGGGCAGGCGATCGACGTCGCCAAGGCGCTCAAGGCCGGGCTGACCGGCGACAAGGCAGGCGTGGACTGGGGCTCGAACGCCGCCGACATGGCGTTCATCCTCTACCAGAAACCCGTCATGGTCGGCATCCATGGACGCAATATGCTGCGGAACCTCAAGCCCGCGGCGGGATGACGGCATGCCACAGGACAGCCAGGTCAGCCGTTTGCGCGCGGAGCGCGATGCATCGCTGGCGCGCGCCATCGCCGCCGAGGAGCGCCTGCGCGCGCTGGACCAGGAGATCGCGCGGGCGGAGCGCGCCCGGCAAGGGGACGATCTCGAACGCCTGCGCGGGCAGCGCGCCGATGCCGCCGGCGACGCGCGCGGGGCTCGCGACGAGCACGCGGCGCTGCGCGAGCGGGCCTTCGCGGGCCTCGCCGACCTGCTCGCGCTCTCGCCCGAAGCGATCGCCGGCACGTTCACCGATCGACACCCGATCGTGCTCCTGCCGGTGCGGATCGAGACGAAATTCGCGCGGGTGGGGCAGGGGAGCGAGCTGCGGGTGCGGATGTTCCCCGACGACATCAGCATCGCCGCGCCGCCGAGCGCGGTGACCGCGGACGAGCGCGTCGCGGGAGAGACCTACTGGAGCGCGCGCGCCGCGTCGCGCGCTCAACCCGGCGATGCCGGGCGCCGGCGCGACTACGAGGGAGCGTGGACCACGCTCGCGACCCGCCACGGGGCTTATCGCGCGAGCTACATCGTCAACGTCACAAACCCGGAGGACCCGGCGGCAGCAGCAGCGGCAGGGGTACCGGCCGAGCCGCCGCTCGCGCGCGCCGACGCGCTTCCCGATCGCTTCGTGATCCTCACCTATGCCGGCGGCAACAGGATTCATGAGGTCGTTGGCCGGCCGATCCCCGACGATCTCGTGCTCGCGCCCGACGCGCTGCAATCCGATTCGTGGCTCGACCGCGATCCGGAGACCGGCAGGATGATCGTTCCCGCAGCACTGAGATGGTTGACCGACTTCGATGCGGCGGTCGACGCCGGCATGGCGGTTCGCATCCCGCTCCAGGCGCCGTTCGATGCGGAAGGTTTCGACCGCGTGATTGCGATCGGCGTCCGTAGCGCGACGCCGCCGGAGGAAGCGCCCGCCCTGATCGAAGGGTTGCTCGCGAAGCATCGCCACGGCGACGGCTGCGGCATCGCTCGCGCCGGGATGGCGACCAACAACACCGACACCGCGAAAGCCGGATGGCAGCCGCCGTCCGGCGACATGGAGGAGCTCTTCGCGATCGAGGACGCGCCCCCGGACATCACGCCGCGGGCGGGCATGCTCGGCATCGCCGACGGCTGGCGTCTTGCCGAGCTCCTCGGGCTTTCGAGCGAGTTTACGCGGCGGTTGCCCAATGCCCAGGCGACCGATATCGCCGAAGCGATCGCGATGAATCACGCGGCGGCGCCCGCCACGCTCGACGACTTCGTCGGCGAGTTTCTCAAGACCGCCGTCTCCCCGGAGACCGCGGCCGCCGTGCACGCGTTTTTCGTGCGCTGGGTGAGCGGCCGCGGCCACTATCCGGCGCTGCGCATCGGGCGCGAGCCGTACGGCATCGTGGTCACCAGCGCGTGGGATCGCTGGACGTATCCCCAGCAGGCTTCGACCGGCGACGTCGCGCCGGCGCTCGCGTCGCTGATCCGCAAGCACCGGCCGGCGTGGCAGGCGCTCGGCGACGCGGCGCCGCACGCCGCGCAGACGGATGTCGATCCCTTCGCGCGGTTGCTCGCGATCATCGGGCTGCTCGCCAGCTCCAGCGAGTTCGTTTCGCGCAAGGCGGTATCCGACGAATACGTCCACCAGCGTCTGGGGTTTGGCGCCGCGCGGGACGCCGCGATCCGGGAATGGTTCGCCGAGCTTAAAGCTTCGCGCGACCGCAGCCTGCTCGCGACCGGATTCCCGTCGCTGGCGGATAAAACCGGCGAGGCGGACCCGCTGCTCCAGTTCGTCACCTTCCTGGCGCACACCGACGCCTGGCGTCTGCCGCTCGTCGATCGCGACCCGAAGGTGCCGCTCTCGGAGCGCGACGCGATCGGCAGCTTTGACGGCAAGCGCAACTATCTGCACTGGCTGTCGCAGGCCAACCGCGCCGATCTCGTGGCCGAGCGTTTCGTCGGCGCGGACGGCGCCTCCGTGGACGCTCCGAAGGCGCTCCTGTACGTGCTCCTGCGCCACGCATTGATGTCGGCGCTCGAATCGGGGACCCTCGACGCGGCCCGGACTTTCGGCAATGAATTTTTCGAGGTGATCGATCGCGATCCCGTCCTGCAGAACATCGGCGCGGCGCAGCACGCGCTCCGCAAGGATTACCTGGAGGTCGACGCCGCGTGGCTCGGCCTGACCACGGCGCCGACGCCGCTCGTCGACTGGACCCTCGCCTCCGCGCGGGCTATCGGCCTCAAGCACCCCTCCGCCGCGCGCGTCGCGGAGGTGCATGACGCGATCGCCGCCCTGGCGGACGTGAAGACCGCGCGCCTCGAGCGGCTGCTCGCCGAGCACGTCGATCTCTGCTCCTATCGCCTGGACGCCTGGATCACCGCGCTCTACTCGCAGCGCCTGGCGCAATTGCGCGGCAACCAGCAGGCGGCGGGCTTTTACCTCGGCGCCTACGGATGGATCGAGAACCTGCGTCCCGCGATCGGACGCCAGCGCATCCAGACAGAGGCCTTGCCGCCCGCGCTGCGCCCGGTGGCCGGCCCGAACCTCTTCGAGGAGGCCGCCAACGGCGGCTTCGTCCACGCGCCGTCCCTGATGCAGGCGGTCACCGCGTCCGTGTTGAGGAACGCGTACCTCTCACACGCGAGCCCGGCGCTCGCGGCCCCCTTCGCGGTCAACCTGTCGTCGGCCCGCATGCGCGCCGCGCTCGCCCTGACCGAAGGCGTGCGCAACGGTCAGCCGATCGCGGCCTTGCTCGGCTATCAGATCGAGCGGGGTCTGCACGAGCGCCATCCCGGGATCGAGCTGGACGAGTTCATCTACGCCCTGCGGGACCGCTTTCCGCTCGTCGCCGGCCTGCTCACCGAGATTCCGCCGGGCACCAGCGCGGAGGTGATCGAGGCGCGCAACGTCGTGAACGGCCTGGATCTCGTCGATTTCACGCTCGGCAAGCTGTTCCCGTGGGGGATCGCGGGACTTCCGGCCGCGGCGACCGCCGAGGCGAACGCGATCGCCGCGGAAGTCGAGCGCGCGCGCGATGCGCTCGACGCGGTGTCCGATCTGCTCCTCGCCGAGAGCGTGCACCAGGCCGTGCAGGGCAACGTCGCGCGCACCAAGGCCGCGCTGCAGGCGATGACCGATCCCGAGGCGCCGCCGGAGCCGGAGATCATCCGTACCCAGAGAAGCGGCAGTGTGCTGACGTTCCGCGTCGCGCTCGCGCTCGACGTGGACGCCGTGGCGGGATGGTCCCCGGCCCCGCAGCTGTCGCCGCGCGCGAAAGCCAACCGCCCGTTGAATCACTGGCTCGCCGAGCATCTGCCGCCGCCCGGCGACGTGCAATGGACGGTCCGGGACGGCGCGGCGGCGCCGGCGATGCAGTCCCTGGCAACGCTCGGCCTCGAGCCGATCGACGTCGTGCTGATGAGCGGCGACCGGCTCGGCGACCGCTCCAGCGAGCTCGAGCGGTTCCTCCTCTGGCACTTCCGTTCGACGCACGCGGTGCCGGATGAGCGGGCGGCCTCCCTGCTCTTCGATTTCTCGGCGAGCGGCGCCGGCAAGCGCAGCCTGGCGTCGATTCAGCCGCTGCTGGCGCGTTTGCGCCGCATCATCACGCGGGCCCGCTCCGCCGACGCCCGCGATTTCTGGCGCAACGCCGATATGCCGCGCGTCGACGTGAGCGATCCACCTCGTGTCGATCTCACGGATCTGGCACAGCGCCTGGACGCCGCCGTCACCGGATTGACCGCCGGTGGCGCGGCGGTCAAGGCGAAGCTCGCCGTCCTCGCGCCGCTGCGCGCCACGCTCGAGGCCAATCCTGCGACGGTGAGCGATCCCGCCTGGGGGCCGGCGCTCGCGTCCCTGCGCGCCTCGCTCCTGGATGTCCTGCCATATGGCATCGCGGAAGCGCTCCCTGCCGACGGGCTAACCGTCACCCGCTCGCTGATCGATACGCTCATCGCGCAGGGGCAAGCCGTCGCCAGGCTGATCGATCAACGGCTCGCGCAGGCCGGGCCGCTGCGCGCGACGGCGTTCCCCGATCCGCTGCCGGCGGAGGAGCCCGCGCGATCGCAGGAGGCCGCACGGCGCAACGACGTGCTGCGGCGGAGCTATCTCCAGGCCGCGCAGGCGTTGTTCGGGCCGGCGTTCGTGATCGTTCCGCGGTTCCGGCTGCACGCCGATCAGGCGAGCGAGATCGGCCAGGCCCTCGGCGCGCCCGTGACCGCGGACGATCTCGCGACGGAAGCGTGGTTCCACGCCGCGTCGCGAGTGCGGCCGAGACTCGCCGAGCTGGCGTGGGCGCTGGCGGCGGCACGGTGGATGGAACGGCCGGTCGCCGATCCGGCCGTGGCGCAGCTGCCGCACACGCCCGGCGCGCCCTGGATCGGCGGCAAGATCGGAACGGCGCTGCCGCGCGGCGAATGGCTTTCGCTCACCGTGTTCGGCGCGCCCTTCCTCGCCAAACCCTCGCGTGCCGCGCTGATGCTCGACGACTGGACGGAGACCATCCCGGCCGATCGCGAGACCACCGGCGTGTCGTTCAACTGCAACCGGCCGAACGCCGTCGCGCCGCACGCCGTGCTGGTGGCGGTGCCACCGGTGCTGCGCGGACATTGGGAGTGGGACGATCTCGTCGGCGCGGTCAACGAAGCGCTGGATCTCGCCAAAGTGCGGGCGGTGGAGATCGATCAGCTGATCGATCGCGAGGTGGATCACGCCGCGCCGCAGGGGGACTATTTTCAGTTGCTGCCGGCGATTCTGTCAGAGTTCAGCGAATCGCGGTTCGCGCGCGTGAACTACGCCGGTGTTGTCGCGGCGTCCCTGGCCAGGGAGAAACCGTAGTCATCCGCCGGACGGGAGCAGGATCATGCCGTTGAAGGAACGTATCGCCGCCGTCTACAACTTTTCGCTCGCGCCGCGCGAGCCGGTGCCGCTGATCCGCGGCTGGAACCGCCTCGAGGGGCGGCCGCGCAACGCCGATTTCGAGCGCAGCCTCCGCGCCGAGGTGCGGGATCCCTTGTGGTTTCTGACCCGCCAGTGGCAGTACGGCGAGTTCGAGGGGGAGGACGCGGGGTCTCCCATCGACGCTCGCGTCGCCTACACCACCGCGCCGCTCGACGGTTTCACCGCGGGGGCGGTCCGCGAGCCGTACGATTCCGGAACCCCGCTCGAGGTCACTGTCGCGCGCGAGGCAACGCCGTTCGATCTGACGCTCCACATGCAGGCCGCCGGCGTCCTCGAACGGCTGCTGCGCGCGCGCAAGGTGGACAAATATCTGAAAGATTACGTCGCGCGCTTCCCGCTCGTGGAGACCGCCGTGGCGGGCGCGGATTCCGGCGATGCCGCCGCGCTGTTCGCGGCCGGCAAGGATTTCCTGTTCGAGACCGAGGCGGTGCTCGGCGCCGTGCGCGACGGCTCGCATGCCGGCATCGTGTCCGGCTTTTTGGGGATCGTGCCGGTGGAAGCCGCCGCGCTCGACGCCGCGGGCGCGGATCTCGCCGACTGGTTCGATCGCACGTATGGCGGGCCGCGTACCGCGCTGCCGACGTGGCGCGCCGACCGGCTCGGCTATGCCTTCGCGTGCTCCGCTTCGGGCGCCGGGATGGACTTCGTCGCGGAGGAATTCCGCGGCGGTCCCCTGGACTGGTATGCGTTCGACGTCAACCGCGCGGAGCCGCCGGCGGGTGATGGCGGGCCGGCCCCGGTGGCGCTCTCCTTTCTTCCGGCCTCGATCCAGTTCGCCGGCATGCCGAGCCCGCGCTACTGGGAGATCGAGAATTCGCGAACGGAGTTCGGCCACCTCGACATTCACACCAACGATCTCGCCAAACTGGTGCTCGCCGAATTCATGCTGATCTATTCGAACGACTGGTGCCTGCTGCCGCTCGAGCTGGAGGTCGGCAGCTTCACGCGCGTCCAGGGCATTCTGGTCACCGATGTCTTCGGCGATCAGACCCTCGTCCGCGCCGCCGATCGCGGGCGGGATGAGGATTGGCAGCGCTGGTCGATGTTCCGGATGAACGGCGACGACGTGGCGGGCCCGGGCCTGCTGCTGGCTCCGGCGTTGACCGCCACGATCACCGCGCCCGCGATGGAAGAGGTGCACTTCCTGCGCGATGAGATGGCCAACATGGTCTGGGCGGTCGAGCGGCGCGTGATGTCGCGCCTGGGGGAAGCGTTCGATCTCTCGGTGGCCGCGCCGCCTGGCGCCGCGGCGCCGGCCACCACGGCGCCGGCGCGCTATCAGCTCGGAACCGGCGTGCCGCCCAACTGGCGCCCCTTCATTCCGGCGCATCTGCCCGGCTCCACGCGCGGCATCCGTCTGCAGCGCGCCCGGCTGCCCGAGCAGCCGCTGGAGACCGCGGGCGCCATCCTGCGAGTTCCCGGTCCATACTTCCTCGCCGAGGAAGAAGTGCCGCGCGCCGGCCGCATCGTCGACCGCGCGTTCAAGCGCGCGCGCTGGATCGACGGCACGACGTTCCTCTGGATCGGCCGCCGCTCGACGACCGGCCGCGGCGAAGGCTCGAGCGGCCTCGTGTTCGATCAGGTCGTGGAGACCCCTCAGGACGTCAAATAGGCCGTTCCAGACTCTTTACAGCGCCGATCAGGTCGAGCAAGCCTTCCCCAGAGGAGCGATCCTGAGGCCCGAGATCAGGCGTTCTTGTCGACCGCTAACCTGCTGCCGCCGTCCTGAATTCGAGGATCTCCATCACATTTCCGGAGGGATCTCGAAGGGCGGCATAAACGCCCACCGGGCAGTTCTGCGGCGTCTCATGGATGAGGTCGACACCCTTCTCCTTGAGATCCCTCAACATACCCTCCAGGTCATCGGTCTGGAAGTTGATCAGGGTCTGCGCGACGTTCGGGTAGTCGATCTGCGCCGGATTGTCCACCTTGGAGAGGATGAAGGTGTTCGGCTCGTGCTCGAGCACCACCACGTACGGATAGTGATCCCGTGACTTCACCTGAAACCCGAGCTTGTTCGAATAGAAGTCGATCGCCTGGTCCATATCGACGACGTTGATTTGAATGACACAGATGTTTGGCATTTCGCGAGCCTCTTCTGGGTTGGGAAATTCTGCCCCGTCTTACAGGACATTCGCCCGTGGCCCACGCTCCACGCGGGCACGGGCGGTTGCCATGCTAGCGGCTGGTCCGGCTCCTCGCAAGGGCTAAGCGGCTTGGATCTTGGCTTCCACCGCCGCGAAAGCCTCGCTCTGGCTCACCAGGTTTGCGTCGATCGGGTGGGCCAGAGCCGTGATCGTGGCGTCCGGCTCGCTCTCCGCCGCCAAGACAGCCGTCTTGCTTGACCGCAGGCGCTCGACCCGATCGAGACCGACCGGCTCCAGCAGGCTCGGATAGGAGCCTACCGGCGGGAATTCGTTGATCTCGGCGCCCACCAGAGCCTTCGGCCGGGTCTTGAAAGCGCCCAGCGGGGTCTCGATGACCGCGTTCGGGCTGAAGAACAGACGGGCAGGGAAACCGGAGCCCCGGAGCGACTGTGCGCCGCCGAAAGAAGGCTGGAAGATGTCTGGATACTCCCGCTTGAACGTCTCCCCGAGGATGATGCGCACCGGCCCGATCGGCGTATCCGCCTTGGCGTCGAGATTGAGGATCTGCAGCCAGACCGTCTCTTTACCGTCTTCGAAGAAGGCCGGTGGGATGATGAGGAAATCCTGTTCGGTAATCGAGTGGGCGAGGCTGCTCCTCGCCGGCAACGGAAAATCGGCCCGATGGCCCTTCGCGCCGTACTGGAAAGGATGGCTGCGGACGACCGTCTGAACCGCCGCCGGCAGGCTCAAGGTCGTGAGACCGCTCCTCTGCCCCGCCTTCGCCGAGTCGCGGAACTCAATAGCCAGGACGAAGTGGCTCAGGAAGGCATCGACGCCCGCCTGAGGGAGCGCCTTGCCCACCCCGCCGGCGCCGCGGCTCAGCTCTCCAGCTTCTGTACCGGCCCCGGCTGCGACCCCGAGGAATCCCTCGAAGAAAGCCCTAAGCTCAGCTCCTACACTGCGAAAGGCCTCCTGTCTGCTTGCCATGATTCTCTCCTTTGTTCGGTATGTTGGTCGGTCGTTTCTGCATTTTTAATAATACTCTTTATTGTTCTGGCGTCAATCCTGCGGCCTAATCCGGGAACGGCGGGCGCAGGCATGGATTCCCACTTGGGCAGGAGATTCCCGGTCCATACTTCCTCGCCGAGGAAGAAGTGCCGCGCGCTGGCCGCAGCGTCGACCGCGCGTTCAAGCGCGCGCGCTGGATCGATGGGACGACGTTCCTCTGGATCGGCCGCCGCTCGACCACCGGCCGCGGCGAAGGCTCGAGCGGCCTCGTGTTCGACCAGGTCGTGGAGACCCCTCAGGACGTCCGGTAGCCAGCCAGTTTGCAGAGTTCGTTGCATTTCTTTATATGGCTTTGCTAATATGCCGCAATGATCTTGACGGATGCCGGGGCTCCCGCCGCCGCAGGCGCGCGGAATGACTGCACGAGTAGCTACCAACCCCTCCGCGAGCCGTGGCACGAAGAGCTCGAGGTGCGCGGACTGCGCCATCGCCTGACCAGGTGGGGCGAGCCGAGTGACTCGCCCATCGTTCTGCTGCATGGCTTCATGGACAGCGGCGAGGCCTGGCAGTTCCTCGTCGACTGCCTGCCCGCGTCCTGGTCCTGCGTGGCGCCAGACTGGCGCGGTTTCGGGCGCACCGAGCGGCCGGCCGACGGCTACTGGTTTCCCGACTATCTCGCCGACCTGGAGGCCCTGCTCGACGCGCTCGTGCCACACGGCCCGGCGCGCGTCGTCGGCCACAGCATGGGGGGCAACATTGCAACCCTTTATGCCGGCATCCGCCCCCAGCGCCTCGCGTGGCTGGTCAACCTCGAAGGTTTCGGCCCGCCGCGAATCAGCTCCGACCAGACACCGGAGCGCTACGAGGGGTGGCTCGACCAGCTCAAGAAGGAGCCCTGCGTCAGCCGCTACAAATCCCTTTCGGGCTTCGCCACGGCCTTGCGTGTGCGCAACCCGCGCCTGACGCGGGCGAAGGCTGAGTTCATCGCCCGGGCCTGGACCCGGGATGTCGACTCCGGCATCGAGCTCGCTGCCGATCCACGACAGCAGAGGGTCGCCCCGGTGCTCCACTGCCGTGAAGACGTGGAGGCATGCTGGCGGCGCGTGGAGATTCCGCTGCTCCTGCTCATGGGGCAGCATTCGGATCGCCGCTCTCAGCTCGGCTCGGACGCGACCGAGGAGCACCTCCGTTCCATTTTCCGCGATGCGCGCATCGGGACCCTCCCCGGCGTGGGACACATGCTGCATCACGAGGATCCCGAAACCGTCGCATGGCATATCCAGGAGTTCGTGGCAGAGACGGCGATCCAGAGGGATGGCTGCGAGCGCCTCTCCAGCGACAAGCCCCTGGACTGGTTCCTGCCGGGATGACGGCGGTCTCGTTTACAACGATTTCAGGAACTCGACCAGGTCCCGTTTCTTCTGCTCGGTGAGACCCAGCCCGAAGTGCCCGTCGTAGTGATTCACGACGTCGCGCAGGGTCGCGAAGCGGCCGTCGTGATAGTAGCCGCCCTTGGAATGGGCCCAGAGCCCCTTGAGCGGCGTCGTGCGGTAGTGGCCGTCGGGTGAGCGGCCGGCCTGGAAGGAGTCGATGCCGATCTCCTCGGGCTTGTGACGGTTCCAGCCGGGCTCGGTATAGAGGGGCGGCACGTGGCAGTGGGCGCAGCCCGCCTCGGAGAAGACGAGCTTGCCCCGCGCGGCGCCCGCCGCGTCGAAGCTGCCGGGTGGCGGCGCCGGGGCCGCGATGGCGAGCTGGTAGAACTGCAGGGCCGCCAGCTTCGGCGTGATCAGGTCGTGGGCGCCCTGGAGATCCCCGAAGCCCTCGCGGGCGGCGATCGGAAACTTCACGGGATCGTTCAGCCGGGGATCCCAGAACCTCCCCTGGCCGTGCATCTCGAGGTTCGCCACGAAGGCATTCCAATACGTGACCGATCCCCAGCCTGTGAACGTGTGGCCGTCGACGCCGGCGAGGCCGAAAGCCGGCGGGATCAGCGTCGCCGCGGTCTTGCCGTCCGGCCGGAACGCCTTGCCGTCGAGGAAGAGCTCGGCATCGAACTTCCCCGGTCCCCAGCTCTGGAGGACCGTGCGCACCGTGGGCTCATCCACGCCCAGCAGGCTGGCCACCGGTTGCAGGTTGGGGGCGAGATTGACGATCGCGCCGACGTTCAGATCCCGGTTCGCCCAGCCGTCGAGCCGCTTGCCGATCCCCGGCGCCACCGAGTCGTCGACCGTCGAATGGCACAGGGCGCAGGTGATGCCGGCCGCCCGCAGAGTCCCGTCCTGATTGAAGAACCCGCGCACGCCCACCACGGCGTTGAGCCGGAGCAGCGCCGCGGTGACGGCGGGATCGTCGAGATCGACCGCCTTGCCATGCGAGGCGACCGGAGCGGGGCCCCCGCTCTTGAGCTGGGCCAGGAGGCCCGGAGGGAGGGCCTCGGCGTCGACCTTGAGCCCGACCGCCAGGGCCGTCCGCGGGCTCACCTGCTGGAGGGCCTGATGGATTCCGAGGATCCGGCTCCAGAACACCTGGTCGCCGAACGTGTCGTCGCGGAAGGTGTGGCGCCCCTCCGCGAGCATCCGCGTGGCATTGGCGGCGATGGGATCGGCCGGGGGTGCCGCGCGGTCCGCTTTTTCCCGCTCGCTCGCCGGCGCCAGCGGCGAAAGGGCGAGGAGCAGCAGGGCTCCGGCCGCCGCGATCCTTGAGAATAGAAAAATCCTTTTCCCGCGCATGGTGGGCTCCTTGTCAGGTCTCGGCGACCCGGGTCCGCGATCCGGCTGAAACAGCCGTTACGGATACAGAGCGGGAAGCGAGGGAAACGTTACAAGCAGCGGCGGGTGGCCTGCCGCTTTTTGGGGTAGTTGAAGAAACTATCTTTTCGGGTGTATTGCCGGAAGGCGCCGCGATCTATTGTGAAATCGAGGAGAAACTTCAATGTCACAAAGATCACGAGCCCTTCGAACTGTCCTCCTTCTCTCCGTGGCCCTGGCTTGGACGGCGCTTCTCGCGCGCCCGGCCCTGGCCGGGATCGACCGCTGGACGGCGTTCGGCCCTGGAGCCGGCAGCATCCAGACACTGCTCGCCGGGCCGGCCCCCTCCGCAGCGCTCTACGTCCTGACCCGGCCGGGGTATTCAGACTTCGCGGGAAGCGAGATCTACAAGAGCGCCGACGAAGGCACATCCTGGACAGGGTCGGGCACCGGCCTGCCGATCCTCCACCATGCCGAGCCCCAGGCCCTCGCCCTCGATCCCGGCCGGCCGGGCACTCTCTACACGGCCCGGGGACGCCTGGTCTTTCGCAGCGACGATGGCGCCGGCCACTGGCAGGCAGCCGGCGCGACCGGCCTTCCGGATGACCTTCATGAGACCTGCCTTCTGGCGGTGGCCGCCGGCGGTCCGAGCGCCATATTTCTCGCCTACGGTCCACGCCTGGTGCGCAGCACCGACGCCGGCGGCAGCTGGAGTCCGGTGCTCGAGGCCGCCGCCGACATCAGGACCCTTTTTGTCCAGCCCTCGGCGCCGCACACCCTCTATGTCGGCACCGCGGGCGATGGCGGCAACCTGGTCAGCACCGACGGGGGCGAAACCTTCCATCCCATGAGCGGCCTCGGCGAGATCACGGCCTTCGCCGCGCCGATTTCCGGTCCTCCCGGGCTCCTCTACGCCGCGAGCGCGGGAATGATCTATTCCAGCGAGGACAGCGGTCTCCTCTGGCGCCAGCGCGGCCAGATCGGCAGGCCGGTCAACGCCCTGGCGGTGGGTGCGGGGTCTGCCATGGTTCTCTATGCCGCCCATGATCACGGACTCTCGGTCAGCCGCGATGGCGGCGAGACCTGGCGGGCCTCCCCGGCCGGGTTCCCTCAGCAGTACTCGGCGGGCGATGATGGATTGGTCTATCCCGAGCAGGTCCTGGCTCTCGCCGTCGATCCTGCCCGGCCGGGAAGGGTCTACGCTGGCGCGGACGATTCCGGCGTCTACTCCTCGAGCGACTCGGGCCGGCAGTGGACGAGCGGCGCCCAGAGGGGTCTGCTGAGCGGAGTTGCCCATTTCCTCAAGATTCACCCCAAGGTCCCAAGAGTCATGTATCTCGGGAAACGCGACAGCGTCGACATCCTCTGGCGGACCACGGATGGCGGGCAGACCTGGACCCGGAGATCCGACATCTCGCGGGGCTTCAACATCATCGAGCTGGCCCTGAATCCTTTCGACGCCAACGTGGTGTACGCGGTCGGAAGCGGCCTCTTCCGAAGCCTGGATGGCGGTGTTACCTGGAGCCGCGTCGGAACGAGCCCCTTCCGATCGGTCGTCGTCACCGGCCGGCGCACCCTGGTCGCTCTCGCGGACAGCGGGATCGTGCGCACCGCCGACGGCGGTATCCACTGGGAGCCGGTTTTCAGAGGCTCGAGCGGCGCGGCAGATCGTTCTTACGGTGAGCTTCGGGGAGATCCCGGAGACCTGAAGACGGTCTATGCCCTGGTCTACGAAGGCCCTGGAGACCCCCGGACCGAGGTGCTGTTCCGGAGCAAGGATGGGGGCGCCACCTGGAGCCGCTTCTTTACCGGATCTTCCATCGCGGCTTCCGCCTCCAGCCGCCCGAGGACGATCTACACGGCGGTCGGCACGACTCTCCTGCGCACCACCAACGATGGCAGGCGCTGGGATGCCGTGGGTCCGACGCCGCAGGCCGCCTTCAACAGCACGCTGGTGGTGGACCCGCGGGATCCGCTGACGCTCCTGGTCGGCACCGTGGATCAGGGAGTGCTGCGCAGCACCGACGGCGGAAAGACCTGGGATCAGGTCGACGCGGGCCTGGCGGAGCTGGGCCGGACCTTGGTGACCCAGGTCACCGCGGACCCGAGCGCTCCGCACACCTTCTACGCCTTGCCGCTGGCGGGTGGGCTCTTCAAGGTGAAGTTTGTTGACTGAGGGCGGTTGACCTCTCCCGCCTGGGCTCGTCCGGAGAGGCCTCGTTCTTGACCTTCCCCTCGCGGATCTGCTAAACCCTTCTAGCGCCTGCTCTGTTGCAATCGAGGCGGATCTTCCATGTCCCATGGACTCGAACGACGCGCAGGCAATCGCCGGCGTCAAAGGTAGAAAGTGATGCTGTCATGACCGCGCGGATCGATCTGGCCGAGCTCTCTCGCCGAGAGAACGAACAGACGGAGTGGAAAGAAAACGTTGCCGACATTGACGATGTGGTGGAAACGCTGTGCGCCTTCGCCAACGATCTGCAGAACCTGGGCGGCGGCTATGTCGTCTGCGGCGCGAAGGAAGAAAGGGACGCCAACGGATTTCCACGGCTCGTTCGCACGGGCCTGACTGCAAATCGGCTCCGGGAGGTTGAGAATACCGTGCTGGCGCGCTGCAGGGATCGGGTGTCGCCCCCGATCACCCCCCTCGTCGAGGAGCTGCCATCCGACGAGGAAAGTCGTCGAGTCCTGGTTTTCATCCAGCCCGCTACAGGCACGGCGCACACCTTCCGGAGGGGAAACGAGGGGGCCAAACACTATGTACGGGTCAGCCGTTCGACGATCGAGGCCCGCAATGGCGTGCTGCGTGAGCTCCTCGTCCGCAAGGGCGCTCTGGAGCCCTGGGACCGGCGGCCCTGCAATGGCGCCACGACCAACGATCTCGACCTCCTCGCGTTGCGCGATGCTCTTCAGCGCATGGGCGTGTTCTCGCCGGAGCGAGGGGTCGAGCCCTACCTGGGCGCGGATGCACAGATCTCGCCGCTCGTCCCTTCCCTCTGCGTCGCCGAGCCGCTCACCGGCTTGCTCCGTCCGCGCAACTACGCGGTATTGCTCTTTGGACGGGAGCCACAGAAATTCGTGCCCGGAGCCGTCGCGATCTATTCGACCTATCCAGGGCGTGACCGCACGGACCCCGTGGCGCTTCGGACCGAGATTCCTGGCACTTTGTTGGACCAGGCGGGACGCCTGCAAAAGTCGCTCGATTCCGAGGCACTCACGATCTTCGACAAGACGGACTTGAATGCGCCCAACGCGGAGAAATATCCACGCCGGGCTCTCCAGGAGGCCATGGTCAACGCCCTCGCGCACCGGGACTACGAGCTGTTCGATCCGGTTCGAATCACCTCTTATCAGGATCGCATGGAGTTCATCTCACCGGGAAGCCTTCCCCATGGTGTGACGATCGAGGATCTCCGCAAGGGCAAGGTGACGCCGCGCTGGCGCAACCAGAGCCTTGCATGGTTCCTCAGCCGGTTGCAGCTCGCACAGGCCGAAGGGCAGGGTATTCAAACAATTCGCAGCACCATGAAAGCCGCAGGCTGTCCGCCGCCCCGGTTCGACGCCACGGAAGTCTCGGTGAGCTGCGTGCTACGGGCCCATCCACGTTTTCGCGAGGTGCGCACATCCATTTCACGAGGTGGCTTCTGAGTCCTTTCAATAGCTCCACGTCTCCTGCCGGACCGGCAGGCGATTGAGCGCCTGGCGGTGGTATTGCCACTTGGGCATGAACCGGTCCATCAGCGCGACGAAGCGGGCGTTGTGGGTGGGCTCCAGCAGGTGGACCATCTCGTGGACGACGATGTATTCGAGGCACTCCGGGGGCTTCTTGGCCAGCTCGGTGTTGAGGCGGATGCGTGCGCGACTGATGGTTGCAGCTTCCCCATTTGGTTTTCATCCGCTGCACGAAGAACCGCTCCACCTTCACGCCCAGCAGCGGCTCCCAGCGCGCGAGCAAGGGCGGGCACGGCCTCTTTCAACTGCTCTCGATACCATTCCTCGACGAGCTCCCGCCTGCTTGCGTTCCTCGGTTCCCGGCCGCACCCGTAGAAGCATCCGGCGGTGCTTCAGCTCGATGGCGGGCGGCTCGTCGCTCTCGGTCACCGTGAGCAGGTAGCGCTTCCCCCAGACGTAGTGGCTCTCCCGGTCCAGGTACTCGCGAGGGGTCTCGCGCTCCTGTTCCCGCAGCTTCGCCTGCTGCTGCTTGATCCAGTCCAGCTTCGAAATGGCGAAGACGCGGATGGTGTCGAGGCTCATGCGCTTCGGGGCCGAGATGCGCACGCGACCCGTCGGGAGGATAGACGCTGAGATGGACGTTCTTGATGTCCTTCAGCACCACGTCCACCGTGATGTCTCCCAGCACGATCTGTAAAGCCATCAGTATTTCCTGCTCTTCAATACTCGCTCTGTGCCTTGATGATCGAGGAAGATGCCGCTCCACTTCGTCGGCATCCTGCAGGACGTCATACAGAGCCTGCTTGATCGTCTGCTCGCGGGCCTGGACACCGCGCCAGCCGTCCGGCCGGACCCTCTTCACGGTCGCATCGATCCTCAGCGCCTTGTCCAGCACAGGATCGCCGGAGACCGAATCCCCGGCGGGCGGCGCGGACACGTGGCCCGCCTGCGCGAGCGGCCGCCGGTCCCCTTCAGATTGTTGTAGAGGGCCGCAGCGCCGGGCTGTTCTTCAAGCGGTTCGGGCGTGTCGTCTGCCTGCCCGGCCTCCACCCTCTTCGCCAGGTCCGCGATGCGCTTCAGGTACTCCTCGTACTCGATGGCCTTGGCCTTGCGGGCCGCGATGATCTCGTCCAGCAGGGCCGACATCTTCTCGTAGTAGGCCGGATCGTTCAGGTGCTCCTTGATGATCTTGCTGCGGACGTTGTTCTCGATGGTCTCCGCGATCGCGTCCTTGTTGCCCTTCAGCCCGCCGAGCTGGCTGGCGATGGCATCGGCGATGCCGGTCTTCACGATCAGGTCCAGCAGGCCCATGTCGTCGAACGGCGAGATCTTCCGCGGCTCGTCGGCCTCGATGTAGGTGTCGATCAGGTGCCGCATGTCGGCCTCGTAGGCCTTCAGGTCGAGCGTCTCGCCGCTGGCCTTGCGGACGATCTCGCGGACGTTCAGGTAGTGGTCGAGCTGCTGCTTGATGCGGGCGATGTCGGCAGCGCTGTATCCGGCGCGGCTCCAGCTCGTCGGCGATGTTGGCGTAGGCGCGCACCAGGGCCACGGTCGCCTTGTAGAGCGCGGCCCGCTGCGGCTCCCGCTCCTGCAGGTCGGTCGGGATCTCGGTGTTGCCGCAGAAGTAATGGATGTGCTCCAGCTCGCCCTTCGGCGGCTCCACCGGCTCGCACAGCAGGGCGAGGGCTTCCAGCGCGTTGTCGAGCCGCTCCCTGCCCTTCTTCAGCCGATCCTGCAGCAGCACCTCGGATCGGCCCCGCCGGCGCTGTGATCGAGTTCCGAGGTGTAGACGGCGATGGCGTTCTCGACCTTCTTGAACAGGTCCTTGTAGTCGACGATGTAGCCGAAGTCCTTGTCCTCGCCGTCCAGCCGGTTGGTGCGGCAGATGGCCTGGAACAGGCCGTGGTCCTGCATCGACTTGTCGATGTAGAGATAGGTGCAGGGCGGCGCGTCGAAGCCGGTGAGCAGCTTGTCCACCACGACCAGCAGCTTCATGTTCGCCGGCTCCTTGATGAACAGCGCCTTGGCCCGCTCCTCGTAGGTCTCGGTCTTGGTCATGCCCGGCTTGGCCTCGACGTCCTTCAGCAGCTCGGTGTAGGTGTTGTAGATGAACTGCTTGTCGGTCTCGGTGTTCGCGCCGGTCTCCTCCAGCGTCACATCCCTGCGCCTGCGGGTTGTAGGAGGTCACGACCGCGCACTTGCCCTTGAACGGCGTCTTCTGGAACAGCGTGAAATACTTGCACGCCTCGTAGATGCTCGACGCCACCAGGATGGCGTTGCCGCGTTCGCTGGACAGGCGCGGCTTCACGCTGAAGTCGAAGACGATGTCGCTCGACCACGCGCTCCATGCGGGACTTGGAGCTGAGCACGTTCTGCATCGTGCCCCACTTGCTTCTTCAGCTCGTCCTTCTGCCAGTCGTTCAGGCCCTTGGTCTTGGCCTCGAACCAGGCGTCGATCTTGTCCTCGGAGCCGAGGCGCTGGTCGATGTCGCGCGCCTCGTAGACGAGGTCGAGCACCACCTCGTCCTCGACCGCCTCGCTGAACTTGTAGGTGTGGATGTAGCCGCCGAAGACTTCCAGGCTGGTCTGCTTGTCCTTCTTGAGCAGCGGCGTGCCGGTGAAGCCGATGAACACCGCGTTCGGCATCATCGCCTTCATCACCCGGTGCAGCTTGCCGCTCTGGGTGCGGTGGCATTCGTCCACGAAGACGAACACCTCGCCCACGGTCTGACTGGGCTGCGCTTCCAGCTCCTTGATGAACGCGTCGAAGTCGTCCACGTCCCTGCCGGCCGAACTTGTGGACCAGCGAGCAGAGCAGCCGCGGCGTGGCCTGGCCGAGCTGGTTCATCAGGTCGCGCCCGCTGCTGGTGCGCTTGATCGGCTTCGCCCGCCTCGGTGAAGACCCGCTCGATCTGCTTGTCCAGTTCGTCGCGGTCGGTGATGATGGCGACGCGGGCGTTGGGCTTGTTCTCCAGAATCCACTTGGCCAGCAGCACCATGACGATGCTCTTGCCGCTGCCCTGCGTGTGCCAGATGATGCCGCCCTTGCTGCTCGCGCACGTGCTCCTGCGCGGCCTTGATGCCGAAGTACTGGTGCACGCGCGGCAGCTTCTTCACGCCGCCGTCGAAGAGCACGAAGTCGTGCATCAGCTCGATCAGCCGGTCCTTGCCGCACATCTTGAGCAGGTACTTGTCCAGCTTGAAGCGGCTGTTGTCCGCCTCGTCCTCTTTCCACTTCAGGAAATACTTCTCCGGCGTGCCGATGGTGCCGTATTGCAGCCCCTCGGAGTCGTTGCCGGCGAAGACGAATCTGCACCGTGCTGAAGAACCAGGCGTTGAACTCCGGCTGCTGGTTCGAGAGGCTCTGGCGGATGCCGTCGCCGATGCGTGACGCGGCTGTTCTTCAGCTCCAGCACGCCGATGGCGATGCCGTTGACGTAGAGCACGATGTCGGGCCGGCGCTCGTGGTTGCCCTTGAGCGTCACTTCCTCGGCGATGGCGAAGTCGTTCTTCTCCGGCTCTCCCAGTTGATGAGGTGGACCGTCTCCGTGACCTTGCCCGCCTCGATCTTCACCGGCACGCCGTAGCGCAGCAGGCTTGTAGACGGCCTGGTTGTTGCCGTAGAGCGTTGCGGCTGTGGTTGTCCGCCTCGGTGCGGAGCTTGTAGAGGGCGACGCTGATCTGCGCCGGCGTATAGCCGCTCTTCGTCAGCCAGGCCGAGAGCAGTCCTCTCCTCGATGTTGCTGTTGCCGTCGCGGTCGGTCCAGTCGCCGAGATAGCGGTAGCCCAGCTCGTCGCGGAACAGGGCGATGACCCGGTTCTGGGTGGCGCGTTCGGGTTGGCCGACGTCATTCATGCGGGTCATCCTTCTGCCGGAGGGTGGCCAGATAGACCTCGCCGGCCGGGGCGAGGCGATAGCTCTGCAGGCGGCTATTGGGCTTGTCAGGGATGGTCATATGGATCAGCCCTGCTTCCAGGGCCGGCTGCAAGTAGAGCTCGCGGAATGACTTGCGATCTTTGAGGTCGAGAACTGCCTGCAACTCGTCCCGCCCCATGGCACCCTGGAGCACTGTCAGAAGGCGCTCGACTTGGGGGGTGACTTGGGGGGTGACTTGGGGGGTGACTTTCGGGGTCTGGGCGGTTTTTGGGGTAGTGCCCCTGTCCGCTTCCACTAGCGCTGCGGCTTGCAGATGCGCGGGGTTGGCGCGGAAGGTCAGCATCAGGCCGGCCATGCCGAAGTCGTAGACCGGCGGCTCGATCCTGTGCTCCCGGCACTCGCGCTGGATCTTCTCGATGCCACGGCCCCAGGATTCGATGTAGCCGGCACGGAAGAAGGCGTTGGCGAGCAGCGGATTGAAGGGACAGGAGGGGTGTTTGCCCAGCAGCCTCTCCAGCGTCCAGTGATCCGGCAGGTCGCCGGCATTCCAGAGGACGATCCGGTCGTCGTACACGCTGATCTGGATGGGTATGCCGCTGCTGTAGTCCTTGTGCACCACGGCGTTGAGCAGGGCCTCGCGCAACGCGGCGTCCGGGAAGAGGAAGGTCTCCCGCCGCTGAAGGCCCTGGTAGCTGATGTACGCCTTGAGGTACTTCGTCTGCAGGAGGTCGAGCGTCTTCTCCACCTGCTCGAAGAGGTTTCCGTGCACCTCGTCCTGATAGCGGAGGTCGTCGTCTGTCACGAAGAAACCGATCTTGATCCAGGCGCCACTCACATACTGCTCGGGCCGGTCCGAGAACAGCAGGCAGGCGGCGCGCTTGAGGCCGTGCCTTTCGATCAGCTCCAGGTTGCCGAGCACGACCTCCCGGCTGTCGCGTCCTACTGACCGGTCCATGCGCCCGCTCTCTGTCGCCCTTTGCTTGAACAGCCGCAAGGCCGCGGCACTGCAGGACCGCGCAGTGAAAGCGGGCTCCGGCGCGTCATCCCAGTGGCGTCCGCGCTTCTTCAGCAGGAACCGCTCCAGCGCCGCGCCTTTCAGCTCCTGTTTGGTGCTGCCGCTACGGTAGTGGTATTCGCCCTTGTAGCTGATGGGACTGGGGTAGGGCTCGACCCGGATTTCAATCAGTTCCTTGCCGTCCGCTTTCCGTAGATTCACGTCCACCATGATCCCGAGGATGTCCCGCACCTTGTTGGGAATCTCCTGCATGAGCCTCCCGGCATCCTCAACGCCTACGGCCACGCCTCGATCATCGCGCCCGATGACCAGCATGCCTCCCTCCGCGTTGGCGAAGCCACAGATCCACCGGAGGTAGTCGTCCCGCCAGGAGCTCTTCCATTCGACCTGCTGGTTCTCCTTCATACGAGGCGAATCCTCCCGGTGAGCAGCTCCTGCATCATGCCTTGCTTGATTTGGCGGGCTTTGGCGAGCTTTGCCTCCAAGGCCTCGATCTCGATGTCCATGTCGGAGAGAATGGCGGCGATAGCGGCTTGTTCGGGCACCGATGGAATTGGCATCGTGATTTTTGTGACGTTGGTCTTGCTGATCCCTGACACTTTGGTTCCGACAGCAAAGAAGCGAAATTGAGCCCTTATCGCGGAAGTTTGAAAGCAGTAGCGGCGATACTGATGGTTCAACTCGCTTGTCTTGCTCTTGGCAACAATGGTGTGCAGGCCCGATATGAATGGGATTCCATCTGTGTTGGTTATTACCACATGTTTGCTCGTGCCGTCGTCGTCTTCGGACGCGTCGACAAATACAACATCGCCGTCGTTCAGCAGCGATGCCGATGAGACCTTCTTTAGCGGAACTCCAAGCTTCGGAATGTCTTGGTACTCGGCGCGAACGTCAATGAAAGTCTTCTCCGATGTGTGAATGTCCCCATAATGAAGGTAGCAATGCCCCTCTGAAGAGAGTTGATCGCGCGACGCAGTGAACCCACCGCTGAAATTGAACAAATCACCAAGCGCCTTCACTCCCCACTCCCCGTTGAACCCCGGTAGCCGCCTCTTGCCAGTGAGCAACTCCTGCATGGCGCCTTGTTTGAGCTGGTGCTTCTTGGCGAGGAGTTGCTCCAGAGATTCGATGACGGCATCCGCGTCGCTCAAGGCCTCGGCGATGGCCTCTTGTTCGGCTTTGGTGGGCGGGACTGCTACCGCCATCCGGTTAACGATTGTAATGTAGATGTGCTTTATCGTTGAGCCACCCGCATCCTCCAGCATGCGGTTCTGATATTCCGGGGCTTCAAGAAGCACTTTGAGGAATCGGGGAGCTGCTTTGGTGTTCGGGCGGAGAATGGCAACGGATTGGTTGATGCACAGGGGGGTGTCATCAGCCAATGCAAGTCGTCCCAGAGTTCCATCTTTCGTGAGTAGCAGGTCGCCTTTCCTCGGCCGGCTCTTCGCAGTTAGCAGTGTTCGGTAGGCTTCTGTGGTTGTGCAGCGGGCAGTATCGAATAGAATTCTTCCGTGATTGATGTCCTTCGCGGTAATCATATAGATACCGCTTTCCGATGTAGGCATAGGATTAGTAAAGCCGTATGAAATGAAGGACGTGAAATCCTCAAGGGGTGCCACCTCCCAATCCTCCGGAATCAACCCCACTTCGGTCTGCTTGTAGCCGGGCTTCAATCCCATGCGAACCCCATTCTTTCCAAATGGCGATTCACCTTAGTGTCCAGCTCGGCCACACGGCCAGTCAACTGCGGCAGCGGGGTTTCATAGCGTTCGGCCAGCTCTTTCACGCGCTGGGTGAGCTGCTGGCTCACACGATCCATCTCGCCGTGGATCTCAGCATCGAGCGCGGCGAGCCATTTGTCGTCCACCACCAGCGTCTTGATCTCGGCCTCGGTGAGCTTCGGATATCTGGCGTAGGCCTGGGCGTCGAGCGCGGCCTCGGCTTCCTTGAGTCGTCTTCTTGAGATCGGCTTCCTCGTCGTTGAGTGTTCAGCCAGTCGTTCAGCACGGCGGCTTCGTCGTCCGCGCTCCTTATCGCCTTTGATCTCCTTCAGCCGGGCGGTGACGTTGGCCTTGTTCACCTTGTCGAGTTCGGCGAAAACTCCGTCCTCGCCGCCGTGTTCTTCTTCCATCTCGGTGAGGCGGGCGGTGACGCCCTCCAGCTCGGCGGCGAGCTGGTCGATGGCCGCCTGCTCCTTGGCAAAGTAGCGGGCGACGATGAGGGCCTTGGGGACGAGGTCGCAGGCCCAGCCCTTGTCCTTCTCCTTGCCCTTCTTGTCCTTCTCGATGACGCGGTAGGTCTCGGCCTTCCAGCCCTCGGCGGCGATCAGGTAGCAGTCGTCCTGCATGGTCTCGGCCCAGTAGTCCATGCAGGTGCTGGTAGACGTCGTAGGCGTCGATGAGCGGCTTGCCGGCGTAGTGGGCGAGCAGGTCCTCGGCGAGCTCGGCGATGACTTCCTTCGGATGGCAGCCAGCTCTCAAGCCTTTGAGCGTAGCGGCGCGTTCCTTCCGCCAGGCGGCGAAGTGGGCGTTCATGCCGGCGATGAAGGCGGCGAACTCGGGGTGCTCGTAGATGGTGGACTTGATCGCCGGCTTCTCGACGGCGAGGTCGAGGTAGCCGGGGCGGTAGCTCCTTGAACAGCGTGCTGCCGGAGCTGTGGGACAGACGGCCCAGTAGCGGTCGAGCGCATCGACGTCGGCGCTCGGGGATGCCGCCCCGCAGGTGGCCCTCGATGTCCTGCAGGTCCTCGGGTGTCTGGCTGTCGATGTAGCGCGGCAGGTTGAGGTTGAACTCGTTCTTCTCGATCTCCTCGATGGTCACCATGCGCGCGTATTTCGGAACTTCGAGCCGCTTGTTGAAGACGTCCACGATCTTGTGGATGTCCTGCTCGCGCAGGCGGTTCTTGGGGCCGTCCTTCATGAAGCCGCCGCTGGCGTCGATCATGAAGATGCCCTTGCGGGCCTGGGCGTCCTCCTTGTCGATGACGACGATGCAGGCGGGGATGCCGGTGCCGTAGAAGAGGTTGGCGGGCAGGCCGATGATGCCCTTGATGTAGCCCTTGCGAACGAGGGTGCGGCGGATGTCGGCCTCGGCGTTGCCGCGGAACAGCACGCCGTGCGGCAGGATGCACGCGCCCTTGCCGGTGCTCTTGAGCGAGCGGACGATGTGCAGCAGGTAGGCGTAGTCGCCCTGCTTGCCGGGCGGCGTGCCGAAGGGCTTGAAGCGCTCGTAGGGGTCGTTCAGCGGATCGAGGCCGGTGCTCCAGCGCTTGTCGGAGAACGGCGGATTGGCGACGACGTAGTCGAAGGTCTTGAGGGTGTCGCCGTCCTTGAACTTGGGATCGGTCAGCGTGTTGCCCTGCACGATGAGCGCGGTCGGGATTGTTGTGCAGGATCATGTTCATGCGGGCGAGGCCGCTGGTGGCGGCGTCCTTTTCCTGCCCGTAGAGGGTGACGGCGGTGCCGGCCTCGTCGGCGACTTTCAGCAGCAGCGAGCCGGAGCCGCAGGTGGGATCGTAGACGGTGGTGGCGGTGCTGGTCTTCGCTTCGCGGATGCCGAGGATCTGCGCGATGATGCGGCTGACCTCGGCGGGGGTGTAGAACTGTCCTTTGCTCTTGCCGCTCTCGGTGGCGAAGTGCCGCATCAGGTATTCGTAGGCATCGCCTAGGATGTCGTCGCCGTCGGCGCGGTTCTTGGAGAAATCGAGCGCCGGGTTCTCGAAGATGGCGATGAGGTTGGTGAGCCGGTCGACCATCTCCTTGCCGCTGCCAAGCTTTGAGGCGTCGTTGAAGTCGGGGAAGTCGAATGGGAAAGCTGCTGTTGGCGTTGGCCAGAGGAGCGATGATCTTCTTGTTGATCTGGTCGCCGATGTCCGCTGCTTGCCTTTGAGGGCGACCATGTCCTTGAAGCTGGCGCCGGGAGGGATGGTGATCGGCGCATAGGGCACGCCGGCGTACTTGTCGCTGACGTACTTGATGAACAGCAGGACGAGGACGTAGTCCTTGTACTGGCTGGCATCCATGCCGCCGCGCAGCTCGTCGCAGCTTGTCCAGAGCGAGCAGTAGAGCTCGGACTTCTTGAGCGCTTTGGTCCGCCGTGGGGCGCGGGGCTGTGGTGGGCCGGCGGATTCTTCCGTGGAGGCCGGCGGTGGCTCCGGGGTTTCTTTCCTGGAGGATGGGACCGTTTCAGCCGCCGGGGGTGCGGGGCTGTCACCGGCGAGACGGGCGATGAGGATCGCCTTCTCCCGCCCGGAGTCGTCCAGGCCGAGGGCGCGACAGATCTCCTTGAGCCGGTTCCGAGAAAGATCCTCGAGGCTCGCCGCGAGACCCGCCTTCCGCGAGCTCGCCAGAGCTTCGACCAGGGAGCCTTTGGCCCGGCGGTTCTCGACCCGGAGCTCGAAGCGGTCTACCGCCGCCGCCAGCTCGTCCCACTTCAACTGCTCCAGCACATCTCTCTTCCGCGACATCCATTCCTCTCGTTCCACGAAGCCGAGTTTCCCCGCGGCGTGGCCGCCGGATGGCGGCTCGCCGGTGCGGCGGGCTCAGGGTCTTGTCTTGGAGAGGATACTCCAATCGGGAAGAGCGGTGAACGTAACGGTATGGGTTCGTGGGATCTGACGAGGCCCGGCCAACGGCACATCGGAAGGAACAACGGCGCGTCGGAACCTTCCAACGCGCCGGCGCGGGCTAGAGGCCGTGAGCGCCGCCCGCGATAGGGGCCGATTCAGCCGCCATCCGGGCGCCGCGCCGCTTCAGATCGCGACGCAGGTGCACTGGGGCGAGTTCAGGCCGCAGAGCCGTCCTCCGGCGCGGCAGGTGCCGGGCTTGCCGGAGAAGTTGTAGCAGGGGTAACCCTGCGGCGCACCGCCGCAGTCGTTGTAGCTGCACGCCCCGCACGCCGGTCCGGCCGCGGAGACGGCGGCCGGAGCCCAGACCGTACCGACCATGAGAAGACAGAGGAACAGCAGGCGAGAGATCTGTTTCTTCACGCGTTTCTCCTTTTGAATGAGGCGGCAGTCTATCGGACTTTGGGGCCCGCGCCCACGCTGGCAGATAGGGGGGAGGAGTGCCCACAGGCAGGAGTTGGCGAGCCTCGCGGCAGCGTATACTCAGGCCCGTTCCTGACGCTGTTTCACCTGGATCCGCCGCATTCTCGTGAGGGAGAAATGATGCCGAGAAGATTTCTGCTCGCCGCCGCTGTCGTTCTTTCGTGCGCCGCCGGGATGGTGCCCGCCCGGACCGAGGCCGCTCCGCCCCCCTGCGGCGAGGCGTACTGCTGTCTGAGCACCTCGACTCCGGCGACGAAGTGCAATGACAACGGCCACCCGGGGACCTGCGCCATCTGGTTTTATCTGCACGCTTGCCCCTGACGCGATACCAAAAGCAAACAGGAGCGAAGAGGTTTACGTTCTGGACGGGAGGCCCGCCAGGGTCTCCCGTCTCAGAGCGCGTCCGCGATCCGCCAGCATGAACGCGGCTCCGCTCATGGCCAGGGCCTCGAAGACCCCCGACATCTCGCCGGCGTCGTTCAGATTGGCCATCGCCCGGGGAATGTGCAGGAGCACCACCCAGAGCAGGATCATGATTCCCACCATCGTCGCCGCCAATCGCTGCGTTTTCGGGACCAGGAGGCCCACGCCTCCCGCGATCAGGGCGATTCCGGTGAGGTAGACCCAGAACCGGGTGCCCGGAATCCAGGCCGGCACCAGTTTCATGACGAAGTCCGCGTAGACGAAGTGCTGAATTCCGCCGAGGATCAGGAATCCACCGAAAAACAGGGGAGCCAGCGGCATCAGGCTTCGAAACAGCCTGGCCAGGGCTGAAGGCCGGTCCGCCTCTTCTTCCCGCAGAGCTCCGGCCAGCAGGATGACACCGCCCAGCATCGCCAGGGCCTTGGCGGGATTGGTCCACATGAATCCTGCCAGCGGATTCGTGGCCGCCTTGGGCAGGTGCAGGAACAGAATCGACAGGATGATCATCACGCCCAGCACGGCCGCCGCCCAGCGCGCTTTGTACTCCGCGCCAATCGCCACGCCCGCGAGGATGAGAAGGATGCCGGCCAGATAAGCCCAGAAGGAATGCCCGGGAATCCACGCCGGCAACGGCGGTACCAGTCTCACGAATGCAGCGGTGATGAGCTGCTGGATCCCGAAAGCCATCATGGAGATCGCGAAGAAGTGCCGTCCGAGGGTCGATGGGGAAATCATGCCCGGAGAATACTTCAACCCACTGGCCCGGGTCCCTTGCCTGTTGGCCCTGCCTCGCTGCCGCAACGCCGGGCAGGTCTGGCCTGCGGACAGGGGAGGGGACCAAGCCCCTCCCCTCCGCATGGAACCGGGTTTTTGTCAGGCGCTTTTAGGGGATCAACCCTGCGGCTGGCAGAGGGTGACGGCGAGGAAGTAGCCGCAGGTGATGGTCGTGCCGTCGAAGTTGGTGCAGCTCCGGTTGGAGGGGGAGTGCGAGCAGTAATTGCAGCTACAGGCCTGCGGGGCCGGCGGATCGGCGAAGGCGGCCAGGGAGCTGACGGAGAGGATCAGGGAGAGGCCTACGATACGGGCGAGCTTGGATAGATTCACACATCCTCCTTCAGAGTTGTGGGTGCCGAACAGCGAGTTGTGGAGGTGAGGGAAGCCGCCTCGACAGATGGCTTCCCCGGTTTAGAGCTTCGGTCCGCGGTCTACGGGATCAGCCCACCGGCTGGCAGAGGGTGACGGCGAGGAAATCCCCACAGGTCGTGTGGGTGCCTTGGAAGTTGCAGGCGGTGGTGGGGCTGACACTCGAGCAGTAGGCGCAGCCGCACTGCCGCTCAGCGAACGACGGCAGGGCGGTGGCGGCGAGGACGAGCGAGAGGCCTAGGATACGGACGAGTTTGGATACATTCATGAGGTTTCTCCTTCGTGGTGGACGCATAGCCTAATACAAATATTATTAGGCTGTCCAGCGGATCGTGACCCTGGCCGCGAGCCGGCGCGCCCGAGGCCGGGACGCCGCCTCCCCAACTTGGGAAGCCCCTCTCCCTTCGTGGGAGACCCCGCTCCCTGGCTGGGAGATCCCTCTCCCCATCAGGGACAACCCTCTCCCAAGGAGGGGAACCCCTCTCCCACGCTGGGGGACCCCTCTCCCTGCCGGGGAGGCCCCGATCCCAATCGGGGAGAGGGGTATACCTCAGCGGGGGCTTACGCTCCCAGGGTTTCGTCCTCGTCCCCCAGGACTTCCTGGCCGAGGATCTCCCCCGTCATCTCCTGGACCTCGGAACCCGCCAGCTCGAACAGGATCGCCAGATCGAGCGGCGACCGGGCGACGCTCGCCAGGGCATGGGCGATCACCAGCAGCTCGGCCCGGTCCATCTTCAGAGATCCCACGAGCTCCCCTTCCCGCTCCAGGCGATGCCCCTCCGGACCGATCGTGCCCGTATCCCGCACGCGGAAGGTCGCCGCCCGGCCGCCGACCCGGAGCGCGATGCTGAACAGGAGCGCGTCCTCACGGTTCATGAAGGACGCCACCGGCGTATGTCCCATCTCGAAGCGCTCCCACTCGCGAAAGAGATG
>CAWBWZ010000017.1:0-4008 GCA_963792575.1 uncultured Acidobacteriota bacterium
AACGTGATGGGCCGCTTCGCCGAGGCGATCGAGAAGTCGCACGCCGACGTCGTGCCGAAGATCCAGATGAGCAGCGACGGCAAGGGGGGCGGCAGCCTGGTGGAAAACCTGCTCGCCCTGCTGCTCTCCGGCAAGCTGGGCGAGACCGTGGGCGTGGGCATCCTGCCCACGGTGGACGCCGATCCCCAGTCCGAGACCCTGCGCTCCGAGCTGCGCCGCAGCATCCAGAGCGGCCACGCGGGGACCACGAGCGGTACGGGGAATACTGGCAATGGCGCCGGGGCGGCGGGGGTGTAGAAGCACAGTGCAGAAGCCCTGGCGGCGAGGCCCCCCCGGGCGATCACCGCAATAACGACCGCATGACCGGGCCAAAGGCCCGGTCTCCTTTAGCCCAGGGCATCGCCCTGGGCTGGAGGCGCTTCAGAGCCCTTCTCGCGGCGGAGAGGAATTCCACCCCCAACGTCCGTCCATAGAGGCGCAAGCAGCACCAGCCTCATAAACGGCCGACCTCACTCGGGGGTGGAAAGTGGCAGTTCCTGTAACCATCAAGTTCGAAAACGACGGCACTGAGAAGTTCCTGGTTCACAAGGGCTCGTTCCTGATCTTCAACGCGAATGACGAGGGGGTCATTCAGGTGGAGGAGAACGAGTTCGACCTCATCCTGTTCGGGATCCATGGCTCATCAGGAGACGCGGCGACGATCACGCTCACGGTCGAGGATCCGGCAAAACTGGAAATCTCGGGCCATCCCATCAAGGGAAAGATCGCGCAAGGGAAGACCGTCTGGGGGGACAACCGCTTCTTTCGTGTGAAGCTGCCTCAGGGAGAAGAGGTATGAAGATCACGAAAATCATGGCCGGCGTGCTCCTGTTTTCAGCGGTCACTCACGCGCATGCCCAGAGCTCGAACCCTCCGGAGGACCAGGATCTGAAACGGCAGAAAGTCTTCGACTTTTGTAAAACTTCTTTCAAAGAGCTGGAGCCTAAGGAAGCCGACAAACCTGATAATTACAAAGGCCGGCAGCAGACAGAGAAGACGCGCCTCGCCTTGGGGACCAGCGGCGTGGCTCCTGCCGTCAGCACCGCGGTCTCATTGACGGCGAGCGACGAAGACGGGAGGGGCCTGATCTCTTTTGCCCGTGCCAGTCAGTCGACCACGGGAAAGAAGAGCGCTTCGTCGTTGACGGTCAGCGTACCTTTCAACAAGAGCAAGGGGCAGGCGGTCTTCGCCACACTCAATGGTCTCAGCGGCGACATCGACGTGAGCGGTGCGTATTCAAGCTTCACTTGGAAGATCAAGCCGACGCTCTACGGAGAGGCCGTCTGTGAGGAGTGCAGATCGCTGGGCATTGGCCTCCTGGCCTGCAATACCGATGCTGTTGCCCATGCGCTGAAAGACGAGAAAAGGAGCCCTGATGAAATCGCTGCCGTGCGCAGCGCCTTCGAGAACAAGATTTTCGGCGTGAGCAAGACCTGGTCGGTGGAGGGTTCCGTCGGCCGTGGGGAGAGGAGTTACTTTGCGTCCGATGCGACCAAGCAGAGCGAAGACCGCATTGGCTACTCGGGATCGCTTCTCGGG
The DNA here is from genome assembly GCA_963792575.1 of uncultured Acidobacteriota bacterium. Classification (GTDB taxonomy): domain Bacteria; phylum Acidobacteriota; class Thermoanaerobaculia; order Multivoradales; family UBA5704; genus DATARR01. Next base: position 1,579 of record CAWBWZ010000017.1, read on the forward strand.
GGCCTGCTCTTCTCCCGCGGCTCCTTGTACGGAAAGGTCACCGGGAAGCGGGATTACGAAGACAACGATCCGGCGACTCTCTGTTCGCCGATCACCGGCAGTGTGCTCCAGGACTGCACGTCGCTGCCCCTGGGCAAGGCCAAGGTGGTCAACAGCCTGGTTTCCGGCCTGGAGCTCCGCTACTTTTACCCGAATTTCGCCCTCGCGCCTTCCGTTCGGTATGACCATGAATCCGACGTCTGGGGCATAGAGCTGCCGGTTTTCCTGGTCAGAGATGAAAAGGACGCGTTCACCGGCGGCTTCAAGCTCGGCTGGCGATCCGATCAGGATAAAGTCGTCGCGGCCGTCTTCGTTACCAAGGCCCTGCGGCCGTAACTCCACCCAGCTGCGCGGATCGCCACTGGCCCTCTCTCCCGCTCCGTGGAGAGCGGGCCACGCTGCTCGGACTTCGATCTACCGGGCGGGCCGCAGGGCGGCGGTCCGGCGCAGCCAGCGCCCGGCTTCGCGGACTGGCAGGGGCAGGCGGCGGCTGGAGCGGGAGGCGGCCAGGGCCGGAATCTTCCGGGTCAACAGCTCCACCCATCGCGACAGGGTAGCCTCCGCCGTGAATCCGGCGCCGCGAGCGCGGCCGTTCTCGATCATGGCCTGGTAGAGGTCCGGCCGCTCGAGGAGCCGGAGCACCGCGGCCTTCGCCTCCGCCAGGGAGCTCACTTCCAGATAATCCAGCTCCGACCGGCGGAGCTCGCGATAGGCGTACTCGGGCCCGAGCAGGGCGGGGACGCCGGCGAGCCAGCTGTTGAAGAGCTTCGAGGCGGGTTTCGGCGTCCACAGGCGCCGGTCCTCCGGCCGCACCGCCAGCAACAGGTCCACCTGCTGGAAGTCAGGCCAGTCGATCCCCGCCTGGTCGGTCGCGGCGCCGGCGAAGGGCACCGCGTCGATCTCCCATTCGATCCCCTTGCCGGCGAGGAACTCCCGCCAGGCCGGCGACCGGAACCCGGGGTGGAGGTTCTGCTCGAACCCCTTGAAGGCGATCCGCCGGATCGCGCCGCCGCGCGAGGGATCGCGGGGGAGCAGGGCCGGTTGCGGCCAATGGGGGATGAAGAAGCGCTGCTCCTCGTCCGCGAAGCGGCCGTTCTGCACCACCTCGACGTCGGCGATCAGGGGCTCCCGGTTGTCCGCCCTCGCTCCGAGGAGAACGGCGTTCCCCAGCCGCCGCCACTGGGAGCGCAGCGCCCGGGCGTGCTTCGCGTGGAAGACGACGATCCCCTCGGCAGGCGGTGACGCGGCCAGCTCGACGGGGAATCCCGCGCGCGCCAGCCGCAGATAGGTCTGCAGGATCCAGACGCGCTCGCCGCGCTGGAACTCCCGCCAGTCCCGGTCCGGATCGAGGCGCCGCAGAGCCGCGAGGTCATTCTCTCCAGCCAGGAAGAAGGTGATTTTCATCGTCGGGCGTCGTCTTGAGTTAGCATAATTTGCGTGCGCGTCTGCTACTTCATCCAGAATCATCTCGCGCCGCCGCAGATCCGCCGGCTGATTGGAACGCTCCGGCGTTCGCAGCCCGACTGCTTCATTCTCGTCGGCCATGACGGTTTCGCCGGCCATTGTACGGCGGAAGAATTGCGCCGGGCTCTCGACGTCGACGTCTTCGCGCTCCGCGAGCCCGCGCGGCGCGGCTACATTTCGGTCCTGCAAGCCTATTTTGATGCCGTGGAGTGGCTCTCGGAGCGGGGGACCCCCTATGACTGGCTGGCCTATCTGTCGGCTCAGGATTATCCGGTCCGGCCGCTGAAAGAGTTCGAAACCCTGCTCGCCACCAGCGGCTGCGACGGTTTCGTGCGCTCCTGGAACGCCTGCGATTGCAGGGATCCCGCGAGCCCCTGGCGCGGCCGCCGCCATCAGGGGGAGCGCCGCTACCACTACCAGTATTTCGACGCTCCGCGCTGGACCACCCCGGCGCTGCGGACCTTGCGCTCCCTCAACGGCTTGCAGTCGCTTGTACATTTTCACCTGGTGTATGGCCCGCGGGTCGGGCTGCGCCTGGACAGGCCGCCTTTCGGCCGCGACCTCATCTGCTATGCCGGCACCCTGTGGACGACGCTCCGCCGGGCCTGCGTCGAGTACGTCGTCGAGCGCGCGCGCAGCGAGGAGAAGCTGTTGCAGTGGTTTCGCAGGACCATCTGCCCTTGCGAAGCCGTCGTGCAGACTCTGCTCCTCAACGACAGCCGCTTCGAGTTGCGGAACGACGATCTGAGATACGCGGACTTCACGGGCAGCCGGGACGGCAGGCCGCGGACCCTGTCCGTGCCGGACCTCCCGGCGATTACCAGCGGTGCCTATTACTTCGCGCGCAAGTTCGATACCCAGGGCGACGCCCGCGTGCTCGACCTGCTCGACGCCCGGATCGGCTGACGCCCGGCGGCGGCTCCCCGC
>CAWBWZ010000018.1:0-14044 GCA_963792575.1 uncultured Acidobacteriota bacterium
GGTCACGCCGCGAGCATGGGTGAAGAGGACAACATGGTGACCATGTGGCGATGGTCGAGGAAGCCGAATGATCAGCCGAATGTCCACTGTCCGAGGGGCCGACTGGCACCGGAGGCGGACCGTGGGGCGGAGATTTTAAAAAAGTTCGGCCGACGGACGTTTAATTGGTTGCCTGGCTCCCGCACTGGCAACTAACCTGCATTTTGTCAGCGGGAGGCTTGTGTCGACCGCGCCAAGATTTGATCTCGCATCGGGATCACACACGCAGAGAGGGGTGACCAACATGGAGAGCTACACCTACCCGACGTCGGTGCTGCCTGTGCTGCGCGTGTGCACGCCCGTCGCGAAGCTTGCCCACCCGGCCAAGGTGGGCTTCCTGGCTGTCCAGGGTGACGCAATCGGTGGCTCGCTTCTCGAGTCGCGTTCCATCACGTTCGATGTCCGGATCCAGCCGAGCAATGGTGCCAACGGCATCAGTGGCTCTGCTGCCCAGGGATCTCCGATGCCGAAGTCGCGTCCGGGGAGCGAAGAGGCTAGCGGCGTTCCACCTCGAAGTAGGCCGGTCTAACCACGACCAGCGGCTCACTTCGAGGCCGCGGAACCCGTCAACGGGATCCGCGGCCTCTCTTTTGCCAACAGCGTTTGTCAGGAGTGGAGCATGGCCAGGCTGTTCGACTCCCGGTCCAGGGTGATGAAGAGGTCCTCGTCGCGGACCTGGGCCAGGGCGCGGTCGGCGAGCTGCTTGTACTTGCGGAACTGATCGGCGACATCTTCGAGGTAGAGAGTCGCGGGGGTACGGTCCACGTGGAGCCTCCAGGGGAAACGCGCCGGCGGGCCGGCGCGGCGGGAAAAACGCTATCACCTTTCCGCCGGATGGGCCCTGGAAAACGGACCAGGCGGTCCGGCCACTTCGGGGAGGGGTACCGACGCGGCCGGACCGTGGCCCGGGCTCCGTCCGGCATGCCGCCGAACCAGCCAAGATATGCATGATAACGTATATCTTAAGAATTCGCCTGCCCTGCACTCCCAATTGAACGTCGTGGAGGCCGCAACGCTGGAAAGGATCGGCAGGGGGATATAATCCACGGGTTCCGAACATTTCGCCTTCAAGCCGGGAGAGGAATCGTGCCCACGCGCGCGCTTTTGCAGGATGACGCCGCCCGACCGCGGAATCCATGGAGGCCGAGGAGGCGCTGCGCTTCACCCAGCTCCTTCTCGACCGCGCCGGCGAGGGCGCGTTCTCGACCCATCCCGACGGCCGGTTCCTCTACGTCAACGAGGCGGCCTGCTCGATGCTGGGGTACAGCCGCGAGGAGCTGCTCGCGCTCAGCGTTCCGGACACCCTGCCGCCGGAGCAGAGCACCCTCTTCCAGGAGCTCTCGGCGAAGGTCCGCGCCCGGGGTCCCTTCACCTTCGAGGTGGTCCACGTGCGGAAGGGGGGCGAGCACTTCCCCGCCGAGGTGACGCTCAGCCATCTCGAATACCAGGGGCGGGAGTGCTACTGCGCCTTCGCGCGCGACGTCACCGGACGCAAGCGGGCCGAGGCCGCTCTGCGCGCCTCCGAGGAGCGCTATCACGGCCTCTTCGAGGGGGTGCCGGTGGGGCTCTACCGCACCACCCCGGCAGGGCGGATGCTCGACGCCAACTCGGCGCTGGTGCGCACGCTGGGCTTCCGCGACCTCGAGGCCCTGCTGGAGACCCAGGTCGGCGACCTTTACCTCGACCCGGAGGATCGCGGCCGCTGGCAGCGGGCCTTCGATGGCGCCGGCCCGATCCAGAGCTTCGAGGCCCGCGTGCGCCGCCGCCTGGACGGCGCGGCCATCTGGGTGCGCTTCACCGTGCGGGCCGTCCGCGACGCGCAGGGGGAGATCCTCCACTACGAGGGGGCGCTGGAGGACGTCACCGACCGCCGGCACGCCGAGGAGGCCCTGCGGGCGAGCGAGGAGCGTTTCCGCTCGCTGGTCCAGAACGCCTCGGACCTGATCTCGATCCTCTCCGCGGACGGCACGGTGCGCTACGAGAGCCCCTCGCACCAGCGGGTGCTCGGTCTCGAGGCGGAGGCGCACGCCGGGCGGAGCCTGCTCGACCTCGTCCATCCCGAGGACCGCGGGGTCATCAAGGAGGCCCTGCGCCAGATCCTCGAGGAGCCGGGCGAGATCGTGACCTTCGAGCACCGGATGCGCCACCGCGACGGCTCCTGGCGGGTGCTCGAGTCGACCGCCTCGAACCTCCTCTCCCAGCCCGCGGTCGCCGGCGTCGTGCTCAACGCCCATGACGTCACCGACCGCAAGCACGCCGAGGAGCAGCTCCTCCACGACGCCCTGCACGACGAGCTGACCGGGCTGCCCAACCGGGCGCTGTTCATGGACCGCCTGCGCCAGTCGATGGAGCGCTCGCGCCGCGAGCCGGAGCGGCTGATCGCCGTCCTCTTCCTCGACCTCGACCGCTTCAAGGTCGTCAACGACAGCCTCGGCCACCTGGTGGGGGACGAGCTGCTGATCCAGATCGCCAGCCTCGCTCGCCGGAGCGCTGCGCCCCTCGGACACCATCGCCCGCGTCGGCGGCGACGAGTTCGCGATCCTCCTCGAAGGGGGACGCGACGTCAGCGACGCCGTGCGGGTGGCCGACCGCATCCACGAGCGCCTGGCGGCGCCGATCAACCTCGGCGGCCACGAGATCTTCGCCACCGCCAGCATCGGCATCGCCGTCCACACCCCCGAATACGAGCGTCCGGAGGATCTGCTGCGCGACGCCGACACGGCGATGTACCGCGCCAAGTCCTCGGGACGGGCCTGCCACGTGGTCTTCAACCGCGTGATGCACCGCCTCGTCATGGCGCGCCTGCAGCTCGAGACCGACCTGCGGCGGGCGGTCGAGCGCGGCCAGCTCCGGGTCTACTATCAGCCTTTCTTCGATCTCGCGACCGACGAGGTGACGCGGCTTCGAGGCCCTGCTGCGCTGGCATCACCCGCGGCGCGGCCTGCTGCTGCCGGAGGAGTTCCTCTCGGTGGCCGAGGAGACCGGGCTGATCGTTCCCATGGGCCGCTTCGTGCTGCTGGAAGGGTGCCGGCAGATCCGCGAGATGCAGATCAAGCACCCCGAGATGGGGGCCCTCAAGCTGAGCGTCAACCTGTCGAACAAGCAGTTCTTCCAGTCCGACCTCTTCGCGCAGGTCGAGGAGGCCCTCGCGACCTCCGGGCTCGACCCCGCCTGCCTCGGGCTGGAGATCACCGAGGGGGTGATCATCCGTCACGCCGACTCGGCGGCGACCCGCTTCTCGCGCCTGAAGAGCCTGGGCGTGCAGCTCTACCTCGACGACTTCGGCAAGGGGTACTCCTCGCTCAACTACCTCCACCGCTTCCCGATGGACATCCTGAAGATCGACCGCTCCTTCGTCTCCCGCATCGACGAGACGGAGGGGAACCTGGCGATCGTCCGGGCCATCGTGACGCTCGCCCACCAGCTCGGCATGGAGGTAGTGGCCGAGGGGCTCCAGACCGAGGAGCAGAGGGTCAAGCTCCGCTCCCTCGGCTGCGAATACGGCCAGGGCTTCTTCCTCTCCGAGCCCGTCCCCGCCGACCGCGCCGAGGAACTGCTGATGCGGCAGGCGCGGGTTTAGACCTCATCGCAGTTGAGAGCTTGTTGCGGGAATGCGCAACAAGCCCTCTTTCGTTCTCTCTTCCGATATGGAAGTCGAGAACCCGCGCCCCCGGATCTTCCTTCTCTCCCCCGCCAGCACCGACGGGTTGCGGGCCCGGCAGCTCACCTCGCCACAGGCGCGGTTCGGCGCCGCCGAGCGCTACCGCAGTCCCGAGGGGGTGACCGTCGCGGAGGCGTTCTCCTTCATGAGCTCGCTCTATTTCCGCGGCAAGATCGGCTACGCCCGCCACTTCGCGGCGCCGCCGCCGGAAATGGCGCTGGGGATTGGGGACGACGGCATCCTGGTCATCGCTCCCGGCTTCGGACTGGTGCCGCCAGGCTGGCGGATCACGCCGGAGGAGATGAAGAAACTCCGCCGCACGCCGGTCGACCTCAAAAGCCGTTCCTACTGCGCGCCGATGAAGAAGCACGTCGAGCAGCTCCGGGATCTCGCTCCCGCGGCCTGGGTGGTGCTCCTGGGGAGCGTCGCGACCGGTAAATACGTGGATCTGCTGCTGCCCGCCCTTGGCGACCGCCTGCTCTTCCCGCGCGATTTCGCGGGCGCCGGGGACATGAAGCGCGGCGGCATGATGCTGCGCGCCGTGCGCGAGGACCGCGAGCTGGCCTACGTCACCCTCGCCGCACCCCGCCGCCGCGCTCGCGCCTAGTGGAATGAAATTTGCATCTTTGTCTTGCATCACGCAGTCATCAGCCCTTAAGAAGGCGAACATATGGCAAAGACAAAGGAGACTCCCATGATCCGGATTTCCAAAAAGGCGACCCTGCTGCTGGGCGCCGCGCTGCTGACGGTCTCGGCGACCGGCTGCAAGGTGACCAAGACCCAGGAGGGCGAGATGCCCGCGGTGGAGGTGAGCACCAAGGGCGGCCAGCTTCCGAAGTACGATGTGAAGACGCCGACGGTGGCGGTCGGCAGCGAGAAGCGCGAGGTGGAGGTTCCGAAGGTGGACGTCTCGACCGAGAAGCACGACGTCAAGGTGCCGACGGTCGAGGTCAAGCCCCCGAAGTGAAACACCGCGAATCGTAAGCAGGAAAGGCGGGGAGAGATCCCCGCCTTTTTTGTGGGTCAAACAATTTTTATATCCCGCGCGCAAATCCGCCACACAAAAGAAAACGCCGGCGCGGGACGATCCCGAGCCGGCGTTCCTTGGGGGGGTAGAAAAGGGTGTGGGTTTCTTGATTCGAAAGGGTTGACGGGTTACTTGCCCGCGCCGCTCTTGTCCGTGATGTTGAACTGCTGGGTATCGACCTTCTCGTCGCCCACCCAGACGTCGGCGCGATAGTCGCCCTTGGCCCAGGAGCTGGTCTTGGTGTTCTCGAACGTCAGGAACTTGGCGCCCGCCGGAACCGCCTTCTCCTCTTCGGAGATCTTGGTTTCGCCAGGGCCGTACCAGTCCACCTTCACCTTGGAGGAGGCCGGAGCGTCGGCGACCTTCATCGTGATGTAGATCGTCTGGCCGGGAGCGAAATCATCCCCCTGATCGGCGTTGGGAATCGTGCCGTCGACCACCTTGTGGCCGATCGTCACGTCGTCGATCCACGACTGCGCCTTGACCGGGCTGAGGTCGTTGGGATTGCTGGTGCCCGCGATCTCCTGCTCGGTGGTCTGCGTGGTCGCGCCCGCGGACGACTGAGACCCCTGATCCATCGGCGCCGTCGCCGAGTTCTGGGCGCTTGTCGCCGCATCCGCCGTGTTGTCCCCCATGTCCGCCTCGTGCGACTTGCAAGCCGCCAGCGGCAGCAGGGAGACCAGGAACAACGCTGCTAATTTCGAAGACTTCATGGTTGTTCTCCTTCGAGCCCTGCGGCTCGTATGTCGGCCCTACCTTCGGACCGTTGGACGGGCTTATACATAAGCAACGACCGTGCCAAATTCGGATCGCAACTTCCCAGGAAGGTGGACGTATAGTTTCCGCCCGGCTTTTCGCCGGTCGATCCCCATGCCGTTCTTTCGAGGAGGTGCCCGTGAAAACTCCCTTCCCTGGTTCGCGGACCGCCATCGCGGCCGCCGCTCTCGGCCTGCTGGCCCTGAGCGGCTCCGCCGGCGCCGCCGCGAGCTACCAGGCTAACTATCAGGATTACCATCCGTTCGCCGCCGTCGAGCGGCAGCTCCAGGACTGGAGCCAGTCGCACCCGGGCGAGGTGAAGCTGCTCGCCATCGGCAAGTCGGCCGGCGGCCGGTCGCTCTGGGTCGCCCGTGTCGCCGCGCCCGGCGGCGCCGATCCGGATCTCCGGCCGGCGATCTTCGTCGGCGCCAACATCGCGGGCTTCCACAACGCCGGCACCGAGGCGGCGCTCGACCTGATCCGCGATCTGGTCGAGGCGCCCGCCGGCAGCCCTGCCGCAAAGCTCCTCGCCTCTAGCACCTTTTACATTGCCCCGGCGCTCAACCCGGACGCCCACGACGCGATCTTCGGCAAGCTCCGGGTTCGCCGCGGCGGCGACGGCCTGAAGGTCGATCACGACGTCGACGGCATCCTGGGGGAGGACCCGCGCGGACGATCTGAACGGCGACGGCATGATCACCCGCCTGCGGATCCCCGATCCGGCCGGCGGCTGGCTCCCCGATTCAGGGGATCCCCGCGTGCTCGTCAAGGCCGACGCCATGGAGCAGCGGGCCGGCGCCTACCGGATCGAGACCGAGGGCAAGGACGACGACGGCGACGGCGAGCTCAACGAGGATGCCGCCGACGGCGTCTGGCCGGACAAGAACTTCCCCCACGCCTTTCCCTACTCCACGCCCGAGGCCGGCCCCTGGTCGAGCTACGCGCCTGAGACCAGGGCGCTGATGGACTTCCTCCTCGGCCGCCGCAACGTCGCCCTGGCGGTCGTCTACGGCCCGGCCAACAACCTGCTCGCCGCGCCCCAGAGCCTGGGCGGCGGCGGCGACCTGGGGACGCAGAAGTTCAAGGTGCCGCCGCAGGCCGCCAAGTTCCTGGGCTTCGACCCCGAGCAGGAGTACACCATCGACGAGATCTGGGAGGTGGCCCAGAACCTCCCCTTCGTGCGGCAGAACGGCATCACCAAGGAACAGCTCCAGCAGTACCTCGGCGCCGGCGCCGCCACCAAGGTGGACGCCGGCGATCAGGCCTATCTCGACAAGTTCGCCGAAGGCTACAAGGAGCGCCTGAAGAAGGCCGGCCTCTCCTCGGACCGCCCCGGGGCGCAGTACGGCAAGGGGGGCTTCACCCCCTGGCTCTACTATCAGTACGGTGCGATGGCCCTCGAGCTCGACGTCTGGGGCATTCCGAAGGCCGCGAAGAAGGCCGAGGCCGGCAAGGGGGCCGACGACGCGCTCACCCCCGAGAAGGTGGCCGCGATGAGCCCCGACGAGCTCATCGCCCAGGGGGAGGAGAAGATCGACGCCTTCCTCAAAGAGAACAAGGTGCCGCCGCAGTTCAACGGCAAGATGGTGATCGGCGCCCTCAAGGGCGGGCAGCTCACCCCCAAGGCGATGATCGACCGCATGAAGCAGATGGGCGGCGGCGGCGGCGGTGCTCCGGCCGGAGGCCAACCAGGAAATAAAGCCGGCGAGGCCGGCGCCCGCGAGCGCGAGGTGCTCGCCTGGGTCGACGCCAATACCCCCGGCGCCTTCGCCGCCTGGACCCCCGTCACCCTGCCGGATGGAACCCGGGCCGAGGTCGGCGGGCTCGATCCCTTCGTCGAGCTCAACCCGCCGATGGCGATCCTCAAGCCGGCGCTGGCGGCCCACACCGAAACGGTGCTCGATCTCGCGGCCAAGCTCCCCAAGGTCGAGGTCCTGTCGCTCGACGTCACCGATCTCGGAGGCGGCGTCTACCGCGTCAAGGCGGTGGCCGGCAACCGCGGCTATCTTGCCACCCACACCAAGCAGGCGGAGCGCGCCCGGGTCCATATACCCGTGCGCCTGACCCTGCAGACCGGCCAGGGGGTCGACCTCGTGACCGGCTACAACTTCGCGACCTCTGAGCGCCTCGACGGCACCACCGGCACCCTCACCGGAGAGTGGCTCGTGCGCGCCCGCCCCGGCGCCCGCGTCGTCGTCGACGTGACCACCGACAACGCCGGCCGCGACCAGAAGACCACCACCGTCGGGAAGGGAGCTTGAACGCCATGAGACCCCGTACCTTGAGATCCGTCCTGGGGGCCGTGGCGCTCGTCGCGGCCGCCTCTCCGGCGCTGCGGGCGGCGGAACCCCTGAAGCCGCAGGGCAATCCCCCCGCCGCCGCCTTCAACCGGCTGCACCCCTATGAGGAGATCGTCGACCTCCTCAAGGGGTACGCCGCCGCCTACCCGAAGTGGACCCGGCTCGAGAGCGTCGGCAAGAGCGGCCAGGGGCGCGACCTCTGGATGATCACCATCACCAATCCGGCGACCGGTCCCGAGCTCTCCAAGCCCGCCATGTATATCGACGGCAACACCCACGCCAACGAGGTGCAGGGCGCCGAGACCGCCCTCTACACGGTCGACTTCCTGCTCAGGAACTACGGCAAGCTGCCGCGGGTGACCGAGATGCTCGACCGCTCGGTCTTCTACATCCTCCCCGTCGTCAACCCCGACGGCCGCACCCTCTGGTTCAAGGGCCCCTCGGACGCCGATTTCCCCCGCACCGTCATGGTGCCGGTGGACGACGACCGCGACGGCAAGGCGGACGAGGACGGCTTCGACGACGTCGACGGCGACGGCTACATCACCACCATGCGCAAGAAAGTGCCGATGGGGCAGGGCACCCACCGGCTCGACCCCAAGGATCCGCGCCTGCTGGTGGCGGTGGAGCCGGGCGAGCTCGGCGACTATCTCGAGCTCGGCAAGGAGGGGTATGACAACGACGGCGACGGCCGGGTTAACGAGGACACGGTCGGCTACGTCGATCCGAACCGCACCTGGGGCTTCTCCTGGGAGCCCGGGTACGTGCAGCAGGGTGCCGGCCCCTACCCGCTGGCGATCCCGGAGACACGATCGATCGCGATGTGGGCAATGCAGCACCGCAACGTCGCCGCCGTCCAGAGCTACCACAACAACGGCCAGATGATCCTGCGCGGCCCCGGCGCCAAGGCCGACCCGCCCTATCCGCCACAGGACCTCAAGGCCTACGACCTGATCGGCAAAGAGGGGGAGAGGCTGCTGCCGGGCTACCGGTATTTCATCTCGTGGAAGGATCTCTACACCGTCCACGGCGCCACCACCGATCACTTTTACAGCCTGATGGGCGCGCTCGCCTTTACCAACGAGATGTACAACCCGCCGGCGGATTTCGACAAGAACGGCGAGGTCACCGAGGCCGAGCTGATGAAGTTCAACGACGAGCTCACTTTCGGCCGCGAGTTCGTCGCCTGGCATCCGTACAACCACCCGCAGTATGGCGCGATCGAGGTCGGCGGCTTCAAGCGCGACGTCGGCCGCGTGCCCGAGGGCTGGGCGCTCGAGGATGAGACGCACCGCAACAATTCCTTCGCCCTCCTCAACGCCTATCACCTGCCGCGGCTTTCGATCGGCGACGCGATGGTAAAGAAAGTCGGCGACCGGCTGTGGCGAGTCGAGGTGCCGGTGCTCAACGACCGCGCCATCCCGTCGATGACCGCGACGGCGGTGCAGAACAGGCTGCACCGGCAGGACGTGGCCACCGTCACCGGCGGCAAGGTGATCTCGAGCGGCCTGGTGAGCGATCCCTATCTCGACAAGATCGAGGTTCAGGACCACCGCGCCGACCGCCTGATGGTGCCCGGCGTCGACGGCCTCTCCACCCGCATCCTCTTCTTCCTGGTCCAGGGGGACGGCGAGATCACCGTCCACTACGACAGCCTGAAGGGGGGGCAGCTCGAAAAGAAGATCGCGCTCCGCGAGACCGGTCCGGCGATGGCTGCGAAATAGCCGCGAAATAATGATGATGTAGGGGCGGCCTTGTGGGGCCGCCCCTGGTTTCCTACCGGTACCTTCCTACCGCTTTTTTTCCTGATCGATCCACCCGTCGACGTGCTTCCCGAGCACGGTCATCGGCATCGCGCCGCTGCCGAGCACGGCGTCGTGGAAGCGGCGGAGATCGAACTTCTTGCCCAGCTCCCGCTCGGCCCGCCGGCGCAGCTCCCAGATCTCGCTCGCTCCCATCTTGTAGGCGAGCGCCTGGGCGGGGATGTCGACGCTGTAGCGGAGGGTCTCGGTGCCGATCTGGGTATCGGATTCGAAAGTGTTCTCCCGCAGGTAGTCGATCGCCTGCTGGCGCGTCCAGCCGAGAGCGTTCATGCCGGTGTCCACCACCAGCCGCGAGGAGAGGAAGAGATCGCTGGCGAGCAGGCCGCAGAGATCATAGGGATCGGCGTAGCCTCCCATCTCCTCGGCGAGCTCCGAGGCGTACATGGCCCACCCCTCGACGAAGGCGGTCGGATAGGAATTCTTGCGAAACTCCGGTAGGCTCATGTTCTCGAGCTGCAGGGAGATCTGGAAGTGATGCCCGGGGATCAGCTCGTGATAGATCAACGCCGCCGCCCAGAGCATCGACCGCTCGTCGAGCTTCGAGCCGTTGAACATGTAATCCCCTTCCGCGCGCCCGGGGATCGGCTGGCGGTAGTAACCATAGGTCATCCCGCCTTCGAGCTCGGGCTCCAGTTGGGCCACGCCGTACGGAGCCTTGGGAACGCGGCCGAAGAAATCCCTGATCCGCGGCTCGATCCGCCGCACCGGGGCCAGCAGGCGCTCGGAGACCTGCCCGGGCGTCTTGACGAAGAAGCGCGGATCGGTCTTGAGGAACCGGCGGAACGCCGCGAGATCCCCCTGGAAACCGACCTGCTTGCGCACCTCCTCCAGCCGGCCGTTGAGGCGCGCGACCTCCTGGAGCCCGCGGCGGTGGATCGTCTCGGGGGTGAGGCCGTCGAGCGTGGTGTGGAGCCGCACCACGTAGCCATAGGCCTTCTGGCCGCCGGGGTAGTGGCCAATGCCGACCTGCTCGGGCGCGGCGTCCCGGTATGCCTTCGCGTCAGGCACCGCCGCGAGCGCCTCGAGAGAGGGATTGATCTCGGTTTCGATCAGCTTCCGCACCTCGGCCTGGAAGGATGCGGCTCCCTCCGGATAGAACTTTTCGAGCCGCTCGGAGCCCACCGCGAACGGGCTCTCCTCCGGCTTGCGCGCGAACGACCGCACGAGCGCCACCACGGCGTCGATCTCCGCCTTGGGAAGCAGGATCCCCTGAGCGCGCTGGGTCTCCAGGTTGGTCCGGAGCTGCCCCATGGCCCGGGCGTACTGCCGCAGGAGATCAAGATAGCGGCGGCGGTCTTTCTCGACCTTGAAGTTGATGGAGGTGAAGACCTGCTGGAGAGAGCGGAAGGGGGACGAATACGGAGTGATCTGGAAGAAGCTCCAGAAGTGCTCCGCACCCGCCGCGTAGGTGGCGAGCTGCCAGTCGAGGATCTCGCGGGAGAGCCACTCCTCGTGGGTGAGCCCCTTGGGATCGATCCGGGCCAGCCGCTTGCGGAAGGAGCGGAAGGCCTCGGCGTCCTTCTGCGCCCCCGCATACGAGGCGTCCGGAAGCTTGGTGACCTCGAGCCCCCGCTGGATCCGGACGGCCGGCTCATGGTCGAGCTGGAACGCGTCGAACTCCGCGAGGATGGCGGCGAGCGCCTGGGACGACTTCGGGACAGAATGCGGCTTCGCAGGAGCGGCGCCGAGCAGCGGCAGGCAGAGAACGGCGAAGGCGAGAATTTTCTTCACACAGACTCCTTTGAGAATCCCTAGAACGGTTCGAAACAGTCGTAGTTCCGCTGCGCCGCTCGATCGCGGCGAGATAGCGCCGTACCGTCTGGAGATTTTCTGTTTCGCTGGACATGGCGATCGGACCTCACCGATCGAACTGCGTCCGGATCCCCTCGCTGTCGTGGCCGGGGCGGTCGAGACGGAAGAGCGGGTCGGGGGTGCCGTCCGCGAGGAGGATTCCGGCGGCGTAGTCGCCGAGGGCGGGGGCGAGCTTGAAGCCGTGGCCGGAGCCGCCGCCGAGGAGCCAGACGTTTCCAGCCTCCGGGTGGCGATCGAACAGGAAATGGCCGTCCGGGCTGTTCTCGTACTGGCAGACACGGGTCTCGACGACCGGCTCGCCGGCGAGGCGGGGGAAGCGGCGGGCCAGAACCTCCCTCGCCGCGGCCAGGGCTTGCGGGGTGACGAGCCGCTCTTCGAGCGTGGGATCGAAGGGGGCTCCCCGGGTGTCGTCCGCCACCTTGAAGCCGCGGTGCTCGTTACCCGGCAGGCCGTAGAAGATCCGCTCTTCGCTCAGGTCTACCCAGATCGGGCAGCGGTCCTCGTGGAACCAGGGGTCCCCCTGCGGCATGCCGAAGAAGAAGACCTCCTGGCGGGTGATCCGCAGGAGCCGCTCGCCGATCACCTCCGGGAAGAGCCGGCCGAGCCAGGGGCCGCAGGCGAAGAGGTAGAGATCCGCCTGGAGCGCCGAGCCGTCGGCCAGCCGCAGCCTCTCAAGTTTTTCGCCCCGGAACCCGTCCGGGAAAGCCGCCGCGAGCCGCACCTCTCCTCCCTCGGCCGCCACCGCCTCCGCCACCGCCTGGCAGGCGCGGCGGGCTAGCAGATATCCCGCCTCCGGCTCGTGGAAGACCGTGCGGACCCCGGCGAAATCGATCTGCGGAAAGCGCGTCCGCGCCGCTTCCGGGGAAGTCTCCTCGATCTCCAAGCCCGCGTCTTTCAGGAACGGGAGCGAATCGCGGACATAGCCATCGTCCTCGCCGCCCAGCCAGAGCACGCCGGTCCGGCGATAGAGGCGCCGCCCCCACCGCCGCTCGGCCTCCCGCCACATTCCGAAGGAGCGGGCGGTCCAGTCGACATAGAGGCGGTCCGGGCCGTAGGCGCCACGGATGATCCGGGTCTCGCCGCCGGAGCTGGAGCGGGAGTTGCCCGGCCCCCAGGCGTCGAGCAGGGTGACGCGCGCGCCGCGCCGGAGCAGATGGAGCGCCGTCCAGCCGCCAAAGGCGCCGGCGCCGACGACGGCGATGTGGGGCGCGGTGGTCATGGGTGGATTACGGTACCGCAATTTCGGGACGCCGGCGCGCCCGGGCATCAATGCCCGGGCTACGATCCAAACGAAAAGCCGGCTGAAGCCGGCTCAAGGAACCCATGTATTTTGAGCCGGCTTCAGCCGGCTTTTCGTTCCAGCGTAGCCCGGGCATTGATGCCCGGGCGGTCATGCCGCCACCCCCTGCGTCGACAGCACCCCATGCCGCCCGCGGACCGGCGCGTGGCGCATCGCGCAGGCGGCGAGCGCCCCACGGCGCTGCCGTTCCGCGAGCAGCTCGCCGAGGGGGACGCAGCGCAGGCCCGCCTCCCGCGCCTGGCGCAGGAAGGCGCGGAAATCCTCGGCGTACGGCCCCCCCTCCAGCTCGGAATGGAGGGTGAAGACCGGCCAGGCGGAGCGGCCCGCCTCTTCCACCATGGCGGCAAAGTAGGCGGAGGCACCGGCAAAGGTGTCTCCCAGCGCCTCGTCGAGGGTGGGCAGGGTCGCGGGGACCTGTGGAGTCTTCAGCGTTTTGCCACGCACGATGGGGAGGAACGGCTCGATGCCCCGGCAGTCGGAGGCGTAGGCGAGGCCGTAAGTCTCCTCGTGGAGCAGGGCGTCGTCGCTGCTCAACCAGGCGGGGGCGGCGTAGGTGCGCGGGGCTTCACCAAAAACCTTTTCATAGGCGCGGAAGCCGCGGTCGAGCTGGTCAGCCGTCTTCTCTTTTGGGAAACTGAGCAGGCGGTCCTGCCACTGCCGGTGATCCCAGGCGTGGACGCCGGTCTCGTGACCCTCCCTCCTGGCGCGGCGGGCGATCTCTGGAAAGGCGGTGCCGATCGGCCGCGAGGGGAGGAGGGTGCCGGAGAGGACGGTGCGCCAGCCGTAGACGCTGGCCGCGCCGGTGCGGGTCATCTTCGCCAGAAAGCCCGGGCGGAGGGCGTTGAGCACGGCGAGGCCGCTCCGGTCCGGCCCCATGGAGAGATAGAAGGTGGCCTTCACCCCTTCCGCCGCCATCACGTCGAGCAACCGCGGGACGCCGTCGCGCATCCCGTCGTGGGTGTCGACGTCGACCCGCAGGCCGAGCAGCCCGGAGATCATTTTCAGGCGATCTCCGCCTGGTGGCCGGAGCGCAGCCAGTCCTCGAGGAAGGCGGCGTAGGTCCGCTCCAGCGCCTCGTCGAGCGAGGTGGTGGGGTTCCAGCCGAGGAGGCGGCTGGCTTTCGCGATCGACGGCTTGCGGGCCACCACATCCTGGTAACCCTTGCCGAAATAGCCTTCGGCGTCCACCGGCTCCAGACGGGAAGGGATGAAGTTGGGGAGGGTGTCGCGGTGGGCGTCGTGGATCTTCGCCAGCTTCTCCGCGAGATCCACCACCGAGCACTCGTTGTGGGGATTCCCGAGATTGAAGATCTCGCCGTCGCAGACG
>CAWBWZ010000019.1:0-15927 GCA_963792575.1 uncultured Acidobacteriota bacterium
CTCTTCAAATATCGCCCTTCCAGGGCGAGCCCCCCACGGCGCGGCGAGCTCCGTGCTTTCCGTCTTCCGTTGCATGAGTCGGGTTCGATATCATCCCGAGAAGGCGGCGGATCGCGCGCCGGGCGCCTGCATCCCCGCGGAGTGCCCGGCGAGAAGTGCGGAATCCTTTTTTCGCCACGCAAGATCCCCGGCGGATGGCTCGCCGGTGCCGGCGAATGACGCAACGGGGCCGGCGAGTGTCGCAACGGGGCCGGCGAGTGTCGCAACGGGGCCGGCGAGACACAAAAAATGGCCGGCGACATCCGGAAAACCCCCGGCGGGTCTCTCGCCGGCTCCGGCGAGCCCGGAAAAATGCCCGGCGAACCGTCCGCCGGCTCCGGCGGGTCACAGCGAATGCGTTCCGCGCCTCTCGCCGGCCCCGGCGAGACACAAAAAATGCATTCCACGCCTCCCGCCGGCTCCGGCGAGACACAACGAACGGGTGGCGACACACGAGAAGAGCACGGCGTCACGCGGTGCGTGCTTGCGCCACGAAGGCGCGGGGATGTTACGGGATAAGGAGAGCGCACCGTTGCGCGATGATCCCGAAGCCCTTGGCGCGGGCCTCGGTGGCGAGGTCCACCGCGAGCTTCCGGGCTTCGCCCGTCCTGCCGCGAGCCAGCGCCAGTTGGGCCTGGAGGAGGCGACTCTGGAGCTCGTAGGTCACGAAGCCTCCCCGCCGCGCCAGCTCCAGCCCTTCGTCGATCGCGGTCCCGGCGGCGTCGAGCTGGCCATGGGCCAGGAGCACCTGGGTCCGGACCCGCAGGACCGTGAACGAGCAGAAGGGGCGGCCCGGCGGGTGCAGGATGGCGAGCGCGCGGGCGCTCTCGCGGTCCGCTGCCGTGAGATCCCCGGCCACGAGATCGGCGAGAGCGAGGCTGGCGCGTGAACATGCGTCGAGAGATGGATCGCCTTGCCGGGAGGCCATGGCGACCGCCAGACGCGCGGACTCCAGCGCCTCGGCGCCATGCCCGGCCTCGGCCAGCCAGTTCGCGAGGTCGGACCGGGCCCAGGCGATGCCCCCCGCCGTGCCGATCTCCTGCCGCAGGGCCAGGGCCTGACGCTGCAGCTCGACCGCCTGCTCCAGGTCGCCGCTCCAGAAGGCGAGGTCGGGCAGAAAGCCCCGGGCCTCGGCGACACGATTGCGGTTGCCGATCTTGAGGTTGCGCTGGATCCCCTGGTCGATCATCCGGCGGGCCTCGGCCAGCTCGCCGCGGTGGAGACGATTGGCGCCGACGGCGGTGAGGAAACGCTCCCGGCAGGGAGTCGTCTGCGCCTCGCAGCTGTCGAGCGCCTCGCGCATCAGGCTGTCCGCCCCGAACAGGTCACCGACGTAGAGCCGTCTGCCGCCAAGGCTATAGAGCAGAGCCGGAAGCATGCTCAGGGCACCGATCTCCCGGTAGAGGTCCACCGCTTGCCGGTAGGCCTGTTCAGAGCCGGCCGGATCTTCACATTGAGCGAGGACTCTGCCGAGGTTCTGGAGGACGCTGCCGAGGAGGAAGCGGTCGCCGCTGGCCTCGGCCTGACGGCGAGCCAGCGCGAGATCGGCGAGCGCCGGGCGGCAGTCGGCGGCGGACCCCGCGCGGAGACGCGCGAGCGCCAGGAGGAGCAGGGAGCGCGTCTCGACCTGGACCATCCCCCCGCTCCGGGCGGCGGCGACGGCGCGCTCCGCGGCGCCTTTTTCGCCGCGGTAATCCTCCACAACGGCATAGGCTTCCGCCTCGAACAGGGCCAGGCGGGCATCGCCACTCTCCGCGGGGTGCTCCCGGCGCAGCTCGGCGAGCGTCGCCAGAGCCTCCCGGCCCTGCCCGGCCCTGGTCTGGGTCTCACACAGCGCGAGACCGGTCTCGAACGCGTGCCGCGAGAGCCCGTACGCGCGGCCCATGCGGTCGGCGGCCTCCGGCAATCGGTGGGCGATGCGGAGGTAGGTGGCCTCGGCCGTCAACCGCCGCGGCTCCGGGAGCCCGTTCGACCGCTGGGCGGCTTGCAGGGCCGCGTCCTCGGCCCGGCGCTCGGCGCCCAGCAGCTCGTAGGCTTCCGCCAGGGCGAGCCAGGCATCGGGGGAGCCGGGGTCGGCGCGGACAGCCCCTTCCAGCCGGTCGGCGGCATTCAGGGCATCCCGGCGCTGGAGCCGTTCCAGCCCCTCGGCATAGAGCCGCTGGGCCTCGGGGGCGGTATTGAATGAATTGGAAGACCGGCTGGCGATCCAGCCCCCTGCCGTCGCCAGCAGGACGGCTCCGAGGCCGGCGGCCAGCCAGAGCCGCCAGGGAGGGCGCCGGGGAGTGTCGAGGACTGGAGCCGCCAGGCTTTCAGGCACCGCATCCTCCGCATCCTCTCCGGCCGCCTCGACCGTGCCGAGGAACCGGTAGCCGAGGCCGCGGACGGTCTCGATCCAGGTCTCGGCGGATTCCTGGGCGAGGGCCTTGCGGACAGCGCTGATGGTCCAATGGAGGTTGCCTTCCTCGACGATCGTCTCGCCCCAGACGGCGGCGATCAGCTCGTCGCGGGTGACCAGGCGGCCGGGATGGCGCACGAGGTAGAGCAGCGTGTCGAAAGCCCGGCGGGTGAGCGCCACCGGCCTCCCCTGGGTCAGCAGGCTGTGCTCGGTGGCATCCAGGTCGAAGGGGCCAAAGCGATAGCGGTCGGATAGCAACGGCAACAGTCTAACCGACCGGAACGCTCCGGCCCCCGCGCCCGCCGCCGTTTATGGAATGCCGGGGTTCGGCCCGCCGAGATCCGAGAAGATGAACATCCACGGGCTGTAGGCGTACGATCCGGCGCCGTTACCGCCCCACAGGATGCCCGCCAGAGTAGCGACTCCGCCGCTCTGGACGAACACCGGCGCGCCGCTGTCTCCCAGGGCTACTGCGGATCCCACCTGGTCCTGGCAGAGCATGGTGATTGTCGAGGGAGCGGCGATGTTGATGTCGGCGCAGGTGTTGCTCACCGATCCCAGGGTGCCGCCCGTGGTGCGCCCGACCTTGTAGACCACCGTGCCGGACGACAGGTTGCCGAACAGGAATCCGGCCACCGGCAGGCGCGGTATGGCCGGACTGACCAGCAGAGTGCCGGAGCCAACCCCCCAGAAGAGGGGATTGGCGATCTTCCCACCCGCGGAAAGGCTGGCGGAGCCATACGTGAAAAATGACGCATCCGAGCGCCGGCACCGCCGCCCCGAGGGGCAGGAGCCACCGGTGAAAAACGGCGTATCGGCGGTCTCGAAGCCGATCTGATTGCCCGCCGCGGTCGTGCTCTGAAACAGAGCGGTGCCGTCGACGACACCCATGATCCCCGTGCAGTGCGAAGCGGTGATGAAACCGCTGACGCCAGCGCGGACGGCGTTGGCGCCGAGGGTGCAGCCGCCGCCGCCGCTGTTGGTGACCTGCACGCCGGCGGGAACCGGCCGCGTCGTGTCGGTGAGCAGGGCCATCGGCTGGATGGGCTCGGCGGCCTCGACGATCACCGCCTCGGGCGGTACCCGGGTGCCGCTGAGGAATCTCCGCAGCTCCTCGGTGAAGCGGTCGACCGACTCGCGCTCCACCCCGAAGACCAGGCGGTTGCGCCGCTCGTCGATGTCGAGGAACACCGCTCCCGTCGCGGCGAGCTGCGGCCGCACCTGGTCCTTCCAGGCCTGGAGATCGCGGAAGTCGTATTCGCCCTGCTGGAACACCACGCGGTCGCTTAAGGCCCGCATCTCGCCGGCGCGGGTGACGTCCTGAAGATAGACGTGGGTGGTGCCCCGCTCGTCGATATAGAGGCCGCCGAAGCCGGGTGTCCTCCCGGCGATCTGGGCATATTCGTCGTCCAGGCTCAGCGGCACGTCCTGCGCATGCACGGCCGGCACTACCGCGAGCAGCGCGGCCCCACAGAGGATTCGAGTCCAGAAACGCAAGGTCATCATGATGTTCGGGCTCCCTGTCTTGCCCGGCGGCGAGACTGCCGCCGGACAGCCCGACTCTGGCGCCGCGGGAGGTCCGGCCGCCTGTGAGGAGCCTTAAATCTGTCTGAAATCCGCCTTGCAGCCAGGGGCGCCTCTTCTGCGTTACCATGAAGTCCTCCAATCCAGACCCGACAACCGGAGAGGCTCCAGGCCATGAGAATCTCGACGCCGATCAATCTTCACAAAGCTTTATTGATCCCTCTGGTGCTGGCGATGATGTGGTTCTACGGCAACTGGTCGACCGAGGCGTTCATCTATCTGAGCCTTCATGGCTCGTACTGCCTGCTCTGGCTGCTCAAGCACGCGCTGTTCCCCGACCGGAGGTTCGCCGAGGAGAGACCTCTCTGGATCGGGATCTTCTTCATTTTCGTTCCGCTCGCCGGCTATTACGTAGCTCCTTACTTGCTGATCAGCCGTCACGTCAAGTTGCCGCCCTACCTGGTGGGGCTGGTGCTGTTCCTCTACATCATGGGTCTCTTCCTGCACTACGTGAGCGACGCGCAGAAATTCTTCACGCTCCGGGCCCAGCCGGGCCTGATCGTCGACGGTCTCTTCGGCCGCACGCGCAACCCGAACTACCTCGGCGAGATCCTGATCTATTCTTCGTACGCCATCATGGCCATGCACTGGCTGCCGTTCCTGATCCTGGCCGGGTGGGTCTTCGGCTTCTTCGTGCGGAACATGCTCAGCAAGGACCGCTCCCTGTCCAGGTACCCGGAGTTCGCGGACTACAAGAGGCGGACGGGGCTGGTGTTTCCCAAAATCTTTTAAAAGAGGCATAAATGGCCGATTTGATCCCCCGGTTCACCGAGTTGGGATACTCGGAGGAGGCCCTGACGGCCCGCCGCCGCTGGATGGAAGAGCGGACCGGCGCGTCGCTGGCGCAGGTGGGCGCCCTCGGCTTTCCCGCCGAGGAGATGCGCGGCAATATCGAGAACCCGATCGGGGCGGCGCAGGTGCCGCTCGGCGTCGCCGGGCCGCTGCTCGTCCGCGGCGAATACGCGGACGGCCTCTTCTTCGTGCCGATGGCCACGACCGAGGGGGCGCTGGTGCGCTCCTACGAACGGGGGGCGATGGCGATCACCCGCTCGGGAGGGGCGAGCGTCCGGCTCTACGTCGACGAGAACCGGATGACCCCGGTCTTCCTCTTCGACGAGGTCGCCGAGGCGGCCGATTTCGCGCGCGAGCTCCCCCGGCACTTCGAGGCCCTGCGCGCCGAGGCCGAGTCGACCACGCGCCACGGCCGGCTGCTGCGCCTGGAGCCTTTGCCGGTGGGCCGCCGGGTGATGGTCCACTTCTGCTATTCCACCGGCGACGCCGGCGGCATGAACATGATCGCCCGCGCCACCGACCGCGCCTGCCGCTGGCTGGTCGACAACAGCGCGGCGCGGCGGTTCTATCTCTTCAGCGCCGGCGACTCGGAGAAGCACGCCAGCTCCTCGCTCTTCCTCGGCGGCAAGGGCAAGAAGGTGGTGGCGGGCGTCCGCCTGCCGGCGCGCATCGTGCGCTCCTATCTGGGGACCACCGCGGAGCGGGTGCTCGACCTCTGGCATTCGAATGTGGTCGGCCAGTTCCACGAGGGCGCCACCACCTGCAACGCCCACTATGCCAACGGCCTCGCCGCCCTCTTCATCGCCTGCGGCCAGGACGTCGCCAACCTCGCCAACTCGGCGGTCGGCATCACTCAGTTCGAGGTGGGGGACGAGGGGGAGCTGTTCGCCACGGTGACTTTGCCGTCGCTGACCGTGGCTACGGTCGGCGGCGGCACCCACCTGGGGACGGCGCGCGAGTGCCTGAACATGATGGACTGCGTGGGAACGGGGAAGGCTCCCCGGCTCGCCGAGATCGCCGCCGCCTTCCTGCTCGGCGGCGAGATCTCCCTGATGGCCGCCATCGCCGCCGGCGAGCTGGTCAGCGCCCACGAGTCCTACGGGCGGAACCGGCCGGATGGGGTGGGGTAAGGGCGGCTTTGGTTCTGCTGGCTCGGATTCCGCGTTACCGGTCCGTTGGCCCTCATCACCCCGGCCCTCTTCTCCCGGCCTCCCCCCCGACCGCCGGGAGAAGAGGGAGAAGTTAGTCGAAGAATGTTTTAAGCCCCCTCTCTCCCGGCGGTCGGGGGGGAGGCCGGGAGAGAGGGGGTTGGGGGAGTGAGGGTCAGCCCCGAAGGGGCGGCATTCTCCAACCGGTCAAGCTGGCAGAATTCCTACCGCATCGCCTCCATCGGCGACAGCCGCGCCGCCCGGATCGCCGGGTAGAGGCCGAAGCCGGCGGCGAGGACGAGCGCGATCCCCCAGGCGGCGGCGAGGCCGTAGGGGTTGACCACCAGGCCCCAGGGGAACTTGTCGGAGAGGGCGCGGCAGAGGGCGCTGCCCGCCAGCGTGCCGATCGAGGCGCCGATCGCCGCCAGGACCAGCGCCTCGAGCAGGAACTGGACCAGGATCTGGCCGTCGTTGGCGCCGATCGCCTTGCGCAGGCCGATCTCGTAGCGCCGGTCGGAGAACGAGATCAGCATCACCGACAGCACCCCGACCCCGCCCACCAGCAGCACCGTGCCGGCGAGGCTGAGCAGCACCACGGCCCAGCCGTGCATCTGGTCCTGGAAATCGCCGGAGGCGCGGGCCAGCTCGGCATCGAGGTTCTTGACCTCCACGTCCTCGATCCCGTGATGGGCCTGCCGGGCGCGGGCGACCATCACCGCGGAGATCTCGTCGAGGTCGCGCTTCGACTTCAGCTTCACCGAGATCTGGGTGAGCTGGTGGTCGGTGTCCATGCGGTCCATGTAGGTCTCGAGCGGGATGAGGACGCCGTTGGCGTCCTGGTAGATCTCCTCGTTGAAGATCTGCCCGCCCGCCAGCACGCCGACGATGCGGTAGGGGACGCCTTCGATCACCACGTCCTTCCCCACCGGATCGCTGCCGCCGAAGAGCTTCGAGGCGAGGGTCGCTCCCACCACGGCCACCGTCGAGTGCCGCCGCTGGTCGTCCGCGGTGAGGCCGCGGCCGAGGCCGATCGGGCGGTCCATCAGGAACGAGTAGTCGGCGGTGACGCCGTTGACGAAGATGCGCTCGCCGCCGCCGGCCACCTGCACCACGCTCCGCTTGGTGGCGCGCGGGGAGAATCCGAGCACCTTGGGGTGCGGCACGGCCACGCGCGCCAGATCCTCGTAGCGCAGGCCGGTGCTCATCGCGAAACGCTTCTGCTCCTCGGAGGTCTTGGCGGCCTTGGGGGCGAGGACGAGCGTGCCGTCCCAGCTCATGCCGGCGAAACCGGTAGAGACCTTGTCCTTGACGCCGTCGAGCACCGAGGTCATCACGACCAGGGCGAAGACGCCGAGCATCAGCAGGGTCAGGGTGAGGATCGAGCGCAGCTTGTGCGCCCAGAGCTCGATCAGGCCGCCGGTGACGACCTCCCAGACCAGGGCGAGGCGGACGCCGAGGCCCGCGGCGGCGGACGGCGTGCCCGACGGTGCCGGTCACGGGCGGTGAGCGAAAGTGAACGCGAGTGCGTCACTCATAGCGCAGTGCCTCCATCGGCGACTGCCGGCTGGCCTTGGCGGCCGGATAGAGGGCGAACAGGAAGCCGAAGACGAGGGCCAGCAGGGTGGCCCAGAGGAAGCTCATCGGCGCGATCGACAGCGGCACGCCGATGGACTTGGTGATCACCCAGGAGAAGGCGATGCCGACGACGAAGCCGGCGGCGCTGCCGAGCAGGGTGAGCAGCAGCGCCTCGGTCATGAAGGCCTTGAAGATCTCGCTGCCCGGTGGCGCCGATCGCCATCTTGACCCCCACCTCGCGCACCCGCTCCTTGAGCGAGGCGAGCTGGATGTTGACGTTGACCATGCCGCCGCCGATCAGCGCCAGCACCCCCGAGAGCATGAAGATGATGTTGTAGACGTCGCCCTGGCTGCGCTGGCGCTCCTGCCGCTTGTACACGTCGTCGAGGCGGAAATCCTGCTGCAGGCGGTGGTTGGCGCCGACCAGCGAGCTCAGCTCGCGCGAGAAGTCGGCCATCGCCTCGAGGTCGGGGATGCGGAAGGTGACGCGGTCCACGCGGTGGTAGGCGTCGCCGTCCATGCGCGCGGCGATCAGCCGGGAGGGGACCGCCACGATCCGGTTGCGCCAGGCGAAGACGTTCTGCTGCCCTTCCTGGAAGTGGAAGGTCTTCTCCTGGAAGACGCCGATCACCGTCACCGGCACGTCGCCGATGCGCAGGGGCTTGCCCAGGATCTCGCCGGTGGGAAAGAAGACGCCGGCCGCCTCGGCGCCGAGCACCGCCACCGGCGCGCCGGTGGCGTACTCGTGGGCCGAGAAGCCGCGCCCCTGCTCGATCTCATAGCCGTTCAGGGGGACGTAATCGGCGCCGATGCCGTTGATGTCGCGCTCCTGGTCGGCGAACTCCGAGCGCACCCGCGCGCGGGCGTTCTTGAGCACGCTGGTGCCGTCGACCGCCTTGGCCGAGGCCATGGCTCCCCCCTCGACGGCGTCCTCCAGACGCAGGCCGAGGTTGGCGCTGCGCAGGGCGCTCGGCGTCCCCTGGTAGACGGTGTCGGTGGGCAGGACGTTCAGCTTGTCGATGCCGCCGAGGCGGGCGAAGAGCCTCTCCGCCTGCTGCCGCTGGCTGTCGGAGATCGAGAAGCCGCCGAGCACCGAGGCGACGCCCAGCATCACGCCCAGGGCCTGGAGGAACGAGCGTCCGGGATTGGCGCGCAGCTCGATCCAGGACTCGAGCAGGCGCTCGCGGAAGGCGCCGCTGGCGTTCATGCCGCCTCCTCCTTCCAGTCGCGGAGGAGAAGGCCGTCGCGCAGCTCGACGCGGCGCTCGGCGCGGGCGGCGATCCCCGGGTCGTGGGTCACCAGCACGACGGTGTTGCCCTGCTCGTGGAGCTCGCGGAACAGCGCCAGCACCTCCTCGCCGGTCTTGGTGTCGAGGGCGCCGGTGGGCTCGTCGGCGAGCAGCAGCGCCGGCCGGTTGGCGAGGGCGCGGGCGATCGCCACGCGCTGGCGCTGGCCGCCGGAGAGCTGGCCGGGCAGGACGCCGGCCTTGTCCGGAATGCCCACCTTCGCCAGCAGGTCGAGCGCGCGCTCCCGGCGCTCCCGGCGCGGCACGCCGGCGTAGAGCATCGGCAGCTCGACGTTGCGCAGGATCGTCGCCTTCGGCAGCAGGTTGTACTGCTGGAAGACGAAGCCGATCTTCTCGTTGCGGATCGCCGCCAGGTCCGCGCCGGTGAGGCCCTCGACCTGCCGGCCGTCGAGAGCGTAGGTGCCGCCGGTGGGGACGTCGAGGCAGCCGAGGATCGACATCAGCGTGCTCTTGCCGGAGCCCGAGGGGCCGATCAGGGCCACGAACTCGCCGCTCTCGATGTTCAGGTCGACGCCGCGCAGGGCGTGAACCGCGTTGCCATTGCTGCCGTAGACCTTCTCCAGGCCCCGGGTTTCGATGATTCTCATGGCTCGTTCCCCCCAAGAATCTGGCCGCTAGTTGTTCTCGTCGTCCTTCTCGACCTTCTTGCGGGTCACGTCCTCGAGAGCCACCTGGTCGCCGGCGTGCAGGCCGGCCATGATCTCGACCCGCTCGAGCGTCGCGATCCCGGCGTTCACCGGCACCGGCTCGAAATAGTCCTTCCAGTTCTCGGACAGCCAGACGAACTTGCTGCGGCCGTCGAGGGCCTCGCGCGCCTTGTCGATCTCCTGCGGCGGCAGGCCCGCCTTCAGGCGGTAGACGACGGTCGCGCCGTCGCGCCGCTGCAGGGCCTCGAGCGGGATCGACAGGGCGTTGGCGCGCCGCTCGCCGAGGATCTCGACGTTGGCGCTCATGCCGGTGCGGAAGGCCTCGTCGAGCATGATCGAGCGCGACCTCGATCTCGAAGACCTTGATCTTGTCCACCACCTTGGCGGCGGGGGCGACGAAGCGCACCTTGCCGGTGAAGATCTTCTGCGGATAGGCGTCGAGGGTGACGCGCACCGGCTGGCCGACGCGCACCTTGGCGATGTCCACCTCGTTGAGGTTGACGCGGATGATCAGCGACTTGAGGTCGGCGACGGTGAACATCACCGTGCCCTCGTTGAACGAGGAGACGCCGGAGGTCACGGTCTCGCCCGAGCTCGACGCCCTTCTTGATGACGACGCCCGGACATCGGCGAGGTGACCCGCGCCTGCTGGCTGTTGGAGGCGCCGGAGATCGGGATGCCGTGGTCCTCGACGATCTGGTAGCGCGACTTGGCGTTGGCCAGCGACTCGGCGGCGAGGTCGCGCGTGGTCTGGAAGTTGCGCAGCGCCTGGCTGCCGATCAGGCCGTTGTCGAACAGCGCCTGCTGGGCGGCGAGCTCGCGGTCGGCGTCGCGCAGCTTGAGGCTCGGCCTGGCTGACGCCCGACTTGACGTCGGAGAGCGACTGCGCCTGGTTGACGTCGGGCTCGACCTCGGCCAGCACCTGGCCGGTCTTGACCACGTCCCCCTCGCGAACGCGGAGAGCCTGAATCCGGCCCGACACCGCGGACTTGACGTCCACCTTGATCTCGGGGTCGACCACGCCGACCTCGCGCACGCTCACCTGCAGATCCTCGGACTGCACCTTGCCGAGACGGAACGGCGAATCCACCACCTCGGGCTTCGACTTGGTGGTGGCGCGGGCCACGACCAGACTCCCCGCCAGGATCACCACCGCGGAACCAGCGATCACCCACTTCTTGTTCTTGCGCATGAGAGGCCCTTCTTTCTTACTAGACGACCTCGGAGTCGTTTTATTTTGGGTTCGGGGTACTGCCTTCCGAACCTCTCTACGCAGGATGGGGGGAAAAGGTTACAGGGGAGGGGCCATGAAACACGGATCGACCATGGATCTGTAATGTTTTGAACCTTTTCGACATAAGAGAATGGGAGAATGAGCTCTGGACATGGCTTCGATCACAAGCGGCCTTCTCACCGTCCTCGACGGGAAGTACCGCCTGGACGGCCGCCTGGGCGAGGGGGCGGTCGGCGTCGTCTACCGCGCTACCCATCTCGGGCTGAAGAAGGCCTTCGCGCTCAAGCTGCTGAAGCCGGGGCCGGCCCTCGATCCCTTCTCGGTGAGCCGCTTCCAGCGCGAGGCCGAGGCGCTCGGGCGGCTCCGGCACCCCTACATCGTCGATGTCACCGATTCCGGGATCGATCCCGGGACGGGGGCTCCCTACCTCGTGATGGAACTGCTGGAGGGGGTCCCTCTCTCCGAGCTCTGCCGGACGGCGGGCCCCCTGCCCCTCGACCGGGCGCTGCCGATCCTCGACGCCGTCGCCACCGCCGTCGACGCCGCCCACGAGCGGGGCATCCTCCACCGCGACCTCAAGCCCGGCAACGTCCTGCTGTGCGGAAAGGACGAGGAGGTCAAGGTGCTCGATTTCGGTCTGGCGGAGATCTCCACCTCCCCTTCCCCGGCCGCGGCTGGAGGCAAGCCTGAGGATCCGGCAAGAACCGCGGACGGGCGCCTGACCGCGACGGACGATCTGCTGGGCACGCCGCTCTACGTGGCGCCGGAGCTGATCCGCGGCGGCCGGGCCGGCCGCGCCGCGGACATCTACTCGTTCGGCGTGATCGCCTACGAAATGCTGGCCGGCAGACCGCCGTTCGAGGGACCGACGCGGGACGTCCTGGCCGGACACCTCGAACGGGAGCCTCCGCCGGGAGGTCTCCCCGCCGGCGTCTGGAGCGCCCTGCGGGATTCGCTGGCGAAAGATCCCGCCCTGCGCCCGGTCACGGCCGGCGAAGTCGTCCGCCGTCTCCGCGCCGCCGCCGATCACGAGCGCCGCGCTCGCTGGCGCCGGGCCGAGGTGCCGCGCCGGGCTCTCCTCTCCACCCTCCTCGCGGCGGCCGTGCCGGTCGCCGGCCTCCTCCTCCCCGCCGGCCTGCCGGCCGTCGAGCGATGGGCCTGCGATCTGCGGGTCCGCGCCTCGCCGGCACGCCCGCCCGATCCAAGAATCCTCCTGGTCACGCTCGACGAGGCCAGCCTCGCCAGCCGCTCCGTTCCGCTCGCGGACCGTGCGGACGAGATCGGCGACACGCTGAATCGGATCTTCGCGGCGGGAGCGCGCGGCGTGGCCATCGATATCCTCTTGCACGACTCGTGGAGCACCTCGCAGGGCTTCGCGGACCTCGTCCTCCATCATCCCGAGGCTCTCACCCTCGCCGCCTTCTCGAAATCCGACGGGAAAGTCCTCGGCGCCGGCAGCGTGGCCGGCTTGACCACGGCGGCTCTGGACCCGCGGAGATCCGCTTCCCTCTTCGGGTTCGTCAACCTGGACGAGGACCCGGACGGCGTAGTCCGCCACGGGCGCCTCGGCTTTCGCGACCGCGCGGGCGGCGAGCGCCCGTCCTGGGCGGCGCGGGCGGCGGGGATGATCTCCCCTCTCCGCGCGCCTTCCGATCGAAAGGTTTTCTGGCTCGATCCCCGGATCGACGCCTCGGGCTACGCCCGGATCTCCTGGCGGGACATCCCCGCCGCGCTGGCCAAGAGGCCGTGGATCTTCCGTGACCGCCTCGTCCTGGTGGGCGGCGACGTCGTGGCCGAGGGAGAAGACATGCACCGCATACCGCATCGCGCGGGCCAGGCGAAAATGATTTCAGGTCTCACGCTCCAGGCCCTGCTGGTCGACACGATTGCCGCCGGGCGGCCGGTGCGCGAGGCGCCGCGGAATCCTTTCCTGGCGGGAGCGGCCCTGTGGGCCGGTCTTGCCGCGGCCGCCGTCCTGCTCGCGCGGCGGCCGGCTCCGATCCTCGCCGTCCTCCTCGCGGGCCTCCTGATCTATATCGCCCTTTCCGTTCCGGTTTTTCAGCGGATGGGCCTGCTGTTGCCGGTGACGCCCCCTCTCCTGCCGGCTCTCGGCGCGCTCGCGCTCGCGGTGATCCTTCGGCGGGCCCTCCCTCCGATCCCATGGAGTCACACCCCATGACGATAACGGTTCGAACCCTCACCTGCGGATTTCTTCTCCTCTCCCAGACAGTCGCGGCCGGCCCGCGCGAGCCGGTGGCCACCGTTTATCAAGTTTCGGGCGAAGCCTTGCGCATTGCGCCGGGCCGCTCCCCGGTGCCGTTGCATCTCTACGATCGCTTGCCGGCCGGTACCACCGTGGAGCTCCCACCCGGTTCTCGCCTCGCCCTGGCGTTCGCGACCGGCAAGCGCTATGAGATCACGGGGCCGGCTCGCGCGACTCTTGGAACAGGCGACCTCGCGGCGAGATCAGCCGGCGTGCGGTCTCTCCCCCCGAGCCCTCCTCCTCCCCCGCCTGGCCGCGATCGCGGAGGATGAAAAGCCCGGACCGACGGCGGGAGCGCTGCGCATTCGTGGCGAGGAGATCCCGAGACCTTACCCGCAGCACGGAGCGACGGCGCCCGCGGAGGAAACCGTCCCTCAATTCCAGCCCGCCGCGGAGCCTCAGAGCCCGGAATTGTTGCTCGAAGCTCGCGAAGAACCGCGAACCGCCCTCAGTGAGGATGCGAGCTGCCCATTCTCCACCCCGGGGGTGGTCGTCGAGGCTGTAGCCCCGGAGTCCCCGGGCTTTCAAGCGGGATTGAAGCCGGGAGACCGGCTCTTTTCCTGGTGCAGAGCCGCTGGCGGAGAGGGGGATTGCGCCGCGCGAGGAGATTTTCGCTCCCCGTTCGACTGGGTGAATTTCCAGACCGAAGATTTGCAGTCCGGCGGGGCTGTCCTTGCGGGAGCCCGAGGGGCGGAGAGCCTCCGCTGGAGCTTGTTGCCGATATCCTCAGGCCTCAAGGTGGCGCCGCTCCTGCGCGGCTCGCTTGCCGGCGCCTACCAGGCCGCCCGCGATCGCGAGCAGGCCGGCGATTTCGCCGCCGCCGGGCAGGAGCTCGAGCAGGCAGCGGAGCTGGCCTCTGGAAACCATTGTGCCTACACGGAACTATGGCTCCGAGACCGGGCGGCCAAGCTGCGGCAGCGTGCCCAACAATGGCCCGAGGTAGACGCGGGGTATGAGGCCGCCCTGGCGAAAGCTCAAGCGCTGAGGGCAGCCCGCGTGGAATCTCAGCTCCATGTCGGCTGGTGGGAGGCGCTCTGGCTGCGAGGTGATTTAACCGGGGCCAGGCAACAGCTGGAAACAGCCCTGGCTCTGGAAGAAAAGGACCATCCAGAAAGCCTGTTTATCGTTTGGGTGCTCATCAAGCTCAGCGCCACGGTCGAAAAGCAGGACCACCTGGACGAGGCGGACTCTTTGAGCCGGCGCGCCTACGATCTGGCTCGTCGCGTCGCTCCCGGCAGCAATGCCGAAGCCTCCACGGCGAACAATCTCGCGGCGACCACCGCCATGCGCGGGGATCTCGCGCAAGCCGAGCGGTACCTGGGACGCTCTCTCGCGATTCTGGAAAAGCTCAAGGTTTCAGACCGCTGGATCCTCACGATGCTCTGGAACTACGGCGAGCTGCACCTCGACCGCGGCGATCTCGCGGGCGCCGAGGACGCTTTCCTGCGCGCCAAGAGAGCCCTCGAAAACGTTCAGACTGAAGGCAAAGAGCTGGCGACAACGTTACACTCTCTCGGCAGAATCGCTGCTCAGCGCGGCGATCACGATGCCGCCGAAAGCCTCTTCCGGCGCGAGCTCATCCTCCTTGAAAAGCTCGATCCCAACAGCGACCTGATGCGGGAACGCCTGACGGGCCTTGGCGATCTGGCGCTGCTGCGGCACCACGGCGAGAGGGCCGAGGAACTGTGGCGGCGCGCACTCGCCATCAGCGAAAACCTCAATCCCATGGGACCCAAAAGCGCATCATGCCTGGTGGGTCTGGCGGAGGCGCTGAGCCTGCAGGGGCGGACCGCGGAAGCTGAGGGGCTCCTGCGGAGAGCCCTGACCATCCAGCAGACGATCAACCCCGAGGCCATCGATACGGGCGCCATCCATTTGAAGCTCGGCATTCTTCTTCTCGAGCAGGGGGACGCCAGGGCCGCGGAAGCTCATCTTGGCGCAGCGATCCGCATTCACCAGACGTACCCCGGGCTGCTGGCCGAGAGCTATCACGCCCTGGCGCGGTTGCAGGCTCGGAGAGACCAGCCCGCGGAGGCAGCGGCGAGCTACCTGGCGGCGGTCGACGCCCTGGAGGCCCAGCGGACGCGTCTCGGCGGCGCGCAGGAGTCCCGGTGGCTCTATGGCTCTTCCCTGGGGGACC
This sequence comes from uncultured Acidobacteriota bacterium, assembly GCA_963792575.1. Classification (GTDB taxonomy): domain Bacteria; phylum Acidobacteriota; class Thermoanaerobaculia; order Multivoradales; family UBA5704; genus DATARR01. The sequence goes on from CAWBWZ010000019.1 coordinate 15,124, forward strand.
TCTACTTCGAAGCCGCGGAGCATCAGCTCGCGCTCGCGCGCCCCCAGGAAGCCTGGAAACTCATCGAGAGAGGGCGGGGCCGGGGTTTCCAGGAGCTGCTGGCCCAGCGGGATCTGCGCTTCGCCAGGGAGCTTCCAGCGGAGCTCTACGCCCAGCGCCGCCGCCTGGACGCCGAGTATGACCGGGTCCAGGCGGCTCTGGCGGGCTGGGTTCCCGGACAAGGCACAGGAAAGAGCGAGGCTCTCCAGGATCGCCTGCGGGACCTGCGTCTCGAGCAGGCCGCGGTCCAGGAGCGGATCCGGCGTTCTTCGCCGCGTGTCGGAGCCCTCGAAAGCTTCACTCCCCTCGATCTGGCCGCCGCTCGCTCCGCTCTCGATCCCGGAACCGTGCTCCTCGAGTACGCGGTGGGGCCGGAGAAGACCTGGCTCTTCGTCGTTCAATCGGCGGGCTCCGCGGGTCCCGGCCTCTCGGTCTTCCGGATCGCCGCCGGCGAGAAGGCCCTGCGCGAAGCGGTAGAACCGCGGATCGAATTTCGGATCAATGAACGACGGCGAAGGGGGCAGTCCTCCCGAACTGATAGAAGTTGGGGAACAGGTTTTCGCCGAAGGGGCTGAAGAAGAGCCGTCGTCGGAATTCTTCGATCGAGTCGTCGTCGAGCTCGTCGTAGAGCGGGAATTGTTGCAGATTGCGATTCGACTCGGCAAACGAGGCTTCAGCGTCGAACGTGACTTTGTGCGCCAGTCCGTTGAGATTGAAAAGCACATCGTGGACGTTGGGATCGACGGCCCAGAAGGGGATGCTTGC
>CAWBWZ010000020.1:0-1012170 GCA_963792575.1 uncultured Acidobacteriota bacterium
GTCCAGTAGACGGATCGATCTTTGCAGATACCTCCGCGTATACTGCCGGCCGGCGCCGCGGACACTTCCCGGTGCCCGTCGACTCGAAAGGAGACATCATGAAGAAGGCTCCGAAGAAGATCGCTCTCATCCGCGAGACCCTCGACCAGCTCGACAGAGTGCTCAAGCCGGAAGAGCTCGAGCAGGTGATGGGCGGGAACCAGACCGGCAGGCGTACCTGCGATTGCCCGTAGAGATCGAGTCCTGCCTTACCGGCCCGGCGTCTTGGGTCCCGGCTTGTGCGTAATCCGGACCCTTGGCGCCCGGGCGCTCAGCGACAGAGAGCCGCCCAGCGAGGAGAGCACCGTGGCGGTCACCGCGCGGGCGGACTGGCTCGAGGCCAGCCCGAAGAAGTAGGACGTCTCCCCTTTCCCGGGAGCCGATCCGGAGCAGACCGGCGTCTTGAAATTGAAGGTGACCACATTCCCCGTCTGCTCCACCGAAGACGGCGCCACCGAGCCGATCCCGCCCTGGGTGGTGACGAAGACCTGCTCGGCCGCGCCGTTGCCGTCATAGTCCAGCGAGCTGGCGGGACCGAAGGTGAGCTTCAACTGCGTGACGCAAGGCGCCGCCGTAAGCCCCACCAGTTGCGTGAGATCGAGCCGGTACTCGTAGGCGTGCTTCCCCGCTCCGGCCGTGCCCGGCTTCCCCACCGGCCAGGTCCGCGACTGCAGGAAGGCCTTGCCCGAGGTCCCGGGCAGGGTGAAGTTGGCGACCGTATCGGTCACCGTGATCTTGCACGACGGGTCGAACTTGCAGTTGATCGCCGGCGCCGCCACTGTGACGACGCTGAGAGGCGCGGCCGCCGCCGAGGCCGCGGCCAGAGACACGCATAGAAAAGCTACGATCCCACGCATTGAAAAATCCTCCTGGCCCTATAGGCGAGGAGGAGCGTTGGACGTTACAGCGGCAAGGCCGGATCGCCTCGCCATTCCTCGCTCAAGAGAGCCCAGCGCTCGTGGTCCCGCCAGCGCCCGCCGATCTTCAGGTACTTCGGAGACAGCCCTTCCAGCCGGAATCCCAGGCTGTCCACCAGCCGTATCGAGGCCGTGTTGGAGGGCTGGATGTTGGCTTCCAGGCGGTGCAGGCGATGGGTCTTGAAAGCACGATCGACGGCCAGGGCGAGCCCTTCGCGCATGTAGCCCTGGCGGATGTACGCGGCACCGATCCAGTAGCCCAGGTAGGCGCTCTGAAAATTGCCGCGAACGATCTCGCTCAGGTTGATCGCGCCGAGGAGGGCGTGGTTTTCACGCCGCACGATGAGCAGCGCTTCGAAGTGCTCCGCGCGGCTGCGCCGCAGGTAGGCCGCGAACTGCTCGGCGGAAAAAGGAGGGGCGACCCAGCCGGCATGAAACCGGCGGCTGCTCCGCGCCAGAGCGATGAACGCCTGCTCATCCTCCTCGCGCGGGTGGCGAAGCAGGACCCGGGCACCTTGCCGCAGAGTGTCGGACATCGCGACAGGCAGTATATAAGCTGCGGCCTGGGAGAAGACGGGGAAGGTTGGCATGGCTCATGCTCTTTATTTCCTGCCGGCTTTCAAGGAAGCGTGTGGCTTCGGCCGTCGGTGTGAGGGGAAGGACCAACCTGTAGACGAGGAGGATGGGCGATGGCGAAGAATGTGGCATCGAAGAGTCCAACAAAAAAATCCGGGGCGCTGGCGAAGACCCCGTCGAAAGATGCCGGGGTGCTGGACAGGGCCCGGCCGCTGGTCGGTCAGAAGTCCGTGGAGATCCAGCCCTATGGCACGATCGTCAAGCTGCCGATCGCGCTCAGCGAAACGGCCTGCCGCCAGAGCGCCGAAAACCTGAATCAGGTCCTGGCCGATACGATTACTCTGAGGGATCTCTACAAGAAGCATCACTGGCAGGTCGCGGGTCACACTTTCTATCAGCTCCATCTCCTCTTCGATAAGCATTACGAAGAGCAGAACGAGCTCGTCGACCAGATCGCCGAGCGCATCCAGCTGCTCGGCGGAGTCAGCCTGGCGATGGCGCCCGATATCGCGGAGACGACGCTCATTCCGCGCCCTCCGCGGGGCCGGGAAGAGGTCCCGGTCCAGATCTCGCGGCTTCTGCACGCCCACGAGATCATTCTCGAGGAGGCGCGCTCGATGGCGGGCCAGGCCGACGATTCCGGCGACGACGGCACCAACGACCTCCTGGTGAGCGACGTGGTCCGGACCAACGAGTTCCAGGTCTGGTTCCTCTCCCAGCACCTCGTGGACGTGCCGCTCGTCCGGGCCGACTGAGGCTGAAGGCCAGCATCACCGCGGCGCCCCTCGGGCGCCGCGGGACCTGGCCGCGGGTCAGGACTCGAGAAACGCGAGCAGCTCGGCGTTGACCTGGTCCTTGTCGATCGTGCACATGCCGTGCGGCGAGCCCGGATAGATCTTCAGCGTCGCGTTCTTGACGAGTTTCGAGGAGAGCAGCGCCGAGGCGGCGATCGGCACGATCTGGTCGTCGTCGCCGTGGAGGATCAGGGTCGGCACGTCGAACTTCTTGAGGTCTTCGGTGAAGTCGGTCTCGGAGAACGCCTTGATGCAGTCGTAGCGCCGCCTTGAAGCCGAGCCAGCATGCCCTGCAGCCAGAACGACTTCGCGCACGCCTTGCGAGACCTTGGCGCCCGGCCGGTTGAAGCCGTAGAACGGCATGCTGAGATCCTTGAAGAACTGCGAGCGGTCGGCGGCGACGCCGGCGCGGATGCCGTCGAACACCTCGATCGGCAGGCCGCCGGGATTGGCCGCCGTCTTCAGCATCAGCGGCGGCACGGCGCCGATCAGCACGGCCTTGGCGACGCGCTTGGTGCCGTGGCGGCCGATGTAGCGGGCGACCTCGCCGCCGCCGGTGGAGTGGCCGACATGGATGGCGTCCTTCAGGTCGAGCGCTTCGACCAGCGCCGCCAGGTCGTCGGCGTAGGTGTCCATCTCGTTGCCGTCCCAGGGCTGGCTCGACCGGCCATGGCCGCGCCGGTCGTGGGCGATGCACGCGATAGCCGCGCTCGGCCAGAAACACCATCTGGTCCTCCCAGGCGTCGGCGTTCAGCGGCCAGCCATGGCTGAACACCACGGGCTGTCCGGTGCCCCAGTCCTTGTAGTAGATCTCCGTGCCGTCCTTGGTGGTGATCGTGCTCATCTCGTGATCTCCTTGATGGGGAGGCCTGCGCGGGGGGACCGCGAGGCCGGTTTGTCAACCACGCCACCCTGGCTTATAGCAGACGATACGGCCCCTCGCCCCATCGAGGCAATCACGAGAACGAGGGGGCTTCCGCTACCACTGCAGGACGCATCAGGGCTACCACGATCGTGGTGGGTGGGATTTCTGATACGGCGAATATCTCGCGGAACTCGCTGGCACCGGATCTTTCATCGGCCCTCCGGAGCCACCCGGCGGAAGCTGTCCCGTCATGACCCATTGAAACAGCTCGTTGAACAGTTGCTGGAGAGTCTTGTCTCCGTACAGCTTTCTCCGCCTCTCCGGGTGCGGATTCTCGGCCCACCAGGTAAGATTCGCGGCCAGCTCGCAGGCGAACGCCCAGAATTCGCAGTCCATCTTCGTGGCCCCGGAGAGCGAAGCCGAGTGGGCATCGTTCGCCCACTGATCCAACTGCTCGGCGCCACTCTCGATGTTTCCCCTGGAGCTTTTCAACTTCAGCAGAGCGAGCCATACCTTCACCTCGCTGGGGTGGAAGCCCTCGGCCAGCATGTCCTCCCGGGTCGGAAACCGGCGGCCCGGGGAAGCAGACCCGCCGCCCAGGATCGCGGCGCGGCTGAGGCCTTGAGCCGCCCATCCGCTCCGTGCATTGGGAAAGTACTTCTCCGCGAGGCTTGCTTCCATTTCTTCGGCCTCTTCCTGTTCCTCGAGCGTCTTGGTGTCGCGTCCCCCTGAAACCCGTTTGTGGCGGTCCGCTTCTGTCACCGTCTTGTCCTTCGTGACTTTCCAGGTCCGTTTATTCGGAGCCGTAGCGGTATGAATGCTGTCTCGTTGCGCGCGGGTGTACAGCCGGAAATGGATGCCGGCGGCGCTGAGAACGGGTAGCCCCCCTTCGCCGTCCTGGGTGATTCTCGTGGCCTTCACCCTCATGTGAACTCCATACTCGCGCTTGAAGGTTGCCAGCGCTCGCGCACAGGGGGCACAGGGAGCCCGGTTGATCACAATGGAGACCAGCCTGCCTTTAAGGTCTTCGGGCCGGTACGTCTCCCTGAGGTGCTGGAGCAACTTGATCTCCGCATGGTCATCCCCACCCTTGTTGTCCCACTTGCCGATCGACTTGCCGTCGATCATCACTTCGGCCCAGGTCATGCTGTTCTGCCCGGGATTGCGGCTCATCTCCCGGAAGCCGAGAAGTTGCCCCTTGGCCTGAACGACGGCGGCGGGGGCTGCTATCCGATGGGGGGGCGGAACCGGAGGCCTTGAAGGAGCGGGACGGGGGGGCACGGAGACCGGTTGGCGGCTCTTCGCCTGCACAGCCCGCGGCTGCTCCTGCGCGGCTCGCACATGGGGGGCAGGGGTCCTCGGCGGCACGGCGGCTCGCGCCTGAACGGCCGAGACGGCCTGCTGGACATGCCGGGCGGGTGACGGAGAAACCTGGGCCTTCGCCGGCTGGACGGCTCCTGAGGGCCGCACGGGTGGCGCGGCCACCGGCGGGCGCGGGGAGATCGCTCGGATCTGCGGAGGCTTCGGCCACCTCACGGCAGGTGTTTCGTGAGGGCCCCGCCCACGTCCTGCCGGGGTGCTCATGAGCGAATTATACGTAAGAACCTGGCTCCGGCGATGGCGCCGGCTACCACGATCGTGGCAACCGGGTCACCGGCCGGCCGGTTTCTCAGGGATTGATGGCGAAGGACTTGGTCGTGATCGAACCGCCGCCGCTCACGCTGCCTTGGAAGGTATAGATGCCAGGCGTGCCCACACCGGAGCCCGGGCGGTATCCGATACCCCAAATGCCATTGCCGCCGTAGAGCACCGGGATGGACTTGTTGAACTTCAGTCCCGGGCCCGTAAGCTTGGCCGTCGTGGCCTTGGTGACGGTCTGGCCGAGGTTCAGGGTGATGATCCAATACGTATAGGGGTACGTGGTGTCGGAGAGCGCGCCATGGGAGGTGGTGACGGGGGTGGAAGGCGTCGCGACCGCCTGTCCGACCGAGATCACGGTCAGGCTCGTCTGCGCTTTTTCGTTCGTTTCCTCCGCGCCCAGGGCCTCCTGAAAGCGTTCCCGGGCCCCCGGAGGAAGGGCGATAAATACGGAGTAAAACCCGTTTCCCAGGTCTGTGAACACGGGCTCCTCGTGGCCGGGACCCGCGAGCTGCCCGGCCAGGGCCTCGAACTGGCGCGTCATCACCTCGCGCTGGGGGTCGGCGCCGGCGGCCGCATCGGCGGCGCAAGCAAAAGCCGGCGCGAACATCAAAAGCCCCGCGAGGGCAAGTCCAAACAAAACAAACCGACGATAGTCCCTGCTCTTCATATTTCATTCTCTCCCGGGCAGCCATACCGTCAAAGGTTCATCCTGAGGCGGCACTGAGAAGCCGTCGTGCTCCACCAGGCAGTTGGCACGTGCCGGCAGGGACAAGATGATCCCCCCGGGCAGGCCGACTGCCTCCATAGCGCTAGAGACACGGTTCTCAGCAGATGTTTAGCTTCCCATCCATCAGATTGTAGCCCACAACGATTTTGTCGGGCCGGACCGGCCCCGGACCGATCATTTCGGCAGACCCAGGTATCTCGGGACCTTGGCCTCCAGCAAATCGACCAGCGCCGGCTCCATGTAGTCGTAGAGGTCCGGGATATCCAGGCAGACGAGGCGCTGCCGGTTCAGATGCTTCCGGAACCGCCTGCGCATCCGGCTCAGGTGGGTCTTCTCCATCACGAAGATGACGTCGGCCCACGCGAGCAGCTCCGGCGTCACCGGCTGAGGCGCGTCATGGTTCAACCCCGCGGAGGCCACCTCGATGTCTCTCCGGCCAGAGAACACCCGTTCCGCGGTCGGGCTCCGCAGCTCGTTCTGGCTACAGACGAAGAGGACGTTCTTCATGGGACTCATAGTCTAGACCGCCACGGCGTAGCGACCCAGCCGTCGCTGATGCATCTCCCCTGGATGCGATGCGAGGTGGCCGCAGATGAAGCGACGTACCGGGACGGCGTCGCATCCCCCCCGGAGATGAAGCGTCGTCGAATTCATTGAAGCGACTTACCGAGAAATGACGCATGCTGGAGCGACAATGTCGCATCTCGTCATGAGCCTGGACGAACAGCCTGCCGTCGAGATACCGTTGCAAGCTGGACTCTGGCGTGACGCAAGTTCCGGGAGCCGCCCTCGCCGCCGAGGCGATGCAGGCGGCGGCAGAGCCGCGGAGTCTATGCTGTCACGCCGATCTTCAGGAGAAGCGCGATGAGCTCGGATCTCTCCATTGCCCAGGTCCTGACGGACCTGGAGACGCAGGTCAAGCAGCTTGAGGAGCAGGAAGCCTTCCATGCCCAGCAGGAGGTCTTCCACCGGGAGCAGCGCGCCCTGCGAGCGGGCGAGTTGGAGAGCATCCGGCAGCGCTACGAGGCGTTCCAGGCCGCGGCGAAGGCGGCGGGAGAGGTCGTGCGCCGGGTCAAGGTGGAGGGCGCGGACGAATCCGCTCCGCCGGTGACGATCAGCCGGATGATCAGCCGGGTGATCGAGGGCAAGCTGAACGGCGAGAAGTTCACCCCTTCCGCCATGGCCGCGGAGGTCAACGAGACCTTCGGGAAGCGGCTGCGCCGGCCGGTCACCGGCCGCACCGCCGCGGTCGCGCTCAGCCGGCTGGCCGACCTCGGCTACGTCCACCTCGTCCGCAAGGGCAAGCCCTTCCACGAAGCCATCTACGCCAAGGGCCGGAAGCCCTGACCGCGACGGATTGACAACCCTGCCAGAAAGCCCGCGGCGGAGATGTCGTACGCCAGACAGAACGCCGGCCACCAGGCCGGCACCCCGGGATTCGTCACGATATATCCATGAAAAAAATCAAGGACGCCATGAGCCGCCAGCGCGGCGGCGACGAGCCAGAGATTCACCTTGAACCCAAAGATCGCAACGCCCAGGAAGGCCATCATGATCAGCGACTCGACGAGCATCGCATGGACCGACCCGCCCATCACCGCGAACAGGACATAGTACGACGCGATCACCATCAGCACCGTCGGATAGAACGCCCGGTCGCGGTCGAAGCCCACCAGCCGTGCCATGACGGAGACGAGAAGAGCGAGAACGATCCCTACGACGTAGGCCATAGACCCTCCGGCAGATCATGGGTGAGGAAACCTCGATCATAGACCAACCTGCCGGCGAAGGCGGTAGAGAAGACGTCCCAGGTCCTCAACCACAACCCTGGAAGGCCACGGGGACCGCGGGACGTCTCCGCCGGAGGGCAGGCCGCCGCCGGTGGCAAGTTCTTAGAGGATGTTTGGAAAGTCAGCCCCGCAGGGGCGTAGGCATAAAGCCTGGGGTTTCAACCCCAGGTAAGGCCCACCCCTTTTCCAGAAGCCCCGAAGGGGCGTAGGCAGCCAACTGATCGGTTCTAGCTTGCCTGCGCCCCTTCGGGGCTTGATGGGGATCGAACCGTCAGCGATCGCACCGAAAAAACGCTGAGGGGCGGACTGAACATCCTCGACGGTGCGTTCGAGTGGTGGGAAGTGCCGAACGCCCAGCAATTTCGCCTCCTGCTCATAAGCGGCGCTCTGAACCCCGCAGATACCCTCAGCGACCATTCGGTCGCGCGGGTCCAGCTGTTGAATTCTGAGGATGGACATCAATACGCTCTGACGTTCGGCACGCTCTTCTCTGGCAACGAACGGGAGACGATAACGCCTGGCTGACCCTCAACCCAGCCGCTCGCGATCGTCCTCGGTCGCCTCAGGCGGGAACACCGCTCGAAAGTGGATCGTCGTTCCACGGCCCACACCTCCTCGGACTGGATTGATTCTACTGGATTGCCACCGAAGATGCCCGGAAAACCATACTCCTCCACCCCGACGACCGCCCCGTCATGGGAAATTTTCCTACGCGGCCGTCTACTGAGACAGACCATGAGCTCCCGTGTCGAGCTCCGCGCAGATCCAGGCGCTGTGGCCCGAGATCAGAAATAATTTTTCCAGGTGCTGGAGACTGAATGAGAGTTCTCAGATGAGGTTGAATCGATCTCCGTTCATCGAGCTCATAGAGGCCTTGGCCAGCTTGCGACGTCTTCTGCTCCTCGGCGCTCTCCTGTCAACCGGGTGTGCCAGCGTGCAGCTCGAACGGATCGCTCCGTTCACTCCCAAGGGTTTCCCCGCGCGCGTCGCCGCGGCACAGGTACCGTGTAACCCTGGCGGCAATGCCAGTGATCGCTATATCCCGCGGGACTCGGATGAGCTAGAGGTGAGGCTCGAACGGAGCGACGGTACACACGCGCCGGTGGCGTTGCGCATTGCCGATTCGCCGCTGGCGCTCCTGCATGACGTCGACGCCGCACGCCTGCGGGTCGGGCTCCTGCGCGCCTTGCGGAAGATCGAGGTGGTGGGTAAGGGCGATCCGGTCACGATCGATACAGGATTCGCGGCGGATGAGACGTGGAGCGCGATCCGCCGCCGCTTCGAAGGCCGCCAGGTGGCCTGCGACCATGGATCGTGCGACCTGCGGGTCCATCTCCTCCCCGCCACGCCGACGCCGGTGGTGCCGGGCGACGTGCTGCTGCTCCAACGCAGCCTCGTAACGGTTATTCCGGCAGCCGGGGAGGCGCCGACGATCACCACCGAATCGTTCGAGGTGGTGGTGGATCCGCAGGGGTGGCTGCAAGTGCCGCTGCTCAGCAGGATCACTTTCTCCGAGATCGCCACCCTCGGTGAGACGCAAACCTCTCTCGAGGGCGGCACCGTTGCAGCGCCAGGGCTGCGGCGCATCGGCGCCCACATAGAGAACAGCTACGCCCGGGTCCGTGCCTGGGCACCCCAGTGGACAGACGGCGAGCGCAGGACGATCGAGGAGGTCGCCGACTGCCTCAACGTCGCGACGATCCTTCCCGCGCAGGCGGGCTGTGTGCCGGACGTAGAGTCGAGCGACGGAACGCGGCTGCCGGAGCAGTTCATCTCGCGCTGCATCGCCATCGGGGTTGGCGCGGCGTTCCGGGTCTGTCCCAACGTGGCCTCGGCGGTGCATTACCGCTTCATGCCTCGCCACCTGGGTTGGACGCTCGTCGATGAACGCGGAGCGCGGCTGACGATCCCGTATCGCCAGGGCCTCACCGTGGCCGCCGCCACGCGGGAGCAATACCCGCGACTGCGCGGCCGTGAGCTCGTGGTGGCCGGGCTCTTTCACCGGGCCGCCTACCTGTCCGTACTGCCCGATCCGCTCGGGGACGAGCACTCCCGCTTCTCTCTACGGGTGGTCTACGACAGCCCGATTTCCGACGATCCGTTGTTGAAGCCGGGGGATACCGTGTTCGTCGACAGGACCTGGCCGGAGCGGCTGGAATCATGGGGAGGTGAGCAATGAGCACCATCGGCCGGGTGACCCTGCGCGAGTTGGATGGCGTCGCGGAACTGGTGGGGGAACCGAACAGGAGCGAGGTGATCTCGAGCGGTGGCAAGCAGATGCTGCGCGGCACGTTCGCGGTACGCCTGAATGGCGTACAGACGTCCTTCACCGATCTGTCGGGCGCGCGCGCCGAAGTGACGCCGGAGGGGAACGATTTCGCGCTGCAGTCGATGGCGCGCTCCGTCTTCGTCTTCGATCCGATACTGACGATCCAGCCCGGCGCGCACGATCCGTGGCTCGCCGCTAGCCGCCTCTCGCTCGCGCTCGCCGCGACGGCCAACGCACCTGTCCTGTTGTCGCTCGACGACGCGAGCCTTTCCCTCGTCCCCGACGTCGCACCCGCGCCGGGGCAGCGGTTTCACTTCCCGACGATGAACGGGACCCAGTCGACGGCGATCACGCCGATCTCCGCGGCCGGTATCTTCGGCACGTTCGTCCGGCCGCTCGACGGCGGGGGCTTCGGCGTCCGTTTCGGCGGTCTCGGTGCATCCGTCGACGTCGATCACCATCGCGTCACGAGCCTCGTCATCCCGCGCGACACCTCGATCGTCCTGCGCATTGGAAGCCCGCCACCCAGCCTGCGCGCGGCCGTCGAGGACGACATCGCGCCGCAGGCGCTGATGCTTCGCGGCGACCGATCGATTTTCGGAATGAACGTCGTGCTGCACGACTCGACCGAGGGGCGGCTGCAACAGAGTGCCCCCGGCGGCAAGACCTTCGCGCGTTGCAGCACGGTCGAGATCGGTGAAGGCTGGCTGAGTGTCACCGAGATGCACGACAGTCAGAAAGATGTCGCCGTCGCTCGGCTGCATGCGGTCGCGGCCGGCGACGAGACGAAGCTCGTCGGCCGTCCGACCCGGGTGCGGTTCCACATGCCGCTGGCGCGGCAGGACGGGGCTCCCATTCACGCGGATGCGCCGCATTTCGCCTATCGCGATCCGGGGGTCGAAACGGAGACCGCGACGGCGCCGCGCGAGCGCCACCATGGATTGCGCATCCGGGGCCTGCACTCCGTGCGGGGTGGCCAGGCGAAGCTCGACGCGAACTGGGCGACGGCCTCGGTCATCGCCGGCAAGCTCCAGTTCCAGGCCGGCGGCGACATCAACGTACGGGGCAGGCAGCAGAGATCGGTGGTCGTGCCGAAGGCCGATCCCGACGACCCGACGCGGCGGACGCTGGTGATTCCGGCGGGTGTGGCGGAGCTCAGCTGCGCCGCGCCGCGCATCCCGGGCCGCGAGGAGAGCCCGATCCGATTCGATACCTCGCTCCAGGAGGACGAGCGCCTGCGGATGAAGGTCGTGCTGAACGTGCCGCCCTCCGGTACGCCTGGAGTGGCCGACGCGGCGACGGCCCGCGCGATGAACCGCGACGAGGCCACGCCCGCCTATGCGCGATGGGAGCTGGTGCCGCGCGGCGAGCCGATGATGAAGCTGCGGGTCAACGACCGCGGTGTCTTTCCGGCCAGCGGTGAAGGGTGGCCGAACGATTTCGCCGGCGGCAGCGCCAGCTTCGCCCTGGTTGAGCATCCGGGCTCGCATTTGATCCTGAACCCCGGCACTCCAGACGTCCGCGCGCTGGCGGCGGGCACGACCACGACCTCCGTCACGACGATCCAATCACACACCACGGGGAAGGAGCTCCTGGTGTACAGCGCCCTGGGTGCCGTGCTCGTGCTGCGCGAGAAGATCTTCGAGTACTTCCTCGAGGTCTATGCCGCGAACATCGAAGACGCGGCGGTCCGCGTGGAGATCGCGGACCTGCGGGATGAGACGGTCTTCAAGAGCCGCGAGGTCGACAGCCTGCTGGCGGTCTTCTGTGACGAGCACCCGGACGATCAGCAGCCGGGGCCCGGCGATCGCGGGATACAGAGCTTCGTCGAAGCGAATCTGCCGCTCGGGAAAACCCGCCTGGTGTGGGCCTTCGCCCCCGGCCTGGCGGTCCTGATGTGGGACCAGCACGACCATCCGGACCGGCCGTGGTGCTTCCAGATCGCGCGCGACCGCGGCGCGCAACGCCCCGGCATGGCCATCGACCAGAGCTCGATCCGCACGATGGAATTCGCGGACTTCGGCTGGGATGCCGCCGATCGCCTCCGTTTCGCGGCCGAGCCGCTGCTCTGGCCACGCCTCTCGCGGCGTTCCGGCGCGCAGCTCGATCCGTCCGAGAGCGCGTGGCGCGGCGTCGTCCTGCGCGACCTCCCGCTCGTGCTGGCGATCGATCCCAATGTGGTGAACAACTCTGCGCCGCCGTTCGTGAAGCGCTTCTATGAGGGTCTCAACCAGCGCCTGATGCTCGACTACGGGTGGAAAGACGAGACCGGCACGACGTGGCGCGGCGGCTTCGAGGACCTGACCGGCCTCTCCCTCGCGCCGGACGGTTGGAAGAGGTTCCTCGATATCCAGCTCCTGCGGTTCATGACCCGCGGCTCGGCCGGGCGCATCCTCGGCGCGGACGGCGAGTTCCGCGTGCTGCTGCCACGGATCGTCTCGCGGGACGGCGCTCAGCGTCCTTTGTCATTCACCGGCAAGTTCGCGTTGAACATCGCCAATGGCGTGGAGCTCGAGCAGATCGAGTTCGCGCCCGAGGACCCGGAGGATTTCTCGACGCCGAGCATCCCCGGGTTCGAAAAGGTCGAGATCGTCCGCTTCTCGTCCGATCTGAAAACCATGCGCCTGACGCTTCGCCTCACGCCGAGCGACGCGCTGGCAAGCGTGCTCCCGTTCCTCGGCGGCGGCCAGGCGCTCGACGTCACCTCGCTCGTGCCGCTTCAGGGGGAAGGCGCGGCCGCCTGGTCGTTCACGTTGCGGTCCGAGATCCAGACCAATCTCTTCGGCCGTTTCCCGACGACGATCCAGAGCGTGCGGCTGACGTTCCAGGAATCCGCTGGCCACTCCGCGAACATCCTGGTGCTCCAGGCGCGCGTCCATCTCGGACAAGCCTCGTTCGCCAGCGTCGGCGCGGACCTGATCCTCACCGAGCAGCCCGACGGCTCTTGGAAGATCGACGTGCGGCTCCAGGAGATCAGCGGCTCGATCGACATCGGGGACTTCCATCTGCGTGGAACGCTGGCCTGGTCGAACGAGAACGGCGATGCCGGCGAGGTTTCGTCGACGCAGCTCGCGACGGCGGCCCAGCGCGATTTCTGGGGCGAGATCACGCTCGACACCGGCGGCCTCGTCGACGGGACGCTGCTCCTGCGCATCGGCAACGCGGGCGAGCTGTCGTACTGGGTCGGCGCTTTGCGCCTCAGCGAGATCGGTTTCGGTCCGGCGGCGACACTGAAAAAACCGGCGATCCTCGTCGCTCATCATGCCGACTTCGACGGCCACCTCAAGACGCTCATCACCGACGTGCAGACGTCGATCGCCGAAGCCGTGCGCCCGCCCGATACGGGCGTGAGCCGCGCCTGGCTGGCACGCTGGAAGCCCTCCAGCACCATCGGCACCGTGGTGGCGGGCTCGGGCTTCCTCAACATCCACGACACCGTCGCTTCCGCTCCGCAGGGCGACAACAGCGGCGACTTCACCTGCCTCGTGGTGACCGACGGCGGGCTGTTTCGCGCCGAGGCCACGGTCATGCTGTTCCAGGCGGCGCGGGCTCGCATCGGCCTGGCCGTCGATCTGCCCAACAAGCGGTTCAGCGCCGGCATCCAGCTGCCGGAATTCAAGTACGCGGCGTTCACGGTGCGCGCCGGCTACATCGCCTTCGGGCTCGGCTGGGGCGCGCCGTATTTTCTGCTGAGCGTCGGGTGGCCGGAGCCGATCAACGGCGACGTGATGAACCGCGACTGGTCAAAGTCGGTCATGGTGCGCTGGGACGGCGCGTTCCCGCTCAACACGTTCATGGGCGGCGCGCGCGCCGAGTTGCTGCCGGGCGCGCTGCTGTTCGGCCTCGCGCTGCGCGCCGGCTGGACGGCGGAGTACTCGGTCGGTGGCGAGGTCGCCGGCGGCGAGGCATCGCTCGGAGTAATGATCGGCGGCATCGTCGAGATCTACTTCGGCGTCGACGAGGCCCCGCGCCTGCGCGCGCCGACAGCGCCGCGGCCGCTGCTCGCCGCCGTCGGCGAGGCGCGCGCGCTCGTCTCCGCGGTCGCCGAGAGGAGCGCGATGTGGGAGGACGACGACGGCCTGCTCGCGGTGCTGGAATTCGCCGTGCCTCACATCGAGGCGATCCTGCCGGCCCTGTCGGATCTGAACGTCACGGCGCGCGTAGCCTTCTACGGCGACATCTGGGGCAGGGCCTCCGTGCATCTGTTCGGCGTCACGCTGGCTTCGATCGACGTCGGCGCGCACGCCGCCTTCGTCGGCTGTGTCCGGTTCGCTCCCGACCTCGAGATCGTCCGCCTCACGGCGCGGGTGTCCCTGCACCTCACGGTGCGCATCGGCTGCGTCGAGATGAGCGCGCGCGCCGATATCGATGTGACGATCCGTGACCTCGGCGGCCCCTGCTTCCCATCCGAATCCCGCGCGCCCAGAGCGTTGGTCGCCGAAGCGAGAAAGGCACTGGCATGAACGACAAGCTCTATCCCATCGCGGCGTTGGTGAAGAAGGGCGCCGGCTACGAGCTGCGCATCCGCTGGCTCCTGGGCGTCGACCGTCAGGAGTTGCCGCGGCCCGACGACTCCTTCGACGTGCGCGTCCGTCTCACCGCGACCCACCGCTATCTCGACGCGAGCGGCACGTTCGGCGCGCCGGGTGACGTGCACACGATCTCTGTGAAGCCGAAGAATTTCGCCATGGTCGACCCGCCGCGCGACACGGTGCCCTTCCCCACCGATGCCACGCGCACTTGGCAGGTGGCGCGGAAACCGACGGCGCCGATCGACTGTGGCCGCACACTCGGCACCCCGATCACCGGCGGCTTCGGTATCTGCCATCTCCTCTCCGAGACGCAGCCGAGCCGGATGCAGGCACGCGTCGAGCGGCTTCTCGATTCCCGCGTGTCGATGGCGATGGAATCGCTGGCGGCGCGTTCGCCGCTGCCGGCGACGGACGGGGCGACGCGCGAGCTCGCCGCGATGATCGTCCGGCGCGCGCCGCGGCCGATCTATCTTCCGCGCATGCTGCGCGAGCAGCATGCGGCGCTCGTCGAGCACACCGCCGCGCAGACAGCCGTCGCCGGGCTCCCGGACGACCAGCTCTTCGCGTTCGGCGGCGGCTCGCTGGCGCAGCGCTGGCAGCGTGCGGCGGTGACATTCGAGGTGCTGCGCGACCGCGCGCTCATCGAAGCGCTCGACGAAACGGTCACACCGCCGACGCAGTTGCGGCAGCAGGTACGGATGCGCGCGTTGCAGGGCGGCACCCTGCTCGACTTCTGGTGCTCGCCCGAAACCGGAGACCCGGCCTGCGGCGACGCCGGCCGCGGCCGGGTCTATCCGGCGTCGGAGCTGATCGGGACTGGGCTGACGATCGGAAATTTCAGCGCGGCGGACCTGCAGCAGTGGCTCGAGGCCGTGGCGGGAGGGGGCACCGCGGTCGAGATCGAGGTCAGGCATCTCCGGACCCTGGACGAGCGGGTGGTGACGAATGGCGACGGCGAGGTCCTGGACGTCCTCACCGACGAAGACCTGCCGTTCGATCCGGGGCTGTTCCCGCTCCTTGCCACGGACGTGCGCGCTGCGCTCGACGGCGACTCCTCGCTCCCTCCCGCCGCGCCGCGCGAAGCGCGCGTCAACTATGACTTCCTGCAGACGAACGCCGGCACCGAGGGGCCGGTGCAACTCGGCTATGTCACCGGTGACGCACACGTCGAGATCGACATCACTCCGGGCTCACAGAGCTCGTTCAACAAGACCGTCTTCGGCTTCAACGTGTACGGCATGTGGGAGACGCAGGGGACGAAACCCTTCTTCGACGACCCCCAGATGGCCCCGACTCTTGGGCAATTGCGCCCGTGGCTCATCACCCGCAAATACTCCTACGAGCGCGATCTCAAGGGCGCCTTCCCCTCCTCGTCGGGCGTGCACCCGGCGCTGCAGCGCGCCATCGACGAGCCGTCGTGGCAGCCCGCGCTGCTGCGCCCGACGGCGGTCACCAGCAGCGACCCGGCCACCGGCGAGACGACGCTGCCGGACGTCTTCCGCTTCACCGCCGATCAGAAGCCGCAGACGCGCTTCAACCTCGACCTGCGCGTCGGCATGGACAGCGGCGTCGAGGCGGAGACCCGCAGATTCCTGCTGTGGGACCGCGACGCCCCGATCAAAGTGACGTGGGACCCGACACGGTCGCGCGATGGCGCCACCGTCACCGCGCCCCAGCGCTACCGCTTCTGGGTCACGGCCGTCGATGCGTTCGAGCAGGAGAGCACGCCGGTGGCGGTGCTCGCGCACGACGCCGATGCCGGCGCCGGTCTGACGACGCTGTTCTCGCCGCGCCGCCGCGCGTCCCTGCTGCCTCCGCCGGCCGCCGACGTCAACGCTCAGCTTTCGGGACGCACGCTCACGCTCGCGCCGGGGGACGACGGCGGCTTCATCGTGACGGTGCAATGGGACACGCCATTCCTCAACGACCTCGGACGCCGCGACGACGGCCAGACCCTGCCGCGTCGCGCCGACAGACAGCAGCTCGTCGGCGCGGTAAAGCTCTTCCGCCGCCGTCTGCGCCACAAGGTCGCCGAGACGGAGATGTTCTCGTTCGCCGCGCCCCGCGCCGAGACGGGCACGTTCTCGCTGCCGCAGTGGATTGCCGCCATCCACGAGCTGACCGCCGAAGGGTGGGCCGAGTGCGGCGCGGCCAAGGACATCGCGCCGCCTGCGGGTGACGATATCTGGAAGCAGGCGTTCCCCTTCGCTCATGGCGACCGTGGATTCGAATACCGCGCGCTCGTCGCGATGGCGGTGGCGCCCCAGCACACCGCGTTCTGGATGCCCGACGTTCACGACGCGCGGCGCGCCGTGATCGCCGTCCAGACCGGGGAGCGGTGGGAAGCGGTGACGAGCCGCGTCACCGAGACCCCGCGCTCCACGGCGGTCGTCGGCACCGAAGGCTGGAAAGAATCCGACGGTACGCTCCACCCCGGAGCCCTGCCCGTGCCGAACGTCGCGGCACCCCGCGGCGCCGTTCTCGTAAAGGGCGAGCTGTGTCGCGCGAAGCCTGTTCTTCCACCTCCCGGGATCGCGCGGGATGCGGTGTTGCTCCGCCTCCTCACTCGCGCCGTCGGCATCGATGCGCCGATCGAGCCGCAGCCCTGGGCTGACACCGGCATCGCCTTGACGATCGCGCAGGCCGCGATGCTCGAGGCCGCCCTCGAGCGGGCCGCGACGGAGTCGGGCATCGTGGACGTCGTCGGCGACCCGCGTCTGCGCGATGCGCGACGGATCCTGGCGGGCGAGCTCGTCGCCGCGCCGGATGACGGCAGGGCGTACCGGCAAAACCTCACGGTCGGCTTCCGCGGCCTCGCCGGGCTGCGCTGGCAGTACACGCCGTTCGCGGCCACGCCACCCTCGAAGGACGAGGCGGAAGCGGAGAAGGTCCGCGTGCACGCCGTGCGCGTCCCGCAGGACGATGCCGCCGCGGACCGCTATGCCACCGTGCGCGCCGCCGGCCGCCGCTCCGGAGATACATGGACGCTGAGCGCGATTGCCGCACAGCACCAGGCCGGCCTCGACGCGATCGAGCAGTTCCAGCAACCGGCGCTGGTGCGCGTCACAGCCCAGGGCAACGTCGTCTATGGTGTCGTGTCGGAGCTCAAAACCCAGGATGGAGGGATCCGGTTGAAGGTCGCGGGAACGGGTGCCGCGCCGCTCCCCGAGGAGGCCGAAATCGCGCTCTTCGCCGCGCAGCCGATGCTCGACCGGTCCGTGGATACTGTCGGCGCAAGGGTGGAAGAGACGATCTACCTGCCCGTCGGCGGCGGCCACGCGGAAATCTTCGGCTACTGGCTGCAGACCATCTCAGCGCAGGAGCGCGTGTCCGGATACGCCGCGACGCCCTTCTTCTTCTTCGCGGCGACGCCCACTATCGAGCCCGAGCCACCGCTCGCGTTCCGCGTCAATCTGCCGGCGAACAGCACGGACGATTTCGCGCTCGATCCGGTCGTTCATCGCGACTGGCTGCCGCGTGAGATCGGCGCGATCGATCTCGCTCGGCACAACCCGCGCGTGGTCGTGAGCTGGAATGCCTACGACCCCGACGATGAGATCGGCATCGAGGTCGAGCGCGAAGAACGGCTCGTGGAACGACAGATGGAGACCAGGGACCTGCTGACCGTCGCCATCAGTCCATGGGAGGCGATCAAGGCCATCGACAAGCTCGCCGACGGTGCCCTCCTCCATCCCGACTGGATCGGGGCGATCCGCGGCGGCTGGCTGCTCGGCGAAGCCGTCGACGTCTCCGCCGTCGACCGTGGCGAGGTCACCGCCCTTCTCATTCCTGTTTCGGTGACGCGGCCGCTGAGCGGCGCGGAGGGCCTCAAGGTGGTGAGGATCCCCGGCGTGGAAACCGCGCAGCCGGCGTTCATCGACTACTTCCGCCAAGCCGGCAACACCGGATTGGCGATGGATGGCAACTACGAGTACCGCTATCGTCTCCGTGCGTATATCGACGTCCTGAACCCTCTGCCACCAGACGTCGAGCCCGGCTCGCGCATCCTCCGCAGCCAGGCCACGCCATGGTCGGAGTGGATCCTGCCGGAACCGACCGGCGCTTCCCTCGTCCCTGATGCAGCGGTCGTGTTGACCGACAATCCGCAAGATACGCCCGCCGTGCGCCTGCAGGTGGATTCCGGCGCGGCGCCGTTCCTCGCACGCGATGCCGGCCCTACGGACGGCTGGTTCTATCGCGTCACCGTGCGTCGTGTTCTCGAGTTCGCCTTGCCGTCGACCGAACAGACGAAGCTCGAACCGAGATGGAAGGAGATCGGCATGCCGCTGGTGGTACTCCCCGGTAGCCCCACCGTTGAGATGACCGATTCTCAGATCGAGCGCGCTGAGGTCGATCAGCCGGTCACGGTGAAATATCAGATCACCGCTCGACAGCTCGTTGTTACACCGTCGCGGCGCGAGCGACTAGTGAGGACCCTCGACGACGTAACGGTCACGATCGTGATTCCGCCGCCAGCGGATCCGGAAGGCAAGGAGCGGATGGCTACGAAGAGGATTGGCATCCTATGACGAAGACCGACGCGCTTACGGCGCTCGATGCCCTCACCCCTCCCCCAGCCACCCCAGAATCCGCTCCTCTGTCCGCGGCTCTCCGAAGTAGGTGGTGTGGGAGATGCCGTCGCCCTGCCCGTAGACGAGCTTCTCGGCGATCGGGAAGTAGCCGCTGCCGTTCTTGTCGTAGACGCCGAGCGTGGGAACCACGAGGTCGTTCCCGGCTTTCTGGAAGATGCGGTCGAGCAGGCGGTTGGCGGCCCAGGCTTTGAGGCCGGGATCGGTCGGGGTGTAGTCGGACGCCAGGGCGAAGTATTTGTCGACTCCCACGGGACTGGTGTTGAGCTGGGTCAGGAAACCCCCGTTCGGCACCATGGACTGCAGGCCGGGCAGGCCGCGCAGCACTCCCACGGCGAGCATCTTCACCACGGTGATCACCCCTTCCAGGATCTCGGTCGCGCCGTTGCTGGGCAGGAAGTTCAGGAGATTGGTGTAGGTGTCGACGAAATCCCCCATGTACTTGCTGTCCGCCAGGGTGGTGCCGGCGTTCGGAGCGGCCACGAAGACGATCTTGCCGACGTCCAGGGTGCGGCCGCCGAGCGGCAGGTCGGCCTGCTTCTCGGCCAGGATCCGGCTCACCAGCCCACCGCGCGAATGACAGATGATGTCGACATCGAGATGGAGGTCCGCGGGGAGATGATCGACGAACCAGCGGGCGTTCTGGACCGGATCCTCGGACATCGTGAAGTGATCGAACGCGAAGATGCGCCCCTCATAGATCTCGTGCAGTTTCTCGACCGTCGGCCTGGAGAGGGCGCCGAAGGCGGAAAACGCGCGGCTGAAGGTGCCGTGCACGAAGAGCAGGGCGCGGCCGCCCGACATCTGCCGCAGCCGCTCGGGGGTGATCGGGGTGCCGGCTTCCTGGTTGTAATCGTCCGGAGTGAAGGTGCGCAGGCCGTAGGGGCGCTTCTTCGCCTCCCATCTGCTCGCGAAGTCTTCTCCGATCTTGCCGATGATCGGATCGATCAGCGGGAAGACCAGCACCTTGAGCAGCTTCTTGCCGATCGTCCCGGCCAGGCTCCGTGTCGCGGCTTCCCCTTCCGGCGTGGGGGCGACGGTGCGCGGAACGAGGTACGTCCGGAACTCGCCTCCCCGCGTCGTGGTGTCGACCGCGCCGCTCTCCTCGCGGGCGAGGCTCCAGGTCATCGCCCCGGATTCGTCGATGGAGAGCACGAACTGGCCGAACTCCTCGTTGGGGGAGGGCACCTGGGCCTCGATCGCCGGCTCATCGGACGCGGTCGAGCGGGTCGGCACCGCAGCCGGCCCTCCGGCGATGGCGACCTCGCGCGGGGCGTCGATCTCGATGGTGGTCTGCGGCTCGACGTTCTCGTTGCGGAGCGCCGCTTCAAAAGCGTCCGTCGTCTGCTCGACAGAGCGGAGGTCCCGGGTCATGCCAGCCACCGGGCCGGGGCTATAGACCTCGGCGACGCCGGCCAGCCCCGGGGTGCGCAGGCGAACGTTGCCGACCGTGATCAGACCACCTGTGGGATCGAGCTCTTCAGCCATGACAGGACCTCACTTTCGCAGCCGGAGACGCATCTCCGGATGACCGAAAAATTGATAGCTGAGATAGGTCGCGGCCTGCTGGTCGCGGGTGAATTTCGCGCGCTCCCGCCGCAGCACTTCCGCGGCCGGCGTGTCGCTGCCGTCGCGCAGGGTCGCCTGGTAGAAGCTCAGGGCAATGTCGTGCGCCACCTTGTCGTCGACCGACCAGATCGGCGCCACCACGGCCGACGCGCCCGCGAAGAGGAAGGCCTCCGCCATGCCGGCGTAGACGCCGAGCACCTCGTCCCCCTGCCCCACCTGGCAGGCGTTGAGAAAAACGAACGGACCGTGGTGGAGATCCGTGCCCTTCACCTGCGCGGGCATGAGCCATTTGCTGTCGATCAGAAGCAATCCGTCCTCGAGACCGGTGCGATCGAAGCGGCCGTGGAGGGAGAAATGGAGCAGATCGGCGCCGGGATCGGCCCGCAGGCTGGCGAGGACCTCCTTGAGCCTGGCGTCGACCCTGGTCACCCGGTCCGCCGGGGCGTCCTGGCTGAATTCGGCCTGCAGCTCCTCGACCTCGGCTTCGGCCTCCTTGAGCCGCCGCGGGGCGGTCGCGCCGGAGTAGATGCCGGTGACGAAGGACATCCGCCCCACCTCCAGTTCCGCCGGCGGGGGCAGGTGAGGTCGGGTCTGCCGGTCGGCGGGCTGGACCCAGCGGCCGACCACGGCCTGGGCGCCCAGGAACGGCGCCGCTTCCGGATCGAACAGCGGCTCGTCGAGGACGGCGAGCTCCCAGGGGATGAACGGGTCCTGGGAGAGAAAGAGCACGGTGGGGAGACCGGGCGTCGAGGCATTCGCGGCGCGCAGCAGATCCCAGAATTCGGGCGGCATGTGCTGCTGGATCTCGAGCCCGCGGCCGACCAGCAACTCGTAGGTCCCCTCCTGCCCCTGGCTCTTGTTGACCTCGTTCATCAGCCGGCGGGCGAAGTCCTGCGGCGCCAATCCGATCTCGATCGGGATCGCCTTGTCGGGGAGGTTCAACGGATGCGGCGACTCGAAGGTCCAGAGCAGGGTCGACGCCGAGCCTGTCTGGCGCCGGATCACGGCGGTGAGATCGGCCGCCCGCATCGCTGACGGCACCTGCACATTGACGCCCGAGGCGGTGGTGGGCTCCTCCGGGGCGGCTCCGGCCTTGCGGACCACCATCAGGAAGCGGACGGCGAAGCCGAGCGGCTGGCCGTCGACGGTATAGGAGGCGTGGATCTCGCGTTTCTGTTTCGCGGCTCTCTGTGGAGCCGCCGTCAGGTGCAGCGTGACGGTGGGGAACGGCACCTCGGCGGTGACCGGCAGCGCCTGGCGGAAGGATTCCCCTTCGCGCGGGGTGAACCCTTCGGCGATCACCTGAATCGTCATCGTGTAGGGGCCGACGCTCGCCTCCGGCCGTTCGAGCGGCGGCCCCGCGACCCCCGGCGGCGCCTCGCGCGAAAGGCCAACGATGAGCTCCATCTCCTCCCCAACCACCACCGTGTCCGGGCATTGCAGCAGGCCGTAGGCCTTGCGGGGCGGATCGGGTTGCGGGGGTTCGGCGGCACGGGCCGCCTCGGCGTCGTCCCCTCTCTCGGGAGGTGAGGCCGCGGTCATGGGAGGGAGAACCGGATCGGCCCCCGGGATGAAATCCGCACTATTGGCGGCCTCCGCCATGGCTGCGAGTCCGCCGCTATAACGGACCGTCTTGTCTGCCCCCGCAGGCACAAAGACCGTCCGAATCGAATAGGTTCTTTCAAGCGCAGAGATCGCTTCTCTCGCCTTCTGAGAAAAACCCTGAGGGGTGAGAGTGAGGGGAAATCGGAGCTTTTCCTTCTTCTTTTCCAGCAGGCGCTCGAGCGCGTGGGTCAGGGCAGAGACATCCCGGGAGGGGAAAGAGATCTCCACCTTGCCTGTCTCTTTCCTCTCGACTTTTACGCGGTCGCGGAGGGAACCGTCGAGGCTTTCCAGAAGATCGCGGACGAGCGCCTTCGTCCCTTTATCGGCGGCGATGACAAGGGTGCTGATCTTTTCGGGGCGCGCCAAGGTCACCTCATCTCTGCAATTGAGTGGGTGACCAAATTATAGCAGCTGGAGCGTCCGTGGCCTGCGACCTCAACCCCTATCCCCTTCTCCTGAAGGAGAAGGGGGACGACTTCGAGACGGATTGCCCGTAAGGCCCTCCCTCTCCTTCAGGAGAGGGACCGAGGGTGAGGTCGCAGGCCACCAACGCCTGCTCCCCTATTTCCCCATCGGCGCCACTACATACTCCGCGAACTCGCTGATGCTGTCCGTCTTCGACCAGACCCCCACCTTGCCGGTGACCGGGGCCGGGAGGGTGTAGTCGAGGAGCTTCTCGCCGTCGAGATACCCCTCGAGCTGGGTGCCGTGGACGGCGATCTTGATCGCGTGCCACTCGCGGAAGGGGATGTGGACGTCCTTGACCCCCTTTTTGACGAACTTCCGCGTGCCGCTGTTGAAGGTCCAGAGGACCAGGTTGTCCTCCTTGCCGTTGAAGCGCACCGCCAGGTAATCGCCGTTCGGCTTGAGGTTGAACAGGATGCCGGCGCACTGGTCGAGGGCGCCGCCGAGCAGCTTGAAGCGCAGCGAGATCTCGCCGTTCTGGAAGTCGTCGACGCCGGTGGCCACGGCGTAGGGGAAGTAGGCGAACGCCTTGACGTTGTCGATGAACTCCTCGTGGCGCGCGCCGTAGATGGTGCGCGCCTTGTCGGCGAGGCCGCCGGCCGGCTGGCCCTTCTTCCACTGGCGGCCGTCGACCAGCAGGACCTTCGCGCCGTCGTCGGTCGCGATCGACCAGTCGCCGACCACGGAGAGGAACCTGGAGGGCTCTCCGCCTTCTTTTTCATTGTTGAGGTCGAAGCGGATGACGGCAGGCGCCGCCGCGGGCTTCTGAGCGGCGAGGGGCGGCACGCCGAGCGAGACGGCGAGAAGTGCGAACGGGATCAGACGAGATTTCCGCATGACGATCTCCAACGGCCGCGAAACAGGACGAATGCCAGGCCGGCGGCCAACGGCCAGACGAGATAAAACAGGAGCGCCGCGCCGCGCGGAGACGCGGCCAGCGGATAGCCCGGATAGGATGGATCGGCGCCCGCGGGCGGCGGCGCCGTCTCGGCGAGCTCGTAGAGTTTGGCGAGCACGACCGGCTCGATGGTCGAACGGAGTTGCTCCTCGCCGCTCCCCCACCGTGTACCAGATCTCTCCATAATGCTCGGAGCTTTCGAACAGCCCGGTGCGGCTTTGCGCCGGTAGGTCACGGCGAAATCCGGCAGCACCCGGCGGAGCTTGGCGAGGATGTTGATCTCGAGATCGGTGCGCCGCGGATCCTCGGGGGAGAGGTAGGCGGTGACGCGGACCGGCTGGCGGATCGTCCGCAGCAGCGCCTCGTCGGCGCGCGGGAACGAGCTCCGCCGGTCCTCGGCGAGGTCCCGGCCGGAGCGCCAGGATGACGCGAGTGCCGCGCAGCCGACGGCGAGGAGCACCAGCGCGATCGAGCGCGCGAGACGCGACGGCGCCGGCCGGAACGGATCGAGCCAGAGCCCCGCGAAGGCGAAGCCGGCGAGGCTCGCGAGAATCAGGATGGCCAGCACCGCCAGCCGCAGCTCGCCATGCTCGAAGGTGCGCAAAGCCGCCTCGGGGGTGAACGGCGCGAGGCGGGCGATCAGCCCCCCGCGCCCCGCGGCGACGAAATCGAGCGCCCAGGCGCCGACGGTGAAGCCGAGCGTCACGATGGCCGCGCTCGCGCTGCTCCGGCAGACCGCCGCGGCGGCCACCGCGATCCCGATCGTCACCAGGGCGTGCAGGAGATGGCCGAGGAAGACGTTGGCGGTCTCGCCGAAATCGAGATGGCCGCCATAGAAGCGCCAGAGCAGAAGGGCGAGAAGGCCGGGGAGCCAGGCGGCGAGCCAGCCGAGCAGCAGCACGGCCGCCTTGGCGGCGAGCCGCGCGGCGAGGCCGGCGCGGGTTTGCGCCAGGAGCTTGCCGGCGCCGCTCTCCCGTTCGGTGGCGACCAGGCGGATGGCCACGAACGGCAGGAGAAACGTGGCGATCAGAGCGTAGGCGCCGAAGGTGGGCACGACGATGCCGTCGAGCGGGCTCAAGCCCTGAGCGAGCGCGGCCGGACCGCCGCCGGCCCCGCTCGCCTCGGCGTAGGTCTCGACGGCGGTGATGAAGGCCTGCCCGACGAGCGGACCGGTCATCGCGAGCAGCAGCCAGAACGCGCGCGAGGCGAGGAGCTCCCGGGCTTCCAGAGAGACCAGCGGAGCTATCCTACGTAAGAGCCTACGTAAGCGCGAGGAACACCTCCTCCATCCCACCCTCGGTGATCCCGGCGTGCTCGCGGAGCCTGGGGAGGGTCCCCTCCCCCACCACGCGCCCGCTTGCGAGCAGCACGAAGCGGTCGCAGGCGCGGCCGGCGTCGGCGAGCTGATGGATCGAGAGGAACAGCGTCCGCCCGCGCGCCGCCTCGTCGCGGAGGATGGCGGTCGCCTCGCGGGTCTGGCGCAGGTCGAGCCCGTCGAACGGCTCGTCGAGCAGCAGGAGCGGCTGCGGCGAGAGGAGGCCGAGCGCGATGAGAAACCTTTTTCTTTCCCCCTTGGAAAGCGAGCGCACCGCCGAGCCGAGCAGGGCGCGCAGCTTCAGCGAGTCGACGACGGCGGACAGGCGCTCCGCCGGCAGGCCCCAGAGATCGCGGAAGAAGAGCAGCACGCGGCAGACCGGCTGGTCCGGCCATGGCGCGATGCCGTCCGGAACGTAGAACATCGATCCGCTCCGTGCCGCGGGCGGGAGCGGCCGGCCGGCGGAGCCGCGGACCTCGCCGGCGTCGGCGGGCAGCACGCCGGCGAGGCATTCGAACAGCGTCGTCTTGCCGGCGCCGTTCGGACCGATCAATCCGAGCACCTCCCCCGGCCGCACGGTGAAGCTCACCGCGTCCAGAGCCCGGCGCGGGCCGTAGCTCTTGGCGAGTTCCCGCACGGCGAGGAGAGGATCGGTCATCTCATTCTCAAACCGGCTAGAACCGCAGCCGCGCCTGGAACTGCCACTGGCGCGCCGGGGTCGACGTTGGCGAGGCCGCCGAGCGGCTGGCCGAAGGTCGACAGCGGCTGACCCGAGGGGTCGTTGCCATAGACGCCGTTGTAGCCCACCACGTTCTGGTGATTGGTCACGTTGAAGACCTCCCCGCGCAGGCCGAGCGTGGCGAAGCCGAGGGAGAAATCGCGCTCCAGGAAGAGCGTGATCTGGTAGAGGTCGTCGCCGCGGCCGGCGTTGCGGCCGATCACGTGGCCATTGATCACCGGACGGTCGGTGTTGGCGCCGTCGCCGTTGTTGTCGACGCCGGTGGTGATGTTGTAGGGGCGGCCGGTGGCATATTCGGCGATGCCGCCGAAGCGGAGCTCGAACGGCAGCCCCACCCAGCCGCTGAGGACGCCGCGATGGCGCTGGTCGAGCAGGCTGTCCGCCCACTCCTTGTCGAGCCGGTGCACGTCGTTGGGATCGCCGCCCGGCGCGTCGGCCTCGACGTTGTTGCGGGTGTGCGACCAGGTATAGCTGAGCAGCAGGCCGCCGCGGGTGGCGAAAGCTTTGCGCAGGTTGAGCTGCAGGCCGTCGTACCGGCTCTCCCCCTTGTCCACCGTCACCAGGATGCGGCGATAGCCGTTGGCTACCGGAGTGATCGGACGGGTGGCGTCGGCCGTGGTCGCCGGACGGGTCTGCCCGGGGGCGGTGCGCACGAACTCCGACGGCGCGTTGAGGTCCAGGTTGCGCGGGATGTCGGTGGTGGTCGCGTGCACGCCGTCGACGCTCAGGAACCACTGCACTCCGAGCTCACGCTCGGCGCCGAGCGTCGCCTGGACGGTGCGCGGATTGCTCAAGCTGTCGGGGTAGCCGCCGAACAGCCGCGAGGTGTCGAAAAACTGATTGTAGAAACCGGCGCGCCCCGGCCGCACGGTGATGTCGCGCGCCGGCAGCACCGCCCCGGCCGGGAAAGCCGGCAGCGGCGCCAGCGACGTCGGGAAGCCGAACTGACCGGGCGCGACGCCGAAGGTGACAGAACCCGGTCGGGCCGGCCAGCTCCCAGGCGGCGTCGGTGTTGGCCTGAATCTGCGAGTAGTAGATCCCGAAACCGCCGCGGACCGTGGTGCGCGGGCTGTTGCCCGGGTTCCAGGCGAAGCCCAGACGCGGCGCGACGTTGTCGTCGTCGCCGGTCAGATCCTGCCGGTCGTAGCGCACGCCGAGGTTGAGGATCAGGTTGCCGCGCAGGCGGTAGTCGTCCTGGGCGAACAGCGACCAGAGGTTGTCGGTCACCGAATAGTGGACGTTGCCGAACCCCTGGGTGTAGCGCGTCACGTCGTTGATCGTGAGCTGCGAGGTGGGGATCGACGGCGAGATCCCGGGCCGGAAGGTGAACTGGCCGAGCACGAACGGCGAGCCGAACTCCTGGCCGTTCCCCCCCGAGCGGGAGTGGATGTAGTCGCCGCCGAGCTTGAGGAGATGGCTCCCCAGCGACAGCGATACCGTGTCGGCGAACTGCTCCTGGCGGTTGGTGAGGTTCGCGTAGCGCGACTCCCCCTCGGTGGAGACGCCGGTGCGGACGTACTGGGTCGAGGGGGTGCGGGGGTCGAACTGCGTGATGGGATCGCCGTTCTGCCAGATCAGCCGCGCGTCGTTGAAGGCGTCGGCCCCCAGCACGGCGGTGTCGCCGATCTGGACCGACTCGGTGTCGCGCCGGAAGGAGCGCCCGGCGCTCGGCAGAGTGATGCCGCCCACCACGTCCTGCGGGTTGGTGTCGGTGAAGTGGTCGAGATTGAAGCGGCCGAACAGGTGGTTGCTCGCGCTCAGGTCGGCGTCGGCGCGGGCGAAGAAGAGCTTCTGCTTGATAGTGGCCGGTGAACACGCCGGGCGCCAGCGGCGAGGTGATGATCGAATCGCGGTCCTGATCGTTGTACTCGCCGGCGACCGACCAGTAGGCCCGGTCATGGATCAGCGGCCCCGAAAGGAAGGCGCTCCCCTGCTTCAGCTCGTCGCGCGACTTCTGGCCGGTGACCGGCGCGTCCGCCTGCAGGCCGCCGGGCCGGTAGAGGGCCACGACATCGCCGCGCAGGTCGTTCGTTCCCGAGCGGGTCACCAGGTTGATGGCGCCGCCAGCGCTGCGGCCGTACTCCGCCGAGAAGGCGTTGGTGAGAACCGTGAGCTCCTGGAGGGCGCCGAGCGGGATATTGGTGAACACCGTCTGCCGCCCCCAGGCGTCATCGGCGGTGCTGCCGTCGATGGTGAAGCCCGCCTGCCGCCGGCCGCCGCCGTTGATCACGAACAGCGTGTTGTTGAGGAACAGGTCGCCGGTGCCGCGCGCCGAGCGCACCGCCGAATCGAGCAGCGGCAGCGAGGTGAGCTTGCGGCCGATGATCGGCGTCTCCTGGAGACGCGTGGCGTCGAAGCGGTCGCCGAGCTGCGGCGAGCCGGACTGTACCGACTCGGCCGTGCCGTAGACGGTGATCGCCGCTTCCACCGCCGCGGGATTGAGGACGACGTCGATCGCCGCCGTCTGGCCGGCGCGGAGCTGGATCCCCGCCCGCTCCTGCGGAGCGAGCCCCTCGCGCGTGGCCTGGATCCGGTAGGTCCCCGTCAACGGCAGCTCGGGGAGGGTATAGAGACCGCGGGCGTCGGTGCGCACCGTGCGCGCGAAGCCGGTGGCCTCATTGGTGATCGTGACCTCCGCGCCGGCGATCGGCGCGCCGGCCGGATCGAGCACCTGGCCGCGGATGGCGCCGATCGCGGGCGTCTGCGCCTGGGCGTTGACGGCAAGAAGACAGAAGAGCGCGCAGAAAGCGAACAGAGTCCTGAAAGAAGACATGCGGGAAACTCCTCCTGCAAAGCAGGGCAATGATCAATGATCGATCGGGCCGCCACACACGGGCGCCCCGCCTTCGCCAAACCGACAGCAAAGGTTTCGATCTATTCGTTCTGCCGCTGGATCAGGAGGAGGATGTCGAGGAAGAAAAGAGGGCCCGTCCCGGCGCGCGACAGCGCCGTCCGGCGGCCGGCGGACGGCGCCGCGGCCCGAGCCTCCGGCACGGAACCCGGAGACTCGAGCGGAGTCGGCTCGGCGGCGAGCACGGCGGCTTCGCCGTGCGTCTCCAGAGGAGCGAGCCGCGACCGCAGGCCGGGCGTCTCGGCCGTGACCACCTGGCGCAAACCGCCGCCGCGGCGCGAGCCTTCCACCCAGGCGATGACTCCAGACTGGCCGGGGAGGGCCGGCTCGCCCGGGGCGAAAGCCGGCTGCGCGAGCGGCAGAGTCCTGCCCAGAGCCCGGAGCTGACCCGGAGAGGCGGCGATGGCGAACCGCTCCGGCAGCTCGACGGCGGTCTCCCGGGTCTCGTCGCCGAAGCGCAGGAGGACGCGGACGTCCCGCGCCGGCAGGGGCGGCACCTGGAAGCGGATCCGGCGCAGGTCCTGATCCAGATGCGGCGTGATCCGCACCGGATAGGTCGCACCGCCGTCGAGGCTGAGGAACGCCTCCCACTCCTGGACCTGCTGGAGCTCGGCGAAGCGCTCGCCCGGCGTCCACTCCAGCTCGGCCGTCGAGCCGGCCGCGAGCGTCGCGCCGGACCACGGAGCCAGCAGATGGGCGGGCGCGCTCGTCTCCCGCGCGAAGCCCGTGAAGGCGAACGCGAGGAGGCCCCAGAGGAAGCAGGACAGGGCGAGGAATGGAGTCGGGCGGCGCATCGGGACGCCTATCATACGCGGCGGTGATACTCTCCCCAAAACGGCGCGCTCCCCCAAACGCCCGCCAGGGCTCATTCTTTCAGCAAGAGGTCCGACGATGATCTTCAAGACGGGCGTCCCGTTCCTGATCCTTCTCGCGTTCTGCCTCGCGCCGCCCCTCGGCGCGGCGACCGACCGCAAGCTCACCAGCTTCACCGGCATCGAGCTCAAGGACAGAGATCCCAAAGAGGACGTGATCTTCGTGGTCGCCGGGGACAACCGCCCCACCGCCAAGGGCGCGCCGCTGCCGCGCGTGGCCGAGACCATCCTCTCCGAGATCGGCCTGATCCGCCCCGATTTCGTGCTCTGGACGGGCGACACCGTCTACGGCTACTGCGACACCCGCGGCGATCTCGAGGCGGAGTATGAGCGGTTCCGCGAGGCCGCCCAATCGCTGGCCGGCTTCGTCCCGTTCTACAACGCTCCCGGCAACCACGAGATCCACAGCGATCAGCGCGCGAGCGACTGCGCGAGCAAGCCCGATCAGCTCTGCTGGGCGGACCCCGATCCCGCGGCCAAAAACCGCTGTTCCGAGGAGGTCTTCGTCAGCCACTTCGGCCAGCTCTACGGCGCCGTCGACTACGCCGGGGCCCATTTCATCGCCCTCGACACCGCCGTGCCGGGGGACGAGGACGCGATCTCCGGCCCGCAGCTCGACTGGCTGAAAAAGGACCTCGCGAATAATGAGAACGCGCGGGCCATCTTCCTGTTCACCCACACCGAGTTCTACCAGTCGCCGCGCATCGATCCGCCGGCGGGCCGGAGCCATCCGGCGATCGCCCGCCGCTCGGAGCTGCACGAACTCTTCGCCCGCTATCCGGTGGCGGCAGTCTTCTCGGGGCACGAGCATCTCTTCTGGCATGAGCCCCCGGAGCAGCACGATTTCATTGATTACTTCGTGGCCGGCGGCGCCGGCGCGCCGCTCTACGCGCCTCCCGACCGCGGCGGGTTCTCGCACTACGTGATCGTCCGGCTGTCCGGCCGAAAGGTGACCTACGACGTGATCGAGCCCGGGCGGCTCTATGTCGAAGGGGTGAAGAACCCGCCCGCCGGCGCCGAGCAGTTCTGGATCGTCAACTCGAACGACGCGCAGCCGCTCACGCTGCGCGGCCTCCAGGTCGAGCTCCCGGCGGCCACCTTAAGCGGCTGCGAAGGCCTGGAGGCCACCGGCGAATTCCGGCGCCGCGACTCCTGGGACCCCTTCAAGGTAGCGATCGACTCCTGCGACGCGGCGGCCGGCGGCAAGCTGCGCCTTCATGTCACCGCCGCGCCCGTGCAGCAGGGCTCGATCCGGGTGACGGTGCGGCGGAAGCCGTAGGCCTAGAACGCGCGGATCTCGCGAGCCGTCTCGAGCTCCGCCAGCACCGCGCGGGCCTGGCCGAGCTGCTCCACGGCGACGAGCACATCGATCTTGAACAGCGCCCCGAAGAAGAAGTAGAGCGAGCGGAATTGATGCCCGCGCGCCAGCGCCTCGATCCCCGCCTCCTGCAGCTGCTCCTCCAGCCGGTAGGAAAAGTGGACGTTGTCGAGCTGGATGAGGTGGGCCGTCGCGCCGACCCGCCGCTGGAACCGGTACTGGTCCCAGAGGTCGAGCCCGATTGCCACCAGCATGAGGAGGCTCCCGAGATCGAACGCGAACGCGATCGGGTTCGGCTGGTACTCCCGCCAAGCCAGGACGGCGACGGTGCCGACGGTCAGCAGCGCCGTGGCGGTGATCATCCAGCGATTCAGGGTCGCCGCGAGCTCCTCCAGGAGCTCTTCCGGATCGGTCAGGTTCGCGTGCAAGCGGGGGCGGCTGCTGAACAGCTGGAACGTCAGCCACGAGAGGATGGGGATTGTGATCAGCGCCAGCACGACGCTGGTGATCCGCGACTGTGGGAGACCAGGGATGGCGAGGAGCAGGGCGGCGAGGGAGTTGCCCCACAGGAGCGGCAAGATCCCCTGCGGGAACGCCGGAATCC
The DNA here is from genome assembly GCA_963792575.1 of uncultured Acidobacteriota bacterium. GTDB lineage: Bacteria > Acidobacteriota > Thermoanaerobaculia > Multivoradales > UBA5704 > DATARR01. The sequence goes on from CAWBWZ010000020.1 coordinate 30,976, forward strand.
ACCGGTCCTCGGCCTTCCGGATGAAGCGAAGGATCAGCACGGCCAGGCCGACCGCCAACAGGATGCTGATCGCCGGCGCCAGGGAATCCTGGAGCCGCAATCCCTCTCTCGCGAACGCTCCCAGCCCGATCGACAGGACAAGAGGGGTCAGCGTCAGCAGGGCGAACCCATTGCCAATCCCATAAGCGGAGAGGAGCTGGCCCATGGCGTAGAGCGCGGCGGTCGCGGCGGTCAGGGTCAGGGTCGTGAAGAGTCTGAACCCGATCCCTGGAGAGGGCACGAGGGGAAAGCCGTCGGGCTTGGTCATCCGCTCCAGCCAGATGGCGATTCCCATGGCCTGTGTGGCGGCGATCAGAAGGCCCGTGATCAGGGCCGCCCGGTTGAGCCTGGACCTCCCGGCGGCTCCGCTCTGCCGCAGGCGGTGACCGGGTATGGTCGCCAGAGAGAACAGCTCGACCAGGGTAAAGCCCAGGAACAGGGGCGTGATCCCCAGCACCACGACGCTGATCCGCTCTCTGTCGGAGAAAGAGGGATCCGGAACGTCCATATCAACGAAGGGGAGCGGCACGAAGCGCCCGAGCGCATACAGGGCCAACGCGGCGAGGGTCAGCAGGAGGCGCCCCCCATACGGGATCGAGACCTCAGTTTGAGCACGCTCGCTCACGGCATCGGTCACCATGCGGAGATCTCCGGGGTAGGACAGGGTGGATTTTCAGAGAGGATAGCAGACGATAGAGCCTTCTACCCCGCGCCAAGGGATAGAATGAAGGCTAGAAAGAGGAGCCGACCATGGAAAACCTCACCATCCACAACCTGCCTCCTGAGCTCGCCCAAGCCTCGAGCGCGAAAGCATGAGGCTCCAGGCTCCCCTCGATCAGACCGTGATCGAGCTCCTCCGCCGAGCCTTGCAGGCCGGTACCGCGGACGAGAAGAGAAACGGCTTGGCAAGCTTGGCTGGAACTTGGACCGATGAGGAGCACGCACGCTTTGAGGCTGCCGTCGCCGTCCTCCGATGAATTCTTTCTGGATATCTAGCAGGTCAATACACTGCTGATTCCAATCTCTTCACTCAGAGGGTGTTTCGAAAGTCAGCCCCGCAGGGGCGTAGGCGTAAAGCCTGGGGTTTCAACCCCAGGAAGCGAGTCACCCCAAACCCATCGAGCCCCGAAGGGGCGCAGGCAGCGAGGACTGGTCAGTTGGCTGCCTGCGCCCCTTTGGGGCTTCTGGAGAGGAAGGACGTTTTATACCCGGGGTTGAAACCCCAGGCTTTACGCCTACGCCCCTGCGGGGCTGACTTTCGAGATACCCTCTCAGGCACTAGCTCCCGTCTCTCAGCTGCTCGTCCAGCTGATCGCCGATCTCCAGGGTCCGGCCATAGGCGGCTTGGATCGCACGGTTGAGCACCGCTGAAAAACGCCCCTCGTTCAGCTCGTGAAGCGCCCGGGAGGTGAGCCCGCCGGGGGAGGTCACCTCGTCGGCCAGCTCGCCGGGAGGTCGGCCGGAGGCGACGCATCATTTCGGCGGTGCCGAGGATCGTCTCCAGCAGCATCTCGCGGGCGAGGGCGCGCGGCTCGCCGACGAAGACCGCCGCGTCCTCCAGGGACTCGACGAACTGGGCGAGCAGCGCCGGACCGGTGCCGTAGGCGGCGGTGGCGCGTTCGACCTGGGCCTCGTCGGCGAAGTAGACCTCCCGCCCCAGGGTCCCCAGCACGGCCCGCACGGTCTCGCGAGCCGCTGCGGGGACCTCGGGCGTCGCCGTCCAGAACGTCAGGCCGCGGCCGATCCGGCAGGGAGATTGGGCACGCAGCGGACGACCGCCGGACGCCCCAGGGCGCCGCCGATCGCCGCTGTGCGGACGCCGGCCACGATCGACAGCACGACGTGATCCGGGCGCAGGCTGCCGCGGATCTGCCGCAGCACCTTGGCGAGCGTCGGCGGCTTGACGGCGAGGACGACCAGATCCGCGCTCTCGATGGCTTCCAGGCTATCCGTGGTGCCATGGATTCCGTAGGCGCCGGCGAGCTCTTCGGCCCGCTCCGTCCGGGGACCGGCGGCCCAGATCCGGCCGGGCGAGGCCAGCCCATGAGCGAGGAGCCCGCGGATCATGACCTCCGCCATGACCCCCGAGCCGACGAAGGCGATGCGCGTCTCCATGGGATCCCCTTAGAGCGTGACCACTTTGCCGGCGTCACGGATCATTTGCGAGAAGCTCTGCCAGCCGAGGAAAGCGTTCACGGAGGCCTGGACGGCGGCCGTGTCGAGTCCGAGTATGCGGGCCGAGGCGCTGCAGGCGTAGAAGCGGATGAGCCCCTCCTCGCGCCCGGCGGCGAGCATCTCGGAGAGCGGCGGCATGCCGAGCGACTCCAGGCGCTCGGCCGAGACCGGCGGCTGCGGATCGATCTCGTCCCACCGCCCCCGTACCCAGGCGTCAAGGGCGCCGAAGAACAGCGCCACATCCACCCGCTCCCCCGCCGCCGCCGTGCTCGCCGCCAGCGCGGAGATCTGGAATCGCATGTCCCACGAGCCGCCGTGGGCGAGGATGAGGAGGTCGGCCATGGAAGAGACTATACAGGGACCAGCACCATAGTTATACAGAATGTGATATAATGTTTTCTTAACTTATTCGCGCAAGCGAGACGAAAGGAGACGCAATGCTTCGTAGACGAGAGGTTAGCGGCTTTACCCTCGTGGCGATGATCGTGATCTGGCCTTTCACCCTTTCGGGAGCGGACCTGAAGCCTCAGGAACCCAAGGCACCTCTCGCCCACCTCGAGGTGGCGTCAGGGCGTGTCGACTGGCTTCCCGAAGTGAATGCACGCCTGGTCCTGACGGTCGCCGGCCCTGAAGATCTCTTCCTTCGGCGGGAGTTCGAGCCCGGTCAGACGCCCTATCTGAGCCTCACCGACTCCAAGGGCGATCCCATGCCTGACGGAACTTACGCGTATGAGCTGCGAGCCGTACAGCGGCTGCCTGAGAAGCTGACCAAGGTGCCTCCCGTGCAATCGGGCTTCCTCTCGGTTCAGGGGGGCGGCTTCGTGAAGCCGAATCCCGTCAAGCCGCCTCTCCTGCCCACCAAAGACATCGTGGTAAACGACGACCTCGTCGTCGTAGGACGCGCCTGTATCGGACCTGTCTGCGCGGCGGTCAACGCCGGTGACCCCACATTGACCCTCAAGGAAGATTTCGGCGGCTTGCTGCAGATCAAATTCGACAATACCAGTTGCTGCCATCCCAGCACGCGGGATTGGGCCATACAGGCCAACGATCTCCCCAACGTCAATGGCGATTTTTTTATCCGCGACGTAACCCAGAACACCGTTCCATTCAGGATCGGCGGAGGGGCTCCCGACAACGCCCTGACCATATTTCCCACGAACGGCAATATCGGCCTGGGAACCTTGACGCCGGCGAATCATCTCCACGTCACCGGCAGCGCCGGAACGAACAAGGCGCTGATCGAGGAGACCAACGCCACGACGACGCCGCGCGAGATGCTGGAGCTCCGGAACAAGGGCGGCACCATCCTGATCTACAAAGATACGAGCCTTCCCCAGCGCTGGTCAAACGGCACGTCAGGCAGCAGCTTCGTGGTCGATGAGCAGGCCCACACCGGCGTAGAGATGTCCCTGACCAATACCGGCAATCTGACCATCGCCGGGGTACTGACCCAGGGCTCGAGCCGGGATCTCAAGACCGACTTCACATCCCTCGATCCCAAGGATGTCCTGGCGCGCGTGTCCGCCCTGCCGGTCTCTCTCTGGAGCTACAAGACCGAGAACGCGGTGCGCCACGTCGGTCCCATGGCCGAGGACTTCCACCAGGCCTTCGGGCTGGGTGCGGACGACAAGCACATCGCTCCCGGCGATCAGGCGGGCGTCGCCCTGCTGGCCGTCCAGGGTCTCGATCAGATCCTCCAGAGCAAGGGCCAGGAGATCGCCACTCTTCAGCGCGAGAACGCCGATCTGGCAAAGAGGGTCGAAGCGCTCGAGGCCATGCTTGCGAAGGTGATGAGCGCTAAAGCGGCACCGGACGAGCAGATTCCGTAATCGCGGTGGAAAGACAATGAAAAGGGGCGCCCTCAGAGGCGCCCCAATTCAAACGGCGAAGATCCCGCTCAACTCGCCGGCTGCTCCCCACCGTCCAGGTATCCCCGGCCCTAAGGAGGTCGGCCATGATCTCAGAGACCGGACTGAGCCTCTCTGAATGGGCCTAACGAGGCGTAGCCGAGATCGGGATTCTCCATCAGCGCACGAATCGCCATTTCAATTTCGGCCTGCGCTCCGCCAGGCTCAACCACGGATTCCAGGATCACAGGACAATTCTCGGGAAGCAGCTTGGCGACTCTTTGGAAGGCACACAGGGCGGCAAAGCTGATGGGAATATGCCTGCCTTTTGGATCCACTTCGCTCATGTGAATCTGTCGAAGCCGTCCGCTGAATCGTCGCAACATTCCGATGGCTATGCCCATCGTGGGGTCAACCTGCCTGGCATGCCCGATGTCAAAGCAGAAGCTCGCATCAGGAAGCTGTTCGAACAGGCTCTCCATCTCCGGGACCGTCCTTCCGATCGGCTTTCTCTGATCCATGTTTTCCAGACAGAGCCGAGGCCCGAAGAAGCGCCAGCGCGATGGAACTTCGATCAGATCCGGATGCACGATAATCGGCCAAGACATCGGCACATCGTTCAGTATGGCAACCAGGCCGAGCTCATCCAATCTGGCCAACCGGCTGGGAGCATGGAGAGAGACATGGCAGAAGGGCTGAAGATCGAGAGTAGACAAAGCCTCCATCAGAGGGAGCAGCTCGTCGCTCCGCAAGGCGGAAAGCTCAACCGCCTTTAGTCCCAAGCGGCCCTGCATCTCCAGAGCAGCGCGAAAGTCCCCCTTAGCCAAGGCACCTGTCGAAAAGCCAATCGACCGCATTAGAACACCCCGTAAGCGGTCGTCAGTTCCTTGATAACCTCCGCCTCAAAGAACAATTTATTCAACCCTCGCTGAAACGAGTGACTGAGCTCGCGGACGTGCTCAAAGACGGAATCACCTACCGCCTTTTCAAACCTCAGGCTCTCGAGATGCTTACGTCGATCCGGATCGGCCAGAAGCGAGAGGAATGCATCATAGGAGCCCATGATGTCCCTTGTGGCTTCACCCTGGTCCGTCCTTAAGAGCCCCTGAGAAAGTATGTCGAGCGGAGTCAGGGAGATCTGTCGCAGAAGAAAGTCGGCAAGACGCGGAGCCACCATCGCACTGTCGGAGAGGATATCTTCTCGATTTTCCGGAGAGTACAGCTCAAAGCTGAAGCAAAGTAGGAGACCAGATGCGAAAAGCAGTTTTCTGGACATCCTCAGTTTGGCATTCCTCAACGCCCATTTCCGGTCTGATTGCTCCCATCGCTTGGCCGCATAATCGACCGCCATAGTGCGCCAATACCGTGCGATGTCATTCAAGAGAAACCGCGGAATGACCTGCACCGGCCGGGTATGCCAAGCAACGCTGGTATCAGAATCGATATACCGGTTCAGGACCCCACGCAGGACACGATCCCGGACGATCGGATTGGTTACAGGATGCGACTCCAGAAGAAGGAGGGTGCGCCGGGTCAGATTCTGATTGGTATCGTTCAGTCCCCCGATATTCTGGATCAATTCATGACTAGTCACCAGGGTACCGAATGTCTGGGTGGTCCCAGGCTCCTGAAGCCCAAGCTCTTCAAACCTTCGCCCGACCGCTTGAACAATCCGGTCGTGCTCGGGGTCGGCAGGACCATCTATCAACAGAGACCAATCAACGTCACTTCCCGGCGTCAGCTCGCTGCGGGCGAACGAACCGAAGACGACAACTGAGGTGTTGTCCGATTCGAACTCCTTGAGCGACTCCAGGTCTCGAAGACGTTGGGTCGTGTACTCCCGGGCTTCTGAGATCGCGCGCCAATCTCCGGAAAACTTCGTGCGCAACTGATCAAAGGGGGAGTGGTGGAGGTCTTCCATCAGTTTTGCCGGATCAGGAGAACGGAGCTGTAGGATCTGCCACAGCTCCGTTCGCGGATCTTATCAGCTCGCCGGCTGCTCCTCCACCGTCCAGGTATCGCCCGCCTTGAGGAGGTCCTCCAGCTTGCCGACGCCCAGCCGCTCGGTCTCGGTGTTGCATCTGCGCGATCACCCGCTCCTCGTAGGTCGGCACCTCGACGTCGCGGAAGACGCCGAGCGGCGTCGGGAAGTGCGGCGGCTGAAGCTGCGCCATGAGGAAGGCGGTCGCGGGGTTCTCCTGCGACTCGTCCCAGACCAGGCAGTCGTCGGGGCCGAACTCGCCGCCCAGCTCGATGACCTCCATCTGCGTCCCCCGCATGCGGATGCCCCGGTCCTTGTTCTTGCCGAAGATCAGCGGCTTGCCGTGCTCCAGGTAGAGCGCGGTGTCGTCCTTGGTCTCCTTGTCGGTGAGGTCGGAGAACGCCTTGTCGTTGAAGATGTTGCAGTTCTGGTAGATCTCGACGAAGGCCGTCCCCTTGTGCTGGGCGGCGCGGCGCAGGGTGTCCCGCAGGTGGGTCTGGAAGATGTCGACGCTGCGGGCGACGAAGGTGGCCCCGGCGCCGATGGCGAGCGACAGCGGGTTGAACGGGTAGTCGACCGAGCCGCGCGGGCGTCGACTTGGTCTTCTTGCCCAGCTCGCTGGTCGGCGAATACTGCCCCTTGGTCAGGCCGTAGATGCGGTTGTTGAACATCAGGATCTTCACCCCGACGTTGCGGCGCAGCATGTGGATCAGGTGGTTGCCGCCGATCGACATGCGCGTCGCCGTCGCCGGTGGCGATCCAGACCTCCAGCTCCGGCCGGGCCAGCTTGAGCCCGGTCGCGACCGCCGGCGCGCGGCCGTGGATGGTGTGGAAGCCGAAGGTGTTCATGTAGTACGGGAAGCGGCTGGAGCAGCCGATGCCGGAGACGACCACGAACTTCTCGCGCGGGATGCCCAGCTCGGGGAAGACCTGCTGCACGGCCGAGAGGATGGCGTAGTCGCCGCAGCCGGGGCACCAGCGCACTTCCTGGTCGGTCTGAGAAGTCTTTCTTGGTCGAGGGTCGGCGCCGGTGCTGAGTCTCAGTTGACATGGGCTTGAGCTCCAGGATCGCCTGGATCTTGTCCAGGATCTCTTGACGGGTGAAGGGCTTGCCCTGCACCTTGCTGAGCGTGACTGATGTCCTTGAGGTAACGGGCGCGCAGCAGCAGCGCGAGCTGGCCGAGGTTCATCTCCGGCAGCAGCACGTGCTCGAAGCGCGCGAGCACCTCGCCCAGGTTCGCGGGAAGGGATTCAGGTAGCGCAGATGGGCGCGGCTGACCGTGAGGCCCTCGCCTGCGGGCCTGGTTGACCGCGCCGTGGATGGCGCCCGCGGTCGAGCCCCAGCCGAGGACCAGCAGCTCGCCCGCCTGCGGATCACCGAAGACCTCGAGCGTCCGGGATGTCGCGGGCGATCCGCGCCACCTTCTCGGCCCGCAGGTGGACCATGTTCTCGTGGTTGACCGGATCGTAGGAGACGTTGCCGGTGACGTCCTCCTTCTCCAGGCCGCCGATGCGGTGCTCCAGGCCCGGCGTGCCGGGGATCGCCCACGGGCGCGCGAGCGTCTCGGCGTCGCGCTGGTAGGGCAGGAAGCCCTCCGGATCGGCGCGGAACTCGATCCGCAGGTCCGGCAGGTCCTCGACCTCCGGCAGCTTCCACGGCTCGGAGCCGTTGGCGATGTAGCCGTCCGAGAGCAGCACCACCGGCACCATGTAGCGGGTGGCGATGCGCACCGCCTCCAGGGCCACGTCGAAGCAGTCCTTGGGCGAGGACGCGGCGATGATCGGCATCGGCGACTCGCCGTTGCGGCCGAACATCACCTGCAGCAGGTCCGCCTGCTCCGTCTTGGTGGGCAGGCCCGGTCGAGGGGCCGCCGCGCTGGATGTCGCAGACGACCAGCGGCAGCTCGGTCATCACCGCCAGGTTCATCGCCTCGGCCTTGAGCGCGATGCCCGGCCCGGAGGAGGCGGTGACCCCCAGGGCGCCGCCGAAGGAGGCGCCGATCGCCGCGCAGATGGCGGCGATCTCGTCCTCCGCCTGGAAGGTGGTGACGCCGAAGTTCTTGTAGCGCGACAGCTCGTGGAGCACGTCCGAGGCCGGGGTGATCGGGTAGGCGCCGAGGAAGAGCGGCAGGCCGCTCCGCCGGCTGGCCGCGATCAGCCCCATGGCCAGCGACGACGTTGCCGGTGATGTTGCGGTAGAGCCCCGGCTCCATCGCGCGCCGCCGGCACCTCGTAGCGGTCGTGGAAGAGCTCCGTGATGTCGCAGAAGTTCCAGCCCGCCTTGAGCACGGCGATGTTCGCCTCGGCCAGATTGGGCTTCTTGGCGAACTGCTTCTTCAGCCACTCGACCGTGTTGTCGAGCGGCTGGGAGAACAGCCAGTAGCACATGCCGAGGGCGAACATGTTCTTGCAGCGGTCCATCGACTTGGTGTCGAGACCGCTCGCCTCCAGCGTGCGGCGGGTCATCGTGGTCAGCGCCGCCTGGAAGACCCGGTAGTTGGCGAGGCTGCCGTCCTCCAGCGGGTTGGCGGTGATGTTCGCCTTGGCGAAGTTGCGCGGCGTTGAACTCGTCGGTGTTGACGATGACGATGCCGTTCGGCTTGAGATCCTTGATCTCCTTCCTGAGCGCCGCCGGGTTCATCGCCACCAGGACGTCCGGGGAGTCGCCCGGGGTGTGGATGTCGTAGTCGGCGATCCGCACCTGGAAGGCCGAGACCCCGGCCAGGGTGCCGGCGGGGGCGCGGATCTCGGCCGGGAAGTCGGGCAGGGTCGACAGGTCGTTGCCGAGCAGCGCCGAGGTGTTGGTGAACTGGGTGCCGGTAAGCTGCATGCCGTCGCCCGAGTCGCCCGCGAAGCGGATGACCACCTCGTCGATCTTCTCGGGCGCGGCCGTATGTCTCTCGTTTTCTGCGATCATGGTCGTCTCTCTGCCGGGGAGTGAAACAAAAAAGACCCGGCCTTCATGCCAGGTCCTCTCTGGAGCATGGCCCCCGGACGTCGTTTTGCCGGGAGAACGCGCTACGCGCCTCCTGGGATTTCCCCATCGAGCTGTGATCTTACCAGAGGTGGGGGTTGGGGGCTCCATTTGGCTCCCGGCGCCTTTGACGCCCGGGCCTGAAGACCCCGGCTACGCTGGAGGCGAAAAGCCGGCTGAAGCCGGCTCGAAAAGCGGCAAGAAGAATCTTCGAGCCTCCTTCAGGAGGCTTTTCGTTTGAAGCGTAGCCCGGGTCTTCAGGCCCGGGCGTCAAAGGCGCCGGGAGCCGAACTGAGCCACTATCAGAGGGTTGGAGACAGGCGGAGGAGATTCTCGGAACGTCAGCCGCTTCGAGGCCGAAGGGCAGACGGCTCCAGTTGGCAAGGCCCTGAAGAGTCAGATTCCGCCGTCTTGACCATCTCCAGGGTAATTGGCGGCGTGTCCTCAGGGACTGAGAACTTCGGGAATTCCTCCTGCTTCGGGGTCTCGGCTCGGCGCATGACCACAGGCTAAATCTTCAGGATCGGAGCTGTCAAGGAGTGGAGAGCCCTCTCCTATGTTCAGATCGGCAGTTGGGCCAGGAGGGTCCTCTCCTCGGGAGTCAGCCCGGCCGCGAGCTCCGGATTCGTCTCCAGAAGGCCTTGGGCGTCGGCGAGGTCTTGAAGGCGCTTCGAACGGCGGCGGGCGGGGTCGGACGCCGCCCTCAGCTTCGCGTGGAGCAGATCGGCGCGGACGATGACCCGTAGCGGTATCCCTTCGAGCTGAATCTCTTCCGCCCGCGCTACGGCGGCGGCCAGAGCCGGGTCGTCCGTGAACTGGACCGGCGTCCCCTCCGGACCCAGCCAGTTCTCCGAGTGCTCGAACTGGCCGGTCCGCTGGAAACCGGCAGCCTCCAGCTCAGCCTGTGGGATAGCCCCACGGTCCAGGACGGCGAAATCGATATCCACGGTCGTCCTAGGCTCGGCCTGATGGACCTGGAGTGCCAGGCCGCCGATCAGGGCGTAGGGCGTCCCCGTCTGGAACAGAACCCTTCCGAGCGCCAGCAACGCGGGCTTTTTCGACTGTTCCATTCCGGACCTCATCCAGTGCCACTGGCGGTCCAGGATGAACCCGGTTTCGAGACCGCTCGGCATGGTTCGATGATACTCCCCCCCAGGGAGGGATCCGCCCTACGGGTGCGCGGCCTTGTGGGCCTCGCGCTCCTGGGCCTGTCTGGCCGCGTCGACGAGATTGAAGGCGTCGCGGCGCATCTTGGAGCGCTGGACGTCCTCCTCGGGGAAACGTGGCCGGTAGCCGAGCTGGTTCTCGTCGAAGGTGAACGGCTTCAGCAGGTCCGCCTTGCCGACGATCGACTGCTCGCGCGTTGAAGTAGGCCATGTCGTAGTTGTTCGACATGATGATGGCCTCCTCCGGGCAGGCGTCGACGCAGAAGCCGCAGAAGACGCAGCGCAGCATGTCGATCTCGTAGACCGTCGGGTACTTCTCGATGTTGACGTCCGGATGCTCGCCGGCCTCGATGTGGATGCACTCGGCCGGGCAGTTCTGGGCGCAGAGGAAGCAGGCGACGCACCGCACCGACCCGTCGGGACGGGTGGTGAGGATGTGATGCCCGCGGAAGCGGTGGCTGTAGTCCCGCCGCTCCTCCGGATAGCTGATGGTGTACATCCGGCTCGGGTTGAAAAGGTTCTTCAGAAAGTGCTTCATCGTCACCACATCCCACCCAGCAGCGGCAGGTAGAGCCGCTCGGCGAACCCCGGCTTGTACGGCTTGGGCTCGGTGGGATAGGGGGACCGCGTCTGGGTCGTCTGGGGCGACTGGGCCAATGGCTGGCTCATCGTTCAAGCTCTCCGGCAATGACGTTCAACCCGCCCAGCGAGACGATGGCATCGGAGAGCGAGCCACCGTTGATCAGGCTGGGAAAGGTCGAGAAGATCGGGAAACAGGGCGCCCGGCAGTGGTTGCGGTACGGCTTGCTGGTGCCGTCGCTGAGGATGTAGAAGCCGAGCTCGCCGTTGGCGCCCTCGACCATGTTGTAGATCTCGCCCGCCGGCACCTGGATGCCGTCCATGATCAGCTTGAAGTGGTAGATCATGGCCTCCATCTGGTTGTAGCAGGCCTCCTTGGACGGCAGCGCCACGTGCGGATCGTCGACGATCCAGGGCCCGGACGGCATGCCGCGGTCGAGGAGCTGCTTGATGATCTTCAGCGACTCGCGGATCTCCAGCATGCGGATGCGGAAGCGGTCGTAGACGTCGCCGCCGTAGAGCACCGGCACCTCGAAGTCGAGCGTGTCATAGAGGTCGTAGGGGTGGGCCCGGCGCACGTCGTAGCCGACGCCGCTCGCCCGCAGGCACGGGCCGGTCCAGCCCCAGTTGACCGCGTCCTCGCCGGTGATGGCGGCGACGCCGACCGAGCGGTCGATCCAGATCCGGTTCTTGTTGACCAGCTTCTCGACGTCCTCGACGTACTGGCGGGATCATGTCGACCAGCCGGCGGCAGCGCGCCTCGAAGTCGGGCGGCAGGTCCTGGACAGGCCGCCGATGCGGCAGGCCGAGACCGTCAGGCGGGCGCCGCAGACCGACTCGAGCAGGCCGTAGATCTCCTCGCGCGGCTGGAAGAGGTACCAGAAGCTGGTCAGGCCGCCGGCGTCCACCAGCGTCGTGCCGTTGCAGACGCAGTGGTCCATGATGCGCGAGAACTCCGAGAGGATCATCCGCGCCCAGACCGCCTTCGGCGGCACCTCGACTTTCAGCATCTTCTCCACCGTCTTGCAGTAGCCGACGTTGTTGATGAATGCCGAGCAGTAGTTGAGACGGTCGGTGTAGGGAATCACCTGCTGCCAGGTGTGGGTCTCCGACATCTTCTCGAAGCAGCGGTGCAGGTAGCCGATCTCGACGTCGGAGGCGACGATCGTCTCGCCGTCCAGCACCGCCATCAGGCGGAAGGTGCCGTGCATGGCCGGGTGCGACGGGCCGATGTTGATCGCCATCCGCTCGAACATCTCGTCGCCGTGCTCGGGCAGGTCGAAATGCGGCTGGTAGATCTTGTCCTCGGTGAGGATCCAGCGCTTGCGCCGCGTCGTAGTCCTTGCGCAGCGGGTGACCCTGGAACGCCTCGTGGGTGAGGATGCGCCGCAGGTTCGGATGCCCGTCGAAGCGGAAGCCGAACATGTCGAAGGCCTCGCGCTCGAACCAGTCGAGCGCCTTCCAGTGCTTGAGCATCGAGGGGAGCACGAGGTCGTCCTCGCGCAGCGGCACCTTGAGCCGCAGCCGCGCGCCGCGCTGGATCGAGTAGAGGTGGTAGACCGCCTCGAAGCGCTCCTCGCGGTCGGGGAAGTCGACGCCGCAGAGGTCGAGCATCATGTCGAACTGCGTCTGCGGGTTCTCCTTCAGCTCGCGGGCAGACCTCGAAGAGGACGTCGCGGCTGACGATCCAGGTCGCCTGGTCCAGACCCTCCTGGGGCAGGATGCTGCCGGCCGGGAACTTCGGCGCCGGACGGCTTCGAGCTCGGGCAGGGCCGTGGTCTTAACTTTGGGGCGCCAGCGTTGACACTCTGGGTCTTCTCCTGGTCCTTCGGATTCCCGGTTCTGCTTGCGGAATGCTTCTCGCGTTCGCGGATGACCTTCTCCTTGAGCTGGAGGATGCCGTAGATCAGCCCCTCCGGCGTCGGCGGGCAGCCCGGGACGTAGACGTCCACCGGGATGACCTCGTCGATCCCCTGCATCACGTGGTAGGCACGGTAGAAGCCGCCCGAGCAGGCGCAGGCTCCCATCGAGATCACCCACTTGGGGTCCGGCATCTGGTCGTAGATCTTCTTCAGCACCGGGGCCATCTTGTCGTTGATGGTGCCCGCCACCAGCAGCACGTCGCTCTGGCGGGGCGAGAAACGCACCACCTCCGAGCCGAAGCGCGACACGTCATAGTGGCTGGAGACCGTGGACATGAACTCGATGGCGCAACAGGCCGTGCCGAACGGGAACGGCCAGAAGGAGTTGCGCGTGGACCAGTCCTCCAGCGTGTCGAACGTGGTGGTGACCCAGCTTTCTCCGATCATATTGTTCATGGGGCTATTGTTCATGGGGCAGTAGTCCTCTCGCAGGCTGCGAGTCTACCACTTGTGACTGGCGGTCACAAGCTCGCGTACGGTGTGTGTTTGCTTGCAGTTAGCTTAGGGGACGCCGGGCGACGGAGCGGCGGAGATCCAGCGCGTTGCGGGTGGCGGCGCCGAGCGTGGTGTTGTCGAAGATGCACCAGACGCTCCTCCCCTCCTCCACCTCGGCCCGCAGCCGCGCGGCGAGAGCATCGAGGTACTCCTCCGGGTACGACGAGTAGTAGATCCTCGGCGAGCCGTGGAGGCGGTGGTAGCTCAACCTGCGCCAGCCACCCGGCTCCGCGGCCTCCGGCACGCGCGCCGGATCGGCGGCGACCCGCGCGACGCCGAGCTCCTGAAGGAGACCATCCACGCCAGGGGTGAACCAGCTCGGATGACGCGGCTCGCAGGCCAGGGGGGCGGACGAGCGCGAACGGAGGTCCGCGAAGAAGCCGGCCGCCACCTCAGGCTCGAAGCTCAGGCTCGGCGGGAGCTGGACGAGCAGGCACCCGAGCTTGTCCCCCAGGCCGCTCGCCTCCGCCAGAAAGGTTTCAAGAAGATCGCCGGCCTGCCGCAGGCGGAGGCCATGGGTGATCGCCTTGGGCACCTTCACCGAGAAGCGGAAGGACGGCGGAACGCTGGCGCTCCAGCGGGCGTACGTCGCCGGGCGATGCGGACGGTGGAAGGACGAGTTGATCTCCACCGCGTCGAACCGGGACGCATAGCGCTCCAGATGGCTCCCCGCCGCCGGAAAATGCTCGTGCTCAGCCCGCGGCAGGCTCCACCCCGCGCAACCGATCCTCAAGAGGCAACTCTTCTGCATGGTACGCGGGGATGGTACCGCATCGCGGTGGCCTGCCCGGCGGGTGTTGTCGTCCGGGTGCCACGCCCCCGCCACACGCTTTCCGCACCCTCGTGCTGCAATCCTCCCGATCTCAAGCAGTTGTCTGGAGGGATGCCATGTCCAGCACCGATCCCGCCTTGTCCTCGACCAGCCCAGGCCTCGACCAGACGGTCGGCTCCATGGTGGCCGGCACCACCACCCTGGAGACCGGCTCGGCCATCGCCGAGGACCTCGACCGCATCTTCAAGGCCGACCGCGAGCTCGACTGCGTGGTCATCCTCGACGGCGGCCGGCCCACCCACATGGTGACCCGCGAGCACTACTACTCGGTGACCGGAGGCCCCTACGGCTTCACCCTCTACCAGAAGAAGCCGGCGGAGATGGTCGCCAAGGCCCAGCCCCTGATCGTCGGGGAGAAGGTCGCCGTGCGCGCGCTCGCCAAGCTGGCGCTCGCTCGCCCCCGCGACGACCAATATGACCCGGTGATCGTGACCGGCGGCGACGGACGGATGCGCGGCATCGTCACCATCAAGCAGCTCCTGCTCAAGGCGACCGAGCTGGAGGTGCAGATCGCCCAGCTCGCGAACCCACTCACCAACCTGCCCGGCGGGCGCGTCATTCAGGAGTGGATCGAGCGCGGCCTCGCCGAGGACCGGGACGGCCGCCTCACCGTGATCTTCACCGACCTCGACCGCTTCCAGGAGTACAACGACGTCTACGGCCTGCTGATGGGGGACGGGCTCGTGTGCCGCACCGCCGCGGTGCTCGGCGGCGCCCTCGATCTGCTGGGACCGGGTGCCCGGCTCGGTCACGATGGCGGCGACGACTTCGTCCTCGTCTCCCCGCGGCCGGTCGCAACCGACGCGCTGCGCGAGATCTGCACCCGTTTCGACCGCGAGAAGCTCGACCTCTTCAGACCCCCCGACCGCGAGCGGGGCTCCTTCGAGGCGAGCGACGAGAAGGGGAACCCGATCCGGGTGCCGCTCACCACGCTGAGCCTGGCGGCGATCACCAGCCGTGCCCTGGGCGAGGAGCGCCACCCAGCGATCTTCTCGCAGCTCGCCGCCGGCCTGCGCCGCACGGCGAAGGGCGTCACCGCCGCCCTCGGCCGCAGCGGCTTCGCCCTCAACGACTGGAGATCCTGAGTGAGATCGCTGGAGGGGACGATGGCCACCGCAACCAGGACCGCCGAGCCGCTCACGCCGGACCGCGTCGCCACCATCGGCCGCGGCGGCGAGCTGACCCTCCCCGGAGGCATCCTGCGCGAGCTGCGTCTGCTGCGCCCGGAGCCGTTCGTCGTCTTCGCCGAGGGGCGCCAGTTCATCCACATGATCCGCGCCGACGCCGGGCCCGCCGCCCTGCTCAAGGCCGAGCGCATCTCCCTCCACGGCAGCATCGAGGGGTTCGGCATCGCCGACCTCTTCTCCCTGCTCAACATGAGCCGCCGCAGCGGCCTGCTGCTGCTGATCGCCGATCAGGCCCAGAAATCGATCTACTTCCGGCGCGGCGAGATCGTCTTCGCCGGCAGCAACCTCCCTGACGACCGGCTGGGCCAGGTGCTCTACCGCACCGGCAAGCTCTCCCGCGAGGCTCTCGACGAAGCCGAGACGCATGTCCAGCCCGGCAAGCGCTTCGGCGCCATGCTCCTCGAACGCAAGCTGATCGATTCCAGCTCGCTCCTCTGGGGAGGCAAATATCAGGTCGAGGAGATCGTCTATTCCGTCTTCCGCCTGAGCCACGGCAGCTTCTTCTTCTTCGACGGCGACTTCGCCGAGGACGACCTCGCGGTCTTCGCGATCGACACCAACAACGTCCTGATGGAGGGGTACCAGCGGGTCGACGAGCTGGGGCTGATCGGCGAGCACATCCGCGGTCACGGCACGGTTCTGCGCCAGACCGGCCGCAAGGTGGACTCCAAGCTCTCCGACCGCCTGGTGCGGGTCCTCGCCCTGACCGATGGCCGCAACAAGGTGGAAGACATCGTGCGCGCCACCGGCTGGGGGGAGTTCAACACCTTCAAGGCGCTCTACAAGCTGCTCAAGGCGGGTCTCGTCGAAGTGCAGGACGAGGCGCCCCGCAAGCCCGTGCAGAGCGACGATCCCGCCACCCGCGAGCTGCTCGCCGTGGCCGAAACCTACAACCGGGCCTTCATGCTGCTGCGCGACGTGCTGCGGGCCAAGCTCGTGGACGTCGACCTCGGGCGGGTCTTCGAGAGCTTCCTGCACAATGCCTCGGACGCCACCCGCGCCGTCTTCCACGGGCTCGTCCTCGGTTCCAGCCGCCGGGTCAGCGGCGAGCAGCTCCTCGACAACATCGATCATCTCCTGCTGCTCGAAGCCGCCAGTCTGCGGACGGACGAGCCTCCGGCCGACCGCCGCCGCAAGCTCCTCCTTCAGGCTCTCGGCGAGTGGACCGCCTTCCAGACGATCGTCGTCCGCAACCTTCTCCCCGCCTCCGAGGCGGGCGAGCTGGTGTCCTACGTGGAGGCGATCGCGAAAACTCAGACGGCCGATTGATCCGCTTGCGGATTCACAAAAGGACCTTCGGGATCGCCGCCGGCGCCGTGTTCTTCAAAATGCGGTAGAAGTCGCCGCTGAGGCGGACGTGCCACTTGTAGCCTGCCTCGGGAGCCTCGGCGTCGAGGACGAGCTCTGAGAGCAGCGGAAAAATGGCGGTGCGCGTCATCTTCTTGCCCGCGAGCTCGACCTTCACCATCACCTGGGCGAGCCGGACCAGTTGGTCCTCGATCAGTGCCGGACGCTCGGCGAGCTCGGGAGCGCCGAGCGACTTGCAGAGCTTGGCGAGGCTCGATCCCAGCTCGCGGGTGTCGCGGCGGACCGCCTCCGCTCCGATCCAGGCGAAGAGGAGATAGCCGAGGGGCCGGTAGGGCATCCCGGACGACGCCGGCGCGGTGAGGGTCAGCCGGAAATCCTCATGCTCCACCACCACGGGCTCCGGCCCTGGAGGCTCCTGGGGAGGGAGCGCCGACAGCAGGAAGGCGAAATCGAGAAATGAAGGGAGCTTCATGGCTACGGAGGCTAGGCCGGCTCAGGCGCCCCGGTCAACGGACGGAACGGGCGCCGGGCGTCACAGAGTGGTGACAATCTTCTGGATGTCCAACTCTGGCGAGCGCAAGCTGTCACCGAACGGATTTCCGGTACCATCGCATGCAAGTGGCAAATCGAGACCGCCCCGCCAGCGCGGAACCCCAAGCGGTGAAGCGCCCGCGCCGGCACTGGCTGCGCCGAGGCCTGAGGGGTCTCGCCGTGCTGGTGGCGCTGCTGGTGGCGGTCGCCGCCGCCGGCGGATGGCGGGATTTCGGGCGGCGCGCCGAGGGGGCGCGGCGCGCGCGCATGGAGGCCTCGCCGGAGTGGCGGGACGGCCACTTCGTAAACCCACAGCCGCTCCGCAACAGCTTCAGGGCGATGGTTTCGGGCGCCCTGCACGCGAGTCCGTACGTCAGTCCCGCGCAACCGCCGCCGGTGGCCGCCGGGGTACGGCGCGGGCTGGACACGCCTCCGGCCACGGGCCTGCGCGCGACATGGCTCGGGCACTCGACGGTCCTGGTGGAGATCGACGGCCAGCGCGTCCTGACCGATCCTGTCTGGGGCGGACGCGCGTCGCCGTTCGGCTGGGTGGGCCCGCGCCGCTGGTTCCCGCCGCCGGTCGCGCTGAAGGACCTGCCCGCGATCGACGCCGTCTTGATCTCGCACGATCACTACGATCACCTCGACCGGCGGACGATCTCGGCGATGAAGGACTGGAACACGACTTTCGTCGTGCCGCTGGGCGTAGGCGCCGACCTCGCCTACTGGGGCATCCCTGAGGCGCGCATCGTCGAGCTCGACTGGTGGGGGCGCGCCAGGGTCGGCGCGCTCGAGATCGTCTGCACGCCCGCCCGGCATGCCTCGGGACGCATGATCGTCGACCAGGACGCCAAACTGTGGGTGGGCTACGCGCTCCTCGGTGCCAGGCATCGCGTCTACTACTCGGGTGACACCGGGCTCTTTCCGGCGCTGCGCGAGATCGGCGCGCGCCTCGGCCCGTTTGACCTGACGATGATCGAGGCCGGTCAGTACGACAGGGCTTGGCCCGACTGGCACCTCGGCCCCGAGCAGGCCGTGCGCGCCCACCAGATGGTCCGCGGGCGCGTGATGCTGCCGGTGCACTGGGGGGCCTTCACGCTCGCCTATCATGGCTGGACCGAGCCCATCGAGCGCGCGCTGGCGGCCGGCGCCGCGGCCGGCGCGACGCTGGTGGCGCCCAGGCCCGGCCAGAGCTTCGAGCCGGCAGCGCCGCCGCCGTTCGAGCGCTGGTGGCCAGCCCTCCCCTGGAAACGGAGCGCCGAGGACCCCATCGTGTCGACGCAGATGGATTGAAACCATGAAAAAAGATCGAGGCGTGAAGGCCGTCAAGCCGTGGACCTGCCCGACCTGCAGGAACAGGCTGTCCACACCCTTCTGTCCAATTTGCGGCGAAAGTCCTCCAAACACGCGCGATCTCACGCTCCGCGGCCTCTTCCGCCAGCTTTTCCAGGCGGTGAGCGATCGACGTCCGGTTGGGCGGCGCCGGCCTGGATTCCCCTGGCATGGACAACGCCTTGTCCATCATCAACCTGGCGGCTTGCTCGGCATATCTGTACGTGGCAACAGGCACGGCCTACGGCGCCAGGGGCGCGCTTCGGGTCGTCAAGGCGCTGGCTCTTTCCCTGGCCGTCATCGGCATTTTGCTGGGTTATCGCTTCGTGCTCTTTCTGTTCACGCTGTACACCACGTAGCTCCCTCTTTGGCAAACCGCATCCTTTAATCTGTGCTAGATTTCTGCACAGCCTGAGATATTCTGGCGGAGGGACAAGGAGACGACACATGCCCCATGTCATCCAGCGGACGTTCGTTCAGGATCCCGATATGGGCGTGCTCGCTGCGGCGTAGCCCAGATGGCAAACCCTCGGAGTCACCAGCCCGCTGCGCATGTCGCGGCCGCGATCGGCCTCACTGTCCAGCCCAGGGCAATCGCGCCGAAGCCGGCCGCCAAAGGCCCCGCCGCTCACGTCCAGGCTGCGCTGAGCGCGCTTCCGCCCGGCCGGGGGGCGATCCAGCGGACCGCGAGCTCCCATGACCAGACCGGCCCGCGCAGCCACCAGCCGTTACCCCACCGAGGCGCCGTACAACCGGCCCTGCACACGAACCCGCACCTCGCTCGATCCCCGGTCGGTGGCCGGCGGCCAGTTGGAGGGGTCATCCAGCGCATGCCGGGGGATGACCCTCCAGCCAAGAAACTAGGGACTTACTCGTATCAGGCCGTGGTCCTGGGTGGCGGTGGCCAGCTCGTACCCATCGAGTTTACCGCGCAGGAGCTCCTCAAGATCAGAACCCATTTCGGCATGAGCAATCCTACGATTCAGGCGGCGTTCACCAAGCTCGGACCGGAATCCCTGGCGTACAACTGTCACTCCTGGTCGGTCGGCTACAACGACAGGTCAGATAGCCCAGCGGGCAAGAAGCTCGACGATTTCGACGCCTTTTATTCCGACTACGGAATGGAGAGAGTCGGAGAGGACAAGGCCTTCATCGCGGTCTATGGAACCGGACGCAACGACCTGGACCATGTGGCGGTCAAGCTCCGCGGGAACTGGACCAGCAAGCTCGGCCCGAATCCCCTGGTGCTGCATCAGAACGGTCTCGCCGACCTCGAGGGTGCCCAAAGGTACGGCAGTGTGCAGCACTACTACGGCTGGAAGTACGAGCGCCCCTTCTAAGCCGGCGTCTGCCTTCAGCCCGCAGGGCGACAGGAAGTAGCCCGGCGGCGTAAGCCCCGGGGAATGAAGTGTTTCCAGTCTCTCCAGAGCCCCGTCAGGGGCGACAGGAGCTCCTCGAAGAACACGGATTTACCGCGTACGCGCTTTTTGCTCCGCGAGATCCGGCGTTGCCGAGGAAGCCTGCCGCCCCTGGCGGGGCTCTGGCAATAGGGAAACCTATTATTCCCCGGGGCTTACGCCGCCGGGCTACTTCCTGTCGCCCTGCGGGCTGAAGGCAGAGATGTGTGTAATGGTATGGGTTGAAACCCCAGGCTTTATACCTGCGCCCCTGCGGGGCTGACTTTCCAAACACCCTCTAAAAGAAGCCAATCAAAACCTCTTCGTAGGGGAGGGGCTTGTCCCCTCCCCGCCCTGTAAGGGCGTCCGTTTGAGCAGTCTGGGGTTTCAACCCCAGGTACGAGCGCGAGATGTGTGCAAGAGGGTTGGGATGACGTCGCTCAAGACTGCCCTCCATTTACCGGAAAGCATGGTCCACCTACATGCGACTCGAGCTTTTTCTTCATGCGACGGACGAAGCCCTCGGTCATTCCAGCAGGTGAAAGACCAAGCGACCCAGCAACTTTCTCCTCCCACATCTTTTTGCCATCTGCGGAGTAGCACTCAACTCGCATGTTCTCCATTCCACGAAAGTGAATGAAGACATAAAGCACGGCCGCAGCCCCTGACTGGTTGGCCAGCTCGAGAAGGTTAGGCAGGGTCGCGTCCACCGTTCGACCTGGGAAGGCGTTTTTGGCCCGAACACCCTTGGAACTCAGGACATTCATAAATTCAAGGACTGACTGGTCAGCATACTCAGGTGCCTCAGGAGCAGAGCCCGCGACCAGGACAGTTCCAGGTGGGAACCTTTCTGGTGCCACCTTGCCTGGAAGTGGAGCGGATTTCTGAGTGGCCGCCAATTTCTCGGCAAGAGGAATCTTTGCCGCGGCTTCCTTCGCAGAAGCGGTGCCTGGAAACTTGGTAGTGACATCCGTCCAGTTCTTGATTGCGGCGTCGTAGTTGCCTTCATCTATGGCAATGGCGCCAAGGAGATTCAGCGCCTCTGCCCTTTCCTCATTGGAACCGTTACCCACTGCGACTGCAACGAGTTCCCTTTTGGCATCTTCGTAGAGCCGGTTCGAGTAGAGCAGCCTTGCCTTGTCAAGGGACTGGCCAAAAGCAGTGCAGCAGGCGAGAAATACAGCCAGGCTAACAACGACAACTCTGTTCATGTCAGGTTCTCTTCTCCCATTGAAACGAGATATTCCCGCAACCTCTATACAGTGGCACATCAGAGGCGCATGGCAAAGCCGGTTGTCCACTGAAGTACTGATCAGACCTAACTATGCTTCCCTGTAACTGGTGGCATTTGGCTCCAATCGACCGGCTGCGAACCAAGGACATCCCTTTTCCTTTCGTGTCGGTCGGCTCAGAGCTGTTTCCGCGGTCCGGAGCGCTTCCGTGCGGACTCACGGCGTGGCGAGACCAGGCGCTTCGGCGGATCCAGCGCGCGGACGGCGCCAGGCGAAGCGGCCGTCAGGTCGAGCTTCCAGAGCTCGCGGCCGGTGGCGGGCTCGGTGGCGGCGAACAGGAGCGATCTGTGGTCGA
Source organism: uncultured Acidobacteriota bacterium (assembly GCA_963792575.1). Lineage (GTDB taxonomy): Bacteria > Acidobacteriota > Thermoanaerobaculia > Multivoradales > UBA5704 > DATARR01. The sequence continues at coordinate 52,331 of CAWBWZ010000020.1, forward strand.
CCGCCAGGATCTCCGGATTGCTCCCGCGCGAGCCCGGCCAGAGGTCGGCGACGAGTTGGGAGGTCTCGCCGAGACGGCCGGTCGACCAAAGCTCGCAGCCGTGCTCGGCCTCGCAGGCGGTGAAGTAGCGCCGATCGCCCGCGGTGAAGAAGGCCATCGCCGTCAGACTCGACAGCGGGTCCGGCAGCGGGCGGGTGCTCGCCGCGGTGCCCTCGGTGAGCCAGACTTTCTCGGGTACCTCTCCGTGCGGGTCCTTGACCCCGAAGAAGAGAGTGTCGCCCAGCACGCTGCCGAGATTGGCGCCGACGACGCCGTCGCTCACCTGAGGGAAAGTCCCCAGGAGGCTCGCCGCCAGCGTCGAGGGGTCGATCGCCCACAGCGTCTCGTGCTCCTCGTCGGCGTCCTGGTATCCGGCGCCGGCGTAGAGCGTGCCGCTGCCGGCGGCCAGGGTGAAGGTGCCGCCTGGCAACTGCGCCGGCAGGGGGTGGGTGCCCTCGGCCGACCCGTCGCTCGTCCAGAGCGTGCCGCCGAACCGGAAGAAGAGGCGTCCGCCCACCACGGCGGGGCTCAATTGCGACGAGTAGCTGTCGAGGAAGGGGGTCGAAGCCAGACGCAGCGTTCCGGCCGCCGTCCCATCCGTGCGCCAGATCTCCAGCACTGAGGTGGCTGGCCTGCCGGGTCCCGGAGCTCTCCGGAACACGAAGGTCGAAGCGCCGAGCGCGACGGGTGGGAAGATCGGCTTGAACCGCTCCGGGTGATTGGAATTGAACGGCAGTTGAGCGATGAACCGCGAGCCACCTTCCGGGGAGCCGTCGCTGCTCCACAGCCCTCCGCTCCGGGTGAGGACCAGCGCGCCGTCGCCCAGCCGGCCCAGAGCGGTGGGATCCAGGATGCCGCCTTCCGGAATCGTCACCGGGACGGTGCCCGCAGCGGTTCCGTCCGTGGTCCAGAGCCTCGCCTCGAAGTTTTTGATGAAAATCCGGCGCCGGTCCACCGCGATCGTCGCGGTCGGGCACGGATCGAAGGCCTCCAAACAGATGTCGTCGAAGTCCGGGATCTCTTCCGCCGAGCCGTCTTCGGCGACGCTTTTCCAGCCGTACGATTCGGAACCGGTGAGCAGGATGCGATCGCCGACCGGAAACGCCTGGAACGGATAGATGCCGCTCGCCAGGTGCCGCAGATCGGTCACCGGCTCCGTCCGGCCGCCGGCGATCCGCCAGAGCTGCTGTCCCACGGGCTTGCGGTCGGCGGCCACGAAGAGGGCGCCGTTGTAGGAGATCGGCGGCCCCTGGACGCGGAACGGCCGGTCGCGCGTGCCGTCCGAGAGCGCCTTCGTCCCTGCCGCCGTGCCATCGGTCTCCCAGAGCTGCCTCACTCCCTGCCGGATGGCCCCCAGAAGCAGATGGCCGTCGACGACGCCGATACTCGCCGGATCGACTCCGACGAGGCCGGAGCCGAAAGTCGATCCTGCCGCGGTGCCGTCCGACCGCAGGAGACGGTGGTTGATCTCTTCGAAGGCCCGGTCGCCGATCACGGTGACGTCCGACATCGAGCTCCCCAGGCAGGGGTATTTTCCCTTGCACGCGGACACGATCTCGCGCACCTCGCGCGTCGTCTCATCGGCCGCGAGCAGGCCTCCCGAGTAGTAGCCGGGCATCGGGATCAGGGTTCTGGAGCCGATCGCCCCGAGCTGACCGGCCAGGAATCCGAAAACGTCGACCTGCAAGCCGGTGTAGGGACGAGTGCCCGCGCGGGTGCCGTCCGTCGACCAGAGCCACGTGGAGCTCTCCCCGGGGAGGACAAAGGGTCCGAAGTAGAGATGCCCATCCCGCCAGCCGGCGACGAGAATCTCCGCCGCGGCATAGAGCTGCGCCGCCCGCGGCGCATCCAGGCGGCTTGCCCAGAGCTTCTGCCGCCGCGTGTTCCTGTCCCAGGTGATGACGAACAGCGTCTCGCCGACGGGGTAGATCTCGCCGACGACACCGTGAGTCATCGAGTCTTCCAGGAGACGCAGGACGCGGCCCTGCTCCACGTCCCAGGCGAGGAGGGCTGAGCCTTCGGTGAAGACCAGCCACCGGTCGGCGAGCCTTTCCAACATCAACGAATGGTCGGCGTGGCCGGCCAGGCCCGGGACCAGCCTCGTCCCCGCGACCGTGCCATCGGTCGACCAGAGTCCGGGGGCGGTGCAGGTCAGGAAGAACAAGCGCTGTCCCAAGGGCTTCGCGTCATAGAAGCAGGTCGTCAGGACGACCGCGTCGCCGCTTTCGCCGGCGGCCAGGAGCACCCGCAGGTTGGGATACGCCTCGGATCTCGCCGTCCAGAAGATGCGCCCGCCGGCCGTGCCGATGACTTTAGGGTCGTCGAAAATACCGGGATCTCCCGCGACCAGGACCCGGCGTGAGCCTGCCACCGTGCCATCCGTGCGCCAGAGGGTCTGCCCGGTCTCGGGCTCGGCCGCGACGAAGAACAGCGTTTCCCCGAGCCGCGTGAGCTGCGGCAGCGGCCGGCCCCCCTCGAACTCGCCGGGGAAGAAGTCATGGACGAGATGGACCGGGCTGGCGAAGGGTGAGGCCGCCGCCGCGACGACGATCCCCCGACCGAGGGAAAGCGCCGAAGCGAGCCCGATGCCGAGAAGGGCCGCACGTCTCAGGGTTATCGCCATTGAAGATCCTTGCCGCGAGGTATGACCCCGGCGAAATTGCTGTTTTGGTCTTTCCGAAGGATACCGCGAAAGACAGATCTCGGACAGCCCGTTGGTCCAGACTTTGCAAAATGGAAATCGGAAGATTTCAAAACGCAGAGCGACAAGGAGATCCACCGTCATGCCCGAGAAGAAGACGATTGAGAAGGCCCGGAAGGACAAGAGCGAGGGGAAGGCGCCGAGCACCCAGGCCGGCGAGTTCGTCCACCAGGAGATCGAGCACGTCAAGCAGGGGAAGCACGGCGCGCGGTCGGCCAAGCAGGCGATCGCGATCGGCCTTTCGGAGGCGCGCCGCGCCGGCGTGAAGGTCCCGGCGCCCAAGAAGGGGACGGCTTCGGAAGCGACGCGGCACAAGGCTCAACAGGATCTCAAGGCGGGAGCGAAGGGAGCGAAGAAGGCGGTCTCGCGAACGCGCTCCGAGGCGACGACCGCGGCGCTGAAGAAGGAAGGGCACTCCGCCGCCTCGCCCCAGGCGCTCTCCCAGCAGGCGAAGTCGGCGGCCTCGAAGCGCACCGTCGCCGAGCGTTCCGCCGCGGCCCGCCGGGCGGCGCGCACCAAGGGCGCCGAGGAGCGCTCGGCCGCGGCGACCAAGGCCGCGGAGACCCGAGCCAAGGAGTCGCCAGCCAAGAAGTCCACGGCGAGGAAGTCCGCGGCCAAAAAGTCTTCCTGAACGGTGGCGCTCGTGACCGGCGCCGGGGCGGCGAGCACCTCTTTGGCGAACCTCAACCGGGTTTATTGACGATTCGGCACCCCCGCGGCGAGCGCCTGCCACAAGGATCGGGCCGGGCTGCTGGCGGTGACCGCCAGTTTGGGGGTGGCGCCCGGAATCATCCGTACGAGGTACTCCGCGGGCCTGGGAGCCGAAGATCAGAACAATGTCGATGCCGCTCCGCGAAGGAAGTCGCATCCCATGTCTCCTGCTCCCGGGGAAATACGTTCAGGCCAACGGCCGGTCATGCGTGAGATCCCAAAGCGCCCCAAGAGATCCGCCACCCGCAGGGTCCTGATTGATCGCCGCCATCGTCTTTCCGGCGACCGGGACGAAGCGCCCGGCGGCCCTCGATGCTGCCTCGTCCACGATTTCGTGAACGGGTTTCTGGATCTCGGCTGAAAGCCCGTGGATCTTGTCGCTGAAAATCACCGGGCTGGAAGGCGTCGAAACCACGCTCTCCAGCACGCGCCTGGGATCGAGAGCGCGCACGATCTTGTGGAAGTTGGCGCGATGGCTGTGTGTGCCATGCACAAACTCGTGGCTTCTGGTGGCTGTCGGGATCTTGAGCGAAGGCATGAGCGCGATCGCTTCCCAATGCCCGTTGGAAGTCACGGCGGAGTTGAAGGGATCCTTCGCGCCGATCCGCAGCGCGGCGCGGACGGCGCCAGGGTTGGTGATCGCCAATCCGCCCGCCTCCGTGTTGGGTTGGAGGGCCCACCAGCCGTTCTGCGCGGTCACGGTGTTTCTGCCGGCGCTCACCGTGACCGTGATCACGCCATGCCGCTTGTAGAACGCCGTCCAATCGGGAACATTGAATGTCATCGTCCCGCCGGTGACCGTCAGAACCCTGTATTCAGTGAGCGGAATCAGGGTGCGAACGCCACCGTTCGCAATGAAATACAGCCGGCCGGCATCCCGGTGGAATACCCGGAAGGGGCTGGCGGCATTCGTGACATCCGGATGGATGCGCGGCTCGGACTTGTAATTACGGTCCTGCACCATGTCGACGAATGTGAAACCGGAGTTCGGTCCCCTCGCGATCGGAGTTTGTCCAGCGGCGGGCTCCAGGTCCGCCGGCACCACGTGGAGACCCAGCTCCTCGGCCCTCTCCGGTGGGCTGGGCGTACCCGCAAGCGCTGTCTCGGGTGAGTCCGTGATGGTGGTCTGCCAGGCCGGACCGGTGCGATCGCTCACCGTGACCGCGGAAGTTACGGCGGTACCGGCTACCGCCGGTCTGCCCCTGGGCTTCACCGTATAGCTCAATTCGAGATCGCCGGAGAGCGCCATGGCCCCCTTCCACTCGCTCTGGAACTTCGCGTCGGTTCGAGGACGGGTGACGACGTCTCCGCCGCCGGTCGTATACCGCCAGCCCGTGACTTTCAATCTTTCGCCCGCGGTGGGGCTGAAAGCCACGCTGGCGGTGAGAGTGTCGCCTCGTACCAACGTGCCGCCGGGACCGAGCGTGAGGGTGGGCGAGGCGAGCGCCGGAGCCGGTGCCGCGCCTGGGGGCCCGGGCGCGCGCTGGATTTCCGGCGTTTCATCCTCCTGGGCCGCAATCGACACGGCGGGCTCCGGCACGTCTCGAATCGCGATGGCCTCCGGCGTGGGAGCCAGGTACGCGCGCTGGATACGCTCCGGTCTGGCCCAGCCCTGCTGCACGACATGCGTCAATTCATGGGCCAGCAGGCGCTGTCCGCGCTCGGTCTGCGGTTCGAACTGGCCGGGCGCGAACACGATATGGCGTCCTCGCGTGTAGGCGAGCGCATCCAGGTCCTGCGACGAAGCCGCGGCAGCCGAGTCCGTGTGGACTCTGACCCGCTCAAAATTATGGCCAAAGCGAGGTTCGAAGAAGGAGCGCAACTCCGCGTGGAGCGGCTCGCCGCCGGAATCGAGCGAGCGTACCGTCGCTTCCGTTGCCGGCGAGGGTTCGGGCCCCGTAGCCGCCGCGGAGCCTTGCGCCCGCGGCGCCGGCTGGGAGCCGCCCCCGCCGGGGATGCGCTGTATCCGTGGCGCAACGGAGTCGATGGGGGTCGCCGGCATTCGCAGGATCTGGCCGGCCACACGGTCTGCTTCCTGCTCGAAGAGATCTCCCGGAGCGTTGATTTCCAATTTGGGCTGAATCGTGACAGGTGCCGCCGTCTGCTGAGTTACCTTCTGTCTTTGCACGAAGGTACGCACGATAATTTAACCTTTCCTTTGCGATGGAACCTGCGTGTCGAGATGAGCGCCCCCTCCGCCTCGCCTGTCAACAATTTCCCGAGCAGAAGGCTCCGGTATGGCCCGAGCAAATGCAGCAGGAGTAACAGTCGCCGCAGAGGCTACAGCGAGTGCACATCGACAGGACTGGACAGGATTTTGTCGTGCTGCCGCAGGTGACGGTACCTGTCGGGCTGCTGCAGGTGCCGTTCCTGGCCGAGCAGGTGGTGCTCGTGCAGGTCACGGTACCGCCGCCCAGACAGCTCGCGGTGCAGGTGGCCTTCTCCTGGAGCTGCGGGCGCTTGGCGGCGAAGGCCATGGCGCTCTGCTGGGAGTCGGAGGCCGTGGCGGGGGGACCCAGGATCACCGCCAGAGCCTCCTCGGAGAGAGGCGCCCGATCCGGCGTCTGGGCAAGGCAGGCAGAGGAGATGAAGAGAACGGCGCAGGCGAGCAGCAGGGCTTTTCTCATGAAGTTCTCCTTCTGGTAAAAACAGCCGCGGGCAGTATATTCGCTTTGGTAAAACAAAGTAAGTGCCGCCTATGCCTGGCGGGCGGCATCTATGGCGGGCGCTGATAGACCGGCGCCAGGAAAACCGCTTCGAAATCCGGACCTGTCACCGGCACCTGGAGGAACACCTGCCAGTACGTGGCCGCGGCCCGGCCCAGTTGGGTGCCGGGGAGATCCGGCGGGATATCGAAGGAGAACGGCAACTCCCGCAGAGCGTCCCCGCCGTGGTCGATCTCGCGGATCTGCCGATAGATCACGGTCGCCTCCAGCGCCGCCGACCGGTCTCCGTAGGCGTCCTCGACACAGCGCAGCGTCACCTTCACCGGTCCGGTCGGCCGCAGGGCGGCGCGGATCAGGAAAACCCCTTCGAGGCGGTCGCCGAGGAAGGCGGGAAAGGTTGTCCAGCGCATCTGTGGCTGTCCGTGGCGAAACGCATGCCAGGCCTTGACCAGGCCATCCACCAGGAAGACCAGCCCGACGAGATCGAGGATCAGGACGATCCCGCGGAGGAGCGCCGGGCTGGGCGCGACGAAGACCGAATTGAACAGTCCCAGCAAGCCCAGGAAGGCGATCCGCCCGAGGAGAAAGCCGCCGCTGTTCCCCGTGTAGTCCGGACCCTGGCCTTCCGGCCGCCAGGGGTGATCCGACTCCCAGGGGCGCCCGGGGTTCCCGCGGTCACGGCTCCGGCTTTCGTACTTGACCGAGTTGAACTTGACCTGGAGCATCCTCAGCGAGACCAGCGCGAAGACGGTGCCGAAGCCCATCATCAACAGAAAGAACTTGGGGTCGCCGTTCGCCCGAAGCCCCGCCTTGTAGGGGCCCCAGGTGCCCGCCGTACCGAACAGGAAGATCCCGGTCCCCACCGCCATCAGGAACAGGAACGAGCAGCCACCGTTCCGTGGTTTCAGCATGGTGCGCAGGAACCCCTGGCCGGAGGCGGTCCCCTGGCCAGCGACGCTCAACGCTTCACGCGGCGGCGCAAAGAGCCGTGATCGCTCTCGTGACTCCTGTACGGAGGCGGTGGAGGGTCCGGGGAATCCGATGGCCCTGGATAGTATCACCCCGCGGCGGCAGGCCGCGCTCGCGAAAGCGCCAAGCTATTAAAATTCCGCCCTTTCAGAGCGAGGGAGGGGCGTAGACGCGCAGTAAGAGGCTCGACTCCAGCAGCTCCCGGGTGGGTACCTCGGCGAGGTTGCCGAGATGAAAAAACAGCTACTCTACTTATAGGGGACGACTATCCAGTCGAGAGAAACGCCAACATCGAGCTTCACAGGCACACCGTTGTCGCATCTCTTGTGTTGCACCTCGAAGCCGTCGACTCTCTTGTGGAGCGGGTTGAAGTACGTGCAGACGGAAGTCGGCGAGTATCCGGCTGTGTTCGTTGCCTGGACGACCACGGAATACCGAATGCTCGGCATCGGGGATGAGAAGGTGATGTTGATGCCATCTTTGCCAATTGCAAAGGCGGCCGTTCCGGCCCTATAGTTCTGGGGTGGCTGTGCGGCTGCGCTTCCAGTAGCCAAGGCTATGAGAGCCAAAGCCAGGGTTAGTGATTTCTTCATGGTGGCACTCCTTTCTGGTTGAATGTTTAGTAAACATTACTCCTTGACGAGCTAAAGTTCTTGGCCTAACACCGGCCCAGTGGAGTCCCCGCGCAACTCGCACTGAAACCTGTCTTCATTTCAGCTCTATCACCTCCTTACCGGTTCGCCCAACAGAATGTCGCATAACGTTCAGGACTCACCGGCTGCGTCAGCAGTCCGGTGCAGCCCCAGGGTTGGGCGTCAGGCCGGTATAGCAAGTGCCCATATCTGGTCGAACTCCCGCATGTACTGTTGAAATAGCTCCGAATCTTCGCCAGTTACCTCCAAAAGCGGCGTACGGCTTGCAACCGCTGAATAGAGATATTGAATGGAGGTCAAAGTACTGTCAGTTCGACAAATCTGGGTGAAGATTAAGCCTCCCTTAAGGACCCGAAGTTGAAGGTTCGCCGCAGAGGGCGTGCCAGTAAGAGCGGCAGCGATAGCTTTGAATGCCTGCAGGGAAGCCTTGATCTCCTCTCTGATGCTGTCCAGAGTGATTCCTTTTATTTGACGATAATTAATACAGGCTGTAAGTTCCGGATTGTCTGGTGCCATAATGAGTACGCGGATGTGAACTCCAGCTCCTGCAAGCTGAACCAGGGTTTTTTCAAAGTGTTCACCCTTGGTCCAGACGTGGAGGCTGTGCCCCATGAGGTCCACATACTTGCCGGCAACTTTCAATCGGTTCATCCAATCCTGAGAAGAGCCGGCCGCTCCACTAGCCGAAAAGATGCGTCTAAGGCCAGTCTTGTGGCTGTCATCAAGCAGCTGAATGGAGACACGCAACTCGGCAAGAGTATTCTGGAGCTGAATAATAGAGGCCTTTACCGGATCACCACCGACAATACTCCAAAGAAATTCGACGATGACAACCGTCAATGCAATTAATGCCACGCTTCGAAGCGTCGAAGGCCAAAACTCGTTGCGCTTCGTCACCTCCGTCAAGACGTAAGCAATGACCAGCAGGAGTATCCCAACAATGAGAAACAATACACGAGGTTTTGTTCCTTGGGTGGCCATCTGTTTACTCCACGGGCGTTACGGTCGCCCAACACTGTGGGCGGTGAGCGTGCGGGAACCGCGTTTGCGATTTCCGTCCGCTCGACCGCCGGGTTGGGTGATGGGCCATGCAGCAAACACGGGGTATCTCTAGGCTACCTGGGACAAATCTGAAGTTCTAGCGATAGGAGGCTCCATGGTACCGGAAAGCCTACAGTCACTCATTTCAATGCGTAGCGTCTCGGATGATTTTCCGATTTCACGAAATAGAAAATAAATGGCAGTGAGCATAAAAGAGGTGCCCAGTGCGACACAACCGCCAATTACGATCAGATAGGGGCGCGAGACGAGTTGCGCTTGCTGTGCAGACATGTGGGGCTTTGCAGTTAGATATAATCCGAGCCCAATGAAAATTGCAAGTGACACGATGAAGATAGCTATGGTGGAGAACAACAAGCCCTGAGCCTGTTGAGCCCCTTGAAACCGTTCCGTGAAGAGGTTAAGTTGTTTTTGTAGCTGGCTACAGCGGGCGCTATTCTCATGCTCGCGGAATTCTTTGCATGAGCTCCGGATGCGAATTGACAAACTTTCCGCTTTGTTATTGGCACTGCTAATCAGGGTAGCGCAGGCTCCGATGATGGCTATAAATGCTGCTGCGATGGTTAAGCAGTGCTGAGCGGTCAGTCCTTCCATGTTGACCCTCCTTTCCCTATGTTCACGATAAACTATTCGGTGCCAACCTTTGTCACCCAACCTTTGTCACCTAACGGGATGGCGGTGAGCGGCGGGAACGCGTGCTTTTTGCGCGGTATCCGTCCCCTCGACCACCTAGAGTTGGCCGTCTCCTTACGGCCCCAAAAGTCTATGCATATCAATGCGGATTCCAGCAGCCTGCAATTCACGTGCAAGCTGGATTCGCCATGCTCCGCCGGTATCCATTGGAATATACAGCAGTCCTTGGATGTCTGATGGCACCTCAACTCCCTCCTTATACAGGGCACACACGTTGCGTCGGCCGAGTTGGGCGACAAAAAAGCCAAGCTCGAAGATTACGTTTTGGCGCGCCCGTGGCTTAAGTGATTTTTGTTGACCTCGCAGAGCACCGACATCATCAGGGGTCAGGAGGACGACAGCAAAGTTGACGGACGCATATCTCTCAAACTTCTCGATGACCGTGCTGCCCAATGATGCTTGTTCATGAAGGATAATAGCTTTGAGACGAAGCCTTTCGATAAAACGCGCAACAGATTCTTTGGCCTCCTCATCATGACCATGGACGACAAATACACTTGGAAGGGTAGGAGCAATTCGCTCCTTCGCTTGTAGAAGGCCGCGGATAAGACGAATGAGCCGGATCTCATCGGTACCCTTGCTGAGATAGACAACATTGCGTGCTGACTCACCCATAGCCCTCTGCATGTCGGTTGGATCTAGTGCGGAGTACAACACGACTGGAATATTCTCTGTCTGGGGGTGGTTAGCCAGAAGCGCCTGACATCTTACTCCTGCGCGATGTGATCCGCCATGACGAACGTCTTCTGGTGGTTGAATTGAATCGGGACCTGGATCTGTCCAACGCAGCATAAGGTCCAAGACCACGACATCCGGCACGTTCTGCGAGGTCTCAGTAAATCGCGTGCGAAACTCGGACTCAGTAGAGACATGCTCAATAACTACCCCAGGGAAGCCTCTCTCGAGTTGGTCTCGAATCGAGTCTGCTTGAAGGAAGTCGTCCTCGACGAGTAAAATCTGCATCGTCAGATCCTATTGCGGTCTTGATGGAAAAATCAACTTAATGATCGTAGTGTCTTGCTTGGTAGGCATAACAACGATCTTTCCTCCGTGTGCAGCCATGATCCTATCTGTGATATAGAGACCAATCCCGCTTCCTTCTCCCGTCACCAAAGACGCCTCGTTGCTCCGCCAACCGCGCTCAAAAATATTCTCGACATCAGCGTCACTAATCGGAATGCCATGATTCTGAAATATGATGGCAAACTGGCCAGGCTGGGCGACCTCACCATATACCCGTACCCGTGCACCAGGATAGCTATACTTGAACGCGTTATCGATTACATTACGAATTGCTTGGTCGAAAAGGTCTTTGTCTGCTATTATCTGATTTGCCCGCAGCAGAGCAAGGCTATCCCTTTCGATAATGTAAGTGATGCGCCGCTCCCCTGCTGTTAGTAGGGATGCATCATTCAAGGCCTCGAAGAGACATCTTGTAACCAAAGCCTCGCCAAGAGCGGTTGTATTTAGGGTGATCGGAGTATCCTGGGTCAGCTTCATGAGGAGTTCTGACTTGAGCAGCACTTGCCGCGCCTTGGCGCAAAGACCAACAACCTTTGCTAGCTCTCGCCGCGCCACTTCCAAATCCCCCGAGAGGTCAAGCGCACGCAGTGCTTGGCGCGCCCTTTCATGTGCCTGTAGAATAGGCGTTCTTAACTGATGGCTCAGATCCTCTACTGAACGAGTATAGGCTTGAAGCTCCTTTGTCGAGTATGAATCTTCGCTCATCGTCGTTTCGACCAGGTTCATTCCTTAATTGCGGCTAATCGGCCAACGTGATTCAGGTGAGCGGCGGCACCGCCCGATAGGGCGGTGTCCGTCCGCTCGACCGTAGGGTTGGCGGAATATAACTTCGTGATCGGCACAGTAAGTACGGCTGTCCAAGTATCTGGTTCCCAGTTCACTTAGTTCCGTTTCCAGTTCAGCGCCGAGTCAACGGTATAAGATCCTGCGGTGGCCATATGTAATGCGCCCTTCAGTCTACCCCGAAATCGAAAACTCCGCCTCCCACAAAGCAGGTACTTTTCAAGGCAGAATAAGGATCATCTGTGTCGGGCAGATTGACATACCAAGCGTACTCTCCAGGCTTAAGGGCGCTTTTTGACATGACACGCCAAGTTCCTGAACCCTCCTCCTGAACGTCGAATGGAAGTATCCAATCTGCATCTGGGGACAAAGAGCCTCCTGGCGTTCCGCTTCTCCTGATCGCTTGCCCAAGTTTAAGGGAGCGAGCGTCACGTCTCTTATCGGGATCAAGGCTTGCAAGAAAATATTGGCCGACTTCCAGGGCGGAGGAACAAGTGACAAGCAAAGCTGGGCGTTTGTCGTGGGTGCGTACTGAGGCTCGGAGACCAGGATAGTTCATGAAAATGTTCCATCCTGCCGAGGATACTTTTCCCGTGACTAGCCGAAGGGGAAATGTACCATCCGTCGTCTTGAGAGAGACGTTGGCATTAGAGCCCGGCATCGTTCCAAACGCATTTGCTGGATCCTTAGGCCTGGGCTTGCCCCGCGCCAGCATGGCACCGACCACGCGATCACTCACTCCGGCTTTATGCAGGGCGACAAGATCGTCTATTGAGAGCTGAAAGTCCACTTGAGCAGCCTCTCGAATCTTGGCTACTATAATGTCCTCGCTAAGACCACCCGAAATCATCTTTACTATATCCTGATTCTTCAGGACTTCTTCAGCCATTACATTCTGACCTTGGAGTGCCAAATAGCAAAGAACGACAAAGACACTAACGGATAAGATTTTCGCCCTGGAGTACATCATGTTTCCTTTCTCTCAGGCAGCGTTAACCTTACAGACTATTTGCGCCTAGCAAGCCCCGCATATTATGCCGAAATTACTGTAGCTATTCTACCTGGAAGTCAAGCCCCGAGCTAAGGTGTTCCAATTTTTCACCAACATCTCCTCTAGGCGACCGCCTACGCTTTTGGGCTTCACCGCGCAGACGGCGAAGCCGGCTGTCCGGTGGAAGCCCGGGGTTCGGCGCGGCAAGTAGAAGGCATGTCATGCGCCGTTTTCCGTAAGCCAAATCTCCAAGGAATCGAGGCTATCGCAATACTGACACTGAGTTCGACTTAGGATCTTTGTTCTGCTCCGTAGCATATCCTTGATGGCTCTGTCTTTCGATACGAACACGGTAGCATAAGCGAGAGGGGCGACCATGATCTCGTTGTCCATGAAGTGGTTGAAGCTGTCCTTTCTATCCGGCTGAGAATCCGCCACGACCATGATGTCGATGTGATTGTGCAGCGCCGGAAGCTCAGCCAGGGCTTTTAGGGTCCAGGCTTTTTCGTCATCAGGTGGGCCAAACTGCGCTGACCAGGTCGCGACTATCTCCGGCGGAAGCTTGAGCAGCACCGGCGTGACGTACATACAAAAGCAATTGATCGCTTCTTCTAAGAATAGTCTTCCTTTGTTACCCTTGAACTCGTCCTTCATCTTCTTCGCAGACTCCGAGTATGCCGGAAACTTCTCCTCGAGTTCTAATACGCCCATCGCCTCGGCCCTCTCGGCGAGTTCAACTACGCCGATCTTCGAGAGATTGTACTTCATGTAAGTCTCTACACTCTCTTGAGTTGCCGGGTCGAGACGGTCGGCGGAGTTCCAGGCAATGCACGGCCCCGAACCCACAAACGCAAATGGCGGCGCGAAGAGGCCGCTGAGAGAGTCGGCAGAAGAGTCTCCGTGAAACCGGCGCACGGAGCGCAAAAATTCCCACTGGAACAGTTCGGTGCGCATGACGAAGATAGCGTTCAAGCTCAACTCTTCCATGAGGCTCGCTGTGATCTTCAGGGATTCGCCCGACTGCTTGAACAGCTCTTCGAGAATCCCCCAAGACAGCGGACAAAACACGCGACCGGCCGCCACGAGCGCCTTCAGCCGGTCTCGTACGCGGCAGGCTGTCTCATTGGCTTCATCTGCCATATCGATCCAGCAGTTCGTGTCAAGAAACACGGAGATACGGCCTCTCACTTTGGCCCAAACCGCATCCTTGTCAAAACTGAGTTGGATCTTCTGTGTACTCATTAACGCCTCGTCACGTTAGGCGGTAAATTGCGACTCCTCCCGGACGCCGAACGCTTGGCGCTTCACCGCGTGGACGGCGAAGCCGGCCGTTCGGTGGAAGCGAGGGTTATGCGAAACTTCAAGTCCCAGGCTTGCACCGCAATTTTGTCGACGTTCGGCGCCATAGGTCTTGTGTTTGGCCGAAATCCTTTACAGTTTGTCGCTCCCTGAAATCTGGGTAGGGAAATAGCGTATCCAGCAACTCGGCTTGAATTTTGTCCCTGGCACGCCCTCGTCCGCGACCTTGATGATGGTCGTACTAGGCATCACCCACCAGAGTATCTCACCACCCTTGAAGCTTTTTGTGGGATCGCCGTACTTTCCTCTCAAGCTATTCGCCACATTTTCGCACACACCGAGGGCTGTATTATCGGCGGTCTCGAGCCACAATTCTACCTGGGCCAATTTCCACTCCGACTGTGGCGGTTCCGGCGAGGTATCGTCACTCTTTCGTTGTCCCCCCACGTTCTTAAACCCCAGGTAAGCATGGAACTGCTGACCGCCGATCTCAAGCGGAATGACTCCAGCAGTCAAATCAAAGCGCCCCTTGCCAATCGTCATTTCAGGGTGCAACTTCTGCAATGCCCCAAGCCCCATACTCCACTGCGTATCGGACCAGCCAGGAATGTCGCGATTCGTTTCCTGCGCACCACAAACGGGAGCGGTCATAGCGTAAGCCAATACCGCTACCAAGATTCCTCCAACTCGCGCTTGCATGATCGTCTCTGTCGCCTCCTACTAGCGATATACGTCGCAGAACCTTGTATTCAACCTGCTGACCCAGGCCTCCATATTGACATCCCACATCAAGTCTAGTCAGAAAGGGAAACATGGCTATTGAGCAATAATCCTGACTTCCTTAGCTTTCCTCAAGAGTAGGTGAGGCCAGCGCCTGAGTCAAGGGAGACGGATTGTCGTGTAAACATCCTCATCTCCGAAGAGACGGCCGGTTGCTTACACGACAGTCGAAGTCTGGTTGTCAGCTCTTTGACCGACATGCAAAGCTGTCGGTAAGCAAACATTCTCTGAGGTGGTGGAGAGTTATACGCACGGGATCATGTCGGTAAGCACCGTAGGACCCAGGAGAGGAACCCACAAGCCTCGTGGTACCAGCTCTTTCCAGAGTTCCTCGGAAGGAGCTGGCATCTTACGCGTCGACGGCCTGTCGTGTAAGACTCAAGGGTCTATCTGAAGTCCACGCGGACCTGCCGATGCCACTGCCGGCTCGAAGCTTGAAAAGAGCCAAGGGAAACGGCCCCGCTCCCCTGGCCAAAGTACTTCAATTGCCAAGAGCACACGCCGTCCGTCGGGGGAAGACCCCCCTTGTAGCTTGTTCCCCGGAAGCCGGCTGGTGCTCCCTCGGGGGAATGGGATCGGTGAGCGGAGAATGATCCGTTCCTCAGGGGTCCGCGTGACATTCCCCGGAGATGATGAGACGCTCCACGGGATGCGCACGGCTCGAAAGGCCGTGTGCGTTCCATTCCCCGTCCAGCGGAGGACGTCTGGCCTGGGGAATGAGACGTCCGCAGCCGTCACGAAGCGCGAAGGGCGGGGAATGAGGCGGATCGGGTGGCTCGCGTCCCGTTTCCTGGAGGGAATGGGTTGTGCTGAGCGGGGAATGCGGCGCGAGGGCCGGAAGCCGGGCGCGGGGGGCGGGGAATGCTTCTCGGGATGTGGGGAATGCCACTTCTATGAGCCGATTTTAATCGGCTTACAGCTCTTGGGCCGCTTCCACCCACGAAGACGGCAGCCCGATCTCCCTCTCGCGGCTCTCGAGCATCACGTCGATGACCGGCTGGATCTGTGAGACGCAGTATTTGGTCTCCGCGGAGGCGAAGGTGCCGGTTTCCGTCAGCTTGTTGGAAGGGAACCCGCCGCCGCAATAGGGGAAGTAGCGGCAGGTGCGGCGGCAGAGCTCGATCCCTTCCTGAATGTCCGCGTAGGCGCGCAGGAAGAGGCTCGACTCCAGCAGTTCCCGGACGGGCACCTCGGCGAGATTGCCGAGATTGAAATCCCCATAGCGGAGCGACTGGCTGCCCAGCAGCTCCGGGGAAAAGGTGGCGGCGCCGCCGTCGTGCCCCACCGTGAGGATGCTCAAGGGGTGCAGGCTGGGGCTCTTCAGGATTCCGAACCGGTCGGGGGAGGTCATGCTCGCCATGATCTCGCGGACGTTCGCCAGCTCCCGGATCGCCACCCGCCCATCTTTCTGCAACTCATGGACGCGGCGCATGAAGCCGGCGAACCGGCGCCGGACGTCCCGCGCCTCCAGGGTCCTGGACGTATTGATCCCCGCCGATTCCTCGATGTTGAAGCCGACGGACCGGGTGCCGAGACCGGCGAAGAACTCGTAGATCTCGCCGGGAAAATCCAGGGCCTCGTCGGTCAGCACGCAGAGGACGCGGAACTCCAGGCCGTGGCGGTCGAGGACCTCCACCCCCCGCATCACCGCGTCGAAGGTGCCGAGCCCCTTGCGCGTCAGCCGGTTCCGATCGTGGAGAAAGCGGGGGCCGTCGATGCTGAGACCGACGCGAGCCCCCTCCTCCTTGAAAAAATCGCACCAGCGGTCGTCGATCAGCATGCCGTTGGTCTGGAACATCTGGGTGAAACGCGAGCCGCCGTCGATCGACCGCAGGAGGGCGCTGGCCTCGCGGTACCAGGAGACCGGCACGGTCAGCGGCTCGCCGGCGTGCCAGAGGAGCATGGGATGGGGGGCCAGCAGGCCGCTGCCGGCGACGTTGCGGACGACCTTCTCGAACAGCGGCAGGGTCATGCGGTGGGCGACGCCGCGATCGGACAGGTAGCAGTAGCTGCAGTCGATGTTGCAGAAGCTCGTCGACTGGAGGATCAGCAGCTCGATGGGCCCCTGCGGCGCCGGGCATGGGTCAGGCCTCACCCGAAGTCCAGCGGTCCTCGGCGATCGGCCAGAGGAGCCAGCGGGTGGGATCGCGGAGGATCTCGCTCTCGATCGTGGTGTTGATGCGTTGCGCGCCCTCCGCCACCGTGAGCCCGGCGGGATCGAAGCTGTCGAGGATCACCGGCAGGCCGTCGCGCACGGTGACGACGTGGGCCTGATAGCCGAAGCGGCGGACGAGATGCAGCAGGCCGCCCGGAGTGCGGGTGGGCCGGCCCAGGAACCGGGTGGTCACGGAGTGGCTGTCGGCGTAGCAATAATCGAACATCACGAAGATCGGCCGCCCCGCCTTGAGCGCGCGCGGAATGGCGAGGTTGAGCGCCGGATCGCGGAAGTTGCAGAGGGCGTCGCGGCCGGTCGTCTCTTCCATCCAGGCGGAGACGCGGGCCACCAGCAGGAGCAGGCCCCAGCGGCTCATATTCTCCAGCCAGAGCGGGTATTCGGGGAAGTGCCAGCCGAAGAAGAGCCCGCGCGCCGGATCGGTCCCCGCGGGGATCAGATCCCCCGGGCCGCGGCCGCGGGCGGCGGCGAGGAGGAACTCGCGCCAGGCCTCGATGTGGCGATGGTAGACCTCCACCGGCCCCGGCGAATCCCCCATGCACTGCCGGAAGACCCACTGCGCCTTGCGGGCCACGCCGTCGTACCCTTGCGCCAGTACGATGCTGCGGGCCTGGATCTCGTCCTCGGATGCGCCGCTCCGGAGGAGACCCCGGAGCTCCTGTACGGCGGCGTCTTCCTGCTCTTCGGTCATGACTCGCCTCTCGCGCCAATTCGTTATTGAGGATAGTAGTACTTTGTCAGACTGCGAGCGGCCTCCCCGCCCGGGCATGAATGCCCGGGCTACGCTGGAAGCGAAAAGCCGGCTGAAGCCGGCTCCAAAGTCAGAGCCGCTCTCCAGGAGCCGGGTTCACCCGGCTTTTCGGTTGAAGCGTAGCCCGGGCATTCATGCCCGGGCGAGGCGGGCAGTCTGACAAAGTGGAAATAGTACTATCACCCATATAATCATCGATCCATGGCAAAGAGAAGAGTAGCGATCACGGGCCTCGGGCTCGTCACCGCCTTCGGCGCGGGGATCGAGCCGCTCTGGCGGGGATTGATGGAGGGTCGCTCGGCTGTCGCGCCGGCCCGCGGCTTCGATCCGTCGGGGCTGCCGGTGGACCACGTCGCCGAGCTGCCGGAGCTCGACCTCGCCGCCCGCTTCACGCCCAAGCAGACGGCCTACTGGAGCCGGGCCAGCCGGGTGGCCGCGCTCGCCGCCCTGGACGCCTGGGACGATGCCGGCCGGCCCCGGATCGAGCCCTTCCGCTCGGGCCTGTTCCTCGGCTCGGGGTGCGGCTGCACCTACGAGCTGGAGGAGGTCTACGCCTCCTGGCAGGCGCGCGGGATGCGGGGGATCAAACCGATCACCATCCCGCGCGGCATGGCCAACGCCCCGGCGAGCCAGATCGCGATCCTGCTGGGCCTCAAGGGGCCGTGCGCCACGGTGACCACCGCCTGCTCCTCGGGCGCCCTGGCCATCGGCATGGCCGTCGATCAGATCCGCTATGGCGGGCTCACGGTCTGCGTGACGGGCGGCGTGGAGGCGGCGCTCAACGCCTCGACGCTGGCGGCCTGGTGCTCGCTCGGCGTCCTCTCCCGCCGGAACGATCCGACGGCCTGCCGGCCGTTCAGCGCCGACCGCGACGGCCTGGTGCTGGCCGACGGCTGCGCCGTGCTGGTGCTGGAGGAGTGGGAGCACGCCCGGCGCCGCGGCGCGCGGATCTGGGCCGAGATCCGCGGCGTGGGGGCGACCAACGACGCGCACAGCATCGTGGAGCCGCACTTCGAGGGGGAAGTGGCGGCCATGCGGGCGGCCCTGGCGGACGCCGGCCTCGCCGCCGGAGATCTCGGCTATGTCAACGCCCACGGCACCGGCACCCGGGCCAACGACGCCAACGAGACCCGGGCCCTGAAGGAGCTGCTCGGGGAGGCGGCCGCGCGGACGCCGGTGTCGAGCGTCAAGGGTCACCTCGGCCACGCGCTGGGAGCGGCCGGCGCCATCGAGGTCGCGATCACCGCGCTGGCCCTCGCCCGCCGGCGCCTGCCGCCGACCCTCCACTACACCCCCGGCGACCCCGAGTGCGATCTGGACTACGTGGCCGGCGCCCCCCGTGACGCGGCGGTGGCCCACGCTCTCACCAACAGCTTCGGCTTCGGCGGCCAGAACTCGGCGCTGGTGCTGTCGGCGGCGGATTAGCCGGCCGCCAGCACGGCGTCGATCCGGCTCACGATGTCCTGGACGGTCTGGACCTGCGCCACCGCCTGGTCGGGGATCTCGATGCCGAAGGCGGATTCGAGCTCGAAGACCAGCTCGATGCGGTCGAGCGAGTCGATCCCCAGATCCTCGACCAGCCGGGCGTCCGGACGGATCCGCTCCGCCTCCACGCCCACCGAATCCTGGAGGATCCGGGCCACCCGCTCTCCCGTCTCCTCGTCGCTGCGAAGCGGCAATTCAGCCATTGAAAAATACCCAACTATCGTTTAGGCTACGGTCTCTTTAAGAAGAGTCTCTGCCAGAACTCTAGCAGAACGGCGAAGGGCGCTCACGGCGGCTCGCGCCCACGGCCGATCGATCGAGCCGCGGAAGAGAGGGTGACCATGTCGCATTCAGACGATCTGAAGGACCGGCCCGAGGACGCCACGGCTCCCGAAGCCGTGGAGAAGCAGCCTCTGGGTTTTGAGCAGACCGTAGCCCCGGCCGATCCCAGCCTCACGGGACGCCGTCTGTTCCTGAAGCTCGCCCTGTTCGGAGCCGCGGCTTCGATGGTTCCCGAGGCCGTCCTGGCGGCGGTCAAGGGCGCCACCACCTCGCCGGTGGCCCTCCCCTACAGGAACGGCCTCGCCTTCAAGCAGCAGCCGGCGACGCTGGGCGACGCCAAGGGTCCGGAGAGCACCTACCTGGTGGACGGCGACGGCGATCTCTATATCGACGCCGGAGGGAACGTCTTCCTCTCCAACATCCGGGCGACCGGCACCTTCGTCTCCGGCAGCCTGGACGTGGGCGCGATCTCGATCGTCCAGCCCGCGGCCTCCCTGGCCGGCAAGTACGCGGGCACCGAGCTCGACGCGAGCACGACGGTCCTCTACTCCGACCGCGAGTCGCAGCAGCAGCCCGCGAACCTGCGCCTCACCGGCACCCTCGCCAAGGCCAACTCCAC
Organism: uncultured Acidobacteriota bacterium; assembly: GCA_963792575.1. Taxonomy (GTDB): domain Bacteria; phylum Acidobacteriota; class Thermoanaerobaculia; order Multivoradales; family UBA5704; genus DATARR01. The sequence goes on from CAWBWZ010000020.1 coordinate 72,008, forward strand.
CGTGACGATCACCGTCGGCTTCCCGCCCCCCGGCCGTCCGGGCGGCGACATCTACGTCGAGGTCGGCTGGTCCAAGGTCACCTGCTAGAGCCGGAAGCCCCGCGGTCGCCGGCCGGTCCGGCCGCCGCGGGGCCATCTCACGATGCCTGATCGCGCGCCCTCCCTGCGGGTTCTCCTCGCCGACGCTCCGTTCGCCGAGCTGGGGGCGCCCTCCATCGGCCTGGGCCTGCTCAAGGCCGTGGGACTGCGCGCCGGGCACCACGTCGAAACCCTCCCCCTGAGCCTCTGCTACGCCAACCGCTTCGTGGCGGTCGATCTCTACGACGGGATCGTCGGCGAGGCGCGCGCCGGCTTCGGGGAATGGATCTTCGCCGAGGCCGCCTTCGGGGCGTTCACGCCGGACGGCGCGCGGGACGCCTCCTTTCCAGACCACCTCCGGTCCTACCGGGTGCGGCCCGAGGTCGTGGCCGACCTCGAACGCCTGCGCGCCCACGCTCCGGAGTTCATCGACCACTGCCTCGGCCTCGTCGACTGGGGCTCCTACGACCTCGTGGGCTTCACCACCACCTGCGTCGAGCTGAACCCGTCGCTGGCGCTGGCGCGGCGGCTGAAGGAGCGCCACCCCGCGCTGCGCATCGCCCTCGGCGGCGCCAAATGCGAAGGGGAGATGGGGGAAGCGATCTTCGCCGCCTTCGACTGGATCGACTTCGTCTTCCTGGGCGAGGCGGACGTCTCCTTCCCCGAGCTGCTGGACGACCTCGCGCAGGGCGGCGCGCGCCCGATCCGCGGCGTCCTGCGGCGCGACGCGGGCCCGGACGGCGCCCTTCCCACCCCGGCGGTGAAGACCGACCTCGATGCCCTGCCCCCGCCGGACTACGAGGACTACTTCCGCTGGCTCCATGCCCTCAACGCCCATCTCTTCGCGCGCCCCGCGATCAAGCTCGAGGGCTCGCGGGGGTGCTGGTGGGGGGAGAAGAGCCTCTGCACCTTCTGCGGCCTCAACGGCTCGATGGTGCAGTTCCGGAGCAAGAGCCCGGAGACCCTGCTGCGCGAGATCTGCGCGGCGGTGGACCGCTACCGGGTGTTCAAGATCTCCTTCACCGACAACATCGTCGACCACCGCTACCTGGACACCCTGTTCCCCCGGCTCCGGGAGCTCGGCCTGACGCTCGACCTCTTCCTGGAGGTCAAGTCCAACCTCAAGCTCCGGCATCTGCTCACCCTCCACGAGGCGGGAGTGCGCCGGCTCCAGCCGGGGATCGAGGGTTTGAGCACCCACATCCTCCGCCTGATGAAGAAGGGGGTGACGGGGATCCAGAACGTCTACTTCCTGCGCACGGCGACCGAGGTGGGCTTCACGCTGGGCTGGAACCTGCTCTTCAACTTCCCCGGCGAGACCCGCGAGGACTACGAGGAGACGCTGGACATCGCGCGCTCGATCACCCACCTGCCGCCGCCCGGCTACTGCGGCCCGATCGGCCTCGACCGCTTCAGCCCCTATTACGAGGAGGCGCGCGTGGAGGGCTCCGGCTCGCCGGTGCGCATCCTGGGTCCGGACGAGCACTACCGGCACATCCTCCCCCTGCCCGAGGAGAGCCTGCGCCGGATCGCCTACAGCTTCCAGTACGAAGTGATGGGCCGCCCCCCCGAGCTCGTGCCCCTGCTCGAGGAGATCGTCGCCTTCATCAAGCGCTGGCGGGAGCGCTACGTGCCGCAGGCCCTCCTCTGCTACGAGGGCCCCTCCTGCCTGCGCATCGAGGACCGCCGCTTCAACCTCGCGCCGCGCACGCTCACCTTCGGCCCGACCGAGAAGGACATCTATCTCGCCTGCCGCGAGATGGCGACGCCCGAGCAGATCGCACGCGCGCTCGCCGCCCGCCCCGAGGGGTGCGCCTACGACGCGGACGACGTGCGGGGGTTCCTCGAATCCCTCCGCCGCGAGCGCCTGGTGCTCAAGGAGGGGGAGCGTTACCTCGCCCTCGCCGAGCGTTTCGGCGGCCCCTCCCCCACCGCCCGCCGAAGCGAAGCCGTGGCCGTCAGCCTCCCCCTGGCGGCGCGGGAATCGGTCAGCGCCTGAACCCTGTCCATCAACCCGCCTGGCACTTCTCGGGCGGGCACCTCTTGTTCCAAGCTCAGATGCGCGCGAGGCACTCCTCGATGGCGCTCCCAACCACCTTGGCGGTTTTCCTGCCGACACCCGCCTGGCCGGCGTGGGCGCTCCAGCGGGCCGCGGCCGCGGCGACTTCGTCGAGAATCGCCTGGGCATCGCGGCTCGATAGACCTGCCGGACCCGCCAGGCTCAACAGGTGGCCGCGCCCGGGCGCTCGGCCTTCTCCGGCGACGGTCATGGTGTGCTCGCCGCCGGGGCCCGGAGCGAAAACGAGATCGTAGGCCGGCGCCAGCTCCCAGGCTCCTTCATCGGTCAACCGGAAAGCGAAGTTCTTTACGTGGTCGTCACGATTGTGCGTCAGTACGTTGAACACCATCCGGCGGTAGCACTCCAGGACGTCCTGGTGATTCCTGGTCAGGATCCGCGTCACCTCGAGGAGCTGCCGGTAGTCGCAGCTGGGGATGCGGAAGTTGGACTGGATGAGATTGCCGAAGGTGTGTACGTGGTAGCGATGGTTGCCCTGGCGATCGAACCGTTCCACCCCGAAGAACCGCTCTCCCTGAGGCGTCTCGAAGAGCCGCGCGGGCGGCATCGTGAGGCCTGCCTCTTTCGCCATGAGGGAATAGGCGAGCTCCCCCGGACCCGCGTCCGGCGAGTCTTTCCGGGTCTGAAACTTGACGATCCAATGCGTGTAGCCCGGTGGCAGGTCGTCCTCCCCCGAGAGGATCGCATCCCCACGGACTCCGACCAGCACCTTCGGCCGCGCACCTCCGGGGCTGCCGCCGGCCCGTAGAAGCTGCGGCAGCACCTCCCCCGCGGTGCCTTCGATCACCTGCCGGGAAGCGCGTGCCATCTCGTGCAGGTCGAGGATCCGTGCCTGATCCTCTCCGGGAACGGCCGGCGGGTGATAGGTGAGCGCTCCCATGGTCCGGGTCCCGAGATAGGCCAGCCGATCGAGCACCGACACTTCGGCGAGGGCCGATCCTCGCTGCTGGAAAAACCGATCCATGAGCAGCAGCCCCCAACCATCCGGCAGGGAGTCGTCAAAGAGGCCGAAGATCGGACCGAAGGCGGAATCGCGGTGCTCGACGAGGCCCGGCTGCGGCGGCAGCTTGAAAGGAGACAGCCACAGGGGATCGCGCAGGAAGGCCGGATCGTATTCGAAATAGACCCGCCGGCTGGCCGGCCGCGGTCCGGCTTCCGCCAACTGGCCGACGATGCGCTCCTGGCCCGGCCCGCGAGTGAGGCGCACCTCCAGCCTCTTCATATCCGGCCCCGTTTACGCGTGGGCCGCGTCTCGCCGGCCTCCAGCTCGGCCAGCGACGACGCCCGAGATCCCTGGAAAAGGGCGTCGAAGTCATCCAGCCGGTTCAGGGCAAAGACGAGATCGAGCAGATTCTGGAGCGACACCCGGCCCGACTCCTCGAAGCGCCGCAGCGAAGCCAGGCTGACCCCGGACCGTTGGGCCAGGGTGGCCTGCTTCCATCCTCTGGCCAGCCGCAGCTCTTTGACCCGCTTGGCCAAGGTCCTGCTGACGCTCTCAGGCGTCTCCAATGAAAAACCGTTCATGGCGCCGTCTCCTCGCAACAACCGCTAGTATAGTAGCGATAGCCGGTGATTGCGAGGATAAACGCCTAAATATTAGCGACTGAGCGTCTGGCGAGAGCGGCCCTTCTGGATCTACCGCCCGCCGCCAGTGGGTGGCTTGAACACAGACCGAAACGCCTTGAGAGCCGCGGGCTGGTAGATCGTGCCATGCTGCTCGTCGGGCATGCTTTCGTAGTGCCAGCGGAGCGTCGGCGGCGCGTTCGCGGTAAGGATTCCCGCCAATCGTTGCGTGACCGCCGCGATGACCTTTTCATCACTGCTGGCCAGATAGAGGGTCTTCTCCAGCTTGGGCCGGGCGCGAAGCTGCTCGGCTGCGCCATTGACCAGCTTTTCGTTGTTCCACCAGAGACTGGGGTCGATGGCGACATAGGTATCGAACAGATCGGGCTCCAGGAAAAAGGTCTCCACCACAAACAGGCCGGCCAGCGATTCACCCACGATCGCGGTTTCACCGGTCGTGCGATAACGCCCTCGTATCGAGGGCATCAGCTCATTCCGAATGAACTTGCGAAAGGATGCCGATCCCCCCACCCGCGAGGCGATCTTCTTGTCCTCCTCGTTCTCCGTCGGGCCCGTCATGTCACGGCGGCGCTGCGTATTCTCGATCCCTACGAGCAGGAAGGGCCGCATGGTTCCATTGGTGACGGAGACCTGTACCAGGCCCGCTACATGCAGAAAATCCTCCGCCATTCCACCGTCGGGCATGTAAAGCACGGGAACGCGCGAACCGGGCGTCTCCTGATAGCCGGGCGGCAGGTAGACATTGATGCGGCGTTTCTCTCCGAGAGCCTTGGAATCCATCGTGAACGTGTCGCCAATGACCAACGGCGCCGCGCGATCCGCGGCCGTGGAAAGGCCGAGCCGTGGAACGAGCAGCGTCCAGACGATAACGATCGCCAGGCCAGACCTGATCCCTCTGTTGCCTCTCATGGAGAGAGTGTACCCGGCGTGACACGGGATGCGCCAAAGGAAGCGTCTGGCACCTCTTGGGCCACCTCTTTGGCCAACAGTGACGATTTCGACCCCGCCGTCAGCCGCTACTTCCCCATCAGAAATTTCCCTGGGTGTCCGTCTCAGAGAAAAGGCTGGAACTCGGTCCAACTCCGAGGATCCCAAACTTTCAGGGAGGACCCTATGAAGGAGACGCACATCATTCTGCGGAAACCCGCGCTGTCCGCCCGCGATGTCTTCCTTGGAGCAGGCGCCACTCCGGCTGCTGCTGCCGCGGAAGCACCAGCCGCCGGCCTGCGGGTCGAGGTCGAGGAGATCGACCGGCGTGAGATTCCGGCGCTGACGAGTCAAGCGGATATCATTGCTGTCGCTCCGTCCATGCCGATGCAACTGATCGCTCCTGTCGAGGTTGGTAATACGGCGGCGCCCGCCGCACCAGGGATCGCCTGGGGCGTGCAGGCGGTCGGAGCAGATACCTCCCCCTTCTCAGGCCAAGGGGTCGTGGTCGCGGTGCTGGACACCGGGATCGACAAGACGCACCCCGCGTTCGCCGGCGTGAATCTCATCGAGAGAGACTTCACCTCGGAGGGGAACGGCGACCAAAACGGTCACGGGACGCACTGCGCGGGTACCATCTTCGGCAGAACCACGCAAAACAACAGGATCGGCATAGCGGTGGGGGTACAGACGGCGCTGATCGGCAAAGTGATCGGCTCCCAGGGTGGGGAGAGCGTTCAGATTGCCCAGGCCGTCCTTTGGGCCGTGCAGAATGGCGCCAACGTGATCTCCATGTCCTTGGGCATCGATTTCCCTGGTTACCAGAGATCTCTTCAAGAGGTGAGACACTTTCCTCCGGAGTTGGCGACCTCGCGGGCCTTGGAGGGCTATCGGCTCAACGTGCAGTTCTTCCAGGCTCTGGCGTCCTTCGTCGAGCAGCAAGGAGCATTCTTGCAGGGGTCGGTGATCGTGGCCGCCGCTGGCAACGAGAGCCAACGGGACGTCAATCCAGAGTTCGAGATCGCCGTGAGTCCGCCGGCCGTGGCCGCCGGGATTGTTTCTGTGGCAGCCCTCGGCCAGGGCGGCCAGGGTCTGGTTGTCGCACCGTTCTCGAATACAGGTGCCAACGTCTCCGGCCCAGGCGTGAAGATTCCTTCTGCTGCGCCTGGGGGCGGATTCGCGACGATGAGCGGAACCAGCATGGCCACTCCCCATGTGGCCGGCGTGGCCGCGCTGTGGGCGGAGAAGATCCGGAGCACGGGGTTCTTGAGCTCGTTCCAGCTCAAGGCCCGCCTGCTGGGCTCTGCGACCGCCACCGGCCTGCAGAGCGGAATCGATCCCTTCGATATCGGCCTGGGACTGGTTCGCGCTCCTCAGGCGTGAGGTCCTGCGGCGGCGCCAGCCGGGACCTGGACCACGGGCGCCGCCGCCGCCGCGAAGGCCGGGAGAGGGCCAGCCGATCGCAGCCGCGCAGAAAGCGAGGAGAAGTCCGCTCCTGAGAAGTCCTATCAAACCTCTTGAGTCGGGGAGGGGCTGTCCCCTCCCCGCCCTGAAAGGGCCGACTTTGAACAGCCTGGGGTTTCAACCCACCCTCTTATACACATCTCTGCCTTCAGCCCATAGGGCGACAGGAATTAGCCCGGCGGCGTAAGCCCCGGGAAAATAAGGGTTTCCCAGTTATCCATAGCCCCGCCAGGGGCGGCAGGGCTTCTTCGACAACGCCGGATCTCCCGAAGCAAAGAGCGTGGACGCAATGGAATATGTGTTCTTCGAGGAATTCCTGTCGCCCCTGACGGGGCTCTTGAGAGCTAAAAACGCTTCATTCCCCGGGGCTTACGCCGCCGGGCTACTTCCTGTCGCCCTCCGGGCTGGAGACAGAGATGTGTATAAGAGGGTAGGTGGTCAACCCTAGGTACGAGCGCACCCCATCATCGAGTCCTGAAAGGCCGGCCGGCCGCTGAAGTTTCGGCCGCCGGTTTGAGGATGCACGAGCCAGAAGCGTAGAAAGCTTCCCGCCTCCCCATATGGGAATGACGGGAACCAGGAAGTTCACGACGAACGCGAGGACTCCGCTACTTCCCCCCAAAAGGGTCCACCCCGCTGCCGTTGTCGCTTGAGGCGACGGCCGGGGTTAGCGGCAGGGACGAAACCGGGTTGTCAGTCCCGTAGGACGAGTTCGTCGCGCTTTTCGACCGGGGAGCAATGACGCTCTGCCACCACTTGAGCGCCTCATTCCAAAGCGTCTCGGCGACGGCACGGTCATGCCGCGCAGTCGACAAGGGACGAGCCGCTGCCGGCGCGAAACTGCCGGCGATGACCGTGAGAAGCAGCGTCAGGCCGAAGACAAGCCGAAGACGTCGAAGCATCGGGTACCCCCTTCCGGAATCCCGGTGGCCTTCATGGTCCCCGGGACATACTCCCGTGCAGTCTCCTCCAAACCGTAGAAGAGTTCCAGGGAAGCGTAGAACCTCTACGCCTCTCCTCTTACCCGCATGGAAAGGCGCGCTCCGGAAAGGCGATGGACACCACACTCTCGAAGACGTGCGCTTAGACAAGCAACCGCTTCCGGGAGGTTTCAATGAGAGAGCGACATTTGAGCAGACGGGAAATCCGACGGATTATCGAGGTAGAGAACAGCGAAACCCAAACCAAGCTCCTCCTCCACCACCTTGCGGTGTGTCCGGAGTGTTTTGCGACCGGCGGATATATCCTCGACCTCTACCTCGCGGGAGCGCTTCCCGAGCGCTTCTCCTCGGTCGACGTCGATCTGGCCAAGTCCCGGGCAGACGCCCCGGCGCTCTTTGTCAAGCTCTCCCGCTTCAGTCTCGAACGGCAACGGGGGCTCGTCCGGGACACCCGGCAGTTCCGGAGTTGGGGGCTTGCCGAGATCCTGTGCAAAGAGAGCCTCAAGGCCGCACCTCGGAATCCGCTCCGGGCGCTCGAGCTCGCCGATGTGGCGGTTCTGGTGGCCTCTCTCATCGGGGACTGGCAGGCGGTCGAAGAATCGTGGGGTTGGCAACTGCGCGCGTTCGCCTGGGCTCACCTTGGAAACGCCCGGCGCGCGGTCGGCGAGCTCCGAAGCGCCGAGGATGCCTTCACCGAGTCGGATGCCTGGTGGAAAAACGCCGAGAGCATGGGAGACGTCCTTGACTACGAGCCCACCCTTCTGGCCCTCAAAGCCTCTCTCCGGCGGACCCAGGGCAGATTCCCGGAAGCCCTGATCCTCCTTGACCAGGCTCTCCTCTCTGAGGACACAACCAGGGAACGCCGGAGCGAGATCCTGGCAAGCCGGGCGTTCACCTTGGGCGAGGCGGGAGAGAGCGCCCTCGCCATCGATGCGTTCCGGAAAGCGATCGCCGCGACCGACCGAAAGCGGTCAGCGCGGCTCTTCTACGTTCTCCACCACAATCTCCTCGACGCGTTGACCAAATCGGGAAGGTACGAGGAAGCGCACAGAATCGCGCCGGCTGTCAGAGCCCTGGCCAAGGCTTCCGGCGCGGAGGTAGATCTCATCCGCTTCAACTGGATCGAGGCGCGGCTCGTCACCGCGGCCGGCCGGCGGGAAACCGGTCTGCGGATGCTCGCCCAGGTACGGACCGAGCTCCTCCGGTTCGGCCTCTTTTTCGACGCCTCTCTCGCTTCCCTCGAGCTCGCGGAGCTCCACCTCTCCGCTGGCGAGCACGAAGCGGTCGAGGAGATCACCGGCAGCCTTCTCCAGATCTTCGACGCCCGAGGAGTATCTCGCGAGGCGTATGCGGCTCTCCTTGTCTTCTGCCGCGCGGCGGAGTCGCGCGTCGCCACCGCGGAGTTGGCTGCCGCAACCCTCGAATCCCTCATCGCTGGATCGTGCAATCTTCCGCCGGAACGCTAAACTGGTATCCTGAAGCAGATACATGCGGAGGGAGGGATGCCGAAGAAATCAGCGGATTGCGCCGAAACCGACCTTGGGGTGGCACTCGCCATCCTGCGGACGATCCGCGGGTTGACGCAGCAGCAGCTTGGACAGCTCTCAGGCGTTCGGGGTCCTTCGATTTCCGAGTATGAGTCCGGCAAGATGGTTCCCGGACTCCGCACCTTGAAGCAGCTCCTCCAGGCCCTCGATCTTCCCCTTTCCGCTCTCGAGGAGACCGAGCACTTCATCGCTCGGATGCGCAGCCGGTCGGCGTCGACGGGCTCCGAAGGACGGTCGGGGGACCTCGAGGCCGTTTCGTCCGAGGTAGGGAGAGTGGCCACTCTTTTCGCCCGCACGCTTTTAGGGATCAACCGCGGGGATGACGAAGGAACCTCTTCGCCCACGGACACATCCCATCTCCAACGCGAAGATGAGTCCCAGGTGCCGGAGTTCTGGAACATCCTCCAGGAGCTCTCCCCCGCCGCTCGCGTGTCGCTCGTCGAGCAGGATCCAGCCTTCCGCAGCTTCGCCCTTGCCCGGTTCCTGACTAAGGAGAGCATCACTGCGGCGGGCACCGACCCGAAAGTGGCCGCCTCTCTCGCGGAGCTCGCAGTGTCTATCGCCCGGCGGGTGGAGGGACTGGGAAGCGCACGTCTTCTTGGTTACGCCATGGCGCACTTGGCGAACGCGAGGAGAGCGGGCGGAGACCTCGCCGCCGCCGAGCGAACCTTCGCCGAAGGCGAGAGACACTGGAGCGCCTGGCGGCAGGACGCTCCCGATCTCCTCGACGATGCGACCTACCATGCTCTCAAGGCGTCCTTCCGGAGAACGCAGGGACGGTTTGATGAAGCGCTCGCCCTCCACGACCTGGCGCTTGCGAGCCGGGGGGCCGACGCGATCCGCTGCGAGCTTCTGGTCAGCAAGGCGTACACGCTCAACGAGTGCGGCGATCTGGCCGGTGTGGTCGAAACACTCAGGAAAGCGGCGGACTGCCAAACCGGCGCCGAGGATCCGCGCCTCCTGTTCGCCCTGCGGCACAACCTCCTCGATGCGCTCAGCAAGGCGGGGTACTTCAGGGAGGCCAAGGCGCTATTGCCGGAAGTGAAGCGGCTGGTCGCGAAGGTGGGGAGAGATCTCCATTTTGCCCGGGTGCAGTGGGTGGAGGGCCGTATCCAGGCCGGTCTCGGGAACCTGGACGAGGCCGTCGCTCTCCTGAAACGGGTGCGGGGCGTCTTCATGTCGGAAGAGAACGCCCTCGATGCCGCACTCGTGACGCTGGAGCTCGCCGTCCTCCTGATCGCCCAGGGCAAGACAGCTTCGGTGAAGGATCTCGCCCGCAACCTTGCCACCCTCTTCAGAGTTCAGGCGCTCCCGCGCGAATCTCTCGCCGCCCTGCAGCTCTTCCGGCAGGCTGCCGAGGCAGAGGCCGTCACGACCGAGCTCGCGGAGCAACTGGTGGTCTACCTCCGAAGGAGCAGGTACAACCCGGAGCTGCGGTTTGAAACAAACTGAGGGCAGAGCCTAGCCAGCCGAAAGGATCGCCTGGCACTTCTATGGGCAGCGCCGCTCGGAGAAGAGCTCAGGCCTTGACTTAGTCCACTCCTTAGTTCACCATGTGTGGTATGGCAGAGGTCAACGTCCATGAGGCCAAGACGCACCTGTCCCGTCTGCTGCTACGGGTAGCCGGCGGTGAGGAGATCGTGATCGCCCGCGCAGGCAAGCCGGTGGCTAAGCTCGTTCCGATCGAGCCCAAGCCGCAGCGGGTCTTCGGTCAGGACGAGGGGCTCTTCGAAGTCCCCGAAGATTTCGACGCACCCCTGCCGGACGAGGTTCTGGCCCTCTTCGAGTCGTGAGAATCCTCCTCGACACTCATTGCTGGCTGTGGATGCAGGCCAAGCCGCAGCGATTGTCCCAGCAGGCCCGGACGCTGCTCCAAGATCCCGGGAACCAGATCTTCCTGTCTGCCGCCAGCTCTTGGGAGATCGCGATCAAATACGCGCTCGGGAAGCTCCCCCTCCCCTTGCCGCCGGTCGAGTACGTTCTCTCCCGGATGGAAACGAGCGGTACTTCGCCTCTGCCCATTCAACACAGCCATGCGCTGCACGCCGGCAGCCTACCGCTTCATCATGCGGATCCCTTCGACCGCCTTCTCATCGCACAAGCCCAACTGGAGAAGTTGGAAATCCTCACCGTCGACCGGCAGTTCGAGGCCTACCAGGTCAACCTGCTCTGGGCGTAGGGAAGCTCGGCAGAGAGTCGACTGATACCGCTCCAGCGGTGCTCCGCTATCGCCAAAGAAGAAGCGCTCTGTGATTTTTAGGCGTTTATTGGTTTGGGAAGTTCGAGGTAACGGAGTGAGAAGCGATCCTCCCAGGAGTCTCCGTCGCCGATAATCGTCAGTCCGGCCCAGGTTTCGTCACGCCCGAACGCTCGCGCATAGGAATCCTTAGCGCGTCTGAACGCATGCGCGGGCGAGGCCTCTTCCAGCAAGTAAGTGTAGAGGTAGGCGCAGAACCGCGCGCTCTGTAAATCGTTCAGTTCCCACAAGCTCGCGACGACGCAGCGTGCACCTGCGAGCAGGAAAGACCTCGCAAGGCTGACCATACCCTCGCCCGCAGAACTCCGGCCGGAAGATGAATGGCAGGTGGCCAGGACGACGATTCTGGCCGAAAGCTGCAGCGCTTCGATCTGTGACGTGGTCAGGCGTTCGTCGTGGCCGTTCCCCTTCATTAGCAGGATGTACGCCTCGTCGCCGTGCTCGTCGGCAAAGGCATGGGCCGCGATGTGGATGTACGTCCCAGTAGGCAAGTGGTGCGCGACGTTGGCCGACGTTGCCAAGACCCCGCTGTCCCCACCCAATATCACGTGATTGGCGCGCGTGCTCAGAATCGTGCGAATCGAATCGAGCTCCTGCTGAGCGCCTGTCAAAGAGGAGCCAATCGATGATCCGTCATAAAGCACAGCGACGAAAACCGGTGGCGCTATCGATTCCTGCGACTGAAGCATTTCTCGAATCAAAGAGACGGAAGGAATGAACGTGACAGGCGCCAGCGCTCCAATGGTTTGGGATTCTCCTGATGAAATCGGCGCGGGAAGCACATCGATGGGGATCCGCCACAGCGGTCCATCGGGTGCAATGAGTAAAAGGCGCAGAATCTTCCAGTCTAGTCTTGCTTTGCCGAAGAGCACGTGCGAGAGCCGCGCAGCCTGTTCTGTCCCACGCAATCCAACCTGGAGTCGTCTGCGAAGCTCGTCGACCATCGAGCTAAGCTCATCTTCTGCGACGTCCACACGATACGCCTGAAACCAGCGGTTGTACGCAAGAAAGACAAACAGGGCATTGGCGCCGACGAAGAACTCGATCAGTACACCGTTCAGGCCAATTACACTTCTTAAGCGCTCTTCGTCAATTGCGGGCACCGAATCGCCGCGATCCTGCTTACGCAGTCGTTTCAAGCGCGCGCTCCAGTAGCGTGCCTTAGCCTGCTGCATCAACTGCAGGACTTCGAAAGCTCTCTCTTCGTCAATGCTCAACCAGATCAACAGCTCCGATATGTGCCGGTAGATGGTGAACAGACCTTCGTGCTCGCGTTCGGACGTGGCGACATCCTTGCGAATCTCATCATAAATTGCCAAGCCGCGCTCGAAGCAGGCGCGGGCGCGCCGAAGGTCGCCTTGAGCGAATCGCGTCCGCCCTAGACTTCTCAAAATCAGCAACGACATCCGCGATCGTGGAGCTACCACGCGTATGGCATCCCAAGCGGCCTTGAGCGAGGCAAGGGCGTCATCTTTTTCCCCTATGCGTGACTCCACTTCACCCAGCTCATACAGGATACCAGCCAGAACCTGTCCAGCATAATCAGTCTCTTCGCAAAAATTTCTAGCTTTCAACAACGTCCGTTTCGCCACAGCCAGGTCGCCTGCCTGGAGTTGCGCCGAGCCCAGGTTGCTGAGGAGTGTGGCCTTCGTCACCGTATCGAGTGTAGGCGTGCGCAGTAGAGCCTGGTACTCAGCAATCGCGTCATTGACCCTACTGTCGTGCAGCCATTCCAGGGCTCGATTGTTGCGAATCGTCCACTCGGCATGCGTGTTCTGAAGAAGGAAAGGATCTGGATCGAGTATAGGCTGCGTGCTAGGCACCACCGCATCCCCGCGCATGCCCGACAAAGCGGAAAGGTTGGAAAGAATGAGGTCGCGCAGTCCTCTAATGTCGTCCTTGACGTTCACCAGCGTCAAAGCTTGCCTAAAGAGCGCGTCGGCCTTCGCCAGTTCCGCGTGCTCCATGCAGGCCAGTGCGAGGTTGTTGAGCGTCCGAGCGCGGCCGTATGAGTAGCCCGGGATTCGTTCGGCGACTTCGTCAGCGATAGAGGCGAACCAGAAGGCGTCGTCAAAGTGTTCCAGACGGTACGCCGCCCAGAACCCTTCGGAGGCAACGGTTTCTAATGAAGCGATCAGTGGATTCGTATAGTCCTGGTTTCTGTAATCCAGATGCTCCAGCATGTCTCGCGCCCGAGCACAGATCTCTGCGTCTTTACCCTCGTTTTTGAAAGCCATGAGGGCAACGAACGCTCCCACCCATGCCGCCGGGTTCATCAGGCCATCAGAAGTCATCGTCCACCACACCTTGGCTTTTGGCGTTGAGCGTCGATAGCGCGGCTCGAATCGGTGCGACGTCGACTTTCTTCCGTGCTAGATAGTCTGCCGCGCGTGTCAGAAAGCTTATGAGCATGACTTGGTATTTCTGGTTCAAGTGCTTTGCCAGTAGCTCGGCCACAACCTGAACGATTTTTGGTTCGTCGCCGAGCAGGGCACATTCACCGGTGACTATCAGCACAGTTTGAGGCGGCTCCTGAGGCGTTTCGAGTGACTCCACGTAATCGTGCACCATGTAGAACAACTGGTGCCTGGAGATCCGCCTTACCACCTCCGGTCGCGATAGCTTCGCGCGCACCTGTTCGTATGATATCTTGTTAGACGTGAGCTGATGGCTCAGTGCAAAAACCAGCCAGAACAGCTTGTCGCTTCGCATGTCCATTTCGGACGTCCTGCCCGCGAACGCTAGCCTTACGTTATCGATAAAATACTGGAAGCAATGGCCGTAGTTCTCGTCTGTAGCCTTTGCAGCCGACAGAAATTTATCCATCATCGCGAGCCGACCACTCTTAAGCGCAGCACGATTCATGTCGACGAAACGAATGAGCTCGTCCTTCTCGATTGATGCGCGGCCCATACGATGGGTCAGGTGCATCAAGAGTTCCGCGATCCCGAAATCCGAGTCTATTCGGATGCTGTCCAATAGGCTGGGGGGAAGATGCGGTGCAAGCAACTTTGCGGCGACATCGTCGGGGTCACCCTCAAGCGAAATGTAATCCGATTCCATGGTCGTTCCTCCGCTAGAGTGCACGGGTCATGGGTTAGCATCCCAGTCCCAGCCGGGCGCGCTGCGCAACTCGGCAACCTGATGTGTAACACAACGCGGCCGCTCGAACTCGAGCCATAGACCGAATTTACTGAGCAGACCATCGCGGATAATACTGTGCATCAAGGCTACTAGTTTTTCATTGACACTCTCGCCCCGCAGGTCATTGGGGTCAATATATGCGTCGAGACAGAATGCCATTAACCCCGGTCCATCGAGACAGCGGACTGCCACCATGCGCAACTGTCGTGGCGTCAGAGCGCTTAACAAGCCGAGATCGGCCCGCGTCACGTCACGCGTGACGGACGGTAGCGGGCGTTCTATTTCTTTTTTGAAGAACTGGAGAATCTCTTCGATCGCGCGTGCCCGATCTCGTCTCGCGTCGATATAAACGATGTCCTTCAGCAGCGGCGGGAGGCCGCTGTCATCTAGCAAAATAGGGACAAGCACAGTCGCCTCGTCGGCCAATGCTGACAGCCATTCACGCCTTACCCACCGGGAGGAGTGTGATGCGGCGGAGAGGAGCAGGAGGAATTAGCCTGCCGTGCCCAGACCCGCGTTCATCTGCTCAAGGAACGAGTCACCTGGAGAGATTTCCCGCATATCCAACCAAGGTTTCAGGCCAATCCGCTGCAGTGAATCCGCGATCTTGCTGGCGAAATCCTTGTCGGACGAGGCATGGCTGATGAAAACCTGGGGCGCCATCTTTTCTCTCCCAGATAATGCGAACGATTAAGTGACGGCCATTCTTAATGCTAGCAACCGCTGAGCACCTTTGCAAGTGAGGCGAGTCATCCTACTACGGCTCCTGAATTTGATCGCCTGCTACTGCTTGGGTGGTGAACGTCAGTCCCGTAATCGGCTTAAATCCTCTGACATCAGCCCGAGCTCGTGAGTTGCGGTAGCACTGCCACGGAACTTATCTTCCTCGCCGACGAGGACTGCCAGGAGGTCAGCAGGATTCCGTGACCCTCGATCGTGGGGATCTTCGGGGGAGATGAGCGGGAAATCTACCCACATCTCGCCACCGCCAAGGCCCTCCCGTCCCTGGTCTTGGCGCAGATGCCGCTCCGGCGAGAGGATGGGAAGAGGCACCAACCCAGCTATGCCGTGATCGAGTGGAACGACGGCATCGCCGGACGGCAGCAGGCTGTCTTCGAATTCCCCGGGCCGCGGTTGGGCTTCCTGATCGGAGAACAGGCGCCAAGACCATCCTGACGCCCGATTTGCGGCACTTTGAGGGTGATCTCTTATCCGCCGGCCCGATTTCGCTGCATGCCGGCTCCGGTATGCGGTGAAAAATCCAAATTCATCCGCGAATCTAAGCCGGCAAGCGGTATACCGGCCTCAATTCGCGGCAGAATATCGAAATCCCTCCGCTTGCCGGCGCCATCATGCGGGAGATAATGGAGAAAGTATCGCTAAAAACGCCCGGCATGCCGCCTACCGGCTCCGTTATGCGGCAGAAAACGGGTTCGACGGCATCCGCCGGCTCCGGCATGCCGTGAACCCTGGCTCAAGCCACCGTCGCCAGCTCGTGCAGGTAATCCACGAACGAGCGCACCGCGCCGTCCCAGCCCATCACCTTGGGGTTGGAGCGACTCGATCACGAAGTACTCGTCCGGGGCGTGGGCGCCGCTGCCGTGGCCGAGGCCGAAGTGGCCGGCGGGGAGCTTGAGCGGCTCGCCGGTGAAGACGTAGCCGGGATAGGAGCCGGCGTTGCGCGGCCAGAGGATCGGGTCGAGCTTCGCGCGTCGGTAGACGGACATCGCGGCGCGGATCACGGCGGCGTCCGCGTCCGTGCTGGTCGGGTCGTAGCCGCCGCTCAGGTTGACCTCGATGTCGCCGAAGCCGCGCTTGGCGAGGTGCGCCTTGAGGGCGGCCACGGCGCCGTCGTAGGTCATGTCGGGCACCAGGCGCAGGTCGAGCTTGGCGACGGCGCGGTGCGGCAGCACGGTCTTGCCGCCCGGCCCGGTGTAGCCGGCGACCAGGCCCTCGATGTTCACCGTGGGCGTGAACAGGAAGCGCTCGAGCGAGGCGCGCCAGGGCTCAGTCGTGCGCCCAGCGGTCCGCCGACAGCAGGCGCTTCGCGGTGGCCTCGTCCAGGCGCGCCGCCGCCGTGTCGAGCATCGCGCGCTGGGCGGCCGAGGGCGGGCGGACGGCGTCGGCGAAGCCCTCGATCGCCGGGTCGCCGTCGGCGTCGACCAGCGTGGCCAGCGCCTGCACGAGGTGGAAGGCCGGGCTGTCGAGCCGCGCCCGGTTGCTGGAGTGGACGTCCTTCTTGGGACCCCTCCCCCACTTCTCGCCGCTCGCCACCAGCTCCAGCTCGACGACGCCCTTGGCGCCGAGCGACACGGTCACGGTGCCGTCCGGGTCCTGCGACGCCGCGGGCATGAAGACGCCCGTGCAGCGCCTTGAGCGCGGCGCTCACCTCGGGCCGGCGCACGACCTGCTGGAAGTGCGGCGAGCCGATCTCCTCCTCCCCCTCCGCCACCAGCACGAGGTTGACCGGGCACTTCCGGCCGGCGCCGTGGATGGCGTGGAGAGCGGCCAGGAACGCGGCCTCGGGACCCTTCTGGTTCACCGCGCCGCGGCCCATCAGCACCTTGCCGAAGCCGGGCTTGTCGACGAGCGCCGCCTCCCACGGCGGCGAGGACCACTCGGCCGGATCGACCTGCTTGACGTCGTACATGAAGTAGAGGCCGACGGTCCGCGGCGCGCCGGCGTCCAGCGTGGCGAAGACGCCGGGCTGGCCGTCGGTGGGGACGCGGGTGACCTGCTGGAAGCCGGCCTCCCGCGCATAGCGCATCATCAGCGTCGCACCCCTCCTCCATCCCCCGTTTCTCGGCGGCGATCGAGGGCTGGCGCACCCATTCCTGGAGGCGCGCGATGCCCTCCGCGTGGCGCTTCACGATCTCGGCCTGAATCGCGTCGAGGCTGTCGTCGGAGCGCAGGACGTTTGGAAACGCGAGGGCGGCCGCGGACACGGCCGTGGCTCCCAGGAAATCGCGGCGAGTGAGTGGGCTCATGGCGGCGGAGTTTAGCGCGTAGCACCGCGCCGGTGAAGCCGTTCGGCCCCTTCGGGGCCGACCCTCACTCCCCAACCCCTCTCTCCCGGCCTCCCCCCCGACCGCCGGGAGAGAGGGGCTTTAAAACTTGCTTCGACTAACTTCTCCCTCTTCTCCCGGCGGGCGGGGGGGAGGCCGGGAGAAGAGGGCCGGGGTGATGAGGGCCAGCGGACCGGGAACACGAAAACCGGCAAAGCAGAACTAGGGCGCCGGCACGTAGATCCCCGGCACCCCGAGCTGGGCCGCCGTCTGGTTGAGCGCCGCGAGATCCTTGCCGAGGAGCCCGGAGAGCTCGGCCTCGTAGCCGTCGAGCTCCTTCACCTGCGCGGCGAAGACCTCCCGCATCCCCTGGGTCGGAGCGCCCGCGCCTCCGGCCGACCAGTCCATCAGGGGGGCCATGCGCGAGTAGAGCTGGCTCCCCCCCGCTGGGCCAGGACGTCGTAGGTGATCTCGGCCTTGGGGTTGTGCAGGCGCGCTTCCAGATTGTCGAGCTTGTCGATCAGGTTCTTCGAGGGCTCGATCAGCGGTTTGGCTTTCTGGTCCTTGGCGAGCAGCTCGTTGCGGTCGGCGAGCTGGCGGCGCACGGCGCGCAGGCGCACCACGTCGCGGGTCAGCCGCGTGATGCCGTCGCGGATGCCAAGGGTGAAGCGGAGCTGCGCGTCGAGGTCGGCGTCGGAGGCGGCATTGGCGGCGGTGGTGGCGCGCGGATCGCGCTGGAGGGTGAACGGCGCGGTCGCCGTCTTGCCGTCCGCGGTCAGCCGCAGGGTATAGGCGCCGGGCACCGCCGCGGGTCCGATCGCGGGATACCCCGCGTCGAGCTTGGCGTTGGGGATCATCTCGGCGCCTTCCCAGGCGAGGTTCCAGACCGCCCGCTGCACGCCGGCCTTCTTGGGGATCGCGAACTCCTCGAGCTGCTCCTTCTCCTCCTTGACGTACTCGCTGCTGCCGGTGGGCTCCTTGGCCTTGCTCGACAGGGTGTTGACCACCTTGCCGGAGGCGTCGAGCACCTCCAGGGTGACGTCCCCCTTGGGCTCGTCCTTCAGCCAGTAGTAGACGCGCACGCCGCCGGGCGGGTTCTGGCCGGTCCAGTCACGGCCGCGGCCGCCGCGGTAGGACCAGCGCGTGGCGTTCGGCACCGGGAAGACGTGAAGCCCGTTGGCGGCGGCCGACGCGGGCAGCGGCTCGCGCACCACCTCGAGGTCGTCGAAGATCCACATCGAGCGGCCGTGGGTGCCGAGGACGAGGTTGTCGTCCTTGACGACCAGGTCGTGCACGGCGACGGTGGGCAGGTTGAGCTGGAGCGCGCTGCCAGGTGGCGCCGTCGTCGCGTCGAGAAGGCGACGCCGCGCTCGGTGCCGAGGTAGAGCTGCCCCTTGCGGGCCGGGTCCTCCCTGACGGAATGGAGGTAGACGTCGCGGGGCAGGCCGCCGTCGAGCCGCTTCCAGGTCTTGCCGAAGTCGGTCGTCTTCCAGAGGTACGGGCTGCAGGTCGTCGAGGCGGTGGGCGTCGACGACGAGGTAGGCGGTGCCGGCGTCGAAGTGGCGACGGCTCGATGCAGCCGACCGTGCCCCAGTCCGGCAGGTCCGGGGATGTTCGCCGTGACGTTGTGCCAGTTCTTGCCGCCGTCCTCGGTGACGTGGACCAGGCCGTCGTCGCTGCCGGCCCAGATCAGGCCCTTCTGCATCGGCGACTCGGCGATCGGCGAAGATGGTGCCGTAGATCTCGACGCCGGTGTTGTCGCCGGTGATCGGGCCGCCCGCCCACTTCTGCTTCGACTTGTCGTTGCGGGTGAGGTCGGGGCTGATCGCCGTCCCAGGTCTGGCCGCCGTCGCGCGGTGCGGAAGAGCGACGTTGCCGCCGTGGTAGACGACCTTCGGATCGTGCGGCGAGATGGCGATCGGCGCCGTCCACTGGAAGCGGTACGCATGTCCTCGCCGCCGATGCCCGGAGGGTTGTCCGGCTAGGCGCTGACGTTGCGGGCTCGGCGCCGGTGCGGTGGTCGTAGCGCGATGATGATAGCCGCAGGTACTCGCCGGCGTAGACGATGTTCGGGATCGGACGGGTCGGAGACGACGCAGCCGGCCTCGCCGCCGCCGACGCCGTGCCAGTCGGCGTCGCGGATGCCGGCCGCGGCTGAGGCTGTTGCTCGGCCCCTGGGCGGTGCCGATGTCCTGCATGCGCGCCGGCGACGTGGTAGGGCACGCGGTTGTCCGCCGACGACGTGGTAGAACTGGCCGATCGGCAGCGGCGGCGCGAACCAGGTCTCGCCGCCGTTGGTGGTGATGTCGACGCCGCCGTCGTTGCCGTCGATGATCCGCTTGCGGGTTCTTCGGATCGATCCAGATGTCGTGGTGGTCGCCGTGGTGCGGGCCCTTGACGTGCGTGAAGGTCTTGCCGCCGTCGATGCTCTTGAGCAGCGGCACCTGCGGGCACCAGACCACGTCCGGGTTGGTCGGGTGAGACGGTGAGGGTCGAGTAGTACCAGGCGCGCTGGCGCAGCTCGTGGCTCCGCGAGTCGACGGCGTCCAGTTCTCGCCGCCGTCGTCGGAGCGGAAGAGCCCGCCCTTCTCGGCTTCGATCAGGGCGTAGACGCGGCGGCCGTCGGAGGGGGCGACGGCGACGCCGATCTTGCCCCAGATGCCTTCGGGCAGGCCGTTGCCGGTGAGCTGCTTCCAGGTGTCGCCGCCGTCGCGCGAGACGTAGAGGCCGCTGCCGGGGCCGCCGCTCTGTCAGGTCCCACGGGCAGCGCCGGGCCTGCCAGAGGCCGGCGAAGACGATGTTGCGGATTCGACGGGATCGAGCGCGACGTCCGAGGCGCCGGTGTCGGCGTTCTTCTTCAGCACCTGCTGCCAGGTCTTGCCGCCGTCGGTGGTGCGGTAGACGCCGCGCTCGGGGTTGGGGCCGAAGGCGTGGCCGAGCACGGCGGCGAAGGCGATGTCGGGGTTCGTCGGGTGGACGGCCATCGTGCCGATCTGCCCCTCCTGCTTCCAGACGTGCGTTCCAGGTCTTGCCGGCGTCGATCGACTTGTAGATGCCGTTGCCGGCGCGCGACGTTGCCGCGGATGTTGGCCTCGCCGGAGCCGACGTAGACGACGTTGGGATCGGACGGGGCGACGGCGATCGAGCCGATCGAGGAGATCGGCTGGTCGTCGAAGATCGGCTTCCAGTTGACGCCGCCGTCGGTCGACTTCCAGACGCCGCCCGAGGCGGTGGCGGCGTAGTAGACGTGGGGATCGCCCGGCACGCCGGCACCCGCGCCACCCGCCCGCCCCACGCCGGACCGACCAGCCGGTACTTGAGCGCCTTGAGCTCGGGGAGATCCTGCAGGCCGGTCTTGGCCTCCGGAGCGGGAGCCGGTTTCGCCGGAGCGGCGAGTGCCGGGGCGACGGCAAGGATCAACGTCAGGAGAGAGAACAGAGAGCAGCGGAGGCCGCGCATGGGCATGTGGAAGGCTCCTCGATGAGAAGAACGTACGCCGGGGAGCTTAGCCAAGCGGTGGGCGGGGGGCAAGCGGGGGGCAAGTAGGGGGTGGTCAACAACGCTCTTGCCGGTTGGGGCGGTCTGCGCTTCGAGGCCTCACCCTCGGTCCCTCTCCCGGGGGGAGAGGGAGGGCCCTATGCGTAAGGTTATCGTTTCAGCAGCGGGCGGCTTTTCGCTCTATATCAGGTATTCTCTACATCGCAGAAGTCGAATCAACTTTGGAACCGAGGAGACTGCCATGAACAAGAAGAAGAACAAGAAGCTGATCCTGTCCGCCGAGACCCTCAGAAATCTCAGCGCGCCCGATCTCCAGGAGGTGCTCGGCCAAGTTAGCCGAGTGTGCACGGCAGATTGCGCCAACACCGCCACGCACATCTGCTCGACCTGCAACCCCTGCAATTAGGATGAAGGGGAAGACTACCGCTGCAATAGACTCCGTGCGATCACCAGCCGCTGCATCTCGCTGGTGCCCTCGTAGATGGTGGTGACGCGGACGTCGCGGTAGAGACGGGAGATCTCGTAGTCGTCATGGAAGCCGTTGCCGCCGTGGATCTGGAGGCTTTCCTGGCAGGCGCGGTTGGCGGCTTCGGAGGCGTAGACCTTGGCCTGGGCGGCGAGGCGGCCGGCCTGCTTCGTGTGTTCCTGGACGGCCGCGGCATAGGTGAGCGCGCGGGAGGCGGCGAGCTCGGTGGCGATCTGGGCGATCTTGAACTGGATCGCCTGGTTGTTCGCGATGGGGGCGCCGAACTGCACCCGCTCCCGGGCGTAGGAGACCCCCAGCTCGAGAGCACGCTGGTGGATGCCCGCCGCCTGGGCGCCGATGCCGAGGCGCGAGTGGTCGAGGGTGGCGAGGGCGATCTTCAGCCCCTGCCCCTCCTCGCCGAGGAGGTTGCCGGCCGGCACCCGGCAATCGGAGAAGTAGATCTGCGCCGTGAGCGAGGACTTGAGACCCATCTTCTCCTCGGGACTCCCGACCGAGAAGCCAGGCGAGTCGGCGGGCACCACGAAGGCCGAGAGCCCCCGCTTCCCCGCTTCCGGGTTGGTGCGCGCCAGCACCACGAAGTACTTGGCGTAGCCGGCGTTGGTGATCCAGGCCTTCTCGCCGTTGAGCACCCAGAAGTCGCCGTCGCGCCGGGCGGTGGTCTTCAGGCTCCCCGCGTCGCTGCCGGCGCCGGGCTCGGTGAGGCCGAAGCCGCCGACCGCCTCGCCGGTGGCGAGCGCCGGCAGGACCTTCCGCTTGAGCTCCTCGTTGCCGAAGTGGACGATCGGCCAGCAGCAGACCGAGTTGGTGACGCTCATCGTCACCGCCACGGCCGCGTCAACGCGCGAGATCTCCTCGATCGCCAGCAGGTAGGCGAGGGTGTCCGTGCCGGCGCCGCCGTACTCCTCGGGCACCAGCATGCCGAGCAGCCCCATCTCCCCCATCTCCTGGAAGATGTCGGTCGGAAAGATGTGCTTGCGGTCGCGCTCCGCGGCCCCGGGCTGGATGCGCTCGACGGCGAAGCGGCGCACCTCGTCGCGGAGGAGCTGCTGGTCCTCGGTGAGCGAGAAGTCGATGCCGGCGGCGCCGCTCGCGGCAACCTCGGCGGTGGGCTCGGTGAGCACGGCCATGGCGGTCTCCTTCCGGTGGCCTCCTCAGGCCTTGTTGAGCACCCAGTCGGCGATCACCATCTTCTGGATCTCGCTGGTGCCCTCGTAGATCTCGGTGATGCGGGCGTCGCGGAAGTAGCGCTCGACGTTGTACTCCTTGGTGTAGCCGTAGCCGCCGTGGATCTGCAGCGCCTTGTTGGTGACACGCTGGGCCATCTCGGAGGCGAACAGCTTGGCCTGGGAGGCTTCGACGGTGTAGCGCTTCTGGTTCTCCTTGGCCCACGCCGCCTTCCAGGTGAGCAGGCGGGCGGCGTCGAGCTCGGTCGCCATGTCGGCGAGGTAGAACTGGATGGCCTGGAAGTCGGAGAGGTGGGAGCCGAACTGCTCGCGCTCCTGGGAGTAGGCGAGCGCCTCCTCGAAGGCCCCCTGGGCGATGCCGACCGCCTGGGCGGCGATGCCGATGCGGCCGCCGTCGAGGGTGGACATGGCGACCTTGAAGCCCTCGCCCTCCTCGCCGAGACGGTAGCGGGCCGGGATCCGCATGCTCTGGAACGCCAGCTCGGTGGTGCCCGAGGCGTTGACGCCGAGCTTGAACTCGTGGGTGCCGTGGCTGTAGCCCGGGGTGTCGGCGGGGACGATGAAGGCGGTGATCCCCTTGTGCTTCTTCTCCAGGTCGATGCTGGCGAAGACCAGGGCGACGTCGGCGTCGGTGCCGTTGGTGATGAAGATCTTGTTGCCGTTGAGGACGTAGTCGTCGCCGTCGCGGCGGGCGGTGGTGCGGATGCCCGCCGGATCGCTGCCGGCGCCGGGCTCGGTCAGGGCGAAGCAGCCGAGCTTCTGCCCCGCGGCCAGGGGGGTCAGGAACTCCTTCTTCTGCTCCTCGGTGCCGAACTTCAGCAGCGGATCGCAGACCAGCGAGTTGTTGACCGACAGGATGACGCCGGAGGTGGCGCAGACGCGGCTGATCTCCTCGATGACGAGGCAGTAGGAGACGGTGTCCATGCCGGCGCCGCCGTACTCCTCGGGCACGCTGACCCCGGCGAGGCCCAGCTCGCCGGCCTGGTCGAAGAAGGAGCGCGGGAACTCGCCCGACTCGTCGATCTCCTTGGCGCGCGGGCGGACGACCTCCTCGGCGAACCGCCGGACGTTCTCCTGCAGAAGCTTCTGCTCTTCGGTGAGCTCAATTTTCATGGGTTTCCTTTTGCAATGGGCAGGTCGCAAGGGCCCGGACCCCCGGGATCGTAGCAACGGGTCGCAAGGGGGGTCAAGGAAGGGGGGTTATTCTCTCCGGCGGCAAGATGGTGCACAATCCGCGGCATGAAGACGAACGAGCCCCTGCAGTCTGATTCCCTTCAATACACGGAGACGGAGATCCGCAGCTACCTGCCCACCGGCTGGGCTCTGGCCGTCAATCAGGGCGGAAGCTGGGATCCCAAGAAGAAGGTCTGGAAGGCCATGGTGCTCGACAACGTCGATTTCGACTGGCCGGTCGAGGTCACCGCCGCCGAGATCAGCAAGCTCGGCCGCCTCGAGGCCCTGCGCGTGGCGATGGACAGGGTCTATCGCGAACGGCTGGGGTAGGCGCCCCGCCCGAACCTCCCCCTGAAGGGGGAGGAACAAGCCTCCCCGACGAACATCCAGAGGGAAGCACCGTAGTTTTCCTCCACCCGGAACGGGGGGAGGTCAGGAGGGGGGCTTCCCGGAGTCCGGAACATCTCCTTGTCTGGGGCGCCTCCTCCTGACCTCCCCCTGGAGGGGGAGGAAAAAACCCTCTACTGCCCCTTGACGCTCCAAGGCGGCGTGACGTTGTTCGAGCGGGCGTAGGCGATCGCCTGGCCGAGGTGCTCGTGGGCATGGCTGGCGAGGACCATCATGTCGTCGCGCACGGTGGCGTCCTGGCCGAAGAGCTTGATCTGACGGCCCAGGTCCCCCTCCGGCACGGCCTGGATCTCCTTCCGGAGGCTCTCGAACGAGCTCTTCAGCGCTGCGACCGTCTTCGCCTTGTCGCCGCTCATCTCCTTCTCGAGGGTCCGGGGATCGATGCCGGCGGGCACCTTGGCGCCCCAGAAGGTCGGCAGGAAGTAGTTGGCGGCGGCCACGTGGTTGAAGACCTCGCCCATCGTGCGCACGCCCGGCGCCGGCCGCCAGGCGTACTTGTCGGCGGGCATCGCCTCGGCGAGGGCGATGAGCTTGTCCTCGGCCTGCTTGACCTGGAACAGGATCGAATCCCGCACTCCACCCTGGGATTTCGCCACCGCCTCCTTCATCTCCGCCTTCGCACTCTCTTTCGCGACTTCCACCTGCGGGGTCTGGGCCCGCATGGGCAGCGCCAGGGTACTGGCGAGCGCCAGGGCCATGGCGGCGGTCGAACCGAATCTCTTCATCGTGGTCTCCTTTGAGAAATCAAGCGAATCGGGGGGATTCTACCCCGGACGGCCGCGCGCACTAGAATGGTCCTCTCTGGAGGTGATATCCGCGTGCTGATGACCCTCACCGTGCTGGGCAGCGTCGGCGTGCTGTCGCTGCTGATCGTGATCATCGCCGCTCTGCAGCGGCGGTTCTTCTGGGTGCGGCAGCTCGCCTTCCCGCTCTACGTGGCCGCCGGGGTGGCCACCCTGGAGATCCTCGCCCTCCTGCAGCCGGGCTATCAGGCGGCGGCGGTGCGCCACGTGCTCGACTGGGCCTGGCTCTTCCTGGGCCTGATCACCATCTTCCGGCTGCTCGGCCTCTATCTCTTCGACGTCCATCTGACGGCCCGGCGGGAGATCCGCCTGCCCCCCCTGCTGCCGGCGGTGACGATGACCCTGATCTACCTGGTCACCGCCTTCGTCAGCCTGCGGCTGAGCTTCCCGAAGCTGGACGTCACGGCGCTGATCGCCACCAGCGCGGTCACCTCCCTGGTGCTCGGCCTCGCTCTCCAGCCGATCCTCGGCAACTTCTTCGCCGGCCTGGTGATCAGCATCGAGAAGCCGTTCCGCATCAACGACTGGATCAAGGTCGGCGAGCAGGAGGGGCGGGTGGTCGCGATCACCTGGCGCACCACCCACCTGCGGACGCGCGACAACGACAACCTGGTGATCCCCAACGGCAAGATGGCCGACGAGCGGGTGCTCAACTATTACTACCCGCACCCCGTGCACCGCGAGAAGGTGAGGGTGGGGGCGCACTACGACGAGCCCCCCTACCGGGTGCACCGCGTCCTGCTCGACTGCGCGGCCGGCGTGCGGGGGGTGCTCGACACGCCGGCTCCCGACGTCCTGCTGGTCTCCTTCGAGCCGAGCTCGATCCTCTACGAGCTGCGGGTCTGGATCGGACGACGTCGCCCAGGCGCACGCAGATCGCGAGCGACCTGCGGGCGCGCATCTGGGAGGAGTTCCGCAAGGAGGGGATCGTGATCCCCTACCCCATCCAGCGTCTGGAGATGGCCCGCCCGGCGCGCCCCCGGCCCGAGGCGGACGGGGTGGACGACGGAGAGTGGCCGGCGCGGCTGTATGTGGCCGAGGGGCCGGAGCGCGGCCGCTCGCTGACGCTCGACCGGAGCGCGCCGGTGACCGTGGGCCGCTCGCGCGCCTGCGCGCTGCCGTTGAGCGATCCCAACACCAGCAAGGAGCACCTGCGCCTCGCCTGGGAAAATGGCGCCTGGGTGATGACCGACGCCAGCAGCAGCGGCACCCGGGTCAACGGTAAGCCGGCCGAACGCGCGGTCCTGCGGCCGTTCGATCGCATCGCGGTGGGCGACACGGTTATTATTTTTGAGGCATGACGGAAAGCATCGGCCCCTACCGCGTCCGCGAGTTGCTCGGCAAGGCCGGGCAGTCGGCGGTCTATTCGGCCGTGGCTCCGGAGGGGCGGCAGGTCGCGATCAAGCTCTTCCCGGCCCGCCTGAGCGAGAACCCGGCCGCGGTGGAGCGCTTTCATCGCGAGTTGCGGGCGGTCGCCCCGGTCTCCCGCCATCCCCATCTCGTGCACATCCTGGACACCGGCCAGGAGGGGGACCGGCTCTATCTGGTGATGGATCGGGTCGCGGGGACCTCGCTCGACCGCCGCCTCAAGCAGGGGGGGCTGTCACTCTCCGAGGCGTTCACGGTGATGCGGGGGATCTGCCGGGGGCTCGCCCAGGGGCACCAGCACGGGCTCCTTCACCGCAGCCTGACGCCGCGCAATGTCCTGGTCTCCCCGGATTTCTCGACCGTCAAGGTGTCGGACCTGGGGGCGACCGGTTTCGAGACGGTGGCGCAGAGCCTCACCGCCACCCTGGGCACGGGGGAGATCCGGCTGGGCGCCCTCTACTACCTGGCGCCCGAGACGGTGGACGGCTCAGGGTCGGTGGACGCCCGCGCCGACCTCTACTCCGCCGGGGTGATCTTCCACGAGATGCTGACCGGCCGCGCGCCGGGGCCCAGGTTCGCCCTGCCGAGCCAGATCGACCCGACGCTGTCGCCGGAGATCGACGTCGTGGTGCTGCGCTGCCTGGCCCGCCGGCCGGACGAGCGCTACGCCAGCGCCGGCGACCTGCTCGCCGCGCTCGAGCGCCTGGAGGAGACGCTGCGGCTGCGGACGCTGACCGAGATCCGCGACATCTCGCAGGCCGGCTCGCGCCTCCTCGGCGGCGACGATTCCGGGACCGGCAAGCGCCCCATCCTCCTCTACACCGTCCTCGCCCTGCTGGCGCTGGCCGCGCTGGCCGGCGCCGGGTTCTGGCTGGCGCGGTAGCCGGCTGGCGCGGTAGATTTCGCGGATTTCCGTACAAGGGCCCCTCTTGGATTTTGCCCCGGTAGGGGCAAAATCAGACTCCACGACTTGTCCACCCCCATTCTCCCCTTGCAGTCTTTTCTCAAACTACCCCGAAGCTGATCCTTTTGGAGGACGGCTGTCATAAGATACGGCCAGCATGATCAATTCGGCGCTTGTGATTTTCACAAGCAACGTCGCACAGGCCATTGGTGCCGTCATCCTGGCGATGGTCCTGGTGGGGTTCCATCGCCTGTATCAGCGGCACTATCTGCTGACCTGGGCGTGGAGCTGGTGGGCGTTCTGTGTCTGGCTGCTCACCGGGGCGGTCTCGCAGTACCTTGCGCCGCAGATGCCGGCCGACGCGCCGGCCCGCCTGGCGGCCTCGCTGCTCTCGATCACCGCCGGCTACTGGCAGGTCGGCTGGCTGCTCTTCGGCACCTATGAGGCGACCACGGAAGAGCCGCTGTCCCGCCCCTTCCAGCGCGCCACCCTGGCGCTCCTGCTGGTGCTGGCCGTCGGCTCGGTGACGCTGACCCTGTATACCCCCGCCGAGGTCCGCTTCCTGGTGCGGGTCGGCCTGCGCGCGCTCCTCCTCGCGGTCGCTTTCCTCCTCGCTTCCTGGGGGATCTGGCGCAGCCAGGCCCGCCGCTCCGGGATCGGGCGCATCCTGGTGTGGAGCTCCTTCCTGCTCTACGGGCTGCATCAGCTCCACTATCTGATCGTCGTGGTGACGCAGATCACCCGCGTCAGCTCGATGGACTACGCGGCCTATCTCGGGCCGTTCGATTTCCTGTTCCAGTCGCTGATCGGGGTCGGCATGGTGACCTGGCTGCTCGAGGACGAGCGCCAGGGGGTGCTCGCGGCCTCGGACCAGATCGAGCACCTGGCCTATCACGACCCGCTGACCAACCTGCCCAACCGCAGCCTGCTGCTCCGGCATCTGCAGACGGCGCTGACCGGCGCCGAGGGGCGGCGGGAGCGGCTCGCCGTCTTCTTCCTCGACCTCGACCGCTTCAAGGTGGTCAACGAGTCGATGGGCAACCGCCACGGCGACGAGCTGTTGAAGGGCTTTTCGGAGCGGCTGCGGACCAGCCTCCGCGGCACGGACCTGGTGGCGAGGGTCGCCGCCGACGAGTTCGTCATTCTCCTCCCCTCCATCGAAAGCGAGGTGGCCGTCGTGCGGGTGGCCGAAAAGCTGCTGAGCGTCACCCGGCTCCCTTTCGCCCTCCAGGAGCGCGAGGTCTATCTGACCGCCAGCCTCGGCATCACCCGCTACCCGGAGGACGGCATCGACGCCGAGACCCTGCTCAGGCGCGCCGAGATCGCGATGTACCGCACCAAGGAGACGAGCCGGGACGGCTATCAGATCTATGTCCCGGGCATGGACTCCCACAGTCTGGAGCAGCTCTCGCTGGAGACCGACCTGCGGCGGGAGCTGAACCAGAACCAGGGGGGCCTCACCCTCTTCTATCAGCCGGTGCTCGACTCGAGCCGGCGCTCCGTCGAGGGGGTCGAGGCCCTGCTGCGCTGGTACCACCCCACGCGCGGCCTGATGACGCCGGGCGAGTTTCTCTGGCTCGCCGAGGCCTGCGGTCTCGCCAATGTGCTCGACCTCTGGGTGTTGCGCACCGCCTGTCGCGAGGTCGAGGTCTGGCGCCGCGAGGGAGCTCCGGACCTGCAGCTGGCGGTGAACCTGTCGCCGCGCTCTTTCCAGCAGCCGGACCTCCTGCAACGCATTCAGGACGTGCTGGCCGAGACCCGCTTCCCGCCGTCCGCGCTGGTCCTGGAGATCACCGAGACCCTGGCCATGCAGAACGCCGAGGCGACGCTCGCCGTGCTGCGCGGCCTCAAAGCGCTCGGCGTGAAGATCGCCATCGACGATTTCGGCACCGGCTACTCCTCGCTCTCCTACCTCACCACGTTCCCGATCGACACCCTGAAGGTCGACCGCTCGTTCGTCCACGCCATCGGCCACGCCCGCGGCAGCGAGGAGGTCGCCGCGGTGGTGATCGCTCTGGCCGTCAGCCTGGAGATCAGCGTCATCGCCGAGGGGGTGGAGAACCAGGAGCAGTGGCGCTGGCTCCAGGGGCTCGGCTGCGACAAATTCCAGGGCTACCTCTTCAGCCCGCCCCTGCCCGCCGCCGACTGCCGCGACTTCGTGCTGCACGAGGACCTCGGCGCGCGGATCGATCAGGTCGAGCGGTTGGGGACCCCGGCGTAGGCCCTCACCCCGTGATAGCGTTTCGACGCTACGGGGATGTCGTTTCTAACGGGGGTCATGCGTGGAATACCGGAATCTTGGCAAGAGCGGCCTGAAGGTCTCCCCTCTCTGCCTGGGCGCGATGATGTTCGGGAGCTGGGGCAACCCGGATCACGAGGACTCCATCCGCATCATCCATCGAGCGCTGGACGCCGGGGTCAACTTCATCGACACCGCCAACGGCTACTCCGAGGGGGA
Organism: uncultured Acidobacteriota bacterium; assembly: GCA_963792575.1. GTDB lineage: Bacteria > Acidobacteriota > Thermoanaerobaculia > Multivoradales > UBA5704 > DATARR01. The sequence goes on from CAWBWZ010000020.1 coordinate 101,315, forward strand.
GTCGGAGGTGATCGTCGGCAAGGCGCTGAAGGACCGGCGCGAGGGGACCGTGCTCGCCACCAAGGTCTGGGCGCCGGTGGGACCGGGCCCCAACCAGCGCGGGCTGTCGCGCAAGGCGATCCAGGAGCAGCTGGAGAACAGCCTGCGCCGCCTCGGCACCGACGTCATCGATCTCTACCAGATCCACCGTCCGGACCCGACGACGCCGATCGAGGAGACGCTCGCGACCCTCAGCGACCTGGTGCGCCAGGGGAAGGTGCGCTACCTCGGCCTGTCGACCAACCACTACGAGGGGTCGGCCCTGTGGGAGAAGCGCTTCGCGGCCTGGGAGATCGTCGAGACCTTCTGGGTGAGCGAGCGGCACGGCTGGGAGCGCTTCGTCTCCCTGCAGCCGCCGTACAGCATCCTGCGGCGGACGATGGAGGCGGAGCACTTCCCGATGTCGCTCAAGTTCGGCCTCGCCAACATCGTCTGGAGCCCACTCGAAGGGGGTTGGCTCTCGGGCAAGTACCGCCGCGACGCCGCCAACCCCAAGGACAGCCAGCGCGCCGAGAAGTGGATCGGCGACATCAATAACCCCAAGTTCCAGCGCCGGCTCGACATCGTCGAGAAGCTGCTGCCGTTGGCCGAGGCCAAGGGGGTACCCCTCGCCCGCCTCGCCAACGCCTGGGCGCTCCGCCATCCGGCGGTGACCTCGGCGATCATCGGCCCGCGCACCATGGAGCAGCTGGAGGACAGCCTGCAGTCCCTGGACGTGCGGATCACCGACGAGGACGCCCGGATCATCGACGAGCTGGTGCCGCCCGGGACGTCGGCTCTCTAGCCCCTGTAAGGCAACCCTATGAATTCCACTATGACCTCCTACGCCCCCATCCGCACCGCGCGGCGCATCGACGACATTCACTATGCCGTCCGCGACGTCGTCACCCTTGCCCGCCAGGCCGAGGCCATGGGCAAGAAGATCATCGGCCTGAACATCGGCGACCCCTGCCAGTCCGACTTCCGCACGCCGGAGGTCGTCGTCGAGGCCGTGGTCAAGGCCCTGCGCGACAACAAGACGTCCTACTCCGCCTCCGAGGGGATTCCGGAAGCGCTGGCGGCCATCCGCCGCGACGCCGAGGAGCAGAAGGGGATCCGCTCGGTCCAGGAGATCTTCATCGGCCACGGCGCCTCCGAGCCGATCGAGATGGTCCTCACCGCCATCCTCGAGGCTGGCGAGGCCGTGCTGCTGCCCAGCCCGGGCTACCCGCTCTACTCCGCCGTCCTCGCCAAGATCGGCGGCCGGGCCCTCTACTACAACCTCGACGAGTCGAACGGCTGGCAGCCGGACCCGGACCACATCGAGCGGCTGGTGGACGCCGGCACCCGCGCCCTGGTGCTGATCAACCCCAACAATCCGACGGGGTCGGTGACCGACCGCGCCACCCTGGAGAAGGTGCTGGAGATCGCGGCGCGCCACCAGCTCCTGGTGCTCTCCGACGAGATCTACGACCGCATGCTGATCGATCCGGGAGACCAGCTTCGTGGCCACGGCCGCGCTGCGGGACGACATCCCGATGGTCACCTTCAGCGGCCTCTCGAAGGTCTGGCTGGCGCCCGGCCTGCGGATCGGCTGGGCCATCCTCTCCGGCCCCCGGGAGGTGCTGGCGCCGCTCGCCGACGCCATGGGCCGGCTGGTGCGGGCGCGGGTCAGCCCCAACCACCCCGCGCAGTGGGCGATCAAGCCGGCGCTCGAAGGGCCCAACACCCATCTCGCGGAGGTGAGCGCCAAGCTGCGCCGCCGCCGGGACCTCACCGTGCGGCGGCTCAACGCCATCCCCGGCTGGAGCTGCGTGCCGCCGCTGGGCGCCTTCTACGCCTTCCCGCGGTTTGAGCTGGGGAGCCTCAAGGACGTGGAGCTGGTGCGCGACCTGATCCTCCAGCACGGCGTCGTCATGGTCCACGGCTCCGGCTTCGGCCAGGACGATTTCAACCACGTGCGGATCGTCTTCCTGCCGCAGGAGGAGCTGCTGGAGGAGGCCTACGATCACATCGCGGAGTACTCGGCCAAGGTGCTCGCGGGGTAGGGCGGCCCCGCGCGGCGGCACCAGGCCAAGGACGTAAAGGACGGCAAGGACGCAAAGGACACCCGAGACAAGGACGACCCGGTCTCGGCGTGTTTTTGCGTCCTTTGCGTCCTTGCCGTCCTTTACGTCCTTGGCTTTTTCTCGATAAGACCACTCAGGAGAACCATGGCCAACCTCAAGGGGAAGACTCTCTTCATCACCGGCGCCAGCCGCGGCATCGGCAAGGCGATCGCGCTGCGCGCCGCCGCCGACGGCGCCAACGTCGCCATCGCGGCCAAGACGGCCGAGCCCCATCCGAAGCTGCCGGGGACCATCCATTCGGCGGCCGCGGAGATCGAGGCGGCGGGCGGCCGGGCCCTCCCCCTGCAGGTGGACATCCGCGACGAGGGGCAGATCCAGGCGGCGGTCGAGCAGACGGTCGCGACGTTCGGCGGCATCGACATCCTGATCAACAACGCCAGCGCCATCAGCCTGACCGGAACCCTGGAGACGCCGCTGAAGCGCTTCGACCTGATGATGGGGGTCAACACCCGCGGCACCTTCGCCTGCTCGCAGGCTTGCGTCCCCCACCTCAGGAAGGCGGCGAACCCGCACATCCTCAACCTCTCGCCGCCGCTCAACCTGGATCCCAAGTGGTTCAAGCACCACGTCGCCTACACCATGGCGAAGTACGGGATGAGCCTCTGCGTGCTGGGGATGGCGGAGGAGTTCAAAGCCGACGGCATCGCCGTCAACGCCCTCTGGCCGCGGACGGTAATCCTCACCGCCGCCCTCGCCATGCTGGGCGGCCTCACCCCGCCCGAGAACTGCCGCAAGCCGGAGATCATGGCCGACGCCGCCCACCTGATCCTCACCCGCGACAGCCGCGGCCATACCGGCAACTTTTACATCGACGACGAGGTGCTGCGGCAGGCCGGCGTCACCGACTTCGAGCCGTACGCGGTGGCGCCGGGAAAACCCCTCCTCCCGGACCTGTTCCTGGGCCCGTCCTGAAGCGCTCCTACTCCGTCTTCGCCTCCCGGAGCTGGTCGATGGTCTCGAAGGCGTGCCGCAGGTGGGGGATGACGATGCTGCCGCCCACCACCAGGGCCACGTTCAGGGCGTCGTAGAGCTCGTCATTGCTCCACCCCACCTCGACGCACTGATCGAGGTGGTAGTCGATGCAGTCGTTGCAGCGCAGCACGGCCGAGGCGACCAGGCCGAGCAGCTCCTTGGTCTTGCCGTCGAGGGCGCCGTCGCGGTAGGCGGCGGTATCCAGGTTGAAGAAGCGCTTGATGCCGAGATGATCGGCTTCGGTGATGCGGTCGTTCATCCGCTGGCGGTATTCGCGGAACTCGTCGATCTTGGCCATCAGGGTCTCCAGGAAGGGTCAGGGTTGGGCTGGGGCCAGCTCGGCCCGGGGCTTGCCGAGCAGATAGTGCTCGAGCCAGGAGATCTCGGCGCGGATCTTCGTCCGCTTGTGGGAGGGGCGGGTGAAGATGTGCCCTTCGCCCGGAAAGACCAGGGACTCCGCCGGCACGCCGCGCCAGACCAGGCCGTTATACAGCTCGCCGGCCTGCGCGGGGGCCCCGCCGTCGAGCCCTCCCGAGACGATCAGCGTCGGCGTCTTCGCCCCGCCGAGAGTGCCGAGGGGGGACTCCTTCCACCACAGCTCGAAATCCTCCCAGGGGGGCTTGCCCTGGAAGAACGCCTCGGCCCACATCGCCCCCCGGGCCGAGCCGAAAGTGGCGAAGTCGTCCCAGACCCCCGAGCCCGTGCAGACGGCGCGAAACAGGTCGGTGCGGCCGAGCAGGCACCTGGAGAGGCTGCCGCCGCCGCTATAGCCGATCACCCCGACGCGGCCGCGGTCGGCCCAGCCGCGCGCGACGAGACTCTCGACGCCGCGGATGACGTCCTCCGAGGGGCGCGAGCAGCGGTACCCCTCGATGCCCCGGGCGAACTCGTCTCCACGGCCGGCGCTCCCCCGATAGTTGGGGTTCAGCACCAGGAAGCCGCGGGCGGCGAGCAGGGCGGGATAGGACGCGTAGGAACCGTAGAGATCCACCGCCTCCAGGCGGGCCACTCCGAACGGGCCGCCGTGGAGGTCGACGATCAGCGGCAACCCCTTCTCTCCCCGCTTGCCGGGCGGCCAGAAAAGCACGCCTTCGACGGTGGACCCGGCGCCGTCGTCCCAGGAGACGGTCTCGATCTCCGGCAGCGGCCCGCGGCTCAAGATCGCGTTGAAGTCCGTCAGCGGACGGGCGGCGGCGATCCCGTCCGGACCCTCGGCCACGTAGATCTCGGCGAAGTGGCGGGCGTCGCCGGCGAGGAAGACGATCCGTCCGCCGTCGCGCGAGGCGTCGAGGCCGGCGATCCAGCCGCGCTGCTCGCGGAGCGTCCGCACGGTTCCCGAGGCGGGCTCGACGCGCTCGACGCGCATGCCGGTCGAAACCGTGGTGACGGTCAGCAGGGAGCCATCCGCCAGTGGGATCCATTGATTGAGATATCCGCGCAGCCCGGGCGCGATGCGGACGAGGTGGAGGTCTCCGGCGTCCACCCGGTAGATCCGTGCCTCGGTCGCCGTGTAGCGGCCGTCCTTCATCTCTCCGGGGCCGGCGACGAAAAGGTCCTTCCCCACCCAGGCCAGGCTCTCTTCCAGCACCAGGTTGCGGGTCCGGCGCGGCTCGCCGCCAGCTTTCCCCGAGGTCATCGGCAGCAGCGCCACCTCGGCGGTGTCCACTGTCTGGCGGCCACCGCTGCCACCGACCGCGAGCCAGCGGCCGTCCGGGGAGACATTGAGGGCTGCCGGCGTTTCGAAAGGCGCCGCGGCGAGGCGCTCGACCCGGCCGTCCGCCAGAGCCAGCCGGAAAAGAGCCGGTCGCGGCGCCGGGCCGGGCAGCCGGTGCACGTCGCCGTAGAAATCCCGCTGCCGAGCCTGAGCGGCGGTGGACGCCTCGTCCGGCGGATCGGCGGCGGCGAGCACGAGCCCTGAGCCGTCCGGCAGCCACTCATAGAGATCGATCCCGTCGGGGAAGCGGGCGGGATCGGTGAGGCGCCGCGGCGTGGAGCCGGCCGGGTCCAGCAGAAAGAGTTGCGGCCCGGAAGCCGGGTCCGGGGCCGAGAGGAACGTCACGGCGCGCCCGTCCGGCGACCAGCGCAGACCTGAGCAGCTCTCCGGCGCCGCGATTTGAACCGGGCGCGCGGGATGCGTGAGATCGGCCAGCCAGAGTGCGAAGGCCTCGCGATCCCGCTCGAAGTCGTTGCGGCGGGTGATGAAGGCCAGACGGGCGCCGTCCGGCGAGATCCGCACCTCGTCGTAGGCGGTCTGGCCGAGAAAGGTCTGGGGGTCGGCGAGATCGGCGGCGGACGCTGAAGACGCCGCCAGGCAGAGGATGACGGCCAGGACGGATCGCACGTCAGTCCTTCACGAACGTGCCGCGCTCGGTGTCTTTGCGGACGCCGGGGAACGGCAGCACCCGGCCATGGGCGACGCAATAGATCGCGGGCGCCAGGGTGCCGGCCGCGAAGATCGCCTCCGTCAGGTTCTGGAGGGCGTCCGACTGCTTCATCTCGAACGGCCGCATGGCCCCAGTGAGGACGATGGGGACGTTAGGCTCTTTCAGGTTGGCGTGGAGGTACTCGCCGGTGAGGGCGAGGGTATCCGTCCCATGGAGCACGACGATGCCGGCCGTGGCCCCCGCCTCGCACGCGCCGGTGGCCCGCACGGCCTCCAGGATACGGACGCGGTCCGCGTCGGTCATGAGCTGGCTGTCCTTGCTCATCAGCTCGAAGACGCTGACCTCGGTCTCCTCGAGCCGCAGCTCGGAGAGCATCCGCCGCACCAGGGAGTGCCGGTTGGCGAGCTCCCCTGTATGCTCGTCGTAGGTCTTCTCGATGGTCCCGCCGGTGGTGATCAGTGTGATTTTGCGCACGGAGGGGGACTCTATCGCCCTTCGCGAGTTTTTGGGGGGAGTCAATTTCCCAGCGCGGCGAGCGCCCGGTGGGCCACCGCCGGCACCGAGTCGGCGGCAAGCCGGGTGAGGGCGACCATGTTCTCGGGGCGGCCGAAGCGGCTGAGCACCTCGGCGGCGGCGAGCCGTACCTGCCAGTCCGGATGCGAGGCGGCGGCGCGGAAAAACGCGTCGTCCCCGGCTCCGGCGCAGACCGCGAGCGCCTTGTAGACAGCGCGCGCCTCCGCGCCCGCACCTAGGGAGAGAATGGAGGACTGCAACACGGACCGCGCCTCGGGCCCGCCGATCCGGCCCAGGCTCTCCAGGGCAGTCGCGCGCAGCTCTTCCCGCTCCTTGAGACAGCGGGCGAGCAACGGCACGGCGGCGCGGTCCCCCAGCTCTCCCAGGGCGCGGAGCAGCGGCGGCGAGGGCATCACCGCCGCGCGGGCCCGCAGGGCCGGCAGCAGCCCCGTCATGCCGCAGCGCATGGCGGCCTCGGCGGCCGGGGCTGAGTAGAGCTCGGGAGCCTCCTCCAGCCAGTCATCCCAGGGGAGCAGCGGCGCCATCCCCTCGATCCGCATCAGCCGGGCGATCACGCCGGGGCGGAACGACGGATCCAGATCCAGAATGGCTTCGACCACCTCGTCGACCGGCTGCCCGAGAAGGGCGGCGAGGACCAGCCGGTCGGACGGGTCCACGTCCGGCAGGATGTCGAGAGCCGCCAGCACATCGGCGCGGTGAGCGTCGAGCGCCGGCCCCAGGGACTCGCGCGAGCCGGCGGGGAGCCAGAGGTAGAGGTCGAGCAGGGCGTCGCCGAGGCCGGGGACGCTCACCTTCTCCAGGGCCTGGAGAAGGTGCGGGAGCAGCTCCGGGCGCTCCGCCGTCTCTTTGGTGGCGGTGAGGAACGCGGCGGCCGGGACATCCTCCGGAAAGCTCGCGGCGAGTTGAAAACCCCAGGCCCGCGCCTCCCCGGCGGCGGCGAGCAGCGGAACGATCAGATCCGGCCGCCGCGCCAGGGCGGAGGGGCGCAGGGGCGCCGACGGCCGCGAGCCGGCCAGCACCTCGATGGCCTCGGCGTCCCAGGGGCCCGCGCCCAGCGCCAGCAGGCAGCGGGCGGCGGCCGTGCGCACCTCCGGCAGGCGGTCATGAAGACGGGCCGAAAGGGCCTCGCGGAACCCGCCCGGCAGGACGGTGATCCCTTCCGGCCGGGGCAGCCCTTCGATCACGTGGGCGAGCAGGCCGAGCATCGTCTCCTCGTCGATCTCGACCCCTCCGGCCGGCCAGTGAGCGGCCAGCGCGCGGAAGGAGAGCTCGCCGCCGATCCGCGCCAGAGCCTCAGCAGCGAGCGAGCCGACCATCGGATCGGTCAGCCGCTCGGCCAGATAGGGCACGGCCTCGGGCGTCCGCAGGTCCCCCAGGGCCTGCACGGCGGCCATCTGCACCCACAGGTCGGCGCTCAGGAACGGCACCAGGTGAGGGATCGACCGCGCGTCCCCCAGATGGCCGATGGCGAGGATCGCCTCCTGCTGGACGTTGGGATCGGCGTGGCCGAGAGTGGCGTGCAGCGGCTCGAGCGCCCGTGGATCGCGCAGCCGGTCGAGAATGAGGACCGCCTGCAGCACTACGTCCGGATCGGAATCGCGCAGCAGCCGCACGACCAGCGGCAGGCTGCGGCCGCCCCGCAGCCGCAGAATCTCGGAGCCGGCGTTGCGCAGCGCGGCATCGGCCGGATCGCGCAGATACTCGGTCAGTCGGGAGTCGGGGAGGACGGAGGCGCCGATGCGCAGCGCCTGCTCGCGGATGCTCGGGCTGGGGTTGCGCACGAGCCGCTCGAGCGCCTCGACGCGGGTGTCGAGCGGCATCGTGGGGAGCCGCTCGAGGATATCGACGCATTCGTCCCAGCTGGGAGCCTGATTGCCGACCGGTTCCATGCAGAGCCGTCGAGGAATTGAAGCTCAAGCTACAACCCTCGCGGGAAACTCCTTTCCTAGGTGCGCCTCGGCGCCGCTTCCAGAATCTTCATCCGGAAGGGCGCCAGACGGGCTGTCCGGGCTCGCGGAAAGTATACCCGGAATCGCGGGTCAGGGGCAGGTCTGGAACGCGTCGACGTCGGTCACCGCGGCGGCGGCCTTCCCCGCCGGGTTCTCGTAGCGCGCGATGCTGCCGGTCGCGGTGTCGGTCACCGTCAGGACGTAGTGGACGCTGGTGGTGCCGGCGGCGAAGACCCAGTAGCGGCCGTTGACCCCGCAGCCGTCGAGCACCTTGACCATCACTTCCCAGTTGTCGGGGGAGAAGAACCAGAAGAGCCCGGAGTCCGCCGAGGCGGCCGGCACGGTCCGCCCCGCTCCCGAGGAGCCGTTGGCGTCCCAGGCGACCTCGACGCGAAAACGCCCGCGGCTGAGGCAGAGACTCGTCGCCGTGGGGGTGCAGAGGGCGGCCGGATCGGGGCGGCTCTTCTCCACCACGAAGCGGAAGCCGTCGGCCATCGAGCTGACGGGCCAGGTGTTGTGGCCGAAGCCTGCCTGCACGTCCTCTTCCCAGGGGACGCCGAGCCGCGCCCACTGCGTCTCCAGGCTCGGGCGGGCGCCGGTGTAGTTCTGATCGGTGGTGCCGTAATACATGTGGATCGGCGGCTTGTAGCCGGAATCGGCCAAGGAGGCCACCGGGTAGAACGGCGCCGAGAGGGTGAAGACGGCGCTGTACGCCGAGCTGGCGTAGGCGACGAGGTAGGCCCAGGCGCCGCCGGCCGAGTGCCCCGCCACGGCGATCCGCCGGTCGTCCACCGGCAGCTCGGCGCGGACGAGGCGGAGGGCCTCGGCGGTCGTCTGCTCGTCGTTCCCCACTCCCCAGCCGGCGCTGGCGAAGGATTTCGGCAACGCCACCACGCAGCCGGCCTTCTCGGCGGCGGTGGCGACGAAGGCCTTGTAATCCTCGGGAGTGCCGTTGGAGCCGTGGAAGAAAAGGATGAGCGGAGCCGGCCGGGTCGCGTCTAGCGTCGCCGGGACGTAGCGCAGGAGGTAGGAGCCGGTCGCCGGGATCTCCACCTTCCGCCAGCCGGGGACGATCTCGGCGCTGAAGGCCGGCAGGGCAAAGAGCGAGAGGAGGAGAGCGGCGCGGAAAAACCGTAAGCCTTTACGGCGAGACTTCAACAGCGACTGCATGCCCGGCATTCTACCAGCCCGGCCTCGATCCGCTATGCTAGGCCGATGCTAGCCCCTGTCGCCGAATACTCCATCGTCCACCGCGAGTGCCGGGCCGTCCGTATCCCGGAGGGAACGCCCGCCGTTCTCTCCTCCGGGACCCGGGTCCGGATCACCCAGTCGCTCGGCGGCTCCTACACCGTCGCGACCGACCGCGGCTACCTGTTCCGGATCGAAGCCCGGGACGCGGATGCCCTCGGCAAAGAGCCCGGCGAAGCCCTCGCCGTGCCGGCCGAGGCCAGCCTTGAAGAGCGGATCTGGGCCGGTCTGCGCACCTGCTTCGACCCGGAGATCCCGATCAATATCGTCGATCTCGGCCTGATCTACAGTTGCGAGATTCAGGAGGAGGGGCGGCGGGTGGAGATCAAGATGACCCTCACCGCTCCCGGCTGCGGCATGGGCCCGATCCTGGCCCAGGACGTCCAGCAGAGGATCGAGAGCCTCCCCGAGGTGGAGAAGGCCGACATCGAGGTCGTCTTCGACCCGCCGTGGGATCAGAACATGATGAGCGAGGCGGCGCGGCTCGAGCTGGGAATGTTCTAGGAATCCTCGACCGGCATCTCTTCCCCGACCGGCGCCGCCGCCGGCTTCCCCGCGAACAGCCGCTTCAGCGACAGCCTCAGGTTGTCCAGCTCCGCGAAGATCCAGAGCTTGAGCCCCTTGGCGACCATGCGGAACGGGGCGCTCTTGAGGTCGAAGAGCGCCTTGACCCGCCGGCCGTCGTTGCGGCGCCCGGCCTCCCCGGCGGCGCGGCGCGCCAGGGCGATCGCCTTGAAGCGCCGGTTGTAGATCCGCATCATGTGGTAGCTGATGAACGCCGGCTTCGGCCCCAGCACGGGCATCCAGTGGAACTTCCCGAACAGGAGGTAGGCGGGGGTCACCACGAAGATGTAGTACTGCGCCGTATCCATGAGGAACGACGCGGAGAGCAGGTCGTGCTCCCCCATGTAGAAGTACTTGTCCTGGTAGATCGCCTTGAAGAAGCGGTGATACGAGCGGTCGAACGTCGCGTTGTGCTCGGCGATCCGGGCGGTGACGTCCTCCCCCGCCGTCTGCGCCTTGACCATCTCGACCGTGGCCTCGACGGAGAACGAGGCATGGTCCAGCCCCGGCGAGTAATAGGGATCGAGGAAGGCCGCCGCGTCCCCCATCAGCGCCCAGCCGTTGCCCATGTACTGGCGGGTGTAGTAGGCGAGGTTCGAGTAGGTCTTCAGGTCGTCGGCCTTCAGGCTCGCCCCCTCGAGGAGCTCCGCCGCGGCCGGGATCGCCCGCAGGAACGCCTGGTAGTCGCTCGCCATGTTGCTGCCGCGGTCGAGGTTGATCAGCCGGGTGTCGAAGACGATGCCGATGCTGGTTTCGCCGTTGCCCAGCGGGATGAACCAGACCCAGTAGCCGAACCCCATGTAGTGGTTGGTGGCCAGGCGGCGGGAGGCGACGTTGCCGCGCGAGAACTTCAGCGGCCCGCGGGCGGCGAAGTCGTCAATGTGGCGGACCCCCTCCCAGCGGCACCAGACCGCGGCGGTGGGGTGCTCGCGGTTGCGCTCGATCAGCCCCAGCTTCTTGCCGAGGAAGTTGGCCCTGCCGGTGGCGTCGAGCACCCAGCGGCAGCCGACCGTCTCGGTCTCCCCCTCGTGCTCGAGGGTGACGCGGTGGTCGAATTCGCCGACCTCGACGTCGCGCACCCGGGCCGGACGGACGAGCTCCGCCCCCTCGGCCACGGCGGTCGCCAGCAGGTGCTCGTCGAGGGTGTCGCGCCGGAGCTGGAACGAGGGGACCGTGCTGCGCTGGAAGGCGCCGGCCTCGCTGGCGTCGGCGTGGCCGCGCACCTTCTCGTTCTGGAACCAGTAGCGCAACCCCTCCTTCGGCAGGTGCTCGTTCTCCAGGTGCCGCCACATCGCCAGCCGCCGGGTGAGGAACATCCCGGACATCTCCGTGGTGGCCTCCCCCACCTTGGCGTCGAACGCCTCCTGGCGCTCGATCACCAGCACCGACAGATCCGGCCGGTCCCGCCGGAGCAGGATCGCCGCCGCGGCGCCGCTGAAGGCGCCCCCCAGAATGACCACGTCGTAGTTCTTCAAGTCTCTCCTTCCCCCCGCCGTCGGCGTACTCACCCGGGAAGTTTAGCAGCCATGGAGGGGCCGGGGTTGCGGCTTTCTGCGATGTGGGTCAGAATATGCTCCCGCGTAAGATGCCGCCCCGCCTCCTACACCCCCGTCCCTTTTCTCATGATCTAGCCAAAACGGAGACATCTTGACTCGTAGAATGCTGATCAACGCGCAGCGTCCGGAAGAGCTGCGCGTCGCCATCGTCCAGGGGAATGTCCTTGAAAACTACAAGGTGGACGTCGCCGAAGCGGGCCTGACCCGCGGCAACATCTACCGCGGAGTCATCGCCAGCATCCAGCCCAGCCTGAACGCCGCCTTCATCGATTACGGCGCCGAGCGGCACGGATTCCTGGCGATCCAGGACGTGGTCCCCGACGCCTACTACCGGCGCCCCTCCAGCGGCCACCCTCGCATCGACGAGGTGCTGGAGAAGAACAAGCCCATCGTCGTCCAGGTCGAGAAAGACCCGATCGGAACGAAGGGCGCGGCGCTCACCACCAGCCTCTCTCTCGCCGGCCGCTATCTCGTGCTGACCCCCTTCGAGGATACGCGCGGCGTCTCGCGCAAAGTCGAGGACGAGGACACGCGAAAGAAGCTCAAGGGGCTGGCCAACGGTCTCGATCTGCCCGACGGGTGCGGCATCATCCTGCGCACCAACGCCCTGGGCCAGACCAAAATCACGCTCAACCGCGACCTCTCGGCCCTGCTGCGCCTCTGGAAACGAGTCCAGACGGCGGCCATGCAGGGCAAGGGGACCCGCCTCCTCTACACCGACCAGGACCTGATCCTCCAGGCGCTCCGGGACTACCTGGACACCAGTATCGAGGAGGTTCTGGTCGACGACGACGAGGCGTTCCACAAGGCGAAGGCCTACATCGAGGCCTTCATGCCGCGCTCGAAGACGCGCCTGATCCGCTACGCCGAGCGCATCCCGCTGTTCAGCCGCTACGACCTCGAGTCGCAGATCGACCGCATCTACGAGCGCCGGGTGGAGCTGCCGAGCGGCGGCTCGATCGTCATCGACGCCACCGAGGCGCTGACCGCGATCGACGTCAACTCCGGCCGCTCGACCCGCGCCGCCACCCAGGAGGAGACGGCCCTCAACACCAACGTCGAGGCGGCCGCCGAGGTGGCCCGCCAGCTCCGGCTGCGCGATATCGGCGGCATCGTGGTGGTCGACTTCATCGACATGCGCTCCTCGAAGGGGCAGCGCAGGGTCGAGAAGGTTCTCAAGGACGCCATGAAGGTGGACAAGGCGCGGTCGACCGTCGGCCGCGTCTCCCCCAACGGCCTGCTCGAGATCAACCGCCAGCGCATCCAGCAGGCGTTGCAGCTGCGCACGCACCGCCCCTGCCCGACCTGCAACGGCGTCGGGCGGCTGGCGAGCGAGGAGATGGTCTGCCTGTCGCTGCTGCGCCGGGTGGAGGCCCGCGCCGCCACCGGCTCGATCCAGGGCGCCCGCATCGGCCTCCATCCGGAGCTCGCCGACGCGCTCCAGAATCACTACCGGCGCGAGCTCGCCGATCTCGAGAGCGAGTTCGACATCGAGATCGAGGTCATCGCGACCGCCGGTCTCCACCGTCCGGACGAGAAGATCGAGTGGCAGAAGCGGGAGAAGCCTGTGCCGCCGCCGAAGCCCAAGCAGGCCGCGATCACCTTCCAGCCCTGGGACCTCGCCTCGCTCGAAGACGAGGACGACGACGAGGATGACGATTTCGCCGTGGAGGGCGAGGACCACGGCGAGGAGAACGGCCAGGCCGCGAGCGCCGAGGGGGAAGCCGCCGCCAGGAAACGCCGCCGGCGCCGCGGCGGGCGCAAGCGGAAGAAGAAGGCGGCTCCGGCTTCCGGCGAGAACGGCAACGGCGGCGTCCACGGTACCGGCGCCAACGACCAGGCCACCCCGGGAACCCCGGGAGAAGATGCGCCGGCCGAAACCTATCTCGCGCCCGTCCTGGAGGGTCCCGCGTTCGTCGACGAGCCCGCGGATCTCTTCGATGAGGACGACGACGAGGAGGACGAGGACGACGATCTCGAAGAGGGCCAGGAGACCGTCAACGCCGACGGAACGGTAGCCGCCCCCGGAGCGCCCGGAACGAAGAAGCGCCGCCGGCGCAGGCGGCGGCGGAAGTAGAAGTAAAGGACGGCACTCGCGGCCTGTCCAGGGCCGCCCAGCATGTGTCATCGCGCTCCAGCTGCAGGTCCCCAGGCAGGCGCTATAGGGATAGCAGTCCGTCCCCCCCTGCGAGTCGCACTCGCAACCCGTGGATCGAGGCATTCACAGCTGGTGTGAATCGATCGGTCCCTCCCGCCACCCCACGAACGTCGCTACCTTCCAGGCTGCGCAGAGTCTCGCGGTGGAGGGTCAACTTCCTGACGTTCTTATTCATCGCTCCTCCTCTGCCTACCGGTAAAAGATCGGGAACGCCTTCGGGTCGGCCTCGTGCATCAGCTCGTAGACCGTCTCGAAGATCAGACTCCCGGTTGGGCTTCGAGAGTAGTCGCCGTCCGAGCCGTAGGAGGGGCGGTGCTCCTTGGCGGCGAGGGTGCGCGGCTCGGAGTCGAGCCAGGGTAGCCCCCCTGCTCCTCGAGCACCTTCTGCATCATGTAGGCGGTGCCGCCGCCGGGCACGTCCTCGTCGAGGAAGAGGACGCGGCTGGTCTTCTCGAGCGACTCGGACGATCCGGCCGTGGAGATCGAACGGCAGCAGGGTCTGGACGTCGATCACCTCGGCCTCGATCCCCACCTCGGCGAGCTTCTCGGCCGCCTCGAGGGCGATCGCGGCAGCAGGCGCCGTAGGTGACGACCGTCACGTCGCTCCCCTCGCGCAGCACCTCCGGCACCCCGAGCGGCACCCGCAGCTCGCCGATGTTGGCGGGCAGCTTCTCCTTCAGGCGATAGCCGTTGAGCACCTCGATGACCAGCGCCGGATCGTCGCCCGCGAGCAGCGTGTTGTAGAACCCCGCCGCCTGGGTCATGTTGCGCGGCACGCAGAGCCAGATGCCGCGGATCAGGTTCAGCAGCCCCCCCATCGGCGACCCCGAGTGCCAGATCCCCTCCAGCCGGTGGCCGCGCGTGCGCACGATCACCGGCGCCTTCTGCAGCCCCTTGGTGCGCCAGCGCAGGGTGGCGAGATCGTCCGACAGGATCTGCAGGCCGTAGAGGACGTAGTCGAGGTACTGGATCTCCGCGATCGGCCGCAGGCCCCGCATCGCCATGCCGATCGCCTGCCCCATGATCGTGGCCTCGCGGATGCCGGCGTCGGCCACCCGCAGCGGCCCGTACTTGGCCTGCAGGCCGGCGAACCCCTGGTTGACGTCGCCGATCTGGCCGACGTCCTCGCCGAAGGCGATCAGGTTCGGCATCGCGGGCGAGCGCCGCGTCGAAGGCGGCGTTGACCACCTCGAAGCCGTTGACGACGGGCGCGTCCGGCGCATAGACCGCCGGCACGGGCGCGATCTTGAGGGCGGAGCTCGCGGTCGCGCTGTAGAGGTCCGAGCTGTAGCGGTCCTCGTTGGCGCGGTCCTGCTCCCGCTTCCAGGCGACGATCCGGCGCGGCCGCGCGGCGGCGTCCTCCCCCGCCGTGGCGATCAGGGCGCGCATGGAGGGCGGCCATGATGTCGCGGCGCAGGGGTCATCGGCTGCTTTTCGAGCTCCTGCCGGAGCTTGCTGGATCTCCGCGGGGTTCGCGGCCTCGCGCGGCGAGCTCGTCGAGCATCCCGAGGGCGGTCCGCTTCTCCGCGTCGATCGGGGCGCGGAACGCGTCCCAGGCCCGGCGCTGCGCCTCGCGGACGATCTGCGAGATCCTCCGCCTCGGCCTCCTCGAGCTCCTGGACGGTGGCGATCCCCTGCTCGATCATCCACTGCGCGCATCTTGCGGATGGGATCGAACTCGACCTCCCAGGCCAGCCGCTCCTTCGACTTGTAGCGCTCGTGGCTGCCGGAGGTGGAGTGCCCCTGCGGCTGGGTCATCTCGGCGACGTGGACGAGGGCCGGCACGTGCTCGCGCGCGGACGATCTGCGCCGCGCGAGAGGTAGGTCTCGCAGAGGCCGGGGTAGTCCCACCCCTTGACGGTGTAGAGGTCGTACCCCTGGCGGCTCCCCGGCGCGCGGCGGAAGCCGGAGAGGAGCGGCCGAGAGGTCGTCCTTGGTGATCTGGTGCTCGTTGGCGACCGAGATGCCGTAGCCGTCGTCCCAGATCGAGATCATCGCCGGGCACCTGCAGGACGCCGATGGCGTTGACCGCCTCCCAGAACAGGCCCTCGGCGCAGCTGGCGTTGCCGATGGTGCCGAAGGCGACCTCGTCGCCGTGGTTCGAGAACGGCGCCCCGAGCTCCCGCAGCTCGGGCAGCTCGCGGTAGAGGCGCGAGGCGTAGGCGAGCCCGACCAGGCGCGGCATCTGCGAGCCGGTGGGCGAGACGTCCGAGGAGGAGTTCAGCAGGTCGACCAGGTTGCGGAAGCTGCCGTCCGGTCGTCCAGCATGCAGGTCGCGAAGTGGGCGGTCATCGAGCGGCCCGCCGAGCAGGGCTCGCGCTCGATGTCGGGGTCGGCGTAGAGCTGGGCGAAGAACTGCTCGAGGGTGAGCAGCCCCAGGGCCATCATCAGCGTCTGGTCGCGGTAATAGCCGGAGCGGAAGTCGCCCGGACGGAAGGCGCGCGCCAGGGCGACCTGGGCCACCTCCTTGCCGTCGCCGAAGATGCCGAACTTGGCCTTGCCGGTGAAGACCTCCCGGCGCCCGATCAGGCTCGCCTGCCGGCTCTGGAAGGCGATCCGGTAGTCGCGAAGGATGCTCTCCTTCGTGAACTGCGAGCCCCCGGCTCCAGGCAGGGACGAGGTGTCCCGGTCCGTAATAGGCAGTGACATGCTGAAATCTCCAATAAAGGGTAGGACGGACCAGCCCTCCGGCCGGACTCAACCCAGAGGAGAAATGCTAGCACGTGCTACGATCCCGCCTCGAACTAAAACCCCCTTGAGGGAGGCTATGACCGAAACGCTCCGACGCATCGCTTTCGGCGCCCTCGCGCTCCTCTCCGGCTGCGTTCCTCTCGCCTGCGCCAGCAGCTCTTCCGTCTCTCCCCAGACCCCCGCTCCCACGGCGGCGAGGTCCGGGGAGATGAACAAGGGGGAGAAGCCGTCGCATGCTCCCGCCACCGGGCCGGCGAGCGGAGTCGAATCGAGAAGAGCCGGCGAGTCCGCCTACATCTCCACCTACCAGCCCCTCCCCTCCCAACCCGTCCTGATCACCAACGCCACCGTGCTGACCGCCGCCGGCGAGCGCATCGAGCGCGGCTCGGTGCTGATGCAGGGCGGCAAGATCGCCGCCGTCGGCCAGACCGTCGAGGCGCCGGCCGGCGCCGCGGTCGTCGACGGCGCCGGCAAGTGGGTCACGCCGGGGATCATCGACGCCCACTCCCATCTCGGCGTCTACGCCTCCCCCGGCGTCGAGGCCAACTCCGACGGCAACGAGGCGACCGATCCCGACACCGCCCAGGTCTGGGCCGAGCACTCCGTCTGGCCGCAGGATCCGCAGTTCCCGCTGGCCCTCGCCACCGGCGGCGTGACCACGATGCAGATCCTGCCCGGCTCGGCCAACCTGTTCGGCGGCCGCAGCGTGACGGTGAAGAACGTCCCCGGCCGCGGCGTCTACGAGATGAAGTTCCCCGGCGCCCCCTACGGCCTGAAGATGGCCTGCGGCGAGAACCCCAAGCGGGTCTACGGCGGCAAGGGGCGCGCCCCCTCCACCCGCATGGGCAACGTCGCCGGCTACCGCGACGGCCTGGATCAAGGCCGAGCAAATACCGCGCCGACTGGGCCGAGTACGAGCGGAAGCGCAAGGCCGGCGAGGACGACGCCGAACCGCCCGACCGCGACCTGCAGCTCGAGACCCTGGCCGGCGTGCTCAGCGGCGACATCCTCGTCCAGAACCACTGCTACCGCGCCGACGAGATGGCTCACGATGATCGACATCGCCAAGGAGTTCGGCTACAAGATCACCGCCTTCCACCACGCCGTCGAGGCCTACAAGATCGCCGACCTGCTGGCCGCCAACGGCATCTGCGCCGACGTCTGGGCCGACTGGTGGGGGTTCAAGATGGAGGCGCTCGACGGCATCCGCGAGAACGCCGCCCTGCTCCAGAAGGCCGGCGCCTGCGTCGTCATCCACTCCGACTCCGCCGAGGGGATCCAGCGGCTCAACCAGGAGGCCGCCAAGGCGATGGCGCGCCGGCAACCGCATGGGGATGAACCTCCGCGAGGAGGACGTCATCCGCTGGCTGACGATCAATCCGGCGAAGGCGATCGGGGTCGACAAGCAGACCGGCTCGCTCGAGCCGGGCAAGATGGCCGACGTGGTCGTCTGGAGCGGCAACCCGTTCAGCGTCTACAGCCGCGCCGACAAGGTCTACATCGACGGCGCCCTGGTCTTCGACCGCAACGATCCATCCCGGCAGCCGAAGACCGACTTCGAGCTCGGCATCCGGGACAGCCGGGAAGAGGTGCAGCCATGAGAGCGCGGACGGCTTTGATCCTCTCTCGCCGGCCTCGCGCTGGCCGGCGCCACCGCCGCCAGGGCCGAGACCGTGGCGATCACCGGCGCCACGATCCATACGATGGGACCCCAGGGGACGATCCAGAACGGCACCGTGGTGATCGAGAACGGCAGGATCCGGGCGGTCGGGGCCTCCGTGCCCCTGCCGGCGACGGTCCGGCGGATCGACGCCCACGGCAAGGTGGTGACGCCGGGACTCTTCGACTCCTACTCCCAGATCGGCCTCGTCGAGGTGAACGCCGTCGACGAAACCGAGGACGCCCACAGCCAGGACGACCGCATCACCGCCGCCTTCAACGTCGCCGACGCGATCAACCCGCGCTCGATGCTGATCCCGGTCAACCGTGTCGAGGGGCTGACCCGCGTCGTCGCGGCGCCCAGCCCCGGCAAGAGCCTGATCGCCGGCCAGGGCGCCGTCATCGATCTCGGCGGGCCTGGAGACCAGCCGGGGGAGTACCTGGTGCGCTCTCCGGCCGCCATGTTCGCGGTGCTGGGCGAGGCGGGAGCCGGCCTCTCGGGAGGAGCGCGGCAGAACTCGATCCTCCGCCTGCGCGAAGCCTTCCAGGACACCCTCGACTACATCGCCAACCGCAAAGCCTTCGAGCAGGGGGACCGGCGCCCCTACACCCTCTCGCGGCTCGACCTCGAGGCCCTGGTCCCGGTGGTTCGGGGCGAGCTTCCGCTGGTGGTCGGGGTCAACCGGGCGAGCGACATCGAGTCCACGCTGCGGCTGGCAAAGGAGTTCCACCTCAAGCTGATCCTCGCCGGCGCCGCCGAGGGGTGGATGGTCGCAGGCCAGATCGCCGAGGCCAGGGTGCCGGTGCTCCTCAACACGCTGAACAACCTGCCGGTGAGCTTCGAGAGCCTCGGCGCCACGCTGGAGAACCCGGCGCGGCTCTACAAGGCCGGGGTGACGATCGCCTTCATGACCGGCGACGCCCACAACAGCCGCAACATCAGGCAGGAAGCCGGCAACGCCGTCGCCTACGGCCTGCCCTGGGACGCCGCCCTCGCCGCCATGACCTCCGTCCCCGCCCGCATCTGGGGGATCGCCGGCCGCTTCGGCACCCTCGAGCCGGGCAAGGACGCCGACGTGGTGATCTGGGACGGCGATCCGCTGGAGGTGACCACCTTCCCCACCGCCGTCTTCATCCGCGGCCGGCAGATGCCGATGACCAGCCGCCAGCTCGAGCTGCGCGACCGCTACAAGGATCTCAAGGCTCCGCTGCCCCCGGCCTATAGAAAACCGTAGATTCTCCCGGGGCCCCGGAGACGGGGCCCCGCCTACCCGGATCTAATCGTCCACGCAGGCCGCGGCCACCTTCGCGGTGTCCGCGTACTGCTCGAAGCGGACGACCCGGCCGTCACACAGCCAGTACACGTGGGCGAACGCCGCGGTCATCGATTTCCCGGTGGCCCTGTGGGTTCCCTCGTAGGAGCCGAGCGCGACGATCGACTCTCCCGCGACCAGCCACCTGCCGACGACGGCCTTCCAGGATTCCCATTCCGTGGCCAGCCGGCCGAACACATGGTTCAAGACCTCCTCCGCCCCGACGTACCGGCCACCGCCCGGAAAACCTTCATTCTGGATCCACTCGATGTCCGGATCGAAAATATCCAGGATCTCTTCCCGGTCCTGGGTTGCGAAGGCTTCATAAAGGTCCTCGACGATATTCAGGTTGTTCGCCGCGAGCATCAATCCGCAACCCGGACATTCGACGGCCCTTGCAGGCAGCAGCGCGTGACAGGACGGGCAGATGCCTGGCGCGGAGACCTCCACCAGATCCTCCCCCTCGTCGCCGAGCCTCTGGCGCAGGAGCTCGCCGTCCAGCTCGAAAGCGAGCCGCTCGTCTTCCTTCGCCACCAGAATCTTGTATCTCTGCTGATTGTATCTCTGCGGCCGGCGGGAAGATTCGACCGGATGGATCCAGCAGGAGATGCCGTGCTGTTCGAAAAGCTCTCGCAGGCTCTCGATCCATTCGAGCTCATCGGTGCGAATGTGAACCGCGCCGGTTTCATCCACCGGGACGTCGCCGAGCTCGCTGGTGCCCTGCACCCGGGCGGCCTCGGGTGGCACGGTCGCGGCGCCGCAGTCGATACAATTTTTTATATGTAATTGAAACTCTGATCCACAATCGGGGCAGACCACGAAATCGGAAGTACCCGCCGTTGGGACCGGGCCATATTTATCAAGGTCCAAGCCGCCTCCTCTCGAAGTCACAAGGTCTGTGCCAAGTATCGCATCGATTCGATGCCGGAGTTTGTCTCCTTATGTCCCCGGCGAGCACCAGAATAGTGAAGGCTCTATCCGGATCTGTGTCCTTATTTTAGACCTTAGTGACGCAAAGTGCGTCGCTGTTTAGAAAGAGAGCGTGTGATGGAAGTTCGAAATTGGAAACAAGTTGGCAGCACCCTGTTCGCCGCCCTTATCGTCGCGACGGTCCCGGCTCTGGCCCAGGACGTGATCTCCCGGGGGACCGACTCCTGGAAGACCGCGGGAGACGGCACGAGCTATACCGACCTGAACCTGCCGGCGGGGTTCCTCGACAAGGACTGCCCCCCGTTCCAGGGGCGGGTGATCCTGGCCGGCGTGCCCATCGAGACGACGCCGGCGGGCGCCTTCTATGACGGCGACACGCTCGTCGAGCGCCTGGACGACGCGGTCTTCGACGACAAGGGTGTCGCCAGGACCAAGATCGTCGTCCGCGGCCTGCACTTCCAGGTCGCCGACCCGCTGAAGACCGCCTGCGGTGACTGGAAGGCTGATGTCGGGCTCGCGCGGCAGCAGACGCCCACCGTGATGACCATCGTCCGCGAGGACGCCGGCGGCGGCTACTTCACTGCCCCGATCTCGGTCGACGTGGTCTGGACCTTCACCCGGACCTCCGACGGGACCGCGCGGACGCTGAGCACGAGCAACGTCCTGACCTCGAATGAGCGGAGCCCCTGGCAGTCCGGGAGCTGCGCGGGCAAGGCCGCGGCCACCAGCCAGACGGCCCTCGTCGACTCTGGCAACCTTGGCACGCCGTCGCTCAAGATCGCCACGGCCACGAGCGGTTTCAATCCGGGCTTCGGTCCGAATTGCCGGGTGAACTCCGGCTGCCGGGGCAAGGCGATCGATCCCTCGATCCATTGCTACACCCCCGCCATCGCCAGCTACACCCCGGCCAGCCCGTTCTGAGGTAAGGCCGCCTCGCAGTCCCGCCGCCGCCGCGTCCGGCTCAGCCTCCGGACCGCGGCGGCGGTTTTTCATGCCTTCCGGTATACTTCGCGCCTTTCCGGAAAGGAGGGGTGCGATGGCGGATCTGACGATTTCCAACCCGCAGCCGTTGGTAGTGACCGTGGCGCTCGATCGGGGGGAGGGCCTGGAGACCCAGAACCTCGCCTACAACGGGACGTGGACCGTGCCGACCGTGGACCGCCAGATGTGGATCGCCTTCTTCCTCCTGGAGAGCGGCGAGCTCCTCGCCGAGGCCGAGCTGCCGGCCGGCACGGCCAGCGCTCAGCTCCTCCTCGAGCAGCCCTACGACATCCTGCTGCGCACCGACGTCAACGCGCCGCTCACGATCGCCAACGAGCTCGACATCCCGATCCGCGTCGACGTCCTGCCGGTCGGCGAGGCGGAGGTCCAGAGCCGCGATCTGGCCGCCGCCGGCGACGTGGGATCGACCTGGGCGATGCCGGCCTTCGAGCACGGCCAGTGGATCGGCTTCTACTCGGAAGACGACGAGTACATCGGCGCCAACCTCGACGGCAGCACCGAGATCGAAACGATCACCCTGAGGCACCCGGGCGCGGCCTACGTGATCGGAGATCCCTTTCCAACCGGCACGCCGATCGTGACCCGCAGCTTCGTCCGCGAGCCGCGAAAGTAGAACGCTCGTCAGGCGACGCGGGCCGTCAGGCCGTAGTCCCCGGTGCTGGCCGGCTGGAAGTGGCGGATCCGCACCCAGTAAATTCCGGGGGTCAGATCGACGGCGATCCTCGCGTTGCGCCCCTCCCCGCTGTCGTCGTCCTCGGCACGCAGCAGGGTCTGGCTGTCCGGACCGAGCAGGGTCATGACGACATCCGTCGAGCCCGTGGTCTCGATCGTGTAGCGCCCGGGCGCGGCGGCCGTCAGCCTGTAAAGATCCTCCTCGCCATGCTGACCGATCCCGGCCTGGACCGTGCCCCCGAGCGGCAGCTCCTGGAAGGAGCTCGCCGGCCGGTCCTTGGGATAGGAGCTTGCGATGAAGGTCTTGTCGGTAGCGGAGAGCTGACGGTTCCAGCCGACCGAGTAATTGCCGAGCGTCAGGGATTCATCCACCGGGTACTCCATGATCGAAGCCTTGTCGAACTGGGAGAACTGGGTCTGCGATCGCGCGTAGCGCTGGAAAACATTGCGATCGACCTTGGCGCGGTCCCAGCCGTTGGTCCGCTGATAATAGCGATAGGTCGCCTCGCGGTCCCAGGGAATGTCATTGTCCGGGTGCTGATGCTCGTGAATGCAGCCGAGAGCGTGCCCGAACTCGTGGAGCACGGTGCGCGAGTACTCGTCGTCCGAGGTGCCCGGTCCGAACCAGCCAAAATTCATCGTCGGCTGGTTGGCGGCGATCGAGAGATTGTCGGTGCCGATGTAGGACCATGAGCCGGTGGGCCCGAAGGCGATCCGGATCTCGGCGTCGGGGCGGTTGTCGAAAACGATCCCGAGGTTCGCGAAATCGCACCACTGGACGGCGAACTGCTGCACCTTCGCCTGAACCTGCGGGCTCCCGCCGAGAAAGCGCACGTGCAGGGTGCGGCCGTTCAGCCACTTCTTCCCCGTGACCAGCGCCATCGAAAGGGGCGAGGACGCGACCCCGAGGCCGGGCCGGTGGCGGATGACGGGGAGGTTGGCGGGGTTTTCCTCGATCGCTCTCTCGGCGGCATCGATCTGGAGCTCGGGGGGCAGCTCCATGTCGATGCAGACGCGCGGGGTGCTCGGATCTTCGCTCATAGGTCTCTCCTCACGGCTCACGCCGGACAATGGAAGTGGGTGTCGAGTCGCCGTAGCCGCGGCGGCGGAATTCGACCAGGTCGTAGAAGGCCCCGGCGTCGACGCCCGGCGGCGGCTTTGGAACGATGACCGCCGCCTCCCCCGCGCCCGCCGTCTGACCCGCATGAATGTGGAGCATGCGGGCGGCTCCGCGGACGCGCAGGACGCCGTCCAGCGTCTCGATGCGGAGGGTGCCGTCGCCGGCCATCTGGCGCAGCAGCGTGTCGCGGTCGGACCGCTGGCCGGGAGTGGCGTCCGAGGTCAGGCGGGCGCGGACCTTCCGCGTCTTCCAGTCGGCGGCGACCGTGGTCCCCCTGCGGACCTGCCGCTCCCGCGGGTGCGGCGCGGGTAGGCCGCTCGGCTCCTTCTCGTCCCACGACACCTTGAAGATCAGCTCCGTGATCTGCTCCTCCTCGGCGCTCCCCTTCCTGCGGCGGTATAACTTGGTGCTCTTCAGCCGCGGGTAGACGTGGAACGAGACGTCCGGCGGGATGGCAAGGAATTCACGGTTCCGGTTGGCGAATTCGTAGGCCGCCCAATCCTGATCGATCAGGGCCTGAAGGTCGTAGCCCTGGAGCGGCTCATCGTCAAAGCTGGTTTCGACCGCGAGGTCGCCCGCGTCCGCGACGACGGCGCGCCGGACGAGCTCCTGGCGCAGCCACTCGCGCGCCTCCCCCTCGCGTGGATAGCCGGCCTGATCGGAGGCGAGGAGGGCGCGGCCGTAATCCGCGAACGAGACCTCCCCCGGCGGCAGGTAATCGAGCGCGCGCAGGGTCATCCGCTTGAGCCGCTCGCCCGCCACGAACAGCGCCTTGCCCGACGACCAGTCCGGGCTCGCCGTCCGCAGGCCGTCGTAGATGCGGACGAACACCGAGTAGAGCGCGCCGCTCAGCACCTCGCTCAGGGAGTGGGGATCGTAGCGGTTGACGCGGTTGGGGAAGCCGCTGGCGTCGAGCGAGTGGTCCTCGCGGTCGAGAGTCTTCTGGTTGAGCAGGTTCCGCAGGTATTTCGCGCCGCTCTCCGGATCGCGCGCCAGGGCGAACTCCGGGGCGACGGCGCTGAAGGCGGTCGAATCGTTCAGTTTTCCCTGCGTGCGGTCGAGCACCGACTCCCGCAGCTTGCGGCTGCGGAAAGAGATCAGCAGCGCCGTGAGGTCGGCGATCGCCTCGTGCAGGCCGAGCGACTGCGGAGTGATCGAGTTATAGAGAGTGGGGACGATGCCGTCGAGGATGGCGTGGGCGGTCTCGTGGGACACGACGTCGCGCGACAGGCTGGTGTAGACCTTCGGCCTGTCCGGGCTGGCCGGCGAGATGAAAAAAAGCTGCAGGCTGTGCGACTCGCGCTCGTAGAAGGCGTTGGCCCATTCGCCGGCACGCGGTACCACCAGCAGCTGCGGGGCCTCGAACGCCCAGGCCAGCGGACGGCCGAGCGCGTCCGGCTCCTCGAACATCGCCATGGTCTCGAGGACGGTGGCGAAGACACTGACCTGGTTGAAGTCGTTGGCGTAGATGTCGTCAGGCTTGGCGAGCTGATAGCCGCCAAGCTTCTTGCCGGTCGCCGGCGGGACGTAGCGCGCGCCGGGGAGCAGCTCTCCGGTCGCCGGATCGAAATCGAGCACGGCCACCCGCCGGGTCACCGGGCCGTCGAGGAAAAAACCCTCCTCGAGGGTGGTCGCCATCTCGAAGGGGAGCTCCCCCTCCACCCCCGCGAAAGCGTAGGGATCGTCGATCATCCTGGGGATTTTCACGCGCATGCCGGATCCTCCTTGCATTCCCCTGCAAAAGAGACAGGCGCGAGGCGAGACCGGAATGTTACAGGGACGGCGCGCGGAGTCAGCCCGCCGCGACGGCCGAGCCGGTGAACGCGGCGATCCGCGCGAACGGCGGGAAGGCGGCGAGGGGGTCGGCGTTCATGGTCCCCCACTGGGTAATGCCATGCGGCATCAGCTCCCGGAGATCGTACGGGGCGCCGTCGAGGACAAACGGCGTGCTCTCGACGAACTCCGCCGAGAAGACGTTCATCGCGATCGCGAACCCGCCGAGGATCGGCGAGGAAAGGGTCGCTCCCATCACCACGCTCGACCGCCGGAAAACGGCGACGCGAGTCCCCCGCGAGAACGAGTCCGGATCGCCGAAATCCCCGCCGCCCGCCGGGTTCAGGTAGACGCTGAAATCCCCCTTCACGTCGAGGCCGATCGAGACGTTGCCGTTGGTGACTGTCTGCGCGTCGAAAGGCGCGGAGCGGAAGGTGAGCCGGGCGGTGGCTTCCCCGACAGCGCCGTCGTTGAAGAGAGCGCCCCCGACCCCCTCCAGATGAAGGAAGTAGCCCAGGTCCTGCAACTTCCCCTGCTCGTCCAGATAGAAGCGGCCGGTGACGTACCACGCGACGCGGCCGGGGGTGATCGGCATGGAGTCTCCCTCCGAGCTTTGAACTAATGCCGCCGTCCCCACAGAGCCGGATCCCGGCTCGTGTGGAAACACGCAACGATGACAACCATCTCGCCGATCACTCGATAAAAGAGACCGTATGGAAAACGATGAACCAAAGCCCGGCGGGTATCGCGGCGTATCACTGGATAGGCCCTGGGCATCTCCAGCACAGATTGAACGGTGGCTCGGACCTCTCTCAGGAATTCCTCGCCAAGCCCCCTCTTTTCGCGCTCGTACCCGGCATAAGCCTGGGTCAAATCCGCGGCAGCCGCGGGCCTATAGATGAAATTCACCGGGAATGAGCCCGGGCTTGCGCAACGACCTCATCCCATGTAAGGCCTGTCGGGCCTTCAGCCTCCAACTCGTCGAGGCGGCGGTCCAGCTCCTCCTTCTGGGAGTCCGTCAGAGGAAAGGCTTCCGGGTCCCGGCCCAGGCTCTCCCAGAGTTGATCGAGGAGATCGAACTGCTCGTCCCGGCTCAGCCGTTTCAGGTCCAGCGCAACTTTGCCCATGCCACCATTATCCCATAGAGCGGAGCTGCACCGGGAGCACCCGGGTTTCGCCCGTGCTAGCATCCGCCCGGTGAGCGCACGGAGGACCCCATGAAGGTCGCGATCCTCGGCGGCGGGCCGGCGGGACTCTATTTCTCCCTGCTGATGAAGAAGGCGAACCCGGCGCACGAGGTCGTCCTCCTCGAGCGCAACGCCCCGGACGCCACGTTCGGGTGGGGCGTCGTCTTCTCGGACCAGACGCTCGGCAACTTCAAGGCCGCCGATCCGGAGTCCTTCCAGGAGATCTCGGACAACTTCGCCCGCTGGGACGACATCGACATCCACTACAAGGGGCGGACGATCACCTCCGGTGGCCACGGCTTCGCCGGCATCGCCCGCATGAAGCTGCTGGAGATCCTCCAGAACCGCGCCGCCGAGCTCGGCGCCGACCTCCGCTTCGGGTGCGAGGTGCGCGACGACTCCGATCTCCCCGGCCTCGGGCCTCGGCGACGCCGATCTCGTGATCGCGGCCGACGGCGTCAACAGCGCGGTACGGCGGGCGCACGCGGAGGAGTTCCGGCCCGATCTCGTGTCGGGGCAGGCCAAGTTCGTCTGGCTCGGCACCACGCGGCGGTTCGACGCCTTCACCTTCGCCTTCGTCGAGACCGCGCACGGCATCTTCCAGGCCCACGCCTACCGCTTCAGCGACACGCTCTCGGCGTTCATCGTCGAGTGCGACGAGGCGTCCTGGCGCAACGCCGGCTTCGACCGCCTGGATATCGACGCCACGATCGCCGCCTGCGAAGGTGATGTTCGCGCCCTGGCTCGACGGCCACCGGCTGCTGGCCAACATCCCGCCCCACCAGCGCGCGGCGCCCTGGCTCAACTTCACCCGCGTCCACTGCGACCGCTGGTGGCAGGGGAATCTCGTGCTGATCGGCGACGCCGCCCACACCGCCCACTTCTCCATCGGCTCGGGCACCAAGCTCGCCATGGAGGACGCGATCGCCCTCTCCCGCATCCTGAATGGCTCTGAGAATGGCCCCGCGGCGCGACCTGCCCGCGCCCTCCAAGCCTACGAGGACGAGCGGCGGACCGAGGCCCTGCGCCTCCAGAACGCGGCCCGCAACTCCATGGAGTGGTTCGAGAACGTGCGGCGCTACGCGCGGCTCGATCCCGAGCAGTTCGCCTACAGCCTGCTCACCCGCAGCCAGCGCGTCAGCCACGAGAACCTCCGGCTGCGCGACAGCCGGTATCTCGAAGGGGTCGAGCGCTGGTTCGCCAGCCGGGCCAGCCGCAGGGAATCGCCGAAAGCCCCGCCGCCGATGTTCACGCCGTTCACGCTGCGCGGGATGACGGTCGAGAACCGCGTCGTGGTCTCCCCCATGGACATGTACAGCGCCGAGGACGGCACGCCGGACGATTTCCATCTCGTCCACCTGGGCGCGCGGGCGCTGGGCGGAGCGGGGCTGATCGTCACCGAGATGACCTGCGTCTCCCCGGAGGCGCGGATCACCCTCGGCTGCACCGGCCTGTACCGGCCGGAGCACGTGGAGGCCTGGCGGCGGGTCACCCGGTTCGTCCATCGGCGGAGCCCGCTCGAAGATCTGCCTGCAGCTCGGCCACTCGGGCGGCAAGGGGTCGACCCGGCTGATGTGGGAGGGGGAAAACGAGCCGCTCGACGCCGACGGCTGGCCGATCGTGGCCGCCTCGCCCCTCCCCTTCAAGCCCGGCATGCGGGTCCCCCGCGAGATGACGCGCGCCGACATGGATCAGGTGCGCGACGATTTCGTCCGCGCCGCGCGAATGGCGATCGAGGCGGAGTTCGACATGATCGAGCTCCACTGCGCGCACGGCTATCTCCTCTCGGGATTCATCACGCCGGTCTCGAACCGGCGGACGGACGAGTACGGCGGCAGCCTCGCCAACCGCCTCCGCTTCCCCCTGGAGGTCTTCCGGGCGATGCGCGAGGTCTGGCCCCAGGACCGGCCGATGTCGGTGCGCATCTCGGCCACCGACTGGGTCGAGGGGGGGATCGAGGGGAGCCACGCCGTGGAGGTCGCGCAGGCGTTCCATCAGGCCGGCGCGGACATCATTCACGTCTCGGCCGGCCAGACGGCGGCGGACGCCCGGCCGGTCTACGGCCGCATGTTCCAGACGCCGTTCTCGGACCGCATCCGCAACGAGACCGGCATCCCCACGATCGCCGTCGGCAACATCACCGAGCCGGACCAGGTCAACTCGATCATCGCCGCCGGCCGCGCCGACCTCTGCGCCCTGGCCCGCCCCCATCTCGCCGATCCCAACTGGACCCTCCGCGCCGCCGCGCAGCTCGGCTACACCGCCCAGCCCTGGCCGGTGCAGTACCTCTCGGGCAAGCAGCAGCTTGAGCGGAACCTGGAGCGGCAGCGGCAGGCGGAGTTGTTGGGGACGAGCACGATTTGAGAATGGCGACGACCTTGGCCTGCGAACCTCATCCCCTATCCCCTTCTCCTCAAGGAGGAGGGGGACGACTGCGCGCCGGGTTGCCCGTCAGGCCCTCCCTCTCCTTCAGGAGAGGGACCGAGGGTGAGGTCGCAGGCGTACAGCGTCGCTCGAAGGAGACCCTTCCTTGAACAATCGTATTCCTTTGGAATCCATCCAGCCCCAACACTTCGGCTGGAGCGTCGACGGCCGGGTCGCCACGGTGACGCTCAACCGGCCGGAGCGGAAGAATCCGCTCACGTTCGAGTCGTACCGGGAGCTGGCCGACACCTTTCGCGATCTTCAGCACGTCGAGGAGATCAAGGCGGTGGTGCTCACCGGCGCCGGCGAGAACTTCTGCTCGGGGGGGACGTCCACGAGATCATCGGTCCCCTGGTCAAGATGCGCGAGTCGGGGCGAATGGATCATCTGCTGGAGTTCACCCGCCTCACCGGCGAGCTGGTGCTCAACATGCGCCGCTGTCCGCAGCCGATCGTCGCCGCGGTCGACGGCATCTGCGCCGGCGCGGGGGCGATCCTCGCCATGGCCTCGGATCTGCGCCTCGGCACGCCGCGCAGCCGGGTGGCCTTCCTGTTCACACGGGTCGGCCTCTCGGGGGCGGACATGGGAGCGTGCGCGATCCTGCCGCGGATCATCGGCCAGGGGCGCGCCTCCGAGCTGCTCTACACCGGCCGTTTCATGGAGGCCGAGGAGGCCGAGCGCTGGGGGTTCTACAACCGCCTGATCCAACCCGAGGCGCTGCAAGAGGAGGCAACCGCCCTCGCGCGGTCGATCGCCCACGGCCCCACCTTCGCGCACGCGATGACCAAGCGCCAGCTCCATCACGAATGGGGCCTGGGGGTCGACGCGGCGATCGAGGCCGAGGCGCAGGCGCAGGCGATCTGCATGCAGACGGAGGATTTCGCCCGCGCCTATCGCGCCTTCGCCGCCAAGGAAAAGCCTTCTTTTGAAGGAAATTGAAGGCAACTGATGCCGGATACATCCTTTCTTGCCTGGCCCTTCTTTGACGGACTCTCATCGGGAGATCGCCCGCGATCTCGACGCCTGGTGCGAACGCGAGATCGCTCCCCTGGAAGGCCACGAGGACGAGGATCTCGACGGCACCTGCCGCGAGATCGTCCGCCGGCTCGGCGCGGGGGGTTGGCTGCAGCACGCCGTATCCGCCGACGGCGGGCGGCTGGACGTCCGCTCTCTCTGTCTGATTCGCGAGACGCTGGGCCGCCATTCGGGGATCGCCGATTTCGCCTTCGCCCTCCAGGGGCTGGGGAGCGGCCCGCTCTCGCTCTTCGGCTCAGAAGCGCAGCGCCGGGCGTGGCTGCCGCGGGTGGCCGCCGGGGAGGCGATCCCCGCTTTCGCGCTCTCCGAAGCCGACGCCGGCTCGGACGTCGCCGCCATGTCCACCACGGCGAGGCGGGACGGCGACGCCTGGGTGATCGACGGCGAGAAGACCTGGATCTCCAACGCCGGCCTGGCCGATTTCTACGTCGTCTTCTGCCGCCTGCCGGAAGCCGGAGAAAAAGGTTTCGGAGCCTTTCTGGTCGAGGCGGACAACCCCGGGCTCCGGGTCTCCGCCCGCATCGACGTCCTCGCGCCCGCATCCGCTGGGAACGATCACGTTCGAGGATTGCCGCGTGCCGGCGGACGCCCTGATCGGCGCGCCCGGCAAGGGGCTCAAGGTGGCGCTGGCGACGCTCGACGTCTTCCGCTCCACCGTCGGCGCCGCCGCCCTCGGGTTCGCCCGCCGCGCGCTGGACGAGGCCCTGGCCTGGAGCGTCCAGCGCCGCGCCTTCGGGAAAAACCTTTCTGACTTCCAGTTGACGCAAGCGCGGCTGGCCGACATGGCGCTCGACGTCGACGCCTCCGCCCTGCTCGTCTACCGCGCCGCCTGGACGCGGGACGCCGGGGCCGAGCGGGTCACCCGCGAGGCTGCGATGGCCAAGCTCTTCTCCACCGAGGCGGCGCAGCGGGTGATCGATCAGGCCGTGCAGCTCCTCGGCGGCCGCGGGGTGGTGGCGGGCGCGCCGGTCGAGCGGCTCTACCGCGAGGTGCGGGCGCTGCGCATCTACGAGGGGACCAGCGAAATTCAGCGGCTCGTCATCGCCGGCCAGCTCCTCGCCGGCGCGGCGAGCCAGGAGGGGTGATTCTTGGAAGAACGTCCAGCCGTCAGCGCCCACGTGGACACTTTCTGCCGCGACTCCCTGCCGCCCCCGGAGCTGATGCCGGACCTGCGCTATGACGTGCTGCCGGAGCTCCGCTATCCCGACCGGCTGAACTGCGCCGTGGAGCTGCTCGACCGGCGGATCGCGGAAGGCGACGGCGACCGCACCGTCTTCCACGCCGCCGGTGGCCACTGGACCTACCGCCAGCTTCTGGAGACCGCCAACCGGATCGCTCACGTCCTGGTCGAGGATCTCGGAATCGTTCCCGGCAATCGCGTGCTGCTGCGCGGGCCCAACAATCCGATGATGGCGGCCTGCTGGTTCGCCGTGCTCAAGGCCGGCGGCGTGGTCGTCTGCACCATGCCGCTGCTGCGCGTGCGCGAGCTGACCTACATCGCCGACAAGGCGAAGATCCGCCTCGCGCTGACCGACACGCGGATCGCCGCCGATTGCGACGGCCGCGATGCCGAACGTGCATCCATTTCAACAGCTCCGAGCCCGGCTCGCTCGAATCCCTGATGCAGGGGAAACCCACAACATTCAACAATTGCGATACCGCCGCGGACGACACCGCCCTGATCGCCTTCACCTCCGGCACCACCGGGCAGGCCAAGGGGACGATGCACTTCCACCGCGACGTGATCGCCTGCTGCGACTGCTTCCCGCCCTACGTCTTGAAGGCGGAGCGGGACGACATCTTCTGCGGCTCGCCCCCGCTCGCCTTCACCTTCGGCCTGGGCGGCCTGCTCCTCTTCCCGCATGCGGATCGGCGCCTCGGCGCTGCTCCTGGAGCAGGCCTCGCCGCCGAATCTCTTGCAAGGGATCCAGGACCACCGCGCGACCGTCGTCTTCACCGCGCCGACCGCCTACCGCGCCATGACCGATCTGGTGCAGGGGTTCGACATCTCGAGCCTCCGCAAGTGCGTCTCGGCCGGCGAGACCCTGCCGAAGCCGACCTTCGAAAGCGTGGAAGGAGGCGACCGGCCTCGAGATCATCGACGGCATCGGCTCGACCGAGATGCTCCACATCTTCATCAGCTCCTCCGGCGGCGAGATCCGCCCCGGCTCCACCGGCAGGGTCGTCCCCGGCTACGAGGCGCGGGTGGTGGACGAGGACGGCAACGAGGTGCCGCCCGGCACCATCGGACATCTCGCGGTGCGGGGGCCGACCGGCTGCCGCTACCTCGACAACCTGGAGCGGCAGCGGGTCTACGTCCGCAACGGCTGGAACCTCCCGGGCGACTCCTACGTCCAGGACGCGGACGGCTACTTCTGGTACCAGGCGCGCACGGACGACCTGATCGTCTCGGCGGGGCACAAGATCTCCGGCCCCGAGGTCGAGAGCGTGCTGCTCGACCATCCTGCGGTCGCGGAGTGCGGCGTGGTGGCGGCGCCGGACGAGGGGCGCGGCTACATCGTCAAGGCCTACGTCGTGACGCGCCCGGGCTTCACTCCCGGCCAGGAGCTGATCAAGGAGCTGCAGGATTTCGTCAAGTCGGAGATCGCGCCCTACAAATATCCGCGCGCCATCGAGTTCCTCGACAGCCCTGCCGCGCACCGAGACCGGCAAGCTCCAGCGCTTCCGGCTGCGGGAGCGCGCAGGTTGAGCGACATCCTCCTACCGGAAGGGTGGGCCAAACCCATCGGCTACGCCAACGGCATCGCCGCCCGCGGCCGGCTGGTCTTCGTCGCCGGCCAGATCGGCTGGAACCCGGCGACCTGCCAGTTCGAGACCGACGACTTCGCGGCGCAGACCGAGCAGACCCTCCGCAACGTCGCCGCCGTGCTACGCGAGGCAGGAGCCGGCCCCGAGCACATCGCGCGGATGACCTGGTACATCACCGACAAGCCCGCCTACCTCGCCGCCCGGCGGGACATCGGCCGCGCCTGGCGCGAGATCCTCGGCCGGATCTATCCCACCATGGCGGTGGTGGTGGTGAGCGCCCTGATCGAGGACCGTGCCAAGGTGGAGATCGAGGCGACGGCGGTGGTGCCCGAGTAGCGTCAAGCCATGGGCTTGACGGACAAGCCTCCCTACGAAAGAGGCTTTGGTAAAGCCTTTAAGCCGGTGCCAGTCAAGCCTCCGACGCCTCGCAGAACCCGAATCGATGCATGCATCCCTACTTTGATGCAACTTAGCTCCGTTT
Organism: uncultured Acidobacteriota bacterium; assembly: GCA_963792575.1. Taxonomy (GTDB): domain Bacteria; phylum Acidobacteriota; class Thermoanaerobaculia; order Multivoradales; family UBA5704; genus DATARR01. The sequence continues at coordinate 133,882 of CAWBWZ010000020.1, forward strand.
GTAGCAACACGCCCCCATTTGATGCATCACAGAGACTTTTGAAGCAACATAAGCTTATGCCGGCACAACGTAAGATTAGATGAAGCAACCGAAGAATAGATGAAGCGACCTTCTCTTGCGTCGCTTCATTTTTCGTCAAGCTCGTCGCGCTTAGCCTTACTTGATGCGACTCAAGCTTAGATTGATGCAACCAAGACTTAGATGAAGCAACTTAAACCAAGATGACGCAACCTGACCTTGAAACGCCACCTTCAAGGAAAAAACCTCTTGTCTGGCGGCAAAGCAGCTCGTCGTAAGCAAAAATGAAGTAACTCAGCGTTATGCGGTCGTGCCGAGCCGTACGGCGAAGCTCCTGGCGGCAGCTTGTTGCAACGTTCCTTCAGGCTCATGTGAATTAAGGCAGCCGCTGAGCACCAGGAGCCGCTACGAATCGCCTGGCACTTCGCCGGGAGCACCTCGCCCGCGGAGAGCCGGAGAGCCACGACGATTGACAGCCCAATGTCTCGGAGAGCAAACTTGCCCGCGCGCTTTTGCGCTACTTCTCACTAATCGGAGGATTTATGAAGAAAACGTTCAAGAAGCTCAACCTCGCCAAGGAGACGCTCTGCGAGCTCGACACCCTGGGAAGCGTCGTCGGGGGAGCCACCGCCCTCTGCAATTCTACCCTCTGCACCAGGACCTGCACGACCAGCCACAACACCTGCACGACCTTCCTCTGCTGATGGATCTCGACCGGCTGAATTGAGCGACGTCCGGGACCCGGTCGCCAGAGCCGGCACGCCGTCACTCTGCTCCCCGAAGTGCGGCCTTTTGCACGGCCCTGGTGCAAAAGGCCGCGCTTGGGTGAGCCCCTGGCTCTTGGCGGGCTCATTAACGCCCGGCCGCCGTCACGCTCCGATACACCGATTGGGCACGTTTCCGGCCCCCGGAAATAGCGACAAGCTCTCCTTCCTCGCTGTTACGAATCGCCTGGCACCTCGCCCCTTGGCTCGCCGGGCACTTTTCGTGGCTTGCCGAAGCCCTAGAACGGCAAAATATGGACGGCGAGGGCTCTGCCGGCACCGGCGAGAGGAAAATCGAGCATTCCTCCTGACTCGCGGGCTTCAGCCGGCTCCTCGCCGGAGCTTTTCCGTCAAAGACAATGGATTCCCGGAGCGCGACCGCGGTCCCGGCGCCTTCATGCAAGGGCGGCAGCGTAGAGCTTGAGGCGTCAGCCCCCGCGAGGAATCGCCTGGCACCTCGCGCCTCGCGGCTCATCGCTGCTGCTACGAATCGCCGCCTCGCCCTGGCACCGTTCTCCTGCCGCCCCTGCGGGGCTTCATCAACAATCCTTGGCCATTGGACCCGGGGCTCACGCCGCCGGGCTAATTACTACCGCCCCTGCGGGGCTGATCTGGCGAAGTAAAAAGAAGAGCTGGCTTGGTGACGTCCAAGGTCAGAGAGGTCACGGCGTCCTCGCCGCCGCAGAGACGCCCCGCCCTCCCCGCGGCCTGCACAGGCTGTCGTAGAGCGTCTGAGGCGTCTCTATGAAACGGTCATGCGGTGCCGGGTGGCAAGGAATGAAAGTCACGGGGACCGTGCAAGACGCAAGCTCTCCAACCCCTCCGTACCCTCTCCTTGGGGCCAAGCCTCCGACGTACCGCCGCTACGAATCGCCTGACACCTCGCTCCCGGTGGAAATAGCGACAAGCTCTCCTTCCTCGCTGCTACGATCGCCGCTACGAATCGCCTGGCACCTCGCTTGGCCAGCCTGTAAGGGCGGCAGCGTAGAGCTTGAGGCATCAGCCCCTGCGAGGAATCGCCTGGCACCTCGCGCCCTCGCGCCTCGCGGCTCATCGCTGCTGCTACGAATCGCCTGGTACCTCGCCCTGGGGTTAGAGCTGGGGGACGAGGCTCACGGCCAATCCCGGCCCGGGCAGGGCCGTAGATTTGTTTTTGACTCCGCCCGCTCTACGAATCGCCTGGCACCTCGTGCCGTGCCTCGTGCCGTGCCGTGCCGCGAATCGGCTGGTGCTTACTTTAAGGCAAGCTCCTTTAAGGCGGGCGGTATTAGGGCGGATGGACAGCGACGGGAAGGGGCGCCTAAGATTGCATTATCACTTCAGGAAGGGAGAGACATGCGCAAGTTTCTTCTTGCGGCGTCGGGTAGCCTCTTCGCTTCGGTAGCCCACAGGGCCACTGATGACTAACCGGAAGGCCACCATCCTCGTAGCCTTACTTTGTCTTCCAGTGGTATGAATCCTTGCTCATCAACTTACCATTCAAGGGCAAGCGGGAGCCTAAAACATTTCTTGGCCCTCGCGATGCCGCACGTACCGGCTCAGGCTTAAGATCATTCCTGGAGGCTAATATGATCGTCTTGCTTCTGTGGTGCGTTATTGGAGGCTTGGTCGGAGCGGCCATTGGCCAGAAAAAGGGGAGGCCTGGGGAGGCATTCCTCCTGGGTTTTATCCTTGGTCCGATCGGCTGGTTACTAGTTGCCACGGGGCCATCGTCCGGACCGAAGTGTCCGCATTGCGGAGGTGCGGTCGAGGCCGGCTACTCGGCTTGCAGGCACTGCGGGAGGAAGCTAACCCCCAGCGTGATCTCCGAGTGACTGCAAAAAGATGGTCGAGATCCCCTCTCAAGGAGTGAAAATGTGCAAAATGCTGGCCCAGTTGTGCATCGCTGTTTCGGTGCTTGGAAGTGCCGAGCAACTCGTGGCGCAGGTGACGGCTAGTCAGCCGCAGGCAACTGCGCAACCGGCGCAGGAGATTTGCCCCCTCCAACTCGACTACGACCTTTCTCGCGAAGGGCTCAAAAGATCTTTCGCTGAAGTGCCGGCAGGCAGCACATTTTCCGTTTCAACCTCACGGTTTACCTGCGACCGAGCAAAGATAGGCTCCATCACGGTATCCAAGCCCATCGAGCGAGCGCGAGAGGTTCAGGTTGTGGCCTCGGTGAATCTGACCACGGAGTGGATTCGCCAAGTGGTGAACTTGAGAATCCAACTTCTAGTCAACGGACAGGTAAAACGGTCGGAGGAATTTCTGTCCATGTCTGTCGGTAAGACGGATGGCGGGGCTGCATACCTGCCGGTAGGTACCGCCCGGGTTCGGGAGGGTAAGTGGTGGATCAAAAGATCTGATTTTGACGCGTGGTTCGGCGACGGGAGCAAGCCGAGCGTTCGGATCATTCTAGAGATCGTGCCCTGAGCAGAACTGGAATGCATGCTTGCACCTCGTGGCCTACCGCGCGGTCCCACCACTCACTGCCACCAGCGACAGGCGGCACTCGAAATGAATGTGGTAGCTCGATGGGTGTCAATCGTCGGCCACCCCTTTGCCATGACCATGGTCATGGTTCTGGGGGCGGCACTGCGCTTCAGCACCCCACGTGAAGCCCTGCGGACTCTGCTCCTCGTCACTCTGATAGGGCTCTTGCCCGTTGCTGCTCTGATGATCCGTCAAGTCCGCAGGGGCTCCTGGACCAACGTGGACGCATCCGATCGCGCTGAAAGACCGCTGCTCTTCGCGGTAGGCATCGCCGCTTTGGCGGTACTGCTCGGAGCCGTGCTCGTGCTTCGGCCGGGATCCTTCCTCATTCGGGGTGTGGCCGGCGTCATGATCATGCTTGCCGTGTGCGCTGTCGCCACGCGGTGGGTCAAAGTCTCACTCCACATGGCATTTGGCGCGCTCGCCACGACGACACTCCTGTCTCTCGGCTCACCGGCAGGCTGGGTGCTGCTGGCAGTGATGCCCGCTCTGGCGTGGTCGCGGTTGGCACTCAAGCGCCATAGCGCCGCCGAGGTAGCGATCGGCTTGCTGGTCGGCATCGCATTCGGTTATACTCTCAACAATCTCTGAACGCACATGCACATCGATCGCTCAAGATACTCCCGCATCGTCGTTCTGACCGGCGCGGGAATTTCCGCCGGTTCCGGTCTGCGCACCTATCGAGGGCCCGACGGCGTATGGGAAGAGTATGAAGTCGAGCGCTTCGGTCACGCGGATGCTCTTCGCGAACGGCCAGAAGAGACGTGGCGCCTGTTCGGTGGCATGCGCGAGCCGGTACTGGCCGCCCGGCCCAACGCCGCACACCTCGCGCTGGCCCGTTGGGAGGCCGAGCTGTCTTCAGGACAAGAGCTCCTGCTCGTCACGCAGAACGTCGACGAGTTGCACCAACGCGCCGGCAGCAAGAACGTGGTCGAGCTCCATGGGAACATCCTGTTCACCAAGTGCAGCAACGTCGCGTGCGATCTGGAGCGTCACCGGGACGAAGCCCCTCACCTGGGCGAGGTCCCCAGATGCCCCAAGTGTCGCGCCGTGCTGCGTCCCGATGTCGTTCTGTTCGGCGAGGAGATTCCCGCGCTGCCGGCCTGGAGTGTGAAACGGGCCTTGCGCGACTGTGATCTCTTCGTCGCCATAGGCACTTCGGGCCTTGTCGCGCCGGCGGCCAACTACGTTCGAGGCGCGGAGTACGCTGGAGCGAGAACGATCCTGGTGAACCTTGAACCCCTGGCAACACCCAATCGCGCGTTCAAGGAGCAGTACCTGGGGCGCGCGGAGGAGTTGGTTCCCCGCCTGCTCGGCATGGGAGCCTGATCGGGGCCTCAAACGGGTGAGCGCGAGGATAGTGAGGAAACCGATGAGAATACCTGTTCCGAAGGGAGACGAAAAATGAAGACGACCAAGGGAAGTATCCTGTATGCCGGCACTCTGATCTGCGCATTCCTCCTCCTGCTGATCCATTCATCCAGTGCTCAGGCGGATCCTGGGTGCTTTACCTATACGGATGATATTCGGTATTGCGACGTGGTGAAAGTGAAGGACGGAGTCTGTGTTCACAACCGATGGGGTCAGTATCATACCGGCCAGTTCGGCCCAAACTGCTCCAACTGCTATGACACGGTGAACAGCAGCCTGGATTTTCTCGTCTCCCATTACGAGACGCCGCTGGAGGAGGGCTGCACGCCGTACAATAGCTGTCAAGTCGGCACGGTCTATGGCTGTCAATAGGTAGCGCCGCCGATTGAAACGCCCCGTGGGCCCGCGGCATTCTCGGGCCCACCCCTCTCCCCGCCCAGCACGGTTCGACAGCGTGGTAGCATGCCCGGCCAAGCCGGGCCGTCGAGCCTGCGGAGGGATCATGGGGAAAGGTCGTCTGGAAGCGTTCAGCGATGGCGTGCTGGCCATCATCATTACCATCATGGTGCTGGAGTTGAAAGTGCCTCATGGCGAGTCGGTTGCTACCCTGACTCCTTTGATACCGGTCTTTCTCAGCTATGTTCTCAGCTTTGTCTACGTGGGGATCTACTGGAACAATCATCACCACATGCTTCACGCCAGCAAGAAGGTTTCAGGGTCGATTCTCTGGGCCAATCTGCATCTTCTGTTCTGGCTGTCGTTGCTGCCGTTCGCCACCGGCTGGATGGGCGAGAACCATTTCGCTGCGCTGCCGTCGGCGCTCTATGGAGTGATTCTCCTCGGGGCTGCCATCGCGTATTGGGTGCTTCAGCAGACCATCATCGCTGTCGAGGGCCCGGGCTCCATCCTCGCCGCGGCGGTCGGGCGCGACTGGAAGGGGAAGTTGTCGCCGGTTCTGTATATCGCGGCCATCGTGTCGACGGCTTGGAATCCCTGGGTCGCACAAGCCATTTATTCCCTTGCCGCGCTGATCTGGGTCGTGCCGGATCGGCGGATCGAGCATGTGATTTCCCAGGGGGGAGGCTGATCCGGGCCCGCGGGCTGGAAGAAGAGCCGCCTATGTTCGCCGGTCACGTAGGAGCAGCCCTGGCCATCGGACGCGCCGAACGGCGGGTGAACGTGGGCGCGTTCGTCCTCGCGGCTCTCCTTCTGGACGTCGTGCTCTGGCTCTTTGTGCTCCTGGGCTGGGAGTCCCTCACCCTACCCGCCAGCTTCGCCAGCACGCATCAGCCGGAGTTCGTGTTCCCTTTCTCACATGGCTTGTTGGCCAGCGTGGTCTGGGCCGCCGTCGCCGCGATGGCGGTGTCCGTCTCGTATGCGCGTCTCGGAGCCGCGCGATGGCGTGCTGCCGCGCTCATCGCCCTGGCCGTATTGTCGCACTGGCTCCTCGACGCGCTCGTTCACCAGCCCGAGTTGCGAAGCCGCCCGGGATTGAAATCCCGGGCGGCGAGGGTGAGGTCACGCCCGGCCTCAATGCGTGATCATCTCCCAGCGGCGGTGGAAGTAGTTGTTCAGCGTTCCCACCGCCAGGGCGGCGAGGATCGCGCCACCCACCACCTGCGCCAGCTCGATCAGGAAGACGGCCAGCGTGATCCCGTGGAATCCGACCAGCCAACCTCCGAAGACCCCGTGATACTCCGGTGGAACCATCATTCCGTACGCCACGCAGACGGAGAAAACGAGCGTCGCCGTGAGTGCGAAGGCCCAGGTCAATGCTTTGACATTTAGCATGGTGTCCTCCTTTCCACGCCTTGATTGGAGCATGGTTCCGCCGGCGGCGCGCCGCCCCGCGAGGTCGCCTGAGCCCACCCCGGCAGGCGGGTCTGAAGTAAGATCCAGGGGATGACCGGCACGGAATCGCTGTGGGGACTGATTCTCCTCGCCTGCCACGCCACCGGCTTTCTCTGCGCCATCCATGCCCTGATGTCGGTGCGGACGCCCCAGGGCACCATCGCCTGGGGAGTCGTCCTGATCGCGTTCCCCTACGTCGCGGTGCCTGCCTACTTCGTGCTCGGACGGTCGAAGTTCCACGGCTACAAGGTCGCCCGGCAGGTTCTGGAGGCGAGCTCGGAGGAGAGAGCCGCCGGGGCCGTGCGTCCATTCGTCGTTCAGCCGGAGGATCGCGGCCCCCTGCTCGCCGCCGTCGCGCTGGCCACGATCCCCTTTCTGAAAGGCAACGAGGTCGAGCTGCTGGTGGACGGCCGGGCCACTTTCGACGACATTTTCGCCGGCATCGAAGCGGCTCAGGGATACGTGCTCGTGCAGTTCTTCATCGTGCATGACGACGAGCTCGGGCGGGAGCTGAAATCACTCCTGCTCCGCAAGGCCGCAGCGGGAGTCAGTGTCTATTTCCTGTTCGACGAGTTCGGCAGCCACGGCCTGCCACGGGCCTATCTGCGCGAGCTTCGCGACGGCGGGGTCGCGGCCCATCGCTTCCACACCACCCGCGGCCCGGGCAACCGGTTCCAGCTCAACTTTCGCAATCATCGCAAGGTGGTCGTCGTCGACGGCCGCACCGGCTGGATCGGCGGCCACAACGTGGGCAACGAGTACCTGGGCCTGAGCCCGCGCCTCGGCCCCTGGCGGGACACGCACGTCCGCGTCACCGGCCCCGCGGTCCTCGGCATGCAGAAATCCTTCTATGACGACTGGCGCTGGGCCACGGGAGAAAAACTGCGGCTCGACTGGCTCGCCCAACCTTCCGCGCGGGGGGACGTGCCGGCGCTGATCCTGGCCTCGGGGCCGGCGGATCCGCTCGAGACCGCGAGCCTGATGTTCCAGGACGTGATCCATTCCGCGCGCCGGAGACTCTGGATCACCAGCCCCTACTTCGTCCCCGACCCGGCGGTGGTCGGCGCGCTCCACCTGGCGGCGCTGCGCGGGGTCGAGGTGCGCATCCTGATCCCCAACGATCCCGACCACCTGCTGGTCTATCTGTCGGCGTTCGCCTTCGTCGGCGAGATGATCGACGCCGGCATCGAGATCTACCGCTACCAGGCGGGCTTTCTGCACCAGAAAGTCTTTCTGATCGACGACGCGGTGGCCGGCGTCGGCACCGCGAATCTCGACAACCGTTCCTTCCGGCTCAATTTTGAGATCACCGCGATCTTCGCCGACCGCGACGTCGCCGCGCGGGTGGAGCGCATGCTCGCGGCGGATTTCGCGCGGGCGCGCCGGATGACCCGCGAGGAGTTGCGGAAGAAACCGTTCTGGTTCAAGGCGGCCGCCCGCGCCGCCACTCTCGCCGCGCCGATCCAGTAGCATAGGGGGATGAGCCCTGAAGCGCCTGGCGAAAGCCGCCCCTGGTCGACGATCCTCGCCTTGCGCCGGGATCCGCTGCGCTACCTGGAGCGGATCGCCGCCCGCTATGGCGATCTCGCTCATCTGCGGGTCGGCCCTTACCGGCTGGTCTACGTCAACCACCCCGACCTCGTCCACGAGGTGCTGGTCGCCAAGGACGCGAGTTTCATCAAGGGGCGGGCGCTGGACCAGGCGAAGGAGGTCTTCGGCAAGGGGCTGCTGACCAGCGAGGGGGAGTTCCACAAGCGGCAGCGGCGGCTGATCCAGCCGGCGTTCCACCGGCGGCGGGTCGAGGCCTACGCCGAGGCCATGGCCGCCGATGCCGCCGCGGCGGCGGCGCGCTGGCGGGACGGCGAGACCCTGGATATCGCGCGGGAGATGATGAGCCTGACGCTGCGGATCGTGGCGCGCTCCCTGTTCAGCGTCGACGTCGAGGAGGAATCGGCGCGCGAGGTGGGGCGCGCGCTCGACAGGCTGATCGCCGCCTTCAGCCTGGTGGCCATCCCCTTCGGGGGCCTCCTGCGGAAAATCCCCACCCCCTCGGCGCGGCGGGCCGAGCAGGGGCGCGCGACCCTTGACGCGCTGATCTACGGCCTGATCGACGAGCGGCGGAAGGCTGGCGGGGAGGATGCCGGCGAGGATCTACTCTCCCTGCTGCTCGCCGCCCGTGACGAGGACGGGAGCCTGATGGACGCCGCCCAGGTGCGCGACGAGGCCCTGACCCTCTTCCTCGCCGGCCACGAGACCACGGCGAACGCCCTGGCCTGGTCGTGGTATCTCCTCGCCCGCCATCCGGAGGCCGAGGCGCGCTTCCACGCCGAGGTCGACGCCGTCCTCGGGGACCGCCTCCCCACCGCCCAGGATCTGGCGGACCTGCCCCGCACGCGCCAGATCTTCGCCGAGTCGATGCGGCTCTATCCGCCGGCGTGGGCGGTTTCCAGGCGGGCGATCGAGCCGGTGGCGATCGGTGGCTATCCGGTCTCCGCCGGAACCGGGGTCCTCGCCTCCCAGTGGGTCGCCCACCGCGATCCGCGCTTTTTCCCGGATCCTCTCGCCTTCCGCCCGGAGCGCTGGACGGAGGAGTTCGAGGCGGGGCTGCCGAAGCTCGCCTACTTCCCGTTCGGCGGCGGCCCCAGGCTCTGTATCGGCATGGGCTTCGCGAGGATGGAGGGGGTGCTCCTGCTGGCCACGATCGGCCGCCGCTGGCGGATGCGGCTCGTCCCCGGCCAGCGGGTCGAGCCGCACCCCCGCATCACCCTGCGGCCGAAGAACGGCGTGCGAGTGACGCTGAACCGGCGCGGCCCGTAGGGGGCGGCGCTGGAAATTCCAGGACCGGTCCGTCCCTCTTTACAGGAGGTATTCCATGGCCGATCTCGAAGTCCGTCCGCAGACCGCCTCGCTCACGGCGGGCCAGAATCAGCAGTTCGGAGCTTTTCAAAACGGTCAGCCGGTGAAGGTGGCCTGGAGCCTTCAACCGTCCTCGAAGGACGCGGGAACGATTGAGGAATTGGGGATCTACACCGCTCCGAGACAAATCTTCCGGACCCGGAAGGTGGCCGTCGTGGCCCGCGCCGCGGATGGCAGCCTGGGCAGCGCCATCGTCGAGCTGGTGCCGCTCGCCTTCTGGACGCATTTCCTGGGAGCCTACCTGCTCGCCAGTCTCATCCTCATTCTCCTCATGGTGACCCTGGGCTGGGAGAAACTCTGCCCGACCTGCCAGGCGAAGACGATCCGGATCAGCCCACCCGTGGTCACCCTGGGGCCGTCGCAATCGCAACTGTTCACCGCCAACGTCCCCGTCCACTGGACGGGCGGCACTCTGGACAGCAACGTGGAGGGCCTTTATACGGCGCCCGCGAATCCCAAGCTCGTGAAGAGCAAGGGCCAGTTGATCGCGAAGGCGGCTGGGCTGCCGCAGGCCGGGGCCGACGTGTTCTTCTCGAGCCAGGGCGGCCTTTCGTTGCAGCCCGCGCGAGCGGCGGTCACCGCCGGCGGCAGCATCGACCTGGCGGCGGTCCTGGTCCCGCCCCCTCCTGACCCCAATCTATCAACCACACCGAGCCCTCCGGAGGTTCACTGGCTCAGCCCCGCGATCGGGACGCTGACGCCGACGAGCGCCACGGGCGCGGGAAGCTTGACGGCCCGGTTCAGCATCGGGGCCTCGGCCGTCGACTTCCCGACGACGGTGCTGGTTATCGCTCAGACCCAGGAGACCCCTCCTCGAACCGCGGGAGCCTGGATCACCGTGAAGCCGGCCACGCTTCTGACCGGCGTCTGCGAGGACTGCGAGAGCTTCAACATCGGTGGGCTCCTCATCCTGCTGGCTCTCATGGGGGCCCTGGGATCGATCGTTCATGCCATCTCGTCGTTCACCACCTTCGTCGGCAATCGCAAGTTCCTCACCAGCTGGGCCTGGTGGTACATCTTCAAGCCCTTCCTGGGCGGGCTGGTGGCACTCGCCGTCTTCCTCGTCTTCCGTGCCGGGTTCGGCATCGGAAACTACTCTCTCGACAAGGCCGACTGCCTGAAGTCGGCAGCCTTCGCGATCCTCATCGGCCTGTTCGCGGAACAGGCGACGATCAAGATGAAAGATATCTTCGACGCCCTCTTCACGCCGCGCAAGGAACAGCGGCAGGACCCCGCCAGCGGGGGAAATTCGTCAGGGCCGACGCTCGTCAGCCTCGATCCCCCCAGCGTGACCGTCGGCCAGGATATTCATTCCCTGACGCTGCACGGCACCGGCTTCGCGAAGGATTGCCAGGTGAAAATCGGCGCGGAGCTGCGAAAACCGACCAATCCATTGGCGACGACACTGACCGTAGAGATCAAGCCGGCCGACATCGCAAAGTCTGGCGAAGTGCCAGTGATCGTCTACAACAAGCCGCCGGAGAGCGAGCCGTCGAACATCCTGAAGCTCAAGGTGACGTAAACGAAGTGAACTGGACGCCCTCCTCGGGCTCACCCGCAGGAGGGCAGTACCGGATCACCGACCTCGCCGTCGGCCGCAAGAGCATCGCCTCCACGGCCGTGGCCGGGAGCTTGGAAGTTTTCAGGGCGGCGTGGTGCTCGCGATCCCGGTATGCCGAGAGGACCACGAGGAGATCGGCTTCCTGATAGACCGGCAGTCCCGGATAGTCGTTAGGCGCCATCTCCGCGACGAAGTGGCCGAGCACCTGGCCCCCCTGCCCGACGAGGGCCGGCCGCAAATGCAACTCGAAGAGCTCGATCAGATGATCCAGCCCGCCGGGCTCGCTCCGGTAGAAATCGACGGCGACGAGCCCGGTGTTCGGCGGCAGGATGCCGGCCGGCTCCGCCGCCCGATCCTCGAGCGAGAGGCCGCCGGTCAGATCCGCAATGGGCGCGAGGGGCCGGAGCAGGTGCACATTGTGAAATTCGAGCATCATGCTATTGGCCGTGGGACCGTGGGCTTTCCAGGCCGGCCCGCCGTAGAAGCCGCTGAGCCCGCGCCGGCGGGTCTCCATGCTCTCGAAGGCGCGAATCCAGACGAAGCGGTCCGGCTCCCCCACCACCGCGAACTGCCCGAGAGTGAGCATCCCCTCGTCCCTTTGCGAGAAGAGGAAGTGTTCCTCGAAAAACCGGATGAAGTCGCCGGTGGCCCCTTCCTTGAGAAGATAGTTCCGCAGCTCGATAGTTCGCATCGCCAGGAGTCTGGCCCCGGGGCGGAGGGGCCGCAATAGCCAGTCAAGCGGATTCCGCTATGACCACTCCACGGGACGGCGGCGGCTACGGCTCCTCTTCGGGAACCTGGAAGACCGGCAGCCGAAGCCGCCACAGAATGGCGGCGAAGCGGATGGCCGCCACCACGGCCATGCCCAGCAGAGCGGCCGGAGTGAGCCCGAGGCCGGCCGTCTTGGCGAGCAGGTAGACGGTGATACCCGCGATCGCCGCCGTGGCATAGAGCTCAGTATGCCGGAGCAGGAGAGGGACCTCGCCGCTCAGGATGTCCCGCAGCACGCCGCCCGCGGAGCCGGTGACCGTCCCCATGACCACGGCGATGATCCCCGGCAACCCACGCTGCTCGGCCACCTGCGCGCCGCTGATCGAGAACAGCGCGAGCCCGAGAGCGTCCGCGATCAGCAACGCGGTCCAGGGCGGCCTGCGGAACCGCACATAGACCAGCGTCAGGATCGCCGCGGCGAGGATGACCACGAGTTGCAGCGGATCGGCGATCCAGAAGATGGGATGCCGGTCCAGCAGGACATCCCGGAGCGTCCCGCCGCCGATCGCCGTAACCGCGGAGATGACGATCACTCCGATCAGGTCGAAGCCCTTCCGGCCGGCGGACAGCGCGCCGCTGGCGGCGAAGACAGCGACGCCAAGGAGGCTGAGGAGGTAGAGGGTCATAGTGGCGCCCTGAGAGCGGGATCGTAGCATGCGACCTTAGACAAAGGACAGGCAGGGTAAACCTAACTAGCATAGTGTGGCTATGCTACCATGCTCCCCTTAAAGATAACGTCGCCAACAAGAACGCCTCATAAACTTCGGCATAATAATTTCACCAACATCTATCCAATGCCAATATCACACGTCTTTTACTCCTGGCAATCTGACCTACCCGATCGGACAAACAAAGGCTTTATACAGAAAGCCCTTGAGAAAGTTGCCCAAGAGATTAAGCTTGACACCACCCTAGAAGTGGAACCTGTAATTGATCGGGATACTTTAGGTGAACCCGGCTCTCCTGATATTACAGGTGCAATCTTTAACAAGATTGACCATGCCGCTGCATTTGTTGCCGATGTATCAATTGTCTGCCACGGTCCAGGAGGCCGCCCCGTCCCCAATCCCAATGTCCTCATCGAGCTCGGCTACGCATTAAAAGCTCTTTCTGCGCAACGAATCGTCATAGTTTTTAATTTGGCATTCGGTCAAATAAATGACCTTCCTTTTGACTTAAGATCACGCCGGATACTCACCTATCAAATGGCTCAGGATGATGAGCCCGCCCAAGCTTGCAGACACGTCGAGAAAGCCCTACATAAAGCTCTTATCGAGATCCTTCAGTCCGGATCCGCTGAGGAGTTCGCAAAAAACAGCAGGCTTGTCACTGAATTGGTATCTCAACTGGTCCATATCCTCTCCTTTGGCGAAGAAGCAACCCGACGAGAAATCGATCCCTGGATAGGCCAGATAGCCGACGAATTTAAAACCACTTCACGTTGGCTGCGAAATGCGACTGCATCAAACTTAATGGATGATCTCGGATTGTCTGCCGACATAGAAAGTCTCGCTTCGCTGCTTGATATCGTAGGGAGACACCAGCACACATTCGGAGATGGCGACGAGTATATTAAAAAAATACTTCGAGCGGTCGATTTGGCTAGATTATTGAGAGATAAAATATTCCAAAACGGCCCCATAGACGACACATCCAAGGCAAGTGTACGTTCGATTCTGTCAGATCTTAACCGGAGGTTAAATGCTTGGATTCAGCGCATACAAGCTGCGGAAGAAGTGGACTACGATCTGTTCAATGAATTACTAGCCGCCTTGGTCGACATCGGGTTTCAGCTTGAGCAAATTTCTTACTATCCTATATCTTGGCCTAAACCCACTTTCCGTACAGAGTTGAGAGCACTTGGGCAAAATTTTCACCTCATCCAACATGATCACGAACTTGGCAGGTATGGAGATGAAGAATCTATACTTGCAATTATTACCAATTGGCATGAAGAACTTCGAGGCCTTACACAATTAGCGCTGAGTTAGCTTCCCATTCATCGAGCACGCGATCTGCCATGCGGAGATGACACCATCTGAGGTCAGCCGCTCGGCGGCAGCACGCATCTCACCTCCGCGGCGCTCCGCGTGGGGATCACCCAGAACACGCCCACCGTGCGGAAGGACTGAGAAAAGACCAGCCGCCCCTGCTGATCACGGGAGAACGACCAGTCTTCCCTCCGGCGCGCGGCTCCGACCGGGATCTGCGCGGCCTCCCACTCCCCGCTGTCCTGGAAGCTCAACTGGGACTTGCTCATGGCGAGCGTCCCGTGACGGGCGAGAGCCTGGAGGTCGATCTCGTAGACGTTGTAGGGAGCGGACGCGGGCTCAGGGTCGTAAAGGCTCAGCCCGATCCGGGCGCAGCCCTTCTGCTCGATCTTCAACCGGGTGCCAGGGTCGGCCCAGTGGTAGAGCGGCAAGGGGAGGATCTCCTCGTGATTGAAAGGCGCCCGGAGCTTCCCCTCCCTCACGAAGGCGTACGTCGGGAACGCCCCCTTGCGGCCTTCGAACCGGCAGGAAGCAGCGAGGTTCTCGAAGAGGAACGATCCGGTGAGGTCCGGGCAACTCGTGGAGTCGGGAGCCCATGACGGAGCGGGGGGCGCGCTTCGGCATGCCAAGAGCACGGAGCCCGGGACCAGAAGCGCCAGCAGAAGTTCCCTTGAAAATTTTCTGAATCTCTGAATAGTCTTCATACCCCCCCTCGCAAACCCAAGCCGTTCTAGGGCGAAGAAGTTTCAGGACCGATTTTACGTCTTATCCCGGTATGACCCGAAGACTCCCTGGGAGCTCGACGAGATCATAGGAGGAAAAACGTATTGTCATCGTATATACGCCATGGTAGACTCTCAGCCGGTGATGTCGTCCATGAACGGAACGGCATCCGCTTCACCTGGGACCGGGAAAAGGGGGAGTCCAACCTCCGGAAGCATCGGGTCTCGATCGAGGTGGCCTGCGAGGTCTTCTCGGACCCGCTCATCCGCCTGCATCGCTCTGAGATGCTGGGCGGCGAGGACCGCGAGACGGCGATGGGACTGACGGAGAGCTGGCGCCTGCTGGTGGTGGTCTACACCTTCCGGAAGGAAGGGATACGAATCATCTCGGCCCGCCCGGCCACCTGGGGAGAAAGGAACACCTATGAAGACTCAGCAACTCCGTGAGCGGCTCCAGAAGGACCGCCCCATGTCGACGATCAGCATCCGGATGCCTGAGGATGTGGTGGAGGATCTCAAGCGCGTCGCCCCCGTCCTGGGCTTCATGGGCTACCAGCCTCTCATCCGCGCCTATATCGGGCAGGGATTGCGGCAGGATCTTCGAGCGGCTCGACCAGAATCCCGGGCTCGAACGGCTGGTCGAGAGCCTGCGGCGTCAAGGGGTCAACGAAGAGGTCATCAGCTCGGCGATGGCGGAGATGAAGTCCAACTGAAGAAGCGGTCAGCCCGCTTTCATCGCCGACTGCTGGCCGTTTCCCGGGGCGGTCATGAACTTGATCGGCTTCCGCGGCTTGAGGCCGGCCTCGCGCTGCCAGCCGGCCATCTCTTCGAAAGACCAGGTGCCGGACTCGCTGGTGAGGGCGAAGTAGAGGTCGAGGAGGGCGCCGATCTGGCCGGCTTCGTGGGGCGAGCTCGCGCGGTAGAGCTCCTGGATCACGAAGATCCCGCCGGGGCGCAGGGCTTTCGCGATCCGCTTCACCAGGGCGCGGTTGGTGGCATCGTCGAAGTGGTGGACGAGGTTGGCGACGAGGATCACGTCCCAGGCTTCGGCGCCGAGGTCCTCGATGAGGGCGTCGCCGGCGCGGTAGGTGATCCGGTCCCCCATCCCTTCGCGGGCGAGCAGGGAAGCGGCGTGCTCCACCGCCGCGGGCAGGTCGAGGATCACCGAACGCAGGCCGGGGTGCCGGCGGCAGAGGGCCACCGACAGGAGGCCGTGCGAGCCGCCGATGTCCAGCAGGTCCTTCGCCCGCTTGGGCACCGGGGTCCGCCGGGCGAACTCCGGCATCCAGCTCAGGGCCGTGGCGCGCATCCCCTGCTGGTAGACCCCCCACTCTTCCCGGGTAAGCCTGGCGTGCAGGTCCAGGGGCTTGCCGGTGCGCACGAAGTCCCCGATGTGCTCGACGAAGTTCCACTCGAGGAACTGCAGCAGCATCTTGTCGCCGAGCGGCTGCGCGGCGTCCCCGAGCATCCACCTGCGGGCCACCGGCGCCAGGGAGTAGCGCTCCGCTTCGTAGCGAAGATACCCGCAGCCGGCCAGCGCGCCGAGGAGCTTGCCCATCGACCGCGGCTGGCCGCCACAGCGCGCCGCGACCTCGGCGGCGGTGAGAGGCCCATCCTTCAAGGTCTCGAAAACGCCGAGGCGCGCCCCTTCCATCACCGTCCGCGCCAGCAGCATGGCGATGTGCGTATCGAGCAGCGGCTGCGGCAGCAGGCCGAGCATTCCCGCGATGTGCTCGATGGGGTTCTGCCCGATCCCTCCCAACTTCATAGAAAATCCCTCCCGGCGGTTGCAGATGGTATCAGCCGCGGATGAGCCGGGACATTCCAGGCCCGGCGTTTCTGCTAGGCTCCTGCCGCCATGAAAATTCTGGTCACCGGACACACTGGATATATCGGCAGCGTCATGGTGCCGCTGCTGCAGGCGGCGGGGCATGAGGTGGTGGGGCTCGACAGCGACTGGTTCGAGCCCTGCCTGCTGGAAGGGCGGCCCGTGGACCGCACGGTCCCCTCGCTGCGGAAGGACCTGCGCGACGTCGAGCGCGAGGATTTCGCGGGGTTCGCGGCGGTGATCCATCTCGCCGGGCTCTCGAACGATCCGCTGGGGAACGTCGACTCCTCGCTGACCTACGAGATCAACGACGCGGCTTCGATCCGCTTCGCCCGGCTGGCCAAGGAAGCGGGGGTCGAGCGCTTCCTCTTCTCCTCCTCGTGCAGCACCTATGGCGCCGCCGGCGACGACTTCCTGGACGAAAGCGCCGCGTTCAATCCCGTCACCCCGTACGGCGTCTCCAAGGTGCGGCTCGAGCAGCAGCTGAGCGAACTGGCGGACGACCGCTTCACCCCCACCTATCTGCGCAACGCCACCGCCTACGGCGTCTCCCCCCGCCTGCGGGTGGACCTGGTGCTCAACAATCTGGTGGGCTATGCGGTGACGACCGGGCGCATCCACCTGATGAGCGACGGCACCCCCTGGCGGCCGATCGTCCACATCGAGGACATCAGCCGCGCCTTCCTCGCCGTGCTGGACGCCCCCCGCGAGCTGGTGCACGACCAGGCGTTCAACGTCGGCCGCACGGCGGAAAATTACCGCATCCGCGAGCTGGCGGAGATCGTGGCCGAGACGGTGCCCGGCTGCGCGATCACCTACGCCGACGACGCCGGCCCGGACAAGCGCTGCTACCGTGTGGATTGCGAGAAGATCCAGCGGGTCCTCCCCGCCTTCCAGCCCCGGTGGGACGCCCGCCTGGGCGCTCGCGAGCTCTACGATGCCTACCGCGAGGCGGGCCTCACCGCCGGGGAGTTCCTCGGCTCCCGCTTCATCCGCCTGAAGCGGATCCAGGAGCTCCAGAGCGAGGGGCGGCTGGACGAGGCGCTGCGGTGGCGGGCGCCGGTCACGATTTGATCTCACCGGAAGCAGCCGCCGGGGCCAGCACCCGCACCACCCAGGTCCCCTTGCGGTTGGTGATCGCGGTCTCCTCCAGGAGCCGGCAGGTCTCCAGCAGGCGCCGGACGATGACGTCCGCCCGGCGCGAGCGGAAGGTCGAGACGATGAAGACCCCTCCGGCTTCCAGGAACTGCTCGTAGCGGCGGACCGTGCCCACAGGGTCGTTGAAGTAGTAGACGCACTCGTTGAAGACGATGGCGT
This sequence comes from uncultured Acidobacteriota bacterium, assembly GCA_963792575.1. GTDB lineage: Bacteria > Acidobacteriota > Thermoanaerobaculia > Multivoradales > UBA5704 > DATARR01. The sequence goes on from CAWBWZ010000020.1 coordinate 151,464, forward strand.
CCCAGCGCCCCGGCGGGGTGTAGGACTCGGCATCGGCGGCGGCGAAGGCGGTCTTCGCGTCCTCCCGGGCGGCGGCCTGGCGGATGGCGGCCTCGGAGAGGTCGACGCCGAGGTAGCGGGAGTAGCCGAGAGGACGGAGAGGGTCGGCGAGCAGCCCTTCGCCGCTCCCCACGTCGAGCACGGAGCCGCCGGCCCGGAGGTGGTGGAGATAGCCGGCGATAACGCTGTAGCGGGCGAGCTCGTCGAGCCCCCGCATGAACTCCCACCCCCCCTCGCGGTACTGCTCCTCCCAGACCGCCTTGGACGCCGGCGCATCCCCCCGGCCGGTGGCCGCCTCGAAAGCGCGGACCCGCGCCGCGAGCCGCTCCGCGAACGGGAACCGGCGCCCGAAGAGAAACCGGTAGTAAACAAGGTAGACCGGCTTGAACGCCCGGCGGCTGAAAAGTCCCATCATCCTGGTCCCATCCATCCTAGCGCGAGATCGGGATCGCCATGGCCCTGGCATGTTTTACAGAGAAAGTTGCACATTACATGTTGCAATCCCAGCTTGATCCTCGTAGCATCGATCCGTTCAAGGGAAGTCCTGGTCCAGCAGAATTTGTCGTAGAAGGTCGTACAAGGAGGCCCGCCGCATGAAGAAGTCGCTCGCCTGTGCCCTCGCTCTCTCCGCGCTGGGGCTCGCCGCCCCGATGAGAGCCGACACCGTGTTCATCCCCGTCGTCGAGCCCGTGAACGCCGCCGGAACCCCGCTCGCCACCCAGCTCTGGATCTCCAATTTCGACGGTGTGGAGCGCCCTTACGCCACCGCCTTCTTCCAGGCGGACCATGCGGGGGCCACGCCCAAGGCGGCCAGCTCGACCGTGCCGGCCGACCGCGCGGTCTATCTGGAGAAGGTCGCCGCGGTGGGAGAGACCGGTCTGCTGGCGGTCGACGCTTCCCCGGAGCTGGCGATCAGCGCCTGGATCAAGAGCACCCACGGCAAGCGCGTCTTCTATGCCGGCCTGCCGGTGATCACGGCGGAGAACCAGATCGCGGCGGGGGCCGCCACCTACCTCAACGGCGTCGGGCGTGACGGCAATCGTGACGTCACCCAGCTCGCCCTGGTCAATCTCGGCGAGACCGCCGCGCAGTGCCAGGTGGATGTCGTGGCCCTGGACGGCTCCCTGGTCCGCAACGCCGGCTCGGTGGAGGTTGCGGCGAAGTCGATGAGCCGGTTCGAGGACGCCCTCGGCCTGCGCGGCGAGGCCGCGGCGACCGCCAAGGTCGCGTGCGACCAGCCGTTCTACGCGCTGGCCGCGATGGTCGACAGCAAGACCTCCGAGGTCTCCTTCGTCAACCCGGCGGATGCCATCGAGAAGGTCCAGGCGCGGAAGGCGTCGGCGACCACCAGCCCGGTGATCAGCTTCACCCAGAGCGGCAGCTTCCATCTCGCCACCAAGGCGGTCCCCAAGAAGACCCTCCGCATCCCGGTGCCGAAGCCGTTGAACGCCACCCGCGTCAGTGCCGAGTTCGACGTCGTGGCCGGTCCCTGGAACCCGCGGCTGAAGAAGGGCGCGCACAACCTGATCTTCTTCCATCGCGGCCGGTTCCGCAGCAACACCCTGGCCAACGTCAACGCCTTCGGGCCGAGCAACAACAACTTCAAGTCCGCGCAGAACCTCGATCTGCCGGCGCGCTACAGCACCAGCGCCAAGGTCGGGTTCGCGTTCCAGCAGGGGCAGACCTATCACGTCAGCATCCTCTACAGCGCGACGGACAACAAGGTTACCTACGGCATCTACCAGGGCGGCCAGCTGGTGAAGGGCGGGCAGTATGACGGCACCGCCCGCAACCGTTTGATCACGGTGCCGGGGACCGGCCTGGTGGCCGAGTTCGGGAACTACAACAATCAGGAGCTCCCCGAGGTGGCGAGCCTGGGCTGGAAGTTCGCCAACTTCCACGTGGAGATCGTGCAGCCAAATCTCTGACCGCTTTTTAGATTTAATTCCGAGCCCGCCCCCGTGCGCGAAACGCGCGCGGAGGCGGGCTCGCTGCTTTTGGGGGTTGCGCCCCGGCCTTCACGGCGGTACCATACGGATGTTTCAATATATTGCAGTACGCCGTCTGAGGAGGATGGAGCCGATGAGGAAGCCGCTCGCCGAGCGTCTCGGAGTTGCTCTTGCCGCCGTTTCTGTCGGAATCTCGCTGTTGGGAACGGCCGGCGCCGCTTTCGCCGGCGCGGTCTATGTGCCGGTCCCTGATCCGATCAGCTCGACGGGGAGCACGCACGCGATTCAGATCTGGATCACCAACGGCGGCTCCGACCAGCGCCCGTACACGACGGTGTTCCTGAACGCCGAGAGCGACGGCACGCAGCGCCCCTCCACTCCGCCGGCGCAGACGCCCCTGGCCCCGGGACGTACCTCGGTCCTGGGCGGAGTCAGCGCCCCCGGCAAGTCCGGCCTCCTGGAGATCAACGCCAGCGCCGCGATGTCGGTCGACGCCCGCCTGTTCAACACCTCGGCCGACGCGCTGAGCTCTTCGGTGAGCCCGGTCCCGCTGATCTCCTCGGACAACATGTTCGACGCCGGCAAGACGGCGGTGGTCCTGGGGCTGCGCCGCGACCCTGCCCGGGGCGACATCACCAGCCTGGGGGTCGTCAACCTCGGCAAGCAGGCCGCGCAATGCGTCATCAAATTCGTCCGCGCCGACGGCTCGCAGATCGGCGGCCCGGCGACGTTGACGTTCAAGGCGCTTTCGCTGCGCTTTTTCAACGACGCCTTCAGCCTGCTCGGCGAGCAGCAGGCGGCCGACGCGCGCGCGGAGGTGAGCTGCAACCAACCGTTCTACACCTACGCGACGCTGTTCAGCCGGACCAACTCGCAGATCCTTTTCATCACTCCCTCCGCCTCGGGAGCCTCGACGCTGGGACCGGATGACAGTCAGCAGCCGCCGTCCACCACCGGCTCGGTCGTCTACTCCGTTTCCGGCCTGTTCCACACCGCCGCGGCCGGCAACGAGAAGAAGACGTACAAGATCGAGCTCGCGAAGGCGATGCCGGCGCGGCGCATGGTCCTCGACATGGATTTCGTCCCCGGCCCCTGGAACCGGTCGAAGAGCCCGGGCAACCACGCGATCGTCTGGCTCTACCGCGCCAAGTTCCGCAGCAACACGTTCGCCAACGTGAACGCCTTCAGCCCGCCCAAGATGTCGCTCAAGGCGGCGCAGAACATCGACCTGCCGCCGGCCAACACCACGCAGGACGATCAGGGGGTCGCCTGGGTGCAGGGGCAGCGCTACCATCTGAAGTACACCTATGACGCCGAGCACGGGACGGTCACGGCGGTGCTCTCCTCCAACGGAGCGACGGTCAAGACGCTGCAGTTCCCCAGCACGGCCCCGAACGGAGTGCTCGACATCCCGACGACGGGCATGACGGTGGAGTTCGGCCACTACTCGGGCCAGGACGGCCCCGAGGTGGCGAGCTTCGGCTGGCAGTACTCGAATCTGCGGATCGAGTTCGTTCCCTACTGATCCGCGGCGGCGTCCGGGTCGCCGTCGGCCGGAGCGGCTGGCACCTGGACGCCCTTGAGGATGTAGGGGGAATCCGACCGCACCCAGAAACCTGAAACCTTCCGGTAGCCATACTTCGGCAGGACGTCCGCCACCCTCCCCATGCCGCGGCGGATCCCCCAGATCTGAAAGAAGGCGTCGGGCCGTTGCTCGTTGAGCAGCCGCAGCTCGTTCCACTTCGTGTGGCCGGGCCGGAAGGTGTCGAAGTGGTCCTCGTCGAGCGGCACGATCGGCTGCATGTGCGCGATGGTGCGATCGTTGTAGCCGAGGATGTCGATCATCTTGTAATCGGAAAAATAGGCGGGAATGCCGGCCCACGCGGTAGCCACCACGGCGCCGGGCTGGACGAGCCGCCGGAAGCTCAGGATCCCGGCGACCACCCGCTGGTGACGGCTGGTCACCGGCGGGCGATCGGTCAGCGTGACCTCGTGCCAGAAAAGGTCCGCGCGCGGAGAGAGCCAGAGCCCGTTGACGAGCAGCAGGGCGGCGGCGGTCGCGGCGGCGAGGACGAAACGCCCGCCCGGATCGTCTTCCGCCGATCCTCTTCGGCTCCGCCAGGCCGCGAGCGCCTCGTTGAGCGTGGCGTTGAACAGCACGAAGAGGAGCGGCACGACGAAGGCGATGAAACGGTTGGCGCGGATCGGCAGGTCGCCGTCCCAGGCGTCCCCCCCGACATAGACGCTGTAGGCGCAGTAGAGAGCAAAGATCACGGCCGGCAGGATCATCCGGCGGTTCCGCCACAGGAAGACGCCGAGCCCGATCCCCGCGACCAGCATCACCGCCAGATGGTCGCGCAGGAATTGGGTGAAGACCACGAGACCGCGCAGCAGGCGGACGGCGAGCGGCACGCCGGTGAGCTTGAGATAGTAAGTGTTCGGCAACAGGTCGTGGTAGTAAACCCAGCGGAAGATGCCGTACGCCAGGGTCATGGCGCAGAAGATCCCGAAACCGGCGAGCCAGCTCCGCTTCCTGATCTGCCAGAATCCTCCCTGCAAGAGGACGTAGAGCTGTACCGCGACGACCAGCAGCAGCATGTCCATCCGCAGCAGGAAGGACGCCGCGCAGACGATCCACAGGGCGAGATGATGGTCGCGGCCGGAGTGGGCCGTCGAGAGGGCCAGCTGAACGGCGACCACCGCGAGCAGCGCCTGCAGGCCGGTCTCCATCCCCATCAATGCCCAGTAGGCGAGCGGATAGTAGAAGGCCGTGAGCACGGCGGCGGCCATCCAGTGGCGCGCTCCCGGGGGCGAAAAGTGATCGAGCATCAGACGGCGGACGGCGATCACGGTGCCGGCGAGGGTCAGCAGCGAGAGGAGCTGGATCGGCAGACTGCGCTCGCGCAGCGGGATCGGCAGCGCGTTGACCGGGATCATCAGGAAAGTCCAGAGCGGATGGGTGAACCCCTCGACCGGCTCCCCCCATCGCGCCCATTCGAGCCCGTGCCCCTCGACCAGGTTGCGGGCGTAGGTCATCGAGATCATCGCGTCGTCGAACAGGGTGTAATAGTGCTCCCCCTCGACCTCGAACGAGGAGCGACGGATGAACCACCCCGCCCAGAGCCCGAAGACGAGCAGCAGGACGGCCAGACCGAAAGAGAATTTCCGGGAAGACGGTTGATCCATTCTCTATCCTTGCAAGGGAGCCTGCGTGAAGAAGGTCCGGAACGGCCGCCAGTACCGCGCCGCGAGTCCGCCGGCGGCGAGGGCGGCGGCGATCAGAGAGACGAAGAACCGCTCCCAGCTCCCCGAGGGGAACAGCCAGGCGGCGAGAGCGAAGAATGGCAACGGAACGAGGTACAGCAGCGCGAGGTCGCCCAGGAGCGTGCGGAAGCGGGGGCCGAACACGCGGGCGACCTCCCAGGCCATCACGAGATTCCCGATCAGCAGGTAGTTCGCAGCCCCCATGCCTGGAGCCCCCCAGAGCTGGGTGAACCAGATCCCGAATCCCACCAGGGAGATCAGGTTGAGCAGCTCGATCCCGAACCAGGAGCGGTCCCGGTGCCGCGCCTTGAGCATCTCGCCGCCGAGAATGGTGAACTGATCGAAGAACGGAATGAATGCGATCACCCGCAGGATCGGCACCGCGGCCAGCCAGTTCTCGCCCATCAGGATCAGGATCACCTTCTCCGCGTTGAAGAACAGAAAATAGCTCGCCACGATCTGGCAGCCCAGGAGCTGGATGGTGCTCAGCCGGAAGAACTCCAGGAACCGGGGGCGGTCGTCGAGATATTCGACCAGCGTCGGAAAGAGCGCGCGGGGGTAGACGATCGTCGCCACCAGGAAGGCGAGCCCGTAGACGCGGGCGTAGAGCCCGACCGTGCCGGCATCGCGGAACCAGCCGATGATGTAGATGTCGATGTAGGTGACGAGTTGCAGAGTGAGCCAGATGAGGAAGAGGAACCGGCTCCGGCGGACGAGATCGGAGATCAGGTCCGGCTCGAATCGCAAGGGAATCCTGCCCCAGGCTTTCGCCCAGGAGTAGCCGGCGAGCAGCGCGGCGCCCAGGAGATCGGCAATCACCAGGCTCCAGACTCCCCACCCCCGCCAGGCGAGCCCCACCGCGACGGCGGCGATCACGATGCCGCGCCAGATCTCCGGAGCGATCAGGTTGCCGATCTTCAGCTCCCGCTCGAAGAAGGCGCGAGGCACCACCGCGAGACCGTCCAGCAGGACCCAGACGGCGAAGACCCGCAGCACCAGCGGCAGCTCGGGATTGAAACGGCCGGCGGCCGGCGCCACCGCGATCAGCAGGAGAGTGATCACCACGCCGAGCGTCGCCGTAACGGCGAGGACCGTGCCGTAGGGTCGGCGCTTGTCGCGCACCAGGTGGTACGGCAGGCCGAGGTCGCGGACGGCGGAGGCGATGGTTACGATCCGCAGGGCGAGCTCGTAAAGGCCGTGCCCCTCGGGGAGAATCAGCCGCGCGAGGGCGATCTTCGCCCCGAAGTTGATTCCCAGGCGGGCGAGCTGGATGGCGTAGGAGGCGAACGTCGAGCGCAGGATGCGCTGCTCGGTGGTGCCGCCGCCCTCACCGCTCGGGCCCTCACCCCCCGGCACGTCTAGAGGAGGTTCGCCCAGCGCGCCCATTTTTCGGTGAGATCCATGCCGGTCTCCAGATCGAAGGCCGGCCGGTAGCCCAGGAGCCGCTTCGCCTTGTCGATGCGGACGTGGGTCCGCGGGCGGAAGAAGCCGATCATCTCGGGCGTCAACGGGTGGATCGGCAGCTCGGCGGCGGTGCGGGACGGCCGGCCGCCGCTCCCGAGGCCGGCCTTGATCCGCTGCTGCATCTTCTCCGGCAGCACCGTGCTCGCCATCTCGCGCAGCCAGACCCCCTCGCGAGTGCGCTCGATCCGCTCGCGGATCGGCTGCTCCGACTTGAGGATGCGGAGCGCCTCCCCCACCGCGTGCGGCTGCGCCCGCTTCCACTGGCGCCAGAAGGCGAGCGCCTCGGCCTCGGTCATGTCGACCGTCCGCCGCTCGATCCCGAGCATCCGCTCGAACCGCCCATAGAGCTCCCGCCAGGTCACCGGCTCCTCGCCGGAGATCAGGAACGCCTCCCCCACCGCCGCGTCCTGGACCGCCGCGAGGAGCATGGCGCTCACCAGGTCGTCCACATAGACGGCGTTGCCCAGGCCGTCGCCGCCGTTGATCAGGATCTGCCGGCCGGCCTTGAGCGCCCGGATCACCGACTCGGTCCACACCCCGCCGTAGGGTCCGTAGACGGCCGTCGGCTGCAGCACGGCGACCGGCAGCCCCGAGGTGAGGGCGATCTGCTCCGCCTCCAGCTTGCTGTCCGAGTAGGCGTTGCCGAAGCGGCGCCGGGGAGCGGTCTCGTCGAGGTCGCCGTCGGTGGTCTGGCCGTAGACCATCAGCGTGCTCAGGTAGACGATGCGCCCGACTTTGGCGGCCCGGGACGCCTCCAGCACCCGCCGCGTCCCCTCGCGGTTGATGTAGGCACGGTGCTTCTGGCTGCCCGAGGTGCCGTAGGCGCAGTGGAACACGACGTCGCACCCCTGAATCGCCACCGCGAGGTCAGGGGAGCTGGTGATGTCGCCGCGCAGCACGGTCACCGGGAAACGGGCGAGGCGGGCCGCCCCCGCGAGGTTGCGCACCAGGACGCGCACCTCGGCGCCATGCTCGACGATCAGGCGCTCGACCAGCCGGCCGCCGATGAAACCGGTGGCGCCGGTGACCAGAACCCGGCGGCCAGCCAGTGCGCCCGCGATCTCCGCGAGGCTCACGAGACCTGCTCCCGATTGGGGATGATCGACCAGGGGAGCTCCAGGAGCTGGCGCTGCGCGTAGCAGGCCTCGATCAGCGCCAGCGACCGGCGCCCCTCGGCTCCCGGGATGAACGGCTCACGCCGCAGGCGGATCGCGCGCGCGAAGTCGTCGATCTGCCGCACGAAGACGTCGGTGAAATTGAGCGCTGAGCCCGTTTTTGACCCCATCGCTCCACGGGCATGACCGGCCAGAGAGACCTCACTGCCGGCGATTGACAGGCGGATCTCGGGATCGGGATCCCAGACGCCGACCTCGAGCTTCGCCCGCTCTCCTTCGAAGACGCAGGTGTTGCGGAGGGTCCGCGTGCGGCTGACCTCGACCTCTCCTTTAATGCCGGCGGCAGTGGCGAGGGTCATCTCGCAATCCGACTCGACGCCGCCCATGGCATCGTCCCGGTATCCGGTCACCGTCAGGTCCCCCAGCCACCAGAGCAGCAGGTCGAGCACATGGACGCCGAAGTCGGCCAGCACGCCGCCGCCCGCCATCTCCTTCTTGAGCAGGAAGTCGGTGGCGAACGGCCAGCGGGGGATCACCCCCTGGCGCAGGTCGAAGCCGCGGATCCCGCCGATCAGGCCGTCGCGCAGCAGGTTGCGGACGAACAGCGACGCGTCGAAGAAGCGGAAATCGAGCCCCACGGCCAGCACCGCACGGCCGGTCCGGGCGGCGTCGATCATCTCGTCGCACTCGCGCACGTTCATCGCCATCGGCTTTTCGACCAGCACGTGGACGCCCCGCCGCAGCAGGTCGATCGAGACCGGCGCGTGCAGGCTGTTCGGCAGGGCGACGACGGCGGCCTCGACCTTCCCCGGCAAGCCCTTGAAATCGGTCGCCACCTCGGGCACGCCGAAGCGCTCGGCGAGAGCGCGGGCGCGCTTCTCGTCCGCGTCCACGAGCACGGCGGCCTCGACCCGGTCGGAAGCGGCGATGGCGGGCAGGTGGTGGATCTGCGCCACGGCGCCGCAGCCGACGACGGCGAGGCGGACCTTGGAGGTGTTCGGTTTCGTCATGAGGAGAGGCTCGGAAACGCCGGAGCGGCGGCGTATCTTACCTCAGGCAGTACTCAGGCAATACTCAGGCAGTACGGGAGGGGAGCCGGGCGTGCTCGCGGATGGCCGCCGCCAGCTCCTCGGGAGTCCCGATGTCGCGGTACCGTCCCGCCGGAAACTCGATGCCCTCGACGTGGAGCCCGGCCTCGACAGCCGATCGCACCACGGCGCCGATCTGGAACTCCCCTTTGTCAGCTGGCGCGTTCCGTACGGCCTCGTGGAGAAAGCGGGTAAAAATCGGGCTCCAGACCGCGATCAGCCAGTTGTACCGCAGCTCCGTGCTCTCCGGCCGCACCTCGACACGAACCACCCGGCCGTCGTCTCCAAGCTCGACCATGTCGGTGGAGCGGAACCGCTCGGTCGGAAAGAGCCCGAGGACGAGGTCGGCCCCCGTCGCCGCCTGCCGTGCGATCAGGGGGGCGTAGGCATCGGCCGGCTCGAAGATCACATCCGGGAAGCCGAGGACCACGATCGACTCCTCGACAAACGGGAAAGCCCGGTCGAGCGTCTCCGGCACGCTCCGCGATCCGGGGATGGAGAGATAGGCGAGCGCCACGTCCGCGATCTCCCCCGTCCCGAAGTAGCGGGGGACGTCCTGCTTCGATTCATGGAGCACCATGAAGACCCGGCGCACCCCAGCCGTCCGGAACCGCTCCAGCAGATAGTGCCCCGCCACCTTGGGAGCCGGCCCGCGAGGGGTCTCCCGGAAGCCGATCGGCAGCAGCTCCTTGCTGCACGGCAAGGGTCCCAGCCGCTCGGCCCGGCCGGCGGCGGGGATGAGGCCGACGATGCTCTGCTTCATGGATGCCCGGGGGAGGGGCGTCAAGTCTCGCCAGGAGCCGTCATTCGGCATCTTCGCGGGAGAATCGGTTTCGATCGAGAGCTACAGTCTCGACTTCGGCAATCTCATCGTCAGAGAGCCCTTCATAAACCTCATGCCAAGCGGCCAGCTCAGAGTCGGGACTCGATAACCCAAATCTCGCCCTGACCTCCTCCAGGCTCACAGTGCGCCCGGCATTGCTGTCCTGAAGTCCTGTTTCGACTGCCTGCCGGACATAGGCCTTGTACGTCAAATCGTCACAGGCGTCTTTCATAGTCCGATGCTAGCACCACCGGAGTAATTCTACTTGTCTAATACAGCCCCGCAGGGGCGTCAGGAATTAGCCCGGCGGCGTGAGCCCCGGGGCCAATGGCCAAGGATTGTTGATGAAGCCCCGCAGGGGCGGCAGGAGAATCGCCACGCTTGAGTTCGGCACCTGCCGCCCCTGGCGGGGCTCCGGGCTGGTGGGGATGCGTCTAATCCCGGGGCTCACGCCGCCGGGCTAATTCCTGACGCCCCTGCGGGGCTAGGAGACGGACCTCGGTGGAATCTGACAAAGTAGAAGTAAGATCCCGCCCCATGACCGAGCCCGCCGCCTATGAGTACCTCACCCGCAAGGAGGCCGACATGGCCTTCAAACGGCGGGCGTGGACGATCTTCGAGTGGCTGGGGCCGACGGACGGCCAGACGATCCTCGACTGCGGGTGCGGTCGCGGGTTCTACCTCAAGATGCTGCGCCACCTGGGCACCGCCCGGCTCTTCGGAGTCGACCTGGAGCTCCCCTATCTAAGGAAGGCACGGCGCAACACCGCTCACCTGCCGTCGATCCTGGTGGGCAACGCCTCGATCTACGACCTCCCCTTTCCGGACGCGACCTTCGACGCCGTCATCCTTTCCGAGATCCTGGAGCACGTCGACCGCGACGTCGACGCCCTCCGCGAGATCCGCCGCGTCCTCAAACCGGGCGGGCTGGCCCTCCTCACCGTGCCCCACGCGAACTACCCCTTCTGGTGGGACCCGATCAACAAGACCCTGGAGACGCTCTTCCATACCCACATCGGCCGGGGCCCGCTCGCCGGCATCTGGGCCTTCCACGTCCGTCTCTACACGCCGGAGAAGTTGCGGCAGGCGGCGCTCGCGGCGGGCTTCGAGGTCGAGGAGGAACGCTCCTTCACCCACCACGCCTTCCCGTTTGTCCACAACCTGCTCTACGGTCTCGGCAAGCCGCTCCTCGAATCCGGCATCTTCGGCCGCGGCCTCGCCGACGTGGCGGACCGCGGCAGCTTCGACCAGGACGGCGGCAGCCCGCTCCACCCCGTCAACCTGGGGCTCAAGCTGTTGAACCGGATCGATCGCGGGAACCGGATGAACGAGCCGCCGGAGCGATCGACGGTCAATCTCTGTTTGAAGGCGCGGAAGCCGGCGTAAAAAGGCCGGCGAGTGGCATCGAGAGGCCGGCGGATGGCTCGCCGGGGAAATTTCGTCGCATAACGGAGCCGGCGGAGCATCCGCCGGGACCGGCGAACAACAAAACATGACCGGCGAGTCATCCGCCGGGACCGGCGAACAACAAAACATGACCGGCGAGTCATCCGCCGGGACCGGCGAACAACAAAACATGACCGGCGAGTCATCCGCCGGGGCCGGCGAACAACAAAACATGGCCGGCGAGTCATCCGCCGGGGCCGGCAAGCGAGCCGCCGGGCGTTTTTCGCCAGCAAAAAAGGTCTTCACGCCTCAGGATCGGCGAGCGTCGCCAGCCGACTCCCCCACCCGCCGCCACAAAGCCTCTCGCACGGCCCGAAATCCGTCGTCGAGGTGGACCTCGAGCTTGCGGGGCATGAGGACGTCCTGGAGGAAAACGAGGATGCCGTCCACGTGCTGAGCGAACTCGCGGACCAGACGAACCTCCTCCCAGGATTCACGGCTGGGGCTGATCTTCGGATCGCGGATCAGCGCCTCCAGGCTTTCCGCCTCCTCCGCCCAGTACCGCAGGTAGGGCAGCCTCTCCCGGACACTGCCGATCCTCACCTCCGGCAGCACGATCGGCACCACGCTCTGGAGCAGGTCGTCGGCGTCGCCCTGGCACTTCTGCCAGAGCTTGTAGATCTCGTACATGCAATACGTCGAGTGCAGATACTTGTCGCTGATCACGGCAACGACGAGATCGGCACGTGTGAGTTGGCGGATGAAGGCCGAGATCCGCTCCCCCGGGTGCATCTGGTCCCGATCACGAGCGGGCCGGAATCCGTACTTTTTGAGGGCCGAATAAAGACGGTCGGCAGTCCGCGCTCGGATCTTCCCCTCGGGGGTTTTGTCCCCCCAGGCATAGGAGATGAAAACCTCAGGAAGTTTCTCGTTCGACTTGAGGGGCTGAGGGTTGATGTCTATTCCTGGTCTTTGCCCGTCATCACGCGTTTTCTCGGGCTGGTGCTCCAGATCCGAGAAGAAATCCGCGAAGGCTGCGGCAGGGACCAACTGATTTTGAGTGTCGAGCACGCGGTCGCCATCAATCAAGGTGGCCATCGCGCTTCGGGCCACCGTGGCGCCGTTCAGAGTCAGCAGTTCCTCAGAAGCCTCGCCGTTCCGCCGCCTGAGGATCGTCCTCCGGATCTCACGCAGAAGTCCCGAAGGGGCGCGACCTTGAGCCTTCAGCACCAGCGTTCCGGCGCCCGGTGCCTCGTCCGTGCTGGTGTCCACGAATTGGACGAGGAGCTGCGCATCTCGCTGGCCGTCCTTGAACCACAGGCCGTAATTCCAGTACTCGCCAAGGTCTCCAGCCCTCTGGCCGATCTCGCTCATCAGGCCTCTAATCACAGCCGGGTGGAAGAATCGATACTTCAACCGCAGAGTGAGGGTTTCAGAGGTCTCGATCCAGAAGAGATCGACCCGACTCGAGACGGCGGCGAACCTGGGCAGCAGATCCGGTGCGATATAACGCGCCTCACCCTCAGCGGTCTCCCCGCAGCGAAAGCACACACCACAGCTCTTCATCAGACCGAGGAAGAGTCTTTGTTCCTCAGGGGAATGCTCTTGCCAGACGGTCATGGCAAGGTCCTGCCGCGTAAATCGTCCCCGCTCCCTCAGCCAGGACAACGCCAGGCCGCGATGAAAGACAGTGTAAATAGCGTCGAGTGCCCAGTCCTGGTCGAGGATGATACCGCTGGAAAAGAGGTCGGGCTGGTAGAACACCACGCCGGTGTGATGGCAGTAGTCGAGGGCGTGCTCCCAAGAGACGATGCCCCCGGTTTCGTCGCAGAGCGCGCGAAATTCGTCGAGGGTAAGAGTCCGATGTTGCCGCTCCTCGGGCTCTCGCGTCTGGTCTTCACTTCGCCACTCGTAGAGCCGGCGGCGCACCTCGGCGCGCCCGCGGCCGATCTCGAGCGCGCCGCTCCGTTTCAACAGGTACCGAATCGCGTTGCGAAGGTGGCTTTCGAGAGTCTCTCGGCCCAGATCCTCCCTGGCGCTGTAGGCACAGCATTCGAAAAACCCGGAACCGTCCGGCCTCGGCGGATCGGGGCGCCGGTCCGAGAATCGGTCGCACTGGCTCTGCACGACGATCACAGGGCTCACCTCACCGGCGAGAGTCCGTACGTAATCGAGCCAGTATTGGATCGGCTGGTTGCGCAGGGGAATGCCGTTCTCCGAATACTCGTCCCGGTTTTCGAGCGTGGGGGTCCAGAGGATCAGGAAGACGGCGCGGCTGCGGAGGAAGAGCGCATGGGTGCCGTGGTAGATGTCCTGGCCACCGAAGTCCCACCAGTTGACCTGGAAAACCTTCTCCTCGCCTTCGGCTTGGAGTCTCAGTTCCTCTCGCCAGATCTGGATGCCATGAGTGGACGGCACGGAATCGTCGAACGATTCGCCTCGAAAGCGCCGGCAGAGCTGGGTCTTTCCGACGCGGCCGTTGCCGAGGAGGATTACCTTCACCTCATTCTCGGCCTCGGCCCCAAGGTCCAGCTCAGAAAAGTAGGTGCGCAGACGAGGGAGGCAGTTATCGAACCTGTCATGAGAGAGCACCTCCCGCGGAACACCACCCCCCTCACCGACAATGAGCTCGCTCAGGCATGGGTGGTCTGAAAAACTTTGAAGAATGGCGGCGGGAGGCGCAGCCCGGCAATCGTGAAGGTTAAGGCTTTGAAGACTTAACAAGCTCAATAGCGGCAACAGGTCCTTTACACCTGTTTCTGATAAATCAAGGCTCTGAAGAGCTATCAGTCCCGACAACGGCGACAGGTCCGTTACACCAGTCTCCGACAGGTCGAGGATCTGAAGACCTGCCAGACCCGACAGCGGCGACAGGTCCGTCACATCCGTGCTCCACAGCTCGAGTATCCGAAGATCTGCTAGGCCCGACAGCAGCGACAGGTCCGTTATCACTGTACTCCACAGGCTGAGGCTCTGAAGACCTGCCAGGCCCGATAGCAACGACAAGTCCGTCACACTTGTTCCCAATAGGCTAAGGCTCTGAAGGCCTGCCAAGCCCGACAGCGGCGACAAGTCCACCACATCCGTTCCCACTAGGTTGAGGCTCTGAAGACCTTTCAGGCCAGATAGCGGCGACAAGTCCGTTACACCCGTGTTCCACAGGTCGAGGCTCTGAAGACCTGTTAGGCCCGACAACTGCGACAGATCCGTCACACTCGTTTCTGACAGATCGAGGCTCTGAAGACCTGTCAGACCCGACAGCGGCGACAGGTCCGCTACACGCGTGCTCGTCAGATTGAGCCTCTGAAGACCTTTCAGGCCCGACAGCGGCCACAGGTCCGTCACTCCCGTGCCCCACAGGTTGAGGATCTGAAGACCTGCCAGGCCTGATAGCGGCGACAGGTCCGTCACTCCCGTGCTTGACAGATCGAGGCTCTGAAGGCCTGCCAAGCCCGATAGCGGCGACAGGTCCGTGAACCTAGACTGCTCTCGTTTATAGTCCCAGCTAAGACCCCCTACCTCGTTGGGTTTTGCCCAGCCCAAAAAGAGAGCCCTGAGTTGCGGAAGGTCTCCCAGGCTGGCAGGGAGCTCGCTCAAAGCTAGATCGCCGAGGTCCAGGCTCTTGGCCTGGGTTCTCCGAGCCTCCTCGATCCGACGCTCCGCCTCAGCTAAATTTGGTTGCACGATGGCTAAGGCTATCAAGCCGAGCGGAAGAAAGGCGAGCCGGGAGTCGTCGGGTTCCGCCCCTTCAGGGCGGTCGGAGTTTGGGGGTGGTACCACCTACCCGGCGCTGAAGCGCCGGGCTATTCAAATTTCGCCCTTTCAGGGCGGGACTCCCCTACTCCGCAACCACCACTGGAGCCGCCGGCCGCTCTTCCACGGCCACCGCATACCGCCGGAACAGCTCCTCATACCGGCCAATCGTTACCTCGGCCGAAAAATGCCGCTCGATCTCCTCGACCGGCCGGACGAAGCGGGCGCGGTCCTTTAGGAGCTCGACGATCCCCTCTCCCAGGGCACGCCAGTCGTCGCGCGGGACGATCTTTCCCATGCCGGTGAGTTGCACGGGGACCCGGCCGCCGGGGGTGTCGGTCATCACGACCGGAGTGCCGCAGAGCATGGCTTCGACCTGCACCAGGGCAAAGCATTCGGTATCGCTCGGCAGGGCGAGGACGTCGCAGGCGGCGTAGAAGTCCGCCATCTCTTGGGTTGACGGGACAATCCCCAGGAAGATGAGCTGGTCCCGGAAATGGTCCACCAGCGGCTGGTGGCGCGGCCAGTAGGATTCATAGGGGATCTGGTGCTGGCCGGCGAAGACGATCCGCGCGCCAGGGAAGGCGCGGTTGACCATCTCCAGGGAACGGATCAGCAGATCCGGCCGCTTCTCCTCGACGAAACGGCCGGCGAAGCCGATGATCGGCCCGCCGCCAGGGGCCCAGGCCTGACGCAGCTCGCGCACTCTCCCGGCATCCGGCGCCGGCACGTCGACGAAGGGCGGGATAACCACCACCTTCTCCAGGTAGGGGCTCAGGTACTCCGAGTGCCGGGCGTAGTCCAGCGTGTGGCAGACGAGCGCCGGCGCCGCACCTGCCAGGGTGCGGTAGAAGGCGAACATCACCGCCGTGATGATCCGGTTGAGCGCCCCCGCGGGCAGCACCAGGTCGCCATGATGGGTGATCACGACCTGCTTGCCGGCGGCCCGGGCGGCGAGCCCGATCAGGGCGGTCTCCAGCATCGGCGTGTGGACGCTCACCACGTCGTGCTCCCGGATCAGCCGGGCGAGCGCCCTGGGATAGCCGGGCAGGATCATGCCGCGGCTGATGCCGAAGGGGAGCGGCCGGAGGCGGACCACCCGGACGCCGTTCTCGATCGACTCGCCGAGCGGCGTGTCCGCGGAGTGGCGGGCGCAGAGGACGGTGACCCGGTGGCCGCGCGCCGCCAGCCCCTCGGCGAGCTGCCGCACGTAGAGCGTCAGCCCCGTCCGGTGCGGGACGTAGTAGAGCAGGCAGATCAGGATGCTCGGGCTGGCGTCTCGATCGCTGGACATGATAAGAGTTGTTGCAAGAAAGCCAGGAGAGCCCGCGGGGGAAGCGCTTGAAGAGGAACGCGGCATGCTACCATCCGCCGCGAATTCCGGGCAATCGCCGGCAACCGCCTTCCTACCCCGACTCCCATGGTTCCATCCGACTCCCAAGCCGAGCCGAAACGCTGGATCGGGATCGCCCTTCTCGGGCTGCTCCTGATCAGCTTCGCCCTGCGGACCTGGGACGCCAGCCAGGGGCTCAACGCCAGCCGGTACTACGACGAGCGCTTCCCGCTCAAGAACGTCTCCGGGCTGCTCCTGCACGGCGAGTTCCGCCCCCGGCACGCCTTCTACCTGAGCCTCTCCTACCTGCCCCAGACGGCCGTGCTCGCCGCCAGCCAGTGGCTCTTCCACGTCACCCGCTACGAGCCGTTCTCGATCTACAGGGCGACCAGCGACGGCTACTCCCCCACCGCCTACTGGCTCTGCCGGATGATCAACGTGATCTACGGCACCCTCAGCCTCTGGCTCCTCTTCCTGATCGGCAGGCGGATCTACTCGCCGGAGGTGGGGCTCCTCGCGGCGGCCATCCTGGCGGCGTTCGGCCGCCACGTGCTGAGCTCGTCGGAGTTCAAGCCGGACATCCTCGTCATCCTGCTGGTGACGCTGACCGTCTACTGGACTCTCGGCGCCGCTTTCCGCCCCTCCCTCCGCCGCTTCCTGCTGGTCGGCGTCGGGGTCGGGCTCGGTGTCTCGACCAAATACACGGGGATCGCGGGGGCGATCCCGATCACCGCCGCGGTCCTCGCCGAAGGGCGGCGCGACCGCCGGCAGTGGCTCTGGCTGCTGCTCGCGGGCGTCGCCTCGGTGCTCACCTTCGTGGCGCTCAACCCGTTCCTCGACGTGGTGTTCGAGTTCATCCCCAAACTGGTCAACGGCTACGCGGCCAAGGGGGTCGAGGAGCGGAGCAATCACGGGGTGGTATTCGAGCGGCAGGTGCAGTTCCTGATCGAGCAGCACGGCCCGATCGTCACCGCGTTCGTGGCCCTCGGCGTCGCCGGTCTTCTGTGGAGGATCTTCCGTCCGGCTCCGGAGGACGGCCGGGAGAGGCGCCTCGGCTCGATCCTCGTCCTCAGCCTGCTCCTCGGCTACTCCGCCCTGCACGCGCTGGGGATGACGCTGTTCCGCGGCCAGAACTACCTGCCGGTCGTCCCCTTCTCCTCGCTGGTGGCCGCCTGGGCGATGGTGGAGCTCTGGCGATTCCTGACGGCCCGCCTCCCCTGGCTGGCGTGGCGGCCGGTCGCGGCGCTGGCCGGGCTGGCGCTGGGCGCCGCCCTCCTCGCACAGCAGGGGAAGATCGTCTACACCCGCGTGGTGCCCACCACGTTCGAGCGGACGAACGACGCGCTGCTCGCTGAGCTCGATCCGGTCGGCCTGCGCCACGTGGTCTATGAACGGGGGATGGGTGCCTTCGACGCCGGCGGCAAGCCCCGCCGGCCGCTGCTGACCCCGGTGCCCCGGCTCACCGCGCTTGCGCCCGCCGTTCTCGATCGGGCGGATGTCGAGATCTTTCCGCAGCGGCGGCTTCAGGGACCGGACGCCGATTTCTACCGCGCCCGCGTCGCCCGCCTGCGCAAGAGTGAGGTCGAGATCGTCGGCGACCTCTGGTTTCGCAGGCGCGGCGAGCCGCTGGTGATCCTCCGCCACCCCTGGACGCTCGCCCGCGACCCCGTCGATCTCCTGGTCCGGCGTCCGGATGGAAATCCACCCTATCTGGTGGGCCGCCTGCCCGCCGGGTTCGCCCGGCCGGGAGAGGCCGTCTCACTGCTGCTCTGGATCCCCCGCGACTCGGGGGACCGCGAAGTGTACGAATTGCGGCTCGATCCGGGCGGCGAGCCGGTGGCGGTGTTCGACACCGGCCGCCGCCTCAACCGCCTGTTCAAGACCAGCCCGCGCTTCGCGCTGACCGGGACCGAGCTGCGGGTGCGGGTCCCCTCGACTCCGGACGACCGCCCGCGGGGCTACGGCCTGGAGATCTACCCGTGGCGGCCGGGGCCGGCTCCGGCAGCACACCCTTGAAGCGCTTGAAGGTTTCGAAGCTCTCCCCCTCCGGCCTGCTCGGCGGGAGCGCCCTCCTCCTCGTCACGTTCAATCTGGCGAGCGCCCTCCACTTCGCCTTCCACATCGCCATGGCGCGCCTCCTCGGCCCCGCCGGCTATGGAGCGATCGCGGCGCTGCTCGCCATTCTCTACGTGCTGAACGTCTTCGCCGAGTCGGTGGCGACCGTGCTCGCCCGCTACACCGCGCATGAGCCCGATCCGGGACGGCTGCACGACCTTCTCCGCCGGGGGCTGCACAAGGGGGGACGGGCGACGCTGGCGCTGGCGGCGCTCTATCTGACGGCGGCGGTGCCGCTCGGGCGCTGGCTGCGCATCCCCTATCCGCTGATGGCCCTATTCGGCCTGTCGCTGGTCGGCGTCGGGCTGCTGCCGGTGCACCGGGGGGCGCTCCAGGGGTGGAAGCGCTTCGGCGATCTCGGGCTCAACATGATCTGGGAGGTGCTGGCAAAGCTCGCGATCGGCATCGGGCTGGTCTGGATCGGCGCCGGAGAGTACGGCGCTGTCGCGGGGATCGCCCTCAGCCTCTGCTTCGCCTTCGCCGTCTCCTACATCCCCCTGCGCGACGTCTACCGCACTCCGGCGATACCGGCCGAGGCGCCGGACATCTACCGCTACAGCCTGCCGGTGTTCGCGGTGACGGCGACGGTGATGGGCTTCTACAGCCTCGACGTCCTGCTCGCTCGGGCCTTCTTCCCCGACGCGGTGGCGGGAGGGTACGCGGTGGCCTCGTTCCTCGGCAAATCGATCCTGCTCGGCACGGCGGCGGTCACCAAGGCGGCGTTCCCGCACTCGGCGGAGGCGGCGCGGAGCGGCCGGTCGCGGCACGTGCTCGCCGGCACCCTGGGACTGCTCGCCCTCTGCGTGGCGCCGGTGATCTCCGTCTTCGGACTGTTTCCGGAACCGCTGATGCGGGCTGTGGGCGGCCGGGGCTACCAGGGGGCGGCAGAGCTCGTGCTGCCGCTGGGGATCGCGATGGCGCTGATGTCGTTCAGCAACGCCCTCCTGCTCTACCGGCTCTCCACCGGCCGGCTGCGTTTCTGGACGCTGCTCCCCCTGCTCGTGCCTCTGGAGGCCGGGGTGCTCGCTCTCTTCCACGGCTCCCCGCTGGAGTTCGCCTGGACGGTGGCGGCGATGAACGGCGTGTTCCTGCTGGTGGTGGCGGGGGTGGCGGCCCTCAGTTCCCCCCCGCCACATACCCCAGCGCTTTCAGATCTTCCTCTTCCTTCGGCGTGAGCTTGGGCTGCTGGCCCGTCGAACGGCCCGGCGCCACCTCGGAGCCATTGGCGGCCAGCCAGGCGTTCTTGAGCCGCCGGGCCATGCGGTTGACCTCGCGCGGATCGTTCACCGACTGGACGCTCCCCGCGCTCCAGCGCACCAGGGTGAGCCGTGGCGCTTCGCCGCGCCGGCCGGAGAGCGGCAGGACGCTCGCGAACGCCTTCTCCAGCCGGCCGAAGATCGCCTGCACCGGCTCGGTCAGCGGCGGCTCGGGGGTGCCGCCGATCCCGGCGTAGCGGGCCCGGTAATAATCCGGCTCCGGCGGCGCGAAACGGCTCTCCCAGAGGAGTTGGAGGTCGCCATCCACCAGAGAGAAGCGGTTGACGCCGTCGCCCAGGTAGAGCTCGGAGAGCGCTCCCTTGTCGAACGCCTGGAAGAGGCTGGGCGCCACGCCGGGCTCCAGCTTGCCGCCGGCGGCCTCGATCAGCGTCGGCGCCACCCGCACGTTGGCGACGTGGCTGGCCGGCATCGCGAGCTTGCGCTGGAAGCCCGCCGGCAGCTTGACCACCAGCGGCACCTCGACCAGCACGTGCCCGAGGTTGCCGCCGTGGGCGATCTGGCCGTTCTCGCCGAACTCCTCGCCATGGTCGGAGGTGACGACGAGGAGGGTCTTGTCCCACTGGCCGCTCTGCTTCAGCGCGGCCAGCAGCCGGGAGAGCACCTGGTCGGCGTAGGCGGCGTTCAGCCGGTACATCGCCCGGAAGATCCGCTCCTGGTCCGCCGGCAGCTTCACCGCCGGATCGTAGTAGGGCTCGAGGTCGAGCGGGCGCACCTGCTTGGGGAGATCGGGGGGGATCTCGTCGAGACGCTCGAGGAAGGGATCGCGGCGGATGTACGGGGCGTGCGGCGCCAGGATGTGGATCCAGACGAAGTCCCGCCCCCCTTTAAGCTCCGCCAGGTAGCGCTCGGCCCGTTTCCCTTCTTTCAGATAGCGGAAATCGTCGAACCCCTGGGAGTAGCCGAACTGCGACTCCAGCCAGTGATTGGAGCGGAAGGCGGCGGTGCGGTAGCCCGCATGCTTCAGAGCCTCCGGGAGGGTGACGAAGCGGTCGTCGAGCACCGAGCGGTCGCCGGCCCAGCTCCGCGACCGCCAGGGCTGAAAGCCGGTGAACAGCGAGGCCATCGACGGCACCGTCCAGCTCGACGGCGAGATCGCCCGGCCGGCCCAGGTCGCCTCCCGGGCGAAACCGGACAAGGCCGGCATCACCCGGGCCGGGCCGCCGAAGGCGCCGACGGTGTCGGCCCGCAGGGCGTCGATGGTGATCAGCACGATCGGGCCGCGATGGACCGGCACCTCGGGAGCCCGGGAGCAGCCGAGAGCCAGGGCGCAGAACGCGATCGTCGAGAGGAAACGATAGTAATTGCTTGAGGACAAGACGAAATTTCTCCACTCCGGCGAGGGTTCCGGAACTGCGGTAGGATACCTTACGTGCGTACACCACCCGTCCACCTGTTCAGGAGGATCTTCACCGGCTTCCTCCTTTGCTCCGCCGTCGCCGCCTTCGGCCAGGACGAGCCTGTCCAGGCGTTTCGTAACGGCGAGGCCCTGACGCTCCTCGCCGCGGCGGGCGGCGCCCGGATCGAGCTGCCGGGAGGGCGCGCAGTGCAGGTGCCCCTGCCGGAGCGGTCCGAGCTCACCGCTCTGGCGGCGATCGACGGCGGCTGGGTGGCCGCAGGAACCGTGCAAGACGCGAGCGGCCGCCAGCGGCTGTTCCTGTTGCGCGGCAGCGACCGCGCCTCCCGGCCGCTGGCCGAGCCCCCCGGGCAGGAGGGGCGGCAGCGGCGCGGGGCGGTATTCCTGGTGGATGGCGGCCGGCTCGCCGGCCTCGCCTGGCTCGAGGGGGAAGACGACCGCTCCCTCTCCGTGCGCGCCGCCCTCTGGAACGGCCAGCGCTGGCTGGCTCCCGAGCGCGTCTCCTTCCCGGGTCCGGGGAGCCAGGTCGCGCTGGCCGGCGCCGTGCTGAACGACGGTTCCTGGCTGCTCGCCTGGAGCGCCTTCGACGGCGAGGACGACGAGATCGTCTGGGCCCGCCGCGCGGGCAACGCCTGGCAGCCGGTCAAGCGCCTCTCGGCCGGCAACTCCGTGCCCGATATCACCCCCGCTCTCGCCGCCACCGCGGACGGCGGCGCCCTGATCGCCTGGAACCACTTCGACGTCAAGAGCTACGAGCTGCGGATGGCCCGCTTCAAGGGCGAAGGCTGGCGCGACGAGCGCGCGGCCGCTCCCGCCGGCTCGCTCTTCCCCAAATTCCTCGGCGCCTCGCGGCTGCTCTACATCAACGCCGTGCCCCACGCCTGGACGGTGCTCGACCTCGACGCCGCGGGACGCGTGAAAGCCCGGGCGACGGTCGCCTCGCCGCTGGACCGCCCCGTGGTCACCTTCGAGGGGAGCACGGTGCGGATGCGCTGGCCCGCCGAGAAGCGGCAGGCGTCGGCATCCCTGGAAAAAGTGCCGTGAGATTCCACCGTCTCGCCGCCGCCGCCGTCCTCCTGGGCTCTGTGCTGGGGCTGCCCGCAACCGCGCAGACGACCGGGAAGACCTACATCGCCTTCGGCGACAGCATCACCGCCGGGGTCGGGGACGACATCACGCGGGCGGCGCCGGGCTACCCGCCGCGCCTCCAGTCGCTCCTCGAGGCGGCCGGCGTGAGCGCCACGGTCAAGAACTTCGGAGTCCCCGGGGAGAAGACCCCGATGGGGATCGAGCGCATCGACGGTGTCCTCGCCACGGGCAAGATCGGCGACGTGCTGATCCTGATGGAGGGGACGAACAACATCAACCGGGACATCTCCCTCGAAGACCACCATTGGCGATCTCGATACGATGGCCGACAAGGCCGCGGCGCTCGGCATCGGCGTGATCCACGCCACGGTCATCCCCCGTCCGCCCGATGCCAAAGTCGACGGCGACAACCTGCTGACCGAACAGCTCAACGGCCGCATCCGCAACCTCGCGGGCTTCCGCGGGCGGCGCGAGGCCGACCCCAACGAGGTGTTCCGCAACCTGCCGAACCTCTTCGGCAGCTTCTACAGCAAAGACCCCGACGACCATGTGGGGCACCCCAACGCCGCCGGGTATGACATCCTCGCCCGGCTCTTCTTCAACGTGATCCAGGGGATCGACACCGTCTCCCCCGTACCCGGGACCCTCAACCCGGTCAACGGCGCCACCAAGGTCAAGCCCGACGTTACGATCCAGGTGGATGTCTGGGATTTCGGCGCCGGCATCGACCTCGCGAACACCTTCCTGCTGGTCAACGGCCAGCCGGTGACGGCCGTCCCCCAGGGGACGCCCCTGCACGCCATGCTCGTCTACCAGTCCCCGACCCCCCTCAGCGGCGTCGTGTCCGTCGGCCTGCGCTCGCGCGACCTCGCCCCGTCGCCGAACCCGATCGATCGCGTGATCTCCCGCTTCACCATCCAGGGGGCCGTCGCTCTCCAGGGGGACATCAACCAGGATGGCCGGGTGGACGGCGCCGACCTCATCACCTTCGGCCTCCATTTCGGCTCCCTGCGCGGCGACACCCACTACAACGCCGCGGCCGATTTCAACGACGACGGCCGGATCGACGGCCTCGACCTCGCCATCCTGTCGTCGAACTTCGGGCAGTCGAAGCCGGCGGGAACGTAAGCCCCCCCGCCCCTAGTTCACATACCCGAGCGCCTTCAGCGCGCGTTCCGTCTCCCCGTTCACCTCGTCCTCCTCGCCGCTGGCGCGGGCCTTCCGCATCCACTCGACCAGGGCGCGCTTCAGCCGGCGCACCTCGTCGGTCTTCGTCGCGGCGAGGTTGTTCATCTCCAGCGGGTCCGTCTTCAGATCGTAGAGCTCGAAGCCGCCGGTGGGCGAATCGGCGGCGCGGGAGTGCTTGCCACCCGAGTTGAAGACCAGCTTCCAGGTGCCCTCCTGGACGCTGTGGTAGAGGTTCGGATGGTGCCCGGCCTCCGAGAACGCCTGGCGGAAGAGATCGGCCCGCGCGGGATCGACCTCGCCGGTCCGATCCCCTCTGAGCAGCGGCCAGAGGCTGTGCCCCTCGATGCCGGGGATCTGGCGGTCCGGCGCGATGGCGTCCCGCAGGGTCGGATAGAGGTCGACCAGCTCCACCGGCCGGTCGATCCGCCGCCCGGCCGTGACGCCGTTCATCAAAGCCCCATTCATCACGAAAAACAGCGGCACATGGGCCGTGGTGTTGTACGGCAGCGGCCCGTGCTCGAACCAGGAGTTGTGCTCCCCCAGCTCCTCGCCATGGTCGGCGACGAAGACGATCAGACTGTCCTCTAGCAGCCCGAGCGAGCGCATCTCGTCGAGCAGTTTCTGGATGTGCTGATCGGCCACCAGGACATTGGCGTCGTACTGGGCCACGTAGTACTTGAGATCGGTGTGCCCTTCGAGGGTGTACCCCTTGGCCACGATACGGGCCGGGATCGGACGGTCGCCGGGGCCCTGGAACACCGCGTCGCCCAGGAAGGGGTTCTTCTCCCCCGCCGGCAGGATGTAGGGCGCGTGCGGGTCCGAGTAGTGGATCCAGGCGAAGAGGCGGTCCGCCTTGGCGTACTTGCGGAGCAGCGGCAGGGCGAGCTCGTTCACCTTGGGAGCGCTCGCCAGCGGCCGGAACCGCTTGGGCTCGTCCGGAAACTCGCCGCCCCCCCAGGTCTCCTGGAACTCGTCAAAGCCGGTGTTCCAGCCCAGATTGGCCCCGAGAACGGCGTTCGAGACCACGCCGAAGGTCTTGTAGCCCTGCTCCTTGAAGAGCTCCGGCAGCGTCAGATAAGGGTCCGGGATGCGCAAGGCCGCCCGGTGGGTGAGGCCGGTCGTGTGCGGATAGAGCCCGGTGAACATCGCCGCGAACGAGCTCCCCGTCTTCGGCCACTGGGTGATCGCGCGATCGAAGGTCACCCCCGTCGCCGCCAGCTTCTGGAGATTCGGCGTGGTGGCGCGCGGATACCCGTACAGGCTCATGTGATCGGCCCGCAGGGTATCCACCGTGATGAAGAACACCCGCCGGGGCGCATGAAAACCGGAAGGCGGCGCGGCGGCGGCGCTCTCCGCCCCCTGCTTGCCACGGCAGCCGGCCCCCAGGAACAGGGTGAGAAGGGCGGGGAAGATCCAGAAGGTTTTTACGGGCTTGAATGGCAAGGTCATCTCCAGCGGACGGGAGATGCTACTACAGAGAGCCCGGCGGGAATGTCCCCTCCCCCGCCAACGGCACGCATCTACAAGGGAACGGCTTTCACAAGTTCCGTCCCGGGTGGACCCGGGAACGAATCCTTCTCCCAAGGAGACGATATGAGACCGATGCGTGTTCGTACGATGGCGGTCGCGATGGCGATGATCTGCGGGATTCCCCTGGCGACTCATCCGGGGTGGTCCGCGTCGAACTGCCCGCTGAGCGACAGCGACCCGGCCAAGAGCAATAAACTGTTCCTCTACTTCCCCACCGCGGACGATTCGACGTTCCCCGCCTTCGCCCCCGGCGTCAGCCCGGCGAAAAAGTTCGACGTCGCGGATCTCGATCCCGGCATCGGCTCCACCGCCGCCTTGAGAGACCGGATCCATGAAGTCGTGGTGGACGACTACTGCGAATTCAACGTCGAGGTCCTGCAGACGACCACCAACCCGTCGCTGCTCTCCCCGCTCCCCCCGCGGCGGGTGACCATGGCCGTGGGCTCGGACTCCAACCCCAGCAATGCCTGGGGAGTCGCGCCGGGGGACGTCGGCGACCAGTTCAAAGTCAACTCCGCGCGGGCGTGGGCCGGCACCTATGTCAATTGTGAGGGCAGCACCGGCAGCGCGTGCTCGATGACCGGCGCCCTGACGGGAGCCAACTCGACGCTCGATCACTGGGCGCTGGCGATCGGCGGCACGGCGGCTCACGAAGCCGGGCATACCTACGGCCTGCTTCACACCGACGACAACCCGCCGTCCGGCTGCGAGGACCCCGGTCCGGCGCCGCTTCCCGGCGAGGACGGCTTCAAGCGCCACCTGATGCCGGCCGGCTGCAACCTCAACGGCCAGGACCGCGCCAACTACCGCCGCCACTTCAGCGACCGCACCTTCGGCCTGCTGGCGGCCAACGTCGGCCTCTCCATCCAGACCATGCACAACTGGGATCTGGTGAACCCCAACGCCGCCGACGCGCAGAGCCTGACGATCGAATTCCTCAGCGCGCTCCCGGCGGTCACCACGGACTGGACCTGGAAAGGCCCCAGCAGCCCGTGGATCAATCCCGTCGTCAGCGGTCCCCTGGGCAACGCCACCTGGAAAGGAAAGCCTTTCAAGAAGTACAAGATCACCTGGTCCGCGCCCAACCCCGCCTGGGGTGGAGCGCCGGGCGTGCTCCCCGGCGGCGCCCAGTTCCACATCGGCGCCACCTTCACCGGCGTCGACTTCAATCAACCCGATCCGATCATCATTCAGGACATCACGCTCTTCGACGCGGGCTCGAGCCCGCTCACCCTTCGCCCCCGCCTGCCGATCTATGACACCGGCGAGGTGGACGCCGCCGATGGCTCCTTCTCGCTGCAATTCTTCCCGCCGGGCGACGGCGGCGCGCCGATGGACCTGCAGGAGGCGGTCGTCTACCAGCTTCCGCGCGTCGCCTCGATCGAATCGATGATCGGCGACGGCAAGCCCAGGACCTTCGACGGCCAGCCGATCATGCCCTGGTCGGCCAGCCGCTGCGAGACCTCGCCGCGCGACAATTCGGTGCGCTGCGGGCTCGGGCATCTCTCCGACCCGCCGCACGTCCAGGTGATCAAGCGCGTCGGCGAGCGCGGGGTCTACGACTGCACCAACGGCATTCCGCGCGTCGACCCGCGGGGCGATTCGCCCACCAGCCCCGACATCGATGGCCCGATCTGCGCCGGCAGCTCCCGCGATCCGTTCCCGTCGACCACCGTCTACGTCGTCGCCACCTTCGTCGATCCGAAGGCCGAGCACTGGGACCCCGAGCGTCGGGAGATGGTGGTCGGACCGGTGACCTCGAAGGTCTTCTACCAGTTCGCCGGCGTCCGCGACCCGCGGCGGCTCGGCGAGACCTTCACCGCGCCCAAGCGGTAGGAAGGCGCTCCAACCAGGGGCCGAGCCGCCCGCCCGGCCCTCACTCCCCAACCCCCTCTCTCCCCGCCTCCCACCCACCCGCCGGGAGAGAAGGGGCTCAAGAAAGTTTCTTTTTTAGAACTAACCTCCCCCTCTTCTCCCGTCGGGAAGGGGGGGAGGCCGGGAGAAGAGGGCCGGGGTGATGAGGGCCCACCGCCCCGCATGCCACAATGCCCCTGCCCATGCCCATGCCCCCCCTCCACGTCCACCCCACCGACCCCCGCTACTTCGCGGACGCCGAAGGCCGCCGCGTCGTCCTCGCCGGCTCCCATCACTGGGACAACCTGATCGACAACGCCGAGCGCCCCGGCGGCTTCGACTTCGAGCGCTATCTGGACCGCCTCGCCGGCTGGGGGCACAACTTCATCCGCCTCTGGACCCATGAAGCCTGGACGCACGACCTCCACCCCCGCGTCTATTGCCGCGAGGAACGCACCGGCCCCGGCCGCGCCCTTGACGGCCGTCCGCGGTTCGACCTCACCCGCTTCAATCCCGAGTACTTCGACCGCCTCCGCGGCCGGGTGTTCCGCGCCGGCGAACGGGGCTTCTACGTCTCCGTGATGCTCTTCAACGGCTGGTCGATCCACAACAAGGGGGAAGGCAACCCCTGGGACCGCCACCCCTTCAACCGCGAGAACAACATCCACCGCATCGACGGCGACCCCGACGCCCGCGGCGAGGGCTCGGACGTCCACACCCTGAGAATCCCGGAGATCACCCGCCTCCAGAAGGCGTATCTCGAAAAGGTTGTGGAGACCGTCGGCGATCTCGATCACGTTCTCTGGGAGATCTCGAACGAGAGTCCCAGGGAGTCCGTCCCCTGGCAATATGATCTGATCGATTCTCTCCGAAAGATCGACGCCAGCCGTCATCCCATCGGCATGACGGCGACCTTCCCCGGCAACCGCAACGAAGATCTTTTCCGCGGCCCCGCCGACTGGATCTCCCCCGGCAACCGGGGGGGCTGGCGCCGCGATCCTCCCCCCGCGGATGGGAGGAAGGTGGTGATCGTGGATACCGATCACCTCTGGGGGATCGGAGGGGACGCGGACTGGGTGCGGCGGATGTTCCGGCTCGGGTATCAGGTGCTTTATATGGACCCGCTGGATGAGGATCCGGTGCGGGAAGGGGCACGGCGGGCGATGGGCGAGGCCCTGGGGAGCCTTAAGCGCGGTTTAACCTTTCCGGTTTAATCTTTACATAGCGGCCCGAATCACCCGTCCGAGGCGCCGGATGCCCTCTTCGATTCGCTCCGGCGGGAGACTGGTGAAATTCAGACGCATCGAGCGGTCGCCGCCCGGGTCTCCGGCGCAGAAAATCACGCCCGGGCTGAAGGCGACGCTCTCCGTCTCCACGGCGGCGCGCAGCAACTCGGCGGCGTCGAGGCCGGGCGGCAGCTCGGCCCAGACAAACATGCCGCTCGTGGGGTGGTTCCACAGAACCCCGGCCGGGAAGTGCTCCCGCAGGGCCGCGAGCATCGCGTCCCGGCGGCGCCGGTACTCCTCGCGCAGCATCGCCAGATGGGCGGGGAGGAGCCCCGACTCCAGATAGGCCGAAATCATGCGGTGGCCGAGGGAGGGCGTATCGAGGTCGACGCCGTGCTTCAACGGCGAGAGGCGGACCGCGAGCTGCGGGGGCACCACCACCCAGCCCGCCCGCAGCGCGGGCGCGAGGATCTTCGAGAACGACCCGAGGTAGAAGACCCAATCCTCCTCCAGGGCGCGGATTGGCGGCGCCGGCTCCTCGCCGTAATAGAGAAAGCCGTAGGCGTCATCCTCCAGGATGGGCATCTGGTACCGGCGCGCCAGCCCGGCGAGGCGGTGCCGCTTCTCGACGCTCAGGCTGACGCCCAGCGGGTTGTGGCCGTCGGTGATGGCGTAGAGAAACGCCGGGCGCGCGCCGCCGGCGAGCAGAGCCTCGACCCCGTCCACGTCCATGCCGGAGTCGAGATCGGCGGCGACGGTCAGGATCTCCGGCCGCTGGCCCCGGGTCGCCAGCCGGATACCGTCGTAGATGGCCCGCTCGAACAGGACCTGCCCGCCCGGAGGGAGAAGCAGGCGGCTCAGGAGATCCATCCCCTGCTGGGCGCCGGAGGTGAGGAAGATCTGCTCCTCCGTACAGCGGACGCCCCGCAGGGACATCAACTGGACGATCTGCGTCTTGAGCGGCTCGTACGGCATTCCGTACTGGAGAGACGAGGCGTCCGTCCGCAGCACGCGGGCGACCTGGCCGGCGAGCGCCTCGCGGGGAAACAGCTCGGACGCCGGCAGGCCGATCGCGAGCGAGAGGACGCCGGGCCGCGACGACAGCGCCATGATCTCGAGCAGGGTCATCACCCCATACTACCCCATGGGATTTTTAAAGCTTTCGCAATGCTTGGCCGCACCTCAGGGCGATCAAGGATCCCTGGACCGCCAAAGCTCGTGGATTCTGGGTATCCCAGAGAAGAGATAGGATGCGATCTCACGGTTCTTCCCGTGCCCTCCGGAGGATTACGAATGCGTCGATTCGCCTTTGCCGTTCTTCTGTCGGCGACCGCCCTGGCGGCTCCCCTGGCCGCCCAGACCCGCGTTCCCGCCGAGCTCAAGCCCGAGCTCGATCAGCCCATCGACGCCGACGCCACGGCGAAGATCCGCAAGTACACGACGGCGCCGGAGTTCAACTCGCCGCTCACCGACTACCTGCCGGCGTCGGCGACCGTGCCGAGCCCGAGCGCGGTCCTCGGCGACGTCGCCGGAGCGCCGGGAATCCTGCCGTACGCGGCGGACGTGCACCGCTACTTCCGGATGCTGGCGGCGGCGAGCCCGCGGGTGCGGGTGATCTCGATCGGGATGAGCGAGGAGGGGCGCGAGCGGATCGCGGTGGCGGTCAGCTCGGAGGAGAACCTCGAGCAGCAGAAGGAGAACGACGCGCGGCTCGCACAACTGGCCGACCCGCGGCTCCTCAAGCTCGACGACGCGCGCGCCGAGAGCCTGATCACCGCCAGCGTGCCGGTCTACTACATCACGGGCACCATCCACTCCCCCGAGACCGGCGCGCCCACCGCGCTGATGGAGCTCGCCTACCGGCTGGCGGTCGACGAGAGCCCGTACATCCGCGCCATCCGCGACAACGTGATCACCCTGATCACGCCGGTCGTCGAGGTCGACGGCCGCGACCGCATGGTGGACGTCTACCGCTGGCACCTCGCGCATCCCAAGGCCACCCCGCCCCGCCTGTCGTACTGGGGGCACTACGTGGCGCACGACAACAACCGCGACGCCATGGGGCTCACGCTCTCCCTCTCCCGGCAGGTGCTCGACACCTATCTCGGCTGGCACGCCCAGGTGCTGCACGACCTGCACGAGTCGGTGCCGTTCCTCTACGACAACACCGTGGGCGACGGCCCCTACAACGCCTGGGTCGATCCCCTCCTCACCAACGAGTGGCAGCTGTTCGGCTGGATGAACGTGGCGCAGATGGCCAAGTTCGGGATGCCGGGCGTCTTCACCCACGGCGATTTCGACACCTGGAGCCCGGGCTATCTGATGTTCCTGGCGGCGATGCACAACGGCGTCTCGCGGCTCTACGAGACCTTCGGCAACGGCGGCGCCGACACCGAGACCCGCGAGCTCGATGCCGAGCGAGACGTCGCGCACCTGGTACCGCCAGGACCCGCCCTACCGGACCGTCTCCTGGTCGCAGCGCAACAACAACAATTATGAGCAGACCGGCCTCCTGGTCTCGCTGGCCTTCACGGCGGAGAACCGCGAGCTGCTGCTGCGGAACTTCTGGGCGAAGAGCAAGCGTTCGATCACCAAGCCCGAGCGGGAAGGGCCGGCGGCCTACGTCCTCCCCGCCGACGACCGGCGGCCGGGCGCCCAGGCCGAGCTGCTGCGGGTCCTGCAGCTGCAGCACGTCGAGATCTCGCGCGCCGACAAGGCGTTCACGGTGGCCGTGGAGAGCCAGGCCAAACCGGCCGACAAGGAAAAGAGCGACGCGAAACCGGCGGACAAAGCCCCCACGACGCGGAAGTTCCCCGCCGGCAGCTACGTCGTGCGCATGGACCAGCCCTACAGCCGCATCGCCGACGCCCTGCTCGACCGCCAGTACTGGAGCCCCGACGATCCGCAGAAGCACCCCTACGACGACACCGGCTGGAGCTTCCCCGCGCTCTTCGACACCGAGGCCGTCCGCGTCACCGACCGCCAGGTGCTGGCCGCGTCGATGAGCCGCGCCGAGATCCCCGCCCGGCCGCGAGGCGGAGTCACCGGCGGCGGCCCCGTCTTCGTCGTCGCCCAGCACGGCGACGACGCGATGTTCAGCCTCCGCTACGCCCTCGGGGACGCCAAGGTCGAAGCCGCCTCCGAGCCCTTCAAGGCCGGCGGGCACGATTATCCGCGCGGCACCTGGCTGGTGCGAGGGATCGCCAAGGACGCATTCGACCGCGCCGCCACCGATGCCGGCGTCACGGTCGAGACGATCGCCGCCGCGCCCAAGATCGCGACGCGGCCCATCGGAAAACCGCGCATCGCGCTGCTGCACACCTGGCTCAACACCCAGACCGAGGGCTGGTGGCGCCAGCGCCTCGATCTGCTGAAGATCCCCTACACCTACCTCAGCACCCAGGACGTCGCCGCCGACGCAAATCTCGCCGCGAGCTACGACGTCATCCTCTTCCCACCCGTGGGAGTCGGGGATCCGCTGCGCATCGTCAACGGCCTGCCGATGTGGGGCGAGCCGATGCCCTGGAAGACGACGCCGGAGACGCCGAACCTCGGGAAGATCGACGCCACCGACGATCAGCGCCCCGGCCTGGGCTTCGCCGGCCTCGATCACCTCCGCCAGTTCGTGCAGCAGGGGGGCCTGCTGGTCGGAGTCGAGGACACCGCGCAATTGATGATCGCCACCGGCCTGGCTCCCGGCGTGCGAGTCGCAAACCCCAAGAACCTCAAGGTGGTCGGCAGCGTCCTCGACGCCCGTTTCCCCGACCCCACCTCCCCCCTCGTCGCCGGCCTGGGAGATCGCCTCTCCGTCTACAGCGCCGAAGGCATGAGCTTCGAGCTGAGCAACGCTGCCGCCGGAGGCTGGGCCGAAGAGGAAACCGACCGCCCCACCGGCCGCGGCGGCCCCAAGGACACCGACACCCCCCAGGGCCGCCCCGCCCAGCCGCGCACGCCCCACCCCCACAAAAGTCGAGCGCTGGGAAGCCCGCCCGCTAGAGATCGAAGAGCTGCGCAACAACCCCTCCGTGATCCCCGAGGCCCTCCGGCCCAAGACCCTGGTCCGTTTCGGCGACGCCGACGACCTGCTGGTCTCCGGCCTGCTCGAGGGAGGCGCCGAGCTGGCCCGCCGGGCCGCAGTGGTCGAGGTGCCGGTCGGCAAGGGGTACGTGCTGCTCTTCGCCATCAACCCGGTCTGGCGGGGGTCGACGGTTGGGAGTCATCCTTTGGTGTGGAATGCGATTTTGCAGCGGTAGTAGTCGCTGGCACCGTAAGCGGCGGCCCTCGCTCGACCATTTGGATTATAATCTATCCTCAAATGACGAAGAACTTCGACGTCTTTCTATGCTACAACCGCAAGGATCGACACGCGGCGCTCGAACTCGGGCTGGCGCTACGAGCCCGAGAGGTGAAGGTCTGGTTCGATGGGTGGGAACTCGTCCCAGGCAGACGCTGGCAGGAAGCCTTGGAGACGATCATGGAGGAGGTCGGGTGTGCAGCGGTACTCGTGGGTAAGTATGGGCTCGGTCAATGGGAGCAGTTGGAGGTGCGTACGTGCCTCGAGGAATCTATAGGCCGAGGCCTACCAATCATCCCAGTATTCCTTCCAGGCGCATCTGATAAACCTATACTCCCCTCTTTTCTGCGACATTATACCTGGATCGACCTGAGGTCTGGTCTCACGGACGAAGGCTTGAAGCTCCTCCAGTGGGGTATTACTGGCAAGAAGCCCGGGCCGGTGACTGACGCTCCTAAGGAGGCGGACAAGTTAGTCGCAGAACCGCTCTCGGGGGACCAGAAAGTTTTCTTTCATCAGAAGGTTCTTGCCACGATCGAGACGCACCTCGATGAATCATCGGATGATATTTGTGTCATAGGCCTACCCGGATGCGGCACCTCAACAATCTTGAGGCAGTTAGTGCAGCGGAGGCCAGATGTTTGGGGGTTCGATAGCCATACCTTTCCCAAACATGAGGACTTGAGAAATTTTCTACCCTCTGATGGTGTAATCGCAGTGCGCGGCTATCCTAGTGTTGATTGGCTCGCCAAGCTACAGACGCTCGTTGATCCGAAGCGGGTCAGGATAGTGGCCGGATCAGCGGTCGCGCCCAAAGGAATGAAACCAGTTCTCATGACACCCTTAGGTGACGACGATCTTTTGTCAATGCTTGTGGGTGGATGGAAGAAGAGGGTTCAAGATGTCGCTCGCGTGACCGGTCGGTCGCCAAGTGCAGTTCGCAGATTACTATGCTTGGTGCCTATTCCCAATGCATTGAGTCTGCGGGAAATTCAGGAACAAATCTGGGATGAAGCGGAGGTCGACAAGGCAACACGGGCCCTCGCCGACCTCGATCATAGAGAACGCACGTTTCTGGCGACCCTAGCTGTCCGGGGTAGTATCAACCCCGTCGGGAAGGAACTTTGGACTTGTCTACTTACCGCTGCCTCGATGGACAGGTACCGCAAATTGGACGCGCAGAATCCACTCTCACCGTTCCTTCTTCCAATGGAAGACGGTGGCGTGCATCTCAAGCCAGAGATCGCGCGTGCCATTGAGAAGACGAATTACGCAGAGGCACTGCCACGTCTCGGCTTACGTGTAATCCACAGTCTCTCGCACGCACTCGAGATGCACAAGCTAATTTCTACAATTGGCAGTGTGAAGTTCCGCGGTGTTCTTGACGATGCACGAACCATCGCCTTCACTCAAGTACCCCCCTGTTCTGAAGACTTGGAAGCCGCGCGTGTCAACCTGGTCGTTCGTGCTGGCCCCCTCGAATCTGAGGAAGAGATAGACGTAAAGACTAAGTGGCGCGTGCTAGCGCACGTGGTACAGTTACTCCCAACGTCGAGAGAGCCGATAGGTGGCCTGCAACTGTGGAACCAATTGCTCTCGGCAATCATCCGCTCCAGAGACATCGACGTACGTCTGAACGGAGCCGAAATGCTCCAGCAGAACCTGCTTCTCAGCGTACAAGACCAACTCCGACCTTATCCACACTGGAGCCTGATGTGGAGTAAAGAAGCTATCCCAGGCCCCCTAATTAACGAGATGCTCCACCACGATCCCGGAATTATTCCTGAGGTAAATGCAGTGGTATTTGGGCGCGAAATTGATCGCCTCTGGAGCGCGGACTCGGCTGGATTCGTCCATAAGTGGAACTGGCGTTCGGGACGGGGAAGTAAGCTCGGGCAAGAGAAGGTGCAGCAAGGAGAAGTCTGGTCGATAGCAGTGATAGACGAAGGCGCGGTTCTATCTGCTTCCGATGATGGTTCGATCGCCGTTCGGCTTGGCGCGCAGGTCGATAAGCACCAGGTTCGCCTTGGATCTATGATAAACACCGTCGTGGCCACCGACGGGATAGTAGTTGCCGGCGATGACGATAGTATGCTGCATCTGTGGCGACTCATCGTCGAGGACGACGGCCCTACCCGCCTCGTAGGTCGCGAATACATTGGTAATGCTGACGCTGGCTGGACGCTCGCATGCCTTGCCGTGTCACAGAACGAGGTCTACAGCAGCCACGCAGACGGAGTTATTTGTCGATGGGTACGCGATGGGTGTGGATCATGGTCCAAAACATCGATCAGGATAACAGATGGCTATTGGGTCCGGACTCTGCGTCGTAACGCGATTTCCGGAACGATCTTCGCGGCATGTGGAGACGGCAAGGTCTTTCAATATGACCCAACAACGAATTTGGTTCAACTTTTTGCCGAGCATGGCGCGTCAATCCGTGGGCTTGCATTGGTAGACCCCGAGGTGGGTGTCTTTCTGGCTACAGGAGGAGATGACGGCGTAGTCCGTCTCTGGACAGCCGCCGGAGACGAAGTATCCTCTTTCGGAGCGCATAGGGGAATGATCCGTGCTCTAGACTCCCGTGGCTCTCTCCTCGTGTCTTCTGGTACGGATGGCTTTGCCCGTGTCTGGGACATTAGGCCGTCCGTGCTTTCCCCGCGAATGGAAGTGATGGATGCAGACGATATGGTCGTCCAGTTTGTCGCCGCCGGCAAATCTCGGGCGTTCCTTGCATCCACAGGGAGCGAGACTTGTCTCGTGAAAGGACTGGGTACGCCGACTACTCTGCCTGTTTCGGGGCGCGAGATCTCGACTCAAAGAGGCGAGATCGAGCTCCCGACTATCTGTTTTAGAGCAATGCTCTCATCTGACGAAAGCCGCGTCCTCGCATCAGATATTGGTGGCCGAATCTACCTCTTCAGATGGAGTTCAGGTTGATGCCTACTTGGCTGGATGAACCTATTGTCCGGGCCGTGCTTCCACATACCGGCAGGCTGGACGGCGACGATATGGGCTACCGGGATGTCGCTGTGCATCCTTCAGACGAGATAGATCCCGACCCACTGGTGGCATTACCAGCATCCCTGCTGCGCGTGCCAGTGTACGCACGCGGGGTAACGCCGAGGATTACATCTCTATATGAGGATGGTTTGGGAGCAAGCCCGCACATCCTGGTTCGGTTGCCCGTAGCGCTTGCTTTACTCGAAGCCGACGCCAAATTGGCACCCTTCAATCGTGCACTACTCGTGCTTGACGGGTTCCGACCCGCGTACGTCCAAGCACGTCTCTGGGCATGGCTTTTCCGAAGGAGTGTCATCCTTGCGGGACTGGATGACAACGACCTTTCACCGCGTGATTGGATCATACATGGTCGTGCTACCGATGACGTTGCCTCCTTTTGTACTTGCGTGGAGGACGACGCCTTTGTTGAGATGGTGAAGCAGAGTGCCTCTGATAACCGGTCAGAGTTGGCTGCTTACGGTCCCCCATTGGCGGTTGCGAAGGAACTCGTCACATTCCAGATCAACTACGGGTTTCGGTGCGGCAATCTCGACACTTGTGCCAATACAGCCCATGGGAGCGGGGGCGCGGTAGATGTCGTACTCGCTGAACGCTCGTCCTCCGAGCCGGTAATGATGGGTGTGCACTTCGACTCTACGTCACCGGCGGCTGTCATAGACTGGTTCGAACGAAATGATCAGACAGTACTGCGGCGACTCGTCGGCCAAGACGAGGCGCTCTCCCACTACTTTCATGACTTCGATGTGGCAGATAGCGACATTGATGACTCCCTTTTCGCAGCCGTGCGACGGGAGCGCCGATTGCTCTTCCATGCCATGAACTCGGTGGGGGCCTCGTTCTTCTCTCTTGGCATCGACATAGGTGAGTCCTGGCACTTCAATCTTGGTAACGAACTCGGAGGTCGACAGTCGATCATCTTGCGCGGTGCCGGCAACGCTTGTCATTCCCTATTGCGGAACATTGTCGATCCGTCTAACGGGCAGATCATAGCTGTCTGGGGAAACGCGGCGGCCCACAAGCTTGCCGCACAATTCGACGAGATGCTTGCCCAATCGGCGTCCGCAGAACAAGGTAAAGTCGATGGCGAGGGCGGAACAGGTGCTGCTTCTGCTTCTGCCGAAACAGGGTAGAGTCGACGGTGGGCGCGGTGGCTTTAGGTCGAGGGAGTTGCTGTTGCCGACGGCTTTCGCCATGGTGCCGGTGCCTCAGTCTCGGCCGTAGCTCCGTTTCCCACCGCCGCT
The DNA here is from genome assembly GCA_963792575.1 of uncultured Acidobacteriota bacterium. Classification (GTDB taxonomy): domain Bacteria; phylum Acidobacteriota; class Thermoanaerobaculia; order Multivoradales; family UBA5704; genus DATARR01. Next base: position 187,870 of record CAWBWZ010000020.1, read on the forward strand.
CATCGAACCCGGGGAACAGGTGCGGGAACAGGTGCCATCCTTCTCGATACCAAAGAGGCTCGATAAGCGCCCGTTATCCCCTCTCCCACGCTTGGCACCCCACCTGCTGAGCGTTTTCTAGGCCCACTCCGCGTAATCTGGGGAGGATTTGGACCATGATTGCCGGCCCAAATGTCCTGAATTCTCACCTGAAGAGCCCGCGCTGGCACACCTCCACCTACCGCCCGTGTCCGAGCACCAAATTCACGGCCTGTCGTCAGGTCAAGGACACCGCGCGGACGGCTTACCCGCCCACAAATGGCAACCCTGGCGGGAAACTCCCGGCCGGAAAGCGCACATCGCGGTTCCCCGCCCGGAGTTTCTCGGCGGCCTCGCGGTAGGCGGCCACGAATAGAGCGTAGGCCTCGCGGAGCCCACGCCGCACTGCCTGGCTGGCGGCATGGAAGGCCGGGGCTGGAGACTTCTTGGAGCGCGGGCCGGTGGTGGGGATCTTGAGTCAGGATCACGGCCGGTCCCATGGGCTTGACGCCTGTCTTCTTCCGGCGAGCAGCAGCAAGGGAGGGGATCAAGGGTCAGGACCTCCCGGGTGGCGTACTGGAGACGGCTGAAGTCCTCCCCACGGCGGCGGGCGGCGTACTCCTGGGTGCGGTCGAACCAGAGGCCTTCCAGGATCTTGCCCTCGGTTAAGGCCAGGGACCAGTCTGCGAATCGGGTGGCACTTCGAAGAGGAGCTCGCACTTCGAAGAGAGCTCGATCCTACCGGAGCTCGGGCGACGCTCCCCAAGAGCTCCGGTGGGAGGCCCGGAAAGGAGAATACGCGGCGGATTCTCCTTTTCAGCTCGTCCGCCGGGTCCGGCATGCGGCATTTCCCCAGGATTCTGCCGCTTGTACCAGCCGGCTTGCGGGAGAAAACGGGAATTATTCCGCCTGTCACACCCGTTATGCGGCATACCGGGCACGATTTACGGCATATTTTCCGAAAAACTCCGCTGGCCGGCCGAGAAATGCCGCTTACCGGTCCCGGCTTGCGGCAGAATTCCCTCTTAATGCCGCAAGTGGCTTGATCCGGCAGGCCTCCCGGCCTAAGCTCGCGGCACTTTTTCTCCGGAGGGGGTCACGGTTTTTTGACTGAGGTGCCCCAGTTCCACCGCGGTCTCTTTAGCGCCAGTCCGCGAATCGGCTTTAGAAGAGAGCCCCACCTCACGAGTCGCTCAGTCGCTCCGCTAGGGCAGAAAACCGTGCCGATCGAAAAGACCGGGGAGCGTGTCGTCACCGGGCCTGGAGCCGGGCAGGAGGTAGTAGTTGATCAGCCCCGTCGATCGCTGTTCGATCCAGACCTCAATCTGCGAGGGGGAAAGCTTGGTGAGAATCGGCCAGAGATAGCCGTTCGGTCTCGGACCCATGACACGAAGCAGCAACTCGGTCCGCCCCGGGATGGCACCGCTGACGCACACGGTTTCCGCGATGCAGGGAGTCTCCTGCCGGGTCGGCACGGTCTGGCCCGGACTGCTGGTGATCCCCACCTTGAATTGGAAGCCGGGGACTTCCGGGGAGACCAGCCAGTCTCCTTCCGGGGGCTCTGGCCCCGCCAGGAGTATCTTGAGATTGTCGAGGTTGAGGATCTGAGGACACGAAGCATCGGAGGGGGAACAGCCTTCAGCACGAACGGTGAACCTCCGGATCGGCCGATCGCTGACCAGGGAAAGAGTGCCCGAAACCGGCGCGACTCCAGGAGTAGGATTCTGGAGGGTCTTGGTGCCGATCAGTTGTCCGCGAGCATCGAAGGCCCACAGGACCGCGGTCCAATAGGAGTAGGAGTCGATGGTGACGGAGAAGGTGTCCCTCGACAACGTAACGTCGAGAGGACTGCTGGTCACAAAGTGATTGGCCGCCCCCGTGCCCGGGAACAGGTCTCCCTGGCCGAGGGTCCCCGAGGTGAAGACCAGTCCCAGGCTGGCGTATTCAGACGAAAGGGGGGCGCAGATTCCCTGGGGACAGGAAGGCGCCGGCTGGTCATCGGCGGTGCCGAGAAGACCGTCCGGACCGGGGAAGGATTCGAAATCGATCAGGAGAAGGGCTTTGGCCTGCGACCAGGCGGGGATGCCCAGCAGGAGCGGAGCGAGGACGACGATCAGCAGGGTAAAGATCCGGGCTGTGGCTCTCGACATTCTGGCCTCCCTCGGTGTTTTCGACAGCAGATTAAAGCATCAAAGCAATTCAAGGAAGCCACCCTGTGGGGTGGCAAAGCCAACGCGAGAGGATGGCCGCCCAGCGGTTCCTTGACCTGGCGGCGTTCCAACCGCCAGACCTCCGGTATACCGGCCCGGTTTCTCTTCAAGACCTCAGCCCAAGCTTGTTCGACGAGCATGCCCGGCTCGCTCTCGATCAGGAGCGCGGCCCCCGCGCGCGCGGGCTTCCTGGTGAACCCACCGCGCACTTTCGGCGTCACGACGCGGATCAACATCCACTGATGCCACCGGGAGCGGTGCCGGTGGCGTGGTGGGGATCGTCTCTATCCGCAGGGACAGACCGGCAGAGGGCCGTAGCAGACCTTGCAGGCGCAGACCACACCGCAGAGCCCGCACTGCCAGTGGCAGTCGTTGGTGGTCGCCTCGGCCTTCGGCTGCGTGAGGGTGGCGGTCAGAACGACGAGAAGAGTCAGCGTTACGTACAGGATCTTCCGCACGGCTTCACCTCCAGTCGCGGTGCCGGCCGTCATTGGCGGACCGCGGGAGAGGTGACGATAGCAGGGTCTCCCGGCCATGGCGAGGAGCCGGGGCTCGCTTGCGCGCCGTCCGAACACCTATCTTTGTGGACGAACTTGATCGGCTTCCTTGAAAGGAGAAATCGATGAGGAGTCTGCTAAGAACGTTTTTCTGTACCTTCCTGCTCAGCCTCGCTATGGTCCCCGCGAGTCAGGGGAGCGATCCGTCCGGTCTGTGCGAGATTCGCTGCGACGACGGCACGACCGCCTCGTATTCGTGCGTGACCTATCCGCGATGCCGGGTCCAGTTCAATAACCTCTGCGGCGGAGTCGGACACTACTCCTGGACGGAGATGACCACCTGCCCTTGAGGTCATCTCTCGCAGCTCTGCCGGATCGATCCCGGCTCCGGCTGCGAACCGGGCGGCACCTCGAAGGGCGAGAGGCGCCCGGCTCTTCCGCAACGCTGCGGAGCTCCGTTGAAACGTTGCGGAGCTCTGTTGAAACCCAGCGGAGCTCGCTCGAAACTCCGCGGAGCCTCATTTCAACGTCCCGGAGCTCCGTTGTTGCCTCTCCGGCGGTTGTCTTCTATCATCCGCGGCAGACGCCTGTGGGCACGCCAATCCTATCGTCCCATCAATCCCTGGAGGAGAATCTGCGATGAAAGTGCGAAAAATCAGTAAGCTGAAGATCTCGCGCGAGACGCTCCGCGACCTTGAGTCCTCAAAATTGCAGCAGATCGCGGCGGGCCTCACCACACCGGTCACTTACTGCAACAACCTCTGCACCGAGCGGTGCACCACACCCTCCTGCCACTGCTAGAAGAGACCGTCCGGGAACGGCCCCAGCCGCTCCCGGCGCCCCGGCCGGTCTTGCTGGCCCTACGGCATCTCGGGTCCGCCTAGGCACCAGTCTCCAAATTCATTCGCATAGACGTACATGGTGAATCCATTCTGCATGCACTGATGACTGTAATGCCAGGTGCCCGGTGAGAACGTGCAGGTCGGCAGGTCATAGCAGGTCGGAATAAAGACGGGGCGGGGCACAGCGTAGAGAGTGGTGGCAGCGAGCAACAGGACTGCGAAAAGGCGCAGGAACTTGGGCACAGAATCTCCTCTTTGTTGATTGTGAGCGTGAAATCTACCATACAAGTGTTTTGCGCCTCAAGGCCGGAGAGGGAGCGGCCAGGATTGGCCCCGCGGTTGCAAGGAAGGCGATCAATACAACAAAGACCAGAAAGGTTTTCGCCAACGCTCGGGTGGACGCCCTGCGTTCTCCTCGAACCCTGGTACTTCCCGTCAGTGTGAGTCGTCCCCGCCTTGAGCTTGAAGGCGTGCGGCGGCCGCTTGCGCCTCCTCCGCCTCTGTCGGCAGGCCGAGCTTGGCGTAGAGCCCGCGGGCGCGCTCGAAGTGTGCCCGTGCGTCGCCGAAGAGCTTGCGGCAGTAGGCCACTTGGCCGAGGCCGAGCTCCGCCGCGGCCAGCGCGGCGGGAGCGGGAGCGCCTGCCAGGACCTGGCGATACTCGCGGCCGGCGAGCGATGTCAGGCCAACGGTCAGGTAGAGGTCGCCCAGGGTAACCCGGGCCTCCGGTATCTCCTGCGCCTGCAGCGCCTCGTCATAGGTGGCGATGGCGTCGGCGTACAGCCCGCCTTGGGCGTAGGCTCCGGCAGTCAGAAGAAGGCGGCTCGCCTTGTCCACGGGAAGCATGGAGATCTGGCGCAGACCTTCCCGCACACTCCGTTGATCGTCGATCGCCAGGAGATGGATCTGGTAGACCTCGCGGACCTGACGCAACGGAGCCATCAAGGCCTGGCGGGAACCGAATTCCAGGAAGACAGGCCTTTCAGGCTCCAGCGCGGGCCACTTGCCGGAAGGTGCCCAGGAGCAAACCTCGAGGTCGTGCCAGGGACCCGAGCCGTGGCCGCAAGGGAGGTCGGCGGCTGCCAGCCGGATCGAGGTCCCGACCGGCCCTCGGATCTTGATCTCGTATTCGATGGCAGCCGGCACTCGCGTCCAGACGAGGCGAGGGTTGGCATCCATCACCGCCGTGTTGCGCGGGCTCAAAAGAATCGGGCCGAGCCCCGCTTCCACATTCCGTGTCTCGAGCTCGAGCAGCAGGGCGCCGTTCCTGGGGAGAATTCTTCCCGCGTACGACGCCAGATTCCGGTAGGAGCTCTCCGGGAGCGGAACGCCTTGCCCGCAGGACGTGGCGTCAAGGACCCAGTCCCGCGGTCCTGTGAGGCTCACCAGCCTCTCCGCCGAGCAGATCAAGGTCGCCTGAGCGCCGGTGGGCACATGGACCACCTCCCCCCGGCCAAGGATCTGACGCTGTGCCGCGCGGCGCACCGAACGAAATTCCGCCCGGCTTTCCGCGGAAAGGGTCACCTGCCCTTCGATCCGGGTCAGGATGGCGGTCAGCTCCGCGGGTTTCTGCGCGGCGCCCTGGCTCGCCAGGAGAAAGAGGAGGATTCCGATGCACGCTCGTCTGGAATCGATCAAGGCCATGGTGTGCACCTTTGTTGCTCCGCCAGGAGCGTTGCGGCCTTCGCGAACGGGCTCAGCAGGCGCGGACCGAGGACCGCGAACTTTTGCAGCGCCGCGCAGGCCTCTGTGGCACGGCCCGCCGCCGCCTGGGCAGATGCCAGCCAGTAGGTGGCCTCGGCCTTCCCGGCGGGATCGGCAGGAGAATAGAGCGGCAGAGCCGTTTCCAGATGGCGGATCGCCGCTTCCGGATGCCCCTCGGCGAGGTCCGCCCTGGCGAGATTTTTGTGGAGTTTTGCCAGCGTGCGATCGTGCTTCAGGCCGGCTTCGAAAGCCTTGCGGGCTTCCGCCGGACGATCGAGCTCGAGGTAGACGTTGCCGAGCTCGTTGTAGGCGTTCACATACTCCGGATCGATCTTTATCGCCCGCAGCAGATTGGGGAGAGCTTCCTCGTAGCGCTTCTTGAACGCCAGCAGGTTGCCGAGATTGTAGTGATGGACGGCTTCCCCGGGGGCTGCTCTCACCGCTGCCTGGAGATGCACGAGGGCGGCCTCGTCGTCGCCGAGTTGCGTTTCCACATTGGCCAGATTTCCCAGCGTCGCGGCGTTGTCCGGATCGATCTTCAGAGCGGAGCGGAAGGCTTCCCGGGCGTCTTCCTTTTTGCCGAGCTCGAGAGAACCGATCCCCTCATTGGTGAGCCGCATCACCTTGCCGTTGTCATGCTCCCGCAGCCAGCCCGAGACAAGGATCCAAACCAGCGCGAGGGCCACGGCAACGCCCGCCAGCAGAGCGGCACGGCGAGCCCAGACCGTCGAGCGGGGAGCAAAGAGCATTCCGTCCGGGCTGCGCAGGAACAGGGTGGGCGTCGCCCAGGCACCGTCCGCCGGATCGGTGCGCTGAATCGCGAGACGCCCCTCGGTCACCGCCGCATCGATGGCATCTCCGGCGGCCAGCCTCTGATAGAACGTGCGGCTGAAGGCCACCGCCGCGAGGTCGGACACGGGCCCGCTCATCGCCACGACAGCGGGCACACCGCCCATCACCAGGGACGAGGCCGCTCCGGCGAACGGATTCGACCCATGCGTCCCAGCGGCCTTCGCCGTATGGCAGGCATTGAGGACGACGAGACGCAGCGACTCGAAATCGTGGAGCAACTGGGCCAGACGCCGCCCCTCGAAGGGCTGGCCGGTGCCGTCGCACCGCTCGAAGAAGAGCACTCCCTCGCTGCTCTCCTCGTCGAACTTCCCATGCCCCATGAAGTGGAGGATGTGAAAGGGCTCCGCCAGAAGGGCCTCGCGCATCTCTTCCACTCCCCCACGCTCCAGGAACACGATCTCGACCTTCTTCTCCTGGCCTTTCCAGGCCGCTTCGAGATTCGCGCGCTCCCGCGCCACGGCGAGCGAGGCGCAGTCCGTCGGGCTCGCCGCCACAGCAAGAATCCGGAGCCGGCGCGGGCGGGCGATCGCTGGCCGCCGTTCTCGATGCGCTTCCAGAGAGCGGACGACAGGCGTACGCCGGCTCAGACAGAGGAAGTCCTCCGTCTCGGGACGGCAGAGCAACTCCCAGGGCAATTTCTGAAGAGGAGCCAGATCAGGGAGCCGTGGATTGATCGAAACATCGATCCGCAGACCCTGATGCCGCCCACGAAGGCTTCCGAGGCTGGCGTGGAACAGGTTGGCGACCTCACCTCTGAACAGTGCCCGGAACAACTCCTTTCCCGTGTCGAGCGCCGTTGCCTCCGGGGTGATCGACGGAGGATTGATCAGGTCCCGGATCTCGCCCGCCCGGCCTGATTCGGGCCTGGCCCCTGCCCAGGGCGGCTCACCGATCCGAGGGAGCTGAAACGTTTCCCGCCCTTCGCCCTGCGGCGATTGCACGGATACAGCATACGAGTTGCCGGCAGCGGGCTCGATCCGCATCGAGAAGTTTTCATATTTCATGCGATGGGCGGGTCCCTGGAGTCCTCAATGTTTCGAGGTCTTTTCTGGTCGCACATAGGCCAGAGGAAAGTTCATGTCGAAGCCCTGTTCGCTATAGGAGGGGTGCTGCTCTCCCGCCGTCTCTTCCGGTACCTTGGCCCGCACGTAGTCGACCAGCTCGCCGGCGGTGACCACTCCATCGGCGGGGTTGTCGTCTGCCGAGCCGCGAAGCCCGAGGAGGATCGAATTTGTGAACACACCGTGGGCGAGCTTCGTCGTTTCCAGCGAGTTTTCGTGGGCCTGGCTCGCCGTCAGCACCAGCCGTCCTTTTTTCTTCGCCAGCACCTCGAGATATTTGTTGAAGAAGTTGAGACTCTTGCCGTCGTTCGCCCCGCCCCGGTCCAAAGCGGCGCCACTGTGGCAGGTATCGGCAAAGATCAGGATGCGCTGGGCACGGATGGTGTAGTCCATGACGTTGCCCAGGTCCCACATCGGGATGGCCGTTCCACCCAGATTTCCGACCTCGGAGTCGTGAGCCAGGAAGAAGAAGTTATCGGGATTGACCACATCCTGCACGCCGTGCCCGGCCAAGAAGATCAGGACCATGTCATCCGGCTGCGTCGCGGCCAGGAAGCTGAAGAGCGCCGTGCGGATTTCCTGGTAGGTTGCGCGCTGATTGCTGAGGAACCGCACCCGGTCGGGACGGAATTCTCCCCTCGCGATCAAAAAATCGCGCATCGCTTCGGCGTCACGGTCGGCATACCGCAGGTCGAGGCCGTCTGCCCGGTAGTCGGAAATTCCGATGACGACCGCCCACTTTTCGCCAATCACCGCGGTGGGTGCGCTGGAAGCTCGCCGATAAATCTTGTAGGTGCTGCGGGAGAGGGCCGTATAACCGTGCATCACCTCGATATCCAACCGGTTCTGACCCAGCTTGAGCTCCACGTTGCCCTCCAGCGCGGGAAGGCTCTCAGCGGCGGCTTTCCCTTCCTCGTCGCCTGATCCGCCACTCCAATCGCCGACCGAGAATGTCCTCTCTGCACCCTCCTCACCGGTCCAATGGACCCGCAGCGATACCGATTCCTCCCGGCGGGGAAAGCGCGCCTGGAGGAAGACCCGCTTGGCGAGCGTGACACCCTTGTCGAGTTTGCTCAGCCTTCCGTCCGCGAGCTCTTCCATCACCACCAGGCCTTCCGCACCCATCTCCGCTTGAGCCAGGGAGCCGTCGCTCCCGCCCAGGCGCTGATGGGTCTTCCAGGCCTGCGGCTCCTTGGGCGGCGCGATCACCCATTTGGCGTACAGCGGATCGGCCCCAGGCTTTGGTACGACCTTGATCTCCACCGTGTTGTCCGCCGCGCTCAGGCCGTAGTAGCGCCCCTGGTGGAGCGAGAGGTTGATCTCGCAGACCACCTCATTCTGGCGAGCCCTGATCGATTGGACGAGTCCCATACTGATGGCGTTGATCTTCGGGGAGGTCTGATGAACCCGGGTCAACGGGATGTGCAGGACGAGTCGCCGGATGTTCTCAGGCTCGGGGATTCGCAGGATCCCAGGCGCATACCTCCGCTCGCCGAGTTCAGGAAGCTCGAGCTGGATGACTCCCGGTGAGAGGGTCGCCTCGACGCGCTCACCGGGAGTTGTGGAGAGCCACAGCCCGGTCATCGCCGTTCCAAGCCAAACCATCCAGGTCAGGGTTCGCAAGGGAAGAGGCTCCGTCTACTTCTTGAGCGATTTTGTCTCTGTCGGTTTGCTGCTCCCGTCGGTCTTCTCATCCTCCAGGAGCTGGTACGGTGCCGTCGGAGTTCACATTGTTGACCTTGAAAGCAACCCAATCGCGGTCGCCAGCCAGGTCGAGGTAGTCGTACACAAACGGCATCTCTCGCGGAAGCTCCCCGCCCGACTTCCTCTGGTAAAGAACGACGTACCTCCTGAGCACCTTCTGGATCTCGGGATAGCGCTGAGGATCCCGGCGGCTCAGCAGCTGGACGGCATATTGGAGATAGACCTCGGGGAACCGATGGCGAACCTCGTCGAACTCCATGGCCGACTTGAGGTAGGTCGCGGCCCGAGAGATGTCCTCGTCGGTGCGGCCCACGGTTCGGTAGAGCACCCCGAGACCGTACATGGTGAGCGGGTCGTCCGTGCGTACGGAGGCTGCCTCCTCGAGGTTCTTGCGAGCCATGACGAAGAGGTCGCTTTTCAAAGCCAGCAGGCCATTGTCTCGTTTGAGCTCTGACATCAATTGGCTGTAGTTCGGCGAGGACATTTGAAATCCATTGCCGCTGAGGATCTGGGCGACCAGCGGCTGGTAGGGGCCGCGGAGAAGCTCCCTGACCTTGGTGGAACGCTGAGGAAGATCGCCGGCGTCACCGAAGGCCAGCTCAGTCGCGGCACCACTGCGATGAATGATGTCGCCGATCTTGGCCATGAGAATCGGTGCCTCGCGGACATCGAAACTTTTCTGCAGCAGGACTTGAGTCGCAAAGTGATCGGATTCGAGCTGGATCTCCTTCATGAAGCGGTGATTCCGGAAGGCCCCCGCAATGTCGAGCCCTTTCTGAGCGCCCATTCCTCCCAAAACACTTCCCATACTGCCCAAGTAACCCGCGCTAAACATGCTCCCGATATCTCCCTTGCCACCCCCGCCCAGGAAGCCGCCGACAATAGCACCTCCCACCTTGCTGAGCGTCTTGATCTTGTCGGCCTTCTTCTCCCACTTCTCTTGCGTGATGGCTTGCTGAACGTGGTGCGCGAGCATGACATGCCCGGCCTCGTGCATCAGCAGGAAGGCGAGCTGCGACTCGTTGTCGAGGAGCGAGATCATTCCAGTGCTCAGGTAGACGGTGCCGGTCGTCAAGGAGTCGGCATACGGGAGGGGATCCTCGACGATCTTGAAGCTGAGCGGAAGGCTATCCAAAGCCTCCTTGGGAATCAGCGATTGTCCCAGATCGTTGACATAGGTCTGGAGAATAGGGTTGGGGTAAAGTCCAGTCTGATTGCGCTTCAATGCGGTCTGCGAGTCTTCCATCACCATCTGAGCCCAGCGCTCTCTGACTTTCTCCTGCATATCCTCATCCTCTTTGCCGATCACGGTCGCCGGCTCACGCTCGCGCAGGAGCGAGCTGAGATCGAGCGTTCCGGTCGCTTGGCCGAACATCGCTGCCGGCGCCAGGAACAGGAGGGATACGACCGCCAGGGTGAGGAAAATTCCTTGTCGTCCACGTCTCATGGGCATGACTCCTTAGGGCGTTACGGTTAGTAGCCGCGGTATCCGAAGGTCTCTCCGACCAGGACGTCAAAGGACCCTGGCCCGGATGACAGAACCTCGGTAGCGGCTTCTTCCCTTGAGACACCATCGCAGCCAAAATGTGGAGCGCAAGGCTTGGCTGGTGACGTGGATGGATGGACAGGAGATTTCTTGGAACGCTCGGGCTTACGGTGGGATCAAGGAGGACGGACCCTGTCCGTCCTCCCCGGGTGGCAGGCTTCTGAGACTCTGGACTAATAGATGAAGTCGTCGGTGTCGGTGCCCCACTGGCCGCCGTCCCAGAGCCAGGCGGTCCAATAGTAGTGGTGGGTGGCTTGGTGCGAGCCGGGTTTCTGCGATGCGGACCAGGTTACTGAAAGCGACGGCATGCCGGAAATCGAGCACGACACGTAGACGGGGGAGGTTTCAGAGTAGGAGCCGGTCGAGGGGCTCCACCACCTGTTGCTCGTGCCGTCATAGTACTCCGCGTAGCAGACCGCCCAGGAGGCATCAAAGCCGGCGCCCCACGTGCCGTCGGAAGCGCTGCCGGAAAAGGCGCTCGGGATGCTCGAGGTGATCGTGGGAACGGGGGCCGTGACGTCAAAGATGTGCTTGGCTTCATCGGAATTGCAGGCGGGCCAGTTGATGAAGACGTAGGCGGTCTCGTCGGTGCTATGGGTGCTGGCATTCCAGGGTCCCTTGGTCGCCTGCCCAAGGCTGTTGGTGCAGATCCAGCCGGCGGCTTCCAGGGTGTATCCGCTGCCGTTGCGCCAGGCCCACAGGTCGCCGCAGGTGTTCGCCGGGGAACCGGCGACACTGAAGTAGAGGTCCGAGGTGCCGGGCCAGTTGACGTCGTGATTGAAGTAGGCGCTGCCGCAGATCGTCGCCCCTCCCGGAGCAGCTAGCAGACATAAGCCGGCGACGGCGAAGACCAGCGCTGAGAAAAGTTTCTTTTGCATGGACCGAGCTCCTTTCAGAATCAAGGGCTGCACAACTCCCGTCATTCCCCGGGTATCCCAGGGGCCAACGGACGACAGAGGTGGTTAACCCAGGCCCGGATTTACCTCACGACTGTTTTTTAGCAAAAAATTAAAATTAAATCAACATCTATTGGGGGCGGAGGCGAGATCCCTTCCCGGGTCGTCTCCGGGGCCCCTTTGCAGCACAGGATGGGACGCGATGCAGCGTCAGACCCCCGCCGCCTCCGGATTCGGGCTACCATAGGGCCCAACATGGAAACTCATTCGCGGGCCTACCATGGGACCGTCTGGTTCTTGCGGGGATTGGCCATCTGGCTGTTTCTCCGCGTTCTGTTCGGCCTCGCCTCGGCTTCCGTTCTGCTGAATCACGAGACGCCAGAGTTCTCGTTCGAGCGGTTGTTGACCGGCGGGACGTTGCGGGCGCTCGTCATCACCCTGGCCGGTTCGGCACTGATCTGGTACGCCTCCACGAAGGTTGGCCGATGGCTGGCCCGGGAGATGGCCTGGGAGGGACCCCGGGAGACCGGAGCCGCGCCGGCAATTTCGGCTCTCCTGTCCGCTGACGACCTGCAGCGCTGGATGGTGGGGCTAAGGCGCCGGCGGATCTTCGTCGTCGCGGCATTCGCCGCCTTCTTCGGTCTGGTCAACTGGGGCGTGAAAAGCCCGACCCTCTTCAGTCACCTGATCGAAGGCGACATGGGAGCCAGGGCGTGGCTCGCGGGCCTGGTGGCCTCGCCGCTGGTCCTCGTGATCGCATTCCTGGGTATGCGCTGCCCTTCCTGTGGCGCCTGTCTGGAAAGCTCCAGGCCGCGGACCTGCCGGAAATGCGGTATCCCGCTCTTCAACAACTGAAAGAAGGGAGCGCTCGGGTACACTGAAGGCTGATCCGAAAGGAGAGATCCATGATGCGCACCCCGCACCCCGCGCTTCGGTTCGCCGCCCTGGTCCTCTTCATCCTGGCAGCCTCCGTGACCTGGGCGGAGGAGGCGCCTCTCCCGGTCAAGAAGGTGGCGGGCTCGATCGAGCTCAGCGATCCGGCCGGAGACATCGAGCCTCTGCACAGCTCCGGCGACAAGGACTACCCCGGCTACGACGTGGTGAAGATGGCTCTCGCCAGCGACGGCAAGACGCTGGCGATCAGCGCGACCCTGCACGACCCGCCGGGGCCGTTCGCCTCCGAGGTGCTCGAGCTCTTCTTCGACACCGACCGGCAGGCGGACACCGGCGCCCAGATGATCTTCCCCAAGATCGGCGGCTTCGAGTACAAGGCCCAGCTCGACGCCTGCATCGACTTCAGCGACAAGAGCGGAGCCTGCATCGGCGGCACCAGCGACGCCAAGGTGAAGGCCACGGCGCACTATGGCGCGATCGACCTCAGCCGCTACACCGGCAAGGGCCCCTACGACAAGGAGGATGTCGTCGATGCCCTCGGTTTCCCAGGCCGGAAGGCCTCGATCAAAACGCCGATCGGCTCCGACCTCGTGGTCCGCGGCGCGATCGACTACGCCGACCTCAAGGTGAAACCCGGCCAGACGATCCGCATCCTGGTGCGCGAGGGGTCGTCATCTTCGGGCCTGGCGGGGTATTTTCCGGAGATTCTGCTGACCTTGAAATAATGGGCAGGAGGTGGGACAGCCATGGCTTCGGATAACGTAGAGAGCAGCTCGCCTCGCGCGAGCCCCTGCCAGGCGCCGCCCCCGAGGTCGCCCGGTTGAGCGCGGGCGACGCCGCTCCCAGCCTGTTCCAGGGGGTCCCCGAGGAGGGGCGGAAGGCCGCGTTGCGGCAGGCCCTCCCCCGGCGGCTCGACCGCAAGCAGGTGCTCTTCCGCGAGGGGGAGATGGCGGCGGCGATGTATCTCGTCGAATCGGGCCGCCTGAAGCTGACGCAGCTCGCGGCGGACGGCCAGGAGGTGTTGGTGCGCTTCGTCGTTCCGGGGGAGATCTGCGCCGGTGTCACCGCCCTGGAGGGGAGCGCCTACCCGGTCACCGCGCAGGCGGTCGAGCCGGCCGGGCTGCTGGTCTGGCCGCGCGACGTCCTGCGCGAGCTCTGCCGCGTCTATCCCCAGATCCAGACCAACATCCTGCGCGCCATCACCGGCCATCTGCAGGATTCGATGACCCGCGCCCGCGAGCTGGCGACCGAACGGGTGGCCGCGCGGGTGGCGCGCGCTCTTCTGCGGCTCGCCGGGCAGTCCGGCCGCGAGGTGGACGGCGGCATCCTGGTGGATCATCCGCTCTCGCGCCAGGAGCTGGCGGAGATGACCGGCACCACTCTCTACACCGTGAGCCGCCTCCTCTCCGGCTGGGAGGACGCGGGGATCGTCGAGGCCGGCCGCGAGCGGGTGATGGTCCGGTCGCTGGAGCGGCTGGCGGCGGTGGCGGAGGAAGAGTAGGCCCGGCCGTCCTCCTTGCGCCAGCGCAACGACCGCCCCCCTTCCCTCCCCTACGCTCTCTCCAACCCACAAGGAGAGAGACCATGGAGATCACCCCACAGACCCGCGTTTCCGAGATCGTCGTCCACAACCCCGCGTCCACGCGGGTTTTCCATCGCCACGGCATCGACTTCTGCTGCGGCGGCAAGCGCCCGCTCGCCGAGGTCTGCGCGGAGCGCCGGCTGGACGCCGAGCAGATCCGCCAGAAGATCGCGGCGCTCGATCCCGGCGAGGCGGAGGAGAAGGACTGGAGCGCCGAGCCGCTGGCCGCGATCGTGGAGCACATCGTGGCGCGCTATCACCAGCCGCTGCGCGAGGAATTTCCCCGTCTCGCCGCGATGGCGCAAAAGGTGACCCGGGCGCACGGCGCCAGCCATCCGGAGATGATCCCGGCCCTGGAGGAGCGGCTGAACGAGCTCGCCGAGGATCTCCTGACCCACATGATGAAGGAAGAGCAGGTGCTGTTCCCCTGCATCGTGGCCCTGGAGAAGGCGGCCACGGCGGGGGCTCCCCTCCCGCGCTCCCCGTTCGGCACGGTCGCGAACCCGATCGCGGCGATGGAGGCGGACCATGAGGAAGCCGGCCGGCTGCTCGCGGAGATGAATCGCCTGACCGGCGGCTATCAGCTTCCGGAGGGGGCCTGCAACACCTTCCGCGCCCTGTTCCACGGCTTGGCAGAGCTGGAGCGGGAGATGCACCTCCACGTGCACCTGGAGAACAACATCCTGTTCCCCCGGGCGGCGGAAATGGAGGGGGCGAGACCGGCAAAGAGCATGTAAAATATTTTTCGGCGTGTTTTGACAAAGGTCCGGCCTCTCGACTCGAAAGGGGCTCGAGTTATGAAGAGGAGCTGGGTTAAATTCATCCTCGGGTTTCCGGCTTCCCTCCTGATCGGTTGCGCGGGGCAGGCTCCCCTCCCCCGCCCTCCGGCCCCGCGCGCCACAGCCCCGGCACCGGCCTCGCCGCCGGCTCCAGCCGCGGCGGACGACTGGCCGACGGCCACCCCCGAAGAGGAGGGCCTGGATTCGAAAGCGCTGGCGGACCTGCTGGAATCGATCAGGGCCCAGGGGGACCCCGTCGACAGCGTGCTGATCGTCCGCGACGGACGCCTGGTGCTCGACGCCTGCGTCTATCCCTTCCGGGACGGCCTCCGGCACGCGATCCATTCGGGGACCAAGAGCGTCATCTCGATGCTGCTGGGAATCGCCAACGGCGACGGGACCCTGCCGGACATCGAGCGGCCGGTGCTGGATTTCTTTCCCGGCCGCTCGGTCGCCCACCTCGACGACCGCAAGCGCGCGATGCGCCTGAAGCACCTCCTCACCATGTCCTCCGGGCTCGATTGGGAGGAGGACATCCCCTACTGGCGGCCCCAGAACAGCGCCACGCGCATCGCGAAAAGCCCGGACCCGGTCCAGTCCTTCCTGGACACGCCGATGAGCGTGGACCCCGGGACGAGGTTCAACTACAACAGCGGCGGCTCTCATCTCCTCTCCGCGATTCTGCAGAAAGCGACCGGCGAGAGCGCCCTCGAATTCGCCCGCTCCCGCCTGTTCGGGCCGGTAGGGATCTCGGAGGTGACCTGGGAGGCGGACGCGCGGGGAGTGAGCCTCGGCGGCAACGGCCTCTGGATTCAGCCGCGCGACCTGGCCCGGCTCGGGGAGCTCTATCGAAACAACGGCGTCTGGAAAGGCCGGCGGATCGTGCCGGAGGCCTGGGTCCGCGACTCCGTCAAGCCGTGGATGACGTCCGGGAGCTTTGGCTATGGGTACCAGTGGTGGCTGCCCCCCTCCGGTGGCTATGCCGCCAGGGGCTTCGGGGGTCAGCTCCTCTGGGTGCTTCCCGATCTCCGCATGGTGGTGGTGATGACGGGAGGCTCCCAGGACGGCTGGCTGCCCGGGACGCTCACCGAGCTGTTCATCCTGCCGGCGGTGAAAGCGGCGGGTCCGCTGCAGGCGAACCCCGGCGCGGCGGCGAGCCTCGCGGCGGCGGCCCAGGCGGTGGCACAGCCCCAGCCCCGGCCCGCGGCGCCGCTGCCGGCGATCGCTCGCGAGATCACGGGCAGAGCCTACACGCTGGATGACAACGGCCTCGGCTTGAAGTCGTTCTCCCTGAGCTTCGAGACGGGCGAGGCGACGATCGAGCTTCATTTCCAGGACAAGTCGGTAAAGTTGCCGGTCGGGCTGGATAATGTTTTTCGCTTCACCGATCTCGCGGGGATCGGGACCGTGGCGGAGCGCGGCGCCTGGACGGACGATCACACCTTTCAGCTCGACGAGCGCTTCCTGGGGGAGTCGTACCGGAGCGAGATCCGGCTCGACTTCGCGGAGGACCGGGTCGAGGCCACAGCCAAGGGCCTGGATTCCGGATTTCTGGAGATCTTCGAGGGCCGGCGAGTCCAGGCGATACGATAGCCTTCATGACCGCCATCCGTCCCGCCGTCTTGTCGGACCTGGAAGCCGTGCTGGCTCTCCATCGGGATTTCTTCGCGGAGGACGGCTATGCCTTCCGCGAGGAGGAGTCGAGGGCCAACCTGGCCCGGCTGCTGGCGGAGCCCGGGCTGGGGCGGGTCTTCGTGATGGACGAGGACGGCACGGCAGTCGGCTACCTCGTCCTTACCTTCGGCTTCAGCCTGGAGTTCGGCGGGCGCGACGGTCTCGTCGACGAGCTCTATGTCTCCCCCGGGCACCGGGGTCGCGGCCTGGGGACCCGGGCCCTGGACGCGGCCGAGGCGGCCTGCCGCGAGCAGGGGATCCGCGCCGTCCATCTCGTCGTCGAGCGCTACAAGGACGGCGCCCAGGCGCTCTATCGCCGGATGGGGTTCCTGGCCCACCAGCGCGACATCATGACCAAACGGATCGAATAGAACCCCTCTACCGCCGGCGCGCTTCCCGGTCTACCGCGCGCACGAACCGGTAGAGCCCGAAGCAGGCGAGCAGGAGGATTCCCGAGATGACCGCCGCCGGCAGGACCCCCTCGCGATGGCCGGCGAGAAACCCCTCCAGGGTGGCGGTCAGCAGCCACATCTGAACGATCAGCAGGATGGCGATCAGCGCCAGCGCGCCGTCGATGGCGGTCAGCCCCCGGCGCTGGGGGACCGGCCCGGATGGATGCTCGGGTGGATGTTGCATCGGCTCAGGCCCCCTCGGTCTGGAGATCGACGCCGACCGCGATCAGCCGGTCCCCCTGGCGGCGCAGCAGGATGCGCGGCAGCGGACGCTGCGGCGGCCCCTGGAGCACCCGCCCGTCCCTGGCCGAGAAGTACCCCTGGTGGCAGGGGCACTCGAAGCGGCCGTTCTTCGGCGCGTAATAGACGGCGCAGGAGAGGTGCGTGCACTTCTGGCTGTAGGCGGCGAATTCGTTCTCCGCCGGCCGGACCAGGATGCAGGGATCGTTCGGCCCGGGGTAGGTGAACAGCCGGCTGCCGCCCACCGGGATCTCGCCGATCAGCGCCACCGGCCTGATCGGATAGACGGCCTTGCCCGTCAGCCAGCTCCGGATCAGGATCCAGAGATTGCCCGCGAACATGCCGACGCTGGTCAGCATCAGGAACTTGGTGAACTGGCGGCGGTTCACGTAGCGCTCGTCGGCCGCGAAGATCGAGAACTCCTCGCGCCAGAGCGGCTCCTGCTCGGTCTTCCGCGACGGATTCATTCCCCGGCCTCCTTCTCCCACAGTGAAATCGACGATATCCACCGTCGAGCGCGGTCTCCTCCGGCGGCAGCCATCATGTAGACCTTGGTGGTGATCTTCTGGTTGCCGAACTGGAAGATGTTGACCGGCTTCTCCCGCCGCTCGCGCGCGATCCGTCTCGGGCGTCACGTAGGCCAGCGCCTGGCTCGGGCAGACGGTGGCGCACATCGGCCGCTTCCCGACCGACGTGCGGTCGTAGCACATGTCGCATTTCATCATCTGCTCGTATTCGGATCACTTCGGAATGCCGAACGGGCAGGCCAGCACGCAGTTCGAGCAGGCGATGCAGCGCGGCTTGAGCGACGACTGCACGATGCCGTCCTCGCCCTTCTTGATCGCGTCCGCCGGGCAGACCTGCGGCGCAGGTCGGATCGTCGCAGTGCCAGCAGATCGCCGGCACGGTGGCGATGGTGTCGCGCGCGGTCGACGAAATCGAAGTTGATCATCGACACGCCGCGGTGCGTGTCGCACTCCTCGCAGGCCTTGAGGCAGGCCTGGCAGCCGATGCAGCGCGACGGGATCGATGTAGAACTCGAAGCCGAACATCCGCCCCCTCCAGAGCGATCGGACTCTGCCCGGTTCGCCACCGGCACTCGTCGCCCACTGGCGCCCGGCCGCCTTCTCGATCCGGCAGGCCGAGACCTTGAACTCCGGGATCTTGCTGCGCGGATCGAGCGTGCGGTGCGTCAGCCGGTTGGCGCTCTGCGCCGCCGGGCCAGTGGTAGGGAATGAACACCGTGTCCGGCCGGATCGTGCGCACCACCATCGCCTGCAGCGTGATCGCGTCGCGCCGCGTGGTGATCGTCACCCAGTCGCCGGTCTGCGATGCCGTGCTGCTCCGCCAGCCGCGGATGGAGCTCCAGCCGCGGCTCGGGGTACTGATCGACCAGCGCGCCGATGCGCCGCGTCTGCGTGCCGGAGAGGTACTGGCTGACCACGCGGCCCGGTGGTGAGATAGACCGGGAAGTCCGCGTCCACCGGATCGCCGCTCGTCGCGCCATTCGGTGACCATGGAAGCGCGCCTTGCCGTCGGGATGGAAGAAGCGGCCGCCTTCGAACAGCCGCGGCGTGCCGGGATGGTCCGAGCGTCGGGCAGGGCCAGAAGACGCCCATCTGCTGCGTCGATCTTCTCGTAGGTGATGCCGTAGTAGTCGGCGATGCCGCCGTGCGAGGCCTCGCCGCAGCTCCTCGAAGATCTCGCGCGGCTCGCGGAACGGGAAAATACTTGCCTTCGCCCAGGCGCCGCGCCAGATCGCAGATAGATCTCGGAATCCGCGCCGCGCGTTGCCCGGCGGATCGACCGCCTTCTGGATGTGGATGACGCGCCCCTCGGCGCTGGCGGTGACGCCCTCCTCTTCCTCCTGCAGGCTGCCGGCGAGCACGACGTCGGCGTGCTGCGCGGTCTCGGAGAGGAAGAAGTCGATCGACGCCGAAGAACTCGAGCTTCTCCAGCGCCTCGCGCGTGAAGTTCGCGTCCGGCAGCGAGACCAGCGGGTTGAAGCAGATCGAGAGCAGCCCCTTGATCTCGCCGCGGTGGATCGCGTTCATGATCTCGACCGCCGAGTAGCCGGGCTGCGGCAGCTCGTCGGGCGCGATGCCCCAGACCCGCGCCACGTGCTCGCGCGCGGCGGGATCGGTGATGACTGCGCTGGCCCGGCAGCTGATCGCATTTCTGGCCGTGCTCGCGGCCGCCCTGGCCGTTGCCCTGGCCGGTGACCATCATGCAGCCGGCGCCTTCGCGGCCGATGTTGCCGGTGGCGAGCGCGATGGTGATCACCGCCTCGCAGTTCTCGACGCCTTTCGACTGGTGCTCCAGGCCGCGCGCGTGCATGATGCATCGCGCGCTCGCGATTCGCCGATCCAGTGCGCCGCCTTCTCGATCGCCTCCGGCGGCACGCCGGTCATCTCGCGCCGCGCGCCGCGGATTCCAGGCCTGCGACCGACTCCGCCGACCTTCTCGAAGCCGGTGGTGTGCGCGTCGATGAAGGCGCGGTCCGTCGAGGCCGTCGCGGATGATCACGTGGAGCATGCCCATCAGCAGCGCGAGGTCGGTGCCGGGCCGCACGCGGCAGATAGAGGTCGGCGTTGCGCGCGATCGGCGTGCAGCGCGGATCGGCGACGATCAGCTTGCCGCCGTTGTCGCGGCAGCGCCAGATGTAGTCGGTGGTGATCGGCGCGCACTCGCCGATGTTGGCGCCGATCACGATCACCACCTCCGCCTTCGGGATGTCGCTCCACGGGATTCGGCGCGCGGTCGACGCCGAAGCGCCAGCTTGTAGGCGGTGCCCGCCGAGACCATGCAGAGGCGGCCGTTGTAGTCGATGTGCCGGGTGCCCAGCGCGACGCGCGCGAACTTGCCCAGCAGGTACGCCTTCTCGGTGGTGAGCGAGGCGCCGCCGTAGACCGCGACGGCGTCCTTGCCGTACTTCTCCTGGATTTCGCGCAGCCGCCGCGCGGTGAAGTCGAGCGCCTCGTCCCAGGCGGCCGTGCGGAAGCCGTCCGGCGTGCGCATCAGCGGATCGAGCAGGCGGTCGGGATGGCTCGCCCTGCAGGTAGCGCTTCACGCCCTTGGGGCAGAGCATGCCGCGGTTGAACGGGAACTCCTCCCACGGCTCGAAGCCGATCACGCTGGTTGTCGCGCACCTTGAGCTGAATGCCGCACTGCTGGCCGCAGAAGCAGCAGTGCGTCTTCACCAGCTTCTCCGGCGGCGTTCCGCGACTCGCTCCTGCCAGCCGCCCGGCGGGCGTGTAGTTCAGGTGCGGGCCGTAGCGGTCGATCAGCTCGTCGTGCGGGCGCGCGGCAGCTTTAGCCACGAGATTCCTCCTTGATTCTGCAGCTGCGCGATCGACGAGCGACTTTCGCTTGCACGCCGGGCACAGTCCTGCCAGTGTCCGGCCGGACCCGGGCATCGCGGTAATCGAAACCGAGCTGCGGCAGCACCGCGCTGCAGATCGTCGATGTGCATGCGCGAGGCGAACCGCTCGCCGCAGCGCGCGCACATGCGCGCCGGCGTCCCTCATCGCCGGCCTCCTGGTAGAGCTTGACGCCGAGCTGCGCCGGCCGCTGGAAGATGTGGAAGAACTTCCCGAACGGCAGGAAGAGCAGCGCGGCGATCACCGTGATCGCATGCAGGATCGCCAGGAAGCTGTAGAGCCGACCGCGCAGCCAATCCTGCGAGACGGTGAGCGCCAGGCCGGTGACCGAGATCGCGAAGAGCAGGATGAGCGGGCAGGAAATCCATGCCGAACTGCTGCAGCGCGCGCGCGCCCTCGGTCGCGCATGCGGCGCCAGAGCGAGAGCGCGATGCCGGCGAGCACCAGCACCGCCGAGATGTCGAGGCCGTGGAAGAGCAGCCACGCCGACGACCGTGTGCGAGCCGGAACGAGCCGGTCGGGAAACCGAACAGGTAGGTGACGTAGGTCAATTGGTCGCCGGGCAGCGGTGCGGAAGTGGATCCAGCCGAAGACCAGCGGAAACGTGATCGCCACCGCCAGCAGGCAGCCCCAGAAGAGGCACTGGTGCATCCACCAGCGCAGGCGCGAGCGCTGCGCGATGAAGCGTCTGCGCCGACGAGGTGCGTGCCAGGCGAGCCGGCAGCAGCGCGGCGAGGCTGCGCAGCGACGCCCCGCTGCCGGAAGAGCTGCCAGCCGCGCTCCCAGTAGACGCGCGTCGGCGGCTTCTCCAGCCAGACGTTGTAGTGGTAGACGACGCCCCAGGTGGCGAAGACGACGGCGAAGGTGTAGATCACCAGCGCCGGATCGAAGTTCTGCAGGTTGCGCGAGCCGACCACGATGGCGGCGACCAGCAGCGCCGGTCCAGAGCGTGGCCCAGGCGCCGGCGCGCAGGCGGTCGGCGGTGCGGCGCGAGATCGGCGGGCAGCGCGAGCTCGAGCGCCTGCTGCCGCGGCACGAAGACGCGCTGGTTCGACCCACCACGAGCAGCAGCGCGGTGGCGGCGAGCAGCACGAACCCCGGCCAGATCACGCCCGGTGCGGTCGCGGAAGAACGCCGAGCAGCAGGGGCGGGAAGAAGCCGCCGAGGCCGCCCATGGCGCCGACCAGGCCGGTGACCGTGCCCGGTCTCGCTCGGGAAAGTACTGCGGCACCAGCTTGAACACCGCGCCGTTGCCGAGGCCGAGCAGCGCCGCGCAGCCGAGCGCGCCGACGGTGAACGGCAGCATCGCCGGCCAGGCCAGCAGCAGCGCGAACGGGCGCGACGCCGAGGAAGACGCCGGCGAGCACGCGCGCGCCGCCGATGCGGTCGGAGAGCCAGCCGCCGAGCCGGGCGCAGCAGGGTCGCGAGCACGACGAACCCGGCGGTGCGGAAGCCGGCGTCCGCCGGCGTCGAGGCCGAACTGATCCTTGAGCAGGCGTCGGCAGGTAGATCGAGAAGGCGACGAAGCCGCCGAAGGTGAGGAAGTAGAACGCGCGAGAGCACCCAGGCGAGCCGCTCGCGCGCGAGCACGCCGAGCATCGCGCCGATGCCCTTGCGGCCGGCCGGTCAGCCGGAGCATTGCGCGCCAGCAGGCCGAAGGCGACCGCCCAGACGACGAGCAGGACGGCGACTCCGCTGGAAGACCGGCTGCCAGCCGATCCGCGCCGCCAGCACGCGGCCCCAGAAACACCGCCGCCGACTGGCCGATGTTGCCCAGGCCGTAGACGCCGAGCGCGCTGCCCTGCCGCTCCGGCGGGGTCCAGCGCGAGACGTAGCCGACGCCGATGGCGAACGACGAGCCGGCGAGGCCGAGGAAGAACGCGACCGAGCAGCAGCGCCTGGATAGCTCGCCTGCTGCCGGCACCATCCAGACCGGCAGCCGCCACCGCCAGCCATGCAGGACCGTGAAGACGGCGCGTCCGCCGAAGCGGTCGGTGAGCATGCCCATCGGGAAGCCGCGCCAGCGAGCCGAGCAGCACCGGGACGGCCACCAGCAGCGCCGTCTGGGTCGCGGTCAGCGAGAACATCTCGCGGAAGCGGGGCGCGAAGGCGCCGATCAGCCCCCAGGCCGCGAAGCAGACCGCGAACGAGAGCGTCCCCAGGATCAGGGGACGGGTGTTGGAGGGTCGCGCAACCATGCGCAGAATGATGGCGCAGCTATATCGCGTTGCGAACCACCCCGCCGGGTGGGCTGTGGGGTGGGGGTGGAGGGCCATAGGCGTTAACCTTTTGCCAAGAGACGTGCTGCGGAAGAGGCCTCAACGGCTTGTCGTTTGCGCTTTCGAGGCGAATCCAGGAGCAAACTTCGGAGCTGAGGAGCTTGGCTCAGCAGGGCCTTCAGATCGTTGAGACCGAGAACGGCGCAGCGTAGCGCCTCATAGAACAGCGCCTGAAGACGCCACAAACTCCCCTCCGGGCTCTGGGGCTCGCAGTCGGAAGCCCCAGGGGGAATTGGACCGGGACTCTCCCGTCAAATCCTCCACCAGCAAAGCCATCAACAACTTGGCATACAGGTAAGTCCGCGCTAAATCTGGATCCTTGGCGGGCACGCTACCCAGATCCCAAAGACTCTTCAGACGTTTGAAGGCTAGCTCGATCTGCCAACGGAACCTATACAATTCAAGCACTTGTGAAGCTGTCAGCTGATTGGCAGGCAACGAGGTCAACAGGAAAATGTAGGCCGCCGCCTCCAACGTCCGGGGGTCGACTTGACGACCCTTCTTCTTGGCTGCACGAAGAATTTTCTTGCGCGCCTGTTCGGTGGCAGGCGCGCTCTTGCGCAGCATCACCAAACGGGCCGCCATCGCCGGTGTCTGACGCCTCGGTGCGGTCTGGACTGCGAACTCTGCCGCCTCCGTATCGGCAATCCCCCGGGCCGCCTGCAACAGGTCGAAACTCTCCCCGGACGGTGTCTGAAGCGGCAGATTCTGCCAGTTCAGGCGCACCAGAAACTCCCCTCCGGCTTGCCGGACGCACAGCAAACCCTTGGCATGGGCATACCCCCGATCCCCGATCAGCACCTCGCGCTGGCCAACCTGAAACCGACTCAGGCTCTCTCCCCCTTCCGGACCCGTCAGCTCCACAGAGTCAATGGACAAACTGCCCAAATCAAACCCCAGATGAATCCGCCAATCGGTGCCCTCACTGCCGGGCGCCGACACCGTCGTGGCATCCACCAGACGAAGGCGAAAGCCCTTCACTTGAAGGCACTGGGCACGCTCCGCCAATTTCGCCCCCAGCAACTGTCCTAACCAGCCGGAACACCGGCGCAATGCCTTCATTACCCCCACCTGCGAGATCTTCCCTAACCCCTGTACGTGAGCCCAACAACTGGTCTGCCGTAGCGACATTCCGCAACAGTAAACCAGCGCCAGACGCAGCAGCGTCTCCGCCTTGCGGATCACTCGTCGGCGCAACAACGCCTCACTACTGCGGGCACTGGACTCTAAATCTGACTCCGAAGGCAAAAAGGAACGAAGGTACGACCACTGCGTCTCAAGAGCGTGGAGAGTGTCCATGGCTCCAGTTTACGGAACCTGTCACCAAAATCAAGAACTAGGTTAACGCATATGGGGTGGAGGGCTCCGAGCTAGACGCGGCCGGCGCGGTGCGCGTCCGGCACCACTCGCTCGGCGGCCTGGGTCAGGAAGGCCACCAGATCGGGGTTGCGGCCGGGGTCCCAGTCCGCGGCGAGATCGGAGAGATGGGCACGGCGCGCCGCGACGAGCCGGTCGAACACATCGCAGCCGGCCGGCGTCAGCGCGAACGCCGGGCCGCCGTTGCCGGATTCGATCAGAGCGCGCTGGCCCAGCTCCTCCAGCGCGAGACGCACGCGGTCGGCGGCGATACCCCGCTCATGTCCCACCGCGAGGGGGTCGCGCCCTGGATCCCGCTCGAGCCGGGTGAGAAGCCAGGCCGCGAGCGGGGTCAGCGTCTCGCCGGCGCGGGCCACGATCTGCTCGATGTGCTGGCGCTGCACCGCGCGGTCGGAGAGTGAAGCCAGCGCGCCGTAGAGCTGCGCCTCGGCGCTCTCCTCATCGGCGGGGCGCCCGAATGCCTCCCCCGCCTCGTTGCCCGTCTCGCCGGCCGTCGCGGCGACGGTGGCCCGCAGCGGACGCTCCGGCAGCAGCCAGGTGAAGGCGAAACCGATCGCGCACACGATGGCCGCGACGAGAAAAACGGTGTTGAGCGAGGCCGTGAAGGCCGCGCCGTAGGCAGCCCTCGTCGCGGGCGACATGCTGGCGAGTGCGGCGGAGGTCATATGGCCGGTGCCCGAAAGCTGGCTGCCGGCGGCGCCGGGCGGCATCATCCGGGCAAGGTTTCCCGTCAGCCGCGTGGCGAAGATCGCGCCGAGGATCGCTGTGCCGAGGGAGCCGCCGATCAGGCGGAACAGTGTGGCGCCCGAGGTCGCGACGCCAAGGTCCCGGTAGTCGACCGCGTTCTGCACGGCGATCACCAGTACCTGCATCACCATCCCCAGACCGATGCCGAGCAGCAGGATGTACGCCGACGTCAGATAGGTGCTGGTGCCGGGGGAGAGCCGCGAGAGCAGAAACAGCCCGAAGGTCATGATTCCCGTGCCGAGGATTGGAAAGAATTTGTAGCGCCCCGTGCGGCTGATCAGCTGGCCGGAGATCACCGACATCGCCAGCAGTCCGCCCATCATCGGCAGCATCTGCATTCCTGACGCGGTGGGGCTCACCCCCTTCACCACCTGCAGGAAGACCGGGAAGTAGGTGATCGAGCCGAACATGGCGAAGCCTACGATCAGTCCGACGATCGAGGTGACCGCGAACGACCGCTCGAGGAAAAGCCGTGGCGGCAGGACCGGCTCCCTCGCCGCCCGCTCGACGAAGACGAACACCACGAGCCCGAGGGCGGCGGTGGCGATCAGCCCGAGGATCAGCGGCGACGACCAGGGATAGATGCCGCCGCCCAGATCCGAGAACAGCGTCATCGCGCTCAGCACGACGGCGAGCAGCGCGGCGCCGGCGTAGTCGATCGCGTGGGAGCGGCGCTCGGACCGCGCGGGGAGCGTGACGGCCAGCACTCCCAGGGCGATGATCCCCAGCGGCAGGTTGATGTAGAAGATCCAGCGCCAGGAGAGGTGCGTCGTGAAATAGCCGCCGAGCAGGGGGCCGGCGATGCTGGCGATGCCGAACACCGCGCCGAAAATGCCCTGGTAGCGGCCGCGGTCGCGCGGCGGGATGATGTCGCCGACCACCGCCTGCGAGGTCACCATCAGGCCGCCGCCGCCGAGCCCCTGAATCGCCCGGAAAAGGATCAGCTGGGTCATCGTTCGGCTCAGGCCACACAGCACCGAGCCGGCGAGGAAGAGGACGACCGCCGATTGCAGGACGATCTTGCGGCCATAGAGATCGCCGAGCTTGCCGTAGATCGGGGTCACGATCGTCTGCGCCAGCAGATAGCCGGTGACCACCCACGCGAGATGCTCGAGCCCGCCGAGATCGCCGACGATGGTCGGCAGGGCCGTCGACACGATGGTCGAGTCGAGCGCGGCGAGCAGCATGGCCAGCAGGAGGCCGCTGAACACCACGATGATCTGCCGGTGGCCGAGGGACGGCACCTGGACCGCTATTCCGTCAGGACGGTCGATCGTCTGGCTCGCCATCTTGCCGGAACCGTGCAGATCAGGTGCCACCCCGGATGCCTTACTTGCCGCCGGGCTGATCCAGCCGGCCGAGGTCCTGGACGTCGAATCGCGCGTCCTTGCTGGAGAAACGGACGCTTTCCCGCGAGGTGGCGACGGCGAAGCCGTTCTCCCAGGAATAGAGCACCGCCCCCGGCGCCCAGGTCACCTGGATGGTGGCGCCGGCGAGGGTGGTGAGCTCGGCGCCCGAATCGGTCAGCTTGGCCATGGCGAAGGTGTCGCCAAAGTCCACCACGACCGCGTCGTCCCTCCCGACGGCCATCTGGGCGAGAAACAGGTGGCTCTGGAAGCAGTTGGGGAGCTGAACCGCGTTGGCGACCGCGATCAGGAAACAGTTCACCGGACTGTTCAGCGACGGGTCGATGGCGGCTTCCGAGAACCAGGTGTTGTTCCAATCGGAAGCCTGGGTGTAGGTCTTGATCTCGCGGAGCTGGCTGCTGGCGCAGCGGCTCCAGTAGAGGGCCTCGGGATGTCCGGCCAGCGGCAGCGGCGAGGCGGGAATCGTGATCGCCGGTCCAGTCCAGGTCAGGCTGCCGCCGTTCCATCTCCCGGTCTGGGTGTAGGCGCCGGTGCTCCAGCCCGGACCGCCCAGGGCGAGGCGGAAGTGGCCGGCGGCTCCCCCGCTCTTCGCCGCCACGTGAACGTCGTGCGATTGCGGAGAGACCGACTGCGAAACGTCCCAGGTGGTAGCCTTGCCGTGCCCGACCCGGGTACGTCCCGCGGAGTTCTGCACGTCCGACCAGGCGAGGTAGAAATCGCCGGTGATCCGGTTGGCGTTCATCGAGATCGAGGCGGCGACCGGGTCCGGCTGGTTCGACGCCGGATCGCTCGTCACCTCCTGGAAGACCGTGGACCAGGTCTGGGTATTGACGTCGCGCTCGTAGACGCGCGGGCCGGACTGGGTGGCGGCGAGGTGGCAGGTCCCCACCGTCGCCTGCTCGTTGGAAGAGAGCAGCGAGGCGATTTTGACACTCAGCGTTCCGCACGGAGGCAAGGCCAGGGCGACCGACGGCTGATGGAAGCGGGTGCCGGGACAGTTGGTGAAATCGACCACCTCGCCCAGCCAGAGCGGGAGCGACGGCGGGGACGCGATGGGGAAAGAGGTGTACTGCACCCGGTCGCCGCACGTCCAGGTGAGATGGACGACGCCGTTCATGGCGGCGATGGAAGGCTCCGACCCCTGATAGACGACCTGCCGCGGCTGCGACCAGCAGCCGCCCTGGCAGTTGACCGCCGTCTGGCGAATGTACCAGATGGCTCCCAGCGGGTTTGACGAGGAGGGCCTGGAAACCCAGACGGCCACGGCCAGGCCGCTGCCATCCACCGCCACGGCGGGTTGCGAGGAGCCTCCGTCAAAAGAGAGCTGTTGATAATTCCAGAGATATGGATCGGTGGAATTGGTGGTGTCGTATCCCATGTCCGTGTAGAAGATGTCGTAGGTGAGAGTGCTCGTGTCCTCGTTCTCGAACACGGCATGGAGATGGTTGAACCGGCCGACGGCGATCTTGTTGCCGTTGCCGGATTCGAGGTTCGGCTTGCCCCAGTACCCTTGCAGGATCGGGCTCAGAGCGGCGGCGGCCGGACGGGTCTGGAGAGTCAGCCCGCAGAGGAGCAGGCCGAGGATCAGCATCGGACCGCGGCGGACGAGGCGGCGCGCGAACGGGTTCATCGACATCAGGGTTCTCCTTATCGAACATAAATTGAACGCAATGAGGTACACCTCTCCCGGCGGCGTCCATGGGCGCGGGGAGAGGCGCGCCTGGGATCAGGCGCGCGCTTCGAAAAACTGATCGGTTGCTGAAAGTCAGTCGAACGGGATCAATGATCCGCGTTCAGCGCCGGTATGACGTCCGGACCCGGGGTGAAACAGACCGGGCAGCGCGTGCCCCCCCAGGTCCCGCAGGCGGGAAAGCCCGCCCACTGCCCCACCGGAGATGCCGGTAAACAGCGCCAGGTTGCTGGCGCCAGGGCCGAGGCTCGGCCCCCCCTCGGGCACGGCCGCCCAATGCCCCGAGAGCTCGAGCGAGACCACGGCCGGCAGCTCGTAGGAAGCGCTCTTGGTCCGGTTGACGAAGCGGTAGCGGACGGCGAGCTTCACCACCCCCGCGAACACCCCCTGCGCGGGGTTCTCCTCGGAGGTCACTCCGGAGGTCTCGAGGTCCAGCTCGGAAGCCGGCTGCGCCGCGTCCGGCTCGAGGATCATGGAAAGGTCCCAGAGGCCGCACGCGGTGTCGACCGGCGCGCTCCCCCGCCAGATCCTCCGCGCCTCCCGGATGGAGGGAAACCCGGACGGAGCTCCCTCGCTGAGCGGCGCCGTCGACCTCGAGCGGGATGTCCGGCGGCGGGGCCACCGAGACGTTGCACTCCCCCCGCGGGGAGAGCGCCCCCCAGTTGTCGACGGGGGGACGGCCGGAGCAGAGGCCCGCCCGCAGCAGGTCCGTGTCGACCGGCAGAAACGAGATGGTCATGGGATCGAGGACGACGTTCAGGGAGCCGGTCTGGATGACGGGCGGCACCACCCCCTGTTGCGCCGCGAGCGGCGATGCCAGCAGGCCGAGACAGAGGCATGAGAGTTTCAAAATATGACGCAAGAGAGGCCCTCCTGATTCGCCCTCACGGGCGGAGTTCGGGACGCTGCAGGCAGCCCGAAAGTCTGGATCGCCCCTCTACGCGGAAACGCGGAAAAAACGGGCTCACGCCCCTCAGCGCGGTGGATGCTCCAGCTTGGCGAGGAGCCGCCGGGCCTGGGCGATCTGCAGCCCGGTGCCGCCGATGCCGGCGAGCCGGTCGATCCCCTGTCGCAGCCCGCTCCTGGCGGCGGCGAGGTTCCCGCGGTCGCGCTGCACCACCGCCCGCCCCTGGAGAGCATTGGCGAACCCCTGGGGCTCGTCCCCGAGATGGCGCTGGAAAAGCTCGCAGCTCTCGGCGTAGGCGGCTTCCGCCGCCACGAGATCCCCCTGCCGGCGGGCGATCGCCGCCAGACCGTCGAGGGCCAGGGCCGCCGTCAGCTCCTGCGGCGGATCGAGCCGGCGGCACATCGCCAGGGACTCGCGGAAGGCGCCTTCGGCGGCCGCGAGACGGCCTCGCTTCTCCTCTACGGTGCCCAGGTAGTTGAGGGTGCGGGCGATGTCGGGATGGTCGGGGCCGAGCAGGTGCCGGCGGACGGCCAGGATCTCCCGGTAGGAGCTTTCGGCGCCCTCCAGATCGCCGCGCTGGAACAGGATGGACGCCAGGTTGCTGCGCACGCGGACGGTCTCCGGATGGTCCTCCCCGAGCACCTCGCGGCTGAGCCGCAGGCTCTCTCCGAAACGCGCCTGTGCCGTCCCGAGATCCCCCTGGCGCCGGGCGAGCCACCCCTGGTTGTTCAGGCCGTCGGCCAGCGACTTCCTCCCCGCGCGCCCCGCCCGGCGGGCGATCTCCGCCGCCTCCGCGAAGCAGCGCGCCGCCCCGGACGGGTCCCCCGCCTCGGCGGCGACCAGCCCGAGGCCGTTGAGATCCTCCGCCAGCGGCAGGGCCCGCGGGCCGAAGAGCCGGCGCTTGGCAACGATCGACTGTTCGTAAAGCCGCCGCGCCTCCGGGCCGTCCCCCCGCTGCCAGGCCACATGCCCGAGCAAAGTGAGGAGGGGGGCGGCCTCGCGCTCGGCCTGCCGGCCCCCTTCATGGGAGCGCAGGGCGAGGGCCGCCCGCAGATGCTTCTCAGCGTCGTTATAAAGGCCGAGGTTGGCGTAGACCTCCCCCACCGTGCCCAGGAAATCGGCCCGCCACTCCGGAGCGACCCCCGGCTCGTCGAGCAGGCGGTTCGCGCCCTGGTCCAGCAGCTCTCGCACGGTGAGCGTGTCGCCGCGGGTCTGCTCGGGATCGGCGCCGCGGAAGAGCCCGGTGAGGAACCCCGAGAGCGCCTCCGCCCGCTCGCGCTGGCGGTCGATCTCGTAAGCCTGCCAGGCCGCGGTGGCGGCGAACAGGGCGAGGAAGACGGCGAAGGCCGCGGCCAGCTTGTGGCGCCTCACCGCGCGGCCCAATCGGTAGGCCAGGGTGGGACGGCGGGCCGCCACCGGCCGGTGCGTGAGATGGCGCCCGACGTCCTCCGCCAGCGCCGCCGCCGTGCCGTAGCGCCGCGCGCTGGCAGGCTCCCGGGCGGTCGCCACGATGGTGTCGAGATCCCCCCGCAGCCGGCGGGCTTCAGCACCTCCTGTCAGCACTCTGACGGCGTGGCTCGGCGGCCGCGCCGCCCAGCCCGGCCCGAGTTGGCGCTCTACCGCGGCGGGGCTCTTCCCCACCAGCAGCTCGTAGAGGAGGATTCCAAGGCCGTAGACGTCGGTGGCGGTGGTCACCGCGCCGCCGTCGAGCTGCTCGGGGCTCGCGTAGTCCGGGGTCATCGGCCGCTGGTGGAGATCGGTCAGCCCGCCGCCGGATTCCGCCGGATCGAGGAGCTTGGCGATCCCGAAGTCGAGAAGCTTGGGCTCACCGTCCGCCCCCACCAAGATGTTGGCCGGCTTCAGGTCGCGATGGACGATCAGGCGCTGGTGGGCATACTGGACGGCGGAGCAGACCTTGAGGAACAGATCCAGCCGGGCCTCGACCCCCAGACCGCGCATCGCGGCGAACTGGGTGACAGGCTCCCCCGCCACATACTCCATGACGAAGTACGGCCGGCCGTCGGCGGTGGAGCCACCGTCATAGAGGCGGGCGATATTGGGATGGACCAGCCCGGCCAGGATGCGCCGCTCGTGGAGGAAGCGCCGGACGATGCCATCCGTGTCCATCCCCCGCTTGATCAGCTTGACGGCGACCTGCTGCGCGAACCCCGCCTCGTCGCGGGCGGCCAGATAGACGGCGCCCATGCCCCCCCGGCCGAGCTCGGAGACGATCCGGTACGGGCCGATCAGCCGGCCGGCCACCGCCGTCTGCAGATCCTCCCAGACGCTGGGGGCCAGCGCCGCCGCGCCCTGCTCGAGGCGGTCGTCCGCCTGCTCGTAGGCCGCGAGCAGCGCGCCGACCTCGGCAATTATTGAGGAATCGCCGGCCGCTGCCGCCTCCAACCAGGCACCACGGGCGGCGAGCGGCTGGTCGAGCGCGTCGCCGAAGAGCTGCTTGACCCGCTGCCAGCGCTCAGCTTCCATCGCCCTGGCGCTCGCGCCCCATCTCGCGTCCCATCTCAAGCGTCAGCCAAGCCTTGGCGACCGCCCAGTCCCGCTTCACCGTCGCCTTCGAGATCCCCAGGGCGGCCGCGGTCTCCTCCACCGTCAGACCGGCGAAGAAGCGCAGCTCGATGATGCGAGCCTGCTGTGGGTCATGGGCCTGGAGATCGTCCAGCAAGCGGTCGATGGTGAGGATGTCGGCCTCTTCGGGAGCGGCGGTGGCGAGCCCCACCTCATCCTCCAGAGCAACCCGAATGCCGGCCCGCTTCTTGGCGACCCGCGCCCGGCACTGGTCGACCAGCACCCGCCGCATCACCTTCGCCGCGATCCGCAGGAAGTGCAGGCGGTCCTGCCAGTCCACCCGCCGCTGGTCGAGCAGGCGCAGATAGACCTCGTGAACCAGGCTGGTCGGCTGCAACGTAAGATTGGCCGCCTTGTCGCTCAGCAGCAGCCCCGCCAGCCCGCGCAGCTCCTCGTAAACGACCGGGATCAGCCCGTCGAGCCGGTCGCGCTCCGCCGGCGATTCCAGACCTCCGGGAGCGTACACGTCGTTGGACTGCGAGTTGTCCATGCCGTTGCCTCTGGGCCAAAGCTGGTTCGAACGGGGCGATTCTTATGCTGCTATACGATATCACGGAGACCCTGGGGCAGCGCCGAGCGCTCCTCTTCAAGCAGTGGCACGGCGCGGTCGATCTCGCGTTCGAGCTGGGCGAGGAGGGCGTCGGCGCCGCCGAGCTCGGCGTCCCTTCCCATTCGCTCCAGCTCAGCGCTGAGATCGGCGACTCGCACTACGCCTAGTTGGGCGCTGATCCCTCTGAGGCTGTGGGCCACGAAGTTGAGGTCCTCCGCGTCGGCCCGGACCACCGCCTCCCGCATCCGCGCGAGGCGGCGCGGCACCTCGGCCAGATAGGTCTCCACGAGGATCGGCAAGATCGGCTTGCCGGATGCCCCGCCCAGCAGCCGCAGGCTGGCGAGGCGCTCCGGGTCGAGCGGGGACGAGCCGTCACCCGGCAGGGCAGGGGGCCACTCCACGCCGGCGGACGCCGTGCCGGCGGGCTCCGGACTGCCGCAACGGGCGAGCGCCGCCCGCAGTTCCGCGAATGCGATCGGCTTCTGCACGAAGTCATCCATTCCGGCGGCGAGGCACATCTCCCGCTGCTCGCGCAGGACGTTCGCGGTCAGCGCGGCGATGCGTGGCTGGCGCTCGGGGGAAACTCGGCGCGGATGCGGCGCGTCGCCTCCAGGCCGTCCATCCCCGGCATCTGGACGTCCATCAGGATCATGTCGTAAGGCTGGCGGCGCAACGCCTCCAGGACCTCGCTGCCATTCCCGGCCACGTCGGCCAGATAACCCATCCGTTCGAGCAGGAGCAGGCCCACCCGCTGGTTGATGGAGTTGTCCTCCGCCAGCAGGATGCGCAGCGGGAGGTGCTCGGCCAGCCGGGAGCCTCCGGGATCGTCGGCGACAGGGCGGATGGGGAACGTCGGGTCGGGCCGGCCGCGGAGGGTGAAAAGAAAGGACGAGCCGCGGCCCGGCTCGCTCTCCACCCACATCCGCCCGCCCAGACGCTCGGCGAGGCGCTGGCTGATCACCAGCCCCAGGCCGGTGCCGCCGTAGAGGCGGGACATCGAGGAGTCGGCCTGGCTGAACGGCTTGAACAGGCGGTCCAGGCGGTCGGCCGGAATGCCGATCCCCGTATCGCGCACGGCGAAGCGGAGCTCGCGGAGGCCCTCGCGCTCCGGCCCGGGCTCGACCTCCAGGCTCACCTCCCCGCGCGCCGTGAACTTGATGGCGTTGTCCAGCAGGTTGACCAGGATCTGGCGCAGGCGGGCCGCGTCGCTCTCGATGGCCGCGGGAACGCCGTCCGCCACCCGGCAATGGAGGGCCAGCCCTTTGCTCGCCGCCTTGGGGGTCAGAATTCCTATCGCCTCGTCGAGGCATTCGCGCAGGACGAACGGGGCGAGCTCGATCTCCAGCTTGCCGGCCTCGACCTTCGAGACATCCAGGATGTCGTTGATGACCGCCAGCAGCGCCGCGCCGCTGCCGCGGGCCGTGGTCACGTACTCCCGCTGAGTCTGCGAGAGAGGGGTCTCGAGGAGGAGGCTCATCATGCCGAGGACCGCGTTGAGAGGGGTGCGGATCTCGTGACTCATGTTGGCCAGGAATTCGCTCTTGGACTGGCTGGCCTCTTCGGCCCGGTCCCGCTGATGGCGCAGGTCGCGGCTCTGACGGACGATCGCGACGTTGACCGCCGTCGCGGTTCCCAGGATGACCAGGCGGGTGATCTGGTGGTCCCAGCGGAAAACGCCGTACGTGACGCTGGAGAGAGGGAGGCCCAGGGCCTCGCTCCGCGTCACCACCCAGACGACGAGGGCGCCATATTGAAGGATGGCGGAGAGCCCCGCGGTGACGCACATCCGGGCGTCCTGCCGCAGGCAGGTGAACGCCAGGGCCAGGAGATAGACGCTGAAGACCGTACGGCCGTTGGTGACCGCGAGAGGGCTTCCGGAGACGATAAGCGCCAGGTTCGCCGCGCTCACGATGCTGACGTCGAGAACGCAGGTGAAGAACCCCAGCCAGGGCGGTGGGGCGGACCGGCGGGCGAAGCCCAGCACGGCGATCCCCAGCAGCGCGGTCAGCAGCGCGCCGGACAGACCGATCCAGGGTTCGCGATCGGGGGGCTGGAAGAGGATGCTCCCGAGCGGCCCCAGGGCCGCCGCCGCCGCGCAACCGATGCGGACGCGCGCGGCCAGGAGCTCACCCTCACGCCCGGCCCTGGCGGATGCCGGATCGGGACGTGTCCAGAGACGGGAACGTCTTGGCGGGTGCACGTTGGCTGGTCTCACGTGATAGATACAGATGGCATTGTGCCACAGCCTCCCCGGAGCGCCCGGTCTGATTCGCAGGATAGAATCCCCGCCATGACACCAGATTCATCTTCCTACGACGCTGTCATCATCGGCGGCGGCCCGGCCGGGTCGACCGCGGCCCTGGTCATGGCCCGCGCCGGGCTGCGCGTGCGGGTCCTCGAGCGGACCCGCTTCCCCCGCTTCCACATCGGCGAATCGCTGCTGCCGCGCAACTTTCAACTCTTCAAGGAGCTCGACCTCCTGGAGGGTCTCGAGGGGCTCCCCAAGGTGGAGAAGAGGGGGGCGGAGTTCATCGTGGGGAGCGGGGGGGAGCCCTCGCTCTTCCCCTTCACCATGAGCATGGGGGGAGAGACGGAGTCGTTCAACCTCGAACGCGCGCCCTTCGACGCCCGGCTGATGGAGATCGCCCGCCAGGCCGGCGCGGAGATCAGCGAGGGGACCGCGGTGCGCAAGATCCTGCGCCTGGAGGATGGGCACGTCGAGATCGCCACCGACGAGGGGGATCTCTCGGCCCGCTTCCTGATCGATGCCAGCGGCCAGTCCACCCTGCTCGGCAAGCACCTGGGGACCCGCCGCGTCCTCCCCCATCTGAAGAAGATCGCCTACTTCGGGCACTTCGAGAACGTCTGGCGCCGGCCCGGGGCCGAGGGGGGGTACATCGTGATCGTGGTCTGCGAGGAGGGGTGGTTCTGGATCATCCCCCTCGACGAGACCCGCACCAGCATCGGCATGGTCATGCACGACCACGAGGCGCGCAAGGTGGGGCTCCCCGCCGACCAGATGCTCGCCTGGGGGATCTCCCGCTGTCCGGTGCTGCGCGAGCGCACCGCCGGCGCGACCTTCCCCACCGAGACCCACGTGCTGGCCGATTTCAGCTACCGCTGCGCCCCGTACGCGGGCCCCGGCTACTTCCTGGCCGGGGACGCCGCGACCTTCATCGATCCGATCTTCTCCACCGGCGTCTGCATGGGGATGATGAGCGGCGCGGAGGCGGCGCGGTCGATCATCGCCGCCGTGAAGGAAGGCGCGGAGCCGGCGCGCCTGCGGCGGCGGTACATCCGCTTCATCAAGGAGAGCTCGTCGATGTTCTTCCGGCTGGTCGACCTCTACTACGACCACTCGTTCCGCGAGCTCTTCCTGACCGGCCAGGGGCCGCTCCAGGTTCACCGCGCCGCGATGTCGATCCTCTCCGGCTACGTCTTCCCGCGCCCCGTCTTCGCGTTGCGCTGGCGGTTCGCGCTGCTGGTCTTCTTCGCCTGGATCAACCGCTTCATCCCTCTGGCTCCCCGGCGCGAGCGCTTCTCCCTGTTCGCGGAGCCGGAGCCGGAGAAAAGCGTCACCTGAGTGGATTGGGAGCTACTGCTCGTAGCTCTCGACGATCTTCTCGTCCCGGACCTTCGCCTGGTCGGGGTCCTGGTCGAACTCGCGCCGGGCGCGCCGCTGGCGCAGGAGGTCCCAGCACTGGTCGAGCTCGACCTGGAGGGCGCGATAGCGCTCGTGGTCTCCAGGCGAGCGGTCGGTATGCTGGTCCAGCTGGTGCTCCTCGTCGACGAGATGTTGGATGCGCTGAAGAAGGGTCTGGTCGTCCATGGCGGTCTCCGATTCGTTAGCGTTCGAGTCTATCAAGTCCCTGAAAGCCGGTCGGCCATCTGGCGCGCCATCAGGACGTAACCGGCGGGAGTGAGGTGCTGGTCGATCGCGTAGTAGATCTTTTCGCCCCGGGCGAAGTCGCGGGCGAAGGGCTCCGTCAGATCGAGGACGGGGATGCCGTGGCGGGCGAAGATCCCCCGGAAAATCTGGTTCGGGCGGCCGCGGTCGTAGCGGGAGGGATCGAGCCCGAACCGCCGGAGGTTCGCCTGCCAGCGGTGAGGGTCGACCTGGATCAGCGACGGGATGATGACGGCGAGGACGCGCGCGTTCCCGGCGCCGGCGGCCAGTTGGGCAACCGCCCGCTCCGTCGCCGCCGCGCCCTGCCGGACGGTCCCGGAGGGAGCTTCCTTCATGTAGAGCTCGAATTCTTCCCGCTGCTGCCGCGTCTCCAGAGGCTCCGGGCGGCCCAGGAGCCGGCGGAGCGAGCCGCCCAGGGATGAATTCTTGAGCAGCACGAAGAGCTGGGAGTGGTAGTAGAGCCAGCGGGAGAGGCTTCCGCTCTTCTCCCCCGGCATGACCAGGGCGCCGTCCACCGCCATCGGCTTTGGGCCGGGCGCCGCGTCCTGGAGGTCGTTGCCGACGAAGACGGTTACCAGGATCACGTCCGGAGCGAGCGGCCGTCCCCAGCGATCGAACCAGGCGGCTTCGTCAGGGACACCGTAGCCCGGGGCCCCGGCGTTGAGCACCTCGGCGCGGACGCCCCGCGAGCGCAGGATCTCCTGGAGCCGCACCGGGAAGGTATCTTTCTCCCGGGCGCCGACGCCGAAGGTGAACGAGTCGCCGAGCGCCAGAACGCGCAGCGTGCCCGGCGGCTTGGGTCCGATCTCCGCCCCTCGGAGCCCCTGTTGATTGATCGAGACGCGGGTATCGAACTCGACCCGGTTGCCGACCCTGCCCTGGAACCCGGGCTGGAGACGGTATCGGCGTGGCGGGTCGGGCACATAGAGGCCGCGTGAGACGATCATCACCGGCTGCGGCCGGACCCAGCGGACGGCGACCTCGGCGATCAGAAGGCTGAAGAGGACGCTGATCCCGAGCAGGAGGAGGCGGGCGGCGTCTCGGCGGAGGGGCATGGCGGAGCGGGATGGTATCAGGTGGCGGATGTCTTCCTAAGTTGAGATAATCCCCGCCATGGGAATCAAGGTCGTCCTCGAACAAGGCGAAGACGGGTACTTCGTCGCCCACAGCCCCTCTCTCAAGAGCTGCTGGTCTCAGGGAAGGACGCGCGAGGAGGCTCTCCAGAACCTTCGCGAAGCGATCGAGCTGTACCTCGAGCCCCAAGATCACTGAGCCTCCGGTGCAGGATTCCCTCCCCCGCGTCGCAGCTGTCGTCGTCAACTACAACGGCAAGGAAATCACCCTGCAGGCGGTCGAGAGCCTGCGGCGGATGACCTATCCCAACTTCGATCTCGTGGTGCTCGACAACGCGTCGACCGACGGCTCTCCCGAGGCCATCGCCGCCGCCTACCCCGATCTCCGGCAAGTGCGGGTGGAGGTCAACCGCGGCAGCTCTTCCGGCTATGCCCACGGGTTCCGCTGGGCGTTCGAGAACGGCTACGACTA
The DNA here is from genome assembly GCA_963792575.1 of uncultured Acidobacteriota bacterium. Classification (GTDB taxonomy): domain Bacteria; phylum Acidobacteriota; class Thermoanaerobaculia; order Multivoradales; family UBA5704; genus DATARR01. The sequence goes on from CAWBWZ010000020.1 coordinate 225,150, forward strand.
CGTGCTGCTGCTCAACAACGACATCGAGGTCGAGCCGGACCTGCTGACGGAGCTGGTGAAGGCGGCCGAGTCGGCCCCGGACGTCGGCTGCGTGGGGCCGAAGTGCTACTTCCACGGTGACCGGCAACGGCTCTGGTCGGCGGGAGGGATCCTCCGCTTCCGGGAGTCGATCACCCGCGAGCGCGGCTATGGGGAGATCGACCGCGGCCAGTACGACCGCGACGCCGAGGTGGACTACGTCAACGGCTGCGCCATCCTGATCCGCCGCGCCGCCGCCGAGGCCGCCGGGATGTGGGACGACGTCTTCTACATCTGCGTGGATGACGCCGACTTCTGCACCCGCGTGAAGCGCCACGGCTTCCGCTGCCTTTACGCGCACCGGGCCGTGCTCTACCACATGGTGGCCTACACGACCGGCGGCTACAGCCCGGGGCGGAACTTCCAGTTCGGCAGGAGCGGCGCGATCTACGCCCGGCGCTACGCGAAACCCTGGCATTGGCTCAGCTACCTCGCCTTCAACGCCGCCGCCCTGACGGTGGCCTGGCTCCGCGAATTGCGCAAGGGGAACCAGGCGGCGGTGGCGGCCAAGCTGAAGGGGATCCGCGAGGGGCTGAAGGCGAAGATCCCGCCTCCCCCGCCTCTCACTCTACCTGCTTCAACCAGTCCAGCCGCGACCGCTGGTACCAGTGCCACCGCACCGGACGCCCCAGCTTCAGCAACTCGGGAACGGTGACGAAGCGATAGCGGCTCTCCGAGATCCTGGAGGAGCCGCTCGACGGTGGCGAGCATGGGGCCACGGTCGCGGTAGCGCTCTTCGGTCGTCGTATAGAGAGTGTCGTGGAAGAGCACGATGCTCCCCCGCCGGAGACGGCGATAGATCCGCGCCAGCATCACCTCCGAGGAGTCGTCCCGCCAGTCCTCGGCGATCACGTCCCAGCAGACGACCCGAAGCCCGAGGCGGAGAGCGTCCATCCGCGAGCCGGGAGTCTGCTCGCCGTAGGGGGGGCGAAACAGACCCGAGGCGTGGGAGCCGAGAACCTCCTGCGTCCAGACGAGCTGCCGGCGCCGGTAGCGCCCCTTCAGGGAAGGGAGGGAGAGGTGGTCCCAGGTATGGTTGCCAAGCGCGTGGCCGGCGCGGGCGATCCGCTCGATCAGCTCTGGATGGCGGCGGGCGCTCTTCCCCACCACGAAGAAGGTCGCCTTGGCGCCATGGCGGTCCAGGAGGTCGAGCAGCGGCGGCGTGTCCTCTGGATGAGGCCCATCGTCGAAGGTAAGGGCGATCGCCGGCTCGGCGGTGGAGACGCGGATGGTGGTGCCGAGGAGGAAGGCGCTCTCCGTGAGGGCGCGCTTGACCAGCTGCTTGACGGCGGGAACGGCGCCCCGTGGCGGGGCGCCCATCACCAAGGCGTCGCGGTCGTGCCGGCTCAACCGGGGTTTACATCCCCGAGGCGGGGATGGCCTCCGCCGGGGGCTTGAAGACGAGCCCGTCGCGGTCCTCGGGCGGGTTGGGATCGTAGAGGCGGATGACGTCCTCGGGAACCGGCGAGAGATCCGAGGCGCGCCGCAGCTCGAAGAGGGTGGTGCCGGTGCAGTGGCGGTCGATGCTCGGCGCGCCGCCCAGCGACCTCAGCTCGTCGAGGTGGGCGGTGCGGAAGTCGATGCTGAAGCGGGAGCGCCCCGAGCTGTTGGGCACGCTCGAGTGCAGGTGGGCGCCGGAGAAGAGGATCAGGCCGCCCGGCGGGCAGACGACGCGGAAGTCCGGCTCCAGCTCCAGCGGCTCCGTCGGCTTCGGCTGCTTGCGGGTGTCCGCCTTGACCTCCTTGGAGGCGTTGGCGCGGCCCACCTTGTTCCACTCGTAGTGGTTGTACTCGTCCGAGGAGTTGGCGACCGGCGTGTCCCAGTATTTCGGGTGGAACGCGAACGAGCTCTCCGACTCGAACGGGAAGACCGGCAGCCACCAGTTGAGCTGGCTGGGGGGGAGGAGTACCAGATGTCCCGGTGCGGATGGAGCACATAGGCGACGCCGGCCGTTAGATACCCGCCGCTGGTGGCGACCCGCATGCGGGGGACGTCGAAGTAGGTCTTGTCCATGTCGCATCCGAGGTCGCGGAGCAGCTCGACCAGCAGCTCCTTGGTGCGCGGATGGTGGATGAACCGGGGCTTGAGGGGGCCGACGATCTCGACAAACTTCTCGACCGGGAGGCTGTCCTGGGCATGCTGGGGGTCGAGAGGGGCGAACGCCGCCTCGATCAGCTCGCGGGCCAGCTCGGTGAGCGCCTTGGTGCTCGGGCGCGGCGAATAGACGAACACGTCCCCGGAGTAGAGGCGGCGGCGCCGCTCCTCATCGCCCAGGTGCGTATCGAAGTAGATGGTGCTCATGGGTTTACCCTCGCGGGATATCGATCTCAGAAACGGAAGAACTTCGGCTCCGCCAGTATATGGAGGGGGCGGGAGGGGGGTCAATCGAGCAGCGTCCGATTCAGGACGACGATCCGATAATTTTTTCAAATTCAGCAGCGAGCTTCTTATCGCGATGAAAGCCACGCTGCTCGATCAAAGCGAGGGTATCCCAAGCTAATTGAAGCTCGGCCGGATCGATGTCTCGCAATAGAGAGTGAATGTCGATCAGATCCTTCGGGCGGCCGGCAAGGACTTTGAGAGCCAAGAGATGGCCAGACCGGGCTACGGGTATCCAGATCTGGGGGAGGACCTCGAGAAGGTCCGCGCCAGCTACGACCTCCTGCTCCACTCCTGAAGAGGTGATCAGCAGATCGATGGCGGAGCCGCTGCCGCCCTGGACGGGGGGAGAGATGAACCGGACCGTAGCCAACCGCCCATCCTTGTGCTCAATGACGGCTCCCTCCGGATGATCCCGGTAGCCTCGCAATCTGAGATGGAGGGCTGCCGCGGAGGCTTCCTGCTCTCCGGCCACTGCCAGAGCGACATCGATGTCACGTGTGCTCCTGGGCTCGGAGCGAAGAGTTACGGCGAAGCCACCCACGAGCGCCCAGCGAAACTTCCCGGCTTGGAGATCACTGACGAGACGGACCAGCGCTTGTTCTAGGCGGGTCACAGAGAGGGCACAAACTCACGCTTCTCGACCCATGCCGCGAAGCGCTGCTGGATCTCATTCTCGCTCGCTTGCGGGTAGCGGCGGCGAAGGTTCTGCCGCATCATGTTCTCCGTCGTCTGGCAGAGATCGAACGCGTCTTGAGCTCGGGCGAGGATCTTCGGATCGCGAATCGGCTCCATACCTTCATTCTACACGGACCTGCGCTAGACTGCCCCGCCGTGAGCCGCACTGTCCATCTGGCCCTCGCGGCGGTCACGGCGTTCTTCCTGCTGTTTCCGCTGACGCTTGGCAAGCCCGGTCTGCCGACCCATCTCAAGGCGGACGAGGGGGCCTATTACCTCGCCGCGCAGAGCCTCGCCTTCGACCGTGACCTGAGGGTGGAGCCCAAGGACGTCGACCGCGCCTTCCAGGAGTTCCCGTACGGGCCGGTCAACAACATGATCGTGATGACCGACGACGGGTGGCACACGGTCTACTTCGCCAAGCCCTACATCTACTCGCTGCTCGGCGCTCCATTCGCCCGGCTCTTCGGCGCCAACGGCATGCTGTTCTTCAACATGCTGATGACCATGGCGATGGTCTGGATGGGCTATCTCTACCTGCGCAGGTACAACCCGCCCGGCCTCGCGGCCCTCTTCTCGGCCTCGTTCTTCCTGCTCAGCGTCGGCTTTTCCTACGTCTTCTGGATCCAGCCCGAGGTCTTCAACATGTTCTCGGTGGCGGCCTGCCTCTTCTTCGGCCTGCCGCGCACCGACGAGACCGGCCTGCCCGACCGCCGCCGCGAGCTGCTCCTCGCCTTCCTCTCGGGCGCCGTGCTCGCCCTCGCCGTCTACGACAAGCCGATGTTCGCCGCCTTGGGGCTCGCGCCGCTCTACGCCCACCTGCGGGACCGCCGCTGGAAGACGCTGGGCGTCTGGATGCTGGGCGCGGTCCTGAGCATGGGGGCCATCGCCGGGATCGCCGTCAAGCTGACCGGCCACCCCTCGGCCTATCTCGGAGTCCACCGGCAGGGGGTGACGCTCTGCGAGCCGGGCAAGGTGCCGATCACCCCCGAGATCGCCCAGGCCCGGACCGGAGGCAGTGGCGGCGAGGACGGAGCCAAGCCGTCGGCGGTGCCCAACTCCACCACCGGCAACACCTGGACCTGGCTCTTCCGGGCCGTCGACGTGACCCTCTATGAAGAGGCCGAGAACATCGGCTACTTCCTGATCGGGCGGCACACCGGGATGCTCGTCTACACGCCGTTCGCCGCGCTCGCCCTGATCTTCTTCCTGCTTCACGGGAGGCGGCGCGCCGGGGAGCTCTGGGTGCTCCTGGCGGCGGTCACCGCCGTGGGGCTCTACTTCCTGACCTTCATCGCCTGGAACTGGCAGGGGGGCGGCGGCTTCGTCGGCAACCGCTACTTCGTCACGGCGATCCCGGCGTTCCTCTTCCTGGTCAAGGAGATCCGCCCGCCGCGGCTCCTCCTCGCGGGGTACGTGGTCGCCGGACTCTTCCTGGCCCCTCTGCTCTTCACCCCCTTCGGGGCGCCGGTTCCCGAGCCGACCCTGCAGGCGCACGTGCGGGGCATTCCGTTCCGCTTCCTCCCGCTGGAGCTCTCGCTGCGCAATGTACCGGGCTACGAGCGGGTCTCGATCGACGGCCTGCGGATCGTGGGGAGGAAGGACGTCTTCGCGCCGCAAGGGGCGCAGATGTGGGTGGGCGGCGGAACCCAGGTGGAGCTCTACTTCATCGGCGAGCATCCGATCCCGCGGGCGGTCTTCCAGGTGACCAACTTCGCGCCCGGGAACCACGTCGAGATCCGGATGGGCAAGGCCCGCGAGGTCCTCGATTTTGGTGGCGAGGAGACGCGTCGCGTGTCGCTCGATCCCGGCGAGCCGTTCCGGGTCCGCCGGCAGAAGTGGGCGACGTTCTATGTCTACAAGATGGTGGTGACCTCGCGCACCGGCAGCGTCAAGCACTGGGTGCGGCAGTATCCGCCCAACAACTGCCCCACCTTCGTCCAGGACGACCGGACGAACGAGAACTTCTTCACCGGCGTCGCCCTCGCCTATCTGGGCGCGGGCGCGCAGCTCGACGCCGACCTCTACGAGGTGCAGTGGGGAAACACGGTGGCGCCGCCCCAGGTCCGGGCGGGCGAGACATTCGCCGTCACCACCCGCCTGTTCAACCGCAGCCGTTTCCCCTGGACGGCGGACGGCGCCGCCCGCGTGAATCTCGCCTATCACTGGCTGGACGCGGCGGGAAAACAGATCGTGGAGGACGGCCTGCGCACGCCCATGGTCTGGCCGGTGCCGCCGGGCGGACGGGTCAGCGTGCAGCAGAAGGTGCTCGCGCCGCCAGCGCCAGGGAGCTATATCCTGGAGCTCGATCCGGTGTTCGAGACGGTCTCCTGGTTCTCGCAGAAGAACGGCGGCAAGACGTTGCGGATCCCTGTCGAGGTGTTACCGGAGGGGAGCTGATGCTCGATAACCTGCGGGAGGACACGCGCCGGCTGCGCGAGATCAAGACCAAGGGTGCCCCCTGGTACGTGATCGAGTCGCTGCTGTTCGAGACCGGTTATCAGGCGGTGGTGCTCTACCGGATCTCCCGCTGGTTCAAGAGCCATGGGGTGCCGGTCCTCGGCCCCCTTTTCGCCCGCTACAATCAGTTTCTGACCGGGGTGGATATCGCTCCTGGCGCGGCGATCGGCCCAGGGCTGCGAATCAGCCACGGCACGGGGCTGGTGATCGGCGGCTACGCCCGGATCGGCCGCGGCGCTCTCCTCCTCCACGGCGTCACCATCGGCTCCCCGCACCCCGGGCGGGTCGAGAAGATGCCGGTGATCGGCGACAACGTCTTCATCGGCGCGGGGGCGAAGGTGATCGGCGACATCACGGTGGGGGACGACGTCTTTATCGGGGTCAACGCCATCGTGGCCCGGGACATCCCCAGCGGTAGCCGGGTGCTCTGCACGTCGGAAATCGAGGTTTCTCCACGGCGCGATGTCGAGAATCCATCTTCGGCTCCGACTTACCCTGAACGCACCGATCACGGGGCGCTCGACAACGAAAGGAGCCGACCATGAAATACATGCTGATGATGAACACCCCGGGCGACGGGCCGTACCAGATCGCCAACTGGCCGAAGCAGGACATCCAGGCGCACATCGCGTTCATGATCGAGCTTCAGCAAGAAGCTCGGCGAGTCGGGCGAGCTGGTGGGGGCCGAAGGGCTGGCCGGGCCCGACCAGGCGAGGCTCGTGCGCGCCGGCAAGGACGGCAGAGCCGGTCACCGACGGCGTGTTCCCCGAGGCCAAGGAGTTCCTCGCCGGCTACTGGATCGTCGACGTCGAGAGCCCCGAGCGCGCCTACGAGATCGCCGCGGAGGCGTCCGCCGCGCCCGGACCCGGCGGCGCGCCGCTCAACATGCCGATCGAGGTGCGGCAGGTGATGAGCGGGCCGCCCAAAGACCTGGGTGTGACCTCGCCGTCCCTGGACCTCCGTACCGAGCACCTGCTGCGCGACCTCGCGCCGCAGGTGCTCGGCGCCGTCCTGCGCCGGTTCCGCGACTTCGCCGCCGCCGAGGACGCGGTGCAGGAGGCGCTGATCGCCGCGGCCGCGCAGTGGCCGCGCGAGGGCGTGCCCGACAACCCGCGCGGCTGGCTGATCCAGGTCGCGTCGCGGCGCATCGCCGATCACGTCCGCAGCGAGGCGGCCCGCCGCCGCCGCGAGGAGATCGTGGTCAGCCTCGTGCCGCCGGAGCAGCAGATCGCCCTCGCCGCCGAGCGTGACGCCGCGGCGGAGCAGGACGACACGCTGGTCCTGCTCTTCATGTGCTGCCACCCCGCGCTCTCGACCTCCTCGGCGATCGCGCTGACGCTGCGCGCCGTCGGCGGCCTGACGACGGCCGAGATCGCCGCGGCGTTCCTGGTGCCCGAGGCGACGATGGCGCAGCGGATCAGCCGCGCCAAGCAGAGCATCAAGGCCTCCGGCGTGCCGTTCCAGATGCCCACGCCGGACGAGCGCGCGCAGCGGCTCGGCGCCGTGCTGCACGTGCTCTATCTGATCTTCAACGAGGGCTACACGGCGAGCTCCGGCCCCGAGCTGCAGCGCGGCGACCTGTCGAGCGAGGCGATCCGCCTGACGCGCGCGGTCCACAGACTTCTGCCCGACGACGGCGAGGTCGCGGGGCTGCTGGCGCTGATGCTCCTGACCGACGCCCGGCGCGCGGCGCGGACCGGACCGGCCGGCGAGCTGATCCCGCTCGACGAACAGGACCGGACCCTGTGGGACCGGCGCGCGATCGCCGAGGGCGTCGCGCTCGTCACCGCGACGCTGTCGCGAGGCGCGGTCGGCGAGTACCAGCTGCAGGCGGCGATCGCGGCCGTGCACGACGAGGCGGCGCGCGTCGAGGAGACCGACTGGCCGCAGATCCTCGCGCTGTACGGCGTGCTGAAGCGGATGTCCGACAATCCGATGGTGGCGCTCAACCACGCGATCGCGACCGCCATGGTGCACGGCCCGGCGGCGGGGCTCGAGCTGCTGGAGATGCTCGACGCCGACGAGCGGCTGGCGGGGCATCATCGCCTCGACGCCGTCCGCGCGCATCTGCTCGAACGGGCCGGCGATCGGGAGGCCGCGATCGCGCACTTCAAAAAAGCGGCGGCCGCGCGACGAGCCTGCCGGAGCGGAACTACCTGATGCTGCAGGCCGCGAGATTGAGTGGCTAGGCCGCGGGCTTTTCCAGCAGACCTCGCATTCCCTTCAGGATGAAGATCGCCTGCTCGCGGGCGCCGGGCTCGACGGGCTCGCCGGAGTAGGCGGCCCGCACGTAGAGCTCGGTCAGGCTGCGGGCCGGATCGGCGAGAAGCCGGAAATCGAAGGGCAGGGCGTTGAGCACCTCGTAGGGGGTGGACTTTACCGGCCGCGGATAGCCACGGCTCTCGAGCAGATCCAGGAAGCGGTGGTAAGCCGCCAGGACCGCGTCGCGGGACGGCAGACCGGCGAGGAGCTCCAGGTTGGCGAGGGGATCGCCGGCGGCCTTGCTCGCCGGGCTGACGGACCGGCGAAAACGTCCGAGGAGGGCGGCCAGCCGGTTCAGGAGCCCGCGCCAGCGCTCCGCCAGCCTCTCCCGCCAGCCCGCGAGGTTCGGCCAGAGCCGGGATAGGGCCCAGAGAGCGGCCAGGAAGATGACCAGGACGAGCGGGATGATCAGCCATTTTCCGGCGGCCGTCAGCAGCCGGATCAGGCTGGCGGCCGGTCCCGGTATCGCCGCTTGGCGGCTCTGGGAGTTGGGGTCCCCCTGGGGCTCTCCCTGACGGGACTCCGGTCCCCGCGAGGCCTGCTCGTCGGGGGGGCGCTGCAGCGAGATCCTGCCCGCCTGATCCCCCTGCTGATAGCCGCGGTCCGCCTCCGCTCCCCCGCCCCGGGCCACCGGCGGCCGGAGCCGGCCGGAGCCCTGGAACTGGAGGCCGGGGACAGCCAGGGCGGCGGCCAGCACCACGACGAGGAGCGCTCCGGCGATGGCCACACGGCCCGGGACCAGCCCGGGAGATACCATGCCGCCCGCCCACTCGGCGCGGCGGAGGGCATCCAGCCCCGAGCCGGCGGCGAGCACGACGCCGGTGGCGAAAAGGAAGACGACCACCGCCGCCAGTGCCCGGATGCCCGTCTGCGGCGTGGCCCCCAGCAGCACCGGCTCGCCGACGGCGAAGGCGAGGAGGGCGAAGGCGGCGAGACGCGCCACCGACGTCGCCGGATTGGCCGGGATCGCCAGCGCCTTCTTCTCGGCGGGCGGCTGGGCACCCGCCTGCTCCGCCTTCTTGCGCTGCCAGGCCTCGGCGCGAAGGCGGTCCAGGCCAAAGAGGCGCAACGTCTGCGCGGCGGGCCGCCCCTCCTCGGGGCTCAGCCCCCGGGTCACCCCTCTTGCCAGATGCCAGACGGCGGCGATGATCAGCAGATTGGCTACCTTCTCGCCAAGCCCCACGGAACGAGTTTCCCAGGGCTCGACCAGCATGACGAAGACCGTGGCGATCCCCAGTGAGACCGAGTAGCACCCCTGGAGCTCGTGGTCCCCCTGGGTGTGGCGATACCGCTCGATCAGCACGGTCGCGGCGGCGAAGCAGAAGCCGATCCATTTGAGCTGCGGCCCGCCGCCCAGGAAGGCCGAGCGGACATCCACCAGATAGGAGAGCAGCGAGGCGACCATGGCGATCACCGCCGCCGGCACCACGACGTGATGCAGGAGGAAGGTGAACAGGTCGTCGTCGAGCGGCTCGCCGGAGTTGATCACAGGCTTTGCGCCCCCATTCGCTCGAGATCCCCTTCCTCCCGCACCGGATAGACCGGCACCCCTTCGAGCAGGCTGGTGGCGACCGTCCCCGGGCCGCCGGTCTGGACCCAGACCACGCCGACGTCGAACCCCGAGCGCTTGAGCCCGGTGAGAGCGCCGCCGAGGGCGGGACCGAGGTCTGGCGTGATCACCATCACCACCATCGAGCGTGGCAGGCGGGGGCCTTCGGAGACGAGCAGCTCGGGCAAGGTCAGGCCGGGAGCCAGGGTCAGCCGCGCCAGGGCGGCGCGGAGGCGGTCGCGCTGCCAGTCGCCGCGGCCGGGCTCCACCTCCAGCGGCCGGTAGGCGGGGATCAGGCGGCGGGCGCCGGCATCCTCCAGGGCGTCCTCGTAGCGCCGGAAGCTGCCGCCGGTCCAGTCGGCCGGATAGCGTTCGGCCGCGTCGCCGCCGTTCGAGATCATCCCCACCGACTGGCCGCCGGCGAGGACGAGCTCGGCGATCGAGGCCGCGGCGGTCACGGCGAGCTCGACGCCGGGATCGGCCCCCGTCTCCGCCGAGGCGCGGGGGTAGGCGGACCGCCCCATTTCCACGGCGAGGAGGACCCCTTCGAGCACCGTCGGCTCGAAGAGCTTCACCTGCAGGATCCCGGTGCGGGCGGTGGCGCGCCAGTGGATGCGCCGCAGGGCGTCCCCCGGGCGGTAGTCGCGCACGCCGAGGAAGCGCGCGGGGTCCTCCAATGCGCTCCGGCGGCGGGGCACCTCGTGGACCGGCCGGTAGCCGAGCGGCCACCCCTGGCCGAGGGGCACGGTACGCGGCATCACGGTGACGAAGCGCACCTCCGGGTCCACCTTGAACCGCTTCACCAGGCCGAAAGGATCGCTAGCCTCGATCACCGCCGGCCCCACCCGGAACAATCCCCGGCGGGTGCTGTGGAGGGTGCAGGCGACGCGCATCGTCTGCTCGCTCGCCAGGGTCCGGAAGCCGCAGCTCACCCCCTCGACGTCGAGGCCGGGGTCGACCGCCTCCCGCCAGAACAGCCAGGGGGCCGGCAGGCTCTTGCGGTTGTGGATCACCAGCCGCGATTCGACCGTTCCCCCGAGCTCGATTTCGGTGGACGCCAGGCTGCGCCGCACCTCGAGCCCCAGGAGGCTGGCGGCCGGCAGCAGCGCCGCGAGGCCGAGCACGGCGGCGGTCACCACGGCGGCGTAGAGGAAGAAACCGGCGGAGAACAGGGAGACCAGCACGGCGGTCAGGCCCACCCCCAGGGCCCAGAACAGAGCCTGGCGGCGGCGAAGAGCCCGGACCTCGCTGCCGGGGCCGGCGGGGATCATCCGGCCACGGGGCGGCCGGTGGCGGCGGGCCCGGCATCGACGAGGGGGGCCGGCACCAGACCGACCGCCTGGTCCACCACCTGCTGCGCGCTGCGCTTGGAGAGCCGCCCCTCGGTGCCGAGGATCACCCGGTGATAGAGCATCGCCGGGTAGAGGCGCTTGACGTCGTCGGGCAGCACGAAGCTCCGGCCGGCGAGCGCCGCCTTGGCCTGGCAGGCCCGGTAGAGCCCCTGGGTGGCGCGGGGACCGGCGCCCAGCACCAGCTCGCGGGCGTTGCGGGTGGCCGAGATCACCGACACGATGTAGCGTCGCACCTCGGGGTGGACGTGCACCTCGCGGACCTGGTCCTGGAGCTTCGCCAGCGCCTCCAGATTCATCACTGGCACGACCCCCTCGAGCGGATCGCTCCGCTCGCCGCGCACCAGCATCTGCTCCTCGGCCTGCAGGCTGGGATAGCCGATCGACGAGGCGCATCAGGAAGCGGTCAAGCTGCGCCTCGGGCAGCGGGAAGGTCCCCTCGTGCTCGATCGGGTTCTGGGTGGCGATGACGAAGAACGGCCGCTTCAGCGGGTAGGTCCGGTTGTCGACGCTCACCTGCCGCTCGGCCATGCATTCGAGCAGAGAGGCCTGGGCGCGCGGGGTGGCGCGGTTGATCTCGTCGGCCAGCAGGATCTGGGTGAAGACCGGGCCGGGGTGGAACTCGAAGTCGCCGGTCTTCTGATTGAAGACGCTCGATCCGGTGACGTCCCCCGGCAGCAGGTCGGGAGTGCACTGGAGGCGCCGGAAGCCGCCGCCGAGCGTGCGGGCCAGGGTCTTGGCGAGCAGCGTCTTGGCGGTGCCGGGGACGTCCTCCAGCAGGAGGTGCCCCTCCGCGAGCAGGCAGGTGAGGACCAGCTCGAGGACCGGCCGCTTGCCGTAGATGACGGTTTCCAGCTGTTGAAGGACCGCCTCGGCGGCCTGTTGAACCTGTTTCATGAGTGCGGTTGGATCGTTTCTATGGTTTCGGGATTCTCTAAGAGGGTGTTTCGAAAGTCAGTCGCGACGCCTTCGGCCCGGGCATGAATGCCCGGGCTAAGAACAGCGCCGGATGAATCCGGCTTCAAGCTCCCTTTAGGGAGCGCTGTTTCTAGCCCGGCGATTCATCGCCGGGCGGGGGAGACGGCTTCGAGACATCCTCTAAGGCGGCTTCATCTTCAGCGATTGCTTCCTCGTCCGTCTGGCCGTCATGGTGCTCCAAGACTCGGCGAATCCGTTCCTCGTCCCAGCCTTCTGGAAACTCGTTCTGCTTCATTTGTCGATCTTCTACGTAACAGGTGAAGTCTTTGTTTTCTCTGCCCTGCCTACCGCGCCCCCTGCATCGGCCGGATATGCAGGTCGGTGACCTCGGCCGTGCGCGGCAGGGCGAGGGCGTTCAGCGTGGCGGCGGCCACGTCGCGGGGTTGGAGGAAGCGCTCGGGCTCGTAGGGTTTCCCCTCGTAGCGGTGCACCTCCTCCTGCATCGGAGTCGCGGTGCGGCCGGGGAAGACGGTGATCACCCGCACCCCCTGCTGGTTGACCTCGTCACGCAGGCCGTCGGCCACGGCGCGGAGGGCATGCTTGGAGGCCGCATAGGCGACCCAGCCGGCGCGGGCGGGGTTGAACCCCGCGCTGGAGTTTATAAAGACGACCTCCCCCTGGCGCGCGACCAGCGACGGCAGCAGCGACTGGGTCAGGAGATACGGCGCGTGGACATTGATCCGGTACTGGCGGTCGAGGTCCTCCACCGGCGAGGTCGCGAACGGGCCTCCAAGGAAGAGGCCGATGCTGTGGATCAGCAGGTCCACCCCACCATAGGCCTTGACCGTGCGGTCCGCCAGGGCGCGCACCTGATCGTCCTCGGCCAGATCAGCGGCGAAGATTTCGACGCCCGGCGTCAGATCCCGCGCCCGCTCCGCCACCAGATCGAGCTTCTCGGCGGTCCGCCCCGAGAGCATCAACCGCGCCCCGGATCGGGCCAGCCGGATCGCGATCGCCTCGCCAATTCCGCCGCTCGCTCCCGTGATCAACGCCACCTTGCCCCGGAACTCGATCATGCGTCCTCCTCGCGTAGCAGTCCCACTTCCAGCAACGCGTCCGCCGCCGTCCGGATCGCCGCGAAGCTCATGCCGGACCTCTCCGCGATGTCGAGCAAGTCGTTTTCTCCATCGGAGAGGTTCAGCACCCAGAGCAGGGCCAGCTCGCGGGAGCGGCCGGACTCATCGCCGCCGATCGTCCGGTAGAGCCCCCGGCGGCCGAGCTGGGGCTCGCATTTGGGGTTGAGGTTCAGGTAGCGCCGGTTTCCTTCGAGCACGTCGATCACCGCGAGGTAGGTGCGGAGCGAGCCCTCCAGCGCCTCGGGCTTCACGAAATCCAGGTTGTCCGCCGAGGTGTGGTACTCGGGATACCGGCCGTAGGGCGTCCGGGTCAGAGAACCGACCGCGAGATTGAAGCCCGGCGAGCAGTACTGCCTCTCGTCGTAGCCGAAGGGGACGAACTCCTCGATGCCGAAGGGCTCGCCGGCACCTTTAAGCACCGCGAGCACGGCGCGATCGACCTCCGCGTTCCCTCGACGGCTCTTCTTGTAGTGAAACGTCCCTGAATCGCCGAGGTTCGCCGCCACCAGTCCGTGATCGACCTTGACGTCGTTGAGGGCCAGCCAGGTGATCGAGCCGATCGTCCCCGGGATGAAGAGGAACCGGTACGAGTAGCGCCGCCGCGGGCGAGCCTGGAGCTCGCGGGCAAGCCCGGTCATCACCGCGATCCCCGACAGGTTGTCGTTGCACAGCGACGGATGGCAGACGTGGGTCGAGAGCAGCACCTCCCGCTCGGATTCCCCCGGCAGGAGGCATTCGCCGTAGGTGAGAGCGCCGTCCGCCAGGGTCGAGTCGACGAAAATCTCGTACTCCCCCTCCGGCAGCTCTTCCAGGGTGCGATGCCGCAGGCAGAACCCCCAGGTTTCCTTGTAGTAGGACGTGCGGTAGGGGATCAGGTCCGGCTGGTCCGGCAGGGTAAACAGGCGCTTCCTCAGCTCCGCCAGCGGCAGCTTTTCATGGACGGGCACGCTGTAGTTGAGGATGTGAAGGTTGCACTCCTGGAAATCGACCACCTTGCGGCCAGAGGGGTCCTTGATCCAGGCGTCGCGGATGTTCCACTCCCGCGGCACCGTCCAGTCGAACACGGGCGTGCCGGTGGGGACCTCGCGGATCTCCAGGGGGATGCGCTCCTGGATCATCGCGAGCGTGCGGCGGACGCCGTCGCCGGTGATGCTGCGGCAGATCGGGTAGGCCTCCCGGATGAAGTCGATCATCCCGTCCCCTCGAACAGCGGCAGCGTTCGATCCTTCTCCGACATCACCGTTACCGGCTCGGGCCAGGGGATCGCGAAGGCGGGATCGTCCCAGCGGTAGCCGCGGGCGGAGTCGGGGGCGTAGAACTCGGAGATCTGGTAGAAGACCTCCGTCCCGTCCTCCAGCGTCTGGAACCCGTGCGCCATCCCTTTGGGAATGTACAGCTCGTGCCGGTTCTCCGCCGTCAGAATGATCCCGAAGTGGCGCCTGAAGGTGGGGGACTCCGGCCGCAGATCCACGATCACGTCCCAGACCGCGCCGCGGGTGACCCGCACCAGCTTGACCTCCTCGTGGGGAGCGATCTGGAGATGGAGGCCGCGCAGGGTCCCCCGGCGGTGGTTCCAGGAGACGCTGCACTGGGCGATTCCGGGATCGAGCCCGCGGGCCTCGAAGTCGCGGCGGCACCAGGTGCGCGCGAAGAAGCCCCGCTCGTCCTCGAAACGTTCCGGCTCCAGGACCCAGGCGCCGGCGAGCGGGGTCTCGCGGAAGATCATTCGAGGACCCTGACCTCCGGGATCGCCACCACGAAGCGGCCCCCCCAGGAGCGGACGTCCGCCATCTGCTCGACGATCTCCTCCTTGAGGTTCCAGGGGAGGATCAGCACGTAGTCCGGCCGCGTCTCGCGCAGGCGGTCCGGCCCGTGGATGGGGATGCGCGTGCCCGGCAGGAACCGCCCCTGCTTGTGCGGGCTGCGGTCGACCGTGTAGTCCAGGAAATCGGTGCGGACGCCGCAGTAGTTGAGCAGCGTGTTCCCCTTGGCCGGCGCGCCGTAGCCGGCGATCGACTTCCCCTCCTCCTTGGAAGAGATCAGGAAGCGCAGCAGCCCCCACTTCACCCGGCGGACCCGCTCGCCGAAGGAGCGGTAGGTCTCCAGCCGTCCGAGGCCGGCGCCCTCCTCGCGGGCCAGGAGAGCCGCCACCCGCTCCCCCACCGGCTTCGAAACGTCCTCGTCATGCCGAGCGTAGATGCGCAGCGAGCCGCCGTGCGTGGGCAGCTCCTCGACGTCGAACAGGGTGAGCCCGTGCGCGGCGAAGATCCTGCGCACCGTGGCGAAGGAGAAGTAGGAGTAGTGCTCGTGGTAGATGGTGTCGAACTGGTCCTCCGCCATCAGCCGCAGGAGGTGGGGGAACTCCATGGTGAGCACCCCGGCGGGAGCGAGGAGGATCTTCAGACCGGCCACGAAGTCGTTCAGGTCCGGCACGTGGGCGAGCACGTTGTTGCCGACCAGCAGGTCGGCCCGCTTCCCTTCGGCCACCAGCTCGCGGGCGGTCGCCGCGCCGAAGAACTTCACCACCGTGGGGATGCCCGCCGCCACCGCCGCCTGCGGCGACGTTGCCGGCCGGCTCGACGCCGAGCACCGGCACCCCCCGCTCCTTGAACCAGCGCAGCAGGTAGCCGTCGTTGCTGGCGATCTCGATCACCTGATGCCCGGCGCCGAAGCCGAAGCGGTCGATCATCGCCACGGCGTAGGCCTCGGCGTGGCGCAGCCAGCTGTCGGAATAGGAGGAGAAGTAGGCGTAGTCGGAGAAGATCGCCTCCGGCCGCTCCGCCTCGGGGAGCTGCACCAGCAGGCACTCGCCGCAGGTGTAGACGGCGAGCGGATAGAACGCCTCCGCGTGGCCGAGGTCCTCCGGCTCCAGGTAGGAGTTGGCGAGCGGCGAGGCCCCGAGGTCCACGAAAATTTCGGAGAGCGGCGCGCCGCAGAAGCGGCATGCGAGGCTGGGGCTTACCAGATCTTCCATGGCGTCTCCCCGCGCTTCCACAGGTCGTTCAGGTGGAGGTAGTCGCGGTAGGTGTCCATCGGGTGCCAGAACCCCTCGTGGAGGTAGACGGAGAGCTGGCCGTCGCGGGCGAGGCGCTGCAGCGGCTTCTGCTCCAGGAAGAGGTTGGGATCGTCGTCCAGGTAGTCGAAGACCTCGCGCTGGAAGACGAAGAAGCCGCCGCTCACCACCCCCTCGGCGAGGGTGGGCTTCTCGTCGAACTCCAGCACCTTGGGGCCGTCGACCCGCATCTCGCCGTAGCGCGAGGTCGGGTGGACGCCGGTGACGGTGGCGAGCCGCCCCTGGTCCCAA
Organism: uncultured Acidobacteriota bacterium; assembly: GCA_963792575.1. Classification (GTDB taxonomy): domain Bacteria; phylum Acidobacteriota; class Thermoanaerobaculia; order Multivoradales; family UBA5704; genus DATARR01. Next base: position 241,263 of record CAWBWZ010000020.1, read on the forward strand.
TGGAACTGGAGGAGCTTGTCGATGTCGACGTTGCCGACCGCGTCGCCGTAGGTCAGACAGAAGGTGGGCGCGTCGTCGACGTAGCGTTTCACCCGCCGGAGCCGGGCGCCGGTGGCGGTGTCGGCGCCGGTCTCGGCGCAGGTGACCCGCCAGCTCTCGTAGCCGTCCTGGTTGTGGATCTCGGGCGGCCGGCTGCCGTCCATCGCCAGAGTGAAGTCGCAGTGCATCTCCTTGTAGCGGAGGAAGTACTGCTTGATCTCCCACCCCTTGTAGCCGAGGCAGAGGACGAACCGGTCGAGGCCGTGGGTGCCGTAGATCTTCATGATGTGCCAGAGAATCGGCTGGGGGCCGATCTCGACCATCGGCTTCGGCCGGTACTCGGTCTCCTCGCGCAGACGCGTCCCCTGCCCTCCGCAGAGGATCACCACCGGCACTTCTCTCTTCGCAGGCCTGCTCAACTCTTGGCTCCTTCGCGGGCTCGGATCCTAAAGATACCCGAGAGCCCGCAGCTTATCGATCTCTTCCTGATTCATCGCCCCGTCGCGCTTCGCTCCCGGCAGCCCGGCGGGAAGGCCGAGGCCGGTGTAGGTCGGCACCGTCCGCACGGGGTGCAGGCGGACGAACCCCGGGTCCAGGGCGTCGACCACCACCTTGCCGGCGGCATCCTGGGGCACCGGCAGGCCCAGGAGGTAGAGGACGGTGGGATAGACGTCGAAGACGCTCGCGCCCTGGAGCACAAGGCCGCGCTTCACCGGGCCGCCCCGCATCAGCAGGATGCCCGGGGGGCCGTGCCGGTGCTGGGTATAGAGGTCGTGGACGATCGTCGGGCTGTGGCCATGGTCGGAGGCGATGATCACGACGGTGTCCGGCCCGGCCGCGGCGAGGAGGCGGGCGAGGAAGCCGTCGAAATCGCGGTAGACCCCGGGGATGATCCCCCCCTCTTCTGGATGTCCCTCGCCTTGACGTTGAAGAAACGGCTCGGCTCGTACCACTTCCAGAACCAGTGCTGGTCGCTGTCCGGCTGGTGGGTGTAGAAGTTGACCAGCCGCGGGTGCGGGCGCTCGGCCAGCAGCTTCAGAAGGGCCGCCGACTGCCAGTTGAAGTCGCCGCCGGCGAGCAGCGGCCGGTACTCCCGGAAGAGCGACACCGGCTGCAGGAACAGCGCGACCTGCGGCGAGGGGCGAGCGGCCATCTCGTCGAGCCCGTAGGAGAGGAACCAGCTCTCCGGCTGTGAGGCGCGCAGCGCCGGAAAGGAGTAGAAGTAGCCGTCCACGACGCCGGTCGAGAGCCCCGCGCGGTCGGCGATCTCCCAGTACGGCGGGGCCGCCAGCGAGAAACGGTCGACCGGGACCAGGCGGGTCAGCCCGAGCGGCGCCACCAGGTCGGCCAGCTCCTTGAAGTAGGTGCGGTGGACCGGGTAGAGCCCCGGCGACGCCATCCCGGGCATCGCGATCCGGTAGAAATCGAGGACGCCGTGCCGCTCAGGGAGCATCCCGGTGTAGATCGAGGCCCAGATGACGGCCGAGTTGGAGTCGTGGATCGACTCCAGCGGGCCGGTCGCCCCGTCGCGGACGATCGCCGAGAAGGTGGGGAGCTCCCCCTTGTCCATCATCGGCCTGGCGACCCGCCAGTCCGCTCCGTCGAAGCCGACGACGATCACCTTGAGCCCGGTGTGGTCGACAGCGATCCGCGGCGGCGTCCCCTTCGCCGGCCTCGCGGCCGGCTCCCGTCCCGCGTAGAGCGGCGCCGCGGCGTGAGCCGCGAAGCCGATCGCGAAGAGGCCCGCGGCCGCCCATCCCAGGGCGCCGCCGCGCCGGAGCGCCGCGAAGAGCCGGAACAGCGCCCAGGAGCCGAGCGCCACGCCCAGGGCGATGGGGATCGCGAGGAGCAGGAGCACCCCCGCCATGCCCCAGGCGGCGGTGGGATGCAGGGGCGCCTGGTCGTAGGTCAACCCGTAGAGGAAGAAGACCTCCCAGAAGAACAGGTTGAAGACAAACAGCCCCAGCAGGAGGCCGCGCCTCCCTTGAGTCTCGGGCCGCGAGAACGGGATCATCACCAGGCTCGCCAGCGCGAAGAACGCCGCGCTCCAGAGGCCGTAGAGAAGGAGGCAGCCGGCGTAGGCGATCAGCGCGTCGCGCGCCGAGCCGAGATGGTTGTGGACGACGTGGACAAGGGAGAGGACGGCGCCATAGAGCAGGGCTCCATAGAGGAAGCCGCCAAGGCAGGCGTCTCGCAGGGCTCGCAGTCTCATGCCGGCGGTCTTGTACGGAAGCGGAGCGGAAAAGGTCCAGGCAACGGGGTACGCTCGGGCACGCGAGACCCTACCAGATCGCCGGTAGGCCATCAACCGCCTGATCCCATCAAGTTACCCCATCAAAAGATGGTACTCGCGAGCGGTATCCTCCGTGGGAGCCTGACCCAGGTCTTCCAGGAGGACCCGGCAGAGGTGGTCGTACTGGCGCCGCACGAGATCGCGCCTCCCCTGCCCGGCGTAGAGGCGCATCACCTCGACGTGGATACGCTCCTGGAACGGGTCCTCCATCAGATAGGAGCGGTAGGCGTCCATCGCCTCCTCGCTGCGCCCCAGGCGGACATAGAGGTCGCCCAGATCGCGCAGCAGCTCGAGGTAGCGGCGCTGGTAGTGATCCCGGCGGGAGGTGACCCAGCTTTCGTAATACCCCTGAAGGAAGGGGCCGCGGTAGAGCTTCCAGGCCCGCTGCCAGGCTCCGATGGCAGCCTCCAGATCGCCGCGGCCGGCCAGCTCCTTCCCCTCGTCCGCGAGCCGGATGAACTCGATGGCGTCGATCTCCCAGCCGACCTCCGGGTTCAGCCGGTAGATGCCGTTGCGGAACAGGAGAGGGGCCGGCCGGTCCTTCCCCCGGTTCCCCCCCTCCAGGGCCCGGCGGAGATGGCTGAGCGTGGGGTGGAAGTTGCGCTCGATCGTGCGCTCCCCTTCCGTCGGCCAGACAGCCTCGATCACCTCCTCGCGCCCGGCCTGGAGCCCGGGGGAGGAGGCAAGAAAGGCGAGCACCTGGAAGGAGCGCCGGAGGCGCCAGTCGAGATCGCGCTCCCCCTCCTCGTCCCGCTGCCGGGCGATGGGGCTGCCCAGGAGACCCAGGACGTAGACCAGCGGCGGAGCTTCGGCGGAGCCCTTCTCCTCCACCGGCGGCCGCGAGAGGACGGGCGGGCGCGAAGGGCGGCGGCGGCGGCGCTCCCGGTCGAGCGCGGCGGCGAGCAGCCGCGGCAGACAGTCCCGCTCCGGTCCTTCGATCCACAGCCCGCGGTCGTCGAGAATCCGCCAGGCCTCCTCCCCGGAACCGCCCAGGGCGGGCCGGACGTCCGGAGCGTCGAGCACGATCTCGCGCTCCTCCTCGGAGAAGGCGTCGAGCACCTCGTGACGCAGGAAGAGGCGCACGGATGCGACCTCCAGGATCTCCTCGGCCCCGCCGTCGAGGCCCGTGCCGCCGGTGGCCTCGATCGCCAGCCGCAGCGGCCGGTACCAGCCGTCGGTCGCCGCCCGCAACGCGCGGACCGCCTGCGGCGAAGGGTCGTCGCCGGTCAGCAGGTTCCAGAGCGCCGCGATCTCGCGTTCATCCAGTAGCAGTTCCTGAGGCGGCACGATGCCGCGGGGGAGGACGCCCGGTCCGTGGCGCCGCTGGGTCGCGAACACCAGCTTCTGCCCCGGACGCAGCCAGCGCTCGGCCTCGGAGATCCGCTCGGCGGCCGGCCCGCCGCCGGCCACCAGCCAGGGGACGCCGACCTCGTGCGCCGCTTCGAGCGCCGCCGCCAGGCTCTCCTCGTTCGCCATCGCCGCCAGCGGCAGGGCCACGGCGCGCTGGCCATACTTCGCGAGCAGCGCCTCCAGCACGGCCGTCCGGCCGCTCCCCGGCCATCCCCAGAGCTGCACGAGCAGGGTGTCCAGGGATTCGATCCTGGAGATCAGACGGCCGATCTGGGGAAAATGCACGAGCTCAGACATTTTTGCTGACGTCATTTGCAGCACCCGAAGCCATCCGGCACGGGCGGGCTTCAGCGGCCTCCCTGATCAGCGGGAGCTATCCCGGGACGCGGGGAGCTCGTCCGTCAGTCCGCAGGCCAGCATCTCGCGCGACAGGGCGGCGAGGCACCGCGTGGTGATCTTGCCGATGCTCGACTCCCGGTAGCCGAGCAGCCGCGCCACCTCGGGGGGCTCGTAGCCCAGCCGGAACCGCAGCCGGAGCACCGAGCGGCAGCGGGTGGGGAGCCGCTGGATCAGGCTCTCCAGGTCACAGAGGAGATCCGTCCGCTCCTGCGAGGGGGCGATCGGCTGCGACAGCCACTCCAGGATCGCCGAATCGACCGCGGAGTAGATCCGCCGCCGGTGCGTGCGCCAGTACATCAGGCAGTGCCGCCGCACCGTGCCGAACAGCCAGCTCTCGGGATCGCGCACCCGCTCCCACTGATAGAGCAGGGCGAGCAGGGCCTGCTGGAGCACGTCCTCGGCGTCGTCGCCCGGAATGCGGTAGACCGCCAGCAGGCGCTTGAGCCTCGGCTCGACCGCCTTCAGGAAATCCTCGAAAGAGGCGGTGTTCTCGATAGGTTCCGGAGTAAGCATCCAGGCCAGAATGGGTCGCGAAATGGGGTCGATAACGACCTAAAATTAACACTCTTCTCAAGAACTGTCTAGCTTATAGCTGTCCTGGAATCAAAGACTTCCGGAAACACTACCACGTAGAAAATCGCGCACTTGCTGCATGTCTTCCCAGGTCGGGCGCTTCAGGGCTGGATTGCGCAGCAGAGCGGCGGGATGGTAGGTGACCATGGTCGGAATCCCCTGGACCTGGAACCACTGGCCGCGCATGCGTCCGATCGGCGCGTCGTTGCCGAGGAGCGTCTGCGCCGCGACCCGCCCGAGGGCCACGAGGATCCTGGGGCGGACGAGCGCGATCTGCTTGTCGAGATAGCCCCGGCAGGTGGCGACCTCGTCCGGCTGGGGGTCGCGGTTGCCCGGGGGGCGGCACTTCACGACGTTGGCGATGTAGACCTCCTCGCGCGTCATCTCGATCGCCTGGATGATCTTGTTCAGCAGCTCGCCGGCCGCGCCCACGAAGGGAAGCCCCTGGCGGTCCTCGTCGGCCCCGGGCCCCTCGCCGACGAACATCAGCTCGGCGTGAGGGTTTCCCGAGCTGAACACGACCTTGGTCCTCCCCTCGGCGAGACGGCAGCGGGTGCAAGCCGCCGCCACCCCGGCGAGAGCGGCCAGCTCGGCGACCCGCGGCGAGGCCTCCCCGTCGATGGCGGCGATCGGCGCCACGGAGACTGGCGCTGCCGGTGCCACGGGCGCCACCGATGCGGAGACTGGAACGGACGCGGGCCGCGCGGCGCCGCGGGAGGGAGGATTCAGGTAGAGATCGCCGTACCCCATCTCGCCCAGATAGGCGAGGAGGTCAGAGAGGGCTGGCCGCGGATAGGTGCTCACTGGCGGAAAGTGTAGCCGCGAACAGGTCGAAGAGCGAGGCCGCGAGCTCCCCCTTCGGCCGCCGCGCGAGGAAGACCGGATCCCCCTCCCGGCGATAGACGGTCACCTCGTTGTCGCCGCTGCCGAAGGCGATATCCGAGCGGGAGACATCGTTGGCGACCAGGAAGTCCGCCCCCTTGCGCTCCAGCTTGGCGCGGGCGTTGCGCTCCAGGTCGTGGGTCTCGGCCGCGAAGCCGACCAGGACGGCGCCGGGCGCCACGGCGCGCAGGCCGGCGAGGATGTCCGGGTTCTCCACCAGCTCGATCGACGGCAATCCCTGCTCTTTCTTGATCTTGCGGTCCGCCGGCCGGCTCGGCCGGTAGTCGGCCACCGCCGCCGCCATCACGATCAGGCCGGCCGCCGGCGCGTGCTGGTGGACGGCCTGCTCCATCTCCCGCGCGGTGACGACGTCGACGCGGATGACGCCCGGCGGAGTCGGCAGCGCGACCGGTCCCGCCACCAGGATCGTCCGCGCCCCCCGCCGCGCCGCCTCGGCGGCGAGCGCGAAGCCCATCTTGCCGCTCGAACGGTTGCCCAGGAAGCGGACGGGATCGACCGGCTCGTGGGTGGGGCCGGCGGTGACCAGCACCGTCCGCCCGGCGAGCGGCCCGGCTCCGGCGGCGGCCTCGACCGCCCGCGCGATCTCCTCCGGCTCGGCCATCCGCCCCATGCCCACCTCCCCCGAGGCCAGCGCCCCCTCGACCGGGCCGGCGAACCAGACGCCGCGCCGCTTCAGCGTCTCGACGTGCTGCCGGGTCGGCTCAGCCTCCCACATCACGGAATGCATGGCAGGGGCGACCACCACCGGGCCGGCGAAGGCGAGCGCGGTCGTGGTCAGGAAGTCGTCGCCGAGCCCGAGGGCCAGCCGGGCGAGGATGTGAGTGGTCGCCGGGGCCACGCACAGCACCTGGCCCCAAGCCGCGGCGGTGATATGCGCCTCCTCGCCCGAGCCGGTGGCGGCGAGGTACTCCTCCTGGTAGACGCGATGGCCGGTGAGCACCTCGAGCGTCAGCGGCGTCACGAACGAGACCGCGCTCCGGGTGAGGGCGCAACGCACCTCGTGGCCGCGCGAGCGCAGCCGGCGCACCAGCTCCGCCGACTTGTAGGCCGCGATACCACCGCTGACGCCGAGCAGAACTCGCAGAGAGCGGTTCATGTCCTGTTAGAACTGGGAGCTAGTGCACCTCGGCAGGCTGCGGCTGCTCCTCGGCGGCCGGGGCCTCGGCCTCGGCGGGCTGCGGCGCCGGGCCGTAGCCCCACTCGATCAGCTGGTGATCCACCTCTTCCAGCGCCACCCGGGTGGGCTTGCGCTTCCCCGCCTCGACCTTGGGGCGGGCGCCCCGCATGAGCTGCTCGGCGCGGCCGGCGGACACGAGAACACGACGGAACTTGCTGTCCATCGTCGGGCCTTTTTCATCCATGGAAACGTTCTCCTTGGCGGCGTTACAGATCGCCGCCGGTTCAGTCAATCTTATGCGATCGGAGGGGTGGTGCTCCGGTCCTGGAAGTCGTGAAGGATCTCCTGGACTCTGGTCTTCATCCGCTCCCGCCGGTGGCGCTTCTCCAGGATGATGGCGGCGAGCACCTCGCTCGCCCGGCGGGCATCATCATTGATGATAACATATTGATACTGATCGTAACGTTTGATTTCCGTCAAAGAGACCGCGAGGCGCCTGGCGATCGTCTGGTCGTCGTCGAGGCCGCGGCTGCGGAGCCGCCGCTCCAGGTCCTGGTAGCTCGGCGGCAGGACGAAGATGCCGTGCGCCTGCGGGCAACGAGCCATCACCTGCTCCGCCCCCTGGACGTCGATGTCGAGCAGGACGTCGATCCCCTGCTCCAGGCGCGGGAACACCTCCTCGCAAGAGGTGCCGTAGAAGTTGTCGTGCACCTTCGCCCATTCCAGGAAGGCGTCCGCCTGGACCATGGCCTCGAACGCGGCATCGATCGACGAAGTGGTAGTCCCGGCCGTCGATCTCCCCCTGGCGCGGCCTGCGGGTGGAGTGGCTCACCGAGAAGGCCAGCCCGCCGAGGTCGTCGAAGCCCCCCGCCACCAGACTCTGGATGAGGGTCGTCTTGCCCGCGCCCGAAGGTGCGGAAAGGATAAACAGCTCGCCAAGTGGCATAGAGTCGCTCAAAAAGTGCAGAAGGAGGGTACGACGGGCGGTATCGTACCACTTACTCCACGTTCTGCACCTGCTCGCGGATCTGCTCGCAGAGAACTTTGGCGTCGAGCACGGCGCGGGTCATCTCGGCATTGCGGCACTTGGCGCCGAGCGTGTTGAGCTCGCGGAAAACTTCCTGGGTGAGGAAATCGAGGCGCTTGCCGCCGGCGGTCTTCTCGCGCATCACGGCACGGAAGTGCTCGACGTGCGAGCGCAGGCGGTCGATCTCCTCGCTGACGTCGCCGCGGTCGACGAGCAGGGCCACCTCCTGGGCGACCCGCGCCTCGTCGAGGGGCTGGCTGCCGAGCAGCTCGCCGAGACGCCGCTTGAGGGTCGCCGCCATCTCCTCGCGGACCGGGCCGCGCAGGGCGTCGAGGTGCTGGACGGCCTCCTCCACCCCGCGGAGCTTCTCCTCCATGGCCGCGACGAGGCTCCCCCCCTCTTTTTCGCGGCTGGCGACGAGCTGGGTCACGGCCCCACGGGCCACCCCGAGCAGCAGCTCCTCGTCCTCCGGCGTCCACTCCTCGTTCCCGAGCTCCACCCGGAACGCCTCAGGGAGCCGCATCAGGTCCCCGGCGGAGAGGCCGCGGTCGATGAGCCCGGCGTCCACGAGCTGGTGGACCGCCACGTGCGCCTCCCGGATCACCCCCATGTTGACCTGCACAGTCGCCCGCCGCTCGGCGACCGACCGCATCTCCACCCGCGCCTCGACCCGCCCGCGCGAGATCTCCCGCCCGATCGTGTCGCGCAGCGCCGCCTCGCTCCCCCGCAGCTCCTCGCCGATCCTGAGCTGGAGGTCCAGAAAGCGGTGGTTGACCGCCCGCAGGCTCACCGTGATCCCATGCCGGGGGTTCTCCCCCGACGCCTCGCCGTAGCCGGTCATGCTTCGCATATGTGGTCTCGATCCCCGAATTTATCGAATCGGCAACTTCCTAAATCGGATTGCCTGGTCCTCAATGGTAATGGCGTAGCCCTCGGCCAGTCTTTGTTCCAGTTCGTGCCTTGCTCCAAGGATTTTCTGCGTGACAAATTCTGGATGCGTTTCAGAGAGACGCAGGGTCACCAAGCTCGGCCGATCCCAACCACTCAAGGCAAGAAGAGTCGAAAAATCGAGATCCTGAGTGAGGATGGCTCGTTTTTCACGACGAGCGTAGTCCAGGATTTCGGGGTCCAAAGCTGAGGGGGATAGCTCTTCCCACACCCATACAACATCCCAACCCTCAGCCCTTAGAGCCCCGACAGTGAGAGGGGAGATATGAAGATCCGCGATAAAGCGCAGAATCTGCCTCTCAGGCGATCTTCACAAGCTGATCCGAAGCTAGCCACGCGGCATACTGGAGGACTTGCCTGACGTCTTCCTCCTCCAGAAAGGGGTAGAACCGCAGAATCTCTTCTGTAGAATGGCCATTCGCCAACATCTTGAGGACAAAACTCACCGTGATCCGCATACCACGGATCGTAGGCTGACCCAGGCAGATCTCTGGATTGATGGTGATGCGGTCGAACTTTTCCATGCGATTAAGCTCCCTCTCGCTCAGGAATGCTAGCCGAGAGCCGGCGCAGAGTCTCGATATCCTGCTGAAAATCCTCCTCGGTGTATCGCAGGTAAGCCCCCTCCCTCTTCAGGAACGCATCCGTATCCCATCGTGTCTCCAAACCGAGCATCCTCTGTACTTCGGCAGAAGTAAGGATCTCGGCGCGGTAGGCATCCGCCGCCAGGGACTCCAGGACTCGGCGTGGGAGGTCTGGCCAGTGGACCCGGAGCCTCTCGGCGAGGTCATCAGGAACTTGAAGTAGGACCTCCATCGGCTTTTCCGTCCTCTTCCAAGGATGGTACCACGCCACCCGCCCACGCCTCCGCCGCCGCCTCCACCCCTTCCAGCCGCCGCTTGAGCTCCGCCGCGGCCGCCTCCAGATCCCCGCGGCGCTCGACCACCAGCGGCTCACCGTAGACGATGTGGACGGTCGAGAACGGCAGCGGGATCATGAAGCGGTCCCAGGAGCGGAGCAGCTTGGCGCGGGAGGCGGCGATCGCCACCGGCAGGATCGGCAGGCCGGTGGATGCGGCGGCCAGGATCACTCCGGGCTGGACCTCGCGCAGGGGCCCCCGGGGACCGTCGGGCGTGAAGGCGATGTCCCACCCCTCGGCCGCCTTGCGGAGCAGCGACCGCATCCCCGCGATCCCACCCCGGCTGCTGGAGCCCCGGCTGGAGTCGATCCCGAGGCGGGCGACGGTGCGCGCGATCAGCTCGCCGTCCCTGCTCTGGCTGACCAGCACCGAGATCTGCCGGCCGCAATAGGCATAGGGCATCAGCAGCAGGTGCCGGTGCCAGAAGGCGAGGATGAAGTGGTCCCCCCGCCGTTCCCACTCCCGGACACGCTCGTCGCCATGATGCCGGATACGGACCGTCGCCCGCAGGGCACGGATGAAGCTGGCGGCCAGAAACGGTAGGGCCGCGCTCACACCCGGAACTGGATGTCGAACAGCCGCTTGTAGGAGCCGCCGAGGGCCAGCAGCTCGCCGTGCGAGCCCTCCTCGATGATCTTGCCGGCTTCCATGACCACGATGCGGTCGGCCCGGGTCACGGTCGAGAGGCGGTGGGCGATGACCAGCGTCGTCCTCCCCTGGATCAGGTTGTAGAGCGCCTTCTGGACCAGCGCCTCGGACTCGCTGTCCAGGTGGGACGTCGCCTCGTCGAGGATCAGGATGGGCGCGTTCTTCAGCAGCGCGCGGGCGATCGCCAGCCGCTGCCGCTGCCCGCCCGAGAGGCGGACGCCCGACTCGCCGATCACCGTGTCGTACCCCTTCGGCAGCTGCATGATGAACTCGTCGGCGTAGGCCGCGGCCGCCGCCTCGCGCACCCGCTCGAGCGGCAGGTCGAAGCGGCCGTAGGCGATGTTGTTGCGGATCGTGTCGTTGAACAGCACCGTGTCCTGGGTGACGATGCCGATCAGCGACCGCAGTCCCTTGATCTTGAGGTCGCGGGTGTCCACGCCGTCGATCGCCAGCCGTCCGGAGGTCGGATCGAAGAAGCGCGGCAGGAGATTGACCATCGTCGTCTTGCCGGCGCCCGAGGGGCCGACCAGGGCCACGATCTCCCCCGCCTTGATCGCCAGCGAGACCTCGCGCAGCACCGGCCGGTCGTCGTAGGAGAAGGAGACCCGCTCGTAGGAGATCCCCTGGCGGACAGTGTCGACGTCGCGCGCCCCCGGCCGCTCGGCGATGTCGTTGGGGACCGCGATCAGCCGCGACACCCGCTGGCTGGCGGCCGTCGCCTCCTGCAGGATCAGGTTGACCTTGTTGAGCTTGCGAATGGGGTCGTAGAGCATGAACAGCGTGGTCAGGAACTGCACCAGCTCAGGGGTCGAGAACTCGTGCGCCCGGATCGCCTTGCCAGCGTACATCAGCAGCGCCGCGGCGCCGATGACGGCGAGCGACTCGATCACCGGCCCCGCCGAGTTGGCGAGCATCTGCGCCCACAGGTTCACCCGCAGGTGGCGCCGGGTCGCCTCGCGGAAGCGGTTGAGCTCGAACTCCTCCATGCCGAACGCCTTGACCACCCGGTGCCCGCGCACCCCCTCGGTCATCAGGCTGGCGAGGTCGGCCATGCGCTCCTGGCTGCGGTGGCTGGTGCGGCGCATCCCCTTGCCGAAGCGGACGATCGGATAGAGCAGCAGCGGCGCGGCGATCAGCGAGATCAGCGCCAGCCGGAAGTGGGTCGAGAGCAGCAGGGCGAGCAGCGCCACCAGCGTAAAGGACTGCTGGAAGAGGTCAAGCAGCCGGTTGGAGACGGCGTTCTGCATCATCGACACGTCGTTGATGACCCGCGCCACCAGCTCCCCCGAGGGGTGCTCGGCGTGGAAGCGGCTCGACTGCTCCAGAATGCTGCGGTAGAGATCGTTGCGGATGTCGGTCGTCACCCCCAGGCCGATGTGCTGGAAGGCGTAGCCCGAGACGAAGTCGGCGAGGCAGCGCAGCAGGAAGACGACGACGAAGAGCGCGGGCAGGAAGTAGATGACGTTGTCGCGGTTCACCCCCAGCCGCCGCTTCACCGACTGATAGGTGTTGTCGATCTGGTCGGCGACGTTGAGCCGCTTCTTCAGATCGGCGACCACCCCGGGTTGCGGCTTCTCGCCGGGCCGCGCGGAACCGGATCCCGCGCTGGAGCCAGTGAGAGCGCCGAGCGGGTTGACGCTGTCTCCCGCGAGCAGCACCTCGCCGAAGATCGGCTTGATCAGCGCGGCGGTCCCGGCGGTGGCCGCCGCGTAGACGAGGATGCCGACCGCGGCCAGCATCGCCCATCCCGCGTAGCCGCGCAGGTAGTGCCAGAGGAAGGCGGTGGTCTTGGACTTCAATTCCGGGAAACCTCCGCTGTCGTCCCCACTGTCGTCCCAATAATCGTCCCCATCATCGCCGCCACCTCCGCCGCCGCCCGCCGGCTCGCTCCGCCCTCTCCCAGCCGGCCGCGCACCTCGGCGAGCGCCTCGCGCATGCGGCCGCGCTCGCCGGCGCTGGTCAGCAGCCGCGCCGCCTCGGCCGCGATCCGCCGCGGGTTGGCGTCCCCCTGGATCAGCTCGGGGACCACTCTTCTTCCTAGTACGAGATTGACCAGGCTGACGTTGGGGAGATGCACCAGCAGCTTCGCCAGCACGTAGGTCCAGCTCGCCAGGCGGTAGACCATGACCATCGGCGTCCCCAGCAGGCCGACCTCCAGGGTCGCCGTGCCCGAGGCGCAGAGCGCCAGGTGGGAGTCGGCGATGGCGGCGAAGCGGTCCTCGCCGACGATCTCGACCGGCAGCCCGGCGAGCTCGAGGGCCTCGTCCACCAGCTCGGGCGGGATCGTCGGCGCCCGGATGATCCGCACCTCGATGGGGAGCTCGGCGGCGAGCAACCGCGCCGCCTCCAGCAGGGTGGGGAGCAGGGATTCGACCTCGCTCTTCCGCGAGCCGGGCAGCAGCGCTACCCGGAACGGGCCGCCAAACGACGCCCCGTCGCGGTCCCAGGCCTGCGGCAGCACCGGCACCTCGTCCACCAGCGGATGGCCGACGTGGACGACGTCGACGTCGTGGTCGCGGTAGAAGTCGACCTCGAAGGGGAAGAGCACCAGCATGCGGTCCACCAGCCGGGCGATCGTCTTCACCCGCCCGCGACGCCAGGCCCAGACCTGCGGGCTGATGTAGTAGAGCACCTCCAGCCCGCGGGCCTTGAGCTCCTTGGCCAGGCGGAGGTTGAAATCGGGGAAATCGACGAGCACGGCGAGGGCCGGGCGCCGGCGGTCCACCTCGCGCAGCAGGTCGGCGAAGACCTCGCGGGCGCGCGGCAGGATCTTGAGCACCTCGGTGATGCCGACGACCGAGATCTCGGAGCTGTGGGCGACCGCCTCCAGGCCGGCCGCCCGCATCTCGTCGCCGCCGAGCCCGAAGGGGGCCAGATCCGGCACGTGGCGGCGCAGCTCGGTGATCAGCCGCGCGCCGTGAAGATCGCCCGAGGCTTCCCCGGCGACGACCAGCAGCTCCGTCATGGAATCGGCGCCGGCGGTCCCGAGGGGAAGGGGTACATGAGCCAGGCCACCAGCAGGCCGCCCCCCACCATGCCGAGGAAGATCTGAAGGAAGAGCCGGATCTGCTCCTTGCGCTCGCGGCGCCAGAGGAGGGTAAAGAACAGGCTCACGATCAGGGCGTACAGCACCATCAGCAGAAAATGGCTCAGCACGGGCTCACTCCTTCTTGCCGCGGACGATGTCCCAGACGTCGAGCACCAGCAGCAGGTTCATCAGCCCCGCCGTGAGCAGGAAGGCGGTGCCGTATTCGTACCCCGCCCCCATGATGTTCCCCTGGTAGTGGAGAGCGTAGCGCAGGAGAAAGTAGAGGAAACCCATGCCCATCGAGGCGAACGTCGCCAGGATGGTGAGCGGCTGCCCGGCGACGACCCAGTAGAGGTTCCCCTCGAGCTTGCAGCCGATGAGGGCCGAGGCGACGACCAGCGCGAAGAAGGCGAGGCCGCGCAGGGGCCGCTTGAGATAGAAGTGGCCCAGTCCCGGAACCAACCAGGCCGAGAGCACCGCCACCACCGCGTTCCCCCGTCTTTCGGGGACCGCCGGCGGCTGCGGCATGGAAGGGCTGCCCAATTCGGCCAATCAATTCTCCTCTCGAGCGAAGAGCGCCCGCAGGCGCTCCCGCGACTGGCGCAGGTCTTCCGGGATCAGCCGGACCTCCGCCAGGACGGTCATGAAGTTCGTGTCCCCCGTCCACCGCGGGACGAGGTGGAAGTGGAAATGCCCGGGCACGCCGGCACCGGCCGCCGCGCCGAGGTTCAACCCCAGGTTGAAGCCGTGGGGATTGTACGCCTCGGCGAGGATCCTCTGGACCTTGAGCACCAGCGGCCAGAACTCGGCCCGCGCTTCCGGCCCGCTCTCCTGGGGGGTGGCCTGGTGCTCGAGGGGGGCCACCATGAGATGGCCGTTCGAGTAGGGGTGGAGGTTGAGCATCACCAGGTGATGCCGGCTGGCATGCACCACCAGGCCGTTCGGATCGTCCGGGTTGCGCGCCGCGGCACAGAAGAAGCACCCGGAGTCCGTCTCCGAACCCGCGGTGATGTACGCGTGCCTCCAGGGGGTGAAAAGCTGTTGCATCCAGGTCGCTTAAGGAGAGACCCCAAGGGCGCCCGGCGGGCGGCGCCCCCGAGGGCCTTCAGCACTCGTCGTTGAGCAGTTCCCTCAGCTCCTTGCCCGGCTTGAAGTAGGGGATCCGCTTGGGCGGGACCTTCACCTTGTCGCCGGTCTTCGGGATTGCGCCCGGTGCGCGCTCCGCGATGGCGGATCCGGAAGCTGCCGAAACCGCGCAGCTCGATCTTCTCCCCATCCTTGAGCGAGTGGACGATGCTGTCGAACACCGTGTTGACGATGATCTCAGCGTGCTTCTTGGTGAGCTGAGTCGTGCGGGCGACCTCTTCGACCAGCTCCGCCTTGGTCATCCCGTCCTTCAAGGGCTCCGTCATCTCCCACCCCTTTTGTCGACATGGCGACGGCGGGCGCTCCGCTCTGAGTCCGCCCGCCGTTTCCGGGTCCCGTGACCTACTCCACGTCTCCCTCTTCGCTCCACCGCCTCCGTCTCGGACTCGGATCCGCCTCGGACTCCCTGCGAGGCATCGCGCTTCTTGCCGCGCTCCTCCTCGCCACCCCGGCGTTCCTTGTCCTGGGCCTGGAGCTCGGCGATCTCCTCCTCGGTGGGCTGCTCCACGCCGCGCATCGAGAGGCCGACCTTCTTCTCTTCCTCCTCGATCCGCAGGATGCGCGTGCGCACCCAGTCGCCGACCTTGTAGTAGTCCTCCAGCTTGGCGCCGGCGGGAACCTCGATCTCGCTGACGTGGGCGAGACCTTCGAGACCGTTGTAGATGTCGATGAAGAGCCCGAAGTCGGTGACGTTGACGACCTTGCCCTCGAGCGATGTCGCCGGGGTTGTGCTTGTCGGCGAACTCCTCCCACTCGTTGGGCATGAACTCCTTGATCGACAGCGAGACGCGCTGGTTCTCGACGTCGATGTTGGTGATCCGCGCCTTGACCGTGTCGCCCTTCTTGAGGACCTCGCTGGGGTGCTTGACCCGCTTGGTCCAGCTCATGTCGGAGACGTGGATCAGGCCGTCGATGCCGTCGGTGATCTCGACGAAGGCGCCGAACTCCGTGAGGTTGCGGACCTTCCCCTCGATGACGCTCCCCTCGGGGTGGGTGTCCTCCAGCTCCTCCCACGGATTGCGCTCGGTCTGCCGCAGCGACAGGCTGATGCGCCGCTGGTCCATGTCGAGCTCGGAGACGATCGCCTCGACCTCGTCGCCCACCTCGAGGATCTTGGCGGGGTTGACGACCTTCTTGGTCCACGACATCTCGCTGACGTGGATCAGGCCCTCGACCCCCTCCTCGATCTCGACGAAGGCGCCGTAGTCGACGATCGACACCACCCGGCCCTGGACGCGCGAGCCGATCGGGTACTTCTTGTCGACCAGCGTCCAGGGATCGTCGCTGCGCTGCTTGTAGCCGAGCGAGACGCGCTCGGTCTCGGGGTCGAACTTGAGCACGACCACCTCGACCTCGTCGCCCACCGTGAAGTGCTCGGAGGGGTGGTTGACCCGGCCCCACGAGATGTCGGTGATGTGCAGCAGGCCGTCGATGCCGCCGAGGTCGATGAACACGCCGTAGTCGGTGATGTTCTTGACCGTGCCGCGCAGGCGCGCGCCCTCCTCGAGCCGCTTGAGGGTCTCGGCCTTCTTCTTCACCAGCTCGGTCTCGAGCACCGCCTTGCGCGACAGGACGATGTTGTTGCGCCGGCGGTCGAGGCTGATGACCTTGAACTCCAGCTCCTGGCCGCGCAGCGACTCCAGGTTCTTGACCGGCTTGATGTCGACCAGCGAGCCGGGCAGGAACGCGCGCAGGCCCGACGTCCACCGTCAGGCCGCCCTTGATCCGGTCGGTGATCCGGCCCTTGATGATCCGGCCGTCCTTGTAGGCCCGCTCCACCTCGGTCCAGCGCCGCATCCGCAGCGCCTTCGAGTAGGACAGGAGCACGTGCCCCTCGAGGTCCTCGGTCTTTTCGAGCAGGACGTCGACGTCCTCGCCGACCTTGACGCACAGCTCGCCGCCACGGTCGGTGAACTCCTCGATGGGGATCAGGCCTTCCGACTTGTACCCCACGTCGACGATCACAGCGTTGGACGTGACGCCGATAATGCGCCCCGTCACGATCTCACCCTCGGTGAGATTGCGCATGCTTTCGTCGTACAGTTCGAGGAGCTTGCGGTACTCGTCCGCGTCCCGCTCCTCCTCGGACTCAGAGCAGTGCCTGGTCCTGAGTTTTTCGCTAGCCGGCATAGAAAAACGTACCTCCTTGGGCTTGGATTCAGGCTCTCAGAGCCTGTGCTCCCCACGGTCGTGGGGATGCGAGTTCTTCTTAACTCATTGAGAACTCGGGCCTTCGAGTATAGGGCTCAGGGGGTGGGGTGTCAATGCGGGGGAATCCAGCTCGATCGCCACCCCCCGGCGATGAATCGCCGGGCTAGGAACGGCGCCCTCTGAAGAGGGCTTCAAGCCGGGTTCACCCGGCGCCGTTCTTAGCCCGGGTATTTATGCCCGGGCTGGCTCGAGTACGGTTCCCAGAGCCGCCCGGATCTCCATCCGCACAGCCTCGTCCGCTTCGTCGGCGAGCGCCGCCTCCAGGGCGGCGCGGGCCTCCTCCCCCCCGATCCGTCCCAGCGCCCAGGCCGCGTGGCCGCGCGCCAGGGACTCCCCATCTCTCAGGGCTTCCGTGAGGGGTTGAACATAACGGGACTCCCGGCGATTCCCCATCGCGACGGCGGCGTTGCGCTGCAGCCCCTCCAGCTTCGCCCGCTTCATCGGGCTCCCCCGGAAGCGCTCGACGTACTCCTCGCGCGGCAGCCGCAGCAGCCGCGCCAGGGTCAGCTCCCCGCGCTCGGCCGGCAGCTCCATCTCAGGATGGACGGCGCCGGCCGCCCCGGCGTTCCAGGGGCAGACCTCCTGGCAGACGTCGCAGCCGAAGACCCACCCCCCCACCATCCGCCGCGCCGCGGGGGGCAGCGGCCCGCGGTGCTCGATCGTCCAGTAGGAGATGCAGAGATTGCTGTCCAGGCGGTAGGGCTCGGCCAGCGCGCCCGTCGGGCAGGCGTCGAGGCAGCGGGTGCAGCTCCCGCAGAGATCCGCGAGCGGCTGATCGGGGGCGAGGTCGAGGCCGAGGAACAGCTCGCCGAGCAGGAACCAGGAGCCCCCCTCGGGGTGGAGCAGCATCGTGTTCTTCCCCACCGCCCCCATCCCGGCCCGCGCCGCCAGCTCCCGCTCCAGGACCGGCCCGGTGTCCACATAGCGCCGCGTCTCGCAGCCGGGGAACGCCGCGCGGACGCGGGCCTCCAGAGTCCGGAGCAGGTCGCCCATGACGTCGTGGTAGTCCTTCCCCCGGGCATAGCGGGCCACCCGGCGCCAGAGGTCTCCCGAGGGCTCCGGCTGCCGCTCCCCTTCCTCTAGATAGAGCGGGTGATATTGAAGGGCCACGCAGAGAACGCTCCGGGCGCCGGGGAAGACCTGGGACGGATCGAGCCGCGTCTCCAGCCGCCGTCCGAGGTACCCCATCCCCGCCTGATCCCCGCGGTCGAGCCACCGCACCAGAGCTTCCCCGTGCTCCACCGCGCCCAGCTGGGCCACCCCGGCGCGGTCGAATCCGGCTTCCAGGGCCCAGGACTTGAGGAGATCGGCGGTGGCGCGGGGGTCCATAAGAGTAGGATAGCTCGCGCGCTGAGACCCTCGTCTTCTTGAAGTACCTGCGCGGGGACCACTCAGCCCCTCGCGGGGGCGCTCTGGCCCACTCATGGGCCGTCAGCGCCCATCCTTGGGCCGGGCCGCCCCTCTAATGGGCCGGATGGCCCCTTCAAGGGACGGGACGTCCCCCCGATGGGGACCGAGCCGCCCACGCTTGGGCCAGAGCGCCCCCGCGAGGGGCCGGCCGGCCCCTTACGAGATCTCGTAAGTCCCCCGAGGGGGGCGGTCCGGCCCAACGCGGGGACCGGCCGGCCCAAGCGTGGGCGCTGCCGGCCCATGGATGGGCCAGACCGGGAACCCCCTGGGCTGAGACGGTGGAGCCCTGGGCCGTCACCGCGGAAACGAGGGCCGTCACGCCGGATCGAGGGGGCCTGACGCCGGAATCCTGGGCGCGACCACCGAAGGCGAGGAGCGTCGCGACGAACGGATGGGCCGCGGCAAGCACCGAAGGGGAGCTTGCCAGGACGGCTGAGCGCCGACAATGGGCGGGCCATGGCTGACCTGGAATCCACCGCCCTCGACGAGAAAGAGATCGACGCCCGCCAGGGAGAGGCCGAGCCGGGAGGCTATACTGAGGCACAGGAGGACTTTTTATGAAAAAGATAGGCAAGAAGCTCTCGCTTCACCGCGAATCACTCCGTCTCCTCACCAACCCAGATGCGCTCAGACAGGCGATGGGTGGCATCGTACCCGATTCCAGCACGGTATATACCGCTTATGGTACGTATGGTGCCTGTACTACTTGCGCTCGGAACCCGGACACTCAGTAGGCCCAGAGCAGGCGCTCGGCAACCCACGGCGGCCCGCACAGGCGCCGCCCTGGGATCTAAGCAGACTCGCGGACGTGCCGCTCGACCACCGGGCCAAGCTCTGGCAGTTCGCCGCGCAGGAGGACGGGTGCCAACTCTGCCGCAAGAGCACGGCACTGGCGCGAGCTGCGCAGGGTGGCAATGACGCGAGCGGTGGGGACGTGTACGAGGGTGCGAAGCTTGTTCCGGTCCGAGCCGTGGGCCAGACCGGGAACTCCGTGGGCGGAGCCCTGGGCCGTCACCGCGGAAACGAGGGCCGTCACGCCGAATCGAGGGGGCCTGACGCCGGAATCCTGGGCGCGACCACCGAAGGCGAGGGGCGCCGCGACGGACGGATGGGCCGCGGCAAGGCACCGAAGGGGAGCTTGCCAGGACGGCTGGGCGCCCCGACAATGGGCGGGCCATGGCTGACCTGGAATCCACCGCCCTCGACGAGAAAGAGATCGAGACCCGCCTGGGAGAGGTCGAGCCGGCGATCGCCCGCGAGGTGATCCTCGACCTGCTGGCGGACGACATCTCCCCCGTCATCGCGCTCTCCCGGCTCCTCCTCGCGCTCGGCGGCACCGAGGAGACAGAAGAGCTCCTCGCCTCCGTATCCCGCCGCTGGGGGCGCCCGCTCGACCCCCGTCTGCGCGAGATGGCCGTCCTCTTCCACGATCATCGGGAGGGGTGCGAGCGGGTGGCGGACATGCTGCGCGAGCACCCCGACCCGGCGAAGATGTCCGGTCCGCCGGAAGAGGTTGTCGCCACCTTCCGGCGCTTCTTCGACCGCTCGGTCACCCGCAACGAGGAGGCGAGCGTCGCCGCCTACTCGCTGGGGGACTCCGGGATCCTCTCGCGGGCCGCCGAGGAGGTCGTCGAGCGCTTTCAGGATTGGGGGTTGCTCGGGCCTGAACGGACCACCCTGGAGATCGGCTGCGGCATCGGCCGCATGCAGGCGGCCCTCTCCCCGCACGTGGCCGAGGCGCACGGGATCGACATCTCGCCGAAGATGATCGCGGCGGCCAAGAGGCGTTGCGCCGGGCTCCCCAACGTCTTCCTCACCGTCACCACTGGCCATGACCTGGCGGATTTCCCCGCGGAGCGTTTCGATCTCGTCTACGCGGTCGACTCCTTCCCCTACGTCCACCAGGCCGGACCGGCGATCGTCGAGACCCACTTCCACGAGGCGGCGCGGGTCCTGCGCCCTGGAGGTGAATTCGTCATCTTCCACTTCTCCTACCGGGACAGCACCGAGGCCGACCGCGCCGAGGTCCGCAAGCTCTGCCGGGCGACCGGCTTCGTGCTGGTGATGAACGGCGCGCAGCCGTTCAAGCTATGGGATGGAGTGGCGTTCCGGATGCGGAAGACCTGATGTGGCCTCTTCGTGTAGAATGTGCCCTCAAGGAGGACGAACCGTGAAGCAGAAGACGATCGGCATCCGGGAGTTCAAAGAGCAACTTAGCGGCCATATCAAAGAGGTCAAGAATGGCGCCACGCTGGTTATCACCGAACGGGGAAAACCTGTCGCCCGGCTCCTCCCCGTTGCTCCAGCCGGAGCCCCGATCGAAGCAAAACTCCATCAGCTCGTAGAGGCAGGAGTCATCTCGTGGAGCGGGCGCAAGCTGTCACCCACGGTCCCGACGATTCCGGTTCGAGGCTCAAAGACCGTCGCGGAGATGCTGATCGAGGATCGGGATTGATCTGCTACCTAGACTCGAGCGCTCTCGTCAAACGCTATC
Organism: uncultured Acidobacteriota bacterium; assembly: GCA_963792575.1. Classification (GTDB taxonomy): domain Bacteria; phylum Acidobacteriota; class Thermoanaerobaculia; order Multivoradales; family UBA5704; genus DATARR01. The sequence goes on from CAWBWZ010000020.1 coordinate 261,768, forward strand.
TCGAAGAGCCCGGAGGAGATCAGGTTCGGCAGCTCATTGCCGACGCAGAGGCGCTCGGAACGGTCGCCATCAGCCGTGTCGAGGTCGTCGCCGCCTTGGGGAAGGCGGTCCGACTTGGCGCTGTTACCCGTGAGCAGGGAGAATCGGCCCGTCAGTTCTTCCAGATCGACTGGCGCGATCTTTCACGGATCGAGATCACGGACCATGTCATCGAACGAGCCGCCGATCTCGCCTGGAGCCATGGGTTACGGGGGTATGACTCCGTCCAACTTGCTGCGGCAATGATCTGGCAGGAGAGCATTGGCTTCCCGCTGACCTTGGCTACGTTCGACGCGAAGCTCTGGGAGGCTGCGGCTCGCATCGGGCTGGAGCGGTACCCTCAAGAGCTGCCCGGAATCCGCTAGACTCTCCCTCCGCGGGGCGTTCCCCCGCTGCGCGCTTTTTTATTTCGCGAGATCACTTCCAGAGGAGAATCCGGAATGTCCGACTGGGTCGAAGAGGGCGAGACCGCCCCTGATTTCACCCTGCCCGCCGACGACGGCGGCAGGTCAAGCTGTCCGATCTCCGCGGCAAGCCCGTGGTGCTCTACTTCTATCCGAAGGACGACACGCCCGGCTGCACCAAGGAGGCGTGCGCCTTCCGCGACCGCACCCGGGAGCTCGCGGCCAAGGGGGCCGTGGTGCTCGGGGTCTCCCCCGACGACGTCGCCAGCCACGGCAAGTTCCGCGACAAGTACAGCCTCAACTTCCCCCTCCTCGCCGATGACGGCCACCAGGTGGCCGAGCGCTATGGCGCCTGGCGGGAGAAGAACATGTACGGCAAGACCTCGATGGGCATCCAGCGCTCGACCTTCCTGATCGACGCCGACGGCAAGGTCCGCAAGGTCTGGAAGAAGGTCAACGTCGACGGCCACGACGAGGCCGTGCTCGAAGCGCTGGCCACGGAATGCTGTAGCGCGCCGGCCCTGGGGTCCGGGGCGGCCCGGCGTCCTCCCCGCCCTTCTCCCCACCCCCGCCATCGAGTAAACTACGCGCGTTTTCCCGGGTCCTCCCCATGGACCGCGTGATACCTCTCAGGGTTCTCCCCGACAGAAAGGGATGGATTGTGATGGATTTCTTCCAGCAGATGGTGGAGATGGGTCACGAGCGGGTGCTCTTCTGCTCCAATCCGGACGTCGGCCTCCAGGCCATCATCGCCGTCCATTCGACCGTGCTCGGCCCCGGGCTCGGCGGCTGCCGGATGTGGCCCTACGCCAGCACCGAGGAGGCGCTGACCGACGTGCTGCGCCTCTCGCGCGGCATGACCTACAAGGCGGCGGCGGCGGGCCTCAACCTCGGCGGCGGCAAGGCGGTGATCATCGGCGACCCCAAGAAGGACAAGACCGAGGCGCTGTTCCGCGCCTTCGGCCGCTACGTCGAGTCGCTCGGCGGCCTCTACATCACCGCCGAGGACGTCGGCACCGACACGGAGGACATGGAGGTCGTCCAGCACGAGACCCGCTGGGTCACCGGCCTGCCGCCCGAGCACGGCGGCGGCGGCGATCCGTCGCCGGTGACCGCGTTCGGCACCCTGCAGGGGATCAAGGCCGCCGTCGAGCACCTCGACAACGACTCGCTCAAGGGGCGCTCGGTCGCCGTCCAGGGGCTCGGCAGCGTCGGCTACCACCTCGCAAAGTTCCTGCGCGAGGAGGGGGCCAAGGTCTTCGGCGCCGACATCGACACCGAAGCGATCGAAAAGGCGCGCGAGCTCGGCGTCGAGATCGTCCCCACCGACGAGATCCTGGAGGTCGAGTGCGACGTCGTCGCCCCCTGCGCCCTCGGGGCGGTGATCAACGACGACTCGATCCCCAGGCTGCGCTGCCGGATCGTGGCCGGCGCCGCCAACAACCAGCTCAAGGAGGACCGGCACGGCCAGGAGCTGCACGACCGCGGGATCCTCTACGCTCCGGACTACGTGATCAACGCCGGCGGCCTGATCAACGTCTACAACGAGCTGGTCGGCTACAACCGCGAGGTCGCCATGCGGATGGCCCGCGGCATCTTCGCCAACATGGCGCGCCTGTTCGCGATCTCCCGCACGCAGTCGATCCCCACCTATCTGGCGGCCGACCGCCTGGCCGAGGAGCGCATCGCCCGGATGAAGGGGCTCGGCGGGCAGCACTGGGTACGGACGATCAAGCGCCACGCGGCGGAGCTCTAGCGGCACGTTTTACACTGAGGCGCGGAGGACCCGATGAACGCTTCCAGCAGATTTTCCGCGGCGGCCGTCCTGACGCTCTCCCTGGGAGCTCTCCCGGCGGCCGCCGCGCCGCCGATCTGCGACAGCTCGACCGACCTGACGCTGATCGGCATGGACACCGCGTCCGGCCGCACCCTCTTCTCCATCGCCGCCGCCACGGACGGCCAGCCGGGGTGGCTCGTGGAGCTGGACGGCGACGGCCGGGAGGCTCGCGCCTGGCCGGACAATCCCAAGGGGCGCTACGGCGGCTCCATCGGGCCCGGCCCGGTGCTGGCCGCCGTCCCTTGCGGCTCCTCCTGTCTGCAGCCCGTGCGCTGGAACGCGGGGACCTGGGAGCCCGTGGGGGAGCCCCTCGCCGCCCCGGCCGCCTCGACGGCGAGCTCCACCTACGACCAGACCGGCACTCCCTGGTTCCTCCTCCACGGCGCCAGCTCCAAGGAGGGGCAGAAGCAGGCCTGGGCCTACCGGCTCGAGGGGCGGCAGTGGATCGACCGCGGCTCGATCCTGGTCGCCGCCGTGGGCCAGCCACCGGCCCTCCCGGCCCCGCAGCGCAAGGACGGCGTCCTCACCGGCACCGGCCTCTTCTCCGCTTCCGGTCCGCCGCAGACGTGGGTCTCCGGACTGCCCGGAGTCACCGCGGAGCGGCGGGGGCAGCTCATCGCGCTCACCGGCACCTCGGCGGCCTACGTCTCCGGGGACGGGGTGGCCTATATCTCGGGCGACTCCGGAAAAGGCTGGCGGCGCTCGACCTGGACCCCCTGGGGCGCCAAGGACATGGTCGGCATCTGGCGGCAGGGCAAGGACTACTGGGTGGACTTCCCCTCCGGCGACCACCGGGGCGCGCTCCGCCTCGTCTGGTTCGATCACCGGGTCGCCGCGGAGCAGAAGGTCGTCCTCACCCGTCTGACCCAGAGCGGCGACTGGGTGCGGCTGATCGAGGTCGACGGCGAGGTGAAGACCAGGAGCGGCGAGCACCTTCCGATCACGCAGATCCTCGTTCCCAAGGGGGATGACTGGATCCTCCTCACCGGCTGCGCGGCGACGGCGGAAGGCTCGGGGCTGGTGCTGCGGGTGTTCGACGGCAAGAACGTATCGGACGCGCGGTTCGTGGCGATAAAAACCGCTCCGAAATGATGTAGGCCCCATGGAAAAGGGCGCCCACACAGGGCGCCCCTCCACAGAATCCCTTATAGCGGGAAAATCAGGCGTGGGACGCGGCCAGCGCGGGGATGCGGAGCTTCTGCCCGGGGTAGATATCGTCCGCGTTCTTGAGCATCGGGCGGTTCGCCTCGAAGATCACATTGTACTTATTGGCATCGCCGTAGAACTGCTTGGAGATTTTGGACAGGCTGTCGCCCGACTTGACATCGTAGTACTGGGCCTCGGCCTGCGGGCTGGAGACCTGGAGCTGATCGTCCACGGAACCGATCCCCTCGCTGTTGCCGAGCAGCAGGACGATCTTCTCCCGCTCCTCCTGGGTGTTGACCTTCCCCTTCACGGTGACCTTGGCTCCCTCGACGTCGATGACCAGATCCTGCACGTTGAACCCCATCTTGTTGACGAGATTGGCCAGCGCGGCCTCGGTCTGCTTCTCATGAAGCTTCGCGACGTCCTGCGCGGAAGGGCCCTGGGGGGCGGCCTGGGCCGGAGCCGGGGCGTTCTGGTGGGTGGGGTCGAGCTTGTGGCCGACGTTCTTGATGAAATCGATCAAACCCATAATTTTCTCCTTCGTAGGTGCGGCTCTTGGGGTGGGAGATGGCGCGGACAGGATCCGGCGCTGCTTCTCTGGGTCTAGAAGTTGTGCAAGATAGCTGCCCAGCCGATTAGGTCTGAGAGACGGCAGGCCTGGGGCTGGGATAGACTTCCCACCGTACCAGACTGGAATTCCATGATCCGTAATCTAACCGTCAACGGCTTTCGCTGCTTCCGCGAGTTTCGCGTCGATCCTCTGACGCGAGTCAACCTCTTCGTAGGGCAAAACAACTCAGGCAAAACCTCGCTCCTCGAAGCCGTTGAGTTGGTGGCTATCGGCGGAGTCGAAGGTCTCGTCCGAAGTGCCGTGCGGCGAGACGAGACCGTGCTGAGACGATCCGAAGCTGGAGAAGAGTTCAAAGAGCATGTCATCGACCCGTCTCACCTCTTTTTCGGCCATGAATTCCACCTAGGGAAATCCTTCCGGGTCGAGGGGCTCGGAGACATCCAGCGTTGGATGGAGTGTACGGTCGAGCATGCGTCCACCCAGGAAACTCTGATTCAGAGCTTGCACTTCCAGAGCCACGTCACTCGCGGTCAGCAGCAGGACCAGCGTCTGACGGTCTCCCCCACTGGTGGTGTTCTGCCTCCTCCCGGACGCTTGCCGGAGCCGAGTCCGCGAGTAAATTTCCTCCAAGCCGAATCCTCCGACAGAACTCGCCTGGGGCAACTCTGGGACGCCCTGGTCCTGACTCCTGAGGAGGAAGGAGTGACGGAAGCACTGAAGATCATCGAGCCCCGCATCGAGAGGTTGGCTGTCGTGGGAGAGGGGCGCAAAGCTTCGGCAAAAGTCCTCCTCAAGCTGGCCGGGATCGATCAGCGCCTACCCTTGGGAAGCCTGGGCGGCGGAGTGGAGCACCTGCTAGCCCTGGTCCTTCACCTCTTCTCCGCGCGAGGCGGTTTTCTGCTGGTCGACGAGATTGACACAGGCCTTCACTATTCCGTGATGGTGGACATGTGGAGACTGATCGTCGAGACCGCGAGGAGACTCGACGTCCAGGTCTTCGCGACCACCCACAGCCTTGATTGTGTCCGCGCGCTGGCCCGGCTCCGAAACAAGTACCCGGAGCTCGCGGCCGAGGTGATGGTCCATCGAGTGGAGAAGGACGCCTCGAAGACGGTGGTCTATGACGCGGATGAGATCGTCATCGCCGCCGAAAGCCAGCTGGAGGTCCGTTAATGCCGCCCCTGCCGGAGAGTCCCTACCGGCTGCTGGTCGAGGGGTCCGACGACAAGTACTCGGTAATTCACCTGATGGAGAGGCACGGGTTCGATTGGGACGATGAGAGCACGCCCCGTCCCTTTGTCTCCCCTGAGGGTGGTGTCGAAAAGCTTCTGAAGTCGGCCTCCGTCGCCCTCAAGGGGAGCTACGAACGGATCGGGATCGTCCTCGACGCGAACTCGAGCCTTGCCGATCGATGGGCTCAGATACGAGCTCGCGCGAGCCAGATCGGTCTGGCTCTTCCCGAATCACCGGCACCAGGGGGGACCGTCGTCGACGGTCGCCAACCGGGATCTCGCGTCGGAATCTGGCTGATGCCGGACAACTCGTCTTCAGGGACCTTGGAAAGCTTCCTGAGCACTCTGGTGCCGGCAGAACACCCCCTCTGGATCTTCGCCGATCAGGCCACCCGTGAGGCGCGGCGGCGCGGTGCCCAGTGTCCGGAGAAGGACCACCTCAAGAGCGTCCTTCATACCTGGCTCGCCTGGCAGGAGGAGCCCGGCCTGCATTTAGGGACCGCTCTCAAGGCGGGGATCTTCGAGACGGACCGGGAAGGCGCTCTCCGGTTCGTCGCCTGGTTCCGCAATCTCTTCGTCGAAGCTTAGGCCGTCCCGCCGTCGACCAGCCGCGCCATCGTCTCCACCACGTCGTCGATCGAGAGGTCCGAGGAGTCGATGAAGGTGTAGGAGCCGTCGCGGGTCAGCGGGGAGTCGGTGCGGGTGCTGTCGCGCAGGTCGCGGCGGCTGATCTCGGCGACGACCTGGTCGAAGGTGACCGGCGTGCCGGCGGCGGCCAGCTCGTCGAAGCGGCGCTTGAAGCGCACGTCGGGGCGGGCGTCGAGGAAGAACTTGTGCGGGGTCTCGGGGAAGACCCGGGTGCCGATGTCGCGCCCTTCGAGGACGCCGCCGAAGTGCTCCGCGGCCTCGCGCTGCAGGCGCGACCATGCGCTGCCGCACCTCCGGGTAGGCGGCGATCGCCGAGGCCGCCTCCCCCACCTCGGCGGTGCGGATGCGCGCCTCGACCGGCTCGCCGTCGAGGAGGACCTCGAAGCTGCCGTCGTCCCGGCGTCCCAGCCGCACGTCGGCCTCCTCCGCGATCGCGACGACGTCCTCGCGGTCGAGCGGATCGACGCCGCTCTCCAGCACCTTGAGGCCGATCGCCCGGTACATGGCGCCGGTGTCGAGGAAGGGGACGCCCAGACGCCGGGCGAGCCGCCGCGCCGCGGTGCTCTTGCCCACGCCCGACGGGCCGTCGATGGCGACGATCAAGAGATGGGAGCCGTCATCGGCGCCCCTTGTCCGGCCGGCTCGTGGAGGGGCGGCCGCCGCGCGGGGCGGGTTTCCTGGCCGGCGCCTTCTTCGCGGCAACCTTCTTCGTGGCAGCCCGCTTCGCCGAGGGCGCCGCGGGGGTCTTCGCCACGGAAGCGCGCTTCGCCGCGGCGGGCCTGGGCTTCCTCGCCCCGGCCCGCACCGGCGTGACCGCCGGCCGTACGGGCCGCTTCGGCTTCTCCTTCACCGCCTCCGCTCCGGCGGACCCTGTGGCCGTCGCCGCCTTCTTGCGGGCGGGACGTCTCTCCTCCGGCGCGCGGGCGGACTTCATCAGCTTGTGGACCTCCTCGTCGCTCAGCTCGCGCAGGGCGCCGACCGGCAGGCCGGAATCCCGCAGCGAACCGATCGCCACGCGGCGGAGCTTGCCGACGGGGTGGCCGATCTGGAAGAACATCTCGCGGATCTGGCGCGTGCGCCCCTCGGCGATCTCGACCACCCACCAGGAGTTGTCGCTCGCGGGCTCCCCCGGCCGGCGGGGCGCCTTCTTGAAGTGGCGGGAGGTGATCTTCGCCGGCGCGGTGCGCTTCCCCTCGATCACGACGCCGTTGCGCAGGCGGTCGAGCTGCTCCTCGGAGGGCGTCCCCTTGACCTTGACCTCGTAGGTCTTGGTGCTGCCGTAGCGGGGGTGGGCGATGCGCTGCGCGAACTCGCCGTCGTCGGTGAGCAGCAGGAGCCCTTCGGTGTTGAAGTCGAGGCGGCCCACCGGCACCAGCGCCTTGCGCATCGCCGGCGGCACGAAGTCGATGACGGTCTTCCGCCCCTCGGGGTCGGAGAGGGTGGACATCACCCCCTTGGGCTTGTTGAGCAGGAGATAGCGGTGCTCGTGAGGCGGAGGCTGTACCCGCCGCCCGTCCACCTTGATGGAGTCGGTCTCCGGGTCCGCCTTATCGCCCAGCCCGGCCACCTGGCCGTTGACGGTGACCTGTCCGGCCTCGATCATCTCCTCGGCCTTGCGGCGGGAGGCGATGCCGGCGCGGGCCAGGATCTTCTGCAGGCGTTCCTCACTCATCGGTTTCGACTTCTTCCTGCCGCTCTTCCAAGTCGGCGATCTCCCGCAGGATCTGTTCCTCGCGGTCCTCTCCCCGGGGCTCGACCTCGTCGAGCCGCGGCGGCAGCCCGGCCATCTCGACGAGGCCCGCCACGGCGCTGGCGTCGCCGGAGCCGAAGGTCTCCTCGAACTCCTCGAGCGGCGGCAGGTCCTTCAGGCTGTTGAGCCCGAAGTGGACGAGGAACTCCCGCGTCGTGCCGTAGAGGAAGGGCTTGCCGACCACCTCCTTGCGGCCGACGATGCGCACCAGCCGCCGCTCGAGCAGGGTCTTGAGCACCCCCGCCGGCGCTGACGCCGCGCAGCTCCTGGATCTCCGGGCCGGTCATCGGCTGCCGGTAGGCGATGATCGCCAGGGTCTCCAGCGCCGCCATCGAGAGCTTGTTCCCGCTCGCGACGTCGAAGAAGCGGCGGAGCCAGCCCACCACCTCCGGACGGGTCGCCAGGCGCACGCCCCCCGCCACATCCTCCACCAGGATGCCGCGCCCCCCCTCGCCGTCGTAGCGGGCGAGCACCGCTTCCAGCGCCCGGGCGGCCTCCTCGCGCTCCTCCCCCTCCTCGAACATCTCCATCAGCTTCGCGCGCGGCACCGGCTCGGAGGAGACGAAGAGGATCGCCTCCAGGGCCGCCTCCATTTCGCTGCGGTCGATCATGAGCCGATCGCCTCCCGGTCGAGATCCCCCAGCTCGCGCGTGGTGCGGTAGAGCAGGATGTCGCCGCTCTCGGTCTGGTGGACGCGGACAGGTTGAGCCGCGCCAGCTCGAGCACCGCCAGGAAGGTGGCGATCGCCTCCGCCCGGCAGGAGAGCGCCCGCAGGTCGGCGATCAGGTCGTAGGGGTGGCCGGCGTCGAGCAGGCGCATCAGGCGGTCGAACATGGCCGCGCACCGAGTAGGTCTCCAGCGAGAGCTGGAGCGGCGGCGGATGCTCGCGGTCGTAGCGCACGAGGGCGGTCTTCAAGGCGCCGAGGAGATCGAACAGCGAGACCTCGCCGAGATCGATCGTCGCGTCCTCCTCCTCGGGCAGGCGTGGGGAGCGGCTGCGGGCGGCGCGTCCAGATCCCCATCCGCGTCCGGTCGACCTCGGCGAAGGACTGGGCGATCTCCTTCAAGCGCCGGTACTCGAGCAGGCGGTCGACCAGCTCCTGCCGCGGATCCTCCTCGGGCTCGCCCTCGGCCCGCGGCGCCCGCGGCAGGAGCATCTTGGACTTGATGTGGATCAGCACCGCCGCCTCGTAGATGTACTCGCCGGCGACGTCGAGGTTGAGCTCCTCCATGAGCTGCATGTAGGCGTGGAACTGATCGCAGATCGTCGCCACCGGGATGTCGGTGATCTCCACCCGGTTGAGCTTGATCAGGTGCAGCAGGAGGTCGAGCGGCCCGTCGAAGATCGGCAGGTGGACGTGCCAGGCCTCGGGCAGCAGGTTCGCCTCTTCCCCATCGCCGTCCGCCGGCTCGGCCGCCGCGTCGGCTCCGCGGCGGCGGCGGCTCCCTTACGGCTGCGGCGGCGGCGCGGACGGAGATTCTCGGCGCTGCGAGCTCCGGCGCTTCCGGAGATCGGCCGCGTCAGGCGGCTCGGGCGTATCGTTCTCGTCGCTCATCCGGCGACCGTCTCCATCTTCTCCAGGACCTTGCGGTAGTCGAGCCCCATCGCCGAGCGCACCGCGTCCATGGTCTCGGCGGTGCGCTCCCGGGCCTTGCGCGACCCCTCGACGAGGATGTCGTAGACCGTGTCGCGGTCGCGCAGCAGCTCCTCGCGGCGGCGGCGGATCGGCTCCAGGATAGTCGATGAGGATCTGCGCCAGCAGCTTCTTGTCGTCGACGCAGCCGATCTCGGCCGCCCGGCACTGGAACGCCACGCGCTCCTGGATCTCCGGCGGCGAGACCAGCTTGTGGAACTCGTAGAGGTTGCAGACCTCGGGACGCCCGGGATCGCTGCGCTTCAGCCGCTGCGGATCGGTGAACATCTGCTTGCACTTCTGCAGGATGACCTCGGGCGAGTCCGAGAGGTTGATGGCGTTGCCGTAGGACTTCGACATCTTCCGGCCGTCGATCCCCGGCACCTTGGGGGTCGGGGTGAACAGGGCCTGCGGCTCGGGGAAGACCTCGGCCTGTAGAGGTGGTTGAAGCGGCGCACGATCTCGCGGCTGATCTCGAGGTGGCTCGCCTGGTCCTCCCCCACCGGCACGAAGTGGGCGCGGTAGATGGCGATGTCCACCGTCTGCAGCACCGGATAGCCGAGGAAGCCGTAGGTCGCCAGGTCCTTGTTCTCGATCTGCTGGATCTGCTCCTTGTAGGTCGGCACCCGCTCCAGCCAGCCGAGCGGCGTGATCATCGACAGCAGGAGGTGGAGCTCGGCGTGCTCCGGCACCATCGACTGGATGAAGATCGTCGAGCGCTCCGGATCGAGCCCGGCGGCGATCCAGTCGATCACCATCTCGATCGTGTTCTGCGCGATCTGCGACGGGTCGGCGTAATCGCTGGTCAGGGCGTGCCAGTCGGCCGCGAAGTAGTAGCAGCGGTAGCGGTCCTGCAGGTCGACCCAGTTCTTCAGGGCGCCGAAGTAGTTCCCCAGGTGGATCTTGCCCGTCGAGCGCATCCCCGAGAGCACAATCTTCTGTTCAGTCACTCATCCCCTCCTCGGAGACCGCCTGTTCGAAGACGAATCATAAAGCGGCGGAAACGCGTTGCGACGCCGCCACCAGACCCTGGTCGACGTTTCCCATCAGGCGCTCGTTGGCGGCGAGGGTCCGCCACTCGATCCACAGGGCGAGCCCCTGGACGGCGACCGCGACCCAGGCCAGGAGATGATGCACCCACGGCGTCATCGCCCTTGCCGGCCACGGCGCCGCCGACCAGGAAGGTGGCCATGACCAGCGCCGCCGCGGCGAGGAGGCAGGCGTAGCAGACGCGGCGAAGGCGCCGGGACTCCGCCAGCAGCGCCGCGTCGAGCCCCCCTTCCCGCACGGTGTCCCGGATTATCCTGCCGGTGCCGAGCAGGTAGAGCAGGATCCACGAGTGCGCGAACATCACCAGCAGGATCGCCACGAGCGCCGCGACGATGTGCGTCGGCATGCCGGCATCCGCCGGCGAGCTGAGGCCGTAGCCGAGCCCGCCCGCGACGGCGACGGCGATCGTTCCCAGGGCTCCGACGATCAACAGAGAGCGTCCCATCATTGGGGTCTATCCTCCAAAAGCGATCCTCCAAGCATTCCTTGTACCGCCGCGCGCCAGCTCGCCGCCGCCACGGCCGGACGATAGCGCTCCTCGATCCTGCGGCGCCCGGCCTCCCCCCGGCGCCGCGCTTCCGGAGCGTCCGCGAGGACCTCCGCCAGCGCGCCCGCCAGGGCTTCGGGGTCTTCCGGCGGCACCAGCCAGCCGGTCTCCCCGTCCCACCACCACCTCCGGGATGCCGCTCACCGCGCTGGCGACCACCGGCACCCCCCGCTCCATGGCCTCGAGCACCACCAGCGGCATCCCTTCATAGATCGAGGGGACCACCAGGGCCGCCGCGCCCGCGAGCAGCGTCCGGACCTGCGAGCCGTCGCGGGTGCCGAGGAAGGTGACGGCGGACCCGAGCCCCAGCCCGGCGGCCTTGCGCTCCAGCGCGGCCCGGTGCTCGCCGTCGCCGGCGATCTTCAGAACCGCCCCGGGGACTCTGCCGCGCAGCTCGCGGAGGGCCTCCAGCAGGACCTCCACCCCCTTGCGGATGCGCAGGCGCCCGACGAACAGGAGATATCCCGGTTCGTAAGCCGGCGGGCCCTCGATCTCGCCGGCGGGCGCGATCGCCAGCCCGCCCGTGACGTTGGGGATCACTCCGACATCCTCAACGCGATAATCGCGGCGGATCTCGGCCGCGGTCGCCGCGCTGGGCGCCAGCACGAGATCGGCGGCGCGCGCGGTGATCAGCCCCAGCAGGATCTGGAACGGCGCCTTGAGCCAGCGGAAGCGGATCTCGACGCTGCCCGGCCGAGCCAAGGACTCTTCCGCCGGCCACCAGCGGCCGCACCGCCTTCAGCTCCTCGACGTAGCTCACCTGGAGCAGGGCGGCGAGGAGAGGGCGCGGCTCAGTCGAGCCGCGCACGGCCCGCACCAGCAGGGCCGCCAGCGCGCCGTCCGACTCGTGCACCTGCACCACATGGGGACGGAAGCGGCGGAGCGCCCGCCAGGCAGCCGGAACGATCGTGAGCGGAAAGAGCACCTTCGGACCCCGCGGACCCCGGCCCAGCACCTCCACCTCGTCTCCAAGCTCCCGCAGGCCGGCGGCCAACTGTAGCACCTGTTCACCGACGCCGGAAACGTCCCGCGGCGGCAGGGTATTGGCGATCAGGAGGACGCGCACGCCGCCACCTTTTCCTCCAGGGCCTTCAGGGCCGGAGCCTGCAGACGGTCCAGCAGCTCGCGGGCGTCGTCGCGCGCCCGCACCAGCCAGTCCCAGTCCTCGGGCAGGCGGGCGACCTTGAGCGACGGCAGCCCGGCCTGGCGGGTGCCCAGGAGATCGCCCGGCCCCCTCAGGACGAGATCCCGCTCGGCGATCTCAAAGCCGTCCGTGGTGGCCGCGAAGATCTCCAGCCGCTGGCGGGCCGCCGCGGAGAGCCGGCCATGAAGGGCCACGCAGGTCGCGAGCCCGGAGCCGCGCCCGACCCGCCCCCGGAGCTGGTGGAGCTGGGCGAGGCCGAAGCGCTCGGCGCTCTCGATCACCATCCAGGTGGCCGCGGGCACGTCGAGCCCGACCTCGATCACGGTGGTCGCTACCAGCGCCCGGACCTCGCCCGCCGCGAAAGCGCGCAGGGCCCGCTCGCGCTCGGCGGCGGGCATGCGGCCGTGCACGGTCGCGACCGGGAACCCGGCCAGCACCTCGCGCACCCTGGCCTCCACTTCAGAGAGCGAGACCGCATCGAGCAGGCTCTCCTCGATCAACGGCGCCACCACGTAGGCCCGCTCCCCCGCCTCGATGGCTTTTCGCAGCCGGCGGTAGACCTCGCGGCTCTGGCGGGCCGGCGCCAATTCCGTCGCCACCGGCGAGCGGCCGGGGGGCAGCTCGTCGAGGGTCGAGACGGCGAGATCGCCGTAGGCGGTGAGGGCGAGCGAGCGGGGGATGGGCGTCGCCGTCATCACCAGAAGATCCGGACGGTCCCCCTTGCGGCGCAGCAGATCGCGCTGCGCCACCCCGAAACGGTGCTGCTCGTCGATGACGACCAGTCCCAGCTCCTGGAACTCGACTGACTCCTGGAAGAGCGCGTGGGTGCCCACGGCGAGCCGCGCCTCGCCCGAGGCGAGCCCGGCTGCGAGCCTCGTGGCCGTCAGCTCGGTGACGAGGACGATCCGGTAGCGATCCCCCAGCAGCCGAACGAGGCTCGCGTGGTGCTGCTCGGCCAGCAGCTCGGTAGGGCGCCATGAACGCCCCCTGATAGCCGTTCTCCAGCGCGGCCGCCAGCGCCAGGGCGGCGACGATCGTCTTGCCGCTCCCGACGTCCCCCTGGAGCAGGCGGAGCATGGGGTGAGGGCCGCCGAGGTCGGCCAGGATCTCCCCCATCGCCCGCTCCTGGGCGCCGGTCAGGCGGAAACGGGGGGATCTCCGCCAGGGTCCGGCGCAGGCCGGCCCCAAGCCGGTAGCGGCGCGCCCGCGGCACCGCCTCCTCCCGCCGGCGCACCAGCGCCAGCGCCACCTGCAGCTCCAGCAGCTCGCCGTAGACCAGCCGCAGGTGGGCCGGGCTCCGCCGCTGGTTCAGGGCCTCGACGTCCGCGTCTTCCTCTGGGTGATGCAGGGCCTGGAGAGCCTCTCCCAGCGGCGGCAACCCGTAGCGCTGGAGCAGCTCCCCGGGCACCGTCTCCGGCACCTGGGCCGGAAGATCGATCTCCCGCAGCACTCCGTCCAGAAGCTGCCGCAGGGCCGCCGGGCTCACCTTGCCCGCCGCCGGATAGATCGGGGTGATCCGGTCCCCATGGATGGCCTGCGCGGCCGGCTCGCAGGAAGGGTTCACCAGCTCCAGGCCGTCCGCCGCCGCTTTCACCGGACCATGGAGGAGGTACTCCCCCTCGTCCGCCTGATTCGCTATCTGATTTGCTAAATAGGGACGGTTGAACCAGACCACCGGCAGCCGTCCCGAGCCGTCCTCGACGAAGCCGCGGACGATCGAGAAGCCCCGCCGGCGCGTATGGATGCGCCGCAGCCCCACCAGCCGCCCGTGGAAGGTCTGGGAGCTGCCGGCGGCCGCCTCGGCGACCGGCCGCGTGCCGCGCCGGTCCTCATAGCGAAAGGGGAGATGGAAGATCAGGTCGCGGACCGTCCGCAGGCCCGCCCCGGCGAGGGCCTTACCGCGCGCGGGGCCTACGCCGCGGACCGTCCGGAGAGGAGAGTCGAGATCCAGACGCGCTTTCCAGGAGTCAGGCGCCCTCGAAACGGAGGACGACCACGCCGCAGCGCAGCTCGTCGCCCGGCTTGATCTCGCCGGGGATGCCGGTGTCCATCCGCCGGCCGTTGAGGAAGGTGCTGTTCATCGTGCCGATCTCCTCGCCGAAGAAGTACTTGCTGCCGCGGCGGTAGACCTTGGCGTGGCGGCGGCTGACCGAGCGCTGGTTGTCCACCGGAGTGAGGTCGATGTCCGGATAGATGCCGGTCACCGGGTCCTTGCGGCCGATCGTGGTCTCCGGGCCGTTCGAGAGCTGGAACTCCATGCCGGAAGGGACGTGGAGCAGCCGCTCCGGGCCTTCCGCCGGCACCTGGACGTTCGGCCGGGGCATCTCGCGCGAGGTGATCTTGGTGCCGCCGAACTGCGACTTGAGCAGCTCGTCCGTCTCGCGCAGGCGCCGCGAGAGCTTGCGCATCATGCGGACGGCGATCTCGGGGTTGCCCTGGAGGAGATGGTCGAAGGTCGAGCCGTTGATCTGCAGCAGGCGGGGGTCGGTCAGGGCGCGCGCCGAGGCGGCGCGGGGGAGATCCTCCAGCACCGACATCTCGCCGAAGAAGTCCCCCTTCTCCAGCACGGCGAGGATCTGCTCCTCGTCGCCGACCTGGTTGAGGATCTCCACCTTCCCCTCGTTGATGATGTACATCTCGGTCCCGAGGTCGCCCTCGCGGAAGACGTACTCGCCGGTCTTGACCTCGACCGCGTACCCCTTCTTGCCGCCGCCGGAAGCGGGCTGGCCGGAGGGGATGGGGTTCGGGCCGGTGGGGCCGGTGGTCTTGAACACTGTGTTGGCCATAGACCGTTATCCTCTATCCATCACCCAGCAGGAGCCGGCCGTCTTCCAGCCTGGCCGGCAGACCCACCGGGAGCGTCACGGTTGGGGGCGGCGTGCCCGCTTTCGAGCCCCCAGGCGAGCGGCCAGGAGAATCCCGCGAGAGCGTCCGCGACGATTGTCGACCAATCGACGGATCCATCCGGCCCCTGGCTCTCCCCGGGGCTGCCCGACAATCATACCCGCGATGTTCGCGAGATTACCCGAGAGCCCCAGGTGGGTCAACATGCGATCGATGCGGTATGGCGGCTCGCCGACGTCCTCCCAGAAGACGATCCCCGCTTCGAGGTCGGGGGCGAACGGCGTGCCGAGAGTCGCCACCAGCAGGCTGAGGCAGCCGCCCAGCAGCGTGCCGCGGACCTCTCCGTCCGCGGGCTCCCGCAGCCAGCGCGCGAACGGCTGCTCGGCCGGATAGCGGCCGGCGAGCGCGCCGAGCAGCGACTCCTCCTCGTCCCGCGTCGAGCCCCCGGGCCAGATCGGCGGCGGCCATGGGACCATGGAAGGCGACCAGGCCCGACCGGCGCGCGACCTCCAGGAGAAAAGGGGTGAGATCCGAATAGCCCACATAGGCCCGCGGGTGGCGGCGCAGGAGATCCCAGTCGATCCCCGGCAGCACGCGCATCACGCCGTAGCCGCCGCGGGCGAAGAAGATGGCGCGGAGTCTCGGGTCGGCGGCGAGGCGATGGAAGGCGCCGAGCCGCTCGGCGTCGTCGCCGGCGAACAGCCCGTGGCGCGAACGCAGATTGTCCGCGAGCACCGGCTCGAAGCCGAGCCGCCGGAGGGCCTCGACACCGCGGTCGAGCCGCTCCGGATCGACGGGGCCCGAGAGGGCCGCGACCCCCACCCGGTCGCCGGGACCGGCGGGAGGAGGGAGCTTGGCGGGGGGGATCAAGTGCCGGAGATCTCCGTAAGCCGAGTTCTGTATCCCGGCGCGAACGCCGGTGAGCTGTCATTCCTCTGGGACCGGCGTTGCCGCCGGCCTCAAGCAACCTACCCGGAAGCGGCCTCGCGCCCGGCGAGCCGGACGAGAGGGCGGGACGGGCGGCCCGCGTACCGCTCCCCTATTTGGTCTTGCTCCGCATGGGGTTTGCCGTGCCTCCGCCGTCGCCGGCGGAGCGGTGCGCTCTTACCGCACCGTTTCACCCTTACCGGACCCCCGAAGGTGCCCGGCGGTTTATTCTCTGTTGCACTTTCCGTCGCGTCGCCACGCCTCGTCGTTAGCGAGCATGCTGCCCGTAGGAGTTCGGACTTTCCTCTCCGCGCGGACCCGAAGGCCCTTGCGAAGCGACCGCCTGAAGATCTCCGGCTGGGGGATTGTATCGTGAAAGGGCCTGTATCGTGGAAGGGCCCTACCGCCGCCCGCCGATCTCTTCTTCCGGATCGAGCACCTCGACGTCGGGGGCGTCCAGCGTGCTGGAACGGGCCGCGCGCGAGGCCGTGCCGGTGGTCGGATCGGTGGCGCGCCACTCGCCGGCCGCGAGCCGCTGCTGCACGTCGTGGAGGGCGTTCGTCAGCTCGGGGTCTTTCGAGCCCAGGGCCATCGCCTGCTGCAGGCTCTCCGCCGCCACCCGCAGCCAGCGGGGGTTCTTCGCCTGCAGCTTGCCGAGCAGGGCGTAGAGCTCGGGCTGCGGCGAGATGCGCACCGCCTCCCGCAGCAGCTCGATCGCGGGATAGAAATCGTCGTTCGAGATCAGCTCCATGGCGCGCTTGTAATAGCGCTCGGCGATCTCGCGGACCTCCCCCCGGCGCTGGTCCGGGGCGGGAATGGCCGACCAGGCCTGGGACGAAAGCCCGCGGTCATACACCTTGCGGCGCTCCGGATGGGAGAGGTTCAGATAGGCCTGGGTGAGACGCTCGAAAAGCATTTCGAGCACCCCCTCACGGCCGATGAGCCCCAGCCGCTCGGCATTCGCGGGGTG
Source organism: uncultured Acidobacteriota bacterium (assembly GCA_963792575.1). Classification (GTDB taxonomy): domain Bacteria; phylum Acidobacteriota; class Thermoanaerobaculia; order Multivoradales; family UBA5704; genus DATARR01. Next base: position 278,511 of record CAWBWZ010000020.1, read on the forward strand.
GACCAGCCGCGCGACCTGATCGTAAGCCTCGTGGACCTCCTGGGCCGCGGCGGTCGGCGGCAGGTCGAGGAGCTGATAGAAGCTCGCCTCTCCCGCCAGCCGCAGCAAGCCGGCCACACGCTCCCGATGGACGTCGGGCGGGAGATCCAGCGGGCGGTCGGCGAGCCGGCGGCCGATCTTCTCCGAGAAGACCCGCAGCTCGTCTTCGGTGGGGCGATGAACATCCGTTTCCATTATTTTCGGTTTCCCAGAACGACACCGCTATTTTAACCCGAGCGGGCGAAACCTGCGGTGTTTTCGTATGATGAACAGGTGCTGATGAAAGCTCGGATGTCCCTGCTGTCAGGGCTGGCGGTCCTGATAGTCGCCACCCTCCTGCGCCTGCCCACCCTCACCGCGGGGTTCCCCTACCTGAACTATGTCGACGAGGGGCACGTCCTCCATCACGTCAGCTACCTTCTCCAGCATCACACCTGGGAGCCGGATACCTACAGCTATCCCACGTTCCCCTTCTATCTCATCGCCGGTGCGGCCCTGGCCTGGTCGCCGGTCTACGCCCTGACCCACGGCCACTCTCTTCTCGACGACCTCTCCCCTTCTCCTCCCGAGTACTACGACATCGTCGAGCCCCCGGCGCTCATCCTCATCGGACGCCTCGTCACGCTGGCCTTCTCGCTCGGCCTCGTCGTGCTCACCGGCCTGCTCGTCCGCCGGCTCGCCGGCCCCGCGGCGGGCCTTTTCGCGGCCTGGATGGCGGCCGTGGTTCCGGCCCTGGTGATGCGCAGCTCGGTCGTCAACATCAATCCGATCGTGGCCTTCTTCGTCGTGGCCGCGCTCTTTTTCGCCGAGGGGGTGCGCACAGGGGAGCATCCGCGGCGCGACGCGCTGCTGGCGGGAGCGATGGCCGGCTTCGCGGGGGCGACCAAGTACCCAGCGGCCCTGATCTGCCTCGCCGTCGCGCTGGCCATCCTGCTCGCGCAGTCGAGCTGGCCGGAGAAGCTGCGGCGGCTCCTCCTGGCCGGCGCGGCCGCCGTCGCGGTCCTGCTCCTCGCCATGCCGGCGCTGACGCTGCGCACGGCTGTCGTGCTCCGCGGTTTGCGGGATATGAACGCCATCTACGGCTTTCAGGAGATCGGCTCCTACTGGGACCAAGCGGTCCGCCGGGCGGAGTGGGACCTCCCCGTGACCCACCCCGAGGTGGGGATCGTCTTCCTGCTCCTCCTCGTGGCGGGGCTCGCCGTGGGGTTGCGGGACCGCCGCTGGTCGGGAGCGGTGGCGGGGTGGCTCCTCTTCGGGATCGCCACCGCGCTGCTGGTGGCCCCCTACAAGTTCCGGGCGTTCCGCAACCTGCTCTCGCTCGTCCCCCTGGCCTGCGCCCTCATCGCCCTGCTCTACGCCTGGGTCCAGGAGAGGTTCCCCCGCCGCGCCTGGCTGCGCCCTTCGCTGAATATCGCCGCCGCTCTCCTCCCCGTGGTCCTCTTCACCCCGACCCTTTACGAGTTCGAAAGCTTTCAGCTCACCCTCGACGACCCCCGGGAGCAGGCGGTCCGCTGGCTCGCCCGCAAGGTGCAGCCGAACGAGCGGGTGCTCTTCCTGAAGGAGATGGCTTTTCTGCCGCACCGGGTCGATAGCGTCCCCGGCAAGATCCAGGTCCGGACCTGGGAGAAGGCGCGGAACCGGGTGATCGAGCGGCGGGACCACTATCTGGTGCTGGGAGAGCTGGTGCGCCCCGACGGAAAGCCGAGAATCCCCGGCTTCCTCCGCCGCTGGATCTTCGCCAACTACAGGCTCGAGAAGCAATATCGGAGTCGTTCCGACCTACCCCGGAGCGGGCCTGTTCCACGGCAACCAGCAGACGGTCTACATCCTGAAACGGGGGCCGCGGCCGGTGGTGGTTGAGGCGAAGAAAGAGGATCCAGAGGAGCGTTGAGGGTGGGGGCGCAGACTGCCGAATCCCTACGCCGGTCCTGACTGCGCCTCCGTCTCGACCACCCCCTCCTCCGCATGCAGCTGCTCGAAGATCCGCCTTCCGGTGAGCGCGCCGAGGGCGTTCTGCAGATCCTCCAGGCTCGCCTCGCGCACCCCCTGCACGCTGCCGAAGGTCTGGATCAGCAGCTTGCGGCGGCGGGGACCGATGCCGGCCAGCTCGTCGAGGCGGCTGTGGAGGGTGCGGGCGGAGCGGCGGCGGCGGTGGCGGGAGACGGCGAAGCGGTGGGCCTCGTCGCGGATCTCCTGGAGCAGGCGCAGGCCGGCGTCGTCGCGCCGCAGACGGAGCGGCTCCGGCACGCCGGGGACGTAGATCTCCTCCTCGCGCTTGGCGAGCGAGACGATCGACGTCTCCTCCACCCCCAGCTCCGCCAGCGCCCCCAGGGCGGCGTTGAGCTGCCCGATGCCGCCGTCGATCAGGATCAGGTCGGGCATCGCGCCGACCTCCTCCAGCACTCGCCGGTAGCGGCGCTCGACCGCTTGGCGCATCGACGCGAAGTCGTCCGGCAGGACAAGATCGCGGACGTTGAAGGAGCGGTACTCGCTCTTGCGCATCTTCCCCTCCTCCCAGACGACCATCGACGCCACCGTCTCCCCGCCCTGGAAGTGGGAGATGTCGAACCCCTCGATCCGCCGGGGCGGCTCGGAGAGATCGAGATGGCGCTCCAGCGAGGTGGCGCCGGGCGACTCCACGCCGCCGGCGCGGAACCGGCGCTTGTGGGCGAGCTCGGCGTTGTGCATCGCGAGCTGCACCCGCTCGGCCTTCGGCCCGCGCGAGGGCATCCGCACGTAGACCCGCTCGTCCTTCTTCTCCGACAGCCAGTCGACCAGCGCCTCCTCCCCCTCGATCGGCACCGGCAGGTGGATCTCCTTGGGGATGAAGGTCGTGCGGTCGTAGATCTGGGGCACCACCTCGGAGAGCAGGAGCTCGGCGGAGATGTGCCCCACCCCTTCCCAGAACAGCTCCCGGCGGTCGAGCACCTGCCCCTCGCGCATGATCAGCGAGACCACGGCGGCGTTCCCGCCGGAGATGTGGACGCCGTAGATATCGAGGTCCTCCTCGTCCACCGACGACATCTTGCGCCGCTGGCTCACCGCCTCGACCTCGGCCAGGGTGTCGCGGAGCTGGGCCGCGCGCTCGTAGTCCATGGCCTCGGCGGCCTCCCACATCTCCCGCTTGACGCGCTTGAGCAACGGCTCGGTCCGCCCGGCGAGGAACAGCCGCGCCTGCTCGACCGCCTCGTCGTAGGCCGTCCTGGTGGTGAGCTTCGCCACGCACGGGCCGAGGCAGCGGTGCATGTCGTAGTAGAGACAGGGGCGGGCCCAGGAGCCGTCGATCTCGATCCGGCAGACGCGGACCCGGAACAGCTTCTGCACCAGCTTGATCGCCTTGCGCGCGAGGCCCCCCGGGAGGAAGGGGCCGAAGTACTCGGCGCCGTCGCTCGAGATGCGGCGGGTGAAGGCGATGCGGGGGAACTCGTCCCGCATCGTCAGCTTCAGATAGGGGTAGGTCTTGTCGTCCCGCAGCAGGACGTTGTAGCGCGGGCGCTTGGCCTTGATCCAGTTGTTCTCGAGCAGGAGCGCTTCCGACTCGGAGTCGGTGACCACATACTCCAGATCCACCGCCTCCGAGACCATGGCGGCCAGGCGCGGCTCATGGTCGCGCGCCAGATACGACGAGGCCCGCTTGCGCAGCGACTTCGCCTTGCCGATGTACAGCACCTTCCCCTCGGCATCCTTGAAGATGTAGATGCCGGGGCGGTCGGGCAGGGACCGGATGCGTTCGACGAGTTGCGTGTGGTCGGCCATGGTCTCGTAAGAAAAACAGAATTCCGGGGATGGAAATGCCATCACCGCCGAGCACAGGATATCTCTCCGGCGAAGGCGGTAGAGACGTTCCAGGTCCTCTACGACACCCTTGGGAGGCCACGGGGACCGCGGAACGTCTCCGCCGGAGGGCATGCCGGCGCGGATGGCAAGGTCTGGCCGGGCCGTTGTGGTCTATGATCCCCCGCAAGTTTTTGATCGGAAATCATCAACAGGGGATGAAGGCCATGACGACCGAGATCGCTTCAAGCCCGCGCAAGCCCTGGTACCGTCTGTCGCTGACCGCCTGGATCATGATCGGCCTGGTGGTCGGCGGGTTCATTGGCTGGATCCGGCCCGACTGGGGCAACAAGATCTACTTCCTGCGCGACATCTTCCTGAATCTCATCAAGTCGGTCATCGCTCCCCTGGTCTTCTCCACCCTGGTGGTCGGCATCGCCGGCGGCGGCGACCTCAAGAAGGTCGGGCGGATGGGCGCCAAGGCGCTGCTCTACTTCGAGATCGTGACCACGATCGCGCTGTTCATCGGCCTCCTCGTGGTCAACCTGATCAAGCCGGGCGTCGGCGTCACGCTGGCGGCGCCGGTCACCGAGACCGTGCAGAAGGTCGCCGAGAACCATCCCAAGACGCTGATCGAGACGATCGTCCACATCTTCCCGGCGAGCATCGTCGACGCCATGGTGCGCGGCGACGTGCTGCAGATCGTCGCCTTCGCGGTGCTCTTCGCCATGGCCCTCTCGGCGATCGGCGAGAAGGGCAAGCCGATCCTGCGGGCGATGGAGAGCCTGTCGCAGATCATGTTCCGGTTCACCAGCTACGTGATGATGTTCGCCCCCATCGGCGTCGGCGCGGCCATGGCCCACACCATCGGCACGCAGGGACTGGGCGTGCTGGTCAACCTCGGCAAGCTGATCGGCTCGCTCTACCTGGCCCTGATCATCTTCGTCGTCTTCGTGCTGGGGACCGTGGCGATCCTCTTCCGCGTTCCCATCCGCAAGTTCCTGCGGGCGGTGCGCGAGCCGGCGACGATCGCCTTCGCGACCACCAGCAGCGAGTCGGCGCTGCCCAAGGCGATGGAGGTGATGGAGCGCCTCGGCGTGCCGCCGCGCATCGTCGGCTTCGTGATGCCGACCGGCTACAGCTTCAACCTCGACGGCACCACGCTCTATCTGGCGATGGCCTCGGTCTTCGTCGCCCAGGCGGCGGAGGCGACCACCGGGATTCACATGGGCTTCGGCCAGCAGATCGTCATGATGCTGACGCTGATGGTCACCTCGAAGGGGGTGGCCGCGCGTGCCGCGCGCCTCGCTGGTGATCCTGCTGGCGACGCTCAACAGTTTCCTGCCGGCGGGCCTCGGCCCCATCGGCGTCGCCGTGATCTTCGGCGTCGACGAGCTGATGGACATGGGGCGCACCTGCGTCAACGTCATCGGCAACTGCCTGGCCACCTGCGTCGTGGCCCGCTGGGAAGGCGAGTTCGACGATCAACGGGCAAGGGCGTTCGGCACGCCGGAGGAGATCCCCCTCGACCTCGCCGCCGGCGAGCCCGCCTTCGTGCAGTCGGTGCGGATGGGAGACTGAGGGGGAGCGGGCTTAAGGCCCGCTGATCGCACATCCGTGGCCTGCGACCTCACCCTCAGTCCCTCTCCTAAAGGAGAGGGAGGGCCTTACAGGACTGTGGAAGCTTGTAGGGTGCGCTGTGCGCACCTTGAACGCCTCGAAGGTGTGCCCAGCGCACCCTACGGGCAATCAGGCTCGCAGTCGTCCCCCTTCTCCTCTAGGAGCCTGCGCGCCAGGAATCGTGGGCATGCGTTAAAATAGCCTGCATGCCCACGACCTTTCGTCGCTACGTTCCGGAACAGTCGTTGCTGCTTCCACCCTCACCGCGGGATTGGCTGCCGGAGGGCCACTTGGCGTACTTCCTGTCGGATACGGTGGATGCTCTGGACCTGAGGGCTTTCTACGAGCCGTACGAGGGAGATGGCCGCCGCAACAGTCCGTACGATCCGCGGATGATGGTCAAGCTTCTGCTCTACGGCTACGCCGTGGGGGTTTTCTCTTCGCGCAAGATCGCCAAGAAGCTGCAGGAGGACGTGGCGTTTCGAGTCTTGGCCGGGGAGAACTTCCCGGCGCACCGTACCCTGGCGGAGTTTCGCCAGCGGCACCTGCCGGCTTTCCAATCTCTGTTTGTGCAGGTGCTCGATGTGGCCCGAGAAGCAGGGTTGCTCCAGGTAGGGACCGTGGCGGTGGATGGTACGAAAGTGAAGGCGTCGGCGAGCAAGCGCAAGGCGATGAGCTACGGTCGGATGAAGCAAGAGCAAGAGCGTCTGAAGGCGGAAGTCACCGCGTTGACGTCACGAGCGGCCCGGGAGGATGCAGAGGAAGATGCTCAATACGGCTTGGAGAACGCGGGCGATGACCTCCCCGAGGAGTTGAAGCGACGCGAGCAGCGTCTGGGCAAGATCCAGGAAGCGATCGAACGGTTGCGGTCGCGGCAAGCCGCGGAGGATCAGGCGGCAGGTCGCAAGGAGACTCCGGTCGGTGGCGAGGAGGGCAAGAAGAAACGAGAATTCGGAGAGCCGCTGGAGAAAAAGCAGGACAACTTCACAGATCCAGAAAGCCGGATCATGAAGACCTCTTCGGGCTTCGAGCAGTGCTACAACGGCCAACTGGCTGTGGAAAGCGAGTCGCGGCTGATCCTCGCGGCCAAGGTTACGCAGAGTGGCGCCGATCATGATGAGCTCATGCCCATGCTGGAAGAGGTTCGGGCCAACGTCGGTCAGTTTCCGTGCGCAGTGTTGGCGGATGCGGGGTACCGCTCGGAAGAGAACCTCCAGAGGCTGGAGGCCTCTGAAATAGACGCCTATGTGGCGCTGGGGCGCGAGGGCAAGAAGGCGATGTTGAAGAATGAAGAGAAGCACCCAGCGACTCAACGGATGAAACAGAAGCTGGAAACCCCTGAGGGGCGCAAGCGCTACTCCAAGCGCAAGAGCATCGTGGAGCCGGTGAATGGTTGGGTCAAATCTGTGCTCGGCTTCCGGCAGTTCAGCTTGAGAGGACTGAAGAAGGTGTCCGGGGAATGGACATTGGTCTGTCTTGCGCTGAACTTACGCCAGATGAGCCCGCGATTGGAGTGGACTTGAAGGGAGCAATGCCGGCCGGAGGCCAACTCTCCCGGGTTTTGCTCCCCTCCAATCGCTCTATGCCTGAGTTCCACCCCAACGACAATCTCTAAAAACGCTCGGCCTCTCGCCAGCAGGGAAAATCTCGCTCCGGCGTTTTCTGGCGCGCAGGCTCCTAGGAGAAGGGGATAGGGGATGAGGTCGCAGGCCACGGATGTAGCTCGAAGCTCTAAGTCCCGGCCACGGTCCGGGAGCCGCTCGAAATCGACGTCCTCACCGACCGGAGGCATGGAGAGGAGAAGCTCCTTGAGAGGCCTGCGTAAGATCTGCTGAGTCATCGATCTCTCCTTCCACTATCAATAATAAACCTACACCGCCTCCCTGCCCGCGATGTCCTCGTCCCAGAGCTCCGGCTTCTCGCGGATGAAGCGCTCCATCAGCCGGAGGCAGCGCTCGTCCGCGAGCAGGCGCACCTCGACGCCGTGCTGGCGCAGGAAGTCGAGGTTGCCGGGGAAGCTTACGTCCTCGCCGACGACGACCCGGGGGATGCCGAACTGGAGGATGGTGCCCGAGCACATCATGCATGGGCTCAGGGTGGTGTACATCGTGACGCCGTCATAACGGCGCCGCCGCCCGCCGTTGCGCAGGCAATCCATCTCCCCGTGGGCTATGGGGTCGCCTTCCTGCACCCGCTTGTTGTGGCCGCGGGCGACGATCCGGCCCGCCTCCACCATCACCGCGCCGATCGGCAGGCCCCCCTCCCGGTAGGACTTCTCCGCCTGCTCCAGGGCTGCCGCCATGAATTCGGCATCGCGGTCATGGCGGTCGTGGCTGCTGTCATCCATAGGATCCAATCTCCATGCGGGTCAAGGCTGGGAGACCACGCTGTCGCTGACCACTCTTTCGAGCACGGTCCGTGCCCGCGCGAGCTCTCTTCCCAACCGCGCGACCAGCGGGACGAGCTCGTCGGTGCGCGAGGCGCGGACCCGCTCCTCGATGGAGCGGCAGACCCCGGCGACCTGGAGGACGCCGAGGACCGCGCTGCTCCCCTGGAGCCGGTGAACCGTCCGCTCCACCTCGGACCATCGGCCCTCCTCCACCCCCAGTCGGATGGCGGCGAGGTCGGTGGCGGCGGTCGCCAGGAAAGTCCGGACCAGTTTCTCGACCAGGCCCTCGCCATTGCGCAGACCGCGCAGGAGATCGAGACTCGTCGGGTCGAGGGGGGCCGGAAGGATCTCCGGCTCCTCCTCCTTCCATCCTTCGCGGGCGCCGCGCAGGCTGATCGCCGCCAGGGTGGCCTTGAGGTCGACGACCTGCAACGGCTTGCTCAAATAGCCGTCCATGCCCGCCGCCAGACAGCGCTCCCGGTCTCCGGGCATGGCGTGGGCGGTCAGCGCGATGATCTTCGGCTGGCTGCGGCCGGCGAACTGGCCGCGAATCCGGCGGGTGACCTCCAGGCCGTCCATCTCGGGCATCTGGACGTCCATCAGGACCACGTCGTAGGACTGGCACTCCAGCGCCTCCAGGACCTCCCGCCCGTTGCTCGCGAGGTCCGCCTCATAGCCCAGGTGCTCGAGCAGGCCGACCGTCACCTGCCGGTTCACCGGATGATCCTCGGCGAGCAGGATGGCAGGGGGTGGCTGTGTGCCAAGGTGCGTCGATGGCGATGGGCACCGTCGGGCTGGCGGGGCGGGGCCGACGGCGGCTTCGCCGAGAATGGTGAAGTGGAAGGTCGAACCCCGGCCGACGGCGCTCTCGACCCAGATTCGCCCCCCCATCAGCTCCGTCAGCCGCTTGCTGATCGCCAGTCCGAGGCCGGTGCCGCCCTGCTGGCGGGCCAGCGAGCCGTCGAGCTGTTCGGAAGGCGACGAACAGGCGGCCCAGCTCCTCCGCCGGGGATGCCGATCCCGGTGTCGGTGACGGCGAAGTGGGCCTCGAAGCGGCCGTCGCCCAGCGGCAGGGCGGAGAGCGCCACCCGCACCTCCCCCTGCGGCGTGAACTTGACGGCGTTGCCCAGCAGGTTGACCAGGATCTGGCGGGTGCGGGCGAGATCGCCCACGCAGGGCCTCCGGGGTCTCCTCGCGCGATGTCGTGGCGCAGCGCGAGCCCCCGCTCGGCGGCCAGGGGAGCCGATCATCTTGAGGCTCTCCTCGATCAGGTCCTGCGAGACTGAAGGGGACACGCTCGACCGCCATGCTCCCCGACTCCATCTTCGAGAAGTCGAGGATGTCGTTGATCAGCACCAGCAGCGCCGCGCCGCTGGCCTGGACGGTCTCCACGTAGTCCTTCTGCCGGGCGGTGAGGGGGGTCTCCAGCAGCAGGCTGGTCATGCCGATGACGCCGTTCATGGGGGTGCGGATCTCGTGGCTCATGTTGGCCAGGAACTCGCTCTTGGCCCGGCTCGCCGCCAGCGCCTGCTCCTTGGCGATCTGGAGGGCGGCCGTGCGCTCCCGCACCTCCTCCTCCAGAGTCAGGCGCAGCCGGTCGAGCTCGCGATGGACGCGCCGGAAACGGCTGGAAAGGGAGACGCTCATCGCCACCAGGAGCGCCGCGAAGCCGAAAGGCGGCAGCGAGACCGGGCCGCGCCTGACCAGGAAAGACACCGGGGAAGACCTGGCCCGCCAGCTCGACGCCGACGGCGGCGACCAGCGCCAGTCCTCCCAAGGCGAGAGGTCCGCGCCTCCATGTCTCCCCGCCACGCCTCGCGGGCGATCAGGGCCACCGCCATCACCAGGAGCGGCAGCAGCCAGAGCGAGCGCAAGCTCTGGCTGGCGACCACCAGGCGCGGCGTCGGGCCAGAGGCCGATGAAGAGGGCGAGGGCGCCCGTGCGAGAGCTGGTAGGCGCGCAGCGGCCATGAGATGGGCCGGGAGAAGAAGGTCCAGAGGAACTGGATCGCGAGCATCGCGGCGGCGTGGCCGGTGAGATCGCTGGCCCGGACCGCCAGGTCGTACCGGTCGGTGATCTGGTAGATCCAGTAGGAGCTGGCGAAGGTGTTGACGGCGAAGCACAGGGACAGGAGGCCGAACCAGAGATGCCCGGTCTCCTGCCGGCGCTGGAGGTAGAGCAGGAGATGGTAGGCGGCCGAGGCCATGAACAGTGCGGCCAGGATAAGAAAAGGGAGGTCCGCCAGCAGGACGCGGTCCCAATCGGTCCCCATCCGGTTGCGCAAGACGTGGTAACCGTTGCGGATCAGGCGGGTGCCCGCCGCCGCGGCCCCAGGCTCGGCGGCGGCTCCGGGGACGGCGGCTCCAGAGGCGAAAAGCAGCAGCAGGAACGCGAGCAGAGCCAAGCCACCGCGGCGGAAAGACGCGGCGCGAGTGGCATACAGGCACGGCAGGACCGCGAGACGGATGCGGGTACCTCCGCGCGCGGCGCGGAGGCGGCTTTCGCTGTTCATGGCGTGTCCAGTAGTATACCGCGTGGAGGTGATCCCGATCGTAGAAGGAAGCTCCGCCGAGGTCCAGATCAGAGTCCTTGTTGTCGACGACCATCTCGTCGTGCGCAAGGGCGTGCGAGCCCTGCTCATGGATGCCGACGGCGTTACGGTCGTGGGTGAGGCGTGCGACGGGCCCGAGGCGGTGACCGAAGCCAGACGCCTCAGGCCGAAGGTGATCCTGATGGACCTGCAGCTCCCCCGCCTCGACGGCGTGGAGGCGATCCAGGCGATCCTCGCCGAGCAGCCGGACATCGGGATCGTGGTGTTGACGGGGACCGATGGGGACGAGCGGATCCTCGCCGCCGTCGAGGCCGGGGCCCTGGGCTACCTCGCCAAGACCTCCGAACCCGAGGACTTCCTGCTGGCGATCTCCCGGGTCGCCCACGGCGAGCTCTGGCTGCCGCCGCGCCTGACCCGCAAGCTGCTGACGCACCTCAAGCCCCGCTCCGGCGTCGGGACGACCGAGCCGCTCACCGGCCGGGAGACCAGCGTGCTGAACCTGGTCGCCAAGGGGCGGACCAATCAGCAGATCGCCAACGCGCTGAACATCGCCGAAGCCACCGTGCGCACCCACGTCAGCCACATCCTGGACAAGCTCGGGGCCAGCAACCGGGTCGAGGCTGCCCTGCACGCCCTGCGGGTCGGGGTCGCCACCCTGGAGGAGTCCTGAACCCCCAGCGCGTCCTGGTCGTCGACGACCACCCCGTGAACCGCCTCGTCGCGGTCGCCCAGCTCACCGAGCTCGGCTACGCCGCCGACGCCGCCGAGGATGGCGAGATGGCTCTCGATGCCCTGGCGCAGGAGCCGTATGACGCCGTGCTGCTGGATTGCGAGATGCCGCGTCTGGACGGCTACGAGACCTGCCGCCGCCTGCGGCTGCGCGAGGGGGATGGCCGGCGCACCTGGGTGATCGCCCTCACCGCCCACACCGAGGCGGAAGACCGCGAGAAATGCCGCGCCGCCGGCATGGACGATCATCTGGCCAAGCCCGTGCGGGCCGAGGATCTGGCCGCCGCGCTGAAGCGCCGGTGGGAGAGCGCCGGGGACTCCGCCCTCAGAACGCTTCCCGCGGTCGAATCCGACCGCCTCGAAGAGCGCCTGGCGGCCCTCGCGCGCCTCGGCGAGGAGACCGGGGACGATCTGCTGAAGCAGGTGGTCGAGAGCTTCCTCCAGCAAGGCGCCAGGGACCTTGGGACCCTGCGGCAGGCCCTGGCCCGCGGCGATGGCGGCGCCCTTGCCGCGGCCGCCCACTCCCTCGCCGGGAGCGCCGGCATCCTCGGGGCGACCGGGCTCGCCGTGGCCGCCGCCGGGCTCGAGGAGCTGGCCCGGCAGGGGGACCTGGCGGCCTGCGAGCCCCGGCTCGAGTCGGTCGAGCAGGCCTATCGATCGATCGCGCGAAGGCTTGCGGCCTGACCGAAGCCAACGCGGCGTGGAGAGCGACCCACAACAATTGTTGAGATCAAAATCCGTCATCTGTTGGACGACAGGCCTCCAGGGATAAGCGACACTACGCACCAAGGAATGCAGCGACGACTGCCAGGTCCCACGGCCCGGCGTCAACTGCTCTCCCCTCATTCATCCGGGGCCTGCGCCAGAGCGTGGGGCCCGGCTTTTTTTTGCCCTTTCCCCTCTTAAAAATCCCCCCGTTTACGACTTCTCCACCTTTTCAGAAAGGTGGCTCGCTTTTCTCGACATCCTGCACCCTTGATTTACATGACGGATACAGAGCGTTTACAGAGTCTTCGCCGTCCTGTCTAGGCCGTCGATTTACTTCTGTTGTTTCCGCGTCGGCGAAATTTGCCGACTCGATAACCGTCACCTCGGAGATTGCGGCTCTCATTGGGAGAACCGGTCCGACCGCGGTGGCTCTTTTCCGTAGCTCGACTTGGAGGATGCAGATGAAGAGTCAAGTTTTGAAGTCTGTGCTGGCGCTGTCTTGCGGCCTGGTGGCTGTCGCCACCGCCTATGCCGCTCCCGGAGCCGAGAAGCTGAAGCCCTTCGCGGATGCCGATCACGTCATCTACGCCCCGACCCGCTTCGACGCGAGCCTGCCCACGAAGTCGAACATCACCAACCATGGCGGCGGCGTCATCACCTCGGCCAAGGTGGTCTTCATTTTCTGGGGGCCGAGCTTCAACAACGCCGCTTCCGCCGACTACTCGTACGCCCGGACGCTGCAGGCCTTCCGCAACCAGTTCGGCACCACCGGCGAGTACAACACCATCACGCAGTACTCCGGCATCCAGCTGGCGAACCTCGCCTCGGGCACCGCCGACTGGTTCGACACCACGACGCCGCCGACCAACGTCACCGACTCCGCGGTCCGCGCCGAGGTCAACCGGTACTTCTCGGGCGGCCATGGCGCCTTCAACAGCAGCACGATCTATGAGGTCGTGATCCCGAACACCTCGTACTCCTCGAGCGGCTCCAGCACCTCGTGCGGCGGCCCGGGCCTCGCCTACTGCGCCTATCACGGCTCGTACAGCGGCTCCGGCGGCACCGTCAAGTACTCCATCGAGCCCTACCCGAGCTGCAGCGGCTGCCAGGTCTCCGGCTGGTCGGACGCGCAGGACGCCGAGCACTTCATCTGCCACGAGACCCGCGAGGCCGTGACCGATCCCGTGAACGGCTGGTGGGACGGCTCGACCGGCGAAGAGGCCGACGACAAGTGCGCCTGGTCCCCCTCGCCGTTCATCGGCACCAACGGCTACGCCTACCAGTACGAGTGGTCGAACCTGAACGGCGGCTGCATCCGCACCCGGTAAGAACACTTCTCTCTCGGAAGGATCTGGAGCCCCCGTCCGCGGGGGCTCCTTGCTTTTCAGGCCGCCCGCGCGATCCTGGCGGTGGTGACGATCTGCCCCACGTGCCGCTGCGTGTGCTCGGCGGCGTGCACCAGCAGTCCGATCACCGTCGAAGGCAACTGGAGACGGCCGACTCCCCGCGCTTCGAGCAGCGCGGACTCTTGCGTATCTCGGAGTTGCGCCAGGGCGTGATCGATCTGCCGTTCGAAGGCCGACACGAGCGTGGCGGCCTGTTCCGGCGGAGACCCGGGCTCCGCCTCCGCGTTGAGAAAGGCCCTCTGCTCCGCCGAGAGCGCTGCCCCCCGGGCGTAGGTGAAGAGCCGGTCCAGACTTCCCGCGGCATGGCGGACGTGAAACCCCACCGAGGCCGTCCCGCCGGGACGCGCCCAGAGAGGGCCGGCCGGGAGCGGGCCCACCACCCGGCGCACCTCCTCCGCCGCCTGGAGCAGCGCGTGAGCCACCGGCTGCAGCAGCGGCGGAATCCCGGGCACCGGGCCGCGCAGCCAGACCTCCGGCCGTTCCGGGGCTGTCATCAGCTCAAGGCTCTTTCGCCGCCGCTTCGGCCAGCGTGTACTCGAATTCGTACGAATGCTTGCCGCCGGCGATATTGATCGTCATCCTGCCCGCGAGACCGGCCAGCTGGCCGGTGCCGGAGTCCGGCACCACGGTGATCGTCAGCTGCGGCGTGCCGCGCGTCATGGTGCCGCTGTGCTGGAGCGCGAACGTGCCGCTGCGCCCCTTCAGCGTTCCGCTGACCCGCTCGATCGCCACGTAACCGGCCGAGCCCTGAACCGCCGTGCCGGCGGTCAGCATCTGCCCCTTGCTGGTCGCCTCCAAGTCGCCATGGAACTGCTTGTCGAGCGACATCCTGCCGAGGGTCGGATCTCCGCCCTTGTCTTCCTGCGGGTTCAGCTTGACCTCAAACGTTCCACTGACATGGGTGGTTATGACCCCCTCCTTCTGAACCGGACCTGGAGCCGGCGTCTGTGCGGACCCCGAAGAGCCAAGCCCCACGGACAGGCAGAGACCTGCAAGGACGACGGCTCCGGCGCAAGATCGATTTTTCATCGGGCGATCCTATCCGATTCCGCGCTGGACTTACGCCAGATCGCTTCAGGATAGAATCCCATGATGAGCGGCCGGGTCGAGTGGGTACTGACAGCTCTCGAACAAGCGGGCGTCCGCTATCTGGTGGTGGGCGGAGTCGCCGTCGTGCTGCACGGGTATCTGCGCACGACCCTCGATCTCGATCTGGTCCTTCAACTCGATCGCGACAACCTGGAGCGAGCGTTGAGAGCCTTTGGCGACCTGGGTTTCCGCCCCCAGGCACCCGTTCCGCTCAGTTCCTTTGCCGACGCTCAGAATCGCGAGACCTGGTTCCGCGAGAAGAACATGACGGTCTTCTCACTCTGGCAGCCAGATCATCCGGGATTTGCCGTCGACCTGTTCATTCAGGAGCCGTTCGACTTCGATGCCGTGTATCGTCGTGCCCTGAGAGTGCCGCTCCAGGGAGTAGAGGCTACAGTCGTGTCGCGCGACGACCTGCTGGAGATGAAGCGCGCCACTGGACGGTCGCGCGACCTGGAAGACATCGAAGCTCTTTCCGAATTGCCGGGGGAAGAAGCATGAGCGAATCCTTTGAGCCCAAGGCGCAGGCGGACCGGGAGGAAGACGCCTGGGATTTTGCCGGAACCCGCCGCCATCACATCCGGCAAGGGTTGCGGCTGACCCCGCGGAGCGTCTCCGCTGGCTGGAAGAAACGGTTGACGAGATGCGGCGGCTCCAGGGGCTGGCCCGCTTCGGCCGTACCGGCAAAGAACCTCAGCGCTGAGACCTCTGACAGGCGCCAGCCGGCGTCTCGCGGCTCATAGCCAGGATGGAGCTCTGTAGGGGCGGCCCTATGTGGCCGCCCTTCAGCCCAGGCATCGCCCTGGGCTGAGGGCCATCTCCAACATCACTAGATCAATAGGGACAGGACCAATGTCCGAGCCGACAAGTGCATGTGTTGCTATAGCCCTCCGCCACCGTGCACTGGGTCGTGCTGTTGTTGGGCGAGCAGGAGGTGCCGTTCAGGCTCTCGCAATAGGGGCCGGCCGGGCACGACGCGCAGCCCGTATACACGCCATTGCACACTACATAACCGGAGGTATTCGGGCAGTTCACGTCGACGGCGGTGCAAGTGCCGGAGCAGGTCGCCGACACCGTTGCGCCACCGGGGCAGTACGCCGTACAAGTGGCCTTGGTCGGCAGGCCCCGAGCCAGGAAAGGCTTGGCAGCTACGTCGGTCCGACAGGAGACCGGCGCGTCCGACCTGGAAGTCAGAAACGACGGAATGACCTCCGCCCGTACCTGCATTGCGCCCAGAAGGCCGAGACCAAGAATCACCGCGTGCTTGATTTGTCTTTTCAAAAAAAGTCTCCTTTAAAATTTTCTACATAGTGACCAGATTGCTGGGATACGTCAAGCACAAATCAGGGGTGGAAGCTACAGAACCTGGTGCCCCCCCGGTCAAGCTCCGGCCAGAGCGCCAAGCTTGAGGACGGTGTTCCAGTTGCGGCCCGTGCCCCGGGAGCCGAGCTTCTTCTCGATCACGGTGATCGTCAGCTTCGAGTCCCCGATCCCGTCCGGGTAGACGATGTATGCCTGCCGGCCCGCGGCGCGCACGACCTCCCGGCCCTTGATGGCGGCCTGCAGCGCCTCTACGTCCGCGGCGTCCGGCGCCCTGTTCAGAAACATGACGACGAGGTGACTGGGATCGCTCTTGGCCTCGTCGGGGAAGGGGTTGTTCGCGATGACCTCTCTCCACTCCGCCGGGGTGCGGACGAAGAAGTCCGTCTTGAGACCGAGGCGCTTCTCGGTCTCCGTCTCCAGAAGACGCTCCAGATCGGCGCCCGTGAGCTTGTCGCTCTGAAAAACGGCATTGCCGCTCTGAAGCAGGGTTCGCGGGTCCCCGAAGCCCAGCTGCGTGAGAAGGCCGCGCAGGTCCGCCATGGCGATCTTGGTCTTGCCGCCGACGTTGACGCCGCGGAGGAGGGCGATGTGGGTTGTCATGGTTCGGTCCTCCAGCCCCGCAGGGGCGGCAGAAATTAGCCCGGTGGCGTGAGCCCCGGGAACACCAACGCACCCCCACCACTCCGAGCCCCGCCAGGGGCGACAGGAACCCATCGCGCCGCCGGGCTAATTCCAATGCTGTTCATTCAAGGCGTTCTGAACGTAGGGGAGGGGCTTGTCCCCTCCCTCGCCCGTAGGGCGAATTTATCCAGCCTGGGGTGTCAACCCCAGGTGGGGAGCCACCCGAAATCCAAACCCTGTAAGGGTGGCCGATTCCAACCCAATCGGCCACCCCTGCGGGGTTTGGGCTGGTTGCGCCAGCCCACCTGGGGTTGACACCCCAGGCTGGATAAATTTCGCCCCACGGGCGAGGGAGGGGACAAGCCCCTCCCCTACGTAAACCGTCTTAAATAAACGGTATTGGGGCTAATTCCTGCCGCCCCTGCGGGGCTGCTGCGCCCCCATGTTACCCCGATTCGCGCTTGACTTACGCCACCCCATTTTCTATACTCCCGCTATCGCGCGTTACGCTTCCCCGCGATTCGGAAGGAGGTACGGCGGCACCGATCGACCCTCCCAGCATCACCCCACCCCCCTGCCTTCGTGGGCTGGATTGGCCGGCCCAACATGAAAACGGCCCGGAGTGAGTTACCAGCTCACGTCCGAGCCTGACCCCGCAAAGGAGTAAGCGTCCCATGCGAAGCTCAGACGATTCTATCCCGTCTTCCCGCAACGCGTTTTCCCCTTCCTTCCTCCATCGCATCGGCGAGCGCGACGAGCCCCCGACGGCTGGCGAGGCGGACGCGGCCGGTCCCTGGCGCGTCCTGGAGCTGCCCGGCCGTGGCTTCGGACTGTTCCGGACCGGCGAATCCCCCGCGCGCGGGCACCGGCCGGCCGCCGTGTTCCGGCAGCGCTGGCTCGCTCTACTCGCGGCGGCCGTCTTGCCCAGCACTGGACGGGACGCGGCGTTCCGTCTTCAGAAGGATTCCGGACCGCAAGGCTTTGCCGTCGAGGCTGGCCACGGCGGCGAGGTGGTGGGCCATCTGGAGCTGTTCGACCCCAACCTGATCGAGGCCCTGCAGGTCGCCGAGGGGCTCCTGCGATCCCCCGAGACCCTGGCGATCTTGCTGGAAGCCGCCGGGCAGATCGCCCTCGAACGCGCCGGCGCGATCCTCGACGAGCGGATTCCAGAGTAGGCGATTCGAACTGGCGGGAATTCAAGTCCCCGCTGAGGTATACCCCTCTCCCAGGTTGGGAACGGGGTGTACCCAGCGGGGAGAGGGGTTCCCCTTCTTGGGAGAGGGGTCTCCCAGATTGGGAGAGGGGTCTCCCAAAAAGGGAAAGGGGTGTACCCGCTTGGGAGGGAGGTCTCCCAACTGGGGAGAAGGGTTTCCCAAGCAGGGAGAGGGGTCTCCCAACCTGGGGAAGGATCGGGACGCGTTGTTCTCCCTCTACCCTTACTGCGACAGGTTCCAGTAGCTGTTGACGCGGATCGCCGTAACCTTCAAGGAGTACAGATCCGCATCGTCGGCGTCACAGGAGCACCTCAAGATGATCGTCCCCGGGTTTGGGAAGTAGTGCAGGACGTTGAGGGAGAACGGCTCTTCGTCCGTCCGCAGGTTGTACCGGGCATCGACACCCACATGGATACGGTCGGAGTCCGCTCCGGCGACGAGCTTGCAGTCCAGCAGCGTCCCGCCGCCGCCATGGGTTTTGACGTAGCCCTTGGCGAAGATCACGTAGAGGCCGGCGGTCACGTCCAGGTTCACGATGTCCTCGACCGTTCCATTGGGATACGGGTTCTGGGAAGCGGTCGACAGCAGGAAGACCGGCCCGTTCCGGAACCGGGAGTAGGCGTCCACCACCGGCGGCGTCGCCAGCAGCTGCCCGCAAAGCGAAAAGCCCAGCACCAGGGCCGTGATCAGCGAGTACATCCCGCGACGTTGAGGGGTCTTCATTTCGTTTCTCCGGTGAAGCTCGGGTGGCCTGAATGGACTCCGAGCGCCTACACCAGGAGAAGCGTGGTGCGGAGGAAAAGGGGACATTGGGGGCGGGATTCCGAAGGCCCGCCCGCAGGGCGGAATTTATCCAGCCTGGGGTGTCAACCCCAGGGGGTGTGTCGGCCCTGCGGGGCTTAGGGGTGGGAGACGGCCTCTTCCTGGGGTTCACACCCCAGGCTGGATAAATTCCGCCCTGCGGGCGGCCTCCCCTACCCCGCGTAGATCTGCAGCTCCCGCAGCTCCCGGAGCTGGTCGCGGAAGGCGGCGGCCTCCTCGAACTCCAGGCGCTTGGCGGCGGCGCGCATCTCCTTCTCGAGGCGCGAGATGCGCTCGGAGAGCGGGAGGTCGGAGCTGTCGGCCCCGCCGCCGAGCTTCGGCGGGCCGCCGGCGGCGTAGAGGTCGAGGTTCATCATCTGCACCAGCGGATTGTGGATGTCCTTCAGGATGGTCGCCGGCTCGATGCCGTGCTCGGCGTTGTAGGCGGTCTGCTTGGCGCGGCGGCGCTCGGTCTCGTCGATCGCCTTCTTCATCGAGTCGGTCATCGCGGTCGGCGTAGAAGATGACCCGGCCGTTGACGTTGCGGGCGGCGCGGCCGGAGGTCTGGATCAGCGAGGTCTCGCTGCGCAGGAAGCCCTCCTTGTCGGCGTCGAGGATCGCCACCAGCGAGACCTCCGGCAGGTCGAGCCCCTCGCGCAGCAGGTTGATGCCGACCAGCACGTCGAAGTCGCCGCGGCGCAGGTCGGGCAGGATCTCCACCCGCTCCAGGGTCTCGATGTCGCTGTGCAGGTAGCGCACGCGGACGCCGAGCTCGTTGAGGTACTGCGTCAGCTCCTCCGCCATCCGCTTGGTGAGCGTGGTGACCAGCACCCGCTCCTTGCGGGCCACGATCTTGCGCACCTCGCCGATCAGGTCGTCCACCTGCCCCTGCGCCGGGCGGACCTCGATCTCCGGGTCGAGCAGGCCGGTGGGACGGATGATCTGCTCGACGATCACGCCGCCGGTGCGCTCCAGCTCCCAGGGGGCCGGGGTCGCCGAGACGTAGATCCGCTGCCCCATGCGGGCGTCGAACTCGTCGAAGGTGAGCGGCCGGTTGTCGAGCGCCGAGGGGAGGCGGAAGCCGAAGTCGACCAGCGTCTGCTTGCGCGAGCGGTCGCCGTGCGTACATGCCGCGCACCTGCGGGATCGTCTGGTGGCTCTCGTCGACGACCAGCAGGAAGTCGTCGGGGAAGTAGTCGAGGAGGGTCGGCGGCGGCTCGCCCGGCGCGCCGCCCGGAGAGGTGGCGCGAGTAGTTCTCGATGCCGTGGCAGTAGCCGATCTCCTTCAGCATCTCGAGGTCGAACATCGTGCGCTGCTCCAGCCGCTGGCGCTCGAGCAGCTTGCCCTCGGCCTCCAGCTCGGCGAGGCGCTCGGCCCGAGCTCCTCGGCTTGATGGTCTCGATGGCCCGCTCCAGGCGCGGCTTGGGGGTCACGTAGTGGGTCTTGGGATAGACGGCGATGCGGTCGACCTGCTGCAGGGTGTCGCCGCGCAAGACGGTCGAAGCGGGTGATGCGCTCGATCTCGTCGCCGAAGTACTCGACGCGGATGCCCGACGTCCTCGTAGGCCGGGAGGATCTCCAGCACGTCGCCGCGCACGCGGAAGCTGCCGCGGTAGAGGTCGATCTGGGTGCGCTCGTACTGCATGTCGACCAGCCGCTTGAGGGCCGGCGTCCATCCCCTCGGCCTCGCCCTGGATGAAGAACTGCAGCATGCCGTAGTACGCCTCGGGCGAGCCGAGGCCGTAGATGCAGGAGACGGAGGCGACGATGATCACGTCCCGGCGCTCGAACAGCGCCTTGGTGGCGCGCAGCCGGAGCCGGTCGATCTCCTCGTTGATGCTGGTCTCCTTCTCGATGTACGTGTCGGTCGCCGGCACGTACGCCTCCGGCTGGTAGTAGTCGTAGTAGGAGACGAAGTACTCGACCGCGTTGTGGGGGAAGAAGCTGCGGAACTCCTGGTAGAGCTGCGCCGCGAGGGTCTTGTTGTGGGAGAGGATCAGCGTCGGCCGGTTGACCGCCTCGATGACCTTGGCGATCGTGAAGGTCTTGCCCGAGCCGGTGACGCCGAGCAGCACCTGCTCCTTGTCCCGCCGCGGAGCCCCTCGGTGAGCTGGCGATGGCCTCGGGTTGATCCCCCTGCGGCGTGAACTTGGAGACGAGCTCGAATCCTGACATGGCTGAGATTGTAACGCGGTCGAGAGGCCCGCTTTGTTCCCGCCTGGAGCCAGCCGGCTCGGTTTACCCAGCTGCCACACCTTTCCTTTATGGACAGCGTTTCAAAAATTTACAAGTATTTACAAGGAGGCAGTATGAGAAAACTGTGGGGAATCGTAGGTTTCCTGAGTCTTCTGCTGTTGGGGTCGGGGCTCGTCCCGGCCTTCGCGGGGGACTCGCTCTACGGCAAGGTGACGACGGTCAAGAGCGCTTCGCTGGTCGTCCTGGACTATGGCGACGGACAGTATGACGTCCGCCTCATCGGGATCGATGTGCCCGCGGCCGGGCCCCTCGCCGAGGAGGGGAGGCAGCTCCTGGCCAGCCTCGTGCTGGGGAAAAACGCCCGCATGCGTTTCGAGGAGCGCGGCGCGAAGGAGGAGATGCTGTCGCGTCTCTTCACCGACGATCCGGTGCTGGGGATCAAGGACGTCGGCGTGGAGCTGGTGAAGGCCGGCCTGGCGCAGCGCCAGAAGAACTTCGACTACAAATACGGCGAGCTGTCCGCGGCCGAGACCGAGGCCCGGGCGGCGAAGCGCGGCCTCTGGGCTCAGGCGCGGTGAAAAGGAGCCACCCATGAGCAAAAAATCTATCTCTTCTTCCCTTTACCTCCTGGCCACTCTCCTCGGCGCGGCTTTCTTCCTGGCGGCCCCCGCGGCTCGCGCTCAGGTTCTCGGCACGACCGATGTCAACCTGTCGCAGAAAGTCGGCGCCGACAGCGAATGCGCCATCGCCAAGAACCCGACCAACAAGCAGCAGCTCTTCGCCTCGTGCAACACGGCGACCGCCGGGCTGTTAGCCGTCTATAGCACCGATCTCGGCGCCACGTGGACGTACACGGACGCCGCCGACAAAACGATCGCCGACGGCAACCCCGGACAGGGCCCGGCGGCCTGCTGCGATCCCACCCTGGCCTGGGACGAATTCGGGAACCTCTTCCTAAGCTACATCGACAATACCGTGAACCACATCGTGACCCTGCTCAGCACGAATGGCGGAGTGTCGTTCACGAACCTGGCCTCCTTCGGACCCGCCAGCGTCGACCAGCCCACGGTGGTGGCGAACTCGGGGGCGGTCTGGATCGTCTGGAACCAGGCGGGCCAGATGGTGGCGCGCGGGGCCCCGGTGACCGGCCTGGGTACCGTCGGCGCTTTCAACGCGCTGCAGACGATCCCCGGGACATCGAACTGCAGCTTCGGGGATGTGGCCATCGCTCCCGGCGGTGCTGTGGTGCAGGCCTGCGGGACCCCCACCGGCGGGCAGGGACCGGGGACGATTCTGGTCAATACCGACGCCGACGGTCTCGGTGCCGGCAACTTCGGCGCCGCGGTGGTGGCGACCACGACCAACGTGGGCGGCTTTGACTTCATCCCGGCGCAGAACTCGCGGTCCGTGGACCCGGAAGCCGGCCTGGCCTTCGACCGCTTCAACGGTCCGCCCACTCCGAGCCCGCACTTCGGCCGCCTCTATCTCGTCTACACCGACGAGGTGGTCAACGAGAGCAACGACACGGACATCATGGTCCGCTTCTCGGACAACAACGGCGCGACCTGGAGCGCGCCGACCCGCGTCAACGACGATCCCGCATCCCCGGTCCGCAGCCAGTTCCTCCCCAAGATCGCGAGCAACCCCAAATCGGGCAACGTCGCGGTCTGCTGGCACGATGCCCGGGGCTCGGCCAGCAACACCGCCATGCGGGAGTTCTGCTCGCTCACGACACCGGCCAGCCTGACGCCGTCCTTCTTCGTCAACGTGGCGATCAGCGACGGCTCGTCGACTAGCAACGGCGCCGGCGTCGAGTTCGGCGACTACTCCGGCCTGGCCTATTTCCAGGGCCGCTTCCATCCCATCTGGGGGGACACGTCCAACAGCACGAGCAACAACCCCAACGGCACGTCGAACTTCGACGCCTACACCGACCTGGTCACCGGGGGCCCCGCGGCCAATGAAGGGGACCCGCATCTCACCACCGTCAGCGGAATCCACTACGACTTCCAGAGCGCGGGCGAGTTCGTCTCCCTGCGCGACAGCGACGGCTCGGAGATCCAGACCCGCCAGGCCCCCATCTCGACCACCTTCACCCCGGGAGCCGATCCCCACGACGGGCTCGCGACCTGCGTTAGCCTCAACACCGCCGTCGCCACCCGCGTGAACAACCACCGGGTCACCTTCCAGCCCAACCTCAGCGGTGTGCCGGACCCCAGCGGCCTCCAGCTCCGCGTCGACGGCGTGCTGACCACGCCGACCGTGGCCGGGCTCAACCTCGGGGACGGCGGCCGCGTCTCGAAGGATGGGGACGGCATCCAGATCGACTTCCCGAACGGGACCGTGATGGTCGCGACGCCCGGCTGGTGGGCCTCGCAGAGCAAGTGGTACCTCAACGTGAACGTCTTCCATACCACCGCCCTGGAGGGGATCCTGGGCGCCATTCCGGCGGGTAGCTGGCTGCCGTCGCTCCCGAACGGCATCTCGATAGGATCGATGCCGGCCACGCTGGGCCAGCGTTACACCGACCTCTACACGAAATTCGCCGATGCCTGGCGCGTGACCGACAAGACGAGCCTCTTCGACTACTCGAAGGGAACGTCGACCGCCACGTTCACCTACCTTGGCTGGCCGCCGGAGAAGCCGCCGTGCATCGTTCCGGAAACCCCGGTCGCGAAGCCCCTCGACGCGGAGACCGCGACGAGGCTCTGCGCCCCGATCCTCGACAGGCGCCGCAACGCCGACTGCGTCTTCGACGTGACGGTCACCGGCGAGCCCGGTTTCGTGGAGGTCTACCTGCACAGCCAGGAGATCAAGGGCGAACCGGTCACGGGCGAACCGACGGAAGAGCCGATCGGCGAACCGGTCACCGGGAAGAAGCAGTGAGTCATGCGGCGGCTGAAAGCTCTATTGGGCAGGCCTTCCGCGGCCTCCCGGTTTCAAAGCAGATAAAAACTCGTTAACCAGGACCGAAGCAGCTTTCTCATTCCTTTCAGCAGCCTGTCACAGCAGCAAGGGCGGGGCTCGTCCCCGCCCTCTTGGCAATCCCGCTCCCCCTCACATCGCGTCCGGCGCCTTCCCTGTCTTCGCGAACTGCTCCAGGGCGCGGGTGAGCTCCTGAACGTCCTGCCTGGTCAGATTCTGCCCCTTGCGGATGGTCGCCAGCATCTTGAGCTGGAGCTGCTGGCTGCTCTCGGCGATCTCCTGCATGTTGCCGGGCTTGAGGGCGCGCTCGCGGGCGCCC
This sequence comes from uncultured Acidobacteriota bacterium, assembly GCA_963792575.1. Taxonomy (GTDB): domain Bacteria; phylum Acidobacteriota; class Thermoanaerobaculia; order Multivoradales; family UBA5704; genus DATARR01. Next base: position 302,216 of record CAWBWZ010000020.1, read on the forward strand.
TGGAAGGCGGCGCGGAGCCGCTGCTGCTCCTCCGGCGTCACGTCCTTGGGGAGCTGCGCGAGGATGCTGGCCTCCGACTGGCGGAGGGAGAACTGGAGCAGCTTGCCGACGTGCGTCCCGGCGTACAGGAAGAACCCGACGAGCACCAGTCCGGCCAGCACGAGCAGGCCGAGGCAGCCGAAGATCAGCGGCTTGGGGCACCCCCCCTTCACCGGACGGGCCGATGGATCGAACGGGGACGCGGGAGGGGGAGCGGGCTCGAGGCGAGGGGGTTCCATGAGGGTCTCCGTACCGGGTAGAAACGCCAGAAAACTCAACCTCTTTCTATCATTGGGGGATTCCGAAAGCCAACCCGCCCGGCGGGCGGAATTTATCCAGCCTGGGGTGTCAACCCCAGGTAGGGAGGCACCCGGTTCTCCAAGCCCCGCAGGGCCCGGCCGTTCCTCCACCTGGGGTTAACACCCCAGGCTGGATAAATTCCGCCCCGCGGGCGAGGGACCCTATAATGCTCCCATGGAGTACGAACCTCTCGACGAGCGCCGCCCCCCGTCCGTCTCCGCCCCACCCCGCCGCCGGTCCCGGCGCCTGCTGCGCTGGACCTGGCCGATCCTGGCGGCCCTGCTGATCGGCGCCATCAGCGGCGTCGCGATCGCGGCGGCCATCCACGTGCCGCGGGTGGAATCGCTCGCCACCTATACGCCGAACCTGGTGACCCAGCTCTACGACAAGAACGGCAACGTCTTCACCACCTTCGCCCGCGAGCGCCGCGTGATGCTGAAGGAGAGCGAGATGCCGCGGGTCATGGAGCAGGCGCTGGTCGCCTCCGAGGACTCCAACTTCTTCCAGCACGGCGGCATCGACGCGCTGGGCATCGGCCGCGCCGCGCTGGCCGACTTCCGGGCCCGCCGGGTGAAGGAGGGGGCCTCGACGATCACCATGCAGCTCTCCCGCACCCTCTTCCTCTCCCGCGAGCGCACCTGGCGGCGCAAGGTCGAGGAGGCGTTCGTGGCGGTCGAGCTGGAGAAGAACTACACCAAGCCGCAGATCCTCACCCTCTACCTGAACCTGGTCAACCTCGGCCACGGCAACTACGGGGTGGAGGCGGCCTCCCGCTACTACTTCGACAAGCCGGCCGCGAAGCTGACGCTCCCCGAGGCGGCCATGCTGGTGGGCATCATCCCCGCGCCCAGCCACTACAGCCCCTACCGCACGCCGGAGCTGATGCACCGCCAGCGCGACCGCGTGCTGCGGCGCATGCTGGACGAGAAGTACATCGGCCAGCGAGGAGTACGAGCGGGCGGTGGCGCAGCCGATCCTGGTCGTCACCCAGGAGCCGGAGGAGAGCTTCGCCCCCTACTTCGCCGAGGACGTGCGGAAGTACCTGGAGACCAACTACGGCGCGACCAGCCTCTACACGACGGGCTGCAGGTGCAGACGACGCTCGATCCGCAGATCCAGAAGTCGGCGCAACAGGCCATCCACGCCGGACTGCTGAAGATCGACCACCGGCGCGGCTGGCGCGGCCCGATCGCCGAGATCAAGGAGGCGGACATCGCACGGCCAGCAGCTCCCGACCTGGAGCCAGTCCAAGGTCGTGCCCGGCCGCTGGTACCAGGGGCTGGTGCTGGAGTCGGGGCCGAAGAGCGCCAGCGTCAAGATCGGCAAGGGGGCCTACACCCTCGGCCCCGAGGGGATCGCCTGGACCAACCGCCGCCAGCCGGGCGACTCTCCTGAAGCGCGGCTCGGTGGCCTGGTTCCGCTTCGAGATCCCGGCGGCGAAGACGGCGGCGGTCAAAACGGCGGCGGCCAAGCCCGGCGAGACCCCGAAGCCCGCCGACGCGGCTGTCGTCACGCCCGCGGCCGAGCCCCGGCTGATGCTGGAGCAGCAGCCGAAGATGGAGGCCGCCGCGGTGGTGATCGAGAACCAGACCGGCGCCATCCGCGCCATGGTCGGCGGCTGGGACTTCGACCGCAACAAGTTCAACCGCATCACCCAGGCGCGCCGGCAGGTGGGCTCGTCGTTCAAGCCGTTCGTCTACGGCGCGGCGATCGAGGAGGGGTGGACCCCGTCCGACACGCTGCTCGACGCTCCCACCTCGTTCATCGGCGCCGACGGGCGAGCTGAGCTACCGGCCCGAGAACTACTACCACAAGCACTACGGCATCGTGACGCTGCGGCGGGCGCTGGAGCAGTCGATCAACGTCCCGGCGGTCAAGCTGTTCGAGCTGGTGGGGGGCAAGCGGGTGGTCGACTTCGCCCACCGCCTCGGCGTCCAGACGCCGCTCCCCACCTGGCCCAGCGTGTCGCTCGGGCTCGGCCGACCTGATGCCGCATGGAGATGGCCTCGGCCTACGCGACGATCGCCAACCAGGGGACGCACATCGAGCCCTACATGATCGAGAAGGTCTCGAAGCCCGGACGGCCAGGTGCTGCTCCGGAGCACTTCCCCGCCACCTACATCGCCACCACTCCGCCGGTGGCCTACGTGCTCACCCACATGATGGAGGGGGTGATCGACCACGGCACGGCCTACGACATCCACGACCTGCCGATCGACATCGCGGGCAAGACCGGCACCACGGACGACTACTCCGACGCCTGGTTCATCGGCTTCACCCCGCACTACACGATCCTCACCTGGATCGGCTACGACGCGAAGCGCTCTCTCGGCTCCGGCATGAGCGGCGCCGTCGCCGCCCTGCCGATGTGGCGGGCGATCGCCGAGGACGGCCTGGCCACCGGCTGGCTGAAGAAGGGGGACACCTTCCAGGTGCCGCCGGGCGTGCTGGTGCGCGACATCGAGTACTACTCGGGGCTGCTCTCCGGCGCAAGGGGGCCGGGTGATCAAGGAGGCGTTCGTCGCCGGCACCGAGCCCAACCGGCAGTACAACTCGCAGTGGTCGACGATCGCCAACCTGCCGTGGTACCAGCAGAAGTGCCTTCTATATCCCGAAGGAAGGCGAGAACATGCCGAACAAGACCACCGCCGGTGCCGGCGCCCAACCGCCGCCCGAGCCGCCCCCCTCCACCCCGGGGCCGCAGGAGGCACCGGCGGAGCCGCCGCCACCGTAGGGGTCAGGGGTGAGGGTTCTTCCGCCCCACCATCCCGAAATCCTGATACCCGAACAGCACCTCGTCCAGCCGGTCGCGCAGGCGGTTGACCCGGTCGGCGAGGGGTCGCTGCTCGGCGGGGAGGGTGGCGAGATCGATCTCGGGGAGGCGCTGGCTGTCGGGGAAGGGGCGGAGGTCGAGCCGCTCGACGGGATCGAAGCCGGCGAGCTCGTACATCAGCTTCAGGCTCTCGGGGTGGACCGGCCGGACGTGCGTGGGGTCGAGCCAGAAGTTGCGGGCGGCGACCACCACGGAGAGCGGGTTCGGGGTCTCCAGGATCAGCACGCCGCCGGGCCGCAGGGCCCGCCAGGCGAGGCGGACCAGGCGGTCGAGGGCCGGCCGCCGGGAGGTGCTCGATGACGTGGAAGAGAGATCACGCCCGCCGAGGCTCCCCTCCGGCACCCGGCGAGCGTCGCGAAGAGGTCGCCCTCCTCGGCTTCCAGCCCGCGCTCGCGGCAGAGCTGCGACCATGCGCGCGCTGCGAATCCACCCCGCGGCCGGCGATGCCGTGATCGCGCAGCAGCGCCAGCGCCTCGCCGCGGCCGCAGCCGAGGTCGAGCACCGTGCCCGGGCAGATCCTGCAAGATAGGGCAGATAGACGGAGATCCGCTCGCGGATCTCCTCCTCGGTGCCGCGGTAGCGCCGCTCCAGCTCCAGGTAGCCGTGCTCTTCGTGAGCGCGCGCCACCGCCTCGACCGCTTCGGCGACCTCGGCGGCGCTGAACGGACGGTCGCCAGCGCGGCGCCCAGGCTGCCGAGCAGGTCGCGCGACCTCGCGGCGGTAGCGGTCGAGCTTCTGGTCGGCGCGGGCGAAGAGGGCGTCGTTGTGGCGCATGACCTCGTGGATCCCCTCGGAGTCGAGGGCCTCCTGGTATTCGATGCGCCGCAGATGGTCGGCGCGCGCCGCTTCCAGCCGCGCCAGATGCTCGATCAGGATGAGGTTGAAGGTGCGCTGCCGCTCCCAGAGGTCGTTCTGCGGGGTCTTGACCAGGGGGCGCAGCGAGGCGCTTGAAGCCGACGAGGAGCCGGCCGAGAAGGCCGCGATGGCTGCGGATGGGGAACGCGTGGTCCCCCGACCAGAGCCATCGCCAGTCGTCGAGATCGCGGGTGGGCTCGACGAGGAAGTCGTCGAGGCCCGGGGAGCGCGGCACCGTGGAGTTGTCGCCCTTCGCCTCCATGCGCCGGCGCCCCGGAAACCGGAGATAAAGCCGCCTACTCTTCCCGCACCACCGAGACGGTCAACTCGGCGACCACCTCGGGGTGAAGCTCGACGCGCACCGGATGATCGCCGAGGGTCTTGATGCCACCCTCGAGATCGATGCGCCGGCGGTCGACGGTGAAGCCCTTGCTTTCCAGGGTCTCCGCGATGTCGCCCGCGGTGACCGAGCCGTAGAGCGTGTCGGTCTCGCCGACCCGCTTGGGGATCTCGATCCGCAGGCCCGCCATGCGGTTGGCGATCTCCTGGGCGCCCTCGCGCTCTTTGGCGTGGCGGGCGTCGATCTTGGAGCGCTGGTGCTCGAAGTACTTGATATTGGCGTCGTTCGCCTCGAGCGCGAGCCCCTGGGGCAGGAGATAGTTCCTGCCATGGCCCGGCTTGACGTCCACCACCTCGCCACGGTGGCCGAGGTGGCGCTGATCGCTGAGCAGAATGACTCTCACGCTTCCCTCCTGCCTTAGTCCGTGGTGAATGGAATCAGCGCCAGATGGCGGGCCCGCTTGATGGCCTGCTGCAGGGGGCGTTGGTGGGTGGCACAGGTGCCCGAGATCCGCCGCGGCAGGATCTTCGAGCGCTCGGGAATGAACTGCTGGAGGAGTTTGACGTCCTTGTAATCGATGTAGTCGATCTTGTCGGCGCAGAACTTACAGACCTTGCGCCGGCGGAAGAAGACTTTTCTTGCGCGTGCCATGGTTTAGCCCCTCTCCTCAGAGTGCCGGTCGCCGCGGTCACCACGGTCTCCGCGGTCGCCACGATCTCCGCGGTCGCCACGGTCATAGCGGTCGCCGCGATCACCACGATCGCCGCGGTCACCGCTCGCTTCCCGCTCCCGGTCGCGATCCGCTTCCGGGCCCACCCTGGGAGGCCGGCGGGCGGCCTTCTTGAGATCCTCGTCGGTGCGCACCGTCAGGTAGCGGAAGATCTTCTCGTTCTGGCGCATCCGGTGCTCCACCTCGGGCAGCGCGGTCTTGCCGACCTCGCTGGAGACGTAGAGCAGGAAGTACTTGCCCTCGGTGATCTTGTCGATGGGATAGGCGAGCTTGCGCCGCCCCCAGTTCTCTTCGCCGGTGATCTGCGATCCGCCAGCCGTGATCATGTTCTTGTAATCCTGCGCCATGGTGACCACTTCTTCGTCGGAGACGCGAGGGTCGACCACGAACATCAGCTCGTACGTACGCATGGGTGGTGACTGTCCTCCCTATGGCCTGGGTCGGTCCCGCTGAATGCGGAACAGAGAGGTTGAAGAATCGGCGGCGCCGCGGACCGGCCCGCCCGGTGACAAGGGGAGCGATTTTACACGGGTTGGCGGAAAAGGCAAGCGGAGGGCGCCGTCCTGCCCCGCCCGGGCATCAATGCCCGGGCTACGCCCCCAACCAAAAAGCCGGCTGAAGCCGGCTCCAGGAAGATGTTTTCCAAGAGCCGGGTTCACCCGGCTTTCTTTTCCAGCGTAGCCCGGGCATTGATGCCCGGGCGGGGCGGCGCAGGCCACTGCCGCTACCCGTTGAACCGCCCCATCGCCGCCTCCACCCCTTCCCGCAGCCACGCTTCGCAGGCGTCGGCGGCGCGGCGGATCATCTCTTCGGCGGTCTCCCGCTCGTCCGGGGCGAAGGGGGCGAGGACGAAGTCGGCGCAGGTCCTCGCCGGCCGACCTTCTCCTCCTGGGCGACGCCCAGGCGCAGGCGCGGCACCTCGGCGGTGCGCAGGTTCTCGATCATCGACTCGAGGCCGCGGTGGCCGGCGGGGCTCCCGGCGCGGCGCAGGCGGAGCTTGCCCAGCGGCAGGTTGATCTCGTCGTAGACCACCAGCACCGCCGACGGATCGAGCTCATGGCTCTCGACGAAGCAGCGCGCCGCGTAGCCGCTGCGGTTCATGTAGGTCTGCGGTTTGACCAGCAGGACATCCAGGACGTCGGCCGGCGGCACGCCGTCCCCCCGCCCACCGCGGCGCGGCCGACGAGGGAGTTGCACTCCAGACGATCGCAGGGGATCTCCCAGCGCCGGGCGAGCTCCTCGACGACCCGGAAGCCCACGTTGTGGCGGGTGTCGCGGTACTCCTCGCCCGGGTTTCCCAACCCGAGGATGAGGCGCATGCGGTGGGTGAGCCCTAGGCCTCGCCCTTGCTTCTTGACGATGACCTCGGGCTCGGCGCGGTCGGCTCCCGCCTCCGCCTCCTCGGTCCGGGACTGGCTGATCGAGGCGATGACCTTGTCCGGCATCGTCGAGCAGCACCACGCCCTCGGGCAGCTGAGGTCCTTGGCCTCGACGTGCTGGCCGACGTGCATGTCGGTGACGTCGAACTCGAGGTGCTTCGGGATGTCGCCGGGCAGGCACTCGACGTGGACCTCGCGGGTCACGAAGTCGAGCATGCCGCCCTCGACCTTGACGCCGACGGCGGTGCCGGTCAGCTCGACCGGCACGGCGACGCGGATCTTCTCGGTCCATCAGCACGCGCTGGAAGTCGATGTGGATCACCTGGCGGCTGAGCGGGTTGACGTCCATGTGGCGGATCATCGCGTGCCGCTCCTTCGTCCGCCGAGCTTGAGCAGGAAGATCGGGTTCTCGCCGGCGTGACCCTTCATCATGTCGAGGAGGGTCTTGCGGTTCGACCTCGATCGGCACGCTCTCCTTGCCGCCGCCGTAGACCACGCGCGGGGATCTTGCCGGCCGCGCGGGACCGCCGGTTAGCGTTCTTCCCGGTCGTCTCCCGGGGCTGGACTTCAATCGTCATCGTTCACTCATTGGTTTCCTCGCTTCTATCTTTTTCGGAGCTAGACGAACAGGGAGCTCACCGAGCTGTTCTCGTGGATCCGGCGGATGGCCTCGCCGAGCAGCGGCGCCACCGACAGGGGGCGCAGCTTCCGGCAGGCGGGCGAGCTTCTCGTCCACCGGCGTCGTGTTGGTGATCAGAACCGATCTCGAGCGGCGACTCGTCGATGCGCTGCAGCGCCGGCCCGGAAAGAATGCCGTGGACGCCCGCGGCGAGCACCCGCTGCGCCCCCTTGCTCTTCAGGGCCTCGACCGTCTTGGTCAGCGTGCCGGCGGTGTCGATGATGTCGTCCACGATCAGGGCGTTGCAGCCCTCGACGTCGCCGATCACGTGCATGACCTCGGCCGTGTTGGGGGCGGTGCGGCGCTTGTCGATGATCGCGAGCCCCGCCTCCAGGCGCTTGGCGATCGCCCGCGCCCGCTCGACGCCGCCGGCGTCGGGGGAGACCACGACCAGGTCGGGGATCGTTGAGCTCGCGCACCGCCTCGAGCAGCACCGGCGCGGCGAACAGGTGGTCGACCGGGACGTCGAAGAACCCCTGGATCTGGTCGGCGTGCAGGTCCATCGTCAGCACCCGGTCGGCGCCGGCGCGCGAGATCAGGTCCGCCACCAGCTTGGCGGTGATCGGCACGCGCGGCTTGTCCTTCTTGTCCTGCCGCGCGTAGCCGTAGTAGGGGATCACCGCCGTCACCCGCGACGCCGAGGAGCGCTTGAAGCGTCGAGCATGATCAGCAGCTCCATCAGGTTCTCGTTGACCGGCTCGCAGGTCGGCTGGACGATGAAGACGTCGGAGCCGCGGACGTTCTCGTCGATCTGGCAGAACGTCTCGCCGTCGGAGAAGTTGTACGCGGACACCTTGCCGGCCTCGAGGTTCAGGTACTCACAGATCTCGCTCACCAGCGCCGGGTGCGCGCGCCCGCCGAAGATTTTCAGCTCACCGGCCATTTGACTCCCTCTCTGCATAGACAGTCCCCTGAAAAGCGATCGGAGTTCCGCCGGACAGCGATGCTGCAGCGGGAACGAACTGGTTGGGGCGGGAGGATTCGAACCTCCGGATAGCCAGATCCAAAGTCTGGTGCCTTACCGCTTGGCGACGCCCCAGTCCTCCATGTCCCGAGGCCGGGAGCACCCCGGGCGCGGGATCGCAAGCTTACACGGTCCAGAAGGAGTCGCGGAGATGCATCTCCTCGACTTCCTCCAGCGACTTCTCCGGCGGCCGGCGGCGGCGGCGCCAGACTGTGCGGCTCCTCGACGTTCGTGCTTCGCGACCGGAGCCCGCAGGGCCCGCTCGCCACGATCCGCCGGCGCCTCGCCGCGCTCCCTCAAGCTCGCGATCGTACTCGGCCAGCACCTTCTCCTCGATCATCCGCCGCGTCTCGTTGTTCAGCGGGTGGGCGACGTCCTTGAACTCGCCGTTCTTCTTCTTGCGGCTCGGCATGCTGATGAACAGCCCGTCCCGCCCCTGGATGATCTTGATGTCGTTGACCATGAAGCACTGGTCGAAAACGATCGAAACGAACGCCTTCAGCTTCTCTTCTTGAATCGGAAAGACCTTGACCTCTGTGATCTCCATTTTCCGCGTCCTCTCCGGGTCATCCCTGGCCGCACCTCGGCGTGTACGAAAAGGCCCGACCGGTGAGCCCCCTGCGGCAAGAGGCCGAGGGGTACCACTCGATCTTCCCGGCGACATCCCTGTTTACGGCGAGCGGAGAAGCTCCGCCTGCCGGAGGGAGAGCCGCTCTTCTACACGCGTCGGCATCAATCCACGCATTATATACTGGCGGAACCTCCGGAGAGCATTCGGAGCCGTTTCCGGGCATCAGCCCTGGCGGCCCTCCACGCGGGCAGACCTCCCCCGCACGGGGGCACTATGGTAAGAGCGCGGGGCGGGAGTGTCAAATCGGCGGCTCGGCCGGCGGCGCGTCTGAGAGGTCGGGGTCGCCGCACTCGGTCTCCTGGTAGCCGCTGGGAGGGCGCGAGCACCGGCGGCTCCTTGTCGAGGTTCTCCCGCAGCACCTCGCGCCAGCGCACCTGCACGCCCCGCTCGCGGTCGGAGAGGATCGCCCAGTCCTCGCGCCGCATCCACCAGACCTTGGGGGTGCTCCCCTCGGCGAGAGTCCAGCTGAGCACCTGCCCGTCCTCGCCGAGATTGCCGTACCAGTGCCGTTTCGCCTCGTCGTAGAAATCGAACATCCGCCCTCGCGGCTGCGCCGTGGCCGAGGCCGCGGCCGGCTGGGCGGGCACCCGGCGCGAGGAGGAGCGCCGGGGAGCGACAGCAGCGGGAAGGGCCCGAGCGGCGCCCCGGAGATCTCGAAGCGCCCGTCGAACGTGCAGAACGGTGCGGTTGCGGTGGTTGAGCGAGAGGCCGGAGTCGTTCAACACGTCCAGGCTCCAGAGCGACCGGCCGAGGGGGTCGACCGCCTGGATCTGGTAGCGGGCCGGCGAGACCAGGCGCAGGGTCACGCGGAAGGAGCCCTCCCCCTCCGGGCCCGAGTAGCTCACCCGGAAGAGCCGTTGCGAGCCATAGGCGGCCTGCGGGATCTCCCAGGGAGCGAGCGTGCCCGCCGGCAGTGGACGGGGCGCGGGAGCGCCCGCGCACCCCGCGGCCAGGAGCGACATGCCGAGGACCGCGGCGGCGGCCCCGGCGGCCTTAAGAGTTGGGACCCGCCTTGCCGAGATCGTCCAGCTTGCGCCGGACCTTGTCAGCATTGGCCTTGTCGGTAGTGTCGCCGCCGAGCTCGAGCGACCGCTGATAGGCCTGTCTAGCCCTCTCCTTCTGCCCCAACGCAACATAGACATCCCCCAGGTGCTCTTGCAGAGTCGCGTCCTCGGGCTCCAGGCGTGCGGCCCGTTCCAGATAATCACGGGCCTGCTCCGGACGGCCGATTCGATAGTAGGTCCAGCCGAGTGAGTCCACATAGGCACCGTTGTCGGGGTCGAGCGCAACCGCCCGGCTCACCAGCTTCAGAGCCTCATCAAGATTGGTGCCCGCCTCGGCGAAGGTGTAGCCGAGATAGTTCAGCGCGGCGTGGAAGTCGGGATCGATCTTGAGCACGCGCCGGAATTCCGTAATCGCCTTGTCGCGCTGTCCGGAACGCTCGTAGGCCGCTCCGAGCATGAAGCCCATGGCCGCCTGGTCGGGATGACTGCCGGCGAGCTTCTCCAGCACCGGGATCGATTCCTGGTACTTCTCCAGCCGCTGATAGGTCTGGGCGGCGGCGAGCGCCGACTTCTCGTCCCCCGCCGCGATGCCGGCGAGCAGCGTCGAGGCCTCGGTGTCCCGGCCGGCCCTGGACAGCACCTCGGCCCGCTTGGAGATCACCGCCGGGGTCTCCTTCTCCTTGCCGAGCAGCGCGAGCGCCTCGTCGTAGCGCTTCCCCTTGAGCAGCGTCTCGGTCTGCAGGGACACGGCCTGGAGCCGGACGTCGCCGTCCTCGGCGGTGAGCAGCGGGCGCAGGATCTCCTCCGCCTTGTCCAGCCGCTTGCCGTCGAAGTAGATCTGCGCGGTCTCGATCCGGGCCTCCTGGGCTTCCTTGGTCTTGCCGTCCTTCTCCAGGGCCGCCGCCAGGGTGCTGAGCAGGCGCGCCGCGTCGTCGTGCCGGCCAGCGCGCTGCATCACCCGCGCCAGGGTGACGGCGATCCCGGTGTCCTTGGGGTCGGCGTCATGGATCTTGGTCATCAGGGCGATCGCTTCGTCGTTGCGCCCCTGGGCGGCGAAGATCAGCCCGCGCAGGAGGTTGAGACCGCGCTGGGGGTCCGCCACCGCCTCGCCCGCGGCGCCTGGCTGGCCCGCGGCGCCCGGCGGATTGGCGGCGGCGGCGCCCGGGACCGCGACCGCGTCGAGGGCTTTCAGCGCCTCGTCCAGCTCGCCGTTCTGATAGAGCGCCCAGGCGAGCTGGCGATTGAACCGGGTGTCGCCGCGCACCTCCTCGGGAGCGCCGCGCAGGGTCGCCAGGGCCGCCGCGGTCTGGCCCGACCGGCTCTGCAGGTCGGCGAGGGTGAGGCGGGTCTCCAGCGAGCCGGGGTCGAAGCCGAGAATGTCCTGGAGCGCCTTCTGCGCCTCGTCCGGCTTGTTGGCCCGCATCAGCGACTCGACCAGCAGGGCGTACGCCATCCGCTGCTCGGGGAGGTTGTTCACCAGCTCGCGGAGGACCTCGGCCGCCTTGTCCGGCTGGTTCTGGTCGAGATAGATCCGCCCCAGGGTGAGGAAGGTCTGGGCGTCATCCGGGTCGCGCCTGCGCACGGCCTCCAGGATGTCGCGCGCCGTGGCCAGGGCGGACGGGGTCGATGGCGGCGAGATCGATATAGATCTGCCCGGCGGAGCGCAGGACGTCGACGTTTTCGGGCGCCAGGCGGCGGGCCTGGGAGATCTTCTCGGCCGCCTTGCGCAGGGAGTCGTCGCGCTGGGGCTGGCTGCGCTGGTACTGGGCCATGCGGTCCAGGAGCTCCGCGTGCTCGACCAGCACGTAGGCGGTCTCGGGCACGTCGGGAGCGGCCTTCTCGGCGGCCTCGAAGGCGGCGACCGCCTCGTTGTACGAGCCTTCGACGGCGAGCAGCTTGCCGAGCGCGAACTGATAAGAGGCCGCGGGTGGAATCGCTGCCGCGGGAAGGGGAGCCGCGGCGGCGAGGGTGGGCAACAGGGACAGGCTGGCGGCGCAAACCGCAAATGAACTACGTCTCACACCCCGCAGGATACCAGCGGCGCTCGGCGCTTTACAAGGCTATCGACCCGACTCTATAATGTCGCCCTTGCGCTTAAATACAGCTCTCAGAACAAGTTACAGACGCGATGCAACCAGGGGTACCCTAGGCCGGCTCGAACGCTCCGTTTTCACTGATACCGCCGATAGACGATACGCCCTCTGACCATGGCCAAGCTCGGACAGCTTCTCGTGGCGCGCGGCTGGATCACGGTCCAGCAGTTGACGCGCGCGCTGAAAAATCAGAACGTGGCCGGCGGCCGGATCGGCACCTGTCTGCTGGAGATGGACGCGATCACCGAGGAGCTGCTGCTCAAGGGGCTCTCCGAGCAGCTCGGCGTCCCCTCGGCGGCGGCCGACGACCTGCGGGGAGTTCAGGACGAGGTGCTCGGGCTGATCCCCGAGAAGCTCGCCCGCCGCTGCCGCGCCGTCCCCTTCCGCGTCGAGGGGGGGCGGCTCGACTTGGCACTGATGGATCCGCGCAACCTCTCGGCACAGGACGAGATCGCCTTCGCCTCCGGCAAGCGGGTCAAGGTCTACGTCGCCGAGGAGCTCCGGGTTCTCGAGGCGCTCGACAAGTACTACCACGAGGAGTGCCCCTCGCGTTTCGGCATGGTGCTCGACCGCCTGAACCGCGCCCGCTTCCTCTGGGAGAAGCCCGCCCCCGAGCGCACCGAATCGCAGGGCGAGCTGCTGCCGTCTCTCGACAGCCCCTTCGACAACCGGCTCGCGGCGCCGCCGAAGATCCAGCTCCCCCCTCCCCTGCCCGAGCTGGCACCCCTGCCCGCCCGCGCCGCCGGCCGCGGCGGCTGCCGCGTTCCCCAGCGTCGAGATGCTCTGGCCGCAGCCCGCCGCCGCGCCGGTAGAGGCGCCGAAGCCGAAACCGCCGGCCGCCACTCCCGTTCCCCCGCCGCCCGCCCCGGTCATGGCGCCGCCCGCTCCAGCCATGGCGGCGCGCGCCGCGGCCCCGGCGCCGGTTGCCGCCACGAAGGTGGCGGCGGCCGAAGCCGCTCCCGCCTCCCCCGCCTCGGTGCGCCGCCGCGGTCGCAGAGCGTCTCGCTGACGCCGGAGGAACGGGCCGATCTGGGCGCGGTCGCCTGGGTGGAACCCGCTTCCACCGACCGTTCGCTGCCGATCCCGGCCAGCCTCGACGAGGTGGAGACCGCGCTGGGGAAGGCGACCGACCTCGAGGAGGTGGCGCGCGTCCTCCTCGGCTTCCTCGGCCGCGACCACCGCCGCGCCGCCATCTTCCAGGTGACCCGCGAGCGGATCAACGGCTGGCGCGTGCACGGCACGGGGATCGACCGCGAGGCCTTCGCCGCCTTCTCGATCGGTTTCGACCAGCCCTCGCTCTTCCTCAACCTGCGCCACGGCAGCAGCCTCTATCTCGGCCCCCTGCCGCCGATGCCCGCGCACCGCCAGCTCGCCCGCACCTGGGGTGGCGACCTGCCGCGCGACTGCGTGATGCTGCCGGTGCGCATCAAGGACCGGCTGCTGATGGTGGTCTACGCCGACGGCGCCACCCGCGGGCCGGTCGAGCTGCAGCAGATGCAGCGCCTGATGAACGCCGCCACCAGCGCCGTCGAGCGCTGTATCCTCGCCAACCGCCAGCGTGGCGAGGCCAAGTCCTAGTAAAATCTCGTTTTGTTGACACCCTTTGAAACCCGTTGTTAGACTCGCCCCCGTTTCGGAGCCGCAATGATCAAGTCGGACATCGTCGACCGCGTCGCGGAAATCACGGATGTACCCCGGGTGAAGGCGGCGCAGGCCGTCGACACCATCATCGAGGCCATGAAGAGCGCGCTCTGCGACGGCAAGCGGATCGAGCTCCGCGGCTTCGGCGTCTTCCAGGTCCGCGACCGCAAGAAGGGCGTCGGCCGCAATCCCAAGACCGGCGTCGAGGTGGCCATCTCCCCCGGCAAGACGGTGCGCTTCAAGCCGGGCAAGGACCTCAAGAATCTCTGAACCGGGCTCGCAGCCTCCCTCCCCCCTCATCGAGCTGCTGCCCGCGCCGGGCAACGTCTATGCAGCCGCGCCGCCGCGGCCCGAGCGCCGGCTCTACGGCCGGGCGCTGCTGCTGTTCGCGCTGACCTTCCTGTGCACGACGACGCTGAGCCCGGTGATGGTCCTGATGAGCTGGACGGACGTCACCACCACGCTCCCGCCTTTCCTGGCCCCCGAGGTGGTGTCCGCCGTCTGGCGCAGCCCGGAGCTGCTGAAGATCGGCCTCTCCTTCTCCATCCCCGCCCTGCTTCATCCTGCTCTGCCACGAGCTGGGGCACTACATCGCCTGCCGGATCTACGGGATCCCCTGCACGCTCCCGTTCTTCCTGCCGGTGCCGATCAACTTCGGGACCTTCGGCGCGTTCATCCGGATCAAGGCGCCGATCCAGAGCAAGCGGCAGCTCTTCGACGTCGGGGTCGCCGGCCCGATCGCCGGCTTCGTGGCGCTGATCCCCTTCCTGCTCTATGGGATCGCGCAGTCACGGCCGGTGCCGGGGACCACCGGAACCGGCGCGATGGATCTGCTGCTGCCAGGGCACTGCCTGGCGATCCAGCTCGCGACCCGGCTCTTCCACGGCCGCTTGGCGGCGGGGACGGTCCTGAACCTCCACCCCGCCGCGTTCGCCGCCTGGCTCGGGCTGTTCGCCACCTCGCTCAACCTGCTGCCGCTCGGGCAGCTCGACGGCGGCCACATCCTCTACGCCGCGACCGGCCGCCTGCAGCGGCGCCTCGCCCTCCCCTTCTGGCTCGCTCTCGCCCTGCTGGGCTTCTACTGGCCGGGCTGGCTCCTCTGGTGCGTGATCGTGCTGGTGATCGGCCTCCGCCACCCGCCGGTCTACGACGAGAGCCTCCCCCTCGACCGCAAGCGGCAGGCGCTCGCCTGGGTGGCGCTGGCTGATCTTCGTGCTCTCGTTCATGCCGGTGCCGATCGATTACGTGAGGTTCTAGAAGTCCGCCACCAGCGTCACCGGCCCGTCGTTGACCAGGGCCACCTCCATCGCGGCGCGGAAGCGGCCGGTCGCCACCTGGAAGCCGCGGCCGCGGAGGTCCTCGACCAGGGCGTCGACCAGCGGCTGCGCCTCCTCGGGCGGGGCGGCGCGGTCGAAGGAGGGGCGGCGGCCGCGGGCCACCGAGCCGGCGAGGGTGAACTGGGAGACGACCAGGAAGGCCCCGCCGACGGCGGCGGTGTCGAGGTTCATCCTGCCGGCGTCGTCCTCGAAGATCCGCAGGCCGGCGAGCTTGCCGGCCGCGGCGCGCACCGCCTCCGGGCCGTCGCCGCGCTCGATTCCCACCAGCACGAGGAGGCCGCGGCCGATCTCGCCGACCGTCTCGCCGGCCACTTTCACCGACGCCGAGCTCACCCGCTGTACGACGAGGCGCATTTTTGATTGTATAGAGACAACTTTTGTTCCGCCCGACCGCTCCCCCGGCCCGCCGATGCTCCCCTGGCCACCGGGACGGTTGTGATACCGTAACCGATTCGAAGAGGAGAACGGACGCATGGTCAACAAAGTGATCCTGATCGGCAATCTCGGCCGTGACCCGGAGGTGCGGTCGACCCCGTCGGGGCAGCCGGTCGCGACCTTCACCCTGGCCACCAGCCGCCGCTGGCGCGACAAGAGCGGCCAGAAGCAGGAGCAGACCGAGTGGCATACGGTCGTCGTCTGGGGCAAGCAGGCGGAGATCGCGGGGCAGTATCTCACCAAGGGCAAGCAGGTCTACGTCGAGGGGCGCCTGCAGACGCGCTCCTGGGACGACCGCCAGACCGGCGAGAAGAAGTACAAGACGGAGGTCGTCTGCGACAACTTCCAGATGCTCAGCGCGCGCGGTGGCGGCAGCGACTTCGAGGGCCAGGGCCAGGGCGGCTACCAGCAGGGTGGTCAGCGCCGCGGCCCCGTCCGCCGGCCCCTCCTATGACGAGGGGGGTTACGGCGGTGGCGGCGAGCCGGAAGAAGACGACATCCCCTTCTGAAAACGGCGGTTCCCGGGGACCGCGGCGGCGCCCCGCCGCGGTCCCGCCCATCCCCTAGATGATTCGTGCCAGGGCTTCGTAAACGAAGGCAGATTGGATCTTTCTGGAGAGCCGAAATGCCGATCGCGAAGCGAGCCCTTCCCTTTCTGTTTCTCCTCTTCCTGGCCGCTCCGGCCCTCGCGGCGAGCGGCCGCTGGAGCCTTCTCGGCCCCGACGGCGGGACGGTCACCGCGCTGGCGGTGGATCCCGTGGATTCCCGGATCGTCTATGCCGCCACCCAGAAGGGCGAAGGGGTGTTCAAGAGCCGCGACGGCGGCGAGACCTGGAGCCCCTCCGGCAGGGGGCTGCCCAAGATCCCCGGCAACAACGTCTTCTGCCTGGCGATCGATCCGCGCCGCCCCGCAATCCTCTACGCGGGCACCTTGAGCTTCGGCATCTACAGGAGCACCGACGGCGGCGCCTCGTGGTCGCCGTCCCAGCGGGGGTTGAGCGCCAACCTCCTCGGGGTCAGTGCGCTGGAGATCGATCCCCGCGCACCCGACACCGTCTTCGCCGGCACCGGGGTCGGCATCTTCAAGACGACCGACGGCGGCGCCAGCTGGAAGCTCAAAAACGGCGGGCTTCCCGGCGCGCCCCTGATCTCGGACCTGGCGATCGACCCGAAGCGCCCGGCGGTCGTCTACGCCGCGGTCGGCACCTCCGGCCTCTACAAGAGCGCCAACGGCGGCGAGACCTGGGCGCCGATCAACCTCGGCCTCCCCGCCGGGCAGGGGATCGCCACGCTGGCGATCGATCCGCGGCGCTCCGCCACCGTCTACGCGGCGACCTACGCCGGCCTCTTCAAGAGCACCAACGGCGGCGCCAACTGGTTCCCCTCCAACACCGGCCTGCCCAGGTCCATCGTCAGCGCCCTGGTGATCGACCCGCGCGACTCGCGGACCCTCTTCGCGGGGACCTTCTTCGGCACCGGAGCCTTCCGCAGCGACGACGGCGGCGCCTCCTGGCGGCCGATCAACGCCGGCCTGAGCAACCTGGTGATCTGGGCCCTGGCCATCACTCCCCAGGGCACCGTCTACGCCGCCACCGAAGGCGAGAGCAAGCCCGGCGGGGTCTTCCAGAGCGCCGACGGCCGGACCTGGCGGCGGACGGTCCGCGGCCTCTCCACCCTCGAGATCACAGCGCTGGCCGTCGAGAGCGCCGGGACCGGCGCTCCGCCCGTCCTCTGGGCCGGCACGCCGTCGCTCGGCGTCTTCCGCAGCCCCAATGGCGGCGGTGCCTGGAGGCGGGTGCCGATCCCCGGGTTGAGCGGCCCGGTGAACGCGATCGCCGTGGATCCCGCCCATGCGGGCACGGCCTACGTCCTGGCCTACGAGCGGGACGGCTTCGGCGGGCTCACGATCCACCTGTTCAAGACCCTCGACGCGGGGCGGACCTGGTCCCGTCTCCCCCTCCCCGCGGGAACCTTCTCCGGTCTGACGCGCGATCCGCGCGACGGCACCCTCTGGGTCACCGGCTTTGGCATAGCGCGCAGCACCGATGGAGGCCTCACCTGGGTGGCTCCGGGCGGGATCTCGCCCGCGGACTTCCTCGTGGATCTGGCCGTCGACCCGTCCTCTCCCCGGGTCCTCTATGCCGCGGGATACCGGCCGCCCCCTTCCCGCTTCGAGCCCTCCGAGGGGCGCCTTTACAAGAGCACCGACGGCGGCGCCTCGTGGACGCGGACCGATGCCGGGCTGGCGGGTTCTTTCGGGGTCCAAAGGGTCCTGGTGAGCCCGGCCCGATCCCAGGTGATCTATGCCGCGTCTTTCAGTATCCTGTTCCGCAGCGCGGACGCGGGCGCCCACTGGGACCGCGTGGCCGAGGCGCCGCAGTCGGGGAACATCACCGACCTGGCGGCCGGGCCGGACGGCACGCTCTACGCCGCGACCGGCAACACAGGTGTCTACTCCAGCCCGGACGGGCTCGTCTGGACCTCGATCAGCGGCGGTCTCTCCAGCCTCGCCGTCGACGTCCTGGAGCTCGATCCGGCGGACCCGGACACCCTCTACGCCGGCACGGTGAGCGCCGGGGTCGAGGTCTACACCTTCCCGCCGTGATTTCCCCGCCGTAAGTCGGGCCGCCTCTCCGCCGTGCTAAAGTTCGTCCACTGATTTCGCGATGAGTCAATTGGAGAACGCCGCGCCGGAGCCGCCCCTGTGGCGACGCGTCTGGAGCCCGCCCGAGCCGGAGATCTCGTCCGCCGGCTTTGGGGGCGAGCTGCTGGTCGCGGGCGTGCGCCTGCTGATCGTCGTCGTCCTGCTCTACTTTCCCATCCACGAGCTGCTGAAGAAGCCCGGCGGGTACGATCCGCTGGCGCTGCTGACCACGGCGACGATCGGGCTGCTGCTGGCGCTCGTCGTCTACTCGGCGACCACCCGCCAATGGGGACGGAGCTGGATCGGCTTCGCCAGCAGCGTCCTCGACGTCAGCCTGGTGAGCGCCATGCTCGCCGTCTTCCTGATCCTCGAGCCGGCCGCGGGAGGCGACCAACAACCTCGCCGTCTTCCCGATCTACTTCCTGGCCATCGCCGCGACCAGCCTGCGCTACGACGTGCGCATCTGTATCGTCACCGGCGCCCTGGCGCTCGTGCAGTATGCCGCCCTGATCGTCTACGCCGGCTGGCGCTGGCATGTGCAGGCGATCGCCTTCGCTCCCCTCGCGCAGCTCGCCGGGGCCACCGTCATCGCGGCGACCATCGTCGTGCGCTCGCGCGAGCTGCGGCTGCTCTCCACCCGCGACCGCTTCACCGGCCTGCTCAACCGCGCCGTCTTCAACGAGCAACTCGAGCGCGAGGTGGCCTTCGGCCGCCGCGAGAACGGCCGCTTCGCGGTGGCGATGCTGGACATCGATCACTTCAAGAAGTTCAACGACACCTACGGCCACGCCGGCGGCGACGAGGCGCTGCGGGCGGTCGCCCGGACCCTGCGCGAGTCCTGCCGGTCGACCGACGTGGTGTCGCGCTACGGCGGCGAGGAGTTCGCCCTGATCCTCCCCGGGGTGATGAGCGGCCGGGCCACCGACCTGCTCGAGCGCTTCCGCCGCGTGGTGGCGGTCATGCCGATCCATCTGGCGGGCCGCCCGAAGCCGGCCAGCGTCACCGTGAGCATCGGCGTCGCCATCTGGCCGGAGGACGGCGAGACCCCGGCCGAGATCCTCCGCTGCGCCGACCAGCGCCTCTATCAAGCCAAGGGGCAGGGGCGCGACCGCGTGGTCGGGCCTACGCCGCAGCATGTTCCGCGGGCGGTTGAGTAGAACCTACCCCATGCTCTCCTGAAGCTGCGCCAGCGTCTGGCGGACCTTCTCCAGCCGCTCCCCCTGGCTGGCGTTGCGCATGAAGTCGACGTACTCGCGCGCCGAGCGGAGGGTGATCAGGCGCTGCCGGTAGGTGTCGAGGCGGCGGTTGGCCTCGGCGACGCGCTCCTCCAGGCTCGGGTGGGAGAGCCGCTCGACCACGGCGGGCAGCGCCGCCAGGGTGTGGCAGACCAGGAGCACGTCGCAGCCCGCCGCGAAGGCGATCTCGCAGCGCTCGGGAAGATCCCCCCAGGTGTCGAGCGCCTTCATCTCCATGTCGTCGCTGAAGGCGAGCCCCTCGAAGCCGAGGCGCCCGCGCAGGATGCCGCCGATGATCGCCGGCGAGAGCGTCGCCGGCCGCATCGAGGAGTCGTAGGCGGGATAGAGGGCGTGCCCCACCATCACCGCCCCCGCCATCCGCGCCAGGGCCGCGAAGGGCTCGAGGTCCGGCTGCAGCTCCTCGGCGGGGAGGTAGACCGCCGACATCTGGAAGTGGGTGTCCTCCCCCGCCGCGCCCAGACCCGGGAAGTGCTTGAGGCACCCTCCCACCCCGCCATTGTGCAGGCCGCTCAGGAAGGCCTGCGCGCGCGGGATGATCTCCTCCGGGGTGGCGCCGAAATAGCGCTCGTCGAGGGCGTTGTTGGCGAGGCCGCGGTCGAGGTCCACGACCGGCGCGAAGTCGACGTCGATGTCGAACAGCCGCAGGGATTGCGCCACCCAGTTCCCGGCGTGCAGCGAGTAGCTCCGCGAATGCCGGGCGAGCAGCGCCGCCGACGGCGCCGGCCCCACCACGTCCTTCAGCCGGTCCACCCGCCCCCCCTCGGAGTCGATCGCCAGCACCGCCTCGGGCAGGATGCGCCGCAGCGCCGTCACCAGCTCGTTGAGCTGCTCCTCGTCCTCGATGTTGCGCTTGAACAGGATCACCCCGCCGGGCTGGTGGGTGGCCAGGATCTCCGCGGACACCTTGTCGAGCTCCGGGCCGGGGAGGCCCACGAACACCTGATCGGCGGGTTTCATGCGCGGGATCTTATATGAGCGCGGCTATCCCAGCCGCGATTTCAGGCTGTGCACCAGATTCAGCGCCGCCAGCGGCGTCAACTGGTCCACGTCCACGTCCCGCAGGACCCCCGCCACCACCTGCTCGGGCGGCGCGAAGAGGGTGAGCTGGGCGGGCTCGCCGGTCGTCCGGGGCGTTGCCGCGGGCGAGGCGCGGCTTGCCGGTGGGGTCGTACTCCTGGGATTCGAGGTTGGCCAGGATCTCCCCGGCGCGGTCGATCACCGCCGGCGGCAGCCCGGCCAGGCGCGCCACGTGGAGGCCGTAGGACTTGTCGGCGCTCCCCGGCACCACGCGGCGGAGGAAGACGATCCGCTCGTCCCACTCCTTGACCGCCATCGTCCGGTTCACCACCCGCGGCAGCAGCGAGGCGAGCTCGGTCAGCTCGTGGTAGTGGGTGGCGAAGAGGGTCTTCGGCCGGCGGTGCTCGTGGAGGTACTCGACGATCGCCCAGGCGAGCGACAGGCCGTCGAAGGTGGCGGTGCCGCGGCCGACCTCGTCGAGGATCACCAGGCTCTTCGCGGTCGCGTGGCGGAGGATGTTCGCCGTCTCGATCATCTCCACCATGAAGGTGGACTCGCCGCGGGCGAGGTCGTCCGAGGCGCCGACGCGGGTGAAGATGCGGTCGACAGACGCCGATCACGCGCCTCGTCGGCCGGCACGAAGCTCCCCGCCTGGGCCATCAGGACGATCAGCGCCACCTGCCGCAGGTAGGTCGACTTGCCCCCCATGTTCGGGCCGGTGAGCAGGACGATCTGCGCCGCCTCGCCGATCGAGCTCGGCGTCGTTGGGCACGAAGGCGTCGCGGCTCGCCTGCTCGACCACAGGATGGCGCCCCTCGCGGATGATCAGCGGCGCGCCCGGCCAGCCCCATCTTCGGGCGCACGTAGCGGTGCCGCGCCGCCACCTCGGCGAAGGAGGCGAGGGAGTCGAGGGCGCCGATCGCCGCCGCCAGCTCGATCAGACCCGCGGACTCGGCGGCGATCTTCGAAGTCAGCTCGCGGAAGAACTTCTGCTCCAGCTCGACCTGCCGCTCCTCGGCGGAGAGGATCTGCTCCTCCAGCTCCTTGATCTCCGGCGTCACGTAGCGCTCGGCGTTGACCAGCGTCTGCTTGCGGATGTAGTCCGCCGGCACCCGCTCCTGGTTCGCCCGCGTCACCTCCAGGTAGTAGCCGAAGACCCGGTTGTAGCGGATCTTGAGCGACGAGATGCCGGTGCGCTCGCGCTCGCGCACCTCCAGCGCCAGGATGTGCCGCTTGCTGTCGCGGGTGAGCGAGCGGTAGTGGTCGAGGTCGGCGTCGACGCCGGCGGCGATCACGCCCCCCTCCTGGAGGTTGGGCGCCGGGGCCGCCTCCAGCATCCGCGCCAGCTCGGCGTGGAGATCGGGGAGCGGATCGGTCGCGGCCAGCCGGTCGAGGAGTGGCGCGGCGCCGGGATCGAGCGCC
Source organism: uncultured Acidobacteriota bacterium (assembly GCA_963792575.1). Taxonomy (GTDB): domain Bacteria; phylum Acidobacteriota; class Thermoanaerobaculia; order Multivoradales; family UBA5704; genus DATARR01. The sequence continues at coordinate 323,815 of CAWBWZ010000020.1, forward strand.
GCGAGCTCCGCCAGCTCGTCGAGGATGAACGGCGCCTCGCCGAGGGCGTCGCGCAGGGCCGCGGCCTCGCGCGGGGTGAGGGTGCCGAGCACGGCGCGGGCGACCAGCCGCTCGGGATCGGCCATCCGCGCCAGCCGCTCGCGCAGGCGCTCCCGCCGCGGGTTGTCGCGCCGCCAGCGCCCCGACCGCGCGATGGCGCTCGGCGATCTCTTGCGGATCGACCAGCGGCCGGCGCAGCCATTCGCGCAGGGTCCGGCCGCCCGGGGCGGTGACGGTGCGGTCGAGCACGGCGAGCAGGGTGCCGCGCCGCCGTCCCGAGCCGGCGACGGAGGCGCGCTGGCTGGCGAAGACCTCCAGATTGGAGAGCGTCGAGGCGTCGAGGATCAGGCGGTCGCCGGCCTCGCGCACGGCCAATCCGCGGATGTGGGCGAGGCCGCTCTTCTGGGTCTCCTGGGCGTAGGCGAGCGCCGCCGCAGCCGCCTTCACCGCCGCCTCCCCCTCCTCCAGTCCGAAACCGCGCAGGGTGCCGGCGCCGAACTGGCGCAGCAGCAGCTCGCCCGCGCGCTGGGGCTCGAACAGGCGGTCGCCGGCGAGCGGCGTCCGGCAGGGGCACTCGCGCTCGGCCCACTCGACGATCTCCATCGGGAACCCCTCCTCGCCGCGCTCGGAGTGGAACAGCACCTCGCGCGGCCGCAGCAGGGCGAGGTCCTCCACCGCCTCCTCGGGAGTGCGCCAGCGGCGGACGAAGAAGGTTCCGGTCGAGAGGTCGAGGAACGCCCCCGCCCCCGCCTCGCGCTCCCAGACCAGCCCGGCGAGGAAGTTCTCCTCCTTCCCCTCCAGCAGCCCGGGATCGGAGATCGTGCCGGGGGTGACCACCCGGGTCACGTCGCGCTTGACCAGCCCCTTGGCCTGGGCCGGGTCCTCGATCTGATCGCAGATCGCCACCTTGAGCCCGACGGCGAGGAGCTTGCCGAGATAGCCCTCCAGCGCGTGATGGGGCACCCCGCACATCGCCACCTCGCTCTCCGTCCCCTTGTGGCGGGCGGTGAGCTGCACCTCCAGGATCGGCGCCGCCTGGCGGGCGTCTTCGAAGAACATCTCGTAGAAGTCGCCCATGCGGTACATCAGCAGGGCATCGGGATACCGCGCCTTGATCTCCAGGTACTGGCGCATCATGGGCGTCAGGGACGTGACCGGCGAGAGCGTGGACATGCGGGGAGGAGTATAACGTTGCGGAAAGACGGAACAAGCCAGGATGACGTCTCCGGAGCCAGGATGAGGCTCCACGAAGAAAGATGGCCGGTTTCTCAACGAAGATGACGGCATTTTTTACAGGATGACGCCGTGGGAAGAAAGATGACCGCGCGGGAAACGAAGATGCCGGTTTTTTTGGCAGGACGGCGGCCCGGGAAACCAAAAACACGGCCATCCAACGAAAAAACCGGCCATCCAACGAATTTGGCCGTCCGGATGGCGGAAACGTGGGCCGGGACTGCAAAAAACGCGGCGGCGAGCTTCCGGCGGGGTTTTTGAAGCGTACGAAGACTCCGGGTCGCGAATTTCCGCCGCATCCTGCCTCGCCACGATATATTTCTCCTTCATGTCCTCCTCCCTGCTCGCCCTCGACACCGGCTCCCCTCTCGTCAGCGTCGCCCTGGCGCGGGACGGCGCGGTGGTGGCTTCCCGGTCGGTCGAGCAGGCGCGCTCCTCCACCCGGCTGCTGGAGATGGTCCAGGAGGTGCTCGCGGAGGCGGGGATCGGCGTCCGGGATCTCGGCGGCATCGCCGTCCTGCGTGGGCCGGGGAGCTTCACCGGGCTGCGGATCGGCCTCGCCACGGTGCTCGGCCTGCATCAGGCGCTCGGGGTGCCGGCGACGGCGCTCCCCTCCCTCCCGGTCCTGGCCACCTCGGCGGGCGAGCGGAGGGAAATCGTGATCGCCGCCGTCGACGCCCTGCGCGGCGACTGGAGCGCCCAGGCGTTCGCGGCCGGCCGTCCCCTGGGCGAGATGGAGCTCGTCCCCGGCCCCGAGCTGCCGCGGCTGGCTGGCGGCGGCGAGGCGGTCGTGATCGGCTTCGGCGTATCGCGCCTTGCGGAGATCCCCGGCTGGCCCGCGGGCGTGCGGCTGATCGAGCCAGGGGCGCTCGCCTCCACGGCGGCGATCCTCGCGGCCTCGTCCGCGACCGATTGGGATCCGTCCTTCCTCACCTCGGCGATCTACTCCCGCCCGCCGGCCATCACTCTCCCCAAGCCCCGCACGGCGGTGACGGCATGACCACGCCGAAGCCCGCCACCGCCGCCGTCCGCCAAGCCCATGAGGAGGATCTCGACCGCATCGCCGGGCTGGAGGTGGCCGCCTTCCACGACCCGTGGCCGCGCGAGATGCTCGCCTACGAGATCGCCCACCCCCATGCCGTGCTGCTCGTCGCCTCCCGGGGCGAGGAAACGCCGGACGCCTACGCCGCCTTCCGCCACGCCGCCGGCGAGGCCGAGCTGCTGCGCGTCGGGGTCTCCCCCGAAGCGCGCCGCCAGGGGCTCGCCCGCGCTCTCCTCGTCGAGGGAATCGAGCGCCTCCGCCGGCTGGACATCCAGGTCTGCTTCCTGGAAGTCCGCGTGGACAACAAGGCCGCGATCCACCTCTATGAAAGCCTCGGATTCAGTTGCACCGGCATGCGACGCGGGTACTACCGGGACGGGGCGGACGCGCTGATTTTTGTGTTGGGGTTGTAGGGATCGTCCCCCCACCCCGAAACCTCACCCCCCGTCCCCTCGCCCACCGCACTCCCCCCGACCGGGAGAGGGGAGCTTGACGGGGAAGACCTCGCTCGTAGGAAAGCTGTACACACCCGTGCTGATGAAAAAGCGCTTCCTACAAGCTCTATCGCTCCTGAGTCGCCCCCCTCTCCCGGTCGGGGGGAGTGCGGTGGGAGAGGGGACGGGGGTGAGGTTTCGGGGCGGGGGCTTCCCCGCTTGACTTCCGCCCTCACTGTTATACTCTGTGTTAACAGGCCGGAGCCGTTCCGGCCCCCAAACGAAAACGGCCCGGGAGTGAGTGTCGACCTCACCCGCCGAGCCTGACCACGCAAAGGACCCAACCCTATGCATGGCTTCACCGATTCTATCCTTCCCTCCGCCCCCAACGCCTTCACCTCTTCCTTCCTTCAGCGCACGGCCAAGCGCGACGAGCCGCCCACGGCGGCTGAGGCCGACGCGGCGGGCCCATGGCGCGTCGAGGAGATCCCCGGCGAGGGGTTCGGCCTGTTCCGTCTCGGCGAGAGCCGGGAGCGGGGCTTCCGGCCGGCGGCGGTGTTCCGTCAGCGCTTCCTGGCGCTGTTCGCGGCGGCGGTCCTCCCCGGCACGGGGCGGGACGCGGCGTTCCGTCTCCACAAGGAGGCCGGGCCGGCGGGCTTCGCCATCGAGGCCGGCGGCGAGATCGTGGGCCATTCCGCGCTGTTCGACGAGAGCCTGATCGCCGCGCTCCACATGGCGGACAGCCTCGCGAGGTCCCCCGAATCGCTGGCGCGCTTCCTCGAAGCCGTGGGGCAGGTGGCGCTGGAACGGGCCGGAGCGATTCTGGACGAGCGCGTCTCCTGACTATTTCTTGACGATGTCTATCGGGGCGGCCCAGTGGGGCCGCCCCCTCGTCTTGATCCCCCCGGGACCCGGTGCTATCCTCCGGGAAGCGACACATGCTGACACTTCTTCTCACCACGGCCACCCACTCCCAACGGGGACTCGGGCGTGACCGTGTCACGGAGCCGGTCGCGCGGTGAGCCCGCTCTCCGCAAGCCGCTCTCTTCCCTTTCCTTCCGCAGGCACCGGTCCATCACGGACCGAATTCCGCATCACCTTGCACTCTTTTCTGACCGGCAAAGGAGGCAGACGTATGTTTCAGCAAGACGACCTGAAGGCGGAACTGATCAAGACGGATGACGAGTTCCGCCGCCTTCACGAGGAGCACCAGGAGTATGAAAGGCGGCTGCAGGAGATCAATCAGAAGTCCCTTCTCTCCCAGGAAGACGAGATCGAGGAGAAGAAGATCAAGCTGCACAAGCTGACGCTGAAGGACCACATGGAACAGATCCTGCGAGCGCATCGCGAGTCGCGGGTCTCGGCCTGAAGCCCTGGGCGGAGGCTCCGCAGAGTCCCCTGGAGATACACGACATCCGACCGGAGCCCCCACGATGAAGTTTGCGAAAGAAGCCTGGGTCTACGTCCTCCCTTTCTGGTTCCTCGCCGGGCTGCTGTTCTTCCTCGGGCGGCCCGGCTGGGGGACCACGGCGCTCGTCGTCGGTTTCCTCCTCCTGCTCTTCTTCCGCGATCCGAAGCGCGGCTATGAAGGGGAGGCGGGCTACGTGCTCGCCCCGGCCGACGGCCTGATCACCCGCGTCGACATCATCGAGGACCCGGAGATCGGCCCCGGGCGCTACCACCACATCGTCACCTTCCTCTCGGTGTTCGATATCCATGTCCAGCGCGTGCCCGTGGCGGGCGAGGTCGTGGTCTCCCGCTACGCCAAGGGGCGCAAGGTGGCCGCCTTCCGCGAGGACGCCGGCGACGTCAACGAGAAGCACCTGACGGTCGTCCGCCGTCCCGACGGCGACCTCGTCGGGCTGCGCCAGATCGCCGGGCTGCTCGCCCGGCGGGTGGTCTGCTATCTGAAGGAGGGGGACCGGGTCCATCGCGGGCAGTTGATGGGGCTGATCAAGTTCTCCTCCCGCGTCGACCTGCTGGTGCCGGAGAGCTACCGCGTGCTGGTAAAGAAGGGGGACCGCGTGAAGAACGGCGCGACTCCCGTCGCCATGCCCGGGGAGGAGCGTTGATCGAGGATCAGACCCTGACGTCGCGGCCGCGCCGGGGCATCCGGCGCGGCGCCTACCTGCTGCCCAGCCTGTTCACCATGGGCAACATGGTCTCCGGCTTCTACGCCATCATCCTCGGGCTGGACCACCACTTCGACCGGGCGCTGCTCTTCATCGTGCTGGCGGCCGCCCTCGACAGCGTCGACGGACGGATCGCCCGCATGACTGGCACCGAGAGCGAGTTCGGCAAGGAGTACGACTCGCTCGCCGACGTCATCACCTTCGGCGCCGCGCCCGGGATGCTGGCCTTCCTCTGGGGGTTGCGGGACTTCAACCCGGACGCCTGGCTGCTCTCCGCCTTCTTCATGGTCTGCACGGCGACGCGGCTCGCCCGGTTCAACGTGCAGACGCGGGTGGTGGACAGCCGCTGGTTCGTCGGCCTGCCCTCCCCCTGGGCGGCGCTGACCATCTGCGCCCTGCTCTCCTTCGCCCTTGAGGCGACGGGCGACACCCGCGTGATCATGCAGGCGGTCATGGGGGTCGCGCTGCTGGTGGTCGGCTCGCTGATGGTCTCGACGTTCCGCTACAACAGCTTCAAGGATTTCGACCTCCGCAAGCGCTGGAGCTACCGGGCCTTCGTGCCCATCGCGGCTCTCCTGCTGCTGTTCCTGTTCATCCCCCGCGTGGCGATTCTGGTGCTCGCCCTTCTCTATACGCTGTCGGGGCCGGCCACGACCGCGATCTCGCGCCTGCGCTCCCGGCGCGGGCCGCGGCCCGAGAGCTCCCCGCCACCCCTGGAAGGAGGCTCCCCATGACCGCCATCGCCATCCTTCATCCGATGAATCTCCTCGGCAAGGAGCTGAGGGAAACGCTGGAACGGCTCCCCGGGATCGGTGGCGACATCCGCCTGCTGAGCACCCGCGAGGACGAGATCGGGACCCTGACCGAGGTTGCCGGGTCCGCCGCCCTGGTGACCCGCTATGAGCCGGAAGGCCTGAAGGGGGTGGGCGTTGCCTTCTTCTGCGGCTCGATGGCCGAGAACCGGCCCATCCTCGCCGAGATGCCGCCGGAGACGGTCGCCATCCTCCTCTCGTTCGACGCCACGCTGGAGGACGGCCATCCGGTCGTGGCGGGGGTCAACACCGGCGATGCGCCGGGCCGTCGCGTGCTGCTCTCGCCGCATCCGGGGGCGGTGCTGCTGGCCCACCTGCTCCATGCGCTGCGGGAGCTCCAGCTCTCGGAGGCGGTCGCCACCCTGGTGCAGCCGGCCTCGATGCGGGACGAGCCCGGGATCGAGGAGCTGTTCGAGCAGACGCGGCAGATCGTGGCGATGACCCGGCGGCAACCGACGCCGGTCTTCGGCGCGCAGCTCTCCTTCAACCTGCTGCCGACGCCGCTGCCCGCCGATCCGGTCGCGGCACAGCTCGGCGCGGTGCTGGCCGGCTCGCCCCCCGCGCCGCCGGTAGCGCTGCAGATCCTGCAGGGGGCGGTCTTCCACTCGGTCTCGGCGAGCCTCTACATTCGTTGCGCCGGGGATCCGAGCGTGCAGGCGATCCGCAAGGCCCTCTCCGGGCATGTCCCTCTCGAAGCGGCCGACAAGCCCCGCCTCTTCGGCCCGGTCGACGCCGCCGCCAGCGACAAGGTCCTCTACGGCAGCGTCCGCAAGGACGAGGCCGGCGGCGGCTTCTGGCTCTGGGCGGCGATGGACAACCTCACCCGCGGCGGCGCCCTGAACGCGATCGAGATCGCGGAGGCGGTGTCGTGAGCGCCCGGAGCGCCGCGATGGAAAAAGTCGCGCCCGAACGATACACTGGCGTCAACGGAGAGACGTCCATGGCCGCAGAGCCGATCCGGAGACTGTTCACGACCGACGAGTACCATGCGATGGCCGAGTCCGGCATCCTGTCGGAAGACGACCGCGTCGAGCTGATCGAGGGAGAGATCTGGCAGATGACACCGATCGGGCCGCTCCATGCATCCCGTGTGGCGCGTTTGAACCACATGTTCCTGGAGGGGGGGTTGGGAGCCGGCAAGGCGGTCGTCTTCGTTCAGTCCTCAATCCTCCTGGATGATCTCTCCGAGCCGGAACCGGATCTCGCCTTGCTGCGTTTCCGCGAGGACTTCTACGCCGCGGGTCTCCCCACCCCGCCCGACATCTTTCTCGTGGTCGAAGTCTCCGATACCACCGCTGATTCCGACCGGATCAAGATGAGTCTCTACGCCAGCCATGGCGTTTCAGAGGCCTGGCTGTGCGATATTCCGCGCTCCGTGGTCGAGATCTACCGCGATCCCTCGCCCCAGGGCTACCGCGAGGTGCTCACCTTCCGCCGGGGCGACCAGATCTCCCCGCTTGCTTTTCCCGACCTGAAGATCGAGGTCGACGCGATCCTCCGCTGATCCGGGTTTGAACAGCCTCTGCGTCTTCTGCGGCTCGAACCCCGGCGCCTCCCCGGCTTACGCGGAGGCAGCGGCCCATCTTGGTCGCACCCTCGCCGGGCGCGGGCTGAACCTCGTCTACGGCGGCGGCCGGGTAGGGCTGATGGGAGTGGTGGCCGACGCCGCCCTGGCGGCCGGCGGCACGGTGACCGGCGTCATCCCTGAGGCGCTCGCCACCCGCGAGCTCGCCCACGGCGCCTTGAGCGATCTGCAGGTGGTGGGCTCCATGCACGAGCGGAAGGCGCGGATGTCCGAGCTCGCCGACGGCTTCATCGCCCTGCCGGGCGGCATCGGCACTCTGGAGGAGTGGTTCGAGGTCTGGACGTGGAGCCAGCTCGGATTCCAGCCCAAACCGTGCGGGCTCCTCAACGTCGCCGGCTACTACGACCACCTCCTGGCCTTCCTCGACCACATGACGGCCGAGCGCTTCCTGACCAGTATCCATCGGGGAATGGCGGTCGTCGACGACGACCCGGAGCGCCTGCTCGACCGCCTCGCCGCCTGGCAGCCGCCACGCGCCCGCAAGTGGATCGACGCCACGGAACGGTAGTTCGATGGGTAGATCACGCTTGACTTCCGCCTGTCGTCCGTCTACGATTCAAAGCGTAATCGAGGCGTAATTTTTTACGCCACCCCGACAAAACAATGGCCCGGACGAGCCAGTCACTCGCCCGAGCCAACCGCGCACAGGAGTGGCACCCATGCGTGATCCCGAAGATCGTACCACCCCCTCCCCCAACGCCTTCGCGGAAGAGTTTCTCCGCCGCTTCGAGCAGGAGGACGAGCCCGCTTCCGCCGCCGAGGCAGACGTCGCCGGCCCCTGGCGGATCGAGCCCGCCTCCACCGCCGACGGCCATGAGGCCTTCGGCCTCTGGCGGCTGGGCGAGCGGCCGGAATGGGGCGACGCTCCCGCCGCCCTCTTCCGCGAGCGCTCGACGGCGCAGCTGGCCGCCGCGGTGCGCCCGTTCGTGGGCCGCGATCCGTTCTACGAGCTGGGCCGGGAACGCTGGAACGGCGGCTTCCCACTACTGCGCCAGGGGGAGGCGGTGGGCTGGGTCGACCTCTTCGACGAGGACTGGGCCTTCGGGGTCAACGTGCTGGAGCGGTTCACCCGCAACCCCGAAGCCCTCGCGAGGCTGTTGCAGGCGGCGGGTCCCATCGCCCTGGAGCGGGCGGGAAAGATCCTGCGGCACCGGATTGCTGGAGAAGACGACGAGGAAGGCGAGGAGTGAGCCCGGAGGGTTTCCCCTCTCCCGCGGGAGAGGGGAACCGGAAGCCGGTGCTATTGCGGCGGGGGCGGATAGCAGATGAAGCAGCCGCCGCAGGTGTAATACGGCGACGTGACGCCCGTCGAGACCGTGTTGTTGCAGCAGTCCTTGCCGCGACGTCCGACGACAGTCGTCTTGCTGGCGTCACTGTAGAAGGTGCAGTTGCCGGCCGGAGCCGCCTCGACCTTGGGAGCGGTCGTGGCCGCGAACACCGTGGCGCCCGCGACCAGCGAGGCGAAAACCAGCTTGCGAAGAGTCTTGTTCATGCTTTCTCCTTTCGTACCAACGCTGCGGCAAGGCCGCACATATAGAGGGTAGTGCATGGAAGAGGCGAAAGCGAGACGTCAGCCTCGATTCAGCACTCGATGACGTTGATGGCGAGCCCTCCGCGGGAGGTCTCCTTATACTTGGTCTTCATGTCGGCGCCGGTCTCGCGCATGGTCTTGATCACCCGGTCGAGGGAGACCTTGTGCGAGCCGTCGCCGCGCAGGGCGATGCGCGAGGCGTTGATCGCCTTGACCGAGCCCATGGCGTTGCGCTCGATGCAGGGGATCTGGACAAGCCCGCCCACCGGATCGCAGGTGAGGCCGAGGTTGTGCTCCATGCCGATCTCGGCCGCGTTCTCGATCTGAGCGGTGGTGCCGCCGAGAGCGGCCACCAGCCCTCCCGCGGCCATCGAGCAGGCCACCCCCACTTCCCCCTGGCAGCCCACCTCGGCGCCGGAGATCGAGGCGTTCTCCTTGTAGAGAATGCCGATGGCGGCGGCGGTCAGCAGAAAGCAGACCACCCCCTCGTCACTCGCGCCCGGGGTGAACCGGCGGTAGTACTGGAGCACCGCCGGTACGATGCCGGCCGCGCCATTGGTCGGCGCGGTCACTACCCGTCCGCCGGCCGCGTTCTCCTCGTTGACCGCGAGGGCGAACAGGTTCACCCAGTCGAGCACGGTCAGCGGGTCCTTGACGGCCTCCTCCGGGCGGGAGGTCAGGTCCTGGTAGAGGGCGGGGGCTCGCCGCGGCACCTTGAGGCTGCCCGGGAGCACGCCGGTCTGGCGGCAGCCGCGCTCGACGCAGCTCCGCATGGCCTCCCAGATCCGCAGCAGGCCGGCGCGGATCTCGTCCTCGCTCCGCCAGACCTTCTCGTTCTCCAGCATCAGCTCCCAGACGGCGAGACTATGCTCCTCGCAGGTCTCGAGCAGCTCCTGGGCGCTGTGGAAGGGGTACGGCAGCGCCGTCGCGTCCTCGATGATCCTCCCCTCCCCCGTCGCTCCCTCGTTGACCACGAAGCCGCCGCCCACGGAGTAGCAGATCCGCTGGTCGAGCGTTCCGCCCTCGGCGTCCAAAGCGGTGAAGCGCATGCCGTTGGAGTGCAGCGGCAGCAGATCGCGGCGGTTGAAGATCAGCTCCTCTTTCTCGTGGAAGGGAACGGCGTGCCGGCCGAGAAGGGCCAGCCGCTCCTGGCCGCGGATCGCCGCGATCCGCGGCGCCACGCTGTCGGGATCGATCGACTCCGGCGCCTCCCCCTCGAGGCCCATCAGGATGGCGCGGTCGGTGCCGTGCCCCTTGCCGGTCATGGCGAGAGAGCCGAAGAGCTCGACCTGGACGGCGGCGGTGCGCTCGAGCAGACCCTCGTGCTCCAGCCGCTCGGCGAAGCGGCGGGCCGCCCGCATCGGACCCACCGTGTGCGAGCTCGAAGGTCCGATGCCGATGGTGAAGAGATCGAAAACGCTGATGGCCATGCGGGTTGCGCCCTCCGGCGAGGGATTCTACATGCGCTGCTGTGGCAGACCTCATCAGATCAGGAGCATAGGCAGCGGAGCCGCCGGATGCAAAAGAGGGTCCGCCGCGCCGGGCCTCCACACCCGCAACCGCTGCCAGAGCTGCAGGAGGCACAGGTAAGCGGAACCGGCATCGAGCGTGGTGTCCACGTCGAGCAGATCATCAATCTTCGCTTCCGCGTCATGACATAAACCGGCGATCCGCGACAGCACCTCCTGGCAAGAATCCGCCGACTCGGCTGCCGGGAACGCATCGAGGATGTAGGTAAAAATTTCGACGAACAGCGGGAGGACCGTGGCCGTGGAATCTGGAGCGGTGATTGTGCCGGTAAATCCCCACCAGAACGCACCAGCCCTGGCCATGGATTCGCCAAGCTCCGTTGCGGTGTGGCAGGCAAACGCGAAGACCGGTCGCGAGCCGAGCATGGACGAGTCTACGCCGCTCAAAGCTGTACCACCTCCCTGGGCCAGGAGCCGGCCCGGGCGCCCATGGGACATGCAAAACAGGGAGTCACCTGCGGCGGCGAGGCTTTCCAACAAGCCAGACCGGGTCGCCCGGTCCGCCAACAATGCGTGACATGTGCGTGGAAGGATATGGACCGCTACGGCCAGATTCTCTTCAGTGGCCGAGTCGTAGCCAGGGACGAAGATGATCAAGCGGGCTTTGAACGATTGGCGGCCCGGCGAAGAAAATCCCGGGAGATCCGCAGGAGATCCGAGGAGTACTGACGACCGACCTCGTCGCCCTCTTCAATATGATGCTGCAGCCGGTTAGCGGTGTATTCCTCTCCCTCAACGGTGCGCCAGACCACAGCGTCCGCGGGGCTGACCTCGCGGAGAAGACCGGCAATGATGTCCCGGCTGAGATTGCGCGCCACTCCTTCCTGCAAGGGCTGCGAATCGACTCCCAGCAGACGGGCCATTCCTTCGAGAAAAGCCCGGAGCGAAGGGGAGCGGGCGGCAGCCCGGCCAGTATCAACCTTCCGTAGGAAATCCCACTTGGCTTCCAGCCCGAAGACAAGGCAAGCCAGTTCCTTGGGGTCCGGAATTTCTTCTGGAAGAGGAAGACGGCGCACGATGCGCTGTACATCCTCCCTCTGGCGCGCGTTCGCCAGGACCGCCTGGTCGTCAGCGAAGAGCCAGGCTTCGAGAGTCGGAACGGCACAGAAGACTTCCGCCGGCGGGTCGCCGAGCTGCTCTCTCGCCCGTGCGCGAGCATCGGGAACGCTGAGCTCGTCGAGATCCACCAGAACAGCGCACCTGCCGGGTGCCTGATCAGCAAGGCTCGACACCTTCCGGGCCACTCCAGTTTTTCCTCCCCCGACGACCAGCAGGACCCTGTCCAGCGGGAAGCTCGCGGCCTCCAGAAGGGCACTGACGATCCGACGGTCGTTCTCTCCTTCGACGACGAGGAACACCGCGTCTGGATCTATCTGATCTGCCGGAAGGCGCACCGCCGGAATGGCCATGCTCAAAGCGTAACATCTTTCGGCGACACCGGCACCTGGCACCCCGACCCTCACCCGCGCTCCCCTTCCGGAATGCTCCCCGGGTTGGGACGTGTTGTAGCGCTTGGACCGTTTCTGCCCACTCCAGTCCTGGGAAACGGCTGGTATAGACTCGGCTCCAGGTCGCCTCGCGGTCGCGAGGTGATTTCTATCTTGATCCCAGGAGGGGAGAAGCCCCCATGACCGACCCTGAGCAGGGCCACCACAACATCAACAACTATCACCGGGTGATCATCCTCGGCTCCGGTCCGGCCGGCCTGACGGCGGCGCTGTACGCCGCGCGGGCCGATCTGGCGCCGCTCGTCCTCGAGGGCAACCAGCCCGGCGGGCAGCTCACGATCACCACCGACGTCGAGAACTTCCCCGGCTTCCCCGAGGGGATCCTCGGCCCGGAGCTGATGGACCGCATGCGCGAGCAGGCCCGGCGCTTCGGCACCAAGGTGAAGTTCGAGGCAGGCGATCGAGGTCGATCTCGAGAAGCGCCCCTTCACCCTGCGCACCGACGAGGAGACCTACCGCTGCGACGCCCTGATCGTCTCGACCGGCGCCACCGCCCAGCTCGGCGGCATCCCCGGCGAGACCGGAGCTGATGGGCTACGGCGTCTCCGCCTGCGCCACCTGCGACGGCTTCTTCTTCCGCGACAAGGAGATCGTCGTCATCGGCGGCGGCGACTCGGCGATGGAAGAGGCCACCTACCTGACCAAGTTCGCCAGCAAGGTGACCGTCATCCACCGCCGCCGCGAGCTGCGGGCGTCGAAGATCATGCAGGACCGCGCCTTCGCCAATCCCAAGATCGCCTGGATCTGGGACACGGTCGTCACCGGGATCGTCGGCACCCGCGAGGGGGGCGTCACCGCCGTCAAGCTGCACAACAAGCGGACCGAGCTCGAGAGCGTGTATCCCACGCAGGGCGTCTTCTACGCCATCGGCCACAAGCCCAACACCGACCTTTTCCGCGGCAAGCTCGAGATGAACGACGTCGGCTACATCAAAGTCCAGGAGCCGACCACCCGGACGAGCGTGCCGGGCGTCTTCGCCGCGGGCGACCTGATGGACCCGATCTACCGCCAGGCGATCACCTCCGCCGGCACCGGCTGCCGCGCGGCGATCGACGCCGAGCGCTGGCTCCAGGAGCTACAAGACTGATGCTTTCCCGGCCCACGTCTCAGATCAAGACCCTCGGCGCTCTCCGCGAGGCCGGCTACCGGCCGCGCTCGATCAAGCAGGAGATCCGCGACAACCTGCGCACGCGCCTCGCCAGACGGCGGGCCGCTCTTCCCCGGCATCCTCGGCTACGACCGCACGGTGATCCCGTCGGTGATCAACGCCCTGCTCGCCGGCCACGACTTCATCCTCCTCGGCCTGCGCGGCCAGGCGAAGACCCGCATCCTGCGCTCGCTGGTCACCCTGCTCGACGAGGAGGTGCCGGTGCTCGCCGGCGCCGAGCTCAACGACGATCCGCTCGCCCCGATCTCCACCTACGGCCAGCGCCTGGTCCAGGAGGCCGGCGACGACGCGCCGGTCGAGTGGATGTCCCGCGAGCAGCGCTACAACGAGAAGCTCGCGACGCCGGACGTCTCGATCGCCGACCTGCTCGGCGACATCGACCCGATCAAGGCGGCGACCCGCAAGCTCACCTTCGCCGATCCGGAGGTGATCCACTTCGGGATCATCCCGCGCACCAACCGCGGCATCTTCGCCATCAACGAGCTGCCCGACCTCGCGCCGCGCATCCAGGTGGGCCTGTTCAACATCCTCGAAGAGCGCGACCTGCAGATCCGCGGCTTTCCCGTGCGCATCCCGCTCGACATCCTGATGGTCTTCTCGGCCAACCCCGAGGACTACACGAACCGCGGCAGCATCATCACGCCGCTCAAGGACCGCATCTCGTCGCAGATCCTCACCCACTATCCGCCCGACGTGAACGATGGCGGCGGACATCACCCGCCAGGAGGCGTGGACCGAGCGCGACATGCGCCAACGTCATGATCCCCGACGACATCCGCGTGCTGGTCGAGGAGATCAGCCTCGCGGCCCGCGAGAGCGACCTGGTGGACCAGTCCTCGGGCGTCTCGGCCCGCGTCGCGATCTCGGCGCTGGAGCTGCTGGCCTCGAACCTCGAACGGCGGGCGCTCGCGACCGAGCGACAACCCGGTCTTCCCGCGCCTCTGCGACCTGCAGATGCTGCTGCCGGCGATCACCGGCAAGGTCGAGATGGTCTACGAGGGGGAGCAGCAGGGGGCCGAGGTGGTGGCCCGGCGGCTCATCGGCCAGGCGGTCAAGAAGGTGTTCGACGCCCGCTTCCCGGAGGTCGGCAAGGAGGCCGGCAGCGGCGGCGAGGACGACAAGGGCCCCTACGCCCGGATCGATCCGCTGGTTCGCCGACGGCAACGCCGTCACGGTCTCCGACGAGCAGCCGTTCGCCGACTACGAGGCCGAGATCTACAAGGTGCCGGGCCTCAGGGAGCTCGTCTCGCGCAACGGCAAGACGGCCGCGAGGAGCGCGCCCTGGCGGCCGAGATGGTGCTCGAGGGGCTCCACCAGCACCTCAAGCTGGCCCGCCAGGACCTGGACAGCCAGGTCAGCTACAAGGAGATGGTCAAGTTCCAGCTCCTCAAGCCCCGCGGGGCGGCGCCGGCGGCCGCCGGGGCGGGGACATGAACTAGGAGCTTTAACACCCTTCCCAAGCGTAAAGGCGGAGCTTCAGGAGGCACAAATCGCACGTTGCATACAAGTCAGCCAGGTGCAATACGGGAAGGGGCTGTTGTAGCAATAGAAGACGCAGGTAGGATTTGGTAGCAGCCGCCAGATTGAGCCTGGCTTAGAGGCCCGTCTTTCCCTTCCGCTCGACCGGTCGGGAGCAGCCAGCATCGACATCCAGCGTATAGCAGAAGCAACTCGAGACTTATCTATGCCTGTATGTCCAGCCGGAGATGAACATAAGGAGGAGTCTTCGAAGCAATGCGCCACCAGTACCTCTACCTCGACCCCGAGCTGATCAAAGCCGCTCCTCGCCGGCCTCGACCTCCTGCGCCTGTTCAACCAGCTCGTGCTGGCGACCGGCGGCGACGTCGAGGAGGCGATGGACTGGATGCGCTATCTCCAGGAGCAGGGGCACCTGCCCGAGGAGATCGATCTCGAAGCGTTCTTCGCCAGCCTGGAGAACCAGAACATGGTGGCCCGCGACGGCGAGGGGGGGCTCCAGCTCACCACCGGCGGCGAGCGCAAGATCCGCCGCAGCGCCTTCGAGGAGATCTTCTCGACGCTCGACAAGTCCGGCCCGGGCTACCACCCGATCCGCGCCGCCGGCGAGGGGATCGAGCGCCTGCCCGAGACGCGCCCCTACTCGTTCGGCGACGACATCCACCTCCTCGACTCGTCCCGCTCGCTCCAGAACGCCTTCCGGCGCGAGCAGGGCGGCGATTTCAGCCTGCTCGAGGAGGATCTGGAGGTCTACGAGACCGAGCACCTGACCTCCTGCGCCACGGTCGTCGCGATCGACATCAGCCACTCGATGATCCTCTACGGCGAGGACCGCATCACGCCGGCGAAGACGGTGGCGCTGGCGCTGACCGAGCTGATCACCACCAAGTACCCGAAGGACCACCTCGTCGGTGGTCCTCTTCGGCGACCGCGCCGAGCAGGTGTTCCTCTCGGAGATCCCGTACATCCAGGCGGGCCCGTACCACACCAACACCCGCGACGCGCTGCAACTCTCGCGCAGCGTCCTCGCCCGCCAGAAGCAGCCGAACAAGCAGATCTTCCTGATCACCGACGGCAAGCCCTCGGCGATCACCGAGAACGGGCGCATCTACAAGAACCCCTTCGGGCTCGACATGCGGATCGTCAACCTTACCCTGGAGGAGGCCGACCTCTGCCGCCGCCAGAAAGTGGTGATCACCACCTTCATGCTGGCGACCGACACGATGCTCACCCAGTTCGTGGAGAAGCTGACGCAGATCAACCGCGGCCGCGCCTACTTCGCCTCGCCCTACAACCTCGGGGAGTTCATCCTGGCCGACTACATCCGGAACCGTCGGCGGCGGGTGCGGTAGCGAACTTACAGGGAGCCAAGACCATGGCGACGGCAAAGGAAGAAATCTGGCACATGTTGGAAAAGCTCCCCGACGACGTGTCCCTGGAGCAGATCCAGTACCACATCTATGTGAAACAGAAAGTCCAGCGGTCGCTGGAGGCCGCTGATCGAGGAGAGGTCCTGAGCCAGGAAGAGGTGGAAGCGCGGATGGAAGTTTGGCTGTGAAAATCCTTGCAATTCTGCCTCTTCTGCTCGCGATGAGCGCCTGCGCCTCCGCCGGCCCGGCGCCGTCTTCGGAGGCTCAATCGGCGGCCACCAGCGACATCGCCGAGGCGGTCTTCCGCTACCAGTTCCGGCACAACGCCTCGAGCCTCCAGGAAAGAGCGGACCGGTACTGTCTCTCCCTTCCCGGTGAGCAATCCCCCGACGCGGCCTTCCTTCAACGCTTCGAACGGAACACGCCCCCGGTCGTGAGCGTGGACGAGTGCCGGCGGAAGTCCGGCAAAAACCTCCTGTTCCGCATTCAGAAGCTCGACTGGCGAGGCGACGACGAGGTCTGGGTGAGCGGCGGCTACTGGGAGGGGAACCTCAGCTCCTCCGGCGAGTCCTACCGGGTCCGCCGCAAGGACGGCAAATGGGTGGTGGACGGCGCGCGAAGGGAAACGATCTCCTAGCCGGACAACCCGAACTCCTCAGCGATCAGCTCATAGGAACGCCGGCGGGCGGCGTGGTCGTAGGTGATGGTCACGATCATCACCTCCCCCGCCCCATACTCGCGCGCCACCGCTTCGATGCCCGCGCGGACGGTCGACGGCGAGCCGACGATCAGGCGCCTTCCGGTCTGCGGATTGGGGGCCCCCTGCTCGGCGAGGAAGCGGACGGCCTTCTCGACCGGCGGCACGGCGACCAGACGCCCACGGTACAGAAGGGAGATCGCCATGCGGGAGCTGGCGGCCAGCCGCTCCGCGTCGCCGTCGGTCTCGGCGCAGATCGCCGAGGCGGCGACCACCACGCGCGGCTCCTCCAGCCACTCGGACCGCTGGAACTCCTCGCGGTAGCGGGCGGCGATCGCGGCTCCGCCCGGCTGAATGAAATCCGCGAAGGCGTAGGGCAATCCGACCTCCGCCGCCCAGATCCCGCTCTGCGGCGACGAGCCCAGCAGCCACGGTTCGGGACGGTGGGGCCGGCCCGGCAAGGCCGCCGCCAGGTGGGCGAAAGGGTGGTCCGGAGGCATGGCGTCGCCGAGATAGGCCAGCAGCTCGGCGAGCTGGTTCGGGAAGTCGTCGGGCGGGAGCTGGCGGCGGTCTCTCTGCAGCGCGATCGCGGTCGTCTGGTCACTCCCCGGCGCCCGGCCGAGGCCGAGATCGATCCGCCCGGGATAGAGGCCACTCAGCATGCTGAACGATTCCGCGACCTTGAGCGGACTGTAGTGAGGGAGCATGACGCCGCCGCTCCCCACCCGCAGGCGGGAGGTCGCGGCCGCGATCAGGCCGATGAGCACCTCGGGGCTCGCGCAGGCCAGCATGGGCGTGGCATGGTGCTCGGCCACCCAGTAGCGGTGATATCCGAGCGCTTCGGTCCAGCGCGCGAGATCGATCGAGTTGCGGAGCGCGTCTCCGCCGGTCGAGCCTTCCGCGATCGGCGCCTGATCCAGAACGCCCAGCAAGAGCCGTCCACCGGCTCGGTCCTCAGATCCTGGCAGTGTCGGCATGATCCTTTATACCTCATGGAGCCGTTCGCGCAAGGCAGGATAGAATCCCTCCCTGAACCCTGGGAGGGATTCCAATTGACCATCTTCACGCGCCGGCTCCTCATCGCGCCGTTCCTGTTATCGGCCCTGCTGTTATCAGCTCTGCTGACCACGGGCTGCGGCCGCTCTTCCGATTCCGGCGCCGCCGCGGGCCCGGCCCCGAAGGTCGACGCCTGCCAGCTGTTCACCGACAAGGACGCCCAGGCGATCGCCGGCGATACGCTCGCCGGCATGAGCAGCACTCTCGACGAGGCCCAGGGGCGGAATCCGCTGGAGTGCATCTACAACAGCGGCACGCTCGACCAGCCCCGCATTCTCAGCCTGCTCATCCGTCCGCATCGCGGCACGGCGAGGGATTTCCTGGAGTCGAGCCGCTCCTCGCTGAGCTCGATGTCCGGCGGCAAGGTCCAGGACGTCCCCGGCCTCGGGGACAGCGCTCTCTGGGTCGGCGGCCGCCTCCAGCAGCTCCACGTGGCCACGGGGAGCCTGCAGCTCATCATCACCGTCCATAGCCTGGACGGCACGGATCAGCTCCCCAAGGCCCGGCAGATCGCGACCCTCGCATTGGAGCGGCTGAAGTCGGCCCCGAAGCCGACGTAACAGTTCGTATCTCCCCCGCATGTGGTCTGACCGGCCTTCGGAAAAACGGCGCGAGCGGCTCGCCGGGCGTCTGCGCGCGATCCTGCCGCCACCGCGTCCAGGCTCGCGCGGGTCGAAAACGCCGTTGCGGGTTTCCGGCCCGAAGGGCCCGCCGCGCCCTGAGCAGGTCGCCGAGGAGATGCGCGGCGAGCCGGGTTTTTCCTGGTTGGATGGCGGCGATAGCGATCACCGGCTCTACGTCCGGCCGCTCGCGACGCTCGCCGTCCGCAACGGCCGGGCCTCGGTGAGTGGCCCCTGCGGGCGTGCCACGTTTGCCGCCTCTGGCTTCGACCTGCTGGACGCCGCGTTCGCCGCCTGGGGCGAGGCGGAAGCGGGAGCCACGCTGGTGGGCTATCTCGGCTACGAGATGGGGGGCGAGCTGGAATCGCTCCCTCCCCCGCCGGAGGACGATCTCGGCCTCCCCGATCTCCATCTCTCCCTCTACGCTGACGCCCTGCGCTGGGACGGCCGGAGCTGGATGCTGGAAGCCACCGATGCCTGGCGCGAGCCGGCAGCCCCGGATCCAGTGATCGCCAGCGAGCGCCTGCTCGCCGCCGCCCGCCGGCGGAGCGAACCGGAGATTCCGAACGGTCTACACTTGCACGGAAAAAGCGTGATCAGCCGTCCGAATCGCGGCGGCTTCGAGGCGGCGGTGACACGGATCGTCGAGCGCATCGCCTCGGGGGAGATCTTCCAGATGAACCTCTGCCGCCGGCTGGAAACGGAGCTCCCGGCGTCCAGCCTCTGGCCGCTCTATCAGCGCCTGCGCGCCGCCAGCCCGGCCGAGCACGGCGCCTTCCTCGATCTCGGGAAGGGAACGGCCGTGCTCTCGATCTCCCCCGAGCTGTTCCTCGCCGTGCGCGGCCGCGAGGTGGAATCGCGCGCCGATCAAGGGCACCCGGCCGCGCGGCGCCAACCCGCGGGAGGACCGGGCGCTCGTCCGCGAGCTGCTGGAGAGCGAGAAGGACCGCGCCGAGCTGACGATGATCGTCGACGTGGTCCGCAACGATCTCGGGCGGGTCTGCGCGACCGGCAGCGTCGAGGTGGCGAGCCACGCCGAGCTGATGACCCTGCCGACGCTCCATCACACCGTCTCGACCGTGCGCGGGCGCCTGCGGCCGGACGCGGGCCCGTCCGACGCTGCTCCGCGCCGCCTTCCCCCCCGCCTCGATCACCGGCGCGCCGAAGATCCAGGCGATGGCCGCCATCGCCGCCGAGGAGGAGCGGCGGCGCGGCCCGGCGATGGGAGCCCTGGGGTGGATCTCGCTCGGCGGGGATCTGGAGCTGGCGGTGGCGATCCGCACCGCCGCGGCCGCCGCGCGGACGGATCGCCTATCACGCCGGCTGCGGCATCGTCGCCGACTCGGATCCCGAGCTGGAATTCGCCGAGAGCGCCGCCAAGGCGCGCGCCTTCCTCTCCGCCCTGGGCGCGCGGGAGCCGGGATGAGCCTGGCCTGGTGGAACGGGCGGCTCGTCCCGGTCGAGGAGGTCCGCATCGCCCCGGACGACGCCGGCTTCCTCTTCGGCGACGGCCTCTTCGAAACCCTGCGGGTGGACGCCGGCCGGGCGCGCGATATCGTCCGCCCATCTCGACCGTCTCTTCGCCGGCCTGCGGCGGCTCGGGATCGATCCGCCGGAGAGCCGGTGCGATCTCGGACGGGCCGTCACCGACGTCGCGCGAGCCGCGCCCGCGGCCGGTGGCGCGCCTGCGGATCACCGTCTCGCGAGGGAACGACTGCAGGCCGACCCGCCTGATCACCGCCGCCCCCTACGAGCCGCCCGGGGAAGATCTCTACCGCCGGGGCGTCGCCGCCATCCTGCTCCCGGAGATTCGGATCGACTCGCGCGGTCCGCTCGCCGGCCTGAAGAGCCTCTGTTACCAGGCGAACCGCCTGGCGCTCCGGCAGGCCGAGGCCCGCGGCGCCTGGGACGCGCTGCTGCTCAACGAGCACGGCCGTCTGTGCCGGGATCGCGGAGCAACCTCGCGCTGCCCTGCCGGACGGGATCTTCACTCCTCCCGAGAGCGAGGGCTGCCTGCCCGGGCACCGTCCGCCGCCGCCTGCTCGAAACGGGAGCGATCCGCGGAAAGGCCGCTCACCCTGCGAAGACCGCGCTCGCGCGGCGGCGAACGGCCTGCTGCTGATGAACAGCCTGGTCGGGGAGCGCTGCCGGTCGTCGCCGGATCGACGGCCGGGAGATTCCCCTAGAGAGCACGCGGCCGGAGCTAGCTCGGGCTGAGGAGAATGCGCCGCAGGCTGCTGGGTCAAGCAACGACGCACGGGTCACGATGAATCATCACCGTCCTCGGAGGCCTCGAAAGCGACGGACCCCAAGTCCTACGACGTCGTGGTCGATCCAGGTCGCGGCCGCCCTGCGCAAGCAGAAGCACCGGGTGTCGATCCTCGGCGTCCACAGCGACGTCCGGAAGCTCGTCTCCGGATTCTCCCGGCGCAAGCCGGACCTGGTCTTCAACCTGATGGAGATGTTCGGCGACAACATCCGCGGCGACGTCGCCGTGGCCGGCCTGCTCGACCTGCTCGGCCTGCGCTACACCGGCGGCGGCCCCGGCGAGCTCTACCTGCGGCAGGACAAGGGGCTGGCCAAGAAGGTGCTGGCCTTCGAGCAGCATCCTCTATCCCGACTTCGCCGTCTTCTCGCCAGGACGCCGACTTCGAGACCGGCGGCAACCTGCGCATGCCGCTGTTCGTCAAGCCGCTCACGGCCGACGCCTCGATCGGCATCGACGGCGAGTCGCTGGTCCGCGACGCCACCGCGCTGATGAAGCGGGTCGTCGATGATCCACGAGAAGGTCAACGACTCCGCGCTGGCCGAGGAGTACATCGAGGGGCGCGAGTTCTACGTCGGCGTGCTGGGCAACCGCGAGCCGGTCGCCTTCCCGCCGATCGAGATGGACTTCTCCGGCCTGCCCGAGGGGCTCGCCGCACGTCCTCGGCACCAAGGCCAAGTGGGCGAAGAACAGCGCCGAGTACAAGGGGACGAAGTCGGTCCTGCGCCGAGCTTCCCGACGAGCTGCGGGCGAAGCTCCAGAAGGTCGCCGCTCGACGCCTACCGCGCCCTGCGCGTGCGCGACTACGGCCGGGTCGACCTGCGCCTGACCGAGACCGGCGAGATCTACGTCATCGAGGTCAACGCCAACTGCTACCTGGAAGCAGCGAGCGAGTTCGCCATGGCCGCCAAGGCCGCCGGGCATCGACTACCCACAGCTCGTCCAGAAGATCGTCGACCTGGCGGTCGAACGGCAGCGCTCAGGCCATCTAAGTCTACGTTGCAGGTAGCTCCCGGTGTGCACGTGGTTCATCGCCAGCGCCGTGACCAGGGTGGTCAGGGCGATGATCGCCGGGGTCTCGCGGTCCTCCGGATAGACCTGCTCCAGGGCGTCGGCGCGCTCGGCCAGGTGGCGCAGCAGGACGCGGGTGCGCTCCGGGAAGTGGCCGGTCCAGCGGTAGACGTCGGCCGGCAGGTCGCGGGCGAGGCGGCGGATCAGCGCCGAGGCCGGCCGGCGCGGCGCGTCCGTCGAGAGATCCTCGGGCCGCCCCCAGGTCCTCGAAGATCGGCGCGCAGCGCGCCGTCCAGCCCCGGCGGGAGCTCGTCCGGCCTCGGTCTCCCACGCGTCGGTAGTACTGGTCGAGCGAGTAGGAGATCTCGCCGACGTCCTCGTCCAGCTCGTCGTCGGTCACCAGCGGATCGCGTCGCGCAGCTCGCGCCATCGTCGCGGTCGCAATACTCGAGCTTGGCCAGCGCCTCGGGCCAGTCGGCGTACTCGGCGCGCCAGTCGAGCCCGGGGGTCATCCAGACGGCGAAGGTCTCGGCCCAGTCCTCGTCCGGATGCTTCTGGGCGTACCAGCCGGGCAGGTGGCGGACGTAGCGGCGGCTGAACGGCTCGGGCGGTACTCCTCGCGGTAGGCTGGGTGATCGGGCCGAACAGCGCGACCCAGTCCTCCGGCTCGTAGAGCCGGTAGGCGTAGTTGACGACGTGCCCCATCTCGTGCCGCAGATAGCGCAGGATGTCCCAGCGGCCCGAGCCCCTCGACGTGCCCCGTCCGCTCGGCGTGGAGCGCCGTCAGGTCCGGCCGGGCGAGGTAGAACGGGATCGCGATGGCGACCGTCCCGAACGGCACCCCCCACTCCGTCGAGAGGTAGAAGCGCGGGCGCACCCGGCGGATGCCGGCCGTCGCGAGCTCCCGCTCGAACTCGGCGATGACCGGCTCCAGGGGCGTCCCCGCGATCGTCAGGCCGAGATCGCGGATCGGGCGTTCCCCGAGGTGGGCTTCCTGGAAGGCGTCGGTCTGGGGGTCCATGGCCGGGATCATCCAAAATGGTCCGCAAAACTGGTGCCGCCGGTCTGGAACCTTCGCGCGGTTTCCCTCGTAGGGCTGGGCAGGAGGGAGGAGACCATGATGAAAAAGACCGCTGTCTGACTACTCGTCTCGCCGCGCTGCTCTGGGTGGTGCCCGCCGGCGCGAAGGAGATCGTCCGCTCGTTCCGGCAGCAGATCCCGGTGGGAAACGCCGGCAAGATCCACCTGGACTTCCCCGTCGGCGAGGTCCAGGTCGACGGGGTGGGACAACCGCGCAGGTGGACCTCGACGTCAGGATCGCCTGCAACAAGCCGGCGAGCCGCTGCGAGGACGCCGCGCAGGAGCTGCGGCTCGTCTACAACACCCTGGAGGGCCAGCTCGAGGTCAAGATCGCGCGACTGGCCGCACTGGGGCGGCACCAAGGGCCTGAACGTGGTCGCCACCCTCCACGTGCCGCGCAACCTGCCGCTGCGCGACCGATCTCGGGGTCGGCAAGCTGGCCATCCAGGGGATCGCCAGCGACGTGACGGCCGATCTCGGCGTCGGCGAGGTCCACGTCACCCTGCCGAAGGAGGCCATCGGCTCGGCGGACATCGACACCGGCATCGGCGAGGCCAGCCTCGTCGCCGACGGCCGGCGCTACTCCAGCGAAGGGCTGATCTCGCGGCAGATCAACTGGGACAAGGGGCTCGGCCGCGGCCGGGTGAAGGTGGATTGCGGCGTCGGCGAGATCCACGTCACGCTAGCCTGACCGCTCTCCCCCGCCCCTCCGGTTCCTCGTCGTCCAGGCGAGCCAGCGGACCAGCAAAGCGCTGCCGAACAGGAAGTTGCCGACGCCCAGGATCCCCATCAGGATCCGGGCGTCGCTCCAGGCGTCGAGGTTGACCAGCACCCGCAGCAGGGCGAACATCGCGAGCAGGACCAGGCTCAGCGCCCAGAGCGCGACCGGCAGCGGCCGCCGGAGCCCGCCGGACCGCCGCGCCTCGAGCAGGATCACGATCAGGCTCACCAGGCAGACGAACGAGATGAAGGCTTCGGCCATCTCCATGCCGCCATTTTAGACCGGGCCCCTCTCCAGTGGCTGCATCAATTGTCAGGCGCCGACGACTCCATGGTCGACCGTATGGAAATAGGCCCCGCCGATCCTGTTGTCCTCGTGCCAGCCGTAGGTCGTCGTGCCCCAGTCCCGCTTGAAGCCCTTCGGACGGTTGAGATAGCGATAGGTGACGCGCAATGTCGCGCTCACGCCATGGTTCATGCTGGACCGCGCGGCGGCCGCCCAGCGGGTGACAAATTCGTTGATCCGCTTCTTGCAGCCATCGCAGGCTCCCCAGGAGCCCGAGATCGCCAGCTCGAAACGTTTGGGCGCCGTCTGATTCCGTACGATGGCGAGGAACTGAAGGAATGCCTCGAGCGTGTTGGCCAATGGCACCACCTCGCCGTCCGCGGTCGTGTTGACCACCTCGCTGCTGGTGTCCGGCCGCTGCATCGCGGTCAGGATCTCGCCCCTCGCTGGCGCCCCGGCCACCACAACCCCACCGATCTTCGCCAGGGTGCGGATCGTGCTGGCGCTCGATTCCGCTGTGATGTCCCGGGTCTCCGCATGGAAGGTGTCCAGGTGTGGATCCCTGTAGCCGGTGTCGGTGCTCGGATTCACGAAGGCCCGCATCGCCTGCCCGATCCGCTCCATCCAATCGCCGTAACGGCTCAAGTCCGCACTTAACGGAAAGCCGCCACGCACGATGTTCTGCCAGAGGTCTGTCACCCGCCTGCCCTGCTGGCTGGAGCCGTGATCACTGATGAACTTCTCGGCCTTCGCTCTGAGCTTGGTAAGCTTGGCCGCCACATCGATCCACTCCTGGTGCCGTCCGGCCCATTCCATCAGCTTCTCGTATTGCACCAGGACCCTCAGGTAATCACCACCCGCGATATAGATGTAGTAGTTGCCGATGAGATTGGAGAGCTCAAGGGGCATGAAGCTCCCGGCTTTGTCTTCTAGTTTTTTGACCAGCGTCATCTTGGGGGCGTCCTTCTCGTAGAAGGCCTTCGCCGCCTTTTGCAGTCTCCTCATGAAGTCCAGCACGTCGTACGGGCCATACTCCAAGACTTCCAGCCTCCCGATCAGATAGGCGACGATCCGCCGCGCGACCGTTCCACTCGGAAAGTTGATCGCGCAGCGCTGAAGCCAGCGGATGACCTGGTCGGCGTCGAGCTCGTTCCCGTCCACCTGCACCTTGCTTTGGATCACGCGCGAGCCGGGCCGGCGAGGCGCGGCGGGAAGCCGGGAAGGAAAGGCTTGGACGGAGGGAGCCGAAACGCGCGAGGTCCGCGCCACCGGCAATGGAGGCGGCGCCAGGCGGGCGGCCGTGCGCGGCACCGAAGGAACCGGCGCGGCCTGCCTCTGCAGGGTGGCCGGAGCCACCGTGCGGGCCGGAGGAGTCGGCAGGATGCGGGCCTGGACAGCCGCTCGCGCGGAGGTCGGCGGAGGTGCCGGCCGGCCCTGCGGCCCGGGTGCCGCGGGCGGCTTCAGGCGCTCGGGCGCGGGGCGCACCGGCGGGAAGGGCGGACGCTTCGGCGTATTCTGCACAGGGTCTCCGAAAATCGGAGCCCTACTTTACCCTACACGGGACCGCCGAACAGCCCCAAGGTCAGGCAGAAGGAGGGAACCTTCGCTTTACCTCGTCCCTGAGCCCTTCCAGCCAGCTCTGATGCCCTCGGTGCATCCGGTTCCGCAGGAATAGTTTCTGGAGCCTGGCGGCGAAGCCGTGTTGCACTTCCTCGGTCAGAACATGGCATCCACGAGGCGTCTCGCGCAGAACCCACGCGTGGTAGGCATCGACTCCGAGCGAGTGGGCATCCCAGGCGATTCGCTCCCGCGGAACGAATTCCACCACCTGAGATTCGATCGTGACCCCGAAGGTCTTCCACCTGAAACGAGTCCCGGCTTCGAGGTCCGGCCCGGTTCCCGTCCGAAACCGCACGTTCCTGGAGTTGGGGTAGAAGGTCGGCCATTGCTTCGCCCGGATCAGACAGGCCCAGACATGCTCCACGGGAGCCGGTATCTCCAGATCATTCTGTACGTAAACCGGGGCCTTCGCCGGCTCAAAGTAATCCGGCCACCTGATACCGCCGTCACGAGTCGTCATCAGGTCTCCTGTTGGAATTCAGCAAGGCCTTCGGTATGTATGATAGAGCTGTCCACCCCTGAGACGGACCTGGCGCGGGATTTCGCGCGCAGCGCGTTATGCTCGCGCCCGTGAGACGCGTCATCCTCTATGGGCTGGCCGGGGGGGTGCTCCTCGCCCTGCTCAAGGTCCTCGAATACCAGTATGTCGTCCGCGCGTACCCTGGCGAGATCTATGGCGGCTTGGTGGCGGCAATCTTCTCCGCGCTGGGGATCTACCTCGGGCTGCACTGGGCGCGGTCCCGGGAGGTGACGGTGATCAAGGAGGTCCGCGTCCCGGAGGGCGGGCCCTTCGTGCTCGACGCCGGGAAGCTCAAGGAGCTCGGAATCACCCCACGCGAGCACGAGATCCTCGGGCTGATCGCGGAAGGCTTGAGCAACCGGGAGATCGGCGAGCGGCTCTTCGTCTCCGAGAACACGGTCAAGACCCACTCCTCCCGCGTGTTCGACAAGCTGGGGGTCAACCGCCGGGTCCAGGCCGTCCTGAAGGGGCGGGAGTTCGGCCTGATCCCCTGACCGGGGGTCAACCGGGGTCAACGAAAGGATGATTCCGGGGTTCCGGGCCGAAAATCACCCGAACGGAGGACGACCGGCGCCGCGCCGGACCCCCAGGATGGGGCCAACAAGGGAGGAAACTGCAATGCAAAAAATCGTTCTCCGCTTCGGTCTCGCGTCGGGCTGCATCCTGATGGCCCTGTCCTCGATCATGATGCCTCTGTGCATGAACGGAACCATCGACTTCGACAACAGCGAGGTCCTCGGCTACAGTTCCATGGTCCTGTCGTTCCTGCTGGTCTTCTTCGGCGTCCGGTCCTACCGCGACACCGTCGCCGGCGGCGCGATCGGCTTCGGCAAGGCCTTCCAGGTCGGCATCCTGATCACCCTGATCACCTGCGCGATGTACGTCATCGCCTGGGAGATCGCCTACTTCAACTTCTTCCCCAACTTCCTCGACCACTACAGCGCGCACGTCCTCGCCAAGATGCGCGCGACGGGCGAAAGCGAGGCCGCCATCCGGGAGACGGTCACGAAGATGGCCGCGCTCGCGAAGCACTACGACAATCCCCTCTTCAACTCCGCCATCACCTTCATGGAAGTGTTCCCGGTCGGGCTCATCATGACGCTCCTCTCCGCCGCGATCCTGCGCCGGAAGCCGCGACAGGATGTGTCCGAGTCGGCCCTGCCGGCCTGAGGCTTGGCTTCGGGCTCGCCCGCAGCGCCTCAGAGGGTGTTTGGAAAGGGGTGCCCCTCCTCTGTAGAGACGCCCCGTGGGGCGTCTCCAGGGCAGCGAACGTCGGCCATGCTCCCTTGGACGCCCCCGCGGGTGCTCTGTGGCAATGAGGATCTTCCTCTCCGCCTCGGAGACGCCCCACGGGGCCTCTCTACAGTGGGGGTGCCAAACGGAATCGCCACTTTCCAAGCACCCTCTAAGGCGTAACCATCGAACGAGTTCGGAACGGGGCAAAATTCCTGCGGATCCGAAGCCGAACGTCATTGTGTTTAAAAGCAACGATATCAATAGAATAAGAGGGTGAAATCTTGTGACGGAAGGAAAGAGCGAAACCATCCTCTTCATCGACATCATTTTTAAATGTATAGTCTAGACCAAGCATATCAGCATCTGACAGAGCGTAGTAGGCGCTAAGCCCAGGAACAAAGTCCTGTACTTTATCGCCGTCCTTCGGGCGAAACCATGCGTATCCGGCGATTGCGTCGAGCGACAAGGAGCCGTAGGAAATCTCGGCCGTTATATCGGCGCCAGCCGTCTCGTTGCTCCCTGGACGTTTTGAGTATGCCCCTGTAGCCACCAGCAAAGGCGAAAAAGCACCGGCGCCAGTCCAGAACTGATAATTTGCCAGCCCGGAGAAGACATTGTGATGTGAGGTATCGCCAGACCGGTACTTGTAACTCACTTCGCCGAACCATGGATGCTGAGGATCGCGATGGTTGAGGCCTAGAGTCGCAGCAGGACTGACTTCTCTGTCAGCGTCAGTAACAGTCCCTGCAACCTTGAGATAGGCATTTGTAGTGGGAGTGGGCACAGCTAGAAGTAAGGACCGAATGCGAGACGGCGGAGCGAGATCATCACGCCGCGTGAGCCGATCGGTAGACTCGGCCTCTCGCTGAGCAAGCAACGGCTGAGCGGCACTGCATAGAAAAATTATCGAAACGAGTGTTCTACGCATTGCGACCTCCAGATCATGTAAAGGAGTTTATAGACATTTGTCCTCAGCTTGACATGGGACATCTTCGCCGTCCGCCAACGCTCCAAGGTGAGCGGCGGGACCACACGATAGGGTGGTATTCGTCCGCTCGACCGCCTGGAGTTGGGCGTCTATTTCCTCCGCATGCTTTCGTCGCCTTCGGCTAAACCCTTGAGAAAGCCCGCAACAATGAAAACCGCGATCGCCGAAACGATGATCCAGCAGACTCTAGCCCATCCGAACCACGACCCAATGAACAAGCCTAAAACTACAAGAGTTAGCAATCCAACAATCAGCGCGACTCGATCGCTCACTTGAAACTACCTCCCGTGAGATTAAAGGCAACCACGAGGAGAATAAGCCCGATTAGGTCAACGCCAACCAACCATTTGTTCCTCAGAAGTACTTGACCACCCTTCTCCTCCCACCCATTCTTTCGAAACACTAACGCGGTACCGACAAGCAGCAGCAGAAAGAGAATAAAGACTATGAAAATACCAATAAGGTAGTGTTGAACAAGGGCTTGTTCGGTAGCAGTGCCCGGCGCGCGCTTGTTTATTAGAACAAGACTTGAAACCAATAGTGTTATGCAAGCAGTAATCCCGAGGTCAAAGCCGACAAACTTGTCCTCGGGCTTGATCTCGAAGGATCGGCGGGCAAGAGCCTTAAGCAGAACAGCACCGACAATCACGAGCAACGGAACCAGAATGAAGATAACCCACTCGGAGGAGAGGACATTTGCTACTACTCCGCCAAGATCGGATACCATTCCCTGCATTGGATCAGAGCCAAGGTCAGGTGTTTCTGTCACTGGCACTCCTTCAACTATACGCTACGCAAGTGGATTAGGACGCCCCAACAGTGTAGTCACCGTCTAAGCACTCCAGCTCTGGATCCGCCATTACGACACACAAAGGGCCTGGAGAGGTTGCGGCACCCGGTGGCATCTTCTTTTATCTGACTCTCCGAATTCAACTTAGAGCAAGCTTAATGGTGAACCGTAATCACGTCAATGCAATTCGGGCTGTCGCGTAAGCAACTGAGCGGATGAGGGCTTACGGCCAGTTCTTGAACGACAGATCCGTCGAGAGAAGAAGACAGGTCGGCGTCAGCGTTATGCGACAGGCTCGTGACGGTAAGCAACCGACCGGGGAACTGGCTGTCGAAGCTTCTAAATGGTTAGAGATGAATGCTTTTGCGGAAGCGCGGACTTTGGGTTGAGCGTTGCCTATGCGACAGGAGGAGTGTCGTTCAAGGGTGGTTTCCAGGGCTACGTTCCTGAATTTCGTTTCGGGTTTCTCCGGACTCCGCTCCTTGAGCAGGGACTCCACAGGCCAACCTGCTCCGCTCGGACTCTGCTCGGGCCTGCCCGCATCAGGGCCTGCTGTCCGGATCCGCCGGATCGGTATGAGCGCGGCGCTCGTCGCCGTCCCAGGCGCCGTCCCCGTCGCGGTCCACGCCGATGCGGGCTCCGGAGCCGGGCGGCACGCAGGTGTAGGTCACGGGGCGGCCGGGGCCGGTGGCCAGAGACCGCAGCGCCGCGTCGGTGATGGGCGGCTCCCCGCGCCGGTCTCTCACGAACTGACCCGATCCCACGTACAGGAAGCCGGTCTCCTCGTCGTCGATCCGGGTCTTGGCGACGAGCTCGCACTCCCCCGCGTCCGCGCGCTGGCGCAGGAGGTTGATGCGGGAGATCACCGCCGCGGAGCCCGCGTTCGTGAGCGTGATCTGCTGGCCCACGGCGGGCGCCAGGTTGGTGGGGAATGCCAGGATGAACGCCTCGAGCTGCCGCCGCTGGAGCTCCCCCGCCGGCCCATCCGGGATGCTGTTGCTGTTGGGCCCGTTGAACTGGTCCGAGAAGCTGATCCCATGGACGAAGCGGAACACCGTATCGATGTTCCCGTCGTTGAGGAACCCGTAGCCGCGCACCTGATCCCCCTTGAAACCGTTGTCACCGCCCACGAACCCGGGGTTCTCGGGACTCCCGAACTTCCCGATCTTCTGGTATGCGTTGCGCAGGTGGGGGGCCTTGAAGAGCTGCGGGTTGAAGTCGAAGCTCGAAAGACCGGAGGTGCCAAAGAATCCGGGCGCCGCGGTGCCGGGGTTGGCATTCGCGTCGATCACGTGGCAACCGGTGCAGGTGAGGACGGCGCCGTTGAATTCCGGAGCCGACGGGATGCCGCAATTGACGCTGTCGAAGAGCCGGCGTCCGGCCTCCTGGTCCGCGGTGAGCACGTTGCTGATCGGCCGGTTGGGATTCGGCGGATAGGTGATCCGGAGGATGAAGTCGGTGAACGCATTCATCTCCGCAGGCGAGAGGGTCGTGTGGCGTCCGAGCAGATCGGGGAACGCCGCGTTGAACTGAGTGAACGCCGCATGCTCGTCGAAAGTCCCGCTGTCCGGCTGCGCGCTCGGTGCGCTATTGCCGCCGGTGCGGTCGCCGCGCCAGTGCATCGGGCCGTGGTTGGCCAGGCCGCGCAGGCTCTGCGTCGCCATCGGGCCCTTCATCGGGTGGAAGATGGGCTCCATGGGCTGCCCCGTGACCAGATTGAAGAGAAGGCTACTGAAGGGGCCGGGGTTGTCGATCACCACCTCGTCCGGATTGCCGAGATCCCAGGCCAGGCTGTCGAAATCGCCGAACGCGTGGCAGCTCGCGCAGGAGGAGTCGCCATGGCTCGACGAGAACCTGGCGTCATAGAGGAATCGGCGGCCGGTGACGATGCTCGGCGGCTCCGGGCTGTGCATCTGGACGTGCCCCGCCTCCGCCCGCGTCCCCGTGTCGACGATCGAGATCCCATTGTCGAAACGCGTCATCACGTAAAGCTGCCCTCGATCCTCGTCGAGGACGAGGCCGGTGGGGCCGCCGCCGCTCACCGGGATCTGGCTCGCCGCGCTCGGCACGAACGTGTTGGTCTCGAGCTGCGCCGTGGAGAAGATCCCTACCTTGTCGGACCCCAGCGCCGCGACGTAGAGGGCCGCGCCATTGCCGGTCACCACCATGCCCTGGGGCAGGGCGAGGGACCGGTCGTTCTCGGCGTTCGGGATCGGCGCGCAGCAGTGGCCGTAGTCGATGTGCTTGTTGAGATGCCGTGCCGCCACGCCGCCTCCAGGAGAAAGCACAGTGATGCGGCTCTCGTGCAGGTGGCCGCGCAGGCTGTGCCCGGCGAAGATCCCCGGGCCCTCGAAACGGTCGACGTTGTTCGCGTCGGTGTTGGCGACGTAAACCTTGCCGTTCAAGGGATTGACGGCCATCGTGTACAGGACGGTGCCGACGCCCTGGAAGAAGCCGGCGGCTCCCGGGAGCTGACGCGGCGGGTTGGCCATGGCGTCGAGCACGAACACGTCCTTGTCGGGCAACGAGAATTTCACGAACTGATCGCGCGGGCGGCCGAGCGCGTCGACCCAGTGAGCGCCGTTCCACTTGACGATGGCCCCCACCTCGGGCGCGGGGCGCCCTTCGGCGTTGGTGGTAGGCCCCGGGACGCCGTCCGCACCGAAGCCGTCCGGGAGCGAGGTCTCGGGGACGATGGTGGTCTGGTTGCCGGTCTGGAAGCCAGCGGCGTAGACGCGGGTGCCGTCGGGCGTCACCGCGAGGGCGCGCGGAGTGTCCGTGAAGAGAGTGACGATGGCGAGCGGCGCGCCGCCCAGGGCGCTGCCGAGCCCCTCCGCGTCGAACACCCAGACGTCCGCGCGCCCCACTCCTGGGGTCGAGAACTGGGGATCGAAGGGGATGTTCTGACCCCGGTGCGCGGTGGTGATGAACGCCCGCTTCCGCCCCGGTCCGGCGAAGACGATGTCGCGCGGCTCGTCGCCCACGAGGAGCGTGCGCTCGACCTCCCCGGTCAGGCCATCTCCGTGGTCGTCGAGCTCGACGACGCTCACGCTGTCCGAGAGATGGTTGACCACCCAGACCTCGCGGTTCGTCCGGGCCGCGACGGCAACCGGCTCGAGGCCCACCGGGATGGAGGCGCTGTGGATGAGCCCCCGCCCCTGGATGCGGAAGATCTCGAGGCGGTTATCGGGCGTGTTGACGGCGAACAGGTATCGCTTGTCCGGAGACATCGCGAGCGGGCGCACCTGCCCGCTCTCGAAGAGCGTGTAGGGGGGAGAGGCCCCGGCCGAGCTGCGGCGCAAGCCTACCTTCGTATCCGCCGACGCCACGGCAGGACGGCTCGTGCCGGGGGCGAAAGAGAGCGCCGCGGTGAACGCGAACGCTACAAAGGCCATGAGCAAAATGAAAAAGCCGCGGAAAGAAGAAGGCTGCGGACGCATGACGCCTCCCCTCTGTCTCGTTGTACTCGGCTGACAACGACAGCTCTTGCTTGATCGTAGGACGAAAGTTGGATTTGTCAAGACCTGGATGCGGGCTCTTTCTACGGGCGTGGGCTCCTATAATCGAGGAAGACGCCGAGGAGGAAGCCATGCCAGACCGCTTGAGACGGAACAGTTCCCTGCTGATCCTGCTGCTGCTCACCGCCCTGACACCGCCGGCCGTCCAGGCCCAGAAAGCGCCCATCGACCTGAAGGGGTTCCGGACGGTCGACCTGACCTATTCGTTCGATGAGAAGACGATCTACTGGCCGACGTCCCCGACGACGTTCAAGCTCGATCGCCTCTCCTACGGCAAGACGGAGGGGGGCTACTTCTACGCGTCCAATACCTTCTGCACGCCGGAGCACGGCGGCACCCATCTGGACGCGCCGATCCATTTCGCGGCCGGGAAGCGGACGGTCGACCAGATCCCGGTTGAGCAACTCATCGGGCCCGCGGTGGTCATCGACATCCGCGCCCAGGCCGCGGCCGATCGCGACTACCGCCTGACGCTCCAGGACCTCCGCGCCTGGGAGGAGAAGCACGGCGCCGTCCCGGCGGGCGCGATCGTCCTGCTGCGCACCGGCTGGGGGGAACGCTGGCCGGACCGCAAGCGCTACCTGGGCGACGACAAACCGGGCGACGCCTCGAACCTCCACTTCCCCTCCTACGGCGCCGAGGCCGCCCGGGCGCTCCTCGAGCGCAAGGTAGGGGCGCTGGGCGTCGACACCGCCAGCATCGACCACGGTCCCTCCAAGGACTTCATCGTCCACCAGATCGTCACCGCCGCCAACGTACCCGGCCTGGAGAACGTGGCCAACCTGGGAGAGCTGCCGCCGACCGGAGCCTGGGTGATCGCCCTGCCCATGAAGATCGCGGGGGGCTCCGGCGGTCCCGTGCGGATCGTGGCGCTGGTGCCGAGGGCGGAACGTTGACGTCAGCACAGTTTTGAAGGGAGAGCCCCTGGGAGCGCCGGCGTCCCGCCGGCAACTAACTCAAGTAAGTAGGCCGGCGGGACGCCGGCGCTCCCAGGGGCTCTCAACTCAACGTGTCAATTCTGTATTGACAGACCCTAGTCCTGGATCTCAATCACAATCTTCACCAGAAACGGCTCCGCCTCGAATCGCTCGACTTGAGCCTCGGTGACCGGCACAACGAGTTTCGGACTCTTCGTGCTCGATGCCCCCCAGATTCCCAATTTGCTGGCGGCGTTGTCAGCGCCTATCGTCAGATCGTCCCAGGTTCGAGTGGCGAGCACCTCACCGGACTGTGTCATGGCTGTGATCGTGAGGTCGATGTCTTGCCGAAAGTACTCGGTCGATATCGTTGGCGCCACGACATAGACCATCGCCGCTCCCCTGGGCCAAGCATTGACCTCGTCCAGCATTGGCCTTCTACTATCGCCTCCGAGAGGTCGCGGCCGACGAGACACAGCAAGCTGAGTCACATGCGCCTTGTCGCAGACATAGAGATCGGTTCCCTTGATGTCCAGAGCCAAAGTCTTGTCCCGAAGGCCAGGTTTCATGGCCGGCATGGTAGCCTGAATCACCATCGGACTAGGAACCTCCGTTCGCAGACTGTTTGACAGGTCCGCCGCCGTACCTTGCCGCACCTCTACTACACCGGAAGCCGGACCAGTCGCTGCAGGCTTGCTGGGTTGCACTGCAGTATTCTTCTGTTGGGTGGCCCCTTGCCGAGCGAGATTGTCACGGGCGAGTTGGGCCTCAGTGGCTTGCGGGAATCTCTCGATCAACTCCCTCCAGTTCGCTGCGGCTAGCTCAGCCTGTCCTTGCCTCTCGTTGACCATCCCCAGCATGTAGAGCGAAAGCGCCTTGTCAGCGGATTCCGAGTCAGCGGCGTAGAGCACCTCGATCAACTCACGTTTTGCATCGTCAAGCAAGTTGTTCTGATAAAGCGCCTTGGCTTTCTCTAGAGATGCTCCGTAGGCCGGGCCGGCGGTGCAACACAGCAAAAGCGCCACTACCAGGCTATTTCGCAACATTATGGCGTCTCCAAGCGCGGTCGCGCCTTCGCGGAATCAGTCCGCTCGCCTCTTAGTTGTCAGCTTTAGCGTAGCGGGGTCAAGTGAAACCGAGTACTTTGCGATGACTCGCTCTGCATCGCAGTCAGGTGCATCGAAAGGACTGCAGGTCTCTGCAACGGTGAACATGAGACTCTCCGGTCCCTTGGACCACCGTGGCTCATCCGTAATGCCCCAAAGTTTGCCCTCGGGTCCGAGAAAATCCCCCTCGACAACCTTCTTCGTCTGGAGGTCAATTCCAACAAAGCGTTGTCCTTCATAAGCACAAAGCGCGAGCATGTAACGGCCAGAGGGACTCCAGAAGACTCGTTGTGCACCATTCCACGTCCCAGCCTTTTGGAGTGGAGTTGCTGAATGAGCATCCAAGTCCAGAGCGTACAGGGAATTCTGACCGTCGCCATCTTCCGCTATTGCCCCCGCGAGACCTTTGTCATTGCGCAGGGATATCCTGAATGACTGTACAGACTCCACCTTGACTTTGACGGCCGGGTTGAAGGCTTTACCCTTGTATGACAGCGTTCCACTTTGGGAGAAGGTGAAGCCCTCTACAGTCTTTCCTACAGGGACTGTCAGTTCGGTGACGGGTTCGCCTTTTTCAGTCTGTTTTGTTTGTGCCAGGGCAAAATCAGGGAATAGCAGCAAGAGCACTAAGGAAACAAGAGGAGCTAGCAACGTCTTACGCATGCCTCAATCCCTCCTAACTTGGCGCCTACCAGACAAACGTTAACCCTGTAGTCACCGTCTAAACGCTCCGGCTCTGGCTCCGCCATTACGACACGATAATTCTGGAGACGTTGCGGGCGCGAGCGGTGGCATCTTTTCACTTATATGGTTCTCCTAATTCAACTTAGAGGAAGCTTACTGGTGAACAATAATCACGTCAATGCAATGCGGGCTGTCGCATAAGCAAGTGAGCGGATGAGGGCGAGGGCTACGTTCCCGAAGTTCGTTCCGGGTTGCAAGTTCTCAACACCACCCGTAACTCCCACTTCGGGCCAAGCCTCCAACGCACCCGTAGAGACGACACAGCCCGTCCACGACACCCTGCGAAGGCCACGGGGACGGCGGGTCGTCTCCGCCGCGGCGCCAACGTTCCGAATCCCTCTCGCCTTACCGCGTCCTCCGCCTCCATCGCTTTTGGTCGCCTTTCGGAGGATAGGACGAGATATTCTCCGCATTCCCCGCACCGTCGCCGGCAGGGCTGGGAAGGTTCCGTCCTTCCCGCCCACCTTGCGGTGGCTACCCTCTGCGTTCCGCTGAAACGTTGAG
This sequence comes from uncultured Acidobacteriota bacterium, assembly GCA_963792575.1. Taxonomy (GTDB): domain Bacteria; phylum Acidobacteriota; class Thermoanaerobaculia; order Multivoradales; family UBA5704; genus DATARR01. The sequence continues at coordinate 359,353 of CAWBWZ010000020.1, forward strand.
CCTCTGGCCGACTGCTCCCCCGAGTTTTTCCGGAGCTCGCCGGCGTGAATTTGTGTCTCATCCGCGTTTCCGAGATTCTCCGCTACGTTGCGTAGCTCTCCCGCAAGGTTGCGGAGGTTCTCCGGAATGCTGCGGCGCTCCTCCGCAACGTTGCGGAGCTTCTCCGGAATGCTGCGGTACTCCTCCACAACGTTGCCGAGCTCCTCCGGAACGTTGCCGAGCTTCTCCGCAACGTTGCGGCGCTCCTCCGGAATGTTGCGGAGCTCTTCCGGAATGCTGCGGTGCTCCTCCGGAATGTTGCCGGACTCCGTTGAAACGCGGACGGGAACCCTGGAAAGGCGGACGAGACTGGCGACGGCTCCTCTATACTATGCGCGCTTGAGCGAAATTTCTCTTCACGTCGCCCTCGTCGAGCCGGAGATCCACTGGAACACCGGCAACGCCGGGCGGACCTGTCTGGCGGTGGGGGCGCGTCTGCATCTCGTTGGGCCGCTGGGGTTTTTTCTCGGCGAGCGGCAGGTCCGGCGCGCCGGGCTCGACTATTGGGAGCGCGTCCATCCGACGGTCTGGGACCGCTGGGCCGAGTTCGAGGCGGAGATCCCCGATCTGGGGGAGCCGTTCTTCTTCAGCGCCGAGGCGGGACGGGATTTCTGGAGCGTCGACTACCCGGAGCGGACGGTGCTGGTCTTCGGCAAGGAGAGCGTCGGCCTTTCGCCGGAGATCCGCGAACGCTACCGGGACCGCATGGTGCGGATCCCGATGGTCGACCGCGAGATCCGCTCGCTCAACCTCTCGACGTCGGTGGCGCTGGCGGCCTATGAGGTGGCTCGCCAGCGGCGGAGCCCGCCCTGAAAGGGCGGCCTTTGAACAGCCTGGGGTTTCAACCCCAGGTACCAGCCAACCCCGATCATCGAGTCCCGAAGGGCCGGCCGACCGCTGAAGTTTCGGCCGGCCCTTCGGGGCTTGAGAATTTATCGGCCGCCACCCGGGGCTGAAGCCCCGGGCTGTTCAAAGTTCGCCCTTTCAGGGCGAGGGAGGGGACAAGCCCCAATACGGTTCAATTAAGGAGCTCGACTCGGAATTCGACTCTCTGGCGAGAAGATCCCTGGCGAGGTGGGCGGATCGGGTAGGAACTGAGCTTCTTCTTTACGCCGCGAGGGTTGCGGCGCCCCCGACTGGAACTGACCCGCCCCAAGCCGATCTCTGCGAGGAGCTGACATCGAAGCGATGGCCACTGCGCAGGGGGGGGCGGCCACCAGCTTGGGCAGCTTGAGGCGGAGCACGCGGACGGCGTGAACGAAGGACAATTCGTCCGGGTCTCGGCCAGCATGGCCAGCGGCTTCGTGGAGGAGTTGTCGCACCACATAGTGCGCCAGCAAGAGGCCGTAGAGTTCCTGGAACACCAACTCCGGTCCCTTGCTGCGCAGCACCACGCGGCGACCTCGTAGCTGGGTTTTAAGCTCCGCGAAAGCCAACTCGATTTCCCAGCGCTCTTGGTACAAAGCCGCCAGTTCTACCGCTGGCGCTTGCTGGGGGTCTAACAACGTCGTCAGCAGCCGGTACTTCGGCTCGCTCCCTTCGACACCTTGCAGGCGATAGTCCACCACCCGGACCCAACCCCCCCGCCGGTCGGTCTCACGATCATACGGGCGGGGATAGATCTTGCTCAGATAGGAGCCATCCGGGAGCCGCTCGAACACCGGCAGGCACACCTGAAAACTCACCCGCCACAGCAATTGTGCGCCCGTCTGGTGCGCCTGCTGCCACAGGGCAAAGCCAAAGAAACCCCGATCGGCCAAGCACAGCATCTGCGGGTGCAGCCACGTCACTACGCGCCTCGCCAACTGTCGTTCCGACGTCCTACACCCACCTATCGCCGCCCCAAACAGCACATGAGTCCCGGACTCGGCCAGACAGACGAAGCGCAGTTGGGGAAATCCGCTACGGCCCCGCCCTGAACCAGGACGACCAAAGGTCGCTTCATTGTCGGGGGTATCGGCCACCTCCAAGCTCGTCCCATCCATGCTGACCAAGCGAAAGCCGCGGTACCAAGCTCCCTGAGTCTGGGCCGTAGCGATCGGCGTGACCGTCTGCTCATACAGCTGGCGCAAGGGCTCGACACCCAGACGAATCCGGGCCTGCGAGAGCCCCGCCCGGCCCGCCCATTGGCTCGGCACTGACTGGCCGAGCCAACTCAATCCCTCCAGGAGCCAACTCAAGACCGCTTCCGAGGAGATTTCCATGTACAGCGTCAGGGCGATGACGTAATACACCATCAGCCGAGCCGGTAATTGCCGGTGCCGGCGACTCTGCCGACCCGTGGCCTGTAACACCTGATCGACCCGCTCGGAAGGCAGCTTCGCCATCAGGACGCCCAGACTCAAACAGTCGCTCAACCTCACGCCCCCGGGCAACTGCGACGGTTTTCGCGCCATCGGGCTCTCCTTTCTCTCTGGAGAGAAAAAGGATAACCGATGGCGACGATAAATGACTAACTTGACGGTATTGGGACAAGCCCCTCCCCTACATCTACATACGGAACCGAGTTTTGTAGGTGCTCTAACCCGACTTCCACGGCCTCCGGTCTTGGAGTGGGCAAATTCGCCCTCTTCGGGGTCGTAAGTTGTTGATTCCAGGAGAGAGGTGAGCCCGATTTACGGAAATAGTGACGAAAGCAGAGCGCTTTGAGTTTCTGATATAGACGCTTTGTGTTCATCCGCAAGACCCTCAAGCGGTACAAGAACAAGACCTACACCAACTACCTCTTGGTGGAGACGGTGACCACCCTCCAGGGGCCCCGGCAACGGACGATTTGCTCGCTGGGTAGTCTGTCGCCGGGGCCCAAGAGCAAGTGGCCGGGACTGATCGGCCGCGTCGAGGCTACCCTCCTGGGTCAAGCCTCGCTGGAAAGGCAGGATCCGCTGGTCACCGAGCTCGTGACTCAAGTCCGTAACGCGACGAGCCGCGAAGACCTCGTGTCCGTGTATACGGATCAGTTCCGTCAAGAGAAGCCCCGCGAGGCGGGACCTGTCCACGTCGGCCATCAAATGTGGCAACGCCTGGGCCTCGACGACGTTTTGTTGGAGGCCGGCTTTTCATCCAAGGCGCGGCGACTCACGGAGGTCATGGTGTTGAATCGCCTGGTGGCCCCTTGCTCGGAGCACGCGATGCCGGATTGGGTCCGGCGCACGGCGCTGGGCGACATTTTGGGGGTTGACCTACTGGAGCTCACTGACGAGGCCTTGTATCGCAATCTGGATCGCCTGCACCCCAACCGGGGTACGATCGAGGCGGCTTTGGCAGAACGAGAGAAAACGCTCTTCAATCTGGACGACAGTTATTACCTCTACGATTTGACCTCGACTTACTTCGAGGGCAAATGCGAGCGCAATCCCCAAGCCAAGCGTGGTTATTCACGCGATCAGCGACCGGACTGTAAACAGGTCGTCATCGGCTTGGTACTTGATCGGGAGGGTTTTCCCAAAGCTCATGAGATCTTCGACGGCAATCGTCAAGATCGTTCGTCCGTCGATGAGATGTTGCAGACCTTGGAGCAGCGCACAGGGCGCAAGGGTGGAGGTACGGTGATCGTGGATCGCGGTATGGCGTTCGACGACAACCTCCAACAGATCCAGGCCCGCGGCCATCACTACGTGGTCGCCTGCCGACAATCGGAGCGCTTGCAGTGGCTCGAGGAGATCGAACAAGAGCAGGGATGGCAGGAGATCCTGCGCGAGCCTTCACCGACCAACCCGGCGCAGAAAAAGTCCCGGGTTTGGGTCAAGCGGCTCGAAACCACCGACCAACTCTACATTCTGTGTCGAAGCGAAGGTCGCCAAGCCAAGGATCAGGCAATTCGCGAGAAACAAGAGACACGCCTCCTGGCCGATCTGGGCCGGCTTCAGGCGCGGGTTGCCAAGAAGCGGATTACGGAGGCGAAGGTCTATGAGGCCATCGGTCGCCTGAAGGAGCGCTATCCTCGTGTGGCTCGGTATTACCGACTCAGCTTTGACCCCGGCCCGTGGAAACTGCTTTGGCAGGAGCAGACCGAGGCGAAGGCAAGAGCGCTTCGCATGGACGGCGCCTACCTGCTCAAAACGGATCGCAAGGATCTCGACACCGAAGAGGCTTGGCGGATCTACGTTCTGTTAACCCGCGTCGAGAATGCCTTTCGCGATCTCAAGAGCCCACTCCGGGAGCGGCCGATCTTCCATCATCTCCAGAATCGAGTGCAGACTCACATCTTTCTCTGCGTGCTGGCCTATCACCTGCTGATCTCGATCGAAACCAGCTTTCTGCGAAAACAGATTCATACCTCGTGGGCGACCTTGCGCGAACAGCTCTCCACCCACCAGGTTGTCACTGCGGTTCTGCCGACGTCCTGTGGTCAACTTCTCCAGATTCGGAAAGGCACCCTTCCGGAGAAGCAGCATCGGCTCATCTACGATACGCTCGGCATCCCCTACGAGGTCATGGTTCCCGTCAAAACTTGGTTGCCCCACCCAGAATAGTGACGAAAAATCGACCATACCCCCTTTTTCCTCAATACTTTACCGCGCAAAGTGTGGAAGTTGGGCTAAGTAAGGGGAGGATCGTCAGGGCACCGTCACCTTCAGCGCCCTCTCCCCCTTCTCCACTTTCGCTCCCTTGAGCCTCGCCGTGACCCCCTCGGCCGCGATCACCACGAAATCTCCCTCCTGAGTCACTTTGGGCTCGGCGGGCAGGCCGGTCACCTGGATCTCCTTGATGCCGTTGAATAGAGGGTGCTCGCCGGCCGCGTGGGTGAGGGCTTCGCGGCCGAGGACCTCCAGGGTGGAATCCTCGTTGCCCAGCTTCACGAAGCGCCGGTGCAGGATCTCCCCCTTGGCGACGAGGCTCACATTCAGCGGATCGAACCCCTGGGGCATGAACGGCTTCGCGGTGGCGATCTCCAGTCTCCAGCCGGAGCGTCCCAGGAAGGCCTCGCGGCTCTCGCGCCGGGTCTGAGCAAGACGCAGGACGTCCTCCTTCGCGTGCTCGCTCGCCGCGGCGATCTCCTCCGGCTTGAAACCGCAGACCGTGGCAGGCTTGCCCGCGACAGCCCTGGCGAGCATCTCGTCGAGGCTCGTGCTCTGCCCGGACTCCAGCGTCTGGCGCCAGGAGGGATCGAAGCGGTCCAGCAAGGCCGCCTGGGCGAAGCCGATCGAATAGGCGCGCGAGCGCACGTCCCCCGCGGCGTACTCGGAGGCTGGCAGGTCGGGGCCCTGAGTCTTCCCCAGGGAGAGATTCTCCACGAAGTTCGCCAAACCTTCGTTGAGCTCGGTTCCCCGCTCGTAGCCCACGGCGCCGGCGGGCAGTTTCGAGAAACGATCGCGCCCCTCGTCCAGCGCCCGGCTCGTCCAGCAAGCGGCTTCCTTCAGTTCCTTCCGCGGCGAGCGCCCGCCGGAACGCCTCGGTCTCCAGCCTGCGGACGGCGAGCGGGCCGGCATCGTCCATCGGATAGAGGAACAGCTCCGCCTCGTTCCCCGACCATGTCGGATGGTGCTCCCGCTGAAAGACGTGAAAGGTCTCGTGGATCACGATCGACGCCCAGTGCCGCGCATCCCACGTCAACTTGGGATCAATCTCCAGCGTCGCGGTCTGCACCCCTCCGAGCTCGATCGAGGTGTTGGCCTTCACCGACGGATGCCGGCCGGCGAACACCCAGAGATCCCCTTCTTTCTTGAACTCCGGCGGCGGCGAGGGGTGGCGGACGAGGATCGTGCGCTCGCCGTCGTAGATCTCCAGAGGCGTCTTGCCCGGAGCGAAATTCGGCCAGAGCGGCTGGACGGCCAAGCGATCGAATTCGGCGAGGACGGCGGCGGTGGTGGTCGCCGGGGAGGCAGCATGGAGAGGTGAGAGGCAGAAAAATCCGAACAGCAGGGCAAGGAGGATCCAAGGCGATCGCTGGTGGCTGGGGCGGCTTGCCCTCCGAGGCCTCACCCTCGGTCCCTCTCCCGGGGGGAGAGGGAGGGCTCGTGGAGGCAAGGAAGGAGAATGCTGGGAGGTTTTTTTCCTCTCCCGGAACGGGGGAGGCCAGGAGGGGGCGTTCCGGAGTCTGAAGCGGTGGGCCCCCCTCCTAACCTCCCCCTGAAGGGGGAGGAACCCACCCCCGTCCCCACGTCCTCTTCCCTTGCCTCCATGGGACCTCCCTCTCCCCCCGGGAGAGGGACCGAGGGTGAGGCCTCGAAGGGCAGACCGCCCCAAACCGGCAAGAGCATTATGAACCCGCCAGACCCTGCCCACGCCCCCCTACCGCTCCCGAATACTCCCCTGCCCCAACAGCCCTTCGATCGAGGTGACCAGGGCGGGGACGAGCTGGATCTTGAGGTTGTCCGGCGTGACGATGCGAACGGTGCGGTCGGCGAGCTGCATCTCCAAGGTGACCGGGACGTCGCCGGGGTGCTCGGTCAGCAGGTCGCGCAGCTTGAGCATCTGGCTGGTCGAGAGCCTGGGGTTCAGCTTCAGGTCGACCCCGTTGAGGGATCTGCCGGCCAGCTTCTTGACCGGCACGATCTCCTCGACGGTGATCTCCACCTCGCTCCCCCGCTCCCGCACCTGCCCCTTGACCAGCACCACCGCCTCGTCGGTGAGCAGGTGGCCGAACTGCTCGAGCTTGTTCGCGAAAAGGGTTACCGGCAGGCCCCCCTCGAGATCCTCTAGCACGAAGCGCCCCATGAAACGGCCGGCGTTGGCGCCGCTCTTGATCTTCACGCGGTTGAAGCCGGACACCATGCCGCCGAGGACAACCAGCCCCTCCGGGGCGCCGTCGCGCAGCGCGCCGGTGGTATGGCTGACCAGCCGCTCCAGGGTCTCCTGATACTCGGAGAGCGGATTGCCGGTGAGGAAGAACCCGAGGGCCTCCTTCTCGTAGCGCAGCCGCTCGCGCTCGGGCCACGGGCGAACAGCGATATCTAATGGTGGCTCGATCGCAGGTTTTACGCCAAGCCCAAACATTTCGACCTGGAATTTTTCCCGGGCTTCACGTGACTTCTGAGCGTAATCCAGCGCGCCATCTAAACCAGCCAAAACAGCATTTCTATTGGTGCAGAAACCATCGAATGATCCTGCCTTTATTATGCACTCAAGAACTTTCCGGTTTGCAGAGCGTAGGTCAATTTCACTAACAAAATGCGCCAAGCTGCGGAAGTGTCCCGCTTTGTAACGCGCGGCGAGCACGGCCTCGATGGCGCCCCCCCCCACCCCCTTGATGGCGCCGAGGCCGTAACGGATCTGATCGCCCATCACCGTGAAGTACCAGCCGCTCTCGTTGATGTCCGGCGGCAGCAGGGCGATCCCCATGGCGCGGCACTCGGCCGTGTACTTGGCGATGGCGTCGGTGGAGCTCAGCTCGGAGTTGAGCATCGCCGCCATGAAGGCCACCGGATAGTGGGCCTTGAGGTAGGCGGTCTGGTAGGCGACGCTGGCGTAGGCGACGCTGTGGCTCTTGTTGAAGCCGTAGCCGGCGAAGGGCTCGATCTTGTCCCAGAGCTCCGACGCCTTCTCCCGCGGCATGCCGCGGGTGGCCGCGCCGTCGACGAACTTCGCCTTCATCTTGGCCATGACGTCGGCCTTCTTCTTGCCCATCGCCTTGCGCAGCATGTCCGCCTCGGCCATGCTGAAGCCCGCGACCGACACGCCGATCAGCATCACCTGCTCCTGATAGACGATGATGCCGTAGGTCTCCTCCAGGATCGGCTGCATCTCGGGAGCGAGATAGGAGAACTTCTTGCCCTGCTTGCGCTGGATGTACTCGTCGACCATGGCGTCATGGCGCCCGGCCGGTAGAGGGCGTTGAGGGCGGCGAGCTCGGCGAAAGCCGTCGGCTTGACCCGGCACAGCAGGTCGGTCATGCCGCGCGACTCGAACTGGAAGATGCCGCTGGTGCGCCCCTCGGAGAAGATGCGGAAGGTCTCGGGATCGTCGAGCGGGATCTCCTCGAGGTCGAGCGGGATCCCCTGCTGGCGGACGATCTTCACCGCGTCGTCGATCACCGTCAGCGTGCGCAGACCCAGGAAGTCCATCTTCAGGAGCCCGAGGCTCTCGATGACGTTCATGTCCCACTGGGTCATGATCTGCTCTTCGTCCCCCTTGACCACGCGGTAGAGCGGGACGAGCTCGTCGAGACGGCTGGGCGTGATGACGACGCCGGCGGCGTGGACCGAGGCGTGGCGGGTGAGTCCCTCCAGGCGGCTGCCGACGTCGATGATCTGCTTGATCTCGGGGTCGCGCGCGGCCTCGCCGGCGAGCGGCTCCTCCTTCGCCACCGCGGCGAGCGATTTGGTCATGTCCGGGATCAGCTTGGCGATCCGGTCGACCTTGGCGTAGGGGACCCCCATCACGCGGCCGACGTCGCGGATCACCGCCTTGGCGGCGAGGGTCCCGAAGGTGATGATCTGCGCCACCTTGTCGCGGCCGTACTTCTCGCTGACGTAGTGGATCACCTCGCCCCGCCGGCGCATGCAGAAGTCGATGTCGATATCGGGCATGCTGATGCGGTCGGGGTTGAGGAAGCGCTCGAACAGCAGGTCGTACTGCAGCGGATCGATGTCGGTGATCCGCAGCGCGTAGGCCACCACCGAGCCGGCCGCCGAGCCGCGCCCCGGCCCCACCGGGATGTCGCGTTCCCGGGCGTGGCGGATGAAGTCCCAGACCACCAGGAAGTAGCCGGGGAAGCCCATCTTGTTGATCACCTGGATCTCGTAGTCGAGCCGCTGCCGGTAGGCCTCCTCGGCGTGGCGGACGCGCCCCTGCCCGCGGCGGCGGCGCAGCTCGGCGAGCCGCTCCTCCAAGCCCTCGCGAGCCACCTCGTCGAAGTAGCTCTGGAGGGTGTAGCCGGCCGGCACCGGAAACTCCGGCAGGTGGTACGTCCCGGTGGGGATCACCAGGTTGCACTTCTCGGCGATCGCCAGGGTGTTCTCGATCGCGGAGGGGTCGTTGGGGAAGATCTTGTGCATCTCCTCGGCCGACTTCATGTAGAAGTTGTCCGAGGCGTATTTCAGGCGGTCCGGGTCCGAGAAGGTCTTCTGCGTGCCGATGCAGAGCAGCACGTCGTGGGCGAAGGCGTCATCCTTGCGCAGGTAGTGGCAGTCGTTGCTGGCGACCAGCGGAATGGCGTTGCGCTGGCTGATCCGGCGCACCACCTCGTTGGCGAGCTTCTGCTCGGGGATGCCGTGGTCCTGCATCTCGAGGATAGAAGTTCCCCTCGCCGAAGATGTCCAGGAACTCCTTCGCCGCCGCCTCCGCCTCGCGCTCGCGGGTGGCGACGATGTGCTCGTTGACCTCCCCCTTGAGGCAGGCGGAAAGGCAGATCAGCCCTTCGCTGTGCTGGCGCAGCAGCTCCTTGTCGACGCGGGGCTTGTAGTAGAACCCCTCGAGGAAGGCGGCCGAGGTGAGCTTGAGGAGGTTGCGGTAGCCGGTCTCGTCCTTGGCCAGCAGGACCAGGTGGTTGCTGCTCCCCTTCCCCGGCGTGCGGTCGAGGCGGCTCCCCTGGGCGACGTAGGCCTCCATGCCGATGATCGGCTTGATGCCGGCGGCGCGCGCCTTGTTGTAGATCTCGATGGCGCCGAACATGTTGCCGTGGTCGGTCAGGGCCACGGCCGGCATCCCCGCCTCGACGGCGGCCTTGATCACGTCGTCGAGGCGGTTGGCCCCGTCGAGCAGGCTGAACTGGCTGTGGAGATGGAGGTGTACGAAGTCGGACATCGTGGTTCCCCACGATGGTATCAGACGCGGGCAGGGCTTGAGACCTGGGAAGAAGAGGCGGAACCAGGGCCAAAAGGGATGGCAGGGACTCCAGGGACAACAGAACAACCGATCTTGAAGCCGTTTTACTGTCCCTGTTGTCCCTGAGGTCCCTGCTGTCCCTTTTGGCTTTTTTCCTGGCCGCCGCTCATGGCGCGGTAGGTATAGAGGTAGACGTAGTAGAGCCCGGAGGCGACCGTGAGGCCGGCGACCAGATAGAGCGTAGTGTCGGCCGTCAGCTCGATCCATCGAAGATTCGGGAAGGCCCCGGAGACCAGGACCAGGGCCACCGCGACCACCTGGAGAATGGTGTTGACCTTGCTGAGGACCGACGGCGGGAACTTCCGCACTCCCGCCGCCAGGTAGAGCACCAGGGCCACGACGACGATCAGCACGTCGCGGGCGATCACCAGGATGGTCACCCAGGGCGGGATCTGGGCGCGCCGTGGTTGAGGCTCGGGATCGACAGCACCACGTAGGCGGTGGTCAGCAGGAGCTTGTCGGCGATCGGGTCGAGGTAGGCGCCGAGGAGCGACTGCTGGTTGCCAGAAGCGGGCGATGAAGCCGTCGAGGGCGTCGGTGACCCCGGCCACCACGAAGATCAGCAGCGCCTTGCGGCGCGTCCCCGTTCACCACCATGATGACGAACAGGGGGATCAGCCCCATGCGGAGCAGGGAGAGGAGGTTCGGGATGGTGAAGGTCATGAGCCGCCCAGGAGCTTCAGGCTGCGGCGGAGGATCTCCACCCCATCGGCGCCGGAGAGCGGCGCCATCGCGTCGCAGTCCTCGCCGGAGGCCAGCAGGCCGCAGCCCCTGAGCCTGGCGCAGACAGCCGCCCCTCGGCGCCGCCGCTCGCGCAGGCGGCCGCCCCGAAACGGGCGAGCGTGCGCAGGACGACCCGCAGGGCCTGGCCGCGCCGCACCGGCGATCCGGGGTAGAAGCGGTGCTGCGTCGGGTCGACCTCCATCAGGCCGAGGTTGACCACGCGGACGATCTCCTCCCGGTGGGGGTGGTCGAGCACGTCGGTGGCGATGCGCCCCGCCGTGGGCCGGCTGTTGCGCACCTGCGACACCAGCCAGTAGAGCAGGATGGCGAGGTCCCCCTTGTTGAGCTCGGGCTTGGCGGCGACCTCCTGGACGTCCTTCGGGAGCTGCGAGAGGCGCCAGCGGAACTTGGCCGCCTCGAGCCTGCGGGCCAGGTCGGGGTCCTTGGGATTGCGGGCGGCGAGGTCCTGGACGATCTTCAGCCCGGCGCTGGGGTCCCCCACCTCCAGCTCGAGCTCGGCGCGGCGCTCCAGCAGCAGCCGGTCGCCGGGAGTGCGGGCGGCGATCTCCTTGACCGCGGCGAGCTCGGCGGCGCGGTCGCCGCGCGCCAGCGCCACCTTGCGCGCCGCCTCCAGGGCGATGGTCTCGGACGGCCCCCAGCTGGTGAGCAGCGAGAGCTGCTTCTGGGCCTCCTCGATCTTCTCGGCGCGCAGCGCTTCGTCGAGCCGGTGGGAGACGATCTCCATCGCCCGGGGGTGCAGCTCGCCGGCCCGCTTCAGGGCGAGCGGGCTGCGCGCGGCCACCGCCCGGTAGGCGGCGTAGGAGAGGGCGATGTCGCCCAGGCGCTCGGCGGCGCGGCCGATCAGCAGCTGGCTCGCGGTGTAGGTGGGCAGCGCGTCGCCGACCGGCAGCAGGCGGGCGACCACGCGCGCGTTCTCGCCCCTGGCGAAGTCGACCTGGGCCGCGAGGACCTGGGCGGGGAAGAAATCCGGGTTCTTCTCCAGCATCTCCGCGGCGGCGCGGGTGGCCCCCTCGGTGTCGCCGGCCTCGAGGAGATCCCGCCAGGCATCTCTCCAGCCGGTCGAGGAGCTGCGGCTCCACGGCCTCTTTGGAGTACCCCTCGCGGGGATCGATCAGATAGGGGCGGTCGGCCGGCTCCAGGGCGAGAGGCTCGGGAGCCCGCTGGACGGGCTCCCGGACGGGCGGCGCTGGCGGCGGAGCCGAGGTGCAGGCGAGGGCTGCCGCCAGCAGGACGCCGAGGATCGCGGCCGCGGCGATCCGGCGCCCTGGGCGGCGCCGGACCTCAGGGAGCGGGAGGCGCCGCGGAAATGGTGGCAATGGCATGCTTGTAGATGAGGATTTCCCTGCCTTCACTCTCTAGCACCACGGCAAACCGATCGAACCGCTTGAGCCGCCCGAGGAGATGCTTACCCGTCACCAACTCGAGGTACATCGTCTGCCCTTCCTTGAGGCTCTGGAAGAGATACCCATCCTGAATATTGATGTTGTGCTTAGCCATACGCCCTCCCGAGACCCCTGTGCTTGGCATGTTCTAATACCCCCGGAATCTGCCGTTTTAGTTCCTGGGCCGAGAACCAGGTGACATCCGGCTCTTTCCGAAACCAGGTCTCCTGCCGCTTGGCGAACCGCCGAGTCTCTTGGACGATCCCGGCGATCGCCTGCTCGAGAGACCCATCCCCCTCCAGGTGACGGACGAGCTGACGATACCCTATCGCCTGGAAAGCGGGAAGCCGGGGAGACAAACCTAGCCGAAGCAGTCTTTCGACCTCGGCCAGCCATCCCGCTTCCAGCATCCAGGCCACACGGCCTGCGATTCGATCGTATAAGATGGCACGCGGGAGCGTCAATCCAACGCGCACGGCCGCAATGGCTTGAGTCCCAAAGGGTTGCTCCGCGATCCAGGAGGAGAGCGGGCGGCCGGTGACCAGCGCCACCTCCAGGGCCCGCAGCACCCGCTGGGTGTCCCCGGGGGCCAGCCGCGCCTCTGTCCGCGGGTCGATCCCGGCGAGCTCGGCCCGCAGTTTCCCGAGCCCCTCCGCCTCCAGCCGCTCGCGCAACGCCTCCTGCACTGCCGGATCGCCGGGCGGGATCGGGCTGATCCCGAAGAACAGCGCCCGCAGATAGAGGCCGCTGCCGCCGACCACGATCGGCAGCTTCCCCCGCCCCTGGATCTCGGCGATCGCCCCACGGGCCCGGCGCGCGAACTCCCCCGCCGAGTAGACCTCGCGACGGCTCCAGGATGTCGATCAGATGATGCGGCACCCGCTCGCGGTCGGCCGGGCCCGGCTTCGCCGTGCCGATGTCGAACCCCCGGTAGACCTGGAGGGCGTCGGCGTTGACGATCTCCCCGCGCAGGATCTCGGCGAGCGCCAGCGCCAGCGCGCTCTTGCCGGTGGCGGTGGGGCCGACGATGGCGAGGATGGGCTCCATGGTCTGGATAGGGTAGCCTCATTTCGGCGCTCCCGGCGTCTCGATGCGCAGCTTCCCGTCGGCGCCGAAGCGCACCACGATCTCGCCGGTGCGGTCGGTGCGCAGCACGCGGGCGCGCTCCCCCAGCCGCTCGACGATTTCGGGCGAGGGATGGTGGTAGAGATTGCCCACCCCCACGGAGATCAGGGCCAGGCGGGGCGCCACGGCCTCCAGGAAGGGCGCGGTCGAGGAGGTGCGGCTCCCATGGTGCGCCACCTTGAGGAGGTCCGCCTGCAGGCCCTGGACGCAGCAGGCGGCCAGCTCGCGCTCGGCTCCACTCTCGACGTCGCCGGTGAGGAGCGCCCGCCGGCCATTGACCTCGGCGAGGAGGACGAGCGAGCGCTCGTTGACCGGACCGTCATCGGCCGCCGCCGGATGGAGAGCGGTGAGGCGCCAACGGCCGAGGGTGAGCCGGTTGCCTCGTGACAGGAGGCGCGTCCGCACGCCGGGCAGTTCGAGGAGCCTCCCCGCGCAGCTGTGCGGGTCCCAGCCCGGGGCCATCCAGACCTCGCGCACGGGTAAGTAGGCGGCGATGTCGACCAGTCCTCCACAATGGTCGTTGTCGGGGTGAGTCATTACGAGGGCATCGAGCCGGGTCACCCCTTCGCCCAGCAGCGCCGGCAGGAGCACCCGGCCACCGATGTCGCCGCCTCGCGAACCGCCGCCGTCCACCAGAATGACGCGGTCGCCATCGCGGAGAAGAATTGAGTCGCCTTGGCCGACGTCGAGCATGGCCAGTTGGGGATCGGGGCGGTGGGGGCCGCTCCAGAAAGTTGCTCCAAGGACGTAAAGGACGACAGGGACAGCAAGGACGAAAAGAACGGCTCGGAGACGCCGGAGTGGGAGGAGCAGGAGAGCGGTGATTCCCCCCGCGAGCAGCCAGGCCCAGATGGGCGCGAGGGCCAGCGGCACCGACAGCCAGACCTCCGGCGGGGTCCTGGAGGGCCAGGAGAACGGCGCGGCCAGCAGATCGAGCGCTGGGAGCAGCTTGCCGGCGAGCGTCGGGGCGACCAGCGCCACCGCCGTCCAGGCCAGCGAGGCGATCAGCGCAAGGCCTGTCCACGGTACCGCCGGCAGGTTGAGCAGCGGCGCGAGCGGCGAGAGCATGTGAAACCGGGGGAGCGCCCAGGGGAGGGTCGCGAGCTGGGCGCCCACGCTGGCGGCGACCGCCTCCGCGAGCCGGGGAGGAATCCAGCGCCCCTGCCAGCGCCGGGCGATTTGCGGCGCCAGCAGCAGCAGCCCCGCCGTCGCCGACACGGTGAGCTGGAACGCGGGCGAGAGCGCCAAGTCCGGCTGATCGAGCAGCAGCAGGATCACCGCCCAGCCGAGGGCGTTGGCGGCGGCCGGCGGACGCTCGGCCAGGAGCGCCAGCGCGGCCAGCCCGCCCATCACCGCGGACCGCACCAGCGCCGGGAGCGGCCCCACCAGCAGCAGATAGAGGACGATCGCCGCCAGCATCAGCAGCAGGCGGAGCGGCCGCGGCAGCCAGCCGCCGAGCAGCCAGACCAGTCCCGCCACCAGGGCCACATGCACGCCGGAGACGGACATCAGGTGATAGACGCCGGTCACCCGCAACCCCCGCTTCCAGGCCAGCGGCAGTCCCGAGACGTCGCCCAGCACCAGCGCCCGGGCCAACGCCCTCCCCTCCCCGTTCCCCGGCCCGGCGGCGAGGTAGGCTCGCTCCACCCGCTCCCGAATGGCGCCCGAGAGGCGCGCCAGCGGTCCCGGCGGGCTCTCGATTTCCACGAGCTGGCGGCTCTTGACGCGCAGCCGCCAGGGGCCGGGGGGCGAGGGGATGCGGTTGCCGAGCCACGGCGAGCGGACGAGGTAGCCCTTGGCGCGCAGCGTCGTTCCGAACGGCGGCGGAAGCTCCTCGGGATCGGGCAGATGAAGGATCACCTCGATCGGCGGCGCCGTCAGCCGGTCCCCCTGCCGGAGATGGACGACCCGCGCCGGCGCGGACCACCCTTCGTCGTCCGGAATCCAGTGCCCAGACACCCTGAGGACCGCCTCCACCGGGCGATCCCGGAACAGGGATGCGGTGGGGTCTCCAGGCAAGCCGAGCCGCGCCACCGCGGCGAGAAGGCCGCAGGCGAAAAAGGCGAGGCAGATCCCGGAACGGCGCCTGAGCGCCAGTCCCGCGAAGGCCAGGGCCACCAGCGGCGCGAGGGGCAGGTATGAGACTTGAAAGGCCAGCAGGGTGCCGCCCGCGAATGCCGCGGACGGAAGGAGCATGGGTGCGTTGCGGAGGTCAAAATCGCGGAGTTCCATGCCCAGATAAGACGTAAAAAATGGCCTCCGCTGACAAACCTCTTGATGCCAATAACTTAGGAGGCCAAAAATGCCCGAGCTGATCTACGAGCACACGGTGCGGGTGGAAGATGGAGACGGTGGGATCTACGTCCCGAGGAGCTACGGCCAGGAGAGAGGGGATGGCACCTGGATCGGCTGGATCGAGTTTCACCCCCTGGACGGCGAGGGCGTGTTCCTGCGCACCAACCAGGAGACCAGCCAGCCGAACCGCGCCGCCCTGGCCTACTGGGCGTCCGGGCTGGAGCCCATCTATTTCGAGGGCGCCTTCAACCGTGCGGGGGAGCTCGCCGAGCGGTGAGGCTCTTCTGAGGTAGGGTCGGGTAGAATGACGTCAGGAGATCTCGATGACCGATCCGCACCTGCTGGAACGTATCCGAACGAATCCCGAGATCTTCGGCGGCAAGCCGATCGTCCGCGATCTGCGTGTCTCGGTGGAGCTGGTTTTAAGCCTGCTCGCTCAGGGCGAGACCCTGGAAAACCTGCTCGCCGACTACCCCGGCCTGGAGGCTGAGGATATCCGCGCCTGCCTGATTTCCTCGAGGCTCACCAGCTATTGAGGAAGGATGTCTTACGCCCTGAAGGGGCGAAATTTGAAATAGGGGTAGGGAGGACCGGTTGAGTACCCGGCCCCCCTCCCTCCGAACCGGACGTGCGGATCTCCCGCATCCGGCTCTCCAGTCGGTGGTTTTACCTCCGAGAGGATTGACGGGCCTGAGCATGGGCCGTGACGAGGGAGAACAACCCCTGCTCAGCAAAGAAGGCATTGGGCCAGCGGTGATGATCTCTCCCCAGGGCTCGACCCTTCCGTCCCTGGCGGCGGCGCAGGATGCTGCGAAGGCGCATCCGGATCCACTTGTCCAGGTCTCGGAAGGTCGTCCAATGGGAATGTTTGAAGTACTCAAACCACCCCTTCTGGGTTGGGCTCAGCGCTGTGACGATCTGCGCGAGGCTGTATCCATTCGTGCGCTTGGTCTTGGCTCGGATCTTATCCTTGAATTTCTTCAAGCTCTTCTTGGCAGGCCAGCGATAGCCTCGCTCGAAGTGGTAGCCCAGGAAGTCGAAGCCGCCTCGCTGGGTGGCATCGACGATCCGAGTCTTGTCGGGGTGGAGCCGCAGACTCGCCGCGGTGGTCCAGGCCTCGACTTCAGACAGTGCCCGTTGGGCCTCTAAGGGACTCCGACACAGGATCACAAAATCGTCCGCATACCGCACCATCTCGTAGCCGAGTTGCGCCATTCGATGGTCCAGAGGGTCCAGATAGATGTTGGACAACAGAGGGCTGATCACAGCTCCTTGCGGGGTTCCCCGTTCCGGAGTCCAGTGCTTCGCACTCTCCATCACCTCCTGCCCGAGATAGGCTTCGAGCAGATCCAGCACCTTGCTGTCGGCGACCTTGACCCTGACCCGCTCCAGGAGCGGCTGGCAGGGAATCGTGTCGTAGTAGCTCTGCAGATCCGCATCCACCACGTGCACATACCCGGCTTTGAGCAACTCCGTGACTCGCCGCAGGGCATCCTTGGTGCCTCTTTCCGGACGGAACCCGTAGCTCTGGGCTGCGAAGTCCCGTTCGAACAAAGGCTCCAACACATTGCGTAATGCGCTCTGGACCAATCGGTCTCGAACCGTTGGAATCCCCAGGGGCCGCTTTTCTTGGCTCCCGGGTTTCGGAATCCACACCCGACGCACCGCCTGAGGACGGTAATCCCCCTCTTTCAGCAATGCCGACAGGCTTTGCAGGTTCTCCTCCAGGTGGCCCTCAAACATCCCGATCGTCACCCGGTCCACCCCGGCGCTCCCTCGGTTGCTCTTCACCTGGGCGAAGGCTGACCTCAGGTTACCCAAAGAGCTGACCTTGTCGATCAGGCTGTACCACTTGCCTCCCTTGACCCCCTCATCGAGGGCCGTCAACATGCGCTCGGTCCAAACACTCGGTTCCACCCAGGACCATTTCTCCTGGACGTCTCCGGCTTGCTTAGCCTTCTCAGGCACTCCCGCCGGTTCGGCTTCCGACTGACTGTCCCTCATGCATCCACCTTCCTGTCCCCCTTTGCTCCACGCCCATTACGGCGCTTCTCAGCTCCTATGGGGACTCTGACTCCTCGGCAAGCCTCCCACCCGACCGAGGTCTCCCCGCTTCACGTCACACGTCATTTCGAGACCATTCTGCTTCCAACCACCCGACGCACCCCACCGTCGCTTTCGCACGCTACCCCTCAGCTCGATGGGTCTCCCCTCACAGGGTCCAGGCTTCACCATTGGCTAGCAGGCTCGCCGTTGCGCCAAGCCGAATCGAATTCGTCTATCTGCGGACTGGTCCCTCACCTCCGGTTGCTCTCCACCCCGCCTCTCGACGACGCAGTTACCTTCGGTTTCCAGGCCGGAGAGCGTATGCCTGGAGAGGATTCGCACCTCTATACGTGTGCGCTCGCGGGCGCACTAGCCTGGCGCTTGAGCGCCAGGTAGCGGCCCCCAATTCAAAACCCGCCCTGAAGGGCGGAACCCAACTCTCCCGATGAAAAGCACCGCCCCTTCAGGGCGGACCTGAGGATCGAACTGCGGACCTGGCGCTGAAGCGCCACCCATTACTGCGACACGAGGTCGCTTATGAAGTTGTCCTCATCGTCGCTTCATTGATAGAGGACCGCCCGTACCACCGGGTGAACCTAGGGGCCTGAATAAAGAGCGGCCCTGACAACGTACAGAGGCACGCGCGAGCGTGCGGGGCGGGGACCGCAAGGGACCTGCTCTCCTGGCAGCCACAAGCCGGGCGATGGCTAGGTAGTGGGTATGGTAAACACATGTGAACCTGTGCAACGACCGTCATGGCGCAACAAGCTAAAGTGGCTGACAAGCTTGAGCCAAAAGGCATGGAGGTCGGAGGTGGATTTAACGGTGCCACCTCGTGGTCAACAGAACTTCCCGGTCGACAGCAGGTACCTAACCCCACACTACTTCAGAAGCGGAACGTGGTAACCCCGTATCTCTCCCGGAAGGGAAAGCAAGCCGCAAGGCGAGCCGATGGAGGTGCGGGCTTGGGATGTCGGAAAAAGCGAAGGCCGTCCTGTAATGGGGCGGATACGGGTTTCAACGTCACCCGGCACGAAAGTGAGCCTACGTCCGACGGGTCTTTCTCTGCAAGAGAACAGGCAGAATCGTCTCGAAAAGGGAGAGGGCAAAGTGAGGTGACGGCTCAGCCGGACACCGGTGCACTCCCGACTTGGCGAGAAGATTGGAACGCCATCGACTGGCGGAAGATCTATCCGAAAGTAAGACGGCTGCAGGTGCGTATTGCGGAGGCTGTTCGCAAGAATCGATGGGGAAAGGTTGCCTTTCTCCAGCGCACTCTTGTCCGCTCCCTGCCGGCAAGGCTGTGGGCGGTGCGAAGGGTTGTTTCGAATCAAGGGAAGCGTACACCTGGCGTTGACAGGATCATCTGGAAGACGCCGCGGCAGAAGATGCAGGCCTCCCGGTCACTGAGGCGGCGCGGATACCGGCCGCTTCCGTTGCGCAGGATCTATATCCCCAAGAGGAACGGCAAACGTCGGCCACTGGGAATTCCCACGATGCGGGATCGGGCCATGCAGGCGCTGTACCTGCTGGCGCTCAATCCGGTGGCGGAAACCCAGGCCGATCCGAACTCCTATGGGTTTCGGCCCCGGCGTTCGATCGCTGATGCCTTGGGCCAGTGCTTCATTGCTCTGGCCAAAGAGGATTCCCCCCAGTGGATCCTTGAAGGAGATATTGAATCCTGCTTCGACCGGATCAGCCACCGTTGGCTTCTCGATAACGTCCCGATAGACGGCGAGATCTTGCGGAAGTGGCTGAAGGCCGGCTACATGGAAGACACGATCCTCTATCCCACCGAGGAAGGTACGCCCCAGGGAGGGATCATCTCCCCGGTTCTAGCGAATCTAGCCTTGGATGGCCTGGAAACGGTGGCCTTTCAGGCGGACTCCCGCCGTCAGGGGAATCTCCGCCCAAAGATCAACGTGGTTCGCTACGCGGATGACTTCATCATCACCGGCCGCTCGCGAGAGCAGTTGGAGAAGAAAGTCCTGCCTGCAGTAGAGGCCTTTCTTGAGGAACGGGGTCTTCGGCTCTCGAAGGAGAAGACGAAGATCACGCATATAGAGGACGGATTTGACTTTCTCGGAGCTAGCGTTCGGAAGTACCGGCGCAAACTGCTGATCAAGCCGTCGAGGAGGAATGTCCTCGAGCTGCTCGGCGAGCTTCGAGGTCTGGTTCGAATCCAGAAGGCGGCGACGGCACTGGATGTGATCCGCCAGCTCAATAGCAAGCTGCGGGGCTGGGCGAATAGCCAATGCCATCTGGTCGCCAGCCGGACGTTCGCCTATGTAGACAAATGTATTTTCAAAACCCTATGGCAGTGGGCAAAGAGGAGACACCCTCATAAGGGAAAAGGCTGGGTGCGTCAGAGATACTTCCGCACCGGGTCATCCCAAGAGAGGATCTTCTCGTCGCCTATGCGGAATCGGGACGGTACCTGGGGGTACCTGGACCTGTTTCGGGCGAGTAGCGTGCCGATTCGCAGGCATGTTAAAGTGCGAGCTGAAGCCACGGAGTTCGATCTGGCGTACGAAGGCTACTTCCGTGACCGTTGGGTGCGGAGGCAGCAACGCCGGAGACAACGAAGGGCCAAGGCAAGAAAACTCGCGGCCATGGAACGCAACCACCCGGACAACCCAACAGCCGGGTCGAGTAATCGGCCTACAGAAAGGCTTGAGCCGTATGCGGGGAAACTCGCACGTACGGTTCTTAGAGGGGCTGGGGGCTCGTAAGAGCCCTTGGCCTACTCGGCGAAGGCTCTTGTCAAGGACCCACACCTCTTCCTACCGGGAGTGTTGGCTTCCGCGGAACGGCGCGAGGGTGCACGACGAGCCCCTCTGGCAGTTTGCGCGCCCGTAGTTTCAGTTCTTTGGGTGCGGGAGATCCGCACCAGCCACCCATCGGGATCAAGGTGAGGCGGAGCCGGTGACGGCTCCGCCTCACCCCTGGCACTCTTCTCGTGCCCCCAGAAAATCTTCGGTTCCAAGTCGTGTCCAAGCATGACGGACAGTCGAAAGGCTACCCCAATGAGAGGGTGCCAGCACCTGAGGGCTCACGACCTGGGCGCATCCCGACAAAGAGCTCAAACCGGTGGAAGACAGGGGCCAATCAGGCTCGGAGGGTTTGTTCCCAGCGCTTCTCACAGGCTCCCTGCCTCCCACCTGGAATCAACTGAAAGCTTGTGCAGACCGGAACGGTACCCGGTCGTGTAAGACGTAAAAGGCCGCGCGAGCTAGCTTGTGCGAGATCGTCCGCAAGGCGACCAGTTCATTGGTTCTGGCCTTTTTGCGCTCATAGAAGCGCTTGGCCAGGGGCTCGAAACGGATGGCGAAGTGCGCCGCCTCGGTGAACGCCCAGGACAGGTAGGAATTGCCGTTGCGCACATTGCCGGTTCCCTTGACCTTCCCGTTGCTGAGGTGTCGACTGGGAACGCAACGACAGTAGGAACAGAAGTGCCCGGCATCCGCGAAGCGTGTCATCGAACCGGCCTCATACATGATGGTCAGGGCCAAGGTCTGCCCGATTCCCGGAATGCTCTCGAGCAACTCGAACTCCGGCCGCAGCTTGGCCTCTTTCAGGACGGCTTTCTCGATCCCCGCAATTTCCTCTTTGATGACGCGGGCAACGGCCAAGCTGCTCGTGATGGCCAGGGCGAGATGCGGGTCTGAGAATTTCTCGACCACCTGCTCAGGGGTCAGACGCTTGAGCTCGTTGGCCGGGACTTGAACTCCGGTGTTGCGCGAGAAGAGATTCTTGACGCTCAACAAACTGGCCGTCCGTTGCCGCACCAGGAAGGCTCGGCGGCGCAATAAGTCCCGTACAGCTCGTTCGGGCTTGGGATAGATATAGCCCGTCGGGAGAATGCCCAGGTGGAGCAGGCGGGCCAACCAACGGGCGTCATGGCGGTCGTCGACGTACTTGAGACCCTCGTACTGACGCACCGCAGAGGTGTTGACCAACTCGACCCGGTAGCCGGCCTCCACAAGGCCATCCACCAACCAGTACCAGTTGAAGGTGGACTCTACGGCGACAGCTTGGATCTGCTCTCGCAAGGGCTCCAAGGCCCCCAAGACCGCGTCCAGGCGGTTGGGGACCCGGCGGTCGAGAACCGACTCCAGTTGCTCATTCAGGACGGCGAGATAACTGTTGGTTGAATGCAAGTCAACTCCGCAGTACAGTCTCATCTGCTCCTCCTTTCAGGGATTGGTCTCCCGGCGAGCCTATTGTGGCTCGTCAGAAGGGAGGAGCCTTCTAGAGGATCATCAGGCTATTCAAATACCGCCCCTACGGGGCGAGACTGCAGACCCTCAGGCCCGCTCCGCCTCCGGCGAGAACAGCGACAGCACCGGCAGGCCCAACCGGCGGCGGAGGATCTGACGGGCGAGCCGCTCGCGGGAGCTCTCCAGCTCCGCGGCCGGCAGGCGTCCGCCGAGGGAGGCCAGGGTCTTCTCCACCGCCGCCTCGATCTCGGAGCGCAACTCGCCGTCCAGCTCCTCCGCGGCCCGGTCGAGCATCTCGCGGTCGATCGCGGAGAGGTGCTCCTCGACCTCCTGGGGATCTCCCGCGAGAGCGCCGAGGCGCGCGGCGAGGGCCTCGCGGCCGGGGAAACCCGCCGGCAGGGCGGCGGCGAGGGCGGCGAGGCGGGTCGCGACCTCGAAGGCGGGCGCCTCCACCCGGTGCGCCGGGGCGGTCAACTCGCGCAGATCGGCCCAGGCGGCCTCGACGGCGGGCGCGCAGTAGCGCAGGCTCGAGATCTTCCCCTTGGCACCCCGCTCCTTGCGGCGGGCGAAGACCTCCCCGAGCGTGCTCCGCACCAGATCGAGGGGCACCCCCTCCTGGTGCCAGCGGCGGGCCACCTGCCAGTCCGCCGGCGAGAGCAGCAGCGGCGCCCCCCGCAGCTCCACGAAGACCTCCTCGATGGCCTGGAAATAGGAGTGGTCCGCGTCCTCAGCCTCGGCCGAATCCATCAACGGGCCTGTCCGTCCGGAGGAAGACCGGAAGAGATGAGGATCGACACCGGATGAGGGTAGTACAGACCCGGAGAAGCGTTCAATCCTCGGCGTCAGAAACTCCAGCTCAAGCCGGTCTCCACGAGGTTCCGCCGATAGTCCAGGGCTGGGAGGCCACCACCGAAGGTCAAATTCGAGTCCCGCCTCTGGTACACGCCTCGGACGAGCAGGCGCAGGCGATCGGTGATGTTGAAGGCCAGAGTCGCGGTGCCGCCCCAGGTCGTGTCCTTCCGCTTCCGCGCGGGCTCCGCGGACGCAAAGAGATCCGACTCGCTGTGCTCGAAGTCTTCTCTGCCGACCGCCACCGTCCAGTCGAGCCGCCAGCGCGAGGCGAGCGGCAGAGCCATCTCGAAATCTCCCGCCAGGGAGGTGCGGTCGAAAGCGTTCCCGGCGTTCCTCTGCCCGGCGAAGACCCCCACGGCCATGAAGCTGTTCCGCGGGCGGTCGCGGAAACGGACCTGGCGAACCGCGATCCCCACCTCGGTGCCGCTGCGCCGTGGGTCGGCCAACGGATGGTGAAAATAATTGAGGCTCTGAACGTGGAGGTCGAATTGGGTGGCGTTCAGATCGGAAGGGGAAAAGACCATCGAGCCCGCCGCGGCGAGTAAACGCAGGTAGGAGGCTCCATCCAGCCGGAGCTCATCGACTCCACCCTGAAGAAGCAGCGAATACCGGCTCGCCGGGCCGGCATTCACCCGTTTGGCGCCCAGAGGACCCTCGAGGAATCCGCGGGGATCCTCGCCATGGGCGAGCTGAAGGACCGCCCCGCTGCGGACGAGGTTCAGATAGCTGAAATCCTTGTGAAAGGAGCCTCCTCCACGGAGGTCGACGGCCAGGCTCCACTCCTTCGGGAGCTCGCGCGGCTCATAGATCAAACGCAGGTCGGCGCTGGCCACGGAGTCGGACCGGGTGCCGCTTATCAATTCAGTGTCAGACGACGGGCTGGGAAGGAGAAGGTCTCGGGACAACAGGTTCGGGTTCGAGTCGTAGCCGGCCAGGACGCCGGCCCTGCCCTCCCAGGGCCGGGCACTGCCGCCGGCTGAAGCCTGGGCCGTCAGATCGGGCAACTCGACAGGAAGATTTTCAGGATCCAGCTCCGGGCGGAGTCTTCGCGCGCTGGCCAGCGCCTCCCCGGCCTCCTCCCTCCTGCCGAGCAAGGTGAGCGCTTTGGCATAGTGAAAGAAAGCTATGGCGTAATCCTTACGGTCCTTGCGGCCACGAAGCGCCTTCGTGAGCGTACGAGCGGCCTCCTGTGGATCACCGGCAGCGAGCTGGGCCGCCCCGAGATCGACCAAGATCCGGCTCTTCTCGACCGGAGGAAGCTGCCCGGCCTTGAGGCTGGCCCCGATCTCCGCGATGGCCTCCGGCGCCTTTCCCTGGCGCAAATGACTGAGCCCCAGCAAATACAGCGGGAACCCATCCTCCGGCTTGAGATCCGAGGCCTTCTTGAAGTGCTGGGCCGCCTCGAAGGCGTCATCCTGGCTTAGAAACCAGAGGCCTTCGGCGATCTCAGCCTCGAACGGACCCCGGGTATCCGCTCGCACGCCGCGGGCAGACGTGAGCAGAGCGACGGTCAGCCAACAGAGGATGAGAAGCCGTAAGGGCTGCATGAACCCGAGGTAGTTTGACACCAATTTCTGCTAGAATATACGAAAGTGGTAGACAAAGTCCACTCCACAGCATCGGCAGATGCGGAGTGCCATCAAACCGGAGCCTTGGGAGATCGCGATGGTCGCCCCGAGCGAGGATGAGGATGCCAAGAGCCCGTAAAACCGCAGGGGAGAGCTCCCTCGGGACGCCGGATACCACGGCGTCCGACGGCACCGCGCAGCCCGGCGGCCGAGGCAAGCCGAAGCCGCCGGCTCGGCCCGTTGCGGCGCTGAAGGGTCAGAAGAGACCTAGAGCGAAGTCGGCCACCGCGGTGCCCGTTAGCGCACCGCTCAAAGTCAGGCAGGCCCAACCGAAGCCACTGGTTCGGTCCGCCGCACCGAAAAAGGCAAAGAAACCGAAAAAGAATGACAAGGTTCGAGCGCGGCTCGTGAACGCCGCGTTCTTTCTGCTCCTCCTCCTGGCGGTCTCCGTCTGGGCCGAGATTCACCTGGCCACTCTGAAGCAACGCTTCGTCGCGGCGGGAGCCGTCGCGGTCATGCCGATCCTGATTTTTCTCCTGCGCCTCGTTCCTGGGAAAGCCATTTCGTCAGTTGTGGATACCGTTACGAGTTGGCTGGCGGGAGTCCTAGAGGATGTCCGCATTACTCCCTATGTTGCAGCCTTGGTCGTCTTGGGCCTTCCCCTGGCGGTATGGGATTCGTACCTTCATCACCGGACCTATGCAGTGCGAATCGTCCTGGGCGTGCCTGTGCTCGAGTTCGTCCAGGACACCGACGTACCCCCTCAAAGGCTCTTCGAGCTCGCGGTGAAAGTGGCGAGAGATGAAATGCGAAGCTCGCGGCCGGTCACCGGACCGGGGCCGATCTACGTCGGGGCCTCCGAAGAGTACCTGCGCTGGCGTCACGGGGAAGGATCCGCCGAAGAGGACTACAAGGAGCTCCTGGCGGGCCACCCGCAAGCCGACAACCTGATGAAGGGATGGTCGAAGTCGCCCCAATTTCTCCCCACGGTCGGAGCTCGGCCGGGAGATGCCCTGGAAATCGAGCTCAGATGCCCACACTCTGAAATCGTGTACATCAAGGAAACCGCCTATGTTCGCAGCAGCAAAAAGTCAGACACGATCCTTCTCGAGCCCAAGGACCGCCAGCAGTTCATGGAGGCACTCAGCCAATGCTCTGCGAGCCCGCGTTGAGGTCGTATTCCTCTGCTCTCTGTTCGTGCCGGTGATCCTGTGGGGCGCCGGGCCGGCGAGCGCCCAGCAGGTTCCGGGCTGCACGGTCCCTCCGCGGGCCCTGCCGCTGATCGCCACGCGGGTCGAGATCCTCGCCACCAACCTCACCCCGCGCATTGATCCCGTCTCTTTGGCCGAGGTGAAGAAAAAACTCGGGTGGTATCTCTGGGATGCCGCCGGTTGTACGCGGGAGCTCCGTTTCCTCAATTGGCTACCGGCTGATGACCCGAAAGTGAGCAGGACTTCCCCTGTGCTGGAGGCGCAGTTCACCGATTACAAGCTGGGGGCCGATGTCTGGCTCACGTTTGCAATCTACAGCGGTAACGAAGTCCTCCGGATGCCACGCGAATTCGACGTAAAAGTCTTTGACGTCAACGAAGTCAAATCCCCGGGCCCTAGCGGAGCGCGGTGGCTGGATACCTTTCCCCAAAAGTTTAGAGATGCTCTGACGGCAAAGGAAAAAATCCGTGGGTGGGTGGCATCTTCTCTGGGCAACTCTGTCGCCCTGGCCAAGGGCGAGGAATTCTATCCTTCCGACGATTCACATCTATTGTGGCTGCCGCTGCCGATGGCGGACCTTGACGCCGCGGAGAAAACCAGACTGAAAGTCGCCTTCCGTATTGGAGACCATGGGGCCGGACTGCACGTCACAACTCCACCCCAAGAGAGCAAGGTCGACGACCCCAAAGGTTGGGAAAATAAAATCCAGGTAACGATCACCAAGCTTGAGGCGGCATATCCGTACGACAACTATACTCAATGGTCACAGATCGTGCCGCTCTTCCGGCGCCGGACGCAGGGCCAAACCGTGGTCTACATGGAAGAATACGCGGGGCGGTTCAGCGGCACGGCAGGGCGGACAGACCGCAGCCCTCGATAAAGATCAGGCCTTCATTTGCCAGAGTCACTGAGCATGGCCACACAACAGAAGCCTCTGCTAAAGTCACTGAGCGCCCTCAAGATTGCCGGGCTTCTCGCCCTGTGTGGAGCGGCACTTTGGTTGAGGACTCATTGGATAGAGAAGACGCCGGTCACTCCTCCCCCTGTATTCAACGGGGCGCAAGAACCCAAGGACCGCGAACCCGAAAAAACAGACGCGCCTCCGCTCAAGGCCAACCCTCCCGCAAGAGTTAAGCCAAAGCCGGCAGAACAGGTCTCGTCCGGTCAAAATGCAGGGCAGAACAAAAAGAAGGACGCTGATAAAGACACCGGAGGAAGCTCCAAGCCCCAGGTTGAAAAGGTCGACGTTCCTGGCCTGCAAGTAGACAGGGGGCAACCTTCAGTGCTTCCGCCGCCGGTTCCGGAATCCAAACCACCGATCATCGAGGGAGATCCCGAAGGTGCCGCTGATTGTGGGGGATCGCGCGCGCAGGATCTCGACTGCTGGTTTCAGTGTGGCCTCGCCGGCCAGGACCGGGCCGAGAAAGAAGCCGATCCAGAGAAGAGAGCACGGCTTCTCGAGATGGCGAAGGTCTGTTATCTGCGGGCGTACGGGATCGACAGCCAGAGCGGAGGTGTGCTGAACAATCTGGCCGTCGTCCTTTCGCTGCGTGGAGGGGAGAGGAACTACGAGGAAGCCAGGAAGTACTTCGAGAAGGCGGTACGGCTCGATCACCGGCTGCGCCCGTTCTACCACCGGAACTTCGCGGATTTCCTGCGCGATCGAAAGGACTATCCCGGAGCCGTGTCTCACTATCGGGCGGCGCTGAACGAGGAGCCTCAAGACCAACAGTCCTATCAGAGCCTCATGGACCTTTTTGCGAACCATCCCAAGGAACGCCGCGAGAGCCTGCCCGAGATCCTCTGGCTCCTTACTGAAAAGGGACAGACGACCTGGAGCGAGGAGACGGCGCTACAGGAATTGCGGAGCCCAGGCATGCCGCCCGAGTGGCGGCGCGAGATGCTGGCGATCCTGACGTTCGCGTTGGGAAAGGACGCTTATCGGCCCTCCGAGCTTGCCGGCAACCCGTTTGGAAAGGCACTCCGTGTGCTTGCCGACGACCCTGACATCGGTCCGGGGGCCCGGGAGATCCTGCAACTGCATGCCGGTGAGCGGCTCGATCCCGATCAGTACTCCTGGTGGAATGCCCAGCCACGAGAAAACACTCTCGTCCCGGGCAGGCCGGCTCCTCTCGCGGCATTCCAGAATCTTGTCCGTGGCCTCGGGGCATCCTTTGAAAAAGCGGGGAGCTCTACCCAGGCGGAAAGATACTTCAGGCTTTCTGTCTTGCTCGACGTGGAGAAACCGGATGTGGTGGCCTCCGACAGGCTGGTAAACCTCGCGGCCAAAAGTGGAAAAACCGCAGACCTGGAGATGGTGGTCGCCCGGAATGAGCCCCTGCTGAACCGCCCCGGCGCCGGGGGTGGATTGGAGGTCTACCGCTATCGGCAGAACGTTGGGCTCCTCTTAGGCAGCCATGGACGTTGGGGCAATAAGGATACTCCCGTTTCAGCCATCTATCAGTTGGCTCGCGCCAAGGAGCTCGCCGAGAAAATCCTGATCCCGGGCGCCGCGGGCTCGCCGGTGAGTAACTTCGACGTCCGCGTGTATACGCGTCTCGCCGAAGGGTACGGGGCTATCAGCCAACCGGAGAGAGCGGGGCAGACGCTGCGGGAGCTTGTCCGGGCCTTCGAGGCGCAGGGATTGAAGAAAGAGGCCGCTGCCCTGCAGGCTTTGCTGAACGCCCGCCGCACCCGCGGGAACCTTCCGGATCGCCGCCGGGAGGTCTTCGACGATCCACCCCTGCTGCTTCGCGATTTCACGACTGAGCCTCCGAGCAGACCTCCCTCATGAGCGACGGCACTCCCGAATGGACGCTCTCCCTTTTTCTGCGCGCAGCCCTTCTGGGATTCGCCGCCATGGGCGGGGTACCCGGGCATCTCTTCGCGTCCGTGACGATCGTCTGCGACATGAAGCCGCTGACCGCAGGTTCTCCTGAGGCAAATGCCCAACTCGGATGGTCGCTCAGCGCGGACGGAAGATGGCTCGCGGCCGGCGCCAACCTGGACGATGCGAGCGGGACGGATGCGGGCGCCATCGCCCTGTACCTGGATCCCAAGCCAGGAATGAATCCAACTCAAGAGATACCGGATCCAGCGATCACGCCTACCGATCTTCAGTCCAACGACCAGTTCGGATCCGCGGTCTCGATCAACGGCGGATGGCTGGCGGTCGGCGCTCCTGTTGGCGACAAACGGGTCAAGGACTCTGGGGTCGTCTACCTGTTCCAACTCGAGGGATCGATGTGGGTCTTCAAGGACAAGCTGGACGCCGCAGATGCCACCCGAGGAGCCCGGTTCGGCGTCTCCGTCTCGCTCAGCGGAACGACTTTGGTCGTCGGCGCCCCCGACGACTCCGGTCGCGGCAGCAGTGCGGGCGCAGCCTACGTCTTCGAATTGGGAGATGCGGGCTGGCAGCAGACCATGAAGCTCCTGGTCAACGATGGCCGGCCGTTCGACGAATTCGGCTCCGCCGTGGCAACTTCCGGAGAAGAGATCGCCGTCGGCGCTCCCTTTGCCGACGACCTCCATGTGTTCCAGAACTTCGGAGCCGCCTACGTATTCAGGCGCGCCCCGAACGGTGGGTGGGCGCTCGAACCGAACGGCAAGCTGACGGCAGGCGCGTTCCGGCCGGGCAACATTCAATTCGGTTCCGCCGTCGCGATCGCAGGCGGCCGGATCGTGGTCGGAGCTCGCGGGGACGATAAGAGCTTCACCGACTCCGGATCCGCGTACGTCTTCGAGCGGAACGGGTCCGACTGGATGTCTCATCTCCTCACCGCGGACGATCCCAAGCAAAGCGCGCAGCTCGGCACCGCCGTTCAGATCGACGGCGACCGTGTAGTGATCGGCGCTCCCTTCGACGGGAGCAACGCGGGGGCGGCCTACCTCTTCGAGAAACAGAGCGATGCGAGCTGGCAGCCGAAATTCAAGTTTCTGCACGTCCCAGGCGGAGCCTTCGGCCAGTCCGTCGCGATCCTCGGCAACCAGGTCTTCATGGGTGGCTTCGAATACAACGTGGACGCTGTGACCCACGCCGGAGCGGTCGCGACGTGTCCTATCCCTCCCAATCCGACGAACAAGCATCTGACCTGCAAGAAGACCGGTCCGGAATTCGTGGATGCCGGCGGATTGGCAATGTACAAGATCACGGTTACCAACGATGGCGACACGGCGGTGGCCAAGGTCATGCTCGACGATCCGACGCCGTCGCGCCTGACGTTCGTCAGAGCGGATAAACCCTGCGACAGGAAATTCCCGTGCTCTCTGGGTACGATCCCATCCGGTACGTCGGTGAGCAAGACGGTGACTTTCCGGGTGCCCGAGGATTGCTCGGCTCCAAGCTCGATCCAGAACACCGCGACGGTTACGGGCGACGGAGTGGAGAAGCCCATCACCTGCCCCGCTCCACGGACGACTGTCCTCCGTGGCCCGAGGGAGCCGAGACTGGAATGCGAGAAGCTGGGGCCGACTTCGGTGAGAGCCGGTGACGTCATCAATTACAAGCTCACGGTGAGCAATCTCGGGTGCGTGGCGGCAAACAACGTAAGCCTCTCCGATGTGATACCGCCGGGCCTCACCTACATGAGCGGACCTTGCGTCCAATCCGCATGCAATCTGGGGACGATCGGTCCCGGCCAGTCTCTGCCGCCGGTGATGGTAAGTTTTAAAGTACCCTCCGGATGCGCGGCTCCGACCTCGATCACCAATACCGCTACGACGGCCGGGAGCAATGCGGCTCCGCAAACCTGCTCGGTGACGACGGCCGTGCGCCTCGAAGCCGATCTCGGAATCAGCTTGAGCGCTCCCGCGCAGGTTGCGGGGGGCGACAGCTTCAAGGTCTCTGCCGTGGTAACGAACGGCGGTCCGCATACGGCACAAAACGCGACGGCGGACGTCGCCATCGGGACCTCCGCCATCGTCGACAGCGTCCCGGCCGGCTGCACCCCGGTCGCCAACCAGCCCAATCACTTCACCTGTCTCCTGGGCGATCTCCCTTGCGGAGGCTCCAGGACCCTCGACTTCATGGTCCGCGCTCCAGCGTGCGCGGGTTGCACCGCGGGAAGCCCGATCGATCTGACGGCCGAGGCCAAGTCCCAGACGCCCGATCCGACCCTCCCGAACCTCGCCACGGAGACGGTCCAGGTGACCTGTCTTCCGATCCCGATCAGCGGCCTCACCATTACCAAGACTGACAATCCGGACCCCGTCGTGCCCGGGCAAGGGGTCGTGTACGACATCACGGTCAAGAACACCGGCGCCTCGGCGGTATCGGGCGCCGTGGTGCGGGACGACTTTCCGAGCGAGCTCCGGAAGGTGCGCTGGTGCCGCGGCGCGGGCTGCACTCCCAGCCGCACGCCGCCTCTCGAGGACACGATCGACCTTGCCGCGGGAGAGACGCGGATCTATCGCCTGAGCGGGATCGTCCAGCCCATGTGCTCGGGCGTGCTCCACAACAAGGCCACGATCACCCCGCCCGCCGGCATCTGCGACGACCCCTCGGACAACCAGCACGTCGAGGATACCCAGGTGGTGGCGACCGGCGTCCACGCCTTCTGCGAGGGGTTCAGCGGCCCCATGCTGGAACTCACCCCGATCACCAAAACCCTGCTGCTGATCAATTGCGGACCGGCCAGCCAGGCTGACAATCCGGGAGACGAATTCACGGATGTCCTCCCTGCCGGGTTGACCTTGACCAGCGCCGGCGCCACGAGCGGCGTCGCCTCCACCGCGGGCAACACGGCCCTGTGGAACGGCGCGATCCCGGCGGGGGGAACGGTGACGATCACCATCACCGCGAACATCAACGCCGGGACCGCTGGAACGACCCTGTGCAATCAGGCGGCGATCGCCTTCGACGCCGACGGGAACGGGAGCAACGAGTCGACCGGGTACTCCGACGATCCCGACCAGCCGGGCCCGGGGGATCCCTGCTGCTTCCGGGTGTTATCGAGTACTCCTCTAGTGCCGACCCTGTCCATGGACGGCCTCGCCGCGCTCACGCTCCTGCTGGCCGGCTTCGCCCTGCTGCGGCTCAGGCGACGGTCTCCTTGAAGAGGAGATCTATCGGTTCCGCTCGTAGATCAGCTTCAGGCCGGTCAGAGTGAGGTCCGGGTCCACTTCGCGGATGTATTTCGAGCCGCCGGCGATCAGCGCCGCCTGGCCGCCGGTGGCGACGATCCCCTTGACGCCGGGAATCTCGGCCAGCAGCCGCTCGAGAATGCCGTCCACGAGGCCGATGTAGCCGTAATAGATGCCCGCCTGCATGGCGGCGGCGGTGTTGCGCCCCACCAGCTCGGTGGGCTTGCGGACGTCCACCCGGTAGAGGCGCGAGGCGTGGGCGAACAAGGCCTCGGCCGAGATGCCGATGCCGGGGGTGATGATCCCCCCCATGTACTCCCCCGCCGCGTTGACCACGTCGAAAGTGGTGGCGGTGCCGAAGTCGACCACGATCACCGGCGAGCCGTAGCGCTCGCGG
This sequence comes from uncultured Acidobacteriota bacterium, assembly GCA_963792575.1. GTDB lineage: Bacteria > Acidobacteriota > Thermoanaerobaculia > Multivoradales > UBA5704 > DATARR01. The sequence continues at coordinate 391,078 of CAWBWZ010000020.1, forward strand.
GCCGCCACGGCGTTGACGATGCGGTCCGCCCCCACCTCGGTCGGATTGTCGTAGCGGATCGGCATCCCCGTGCGCACCCCCGGCTCGATGAACAGCGGCTTCTTGCCGAAGTAGCGCCGGGCCAGGCGGTCGAGCGTCAGGTGGAGCGGCGGCACCACGGAGGAGATCACCACCGCCTCGGCGCTGGCGGGATCGATCCCCCGCATTCCGAACAGGGGGAGCAGGAGCGCGCCATACTCGTCCGCCGTGCGCTCGGTGTCCGTCGAGAGGCGGAAGCTCTCGACCAGCTCGTCCCCGCGGTAGATGCCGAAGACCGTGTTGGTGTTGCCGACGTCCACCAGGACGAGCACCCCAGCACTGCTCTCCTTGCTCTCCTTGCTCTCCTTGCTCTTCTTCATCCCTCGATCACCTCTCCGGCGGCCACCGGAATCCGCCGCCCGTCGCTGTCCAGCAGCAGCCGTCCGATCTCGTCGAACCCCGCGAAGACGCCCTCGATCACCGTACCGCCGAACCGGCAGACGATCCGCTCGCCCGGCTTGTGGATCGACAGCGGCCGGTAGCTCTCCACAGCGTAGGCGGCATCCCCAAGATGGGCGAGCTCGGCCTCCACCCCCTCCACCAGGTCCCAGGTGAGGTCCGCCAGGCTCCTTGAATTTCCTCCCAGCGTCCCCTCCAGCAGCCGCAGCGAGGTCGCCGTCTCCGGCAGATCGTCCCGGCCGTGGAAGAGATTGACGCCGAAGCCGATGAGACCCACGCTCCCCTCGCCCGGCCGCACCAGCGCCTCGATCAGGATGCCGCCGATCTTCCGGCGCTCCCCCTCGACCTCGACCACCAGGTCGTTCGGCCACTTGAGACGGCAGGGAGTGGACAGATGCGAGGCGAGAGCCCGGCAGAGCCCGACGCCGACCAGCAGGGGGAGGGTCTGCAGGAGGGCCGGGTCCTCCGCCGCGACGACCCGCGTGGCATAGGTCCCCAGACCGGCCGGGCTCGACCAGCTCCGCCCCTGCCGGCCGCGCCCCCCCGACTGCTCGTAGGCGAGCACGAGCAGCGGGTGGAGCGGGATCTCCTCGTTCTGATACTCGGTGGCGATGGCGCGGGCGAGCGCGTTGGTCGAGTCCACCACGGGGAAGATCACGACGTTCTCGGGGCCGCCAGCCCACCGGCGCCGCTCCAGCAGCTCCTGGATGTAGCGGTCGTAGTCCACGTCGGCTCTCTTCAGGCGAGCCCCAGGCTCGACCGCATGGCCGCCTGGCGCTCGCGCATCTCGGCGAGCTTGGCCTTGCCCCCCTCCACCACGTGGGCGGGGGCCTTGCCCAGGAAGTCCGGGTTGGACAGCCGCTCCGCGGAGCGGGAGATCTCGGTGGTCAGCTTCTCGAGCTCCTTTTCCAGCCTCCCCCGCTCTTCCGGGCTCATCTCGGTCTTCTCGACCGCGACGCCGATCTCGACGCCGGCCGCCAAGTCGCGCCGCGCGCCCTCGGGCGCCGGACCGATCGTCACCGTCTCCACCCGGGTGAGGAACTGGATCAGCGGCGCCTGCTCCGCCAGCAGCCCGCCGACCGTCGAGTCCACCGCGTTGAGATAGAGGTCGAGCTTCGCCTTGAGCGGAATCCCCATCTCGGCCCGCAGGGCGCGCACGCGGGTGACCACCTGGATCAGCGCGTCCATGCCGGCCTCCACCGCGTCGTCCTCCCAACCCTCCTCCCTCCGCGGGTAGGGGGCGAGGACGATCGTCTCCGGGTGGATCGCCTCATGGCCGGGCAGCCGCTGCCAGAGCTCCTCGGTGAGGAACGGCATCACCGGGTGCAGCAGCCGCAGGGCGCGGTCGAGCACCGTGAGCAGCACGTCCCCCACTCGCGGCCGGGGGGCGTCGCCGAACAGGGCGGGCTTGCAGAGCTCGATGTACCAGTCGCAGAAGTCCCCCCAGAAGAAGTGGTAGAGCCGGTTGCACCCCTCGTCGAAACGGAAGGTCTCGAAACGGGCGTCGACCTCCGCCGCCACCTTGGACAGCCGCGAGAGGATCCAGCGCTCAGGGGCGGCGAGGCCCGCCGGATCGATCGACTCCCGCACCCGCGCCTCGGGCGGGATGCGCGAGAGGGCGAAGCGGGTGGCGTTCCAAAGCTTGTTGCCGAAGGCGCGGTAGCCGGCGATCTGATCGCGGTTGAGCGGGATGTCCCGCCCGGGGCTGTCGAGCGACGCCAGGGTGAAGCGCAGGGCGTCCGCGCCGTACTCCGCCACCAGGTCGTTGGGGTCCAGCACGTTCCCCTTGGTCTTCGACATCTTCTGCCCCTCGGCGTCGCGCACCAGGCCGGTCAGGTGGACCGCCCGGAACGGCACGTCGGCCGTGAAGTGGAGGGCGGTCATCACCATCCGCGCCACCCAGAAGAAGAGGATGTCGAAGCCGGTGATCAGCACGTCCGTGGGGTAGAACGTCCGCAGGTCTGGCGTGTCGTCCGGCCAGCCGAGCGTCGAGAACGGCCAGAGGGCCGAGGAGAACCAGGTGTCGAGCACGTCCGGGTCCTGAGTGAGCCGGTCGGTGCCCGCCTCGGCGACCGCCTCCTCCAGGCTGTGCGCCACGATGCAGCGGCCGTCCTCGGTGTACCAGGCCGGGATCTGGTGCCCCCACCAGAGCTGGCGCGAGATGCACCAGGGCCGGATGTTGAGCAGCCAGTGCTCCCAGGTCTTGTCCCACGAATCGGGAACCAGCCGGGTGCGGCCGTCGCGCACCGCCGCCACCGCGTCCGCCGCCATGCCCGCCATGTCGCAGAACCACTGCGTCGAGACCAGCGGCTCGATCGCCTCGCCGCTGCGCTGGCTGTGCCCGACGTTGTGGACGTGCGGCTCCACCTTGACGAGGTACCCCTCCGACTGGAGGCGCTCGACGATCTTCTCGCGCGCCTCGTCGCGGTCGAGGCCGGCGAAGTCCGGGCCCGCCTCGGCGGTCATCCGGCCGTCGAGGCCGATCACCGTGATGCCGGGCAGGTCGTGCCGCTTGCCCATCTCGAAGTCGTTGGGATCGTGGAACGGGGTGATCTTCACCAGCCCGGTGCCGAACTCGCGGTCGACCGCCTCGTCGGCCACGAACGGCAGGCGCCGCCCGACCAGCGGCAGGATCGCCGCCTTGCCATGGAGATGGAGATAGCGCTCGTCCTCCGGATGGAGGGCCACGGCGGTGTCGCCCAGCATCGTCTCCGGCCGCGTGGTGGCCACCACGATCCGCTCGTCGCTCCCCTCGACGGGATAGGCGACGTGGTAGAGCTTGCCCTGGACGGTCTTCATCTCCACCTCGAGATCGGAGACCGCCGTGCCGAGCTTCGGGGACCAGTTGACCATGTACTCGCCGCGGGTGATCAGCCCCTCGCGGTAGAGGCGCACGAACGCCTCGCGCACTGCGCGCGAGAGGCCGGCGTCGAGGGTGAAACGCTCGCGCGTCCAGTCGCAGGAGGCGCCCAGCAGATCGAGCTGCTCGCGGATGTTGCCGTGGTACTGCTCCTTCCACTGCCACATCCGCTCCACGAAGAGCTCGCGCCCCATCTCGCGGCGGCTCGTCCCCTCGCTCGCCAGGTGGCGCTCCACCATCAGCTGGGTGGCGATGCCGGCGTGGTCCGTGCCCGGCAGCCAGAGGGCGTTGTACCCCTGCATCCGCCGCCAGCGGGTGAGGAGATCCTGCAGCGTGGACTGGAGGGCATGGCCGACGTGCAGCTTTCCCGTGACGTTGGGGGGCGGGATCATGATGCAGAACGAGGGCTTCGCCGAGGGGGCCTCGGCGAGGAAATACCCCTTCTCCGCCCAGCGCCGCTGCCAGACCTGCTCGTAGCCGGCCGGATCGAAGCGCTTGTCCATCTCGGTTTTTGGCTCGGTATCTGGCGTCGTCTCGGTGCTCGTGCCGCTCACGTCGGTCTCCTCAGTCTGTACTCCTGATAAATCGTCCTCATCAAACAGAAGGGAGCGGTGATACCACCGCTCCCCGATTGCCTCCGGCCCTGCCGAAGGCTGCGCTACTCGACCTGGGCCTCGAGTTCGCGCAGACGGTCGCGAATGATCACCTCTGCCATGTCCGGGATCACCTCCCAGGCCACGTCCCGGACGGCACGGTCGCCGAGCAGCTCCACCACCCGGCGGGCGATGCGGTCGACGTCGTCGTCCGAGAGCCGTCCATGGCCGTTCCCGCTGGCTTCATGAAGCGCCTCATGGGAAGCCTCGGCGGCATATGCCGGCTCGGGCTCGTAGACCGGCGTCATCGTCGGACCGGGCGGGAACGCCGGCTCCGGCTCGGGGCTGGCGGCGAAGGGCTCCGCCTCGAGCGCCGCGAACGGCTCCGGCTCGCTCCATTGGAGCTGGGGCTCGATCAGGGGCTCGGCGACCGCGGGCGCCCAGGCTGGAGCGGCCGGGGGCTCGAAGTGGAACGGTTGCTCCGGCTCGGGCTCCGGGGTCCAGCTGAATCCGGCGGCCGCCGCCGCGGGCTCCTCGGCGACAGGTTCCTCGCCAATGTAGCGATCCTGCGGCGTCTCGTCGAACGAGAGCTCGCTGGGCGCGCCGAAGACGTCCTCCCGCACGCCGAAGGACGGCTCGTCCGTCTCCATGGAGAAGACCGGCTCCGCTTCAACCTGGAAGCCGGGGTCCGGCTCCAGCGAGAAGGAGGGCTCGTGGTCGAACGGCTCCGGGGCCGCCGGCATGGCGGCAGCCGCGGGCGCGGCGAACGGCGAGGCGGGCTCGGGCTCCAGCTCGAAGTTGCCCCAGGCCGGCTCGGCGGGCTGCCCCCAGCTCGGCTCCGCCGAGAGCTCGGGCGTCGCGGCGAAGTCCGCAGCCGCGGGCGCCGCGGCGGCGAGCCAGTCCGGCACCGCCTGCGGCGCCGACGCCGTCCAGTCCGCCAGGGACGCCGGAGCCGGCGCTTCGGGCGCGGTGGCGCTGGCGGCGGCGGGAGGCTTCGAGGCGAGCAGCTCCTCGACCCGCTGCAGCAGCTCCTGCGAGTCGAACGGCTTCTTCAGGTGCGAATCCGCGCCGACGGCGCGGGCCTGAGCCTCGTCGAACGGCTCGAAGGTGCCCACCAGCAGCAGCACGGGCAGATCCGGCCGGATCTGCTTCGCCCGCCGGCAGACCTCATAGCCGTTGGCTCCCGGCATATGGACGTCGGCGATCACGAAATCCGGGTTGAGACTTGAAAGCAGCGCCACGGCCTCGTCGCCGTTGCTGACGGCGCGGACCTCATAGTCTTCGTCCATGAACGTCAGCTCGATGACCTTCTGGATCGTGACGCTGTCGTCCGCCAGCAGAATCCTTCTCTTCATTCCTCCTCCATCTCGGTGGCTAAAGTAGCACTGCGGTCGCCCTGTCAGGAAGACGCCACGGCGGCGGCGAAGCGGTGTTGCAGGTACTCGACGATCGATTTCGTCGAGGTGCCGGGCAGGAAGATCGCGTCGACGCCGGCGCTCTTGAGCCCGGCGATATCCTGCTCCGGCACGATGCCGCCGGCGAAGACCAGGATGTCCTCGGCCCCCTGCTCCTTGAGCAGCCGTGTCACCTCGGGCAGCAGAACGTTGTGGGCTCCCGAGAGGATCGACAGGCCCACCGCGTCCACGTCCTCCTGGACGGCCGCGGCGGCGATCTGCTCCGGGGTCTGGCGCAGACCGGTGTAGATCACCTCGTACCCGGCATCGCGCAGCGCCCGCGCCACCACCTTCGCGCCGCGATCATGGCCGTCCAAGCCCGGCTTGGCGATCAGGATACGAATCCTTCTTTCGTTCATGGGGCGGATTGTAGCAGAGGGGCGACACGCCGTACCGGGAAGACGGCGTTCCCGGCCCGCCAAACGCCTCTACTTCAGAAAAAAGTAGATCAGATCCGTCTTCGGAGGCTGGTACCCGAGCTGCCGCAGCAGCGAGGTCACCTGCCCGCGGTGGTAGCTCGAATGGTTCACCATGTGGGAGACCGGCTGCCAGAGCGGCCGGGTGACGGCCCCGATCTCGGTGTCCTCCCAGGTGATCTCGGCCGTGAGCTGGTCCTCGGTCAGCGAGGCGAGGAAGAACTCCATCTGGGCGGCGGTCTCGGACCAGCCGGCGGCGAGCGCCTCCAGATCCGGGAAGTCCGCGGGGTCGGGCGGCATCTGACCGGTGAACCGCGCCAGCCAGCGCCGCTGCGAGCGGAGGATGTGGGAGAGCGTCCCGAGCAGCGAGCCGAAGCTCACCCCGGCCTCGCGGATGAGCGCCTCCAGGGGGACCTCGCCGGCCGCGTCCAGGCAGACGCGGTCCGCCCAGAGCGTGTAGAGCAGGAGCTGCCGCGTCTGCGTCAGCAGACCCATTAGAAGACCGCCGGCTCTTCGTAGGTGCCGTAGACGTCGCGCAGGGCGTCGCTGATCTCCCCCACCGTGCAGTAGGCCTTCACGCAGTCGAGGATCAGCGGCATCGTGTTCGCGGTCCCCGCCGCCCCCTTCTTCAGGGCGTCCAGCGTCCGCCCGGCCGCGCCCGGGTCGCGCTGCTCCTTGACGCTGTTCATGAAGGCGATCTGCCGCTCGGCGAGGTCGTCGCCGATATAGAGGATGTCGATCGGCGGCTCGTTCTCGAGCTGGTAGGCGTTGACGCCGACGATCAGCTTCTCCTTCTCCTCGAACGCCCGCTGATAGGCGAAGGCGGCGTCCATGATCTCGCGTTGCGGGAAGCCGGCCTCGATCGCCTCCACCATGCCGCCGAGGTCGTCGATGCGGCGGAAGTAGTCGAAGGTGCCGTCCACCATCCGGCGGGTCAGCTCCTCGACGAAGTAGCTGCCGCCGAGCGGATCGACGGCGCTGATCACCCCCGACTCGTGGGCGATGATCTGCTGCGTCCGCAGCGCGATGCGGGCGTTCTCCTCGGTCGGCAGCGCCAGCGCCTCGTCGAGCGAGTTGGTGTGCAGCGACTGGGTGCCGCCCAGCACCGCCGCCAGCGCCTGGAGCGCCGTCCGCACGACGTTGTTGTAGGGCTGCTGGGCAGTGAGCGAGCAGCCGGCCGTCTGGGTGTGGAAGCGCAGCATCCAGGAGCGCGGGTTCTTGGCGCCGAAGCGGTCGCGCATCACCGTCGCCCAGATCTGGCGCGCGGCGCGGAACTTGGCGATCTCCTCGAAGAAGTCGTTGTGGCTGTTGAAGAAGAAGGAGAGCCGCGGCGCGAACTCGTCGACGTCGAGGCCGGCGTCGACGCCCGTACTGGACGTACTCGATGCCGTCGCGCAGCGTGAAGGCCAGCTCCTGGAGCGCCGTCGAGCCCGCCTCGCGGATGTGGTAGCCGCTGATCGAGATCGTGTTCCAGCGCGGCACCTCGCGCGCCGCGAAGGCGAACAGGTCGGTGATCAGCCGCATCGACGGCCGCGGCGGGTAGATGTACTCCTTCTGCGCGATGTACTCCTTCAGGATGTCGTTCTGGAGCGTGCCCGAGACCTGCCGCTGGATGTCCACCCCCTGCTTCTCGGCCACCGCGAGGTACATCGCGAAGAGCATCGGCGCCGGCGAGTTGATGGTCATCGACGTCGTCACCTCGCCGAGCGGGATGCCGTCGAAGAGGACCTCCATGTCGGCCAGGGAGTCGACCGTCACGCCGCACTTCCCCACCTCGCCGTTCGACATCGGGTGGTCCGAGTCGTAGCCCATAGAGCGTCGGCAGGTCGAAGGCGACGCGAGAGGCCGGTCTGCCCCTGGGCGAGCAGGTACTTGAAGCGCTGGTTGGTGTCCGCGGCGGTGCCGAAGCCGGCGAACTGGCGCATCGTCCAGAGCTTGCCGCGATAGCCGGTCGGGTGGATGCCGCGCGTATAGGGAAACTCGCCCGGGACGCCGATCGTCCGCAGGGGGTCGACGTCCGCCACCTGCTCGGGGGTGACCAGGTGCGGGACCTCCATGCCGGAGACGGTCGTGAAGTCCTGCTTCCAGAATGGAGCCTTGGCCTCCGCCTTGGCGGTGGCCGCCTCCCAGCGCCGCCGCGCCGCGGTCATCGCCCCGAGGGCGTCCTCCTTATAGACAGAGTCGGCGGCGGGCTTCGCCGCCTCCTTCAAAAGCGTCGGTTCCTGGTCCTTGACAGCCATGCTCGGAGCTCCTTTCACGGGCGGACGGGGACGGCACCCCGGGGCGCAGGCGTGACAAAGTATAGACGATGGGAGGGCAGGCCTCCTCCTTCGCCCTGCAAGGGCGAACTTTGAAGAGCCCGGGGCTTCAGCCCACCTCTTATACACATCTCGCGGATCAGGGCATCCGTGGCCTGCGACCTCAACCCCTATCCCCTTCTCCTGAAGGAGAAGGGGGACGACTCCGGACCGGGTTGCCCGTAGGGCGTGCTGTACCCTCACCTTGAGGATCTTGAAGGTGCGCACAACGTACCTTATGGGCCATACGACTCGAAGTCGTCCTCCTTCTCCTTTAGGAGAAGGAGATAGAGGATGAGGTCGCAGGCCACGAATGCCTGATCCACGACTTGTGTATAAGAGGGTGGGCTTCAGCCCTGGTCGTCGCGGACCCCTCCCGGCGGGCCGGGTCTACGAGTTATCGGCAATTCATCGGCAATTTAACGGCAGAGGACGCTCGTGAATGACTGACCTCCATACCGGCCAGGACCTGCTCCGCCGGGCCCTGCAGGACCCGCACGCCGACTTCAGGGACGGCCAGTGGGAGGCTATCGACGCGCTGGTGAACCACCGGCGGAAGATGCTGGTCGTCCAGCGCACCGGTTGGGGGAAGAGCTCGGTCTACTTCATCGCCACCCGCATCCTGCGCGACCGGGGGGCCGGGCCGACGCTCATCGTCTCCCCCCTGCTGGCTCTGATGCGCAACCAGATCGTGGCGGCGGAGCGGCTGGGCATCCGGGCGCTGACCATCGATTCCACCAACCGGAGCGACTGGGAGGGTCTCACCCGCAGCATCCTCGCCGACGAGGCGGACGCGGTGCTGATCTCGCCGGAACGCCTGGCCAACGACGAGTTCGTGCGCAACGTCCTGCTGCCGATCTCGAACCGGCTCGGACTGGTCGTGGTGGACGAGGCGCACTGCATCTCCGACTGGGGGCACGACTTCCGCCCCGACTACCAGCGGCTGGTGAACGTCCTCCAGGCCATGCCGGTCAACATGCCGGTGCTCGGCACCACGGCCACCGCGAACCACCGGGTCGTGAACGACATCGTCGCTCAACTGGGGGACATCGGGGTCCAGCGCGGCTCGCTGATGCGCGAGACCCTGGCGCTGCAGACCCTCCGCCTGCCCGATCAGGCGGCGCGGCTGGCGTGGCTCGCCGAGCACCTGCCGAGCCTCCCCGGCACCGGCATCGTCTACACGCTCACCAAGCGCGACGCCGACCAGGTCACCGGCTGGCTGAACCAGAACGGCATCACGGCGCGCGCCTATTACAGCGACGCGCAGCCTGCCGCCGGCGATCCCTCCGACCCCAATACCTATCGGCAACATCTCGAAGGGTTGCTGCTCAATAACCAGATCAAGGCACTGGTCGCCACCACCGCCCTGGGCATGGGCTACGACAAACCCGATCTGGGTTTCGTCGTCCACTACCAGGCCCCAGGCTCGATCGTGGCCTATTACCAGCAGGTGGGACGCGCGGGCCGCGCCATCGATCATGCGGTCGGCGTGCTGATGTCCGGGCGGGAGGACGGCGAGATTCAGGATTTCTTCCGCCACAGCGCCTTCCCCGCCGAAACCCACGTGAACGCGATCCTGGAGGCGCTGGCCAACAGCGACGGGCTCTCCGAGCGCCGGCTCGAGGAGATCGTCAACCTGCGCCAGGGGCAGATCGAAAAGGTCCTGAAATTCCTTTCGGTGGACAACCCCGCGCCGGTCCTGAAGGACGGCCCCAAATGGCTGCGAACGCCCGTGCCCTATGACATGGATCACGAGCGGATTCAGCGGCTGACGCACCAGCGCGAGCAGGAGTGGCGGGAGGTGCAGGAGTACATCGACACGCCGGATTGCCTGATGGTGTTTCTCGCCCGGTCGCTGGATGACGAAAACCCGCGGCCGTGCGGCAAGTGCTCCCGCTGCCTGGGCCGGCCGGTGATCGACGAGGGCTTCAGCCATCGGCTGGCGGTCGACGCCTCTCTCTATCTCCGGCGCTCCGATCTCCCTCTGGAAGGCAGGAAACAGGTGGCCACCGGAGCGTTCCCCCAGTACGGATTCAAGGGCAATCTGCCGGAGGGGCTGCGCGCCGAGACCGGCCGGATCCTTTCCCGCTGGGGGGACGCCGGCTGGGGGCGCCTGATCGCCGAGGACCATGCCGCGGGGCATTTCCGGGATGAGCTGGTGGACGCGGTCGCCGGGATGATCCGGGATCGCTGGCGCCCCGAACCGCCGCCCGCCTGGGTGGCCTGCGTCCCCTCACTCAGGCATCCGGAGCTGGTTCCCGACTTCGCCTGGAGCCTGGCGCGACGGCTTGGGCTCCCCTTTGTGGACGCGGTCCGGAAGGTGATCGACAACCCGCCGCAAAAGCAGCAGCAAAACCGCTTCCATCAGTGTCATAACCTCGACGGGGCCTTCGAGGTGATCGCGGGCATCCCCGCGGGACCGGTGCTGCTCGTGGACGACATCGTGGATTCCGGCTGGACGATGACCATCGTCGCCGCCTTGCTGCGCCAGGCCGGCAGCGGCCCGGTCTGGCCTTTGGCCCTGGCGACGACGAGCGCGGGAGGCTGATCTCATGAGCGCCAGCCCGCAGACCCAGGCCATCCTGCTGCTGACCGTCGCGTTCATGAAGCGCGCGCCAGGGGACGCCGAGCCGCTCACGCCGGCCGAATGGGGGCGTTTCGCGGTCTGGCTCAAGGATCAGGAGAAGTCCCCCGAATCGCTGCTCACAAGCGACGATCCCATGGCCCTTCTCCAGGGCTGGTCGGATCCTTCCGTCACGCCGGAGCGGCTCCGCCATCTGCTCGGGCGTTCGGGGGCCATGGGTCTGGCCCTGGAAAAATGGCAGCGGGCCGGGCTCTGGGTGATGACGCGAGCGGAGGCCGATTATCCGGTCCGGCTCAAGAAGCGCCTAAAAATCGAGTCGCCGCCTGTTCTGTTCGGCTGTGGCGATCGTGGACTGCTCAACCGGGCCGGAATCGCGGTGGTCGGCTCGCGAGCGGCGGGTGAGAAGGAGCTTGGCGATGCCTCCCGTCTCGGAGCCGAGATCGCGGCGCAGGGGTTCTCCGTCGTCTCCGGCGGCGCGCGCGGGGTGGACGAAGCGGTGATGCTGGGTGCGCTCGAAAGCCAGGGCACCGCGGCCGGAGTGCTGGCCGACAGCCTGCTGCGCGCCGCGACGTCAGCGAAATACCGCAAGGGATTGATGGGAAAAACCCTGGTTCTGGTCTCCCCTTTCAATCCGGAGGCGGCCTTCGACGCCGGCAACGCGATGGCGCGCAATAAATATATCTATTGTCTGGCGGATGCCGGCATCGTAGTGGCCGCCGGCAACGAAAACGGCGCGATCGAAAACCTGAAGCACGGATGGGTGCCCCTCTGGGTCAAGGAGCACACCGATCCAGATTCAGGAAACGCCGCTCTGGTTCAGCAAGGGGCGCGCTGGCTGCCGGCGGGCGATCTGGAGGTCAGTGCCCTGGCTTCAGGAGCGACACGGTAATGCCCGGCTGATCGTCCGCGGGATAGAACGTTGAGTATCCGTACCTGGTCTGGAGGTCCGGAGTCTCCCAGACCTCGTTGTACCGACTCTTATAGTTGAAGTACAGAGCCGGTGGATTACCGTCGGATTTGCCATATTTGATGAGCCGCGCGACTGCTTGCCGGTCTGGATGGCAAAAGTGGTCGCCGTTGGTCGACATGATGTAGCGCGGGCAGTCGAGGAGCTGGACCAGCTCGGTGCTGACATTGTTCTGGCTCGCGTGATGCGACACCTTGAACACATCCAGCTTCAGCCGCTTGGCGCCGCGCTGCCGCAACAGGGTGCGGATCGATTCGACAAGCACCGGCGCGTGCGCATCGGCGGCGAGCAGCGCGCTGGCGCCACCGAATTCCGCCAGCAGGGCGATGCTCGTCCCGTTCGGCGCGCCATTGTCCCCTCCAAAGGGCTCGTCGGCGAGAGCGTCGACATCGGTCGATGCCGACGGCGTGCCCCTCAGGAACTTGCCGTAGTCGACCCGGGCGCCTGGCTCCAGGCCATACCGTTTCAGCTCACGCCTCCATACCGGAGCGAGCTTCTCGAGCTTTTCGGGGGTGGGCGACAGGAGCGTCAGCGTCATCCCTCCGGGCAGCACGTGCACCGGCAGGTCGCCGCCGTCCACCACGACCGCCCCGCCGTCGCGCCAGAGGTTCCAGGGCAGCTCGAAGTCCTGAATGGCGGTCGAGAACATTTCGCCCTGCCGGGCGCCGAGCTGGCCGGAGAGATGACGCCAGCCGTTGAACCAGACGTCGCCGAACCGCAGACCGCGCTGCACGGCCCTGAAGAACGGCAGCGCTCCGCCGATGTGGTCGGAATCGATGTGCGACAGTACGAACAGCTCGAGGAACCGCTCGCTCGGCGGCACGTCGTCCACGCGTGGCAGCAGGTAACGCGAGGTCTGCTGAGTGCCGCAATCGATCAACCACCGATGCGTCGTCGCGGCGTCGCCATACTCGATCCAGAGGCTGTCGCCATGGCCCGCGGGCAGGACCTCGATATCGAAAAACGGCGCCTCGCGGCGGCGCGTAACGGCCGGCGCGGCCTTCCGCTTCGACAACGATCGCGGCGGCGCCGCGCCCGAAGGAGGGTTGCCGGTGCCGGACGGCGACGCGGCGGGCTCGGCTGGGGGCGTTGATCCACCGCTCCCTGAAACCGCGGCAGGCGCAGCTTGCTCAGCGGGCCCGCGATCGCCGCTCGGTACCTTTCGCCGTAGCAGGTCCGCGAGACGTTTGGCTATTTTGATCACCCCAAAATCATCATCCCATGGCGTGAGCCGCTGGATTTCCTGACTCTTGAGGTCATCCTCGAAGCGTTGAGTGCCCCACCACTGCACATATCGCTCGAACTGTCGCCGCGTCGATTTCACCGGAAACTCGTCTCGCCAGGGATAGAGACGTCCGAGCTCCTGCGCGTGGCGAACGGCGCGCTCGGAGATCTCCTTCTTCTCCGCCGGGTCGAGGTCCTTCTCGCCGAGCCGGATCAGCCAGAGCTCCGCCAGGCTTCCGTGCGCCCATGCTCGCTGCTCGGAATCGGGATGGTCGCAGTAGAGGTCGGCGCTGAGCTTGGCCGCCTCCCACTCGCCGGCCTCAAACTTTATTCCCACCACCATGGAAAGCGACACCACCTGGGTCAGAACCCAGTGCAGGGTGGCGAAATGCTGCAGAGTGCGCGAATCATTCACCAGCAGACCTCGGGCGGCCCGGTTGTAAGCGAGGCGGGCCTCGTCGAGGAGATCGTACTGATCCGCCAACGGCGCAACGTTCTCTGCGAGCGTGAAAGCAGCTTGCGCGATCCGTTTGCGCGAGCTTGCGTGCAGACCGACCCCTTCCACGGCATATCGTCCATTCATGGGAAGCCGCTCGAGCGCATAATCGACCGCTTGACCGAGTTGCTTGAACAAATCCCCATCCCTGGTCTTCGTCTTGACGGCGTTGTCGATCCGCTCGAGCGCCGAGTTCATCGCACGCTTGGCCTGAGAATATCTGAGCGTTTCCAACTGCTCGCCGAGTGTGCGCGGCAGCGCCTCATACACGACCAGGCCCGCCCAGTCGTGCCAGCTCGCCGTATAGCGGGCATGGAGCTCCGCGCGCGCCTCCTGCAACACCTGGAGTGGATGCTCACCCCACAAAAAGCCGTTGTAGAGCCGCTTCGTCAAGGGAACGGAGCCGTCGATACTGAGCGGAAACTGTACGGCTACGACGAGCGGGATGCCGGCCTCATGAAGCTGGTGCGCGAAGCTGGCACCCGGCGTGACGACCGTTCCGACATTGGCGCTATCGCAGCTCGCGAGCGTGACGACGGCCGGCCGGTGGCAAACGGAGGTGATGGCCGTCCTGAAGCGGTCGCCCGACACGACGTCGGAGGAGTTCTTCGGCCCGCGCAGGACCAGGCCGTAAGAGCCCGGGGCCGCCTCGTCCAGATCGCCATGCGCCAGGACGTGGATGTGCGTGTATCGATTTTTGCGGCACTCCTCCATCACCTCGTCCAGGGTCGGATAGCTCAGAACGGTCAGGAGATCGCCGAACCGCGTGCAACGATCGCCCTCGTGCTTCTCATCGTCTGTTTCGGGGTACCGGAATCGCTCGATCGCATCCACCAGGATACCGCGGTGCTCCTCATGGGGCACATTCGCGGGATCGCCCGCGATGAACAGAATCCGCGGCCGTTCGGGCCAGACCACGCCTTCGGCTGAAACGGTCCGGATATTTCTCGTCACGCAGACGGGAGGACGGGTGTGGAGAGAAAGCCAGTTCTCGCCGGACACGCTGTCCGTCACCGGCGTCTTCGCGAGCTCGAACGGCAGGAGCGCCAGCTCCGAAGCCGAGAGCGTCAGACGCAGATGGACGAGCGTTCCGCGCTGGTTCAAATCGGTCGTGAGCGCGCCAGGCAGGCCCGGCACGCCGCCGAGGAACTTCCCCATCTCGGTGCCCAGGTCGTGCAGCATCGCCAGGCGATCCTCGGGATCGCCGGTTTCATAGCGAAGCTGCTTCAGCAGGCGCTCGAAGCGTCCGTGCTCGTAGGGAACGTGGACGACGCCAGCCCCGGTATCGCCGCAGACGGCGAGATACGGAGTGAGCGGCGAGAGCAATTGATTGTTCGGTGGCCCGGGTCGCAGGAACTCGACGTTCACCAGCCGAATCGAGGCATCTTCAAGCATCGTGGTTCCTATCCGTTCATTGCAGGTCAGATTGACGGCACGGAAGATTTTTGCGGTAACTTCAGTCTAGGCTCGCATGTTAGAAATTGTCAATACGCCCTGGCACCCTCCCCTCACCCAGCTATCCTCCCGGTGAGCCGGTCTCACCGAAAGGTGAGACCGCGATGCCTCTCCGCCACCGAAACCACTGATTCTACTGGGCTCGCCCTCTGGCACATCGATTGCCCTCAGGTCCCGGCGTACCCACTGATCGGCATCTGCCGGAAGGAAGACATGATGAACACTCTGGACCCGAAGGTTCTCGCCTCCGCTCTCCCCATCGGCCCCGACGAGGCCATTTTCCACTGCGTCGTCAATCTCGGCTCGGAATTCACCGCCACGGGGTATGACCTGGCGGCCAAGGTACCTCTCGACAAGCTGCCGTACCTGTTCGTCGAGACGGCCCACAAGAACAACGGCGAAAAGTGGTCGGTCGGCTTCAACCTGTACGAGGAAGGCGGCAAGTACTTCTACCAGTCATTTTTCTTCAAGGACAATCCCCCCGCGGCCACCACCGGGCCGATCGAGAACGGCAACGACTGGCACAAGGTCGGCAGCCTGTGCACGGTCGGAACCGACGAGGAAAGCCAGGCCAGGATCCCACGCTATTCGTGGCTGACCTGCACCACCCAGGCCGTCGAATGCTCCTTCGATCTGAAGCTCGGCGAGGGGCAGGTACAGATCGACCCGGCCCACCCCGTGATCAGGATCGCGAAGGAGACCAAATTCCAGAACGACTCGGCCGACCCGGTGACCTACACGCCCACGGTCACATACGATTACATGGAGAAGCTCGTGACCAGCGTCACGGACTCCCACTCGTTCGCGGTGGGCGGAAAGATCAAATGGGGAACCTCGATCGGCTGGTTCGGTACCGGCACGAAGCTGGAGGTCGAAGTCTCCCTGGAGTATGAGATGACCCAGGAGACGACTTCGACCACGGAAACCTCGTCGAACTACGGAATCGAGGAGCAGCTCACCCTCGAAATCAAGCCGTATTCGACGAAGTACGTTTCGGTCCTGCTCTCCACCGACGACGACGCCACCGCCCAGGTCCTTCTTGACGTGGTCCTCTCGGGGACGATGAACGGCGAAAAGCTGTCAGGGGATTACCTGGAACGGGTCGTCCTGGCGATGGACGACAAGAGCCAGACCCTGGCGGTCGGCGCCGACCAGGTTTCCTACCGGATCACCGGCAGCGTCGAAGCCAACGTGGTGGCGAGCAGCGATATCCTGACGTCCGACACTCCCCTCGGCATCGTCGGGCAGGTGCTGCCTCCAGCCGAGGCGGAGGCGCTCTTCGCGGCCGCCTCCTGAGGGCGAGCCGGGAAAGTGCCATCGGTGTGGGCGCTGGCGGGAGTGGAGACTTAAAGGTTTATTCTCAAGCGTCGGTGGCCTGCGACCTCAACCCCTATCCCCTTCTCCTGAAGGAGAAGGGGGACGACTGCGGGGCGTATTGCCCGTAGGGTGTGCAGTTGCACACCATAACGTCCTTGAAGGTGCGCACAGCGCACCCTACGCAGATCCGCGGTTCTGTAAGGCCCTCCCTCTCCTTCAGGAGAGGGACCGAGGGTGAGGTCGCAGGCCGCAAACGTGCCGTGGTTAAAGCTTCGTGGACTGACCGGCGGCGTGGAATCGAAGCGCACGCTCAGCTAAATCGTCGAGCTTCCCGGCTTGGATATCGGCTTCGAAGCCGCCGAGCAATCCGAAACGACGGGCGTATCGGGAGCCTACCTGCCGGGTCCAGACCTGCGCATCCGGATGGCGAGCGAGAAGACGATCCGAGGCCGCGACTTCGTCCCGGTCCACCTCATAGTCCCCGGTTTCAACGTCGATGAGGGCGAATTTGCCTTCGTCTCCCGGACGGAGGCGCGGCAGGACTTCGCGGTCGTAGATCTCATCGCCTCGCCGGGCGACCTCATCTCTGCTGTAAGGGGGTACCGTGGCCACGAAATTTCTCTCCTCTTACGGGAACACTATCCTACCACCCCATCCGCTCTCCGCACCACCCACGTCGTCATGCACCGCTGATCCTGGACCACCGTGGTCTTCAGCGGGTCGAGCAGCGTGCCGCCGAGCTCGGCGGTGAGATCGAGCAGGTAGGACTCGTCGACCAGGAAGCGCTCGCTGTGATCGGGCAGGCGGAAGCGCCGGCCGCCCAGGGGCGTCACGCGGCTCTCCATGCCGATCGAGGACGCGAGGCGGCAGAAGAGCAGGCCTCCGGGCTTCACCAGCCGCCAGGTGCCGTCGAGCATGGCGCGGAAATGTGATTCATTCCGGGCGAAATGGAGCACGGCGCTGCTGAGGACGGCGTCGGCCGCGTGATCGGGAAAGCTGCTCGATTCGATGGGCTCCGCCCGGAAGTTCGCCGCCGGCAGCCGCGGGGCGAGCTGGCCGGCGAGGGAGCGCACCGCCCGGACCGCCTCCGGATCCTGATCGACGGCGCAGACCTCGTAGCCCTCGCGCAGCAGAAAGACGAGGTTGCGGCCACCGCCGCAGCCGGCGTCGAGCACGGTCATTCCGGGCTGGATCCGGCCGCGCAGAAGCTGATCGAAGAGATAGATGTCGATCGGTCCGAAGAGCGACGAGAGATCGATCATCAGCCCGGCACCCCTTTCAGGGGGGCCAGCACGGCCTGGAGCTGCTCGAGCTGGATCGGTTTCACCAGGTGCCCCTCGAAGCCGGCGGCCGCGGACTGGCGGCGATCCGCCTCCTGGCTGTAGCCGGTGACTGCGATGAGACGGACCGATTCCAGACCCGGCAGCGCGCGCAGATGGCGGGCGAGCTCGTAGCCATCCATCACCGGCAGGCCGATGTCGAGCAGCGCCACGTCCGGAAGGAATTCCGCTCCGATCCGCAGGCCGGCGGGGCCATCGTGCGCCATTCGCGGGATATGCCCCATCATCCGTACGCTCTCCACCAGGAGCTCGGCCGCGTCGAGGTTGTCGTCGACGACGAGAACCCGGAGCGCGCCGGGCCGCGCGGCGACTTCACGGTCGGCCCAGGGCGCGCCAGCCGGCGCAGGTTGATCGCCGGCCCGGGCCGCGATCAGCCGGACCGTGAACTCGCTCCCCTTGCCGTAGCCCTCGCTCCGCGCTTCGACCGTGCCGCCGTGCAGCTCGACCAGGGTGCGCACGATCGCGAGTCCCAGCCCGAGCCCCCCCTGCGCCCGATCGATGGCCTGGCGCTCCTGCACGAAGAGGTCGAACACCCGGGGGAGCATCTCCGGGCTCAACCCGATCCCGGTATCGCGCACCCGGAGGACGACGGACTGACCTTCCGTCCCGTCTTTCGCCGCCTGGAGGGTGATGGTGCCGTGCGGCTCGGTGTACTTGGCGGCGTTGTTGAGCAGGTTGGCCACCACCTGGGCCATCCGCACCGCATCCACCTCGACGGCGAGGCCGCCGCGCGGGACGTCCACCTTCAGGCTGTGCCGCCGCTGCTCGATCAGCGGGCTGGCCATCTCGATCGCCTTGGCGACGATCCCGGAAATTTCGATCCGCTCCCGCTTGAGCTCGACCTTGCCGCGGGTGATGCGGGAGACGTCGAGAAGATCGTCGACGAGGCGGACCAGGTGACGGACCTGGCGTTCGATGATGGTGCGCTCTTTATAAAGCGTCTCGTCGCCGCGCAACTGCATGAGCTGCAGCGCCGTGACGATCGGCGCCAGCGGGTTGCGCAGCTCGTGGCCGAGCATGGCGAGGAATTCGTCCTTGGACCGGTTGGCCACCTCGGCTTCCGCGCGCGCCTCGCGCTCACGGATCAGCAACTGCCGGTTCGCGGCCTCGAACTCGCGGCGGGCGCTCACCTGCGCCAGGTGCATGCCGACGCGGGCCAGCAGCTCGCGGGCCGAGAACGGTTTGATCAGGTAATCGTCGGCGCCCGCGGAAAGCCCTTCGATCCGCGACTCCTCGCCTGCGCGCGCCGAGAGAAAGATGACCGGAATGCCGCGCGTCCGCTCGTCGGCGCGCAGGGCCTGGAGGAGCTGGTAGCCATCCAGACCCGGCATCATGATGTCGGAGAGGATCAGATCCGGAGGCGCGGCCCGTGCCCGCGCCAGCGCCGCATCGCCATCGGCGACCACCTCCACGGTCCAGCGATCCTCGCAGGAGCCGAGTGACGTAGTCGCGCATGTCGGCGTTGTCGTCGGCGAGCAGAATGCGCGGCCTCCCCCCTCTCCTCCGGCGCCCGCCCGGCAGCCGGCGGCGACCAGCGCAGCGCCTCCCGCACGAACGGCGCGGCGCCGGCGGCGGAGCCGGGCACGGATGGCGCCGCGACATGCTCCCGCGGCAGATGGGAGGCGCCGAACGGGAGGGTGACCGTGAAGGCCGTGCCCTGGTCCACCGCGCTCTCGACCGTCACGGTGCCGCCGTGCAGCCGGACGAGCTCCTGGACGAGCGCGAGCCCGATCCCGGTGCCTTCGTGCGTGCGCGCCCGCGCTCCCGGCACGCGGTGGAACCGATCGAACAGCCGCGGGAGCTGGCCGGCCGGGATGCCGATGCCGGTATCGCGGACCGTGAGCGCGGCCCGCTCGCCGTGCCGGTGCAGCGCGATCCCGATCTCCCCCTCGAACGTGAACTTGAGCGCGTTCGAGAGCAGGTTGAGGACGATCTTTTCCCACATGTCGCGATCGACGAAGACCGGCTCGTCGAGCGTCTCGATATCGAGCTCGAACCGCAGGCCGGCGCTGCTCGATCGCCGACCGGAAGGCGCTCGCCAGATCGCGGGTCAGGGCGGCGAGATCGGTGGGCTCGTACGCGGCCTGGACGCGCCCGGCCTCGATGCGGGAAAAGTCGAGCAGCGTGTTGACCAGCTTGAGCAGCCGCAGCCCGTTGCGGTGCACGAGCTCCCAGCGCTCGACGTCGGCGGCCGGCAGCGTTTCCGCGTGCGCCAGCGCGTCCTCCGCCGGCCCCAGGATCAGCGTCAGCGGCGTGCGGAACTCGTGGCTGACGTTGCTGAAGAACGCCGTCTTGGCGCGATCGATCTCCGCCAGCGCCTCGGCGCGGGCCTTGGCCTCGGCCAGCGCGCGGGCGTTGGAGATGGCGGTGGCGATCTGCGCCGGCGACCAGCGCGAGGAAGCTGCGGTAGTTCGCGTCGAAGACGAGCCGCGGGCTGATCCGGCGACCAGCACGCCGGCCGGCCGATCCTCGCCCGGCTGCGCGATGGGGAGCATCGCGACCCGGCGCGCCGGCAGGGAACCGGCCCCGGCGGGGAGCTCCTCGGGGAACCGCGCCTCGCCGGATCGAGGACGGCGGCGAGCGGCCAGGGCGAGTCCTCCGCGGCCAGCTCGATCCAGGAGGGGCAGGCGGCGGCCTCCGGCTCCAGGCCCGCGGCGCCGGCGAGCCGCGCCCGCTTGCCGTCGGGATCGAGCAGGTACAGCAGAGCGAACGGCAGATCGGCCGGGTTCTCGGCGAGGACGTCCGCCGCCGCCGCGCAGGCCGCCTCGGCGGTCGCGCGCCTTCTGCGTCCTGGCGGCGAGCTCCTGCAGCGTCTTGAGGCGGCGGGCGCCGAGCACGCGCTCGGTCGTCTCGGTGACGGTGACGAGAACGCCGCCGACGTCGCCGCCCTCCTCGCGGATGGGGCTGTACGAGAAGATGAAATAGCACTCCTCGACGAAGCCGTGGCGGTCGAGCGGCAGCAGGAAGTCGACCAGCGTCGTGGCGGTGCCCTGCCATCACGCCGTGGAACATCGGGCCGATGATGTCCCAGATCTCGGCGAAGGTCTCCGGGTGCTGCGCCCCATGGCGGCCGGATGCTTGGTCGAGCCGAGGATCGGCCGGTAGCCGTCGTTGTAGAACTGGGTGAACTCGGGGCCCCAGGCGATGTACATGGGGAAGCCGGTCTCGAGCAGGATGCTGAGCGCGGTGCGCAGGCTCTGCGGCCACGCCGACGACCGGGCCGACGGCGGTCGCTCGACCAGTCGATCGACCGCATCAGCGCGCCCATCTCGCCGCCGCCCGCGAGCGGATCTGTCTGTCGCGCGCCGCGGTTCGGTTCCTCCATGAGGCTCTAGCTTATCTCTTTCCCGGCAGGGTCTTGCGAAAAGCAAAAGAAGGACGTGAAGGACAGCAAGGACGACAGGGACTCAAGATCAGAGCTCCACATTCCCCTTGGGGCAGGCCAGCGCGACCCGGATGCGGGATTCCTTCCCTGCGCGCACCTCCACCTGGAGGCCGGCGGCCCGCAAGGGCTCGCGCAGGGCGTCCGGGGCGGGGTCCGCGAGGGCGAAGCCGATCAGCCGGCATCCCCCCGGGGAGGTCGACGACGGATGCGCGCCGGCGGGATCCCATGCGATGAAGAACGGCAGGAGCGGGCTCGCCGACGGCGGAAAGCCGAGGGTTTTCCAGGCCAGCCGGGAGCCGTCCGGCCGGTCCCGCGCTCCAGGCTGGATCTCTCCGATCTCCACACCCCGGCTTCGCACGTCGCGCTCCAGCGCCGTTATGTCGTGGGTTCGCGCCGCCCATCCGATGGGGGTGAGGGCGGTCAGCTCCCCCAACTCCTTCCTGGATTCCGCGATCCCGCTATCCTCCGGATTCGGTGCCAGGATCTCCAGATAATGCTCCCCGCCGAGCGCGATCAGCGCGTTCTGGGTGCCGCGCCCGGGATGGGCGCCGCCGAAGACGGCCCGCACCCCGGTGAGGCGCTCGAGCTCCGCGATCCCTTGCTGCAGATCGTTGATGCCGAGGATGATGTGATCGATTCGAGACAGATCTCCGGACACGGCAGCCTCCCCCGTTCCACCCTGCCGCCCGGCGACCCGCCCGGTGCCCGCGCAGGCGAGGCAGGCCAGGACCAGGACGGCGGAAAGGATCTTGCAAGCGTTGGTGATCATGGAGCTGATTCTATCCTCTAACCGTCGTGACCGCCGATCGGCGGCACCGGTCCCGTCCCCCGATGGAAATGCTCCGTGGTCTCCGCCAGGATGACGCCGAACTTGGTGACCGTCACCCGGTTGATCATCGTTTCGCCGTCGGCCTGCAGGTACATCCAGAGCTTGAAGCGCAGATTGGTCAGGGGGGTGCGGCCCGCCACCGTGTAGTCCCACTTGAAGGTATTCCCGTAGGCCAGGCCGTGCGACACGCCGACCACGTCGTTGGCGGTGGCGTCGTAGCGATGGTCGTCGATCTTGCGCACCCGCCAGACTCGTTGCTGCCGGTGGCCGTCCTCGAAGGTGAAATCCTGGGTGATCACCAGCTCGCCCCCCTCCCGCCGCCCCATCATCTCCGTCCGGAACCGGCTCTTCGGCTTTCCGGAGCGGCTCTCAATGATCCCCCAGGACCGCGTGGGCCCTTCGAAGAACTGATCCGGATCGAAGCGCGGCCCGGCCCCGGAGAAGCTCTCCGGCCGCAGGCCATGGCAGCCCGCCGTCAGGAGGCAGAGCAGAAGGCAGAATGAATTCATGAGGTTCTTCAAGATGCGCCTTTCCCGGGGCAGCTGACCGCGCCCCCCAGGATTACGCCGCCACCGGCGCGGCGGATCACCTCAGAACCGATAACCGAAGCTGACGCCGGCGCTGAGCGTGAACCCGGGGTCCGGATAGGCGTCATCCCCCTGATCGAAGGAGTAGAAAGGGGTCACGCCCGCACGAAAGAGATAGCCGCGCCCTGGAGGCTGAGACCGGTACCCGATGATGCCGGTCAGACTGCTGAACGAGAAGCTTTTCTTTTCGTTCGAGAAACGATCACGTGTCGCACGCCCGAATGTGACTCCGCCGCCGAGCTCGATCTTTCGCTCTCCGCTGCCGAACAAATAGCTCGCCGTCACGGGCACGGTGGTGAATCGGTCCGGGGGCGTCCCTTCGTAAAAAATCGCCGGGCTGTTCCAGGTGCCAAATCCAACTCGCAGCGCCAGCCTGTCGTTGAGCAGACGCTCGAAATTGACGGAATAGAGGCCGCCATTGCCCAGCAATTCCAGGTACACCGCATTGCGGGCGACGCGCACGACTGTGGCCGTATCGTCCTGAGCGAGACAAGGGCTCGCGCAGGCCAAAAGGGCGATCAAGGAGAAACCGCGTGTGATCCGCATTTCATCCCCCATTCTGATGTCTACATGGAACTCGTCTTCAGTGGCTGCCTCCATCCTACCTTAAGAACTCTCCTTGTAAGCTGATACCTGATGGCCGTCCGGGCACGTAGACAGCGGGGTGGCTCCTACCTGGTTTAGCTCTCCTCATCTCGTTCAGGTCGGATTTTCATCGCCAGCGTCTGCCGCAAGACCGGCAAAGCGGCCCGATCCTTATCGCGGTTGGCTTGTTCCTTGGTCTCGATAACGGCGGCAAGCTCGAGAACAAGAACCTGTGACTCTCCAAGCTGATACAAGATGGTCCTGCTCACAAGATCCTGATAGGTAAGGCCGTTGCCGATGGAGCCGAGCACGTCGAGAGCGCCAAGCTCAGTCAACAGGAGATGCAGCCGCAGGGTCGCGAGTTTCTCCGCGTCCGGCTCGATGTGCCGCCCCTCGGGATCGCGGTAGCGGGCCTTGAGTTCCCGGAGCGCGGCAAGCAGTCGAGCGAGATTCTCGGGCTCCTTGTCATACAGGACATCCAGGTCAAACGTCAGGATAGGCGCTCCCTCGAGCTGGGCCGCAACTCCCCCGACGACAACGAAGTCGACTCCATGGCGGAGCAGGGCCCTGAGGAGCCCGAGGAACCTAATGCTCCGAGATTCGTCCATGCCGGAGCTCGGCGAGTCCGTCCACCCAATCCTGGAGGAGCTCGAGCCGCTGGAGCGGTGTCAGGCTGAGGGTCCACTGGATCAGGGTGAGGTCGACCCCGTCGGGAGACTCCTCGGGCCAGGAGGCGTACGGTGGCGGCTCGGGGGCTCTGGAGGGTGGCTGGGCCATGGAACCACTATAGCAAGAGCCGTGATGTTCAGCGTTCGACCCAGCGTCGCGTTTACGGCTACAATGCGCGGGCCGGGGCGGATCCCGGCCTTTGAGAAGGAGAACGCGTGAAGAAGAGTCTGAAGAAGCTGAATCTCTCTCGTGAAACCCTGCGGGTGCTGGAAATCTCTGGTCTGGGCCAGGTCGGAGGGAACGGCCGCCCCGGGAATCCCCTCCCCAATACCCAGGTAACCAGCTGCGATTACACGTTCTCGTGCCCGGAACTCTGCGGGCCGATCGCCTCTCGCGATATAACCTGCCTTTGCCCTTGAGGCTTTACCTCCAGGGGAAGGCAACGCGCCTTCCCCTCCCTCCGCCTTCATTCCAGGAGTTTTCCGCGGGAGCGATCCGGAACTGATTCGGACCCTTCGCCCTGAAAGGGAGACATTTGAATAGCCTGATGCTTTAGCGCCAGGTAGGCAGTCCACCATCCCTATATCCGCCCCGAGGGGGCGGTGCTTTTTCAGCGGCAATCCCCAGTCCGAGAAGTTGGGTTCCGCCCCTTCAGGGCGGAGGGGAATTGGGGGGCTGCCAACCTGGCGCTGAAGCGCCACCCATTAGAAGGCTCTTGTCAAGGACCCACACCTCTTCCTACCGGGAGTGTTGGCTTCCGCGGAACGGCGCGAGGGTGCACGACGAGCCCCTCTGGCAGTTTGCGCGCCCGTAGTTTCAGTTCTTTGGGTGCGGGAGATCCGCACCAGCCACCCATCGGGATCAAGGTGAGGCGGAGCCGGTGACGGCTCCGCCTCACCCCTGGCACTCTTCTCGTGCCCCCAGAAAATCTTCGGTTCCAAGTCGTGTCCAAGCATGACGGACAGTCGAAAGGCTACCCCAATGAGAGGGTGCCAGCACCTGAGGGCTCACGACCTGGGCGCATCCCGACAAAGAGCTCAAACCGGTGGAAGACAGGGGCCAATCAGGCTCGGAGGGTTTGTTCCCAGCGCTTCTCACAGGCTCCCTGCCTCCCACCTGGAATCAACTGAAAGCTTGTGCAGACCGGAACGGTACCCGGTCGTGTAAGACGTAAAAGGCCGCGCGAGCTAGCTTGTGCGAGATCGTCCGCAAGGCGACCAGTTCATTGGTTCTGGCCTTTTTGCGCTCATAGAAGCGCTTGGCCAGGGGCTCGAAACGGATGGCGAAGTGCGCCGCCTCGGTGAACGCCCAGGACAGGTAGGAATTGCCGTTGCGCACATTGCCGGTTCCCTTGACCTTCCCGTTGCTGAGGTGTCGACTGGGAACGCAACGACAGTAGGAACAGAAGTGCCCGGCATCCGCGAAGCGTGTCATCGAACCGGCCTCATACATGATGGTCAGGGCCAAGGTCTGCCCGATTCCCGGAATGCTCTCGAGCAACTCGAACTCCGGCCGCAGCTTGGCCTCTTTCAGGACGGCTTTCTCGATCCCCGCAATTTCCTCTTTGATGACGCGGGCAACGGCCAAGCTGCTCGTGATGGCCAGGGCGAGATGCGGGTCTGAGAATTTCTCGACCACCTGCTCAGGGGTCAGACGCTTGAGCTCGTTGGCCGGGACTTGAACTCCGGTGTTGCGCGAGAAGAGATTCTTGACGCTCAACAAACTGGCCGTCCGTTGCCGCACCAGGAAGGCTCGGCGGCGCAATAAGTCCCGTACAGCTCGTTCGGGCTTGGGATAGATATAGCCCGTCGGGAGAATGCCCAGGTGGAGCAGGCGGGCCAACCAACGGGCGTCATGGCGGTCGTCGACGTACTTGAGACCCTCGTACTGACGCACCGCAGAGGTGTTGACCAACTCGACCCGGTAGCCGGCCTCCACAAGGCCATCCACCAACCAGTACCAGTTGAAGGTGGACTCTACGGCGACAGCTTGGATCTGCTCTCGCAAGGGCTCCAAGGCCCCCAAGACCGCGTCCAGGCGGTTGGGGACCCGGCGGTCGAGAACCGACTCCAGTTGCTCATTCAGGACGGCGAGATAACTGTTGGTTGAATGCAAGTCAACTCCGCAGTACACTCTCATCTGCTCCTCCTTTCAGGGATTGGTCTCCCGGCGAGCCTATTGTGGCTCGTCAGAAGGGAGGAGCCTTCTAGAGGATCATCAGGCTCTTCAAATGTCGCCCTTTCAGGGCGAAGGTTCCAGCATCTCTGGTCCGTCAACGTTGACGCTGCAGAAGAGCTTTCACACGCTCTCGAACCATGCCTCGTCCACCCTCACGGCCTCGATCAACTCTTTCCGGACGCCGAGTCCCAGTTCCTTCAGCTTCTCTGCCAGCTCGCTTCCGTCTATAAGGTCGATGGGAGGGGCACCATCGCGCGTGGCCTCTTTCACGGCGGCGGGACTGAAAGTTCCGGTCGTCATGAACAGGCCCTTGTCGGCTCGCCCCACCATCGCGCCACGGAAGTCCCGAATCTCACCCGAGGAGACAGATCCCTTGTATCGCTTGCATTGGAATAGAACATGAAAACTCATGAATCCGTGAATACGAGCGATCCCCCTACCATCGATTCCGCCATCGCCGCTGCGCCCGGTCACCTCTACCTGTGTAAACCCCGACTCACGGAGCAGGCGCTGGACAAGCCGCTCGAAACCAGCCGGAGTAATCTTTTGCGTAAGGATAGCGTGCAACTTCTGCTTCCATTCTTCATCTTCCGACACTTCAGATGGAGCAGAAGTCTCAGCTTTCTCAGAGCCGTCCTTCTTATCGAGTGCTCGCACCGACCGGACCACATCTTGCGGGTCGATGCGTACAATTTCCTTTTCCTTCGCATTCCCCGTGAGGGACCAGACACCTCTTACGGAGTTCTCCAAAAGCCCATATTTTTTGAGGTAGGTGCGAGCCCAGGCCAGTCGGTAGGCGACCTCGGTCTGATTGCTCTTTTCCGGATCATGGAGTTGGGAAAGAACGTCTTCCGGGAGTTTCTCGATCTCGACTACCTTGTCGTAAATCTCCTCAACGGAGCCCGAGCCCCCCAAGGCCCAAAGGGCACGAAGGAGAGGATTCATCAGCCGATCGTAGGTTGGGAACTTCGTAGCCATTCCAGTTCCTCTAGTCCCTTACCAGAGGGATCTTTGCCAAAATGGTAACGACTTCACGTCATTTTTTACGTCATGGCCTCTTTAGCGAGAGCGGGTACCAGAAAAAGACGCCTGAGCTTCAGCGCTGCACAGATGACCCGCTGACCGAGTTGCGTGACGTAGTACTTATAGGTGCGCCCGATCTTCTTGACCAGACCATGGGTACGCAGTCGTTTGAGGACACGGGAGATCTGTCCTGCGTTTTTACCCGGCAAGAGCCCTTGCAGATGACGATTTTGGAAGCCACTGATGTCGAATTCACCGCGAATGATGGCCTCAAAGACCGCGCGGTCGTCGCCGTCGAAGAGGTTAAAGCCACGGTGAGTGCGCTGTCCGTCGTGAGCCCTCCGGGAGATCTTCTCCAGATTCTTGATCCCGGCGCTCGGGTCGTCCAAGGCGGAGAGAAACTCCAGGTAACGACGGTTCGCCGCCCCCATCAGGTCCTGCAGATCGGGCAGGCTGTAGATCGTCTTCTTGACTTGAGCGTTCTTCATCTCCCAACTGCCGTCTCGGTGTTCCACCCGGCGGTGGTGCTTAAAAGAGGTCACGTCGTTGCTGGTGGTTTCGATGCGCAGCACATGACCCAGTTTGTCGTACATCTTGATCGAGTTGCGACCTAGATGATGCTTGATCCGAGTCCCTTCGATCCGAGTATGAAAGTCGCTGCCAACCTCAGCGCAAGAGCGCTCATCAAGCTTGCGCCCAAGAAATGTCGCTACATGCTCCGGCTTGACGGTATGGATCGCGGTACGGACCAAGACCTCATAGAGCGGCTTGAGGTCCGCCGGACTGCGGAAGACGATGTCGGTAGCATACTCCAATTGCATCAAGCTCCAGTGATAGCCCGCCTTGAAGTGAGCGACGACCGGACACAGCCAGCGCACCACCTGATCCAAGGTGTGATGGAGCACGTCGACGCGCAGGCCGTCGGACAACCGCTGCGCCTGTTCAAAGTCGTCGATGTCAACGAAAGCGTTGTCGCTCAGATGGAAACCGATACCGGCTTGCCTCAATCGGCTGGCCAACTGGTTATGCCCGTTGTAATAGAACTGCAGACGGAAGGGGGCCCAGGTCGGTACGCGCAAATAGCACAGCCCCAAATCCTCATTGACGAAATAGAAGTAGTAGTGCAGGCATCTCCCATCGCTCGGCCGCAGGTAAGTCTGGCCCGTCCGTTTGTCGTGCCAGGGCTTGAAGGAGGAACAAGTCTCCATCGCCGAGAAGATGTGGATCAGGCCAGGGTGGGCACCTCGCGTCCGCAGGATCTCTTGGACCCGATCCTCCTTGCGAAAGTTCTTGCGCTGGACGAACTCGATCGTCAGGCCCGCCTCGGCGGCCAGGCGCTCAGCGTGCCCGCGGATCTCCTCCCGGAAAGGTTCGGCGAACTGGGTGTAATCGAAGATCCGGATGCCTTGGCCGCACAGGTAAGAGGTCATCGCTTTGGCATGGCAGATCTCGGGCAAAGTCCCGGTAATCACCACACGGTCAAAGCAGGAAAGAACTCCCCGGATCTGCTCCCCATAGCGCTCGACCAAAGGAACCACCATGACCTTACCTCCCAAGGACCAAGCCGCCAGCCCAAGGCTCCCCCGGGGCCCCAACAAGCTTACCCCACCCTGTTTGGTTCCGGCGCCGCCGGGTTAGGACTTAACAGTTTGACTCCGATCTCCAATCTTATGATACCCCGATTAACGCTTGACTTCCGCCCCGCCTTTTTCTAGAATCCCGCTATCGCGCGTTACGCTTCCCCGCGATTCGGAAGGAGGTGCGGCGGCCCCGATCGGTCCCTTCCAGCAGCACCCCACCCCCCGTCTTCGTGGGCTGGATTGGCCGGCCCCCATATGAAAACGGCCCGGAGTGAGCGCCAACTCACGTCCGAGCCTGACCCCGCAAAGGAGTTACAGTCCCATGCGAAGCTCAGACGATTCTACCCTTTCGTCTTCCCGTAACGCGTTTTCCCCTTCCTTCCTCCATCGCATCGGCGAGCGCGACGAGCCCCCGACGGCGGGCGAGGCCGACGTGGCCGGCCCCTGGCGCGTCCTGGAGCTGCCCGGCCGGGGCTTCGGACTGTTCCGGATCGGCGAGTCCTCCGCGCGCGGACACCGGCCGGCGGCGGTGTTCCGGCAGCGCTGGCTCGCTCTGCTCGCGGCGGCCGTCCTCCCCGGCACGGGACGGGACGCGGCGTTCCGTCTTCAGAAGGATTCCGGGCCGGAAGGCTTCGCCGTCGAGACCGGCAATGGCGGCGAGGTCGTGGGGCATCTGGAGCTCTTCGATCAGAACCTGGTGGAGGCCCTGCGCGTCGCGGAGAGCCTGCTGCGCTCCCCCGAGGCGCTGGCGGGCCTTCTGGAGGCCGCCGGGCAGATCGCTCTCGAACGGGCTGGGGCGATTCTCGACGAGCGGGTGCCGGAGTAGGGCCGGAGTAGGGCTACCCCCGGGCAGCTGTTGGATCGCAATCCACGGCTGCCTGGGTTCGGGACCGCCAGAGCAAGCTTCTCCACGGTAGAGTTAGCTTATCCAGAACAGAGCAAGCTTCTCCAGGACAGAGTTAGCTTCTCCAGCGTAAAGTAAGCTTCTCCAGGGCGAAGTCGGCTTCTCCAGAATGAAGTCAGCTTCTCCAGCACGCCGCCGGCTTATCCAGGGCAGAGTCAGCTTCTCCAGGGCAGAGTCGGCTTATCCAGAGCAGAGTTAGCTTCTCCAAGGCAAAGTCAGCTTATCCAGCGTGAAGTCGGCTTATCCAGGACAGAGTTAGCTTCTCCAAGGCAGAGTCGGCTTCTCCAGGATGAAGCCAGCTTATCCAGCACGCCGCCGGCTTATCCAGAGCAGAGTCAGCTTCTCCAGGGCAAAGTCAGCTTATCCAGCGTGAAGTCGGCTTCTCCAGAATGAGCAAGGCGCCCGCCCGCAGGGCGGGATTTATCCAGCCTGGGGTGTCAACCTCAGGTAGGAAGGCCCAAGATCGACAAGCCACGCAGGGCCGGCATGTCGTTGCCGATTCGAAGCTTCCGCCGGGAGTGTCGGCCCTTCGGGGCTTCAACGGGATGGGGGTGGCCCGTTCCTGGGGTTGACACCCCAGGCTGGATAAATCCCGCCCTGCGGGCGGGCACACCCGCGAATTTGTAGACGCATGTAGAAGCGGTGGGCGCCAGCCCCAGGAAAGGAGCCTTCCTCTTTCCTCATAGCCCGAGGCAGGCCGGGCTCACGCGTTCTCTGCTAGACTGCGGCGCTTATTTCTCGGCGGCCCCTTTGGGTCTCGCCTCTTCGAGGTATTCGACATGCTCAAGAAGATTTCGCCCCGCACGACTCTGTTCTCCCTGGGGCTTGCTCTGCTCCTCTCCGGCTTGACGGCCTGCAAGGGTACGCCCGACAAGGCGGCTGACAACAAGGCCGGGACTCCGGCGGCCTCCGCCACGGCCCCGGCAAGCCCCAACGCGGCGACGACGCCGGCCGCTCCGGGAATGGCCAGGAGTGGGACGCCGGCTTCCGGTCAGCCGGGCGCCAATGGCCTTCCGGGCCAGCCGGCCACCAATCAGCCGGTGATGCCGGTGGAAAAGATCCCGGCGATCGTGGCGCGGGTGAACGGCCAGGAGATCAAGAAGGCGGAGCTCATGGACGGCGCCCAGATGGTACAGATGCGCCTCGCCCAGGTGGGCCAGCCGGTCACCGCGTCGGCCGACTTCTACCATCATGTGCTCGACGAGCTGATCGCCATCATCCTCCTGCAGCAGGACGCCAAGGCGCAGGGGATCACCGCCTCCGAACAGGAAGTGCAGCAGGCGGTCGCGGCCCGCAAGCAGAACTTCCCCAACGAGGAGGCTTACAAGAAGGCCCTCGCGCAGGCGGGAGTCACGGAGGCGAAGCTGCGCGAGCAGGCCCGCGACACGATCGCGGTCCAGAAGTACGTGCAGACCAAGCTCGCCCCCCAGGCCACCGTTTCCGATCAGGCGACGAAGGACTTCTACGAGAAGAACAAGGCGAAGATGCAAATGCCGGAGCGCCTCCATCTGCGTCACATCCTCGTCCTCGTCGATCCGAAGGCCACTCCCGCCGACCGGGAGAAGGCCAAGCAGAAGGCGGAGGGCCTTCTCAAGCGCGTGCAGGGCGGGGAGGATTTCGCCAAGTTGGCGACGGAAGCCTCGGAAGATCCCGGCTCGAAGAGCCGGGGCGGCGACATCGGCCTGGTCGGCAAAGGCCAGGCCGCGCCGGCGTTCGAGGCTGCCGCCTTCGCGCTCAAGAAGACGAACGAGCTGAGCCAGGTCGTGGAGGTCAACTACGGCTACGAGATCATCCAGCTCCTCGAGCGCATGGCGCCGTCCACGGTGCCCTACGAGCAGGTGAAGGGGCGGATCGAGCAGATGCTCAAGCAGCAGCAGGTCCAGAAGCTGTTCCAGGTGCGGGCGGATCAGCTGCGGGCCAAGGGGAAGGTGGAGACGTATATCTAGATAGGGGACGGGGATGGCCGCCCTCCCCCGCCCGGGCATCAATGCCCGGGCGCCTACGACACCCCGCCCTCCCCCATCATCCCCACCACGATCTCGGTTTCCCCGATCTCCGTCAGCGGCAGCGCGCCGCCTTCGTCCACGGAGCGGGTCACCTTGTCCACCGGATCGAGGGTTTCGATCTCGTCGCCGCCGGCGGCTCCCATCTCCTTGAAACGGCGGGCGGCGGGGAGGACTCTCAGCTCGAGCGAGCCGACGGCCCGGTTGTAGGCGTCGACGCTCTGGCCGAGGTTCTTGCCCATCGCGGAGAGGTGGCCGGTGAAGATGCGGAGCCGCTCGTGGAGGGACTTGCCGAGCTCGCTGATCTGCTTCGCGTTCTCCTCGACCTGCTCCTGCCGCCAGCCATAGGCGACCGCGCGCAGCAGGGCGATCAGCGTCGTCGGGGTGGCGAGGATCACCCGCTGCTCAACGCCGAATTCGATCAGGGAGGGGTCCTGCTCCAGGGCGGCGCTGAAGAAGGTCTCCCCCGGCAGGAAGAGGACGACGAACTCCGGCGCGGGCTCGAACTGGGCCCAGTAGCTCTTCATCGACAGCCGGGTCAGATGGCTGCGGATCTGGCGCGCGTGATCGCGCAGCTTCGACCGCCGGCCGTCCTCATCCAGCGCCTCCATGGAGTCCAGATAGGCGTCGAGTGGCGCCTTGGCGTCGATGACGATGTTCTTCCGGCTCGGCAGGCGGATGACGAGGTCGGGGCGCAGCCGCCCATCCTCGGTCTCGACGCTCGCCTGGACGGAGAAGTCGCAGTAGGAGACCATCCCGGCCATCTCGACCACCCGCTGGAGCTGGATCTCCCCCCAGCGGCCGCGCGTCGAGGAGGAGCGCAGGGCACCAACGAGCTTCGCGGTCTCGCGCTCGAGGTTCCCCTGGGCGGAGGTGAGGCTCTTCAGATGCTCGCTGAGGTTGGAGTAGGCCACGGCGCGGGTGGTCTCCATCTCGCGGATCTTCTCGTCCACCTTGTGGAGCGACTCCTTGAGCGGCAGGACGAGCTCGCCGATCGCCTGCTGGCGGCGTTCGAGATCCCCCTGGGCCGACTCCTGGAACTTTTCCAGCGTGGCCTTGGCGAGGTGGACGAAACTGACGTTGTTGTTCTGCAGCGCCTCGGAGGAGAGGGCCTTGAAGGCGTCGGAGAGGCGTCCTTGAGCATCGTCGAGAAGCCGCAGCTTCTCGGCGGCGGCCTGGCGCTCTTTCTCGATCGTGGTCTGCAGGCGGGCCGCCTGGGTCTGCAAGCCGACCCGCTCCTCCCGCAGCAGGGCCGTCTCGCCAGTGTTCTCGGAGAGACGCGCCTCCAGGCGCGCGACGTCCGCGTCCCGCCCCCGCAGCCGCTCCGCCAGGACGCTCCGCTGCTGCCGCGCGACGAGCCAGAGGATGGCCGCCCCCAGAAGGAACGCCAGCGCGTGGGTCAGGACCGCCATCAACTCACCCCTTTACAGCTGAAGTATGGATATCTAGGGGCACTACGGAAGGTTAACACAAGATGATGTGGGTGGCTGATGGAGAAATGGCGTTCAGGGCGGCGGTGGTGACTGAGAGACCCTGCCCTTCGAATCCTCACCCTCGGTCCCTCTCCCGGGGAGTGACGGAGACCTTTCCGGCCCGGTCTCATGCCGTCCCAGGGGATGCCGTTTTTCTTGGTAAACCATTTGACTCTAATACTTACAGTCCTCACCCCGTGTCAAGGTGTCTCACCCTGGCCCGGGGTTAGTGCCTCATCTTAGTACCTATAAAGTACCTAGCCAGGGGATTTTCATGGTAGGGTAAGGGACAAATCCCCCCCGCCAACCCGGCGGGAATGCCGGGCGAGGTGCTGACGATGAAGCGGAAGCTTACGGAAGCCTCAATTCCCCCCCTCCGGACCAGCCTACCCCAGGAGGATGTTTTCCACGTCCCCACGCCGGGCGGTGGACTCCGAGTCACCAAGGAAGGGCGCAAGACTTGGTTTCTTCTGTATTACTCCCCGGTTACCGGCAAGAAGCGCCGCCTGACCATCGGAGAGCACCCGAGCGGAAAGAAGGGCGAGCCCCGGTATTTGACCCTGAAGCAGTTCGAGACGGACTATCAGATCCTTCGCGGCAAGATCGCCGAGGGGAAAGATCCTCAAAGCGTCGCGCAGGAGACGGGATTAGCTCCCCGGCGGATTCCTCCCGAGGCCCTTCTCGCTGAGGTCCGCTTCCTGTTCCCGGACGGCGTCATCGAGGGGACCATGGGCGCGTTGCTGGGGGACTACCTCACCGCCATCAAGGCCCAGCTCGCGCCCCGTACTTTCTTCGGCTATCGGTCCGTGGCTAAGACGTGGATCGTGCCCCGATTCGCGAAGACTCCGGTTACCAGCTTCGGAGAAGAGGACGTAAGGGCGCTCTTGACCGACGTGAGCAAGAAAGCGCCGCAGTGTGTCCGCGAGGTCAAGAAAGTTCTTAGCTGTGCTTTCCAGTGGGCCAGGGCTCACGTTCCCGGGATCAAGTCCAATCCAGCTCAGGCTGTACCGGTCACCGTGCCGAAGGGGCAGCGGGATCGCTGGCTTACCGACGACGAGCTAGAGACGTTCTTTCAGACTCTTCCCCGGATGAAGGACGTCAACGCGGCGGATTGCCATCTCCTCATCATGGCCGCGCTCTGCCGTCCTGGAGAAGCAGCGGCGGCCAGGGCGGAAGATCTGATCCTGATGAACGGTGAGAGAGTCTGGCGAATCCCAGACACGAAGAACGGGAGAGACTTCCTGATCCCCCTAACGGGTCTCGTGGGTGAGGTGCTCTTGCGCCGCTCGCTGGCCGTGGGCGGACAAGGTCCCCTGTTCTGGGTCTGCAACGAGACGGGAACGTATCCGCACAAGCTGCAAGAATCGAACGTGAATTTCCGGAAGCTCTCGCAGCTGGACAACGTGCGGCCCCATGACTGGAGGAGGACCGGCCGGACGCACCTGTCGAGCCTGGGCGTCCGGGAGGAAGTTGCCGAAGCGGTGTTGAACCATGCCAAAGAGAACCTGAAGCAGACTTACAACCTATACGAATACTGGAGCGAGAGGAAGGAAGCTCTTCGCCTGTGGCACGAGAAGCTCCAGGCGATCCAGGAAAGGGCCGCTCTTCGGGCAGCATAGACGGCAGCACTACGACGGCCCACGCGGCGCTTCGCCCTGGGTCCGCCTCTCGCGGGTCCTGCACCAGTTGTCAATCTCGGATTCTAGCCACCCTGCGCGGTTCTCAGAGAGGGAATAAGGGGCGGGGAAGGAGCCTGCGGCGATCTGCCGGTAGATCGTGGAGCGGCTGAGCCGTATGCGCTCGATGACCTCATGGACTAGAAGATATCGGCGGATGTTCATCCTCCGAGTTGTACCTGCCGGCAGTGCGAAATAGGAGCGGTTCGGAGGGAAGCGCACACCCTATCTCGCGCTCGTCCCGGCAGACTTCTCCGCCGGCCAGGACCTCAAACCCGACAGCACTCTCAATGTTGACGAGTAGTAGGGGCCAGCGTAGTATACCCTAAGTTCTAAGATGGTGATGAGCGCGCTCCCTGATATGAAGAACCAAAAGGGGCGGACGTTTACACTCTAGTCCTCGCCTCAATGTGCCGCCCAGGCGAAGCGGCAGGAATTGAAGCAGAGGACGTAATTACCCTTAACGGGGAAAGAGTCTGGAAGGTGGCGAATCCGAAAAACGGCAGGATTTTTTAATTCCCGTCATCGGACCAATTGCCGAAGTCCTTAACCGGCGAATCTTAGCCGTAGGTGACCGGGCCTCCTATCATGCGAACCATGACCCTTTTTGAAGCAGAAAGAATTTTCGATGTCGTCACCGACGCTCTTCAAAGAACTGATCACCGTCATATCCCAGTGTCGGCGCTGCATGGATATGATATTTACGACATCTGCACAGCGCTTAAGCTGCGGATCGCAAACGAATTCTTGCTTTTAGCTCACCGCGACGACTTCGAAGAACAATTCGCAAACGGGCTGAGCCTGTATGATAGCGGCCCAATGCTAATCGCAATGCGTGTTGTGCCGGATGATCAAGTGGATGTAATTGGTGCCATAGGTGTTTTTAACCCAATTGATCCTGCTACGCTGACTTTCGGCGACCCACGATGGGCCGCTGAGGAGACGGCATCTTCGTTTGGAGAGTACTGCAAGCGCATTGGACAAGATAATCCTCTCTATTGGCAAAGAATCTACACGCGCCTTGATCTAGAATACACCGCCGCCTCTCCGCGAGGAAATAGACCGTTCATCCCCGACGATGTCTACGAAAAGAGAGTCCCCTCAGATCCTTCTGGCGTTGTTACGTCCTATTTGGCTGCAGCCTCTGTCGCAGCGTTGCTTTCCGCGATCCTTACTGGACTATTTGCTGGCTTAACAATTGTGGTGTCAGAGAGTACATCCTGGATTCTTTCTCTCGCCAATGTCTCACTTAGGCCTAGCTGGGGAATCATGATGGCAGTGCTATCTCCTCTGTTCGTTAAGATGGTGGCCTCGATCTCCCCATCCCAAAAGGAGGGACTGAATCAACTCGACTCATTTGACATGTGGCACGCCACAATTGTCATGTCGTTTTCATTTGCTGCCCTTGCATATTTCCTCAAGGCACTATCCATCTTTAAGTCCGAATATGCTTTCCTTCTTCTATGGATCTTGTTCACCTTTTGTTATTCTGAGATGCTTCCTCTCGGGCGTCAAAAAACCGGCGACTGAATCCCGTCGAGCAAGTTCGCCCCCTGACCTGCGACGCGAGAATGGCAATGACTAATTACAACGGGCTACCGAGGTCCTACTGGCAGAGTCAAATAGAGCGTATTCAAAGGCTACGCGCACAGATAGTCTCCAGATCCGCTCCGTCAACAGGACGGCTAATTCCAACAGAAGACGATCTGGTGATTGGTGAAGGCCGCAGCTTGAAGCTGGCGGTTATGTTTTTGGATATAAGCGGCTTCTCCAGAAGGCCATCTGGGACGCCTGCCGAGCAGGCATTGCTTCTGCGGGTCTTAAACCTGTTTTTCAGCGAGATGCTCAAGATCGCCGAGGATTATGGGGGAGTTGTCGAGAAGAACACTGGCGATGGATTAATGGTCTACTTCGAGAATGAAGGCGGCGTCACTGCCAATGCTGCCTCGAAGCGTGCGGTTGCGACTGCGTTAACAATGATGGCTGCCAATGACTTTTTGATAAAGCCTATCCTGGAAGTTACTCCAACAGATCCAATAAAATTTAGGATTTCAATTGATTACGGCCAAGTCACTATAGCTCGCCTCGGGGCGGCGCGCCGGTTCAATGCCAATGTGGCAATTGGATCAACAGCCAATTTCGCCTCGAAAATGCTCGCTCAGGCTCAACCCGGGGAAATCGTTCTCGGACAATTCGCGAAGGATCAGCTGCCAGCAGATTGGCAGCGCGATTTTGTGGAGTTAATAACAACAGATACAGGTTGGACTTACGGCCCCTTCAAGACACTACCCTATTCACTCTATCGATATACAGGACGATGGAAAAATTTGGCCTAGCGCTATGGACAAGCAAAAGACCCAAGCAACTCCTCAGGGCAAGAAGGCGGAGCTTCCAAGCCCAGCTAGCCTTCGGCAGCCACTGCCAGGCACGCATGCTGAAGGCGATGTAGATGCTAGCGATGTCAAACAAACGCGAGAACGAACGAAAGAGCCAGAGGCTAAAGACTTCCACCTTAAATTCGGAGAAGAGGCGCATCAATACGTCAGGGAATACATTCGCAACGCAGACCAAAAGGCTGCATTCTTTTTTGCTACGGCGACAACACTTCTTGCATTCCTGCATCAAAGAAACGCTGCCTCTCATTGGCTGAAGCCTATTCAGCGGTGGGGTTTCGTAGACTTGACCGCGTTTATCTCTATGACAGGTTTAGCTTCAGGCGCATTTATTTTCCTAACCCGGCGGCGCCGGAACCAAACAGGGTGGGGTAAGCTTGTTGGGGCCCCGGGGGAGCCTTGGGCTGGCGGCTTGGTCCTTGGGAGGTAAGGTCATGGTGGTTCCTTTGGTCGAGCGCTATGGGGAGCAGATCCGGGGAGTTCTTTCCTGCTTTGACCGTGTGGTGATTACCGGGACTTTGCCCGAGATCTGCCATGCCAAAGCGATGACCTCTTACCTGTGCGGCCAAGGCATCCGGATCTTCGATTACACCCAGTTCGCCGAACCTTTCCGGGAGGAGATCCGCGGGCACGCTGAGCGCCTGGCCGCCGAGGCGGGCCTGACGATCGAGTTCGTCCAGCGCAAGAACTTTCGCAAGGAGGATCGGGTCCAAGAGATCCTGCGGACGCGAGGTGCCCACCCTGGCCTGATCCACATCTTCTCGGCGATGGAGACTTGTTCCTCCTTCAAGCCCTGGCACGACAAACGGACGGGCCAGACTTACCTGCGGCCGAGCGATGGGAGATGCCTGCACTACTACTTCTATTTCGTCAATGAGGATTTGGGGCTGTGCTATTTGCGCGTACCGACCTGGGCCCCCTTCCGTCTGCAGTTCTATTACAACGGGCATAACCAGTTGGCCAGCCGATTGAGGCAAGCCGGTATCGGTTTCCATCTGAGCGACAACGCTTTCGTTGACATCGACGACTTTGAACAGGCGCAGCGGTTGTCCGACGGCCTGCGCGTCGACGTGCTCCATCACACCTTGGATCAGGTGGTGCGCTGGCTGTGTCCGGTCGTCGCTCACTTCAAGGCGGGCTATCACTGGAGCTTGATGCAATTGGAGTATGCTACCGACATCGTCTTCCGCAGTCCGGCGGACCTCAAGCCGCTCTATGAGGTCTTGGTCCGTACCGCGATCCATACCGTCAAGCCGGAGCATGTAGCGACATTTCTTGGGCGCAAGCTTGATGAGCGCTCTTGCGCTGAGGTTGGCAGCGACTTTCATACTCGGATCGAAGGGACTCGGATCAAGCATCATCTAGGTCGCAACTCGATCAAGATGTACGACAAACTGGGTCATGTGCTGCGCATCGAAACCACCAGCAACGACGTGACCTCTTTTAAGCACCACCGCCGGGTGGAACACCGAGACGGCAGTTGGGAGATGAAGAACGCTCAAGTCAAGAAGACGATCTACAGCCTGCCCGATCTGCAGGACCTGATGGGGGCGGCGAACCGTCGTTACCTGGAGTTTCTCTCCGCCTTGGACGACCCGAGCGCCGGGATCAAGAATCTGGAGAAGATCTCCCGGAGGGCTCACGACGGACAGCGCACTCACCGTGGCTTTAACCTCTTCGACGGCGACGACCGCGCGGTCTTTGAGGCCATCATTCGCGGTGAATTCGACATCAGTGGCTTCCAAAATCGTCATCTGCAAGGGCTCTTGCCGGGTAAAAACGCAGGACAGATCTCCCGTGTCCTCAAACGACTGCGTACCCATGGTCTGGTCAAGAAGATCGGGCGCACCTATAAGTACTACGTCACGCAACTCGGTCAGCGGGTCATCTGTGCAGCGCTGAAGCTCAGGCGTCTTTTTCTGGTACCCGCTCTCGCTAAAGAGGCCATGACGTAAAAAATGACGTGAAGTCGTTACCATTTTGGCAAAGATCCCTCTGGTAAGGGACTAATAGTGGTATTTCCTCGCCTGAGAGGCTCAAGGCGAGGGATTATTTTTTTTAACGCTATTTCGGAGCATGGAAATGAGGCCGAATATGCAGATGACGTTCTTCGGCGCACGGCAGGCGATTTGGGCAAGATTAAGCTTGAGCATACTTACGCCTTAGCAAAAATCTGCCGTGCTAAGTATCAAGTCCTCAGGCTTGGATTTATTGTGAGTACTATAGGAGCTGTTGCTACACTCTTATATCTCCTCTTCGCCTAACTGACGAAAAGATCTTTCGCAAAGTGGGAGCCTAGCGGTTCGAGCATGCGCCACTCCGGCAGAAGATGCGGATCGGAAGCAGCACCGGCCCGCCAGAGGTCCCTCGCCCGGCTCACATGGCTAATGCCCGACGCGTGGCCAACGATCTCTCGGGGGCTGATGAGGCTTTCGCGCGTTGGGTGGAAACCGGAGTCGCCCGTAGCCTCTCCTTTGAGAGGCGATCCGCCACCCCCTTGGATTAGCTGGTGCGGCCCTGCGGGCCGGGGGTAACGGCGGGAGCGAGCCAGTGCTATGTGCTACGCGGCTGCGCCGCTTCGCACCTAGCAGCTCGCCCGCATTCGCGGCTGGCGCCGCTCAAACGGGAAAGCCCCTCCTCTTTCCTCCCTTGAAAGTAGCTGAGCCGGTTGCGGGCGGGCTGAGCGGTGAGCGGCGCCAGTGAGGTCTAGGACGGGCGAGAGATCACCTCAGACGCCCGCCCAGAACGGGGAGGGCTGGGGAACCCGGCGGGGGTTCCCCGATGAAGACACCAGGACCGCGAAGCGGTCCGGCGCGTAGCCGGAGGCGGAGCCGTGACGGAGGCGAACAGCGTTCGCCTACCCGCAGCCCGATCCGAGCAAAGCGAGGTGAGGGCAAGCCGTTTCGGCGGTTCAAAGCTCGGGCGTAAGCCCGAGTTTTGAATCGTCCGAAACATGGCTGGCTACCTAGACCGCCGCCTTTATCTCGCCTCTCTCGGGCCACTAGCTGGTCCACGGTGAAACGGTCGCGCATCGAGAGGAGCGGCGCTCATGAGCGTGCTTGCAAGCGGCAGAGAACGCGCTCGCTCTCGTTCGGAGCGACCCGGTATCGGGCCGCTGTGTTAGCTGGTCC
This sequence comes from uncultured Acidobacteriota bacterium, assembly GCA_963792575.1. GTDB lineage: Bacteria > Acidobacteriota > Thermoanaerobaculia > Multivoradales > UBA5704 > DATARR01. Next base: position 430,973 of record CAWBWZ010000020.1, read on the forward strand.
ACGGTGAAACGGTCGCGCCCTGTCCTCCTGGTGATCGAGAGGAGCGGCACTCACGAGCGCGCTTGCAAGGCGCAGGAGAACGCGCTCGCTCTCGTTCGGAGGGACCCGGTATCGAACCACTGTGTTAGCTGGTCCACGGTGAAACGGTCGCGCCCCGTTCCCCTGTTTCTTATGAGCGCGTTGTCAGCGCCTCTGGAACGAAGGGAGCGGCGCTCACGGCGCTCCCCGTTCAGCATTCCCATTGGCCGCGTCGGGCACGAACAACCCGGCGCTGTCGGCGGAACGCTGAACGGGCGACAACGGCCCAGGGAAGGCAGGGAATCAGACGCTGTTCCCCCGAGGGGGAAGGGCGTGGTTCGCAAGGGCAAGGCCGGCACATCCGCTCGGTCGCCGGGGGAAAACCCGAAGGGGATTCCCGCATGCGAGGGCGAAGGGAGTTCGCCCAGGAAGCCACCCGGGCCGCCTTCGCAGAGAGCCAAAGGGGCGGGGATTCCCCCGTGGCGAGCAACGCGAGCCCGGGCCGCAGGTGCGACCACCGGGAGCATCCTGCGCGTTTTCGTCCTACGAAAACACAGCTGGCTCCCGTAGCAAAAAAAGGGGCGGGGGACTCGTTAGCCAGCAGCCCCCCGCAGGATAAGAGGTAGTCCACGCGCCTTGAACAGTTCTTCTCACTTCCTCTTTCTCGGTACAGTCTCGATAATCCGCCTTCTAATTAGGGTTGAGAGGAGATCGAATTGTGCCCCGTCCTCTCTCTCAGATGGTTTCTGATTCTCCATCCGGGCGAAAGTGCGAATGAGGATCTCCCTCAAGTTAATCACCGCCTCTTTTGCGGTCACCCCCTCTGCTGAAAGGCCTAAATCCTCCAGAGAGGCCCGAGATGGTCTTTTCGAAGAATCCACGAGAACCGCAATAGGCCGGAGCAAATCAAAATCCGGCCCCGGGAGGACGTTAATGTAGAAAGTCCGCAATGGAGGATTAGCCTTTAGCTCTCGTTGCATTCTCTTAAGCCTCGCTCCCGCTTTTGCGAGTTCTTCGCCCGCGCTCTCCAAGGCCTCTGTCAAGGCGCCGAACCACTCATTAGCTGGCTCTGTTACCTCTTCAATGCTGGCGAGGTATTCTCGCCATGCCCGCTTTAGCTCTTTGATTGACTCTGGAGGAAATTTCCGGCGCCCCCCATCCATTAGGGCAGGGATTCTGTCGCCGTAGTGCTCCAGAAGAATGGCTAGACCCTTTTGCGGGATTCCTGTCTCTCGGACGATTTCTGCTCCTGAATATATCTTGCGGGGCGTTACGCTCATTCGTTTCCCTCGGGTCTTATGGTTCTTGGATTATGATGGACAACCGTAGTCCTAATGCACGACAAAGCCTATCGGCGGTTTCTAGCTTGAAGTCGCTTCCTCGGTCCAATAGCTGGTAGATATTCTCCAAGCTGCATCCATAGCCCAAGGCTAAATCCACCTCGGTGAGCCCTCTTTTCTTCATCGCCTCGTGAAGCATCTGGCGGAATTCATGCGATAGGCTTCCATCCGAGTTCTCAGCTAATGCCTTGACAAGGTTGGTCCGGACTCCGCGCCGCCTGCGTCTTGGCCTATCCTCAGTGGGCCTTCTCGACATCAGAACCGAGTGGATTGCACTGGCTAGCCCGAAGCGGATGTGCCGGTCCGTACCCGAGCCTCAACTTGTGCCTTGAAAAGGCCAAGCAGCTCCGCAATGACCCTTCCGTAGGAAAGCTCCTCGGAAGCGGTTACAAGCGGCTCGAAGCCGGCGCCTATCAAAAGAGCTTCCATCGACTCCTCTTTCGCGGTCCTGTCGAGCACCTCGACCAGATAGAAGAGCATCAGGGGCCGCCCGCCCAAGGCGCGGAGGATCTTTTCGAGGGAGTCGAGCTTGGGGTGTTCTTTGCTGTTCTCATATTTGGAAAGCTGGCTCTTGCCGATCCCCGCCTTTCTCGCCAGGGCCGCCTGGCTCATCCCCCGCAACTCACGTAAAGCGCTTAGGGCGCGCCCCATGTGCTTGAACATCTCCCCTCGAGCGGCGGCCTCGTGTGCCGTCATAACCGCGCCGCCGAAGATCTACAGGAATCGTCTTGCTTACCTGAAGCCTCGACTTGATGCCGCAACTCGCCAAAGCTCCAAAGCTTCCGGGTCTCCCGGGTACACGTTGGACAGCCTGTAAGGAGGTGGCGGACGACCACTCTTGTGTCCACGGGGGACAGGCCCCCTGTCATCAAGCGCTGAAGCTCCTCCCTGGTCGGGTGGACTGGAGGCCGAGTCGATTCAAGGCTTGCCATTCATGGATTCTCCCGGCTCGGGCTCATCCTCCGCTTTGCCCGAATACTCGGCCGCCGCCCGAAGGTCACGGATCGCGGGACGAATGGAGTCGACAAGTACACAGTCGATGACGGCTCGGATCTCTACAGCTGCGTCCTTCTCCTCCGGATTACCCCCGGGCGGCAGGCTAGCCGAGACCTTTCTGAGGTCGGCTTGGATCTCCCCCAGCCTCTGAGCAAGAAGCCGGAGTTGCGCCTGGGCACCTTCTATGTCGGTCATGAGCCTCGCTTTCCCTCCCTTTTGGAACCTTGGACGGGGACGCTTGGCTGGTGTCCCTCCACGGGAGGAGAGATTAGAGGGCTCGGAACTTCCCAGGACACACTATTTAAAAATCGAATAAACTATCCTCAGAGGACGGTTTTTACCGGAACAGGAAAATCGTCGTGTAGTTTCTTGGTCCTCGGTGTCACGAAAAGGGGCCGGCAGGCACTCCTCCTGTTTGGGAACCACTTGTTTCGGAGGTTTGCGAATGGCGCGAGAGAAGCTCTCACCGGAGGCCCTGGCCCTGATCTACCTACGTCTGGAGCGCGGTTGGCTCCAGAAGGAGCTTGCGGCCCAAAAGGGCTTCTCAGACTACCGGCCTATCTCGCGCTACGAGTCCGGCGAGAACACGTTGAAGCGTGAGGAGTTAGACGCCCTCGCCGCCCTCCTCGGTCATTCGCGGGAAGCTGTGGATGCTCTTCTCTTCACTTACTCTCTGGTCGGGCCAAGTCCACAGGAGGCCTTTTCCCCCCTGGCGTTCACGAGCGGCGAGCTTCGCAGAATCGACCGCGCCGCGATTGCCGAGGGCTGGACCAGGGCCGAGGACATCCGCCAGCAGCTCATCGCTCGCAAGCGGAAGCAGAAAGCAGAAGTCGCACGTCGCGAAGCCGGCGAGTTATGGGAGCTGCTGAGAAGCTGCCCCTGGCAGGCACGGCGCGAGTTGGTGACGGACGCGCCGGAATTCCAGGTCTGGGGGTTGGCGGAGCGGGTCTGTGAGGCGAGCGTGCGGGCGGCGGCCTCTGATCCCCAGGAGGCTCTCGCCCTGGCGGATCTGGCCCTCCTCATCGCCGAGCGGGTAGAGGGAAGCGAAGACTGGCGTCGGCGCGTTCAGGGTTTCGCCTGGGCTCATATGGCGAATGCCCGACGCGTGGCCAACGATCTCTCTGGGGCTGATGAGGCTTTCTCTCGGGCGTGGGACCTCTGGCGGGCTGGTGCTGCTTCCGATCCGCATCTTCTGCCGGAGTGGCGCATGCTCGACCTCGAAGCCTCGCTCCGGCGAGCCGAGAGGCGGTTTGCCGAAGCGCTGGAACTGCTCGATCGCGCCTTTCGAGCTGCTAGTCACCATCCGATGGCCTTGGGGCGCATCCTCCTCAATAAAGAGCACGTCTGCGCGCAGATGGGTGACCTCGAAGGGGCCTTGGCCACTCTCAAGGAGGCCGCCCCATTCTTAGATACCTCGGGAAATCCTCGCCTGCTCTTCGCGCTTCGCTTCAATACGGCGGACAACCTCTGCCAATTGGATCGCCATGCAGAAGCGGCGGATCTCTTACCAGTGGTTCGAGAGTTGGCTGAGCAACTTGGCAACGAACTGGACCTCGTTCGTGTGGTCTGGTTGACAGCCAGGGTTGCGACCGGCCAGGGCCGGCGGGAGGAAGCCATCGACGGCCTGGAACAGGTGCGGCGGGACTTCACAGCCCGAGGGCTTCCTTATGACGCGGCCTTATCCTCGTTGGATCTGGCCGTGCTCTATCTGAAGGAAGGCCGGACCGGAGAGGTCAAGGCTCTGGCCCGCGAGATGGCTCCGATCTTCCAAGCTCAAGGGATCGCCCGCGAGGCCCTTGCGTCCCTCTCCCTCTTCCGAGACGCCGCCCAACAGGAGACGGCAACTGTAGAGCTGGCATGCCGCGTCATCGCCGAGATCGAAAGGACTCGCCGCTCGACCTTGCGGCCAGAGGGCAGACCGCAGGGCCGAGAATGACGCTTACGACCTGCAGCGGCCGTCCGGATCGATGTTGCAGCCCTCATCCCGGGAAACCCGCACCGGTGCGGAAACGCAGCGGCCGTTCGGATCGATATGGCAGCCTTCCTTGGTCCATCTGTGCGCGAGGAATTCCCAGGTCCGAAGGAAGAGCCTCTTCGAGGCTGGCGCGGCGTTCGCTAGCCCGGAACTCCCTTCCCTGCTGGCAGCTTGGGCGGCCAATGGGGTAGCTAAGAGACTTACGAAGATGAAAAGAATGGCGAGGCTTCGGGTAGGCATAGGGACTCCGTTGAAGGGCGCTCCGCTCTGGTCTCCATTGGCCGCGCGGGCGCGCTCTACGGTAAAGGTGCGCCCAACGACGATAACCTATCCCTGAGAGTGGGAGACGGAGTTCATGAAGACGGAAAAGAATGATCCAGAAGTCTTGCGGCTGGTCGTGGTCTTCTTGCGTTTCTACGCCCGGATGACTCAAGCCGAGCTTGGCCGAGCCGCAAGGGTGCGCCAGAGCTACATCTCCGAGCTCGAATCAGGCCAAAGGCAGCTCACAGAGGAGGTTTTGCGCCGAATAGCCGTCGCCGCGGATGTTCCATGGCCCCTGGTAGTTCATCTCCGCCGTTTCGCCGCCGCATTCCTAGCCGCCACAGCCGAAGGCGCCACGTTCGAGGAGGCTGCCGATTCTTTCGGACGTTCGACGCTGATCGACCCGGCGCATCTCGTGGTGTCCGCTTACCTGATGGAAGATGCGGCGGAGGCTACTCACGAATCTCCCGAGGAACTACGGCTCCAAGCAACTCGGGTCTGGGATCAGGTGGCTGGCCTGCCCCTCAACCGGCGGCGTCAGGCTATTCAGCTATCTCCTAAAGCTTCTCGAAATTGGGGGTTGGCGGAGCGGGTCTGTGAGGCGAGCGTGCGGGCGGCGGCCTCTAATCCCCAGGAGGCTCTCGCCCTGGCGGATCTGGCCCTCCTCATCGCCGAGCGGGTAGAGGGAAGCGAAGACTGGCGTCGGCGCGTTCAGGGTTTCGCCTGGGCTCACATGGCGAATGCCCGACGCGTGGCCAACGATCTCTCTGGGGCTGATGAGGCTTTCGCTCGGGCGTGGGATCTCTGGCGGGCTGGTGCTGCTTCCGATCCGCATCTTCTGCCGGAGTGGCGCATGCTCGACCTCGAAGCCTCGCTCCGGCGAGCCGAGAGGCGGTTTGCCGAAGCGCTGGAACTGCTCGATCGCGCCTTTCGAGCTGCTAGTCACCATCCGATGGCCTTGGGGCGCATCCTCCTCAATAAAGAGCACGTCTGCGCACAGATGGGTGACCCCGAAGGGGCCTTGGCCACTCTCAAGGAGGCCGCCCCATTCTTAGATACCTCGGGAAATCCTCGCCTGCTCTTCGCGCTTCGCTTCAATACGGCGGACAACCTCTGCCAATTGGATCGCCATGCAGAAGCGGCGGATCTCTTACCAGTGGTTCGAGAGTTGGCTGAGCAACTTGGCAACGAACTGGACCTCGTTCGCGTGGTCTGGTTGACAGCCAGGGTCGCGACCGGCCAGGGCCGGCGGGAGGAAGCCATCGACGGCCTGGAACAGGTGCGGCGGGACTTCACAGCCCGAGGGCTTCCTTATGACGCGGCCTTATCCTCGTTGGATCTGGCCGTGCTCTATCTGAAGGAAGGCCGGACCGGAGAGGTCAAGGCTCTGGCCCGCGAGATGGCTCCGATCTTCCAAGCTCAAGGGATCGCCCGCGAGGCCCTTGCGTCCCTCTCCCTCTTCCGAGACGCCGCCCAACAGGAGACGGCAACTGTAGAGCTGGCATGCCGCGTCATCGCCGAGATCGAAAAGACTCGGCGCTCGACCTTGCGGCCAGAGGGCGGACCGCAGGGCCGAGCATGATGGCTTTAGGTGGGTAGCCAGCCATGTTTCGGACGATTCAAAACTCGGGCCTGCGCCCGAGCTTTGATCGCCGAAACGACTGGCCCTCACCTCGCGTTGCTCGGATCGGGCAGCGGATCGGCTCACGGTGTTCGCCCCCGCCCGGAATCGCTGACCCGAGCGTCTGCCTCGATGAGTCGTTCAATAATTTGGACTGCCGATGCAGGTGTCGTTCCATGAAAAAATATTCGATCAAACAATCCGTCGGCGATCGCTTCAACTGAGCCGTTATGATCCAACACCAATCCGGGTCTAGCCCTGCTCCAAGGTCGAAAATCCTTTGTCGCACCCGCCAAAAGTCTGTCGGCCTCCTTTTTCGTTGGCCACCTCACGCATAATCCCGCTACATTGCAGAGCTTTGCGAACGCATTCACGTCGATAGCAATGAATGTCGAGGCTCTTCCAAATAGCACGTCAAACATTGACTCACGTGGAATGTCTCGGCTGAAAATCGGAAGTGCAAGCGGGATCGTCATGCACTCTAGTCCCTTACCAGAGGGATCTTTGCCAAAATGGTAACGACTTCACGTCATTTTTTACGTCATGGCCTCTTTAGCGAGAGCGGGTACCAGAAAAAGACGCCTGAGCTTCAGCGCTGCACAGATGACCCGCTGACCGAGTTGCGTGACGTAGTACTTATAGGTGCGCCCGATCTTCTTGACCAGACCATGGGTACGCAGTCGTTTGAGGACACGGGAGATCTGTCCTGCGTTTTTACCCGGCAAGAGCCCTTGCAGATGACGATTTTGGAAGCCACTGATGTCGAATTCACCGCGAATGATGGCCTCAAAGACCGCGCGGTCGTCGCCGTCGAAGAGGTTAAAGCCACGGTGAGTGCGCTGTCCGTCGTGAGCCCTCCGGGAGATCTTCTCCAGATTCTTGATCCCGGCGCTCGGGTCGTCCAAGGCGGAGAGAAACTCCAGGTAACGACGGTTCGCCGCCCCCATCAGGTCCTGCAGATCGGGCAGGCTGTAGATCGTCTTCTTGACTTGAGCGTTCTTCATCTCCCAACTGCCGTCTCGGTGTTCCACCCGGCGGTGGTGCTTAAAAGAGGTCACGTCGTTGCTGGTGGTTTCGATGCGCAGCACATGACCCAGTTTGTCGTACATCTTGATCGAGTTGCGACCTAGATGATGCTTGATCCGAGTCCCTTCGATCCGAGTATGAAAGTCGCTGCCAACCTCAGCGCAAGAGCGCTCATCAAGCTTGCGCCCAAGAAATGTCGCTACATGCTCCGGCTTGACGGTATGGATCGCGGTACGGACCAAGACCTCATAGAGCGGCTTGAGGTCCGCCGGACTGCGGAAGACGATGTCGGTAGCATACTCCAATTGCATCAAGCTCCAGTGATAGCCCGCCTTGAAGTGAGCGACGACCGGACACAGCCAGCGCACCACCTGATCCAAGGTGTGATGGAGCACGTCGACGCGCAGGCCGTCGGACAACCGCTGCGCCTGTTCAAAGTCGTCGATGTCAACGAAAGCGTTGTCGCTCAGATGGAAACCGATACCGGCTTGCCTCAATCGGCTGGCCAACTGGTTATGCCCGTTGTAATAGAACTGCAGACGGAAGGGGGCCCAGGTCGGTACGCGCAAATAGCACAGCCCCAAATCCTCATTGACGAAATAGAAGTAGTAGTGCAGGCATCTCCCATCGCTCGGCCGCAGGTAAGTCTGGCCCGTCCGTTTGTCGTGCCAGGGCTTGAAGGAGGAACAAGTCTCCATCGCCGAGAAGATGTGGATCAGGCCAGGGTGGGCACCTCGCGTCCGCAGGATCTCTTGGACCCGATCCTCCTTGCGAAAGTTCTTGCGCTGGACGAACTCGATCGTCAGGCCCGCCTCGGCGGCCAGGCGCTCAGCGTGCCCGCGGATCTCCTCCCGGAAAGGTTCGGCGAACTGGGTGTAATCGAAGATCCGGATGCCTTGGCCGCACAGGTAAGAGGTCATCGCTTTGGCATGGCAGATCTCGGGCAAAGTCCCGGTAATCACCACACGGTCAAAGCAGGAAAGAACTCCCCGGATCTGCTCCCCATAGCGCTCGACCAAAGGAACCACCATGACCTTACCTCCCAAGGACCAAGCCGCCAGCCCAAGGCTCCCCCGGGGCCCCAACAAGCTTACCCCACCCTGTTTGGTTCCGGCGCCGCCGGGTTAGGAGGTTGGCCTTGGGGAATTGAGGGCGACCCCCGCAGCTCGCAAACCAGCCACTGAAAGCGATAGAACCGGCTTTCTGTTTCTCATTTCGATAGACGCCAATGAACAAGCAATCGTCGATTTTTTCTTTGGCCCATCCCCTATTTTTTGAGTCTTCGAATAAGCTGGCTAAGCAGTTATCATAAGAATCGACCTGTAGCGCTTTTTCAGGAATTACTACCTCCCGATCGAGATCGATATCCCAGCCTGATCCCGAATTGATAATATTGACGATATGCTCTAGGCGCGCCCCCTGCCGGAGAACACGCCCGAGCTGACTAAATGTCTTTTTGCCTTCACGTTCACGAAAGTGTTGGAGAGCGGCTTGGTCATGGGAATCGAGATACGACTCTATGAATTCAAAAATTCTCTGGTTGACGGTTCCAGTTTTAACCTCAGCGAGAGTTAGACCGACATCGGGATCGATCACAAGTAGATCTCCTACTTGGACAAATGAAGTCAAGTCTGAAATGAGAGCAAACCGCTGACCAATTTCCCCTGTGACATGATCGGCTGAACGAATCAACACATCTATCTCCGAGCGAGTTACCCTTGGTAGCGGCTGGCCACGATAGAGCCTTCGGGCGAGATAGAGTTGCTTGTTCAGCAATTGCCAAGCAATTGCATCCATTGTTTTTCTGCACACCATCTCTGGTATCCTGGTAGTCGTTTGGCGGCCATCACCCACCATGCACTCAATTACATGCGTCTGGGCCTGCCGGAAGCCTTCGTGGGCCGCTTGGAAGAACGCCCGGCGGGTATCGGGGTCAGCCATCATCAAGTCGACGTTAGAGGCCCAAGCACGCAGAGTAGGCACGGCTCCGCAGCAGGCTAAATCAGTAAGACTTCGAACTGAGCTCTCCAACTCGGGCGGGAGGGGGCTGATGCGCGGCGAGGTTTTGGGCTGAGAGGCCATGATAGCGCCAGTAAACCACAGCTCCTGAGACAGAAATGGACAGGGTCTACTCCATTCGAAGCGTAGCCGGGTGCCCATCGCAAAGCAAGAAACCGACGCATGGTTTAGGATGGCCTCGCTGACCTCATCCCGAACCCTCCAATCCGGTTCTGGGCGGGCGTCTGAGGTGATCTCTAATCACGTCCCTCCTCACTGCGCCGTCCACCTCTCGGCACGCCGCCAGCGACTCAGCCACTTCCAGGTAGCAAAATGATGGTCCGGTTCCAGCCGTGCCCCCACGAAGAAAAGTTCCCCCGGTGGAACTTTTTAGGCGAATTGGAGCCGCTCCGGGCAAGAGAACTGCCCTAGTACCTAACTAGTACCTAGCGAGGGACAGCCGAGAAGCTAAATGTCTGAAAGATCTGTGCCTTACGGGTATCCTTATTCCCTCTCCCGGGGGGAGAGGGAGGGCCCGTTGATGAGAGATCACCTTGTGCCGAAGGGCCCTCCCTCTCCACTGCGTGGAAAGGGATCGAGGGTGAGGATTCGAAGGGCAGGTTGTTCCAGTCGCCAAAATCATTCTGTATTCTCCCGCATTTCTTGCCGTCCCCACCCTCCCCCGCCCGGCGTTTCCAGAATCAGCCGGTCTCCCGGCCCGACCTCGCGGCCGTCGATCGAAGCGAGCTCCTCCACCTCGCCCGCGGCGCGCGCGAGCCTCTGACGCCCGGGGAGGCCGGGTTCGCCGCCTTCGACGCCGTAGGGCCGCTCCACCCGGTGCTGGGAGAGGAGGGAGAGGGACATCGGCTCCAGGAAGACGATCTCGCGGACGGCGCCGTCTCCGCCGCGCCAGCGGCCCGCGCCGCCAGAGCCGGCACGGATGGCGAAACGGTCCAGCCGCACGGGATAACGGTGCTCCAGCACCTCGGGGTCGGTGATCCGCGTGTTGGTCATGTGGGTATGGACGGCGCTCGCGCCGTCGAAGCCGGGACCGGCGCCGGCGCCGCCGCAGACGGTCTCGTAGAAACCGAAGCGTGGATTGCCGAAGAGCAGGTTGTTCATCGTGCCCTGGCCGCAGGCGAGCAACCCGAGCGCCTTGAGCAGGGTGTCGACCACCCGCTGGCTGGTCTCGACGTTGCCGCCCACGACGGCGGGCGCCTCGGCGGGATCGTCCGGGAACGGCGGATTCAGCATCCCGGGCGGGATGCGGATCTCGACCGCGCGGAGGATCCCCTCGTTTAACGGCAGGGGCTCGGCGATCAGCAGGCGGAGGACGTAGAGCACGGCGCTGCGCACGACGGCGGGCGGAGCGTTGAGGTTTCCCGGATGGACGCCGGCCGGAGCCGGCGAAATCGACGATCAGCGCGGGATCGGCGCCGGGGCCGGCGATCGTGATCCGCGCGGCGATGGGGGCGCCGTCGTCGAGCCGCTCGACAGCCTCGTAGCGCGCCGCCGGCAGTTTGGCCAGGGCGGCCCGCAGCCGCTCTTCGGCGCGGGCCTTGAGCGCCGCCATGTAGCGGCCGGCCGTCTCGCGTCCGTGCTCGCGGGCGAGCCCCTGCAGCGCTTCGGCCCCGCGGTGGTTGGCGGCCACGGCGGCGCGCAGGTCTGCCAGATTCTCCTCGACGGCCCGGGTCGGGAACGGCGCTTCCAGGAGCAGGCGGCGCGCCTCGTCCCAGCGGGCCTCCCCCTTCCGGAGCAGATACGTTGGAGGGATCACCACCCCCTCCTCGATCAGCCGCCGCGCGCCGGGGGGCATCGAGCCCGGGCGGATCCCCCCGATCTCGGCGTGATGGGCGCGGCTGGCGACGTAGCCGAGGAGCGCTCCGCCGTTTTCTTCGAAGACCGGAGTCACCACGGTCACGTCCGGCAGGTGAGAGCCGCCGAAGCCGGGATGGTTGGTCATCACGACGTCGCCGGGCTCCATGGCGATCGTCTCGCGCAGGCGCCGCACGCAGAGGCCGAGGGCGCCGAGGTGGACAGGGATGTGCGGCGCGTTGACCACCAGCTCCCCCGCCGGATCGAGCAGGGCGCAGGAGAAGTCGAGCCGCTCCTTGATGTTGGTGGAGACCGCCGTGCGCTGGAGCCGCTCCCCCATCTGCCGCGCGATGGCCGCGAAGCGATGGGTGAACAGCTCGAGCTGGACGGCTTCAGGCCGGGAGTCGTGGATCGGGATGATAGCCTCCTCGGGTGTGGATTTTAGGCTAGGACCTCGTCCATCGCTACGACCTGCCCTTCGAATCCTCACCCTCGATCCCTCTCCACTCCGTGGAGAGGGAGGGCCCTACGACCCGGATGATCCGGACTGCCGAAGGGCCCTCCCTCTCCCCCTGGGAGAGGGATCGAGGGTGAGGATTCGAAGGGGAGATCGCTCCGACCGGCAAGGCCCTTTCTGACTCCACTGGCTCGTGTCTTGCACTCCTCACCCCAGCGATCATGGCTAAACGCGCGACTCCTCGGAAACCGAAAACGCCGGCTGGACACGGCCACCCTCGTCCCCTGCTGCAGCGCGAATCCTGGACCTCCCTGAACGGCCCCTGGGATTTCGTGCTCGATCCGAACGCCCGCTGGCGCTCGCCCAGGGAGGTGCAGTGGAACGGCACGATCCTCGTCCCCTTCGCGCCCGGAGACGCGCGGCGAGCGGCATCGGCGACACCGGCTTCTATCGCCGCTGCTGGTACCGCCGCACCTTCGACGTCGCCCGAGCTGAACGACGGCGAGCGCCTGCTCCTGCACTTCGGCGCCGTCGACTACGCGGCGACCGTCTGGGTCAACGGCGCGCTCGCCGGCCGCCACGAGGGCGGCTACACGCCGTTCACGCGTCGACATCACCGAGCTGCTCGACGCGCGGACGGCCGCAGACGATCGTCGTGCGCGCCGAGGACGACCCGCACGACCTCGCCAAGCCGCGCGGCAAGCAGGACTGGCAGCTCGAGCCGCACTCGATCTGGTATCCGCGCACGACCGGCATCTGGCAGACGGTCTGGCTGGAGCGCGTGCCCGCGACCTGCGATCGAGCAAGCTCCGCTGGACGCCGAACCTCGAGCGCTGGGAGATCGGCTTCGAGGCGTGCGGTCGACGGGCGACGCCGCGCGACGACCTGCGCTGCGAGGTCAAGCTGCGCGCACGGCGAGCGCGCTGCTGGCGCGACGACACGCTACCAGGTGGTCGCCGGCGAGGTCGCACCGCCGCATCGCGCTGTCCGACCCGGGCATCGACGACTACCGCAACGAGCTGCTGTGGAGCCCGCGAGTCGCCGACGCTGCATCGAGGCCGAGCTGCGAGCTGCTGGGACGAGCGCGGCGAGCTGCTCGACGAGGTCAGCAGCTACACGGCGCTGCGCTCGATCGCCGTGCAGGGCGACCGCTTCGTGCTGAACGGCCGCCCGTACCACGCTGCGCATGGTGCTCGACCAGGGCTACTGGCCCGAGACGCGGCCTGACCGCGCCGGACGACGAGGCGCTGCGGCGCGACGTCGAGCTGGCCAAGGCGATGGGCTTCAACGGCGTGCGCAAGCACCAGAAGATCGAGGACCCGCGCTATCTCTACTGGGCCGACCGGCTCGGCCTGCTGGTCTGGGAGGAGATGCCGAGCGCCTACCGCTTCACGCAAGCGCTCGATCGAGCGGCTGACCCGCGAGTGGATGGAGGCGATCGACCGCGACTACAGCCACCCGTGCATCATCGCCTGGGTGCCGTTCAACGAGTCGTGGGGCGTGCCCGAACCTGCCGGACAACGCCGGCGCAGCGCCACTACGTCGCAGGCGCTCTACCACCTGACCAAGACGCTCGACCCGACGCGGCCGGTGATCGGCAACGACGGCTGGGAGAGCGTCGCGACCGACATCATCGGCATCCACGACTACGACGCGCGAGCCGGAGCGGATCGCAAAGCGCTACCAGGCGCGAGGACGTCGCTGCCGCGGCTGTTCAAGCGCGAGCGCCCCGGCGGCCGGCTCCTGGTGCTCGAGGAGCACGCGCAGCGGCGACCAGCCCGATCATGCTCACCGAGTTCGGCGGCATCGCCTATCCACGGACGAACGCGGCGCCTGGGGCTACTCGCGCGCACAGACGCGCGGAGGAGCTCGCCGCGCGCTACACGCGAGCTGCTCGACGCGGTGCGCTCGCTCGACGCTCTTCGCCGGCTTCTGCTACACGCAGTTCGCCGACACCTACCAGGAGGCCAACGGCCTGCTGCGCCGACCGCACGCCCAAGTTCCCCCTGGAGGAGATTCCGCCGCGACGCGCGGGGTGGAGTCGCCGGGCCGGGTGAACCCGATGGCGGTCGGGATGGGCGGCGCCGGCACGAGCACGACCCCCACGCTCCGGACGACTGAGGCACGGGGCATGGATAAAAAGGTCTTCATCAAGCCCGACGGCCGGCAGCTGATCCTCTACTCGCGGACGCCCATCGCCGGCGACATTGAGGCGACCAGCCCCGGCACCGATCCTCCCGGCTCGCAGACGCACCTGCGCTGGCACCCGCTGCGCGGCGAGTGGGTGGCCTACGCCAGCCATCGCCAGAACCGCACCTTCCTGCCGCCGCCGGAGTACAACCCGCTGGCGCCGACGACGGATCCGGCGCATCCGACCGAGCTGCCGCCCGGCGACTACGACGTGGCGGTCTTCGAGAACCGCTTCCCCACCCTGACCGGACGGGCCGACGAGCCGGCGCCGCCGTCGATCGTCCCCACCCGGCCGGGCAAGGGCGCGTGCGAGGTCGTGGTCTTCACCCAGGATCCGAATGCGTCCCTCGGCGCGCTGCCGCTCTGGCACCTCGAGCTGCTCCTGGAGGTCTGGGCGGACCGCTACCGCGAGCTCGGCGCGCGCGAGGACATCGACTACGTGATGCCGTTCGAGAACCGCGGCGTCGAGGTCGGCGTGACGCTCCATCATCCGCACGGGCAGATCTACGCCTATCCGTTCGTCCCGCCCGTGCCGGCGCGGGAGCTGGAGATGCAGCGCGCTCATCTCGCGGAGCACGGCAGCGGCCTGCTGGACGATCTGATCCGCAAGGAATTGGAGGACGGCCGGCGGATGCTCTACACGGGCGAGCGGGCGGTCGCCTTGGTGCCGGCTTTCGCGCGCTACTCCTACGAGGTCTGGATCGCGCCGCGCCGGCCCGCCGGCTCGGTGGCGGATCTCGACGCCGCCGAGCGGGCCGACTTCGCGCGGGCGCTCAAGACCGTGCTGCTTGAAGTACGACGGCCTCTGGGGAAAACCCTTTCCATACATCATGGTCTTTCACCAGGCGCCCACCGACGGCCAGCCGCACCCGGAGGCGCACCTGCACATCGAGTTCTACCCCGCCTACCGCATGCCGGGCCGGCTCAAGTACCTGGCCGGCAGCGAGATCGGCGCCGGCGTGTTCACCGCGGATACGCTGCCTGAGGAGAAGGTCAAGGAGCTGCAAGCGGTGGAGGTGAAACTTGAATAAAACCTTTTCCGACCTCTTCGGCCGCGATCCGGAGATACGGGCCGACGCTCCCGGGCGGGTCAACCTGATCGGCGAGCATACGGATTACAGCGGCGGCTTCGTGCTGCCGCTCGCCATTCCGCAGCGGACGCGGGTGGAGCTTGCCACCCGCTCCGAGCCGCGGGTCCGCGCCTGGAGCGCCAGTGTGCAGGAGCCGGACATCCTGGAGTACCGGATCGGCGACGAGGAGCCCGGCCACGGCTGGATCGACTACGTGCAGGGGGTCACGGAGGTGTTGCGGCTGACCGGACACAAGCTCCAGGGATTCGACCTGCGGATCGAATCCGACGTGCCGCTGGGGGGCGGGCTGTCGTCGAGCGCGGCGCTGGAGGTGTCGCTGCTGCGCGCCCTGCGCGAGGCGTTCGGGCTGGAGCTCGACGACGTGCAGCTCGCCCTCGCCGGCCAGAAGGCCGAGAACGACTTCGTGGGCGCGCCGGTCGGCGTCATGGACCAGATGGCTTCGAACCTCGCCGACGAGAAGACCGCCCTGTTCCTCGACACCCGGAGTTTGCAATACGAAAAGATTCCGCTGCCGGCGGAGGCCGAGCTGGTGGTGATCGATTCCGGGATCTCGCACAGCCATGCCGGGGGCGAGTACCGCACGCGGCGGCGGGAGTGCGAACGCGCGGCGGAATTGCTGGGCGTGCACCAGCTCCGGGACCTGAGTCCGCAGGATCTCTGGCGTCTTCCCTCCCTCCCCGATCCGCTCGACTGCCGGGCACGGCACGTCATCACGGAGAACGCCAGAGTCCGTTCCGCCGTGGCCGCCCTGCGCGAAAGAGACCTGCCGCGGCTGGGAAAGCTCCTCTACGCCTCGCACGAATCGCTGCGCGACGACTTCGAGGTCTCGATCCCCGAGATCGACCGCCTCGTCAAGCTGGCGAGCGAGGAGCCGGACATCTTCGGAGCCCGGATCACCGGCGGCGGCTTCGGAGGCTCGATCGTCGCCGTCGCCCGCCAGGGGACCGGCCGCAGGGCGGGAGAGTGGATCGCCGCCCGCTACGGAGAGGATGGGAAGAGGAAGGGGACGGTGCTGGTGCCCGCGGCAACCGAGCCAGTCATCTCCTGACGCGATTTTCTACGGAGTGACGCGTCCACAGGGTCCTGGTGTACCATAGGGACGGAAGGACGACACCATGGCTAAAGCGCTCAGGAAGCCTCAGGAAGAAGAGACCCGCTCCTACACGGAGAGGATCCGTGATCTCGTCGAGCAGGATTACGTCGGTGGCGCCCGCAAGCTGCTGGCCGAAGCCCTTGAAAATGGGGCACCCGACGAAGAACTCCTTAAGTGGCAGCGGGTTTTGGCACCGGCGGTGTCCAAAATCAGCAGCAACAAGGAACTGGATTCCGATCCCATGCCTAACGTGAATTGGATACGGCAGCACGGGAAAAATTACTGTGGCCA
This sequence comes from uncultured Acidobacteriota bacterium, assembly GCA_963792575.1. Classification (GTDB taxonomy): domain Bacteria; phylum Acidobacteriota; class Thermoanaerobaculia; order Multivoradales; family UBA5704; genus DATARR01. The sequence goes on from CAWBWZ010000020.1 coordinate 447,145, forward strand.
GTGGGTGGCCCTCCTTGAGGGCGAGTTGATTGCCAGTTCCCCGTCTCTGGATGAGGTTACGTCCCACCTGAAAAAGAATCCGCCGGGCCGGCGTGTCTTGCTCCACTACATCGACTAGAAAATCGGCGCGATGCTCAAACTCGATAGGGTTGATTTCACCTGTGGCAGAGCCTTGTTTCTCGATTCCCTGAGAGAATTTCGGGAGCCGACGGCCAAAATCTTTGTCAAGATCTGTCTCGAGGGGCGGGTCGACTCTGGCTTCTACGCGCAGGTCGATACAGGCGCCGCTTGGTCTGTCTTGGATCCTGTTCTTGCCAGGAACTTTGGATTGATGGGTATGGAAGGCTTACGAACCCAGCTTCAGACCCACTTCGGCATCCTACAGGGAACTCTGATCCGATTGAGGGTTACTTTTCTCGCCAAAGAAGGGCTACACCTGGACACCTTCGCGCCTTTCTTCATTTCCCCCGACTGGCCACCCGGACGCAACTTCCTCGGCTACTCCGGCCTGCTCGACTCGATCCGCTTCGCCGTCGATGCCCAAGCCAATCACTTCTACTTCGGCCCGGGAGTCTGATCCATCCCGAGGTGCTCGCGCTTCGGCCAGTCCATGGCCATGGCGATCAGTGCGGCGCCTCCCAGGCCCCAGGCCCACCAGAAGTTTCCGCTGATCGCGGTCAGCACGAAACCGATCAGGCCTCCGGCTTCCTGCAGGGCGAAGGCTACGATGGTGGCCTTCTGCCAGGCGGCGAGCCGCTTTTCCTGATCGCCATCGAACCCCTCGGCGTCAGCCCGCTTGAAGATCGCTCTTTTGACGGAGGGGGCGGCGGCGAGGAGCGCCAGAGCCATGGCGACCAGGGAAAAGATCACGGCGCGGCGCGTCCTCGGAGAAGGCGGTCGACCTCGGCGGCGCGGGGCCAACGGGTGAACATGGCGAAGAGGGTGGCGATGCAGAGAACGATCCCGTAGTAGGCCGATCCGGAGGTCATCGAGACGACGAGCCCGAGCAGCGCGGCCACCTCCAGGATCGCGAAGCTGATCAGGGTCGCTTTTCCGTAGGCGGCGAGCACCGTTTCGGGGCTCGGCCGCAACTCCGCCGAGCGGGGGAAGGCGCGCTTCAGCACCGAGGAGCGGAAACGCGAGGAGAGCAGGATCATTACCGCCGCCAGAAGCGACAGCGCGAGCGGCACCACCGGCGGCAGCCCGCCTCCGGCCTCGCGGGTCAACGTCCAGCTCAGGATGCCGAACAGCACCACCGTCCCCGCCAGCGCCCGGCAGATGCGAGTCACGGGGAGGAGCCGGCGGGCGTATTCAGGGGTGGGGTCGTCGCGGCGGCGGCCGGTCAGATCCAGATCCATGGCGTCACTCTACTCCACGCTTCAGCGCCAGATTTCCCGCCCCGTCCACCCGCCCTTCGCCACTTCTCCGCCACCAGGGTGGCGCTGTGGCTTTCAAAGACGAGCGCGGGGCCGATAAAGGCAGCGCCGGGGATCAGACGGGAGCGGTCGAAGAACGGGATGTCCCGCCAGTCGCCGCCGGTCCAGCAGCGCCGCAGGCCGGAGGGGACGGCCGCGGACGGCTCCGGCTCGGGAGCCCGGATGTCGTCCCCGGAAGACCGGGAGGAGGCGACTACGCGGATCGACTCCAGCTCGATCGCCCGCCCTTCGGGGGCGTAGCCGTAGATCTCCCGGTAGGCCGCGTCAAAAGCAGGCTCGATCGCATCGTCCTCTCCGTAATCAATCGCGAGCGTCGTCTCCTGGCCGGCGAAGCGGAGGTTCAGCAGCCGTCTCCGGACGGCGATCTCCCCGGCCGCGATCCCCTCCGCGCGGACCGCCTCAGCAGCCTCGCGGCCGAGCTCTGCGAGCCAGCCGGCGATCCGCTCCCCTTTCACCCGGTCCAGCGGCTCGAGCACCTGCCGCTGGGCGAAACGCTCGACGACCGCCGCACCCAACCCCAGCGCCGAGAGCAGCCCCGCGTCCGCCGGCACCAGGACACTGCCAATTCCCAGCAGCCCGGCCACGGCGCAGGCGTGCTGGGCTCCTGCGCCGCCGAAGGCGACCAGCGCGTGGCCGGCCGGATCGTACCCCTGGCGCAGCGAGATCGAGCGGATCGCCTCGGCCATGCGCTCATCGGCGATTTCGAGCAGACCGGCGAGGATCGCCTCGGGACCGGGATCGAACGCTCCCATCCGCGCGCGCAGCCCGTCGAGAGCCTGCCCCGCCGCCGCCGTGTCCAGGGGGATCTCGAAGCGGTCCGGGTCGAGACGGCCGAGGATCAGGTTGACGTCGGTCAGCGTCAGCGGCCCCCCCGCGCCGTAGCAGGCGGGGCCGGGCCAGGCTCCCGCGCTCTCCGGACCCACTTTGAGCTGAATGCCGTCGAAGCCGCAGATCGAGCCGCCACCGGCGGCCACGCTCTCGATGGCGAGGGCGGGCGCGACGAGGTGGGCGTCCCCCACCTGATGCTCGAAGAGGTATTCGAAGTCGCCGTCCCAGCGAGCGACGTCGGTGCTGGTGCCCCCCATGTCGAAGGCGATCACCCGCGAGAAGCCGGAGCGCCGGCCGGCGCGGGCGGCGCCGACGACCCCGCCGGCGGGTCCGGAGAGGAGCCCGTCCTTGGCGCGGAAGGCCTCCGCCCGCACCAGCCCGCCGGCGCTGGTCATCACGTGCAGGCGAGCCGGAGCCGAGCGCGCTGGAGACGCCGGCCAGATAGCGCTCCAGGATCGGCGAGAGATAGGCGTCCACCACCGCCGTCTCCGCCCGCGGCAGGAGCTTGATCAGCGGCGCCAGCTCCGAGGAGAGCGAGACGTAGCGGAAGCCGGCCTCGCGAAGCAGCCTCCCGACCTCCCGCTCGTGAGCCGGAGAGCGGTAGGCGTGCATCAGAGCCACGGCCGCGGCCTCGATCCCGCCGTCCAGCAGGCGCCGCGCGGCCTCGCGGACCGCTCCGGAGTCTAGCGGGATCAGCACCGAGCCGTCCGCCGCCAGCCGTCTCGGGGACCTCGACGGCCTCGCGGTAGAGGGGCTCGGAGCGGACGATCTCCAGCGCGAAGAGGTCCGGCCGCTGCTGGGTGCCGATGCGCAGGAGGTCGGCGAAACCGCGGGTGATGAACAGGGCGGTCGCGGCCCCCTTGCGTTCGAGCAGCGCGTTGGTGCCCCGCGTGGTGGCGAGCCGCATGGCGATCTCCGGCAGCCCGGCCGCGAGCGGAGTGCGCGGTCACCAGCCGGGCGGCGAGGACCGGCGCCTCCTCGGGGGAGCGCAGCTCGAAAGCGGCGCCGGCGAGATCTCCCGGAATCGGGCTGTCCAGGCGGAGGAGGGCGGGATCGGAATCCTCGACGGTGCGGGCGGCGTCGCTGCCCAGGACGCGAAAGGCGAAACCGCGAAAGAATCCCGGCGGCAGATCCCAGGCCGTGGCGAGACGGATCGCATCCCCTTCAGACCCCGCGATCCGGCCGCGGACGGCGCTCGTCGACAGCACCTTGGCACGGTGGAGCGCCCCTTTCGGGTCGACCGCCAGGCAATCGGTGAAGGTGCCGCCGGTATCGATCCAGATCTTCCAGATGCTATTCACCCGTGATCTTTATCATCAGCCGGCCAGCCGCGCTCCGAGCCGCCGCACCCGTTCGTTGCCCTTGTCCCGCGCCGCGGCCTTGCGCAGCCACTTTCTCGCCTCGTCACGATCGCCGCCGGCGAGGGCCGCCAGACCGAGCGCGGCGTAGGGCTCCGCGTCGTCGCGATTCAACCGCATCGCACGGCGGTAGTAACGCCGCGCCTCCTCGGTCCGCCCCCGCGACAGCGACAGGTCCCCCAGCGCGATGTAGCTGAACGGGTTCTGGCCACTGGCCTGGGTCGAGAGCACCAGCAGATCGTCGGCTTCCCGCGACTGTCCGCGCAGGCGCAGGAGGACCGCCAGGTTCTGATACGCGGAAGCCCCCTGGGGATTGACCTCCAGGGCGCGCCGGTACGCGGCCTCAGCGCCGTCGAGATCGCCGGCCCGCCGCAGCCCGACCCCCAGATCCACCCAGCCGTCGCCCAGCTCGGGATCGATCGCCACGGCCTTGCGCAGCCAGGGCAGGGCTTCGTCCATGCGGCCGGCGCGAAGCAGCTCGGCGCCATGGTTCGAATAATAGAGGGCGATCGCCGTCAGGTCGGAGAGGCGGCGGGTGTGCCGGTAGTCGGCCGAGGGAGCGTTGGTGAACTCCAGGATCTTGGTCCTGCCGCCGCCGAGATCGAACCCGGCGCTGACGTGCCCCGAGATCACCAGCAGGTCACCGTCGCGCTCGAAGCGCTCGACGTCGTCCACCCCGAGGTAGAACGCCGGAATGCCCAGCTCGCGCGCCAGGCCCACGAACAGGCTGGTGAATCCGAGGCAGTTGGCCTTGCGGGAGGCGAATGCGTCGTAGGCGGTGTTGGTGCGCGTCCCTTCATAGGAGAGGGCCATGCCGGACGGATCGACGATCACGGCGAGGAGCCGCTCCAGGCGCTGCTCGGGGGAGCCGGCATCCGGCACCCGCGCGTGCACCCAGGCCCGCATCTCGCCGGTCACCTCGAAGGGGACGACGACCTCGGCGGGATCGACCCCGCGCTGGCGCAGCTCGCGGGCCACCCCCGCGACGGTCGTCGGCCCCGCCGAGGTACATCCGGCGAGGACGGCCAGCGTTACGGCCAAAACTACCGCGAGAGCGATCCCCCGCATGGACGGTCCCGGGACGCGGAGCGCGTCAGGCGGTCCGCGCCATGGGTGGGCGGCGGAACCGGAACAGCACTTTTTTGACCCCGAAGTAGAGCAGTCCCACCACCAGCAGGAAGGCGATTACCGGCAGGGTGATCGCCAGCACGGAGAGCATCGCCGCTCCCCCCGCCTCGGCGGTGGCGAGCACCGGGTTGCCGAGCCCCCCCGTGGTGAAGGAGGAGATGTGGCGCGTGACCGAGGTGATCCCCTGGAACGCCGCCGTGGTGCCGCCGCCGGCCACCACCGCCAGCGTCCACTTGAGGAACGGGCTGACGTCGGTGGTCATCGCCGAGGCCGTCACCAGGATGCCGGCGATCACCGCCGTCGGCGTCGCGATGGTATCGAGCAGGTTGTCCACCCAGGGCATGTAGTAGCCGGCGATCTCGAGGATCGTCGCGGCCGAGAAAGTGAGCAGCGCCGGCGTCGAGCCGATCCAGGCGAAGTTGGGGCCGAGCACCAGCTGGCCCACCCCGGCGCGCGAGGCCAGGCTCATGATGAGCAAGGGGACAAAGACCCGGAAGCCACAGGCGGCGGCAAGCCCGAGTCCGATCAGGATGCTGAACACGGTTTCCATCATTCCCCCTCCCCTCCTTTCTTTCTAACCATGGTAACGCATGCGGCGCCCCGCTATTTCCATTCGCTTCACGGCGCGTCCAGTAGACTCCCCAGCAGGGCCTCCAGCGCGGCGGGATCCACCGGCTTGACGAGATGGAAGTTGAACCCGGCCTCGCGCGACTGCCGCCGGTCCTCCTCCTGCCCCCAGCCGGTGCAGGCCACGATCACCGGTTCGGCGCCGCCCGGCTGCTCCCGGATGGCGCGGCAGGCTTCGTAGCCGTTCAGCCCTGGCATCCCGATGTCCAGCAGGATCATGTCGGGCCGGAACGCCACCGCCTCTGCCACCGCCCGCAAGCCGTCGTTCGCCATGCGGACCTCGTTGCCCATGATCTCGAGCATCATCGCCAGGCTTTCCGCCGCGTCCAGGTTGTCGTCGGCGACCAGGACGCGGCGGCGGGCCGGCGGCGGGGCTGTCTTCCCGATTCCGGCCGGCGGCTGGGCGGCGGCCGTGGACAGCATCGGCAGGCGCACGGCGAACTCGCTGCCCAGGCCGTGCCCCTCGCTGCGAGCCTCGACACTCCCGCCGTGCATCTCGACCAGCCGCCGCACCAGCGTCAGACCGATCCCCAGCCCCCCCTGAGAACGTTCCAGGGAGCGGTCAACCTGCGTGAACAGATCGAAGATCTTCGGGAGCATGTGCGGCGGGATGCCCACGCCGCCATCCTTGACGGTGACCACGGCCTCGCCGCCCTGAGGATCGACGGTCAGGCCGATGCGGCCCCCCCGCTCGCTGTACTTGGCGGCATTGTTGAGCAGGTTGGCGAAGACCTGTCCGAGCCGGGTCACGTCGGCATCCACGAAGACCGGCTCGGGCGGCAGGCTGACCGTGAGCTGGTGGCCGCCGGCGTCGATGAGGGGCCGGCTGGTCTCCACGGCGTTGTTCACCACCCCCGCCAGCTCCACCCGCTGCCTGCGGAGCTCCAGCTTCCCCCGGCTGATGCGGCTGACGTCGAGCAGGTCGTCGACGAGATGGACCAGCTGGCCGAGCTGCCGCTCCATCATGGCGCGGGCCTGCTCGACGAGATCCTCGCGGTCTTTCGACAGCCGCAGGACCTGCAGGCCGTTGCGGATCGGGGCCAGGGGGTTGCGCAGCTCGTGGGCGAGGGTCGCCAGGAACTCGTCCTTGCGGCGGTCGGCGTCGGACAGGTCCGCCGCCAGCTTCCGCAGCTCGTGCTCGTGCTGCTTGCGGTCGGTGATGTCGCGGGTCGAGCCGGCGACCGCCTCCACCGTGCCGTCGGTTCCCAGCACCGGCGCGAAGATGTACTCGTACTGCCGCTCGCCGATATGAGCCGTATAGGGAGTTTCATCCCGAACCCGTTCCCGGGTGTCGATGACCTGCCGGATCTGGCGTTGCAGGCGGGCCGCCAGCTCGGGCGGATAGTCGAGGTCATGGAAGTTGCGCCCCGCCATCTCGGCGGGCTGCTTCTGCAACAGGTCCATGAGCGCCTGGTTGGCGAAGCGGAACCGGCCGTCGAGATCGAAGATGTACTGGAAATCGGGGGTGTTCGACAGGGCCGACTCGTAGATGCGGCGCTGCTGATCGGACTCCGCCGCGAGCCGGGCGGTCTCTTCCTCGGCCCGCTTCTTCTCGCTGATGTCCCGGAAGACCAGCACCGCCCCGGTGATCGTCCCGTCCGCGTCCCGGATCGGCGCGGCGCTGTCGTCGATGGGGCGCTCGGCGCCGTCCCTGGCGAGCAGGATCGTATGGTTGGCCAACCCGATGATGCGCCCTTCCCGCAACGCCCGCAGAGCCGGGTTCTCGACCTCTTCCCGGGTCTCTTCGTTGACGATGTGGAAGACCGTTTCGAGGGGCTGCCCCTCGGCCGCTTCCAGCGTCCAGCCGGTCAGTTGCTGGGCGACCGGGTTCAGGAAGGTGACCCGGCCCGCGGCGTCGGTGGCGATCACGGCATCCCCGATGCTGACGAGGGTGGCGTGGAGCAGCTGCCGCTGCTCGTGGAGAATGGCCGCGGCCCGCTGGCGAGCCCGCAGGCTGCGCGTCAGGAGACCGATGAACATGCCGACCGCCACCAGCCCCAGCAGGGCGGTGATGATGCCGGTGGCGACGGCGGTGGCATAGGCCCGCTCGGTCCTCCGCTGCCGTTCGCGCAACAGCTCCCGCTCCATCCTGCCCATCTCGCGCAGCAGGCCTTGCAGGCCGGTCATGGCTTCGCGGCCGCGCCCCGCGGCCAGGCCGGCGACCCGCTTCTCGAGCTCGGGGATGCGCGCCTGCTGAGCGGGGTTGTCCACGGTCAGCACCCGCAACCGTTCGACCGTCTGGCCGGCCACATGGAGGTTGGCGGTGGACCCGCGCAGGTGGCCGCCGTCGCCCGTCAGCAGGTAGGCCTGCTGCTCCGCCTCGGCCTCCCGCGCATGGCTGAGGACCTCTCCGAGGGCATCCATCACCTCATGGGTGTGGGCCACCCACTGGGCATCCTCGTTCAGCTGCCGGACGTTCCGGTAGGACAGGCCGGCGTTGACGGTCAGCAGCACGACGACGCCGGCGAGGGCGAGAACGGCTTTCCTGTCGAAAGGGGCCATGGAGCCGCTATTTCCAGGCCGGCTCGTTGCCCCGTTTCGGCGCCCAGGCGAGGGAGAGGGAACGGACCTCGACGTCGGTCTTCCGGGGCTTGAGGCCCAGTACCTCCAGCTCGCCGGCCTCCGGATCGAAGCGGTCCTGGAGGTTGTCGACCTCTTTCTCCAGCTCGGCGTTGAGATCGGCGAGTTGCTTCTGCAGCACCGCGACCGTCTCGCCGGCCCGCGAGACGTCCTGCTGCTCCTGGAAGGTACGCCCGGCGCCCCGGGCGGCGGTGCCGATCGAGGACATCGACCGCTTGCGGCCGAAGAACATGCCGAGCACGGCGGAGCCGGCCGAGATCACCGTGCTGAGCGTCTGCTGCCGGGCCTGGGCCTGCTGCACGTCCTTCGCCTGCTCGGCGCGGCGGATGCGCTCCTGGAGCTGGGCGATCTTCACTCCGTACTTCCTGCGCAGAACCTCGACCTGCTCGTCGCGCTTCTCGCGCGCGCTCTCGGTGAGGCGGATGCGGAAGTCACGCTCCGACTCCCCCGGGCTCGAGACCAGCCCGATGGTGTCGCTGCGGAACAGCTCGCACTTCCGGGTGCGGTAGAGGCACTCCTCCAGGGTCTTGCGCCAGGCGTCGTAGCTCTTCGCCTTGACCGCCGCGTCCGGCAGCGGAGCGAAGCGGGCGCCCGTGACGGGCTCGGCCTCCAGGCCGTCCCGGGTCAGCTCGACCGGCTCGGCTGCGTACCAGTCCGGCCCCTCGTCGGTCAGCGGCGTGAGCAGCGAAACCTCCTCGGCGTGGTCGATCGCCCGCTTGGCGTCCAGATAATGGACGGTGGCGGTGGCGAACAGGCCGGGCTCGTAGACGATCCCCTCCGGCTTCGAGCGCACGGGGAGGAAGCGCTGCGGAACGTCCGGCGGCAGCACCGGCGCGGCCTCCCCCGGCGTGGCGGCCATCGCGGCGGACGCGGCGGCGGAGCCGGAAGCCGCCGCGACGCCCGTGGGCGCCTGCGCGGTGACCGGAGCCGCCGGCGGGGCCTGCTTGACCGGGTCCATCAAGCGCTTGATCTCGGGCCGGGTGAGCGGCCCGCGCAGATAGGAGAGGGCCCAGCGGGTCTCGAACAGAACCGCCTCGTCCTCGTGCACGTTGTGGAGCAGGAAGTTCCGGCCGGCGAGCCCGGAGAGGGTCTGCTCGGTCTTCGCGCGGTCGAAATGCCCGCCGGCCGCGGCCCCCTCGAGGCCGTCCATCAGCCGCTGCTTGTCGCGCTCGGTCTGCAGGCGACCGAGGAACCAGGTGCCGACGTTGGAGAGCCCCTTGTAGTCGAGGTCCACCGGGTTCTGGGTGGCGAGCACGAGGCCGACGCCGAAGGCGCGGGCCTGCTTGAGCAGCGTCAGCATCGGCCGCTTCGACGGCGGCTCGGCCACCGGCGGCATGTAGCCGAACACCTCGTCCATGACGACCAGGGCGCGCAGGCTGCTGGTGCCGGTCTTCCCCCGCATCCAGCCGAGCGTCTGGTTGAGCAGCAGCGAGACGAAGAACATCCGCTCGCGGTCCGAGAGGTGGGCGATCGAGAAGATGGCGATCCGCGGCTTGCCCGCGGCGCTATAGAGCAGGCGGTCGACGTCGAGCGGCTCGCCGCGCAGCCAGGCCGCGAAGTTGGGCGAGCCGAGCAGGTTGTTGAACGCCATCGCCAGGCCGAAGCGGTCCTTGGCCGGGAAGAAGGATTCGAGGTCCATCACCCCGACGCGCTCGATGGGGGGCTTCTGGATCTGCTGGATCAGCGACGCGAGATCGAGCCCGCGCCCCTCGCGCCAGGCGGCGTCGAAGATGTTGGCCAGCAGGATGTTCTCGCGCCCCTGGATCGGATCGGAATCGACGCCGAGCAGGGCGAGGAGGCTGGCGACCAGCGTGCCGACCCGCTCGCGCAGCGCGTCGCCGTCGGCGATCACCTCGGGAGGCGGCGCGGCGAGCGAGGAGAGGATCGAGATCTGCAGCCCGGCCTCGCTGCCGGGGGTGTAGATGGCGAAGTCCGCCGCGTCGCGCAGACGGGCGATCCGCTCGCCGCTCTGGTCCCATTTGGCCAGCCCGTTGCGCCAGGTCTCGGCCTCCTTGGCGGCGAACGCCTCGGGGGTGAGCCCGGCGCGGGCCGCGGCGTCCGGGTCCACCCAGGGGGCGAAGTCGGCCGGCCGCAGCTCGGGAAAGGTGAGCAGCAGGTTCGACAGATCCCCCTTGGGATCGATCACCAGGGCCGGGATGTGGTCGATCGCCGCCTCTTCCAACAGGCTGATCAGCAGCCCGGTCTTGCCGCTCCCGGTCATCCCGACGCAGACCGCGTGGGTCAGCAGGTCGCGGGAGTCGTAGAGGAGAGGCGTCGCCTCCACCGCCCCGGCCGCGTCGCGCGGCCTGCCCAGATAGAACGCCCCCAGCTTCTCGTAGGCCGCGATTTCGTCCGCCATAGATCTCCTGATCGGCTATAAACAAGGTCCTGGAATCGGGGTCTGGAGAGAAAGACCCGCGCGATCGAGTCTCTCGCATCGTAGCGGAACCCGGGGAGGACGGCTAGAAGCAACGCTCAAGGAGGAAGGCATGGAATCAAATCCGGCGACGAGCTATCGCGCGGTTCTCATCGGCATCGACGAGTACCCCCGGAAGCCGCTGAGTGGGTGTGTCAACGACATCGATCAGATCGAGAGCATCCTGCTCGACCGGCTGGGGGTTCCGCCGGAGAGGATCACCCGCCTGGCCGCGCCGCGGGCGGGAGCCTCCGCCTCGACGCGCCTCCCCTCCCTCAGCCCCACGCTCGAAGGGATTCGAGACTGCCTGAGCCGCCTGGTGGAGGAGGTCGGGAAGGACGATCTCGTCTTTCTCTACTACTCGGGACACGGGTCCCAGGTCATGACCCGCTGGAACGGGCACACCCTCGCCCGCGAGGCCCTGCTCCCCCTCGACTACTGGAACGACGGCGGGGATCGGCGGCTGCTGTACGACTTCGAGCTCAACTCCCTGTTCGCCCGCCTGGCCGACCGTGCCGGGGACCTGACGGTCGTGCTCGACTGCTGCCACTCCGCGAGCGCCACCCGGGAGGACATCATCCCCGAGGGCACGGACCGCTATCTGCCCATCCCCGAAGTGCAGGATCTCTCGTCCCAGATCCTTCCCGGAGGAGCCCTGACCAGGGATGCGTCGGGCATGCTGTCAGCCGCCGCCAGTCACATGCTGGTCGCGGCCTGCAGGGCGAGCGAGAGAGCCTATGAAGTTGGAAGCGGCGATTCCAAGCCGCCCCAGGGGGCCTTCTCCCGGGCGCTCGTCGAGATCCTGGAAAGAGCCGGGCGCCCGCTGTCCGATCTTCAATGGTCGGACATCTGGACCGTGCTGCTCGACCGCGTCGGCGGCTTCAACTCCTGGCAGCACCCCCAGCTGATCGGCCGCGGGGAGCGGCTCCTCTTTGGAGGCCCCTGGACGTGGAGGGATCCGGGGTACGTCATCCGCCCGGACGGGGACCGCTTCCGTATCGAGGCGGGGACTCTCACCGGTCTGTCGGAAGGCGCGGAAGTGGCGGTCTACGGCCCGGAACCCGACCGGTTTCCGGATCTCGGCTCCCCTCAGGATCGCTCGTCGAGAATCGGCCTCCTGCGCGTCGACAGCGCGGACCGGTCGTCCTGTACCGCCGTCGCGGCCAACGGCGGCCTGCGGCTGCCGCCGGGCGCCCGCGGCCGGCTGGTGAAGGCCGGCACCCCGGATCGCCTTACCGTCTCGCTCAAGCCTTTCGATCCGCGGCTCGCCGCCCGCCTGGAGGCTCGCGGCATTGCCGCCGTGCCTCCCGGGGCACCCGGGATCGAGGCCTATCTGTATCGGGACGCGAACGGCCGCTTTCATCTCGGCGACGAGATCTATGGGGATGGACGAAACCCCGCACGGCCGCCGCTCGCGAGCTTTACCGAGGACCATCCAGATACCCTCGAAGCCGTCCTCGGCCACTACGCCCGATACCGGCAGGTGCTCCGTCTCCCCTCCCGCTGCAGCGACCTGCCCGGGGCTCTCCAGGTGGAACTGCTGGACTGCCGGAACACGGCGGCGATCGCTCCCGAGAACCTTCAGGCCCCGAGCGCCCCCCCGCTCTCAAGCGACACACCCTGGAACTACAAGGTCCAGGAAGGGCAGGGCTTCGCCATCCGGATCGACAACCGGGATGAGGACGCCCCTCTCAACGTCTTCGTCCTCAACTGTACCGGCAGCGGCCGCGTGGAGAACCTGGGCCATGTCGAGGTCCCCGCCGGCTCCCTGCAGATCCTCTGGCGCGAGGGCATCCTGGGAAGCGCCTTCTACCCCGCCGTGGGCGTCGACCGGCCGGAGATCGTCGACCGGCTCGTGATCGTGGGGACCACGCTTCCAGACCGGGATCTGAGCTATCTGGAGCTCGACGAATCCCTCGCGGAGGTGATCCGGCGCCCCCGGGAGTGCATGAGCGGCCCGACGCGTTCAGCGTCTGTCTCACCCGTCGAGAAATGGACGGCCGAGATGGTCACCCTGCGGATCTATCTGTAGGTCAGGAGAGGCGGTAGGTCAGGAAAACCAGGCTTCGGGATCGAGATCGTACGGCAGCGGTGTCAGGGATTCCAGGCCGCCGGGGCCGAGATAGACCAGATCCTCGATCCGGACGGCCCAGCCGGCGTCTGGCTCGTAGAGCCCGGGCTCGATGGTGAAGACGTCCCCCTCGCGGAGGACCCCGTCCCCTCCCGAGGCTTTCTTGAAGGTGGGGAACTCGTGGAGGTCGAAGCCGACGCCGTGGCCGAGGTTGTGGACGTAGCCGCGGGTGGTCCCGGGCTGGGAGATCGGCGTCGGGAATCCCGCCTCGCCGAAGCGGGCGCAGACCATTTCCTGGAGATCCCAGCCGCGCGCGCCCGGCACCGACCGGCGGTGGACCTCCTCGACGGCGGAGCGCACCAGGGCGTGTCCGCGCGCCAGCGCCTCGGGCGGCTCCCCCACGCAGAAGGTACGGGTGCAGTCCGCGAACAGCCGGCCGCGCGGGAAGATGTCGACCACGAAGGATTCGCCGGCCCGCAGCGCGCGGTCCGGCGTCCCCGAGTTGTGCGGGACCGCCCCCTCCTCCGCCGGCGCCAGGATGTTCCCCCGCGGCTGCTCCAGGCCGCGCTCGAAGAAGATCCGCGCCACCTCGGCCCGCACGCGGGCCACCGTCAGTGGCTCGCCCGCCAGCCGCAGGGGAGAGCCCGCTCCATCATGGGACGCCGCAACCAGCATGCCGGCTACGGCGCGCATCGCCTCGCAGGTCCCCTCGGCGGCTTCGCGGATGCCGGCGAGCTCCGGCTCCTCCTTGCGCTTGCGCGAGGCGAAGATCAGGGAGTTGCCGGGCACCCAGACCCACCCTTCGGCGGCCAGCAGCGAGCAGGCGCCGGAGATCACGCCCGCGGGGCCATGTCCGGCCAGGGCCACCCGTCCAGGCTTCAGCCCGCAGAGATCCAGCGCCTTCCCCACCACCCTGGCGAGGAACGGCGCCGGCTCCGAGAGCTCGCTGGACAGACGGGAGATATCGAGATCGTCGGGGGTCAGGAGGGCGAGGCCGGTCGCCGCCGCCTCTTCCCGCTCCATCAGGGTCATGAAGCCCAGGCGCGGCTCGCCCCCGCGGGGGAGCACCAGGAAGCACTCCCCCAGATGGGCGTCCCCGGGCAGAAAGGGCGCGAGGTCCGTGTCCCGCGCCGACGGCGCGAGGACGAGCAGGGCCTCGCAGCCCAGCTCGCCGAGACTGGCCGAGAGCGCGTCGAGACGGGCCCTCATGGTCTACATGTTGCGTTCGATGAACTTCTCGAAGGCCGGCTTGGGCGCGGCGCCCATCATGCGGTCGGCCATCTTGCCATCCTTGAACAGGATGAAGGTGGGGATGCTCGACACCTGGAACTGGTAGGCGAGCTGCTGCTGCTCGTCGACGTTCAGCTTGGCGATGATGACGTTGTCGTTCTCCTCGGCGATCTGGTCGAGCACCGGCGCGACCGCGCGGCAGGGGCCGCACCAGGACGCCCAGAAGTCCACCAGCACCGGCTTGTCCGACTTCAGGACCTCGCTCTCGAAGTTCGCGTCGGTGACCGTCAGGATCTTTTCACTGGCCATGATTGCCTTCCTCTCCGGAAAGGGGCGGATCGGAGCCGCCCCTGGACGTTCAATGAAGGAGGACCGCCGCGGGCGGCCTTCACTCTCCTTCCAAACCGGCGGGGGTCCCTTCTTGTTCCATCCGCCGCCGGACGGCGAAATATTCGCGCGTCGCCTCGACGTCGCGGCCGATCTGGGCCGAGAGGTCCATCACCGAGGCGAAGATCCGCTCCTCCCGCAGCCGCTTGTGGAAGTGCAGCTCTACCCGCTGGCCGTAGACGTTGGCCTTGAAGTCGAGGATGTGGCTCTCCACCACCCGCTGGTAGTTCTCGTAGACCGTCGGCCGGGTGCCGATGTTGGTCACGCAGTCGAAGGTCGCCGGATAGCTCGGGAAGAAGACCCGGGACGCGTAGACGCCGTCGGCGGGAAGCAGCTTGTGCTCGGACTTGACGTTGATCGTCGGCCAGCCCAGCTTCTGCCCCATGCGGTCGCCGCGGACGATGGTGCCGGCGATCGAGTACGGCCGGCCCAGCATCTCCGCCGCCTCCGCCGACTTGCCCTCGCCGAGCGCCCGCCGGATGCGGGTGCTGGAGATCCGCTCGCCCCCCCAGTCCACCTCCGGCATGCCGTGGGCGGCGAAGCCCAGCTCCGCTCCCATCTCGCGCAACAGATCCAGATTCCCGTCCCGCTGGTGGCCGAAGACGAAGTCCTCGCCGACGTAGATCTCCTGCAGCCCCAGCTTGTCGTGCAGGAACTCGCGCACGAACTGGCGCGCCGGCACCCGCGAGAACTCCGGGGTGAAGCGGACGACCAGCAGCACCGCGACCCCCGCCTCGGCGAGCAGCGCCTCCTTCTGCTTCGGCGTGGTCAGCGGCACCGGCGCCCGCTCGGGGTGGAGCACGGCCAGCGGATGGGGATCGAAGGTGACCACCATCGCCGGGACGCCGCAGCTCGCCGGCCCGCTCGACGGTGCGGTCGAGGATCGCCCGCTGGCCGCGGTGGACGCCGTCGAAGTTGCCGATCGTGGCGACGCCGCCGTGCGGCAGGTCGCTGCTGTGGAAAGCGTCTTGGACGACGTGCATGGAGAGGATGGGCTGCCTAGACGAGGACAGAGGATTCGGCGGGGACCACCCGGTCCGCGTCCTGGGGCCGCGACGGCGCCGACCACGTGGCCCACCACGTCGTCGGCATAGGCCTCGGTGATCTCGACCAGGGCCAGGGTGCCGGCCGGAGCCGAGCCGTCGTTGATCAGCACGCGGCCGTCGATCTGCGGCGCCATGCCGTGATGGCGCCCCTGGAGCAGGTGCTCGGACTCCTCGCAGACCCCCTCGACCAGCACCGGCAGCCGCTGCCCCACCAGCCGCCGCCGCTGCTCGAGGGCGATCGGCCGCTGGGCCTCCAGGAGCTGGCGCAGGCGCCGCCGCTGGACGTTGCTGCGGCACCCGCCCCTTGAGCTCCGCCCCCGGCGTCCCCTCCTCGGGGCTGTAGGCGAAGGCGCCGAGGTGATCGAAGCGGGCGCGCTCGACGAACGCCAGCAGGTCGCGGAAATGCTCCTCGGTCTCGCCCGGGAAGCCGACGATGAAGGTCGAGCGCAGGAAGATGTCCGGCGCCAGCTCGCGCGCCCGGTCGAGCAGCCGCAGGTAGCGCTTGGCGTCGCCGCCGCGCCGCATCGCCGTCAGGATGTCGCCGTGGCTGTGCTGGAGCGGCATGTCGAGATAGGAGCAGAAGCGCTCCTCGGTGCCCATCAGGCGGAGCAGATCCTCGTCGAGCGTCGTCGGATAGGCATACAGGAAGCGGATCCAGGGGATCGACGTGTCGCTGCGAGCAGCGCCTCGACCAGCCGCGCCAGGCCGTGCCGGCGGACGCCCAGGTCCTCGCCGTAGCGGGTGGTGTCCTGGGCGATCAGGTTGAGCTCGGTGATGCCGGCCGCCTCGAGCTGCTGCGCCTCCTCCACCAGGCTCTCGATCGTGCGGCTGCGGAAGCGGCCGCGCCAGATCGGGATCGCGCAGAAGGTGCAGGGGTTGTTGCACCCCTCGGCGACCTTCAGATAGGCATGCCCCTGGGTGGTGAGCAGGCGCGGAGCGGTGTGGTCGAAGACCATGTGCGACGGGGCCGGCAGCGGCGGGCCGCCGCCGAGCTGCACCACGTCGCCCACGTCGCGGAGCTGGTCGAGGCCGACGAAGCCGTCGATCTCGGGGATCTCGCGGGCGAGCTGGTCGCCGAAGCGGTTCACCATGCAGCCCGCCACGAGCACCTTGTCGACGCCCTTCCCCTTGCGGCCGACGACCTCCAGGATGGCGTCGATCGACTCCTGCTGGGCCTCCTCGATGAAGGCGCAGGTGTTGACCACCACCGTCTCCGCCGTGTCGAGGTCGTTGACCACCTCATAGCCGCGCCGGCGCCAGCTCGCCGAGCATGATCTCGCTGTCGACGAGGTTCTTCGGGCAGCCGAGGCTGATCATGCCCACGCGAGGGCGGCGGACGGGGTCTGACATAGGCGCGAAGTCTAACAGATGGCGGGAGGGGATGATTCCGGGGATACTTCAGACATGAAGGCTTGCAAGACTTCACAGCCCCTTCCCGTCCGCCCTGAGGAAGTTGAATCGACGATCGCGAAAGCGCCCGAGCGGGTCCACGATCCGGAATGTCCGTATGACCTCAACGATCCTGGAGCGTTGGAGGCATTCTGGAAGAACGCTTCCGTGAGTCGCCCTAGTCAGCGAGGACAGCCCCCCGCCCGGGCATCAATGCCCGGGCTACAGCAGAAACGAAAAGCCCCCTGAAGGGGGCTCATAAGTTACCAGGCAATCCAGGGAGCCGGCTTCAGCCGGCTTTTCTTTTCCCGCGTAGCCCGGGCATTGATGCCCGGGCGGGTCAGGACATCAACCAGTACCCCCCCACCACGATCGCCGCCGCCGAGAACGAGGCGAGCAGCGCCTGGTAGGCGAACTGCCCGCGGCCGGTGATCCGGTGGGCGATCAGGCCGAAGGCCGAGGAGAAGATCGTCATTCCCGCCACGGCGCCGAGGCCGAAGCCGATCACGTAGGTGAAGGCGGCCCAGCGGGAGGGCAACGCCAGCGCCGGCAGGAGGCCCAGGATGTGCGAGCTGCCGGCGAGGCCGTGCAGGCCGCCGATCATCACCGCCGCGCGGCCGGGGCGCCCCTCGGGGACCTCGTGGACGTGGGCCGACGGCAGCCTGGCGAAAAACGCCCGGCGCAGCCCCCACAGCCCCACCCCGATCAGCACCACCCCGACCAGCCGCTCGCTCCACGAGGAGAGGGCGTCGAGCGGCAGGAACCCCCGGAGGAGCAGCGCGATCAACCCGATCAGCCAGACGCCCAGGCTGTGGCCGAGCCCCCAGAACAGCCCCATCCGCCAGCGGCGGCTCCGCTCGTTGATCACCAGCGGCGCCACCGCCGAGAGGTGATCCGGTCCGGAAAGTGCGTGAATGGTGCCCGCGGACAGGCCGGCAAGCCCCGCGACGAGGATCGAAACGTTCATGGCCAAAGAACTCTAGCAGCGCCGGTTTGCCATTGACACCCCTGCCGTGTTGCCCTAGCTTGAAGCCGTCCGGAATTTGAGATTTATCGGAGGTGACGACGATGCGTGTCGAATGGCGCAAACGGGGGATGCTCGTTCTGGCCGCCGGCCTGCTGGCCGCCCCCCAGGTCCAGGGCGCGGGCTTCTCCGCTCCCGATCCAGGGATCAAGGCGATGGGATTGGCGGGAGCCTTCGCCGCCCAGGCCAATGATCCCACCGCCGGCTACTACAACCCCGGCGGGCTCGCCCTGTTCAAGAAGGGGAAGCTGACCGCCGGCTTCGCCGCCGACTACCGCAACGAGTCGCAGTTCCAGGGGCTCGCCCCCGGCATCGGCCAGGGGAACGGAGGGCAGCAGAAAAAGGGCTTCACCCTCCCCCCGCACGTCTACGCGGCCCAGCCTCTGGGCGAGAAATTCAAGCTCGGCATCGCCGTCTACACCCCCTTCTCCTTCAAGACCGAGTGGGACGCCCCCGACACCTTCGCCGGCCGCTTCCTCGCCACCAGCGGCGAGATCCAGACCTACGATCTCAACACCAACCTCGCCTGGAAGGTCACCCCGAGCCTCGGCTTCGGCGCCGGCGTCATCTACCGCAGCGCCAAGTTCTCCATGGGGCGCCGGCTCTCCGGCTTCAACCCCAACGCCGGAGCGTTCCAGGACGTCGGCAGCTTCGCCATCGACACCGACTGGGACAGCGGCATCGGCTGGGACGCCGGCTTCCTCAACAAGATCGGCGAGCGGTTCGCCTGGGGGGTCACCTACCGCAGCCCGATCCAAATCGACTTCGCGGGCGCCGGCCGGTTGACGCAGATCTCGACCGGCGACGCCCAGATCGACGCCCTGAACCGCGCCAGCCTCCCCTATGACAGCAATCTGCCGGTGGGGACCTCGATCGATTTCCCCGACACCGCGACCCTCGCCGTCGGCTTCGCCCCCAGCCCGAAGCTCTGGGTGGAGACCGACGTGAGGCAGACCGGCTGGAGCCGCTTCGAAGGGCTCGCCGTCATCTTCCCCTCCAACCCGAGCTTCAGCCGCACGGTCCAGGGAGCGTGGGACGACGCCCTCACCTACCGCCTGGGAGTGCAGCTCAAGATGGGCAAGGGGATGGTGCTCCGGTTCGGCTACGCCTACGAGGACACCCCGCAGCCCGACGCCAGCGTGGCGCCCCTCTTCCCCGACGCCAAGCGCAGCATCGTCAGCGCCGGTTTCGGCCGCGACTGGCTGGACATCGGCTTCCAGTTCATCGCCCCCGAATCGCGGACGACGCTCACCAACGCCGATTCCCTCAACGGCACCTACAAGGGGAACACCTACCTGCTGGGGATCTCGGTCACCAAGAAGTAGCCAGGAATCAGGAGCCGATCGGGCGGACGACCGCCTCCATCCCCTCGCGCCGGCGGAACTCCGAGGCGGCCCGCAGCGCCTCGGAGCGGCCGGAGTAGCGGCCGACCCGCACCGTCCGCAGGACGCTTCGCCCCCTCTGCTCGATCACATAGGGCTCGTACCCCCGGCTCTGCAGGTCCTGGATCACCTTCTCGGAGTTCTCGGGATCACGGAAGGCGCCGATCTGGAGCGAGAAGCGCCCCGGACCGCCGGCCGGCACCGCCTTGGGCTCGGTGCGAGTCATCGCCTGCGCCACGGTCGGGGCGGGCGCCGGCGCCGGAGCGGGCTCCGAAAGGAACGCCTCGGGCTCCACGGGAGGAGCGGCGGACGCGCGCAACTCGGGCTCCGGGATGGGCGCCACCTCCGGGACGTTTTTTTGGGGAGCGGCCGGCACGGCCTGAGGCTCCGGCAGGCAGGGGCGGTCCGCGGGCACGAGAGCGGCTCGCCTCGGAACCGCCGGCCGCGCCGCCGCGGCGGGAGCGCCCTCGAAGGGCAGCCCGAATTGCACTCCCACCAGCAGGCCGGAGAAGAACAGCACGCCCCCCGCCACCACGGCGCCCATCAGCAGGAGAACGAGAGACTTCTTATCGAACAGGAAGTTGTACATCGCGCCCTCAGCATTACTACAGGTCGGGAGGAACGATGATAACACCTGAAGCGCAAACCCGGGAGGAGCTGAAAACAGCGGGGAGATGAAGCCCCCGCTCAGGTATCCCCCTCTCCCAGGTTGGGAAAGGGGTCCCCCAACTTGGGAGAGGGGTCCCCCAACTTGGGAGAGGGGTCTCCCTGCCAGGGAGAGGGGTTTCCCAAACAGGGATGGGGGTCTCCCTGATTGGGAGAGGGGTCTCCCAAGTTGGGGGAGGGGTATCCCAGGAAGGGAGAGGGGTCTCCCTGCTTGGGGAACAGCCGGGAAGCCCTTGAGGATGAGCTAGATGCCCGGACAGGCTCTGACGGACTGCGCATACAGACCTATACTCTCCTCAAGTTCTTCACCCACGGAGGAGATTCCATGAAAAAAGTCATCCGGCTACTCGCGCTCCTGATCGTCCTGCTGGCCGCCAGCGCCGTCCCCTCGCCGGCGATCATCCCCAATTGCTCGGAGTTTTGTGACTGTGAAAGCAGCTGCGCCTGGGGCTGCTGGGATAAGGCCACCTCCTCTGGCACGAACTGTGGCGACTGGGGCGCCTGTTCTGACCTCTGTGGCGTCGCCCCCTGACGCGTCAGGTGCACTTGAGGGTGAGCTAGAATTCTCTAGCCGGGGTATGACTCCCTGGCACTATCCAGGGAGACCATTCATGAAGAAGCAGGTCAAGAAGCTGGTGCTGGCGAAGGAGACGCTGAGGAACCTGGAGAAGGGGGAACTGGTAAGGGTGGCAGGAGAGGCTTCTGCTTATGCGTGCACCGACAGCGTCTGTTGTAGCGGTGTGTACACCTGCGGAGCACAAGCTACTTGCGCTGGGACCACCGGCACGTCGAGATACTGCTAACCATATCGTTTGATGAGTGCAGCCGCCCTGGCAACCACCGTCAGGGCGGCCCTGACCTTCCTCTACCCAGGCAGCCGTTGCCCCTCGGGAGTTTCCGGGTTGGAGGACTCGCATTGCTCCTCGGTATCACCATTCGCGAGTTGAGAAGACATCTACGCGGCACCTCGGGCTAGTTGCGCCTGGCATCTCCTCTCGGCGCGGAGCCGAGGAGAACTTCACGATGCACTAGGATGCGCAGGCCGGGGATGGACCCTGGCACTATCAGGAGACATCCATTGAAGAAGCAGATGAAGAAGCTGGCGCTGTCGAAGGAGACGGTCTATGCCTTAAGTAATTTAGCTGCCGTGAGGGGTAATGAGGAGATTCCACCGGTTCAGCCGACGACTCTGAGGTTCACTTGGAGTTGCGCCCCCCAAGACCCCTGCATTCCATACAATGACACGCAGCTTTAGAAACCCACATTGAATTAGGACACGCCCTCTCTTGGGCCGGCTGCGCCCGTCTACAGGCTTGCCCGGCCCACGAGGAGGGCAGCCGCCACGAATCGCCTGGCACCTCGCCCCCCCCGGGCAGCACCTCGCCGCCGCCGCCGGGGATACGGTCTGGGGGATCCTGCTGAGGGGCGGGAGCTGATTGGCTGAGTAGGCTGACACTTTCGCGGCCAGGGGAGCACTTGAGATTGGACTAGAATGCTTGGGCCGGGAGACGGTTCCCCGGCGCTCACCCCGGGAGACCTCATGAAAAAACAGATGAAGAAGCTGGTCTTGTCGAAGGAGACGGTGCGGAATCTTGACGGGACCAGACTGCAGGCTGTAGGAGCCGGGGACCTCTACTCGGCTCAGTGTCCCACCGTTAAAGGCTGCGTGTCTGTCAGCTGCATCACCGCATGCAACCAAAATAGCGTGCAGTATGCATGTCCACCACCTGTCTCGGATTAAGGCGCCAAGGAGGCTTCTCCGCTAGCCACATTGAGTCAGGACACGCCTTCTCGGGCCAGCAGCCGCTACGAATCGCCTGGCACCTCGCGGGAGCAGCACCTCGCGGGAGCAGGTTCCAGTCTTTCCAAGCGGGGCTTCGAGGCCAAGAAAACTGCTGCTAGACTAAGTGCCTATTTCAGCGTATGAGCGCAGGAGGAAGATGATGAAGAAGAAGCTTTCCAAGCTCAGTCTTACGAGGGAAACCCTACAGCAACTTGGCATGGCCACTGGAGGAATCCCATTTGCAACCAGGATTTGCCCGCCCTCTGTTAATAACACGTGCGACGTGGCGTGTTACCCGCCCAGTTTCACCTGCGACTGCACGGGATAGAACCGGTTCCCCTACGATCAGGCCCCGCCGTCCCCCCCACCCAACCCCAGCTTCTTCCGCCAGCCCGGCTTCTTCTCTCCGGGCTCCGGCGCGGCCGGCTTCGCCGCCTTCTGCCGCCCCTTGCTGTCGTACTCGAACGGCGCCCCGAGGGGTTTCCCCTCTCGGTAGGTCTGCTTCTCCTTGAGCTTTCCGTCGGGGTGGAAGCGCTGCACGGTGCCGTGCAGAAGGTCTTTGTCGTAGGGGGCCTTCTCCCGGATCTGGCCGCTCGGATAGTGCTCGATGGTCTCACCCTGGAGCTTGCCGCCATGGTACTGGGCGCGGCGGACCAGATTCCCCTCGGGATCGAAGAACACCGATTCCCCTTCGAGCTGGCCGTCCCGGTAGAGGGAACGGACCGAATCCGGGCCGCTGGGATAGAGCACGCGCAGCTCCCCCTCGGGGATTCCGTTGCGGTAGTGCAGGAACGCCGACGGCCGGCCATCGGCGAAGATCACGCACTCCCCCTCGGGGCGGCCGGCGAGGAAGGACATCCTCTGGATGAGCCACCCCCGCTCGTCGTGGAGGGTCAGCTCGCCGTGCGGGACGCCACCCTGGAACTGGCAGCGCTCGCGCACCCGGCCCGCGGCGTCGTAGGTGACGACCTCGCCGTCGACGGCCCCGTCCTTGAACCGGGCGGTGCGCGCCACCCGCCCCTCGGCGTCGTAGGTCACGGAGTCGCCGTGCAGGCGGCCGTTCAGGAGGGTGTGCTTTTCGCGGACGCGGCCTGATTCGTCCAGCACCTGGCGCTCTTCGGGTTCTTCCATGGTTGTCTTGAGTTTAGGACGTAAACCAGTGCCTGGGAACGGGGGTGTGCCCGCCCGCAGGGCGGAATTTATCCAGCCTGGGGTGTGTCAACCCCAGGTAGCAGGACCCAAGATCGACAAGCCCCGCAGGGCCGGCATGTCGTTGCCAATTCGAAGCTTTCGCCGGAGGTGTCGGCCCTTCGGGGCTTACAGGGTGGGGGCGGTCCCTACCTGGGGTTGACACCCCAGGCTGGATAAATTCCGCCCTGCGGGCGGGCCGCTGAACGTCAATCCCCCGCCGACGCCGCCGGCAGCCGGCTCATCCGCAGCAGGGCGTAGACGAGGCTGTGCACGTAGAGCTCCCGCTCCTCCTGCTGGCGCAGGCGGCGGATGGTCTCTTCGCCGTCGAAATGGGAAGAGGCCACTTCATCCCGCACCCAGCGCAGGGCGGCGGCCCGGGGCGAGGGGTGCCGCCGCTCTTCGTCCGAGAGGGCGGAGAGCTCGGCGTCGAGCAGATTGGCCAGCGCGTAGGAGGTCAGCCAGGGGGTCTGCATCCACGGCGCGCCGGCGTAGATCTGGGCCTGGGCGCGGGCGGTCTCGCGCAGATCCTCCCCCGCCGCCGGTTGGCCGTGGCGGACGCGCAGCAGGCCGAGCAGCAGGGCATCCAGCTCTTCCCGCCGCCGCCGCGCCTCCGGAGACGCCGACCGCAGCCAGGCCGCGACCGCCGCTTCGAGGCTCCGCAGCGAGGTCGGGATGTAGGCGGCGTCGCGCCGGGCGTCGCGCCGCGTGCGGGCCAGGGCCTCGCTCACCTCCACCC
This sequence comes from uncultured Acidobacteriota bacterium, assembly GCA_963792575.1. Classification (GTDB taxonomy): domain Bacteria; phylum Acidobacteriota; class Thermoanaerobaculia; order Multivoradales; family UBA5704; genus DATARR01. The sequence goes on from CAWBWZ010000020.1 coordinate 470,423, forward strand.
GCGCCGGCTCCGCCCGCGGCAGGCGGGCGGTGCGGACAAGCTTTTCCAGATCGTCGAGCAGCCGCTCGCAGCGCTCAGGATCGGCCGGGCGCTTGCGCAGCAGGCTTAGCTCGACGGGCGAGCGCCAGACCCGCTCGCCGTTGCGCGTCATGGGGATCCGCTCGACGAAGGGGAGCAGCCGGCGGACCGGATCGCGGTCCAGCCGGCGGAGAACCTCGCCCTGGTCATCCCCCGCTCCCGCCACCTCGCGCAGCAGCTCGACGTCCTCGGCCAGGAACGCCCCGCCGGCGTCCGGCGCGCTGTCGAGCCCCTGCCCGGCCTCGGCGACGGCGGCGCGGAAAGCCGCGAAATCGGGGATCTCCGTCCGCACCATCCCGACCAGCTCGCCCAGGATGCGCTCGCACGCCTGCTCCACCTCGGGGGGAAAGCCGATGCGGCCGTAGAGGGCGCACAGCTCGGGGTTCTCCTCGACCGTGCGGCGCAGCCCGGCGGGCTCGTCCACCAAACCGGCCGGAATTGGGCGCGGCGGAGCCGGGATCAGGGATCGCCGGCGCCAGCCCGCGGCGAGCACCGCCGCCACGCCGAGGCCAGCGCCCAGGGCGAGGCCGAGGAGGAGGACGGCGATGCTCATGGCCCGTTCACCGGCTCAATTGATCTTCACCAGACCGCCCTTGACCGTGAGCATGCCGCCGCCGTCCACCGTCTGCGAGGCGGAGGCCTTGTTGGTGAGCGAGATGCCGGCTTCGTTGGTCATCGACATGCCGGCCTTGTTGGTCAGGTTCATCGCCGAATCGTTGGTCAGATCGCCGCCCGAGGTCTTGTTGGTCATGCTGGTGCCGGCCTTGTTCGATATCGAGGTGCCCGCCTCGGTGGTGATGCCCTTGGCCGACTTGATCGTGATGTCGCCGTCCACCGTGATCGTCAGCTTGCCGTTGATGGTCAGCGCGTAATCACCCTTGACGGTGTGGGTGAACTTGGCCTCGTCGTCGTGGGTCTCGTCGCCGGTGACCTTGACGCTGCGGGTCCCCTTGACCTCGTGGCTCTCATTGCCGGTGTCCACCTTGACCGTGCGGTTCCCCTTCGACACGGTCAGGCTCTCGTTCCCCTCGGAGACGGTGGTGGTGCGGTTGTTGGTGATCGTGTTGGTCTCGTCGTGCTTGACCTGCTTGGTGCGGTCGTTCTCGATCACCAGGTTGTGGTCCTTCTGGGCGTGGAAGTAGACCTCCTCGGAGCCTGCCTTGTCCTCGAGGCGGAGCTCGTTGAAGCCGCTGCCCCCCTTGGAGCTGCTGCTCTTGACCGTGCTCTTGGTCTGCTCGCCCGGCAGGGCGTAGGGGACGGTCTGCTCGGCGTTGTAGACGGAGCCGGTGATCAGCGGCCGGTCCGGGTCCCCTTCGAGGAAGCTGACCACCACCTCCTGGCCGATGCGGGGGAGGAACATCTGCCCCCAGCTCTTGCCGGCCCAGCCGTGGGCGACGCGGATCCAGCAGGAGCTGTTCTCGTCGTTCTTCCCCAGCTGGTCCCAGTGGAACTGCACCTTGATCCTGCCATATTGATCGGTCCAGATCTCCTCTCCCGACTTGCCCACCACCAGCGCAGTCTGGGTGCTGGGGATGAACGGCTTGCGCGTGCTCCGCGCCGGCCGGTAGGGGACGGCCGCCGGGAACGCCTCGAAGGAGTTGGTGTAGTCGTCCCAGTTCGCCGAGTGGGAGATGGCCGCGAGCACGTAGTCGGCGTTGGCGTCCGCCCGGTAGTGCTTCTCCAGGGTGAACTTGTAGCCGGGGAGGAAGGCCCGGCAGCGGCTGTCGCCGCGCAGGATTTTGGCCGGCTGTTCGCACGCCTCGATGCGCAGCTTGGCCCGCGACTCCCCCTTGGCGGTGGCGATGAAGCCGCCGGGGTATTCGTAGATCCGCCGCTTGGCGCCGTCGGTGGCCACTGTCGAGTCGACGCTCGACAGGAGATCGGTCGACGGGGTCTCGAAGTTGAAGTCGTCGAGGGCGAACTTGCCGGAGATCACCCGCTGCTCGAGGTCGCAGCGGGTGACCAGGTTCTGCTGCTCCCAGTTGGTGTAGGTCCCGTAGGCGACGGTGGCGGCGCCGGGTACGGCGGTCGAGGAGACCGAGTCGTCGGCGAGCACCAGGGTGTGCTTGCCGTCCGCGTGCTCGAAGTAGTAGTAGATCCCTTCATCTTCCATCAGCCGGGAGACGAACGCGAAGGCGGTCTCGTTATATTGCACGCAGTACTCGCGGGGATCGTAGGTGCCGGTCAGCGAGTCCTTGAAGTCGGTGAAGCCGAGGTCGGAGAAGACCTGCTTGACGATGTCCGGCGTGCTCTTGTTCTGGAAGATCTGGCAGTTGGCGGTGAGGTCGCACATCCAGAGCCAGGGCACCATCTCGGCGTGATAGGTGGCGAAGCGCTGGTCCGCTCCCGCCTGCACGAAGCGGCTGACGATGCCGTTGATGTAGCGCGTGCTGCCGTCGGTGAGCAGGACGCTGATCGTCGCGCTCTTGCCCACGATCTGGGTGAAGTCGAGGTCGAGGGTCTCGGACTGCATGCGCAGGCTGAAGTGGAAGAGCTCCGAGATCCGCTCCTCCCCCGCGAAGCTCCGCAGCAGCAGCTTGTTGGCGCCGAGCGGCGTGGAGATCGAGATGTAGGTTTTGTCCTGGGTCCAGGCCATTGGATCAATCCTCAGCGCGCCACATAAGCCTCACCGCACCACATAAGCAAACCCCCCCGCGTCATCCAGCCCCACGTGCACCCGCGCGATCCCCTCGCCGGCCGCCATGCGCTCCAGGATGGCGCTCGACAGCTCGGGCAGGAGGGTCCGGGTGAGGATGTGGTCGACGTTGCGGGCGCCGCTCTCGACCTCCTTGCAGCGGCCGGCGATCGCCTCGACCAGCTCGTCGTCGTAGGTGAACTCGGCGTGGTGGTTCTCGCGGATCCGCTCGCCGATCCGGCCGAGCTGGAGCTCGATGATCTCGCTGCATCACGTCGTCGCCGAGCGGGTAGTACGGGACGACGATCAGGCGGCCGAGGAAGGCCGGCTTGAAGTGCCTTCAGCAGGTCGGGCCGGAGCGCCTCGGCCAGGCCGTCCGGGCTCGGGCGCGTCTCGGCGCCGTCGCGGCAGAGCTTCATGATCGTGTCGGTGCCGACGTTCGAGGTCAGCAGGATGACCGTGTTCTTGAAGTCGATCTCGCGGCCCTCGCCGTCCTCGAGCGTGCCCTTGTCGAAGACCTGGAAGAAGAGCTCCAGCACGTCGGGGTGGGCCTTCTCGACCTCGTCGAGCAGCACGACGCTGTAGGGCTTGCGGCGGACGGCCTCGGTGAGCACGCCGCCCTCGCCGTAGCCGACGTAGCCGGGCGGCGAGCCCTTGAGGCCGCGAGACCGTGTGCGCCTCCTGGTACTCCGACATGTTGATCGATGATCATGTTGCGCTCGCCGCCGTAGAGGATGTCGGCCAGGGCGAGGGCGGTCTCGGTCTTGCCGACGCCGCTGGGCCCGACGAGCAGGAAGACGCCGATCGGCTTGCCGGGGTCGGTCGAGGTTGCGCCCGCGAGGTGCGGATGCGCTGGGCGATCGCCTCGAGGGCGTGCGCCTGGCCGATGACCCGCTCCTCCAGCTTCGCTCGCGAGCGTTGAGCACGGTCTGGATCTCGTCGGCCAGCATCTTGCCGACCGGGATGCCGGTCCAGCCGGCGACGACCTCGGCGATCGTCTGCGCAGTCGACGCAGACCTGCATCAGCGGCGTCTTCGCCCTGGAGCGCGCGCAGCTCGCTCGTCTCGGCTTGCCAGATCGGCCTGCGAGCTTGCCGGCCTCGCGGCCGGATCGGCTGGCCGTTGCCGTCGCTTCGGATCGCCCTCGGCGTGGCGATGCGCTCGATCTTCTGTCGCGCAGCGTCGCGGATCTCGCTCGACCAGCTTCTGCTCCTCGCTCCCAGCGCGTCTCGAGCTCGGCGAGCCGCGCCTCGCGCCTGTCCAGCTCCTCGCGCCGCTCGGTCGCAGCCGCTCCGTCGTGTGCGGCGCCCGGTGGCCCGCTCGCGCTCGAGGATGCCGATCTCGACGCTCGAGGTGGTCGATCTCGCGGCGGCAGTCCTCGACGGCCGGCGGCGATGGCGTTCTGGCCGATCGCCACGCGGGCGCAGGCGGTGTCGAGCAGGCTGACCGCCTTGTCCGGGAGCTGGCGGCCGGGGATGTAGCGGTGCGAGAGCTTGACCGCGTCGCTCGACCGCCTCGTCGAGGATGCGCACGCCGTGGTGCTTCTCGAGCATCGCCGGCGAGGCCGCGCATCATGTCGATCGCCGCCGTCCTCGCTCGGCTCCTCGACCTTGACGACCTGGAACCGGCGGGCGAGCGCCGGCGTCCTTCTCGAAGTACTTCTTGTACTCGGCCCAGGTGGTGGCGGCGATGGTGCGCAGCTCGCCGCGGGCCAGCGCCGGCTTGAGCAGGTTGGCGGCGTCGCCCTGGCCGGCCTGCGCCGCCGGCGCCGATCATCGTGTGCGCCTCGTCGATGAACAGGATGATCGGCGTGCGGCGACGCCTTGACCTCGTCGATCACCGACTTGAGCCGGTTCTCGAACTCGCCCTTGACCCCGGCGCCGGCCTGGAGCAGGCCGAGGTCGAGCGTGCGGAGCGCGACGTTCTTGAGCGACGGCGGCACGTCGCCGGCCGCGATGCGCAGGGCGAGGCCCTCGACGACGGCCGTCTTGCCGACGCCGGCCTCGCCGGTCAGGATCGGGTTGTTCTGCCGGCGCCGCGATCAGGATGTCGACCATCTGGCGGATCTCGGCGTCGCGGCCGATGACCGGGTCGATCTTCCCGGCGCGGGCGCGCGGCGGTGAGGTCGATCGTGAACTGGTCGAGCGAGGGGGTTGGCGACAGCTCCATCGCGGCCTCCTCGCCGCCTTCAGAAGGCCGCGCGGGAGTCCCGGCCGCGATCGGCGCGGAGGCCGTGGGCGCCTGCCCGACGCCGACATCCTCGACCGACCCGCGGAACAGGTTCTGGGCATTTTCCCGCAGTTGATCGCGGGGGATCTTCCCCAGCGCCGGCACGGATTGCAGGATCACCCCGCGGAGCGCGTCGTTGTCGAGCAGGGCGAGGAGCAGCGAGCCGGTGCGCACCGCCGGGGAGCGGAGCTGGAGCGACGTCGCGAGCCACGCCTCGCGGAAGAGCTGCAGGATCTGCGGCGAGAAGGCCGGCGTGCGGGAGTTCCCGGTGTCGAACCGGGCGAAGGCCTCCTCCACCTGGGAGACCAGAAGGGAGCGGTCGAGCCCGTACTCCCGCAGCGCCCGCCGGAGGTCGGTGTCCTGACTGTCGGGGAGCGCCAGCAGCTTGGCCAGCAGATGCTCGATCTCGACGTTGTAATGGGTTCGCGAGACGCACAGCCCGGCCGCCTCTTCCAGCGCGCGGCGGCAGAGCGGGCTCAGCTTGTCGATGAGGGACTTCAGGTCGAGGCTCAAGGTGGGACCCTCCCAGGAGAAACAGCGGAATGGGAGGATCTTAGCAGGCGTCCGTGGCCTGCGACCTCACCTCCTGCCCTCCTCTCCTAAAGGAGAGGAGGGACCTTTCTGAAGCAATATTGCCAAAGCGCAGAGGAGACGCCGCAGATACGTCCTCCTTCTCCTTTAGGAGAAGGAGACAGAGGATGAGGTCGCAGGCCACAGACGCCGCATATAATCCTCGCGAAGTCATCAATCCCCTCGAAGGAGATTCAAGATGCCCCCCGCCGCTCGCCTGGGAGACATGGTCCTCCAACAGTCCCCGCACTGCCACGCGCCGATCCATCCGCCGGCGCCGGTGCCGACGGCCGTGCCTCACCCGGCGCTGCCCCTGACGATCATCAAGGGGGCGGCGACGGTGATGATCGGCGGCCAGCCGGCGGCGCGGCTCACCGATACGACCGCTCCCTGCACGCTCCCTGGGTGCGTCCCCAACGGCCCGGGCATGATCGCCCTCGGCTCGGCCACGGTGCTGATCGAGAACATGCCGGCCGCCCGAGTGGGCGACATGAGCGCGCACACCGGCTGCGTCGCCCCGATCCCCAGCCCTGTCGGCAAGGTGCTCCCCCCCGGCTGCCCCACGGTGCTGATCGGCGGATGAAGCGCGGCCATCTGGAAGCCCTGCGCCCGGTCTGCCCGGTCTGCCGGACCGGCGGCGTCGACGCGAATCCGCTCGCGAGCGTGAGCGTTTTTCAGGAAGAACACGGCCAGATCGTCGAAGGCATCCTGCGCTGCCCCAATCCCGGCTGCCTGCGGGAGTATCCGATCCTCGACGGCATCCCTCTCCTGCTCGCCAACCTGCGGGGATACGTTTCCGGGGCGATCGATCAGATCAATGCCCGGGAGGATCTCGATCCGGTGATCGAGGGGCTGCTCGGCGACTGCTGCGGTCCCGGTTCCTCCTACGACACCACCCGCCAGCATCTCTCGACCTACGCCTGGGATCATTACGGCGATCTCGATCCCGCGGAGACCGGCGAGCCCCGCCCCGGCTCGGTCCTCCGCGTGCTGGAGCGCGGCCTGGAGCTGGCCGGCGATCTGCCCGCGGGCCCGATCCTCGACCTCGGCTGCGCCGTGGGCCGCTCCTCCTTCGCCCTGGCCGGGGGTGCGGACCGTCTCGTTCTGGGGGTCGATCTGAGCTTCCCGATGCTCCGGCTGGCCTCCGGGGCGCTCCGCCGGGGCCGGGTGCGCTACCCCCGGCGGCGGGTCGGGGTCGTCTATGACGCCCGCGAGCTCGACGTCAGCTTTCCACGGATGGAGGCGGTCGATTTCTGGGCTATCGACGCGATCGATCTGCCGTTTTCAACCGGGACTTTCGCCGCCGTAGTGGCCCTGAACGTCCTCGACTGCGTGGCCTCCCCGCACGATCTCCTCGCCTCCCTCCCGCGGCTGCTCAAACCGGGCGGCAAGGCGATCCTCTCCACCCCCTACGACTGGTCGCCGCACGCGACGCCGATCGAGGCCTGGCTCGGCGGCCACTCTCAACGGGGGGAGAACGCCGGGGCCAGCGAGCCGGTCCTGCGCGCGCTGCTCAAGCCGGGAGCCCATCCGGCAGCCATCGAGGGGTTGCGGATCGTCGCCGGGGAGCCCGATCTCCCCTGGCGGGTGCGGCTGCACGAGCGGTCGAGCGTGGAGTACCGGGTGGATCTGGTGGTGGTGGAGCGGGTCTGAACCGCTGACATCAAGTACCGAATTGAAACACGACGCGACCCGTGACCCCGCGAAGCCCGTTGTGGATGACCATGTTGACAGCGTGCAGCTCGTCCTCATTGTTAAGGAGCCCGGAATCCCGAGCGTACTGAGCCGCCGCCATCAGACCGGGTATATGCCAGTCCCGGTTGAGCCCGTGAGTGTTCAGCACGTCGTTGATGTCGATCATCATCGCCTTCCAGAACTCTCCGGCGTTCATATACTGTCTGAGGACATCACGGTATCCCCGGCTGACATCGCTGCTGCCCGTGCTGGTCGCGGCTCCTCCCACCCTGCCCCTCGGGGTTCTGTGATCGCGATACAGGAGGCTGTGAGCGGGCATGTTGTCTTCCGCGACACCTGCATAGGGCGTTCCGCGATACACGTTCTTGGGAGGAACGTGATTGCTTTCCCTTACGCCGCGGGCGGAATGACCTTTGACAGTCCCGTGGCGCCCGCCGACCGAGACGGGATCAATCGCTCCCATGGCACCGAAGGGGGCATAAGGGCCGGGCGCGGCCGGACCGGCTCCGCCCACGGCGGCCACCGGCACGGCTCCGCCTCCCGCGAGATAATCAGAACCGAAATGCCCTGCCAGGGCTCCCAGCCCGCCCAACCCCAAAGCCACGTAGCCGAGCCCACCGGTCGCGATTCCTCCGGCAATCATCCCCAAGCCCAGGCCCAACGCTCCCCAACCTAAACTCGGCTGCGCTACGGACGGCGAACCGGGAGGCGGGCCGGGGATCGGCCGCCGTCCGGGCGGTATGGCGGGCTGGGCCACCGCGGATTGAACGTGTGGCGCCGGGGTACGGGATTCCGGCCGGGAAGGCGAAGCCTGGATCGGATGCGATGCGGGCCGGGGCGCCGGGATGGATCTGGCCTGAATGGAAGGGGTCGGAGCTCCGGGATGCGTACTCCGGACGGCCGCCGCGACATGCGCGGCGATCTTCGGCTGAACGACCGGCGGAGGCGGAGGTTTCGGTCGCATGGGGCCTCGCGGATTTGATGGGTACAGCGCCGCCTAATACTTTACGCCTGTTCAGGACCGCTATCGCGATTTCCGTTACCAGTAGAGGGATTCAGAACCAGGATTCACCAGAAATACATCCCCACGCCTGATCATAGACCCTCGACCTCAATGCACGACCACTCCGGTTCGAGGGACGGCGTCACCGCTTCGGAGCGATAACCTTTCTCCATCTCCTTGGCGAGCTTCTTTTTCCCGAGAAGAAGAACACGCTTTGGGAACGAGATGATCCACCAGCCCATTCCCTACCGACCCTTCCGGTACCACTCCCGCGGATCTTCCGTAAACGGATGGAACTTCTCCGGCGGCAGGCCGGACTGGTAGAGGTTCTTGCGCGTCTGGTAGTGGCCGGTCTTGTCGCTGTGGCCGACGACCTGGCCGTCGATGATCCCGATCTCCCCCGCCGCCACCAGGGCGCGCTTCCCCCGCTGCCCGTCCGGCGTGCCGGCCGCGATGGTCGGATGGCTGTCCCCCGGGAAGCCGAGCGCCGGACGGGGGGAGACGTAGACCGGACCGACCCTCGACATCCGCACGAAGCCGCCGTAGACGGTGCCCGCCTCGCGGATGCGCCCGGTCTTGACGTCCTCCAGCACGCAGGGGCCGCCGTCCGGGCAGTGCAGCGCGTAGACCGGCCAGCGGGGGGGCGGCGGCAGGACGCCGGGGGTCTTGCGGTCCTCGTAGACGGTGAACTCGCCGCCCTGGGTGGGCGGCAGGTGGGCCGGAGAGAGCTTCTCGGTTTTCCCTGCAGGCGCCGCGGAAGTCTCCTCCTTGCGCTGAACCACGGCCCGGACGTGCGGCGCGGGAACCGGCGCGAGACGCGCCTGGACCGGCGGCGCTTGCGTGCCTGTCCTCCCCAGGGCCGCCTGGACGTGCGGCGCCGGCGCGCCGTGCGCCACCGCCGGCCGGGCGGCCTGCACCGACGCCGGGCGCACCGGGGCCGGCGAGGCCTGGCGGAGCGCGGCCTGGACGTGCGGGGCCGGGGACTTGAGGGCGGGCGGCATGGCGCTGAAACCGTCTCCTTGGGGAAGCGGATTCTATTTTACCGGGTTGCGGCCGTTTTGGAGTAAAATGCCTTCGTTCCACCGTCCCCGAGGAATCGTGCCATGGCACCGAATGCAACCTTCGTCCGCCACGCTCCCGTGATCCAGGGCGCCTTTGTCGGCGGCCGCTTCCGCGTGCCGGTCCGGCATCATCAGGCCGGCGCCGGCGCGGTGCAGCTCTCGACGCAAGGATCGGCGATGCAGGTTCCCTCCTCGCTGCTCAGCTTCCGGCCGAGCGGCGCCGGCCAGCGGTTGCCCGACTCGGTGCAGCAGAAGATGGAGTCGTTCTTCGGCACCGATTTCTCGGACGTCCGCGTCCACGTCGGCCCCGAGGCCTCCTCGATCGGCGCGCTGGCGTTCACCTACGGGTCGGACCTCTATTTCGCCCACGGCCAGTACGATCCCGGCTCCGCCCACGGCCAGCGCCTCATCGGCCACGAGTTGACCCACGTCGTTCAGCAGCGCGCCGGCCGCGTGCGCAACCCCTTCGGCTCCGGCGTGGCGGTGGTCCAGGACCCCGGCCTCGAAGCCGAGGCCGAGCGGATGGGCGTGCGCGTGGCGATGCTGCGGTAGAACAACAGCAAAGGACGTAAAGGACTGCAAGGACACCAGGGACGAGGGCAGCCTCGTGCCTGGCGTTGCCGTGCTCCGGCATGCGTGGGCACTCGGAATGTTATCCTCTGCCCCCATGCACGCCGAACGTCATTACGACCTCGTAGACATCGCCCGCCGCGCCATGCGCGACCACGGGCTCGAGCCCGATTTTCCTCCCGCGGTCCTGGCCGAAGCGGAGCGCCTGTCGCCCAGTCTCCATGACGGCGACCCGTCGGTCCGCGACCTGCGCGGCCTGCTCTGGTCTTCGATCGACAACGACGACACCCGCGACCTCGATCAGCTCGAGGTGGCGGAGGCGCTCCCCGGGGGCGCCATCAAGGTCCTGGTCGCCATCGCCGACGTCGAGGATCTGGTGCGGCCCGGCTCGGCGATCGACGGCCACGCGCGGACCAACACCACCTCGGTCTACACCGCCGCCCGCACCTTCCCCATGCTCCCCGAGCGGCTGTCGACCGACCTCACCTCGCTCAACGAGGGCGAGGACCGGCTGGCGGTGGTGATCGAGATGGCGGTCGCCGCTGACGGCTCGCTCGACGGCGCCGACGTCTACCAGGCGCGGGTGCACAACCGCGCCAAGCTCGCCTACAACGCGGTGGCCGCCTGGCTCGACGGCGAGGGCCCGATGCCGCCACGGATGGCCGCGGTAGCCGGGATCGCCGAGCAGGTGAAGCTCCAGGACGAGGCCGCCGGCCGGCTGCGCCGCCTGCGCCACGAGCAGGGCGCGCTCGACCTCGAGACCCTGGAGACCCGGCCGGTGTTCTCCGACGGCAAGGTGACCGACCTCCGGGAGGAGCGGCAGAACCGCGCCAAGGAGCTGATCGAGGACTTCATGATCGCGGCCAACGGCGTGACCGCGCGCTTCCTCGACCAGCACGGCCTCCCCTCGCTCCGCCGCGTGGTGCGCACCCCGGCGCGCTGGCCGCGCATCGTCGAGCTCGCGGCCGAGCACGGCGACAAGCTGCCGGCGGAGCCCGACGCCCGCTCTCTCAACGAGTTCCTGGAGCGGCGCCGCCAGGCCGACCCCGACGACTTCCCCGAGCTGTCGCTGTCGGTGGTGAAGCTGCTGGGGCCGGGCGAGTACGCGCTCGATCCGCCGGGCGGCGACCCGCCGGGGCACTTCGGGCTGGCGGTCAAGGACTACACCCACGCCACGGCGCCGAACCGCCGCTACCCCGACCTGATCACCCAGCGCCTGGTCAAGGCGGCCTTCGCCAGCCGGCCGGCGCCGTATTCGAACGACGAGCTCGCCGCGCTCGCCCGCCACTGCACCCTCCAGGAGGACGCCGCCAACAAGGTGGAGCGCCAGGTGCGCAAGTCGGCGGCGGCCCTGCTGATCCAGAACCGGATCGGCGACAGCTTCGACGCCGTCGTCACCGGCGCTTCCGACAAGGGGACGTGGGTGCGCACCTCCCGGCACCCGATGGTCGAGGGGCGCCTCGAGCGCGGCTTCGAGGGGCTCGACGTCGGCGACCGCGTCCGCGTGCGGCTGGTCTCGACCAACGTCGAACGCGGATTCATCGATTTCGTACGGGAAACTCATGGCTAAAGCAGCAACGGAAAGTCCTTTCACCCCCGCCGGCTTCTTTTCCTACCGCACCCCCCTGCTCCCCTTCGAGGAGCTGGAGGCCTTCGGCGAGGGGCTCGAAGCACCGGCCGCGGCCGGCGACCCCGAGAGGCTGGAAAACGCCCTCGCCGCCGACCGCGAACGGCTGCGCGCCCGGCTGCGGGCTCTCGCCGACCGCCCGGAGGTCCTGGAGGCGGTGTTCCTGGCCTCCCCGTCGCTCCACGAGAGCCTGAGCCTCTGGCGAGCCCAGCCGGACAGCAAGAAGGGGCAGCGCGCCGAGCGGGCGCTGGTGCGCTACTTCTACCGCATGACGGCGCGCGCCACCCCGTTCGGCCTCTTCTCCGGCTGCTCGCTGGGGCCGGTTGAGGCCACGCCGGGGACTCCCACCCGCGTCGCCGTCGGCCCGCGCGCAGGCTACGAGCGGCACACCCGGCTCGACATGGACTACCTGTTCGCGCTCTGCGAGGACCTGGCGCGCGACCCGGAAGTGCGCGCCGAGCTCACCTACCGCCCCAACTCCAGCCTCTACCGCGCCGCCGGCCGCCTGCGCTACGCCGAGGCGCGGCTCGACCGGAAGGTGCGCTCCCACCACTTGGTGGCGGTGGATTCGAACGACTATCTCGAGGAGGCCCTGCGCCGCGCCGAGGGGGGCGCCACCGCCCGTCGAGGTCGCCGCAGGCGCTGGTCGCCTTCGATCCCGACGGCGACGTCACCATCGAGGAGGCGCGGCGAGTTCGTCACCGAGCTGATCGACAGCCAGATCCTGGTCTCCGACCTCTCGACCCCGGTCACCGGGCCGGAGGCGATCCACGACGTGATCGACCAGCTCGCGCCGCATCCCGACACCGCCATCGCCGCCGAGACCGCGGAACGGCTGGTCCGGGTGCGCACGGCCCTGGAGGAGCTCGACGCCGGCGGCCCGGGCGCCGATCCCGCCCGCTACGAGGCGGTCGGCCGAGACGCTGCGCGAGCTGCCGACCCCGGTCGAGATGTCGCGCCTCTTCCAGCTCGACATGGTCAAGCCCGGCGACCGGCCGGCGCTGGGCGGCGAGGTGCTGGCGGAGATCACGCGCGCCCTGGAGATCCTGCTCCGCCTCGCCGTCGACCGGCCGATCGAGGGGCTCGAACGGTTCCGGAAGGATTTCAACGAGCGGTTCGAGGGGCGCGAGATGCCGCTCCTCCAGGCGCTCGACGAGGAGGTCGGCATCGGCTTCGAGCGCGCCTCCGACTTCGGGGCCGAGGCCTCGCCGCTGCTGCGCGGGATCGCGCTCGGCGGCGCCGCCGAGGCCAACAGCGTCTCCTGGGGGCGCGTCCAGGCCTTCCTGCTCTCCCGGCTCAACCGGGCGCTCACCGAGGGGGAGCGGCAGATCGAGATCACCGCCGAGGATCTCGACCGCATGGCGCCGGCCGACGACCAGGCGAAGAAGAAATCCCCCTTTCCGGAAGCCTTCCACGTCATGGTCACCCTCGCCGCGGCCTCGCAGGAGGCGCTCGACCAGGGGGATTTCCAGATCCTGTTCGACAACGCGGGCGGCCCCTCGGGAGCGCGGCTGCTCGGGCGCTTCTGTCACGCCGACGCCGAGCTCAACCGCAAGGTCGAGACCCACCTGCGCGCCGAGGAGGCGCTCCATCCGGAGGCCATCTTCGCCGAGATCGTCCACCTGCCGCAGGGGCGGATCGGCAACATCCTGGCGCGGCCGGTGCTCCGCGAGTACGAGATCCCCTTCCTCGGCCGCTCCGGCGCGCCGCCCGAGAAGCAGATCCCGGTCAACGACCTGCGCGTCTCGGTCGCCGGCCCGCGGGTCGTGCTGCGCTCGGCGCGGCTCGGCAGGGAGGTGATCCCGCGCCTGACCTCCGCCCACAACTTCGTCCACGGCAGCCTCGGCATCTACCGCTTCCTCTGCACCCTGCAGTCGCAGGGCACGCTGGGCGGGGTCACCTGGGGCTGGGGACCGCTCGACAGCGCCCCCTTCCTGCCGCGGGTCACCAGCGGCCGGGTGGTGCTCGCCCGCGCCTCCTGGTGGATGCTCCAGGACGAGATCAAGGCGCTGGTCAAGGCCAAGGGGACGGAGCGCTACCAGGCCGTCCAGGACTGGCGGCAGAAGCGCGGCCTCCCCCGCCTGATCGCCCTGGTCGACGCCGACAACGAGCTGCTGGTCGACCTCGACAACGTGCTCTCGATCGAGACCTTCCTCGACGTCGTCGAGGACCGCGACCGGGCGCGGCTGGTCGAGTTCTTCCCCGGCCCGGGCCTGCTGGCGGCCGCCGGCCCCGAGGGGCGGTTCCTCAACGAGATCCTGGTCCCCTTCGTGCGCAGGCCGCTCGCCGGGGACGCCGCCGCGGACGCGGCTCCCCGGGCCCCGCGGACCTGCCTGGAGATCGCGCCGGTGCGCCGCTCGTTCCCGCCCGGCTCCGAGTGGCTGTACGCCAAGCTCTACACCGGCACCGCGACGGCCGACGGCCTGCTGCGCGAGGTGGTGACGCCGGTGGCGCGCGACGCCATGGCCGCGGGCGAGGCGGACGGCTGGTTCTTCATCCGCTACGGCGACCCCGAGTGGCACCTGCGGGTGCGCTTCCACGGCGATCCGGCGCGGCTGCAGTCGGGGGTGCTGTCGCGCCTCCACGCGGCGCTCGATCCGCTGCTCGCCGACGGCCGCATCTGGCGGGTGCAGCTCGACACCTACGAGCGCGAGATCGAGCGCTACGGCGGCCCGGAGGGGATCGCGCTCGCCGAGCGCCTCTTCCAGGTCGACAGCGACGCCGTGCTCGCCATCCTCGAGATGCTGGAGGGGGACGAGGGGGCGGACTTCCGCTGGCGCCTCGCCCTGCGCGGGGTCGACATGCTGCTCGGCGACCTCCGTTTCGACCCCGAGACCCGGATGCGGGTGATGCGCGGCATGCGCGAGGGGTTCACCCGCGAGTTCGGCGGCGGCAAGGGCTTGCGCGTGCAGCTCGACCAGCGCTTCCGGCAGGAGTGGCGGAGCCTGTCGCCGCTGCTCGATCCGGCCGGCGACGCGGAGAGCGAGCTGGCGCCGGCGCTGGAGATCCTGCGCCAGCGCTCCGTGCTCAATGCGCCGATCGTCGAGGAGCTGCGCGAGCGCGAGCGGGAAGGGCGCCTGAACCAGCCGCTCGCCGATCTCGCGTCGAGCTACGTGCACATGCACGTCAACCGTTTCATCCGCTCGGCCCAGCGGGCGCACGAGCTGGTGCTCTACGACTTCCTCTACCTGCTCTACGAATCCAGGGCGGCGCGCGAGCGCAAGGGGGACCGCCCCGCCAAGGTCAAGAAGGGCAAGGGCGAGCCGGAGGCGGCGGCGGGGTAGGAAGTTTTGCCCGCCCCGAAGGGGCGGAATTTGAATAGCCTGGGGTTTCAACCCCAGGTAACGAGGTCTGAAAACCCATCAAGCCCCGAAGGGCCGGCCTGCAGGTACGATCGGCCGGCCCTTCGGGGCTTGAATGTTTTTTTGGGGTCCCCCACCTGGGGTTGAAACCCCAGGCTATTCAAATTCCGCCCTTACAGGGCGGCCACACAGGGCCGCCCCTACGGAACTCCTGCCTTATGGCCCCACGTCGGTCAGGAGAATCCGGTCCCATTCCGGCTCGACCGGCGTCGCGGCGGCGAGCAGGGCGAGCCCGACTCCGGCCGAGCCGGTGAGGAAGCCGGGATCGGCGCGCCAGGCGAGCTCTTCGCCCACGCCCACCACCCACATCTCGAATCCCCCGATCCCCTTGCCCGGCTGATGCTGGGCCAGCACCCGCTCGATCCAGGCGAGGGCCGCGTCGCGGAAGACCGGATCGCCGGTCGCCTGATAGATCCGGTTGAACAGGTGCGCCGCGCCGGCCGCCCCGTGGCAGATGCCGGCGTCGATGACCCCGGACGATTCCTGCGGGCGCGCGGCGCAGTGGCGGGCGATCGCGATCGCCTCGCGCTCCCACTCCGCCTCCCCCACCGCCCGCGCCGCCACCAGCAGGGAGGCGGCGATGCCGAGATCGCCATAGCACCAGGCGAGCCGCGACGACTTCGGCTCCACCCCAGGCGCCACATTGTAGGAGAAGAAGGAATCCAGATCCGCCGGCAGCTTCTGGGCGAGAAGCCAGGCGACGGCGCCGTCCAGGAGATCGCGGGCGTCGATGCCGGCGGCGCAGGCCTGCGCCAGCAGGGCGATCACCCCGGGCACGCCGTGAGCCACGCCGAGGTTGAAGTTCCCTTCCGGGTAGGTCTCCCGCTCGCGGTCGAGGAGGAGATCCGGCCCGGTGCGCCAGGTCACCCCGTCGGGCCCGCGTTCCGACATCTCCGCGAGGCGGGCGACCACCCGCTCCAGGCATTCCCTTCCGCCGGCCAGCGGGAGGCGCTCCAGGGCGTAGACGCCGAAGCCCACGAGGCCCGAGATGAGGTCATAGTGCCCCCGCCAGGGGGACAGGCCGACGTGCTCGACGAGCGCCGAAGCCACCTCCTCGCCCGGGTCGTCCTCCCCGTTCTCGAACAGTCTGCCGCGCAGGTGCTCCAGCGTCCAGGAGACGCCCGAGAAGCCGCCGTAGAAGCTCGGCGGGGCCTGCACCTCCCCGGTGGTGTCGATCGCCCGCTCGAGCAGTTCCATCGCGGTGTCGTCGTACCCCTGGTCGGGCCGGGCCCGGTCGAGATAGGCGAAGAAGAAGGCCAGGCCGGCGTCCCCGCCGGCGAGCGACGGTCCGCGGCGATGCCAGGAATCGGTCTCCGGGCGCGGCTCGTCGAGGGCGGCGCGGAGATCGGCGGCGATATTGTCGACCACGCGCAGGGCGCGGTCCGCGGCTTCGGCGGTCAGGATGGGGGACCAGGCGGACTGGGGGGTGTTTGAGCTCATCAGGCCGGAGAGTTTACCGTGCCTCGGAACCCCCCGCAAAAACCCATCCCGCTTCGACCGCTCGCCCGGCGGGGCAGCAGGAGGGGATCAACGCCGGCAGCAGCCGGTCCCAGGCCGGCTCCTCGGAGGAGATGGCGGCGAGGAGGGCCAGCCCGATACCCGCGGCGCCCTTCGAGAACCCGGGGTCAACCTTGAAGCCGCCGATCCCCTCGTCCCGGCGCCGGGTCTCCAGGACGCGGCCGAATCCGGCACGGGCGGCGTCCGCGAAGGATTCCTCCCCGGTCGCCTGGAACAGCCGGTTGCACAGATGGGCGATGCCGGCCGCACCCTGGCGGAGGCCGGGATTCACCGCGCCCGAATCCGCGAATCCCCTCCCCGCGGCGCGCCGCGCGAAAGTCAGCGCCTCGCGATCCCAGGGCACCTCCCCCACCGCGTCCGCGCGGCGGCGGCTCCGCAGGTGCTCAACGGTCCAGACCACCCCGGAACGGCCGGTGTAGAAGTCCTGAGACCGATCCTGGGATGGGTCCAGGGGTTGCTCCGGGGACGGGCGGAGCGCCGCCACGACCTCGACCGCCTGCTCCAGGAGATCCCTGCCCAGGCCGCCGTACCCCCGCCCCGGCACCGCTTCGTCGAGATAGGCGAGAAAAAGGGCTTGGCCGGCGGTTCCGCTTCCCAGCGAGAACTCGGGATCCGGGCCGAAGGGGGAGATCAGCGACGCCGTGGCGGCCAGATCGGCGGCGATCGCCTCCACCGCTTCCAGGGCGGTTGCGGCAAGGTCACCGGACAGCAGGGGTCTCCAGGCACGGGAAATCATCATCGAGCTCCATGGCAAAGACGCCAGCCCGGACTCGCGTCCGTGTCGGCATCACAATTTCTGCAACACTCAGAGGGTCTGGATATTGATTGTCTCACAAGAAGGGCTCCATTCCTTTTGTAAGATTGTGTCCCTTCTTCCTACGAGTCTCCCGGGACGTTCATCTAGAAGAAGCGCCAAACCGGGGGCGAAGCCGGTCATCGCCGGTGCCGGGCCCACCTGATATCCTCTCCACCATGCGCCGGCTTCATCTGACGACCGGCGGTGAGAGCCACGGACCTGGCCTCACCGCGATCCTGACCGGACTGCCCGCGGGACTGCGGGTGGACTTCGACCTCCTGGCCCGCGACCTCGCCCGCCGCCAGCACGGCTTCGGCCGCGGGCGCCGCATGCAGATCGAGAAGGACACCGCCGAGGTCCGCGGCGGCGTGCGCGGGAGCGAGACCCTGGGCTCCCCCCTGGTCCTCTGGATCGAGAACCGCGACTACGTGAGCTGGGAGAAGATCATGGGCCCCGAGACGGTCGATCCCCACCTCGTGGAGACCCGCCGCCTCAAGTCGCCGCGGCCGGGGCACACCGATCTCGCGGGGGGGATCAAGTACCAGCGGCGGGACCTGCGCGACATCCTCGAGCGCGCCTCCGCCCGCGAGACCACCGCCCGCGTCGCCGCCGGCGCCTTCGCCCGCATGCTGCTCGCCGAGTTCGGGATCGACATCCGCAGCGGCGTCCGCTCCCTGGGCCCGATCGGCGTCGACGCGCCGGTCCCCGCCTGGGACGGATCTCCTCAACGTCGACGAGACCTCGCCGCTGCGGGCGATCGACCGCTCGCTGGAGCCCGAGATGGTCCGCCTCGTCGAGCGCGCCAAGGAGGAAGGGGACACGCTGGGGGGCGCGGTGACGGTGATCGCCCGCGGCGTTCCCCCGGGGCTCGGCTCGCACGTGCAGTGGGACGAGAAGCTCGACGGCCGCCTCGCCCAGGCGATCCTCTCGATCCACGCCGTCAAGGCGGTGGAGATCGGCGCCGGCGTCACCGCCTCCGCCAGCTTCGGCAGCGCCGCCCACGACGCCATCGAGCGCACCGCCGACGGCCGCTGGAGCCGCCCCACCAACCGCGCCGGCGGTCTGGAGGGGGGCGTCACCAACGGCGAGGACGTGGTGATCACCGCCTACAAGAAGCCGATCGCCACCCTCCGCAAGGGGCTGCCGAGCGTCGACCTCGACACCCTGGAGGCGCGCACCTCGCAATACGAGCGCAGCGACGTCACCGCGCTCCCCGCCGCCGGCGTCATCGCCGAGGCGATGGTGGCCCTGGTGCTGGCCGACGCCCTGCTGGAGAAACTGGGCGGGGACTCGATGGTGGAGGTCAAGGCGCACTGGGAGGCGACGGCCGCGCAGCAGCGCGCCTGGCCAGGGTGATTTGAAGATTTTGGATTGGGACTTCTGGTAGTGGCTCAGTTTGCCTGCCGGCGCCTCCGACGCCCGGGCCTGAAGACCACCCTCTTTACCCACATCTCTCCCATCTCGCCGGCCCACGATTCTGCAAGGTTCATGGGGCTCCCAAGGAGCCCAGGCATGTAGCCTGGGGCGTAAGCCCACCCTCTTATACACATCTTCCCCCAGCCCCGCAGGGGCGTCAGGAAGTAGCCCGGCGGCGTAAGCCCCGGGAAATAAGGAGTTTCAGTCTCTCCGAAGCCCCGCCAGGGGCGACAGGAATTCCTCGACGTACCCGATCTTGCTCTGCGATCTCCGGCCTTATGGAAGAAGACCTGCCGCCCCTGGCGGGGCTATGGATAAGGGGAAACCCTTGTTTTCCCGGGGCTTACGCCACCGGGCTACTTCCTGTCGCCCTACGGGCTGGAAGCAGAGATGTGTATAAGAGGGGTGGGCGTAAGCCCCAGGAAATGGAGCCTCCCCACCCCCAAAGCCCCGAAGGGGCGACGGCAGGTCACCCTTTCGCTGTAGGCTGCCGTCGCCCCTTCGGGGCTCATGAGGTCTTGGAAACCTCGCCCACCTGGGGCTCACGCCCCAGGCTACATGCCTTTGCCCCTTCCGGGGCAAGTTCCAAGACTGGGCAAGATGTGTGTAAAAGGTTGGGCTGACGCCCCAGGCTATTCAAATGCCGCCCTTCGGGGCTGACTTTCGAGACACCCTCTAAGATTTAGGTACTCTGACCAGATAAACTACTGGAGCGGCCAAGTAGCACCTGAGAGAGAGAAATAGAGATAGCGCCAGATCTGCTGAAGGACTAAGCTCGTGTGTAGACTATGATGCCAGAGATCAGCCAAGCCGACGTCTTTATCTCACATGCACACGAGGACAAGGAGGTCGCCCGACCTCTCGCAGAGGCTCTGCGGCAGCGGGGACTGACGGTCTGGTACGACGAGTACGTACTTCGGCTCGGCGATAGCCTGCGGGAGGTTATTGAGCGTGGGCTCGCCACGGCGCGATTCGGCGTTGTCATACTGAGCCCGAGCTTCTTTGCCAAGGAGTGGCCGAAGCGTGAACTCAGTGCTCTTCTATCCCGGGAGACGGCGAAGCAGATGAAGGTGCTGCTTCCAGTCTGGCATAACCTGACACTAGAAGAGGTGGTCCAACATACGCCAATCCTAGCCGACCGGTTGGCTGTGTCGACGGCTCGGGGGCTTGCCTCTGTTGTGGATCAAATCATGGCGGTGGTGGAAGAGCCTGACTTGTCCGAGTCTCCGCCTTCCACATTTTCCATACTAAGTTCTCTTAGCCAGAACGTAACCGAAAGGCAACTTCAAATCGCCGAGCAGCACAACAAGCTTCTTGAGGCACAATTGCAGCCTCTCTTTCGCTTTGTTCCGATTATTCGCAGCGTAGGCCTTGACTCATTCGATGCCCTAGAAATATGGAATGATGGAGCGCCGATTGAAAGCTATCAAATTTGGCAGGCAAGCTACATTGAAGTAACCCGAGAGGAGCCAAGGCAGAACGATAGCCCGCGTTCCTGGACGACTCGCTGCATTCCTTCTTACTACTTTATTCGCCGTGACTACCAGGGCGACGCGAGAACAGGGCTTCTTGTTACCTTCTATGCTTGGCGTGATCCCGTAGGCAGCTACAGCCCTGGCGTAAATATGACCAGTGAGTATGAGCGCTTGCTGACCGAAGTGCAAGGCAAATACGGATTTTCTGTCAGAATCGAAAAAAGAGTTTTCTTGCATATCTATTACGTAGATCGCGTTGGCACCAAAAAAGATATAAATTACGAAATTTACCCGCCTGCTATCGGCTTTGGACCACAGGTTCCTATACGTTGCAAGAACGTTATTTTAGGCATGGGCGTTGAGCATGGCTTAAAGAGCCTTACCGCCGACAACTTGTTTGACCATTGGGATAGCTTCGATCGCCTCCCTGACCTTAGCGTGAACGGGCAAGAGTAGAGCCTACTCTCCCCAATAAGCAGGAGAGAGCAGGTCGGCTGCCAAGGCCCCTACTTCCCGGCCTCCGCCTTCGTCGCCAGGAACCGCCACCCCGGCTCCCGCCGCTCGTTCTCCATCTGCCGGCGGCGGGCCCGCAGCACGTCCGTGCGGGTGCAGATCCCCACCAGCCGGCCTGAGGAGATCACCGGCAGATGCTCGACCTCCTCCTCCAAGAGGAGCTGCAGGGCGCGGAAGACCGTGTCCTCGGGCGTGACCGAGACCACGTCCAGGCTCGCCACGGCGGTGACCGGCTCGGCGTCCCCGGCCGGACGGCTCAGCAGGTCGCCGCGGGCAACGATGCCCACGCACTTTCCCGCCGCGTCCACCAGCGGGTAGGCGCCGTGGCGCCCGGACGCCAGCTTGCGGCGGGCATCCGCCACGGTGGCGATGACAGAGAGGGTGTCGACCTGGCGGCTCATCACCTCCGCCACCAGGGTCGTGCGCAGCACGTCCACCTCGATACTCGGTGCTCACCCGCAGGCCACGCCGGGAGAGCTTCTCGGTCATCAGCGTCTCGCGCATCAGGGCGCCGGCGATCAGGTCGGCCACCACGGCGGCCAGCATCAGGGGGAGGATGATCTGGTAGTCGCGGGTCAGCTCGAAGAGGAAGACGATGGCCGTGAAGGTGGCCCGGGTCGAGGCGCCGAAGGTCGCGGCCATCGCCACCACCGCGAAGGCGCCGGGGGAGATCGCCGAGGCCGGGGACGATCGCCAGGGCGAGCGAGCCGACCAGGCTGCCGAACGAGCCGCCGATCAGCAGCAGCGGCGCCAGCGTCCCGCCCGAGGTCCCCGAGCCCAGGGCGATCCACCAGGCCACCAGCTTGGCGATCGCCAGCACGGCGATCATCCCGATCGCCAGCCGGTCGTTGAGCACGTCGCCGATCGCGTCGTAGCCCACGCCCAGGGCGCGCGGCACCAGCAGGCCGACGGCCGAGAAGCCGAGCGCGCCGATCACCGGGTGCCAGAAGTCGGAGACCGGCAGCCGGCGGAAGCCGTCCTCGACCAGGAAGAGCCCCTTGCTCACCACCACCGCCAGCAGGCCGCAGGCGACGCCCAGCACCACGAACCAGGGGAGGATCGCGAGGCCCGCGTAGTCGTGCGCCGGCACCGCGAACAGCGGCCCCGAGCCGAACAGCGCCGAGTGGATGCCCGCCGCCACGCTCGCCGCCACCACCAGCGGCACGAACGCCCGGGTCGAGAACTCGAACAGCAGCAGCTCGATCGCCAGCACCACCGAGGCGAGCGGCGCGCCGAAGGTCGCCGACATGCCCGCCGCCGCGCCGCAGGCGAGCAGGATCTTGCGCTCCGACGGCGAGACGTGAAGCACCTGGCCGACCAGTGACCCCAGGGCGCCGCCGGTGACGATGATCGGCCCCTCGGCGCCGAACGGTCCGCCGGTGCCGATGGCGATCGCCGCCGACAGCGGCTTGGCCAGCGCCGCCCGCGGCGAGATCCGGCTCTGCCGCAGCAGCACCGCCTCCATCGTCTCCGGGATGCCGTGGCCGCGGATCACCGGCGACCATTTCGCCAGCAGCGACACCAGCAGCGCGCCCACCACCGCCGCCACCACGATCCAGGGGCTGGCCGCCAGCGTCCTGAACGACGGCAACTCCCAGCCATAGCGGTGGAACAGGGCGAAGTTGGTCAGCAGTCCGATCAGGTGCAGGAGGATCCAGGCCGCCCCGCCCCCCGCCGCTCCGAGCAGGGCGGCGAGAATCGACAGGAAAAGCAGTCTCCTGGGTGAGGTCTGGGCGTGCACGGGAATCTCCTCCGGATATCGCGAAGAACAACGCGAAGAACATCACGAACAATATCGTGACGCGATCAAGATAGCATGCCGTAGGGATGCGTTACACTTGGCGCATGACTCGCGATCTGGATGACGCCGACTATCGGCGCCTTCTTCAGTTCCGGATCGGCTTGCGCCGTTTCCTGCACTGGAGCGAGGAGCAGGCCGAGCGGGCGGGGTTGACGCCGGCCCAGCATCAGCTCCTGCTCGCCATCCGCGGACACGAGGGGGAGCCGGGCCCCACCATCGGCGACATCGCGGGCTATCTGCTGCTGCGCCATCACAGCGCGGTGGGGCTGATCGACCGGGCCGAAAAGGCGGGGCTGGTGCAGCGGCTTGAGGACTCGGGGGACCGCCGGGTCGTCCGCCTGCGCCTGACCCCGCTCGGTTCCGGAACGCTCCAGCAGCTCTCGGAGGCGCATCTCGAGGAGATTCAGCGGCTCACTCCACGCATTCAGGAGCTCTCGCAGGGGCTCGAACCTTAGCTCTCGATCAAAGAAGCGAGGATCTCAGACAGCTCTCATCTTCGAGGTTCTAGAATGCCAGGTCCCGGCAGGGGCTCGCACGCTCCTGCGAGAGACAGGAGTTGTATTCCATGCGCTGTTCCACAACCCCGCCCCTTCCCCCTCGCCTGCCGCTGATCGCGGCCCTCCTCGGCCTGGCGGCGATGCCGGGCGGTCCCGTTCTGGCGCAGCAGGCGGCCCAGGAGCCGCCGCGGGCCACGACGGACTGCACCCGGAAGGGGGAATCCTCCACCGCGATCCGGACCGGCGGCGAGGAGTGCGTCCCGCCGCGGGACAAGCCGGCTCAGGAGGCCGCGAGCGCTGCGGGCGCGCAGCCCAAAGTGCGGCAGATCCACGTCGTCACCCAGAACATCTTCGACCCCAACAAGCCCGGCGAGGACCGGCTGGTCTTCCGGCTCGCCAACCGGTTCCACTTCGTCACCCGGCCGGAGGTCATCGATCGCCAGGTGCTGCTCAGGCCGGGCGACGTCTATTCGCCGGAAGAGGCAGCGGAGTCCGAGCGCATCCTGCGCAAGAACCGCTACCTCTACGACGCCAAGATCCGCCCCATCCCGGCGGGCGACGGCATGGTCGACCTCGACGTCGTCACCCGCGACGTCTGGACCCTCCAGGGGGGCGTCGGCTTCCGCCGCTCGGGGGGCGCCAACGACATCCACTTCCAGATCCAGGACATCAACTTTCTCGGCGCCGGCAAGGGGATCTCGCTGCAGCACGAGAGCACGGTGGACCGCACCAGCAACCTGTTCACCTACGACGATCCCAGTCTGCTCGGCAGCCACGGCCGGCTCGGCGTGGCCTACTCCGACAACAGCGACGGCTCGCTCAAGCAGCTCTCGCTGGAGCGGCCGTTCTATTCGCTGGACACGCGCTGGGCCCTGGGCGTGCAGGCCACTCTCGACGACCGGGTCGACCCCCTCTACAACCGCGGCCATGTTTTCGACCGCTTCCAGCACCAGCAGGACGTCTTCGGGGTCTACACCGGCCTCTCACCCGGGCTCGAGAACCGCAGCACCCACCGCTGGCTGGCCGGCTTCAGCGTCGAGCGCGACCGCTTCTCGCCCGCCGCGGGCTTCGATCCGCCGACCCTGCTGCCGGGGGACCGCACCCTGGCCTACCCCTGGATCAGCTACGAGTCCCTGCAGGATGGCTACTTCACCGAGCGCGACCTCGACCGCATCCAGCGGACCGAGGACGTCAACGTGGGCCGGCAGTTCCACCTCCGGCTCGGCTACTCCTCCACCGCCTGGGGGGGCACCCTGAACAGCTTCGTCACCGACATCGGCGCCGGCATCGGCTGGCGGCCGAGCCCGCGGCAGCTCATCCTGACCTCGCTTCAGGGGGGTAGCCGCTTCGGCAACGGCGGCACGGAGAATCTGCTGATCGGGGGGAGCGTCCGGTACTATCTCCGCGACTTCGGCGACAACCTCTTCTACGCCGCCATCGGCGGCGACGTCAGCCACAAGCTCGATCCTGAGCGTCAGCTCCTGCTGGGGGGGGACACCGGGCTGCGCGGCTACCCCCTGCGCTACCTGCAGGGGGACCACCGCGTGCTGCTCACCCTCGAGCAGCGGTTCTTCAGCGGCCGCGAGCTCTTCCACCTCGTGCACTTCGGGGCCGCCGCCTTTTTCGACGCCGGCTCGGCCTGGTTCGCGGACGGCGAGGGCAAGGTGGCGACCGACCGCAAGCTGCTCAAGGACATCGGCCTCGGCCTGCGGATCGGCTCCAGCCGCTCCTCGCGCGGCTCGATGGTCCACCTCGATCTCGCCTTCCCGCTCGACGGCGACCCCTCGATCAAGCGCGTGCAGTGGCTGGTCTCGACCAGCGACACCTTCTAAGCCGGCCGGCCTACGACGCGGCCCCCATGGGCACGCCGGCCATCAGGGGGTCGCGCGCCACCACTCCGAACGCCCGCAGCACGTAGTCGCAGACGAAGATCTCCTGCACGGCGACGCCGGTCAGCTTGCAGACGATGCGCTCGCGGTCCGACGCGCGGCCCGGCTGCCCCTGGTCGGCGGCGATCAGGACGTCGCCGATCTCGGCGTCGATGCGGTGGGCGTCGAACAGCCCGTCGCGGATCCCATGGCCGATCTCGGCCAGGATCTCATTCTGTGAACGGCTGTCGACGTAGACCTTGTCGGCCTTGAGGATGGTCTCCGGGTCGAGCTCGCGCTTGAAGATCGAGTCCGCCCCCATGCCGATGACCAGCACCCCCTCGGGCAGCCACTCGCCGCGCACGATGGGCTCGTTGGCGTAGGTGGCGGTCACCACGATATCCGCGGGGCGGGCGACCTCCTCGGCGTGGCTCTTCGCCTCCACCGTGAGGTCGGGCCGGCTGGCCCGCAGCCCCTCGGCGAACCGCCGCACGTGATCGGGAGTGCGCCCCCAGATGTTCACCTTGCGGATGCCGGGGCAGGCGTGGAGGACGGCGTCGGTCTGCAGCCGTGCCTGCGCTCCCGAGCCGTAGATCCCCAGGACCTCGGAGTCCGGCCGGGCGAGCGCCTCGGCGGCCACGGCGCCGGCGGCGGCGGTGCGGAGCTGGGTGATCCACGCCCGGTCCTCGATCACCGCGAGCGGCTCGCCGTCGAGGGCGCTGAAGATCACGATCACCCCGTTGATCGACGGGCTCGGCGGCGTCCGCCGGGTGTTCTCCGGGAAGGTGGAGGCGACCTTGACCAGGCAGAAGTCGAACGGCTCGACGTGGCCCGTCTTGATGTGCAGGGCCCCTTCCTTGCGGCTCGGCATCTCCAGGTGCTGGACAGGCGGGATGTTGGCCCGGCCCTGCGAATAGCTCTTGAACGCCTGACGGACCGGCTCGATGGCATCTTCCAGCCGGACCAGGCGCCGGATCTCGTCATACGTGATGGTCTTGATGGCCAAGACAGTACCCCCTTATGCGCTGTGCCGCGCTCAGACGTTTCTCCCCGCCTCTATAGGTGCCGGTCGGGGGGAAGAGCGGGACCAGGGGGGTGAATCGGGGAGGGAGGGGCAGCGCTATGGCCTCTTCGAAGTAGCCAGTTCCTCTTCCAAGGCCTTGAGCCTTGCCAAGAGTTCTGGTTGAAGGCGTCGTACTGGTAGACCGCGCTGTTCCAGTTGGTCAGGTTGCCCGCGGCGTCGTAGACGGTGCCGGTGCCGTTCAGACGGTTCGTCTGTGCGCTGGTGGGCGTCGCCCGGCCGATCGTGCATTCAGGAAAGTCACTTCGAATTTCGAGTACCTATTCTTTCGCCAACCTTACTTCGTGGTGTTCTTCGTCCAAATAGAGCCTATCCTGATTCTCGGCATACCATCGGCGAAGCGGCTCAAGAGCGGCGGGAGTATCCTTGGTAGGCATTGTGTCGATGAAAGTGGAATGATTGCTCGGCACAGTGATTTTGGTGAGTCTCTCAAAGAAGTGTACAGCATCCTCGAACTCCTCCAGGTTTACACGTTTTCCCATAGCGATATCGCTGATTACACGTTCGTGGTCACGCCAGATCTCCTGCGCCTCCCGTCGAGGAGCAGTATGGTCGCGGTACAACACCACAAGTAGCATAAAGACAGCCATGCCAATGATAGAAGCGGCCAGGGGGCTCGAAAACACTCTCTTCATTTGCGGATCACCTTGACTATGTTTCCATTCACCCATTTTATGATTATTTGAACGTTACTACTTCCCTGACGCTGTTCGGTAAGTGTATAGCCATTGCCAGTAGCGCGATCAAGAAGGTCCGTATTTATTCTCCCTCGCGTAAATCCTGAGACCGAATTCTGTGCCGCCTCAGCTCGGGCGTGGGCCTTTTCATACTCCAACCCAAATACCTGCTTGGCAGTTTGTTCGGCAATTTCATGGGCGAGCGCAGATGCGGCACTCACTGCAGGACCCGATCCAAGCGCACCCATGTCCTGGATGTCGATCGTCTCCATATCATAGTTACCAGTCAGTATGTCGTTAGCACCTGACTCGACACCAACGCTAATAACTTCACTGCGGTTGATTGCGGTAGAAAGTACGCCTGCAAGCGCGGCCTGCTCAGGAGAGGCCGGCCCTTGTACGTTGTTCGTGACGAGTTGCGCGGTTCCGTTCTTACTGATGACGAGCTCATAACCATGCAGCGAATCGTTGACGAGCTTTCTCAGTTTCTCCAGGTTCGCGCTGCTTCCAGTGAAGACGAGAAGCTCCCCGGTTGGATCTGTGTAAACGAGAGGATTGCCTTGAACATAGTTGTAGCGATTCCAACTCTGGGGCGTGAACGGGTCTGCGCTTTCCATCGCTGGATCGACGCTGTGGAACCGCCCCGTCACCGGGCTGCAGTGCCGCGCATGCATGTAATCCAGATCATCCCCCGCGCCGGTCGGGCTCGCGAGGTCCCTTTCGTGGCCGGTGAACTTCATGCGCTCGGGGTCCTGGTTGAAGGCGGTGGCTTCTTCTCCGAAGGGGTAGTAGACGTGGTAGCCCGCCGGGTAGCCGGAGGCTCTGGTGATCAGGCGCGGGGTGCCCAGGTGGTCGAGGTGGAAGTGGCGCCGGCCGGTCTGGGTTTCGGCGGCGAGGAGGAGACCGTCGCGGTAGATGTAGTCGGTCCCCACGCTCCAGCGGCCGCCGTCGTTCTGGTACTCGCGCAGGACTTTGCCGCCCAGGTCGCGCAGGGCCCAGCGGGAGGAGTTCTTCGCGACGTTGTAGGACCAGACCCTTTCGTCGTCGGCGGTGTAGAGGTAGACCCAGTCCTCGGTTCCCGAGGTCATGTGGATCATCTGGTTGAAGGCGTCGTACTGGTAGACCGCTCCGTTCCAGTTGGTCAGGTTGCCCGCGGCGTCGTAGACGGTGCCGGTGCCGTTCAGACGGTTCGTCTGCGCGCTGGTGGGCGTCGCCCGGCCGATTGTGCCGGCGATGTTCGTCAGGTTGCCGAAGGCGTCGAAGGTGTAGCTCTGCTGCTTCTGGGTCCCCCCTCCCGTCGCGCCGTCGTAGAGGGTCGCCGAGACGAGCCGGTTCACCTTGTCGTAGGCAAACCAGGAGGTGCCGATCGTCTTAATGTTGCCGGCGCCGTCATAGCCATAGTCCCCCGAGCTCCAGCTCGCGTAGGCGCCGGAGGCGGAGAGCGACGAGGGGCGGCGCATCTGGTTCGGGTCGTTGCCTTGGGTCTCTGTCACGCCGTTGCCGTGGAGGATCTGGCTCACCAGCAGGTTCGGGTGATAGGAGAGGGTGCCGTAGGTCGTCACGCCGTCGGTCACGCTGGTCAGCAGACCCTGGGTGTAGGCGAACTGGATCGTGCGCGAGGTGTTCGGATCCGTGGTCACTGGAAAGTCGAAGCCCCGCGCCAGCAGCACCGCCATCTGGGCGCGGGTCAGCGGCGTGTCCGGACAGAAGGAGCCTGGGGCGCAGCTCAGCGCGAGCTGCCGCCGCGCGGCTTCCACGATCCACGCCGCCGAGCCGGTGGCGGCGCAGGAGACGTCCAGGAACGGCGGCGCTGAGCACGGCGGCGGCTGATAGCTCGCTCCTTCCTTGCTGCGCAGCAGGAAGATCGCCATCTGGGTGTTGGAGACGCTGTTGTTCGGGCAGTACTGCAAGGGGCTGACCGTGCAGCCGGCCGTGATTCCCCGGTGGTACAGGTCTTCGATCCAGTTGGCGAACTGGCTCGGACAGGGCACATCCGCGAAGATGCCGGTGCAGGCCGGCGGCGTGTAGGTTGAACCCGCGGCGGCCTTCACCAGGAAAACCGCCATCTGGGACCGCAGAAGCTGGGCCTCCGGGCAGTACCGCAGGGGGTTGACCAGGCAACCGTCCGTGATCCCAGCCTTGCGAATCCCTTCGATCTCGAGCTGCGCCCAATATCCAACCGGCACGTCATTGAACACCGCGGGAGCCGCCTGCGTGCAGCCCGCGTGCGTGCAGGCCGGATAGGTCAGCGAGCTGGCCAGGCCGAGGTCGTTGTAGGTGAAGCTCTGGGTGAAGGCCTCCCCCGTGCTCGCCTGCGTGTCCCGCCTGGAGACCCGGCCGTCGCGGCCGCCGTAGGTGTAGGTCTCCGTCACCTGGACCGTGATGGGGCTGCCGCTCGCGGTGACATAGTTGTAGCGGCTCGCCTGCTGGAGCTTGCCCTGGCTCCAGTCATTGGTGCCATTGGCGCCGGCGTAGGAAAAGGTCTTGAGCACGCGGCCGGCCTGGGACGCGGTGCCGGTCTCCTTGACCTGGGTCAGCCGCTCGGCGGCGTCGTAGATGAAGCTCAGATCGTTCGGGCCGTCGACCTTCTGCCAGGCATGCCCCCGGGCGTCGTAGATCGGGTAGCTGACGATGCCGTTGCCTGAGGCGCCCTTCTCGGGATGGGTCTCCGAACGCAGGAAACCCAGGTTGTCGTAGGTGAAAAAACGGTTCTGGGTGACCGACCCGGCGGTCGTCGTCACCTGCCGCAGGCGGTTTCCGATGTCGTATTTGTAACTGGTGGTGACGTTGGCGCCGGCGTCCCCGGAGGGCTCGGTGACCCGCCAGAGGCGACCCTGGCGGTCGTAGACCTCGGTGGTGGTCGCCGATGTCTCGGTGCCGGCGGCGGTGGCGATCTTCACCGCGCGGTCCATCACGCGCACGCCGTAATAGCTCATCGCCACGGCGTGAGCGGCGCCGTCGGCGGGCTGGATCGTCGTCGCCCGGCCGAACGGGTCGTAGCCGGAGAACAGCGTTTTCCTGGTGGCGGCGCCGGTCTGCAGCTCGGAGACCGAAGCCTTATTGCCGGCCTTGTCATACAGCGTCTCGCGGACGTTCAAGCTGCCGGAAGGGAGGGTCCGCTTCTCCTGCCAGATCCGGCCGAAGCTGTCGAAGAAGAACTGGCTCTTGGCGAGCACCGGTTCCGTCTCGCCGCCGTTCTGCCGCCGCCGCACCAGGACGTTGGCCAGCGCCGAGGCCGAGGTGGCCGGCGTGTAGACGTACTCCGTCCAGCCGTCCTGGCCGGCGGTCCTGGGCTGGGACCAGGTGAGCCTTCCCAGGGTGTCGTACTTGGAGTCGGTGGCGAGCCCGGCCGAGTCGCGGCTGGCGGACGGCAGGCCGGTGCGGGAGTCGATGTCCTGGTCGAGCGACTTGAAGGTGGCTCCCAGGTACTGCGAGCTGGCGCGGACGCCGGACTGGTAGGTGTGGTCGATCTCGTAGGCCGGCGTCCCCAGAGGCATGGTGCAGGTGGTGCCGTTGGCCGTCAGGGTCTGACGGTCGCCGCCGAAATATTGTTCGGCCGTGAGATTCCCCTGGGCCTGGGTGTAGGCCGTGACCACGTCGTTCGGGCTCTCGGCGGTGCCCGAATTCTTCAGGATGCGCTGGCGCAGCAGAAAGCCGGTGGCGGCGTCGAAGCAGGCAAGGGTGGCCGCCGTGCTCGCCGCCTCGTCCACCCGCCGGGAGGTGAAGGTCTCGAGCACCCAGGGCTGGCTCGCCGGCCAGCGGGTGAAGGTGTGCCCCGAGGCCGGCTGGTTGGTCGCCGGGTCGATCTGGTAGGTCCCCCGGGCGGAGTTGTAGGTGGTCGTCGCCGTCCGCACGTTGGCCGCCGGGAAGTCGCCGCCGGTGGTCTCGCTCCGGTAGTGCCCCAGGCCGTCGAAGTCGGAGGAGGTGACGTCGGCGTAGTGGTCGCCGTCGTCGCTGTAGACGGTCCGCGTCGACTGCTGCCGGCGGTTGGTGTTGATCCGGTCCTGGAACGGCTGCTTCGAGATCGTCCCGGCGGGCACCTGGTCCCGGTCGTAGAGCACGTAGGACGAACGCAGGGGCGTCGTCTCCCCCATTGCATAGGTCCGGGTCGAGAGATACCGCCCCGCGCCGTCGGTGGTGTTGCGGGTGAACGGCAGGCTGTAGTCGGCGGCGGACCAGACCGTCGAGCCGCCGCTGGCGTAGACCGAGTAGTAATGCTCCGTCCAGTGCCCCAGCGGATCGGTCACCGTGTTGATCAGCTCGCCGTAGATGGGCACCGGCAGAGGCTGGACCGGCGGGCCGAAGCGGGTCTGATAGGTCCATGTCCCCTGGTCCCCGCCGGCAGCGTCCACCCGGCGGCGCGTCGCCACGCCGGCCGTGGACTGCCGGAACGCCTTGCCCGACTCGGCCGGGAAGGTGTAGTTCTGGTAGGTCCACTCGATCCGTCCCAGCGTGGGCAACCCCAGGCCGCGGATCGCCCCTGACCAGCGGCAGCTCCCCCCGGCGTTGGGGGCGTCCGTGACGTAGTCGGCGAGCGGCATCTGATAACTCGATCCGTCCGGCAGGGTGACGCCGGTCAGCAATTGGACCTGCGTCGTGGGGCCGATCGCCGGGTCGTTGCCCGGGCAGGCGCGGGAGATCGTGGTCGGCGGGGAGTAGCTGAAGCTGTAGGTGGCCGTGGCTGTGGGGCTGCCGAAAGCGGTGAGCTCCACGGTACTCACGGAAGGCACCTGACGGCCATCCTGGGTCAGGTTCTGGAAGGAGACCTTCTGCGAGCGCCCCTGGCTGTCGGTCAGGGTCCACAGCAGGTCCGAATAAGTGACGGTCAGAAAGTTGCCGAAGCGGTCCTCGATCTTCGTGAGGTTGCCCGCGCCGTCGAAGTGCTGGACCTTGCCGTCCGGAAACTCCACCACGAGGTCGTTGGCGTTGACGTTCCGCTTGCGCAGATAGCTGCCGTCGCGCGTGTAGCTGACGATCTGGTTGGCCGTGGTGTCGCCGGCCTCGTCGGCGTCGCCGGCGTGCAGGGTGGGATAGAAGAGGTGCTCGGCGGCATCGGCTCCCAGGTAGACCCAGAGGCCGGTGTCGTTCCCCAGCAGGCCGGGCGGCAGCAGACGGCCGAGCGTCAGCGTCCAGCCCAGGCCGGCGTTCGCCGTTTTCTGGGGGAGCGCCTGGGTGTAGGTCTGTCCCGAGGGCAGGTCCTCCCGTTCCTGGAAGTCCCATGCGCTCGAGTTGTAGACCAGGATCAGGCTGTAGCCGAGAGCGCCACCCACCGGGTAGGTGCCACCAATGGGGATCGTCAACACCAGGTTGCCGTTGTAGACGTTGACGCTGTCGACCTCGCCGACCGCGAAAGCCTTCTCGGCGGCGAAGCCGCGCTCGGTGTTGGGGTGGTCGTCGGCCGCCAGGGGGGCCGCGAGCGCGGACAGGAGGAACGGCAGAAGCAGGAGGCCGCGGCGGATCATCGTGCCGCTCCCGGGATCTGGCTCACCGCCACTTCCATCTCATTGGGATCGATCACCACCATCAGATCGCCCGGGCCGAGATTCTGCGGCGCGGCCGGGCTCGTCCCGCCGGCCCGCAGGTGGGCGAGCGCGACCGTCACCCGGCCGTCGCAGGCGCCGTCGTCGTCCGCCGCGCCGCCGTCCCCCACGGTGGCGCCCCAGACCCCGATGCCGGGCCGCGCCACCAGCAGCTCGAGATAACCCCGGTTGAGCTCCAGGCGACCGGGTCCCGTCCCACCCGGAACCGCGCCGGGCCCGGGAAGCCCGATCCGCCGCAGCGGGAACCCCCCGGGGGTGGCGATGGCCACCTTGCCGGTCGCCAGATCCACCGCCACCCAGATCGAAACCAGGGGGATCTCCCGGCCGAGGTCGAGGCGCACGGCGCCGTCCCTGTCATCGTCGGTCGCGACCGTCTCCCGGCGCACGATCTTCGCCGCGTGATCCTCGCTTTCGCGGGCGACGCCGAACCAGGCCACCTGGCCGCCGGGGGACATCCCGGAGGCCACTACGGCCGCGGGCTCGAACGAGATCGCCGGCTGGGCCGCCAGGGGGGCGGCCGCCAGGACGAAAAGGGCGAGAAGACAGGACCACCGCATCAGGAACCCCCATCGCCGGCGATCCAGCGCGACACTGGCCAAAACAACCGGGTCAAACCAACGGGTCCGACAAACGAGCCCGGGGATCTTACAATGCCGAAAGACATGGCCCCTCCTCCCCTTTCGATCGTCATCCCGACGCATGACACCCGGGAGCTGACCCTGCGCTGCCTGGACTCGCTCTACGCCTCGCCGCTGCCAGGGATGGAGGTGATCCTGGTGGACGACGCGAGCCGGGATGGCACCGCGGCGGCGGTGCGGGAGCGGCATCCGGAGGTGATCGTGCTGCGCAATGAGGAGCCGGCCCGCTTCACCGGCTCGGCGAACCGTGGCCTGGCGCGGGCGGCAGGGGAGCTCCTCCTGCTCCTCAACAGCGACACCGAGGCCGATCCGGGGGGTCTCGAACGGCTGGCCGGCAGCTTCGCGAGCCAGCCCTGGCTGGGGATCGCGGGGGCCCTGCTCCACTATCCCGACGGCTCGGCGCAATGGAGCGGCGGCCGGCAGCCGTCGCTGGCCTGGTTCTTCGCCCTGTCGAGCGGCCTCCCCGCGCTGCTCGCGCGGCTGCCGCTCTACCGGCGGGCCAAGCCCCTCGACGCCGCTGGGCCGCGCACCGTCGACTGGGTGACCGGAGCGGCGATGGCGTTCCGGCGCAAGGTCTGGAAAGCGGCGGGCCCGCTCGACGAGGGGTTCCGCTTCTACGCCCAGGATCTCGACTTCTGCGTGCGCGTCCGCCGGGCCGGCTGGCGGGTGCAGGTGCGGCCGGAATTCCAGGTGCTCCACCATCACGGCGCGACGATCGGCCGCGCCGCCGGCGCCAGCCGGCATCAGCACCCGGAGCTGCTCTGGAGCGACCTCCTGCGCTGGGCCCGCAAGCACCGCGGCGCCCCCTGGGCGGCCCGGGCCGAGACCGCGCTGCGCACCGGCGCCCGCCTGCGCCTCGCCGCCCACGGGCTCGCCGGACCGTTCGCGGGGGCCGCGACGCGCGCGGCATGGCGGCAGGACGACGGCGTGGCGCGGGGGGCGCTCCGGGCCCTCAAGAGAAGGGAACCTGTCTGCTAGAATACTTTTGAATGTCCCAATCTAAGGTGTTCCTGAGCTACAGCCACCAGGATGAGGTGTGGAAGGAGCGTCTCGCCAGCCATCTCGCCGTCCTCGCCGAGGAGGGCTTGCTTGCGGTGTGGGATGACCGCCGCATCGGCGCCGGGGACGACTGGGAAGCAGAGATCCGCCGGGCGATGGGCGAGGCCCACGTCGCCATCCTTTTGATCTCCAAGGATTTCCTGACCTCGCCTTTCGTCCTTGGAACCGAGATCCCCCTTCTCCTGCAGAGGCGCTCCAAAGAGGGAGTGCGACTCATTCCCATCGTCCTCCACTCCTGTATGTGGAAGGAGGTCCCCTGGCTTGCAAAGCTTCAGATGCGCCCTCGGGACGGTACACCTCTGGCATCCTTCCATGGCGATCGCGTCGACAAAGAGTTGGTCGC
The DNA here is from genome assembly GCA_963792575.1 of uncultured Acidobacteriota bacterium. Lineage (GTDB taxonomy): Bacteria > Acidobacteriota > Thermoanaerobaculia > Multivoradales > UBA5704 > DATARR01. The sequence continues at coordinate 504,474 of CAWBWZ010000020.1, forward strand.
GATCACCGGAGAGGTGCTGAAGCATCTCCAGAGATCTAACTCCGGTGAAGAGGCGCCGCGGATCATAAGGGGCCCAGCCGTTGAACGCAGAGCCTGGCTCTCGAATGGGGCCGATTGGATCCAACGGAAGCCGGCTGCGGCCATCGCGCTGGCCACGGGATTCTGCACCGCGATGATCATGGTCCTCGGGGTCCTAGGTCTGTTGGTACAACGAGCCCGCGAGGGCCTTATCGGCATCCCGCCCCTGTCCTATCCCAACGATCAGCTCCTGCTGACGGGGGCGGACGCGCTCTGGTCCCTCCTGTGGAGGGCGCTGGTCTCCCTGGTGGCTCCGCATCCGGGGCTCCACTGGAGTGCGGCGGTCCTGCTGGTCCTGACGGTGGCTCTGATCGTCGAGGGGTGGTCGCTCCGAAAAAATTCCAGGGCCTTTTTCGCGCTCGCGCTCAGCGCCGGCATCCTGGGAGCGGGTGCCTGGCTCTACTCAGCGGCCATCCAATCGAGCCTGGATCCGCCGACGCCAGGCTACGGCCTCGACTGCGCCAAGTCGTTCAGCCGGGCGCTGGACGAGAGCTCCGCCTTCGAAACCTGCACCTGGCTGACCAATGACACGTCCAGAAACCAGAAGCGGCGGCAGGGCCTGGGCGGGATCCTCGGACTGCTTCTCCTGGCGTCGAGTAGCGCGATCTGGCTGGGCGCCCGGTGGAAGGCACTCGGACCGCGGTTCCTGTGGGCGCGAAGAGGCCTCCTGCTCTTCCATGGGGTTCTCGTGGTCTTCTTCCTGCGCCTGGTTCCGCCGGCGCACGCCTACGCCACCTGGGGCGTGAGCTATCCGCCGGTCACTCTGAGGATCGACCGGCCCGGATGCGATCAGACCCTGGCGCAGGCGATCTCCCAAGGAGCCTGCTGTGCTTACGATGTCTCCCAAGGAGCGGAAGGAGTGGCGCTGTTCCTTTGGGGAAGCGGCTGTCCAGGCGACAATTTCGTCTCACCACGCGCGGTCGAGGCCATGGGCAAGGGGTGCCTGATCGAGGCACGGTCCCCTCGGTCCATCAACAGTCAGTGTCTCTGAGCGAATCAAGGCTCATGCCGCGCAGACGTGCCCATCGACTCGCCGTCTCCACCGTCACAGCCCTGACGGTTACCGCCGGCTGGCTCGCGGCGGCACAGGCTCCCGACCCGGGTCCTCCAGCCAGGTTCGAGATCGATCCCAACGGTATTCAGAGGATCGATAAACCGATGGGAGTCAAGCTCGATGGCATCCCTCAAGGCCAGGCGGTGACACTTCAGATCCTGCAGGACTGCGACGGCGACAACCGTCCAGATTCGCGGGATCAGGGGGCGTGCCGGAGCCCGCTCTTCGAACGCGACAGCAACCCGGCCGACGCCGACAACCATGTCGAGGACCGAGTCGACTTCCAGGCGCTCCGCAAGAATGGCATCTCTCTCCCCCACGACCGCCCTCTCTGGCTGAGAGCGGCCCGCCATGGTTCCCAGCGTTGTTCGCTGCGACTGTTCGGGCTCGTCGACGAGCCTTGTACGCTGTGGAAGGGAATCTTCGAGATCTTTCGCCTGGGTACGTGCAAAGAGCCGCAAGCGCCGCCGGACGTGAGATCTCTGCGAACGAAGATGGATTTCGCGGGCAAGGTGGTCAAGGTTCGCCATCTTGCCGGGACCGGGTTCGCTTCATCCGCCCCGTCCGTCCTGGCGGTTCGGGGCGTCACCGGCCTCGCCTGGGAGACGGCGAATACCCTCCTGGTCACCGTTGAAAAGCCCTTGGCGCCAGAGATGAGGGAACGTTGGACCGAGCTCTGGCGCGTACCGCTGCAAGGCGGCGATCCAGCCGTCCTCTGGAAGGCTCCCATCGGAGAGGGAGGAGTGGCCACGGCGCCTCTGGCTCTGGCTGGAGGGCGCGTGGCCTTCGTCCGGCAAGGGCTTTCCGGTCTGGGCGCCACTCTCAACGTCTGGGAGAGTCCGGCGAGCGCCGTCCGGGAACTCTCTCTGCTCTTTCCAGTTCGGCAACTCGTGGCTGGCTCACCCGACGGCCGATCGATCCTCGCCTTGACGCAGGGAACCCCCGACGAGGCTCCGACGTTCCTGCAGGTCGACCTTGACGAGACGAGCGTCCTGAACCTCGGATTCGGTGACGCGCTGTATCAGTCCACCCTGCGCTCTCCGGCGGGCGACGTCTCCCTCGTCATGCTGGAGGACAGTGCCGGCCGCCCACTCCTGGGCGTCGGCCCCATTGATACGAACAGCCTGGCTTCGGGGTTCATCGGGCCGGCGGAGGACCACCTCCTGCCCACCTGGGGGCCTGACGGCCGGCAGATCGCCTACCTGGCTGATAAAGCCGAGGAGACGCTCACCACGAGTTGGGGGGCGTACATCCTCGACGGCCAGCGGATCGGCCAACCCAGTGAGGAGACTTCGGACAAAGACTGGCTCCACCTGCAGTTCACGGCCTCTACGGGTCTCCGGCATCGCCTGGCCGTGTTCCCCGTGACCGATGGAACCTCGCCGGCCGGCCGCAACGTGCCAGTCGACGCCGTGAGCAACTCGCTGGCGTCTTCCCTGCTCAACACCCACCGCTTCGATGTGGTCGAGTCAAGCCGCCTGCATCCGGTCCTCACGGAACAGGATCTGAGCTCATCCGCAAGGGTGCGGAGCATCGGCAAGAAACTAGGGGTTGATTACCTGATCTCCGCGACTATCAGCGAATGGCAACCGCCCAAGAAGAAAAGCCTTTTCGGACTCTTCTCTTCCAAACCCACTGCAGAGGTCGCGATAACCTTCCGGGTTTTTGAGGCGAAGACAGGGATGCTGCTCCGCCAGGAGACCCGACGAGCGAAGGGCCAAAGCGGGGTGTCCGGGCTGGACTCGGCCCTCCGGGAAGCCCTTCAGTCCTGTACCAACAAAGCGATTTACGACATCGCAAAATCGCTTGAAGGCCTCCCCTGGATCGGCAGGGTCGTCGGGGTCGAAGAGGGCAACGTCTACATCGACGCGGGCAGCCGCAAGGGAGTCCAACCGGGCATGAAGCTGATCGCGCGCGCCAAGACAGGTATAGGTAATCTACCAAATCCGGAGGCGAGCTCACCTCTCGGCGAGGACACTCGAGTAGTCGGGAGTCTCCAGGTGAAAATGGTCGCCGACAATTTCGCCGTGGCGACGGTCGTCCAAGGCGGAAAGGGGCTGAAAAAGGGGGACGAGGTTGTCCTGGAGGTCGATCCGTAACGATCCGGCCCGGCGTCGAAAATCGGGCCCTGCTTGCCATCCTCCCTCATAGAGTGTAGAAAGCCGTCCGGTCCTCTGGCCGACACCCCTATGCGAGAACTCTACCGTTACCGTGACCTCATCTTCGCCCTCGTGGCCCGGGAGCTGAAAGTCCGCTACCGGCGCTCGGCCATCGGCTTCACCTGGACCATGCTGCAGCCGCTGCTGACGATGCTGGTGTTGCAGGTGGTCTTCAGCTCGCTGTTCCGCTTCAAGCTCGACGAGGAGACCAACAACTATCCGGTCTATGCCCTCAGCGGCATCCTGTTCTGGAACTTCTTCAGCCAGAGCATCGTCGCCTCGATGAACAGCCTGCGGGGGAACTCCCCCATCCTGCGCAAGCTGCCGGTGCCGAAGGAGGTCTTCCCACTATCGACCGTCATCTCGGGGGTGATCAACCTCGTCCTGGCGCTGGTCCCGCTGATGCTGATCCTGCTCGTCACCCATCACCCGATGACCCCCGCGCTGCTGTTCCTGCCGGTGTCGATCCTGCTCGCCGCCGTGTTCACCCTCGGCGCGGGGCTGCTGCTCTCGCCGCTGTCGGTCTTCTTCAGCGACGTCGTGGAGATGGTCGGCGTGCTGCTCTCGATCCTCATGTACCTGACGCCGATCTTCTACCCGATGAAGATCCTCGAGAACTCCCGCTACCTGCCGCTGGTCCGCTTCAACCCGGTGCGGTCGATCCTCGAGGTCTTCCGCGATCCGATCTTCCGCGGCAAGGTGCCCCCCCTGACCCACCTGAGCGTCTGCTTCGGCATCGCGCTGGCGGCACTCTTCATCGGCGCCTGGGCCTTCCGCCGCAGCAGCGACCGCATCCCTTTCTACATCTGATGCCGAAGACCTCAGCATCCGCCTGGAGACGATCTCCCTCTGCTACCGGCTGGCCAAGCAGCGGGTCCCCTCGATCAAGGAGTACGCCATCCACTTCCTGCGCGGCTCGCTCTCCTACGAGCAGCTCTGGGCCCTGCGCGACATCGACCTCACCGTGCGGCGCGGCGAGACGGTGGGGATCGTCGGGCGCAACGGCGCCGGCAAGAGCACGCTGCTGAAGGTGATCTCCAAGGTGCTCAAGCCGACCAAGGGGAGCGCCCGGATCAACGGCCGGATCGCCCCCATCCTGGAGCTCGGCAGCGGCTTCGACTACGAGCTGACCGGCCTCGAGAACGTCTACCTCAACGCGCTCCTGCTCGGCCACACCAAGCGGGAGATCCAGGCGAAGGTCGACGAGATCGTCGACTTCAGCGGCCTCGGGGACTTCATCCGCTCCCCCCTGCGCAACTACTCCTCCGGCATGCAGGCCCGCCTCGGCTTCTCGATCGCCACCGCCTGGGTGCCCGACATCCTGATCCTCGACGAGGTGCTCTCGGTGGGGGACGCCACCTTTACCAGCCGGTGCGAGGAGCGGATCCGCAGCTTCCACGACTCCGGCGCCACGGTGCTCATCGTCTCCCACGCCATCCAGGCGATCCTCAAGAACTGCACCCGCTGCATCTGGCTCGACGACGGCCAGATGAAGGCCGACGGCGCCGCCCTGGAAGTCGTCAACCTCTACCTGCGGGAACATGGCACGGAACCCGGCGAGCACGCTGGCGGCCGCGTTTCCACCGCGCCCTGAGAAATCTGCTGCGAATCGCGGCTCCGCGGCCACGCCCCAACCCATTTCTGATGCGTCCCCTCTTTGGGCGACGCCGCCCCTCTTCAGGGATGATGCGGCCCTCGCGTTCGCTGATGCGTACCCCTTCTCTTTTGCTGCGTCCCTCTTGAATTCCGGCCCGCCCCTCTCTTTTTTTGCTGCGTCCCCAGAGTTTTTCGCAGCAATCCCCGAAAGGGATGCGGCGAAATTGCCTGGGGACGCATCATCCCCTCGGAGAGCAACGCCCGCCCCTTCGAGGTACGCAGCAAAACTTCGGTGCTATGATGCGTATAACTCAGAACTCGCATCAGAGAGACAGGGGACTCATGGGCACGGAGCTTAGTTTGCAGCAGATTCTGGCCAGCCTGGAGGCGCGGATCGCGTTTCACCGCGAGCGGGAGGCGGTCGCCGCCCAGCAGGAGGCGGTCTTCCGCGAGCAGAGAGTCGCCCACGCCGCCGAGCTGGAGGCGCTGACGCGGAACCTCGAAGCCCTGAAGGCGGCCACGGCGACCGCCGTCGAGCTCGCCAGCCGCCCCACTCCTGCCAGCGCCCCGTTCCTGGGGCCCGATCCGGACGCCGGACGCCGGCTGAAGCTCCCCCGCATGGTGGCGCGGGTCCTCGAGGGCATGCCCGCCGGCGAGCCGTTCGGGACCGCCGCCGTGACCGCGGAGCTCAACCGGCGCTACCGGGAGAGGCTGCGGCGTCCGGTGGCGGCGCGGCTGGTCTCGATCGTCCTGCGCCGGATGCTCGACGCCGGCACGCTCCGCTCCGTCCGCGAGGGGCGGCCGCACCACGAGGCGCTCTACGCGCGGCTTTGAATGCCGCTTGTCAAAAATATCTACTCTCTGCTATATTCCCGACCTGGAATTGAAAAGTGTACCGGGCGGGCAACAGGGCCATCGGAATTCTGTTCTGCCGGAAAGGGTTGTAGACTCCGAAGCAGACGAACCCTGACTGGTCCCATAGCGTCTTGCGCGTCAAGGCGTTTACACCTGGAGGAATACTCGCGAGATGATGGGAAAGCCAACTTCCGTCGATACTTCTTTCGCTCTCGGGAAGGCGCTCCGCCTCCCCTCCGCCCTGCTGGTCCTGGCCCTCGCCGGCCTCTATTCCGTCAACGTTCCGCAGGCCTCCACCGCTCAGACCGTCCCGCAGCCGCTGGCCGCCGTGACGGCTCCGCAGGCCGATGCGCCGGAAGCCACTGCAAGCGCGGTGCCCGCGGTCTTCTCCAGAAACAAGGCCCAGGGGCTCTCCCCGAAGGTCCTCGCGATGGCGCTCGACGCGGTCTCCGCCGCTCGCGCCCGCGGCATCTCCGGCCGGGACGACCGGCTGACGGTCATCGATTACTCCCTCCCCTCGACCCAGCCGCGGATCTGGGTGCTCGACACCGAGCGGGGGAAGGTGCTGTACCACGGGCTGGTGGCCCACGGCGCCGGCAGCGGCGACAAGTACGCCAACCGCTTCTCGAACGTCAACGACAGCCGGGCCACGAGCCTCGGCCTGTTCCTGACCGGCGACACCTACGAGGGGGGCAACGGCTACTCGCTCAAGCTGCGGGGGCTGAATCCGGGCGTCAACGATCTCGCCGAGTCGCGGCACATCGTGATGCACGGCGCCTGGTATGTCAGCGACGAGCACGCCCGGCAGTTCGGCATGATCGGCCGGAGCTGGGGCTGCCCGGCCCTCCCTCAGACGGACGCGCAATCGGTGATCGACACCATCAAGGGCGGCACCTTCGTCTACTCCTACGCCGCCTCCGCGGTTCCGAGCGTGCTGCGCGCCTCCTATCGCACCGCCTCCGTGAGCCGGCGCGCGCTCCAGGCGTCCTCCCGGGTCTCCTCGGTGACGCGCCACTCCTCCCGCTCCCGGGTCGCCGTGAGCCGGCGCGGCAAAGTGGCGAAGAGCGTGACCCGGATCGCCAAGGCTCCGGCCCGCACCACGGCGTCCCGAACGACCCGAGCGGCGCGCTGAGTCCGGTTCTGTAAGGGCGGCCCCGCGGGGCCGCCCTGCTTCCCTCCCCTCGATTCTCCCTCCTTCGATTTCAACAACCGCTCGCCTTGGCCCGGCGCTTGCGTATAGCGCTGGCGGCAGTCGATCGGAACTTTCGCGATGCGGAGCTTTAACTCTCAAGGAGCACTCCTCTTTGGCGCCCTTGCGCTGGCCGCCAGCCTGTGCTTCGCCTGCGCGTCGAAATCCCCCCAGGAAAAGCTGCTCGACGCCGCCGGGCCCGCCGCCTCCTGGATCGCCACCCTGCGGATGACCGGCGAGCGGTGGAACGCCAACAGCGTTCCGGCCTCGTTCGTGAAGGCGACCACAGCCAAGGCCGGCGACGAGCTCGCCAGCGTGGCGGAGGAGGCGGAGAAATCCGCGGTCCGCCCCGAGGTGCGGCTCCCGCTGCAACATTTGATGACCGAGGCCCGGGCCGCGGGTTCCGGCCTTGAGCGGGCTGTGAAGGCGGGCGACCGGCCGGCGGTGGCGCGGCAGGTCGATCGGCTGGCCGCGCTCGCGGGTGAGCTCGCGGCATGGCGGGCGCAACAGGGAGGGGAGACGCCGTGAGCATGAAGAAGGCGGCGACCCTGGCGCTCGGCATCCTCACCAGCGTCGGCGGCTTCTTCGACGTCGGGGCGATCGCGACCAGCGCCCAGGCCGGGGCCGTCTTCCGCTATCAGCTCCTCTGGGCGCTCCTCCTGGGAACGATCCTGGTGGTCTTCCTGGTCGAGATGTCCGGCCGCTTCGCCGCCGTCACCCGCCAGGCCCTGCCGGACGCCATCCGCCAGCAGTTCGGCTTCACCTTCTGGCTCGTGCCGTTCGCGGTGCTGACCCTCATCCACTTCCTCACCCTCGGCGCCGAGATCGGCGGCATCTGCTTCGCCCTCCACCTGCTGACCGGGCTGCCGGTCTCGCTCTGGGCGCTCCCCGTGGCGGCCCTGGTCTGGCTCTTCCTCTGGCGGTCGACCTTCAGCGCGATCGAGAACAGCACGGCGCTGCTCGGCCTGATCACCCTGGCGTTCGTGGTGGCGGCCTGGCGCTATCACCCGCCGATGGGCCAGGTGCTGGCCGGCATGCTGCCCTCCCTCCCCCACCACGAGCCGGCGCGCTACTGGTACATCGCCGTCGGCCTTCTGGGAGCGGTGATCTCCCCCTACCTCTTCTACTTCTACTCCTCGGGAGCGGTCGAGGACAAATGGGACGAGTCCTACGTCGGCGTCAACCGCGGGGTGGCGGTGATCGGCATGGGCTTCGGCAGCGTCATCTCGGTGGGAGCGATCGTCGTCGCCGCCGTCGTGCTTGCCCCGCGCGGCATCCAGGTCGACGACTATCACCAGGCCGCCCTGATGCTCACCCAGGTCTTCCCTTTCTGGGGGTTCACCCTGTTCGCGGTCTCGATGGGGATCGCCTGCCTGGGGGCGGCGGTCGAGCTCTCGCTGGCGATGGCCTATACCCAGGCCCAGACGTTCGGCTGGAACTGGGGGGAGGACCTCGATCCGCGGAAGGACGCCCGCTTCTGCCTGACCTATACGGTCGCGATCCTGGCCGCGGCGCTGCTCATCCTGTTCGGCGTCGATCCGCTCAAGCTGACTCTGCTGTCGATGGCGATCAACGCGGCCGTGCTGCCGTTCGTCGCCCTCCCCTTCCTGCTGCTGATGAACGACCGCAAGCTGCTGGGCAAGCACGCCAACGGCTGGATCTCGAACTCCGTCACCATCCTGACCCTCATCGTCGCGATCGTTCTCGCCGTGGTCTCGATCCCGCTGATGTTTCTGGGGGGCTGAAGATGAAGACGAAAGAGAAGCTGCCCGACGGCCTGGAGCTGGCCCGGGACCTCCTCGACAAGCAGGTGGTCGACTGTGACGAGGTCAAGATGGGGCGGGTCGACGGCCTCGTGCTGGAGCTGCGGGAGGGGAAGCCGCCGCGGATCGACCACCTCGAGCTGGGCTCCGCCGTCCTGGCGCGGCTCCTCCATCCGCGGATCGAGCGCTGGGTGGACGCGTTCCGCCGGCGGATCGGCGTGCAGAAGACCGGCCGCTACCGCGTGCCCTGGGCGGCGGTCCAGGAGATCGTCTCCTACCATGTGAAGCTCGACGTCAAGGCGGACGAGACCCCCGCCTTCGCCTGGGAGCACTGGTTGCGCGATCACGTGATCGCCCATATCCCGCTCGGGCTCAAGGGGAAGGCGAAATGAAGACGGTCCACCTCGAGCTGCTGCTCGGCTGCGTGGTGCGGGACCCCGACGGCAAGAAAGCGGGGCGGATCCTTGAAGTGCGCGCCGAGCCCGAAGGGGAGGAGCGCGTGGTGACGGAGTACATGCTCGGCGCGGCCGCCCTGAGGGCCCGCCTCGGGCTCACCGCCGGCCGGCTCTTCGGCTGGCCCGTCCGCCGGGAGCCGCTGTGCATCCCCTGGGACCTGCTCGACCTGCGGGACCCGGGGAAACCGCGGCTGTTGTGTGCGTTGGCGGAGCTGAAGAGGAAGAAGGGGTAGGTCAGGTAAAGCGGTCCAGGGTGTATTGGTTGCTGGGGTGGTCTGCCCTTCGAGGCCTCACCCTCGGTCCCTCTCCCGAGGGGAGAGGGAGGGCCCTTCGATGGCAGCCGTCAGAAAATCGGAGCGCCGCGGCTCGTGTGCCAGAGTGAGAGGATCTCGATGGTCTCTGTTTCGAGGGAAACCGTGTAGTAGAGGTGGTACCTGACACGAGCCAGGAGGATGCGATGTATCCCATCGAGCCTGGGATGAGGCACGTGCTCACCCGTGGATGGAAAGGCTCGCAGGAGCTCGAACCCTCTCTCGATCTCTTCGGCAAACGCTTCCGGAGCCTTGGGCCGATTTTCCAGCCACCATCTCCCGGCGACACGGATCTGCCTGGAGGCCCGTGCGGAGACCCGGATCTGGAAGCTCAAGACTGGAGTTGGGACCGCAGCTCGTCGATAAGATCCTTCCCGTCGACGAACTCGCCCCGGCGGATCTCGTCCATGGCGGCCAGGAGCTCCTCTTCTTCCTCCTGGGTCAAAAGAATCGGCCCGCCAGTCTCTGGAGCGAGGATCATCACGTACGCTCCCTCAGCGACAGAATCGGGAACCTCGACCTTCCCATGGACAACCGTGCCCGTCATGACTTTCATGGCTCTGAATAATACCCGTCTCGGCCGTCGCTGACCAGCGCCTACTCACCCCGCTTCTCCTGCCGCTCGGGCGGCAGGCTGGGCTCAGCGGTGCTGTCCGGGCTGGGGAGAGCGGTCATCGGCTCCCCGGTCTCCGCTCCGGGGCGGCTGCCGGGCTTCTCGGCCGGGAGGGAGCCGGAACGGCACGCCGGGCACTCGCCCGGCCCGTAGGAGGGCAGGTCGAGCTGCAGCAGCGACCGGAAGGGGACGTCGAACGGATCGCGCCCCGCCGTGCGGTCGATGATCGCGCCGATGGCGACCACGCGGGCGCCGCGGGCGGTGGCGAGCGAGGCGGTCTCCAGGGTCGAGCGGCCGGTGGTGACCACGTCCTCGATGATCACCACCCGCTCCCCCTGGCGCAGGGAGAACCCCCGGCGCAGCCCCATCTCCTCGCCCTTGCGCTCGGAGAAGCGGAAGGGGACGCCCAGCTCGGCGGCCACCTCGTAGCCGATGATGATGCCGCCCAGCGCCGGGGCGAGCACCGAGTCGGGGTGGAACGAGCGCAGCAGCTCGGCGAGGTCTCTGCCCACCTTGCGCGCCCGCACCGGATCCTCGAGCAGCAGGGCGCACTGCACGTACGCCGCCGAGTGGAGTCCCGAGGAGAGCAGGAAATGGCCGCGCCGCAGGGCGCCGCTCTCCTCGAGCATCTGCGTCAGAATCTGCTCATCACGGCTCACGATCGGCTCCTCCCTCCCGATGGATGTCGTACTGGTCGAGCTTCTTGTAGAGATTGCTGCGCGGCGTGTCGATCGCCTGCGCGGTCTGGGTGACGTTCCAGTTGTTCTCCTCCAGCTTGTGGAGGAGGAACATGCGCTCGGACAGGTCGCGGAACTCGCGCAGGGTCTGCGACCGCCAGCAGCGACGGTGGAGAGCTCCGGACGGGCGCCGCCGGTCGGCCGCGATCACGTCCTCGCGGGTGATCTTGTCGCCCGGCGAGAGGATCAGCAGGCGCTCGACCAGGTTCTTGAGCTCGCGGACGTTCCCCTTCCAGGGGAGGGCCTTGAGGTGGGCCAGGGCCTCGGGGGTGAACTCCTTGGCCGGTAGTTGTTCTGCGTCGGCGTAGCGCCGCACGAAGTAGTCGACGAGCGAGCGGGAGGTCCTCCAGGTGCTCGCGCAGGGCCGGCGTGCGGACCGGGATGACGTTCAGGCGGTAGAAGAGGTCCTCCCGGAAGCGCCCGGCGGCGATCTCCTCCTCCAGGTTGCGGTTGGTCGCCGCCACCACCCGCACGTCCACCTGCACCGTCCGCTCGGCCCCCACCGGCTCGACCTCGCCGTTCTGCAGCACGCGCAGCACCTTGGCCTGGGTGCGGGCCGACATGTCGCCGATCTCGTCGAGGAAGATGGTGCCGCCGTCGGCGGCCACGAACTTGCCCATCTGCCTGCGCACGGCGCCGGTGAAGCTCCCCTTCTCGTGGCCGAACAGCTCGGACTCGATCAGCTCCTCGGGGATGGCGGCGCAGTTGACCTGCACGACGGCGCGGTCGCGGCGGGCGGAGCTGGCGGTGGATGGCCCGCGCCACCAGCTCCTTGCCGGTGCCGCTCTCGCCGGTGATCAGGACGGTCGCCGGGGTGGGGGCGGCCTTCTCGATCATCTCGCGCAGCCGGCGCACCGCCGGCGCGGTGCCGATGATCTGCTCGGGCTCCGGGCGCAGGGTGCGGTTCTCGGTCTGCAGGCGGAAGGCCTCGATGGCGTTCCGCAGCGAGAGGAGGACGCGCTCGCGCTGCAGCGGCTTCTCGAAGAAGTCGAAGGCGCCGCGGCGGGTGGCCTCGACGGCGGTGGCGACGTCGGCGTGGCCGCTGATCATCAGCACCGGCATGTCGTAGCCCCGCTCGCGCAGGGCCTTCAGGAGCTCGAGGCCGTCCATCTCCGGCATCTTGATGTCGAGCACGACGGCGTCGGGGGCGCGCTCGGCCACCTTGGCGAGGGCCTGGGAGCCGTTCGCCGCCTCCTCCACCCGGTACCCCTCGTACTCGAGGATCATGTGGAGGCTGTCGCGGATCGCGGCCTCGTCGTCCACCACCAGAACGGAGGCACGGAAGCTGTCAGAGGGTCTCGCCATGGTTCACCAGAGTGTAACAAGAAAAAAGGCCGGCCCACGCGGGCCGGCCGGCAACCACCAGATTGTCTGTCGGTCGGTCTGTCTTCTTAAATATCGGTCAACGGGCCCTATCGGGCGGCCGGCGCCTGCACCACGGCGAAGAACGGAGTTGGCTTCTGTCCGCCGCGGGGATCGAACTGCAGGGCGTAGAACCGCAGATAAGCTCCCGGTTTTGCACTCTTGATCGCGCTCTCGAAATCGCCGGCCCCCTTGATCGGCTGGCCGTTGATCTCGGTGATGATGCTGCCCGGCCGCACGAACTGCTCGTAGAGCGGGCTGGTCGGCGCGACGCTGGTCACGATGATGCCGGACACGTCCTGCGGGATGCCGTGGGCGCTGCGCAGGCTGTTGTTGAGGTCCTGGTACTGGATGCCCAGCCACTCGACGCCACGGCTCCCCTCGGGCTTGGACTCGGTGACCTCGTCCTCCTCGCCCTGGCTGGCCGGCCGCTCGCGCAGCTTGACCTGCTTCTGCATCGTCTTGCCGTCGCGCCAGACGTCGAGCTTGACGGTGGCGTTCGGCCCCTTGGCCGAGACGTAGTTGATCAGGTCGCGGGTCTGCTTGATCTTGCGGCCGTCGACCGAGAGGATCACGTCGCCGTGCTGGATGCCGGCATCCTTGGCCGGAGCGTTGTTCTCGACCGACTGCACGAGGGCGCCGTCGGTGCCGGGGAGGCCCCAGGCCTGGGCCTGCGTGTAGTCGAGGTTGCGGACGCCGAGGCCGAGGTAGCCGCGGCTGACCCGCCCCTTCTCGCGCAGCTGCGGCAGGATCTCCTTGAGCGTGCTGACCGGCACCGCGAAGCCGATGTTCTCGGCGCCGTAGTTGATGGCGGTGGCGATCGCCACCACCTGCCCCTGCATGTTGATCAGCGGGCCGCCCGAGTTGCCGAAGTTGATCGCCGCGTCGGTCTGGATGAAGTTCTCGAACGAGGCGTCGCCGCTGATGCCGATCGAGCGGCCCTTGGCGGAGACCACGCCGGTGGTCACCGTGCGGTCGAGGTTGAGCGGGTTGCCGATCACCATCACCCAGTCGCCGACCCGGATGGCGTCGCTGTCGCCGAGCTCCAGGTAGCGCAGGGGGTGGCCGGCGTCGATCTTGAGCAGGGCGATGTCGGTCGCCTTGTCGAAGCCCTTGACCTGCGCGACATAGTCGCGGTCCCCGAGATGGACCTTGACCGAGGTGGCGCCCTCGATCACGTGGTTGTTGGTGACCACCAGGCCGTCGGGGCTGATGACGAAGCCGCTGCCGCCGGCGTCGGAGCGGAACTCCTGCCCCGGGGCGCCCTGGCCCAGGGACGGTCCGTCCTCGTCGTCAGGCTGCTGCTGCTGAGGCTGCTGCTGTTGCGGCTGCTGCCGGCGGCCGCGCGGGCCGAAGAAGAACTCGAACGGATCGGTGCCGCCGCGGCCGCCACGGCCACCGGCGGGCGCCTTTTCAATGGTCGCCGCCTGGATGGAGACGACCGCGGGCTCGACCGCTTCCGCCAGGTCGGCGAAGCTGGGGAGCGTGGTCGTGGCATGCTGCGCCGCGAGCCGGGTCGCCGAGTAGTTCTGGTCCTGTTCGGCGGCCTGGCTGGGGACCGTCATCTGCAGGCCCCCCGCGAGGACCATGCCGAAGACGACCGCGCCCAGCACCAGCAGGAAAGTCGCCAGATTCCGATTGCGATGGATACTCATGTAGAGGCTATCTCCTTTCGAGAATCTCTTCTCGTAATTTCCTTCTCGCACTTTCCCAGAAGCAAACCTCTTGCCAGGCAAATTCCCCAGGGGAAGCCGGCGATCGCTGAATCGCTTTACGCCAAATTGGCATGACCTATGGGGATATCCGGCGGGATTCTTGTCATGTCGACGCGCGGCGGGATCAGTGGACGGCGCTCAGCCCTTCAGTCTGGTATGATTTCGCCTCTTAACGATACGAGGGGAGGTTTGCCTTTGGCAGAGTTGGCAGAGTTTCTGCTGGCCCATATAGGAATACCGCTGATCGCTGGAGTGGTTCTGCTGTTCATGGTCGCGGCTTCCGATAACAAGCCTTTGACCTTGGACAGCTCCAATGACATCGCACTGGATTTCATTATTCTGAGCGTCGGAGCGACTGGAGCAATCTTCCTGAATCCACGGCTGACGGATCATTGGAAGAGCTTCACGCCCATCCTGGGGATCGTCGTCACCCTGGTGGACCTCTTGCTCGCGAGCATCTTGGTATATCGTCGTCGCTGGAGATCAGGAGCTCCGAGCAAGAGCGACGCCTACCTGGACCTGTTCTTGGGAGTTCTGGGCTTGACCGTCACCGTCATGGTCTTCTATCTGGGATACCAGGGCACGACCCTCGGAGGGCAAAACACATGAACGAATTTCTCAAGCTGGCGTTTGGAGCTCTGGCCTCGGCCGCAGGCGTTGCTGGAATCCTCTATGGGCTGATCTCCTGGCTGAGCCGTTCCTCCAAGAATCCCGTCGGCGGTTAAGACCCGCTCGCGGGCGGCACGGGCGGGAACAAACCGCTCGCTCCAGGCGTTATCAGGGTTGGACGCGGATCGCCCGCTTCTCCGTCCGTTCTTCCGCCCGGAGACCCCCCGGAGCCGGCAAGGTGTTGCTCTGTCGCAACTTGACGGACGTGCCCATTCCTCTATAATGGAGTGAGCCAGCTTGCCCGGACCGGAAACGGTCGGTAAGAAGTGGGCGTAGAGCCCACTTTTTTTGTTGGAGTGGCCGAAAACAACCGGCGAGCGCCAAGAAACCGGAAGACCCCGAGGAGCCGAAGAACGAACGCATGGCCGTTAACCCCAGCCGTACAGGGCCCAGCCGTACAGGACCCAGCCGTATCGCGGAGATCACGCCCGAGCTCGAGGCCGTCGCTCAGGCAGCGGGCTGCGAGCTGGTGCACGCCGAGCTCAAGGGTGGCGTTCTGCGGCTGTTCGTGGACAAGCCCGAAGGGGTGACGCTGGCGGACTGCCAGCTCGTCTCGAAGCAGACCTCGGCCCTGCTCGACGTGCTGGACTTCGGCACCGGCCGCTACGTCCTGGAGGTATCCTCCCCCGGTCTCGACCGGCAGCTCTACCGGCCGCAAGATTACGATCGCTTCGCCGGCCGCCTCGCGCGGGTCACCTACGAGGACCCCGAGACCGGAAAGAAGAAGACGGAGGTGGCGCGCCTCAAGGGGCTGCGCCGCACCGACGGGAGCTCCGAGGAGAACGCCCTGGTGCTGCTGGAGGACGGCAGGACCGGCGAGGTCCGGGAGCTGCCGCTGAACAACGTGAAGCTGGCGCGGCTGGAGATCGAGCTTTGATTGCCGCAAACAAATCGAGCCGCGGCCGCAGAAGATAGGAAAAAGAACCAATGCCCCAGGCACAGACTGCTGAGCTGAACCTAAACGAGATCCTGCGCCAGGTGGCGCGGGAGAAGGACATCGACCTCGAGCGGTGGATCGCCGCCCTCGAGGACGCGATGGCGTCGGCGGCCAAGAAGCAGCACCGGATCAAAGAGCCGGTGCGCGCTCATCTCGACCGCGAGACCGGCAAGTTCGACGCCTTCATCGTCAAGAAGGTGGTCGAGACGGTCGAGGATCCGCTCGCCGAGTGGACGGTCGAGGAGGCGCGGGACCACAAGCCCGACGTCGAGATCGGCGACGAGATCCACCTGCCGATCTCCACCGACGGGCTCGGCCGCATCGCCGCCCAGAACGCCAAGCAGGTGCTCTACCAGCGCGTCCGCGAGGCCGAGCGCGAGAACATCTACAACGAGTACATCGACCGCGTGGGCGAGATTCTGAACGGCACGGTCAAGCGCTTCGAGCGCGGCGACGTGATCGTCGACCTCGGCCGCACCGAGGCGGTGGTCCCCCGCTCCGAGCAGGCGCGCCACGAGCGCTACAGCCAGGGCGAGCGCATCCGCGCCGTCATCGTCGACGTCCACAAGCAGCCCAAGGGGCCGCAGATCGTGCTGTCGCGCACCGATCCCCGCCTGCTGGTCAAGCTCTTCGAGACCGAGGTGCCGGAGATCTACGACGGCACGGTGGTGATCAAGAACGCCGTGCGGGCGCCCGGCGAGCGCGCCAAGGTGGCGGTCTACAGCCGCGAGCGCGACGTCGATCCGGTCGGCGCCTGCGTCGGCATGAAGGGATCGCGCGTGCAGTCGATCATCCGCGAGCTGCGCGGCGAGAAGATCGACATCATCGAGTACAGCGACGACCTGGTGACCTTCGCCCAGAGCGCGCTGGCGCCGGCCAAGATCACCCGCGTGTCGGTGACCCATCAGGGGGAGGTGCCGCACCTCGACGTGATCGTCGAGGACGAGCAGCTCTCGCTCGCCATCGGCAAGCGCGGCCAGAACGTGCGCCTCGCCTCGGAGCTGATCGGCTCGCGCATCGACATCAAGAGCGAGAGCGACGTCAAGGACGAGGTGGCCGACGCCCTCGCCCGCATGCTGCAGACCGCGATGTCGCAGATGCCGGCCCCGGCGCGGCCGGCGGAGCTGGACGTCAACGCGTTCCCCGGCCTCGACGGCGTGGCCGCCGGGCAGCTCCAGGAGGCCGGCTTCGGCGACATCGACGCGCTCGCCGACGCGGCCCCGGAGACGCTGCTCGGGCTCGGGGTCGAGGACTTCGACCAGGAGCGCGCCGAGGCGCTGATCGCCTGGGCCAGGGAGCAGCGGGACCAGCGGGTGGCGGACCTGGACATCGGTCCCTTCCGCTCCCAGGAGGCGGCGCCCGCGGGCGCCTCGATGGGCGACGAGGATTTCATGGCGGCTCTCAGCCGCGCCTTCGCCGAGAGCGAGCAGCAGCGCGCGAGCGCGGCCCAGGTTCTCGGCGATGAAGGTGAAGGGGAAGCGGCCGAGGAGGCCGAGGTTCGTTCCGAGGAGAACGAGTAGCAACAAGCCCTCGGGGAAGACGAAGCGGGCCCCGGCAATCAGAGGAGTCACGAAAAATATATGGGAAAGATTCGAGTCCAGGACCTGGCGAAGATGATGGGGATCTCCAATCAGGATCTCGTCTTCAAGCTGAAGTCCCTCGGCGTGCGTGTCGAAGGGGATGACGCGCACATCGACACTGAAAACCTCCAGGCGTTCCTCCAGGGCAAGAAGCTTCCCCACCCGCGAGAGGTGATCCTGCGCGACGAGCAGGCGCCGTCCGCGGCCGAAGCCGCGCGCCGGCGCGCGCCGGCCGCGCCGGCCCCGGCCACGCCGACCCGCCGTCCGCTCGCCAACCCGCTGCAGAGGCAGCGGCCGCGGACGCTGATCCAGAAGGTAGAGCCGCGCATCCAGACGCTGCCGATGTCGGAGCGTCCGTTGCCGCCGCCGCCGATGCCGGAGCCGGTCATGGCCGAGGCCATGGCGCAGGTCGAGCCGCTCCAGCCCGAGCTCCGGCCCGAGATGATGGCGAACGCCGGCACTGTCGGCGGTGCTGCCGCCGCGGTCGAAGCGCCGCCGGCCCACGCTACCGTGGTCCAGGCTCCGGCGCCCCAGCTGCGCGAGACGCCGGCGCCGTCCCAGCCCTCGCCGGCCCAGCGGCCCGCCGCCGTCCCCGGCCCGTCCCGGCTCCCCAGGCTACCGGCCGGGCAGCTCGCCCGGTGGCGGTCCCGGCGGCAGCGCCCGTCCCGGTTCCCCCGGCTATCGCCCCAGTGGTCCGGGCGGCCCGGGCGCGCGTCCGGGCGGTCCGGGCAGCGGCCCCGGCGGCCCGCGGCCCGGCGGTCCGAGCGGCCCCAACATGCGCCCCAGCGGCCCTGGCCCCAACATGCGGTCCGGCCCGGCGCCGACGCGGCCCGGCGGTCCGGCGCCGACGCGCCCCGGCCAGCAGCCGGTGCAGTCGCTGCTCTCGACCGAGGAGCAGAAGCGGCGCGCCGCCGAGCGGATGCAGGAGCAGATCGAGCGCGACAAGAAGAAGAAGGGCACCAAGAAGCCCGGCCAGCGCTCGGCGGGCGACGAGAACCTGACCAGCTTCAAGGGCACCCTCGAGGATCTCGAGGAGGGTGAGGACGCCGCGTCGATGAGCGGACGGCGGCGCCGCCGCACCGAGCTGAAGAAGGACGAGGCGGACGGCGGCAAGGTCCTCACCTTCAAGAAGGACAAGCCGGCGGGCGCGGTGATGATCAGCGAGGGGATGACCCTGCGCGAGTTCGCCGAGAAGCTCGGCGTGCGCGTCCGCGACCTGATGAACTCGCTGTTCAAGCGCGGCATCATGGCCAACATCAACCAGGTGCTGGACCCCGAGCTGGCGCAGGCGCTGGCCCGCGAGCTCGGCGTCGAGACGATGGTCGTCTCCTTCGAGGAGGAGGTGCAGCTCCAGCAGGAGCTCGCCGGCGCCGGCGGTACCGAGCAGCAGGATGCCGGCGGCAAGCGGGTCACCCGCGGCCCGGTGGTCACCATCATGGGCCACGTCGACCACGGCAAGACGTCGCTGCTCGACGCCATCCGCAAGTCGAAGCTGACCGAGGCGGAGTCCGGCGGCATCACCCAGCACATCGGCGCCTATCACGTCGAGGTCAACGGCCGGCAGATCGTCTTCCTCGACACGCCGGGCCACGAGGCCTTCACCATGATGCGCGCCCGCGGCGCCCGGGTCACCGACATCGTCGTCCTGGTGGTGGCGGCGGACGACGGCGTCATGCCGCAGACGATCGAGGCGATCGACCACGCCCGCGCGGCCAAGGTGCCGATCGTCGTGGCGATCAACAAGATCGACAAGGCCGAACGCCAACCTCGACCGGGTCAAGAAAGAGCTCTCCGACCGCGGCCTGGTGGCCGAGGACTGGGGCGGCGACACGGTGATGGTGCCGATCTCGGCGCTCAAGCGGGAGGGGATCCCCGAGCTGCTCGAGATGATCCTGCTGACCGCCGACATCCTCGACCTCAAGGCCAACCCGGACATGCCCGCGCCAGGGCGCCGTGCTCGAGGCCCGCAAGGAGGTCGGCCGCGGCACCGTGGCGACCGTGCTGGTGCAGAACGGCACGCTCAAGGTGGGCGACGTCTTCGTCTCCGGCTCCGCCTGGGGCAAGGTGCGCTCGATGAGCGACGACGCCGGGAAGCGGGCGCAGCAGGCCGGCCCCTCGACGCCGGTGGAGGTCACCGGCTTCAACGACCTGCCGGACGCCGGCGACATGCTCCAGGTGGTGGAGGACGAGTCGAAGGCGCGCAGCATCGCCGAGTTCCGGGCCCAGGAGCAGCGCCGCCGGGGCCTGGCGCCCAGCCAGGCGCGGATGTCGCTCGACCAGCTCTTCACCCACATCCAGGAGGGGGAGGTCAAGGAGCTGCCCGTCGTCCTCAAGGCGGACGTGCAGGGGTCGGTCGAGGTGCTGCGCGAGGCGCTCCGCAAGGCGAGCACGGAGAAGGTCAAGGTGCTGGTGCTCCACTCGGGGGTCGGCGCGATCTCGACCAACGACGTGCTCCTCGCCTCGGCCTCGAAGGCGATCATCATCGGCTTCAACGTCCGGCCCGAGCGCGCCGCCGTCGAGCTGGCCGAGAAGGAAGAGGTGGAGATCCGCCTCCACACCGTCATCTACGAGCTGATCGACGAGCTGCGCAAGGCGATGACCGGCCTGCTCGAGCCGACCTTCCGCGAGGTCTCCTCCGGCCGGGCCGAGGTGCGCGACACCTTCAAGGTGCCGAAGATCGGCACGATCGCCGGCTGCCACGTGGTCGAGGGGGTGATCCCGCGGACCGCCGCGGTGCGCCTGCTGCGCGACAACCGGGTCATCTACGAAGGCAAGATCGCCTCGCTGCGGCGCTTCAAGGACGACGCCTCCGAGGTGCGCACCGGCTTCGACTGCGGCATCGGCCTCGAGCGGTTCCAGGACTTCAAGCCGGGCGACATCATCGAGGCCTACACCAACGAAGAGGTGGCGCCGGTCCTCTAAATCGCGTCCGGCGGCGGGCTCGTCTTCGCCCGCCGCGCCCACGGACCCATGCGGGGCGGATGAGCGCCTGAGCCGATGATCGTCGGAATCTCCGTTTTCGAGCTGCACCTCCCCGTGAGCCGCAGCCTCAAGGACAAGCGGCGGGTCGTCAAATCGCTGATCGAGCGGGTGCATCAGCGCTTCCGGGTCTCCATCGCCGAAACCGATTTCCACGATCTGCACCAGCGGGCGGAGATCGCGATGGCGGTGGTGGTGTCCGGCGGCGAGAGTGAGATGGAGAAATTGATGGAAGAGGTCCGCAACATCGTGGAGGGCGACCCGGAGGTGTATCTCACCCGCTGGGACCCGCAGCTCCTGGAGGGGGAGTCGTTGAGCCGCCGCACCGATCGCGTCAGCGACGTGCTGCGGGCCGAGCTCTCGGACCTCATCCTGCGCGAAGTGCACGATCCACGGGTGAAGCTGGCTTCGGTGACCGGAGGTCGACGTGACCTCGGACCTCCGCCGGGCCATCGTGAAGATCTCGGCCCTGGGCGACGACAAGCAGCGGCAGGAGACCATCGAGGGGCTCCGCCATGCCCGCGGGTTCCTGCGCACGGAGCTGGCTCGCCGGCTGCGGCTGCGGGTGACCCCGGAGCTGGTCTTCGAGCTCGACCGGGGAGCCGAGCACAGTCAACGGATCTCAGAACTTTTGGAGGGCCTCCATGGGCGGGATGAAAGCTCCTGAGGACCTGCTGCGGCGCATCCGGCAGGGCAACCGGTTCCTGCTGACGAGCCATATCAACCCGGACGGCGACGCCATCGGCTCCGAGCTGGGGCTCGCGCGCCTGCTGCGCGGCCTCGGCAAGGGGGCCGTGGTGTGGAACCGCGACCCGACGCCGACGATCTACCGGCCGCTGCCCGGCAGCGACCGCATCCACGTCGGCGAGGAGCCGCCGGCCGGCTTCCCCGACGTGTTCGACGCCATCATCGTCCTCGAGTGCCCGAGCCCCGACCGCACCGGGCTCGAGCAGCACCTGGGCGCCAAGCCGATCATCAACATCGACCACCATCTGGGCAACCAGTGCTACGGCGCGGTCAACTGGGTGGACTCCGCGGCGCCGGCGGTGGGCGAGATGGTCTTCCGGCTGGCCCAGGGGCTCAAGGTCGCGCTGGAGCCGGACGTCGCGAGCTGCCTCTATCTCACCCTGGTGACCGACACCGGCGGCTTCCGCTTCTCGAACGCCACCGCCGCCGCCTTCGAGGCCGCGGCCGCCCTGGTGCGCGAGGGGGCCCACCCCGAGCAGGTCTCGCAGTGGCTCTACGAGAGCCAGCCGCTGGCGGTGGTGAAGCTGGTCGGCGAGATGCTGCGGACGCTCCAGATCCACGACGGGGGGCGGGTCGCCACCGGCCGCCTGACCCGCGAGATGTTCGAGCAGGCGGGGGCCGCCCCCGGGCGACTCCGAGGGGCTGATCGACTACCTGCGCTCGATCGCCGGCGTGGACGCGGTGGCGCTGATCCGCGAGCTCCGACGACGGCGGCGCACAAGATCTCGCTGCGCAGCCGCGGCGAGGTGGACGTCGAGAAGATCGCCCGCCACCACGGCGGCGGCGGCCACCGCAACGCCGCCGGCTTCACGCTGCCGGGCGACGGCGAGGAGGTCCGCCGCGAGGTGGCGTCGCGAGCTGGGGGCCGCGCTCAGCTCATGACGGAGATGAAGGACGGCCTTCTGCTGCTCGACAAGGAGCCCGGCTTCACCTCGCACGACGCCGTGCAGAAGTCGCGGCGGGTCCTGAGGCAGAAGAAGATCGGCCATTGCGGCACGCTGGACCCGGACGCCACCGGCCTGCTCCTGCTGACGCTGGGGACGGCGACCCGGCTGACCCGGTTCCTGATCCGGGCGCCCAAGGTCTACGAGGGGGTGATCCACTTCGGGGTCGCCACCGACACCTACGACGCCTCCGGCCGGGTGACCTCCGAGGCGCCGGCCGAGGCCGTCGCGGCGCTCAGCCTGGAGGCGGTGGCGGCGGCCATGCACGGCTTCGAGGGGGAGATCCAGCAGCAGCCGCCCCCCTACTCCGCCAAGAAGGTCCAGGGGGTCAAGTACTACGAGCTGGCCCGCCGCGGCGAGGAGGTGCCGTCCGAGACCAAGGAGGTCACCGTCTACGAGTTCGCTCCCGCCGGCGGCTTCGAGGAGGGGGGCGCCTGCGCTTCCGGCTCTCCTGCTCCTCGGGCACCTACGCCCGCGGCCTCGCCCACGACCTCGGCGCCGCGCTGGGGGTCGGAGCGCACCTCGCCGAGCTGCGCCGCACCCGGATCGGCGGCTTCCGGACCGAGGACGCCCTGCGGCTCCCCCGGCTCGAGGAGCTGGTCCAGGCGGGCGAGCCGCTGGGGCCGGCGTGGATCCCGTTCGACCAGATCCCGCTCCCCTTCGGCGAGGTCACCGCCGACCCGCAGCAGGAGCACCGGATCAGCCCACGGCCAGACCGTGCTGGTGCGCGAGCTCGCCGGGGAGGAGGGGGACTGGGTCAAGCTGATCAACCGCCGCCGGGAGTTCATCGCCGTCGGCACCGTCATCGAGAGGATCGGCACCGCCGGGGTCGGCATCGTCCAGCCCCGGGTCGTGTTCCGCTGAGCGCGGACACCGGGGCATGTGCTACACTGTATCCGAGAGAAATGTAAGGAGGAGTTTGCTTTGGCGCAAACCAGTGAAGTCAAAGGAAAGATCATCAGCGACTACCGGACCCACGACACGGATACCGGCTCGCCCGAGGTGCAGGTCGCTCTGCTGACCAGCCGGATCACCGAGCTGACCGAGCACTTCAAGACCCACACCAAGGATCACCACAGCCGCCGCGGCCTGCTCAAGCTGGTGGGCCGCGCCGCCGCCTGCTCGATTATCTGAAGGGGAAGGATGTCGAGAGTACCGCTCGACCATCGAGCGTCTCGGGATCCGCAAGTAGCACCCCCACCGACCGATTCGGCAGGAAAGAGCTCCGGGATCCCCTGAACGACGGACCCCGGAGCCCTGCGATCCTTCCGGACCCTCCGACTTCCCGGCCCCCCCGGGGACGCGACGCCCAGACGCTCAGGGCCGGTCCGGAACCGTAGGCAGACAGACAAAGCGATAACGAGAGAGAGAAAAGACAATCCTATGAAGCAGACGCAAAGAGATTTCCATCGGCGAGGGAACCCTGATCATCGAATCGGGCTACCTGGCCAAGCAGGCCAACGGGTCCTGCACCGTCCGACTCGGCGACACCGTCGTGCTCGCCACCGCCTGCATGGAGCACAAGGGCCGGCGTCGAGCGCGACTTCCTGCCGCTCACGGTCGACTACCGGGAGTACACCTACGCCGCCGGCAAGATCCCCGGGCGGCTTCTTCAAGCGCGAGGGGCGACCTTCGGAGAAGGAGATCATCACCTCCCGCCAGATCGACCGCCCGCTGCGCCCCCTGTTCCCCGATGGCTACAAGGCCGACACCCAGATCATCGCCTTCTGCCTCTCCGCCGACGGCGAGAACGATCCCGACATCCTCGCCATCAACGGCGCCTCGATCGCGCTGGTGCTCTCCAACATCCCCTTCTACCACCCGGTGGGCGCCGTGCGCGTCGGGCTGATCGACGGCGAGGTGGTCATGAACCCCACCAACAGCCTGCGCGACGTCTCGGACCTCGACCTCGTCGTCGTCGGCACCGAGGACGCGGTGGTGATGGTCGAGGCCGGGGCCAACCAGGTCTCCGAGGAGCTGATCCTCGAGTGCATCTGGCGCGGCCACCGGAGATCCAGAAGATCATCAAGGCGCAGCACGAGATGTTCCGCGGGGGGCAACCGGGAGAAGCCGTCGTGGACGGCGCCGGAGACCTACCCCGAGTCGCTCTACGAGCAGGTCAAGGCGGAGATCTACGGCGCCCCTGAAGGGCGCCCTCTTCACCAAGAAGAAGTTCGAGCGCAAGGACGACGTCAACGCGGTCGTCAAGCCCTACATCGAGCAGATCCGCCGAGGACGACGCCGCGAAGAAGGCCGACATCAAGAAGATCATCAGCCGCCTCGAGGAGGAGATCCTGCGCGAGGTGGTGCTCAACGAGCGCATCCGCTTCGACAGCCGGCAGCCTCGACGAGATCCGGCCGATCGACGATCGAGGTCGGCGTGCTCCCCCGCACCCACGGCTCGGCGCTGTTCACCCGCGGCGAGACGCAGGCGCTGGTCACGGCGACGCTCGGCACCAGCCGCGACGCCCAGGTGATCGAGGAGTACGAGGGGGAGAGCGTCCAGAAGTTCCTGCTGCACTACAACTTCCCCCCCTTCTCGGTCGGCGAGGTCAAGTTCCTGCGCGGCCCCGGCCGGCGCGAGATCGGCCACGGCGTGCTGGCCCGGCGCGCGCTGCTCCCCGTGCTGCCGCACGAGGACGAGTTCCCGTACACCATCCGCCTGGTCTCCGACATCCTGGAGTCGAACGGCTCCTCGTCGATGGCGACGATCTGCGGCGGCTCGCTCGCCCTGTTCGACGCCGGCGTGCCGCTGCTCGCCCCGGTCGCGGGAGTCGCGATGGGCCTGATCAAGGAGGAGAACGACAACTTCGCGGTGCTCTCCGACATCGCCGGCCAGGAAGACCACTACGGCGACATGGACTTCAAGGTCGCCGGCACCCGCCAGGGCATCACCGCGCTCCAGATGGACATCAAGATCACCGGCGTCACGCGCGAGATCATGCGGGCAGGCGCTGGAGCAGGCCAAGGCCGGCCGCATGCACATCCTGGGGATCATGGAGGAGGCGCTCGCCCAGTCGCGCACCGACATCTCCAAGTTCGCGCCGCGTCTCTACACGCTGCAGATCGCCAAGGAGAAGATCCGCGACGTCATCGGACCCGGCGGCAAGACGATCCGCTCGATCATCGAGGAGACCGGCTGCAACATCGAGATCGAGGACGACGGCCGGGTGGTCATCGCCTCGCCCGACGAGCCGGCGGCCCGGCGCGCCATCCAGATGGTGGAGCGCCTGACCCAGGTGCCCGAGCTGGGCAAGATCTACACCGGCACAGGTGCGGCGCATCGAGGCCTACGGCGCCTTCGTCGAGATCATGCCGGGCACCGACGGCCTGGTGCACATCAGCGAGCTCGCCCCCTACCGCGTCCGCGAGGTCACCGACCTCGTCAAGGAGGGGGACGAGATCGAGGTCAAGGTCGTCAACATCGACGAGCAGGGGAAGATCCGGCTCTCCCGCAAGGCCGTGATCATGGAGTCCCCGGACTACGACCCCTCGCAGTACGAGGGGATGGAGATGGCGATGGCCGGCGGCGGCGGTGAGCGCGAGCCGCGCGCGCGAAGGCGATCGCGGCGGCCGGGGCGGTGACCGCGGCGGCCGGGGTCCCGGCGGCGGCGGCGGATTCCGCGGCGGCCGGGGCGGCGGTGGCGGCCGGAGCGGTGGTGGCGGTGGCCGGAGCGGCGGCGGCAACCGCTAAGTCACTCCTCCCCTTCTCCACGAGCAGTACGGGCGGCCTTCGGGCCGCCCTTTTCTTTTCTCAGATAGACTCTCCTCATGCCGAGCTCCGTGAACCGCGACGCCCTTGTCTCCCATCTCGACCAGTACCTCGACTCCCAGGGGCGGGACTATGGGCCGAACGGCCTGCAGGTGGAGGGGCGGGAGGAGATCCGGAAGGTCGTCACCGGCGTCTCGGCCTGCCAGGAGCTGTTCGTCCGCGCCCGCGAGGCCGGTGCGGACGCTGTGCTGGTCCATCACGGCCTGTTCTGGGAGGGGATGCCGCGCACCCTGACCGGCTTCCAGTACCGCCGGGTGGCCGAGCTGATCCGCGGCGAGATGAGCCTGCTCGCCTATCACCTGCCGCTCGACCGCCATCTCGAGGTGGGCAACAACGCCGTCGCCGGCCGCGAGCTCGGGCTGCGCAGGATCGAGCCGTTCGGCCTGCACGACGGGCTGCCGCTCGGCGTCAAGGGGCTCTACCCCGAGCCGATCCCGGCGGCCGAGCTGGTCGAGCGCTGCCGCCAGGTCTACGGCCAGGAACCGCTGGCCTACCTGTCAGGGAAGGATACGGTGTCGACGCTCGGAATCATCAGCGGCGGCGGCCAGCGGGAGTTCTACACCGCGATCGAGGAGGGGCTGGACGCCTACATCACCGGCGAGGTCACGGAGTGGGTGATGAACGTGGCGAAGGAGACCGGGACCCACTACCTCGCCGCCGGCCACTACGCGACCGAGCGGCTGGGCGTCCGCGCCCTCGGCCAGCACCTCGCGGAGCGGTTCGGGATCGACGTCGAGTTCATCGACGTGCCGAACCCCGCCTAGCGGGCCTTGGCGAACAGCCGGAAGAAGTTCTCCCCCGTCCGCCGGCAGACCTGCTCGTAGGTCTCCCCCGTCTCCTGGGCGAGGCGGGCGGCGATCTCCACGACATAGGCCGGGCGGTTGGGCTTGCCGCGGTGGGGGACAGGAGCGAGGTAGGGGGTGTCCGTCTCGACCAGGCAGCGGTCCGGCGGCAGGACGGGCAAGACCTCGCGGACGTTATCGGCCTTGGGGAAGGTGATCATCCCCGTGAAGCCCAGGTAGAAGCCGTGCTCGATCAGCTCGCGGGCCATGCCGAGCCCCCCGCGAAGGAGTGGAAGTCCGCCCGGAGATCCCGGAAGGGCTCCTCGCGGACCACCGCCAGCATCTCCTCGTTGCTGTCCCGGTTGTGGACGACGACCGGCAGGCCGAGCTCGACGGCCAGGCTCCACTGCTCGCGCAGAGCGCGGAACTGCGCCTCGCGCGGCGAATGGTCATAGTAGAAGTCGAGCCCGCACTCCCCCACCGCCACCGCCTTGGGATCGGCCAGCAGGGACCGCAGACCGCTCCACGTCCCCCGGTCTTCCAGGACGAGGCGTCGTGGGGATGGGTCCCCAGGGCGCACCAGACGTCCGGATGGCGGTGGCAGAGGGCGAGAACCTCCTCGGCCTCGGCCAGCTTGATCGCCGGGACGAGGAACCCCCGCACCCCCCGCTCCCGGGCCGCGTCGAGGGCCCGCTCGCGCTCCTCGGGCGGCAGGCTCTGGAGATGGCAGTGGGAGTCGATCGGTCCTGAATCGATCTCGAAAAAGCGGGGGAGGCTCACTTGACGCGGGTGCCGTTCGGGACCTGGGCGCCCGGATGGAGCAGGACCGGCTTGCCGTCGAGCGAGGCGGCGAGGATCATCCCCTGGGATTCGACGCCCATCAGCTTCGCGGGCTGGAGGTTCGCCGCCACCACCACCTGCTTGCCGACCAGATCCTCCGGCTTGTAGGCGAGCGCGATGCCGGCGACGACCGTGCGCGGCGCGCCCTCGCCGAGGTCGGCCGTCAGCTTCAGCAGCTTGTTCGACTTCGGCACCGGCTCGGCGGCCAGAATGGTGGCCACCTTGAGCTCGGCCTGGAAGAACTGGTCGATCGAGATCAGACTTCGTCTTCGGCAGGGGCAGCGGCGGCGGTCTCCATGATCTTCTCGTTTCTCCTGGCCCTGCGCCCGGGCTTCGCCGAGGTAGGCCTCCTTGTCGATTCGCGGGAAGAGGGGCGACGGCGCGGCCAGCTCTGCGTCCGTGGGCGTGCCGCCCCAGCGCAGCGCGTCGAGGCTGCCGGGCGGCGTCGGCGACGCCGATCGCGGCGAGCACCTGCGGCGCGACCTTGGGCATGATGGGCAGCAGGCCGGTGGCCACGATCCGCACCGCTTCGAGCCCGATCCACAGGATGCGGGCGAGCTTCGGGGTGGGCCCCTCGGTCTTGATCAGCTTCCAGGGCTCGTGGCTGACGATGTACTGGTTGGTCTCCGCGAGCAGCCGCCAGAGGCTCTCGAGCGCCCGGCTGAAGGCGAGGTCCCCCATCGCCGTCTGGTAGTCCGCCACCACCTTCCTGGCGGTCACCGCCAGGACGTTGTCGCTGCAGGAATTGGGGGGCGTCCTGCCGCCGAAGGCGCTGCGCGAGAGGGTCACCAGCCGGCTCACGGTGTTGCCGAGGTCGTTCGCCAGGTCGCTGTTGTAGCGGTCGACGAACGCCTCGTCCGAGAAGTTGGCGTCCTGGCCGAAGACCATCTCGCGCAGCAGGAAGTAGCGCACGCTGTCGCTGCCGAAGCGGTCGATCAGCTCGTCGGGGCGCACGACGTTGCCGGCCGATTTCGACACCTTGCGGCCGTCGCGCTGCCACCAGCCGTGCGCCCAGACCGTGGTCGGCAGCGGCAGGCCGGCCGACATCAGGAAGGCCGGCCAGTAGACGGCGTGGAAGCGCAGGATGTCCTTCCCCATCAGGTGCAGCCGGACGTCCCCATGCTCCCAGAGCTTCTCGTAGAGCGGCGTCCTCCGCCGCGCCGAAGCCGAGGGCGCTGATGTAGTTGGTCAGCGCGTCGAGCCAGACGTAGACGGTCTGGCCCGGGCGGCCGGGGAACGGGATGCCCCAGTCGAGGTTGGCGCGCGACACCGAGAGGTCGCGCAGGCCGGACTCGACGAAGGAGCGGACCTCGTTCAGGCGGCTCTCCGGCCGCACGAACTCCGGGTGCGGTCGTACAGATCGAGCAGCGGCTGCTGGTACTTCGAGAGCCGGAAGAAGACGTTCTCCTCGGACTTCCACTCGACCGGCGTGTCGTGCACCGGGCAGGTGTTCCCCGGGCCCAGCTCTTTCTCGGTGTAGAAGGTCTCGCAGGGCGAGCAGTACCACCCCTCATGGGGCGCCGTGTAGAGGTCCCCGGCGGCCTCGATGCGGCGGATGATCTCCTCGACCCCGCGCCCGTGCCGCTCCTCGGTGGTGCGGACGAAGTCGTCATACGAGAAACTCCAGCCGCTCGCGCAGCTCGCGGTAGTTGGCGACCACCCGGTCGGCGAGGACGATCGGCGCGATCCCCTCGGCCTGGGCGGCCCGCTCGATGTTCTGGCCGTGCTCGTCGGTCCCGGTCAGAAAGTAGACCTCGTGCCCCGCCATGCGCAGGTAGCGCGCCAGCGTGTCGGCGACGGTCGTCGTGAAGATGTGCCCGATATGGGGCAGCGCGTTCACGTAGTAGATCGGGGTGGTGAGATAGAAGGTGCTCATGGGGAGGGGGATTATTACATCGTTCAAGTCAGATCTTCCGGCGCGAACCGGTAGCGCGAGCCGCAGAAGGCGCAGTCGGCCTCGATGGCGCCGTCGTCGGCGCGCAGGTAGTCCCGGTCGCCGGCGGGAAGGAGAGCCAGGTGGTCGAGCAGGCGTTCCCGGCTGCAGCGGCAGCGGTAGCGCAGGGGGCGGACCTCCTTGACCTCGCGGTCGAGCCCGGCGAGCACTCTCTCGACGACGTGCTCGGCGCCCCCCTCCTCAATCAGGTGGCTGACGCCGTGGATGCCGGCGATGTTGCTCTCCAGGCGGGCGACCGTCTCCTCCGGCGCGCCGGGCAGCACCTCGACCACCATGCCGCCAGCGGCGACGACGCCGCTCGGCTTGCCGAGCACGCCCAGCAGCACGGCGCTCTGCCGCTGCTCGCTCTGCGAGAGGTAGTAGGCGACGTCCTCGCCGATCTCGCCGCTCACCAGCTCGACCTGGCTCTGGTAGCTGTTCCCCTGCTC
This sequence comes from uncultured Acidobacteriota bacterium, assembly GCA_963792575.1. GTDB lineage: Bacteria > Acidobacteriota > Thermoanaerobaculia > Multivoradales > UBA5704 > DATARR01. The sequence continues at coordinate 533,993 of CAWBWZ010000020.1, forward strand.
GTACTCGCGGAGCACGCGGAGGTACCCCTTCCCCACCGCCCGGCCGACGCCCAGCTTGCCGCCGGGCCAGTCGGGGACCTGCACCCGGCCGTCCCCCACCATGCCGCGGAGATTGCCCGCGTCGTCGGCTTCCGCGAGCACCCGCAGGATCGGTCCGTCGCCGCGGACCTCCAGCATCAGGCGGCTCGGGCTCTTGGTGGACAGGCGCTGCAGCAGGGCCGCTCCGGCCATGCAGCGGCCGAGCGCCGCCGCCGGCACCGGCCAGAGGTCGAACCGCTCGCGCACCTCTTCCAGGACGTTGGTGATATCGGCGACCGCCCAGCGGAAGGCGCCCTGGCCGGCGAGCCCCAACTCGAGCGTCCCCTCTGCGGTGATCGGTGTCTCGTTCACTGCCAACTCTCCAACTGGATGCGGAGCTCTAGGATTCGAGAGCGCCGGTCGCCGTCAGCGCGGCACGGTAGACGTCGCGCCAGGGAACTCCATGGGCGAGCGCCAGCCGGCGGCAGTCCTCGAATTCAGGCGCCACGGCGAGCGGCCGGCCGTCGAGGCGGGCGCGCTTGATCCTCACGGCTCCAAACGCGGTCGCGACCTCCAGAATTTCTCGCTCCGCTTCGAAGCGGGAGGCCGCGTGGTACCGGCAGCCAAGGGAGCCGGACTCGGTGAGGAGGATACCCGCCAGCTCCTCAAGCTGCGGACGGCGGCAGAGCAGGGTCACCAGGGTGCCCGGCCGGCTCTTCTTCATCTGCACGGGGGTGAAGTAGACGTCGAGCGCGCCGGCCGCGAGCAGGCGCTCCATCAGGAAACCGAACCCCTCGCCCGGCAGGTCGTCGATCTCGGTCTCGACGACCATGACCTCGGCTCGCGCGCCGGCGGACCGCCCCCGCAGCAGGCGCAGGGCGTTGGGATGGGTCGGAAGGTCCTTCTTCCCCAATCCGTAGCCGGCGCCCTCGAGCACCATGGCGGGGAGCTCGACGAACTCGTCCACCAGCTCGGCCAGGAGGACGGCGCCGGTCGGCGTGGTCAGCTCGCCGCCCGGGCCGCCGAAGACGGGGACGCCGCGCAGCAGCTCGGCCGTGGCGGGCGCCGGGATCGACACCTCGCCATGCGCCATCCTCACCCGGCCGCTCCCCAGATTCACCGGGCCGCAGGTGAGCCGCTCCGGAGCCAGGTATTCAATGGCCGCGGCGGCCCCCACCAGGTCGACGATCGAGTCGATCGCCCCCACCTCGTGGAAGTGGACCCGCTCGATCGGCATGCCGTGCGCCTTCGCCTCCGCCTCGCCCAGGCGCTGAAAGAGCCGCATCGCCCGCTCCTTGACCGCCCCGGAGAGGGCGCTCCCCTGGATCATCCCCCGGATCTCCGCCAGCCCGCGCGTCTGTCCGTGGTGATGGTGTCCGTGGTGATGTCCGTGTTCCTGTCCGTGGTTATGTCCGTGTTCGTGCTGATGGTGCTCGTGCCCCACCTCTTCCGGGTCCGGCCCCTCGAGCGGCCTGCCGTGCTCCAGAACCCGAAAGCGGGTCCCCTCGAAACCGCCGCGCGAGGCTTTGCGGGCCTCGACCGAGACTCCGGAGAGGCTCAGCCGGGTCACGACGTCGGAGAGAACCTCGACCGGCATGCCGAGGTCCAGACAGGCGCCGAGGAACATGTCGCCGGCGATGCCGCTGCTGCAATCCAGGTGGTAGTTGGCCATGGCGGGGCCTAGGCTACCACGCGCTTTTTTCCTTCAGCGAGACCCAGCGCCCCCGGTGGCCGAGGACGACGTGGTCCGCCAGGCGCAGGCCCACGATCTCCGCCGCCTCCACCATGCGGCGGGTGAACAGCAGGTCCTCGGCGCTCGGCGAGGGGTCGCCGCTGGGATGGGTATGGAAGAGGTAGATGGCCGCCGCTCCGCGCTGCAGGCACTCGCGGAGGATCTCCCGCGGCTCGACTGAGATGCGGGAGATCGTGCCGCGGAACATCTCCCGCTCGCCGAGCAGGCGGTTGCGGGCGTCGAGGAAGAGCGCGCCCATCACCTCCTGGTCGCAGGTCTGGTAGCGGATCGCCAGATAGCGCGCCACGTCGACCGGGCGGGTCAGCGGCTCGTGGTCCAGGAGCTGCTCACGGGCGAGGCGGCGGCCGACCTCGACCGCGGCGAGGAGCGCCGCGGCCTTGGCGGCTCCGAGACCGGACCGCCGGAGCGAATGGGGGGTGGCGGTGAGCAGCCCGGCGAGCCCGCCGTTCTCGCGCAGGACGTCCATCGCCATCTGCAGGGCGGAGACGCCCACCCGGCCGGTGCGCAGCAGCACGGCGAGCAGCTCGGAGTCGGAGAGCGAGCTCCCGCCGTGCTGGAGCAGGCGCTCCCGGGGCCGCTCCCCTTCTGGCAGCTCGCGAATCATGTAATCGGTCATCAGGTCATCGGCTCCTCTCGATCGCGGCCACCAGCGCGGGGAAGGCCTCCCCCGCCGGCGCGGCGAGGCGCAGGTCCATCAGGCGCGAGAACGGCGTCGGCTCCGGGTTGACCTCGATCAGGCAGGCGCCGGCCTGATGCGCGAGCTCGATCAGTCCGGCCGCGGGGTAGACCGTCCCAGAGGTGCCCACCGAGATGAACAGGTCGCAGAAGGTCGCCTCCTCATAGGCGCGGACGAGCGCGGCTTCCGGGAGCGCCTCGCCGAACCAGACCACGGCGGGGCGGAATCTGCCGCCACAGGCGCAGACCGGCGGCCGCTCGGAGGACTCGGCGACCGCTCCGGCCATCTCCCGGCTCCGGCCGCAGCGCTCGCAAGCGGCGCGGGTGATCGTGCCGTGCAGCTCCAGGAGATTCCGGCTGCCCGCCCGCTGGTGGAGGCCGTCGACGTTCTGCGTCACCACCAGGACCGCCGGAAAGAGAGCCTCCAGCCTCGCGATGGCGTCGTGGGCGGGGTTGGGAGCGGCGGCCGCGGCCTGGCCGTACCGCCAGGCGTACCAGCGCCAGACCTTCGCCGGATCGGCGCGGAACGCCTCGGGAGTCGCCAGCTCCTCGGGGCGCATGCGCTCCCAGAGGCCGCCGGCGCCCCGGAAGGTGTCGAGACCGCTCTCGCGCGACACCCCGGCGCCGGAGAACACCACCACGCGCTCCGCCAGCCGCACTCGTTCATGGACCGGCGGGGAAAGCTCCAACGGCTCCATCCTCCTCCTTCCCTCGCGTTGACACTGCGCGACGCATCCTGCTACAAACGCCGCCGTCATGCCCTATCTGCCCAACAACTTCGGCCTTCTCGAGCCCGCGATGAGCGACTACGAGACCAGCCGCGTCGCCGTCCTCCCCGTCCCCTTCGAGCGCACCACCTCCTACGGCAAGGGGACCACCTCCGGGCCGGCGGCCATCCTCCGCGCCTCCCAGGCCATGGAGCTCTACGACGAGGAGCTGGCGGCCGAGCCCTACGTGCAGGGGATCACCACCCTGCCGCCGTTCCTCCCCGAGGCGTTCAACATGGACGAGGGCCTGGCGGAGCTCCAGGAGGCCTGCAAGGCCCACATGGAGCAGGGCAAATTCCTGGTCACCCTCGGAGGCGAGCACAGCTTAACGCAAGCCCCGGTCAAGGCGGCCCGCGAAGTCTTCGGCGAGATCGGAGTCGTGCAGTTCGACGCCCACACCGACCTCCGCGAGGAGTTCGAGGGGACCCCCTACAGCCACGCGAGCGTCATGAAGCGGGTGGTGGATGCGGGGATCCCGACGCTGGCGGTCGGCATCCGCTCCCTCTCGGCGCCGGAAGCGGAGCTGGTCCGCGAGAGGAGCCTGCCGGTGATCTGGGGGTACCAGCTCGACCGCGCCGAGGAGCTGTTCCCGGAGATGCTGGCGGCGCTGCCGGAGAAGATCTACCTCACCTTCGACATCGACTACTTCGACCCCTCGCTGGTCCCCGCGACCGGCACGCCCGAGCCGGGCGGCGGCCACTGGTATCCCACGCTCCGCCTCCTCCGCCACCTGTTCCGGACGAAGACGGTGGTGGCCATGGACCTGATCGAGCTGGCGCCGATCGGCGGCCACCCGGCGAGCGACTTCCTGGCGGCGAAGCTGATCTACAAGAGCCTGGGGTATCTCTGGGAGAAGGAAGGGCGGCCCGACTGTTCGTGACCCGGCTCCATGGGGTCTCTCGTGTGGTAGAGTTGCGGGAACAGGGAACATGAACTCATGGATCAAGATCTCATCGACTATCTTGAGCGGCGCTTCTCCTCGATCGACCAGCGGTTTGATCAGGTCGATCAGCGCTTTGCACAGATGGACCAGCGGTTTGATTTGGTCGACCAGCGCTTTGACCAAGCCGACCAGCGCTTCGAGAAGCTGGAGACAGACGTTCGCAGGGCCTATGTGGCGATCGAGGATCTGCGAGGCCAGGTTCGCCTCGTCGCTGACGGGGTTACCAACGTCAACGAGCAACTGAGCCAGCACCGGGAGGAGGTCTCTCGGAGGTTCGACGAAGTCGAATCCTTCAACCGGCGCTCCTACGAAGACCTCGACTCACGTGTACGCAAGCTGAAGGCGACCGGCTAGCCAGGTTGCACCGCTGGGAACAGGCTCCCGGTCCCCTCCCCCTCCACCCTCTCCGCTAGCCATTTCCCCGTCGCGAAGCCGAGCGACATGCCGTGGCCGTTGAAGCCGGCGGCGTAGATCGCCTCGGGGATCCCGGGCACCTCGCCGGTCCGCGGGAGGCCGTCCGGGGTGAAGGCCATGATGCCGGCCCAGCGATGACGGATAGGGCGGTCGGCGAAGCGCGGGAAAGCGTCGCGGAGGAACCCCTCCAGGGCGCCCTGAACGTGGGCGGTGGGGGTCTCCTCGTAGCCTACCTCGGTCTCCCGGGCCACCCGGCGGCAGCCGCCCAGGATCAGGGTGCCGTCCGGAAGCTGGCGCAGGTATTCGTAGCCGTCGTTCACGTACCAGACCCCCGTCAGGTCGCGGGCTCCCGGCGCGGTGGCGAAGATCTGGCCGCGGACGGGACGGACCTCGCCGGCGAGGTGCGGCAGCAGCGCCGGCGCGTAGGCGTTGAGCGCCAGGACAACCCGCCCGGCGAGGAGATGCCCGCCGTCGGTGACGATGCGGACGCGTCCTCCTTCGGGCTCCAGCCGGCGGACCCGCACCCCGGTGCGGACCTCCCCTCCGGCCCCGGCCACCAGCCCGGCGATCCCCCGGCAGAGGCGGGCGGGATCGAGACCGCCGTCCCGCGGCAGGAACAGGGCTCCGCCGAGGCGGTCGCTGCCGCTCGCCCGGCGCACCTCGGCAGCCTCGCGCCATTCGATCTGAAAGCCGCGCGCCGCCAGGAGCTCGCCGCTCTCGCGGAGCGCCCTCTCCTGGGCCGGATCGTCGGCCATGGCGGCGATCCACCCCCCCTCGGGCGTGAACTCGCAGTCGATCTTCCCGGCGTCGAGAAGCTCCCCCCGCAGCAGCTCCCGGTTCTCGCTCGACAGCTCCCAGAGCCGGAAGGCCGCGGCCTCCCCGATCGCGCCGACCAGCCCGGTGTAGGGCTCGGCCGTGCCGGTCATCAGATAGCCGGCATTGCGGCCGGAGGCGTGGGAGGCGACGCCGTCCGCGTCCAGCACCAGCGGACGCCGGCCGGAGCGGGTGAGCCAGTAGGCGGTCGAGAGGCCGACGATGCCGGCGCCGACGACGACGGTCTCCACCTCCTCCGGGCGACCACCCCGCGAGAGCCAGAAGGAGGGCACGCTAGCCAACGAGGACGCTCCCGCCGTTGACGTTGAGGATCTCGCCCGTGATGTGGCGGGCCAGGGGGGAGGCCAGGAAGAGGACGGAGGCGGCGATATCCTCCGGCGTCGCGATGCGCTGGAGCGGGATCGAGGCGAGCACCGCCGCGCGCCGCTCCCCGAGAGAGCGTCGGAGGTCATGTCCGTATCCACCCAGCCGGGCGCCACCGCGTTGACGCGGATCCCGGGGGCGAGCTCGGACGACCAGGACTTGGTGGCCGAGATCAGCGCTCCCTTGCTGGCCGCGTAGGCGCTGTAGAAGGCCTCGCCGCGCTGGCCGGCGGTGGAGCTGATGTTGATGATCGAGGCATCCTCGGAGCCCGCCAGCAGGGGGATCGCGCAGCGGGCGCAGAGGAAGGGACCGACGATGTTGACGGCGAGCGTCGCCTGCAGCCGCTCCGGCTGGAGCTGCGGCAGGGGATCGTGGACCCAGACCCCGGCGTTGTTGATCAGGCAGTCGAGCCCGCCCCAGCGGGCCTCGACGGCGTCGAAAACCTTGCAGACCTGATCGGGATCGGTGACGTCGCAGCGGACCGCCGCGTGCGGGGCGTCCGAGATCCGGCGCAGCTCCTTGAGCACCGCGGCCGCCTTGTCGCCGCTCGCCATGTACTGGAGGAACACCGAGGCGCCGGCCCGCGCGAACAGGCGGCAGCACGCGGCACCGATGCCGCGGCTGCCCCCGGTCACGACGACCCGGCGCCCGGTGAGGTCGATCAAGCGGCGGCCTCGACCACCATCGCGATCCCCTGCCCGCCGCCGATGCACGCCGAGGCGACGCCCCGGCCGCCACCGCGCCGGTTGAGCTCCTTGAGCAGGGTGATCAGCAGGCGGGTGCCGCTGGCCCCCAGCGGATGGCCGAGCGCGATGGCGCCGCCGTTGACGTTGAGCTTGTCGACGTCGAGGTCGAGGTCCTTGACCACCGCCAGGATCTGCCCGGCGAACGCCTCGTTGATCTCGAAGAGGTCGACATCGCCGAGCTCCATCCCCGCCTTGCCGAGGGCCGCCCGGATCGCCGGCGCCGGGCCGATCCCCATGCGCGAGGGATCGACGCCCACCACCGACCACGAGACGATGCGGCCGAGCGGCTTCCACCCCTTCTCCCGCGCCTTCGCCGCGGTGCGACAGGATCATCATCGCCGCGCCGTCCACGATGCCGGAGGCGTTGCCGGCGGTGACGAAGCCGTCCTTGTCGAACGCCGTCGGCAGCCCCGCCAGATCCTCCATCGTGGTCTCCGGGACGCATGTGGTCGTCCTTGTCGATGAGCTTCGCCCGCTTCCCCTTCCCCACCTCGACCGGCGCGACCTCCTCGCCATCGTGCCCGCCGCCCACGCCTCGCCGGCCAGCTGCTGCGAGCGGATGGCGAACTGGTCCTGCTCCTCGCGGCTGATGCCGTAGTCGCGGGCCAGGTTGTTGCTCGTCTGCGCCATGTAGCAGCCGCAGTAGCTGTCCATCAGGGAGATCATCAGGAGGTCCTGGAGCTGCCCCTGGCCCGAGCTTGAAGCCGCGCCGGGCGCCATAGATCACGTGCGGCGCCTGCGACATGTTCTCCATGCCGCCGACCAGGCAGGTGGTGGCGTCGCCGGTGAGGATCGTCTGCGCGCCCGAGATGACCGACTGGACGCCGGAGCCGCAGAGGCGGTTGACGGTGAGCGCCGGCACCTCCTTCGGCACGCCGGCCTTGAGCGCCACGTGGCGGGCGCCGTAGATGGCGTCCGGCGAGGTCTGCAGCGCGTTGCCCACGAAGGTCTGGTCGATCTCCTGGGGGTCGATGCCCGTCTTCTCGAACAGGGCGCGCGCGGCGTGCGCCGCGAGGTCGATCGCGGAGACCTCGGCGAAGGAGCCGTTGTACTCGGCCATCGGGGTGCGCAGCCCGTCGACCAGAACCAGATCACGAATTTCCATTAGAAAACGCCTCCCAGAGTTTACTTCGCTGGCGGCGCGGTCGCGACCCTGTGGAAGCGCCGGCGCCAGCGGTGGATGTCCATGAAGGGATCGATCCGGGAGCCGAGGAGGACGAAGATCCTGCCCCGTTCCGGATCGATCCAGATGCTGTTGCCTGCAAAACCGTTGTGACCGAAGGCGGTGGATGAGAGCGCCCGGCCCCCGCTGCCGCGGAGCGTTCGCCGCCACCAGCCGAGGGCGAACGGGCCACCGCCAGCCAGGGCGGCGGCCACGCTCTCCGGGTTCAACAAACGTCCGGGCGCCAGCCATTCCGCGCCCAGCCGCCAGAGGTCGCGCGCGCCGCCGAACAGGCCGGCATGCCCGCACATCCCGCCGATCCCCGCCAGGAAGCGGCAGTTGCCATCCTGCGAGCGCCCCAGCGGCGGCGGCCCGAGGTCCGGTATCGCGAAGCCCTGTCTCGCCGCCAGCCTGATTTCCTGGCCGGTGCCCATATGGGACTCGGCGAGGTCCGGCCGCTCTCCCGGGGCCGCCTCCACCCCGGTCAATCCGAGCGGGGCGAGGACGCGCGAGCGCAGCAGCTCCGTCAATGCCGTTCCCGTGGAGATCTCCGCCGTCCGGCCGTAGAGGATAAACCCAAGATCGCTGTAAGTCCCCACCCGGGCGCCCACGAGATCACCAGACTGCCCGCCGCGCGCGATCAGCTCCACGGCTTCGTCCAGCGACTGGCAGCGGTGATAGAGCGGCGTCCATCCCGCCAGCCCCGAGCGATGCCGGAGCAGATCGGAGAGCGGGCGCCGGGCCAGCCGCGCGTGCGCCGCGGGCCAGACGTCGCCGATCCGGGTCCCGAGCGGCAGCGCGCCCTCGGCGTCGAGGACGAGGGCGAGCGTGGCCACGAAGGGCTTGGTGACCGAGGCGTGGTCGAAGCGGGTCGAGATCTCCGCCGGGACGCCCTCGCGGGCCCAGCCGGCGGCCTCCTCGATCTCGATCCCCTCGCGCGTGCCCACCAGGGCCACGGCGGCGGACATCACGCCCTGGCTCACCAGACTGTCCAGGAAGGCCCGGACCCTCACCCCCCAGCCCCCTCTCGCCCGGGCATGAATGCCCGGGCTAAAAACAGCGCCGGATGAATCCGGCTTGAAGCCCCCTTCCAGGGGGCGCTGTTCTTAGCCCGGCGATTCATCGCCGGGCGACGAGCGGAGATCTGCACTGGCCACACACTCTCAGATGTAGTTCGCGGGATCGCCGGTCTGGAAAACCACCACCCGCTCGCCGGGCGAAAAGGCTCCGGCGGCCTCCAGATCCTCAACCGCGGCGAGCGCGGCCGCGCCCTCGGGCCCGATCCGCAGCCCCTCATGAGCGGCGATCCAGGCGGTGATGTTGTCGAGCCGCGGCTCGTCGATCGCGATGGCGCTGCCGCCGGTCTCGTACAGAGCGCGGAGGACCAGGAAATCGCCGATCGCCCGCGGCACCCGCAACCCCCAGACCCGCGTGTCCGGGTTCTCCCACGGCGCCGCCGCCTCCTCGCCCGCCTCCCAGGCGCGCACGATCGGCGCGCAGCCGGCCGCCTGGACGGCGACGAAACGGGGCCGCTTCGGTCCGATCAGCCCCAGTTTCTCCAGCTCGGCGAACGCCTTGTGCATCCCGACGATCCCGGTGCCGCCGCCGAGGGGGTAAATGATCCAGTCGGGCAGCTCCCAGCCGAGCTGCTCGGCGAGCTCCAGCCCCATCGTCTTCTTCCCCTCCGCCCGGTAGGGCTCGCGCAACGTCGAGAGCCCCCAGTAGCGCTCCGCTCCCTCCTCCAGCAGCTTCGCGGCCTCGACCAGAGTTCCAGGGCCGGAGAGCACCTCGGCGCCGTAGTCGCGGCAGCGCTCGAAGACGGTGCGCGGGGTGTCGGCCGGCAGCGCCACCCGGGCCGGCAGCCCCGCGGCGGCGGCATAGGCGGTGAGCGCCAGGGCGGCGTTGCCGGCGCTGGCGAGCTGCACGCCGGGCGCGCCCAGCTCGCGGGCGCGGTTGACGGCGAGCGAGAGCCCCCGGGCTTTGAACGAGCCCGTGGGGTTGCCCGACTCGTCCTTGAGCAGGAGCTCGATCCCTTCCGGAGCGAAGCGGCGCAGGCGCACCAGCGGCGTCCCCCCCTCGCCGAGATCCACCCGATCGGCGAAGTTGGCGACCGGCAGCAGCTCGCGGTAGCGCCAGAGGGTCCACGGCCGCCCGGGCAGGGAGCGGCGCAACGCCTCCCCCTTCTCGGCATCGAGGTCGTACTCGACCAGCCATGGCGCGCCGGCCGGCGAGAGGAAGGCCGGCTCGTCGAGCGGCGCGGTGACGCCGGTCCGCGAGCAGACCAGCCTGCGGGCCCAGCGGTCGCTAGCGTCTTGCATCCTGGGAACCTCCGGAGGCTTGGGCGAGGAGATCGGCGTTGGCCGCGCGGACCGGGTCGGCGTTCGCGGCGCCCGAGGGGGTCTCGAGCTCATGGATCTGGTGGTCGATCTCGGCTTTCCGCCGCGGGTCGGCGGCCGCTTCTTTCTGCTTTCTGAGCAGGGCGAGGAGCGCTTGCCGGCTCTCGGCCACCTGACGGCTCAAGGACCGGGTGGCGCGAAGCATCTCGGCCTCGAGCGCCCGGTCCCGCACCCACGCGTACTCCCTGGGGTTGTAGCCCAGCTCGCGGGCGGCGCGCAGGTCGGCGGTCGCCAGGTTGGCCAGATCGCCCTTCGCCCGCAGGGAATCGCGGATCTTCCCCTCGCGCTGGTGGACCTCGAGATACATCTCGACCTGCCGGCGGTTGAGACGGCCGTCCGCCGGCGGCTTGTACTCCGGGGCCTTGGCAACCTGGTCCATCAGAGACGCCGTCCCCGGCGCTGGATCGGCCACGGGCTTGTGCCGGCAGCCGGAGACGGCTAGAGCCATGCTGAGGAGGAGGACCCAGAAGCGTGCCATGGCCCGGATCTTACCAGCGGCTTACTCGGTCCGCCGCCGCACCACCAGCCGCACCGGCACGCCGGGCAGGTCGAGCTCGTCGCGCAGGCGGTTCTCCAGGTAGCGCCGGTAGTGATGGTTCCGGGGCAGCGGCCGGTTGGCGAACAGCATGAAGGTCGGCGGCGCCGCCGAGACCTGGGTGGCGTAGTAGAGCTTCCAGGGAGCGCCGCCGAGCGAGGGCGGCGACACTTTCTGGGTGAACTGCTCGAACAGGCGGTTGAGCTGGCCGGTGCTGATCTTCAGATGGTAGGCGGCGAGGGCGCGGTCGATCGGCCCCCAGAGCTTGTCGACCCCGCGGCCGCTCAGGGCCGAGACGTTGACCCGCCCCGGCGTCGCGAGCAGCTCGTCGAGCCGCTCGAAGGAGAGCTCCAGCTTCTCCCGCTTGTCGTCGTCGAGCAGGTCCCACTTGTTGATCGCCACCACGGCGGCCCGCCCCAGCTCCCAGATGCTGCCGGCGATGGCGAGGTCGCTGCTGGTCACCCCCGCCGCGGCGTCGATCACCAGCACGGCGACCTCGGAGCGCTCGATCTGGCGCCGCGCCATCATCACCGCCAGCTCCTCGGGCGCTCCCGAGACCTGGCTGCGGCGGCGCATGCCGGCGGTGTCGATCAGCAGATAGGACTTGTCCCCGCGGGTGATCAGGGTGTCGACCGGATCGCGGGTGGTGCCCGCCACCGGCGACACGAGAGCCCGGTTCAGGCCGGAGATCTTGTTGAGCAGCGAGGACTTGCCGACGTTCGGCCGCCCCACGATGGCGACCGCCGGGGCATTTTCGGGGACCGGGATGTCCGGGATCTCGGGCAGCACCAGCGCCAGCGCCTCGCGCAGGTCCCCGACGCCGGCGCCATGCTCGGCCGAGATCAGGATCTGGCGGTCGATCCCCAGGCGGTAGAACTCGGAGAACCGGTTCTGCGCCTCCTTGGTATCCCCCTTGTTGACCACCAGCACGGCGGGCTTGTTGAAGCGCCGGAAGTGCGACCAGACCTCCTCGTCGGCGGAGACCAGCCCCTGCTTGCCGTCGACGACGAAGAGGAGGAGGTCGCTCTCCTCGACGGCCATGAAGACCTGCTGATTGAGGCCGAGCGGGTCGTCCCCCGGCACCAGGCCGCCGGTGTCCACGACCTGGATCGGACGGTCCTCGGCCAGCTCGACCGTGCCGGTGATGCGGTCGCGGGTGATCCCCGGCATGTCGTGGACGATCGCCTGCCGCCGGCCCACGAGACGGTTGAACAGGGTCGACTTGCCGACGTTGGGCCGGCCGATGATGGCGACGGTTGGAGTTAGCGGCATGGGGGGAGTCTATCCTCTACAAGATACAAGGCTACGGTGGCCTTCGTCTGTCCTGCCCTCCGAGGCCTCACCCTCGGTCCCTCTCCCGGGGGGAGAGGGAGGGCTTACCTTCAACGACCTCGCCGGATCTCGGCAAACTTGCCTACACGGGCCCTCCCTCTCCACTCGTGGAGAGGGACCGAGGGTGAGGATTCGGAGGGTGGGACAGACGAAGGGCACCATTCTATCTACGACCGTTTCTTCCTCTCCCGGCTCTCCCGCTTGGGGCCACGCGCTGGCTTCCGCCCGTCCTCTTTCCCCGAAGCCCGCCGCGGAGTCTCCGGCCGGGAGCCGGGCTCCGGCATCCCCTGAAGGACGAAGTCCAATCCCCGCGCCTTGGGCGAGGCGCCGACGAGCACGACGTCGACCGGATCGGACAGCCGGAAGACGCGGCCGGTGCGTTCCCCCACCAGCCGGTGCGCCTCGGGCTCGTAGCGGTAGAAGTCGTCCGCCATCGTGCGGATCGGCACCATGCCGTCGACGTAGTAGCCGTCGAGCTGGACGAAGAGGCCGAAGGGCTGGACCCCGGTGATCCGGCCGTGGAAGGTCTCGCCCGCGCGGCCGGCGAGGAAACGCACCTTCTTCCATTGCAGCAGATCGCGCTCCGACTGCTCCGACCGCTTCTCCATCTTGCTGGTGTGCTCGCCCATGGCCGGCAGCCGTTCGGCGATGCGCGACTTCTGGGCATACTCCGCGGCCCGGCCGCGCAGGAGCGCGCGGAGCTGGCGGTGGACCACCAGGTCCGGATACCGCCGGATCGGCGAGGTGAAGTGGCAGTAATACTCGGAGGCGAGCGCGTAGTGCCCCAGGCACTGCGGAGCGTAATAGGCCCGCTGCATGGTGCGCAGCACGACCGAGGTGAGGAAGCCTTCCTCGGGACGCCCATGAACCTCCCGCATCACCTCCTGGAGCGCCCGCGGCGGCAACTCGTCGAGCTCCCCCTTCAGGTTGAGCCCGAAGGTGGCGAGCAGATCCCGCAGCTCCTCCAGGCGCTCCACCGAGGGCGCCGAATGGACCCGGAACAGGGCGGGCACCTCGTGGCTTACCAGCTCGAAGGCGACCGCCTCGTTGGCGGCGATCATGAACTCCTCGACCAGCCGGTGCGCGACGTTCCTCTGCTCGGGCATGATGCCCACCATCACGCCGTCGGTGTCGAGCACCACGTCCCCTTCCGGGAGATCGAAATCGATCGATCCCCGCGCCGAGCGGGCCGCGTTGAGGATCTTCATCAGCCCGCCCATCTCGCGCAGCGCCGGCAGGACGGGGCCGTACTCGGCGGCGTCCCCTTCCTCGGGCTCCTCCAGCACGCGCCGCACCTCGTTGTAGGTAAGGCGGCGCGCGCTGCGGATCACCGTCTCGGCGAAGCGGCGGGAATGGACGCGCCCCTGGCGATCGATGTCGAGGAAGGCGGAGAGGGTCAGCCGCGGCACGTCCGGCCGCAGCGAGCAGAGGCCGTTCGAGAGCCCCTCGGGGAGCATGGGGACGGCGCGCTCGGGGTAGTAGACGCTGGTGCCCCGGCGGTAGGCCTCCAGATCGAGCGCGTCCCCCTCCCGGACGTAGTAGGCCACGTCGGCGATATGGACCCCCAGGCGGAAGTCGCCGCCGGGCAGCCGCTCGATCGAGACCGCGTCGTCGAAGTCGCGGGCGCTCTCGCCGTCGATGGTGAAGACCACCTTCTCCCGCAGGTCCTCGCGTCCGGTCCAGTCCTCCAGCCGGGGATCGGGCGGGAACGCCGCCGCCTGTTTCAGCACGGTGTCGGGGAATTCGTCCGGGATGCCGTGATGGCGCAGCACCACCAGCACGTCCACCCCCGGCACCGAGAGATCTCCCAGCACCTCGAGCACGCGCCCCTGATGGGCGCGGCCGATACGGTCGACCGCCACCACCACGTACCAGCCGTCGGGAACCTCCTCCGCTCCCTCCACCGGCAGCTCCAGCGAGACCTTGGGATCGTACGGCGTCAACCAGCGCAGTCCCCGTTCATCCGTCTCCAGCGAGCCGACCAGGGTGTCGTGGCGCGATCCCAGGACCTTGACGACCATCCCCTCGGGCGGCCGGTCGTCCCACGGGCGGCCCTTGCCGAGAGGGCGCACCACCACCGTGTCGCCGTCGAGCGCCCGCTTCAGGTTGCGCTTGCGGATGTAGAAGGTGGGCTCCACGCGCGCCCCGGGCCGGCCCACGGGCCGGATCAGGGCGTCCCCGTCCTCCAGCCGCTCGACAGATCCGACCTCCCAGTCCGCGTGGCCGGGAGCGAACCAGCGGCCGTCCATCTCGACCGCCTTCCCCTCCCTCTCGAGCCGCCGGAGGGTGCCAGGCAGATCCCCAGGGCTCCCCGCCACCTGCTCCCGGAGCGGGTCCTCCTCCAGTCCATTTCGCCCGGCCTCTTCGAGGCGGGCGAGGATCTCCTGCCGCAGAATCCCCTCGGCTCCCGGATACGAGATTGACATGATCGCTGTTCTCTCCCTAGAATCACCCCGCCTGCGAAAGTGGCGGAACTGGTAGACGCGCAAGTCTCAGAAGCTTGTGGCCGAAAGGTCGTGGGGGTTCGAGTCCCCCCTTTCGCACCAACCCTCTCTCTCTTCTTCCTCACCTCGACAACGAGCGGAGCTTACACGACCGGCGACGTCCCGGGCGGGACATCGCGGTTGTAACTCTTTCCGCCGGCAGGGAATTCCAGACAGGCTGCTTCAGACCGCCCGGCGCGAGGCGGCCGCCCGCAGGGGCATGGCCCTTTCCAGGCCCGCCGCGACCCGCAGCGAGGTCCAGGGGATGCCTTGCAGCAGATCGCGGAAGCGCCCCTGGAAGCCCGGGCGGCCGGTCTCATGGATAAATTTCGCGATGCCTTTCAACGGGCCGGGCGTCGGCCGTCCCGAGATCTCCCAGGGGTGGACCACGGCGACCGGGATCCCCCCCTCGTCGGCGTGGTCGAGCGCCGCGCGGACCAGCCGCTCCGGGTTGACCAGACGGCCCGTCCAGCTCCCCGCCGGCAGGCGCAGGGGGCCGCCGAAGGTGAGCGGCGGGAACTCGAGGAGGTCCATCTGGGGTCTCGTGCCGTTCCAGCGCAGGCGCGAGGCGAAGCGCGGATTGCCCGGCCGGCCGGCGAGCGGGCAGGGGGTGAGCGAGCTGTCGTAGAGGAACCCCGTCTCGGCCACGATCGGCAGCCGCGCGCTGCCGAGGCTGCGCAGCGACCACTCCGGCGCCCGGAACCCGAGCACCGGCTCGCCCGTCACGTCTTCCAGGATCTCCTTGGAGCGCTCGATATCCGCCTGGAAAGCTTCCAGGGAGCGCTCGCAGGCGCGCAGATGAAGATTCCCATGACTTGCCACTTCATGGCCGGCGGCGACGATCTCGCGGATCCGCTTCGGCAGGCGCTCGGCCACCTCGCCGAGCACGAAGAAGGTCGCCGAGCAGCGCGCCTCCGCCAGCATCTCCAGCAGCTCGGGCAGCAGCCAGTCCAGCTCCTCAGGGAGCGGGGGGCGGTCCTCCGGATTGACGTAGTCGGGCACCAGACAGGTGTGGTACCACTCCTCGACGTCGACCGTGAGAGCGCAGCGGAACGGCCCCTGCAAACGCGCTACGCGCGGAGCTACTGGCGCCATCGTCTCCTCCCAGTCCAAAGTGGCACAAGCCCACCGTTCCGCTCGCGGAAGACGACTCGTCGGCGTGGCGCGGCACGGGGCATATTATTGGGCCCGGGCGACTCTCCGGGGCGTTGAAACTGAGATTCTCATATGCATGTAACGTGCCGGTAGGCGGGAAATTACGGGGAAGGACGCGGCTGCCGTGACCTCCGACGCCCGGGCCTGAAGACCCGGGCTACGCTTCAAACGAAAAGCCTCCTGAAGGAGGCTCAAGGTCCCTCCGGCCGCTTTTCGAGCCGGCTTCAGCCGGCTTTTCGCCTCCAGTGTAGCCCGGGTCTTCAGGCCCGGGCGTCGGAGGCCACCGGGAGCGGAAACAGGCGCCATGCGCTTCTATGAAGCGCCCCTGAGGTTCGGGTAAACTGTTTTCGAGCTGAGCCGATCCGAGAGATTCCGGGAATCGGGGACGGTCGCTGGCTGCGGAGAGCCGGCGGACGGCCTGTAGGGCTCCGGCGGCAGGCTCGCCGGGGATGTTTCCTGGCTCGCCGGGCATTTTTCGTGGCGCGAAACTCCCGGCGAACGACCCGCCGGGGGCTTTTCGTCACTCGCCGGCTCCGGCGACAGGCGCGCCGGGCATCTTTCCTGATCCGCCGGCGCCGGCGGACCACTCGCCGGGCATCTCTCATGGCTCGCCGGCGCCGGCGAGAAGCGCGCCGACCTTTTCACGTGACATCACATCCCCGGCGGATCGTCCGCCGGCTCCGGCGAGCCGCGAAAAGTCCCCGGCGAGATAGAAATTAGCCTTCGAGCCTCAGATATGCGGCGAATCTTGCTCTTCCTCTGCGCGGGCCTCGCGCTCCTGTATCTGGGGGCCTGTGCCGTGCTGTACGCGTTCCAGGGGTCCCTCATCTACTATCCCCAGCCGCGCTCGGTGGGGACCGCCGCGACGATTCTCAAGCTGGCGGCCGCCGATGCGGACGTGCTGGTGTCGGTCTGGCCGCACGACGGCCCGGACGCCTTGCTCTACTTCGGAGGCAACGCCGAGGACGTCTCCCGGAACCTGCCCCCGTTTTCGCAGGCCTTTCCGGACCGCGCCATCTACCTGCTCCACTACAGAGGCTACGGTGGCAGCTCCGGGACACCCACCGAAGAAGCGATCCAGCGCGACGCGATCGCTCTGTTCGACAAGGCGCACGCCGATCACCCCCAGATCGTGGTGGTCGGCCGCAGCCTGGGCTCAGGCGTCGCCGTCCGCCTCGCCAGCCAGCGCCCGGCGTCGCGCCTGATCCTGATCACGCCCTACAACAGCTTCGAGGAGATCGCCGCGGGGCAATTCCCCCACATGCCGGTGAAGTGGCTGCTGCGGGACAAGTTCGAATCCTGGCGCTACGCCCCCCGCATCGCCGTGCCGACCCGCCTGATCGCGGCCGGGCATGACGAGGTCATCCCGCGCGCCAGCACGGAGCGGCTGTACGCCCCCACTTCGCCAAGGGCGTGGCCTCGCTGCAGGTCATCCCAGGGGTGGGCCACAACACGATATCTGGGAGTCCCCAGTATCTTGAAGCGATACGGGCGGGGCTGTGAGGGTGACGGCGTAACTAAAGGGTGCCTGGAAGGGCCCCACTACTGTAGAGACGCCCCGTGGGGCGTCTCCAAGGCGGGAAATTCGGCCATGCTCCGCTGGACGACCCCGCGGGCATCGGGTAAGGGATCCTCCTCTCCGCCTTGGAGACGCCCCACGGGGCGTCTCTACAGTGGGGGGGCCCTTTTAGTTAACGCCTATGGGCTGTGAGGGTGGAAGCTAGTCGACATCCGTAGCACGCCGCGCTACTGTTTGAACCATGGCTGAATCCATCACCCAACGCGACCTCCGTATCAACAGCGGCGAGATCATGCGCCGGCTCGAACAGGGAGAGTCCTTCGTCGTCACGCGCCACGGTGTGCCGGTAGGCGAGCTCACTCCCCTGCAGCGCCACCGGTTCGTGCCGGCGGCGGCAGCCGTTGCTATTTTCAGGAATGCGCCCGCCATCGACCCTGGCCACTTCCGTGCCGATGTCGATGCGTGGGTTGGCCAGGACGATTCCACAGAGATCCGTCTTCCAGCCCCGCAGGGGCGTCAGGAATTAGCCCGGCGGCGTGAGCCCCGGGACTAGCCGCATTCCCACCTGGCCTGGAGCCCCGTCAGGGGTGGCAGGAATCCAGCGTGACGATTCTCCCTGCCGCCCCTCACGGGGCTTCATCAACAATTCTCGGCCACGGACCCGGGGCTCACGCCGCCGGGCTAATTCCTGACGCCCCTGCGGGCTGATCCAAGTTTGACGGGGAAACGATGCCGGAATAGACTTGCTTGGGTAATTTAGCCTTAACAACTCCATATGGTCATCGTCGACATCCAGGAAGCCAAGGCCCAGCTCTCGAGGCTGGTCGACCAAGCGGTCAAAGGCGAAGCATTCGTGATCGCCAAGGCGGGCAAGCCGCTGGTGAAGGTGGCAGCGCTAGAGGCGTCCCTTGAGCAGCAACGGCTGGGCTTTCTGGCGAGCGAGATCGCGGTGCCCAAAGATTTCAACCGCATGGGGGAAGCCGAGATCGCGGCCCTGTTCGACCTCAGTGATGTCCTTACGGTGACAGGCTGAGCCACGCCTGCCGGCACGCTGGAGTACAATACAGGGATGGGTAATCCTCTCCAGGAACAGGACCTCTTCGAGAAGATCCGTGCTCTCCCAGAAGAGAAGGTCGCGGAGGTCGCAGACTTCGTCGACTTCCTTCGACACCGAGATGACGACCGCCGTCTCGTTCAGACAGCCTCTCGCCTTTCTGAGGACACCCTCCGAAAAACCTGGGACAACGCCGACGACGCCGACTATGACCGCTTATAGCTTCGGCGATGTCGTCCTCGTTCCGTTTCCCCGACCATACTGGCAACAAGAAACGGCTAGCAGCTAAGTGGCTGGTACCTCTTCCTCCCAGCGGCTGCTCAGAATCGAGGACTGAGTCCGAACGAATGGCTTCTACGAAAAAGCGTCGGCGGAAGTCTCACGCCACGAAGTCGCAAGACCATCTCGCGCCCCAGAGCTTACCGGTTAGCCGGAGTCTGGTTAGCAGGATCGCTCACAGCGCTTGGGGGCCGAGCGTGAGCCTACTTCTCGGCGCGGTCGTAAGTATTAGCGGAGCGCGGAGTCAAGAGGCAGTTGACGTTCTGCTTGGCGTTGCGGTCATTTGGACATTCTGGGTTGTCGCGACGCTCCCATCAACCAAGCAGCTTCGTGCATTAATGCGCGTTACGGCCATAAGCGCGACGGTGATCGCCCTTGCGTTGGCGTGGTGGCTCCTTGCGCGTGGCGTCTTCGTGGTAACGCCTTCTCCTCACATACCCACTGCCCCTGAAATCGCTCGGGCACTCAGAGCACAAAACGCCACGCCTGAACTATCGGTGCCTACGAAGCCAAACGACCAAAGAACCACTCTTCCCGGTGCCGCATCCATCGCGGCTGATCATCCTGTGCCGACTAAGGTTCCCACACCAACCAACAAAGACCAAACTCGGCTGCTTGAGGAGCAGAACAAGCTTTTAGAGGCACAATTCAGGCCAGTTTTCCGATTTGTGCAGGGCCGCAGATCTGTCGGCGGTGAGGAGTTCGACTTCCTGGAGGTGTGGAACGATGGGGCGCCAATGCTCAGTTATCGAATATGGGAGGGAAGCTATATCCAAGTCACTCGGAATCTGGCGCCACCTCGGCCGCCCTTCTTCGAGACTCGCCTAATACCGTCAACGTATCTAAGCCGTCGAGAATTTAACGGCGACGCAAAGGCAGGATTATTGACGACGTACTACGCTTGGCGCGACTATCCAGGTACGCCGATTTGTAATAAAACAAAGGAATTTGGCCGATTAGACGCCGAGGTTCGAGCTCGCTATAAGTCGCAAGTAATAATTGCAAAACGCGTGTTTCTGGAAATCTACTATGCCACTCGCGCACGGGCAGCGAATACGGAAATTTTCGAGCTTTATCCTCCTGAGCGTGATGACACTCGGCCGAGCGCTCCGATCAAGCTAGAGGGCGTGAGGCTTAGCATGAATTGGGATCGCGACCTGAAAACAATTACGGCCGATAATCTGTTTGACGGCTGGAACGGAGACAAGGGCCTGCTACAGCAACCCTATAAGTATCAAGAAATAATGGAGAAAAACTAGCGGCCGGGATCTTTTATGCGTCGTCGCGATTTAATACGCTTCTCCGCGAGCCTCTGCTCTAATTCGGCCTCGCGGAGAGCGGATACTTTGATCGCCATGTCCTGAGGATAGACTGGACTCGTACGACCGCCAAGGCTGAGGCGTATGAGTCACCGTGCGTTCATGGCTGACACCTTCGCTGCCACTCGGAGGATTGATGATGACCGCTGACCGCCTGCTCTTCGTCTTGAAGCTTATCTCGGCTCTCGGCTGCGGGCTTACGGCCGGGGTCTTCTTCGCCTTCTCATCCTTCGTGATGAAAGCTCTGGGCCGCATCCCGCCCGCGCAGGGCATTGCCTCCATGCAGTCCATCAATGTCGCCGTCATCAATCCGTCGTTTTTTGCGGTGTTCTTTGGAACGGCGGTGATTTGTCTTTACCTTGCGATCCGCTCGGTGTTGAAGTGGGGCCAACCCGGCGCTTCCCTGGTGCTGGTCGCCTGCCTGCTGTATCTCGTGGGCACGATTCTGGTGACCATCGCATTCAATGTTCCCTTGAATGATGCTCTTGCGGGCGTCAAGCCGGAGAGCGCCGAGGGTGCGCGGCTGTGGACCACATACGTTGCCCGCTGGACAGCCTGGAATCACGTTCGGGCCCTGGCGGCGCTCGCGGCGGCGGCCTTGTTCACCATCGGGCTGTGCCAGCGTACGCCGCAGTAGCTGTTGAGGGTGCGCTACACTCATTGGGATTCAGGACCGGTGATCCACGAAAGGAGGCCTCATGAAGAAGAAGACGAAGCGTCTGACTCTGAACCGGGAGACCCTCGCCAGCCTGCGGAACGACCAGCTCGAGGTGGCCCTGGGCGGATTTACAGAGAAGCCCGTCATCTGCTGCGGGGCCTCGGGAAGCTGCCCGCCGCCGCCCTCGGCCGGCGATACGACCTGTTGACCCAGTATCGACCTGAAAGGAGCGCATGATGAAGAAGAATCCCCAGCGCCTCACCCTCAGCCGCGAGACCCTCGGCCATCTGGGGAGGGCGCAGCTCGAAACGGCCGCGGGAGCCTCGGGCCGCCCGGTGTGCTGCACCATCACGGCGAGCTGCCCGCCTCCTCCTCAGAGCGAAGGTGGCGAGGCGACCTGCCTCTGCTAGAAAGACCGACAGGGACATCAGGGACGACAGGGACAAACAGGGACTAGACGATCTCTTGTCCTTGCGGTCCTTGTTGTCCCTTGCGTCCCTGTTCTGGTTTCTGCCGGCGGGTCTTTCGCCGGATCGCCGCCTCTCCGGGCTGCCCTCCCTTCCCACCCTCCCCCGCTTGTCTCCGGCTTGAGCTTGTGACATCCTTCACGAGCGCGGCGCCGTTCCCGGTGCACGGCTTCTGCCGTCTCGGGGTGCATCCTTCCGCGCCCTGACCAACAGGAGGAACGTCCCTTGCCGGAGCAGTACTTCCCAGTCCTGCTGGCGTTGGGAGTCTCAATAGCGCTGGGGGCCATCATCCTCATCGCCTCCCATCTGCTCAGCTTGTTTGTGGGCAACCAGCGCGGTGGCCTGATCAAGGGGACGACCGTCGAGTCGGGCATGCCCCTGCTGGACATCTCCCACAAGCGGATCTCGATCGCCTTCTTCCTGGTGGCGATCGACTTCATCGTCTTCGATCTCGAGGCCGCCTTCCTCTATCCCTGGTCGCTGATCCTGCGCGACGGCGGCTGGCAGCTGTTCTGGGCGGTGATGGTCTTCATCTTCATGATCCTGGTCGGGTACGCCTATGTCTGGCTCAAGGGCGGCCTCGACCTTTCCCTGCCGGCTCGCGAGCGCCGGCCCGTGAGGTTGACGTCGTGAGCGTGCACGAACCGGCGTCCATGAAGCCCTCCGGGCC
This sequence comes from uncultured Acidobacteriota bacterium, assembly GCA_963792575.1. Taxonomy (GTDB): domain Bacteria; phylum Acidobacteriota; class Thermoanaerobaculia; order Multivoradales; family UBA5704; genus DATARR01. The sequence continues at coordinate 555,535 of CAWBWZ010000020.1, forward strand.
GCCCCAGCGCGGCGGCGGATTCTCTCAAGCGGCGCTCGACGAGATCGCCGAGCTGCGCAAGCGCTACCCCACCGCCGAGGCCCTGACCCTGCCGGCCCTCCACATCGCCCAGCGCGAGTGGGGCGGCTGGCTGCCGGACGAGGCGATCGCGGCGGTCGCCGCCGAGCTCGACCTGCCGGTCGCGGCGGTCTACGGCGTCGTCACTTTCTACGACCTCTACCACCAGAAGCCGGTGGGCCGGCACCGCATCCGGGTGTGCACCAATCTCTCCTGCCAGCTCCGCGGCTCTGAGGAGATCATGGAGACCCTGCACCAGGAGCTGGGCGTCGGGGAGGACGAGATCACGCCGGACGGGCGCTGCTCCTACGTCCACTTCGAGTGCCTCGGCTCGTGCGACACGGCGCCGATGATGATGGTGGACGACGAATACCAGGAGAACCTCACCCCCAACCGGGTGCGGCAGATCGTAAAGGGATTGAAATGATGGGCTGGAGAAAATAATGGCTGCGTTCGAGCCGGTCCTGACCCGCAACGTCGGCAGACCCGAGGCCCTGACTCTCAAGGGGTACAAGCAGAACGGCGGCTACGAGGGGCTCGCCAAGGCGCTCAAGATGGAGCCCGACGCGGTCATCGACGAGGTCAAGAAGTCGGGCCTGCGCGGGCGCGGCGGCGCCGGCTTCCCGGCGGGCCTCAAGTGGAGCTTCATCCCGAAGGGGAAGGACAAGCCCAAGTACCTCGTCTGCAACGCCGACGAGTCCGAGCCGGGCACCTTCAAGGACCGCCTGCTGATGGAGTACGACCCCCACCAGCTCATCGAGGGGTGCGCCATCTGCTGCTGGGCGGTCGCCGCCGCACACCTGCTACATCTACATCCGCGGCGAGTACACCAAGGCGGCCGAGATCCTCGAGCGCGGCGCTCGAGGACGCCTACGAGGGCGGCATCCTCGGCGACAGCGTGATGGGCTCGGGCTTCAAGCTCGACATGTACGTCCACCGCGGCGCGGGCGCCTACATCTGCGGCGAGGAGACGGGCATGCTCGAGTCGCTGGAGGGCAAGCGCGGCCAGCCGCGGGTCAAGCCGCCGTTCCCCGCCGTCGTCGGCGCCTTCGGCGCGCCGACCGTCGTCAACAACGTCGAGACGCTGGCCAACGTGCCGCACATCATCGTGCGCGGCGCCGACTGGTTCAAGGCGATCGGCACCGACGAGCGGAACACCGGCCCCAAGCTCTACGCCATCTCCGGCCACGTCAAGCGCCCGGGCACCTACGAGTACCGATCGGCGTCACCTTCCGCGAGCTGCTCGACGGGGTGCGGCGGCATGCTCAAGGGGCGGCCGCTCAAGGCGTTCATCCCCGGCGGCGCCTCGGCGCCGATCCTCACGGCCGACCAGATCGACATCAAGATGGACTTCGACACGGTCGCCAAGGCCGGCTCGATGCTCGGGCTCGGCGGCGGTCATCGTGATGGACGACACCACCTGCATGGTGCGCTCGGTCGCGCGGCTGGCGAAGTTCTTCAACCACGAATCCTGCGGCCAGTGCACGCCGTGCCGCGAGGGGACGAACTGGATGGAGCTGATGCTCAAGCGGATCGAGCACGGCGAGGGGACCGAGCGCGACTCGCAGGTCCTCCTCTCGATCTGCTCGCACATCGGCGGCAACTCCCTCTGCGCGCTGGGCGACGCGGCCATCGGTCCGGTGCAGTCGCTGGTCAAGAATTTCCAGGCGGAGATCGACCAGCACATCAGGGACCGGGCCTGCCCGTTCCCCCACCGGCGCTATTTCGAAAGTTGATTCGAGAACGGAGCGTAACGAAAGTGCCCAAGGTAACGATCAACGACCGCACCGTGGAGGTGGCAGCCGGGACCAACCTGGTCGACGCCGCCATCCAGGCGGCGTCCAGATCCCCCACTACTGCTATCACCCGCGCCTGTCGGTCGTCGGCCAGTGCCGCATGTGCCTGGTGAAGATCGACGGCGATGCCGAAGCTCCAGGCCGGCTGCTCCACTCAGGTGATGAAGGACGGCATGGTGGTGCGCACCGACGTGCCCGAGGTCGAGGAGGCGCAGAAGGGGATGATGGAGTTCTTCCTCATCAACCACCCCCTCGACTGCCCGATCTGCGACCAGGCGGGCGAGTGCGGCCTGCAGGACTACTCCTTCAAGCACGGCGTCGCCTACTCGCGCTTCCAGTATCGAGGACAAGCGGACCTACCCCGGGCGCGAGCGCATCCCGCTGGGCGCCAACGTCGTCCTCAACATGAACCGCTGCATCCAGTGCACCCGCTGCGTGCGCTTCACCCAGGAGGTGGCGGGCACCGGCTGAGCTCGGCTTCTTCAACCGCGGCGCCCGCGCCGAGATCGGCACCTTCCCCGGGCAAGAGCTGACAACCCGCTCGCCACCTGCGTGGTGGACATCTGCCCGGTGGGCGCCCTGACCTCGACCCGCTTCCGCTTCGCCGAGCGCGTCTGGTACCTCGACAAGAAGCCGTCGATCTGCACCGGCTGCGAGGTGGGGTGCAACATCACGATGGAGCACCGGCGCGGCGACATCAAGCGCTACAAGCCGCGCTACAACGTCGAGGTCAACGACTACTGGATGTGCGACTACGGCCGCTCCACTCACGAGCGCTACAAGAAGACGCCGCGGCTGACCACGCCGCGCGTGCGCACCGAGGGCGGCGAACGGCAACGGCCATGGCCCGGTTATGGCCGCCACCTGGAAGGACGCGCTCGACGCCGTCCATCGCCAGCTGCAGGCGGCCCAGGGCACCGGCGAAATCGCGTTCCTCGGCTCCGCGTTCCTGACCTGCGAGGAGGCCTACCTCTTCGGCAAGCTGGCGGACGCGGCCGGCTCGCCGCACCGCTCGGTGCCGACCGACGTCGGCCCGGCGTGGACGATCCCGCGCTTCGAGCGGCCGCCGATCCAGGGGCGCGAGCAGGCCCCGAACCGCCGCGGCGCGGAGCTGGCCGGGCTCGCCGCCGGGCGACGGCAAGACGCTGACGGGCGAGGACCTGCTGCAGGGCGACGGCGCCGCGCGGTGCGAGGTGCTGGTGGTCTGCGACAGCGACTTCGGCCGGCGCCTATACGCCGGAGACGGTCGAGCGGCTGCGCCAGGCGAAGTTCCTGGTCGTCTTCGGCTGGGCCGACTCGCCGCTGGCGCAGGTGGCGGACATCGCCCTGCCGGTCGCCCACCACGGCGAGAAGGACGGCACCTTCGTCAACGTCGAGTGGCGGGTGCAGCGCTTCGAGCGCGCCTTCCCGCCGCCGGGCCAGACGCGCGCCGCGGTCGAGGCGCTCGGCGACCTGCTCTCGCGCTTCGACGCCGCCTGGGCGAATCAGTCGCCGGGCAAGGTGTTCGACCGCCTGGCCGGCGAGCTGCCGGCCTTCGCGGGCCTCAACTGGCATGATCTGCCGGCCACCGGCGCGGCGCTCCACGTCCCCGGAGCGGCGCACAGCCTTTCGGACCAGGCCGCCGAGGCGGCATCGGAGGCTTCCTCATGAGCGCAGGGACCGCCGATTTCGTCGCCTCCCTCGTCAAGTACGGGTTGATGTTCGGCATCTTCATCAACGTCGCGCCGATCATGAACTGGGTCGAGCGGCGGGCCTGCGCCTACATTCAGGACCGCCCCGGCCCGAACCGCCTCGGTCCGCTGGGCCTGTTCCAGCCGCTCGCGGACGCCTTCAAGTTCATGTTCAAGGAGGACGTCACGCCGGCCCTGGCCGACAAGCCGCTCTACCTGCTGGCGCCGGTGCTGGCGCTGCTGCCGGCGTTCACCACTTTCGTGGTGATCCCCTTCGGGCCGGACCTCGTGGTGAACGGGCGCACGGTCCCGCTGGTGGTGGCCAACGTGGCGACCGGCGTTCTCCTCTTCCTGGCCATCTCGAGCCTCGGCGTCTACTCGCTGGTGATGGCCGGCTACGCCTCGAACAACAAGTTCTCGCTGCTCGGCGCGGTCCGCGCCTCGGCGCAGCTGATCAGCTACGAGCTGGCGCTGACGCTGGCGGTGCTGGCGGTGCTGATCCCGGCGGGCTCGTTCCGCCTGGCGCGACATCGTCGCCTATCAGCAGAGCCACCTCTGGAACTTCATCCCCCAGTTCATCGGCTTCGTGGTCTTCCTGATCGCCTCGTTCGCGGAGACCAACCGCCTGCCGTTCGACCTGCCGGAGGCGGAGTCGGAGCTGGTGGCCGGGTTCCACACCGAGTACGGCGCGATGCGCTTCGCCCTCTTCTTCCAGGCCGAGTACACCAACATGGCGGCGCTGTCGGCGCTGGGCGTGACGCTCTACTTCGGCGGCTGGACCCTGCCGTTCGTCCAGCCTGCCGTTCGTCCAGCTCCACCCCTGGCTGGGGGCGGCCATCGGCCTCGCCACGCTGCTCGCCAAGGTCGGCATCTGCATGGCCGTCTTCGTCTGGATCCGCTGGACGTTCCCGCGGTTCCGCTACGACCAGCTGATGCGGCTGGGCTGGAAGGTCCTGCTGCCGCTCGCCATCCTGAACCTGATCCTGGTCGCGGCGATGACGCTCGCGCGGCTGGCTCTAGAAGCGAGGACAAGCCGCCGATGGAAACCGTGATCTTTGTTCTCTTCGCCGCGCTGGCGATCGGTTCGGCGCGTCGTCGTGGTGACGCACCGGAGCCCGATCTACGCCACGCTGAGCCTGGTGCTCACGCTGTTCTCGATGGCGGTGCTGTTCGTGCTCCTCGGCGCCCCGTTCGTCGGCGCGATGCAGATCCTGGTCTACGCCGGCGCCATCGTGGTGCTGTTCCTGTTCGTGATCATGCTCCTCAACGTGCAGAAGGAAGAGGACGCGCACGTCGACCGCGGCGTGCAGCTCTGGATCGCGATCCTCGGCGCCGTGGTCTTCCTGGGCATGTTCTGGCTGGCCTTCTGGCGCACCGGCCTGCGCATCGGCGGGCCCGCGCCGGCGCCGCTCACCGAGGATCTGGTGTCGCTCAAGGGGCTCGCCACCGCGCTGTTCACCGACTACCTGCTGCCGTTCGAGATCGTCGGCCTGCTGCTGCTGGTGGCGGTGATCGGCGCCACGGTCGCCGCCCGCCGCCCGACAGCGAGACCGTGCGGCCGGATGACGATTACGTGGGTGATCACGTGGAGATCATGTGCTCGCCGAGATCCGAGCCGGTCCCGTGCTCCCAGGGAGGTCCGTTCATGAGCGTCCCCATCTCCTGGTACCTCCTGCTGTCGGCGGTGCTGTTCGCCATCGGCGCCGTCGGCGCGCTGACCCGGCGCAACGGCATCAGCATCTTCCTCTCGATCGAGCTGATGCTCAACGCGGGCAACCTCACGCTGATCGCCTATGCGCGCCAGCTGGAACGACCACACCGGTCAGCTGATCGTCTTCTTCGTGATGGCGGTGGCCGCCGCCGAAGCCGCGGTGGGGCTCGCGCTCTTCATCGCCGTCTTCCGCCAGCGGCGCACCATCGACGTCAACCGCTTGAATCTGATGCAGCGGGTAAGAGCCTAGCCGCATGCTCGAACTGCTCTGGCTGATCCCGATCCTGCCGTTCGCCGGCGCCGCGATCAACGGCCTGCTCGGCAGATGGTTCCCGAAGGCGCTGGTCACCGCCGTCGGCGCTCGGCCGCGCCGCGTGCTCTCGCTCGCTCGTCGCCCTCGGCTGCCTCTGGGAGTTCGTCCAGGCGGCACGCGCCCGCAGCCTATCGAGCAGACGCTCTACGCCTGGACCACCGGGCGACTGCTCAGCGATCCCGGCCGGCTTCCTGCTCGACCCGCTGTCGGCGGTGATGCTGCTCGTCGTCACCTGCATCGGCTTCCTGATCCACATCTACTCGACCGGCTACATGGCGCACGAGGAGGGGTACCGCGCGCTTCTTCGCCTACCTGAACCTGTTCATGCGGCGTCATGCTGATGCTGGTGCTCGGCAACAACTTCCTGGTGATGTTCGTCGGCTGGGAAGGCGTCGGCCTCTGCTCCTACCTGCTGATCGGCTTCTAGTACGACCAGAAGGTCGCCGCCCGACGCCGGCAAGAAGGCGTTCATCGTCAACCGCATCGGCGACTTCGGCTTCCTGCTCGGCATGTTCGCTGCTGTTCGCGCAGTTCGGCACGCTCAACTTCCACGACGTGCTGCTCAAGGTCGCTCGCCGAGCCCGGCGCTGGCCACCGGCGCCTACGGCCTCGGCCTGCCGTTCGCCAGCTTCGTGGCCCTCTGCTTCTTCATCGGCGCGACCGGCAAGTGCGCGCAGATCCCGCTCTACGTCTGGCTGCCCGACGCGATGGCAGGCCCGACGCCGGTCTCCGCGCTGATCCACGCCGCGACGATGGTGACCGCCGGCGTCTACATGGTGGCGCGCTCGAACGTGATCTTCAGCTCGCGCCGGGCGTCTCGCTGATCGTCGCGATCATCGGCGCGCGCGACGGCGCTCTTCGCGGCGACGATCGGCCTGGCGCAGAACGACATCAAGAAGGTGCTCGCCTACTCGACCGTCTCCCAGCTCGGCTACATGTTCCTGGCGCGTGGGCGTCGGCGCGTACTCGGCGGCGGCATCTTCCACCTCGATCACGCACGCCTTCTTCAAGGCCCTGCTCTTCCTCGGCTCCGGCTCGGTGATCCACGCGATGGGCGGCGAGCAGGACATGCGCAAGATGGGCGGCCTGCAAGAAGTACCTGCCGATCACCTACTGGACGTTCCTGATCGGCGCGCTGGCGATCGCCGGCGTCCCGCCGCCTCGCCGGCTTCTTCCGCAAGGACGAGATCCTGCACGCCGCCGCCGGCAGCGGCCACTGGGTGCTCTGGGCGGTCGGCCTGATCACCGCGGGGCTGACCGCCTTCTACATGTTCCGCGCCGTACTTCCTCACCTTCGACGGCAAGTTCCGCGGCACGCACGAGCAGGAGCACCACCTGCACGAGTCGCCGCCGTCGATGACGGTCCCGCTCTGGATCCTCGCCGTCGGCGCGGTCGCTCGCCGGCTACGTCGGGCTGCCGAAGGTGCTCTCCGAGCGTCAACCGGTTCCACCACTGGCTGGAGCCGGTGATCGCCGGCCGGTGGCCGAGCTGGCCGAGCACGAGATGAGCGCGGGCGCGGAGTGGCTGCTGATCCTGATCACCATCGCCGATCGCCGCTGGCCGGCATCTGCGTCGCCTGGCACGATCTACGGCGGCGACAAGGGGCTGGCGAAGCGGCGAGCCTGGGCCGCGCGCTTCCCGCTCCTCCACCGCCTGCTGCTCAACAAGTGCTACGTCGACGAGATCTACGACGCCCTGATCGTGCGGCCGCTCGGCCATGATCTCCCGCTTCTTCTGGAAGGTGGTCGACACCTTCGTCATCGACGGGGCGATCAACGCCGGCGCCTTCCTGACCGAGCTGACCGGCGACGTCGGCCGCTTCAGCACCACCGGCAACGTGCGCAACTACGCTCTCTACTTCTTCCTCGGCGTGATCCTGCTGTTCTGGTGGATCGCCTTCTGGGTGACCGGATCGGAGATATGGAAACCTTTCTTGGACTGCTCGTCGGCAACTCGCTGACCCGTCTGGTCTTCTTCCCGACGATCGCGGCCTTGCCGCTGTTCTTCTTCGCGCCGGGCGCGAGCCCAGGCGGCGAAGATCTACGTGCTGGCCGCCTCGCTGATCGAGCTCGCCTTCGGGGTCCAGTACCTGCTCACGCACCTGGGCGCGGACGGCACGCTTCCCGCTGGTGCACGACGCGAGCGATCCCCTGGATCCCGAGCTACGGCATCCAGCTACGACCTGGCGATCGACGGCATCTCGATGCCGCTGGTGCTGCTCGGCATCTTCCTCTGCCGATCGTGATCCTCGGCTCGCTGGAAGGGGATCGAGAAGCACTGGCCGGCTGTTCGGCGCCTCGATGCTGCTGCTCGCGACCGGCGTGCTCGGCGCGCTTCTCGCCTCGACCTCTTCCTGTTCTACATCTTCTGGGAAGTGATGCTGATCCCGATGTACTTCCTGATCGGCATCTGGGGCGGCGAGCGGCGGATCTACGCGGCGGTCAAGTTCTTCCTCTACACGATGGCGGGGAGCCTGCTGATGCTGGTCGCGATCCTCTGGCTGGCGTGGACCTTCCAGAGCCTGAACGGCGGCGTCTGGAGCTTCGCCTACACCGACCTGCTGCGGCTCGACCTGCCGCTCCACCAGCAGATCTGGCTGTTCGTCGCCTTCGCGCTGGCCTTCGCCATCAAGGTGCCGATGTTCCCGTTCCACACCTGGCTGCCCGACGCGCACGTCGAGGCGCCGACCGGCGGCTCGGTGATCCTGGCCGGCGTCCTGCTGAAGATCGGCACCTACGGCTTCCTGCGCTTCGCCATCCCGCTCTTCCCGCAGGCCAGCCAGGCGGCGCAGCCGCTGCTGCTGGCGCTCGCGGTCGATCGGCATCATCTACGGCGCGCTGGTCGCGTTGGTGCAGACGGACATGAAGAAGCTGGTCGCCTACTCCTCGATCGCCCACCTCGGCTTCGTGATGCTCGGCCTGCTCGCCTTCGACATCGTCGGCCTGCAGGGCGCGCTGCTCCAGATGCTCAACCACGGCCTGTCGACCGGCGGGCTCTTCCTGCTCGTCGGCATGCTCTACGACCGCCGGCACACCCGGAAGTTCGACGAGTTCGGCGGCCTCGCCAAGGTGATGCCGGTGTTCGCCTTCTTCCTGGTCATCACCAGCTCTGGCGTCGGTCGGCCTGCCCGGCCTCAACGGCTTCGTCGGCGAGTTCCTGATCCTGCTCGGCAGCTTCCGCACGCTGGGCTGGGTGCCGGTCGCGCTCGCCACCTCCGGCGTGGTGCTCGCCGCGGTCTACCTGCTCAAGATGATCCAGCTCACCATCTGGGGCCCGATCACCAAGGACGAGAACCGCAAGCTGGTCGACCTCTCCGGCCGCGAGCTGGCGGCGCTCGATCCCGCTCTGCATCTTCATGCTCTGGATCGGCGTCGCGCCCGATGGGTTCCTGCGGCCGAGCCGCAAGGCCCTCGAAGGGGTGCTCGCCGACTACCGCGGACGGATCGCGGAGCCGGGGGTCACCCAGGCGGCGCTGCGGCCGCAGGCCGCCATGGCGACCCCCGCGGCCCAGGTTTCGAGCACGACCACGGAGGCCGGCCAATGACCCGCTCGGATTGGATGGTGCTGCTGCCCGAGATCCTGCTCTGCGGCGGCGGCATTCTGGTGCTGCTGCTCGACGCGATCGCTCCGTCGCCTGCGGCGGGCGTTCACGGCGATCTCGCTGCTGGCGACGCGCGCGGCGGCCTGGGCGGTCTACTACGTGACCCCCGGCCATGCGATGACCGACCCGGCGGCGACCTTCAACGGGCTGCTCGAGACGAGCCCGCTCACCGCCGCCTTCTCGTTCGTGATCCTGCTCTCGACGGCGCTCTGCCTGCTCGCCTCCCAGGGCTACCTGCGGCGGGAGAAGATCCTCTCCGGCGAATACCACGCCCTGCTCCTCTGGTGCGCCACCGGCCTGCTGCTGATGCTGCGCGCGACCGAGCTGCTGATCGTCTTCCTGGCGCTCGAGCTGCTCTCGCTCTGCCTCTACTCGCTGGCCGCCTACCACCGGCGGCTCTCGATCTCGGGCGAGGCGGCGATCAAGTACTTCCTGATGGGCGCCTTCGTCAGCGCCTTCGTGCTCTACGGCATCGCGCTGGTCTACGGCGCCACCGGCAGCACCCGCTTCGACGGCGATCGGCGCACGCGCTGGCCGCCGCGCCGGGCGTGCCGGTGCTCGCCAGCCTCGGCTTCCTGATGCTGGTCGCGGGCTTCGGCTTCAAGATGAGCGTCGTCCCCTTCCACGCCTGGTCGCCGGACACCTACCAGGGCGCCCCGTCGCCGTTCGTGGCCTTCCTCTCGGTGGCCCCGAAGGTGGCGAGCGCGCTGGTGCTCTACCGGCTGCTCGCCGCGGTCGTGCAGGGCGGGCGGCACGGCGAACGTCGCCAAGTGGTCCACCGTGGTGGCGATCCTCTCGGTGCTCTCGATGGTGGTGGGGAACCTGCTGGCCCTGGTGCAGCGGGACATCAAGCGCATGCTCGCCTACTCCGGCATCGCCCACATGGGCTACCTGCTGCTGGCGCTGGTGACGCTCGACCGCGCCTCGCTGACGCCGGTGCTCGTCTACCTGCTGGCCTACGTGCTGATGAACGCCGGCGCCTTCACGGTGGTCGCGCATGCTCTACAGCCGGCCGGCGAGCAGCACCTGATCTCCGATCTCGCCGGCTGGGGGTATCGCTATCCCGCTGCTCGGCGGCTGCCTCGCCGTCTGCATGCTGTCGCTGGGCGGCATCCCGCCGACCGTCGGCTTCCTCGGCAAGTACGTGGTGTTCCTGAAGGCGGTGGGCGACGGCCACGTCGGCCTCGCGATCACCGGCGTGCTGGCGAGCCTGATCGGCGTCTTCTACTACCTGCGCGTCGTCTACTACCTCTACATGAAACCAGAGACGCGGCAGCCGGAAGGGCTGCTGATCGACGTCTGGGGCCGTGCCGCGGCGGTGGTCGCCGCCCTGGGGACCCTGGCACTCGGCATCTGGCCCACGGGTCTGCTCCAGTGGCTGATCACGGCGACCACCGCGAAGTAAACGAGCTGGAAGAGGTCTCGCCTCTCACCCTCAACCGGCTCTCGTTCTACCTGCGCTGTCTGCGCCATCTCCAGGAGCTCGGCGTCAACCGGGTCTCCTCGCAGGAGATGGCGCAGCGCTACCACCTCTCCGCCACCCAGATCCGCAAGGACCTCGCCCAGTTCGGCGAGTTCGGCATCCGCGGCGTCGGCTACGACGTCGACGCGCTGGCCGACCACCTGAACTCCCTGCTCGGCCTCGACCGCCGGCACGCGCTGGTGATCGTCGGCATGGGGAACCTGGGGAGCGCGCTCGCCCAGTATCTCGGCTTCAACTACGGCGCCTTCCGGGTGGTGGCGGGGGTGGACAACGACCCCAAGAAGATCGGCCGGCGGGTGGCCAGCCTGACCGTCCGCTCCTCCGCGGACCTCAAGGAGGTCGTCCGCGAGTCCGGGGCCGAGATCGGCGTCCTCGCCGTCCCCGCCGAGGCCGCCCAGGAGAACTACGACGCCCTGGCCGACGCCGGCGTCAAAGGGGTCCTCAACTTCGCCCCAGTGCGCGTCAAGCGCCGCGACGACGTGCCGCTCAAGAACGTCGATCTGCGGATCAATCTGGAAGAGCTGGCGTTTTTCTTGCGAGGGTAGTATCTCTGTTAGAGTATCCCTGTCGCTTTGAGACGAAAAATAAAGGGGAGTGAAGCCCATAGCCGAAGCTACGGACGACACCCCCCGACAAGAACTACTCTTCGACATTGTAGACGCGCTAATGCTCGACGTCAACTCCCACGGCAGGCACATTGCAGCCTGCCTTTTGGATTTCTTCGGTTCCGGTACTCCCTGGCAACGACGCCTCTGGGCCGTAGGGACCGTGATGTCTCTTGATGAGGTGCTGGAGGGAAGTGAGGCAGTCCAAAGTAGCGTGCTTTCAGAGTCCTCTTTCAAAGATCTCTGCCACGCGGCCCAAGTAGTCGTTGGGCCAGATCCTGGCGCTGGCACCCCCGAGGAACGCAGTCTCCTCAGAGGGAGCCTGCTCATAGGTCCACGTGCAGAGGGTGCAGATTACATCGTCATTCGCCAGATGCTTTCACGGATCAAGGACGGCTATCTCGAGCGGTGGGCTCATGCGTTGTCCGGCGGACCTCTTACCAATCCAGAACGGGCTGCACGAGCAATAGCTACGCACCTATTGGACCTAGGGTTTAGCGATACCTATCTACACCGATGGTGGACTTACCGAATTCACCACGAACCTGGTACCCGGAGCCTCGCTGATCTGACTAGAGATGCTCACGATCTAGCGCATCGACCGGAATCCAAGTTCGACGTTTTGATTCCTTTCGTCGGAGTACCTGGAAGCCACGAAGCCATGCCGCAGAACTGGCGAAACGCCACAGAAGTCTCTGGATGGCTGCGCGACAATAACTTTGATCCCCGCGATTTGAGACAATCCGGAGGCTTCCTGCTCTCCTTAAGCGCACGCGATGTCCATGCGGCGATCCAGAAAATTGCTGAATTTGTCGAGAGACTCTCGGCGCGCGTCAATCTCGGCAGCCGCTCCAATCTCCAATCCGTTAAACAGGTTTGGGTCCAAGGGGCAAGAGACCCGTTTCCCTTGAAACAAGGAAGCCGAGGAGTCGAAATTCGAGCCCTTGCTCGGGAAAACAAGCTATATGAACAATCCGAGACCAGTAATATTGACGCGGCACTGGAACTTCTCGGCTCGTTGAACGAAGGCCCTCCTGGGCCAGCAGTAGCCGGAGGATGGGCGGCCTTGGAAGCTCTCCTGCTCGGACCCGGCGACAGAGAGCGCCACATAGCAGGCGACCGGCTGGCATCCCTCATCGCTTGTTCCTTTCCTCGCGCTGAGCTCACAACGCTGGCCTACGCACATTCAAAGCATGGACACGATAGCCTGAGTGAAGCGATCAAAGCAGCCAGCACCAATCGTGAGCGAGCAGCCCTGGTTGTTCAGGCCATTAACAACAATCAATCGCTCACTCTTGCGTCGGAATCCGACCGGCTTGCAGAGATTCGCCTCCGAGCTCTCCTCGTCACACCAAAATCAACCTTGCGCGATATAGAACAATATGCAGCGAGAACGCTTCGCAGACTCTACCGGCAAAGAAATCTGGTACTTCACTGGGGTCGCATGAACGCAGTCTGCCTTCGAGCCGCGCTGAGGACTTCTGCCCCCCTCATCGGAGCCGGAGTAGACCGTATTGTCCATACATGGTTTACAAGCAAAATCAGTCCGCTCGAACTCTCAGCACGCGCCAAGATCAGGCTTGAATTGCTTGGAACGTCGGGAGGAGTATCCCCTATCGAGCTTCTCGAATAACCCGTAAATCCTACGCCGGTCCCCTCCGATAGAAGCTGATCGCGCTGTCCCCGTATTTTCTCACGTCCACTCGCGTCAGCGGCCCGACCTCGATGGGCAGCTCGCGGCGGGAGGTGTGCTCGACGGCGATCTCGCCGTCGGTGGCGAGGAGGGGGGCGGCGGCCTCGAGGAGTTCCACATAGAGCGGAAAATTGTAGGGCGGATCGGCGTAGACGAGGTCGAAGGCGCCGGCCTGCAGACGGGCGAGGCCGGCGGGGAGGGTCAGGCGGCGGATCTCGAGGAGGCGCTCGCCCAGCTTGCCGGCGTTCGCCTCCAGGGTCTCCACCGCCCGCAGGTTCTGGTCCACGGCCAGGGCGGAGAGCGCTCCCCGTCCCAGCGCCTCCAGGCCCACGACGCCACTGCCCGCGAAGAGGTCGAGGACGCGCGCCCCTTCGATGCGGTCGCTCCAGATCGAGAACAGCGCCTCGCGCACCCGCCCCTCGGTCGGCCTCGCGCCCGGCGGCACGGCGAGCCCGCGGCCGCGGAACTCGCCGCCGGTGATCCGGACCCCCGGCTTCACGGCTCTCTCGATACCAGCGCGATGAACTTCTTCCTCAACTGGTCCCTGGCGATATAGAGCTCGAGCGGCTGGTCGATCCCTTCCAGCTCGATCCCCTTGTTGTCGCCGGTGAAGGCCATGATGCGGAAGCGGGAGCCGTCCCCCGACCGCTTCAGCACGTCCCCCCGCCGGGGCTCGTAATCGACCGGGATCTCGTCCTTCTCCTTCACCACCCGGACCTTCTTGGTCAGCTCCTCCGCGATGCGGACGACGTGCGAAAGGTTGAGCGGCAGAGGCTCGAAGTGGCCGAACCGGTAGGTCTGGGGCTCCTTCCCGGGGAGCTGCAGGCGCAGCTCGCACTGCTCCACCCAGGCCCCCTCGGGCCCCTTGTCAGGGCTCTTCACATCCCCGAGATCCTCCCCGGAGAGACGGTTGAGGAACGCTTGCATCTTGTCCGGCGACAGCTCGGCGAGCCCCATCAACTCGTTCCCGATCTGCCCCTTGCGCAGGCGGATGGTGCCGTTGGCGAACAGCGTCATCTCGCGGCGGGCGAGGTCGGTCACGCAGTCGTAGCGGAGGACCTCGGTCGAGCGGTCGTCCGCCCGCGCCGCGGGTGTCGCGAGCAGCAGCAGGGCGATGAAAAGGATGCGCGAGCGGATCAAGATTCTCCTTTGGCGACGGCCAGAGCGTAGCGCAGCTCCCCCGCTTCGTCGACACGGCCGTCGAGACGGGCCCGCCGGGTGGCGCGCAGGGCGTCGCCGATCCGGGGGCCGGGCGGCACGCCGGCCGCCAGCAGATCGGCGCCCCGCAGCGAGAGCGTCAGCGGGCGCATGCCGGTCAGGTACCGGCGCACCCAGGCGCGCGCCGTTTCGTCCTGCAGCAGGAGGATCTCCTCGCCGGCCAGCGTTTCCAGCGCCTCGGCCGCCTGGTGCGGCGCCGGCTCGGCCGTGAGCACGGCGCGGGCGGCGTCCAAGCGGGCTGGGGGCGCGGTCAGCAGGCGGCGGTCCTCGCCGTCGAGCATAAGGCGGCCGGCGAGGCGCTCCCGGTCTGCCGGGCCGGCCGCGAGCGCCAGGAGGAGCAGGCGCCAGGCCGCGACGGGGGGGTCGATGATCCCTTCACTTCGATACCAGTCGAGGGCGGCCAGCGCTTTGCGCAGCCTCTCGCATGCCGCCGCGTCCAGCTCCAGGCTCGGATCGATCGCCCGCAGGACGCCCAACTCGGCCAGCCGTTCGATCCCCCCGAGAGCCAGTGCCGGGTCGTCGAGCAGCAGGATCAGCTCGGCCAGCAGGCGCGAGCCGGAGAGAGGATCGAAAGCCCCTTCGGCGAGCGCTTCCTCGACGAGCTCCAGGGTGTCGGGGGAGAGCCGGAAACCGAGGCGCTGCTCCAGCCGCACGCCGCGCAGGATGCGGGTGGGATCGTCGATGAACGAGCGGCCGTGCAGCACGTGCAGCGATTTCTCCTGGAGGTCGCGGCGGCCGTCGTAGAGATCGATCAGCTCGGCCCCGGGCCCGGGGCCCAGGCGGATCGCCATCGTGTTGACGGTGAAGTCGCGCCGGAAGAGATCCTCGCGGAGCGCCGCGGCCCGCACCTCGGGGAGCGCCGCCGGCGACCGGTAGCGCTCGCTGCGGGCGGTCGCCACGTCGATGTCGTCCCCTCGCGGGTCGACCATCACCGCCGTCAGGAAGGCGGGGTGGGCGCGCACCTGGCCGCCGAGGGCCGCGGCGAGCCGCGCCGCGAGCTCGATCCCGTCCCCTTCGACGACCACGTCGAGGTCCCGGTTCTCCCGCGCGAGCAGCAGGTCGCGCACGAAGCCGCCGACGAGGTAGGCGGGCACTCCCTGCTCGCGCGAAGCGGCGGCGATCGCCTGGATGCGCGCCCTCTGGGCGGCCGGCACGGTGTCGAGTAGATCCATGGGCGGAATTATGGACCAGCGCTCGCCAGCAGATCCTTCAGCAGCACCGGATCGACCGGCTTGGTCAGGTGGAGGTCGAACCCCTCGGCGTAGGCACGGCGCTGGTCCTCGGCCTGGCCGTAGCCGGTCAGCGCGATCAGACGGACCGCCTGGAGGGCGGAGTCGGCCCGCAGCTCCCTCGCCACTCCGTAGCCGTCCAGGCCGCCCGGCAGGCCGATGTCGCAGAGCACCACGTCCGGATGGAACCGCCGCGCGGTCTCCAGCCCGGACGTGCCGTCGGCGGCGGTCGTCACCTCGAATCCCGAGAGCTCCAGCAGCATCTGCAGGCTCTCCGCCGCGTCGGCGTTGTCCTCGATGATGAGGACGCGGCGCGAGCCGTTGGCGCCGGCCGGCGGCGCCGCCTCCTCCCCCGGAGCCTCCTGGGCGGCGGCGAGCGGCAGCCGGAGGGTGAACCGGGAGCCGTGGCCCAGCCCCTCGCTCTCGGCCTCCACCTGGCCCCCGTGCAGCTCCATCAGCCCCTTCACCAGCGCCAGCCCCAGCCCGAGCCCGCCGCGGCTCCGGGCCAGAGTGCGGTCGGCCTGGCTGAAGGTCTCGAAGAGGTTTTCCAGCATCTCCGGCTCGATGCCGATGCCGGTGTCCTCGACGACGATCCCGGCGCGGTCGCCGGCCCTGAGCTCGACCGTCACCCGTCCGCCGGGATCGGTGAATTTGCCGGCGTTGCTCAGCAGGTTGCCCAGCGCCTGCGCGAGACGGGTCGCATCCCCCTCCACCCAGAGCGGCTCGGCGGGGAGCTCCAGATCCAGGGTCAGCCCGCCGGCTTCCAGATCGCGGCGGTAATCCTCGACCGTGTCGCGGACCAGTTTCGTCAGGTCCAGCCGCTCCCGGTGCAGCAGGATCTTCCCCCGGGAGATCCGCGAGACGTCGAGCAGATCGTCGACCAGGCGCGTCATGTGGGAGACCTGGCGGTCGATCATCCCGCGGGCCTTCTCCAGGATCGGCTCGTCTTCGCCGGCCTGCCGCAGGATATGCACGGCGTTGCGGATCGGCGCCAGCGGATTGCGCAGCTCGTGGCCGAGCATGGCGAGGAAATCGTCCTTCTTGCGGCCGGCCTCCCGGAGCTCCTGCGCCGTCCGCACCTGCTCGGTGATGTCCACGCCATGGACGAAGATACCGGAAACCGTTCCGTCCGCCTCGGTCAACGGCTGGTAGACGAAGTTGAGAAAGCGCTCCTCGAGAGCCCCTCCCTGCTCGTGCCGTACCAGGACCGGAACCCCGTTCCCGGCGAACGGCTTGCCGGTGGCATACACCTCGTCGAGCAGCTCGAAGAAGCCCTGCCCCTCGATCTCCGGAAGCGCCTCCCGGACCGTCTTGCCGAGGATCTCCCGGCACCCCACGAGCTGGTCGTATTGCGGGTTGGACAGCTCGAAGACGTGCTCGCGGCCGCGCATCGTCGCCATGAACGCCGGCGCCAGCACGAAGATGCTGGCGAGACGCGCGCGCTCCAGCTCGAGCGCCTCGAAGAGCTTCCGGCGCTCCGCCTCGATCCGCTTCTCCTCGGTGATGTCCACCACCACGACCCCGACCCAGGAGATGGCGCCATCCGGCCTCTTGACCGGATAGAAGCCGGCCAGCCAGGTCCGGCGCACGCCAGGAACCGCCGGAGCCTCCCCCGCGATCTCCAGGTTCAACACCGGCTCCCCCGTGCGGAAAACCTGCTCCATGACCGGCTCGACGGTCCGCGCGTTGACGGGAGCGATCTCGCGGACCGATCGGCCGAGGTGAGCCTCCACCGGCAGACCGTTGATCCTCGCCACCACGTCGTTCAAACGGACGAAGCGGAACTCGCGATCGAAGAAGGCGAAACCGACCGGCGCGTGGACGAGCAGCGATTCCAGGGCGGCGAAGGTCTCGTCGTCCGTCTGGCGCGCGGCGATCCGCTCGCGCAGCGCCGCGTTCTCCCGCTCGAGATCCGCCACCCGCCGCTCGAGGCGGCCCAGGTCGCTCACGCCGTCATCCTCGGCAGGGTAGGTCGGGAAGCTCTCAGGGGTCCTCCATCATCATCAGGGAGTGCAAGTCCCGTGCGCGCCCGGAATGCTAACCTGATCGCCTCAGGAGGTTCCAGCATGAACGACGTTCTGTTTCTTGGCGAGCAGCTCCGCAAGGGATATTCCGACGACCCGTGGCATGGCCCGGAGACGGCCAGCCTCCTGGCGGACATGAGCGCCGAGGAGGCGGCGGCGCACCCGGTGGCGGGGGCGCACAGCGTCTGGGAGATCGTCCTTCACATGACGGCCTGGCAGAACGAGGCCCGCCAACGCCTCGGCGGCAAGCCGCCGGGCCTCCCCGAGGAGGGGGATTGGCCCGAGCCGGAGGAGATCTCCGCGGCCGCCTGGCGGCGGGACCGGGAACGCCTCGGCGAGTCGCTCGACGAGTTGCTGCGGACCCTGGCCGGCTGCACCGAGGCCGACCTGGAGCGGGCAGGGGGCACCTTCTCCGACCGCGACCCGGCGCTCGGCACCGGTGCCACGTACCGGGGCATGGTCAACGGCCTCGTGCAGCACAACGCCTACCACAGCGGCCAGCTCGCCCTGCTCCGCAAGGCGCTGCGGCTGAAGAGCTGAACTGTAGAAGGGCCTCCTATCGCTTCGCCATCTTCCGGGCCTGCGGGGGCGCGAGCTCCGCCTCGCCCCAGATGGCGGTGCCGTTGACCGGGTCCTGGACCGAGAAGACCAGCCGCTGCCCGATGTCGCGGACGCGGATCGCGGTCTGGAAGCGGGCGTAGGTGCCGGCCTGGGGCAGCGTCTTCAGATCTACCTTGAGGTGCGATGCCGGCAGGTCGGCGCGCCCCCCCTTGTCGTCCATGGTCACAATCGCGAGCGGAGTCTCCGCGACATAGCCGCCCCCCTTGGGGGTCAGCGCCAACGACTCGACCGGCACGCCCAGCGTCACCGGGATCTCCATCTTTCCGCGCCCCGCCGGCTTCGGCTCGCCGAGGCGGACGATCAGCCGCCGGTCCTGGTTCTGGCCGCCTCCGCCGAAGAGCAGCACGCTTTCGGCCTTCATCGCACTCTCCGTCCGCTTCGACAGATCGGAGAAGCCGCCGCGCGCCCGCACCGCGAGCTCCTCCCGCCGCGGCTCGACGGTCACCTGGTGCCCGTGGTCGTCCGCCTTCCAGGACGGCGTGAAGCCGATCCAGTAATACGAGCCGGTGTCGGCCACGACCTCGCGGAAGGCCTCCATCTTCGCGGAGACCACCACCCGGCCGCCGGTCCTCGCGGCCAGGGCGCCGAGCGCCGAGACCGCGCGGGCGTCCGACTGCGCCATGTCCACGGGGTAGATGGTGTAGCCGAGCCGGTTGGCGGCCTCCACCATCGGGCCATAGAGCTGCGGCGCCACCTGCATCGACCAGGCGCCGGAGAGCATCAGCATCACCTTGCGTCCCGGCGGGGCGGCGAAGCCGCGCAGCGCCGCGGCGGCCGCCGCCGCCGTCCGGCCGAGCTGGGTGCGCGCCTCCGGGCTGATCCGTTTCGCCCCGTCCTCGCGGAAGGCTTTGATCTGATCCCCTTCCAGGCTGTCGGCGTTTTCGTAGAGCCAGTCGACGTCGTTCTGCAGCGCCCGCTGATGCGAGAGCTGCTGCGCTCCGGAAGCGGGGCGCTGGCGGGCCCGCTCCAGGGCCGCGGCCAGCGCGGCGGCGTCGCCGGTCCAGCCGCTCAGGACGTCGATCCGCGAGCCGTCGAAGGCCAGCAAGGCCATGCGGTCGGCGGGTTTCAGGAGTTTCAGGTCGCGCTCCAGCTTCGCCAGGGCCTCGTTACGGACGCCGGCGATTGAGAAGGAGTCGTCGACGTAGATCAGGTAGTTCCGCCCCACCTCCTCCCCCGCCGCCACCAGCGCTCCGGCGTTCTCCTTCGCGCTCGTGCTGGATGCCGCGGCCTTCCCCTCCTCGATCTCGGTGCAGTACTCGACCGGCACCTCCCGGCCGTCCACCAGCAGCCGAAAATCCGCCGCCGAAAGCCCGCGGACCCGCTCACCTTTTTTGTCGACGACCACCGTCTCGACGTTGACCACCCGGACGTCGATCGATTCCCCGAAGACCTGCACCTGCTGGTTCGCCGGCTCCGCCGCCCCCACCGGCAGGACGCCCGCCAGCAGAATCGCCCCTGTCCAGCCAATTCGGAGTCTCATCTCGCCTCCTTGCGCAGTTGATCTCGCTGGAAGCAAAGAGGGTGCCGTGGCTGGAAAAGTTCCCGCCGCGGCGGCTCCGGCGGCACGCGACCCCTCGGGAGGACATCGGCGTCCCCTGCGGGCAACAGCCCCGGTTATAGGTCGCGGACCGCGATCTCGGCGGCGATGATCACGGGGGAATCGTTGGGCAGCTGCGCCATGCCGATCGCGCTCCGCGCATGCTGCCCCACCTCGGGGCCGAAGATCTCCAGCAGGAGATCCGAGCAGCCGTTGATGATGTTGGTCGTGCGGATGAATCCCGGGGCGACGTTGATCATCCCCGAGACCATCAGCCAGGCCGCGATCCGGTCGAGATCGCCGAGCGCCTGCTTCAGGGTGGCCAGGATGGAGAGGGTGGCGAGGCGGGCGGCCTGGTACCCCTGATCGGCGGAGAGCTCGGCGCCGACACGGCCGAACGGCGCGGCCAGGGTGCCGTCCGGATTCAGCGGCGCCTGCCCGGAGACGTAGGCGCGGTCGCCATAGACGCGGACCCACGAGAAGGGCGCCCGGACCTCCGGGGGCAGCTGGATGAGTTGCGGCAGCTCGAGCCCGAGCTGCCGGAGACGCGATTCGATCTTCATCGACCTCCCCCGTCGTGCCGGCATCATACTGCACCACGACTACGCCGCCCGGAGAGGCCGGGGCAACCCGTACCGCCGAAGAGGTATAGCATTCAGGATCATGGAACCCGAACTGCCCTCCTACACCCTCCCCGCCGAAACGGACATCGGGCATGTCCATCTCAAGGTGGCCGACCTCGAGCGGGCGCTGGCGTTCTACCTCGGCGTCCTCGGCTTCGAGCTCACCTCGCGCTTCGGCTCGCAGGCCGCCTTCGTCTCCGCGGGCGGCTATCACCATCACATCGGCCTGAACACCTGGGAGAGCCGTGGCGGCACCCCGCCGCCCCCCGGCCGGACCGGCCTCTACCACGTCGCCATCCGGTACCCGACGCGGCAGGCGCTCGGGGCCGCGGTCCGCCGGGTCCTCGCGGCCGGCGTCCCGCTCCAGGGCGCCGCGGATCACGGCGTCAGCGAGGCCGTCTACCTGGCCGACCCGGACCAGAACGGCGTGGAGCTCTACTGGGACCGGCCGCGCGAGCAGTGGCCGCGCTCCCCCGAGGGAGCGCCGGCCATGTACACCGAGCCCCTGGATCTCCAGGATCTGTTGCTCCAGGCCGCGACTTGACAGAGGGTCCGGAGGGGAGCACGATCTTTCGAGTTCGATTGACATCAGAGTCGTATCCTGCTCAACCGGCCCGCCCGACGCGGACCACTCGAGAAAGGTGCAATGATGGCAAGTCGCTCTCAGTACCCGGGGGGGTTCGCGGCCCTCCTCCTGGCATCCCTCCTCGCCGCGGCCTCCCCCCGGCCCGCCACCGCCCAGCTTCAGTTCACCTCCGCCGACGGCAAGCAGAGCTTCAAGATCGGCATTCTCGGCCAGCTCCAGGCCGAGAGCATCGAAAACGGCAACGCCAAGAACGATTCCGCGAACAACCTCTTCCTGCGCCGCCTCCGTCTCCTGGGCAACTTCAAGCTGTCGGACCAGCTCACGGTCTTTTTCGACACCGACTCGCCGAACCTCGGCAAGGGGAACCCCGACGGCTCGAAAAACAACGCCGACATCTTCATCCAGGACTTCGTCGTCACCTACGCCTTCCGCAAGGAGTTCCAGCTCGACGGCGGCATGCTGCTGATGGCGCAGAGCTACAACCACAACCAGTCGGCGGCCACCCTGCTGGCCCTGGATTACGGCCCGTACACCTTCGTCGAATCGGTCCCCACCACCGCGCGCACCGGCCGGGACTACGGCCTGCAGGCCCGCGGCTATCTGGGCGGCGATCACCTCGAGTACCGCGCCGGCGTCTTCCAGGGAGTGCGCGGCGTCAACAACACGAACGCGTTCCGCTATGCGGGGCGGCTCGCCTACTACGTCTTCGGCCCCCAGACCACCTATTTCTATCGCGGCACCTCGCTCGGCAAGACGCAGTCGCTCTCGATCGGCGGCAGCTTCGATCACCAGGAGGACTATGAGTCCGTTGGCGCCGACCTGTTCTGGGACCAGCCCATCGCCGGCGGCGACGGCGTGACCCTGCAGGCCGATTACAACCAGATCGACGGCGACGTCTTCATCCCCACCCTTCCCAAGCAGCGGGACGCGATGGTCGAGGTCGGCTACTACTTCCACACCCTCAAACTGATGCCGTACGTCCAACTCGCCCGCCAGGACTTCGACGCGGCCGCCCGGCCGGACGAGAAACGCGCGCAAGCGGGGCTCGCCTTCTGGTTCTCCGGCCATAACTCGAACCTGAAGCTGGCGTGGACGAAGATCGATCGCGACGGCGCCAGGAAGCGCAACCAATACCAGGTGCAGTACCAGATCTTCCAATTCTGAGCCTGACCGACCCAAGGGGGGATTTCATGAGCGTTGCGACTCCGACCGCCGACTCGCCCATCCTTCAGGTTTCGCCCCAGGAGGAGCGAAAGGTCATCTTCGCCTCCTCGCTGGGCACGGTGTTCGAGTGGTACGACTTCTACCTCTACGCGACCCTGGCGCCGTTCTTCGCCGCCCTCTTCTTCCCCAAGGGGAACGACACCGCGGCGCTGCTCTCGGCCTTCGCCACCTACGCGGCCGGCTTCCTGGTGCGGCCGTTCGGCGCCCTGGTGTTCGGCCGCATCGGCGACCTGGTCGGACGCAAGTACACGTTCATGGTGACCATCATCGTGATGGGCGCCTCGACCGTGGCGGTGGGGCTCCTCCCGACCTACGCCTCGATCGGCGTGCTGGCGCCGATCCTCCTGGTGACGCTCCGCCTGCTCCAGGGGCTGGCCCTCGGCGGCGAGTACGGCGGCGCCGCGACCTACGTCGCCGAGCACGCCCCCGAGGGGAAGCGCGGCTACTCGACGAGCTGGATCCAGACCACGGCCACCCTCGGCTTCTTCCTCTCGCTGCTGGTGATCGGCCTCTGCCGCGCTCAAGATGAGCCCGGAAACCTTCAAGGATTGGGGCTGGCGGGTGCCGTTCCTGATCTCGCTGGTGCTTCTCGTCTTCTCGATCTACATCCGGCTCAAGCTGAACGAGTCGCCGGTCTTCCAGCGGATGAAGGCGGAGGGCAAGGGGTCGAAGTCGCCGCTCAGCGACAGCTTCTTGCACTATCCGAACAACAAGTACGTGCTGCTCGCCCTCTTCGGCGCCGCCGCCGGCCAGGGGGTGGTCTGGTACACGGGGCAGTTCTACGCCCTCTTCTTCCTCACCATCACGCTCAAGCTCGACTGGCTGACCGCCTACACCCTGGTCGGCATCGCGCTCCTGCTCGCGACGCCGTTCTTCGTCATCTTCGGCAGCCTGTCCGACCGCATCGGCCGCCTGAAGATCATCCTCGCCGGCTGCCTCCTCGCGGCGCTCACCTACTTCCCGCTCTTCAAGGGGCTGACCCACGCCGTGAACCCGGCGCTCGAGGAGTTCCAGAACAGCCATCCGGTGAGCGTCGCGGCCACGGACTGCAACTTCCACGTCTTCACCGTCCTCCCCGGCACCAAGTTCTCCGACTGCGACAAGGCGAAGGACTTCCTCACCAAGTCGGGGCTCTCCTTCAGCTCGCTGCCCGCGGAGCCTGGCCAGACGGTGACGACGCGGATCGGCAACACCACGCTGAACGGATGGGATCGAGGACGAGTACAAAGCCGCCCTGAAGGCCGAAGGCTACCCGGACGCGCCCGACCCGACCCGGATCAACTACGGGCTGACCATCCTGATCCTCTTCATCATGGTGATCTACGTCACCATGGTCTACGGCCCGATCGCCGCCTTCCTGGTGGAGCTGTTCCCGACCCGGATCCGCTACACCTCGATGTCCTTCCCCTACCACATCGGCAACGGCTGGTTCGGAGGCATGCTGCCGCTCCTCGCCACCGCCATGGTGGCCCGGGCCGGCAACATCTACTACGGCCTCTGGTACCCGGTGATCGTCGCGGTCCTCACCGTGATCATCGGCACGCTCTTCCTGCGCGATACGAAGGATCAGTCGATCGTCGATTGATCGAGATCGCGACCGCGCCGCGGTACACCCCGCCGGGCGGGACGCCCGGCGGTTTTGTTTGGTGGCCTTTTTTCTTGAGACCGCCTGCAAGGGCGGACTTTGAACAGCCTGGACTGAAGGTTATTTATCTCCGGGCCGCAGATCTTGGAGAGTGGAGGGGTCCTCGATCCCGGCGAGGATTGCTTCCACAATCATGGAATTATCGGCATCCAGCTCATCGCAGAGGGTATCTGCGTCGCGTTCTCCGGAAAGAAGAAGACGGATTGTCGCAACGAGGTTCGTCCCGCTCTCTTTCTCTGCCCCTGAGAGACTCTGATCCAGTGCCTCCAGCCCTTGGACGGCGGCAACGGTTCGGAGGATCAAATTCGCATGCAGCCTCAATTCATGACGCGTGCCAGGGAAGTTGCGGCGGGCTTCCCGGGCGAGACGCCGGTACTCGCAAGCCTGCGTGGACTCGCCTTGCTGGTCGGCAATGTCAGCGAGGAGAGAATAAGTCATCCAGATCTTTGAAACCCCAGGATCGAGGTTCTTTTCTATCGCCAGCGCCCACTCTGCTTCTTGCCGTGCTTCGGCCAGCCGGCCGGGTTGCGTGCGCAGGAGGTTAGCAAGGTTGTTGCGAGCGCGCGAGATCCGCAGGTCGTGCCTTGCTTTTACTCCCTCTTCGATCGCCTTTAAATACCAAGCCTCCGCCGCGTCGGGCTTCCCAGTTTGTTGGTTGATCATGCCCAAGCGGTTCCAGGTCTGGGAAGCCCCTGCCGGATCACCGAGCCTCTCCTTTATTTGCAATGATTCCCGGTAGTTCCGCTCCGCTTCCTCCCAATGCAGATCTTGTTCAAACCTCCTACCCAGTTTATGCCAGATAAACGCCTCCACGGCGGGTTCCTGAATCTGCTGAAAAAAGCTCAGCGAGCTGCGGTATTGCTCCTCCGCTTCTCTCAGGTTACCTTCCGACATTTCCAGACTGCCAAGTTGGACC
Organism: uncultured Acidobacteriota bacterium; assembly: GCA_963792575.1. Classification (GTDB taxonomy): domain Bacteria; phylum Acidobacteriota; class Thermoanaerobaculia; order Multivoradales; family UBA5704; genus DATARR01. The sequence continues at coordinate 580,088 of CAWBWZ010000020.1, forward strand.
AGTGAAACAAATTTGGCTCGTAGATCACCTTGGCTCGCGGCAATCCTCAGGCCCTCGCCATATTTCTCTCGCGCCTCGCGGTATCTTCCTTGAGCCTTCAATGCGTCCGCCAAATCGGTCAGCAGATACCCACGCTCACGTTCTATTCCCTCCGAATGGGCCAACCGGTTCAAACAGGCGAAGGCCTCCAGATAGCGTTCCTCAGCCAGTTCCGGCCGTCCACCGGCAGCGTGGCATCTACCCAAGCGGCCCAGCGTCAGAGTTCTCTCGTAGGTTGGCTCCTCCCCAAGCCGACTGAGCACCTCCAGGAAGACTTCCGTCGCCTCCTGAGCCCGGCCCATCTCCCACAACAACTCCCCCTTGTTAGACCATGCGAGAAACCACGAGGTCGAGCCCGCCTCTCCGGCTGCAGCCTCAGCCCGAGAGGAGAGAGCCATGCTTTCTCGCAGCAAGCCGAACAGAGATAAGAACCGCATGACGCTATCGGCAAAGTCAACAGCTTCAGGATCTTCTTCATCCAGAGCAGCGTTGACCGCGTGGAGCAGATTCGGTAGCTCTCGAAACGCAACGGCGCGCGCTCGATGCGGAGCCCGCTGATCCTCAAAATACAGTAAAGTAGCCAACTTGTAATACTGCTGCCGGTGCGTGTGGCTCAACCGGATTCGATCATCGAGTCCCAGCTGCGCCCAGAGCATCGGAGCCAGAGTGGGGTGGAAGCGGAAGAAAGGCGCCGTGATCCCTGATAAGCCTTCCGCTTCTACGAGAGCGGCGGCCTCCAGCTGTTGAAGAAGGCAGATCCAATCTGTCTTCGGTATGCCCGTGATGCTGAGAACCGCCGGCCTCCACCCTCCACCCTGAAATACCCCCAGCCGCGATAACATTTCTCGTTCGACAGGATCGAGCCTGTCAAGCGAAAGCTGGAGAGATGCAATCAGCTCTGGTAAGACTTCGTCGTTCAGGCCTGTTACGCCTGGGGAGCTGTCAAGAAGCCATTTCAGCCGTCCACCCATCTCCACCAAATCGCAAGTCTTCGCCTGCCCCACAAGGACACGGATCGAAAGCGGGTGGAACTTGACCTTCGCAAAAAGATCGATCAATTTTTCGCGTTTTGGCCTGAGAATCTCTGGAGGGGGTGGAAGCTTCATCAACTCGCCGAACCACTCCAGGGCATCCGCCGGCTCCCATCGGCTTCCCAGGCCCTTTAATTGGACCCGCCTATGGACTCGTGTTTCTTCAACCCGGTAATCCGCGTGCCTGAAGTCCGGTGTCCGTGAGGTCAGCAAGACCCGTGAATCGCCCGCGGTTGACCAGGCCACGGCTGCATCCAGCAACTCGCGCAGCGGCTCTTCGGCGAGCGCTTCCAGGTTATCCAAAATCATCAAGGTCGGCGTGCTTGCGAGCGCTTGGCGGGCTGCCACGGCATCAGGAAGGCTTGCCTCAAGTACAGTGCCGAGTTGGCTGATGGCGACGGCTAATGCGTCCGCAGCCTGAATACGGGCATAGTCCACAAAGGCGACGGCATGAAACATCCCGGTGCGCAGCAGCCAGCGACCGGCCTCCTGGACAAGAGCGGTCTTCCCTTGCCCCCCAAAGCCAGTAATGGTTATACGGCGGGTAGGGCCGGCGAACCAGCGCTCGATCCGCCACAACTCCCAGCGCCGGCCATGGAAGCCTGCTTCCGGGTCAGTCGGCAGGTTGGTGCGAACCGGCGGGGGGGCGGAGAGGGCCGCGCCCGGTGCCATCGAGCGCAACAACGGCGGATCCGCGCCACTCTGATAGAGAGCGGGAACGAACCAGTCCTGGAGGCTCAGCCAGACCTGATCAGGGCCGCGCTGAACCTTGTACTTTTCCGGATGGTTGGCAAGATGGCGCCGGGCATTGTCCAGCGCCTCGCCGATGCCGCGGTGGCGGGCCAGTTCCTTGTACAACTCTCTGAAGAGTACCTGTGTCGTGGGAACCAGCACGGTGTGAGTCATCGCCAGCACCGCTGGCAGGCCGGCGGCCGTCAAACGGGCGGCGACACTTCCCATGGCGCGATCGGCCGGATCGCCTTCGCCCCCCTCACTCAATGCAGCGGACTGGCAGGCGGAGAGCACCACCAGGGCTACTTGGTGGCGGTGGAGATTCTCGCCCAATTTCTGAGCCGCGACGAAATCGACATTCCTTTCTACGGTCTCAAACAGGAGATAGCCGGTGCTGCGAGCGACAGGTGCACCCACGGCTGAGGCGCGCAGGTTCCACTCGGTCCGCGAGAATCGGCGACCGCGCTTCCGGGCGTGCTCCTCCGGCAGATCACCGCGGGCATCAAACACTCCATGGCCGTCGAAGTGGAGGATGTCGACCGGCGGCTTCTCCCGGTCCTCCAGGCGTTCGATCAGAGCGTCAAGGGTAGCCGGTCGCAGGAACTCCCAGGTGATCCGACCCGGTGCATGCTCTGCCACCGCGTCGAGTACCGCCCGGGGATCGGCGCGCGGGTCCAGGAAGCTCACCCCCTTCGGCCGGCTGACCACGAAGAGCAGGTGGAGCCGATCCTTGGGTTCCACCCGGAACGGTGCCCGGCCACCTATGGCGCCCGCCAGCCGGCGCCGGATGCTGATGCGCGGGGTCTCCAGGAAGAGGTAGACGCCGCCGTGGGCCGGGTCGTGGAGAAGCTCCCAGGGGAGGGACAGGATCTCCGGGTGCTCGGCGCTCACGGTCAGCAGGCGGGTGTCGCCGTGCTGATCCTGAAAGCGTTGAAAGATCCGCAGGACCGGGCCTTGGAAGGCGGCGGCGAACAACGCCTTGCCTAACTCCGGGAGCCGTGCGGCGATGCGAGCGGCTTCGGTGTCGTCGGGATCGCCCAACGAATGGGCGCCATACATTTCCAGATACCAAGCCAGGTCGCGCCGGTCCTGGGCGGTGAACGGGCTCGCGAACGGCAGCAGGCCCGAGAACTCGCCATCACAGATCGCCTCGACGTGAGCTTCGTCGGGGAAGCGGAGGTTCAGTTCGGAACTCATTGATTGAGCTCTTATTATACCAGCAAATTATTCTAGGAGGCTGGGGGATTGGGGTGGCGGTACCCGGGGTTGAAACCCGGGCTGTTCAAAGTCCGCCCTGTCAGGGCGGTCCCACTCCTCCTCGGGACGGCTCCGCGGGCGCCGGGGGAAAAAAAGTAACGATCTTGCGGAAGGTCGTACAATAGAAGCCAAGCTCCCCGGAGATCCCCATGAATCGCAGAGAGTTCGCCAAGTCCCTCCTAGGCACCATCGCCTCGTACTCGCTGCTGGAGACGCTGTTCACCCGCGACGCCTTGGCCGGCGCGGTCAAGCCGGTCACGGATTCCTGGATACGGGACCTCAACGCGATGAGCCTGGATCTGCGGTCCGCCAGGATCGCCCCCGCTCTCTGGCAGGCGAAGGTCAAGGAGCTCTACGACCGGATCGAGCCGGCGGAACTGCTGGCGGCCATCGATTTCGACAAGCTGACCGCCAGGTTCGACTATCCGGACCTGGGGGTCAACACCCGCCCGGTCCAGTTCCCCCGCCTCGACGGCATTCCGGAGGGCCTATCCTTCTATAGCAAGGTTTTCGGGATGCGGCGGGACCGCGCGATCATCCCTCACGGGCACAAGAACATGGTCTCCTGCCACTACGTGCTCAAGGGCGAATTTCTCCTCAAGCAATATGACAAGGTGGACGAGACCGACACCCACATGATCATCACGCCCACGATCGACGAGGTCGCCCGCGCCGGCAGCCACTCCTCGATCTCGGACGAGAAGAACAACGTCCACTGGCTGCGCGCGACGACAGAGACCGCCTTCACCTTCGACGTGCTCGTCCTCGATCTCAAGGGAAACTCAGCGGACGTCGAGAACATCGATCCCTACGACGCCGAGAAGATCGCCGGCAACCTGCTCCGGGTCAAGAAGCTGAAGGTCGAGGAGGCGCTCCGCAAGTACGGGCACGACATGCATCACGGGGAGATCCAAAAGAGCGAGGCTCTCCCGCCCCGGCAAGCGGAAGAGCCCCGCGTCATCCGCTTGGGATGACTTCGATTCAGTTGTCAAAGAGCTGTCAGGCCCGTTCAGGCCCAGAACTCACGCTTCGTCCCGTTTCCCCACCCTTCAAAGGGCATTCCCTACCCCTTGCCCTATATTCCCTGTCCTTGCCAAGCATTCCCCATCCCTTGCACAGCGTTCCCTGTGGGGAATAGCCCGCGAGCACCAGCGACTGAGCCTTTCCCCGCTCGTCGCCTCTCAGTGCGGCCGTCGACGAAGCATTCCCCGCGGGGGAACGCGGTCGGCGCGATGGGGAACAGGGCGCCCAGCACTCCTTTGTCATGCACATTAATGATCGCAACACATTCCCCGTGGGGAATGTCTCACGAGCACGGGGAATGTACCCTTCCCCGGCACTTTCCCTAAATGAATATTGGGGAAAACGATCCAGTCCCCAGGGAATGAGACGATCCGATGGCCCGCAAGATTGATATCCCTCTCAGCGTGACCTTATTATATGCACATTGCCACGGCCTGTCGAGTTGTTTCTGAATTCCGGGCCGGGAAAGCGGGCTCTTTGACAAACGATGTACCACGCCAGGGGAGACGGCTGCCGGGTTGGAGCACGGCCGGTTCCGCATCGTCCCCAACCACTCGTAAGCTGCCCGAGCGACATCAGTCGCGAAGTCGAAACAGGCCGGAGAGCGGGTCCTGGGCCGGAACGCCGAGCCGCCGTTCGAGATGGGCGAGCTTCTCCGCCAGAAGCTCCCGAGTCTCTGGCGTCAGCACCTCGCGCCCGGCTCCCGCCTTCCCCTGGCGGATGAACTGACCGGAGTTGAGGAAGGTCTGGCGGGTGCGCGGATCGAACTTCTCCTGATGCTCCTTCATGAAGGCGAGGCTGCAGTGCTCGAGGATCTTCGGCAGATCTTCCTCGCGCACCTCGATACCGCAAAAAGCGGCGACCCGGCGGGCGGTCCCCTCGAGGTCGGCGATGGCTTCCTCGTAGCGCAGGAGAAGGACGTTCGGATCGTTGCGGTGGGGCCACCAGGAGGCGACGTGCTTGAACCAGGACGGGAAGGCGCTCCGCCCCAGGATGAATCTCTGCACGAAGCTCTCGGGACGGGCCCTCTCTCCGGTCATCAACACATGGTGGTGGTACGCCGAGAGCGCGACGTCCCGCGGGTCCCGCAGCATGTAGATGAACCGCCCCACTTTCGGCAGCGCCCCATAGCGGAGATGGCTCTTGAGGATGCGCGGCGAAGGCACCTCCAGGCCACGCGGACGGTTGCGCATGAGCTCCATCTCGAACCATGGGGAGACGATGGTGATGTGCGGGAAATCCATCTCCCCCCGGGTCGCCAGCTGATAGACCATCATCTGCATCAGCGTCGTTCCGGACTTCGGGTAGCTGACGACGAAGATGTCGTCGGGACGCGGGCGGAACAGGTACCGTTTTCCCCGCTGGAACCGGATCCGGTCCCGTGCCTCCATGGCGCCGAGGGCAAGAATGTCCAGAGCCCGTTCCGGCAAGCTCAGCAGATGATTCCCCACGCCTCCGAAGTTATTGCCAGTCGTCTCCATGCTGAAACTCTAGCATGGCATCCCAGACTCCCCTCTGGCCCTGACCTGCCGCAGTCAGTAAGATGCGCCAATGCAAACAAGTCCTGACGTGCCGCCAGCTCTCGATCTCCTCCGCTCGGCCCGCAAGGTCGGGCTCGTGCTCTCCGGCGGCGCGTCGCGGTGCTGCTTTCAGGTGGGGGTTATCGAGGCCCTGACGGAGTTGGGGTTCAGCCCGGACGTCTGCGTCGCCGTCTCGGGAGGGGCGTGGAACGGTGCCGCGGTCGTGGCCGGCACGGTGCCCCGCCTGCGCAAGTACTGGCGGGCCTTCGTGCGGATGCCCCGCGTCGACATCCGCCAGCTCCTCCGCGAGCGCACCCCGTACCGGTTTCCCGAGATGCACCGGCGCACGTTCAGCCGCTACGTGGGGGTTGAGCGGCTCCGCCGGCCGGAGGCGCCGCCGCTCTGGATCGGCGTCACCCGCCTGCGCGACCGCCAGGGAGAGTTCTTCGACGCGCGAAAGGTCGACGATCCGCTGGCCCTCTGTCTCGCCTCGAATTATGTGCCCCCCTTCTATACCCATGCCCCCCGCATCGGCGGCGAGCGCTACGGCGACGGCGGCCTGACCGACAACGTCCCCTACGAAAAGGCGTTCGCGGAGGGGTGCGACGCCGTCGTGCTGGTGACCATGAAGGGGGAGAGCGAGGGGGGCCTCTACCGCAACTCCCATGAGCCGGACCATGTCATTCCATCCCCCTTCCGCGAGCGGACGGTGGTGATCCAGCCCCGCCATCGCCTCCCCTGTGCCTGGGCCGAGAACCGCTGGGAGGTGCTGCGCCCCATCATGGATCTCGGCCGCCTGCGCGCCCGCGAGGTGCTCCTCGGGGAGAGCCATCCGGAGACGGAGGTACGCGCCCAGTTGGGCGCTCTGGACCTGTTCCTCCGGCGGCTGATGACCACCCGGGTTCTCGCCGCGTCCGGCCGCCCCAGGAAGCCGGTCTAGGAGAGCTGGGCGCGAGGCGCCCTTCCTTAATGTTGCCCGTAATCTTGCTCGCGCAGAATCTGCCGCAGAAAAGAACAACAAAAGATAGACCGCTCCGGGTTGGCTGGACGTTTTCCTCCAGAGCGGCGCTCCCCAGAAGGACGCCGCCACTTTTTCCCTCGCGGCCGGCAGGGCTCGCCTCAGCCCCCCGGCGGCTTCGGGGGAGCGGAGGCCGGCGGCTGAGCCGGTGGCGGCGGCACGCAGGGGACCGCGATGCCGCGGCGGCCGTTGGCCCCGACGCTGCGGACGGCGAAGTACTCGTTGTCGGTGCTGGTCCCCTCCAGCACGACCTCCCCCGGCCGGTCGACCGCGCGCAGGACGTGCCAGCGGGGGTCCGTGGTCTCCCGCCGCAGGATCTCGAACCCCTTGCGCCCGGCGTCGTCCTCGGCCTCGACGGCGATCCTGGCCGAGGGGGTCACGGCGCCGGTGAGCACCGCCGCCCTGGGCGGCGCCGGGGCCGCGGCCAGCTCGCCGAGGAGGAGCTGGTTGAGCGCGGCCACCTCGGCGACGAACGGAAAGTCCATGGACTGGATCAGGTCGCCGTACTGGACGCCCTTCTCGACGCGGACGTCCTGGTGCTGGTGGTCGTAGTTCTCGAGCGGCTCGGTGATGCGGATCGCCGGCAGCCCGGCCTCGGCGAACGGGATGTGATCGCCGCCACGGCCGAAGCGGTCGCGCCGGAAGATCAGCCGCACCCGGCCCGCGGTCGCCAGCTCGTCGAGCCGGCGCGCCATCTGCCGGCCGGGCGAGTCGACGCCGTCCGGGCCCCCTTCGCTGAAGACGCGCGGCCGGCGGTCCTTCGACCCGTTGGTGGCGCCGACGATGTCGTTGGTGATCATGCCGCCGACCTGATAGCCCTGCTGGGCCAGCCACTCCTTCATCCGCCGGGCGCCGAGGAGCCCCTGCTCCTCCCCCGCCACGGCGGCGAAGATCAGGGTGCCCCGGAACCCCTGGGACTTCGGAGCCATGGCCGCGGCCGAGAGGATCGAGACGATCACGCCCGAGGCGTCGTCGTCCGCGCCGGGAGCGTCCGACTTCGCGTCCATGACGTCCGAGGCGCGCGAATCCAGGTGGCCGGACATCACGTAGGCGGTCTTCGCGCGCGCCGGGTCGGTCCCCTCAAGGACGCCGTAGACGTTCTCCATGTGCACCGGCACGTTGCCAGTGCGCGCCCCGCTGGTCTCGTAGGTGTCGACGATCACCTTGAGCCGGCCGCCGCTACGGGCGGCGATCCCGTTGAGCCGCCGCACGACCACGTCCCGCGCGCAGCCGATCCCCCGTTTCGGGTCGGTCCAGGACGACATCGAATGGCGCGTGCCGCAGGCCACCAGCTCGGTGTCGATGGCCCGGGCCTCCTGGACGGGAGCGGAAACCCTGGACGGTAAGGCCGCGAAGGCGGGGCCGGCCAGGAGAGAGAGGGCGACGAAGACTCGCGACGGGACCATGCGGCTCCTTTCGGCAGTGCGCGCAGTTTATAGTAGTCCTGGGAAGAAGCCCTGGAGACAATGGGTTGAGCCGATCAGGAGACGACCGATGACCAGACTCTTGGCAAAAGCGTTTGAGGAAGCATCCCGCCTGCCGGAAGGGGTTCAGGACGAGATCGCCACGACGCTTCTAGCGGAGATCGAAGGCGAAAGCCACTGGGACGAGACCCTGGCGAGCACACCTGAGGTGCTGGAGAAGCTCGCGGACAAGGCGCTCGCAGATTTCAAAGCCTACGACAAACTGATCGACCAGCTCTGAGACCGCCCTCAGCCGTCGTTCCTGAACACCTCCCCACCCTTCATCACGAATTTCACCTTCTCCATGACGTGGATGTCGGCGAGCGGATTGCCGGGCACGGCGATGACGTCGGCGATCTTGCCGGGCTGGAGCGTGCCGAGGGTCTGGCTGAGCCCGAGCAGGTCGGCCGCCGAGGCGGTGGCGGCGCGCAGGGCGGCGGCCGGGGTCATCCCGAGGTCCACCATCAGGCCGAATTCCTGGGCGTTGAGGCCGTGCGGGCTCACCGCGGAGTCGGTGCCGAAGGCGATCTTCACCCCGGTCCGCAGCGCGTTCCTGAACATGGTGGAGCGGACGGCGACCGCCGCCTTGGCCTTGGCCGCGATCGCCGGCGGATAGTGGCGGATGGCGCTGCGGCCGGCGGCGTACTCGCCGGCGAGCAGGGTGGGTACGAGATAGGTGCCGCGCTCCTTCATCAGCCGCAGCTCCTCGTCGCCCATGAACGAGCCGTGCTCGATCGAGTCGACGCCGGCGCGGATGGCGAACCGCGCCCCCTCGGCGCCGTGGGCGTGGGCGGCCACTTTCTTGTGCAGGCGGTGGGCCTCTTCGACGATGGCGTTCATCTCCTCCTGGGAGAGCTGGGAGGTGTCCACCTCGTCGGCCAGGGAGAGCACGCCGCCGGTGGCGCAGATCTTGATCACGTCGGCGCCGTACTTGACCTGGAAGCGCACGGCGTCGCGGAACTGGTCCGGGCCGCTGGCGATGCCGTGCTCGATCCCCGGCTCAGGCCCGAAGCGGTTGAACGGGAAGCCCCCCTCGTCACAGTGGCCGCCGCGGGCGCCGAGGGCGTGCACCGCCACCAGCATCCGCGGCCCGGGGACCACTCCGTCGCGGATCGTGTTGCGCAGGCCGACGTCGACGTAGTCGCCGGAGCCGACGTCGCGGACGGTGGTGAAGCCGGCCTCCAGGGTCTTGCGAGCGTTGGCGGTGGAGCGGATCGCGGACTCGGCCACGTCCCTGCGGACGTTGTCGAAAAACCCCTGCAGCCATTCGTCGGTCGATTCGTTGGTGAGATGGGTGTGGGCGTCGATCAGCCCGGGCAGCAGGGTGGCGTCCCCGAGGTCGATCACGCGGGCGCCGGCGGGGATGGCGAGGCCCGATCCGGCGGCCCGGATCTTCCCCCCCTCGACGATCACGACGCCGTTGGGCACGGCGGCGTCCCCCCAGCCGTCGAACAGCCGGGCGGCCTTGAGGGCGATCACCTCTGGTTTCGGAGCCGGGGATCCTTGAGCGGACAGGAGCGCGGGGATCGACAGCAGAGCCAGCGCGAGAACACGGAATCTCATCGGGCACCTCCGGGAAAGGGAGTCGATGGTATCCGTGCCGGTGGCTCGAGGTCCAGGGGAGGGGCGGACCAGGGCGCGGTTCTCGCCTCACCCCTGGGGGAACTGGGGGCTGACGGGCCCGCCGCCGCTCGCCGCGCCACCCACAGGTACCCCCGGGACTCGGCGGCCCGCCGCACCTCCTCGAGGGTGGCGCTCGCCGCCGGATCGCCGGCCTGCCTCTGCAGGAGACCCAGCGCGAGCCGGGCCTCGAGCCCGGCGGCGAAGTCGCCGATCCGGCTGGCCTCACGGACCGCCTGAGACACGGTGTCCAGCGCCGTCGCCGGATCGCCGGTCGCGGCCAGAACAGGCGCCACGTCGGTGTTCACGGCGAGCCGGAGCTCGAGGTCCTCCCCCGGATCGGCGAGCCTCTCGGCCTCGTCCGCGGCCAGCCGCGCCGGCGCGCTCCGGCCGCCGGCGAGCAGCGCCCGGGCGAGGGATGCGAGGGCGCGGGCCCGGAAGCCGGCCATCCCCCGCTGGCCATACCAGTCGGCCACCTCGGAGGCGAGGCGCGCGGCCTCCTTGGGGTTCCCCGCGAGCCGGGCCAGATCCGCCAGGTCGAGCCGGACCGCCGCCGCTTCCAGCTGCTCGTCCCCCTGCATGCGATCGCGCAGCGCCTCTTCGAGCTGGCGGCGGGCGCCTGGGAGGTTCCCCTCGTCCAGGCTCCGGCGGGCCTGCCCATGGAGCGCCGAGGCGGCGAGGCTGCGGGAACCGGTTTTGCGGGCGAGGTCCATCTGCTCCGCGCCGAGCCGCTTCGCCTCGGCCAGGTTGCCGAGCCGCTCCTGGAGCCGCGCCAGCAGGCCGAGGGTTTCGGCGACGCCGAGCCGGCTCCCCCCCTTTCGCTTCATCTCCAGGGCCCGCGAGAGCCGCCGCTGGGCCTCGGGCAGGTCCCCCAGACGCATCAGCACCTCGGCCGAGGCGGCGAGCATCGAGGCGCCGCGGACCGGATCGCCGACCTTCTGGGTGATCGCGTAGGCCTGGTCCTGGAGACGCTGGGCCTCGCCGAGCGAGCCCAGGCGCGCGAGGACCAGGCCCTGATAGCTGAGCGACCGCCCCTCGTCGACACGGTTGCCGGTCTGCCGGCTGATGGCGAGCACCGTATCGAACCGCTGGCGGGCCGCCGGCGAGGTCCCCCCGCGCCAGCAGCACGGTGCCGATCGCGTTGAGCGCCTCCTCGGCCAGCACCCGGTCGCCGTCCGCCGTGAACGCGGCATGGGCCTGCTCCAGCAGCGACTGGGCCCGCGGCAGGTCGCCGAGATCCTGCGCGACGAACCCCAGGTTGTCCAGCTGGATCGCCCCGCTCTGGACGCTGCCGATCCGCCGCAGGGTGGCGAGCGATTCCTGGTACATCGTCTCGGCCTCGGCGAGGCGCCCCTGCTCGTTGAGCGCCACGCCGAGATGGGTGAGGACGAGAGCGACGGCGGACTGGTTACCCGCCTTGGCGAAGAGGTCGCGGGCTTCGGAGAGGAGGGGGATCGCCTCCTCGGAGCGGCCGACCAGAATCAGGCCATCCCCCTGGAGCATCAGGGCCTGCGCGACGACCTGGGTCTCTCCTGACTTGCGCCCCTTCATTTCGGCGTCCTTGGCGGCCCGCGCCTCGATGGCGAAGCTCGAAAGGCGCTTGGCGATCTGCGCCTCGGTGAGATCGATGCGCGGATCCTCGCCCGCCGGGGCGCCAAGCTTCCGCAGATCCGCCACCATGGCCAGAGCCTCGTTGCCCTGGCCGCTGGACGACAGGGCGCTCGCCAGGCGCAGGCCGTACTCGAGATTGTCAGGATAGAAGGTCCACAGCGAGCGGTAGATCTCGCTCGCCCGGCTCCAGTCCTTCCTCGCCTCGGCGGCGCGCGCCTCGATCGCCAGCCGCTCCTGCTTCGGCAGGGCGGCCGAGAGCTGGACCGCCTTCTCGGCCTGCTCGCGCGCCTTGACGTCGTCGCCGAGCCCGATCCAGGCGAGCGACAGGGCGGAGTGGATCACCGCCGAATCGGGGTCGGCCTCGGCGGCCCGCTGCAGCAGGTCGCGGGCGCCCCAGGGAATCGAAGGCGCGCAGCCGGGTCAGCCCCTCGGCGTAGAGGTGGGCCGCCTCCGGGCTGCCCGGCTGCAGCGCCGCCGCCGCCCGGGCGTCGGCCGGCGAGGGCTCCGACCAGCCGAGGGCATGGCGCAGCCGCCGCCCGATCCGCGGCACCAGCTCGAACAGGCCGTCCTCCGTCCCCACCTCGGCGAAGGAGACCACCGTGTCCCCCTCCGGCACCCTCACCACCCGGAGATCGATCCGGAGCCTGCGCCCCCCCTGCTCCTGGATCGCGAGGAAGGACCCGACCACCACCAGGTCGGCGCCGAGCAGGCCGCGGAGCTGCTGCAGGTTTTCCCCCTTCAGGTCCTCGGTGTAGGGGAGCGAAAAGGTCCTCTTGACGCGGACGACCTCCTCGCTCGCGACCATCCGCACCTTGGCGCCGGCCGACAGCTCGGTGAGCAGCATCTCGGACAGCGCGGTCGAGAGCCAGTTGTCGTCGCGGTCCGCGGCGAGGTTCCGGAACCCCAGCACCGCCACCGTCGGCCGCGGCGGGAGGGCGACGCCGGCCGCGGGCTCTCCAGGGAAATTCTTCCGCCTCTTTGTAGAAAAGCAACATCCCGACCGCGACCAGGGCCAGCAGACCCCAGGATCACCCCCGCGATCAGCAGGGGGCGCCGGCGGCGAGGAGGAGCGGGCGGCGCGACCGACGGCGGCGGTGGGACGGGAGCGAGCGCCGGCGGCGGGGCCGGTGACGGCCGCTGCTGCTGCGCCGGCGGCGGGGCGATCCCGGGGAGCAGCTCGCGGACCGAGAACTCGCCGGTGGCTTCGAGCGAAAGCTCCTGGACCTCGGCGACAAAGCTGTACCCCCGGCCCGGGACGGTCACCACATACCGGTGGTCGTTCGCCCGCTCTCCGAGAGCTTTGCGGAGAGAGGAGATATTCTGCGTCAGGTTGGCTTCGGTGACGAAGGTATCCGGCCAGACCCGCTGGATCAGGTCCTCCTTCTCCATCACCAGGCCCCGGTTCTCGAGCAGCACGAGCAGGATCGAGAACGCCTTGGGGGTCAGGGACACCAGTTCCCCCGCCTTCAGGAGGCGCCGGCGGACGGGATCGACGCGGAAACCGTCGAACTCGTAGACCTGCTTCTCGGCCCGTTGGGGCAGGGGGCTCGTTGTCATGGACGGCTTGTTGTCATGAACATCTCAGCGCGGTCCGGTGGGACAGCCAAAGGCCCTCGCGAGACCTCTCGCGAGCCGCCACCTCTAGACTGCCTGGACGGTCTGGAGAGATTGTACCTCAGGCCGGGAGGCCCGCAGGAGGTCGTCTTTGATCTTTTTTGAGGAAGCTTGAGCGGAACTCTGAGGACTCCTGATCGCCCCTCCCCCTAGACTCCACCCAACGCAGCACCCGAGGGGAGAAGAGGGTGGCGCCGGAGGGATGGGCCGCTTTCAACTTGTAGGTCTCTTTTGAAGTTCTTGTTGTTGAGGGAGAGAGAGTTTCCTTTGTACTTTTGAATTGCTTTGGTAGTCCGTGGAGGGTGAAGGCCCGGGGGAGCGATCCGCCCGGGTTTTTTCTTTTATGCCCGGATTCTCTTTCCGCCCGGTTTTCCTTCCGCCTCCTTTGCGCGTCAGCGCATGGAGGTGACCGGCGGGCGAGGACGAAGAGAGGACGGGAGACCGCCCGTCCGCGCGCGGGCGGCGTCGCGGCCGAGGAGGAGCCAGCCGGTCGTGAGCACGAGGGCCACCAGCAGCAGGGACGCCACCAGAAGAACGAGAGCCTGCCAGATCTCCCTCTCCTCCGGATTCCGTCCTGGCCGGGGAAGAGACGGCCGCCGGGGAGCGAACTCCGCCACCCGGGAGCCGTCCGCGCGCGGCCGGTCCAGAGACCGGGAGCCGCACGCCACCACGGCCCGGCCGGCCTCGCGCAGGGCCTCGGCCATCTCGGCGGCGCTCTGATAGCGGGCCGCCGGGCCGGCGAAGGTGGCGCGGGCCAGCACCTTGACCAGCGGATCGCGCGGGCCGAGCCGGCCGCGGCCACCCCGCAGCGAGGCGGCGAAGGCCAGCCGCCGCAGGAGGCACCCGGCGGCGTAGAGATCGCTCTGGACGGTATGGGGGTCGCCCGGCTCCGGGGGCCCGAAACCGGTGAGGAGCAGCCCTGCCGGCACGAGGAAGACCTCGTCCTCTGTCAGGTGGCGGTGCAGAAGCCCTTCGGCGTGCGCTTCGGCCAGGATCTCCAGGAGCTGCACCCCCCAGTCGACCAGGGTCGTCCGATCGGGCCTCTCCCCCTCGGCCAGCACCTCGCGGAGGCTGCGCCCCACGGCCCAGGGACCGATCTCCTGGAATTCTCTGGCGACGGATGAGGATGACCTGCTCACGGCTTTTGCCCCCAGCTGTTGCCCCTGGGAAGGGCCCACTGCTATACAGATAAAGATTGCAAGTTCCGTGCAGGATCGGAACTGACCCAGGGAGGGTGAAGCCATGAGGATCGGCGTGCTGTCGGATACCCACAACCTGCTCCGTCCGCGGGTGCTCGAGCTCCTCGCGGGGTGCGAGCGGATCCTGCACGCGGGGGACGTGGGGGACCTGGAGCTCCTCGACCGGCTGCGCGGCATCGCGCCCGTGGATGCCATCCGGGGCAACACCGATTCGGGAGCCACCGCCGCCAGGCTGCCGGAGATCCTCGCGGGGGACCTCGGCGGGCTCCCCTTCCGCATGGCGCACCGGCGGGAGGACGTCGATCCGCGCTGGCCCGCGGAGTCGCGCCTGGTGGTCTACGGACACTCTCACCGGCCCGAGATCTCCTGGCACGGCTCGTGCCTGCTACTCAACCCTGGAGCTTGCGGCAACCGGCGCTTCCATCTACCCCTCACCCTCGCTATTCTCAGGGTGGCCGACCAGCGGATCGTGCCCGAGATCCTGGCGGTAGAGTGAGAGCCGGGGTCGGCCGCTTCCCAATTGACAAGGAGAGAGCATGCGACACCTGCGCCGCATCGTCTTATTGTGTCTGATCGCCACGCTTGCAGGATCGAGCCTCGCCTCGGCCCAGGCTTTCGGATGGTTCCAGCATGGCGGCCGCGCCATTGGCCAGGCCGGCGCCTTCACCGCCCGCGCCTCGGACCCCTCGGCCCTCACCTACAACCCGGCCGCCATCGCCAGGCTGTCCGGCACGCAGCTCCAGGCCGGCCTCGACTACAACAACCCGACGGACAAGTACCGGAGCGCCAGCGGCTCCTTCGACGGCCGCCACATCATCCAGTTCCCGCCCGCCGTCTACCTCACCTGGAAGCAGAAGAGCGGCCCCTTCGCGCTGGGCCTCGGGGTCGACTCCCCCTTCTACTACAGCCTCGACTGGTTCCCGCGGCTGTTCCCCGGCCGCTTCGTCACCCGCCGCACCGAGCTGCGGGTCTACGAGGTGCACCCCGTGCTGGCCTACGACCTGGGAGAGGGCTGGAGCGTCGGCGGCGGGCTGCGCTATGCCTTCGGCAACCTCGAGCGTGACACCAACGGCCTCGCGACGTTCCCCATCGGCACCGGTGGCCCGGTGACGCCGGTGACCGTCGAGGTGCAGCGCAACGCCAGCGCCGACATCGACGCGATCGCCTGGGACCTCGCGGTTCACTACGCGGCGCCGTCGTGGGGGTGGGGAGGTGTGTTCCGGAGCGCCGAGAGCCTGAAGGGGAACGGCGACGTGAAGTACAAGCCGCTCGACGTGCCGACCGGGGTGCCGGGGCTCGACAACGCCCTCCGCACCACCTTCGCCAACGGCGGGGTGCGCGAGTCCTTCGAGCTCCCCCGGGAGCTGCGCGGGGGGATCTGGTACGCCCCCTACCCGGAGCTGCGGATCGAGCTCGACGCCAGCTTCCAGAGCTGGTCGAGCCTGCGGGCGACCGACGTCACCTACTCGCCCAACCCGCTCAATCCCGCCAACCCCACCGAGAGCACCCCGCGCGACTGGAACGACACCACCAGCCTGCGTCTCGGGGTGGAGGGGAACATCACCGACAGCTTCATCCTCTTCGGCGGCGTCGCCCAGCGAGCAGTCGCCGGTGCCCGACCGCACCATCGAGCCCGGCTTCCCCCGCGGCGACTCGCTCGTCTACGCCGCCGGCTTCAGCGTCGATTTCCCCCAGCTCACCTTCGACCTGGGCTACTCCTTCCACACCTTCGACGACCGCGGCGCCCGCAATCAGGAGCGTCAGAACCCCGGCCGCACCGGCACCTACAGCAGCCGCGACCAGGTGTGGGCCAGCTCGGTGAGGTGGCGGTTCTAGAAGCTGGCTAGATCCAACCCCCGAACCCAGGGCGTTGCCCTGGGCTGAGGGAGGGCGGCCCGTTGGGCCTCAAACAAATTCCGGCTGGGGGAAGGGCCAAAGGCCCGGGCTTCCTCAGCCCAGGGCAACGCCCTGGGTCTGGAGGCTCGCCATCCGCGTGAACATCCCCGGCGTATAGGCGGTGATGCGGCCGGTGAAGGCGGAGGCGGCGACGGTCAGCGGCGAGGCGAGCCAGAGCTTGCCGGGGCCGGAGCGCCCCTTGTAGTTGCGGTTGATCGCCGAGACGGTGACCTCGTCCGCCGTCTCGGAGACCCCCGGGCCGCAGCCGATGCAGGCGCCGCAGCCAGGGTGGATGAGGTGCACGCCCGCCCGCTCGAAGGTGTCCGCGAGGCCGTTCCTCCGCACGAAGCTCTCCACCGCCTGCGAGCCGCACTGGATCATGAACCGCACGCCCGGCGCGATCTTGAAGCCGGCGTCGAGCGCCTCCTTGACCACCTGGTGGTAGAAGATCAGGTCGTCGATCTTCCCCGCCGTGCAGCTCCCGCCATAAGCGATGTCGATCGGCACGTCGCCGATCTCGTCGATCCAGGCGCCGTTCGTCGGATCGGACGGGATCGCCGCGTCCGGATTGCCCGGGTGGGCGACCATCGGCCGCAGGGTCGAGAGGTCGATCGTATAGACGCCGCCGGCATACTCGGCGCCAGGGTCGGGCGCCACGGCGCGGGCCTTGAGCCGCTCGATGTCGATCCCCGGCCGCCACTCGGCCAGCCAGCGCCAGGTCTCGCCGTCGGCGACGACGATGGCGGTCTTCGCGGCGCACTCGGTCGCCATGTTGGTCAGCGTCGCCCGCTCGTCCATCGACAGGGTGGCGACGCCGGGGCCGGTGAACTCCATCACGCGGTCGAGCGTGAACTGCGGCCGGGCATGGTTGAGCAGGATGTACAGCATCAGGTCCTTGGCGGTGACCCCCGCCGGCAGCTTGCCGGTCAGCTCGAAGCGGATCGACTCGGGGACCTCGACCTGCGTGAACCCCTGGTGGACCAGGTCGGCGTACTCGGTCGCCCCGACCCCCCAGGTGAGCGCGTTGTTGACCCCGCCCATGCAGGTGTGGCTGTCGGTCGCCTGGATGAAGTCGCCGGGATCGATGAACTGCTCGCGGGCCACCTCGTGGCAGATGCCGGGGGAGATCCGGTCCTTGGCCGAGAAATCGCGCACCCCGGTGTGGCGCTGGAACTCGCGCTGCAGCTCGCGCAGGGTCTCGATCTTGTCGAGGAAGGCGCGCATCTTCGGCACCTCGTCGGCGTAGATCAGGTGGTCCTCGAAGACGGCGAACTTGCCCGGGTTCTTGACCGTGTAGTCCGCCCCGTACTCCTGCTCCAGGAAGTAGTGGACCTGGGCGGTGGTGAACTCGTGGGTAGTAGCCGCCGTCGACCGATACCACCACGGCGTCGCCGGGCTTGACGTACCGGGGTCCGTCGCTGCCGCTCAGCACGTCTCCACCTAGCAGATGCCGGGCGAGGATCTTCTCGGCCATGGTCATCGGACGCGGGCCGGTCTCGGGGGTGGGCAGCGTCGAGCTCGCCGGCCGCCAGGGCCTTGGAGAACGGGAAGAGTCCCCCTTCGCGGATGACGATCTGGGTGATCGGGTCCCACCCCTCGCAGAACTCGGCGAGCGGGATCCCCTCGCCTGCCTGCAGGCGCCGGATCACCTCGTGGTCCCCCATCAGCACGCCCTGGCTGATGTTGTTGCGGGCGTGGATGGGAGCGAAGGAGGCGGCGATCGCGATGCGGATGCCCGACCACTTCTCCGCCTGCACGGCGGTCTCGCGGGAGCTCCCCACCCCCTTGCGGAAGCCGGAGACGATGACCTCGAAGTTGCCGTTGATCAGGGCGTCGCGCTCGAACAGGCGCTTGCCGTCGACGATCAGGCCGGCGTAGGCGTCGCGGGCGATGTCCTCCGGCCGGTGGCTGAAGCAGACCCAGGCCGGGGTCATGGCGTCGGTGTTGATGTCGTCGAGCAGGTCCTCGACCCGGAGGTCCTCCATCCGCAGATCCAGCTCCCCGCGCAACTGGCGGCGGATCAGGTCCGGATCCTTGGTGAGGAACAGCACCCGTTTGCCGGGGGTCAGCCGGATGGTCTCAGGAGGCTTCATCGAGGGACTCTCCTTTCGGGGTTCACGGCGCCGCATCCGGGTGACGGGCGGGTGACGGCGCCGGCCCCATTCTACTCAACGCGGGCGCTCCCCGGGGGTATTTCGGGGGGCCGGACCGGCGGGCCGGCGCGCTTTTCGTCTTGCCACGACGCAGCGCCTGATGGTATCTTCGAGGCACGACCTGGAGATCTAAATCGTGCCGATACATGCAACAAAGATATCCATAGAAGCATCCCGCTGCGAGGATTCCATCGAGGATGTCGTCTCTCCTGATGCCGCGAAGCAGCGCGGCAAGTCGAGAAAACCTCCCACGAAAAAGTACATCGTGGTGCCGGCTACCGCTGAGCAGATCTCAAAGGGCGTAGGAGTTACCAAGAAGGACAAGGCCATTGTGAGGAAGGTTCTGCTGCGGTTGGGTTACATCCAAGCAGAGAACCCTTCAGAACGTAAGGTGGCGGCGAGCAGATCCAAGAAAAAAAGTTGATGGCCTCGCCCCGTGCGGAAGGCCTGATCGTCTTAGAGGGTGTCTCGAAAGTCAGCCCCGCAGGGGCGTCAGGACTTAGCCCCAATGCTGTTCATTCAAGGCGTTCTGAACGTAGGGGAGGGGCTTGTCCCCTCCCTCGCCCGTAGGGCGAAATTTATCCAGCCTGGGGTGTCAACCCCAGGTGGGGAGGCACCCGAAATCCAAACCCTGTAAGGGTGGCCGATTCCAACCCAATCGGCCACCCCTGCGGGGTTTGGGCTGGTTGCGCCAGCCCACCTGGGGTTGACACCCCAGGCTGGATAAATTTCGCCCTATGGGCGAGGGAGGGGACAAGCCCCTCCCCTACATAAATAAACGGTATTGGGGCTAAGTCCTGACGCCCCTGCGGGGCTGGAAGACGGATCGCTGTGGAATCTGACAAAGTAGAACCGAGAGCCCATGATATAAGCCGGCCATGGCGGACGATCTGGCCGGCAACGTGTATGAAAAGGTCGTAGGGACCCCTCTCTCCTCGGGCGCCCTGCCGCCCGCGCGCGTCTCGGCGGCGGTGGTGCTCTGGCGCCATGTCGAAGGGGGTGGGCCGGACGACGTCGAGGTCTACTGGGTGAAGCGGGCCGAGACGCTCGCCTTCATGGGCGGTTGGCACGCCTTCCCCGGCGGCGGATTGTCGCGGTCGGACGCCGGGCTGCCGGTCTCCGGCCAGCCCCAACTCGCTTCGGATGCCCCGCCGGCCGCGGGGATTCCGGAGTCATTCCGCGATCTCGACGAGCCGAGCCCGGACCTCCTCCCCGGGCTCGCGGCCTGCGCCCTGCGCGAGCTGTTCGAGGAGACGGGAATCCTGCTCTCCTCCCCCACCGTCGATCCCGAGGAGCTGCCGGAGCTCCGGCGGGCTCTGCTGGCCGGCGAGCGCGGCTTCGCCGACATCCTCAAGGCCCTGGAAGTGAAGCTCGACGCCTCGCCGCTGGTCTACGCCGGCCGGTGGGTGACGCCCCCCTTCGCGCCCGTCCGCTTCGACAACCGCTTCTTCCTTCTGGAGTGGCCGCAGGACGCCCCGGCCGAGCCGTCGGTGATCGAAGGCGAGCTCGAGCACGGCGCGTGGGTCCGGCCCGCCGAGGCCTGGGAGGCCTGGCATCGCGGCGACGTGCTCGCCGCGCCGCCGATCCTTCACACCCTGGAGGTCCTGAGCCAGGACGGCCCGCTGCGCGGCCTCGACCGCCTGCGCGATCCCGCCGAGACCTATCTCGGCCCCTTCCGCCGGGTCGAGCTGCGCCCCGGGGTGGTCATGCTCCCGCTCCTCACCCACACGCTGCCGCCGGCGGTGACCACCAACGCCTACCTGCTGGGAACCCACGACGCCGTGCTGGTGGACCCCGGCGCCTCCGACCCCCAGGAGCTCGGCCGGCTCGAAGCCGCCCTCGCCGCCGCCCGCGAGAAGCTCGGCCGCAGGATCACCGCCATCTGGCTCACCCACCACCATCCGGACCACGTCGGCGGCGTCGAGCGCCTGCGGGCCTCTCTCGGCGTGCCCGTCCTCGCCCACCCCTTGACCGCGGAGCGGCTGGCCGGACGCGGCATCAAGGTCGACGGCGAGCTCCAGGACGGCGAGCGGGTCGATTTGGGAGAGGGCTTCTCCGTCCTCATCCTCCACACCCCGGGCCACGCCCGCGGCCATCTCTGCTTCCTGGAGGAAGGCCAGCGCTCGCTGCTCTGCGGCGACATGGTCTCGGGGGTCAGCATGATCGTCGTCGATCCTCCCGAGGGGGACATGGACGACTATCTCGGATCGCTGGAGAAGCTCGCGGCCCTGCGCCCGGGAACCCTCTTCCCCGGCCACGGACCGGCGATCAAGAACGGCGTGGACAAGCTCCGCGAGTACCTCGACCACCGCCTCTGGCGCGAGGAGCGCATCCTGGAAGCCTGGAGCGCGGGGAAGCGGACGCCCGCCGAGATGCTCCCCACGGTCTACGACGACGTGCCGCAACAGGCCTGGCCGATCGCCCAGCGGCAGATCCTGGCTCACCTCGACCGGCTGCGGAAACTGGGGCGGATCGGATAATTTTATCGAACGGGCGCTCCGGTTTCTCATCCGCCGGGCGCGGTGTCTATAGAATTATGAGAACCACCACTCCGAGAATCCTCCGCGCCGTCCTGTTCACCACCCTGGCCGCCACGATCGCCATCGCTCTCACCGCCTTCGCTTTGCAGAAGAGCCAATTCGCGCCAAAATCAGGCCCCATGGAGATCCAGATCGATCCCGACCTGCAGGCCAGGCTTCAGCGGTTCGAGGCGGAGCTCGAAACCCTGCGCAAGGAGCACCAGATCTCCGGGCTGTCGGTCGCCATCGTGAGGAACCAGGAGGTCGTCTACATCAAGGGTCTCGGCTCCGCGCCGGATGGAGGGTCGGCCACGCCAGACACCGTCTACCCGGTCCCCTCCCTGAACCGGCCGGTCGGCGCCCCCTGGACCGTCCGCGACCTCGCCAGGCTCGACGTCCTGCTCGACCGCGGCGGCATCGTGGAGGTCCAGCCCTATCTCGCGTGGCATGGGGAAGACTCCGGAGGCACCCGTATCCAGTCGGCCTGGGAGCACGAGAAGACCGGCTCGGTCCTCTGCCTCAAAGCGCGGGAGAAGCGGCTGACGATGATCCTGGTGGCCGGCGGCGAGATCGAGAAGGCCCCCTTCGCCGCGGCCTTTACAAAGACCTTCTTCTAAGGCCCCCGCGGATTGAGAATCGGAGCGGGCCCGCTCGTCCTCGCGCTCGTCCTCCTGGCTACGCCGGTCTCCGCCCAGCAGCTCACCCCGCCGAAAGAGCCGCCGAAAGAGCCCTGGTCCCCCGAGCAGGCCACCGGCGCTCCCGACACCCTGGAAGCCGAGGACGCCCCCACGGCGTGGACGCCGATGGAGCCGGACGCGGGGAACGAGTGGCTGCTCGTCCGCTTCGAGCGCCCGGTGGCGATCGCCGAGGTCCGGGTCCGCGAGTCGCTGAACCCCGGCGCCGTCTTCAGAGTTTCGGCCTCCCTGGAGGACGGCGTGTCCTTTCTTCTTTGGGAAGGTGATGATCCAACGGTGCAGGCGCCGTCCTCTTTTGTGGTCAGAACGGACCGCGAAGTCGTGGCGCGGGCGATCCTCGTGGAGATGGACACGGCGCGGCGTCCGGGGTGGAGCGCCATCGACGCGGTCGAGCTGGTCGGCCGGGACGGCAGCCGCCAGTGGGCCGCCGAGGCGGCGGCGAGCTCGACCTATGCCACGGTGGGCGGCATGCTCGCCGGCGAGCTCGCGCCCTCGGCGCGGATCTATACGGACGCGACACTCGGGATTAAGATGTCCGCTCCCGGATATTGGATCCGCGCCAACCCTGCCCTGCTCGACGTACCGGGAAAAACCCTCCGCGCCTGGACGCGGGACGGCGCCGCGACGGTGGTGGTCTTCCAGTGGCAGACCGCTCCACCGGCGAGCCCCGCTCTCCTCCTGGACCGCCTCGCGGCGGCTCTGGAGGGCGACCTCGGCGCCGAGGTCCAGGCACGGGAGGTGCAAGAGGTTGGGGGCCTGAGAGCGGTGGGGCTGGTTGCGACCGGCACCGGCAAGGACGGAGGCGGCCCGCGGATCAAGCAGCACTGGGTCGCCATTCCACGGCAGAGAGACGTCGTGGTCCTGCTCCTGAGCACTCCCGCAGACTCATTCGCAGTGGATGAGCGGACGTTCGACAAAATGCTCGCGTCGGTCGAGATTCTGGGCTCCCCGAAATAGGTCATGGGCGCCCGTTCGTTGAGGAGGAAGGCGATCCTGGCTGGATCTGGATCCAGACGGGATCCCCTTTGCAACATCTTGAACCCTGGCATGAATCGATGCCCATCGATCGCCACTAAGGAGAGCCGAGGAAGATCATGAACCCGCGAAACACACGCGTTCTCGTTTTCGCAACCGTATTGCTCGCCGCGCCCCTCCTCCCCGCCTGGTCGCAGTCGCCGGCCCGCCGTCCGCAGCCGCCGAAGAAGGCGCCGGCCAAGGGGGAGGTGATCGTCAAGGAGGACACCCCGATCGAGCAGGGCCAGCCGGCCCAGGATCAGGAGACGACCCAGACCACCACCACCCAGGGCGCTCCGGGAATCAACCCGCAGGCGATGCCGCAGGACCCGGCGATGCCGGAGACGACCCAGGGGCAGCCGGCGGCGGCGACCCCGCCCGCGGGCACCGCGCCGGCGGCGCCTGGCACGGCCGCTCCCGCCACCGGTGGCATCCCCCCGGAGCAGATGGGCCTCTCGTTCGCCCAGCCCACCGGCTGGCAGCAGGGCGACGCCACCAAGTTCACGGTGCCGGGCAACATCTGCTGCGTCTGGTCGCCGGACAACATCTCGTCGATCGCCGTCTTCGCCCAGAACTCGGGCAAGGCCTATAACCCCCGGGTGCTGCTCGACCAGAGCGCGGACGGGCTCACGAAGAGCCTGGGCGCCGAGGTGCGGACGAAGGAAGTCATCAACGTCGGCGGCATGCGCGGCTTCTCGCTGGTGGTGAGCGGCCCCGGCACCGGCGCCGGCATCGACGGCAAGGGCACCGTCCGCACCACGCAGCACTGGGTGGCCGTGCCGCGGGAAAAGGACGTGGTGATCTTCCTGATGACCACGCCCGACGAGAAGTTCGCGGCCAACGAGCCGGCCTTCCAGACGATGCTCGAGCTCGCTGAAGATCACCGGCACCCAGACGCCGGACCAGCAGGCGGCCAAGTAGGAAGCGGGCCCCGAGCCCAGGGCGTTGCCCTGGGCTGAGGAAGCCCGGGCCTTTGGCCCTTCCCCCAGCCGGAATTTGTTTGAGGCCCAACGGGCCGCCCTCCCTCAGCCCAGGGCAACGCCCTGGGTCCGGGGGTTGGATCGGCCACCCTTACAGGGCTTGGATTTCGGGGTCCTCCCCACCTGGGGTTGAAACCCCAGGCTATTCAAATTCCGCCCCTTCGGGGCGGATGAGGGACAAGCCCATAGGCGTTAACTAAAAGGGAATCCTCATTTAGAGACGCCCCGTGGGGCGTCTCCGCGGCGGAAGAGGAGGATCTCTTTGCCGATGCCCGCGGGGTCGTCCAGGGGAGCTCGGCCGATTTCCCGCCCCGGAGACGCCCCACGGGGCGTCTCTACAATGAGGATTCCCTTTTAGTTAACGCCTATGGGGGACAAGCCCCTCCCGCTACCTCAGACGGTTACTGAGCCCCGTGCTCGTGCTCCTCTTCGTGCTCGTGCTCCTCTTCTCCCGCCGTCTTCACCCCCGCCTGCTGCACCAGCGCCTGGTACTCCTGCGGCGAGAGCTTCCCCATCCGGCGGAGGAAGGCCACGATGTCCCAGATCTCGTCGTCGGTGTGGGTGACGCCGAAAGCCGGCATGCCGGTCATCTTGATGCCGTTCTTCACCACCCAGAAGGTCTCCTCCGGCTCGTCCCGACCAGCGTCGGACAGCTCGGGAGGATCGGGGTTCAGGCCCTGGCCGATCTCGGAGATATTGACCCCCGGCGCGCCGTGGCAGGTGGTGCACATCTCGTGGTAGTGGATGAGGCCGGTGCGGATCCGCTTCGGGTCCTCGAGGTTCGGCACCACGATCTTCCCCTTGAGCGCCTCGACTCCGCGATGAACCGAACGCTCCTGGGTGGTCACCAGCGCCCAGCGGATCAGCCCGCGGTCCGGATGGCTGGCCGAGACGTCGTAGAGCCCCGAATAGATGAAGCCGACGGCCGCCAGGACGAGGATCGCGACGACGGCCAGCGCCGTCAGAGCCGTTTTCATTTTTGCGCTTCCTCCCATTTTGTCCCCATCTCCCATACAGTGATGCCGTGCCTGAGATGAACAGCGATCATGCCACGGCCAGGCGGCGATCCTGGCATGACAGCAAACTCGCCTCGCCCTGGTCCTCTCCGGCGGCGGCGCGCGGGGCGCCTATCAGGCCGGCGTGCTGCGCGGCCTCGCCCGCCGCATCCCCGACCTGCGCTTCTCCATCATTACCGGTGTCTCCGCCGGGGCGATCAACGCCGCCTTCATCGCCGCTCACCCCGGCTCGCTCGCCGAGGCCGCGGCGGACCTCAGCGATCTCTGGGCCGGCGCTGCAGGTGGAGGACATCTTCCGGGTCGACACCCCGTCGCTCGCCCGCCATTTCACCCGCTGGGCCACCCGGCTCGCCTCGGGCGGCTCGGCGATGGCGCCGGCCGTGCGCGGGCTGGTGGACACCGTTCCCCTCCGCGGCACGATCGAGCGCGCCTCGGCCAACGTGGACGGCGAGATCATCGGCATCCAGCGCAATCTGGAGCGCGGGAGCCTCGACGCCCTGGCATTGACGGCGCTCAATTATTCGACCGGCCAGACGGTCACCTGGGTCCAGGCCCGCCGTTTCCAGCCCTGGAGCCAGCCCCGGCACCGCAGCTTCCACGCCCGGATCGCGGTCGAGCACGTCATGGCCTCCGCCGCCCTGCCGATGTTCTTCCCGGCGGTGCGCCTGGGCGACGCCTGGTACGGCGACGGCGGCATCCGCCTCTCGACCCCCCTGGTCCCGGCCCTGCGCCTCGGCGCCACGCGCATCCTCGCCCTCTCGCCCCACTACGAGCCCAACTTCGAGGAGGCCGAGCGCCTCAAGAGCACCGGCTATCCGCCGCCGGCGCAGATCCTCGGGCATCTCATGGACTCGATCTTCCTCGACGTCGTGGACGAGGACGTGCGGCGCCTGGAAGGCATGAACCGTCTCCTCGCCAAGCTGCCGCCCGAGGAGCGCAACGGCCTGCGCGACGTGGCGATCCGGGTCCTGCGTCCGTCGCGGGATCTCGGCCAGCTCGCCGCCAGCTACGAGCCCCGCCTCCCCACCAGCTTCCGCTACCTCGTCCGCAGCCTGGGGACGCGCGATACGCAGACCTCCGACTTTCTCAGCATGCTGATGTTCCAGCCGGACTACGCGCAGAGATTGATCGAGCTGGGAGACGAGGACGCCGAGGCGCGGGTCGACGAGATCCGGGAGCTGATGGGAGCTGGTACGCCGATTGACGGGCTGTAGGTGCCGGCCGATCCGGCGAAGCCGATCTTTGATGGGTCAGGTGAGTTTCGAACTAACCTGTAGAATCATCGCTGCCATAGGTTTCCAACAGTTCTGCCACACAATGGCGTAAAGCCGGAATCCGTGATTGGAGCGTCTCCCACACCGTGGGATGATCTACGGTCGCATAGCCATGGATCAAGAGGTTCCGAAAGGCAACGATCTGAGGCAGATCGGGAACTCTTACCGCAACCTCCGGCGCCACCTTCGATAATTGGTTCAGAGCCTCCCCCAGGATCTCGAACTGCCGTTCGACGGCAGATCGCAGCTTCCGATCGGTGAGATAATCGTCGAGGCAGAGCCCGAGCGTAAATTCCAGGATGGCGTCCGCCGCCTCCCTCACATCCCAGAGGTACGCCTGAGGCTCACGCCGCATAGACCGTCTGGCGCGAGCGCTCGATATCCGCCCGGATGAAGGGATTTCGGATACTACCTGCCATCACCAGATCTACGGGCCGCCCGATCATCATAGCCAACTGATCGCGCAACTCGAAGAACGTACCCAGAGTCGGCGTGACATGGGTTCGGTCGAACTCCACCAGAAGATCGACATCGGAACGCTGGGGGTCGAAATCCTCACTGCGGGCCGCCGAACCAAACACCTCCAACCGCCGCACGTGAGAACGGCGGCAGAGTGAATCGATGTCGGCCTTGTGCTGTAGAAGCAGCGGGTGCATAAAACAAGCCTCGCAAAGCGGCACGCCACCAGGACTCCGGCTGCCGGAGCCCGCACCAAGATCATATCAGACCGGGAGGTTTGCTCAGGCGAGCTCGGAACGAAGGACAGACTTCGCCCCCTTGGGACTGACGGATGCGATCGGGAGCTGGTACGCCGATTGCTCCGGAGACTTCTGACTGACGAAGGAGGTCTCCGATGAAAACAGTTCTGCGCCCCCTGATGCTGGCCGCCGCCCTCGCCGTCCTGATCCCCGCCGCCGGCCGGCCGGTCGATCCGCTCATCCAGTGCTCCCTCTGCTCCTGCCGGAGCAACTGCGGGACCCCCTGCCGGGAGGGCAACGGCACGCCTTCCGCCTGTGGAATCAGCGGCCATCCCTGCCAGATCAGCCCGGTCTGCTTCGAGCCCTGAGGAGGGACTGGGGCACGAGGGGAGCTTCTGGCCCACGCTTGGGCTGCTCCGGCCCACGCTTGGGCCGGCATCCCCCCCGCTTGGGGCGCTCTGGCCCTCTTTTGGGCCAGACGATCCCCGGCCGGGGATGCCTTGGCCCACGCTTGGGGCGCTCCGGCCCACGCTTGGGCCGGCATCCCCCCCGCTTGGGGCGCTCCGGCCCTCTTTTGGGCCAGACGATCCCCGACCGGGGATGCCCTGGCCCACGCTTGGGGCGCTCGGGCCCACGCTTGGGCCAGACCGTCCCTCTTCGGGGGCCGCCTGGCCCATGCTTGGGCCGGACCGTCCCCGCCCGGGGATCGTCTGGCCCAAGAGAGGGGCGGAGCGGCCCAAGCGTGGGCCAGAGCAGGTACTCCGGCCGTCAGAGCAGCGATCCCCTCCGTCAACGCGCCCGACTCGGGGAGCGTCACGGCGCTTTCCAGGGCCGGCGCCAGCACGACGAGGCCGGGTTTGCCGCCATGACCCATCTTGTCAACGAACGCTGCCCAGGAGCCCACCGGCCGGCACGGTTCCAGGCGCTTCTAGTATATCGCACCCTTTTAAAGGTTCGATCGAGCGTAGAAGCCGATCTCGCTCGGACGCTTATTCGTGCGGTATCGCTCGGATAAGTTGCGCGCGGATCGACTGTGCACTCCGGAACTGCTTCATTCCAGGCAAGATACCGCGGCCGCTGTCCTGGAGTGGCATAGCGTCCACGTATAACGTTCCCAGCTCAGACGTCTATACGCTCAGATTCACCTCGCGAGAAGCGGAAGGCTCGTCGCCGCAGTCAGATAGCTTTCCGGGGACCTACCTGCCGGTCAGCCACGGTGCTTCAAGGGGATGGGTCGCTTCTACGCTGCCGCATCGCGGCGTTGACGATCGATTAACAGCAGATGTAAGATGCGAACATTCCATAGAATGAAGAGCATACATCGGCTGAAGCAGAGCGTGCCAGCTGAGAATTTGACAACCATATGCATTTCGGAGCAAAACGGCTAAACGTTGAACTAGGCTGTTGAACAAAACCGCTACGCGGTAGCTCTACTCGCCGTAAACCTTACTGTACCACATCCAGAGCAGTAGTTCTTTCATCCGAGTACTCTTTCGGGTCTCACTTCTCGAAAGGAGACACGGATATGGGAGAAATGCGCGATCGGATGGAGGCGGAACTGCAGCTGCGAGGGATGAGTCCGCGGACGGGAAAGTGCTACCTCCGGGTTGTCTACAATTTCGTCCAGTATAGCAAGCGACCCGCCGAGCAGATGGGAGTCTCGGAAGCTCGAGCCTACGTTCTGTACCTGATCCGAGAAAAGAAGCTGAGCCAATCATCGATCATCCAAGCGGTCTGTGCTCTGCGATTTTTCTACTGCAAGGTGTTGCGGCGTGCCTTCGATCTCGGCGAGCTTCCCTACCAGAAACGGAAGAAGCAGTTACCCCAAGCCTTGAGTGAGAAGGAGGTGGCCGCGCTGCTCGCAGCGGAGTCCAACCTGAAGTATCGGGTGATCTTCATGACGCTGTACTCTGGCGGCTTGCGATTGCAAGAAGCGCTTCAGCTTCGGCCTGCCGACATCGACGCCAAGGGAATGAGAATTCGCATTCGTGCCGGCAAAGGCGGTAAAGAGCGCTACGTCATGCTGGCCTCGACGTTGGTCGCTCCTCTTCGCGCCTACTTGAAGCGCGATCAGCCCGAGAAATGGCTGTTTTACGGCCAGACCAAGGCCGATCCCCTCAACCCACGATCCGTCCAGAAGGAGATCACGAAGGCCGCCGCGGAGGTGGGCATTGGCCAGCGGGTCACTGCCCATGTTCTCCGGCACAGCTTCGCCACTCATCTGCTCGATCGCGGCACCAATCTACGCTACATCCAGGAGCTCCTGGGGCACCGCAGCCTCAAGACCACGATGATCTACATCCACGTCAGCCGCCGGACTTTGAATCGAGTCGTCAGCCCACTGGACTGGCTGGACGCCGGCTCCAAGGAGGGTCCGCCCCAGGCCGCCCGAAAGTAGCGGGGCCAACATGGCCTCCTCCAGAGGGCTGGAGATGGCTGATGTCGTCCGTCGTTTCGGGCCGGCTTTCCGTGAGCAGAATCACGGCAAGCTCAGCCGGGCCCACCTGCGGACCTTGGGAGCCATCGAAACCTGCCGGACCGCCGCCTTGGGCGGCCACGTCTACGAGTGTGCCGACTGCGGAGCCTGCAAGATCGTCTACAACTCCTGCCGCAACCGTCACTGCCCGAAGTGCCAGAGCCTGGAGAAGGAGCGCTGGCTGGAGGCGCGTTGCGCCGAATTGCTGCCGGTCCCCTACTTCCACGTCGTTTTCACCCTGCCGGAAGAGCTCAACTCTCTGGCGTTGAGCCATCCGCGACTGCTGTATAGCCTGCTGTTTCGCTGTGCTTCGGAAACTCTGTTGGAGATCGCCGCCGATCCCAAGCACCTGGGGGCTCGTATCGGCGTGCTGGCCGTTCTTCACACCTGGGGCCAGAAGCTGACCTTGCATCCCCATCTGCACTGCATCGTGCCCGGCGGCGGGCTCTCCATCGACGGCGACTGGTGGGTCGGGAGCCGACCGGAGTTCTTTCTCCCGGTACGAGTCTTGGAAAAGCTGTTCCGGGGAAAATTCCTCGCGGCTCTCAAGCAGGCCGAACAGGACGGCGACTTGCCCCCCTCCCACCTGCCGGCCGTTGGTGCGCTCTACCGCAAGTCGTGGGTGGTCTACTGCAAGCCGCCGTTCGGCAGTCCCGAGCAGGTGCTCGCTTACCTGGCGCGCTATACCCACCGGGTGGCGATCTCCAATCAGCGCTTGGTGCGGCTGGGAGATGAGGGGGTGGTCTTCACCTGGAAGGACTACGCCGCGGGGAACCGCAGCCGAGAGATGACACTCTCGGGCCAGGAGTTTCTCCGTCGGTTCCTCTTGCACGTCCTGCCGGATCGCTTCGTAAGGATCCGCTACTTCGGCCTCTTTGCCAACCGCCACCGGGAGCAGTCTCTGGCTCTCTGCCGCGAGGTTCTGCCGGGCCGGCCCGTGCAACCGAAGCTCACGAAGTCCGATTGGCAGTCCCTGCTCCAGAGCCTCACCGGCGTAGACCCGTTGAGGTGCGAGGTCTGCGGACAAAAGGCCCTGCGCCTCGCCGAGGAACTGGCACCGGCTCAGGCGCCGAGGGCTCCGCCGCGATGATGTATCTGTTCATGGCTCGATTTCAATGTTTATCTGCTCAGCCGTGGAGTCGGGCCGTTGTGTATCTCTTCGGGTCTCTACGGTATAATCGTCTCCACGAAATCGCGGATCAGGAGATTGAGCATGCGGCAGATCCCTTCGCTGGACGGTCCTCTGAAAGCCACACGGCGGCTCTCGGAGCTGGTGTGGGTGCCAGCAGGGTGGTGCGCGAAGGGCCTGCGAAGGATTGAATCTCCATAGGACCGCTCCGGACTGGCCCGCGGCTTCGTTCAACCTGCGTCTATCTGAAATCCTCCCCGGATTGGTGGCGGACTTCGGGCACTCGGTGTGGGGAGGACTTCAGATAGACGCTTAATGGTTGGCGTAACTAGGAAGGATCTCCGTGATTGATGAGTTGATCAGGCAGGGGCGGATGTTGCGCGATCAGATCACGAGGCACTACAATGCTGGCTACGAGACACTACCGCCAGAGGAACGGATCACTGTGGCGGAATTCCAAGGCTGGTATTCCGGTGTGGAGGCGGCGCTGGAGCAAAAGTACGGATCCCAGTCGCCTGAGCTTGTGCTCTGGCGGGCTGGGTTGGAGCGTATACAGAAGGAGTCTTGGGAGGAGGTCGGCAGAAAACCGAGACCAGATGGTTACTTTGCGCAACGGAACCTAGAAGAATCGCTGGGCCTTTTGGCTCAAATCAGACTTCTTCGCTTGAGGGAGTCCCAAGACGCGCCTACAATGCTGTTCTCGATCTTTCATGAAAAACTCATCTCTAAATGCCAGCCTCTGTTCGCCGTAAGTGCTTATGACTCGGCTGTGTTCGAGGCATTCCGACTTGTGGAAGAGGCGGTGCGAGCGCTCTCTGGTTTCTCAAACAGTGATGTCGGCGTCAATTTGATATCAAAGGCCTTGGGCTCAAAGGTGCCTCCAATTCAGCTCAGTGACGTAGTAGCCGAGCAAGAGGGCTTTCATTCCCTATTTAGAGGGGCGATCGGTGCATTCAAGAATCCGGGGAGTCATAGGACTGTCGGCCACACAGATGCAACGCGCGTCATGGAACTGCTGGCATTTGCAAGCCTGCTTCTTAAACTGCTTGACGACACCAAGAAGGTGAGCAGGAACGGAGAATCGCCTAACACGGCTGCTCCAGCGGACCAGAAAGCTCCGCTTCCTGGCCGCTGAGCAGCAGAGCGTTGGGCGGCGGACTTCTTTACAGAAGGCATAAAACGATGGCAGTCGCAGAATTAGGGATTAGATCGGCAGACCATGCCTTCAAAAGGGTGCTGTTCGTTGGCGCAGGTTTCTCTGCAGGATTATGCTATCCCGTTGGAGCCTCGCTGACGACCCGACTAGTTGAATATCTGCAAGGTGGACGAAAGGTTCCGGGAATTCCGGAGATGGGTCTTCCAAGCAGTTTAAGCTCTAGAGGACTCCGCGCTCAAAGGGAGGAAATAGAAAAGGCTGTTGGTACCTTCCTGCAACGGTACTTTGGCCTGCCGATTGGCTCAGTCGGTCAAGTGAGCGTTGCCGAGTTCTTCACTCTGGCTCATAGCCTGTCCGAATCGCCGTCTCTTTTTGGTTTCGACGAAGGTCATGATGATCTGCCTGAGGTCGGGCCAATCCACGTTCGCCACTTATTCAATCTTCTTGCCTGCGTGACCAGAACCTATTTTCTTGATATCTGCCAATCTATGGAGCGGCCTGCTGACTTCGAGGACGTTCTTGATGCTCTCGACCCCCAGAGGGATGCGATAATAAATTTCAACTGGGACGAAGAAGTGGACATCTACCTGACGGGCTATTCTGTGGGAGAGGTGGCTTATACAAGTGCTGCTTGGAGCCCTCCTTCTAAGAAGGAGGAAAGATACCTTCTCTTGCGTCCACATGGCTCCGTTGGCTGGTATGACATCACTTGCGGGATTGGAAACAGGTGGACGTATTTGATCGCGAACGAGGACCATCGAATTCCTCGGTCACAGAAACGCATCGTTGCGTACTCTGAGGTAGGCTGGCCTCGCGATCTAGGCAGTAGAAAGCCATTCTCTAAACTTGCTTGCCCCCCCATAATCACGCCTCCCACTTTTGCCAAGCGATTCCAGTACAAGGAGCAGCATCGTATTTGGAGAGATGTTCTAGAGGTTTGCTCCCGGGCTACAGAATTTGTGTTCTTGGGCTATTCACTTCCGGCTGACGATTATTTGACCCGCGCCGCCATATGCAGTTCATTGACGAGTCAAGCTTCAGAGCCTACCAAGTGTCTGGTGGTAGGGCTAGACGAAAGGGTACTAGAGAACTTTAAGGGTGTCTTTGGCGCAGGAATTCAGAGTGACAAGCATTTTTTGCACTGGCGATTTGGCTGCAACAAACCGGGCCTGGCAGAGAGTATTGAAAAACGATTAAAGAGGGCCGTAATTGATAAACCTGCCTAACAACCGGCCTCAATTGGAGGGCTGGCGCCGCTGCTTAGGCCCAGTCGGATTGGGCGTCAGTAGAAGAGACGTCAGGCGACAAGAGGAGTATCCATGTTCCATATCCTCCTTGATACGGAGGTCTTCCGGCGGGAGAATCTCCATTTCGCAAGTAAGCGCTTCGAGCAACTTGCAGCTTTCGTCGCGGCACAAGAGGCAACAGTCTACGTAACAGATGTAACCATCGGCGAGGTCCGCAAGGCGATAGCTTCGGAGGTTGCACGCGCACTTGAACTTCTCTCGAAAAAGAACAGAGCCGCTCTTGGCGTGCTTGTTCAGACTAATGAGGCAGGGCTATACGGGCTGCTTAAGATGCCTGACAAGACTGTGTTGATCAATGAACTCAACGCAATGTTTGATCGGCTCCTCAGAGACCTAGCGGCAGTCACGCTGTCTACCGACGAAGTCTCCGTTGCAGAACTCCGTAAGCGTTACTTTGAAGAATTGCCGCCGTTCGCCACTCGCGCTGCCAAGAAGCATGAGTTTCCTGACGCTCTCTTTATCCTCGCCGCCGAGAGACACGCCAAGGCACATGGTCACACCCTTCATGTGGTCTCAGCAGATAAGGGTATAGCAGAGGCCGCTCAACTCGCCGATGGATTGGAGTATATCGAAACACTGCCTACCATAATTACGAAAATCCATGAGACAGTTGAAGCCACCGCAGTTCTCGCCAAGGCAGCGGAGCAAGCTTTTGTCTATTTAACTCCAGGCATTGTCACTCAGGTCAAGGAATCGTTTGAGGGCAGCGGTATTTATGTAGATGAGTTGGAAGGTGAGGTCTCGGATGTGGAAGTCAGCGAGGTTGATCTCAGCGAACCTTGGATCGAGGAAATAGATGGGAACACTATCACCTTAGGTTTTGAGGCCACTATATCGTTTACAGCGGAAGTCACGATCGCCGATCCTGATCAAACCGCACGCGACAGTGAGACTGGAGATTTTATGGTTTTTGGCTATCTAAGCAAGAGTATTGGGGAAACTGAGTACGTCCCGGGTTCTGTTGAAATTGTTGTAGATTTGGAAGATGTAGCGGAGTCCAAGCCTCTAGATGTCTCCTTATTTACCAACAGCATTTTTGTCAAATACCCATGGCCGGACTATTAATACCTCGGGTAGAGAAGATGGCCTCCATCGAACGAAGGATGTTAGCTGCTTGGCATTTCCGCTACACTCCGGTGCCCCGGTCGCGACTCCCTGGCACCTTCTCCGGCTCTCCGGCCAGCAGAGTGACGGCAAGCCTTCCGCCTGTGGCATCGGCGGCCATCTCTGCCAGATCAGCACGGTCTGCTCCGAGCCTTGAGTGTGTTGCAAGGGCGGTCCTGTGTGGCCGCCCTGGTGCCGATCCTCATGTCAAAATCTCACCCTCAAACCGCAGTTCGGGGTTATACCGCGCCTTCCCCAGGTAAGAGAGCATCGCGCGGGCGAACTCCTCGGTGACCTGCTCACGCTCTGCCGCCTGTCGGAAGAGAGCGAGAGCGGCGAGCGCCTCCCGATGGATGGCGTGCGCTTGGAAGATCGGCGTCATGTGTCGGGCAAGGGTCTTTACCTGTTCTGTCCGCCCCAAGCTGGCATAGAGGATGGCGATCTCCAGGGAGACGAGCGCCACGTCGTAGGCCATGTTGCGGGAGGCGTACTCCCCTCGTACGCGGGCAAGGAGCGCGATCCCATCCTCGACATCGCCGAGACCTGCGGTGACGCGCCCCTCCGTCCACAGCAGCCGAACCCGATTCAGCTCCCCACCGGCCTTGAGAAGGTGTGCCCGGGCTTCCGGCAGGAGCGCCGCGGCCTCCTTGAAGCGCTCGAGCTTGCTCAACGTGTGGGCGAGGTTCTGCCAGATCGGGAAAAGGATACGCGCCTCCTCCTTCGGCGAGGCTTTCTCCTTCAAGTGCTCCAGGAGCGCGACCGCTTCCTCAAGGTTTCCCATCTCTTCCAAGAGCTTGGCCTTGCTCACCATGACCTGAATTCGGAACGTGGAGTTGCTCGCGAGCAGTGACGCGCGCTCGAGGAGATCCTTCGCCTCATCGAAGCGTCGCTGGTCTCGCCGCAAGGAAGCCTTGAGAGCAAAAATGAGCCCCTCCTCGAGGAGCCCGTCCGCCACGCCTTCCCCGACCTTCCAAATCGCGTCGGCGGAGATGAAGGCGCGCTCCGCTCCCTCCAAGTCATCCTGGGCGCGCAGGGCGTTTCCGAAATGCGCCCAGGCGATCCCTCGCAGCTTGGCGCGCAGGCCCTCGCCGCCCTCAGCGAGATCGGCGGCAGTCAAGGCGAGCTCGCAAAGGGAAGCCGCTTTGACCGGGTCCTCGCCACACAGGCGCTGGCTCTCGGTAAACAGCAGCTCGCAGACCGCCCACTGCGCTTCGGAGGGAGCATCTCGGAGCGTTTCTATCTGTTTCTTCCGTGGAAGCAGCTTGATCCGAGTCCACAGAGCCTGGGCCACTCGCCGCTCAGCCTTGCGATCCCTCGCGGGAGCGGCTGGATTGCCGGTTTCTGATGGTGGGTCTTCCGTCTTCTGTTCCTCCTGGAGCGTGAGGACCAGCTTGCTCAACCGTCCCACCGTCTGACCTGCCACCACCATGTCGGCACTGAGTCGCGTCGCCAGAGCGGACGCGGTCACGAGCAGAGGCGCGGTACCGCCTCGGATGTTTTCGCCCTCGGGAAGCCGGCAGTCGATCAGAAGCCGATCGACGAACCAGCCTCCAAGGTCAAGCGCGGTCCACCGGAAGCGCATGGCGACGAGGAGACGCTCGAGGGTCACGGCGTCCGGCGTGCTCCTCCCTCGCTCGTACTCCGAGATCGACGATCGCTTCACTCCCGAGAGCCGGGCAAGGTCCGATTGGGTCAAGTCGAGCGTGGCCCGAAGGACCGCGAGCACCCGGCCAAGAGATACGGATTCTCCGCTCTCCCGACGCTTCCTCATTCGTGCCATGTCCCTACCTCACGTCTCGTGACCAGCCCATCGTGACGCATACGAAGCTCCTCCATGCATGCCGCCAGAATATCGTGAAAGACGAACTTTGGCCTTCACACAGGTGGTGCCCTGAAGGGAAAAGAGCGTGCCTGTCCGCGTCGTGCCCCCGGCGCTCGCCCCTTGGGTCCGCACCCTGTACCGTTCGAGGGACGAATTGTCCGTCCTTTGTGGCACCTTCTCTAGGAGGGCGGAATCCGGCAGTCATGGTGGCAGCCGGCTTGGCCGCCCGGCAAGGAGCACGACATGATCCTTCCGCGCCGCCTCCGCGTAGCGCCCCTCCTCCTCATGCTTCTCCTCATCGCAGGGCCGCTCGCCGCCGCGACCTACGATCATCGGTCACGAGAAGCATGGCAGTCTCGACGCAGCGTTACCGGAGCTCTATCCGAAGCGTGGGCCTTCGTGAGCCGGATCTGGGGGAAGGCAGGTGGCTCGACCGACCCGTTTGGAAAGGCAGGCAGTTCGACCGATCCCTTCGGGAAGGAAGGCGGCTCAACCGATCCGTTTGGGAAGGAAGGCAGTTCGACCGACCCCTTTGGAAAGGCAGGCAGCAGAGCTGACCCGCTCGGCAATTCCAAGCCCAATACGCAGCCTTCTCCAGTGAATTGAGATCCGGGCGAGGGAGCACCCCTCGCCCCGCACCTTCTCTTCCACCGGACAGCAGATTCTTGTCCCCTTCACGGGACACGCAGTCCCCCTCACCGATCCTTTGTTCGCAACGGGCTACTACCTCTCTACACTCCTGCGTGTTGTTGGTCATTGAGCTCGAGCGTCCGTGCGGGCCTCCTGCGCAGACTTCTGGGTAGGCGAACGGACATGACTTTCGCCGCACCCTTCACTGTGGAGTATCCAAATTTGCAATACGTGATCCACGCGACCGGCAACCACGGAAGGGATCCGGGGATGGACGCATGTGGAATCCCTGCCTTGGAAACACGACGCCTGCGGCTGCGGCCGTTTCGCACCACTGACATCGAAGACTATGCCGCGCTCCATGCGGACCCGGAGGTCTTACGGTACCTGGGATCTGGGCCGGAACCGTGGGATCAAGGCCGGTCCTGGCGACACTTGGCATTCGTCATGGGACACTGGCAACTCAGGGGTGCTGGCATGTGGGCGGTGGAGCACAAAGAGACTGGCGCATTTATCGGGATGATCGGCTTTGCCGCGCCTGAAGGCTGGCCCGGATTCGAGCTCGCCTGGATTCTGGCGCGGCGCTGGTGGGGTAACGGCTATGCCACCGAAGGGGCAGGGGCGGCTCTGGCCTATGCCTTCTCCACCTTGCAGATGGATCGCGTCATCAGCCTCATTCATCCGGAGAATCAAGCTTCCATCCGTGTGGCCGAGCGTATCGGCGAAAGACTGCAAGGCCGCATCACACATTTCGGACGGGAGATGTCGTGTTATGGGCTCGATCGGGAAACCTACCTGAGAGGGTGTCTCGAAAGTCAGCCCCGCAGGGGCGTAGGCGTAAAGCCTGGGGTTTCAACCCCAGGTATGACCGGACGTCCCCCCTCTTGAGAAGCCCCAAAGGGGCGCAGGCAGCCAACTGACCAGTCCTCGCTGCCCGCGCCCCTTCGGGGCTCGATGGGTTTGGGGTAACTCGTTTCCTGGGGTTGAAACCCCAGGCTTTATGCCTACGCCCCTGCGGGGCTGACTTTCGAAACACCCTCTGAGAGACACAGCACCCGCTGCCGTGCGCACCGCCTGGTGGCTCGGTGCTGTCGCCCCCTCCCCACCGCGCGTGGAGAGGGGGCCCAGGGCCTTTATGCCACCGTCACAGCCCCAGCCGGCTTCCCAGTTCCCAAAGGGAGCGATACGCTCTGGCCGTGGGGGCATGAGCCCCCGGCGGGCCGTGATCGTCCAGGACGACCGCCCGCCGCGTTCGTCCAACCGCCGAGGAGGTGATACGTGGACCGGTTTCATCCCCCTGGATTCCTCGAGGACTTCGCACGCCGGCCCGACAGCGCGGAGGACCGCGCCCAGGCCTGGAGCGAAATCGTGTCGTCCTGGATGGACAACGCCGCCGTGACGTATGGGACGCCGGAGGTCCCGAGCCTGTTCTTCAATCCCCTGAAGGACGAGACGCCGGGCGAGCCGGCTTCGGAGTCGATCGCCTGGGACGCCTTCCCCCGGTTCCTCACTCGCTGGTTCCAGGACGAGGACGAGCCGGATGAGAGGCGCTGGCAGGCCGCCGAGACGCGGCGCGTGCTGCACGTCAACGGGCGCCCCCTGCGCCGGGTCGAGCAGGGCTCCCTGGGCGAGGAGCTCCAACTGCTCTACCGCCAGCAGGACGAATACTGCGAGTGGCACATCGACCGCGAGCCCAACGACGGCAATAATGAGGGGCGGATCACCCGCGTCTGCTTCACCTGTGAGGGCCCCGAGTACTGGGAGTTCCTGGCCGAGGGGACGCGGCCGTTCTTTGAGTCGGGCGACCCGCGGCGCGACCTCGTAGCGGGGGATCTGGGGCTGGTGGTGGAGCTCTACCAGGAGCACGTGAACCCCGCCGTGACGGCCGCCGACCTCGTCTGGCCCTACGACGTGGCCTTCTTCAACGCCGGCACCGGCGACTGGCGCTACTACGCCCGCCA
Source organism: uncultured Acidobacteriota bacterium (assembly GCA_963792575.1). Taxonomy (GTDB): domain Bacteria; phylum Acidobacteriota; class Thermoanaerobaculia; order Multivoradales; family UBA5704; genus DATARR01. The sequence continues at coordinate 618,045 of CAWBWZ010000020.1, forward strand.
GGGGACCTACAACCCGTTCAACCGGTGGAACACGACCGACGGGATGATGCACCTCACCCACCCGGCGAACACCCTGCGGGGGGAGTTCCGGGTGGCCGGCGGCGCCTCGGTCCGGCGGCGAGACGGCGGCGGCCAGCCGGTCGTGGACCCGGAGCAACTGGTCTGCTGCTCGGGCTTCGGCGATCCCAACCGGTCGAGCGATCCGACCATCGGCGCCGCGGTCAACGGCTTCGCCCGCGCCGGGCTCTCGGTCTCCCTGGCGGACCCGGTGGGCCTCTACATCTCCGAGCTCGCGCTCGACGGCTTCACCGGGCCGGCCGGGGAGGAGGTGACGGCGGCCTGGCAGGTGGACCGCGGGACCCGGGAGGAGCGCCGGATCCTGCGCGCCCGCTTCGAAGTGCCGGCCGAGCTGGGCTTCGCGGTCGACCAGGTGCTGCTCGACGGCGACCCGATCCGCTTCGGCGGCCAGATCGTCGACCGCATCCAGATGGTGCTGACCGGCATCGCCAAGCAGCTGGTGGACGGGCCGGTGGCTCCGCGCGCCTGCATCGGGCAGTGCTGCCCCCATCCCGAGAAGGGGGAGATCGATCACGTCTTCAAGAGCGGAGTGAGCTGCGCGGCCCTGCCGCCGGAGGCCTGGGCCGAGGTCGCTCCGTTGCTGCCGGGAGCGGCGGCTCCCCCCGGCCTACGGGAAAGGGGCGCCCCGGCCTTCGCGCCCGCCGAGAGCGTGAAGCTCGCGGCGGAGGCGGTGGTGACGGCGGAGCCGGACCCCAAGGGGGAGCTCGGCTCGGGGCTTGCCCGCTGAGCGAGGACGGCGAGGACGGAGATAGCGCCCTTGCAGACTTTCGACCCCGATTCGGACGTGATCACCGGCCCGGAGATCCCGGGCGCGCCGGTCGAGCCGGTGCTCGACGTCGACGAGATCCAGGGCAACATCCTCCCCGGGTTCGGGTCGCGGTACCAGGCCCTGCTCGGGCTCAAGTTCAACGAGGGGCAGATCGGCGAGGCCAGGTCCTGGCTGGCCCGGCTGGTCCCCTCCCTCGCGACCCTGGGCCAGGTCAATACCTTGCGGAACCTCCGCCGGTCGCTCCTGCGCCGCCGGGCGGCCCTGCCGGAAGGCCCTTCCGCGCCCTGGATCAACCTCGCCCTGTCGATCGACGGCCTGCGCCTCCTGACGCCCGACGCCGACGCCATTCGCGACCCCTCGTTCAAGAAGGGGATGGCCGCGGTCTCGGGCAGCCTGGGGGACCCCCGGCTGCCCGGGCAGGAGGGGCACCGCTCGCGCTGGAAGGTCGGCGGGACGCCGGAGACCACGCCGGACGTGCTGCTGATCCTGGGCGCCGGGGACGCCGGCCAGCTTCGCAACCTGGCCGACGGGCTCCGCGGGTCGCTCGCGGGGGTGCCCGCCTCGGGGCTGCGGGTGGTCTACGACCAGGAGGGGCTCGTCCTCGACGGGGAGAGGGAGCACTTCGGCTTCCGCGACGGCATCTCCCAGGTGGGGCCGCGGGGACGGCTGTCCGATCTCCCGTTCCATTTCCTCACCCGGCGCTATCTCGATCCGGCGGACCCCCGGGCACTCACCCACGGCAAGCCGGGACAGCCGCTGGTCTGGCCGGGGCAGTTCGTCTTCGGCTACCCCGCGCAGCAGGACGACGAGGGCGCCCCCGGCCCCCTCGCGGATGGCGGCCCGGAGTGGATGCGGAACGGCTCGTTCCTGGTCTTCCGCCGCCTGCGGCAGGACGTGGCGGCGTTTCGCGCCTTCCTCCGGGAGCAGGTCGCGGAGCTGGTCCGGAACCCGGCCTTCGCGGAGCTGACCGAAGCCCGGCTGGCGGCCCTCCTGGTGGGGCGATGGCCGAGCGGCGCGCCGCTCTCGCGCAGCCCCGAGCGGGACGATCCGGCGCTGGTCGAGGATTCCTTCGCCCTCAACCACTTCCAGTTCAACGCTCCGGCGGACCCGGTCGCCGTCCTCGCCGAGGCCGGCGCGCCGCCCCGCGTGGTCGAGGGGGCGCCGGCCGACCCGCGAGGGTACCTCTGCCCGCGGTTCGCCCACATCCGCAAGGTCAACCCCCGCGACCTGCCCACCGACCAGGGCGGAGCCTTCGACCAGACCCTCACCTTCCAGGTCCTGCGCCGCGGCATCCCCTGGGGAGAGCCCTTCCCGCTGGAAGAGGGCGCGGCCGATCCGGCGGCGGGAGACCGGGGGCTGCTCTTCCTCTGCTACCAGACCTCGATCCGGGGGCAGTTCGAGATCCTGAACAGCCGCTGGATGAACCGCCAGAACGGACCCCAGGACGGCGGGCACGACCTGCTCGTCGGGCAGAACCACGCGACACCGGCCGCCCAGCGCGGCTGCCTGCTCCGCACCCCACAGGGGGAAGCGCCCTTGCAGACGATCGCCGACTGGGTGATCCCCACCGGCGGCGGCTACTTCTTCGCGCCGTCGATCAGCACCTTGCGGAGCTTCGTCGGCGGTTAGTTCTACTTTGCCAGATGCCTGCTTCTGCTTGACGATGTCGGACCCCTGCGTTCTGGGGAGTTGTAGAAGGCCTCCGTGGCAGGGGATTTTCTATTGTATTTTTCTATAATTAATTTATACTAATAAAACTTACGCCGGGGTTCACAAAGAACCTGGCCCTCTGAGAAAGGTGGAGTCCCCATGAAGCAAAAAATTCTCGGCTTTCTACTCACTATGGCATTCGTTAGCGCTGCCCTATTTTCGTCTGTGCCGCCAGATCAGCAGCGAATCTTGGCTTGCGTAACTACCGACAAATGTACCCAGAATAGCGATTGCGGGCTTGTCGGCTCTACCTGTTTCTGCAATCAAGCAATGGGCCAATGCAGAGACGGCTCGCAAGAAGAAGAGATCTCTAAGCTCACTCCCTAGAGAGGTTTAGAAGACAACCCCGGAGCAACAGAACCCTCCGGGGTTGTCCTTTTTCTTACGCCACCGTCACCTCGGGGCAGAGGAAGACGTCCTGGATGGCGCGGAAGAGCTCGACGCCCTCGTTCATCGGACGCTGGAAGGCCTTGCGGCCGGAGATCAGGCCGGAGCCGCCGGCGCGCTTGTTGATCACCGCCGTGCGCACCGCCTGGGCGAAGTCGTCCGCCCCCTTGGACTCGCCGCCGGAGTTGATCAGGCTCACCCGGCCGCTGTAGCAGTTCACCACCTGCCAGCGGTTCCAGTCGATCGGGTGATCGGCTCACCAGCTCGCCGTAGACCTTGGGGCTGGTCTTGCCGAAGTTGAGCGCGGTGAAGCCGCCGTTCACCGTCGCCTGCTTCTGCTTGACGATGTCGGCCTGCATGGTCACCGCGAGGTGGTTCGCCTGGCCGGTGAGGTCGGCGGCGGTGTGGTAGTCGACCCCGTCCTTCTTGAAGGCGTTGTTGCGGGTGTAGGCCCAGAGCACGGTCGCGAGGCCCAGCTCGTGGGCGTGGTGGAACGCCTCGGCGATCTCGACGATCTCGCGGTCGGCGTCGTCGCTGCCGAAGTAGACCGTCGCGCCCACCGCCGCCGCGCCCATGTTCCAGGCCTGCTCGACGTTGCCGAAGAGGATCTGCTGGAACTTGTTCGGGATAGGTCAGCAGCTCGTTGTGGTTGATCTTGGCGATGAACGGGATCTTGTGGGCGTGCTTGCGGGCGAGGATGCCGAGGACCCCCATGGTCGAGGCCACGGCGTTGCACTCGGCCGCGATCGCCAGGCGGACGATGTTCTCGGGGTCGAAGTAGGCCGGGTTGGGAGCGAACGAGGCCGCGGCCGAGTGCTCGACCCCCTGGTCGACCGGCAGGATGGAGAGATAGCCGGTGTTCGCCAGCCGGCCGGTGCCGTAGAGCCGCTGCAGGTTCACCAGCACCGGCGCGCTTGCGGTCGGACAGCGACCAGATGCGCTCGACGTGGTCGGGGCTGGGGGCCGTGATCTGTTCCTTGGGGATCCCCTTGCAGGTGAAGGAGAGAAGGTCGTCGGCGTCGCTGCCGAGAGCCTCGACGATCTTGTCGATGCCGCTTCCCGTGCGTTCCATGATGGCCATAGAGGATGTTCCCTCCCGTTCAGGATTTCTCGATTGGTTTTCGACGCGCCCTGAGGGACGCTCGGGGTATGTTATCGCGTTGCAATGAGTACGCCCAAACGATACCACCGCCTCCGCGCCGTCCTCGACCGCCGCCAGCCGGACCTCGCCGTCCTGCTGGAGGACGTCCAGGTGCCGCGCAACCTCGCGGCGATCATGAGGAGCTGCGACGCCGTGGGGGTGCTGGCGGCGCACGCGGTCTGGCCCGGGGGGCGGCTCAAGATCTCCCGTCCGGCCTCGGGCGGCAATCGCAAGTGGCTCCCCGTCCACAAGCACCGGACACTCGCCGCGGCTCTGGAGCGCGTCAAGGGGGAAGGGCTGCGCGTCCTCGCCGCCCACCCCAGGGCCGGCGCCGTCCCCTTCCGCGAGGTGGACTACACCCTCCCCACCTGCTTCCTGCTCGGCAATGAGGACAACGGCATCACCCCCGAGGCCCTCAGCCAGGCCGACGGCGTGATCGCCATCCCGATGGAGGGGATGGGCACCTCGCTCAACGTCTCCGTGGCCGCCGCCCTCCTGCTCTTCGAGGCCCAGCGCCAGCGCCGCGCCGCCGGCCTCTACGACGCGCCGCGGCTCGATCCCGAGACTCATGCGAGGATGCTCTTCGAGTGGGTCTACCCAGAGATCGCCGCGCGCTGCCGGGCGCGCGGGGCGGCGTACCCGGCGCTGGGAGAGGATGGGGAGATTCTGGGGGCGGTGCCTCGGTAGGGGGTTTCTTTTTTCCTCTCCCGCTTGCGGGGGAGGCCAGGAGGGGGTTTGCGGAGGAGGCGTGGCCCCGCCCGGGCATGAATGCCCGGGCTACGCTGGAAACGAAAAGCCGGCTGAAGCCGGCTCAAAACACACCGGACTCCTCGAGCCGGCTTCAGCCGGCTTCTCTTTTGAAGCGTAGCCCGGGCATTGATGCCCGGGCGGGCCGCGCCTCCTCCGCAACGCCCCCTCCTGGCCTCCCCCGCAAGCGGGAGATGAAAACAGCCCTGTTATACTGAATCGTCAACATCATGCGCTCCCCTTCAAAAACCTCCCGCCCCCTGGCCCTGGCGCTCCTCGCCCTCGGCGTTCTCGGCCTGTTCGCGCCGCTCATCATGGCGGCGCCGGCGCCGGCTCAAGCTCCGGGCGAGGTGCTGCTGGTGAAGGTGAAGTCGCCCATCCACCCGGTCTCGGCGGAGCTGATCGCGGACGCGATCCAGGAGGCCGACCGCCGGAACGCGGCGGCGCTGATCGTGGAGCTCGATACGGCCGGCGGGCTGATGACCTCGACCCGCGACATCACGACGGCGATCCTGGGCGCGCGGACGCCGGTCGTCGTCTATGTCTCTCCGGGCGGGGCCCAGGCCGCCTCGGCCGGATTCTTCATCCTGATGTCCGCCGACGTCGCCGCCATGGCGCCGGGCACCAACGCCGGCGCCGCCCATCCGGTCGACGGCCAGGGGAAGGACATCGATGGCGTGATGGGCAAGAAGGTCGAGCAGGACGCGGCGGCCAACATCCGCTCGCTGGCCGTGCGCAATGGCCGCAACGTCCAGCTCGCCGAGGAGGCCGTCCTCCAGAGCCGCTCCTACACGGCCGGCGAGGCGCTGCAGAACAAGCTGATCGAGCTCGTCGCCCCGGACGTTCCGGCGCTGGTCCGCGCGCTGGACGGCCGCGTGGTCCAGCGTGGGGCCACTCAGCTGACCTTGCACACGGCGAGCGCCACGGTGCGGCCGTTCGCGGTCTCGCCGCTGCGCGCGCTGCTCGGCGTGATCGCCGATCCCAACATCACCTATCTCCTCCTGGGCCTGGGCTCGCTCGGCCTGATCTTCGAGCTGATGCACCCCGGCGCCGTCCTGCCCGGGGTGGTGGGGGCGATCTGCGTCGTCCTCGCCTTCTACGGAATGTCGGTGCTGCCGGTCAACTACGCGGGGGTGGCGCTGATCCTGCTCGCGGTCCTCTTCTTCATTCTGGAGATCAAGATCACGAGTTACGGCATGCTGGGGGTCGCGGGCATCGGCTGCCTGGTCCTCGGCTCCCTGATGCTATTCAAGACCCCGGAGCCGGCGCTGCGGGTCAGCGGGGAGCTGATCGCCATGGTGGCGGCCTTCTCCGTCCTGGTGGTCGGCTTCCTGGCCTGGATGGCCCTGCGCGCCCAGCGCCTGCCGGTGCGCACCGGGATGGAGGGGATGATCCACGAGATCGGCGTCGCCCGCTCGCCGCTCAACCTCCATGGCAAGGTCTTCGTCCAGGGGGAGATCTGGGACGCGATCGCCGACGAGCCGGTGGCCGCGGGGGAGCCGGTCGAGGTGGTGGCGGTGCGCAATCTCACCCTGGCGGTGCGGCACCGCCCGGAAGTCGTCGCATGATTCCATCCTGCTGAAATCAAGGGAAAGGCCTTATGCCATCCATCGGATTCGGATTCTTCGCCATCGCCTTCATCATAATTTTCCTGTTCTTCAAGTGGGTCAACATCCTCAAGGAGTACGAGCGCGCCGTGACCTTCTGGCTCGGCCGCCTGGCGGCGCAGCCCAAGGGGCCCGGCCTGGTGCTCATCTTCTGGCCGTTCGAGACGATGATCAAGGTCTCGCTGCAGACGGTGGTGCTCGACGTCCCGCTCGCAGGACATCATCACGCGGGACAACGTCTCGGTGAAGGTGAACGCGATCATCTACTTCCGGGTCGTCGATCCGGCGCGGGCGATCGTCGCGGTGCAGAACTACCTCTACGCCACCAGCCAGCTCGCCCAGACGACGCTGCGCTCGGTGCTCGGCCAGGTCGACCTCGACGACCTGCTCTCCGAGCGCGAGAAGCTCAACCTGAAGCTCCAGGAGATGATCGACCAGCACACCGATCCCTGGGGGATCAAGGTGTCGATGGTGGAGGTCAAGAACGTCGACCTGCCGCCGGACATGCAGCGCGCCATGGCGCGGCAGGCCGAGGCCGAGCGCGAAAAGCGCGCTAAGATCATCCACGCCGCCGGCGAGCTGGAGGCTTCGGTGAAGCTGGCCGAGGCGGCGGACATCATCTCCGCGAACGCGACGACCTTGCAGCTCCGGTATCTGCAGACGCTGACGGAGATCTCGGCGGAGAAGAACTCGACCATCATCTTTCCGTTCCCGGTCGAATTCCTCCAGGCCTTCATCAAAAAATGACCTGTCGTGGGAGCCTGAACCGACGTGGCTGAATCGCACGAGCCTAGTTACTACGAGATCGCCCTGACCAACCGTCAGGTCGTCGTCGCTTTCGTGATCCTGCTGACCTGCCTCCTCGGCGCCTTCTTCTCCGGCGTCTGGATCGGGCGCGAGAGCACCTCCCGCAACGCCCAGGAGCAGCTGGTCCGCAACACGCCGCCGTCCGAGGCCGCGCAGGAGGGGAAGAACCTCGAGGAGCTCGAGTTCTTCGACAAGAACAACAAGAAGGCGGCGGACGACAAGGCGCGCGGGGAGGAAACCGCCGCGCCGGCCTCCGGGGGCAGCACCCTGCTCGAGGATCTCGGCGGCAGGAAGCCGGAGGCCCGGAAGCCCCCGCCACCGGCCGCCGAGCCGGCCGCGGAAGAGCCCGCGACGGATCCCGCCGCGATCGACCCGGCGCAGGAGCGGCGCAACCGCCGCAGGGCGGCGCGCGCCGCGGCAGCTGCGGCCGCCGCCGCGAACCCGCGCCGAGGCTCCCGCTCCGGCCAAGACAACCCCGGCCAAGGCGGCCGCTGCCAAGACGCCCGCGACCAAGGCGACCACCAGGACCGCCGCCGCGCCCGCCATCCCCAAGGGGTCCTACGTGATCCAGGTCTTCTCCTCGGCCGACCAGGCGCAGGCCGAGCGCATCCGGGGCAAGCTGACCGGCGGCGGCCAGAAGGCCTACCTCTCCCCCATCAACCGCGGCGGCCGCACCATGTACCGCGTGCGCATCGGCCCCTTCAAGTCGCACGACGACGCCCAGAAGGTGGCCGACCAGGTGCGCAAGGGGTACAAGCTGGATACGTGGGTGACGGAGTAGGGGCTTTCCAGTACGATCCGTCCGCATTCCGCCCGGGCATCAATGCCCGGGCTAGAAACGGCGCCGGGTAAACCCGGCTTAAAGTCCCCTTCAGGGGGCGTTGTTCTTAGCCCGGCGATTGATCGCCGGGCGAGCGGGCCACAGACCTCTTTCATGAAGCACCCTCTCGTCCGCTATCTCCTCGCCGCCGCGGGCGGCGTTCTGTGGGGTCTCTGCTTCGGCAAGGACCCCTTCTCGCTCGCGGCGTGGATCGCGCTCGCGCCCCTGATGCTGCTCCTCTCGTCGCCGCGCCCGGGCCGGCTCGGCTGGGTGCATGGCTACGCGGCGTGGATGACCGGCCTCTACTGGATCGTGCCGACGCTCCAGACCTACGGCGGCATGGTCCTGCCGCTCGCCATCGCGCTGACCAGCCTGCTCGCCGCCTATCTCGCCCTCTTTCACGCCCTCTTCGCGTGGCTCGGCTCCCGCATCTGGCGCCGGGGGGGCATGGAACGCCTGCTGGTGCTGCCGGCGCTCTGGGTGGCGCTCGAATGGCTGCGCACCTATCTCGCCGGCGGCTTCCCCTGGAACCTCGCCGGCTATTCGTGGATCGAGGTGCCGGGCGCCCTGCCGCTCTCGGGCTGGATCGGCGCCTACGGCATCTCGTTCCTGGCGGTGCTCGCCAGCACGGCGGTGGCCGCCTCGATCCAGCGCCGGCGGTGGGAGCCGGCGGCGGTCGGCCTCCTCGTCCCTCTCCTGCTCCTCCCCCTCGCCGGGCGCTGGAGTCTGCGCCAGGAAGCGCTCGCCTGGAGAGAGATGCCGGGCTTCGGCCACCCCGTGCGCCTGCTGCAGCCGAACATCACCAACCTCGTCGTCTACGACGAGGCGGCGGTGCTCCGCAACTACCGCAAGGTGATCGCGCAGTCGCTCGAGTCCTGCCAGCCGGGCTCGCTGCTGATCTGGCCCGAGAGCGCGGCGTGGCCGTTCCTCTACCGCCGCGCGCCGCTGCTCGACGCCGACCTCGCGACCCTCACCGACCGCGGCTGCACGGTACTCTTCAGCTCCAGCTCGCCGGTGGGGGACGCCTTCTACAACTCGGCGTTCCTGGTCTCGGCCTCGGGGGAGGTGGCCCGCTACGACAAGCACCACCTCGTCCCCTTCGGCGAATACGTCCCCTTCCGCGGCGTCTTCGGCTGGATGGACAAGCTGGCGCGCAACGCCGGCGAGTACCGGCCGGCGGACCGGACGGTGCTCCTCCCCTGGGCGGGCGAGCAGATCGGAATGTCGATCTGCTACGAGGTGGTTTTTCCTTCCGAGGTCGCGGCGCTCGTCCAGCGCGGGGCCACGATCCTCGTCACCATCACCAACGACGCCTGGTATGGCGACACCTCCGCCCCCTGGCAGCACTTCCGGGCCGCCCGCTTCCGCGCCGCCGAGAACCGCCGGCCGCTGCTGCGGGCGGCGATCACCGGCGTCTCCGCCTACGTGGCCCCGGACGGCTCGGTGCGCGAGCTGATCGGGGTCGATCAGCAGGGGATCATTCGCGCCCGGGTGCTCGGGGAGAAGGGGCTGACGCCGTTCAGCCGCTGCCCCTGGCTGGTGCCGGCGCTCTCCACGGTCCTCGCGGGGGCGGCACTTGGGATATATTTCGCGCGAGCAAGGAGCTGAATCATGATCGCTTACGAAGTCCAGCAGAAGATCGATACCCTCGCCGAGCAACTCACCAACCTCCGGGGGTATCTTTGAGGCCACCGACCTGGAGCGGGAGCTGGCCGAGATCGACCACCAGATGGAGACGCCCGGCTTCTGGGACAGCCCGGGCAAGAACGCCGCGATCCTCCAGAAGCGCCGCGAGATCGAGAAGCGCGTCGAGACCCTGAACAGTCTGCGCGCCGACGCCGAGGAGCTCGACACCTGGCGCGAGCTGCTCGCGGACGGTGGGGCGGACCCTGAGTTCGACCACTTCCTGGGCCGCCTGGAAGGCGAGCTCAACAAGCTCGAGCTGCAGCTCAAGCTCTCCGGCCCGGACGACGACAAGAACGCCATCCTCGCCATCCACCCCGGCGCCGGCGGCACCGAGTCGCAGGACTGGGCGGAGATGCTTCTCCGCATGTATCTGCGCTGGGCGGAGGCGCACGGCTACGAGGTCGAGCTGCTCGACCGCCTGGATGGCGAGGAGGCGGGGATCAAGAGCGCCACCTTCGCTGTCCGCGGCGCCTACGCCTATGGCTATCTGAAGAGCGAGCACGGCGTGCACCGCCTGGTGCGGATCAGCCCGTACGACTTCCAGGCGCGGCGCCACACCTCGTTCGCCTCGGTGGACGTCTACCCCGAGGTGGACGACACCGTCGAGATCGAGGTCAACGACAAGGACCTGCGGATCGACGTCTTCCGCTCCTCGGGTGCCGGCGGCCAGCACGTCAACAAGACCGAGTCGGCGGTGCGCATGACCCATCTCCCCACCGGCATCGTGGTCTCCTGCCAGAACGAGCGCAGCCAGATCAAGAACCGCGCGATGGCGATGAAGGTCCTGCGCTCGCGCCTCTACGACCGGGAGATGCAGAAGCGGGCGGCCGAGCAGGCCGAGCGCGAGGGGAAGAAGATGGACAACTCCTGGGGGAGCCAGATCCGCAGCTACGTCCTCCAGCCCTACCGGATGGTCAAGGACCACCGCACCGGCGTCTCCGTGGGCGACGCCGACAGCGTCCTCGACGGCAACGTCGACCCCTTCATCGAGGCCTATCTCAAGGGGCAGATGTCGGCGGACAAGGACGATCTGGTGGTCTGAGGAGTGAGGAACCGGAGCCTCTGGGGCCTGCGACCTCATCCCCTATCCCCTTCTCCTAAAGGAGAAGGGGGACGACTTCGGGTCTTGTGGGGCCGTAGGGTGCGCTGTGCGCACCTTCAGGGACCGTCCTGGTGCGCACAGCGCACCCTACGAGCGCCCACGGTTCTGCAAAGCCCTCCCTCTCCTTCAGGAGAGGGACCGAGGGTGAGGTCGCAGGCCACCGCCGCCGCTCGGAGGCACCCCCGGTGAAGCTCGACTACGTCTCCCCCCTTCCGCCCGTCCGCTCGGGGATCGCGGACTACAGCCTCGACCTCCTGCCCCACCTCGCGGCCCTGGCGGACGTACGGCTGATCCGCCTGGAAGGGCAGCCGGTCGATCCCGCGATCGAGCGGAGCTGGCCGATGGCACGATCGAGCGAGACCGGCGCGGATGGCCGGCTGCCGCTCTACCAGATGGGGAACAACCGCTATCACATCGCGGTGCTCGATCTCGCCATGCGCCTCCCCGGCGTGCTCACCCTCCACGACGTCGTCCTCCACCACCTGCTGCTCGACCTCACCCTCGGCCGCAACGAGCCGAGCGGATTCTGGGATTACAAGGCCCGCCTCACCCGCGACCACGGCTGGATGGGCGAGGCCGCGGCGCTCGCCAAGCGCTGGAACGCCTGGGGGGACGCGCCCATCTTCGAACTCCCCGCCCATCGCGCCCTGCTGCGGCGGCAGCGCGGCGTGCTCGTCCACAGCGAGTGGGCGGCGGCGTTTCTCGACGAGGAGGAGATCGGCGTGCCGGTGCGGGCCGTGCCGATGGGGATCCCCCTGCCGGCGGCGGCGGACGAGGCGGCCGGCCGGGAGCTGCGCCGCCGCTTCGGCCTCCCCCTCGACCGCCCCGTGCTCGGCTCCTTCGGCTTCCAGACCCCGATCAAGCGGACCGTCTCCGCCGTGCGAGCCCTCGCCGCGCCAGGGCTCGAGGCGGTCCACCTGCTGATCGTGGGCGAGGCGGCGCCGGTGATGGACCTTGAAGGAGAGGCGCGGCGGGCCGGAGTGGCGGACCGCGTCCACGTCACCGGCTTCGTCCCCTTCGAGGACTTCGAGGCGGCCATCGCCGCCGTCGACCTCTGCCTCAACCTTCGCTATCCCACCGCCGGCGAGACCTCCGCCTCGCTGCTGCGCGTGCTCGCCGCCGGCCGGCCCGGCGATCGTCTCGGACTTCGCCCAGTTCGCCGATCTGCCCGCGGAGATCGCCCCCCGCGTGCCGCTGGGCGACGAGGAGCCCGAGGCGCTCGCCGCCCTCCTCCGCGACCTCCTCTCCGACCCCGGCCGGCTGCGGACCATGGGCGGCGCGGCGCGCGAGCACGTGCGCTCGCGGCACGATCCGGCCCGGGCCGCCGCCGCCGTGGTCGAGGCCTGCCGCGAATGGGCGCTTCTGTCGCCGCCCGGGGACGATCCGCTGGGTTATCCCGAGGTCCCTTCCCCCTCCAGCCTCACCTGGGGGAAGTTGCCCGGAGAGCTGGAGGTCGAGGGCGCGGAGCTCCCATGGCCCGAAGGGGAGCGCCGGCGGCTGCGCCTGCGCGTGCGCAACACCGGCTTCGCCCGCTGGCTGGCCGGCGAGCGCGGGCCGGGCGGCGTGGCCGTGGTCGTCAAGCTCTTCGTGGAGGACGGCGGGGATCTTCTCGCCGACCGCCCGTGGCTCGCCCTCCCCCGCGACCTCGCGCCGGGCGAGGAGGCCATCTTCGAGACCGAGGTGCGGCGTCCGCCGGGCCCGGCCCATCTCTGGATCGAGCCTCATCTCTTCGGCGGCCTCGGGCTCTCCAAGCTCGGCGGCCCGCAGATGGGAGCAATGGATTTGAAGCGGAGCCCCCTCGAAACCATCGGCTGGGCCGTTCTGGCCCTGCTGTTGCTCGCGACGCTCGTCGGCGCCGCGCGGCTCGACCGCGCCAGGCTCCCCCTGCTGGGCGACGAGGCCACCTACGCCATGCAGGCGTCGAGCCTCGTGCACGACCTCGACCTCACCTACACCCGCCAGGACTACGACCGCTTCGTCGCCAACTGGGGGGTGCCGCCCGAGGGGTTGATCCTCCAGAGCCGTGCCGGCGGCGGCCGGCTGGTCTACGCCAAGCCGCCGCTCTATGCCCTGGTCCTGGCGCCGTTCGCGGCGGTGTCGCCGGTGCGCGGGCCGGTGGTGGCGAACGCCCTGCTGCTCGCCGCGGCGGCCCTGCTCGCCGCCGCCTCCCTGCGCCGGCGCATCGGCCCCGCGGCGCCGCTCTGGGTGGCCGCCTGGGTCTATCGCCTCGGTGGCCTTCGCCTACGTCTTCTGGGGGGAGTCCGACCTCTTCCTGTTCACCGCCGTCGCCGCCGGCTTCGCTCTCGTTTATTGGGAGACTCGTTCCTCGCGCGACCAGCCGGCCCAGATCTACGAGGGGGAAGACACGGTGCCCCCGCGGGCCTTCCTCGCCCGCTGGCTGGGAGCGGGCGCGCTGCTCGGGATCGCGGCCGTCTACCGCCCCGTCTACCTCGTGCTGCTGATCCCGGCGTTCCTGGCCGCCTGGGGGGCTCCGGCCGCCCGGCGCGGCAAGGCGGTGGCCGGTCTCATGCTCGGGGCGCTGGCGATCGCTCTCCTCTCGATGTCGATCCAGTGGATCGCTGGCGGCGATCCCACCGGCTATGGCGGCCAGCGCCAGGGGATCTACGCCCGCGAGGCCTATCCGGAGGTCGAATATCCGGCCGCCCGCTGGTCCGAACGGGTGGCGCGCGAGGGGAACTCCTCCTGGCTGCAGGCCGCGGCGGTGCGGCCGGAGCTCAACCTCACGCTCGCCGGCTGGAACGCCGTCTACGCCCTGGTGGGGCGCAACGTCGGCATCCTCCCCTACTTCCTGCCGCTCTTCCTGGGTTTCCTCGCCTTCCGGGGGGACCGCGGGCGATGGACGATCCCGCTCGCCGTGGCGGCTGCGGTCCTCGCCTTCCTGGTGCTGCGGCCGTTCAACTTCTATGGCGGCGGCCCGCTCGGCAACCGCTACTTCCTGCCGCTCTATCCGGCGCTCTGGTTCCTCGCCGCGCGCCCGGTCCGGGCGGCCGGAGCGGCCTGGGCCCTGGCCTTCGCCGTCCTCGCCTTTCCCTTCCTGGAACCGCTCTGGAGACAGCCCACCGCCTATCCGGTGGCCGAGAACGGCGAGAACCGCGTCGTCTCGGCCCTTGCCCGGCGGTGGCTCCCCTACGAGACCACCCAGGCGAGCGTGCCCGGCAAGCAGGTCGCGATCGGCAACGGCATCTGGGTGAAGCTGCTCAACCACAACGCCTGGGCGAGCGGCAAGGGGGGCGGCCTGCGGGTCGCCGGCGGCTCCCCTGTCGAGATGCTCCTGGGCAGCCCGAAACCGCTCCCGGCCATCGACGTCGAGCTCGATAAAAACGGTCCCTCACGGCTGATGGTCGGGGTCAACGAGATCCGGCCGGTCCTGCTCGAGCCCAACGGCTCCGTGGTCTTCGAGTTCCCCCTGGGCAAGGCGCGCGCCGTGCATCCACTCTGGTGGGGGCCGGGCGATTATTATCTCTACGAGCTGGCCCTCCGCCTGCCGGGAGCGCAGACCCTGCCGATCGGAATGCGCCTCTGGCCCGCCGAAAACTTTGTACGGACGCCATGGATCAAGTGATGGAAAACGAACCTCACAGTTGGATTCTCGCCCTGCGCCACCGGCTGGCCTCGCCGCCCCCCCGGCGCCTGGCGGCGAGCGACCTGCGGCAGGCCGCGGTGCTGGCGCCGCTCTACGTGGACGCCGGAGAGCTCTGGACCGTGCTCACCCAGCGCACGGACAACCTGCCGAGCCACCGCGGCCAGATCGCCTTCCCGGGCGGAGGGCGCGAGTTCAAGGAGAACCCCTGGGAGGCGGCCCAGCGCGAGGCGCAGGAGGAGATCGGCCTCGAAGCCAAGGCTGTCCTCAAGCTCGGAGAGCTGGACGAGATCGAGAGCACAGCCGGCTTCCGGGTGATCCCCTGCGTCGGAGCGATCCCCCGGGGCATCGAGTTCAAGCCCAACCCCGCCGAGATCGCCGAGGTCTTCAGCCTCCCCCTGAGCGCCTTCGCCAATCCCAAGCTGGTCGAGGAGCGCGAGGTCCTGGTCGACAACGTCGCCCGCACCATCCGCATCTACCACGTCGGCAAGCGCCAGATCTGGGGCCTGACCGCGCGGGTGATGCAGAACCTGCTGATCCGGCTGGGGCTGGAGAGCGAAGAGGAGAACTGAGGGTCGGGAACAAGGACGAGAACCCGCGATCTCGTCTGAGTCCTTTGTCCTTGACGTCCTTGCTGTGGCTTCTGCCGCGGTCCCCCAAGCGGCGATGCCGCCGCTTTGCTATCGTAGCCGTCAGTGACCTCGATACCCGACGTCCGCATCCGGACTTGCAATTCCGAGACCCTTCGGGACGGCGAATTCGTCCTCTACTGGATGATCGCCTCCCGCCGTCTGCGGTGGAACTTCGCCCTCGAGCGCGCCGCCGGGGAGGCGCGGCGGCTCGGCAGGCCGCTGGTGATCCTGGAGCCGCTGCGCTGCGGCTACCGCTGGGCGAACGACCGCATCCACCGCTTCGTGCTGGAGGGCATGGCCGACCATGCGGAGCGCCTCGCGGGGTCGGAGGTCCTCTATTACCCCTACGTCGAGCCGGAGCCCGGGGCGGGCAAGGGGCTGCTCGAGGCGCTCGGCGCCCGGGCCTGCCTGGTGGTGACGGACGACTACCCCAGCCTTCTTCCTCCCCCGCATGGTCGCCGCCGCGGCGGCCCGGCTGCCGGTGCGGCTGGAGGCGGTCGACTCGAACGGCCTTCTGCCCCTCCGCGCGGCCGATAAGGACTACGTGACCGCCGCCCACTTCCGGCGCTTCCTCCAGAAGGTCCTCCCCGACCACCTCGAGCACGCTCCGGCGGAAGAGCCCCTGGCCGATCCCCTGCCCGCGCGCCTGAAGGGTCTCCCCGGCGGAGATCGCTCAAGCGCTGGCCGGCCGCCTCCCCCGGAATGCTGGGCGGCGGCTCGCTCGCCGCCCTGCCGATCGATCATGCGGTGCCGCCGGTCGCGGCCGCGCCGGGCGGGGAGGCGGCCGGCGAGCGCGTGCTCGACCGTTTCCTCGCCGAGCGGCTGGAGCGCTACGGCGAGGGGCGGAACGATCTCGGGCGAGGAGGTGACCAGCGGCCTCTCCCCCTATCTCCACTTCGGCCACGTCGCGCCGCACCAGGTGTTCGCCGCGGTCGCCGCCCGCGAGCGGTGGACCCCCGAGCGGCTGGCGGCGAAGGCCGACTGGTGCGCGCGAGGGGTGGTGGGGGATGAGCGCGGCGGCGGAGAAGTTCCTCGACGAGCTGGTCACCTGGCGCGAGGTGGGCTACAACATGGCCGCGCCACCGCGAGGACTCCGAGCAGCTACGAGTCGCTGCCGGACTGGGCGCAGGCGACGCTGGCGAAGCACGCGGGCGATCCGCGGGCCGAGCTCTATGCACTGGCGGGCTTCGCCGCGGGCGGCGACCCACGACGAGCTCTGGAACGCCGCCCAGGGGCAGCTCGTCGAGGAGGGCCGCATCCACAACTATCTGCGGATGCTGTGGGGGAAGAAGATCCTCCAATGGTCGGCGAGCCGCGCGCGAGCGCTCGGCAATCATGATCGAGCTCAACAACAAGTACGCGCTGGACGGGCGCGATCCCAACTCCTACAGCGGCATCTTCTGGTGCCTCGGCCGCTACGACCGCCCATGGCCGCCGGAGCGGCCGATCTTCGGCGCGATCCGCTATATGAGCCGCGAGAGCACCCGCCGGAAGTTCAAGGTCGGACGGTTACATCGACCGCTGGCTCACGGGCCGAGCGGCAGCACCACGTCTCAGATGTCGAGCTTGCGATGACAAAAATCCGATCGTCGATCCACCGTTCTGCCGTCGCTTCTGGCGCTGGTGTCTGCCTTCTCGTGGTGCCTGCGCTTCGAGGCCGAAGAAACCGTACTTCGCTCCCCGCTCGTGGCCTGCAGGATCGAGCGATTCCTGCCATCCGCCAGGCGGACGGTCGCGGTGGCCTATCTGCAACCTCGGCACCGGCGCCGCCTACGCCCGCAAGGAGACCGAAGCCTTCCACGCCGCGAGCACCATGAAGGTGCCGGTGATGATGGCGCTCTTCCCGGCGTCGACGAGGCTGAGCTGCGGCTCGACCAGCCGATTGCCGGTGCGCAACCAGTTCCAGAGCCTCGCGACGGCTCCTCCTATCTCGCTGGAGCCGAAGGACGACGGCGATCCGGAGCTGTACAAGGCGGTCGGCTCGCACGCGGCCGCTGGAAGAGCTGATCCGGCGGATGATCATCCGCAGCTCGAACCTGGCCACCAATCTCCTGATCGAGAAGATCGGCGCCTCCCGCGCCCAGGACCTGATGCGGCGGCCTGGGCGCCTACCGCATCCACATCCTGCGCGGCGTCGAGGACGACAAGGCCTTCAGGGCGGGGCTGAACAACCCACCACGGCGGAGGACCTCGCGATCGCCTGGCCGCACTCGCCCAACGCGGACGACCTTCAACGCCGGCGTCGCAGCGCGAAGATGATCGAGATCCTCAAGGCGCAGGAATTCAACGAGAAGATCCCCGCCGGCCTGCCCGAAGGGGACGCCGGTGGCCCACAAGACGGGGGACATCACCGGCATCCATCACGACGCCGCGATCGTCTTCCCGCCCGGGGAGCCGCCCTACGTGCTGGTGGTCCTCACCCAGGGGTATCGAGGACGAGAAGGCCGCCGACCGCATCGATCGCCGAGATCTCGCGGGTGGTCTGGGAGCGGCGGGCGGATCCACCCTACCGCTCACCCGCCCGGCCGGACGAGCCGGTCCGCGAGGGAGGGTAAGGAACCATGCCGGACGCCGCTCTCCTGAAGCGCACGCAGGAGCTCGCGCTCGAGTTCCTGGATACCCTCCCCCACCGGCGGGTCGGCCCGGCCGCGACGGTCGACGAGCTGCGGGCGGCCCTTGGCGGCCCGCTGCCGGAGCGCGGCGAGGAGCCGCTGGCGACCATCGAGCGGCTCGTCCGGGCGGCCGATCCCGGGCTGGTCGGCATGGCCGGGCCGCGCTACTTCGGCTTCGTCATCGGCGGCCACCTGCCGGCCGCGCTCGCCGCCGACTGGCTGACCTCGACGTGGGACCAGAACGCCACCCTCTACGTCAGCGCGCCCTCGAACTCGGTCGCCGAGGAGGTGGCGGCCGGCTGGCTGCTGGAGATCCTGGATCTGCCGCGCACGGCCAGCGTCGGGTTCACGACCGGCGGCATGATGGCGAACTTCACCGCGCTGGCCGCCGCCCGCCACGCCGTCCTCCAGCGGCAAGGGTGGGACGTCGAGGCGCGCGGGCTCTACGGCGCGCCGGAGATCGACGTGGTGATCGGCGCCGAGGCGCACGTCACGATCCTCGCCGCTCTCCAGATGCTCGGGCTCGGACGCGAGCGGGTGAAGCGGGTCCCGGCCGACGGCCAGGGGCGGATGGACGCGGCGGCGTTGCGCGAGGTCCTGAACTCCTGCGCCGGGCCGCTGATCGTCTGCTCGCAGGCGGGAAACGTGAACACGGGCGCCTTCGATCCGCTCGACGAGATCGCCACCGCGGTCCGCGAGCGGGCAGACCGAGACAGCTGGCTCCACGTCGACGGCGCGTTCGGCCTCTGGGCGCAGGCCGCTCCGGCGCTCGCGCATCTCGCCCACGGCGCCGGCCGGGCCGACTCCTGGGCCGCGGACGGCCACAAGTGGCTCAACGTCCCCTACGACTCCGGCATCGTGATCGTCAACGACCCCGAGGCGCACCGGGCGGCGATGACGATCGCCGCGCCCTATCTCGTCCAGACCGGCGGCAACGAGCGCGACCCCTTCGACTACGTTCCCGAGTTCTCGCGCCGCGCCCGCGGATTCACCGTCTGGGCCGCCCTGCGCTCCCTCGGCCGCTCCGGGATCACCGATCTCGTCGAGCGCTGCTGCGCCCTGGCGCGCCGGTTCGCGGACCGGCTGAAGGACGAGCCCGGCGTCGAGATCCTCAACGACGTCGTGCTGAATCAGGTGCTGGTCCGCTTCACGTCGGACGAGACGGACGCGCGAGGTGATCGCTCGCGTCCAGGCCGACGGCACCTGCTGGCTCGGCGGCACTACCTGGCACGGCATGGCGGCGATGCGGATCTCGGTCTCGAACTGGTCGACGACGGAGGCGGATGTGGATCTGTCGGCGGCGGCGATTTTGCGGGCGGCGCGGGGGTAGAGGCGAAGGCAGCCCCCGCCCCGAAACCTCACCCCCCGGCCCCTCTCCCACCGCACTCCCCCCGACCGGGAGAGGGGAGCTTGACGGGAGAGACCTCGCGTGTAGGAAGAGATTTGCACACCAGTACGGGTGGAAAAGCGCTTCCTACAGGCGCTATCGATTCGGAGTCGCCCCCCTCTCCCGGTCGGGGGGAGTGCGGTGGGAGAGGGGACGGGGGTGAGGATTCGGGGCGGGGGGCCGCTCCTTACACCCCCCGAGTCACCGGCGGCAAACACCGCCCCGCATCGCAAGCCTGATACGTCAAGCTCAGCCGCCCACCCGCCGAAACCTCCCCCGTAATCTCCACCTTCCCCGAGTAGACCGCAATCGCCTCCTTCGAGTAGCGGGACTCGAACCGCTCCCCTTCCGCATACATTATGTTTCTGAGTTCCCCTTTTTCCGCCCGGACCTCCGTCGCGACCAGGTACGGCTCCGACGCGGGGTTCGCCTGCAGATGCCAGCCGGGCGCGATCTCCAGGGTCAGACGGAAGGGTCGCCAGCCGTCCGCCTCGTCCTCCAGATCAAGATGCGGCCGCACCAGCCGCTCCGCCTCATGCTCCAGCCGGGCGCCGCTGCCCGCCCTGGCGTCGCGCTCGTGGGCGGCCCGCTCCTCGCCGTACTCGGCGTTCGCCTCCTCGCGGCCGCCCCCCGTCTCGTGGTAGCGGCGGGCGGCGAGCGTCAGCATGCGCACGCCGTCGGGGTGGGTCTGGACGAGCTCCGCGAAGGCGCTCGAGCGGCCCGCGCCTCGCCGCGCCAGCCGGATCGCCCGTGCGCGCCGCCGAGCTCGATCAGGTTGAGCACCGCGACCGCGTTGCCGCACGGCATGGCGCCGTCGAAGACGTCCTTGCTGCGGAAGAGGACGTCCGGGCTCGCGGCCGCCGATGAAGAAGCCGCCGGAGGATCGCGCAGCCGCGCGGATCTGCTCGCGGGTGAGCTCGCGCGGCGGCGTCGAGCCAGCGCGCCTCGCCGGTGGCGTCGTGGAGAGCGAGGAGGCCGCGCACCAGGAAGGCGTAGTCGGCGAGATAGGCGGCGATCTTCCCCTGCCCCGCTCGCCAGGACGTGGAGCAGCGGCCCGCCCTCCGGACGCATGCGTGCCGAGGATGAAGTCCGCCGCCCGCGCCGCCTGCTGCGACCAGGGCCGGCTCCCCGAGGAGCTTGCCGGCCACCGCGAGGCCGGTGATCAGCGGTGCCGTTCCAGTCGGTCAGGATCTTGTCGTCGGTCGCCGGGCGCTCGCGCCGGGCGCGGGCGGCGAACAGCTTCGCGCGGCCGGCGTCGACCTCGCGCAGCAGCTCCTCGAGCGGCATCCGGCGCGCGGCCGGCCACCTCCTCCAGCCGCTCGGGGAGGTGGAGCACGTAGTGGCTCCCCTCGAAGAACGGCGGACCGGCGAAGCCGAGCATCGGAGCCAGGAAGGTGGAGTCCTCCTCGCCGAGCGCCGCCGTCGATCTCCTCGCGGCTCCAGACGTAGAAGGCCCCCTCGTGGCCGTGGGTCTCGGCGTCGATGGCGCTCCAGAAGGCCCCCTCGGGCGAGGTCATCTCGCGCGCCAGCCAGGCCGCGGTCTCGCGGACGATCCGCGCCGCCTGGGTGTCGCCGGTGCGGGCGTGCTCGCGGGCGTAGAGCTCCAGCAGGAAGCCGTTGTCGTAGAGCATCTTCTCGAAGTGGGGAATCTTCCACTCGCGGTCGGTGGCGTAGCGGTGGAAGCCGCCGCCGAGCTGGTCGTAGATGCCGCCGCGGGCCATCTGGTCGAGCGACGCCGCGAGCATCTCCCCGGCCTCCTGCGCCGCTCGCCGGCCAGCTCCAGCAGAAGATAGAGGTTCGACGGGGTGGGGAACTTGGGCGCGCCGCCGAAGCCGCCCCACTCGCGAGTCGAAGCGGCGGGCGAGCGATTCGAGCGCCCGCAGCGCCACGGTGCCGGGCGGCGGCTCATGGCCGCCGGCGAGGCGCGCTCCTCCAGGAAGTGGCGCCATGGCCTTCCCCATCTCCTCCGCCTGCTCCTCGACGTCCGCACCGGCGGGTGTTCCAGGCCAGCGTGAGAGTCCTCGAGGACAGCTGCGGAAGCCGGGCCGTGCCGTAGCGGTCCTCGGGCGGGAAATAGGTGCCGGCGTAGAAGGGCTTGAGGCCGGGGGTCAGGAAGACCGAGTTCGGCCACCCCCCCTGCCCGGTGAGGATCTGGGTGGCGGCCATGTAGATCTCGTCGAGGTCCGGCCGCTCCTCGCGGTCGAGCTTGATGTTGACGAAGTCGCGGTTCATCTGCTCGGCGACAATGGCGGCTTCGAGAACGACTCCCGCTCCATGACGTGGCACCAGTAGCAGGTCGAGTACCCCACCGAGAGGAAGATCGGCTTGTCCTCCCGGCGGGCCTTCTCCATCGCCTCCTCCCCCCAGGGGTACCAGTCGACCGGGTTGTGCTGGTGCAGCAGCAGATATGGACTGCTCTCGCCGGCGAGGCGATTGGTACGGCTCGTATCGTGTGCGCTCATTTCAATTCCCTCCCCTCCCGGCACGGCCCTCGTGCCCGGCATCCGGCATTGTATCCGGGACACGGGTATGCCGCCGGAGCTGTACTACAATCGTTAAGGAAAATGACGAAGCCTTACCTGGACTTCGAGCTGTCGATCCAGCATGAGGGGGAGAGCTACCGATCCCGCGTGCTGAAGGCCCCTGCCGGGGAGGCCTCCGGCATCTTTGCCCCACCCTTCTCAGATCTTGAGGTCGAAAACTTCCTTCTGCGGATCGGTGGCAGGCGGCGAGTGATGCGACGCATCGACTCGCCCGAGGCCCAGACGGCTAAGTCATTTGGAGAGAGACTCTTCCGAGCTGCGTTCCCGGAGGAGGTTCGCGACTGCCTGCGAGCTAGCCTCGATGCCGCAGAAGGTCAGGGGGCCGGCCTGCGGATCCGCCTTCGTCTCAACGAGGTTCCAGAACTTGCGGATCTTCCCTGGGAGTACCTATGGGACCCATCCCATCGCCGGTTCCTCGCGCTCTCGACCAACACACCTATCGTGCGCTATCTCGAAGTTCCGGAGCGAATCCGTCCCCTGAAGGTGAAACCACCTCTGCGCATCCTAGTCATGATCTCGAGTCCAGCCGGTTACGAGCCGCTCGACGTCGAGCAGGAATGGACTCGTCTCTGTGAAGCACTCAGCGAGTTGACCGAACGTGGCGTGGTGACTCTGGACCGCCTGGAACAGCCCACCTTGATGGCTCTGCGTCGCCGGCTTCGCCAGACGGAGTACCACATTCTCCACTTCGTGGGGCATGGAGGATTCGATACGCAGACTCAGGATAGCGTTCTTGTCGTAGAAGACCAGAACGGAAGAGCTCGCCTCGTCGATGGCCAGAGCCTCTCCACCCTGCTGCGCGATCAGACCACCCTTCGTCTCGCGGTTCTCAACGCCTGCGAAGGAGCGCGGGCAACTCGCACCGACCCCTTCGCGGGTACAGCTCAAAGCTTGGTGCAGGGAAGTCTCCCGGCGGCAATTGCCATGCAATTTGAGATCTCAGATGATGCGGCCATCACCTTCGCCTCTGAGTTCTACCGAGCGATCGCCGAAGGCTTTCCTATCGATTCTGCGCTTGCTGAGGCTCGGCTCGCGATCTTCGTTCAAGGCAACGGCCTTGAATGGGGAACCCCTGTCCTTTATCTCCGCGCTCAGAACGGTCAGATTTTTGATATAGAGGATGAATCTTCAATTCCTAAGACAACTACTTCAACGGCGCTCTTCACCAAGACTCCCCCGCTGGTGCTTCCCCAGGCTCCTCGGGCAGAGCCCACCGACGAGGAGATAGTTAGTCCATCAAATCCGTCGATAAAAATTCCAATTCCGAGCCCAGCCCGTCCGGTTCCGACCCATGCTCGCCTCCCACCAGAAAAGCGTTTTTTATTTATCCTGATCTCGATCGTTGTTCTATTGATCATAATCCTGATTATGATGCTTTTGACCTCGCATAAAAATAATGTGGCAGTCAATGAAGAGCCCTCCTTCACTATCGACACAAGGCTCTCTGGTCTGACCACCGATACTGGGGTGACAACAGACCCGGTACAACCTCCGGCAAGGACGTAGTCATTCGCCAACAGAGTCCACGAGCCTCGTCCTACACTGCTACCGTCAACATCCGGTAGGAGACATTCAAAGGAGATTCCATGTCTGGACGTACCGCTCAAATCGCAGGGTTGCTCCTAACCGCCGCTTTCGCCTTGGCGCCTTGCGCTTTTTCCGTCCAAAGTACCGCCCAGGCCCCGACTGCCGAGTCCGTCGCCGCCCACGTGATGCAGGCCCTCGGCGGCCAGCAGGCCTGGGACAACACGCACTACATCCATTTCAGCTTCGCCGGCCGCCGCGCCCACTGGTGGGACAAGTGGTCGGGCCGCCACCGGGTCGAATGGGACTCCAAGGAGAAGCAGCACTACGTCGTACTGGAGAACGTCAACACCAAGGCAGGAACTGCCTGGATCGACGGCAAGCCGCTCGACGGGGAGAAGGCCAAGGAAGCGCTCGAAAACGCCTATGGCGCCTGGGTGAACGACACCTACTGGCTGATCATGCCCTACAAGCTCCGCGACCCCGGCGTGAACCTCGCCTACGCCGGCGAGGAGGCGATCGACGGCAAGACCTACGACAAGCTGGCGCTCTCCTTTGGCCAGGTCGGCCTCACCCCCGGCGACCGCTACACGGCCTACGTCAACCGCGACACCGGCCTGATGGACCGCTGGGCCTTCATCCTCCAGGACATGCCGAAGGACGGCCCGGCCAGCCCCTGGCTCTGGCAGGGGTGGCAGAAGTACGGCAACATCATGCTGGCCCCGCACCGCGTCCAGGTCGGCGGCGACCGCAAGCTGGAGCTCACCGATATCGCGGTGACGGACAAGCTCCCGGATTCGGTATTCACGTCTCCAGCGCCGGTTAAATAGGATCGGCCTCTGTAGGGGCGGCCCTATGTGGCCGCCCTGTTCTCGAAGGTCCCCACCCACCCAGGGCGGCCACATAGGGCCGCCCCTACAGAACGACGTTCTTCTGTCGTAAGAAAGCCCTAGAATTCACCCATGCCCGGTCATCTCCGCGCCATCTACCTGAAGCGTTTCAAGAAGGGTCCGATGGACCCGAAGGAGACGGTGACGCTGGTGGCCGGCAAGGGGATCGCCGGCAACGCCAACCAGGGGGGGCGCCGGCAGGTGATCCTCCTCGCCGAGGAGGGGTGGGCCGAGGCGACGACGGAGCTCGGGGTGGATCTCGATCCCTCCACCCGCCGGGGCAATCTCCTGCTCTCCGGCATCGACCTCGAGAAGACCCGCCAGCGCATCCTGCGCGTCGGCCCCGCCCGCCTGCGCATCTGGACCGAATGCACCCCCTGCTACCAGATGGACCAAGCCCATTCCGGTCTCAAGGAGGCTCTGCGCCCCCGCTGGCGGGCCGGCGCCTGCGCCGAGGTGATCGAGGGCGGAGAGATCCGCGTCGGCGACGAGGCGACCTGGGAGGAAGACGCGCAGGCGGCTCTTTTCCCGGACGGCGGTTAAATCTCACGGGGGAAGGCTCCCCTCCCAAACTTTTCCGCAAAATCTCGAAGGGCGAAGCTCCCCTGCCAAAATTTCTCCTGAAATCTCGTGGGGGAGCTCTCCCCTCCCCAATGACTCCAGAAAATCTCAAAGGGGAGGGCTCCCCTCTCAACTTTTTCGAGAGAATCTCAGGGGGCGAGCTTCCCCTCCCAAACTTTTCCCCTCCATCTCTACAGATCCCGAAGTCCAGTAGAATAGGGCCGGGAGATTTTTTTTAGGCACCAGGAGGGCGCATTGGGAGGTTCGGGATGAATCGATTGCGCCTGGGTGGTCTGTTTTGCGTCGTCTGTCTCGCCGTCGCCCCCAGCCTGTCCGCGGGGCCACAGAAGCATGAAGGGGAGCAGCCCGGAGACTCCACGGCCGAGGCGCCGCCCGCGCTCGGCGCTACGCCGTGCCGCAACGGGCACGCGAACGTCTACCCCTGCAAGAACATCGATCTCGAAAGCTTCATGCCGCTGGAGGATCTGGGCGCCGATCCGAACGAGAAGGCGGCCGGCATCTGGGGGTGGACCGACCCGCGGACCCGCCACGAGTACGCCCTGATCGCCCTCCGCAACCGGGTCAGCTTCGTCGACGTCACCGACGCGAAGCACCCCTGGCTCGTCGGTTTCCTCCCTGGCAGGGCCGTGGACACCACCAATCGTGAGGTCAACGTCTACGGCGACTTCGCCCTCGTCGTCGCCGACGCCAGGGACGGCAACGGCCTGCAGGTCTTCGATCTCAGCCAGCTCCGGGACGTCACCAGCCCGCCGGTCCGCTTCGACGCCAGCGCCGGCCTGATCGCCGGCAACGGGCGCGTCCATAATCTGAACGTGAATCCGGAGACCGGCTTCGCCTATGAGGTCGGAGGAGCCGAGTGCGGCGGCGGCCTGCGCGCCATCGATATCCGCGACCCCCTCCACCCGGAGCAGGTCGCCTGCTGGGCCGACCCCGTCCACAACTACATCCATGACCTGCAATGCGTGGTCTACCGCGGTCCGGACAAGCGCTTCAAAGGGCACGAGATCTGCTTCGCCAGCGCGGAGTTCGACCTGCTGATCCTCGACGTCACCGACAAAGGCGACATCCGGAAGCTCTCCCGCACCACCTACGCCGGCAACGGGTATTGCCACCAGGGGTGGCTCACCACCAACCAGAAATACTTTCTGATGGACGACGAGCTCGACGAGCTGTCGGACGAGCTCCCCACCCGCACCTATCTCTGGAACCTCTCGGACCTGACCGCGCCGCGCCAGTTCGCCACCTATAATGCGACCACCGAGGCGACCGATCACAACCTGTACGTGCGCGGCAACCTGGTCTATCAGTCGAATTATCGGGCTGGGCTGCGCATCCTGAACATTTTGAAGATCGCCACCGGCAAGCTGCGCGAGGTCGGCTACTTCGACATCGTGCCGGACAGCGACGAGGCGGGCTTCGAAGGCGCCTGGGGGAACTACCCGTACTTCGCCAGCGGCACCGTCGTCGTCAGCGGCATCAGCCAGGGTTTGTATATCCTGAAGCCGACGAAACGAGTACGGTAGCGCTACCGCGCGCAGGCGGCGGCGCGCTCGAGGAGCAGCTCGCGCTCGCGCGCGTTGCGCGTGAGCGCGGCCGCGCGCTCGAACTCCGCGCGCGCCTCCTCGAAGCGGCCGAGCTTGGCGAGGAGGTCGCCGCGCACGCTCGGCAGCAGGTGGTAGCCCTGGAGCGACGGCTCCGCGGTCAGCGCGTCGACGAGCTCGAGGCCCGCCTGCCGGCCCGAACGCCATCGCCGACCGCGACCGCGCGGTTCAGCTCCACGACGGGCGAGGGCGCGAGCTGGGCGAGCGCCGTCGTAGAGCGCCGCGATGCGCTGCCCAGTCGGTCTCCTCCGGGGTGCGCGCCCGCGCGTGGCAGGCGGCGATCGCGGCCTGCAGCGCGTAGGGGCCGAGGCGCGCCGCCGAGCTTCTCGGCGCGCTCGAGCGCGGCGAGGCCGCGGCGGATGAGGAGCTGATCCCAGCGCGCGCGGTTCTGATCGAGCAGCAGGATCGGCTCTCCCGACGGGCCGACGCGCGCCCGCGAGCGCGACGCCTGGATCTCCATCAGCGCGACGAGGCCGTGGACCTCCGGCTCCTCGGGCACGAGCTCGGCCAGGATGCGGCCGAGGCGCAGCGCGTCCTCGCAGAGCGCGGGCCGCATCCAGTCGTCGCCGGCGGTCGCCGCGTAGCCCTCGTTGAAGATCGAGGTAGATGACCTCGAGCACCGACGACAGGCGGGCGGCGAGCTCGGCGCCGCGCGGGACCTCGAAGGGGACGCGCGCCTCGGCGAGCGTCCGCTTGGCGCGGACGATGCGCTGGGCGACCGTCGGCTCCGGGACGAGGAAGGCGCGCGCGATCTCGTCGGTGGTCAGGCCGCCGAGCAGGCGCAGCGTGAGCGCGACGCGCGCCTCGGTGGAGAGCACCGGATGGCAGGCCGTGAACACCAGGCGCAGCAGGTCGTCGCCGATGTCGTCGTCGAGCGCCGCGTCGAGGTCCGGCGACGGCCGTCTCCTGCTGGGCCTCGAGCTCGCGGCCGAGCTCCTCGTGCTTGCGCTCGAGCAGCTTGTTCCGGCGCAAGCTGGTCGATCGCGCGGTGCTTCGCGGTGGCCATGAGCCAGGCGCCCGGGTTGTCCGGGACGCCCGACTCCGGCCACTGCTCGAGCGCGGCGACGAGCGCGTCCTGCGCGAGGTCCTCGGCGAGGCCGACGTCGCGCACGATCCGCGCGAGGCCGGCGATGAGCCGGGCCGACTCGATCCGCCAGACCGCGTCGATCGCGCGATGGGTCGTCGGTGAGCCGCTCACGGCGACCGATCAGACCATCTTCGATCCGTCGGTGCAAGCCGGGCGCGCCCGGCGACGACGGCGTCACGCCCCTGCGGGTGCCCGGACTGCGTCTGCATCTCGGCAAACCCGGCCGCGGCCTCCTGGACGTCGGCCGGGAAGTCCGACATCTCCTGCACCTGGCGGACCTCGATCACCTCGTTCTCCGAGGCCGGGCAGCGCGACGCCCACTCGATCGCCTCTTCCTTCGACTTCACCTGGATCATCCAGTAGCCGCCGAGCACCTCCTTCGCCTCGGCGAAGGGCCCGTCGGTCACCGTCGGCTTGCCGCCGGCGAACGAGACGCGCGCGCCCATCGAGGGCGGGTGGAGGCCGTCGAGCGCGAGCAGCACGCCGGCCTTCTGCAGCGATTCGTTGTACTTCATCATCGCGGCGACCGCCTCGGCGTCCGGCATCGGTGCCCGGCTCGGCCGTCTCGTACCCCTTGGGGATCATCAGCATCATGAATCGCATCGTCGTATCTCCTTTCAGGATCGGCGGTTACTGCTTGGCGGCTAGTTGCGCGCGCAGGCGCTCTTCCTGCTCCCGCGCCTCGGGGGTGAACTCGGCGCCGAAGTCCTCCGCCTCGAACACCTGGCGGATCTCGACCTCGAACTCCGTGTTGTCAGGATTGGGGATGCGCTTGGCCCACTCGATCGCCTCTTCCCTCGACTTCACCTCCCAGATCCAGAAGCCGGCGATCAGCTCCTTGGTCTCGGCGAACGGGCCGTCGGTCACGGTCTGCTTCCCGCCGGAGAACCGGACCCGCGCGCCCTTCGAGCTGGGGTGGAGCCCCTCGCCCGCGAGCATGATGCCGGCCTTCACCAGCTCCTCGTTGAACTTCCCCATCTCGGTCAGGACCTTCTCGCTCGGCATGACGCCCGCCTCGGTGTTCTTGTCGGCCTTGATGATGATCATGAATCGCATCGTCGTATCTCCTTTGGGTTCAAGTTCTGGGAGCTGGGCTTCCGGGCGTTCTGACCGGCGGTGTGCCCTCGCTCTACTTGGACGTCGAACGAGGGCAGGAGAAATCGACAGGCCGGAGAAACTTTTTTTCGCGGAATCGCCTCAGTCGCCGATCCGAGAGGTGGCGACCCCGCGCTTGCGCCGGAGCAGGGCGTCGAGACTCCAGTCGCCGCCGCCCTGGGCAGCTATATAAAGGAAGATGAAGCAGAACAGGACGGCGGGTATGCCCTGGTTCTGCAGCGGCCACCCCCCCTGGGGCGCGTGGAACTGCCAGTACGCGACCGCCATCATGCCGGAAAGGATGAACGCGACCGGCCGGGTAAAGAGGCCGAGCAGGATCGCGATGCCGCCGAAGAATTCCAGAATTCCGCCGATCCCCGTCTGCGACATCAAGGGCGGCGGGCTCGAAGTGCCGGGCATGCCGCCATACCAGCCGAACAGGATCACGGCCCCGGACTGGACGAACAGAAACCCCGCCACCACGCGCAGCAGGAAGTACGCGGCCTCGATAGCCCGTTTCATGTTCATCGGCGGCCTTCCAGGTCTTCGGCGAGGCGGTCGAGCATCTCGATCCAGTTCGGATGAGCTCCGGTGCGCTTCGCGAGCGATTCGGAGACGGTCTGGCGCAGGGTGAGCTCCGTCTTGCGGCCAAGCTCGGCGAACGTCACCGTCACGGTCGTCTCCCGCGGCCAGTCCGGATCCATCCCCAGCTCCGCGGGCTCGACCGGGTTGCCGTTCGCATCCGCGGCGATCATGGTGAAGACGATCCGTTCCGGCACGACGATCTCGCGATAGACGCCCGTGCACCAGCAGTCGTGTCCGTCGGGAGTTCGAATGCAGGAGTGGAAGGCGCCCCCCGGCCGAAGATCGATCCTGGAGAAATGGATCGTGCAGCCGCG
The DNA here is from genome assembly GCA_963792575.1 of uncultured Acidobacteriota bacterium. GTDB lineage: Bacteria > Acidobacteriota > Thermoanaerobaculia > Multivoradales > UBA5704 > DATARR01. The sequence goes on from CAWBWZ010000020.1 coordinate 647,352, forward strand.
CGGCGCGTACCAGCGCACCAGCTGCTCGGGATCGGTCCACGCCTTGAACACGAGATCTCGCGGCGCATCGAAGACGCGGGTGATGAAGACCTGCCCTTCAGAGCGGTCCAGGACGGGACTGGTGACACTGGTGATCGTGCTGGCGGTCATGTTTCTCTCCCCCCTTACATGGTATTCAGATGGTGGATGTTGCCGTCCGGATCCTTGAACCAGGCGAGCTTGAAGTCGCCGACCCGATGCACGTCCCCCTCGCGGGTGACGCCCGGCAGGTCGTCGTAGCGCTCGAAGGTCACCCCTTTCGACTGGAGGGACCGCACGATCTCGTCGAACTCGCCTCCGACGCCCCAGGTGACGCTGGTGGCCTTGTTGGTCCCCGCGAATTCCGACGTGTAGACGACGAGCGTGGCGCCGCCGGTCTTGTAGGTGATCACTTCCTGGCTGCCGTCGCCCTGGGCCTTCTCCAGGCCGAGCTTGTCCTCGTAGAACCGCCTCGCCGCTGCGAGGTCCTTCACGGCCACGGTCGCGATCGCATCTTTCTTTCCCAGCATGTTGATCTCCTTTGTGGGTTTGGGGTGAGACTCAAGCCTTGGCCAGAACTTCGTCCAGCCGGTCGAAGCTGCTCGACCAGCCGCCGCGATGGCCTTCGCGGTTCTCGACGGAATCGAAGGGGGACTGCCGGAAGGTCATCAGGGTGCCGTCGCCGTCTTCTTCCAGGGTCACCGTCACCACGGTTTCGTGGCCCGGCTCTCCTTCTTCCTTGTCCCAGGCGAAGGTGAAGACCAGGCGGTCGGGCGCGTGGATCTCGCGGATCACACCGTGCTGCCAGAGCTCCTCGCCGTCCTTGGTCGAGGTCAGGCGCCCGCGCCAGGTGCCGCCGGGCCGGACGTCCATCTCCAGATAGGTGAGGGGGTACTCGCGAGGTCCCCACCAGGACTTGGCGTGCCGTGGATCGGTCCAGGCCTCGAACACCCGCTGGCGCGGCGCGTCGAAGCGGCGGGTGATGACAAGCTCCTGTTCCGCTGCCAGGGTGGCGGGCTCATTTCTTGGGGTCATGTTTCTCCTCCTTGCTCTGCAACTCGCGCAGATACTCGCCCAGGCGATCGAAGCTCTGTTCCCAGAAGCACCGGTAATGCTCCAGCCAGTCCGCGGCCTCCTTGAGAGGCTCCGCCTCCAGCCGGCAGGGGCGCCACTGCGCCTCCCGGCCGCGCGCGATCAGACCCGCCCGCTCCAGCACCTTGAGATGCTTGGAGATGGCGGGCATGCTCATCTCGAAAGGCTCGGCCAGTTCGGTAACCGAGGCATCTCCGGACGTAAGGCGAGCCAGGATCGCGCGCCGGGTGGGATCGGCGAGGGCTGAAAAGATGGTGGTGAGGGGATCTGTTGACATATCTGGCGAACCTTCCGGTTAAGTAACCTGATAGTTATATAACAAGGCGGGGTTCGCGTGTCAAGCGGGAACGGCTTCTACCTTGACGTGCATGTTTCCATGGAGGAGGATCTCTCCATGGTTACGACAGTCACCCAGAAGAATATGGTCACGATCCCGGCCGAAGTCGGGCGGAAGCTCGGGATCAAGCCCGGATGGAGGCTGGACTGGCAGCCGGTCGAAGGCCGGGACGAAATCCTGGTCCGGGTCATTCCTGACCGCGGAGAGCGCGCACGCCGCTTGCTGGGTTCCGGCCGCAAGTTCTCACCGGATCGCGACGCGGTTGCCGAGCTCGTGACGGAACGTGCGGCCGAAGGGTAATGGCGCTACGTTTCCTCCTTGATACGTCGGCTCTACTCGCCCATAGCCGTCAGGAGCCGGGCTGGGCACGGGTCCAAGCGCTCTTCGAGGAGAGCGAATCCGAAATTCTTGCCGCCAGTGTTTCGCTTACGGAGTTTGCCCGCCGGCTGCGCGAATTGGGAGCCACAGTCGATGATGCACGACGCACCGTGGAGGATTACCTGGAGTTGCTGGACGAGGTAGTCCCGATTGATGAAGGGGTGGCCTTTACTGCATTCGACATCGGTTGCGTACTGGCGAAGCGTATTCCCCTCGTCGACGCCCTGATCGCAGCGGCGGCTCATGAACGGCGCGCTTGCCTAGTCCACCGCGACCAGCACATGGAATCGATTCCCGCCAATCTAGTGGCGCAAATCGATCTCTCGAAGGAATCGGGTGAAATTCAGCCTGCCCCTACAACCCAATCTCCTCCCCCTCCTCCACCACCCGAAACCCCCGCGCCTCGATCGCCCGCCGGGCCGCGCCGTCCTTCTCGAAGGCGGGGTTCGAGTGGTTCAGGTGGGTGAACCAGACCCGCACCTTCCCCGCCTTCACCAGCGGTTCCAGCAGGTCCATCGTCGCCGTGATCAGTGGGTGCTTGATCCTGGTGACGTCGCGGTCCGGCAGCTCGTCGGGGGAGTAGAAGGTGCCGTCGAGGAGGGCGATGTCGACCTTCTCATCGCGGAGGACGTCGGTCAGCGGCTTGGGCCAGGCTTTCCAGGAGTCGGTGTCGGGGACGTAGAGGAGAGTTTTCCGGGGACCCCGGATGACGAACGCCATGGTGTCGCTGTACTCGTCCCGGTGCGGCACCTGGATCGGTTTGACCGAGATCCCCTCCTCGAGATCGAAGGGCTGGCCCAGCTGGAACTCACGGAGGGCGATGTTCTCCAGCCGGACGAGCTGGCTCCAGGGGCCGTTCGCGCGCAGGTAGGCGGCCATGCGCGGCGAGGCCCAGACGGGAATGCCCTTGGTGTTCAGGCTCTCGAAGCCGAGGTGGGCAAGGCCCAGGTAGTGGCCGATGTGGGCGTGGGTGAGCAGGACGCCGTCCACCGGCGCGCGGTCCACCTTCCCCTCCGGGTGGGGCCGGAAGGCGTGGATCGCCTCGATCTGGGCCGGGAGGTCCGGCGTGGCATCCACCAGATAGACGTGGCCGGTCTTCGGGATGTGGATCGCCAGGCTCGCGACATGCCGGGCGAGCGCCGGGTTCCTGCGCGCCGCCGAGCAGTGGGAGCAGTCGCAGCCGGTCTGCGGCATGCCGCCGTCCTGGGCGATGCCGAGGACGACGGCGCGGGGGGTGGAGGCGGGGCTGGCGGCGGTGGCGAGGGCGGCCAGGAGGAGGAGCGGCAGCAGCAGGAGCGAAGATTTCATGGCCTGATTGTGTACCGGAGCCGCCGCCCGGGCGTCAACGGGGATTCGCCCTGAAAGGGCGGAATTCACGTCACCCCAGCGCCGCCGCCAGCTCCCCCGCCCGCGCCACCTTGAGGTCGGCCTTTACGCCGCCGAGCTTCGGGGGGCGGGGGAAACCCCATTCGACGAGGATGAAGGCGCAGCCGGCGTTGTGGGCGGTCTCGGCGTCGATCCAGGTGTCCCCCACCAGGAGCAGGCGCTCGAGGGGGACGCCGAGGCGCTCGGCGAGGACGCGGAGACCCGCGGGATCGGGCTTGCGGGTGGGCAGGCTGTCGCCGCCCAGGATCTCGCCGAAGAAGCGGGAGAGGCCGAGGCCGGCGAGGATCCTGCGGGAGAGCGCTTCCCCCTTGTTGCTCAGCAGCGCGAGCGGATAACGCTCCGCCAGCCCTTCGAGCATCTCCTCGATGCCCGGATAGGCCCGCGTCTCGTCCAGGCAGACGTCCGCGTAGTGCTCGAGGTAGCGGGCGAGGGCTCGATCGACCTGATCCGGCGAGTGATCCGGCAGGACAGCGGATCCGAGCGCCCGCTCGACCAGCAGCCGCGCCCCCTCTCCCACCATCGTCACCACCGCCTCCAGCGGAATGGGAGGCAGCCCGAGCTCCCCGCGCATCCGGTTGATGGCGGTGGTGATGTCGCGGCGGGAATCGATCAGCGTGCCGTCGAGATCGAAGACGAGGGCGGCGGGACGGTCGCATCCTGCTCAGGGCTCTGACGAACTCGGCCTCGACGCGGCGCGGCAGGATGCCCGCCTCGTGCCCGCGGTCGAGCAGGAGCTGCACGGCGCGGCGGCCGGCCTCGCCGTAGTCGCGGGTCCAGTCGTTGACGTACATGCCGACGAAACGGTCCGAGCGCTCGGGGTCGTCCTCGAGGCCGCGGGCGTAGCGCGATGGCATAGCCCAGCGCCTCCTGCCGGTGGTCGAGCCCGTAGTTCGATGCTCTCGGTGAGCAGCCGGCAGAGGCGGCGCTTGAGCTCCGGCTCGATGTCGCGCCGGATGCCGTTGCCGCCGAGCGGCAGGGGGAGCCCGGTCTCCCCTTTCCACCACTCTCCCAGATCGACCACCTTGCGCAGCCCCAGGTCGCCATAGGTGAGCTGCCCCTCGTGGATGACCACGCCGGCATCCGCCTCGCCGGCGAGCACGACGTCGAGGATGCGGTCGAAGGGGACGATCTCGACGGTCACCTGCGGCTGCCAGAGCCGCAGGGCGAGATGAGCGGTGGTCAGCTCGCCGGGGATCGCCACCTTGAGCCCGGCCAGGTCGGCCCGGCGAGTAGGGCTCGCGGGCGACGACGACCGGCCCGTAGCCGTCGCCGAAGCTCGCCCCCGAGGGCATGATCTGGTAGCGGTCGGCGAGATGGGCATAGGCGTGGAAGGAGAGGGCGGTGATCTCGTAGGTGCCCTGGAACGCCGCCTGGTTCAGGGTCTCGATATCCTGCAGGACGTGGCGAGATCTCGAGCCCCTCGATGTCGAGGACCCCCTGCGTCAGGGCATAGAACATGAAGGCATCGTCCGAGTCGGGACTGTGGGCGATGCGGACGGTGGTCGTGCTGGTCTGCGTGCTCATGACCCGGGAGGCTATCAGAATCGAGGACGTCCGCGCCCTCGGTAAGGGTTCAAGAATCGTCCAGTCTGGAGGACGATCCGCGGGGACTCTTGCGGATGCAAAACAACAAGCCTTTATTTATCAACGGTGTTTTCTCATGGCACGCCCCTTGTATTAAAAGTTGGCCGGGGAGGGCAGAGCCGATGGGCCCCCGCTCCTTCAACCAGGAGAACAGCCATGAACACCTTCCAGAAGCGATTTATTATGGGAAATACCGCGAAGGGCCTCGGGCCCGTCCTGCTCCTTTCCGCGGCGCTGGCGCTGCCCGTGGCCGCCACCGCCCAACCGTCCCGCTATGGCTACGGCACTCCGTACTCGGGCCGCGGCGGCACCCGCAGCGTCGACGGCTTCATCACCTACCGGGGCGGGAGCTGTCCGGCGATCCGCGACCACCGCTCGGGCCAGAGCTACTCGCTGGCCGGCGGCACGCGCGAGCTGCGGCCGGGCGATCACGTCGTCCTCGGCGGACGCCTGGCGAGCGGCAGTGTCTGCGGCACCCGCGGGCCGGCGCTGCAGGTCCTGGAGATCCGGACCATCTGGACCGGCGGCGATCACCGCGCGGCCTACTTCGACGCCCGCCGCGACGGCAGCTTCGATCGCTTCATCCTCCGCAGCCGTGACCGGGGCGGCTGGTACTCCGACCGCTATACCTACCTCCGCCAGGGCAGGGCGCAGCGGGGGGCGGCCGGTACGACGCCCCCTACGACCGCACCCGTCCGGACGGCGTCCCATACGACGACGACAGGGGCCACTATCAGGGTCAACCGCAGGGTCAACCGGACGGCAGGGGCCAGTACGACCGGCGGACTCAGCCGAACGATTCCTATGACGATGAGCAGATCGTCGATCCCAACGACGACGATTACGTCGCCCCGGACGACACCGACACCTATGACCGCCAGGACGACCGCCAGAACGATCGCGCGGACCGGAGTGGCGGCAACCGCCAGGTGGTCACCGTGGACGGCACGTTCGAGTTCGACAGCACCTGTCCGTCGCTCCGCGGCACGGACGGGAAGTCCTACGATCTGGCCGGTGAGCTGGGAAACTCCCACGACGGCGACCAGGTGCGGGTGCGTGGCGTCCTCGCGGGGCGCTCCTCCTGCGGCGGCACGGCCCTCGAGGTTCAGGAAATCCGGCGGCGGTAAAATTTTCTACCGTCGGTGAATATAGAAAGGGCGGCCGCGCGGCCGCCCTTTCCCTTTCCAGAACAGGGCGGCCACACAGGGCCGCCCCTACAGCCTCGTTCCCTATTCGTACTGAATGAACCCCGGCGCCATGATCCCGTCGGGATCGAACTTCGCCTTGGCGTCGAGGATCATCGGCCAGCGGTCGCCGAAGTGCTGGGCCCACTTCTCCACCGTGTTGAAGGTGATGAAGCCCGAGAGGTAGCGCTTGCCGCCGTAGACGATCGACAGCTCGCTCGCCATGTCGAGCTGGGCGAGGGCGCGGTCGAGGAACTTGAACGGCACGCCAGGCAGGATGCCCCAGCCCATCACGTAGTCGCCTTCCGGATGCATGAACAGCGGGACGTCCGAGGTGCGGGTATAGGCCGGCCAGAGGAGGATGTGGCCGCCCGGTCCCAGGGCCTGGGGAGGCGTCTGGCCGAGCACGCCGTCGATGAAGTCGAAGGCGGTGTCCCACGGCAGGGTGGTCTCCATCCACGGATGGGCCATGTCCCAGTAGCCGCTGCGGCGCCAGAGCTCGAAGACCGGGTCCATGCGGTTGGCGAACTCGTACTGGGAGAAGTCCTCGGTGTGGACGTGGCGGTAGGGGGTGAGCCCCGCCAGGATCGCCTGGTCGTCCGCCGGCTCCTCGCCGGGGTCGAACTCGACGGTGACGTGGAGCGGGAAGAACCACTGGGCGAAGGTCTGCATCCCCTCGCCGAGCTCCATCCCCTCGCCGATCTTCCTGATCCCCTGCAGGCAGGGCGTGCACCAGGACTCCAGCGAGGAGAAGGTGGAGTTGCCGGGGTCCATCACCTTCTTCGTGTCCGCCATCACCGTGCCGAGGTCGTCGTAGAGGAGGAAGTACTTGCGCACCACGCTCTTCGCACGGCGCAGGCGGACCTTGGCGCGGGTGATGACGCCGAACTGGCCGAGGCCGCAGCGCACCACGTTGAAGAGGTCCTGGTTCTGCTCGCGCGAGCAGGTGACGATCTCGCCGGTGCCGGTGACCACCTGCAGCTCGTCGACGTTGTCCGCCTGGGTGCCGTAGCGGAAGCTCGCCACTCCCAGACCGGCCATCGACACCGTGCCCGAGATCTGCACGCCCAGATTGTTGGTGAGCACGCGGGGGATCAGCCCCTTCTCAAGGCTGGCGGTGACCAGGTCGCGCCAGACGACGCCGCAGTCGACGGTCGCCGTTTCGCCGGCCTCGTCGATCTCGTGGATGGTGTTCATCACCGAGGTGTCGAGCACCACGCCATGGCCGGTCGTGGTCTGGCCGCTCTGGGTGTGCGCCTGGCCGCGGGGCACGACGGGGATCTTCCGCTCGCGGCAGAAGCGGACGACCTCGGCGACCTCCTCGGCGGAGGTGCAGCGCGCGACGGCCCCGGGCAGCCGGTTCACCGTCCGGCCGAAATCGGAGCGGTAGAGCTCGCGCGCCTCGTCGTCGAGCAGGATGCGATCGCCCAGGAGGCCTTTGAGCTCGCGCAGGGCGCTGGAGGTATCGGCGGTCAAGGCCGCGGAGTCGGCGGTATGGACAGTCATGGGGTTTTTCTCCCTCAAAATTCGGTAGCGCGGCGGAGCCGCGGCGGATCTCGTCTTCGTTGACCCCCTCTGTTTTAGCCGATTTGTCGCGGCGCGGCAACCAGGGAGGACAGCGGGGGCCGGGGATCCGCGGGCGGCGACGATGCCGGCGGCGTGGAGGGTTCCGGCGGCAGGGGTGGCGGCTTCACCGGCACCTCCCGCCTGGGATCGTTCTTGGCCTCGCCGGGCCGTTCGGGCATGGTGTGCGAGTCGTCCTCGTCAGACACGCCCCTCCTGCCGGCGATGTTGGCGGGCAGCACGGTCTTGAACCCCTCCCGGATCCACTTCTCGATGCCGCCGTCGATCAGGACGACGTTCTCGAATCCGCTCGCCGCCAGGACGCTCGTCCCCTTCTCGGCGCATTCGTCGGTCTCGCAGTAGATCAGGACCGTCTCCTCGCGGAACGTGACGATCTCCAGCAGCCGGTAGGGGAGGCGCGACAGAGGGATGTTCTTCGCCTGCCGGATATGGCCGGTATTGCCGTTGAACTGCTGGGGCGACCGCAGATCGAGGACGAGGACGCCGGGGCTGTCCCGCATCATCTCGTAGGCGACCGGCGCGCTGAGCTTGCGATAGGGCGGACGCGGCTTGGTCCGCCACTTATGGAAGCGGGCGCACCCCCCGCAGACGAGGGCGAGGATGACGAAGAGGGCGGCCCAGCGCTGGGCGCGAAGACGAGCGGCATTCATTCCGGAGGCCAAGTCTACACCTCTTCGAGGTCGACCTCGGGGCGGATCTCCCCTACCCGCAGGCCGCGGTGGTTGTGGAGGGGCCGGCTGTAAAGCTCGCGCAGCTCCTCGAGCTCGGCGCCGGCGAGGCAGCCGAGCTGGCGGAGGACGTCCAGCACCACGCCGTCCCGGCAGCGCTCGCCGCCGTCGGCGATCTTGACGGCGATGCCGAGCGCCACGGGCCCGCGCACCGCCAGGCTGTAGAACCCCTCGGCCCCTTCCTTGGCCAGCACCCGGCCGCGGGTCGCCTCCATCAGGCGGGTGGTGAACCGCCCCGGGCCCGCCACCATCTCCGGCACGCCGGTCATCGCGCGGACGATCGTCCCCACCGCCGCCGTGACGCCGGCCGCGAGCCCCGCCGCTTCCGGGTGCGCCAGCGCCGCGTAGCCACGGGCGGCGGCGGCGAGAGTCATGTGGAAGGTGGGGATGCCGCAGCCGTCGACGGCGAGGCCGATCTCCCCGGCCGATACGCCGCAGAAGTCCGCGACGTGGCCGAGGATCCGCTGCTGCCAGGGGTGGTCCGCCTCCAGATACCCCTCCGTGGGAAGGTCCAGCATCCGGCAGGCGAGGAGCATGCCGGCGTGCTTGCCCGAGCAATTGTTGTGGAGTGGCGTCGGCTGCCCTCCCCTCCCGCCGCAGCTCCTCGGCGGCCTGGGCGTCCAGCGGCCAGTGGGCGCCGCAGAGCAGGTGCTCAACGCCGAAGCCACCGCGGGCGAGCAGGCCGGCCGCCCTGCGCACGTGGGCCGGCGTGCCGCCGTGCGAGGCGCAGATCAGGGCGAGGTCGGCGTCGTCGAGCCCATAGCGCTCCGCCACTCCCGCGAGCAGGAGCGGCACGCACTGGAAGGGCTTGGCGGCCGAGCGGAGGAAGGTCGCCACCGTGGGGTCCCCCTGGCAGGCGACCAGGCGCCCCTCAGGGGTGACCGCGGCCACGGCGCCAAAATGCCAGGACTCCGGCAGGCCGTTGCGGACGACCGTGGCGATCGGCGAGAACAGGGGTTTCAGCGCTCCGCGGCGATCGCCGCCTGCACCGATTCGTAGGTGGGGAACAGCTCGTTCAGACGGGCGACCTGCAGCAGCTTGCGGATGCGATCCGAAGGGTTGACCAGGATCAGGTCGCGCTTGGAGTTGCGGAAGCGGCCCAGGTAGCCCACCAGCTCGCCGATGCCCGTCGAATCGATGAAGTTGATCTTCGAGAAATCGATGATGACGTGGCCGCGGTCGTCCGACAGCGTGCGCTCCAGCGTCTGGGCGAAGAACTGCGCGCTCTCGCCGAGCTTGATGACCCCTTCCACGTTGAGGAGGGTGTAGCCGTCCAGGTGCCGTTTCTCGACGATCATGGGCTTGCCATTGCAGAGGCGGGCAGTTTAACACGGCCCAGGAGCGGCGAAAGCGGGGCGCCCGCAAAAGGAGCGCCCCGCCGCTTCTCCGGCGAGCCCGGCGGCTCAGGCGAAGGCGGCCACCCTCTCCGGTTCCGGGGCGGCGTGGACCGCCTCGGGCGCGGTCTCGGGCGGGATCACCAGCACGCTCGTCGGTCCACGGCGGACCACGTCCGCGGCCACGCTGCCTAGCAGGAAGCGCTCGAAGCCCCCCCGCCCGTGGGTGCCGAGGACGACGAGATCGGCGTGCCAATCCCCCGCCCTTTCCCGGATCTCCTTCTCCGCCTCGCCATAGAGCAGCCGGGTGGTGAGCTCGCGGCCGCTCCAGGCGGCGTTGCGGTGGACGAACGTGTCCAGCTCCTCGAGGGCCAGGGCCTCGCTCGCCGGTGGCAGATCGCGTCCGGCGATGAGCTCCCGGTCCAGCGGCTCGATGACGAACGTGACCTCGAGCTGTACCTCGGGATCGGGCGCGATCCGTCTCAGCACCTCGAGGCCCCGGCGGAACGCCACCGCCGACAGGGGGGACAGATCGACCGGCATCAGCACGCGCCGCACGGGGATCCGCAGCCGGCCGCGGACCATCAGCACCGGCCGCGTCGCCTTGCGGATCACCCGGTCGGCGGTGGAGCCGAACAGCTTGGCCAACTGGGGGGATTCGGTCGAGCCGACGACGATCAGGCCCGCGTTGACCTCCTCGGCGGCCTCGATCACGATCCGGTGCGGCGGGCCGTAGGCGATGACCCTGCCCGCGGTCTCCTCCTTGCGGATGCCCAGCCGGAAGGCCTGCTCCTCAAGGCGCCGCTCGGCAAGCTCCTTCTCCACCTGCAGGGTCTCCTGGATGAACGTCTCGGTGAGATAGGGACCCGCGGAGTAGGCCCATTGGGGCTGGAAGGCATGAACCAGACAGACGCGCGCCCCAGCGGCCCGGGCGCCCTCCAGCCCGGCGCGGACGACGTCATCGCTCAGCTCGGTGAGAGAGGTTCCGATCACGACGGTCTCAATGGCTTCAAACATTGTTTCCTCCTCGGAGCCTTCCACTCCCACCCTCCCGATCTCCGGCTCCATGTTCACCCTAGCGCCAGCCGGCGCAGCGCCCCACGCCCTGCCGGACAGTCCCGCGCGCGCCATGGGACGGGGAGAGGCGCCACCCAACCGGGTGGGGTGGCTCCACTGCTACCATCCCCACCTGTCATGCCGGGCCGATCCAGGAGCCGATCTCCAAAAAAGCGGGGCGCCCTCGCCGGCGTTCGCGTCGTGGACGCCTCGCGCGTCCTCGCCGGTCCCTATCTCGCCATGCTGCTGGGGGACCTCGGGGCGGACGTGATCAAGATCGAGAAGCCGGACGGCGGCGATCAGACCCGCGGCCTGGGGGCCGCCCTGGGTCGGCGAAGGGGATCACCGCGTCAGCGCCTATTTCGTCTCGGCGAACCGGAACAAGCGGTCGGCGGCGATCGACCTCAAGCGGCCGGAGGGGCGGGCGGCGTTCGAGCGGCTGCTCGCCGGGGCGGACGTGCTGGTGGAGAACTTCCTCCCCGTCGGAATGGCGGAAGCTCGGCTTCCGCAGCTCCCGCTTCCAGCGGGTCAATCCGCGCCTCGTGCAGTGCACGGTGACCAGCTACGGCACCGCCGGCCCCGAGGCGGACCGCCCGGCCTACGACGTGGTCCTTCAGGCGGAGTCCGGGCTGATGTCCCTCACCGGCTTCGAAGGTGGCGAGCCGGTGCGGGTGGGGGTCGCGGTGGTCGACATCCTCTCCGCGCTCTACGGCCTCTCGGCCGTGCTCGCCGCTCTGCGCGAACGCGACGCCACGGGGCGCGGGCGCCGCGTCGAGGTCTCGATGGTGGACGCCGGCACCGCCTTTCTCTCCTACGCCGCGCAGTCCTGGCTCGCCGACGGCCGGCAGCCCGCCCGTCTCGGCTCGGCCCATCCGAACCTCGCGCCCTACCAGGCCTTCCGGGCGGCGGACGGCTGGTTCGTCGTCGGCGTCGCCAGCCAGGAGCTCTGGCGCCGCTTCTGCGCCGCGATCGAACGTCCCGCCCTCGCGGACGATCCCCGCTTCCGCACCAGCGCCGAGCGGGTGGGGAACCGCGCCGATCTCGACCGCCTCCTCGGCGAGCTCTTCGCCACCCGCCCCGTCGCTCACTGGGACGCCGTCATGCGCGCCCACCGCGTCCCCGCCGGCCCTCCCGCCACGCGTCGGCGAGGCTGTCGAGAAGGCGCGGCAACGCGGGCAGGTGATGAACCTGCCCGACGGCGCCTACGGGGTGCTCCCCACCATCGCCGCCCCGTTCCTCTTCGACGGCGAGCGCGCCGCTCCGGCCTCCTCGGCCCCGGCTCTCGGCCAGCACACGGAGGAGGTGCTGCGCGAGGCCGGGATTCGGAAGAAAAGGACGTAAAGGACTGCAAGGACGTAAAGGACGAACTGAGGATTCCTGGTCTTTGGCGTCGTTGTCGTCCTTGATGTCCTTTACGTCCTTTAGTTTTCTTGCCTCCCACTCGCGCCCCTGAGCTGTTACAATCTGTACAACGTTCCGTATAAAGATCGTGCGATTCCTACAACTGCCGTTCACCGTGGCCTTGATCCTGCTCCTCGCGGGGTGCCGGACCGTGGCCACCCCGGCGCCACCCACGCACCCTCCCGCCGCCGCGACCGGGCCGGTCGCCCTGCAGGAGAGCGACCGCATCCTGGTGCTCGCGCCGCACCCGGACGACGAGGTGCTGGGAGCGGGCGGGGTCCTGGGCGAGGCGGTGCGCCGGGGGCTGCCCATGCGCGTGGTCTTCCTGACCCACGGCGACAGCAACGAGTGGTCGTTCCTCGCCTACTGCAAGTGGCCGGTGGTCCTGCCCCGCGGCGCGCGGGCGATGGGCGAGCTCCGCCAGCGCGAGGCCATCGCGGCGGCGGCGGCCCTGGGAGTGCCGGCCCGGGACCTCACCTTCCTGGGCTATCCGGACTACGGCACCCTCGACATCTGGCGCTCCCATTGGGCCTCGCGCCCGCCGGACCGCGGCCGGATCACCCGCGCCCGCGCGGTCCCCTACTCCACCGCCTTCCGGCCGGGAGCCCCATTCAAGGGGGAGGAGATCCTCTCCGATCTCGAAACCATCCTGCGGGAGTTCCGGCCGACCCGGATCTTCGTCTCCCATCCGGCCGACCACCACCCCGACCACGCGGCCCTCTACCTCTTCACCCGCGTGGCGCTCTGGGATCTGCAGGGGGAGATCGCGCCGACGGTCCATCCATTCCTGGTCCACTACCCCGGCTGGCCGCGCCGGGCGTTTCGTTCCGGCGAGGAGCTGTCGCCGCCGGACCGCCTGCTCGCCAGCTTCCACTGGCAGTCCCGCGATCTCGACCCGGAAGAGGTCGCCACCAAGCGGCTGGCGCTCCGCGAGCACCGCACGCAGTACGGCTACAGCGCCTCGCGCCTGCTCCCCTTCGTGCGCTCCAACGAGCTGTATGGGGATCTGACCATCCCCGTGCTCGCCGCGGAGGAAGGGGGGAGCGTCCGCCTGGTCGATTTCCACAGCGAGGCGGCTCCGGACCCGCAGCATGACGAGGAAGGGAGCGAGCTCGTCGACCTCCAGGGGCTCAGCGTGCGGCGGATCGGGACCCAGCTGGAGATCGGCATGGACCTTCAGCAGCCGATGGCCGAGGGCTCCACCGTCACGCTCTCCGCCTTCGGCTACCGGCCGGATCTGCCGTTCGCGGCGATGCCGAAGCTGGAGGTCGCGATCGAGCCGCACTCCTACGCCGTCCGCGACCAGCGGCGGATCCTGCCCCGCGGCACCGCCTGGGCCACGGCCGCGGGCCGGCGGCTGGTGGCGCGCATCCCTCTCGCCTCCCTGAACGACCCCCGCCGCCTCTTCCTGCAGGTGCGCAGCGGCTCTCGCCGCTCGGAGTTCGGCCAGACCCCGTGGTGGATCGTGGAGCTGCGCCCGGGAGGGACGATCCAGCGGGCCGCGGTTACGGCGGCCCGGTAGCTTTGAGGCGGGTGATTCCGGCCACATCATCAAAGCCGGAATCAAAGCTCATGATGCGCTGAACGCCGTGCCGCTCCATGACCGCCAGATGGAGAGAATCACGGGAGGATAAACCCTTAGTTTCCAGCAGAATGTCACGCGCTCGCTGAACGTCCAGAAGATCGATCGCAAAAACCTCGTCGACGACCTCAAGAAGGACATCGAACGCCGGCTTGATCGCCTCGCGCCGGGCAATGGCGTCATAGCGATGCAGGACCTCCTGGAAAACCTCGACGTCCGTCACCAGACGTTCCTGAGCCGCTATCGCACGTTCCAGCAGCTCCTGCGCTTTGGGCTTGTTCGGGTGGGCGGCCCCGATGAGATACATCGGGATGTTGGAGTCGACGAAAATCATGCCGACGGGTCGGAGCGGTAGCCCTGCTCGATCTCGCGCAGCATCTGATCGATGTCCCCTACAGGAAATCCCTGCCCCGCAGCCATCCGAACCGCTCGGAGCTTCGTCTCCGCGGAGCGGCCGGGATGTGACTTCCGAGCCTCTTGCAAAACCCGGTGAATCCACTCGTCCATCGTCATATGGTTCCGTCGAGCGATCTCTCGGATCTCCTCGATCTCCGCGTCTTCCAGGAGAACTTTCAGTGCCCGTTGCATAGAGTCCAGCCTAAATGACCTTCACGGAGTCGTCAACGTCAAGGACTTTCCTGCTTCTTGATCCGGCCGATCCACTCGGCGATGTCCGCGATCACCGCCTCGGACACGTGGCCCGGCTTCTCGTACTCCTGCGGCGTGCTCTTCCCCTCCCCCTCGATGAAGAGGTGGTTGAGCTTGGGATAGGTATGGAAGGCCGCGTTCGGCAGGGCCTGCTTCCAGGCCGCGAAGTTGTCCATCGTCACCTGATAGTCGCGCTCCCCCTGGAGAATGAGAAGCGGTGCTTTAAGCGCCTTCGCGGCCTCGGGCGGGTTGTAGCCGCGCAGGTCGAGCCAATAGGAGACGGGAGCTCCGAGCGCGGTGCCGGTGGCGCCGGGCTTCAGGGCCTTCACCCGCGCGACCTCGGCGCGCAGGGATTCGAGCCGGCTCTTCTCCGGATCGGTGACGACGCCATCCGCGGCATCGATGTAGGCGACCTGCTCGAGAATGATGTCCTCCAGCGGCCTGGCGGCCCCAGCCATCACGATCAGGCCGGCGAGCTGCGGATCGCGCTGGCCGATGCGGGGGATGAGCATCCCGCCCAGGCTGTGGCCGAGGACGAAGACGCGCCGGGGATCGATCCCCTCGGCATGGCGCAGCAGGTCGGCGGCGGCGAGGGCGTCGTCCACCGTCTCCTGGCGGACGGTGAAGTCCTTCACCGCGGCGAGCCTGGCGCCGTGCTGCCGGGTGCGCTTCTCGTAGCGGAGCACGGCGACGCCGCGCGAGGCGAGCCCCCAGGCGAGGTCGCGGAAGGGTTTGTTCCCCTCCACCGTCTCGTCGCGGTCGTTCGGCCCCGAGCCGTGGACCAGCACCACCGCCGGGAAGGGACCCGCTCCCACCGGCACCGAGAGGGTTCCCGGCAGCGCCCATTCGCCCGCGCCCACCGTCACCTCACGCTCGCGGAATGCATCCTTGTGGACGTAGGCGGCGGGAGGGGTGGAATCGGCAGCGGCCGGAGCCGCGGGCTGCTGGGGCGGGACGATGAAGAACCCGGCGATCTTGCCGGCGGCGTCGACGACCACCTTGAAGTCGACCGTGCTCCGCTCGAACTCGGCGGTCACGAAGGCGACGTCGTATCCACCCTGCTTCTCGGTGCGGACACCGGCCCGGCGCTTGTAGGCGCCCATCTGATTTTGCACCGCCGTCCAGATCTCGGCGAGCTTCTCCGGCGGCGCGGCGGCCCTCATGGCGTCGGCGAAGGGGCTCGCCGCGGCCTGGAAATCTCCCTTGGCGAGGCGGTCGATAAGGTCGGTCGCCGTGGTGGCGGGGTCCTTGGCCGGCGGCGTCAGGGCGAGCGGGACCTGGGCCGGGAGGAGGGCCGGCAGCAGGAGCAGAGGCAGCAGGAGACCGAGGATGCGTTTCATGAAGGGAATCCTACTCCGAGGACCGATCAGGAGAGATGACATACTCCCCCGTCATGAAACGGCATCGCCGCCACCGCTTCCGGGCCTTCCAGCCGGTCCTGCGCCCGGCGCCCGGCCGGGAGCTCCCCCCGGAGCTGCGGATCGGGCAGGTGGAGCGGCTCGCGGAGGCGCTGCCGCAGGGGATCGAGGACCCGGGGTTCGAGCTCCTGCTGCGGCGCATCGACGGCGCGCCGTTCTTCGGCGGCAACGAGGTGGAGGTCTACTTCGAGGGGCGCTCCGCCTTCGGCGCCATGCGGGACGCGGTGCGGGCGGCCCAGCAGGAGATCCTCCTCGAGTCCTACATCTTCAAGGACGACTCCACGGGCCGGCAGTTCCTCGGCGAGATCCAGGCCGCGGCCGACCGCGGGATCAAGGTGCGGGTGCTCGCCGACGCCGTGGGCTCCTACGAGACCAAGGCCGAGTTCTGGCAGGAGATGGAGAGCCACGGCATCGAGTTCTTTCTCTTCCACCCGCTGTTCAAGAGCATGTGGTACCAGCCGTTCCGGGATCACCGGAAGATCCTGGTCGTCGACCGCGAGGTGGCCTTCACCGGCGGCATGAACATCGGCGAGGAGTACGGCTCCTGGCGCCGCCGTCCCAAGCCGGGGGAGACCTGGCGGGACACCCACGTGCGGATCCAGGGCCCGGCGGCCTGGGAGATGGCGGTCGTCTTCTCCGAGGGTTGGATCCACGCGGGGGGCGCGGAGTTCGAGATCGATCCGCTGCCGGCCGCGGCGGCCGAGGCTCCCGGGGTGCGGATCCTGGTCCTCGACTCGCGGCCCAAGCGAGGGCAGGCGGAGTCCGCGGCGGTGATGGCCGCCGTCGCGGCGGCGGCGCAAGCGCACTCTCTGGATCACCAACGCCTACTTCGCCCCCGGGCACCGGGCGATCTCGGTGCTGGGCGAGGCGGCGTCCCAGGGGGTGGACGTCCGTCTCCTGCTGCCGGGCAAGTCCGACGTGCCGATCGCCCGGCGGGCGGGACACGGCCACTACGGCCAGCTGCTCGAGCGGGGGGTGCGGATCTTCGAGTACCAGCCGGCCATCCTCCACGCCAAGACCCTGGTGGCGGATGGCCTCGTCTCTATCGTGGGCTCGACGAACCTCGACTTCCGCTCTTTCCTCTTCAACTCCGAGTGCGACGTGCTCGCCCTCGACGCCGCGATGGCGGCGGTGATGGAGAGAGCCTTTCTCACCGACCTCGAGAGCTCTGAAGAGACCCGTCTCGCGGACTGGCGCCGCCGCTCCTGGACCAAGAAGCTCGGCGACCGCGCAGCGCGGTGGCTGTCGCCGCTGCTGTAGGACTCCCAGAACTCGCCACGCCACTTCACGTATTCAAAGAAGGAATGACCCCAGGCGCCCACACCCGCAGGAACCTTCTGCTCGGGGTCGTTCTCGGTCTTCTCGCCCTGGTGGCGGGGGTCGCTCTGACGGAGACGTTCCTCCCCGAGTGGCAGGCGGGAGCGCCCCCCGACCCGGCGTCTCTCCGCCAGCGCTTCGGCGAGCTCGCGGCGCGAGGGGGCTTCGTCCTCGAGGCCGGCGAGCCGCACACCACCCTGGTCACCCGCGGGCCCGAGCAGTTCGAGCCTTTCCGCCCGCTGGGAGATCAGGGCGCCGACTGGCTGCTCGCGACCCGCACGGCGATCCGCGCCACGGTGTCCCACGACGTCCGCGATCCGGAGGGGCGGCCCGCCACGCTCGCCATCGACTTCTCCTTCGACGGCCAGCC
Source organism: uncultured Acidobacteriota bacterium (assembly GCA_963792575.1). GTDB lineage: Bacteria > Acidobacteriota > Thermoanaerobaculia > Multivoradales > UBA5704 > DATARR01. The sequence goes on from CAWBWZ010000020.1 coordinate 664,769, forward strand.
GCAGCTCCTGATGTCCTGGGGGCGCGAGCCGGCTTCGATGTTCAGGCTCGCGGATGCGCAGAAAGCCGTCCATTCGGCCGAGGTCCTCGCCCCCTTGCTCCTCGCTCCCGGCGAGACGCTCGGCCCCAAGCAGCAGGCGATGATCATCACCTTCCCGCGGCTGCTCTATCCGATTGCGGGAGGGCAGCGTCCGCAGCATCTGATCGCGCTGATGGCACAGGGGTCCTTCATCGAGCGCCGCGCCGGCCCCATGACCCGCACCAGCGGCGTGGAGGTGGACGCGTACGTGGCCCGGATCGCGCTCGCCTTCTGGCGCGTCTTCCCGGTCTTCCTGGCGCTCGCGGGGCTGTTCCTGGTCCTGCTGTTGAAGTCCCGCCTCAGCCTGCTCAACGGCGCTCTGCTCGCCCTGGCGGCCCTGTTCACGTTCTACCCCGCGCCGGGCTGCTTCAACAGCCCGCTGGTCTACAGCCTGGTCTTCTCGGCCGTCCACGCGCTGCAGATCTTTCTGGTCTGGTCGTGCGGCGAGTCGCTGCTGCGCTCGACCGATCCCGGCTTCACCACCAGCCTCGATGCCCTGCGGGCCGGCCGGCTCGGGCCCCGGGGGGGCCGGGCCCTGCTCGTGGGGTTCGCCTGTGGAGCGGGGCTCGCCGGCCTGCGCCTCGGCCTGCTCTCCCTGGCCGAGGCCCTGCCCGGCGTCTGGCTGGGACGGGCGAGCGTGAGCCTGCCGCTGCTCCGCCCGTTCGGCAGCCCGATAGCGGACGGCATCCTGCTCGCGGGCGCCGTGACGCTCGCGATCGCGCTGGCGGTGCGCCTCGTGCCCCTGCGCTGGGCGCCGGCGACCGCGGCCTTGATGGCGGGCCTTTTCGTGCGGCCGCTCCCGGTCGAGCCGTTCCTCGCCGGCATGGCCGCCAACGCCCTGTTCGCCGGCCTGCTGGTCTGGATCGGCCGGCGCAACGGCCTAACGGCCCTGCTGATCGCCGCGCTCTGCTCGCTGGCGCTGCCGCCGGCGATCCTGGCCGCCGACTACCTGGCCTGGATGCCGGCCAGCTTCGCCTTGACGGCCGGGCTGCCGGCGGCGGCCGTCCTCCTCGGGATGGTGGGGATGGCGCGCTCCGGCGCCGCCGAGGGGCAGCGCCTGACGCCGCCGGCGTTCGTGCGGCGGATCGAGGAGGAGCGGCGCTTCCAGCATGAGATGGATCTGCTCGCCAAGATGCAGCGCGGGCTGCTCCCGCGCACGCTCCCCCGCCTCGAAGGGTATGAGATGGCGGCCCGCTCGATCATCGCCAACGAGGCGGGCGGCGACCTCTACGACGTGCTGAGCGACGACGAGGGGTATGTCTGGATCGCCGCTGGCGACGTGGCGGGGCACGGCTACTCCTGCGCCATCGCCCAGGCGATGACCAAGTCGGCCCTCGCCAGCCTCGCCGGCCACGGCCGCACCCCGGCGGAGGTGCTGCACCGGGTGGACCGCGTGCTGCGCGCCGCCGGTCCGACGAGGACTTTCACCACCCTGCTCCTGCTGCGGCTGAACCTGGAGACCGGCGAGGGGTTGCTGAGCAACGCCGGCCACCCCTACCCCCTGCTGATGGCCGGCGGCCAGGTGGAGGAGATCGAGATCTCGGCCCTGCCGCTCGGCCAGGGTCCGCCCCGGAGCTACGAGAACCGGAAGATCCTGATCCCTCCCGGAGGGAACCTCGTCGTCTTCTCCGACGGCCTGTTCGAGGCCGTGGACGGCAACGAGGTCGCCTACGGTTTCGAGCGCCTCTGCGCGACGCTTCGCGGCACCGAGGGGCGGCCGGCGGAGAAGATCCTCGAGGCGCTGCTGGAAGATTGGCGGCGCCACCTGCGGACAGCCCAGCCGCTCGACGACACCACCGTCCTGGTCCTCCGGCGAACGACCGGCGGGGAGGGGGGCCGGTGAAGGCGGAGCGCAGGCGGCTCTGGATCGCGCTCGCCGGAGGGCTCGCGGCCTTCACGCTCGGCGTGGCCCTGGCGGTGGCGTTCCTTCCCGAGTGGCAGGCCGCGCGCCCCGCCGCTCCGGAGCTCTACGAGCGGGAGTTCCGGCGGATTGCGGCCCGGAGCGGTCTCCCTCTCGCCCCTGGCAGGCCGATGGCCAGCCTGACGATCGATTCAGATGGTTACGAGGGTGCCTATAGGAGCTTCGGCGAGACCGCCGCCGGCTGGCTCAAAACGCAGAAGAAACAGATCCTCGTCCGGCTGCGCCAGGGAGTACAGCGGCCGGGCGCGCGGTCGGCCCAGGAGCTCAGGGTGGAGTTCACGCTCGACGGGCGCCCCTGGATGATCTCCTGGGAGAATACGACCGGCCAGCTCTTCCAGCCCACCGACCGCGGCCCGTTCGAGCGCCTGGGCGAAAGGTTCGCCAGCCTCCTGGTGGCGCCGGGCGAGTCGCTCGGGCCGCCGGTGCGGGGCACCCTGGTGGGCGGCCTCCCCACCTGGCAGGTGAGGAACTTCACGGCGGGCACCGTATCTCCTCCCCAGAGCCTGCTGATCGGCGTCACGCCCCCCCAGGAGGTATTCGCCCACAGGGCGGCCGGCTGGATCGGGGCCCCCGGCAGCCGGCCGGACGAGAGCCTCGGCAAGACGCTCCTCTCCGGCCTCTTCTGGCTGCCGGTGGCCCTCGCCGTCGTCGGGATCTTCCTCACGCTCCTCCTGCGGGCGCGGATCGACCTGGTCAACGGCGCCCTCCTCGCCCTGCTGGCCCTGCTCTCCGCGAGCCCGCGCTGGCTGCTCCGGTTCGTCGCCGCCAGCCCCTGGATGGTGGCCATCGGCTGGATTTTCGGCGCTCCCGGCAAGGCGCTGGCGATCCTCTTGACCTGGTCGGCGGGCGAATCGCTGCTGCGCGCCGTGCGGCCGGATTTCACCACCAGCCTCGACAGCCTGCGGCGGGGGCGCCTGGGGCCCCGGGGCGGCCGGGCCCTCCTCGCCGGCTTCGCGGCGGGCGCCGCGCTCGCCGGCCTGTCGCTCGCCGTCTACGCCCTCGCCGTCGCCCTGCCCGGCCTCTCTCCGGCCGCCTCCAGCGTCGACGTGCCGCCCTTCCGCCTCGACGGCGGACCGGTCGCGGACGGCATCTGGCTGGCCGCCGGCGTGACCCTGGCGCTGGCCCTCGCCATGCGTTTCCTGCCGGCCCGCGTCTGGCCCTGGGGGGCCGCGCTCCTCGCCGGCTACGCCGTCGGCCCGTTCAACCTCCTCCCCTACCCCCTGGAGCTGGCGGCGAACGTCGCCTTCGCCGGCCTGCTGGTCTGGATCTGCCAGCGCTTCGGGCTGACCGCGCTGCTCGCGGCCGCGGTGAGCCTCTTCCTGCTGCCGGCCGCCCTCTTCTCCGGCCTCCACCTCTCCTGGATGCCGATCGCCTTCACGGTGACCGCCGGTCTCCTGGCGGGCCTGATCGTCCTGGGGTTCGTGGGGATCTCCCGCTCCGAGCAGAGCGAGACTCAACACCTCCCGCCGCCCCCCTTCATGCGCCGCCTGGCCCAGGAGCGGCGGATCCGGCACGAGGTGGATCTGCTCGCGCGCATGCAGGAAGGGCTGCTGCCCCAGGAGATGCCGCGGCTGGAGGGGTACGCGGTCGCCGCCCGCTCGGTGCTCGCCAGCGAGGCCGGCGGGGATCTCTACGACTTCCTGCGCGACGACGCCGGGAGGCTCTGGATCGCCGCCGGCGACGTGGCCGGCCACGGCTACTCCTGCGCGGTGGCCCAGGCGATGGTCAAGGCGGGCCTGCTGAGCCTCGTCGAGCCCACGGAGATCGCCCGCCGGCGTGCTGCGGCAGCTCGACCGGGTGCTGCGCGGCGTCAACATGGACCACAGCTTCACCAGCCTCGCCCTGATCCGGCTCGACCCGTCGACCGGCGACGCCCTGTTCGCCAACGCCGGCCACCCCTACCCGCTGATCGCGGAGTTCGGCAGGGTGACGGAGATCGAGCTCCCCGGGCTCCCCCTCGGCCGCGGCCCGGCGCACCCCTATGCCGATCGCGAGTTCCGGCTGCCCCCGGGCGGCGCGCTCGTCCTCTGCTCCGACGGCCTCTTCGAGGCCCTCGACCGAAACGGCAACGCCTATGGCTTCGACCGCGCCCGCGAGGTGCTGAAAGTGATGGGCCACCGCCCCGCGGTTGAGATCGTGGACGCCCTGCTCAACGACTGCCGAAGGCACCTGGGCGCCGAGCAGGCGCCGGATGATGTGACGGTGGTGGTGGTGAAGCGAGGGTAACCCTACCCCCGCTTCCTCTCCTGCCTCTGCCCGAAGAGCATCTTCTGCTCCAGCAGCGCCCGCTGGGCGCGGTAGAAGGCGTCGAGGAAGCGGCGCGGCGGCACGTCCCAGCGCTCGCGGGGCCAGCCGATCTTGGTCTTGATCTTGTCGCAGACCTCCTCGAGGATGCGGCCGTCGAGTATCCCCTGGTCGTCGCGGCGCAGGAGATCCTCCAGCACCTGCAGCTCGTGGATGCCGTAGATGTCGAGCTGCTGGCGGGTGAACGGGAACTCCTCCGGCGGGGGCGCCGGCGCGATCGCGGCCGGTGTGGCCGCGGCTCGCCTCGCGGCCGGGCGGTCGGCGGGAGAGTCCAGAGCCGCGGGCGGTGAGGTCGGAGAGCAGGAACGCGACCGGCGCCTTGACCACCATCGTGCCCGCCACCAGATCGCCGCAGCGCAGCCGGTCCTTGTTGAACAGGGGCATCAGGGCGAACACCAGCAGCCAGGCCGCGGCGAGCAGCCACCCCCAGCCGGGCGCCTCGGGGAGCATCTCGCCGGGCGCCAGCAGCACCATGAGCGGGATGTAGAACTCCAGGTTCCGCATGATGTTGCGGGCGAAGATCGCCTCCGCCGTGAGCGGCCCGCCGTCCCGCGAGATCACCCGCAGCTCCGCCCGGCGCTTGCCGAACGTCATCCCGCCCCAGTGCACCTCGAAGTAGATGAAGTAGAAATTCCAGAGCAGAAAGCCGACCAGCACCGCGAAGGAGGCGCCCAGCTCCGCCATCCCGACGAGCAGGCTGAGGGCCGCCAGCAACCCGACCGCGACCGTCGCGCCAATGATCAGCAGCGTGTCGAACAGAAAGGCGCTGAGGCGGTCGCCAGCCGGGGCCACCACAAACGGGAGCGACAGCCCTTCCGGGGTCAGCACCCGGTGGATACGGATTTTATCGAGGGAGATCGCGCTCATGGCCACGCCCCACGAAAAGGAAGTACCAGGTCCAGAAGACCAGCGTCGTCGCGGCGAGAGCCCAGCGGATGGCGACGTCGTGCACGGTCTGGCGGAAGATCCCCTCGATCAGTCCCGCCACCAGGAACATGGTGACCGCGCCCACCGCCAGCAGCGCGACCTCCCGCCCGCGCAGGGCGAGGTTGCGCATCCGCGTATGCCGGCCGGGGAAGACCAGCGCCGAGCCGATCACCATGCCGGCCGCGCCGCACAGACAGATGGCGCTCAGCTCGGTGACGCCGTGCGGCATCACCCAGGCCCAGAACTCCGCCCCCAGGCCGCGCGTCTGGTAGAGCGCCGCCATCGCCCCGAGCGTGAGGCCGTTGGTGAACAGCAGGTAGATCACCGGCACGCCCGCGGCGAAGCCCACCGCGAAGCAGAGCATGCCCACCCGGGAGTTGTGGGTGAAGAGATAGGTGGCGAAGAACGACAGCGGCCCCTTGCCGCCGCTGTAGAGGATCTCCCGCAGCTCCTTGGTGGAGGATGCGGGGTTGCGCCCCTGCGCCTCGGCGACGCCGACGATGCTGTAGTAGCTCTCGGGATCGGCCAGCGTCATCCGGTAGCCGGTGAGAACGCCGAGCCCATCAGGGCGTAGGCGGCGAGCACGAAGACGAAATAGCGGCGCACCACCCAGGGGAAGCGGAAACGGAAGAACTCCGCGATCGCCTCCCCGGTCCGCCGCTTGGCGCCGTAGACGCCCATGTAGGCGCGGCCGACGAGCGCGGTCAGATAGTCGAGCAGGTTCTTGTCGAGGCTGATCGCGGTGGCCACCGAGAGCGAGCTGATCGCGCTCCGGTAGAGCACCGGCAGGCGGTGGAGCTCGGCCGCCGTCAGGCTCTTCAGCCCCCCCTTCTCCAGCCGCGCGAGCAGCTCCTCCAGCTCCCGCCAGGCAGCCTCCCGCTCGCGGCGGAACTGGGCGGACTTGAGGACGAACTCGGACATCAGATCCTCTCCCGCCGCTTGATGTCGAGATAGGTGTTGATCAGCCGCGACGTGACCGCCGCCGGCGCGGCGTCGATCGGCAGGATCCCCAGCCGGCGCAGGCGGCGCAGCACGACCTCGCGGTCGCGCAGGAGCCCGCCGGCGACCACGGCGCGGTTGAGCTCGAGCACTCCGGCGGGGGCGCGGTCGGCGGTGGCCGCGAGCCCCGGGTCCTGGAGCGCCACGAAGACGAGCAGGTGGCGGCGCGACAGCCGGTCGAGGTTCTCCACCATCAGCTCGGCCGAGACGGTGTCGACGAAGTCGGTCAGCACCACCATCAGCGAGCGCCGGGAGAGCCGCTGGCCGATCGAGGTCAGCCCGAGGGTGAAGTTGGTCTCGCGGTCCGAGTAGTCCACCTGGGCCCCCATCCGGCTCAGGACGTCGAAGCCGCGCAGCCCCCCCTTCGGCTCGACGAAGAGCCCCGGACGGGCGTCGAACGTCGCGAGGCCTACACGGTCGCCCGCCCGCAGCGAGACGTAGGCGAGGAGCAGCGCGGCGTTGACCGCGTGGTCTACCTTCGGGATGCCGGCCAGCGGCTCGCACATCAGGCGGCCGGTGTCGATCGCGATCAGCACCTGATGATTGCGCTCGGCCCGGAACTGCCGCGCCACCAGCTTCTTGTGCCGGGCCGACGCCTTCCAGTCGATCGAGCGGCGGTCGTCCCCCGGGGCGTGCTCCTTGAGCGAGTCGAACTCGGTGCCGTCCCCCTTGTAGCGCTCGATCTTCAGGCCGGTGCGGAACTCCCGGTCGGTGAGAATGCGCAGCGCCACCGCCCTGACCGGGCGGATGTTGGGGATCACCGGCGCCTGCCGCTTGAGCTCCACCCGCGCAACCGTGGCGATCAGCCCGAGCGGTCCGGCGGAGCGCACCCAGGCGCGCTCGACGATGATCCGCCCGCGCCGGGTGGGGACCAGCCGGAAGCGCAGCTCGGCGCTCCCCCCGGCGATCCGCCCGCGCAGCGGCGGCTGCGGCACCAGCCGGTCCGAGAGGTCGACCGCCACCGCCACCGGCATCCGCCGGGCGGACGGCACCCTGACGGTGAGCACGGCATCTTCCTCCTCGCCGATGTAGAGGGTGCCCGGCATCTCGACCGAGCAGTCCACATCCTTGCGGCGCGGCGCCCACAGCGCGTCGAAGCCCATGGCCAGCGTCATCAGGCCCAGGTACATCGGCCAGAACGGCCAGAGCCGGACGTGCACCGCCACCGGCAGCAGGGCGACCGGCAGCCCCAGGGCGGCGAGCAGGATGGCGCGGCGGGTGGGCCGCATTCAGTCTTCCCGACCCCTCATCGCGGCGCCGCCACCTGGGTGAGGATCTGGTCGAGCACCGGGTCGGTTCCCAGGCCGTCCACCTCGGCGCTGGGCGAGAGGACCACGCGATGGCGGAGCAGCGGCTTGAACAGCCCCTTGACGTCGTCCGGGATCACGAAGTCGCGCCCCTCGAGCACGGCGGCGGCGCGCGACGCGGCGGCCAGCATGTTGGCGGCGCGGGGGCTGGCGCCGTACTGCAAGGCCGGATGGTTGCGCGTCGCGCGGATCAGGTCCACCACGTAGGCCACCGTCTCGTCCGCCAGGCGGATGCCCGCCACGACCTGCCGCACCCAGGTGATGAAACGCAGGTCGCAGAGCGGGGTCAGCCCCAGCCGGTCGAGATTGGGCATCGCCGTCTGGTGGCCGTGGGTCTTCACCATCGTCAGCTCCTCCTCGCGGCTGGGATAGGTGATCAGGACCTTGAACAGGAAGCGGTCGAGCTGGGCCTCGGGGAGGGGATAGGTCCCCTCCTGCTCGATCGGGTTCTGGGTCGCCACCACCATGAAGCCGGCCGACAGCGGGTGCGAGGTGCCGTCGATGGTGATCGTCCGCTCCTGCATCGCCTCGAGCAGGGCCGCCTGGGTCTTCGGCGGCGTGCGGTTGATCTCGTCGGCGAGCAGGAACTCGGTGAACATCGGCCCCTTGGTGAGGGAGAAGGTGTTGGTCTGGAAGTTGAACAGGTTGGTGCCCAGCAGGTCCCCCGGCATCAGGTCGGGGGTGAACTGGACCCGCTTGAACTCCAGCCGGACGCACGCGGCGAAGGCGCGCGCGAGCAGGGTCTTGCCGGTCCCCGGCGGCCCCTCGAACAGCAGGTGCCCCTCGGAGATCAGGGCCACCATCATCAGATGAACCGCCTCCTCCTGGCCGATGATCACCCGGCCGACCCGCTCCCTGAGAGCCTGGCCCAGCTCACGAACCTTTTCGATCGACATTTGTCATCTCACCTCTCAAGAGCAGTGGCCGGCAGCCCGGCGGCACTGAGGAAGCCGAAGAGGTACTCGAACAGCTCGACATGATTGAGGGCGGCATCGGCATCGCGGCCCCAGGCGGTGAGGCCGTGATCGCGGATCAGAAACCCCGGAACCTGGGGTGGCCCGGCGGCGAAACGGGCCGCCATCTCCCCGGCGATCCGGGGCACGTGGGCGTGATTGGGGAAGACGGCGAGCGATACCGCGGGTTCCTCCTCCCCGATCCCGAAGCCCTTGATCATCTCCAGGGGCGGCAGGCGCAGCGCGCCCCCCTCGGCGAGGCGGGCCGCCATATTGCCGGGGATCGAGTGGATGTGGAAGCAGGCGCCAGCCTCCGGAAAGAGGCTGTAGATGGTGTCGTGGAGGCTGGTCTCGGCGGACGGCCGGTCCTCGGGTCTCCCCCGCTCCAGCACCTCGCCGCCGGGGGCCACGCGCAGGAAGTCCTCGCGCTGGAGCCGCCCCTTGAGCTTGCCGCTGGCGGTGATCCAGAAGGAGCCGCCGGGCTGGCGGAGCGAGAGGTTCCCCGCGGTCCCCATCATCCACCCGCGCCCGTAGAACAGGCGGGCGACGTCGGCCAGCAGATCGCGCGGATCTTGAGGGCTCATGGAGGAAGGGGACTTTAACATGCCCTCGCCGTCTCTCTTCTGCTACATTCGGACACTGTCTGTCTGAAGGAGGACCGCAAGGATGGCCACACTTACCTTTCGCGACGAGAACCGGGTGCTCGAGGACCCGGCCGAGATCTCCAGGTTCCTGGAGGGGCTCGGCCTCTGGTACCGCCGCTTCGAAGGCTCGGACGATCTGCCGGAGAACGCCGCCGACCAGGAGATCCTGGACGCCTACAGGGAGCCGATCCAGAAGCTGATGGCCGAGGGGGGCTATGCCACCGCCGACGTGATCAACATCAAGCCGGACGTCCCGGGCCTCGAGGTCATGCTCAACCGGTTCAACCGGGAGCACTGGCACGACGAGGACGAGGTCCGCTTCATCGTGCATGGGCGCGGCCTGTTCCACATCCATCCGCCGGCGGGACCGGTGTTCAGCCTCGAGGTGGTCAAGGGGGACATGATCCGGGTGCCGCGCGGGACCCACCACTGGTTCGATCTCTGCTCCGACCGTACGATCCGGGCGATCCGGCTGTTCCAGGACTCCTCCGGATGGACGCCGCGCTACACCGAGACCGGCGTCGACTCCAGGTACCAGCCGCTCTGCTTCGGACCGTCCTACATCCCGCCGGCCCGGATGCTGTAGAAAGGTGCCGCTGCCCACTGGCGTCGCGGCCGTGCTGACCGATATCGAGGGGACCACCACCTCGATCTCGTTCGTCTACGAGGTCCTCTTTCCCTACGCCGAGGCGCGGCTCGAAGCGTATTGTTCCAGCCCGGATCCGGCTCCGGGGCTGGCCACGGCGCTCGCGCGCCTGCGCCAGGAGTATGACGAGGAGACCGTTAAGGAAGCATCCGTCCCCGCTTTTGGAGACGGCGCCCCCTACGCCCGCCACCTGATGCGCCTCGACCGCAAGTCGACCGGGCTCAAGCTGCTGCAGGGACTGATCTGGGACGAGGGGTATCGCTCGGGAGCGCTGCGCTCGCACGTGTTTCCGGACGTGCCTCCCGCGCTGGCGGCCTGGGCGCGCTCGGGCGTGCGGCTGCGGGTCTTCTCCTCGGGTAGCGTGCAGGCCCAGAAGCTCCTGTTCGGACACACCGGATATGGTGACCTCGCGCCGCTCTTCGAGGGGTTCCACGACACCACCACCGGCCCCAAGCAGGAGGCGGCCTCCTACCTCGCGATCGCGCGGGCCTTCGCGCTGCCGCCGGCGGCCATCCTGTTCCTGAGCGACGTCCGCGGCGAGTTGGACGCCGCGGCGGCGGCCGGCCTGCGCACCGGTCTGCTGGTGCGCCCCGGCAACCGCCCCGCGGAGCCGGGGGGGCACCCGGTGCATGCGAGCTTCAGCGAGCTGGAGTCAGCGTCAGCCGCTCTTCCGCGCCCTTCTCCACCGCTTCCTGACTGAACAGCAGCGGCCGGTATTCGTGGTTTTTCCAGAGCGGGATCTGGTCCTCGCGGTGGCGGTGGTATAGAAGACCGCTCTGGCCGGTGCTGTTGACCACCAGCGAGCGGCCCATGTCCGCGAGGTCGACGATCAGCCGCTGCGAGGTCCCGAACAGGGCGACGTAGGAGCGACGGAAAGCGGTCGAGGCCGAGCTGACCGTGAATACCTCGCCGGCTACCGGGGCCGGGCCGCCGTTGAACATCGGCGTCACCAGCGGAATGCCGCTGTTGCCGAGCGGCTGGTGGGTGAAGATCGCCTTGTGGAGCTTCCCCCACCGCCACTCGGCCGGATCGTCGCCGAGCTGCCGCGAGAGCTGGGCCACCGCCTCGCCGAACGCGCGCTGGACGATGTCGTCCCGGGTCTCCACCTTTCCCGGTGTCCGCTTGTCGTCGAACCAGGGATTGCGCGGATCGGCCATCATCTCGACCAGGCGCGGCGTCTGGTTGACGGCGGTGCCGCGGAAGGCATTCATCAGCTCCTCCCCCAGCTCATCGCCGTAGACGTCGTCGAGGAGCTTGCCGTACCAGGCCTGATAGACCGTGGCGGCCGGGCTCTCCAGGGTGAATCGCAGGTCCCAGTCGCGCACCTGCTTCAGGGCCTTCTCCTGCCGGGGATTCTGCGGCCTGGCCGCCAGCAGGTAGGGGCGCAGCAACGAGGCCGGCAGCGAGCTGACGTCGGACTGGATGTTCCGCATGTCGTTCAGGCTGACGTGAGGGTTGGCGGCCAGGAGCTCGGTGATCCTCTGGGCGCGGTAGGGCTCGCCGTAGTCATAAGAGATCAGATAGGGATAGCTGTCCGCCACCACCTTGTTGTTGGCGGTGACGATGAAACCGGCCGGCGGATTGAGCAGCGACGGCATCTTGTCGAAGGGGATGAGACCCTGCCAGTCGCGCTCCGGCCCGCCCGCCGGCACGGGGACCAGACCCTGCTGTCCGGCGGCCCGCACCGGGATCGCGCCCGATCCCTGGTAACCGATGTTGCCGTCGACGTCGGCGTAGACGAAATTGAGCGTCGGCGCCTGCCAGTTGGAGAGGGCACCGCGGAAAGCCGGCCAGTCGGCGGCGATGTCGATGCCGGCCACCGCGTCGAGCGTGCGGCCAGGGTCGAGAGCCGTCCAGCGCAGAGCCAGGGGGGGCATTCCCTTCAGATCGAACCCCTCGTTGACGATCGGGCCGTGCGGTGTAATCACCAGATCGAACGGGACCGGCTTGCCGCCCTTGACCGGGATCGACTCGTGAACGGTCTGGGTGTCACGCCAGCCGTCGCCGACCTTTACCTGCTTACGGTCGTTGAGCTGCTCGACGAAGAAGTCCTGGGAGTCGCCGCACATGGCGGAGATCCCCCAGGCGATCCGCCGGTTGTGGCCGATCAGCACCATCGGCACGCCCGGGAAGGAGAAGCCGGCGACATCGAATCTCCCGGCGTGGAGCCCGTTCTCGTACCAGACCGAGGGCATGTCGAGCTGGAGATGGGTGTCGTTGGCGAGCATCGGCTTGCCGGTGGTGGTGCGGCTGCCGTGGACGACCCAGTTGTTGCTCCCCACGGCGACGGCGGTCTCGCTCAGCAGGGCGGTCAGCAGGGAGCCGGCCGGCTGTAGCGCCGCCCGGCGGGCTTCGCTGTAGCCGCCCGCCGCGGGGGAGACGATCAGCGGCTGCCGGTCCTGGGAAGGGAACGGGGGCATCAGCTGGCGAGCGCTGTCGGCGCCGACCTTGGCGGCGAGACGGCCACGCATCAGCTCCTGGGTCTGATTCTGCCCCAGAGAGAAGGCGATCATCTTGCTCCAGGCGATCGAATCGACCGGCGTCCAGGGCGCCGGCCGTACGCCGAGGAGGGTGAACTCGACTGGCAGCCGGCCACTATGGGATTCGATGAAGGCGTTGACCCCGTCGGCGTAGGCCTGGAGGATGGTGCGGGTCTCGGGCGAGAGTACCTGCCATTCCGCCGCCGCGGCGCTACGGATGCGGAGCGTGCGCAGTGACCGGTCGGTCGCCAGCACTCTGCGGCCGAACAGCGAGGAGAGCTCGCCGGCGCCCAGCCGGCGGTTGAAGTCCATCTGCCAGAGCCGGTCCTGGGCGTGCACGTACCCCTGGGCGAAGAAGAGGTCGTGCTCGTTGGCGGCGTAGAGGCTCGGCACGCCCCAGCGGTCGCGGATCACCCGAACCGGGGCCGAGAGACCGGGGACGGCGATCTTCCCCGCGGTCTGCGGCCAGGCCCGGCGCACCCGCCAGGTAGCGAAGACCGCCAGCAACACGCCGAGGGCCAGCAGGCCGAGAAAAAGGAACTTGAGGATCTTGCGAAACCGTGGCATCAAGAGATCTCCGATCCGCCGAGGCGGGTCCGCAGCCAGTGGGCCAGCGTGCGGACGTGCGGCTCAGCGAGCAGGGTGAGGTGGTCACCCGGAACGTGCTGCCGGTCGATGGGATGGGGGGAGAGTTTCTCCCACCCGAGGTCCGGCCCGAGAGCCGGATCGAAGTCGGCGCCCTCGGCGCGGACGAGCGTGATCCGCCCGTCGTAGGGCCCGGGGGCGTAGAGTCGGAAGGCGCGGACGTTGGTCCGGTAGACCCGCAACAGCCGGCGGAGCTGGGCGAGGCTGTCGCCGCTGTGCACGACCCCGGCGCGCTGCAGCCGCTCGACGAAGAAGCGGAGCTGCGCCTCGGGATCGAGCGGCTGGAGGTCGGCGGCGGTCACCGCGAGGTCCTTGCCGCGCAGCCCCCGGATGTACTCTGCGATCGTGATCAGCCAGCCGGTCTGGTCGCCGGTCTGATTGCCACTGTCTGCCGCTCCGTCGTCCACGGGGCCTTCGGGAAGCCCGGGGGTGGTGTCGATCACCACCAGCAGCTCCACCTCTTCGCCACCGGCCCGGAGCTGCCGGGCCAGCTCGAAGGCGGCAAGCCCGCCGAACGACCAGCCGCCGATCCGGTAGGGGCCGCGCGGCTGCATGCCGCGGATCTCCCCGGCGTAGTGGGCCGCCATCTCCTCGATCGTGGCGAACGGCTCGCCGGCGTCCTCCAGGCCGCGCGACTGCAGGCCGTAGAACGGCTGGTCCGAGCCGGCGTGGCGGGCGAGCGGGAAGAAGCAGAGCACGTCGCCGCCGGCCGGGTGGATACAGAAGAATGGTTGGCGTCCGGCACCCGGCACGGGGGGGGTGATCTCCACCAGGCATCGCGCGGCCGGCGGAGGGGGAGCGGCGCCCGCCGGGGCCCCCTTCAGCCTCCGCTCGAGCGCCTCGCGCTGGGACGGGGAGAGCTTGGAGAGGCGCGAGGCGAGACGGTCGCGCCGGGAATCGACCGCGGCCTCGGATTGCGCCTCCGCCACGGCCTGCGGCGCTTCGGTGAGTGGCGCCAGCGGCAACTCTTCCAGGCGAATGTCCGGGTTGGTGGCGGCGGCTCGCAGCAAGACCTGGTATTGCTCCAGCAGCCGGTCCATGGTAGCGGCGTCGAAAAGATCGGTGTTGTACTCGACCCCGGCATACAAACCCTCGGGAGTGTCCACCGCGGCGAGGGTGAGGTCGAACTGCGAGGTACCCGTGCCGGCGTCGAACGGCTCGAAGCGGATCTCCCCTCCGCTCCCGGCGGCTTCCCGCGGTCTGTCCGGAGGCTCATGGTGCATCAGGAACATCACCTGGAACAGGGGGCTCCGGCTCTTGTCGCGCACCGGCTGCAGGGCCTCGACCAGTTTGTCGAAGGGGAGATCCTGAAAGGCGTAGGCGCCGAGCGCCATCTCCCGTGTGCGCTCCAGGATCTGGCGGAAGGTGAGGCCGACGGCGAAGTCGCCGGGGAGCACCAGGGTATTGACGAAGAAACCGATCAGCCCTTCGAGCTCGGGCCGGCCGCGGCCAGCTACGGGTGAGCCCACCACGATCCGCTCCTGTCCGGAGTAGCGATGGAGCAGCGCCTGGAAAGCCGCAAGGAGGGTCATGAACAGGGTCCGCTCCCGACCGCTGCGCCAGCCTCCGGAGGTCCCGGGACAGCTCGGCGGAGAGCTGGAGCGAACGGTAGGAGCCCCGATAGCTCTGGACCGGCGGCCGCGGCCGGTCGGTGGGCAGACGGAGATCAGGGAGGGCGGTCCCGAACTGCCGCTTCCATTCCTCCAGCAGCCCCTCGCTCGCCTCGCTCAGCGCGCTCCGCTGCCAGGCCGCGAAGTCCGGGTACTGGAGCGGCAGCTCGGGAAGCGGTGATGGCCGGCCGGCGGCAAAAGCCGCGTAGAGCTCCCGCAGCTCCCGTTTGAAGACCTCGACCGACCCGCCATCGGACACGATGTGGTGCATGGTAGCGAGGAGCAGCCAGTCCTCAGCGCCGAGTTGCAGCAGGGTGGCGCGGAACAGCGGCCCGCGGGCCAGGTCGAACGGCAGGCGGGCCTCCTCTCCGGCCTGCTTCCAGGCCTCGGGCTCGCGGACAGGCACGGGCAGGCTGGAGAGATCGATCCACGGCAGCGGCACGGCAACCGATGGGCGGACCTTCTGGACGCCGCGCCCCTCGTGCTCGCCGAACAGGGTGCGCAGCGACTCGTGGCGCCGCACGATCTCGTCGAGAGCCCGTGAGAGCGCGCCCGGGTCCAGGGGACCGGTGAGACGGAGCGGCGCGGGGAGGTTGAAGGTGGCGGTTCCCGGCTCCAGGCGGTCGAGGAACCAGAGCCGCTGCTGGGCGAGCGAGAGGGGCAGATTCCCGCTCTCCTCGCGGGAGATGCGCCCGATCGGCGGCAGGGGAACGCCGCGATGGGTCTCGATCTCCCGCCCGATCCACGCCGCCAGGCCTTCCACAGTCGGCGCCGCGAAGACCTGGTGGAGCGGCAGCTCGACATGGAGCGCGGCGCGGATGCGCGAGACCACCCGGGTGGCGAGCAGGGAGTGCCCGCCGAGATCGAAGAAGTTGTCGGTCACCCCCACCGCCTGCCCGAAGACGTCGCTCCAGATCCCGGCCAGCACCTCTTCGACGTAATCGCGGGGAGCGCGGGTCCCTGCCCCGGCGGTGCTCTCCACGGGGCCAGGCTCGATGTTTGCGAGCGCCCGCCGGTCGATCTTGCCGTTGGGGGTCAGCGGCAGCTCGCGCAGGAGCACGAAGGCCGAGGGCACCATGTAATCGGGCAAACTCCCCTTGAGCAGCGAGCGCAGTTCCTCCGGGGCGAGGTCCCGCTCCGACTCCACATAGGCGATCAGGCGGTTGCCGCCGACTTCCTCAGGTATCGCCAGGACGGCGGCTTCCCGCACCTCCGGATGGCGGGTGAGCGCCGACTCGATCTCCCCCAGCTCGATGCGGAAGCCGCGCACCTTCACCTGGGTGTCGAGGCGGCCCAGGAAGTCCAGCTCGCCGGTGGGCAGGTATCGCACCAGGTCTCCCACCTGGTAGAGCCGCGAGCCCGCAGGACCATACGGATTCGGGATGAACCGCTCCGCCGTCAGGTCCGGGCGGTGCAGGTAGCCGCGGGTCACCCCTTCGCCGCCCATGTAGAGCGCGCCCGGAATGCCGACCGGCACCGGCCGCAGGGCGGCGTCGAGCACGTAGGCCGCCTCGCCCGTCAGCGGACGGCCGATCAACGGGTGCTCGGCGTCAGGCGGCACCACCGCATAGGAGGTGAAGGTCGTGTCCTCCGACGGACCGTAGAGGTTGACCACCCGCTCGACGCCGGGCAACTGCCGATAGATCTCCTGCACCAACGACCCCTTCAGCGCCTCGCCCCCCAGGTTCACCGTCCGGATCGTCGACGGCAGGCGGCCGAGCCGCAGCAGCTCGGCCATCGCCGACGGCACGGTGTCGACCAGCACCACCTCGTCCCGGGCCGCGAGGTCCGGCAGTGCCAGGGCGTTCTCGGCCAGCAGGATCTTGCCGCCCGCGGCCAGGGTGGCGAAGATCTCGAACACCGACATGTCGAAGCAGATCGAGGTCGAGGCCAGCACGCCGGCGTACTCCTCCGGCGTGTACATGGCATGCGCCCAGCGGACCATCGCCACCGCGCTGCGGTGCTGGATCGCCACCCCTTTCGGCACCCCCGTCGAGCCCGAGGTGAAGATCACGTACGCCAGGTTGTCCGGCAGGGCTTCGACGCAAGGCTCCTCGCCCGGCTCCTCGTCCCAGCTCGCATCGAGGAACACCGTCCGCATCCCCGCCGGCAGCTCCCCTTCGAAGGCCGCCGCGAGCCGGCGGCGGGTCACCAGCACGGCGGCCCGCGAGGTCTCCAGCATCAGCAGCACGCGGCTTTGCGGGTAGTTGGGATCGAGCGGCGCATAGGCGCCCCCCGCCTTGAGCACGGCGATCAGGGTCACGATGAGATCGGCCGTGCGATCCATCAGCACGCCGGCCAGCCGCTCGGGTCCAAGCCCCAGTGCCCGCAGGCGGCGCGCCAGCCGCTCGGCCCGCTGGTTCAGCTCACGGTAGGTCAGGCGCGTGCCTTCCGGAGCCACCAGCGCCGTCCGCTCGGGCGTCCGCTCCACCTGCGCCTCGAAGAGCTGGTGCAGGCAGAGCTCGGGACCGCTTGTCGAGCCGGTGTCGTTGAACCCGGACAGGAGTTGCTCGCGCTCGGTCTCCGTCAGCAGCGGCAGGTCGCGCCAGCCACGTTCCGGATCGCTCACCGCCGCCGCGAGCAGCTGCCCGATGTGACCCAGCAGCCGGACAGCCGTCGCGGCTTCGAACAGGCCGGTGTTGTACTCCACCCCTGTCTGCAAGGTGGTCTCCGCGTCCACCACGAAGAGGGAGAGGTCGAACTTCGCCGCCGTGCTCTCCCCCTCGATCTCCTTGAGCTTCACCTCGCCCAGGCCCGGCAGACCCGGGCCGGCCGTCTGTACGGAGAGCAGTTCCTGGAAGAACGGGGAGCGGGAAAGGTCGCGCTCCGGCCGCAGTTCCTCCACCAGCGTCTCGAAGGGGAGATCCTGGTGGCCGTAGGCGGCCAGCGCCGCCTCACGCGCCTGACGTAGCGCATTCCGGAAGGAGGCCGCCGCGCCGAGTTGGACGCGGAGCACCAGCGTGTTGACGAAGAAGCCGATCAGCCCTTCGGTCTCCGCCCGGTTGCGGTTGGCGACGGGCGAGCCCACCAGCACGTCTTCCTGTCCGGAGTAGCGGGCGAGCAGGACCTCGAAGCCGGCGAGCAGGAGCATGAACAGGGTTACCCCTTCGCGGCGGCAGAAAGCGCGGATCACGGCAGACAGCTCCGCCGGCAGTGCGGCCGAGTGGCTGGCCCCCCTGAAGGTCTGTACGGCCGGCCGCGGGAAGTCGGTGGGCAGGTCGAGACCCGCGGGAGCGCCTGCGAGCTGATGGCGCCAATACTCCAGCTGGCGGGAGAGCGACTCGCCGGTCAGCCATCGCCGCTGCCAGACTGCGAAGTCCACGTACTGTACCGGCAACTCGGGCAGTGGCGACGGCCGGCCCGCTGCGCCGGCCGTGTAGAGCGCGGCCAGCTCCCGCAACAGGATTTCCAGCGACCAGGCGTCGGAGACGATGTGGTGCATGGCCAGCAGCAGCACGTGCCGCTGCGGCTCGAGCGCGAGCAGAGCCGCGCGGAAGAGCGGTCCGGCGCCGAGACTGAACGGCCGCAGGGCATCCCGCTCCACCAGGGCTGAAGCTTCGACCTCCCGTGACGCTGCAGGCAGCCCGCCGAGATCGACGACGGGGAGAGGAAAGGGCCCGGCCGGGACGATCGCCTGGTACGGCTCGCCGTCGAGGCTCGGGAAAGTCGTGCGTAGAGCCTCGTGCCGGCGAACCAACTCCGCGAAAGCGCCCTGAAGGACCAGCGGGTCGAGCCGCCCTTCCAGGCTCAGTGGCAAGGGGATGGTGTAGACCGCGGAGCCGGGGTCGAGCTGATCGAGGAACCAGAGGCGCCTCTGGGAGAAGGAGAGCGGCAGCGGGCCGGTGCGGGAGGCCGGCTCGACAGGCGGCACCTCCAGGGCCTCGCCCACGCCGAGCGCCGCCTCCACGCTCTCGGCAAGCCCGGTGATGGTGGGCTGCTCGAACAGCCGGCGCACCGGCAGCTCGATGCCGAACGCCTCCCGAATCCGCGAAACCACGCGGGTAACGAGCAGGGAGTGGCCGCCCAGGTCGAAGAAGTTGTCGGTCACCTCCACCACCTGCCCCAAGACATCGCTCCAGATCCCCGCCAGCACCTCCTCCACATAATTGCGGGGAGCGCGACTCCCTGCCGACTCGCCCCCCTCCGCGTGGAGAGGCATCGCCGCGAGCGCCCGCCGGTCGATCTTGCCGTTGGGGGTCAGCGGCAGCTCGCGCAGGAGCACGAAGGTGGCGGGGACCATGTAATCGGGCAGACTCCGCTTGAGGAGGGAGCGCAGCTCCTCCGTGGCGAGGTCCCGCGCCGACTCTACATAGGCGATCAGGCGGTTGCCGCCGACGTCCTCAGGCATCGCCAGGACGGCGGCTTCCCGCACCTCCGGATGGCGGGTGAGCGCCGACTCGATCTCTCCCAGCTCGATGCGGAAGCCGCGCACCTTCACCTGGGTATCGAGGCGGCCCAGGAAATCCAACTCCCCGGTGGGCAGGTACCGCACCAGGTCCCCCACCTGGTAGAGCCGCGAGCCCGCAGGACCATACGGATTCGGGATGAACCGCTCCGCCGTCAGGTCCGGGCGGTGCAGGTAGCCGCGGGTCACCCCTTCGCCGCCCATGTAGAGCGCGCCCGGAATGCCGACCGGCACCGGCCGCAGGGCGGCGTCGAGCACGTAGGCCGCCTCGCCCGTCAGCGGACGGCCGATCAACGGGTGCTCGGCGTCAGGAGGCACCACCGCATAGGAGGTGAAGGTCGTGTCCTCCGATGGGCCGTAGAGATTGACCACCCGCTCGACGCCGGGCAACTGCCGGTGGATCTCCCGCACCAGGGAGCCCTTCAGCGCCTCGCCGCCCAGGTTCACCGTCCGGATCGTCGACGGCAGGCGGCCGAGCCGCAGCAGCTCGGACATCGCCGACGGCACCGTGTCGACCAGCACCACCTCGTCCCGGGCCGCGAGGTCCGGCAGTGCCAGGGCGTTCTCGGCCAGCAGGATCTTGCCGCCCGCGGCCAGGGTGGCGAAGATCTCGAACACCGACATGTCGAAGCAGATCGAGGTCGAGGCCAGCACGCCGGCGTACTCCGCCGGCGTGTACATGGCATGCGCCCAGCGGACCATCGCCACCGCGCTGCGGTGCTGGATCGCCACCCCCTTCGGCACCCCCGTCGAGCCCGAGGTGAAGATCACGTACGCCAGATTGTCCGGCAGCGCCGGCCGAGATTCCACCGGCTCCTCGATCGATTCCTCGTCCCAGCCCGGCTCGAGAACACCGTCCGCATCCCCGCCGGCAGCTCTCCTTCGAAGGCCGCCGCGAGCCCATGGCGGGTCACCAGCACGGCGGCCCGCGAGGTCTCCAGCATCAGCAGCACGCGGCTTTGCGGGTAGTTGGGATCGAGAGGCGCGTAGGCGCCCCCCGCCTTGAGCACGGCGAGCAGGGTCACGATGAGATCGGCCGTGCGATCCATCAGCACGCCGGCCAGCCGCTCGGGTCCAAGCCCCAGTGCCCGCAGGCGGCGCGCCAGCCGCTCGGCCCGCTGGTTCAGCTCACGGTAGGTCCAACGCGTGCCCTCTGGAACCACCAGCGCCGTCCGCTCGGGCGTCCGCTCCACCTGCGCCTCGAAGAGCTGGTGCAAACAGAGCTCGGGGCCCCTCGTTGAGCCGGTGTCGTTGAAGCCCACCAAGAGTTGCTCGCGCTCCGCTTCCGTCAGCAGCGGCAGGTCGCGCCAGCCGCGTTCCGGATCGCTCACCGCCGCCGCGAGCAGCTGGCCAAGGTGACCCAGGAGCCGGCTCGCCGTCGCTCCCTCGAACAGGTCGGTGTTGTACTCGATACTGGTCCACAGGGCGTTCTCCCTTTCGAGGATGACCAGGGAGAGGTCGAACTTCGCGCTCCCGTCCTCCTCGTCGACCGGCGACAGCTTGAGATGGTCCATGCCTGGCAGCTCTCGCTGAAGCGTTTGCACCAGAAGCAGGATCTGGAAGAAGGGGGTTCGGGAGAGGTCGCGCTCCGGCCGCAGCTCTTCGACCAGCGCCTCGAAGGGGAGATCCTGGTGGTCGTAGGCCTCCGGAGCGGTCTCGCGCACTTGGCGCAGGAGGCTCCGGAAGGAAGAGGCCGAAGAGAGCTTCACACGGAAGACCAGCATGTTGACGAAGAAACCGATCAGATCCTCGGTCTCCAACCGGTTGCGGTTCGCGATCGGCGAGCCGATCAGAATGTCCTCCTGCCCGGAGTAGCGCGCCAGCAGGACGTCGAAGCCGGCGAGCAGGAGCATGAACAGGGTCACACCCTCGCGCCGGCAGAGCGCCCTGATATCCGCCGACAGTCCGAGGGGGAGCTCAGCCGAGCGGACTGCGCCGTTGAACGTCTGCATCGCCGGACGTGGGAAGTCGGTCGGCAGGTCGAGACCGGCCGGTGCCCCTTCGAGCTGGGCGCGCCAGAAGTCGAGCTGGCGCGAGAACCTCGCACCGCTCAGCCAACGCTGCTGCCAGACCGCGAAGTCGGCGTACTGCATCAACAGCTCCGGCAACGGCGAGGGGCGCCCCGCGGCGAAAGCTTCGTAGAGCGTGACCAGCTCGCGCAGCAGGATCTCGAGCGACCAGCCGTCCGAGACGATGTGATGCATCGTCAGCAGGAGGCGGTGGCTCTCCTCGCCGAGCCGCAGCAGCGCCGTCCGCAGGATTGGGCCGTTGCCGAGGTCGAACGGCCGGATCATGTCCATCCTGGTCAGGGCTGCCGCCTCTACGCCCCGCGAAGTCTCGGGAAGGCCGCTGAGGTCGATGGCCGGCAGCGGGACCGGGCCGGCGGAAGTGATCTCCTGGTATGGCTCGCCGTCGTGGCTCGGGAAGGTGGTACGCAGCACCTCGTGCCGGCGGACCACCTCGGACAGGGCCCGCGCGAGCACCCGCGGATCCAGCTCCCCTTCGAGACTCAGCGGATAGGGGATGTTGTAGACCGCCGAGTTCGGCAGGAGCTGGTCGAGAAACCAGAGCCGGCGCTGGGCGAATGAAAGGGGCCGGATGCCCGACGCCAGATAGGGGTGTACCGCCGCCGGGGATGTCTCGATCTCCAGCGCCGCTTCAAGGCTCGCAGCCAACCCGGCGAGAGTCGGCTGCTCGAACAGTAGACTTAGCGGGAGGTCGATCCCGAGAGCCTCCCTTACCCGCGAGGTCACCCGGGTGGCCAGCAGCGAATGCCCCCCAAGGTCGAAGAAGTGGTCGTTCACTCCGACCGGATGGCCGAATATCTTGCTCCAGATTCCGACCAGCAGGGTTTCGGCATAGCCCTGGGGGGCACGGACGCCTGCCGCGGCGCTCTCCGCCAGGAGAGGCATGGCCGCCAGTGCCCGCCGGTCGATCTTGCCGTTGGGCGTCAACGGCAGCTCGCGCAACGGCACGAACACCGAAGGCACCATGTATTCGGGCAGGCTCTGCTTGAGGTGGGAGCGTAGCTCCCCCGCGATGAAGTCCCTCGCCGACTCGACGTAGGCGATCAGCCGGGTACCGCCGGTCGCATCGGGCACCGCGAGCACGGCGGCCTCCCAGATCTCCGGGTGGCGAGTCAGCGCCGACTCGATCTCCCCCAGTTCGACGCGGAAGCCGCGCACCTTCACCTGGGTGTCGAGGCGGCCCAGGAAATCCAGCTCCCCGGTGGGCAGATACCTCACCAGGTCTCCCACCTGGTAAAGCCGCGAGCCCGGCGGGCCGTACGGATTCGGGATGAACCGCTCCGCTGTCAGGTCCGGGCGGTGCAGGTAGCCGCGGGTCACCCCTTCGCCGCCCATGTACAGCGCGCCCGGAATGCCGATCGGCACCGGCCGCATCCTGGCGTCGAGGACGTAGGCCGCCTCGCCCGCCAGCGGACGGCCGATCAACGGATGCTCGGCGTCAGGCGGCACCACCGCGTAGGAGGTGAAGGTCGTGTCCTCCGATGGACCATAGAGGTTGACCACCCGCTCGACGCCGGGCAACTGCCGGTGAATCTCCTGTACCAGCGAACCCTTCAGCGCCTCGCCCCCCAGGTTCACCGTCCGGATCGTCGACGGCAGGCGGCCGAGCCGCAGCAGCTCGGACATCGCTGACGGCACGGTGTCGACCAGCACCACCTCGTCCCGGGCCGCGAGGTCCGGCAAGGCCAGAGCGTTCTCGGCCAGCAGGATCTTGCCGCCCGCGGCCAGGGTGGCGAAGATCTCGAACACCGACATGTCGAAGCAGATCGAGGTCGAGGCCAGCACGCCGGCGTACTCCGCCGGCGTGTACATGGTATGCGCCCAGCGCACCATCGCCACCGCGCTGCGGTGCTGGATCGCCACCCCTTTCGGCACCCCCGTCGAGCCCGAGGTGAAGATCACGTACGCCAGGTTGTCCGGCAGCGCCGGCCGAGATTCCACCGGCTCCTCGATCGATTCCTTGTCCCAGCCCGGCTCGAGGAACACCGTCCGGAGACCGTTCGGCAGCTCCCCTTCGAGGGCCGCCGCGAGCCGACGGCGAGTCACCAGCACAGCGGCCTGCGAGGTCTCCAGCATCAGCAGCACGCGGCTTTGCGGGTAGTTGGGATCGAGCGGCGCATAGGCGCCCCCGGTCTTGAGCACCGCGAGCAGCGCCATAATGAGATCGGCCGTGCGATCCATCAGCACGCCGGCGAGCCGCTCGGGACCAAGCCCCAGCGCCCGCAGGCTGTGCGCCAGCCGGTCGGCCCGCTGGTTCAGCTCGCGGTAGGTCAGACGCGTGCCTTCAGGAGCCACGAGCGCCGTCCGTTCGGGCGTCTGCTCTGCCTGGGCTTCGAAGAGCTGGTGCAGGCAGAGCTCGGGGCCGGAACTCGAGCCGGTGTCGTTGAACCCGACCAGCAGCTGGTGCCGCTCCAACTCCGTCAGCAGCGGCAGGTCACCAATGGCGTGGCCCGGCTCGGCGAGCCCCGCCGCCAGCAGGTTCTGGAAGTGACCGAGCAGCCGCTCAATGGTGGTGCCTTCGAACAGGTCGACCGGATATTCGCAGACGAGCGTAAACCTGCTGCCGCTCTGTTCCACCGAGAGATTCAGGTCGAACTTGGCTGTGCCCCCCCCCAGGTCGACCCGCCGCGCGGCGAGCCCGGAGAAGGAGAGAGCCCCCGCGTATCCGAGCTGGAGAGCCACCTGGAAGAGCGGGTTGCGTCTCAGGTCGCGCTCGGGAGCCAGATCTTCGACAAGCAGCTCGAAGGGAATGTCCTGGTGCTCGAAGGCTTCCAGAGCCGTGGCCCGGACCCGGGTCAGGAGCTCACCGAAAGCGGGTGCGCCGGAGAGATCGGCGCGCAATGGGAGCATGTTGACGAAGAAACCGACCAGTCCCTCGAGCTCAGAGCGGGTGCGGTTTGCGCTGGGCGTGCCGACGGCAAAATCGTTCTGACCGGTGTACCTGCCGAGCAGGACTTGCAAGGCTGCGAGCAGCACCATGAAGGAAGTGGCGCCCTGGGTCCTGGCCAAACGGTCCAGATCGGCCATCGAGACATTCAGCGAGACACTGCGGGAATCACCGCGGAAAGTCCAGACCGGAGGACGGCGATGATCGGTCGGGAGATCGAGAGGCGGCACGCCGGCGAGCCGCCGATGCCAGACCCCGAGCAGCTCCGCCAGCGCTTCGCCGCGCAGGTGCTCCCGCTGCCAGATGGCGTAGTCGACGAATTGCAGCGGTAACCGCGGCAGCCCGGCCGGCCGGCCGGTAGCCGCGGCCTCGTAGAAGGCCGCGAGGTCCCTCAGGAGGACCTCTCCCGACCAGCCGTCGCTCACCGCGTGATGGATCACCAGCAGGAACAGATGCTCGGTAGGTCCCAGCCGTACGAGCGCGGCCCGCAGGAGAGGACCGGCGCCAAGATCGAGAGCGCGCCCGGACTCGGCTCGAGCGACCCGCAGAGCCTCCTCTTCGCGTCGACCTTTCGGGAGGCCGGAAAGGTCGGCCAGCGGAAGCTCCGGGCCTTTCACTGGCGCGGACAGGACTTCCTGCCAGGGCTCGCCGTCGGTCTCGGCGAAGCGGGTGCGCAGGGCCTCGTGCCGGCGCACCACTCCGCCGATAGCCGTGGCCAGTGCCGCAACGTCGACCGCCCCCTCGAAGCGGATTGCGGCCGGCAGGTTGTAGGCTCCGCCCGCCTTCTGCAGGCGCTCGACCAGCCACAGGCTCTGCTGGGAAAAAGAGAGTGGCGGACGCTCCAGCCGGTGGCCCCGGGCATCTCCAGCCGCGGAGGCGGGCACGGTCTCCTCCCGCAGCAGAACACCCTCGAGGATAGCGGCCATCGCCTTGATCGTGGGCGCCGAGAACAGCGCGGGGAAAGTGATCTCCACACCGAAGGTGTCACGCACGCGGGAGAGCAAACGGGTGGCGAGCAGCGAGTGGCCGCCCAGGGAGAAGAAGCTCTCCTGGATGCCGACCCGCGAGAGGCCGAGCAGCTCCCGCCATAAGGCAGTCATCCGCTCCTCGGCGAGAGTGCGCGGCAACGCCGTCGATTCCTGATCCCCGCCGAGAAACTCCGGGGGGGGCAGAGCCCGGAGCTTCACCTTGCCATTGGGGGTAAGCGGCAGCGCCTCGATCGCCACGAAAGCGGACGGGACCATATGGTCCGGGAGCGTGCCCCTCAGAAAGCCGGCGAGATCGATGGGGAGGCTCGCCGCTCCAGCCGGCACGATCCAGGCCACGAGGCGCTGGCTGCCACCCGGATCCGGCCGCGAGTCGACCGCGACCTCGAGGATTGCGGGATGGCGCTCCAGGGCTGACTCGATCTCGCCGGGCTCCACCCGGAAGCCGCGTATCTTGAGCTGGCGATCAACGCGACCGAGGAACTCCAGTACGCCGTCCGGACGGCGCCGCGCCAAGTCACCCGTACGATAGAGACGGCCCCCAGGAGAGCCGGCGAACGGATCGGGAACGAACCGCTCCGCCGTCAGCTCAGGTCGCCCCAGGTAGCCACGCGCCATCAAAGGTCCGCCCAGGCAGAGCTCGCCGGCGACGCCGGCGGGCACAGGATGGCCGAACCGGTCGAGCACCCAGGTGGAACGGCCCGGCAAGGCGCGGCCAATGGGAACCATCCCGCTGGCCGACGATGCCGCCTCGGCATCGACCACGAGCGCCGTGGAGGTAATCACTCCTTCCGTCGGCCCGTACGCATTTACCAGGGAAATGCCGGCAAGCGGAGAGCGCCACCACCTGCGCGCGGCCTCTCCCAACATCGCCTCGCCACCGAGAACCACCAGCCGTAGCGCCAGGTTCGATGGCGGCTGGATCCGCTCGCAATCGGCCACCCAATGGTGCCAGTAGGCGGTCGGCAGGCCCAGGGTGGTGACGCCGAGCCGGGCCACCTGGTGGACGAGCTCGGCCGAGGACCACAGATCAGCGTCGCGCAGGACGACCGTGGCCCCGCGGACCAACGGCGCGAAGATCTCTTCGATCGAAGCGTCGAAGCTCGGTGAGGAGAAGGAGAGCATGCGGTCTTCGTCCTGAAAACCGAACAGCCCGGCGGCGATCCCCATATGCTCCGCCGCCGCCGCATGGGGAATGCCGACCCCTTTGGGCCGGCCGGTCGAGCCCGAGGTATAGATCAGATAGGCCAGGCTCTCCGGCATCGCCCGGGAAGCGAGATCGGCGTCGACTTTCTCTGCGGCGGCCAGCGGACCGTCCTGGGCGTCGAGAGACACGGTCTTCCAGCGTCCGGCGGGAATCTCTTTCACCAGGTGTTTCTGAGTCAGCACCAGTGGCGTTTGGGAGTCCTCCAGCATGAACGCCAGACGCTCCGCGGGATAAGCTGGATCGAGCGGCAGGTAAACCCCGCCCGCTTTCAGGATGCCGAGAAGGGCGATCAACATCTCCGGCGAGCGCTCCAGGCAGACGCCCACCGGCGTCTCCGGCATGATGCCCTGCCGGATCAGGAAGCGCGCGAGGCGGCTGCTCAGCCGATCGGCTTCGCCGTAGGTCAGCCGCTGTCCTCCAGCCGAGAGAACGGCGAGCGCCTCCTGCCTGCGAGCTGCCTGGACGGAGAAAAGGTCGTGGAGACAGTGTGGCTCGTCCCGCAAACCGATGGTCCGGCTCGCTTCCGAGCATAGCTCCCGCAACGCAGCCGCAGGCAGCAGGGAGATGGCGTCCAGACGCCGGCCGGGATCTTGGGAGATCTCCGTGAGCACGGCCTCGAAGCTCTCCAGGATTCGCCGCGCCGTGGCAGGATCGAAAAGGTCGAGGTTGTATTCCAGGTTCAACCGCAGGCCACCGTCCGTCTCAATAGCCCTGAGGCTGAGATCAAACTTCGCTGCCGGCACGCCCGTGGGCAGCGGCTGCGCGCTCACGCTCCGCAGGGCCAGGGGAACCGCCGGTGCGTCGAGGGAGAACAGCACCTGGAAGATCGGGCTGCGGGGGGGGTCGCGCTCGGCTTGCAGAGAGGCGGCGAGCCTGCTGAAGGGAAGGTGCTGACGCGAAAAGACGCTCAGGGCGGTTTCCCGTACTCTGGCGAGTTGCTGGAGGAACGTCTCTGTTCCGTCGAACCGGCTGCGCAGGACGACGCTGTTGGCGAAGTGGCCGATCAACATTTCGAGCTCGCTGAGGGAACGGTTCGCCACCGGGGTCCCGACCAGGAGATCGTCCTGCCCCGAGAGCCGGTGCAAGAGCGTTTGAAACAGGGCGAGCAGAGTGATGAATGTCGTCGCCCCCTCATGCCGCCCGACGTCCAGGATCGTCGTAGCCGACCGGACCGGGACTTCCAGCTCCTCCCAGGCGCCGCGGAACGCCTGAGCCGGTAGACGCGGCCGGTCGGTGGGCAGCTCCAGGGCCGTGGGAGCATCCTTCAGCTCGTCTCGCCACCAGGCGAGCAGACGGTCCACGACCCCGTCCCTCAGCCAGCTCCGTTGCCACACCGCGAAGTCGGCGTACTGTACCGGCAGTCGGGGGAGGTTAGCCTCCCGGCCGTCGGCAGCGGCCTCGTAGAGTGCCGAGAGCTCCCGCGTTAGAATCCTCTCGGACTCGTCGTCGAACACCGCGAGATGCGCGGTCAGCAACAGGATGTGCTCGTCCGCGCTCAGGACGACAAGCCAGACCCGCAGGAGAGGCCCGCGGTGGAGGTCGAACGGCTGACCGGCCGCCGAGACGATCCGTTCCAGCTCAGTTCCTCGCTCGCTCCATGGCAGGTCCATCAAGTCGATCTGTGGCAGAGAAACCGGTGCCGGAGCGGAGATCTCCTGACAAGGCCGCCCCTCGATCTCGACGAAATGCGTGCGCAGCGCCTCGTGCCGCCGCACGAGCGCCTCCAGGCCGGCCTCCAGGGCTGCCGCGGAAAACCTGCCGTTCAGACGCCAAGCCTTGCGGACGTTGTACAGGTGGCTCGCCGGATCCAGAACATGGAGAACCCAGAGAGACTCCTGGGCGAACGACGCCGCCAGGGGTTTGCCACGGTAGGCCGGCTCGATGCGGGGGATCTCTACCGCCGCGAGATCCACCGCCGAATCGATGATCTCAGCGAGGCCGACGATCGTCGGGGCCTCGAAAAGATGCTGCACCGGCAGCTCGACGCCGAAGAAATCCCGTACCCGGGAGACGAACTGGGTGGCGAGCAGCGAATGTCCACCCAGATCGAAGAAGTTGTCGTGCACCCCGATCGCACGGCGGCCCAGAAGCTGCGTCCAGATCTCGGCCAGCCGCTCCTCGACCGCGTTGCGCGGTGCCTCGCCCGCCGGGAGTTCCTCAGCCGCCGTGGGCCGCAGCCCGGAGAGAGCCTGGCGGTCCACCTTGCCGCTGGGCGTGTGGGGCAGGGCTTCCAGCAGCATCCATACGGCCGGCACCATGTACTCGGGGAGGCGCTCTCGCAGGAAATCGCGCAGGCCGGCCGCCTCGACGGAGGTCCCCAGACGGATCGCCACGTAGCCCAGGAGTTGCTGGCCGGTGGCGAGAACGGCGGCCTCCACGATCGCCGGATGTGAGGCGGTCACCGCCTCGATCTCCCCGAGCTCGACGCGGAACCCGCGCACCTTCACCTGATGATCGGTCCGGCCAAGGAACTCGAGCGTGCCGTCCGGCAGCCAGCGGCCGAGGTCGCCCGTATGGTAGAGCCGCCCCCCCCGCTCACCACCGAACCGGTCCGGGACGAAGCGGGCGGCGGTCTCCTGCTGCCGGCCGAAGTAGCCGCGGCCCACCGGCAGACCACCGACGCAGATCTCCCCTGGCACGCCAATGGGGCAGAGCTCCCCGCGCGGGTTGAGGATCTGAAGCCGGGCGTTGGTGATCGGCCGGCCCAGCAGGGCCGTGCGATTGAGCCGCTCCCGCTCACAGAGCCAGGAGCTGACCTCGATCGTGGTCTCCGTGGGACCGTACAGGTTGATCAGCTCGGCGTCGAGCGCGACGAAAAAATCCCTCTGAATGTCCGCTGATAGCGCCTCGCCGCCACAGAAGACCCGCCGGAGCGTCCGGCACGCCTCCAGCCGCCCGTCGTCCAGCATGGCGCGCAGCAGGGCGGGAACCGCCTGTAAGATAGTGATCCCCTGTTGCCGGATAGTTTCTGCCAGATAGCCCGGCTCCCGCTGTCCTCCCGGCTTCGCCATCACCAGGGTGGCCCCGGCGAGAAGCGGCGCATAGAACTCCCAAACCGAGGCGTCGAAGCCGAAGGGGGTTTTCTGAAAGACCCGGTCGCCGGGATGCAGGGGGAACGCCGCCTGCATCCAGAGCATGTGGTTGACCACCGCCCTCTGGGGGATCGCCACCCCCTTCGGGTGTCCCGTCGAACCTGAAGTGAAGATCACATAGGCGAGGCTGTTCCCGTCGGCCCCGAGTTGCGCCTCGCCCCCGGAAGCCCGGCTACCCTGAACCGCGGAGGGCCAGTCTCCGTCCAGAGCGATGACGAACTCCGGCCGGGGCTCCGGCAGAACGTGCAGGAACCGCCCCTGGGTCAGAACCCCCTGAATCTTCGCTTCGGCTGATATCACCGCCAGCCGCTCAGCCGGATACTCCGGGTCCAGCGGCACGTAGGCTCCTCCTGCCTTGAGCACCGCGAGGAGGGCCACCACCATCTCCAGTGAGCGCTCCAGGCAGAGCCCGACCAGGACCTCCGGGCCGACTCCCAGCTCTCGGAGGTAGCCGGCCAGAAGGCTGGACTGGGCGTCCAGTTCCGCATAGCTGCAGACCCGTCCCTCGGCGATCACGGCTGGCGCTGTGGGGGTGCGCGCGGCCTGCGCCACGAACATCTCTTGCAAGGTGAGCTCTCGGGGTGGAGCCGCGGCGCCTTCGCTCCAACGCCAGATCTGCTCCTCTTCCGCCACCGTCAACAGCGACAGCTCGGAGATCGGCCGGGCCGGATCGGCCACGGCAGCGGCGAGGAGGCCCTGGAAGTGTCCTGACAGGCGGGCGATGGTCGGAGGATCGAACAGCGCGGACGCGTACTCCCAGGCGGTGACGAACGTTTCACCCTCTTGCCGCAGGTAGAGCGTGAGGTCGGCTTTGGAGGTGCCGTTGCCCAACTCGTGGACCCGCAAGTTCAGCCCGGAGGCGAGTTGGCGCGGCAGAGGCGGAATGTTCTGGAACGAGAGGAATACCTGTGTCAGGATCGGGTGGCTGAGCCGCCGTTCCAGCCGCAGTTCCCGTACCAGCCGGTCGAAGGGGAAGTCCTGACGGTCCAGCCCTTCCAGCGCGGTCTCCTGGACCTGTGCCAGCAAGTGGCCGAAGCTCGGCTCACCATGGAGATCGGCGCGCAGGACGACGGTATTGGTGAACAGGCCGATCAGTCCCTGTGTCCCCGAGCGGTGCCGGTTGGCGGTCGAGGCGCCGACGCTCAGGTTTTCCTGTCCGGAGTAGCGGTGGAGCAGGGTGTCCAGCAGCGCCAGGATCGCCATGAAGAGTGTGGCGTTGCTCCGCAGGGCAAGCCGCAGGAGAGCCTGGGCGTCCTGCGGCGGCAGCGCAGTACTCAGCAGGCCGCCCGCGAAGCTCTGGAGCGGAGGGCGCGGACGATCGGTCGGCAGGTCGAGCAACTCCGGAGAGCCGGCCAGCCGCCGCTGCCAGTATGCGAGCTGGTCGTGGGCCTCCGCTCCCGCGAGCCATTCCTGCTGCCACGTCGCATAGTCCGAAAACTGCAGCGGCAACGGAGGCAAGGTGGCGGGCCGCCTCTCCACGTCGGCGGCATAGAGGGCCGCGAGGTCGTGAGCCAGCACCCAGGTCGACCAATCGTCCCCCGCGATGTGATGCATGGCGATCAGGAGGCGGTGGTCCCGCTCGTCGCGAGCGATCAGATAACCCCGCAGCAGAGGAGCCCGTTCCAGGCTCACGTGCAACTCCGCGAGGACCGCCGCGAGACGCTCCGTCTCGCGGTTGCGCAGATCCCCGGGCAGAGCCGTGAGATCGATCCGCGGGAGATCGACCATGGCGCCGGCGAGCGCCGGCTCCGGCCGGCCTCCCGACTCGGAGAAGACGACCCGCAAGGTCTCGTGGCGGCGCACGATCTCCGCCAGCGACCGCTGCAGGGCCCCCGGGTCGAGGGGACCTTCGAGGTCGAGCAGGAGCGGGATCGTGAAGATCGGCAGATCGGCGTTCAACCGCTCGGAGAACCACATCCCCTCCTGGCCGGCGGAGATGATCCAGCGCCGGTCCTGCGCGACCGGGATTCCCGCCAGATCCTCTCCCGCCGGCAGGCCGGTCAGCAGCACGGCGAGCCGCTCGATGGTAGGGGCGTCGAACAGGGCGCGCGCCGGCAGGCGGCGTCCCAGAGTGTCGTGGATGCGGGCGATCGCCCGCGCCGCCAGGAGAGAGTGCCCCCCCAGCTCGAAGAAGTGATCCTCGACCCCCACGCCGGGCAGGCTCAGGACCTCCGACCAGATCTCGGCCAGGGCGGCCTCGAGCGGTGTCCGGGGTGCCACGAAGCCCGGGCGCTCGCCGGAGATCTCCGGCTTCGGCAGGGCTTTGCGGTCGACCTTGCCGTTGGGATTGAGCGGCAGGGCCGCCATCACGACGAAATGCGTGGGGATCATGGCCGCGATCAGGCGCTCGCGAAGATGGTCCCGCAGCCCGGCGATCGAGACTGCTGCCCCACGGGGCACCACGTAGGCGACCAGGACCTTCTCCGCGATCTCGCCGCTCTCTTCGAGCTCGCGGGCCACGACCACGGTATCGGCCACGTCGGGATGACGCTCCAGCGCGCTCTCGATCTCCCCCAATTCGATACGGAAGCCGCGGATCTTGACCTGATGGTCGATACGGCCCAGGTAGTCGAGCTCGCCGTCCTGGCGGTAGCGGATGAGGTCGCCGGTCGCGTACATCCGCTCGCCGGGGGTCACGGCGAAAGGATCGGGCACGAACCGCGAGGCGGTAAGATCCGGCCGGCCCAGGTAGCCGCGGGACAGACCCTCGCCGCCCAGATAGAGCTCGCCGGGCTCGCCGCTGGGGACCCGGTGGAGCTCGGGGCTCAACAGATGGGCCGAGGTGCCTTCGAGCGGTCTCCCGACCGCGGGGAGCCGCGAGTCCCCTCTCTTCATCAGGGCCCAGGTTGAGAAGGTGGTGTCCTCTGAAGGCCCGTACAGGTTGTAGATTTTCTCGACGGTCTCCAGATCGTATAGCCGCTCGACCAGGATCCCGCGCAGCGCTTCCCCCGCCAGATTGATGGTGCGCACTGAAGGAGGGATCCCTCGCGACCGCAACAGCTCCGCGATCGCCGATGGAACGGTGTTCACCAGAGTGACCTCGCCAGCCACGGGCAGAGCCGGCAGGCTCAAGGCGTTGTCGGCCAGGATGGCCTTGCCACCGAGGCCGAGCGTCACGAAGAGCTCGAAGATCGAGATGTCGAAGCAGATGGAAGTCGACGCGAGAACTCCCGAGAGCTCCTCCGGCGAATAGATCGTGGACGCCCAGCGGAGCAGCGACAACGTCGAGCGATGCTCGATCGCCACCGCCTTTGGCCGGCCGGTCGATCCCGAGGTATAGATCAGGTAAGCCAGATTTCCGGTCTCCGCGACCGGCTCGATCGGCTCGCCGCTCCGCGAGGCGACCTGAGGCCAGTCACGGTCCAGGAGAATCGTCTTCGCCGTGGTCTCAGGCAGGCGCCCCGACAGAGGCTCCTGGGTGAGGAGGAGGGAGGCGCCGCTGTCTCCCAGGATGATAGCCTGCCGCTCCCCCGGATAGGCCGGGTCCACGGGAACGTAGGCGCCGCCGGCCTTGAGGACGGCGAACATTGCGATCACCATCTCGGCATTGCGCTCGGCGCAGATCGCGACCCGCACCTCGGGGCCGACCCCCTGCTCGATCAGGAAGCGGGCGAGTTGATTGGCCTTCGTGTCCAGTTCGCCACAGGTGATCCGCTCTTCGCCCACGACGAGCGCCACGGTGTCCGGCTCCGCCGCCGCGCGCAACTCGAACGCCTGGTGCAGCAGGGTCACCTGGCGCAGGGCCGCCTCGATCCCGTCTTTTCCATAGGTAGAACGGCTCCGGACCCGCTCGGCGGGCACGCCGTTCATAACGTCATTCGACAACCGCTTCCTCCTCTCCCAACTGCCTTTCGATCTCCTCGAGCAGGATCTCCTCAATGGTGATCGCCAACCCTTCGACGGTGGGCTCGTCGAAGAGGGCCCGCAACGGAACTTCCACCTGGAATGCCGTCCGCAGCCGGTGGACCACCTGCGGCAGGAGCAGCGAATGCCCGCCGAGCTCGAAGAAGTTCTCGGTGACCCCGACCCGGCCGAGCCCCAGCACCTCGCTCCAGATCGCCGCGATCGTCTCTTCCGAATCCGTGCGCGGCGCGACGAACTCCCGCTCCAACTCGCGCCGGGTACGGTCCGGGGCCGGCAGGGCGCGCCGGTCCACCTTGCCGCTCGGAGTCAGGGGCATGCGGTCCAGAACCACAAAACTGGCGGGGATCATGTACTCGGGCAGCCTGCCCTTGAGGAGACTCCGCAATCCGGCCAGATCCAGCGCGCCCCCTGGCTCCCTGGGGACCAGGTAGGCCGCCAGCCGCCGGTCACCGGGAGTGTCCTCCCGCGCCACCACGACCGCCTCCAAGATCCCCGGAGCCTCACCGAGAGCGGCCTCGATCTCCCGCAGCTCGACCCGGAAGCCGCGGATCTTCACCTGATGATCGACCCGCCCCAGGAACTCCAGCTCGCCCGAGGGCAGAAGGCGCACCAGATCCCCCGTGCGATACATCCGGCCGCCCGGCTCGGAGCTCCAGGGATCGGGGGCGAACCGTTCGGCCGTCAGGTCGGAGCGCCCAGAGTATCCGCGCGCGAGGCCCGCGCCGCCGACGTACAGCTCCCCCGGGATCCCCGCCGCGGCCAGCCGCAGCCGCGGATCGAGGACGTAGGCCCGGAGGTTGCGGACCGGCCGGCCGATCGGAACCTCTCCGGCGGCCGCGACCATCGCCGCGAGACCGGCGGTCAGCTCGCAGCGGGTCGCCACGATCGTGCACTCGGTGGGTCCGTAGGTGTTGACGAGCTTCGCCCACTGCCCCTGGGCATGCCAGGCGGACAGCCTCTCGGGCAGCGCCCGCTCGCCGCCGATGATGACCAGCCGCAGCGCCGCGGGCAGGCTCGCCGATTCGACTTCCAGGCGCGCTACCAGCTCGTGCCAGAACGCCGTCGGCAGGTCGAGCACGGAGATCCCCCAGGCCTCGCACGACCGCAGGAACTCAGGGGTGGAGCCCAGCATCGCGTCGTTGCGCAGCACCAGGGCGGCGCCGCTCGCCAGGGCGGGATAGATCTCCTCTGCGCTGGTGTCGAAGCTGATCGAGGCGAACTGGAGAACGCGGTCGCCACCCCCAAGGCGATGCTCGTCGCGGAAGGCCTCCACGTAGTTGGACAGCGCGGCGTGGCGGACCATCACCCCCTTGGGCTTGCCGGTGGAGCCGGAGGTGTAGATCAGATAGGCCAGGTTCTCGGGGTCGGCCGCGACCTCGAGGTTCTCGCCGCTCTGCCCGGCGATCCGCTCCGCGTCGGCGTCCAGCCGCACGGCCCGCGAGCCTTCCGCCGCCAGACCGGGCATCGCGGCCAGCGCGCGCCCGGTGGTGACCAGGACCGCCGCCCCGGCGTCCCGCAGGATGTACGCGAGGCGGTCCGCCGGATAGGCCGGATCGAGCGGCACGTAGGCGCCTCCCGCCTTGAGCACCGCGAGGAGGGAGACGACCATCTCCGGCGAGCGCTCGACGGCGATGCCGACAACCGTCTCGGGACCGACACCCTGGTCCTGCAGATGGCGGGCGAGCCGATTGGCTTCGCGGTTCAGCTCGGCGTAGGTGAGCCGCCGGTCGCCCGCCAGGACCGCGAGGGCCTCAGGGGCCTGCTCCGCCCGGATCTCGAAGAGCTGATGGACCGGGACCGCCAGCGGCCCGCTCCTCCGCTCCGCCGGTCCGCTCCAGGCCAGCAGCTCCCCCTGCTCCTCCGGGCTCATCAGCTCGTAGTCCCAGACCGGACGTGCCGGGTCGGCCACAGCGCCGGCGAGCAGCCGCTCAAAGCGGGCGAGCAGCCTGAGAATGGTGGACTCGTCGAACAGCAGGGTGTTGTAGGTGATCGCGCCCAGGAGCCCGTCCGGCCGCTCCACCAGCGTCAGGCCCGCCTCGAAAATCGCCGTTCCGAGCGCCTCGGTCTCTCGCTCGGCTGCGAGGACCGAGAAGGTGAGCCCCGGGACCTCAATCGACTGTGTCGGCGCGTTCTGCAGCAGGAACATCACCTGAAACGGCGAGCTTCGGCCCGGATCGCGGTCCGCGTGAACGGCCTTGAGCACCTGTTCCAGCGGCAGGTCCTGATGCGCGAAGGCGCCGAGACAGGTCTCGCGGACCCGGCCCAGCAACTCCTGGAACCCGGGGTCGCCCGATACGTCCGTCCGCAGCACCAGGGTGTTGAGGAAAAAGCCGATCAACCCCTCGGTCTCGGCGCGGTTGCGGTTGGCGATCGGAGCGCCGAGCAGCACATCCTCCTCGCCGGTGACGCGCGACAGCAGGGTCTTCCAGGCGGCGAGCAGCGTCATGTAGAGCGATGCCGAATGCTGACGCGAAAGCCTCCTCACCCCCTCCGAGACCGCGGCGGGGAGCAGGATCGTGCCGACCCCGGCCTGGAAACCCTGCACCGTGGCCCGCCGGCGGTCCGCCGGCAGGAGCAGCGGCGGCGAGCCGCCCGCGAGCTTGCCTCGCCAGTAGGCCGTCTCGGCCTCCAGGACCTCACCCGTTAGCACCTCGCGCTGCCAGGCGGAGAAGTCCACATACTGGATCGGCAGCTCGGGCAACGGCGAGCTATCTCCCGCCGAGAACGCCTGGTAGAGCGCCGCGATCTCGCGGATCAGGACTCCCAGCGACCAGCCGTCAGAGCAGATGTGGTGCAGCGTCAGGAGCAGGGCGTGCTCCGTCTCATCGCCGTCGCTTCCGTCCAGGCAGAGCAGCATCGCCCGGAGCAAGGGGTCGCACGACAGGTCGAACGGCCGCGAGCTTTCCTGCGCCAGCCCAGCGGATCGATTCGGCCTCGCGGACCGCGGGCGGGAGCGGCCTCAGATCCACCACGCCGAGAGAGATCGGGGCCGGCGGCTCGGATCCGCTGGACCGGCTGTCCATCGACGAGAGCGAAGGTCGTCCGCAGCGTCTCGTGACGGCGGACCAGCTCCGTGAAGCAGCGGTGGAGCACCTCGACGTCCAGTCTGCCGCGCAGCCGGATGGCCTGTGGCAGGTTGTAGGCCGAGGTCTCCGGATCGAGCTGGTTGAGGAACCACATCCGCTCCTGGGAGAACGAGAGGGGAAAGGACTGACCCCGCGGCACGCGCAGGATGGGGGGCAGGAACCACCCTTCTTTTTGACGCCGCGCCTCCTCGACGGCGCGGGCGAGACCGGAGACCGTCGGGGCTTCGAACAGCCGCTGCAACGGCATCTCGACCCCCAGGGCGGCGCGCACCCGCGAGACCACCTGGGTGGCCAGCAGCGAGTGCCCGCCGAGGGCGAAGAAGTTGTCCTGAGCTCCCACGCGATCAGCGCCGCAGCACCTCCGCCCAGATCCCGGCCAGCAGCTCCTCGACCGGGCCTTGCGGGAGCCGACGTAGGCCTCCCCGGCCGCGCTCGCCTCCGGAGCCGGCAGCCCCTTGCGATTCACCTTGCCGCTCGGCGTCAAGGGAGCGAGTCCAGCGTCACGAACGCCGATGGGATCATGTACTCCGGCAGGCTCTGCCGCAGGAAGTCCGCGCAGCTCTGTCGCGGCCGGTGCGGTCTCCGCGACCAGGTAGCCCACCAGGCGCTTGTCACCGCCGTCCTCGCGGATTACGACGACTGTCTGCCGCACCTCCGGATGCCGACCGAGCGCCGCCTCGATCTCGCCCAACTCGATGCGGAAGCCGCGCACCTTCACCTGGTGTGTCGATCCGGCCCAGGAACTCCAACTCGCCCGATCGGGCGGTAACGCACCAGGTCTCCCGTCCGGTAGAGCCCGGGCACCCGCCGGGCCGAACGGGTGCGGCACGAACTTCTCCGCCGTCAGGTCCGGCCGGTGGAGATAGCCGCGGGAGAGCCCCTCGCCGCCGATCAGCAGCTCGCCCGCGACTCCCACCGGCACCGGACCGAAGCTCCGGTCCACCACGTGGAAGTCGGTGTTGGCGATCGGGAGGCCCAGCGGCACCGGGCCCTCGCCGGAGGCGACCTCGCCCGCGGCCGACCAGATCGCCGTCTCGGTCGGACCGTAGACGTTCCACAGCTCGGCGCCGCGCGCGAGCAGCTCCTCGGCGAGATCGCGCGGCAGCGCCTCGCCGCCGCACAGCACCTTCAGGCTGGGAATACCCTGCCAGCCAACATCGACCAGCAATCTCCAGGTCGCCGGCGTGGCCTGCACCACCGTGGCGCCAATCTCCAACAGGCGTTCTGCCAGACGCAGACCGTCCCCGCCCTCCTCGCGGCCGAGCACCTCGACACGCCCTCCCGCAGCGAGCGGCAGATAGATCTCCAGCCCCGCGATGTCGAACGCCAGCGTGGTCAGCGCCGGCACCACGTCGAGCGCGCGCAGGCCCGGCCTCTCGGCCATCGCACGCAGGAAGTTCACCACCGCGCGGTGCGGCAGGCCGACGCCCTTGGGCTTCCCCGTCGAGCCTGAGGTATAGAGCACATAGGCGAGCGCCTCGGCGTCCAGAATCCTTTCCAAGGGCCCGGCGCTCTGCTGGGCGATCGCGGGATCGTTGAGATGGAGCACCCGCGCCGTGTGCGGCGGCAGGGCGCCGAGCAGAGTCTCCTCGGTCAGCAGCAGCGGGATTCCGCTGTCTTCCAGGATCAGTCCCAGACGCTCCGCGGGGTGAGAGGGATCGAGCGGCACGTAGGCGCCGCCGGCCTTGAGGATCGCGAGCAATGCCACCACCATCTCCGCCGAGCGCTCGACGCAAAGGCCTACCAGAACCTCCGGCCCAACCCCGAGCCGGCGCAGGTGGCGGGCGAGCCGGTTCGAGCGCGCCTCCAGCTCGCCGTAGCTCAGACGGGCAGCGCCGAAGCCCACCGCCCACGCCTCGGGCTTCGATGCGGCTTGCACCTCGAACAGCTCATGGATCAGCGTCTCGCGCGGCCAGGAGACCGCCGTCGCGTTCCAGTCCGACAGCAGCTCCCGGCGCTCCGGCTCCGTCAGCAGCGGCAGCTCCGAAAGCCGCCGCTCCGGGGCTTCAGCAATCCCGCGCAGCAACACTTCCAGATGGCCCGCCCAGCGTGCCGCCGTGGAGGCGTCGAACAGGTCCGCCACATACTCGAAGGAACCGAGCCACCTCTCGTTCGACTCGATCAGCGTCAGCGTCACGTCGTAAGGCGACTGGCCGCGATCGGTCTGCAGCGGCAGCATCCGCAGGGTGACGAGGTCCACCACCGGCACCGGAGCGTTCTGCAGGATGAACATCACCTGAAACAGTGGCGGGTAGCTCAGGTGCCGCTCCGGATGCAGCTCGTCCACCAGCTTCTCGAACGGCAGGTCCTGGTGATCGTAGGCCGCCAGCGCCGAGCCGCGCACTCGTTGCGCCAGCTCCACGAACCTCGGGTCGTCCGCCAGCATGGTACGGAAGACCAGCGTATTGGCGAAGAAGCCGATCAGGCGCTCGACCTCGGTCCGCGTGCGGTTGGCGATCGGCGTGCCCACCGCCACGTCGCCCTGCGAGGTGTACCGGTCCAGCAGAACCTGGAACGCCGCCATCAAGACCATGAACGGCGTCAGCCCCTCGCGCCGGCCGAAGGCCTCCAGCAAGCCCATCAGATCTCCCGGCAGGCTCAGCCGCTGGCGGCCGCCCCGGAAGCTCTGCACCGCCGGGCGCGGACGGTCCGTGGGCAGCTCCAGGAGCGGCGGGGCCCCGGCGAGCTGACGCTTCCAGTGCTCCACCTGCCGGGCGAGCTCCTCGCCCGTGAGCCATCCACGCTGCCAGGCCGCGAAGTCCGCGTATTGCACCGCGAGCTCCGGCAGCGGCGAGGGCTGGCCCGCGGCGAAGGCGGTGTACAACTCGGTCAACTCGCTCAACAGCAGCGTCATCGACCAGCCGTCGGAGACGACGTGATGCATCACCACGATCAGCCCATGCTCCCGCTCGCCCGTCCGCAGCAGCACCGAGCGCAGCAGCGGCCCCCGTGCGAGGTCGAACGGACGGCCGCTCTCCGCCAGGCTGCGCCGCAGCAGTTCCGCGCCGCGCTCCGCGGGGGGAGGCCGCGCAGGTCGATCACCGGCAGAGCGATCTCCGCGGGCGGCTGGATCACCTGCACCGGCCGGCCCTCCAGCTCGGCGAAGACCGTGCGCAACGTCTCGTGGCGCCGCGCCAGCTCCGTAAAGCAGCGCGCCAGCAGCAACGCGTCGAGATCCCCTTCCAGCCGGACTCCGCTCACCAGGTTGTATGCCGACGAGCGCGGCTCGAGCTGATGCAGGAACCACATCCTCTCCTGCGCGAAGGAGAGCGGGAGAGCGACATCCCGCGGCACCGGCAGCAGCGGCGGCAGGCGCGCCTCCTGCCCTTCCCGCCGTGCCTCCTCGACAGCATGGGCGAGCCCGGCGATCGTCGGATGCTCGAACAGGCTCTGCAGCGGCAGCTCCGCTCCGAGATCGCCGCGCAGGCGCGAGACCACCTGGGTGGCGAGCAGCGAGTGCCCGCCCAGATCGAAGAAGTTGTCGTTGGCTCCCACCCGGTCGACGCCGAGGAGCTCACCCCAGATCCGCGCCAACGCCTCCTCAGTGGCGCCCGCGGGAGCCATATAAGCCGTGCCCAGCTCCGGGCGGGCATAGACGTGGGCACCTGCCGGCGACGCGCTCACCGCCTCCGTGCTGCGGACCCTGGGCCCGCGGCCTCCCAGCCAGTAGCTCTGGCGCTCGAAAGGATAGGTGGGGAGCGGCACCCGGCGCCGCTGCTCTCCGGCGTGGACAGCCGCCCAGTCGACCTCGATGCCGGCGAGCCAGAGCCGGCCGAGGGAGGTGAGGACAAAGGCCAGGTCGCTGCGCCGGTCATTGGGGTGAGGCAGCGACGCGAAGGCCGTGGCGCCAGCCTCCCGCGCCAGGGTGGTGAGCGCATTGCTGGGCCCGATCTCGAGCAGGGCGCGGCCCGGCTCGCGCAGCAGCTCGGCGAGGCCGTCGGCGAAGCGCACGGTGCCGCGCAGATGCCGGACCCAGTAGGCGGGATCGGTGGCCTCGCCGGCCGTGATCCAGGTCCCCGTCACGTTGGAGACGAACGGCAGCGACGGGGGCGCGAGGCGCAGCCGCCGCAGGCGGGCGGCGAACGGCGCGAGGGCCGGCTCCATCATCGCCGA
Source organism: uncultured Acidobacteriota bacterium (assembly GCA_963792575.1). Taxonomy (GTDB): domain Bacteria; phylum Acidobacteriota; class Thermoanaerobaculia; order Multivoradales; family UBA5704; genus DATARR01. The sequence continues at coordinate 704,950 of CAWBWZ010000020.1, forward strand.
GTGGAAAGCGTGCGAGGTGCGGAGCCGCCGATGGGCGATGCCGCGGCCGGCCAGCAGGTCCTCCAGGTGGGCGATCGCCGGCTCGGGCCCGGCCACGACGGTGCGGGCGGGCCCGTTGACGGCGGCCACCGAGACCTCCGGCGTCAGGAGAGGCAGCAGCTCCGCCTCGGGCAGAGGGACCGTGAGCATGGCCCCCGGCTCCATCGCCGCCATCAGGCGGCCGCGCTCGGCGACCACCTCCAGGGCATCTTCCAGCGAGAAGACGCCGGCGATGCAGGCGGCCACGTACTCGCCGATGGAATGGCCGATCATCGCGGTCGGACGGATCCCCCAGGCCATCCACTGCCGGGCCAGGGCGTGCTCGACGACAAACAGCGCTGGCTGGGTGAGCTCCGTCTGCTCCAGGCGCCGCGCCGCCTCTCCGGCCTCCCCCTCGGTTGGGAAGAGCGAGTCCCGCAGATCCAGCCCGAGGATCGGCCGCAGGATCTCGCAGGCACGGTCGACCTCCTGGCGGAAGATGGGCTCGGCGCGGTAGAGGTCCGCTCCCATCCCCGGATGCTGCGAGCCCTGGCCGCTGAACAGGAAGGTCACGGCGCCGGCATCGCCGGCGCCGAACAGGAGGCGGTCGGGATCAGCCCCGTCGAGGATTTCCGTGGCATCGTTGGTGTCGCGGCAGAGGGCCACGGCGCGATGGCCGAACCGCCGCCGGCCGACCTGCAGCGTGTACGCGGCATCGGCGATCCCGGTCTCGGGATGCCGCCGGAAATGCCGGCCGAGACGGTCGACCGCCAGGGCCAGCGTCGTCTCGCTGCGCGCCGAAAGGGTGAGCAGCTGCCACGGACCGCCCGGGGTTTCCGGCGCCAGCGGCGGCGCCTCCTCGAGCACGACATGGGCATTGGTGCCGCCGATGCCGAGCGAGCTCACGCCGGCACGCCGGGGCTCCGGGGAATCCTCCCATTCGGTCAGCCGGGTGGCGACGCGGAACGGGCTCTCCTCCAGCTGCAGCTTCGGATTGGGCTGCTCGAAGTGGAGGCTCGGCGGCACCTGCCGGTGCTGCAGCACCAGGCTGGCCTTGATCAGGCCCGCCACGCCGGCCGCGGTGTCGAGATGCCCGATGTTGGTCTTGGCCGAGCCGATGAGGCAACGGCCCCGGGCCACCTGCGGTCCGAAAGCCTGGCTGAGGGCGGCGACCTCGATGGGGTCCCCCATCTCGGTGCCGGTGCCGTGGGCCTCCACGTAACCGATGCTGCCAGGATCGACGCCCGCCACCGCCAGCGCCTGGACGATCACCTGCGCCTGGCCTTCCACGCTCGGCGCGGTGAACCCCACCTTGAAAGAGCCGTCGTTGTTCACCGCCGAGCCACGGATGACGGCGCGGATCGAATCGCCGTCGCGCAGGGCATCGGCGAGCCGGCGCAGCACGACCACCCCGACCCCGCTGCCGCCCACGAAGCCGGAAGCCTTGGCGTCGAACGTGTGGCAACGGCCGTCGCGCGAGAGAACCATGCCCTCTTCATAGCGGTACCCCACCTCCTGCGGCAGGCGGACCGAGACGCCGCCGGCGAGAGCGGCATCGCATTCGCCGGAGAGCAGGCTCTGGCAAGCCATGTGGACCGCCACCAGGGAGGTCGAGCAGGCGGTCTGCACGGAGATGCTGGGCCCCTTGAGCCCCAGCTTGTAGGAGACCCGCGGCGCCAGGTAGTCCTTGTCGTTGCCGATCATCAGGTTGAAATTGCTGAGCCGGTCGAGAGCCTCCGGATCCGCCATGAGGTTGAGGATGTAGGTGTTCATCCCGGCGCCGGCGAAGACCCCGACGTCGCCGGGGAATCGCGACGGCTCGTATCCCGCGTCCTCCACCGCCTCCCAGGAGCACTCCAGGAACAGCCGCTGCTGGGGATCGATGATCTCCGCCTCCCGCGGGCTGTAGCCGAAGAAGGGGGCGTCGAAATCGGAACTCCCCTCGATCACACCGCGCGCCGGAACGTAGTTGGGGTCGGCGAGAGAAGCCTCGGGAACCCCGATCGCCAGCAGCTCCTCACGGCTGAAGAACGTGATCGAATCGATCCCCGCCTTCAGGTTCTCCCAGAACGCCTCGACGTCGTTGGCGCCGGGGAAACGCCCGGACATCCCGATGATCGCGACGGCACCCTCGGTACGGACGGCGCCGCGCCGGGCTTCCGCCCGCGACAGCCCGGCCTGGTTGGCCGGCGCGGCGCTCTCCCCACTCGCACGGGCCAGGTGGGCCGCCAGAGAGCCGACGGTCGGATAGCGGAACAGGTCGAGCAACGCGAGGTCGCGGCCCAGCATCTCGCCGAGACGGGAGTGCACCTGAGCCAGCAGCAGCGAGTGCCCGCCGAGATCGAAGAAGTTGTCCTCGGCCCCTACCTTGTCGACCTTCAGCACGTCGCGCCAGATCCCGGCGATCCTCTGCTCCATCTCGTCGCGGGGAGCGACGTAAGACGCCTCCGAGGCCGCCGCGCGGGTCCCTTCGGGAGCGGGCAGCGCCTTGCGGTCCACCTTGCCGCTCGGCGTCAGCGGGAAAGCGCCGAGCGGCACGAAGGCCGCCGGCACCATGTACTCCGGAACGATCTCCCGCAGGTGCCGGCGCAGCTCGCCGGCCGACGGGCTCTCGGCCTCACCGGCGAGGTAGGCGACCAGACGCTTCTCGCCGCCATCCTCGCGCGCCACGACCACCGCCGCCGACACCGCCGGATGGCGCAACAGGGCGGCTTCGATCTCCCCCAGCTCGATCCGGTAGCCACGGACTTTGACCTGATGGTCGATGCGCCCCAGGAACTCGAGATTGCCCGAGGCATGCCAGCGCACCAGGTCGCCCGTGCGGTAAACCCGGTCTCCGGGCGTTCCGAAGAGATCGGGGACGAACTTCTCCGCCGTCAGGTCCGGCCGCCCCAGATAGCCCCGGGCCACGCCAGCGCCGCCGATGAGCAACTCGCCGGCCACTCCCACCGGCACCTGGGAGAAGGCACGATCGACCACGTGGAGTTGCGTGTTGGCGATCGGCGATCCCAGCAGCACCGGGCCCTCGCCCGCCGCCACCTCCCCCGCCGCCGACCAGACCGCCGTCTCGGTGGGGCCGTAGACGTTCCACAGCAGGGCTCCGCGGGCGAGCAGCGAATCGGCCAGGTCGCGCGGCAGCGCCTCGCCGCCGCACAGCACCCGCAGCCCCGGAATCCCCGGCCAGCCGGTGTCGAGCAGCAGGCGCCAGGTCGCCGGAGTGGCCTGCACCAGGGTGGCCCCGCAGGCCACAAGGCGCGCGGCCAGCAGCCGCCCGTCCGCGGCCTCCTCCTTCGCCACCACCTCGACCCTGCCGCCCACGGCCAGGGGCAGATAGATCTCCAGGCCCGCGATGTCGAACGACAGCGTGGTCAACGCCGGCACCACGTCGGTCGCGCGCAGCCCAGGCCGCTCGGCCATGGCGCGCAGGAAGTTGACCACCGCCCGATGCGGCAGCTGCACCCCCTTGGGCCGGCCGGTCGAGCCCGAGGTGTAGATCACGTAGGCCAGGCTCTCACTGCCACCCGGCTGCTCCAGGGGCTCGCCGCTCTCGGAGGAAATCCCGCCGCTCTCCCGATCCAGGCAGAAGATCTCCGCGGCATGGGCGGGAAGGGACCCGAGCAGGCCCTCTTCGGTCATCAGCAGCCGGATGGCGCTGTCCTCGATCACCAGGGCCAGGCGCTCGGCGGGGTGCGAGGGATCGAGCGGCACGTAGGCGCCGCCCGCCTTGAGGATGCCGAGCAGGGCGGTCACCATCTCCGGCGTCCGCTCCACGCACAGCCCTACCCGCGCTTCCGGCCCCATTCCAAGCCGGCGCAGGCGGCGCGCCAGCCGGTTCGACCGCTCATCCAGCTCGCGATAGGTCAGGGTGCGGCCGCCCTGGGAGACCGCCACGGCCTCCGGCGTCCGCGCCGCCTGCGCCGTGAACAGCTCGTGCAGCAGGGCTCCGGCCGGCCAGGGGCGTGCCGTATCGTTCCAGTCCACCGCGAGCTGGCGCCGCTCCCCGGCGGTGAGCAGCGGCAGCTCCGAGACCGGCCGGCCCGGCGACTCCAGAGCCCCTTGCAGCAGGATCTGGTAGTGCCCCAGCAGGCGCTCCATCGTGGCGCGGTCGAACAGGTCAACGTTGTACTCCAGGGCTCCCGTGAGGCCGTTCTCCCACTGGACGAGGTTGAGCGTCAGGTCGAACTGCGAGGCCCCCCTTTCCGCCTCCAGGAACTCGAACGTCAGATCCGGCAGCTCGACGCGCGCCGGCCGCGGAGTCTGCAGGTTGAACATCACCTGGAACAGCGGCGAGTAGGCGAGATGGCGCTCCACCTCCAGCGCGTCGACCAGCCGTTCGAACGGCACGTCCTGGTGGGCGAAAGCCTCCAGAGCCGCCTGCCGCACGCGCCGGCCCAGCGTGGAGAACGGCGGATCGTCCGTCAGGTCCGCGCGCAGCACCAGGGTATTGGCGAACAGGCCGATCAGCTCCTCCGTCTCCACCAGGCGCCGGTTGGCCACCGGCGTGCCCACCACCACGTCCGGCTGCCCCGAGTGGCGGGCCAGCAGCGCGTCGAAGCCCGCCAGCAGCACCATAAACGAGGTCAGCCCCTCGCGCCGGGCCAGGGCCGTCAAGGGCTCCGAGACGGCCAACCGGAACCGCACGGTGCTGCCACGGTAGCTCTGCACCGCCGGCCGTGGCCGGTCGGTCGGCAGCTCCAGCAGCGGCGGCGCCCCCGCCAGCCGCTCCCGCCAGTAGGCCAGCTCCCCTTCCAACAGCTCCCCCGTCAGCCGCTCCCGCTGCCACGCGGCATAGTCGGCGTATTGCACGGGCAGCGGCGCCAGCGGCGAAGGACGGTCCGCGGCGAAGGCGGCGTACAGCGCCGTGACCTCCGTCAGGAGCAGGCCGATGGACCAGCCGTCGGCTACGACGTGATGCACCCCCAGCGCCAGGACGTGCTCCCGCTCGCCCAGCCTGTAGAGCGTCGCCCGCAGCAACCCGCCGGCCGCCAGGTTGAAGGGAGCGAGCCCCTCGGCCTTCAGCAGCCGCAGGGCCTCCCCCTCCCGCTCGTCTGCCGGCAGCCCCCGCAGGTCCACCCGGCGGGCCGCGAACGGACGCGCCGGGTCGACGATCTGGAACGGCAGCCCTCCCCTCCCTCCGAAACGTGTGCGCAGCGATCCATGGCGGACCAGCACCTCGGTCAAGGCCCGGTCCAGAATGCCGGCGTCGAGGTCGCCGGACAGCCGCACCGCCTGCAGCAGGTTGTAGGCCGTCGAGCCCGGCTCCAGGCGATCCATGAACCACAACCGCTGCTGGGCGAAGGAGAGAAGCAGCTCGTCGTCCCCCTCCCGCCGCGCCAGGGCCGTCACCCGCGAGCCCGGGCCCGCGCTGGCGCCTCCCGTCTCCACGAAGCGGGCGAGGGCCGCCACCGTCGGCGTGGCGAATAGCCGCTGGAGAGGCACCTCGACACCCAGCAGGGTGCGGATGCGCGAGACCACCTGGGTGGCCAGCAGGGAGTGCCCGCCCAGCGTGAAGAAATCCTCCTCCACCCCGACTCGCTCGACCCGCAGCACCTCGGCCCAGATGCCCGCCACCAGCTCCTCGAGCGGACCGCGAGGCGCCACGTAGCCGGCCGCCGCCGCGGCCATGCCCTCCGGCGCCGGCAGGGCCTTGCGGTCCACCTTGCCGCTGGGCGTCAGCGGGAGGGATTCCAGCGGCACGAAAGCCGCCGGCACCATGTAGTCCGGCAGCAGGCGCCGGAGGTGCTCCCGCAGCTCGGCCGCGGACGGAACTTCGCCGGCGATCAGGTAGGCGACCAGCCGCTTCTCCCCGCCGTCCTCGCGCACCGCCACGACGGAGGCGGACACGGATGGGTAGCGCAGCAGGGCGGCCTCGATCTCCCCCAGCTCGATGCGGAAACCGCGCACTTTTACCTGATGATCGATGCGGCCCAGGAACTCCAGCTCGCCCGATGGGCGCCAGCGCACCAGGTCGCCCGTGCGGTAGATCCTGGCCCCAGGCGCGCCGAAGGGATCGGGAACGAACTTCTCCGCCGTCAGGTCCGGCCGGCCCAGGTAGCCGCGGGCCAGACCGGCGCCGCCGATCAGCAGCTCGCCCGCCACTCCCACCGGCGCCAGGGAGAAGGCGCGGTCCACCACGTGGAGCCGGGTGTTGGCGATCGGCGTTCCCAGCGGCACCGGACCCTCGCCCGCAGCCACCTCACCCGCAGCCGACCAGATCGCCGTCTCGGTGGGACCGTAGACGTTCCACAGCTCGGCGCCGCGGGCGAGCAGGGCCGCGGCCAGGTCGCGCGGCAGCGCCTCGCCGCCGCACAGCACGCGCAGGCCCGGAATGCCTTCCCAGCCCGCCTCCAGCAGCAGCCGCCAGGTCGCCGGCGTGGCCTGGGCCACGGTGGCGCCGCAGGATGCCAGGCGCGCTCCCAGCAGCGTGCCGTCCGCCGCCTCGTCCTTGGTCACCACCTCCACTCGTCCGCCCATCGCGAGAGGGAGGTAGACCTCCAGGCCCGCGATATCGAAGGACAGGGTGGTGAGAGCGGGCACCACATCGCCCTCCCGCAGCCCGGGCCGCTCGGCCATGGCGCGCAGGAAGTTGACCACCGCCCGGTGCGGCAGCTGCACCCCCTTGGGCCGGCCGGTCGAGCCCGAGGTGTAGATCACGTAGGCCAGGCTCTCCTCGTCTCCCAGCCGTTCCAGGGGCCCGCCGCTCTCGGCGGCGATCTCGCCGCCGTCCCGGTCGAGGCAGAGGACCTCCGCGGCGTGGGGTGGCAGGGAGCCGAGGAGCCCCTCCCCGGTCACCAGCAACGGAACGGCGCTGTCCTCGATCACCAGCGCCAGGCGCTCGGCGGGGTGCGAGGGATCGAGCGGCACGTAGGCACCACCCGCCTTGAGGATGCCGAGCAGGGCGGTCACCATCTCCGGCGTCCGCTCCACGCACAGCCCCACCCGAGCGTCCAGGCCTGCGCCCAGCCGCCGCAGCCGGCGGGCCAGCCGGTTCGACCGCTCGTCCAGCTCGCGATAGGTCAGGGTCCGGTCCCCCTGGGAGACCGCCACGGCCTCCGGCGTCCGCGCCGCCTGCGCCGTGAACAGCTCGTGCAGCAGCACCCCGGCCGGCCAGGGGCGCGCCGTGTCGTTCCAGTCCACAGTGAGCTGGCGCCGCTCCTCCGGGCTCAGCAGTGGCAGCTCCGAGACCCGGCGCTCGGGAGCTTCCGCGAGCCCGCGCAGCAGCACCTCCAGATGGCCCGCCCAGCGGGCCATCGTCGCGGCGTCGAACAGATCCGTCACGTACTCGAAAGAACCGATCCAGCTCTCGCCCGCCGCCATCAGCGTCAGCGTCAGATCGAACGGCGACTGGCCGCGATCGGCCGTCAGCGGCAGCATCCGCAGGTTCCCGAGCTCCGCCTCCGGCGCCGGGGCGTTCTGCAGGATGAACATCACCTGGAACAATGGCGGGTAGCTCAGGTGGCGCTCCGGATGCAGCTCGTCGACCAGCTTCTCGAACGGCAGGTCCTGATGGTCGTAGGCCCCCAGCGCCGAGCCGCGCACCCGCCGGGCCAGCTCCACGAACGTGGGGTCGTCCGCCAGACCGGTGCGGAAGACCAGCGTATTGGCGAAGAAGCCGATCAGCCGCTCGACCTCGGTGCGCGTGCGGTTGGCGATCGGGGTGCCCACCACCACGTCGTCCTGCGCGGTGTACCGGCCCAGCAGGGCCTGGAACGCCGCCATCAGCATCATGAACGGCGTCAGACCCTCACGGCGGCCGAGGACCTCCAGAGCCCTCGCCAGCTCCGCCGGCAGGCTCAGCCGATGGCGCGCGCCCCGGAAGCTCTGCGCCGCCGGCCGCGGACGGTCCGTCGGCAGCTCCAGCAGCGGCGGCGCCCCGGCCAGCTGATCCTTCCAGTACGCCACCTGCCGCGAGAGCTCTTCCCCGCTGAGCCAGCTCCGCTGCCACGCCGCGAAGTCCGCGTACTGGATCGGCAGCTCCGGCAACGGCGAAGGTCGGCCCGCGGACAGGGCCGCGTACAGCTCCGTCAGCTCGCCCAGCAGCAGCGCCATCGACCAGCCGTCCGCGGCGATGTGATGCATGCCCAGCAGCAGCGCGTGCTCGCGCTCGTCCGTCCGCAACAGCACGGCCCGCAGCAGCGGCCCCCGGGCGAGATCGAACGGACGCCTGCCCTCGTCCAGGCTCCGGCGGCGCAGCTCCGCCTCGCGCTCCGCCGGCGGGAGATGGCGCAGATCGATCAGCGGCAGCTCGCAAGGCCCGGCGGGATGAATCGTCTGCACCGGCTTGCCGTCCACCTCCGCGAAGACGGTCCGCAGCGTCTCGTGGCGGCGCGCCATCTCCGTGAAGCAGCGCGCCAGCACCGAGGCGTCGAGATCCCCCTCCAGCCGCGCGCCGCTCGCCAGGTTGTAGGCCGACGAGCGCGGCTCGAGCTGATGCAGGAACCACATCCGCTCCTGCGCGAAGGAGAGCGGAAGATCCCCCTCCCGCGGCAAGCGCGCGATCGGCGGCATCACTCCCCGCCCGGCTCTCCGCGCCGCCTCCACCGCGCCGGCCAGGCCCGCCACGGTCGGTGCCTCGAACAGGCGCTGCAGCGGCAGCTCCACGCCGAGGGTCGTCCGCACCCGGGAGATGACCTGCGTCGCCAGCAGCGAGTGGCCGCCGAGGGCAAAGAAGTTGTCCCGGGAGCCCACCCGGCCGACGTTCAGGATCTCCGCCCAGATCCCGGCCAGCAGCTCCTCGACCGGGCCCTGCGGGGCTGTCCAACCCTCTCCCGCAGCGGGCGCCTCAGGGGCCGGCAGCGCCTTGCGATCCACCTTGCCGCTCGGCGTCAGCGGCAGCGACTCCAGAGTCACGAACGCCGAGGGGATCATGTACTCCGGCAGGCTCTGCCCCAGGGCCTGCCGCAACTCGCTCGTCGACAGGGGCGCGCCGGCGACGAGATAGCCCACCAGGCGCCTGTCGCCGCCCTCCTCGCGCACCACCACGACAGCCGCGGACACGGACGGGTGGCACAGCAGGGCGGCCTCGATCTCCCCCAGCTCGATGCGGAAGCCGCGCACCTTCACCTGATGGTCGATGCGGCCCAGGAACTCCAGCTCGCCCGATGGGCGCCAGCGCACCAGGTCGCCCGTGCGGTAGATCCGGGCCCCGGGCGCGCCGAAGGGATCGGGGACGAACGTCTCCGCCGTCAGGTCCGGCCGGCCCAGGTAGCCGCGGGCCAGACCGGCGCCACCGATCAGCAGCTCGCCCGCCACTCCCACCGGCACCAGCTCGAAAGCGCGGTCCACCACGTGGAGCCGGGTGTTGGCGATCGGCGTTCCCAGCGGCACCGGACCCTCACCCGCAGCCACCTCCCCCGCCGCCGACCAGACCGCCGTCTCGGTGGGACCGTAGACGTTCCACAGCTCGACGCCGCGGGCGAGCAGGGCCGCGGCCAGGTCGCGCGGCAGCGCCTCGCCGCCACACAGCACTCGCAGGCCCGGAATCCCCTGCCAGCCCGCCTCCAGCAGCAGGCGCCAGGTGGCCGGGGTCGCCTGCACCAGAGTGGCCCCGCAGGCCGCCAGACGCGCGGCCAGCAGCGCTCCGTCCGCGGTCTCCTCCTTCGCGACCACCTCGACCCGCCCGCCCACGGCGAGGGGGAGATAGATCTCCAGCCCCGCGATGTCGAAGGACAGGGTGGTGAGAGCGGGCACCACGTCCCCCTCCCCCAGCCCCGGCCGTTCGGCCATGGCCAGCAGGAAGTTCACCACCGCCCGGTGCGGCAGCTGCACCCCCTTGGGCCGGCCGGTCGAGCCCGAGGTGTAGATCACGTAGGCCAGGCTCTCCTCGCCGGCGGCGCGCGGCGGCGCCGAGGCTCTCGCCTGGGCGATCTTCCGGCGGTCGCGGTCGAGGCAGAGGACGGCCGCGGAGTGGGCGGGCAGCGATGCGAGGAGCCGCTCTTCCGTCACCAGCAGGGACAGGCCGGAATCCGCGATCACCAGCCCCAGCCGCTCGGCCGGGTGCGACGGGTCGAGGGGCACGTAGGCGCCTCCCGCCTTGAGGATGCCGAGCAGGGCCACCACCATCTCCGGCGTCCGCTCCACGCACAGCCCGACCCTCACCTCGGGGCCGACGCCCAGGCGCCGCAGGTGGTTGGCCAGCCGGTTGGAGCGCGTCCGGAGCTCCTGGTAGCTCAGCGTCTTCCCCTGCCCGGAGACCGCCGGCGCCTTGGGGGTCCGCGCCGCCTGCGCCTCGAACAGCTCGTGGATCAGCGCGCCCGCCGGCCGCGGGACCGCCGTGTCGTTCCAGGCGTCGAGGAGCTGGGAGCGCTCCGCCGGCGCCAGCATCGGCAGCTCGCCGATCGGCTGATCCGGAGCCGCCAGCGCCGCTGCCAGCAGGCGGCCGAAGTGGTCCGCCAGCCGAGCGGCCGTGGCGCCCTCGAAGAGGTCGGCGTTGTACTCGAGCGTGCCTCCGATCCGGCCCTGATACTCGAACAGCGACAGCGTCAGCTCGAACTTGGCGGTGGTGGCCTCGAAACTGTACGGGGCGACGGCGAGGCCGGGCAGCTCCAGGGGGCCGGCGGCGTTGTTCTGCAGCATGAACATCGCCTGGAACAGCGGCGAGCGGGCGAGGTCGCGCTCCGGCCGCAGCTCCTCGACCACCCGCTCGAACGGCACCTCGCGGTGGGCGAAGGCGCCCAGGGCCGTCTCGCGCACCCGCGCCAGCAGGCCGCGGAAGCCGGGCTCGCCCCCGGTGTCGACGCGCAGCGCCAGGGTGTTGATGAAGAAGCCGATCAGCGGCTCGATCTCGGCGCGGTCGCGGTTGGCGTGCGGGGTGCCGAGGGCGAAATCGGTCTGGCCGGAGTAGCGGTGCAGCAGGGCGGCAAAGCCGGCGAGCAGCGTCATGAAGTCGGTGGCCCGCTCACCCTGGCCGAGGGCCGCGACGGCCGGCGCGAGGTCCGCCGGCAGGGTCACCGGCACGCGAGCGCCGCGGAAGGTCTGCACCGGCGGCCGCGGACGGTCGGCCGGCAGGTCGAGCGGCGGCACGCCGCGCAGGCGCTCGCGCCAGTAGGCGAGATGCTCCTCCAGCGCCCTGCCGTGCAGGCGGCCGCGCTGCCAGAGGGCGTAGTCGCCGTACTGGATGGGCAGCTCCGGCAGCGTCGAGGGGCGCCCCTCGACGAAGGCGGTATAGAGCGCCGCCACCTCGGAGACCAGCACGCCCATCGACCAGCCGTCGCTGACGATGTGGTGCACGTTGAGCACGATCCCGTGCTCCTCCGGCGCCAGACGCAGGAGGAGGGCGCGCAGCAGCGGCCCTCGCCGCAGGTCGAACCCGCGGGCCGCCTCGGCTGCGACCAGCCGCCGCGCCTCAACTTCGCGCCGGTCCGCGTCGAGCCCGCCGAGATCGACGAGCGGCAGCGCCGGCGCGAACGCCGGGCTCACCACCTGAACGGCCCCGCCGGGCGTCTCCGCGAAGGTGGTGCGGAGGACGTCGTGGCGCCGCGCCACTCCGGCCAGGGCGCGCGCCAGGCTCGCCGGCTCCAGGCGGCCGGTCAGGCGCAGGGCGTTGACCACGTTGTAGGCCGAGCCGGCGGACTCCAGCCGGTCGAGGAACCAGAGCCGCTCCTGGGCGAAGGAGAGCGGCAGCGGCCCCTCCACCCCCGCCCGCTGGATGGCGGTCCAGACCTCCCGCTCCGGCTCGACCTCATAGCCGAGCGCCGCCGCCACCCGCCGCGTCCCGGCGCTGAGGAAATCCTCCGCCGCCAGCTCGCGCCAGCGCTCCCCCGCCCGCGCGTCGATCCCCGAGTGCTGATGGAACTTGACGTCCCCCAGCATCCGCGACTCGGCGTGCAGGCCGTCGGTCATCCGCGATCCCCGATCCTTGTAGGGCAGGACCATGTCCGGGTGGTACTCCAGGCCCAGGAAGGCGCACAGCTCCCGCAGCACCCGCTCCGGCTCGGCCACCAGCTCCTCGAAGCGCACCGTGTGCCGGCGCTCGCCGGGGATCGCGGCCAGGAATTCCGTGATGTTGCGCTGGGCCAGCAGCCAGCTCATCTCCGCGAGCTGCCGGCGGGTGAGCTCCCCGGCGCGCGGGAAGAAGACCTGCTCGATGCGCGCCTCCTCGAAGGAGGCGATCGTCGCGTACGGATGGCGCAGCAGGTGGACGTAGCGCGCGCCCTCGAAGCCGGCCTCCGCCCGCCGCAGCGTCTCCAGGCTCCAGGCGTAGGTCGGCGTCTTGTCGACCAGCATGCGGCCGCCGATCCACTCCTGGAGCAGGCGGTAGAGCTCGCGCGTGGTCGTCCCCCGCGCTTCGAGACCGGCGACGATCTCGCTCGCCTCCCCGGCGTCGCACCCCCGGGCTTCCATGACGGCGCGGATCGCCCCCTCCAGCCGGAAGGCGTCGCGGCCGGGGAAGGCGTCGCGCCGCTCGGCCAGGGTGTCGAACTCCAGCAGCTCGAGCTCCGGCGGCGCGAAGAGGGCCGGGTGGCCGCCCAGCATCACCCGCAGCAGCGTGGTGCCCGAGCGCGGCGGCGCCAGCACGAACAGCGCCGGCGGGTTCTTCGGCAGCGCCGCGACCTCCGCCGGCAGCGGCGGCGGCTCATGCACGTGGGCCCGCAGACGGACCAGCATCGCCTCGTCCACCCGCGCGGCGGTCTCCTCCGCGATCTCTTCAACCTCGATGCCGAGGCGGCGCGAGACCGCTCCGGCGTGCTGCCCGGCCAGGTAGGCCGCGAGCTGCGCCACGGTCGGCCGGTCGAAGATCACCACCACGTGGACGATCTCCTCCAGCTCCTGTTGCAGCCGGTTGATCAGCACGGCGCCCGAGATGGAGGTGCCGCCCAGGGCGAAGAAGTCGTCGTGCACCCCGATCGGCTCGATCTTGAGGATCTCGCTCCACAGCCCGGCCACATAGGCCTCCAGCGGGGTGCGCGGCGCCACGGTCTCGGCGGCGGACTCCCGCCGCAGCTCGGGCGCCGGCAGAGCTTTGCGGTCGACTTTGCCGCTTGGGGTCAGCGGCATCTCCGGCAGCACCACCACCGCGGTGGGCAGCATGTACTCCGGCAGCGACCGCGCAAGGGTGCCGCGCAGTGCGTCCAGCTCCGGCACGGGATCCGCGACGAGATAGGCCACCAGCCGCGCCTCGCCACCACCGTCCGCCCGCGCCATCACGACCGCCGCTTTGACGCCCGGCAGCTCGGCGAGCGCCGCCTCGATCTCCCCCAGCTCGATGCGCAGGCCGCGCAGCTTCACCTGGTGATCGATGCGGCCGAGGAACTCGACGGCGCCGTCCGCCAGCGTGCGGGCGAGATCGCCCGTGCGGTAGAGCCGCGCTCCGGGCTCGTCCCAGAGCTCCGCCAGGGGATCGGGCACGAAGCGCTCCGCCGTCAGGTCCGGCCGCTTCAGGTAGCCGCGGGCGAGCTGGATGCCGCCGATGTGCAGCTCGCCGGGGACTCCGACCGGCGCCGGGCGCCCCTCGCGGTCGAGCACCACGATGCGCGTGTTGGCCACCGGCCGGCCGATCGGCACCAGCCCGCGGCCGTCCTCCCGCTCGCAGGACCAGTAGGTCACGTCCACCGCCGCTTCGGTCGGGCCGTAGAGGTTGTGCAACTCGGCCCCGAGACGGTCGTGGAAGCGCCGCACCAGGTCCAGGGGTAGCGCCTCGCCGCTCGCCATTACCTGGCGCAGCGACGCGCAGGCCGCGATCCCCGGCGTGTCCACGAACACCCGCAGCAGCGAGGGGACGAAGTGCAGCGTGGTGATCCCCTCCGCGGCGATCGTCTCGACCAGATAGGCCGGGTCCTGATGCCCGCCGGGGCGCGCCATCACCAGCCGCGCGCCCGTCATCAGCGGCCAGAAGAACTCCCAGACCGAGACATCGAAGGTGAACGGCGTCTTCTGGAGCACCCGGTCTGCCGGCGTCAGGCCGTACTGGGCCTGCATCCAGAGCAGCCGGTTGACGATCCCCCGGTGCGAGTTCATCGTCCCCTTCGGACGCCCCGTCGAGCCCGAGGTGTAGATCACGTAGGCGAGGTCCGACGGACCGGCCCCGCCGGGCAGCGCCGGCTCCGGCGCCGCGTCGCGGACGATCGTGCCGTCCAGCGAGATCACCTCCGCGCCGTGCTCCGGAAGGCGTTCGAGCAGCCGGTCCTGCGCCAGGATCACCGGCGCCGCGGCGTCTTCGATCATGTAGGCCAGACGGTCGAGCGGATAGGCGGGATCGAGCGGTAGGTAGGCGCCGCCGGCCTCCAGGATCGCGAGCAGGCCCACCACCATCTCCAGCGAGCGCTCGGCGAAGACGCCGACCGCCACGTCCGGCCCTACCCCCAGATCCCGCAGCCGCCGCGCCAGCCGCCGCGCCGAGGCCAGCAGCTCGGCATAATTCAGACTCTCGCCTTCATAGACCACCGCCGGGACGTCCGGCGTCCGCGCGACCTGCTCCGCAATGATCCCGTGGAGCGTGCCCGGCCGCGGATTCATCCAGTCCGCCACCGCCGTGTCGTTCCACTCGGCGAGCGCCTGGTGCTCCTCGCCGGCGCTCAGCAGCGGCAGGGCCGAGAGGGGGAGGTCGGGGTCCGCCATCGCCGCGGAGAGCAGGGTCGCGAAGTGATCGCCCAGCCGGCGCACGGTCGCGGCGTCGAAGAGGTCGGTGTTGTAGAGCCAGACCAGCTCCATGCCCTGCGGCCGGGCATGCGCCCGCAGCGTCAGGTCGAGCTTCGAGGTGCTCGCTTCGAGGTCGCTCGGCGTCAGGGTCAGGCCCGGCACCCGCAGCTCCTCCTGATCGGCCTCCGCCAGCACCAGTTGCACCTGGAAGAGGGGCGTCTGGCTCAGGTTGCGCTCGGGGGCCAGCTCCGCCACCAGCTTGGCGAAGGGGAGCTCCTGGTGGGTGTAGGCGTCCAACGCCATGGCCCGCACCTGCGCCAGCAGGCCGCGGAACGTCAACTCGCCGGCCGGCCGCAGGCGGAGCACGAGGGAGTTGATGAAGAGTCCGATCATCCCCTCCAGCTCGTCCCGCGTGCGCCCCGCCACCGGCGTGCCGATCGTGAGGTCGCCGGCGCCCGACTGGCGGGCGAGGAGAGCGGCGAAGGCGGCCAGGACGCCCATGAAGAGGGTCGCGCCCTCCTCCTGATCGAGCCGGCGCAGGGCCGCCACCGGTGCCACCGGCAGCTCCTGCCGCACGCTGCGGCCGCGGAAGCGCTGCACCGCCGGGCGCGGCCGGTCGGTGGGGAGCGGCGACACCCCCGGCAAGCCCGCGAGCTGCTGCCGCCAGTAGCCGAGCTCGCGCGTCGAGGGCCGCGCCCTGGAGCCGGTCGCGCTGCCAGACGGCGTAGTCGCGCGTACTGGATGGGCAGCTCCGGCAACGGCGAGGGGAGGCCCTGGGCGAAGGCCGCGTAGAGAGCCGCCACCTCGCGCACCAGCACGCTCAGCGACCAGCCGTCGCTGACGATGTGGTGCATGCCGACCACCACGGCGTGCTCCTCATCCGCGAGGCGCAGCAGCAGGGCGCGCACCAGCGGCCCGCGGCTGAGGTCGAACGGGCGGCGCCGCCTCCTCGCCGCACGCGGCGCCGCGCCTCCGCCTCGCGCGCGGCCGGCGGGCAGGCCCGCGAGGTCGGCCACCGGCAGCGGCGGCGCCAGCCCGGGCGCCACCACCTGCACGGGGCCGGTCGGCGGTGGCGGCGAAGGTGGTGCGTAGCGCGTCGTGCCGCCGCGCCACCTCAGCCAGCGTGCGCTCCAGGGTCGGCACGTCCAGGCGCCCGGTCAGCCGCACGGCGTTGGTCAGGTTGTAGGTCGAGCTCCCGGGGTCGAGGCGGTCGAGGAACCAGAGCCGCTCCTGGGCGAAGGAGAGCGGCAGCGGTCCCTCGATCCCAGCGCGGGGAATGGCCGTCCAGCGCTCCCCCACAATCCCGGCGTGCTGCTTCTCCAGATAGGCGGCGAGCCGGGCCACGGTCGGATGATCGAAGAGCGCCACCACAGGACGATCTCGCCCAGCTCGCGCTGCAGGCGGTTGATCAGCACCGCGCCGGAGATCGAGGTGCCACCCAGCGCGAAGAAGTCGTCGTGCACGCTGACCGCCTCGACCTTGAGCACTTCCCGGAACAGGCTCGCAACGTACTCTTCGAGCGGCGTGCGCGGCGCGACCACCGCCGCGGAATCCCGTTGCAGCTCCGGCGCCGGCAGGGCCTTGCGATCCACCTTGCCGCTGGAGGTAAGCGGGAAGGCCGGCAGCACGACCAGCGCGGCCGGCAGCATGTACTCAGGCAGTGAGCTGGCGAGCGCGCCGCGGACCTCGGCGAGGTCCGGTGCGGGATTAACGTCAATATTGGCGGCCAGATACGCCACCAGGCGCGCCTCGCCGCCGTCCGACCTCGCCATCACCACCGTCGCGCGCACACCTTCCAGCTCGGACAGCGCCGCCTCGATCTCTCCCAGCTCGATGCGCAGGCCGCGCAGCTTCACCTGGTGGTCGAGGCGGCCCAGGAACTCCACGGCGCCGTCGGGCAGCGTACGGGCGAGGTCGCCGGTGCGGTAGAGCCGCGCCCCAGGATCCCCCCAGCGCGCCGCCAGCGGGTCGGGCACGAAGCGCTCGGCCGTCAGGTCCGGCCGCTTCAGATAGCCGCGGGCGAGCTGGACGCCGCCGATGTGCAGCTCCCCGGGCACGCCCAGAGGGGTCAGGCCGCCGTCGCGGTCGAGCACCACGATGCGGGTGTTGGCCATCGGCCGGCCGATCGGCACGGCGCCGCGGCCGTCTTCCCGCGCGCAGGACCAGTACGTGACGTCCACCGCCGCCTCGGTCGGGCCGTAGAGGTTGTGCAGCTCCGCCCCGAGACGGTCGAGGAACCGCTTCACCAGCTCGAGCGGCAGCGCCTCTCCGCTCGCCATCACCCGGCGCAGCGACGCGCAGGCCTCGATCCCCGGCGTCGTCCACGAAGACCCGCAGCATGGAGGGGACGAAGTGCAGCGTCGTGATCCCCTCCGCGGCGATCGTCTCGACGAGATAGGCCGGGTCCTGGTGCCCGCCGGGACGCGCCATCACCAGCCGCGCTCCGGTCATCAGCGGCCAGAAGAACTCCCAGACCGAGACGTCGAAGGAGAACGGCGTCTTCTGGAGCACCCGGTCCGCCGGCGTCAAGCCGTACTGGGCCTGCATCCAGAGCAGCCGGTTGACGATCCCCCGGTGCGAGTTCATCGTCCCCTTCGGGCGTCCCGTCGAGCCCGAGGTGTAGATCACGTAGGCCAGGTCCGACGGATCGGCCCCGCCGGTCAGCGCCGGCTCCGGCGCCGCGTCGTGGACGATCGTGCCGTCCAGCGGGATCACCTCCGCGCCGTGCTCCGGAAGGCGTTCGAGCAGCCGCTCCTGCGCCAGGATCACCGGCGCCGCGGCGTCCGCGATCATGTAGGCCAGGCGGTCGGCCGGGTAGGCCGGATCGAGCGGCAGATAGGCGCCGCCGGCCTCCAGGATCGCCAGCAGGCCCACCACCATCTCCAGCGAGCGCTCGGCGAAGACGCCCACGGTGACGTCCGGCCCCACCCCCAGGTCGCGCAGCCGCCGGGCCAGCCGCCGCGCCGAGGCCAGCAACTCACCATAGGTCAGGGCCTCGTCTTCATAGGATACGGCCGTACGATCGGGCGTTCGCGCCGCCTGCGCCGCGATGATCCCATGGAGCGTGCCCGGCTCCGGCGCCAGCCAGCCGGCGACCGTCGCGTCGTTCCACTCGAACAGGAGCTGGTGCTGCTCGCCGGCGGCGAGCAGGGGGAGAGTCGAGAGGGCGCGGCCGGGCTCGCCGGCGGCGGCGGGGAGCAGCGTCGCGAAGTGGGCGCCCAGCCGCAGGATCGTGGCCGCGTCGAAGAGGTCCGAGTTGTAGAGCCACTGCAGCGTCATGCCCCGCGCCTGGGCACGGGCGCGCAGCGTCAGGTCGAGCTTGGAGGTGCTCTCCTCGAGGGCGCCCGGGGTGAGCGTCAGGTCCGGCACGCTCAGCGCACCGAACTCCGCCTCCACCAGCAGGAGCTGCACCTGGAACAGGGGCGTGCTGCCCAGGTTGCGGTCCGGAGAGACCTCGGCCACCAGCTTGGCGAACGGCAGGTCCTGATGGGCGAAGGCGCCCAGCGCAACCTCCCGCGCCTGGTCCAGGATCTCGCCCAGGCCGGGATCGCCGGGCAGGCGCAGGCGCAGCACCAGCGAGTTGATGAACAGTCCGATCAACCCCTCCAGCTCCGCGCGGTTGCGCCCTGCCACCGGCGTGCCGATAGTGAGGTCCAGGCTCCCCGACTCGCGCGCCAGCAGGGCCGCGTAGACCGCCAGCAGACCCATGAACAGGGTCGAGCCCTTCTCCTGGCAGAGCCGCCGCAGGGCCGCCACCGCCGCCTCGGGCAGCTCCTGCGTGGCGCGGCGGCCGTGGTAGCGCTGCACGGCCGGGCGCGGCCGGTCGGTGGGGAGCTGCGACAGCGCGGGCGCGCCCTGGAGCTGCTGCCGCCAGTAGCCGAGCTGCGCCTCGAGCGCCGGGCCGCCGGAGAGGAAGCCGCGCTGCCAGACGGCGAAGTCGGCGTACTGGAGCGGCAGCTCCGGCAGCGGCGACGGGCGCCCCGCGCGGAAGGCGGGGTAGAGCGCCGCGATCTCGCGGATCAGCACGCCGATCGACCAGCCGTCGCTGACGATGTGATGGAGGTTGAAGAGGCCACGCTCCACTCGCGGCCGCCGAGGCGCAGCAGCGAGGAGCCGCAGCAGCGGGCCGCGGGTGAGATCGAACGGCCGCTGCCACCTCGGCCGCGCGCCGCAGCGCCTCCTCCGCCTCGCGGGCGGCCGGCGGCAGCGCCGCGCAGATCGATCACCGGCAGCGGCGGACGGCCAGCGCCGGCGGCGCACCACCTGCACGGGCCCCGTCCGCCGGTCTCCGCGAAGGTCGTGCGCAGCGACTCGTGGCGGCGCGCCGACCTCGCTCAGGCGCGGCGCCGAGCGCGCCGACGTCGAGATCGCCCTCCAGGCGCAGGTGCGGCCGGGATGTTGTAGGCCGGGGAGCCGGGGTCCAGGCGGTCGAGGAACCAGAGCCGCTCCTGGCCGAAGGAGAGCGGGAACGGCCCCGCGCCGCCGAGCCGGCGGGATGGCGGTCCAGGCCTCGCGCTCACCCGCCCGCGCTCGTAGCCGAGCTCGCGCGGCGAGCTGGCGGGTGCCGGCTCGCCGAGGAAGTCCTCGGCCGCCAGCTCGCCGCCAGCGCTCCGCCGCCTTGGCGTCGACCCCGGAGTGCTGGTGGAACTTGACGTCGCCCAGCATGCGCGACTCGGCGTGCAGGCCGTCGGTCATCCGCGCCGAGCGGTCCTTGTAGGGCTCGGCCATGTCGGGGTGGTAGTCGATGCCGAGGAACGCGCAGAGCGCCGCGCAGCACCCGCTCGGGCTCGCGCCACCAGCTCCTCGAAGCGCACCACGTGCCGGCGCTCCGCCGGCACGCCGGCCAGAAACTCGCAGGATGTTGCGCGTGCGCCAGCAGCCAGATCAGCTCGGCGAGCTCGCGGCGGCTGAAGCGCTGCGGCGCGCGGGAAGAAGACCTGCTCGATGCGCGCCTCCTCGAAGGAGTGCGATCGTGGCGTAGGGGTGGCGCACGCAGGTGGACGTAGCGCGGCGCCCTCGAAGCCTGCCTCGGCGCGCCGCAGCGTCGCCAGGTCGAGGCGTAGGTCGGCGTCTTGTCGACCAGCATGCGGCCGCCGATCCACTCCTGGAGGCGGCCGTAGAGCTCGCGCGTCGTGCCCGCCCCGCGCCTCGAGCTCGTCGACGACGCCGCCGCGCCTCGTCGGCGCCGCAGCCGGCGGGCCTCCATCACGGCGCGGAGCAGCCCCCTCGAGGCGGAAGGCGTCGCGGCCGGAGAAGGCGTCGCGCCGCTCGGCCAGGGTGTCGAACTCCAGCAGCTCCAGCTCCGGCGGCGCGAAGAGCCGCGGGTGGCCGCCCAGCATCACCCGCAGCAGGGTCGAGCCCGAGCGCGGCGGCGAGAGCACGAAGAGCGCGCGGCGGGTTCTTCGGCAGCCGGGCGACCGCGTCCGGCAGCGGCCGCGGCTCGTGCAGGGTGGCGCGACAGCGGCGCCAGGAGCGCCGCATCGTCGACCCGGCCTGCTCGACCGTCCGGCCTCTGACGCGCTCGTCTCGCCCGCGACTTCGATCCCAGAGCCGCGCCGGACAGCGCCGCGGCGTGCTCGCGCGGCCAGGTAGGCGGCGAGCCGGGCGACCGTCGGGTGGTCGAAGATCGCCACCACGTGGACGATCTCGCCCAGCTCCTGCTGCAGCCGGTTGATCAGGACGGCGCCGGTGATCGAGTTGCCGCCCAGGGCGAAGAAGTCGTCGTGGACCCCGATCGGCCTCGACCCCGAGCGACCTCGCGCCAGAGGCCGGCCAGCCAGCGCTCCAGCGGCGTGCGCGGCGCGCATCCGGCTCCGGCGGCTCGCCGTCCGCAGCTCGGGCGCCGGCAGCGCCTTGCGGTCCACCTTGCCGCTGGGGGTCAGCGGCAGCTCCGGCAGCACGACGAGGGCCGAGGGCACCATGTACTCCGGCAGCGACGCGCGCGAGGGCGCCGCGCAGCGCCGTCCAGCTCCGGCGCGGCGTCTCCGGCGCACGAGTAGGCCACCAGCCGCGTGCTCGCCGCGCGCCGTCCGCGCCGCGCCACCACCACCGCCTCGCGCACCGCCGGCATGCGCGGCGAGCGCCGCCTCGATCTCCCCCAGCTCGATGCGGAGGCCGCGGATCTTCACCTGGTGGTCGATGCGGCCCAGGAACTCGACCGCGCCGTCCGGCCAGCGGCGCGCCAGGTCGCCCGGTGCGGTAGAGCCGCGCGCCGGGCTCGCTCGCGCCGAACGGGTCGGGCACGAAGCGCTCGGCCGTCAGGTCCGGCCGCTCCAGGTAGCCGCGGGCGAGCTGGACGCCGCCGATGTGCAGCTCGCCGGGCACCCCGACCGGCACCGGCGCGGCCCGCGGGGTCGAGCAGCATGGATCTGCGGTGTTGGCGACCGGCCGGCCGATCGGCACCAGCCCCGCGCCCGTCCTCCCGCTCGCAGGCCCAGTAGGTGACGTCGACCGCCGCCTCGGTCGGGCCGTAGAGGTTGTGCAGCTCGGCCCCGAGACGGTCGAGGAAGCGCCGCACCAGGTCCAGCGGCAGCGCCTCGCCGCTCGCCATCACCCGGCGCAGCGAGGCGCAGCGCCGCGATCCCCGGCGCCTCCAGGAAGACCTGCAGCATCGAGGGGACGAAGTGCAGCGTCGTGATCCCCTCGCGCCGCGATCGTCTCGACCAGATAGGCCGGGTCCTGGTGCCCGCCGGGACGCGCGAGCACCAGCCGCGCGCCGGTCATCAGCGGCCAGAAGAACTCCCAGACCGAGACGTCGAAGCTGACCGGCGTCTTCTGGAGCACCCGGTCCGCCGGCGTCAGCCCGTACTGGCGCCTGCATCCAGAGCAGCCGGTTGACGATCCCCCGGTGGGAGTTCATCGCCCCCTTCGGCCGGCCCGTCGAGCCCGAGGTGTAGATCACGTAGGCCAGGTCTGACGGATCGGCCCCGCCGGCCAGCCTCGGTTCCGGCGCCGCGCCCTGGACGATCGTGCTGTCCAGCGAGATCACCTCCGCGCCGTGCTCCGGAAGCCTTTCGAGCAGCCGGTCCTGGGCCAGGACCACCGGCGCCGCGGCGTCTGCCAGCATGAAGGCCAGGCGGTCGGGCGGATAGGCGGGATCGAGCGGCAGGTAGGCGCCGCCGGCCTTGAGGATGGCCAGCAGGCCCACCACCATCTCCAGCGAGCGCTCGGCGAAGACGCCCACCGCCACGTCCGGCCCCACGCCGAGCTGGCGCAGCCGGCGCGCCAGCCGGCCGCGCCGAGCTCAGCAGTCCGCATAGGTCAGGCTCTCGCCTTCGAAGACCACCGCCACGGCGTCCGGCGTCCGCGCGGCCTGCTCCGCGATGAGCCCGTGGAGCGTGCCCGGCCGCGGATTCATCCAGCCGCCACCGCCGTGTCGTTCCACTCGGCGACCACCTGGTGCTCCTCGGCGGCGGCCATCAGCGGCAGCGAGGAGAGGGCGCGGTCCGGGTCGGCGACGGCGGCGGCGAGCAGGGTCGCGAAGTGGTCGCCCAGCCGGCGCACGGTCGCGGCATCGAAGAGGTCGGTGTTGTACAGCCAGATCAGCTCCATCCCCTGCGGCCGGGCGTGGGCGCGCAGGGTGAGGTCGAGCTTCGAGGTGCTCTCCTCCAGGGCGACCGGCGCCAGGGTCAGCCCGGGCAGGTGCAGCTCCTGGTAGTCCGCCTCGACCAGCACGAGCTGGATCTGGAACAGCGGCGTCTGGCTGAGGTTGCGCTCCGGCGCCAGCTCCTCCACCAGCTTGGCGAACGGCAGGTCCTGGTGGGCGTAGGCGCCGAGCGCGATGCCGCGCACCTGGGCCAGCAGTTCGCGCAGGCCGGGATCGCCCGGCAGCCGCAGGCGCAGCACGAGGGAGTTGATGAAGAGCCCGATCAGGCCTTCCAGCTCGCCCTGCTTGCGGCCCGCGACGGGCGTGCCCACCGTCAGGTCGCCGGCGCCGGACTGCCGCGCCAGCAGGCCGAAGAAGGCTGCCGCCACCCCCATGAACAGGGTGGCGCCCTCCCCCTGGCAGAGGCGGCGCAAAACCGCCACCGGCTCCGCCGGCAGCTCCTGCCGCACGCTGCCGCCGTGGAAGCGCTGCACCGCGGGACGCGGCCGGTCGGTGGGGAGCTGCGACAGCGCCGGCGCGCCCTGGAGCTGCTGTCGCCAGTAGCCGAGCTGCGCGTCGAGGGCCGGGCCCTGCAGGAAGCTCCGCTGCCAGGCGGCGAAGTCCGCGTACTGGAGCGCCAGTTCCGGCAGCGGTGATGGGCGCCCCGCGCGGAGGGCCGGATAGAGGGCCGCGATCTCGCGGATCAGCACCCCGATCGACCAGCCGTCGCCGACGATATGGTGGAAGTTGAACACCGCGCTCCACTCGCGGCCGGTCAGACGCAGCAGGAGCATGCGCAGCAGGGGCCCGCGGGCGAGGTCGAACGGCCGCGCCACCTCGACGGCGCTCCAGCGCTCCATCTCCCGCTCGCCCCGCGCCGCCGGCAGGCCCCGCAGGTCGACCACCGGCACGCTCAGCTCCAGCCCCGGGGCGACCACCTGCACGGGGCCGCCTGCACCCTCGGCGAACGTGGTGCGCAGGGCCTCGTGCCGACGGACGACCTCCTGGAGGGTGGCCTTCAGGGCGGGCACGTCGAGATCGCCCGACAGGCGCAGCTGGGCCGGGATGTTGTAGGCGGCCGAGCCGGGGTCCAGACGGTCGAGGAACCAGAGCCGCTCCTGGCCGAAGGAGACCGGCAGCGGCTCCCCCTCCCTCCAGGGCAGCGGCCGCGGACGGCTGGGATCGGCCGCTTCCTTCTGGCGGCGGCGCAGCTCCAGCAGCCGGCGCTGCTCGGGCGTGAGCGCCGCCAGACGGCGCTGGAGATCCAGGTCGGCTTGGCTCGGCGGGGTCATGCGGACTCCTTGGCGGTACGGCTCGACTCTTCGAGGTAGGCGGCCTCGGCTTCGGCCACGGACATCTCCTCGATCTCGCGCAGCAGCGCGTCCAGGTCTTCACCACCCTCCGCGGGCGGGGCGCCGGCGACGGCGGCGGCCATCCCCGCCACGGTCGGGGCCGCGAACAGGGCATCCAGCGGTAGGTCGACGCCCAGGGTGTCGCGCAGCCGCGACATCAACTGGGTGGCGAGCAGCGAGTGCCCCCCGAGGTCGAAAAAGTTGTCGTCGACCCCTACCCGCTCCAGGCCGAGGAGGCCCTGCCAGATCTCCGCGACGGCGCGCTCCGTCTCGTCGCGCGGCGCCACGTAGACGCTGCGCAGATCGGGGCGGGCGTACGCGGCGCGCCCTCCGGCCGCCCCACCGCGGACGAGGGCCTCCAGGTGGGCGCGCACCGCCGCCGGGTCCTTGGTGGAGACGATCACCTGCGGCCAGGCGCCGCGCTGAAGGACGCGCAGGAAGACCCGCCGGCCTTCCTCCGGAGCGATGCCGGTGGCGAGCACCTGCTCGCGCATCCGCCGCAGATCCTCGCCCAGACCGGAGAGATCGGCGACCATCCCCACGTCGCGCCAGGTGTCCCAGTCCACAGCCACGGTGTACGGCGCACCCGGCTCCGGCGCCCGGCGTTGCGCCCAGGCGTCGAGGAAGGCGCTCGCCGCGGAGAGTGAGGTCTGCCCCGGCTCGCCCGAGTGAGCGCCCGCCGAGGCGGTGAGGACCATGAAGTCGAGCGGCTCCCCCGCCAGCAGCTCCTCGAGCACCCGCAGCCCGCGTACGGTGGGCGCCATCACGGCTTCGAGCTCAGCGGCCGTGTGGAGCTGCAGCACGCCGCCGCCACGGGCGCCGGCGGCATGGACGACGCCGTGGATCGCGCCGAAGCGCCGCCGGACCTCGTCGAGAGCGGCGGCCACCGCGGCGCGGTCGGCGATGTCGGCGGCCAGCGGCAGCACCTCGGCTCCGGCCTCTTGCAGCCGCCGAAATCCGGCCGCGTCTCCAGCTCCTCGGGAGAGCAGGGCCAGGCGCACCCGGCGCCCCTCGGCCAGGGCGGCGGCCATCTCCAGCCCCAGACCGCCGGTGCCGCCGGTGATCAGATAGACGCCGTCGTCGCGGATGCGGAGCGGCTTCTCCGCCGCCGCCTCCAGCTGTACCGGCTCCCAGACCGGCGTCCAGCGGTGGCGCCCGCGCAAGGCCGCCAGCCGCTCGCCCGTGGCCGTCGCCACTTCGCGCACCAGGTCCGCGGCGGTGACCGCCGGGAGAACATCGACGACGCGGCAGGAGACGCCCGGCTGCTCCCAGGGGATCACGCGGGCCGGCCCCAGCAGCGTCGCCGCCGCGGGCCGCAACTCCTCCGAGCCATCCACCTCGAACAGGCCGCTGGCCGCCACCACGAGATCCAGGGGCTGGCCGCCGCCGGCCTCGCTCCACCCGCGGGCCAGCGCTACAAGGCTGCGGAAGCCGTTCTCCTGCTCCTCCTCGAACGAGGCGGCAGGCGTTACGCACCTGAGGTGCAGCACGGTCCGGGGCAGGAGCTTTCGGAATAGAGAAGCGAAATCGTGGCCGTCCGCCGCTTCGGCGGCAACGCCCGTCTCCCGCAGAAGCTTCAGCGCCTCGTCAGCCAGCGCGCCGGAGCCCACGACCAGCACCGGACCCGCCATGTCTCCCGCCGGCGCGGGGAGAGACCGTTTCCAGGTCGGCACGGAGAGCCAGTCCGCGAGGTCGGGGCGCTTGGCGAGCGGATTCCCGGAGGCCGGCCGCGCCGCGCCCAGCGGCCCTCCTCCCTCCACCCAGTACCGCTGGCGCTGGAAAGGGTAGGTGGGCAGCGTCACGCGCAGCCGGCGCTCGCCCTGATGGAGGGCCCGCCAGTCGGGCTCGATCCCCGCGAGCCAGAGCCGGCCCAGCGCGGTCAGCAGGAAGGCCTGGTCGCCGCGCCGGTCGCTCGCGTGCGGCAGCGAGGCCACCGCCACGGCGCCGGCCTCGCGCGCCAGCGTGGTCAGCGTATTGCCCGGGCCCACTTCCAGCAGCAGCCGGCCGGGCTCCGCCGTCAGCGCCCTCAGGCCGTCCGCGAAACGCACCGTGGCCCGGATCTGGCGCGCCCAGTACTCGGGATCGGTGGCCTGCTCCGCGGTGATCCAGGTCCCCGTCACGTTGGAGACGAAGGGGATCGCGGGCGGCGACAGGCGCGCGCGCCGCACCCGCTCGGCGAACGGCTCCAGGGCCGGCTCCATCATCGCCGAGTGGAAGGCGTGGGAGGTGCGCAGGCGGCGGTTGCGGACTCCCCGCGCTTCCAGCTCCGTTGCCAGCGCCGCCACGGCGGGCTCCGGGCCGGCCACCACCGCGCGCTCCGGGCCGTTGACGGCGGCGAGCGCGAGGCCAGCGTTCAGCAGCGGCAGGATCTCCGCCTCGGGCAGCGAGACGGCGAGCATGGCGCCCGGCTCCATCGCGGCCATCAGCCGGCCCCGCTCGGCCACCAGCGCCAGGGCGTCGGCGAACGAGAACACGCCGGCCAGGCAGGCCGCCACGTACTCGCCGATCGAGTGGCCGAGCATCGCCTCCGGCCGCACGCCCCACGCCATCCACTGCCGCGCCAGCGCGTGCTCGACGGCGAACAGCGCGGGCTGCGTGAGCTCGGTCCGTGCCAGATCCTCCGTCTCCGGGCCGAAGAGCAGATCCCGCAAATCGCGCCCGATCAACGGCAGCAGCAGGTCGCCGGCGCGGTCGAGCTCGGCGCGGAAGACCGGCTCGGCGCGGTAGAGCTCCGCCGCCATGCCCGCGTGCTGGGCGCCCTGGCCGCTGAACAGGAAGGCCACGGAGCGGGCCTCGCCGCCGCCGAAGAGGAGCCGCTCCCGGTCGCTCCCCGCGAGAACGGCCGCGGCATCCCCGGCGTCGCGGCAGAGGGCCACCGCGCGGCGCTCGAAGCGGCGCCGCCCCTCCTGGAGGGTGAAGGCGGCATCCGCCAGGTCGAGCCCGGGATGGCGCCGCAGATGCTCCGCCAGGCGGGAGAGCGCGGCTTCGAGGGGGGCGTCGCCGCGCGCCGAGAGCGGCAGGAGCTGCCACGGGCCGCCCGGCGTCCCCGGCGCCACCGCCGGCGGCTGCTCCAGGACGAGGTGGGCATTGGTGCCGCCAATCCCCATCGAGCTGACGCCGGCCCGCCGCGGCCAGGACTCGGCCGGCCAGTCCGCCAGCCGGCTGTTGACGCGGAACGGCGTCCTCTCCAGCTCCAGCTTGGGGTTGGCGGCCTCGAAGTGGAGGCTCGGCGGGATTTTCCCGCGCTCCAGGATGAGGGCCGCCTTGATCAGGCCGGCGACTCCGGCCGCGCTGTCGAGATGCCCGATGTTGGTCTTGACCGAACCGATCGCGCAGCTCCCCGGCCCCGCGCCAGGGCCGAACGCCTGGGCGAGAGCCGCGATCTCGATCGGGTCGCCGAGGTCCGTGCCCGTGCCGTGGGCCTCGATATAGCCGACAGTCTCGGGCCCCACCCCCGCCATGCCCAGCGCCTGCGCGATCACCCGCGCCTGGCCGTCGACGCTGGGCGCGGTGTAGCCCACCTTCACCGCGCCGTCGTTGTTGACCGCCGAGCCCTTGATGACGGCGTGGATGCGATCGCCGTCCGCGCAGGGCGTCCTCCAGGCGCTTGAGCAGCACGGCTCCGGCCCCGTTGCCGCCCACGATGCCGCCGGCCCGGGCGTCGAAGGCGCGGCAGTGGCCGTCGGGCGAGAGCACTGCTCCCTCGTGGTGCTGGTAGCCCGTCTCCTGCGGCAGCCGGATCGAGACGCCCCCGGCGAGCGCGACGTCGCACTCGCCCGAGAGCAGGCTCTGGCAGGCGAGGTGGACCGCCACCAGCGAGGTCGAGCACGCGGTCTGCACCGAGAGGCTGGGCCCGCGGAGCTCCAGCTTGTAGGAGACCCGCGAGGCGAGGAAATCCTTGTCGTTGGCGATCGTGGCCTGGAAGTTCCCCACCGAGTCCCGGATCTCCGGGTCCGCCAGGAGGTTGAAGACGTAGGTGTTCAAGCCGACGCCCGCGAACACGCCGACGTCGCCCGGGATGCGCGCGGGATCGAGACCGGCCTCCTCGAAGGCTTCCCAGGCACACTCGAGGAAGATCCGCTGCTGCGGGTCCATCACCTCCGCCTCGCGCGGGCTGTAGCCGAAGAAGCCGGCGTCGAGCTCCGCGGCGCCGTCGATGATCCCCCGCGCCCGGACGTAGCGGGGATTGGCGAGGTCGGCCGCCGGGACTCCGGCGGCCCGCAGCTGCTCCTCGCTGAAGAACGTGATCGATTCGACGCCGCCGGTCAGGTTCTCCCAGAACCGCGCGATCGAATCGGCGCCCGGGAAGCGGCAGGACATGCCGATGATGGCGATGGCGGTCTCCGCGCGGCCCGCCGCGTCCCGCCGGGCGAGGGCGCGCTCCATGCCGATCCGCGCCGCCGGGTTCTCCTCGCCGGCCGCGCTCAGGCGGTCCGCGAGGGCGCCGACGGTAGGATACTTGAAGAGGTCGACCAGCGCCAGGTCGAAGCCCGGAAATGCCTCCCGCAGCCGGGTGTGCACGCGGGCCATCAGCAGCGAGTGGCCGCCGAGGTCGAAGAAGCTGTCGTTCACCCCCACGCGCTCGACCTGGAGCACCTCGCGCCAGACCGCGGCGATCCGGCGCTCGGCGTCGTTGCGCGGCACCACGTAGGGCGCCGTGGCGTCGAGCGCCCCCTCGGGCGCCGGCAGGGCCTTGAGGTCCACCTTGAGGCTCGTCGTGAGCGGCAGGATGGCGAGCACCACCACGGCCGCGGGGACCATGAACTCCGGCAGAGCCGTCTTGAGAAAGGCGCGCAGGTCGGCGCCAGCGGGAGTCTCTCCCGGCTTCGGCACGGCGTAGGCCACCAGGCGCTGGATGCCGGGCGAGTCCTCGCGGACCATCGCGGCCGCCCGCTCGACCGCGGGGTGGCGGTGGAGCGCCGCCTCGATCTCCCCCAGCTCGATCCGGTAGCCGCGGAGCTTCACCTGCCCGTCGTTGCGGCCGGCGAACTCCAGCTCGCCGCCTGCCCGCCGGCGGCCGAGGTCGCCGGTGCGGTAGAGGCGCTCCCCGGGCGCGCCGCCGCAGGGGTCGGGCACGAACCTCTCCGCCGTCAGGTCCGGCCGGCCTAGATAGCCGCGCGCCACCCCTTCGCCGCCGAGGTAGATCTCGCCGATGACGCTGGTCGGGACGGGCCGCAACCGCCGGTCGAGGACGTAGGCGCGGGTGCCCGCGACCGGCCGGCCGATCGGCGGCGCTGCCCGCAATCCCGGCGGGCAGCGCCACGCCGTCGAGTAGATCGTGGTCTCGGTGGGCCCGTAGCAGTTGGTGAGCTCCAGGACCGACGACCAGTGGGCGGCCAGGTCCGGCGGGCAGGCCGCGGCGCCGACGGTCACTGCGCGCAGGGAAGGGATCGCCTCCTGGCCGAGCGTCTCGAAGGCAGCCGGCGTGATGACGAGCGCGGTGATCTCCTGCCGGCGCAGCTCGGCCGCCAGGTCGATCCCCATCAGGCCGTCCGGGAAGAGCACCATCTCTGCTCCCACCGCGAACGCCGAGAAGATCTCGAGGACCGAGGCGTCGAAGGAGAGCGAGGTGTTCTGCGTCGCGCGGCTCTCCGGGCCCAGCCGCAGGCGTTGCACGCCATCGGCGATCAGACGGCAGGCGCCGCGATGGCGCACGAGCACCCCCTTGGGCCGGCCGGTCGATCCGGAGGTGTAGATCACATAGGCAAGGTTGTCCCCCGTCACCCCGTCCGGTGGCCCCTGGGCTTCCTGCACGGGTGTGCCCGGCCATTCGCCGTCGAGAAGCAGGAGCCCTTCCCGGCGCTCCGGCAGGGCGGAGAGCAGCGCGCTCTCGGTCAGCAGCAGCGGCGCGGCGCACTCCTCCAGCACGAACGCCAGCCGCTCCCTGGGATGGCCGGGATCGAGGGGCACGTAGGCGCCCCCCGCCTTGAGGATCCCCAGCAGGGCCGCCATCCGCCGCGGCGTCTTCGACATGCA
This sequence comes from uncultured Acidobacteriota bacterium, assembly GCA_963792575.1. Classification (GTDB taxonomy): domain Bacteria; phylum Acidobacteriota; class Thermoanaerobaculia; order Multivoradales; family UBA5704; genus DATARR01. Next base: position 734,458 of record CAWBWZ010000020.1, read on the forward strand.
GAGGGCGACCGGCACCTCGGGCCCCACGCCCAGGGCCCGCAGGGCGTGGGCGAGGCGGTTGGCGTGGCGCTCCAGGTCGCGGTAGGTCCAGCGCTCCTCGCCGGCGGCGATGGCGGGAGCGTCAGGGCGCTCGCGGGCCTGGATCTCGAAGAGACGGTGCAGGCATTCGGCCGCCAGCGGCTCCCCCGGCCCGCCGTCGCCGGCGGCCAGCAGCGCCCGCACCTGGCTCTCCGGCAGGAAGGGCAGATCGGCCGCCGGGCGGTCGAGCCCGGCGGGGAAGGCCGCGAGGAGCGATCCGAGCTGCCCGGCCATCCGCTCCACGGTCGCCGCCTCGAAGAGATCGGCGTTGTATTCGATCCAGCCGTCCACGCTCTCCGCTCCCTCCGCCAGGTGGAGGGTCATCTCGAACTTGGCGGTCCCCGAGTCGAGCGCGAGGGCCTCGAGCCGCAGGCCGGGCAGCTCCAGCGCCTCGGCCGCGGCGGGCTGCAGGGCGGCCATCACCTGCACCAGCGGCGGGCGGCTGAGATCGCGCCGCGGCTGCAGCTCCTCGATCAGCCGCTCGAACGGCAGATCCTGGTGGGCGTAGGCGGCGAGCGCCGTCTCGCGGACCCGGGCGAGCAGCTCCGACAGGGCCGGCTCGCCCCGCAGGTCCCCCCGCATCACCAGGGTGTTGACGAAGAAGCCGATCAGCCCCTCGACGTCCGGGCGGTTGCGGTTGGCGATCGGCGAGCCGATCAGAGGCTCGTCCTGCCCCGTGTAGCCCTGCAAAAGCAGCTCGAACGCGGCGAGGATCACCATGAACAGCGTTCCGCCCTCCTTGCGGGCGGTCTCCCGCAAGGCGGCGACGAGCTCGGGGGCGAGCCGCACCGGGGCCTGGCGCCCGCGCACCGTCTGCACGGCCGGCCGGGGGCGGTCGGCCGGCAGTTCCAGGACGGTCGGCGCGCCGGCCAGGCGCTGGCGCCAGAAACCGAGCTGCGCGTCGAGCGCGCCGCCCCGCAGCCACTCGCGCTGCCAGACCGCAAAGTCGGCGTACTGGATCGGCAGCTCGGGGAGCCGGGGGGTCCGGCCGGCCGCGAACGCCGGATAGAGCGCCGCGATCTCGCGCACCAGGACGCCCATCGACCAGCCGTCGCTGACGATGTGATGGATAGTGAGGACCACCAGGTGCTCCTCCGCCGACAACCGGAGCAGCAGGGCGCGCAGCAGCGGCCCGCGCTGGAGGTCGAACGGGCGGCGCGCCTCGTCGAGTGCCCGGCGCCAGGCCTCGGCCCGCCGCTCCCCGGCCGGCAGCGCGCGCAGGTCGGCGGCGGCGAACGGCAGATCCCCCTGCCGGTGGATCACCTGGACCGGGCCCTCGGGGCCCTCGGCGAAGGTGGTGCGGAGCGCCTCGTGCCGGCGGACCACCTCGCGCAGCGCCGCCTCCAGGGCCGCGGCGTCGAGCGGACCGGCCATCGCGAAGGCGGCGGGGATGTTGTAGAGCGGGCTCCCAGGCTCCATGCGGTCGAGGAACCAGAGCCGCTGCTGGGCGAAGGAGAGCGGAAATGTGTTCTCCCCCGCCGCGCGCGGCCGGCTCGGGATCCGTTCGCCCTCCGGGCGCGCCGCCCCGCGCCCCTCCTTCTCCAGGCGCTTCATCAGCAGGTCGCGCTGCCGCGGCGTGAGATTCTTGAGCGCCGCGTTGAGGTCCGTCATGGCACCTCCCCTTCGGGCATTTCGCCGATCTCGGCGAGCATCCGCGCCAGATCCTCCTCGCTGACCTGGCTGGCGCGGGCTTCGACCACGGCGGCGGCTACGGCGGCCACGGTCGGCTCCGCGAAGAGGCGGTCCATCGGCAGGTCCACCGCCAGCTCCTCGCGCAGCCGCGACATCAAACGGGTGGCCAGCAGCGAGTCGCCGCCGAGGTCCAGGAAGCTGTCATGCGCGCCCACCTGCTCGAGCCCCAGCACCTGCCGCCAGACCGCGGCGACCCGCTCCTCCAGCTCGCCGCGCGGCGCCACGTAGGCCGTGGGGAGCGCGGGGCGGGGGTGCAGCGTCTGCGCCGGCTCCAGGATCGCCTCGGCGACCATGCCTTCGGGTTCTATCCAATACCGGTGGCGCTCGAAGGGGTAGGTGGGCAGCGGGATGCGCCGCCGCTCTTCGCCGGCGAACAGAGTCCCGGGATCGAGCGGCTCGCCGGCGAGCCAGCGCCGGCCGGCGGCGGCCAGGCGCGCATCGGCCTCGGCGAGACCGGGGTCGGGCCGGTCGAGCGCCGCCACGGCGGAGGCGGCGTCCCGGCAGACCACGGCCACCCGGTGCGGGAACGCCTGCCGGCCCGCGAGCAGGGTGAAGGCGGCGTCGCCGAGGTCGGTCTCCGGATGGGTGCGGAAATGCTCCGCCAGGTTGCGGACGGCCGCGGCCAGCGCGGCCGGGGTCTTGGCGGAGACGGCCAGCAGGCGCCAGGGCCCGGCGGCGGCCGGGCGATTCGGCAGCGCCGGTGCCTCCTCCAGGATCACATGGGCGTTGGTGCCGCCGAAGCCGAAGGAGCTGACCCCCGCCCGGCGGGGCGCGCCGCCGCGCTTCCACTCCGTCAGCTCGCGGTTGACGTAGACCGGGCTGGCGGCGAGATCGACGCGCGGGTTCGGCCGCTCGAAGTGGAGGCTGGGCGGGATCTCGCCATGCTGCAGCGCGAGCACGGTCTTGATCAGCCCGGCGACGCCGGCGGCGATGTCGAGGTGGCCGATGTTGGTCTTGACCGAGCCGAGGGCGGCGAAGCCCAGCTTCGGGGTATAGGCGCGGAACGCCTTGGCGAGCGCCTGGATCTCGATCGGATCGCCGAGGGCGGTGCCGGTGCCGTGCGCCTCGACGTAGCCGATGGTCCCGGCATCGATCCCGGCCACCGAGAGGGCCTCGGCGATCACCGCGGCCTGCCCGTCGACCGCCGGCGCGGTGTAGCCGACCTTCATCCCGCCGTCGTTGTTCACCGCCGAGCCGCGGATCACCGCGCGGACCGTGTCGCCGTCCCGGACGGCGTCCTCCAGGCGCTTCAGCACCACCACCCCGACGCCGCCGCCGAAGACCGTGCCGCGGGCCGCCGCGTCGAAGGCCCGGCAGTGGCCGTCCGGCGACAGGATCGCGTCCTCCTGGAAGCGGTAGCCCGCCCGCTGCCCGACGTTGATCGAGACGCCCCCGGCCAGCGCCACGTCGCACTCCTGGTTGAGCAGCGCCTGGCAGGCGAGGTGGACCGCGACCAGCGAGGTCGAGCAGGCGCACTGCACGGCGTGGCTCGGCCCCTTCAGGTTCAGCTTGTAGGAGACCCGCGTGGTCAGCGAGTCGACGGCGTTGCCGACGATGAGCTGCAGCGGGTCGACCGTCGCCGCCACCTGCGGGTTGCGGGCGAGGTTGAACAGCAGGTAGGTGCTGGTGGTGGCGCCGCCGAAGACGGCGGTCACCGCCGCCGGCGATTCCGGGTCGTAGCCGGCGTCCTCCAGCGCCGTCCAGCACGCCTCCAGGAAGAGCCGGTGCTGCGGGTCGAGGATCTCCGCCTCGCGGTGGCTGATGCCGAAGAAGGGGGCGTCGAACTCGTCGATGCCGTCCGGCATCGCCACCGCCGGCACCCACGCGGGGTCGTCCGCGGCACCGCCGGCGCCGAGCGCCGCCATCTCCTCGCGGGAGAGGAAGCGCACCGATTCCACCCCGGCGCGGAGGTTGCGCCAGAGCTCCGCCATACCGCGGGCGCCGGGGAAGCGCCCGGCCATCCCGACGATCGCGATCGCCCCCTCAAGCTCGTCCAGCTCCTGCGTCATCCGCTATGAAACCTCCGCGATGGCGCGCCGCCCCTTGCGGGCCGCCCGCCGCCGCTCGCCGCGGTCCCGCTGGTCCTCGAAGGCTTCGCCGTCCTGCTCCCCGGGAGACAGGAGTTGGCGAGGGCCGCCACCGTCGGGCCCTCGAAGATGCTCACCTCGGAGACGTCCACCCCCAGCTCGCTCTTGAGGCGGGCGATGACGCGGATCGCCATCAGCGAGTTGCCGCCGAGGTCGAAGAAGTTGTCGTGCACGCCGACCGGCTCGATCCCCAGCAGGTCCTGCCAGACCACCGCGATGCGCTGCTCCCCTTCGCCGCGCGGCGCCACGTAGGCGTTGGCGAGCAGCGGCCGCGGATGGGCGGTGCGCGCCGCCTGCGCCCGGTCGATCTCCGCGAGCGTGCTCGCGGCGTGGTTCTGCTCGAGGCGGGCGGCGAGATCGCGGGTCGAGATCAGCAGCCAGGGGGAAGCGGAGGCCAGGGCCCGGCCGAAGACCTCCAGGCCCTCGGCCGTGGACATGCCCAACTTCAACTCCTGCTGCCGCCATTCCCGGAGCTCCGCCGGCACTTCGGTGTCGACCGCCATGCCGGCCTCCCGCCAGGCGTCCCAGCCGAGCGACAGGGTCGAAGGCGCCGCGGGCGCTCCGCTCCTGGGCGAAGGCGTCGAGGAAGGCGTTGGCCGCCGCGTAGTCGACCTGCCCGGGCTGGGCGAGGACGGCGGTGATCGAGGAGAAGAGGACCAGGAAGTCGAGCGGCTCGCCGCGGAAGAGCTCGTCGAGCACCAGGGCGCCCTTCACCTTGGGCGCCAGCACCGCCTCGGCCGCCGCCCGGGTCTTGACCTGGACGATGCCGCCGCCCGCCCGGCCGGCGGCGTGGATCACGCCGTGGACGGCGCCGAAGCGGGCGACCGCGGCGTCGCGCGCCGCGGCCATCTCCGGCAGGTCGGCGGCGTCGGCGGCGACGGTCATCACCTCGCCCCCCAGCGCCTCGATGGCGAGCAGCCTGCGCAGGCGCCGGGAGGTGGCGTCCTCCTCGCCGTGCGCCGCCAGCCAGCGCGCTCCAGCCCTCGCGCTCGGGCACCGGCGTGCGGCCGACCAGCACCAGCTTCGCCGCCGCCGCGCGGGCCAGCTGCTCGGCCAGCGCCAGCCCCAGGCCGCCGAGGCCGCCGGTGATCAGGTAGACGCCCCCCTGCCGCAGGCGGGCGTAGCTCCCCTCCGCCGCCGCAGGCAGCGGCAGGGGCTCCAGCTCCTGGACCCAGCGGAGGCTGCCGCGGCAGCGCCGCGACCGGCTCCCCCTCGGCGTCGATGAAGGCGAGCTCCTGCCAGCACCCGGCCGGCGAGCGCGGTCGCGCCCCCGGCGGCGGGGAGCAGCACGTCGAGGCTCCGGCAGGCGAGGTTCGGGTACTCGCGCGGAATCACCCGGCAGGGGCCGAGCAGCGCCGCCTTGAGCGGCTGCAGCGGCTCCTCGCCGGTGACCTCGCTGCAGGCCGGTCGAGACCGTCAGAGATCGCGCACCGGCTCGGTGAGGTTCCGCTTGCCCAGGGCCTGCGCCAGGAAGACCAGGCTGTAGAAGCCGCGCTCCAGGGCGCGCGTCGAGCCCCGGGCGGGACGCGCCGGCCGCTCGGCGGTGACGTTCCAGAGGTGGAGGACGTGCCCGGCCGGATCTCGCGCGCGGCGAGCTCCGCGAGCAGCAGCGTCGTAGCCGGCGCCGTTCCCGGCGCGACGGTGAAGGCGCGCTCCCCCGTGCGGGCGAAGCCGTCCCCGGCCCGCACGGCGATCACCTCCCGCCCCTGGGCTTCCAGGAGCTCGACGGCCGCCGCTCCCAGACCGTGATCGTCGAGGAAGACCAGCCAGCGCGCCGGCGGTCTCCGCGGGCGGCCGAAGCGCGCCGGCGCGGTACCGCTTCCAGCCCGGCGCGTAGAACCACGCCGCGAGGTCCCGCTGCCGGCGCCCGCGATCCTTCGCGCGCCGCCTCGGTCTTGCGCGGCTCGACCCAGTAGCGCTGGCGCTCGAAGGGGTAGGTCGGCAGCGGCACCCGCCGCCGCCGCTCGTCGGCGTAGAAGCCGCTCCAGTCGACCTCGGCGCCGGCGAGCCAGAGCCGGCCGAGGGCGTCGAGCAGGAAACGGACGTCGTCCGCGGCCTCGCTGCGGATGGCGCAGCGACGGCGAGCACCGCGTGCGCCGGCGTGCGCCGCCGGGTGCTGCCGCGCCAGGGTGGCCAGCGCGTTGCCCGGGCCGACCTCCAGCAGGACGCGGTTGGGCTCGCGCGAGCAGCTCGGCGACGCCGTCGGCGAAGCGCACGCGTGCCGCGGATGTGCGCGCCCAGTAGGCCGGGTCGGTCGCCTCCTCGGGGCGGATCCAGGTGCCGGTGACGTTCGACAGGTACGGCAGGCGCGGCGGCGCCAGGCTGACCTTGCGCACCCGCTCGGCGAACGGCGCCAGGATCGGCTCCATCATCGCGCGAGTGGAAGGCGTGCGAGGTGTGCAGCCGGCGGCCGTCGATCCCCCGCGCCGCCAGCCGCTCGCGCAGCGCCTCGACCGCCGGCGTGGGCCCCGCGACCACGCAGAGCGCCGGGCGGTTGACCGCGGCGAGCGACAGCTCGCCGCCGAGCAGCGGCACCACGTCGGCCTCGGGCAGCGGCACGGCGAGCATGGCGCCGCCGGGCGAGCCGCTGCATCAGGCGGCCGCGCGCGGCGACCAGCGCCAGGGCGTCGTCGCAGCGAGAAGACGCCGGCCAGGCAGGCGGCCACGTACTCGCCGATGCAGTGGCCGAGCATCGCCTGCGGGCGGATCGCCCCAGCTGCATCCAGAGCCGGGCCAGCGCGTACTCGACGACGAACAGGGCCGGCTGGCGAGAGCGCGGTCTGCGCGCAGCCGCTCGGCCGCCGCCGCCTCCTCCCCCGGCTCCGGGAAGAGCAGCTCGCGCAGGTCGAGCCCGAGGTGCGGGCGGAGCAGGTCGCAGCAGCGGTCGACCTCGGCGCGGAAGACCGGCTCCGCCTCGTAGAGGCCGCGCCCCATGCCCGGGTACTGCGCCCCCTGGCCGGGGAACAGGAAGGCCACCGGCCGGTCCCCCGCCTCCTGGCGGACGGTGCAGCAGGCGCTCGGGATCGCGCGATCTCGAGCGCCACGCACGGCGTCCTCGAGGTCGCGGCAGACCAGCGCCCGGCGGTGCTGACGAACGGCCTGCCGCCCGACCTGCAGCGTGTAGGCCACGTCGGCGAGGTCGAGCAGCCGGGCTGGCGGTCGCAGGAAGGCCGGCCAGCTCCGAGGTGGCGGTCTCCAGGGCCGGCTCGGCGTGCGCGCCGAGAGGAGCAGCAGCTGCCGCGGCCGCGAGCGGCGCCGGACGGCTCGGCGAGCGGCGCCTCCTCCAGGATCACGTGGGCGTTGGTGCCGCCGATGCCGAGCGAGCTGACGCCGGCCCGGCGCGGCTGGCCGTCGGTCTGCCAGTCGCGCAGCGCCGTGTTGACGAAGAACGGGCTGTCGGCGAAGTCGATCTGCGGGTTCGGGCGTCTCGAAGTGGAGGCTCGGCGGGATCTGCCGGTGCTCCAGCGCGAGCACCGTCTTGATCAGGCCGCCGACGCCGGCCGCCGCGTCGAGGTGGCCGATGTTGGTCTTCACCGAGCCGATGGCGCAGAAGTCCGGCGGTCCGGTGTCGGCGCGGAAGGCCTGCGGTGAGGGCGGCGACCTCGATCGGGTCGCCCAGCGGCGTGCCGGTGCCGTGGCCTCGACGTAGCCAGACGAGTCGGCGGATCGACCCCGGCGTTGGCGTAGGCCATGGCGAGTCGACCTCGACCTGGCCGTCGACGCTCGGCGCGGTGAAGCCGACCTTGAGCGAGCCGTCGTTGTTGACCGCCGAGCCCTTGATCACCGCGTGGACGTGTCGCCGTCGGCAGCGCGTCGGCCAGCCGCTTGAGCACCACCACGCCGACGCCGTGGCCGGAGACGAAGCCCGTGGCCGCGGCGTCGAAGGCGCGGCAGTGGCCGTCCGGCGAGGTGATGCCCCCCTCCTGGTAGAGGTAGCCGGCGAGCTCCGGCAGGTGGATCGACACGCCGCCGGCCAGCGCCATGTCGCACTCGTCGTTGAGCAGGCTCTGGCAGGCGAGGTGGACCGCCACCAGCGAGGTCGAGCAGGCGTCTGCACGGTGAGGCTCGGCCCCTTGAGGTTGAGCTTGTAGGAGACCCGCGTGGTCAGCGAGTCCTTGTCGTTGCCGAGCGACGCCTGCAGGGTGTCGACCGAGGCCACCAGCTCCAGGTGCGAGCAGCAGGTTGGTGAGCAGGTAGGTGTTCATGCTCACGCCGCCGAAGACGCCGACCCGGCCGGGGAGCCGCTCCGAGTCGTAGCCGGCGCGCTCCAGCGCCTCCCAGGCAGCATTCCAGGAAGATCCGGTGCTGCGGGTCCATCAGCTCGGCCTCGCGCGGCGTTGAGGCCGAAGAAGGCCGGCGTCGAACTGGTCGATCGTCCCCGAGCACCCCCTTGGCCTTGCACGTAGCGGGGTTCGCCACCAGGTCGGGGTCGACGCCGGCCGCCAGCAGCTCCTCGTCGGTGAAGAAGTGGATCGACTCGCCGCCGTCGCGAGGTTGTCCCAGAGCTCGGTCGACCGTCCTGGCGCCGGGGAAGCGGCCGGCCATGCCGACGATGGCGATCTCGACCTCCCCGCGCTCCTGCCGGGTGGGGATCTCGGCGGCCGCCGCCACCGGGCGCCGCGCGGCTTCGGGCGCCGCGGCCGGCGCCGAGAGCGCCGCCGCCAGCGCGCTGACGGTGGGGTACTTGAACAGCTCGACCAGCGAGATGTCGCGGGCCAGCACCTCGCGCAGCCGGGCGTGGACGCGGGCGAGCAGCAGCGAGTGGCCGCCGAGATCGAAGAAGTTGTCGTGGATGCCCACCTTGCCGACCGCCAGCGCCTCCTGCCAGACGGCGGCGATGATCCGCTCCAGCTCGCTCTTCGGCGCCGCGTAGGCCGCCTCCAGCTCGGGGCGCACCCGCTCCGGCGCCGGCAGGGCGCGCGCGTCCACCTTGCCGTTGGGCGTCAGCGGCAGCGCCGGCAGGAAGACGAACGCCGACGGCACCATGTACTCCGGCAGCCTGGCGCGCAGATGGACGAGCAGGGCGCCCGCCGCCGGCGGCTCGCCGCCGTCCACCGGCGCCGCGACCACGTAGGCCACCAGCCGCTTCTCCCCCGCCTCCTGGCGCGGCACCACCGCCGACTCGGTCACCCCGGGGCAGGCCCCGAGCACGGTCTCGATCTCCCCCAGCTCGATGCGGAAGCCGCGCACCTTGACCTGCTGGTCGACGCGGCCGAGGAACAGGATGTTGCCGTCCGGCAGCCAGCGCGCGAGGTCGCCGGTGCGGTACATCCGCCCGCCCCGCCCGAACGGATCGGGCACGAAGCGCTCGGCGGTCAGCGCCGGGTTGCCGTGGTAGCCGCGGGCGACGCCGTCGCCGGCGATGTAGAGCTTGCCGGCGCCGCCGACCGGCATCAGGCTCAGCTCGTAGTCGAGGATGTAGAGCTGGTGGTTCATCAGCGGCCGGCCGATCGGCAGCGTGCCGCCCGACTGCAGGTCCGCCATGCCGACCGGATAGGAGGTCGAGCAGATGGTGGTCTCGGTCAGGCCGTAGCCGTTGACGATGGTCGCCGACTCCAGAATGCGGTCGACGTCGCCGGCGGTCAGCGCCTCGCCGCCGGCGAGGATCAGCCGCAGCCGGGGGAGCTCCTCCTTCATCGCGTTGAGGGTGGCGATCAGCGACGGCACGGTGGAGAGGATCGACACCTGGCTGCGCGCGATCAGCTCGACCAGCCGGCGGGTGTCGAGGATCTCCTCGCGGTCCGGCAGCACCAGGGCGCCGTCGGCGCAGAGGATGGGGAAGATCTCGCCGACGAAGCTCGCCGAGGCGATCGAGGTCAGCGGCAGCAGCCGGTCGCTGGTGTCCGGGCTGTAGCTGCGGATGAACGAGGCCACCATGTTCACCAGGTTGCGGTGGGTGAGCACCACCCCCTTGGGCTGCCCGGTCGAGCCGGAGGTGTAGATGACGCAGGCGAGCGTTGCCGGCGCTCCCGCCACAGCGGCGGCAGGCTGCCGGGGGCGGCGGCGATCCCCTCCCAGTCGGCGTCGAGGCGGAGCGCCGCGCAGCCCGCCGGCAGCGGCGCGGGGAGCAGCGGCGCCAGCTCCTCGCGGGTCAGCACCAAGCGGGCGCCGGCGTCCCGCAGCATGAAGGCGAGCCGCTCGCGCGGGTACTCGGGATCGAGCGGCAGGTAGGCGGCGCCGGCCTTGAGGATGCCGAGAATGCCGACGATCAGCTCCGGCGAGCGCTCGACGCAGATGCCGACCAGATCCTCCGGGCCGATGCCGCGGGCGATCAGGGCATGAGCGAGCTGGCTCGACCGCCGGTCGAGGTCGCGGTAGGCGGTCTCCTCGCCATGGAAGATCACCGCCGGCAGCGCCGGCGTCTGCTCCGCCTGCGCCGCGAACAGGCCGTGGATCAGCGCCTCCTCCGGGTAGTAGGCGCGGGTGTGGTTCCAGGTGACCAGCAGCCGGTGGCGCTCGGCCTCGGTGAGCAGCGGCAGGTCGGCGAGCCGGCGTCCGGGCTCCGCGGCGAGGCCGGCGAGCAGGGTCTCGAAGTGGCGCGCCATGCGCTCGACCGTCTCGCCGTCGAAGAGGTCGGAGTTGTAGTTGAAGGCGGCGGCCAGGGCGCCCTCGCTCTCCCCCATCGTCAGCGTCAGGTCGAACTGCGCGATGCGCTCCTCCACCGGCAGCGAGACCAGCGGCAGGCCGCCGACGGTGAGCCGCGCGCCCCCCTCGTTGAGGGCGAAGGGGGTGAGGTCCTGCCCCTTGATCAGGGGGGCCTTCTGCAGCACGAACATCACCTGGAACAGCGGCGAGCGGCTGGGATCGCGCTCCGGCTGCAGATCCTCCACCAGCACCGGGAACGGGTAGTCCTGGTGCTCGAAGGCGCCGAGGGCGTGGCCGCGGACCTGGTCGAGGAGGGCGGCGAACGAGAGGTTCCCCCGCAGGTTGCTGCGCAGCACCACCGGGTTCACGAAGTAGCCCACCATGCCGGCGAAACCGGCGCGGGCGCGGCCGGTGGTGGGCACTCCGACCACCAGGTCGCGCTGCGCGGTGTAGCGGTAGAGCAGCCCCTTGAAGGCGGCGAGCAGGGTCATGAAGAGGGTGGCGTTGTGCTCGCGCCCCAGCGACGCCAGCCGCTCCGAGAGGTCGCGCGGCAGGCGCAGCCGCCGCGTCGCGCCGCCATAGGTCTGGACGGGGGGGCGCGGCCGATCGATCGGCAGATCGAGAACCGGCAGCTCGCCGGCCAGGCGCTCCCGCCAGTAGGCGCGCAGCCGCTCCCCCGCCTCCCCGGCCAGCATCTCGCGCTGCCAGCGGACGAAGTCGATGTAGGGGGCGGCCGGCGGCAGCGCCGAGCCCTCCTCGCCCGCCCGCGCCGCTGGGTAGAGCGCGTCCAGCTCCTGGAGCATCACCCCCTGCGACCAGAAGTCGGTGGCGATGTGGTGGGCCACCACCAGCAGCACGCGCTCCTGCCGGGAGCGCTCGAACAGATAGACGCGCAGCGGCAGGCCGGACTCGAGATCGAACGGCCGGTTGGCCTCCTCGTCGATCCGCCGCGCCAGCTCCTCCTCGGTCCAGCGGGCGACGTTCTCCTGAAAGAAGTGGACCTCGACGTCGTCGTGGACCCGCCGCACCGGCTCCCCCTGCGGCGCCGAGAAGGTCGAGCGCAGGCTGGGATGGCGGTCGGCGATCGCCTGGAAGGCGCGGCGCAGCGCGCCGGCGTCGACCTCCCCCTCGATCGTGACCAGGCCGGGGACGTTGTAGGCGGAGCTCTCCGGATCGAGCAGATAGAGCAGCCAGAGCGCCCGCTGGCCGTGCGACAGGGGGCGCTCGGCATCGGCCGCGGGCGGCTCGGAGGCGGCGGCCGGCATCGGGGCGCGGGCGGCGAAGGCGCGGGCCACCACGTCGGCCACACTGGCCTCCGCGAAGAAGAGCTCCATGGGCACCGGCGCGCCCAGCCGCTCCTCCACCGCGTGCGCCAGTTCCATGACGTTGAGCGAATCGAGGGCGAAGCGGTGGAGCGGCGCGTGGACGTCCACCGCGGCGCGGGGCACCCCGGCCCGTGCCGCCACCTCGCCGGCGAGCCAGTCCCGCGCCCCCTCCTCGCGGGTCAGGTCGTCCGCGACCGGCACCATCACCACGCCGGTGGCGGCCCCCTCGGCCTCCCAGGCGGCGACCGCGGCCAGCTCCCCCTGCAGGAAGGCGGCGCGGCAGGCGCTCCGCCGCACCTTGCCGCTCGACGTCTTGGGCAGGCTCGCGGTGCGGATCAGCACCACCGCCTGGAGCTGCACCTCGTGCGCCTCGGCCACCGCGCGGCGGATCGCCTCCATCACCGCGCCGGGATCGGCGTGGCGCGCCTCCCGCCTCAGCTCCTGCACCACCACCAGCCGCTCCTCCCCCTCCTCGTCGACGCTGAAGGCGGCGCCGCAGCCGGGACGCAGGGCGGGGTGGCTGGCCTCCACCGTCATCTCGATGTCCTGCGGATAGTGGTTGCGGCCGCGGATGATGATCAGGTCCTTGGCGCGGCCGGTGACGAACAGCTCGCCGCCGGCGAGGAAGCCGAGATCGCCGGTGCGCAGGAACGGCCCCTCGCCGTCCCGCGTCAGAGCCTGGAACGTGCTGTCGGGCGGCTCGGGCCGGCTCCAGTACCCCTGGGCGACGCTCGGGCCGGCCACCCAGATCTCCCCCACCGCCGCCTCCGGCAGCCGGGCGCGGCTCTCGGGATCGACGATCGCCACCTCCTCCCCCGGCGCCAGCAGGGCCGGCCGGCCGCTGCTCACCAGCGGCCTCCCCTCGGGGTCCGCCACCGCCTGGTGGCGCTCGAGCCCGGGGGCGTTGAAGCGGCCGACCACCGGCGGCTCGCTCAACACCGCGCCGGCGACGAACAGCGTCGCCTCGGCCAGGCCGTAGCAGGGGAAGAGCGCCTCGCGGCGGAAGCCGCATTCGGCGAACGCCGCGGCGAAGCGGTCGAGCGTCTCGGCGCGCACCGGCTCGGCGCCGTTGAACGCCACCGCCCAGCGCGACAGGTCGAGGCCGGCCCGGTCCTCGGGGCGGATCTTGCGGGCGCACAGGTCGTAGGCGAAATTCGGGCCCCCCGACACGGTGCCGCCGTAGCGCGACACCGCCGCCAGCCAGCGCAGCGGCTTCTGCAGGAAGTCGACCGGCGACATCAGCACGCAGGAGCAGCCGGCCCAGAGCGGCTGCAGCAGATTTCCGATCAGCCCCATGTCGTGGTAGAGCGGCAGCCAGCCCACCACCACCGACTCCGCCGTCATCCCGAAGGCCCGCTCGATCAGCCGCTCGTTGTGGACCAGATTGCCGTGGCTGACCATCACCCCCTTGGGGGTCGAGGTGGAGCCCGAGGTGTACTGAAGGAAGGCGAGCTGGTCCGGCCCCACAGCGGGATCGCGCCACTCCTCCGCCCCCTCGAAGGCGAGCCCGTCGGTGGCCAGCCAGACGACCGGCGCGTCCGCCGGCAGCAGCCGCTCGGCGTTGGGCAGGATCGCCGAGGTGGTCAGCACCACGCGGGCGCGGGCGTCGGCGTGGATCGCCAGGAACCGCGGGTCGGGCCGGTTCGGCCGCGGCGGGTAGACCGGCACCGCCGTCACCCCGGCATACAGGCAGCCGAAGAACGCCGCCGCGTACTGGAGGCCCGGAGGGTAGAGCAGCAGCGCCCGCTCCCCCTCGACGCCCAGCTCCTGGAGCCGGGCGGCGATCGCCCGCGCCTGGAGGTCGAGCTCGCCATACGAGAGGTGGACCTCCTCCCGCTCGCCGTCGAGCAGGAAGGTATAGGCCCGCCGCTCCGGCTGGCTCGTCGCCCGCGCGCGGAGCAGCTCGACCAGGGTCGCGGGCGCGGACTGACGCAGCTCGTTCATCGGGTCTCCTCCCGTCACCAGTCGAAGCGCCGCGTCGCCTTGATGAGCACCTGGCGCCCGGGAGACAGCGTGCTGAAACCGGAGTTGCGGCGGATGTCGTCGAGATCCTGGATGTCGTTGTAGACCAGGTAGAGGTTCGACCCGGGGCGATACAGCCAGTTGATGATGAAGTTGGCGCGGTAGTTGTCCCCCTCCCGCCACTGCAGGGTCAGCCGCGTCGACAGCCGGGTGGAGAACGAGTAGTCGATCGCGGTCTGCGCGATCTGGGTGGTGAACTTGCCCCACGGGGCGTCCACCTTCACCCGGTCGTAGGTCGGGGAGATGATCAGCCCCTCGATGGGGCGGATGACCAGCGTCAGCAGCGTGCGCAGCCGGTCGCCGTCGTAATACCCGCCGGGGTGATACCAGAAGGTGAACCCGACCTTGCCGGTGTAGCCCGACGAGATGCCGGTGAACAGGCTGCGGAACCGGTAGTGGCCGGCGGGAATGGTGGCGCCCTTGACCACCGTCAGCGGCCCATCGAGGTTCTCGAGGTCGTCGTAGTAGAGGAAGGCGATGCCGGCGCCCTTGGTGGAGACGAAGCCCAGCTCATAGGTGGTGAGCTGCGTCTCGAGCTCCCCCTTCTGGTTGTCGATGTGGTTGAAATCCCCCAGGTAGTTGATCCTGTGGATCCCGAACGGGTTCTTGTCGAGCGAGATCGACGAGGCGATATTCGTGTGGTTCTTGATGATCCCCGAGCGGGTCAGGAACCCCAGCTCCGGGTTGAAGTTCTCGCCGATGTTGGTGTAGCGGTGGCGCGCCCGGAACTGAGACGTCTTGTAGATGAGGTCCGCCGAGTAGGCGTTGTCGCCGCCTTCGAGGCCGGGCGTATCGGTCTTCGCCAGATAGCCGGCCGAGAGCCAGTGCTCGCCCAGCCGGAAGTCCCAGTCGAGGCCGGCGCCCCGGTTGTAGTCCCCCCCCTGCTGATCCTTGTTGAGCCCGATCAGGCCGATCGTCGAGTTGCCGAAGACCGGCTGCTTCAGCCGCAGCACCGTCCAGTTGGTCTGCGGCTCGTCGATGCGGCGCCCCGCCCCGTTGAAATAGGTCGTGTCCTCGGTCGTCATGTTGAGGAAGCCGACGCTGGTGTCGCCCACCCGGCCCGCCAGCTTGGCGCCGCCGATCACCGGCACCACCACCCGGCCGTCCTCCGCCAGGCCGATCTGGCGGCTGAAGAAGAACTTGAATTGCTCGGGAACCGCGAACTGCTCCGGGCGGTCGCCGAAGTAGAAGAGGTTGGCGCCCTCGAGGAAGAACTGCCGCTGCTCGGGGTAGAAGAGCCTGAACCGCTCGAGGTTGAACTGCTGCTGGTCGGCCTCCACCTCGGCGAAATCGGTGTGGACGGTCAGGTCGGCCACCAGCTGGGAGGTGAGGTTGATCTTCAGGTCCCCCCCAGGTCGGCGTCCTGGTCGTACTCGTTGGCGTGGAACTTCCGCCCGGTGCTGCCGATGGCGTACGGCACGAGCTGATAGCGGCCGCCGCTGTTGCCCAGGTTGGTGAGGCCGGTGAGCTCGCCGTAATCCGACACCGAATAGGGGGCGAGGCCGCCCGGCCGGCGCGGGATCGGCTTCCAGAACGACGACTCCTGCGTGCGCGCCACGAAGCGGCGGACGTCGAAGCCCCAGTTCTGCACGTCGCTGCCGCTGGCGAAGCGCAGCGTCCGGAACGGGATGGCGATCTCGGCCGTCCATCCCTGGCTGTCGCGGGCCGCCACGCCGTCCCACAGGCCGTCCCAGTCCGTGTTGACGTCCTCCCCCTCATTGCGGATCAGGGCGTCCGTCTTGGAACCGATCGGGTTCAGGCTGAAGAAGAATCCGTTGCGCCGGTCGTGGAACGTGTCCAGGAAGATGCTGACCGTGTCGTCCGAGGCCAGGCCGGCGTCGGGACTCCTGGAGGTGGCCACGATCCGGTTCGGCTCGGTGTCGTAGCAGCGAACGCCGAAATAGATGTTCTGCGAGTCGTAGCCCATCCGGACCTCGGTCCTCTGGGTGGCCGGCTGGCCGCTCAAGGGTTCGATCTGCGTGAAGTCCGTGAGCAGGTTCCCCTCCTGCCAGACCGCATCGTCGAGCTTGCCGTCGATCTTCGGCGCCGCGCTCAGCCGGTGGATGTCGACCGTGTAGCTCTTCGACGGCGCCCCCCCCACCGGCGGGGCCGTCACCGCCGCGGGCTCCGCCGCCGGCGGATTGAGCGGGGTCGGCTCCTGCGCGCCGGCGCTCAGGACAGACGTCAAAAGCAGTGCGGCGGCGATGATGAGCTTCATCAACTCTCTTCTCCTCTCCTCAGGAAGACCTAAAGACCGAACCGGATGTCAAAACTTGCAGAATTTCTAATAGAAATGCAGGCAGCATCAGCGGAAGGAAAGATAAACAAAGATACGAGTTTTACCCTTGTAAAAAGTTAAAAACACACATCCGCGATAAGGATCGCCTGCAGGCTAGGTGTGGGAATCCCCGCGAAGCGGGACATCCGGGGGGGTGGATCTGGATATAAACGATACCGCAGAGAATGCGGTGTAAATGTGGTGTAAAAACGCCGGCTGTCAGGAAGCGGAGGACGCCGGCCGGCCGGCGTTCGTCCTCGTCATTTTCCTCCCGTCATCTGCCCTCGCCATTCATGGAGCCGCCCGGCGATCCGGGCCGCCTGTTCGTCGCCGCGCCTCCCCGCCGGAAGGCTTTGGATGCCGCGCTCCAGCGCCGCCAGATTCAACCCCTGCCGGTGGCCGTCGGTGAGCCGCTGAAGCCTGGCGAGCCGCTCGCTCTCCGGCAGGTCGGGGGGCAGAAAATAGTGGGCGGCCACCGCCCGCGTCGTCTGCCGGAAATAGAGCAGCAGGCTGTCGGCGGCGTGCCCGCCGTTGGCCAGCAGCTTCGCCGTGTTGTCGATCAGGACCTGCTTGCCGGCCGCGATCCCCGCGGCGGCCGGCAGCGGCTTGCCGAAACGCCCCATGCCCGCCCAGAGCACCACCCCGAGCAGCAGGACCGACTGGAGCACGGCGAGCACCATCGGGAAGCGCAGCGCCTCGGCGAGCAGGCCCGGGACCCGGTTGAAGCCATGGATCGTCTCGTCGAAGACGACGCTGGTGGCCGCCAGGTCGTGGACCAGGAACTGGTAGACCGCCTCGGCGTTCCCCTCGCGCCCAAGCCCCTGATTGTTGAGCAGATCCGGATCGGAGATCAGGTATGTCGCCGGCGCCGCCGCCCCCGCGCGCCGGGCGATCAGGTACCCTCCGGAACAGGTCACCACCGGATCGAGCCCAGGGGAAGGCGTCAGGAGCTGGGGCTCGACGTCGATCCGCATCGCGACCGCCGGCGAGCCCCAGGCGGCCTTGCAGCTCAAAGCCCCGCCGGGGCGCTCGATCGTGACCTTGCGCAGCCCCTCATCCCCGAGATCCCGGACCACCCGCTCGACATTCGAATTGGGGAGCAGGGAGACCCGGTCCAGCCAGTCCGGCCGGTTCTTCCGCGCCCGGCCGGGCGACCACTTGGGGAGCACCAGCACCAGGCGCGCGTTGCGGTCCCGCGCCTCCTCGCGCAGAGCCTTCAGGCGCTCCGGATCGCGGCCGTCCGGCTCGGCCAGGATCAGCGGCCTGCCGGGCCCCACCCCGCCCGCCGGCGCCTGGCGCGGGAGCACGCCGAGCCCCATCGAAACCAGGAAGGACGCCAGGGCGCGATGCCCGAGGGCGCTGTAGCTGAAGGTGTTGGCCTGTGGCGTGGGGCGGCGCTCCAGATCCTTGCCGTAGACGCCGAGCAGCACGAAAGCCAGGAACGACGCCAGCGTGCCGCCGACCAGCCAGCCGAGCGCCCGGCGCGAGAACCCGCCCTCGATCTCGCTTTCGATCTCGGGAAATTCCTCGGCCGCCGGGCCTGGCACGGGCTCCGTCACGCGGCCCTCCGGGTGAGCGCCTGGAAGCGGGCGAGATTCCGCTCGTAATCCTCCGGGCCGACGGCGGCGCCGCCGAAGAGCGACAGCTCGACCGTGCGCACCAGCTCGGCGAACGCCTCCCGCGCCTCGGGACCGAGCGGCAGCAGCCGCACCAGCTCCCGGCTGGTCCGGGACGGCTGAATGGCGGTCCGCGAGCGCTCCGCGAAATGGCGGATCGCGGCCAGCAGCAGGGCATGCACCGCCTCGGCGTAGCGCCCCTCGGCCGCCAGCCGCGCGGCGTCGTCGAAGACCAGCGCCTTCTCCACCGTGGACGCCGGGGAGGCTTCCGCGTCCGGCGCGGTCCGCGGATCGCCGCCGCGCCGCCGCGCCAGGAGCTCGCGCGTGATCCAGCCCACGACCAGCACGCCGGCCACCACCAGCAGGACGACGAAGATCACCTTGCCGAGGACGGCTCCGGCGCCCAGGACCGGCAGCGATACGTCCAGAGGATCGTCGCCGCCTCCAGGGGCGCCGGTCTCGTCCGCGCGGCGGCGCCGCCTGGGATCGGCCGACTCCTCGTGGCTGGGCAGCGCGCGCTGGAAGCGCGGATCCGCGAGCGCCGCCCGGGCCCGCGCCCGGACCTCCGCCGGCGGCACCGTCCCGGACTGCTGCGCCCCCGCCGGCAGGACGAGACCGGCGAGGAGCAGCGCCGCCAGGGCGAGCCGGCACTCAGGCGAAGACCGAGGCGATCTGATCAACGTCGATCGATTCGTGGAAGCTGCGCAGGCGGTAATAGATCACCGCGCAGGTGGTCGCGAAGAGGCCGGTCATCACCAGGCTCAGCAGCGGCCCGAGCACGGCGCCGGCGCCAGGCACCAGGACAGCCCCCAGATTCACGCCGAAGTTGAGGACCCCCAGGACGAGCAGGATGCCGAAGATCCGCCCGCGCTGCCCCTCGGTCAGGAAGGCGCTCCGCCGCAGGGCCTCGCGGGCGCCCGGCCGCTCCTCCACCGCCGCCGGCACGGCGACGAAGTACCGGAGCGCCAGCATGATGGCCGGCACATAACAGAGCAGGAGCAGCGGCACGAGCATGATGCCGCAGCCCGTGGACGACCGGGTGCCGCCGGCCAGCATCCCGCCGATCAGGAAAACGACCGGGATGATGGCGGCGATCAACGCGCCGAAGAGGATCAGGATCTGCAGGATCGCCACCGAGAGCACCGGCAGGAGGCTCGACAGTCCGACGCTCAGGCAGGAGCCGAGCGAGGTGTCGCGGCCGCGCATCTCCTGGAAGACTCCATAAGTGATCGCGGCGGTCGAGATCGGCACGCAGAGCAGAAGCGTCAGCAGCGCCACCAGGCCGCCGCCGCCGCCGGCGATGGCGGCATTCTTCGTGGCGACCTCCCGGGTCAGGAACCCGGCGCCGAGAAAGATCGGCGAGAAGGCCACGGCGGTCAGGATCGTGAACGGGATGAAGTTCCTGAAATAGATCGAGAACGACTCGCTCAGGGTCTCCCCCACACCCAGCTTCTGGGTGACGGCGAAGACGGGAGTGAACGCGCCCCGCGCCGTGCCCGGCGCGGCCGCCGCGGCCGGCGACCCGGGGGGAGGACCCTGGTAGACCGTGCCGCCCCCGGTGGCGGCCGGTGCGTCATGGACGGTTCCTCCGCCGGCCAGGGCAGGCAGGGGACTCTCGAAGACCGGGCCCGCCATCGGCTGGGATGGCGGCGGGGGCGGCGGCGCGCCCACGGCCGCTCCCCTGTAGCGGCCGACGATGACGCCGCACCGCATGCACTCCGGACTCTCGGGCTGCTCGAACCCACACTTGGGGCAGATCATGCCGGCGATCCTCCTCTCTCCTGAGAGTTGTCCCACGCCGCCCATTCATTTCACGGGCCGCGCGGCGCTCGTTCCTCTGCCGGAGGCAATCCACGGATCGTAGAACGCCGGGGGAGGGCCGTCAAGGAAGCAGGGGTGCGATAACCCGCCTCCTGATCCCACTCCCTGTTCAGCGCGGACGCGCAAAACTTTTCTCAAGGAGAACCATGATGAACAGCAAAGGGATCGCGGCGATCGCACTCACACTTCTCGGCGGCCTGGCCGCGCGGGCCGGCCAGGCCCAGACCTTGACGCACGTGAGCACGGCGAACATCACCCAGCTCAACCCGGGCTTCGTCGAGGCTTCCGGGCTCGGCACCGCCAAGAACCAGACCTCGCTCTGGTCGATCAGCGACGGCGAGCTCACGGTCTACAAAATGTATCTGGACGGCTCCAGCAACGAGTCCTTCCTCCCCACCCCGATCAACAGCCAGAGCACCGTCACCGATACCGACTTCGAAGGCATCACCTACGCGCCGCCGCCGCCGGGCAACTCCGACGATCACTTTATCTATGTGGCCAATGAGAGTGCGCAGGCCATCCTGCCGGTCAACTACAGCACCCAGAAATACTATGCCCAGGCGAGCCTCGCCGGCATGGCGGGCTACACCACCGTCAACTGCGTGGGCGGCGGCAAGATATCGAGCGAATTGAACGGTACCGGCACCAACGCCGGCCTCGAAGGGATCACCTGGAACGGCAATCTCAATTCCTTCTTCGTGATCCAGGAGAAAGATCCCGGGCTGATGATCAAGATCTCCGCCGACCTCTCGACGATCACCGCCTGCCGGGTGCTCACCTTCAGCGGCGCGGACTACTCGGATATCTCCTACGACTCCACGCGCGGCCTGTACTGGATCGTGAGCGATGAAGCCCAGAAGCTCTATCTCTACAACTGGAACAACGGCACCGTGACGAAGGCCTGGAATCTCCCTTATGCCCACGCGGAAGGGGTCGCCTTCAACCCGGGCAACAGCCGGCTCTACATCGCCACCGACAACGGTCCGAACAGCGACTCGTCTCTCTACACCTACAGCGTCCAATAAGCCGCTTGTACGCGCGGATGCCCTCAGGCTACAATGCGCGTCCTCGCCCAGTCTCCGTGCGGCGCCGACGCGCACCCCGTCCCCTGAGGAGGAATCTGTCATGAGCAAAATGCTGTCCGCGTTGGTCCTACTCGCCTTGATCGGTGGCTCGACGGCATGGGCTGAAGAACCGCCGACCTTGACGAAAGTAGGGAAAAAGGCGACCGTGGCCATCCCGGAAGCGTCCGGGCTGGCCGTCACCAAGAACGAATACAAGCTTTGGTCGATCAGCGACAGAAAGCCGTTCAAGATCTACAAGATCAAGCACGACGGCTCTGAAAAGGCTTCTTTCACTCCCAGGCCAGCCAAGGGCGTCAATGAAATCAAGGATCCCGATTTTGAGGGCGTTACGTTCGCCCCGAAGCAGGGCTCCAACGACGATCACTACCTCTATCTCGTCAACGAGAAGCTGACCGCCATCGTGCCGGTCAACTACAGCACGGAAACGTATGAGAAGCCGGCTAAACTCGAGGACATGACGGGTTGGGACACGGTCGAATGCAAGGGCCAAAAAACGGTCAAGGATGAGCTCAAGGGCGGGGGGAACAGCGGGCTTGAGGGGATCACCTGGGACAGCGACCTCAAATCCTTCTTCGTGATGAAGCAGCAGAACCCCGGGCTGATGATCCAGATCTCCGCCGACCTCAAGGAGATCACCGCCTGCAAGGTCCTCACCTTCAGCGGCAAGGACTACTCCGATGTCGCCTACGATCCGACGCGCAGGCAGCTCTGGGTCCTGAGCGACAAGAACGTCTATCTGTATGACTGGAGCAGCAACACGTCCAGGCAGTCGTATCCGCTGGGCTACGTGAACGCCGAGGGCGTGGCATACGACCAGGAGAAGAACCGGCTCTACATCATCACCGACAGCGGCGGCGCCACCGCGGACCTCTACACCTACGACGTCGCGGCGGCCCCCGCTCCCTAGGGTGTGAACAACTCGAGCCGCGCGGAGTAGACCACCGACTCTCCCGGCTCGAGCATCGCCATTCCGGTCTCCGCGCCCGCCCCCCACTCCGGTCCGAAGGGATCCGCCCGGTTGAACTGCGGCTCGACGACGATGAACGCCTTGTCCGGGGGAGCGTAGACCTGGACGGCGCGCACCGGTGGCGACGACGCCACCACCCGCAGGCCGTAGGAAGCCGCCGGATCGATCACCTCGGCCACCACCTCCCCCGCCGCCGTTTCAAGATCCACGAAGCAGTCGTCCAGATAGAGATCGCCAACCGCCCGGCCTCCCGGCGTCGAGAAGTCGTAGGGGGTGTCCGCGACCGGCGCCACCTCGCCGGTCGGCAGCACCTCGTCATAGTCGTTCACCAGGGTCCGGCTCCGCGCCGGGAGATGGAGCCGCGCCTGGTCCCGCCGGCCGCTCGGAAGGTTGAAATAGGGGTGCCAGCCGATTCCCATCGGCAGCGTCTCGCCGCCCACGTTCCTCGCCGTGACCCGCAGGGTGAACGAGTCGGCCCGCAGGACGTTCTCGAACCTGATCTCCGTTTTCGAGGGCCACCCATGGCCGAAAGCGCCAGCCTGAAGAGTGCCCCGAAGGATATCCGCCTCCGCCGTAGTCTCGCGCTCGATCGCGCCGGCCGCCGAGTCGAGGATCAGGCCATGCATCGAGTACCGCTCCGCCCCAGCCCGCCGCCCCCCCGCGTTCGCCGGCAGCGTGACCTCCCGGCCCAGGATGCGGGTGGTGACCGTCCGCCCGTCCGCCGACAACCTGCCGCGGATGCGGTTGGCGTACGGAAGCAGGATCGCGCCGCCGATCAGATACGAGGCATTGCCCGGGAAGCCCCCCTGATCCGCGCCGAAGAACTCGCCGGCCTTCTCCAGGGGAGGCGCCGTGAGCAGGTCCACCTCGCCCAACCCGGGAAGGCGCGCGCGGACCTGCAGGGTCATCATGCCGCGGCCGGGAAGGATCTCGGCGGCGGTGAAGGCGGGCTCTGTCGTTGAAGGAATCTGGAGGGTGATGACAGGTGCGCCGTTGTTGAAAGAAGAATTCGCGTCAGCCATCTTGTCCCCTTTGATGCGGCTTCTGCGCCAGACGGCAGGAGTATATCCGCGTTGTCGCCGGCGAATTTCCTTGGTAAACAAAGACCATGAGTATCAGGGGGCAGGAAGGCGAAAGGATCATAGTCCGTAGAGCGGGCCTCTACACTTCGGAGGACACTGCGGTGATGTCGCCAGGGCGGCTGCATAGTTCTACTTTGTCAGACTGCGAGCGGCCGCCCCCCACAAAAAACATTCAGCAAAGACGGGGCTCTCCGGCCCCCGCAAGCGGGAGAGCCCCGGTTTCATCCTCACCGGATGAAACTCTGATTCAGTTGTCAAAGAGCCTTCTTCCTGCCGCGTTCCCCGTGTCCTGAACGCCATCCGGTACCCTTCGCGCCGCGTTCCCTGCCCTTCCAACCCATTCCCCGCGGGGAATGGACCTCGATGGCCAGGACGAGGGGCTCGGTCGCCATGATCTGAGCCGTTCTCCGCGCATCGTCTTCGGTGAAGGCAGATGAACAGGACGTTCCCCGAGGGGAATGAGGTCCCGGCGACGGGGAACGGACCATCAAATGCCTCCTAAATAATGTGCATTTTATATCTTTCATCATTCCCTGCGGGGAATGCCTCGCGAGTGATGGGGAATGCTTCATTCCCCGCTCATTCCGTCTCTTTTGCTCTAGTAAACACGCTTCAACCCCAGGAGAAAGCCGCTCGAAGCCGGTCCGGCAGGGTTGACCGTCGCCTCAACTAGCCTTATTGTATGCACATCGATACGGTTTGTCGAGTCCCTCTGGGATTCTGGGTCGGCATAAGGCTCTTTGACAACTTGGAACAGGCAGGGAGGCGGTTCGGGGGCCGCCTCCCCTGCCATTGCACCACCGGAACGGTCTGTTAGGCTTCCCTCTCCATGGATCGACTCGACTCCCGCCGGCTCACCGGCCCCAACCTCCTTCTCGACCGCCCCGGGGCGATCCTCGAGGTCTCCCTCGCCCCGGAACAGGCCGCGGCGGCGGTCGCGGCCTGGGCGTCGCAGGTCCGGCGGATGCTCGACGCGGTCGGCTGGAGGGACGAGGAGATCGCGGCGCGGACATTCGCCGGCGGCGCCAGCCTGGCGATCTCGGCCCCCATCGACGCTCTCTACAGCGCGACGGAGATCAACGACTGGGCCTGGGACGCGGTCGAGGCCGAGCTCGCGGGCCGGCAGGCGCCGGACTTCCGGCTGGACTTCCAGAGCGCGGCGGCACGGCTGCGGGACGAGATCGCCCGCGAGGTGAACCCCCCTCTCCTCGCCCTGCGAGATGCCGCGGCGGCCCACGGGGTCTCGTTCCTGTCGGACGACAGCGCCGCCTCGGTGGGCCTCGGCAAGGGGTCGCTCACCTGGCCCGTCCGCGCCCTCCCCGATCCGGAGGAGGTCGACTGGAACAAGGTCCGCGACATCCCCGTGCTGCTGGTCACCGGGACCAACGGCAAGACCACCACCGTGCGGCTGCTCGCGGCCATGGTGGACGCCTCGGAGCAGATGGCGGGAGTGACGTCGACGGATCAGATCGAGGTCGGCGGGGAGCTGATCGAGCGCGGCGATTTCTCCGGCCCGGGCGGCGCCCGCACGCTGCTGCGCGACCGCCGGGTGGAGGTGGCCATCCTGGAGACGGCCCGCGGCGGGCTGCTGCGGCGGGGGCTCGCCGTCAACCGGGCCGCCGCCGCCCTGGTCACCAACATCGCCGCCGATCATCTGGGCGAGTTCGGGATTCTCGACCTGCCATCGCTCGCCGAGGCCAAGCTGGTGGTCACCCGCGCCGTGGGGCCGGAGGGGCGGGTCGTGCTCAACGCCGACGATCCCCAACTGGTCGCCGCGGCGGCGGCCTTGAGCGCGCCCATCCTCTGGTTCAGCCTCGACTCCGGGAACCCGGTCGTGCAAAAGGCCCTGGCGGCGGGCGGCGAGGCGGTCTATCTCCAGGATGGCGCGCTGGTGCTGGCGCGGGGCGGCGAATGCAGCAAAATCACGCGGGTGGAGGCGGTCCCGGTCACGTTCGGCGGCGCCGCCCGGCACAACGTCGCCAACGCCCTGGCGGCGATCGGCATGGCGGCGGCGATCGGCATCCCGGCCGAGGCCATGGCCACGGGGCTGCGGCGGGTCGGCAACAGTCCCGAGGACAACCCCGGGCGGGCCAACCTCTTCGAGCGGGACGGCGTCCGCGTCCTCCTCGACTACGCCCACAACCCCCACGGCCTCACCGCCCTGCTCGACATCGCGCGGACTCTCCCCGCCGAACGCCGCACGCTGCTGCTCGGGCAGGCCGGCGACCGCGACGACGAGGCCCTCCGCGACTTCGCCCGCGCCGCGCTCCCTTTCCAGCCAGACCGCATCGTGGTCAAGGAGCTGCCGGAGATGCTCCGCGGCCGCCAGCCGGGCGAGGTGCCCGCCATTCTCGAGGACGAGCTGCGCCGCCTCGGCATCCCTCCGGAGCGGATCGAGCGCGCGGACTCGGAGCTCGAAGGGGTTCAAAAGGCGCTCGCGGAGGCCCGGACAGGGGATCTGGTGGTGCTGCTGGTGCACACCCAGCGGGAGGAGGTGCTGGGGGTGATCGGGGCTTGGGTGGATGGCGGGGATCTTGTTCCTCCACCCGGAACGGGGGGAGGCTAGGAGGGGGGCGTTCCGGAGTCCGGGACCGCTCCTTGTCTGGGGCGCCCCCTCCTGACCTCCCCCTGAAGGGGGAGGAAAAAGACTACGCCCCCCTACCGCACCCGCCCCGCCGGCAGCGCTCCCACCAGCTCGCCCTGCGGCACATCCCCCGCCGGCTTCACCGCCGCCGGCTGGGGCTTGAAGTTGACGATCAGCTCCCAGATGTGGGCGAGCTTGTCGCCGAAGATGACCACGAGGTCGCCGGCGCAGGCCATCTCCATCGCGCGCAGGACGGAGTCTTCCTCCTGGAAGAACCCGGGGACGATCCGCTCGGCCGGAAAATCGGCGTCGAGCAGACCCTGGCGCAGCACCGCGGCCACCTCGCCGGGCTGGCGGTCGCGCAGGTCCTCGTCCTCGCGGATCAGCACGAGGTCGAAGGCGGGCGCCGCGGCCCGGGCCAGGGCCATGATGTCCTCGTCGCGGCGGTCGCCGGGGGCGGCGATCACCCCGATGCGCCGGCCGTGGACGGCGAGCTCGCGCACCGTCCGCGCCACCGCCTCCATGCCGTGGGCGTTGTGGGCGTAGTCGAGCAGCACCCGGAACGGATGCTCGTTGTAGAAGTTGAGCCGCCCCGGAGCCTGGAAGAAATCATTGCTGAAGGTGCGCAGCCCCTGGCGGATGTTCTCCACGCCGACCCCCAGGCCGTAGGCGATCGCGGCGGCGAACATGGCGTTCTGCATGTTGTGCAGCGCCCGCCCCTCGATGGTCGCCGGGATCTGGCGCGTCCAGAGCAGCGGGATCTGCCGCTCGCCCTGGTAGAGAGCGATCATCCGGCCGTTCAAACCCTCCTCCAGCACCACGGCCTTCCCCTTGGCGCGGACGTGCTCCCGCACGCGCTCGTTCTTGGGGTCCATGGTGACCCAGATCGGCTCGGCCGGGCTCGCCGCCGCCATCGCCGCCACCCGCTCGTCGTCGGCGTTGAGCACGCAGTAGTCCTCGGCGACCTCGGCGATGATCTGCTTGACCTTGGCGAGGTCCTCGAGGTCCTCGATGCCGCCCAGGCCCAGGTGATCGGCGGCGACGTTGAGCACCGCCCCGACGTTGCACTTGCGCCAGCCGAGGCCGGAGCGGACGATGCCGCCGCGGGCGCTCTCGAGCACGGCGGCGTCGATCGTCGGATCGCGGAGCACCAGCTGGCTCGACCAGGGGCCGGTCATGTCGCCGCGCACGGTGCGGGCGCCGTCGATGTAGACGCCGTCGGTGGTCGCCATCCCCACCTTGTGCCCCGAGAGCTTCAGGATGTGCCCCACCATGCGCGTGGTGGTGGTCTTGCCGTTGGTGCCGGTGATCGCGGCGATCGGGATGCGGAAGCGCGTGCCGCGCGGGAACAGCATGTCGATCACCGGCCCGGCGACGTCGCGCGGCCTCCCCTCGGTGGGCGCCAGGTGCATGCGGAAGCCGGGCGCCGCGTTGATCTCGACGATGGCGCCCCCCACCTCCCGGTGGCTGCGGGTGATGTCGGGCGAGACGAAATCGACGCCGCCGACGTCCAGGCCGATCGCCTTGACGGCCCGCTCGGCCATCAGCCGGTTGTCCTCATGGATCACGTCGGTCACGTCGATCGCGGTGCCGCCGGTCGAGAGGTTGCCGGTCGAGCGCAGGTAGACGGCCTCCCCCTCGGCCGGCACGGCGTCGAGCGTGAGGCCGGCCAGCGCGAGCAGGCGCTCCGCCTGATCGTCGACCACCAGGCGGGTGAGCACCTTCTCGTGGCCGATGCCGCGCCGGGGGTCGCGGTTGACGATCTCGATCAGCTCGGCGATGGTGTGCCGGCCGTCGCCCACGACGTGCCCGGGGACGCGCCGGGCCACCGCCACCACCTGGCCGTCGATGACCAGGATGCGGTAGTCCTGGCCCGGCTGGCAGGCCTCGACGATCACCCGCGTGGACAGCTCGCGCGCCTTCTCGAAGGCCGCCCGCACCTCGTCAAGGCTCTTGAGGTTGATCGATACGGCGTTGCCATGATTGCCGTCGAGCGGCTTGACGACGACGGGAAAACCCAGGCGCACCGCCTCTTCCGCGGCCTCGCCGGCGTCGTGGACGATCGCCTGCCGGGGCACGGGCAGCCCGAGCTGGTCGAGGATCTGGTGGGTCAGCCGCTTGTCGGAGGCGATCTCGATGGCGATCTGGCGGGTCTCGCTGGTGACCGTCGCCTGGATGCGCTTCTGGTACTTGCCGTGGCCGAGCTGCACGAGCGACCCTTCGTTGAGGCGGATCCAGGGGATGTCCCGCTCCTCGGCGGCGCGCACCAGGGCGGCCGTCGAGGGGCCGAGGGCGCGGCGCTGAGCGAGGCGCACCAGCCTCTCGAACTCGGACCTGAAATCGAACGGCGACGGATCGTGATCGGCGCGCTCGGGCGGCAGCAGGTGGCGGATGATGCGCAGCGCGAGGTCCCCCGCCGCCAGTCCCACCGCCTCCTCGACGTAGCTGTAGATCACGTGGTACTGCCCCTCCGGCAGCCCCTCGCCGCGCGTCTTGCCGAAGCTCACCGGCGTGCCGGCAAGCTTCTGGAGCTCGATGGCGACGTGCTCCAGGACGTGCCCCATCCAGGTCCCCTCGTCCTCTCGCATCCGGCGCACGAAGCCGCCGTCCTCGCCGTAGGAGCAGCCATGCTGGTGGAGCGAGGGGATCATCTCCAGCAGGCGATCGGCGAACCCCGGCAGCTCGGCCGTGGGAAAATCCTCCAGCTCTTCGAGATCCATCCGCAGGCGGATGACCGGCCAGAGGGCGTAAAGGTTGGGGCCGCGATAGACCCGGGTCTCCAGGATTTTCATGATGGATGAGTCTCCGAATGGATCAGGTTCCTGGGATCGATCGTTGGAGACTCATTGAGCAAGGTATATGCCAATGATCGGAACCGCGGTGGCTTTTTTCCTCCCCCTTCAGGGGGAGGCCAGGAGGGGGCCCGCCCCAGACAAGGAGCGGTCCCGCGGACTCCGCAAAGCCCCCCTCCTGGCCTCCCCCCGTTCCGGGTGGAGGAAAAATCCGGGCCGCGAGAACCATCCACACTTCCTCAGGAGGAGAGGGACCGAGGGTGAGATCGCAGGCCACGAATGCCGCGATCCCCCTACTCCCCTCCATCCTCCGACCCGGCGGACACCTCTTCCATGAGAGTTTCCTCGGTCAGGACGGGCGGCCGCTCGGGAGCGCGGCGGTCGACAGGGTCGAGGTGGACCAGGGTGGCGGGCGGTGTGATCCCTTCGCGGCGCTTGAGGTCGTAGCGGCAGCCGGTGGTGAGGAAGTCGAGCTTGAGGCCCATCATGGCGACCGGCTGGCCGCGGTGGACGGCGTGGCTGTCGGTGAACTTCATGCCCGAGGCGTCGACCACCATCACCGCGCCGGCGCCGAGCACGGAGAGCTCGCCGTTGCCGCTGATGATCGCCGCCGTGTCCTCGTCGATCCCCACTCCGAGAGGCGCGGGATTGTAAGAAAGCGCTGTCAGCAGCCGGCCCAATCGATCGCGGCGGCGGAAATGCTGATCGATCACCAGGTCGGGGGCGAGCCCGAGCCCCTTGGCGAGGTGCACCAGCCGGCGGCGCGGCGTGGAGCCGCTCTCCCCGAGGGCGATCATGTGCTCGGAGAGCAGGGCCGCGCCCGCGCTGGTGCCGGCCACCACCATGCCGGCGGCGTGGCGGCTGCGGATGGTCTGGGCGATATCGGTGCCGCCGAGCGCGGAGGAGAGCTTGAGCTGGCTGCCGCCGGTGATGAACAGGCCGGTCGCGTATTCCAGCAGGTCGTGCGCCTCGGGGCCGGCGTCCATCGCGTCCTGCCGGGCTTCGATCTTCAGCACCTCGACGTTCTCGGCGCGCAGGGCGAGGAAGAGGTCGGCGTAGCGCTCCCCCGTCTCCGGGGTCTCGGAGGCTGTGGCGAGCACCACGATGGTGGCGTCGTCACCGCCGGCCGCCTCCAGGAAGTAGCGCAGGATGACGCGCTCGCGGGTCTTGTCCTCGGCGCCGCCGATCGCGATCAGCAGCCCCGGATGAGTCACGTGGGGAATCGTCAGGACGTCCATGGCCTCTTCCTCCTGGCAAAGAGAATGCCAGATTGGCCGATTTGGAGAGCCACCCTCCCGGGTAGGGCAGGCACGGTTCCTGCTTTACGCCATTTAGCGAGGGGATTGAGCACAAAAACTTGTGCGGATCTTTGTTTTGGGAGGGACGGAATGATGCAGATCGGGATGGAAACAGAGCAGACTCTCTCCTGGGCCGACGTTGACAGGCTCTCGCAGCCGGAGACCGCGCGGGAGGATCGCCAGGCGATCGTCCGCCGGCTGGTGGCGCGGGCGGCCCGCAACGCGAGGGAAACCGGAGCCCCGGCCCAGTTGCCGGCCCCGGCGGCCGATGCTTATGAAGCGCCCCTGCGCAGAGCGGTCGAGGGGGCGCGGCGGACCCACGAGCGGCTGATGCAGGAGAAGCGGGACGCCGGGCGGCTCTGGCACTTCCTGGAGAGCCATCCGGCGGCGCACCGGCGGATCCTGATCCGCAACGACCGCCGGTACCAGACCTGGGGGCTCTATGACTGCCTGCGCGAGCGGTTCCATCACATTCTGAAGCGGGAGCCGCACGCGGCGCTCGAGGCGGCGGAGCTCGCCCTGGCGGCCGCGCAGGGGCTCTCCCCGGCGATCTACGGCGCGGGTCCGGTCCGCGATTTCCAGGGGGAGGCGCTGATCGACCTCGGCACCGCCCGGCGGATCGCCGGCGACCTCGCGGGCGCTCAGATGGCGCTCGATCAGGCCCGGGCGATCCTGGCGATGGGCACCGGCGATCCGCTGGAGAAGGCCGGGCTCGAAACCGCGCGGGCGGCGCTGCTGCTCGACCTCGGCCGGCCGGAGGAGGCCGGGCAGGCCGCGCGCCGGGCGCTCCAGCTCGCGCACCGCGCCGGCGGCATGAAGGAGCGCTCCGAGCAACACAACCTGGACGACTTCCACCACGACCTTAAGCGCGAGCGGCGGGCGTCGATCTCGGGATTCCGGCCGCGGCGGCATTAAGGGGGGCCACAACGCCCGGGCATCAATGCCCGGGCTACGTTTCAAACGAAAGGCCGCCTGAAGGCGGCTCAATCCCTCCGAGCAACGTTTTGAGCCGGCTTCAGCCGGCTTTTCGTTTCCAGCGTAGCCCGGGCATTGATGCCCGGGCTGGGCAGGCGCCCCCCAATCGCGCCCCCTACTCCTCCCCCTCCGGCCGCAACGCGTACCCCACGCCGCTGACCGTCACCAGGTAGCGCGGCTCGGTCGCCGTCGGCCTCGATCTTCTGGCGCAGGCGGTGGACGAGCTGCTTCAGGAGCTGGCGGTCGCCGGAGCCGCGCGAGCCCCAGACGTGGGCGAGGAGGCGCTCGGCGGGCAGGGTGTGGCCGGCGTTGGCGAGCAGGATCTGCAGCAGGCGCAGCTCCAGCCGCGTCAGGCGCACCGGGATCGCCGCCGCGCGACCGCCACCGACTGCTGCTCGAGGTCGAGGCTGAAGGCGCCGGCGGCCAGCGGCATCGGCTTCTCCTCGCCGGCCCGGCGCAGCAGCGCCCGCACGCGGGCGAGCAGGGTGCGCGGGCTGAAGGGCTTGGTGAGGTAGTCGTCGGCGCCGAGGTCGAGCGCCTGCACCTGGTCCTCCTCGGCGTCTGACGGTGAGCATCATGATGGGCGTCGCGGGAGGCGGCGCGGATCCGCCGGCAGACCTCCAGCCCCGAGAGGCGCGGCAGGTTGACGTCGAGGATCACCAGCGCCGGCGACTCGCGCTCGAAGGCCTCGAGGGCGGCGGCGCCGTCCCCCGCCTCGATCACCATGTAGCCGGCCTGCCGCAGGGCATAGCCGATCAGGCTCGACAGCTCCAGATCGTCGTCCACCACCAGGATCTTCAAGCCGCCTCCTCCCGCGTGCGTTCAACCGGCAGGACGACCCGCATGCGCGTCCCCCGGCCGCCGCTCCCCGGCACCGCCTCGATGGTGCCGCCGTGCCGCTCGACGATCGAGCGCACGATCCAGAGCCCGAGCCCCATGCCGCCCGGCTCCGGCTCCTCGCCGCTCTCGCTGTCGCCGGCGACCCGCACGAAGCGGTCGAACAGCGCGCCGCTCCCGGCCGCGCCGGGCAGGCCCGGCCCCTCGTCCTCCACCCAGAGGGCGACCCGCCCCGCCTCCACCGCGCCGCCGACGCGCACCACCGAAGCCGGCGGGGGCGAACTTGTTGGCGTTGGCGAGCAGGTTGACGAACACCTGGGTCAGGCGCGGCGCGTCGCCGCGCACCGCCGGCAGCGGATAGGGCAGCTCGACCTCCACCGCCTGGCCGCGCTGGGCGAGCAGCGGCGCCGTCATCTCGACCGCCTCCTCGACCACCTCGTCCAGGGCCACCGGCCGGCTGCGGATCGAATCCTGGCCGGACTCGATGCGCACGCTCTCCAGCAGGTTGTCGATGAGCTGCGTCAGCCGCAGGCTGCCGCGCTCCAGGGCGAGGACGAGATCGCGGGTCTGCGGAGTCGAGGCCGCCGGCGGATCCTGGAGCAGCAGGCGGTCGCGCAGCAGCTCGATCGAGGCGAGCTGGGCGGCGAGCGGGGTGCGGAACTCGTGCGAGATGTTGGCGAGCACGGCGTCGCGCTGGCGGCGGCCGACCTCGACGTCGGTCTCGTCGCGCAGCACCTGGAACTGCTGGTCCTCGGTGGGCGGCGCGCTGGTGATCACCACCGCCCGGCGGGTGCCGTCCGGCCGCACGCAGGTGCTCGGTGGCGCGTGGCGCCGCCGCGGAAGCGGGCGTGGACGATCGGGCAGCTCTCGTCGCACGGCCGGCGAGCCGTCCTTGCCGCGCGGCTTGAGCACGTCGCCGCAGAAGCGGCCGACCGCGTCCTCGCGGACGCACGCCGAGCAGCGCCGCCGCCTGCGGATTGAGATAGCGGATGCGGCGGTCGCGGTCGACGCTGAACACCCCTTCGACGATGCCGGTGAGGATCGCCTCCCCCTCGGCCTGCCGGCGGCGCAGCTCGGAGGTGAGCTGGAGCAGGCGGCGGCGCATCTCCTCCATGGTGGCGGCGAGGGTGCCGAGCTCGGCGCCGGGGCGCGCGGGGTGGGGGTCGAGAGGTCGCCGCGGCCGATGCGCGCCGCCGAGGCGGTGAGCGCCTGGACCGGGCGGGTCAGCCGCCGGCTGATCAGGAACCCCGAGAGGGTGGCGAACGCGGCCACCAGGAGCGAGAGCAGCAGGAGCTCGCGCACCAGCCGGGCGAGCGAGGAGGCCACGGCGCCGCGCGGCAGCGCGGTCTCGACCAGCGCGGATATCTCTCCGGAAGAAGCGTCGCCTGAGGGGGCGCGCAGGGGGCGGACGGAGACGTAGAGCCCGGCCGCCTTCAGCCGTCCGGAGCCCGGCTTGCCGGTCGCCAGGACCTCGGCCCGCAGCGGCATCCGGGGGTCCTCCGCGTCCGCCAGCGCCCGCTCGGGATCGAGGATGGCGACGGGGAGACCGACCTGTCCGGCGATCTGGCGGGCGAACGCGGGGTCGAGCACCAGGGCCGCCGCCGCGGTCGCGTCCGGGGTGCTGGCGAGCGCCGAGGCGGCGCCGAGCAGGAGGGAGCCGTCCGGCAGGCGCGCGATCGTAGAGGTCCGCACCTGGTTCCAGGGGACGGGCGCGCCGCTGGAGGCGACGATCGTCCCATGCGAGAAGACGGCGGCTGCGGAGAGCGAGCTGGTCTGCCGGAAGCGGTCGAGGAAGGCGGCGAGGCCGGCGGCGTCCCCCCTTCCACCAGCCGCTTGACCGTCGGGCGCTCCGAGAGCAGATGGGCCGAGGTCCGCACGTCGCGCGCCGAGCGCTCGACCGCCTCCTGGGCGGCCGCCCCCGCGAGATTGACCCGCGCGATCCCCTGCTCGTCCGCGAACCGCTCGATCAGCCCCATCGCCGCGGCCGCGACCGCGATCACCGCCAGCAGGACGAGGCCGGCGTTGAGACCGATGAGGAGGGTGCCGAGGGAGAGGCGGGACTTCATCAGGGATTTCGCGCGGGGTAGCCGTTTCCAGATTCCGATAGGATAATGCCCCAATACGGAGGTTTCCTATGTCCCCCCATGATAGAGGTAGCCATGAGGAGAACGCGCGCAAGCTCATGGATCGGGTATTACCGTCCGCTTGGGAAGCCTTCTGGGATCGGGTCGATCGCGTGCAGCAGAGATTAGCCGGACAGTCTTTCCCCGACAGCGCCGACCTGATCCGCAAGGACCGCGATCGTTGAGCTCCAGAATATGAGAGGACGTTTCGAAAGTCAGCCCCGCAGGGGCGCAGGCATAAAGCCTGGGGTTTTAACCCCAGGTAGGCGCCACCCCTCTTTCCCGAAAGCCCCGAAGGGGCGCAGGCAGCCACCGGCCAGTGCAAGCTGCCTGCGCCCCTTCGGGGCTTTCGAAGGGTTTTGGAGACCCGTTTCCTGGGGTTGAAACCCCAGGCTTTATGCCTGCGCCCCTGCGGGGCTGACCTTCCTTTCGAGACACTCTCCGAGCCGGCCATCCTTACCGCGCCGTCCGCCACTCGATCACGCTCTTGATCCCCAGCGTCACCAGGGCGAGCAGGGCCAGCAGCGACGCCACCGCGAAGGCGGCCGCGAACTGGTATTCGTTGTAGAGGATCTCGACGTGCAGCGGCATCGTGTTGGTCAGCGCCGCGGATGTGGCCGGAGACCACCGAGACGGCGCCGAACTCGCCCATCGCGCGGGCGTTGCAGAGCATGACGCCGTAGAGCAGGCCCCACTTGATGTTCGGCAGGCGTCACCCGGCAGAAGGTCTGCCAGCCGCGAGGCGCCGAGCGTCAGCGCCGCCTCCTCCTCGTCGTTGCCCTGCGCCTGCATCAGCGGGATCAGCTCGCGCGCGACGAACGGCAAGGTGACGAAGATCGTCGCCAGCACGATGCCCGGCACGGCGAAGATGATCTTGATGTCGTGCGCCGCGAGCCACGGGCCGAACCAGCCGTGGGCGCCGAACAGCAGCACGTAGATCAGGCCCGAGACCACCGGCGAGACGCGCGAACGGCAGGTCGATCAGCGTGATCAGCAGGTTCTTGCCGCGGAAGTCGAACTTGGCGATCGCCCAGGCCGCGGCGACGCCGAAGACGAGGTTGAGCGGCACCGCGATCGCCGCCGTGAGCAGCGTCAGGCGGATCGGCGGCGAGCGCGTCCGGCTCGCGTGATCGCGGCCAGATAGGCCTCGAAGCCCTTCGCGCAGCGCCTCGGCGAAGACCGGCGACCAGCGGCACGAACAGGAAGAGCGCCGAGGAACGCCAGCGCGACGCCGATCAGGAGCCAGCGCACCCAGCCGCGGCTCGGTGAGCGCGCCGTGCGTCGCGCGAGCGGCTGCCGCGTGGACGGTCGGACGCGCGGCCATCGTCGCTGCTCCGTCGCGCCCGCAGCCGCGGCCGCGCCGCCAGGCAGCAGGTTGATCAGCAGCAGCAGGCGCGAACGAGGCGACCAGCATGACCAGCGCGATCGCGGTGGCGCCGGCGTAGTCGTACTGCTCGAGCTTGATCATGATCAGCAGCGGCGCGATCTCCGACTTCATCGGCATGTTGCCGGCGATGAAGATCACCGAGCCGTACTCGCCGAGCGGCGCGGGCGAAGGCGAGCGCGAAGCCGGTCAGCGCGCGCCGGCAGCAGCTCGGGCAAGATCACCCGCCGGAACGTCTGCCAGCGCGCCGGCGCCCAGGCTGGCCGCCGCCTCCTCGACCTCCGGGTCGAGGTCGCTCGAGCACCGGCTGCACCGTGCGCACCACGAACGGCAGGCCGATGAAGGTGAGCGCCACCACGACGCCCGAGCGGGGTGTAGGCGACCTTGATGCCGAGCGGCTCCAGCCAGCGGCCGAGCCAGCCGTTCTCGGCGTAGAGCGGCGGCGAGCGCGATGCCGGCCACCGCCGTCGGCAGCGCGAACGGCAGGTCGACCAGCGCGTCGACCAGCCGCCTGCCCGGGAAAGCTGTAGCGCACCAGCACCCAGGCGACGAGCAGGCCGAAGACGGCGTTGATCGCGCGCGGCGACGAACGAGGCGCCGAAGCTCAGCCGGTAGGCCGCGAGCGCGCGCGGCGCGGTGACGTCCGCCCAGAACGTCGCCCAGGCGAGCGTCGCCGACTTCAGGAAGACGCGTCGACAGCGGGATCAGGACGATCAGGCCAGGTAGAGCAGCGTGAAGCCGAGCGACAGCCCGAAGCCGGGCAGGACGCTGCCGCCCGCAGGCGCTTGCGGCCGCGTCGCGGCAGGCGCGCGGTCCGCCGCGGGCGGCCACGCAGGCCGCGCTCACGAGCTCACTCACCGTCCGGCTCGTAGATCTGGTCGAAGACGCCGCCGTCGGCGAAGTGGGTCTGCTGCGCCTTGGTCCAGCCGCCGAACACCTCGATCGACGGTGAACAGCTGCACCTTCGGGAACTGCGCCGCGTACTTGGCGGCGACCGCCGTCGTTGCGCGGCCGGTAGTAGTGCCTGGCCGCGATCTCCTGCCCCTCGGGCGTGTAGAGGAATCAGGTAGGCCTTGGCGACCTGCGCGCGTCCTGTGCTTGGTCGACCACCTTGTCGACCACCGCGACCGGCGGCTCGGCCAGGATGCTGATCGACGGGCGCGACGATCTCGAACTTGTCCGGCGCCGAGCTCCTTCGACCGCGAGGCAGCGCCTCGTTCTCCCAGGCGAGCAGCACGTCGCCGATGCCGCGCTGGACGAAGGTGATGGTGGAGCCGCGGGCGCCGGTGTCGAGCACCGGCACGTTCTTGTAGATCCGGCCGACGAAGTCCTTGGCCTTGGCCGGATCGTTGCCGACCTTGCGCAGCGCGTAGCCCCAGGCCGCGAGGTAGTTCCAGCGCGCGCCGCCCGAGGTCTTCGGGTTGGGCGTGATCACCGCGACGCCGGGCTTCGCGAGGTCGTCCCAGTCGTGGATCTCCTTGGGGTTGCCCTTGCGCACCAGGAAGACGATCGTCGAGGTGTAGGGCGCGCTGTTGTTGGGCAGGCGCGTCTGCCAGTTCGTCGGCGATCAGCCCGGCGTTCGGCGATCGCGTCGATGTCGTAGGCGAGCGCCAGGGTGACGACGTCGGCCTCGAGGCCGTCGATCACCGCGCGGGCCTGCTTGCCCGAGCCGCCGTGCGACTGCTGGATGGTGACGTCCTGGCCGGTCTTCGCCTTCCAGTACTTGGCGAAGGCGGCGTTGACGTCCTGGTAGAGCTCGCGCGTCGGGTCGTAGGAGACGTTGAGCAGCTTGATGTCCGCGGCATGCGCCGCCTGGGCGGACCCCGCGAGGAGCAGGGAGAGCCCGAGGGCGGCTGCCGATAAAAATTTTCGATGACTCATGGTTTTGCGTTCCTCTGGCTAGAAAGCGATCTGGAAGCGGCTGAAGAAAATCTTCTCGTCCTCGCGGTCGCCGGTCGTGGCGCCGCCCTCGAACTTGGTGGTCTCGTAGTCGAACATCAGCCGCAGGTTCCGGTTGAGGTACCAGTTGAGCCCCACCGCCCAGGCCTTCGCCGAGCGCGCCGAGCTGGTGATGCTGGCGAAGGTCGGGAAGGTGGCGTCGTCGACCTTCAGCTCGCTGTAGCGCGCCGCGAGCTCGAAAGCGCCCCAGGTGTGGGCCGCCCGGTCGAACACCGTCTTCGGGTTGACGCCGCGGTAGGAGGGCTCGCCGCCGGCGATCACCCAGGACCCCGCCAGCCTGCCAGGACTTGTGCTCCAGGGTGTCGGAGACGAGGTCGCGGCGCACGTCCTGGCGCGAGGTCACGTACTCGGCGAGCAGGCCGAACGGTCCGCTGTAGAAGTACCCCTGGGGGGAGAGCCGGGTGCGGGTGCCGTCGGCGACCGTGGTGCCCGCGGCGGTCGCGTCCGAGCGGTAGGAGAAGAAGGTCTGCTGTCCGGGCGTGCGGTAGGACGGCAGGCTCGGTGGCCGTGGGCGTCCCGTTCTGGTCCCCCTGGCTCGCCGCGATGCCGAAGCCCAGGTTCTTGAGCGGGCCGGTCGCCCTTGACGAACGGCTGGAAGAAGATGCGGCCCGCCAGGTCCTTGTCGTTGTTGGTGTCGGCGTCGCCGTTGCCGAGGTCGACCACGCCGTTGAAGACGCCGAGCGGCATAGCTCACCGCGCCGCCGGCGACATCGCCGCCGATCTGGATGCCGAGGTCGCGGTTGGGCACCAGGTTGGTCGGCAGGGCGCGCTCGACGAACAGGATGTCGGTGGCCGACTGCAGGCGCTCGAGGCCCACCGGCGGCTTGAACTTGCCGGCGCGGACGCGGAAGGCGGGGTTGAAGCGCGCCTTCGATATAGGCGTCCTGCAGCACGGTCGGTGCCGGCGCCGAAGTCGGGCATGATGCGGAAGTCGAAGATCTTGTAGACGGTCCCCTCGAAGATCGGCCGCACGCGGCGCAGCAGGAAGGTCTCGGCCTGCGGCTTCTTCTCGTCGTCGATCCAGAAGCGGCCGTCGAACTGGGCGTAGCCGCGGACCTTGAGCACGAAGTTGCCGTCGGCCGAGCGCAGCGAGAAGCCGTCCTTGCCGGCGACCGCCTGGCCGGCGGTCTTCGCCTTCTCGGCGGCGGCCTCCTTGTCGATCTCGATCTTGCGGTCGAGGACGCGGATCTTCTGATCCAGCTCCTCGAGCTTCTCGGTCGACGGATTGGGGCGTCTCCGCGGCGTCCTGCGCGGGCTCCCCGGCGGTCGCCGGGGGTTGTTGCGGGGCCTCCTGGGCCCGGGCGGCCGGCAGGGCCAGCAGGGCGAGGGAGAGCCAGATCGCGGCGTTCTTCATCGGAACCTCCAAAGGTCCGCGCCTCCGGAGGTCCGGTCATCCGCGAACTGCATGCAAAAGAAGAGAAGGAAAGACCGTCGCGGCGCCTCCGGCGGGTCCGGCCGGCGCCACGCGGATGGATTCAACGACCGGAAAGGCACGCTCATCTCCCCTCCCTCCCCTCCCGGTCGAAACGGACTTTCTCGCGGCGCTCGATCTGCACCACCCGGGAGTCCTGGATGACGATCTCGATCGAGCCGAAGCGGATCTCGGAGAGCGCGAGCCGCAGCTCGTGCTCGATGCGGCGGAACTCCTCCTCCCCCTTCTCGCGGTCGGCCGAGGGGAGGCTGGGCAGGCGGTGCGGCCCCTTCACGACACCGCCTCCGGCGAGCGGACGATCAGCACCGGCAGCTGGGCCACCTCGGGCAGCAGCCGGCCGACGAAGCCGCCGAGCGCGATCCGCCCGTCGCGCCCGGGCAGCGGCGCGCCCAGCACCAGCAGGTCGTGCGCCCCCTCGGCGATCTGGGCGACGACCTCCTCGCGCACGCCGCCGTAGCGGACGCGGGTCGCGACCGGCACGCCGATGCGGTTGAGCGTGCGGGCGCTGCCGGCGAGGAAGCGCTCGGCCAGGGTCTCCGACGGGGTGCCGCGGCGCCGCCTCCGGCAGCACGGTGAGGATCGTCACCTCCGCTCCCAGGTGGCGGGCGAGGCGGCCGGAGAAGGAGACGTCCTCCTTGCCGGGCTCGCCCACGGCGACGCAGATCAGCAGCCGCGCCGGCACACTGCCCGGCCGGCCGCGCCGCCGCGCCCGGCGGCGAGCAGCAGGTGATGCTGGCCGGCCGCGAGCACGCCCTCGGCCATCTCGACGCCGTCGCGCGGCGGGCAGCGAGAGGATCACCAGGTCGCAGGGGCGGCGGAAGACCTCCTCGGCGACCGCCTCGGCCGGCTCTGCCGGCGGTCAGGCGGGTCTCCAGGGCGGCGAGGCCGCTGCCGAGCGCCTCCCGCGCCTCCTGCAAGGCGCGCTCGCCGGCGTCGTCCTGCGTGGCGGGGCCGAGCACGGCGACCCGCGCGTGGGCGCGGCGGGCGATCTCGCCGCCCAGCGCCAGGGCCGCCCGCGAGCGCGCCCGACGAGCCGTCGGTCAGCAGCAGGAAGCGCAGGCCGGGATGCACCAGCGCGTGCACCCGCTGCACCCCCACCCAGGTCGAGTCCCCGGGCCGGAGCGGGAAGCGCCGCGCCTGGTCCTGCGAGCGGGTGGCCTCGATCCAGACCTCGTCGCGGCCGAAGGGGACCGGCGGCGCGATCGCCCGCACGCCGGGCAGCGGCGGGAGGCGGAGGCGCAGCCGCTCGAACGAGCCGACGAACGAGCGCTGCTCGACCACCGCCTGGCCGAGGATGGGGAAGGAGCGGTCCTCGCGCCGAGTCGCGCAGGGCGACGTCCTCGGGGCGGAAGAGCACCTGCACCCGCCGCGCGCCGTCCGGCCGGCTCCGCCCGCGTGTCGAGGGGGAACTGGACCGGCCCGAGCCGCACGCCCGTCGGCGGTGGCCTCCCCCACCATCAGGTTGGCGGTGCCGAGGAAGGTGGCGACGAACTCGGTCTCCGGGCGCAGGTAGAGCTCGTCCGGCGGCCCGACCTCGAGCAGGCGGCCGAAGCTCAGCACGGCCAGCCGGTCGGCGAGCTCGAAGGCCTCCTCCTGGTCGTGGGTGACGAAGACGGTGGTGATCCCGAGCTCGCGCTGGATCTCGCGGATGGTGCGCCGCAGCTCCAGGCGGACCTTGGCGTCGAGCGCGCCGAACGGCTCGTCGAGCAGCAGCACCTCGGGCTGGTGGGCGAGCGCCCGCGCCAGCGCCACGCGCTGCTGCTGGCCGCCCGAGAGCTGGCGCGGCATGCGGCCGCCGAGGCCGGAGAGGCCGACCAGCTCGAGCAGCTCGTCGCGCCGGCGCCGGCGCTGCGCCGCCGGCACGCCGCGCACCGCCAGGGCGAACTCGACGTTCTCCGCCACCGACATGCCGCGGAACAGGGCGTAGCTCTGGAACACGAAGCCGACCCCGCGCCCGGCCGGCGGCAGGTCGGTGACATCGCGGCCGTGCAGCATCACCCGCCCGGCGTCGACCTCCGAGAGGCCGGCGATCATCCGCAGCAGCGTGCTCTTGCCGCTCCCCGAGGAGCCCGAGGAGCACGAAGAACTCGCCGTCGCCGACCTCCAGCGACACGGAGTTCACCACGGGGTGCCCCGCGTACCGCTTGGTCAGGTCTTCCAGAACAATGGACATCGCTCGCCTCCAGGAACGAGGCCGAGAATAGGCAGCGGCGGTGACACTGTCAGTCGAAAGGCGGTGACAAAAGACAGGAATTTTGGAACCTGCCTCGAAGCCGGCGAAAGTTTCTTCTCTTTTCTTGTCCCCTTTCGGTCTCCTGCGGCAACTTATTCTTTGAAGGCGATTTGTTGATCTGCTTCAGGAGGAGTGAGCGTGGAGGAGAATCGCGTACCAGAGGGACTGGAGAGTTTCGCCAAGGCGAAGCTCTCCCGGGACGACAACCGCGAGGTCGTGCGACAGTTGCTCGCCGGCTCGCCGCGGCGGCTG
Source organism: uncultured Acidobacteriota bacterium (assembly GCA_963792575.1). Taxonomy (GTDB): domain Bacteria; phylum Acidobacteriota; class Thermoanaerobaculia; order Multivoradales; family UBA5704; genus DATARR01. Next base: position 774,965 of record CAWBWZ010000020.1, read on the forward strand.
TCCACCCGGAATCGTATGAATCCGATCCGGCATCGAGGGACAGCGATGACGGCGTCCGTTACGACGCGGCTTTTCGCAGGACCGAGCGCCGTCTCGTCGAGGCCCACGAGCGGATCCAGCGCGAGCGGCAGCTCGCCGCCGGCCAGTGGGGCAACCTGGAAGGGCACCCGCCGACGCGGCGGCTGGTGATGGTCCGCAACGACGAGCGCCTGCACCACTGGGGGCTCTTCGACCTGCTGCTCGAGAAGAGCCGCGAGGCCGCGGACGGCAACACCGCCGAGTCCGTGAGCCTGGCCGAGCTCTCCCTCGCCGTGGCCGAACGGCTCGACCCCGAGCTCTACGGCGAGGAGCGGGTGTCCGACTTCAAGACCTCCGCTCTCGGCGCCCTCGGGGACTCCCGCCGGCTCGCCGGCGACTTCGCCGGGGCGCGCCTGGCCTTCAGCCAGGCCCGCATCAACCTGGAGATGGGCACCGGCGACCTGATCGAGGAGGCCGGCCTGCTCGGCGGACTGGTCAAGCTGCTCTGCGATCTCGGCGAGTACGGCAAGGCCGCCCAGACGCTGCAGCGCGCCAGCTCCCTCTACCGCCGGATGGGGGACTCCCACCTCAACGGGGTCACCGTCCCCCGGCAGGAGAAGAAGGACGCCAAGGGGAAGGAAGAGCGGACGGACGAGCGCAAGGGCGCGTTCGGGATCGGTTAGAGGGGAAGAAGCTGGCGGTATAGACTCCGCCCCCATGCGGCTGCTCCCACTGATCCTCGTCCTCGCCATCGCCCTGCCCGGCTGCGTCTCGCTGCGACCCTTCGCGGACATCCGCCGATCGCTCCCCGCCGACCGCTTCGTCCGCGTCGGCGAGCAACTCGTGCACGTCGAGCAGGCGGGAGAAGGCGAGCCGGTGGTGCTGATCCACGGCTTCGGCGCCTCGACCTACTCATGGCGCAAGGTGATGCCGGCCCTCGGCGCGTCGCACCGCGTGGTGGCGATCGACCTCAACGGCTTCGGCTACACCCAGCGGCCGGCGTCCCGCGCCAGCTACACGCGGGAGGCGCAGGGCAAGCTGGTGCTGGGGACGATGGACGCGCTGGGGATCGATCGCGCCCACATCGTCGGCCACTCCTACGGCGGCGGCCTTACGCTCTACCTGGCCTCGCGCCACCCCGAGCGCTTCCGCACCATGGTGCTGGTGGACAGCTCCGCCCCGACCTACTCGGACGACCGCCGCAGCCGCGCCGCCGCGCTGCGCCCCCTGGACGCGCTCTTCGTCCGCGCGTTCGCGTTGCGTCCAAGCGCGGTCCGCAAGGGGCTCCTGCGCTCCTTCTATGACGACTCCCTGGTCACCCCCGAGCTCGTGCAGGCCTATCTCGATCGCCTGGCGGTCGAGGGGGTGAGCGACGCCTTCTACGGCCTGACCGCGCCGGCGCCGCCGGGCGAGCCGGTGGAGCTCGAGAAGATCGAGGTTCCCGCCCTGGTCGTCTGGGGCGCCCACGACGAGCTCGATCTCGCCGGAGGTGGGGCGGCGGGCCGCGGCGCGCCTCCCCCGCTCCGAGTTCGTCCTCTTCGCAAACAGCGGCCATCTCCCCATGGAGGAGGAGCCGGAGGCGTTCCTGCATGCCGTCCTCCCCTTCCTGGAGCGCCATAGAGGCTGATGGCGAAGGCTCGGACTGGTCGCCACCTGCGTGCTCGGCCTCGAGGAGATCCTGGAGGGGGAGCTGCGCGCGCATGGGGGTGCGGGAGAGCGAGCGCCAGCGGGGCGCCGTCTCGTTCAGCGGCGACTGGCGGGACTGCTGGCGCGCCAACTGGCGGCTGCGCACGGCGAACCGGGTGCTCGTCGAGCTCGCCTCCTGGGACGCGCAGGACGGTCCCGGCATCGCCGCCGGCGCGCGGGCGCTGGTCTCCGGGCCGCCCACGGCCCGCGGCTCCGGCGCGGCGGCCTCGACGCCGCCGCCCTCTTCCACCCCGACCGCACCTTCGCCATCCAGGCCACCTGCGACCGCCTCCGAGGTGCGCGATACCCGCTGGGCCGCGATGTCGCTCAAGGACGGCCTGGTGGACGGCCAGCGCGACCGCTGGGGCCGGCGCTCGGACGTCGACCGCGAGGACCCGGATCTCCATCTGCGCCTGCGCCTCCACCGCGACCGCGCGACCCTCCTGCTCGACACCTCGGGCGAGCCGCTCGACCGCCGCGGCTACCGCGCCGTCACCGCCGCCGCGCCGGTGCGCGAGCAGCTCGCCGCCGCCTGCGTGCTCGCCTCGGGGTGGGACGGCCGGGGGCCGGTGGTCGATCCGATGTGCGGCTCGGGGACGCTGCTGATCGAGGCCGCCTGGCTCGCCCTCGGCTGGGCGCCCGGCCGCCTGCGCCCCCACTGGGCCTTCGAGCGCCTGCCGGGCTACGACGCGGAGGCCTTCACCGCCGTGCTCCAGGAGCCGATCCTCGCCACCGGCCCCGACGTCCGCGTGTACGGCAACGACCTCTCCGCCGAGGCGCTCGACGCCGCGCGGGCCAACCTGGAGCAGGCGAACCTGCTCGACCGCGCCACCCTCACCCGCGGCGACGCCGGCCGCCTTCCAGCCGCCGCCCGGCCCCGGCCTGGTGCTGATCAACCCGCCCCATGGCGAGCGCCTGGAGACCGACGCCGGCCGCTGGCGCGCCGTCGGCGATCTCCTCAAGCAGCAGTTCAAGGGGTGGAAGGCCGCCATCCTGGCCGGCGAGGACCGCGGCAAGCAGATCGGGCTCCGCCCCCGCCGCCGCATCCCGGTGATGAACGGTCCGACCGAGGGGCGGATCCTGGTGTTCGACCTCTACTGAGGGGTTCTACAGCACCGTCTCCAGCGCCGCGATCAGCCGCTCGATCTCCTCTGGCGTGTTGTAGTGCGCCATCGAGATCCGCACGATGCCGCCGCGCTCCGCCAGCCCCAGATCCTCGATCAGCCGGCGGGCGTGAAAGTCGCCGTAGCGGATGCCGATGCTGAAGGGGTCGACCGCGGCCGGGATCTCCGCCGAGCTCCGCCCCTCGACCGTGAAGGCCACCGTGGCGATGCGGCCGGCCCGGCCGGGCGAGGGGTCGCCCAGGAGGCGGACGCCGGGCTTGCCGGCGAGGTAGTCCAGCAGCGGCGCGGTGAGGCTCTCCTCGTGCAGGGCGATGGCCGCGAAGGCGGCCTCGATCCGCTCGCGGGCCGTGGCGTCCGCAGCCGTATCCGAAGAAATACCGGCGCGGCGCCCCAGCTCCTCCAGGTACTCGACGATCGCCGGCACGCCGTGCGCCAGCTCGTAGTTGAGATTGCCGGGGAGGAATTTGTACGGCAGGGCGTCTTTGGGCACGAAGATGTGGTTGATGTTGGCGAGGTCGAGCAGGAGATCCCGCCTGCCGTAGAGCAGCCCCTGGTGGGGGCCGAAGACCTTGTAGAGGCTGAAGACGTAGAGGTCGACGTCCCAGGCGCGGACGTCCACCGCCCGGTGCGGGGCATAGGCGACGCCGTCGACGCAGACCAGCGCCCCGCGCTGGTGGACGAAGCGGGCGATCTCCGCCACCGGATGCACCGTTCCCACCACGTTCGAGACGTGCGGGAAGCAGACCAGGCGGGTGCGCCCGGTCATCAGGGGGTTGAGCCCGGCGAGATCGAGGCCGGCGGTGGCCGGGTCGGCCCGCCAGAAGCGGACCGTGGCGCCGCGCTCCTCGGCCAGGCGCAGCCAGGGGGTGACGTTGGCCTCGTGGTCGGCATTGGTGACCACGATCTCGTCCCCCGGGCCGATCCGCTCGCGGAAGGCCCGGGCCAGGTTCTGGAGGAGCTGGGTGGTCGAGGGGCCGAGGACCATCTCGGAGGGGTCGGCGGCGTTGACCAGCAGAGCGCAGGCCCGCGCCGCCGCCGCGATCCGTTCGGCCGCCAGGCGCGACGGCTCATAGCTGGCGCCGACCTGGACGCTGGTGGTGAGCAGGTACTCCCTCACCCGGTCGGCCACGGAGGCCAGCACCTGGGAGCCGCCCGCATTGTCGAGGAAGACCCAGCCGCCGGCGAGCGCCGGGAACCGCGCCCGGGCGAAGTCGAGATCGAGAACGGGAAGAGGAGCGCGAGCGCCGGACGACGGCGCCCGGAGGGGCTCCTCGGACCGAAGCGCGCTCATCCCGGCAGGATCAGAGGCTGCGCTTCTTGGCCCGCAGACCGCGGCGGCTGCCGCCTTCCTTGCGCGGCTTGAAGTTGCTGCCGCCGCCGCCGCCGCCGCCGAAGCCGCCGCCGAAATCGCCGCCGCCGCCGAAGTCGCCGCCACCGCCGAAGCCGCCGCCGCCAAAGCCGCCACCGCCGCCGTAGCCGCCACCGCCACCGCCGGCATAGCCGCCGCGGCTGCCACCGCCACCACCGGCATAGCCGCCGCCGGCGTAGCCGCCGGGCCGCGGGCCGCCAGGAGTGCGCTCGCGCGCCTCATTGACGTTCAGGTTGCGCCCCTGGAAATCGTAGCCGTTGAACTGTTGGACCGCCTTCAGGGCCTCCTCGTCCGAGCTCATCTCGACGAAGCCGAAGCCGCGCGAGCGGCCCGTGGCGCGATCCATCATGACCGTCGCCGACTCGCAGGTGCCAGCCTGGCTGAACAACGTGCGGAGATCGTCGTCGTTGGTCTTGAAGTTCAGGTTGCCTACGAAAAGCTTCTTTCCCATGTTCTCTGTCGCTCCTGGTCTCTATGAGGCCGTAGTTTTTCGGTGCGCCGGCCCTGGACACCGCCGGCGGCCACCTTTTTTAGGGCGGTGGGGTCTCTGGCCGCGCAGCGACAAAGACGGACGCCTCCCTGGTATCAGGACTCACAAAGATACCAGAGCAGGCAAGGTGCCGTAAACGCTTTTGCGTCTTTTCCTCGATCTTGTCACGGACAGACGGCAAAGGCGAGGGTGTCGGTGACCGCCTGGGGCGTGACCCCCTGGGGGTTGAAGTAGACCCGGACCTTGCCCGTGTGGGTGTCGGTCACGGTCAGCAGGTATTGGAAGTTGGTGGCGGGGCCGGTGAAGATCCAGTACCGGCCGTTCTCGGCGCAGCCGTCGAGCACCTTCACCAGCAGCTCCAGGTTGTCGGACGAGACGAACCAGAGGATCCCGGAGTCTCTGGCGGGGACCGGCAGGACGGACGCGGCGCCGGTCTGCCCGCCGGCGGTCTTCCAGACGGCGCGGACGCGGAAGCGGCCGCCGAGGCAGAGCGTCTGGGCGTCGGCCACGCAGGGGCCCGGCACCGCGAGGGTGGTGACCGCGGCCTCGTTGGAGTAGCCCGAGAAGGCGCCCGAGCGCCCCGCGCGGATCCGGAAGACGTAGGCGGTCGCCGGCTGCAGCCCCTGGACCTCGGCCTCCCTGGAGCCGGCCGGAACCGCGCCGACGTCCTCGAAGACGCCGTCGATGGTCCTCACCTCCACCCGGTACTCGGTCTCGTCGGCGGCACGGTCCTTCCAGGTGAGCATCGCCGCGGTCGGCGTGAGCGTCACGGCGGCGAGGCGGCCGGGGGCCGCCGGCGGCGCGGCCGCCCCCGCCACGGCGAGGGAGAGCCCGAGGCAGAGGGCGGCGAGACAGCGTGGAAACAGACGACCTGTCATCTCGTCTCTCCGTTCATGGTTCAGCGGTACGGCTCGCCGATTCTATACCGCCCCTCCGAGCCCGGAAGGCGCTCCGCGACATGCTAGAATCCCATCGACCCCGCTGGTCCCAAACCCGGAGTCCCCTCGCACCCCCTGGAGAAGCGATGCCTGTCAAGTTCCACCCCCGCCGCAGCTTCGCCCTGAAGTCGATGTTCCTGCTGGCCCCGCTGGCGCTCGCGAGCGTGCCGCTGTTCGCGGCAGGCCCGGCGGCGCCCTGGGAAGGCGCGGCGTTCACCGGCGATCCCGCCGCGGTCGCCCGCGCCGCCGCCCGGATCCAGGGCGAAGAAGGGGACGACGTCGTGGTGCTCCTGATGGAGGCGAGCTACAGCTTCGACGAGGCGGGGCGCGAGACCTACAGCCAGCGGCTGGTCTACCGCATCCTCACCGCCGGCGCCCACGAGAGCTGGTCGACGGTCGAGGAGGGGTGGGAGCCGTGGCACCAGGCGCGGCCGGAGATCCGGGCCCGCGTCATCACGCCCGACGGCGCCGAGCACCTGCTCGACCCCGCGACCATCGCCGAGAACAGCGCCACCCGGGACGCCGCCGACATGTTCGAGGACGGCCGCGTCCTGCGCGCTCCGCTCCCCGCCACCCGGGCTGGGCGCCGTCGTCGAGCAGCAGGTGACGGTGCGCGACACGGCGCCTTTCTTCGACGGCGGCGTGGTGCGGCTCCACAGCCTCGATCCCGGGATGCCCCTGCTCCACGCCCGGCTGACGCTGGAGGCGCCGGCCGCGATGCCGCTGCGCTGGGTCGCCCGCGAGCTCCCCGGGGTCTCCCCGCGGGAGGAGATGGTCGGCCGGACGCCGCCGACTGACCTTCGAGGCCCGCGACCTCGAGCCGGCCGGACGACCCCGAGCCGGGGCTGCCGGCGGAGACGCCGCGCTCGGCCTACGTCGCCTTCTCGACCGGCCGCTCGTGGGCCGACCTGGCGCGCCGCTACTCGGAGATCGTCGACCGCTCGATCCGCGGCGCGGACATCGCGCGCCTTCCTGCGCGCGGCGTCGGCGGGAGCCCCGCGCGGCCTCGCAGCTCGAGACGATCAACCGCCTCCTCGCCCGGATGAGCGACGAGGTCCGCTACACCGGCATCGAGCTCGGCGAGGGGGGGCTGATCCCCCGCACCCCGGCCGAGACGCTGAAGCGCCGGTTCGGCGACTGCAAGGACAAGGCGGTGCTGCTGACCGCGCTGCTGCGCGCCTCGGACATCCCCGCCTACGTGGCCCTGCTGAACGCCGGCGAGGACGATCAGGACGTCGAGGAGTCGCTCCCCGGCTTCGGCCTGTTCAATCACGCCATCGTCGTGGTGCCCGGCGCGCCGGCGATCTGGATCGATCCCACCGACCCCTACGCGCGGGCCGGCGAGCTGCCGGTCGCCGACCAGGGGCGGCTGCGCCCTGGTCGCCAGCCCCACCGCCACCGGCCTGGTCCGCACCCCCGAGGCCACCGCGGCCGAGAACCGGCAGGTCGAGACCCGCGAGTTCTTCCTCGCCGACCTCGGCCCCTCGCGCATCGTCGAGACCAGCGAGTACCAGGGGGCGATCGAGCGCGACGTGCGGGCCCTCTACTGCCTGCAGGACGGCCAGACGGTGCGCCAGGCGCTCAAGGATTACGCCGACCACCGCCTACCTCGCCGAGGACCTCAGCGCGGTGAACCACTCGAACGCCAGCCGACCTCTCGGCGCCGATGCGCCTGCGGATCGAGGTCAAGAACGCCCGCCGCGGCTTCACCGACGAGCGCAACGCCGGGGTCGGGGTCCTCCCCGGCGGCGCTGCTCAATCGCCTCCCCGACGAGCTCCTTCGCCGGCAGCAGCGAGGACGCGAGCCCCGAGCCGCGGCAGGCCGACTACGTCTTCAGCCGGCCGATGACGATCGAGGTGCGCTACCGGATCGTGCCGCCGGTGGGCTACGCGCCGCAGCCGCTGCCGGCCGCGCGGGTGCGCCATCTCGGCTCCGCCACCCTGTCGGAGGAGTACGCCGCGGGCGACGGCAACGTCGTCACCGCCACCTTCCGGCTCGACACCGGCAAGCGCCGGATCTCCCCCAGGGAGTTCGAGGCCCTGCGCTCGGGCGTGCGCGAGGCGCAGCAGGACAAGGTCGCGCTCCTGCTCTTCGACCAGGTCGGCGAGGCCCACCTCAACGCCGGCCGGGTGCGCGAGGCGCTGGCGGAGTTCCAGCGCCTGGCGGCGGCGGCGCCCGGCAAGGCCCTGCCCCGCACCCGCATCGCCCGCGCCCTGCTCGCCGGCGGCATGGGCGAGGCCGCGCGCGAGGAGGCGCGGCGGGCCGTCCGCCTCGAACCGAAGTTCGCTCCCGCCTAGCGCCAGCTCGGCTGGGTCCTGCAGCACGACGCGCTCGGCCGCCGCTTCGGCCCCGGCTTCGACCGCGCCGGCGCCCTCGCCGCCTACCGCAAGGCCCGGGAGCTCGATCCCAAGGACGCGATCACCCGCGCCGATCTCGCCATCCTCCTCGAGCACGACGCCCACGGCCTGCGCTACAGCCCGCGGGCCGACCTCGGCGCCGCGATCGACGAGTACAAGGCGCTCAAGAAGGACCTCGCCGCGAAGACCGTGGACGACAGCCTGCTGGTCGCCCTGGTGCGGGCCGGGCGCTTCTCCGAGGCCAAGGAGCTGGCGGCCCAGATGAAGGACTCGCAGACCGGCTCGGTCCTCTCGCTGGTCGCCACCGCGGCCACCGACGGCGTCGACGCCGCGGTGCGCGAGGGGGAGCGCGCGTTCGGCGACGACAGGGCCCGCGCCTCGGCCTTGCAGGCGGCGGCCCAGAATCTGACACTGGCGCGCCGCTACCCCGAAGCCGCGGCCCTGATGGAGCGGGCCGGCCGCCAGTCCGACAACGCCGCCGCCCTGCTCTCGATGGCGGACACCCTGCGTCGGACGCGGCGCCATGAGGAGGTCGTGCTGCCGGCGGACCAGCCCGCGACCCCGGCCCGCCGGCTGATGACGATGGCGACCGGCGAGAGGGTCGATTTCAAGGGCCTGGCCGCTCTCTTCTCCCGCGATGTCCAGCCCGGAATCCTCAAGGAGGGCGCGCAGGCCCAGCAGCTGTTCGACGCCGGCACCGCTCCCGCCCGCCGGCAGCTCCGCGCGCAGCAGGTGCCCTGGGACGTGGCGATCGACTTCATCCTCGGCGCCCTGCAGGAGACGGTCAGCGGCGATGACGCCATGGGCTACCGCGTCGGGCTCTCCTTCCCCTTCGAGAAGAGCGCTGGGAACCTGAACGTCTACGTCGTGCCCGAAGGCGGGGAGTACCGGATCGCGGCGCTCGGCACCGCCGTCTCGATGCTCGGCGAGGAGTCGCTCCGGCGGCTCCAGCGCGGCGACCTCGCCGGCGCCCGGAAGTGGCTCGACTGGGCGCGCGAGGAGACCGGAGGCGAGCCGGGGAACGGCGATCCCATCCCCCAGAACCCCTTCCCGGCGCTGTGGGCCGAAAAGTCCGCTGCGGGCGCCGACGACGCGCGCTGCGCCGCCGCCGCCCTGCTCACCACCACCCGGGAGAGCAGCGCCAGGGCGCTCCCCCTCCTGCGCGCCTGCCGCGACGCCGCCGGCGATCCGGCGCGGCGCAACGCCTTCGACCTCGCGCTCGTCCTCGGCGACGCGATGATCGACCGTTTCGCCGAGATGGAGGAGGATTCGGGGCGCCTGCTCGCGGCCGCCCCGAGCTCTGACTACGCCGAGCGGCTGCATACCGTGGCCCTCATCTCGCTGGGACGCTGGGACGAGGTTCGCGCGCTCGCCGAGCGGCGCCTCCAGCGCGCGGCCGACGATCCCTGGGCTCTCCAGCTGCTCTCCAGCGACGCCCTGCACGCCCGCGATCTCGACCAGGCCGAGGCGCGGCTGCGGCAGATCGTCAAATCCGGCAAGGCGGAGGCGAGCGACTACAACGAGCTCGCCTGGCTGCTCCTCGAGCGGGGCCGGGTGGACGACGAGGCGCTCGACTTCGGCCAGCGCGCCGCCACCCTCTCCGACTACGCGCAGCCGCCCATCCTCCACACCCTCGCCTGCCTCTACGCCGAGAAGGGGCGCACCGCCGAGGCCTACCGGATCATCGTGCAGGCGATCGGCGCCAAGCCCGACGAGGCCCCCGGCGCCGACGACTGGTACGTCTTCGGCCGTCTCGCCGAGCAGTACGGCCTGCCGGACGTGGCCCGCAAGTACTACAGGCTGGTGACCCCGCCCAAAAGCCTGGAGGCCGGGCCGATGTCCACCCACACCCTGGCCGCCCGCCGGCTCGGCGCCCTCGGCGAGGAGAAGAAACCGCAGCGCCGCGCGGCGCTCTGAGCCGTTCCTGGCCCCATCTTTGCTTTCCCCTCGGACGGCGCCCATGCGCACTGTCCACCCGCGTTTCGAGGGAGAAAAGCGATGCTGTCCGAACCGTCAGAAAGGGTCCGCTCGCTGACGCCGCTCCACCCATCGGCCGTCCCGGCGGCCGGGGCCGCCCCGGCGGACGTCCCCGCGGGGTGGACCGCCAGGGCGAGCGGGCTGCTCACCGCGCTGTTCGTGATCGTCGCCCTCGAAGCCCTCTACACCGTTCCCAAGTACACCTGGGACGTCGCCGCCGGCGGCCGCGAAGGGGTTGGGATCCTGCTGGCCTTGAGCATCGCCTTTGCCACCGCCGCCCTCCTCTGGGTCACGCGGTACCGGCTGGCGGCCCTGCTCCAGCGGGTGGGCGAACGGCTGGCGGCCATCCCCCGCTGGCGCTGGCTCGCCCTGGCGATCGGCACAGGGCTCGCCCTGCGCGTCGCCTGGATCGTCCTCTTCCCCGCGCCCTTCGCCTCGGACGGCCTCGCCTATTACGACCTGGCGGCGCGGCTGGCGCACGGCCTCACCTATCAGACCCCCCAGGCCGAATGGGCCGAGTGGCCGCCCGGCTACCCCTTCGTCCTGCTGGTCCACTTCCGGCTCCTCGGCGTGAGCCCCTGGGCGGTGAACGTCGCCAATCTCCTGCTCTTCGCCGGCGCGATGCTCGCCGTCTATGCCCTCGCCCGGCGTCTCGGCGAGGCGACCGCGCGGCTGGCGACCCTCCTGCTCGCCCTCTGGCCGAACCTGATCGCCTCGGCCGGCGTGGCGACCAAGGAGAGCGTGATCATCTTCCTGCTGCCGGTCCTGCTCCTGCTCTATCTGCGGGCCGGCGAGGAGCCCTCGCCAGGGAAGGCGGCGGCGATGCGGTTCACGGCGGGCATGGTGCTGGGATACAGCACCCTGACCCAGCCGGGGATCCTGCTGTTCGTCGGCGTCTTCCTCGCCTACGAGTTGCTCTTCCGCGCGTCCATCCTCCGGATGGCGGCGCGCCTCGCCCTGATCGTCGCCGGCATGCTCGTCGTCATCCTGCCGTGGAGCGTCAGGAACTACCGGGTGCTCCACACCCCGGTGCTGGTCTCGAGCAGCGGCGGCGACGTCTTCTACCGGGCCAACAACCCGCGGGCGACCGGCGGCTGGATCCCGGACGGCGAGCGGTCGCTGCGGCCTTACGACGAGCTGACGCGGAGCCGCCTGGGCTACCAGTGGGGCAAGGAATGGATCCGCGAGAACCCGGACGAGTTCCTGCTCCTCTCGCTCAAAAAGCAGGTCCTCTTCCTGGGGGATGATGGCGTGGGCGTCTACGAGACCCTGAAGCGCGGGCTCGGCATCGGCGGCAAGTCCTATGCCCTGGCGAAGCTGGGTTCCAACGCTTACTGGTGGGGGATCTGGGCCCTGGTGCTCGCCGCCTTCCTCGTCCGCGCCGCCACCTCCTGGCCGCGGCGCGCCGAGGTCGTGCTCTTCCTGCTGACCATCCTCTACTTCTGGGCGATCGACAGCGTTTTCGAGAGCGGAGCCCGCCACCACACGCCCTTCGTGGGAGTGCTGGCAATCCTGGCGGCATCGCTGGCGAGCGCGGTTGCGGGAGAGCGGACCGGCCCGCTCCCCCGTCCGCGCTGAATCAGCTCTCCCGCGCTTCGCGGGCGTTCGCCACCAGCGTCCGCGCGGTCTCCTCCGGAACCCCCAGGATCTCCGCCAGCCGGGCCGGCTCGACCGCCGCGAGATCGGCCGGCGTGTTGATGCCGTTGCGGGCCAGCAGGGCGGAGCGGGCGCGGCCGATGCCGCGGACCTCCGTCAACCGCCGCGCGCCAGCCGTCGGCTCTTCCGCCGCGAGCCCGAGGGGACCGGGGGGCCGCGAGAGCACCGGACCGACGACGACAGGGCCGACCGGGCCGACAGGCCCGATCACCGGGCCGACGCTCACCTCCTTGGTCACCATGGAGCCTCCCGGCACTTCGGCCTGCACCGTGAACCGGCCGTTCGGGACCTCCCGGAAGCTGAAGTCCCCGCTGGCCGACGTCACCGCGCTGCGAGGCGCTCCCGGCACCAGCAGGGTGATCCTGGCATTGGGGATGGGAACCCTCTGAAGGTCGTGCAAGCTTCCGACCACCAGGTTGCCGTCGGCGTTGACGAAGAGGATGGCCGGATCCTGCACCAGCCAGAACCACATTTCGAAGTCGCCCCCCCGGCGGCCTTCGCCGCTGGGCAGGGTGAGACCCACATCCTTTCCCTGGCGCCGGCCAAAGGCCTCGCCGTCGAGGAAGAGGTCGGGGTCGCCAGCGCTCCAGATGAACCGCCCCTTGAGGATCACCTGCACCAGCACGCGGAAGCCGGGAAGCGGGCTCTCGAACAGATTCGTCTCCAGCCACCGCCTGAACACGATCGTAGGAACCCACTTGACGCCACTGCTATCCACAGTCGAAACCGAGCCCGCCAGGAGCAGAGGCTGGAACCCGATGCCGAGGCTGTCCGTCCGCGACCCGCTGGGCTTTGGGGAGTAGGGCACATAAAGGATGACCTGGAAATTCGGCCGCGGCGGGAAGAGCAGAGACGCCGCATCCGCGATCTCGGACGGGAAGCTGAAGACGTCGGCGAGACCCTGGTCGGTCTCCACTTGGAAACCCTCGAGGAACCGGCTGAGGTTCACGAGAGAGTCGTTGTCCAGCGATTTCTTGTCCAACAGGGCCCTGACCCTCTTGATCACGATGCCGGCGTCGCGGCTCTGGCCGTGACCGGCGTTGAAATGGACGACCTGGCCGGGAACGGGATTGCCGGTGCCGTCCAGCAGCACGGCCTCGACGCGCTGGCGGGGATCGGCCCCGTCTTCACCAAAGGTCCAGAAACAGGCGGCGAGGCCGCTGGCGTCTGTCGGCAGGATCAGCTCGCGGGCCAGGGCCGTGCCAGTGCGGTCCTTGGACAACTGCCCCTTGCCTTCGATCACCCGGAACCTCACCTGGGCTCCGGCCTGGGGCGCGCGGCCGTTGGCGACGCGCACCTCCAGGGGCTGGGGGAGCATCTCCCGCGGGCCGCCCTCCTGGCCGTCGCCGCCGACGTAGGAGAGGATGAAGTCCAGCCGCAGCCCGGCGTGGAAAACCACGGGGATGGAGACCGGGTTGCCGGCCACGTCGCGCAGCGTCGCGGTCACGCTCAGGCAGGTGGCCCTGCCGTCCTGGGGGGCGGCGGGGAGGGTCCAGTTGCAGCGGGCGATGCCGTCGTCGCCCGTCTGCACCAGCCCCACGTCGAGGCTGCCGTCGCTCGTACTGAACTCCACCCACGCCCCGGGGACCGGCCACTGGCCATTGGTCACCCCCACCTCCAGTGGGCAGGGCAGCGGCTGTCCGGGGAGGGCCTCCTGGCCGTCGCCGCCCACGTGGAAGGGGTGAACCAGCTCGGTGGCCGCCGGGAAGAGCAGGCGGCAGTCCCGGAGGTTGAAAAATCTATTCGCTTTGAAATGCACCACGGCGAGCTTGCAGTAGTGGTGCTCGACGCCGTGGGGAGTTACCGCGACGGGGTTCCCCCCTTCCTGGGGCCACTCGATGTCTCCCGAGAACTCGCCGATGAAGGCGCGGGCGGGGATCAGCCAGTAGTCCCCCGTGCGGTAGGTGCCGGCCTCGAAGTGGACCTCGATACCCCCCTCCAGCGCCAGCCAGCCGTCGTTCCCGGCCGGCTGCGCAATGGCGGCCTCGGCGCCGGAATCCCAGCGCCGCACTTTGGGGTGGACCGGGAAGTCTGCCTGCTGCAGCGCCGGCAGCGTGGGGAGGTCGAGCGTGAGGACGTTGCCCTGCACGTCGAGGATCTTGGCCAGCCGGCCGGGGTTCCCCTGGATCTCGTGGACGTCGTCGGTGACCTCCACCCACTGCCCGGCCGCGAAGCCCAGGAGCTTGTCGCGGCCGGTATCGCGGACGGTGAGCCGCGGCTTCTGGGGATCGGCGTTGTCCAGCGACAGCCACTCGGTGACCACCGACCCGTTGTCTCGCGACCACTTGAAGGTGGCTCCCGCGCCCAGCGCGCCCCCCTGGTGGACCTCGACCCGGTAGAGCTGGTTCTCCAGCCGCGTGTAGCCGGCGCTGGCGGGCACGATGCACGGCTCCCTGGGCGGCTCGCCCGGATGCGTCCGCGCCCGCAGCCTGCCGGTGGGCACGGCGGTGGCGTCCTGCCAGGCTCTCGGAGTGGAGAGGCAGTGCGATCCGGCGTCCACCGCGATGAGCTTCACCTGCCAGAAGGTCTGGGTGCGGGTGGCGGTGTCGGGCCCGCCGAGCGCCGTCTCGCGGATCCCCGGATCCTCGAGCGCGGTGACGTGCCGCTGCCAGACGTCGGCGAAGACGAAGTAGCTGCCGGCCTCCGTGACCCGGGGCAAGGGCTGCTTGAGATCGGCGGCATGCGCGGGGTCGAGGCCGGCGAGTTGGGCCGTGTAGGTGGTGTCCTGCCCCAGCTCGCAGAGGATGCCGTCCACGTAGAGCCGGCCGGCCGAGAGCGTCAGGTCGGTGCCGTCGTCAGCGAGGCCCACCTTGAAGCCGCCGCCGGTGAGCGGCGCGCCGCAGAGTCCGATCAGGTCTCCCAGGCTGGTCTCGCGCAGGTAGGTATCGATGTCGACCTGCTCGTTCCAGTCGGCGTCGAGCTGCACGCGCCCCTGCTGCTGGCGGACGCCGCTGTAGCGCTTCTCGGGTTTCCAGGTCGAGCGGGTGAAGTCGCCTTTCATGGTGGCTCCTCGTTTCAGGTCGCGATGTCAGGTCGCGAAAAAAATCCCGGCCTCCAGCCCGACTCGCAGATACTCCTCGAGGCGGATGCGGAGGCCGTCCTCCCGCTGGGGCTGGCGCAGACTGGAGAAGACGCCCATCTCGGACTCGTCCTCAGCGCCGCGGCGGATCTCCGGCGGGGTATCGGGGGTCAATTGGCAATAGCCCGGATCGCCGTAGCGCAGCGAGGTGAACCGGGGACGGAGCCGCGCCGCCAGCTCCGGGCTCTCGGCGGGCGGCTGGCAGTGATAGCGGCGGGGGGTGCGGGAGCCCGGGGGCACGTGGCAGAAGCGGACGCACCCCTCCTGGCGGCGGCGGGAGCTGACGGAGTGCAGGAACAGGCTGTTCTCCGCCAGGACGAGCCCGGTGGTGCGGACCGCGCCGATCAGCGTGCAGCGGGAGACGGTGAGCGGCCCGCCCGGCTCCACGCCGTCGAGGGCGGCGTAAGCGGTCGCGCCGGCGTCCACGATGGAGTCGCTCAGCTCCACCCGCGACTCCTGGTCGGTCCGCACGGCGCCGAGGATCGAACGGCTGACGCTCACCTCTGCGGAAGCCGACTCGACGATCAGGGCCAGCAGGTTGCCGCCCGGGACGAGCGTCGCATGCTGGAGGCGGACGTTATCGAGCTGGCCGGCGATCCGCAGCGGACCGCCGGAGATCAGGAGGCCGTTGATCTCGAAACGGCTCTGCTCCTGACCCGAGACCTTCAGCCCCCCGGCCAGGATCAGCGCCGGCCTCCGCTCATTGGCGGCGCGGATCTCCAGACGCCCCTTCACCGGGATCTCCGGCACCGCGAGCGCCTCCTCGTAGGTGCGGCTGTCGAGGATCTCGATCACCGCCGAGCCCGCGCCGTTCCACGCGTTCAACGCGGCCTGGACCGTGTTGAAGCCGCCCGGGCCGGCGCTCTCCCCTACCCGGAAGGTCGCCTCCTCCGCGACGCGGGTGAAGGAGGCTTCCCGCTGGTAGGCGCCGCCCCCCAGGTCGTCGCTGAACCCGTAGTGGCAGGTCACCCGCACCTTGGCCGGGTCCTTCGCCGCCGGGAAGGACAGGCGTCCCAGCACCGGATCGATCGCCATCTTCCCGGCCGGCCGGGGGCGGTTCCAGTCCGTCAGGTCACAGGCGACGACGTCGCTCAGCGGGACTAGGGCACTGTTGTCCCAGACCTCGATGCTGGGGCCGTAGTAGCTCGCGGGGTTCGCGTGGAAAGCCCGGTGGCGGATCGGAGCGGGGACGTTCACCTCCTCGGCGACGTGCTCGGCGGCGGTCTCGGCGGCGGGCGCGTGGAACAGCGGGGCGTCCAGGCCGAGGACGTTGAAGGTGTAGTTCCTGCCGGTGCCGTCCGCCGGACGAGGCATCGCCTGTTCCAGGGGGTAGGCCTGGAGACGCCAGAGGTAGAGACCGACGTTGGGGATGTTGTAGCGCCCCCGCCGCACGGCGATCCGGCGGACCTCGGCGGTATGGGCCGCGGCCTCGAAGGGTCCGCCGAGCAGCTCCAGCGCGTTGGCGTCCCGCAGGCTGGGAGTTCGCACATTGCCGGGCCGGACGTGGTTGACGTACTGGGTGGTCTCCAGCCGCTCGAAGTACTCCACCACCCGGGCGGGCCAGCCGGTGACGTCGCGGGCGAGCCGCTCCAGCACGGCAGCGGTCCCCTTGGCCCGCCGGTAGCCCAGGGTGTTGGCCACCTCGGCCCGGCGGCTCACGGCGCTGTTCGTGCCGCGCACCCCGATGAGGTCGCCGATGTAGGGGACCACCCAAGGCTCGCAGGTCTCGACGAACCAGTTCTCGTAGAGCTGGAAGATGTCGCGCTCGAGGAGCGTGGCCTGGCCGGCGAGGATCTCGACCAGATCCCGCAGGGGGTAACCCTGCTCGGCGTCGCGCTGACGATAGACGGCGGGCAGAAGCTGGTACAGGTGCTCGGCGTCGTAGTTGCTCACGGAATGACCTCCGGCGCCACCGGGACGGGAGAGAGAGTCAGAATCTGCGCCCGGAGCACCTGGCCCGCGCCGTCGATGCGGGCCGGCAGCGCCGTTAGCCGGTCTTCCGGCTCCGGCCCCGGCGTCTGGCCGTCGCGATAGAGGGCATCGACGTCCACGTAGACGACCCCCGCCACCCCTTGAGCCACCGCCATGACCTCGGAGAGGAAGACGCTCTGGCCAAAGTCGCGGGCCTCAAACGAGAAGGCCCCCCGCAGCGCCGCCTCGACGCCGGCGAGCACGGTCTCGCGGAGGTAGTCGGGATTCACGCTCACCTTCAGGCGGACGCGGAAGAGGAGGTGCTCATAGGTCTCCACCACAAGCGACTGGAAGGGGTCGCGCAGCCGGTCCAGGGCCTCGCGGAAGTTCTTGTCGAGAGCGGAGCCGGGGGCCACCGCGGCGCCGTCCACCCCGGCGACGGTGAGGTGGACGAGCTGGCGGCCGCCGGCCCACAGCATGCGCGCCCGCGCCTTGCCGATGCCGCTGAACGAGCGGGCGAAGTCCTCGAAGTCGCGCAACGAGACCACGCGGTCGAGGGTCAGCACGGTCATCGGGGCGTTGCGGCGAGCCTGATCGCGCGCCTCGGGGTCCGCCGCGCCCGTGGCCGGCACCGGGTTGGTCACGCTCTTGACTCCCAGCGGCCGGGTGGCGAGCAGTGCGATGCGGTTCTCCCCCACCAGCCCGGGGAGGCCGATGCCGGTGCGGTAGACGGCCTCCACGTTCTCCACTCCGCTGGCCGGGCGGGCGCCATGGACGCCGTCGCCGAAGCGCACGGCGGTGCCGCCGTCGTCGTCGCGCCGCAGCACGTACTTCCGGTCCCGGGGACCGAGCTGGTAGAGATCGGGGGACTCGTGCCAGAGCACGCCGTTGACCCGCAGCTCCAGCGTGCTCTCGCCGCCTCCCGCCACCGGCGCCGGCACGTAGGTGAGCGGCTTCTGCCGCAGCTTGAAGCGCTGGAACCGCTTCGCGGCGTCGCCGCTCCCCAGCACCTCGCGGCGAGTCTCGCCGTGGGTGGCCGGGGCCACGTTGGCGAGCACGGAGACGGTGGCGCGGTCGAACAGGTTCTTCAGCGGCTCGGCCAGCGTCAGGGTGGTCCGCTCCTTGTCCGACGTGACCTTCTCGAGGATAGCCACCTCGGCGACCACCGGGTCGTCCTCCTCGGCGGGGACGAGAGTGAGCGATTCAAACCATCGCGACTTCGGATCCTCGGTGAACGGCAGCTTGACGATCCCCTCAACGCCATCGCGTCGCTGGAGGTGCCAAAGCCTCGAGGAGCCTTTCCGGGCCGGGGTCGAAAGGACCACGAACGATTCACCGAACTGCAAGGGCACCTGCTCGGTGCTACCCGTCACCTTCAGTTGCACCTGAAAGGCCTCTTCCTCGAAGCCCAGAACCGCCCGCATACGCTTGCCCTGGACAATCACGGTCCGGCCACTCTGGAGACCGGCGACCAGACGGTCGAGGACGATCTCCTTGCCTTCGAGCTTCCGGTCGAGGGCCACCAGGGCCGGCATCAGCTCCTCGCTCTCGGCGAAGACGGCGGTCTCACGCCGCTTGAAGAACCCCAGGTCGACGGAGGGCTGCAAGGAGAGCCGGGTGACCCGGGCCGAGACGCTGAAGTCTGACTGGGAGACGGTCTCGACCTGGGTTACCTTGAAGACCTGCTCCTGACCCGCCTTCAGTACGACCCGACTCTGCGGCGCGATTCTGGGGTAGGCGGCGTCGAGATCGATCTCTGACACGGTTTTGGCCTTGTCGAAGCCTGGCCAGTCCTTGGCCCAGGTCTTGGAATCTGCGGCCGTATAGGTGAATTCGGCAGCGTCCATGTATGCCTTTTTGAAATCTGCCGTCATCCCCTTCCAGTCGGGAGCGTTGGCTCCAAAGAGGGAAGCGCGCTGACGAAGGGCATAGATCTTCGGACTGCCGGGGCCCACCTGGTCCAGGGCTTTCTCCAGGGTTACCCGTGTCACCCCTTCGGCGGAGTTTGCCTCGACGGCGGAGAGGATGCGGAAGTTCGAGGTGGCCGGACTCCAGAGGACGAGGAGGGCGTCGCCCGGACGGAGCTGGGTGGCGACGCCGGCAAGGAAGAGGCTGGTCGAGCCCTCGCCGAACGCCTGGGGCTTCAGCGTCCGCGGCTTCAGAAGATTCCATTCGGGGCGGGCGAGGAGATCCTCGCCGGTCTCGAAGCTCTGCGGCAGCTCGCTCTTGGTCGGCAGGCTCTGGGCACGGGTGCCGGCGGCGATGGTTACCTCCCTCGGCGAGCCGGGCGAGCCGTCGAGGGTGAAGGCGAGCCAGGTCGAGGCCGCCACGCCGGGGCGCAGCTCGTAGCCGATGGCGCGCGCCAGCTCCAGCAGACTCCGCCGCTCGGTGGCCGTGCGCAGGAACCCCTCGTTGGCGATGCGCTCCTGGTAGAAGGTCAGCACGTCCAGGGAGACCGCCCAGGCGTCCAGCAGCGCGATCGCCGGATCGTCGTCGTCGCGGGTGGTGAGGGCCCGCAGCGCCGGCTTGGTGGAGACCGCCGCCAGCATCGCCTCCTTGAAGCGGGCGTGCGTGCCCGCCCGGTAGGCCAGGGCCGAGAGGCCGGGCCGGTTGGCGAGATGGACGGGCGCGGGCCCGCCGACCCCGTCGCAGCAGCCGCAGGCACAGGGCTTGGAATCGTTTCCGGCGCTCACTTGCCACCTCCCATGGAAACCTCCAGCCGCCCGTTCTCCTGGAAGTTCGGATCGTTGTCGAGAACGGCGATCTCCAGCCGGTCGATGGCGAGCGCGCCGTCGCGGATCTCGGTCCCCGCCGGCCGGCCCCAGCGCTGGAAGCGCCGCACCGTCACCGACTCGACCCCCTCGACCTCGCCGGCCGCGGCGTAAATGGGGGACAGATAGACCGGCTGGCCGAAAGTCCACTCGTCGGGATGGAAGAAGCCCCGGCGGCCGTCCGGCAGGGTGCGCGTGCCGAAGCGCTCCAGCAGGGCCGCCAGCACTTGGCCGCGGAAGTAATCCGGCTTGACGCAGATGTCGAGGGCGAGGTCCAGGGGCACCAGCCGCGGGCCGTCCACCTCGAGGTCGTAGCCCGCCATGCGGAAGCTCTCCATGTGCTCGCGCAGGCGGGCCTCGAAGGCCGCGTCCACCTTGCCGCCCCCCAGCCGGTCGACGGTGAGGAAGACGGTGTACCAGCTGCCGGTCCAGCGGAACGTCGCCGCCGCCCGCTGCACCTCCGGATGGCGCTGGGCCACGGCGGCATAGTCCTCCTCGGTGACCGCCCGCTGCTGCCGGCGGAAGGCCTGCGGCGCGTACTGCCGCGCCTCCTCCAGGTTCTCAGGCTCGACGCCCCCCGCCGCCGGCAGCGGGTTGCGCACTTTCGCGATCCCCGCCGGCAAGTCCGGAGCCAACGCCACCTGGCTCAGGGTGTCGGCGCCGACGTTCCCCGCCGTGCCGCCGCCCACCCGGTAGGTGGCCTTGAACGTGGCATCGGCGACCGGGGCGCGGCCGTTCTCGTCGTCGCCGAAGCGCAGGCGGGTCCGCCCGTCCTCGTCCACCTCGGCCACGAAGGAGCGGTCGAAGCGGCTGTTTGCCAGCAGGTCGCGCGCCGGCGTCCAATCCTCCTGATCCGAACGCAGGCGGACAGAGGGCGCGGCGGCGGCCGGCCGGTAGTCGGAGAGGCGCGCGGCGGGACCGGTCGCGAAACCCTCCGGCAGGGAAACCACGTGGGTGAGCGGACCGCGCCGGAGCTCCGGCCGGAAGGGACCCTCCGTCCGCGGATCGGGCACCTTGCCCAGATCCTCGTCCCGGACGGTGTGGCCGTGATCCGCCGGCACGAGGTTGCCGCGGGCCACGCTGACGTCCTGGATGGGCTCCGCCTTGTGCTCGTCGTCGGTCATGGCCGAGACGCAGAGCGGGAACGGCAGGGCGTCCGCGGCGTCCCACTCCACCTCGACCACCTCCTGATCGTTCAGCGGGTCCTTTCCCGGGGTCACCCGGGTGAGGCGCACCACGTGGCGGTGGCGGGGATCGGCGTCGGTGGCGATGTTGGTCTTCGGCCCCTTCACCTCCTCGAGCAGCAGGAGCTGCCCCTTCTTCAGCGCCACCGCCGGTTTCACCAGCGTCGCGGCGGTGGCGCCCTGGGGCAGGCAGCACTCGCCGTCGCTCCAGGTGTAGAAGGCGATCTCGTCGTGGGCGGCGTGGAGCGTCACGGCGTCCAGCGTCGCGAAGACCACCGCGCCGGCGCTCTCGGCCTTCTCCAGGTCCCCGGGAGCGAGCAGCGCTCCATCCGGAGTCCAGCGGGTGAGCACGGGGGTCTGGGCGGGCATGGTCAGGCCGTCGGCCGGCGATCCCTGCTCCACGATGAACGCCACCCAGGCGCGGGCGTTCGTCCCCTCGTGGAGGAAGTAGTCCACCAGCCGGGCGTGGCGCCGCACCGACACCCGCTTGCGCGCCGTGCCGAGATAGGCCTCGGTGCCCGCGGCGTCCTGGTAATAGCTGAGCTGATCCCCCACGTAGGCGAGCATCTCGACGAGAGCGACCCCGAGATCCGCCGGGTTGCGCTCCCGCCAGCCCGGAGCGATGGCGCTCAGGCGGTCGAGCATCAGACGCCGGAAGCTGGCGTAGTCCTTGGCGAGATAGCTGATCTCGGGCTCGTCCCCCGCCGCGGGCGCGCACCGCGTGTCCGGCTTGCAGTCGAAGTCGCTCGGGCATTCCACCTTGAAAGTGAACTCGACCTCGGAGAGGCGCGGATCGAAGCCGGCCGGCGGCTGGGGGTTCCCGGGATCCTCGGGAGTGGCGACCAGCCGCAGCCGGTAGGGGGAGAAGTCGCCGGAGGAGTCCGCGCGCACGACGAACAGGTGCGCGCCTTCCGCCGCCGTGGGCGCGAGCTGGTGATCGAGGAAAGCCTTCTCCAGCGCCGGCAGGTCCGCGTACGGCAGCGCCCGGACGGCCCGCACCGGCGTCACCCGCACGCCGCCGTCGATGCGCACGTTCTCCCGCCCCAGCCCGGCGGGGACAGCTTTCAGCAGCCGCACGATCAGGAAGAGCTGGCGCAGGGGCTCCCACTCCGGATGACCGTCGACCTTGCCGTCCAGCACCTCGAGAAAGTCGATGCCGTTGAGGGGGGACCTCTCCACCGCCGCACGGCGCTCCGGGTTGCCGCAGATATAGCGCGCCATGGCTCAGATCTCCCGGGAGAGCTCGGCCGTGCGGCGCTGGCCGTCGCGCCGCAGGCGGTAGACCACGGTTACGGAGAGCGTCGAATCCAGGCTCTGCACGTCGACGCTCTCCACCTGGATGCGGTCCCCCAGCCACTGCTGGAGCGACCCCTGCACCGTGAACTGGACGGCGGTCGCCACCACGTCGCCGTTGGGCCCGAACACCTGCCGCAGGAGGCCGCTGCCGAACCCCGGGCGGTTGACCCGCTCGCCCGCCGCCGTGAACAGCACCTGCTCGATCAGGTCGCGGACGTGCCTCTCCTCGTCCACCGCCGCCGTCCGTCCGCGCGAGTCGACGTGAAAGGGAAAGCCGATCTGCATTGTTCCCCTGGCCATCACATCCCCCTCGCCCGCATCTGGCCGGCGATCACCGTCGGCGGCCCCTGCGGGATCTGCTCGGCGCTCTGGCAGAGCCCCTGGCTGGTTTGCAGCAGCGCCGGCTGGCCGCCCACCATCACCCGCGCCGCCGGCACCAGCCACTGCACCTTGATGCACGGCTGCGGCTTGGTTCCGGCGATGAAGGCGCACCCGGCCACCAGGGTGGTATCGGCGAAAGTCGCCACCGGCTGCCCCGAGACGAGCACGCGCGGGCTGCTCGGGATGATCGTCACCTGCCCGCCGTGGGGGCAGATCGCCGACGCGCCTACATGGAGAAGAAAGCCGGGCATCAGATGACCTCCAGGGCGCCGTTGTTGATCGAAACGCTCGCCGGCGTCAGCTTGACGCTCGCCGCGCCGTTGCTGAGCTCGATCCCCTGGGCGTTGAAAACCATTTTGAGCGGCGTGGCCACCGCCGGCGGATTGACCTCCAGGGTGAAGCCGCCGACCCCCGGCAGATCGGAGAGGGTGAGCGTGATGCTCCCCGTCTTGATCACTTTCATCTGCTCGACCGCCGGCAGCGCCGGAACCTCCCCCACCCCCCAGAAACAGCCGCTCCAGATCGGGTAGTCGGGGTCCCCCGCCTCGAACTCCACCCAGAGGTTGGCGCCCACCGGAGGCAGCGCGAAGAAGCCCACCCCCGAGCCCGCGAACGGGGAGCACGGCATGGCCCAGGAGAGCGTCCCCTCGCCGAACACCGCCGGGCAGCTCACCTGCACGCGCCCCTGCTGCAGGGGATCGAGGTTGTTCTCCACCTTGCCGCGATACTTGCCGTAGAACTTCCTGCCCTCTCTCATCGGTCCTCCCTCATACCGGCCTCATACCGGCAACACCGGCGTCAGGGATCCCCAGCCGTCGCGGTTGAGGGTGAACTGCTGCTTGTACTCGCCGACCTTCACCGTGTGGGTGACGCTCTTCACGTAATAGATGCCGTCGTGCTGGTAGCCGACCCCGCGCAGCCCCACCAGCCCCCGCGGCTGGAGCAGGGCGCCATAGGTGAGGGCGTCGAGCTCGCCGGTGGCCGTCACCGTGCCGTCCACCGAGGCGTCGGTCTCCCCCTGCGCCCGGCCGTAGGACTGGGCCACGTTCAGGCCGCTCTGGCGGAACTGCCGGCGGCGCACGTTCGGCTGCTGTACCAGCCACGCGGGCTGCGCGGACAGCGGCACGCGGGTGCTGGCGAGGGTCATCACCGGCATCGCCTGGTTGGTCAGGCGGTCCTGCACCTGCCCCTCCAGCAGCGTCGGCGCCTGCGAGTTGGTGCTGAAGCTGACCTGCTCCACATTGGTCTCCGCCCCCAGGTTCACCGACAGCGCCTTCTGCGGCACCGAGAGGCGCGGCGGCGGACCCCAGTAGGCCGTGCTGGTGAGCGGCACCGGCCCCGGCGTGATGAAGAACACGTAGCCGTGCCGGCCGGCCATCTGCTGGAGATAGGCGTAATCCGTGGCCTGCTGCGACGGGATGCGCTCCACCGGCACCGGCGGATCGATCGCCAGTGGCGGAATGACGATCGGAATCAGCCCGTACTGGGCATAGGAGAGGATCAGCTTGTTGGCGATGATCGTCTCGTCCTGCGCCGGATGCTCGGCCGACTTCTCCTCCTGATCGAGCATCACGCTGGCGTCCTCGCCGATCACCGTCAGCGTCGAGGTGCCGGGGCCCGATCCGGGCGACAGCTGCTGGTGGGTGATGAAACCGTCCATCAGCACCTGCGGCACGATGCCGAAGGTGACCAGCAGCACGATCCGGTTGAGCGGCTTGAGCAGCAGCGGATTGCGCAGGATGCCGTAGTCGAGCAGGTCGAGCGGACTCGACCGACCCACCCTGAAGGTGAGCTCGAACCCGGAGATGCCACTGTCGTCATGGGTCACCTTGACCTGCTGGAGCGACTCCATCAGGTTGGGGGGCGCCGGCACCGGCACGGTGGGGCCGATGAGCAGCGTCAGGTGGATCCCCAGCAGGTTCATCATCGCCCGGTCACTCTTCAGGCTCCGGCTCGGATCCCGGCATCGCCGCGACCCCCTCGGCTTGCGGCAGTCCCACCCGCAGGCGGCTCCCCGGCTCTTTCGTCAGGTCGGTGGGGTCCATGGCGTTGTTGGCGTCCGCCACGCGCCAGAACTGCTCGGGATCGGAGAGCAGCCGCGCCGTGATCAGATCGAGCCGGTCCCCCTCGACCACCGTCACCTCGGCCAGCAGCGGCATCGACCGCCCCGAGGGCAGGAAGCGACGCCGCTTGTAGGCGAGCTGGCGCCCGTCGGCGGTGGCGAGCACCGCGGTCTCCAGGTTGTAATAGCGGCTGTTGGGATCGAACATGGATCACCCTCCCACCTTGACGTCGAAGCCCGCCGAGGCGCCGGCGTTGAGGCTGCCGACGACGGCCATCGCCTCCTTGACCACCTGGTGGGCGAGGAAGACGTAATACCCCGGATGGAACACCGAGAGATCGTTGTACGAGAGCACGCGCAGGCCGAGCGAGACCTTGGCGCGGATCGGATTGAGGTTCACGTCGAACGCCTCCTCGGTGATGCTGAAATCGCTGATACGCACCGGCAGCACCCGTTTCGGCCCCCAGATGAACAGCGTGAATGGGGCCACCGGCGGCACCACCTCGATCGTCCCCAGGGCCATCAGCACCGTGTTGGCGATCACCAGCGCGCTCTTCGGATAGATCAACATCTCGAGCGCCGAGAGCTGCGGATAGATCCCCAGGCTGGTGGCGACGCCGTCGCCGGTCTCGAGCTGATCGGCGGCGTCGATCTCGACGTCGAGAGAAATGGTTTCGATCGGCGCGCCCTTGAGCCGCAGGGCCTCGGTCCGGTCCCCCTCGCCGCCGCCCAGCGTCTGCGCCTGCAGCCGGCGCGTCATCGTCTCCGGGTTGTACTGGAAGACGGTGACGCTGGCCAGCGGATTGAGCAGGTCAATGCCCACGATGGCGCCTTTCATCAGTCGGGGGGAGCCGGGGAAGCTGGTCATGGATCAATCCTCGAAAGGGTTTTCCGCGTCATGGCCGTCACTCGTCCAGTGGGGAGTGCCCCGTAAACAGCTTGCCGCCACGTTACAGCACCAGAAAAAGGAGATACCCGACGCGGTGCACCTGACCTCGAGGTCGCAGTGATTGCTGACCTTGAACCATTCGCTTGCCGGCGAGTGGTTCCGATACCAGAACCCATCGGAGTCATAGCTCACGCCATTCTCGGGCGTCGTCGTCACGTCGCCATCCTCCGGGATCACGGCGAAGTCGCTGAGCTGCTCCGGCGTGCAGCCGTTGAAAAGGACCGTTCCCGGACCTAAGGGAGTGCGGATACAAAGGCCGCCCTCCTCTTCCTCGGCCGCGGAATCGGCCTCCTCCCCATTGCCCTCGTCCTGTCTCAGCAACAGGGTCAGCCCAGAGGAAGAAGATGCGTCAATCACAGACCGGCCGGCGTCGCCAAATGGCAGTGCCTGCCCGAGGGCCCGATCCGCGAAACGTTGCGCCTCCCGTTCATAGCGGTCTCCTGGCTCATTGACGATCAGGGGTGCCGAAGGCTCGGATGCCACTTTCTGCTGGAGGGTGTGGGTCACCTCGTGCGCGATGAGCCTGCGCCCTTCGTTCGTCGCCGGCTCGTAGCGGCCAGGCCCGAAGACCACGTCCTGCCCTACGGTGTAGGCCAGGGCTCCGACGGCGGACGCCGACTGCCCCGCCCGTGCGTCCGTGTGCACGCGCACCCGGCTGAAGTCATGCCCGAAGCGAGGCTCCAGGAAAGCCCGTGTCCCCTGGTCCAGCGGCTGCCCCGGCGACCGTAGGACGTCGTGGACGATGGACGGTACGTCAGGGGTCCGGCCACCGGGCTCAGCTTTTCTCTGCAATCTCTTATTGCGGCACTCAGAGCACTCGCCGTCCGCGCCGGGGGCGCCACCGCAGGCACACTTGCGCTGCAACAATCTGCCCGCGACTGGAGTCATGGCTGGGATGACATCCTTCCGGCTCTGCGCCTCGGCTCTCATTTCTTCAGCCCCCCGTAGACCGCGCCCGCCACCTGCCGCCCCACCACCTCCGGCCGCACTCCCGGCTTCGCCACGAAGCTGCCGCCGTCGAGCCGCGGCATGTCCACCCCCTGGGCAAAGCCCGGCGGCAGGCCCCGCTCGGCCAGCAGGCGCGCCAGCTCGCGCTCGACGGCGGCGCCGATGCGGTGGCGGTCGGACGGGCGGAAGCCTTCGAGGACCAGCTCCTCGATGTGGAGGTCGATGTTCATTCCACCCACCCCCGCACCTCGGCCTCGGAGAGCGGGCGCTCGATCTTCGCCAGCTCGCCGCGGGCGGCCCGCAGCAGGTGGGCCATGCGCACCGGCGAATCCTCGTCCGCGGCCAGGAAGGCCGCGGCGAGGGCGATGTTGCGGATGTTGCCGCCGGTCACCGTCAGGCTGGGCGAGCTTGCTCGGCGTCGAGGCCGTCGGTCGGGCGTCTGCGGCGGGAAGACGCGGCGCCAGATCTCGGCCCGCTGCGGCGCGTCCGGGAACGGGAACTGGACGACGAAGCGCAGCCGGCGCAGGAAGGCGGTGTCGAGCGCGTTCTTGCAGGTTGGTGGTCAGGATGGCCAGGCCGCGGTAGGCCTCCATGCGCTGCAGCAGGTAGCTGACCTCGATGTTGGCGTAGCGGTCGTGGCTGTCCTTGACCTCGCTGCGCTTGCCGAACAGCGCGTCGGCCTCGTCGAAGAGCAGGATCGCGCCGCCGTCCTCGGCGGCGTCGAAGACCCGGCGCAGGTTCTTCTCGGTCTCGCCGATGTACTTGCTGACCACCGCGGCGAGGTCGATGCGGTAGAGGTCGAGCCGCAGCTCGTCGGCGAGCACCTCGGCGGCCATCGTCTTGCCGGTGCCGCTCGGCGCCGGCGAACAGGGCGCTGATGCCCGAGGCCCGCGGCTGCCGCGCGCGGCGAAGCCCCAGTCCTCGTAGACCGTGCGCGCGGTGGCGGACCTGGGCGGCGATCTCGCGCAGCAGTCGCGGTCTGCGCGCTCGGGCAGCACCAGGTCGTCCCAGCCCGCGGCGGGCTCGATGCGCTGGGCCAGGCTCTCCAGGCGCGGCCGACTCTGCGCCCGGCAGGCGTCCCAGAGGAGCGGGCCCGCGTCCGCCGCTTGTTCCGCCAAGGGTCCCGCCGCCTGCGCGGCGGCCGAGCGGATGCCCGCGGCGCCGAGGCTGAACTGGGAGACGATGGCGTCGAGCTGGCCGTTGACCTCCGCGGCGGCGGGGCCGAGGGCCGAGCGCCAGAGGGCCCGCTGCTCTTCGGAGGACGGCGCGCGGAGGTCGAACGCGAGGACCGGGCGCTGCCGCGCCGGCCGCCGCTCGCGCAGGGCGATGAGCAGCGGCCCCCGCAGCTCTTCGGTCAGCCGGGCGACCGCGCTCTCCCGCGCCGCGTCGCCGGCATCGAGCTCGGCGGCGTCGAGGAAGAGGGCGCTTCCCGAGAGGACCGCCTCCCGCTCCCAGATCCGGATCAGCCCCTCGAGCTCCGCCGGCGCTGTGGGCACGGCGGCCACGGCGAGGGCATGGAGGTTGAGCCCCAAGTGCGCGCAGACGGCGAGCGCGATCGCCCGCTGCCCCGCCGCGTCGCCAACGCTGCCACCGCTGCCGTTGCAGAGCTGGACGGCCGGCAGGGCGCTCCGGCCGGCGGCCTCGGACCACGCCGCGGCGATCCGGTGGGCGAGCTCATGCTGCGAGGGGACGAGCTCGGCCCCGCCGGTCATCGGCTTTACCAGGCCGGACAGCCGATCGTCGATCGTTTCCACCCCGGCGAGGAAGTGGAGCACGCGCTCGTCGACGCGCAGCGGGCTCACGGTCAACCCGTCGCCGCTCCCCATCTCGATCAGCCGCCAGTGGCGCAGGGGGGCCGCCGGGGTCAGGGCGCTCCAGTGGGGCTCGGGGAGGGCCGCCAGGGCGAGGCTGAAGGTCGGCTGGCGGCGGTTGCCTTCGCCCTGGGCCGCGGCGCAGCGGGCGGCGAACCCGGAGTCCAGCTCGACGCCCGCGCAGAGCAGGAGGACGTCGCGCTCAAAGGCCGACAGGCCGAACCGCTCGCGCACGACATCCAGAGCGGGCGGCGCCGGCATCGCCGCGGCGGCCTCCTCCAGGGCCCGCGCCGCCTCCGGCCCGGGCTCAGGGCCACCCGCGTGGCGGTCGAGCGCGCCGCGCACCACGGCCAGCGCCGCCAGGAGATGGCGCTGGTTGGCCTCCCGCCAGTCCATCGCCTCACCGTTCAGGGCCTCGCCGCTCATGGCACCGTCACCTTCGGGCCGTCGTAGGCGCCGGCCACGACGTCCAGCAGGCTCTCGGCGCCGTCGACCTGCACGCGGACGAGGAAAGCCGTCCCGGGATTGAGGCCGCGCAGCTTGAAGACGACCGGATCGGTGTCGTTCGCCCGCCGCTCGGCCACCGCCGAGTGAGCCCGGGGATTCGCGGCCACCAGCTCGTTGAGGAGGAGGACGACCCGCTGCTCCGCGCCCACCCGCGGCTCGATCCCCACGGTGACGGTACGGACGCCGTCCACGGCAGCCGAGATGGTGACGTCGGGCTCCGGCCCCACTTTCTTGATCCTGGGCCGGAGGACGAAGGGCGCGACGTTGGACTCCGTGCCGGCGTGGAGCGTAGGCGGCGTGCCGAGGAGCTGGAGCTGGACGACCTGGGCGCCCACGACGCCGGCCCGCAGCGCGTCGGCCGGGAACGGCGGCGCGGCGAGCGGGACGCGGATCTCGCCGTCCGACAGGTCCGCCGGTGCGGGCTCCACCTCGGTGCCGCCGATCCGCACCCGCGTCGCCCCGCCGCTGAGGTTGCGGCCGCGCAGGACGATGGTGTCGCCCGGCAGGATCGGCAAGCCCGGGCCGGCGGCGGCGGCCACTTCCTCGATCTCCGGCTGGCGGAAGGGGGCGACGTAGAGGTTGCGCCCGCGCACCGGCAGCGCCGGCTGGGTGGTCACCTCGGGCTCGATCAGCACCACCGACGCCTGGTAGGCCACGGAGAGCTTGTAGGGGACCTGGAAGAAGACGGACCAGAGCTTCGACAGCTCCTCCAGGTTGAAGCCGGTCGGCGAGAGCCGCACCAGTTCCCCCTGCTCGGCGAGGTTGGAGAGGACGAGGGTGTCCTTGGCGGCGGCGCGGAGCATCTCGGGGGAGAGCACCGGCTGCGTGTGGAGGGTGCTCACCACACTGCCCAGGATGCGCTGCGGCTCGTGCTGCTTGTCGGCGCCGTAGACGCTGAGGACGTAATGGAGGTCAAAGGCTGCCAGGGGGCGCTGCCCCACCGTGCCGTCCTGGCGCCGGGTGGGGAGGTCGGCATTGCGCCAGGAGGCATTCGGGGTCACCTGGTAGAGGAAGATGTTGACGCCCGGGCTGTCGTCCTTGAGGAGGTTCGGCCGGTCGGCGGTCGCCGCGGCGCCGGAGACCGCCTTCTTGGCGGCGGCGTCCAGCAGAACCCGCAGGGCCTCCGTGACGTTGGCGAAAGCGAGGTGATTGCTCACATCCGCCCCTCGCCGCGACGGCGCAGATAGTCCTCGAGGCTGAGCCGGGGGACGGCGGGCCGGGCGGCGGGCGCCGGAGGCGGCGCGGGCGCGGCGGCCCGCACCTCGATGCGCCCGATGGTGACCCGGATGACCGGCTCCGCCGCCGGAGCGGTTCCGGTTTCCGCGGACATCGCGCGCGGCGAGAGGACCGCGAGCCCGGGCAGAGCGGACTCCTCCCGCAGCGCGGACCGGGGGAACAGGGGGCGATGTGCCTCGGTCGCTTCGATCCGTTCCCCCCGGGGGGCCGCCGGGGAGGGGGTCGACGAAATTTCGTCAATTTCCTCAGTGGGTATCCGCAATACTCCGCCCTGGAGGGGCGGCATTTGGCTAGCCTGGGGCGTGAGCCCCAGGGAAGGGGGGCGATCTGCCTTCCCGGGTGTCGCCCCTTCGGGGCTCAGGAGATCTTGCGGCCTGCTCACCTGGGGCTGAAGCCCCAGGCTATTCAAATGCCGCCCCTCCAGGGCGGGCTGTTCAGGCGCCCTCTCAGCAGGGACGGCGGCTCTCACCGCCGTCGCGGGGACAGGAGATAGCGCGGGGATCGGAGGCGGCACCATCGCGGGCAGGACGGTTCGAGCGCCCACTTGGCCGTCCAGATCCATCACAACTTCTTCCTCCCTCCTCTCCATCGGGGAGAGGAGGGCCGGGGAGGTGAGGGTCCGGCCCTCCGGCGCCTGCTCCGCGGGAGCGCTTTCCACCGCCTCCTCGGACAACGCCGGAGCCTGCTCGAAGCGCGAGGCGAGCCGTGGCCCCAGGGGCGGCACCTGGCCCAGGGCGCGGGCGGCGAGGCGGCCCAGGAAGTCACTCATGCGCCCACCATCTCCAGGTAGAGCCGGCGGCGCCGCGGGCTCAAGGCGAGCACGTCCGCCTCCCGCCAGCCGTAGGCGCGGGCCAGCGCGTGCACCTCCCGCAGCAGCCGGCGGGCCTGGACCTCCACCTCGGTCCAGACGAAGGTCGCCACGTCCAGGAGCTCCCACCAGCCGCTCTCGCACGCCGGGCAGCGGAGCTCCAGGAGCAGCTCGGCCCCGGGGTCCGCCTCGGCCAGGGCCGCCGACAGCGCGGCCACGTTCTCTTCCGTGAGATCGGCGGCGGCGACCGGCCCGCTCTCCCGCCGCGCCTCCACCACGCAGCGCTCGGCGAGCAGCCGCCGGGCCTCCTCCACCCCCGCGCAGCGCTCGGCGGCCAGCAGGTCGAGACTGTTGGGGAGCCGGAAGCGGAGCGCGAGGCCGTTCTCGGAGAGCTCTCCTTCCGCCGCGGCCGCCGAGCCGGCGCGCAGATCCCGGGTATCGAGGGAGAGGTCCAGCGGCTCGCCGCACCCTGGGCAGCGGGCGACGCTCTCGATGCGGCGGCCGAGCGCCCCTTCCCGCAGCTCGAGAAGACGCCGGTCCCGCTCGCCCAGCGGCAGGGCGCCGAGATCCTCCCAGGCGGCTTCCGGGCTGGCGGCGGCCAGCAGCGCCAGGGCGCGGACCGTGGGCCCGTGCCCCTGGCCCTGCTCCCAGGCCGCCAGCAACCCGGAGGGGGTGAGCTCGCGCATGGCCTACTGCGGCACCGTGAAGGTCGGCTCGGCGGGCTCGGTGACCTCGAGGTCGCGCTCCCAGCCCTCGTTCTCGAGCTTGATGTGCTGGATGGCGACCGCGTTGGCGTTGGCGTCGAGGTCGGGCAGCGCCTGGTACTCCGAGACCCAGCAGCGGAAGACCTTGTAGGCGATGCGCGAGCTGGCCGGCCTCGTTGTAGACCTCGATGATGATGTCCTTGCGGAAGTCCTTGAGCGAGACCTCCGCGCCGAGCCCGGCGCCGAAGTTCCAGACCTTGTTCGCCCACTGCTCGAACTCGGTGTCGTGGGTGACGCCGCGCTCGAGCGTGATCGCCTCGTACTCGGTGCGGCCGGGCGACTTGCGGCTGCGTGCTCGGGTCGCCGCCCTCGCGGTGCTTGACCACCTCGGTGGTGCGCTTGAGCGCGCCGACCTTGCTGACGCCGGCGACGTAGCGGCCGTCCCACTTCACCCGGAACTTGAAGTTCTTGTACGGGTCGAAGCGCTGCGGGTTGACGCGTGAACTGGGCCATGGCGTGCTCTCCTTAGGTCTCGATCTGGCCGGCGATCTGCTGGATCTGGATGACCACGAACTCGGCCGGCTTGAGCGGCGCGAAGCCGACGAGGATGTTGACGATGCCGAGGTTGATGTCGTTCTGCGTCGTGGTCTCCTTGTCGCACTTGACGAAGTAGGCCTCGCGCGGCGTGCGTGCCCTGGAACGCGCCCTGGCGGAACAGGTCGTGCATGAACGCGCCGACGTTGAGCCGGATCTGCGCCCAGAGCGGCTCGTCGTTCGGCTCGAAGACCACCCACTGCGTGCCGCGGTAGAGGCTCTCCTCGAGGAACAGCGCGAGCCGGCGGACGGGCACGTACTTCCACTCGTCGGCCAGCCGGTCGGCGCCGCTGCAGCGTGCGCGCGCCCCAGACCACGCGGCCCGACGACCGGGAAGGTGCGCAGGCAGTTGATGCCGAGCGGGTTGAGCTGCGCCGTTCTCGCGCGTCGGTGAGCGTGCACGCTCGAGCGCCGGCACGCCGGCGAGCGCTGGCGTCGATGCCCGGCCGGCGCCTTCCAGACGCCGCGCTGCGCGTCGGTGCGGGCGAACACGCCGGCGACCGCGCCGCACGGCGCGAAGTCCCTCAGCTGGTTGTCGCGCAGTGGGATCGGCCTCCCGCAGCCGCGGGAAGAACAGCGCCGCGTTCTTGCTGGTGGTGCCCGACTGCCGCGGCAATGCCGGTCTTGGCCGCGTCCTTGTCGCACCCAGGCGCTCGGCGGATCGACCAGCAGCATGGCCCGGCGCGTCTCGCAGTAGACCGCCGCCTGGGTGATCACGGACGGCGTCGACATCGCCGGTGCTCGGTAGGGCGGGATGCAGAGGAGGTTGAAGAGGTCGGCCTTCTCCAGCGCGAAGAGCCCCTGCTTCTGATCGGGCGAGCCGAGGACGTCGTTGCCGACGAGGGGACCGCCGTCCGAGGCGGGCTGGCCGGCCGTGACCCAGGACGTCTCGGCGGGTGGCGTGGCGGGAAGCGGGACGACGGCCCGCACCAGCTTCGATTCGGCGGCCAGCACCTTGTCCACCAGGCGCGGGTGGCCCGCGGCCACGGCGACATTGCGGAACACCTCGACCGAGCCCGCGCTGCCGGCGCGAACTCTGAGGTTGAACAGGTTCGGGTCGGGACCGGCGACGTCGTGGTCCACCATGGCCTGGAGCTGGTTGCCCCAGCTCCCCGGGCTCGCTGCCTGCAACTGCAGAGTGTCCACCGTGAGGCCGGCGTTGGTCACCGGAGCCGCGGTCGCGGTGGCGGCCACCGCCGCGTCCCGCACGGTGTTGGCCGGCGGCTTGGGATTGATGGCGGCGGAGGCCTCGGCGGCCTTGGCCACCACGTCCGCGGCCGTCTTTTCCGGCTCGGTCGCGAACCCGTTGGCCGCCGTCCGTGCGGCGTTCTTCACGCTGTCGGCGTCGCTCCCCGGCGCGGCGGCGGCCGTCTTGGCAGCGTCGGCGACGGCTTTCGCGGCGTTCACCGCCTTTGTCCGGTCCGCGTCCGAGGCAAAGAAGGGGTGGTACAGCCGCACGATGATCGCCTGGCCGCCGCCGTTGAGATAGAAGTCGCGGACCGCATAGCCGAGCGAGCTGTCGGCCCACAGCCCCCCGAAGCTCCGCTCGAAGTCGCCAAAGCTGTTGATGGTCACGGGATCGTTGACCGGTCCGCGGAAGGCACGGCCCACGAAGGCGGTGATCGAGGTGGCGACGCCGGTGATCGTCCGCACTCCGCTGGGAATCTCCTCGATGTAGACACCCGGGTAGGTCGGCTGGACTGGCATGAATTCCTCCCTTTCCTTGGTCCCGCCCCCTGGAGCCCGGCCCGGCTCCATCGCGGGGCGCACTATTTTTTAGACTTCATTAACCTGCTTATTTTTACTCTGCCCTACCCTCTTGGCAAGGGGAGATCCGGCCCTTGATCGTTCCTCTTCGACTACTGGCGAAGGGGGGGCCGTTTTCGTTACAGCGGACTTCGTCGCGGCGGAACTTCGGTAGACTCCTCGGCTCCAGCCATGAACATCCTCGGCCTCTCCGCCTTCTTCCACGAATCCGCCTGCTGCCTGCTGCGCGACGGCGGGCTGGTGGCGGCGGCCGAGGAGGAGCGGTTCTCGCGGGTCAAGCACGATCCGCGGCTGCCGGTCTCGGCGTTCCGCTTCTGCCTGCGGGAGGGGGGGATCGGCATCACGGAGGTCGACTCCGTCGCCTACTACGAGTCGCCGGTCAAAAAGCTCTCCCGCCAGCTCTGGGCCGGCACTCCGGAGGGAGCGTCCCCGGATCTGGACTGGCTCGATCCGGGACGCGCTCCGGAGCGGGCGATCCGCGAGGGACTGGGATGGGACGGGCCGATCCTCACCTTCGATCACCACCTCTCCCACGCCGCCAGCGCGTTCTTCGTTCTCCGGGTTCACGGAGGCCGCGGTGCTCACCGTCGACGGCGTCGGCGAGTGGGCGACGACGACCTATGGCGCGGACGGGGAGCGGCCGTCGAGCTGTTCGAGGAGGTCGACTTCCCGCACTCCCTGGGCCTCCTCTACGCCACGATCACCTCCTACCTGGGCTTCGAGGTCAACGACGGCGAGTACAAGGTGATGGGCCTCGCTCCCTACGGCGAGCCGCGCTTTCTCGACGCGATGCGCCGGCTGGTCTCCCCCGGATCCGGGCGGGCAGTACCGGCTCGACCTCCAGTACTTCGATTTCGTCCGCGGCCGGCGGATGTACTCGCGGCGCCCTGCCGCGCCTCTTCGGCGAGCCGCCGCGGAAGCCTGAGTCCGAGATCACCCGCTTCCATCAGGACGTGGCGCGGAGCCTCCAGGCGGTGCTCGAGGAGATCCTGCTCGACAAGGCGCACTGGCTCCACGAGCGGACCGGTCTCCCCGACCTCTGCATGGCCGGCGGCGTGGCGCTCAACGTGGTCGCCAACGGCCGCATCCTGCGCGAGGGCCCCTTCGAGCGCCTGTTCGTCCAGCCCGCCGCCGGCGACGCGGGCGGCTGCCTGGGCGCCGCCGCCCTGGCCCACGTCCAGCTCACCGGCGGACGGCCGCGAGCCGCTGCGCCACGTCTACCTCGGGCCGCGCTGGAGCTCCGGCGAGATCGCCGGCCTCCTCGCCGCCACCGGGATCGCCGCCTACGACTTCCGCGGCCGCGAGGCCGAGCTGCTGGAGGCGGTGGTGGACCGGCTGGCGCGCCGGCGAGGTGGTCGGCTGGTTCCACGGCGCCATGGAGCTGGGCCCCCGCGCGCTCGGCGGGCGGAGCCTGCTCGCCGATCCCGCGCGACCCCGGAATGCGCGACCGCCTGAACCGGCTGGTCAAGAAGCGCGAGGCGTTCCGCCCCTTCGCCCCGAGCGTCCTCGCCGCCCACGCGGCCGGAGCACTTCGATCTCGACCACCCCTCCCCCTTCATGCTGGAGACCTGCCAGGTGACCTCGCCGCTCGACCTGCCGGCGATCACCCACGTCGACGGCTCGGCCCGCCCGCAGACCGTCGATCCGTCGATCGCGCCGCGCTTCGCCGCCCTGCTCGAAGCCTTCCGGCGGCGCACCGGCTGCCCGCTGCTGGTGAACACCTCCTTCAACGTGCGCGGCGAGCCGATCGTCGCCTCGCCCGTGGACGCCCTCTCCTGCATGGGTGTCTCCGGAATCGACGCCCTGGTCCTGGAGGACTTCCTGATCGACCGCGACCGGCTGCCGTCGAACTGGGCCGGCCTCCTCCCCGCCTGGCGCGAGCGCGCCCGCAGCGGCTTCGCCCGCGGATCGAGCGCGATCAGCGCCGACCTCTACACGTTCGTATGAGATCGCTCTTCGATCGCCTCGCCGAGATCCTCGCCACCCCCGAGGGCCTGCGCACCGCCCGCCTCCTGCAGGCGGCCGGCCTGCTCGGCGCGCCCTCGGATCCGGAACCCCGCCCTGTGCCGCGCTTCCCGGAGCCGATCAGCATCTGGCAGCCGCGAGAGGTCGACGGCAAGACCGTCTTCGTCCGTCCCGACCCGCTGCCACTCGGGGATCACCATGCGTCCACGCCGGTCCTCCGGCCCAAGAAATCCCTGCTGCCGCTCCGCGTCGCCTTCTTCGGCGAGTCGGTCGCGGCGGGCTATCTCTACGCTCCCCACCTGACGCCCGCCCGGGTGCTCGAAGCCCAGCTCCGGGCCGCTGGCGGGACGGACCACTTCGAGGTGATCGACCTCGCCCGCACCAACGAGACCCTGCCCTCCCTCGCCGCGACCGTGCGCGCCTCGCTCCAGATCAACCCCGACGTCCTGGTCCTCTTCGCCGGCAACAACTGGAACCTGCTGGAAACGCCGGAGGTCTCCCCCTACGCCCCGTCCGTCGCGGCGCGGCAGCGTTACGGCCAGGCGCTACGGGAGGACGGGATCGCCGGGCCGATCGGGCTCGCCGCGGAGAGGCTGCGGCAGGCGGCGGAAGCGGCATTCGGCGACATCGCGGAGCTCGCCTGGGCGGTGCACATCCCGGTCGTCGTGGTGATCCCGGAGGTCAACCTCGCCGACTGGGAGACGCGCCAGCCGCCGGTCTGGCTGGGCGGCGACGACACCGGTCGCTGGCACGCCCTCTACGCGGAAGCTATCGAACGCCTCGATCAGAAAGACTTCGCGGGCGCGATCGAATCCGTCCAAAGCGATGCGGGAGATCGACGGCGGTAACTGCTCCTCGACGTGGCGCCTTCTTGCCCGGGCCCACCTGGGACTCGGAAATCTCGAAGACGCGCGGAAGGCCTGCCTCGCCGAGGTCGACGCCGCCCGCTACGCCACCCTCGCGTTCCTTGAGCGCGCCCCAGGCCACCACGGCGGCCCGCGATCTGCTGCGGGATCGTGCCCGCCGGCACGGCTTCCTCACCGTGGACCTCCGCGACGTCTTTTCCGAGCACACCGGATCGAGCCTGCCCGGATCGCCGCCTCTTCCTCGACTACTGCCACCTGACCCTGGAGGGGATCCAGGTCGCCATGGCCGCCGTCGCCGCCCAGGTGCTGAATCTCTCGGGAATGCTCGAAGAGAAGCAGGACTGGCGGCGTCTGATCTCCCCCTCGCCGCATCTCTCCCGAAGCCGCGGCCGTCGCCCGCTTCGGCGCCGCCATCCACACCGCCCACCGCCTTCTCTCGACCGGCTCCAGGCGCCCCATCCTGGAGCACTGGTGCGAGGCCGCCCTCGACGCCTCCCCCGGCATCGCCGAGACCATGCTCGACCTCGTCGCCGCCCGCTGCGCCCCCTGCCCCGCCGTGCTGACCGCGGCTCAGCAGCGCAACCTCGCCTCCCCCTACCGCCTCCTCCTCCAGCACGGCTGGCGCTGGGACCACCTCGACGCCGACCTGATCGAGGCCATCCGCGCCGTCCTGGAGCGCCGCGGCCACCCCGCCGGAGAGCGCATCGATAACCTCCTCCTGGAGCACCTCGCGATCCGCGAGGAAGGAACCGAGCTCCTCGATGCGATCTACCTCTGGGAGCCGCTGGAAAGGTTCTATCCGGAGGTGATGGATTTCGAGGACCTCTCCCGGCGGGCCACGTTCCGCAGCCCGTGGCCGGAGTCCGCGTTCTGCCTGATCTGCGACGCGGAGCGGGACGTGGAGATCGCGATGACCGTCCGGCTCTCCGCGCCCGGACCGGTACGGATCGCCGTCAACGATCGGGATCTGGGCGCCGTGGACGCGGGAGAACGCTGGACGCGGACGGTGCTGCGGATCGAGCGGGGGAATCTGCGCCGGGGCCTGAATCGCCTGACCCTGCGCTGGCCGCTGCCGTCGACGGACGGCGACACCGCCCTCGCCGCCGCCGCGGACCGCCTGGAGGTAGGGATCGCGGCGGATCTGCACCCGGTGTTCGGGGAGCTTTTTTCGTTGCGCGCCCGCCCCGCACCCGTATCCTAGAGACTTATTTTCTGTCTCGCCCGAGTTATTTTGAAGCTCCGCAGGGTTTCCGCGCTTCTCCGCAACGTTTCCGAGCTTCGCCGCAACATTCCGGAGCTCCTCCGCAACGTTCCGGAGCTCCTCCGGAATGCTGCGGAACTCCGCCGCAACATTCCGAAGCTCCTCCGCAACATTCCGGAGCTCCTCCGGAACGTTGCGGAGCTCCTCCGGAATGTTGCCGAGCTTCTCCGAAACGTTGCCGAGCTCCGTTGAAACGCGGACGGACACCTCGGAAAGCCCAGCGAACGGGATTCAGAGGTAGATCTCCGCCCCGCCCTGCCGGAACTCCTCCGACTTCTCCTTCATCCCCTCTTCCAGAGCCCGGGTCTCCTCCACTCCCTGCTTCGCCGCGTACTCGCGCACCTCCTCGGTGATCTTCATCGAGCAGAAATGCGGCCCGCACATCGAGCAGAAGTGCGCCACCTTGGCGCCCTCCTGCGGCAGGGTCTCGTCGTGGTAGGCGCGGGCGGTGTCCGGATCGAGCGAGAGGTTGAACTGGTCCTCCCAGCGGAACTCGAAGCGCGCCTTCGACAGCGCGTTGTCGCGGATCTGCGCGCCGGGGTGCCCCTTGGCGAGGTCGGCCGCGTGGGCGGCGATCTTGTAGGCGATCACCCCCTCCTTGACGTCCTCCTTGTTGGGCAGCCCCAGGTGCTCCTTGGGGGTGACGTAGCAGAGCATCGCCGTGCCGTACCAGCCGATCATCGCGGCGCCGATCGCCGAGGTGAGGTGGTCGTAGCCGGGCGCGATGTCGGTGGTCAGCGGCCCGAGCGTGTAGAACGGCGCCTCGCCGCACGCCTCGAGCTGGCGGTCCATGTTCTCCTTGATCAGGTGCATGGGGATGTGCCCCGGCCCCTCGATCATCACCTGCACGTCGTGCTTCCAGGCGATCTGGGTCAGCTCGCCCAGGGTCTCCAGCTCGGCGAACTGGGCGGCGTCGTTGGCGTCGGCGATCGAGCCCGGCCGCAGGCCGTCGCCGAGGCTGAAGGCGACGTCGTAGGCGCGCATGATCTCGCAGATCTCCTCGAAGTGCTCGTAGGTGAAGTTCTCGCGGTGGTGCGCCAGGCACCACTTGGCGTGGATCGAGCCGCCGCGCGAGACGATGCCGGTCATCCGCCGCGCCGTCAGCGGCACGTAGGCGAGCCGCACGCCGGCGTGGATGGTGAAGTAGTCGACCCCCTGCTCGGCCTGCTCGATCAGGGTGTCGCGGTAGATCTCCCAGGTGAGCTCCTCGGCCTTGCCGCCCACCTTCTCCAGCGCCTGGTAGATCGGCACCGTGCCGATGGGCACCGGCGAGTTGCGCAGGATCCACTCGCGCGTCTCGTGGATGTTCTTGCCCGGTCGACAGGTCCATCACCGTGTCGGCGCCCCAGCGGATCGCCCAGACCATCTTCTCCACCTCCTCCTCGATCGAGGAGGTCACCGCCGAGTTGCCGATGTTGGCGTTGATCTTCACCAGGAAGTTGCGGCCGATGATCATCGGCTCGCTCTCGGGATGGTTGATGTTGGCCGGGATGATCGCCCGGCCGCGCGCCACCTCGTCGCGCACGAACTCGGGGGTGATCACCGTCGGGATGCCCGCCCCCAGCGCCTGCCCCGGGTGCTGGGCGACGCCGCCCCCCAGGCCCGGCCGTCCATCGTCTCGCGGGCCAGCTCGCGGCGCTGGTTCTCGCGGATGGCGATGAACTCCATCTCCGGGGTGACGATCCCCTTCCGCGCGTAGTGCATCTGGGTGACATTGCCGCTGCCACTGCCGGGCCGGGCGCAGAGCGGCCGCCGCAGGTGCGGGAAGCGCACCGGCACGAGCCTGGGATCGGCGGCGCGCCGCCGGCCGTACTCGGAGGAGACGTCCGGCAGCTCCTCGACGTCGCCGCGCCCCAGGATCCACTCCCGCCGCAGCGGCGGCAAGCCCCGGTGGAGGTCGATCTCCGCCGCCGGGATCGGTGTAGGGCCCGGAGGTGTCGTAGACGGTGACCGGCGGGTTCTGGCACCGTCAGCCCGGCGTGGGTCTGGGTCGGCGAGACGCGGATCTCGCGCATCGGCACGCGCACGCCGGGCAGGCTCCCCTCGACGTGGATCTTGACGGAATTGGGGAAGGGACCGGTGGTGATCCCGGGACGGATCGCGTGGGCGGTAGGCTCGATCATCGGCGGCTCCTCTCAGCGGTAGAGACTTCCTGTTGGAAAACGGGAGAGGGGCCAAGCTCGTCATCGCTTCCCTACGCTGGCATTACCCAGGTCAGGTGATGAGGGTCGTCCCCGAAGGACTCTCAGCCTTGCGGCCCCCCTAGCTCCGGGACGATCCTACACGGTTTGGACGTCAATACGCGAAGGCGCGGGCGTCGAGGACCTCCCCGGTCTCGCTCCCCTCGACGCTGTCCACGTACGCGCGGGCCACCTGGGCCGACGGCATTCCGGCGTCGCCGTCCCGCCCCATGGCCTCCAGCGTCTCGCTCACCCACGGCGGGCTGACGACGTTGATCCGCACCCCGCGCGGCATCTCCAGGGCGGCCGCCCGGGCGAACCCCTCGAGGCCCGCGTTGACCAGGCTGATCGCCGCGCTCCCCCGCGTCGGCTCCTGGGCGAGCACGCCGCTGGTGAGCGTGAAGGAGCCGCCGTCGCGGATCGTCGCCATCCCGGCGCGCACCAGGTTCACCTGCCCCATCAGCTTGCTCGACAGGCTGAACTGGAAATCGGCGTCCGACAGCCCCTCCAGGGCGCCGAACTTCGCCATCCCCGCCACCGAGACCACGGCATCGAACGGCGCCACCATCTCGAACAGGCGCTCGATCGAGTCCTTGGCCGCCAGATCCACCTGATACTCCCCACCCGTGTGGCCGACCTGCACCACCTCATGCTTCCCCGCCAATGCCTCGACGACCGCCTTGCCGATGGTCCCCGTGGCTCCGATCACGATGATTCTCATGTTGTTCCCTCCTCTAGACCGCGCTCTCGCGCCTGGGTTGGCAGCATGGCAGGTGGGCGAAGGTGGGCGCAAGGGGGGCGGCCCCCCCGCCTCAGCATCCCGAGCCGGGCGTCGAGCGGTCGAGCACGCGGGCGTCGCCCGGGGTCGAACTTGCGCGCGAAGTGGTAGCGCCCGCCGGCCATCAGCGGCAGGTCCGCCACCGAGAGGGTGCGCGGCGAGCCCTTGTTGGCGCGCGAGTAGTCGATGTAGCGCAGATCGTCGTCCACCAGCTCGAAGCGCCCGCTGTTGACGAGCACCGTCTGCACCAGCGACTCCTCGGGGGTCTGGGTCAGGTTGATAGTGTCCTCCACCTCCGGATGCCCGCCAGGAAATCGCGGAGATAGAGGATCGCCTGGCGCCGCAGCGAGAACCAGGCCCAGCCGCCGTAGCAGCGAAAGCCCTCGTGGAACGGCGTGCGGAGCCTCCGCGCCCCGAGCAGCGAGCCGTAGTCGAGGGTGACGGAGATCGGCAGGATCTTGGTGAGCGGCCGCAGGGCCCGCAGCGCCGGCTCGGCCTTCGCCGGCAGCCACCAGTGATGGTGCCAGTAGCGGTTCCGCGCCTTGCGCTGCTTCCAGGGGCTGGCCGGCGACAGCACGTCCCAGTGGCGGATGAACCCGTCGCAGCCGGCGGCCGAGAGGAACGCCTCGATCGCCGGCAAGGGGTCACCGGATAGTCCTGGGCGCTCAGGTTCACCAGCCAGTCGTACGCCAGCCCCTCCCGCTCGAGCCAGTCGATGAGGTCGAGGAAGGGTTGCACCTGGCAGGAGTAGTGGGAGCGGAGCTGGGGCCCGCAGGGGGGCATCAGATAGACGCCCGGCAGGTCCGCGAGCGGCGACCAGTCGAGCTCGAACCCCACCGGGTTGTGCTGCACGACGATCAGGCCGTTCGGGCTGCCGCGGCGCAGGCGTCCTCACCAGCCGGTAGATCTGCTCCGGATCGCGGTGGCTCTGGATGAAGTAGCAGATCGTGCCGGTCATGTCCGCCTCCGAGCGAGCTGATGGAACAGGGATTCGTACTCCTCGAGCACGCGGTCCATGCGGGTGAGCTCGCGCACCGCCCGCATCCGCTCCAGCCCCCGCCGCCACTCCGGCGAGCCGAAGGAGGAGCGCGCCCGCTCGATCGCCGCCAGGATCGACCCCGCTCCGGCTCGCAATAGTAGGGGTAGTCCTCGCCCAGCAGCTCGACGGTGGTCAGGTCGCGGGTGGTGATCAGGTTCGCCTCGCAGGCCGCCGCTGTCGAGACCTTGCAGTTCGGCTTGTAGAGGAAGTCCCGCCCCGGCTCCCGGATCGAGAGATGGCAGTTGAAACCCCGGCGCCGCCGCAGAAAAGCCGCGCGCTGGACGTAGTCGACGTCCGGCAGCTCCCCCCAGACCGCGAGCGACCGCGGCTGGCCGAGATAGCCGAGCGCCATGCGGTCCCCGGCGCTTCGTTGGCGGCGTACCGGGGGTCCCACTGGTGGTAGATCACGCGGTCGGGCTTGCCCGCCGGCCGAAATCCGCGAGCTGGCGCCGGCTCTTGAAGATCAGCGCGTCGTACAGCCACTTGTTCTTGATCCGCCGCTTGAACACGACCGTGTCCTGGACGTCGAGCACCAGCCGGTGCCCCCGCGCCTTCGCCCGCGCCAGGAGTGGTCGAGCCGCGACGTCTTGATGAACACCAGGATGCCGGGCCGGATGCTCCCCAGCTCGGCCACGGGGACCGAGCGGGCATCCCAGCCGCGGGCCCGCAGACCCTCGGAGATCTGGTCGGCGCCCATGACGGTGGAGCCCTTCTCGTAATACTTGACGAAGGCGACCGGGATCGGAGCGGCCTGGCGGCGGCGATGGATGGCATAGCTCGCCTAGGAAATCCGCGCCGAGGGAAGGGCTCCGAAGAGGCTGAAGCCGATAAAGCTCACGAAAGCCATGATGGGCAGCGTGATCAACAGATCGACGCGGATGTCCGCTGCCGAGGCCAGAGTGTTCACCTGAATGGCGGTGAACACCGACCATGCGACGCCCACGAGCAGCAACACGATCCCGCCACCGCGGTGGAGCTTGCCTCCTTTGAGCCAGAGCTGCCATGCCGAGCACGGCGAAGACCACGGCAGGAGCCAGCGCCACGTAAGGGAGGAAGCGTCGACAGGAACGCCAGGACCAGCAGCAGCCCTGCGAGACCAGCACCGTCACGCCGGCCGGCCGTGTAAACCCGGCCTTGCTCAACCGGCTCAAGAGAAAAAGGCCCAGCACGCCGATCACGATCGTCAGGCCGAGGAATGTCAAGATAAACAGGAGGTCCCGATCCATATCATCCATGACTCATTCCTCCTCGGATCAGACGGCCCTTCGCGCCCGGAAAATCACGAAATCGCCCCTCGCCGCTTCACGGTGACTCTGCGCGCTCAAGACCACGAAACCGGCGCTCGTCGAGCAGGGTCTCGATCTCGCTTTCGCTCGGCGACCAGTAGCC
The DNA here is from genome assembly GCA_963792575.1 of uncultured Acidobacteriota bacterium. Classification (GTDB taxonomy): domain Bacteria; phylum Acidobacteriota; class Thermoanaerobaculia; order Multivoradales; family UBA5704; genus DATARR01. The sequence continues at coordinate 818,067 of CAWBWZ010000020.1, forward strand.
CAGGCTCTCGATGCCGAGCTTGTCCATCGACGCCTTCTTCCCGCCGGCCCAGGACCAGCGTCCCTCCCGGCCCGCAGGACCCGCGCGATCTCTCGCACGCCCCGCGGAGGGTCGGGCCAGTAGGGCAGCGAGTTGACGCTCAAGACCCCGGTCGAACTCCGAGTGCCCGGCCAGGGGATGTCCTCGGCCGTGCCGCGCCGGACCGCCAGCCGGCCGTCCTCGATCCAGGGGGCGAGCCTGCGCTCGGCGGCCCGCACCATCGTCTCCGAGGGGTCCAGGCCCGCGACGTAGCCGCAGTCCTTCTCCGCGAGCAGGATCTCCAGCGCTGCGCCGCCCCCGAAGCCCACGTCCAGCACCCGCTGGCCGGAGCCGACCTCCAGCGCCTCCAGGGAGCACCGGTTGATCAGCCGGTTGCCGCGATTCAGGAGCGAGCCGAAAAGACCTCCCAGCGGCCCATGGGGTTGGGCGAACTGCGACATCAGGTAGCTGCCGATCGACATGATTGAGTCTATCCCCAAAAAGCCGAGGAAAGATCGTAGGGGCGGCCCTGTGTGGCCGCCCTGTTTTCGGGCGGGACAATTCTCCGAGCGGATCTCAAACCAGAAGGGCGCCCACACAGGGGCGCCCCTACACCGATCCCTGATCACTGACGACCGGTGGAGACCAGCGGGCCGGCCCCACGGTGCTCTGCTCTACACCCCCGCCGCCCGGCGCCATTGCCAGTATGGCGGTCCCGCTACCGCTGGTCGCCGCGTGGCCGCTCTGGATGCTGCGGCGCAGCTCGGAGCGCAGGGTCTCGGCGCTGGGGATCGGCGGCCACCGTGGGCAGGATGACGCCCACGGTCTCGCCGAGCTTGCCGGAGAGGAGCAGGGCGAGCAGGTTCTCGACCAGGCTGCCGCCCCCCTTGCCGTCCGCTGCTCATCTGGATCTTCGGCACGACGTCGGCGCTGCGACTTCTCGATCGCCTCGGCGAAGCGGCTCATCACCTGCTGGGTGAGCTGGAACTGCGGGCCGCCGTAGGCGCGGACCTGCTCTTCGATCGCCAGGGCCTGGGCGATGCCGACGCGCGCGGCGCGGTCGGCCTCGGCCTCGCCGAGCGAGGCGGATCTTCTTCGCCTCGCCCTCGGCGAGGATGCGGATCTTCTCCGCCTCGGCCGTGCGCCAGGGCCTGGATCTGCGCGGCCTGCTGCTGGGCGCGGGCGTACTCGGCCTTGCCCTGGTTCGACTGCACGGTGATCGGCGATCTCCGACTCGGTGAGCGCCTGCTGCTGGCGCGCCCGGCTCTCGGCCTCGCGCAGCTCGCGCTCCTTGACCGCGGCGCTGCTCCTGCCGGTCGTAGGTCTCGACCTGCTCCTCGGCGATCTGCCGCGAGCGCAGCTGCGCCAGGATCTGCTCGATCTGGCCGCCGCCCGTCGCCGGAGGTCGGCGTGCCGATCAGCACCTCCTGGAGCTCGAGGTTGTAGACGCGCGAACTTCTCCTTCATCTGCACGCCCGAGAGCGTCCTGGATCGCCGAGCGGTCCTGGAGGAGCTGGATCAGCGTGCGGGTCTGGCCGACGTTCTTGAAGTAGGCGCTGACCATCGGGTCGAGCGTCTGCTCGACCAGCTTCTTGATGTCGCCGAAGCGCTGGATGACGAGCGGCGCCTTGCGGTAGTCGATGTGCACGACGACCGACAGCGGCAGGCGTCGGCTCGAAGGCGTCCTTGGTGATCAGCGACACCTCGGCAAGGTTCTCGTCGAACTTGTGCGCGCCGGTCTCCGTCCGGCTCCACTTGAGGATGAAGTTGGTCGTCGGCACCATGATCACCTTGCCGGCGTAGGTGTTGAACGCGTACTTGCCGGGCAGCAGCGGCTCGCTCCACACGCCGCGCTCGCCCATCGTCACCAGCTCGCCGTGCTTGTAGTCCTTGCCCGAGAGGTCGCGCGCCGCTGTCGCCGGTGTAGGAGACGACGACGCCGACGGTGCCGACCTCGACGACGGTCTTCGGCACCAGCTCGCTCGGTGGCGAAGAGGCGGTTGATGTAGTAGGTGCCCTCGACCAGCACCTGGAGCTGCCGGCCGCGCTGGCCGCCGGCGAGCGAGGAACTTGTCCGGGTCCTGGAAGCTGTTGTGGTAGGTCTGCGGCGTGCGCCGGGATCGTTGCCGACCATCGGCGCGATGATCTCGCCCGACGGCACGGCCGGGCCGTCGTGCACGGTGACGATGCCGATGCGGTCGTCGGCGCCCTGGATGACCACCGGGTGGAAGCCGCCGCGCTCGCCGATCAGCTGCCCCATCTGGCGGAACACCGCCTCCTCGCTGCGGTCCATCGGCAGGTAGTAGAGCTGGTCGCTCGGTGAGGACCACGAACTGCGCCAGGTTGATCGCGTAGGTGCCCTCGCGCAGGACCATGCGCTGCGGGCCCTTCTGGCCGCCGGCGCGCAGGAAGGCCGCGGCGTCCTGGAAGTCGTTGGCGCGCACGTTGCGAGGCCAGCGACTGGGTGGGCGGCAGCGACTGGCCGTCGCGGGCGAAGACGTAGCCGATCTCGCCCTGCGGGATGGTGACCAGCGGCATCCTGTGGACGCGGTACTGGAACGGCATCAGGAAGTGCCAGCCGCCGCGCAGCACGCTCCGGCTGGAAGCCGGCCTCCCTCTCCAGCGCGATCAGGCCGGAGCGCACGGAACCCTTGGCGCTGATGAGCTTCTCCAGGATCCCCACCCGGTTGTTGGGGATGTAGACCATCATCGAGCGAAGGATCACGACGAAGAGAAGGAACCCCACGGCGAGGACGGCGACGAGGAAGAGGGACATGATCATCTCCAGTTTCTGGATTGAGTTGTTTGGATCGGCGGTCTGGAATCTACCCCCAGGCCCCATGGCGACGCCCCGCCGACGGCGGTTCGGGGGGCCATGAACTGGATCAGGAGGTATATAGAGCTACGTCAAGGATAACCGAAAGTTGCTCTCCTGGATTTGAGTGTCCAGGAAGGAGAAAACGTTTCGAGGAGGCGGGCGGTGGCTCGGTATTTCCACCCCTGGGCACTCAATAAAGAAGAGGCTCTGGGCCTGACCTACTTCAGGAAAGGAAAATTCATGCGCAAGATCTTGATGCTCACCATCGCTCTCGCCATCGCGGCCGCCTCGCGGCTCCCCGCCCTCGTGGAGTGCAACTGCACCTACTGTTTCAGCCATCCGACGGGCAGTTGCGTCATTCACACCTATCTCCAGAGCACTTGCAACGCTTACATCAACACCTTCTGCGTCGGCGATTAGCGGACGGATTCGGCGCAAGGAACGCGAGACGGCAGGATAGTCTTTATAGAATTTAAACTTTCCTTCCCAAGCTTTTATTTTGCCTCCAGGTGCCGATGGATTATCATGGAGAAATCCACCGGCGCCGGCTCGGCCGAAACCGAAGTTCTTGCTCGCTCGACGTCAGCGGCGCCCGCAGGCTGCTCGCCGTGAGCGAAAGGAGAGACTCTATGCGTCAGCACAGTTCCACCTTGCTGCTGGTCCTGATCCTCGCTGGTTCCCTGCTCGCCTCCCCCTCCTGGGGCGCGACGGCAAGGCGCGGCTCCGCTGATTCCGGCCTGACGGCCAGTGCCAGGACATGGGTCCTGGGGTTGTTCGGCAAGCTGCCGCCGGTCAAGCCTCAGCCGCCCCACAAGGCTGGGTGTGGGGTCGATCCGAACGGAACCCACTGCGGCTGAGGCCACTGGGCGACCACGACAGGTTTGTCCCCCGCCCCCCAAGGGGGCGGGATTTGAATAGCCTGGGACGTCAGCCCCCAGGACCGGCTGAGTCCAGGAGTCTGGGCTACCATGTCGGCATGACGGACCAGACCCCGGAAACCCCCGCGACCGCCCTGCTCAGCCCTCTACTCAGCCCACTAACGATCCGCGGCGTGACGCTCCGCAACCGGATCGTGATGTCGCCGATGTGCCAGTACATCGCCGAGGAGGGCATGGCCAACGACTGGCACCTGGTCCACCTCGGCAGCCGGGCCGTCGGCGGGGCGGCCCTGGTCATCGTCGAGGCGACGGCCGTCACCCGCGACGGCCGGATCTCCCCCGCCGACCTGGGGATCTGGAGCGACGAGCACGTCGAGCCGCTGGCCCGCATCGCCCGTTTCGTCCACGGCGCAGGGGGCGGTCGCCGGCATCCAGCTCGCCCACGCCGGACGCAAGGCGAGCATGCGAGCCGCCCTGGAAGGGCGGGGGGCCTCTGATGACGCCCGAGGAAGGCGGCTGGACCGTCGTCGGCCCCAGCCCGATCCCGTTCCGCGAAGGGCGGCCCGGTCCCGGCGCCGCTGGACGAGGCCGGCATCGACGAGGTCGTCGCGGCCTTCGAGGCCGCCGCCCGGCGCGCCCTGGCGGCCGGGTTCCGGGTGATCGAGATCCACGCCGCCCACGGCTACCTGCTGCACGAGTTCCTCTCGCCGCTGAGCAACCACCGGGACGACCGCTACGGCGGCAGCCTGGAGAACCGGATGCGCCTGACCCTGCGGGTGGCGGAGCGCCTGCGCGGCGCGATGCCCGCCGAGCTGCCGCTGTTCGTGCGGATCTCGGCGACCGACTGGGTGGAGGGCGGGCTGGGACATCGAGCAGTCGGTCGAGCTGGCGAAGCGGCTCAAGGAGACCGGCGTCGACCTGATCGACGTCTCCTCCGGCGGCACCCTGCCGCGGGTGAGCATCCCGGTCGGCCAGGGCTACCAGGTGCCGTTCGCCCGCCGCATCCGCCACGAGGCCGGCATCACTGACCGGCGCCGTCGGGATGATCACCGAGCCGGAGCACGCCAACGAGATCGTCGACGGGCGGCGACGCCGACCTGGTCTTCCTCGCCCGCGAGCTGCTGCGCGACCCGTACTGGGCTTTCAAGGCGCAGCGCGAGCTGGGCGAGGCGCCGGCATTGCCGGTGCAGTACGAGCGGGCGCGTTCGTAACTCGCCTGCTGAGCAAGGCCGCCCGCAGGGCGGGATTTATCCAGCCTGGGGTGTCAACCCCAGGTGGCGGCCGTCCCGAGTTCTCAAGCCCCGGAGGGCCGGCAGGTCGTTGCCGATTCGAAGCTCCAGCCGAGAGTGTCGGCCCTTCGGGGCTTATGAAATTTAGAGGCCTCCCCACCTGGGGTTGACACCCCAGGCTCGATAAATTCCGCCCTGCGGGCGTCGACAGCTCCCGCCATCCATCTTCCCCTCTCTCCTTGACAGACTAGGAGAGCGCATGCCACCATTCCCCTAGTCAAGCTAGGAGACCGAACCGCCATGCCCAAGACCGCAGACCTGCTTCCCGGCACTCTCGACATGCTGATCCTCAAGGCGGTGTCGCTGAAACCGCTGCACGGTTATGGCGTGCTGCTGCGCATCCGCCAGATCTCGGGCGATGCGCTGGAGGTCCCGCAAGGCTCCCTCTATCCGGCGCTCTACCGGCTGGAGCACCAGAAGCTCATCGCCTCCGAGTGGGGGCAGAGCGACAACAACCGCAAGGCCAAGTTCTACACCCTGACCGAGGCGGGGCGCCTCCGCCTGCAGGAGGAGACCGCCGACTGGAAGCGCCTGGCGTCCGCGATCGCCGCGGCCCTGAACACCGTACCGGATGAGGTGTGACCATGTCGCTTTTCACCGTCTTGCAGATGCTCCGCCGCCGGCATGACTTCGAGGACGCCATGGCCGAGGAGATGCGCTTCCATATCGATCAGTACACGGCCGATCTCGTGAGCTCCGGCGTACCGCCCGAAGAGGCCGCGCGCCGCGCCCGCATGGAGTTCGGCAGCCTCGACAACGCCAAGACCGACTGCCGCGAGGCGCGCGGCCTTCGCCTGTTCGACGAGCTCCACCAGGACCTGCGCTACGCCGTCCGCCTGATGCGCAAGACGCCCGGCTTCACCGTCACCGCCCTGGCGACCCTCGCGCTCTGCATCGGCGCCAACCTGACCATCTTCGCCGTCGTCGATTCGGTGCTGCTCCGGCCGCTGCCCTTCCCCGCCGCCGACCGGCTGGTGAGCGTCTACAACACCTATCCCAAGGCCGGCGTCCCCAACGACGGCTGCTCGCTGCCGAACTATTACGAGCGGCGGGGGCACATCCCGGCCTTCTCCGGGCTGGCGGTCTACCGCGACGCCATGGCGGTCGTGGGCGAAACGGGCGAGACAGAGCAGATACCGGTCTCGCGGGTCTCCCCGGACTTCTTCTCTACCCTGGGGCTCGGCCCGGTGATGGGGCGCGCGTTTACGGAGGCGGAGACCGTACAGGGGAAAAACAGCGCGGCCATCCTCACGGACAGCTACTGGCGGCAGCACCTGGGCGGCGATCCACGCGTGCTCGGCCGCACGATCCGCGTCAACGCCATCTCCAGGACCGTGGTCGGGGTCTTGCCGCCCCGCTTCAGCTTCCTCTCGTCCCAGGCGCGGATCTACCTCCCTCTCGCGTCGAGCCCGGACGAGCGCGCGCCCCAGCAGCGGCACTCCGGGACTTCCCGCATGATCGCCCGGCTCCGGCCGGGGGGCACTCTGGCGGCGGCCCAGGCGCAGATCGACGCCCGCAACGCCGCCGTGGAGGTGGACGGCCCGGAGGCGAGGATGATGGCCGACGCGGGCTTCCGCTCGCTCGTGGTGCCCCTGCGGGCGGACCATGTGGCCGCGGTCCGTCCCATCCTGCTGCTGGTGCAGGCGGGGGCCCTCTTCCTGCTCCTCATCGGCGGAGTCAACCTGGCGAACCTGCTGCTCATCCGGGCCAGCGGCCGGGTGAAGGAGCTGGCGGTCCGGCAGGCGCTCGGAGCGAGCCGGCGGCACGTCGTGAGCGGCGCCCTGGTGGAGAGCACGCTACTGGCGCTGACCGGAGGCCTTCTCGGGCTGGCCGCCGGAGCGGGAGGCATCCGCCTCCTGGCCCTGCTGGGAGTCGACCGCCTGCCCCTGGGATCGCACGTGGCCTTTGACGGCCGCCTGGCGCTGATCGCCCTGGCGGGCTCGCTCGCCGTGGGCATCGCGCTCGGCCTGCCGGTCGTCTGGCTCAGCCTGCGCAACGCGGCGGCCCCCGGGCTGCAGGCCGAGTCCCGGGGCACCACGGCCGGCCGGGCCGCGCAACGGCTGCGCCATGCCTTCATCGTCGCCCAGATCGCCCTGGCCTTCGTGCTGCTCGCAGGGGCGGGCCTGCTCGGGCTCAGCCTCCGGAAGGTGATGACCGTCTCCCCCGGATTCCGGCCCGCCAACATCCTGAGCGGACAGTTGGTCCTGCCGGTGATGAGCTATCCGGACCGGCAGGACCTGCTCGCGGTCACCGAGAGGCTCACCGCGGAAATCGGCCGCCAGCCGGGCGTGCAGGCGGTGGGCTTCGCCACCAACGTGCCACTGAGCGGCAGCAGCAACAAGAGCGCGGCCACGGTCCAGGGGCACCGGCCCCGGCCTGGAGAGCCGCCGCACGGGGTCTACTCCTACAGCGTGGGCGGCGACTACTTCTCCGCCCTGGGCTTCTCGCTGCGCGAGGGCCGCTTCCTCACCGCCGCCGATTCCCGCCGCGCGCAACGGGTCTGCGTGGTCGACGAGGATTTCGCCCATCGGTATTGGCCGTCAGGAGGCGCCATCGGCCATCGCCTGTTCCAGGGCGGCGAGGCGGGGGACGATGCCGACGCGTTCACCATCGTCGGCGTCGTCGGCGCGGTGAAACAGGCGGGGCTGGTCGAGGACGAGGCCCAAGGCGCGGTCTACTACCCCTTCGGCCACCGGATCGACCACAGCCTCTGGGTGGTGGTCCGCACCAGCCTGCCTCCGGAATCGCTCGGGCCGGCGTTGCGCAGGGCCGTGCGGGCGGTCGATCCCGAGCTGCCGGTCAACGATCTCCGGTCGATGGAGACCCGCATCGCCGACAGCCTGGTCGCCCGCCGCTCGCCGGCCCTGATGGCGGGCCTCTTCGCCGGCATCGCCCTGCTGCTCACCGCCATCGGCACCTACGGGGTGCTGAGCTACGCCGTGGCGCAACGCCGCCGCGAGATCGGCCTGCGCATGGCGCTGGGGGCCCGGCCAGAGCAGGTGCGCGTTCAGTTTCTCTCCCTCGCCCTGCGCCTGCTGGCGGCCGGCACCATCCTCGGCGTTCTCGGCGCCTGGCTGACCGGCCGGGCCATGCAGGCGGTTCTCTTTCAGGTTCCGCCGCTTCACGTGGCGACGCTCGCCGGCTCCGCCGCCATCCTGGGCGTGGTGGCTCTCATCGCCTGCCTGCTGCCCTCGGACCGCGCCGCCCGGATCTCGCCGATGGAGGCGATGATCGAGGAGTAGGAAATCGTTGGACGCCGGAAAGCAAGGACGTAAAGGACACCAAGAACATCAGGGACAAGAAGCAGACGGCCGAAAACGTGGCTCCTCGTCCTTGATGTCCTCGGTGTCCTTTACGTCCCTGCTTTGGCTTTTCTGCCGAGCAGGCTCTCTAGAGTCCGTTGGGCCGGCAGCAGATCGTGACTTCAGTGTAATAGGGCGTGGGGTAGTTGCAGGGATCATCTCCGAGACAATCGACGCCACGGCAGACGACGGTGGTGTGGGCGGCGTCTGTGTAGTAGACGCGGAGGTGCCCCTGGTTCGAGCCGGTCGGACAGGTCAAGGCGTCGATCCGCGCCGGGGTCGGGATGACGAATGAACCTGCGAGCGCGAGCAGCAGGAAACCACCTCTTACAAGTGTCTTCATTTGAACCTCTCCTCTTAGGATTTCAGCTTTTGAGGACCGGAGACTCTCTCCGCCCCTCACCTCCCAGGTGCCAGGGGGAGAGGGATGCGAGCCGGAGCTCTGTTGGAAATCGTGGGCGCAGTCCTGGGGAGGCGCGACTCTCCCCGCCTTCGCCTATCCTCTATGCGACAGCCTCCGCGGCACTAGTTGCTCGCCCCGGGTGCCAAGACCAACTGCACGACCTCGGATGGCTACACTCCCAGCTGCGCCTGCTCCATCGCTTCCCTTACCGCTGCCTGCTGTAGGCCTGCAAACTCAGGAAACTGACACTCCAGGATGGCGGACCGCCGGGAGGTCGAAAGCCGTCCACCGCCCTTGACAGCCTAATCGCGGCAGCTTAATCTAAACACCTTAGAAAGGAGAACAGAATGAACAAGAAAGAAACAGTGTATCGGAGAGTTCTTGGTCGTCAAGTCGCCGTCGAATTGCCGGATGACGACCTTGCCAATGTTGGAGGAGAAGGTCGCAAGCCGGTTGCCAAAGCGTTTTCAACCTGCGATGGAGATGTAACCCACCAGCCCGGCGCTCCCAGGGACTGCACCGGTCAAACGGATGCGATCGGCGGATTGCCTGTTTGAGAGCTCTCTCGTAGAGAACTCAGATGGCTAGGGCAGTAGAGTCGACACTCCGTAAGAATGTTGGTGGTGATCAGTATATACTGGTTGCTACCAACCCTACGGATTCGGACTCCTTCCTAGTCCAGGAAGCCTTACGCAGAAAAGGTGTTCAAGCAGAACTGGTCCACTTTACGGACTTTCCAAGCCGTTCAACAGCCTCACTCCACCTGGGTCCTCACGTTGATCAGGATCACTGGTCCCTGACCGATCCATGGGACCGTTCGCAGCCGCAGTTGCCGAACACCGTTTGGTGGCGGCGACCTGAGAGCCCGGTCATCCCATCCGACGTTCACCCTGAAGATAGAAAATTTCTATTGCAGGAAACTGTCAAGTTCCTCCGAGGCCTGTGGCATGGTCTACCAGCAGAGACCGTATACGTCAACTCTCCAACGTATGCCATTGAAGCCGACAGAAAGCCGTACCAGTTACAAATCGCTCGCCAAGTAGGATTCACAATTCCCCCTACTCTCTTTAGCAATAATCCGGAAGAGATTCGGGCTGCGGTCCGGAAATGGGGCGGACGTGCGATCTACAAGTCTTTTGGCAGTGTCAACAATTTCTGGTGGGACCCCGATAAGCAGAGAATCCTGGCCCTGTTCACAACAGCTGTTGAGGAGGGCACCCTCCCTGACGATGATACCTTGGCCTTGACACCCGGTATTTACCAACCCCTCCTGGCCAAAGTTTTTGAACTTCGGGTGACGGTGTTCGGAAGTACGATTTTCGGAACGAAGATTTTGTCTCAGGAGCAGAAACAGAGCCAGACCGATTGGCGCAATGGCCAGCATACCTTGCAATATGAACCGTTCAAGGTTCCGCCAAGCCTGCGGCAGCTCTGTCTCAAAATGCTCCGCCGGCTTGGGCTCTTGATGGGGTGCTTTGATTTCGTGGTCACCCCGCAAGGGGACGTTGTATTCCTGGAGGTCAACGAAAGCGGACAGTTTCTATGGGTAGAGAGGGTCAGTGGAATGCCTCTCCTCGACGCCTTCAGCGATTTCCTGATTCACCCGCGAGCAAATTTTCGGTGGAAGGCCTTGCCGGAGCCCCTTCGCCTACAGGATGTTCAAGCCGTTGCCTCCGAGAAAATGGCTCAGGCTGCCGAGACCCATCTCTTCCCAGAGCCCTTGATTCATCTTGATGCCTCACCCTCTCCCGCAGCGGTTCCTGCTCATGATTAGAAGAAAGTCTCTTGCATCCATAAGCTTAAGTTGTGTGTTTTTTCCTCTGTATCTGCTCCAGGCCCCCCCAGCTCACCCCTTGGAGCCTGGGAAGATTGGAAACGTCGATATTTTTGGTGTTGCCCCTAAGTCGACCGCCGAAGTGAAACGATGTTTCGGCCCGGAGCTGCGGGAGTATACAGCGGCCTCTAACACGGGCAAACGAGATCAGGCCCTCGACTCGAGGCAAAGCTGGAACAAAAGATAAAGGCAGCGGGTGGTTTCGAAGCGGTGAAAATCACCATTGTTAATTATTTCGAGCCCCACGTCCCCTCAGATTTGACGTTCGACATAACCTTGGCCGGCAAAAAACCAACTATCGAGTATCTGCCACAGCCCATCGGTGATATTCCGGACCCCGACGGCCTGCTGGCAAGCTGGAAGCAGTACGAAAAATTAGGGAGCGCACTAGACTTTGCAGGTGAGATTATCGATTCTGTTCCGTGCCCAGCACACCATTGCATCTATGGTTTCGTCCATCCCAAGCTCCGCCCTTACGGTGAAAAGTTCGCTCGACAGGTGCCGGCGGATCGGGCCGAGTTGATCAGGGTATTACGAACGGACAAGGATGAAAAAAAGCGCGGTACGGCCGCTTATCTTCTGGCCCATCTGCCGGAGGCCAAGGATGTGTTGGCAACGCTGCTGCCGCAGCTTCGCGACCCGTCTTCCCATGTTCGGAACAGCGTCATGCGGGTTATAGCATTGATGGCCGAGCACGGCGAAGCACGATCGGTCCCGCTCGAACAGATCCTCCCGTTCCTGGCGTCTCCGGTCCTCACCGACCGCAACAAGGCCGTCTCCATCGTCGCGGCGCTGACCGACAACAAGAATCGCAATCTTCTGATCCATCGATCCGGCTGCGATCTCGTGCGGCTGCTGGAGACGAAGCAGCCGAATCAGAACGAGTTCGCTCATAGGACCCTGGTGAAGCTGCGGGGCGAAGACCTGGGCGCTGCCGATCCCGCAGCGTGGAGAAAGTGGCTGCAGACTCAAGGAGTTTCCTGCCCGGCAGAAACGGAGATCGGCCGCGGGAAGCTCTGCCCTCTTACCGCGCCATCAGAGACACCCTCCGTCCACCCGCCCCAGCGTTAAGCAAAGCCCTCGTGCCTCTCACCCCTCCTGCCGGAGCACGTCGAGTGGGCGCGCGTGGGTCGGGCGCCAGGCGACGGCGACCGCGCTTGCGAAGGCGATGACGATGGCGACCGCGATCATCATCGGCGCCTGTACCGGATCGAGCACCAGCCGCGCCGCCGGCCGCAGGCGATTGATAACCCCGAAGGCGAGGGCGACGGCCCCCATCCCGGCGACGCCCGCCACCAGTCCGAGCAGCGCGTACTCGACCGCGATGCCAGACAGGATTCGCGCGCTCGAATAACCGATCGCCTTGAAGATCCCCATCTCACGCCGCCGCTCGAGCATCGCGAGGCCCACCGAATTCGCGATCAGGACTCCGCCCGCGACGAGCGCCAAACCGGCGATGGCGATGACGAAGGCGAACAGATTCCCCATCACGGTCTGCATCGTCGAATTGAGCTCGGCCCGGCTCAGCACCAGCGCATCCGGCGCATCGCGTCCGAGCGCCTCGGCGACCGCGTCGAGCCGCCCCTCCCCCATCTCGCCGGTAAAATTCACCTGCGCGGCCGGGCCGCCGAGCCGCAGGGCTGTCGCTTCGTCGAGGATCAGGCCCGCCGGGCTGGGCACCAGCGGTGAGACGCGCTTGGGCTCGTAGAAGCCCGCGATCGACACGCTTGTACGCTCGCCCGTGGGGGCCGAAAGCTCGACGGCGTCGCCAACCCTAAGCTTCCACGGTTCGCCCCGCAGCCGCGCCGGCGCGAGCGCGGTCCCTGGTCCTTTGTCCCAGGCACCCTCGGCGATCCCCACGGTTCCCGCCCGGTCCGCGTCACGGCCCGTGGCCCCGCGCAGAATGTCGAGCGAGCGACCGCTCACAATTCGCGCATCCGCCGGCGACGTCACAAAACGCTCGACGAATTTCACTCCCGCGCGTTCGAGCACCGCGCCGACCGGACCCGCGTCCGCGGGAGACGCGTAGACGATGACGTTGGCTCCGTTGTTCGGGAGCTCCCGGCCCTCCAGCCGGCGACGACCGTTCTCGATCGCCGCTCCGGCAAATCCGATCGTAAACACGCCACAGAACAGCGCCACGAGGGCAACCAGCGTATGTAAAGGGTTTCGCCGCAGATTTCTCCGGGCGAGCGCCACGATGCCTGGCAATGGCATCGGCACCGCTACCACCGCGAAGAACCCGGCGCCGAGCACTATGACGAGAAGAGCGAGCCCAACGGCGCCGGCCGCCATGACGCCGGCGCCATAGAGGACCGAGCGCAGGACCGCCGCCGCGAGCGCCGAGAACAGCACTCCCAGCGCGGCGTAGAGCACGGCCGCCTCGCCCCAGACTATCGGCGTCGGCAGGTCGCGCAACAGCGTCGACGGCCGCACGGCACTCGCCCGCGCGATCGCGTGCAGACCGAAGATAACCGCCGTCGCGATGCCGACGGCCACTCCACCCGCCAGCACACGGGGATCGACCGACGAGCCGAGCATGATCGGTCCCACTCGTCCGAGCAGGGCGCGCAGCCAATACGAGAGACCGGCTCCCGCCGCGGCGCCGGCGAGCCCGCCGACCGCGCCGAGCATTGCCGTCTCCAGGCCAAAAAGCAGCACCAGGTGGCGGCGCTCGTAACCCAGCGTCTTGAGCGTCGCGATCTCGAGCTTCCGGCGGGCCAGCAGGACCTGCATGGTGTTGGACAGGCCGATGCCACCGAGCAGGAGGCCGAGGATGCCGGCCCCCTTGAGCATCAATCCAAACAGATCCACGACGCGGGCACGCTCCCTCGCGACCTTGTCGGGCGTCGTGACCGACCAGCCTTCGGATTTGAGCGTCTCGGCAGCGGGCGGGGCCGAACCCCAGAGCACCTGCGCCGAGCCCGCGACGTTTTCGCGCCCGGCGAGGCGGCGGGCCGTCGCGAGGCTGTAGAACACCGTATCGCCCTGGCGGTCGGGGGTCAGCTCGGCGATCCCTGTCACCCGCAGACGTGCCGGCGCGCCTGCCGGACCGCCACCCAGCGTGAAACGGTCGCCGGCCGCGAGCCCCGCACTGTCGGCGACGTCGCGAGTGATCACCGCCGTTCCGGGTTCCGCGATCAGGCGTCCGAACGCGCGAGCTGGCGCGCCGCCGAGACGCATCTCTCCCACCAGGGGGAACGTCTCGGGGCTCACGCCGAGCGCTCTTCCGAGGACGTAGGCCCGTCCAGCGCCGGCGCGCTTGAGGATCGCGCCTCCGCCCTGCGAGGTGAGGGCGTAGGCCGCGAGCGCTCCGTTCGCCCGCATCCGTTCGAGCGCCGCGATGTCTTCGGCTCCGAGAGTCCGGTCCCCCCGCGACAGCGATGCATCGCCGCCGAGAACGAAGCGCGCGTCGAGAGCGATCGACGCCCCGATCATCGACGAGAGCAGCTGCAAGGCGACCAGCGACATGACGCCAAAGCCGACGCACGCCGTCGCCAGCAGCGTTCGCTGGCCCCCCCGCAGCAGATTGCGGGCCGCGTACCGGAGCGCGAAGCCGAAGTTCATCGCTCCTCCAGGAGACCGTCGATCATGTGCAGATTGCGATCGGCGCGCGCGGCGACCTCGGGGTCATGCGTCGCGACGACGACGGTGAACCGCAGGTCACGGCGCAGGGCTTCGAGCAATTCGAGCACCTGCGTCCCGGTGGCGCTGTCGAGATTGCCGGTCGGTTCGTCGGCGATCAGGAGCGCCGGCCGCGTGACGAGCGCGCGGGCGATGGCGACGCGCTGCTGCTGGCCGCCCGAGAGCTGGTGCGGCCGGTGCGCGAGGCGGTCCGACAGTCCCACGAGCCCGAGCATCTCCCGCGCGGCGTCCCGGGCCCGCAAGCCCGACGAGCTCACATGGAGCGGCGCCTCGACGTTCTCCTGGGCCGTCAGCGAGCCGATCAGGTTGAACGACTGGAACACGACGCCGATCTTCTCGTTGCGCAGCCGCGCCATGGCCCGCTCGCCGAGCCGCGTGATGTCGGTCCCGCCGACGACGATGCGCCCCGAGGTCGGGGAATCGAGACCGGCGAGAATGCCGAGCAGGGTCGACTTCCCCGAGCCCGAAGGCCCGGTGAGCGCGATCCACTCCCCTGGCTCGACATCGAAGGAAACGCCCTTGAGGATGGGCACGAGCTCGCCGCCGAGCGGAAGAGAGCGCGTCAGATCGATGGCCTCGATCGCGGGCCTGTTGGGATGCATGGTCAGATCAGCCTCCGAATCAAAAGGAGAGTCGTCTGTACAACGCACCCCACCGGCATCTATTTCAGGCTTCGGCGCTACGATTCACGATGCGAGCACCTCGCGCAGCGAGAGGAGGCCCAGCGCCAGGCAGCAGAGACTGGAGATGACCCGCGCAAGGCGGTCGGGAACGTACCGGCGAAGGCTTACGCCCAGGGTCATCGCGAGCGCCCCCTTGGTGAACAGCGCGAGAGTGCCCCCCACCCAGACCAGGAGGGGAGCGTTGGAGCTCGCGGCGAGGGCCGCTGCCGCGATCTGGCCGGGATCCCCCCATTCCGAGAAGAAGATCGCCGAGAAGGCGACCAGTACCGCGCTGCGCCAGCGCACCGGAAGGTCGGCCTGAGGCGACGTCTCCGGCTTCGAGATCCATACATAGACGGCGGCGATGAGAAGCGTCGCGGCACTGAACCCGTTCGTCCACCGTGCCGGCATGCGAGCGAGCAGATGACCCAAAAGCACGGCAACTGTCATTTTACCCATGAACGCGGCAAGAACCCCGCAGATGGTAGCCGACGGCCGGAAACGAAGGGTCAGAGAGGCGACCGTGAAAATCGACCGGTCTCCGATCAGCTCGCCGGCGAGAACCGCCGAGTAGGTGACGAGCAGAAGCTGAATCGATCCTTGCCATGCCAATGAGGAGTACCTCTCCGCAATGCGGCGCCAACCTGACGAATCAATATATTCGACATGGCCAAATCCGAATAGGTCTCACGCTGAAGCGGATGACCCCGAACGGGATCTTGCCAATCGGTCACTCTAAGAGCATACTCAGTTTCTGATGCCAGTGGAGACCAGGATACCGGTTGATCTTGCGCGATCCCAATGAAGAAACAACTCCCACCGAAGAAATCAGGGCCGCGGCCGCCTTGCGACGAGCCTGAAGCTCGACCATGGCCAGGCGCTGCGGGCCCCGGCGAAGCGTTCTATCCCCAGGCGGCCTCCAAGGAGCACGAAGAACCGCTCGGGCGGCCGTCCCCGGCACCGGCGCCAGGCGTGCCCATATCCGACAGAGCGTATAAGCGCCTGAAAGAGAAAGCCAGGTCTGTACCTGAAAATTCGGCCGTTCGCGGCCAGGAAGATCCCACCGAGAAAAAATAGTATCCATTCCGATTTGAGGTCCAAAGGAGGAGAACGAATGGCGGAACGAATGGCGGCCAAGAAGAAGAGTAGCGGCGGTGCCAGCGTTTCTACTGCCCAAAATCAAGGCAAAGCCCTCACCGGGAAAGCTAAAGCAGGCCAACAATGGGATCCGACTCAGGCCGCGGAGGCGATGGCCGCAAGCCTGGTCGAGATGAATGAGCCTCGGCCCTACATCAACCGTTATCCGATCTCGAACGAAGAATTCCGTGCATTGAAGGAAGCCGCGCCCAAGGCCAAACTGCCCCAGATCACCGCCGCGGTCGCCAAGGATCCTGGTAACAAGAAGGAGGAGGTTGCAGCCCTCGCCATGGCGCCCCTGGCCCTCGAGCCTGGCCTCGAGCCTGTCGCCGCCCCAATCGGCTCCACGAACTTCGCCGGCATCGCGGCCACCGGCTGGATTCCACCGGACTGCACCATGGCGGTCGGCCCCCTGCATGTGCTCCTGGCCGTGAACTCGTCCCTGGCTGTCTACAACAAGACAGGGGGAGCGCCGGTGCTCCAGCGCACTCTGACTCAGTGGTTTGCCAACGTCGTCCAGGGAATGACCATCTTCGACCCCAAGGCCCTCTACGATCAGCATGCTGGCCGCTGGGTGGTGCTGGCCGTGGCAGTCCAGAGCAATCCAAAGAGCTCTCTGCACTTGCTGTCGATCTCCGCCTCATCGAATCCGGCCGGCCCCTGGCGGAATTATCGATTGGACGCCATGCTGGACGGTTCCAGCGCAACCAATAACTGGGCTGATTTTCCTGCATTGGGTGTCGATAACCAGGCCCTTTACGTGACCTCGAACATGTTCGCGTTCGGAGGTGGATTCAAGTACGCGAAGATTCGCGTGATCCCGAAGGCCGGACCTTATTCGGGGGGCACCGCGCCTTACTTTGATTTCGTCAAAATGAAGAACGCCGACAGCACGCTGGCTTTTACTATCCAGCCCTGCCATACGTTTGGTGCTCCCCAGGTGGAGTACATGGTCAATTCTGCATTTCCGAGCGGGAACTATCTGACCCTGTGGCAGATCACCAATCCAGTGACGGCCCCCAGCCTGACACGGGTCCAGGTGCCGGTCTCACCCTATACCCTGCCGCCGAATGCGGATCAAAGCGGAGGCGCGCCACCTTTAAACACCGGCGACGTCCGCGTGCTGCATGCCGTCTTCCGCGGAGACTCCGTGTGGACCGCGTTGACGACCGCGCACAATTGGACTGCCGGGTCGAACCGGGCAGCCATTCAGTGGTGCCAGATTCGTCCTGCGACCCCGGCGCTTGTTCAGCAAGGCGTTTACGGGGCTTCGCGTTTTCACTATTTTTATCCTGCGGCCTGCCCGGACAACAACGGCAACCTTATCTTGGCTTTCAGCCGGTCCGGAACCAGCGAGTTCGGATCTGTTTTCTATACGGGCCGCCGCTCCACCGATCCCCTGGGGATACTCCAGGCGAGCGTATTGTTGAAAGCCGGCGTGGCCCACTACGTCCGTACGGACGATGGCGGTCGCAACCGTTGGGGCGACTATAACGGCGTCGCTTCAGATCCAGCGAATCCGCGGCTTGTCTGGTTCTACAGCATGTACGCCAGTGCGGTCAACACCTGGGGAACCTGGGTCGGGTCGTCGTTCTTCTAGAAGGTGTGAGCCGGGGAGCAGGACTGGAGATCCTCCGCCGAGCGGAAAAGATCTCGTCAGAGGCTGCGCCTTGTGGCGGGCCGCACCCTGCAGGATAATGCTCTTCGAATGATCTCCATGAGAAGGGCGACACGACGTGAAGAACAGGTCTGCTTCTCCGCAATCCCAGAGTAATCGCTCAAACATGACGGCGGCCAGAGCTCCGGGCGCCGCCTCGAGCCGCGCGCGCCTCGAATCCATCGACGTCGTCCGCGGCGTGATCATGATCATCATGGCGCTCGATCACACCCGGGACTTTTTCGGCATCCCCGGGCAGAGCCCCACGGACCTGGCCAACGCCACCGCGGCCCTGTTCCTCACCCGCTGGATCACGTACTTCTGCGCGCCGGTGTTCTTCCTGCTCACGGGCACGGGCGCCTACCTCTCGCTGCGGCGGAAGTCTCCAGGCGAGCTGTCCCGGTTCCTGCTCACCCGCGGGCTCTGGCTGATCTTTCTGGAAGTCGTGCTGGCCCGGTGCTTCGCCTATCAGTTCAATGTCGATTACCGGGTGACGATGCTCCTCGTCCTCTGGGCGCTCGGCTGGGCGATGATCACGCTCGCGGCGCTCGTCCGCCTGCCGGCGTCTGTGGTGACCGCCTTCGGCGTCCTCCTGATCGCGGGCCACAACCTCTTCGATACCGTGAGGTCGGCAAACCCGCTCTGGTCCATTCTGCATGCCCCGGGCTTCGTCCTCAACACCCCGGAGCATGTCGTGTTCGTGGCCTATCCGCTGATCCCCTGGATCGGCGTGACCGCTGTTGGATACGGTCTCGGACAGATCTACGGCTGGGATGCCGACCGCCGGCGGGCCTTGCTCCTGCGCCTGGGGCTGGCCCTGAGCGCGGCGTTCCTGGTGATCCGCGGACTGAATGTCTACGGCGACCCGTCGCGCTGGATGCGGCAGAAGACCGCCGCGTTCACCGCGCTCTCGTTCCTGAACACGACCAAGTACCCGCCGTCGCTGCTGTTCCTGCTGATGACGCTCGGTCCGGCGCTGGTCTTTCTCGGGCTCGTCGATCGCCGCACGCCGCGGATTCTGCGGCCGGCGCTGGTGATCGGCAAGGTGCCCCTGTTCTACTACCTGCTGCACTTCGCGCTGATCCACCTGCTCGCCGTCGCCACCTGCTATGTGCGGTATGGATCGGCGCACTGGATGTTCGAGTCCCCGGACCTCGCGCACTATCCGTTCACCGCGCCGCCTGGCTGGGGATATTCGCTGCCCGTCGTCTACCTGGTCTGGGCGTTCGTCGTGGTCGCGATGTATCCGCTCTGCCGGTGGTTCGCGGCGCTCAAGCAGCGGCGAAGCGATGCTTGGCTGAGCTATCTTTGAGCGTCAGGGCTCAAGGCGAGATTCCGTAGCGATCAATCTCCGGCGGATGGCTCGCCGGAGCCGGCAAGCGACTCGCCGGGACCGGCGAGCTCCGAAAAGTGCTTTCCACGCCACTCGCCGGTTCCGGCGGACGACTTGCCGGGGCCGGCGGACTTCGAAAAGTGTCCGGCGAGCCTCAAAAAGTGCGCTCCGCGTTGCTCGCCGGCTCCGGCAAGCGACTCGCCGGGACCGGCGAGCCTCGAAAAGTGCTTTCCGCGCCACTCGCCGGCCCCGGCGAACGATTCGCCGTGCATATTACGCCTGCCGAGATGGGTTGGATGCGCCATGCGTACCTTCCAAGCCATCGAAGGACGCACCCAGCACGCTCTGCCGGCGGTCCGTCTCGACGCGCCGTCCTTTTCGCCTTCAGCTCTGTCAACTCGGCAGACCGAACAGATGGCGGCGAGGAAGCGGTCGCCAATGGCTCAATTCTCGTCAGCCAGGATACGCGGCACGGACGCTACCGTCCGACGCGGGCGAGGAGCCGGTCGCGCAAGCCGGTCTGAGGGGAATGGGCCTCGATCTCGCGGCGGATCGCTTCCGCCCGGGTCCGCCGCTCTTGTAGGTAGGCATCAACCTCGGTGAGGTGCCGCAGGTAGTAGGTGACGACCGCGTAGACATCGTCGAGCCGGAGGACCGGGAAGTCCTGCGCGATCTCCTCCGGCGAAGCGCCTGTCATGAACGTGTCGACCAGGGTGTCCAGGGTAACCCGGGTCCCCGCGATGCGGATTACTCCGTCCGCATCGGTCGAAAGAGGGATCGGCTCCACGGCCTTAGCGCTCAACATGGGATCAGAATATCAGATCCGGATGTACTCCCATCGATTACCGCGCCGCGACCGCCCCGCCTACCGGCAACTCCCCCGCCGTCCACCCGCCCCCCAGGGCGCGGATCAGGTTGACGCTGGCGGTCATCTGGCGGACGCGGAGGTCGACGGCGTTGCGCTGGTTGAGCGTAGGCGGCGTTCTCGGCGGTGATCACTTCCAGGTAGGTCGCGATGCCGGCCTGGTAGCGGTTGCGGGTGATGGCCAGCGATCTCTCGGCCGCGGCGGTGGCGGCGTTCTGCTGAGTGGCTTCGTCGGCGAGGATGCGCACCGCCGCGAGGTTGTCCTCGACGCTCTGGAAGGCGGTGAGCACGCTCTCGCGGTAGGCGGCCACGGTGGCGTCGTAGTTGGCCTCCGCCTGGGCTACCCCGCCCGCCGGCGGCCGCCGTCGAAGACGGTGGCGAGGAGCGCGGGGCCTAACGACCAGAAGCGGTTCGGCAGCGAGAACAGGGTGGCCAGCGTCGTGCTCTCGAAGCCTCCCGAGGCGCTCAGGCCCAGGCTCGGGAAGTAGGCCGCCGTGGCGACGCCGATCTGCGCGTTGGCCGCGGCCACCCGGCGCTCGGCGGCGGCGATGTCGGGCCGGCGCTCCAGCAGCTCGGAGGGGACAGCCGATCGGGATCACCGGCGGCGCGCACGGCGATCGGCGCCGTGCGCGATGGTCAGATCGGCGGGCGCCTTGCCGGTGAGGATCGCGATGGCGTGCTCGAACTGGGCGCGCGCGACGCCGAGATCGATCGCCTGCGCCCGCGCGGTTTCGAGCTGCGTCTGCGACTCGGCCACGTCGGCGCCCGACGCCACTCCCTGGTCGTGCCGGTTGACCGTGATCTGAGCGCCTTCTCGTAGTCGGCGACGGTGGAGTCCAGCAGCCGCCTCTGCTCGTCGAGGCCGTGGAGCTGGAAGTAGTCGACCGCCAGCTCGGCCTGAAGGCTGAGGCGCAAGGCCTCGACGTCGGCGGCGCTCGCCTGGGCGTTGGCGACGTTCGCTTCGATGTCGCGGCGCACCCTCCCCCACAGGTCGGCCTCCCAGGTGAAATCGATCGGCACCTGATAGATCGTCGCGGTGCCGCGTCTGCGATGCCGAACGAGCTCCGGCTCGTCGAGCCGCGCGAGGTCGTCACCTGGGCCCCGGCGGTCACCGTCGGGAACAGCCCGGCGCGCGCCGCGACCACCGCCGCGCGGGCGCCGCGGAACTGCGCCTCGGCCTGCGCGAGGCTCTGGTTGGAGACGGCGACCTGCTCCTCGAGCGCGTTGAGCGCGGGATCTCCGAACGCCTCCCACCACTTGCCGCGCAGGACGCCGTCCTGCGGCTGCGCCGTCTTCCAGCCGGCCGGCGGCGCCTCCTTGAAGGCGGCGGGCACCTCGGTGGACGGCTTCTTGTAGTTCGGACCGACGGCGCATGCCGCGGTCAGAAGCGTCATCGCGAGCAGGCAGGACAGGCGCGTGTTCATAAATCTTTCCTTCTCAGTCGCTCGCGGGCACGGCTTCCGCGGTGGCGCTCGTGCCGGCGCTGCTCCCGCCAGAGGCGGAAGCGGTCGAGATAGAGGTAGACCACCGGCGTCGTGTAGAGCGTCAGCATCTGGCTGAACGAGCAGCCCGCCGACGATCGCGATGCCGAGCGGCCGGCGCAGCTCGGAGCCGGTGCCGGTGCCGAGCGCCAGCGGCAGGCCGCCGAGCAGCGCCGCCAGCGTCGTCATCAGTGATCGGCCGGAAGCGCAGCAGGCAGGCCTCGAAGATCGCGTCCGCCGGGCTCTTGCCCTCGCTCGCGCTCGGCCTCGAGCGCGAAGTCGATCATCATGATCGCGTTCTTCTTCACGATGCCGATCAGCAGGATGATGCCGATCAGCGCGATGACGCGACAGCTCGGTGCTGGAAGAGCAGCAGCGCCAGCAGCGCGCCGACGCCGGCCGACGGCAGCGTCGAGAGGATCGTGATCGGATGGATGAAGCTCTCGTAGAGCATGCCGAGCACGATGTAGACGGCGAGCAGCGCCGCCAGGATCAGCAGCGGCTCGTTCGCCAGCGAGTGCCTGGAACGCCTGCGCCGTGCCCTGAGAAGCTGCCGTGGATCGCTCGCCGGCAGGCCGATCTCGCGCTCGCGCCTGCTCGATCGCGTCGACCGCGTCGCCCAGCGCGACGCCCGGCGGCAGGTTGAACGAGAACGTGACCGACGGGAACTGGCCCTGGTGGTTGACCGACGAGCGGCGTCGTCGTCGGCTCGTAGCGCGTGAACGCGCGCGAGCGGCACCTGCTGCCCGTCGTCGGCGCGCACGTAGATGTGCTTCAGGCCGTCCGGGCTCTGCCAGAACTGCGGCTCGACCTCCATGACCACGTGGTACTGGTTGAGCTGCGTGTACATCGTCGAGACCTGCCGCTGGCCGAAGGCGTCGTAGAGCGTGTCGTCGATCGTCTGCGGGGTGATGCCCGAGCCGCGCGGCGGTGTCGCGGTCGATCACCAGCGACGCCTGCAGGCCGTTGTTCTGCTGATCGGTGTTGACGTCGCGCAAGCTCGGGCAGCTTGCGCAGCGTCGCCAGCACGCTGCGGCGCCCAGTCGTTCGAGCTCGTCGAGGTCGTCGCCCTGCAGCGTGTACTGGTACTGCGCGCTGCTGCGCGCGGCCGCCGATGCGCAGGTCCTGCACGGCCTGCAGGAACAGCGTGGCGCCCGGGACGCTGCGCGAGCTTCGGCCGCAGCCGCGCGATGACCTGGTCGGCGCTGACCTTGCGCTCGCTCGAGCGGCTTGAGCGCGACGAACATGCGGCCGGTGTTGGTCGCCGCCGCCGCCGCCGGTGAAGGCGATGACGCTGTCGACCGCCGGGATCGTCGCTGCACGATCGTCGACGAACTGCGTCAGCCGTCGCTGCATCGCCTGGAACGAGATGTCCTGGTCGGCCTGCGATCGCAGCCGATGAGCCGGCCGGTGTCCTGCTGCGGGAAGAAGCCCTTCGGCACGATGACGTAGAGATAGACCGTGAGCGCCGATGGTCGCGAGCGTGACCAGCAGCGTCAGCGGCTGGTGCCGCAGCACCCAGCGCGAGCGACGCGCTCGTAGCGCGCTGCAGGATCCAGTCGAAGGCCCGCTCGCTGGCCCGGTAGAGCCGGCCGTGCTGCTCGCTCCTCGTGCGGGCTGCAGCAGCATGGCGCACATCATCGGCGTCGTGGTCAGCGAGACGACCAGCGAGACGGCGATCGCGATCGAGAGCGTGACCGCGAACTCGCGGAACAGGCGGCCGACGATGCCGCCCATCAGCAGGATCGGGATGAACACCGCGACCAGCGAGATGCTGATCGAGAGGACGGTGAAGCCGATCTCCTGCGCGCCCCTGCAGCGCCGCCTCGAGCGGCGTCATGCCCTGCTTCGAGGTAGCGGGTGATGTTCTCGATCACGACGATGGCGTCGTCGACGACGAAGCCGGTGGCGATGGTCAGCGCCATCAGCGAGAGGTTGTCGAGGCTGTAGCCGAGCAGGTACATGACGCCGAAGGTGCCGATCAGCGAGACCGGCACGGCGACGCTGGGGATCAGCGTGGCGCGCACGTTGCGCAGGAAGACGAAGACCACCAGGATCACCAGCACGATCGAGATGAGCAGCGTGAGCTCGACGTCGTGCACCGAGGCGCGGATGGTCGTGCGTGCGGTCGAGCACGACGTCGAGCGTCGATCGCCGGCGGGATCGACGCCTGCAGCTGCGGCAGCAGCGCGCGTGACGCGGTCGACGGTGTCGATGATGTTGGCGCCCGGCTGGCGGAAGATGATCAGCAGGACCGCGCGGCTTGCCGTTGGCCAGGCCGCCGGTGCGGATGTCCTCGACCGAGTCGATCGACGTCGGCGACGTCGCGCAGGCGCACCGGCGGCGCCGTTGCGGTAGGCGACGATCAGCGGCTGATACTCGTCGGCCGTCGAGCAGCTGGTCGTTGGCGCTGAGCGTGCCAGGTGCTGGTCGCCGTCGGCGAGCTCGCCCTTGGGCCGGTTGGCGTTGGCGCTGGCCGAGCGCCGTGCGCACGTCCTCGAGGCCGAGGCCGTAGCTGTTGAGCAGCGTCGGGATTGACCTCGCACGCGCACCGCCGGCAGCGCGCCGCCGCCGACGATCACCTGGCCGACGCCCTCGATCTGCGAGAGCTTCTGCTGCGAGGACGGAGTCGGCCGACGTCGTACATCTGCGGCCAGCGGCATCGTGTCCGAGGTCAGCGCCAGGATCATGATCGGCGCGTCGGCCGGGTTGACCTTGCGGTAGCGTCGGGTTGCTCGGCAGGTTCGCCGGCAGCTGGCCGCGCGCGGCGTTGATCGCCGCCTGCACGTCGCGCGCGGCGGCGTCGATGTCGCGGTTCGAGATCGAACTGCAGCGTGATCGCTGGTCGAGCCGAGCGAGCTGGTCGAGGTCATCTCGGTGACGCCGGCGATGCGGCCGAACTGGCGCTCGAGCGGCGTCGCGACCGACGAGGCCATGGTCTCCGGGCTGGCGCCGGGCAGGCCGCGCCGACACCTGAGATGGTCGGGAAGTCGACCTGCGGCAGCGGCGAGACCGGCAGCAGCCGGTAGCGCGATGCCGCCGGCCAGCGCGATCGCCACCGTCAGCAGCGTGGTGGCGACCGGCCGCTGGATGAACGGCGCCGGAGATGTTCATGCCGCCGCTCCGCGCGGCTGCAGCCGGCTGCGGCGCCGCGCGTCGCCGGCTTGCCGCGTCAACCGCCGCGCCAGCCGGTCGAAGGCGAGGTAGATCGACCGGCGTGGTGTAGAGCGTCAGCACCTGGCTGAAGATCAGGCCGCCGACGATCGCGATGCCGAGCGGCCGGCGCAGCTCGGAGCCGGTGCCGCGTGCCGAGCGCCAGCGGCACGCCGCCGAGCAGCGCCGCCATCGTGGTCATCATGATCGGCCGGAAGCGCAGCAGGCAGGCCTGGTAGATCGCCTCGTCGCGGCGGCTTGCCCTCCTTGCGCTCGGCCTCGAGCGCGAAGTCGATCATCATGATCGCGTTCTTCTTCACGATGCCGATCAGCAGGATGATGCCGATCAGCGCGATGACGCTCGAACTCGCGTCCGGCAGAGCAGCAGCGCCAGGAGCGCGCCGACGCCGGCCGAGGGCAGCGTCGAGAGGATCGTGATCGGGTGGATGTAGCTCTCGTAGAGCACGCCGAGCACGATGTAGACGGTGACCAGCGCCGCCAGGATCAGCAGCGGCTCGTTGGCGAGCGACGCCTGGAACGCCTGCGCGGTGCCCTGGAAGCTCGGCCTGCGATGCTCGGCCGGCATGCCGAGCTCGCTCGTCGCCTCGTCGATCGCCGTCGACCGCGTCGCCGAGCGACGCGCCGGGCGCCAGGTTGAACGAGAGCGTGACCGCCGGGAACTGGCCCTGGTGGTTGATCGCCAGCGGCGCGTTGCGTCTGCTCGAACGCGCGTGAAGGCGCTGAGCGGCACCGCGCCGCCGCTCGTCGGAGCGCACGTAGATGTTCGAGCAGGTCGTCGGGCTGCTGCTGGAACTCGGGCTCGACCTCGAGGATCACGTGGTACTGGTTGAGCTGCGTGAAGATGGTCGAGACCTGCCGCTGGCCGAAGGCGTCGTAGAGCGTGTCGTCGATCATCTGCGGCGTGATGCCGAGCCGCGAGGCGGTGTCGCGGTCGATCACCAGCGTGCGCCTGCAGGCCCTCGTTCTGCTGGTCGCTGGCGACGTCGCGCAGCTCGGGCAGCGTCTGCAGCTTGTCGACGAAGCTGCGGCACCCAGGTCGCGCAGCTCCGTCGGCGTCGGCGTCCTCGAGGGTGTACTGGAACTGCGTGCGGCTGACGCGGTCCTCGACCGTCAGGTCCTGCACCGGCTGCATGTAGAGCGTGATGCCGTCGACCTTCGGCGAGCTTCGGCTGCAGGCGGCGGATGACGTCGCTGGCGCTGATCGTCGCGCTCGTCGAGCGGCTTGAGGTTGATCTGGATGCGGCCGCTGTTGAGCGTCGTGTTGGTGCCGTCGACGCCGATGAACGACGACAGGCTCTCGACCGCCGGGTCCTGCAGGATCGACCTCGGCCAGCGCCTGCTGCCGCTCGGCCATCGCGGCGAACGAGACGTCCTGCGGCGCCTCGGAGATGCCCAGGATCACGCCGGTGTCCTGCACCGGGAAGAAGCCCTTGGGCACGACGATGTAGAGCAGCACCGTGGCGACCAGCGTCGCCGACCGCGACGAGCAGCGTCAGCGGCTGATGCCGCAGCACCCACGTCGAGCGTGCGGCCGTAGAAGTCGATGATCGCTCTCGAAGCACGCGCTCGGACGCGCGGTAGAAGCGCCCCTGCTGCGCCTCCGGCTTGTGGCGCAGGAGCTTGGCGCACATCATCGGCGTGAGCGTCAGCGAGACGACCGCCGAGACGCAGGATCGTCACGCTGAGCGTGACCGCGAACTCGCGGAACAGCCGGCCGACGATGTCGCCCATGAACAGCAGCGGGATCAGCACGGCGATCAGCGAGACGGTCAGCGAGACGATGGTGAAGCCGATCTGCTCCGCGCCCTTGAGCGCCGCCTCGAGCGGCGTCTCGCCCTCCTCGATGTAGCGCGACGATGTTCTCGATCATCACGATGGCGTCGTCGACGACGAAGCCGGTCGAGATGGTCAGCGCCATCAGCGACAGGTTGTTGAGGCTGTAGCCGAGCAGGTACATCGACGCCGAACGTGCCGACCAGCGACAGCGGCACCGCGACGCTGGGGATGATGGTGGCCGCGCAGCGTTGCGCAGGAAGAGGAAGATCACCATCACGACCAGCGCGATGGTGAGCATCAGCTCGAACTCGCACGTCGTCGCACCGAGGCGCGGATGGTGTCGGTGCGGTCGGTGAGGATCGTCGACGTTGATCGCCGGCGGCAGCGAGGCCTGCAGCTGCGGCAGCAGCGCCTTGATGCGGTCGACGACCTCGATGATGTTGGCGCCCGGCTGGCGCTGGATGTTGAGGATGACCGCCGGCGTCGTCGTTCATCCACGCCGGCCTGCTGCGACGTTCTCGACGCCGTCGACCACGTCGGCGACGTCGGAGAGCCGCACCGGCGCGCCGTTCGGTAGGCGATGATCAGCGGCCGGTACTGGTCGCTCGACAGCAGCTGATCGTTGGCGTCGATCGTGTAGGCCTGGCGGCGGCCGTCGAAGTTGCCCTTGGCCTGGTTGACGTTGGCCTGCGCCGAGCGCCGTGCGCACGTCCTCGAGGCTCGAGCCCGTAGGACGGCCAGCGCGGTCGGGTTCGCCTGGATGCGCACCGCCGGCTTCTGCCCGCCGCTGATGCTGACCAGGCCGACGCCCGGGAGCTGCGAGATCTTCTGCGCCAGCCGCGTGTCGGCCAGGTCTTCCACCTTCGACAGCGGCAGCGTCTTCGAGGTGAGCGCCAGCGTGAGGATCGGCGCGTCGGCCGGATTGGTCTTGCTGTAGATCGGCGGGTTCGGCAGGTCGCGCGGCAGGAAGGTGCCGCGCGGCGTTGATCGCCGCCTGCACCTCCTGCTCGGCGACGTCGATGTTCAGGTCGAGGGCGAACTGCAGCGTGATGACCGAGCTGCCGTCGGAGCTGGTCGAGGTCATCTGCTTCAGCCCCGGCACCTGGCCGAACTGGCGCTCGAGCGGCGCGGTGACCGACGACGCCATGACGTCCGGGCTGGCGCCGGGATAGAACGTGAGCACCTGGATCGTCGGATAGTCGACCTGCGGCAGCGCCGAGACCGGCAGCTGCCGGTAGGCGACGACGCCGGCGAGCAGCATGCCCACCATCAGCAGCGACGTCGCGACCGGCCGCAGGATGAACGGCCGGGACGGGCTCATGACTGCGCTTTCCGGCCCGCCGTTGCCCTGCCGGCCGCTCGCCGTTGCCGGTCCTGCCGCGCCGTTGCCGCCGCCGCCGGCCATGGCGCGTCACGTCGACCTTGCATGCCCGGCCGCAGCTTGTCGACGCCGTCGATGACCACCACGTCGCCGGCCGCGAGGCCCGCTGCGATCGCCGCGTCGTCGCCCTCGGTCAGCTCCGACCGCGACGTTGCGCGTTCTCGACCGTCTGGTCCGGCTTGACCACGTAGACGAACGTCGACTGCGGGCTGCGCTGGATGGCGGCGGCGGGCACGGTGACCGCGCCGCGCTGGACGTGTCGACGAGCAGGCGCGCGTTGACGAACTGGTTCGGGAACAGCGCCTCGTCGGCGTTGGGGAACATGCGCCTTGAGCGGACGGTGCCGGTGGTCGGATCGATCTGGTTGTCGACCGTCAGCAGCTTGCCGGTGGCGAGCTTGTGCTTGCAGGTCGCGGTCGTAGGCGTCGACCGCGAGGACGCTGGCCGGCGTGCACCTGCGGCAGCACCTGCGGCAGATCGTCCGCGGGATGGTGAAGAGCACGGCGATCGGCTGCAGCTGGGTGATCACCACGAGGCCGTTGGCGTCGCTGGCGTGGACGATGTTGCCGACGTCCACCTGCCGCAGGCCGACCCGGCCGCCGATCGGCGCGGTGATGCGGCTGTAGGTCGAGGTTCAGCTTGGCGCTCTCGATCTGCGCCTGGTCGCTCTTGATCGTGGCCTGCGATCTGGGCGACCGTCGCGGCCTGGGTGTCGAGCTGCTGCTTGGCGATCGAGTCCTGGGCGTACGAGCATCTGGTAGCGCTGGAGGTCGACCTGGGCGTTCTGGAGCGCCGCCTGGTCCTTCGCCATCTGCCCCTCGGCCTGCATGAGCTGCACCTGGAACGGGCGCGGATCGATCTCGGCCAGCAGGTCCCCCGCGTGCACGATCTGCCCTTCCTGGAAGTCGATCCGCAGGAGCTGGCCGTCCACCCGGCTCTTGACGGTGACGGTGTTCAGCGGCGCCACGGTGCCGAGGCCGGTCAGGTAGACGCCGACGTCCTTGGTCTGCGCGGCCGTCGCGAGGACCGGCACCGGGCGGTTCTGCCCCCCCTTGCCGCCTGGGCCGCCCCGGGCAGCCGTGCCCTCCTGGGCCGGGGTCTTGCCGCGATTGTGGAAGATCAGGAACGCCGCGACCGCCGCGAAGACCGCGAGGAGCGCCAGCAGCCAGGGCCGCCGCCGGCGCGGCTCCTGGGCCGGCGGCGTGTCCGGGGGAGCCAGTGGGGGCCGCGGATCCGTCTTCTTATCTGTTTTCGAAGCCGGCGGGGCCTCGCTCACTTCCGTTTCTGGGGGATCGGAAACCATGGGAAGACCTCTGGAATCATGAAGATCTGTTCATTGCCCTCGCACCGCGGCCACGCCTGCGTCAGGCGGTATGAATGCCGCCTGACGATCATCCTAAGCAGAGGAAACCGGGAAGTCGTTAAGAAGACGTAAAGAATTCACCCGAGATACTCGGGTTTCTTCTCCGTCGTATCGAATTTATGGCTGGTCTTGTAGAGCTCGAACTTCCCGTTCTCCGCGGCCTGCTGCGTCTTCGCCAGCAGCGCCGAGACCTGCGCGCCGCTCATCGGCTGGAAGCTCTGCGCCGCTTTCAGGGCCTGGTCGAGGATGCCGATGGAGTCGATCCCGGTGATGACGACGCTCACCGGCAGGTTCATCGCGTAGTGCAGGCACTCGACCGGGGTGACGGTCTTGCTGTCGAGGATGATGTCGATCGCCCATCGGCTTCATGCCGAGCACGCCGATCTCGTGCTTGAGCGCCACCGGCAGGACCTGCTTCTCGAAGCTGTGGTAGTGCGCGTCCATCACGTTGAGCGGCATCTGCACGGTGTCGAAGCTGAAGTTGTGGGCATCGGCCGTCTCGAGCATGTGCAGGTGGATCTCCGGGCTCTTGTGGCCGGTGAAGCCGATGAAGCGGACCTTGCCCGCCTTCTTCGCCGCCAGCACCGCCTCCATGGCGCCGCCGGCCGCGAAGATGCGGTCCGGGTCGTTCATGCGGATGACCTCGTGGAACTGCAGCAGGTCGATGTGGTCGGTCTGCAGCCGCTTGAGCGACTCGTCGAGCTGCTGCGGCGGCGGCCTTCTTGGTGCGGCCGTCGATCTTGGTCATCAGGAAGGCCTTCTGGCGGTAGCCGTCCCTGCAGGGCCTTGCCCATCCGACTCCTCGCTCTTGCCGTCGTTGTAGTCCCAGCAGTTGTCGAGGAAGTTGATGCCGCTGTCGAGCGCGGCGCGGATGATCTGGAGGCTCTCCT
The DNA here is from genome assembly GCA_963792575.1 of uncultured Acidobacteriota bacterium. Classification (GTDB taxonomy): domain Bacteria; phylum Acidobacteriota; class Thermoanaerobaculia; order Multivoradales; family UBA5704; genus DATARR01. The sequence continues at coordinate 847,973 of CAWBWZ010000020.1, forward strand.
GTCTCGGACACCCGCCCGATGTGAGAGCCGCCGACGCCGACCAGGGAGACCTTCTCGCCCGTGCGCCCGAGGGTGCGGTACGGCACCCCCTGCCTCACCTCGGCGGCCCAGGCGAGCCCGCCGGTGCCGGCAGCCACCGCGGTCGCCGCCGTGATCTCCAGGAATTGCCGCCGGGTGACCCCGTCGCTCTCCTCCCCCTGGGCTCTTTCCCCTGACTCTTCGTTCGGTCCGCGCATCGGCTCACCTCTTCGCAAGTTCCTCGTTGATGGATGCCGAAGCCATCCAGGAGAGAAATTTGCAGCAAGAGCCGAGCCAGCGCGCTAACGCCCCTTGCCCTTGCCCAATTCGCGCCAGCTCCCTTCGTTGACCTCGACGTCATACTTCTTCGCCGCGGCCTTGATGCGCTTCCAGGCTTCGTTGCGCTCTTCGTCGGTCACGCCCTCGACCTGATCGAAGCGGGCGATCGCGTTCCGCACGTGGCTGGCGTCTTCCAGGGGCTCCTTGCGCTGCTTGGGAAAGGCGAAGTTGCCGGTCGAGAGATCGTCGCGCTTTTCGGTGTCCAGTTTTGCCATGATGCTCTCCTCCTCGATCATTCTCGAATTCATGAACGATGCCAAAAGGAGAGCCGGACCCTTACTGAATGGCCCCCGCATGGCCGAGGAACCGGCGAAGCATGGAGATCTGGCCGCCATGGTAGCCCTCGTGGAAGCCGAGCTGGAGCAGCCCCTGGATCAGGGGGTCGCCCTTACCACCGGGAGCCGCGAGCTCCTCCTCGGTACAGGACCGCAGGGCCTCGACGAGCGGGGCCTGCGAGCGGTCGAGCTCGGCGCGGATCGATTCCAGCGTCTCAGGGTGGTCGTCGGGGCCCAGGGGAGCGCTGCCGCGGGCATAGCGGGCGGCCTTCTCCGGATCCCAGACGGGGGGCTGGCTCAGGAGCTTCATCACCACATTCCGGTGATAGAGCAGATGGCCCAGCACCCAGTTGAGGGAGTTCCCCCCAGGCTCGGGCGCGCGCAACGATTCCTCGTGGGTGATCCCCTCGAGATTGAGCGTCAGGGTCCTATGGCTGGCTTCAAAGATCTTGGCGATGGCTTGTCCGTCCATGGTCGGTCTCCTCTCAAGACATACAATAGCCGTTCCCATGAAAATCATCGCCCTCTTCTCCACCTTCGCGCTCCTCCTTTTCCCGGGAGGAGCGTCCGGCACTCCCCTGGACCGCGCCGCGCTGGCCGCCCAGGTCCGCGCCGAGTTCCTCTCCTCCTGGCAGGCCTACGAGCAGTACGCCTGGGGGCACGACGAGCTCCAGCCGCTGAGCAAGACGCCGCGCGACTGGTACGGCGAGTCCGCTCCTGATGACCCCGGTCGACTCGCTCGACACGCTGCTCCTGATGGGCTTCAAGGACGAGGCGGCGAAGGCGAAGGCCCTGATCGTCGACAAGCTCTCCTTCGACAAGGACGTCAGCGTCAAGAACTTCGAGGTCACCATCCGCCTCCTGGGCGGCCTGCTCTCGGGCTACCAGATGACCGGCGACGCGCGCCTGCTCCACCTCGCCGAGGACCTGGGCACGCGGCTCCTCCCCGTCTTCGACTCCCCCACCGGCATGCCCTACATGTACGTCAACCTGAGGACCGGCAAGACCTCGGGCGCGCGCTCCAACCCGGCGGAGATCGGCACGCTCCTCCTCGAATTCGGCACGCTCTGCGAAGCTCACGCACAAGCCGGTCTTCTACGACAAGGCCAAGAACGCCGTCGTCCAGCTCTACAAGCGGCGCTCGAAGATCGGCCTCGTCGGCGAGGAGATCGACGTCGAGACCGGCGAATGGACCAGCCGGGCGAGCCACGTCGGCGGCGGGATCGACTCCTACTACGAATACCTCCTGAAGTGCTCGCGCCTCTTCGGCGACAAGGACTGCGCGGAATGTGGAAGGAGAGCGTCCGGGCGCTCAACAAGCATCTGGCCGACAGACGGCCCACAGGGCTTCTGGTACGGCCAGGTGGACATGGTGACGGGCAAGCGCACGGCCACCGAGTTCGGCAGCCCTGCACGCCTTCCTGCCGGCCGTCCTGGCGCTCGGCGGCGACCTCGGCCGGGCCCGGCGGCTCCAGCGCTCAGCCTACAGGATGTGGAAGCTCCACGGCATCGAGCCCGAGGTCATCGACTACCGGACGATGAAGATTCTCCACCCCGGCTACCCTCTGCGCCCCGAGATCATCGAATCGGCCTACTACCTCTACCACTTCACGAAAGACCCGAACTATCTGGACATGGGCCGCGCCTTCTTCGTGGGGCTTCTCGCCCACTGCCGGACCGACGCCGGCTACACAGTCCTCAAGGACGTCACGACCAAGGAGAAGGGCGACCTGATGCCGAGCTACTTCCTGGCCGAGACGCTCAAGTATCTCTACCTGCTCTTCGCCCCCGAGAAGACGCTGGACCTGGACAAGGTCGTCTTCAACACCGAGGCGCATCCGCTGCGGCGGACCTGGTAAGCTCCTTCTCTCTCGCGAATAGGTGGGACTTGCTTGTCACCAGATGGACACACAGCTAGCCCTCCAAACGGTCGCTTGTTGCCAATACAAACGGCGCTTGCTAACTACGTCTCGGATGCAGGATACTTCTCTGGCCTTTCTATGAGAGCATATGCACCCTGTTGAAAAGTACTTACGCACGCTACTTGAAAACCGCGGAACAGGCGTAGCCGAAACAAGCAACTACGCGGCGCTCGCAGCCCTCCTCGATTCTGCGGGAAACCAGTTGAAACCACGGGTCCGCTGCGTCCTTCATCCCAAGGGCTCAGGATCCGGTATCCCTGATGCAGGGCTCTTTACATACGAGCAACTCTTGCATAGTGGAGACGAGCCACTCCCTGGCATGTTGCCTGAACGTGGCGCAGTGGAAGCGAAGCCAATTTCAGCAGGTGCGCGACAAGCGGCGACGTCCGAGCAGGTATCTAAATACCTGGAAAAATATGGCCAGGTGTTGGTCACCACATTCCGAGATTGGGTTTTGGTGGAGCGCGGCCTGGATAGAAAGCCATTACCCACCGAGAGCTTCCGGATTGCAGAGACGGAAGCGGAGTTCTGGAGGGCTGCAGCCGACCCACGTGCCACTGCCGAAGCACTGGGAGACCGACTTATCGAATTCCTCCAGCGTGCCCTGCTCCGGCCAGCACCCTTGGCCGACCCAAAGGATGTGGCTTGGCTGTTAGCTGCCTATGCGCGCGACGCACGATTCCGTGTGATCCAGCACGGTAACCTACCCGCTTTAGCTTCAGTACGCGAAGCCTTAGAGGAGGCACTCGGGGTTTCATTCCGCGGTGAGCAGGGCGACCACTTCTTCCGCTCCACTCTGGTGCAAACACTCTTCTACGGGGTCTTCTCTGCGTGGACTCTGTGGAGCCGGGAGGGTGGGAGAAACGTGTTTGATTGGAAAACAGCCCTATGGCACCTCCGTGTTCCCGTTATAGGCGCTCTGTTTGCGCAGATTGCGACACCCTCCAGACTAGGCCCGCTAAAGCTAGTGGAAGTGCTCGACTGGGCAGCTGACGCGCTCAACAGGGTGGACCGTGCCGCGTTTTTTTCGCGTTTCGAGCAACAGCACGCAGTCCAGTATTTCTACGAGCCCTTCCTAGAGGCGTTCGATCCAGAATTACGGAAAGATCTCGGTGTTTGGTACACACCACCCGAGTTGGTTAAGTACATGGTCGCTAGGGTTGACATAGCTTTGCGCGACGAGCTAGGGATCACGGATGGACTAGCGGACCCCCGCGTGCTAGTGCTGGACCCCTGCTGCGGAACTGGCACATTCCTGGTAGAAGTACTTGAGAAGATTGCAGAGAACCTACGAAGTTGTGGTGAAGACGCGCTACTCGCCATTGAAGTTCGACGCGCTGCGGCGGAGCGGGTGTTTGGATTCGAGATTCTTCCTGCTCCTTTCGTCGTCGCACATCTACAACTCAAGTTGTTGCTCGCCCGCATGGGTGCCCCGGAGCTTGAAGGCATGGAAAAGCCGCGCGTAGGGGTCTTTCTAACCAACGCACTTACGGGATGGGAGCCACCAGACGAGCAGAAGCATTTGGCCTTTCCAGAATTAGAGGCGGAGCGCGATGCATCGGACCGAGTCAAACGCGACTCACGCATTTTAGTAGTGCTCGGAAATCCACCTTATAATGGCTATCCCGGCTTGGCAATTGGCGAAGAGCGGGGATTAGTTGAAGCATACCGAGAGACGAAGCACGCCTCTAAGCCCCAAGGGCGTGGCCTAAATGATTTATACGTCCGCTTCTTTCGAATGGCGGAGCGGCGCATTGTAGAGATGACAGGAACGGGAGTCATTTGCTTCATTTCCAACTACTCTTGGTTAGACGGCCTCAGCTTTACAGGAATGCGAGAACGTTATCTTAATGTTTTTGACCACATGTGGATTGATTCGCTGAACGGAGACAGATTTCGGACGGGCAAACTTACTCCTGAAGGGGAGCCCGACCCGAGCGTTTTCTCGACCGAATGGAATCGTGAGGGAATCCAACTGGGCACGGCGATTTCGTTGCTGGTCCGCACCAAGCCACACGAAGGTGCACGCTCTATTAAATTCCGCAATCTCTGGGGAAAAAATAAGCGACAGGAACTACAGAGAAGCTTAGAATCTGACCTAGATCTATCATATCAACAGATCGAGCCTGCCGTCGAGCTTGGATATCCTTTTATGCCAAGAGATGTCCATGCATCTTATCTGAGCTGGCCGCGATTTCCAGAGCTTTTTCCGGCCTTCTTTGCTGGGGTGCAGACGAATCGCGACGCCGCGCTTGTTGATATTGATCGCGAACGATTAGACCGCCGGATGGAAGCATATTTCGACCCCCACATTCCCGACGAAGATGTTCGCAAGCTTGCTCCGGCGATCACCAATCCCGCAGCACGATTTGACTGGAAACCCATTCGTGACTACCTAGCCCGAAGGGGAATAAAATCTAACAATTTTTTCCAATACTATTATCGACCTCTGGATATTCGCTGGCTTTACTGGGAGCCTGAAACCAAGCTACTGAATGAGAAACGCGCAGAATACATCCCTCATGTCTTCGAACCAAACGTTTGGATTGTTACGCAACAGCAGCCTCGCCGCGACTGGAATCCTCCCCAAGTAATCACAGGACTTGGCTGCCTCGACTTGATGGATAGAAGTGCAAGCTTCTTCCCACTCCTCTTAGCGGCTCCCGAGCATCCCCAAAGTCTCTTCGACGACCACGAAGAGCGCCGTCCTCGCCCTAATGTGAGCGATGTTAGTTCTAGGTATTTAACGCAAACAGGCGCCACAGCCGAAGAATTATTCTACCACTCGATAGCTATTCTGCACGCACCTGACTACCGAGAAGAAAATGCTGACTCCCTACGTCAGGATTGGCCACGAGTTCCATTGCCGACCGATCGCGTCCATTTAATTGCAGCCGCTCATTTGGGGAAGGAACTGGCGACACTGCTCGACCCGAAACTGCCGGTGTTAGGTGTCTCCATCGGTGCCAAGCGCTCTGAGTTACGAGTTCTCGGTGCTTCGGCGCGCGTAGGCGGGCGACAACTCAGCGAAGAAGATTTCGCTATAACCGCTGGGTGGGGCTTCGCCGGCAGGAATGGAGTGGTAATGCCCGGTCGAGGGCAAACGGATGAGCGCTCTTGGGGAGTGGAGGAGTATGCGGCCGTAGAAGCTGGGGCGTTAACTTTGGGACTGGATCCAGCCGAGGCTGTGGCGCTGTTAGGTAATACCGTACTGGATGTTTACCTGAACGAATATGCGTTCTGGCAGTGTGTACCGAAGCATGTCTGGGAATATACGCTGGGCGGCTACCAAGTCATCAAGAAATGGCTCAGCTACCGTGAACAGTCGCTCTTGGATCGACCTCTGAATATGGACGAGGTGCGTGAGGTTACCACTATGGTGCGCCGCATTGCCGCTATCCTCTTAATGGCGCCCGCGCTGAATGGGGCTTATGCTGCGGCGAAAGGTGCCACAGATATAAAGTGGACGACCTATATAAAGTAAATCGCTGAAGCTGATATATTATATAATGCGTTTTCCACCGAGCAGGCCGGTATAAGCCCCACAGCCGCTAGGTGGCCATGACTATATGAGCGCGATCTCCTCCATCCAATCCTCAACGCGCCAAACTTACCCGAATTCTGTGCAACCGCTCCACCTGTGAGCCTGCGACCTTTCGACGCAGATAAGAGCACTATAGTCAGCTTACCGTACTCACCCGCCACTCGTGGACTGGCTCCACGGTTCAAGTTCTCCCATACTGCTCGGATAAGTTATATGACTTAAGATCAGGTACGGCTGGATCTGTGCGTACTTAAAAAGCCGGGGCAGGGCCGGAGGGAGTCGGCCCTGCCCCGGGGGAGGAGAGTTCACGGGCAGGTGGCGAATGCTTCGACGTCGCGCACGGTCGCCGGCGTGTTGCCGGCGGGGTTGAAGTAGACCCGCGTGCGGCCAGTCTGCGTGTCGCGCACCTTGACCGTGAACTCGAGGTCGGTGAGAGCCGCCAGGTCGAGCCAGTAATGGCCGTTGACGGCGCAGCGGTCGAGCACGTGAAGCAGGACCTGCGGCTCCTCCTCGGGGGAGGAGGCGAAGAGGCCGGTGTTGGGAGCTTCGGGCAGTGCCACCCGCCTGGAGCTCCGGTCCCCCTGGGACGGCCGCCACTGCACCGTCGCCTCGAACCTGCCGCCGTTCAGGCAGATGGCGCGCGTCTCATCGCAGGGGCCTGTCAATCCGTCGTCAGACCCTCCCGCCCGGATCCCGGACTGGGCGACAGCCGCGCCGCATCCGGGCGCATCCTCGTGAATGGTCACCGTCGCGCTGGCGGCGCCGAGCGCGGCGCCGGTGGCCTTGCTGAGCTTGACGGCGAAGGTCTCGTCCGGCTCCGCGGCGCTGTCCTTCTTGATCGGCACCTCGATCGTCTTCGGGCTGGCGTCGCCGCTATCCCAGTTCAGCGTGCCCTTGCGCGTGGTGAAATCCTTGTTCGACTTGGCGCTCCCCGGAGCGGTGCCAAACTTGACCGACGCCTTGCCGTCGCTGCCGCCCGCGCGCTCAACGGTCACCGTCACCACTCCGGCCGCCTCGTTGACGGTGTAGGCCGTGGGCGCGAGCCCGATCGTTCCAGGACCCGAGCCGCCGCCGCCGTTGCCGGTATCCCGGACGACGACCGTGCCGCGCATGCCGCCGGAGATGCTGCCGTGGACCTGGCAGTAAAAGCCGTGGGAGCCCGGCGCCGTAAAGGTGGTCTGAAACGTGCCGTTGACGGCCGGCGCGCCGCTGGTGAAGCTGTCGTCGTCGCCATGGACGTTGTGCTGGGCGCTCTGCGACCAGGTCCAGCACACCGGCTGCCCGGGATCGACGGTCACCGTCGAGGGGGAGAATGAGGTGCCGGTGATGACGATCTTCGCCTGCACGCCGTTGCAGCCCGTCGGCGGATTCGTATCGCCACCGCGCCCACCGCCGTCGTCATAGTCCTTGGGATCGACGCCCATGTGGTGATGCTGCCCCCAGGCGGAGGCGGAGAGCAGGAAGCCGAGCGCGAGGGCCGGCAGAGTGATTCGGTGGAGCATCGTCATTCCTCCTTGGATGGACGCGCGCGGCTTCCCGGCGGACGGGAGCGCGGCGCTAGCTTGTCTGTGAGTGCCTCCCCAGGCACCGGCGGTTCAATCGGCGGGCTGGAACATACGCGGTATGATCCCGCCGCCCGGAGCCCTGAGCCGACGCATGCCCGAACGAAACGACCCCTACGTCTCCCTGCGCAACCGCAACTTCCTCTGGTTCGTCGCCAGCACGGTCGCGTTCACGCTCGGAACGATGATCCAGGCGACGGTGGTGGCCTGGCAGGTCTACGCTCTGACCAGGGACCCGCTCTCGCTGGGGCTGGTCGGACTGGCCGAGGCGCTGCCGTTCATCGGCGCCGCCCTCTACGCGGGCCACGTCGCCGACCGCCACAACCGCAAGTACCTCTCCCTGCTCTCGATCGGCGTACAGACGCTCGCCGCGCTGATCCTGCTCGCCTATACGGTACGGCCGGAGGTGCTTGCCGGCGGCCGGGTCTGGCCGATCTACGCGGTGGTGTTCCTCAGCGGGGTCGCGCGCAGCTTCCTGCAGCCGGCCCGCACCGCGCTGAGCGCCGAGATCGTGCCGCGCGAGACCTACGCCAACGCGGTCGCCTGGCGCTCGTCGCTCTGGGAGGCCGCCGCCGTGGTGGGGCCGGCGGTGGGCGGCCTGCTCTACGGCTTCTCGGGCGCCCGCGCGGCCTATGCCACCGAGGCGGTGCTCTGCCTGGCCGGCCTGGTCTTCTACGCCCGCATCGCCTACACGCCCCGGCCCAGGGCGGCCCAGGCAGGGAGCATCGGCGAAAACCTCACGATCGGCATCCGGTTCCTGCTCACCCAGCCGGAGCTGCTCGGCGCGCAGTTGCTCGATCTCTTCTCCGTGCTCTTCGGCGGCGCGGTGGCGTTGCTGCCGATCTTCGCCTCCGAGATCCTGCACGTGGGGCCCGAGGGGCTCGGGGTGCTCCGCGCCGCTCCCGCCGCCGGCGCCGTGTTGATGTCCGTCTTCCTGGCGCACCGGAAGCTGCGGCGGGCCGGGCGTACGCTCCTCCTGTGCGTCGCCGGATTCGGGCTCTGCTGGATCTTCTTCGCGATCTCGCGGTGGTTCTGGCTGTCGCTGATCCTGCTGGCCGTCAGCGGCATGCTGGACAGCGTCAGCGTGGTGATCCGCTCGACGCTGCTGGCGATCCGCACGCCGCAGCACCTGCTGGGCCGCGTCTCGGCGGTGAATCAGATCTTCATCGGCTCGTCCAACGAGATCGGCTCGTTCGAGTCCGGAGTGGCGGCCAAGCTCCTGGGCAGCGGTGAATTCGGTGATCTTCGGCGGCCTGATGACGCTCGGGGTGGTCGGCGCCGTCGCCTGGAAGATCCCGGCGTTGCGGGATCTGGACGAGCTCGATTGACTGGAGGATAGGCGGGAGGATCGAAATGCCGTCAGCGTTCTCGCATGCCGTCGCCGGATTGGGGATCGCCGCCTGCTTCTGCGGGCCGGAGACGCCCAGGACCCTGTGGGCGCTCGGCGCCGTCTGCGCCGCGCTGCCGGACGTCGACGTGCTCGGCTTCCAGTTCGGCATCCCCTACAGCTCCCTCTGGGGGCATCGCGGATTCACCCACTCGATCGTCTTCGCGGCGGCGCTCGCCGCGCTGATCACGGCGCTGATCCTGGGGCTCGGCTTCCGCCACGGCGTGCCGGGCATGCCGGGATTGCCACCCTGGCGGCTCTGGCTCTTCCTGTTTCTCGCCACGATCTCTCACGGCCTCCTCGACATGCTGACCGACGGCGGCCTGGGAGTGGCCCTGCTGGCACCCTTCGACAACCGCCGTTTCTTCTTCCCCTACCAGCCGATCGAGGTCGCCTCCTTCGGTGTCGCCTGGCTCTTCACCCGCCGCGGCGCGATCGTCCTGGCCAGCGAGCTCCGGTGGGTCTGGCTCCCCTCGGCGGCGCTCGCCGCGGTCGCCGTGCTGGTCCGGAGGGTCAGCGGCTCCTCCTGACCGGCAGGGCCGCCCCCGTTTCGCCTCAACATCCAATTCAGCTATCCTTTGAGCTTCGGCACGCCACAGACCGGGTGGCCTCCCCGTCGCTGGTCATCCTCTACCACGCGAATTGGCCGAGATCATACGGCTCGCCCATGAGGGCAGCCAGCCACGAGAAGCACGAACTGCAATGTTCGACAACGCGGAAAGCTAGGTAATGTCCAGACTGCGAACAAGCAATGGTGACGATCACCCCGAAGCGGCGCAGAAGCATCTGTTGGATGCGCAAACACTCCTCAGCCAGCAACGGACCGATGGTGCCGCCTACCTAAGTGGCTATGTGGTCGAATGCGCGCTCAAAAGTCTCTGGCAATTAGAGACAGGACAGCCCAGACACGGACACGATCTTCGCAAACTCGCCCAGGAATTGAGTGCGGCGGCGACCGTTGCTGGTGCCAAGACTGCGCGATACTACAAGCAGGCGACAAGCAGCATATCTTCCTCCGCCATCGCAGCGTGGAGGCCGGAAATGCGCTATCAACCGGCGACCATGACGACCGTAGATGCAGGGATGTGGTGCCAGATCGCCAATCAAGTGTTTCAGGAAACGGTCGCCCAAATGCGACTGGACGGGGTGCTCTGATGAAATTTATACATTTCGACGAAGCGAAGCAGACCGCCATCGTGGACGTCAGGGCGTGGGTTGGTACAACTTCGCAAGCCGTTCGTGCGATGCTCATTGTGGATTTGTTCGGAAAGCTGAGGCTCGTATTATGGTCGGTCGCTCCAGAGGATACGACTAATCTCGAACAGAACCTCGCAAGCCACTGCGGTGCTTGGTGGACGGGTGAGGTGCTGGGCGTCAAGGATTTCGACCCGGTGACCGCCGAAGTCTATGACTCGGCATGGGATTCGGCACGGCTGGACGAAACCGAACCGCGGCTTCGCATACACGACCGTCACCGTAGTCGCACGGCATGGTTCGCAGGCCCGATTGAGCCTCCTTGGAAGGCATCGGAGAATGGTCCGCCGATTATCGTATTCTATTCGTTCAAGGGCGGCCTCGGCCGCAGCACCCTGCTGGCCTCGTTCGCGATCCAACGGGCACGAGCGGGCGAGCGGGTGTGTGTAGTGGATTTCGATTTGGATTCGCCGGGTGCCGGGCGGTTGCTCTCCGCCGATGCGCAGGGGCTCACCGCGCGCTGGGGTGTAGTGGATTTGTTGCTGGAGCGCTGGCTCACCGACGCCCCGCTTGCGGACTACTTCCACCGCTGTGACCGGGTGGCAGGCGCAGGCGAGATCGTGGTCTTTCCCGCCGGCAACCTGGATGGTGAATACGCCGACAAATTAGCGCGCATTGATCTTGAGGAAGCACCTCAAGCTCACGATAGCGGTCTTTGGAACCTGCTCGCCCGCGTGCGCGAAGAGCTGAAACCGCAGTGGATTTTGTTGGATGCGCGCACAGGCATTTCAGAGCCGGCAGGGCAGTTACTGTCGGGCATCGCGCACCTGCATGTGCTTTTGGGCACCTCGCAAGAACAGAGTTGGCAGGGGCTGGACCTCGTCCTTGACCGCCTCGGCAAGCAGAGAGTGCTCGCCGAGCGCCCGCAGGCGGAGCTTCTGCTCGTGCAAGCTATGGTTCCTACCGGTGAGCCTGGCAAGTCGGCGAAGGAAGCATTTTATGCTCGCGCCGAAGAGGAATTCGAAGCTCGTTATTATGCCGCCGAAGAAGGTGATGCCGATGATCGCTTCTGGACCCTCAACGACAAGGGCAGCCAGGACGCACCGCATGCATCAATGCCCGTGGAATACGACAGCAGATTGGCGAGCTTTGGGGACATTGCGGACATTGCTGACGCGCTTTGCGTTGGACCCTATCCACCGGTTGTCGAGCGAATCGTGAGCCGCTTTCTTACGGAGCCTGACACATGAGCAGCGAGTGGAACGAAAAACGTCGCACGCTGCTTCAAGCGTTGCAGAACATTGGCAGTGCGGGCCGGGCTGAAGGCGTATCCGTGGAGAGCATCGGGCCGGGCTATTATCCGGTAGCGGAGCACTTGCGTCTGCTGGACCCGGACGTAGTTTTGGTGGTAGGCCCGCGCGGCTCCGGCAAGACCGAGATCGCACGCGTGTTGACAGACGCCACTTTGTTCGATGCCGTAAAGCTTTATGCGCCGGCGGTGCGCCTGCCGATCGGGTCTTCGGAGTGGTTGCGATTATACCCTGCAGGAAGCAAGAGCTTCGAAGGCATCGGCCTGCGCACATTTATGCAAGCGGCGGGCGACAGCACGGAAACGCTACGCGAGTTGTGGTTTGCCTACCTAGTGCGCGCTCTGTATGACAACCTGGATGATCAGGGGCGCACCGACATGGCACCTCTGCTTGCGCCTGTAGCAGCAGATGTCGAGGCCATTCACCGCGTTTTCCGGGAGTTGGGGACTAAACCGGTGGTGGTTCTGGATCGGCTGGATGAGCAGTTTGAGCAGAATGGTCACTATCTATTCGCTACATACGACGAGTTGGACACTCTTGGCAACGGAGATTGGAAGCTAGTCGAAGCCGGGGTGCGAGGCTTAGTTGCGCTGTGGGCTGCCTATGCGCGCCGCTGGCGCCGTATCCGCGCCAAACTGTTTTTGCGCACTGATCTTTATGAACGGCACGCCAAGGCTGGCGGTGCAGATTTAGCCAAGCTCGCCGCCGGGCGAGTAGAATTGGTGTGGAGCGACCGCGATCTCTACGGCCTTTTACTCAAGCGCTTGGCCAATGTGAACGAAGAGCTAGCCAACTATGTAAAGGTTGTCAAAGGCGTATTATGGAGCAATGACCCCTCTCTTGGCTTGATCCCGAAACTGAGAACCTCACAGGATGCTCGCCCGGTAGTGGAACGAATGGTCGGCGTCTACATGGGCGCAAATCAGAAAAAGGGGTTGGTCTATCGCTGGCTGCTCGATCATGTGCGCGACGGGCTGGGCCGAGGCTATCCACGTCCGTTCGTGCGGCTGATAGAGGAAGGCTCGCGCCAGGAATTGCAGAGTTCCGGCACTTTGAAGACTCCACGGTTGCTGGAGCCGGCATCACTTCGGCGCGCGCTGGATCGCGTCTCAGGTGACCACGTGGCCCAATCAAAGGATGAATGGCCTTGGCTCGAAGGGCTGAAGGAACGGCTCCACAGCAACCCGCTCGTCCCCTACACCGAGAAGGAATCGATCAAGTTGCTAGAAGGTCTGGACGCGCAGGGCGCAGCGATTCTTCCATTCGAAGGCCGCGAGTTGCTCGATTACCTTCTAGAGCTTGGCATCTTTCGCCGCCGTCCAGACGGACGGCTCGATGCTCCCGACCTATATCTGGCTGGATTAGGACTCAGGCGTAAGGGTGGAGTGAGAAAGAGTATGTAGAGCTGGGAGGATCGAAGAACATGGCTATCACACTAACCGCGAACGTTTGAGTCTAAGCCGAGATCCCCTCCGGCGCTCCGGATCACGTCGTGCGGACGGTCACAGAGAACAGCCGGACCCTGAAGTTCACGAGCCAGGGATTCGAGGTGGAATAACGACTTAAGAGGCCGCCGCCAGCTTGTCGATCTCGGCGAGATCGGCCGGGGTGAGCCGCCAGCCGGCGGCCTTGACGTTGGCTTGCACCTGCTCGGGGGAGGTGGCCCCGGCGATCACCGAGGCGACCGGCGGATGGCTCAGCAGCCAGGAGAAGGCTAGCTCGAGCAGGGAGTGGCCGCGGAAGGCCGCGAAGTTGGCCAGCTCCTCGGTGATCGCAAGGTTTTTATCGTTGAGGAAGCGCGGCGAGCCTTTCGACAGGCGCGTACCCTCCGGCAGCGGCTGGCCGCTTCGATACTTCCCGGTCAGCATGCCGCCGGCGAGCGGGAAGAAGGGCAGGAAGGCGAGCCCTTCCCGCTCGCATTCGGCGAGGACCTCCCGTTCCGGCTCGCGATGCAGGAGGCTGTATTCGTTCTGCACGCTGACGAAGCTCGCTCCCTGGCCGGCGGCGGCCTTCGCCTCGCGGAGCTGCTCGACGGAGAAGTTCGAGCAGCCGATCTCGCGCACCTTGCCGCTGCGCACCAGCTCGTCGAGCGCGACCAGGGTGTCCGCGATGGGCGTCGATGGATCGGGCTGGTGGAGCTGGTAGAGATCGATGTGATCGGTCCGCAGCCGGCGCAGGCTGTCCTCGCAGGCCCGCCGCGCGTAGTCGGGCTTGGCACCCTGCCGCTGCTCGTCGACTTTCATCCCGAATTTGGTGGCGAGCACCACCCGGTCGCGGCGCCCTTCGAGGGCCCGGCCGAGGAACTCCTCGCTCTCGGTTCCACCGTAGATGTCCGCGGTGTCGAGGAAGTTGACGCCGGCGTCCAGCGCCGCGTCGACCACGGCGACGGTGCGGCCGTAGTCGAGGCGCCAGCCGAAGTTGTTGCAGCCGAGCCCGATGATCGAAACGTCGAGCGCGCCGATCTTGCGGTTTTCCATCTTGAGTCCCTCCCGGAAATCATCATCCACCGCGCGCGACGGGGGCCGATGCGATCAGCTCCTGCAGCACTTCGGGCTGCACGGGCTTGACCAGGTGATGGCCGAAACCCGCCTCCTGGCTGTGGAGGCGGTCGCTGTCCTGGCCGTACCCGGTGACGGCCACGATAAACACGTCGCGGAAGCCGGGCAGCTTTCGCAACTGCCGGGCCACTTCATAGCCGCTCATGCCCGGCAACCCGATATCGAGCAGGATGACCTCGGGCCGGAATTCCACGGCCCGGGCGAGGGCCTCCGGTCCGTTCAGGGCGCTCTGGACCTCATGCCCCCAGAGCTGGAGAAGCAGCTCCAGGGTCTCCGTGGCATCCTGGTTATCGTCCACCACGAGCACGCGGCGGGAGCTGGCCGGCAGACTCCTGGTCCGTTGGGGCAGGGGCTCCGAGGCCGGAACGGCGAGGAGCGGCAGGCGGACGATGAACTCGCTGCCGAGACCGGAGCCCGCGCTCCGCACCTCGACCGAGCCGCCGTGCAGCTTCACCAGCCGCTGCGCCATGGTGAGGCCGACGCCGAGCCCCCCCTCCGTCCGATCCAGCGAGCGGTCCCCCTGCGTGAACAGGTCGAAGACATTCGGCAGCAGATCGGCCGGGATGCCGATGCCTGTGTCATGGACCCGGATCGCCGCCATCGCCCCTTCCCCCTCCACGGTCAGCCGGATGTGTCCACCCTTGGGCGTGAATTTGGCCGCATTGTTGAGCAGGTTCAGCACGACCTGCGTGAGCCGGGTCAGGTCGCCTTCGATCCGCAGAGGCTCGGCCGGGAGCAGGACCTCGAGAGTATGTTCGCGGCAGTCGATCAGCGGCTGGCTCGATTCGACCGCGCTGGTCACGACCTGCGCGATCTCCAGCGGCTCTCTCTGCAGCTTGATCTTGCCGATGGCGATCCGGCTCACGTCCAGGAGGTCGTCCACCAGCCGGCTCAGATGCGCGACCTGGCGGTCGAGCACGGTCCGGGCCCGGCTGAGGGCGGATTCGTTGACGCCGTTCATCCGCATCACGCTGAGCGCGTTGCGGATCGGCGCCAGCGGGTTGCGCAGCTCATGGGAAAGCATGGCGAGGAACTCGTTCCTGCGCAGGTCGGCCTCCTCGAGCATCTCGACGCGCTTGCGCTCGGTCAGATCGCGGGTGATCTTGGCGAACCCGCGCAGCTGCTTATCGCCGCCGTACAGGGGGGTGATGACGACGTTGGCCCAGAAGGTCGAGCCGTCCTTGCGGACCCGCCACCCCTCGTCCTCGAACCGCCCTTCCGACCGGGCAACCCGTAGCTCGTGCTCCGGCCAGCCGCGCGCCAGGGCATCGGCCGGATAGAAGACTGAGAAGTGCCGGCCCAGGATCTCCTCGGCCCGGTAGCCCTTGATCAGCTCCGCCCCGTTGTTCCAACTGGCGACCCTGCCTTCCGGGTCGAGCATGAAAATGGCGTAATCCTTCACCCCCTCCACCAGCAACCGGAACAGCTCATCGCTTTGCTGATCTCTATTCATTCGGCGCCTTTCAGGGAGCAGGGGTCAGGTGTCATCTCGTCTTCGAAAGCACCTCGGAGTCCGGATTGAACGTCAGGCTCTTGGGTCTGGCGGCAAACGCCAGCGGAAAGCTCTGCACGGATTGATCCACCATCACCCGGCGGCGCTCGATGTGGCCATCGGCGTACTGGATCGCGACCGGCACCGACATCTTGAAGCCGGCGGGGACATCGGACTGGCTGACCTTGAGCGTGGCAACGTATTTCCCCTCGGCGTTCGGCGATGCCGCGAGGTCGTAGCTCGAGCGGTAGGTGGGGATCGCCATGCCGTCCACCCACTCGTCGAAGAACCAGGACCAGTCGCCGGGGGCGTGGCGGGCCAGCACCGCCTCGAAATCGCCGGTGGACGGCGCCTTGCCCCGGTAGGTGTGGATGAAGTCGCGCAGGACGTCGAGGAAGGCCTGATCGCCGCCGGTCTGGTCGCGCAGCATGCCGCGCAGCATGTGGAGCACCAGGGCGCCCTTGCCGTAGACCTGGGAACCGTAGGCGGTCGGCACCTCGCCGGTGTCCGCCCGCCAGCCGTGGCCGATCGGACCGGTGCGGTCGCCGTAGGCGCGATTGGCGAGATTTACATCCATGCGGGTAAATTTGCTGAAGCCGGACTTGATCGAGCCGTTCTGCTCGTCGTTGTAGGCGTGGATGATCTCCTGAAGGTATCGCGGCCCGTCCTTCACCGTCGATTCCACGAACATCATCCCCGAATACTCCGCGAAGGCCTCCCCCAGCCAGGCGTCGCGGTAGCTCGCGGACCCCACCAGAACGCCCCAGAACTGGTGCGCCGCCTCATGCGCCCGGAACAGCTCTCCCACCCCCGGCCCCAGGATGTCGAAGCTCTTCTCGGCCAGCTGGATGAAGCCGTCGAACGCCTGGCCGTGGCCCGCGGCAATGCTGGAGACGTAGATGGGCTCGTCCGGCAGCCTGGTATCGAACAGCTTCTGGTAGAAATCGAGGCTGTCGATCACGTCCTGTCCCACCTCGCGGAAACGGCCGCCGCGGCTCACCTCGACCTTGGAGCCGAAGCAGATGACGTCTGGCACCCCGTCGCGGGTCAGCTTCTCCTCGTGGAAGTGGTCGGAGTAGGTGAAGGTCAGCATCTTCACCGGATGGTCGACGATCCAGACCGAGGTCGATACCTTGCCATCCTCTCCGCCGCTCCCCTCTTCCCGGCGGCCCATCGCCCGCACCTCGAACTTCTTGCGCGTGGTCAGCTGGAGGCGCGCGGTGTGGGTGTCGAGGAGGATGGTCTCGTCCCCCTCGGTGCTCGGATACCAGTCCCGCCCGGCCGCGAAGTTGCGGACGTCCATCTCGTATTCGAGATCGAGCCGCCGCTCGGCCCCCTTGGCGAGGGGCTGGTCGAGCAGCACGATCAGCGAGCCGTCGTAGAGCCGGTCGTCGAGGCTGGCGCGGCGGGCGCCGACGTGATCGCGCAGGATGGGCAGCGGCTTTCCCCCCTCGCTCACCGCGGTCACCTTGGCGAAGTTGTGGAGGTAGAGCTGCACGGCCCGCGCGCCGTCCCGCTGGGGGAGCAAACGGACGCCAACCTTGAATTTCCCCTTCATCCAGTCCTTGTCGCGGCCGGCCTCGGTGAGATCGACGGCGATGTCGAAGTGCTGAAGGTCGACCGCCGGTTGCCAGCGGCTGGTGGGGCGCCCCCGCTCGTCCCGCTCCGCCGGGCGGTCCAGGCTCACCCAGACCTCGATGGCGGGGTGCGAGGAGTTGAAGGTCTCGAGGCGGATCTCCTCCAGGCGCTGGGCGTCGTAGTCGAAGGCGACCCAGCCGAAGTCCCCGGTCTTCATATCGGCCCGAAGATAGCGGTCGCCGGGATTGGCGAGAGCTTCGACGATGCGCGCGTCGGCGTCGTAGACCCGCTGGGTGAGCCAGTGCTCGTGGCGGTCGCGGGCGAGTTTGTTGACCGCGAACCCGGAAGCGGCCGGGGCCTTGGCGGGATCGAGCGGCAGGTCGCCAGCGCCCCCGGAGGAGCGGAGGACAAGGGCGGTAAAAGGCTCGTCGACCCCCGCGAGATCGGGCCGCCGGGCGAAGCGCCGGAGCTGGGCGAGCTCCGCGGCGTCGGGCACGGCCATCTGAAACCGCCCCTTCCCCTCGAAGACCAGGCCGGTGACCGCGCCGCCGGAAGTGGGCTCCTGCAGCCAGATCCTGCCCGATTCAAAGGTCCACGTAGCCCCCTCGGCCGTCCAGGTGAGGCCGCCGGAGGGCACCGCGACCGGCTCGGTGCGGAAGCGCCATTTCTGCAGGCGGTCGTAGTCGTCCAGAAGGGATTGGGCGGTCTGGGCGGCGGCTGGGAGGGCGAGGGCTAGGAAGAGGAGGGAGGGGAGGAGGGCGCGTTTTAGGTGCATCGGGTAGAAGTGTAGCGGATCAGGGCAATGAGGCGATTGAGGCGCGAATCGCGCCCGGGTTGTGGATGGACGCCCGCAGGGCGGCATTTATCCAGCCTGGGGTGTCAACCCCAGGTAGGTGGTAGGTGCCGGCCCTGCGGGGCTTGTTGATCTTGGGGCCCCTACCTGGGGTTGACACCCCAGGCTGGATAAATGCCGCCCTGCGGGCGGGTTGGCCTTGGGAATCCCCGTCTGTTGCCATACTCTCCTCCTGAAACCTTTCCCCGAACCCGAGCATCCAACCGGCATAGGAGGAACGTTCCATGTCCGATTGGGAAACCCTGGGCGCCGTGGACCCGCGCGATCTGCTCGATACCCGGCTGCAGCTCCACTGGGCGGCGCAGGCCGCGGCGGCGGTCGGCAAACAGCTCTTGCCGCGGCAGCGGGACTTCAGCGAGCAGAGTCTGGAATGGCTGGCGGCCCCCCGCGTTCTCGCCCAAGGCTTGGTGGCCGGAGCGCGGCCGTTCCGCTCCGCGATCCGCCTGGGCAGGCCCGCTCTGCTCCTGCTCGGCGAGGACGAAGAGATTCTGTGCGAGCTGCCTCTGGAGGGGCGCACGCTCGACGAGGCGTACGAATGGGTGAAACGGGAGGTCGAGGCGCTCCTCGGCCGGCCACTCGTGATGCCTTTGGAGCGCTCGGAAGGGCTTCCCGTCCATCCGGTGGGCGCGGGGAGCCCGTTCTCGTTCGCCGGCTCCGCCGCCGCCGAGTTGGAGCGCTATTACGCCGGCGCCGACCGCCTGCTGCGCGCGCTCCGCGAGCGCAATTCCGGTGCGTCGCCGGTGGCCTGCTGGCCTCACCATTTCGATCTCGCGACATTGATCCGGCTGGACGGCCCGGAAGCGGGCCCCGAGACGGCCCGCTCGATCGGCGTCGGCTTAAGCCCCGGGGACGAGGGGAATCCCGAGCCCTATTTCTACGTGCTCCCCTGGCCTCGCCCCGCGAAAGACCTGCCGGATCTGGACGGCGGCCGGTGGCATACCGGGAACTGGGTGGGGGCGGTGCTGGCCGCCAGGGCTTTCATCAATACCGGCGCGAACGGCGACCAGCGCGAGCGGATCGAACGTTACCTGAATTCCGCGGTCTCTGCCTGCCGCGGGCTGCTGGAGGACCGGTCATGAGCAACGAAGCGCGCTGGCATGATCTGGGCTCCCTGGAGGAGCTTTCGAAGCACCGGCTGCGGCAGATCACGATCGGCCGCGCGAAGATCGCCCTGACCTGCAAGGACGGCCGGTTCGGGGCGATCTCGGGAATCTGCAATCACGCCGGCGGCCCGCTCGGCGACGGGCACCACGACGGCGACTATGTGGTCTGCCCCTGGCATCACTGGAAGTTCCACTCCCGGACCGGCGAGGGGGAGCCCGGCTTCGAGCAGGACTGCGTGCCGAGCTACGAGCTGCGGGAAGAGGAGGGGCGGCTCTGGATCAACCTGATGCCGGCGACGCGGCGCCACAAGCTGCCGCATGAGCCGCATCCGCTCGCCCGGCCGGTACGCCGGGAGGACGGGCCGGTGCGGGTGCTGGGGATCTCGACGACGGTGATGGACCCCGCCTATCCCCGCTACTCCACGTCCGAGGCGCTGCTCGAAACGGCGCTCGCCGCGGCCGGGGAGATGGGCGCGGAAGCCCGCTGCCTGCGGCTCTCGGACCTCAAGTTCCGCGCCTGCGAGGGGTACTACTCGAAGAGCGCCCACGCCTGCACCTGGCCGTGCTCGATCACCCAGATGGACCCGGCGGATGAAATGACCGCGGTCTACGAGGGGATCGTCCACTGGGCCGACGTGATCCTGGTGGGGACGCCGATCCGCTGGGGCTCGGCGAGCTCGCTCTATTACAAGATGGTCGAGCGGCTGAACTGCGTGCAGAACCAGGTGACGATCCGCAACCGGGTGCTGCTGCGCAACAAGGTGGCGGCGTTCATCATCACCGGCGGCCAGGACAACGTGCAGGCGGTGGCCGGCCAGTTGATGGGCTTCTTCGGCGAGATCGGCTGCCTGTTCCCGCAGTTCCCCTACATCGCCCACTCGCGCGGCTGGTCGGCCGAGGACATGGAGCGCAATGTCGCCTTCGTGCAGCAGAGCGAATCGCTGCACCAGGCCGCCCGCGAGCTGGCGGCCCGCGCGGTGAACACCTCGAAGGTCCTGCTGATGACGCAGGTGGAGACCGAGAAGGTGGCCCGCGGCGGCCGCAAGGGGAATCAGCCGATGGCGCCGGAGTCGCCGGCGGAGATGGCGGCGGGGGTGGAGGGAAATTGATGGAAGGAGAATACCGCCTGCTAGACTCCCGGCCTCATGAAGGGTCCTCAGCCACGCACCTCCCCTGATTCCACCGCAGCCCGGCCGCGCTCCGGGCTGCTGCTGTTCACCGTCTTCTTCACCAACCTGCTCTCGCTCGCCTGCCAGGTGATCTGGCTGCGCAAGCTGTCGTATCTGTTCGGCTCGACGGCCACGGTCTTCAGCACCGTGCTGTCGATCTTCCTGCTCGGCCTCGCCCTGGGGGCCCTGGCGTCGGGACGGGTGGCGGACCGCAGCCCGCGCCCGTGGCGGCTGCTCGGCCTGCTCCAGATGGGGATCGGCGCCTACTGCCTGCTCTCGCTGCCGATCTTCGATCTCGGCAGGCGGCTCTTCCTGGCCGTCTTCCCCGGCGATCTGGCGCCGCTGCCCACCGCCCTGGGCAAGCTCGTGGTGGTGCTGATCGCGATGATCGCGCCGACGCTCGCCATCGGCGCCATCTTTCCGCTCGCGGTGCGTCTCTATGGACGGGACCTGGGGCGCCTCGGCCGCGATCTGTCGCTGATCTATGGCCTGGACACCCTCGGAGCGGCCCTCGGGGCGCTGCTCGCCGGATTCCTTCTCGTGCCCCGGCTCGGGCTCGCGGCCTCGACCTGGCTGCTCGGCCTGGCGGCGCTGGGGCTCGGGCTGGTGCTCCTCGCCGTGAAGGGGGAACGCGGCGGGTTCGAGCGCCGGCGGGACCGGCAGGCACGGCGGCAGGCGGAGACCATGCCCGCGGCTGAGACCGTCGCCGTGCCGGAGAAAAGGGGCGCGCTCGGCGCGATCCTCGCCGCCTTCTTCCTTTCCGGCCTCGCGGCCCTGCTGCTGGAGACCGGCTGGAACCGCTTCTTCTCGCTGCTCAACGGCACCCACGTCTACTCCACCAGCACGGTGCTCGCCGGCTTCCTGACCGGGATCGGCGCCGGCAGCCTGCTGATGGCGCGCTGGATCGACCGCATCCGCGATCCCTTCGCCGCCGTCGCCTGGCTCTACGGCGCGATCGCCGTCTGCGGCATGCTGGTGTTCCGCTCGGAGGACCTGTTCACCCGCGCCTACTTCGCGCTCTTCCACAACACGGGTGGCTATTACTCCTTCCAGCTCGCCGTCGGCCTGGTGATCATCGTCATCGTCTTCCTGGCCACTCTCGCCATGGGCGCCAATTTCCCGCTCGTCGCCCGCATCGCGACCCGGGCGGCGGCGGAACGGGGGGCCTCGGCCGGCCGGGTCTTCTTCGCCAACACGCTGGGCGCGGTGCTCGGAGCGTTCCTCGCCGAGTTCATCCTGCTGCCGGCCTGGGGCTTCTCCGGCCTGATGCTGACGACGCTCGCCATCTACGTCGTGGCGGCGGCCGTCTTCCTCGCGCTCTCCCCCGGCCCGCGGCGCTGGGCGCATGCGGGGGTCTGCGCCGTCCTGCTCGGCGCGGCCGCCCTGCTGTCACCGGTGGCGATGCCTTTCCAGATGCCCTCTCTGGCGCTCTACTACCACGGGCTGCGGGACGGCAGTCTCGCGGCCTACCAGAAGGAGCTGCGAAGCCTGGAGACGATCGACCAGAAGCAGGGGTTCTACGGCCAGGTCGCGGTCGTCCGCTTCGGCCCGTACCTGCTGCTCAAGAACAACGGCAAGACGGACGCCAGCACGTCGCTGGAGGACAACCGCACCCAGCTCCTGCTCGGGCACCTCCCCATGCTCTACCACCCCAACCCGCGGAAAGTGCTGGCGATCGGCCTGGGGGGCGCCTTCACGCTGCGCGCGGTGGTCCATCATCCCGAGCCGGAGCGCATCACGGTCGCCGAGATCGATCCGCTGGTGGTGGACGCGGCGCGCCTGCGGTTCGCCCCCTACAACGAGAGCGCGCTCGAGGATCCGCGCGTGCGGGTGGTGACCAACGACGGCCGCAACTACATCGACGGCACGAGCGAGAAGTTCGACGTCATCACCTCGGAGCCGCCCAATATCTGGGTGGCCGGCGTGTCGGGCCTGTTCACCCAGGAGTTCTACCGCTCGGCCGCCGCGCACCTCACCGGCAACGGCGTCCTCTGCCAGTGGGTGCCGCTCTATGAGATGGAGCGGCAGGATTTCCGGACCATGCTGGCCACCATCCACAGCGTCTTCCCGAACGTCGCCTTCTGGCAGGTGGGGACGGACGTGATCCTGCTCGCCTCGCCGCAGCCGTTCCGGCTGGATCTCGGGCCGACGGTAAAGCGGCTGCGCAACCCCGCCCTCGCCCGCGACTTCTCGGCCCTCGGCCTCACCATGAGCTCGGTGGTCCGTCTCCTGAACTCCCCCGAGGTGCGCCCCGACCAGGTGCCGGGCTTCCTCGGCAGCGAGAAGACAGTCCTCAACGTGGACGACAAGCCGGTGCTGGAGTTCTCGACGGCGCGGAATCTGTACGAGCTGGTGAAGAGCGGGAAGTAGGAGCGGGGGGCTCGATCCAGGGGCAACTATTCGGAAATTCCGAATAGTCGCCGGCACGTAGATGTGGCGCGCCCGCAGGGCGGAATTTATCCAGCCTGGGGTGTCAACCCCAGGTAGGCGGCCCAACCCACCCAAACCCCGAAGGGGTGGCCGATCGGGTTGGAATCGGCCACCCTTACAGGGTTTGGATTTCGGGGTGCCTCGCCACCTGGGGTTAACACCCCAGGCTGGATAAATTCCGCCCTTTCAGGGCGAAGGGCGGGGACGAGCCCCGCCCCTACGTCAAATTCCCTACTGCTGCGCCGCTCCCCGCGCTTCCCGCTCGGCCCGTTCGGCATCGAGGTCCAGGCGCTTGGCGGTTTCGAGCAGCTGCGGCCTTTCGAAGGCGGTCTCGCGCATCTGCCCCATCCGGTAGGGACGGGTGATGTAGGCGTCCTCCACCAGATCGTTGAGGGCGTTCGGCATGCGGGTGGTGGTCGAGAGGGCCAGGGTTCCCAGCCGGTAGGGACCGGCGGCCTGGCGCTCGTGGAACATCAGCCCGTAGAAGGAGAGCTCGAGCCAGTGGCGGCCGGGCTCCAGGTTGGCCGCGGCCTGCGCGAAACCGACCGGCTCATTCGCCGTGGTGTAGAGCGTGCCGCCGAGGTAGAAGCGGCCGGTCTCGGCGACCTCAATCTCGGCGGAAATCACCAGGTTGCCGTCGCGCAGGGTGTCGCGGTAGCGGCCGGTCAGGTGCGCCGACGGATCGCTGTAGAGGAAGCCGCCGGCGGCCTCGCGCAGGTCGCCGTTGGCGAGCCGCGCCCGCACGCGCACCATGTAGCTCGCCGCCGGAGCCGCCTCGATTCCGGTGGGCGTCCAGCGGGCCGAATAGACGCCGTCCCCCGCCTTGCGGTCGGCCCCCTGGCCGTCATCCCGGTAGGCCACCAGGGCGTTGATGCTGCCGGCGGCGTCCACGATCTCACCGGTGACCTGGGCGGCGGCGACCGCCTTGCCGCGGCTCTCCAGCGTGGCGTAGAGATCCACCGGCTGCCCCTTCTCGAAGCTCACCTTGGCAGCCCAGACGGAGATCGCGGGCTCGGCGTCATCCGGCCCGCGCCGCGTCTGCCGGGTGGGGACCCGCTTGGACTGGATGGGATCCGCCTCCCCCTTCTTGAGGGCGCGGGAGCTCTCCGGGTAGCGCGCCTGCTCCCGGTACTCTTTCGCCGTGTCGCGGGACAGCTTGCCAGCCTCCACCTGCGCCGCGGCGGGCCGGCCGCCGAACGCCGGAGCCGCGAGCATCACCATCGCGATGGCAATCTTTTTCTTCGCGTCGATCATGTCGGGCCTCCTAGTAGAGAAGAGTGATGTATTGCGCCGTGGTCATGGTGGCGACGGTGGTGTTGGGGGCGCAGGGAACGCCGCTGCAGGTCCAGTTGCCGCCCGGGATCGCCTTGCGGGTATCGGAATCGCTGGCGTCGCGCTCGTCGCTGTGGTTCTCGTGCGCCGCGTCGAGGTTGCGGAAGCCGCTCGCCTCCTGCTTGTTCGAGTTGTTGCAGACGTTGGTGTTGTCGTAGCTCGCCGTCGCGCTGCCGTTGCAGGCGAAGATCGAGGCGTACTGCACGACGCCGTCGTCCTCGCCGTTGAGGCAGGCGCTGGAGCCGAAGATCGCCTCGTAGCCGCCGGTCAGGTAGATGGTCTTTGCCGGGGCGTTGGAGAAGGTACGCACCTGGACGTCGTCGGAGGAGCGCAGCCAGTAGGTGGCGTCGTCGCAGCTCTGGATGAAGATGGCGATGAAGCTGCAGAGCGGGTTCGACTGCAGGCAGACGGCGTCCGCCCCCTGCGAGCCGCGGTGGGCGCCGCCGGTGGTGACCGCCAGGCTGAGGCGCTGCGCCACCTGGTCGTAGGGGCCGTTGGCGTTGAAGTTGGGATCGGAGGCGTCGTTGTTGCCGAGGATGTAGTCGATGACCGTGCCGCCCATGCTGTGGGCGACCACCCAGAAGGTGCCCCCCTGCGCGTAGGTGAGGCGGCAGCGGTTGCCGCCGGCATCGGCGCCGCCGTTGGTGGCGTTGACGATCTCATTGGCCACCTCGCCGGCCGCAGCCGCGTCCCAGTAGGGGCGGGTGCCGTTGTAACCCACCACGTAGTAGGAAGTCGCGAAGTTCTTCGTCGCCGTGCGGATGAAGTCGTTCGATCCGTTCACCCAGTAGTTCCGGGCAGAGGCGTAGCTGGTGTAGGTATTGGTGTTGGTCTGCTTGCCGTGAACGAAGATCAGGCAGGGCTGGGCTCCCGCCTCCGCCGCGACGGCGGCGAACGCCAGCGTCGCGAGCAGCGGGACGATCAGACGACGGAACCTCATCGGGCGACCTCCTCCGTTGAAAAGTCCATGTTGAGCCAGGGGCTTCAAGAAAGAGGGGTGCGCGCGGGGAGGCGAAACGCGCCGGGTTTGGCGAGCTGCCCTCGCGCCCGGGATTTCAATCCCGGGCGCGAGCCAAGCGGCTGTCCTCCCTGCCCTACTCGAAACGGCCCACGAACAGCCCGCCGCCCTCGGGCGTCGCATAGACGCGCCCGGGGCGGTTGCGGTCGATCCAGAGCCGTCTGGCGCCCCGCTTATCCGCCTCGTAGGGTGCATCGACTGGCGTGAAGGTGGCGCCGCCGTCGTGACTGACATGGAAGCTCGCGGGCGCGTCCAGATAGACCGTGTCCGGGTCAGCCGCGTCGACCGCTATCGGCGCGAACGGATTGCCGATCCCGTCCGGCAGATGGGAGTTGACGACGATCCAGTGGTCCCCGCCGTCCGCGCTGCGCAGCAGGCGCCCCTGGAGGGGATCGATCGCGTAGAGGATTCTGAAATCCGAGGGTGCCACCGCGAAGAAGCCCAGCGCGGGCTGCAGCCGCTTCCAGGTGAGCCCGCCGTCCCGGCTCCGGTGGGCGGTATAGCCGAAATCACTATTGTTGCTCACGGCGGTGAACGCGTAGAGGGTTTTGACGTTCCTGGGATCGACCTGGAGATCCTCGGTGCGGGCGATATCCCCCGCGGCGACCTCGCAGCGCAGCACCTTCCTCCAGGTCCGGCCGCCGTCGCCGGTCCGGAACAGATCGCAGTCGAAGTTGACCAGGAACGTCGAGGGGTTGAGGATGGCCATGCGGCTCGCTCTGGTGGTCGCGATCCGCTTCCAGGTTTCCCCGGCGTTGGAGCTGCGCCAGAGCGCGATCCCGTTGAGGGCATACAGGGTCTCGGGATGGCCGGGCTGCCAGGCGATGTCGCTGAGGCCGTTCTGACCGCTCAAGCCACGGGCGAACTGCTGCCAGGTACGCCCGCCGTCCGTGCTGCGGAACGAACGCGCCCCCCTGCCGAGAGCGAGCAGGACCGTGTCCGGCCGCGGGAACTTCAGCACCTGGACCCAGGAGGCGTTCAGGCCGGTCTCGAGGCCGGTCTGCCAGCGCTCCCCGGCGCTCCGGCTGCGGGCGACGCCCCATTCGTAGAGGCCGGCGTAAAGGACGCCTGGCTGGGAGGGGGCGGCGGCGAGGGAGAGGATCGGTAACGGCGAGCCGTACGTCGACGGCAGGCCGGCCTGGCTCCGAGCCCAGGACCTGCCGCCATCCACGCTCTTGAACAGCCCGAAATAGGTCCCGGCGTAGACGCGATCCGGCGTCCGGGGGTCCACCAGGAGGACTCCCACGCCTCCGGGGGAACTGATCGGCAGCGTGCCGGCCACTCTCCAGGTCGCGCCCCGGTCGTCGCTACGGAAGATCTTGGGGTTGTCGCTGAGCATCGCGTACCAGGTGCCCGGGGTCGAGGGGGAGAGGGCCAGGCCGGCGATATCCTGCGGGTCTGTCCCCTCGGAAGGTGGACGGGCCGCGAGCTGGAAGCTCAATCCACCATCGGCGCTCACGTGGATCTCTGTCCGGCTCGCGTAGGCTACATGGCTCGGATCCGCCGGAGCCGCCAGGATCCTCGGCGACGCGTAGAGGGTCTCCACAGAAGCGACGGTGGCGACGGCCGACCAGCTCGCGCCGCCGTCGGCGCTGCGCAGCAGCGTCGACCTGTCCAACGCGAGGAGCACGTCCCCCGGCAACACGACCAGGGAGTTGACGTCATGGAACTCGCCGGTCGCCGGAAAGGTGAACTCGATCCATGTCCGGCCGCCGTCCCGGCTGCGCAGCAACCGGTCGCCGGCGGCGTAGACCGTGGCGGGCTGGTCGGGGGCGATCGCCACCACATGGAGTCTCGATCCCACCAGGGCTTTCCAGGTGTCGCCGCCGTCCGTGCTCTTGTAGAGCGTGCCCGGGTTCGCGAACACGCCCGCGACCGCGTAGACCACCGCGGGATTGCCGGGGTCGACCGCCAGAGAGAGGGCCGCGCCGTCCCCCGGGCCGAAGGGTGTCCAGGGGGAGGCCGCCCGCGCGGAGCCCGCGAGGGCCAGCGCGAGAAGGAGCCCTGCCGTCCAGCGGCAGAGTACCCAGGAAGTTTTGTCTCTGCTCATGAAGGTCGCTCCTTTTCTTCCATGTCCCACTATGCGCGCATTGTGAAGGAAAAACGGCAAGGGACTTGCCATGCTAGAGTTTCCGCCGATGAACACGTACCCTTTCGACGCTCGCGAGCTCGTCGAGATCTGCAAGGCGAACGGTGCAACCCTGGTAGGTCTGTTCGGCTCCATGGCCCGCGGGGAAGCTACCGAGAACAGCGACATCGATCTGCTGGTTCGTCTGGCAAAGCCCAAGAGCCTTCTCTCCATGGTGGCTCTGGAACGCCAGCTTTCGGACGCTGCCGGCAGGAAGGTCGACCTCCTGACCGAAGGAGCGCTCAGCCCCTACCTTCGCGAGCGCATCCTCGGCGAGCTTCAAGTCCTCTATGCCACGGGATAACTCCGTCTATCTCAAGCACATCCTCGATGCGATCTCGAAGGTCGAGACCTACCTCGATGGTATCGATCGTCAGACCTTCTCCGAACGGACTCTGATTCAAGATGGGGTCATCCGGCAGATCGAAATCATTGGAGAGGCCGTACGGCGGCTCTCGCGCGATCTGCGGGACAGGTATCCCAAGATCCCCTGGCAGGACATCGCCGGAATGAGGGACAAGCTCATCCACGACTACTTCGGCGTGGATCTCGAGACGGTCTGGCTCACGGCGTTCGAAGACCTCCCGCCTTTGAAGGCTCAGGTGGCAAAGATCCTCGGCGAGTCTGAACCGCCATCCGGCTCCTGATCGGGTTG
Source organism: uncultured Acidobacteriota bacterium (assembly GCA_963792575.1). Lineage (GTDB taxonomy): Bacteria > Acidobacteriota > Thermoanaerobaculia > Multivoradales > UBA5704 > DATARR01. The sequence continues at coordinate 875,840 of CAWBWZ010000020.1, forward strand.
CGGACTCCATGCGGGAAGAACCCAGCGTCGAGATCCAGGACGTCACCAAGCGGTTCGGCGGCGTGACCGCCGTCGACGGCGTGTCGCTCGCCATCGCCCGCGGCGAATTCTTTGCGTTGCTGGGGCCGAGCGGCTGCGGCAAGACGACGCTGCTGCGGATGATCGCCGGCTTCGAGACGCCGAGCGCCGGGACGATCCGCATCCAGGATCAGGACGTGACGCGGATCCCCCCGCACCGGCGGCCGGTCAACATGGTCTTCCAGCAGTACGCCCTGTTCCCCCACCTGACGGTCGAGGAGAACGTCGGCTTCGGCCTGCGCTATCAGCCGAAGCGGGAGGCGCACGCAGCCAGGATCGGCGAGGCGCTGGCGCTGGTGCGGCTGACCGGCCTCGAAAAGCGCCGGCCGGACCAGTTGAGCGGCGGCCAGCGGCAGCGGGTGGCGCTCGCCCGCGCCCTGGTCCTGAAGCCCGAGGTGCTGCTGCTCGACGAGCCGTTGGCGGCGCTCGACCCCAACCTGCGCCGCGAGGTGCAGGTGGAGCTCAAGGCGCTCCAGCGCGAGCTCGGGATCACCTTCGCCTTCGTCACCCACGACCGCGAGGAGGCGCTGGCGATGAGCGACCGCATCGCGGTGATGAACCAGGGGAAAGTCGAGCAGGTGGGGAGCCCCGCCGGGGTGTTCGAAGCCCCCGAGACCGAATTCGTGGCCCGCTTCCTGGGCGCCACCAACCTCTTCACCGCCGAGGTGCGGCGGATGGAGGGCGGCGTCCTCCTCCTCCAGCTCCCGGACGGCACGGAGCTCGCGGTGCCCGCCGCCGGTCCGCCGCGGCTGCGGCGCGAGCCGGTGCGTTTCGTGGTGCGGCCGGAGAAGCTCGTCCTGCGCGCCGTCCCCGCTCCCCCCGAGGTCTCGCTGGCGGTGACCGTCGAGGACCGCGTCTACCACGGCGCCAGCACGGAGTGGATCGTCCGCGACCGCCGCGGCGAGCGCTTCACCGTCCTCTCCCAGAACGCCGGGCCGGCGGGAGAGGCGCTGCCGTTCTCACCCGGAAGCCCGGCCTTCCTGGGCTGGGATCCGCGGCACAGCGTGGTGCTGCGGGAGTGACCGGCTCCTGACCGGAAACCCGGGAAAGGAGGCTCCCAGGTTGGGAGAGGGCTCTCCCCGCCAGGTACAGGGGTCTCCCCAGTTGGGAAAGGGGTTTCCCAATCAGGGAGAGGGGTCTCCCAAAAAAGGGAGAGATCCCCCAAGCAGGGAGAGGGGGTTCCCAACTTGGGATAGGGGGTTCCCCGATTGGGAGAGGGGTCCCCCAAGTTGGGCGAGGGGTATCCCCGACTATCCGGGGTTTCCCCATTGGGTCGATCAGCCCTCGCCCATCTCCATGCGGCGGACGGCCTCGGCGAACTCTTCGATCGGTTCCAACCGGTCCAGCGCCTCGATGACCCGGGAGAAGTCCAGAGCGACGTAGTCATGGACGAGCACATTGCGGAACGCCGGCAGCTTCTCCAGTCCTCTTACCATGGCGGGAGAAAACTCGGAGAACGCGGCCAGATTCCGCACGGCCTCGGTGTAATCCTGAAAACGGAGCTTGCGGCGGGCGGAGAGCTCGCTCGCGACGTCGATCACCGCCTGACAGACGGTCTGCAGGGAGAAAAGGACGTCGTTGTGGAGCGAGAGGTCCCTGCTCAGCACCTCCGGGCCTGTCACCCGGGGACGAAGCTCCCGGAGATGGTCGAGGTGCCGGCGCAGCTCCGCCAGACGATCGATCACGGGACTCACCGCGCCAGCGCCTCCAGCCTGCGCTTGCGCAAGCGATTGAGCCAGGGCTCCAGGTCGGCGGCGCGGATCTGGACGTCCCGCACATAGGCGTGATCGGCGGCCGGATCGTCCAGATAGACCCTCAGGCCGTCGTAGATGATCTTGCGCCCCAGGAGCGGCGGGGCATCGTTGAGAACGACGACGTCGACCTCGTTGCAGCCTAGGGCGGACATCAGATCGGAGCCCAGCCGGACCTGCATCTCGAAACGGTCCCGGGGAGCAGGGTGACGGTCCCAGTCGAGCAGAACCCCCACGTCCACGTCGCTCTCCCGGTGTGCCCTGCCTTCGGCGTGGCTCCCGAAGAGGTACACGGAGGCGACGCCGAGATCCGGATGATCCCCGAAATACCGGCTCAGCGCTGTCCGCGGATCACCTTTCATGGCCTCCTCCTCCCCTCCTTGTACACAGAAAGAGACCGTTGGGCAAGGGAGACGCCTTGACAGTCCGCGATCGCCCCTTTAGCGTCCGCCCCGTGGCTCCCGATCGCTCCGCCTCCTTCCGCAAGCCGGCCTACCCGCTGCTGCTGCCGGCGTGGATCGCTCTGGCGGTCTTCTTCCTGGCGCCGCTCGTGCTCATGCTCGCCGTCAGCTTCGCCGAACGGGGGACCTACGGCGGCATCGAGCCGGTCGGGGAACCTCTGGGCCTACCTGCGCTCGGGCGCCTTCCTCGCCAACTATGCCCGCTCGTTCCAGGCGATCTATCTCGGGATCGGCTGGCGGTCGCTCTGGATGGCGGCGCTGACCACCGCGCTCGCGATCGCCGTCAGCTTCCCCATCGCCTATTACCTGGCGATCCTGGCGCCGGCGCGCTGGAAGGGGCTGCTGCTGGGGCTGGTCGTGGTGCCGTTCTGGACCAGCTTCCTGATCCGCACCTACGCCTGGATGTTCATCCTGCGCACCGAGGGGCTGCTCAACCACGTGCTGATGGGGACCGGCCTGATCCACCATCCGGTCGAGCTGCTCTACACCCAGACGGCGGTGATGATCGGCCTCGTCTACGGCGAGCTGCCGTTCATGATCCTGCCGCTCTACGCCTCGCTGGAGAAGCTCGACCGCTCGCTGCTCGAGGCGGCGGCCGACCTCGGGGCCGGCGGCGCGGCGATCGTTCTGGCGGGTGACGCTGCCGCTGACCCTGCCGGGGCTCGCCGCCGGCGTGGTGCTGGTCTTCGTGCCGAGCCTCGGCCAGTTCGTGGTCTCCGACCTCCTCGGCGGCGCCCGCAGCATGCTGCTCGGCAACCTGATCCAGAACCAGTTCGCCGTCGCCCGCAACAAGCCGTTCGGCTCGGCGCTCGCCTTCGAGCTGATGGCCGCCGTGCTCGTGCTTCTGCTCGCCTACGCGGTCTACGCGAAGAAGACGGGGCGGGGAGGAGCTGCTGTGAAGACGGTCCTGTGGCCGCGGCGTCTGCTGGCGCACACGGCGCTCGTCTACCTCTTCCTCTACGCGCCGATCGCCATCCTGGTGGTCTTCTCCTTCAACGCCTCGCGGCAGACGGCGTTCTGGAGCGGCTTCACGCTCGACTGGTACCGCCAGCTCTTCGCCAATCCGACTGCTGTTCCAGGCGGTCCGCAACAGCCTGGTGGTGGCCGGGGCGACCACCGTCCTCGCCGTCCTGCTGGGCACGCCGCGCGGCCCTGGCGCTGGCGCGGCACGAGTTCCGCGGCAAGCGGGCCACCCAGGCGCTGCTCTACCTGCCGGTGATCATCCCCGAGGTGGTGCTCGGCGCGGCGCTGGTGACCTTCTTCGGCGCGGCCGGGCTGCGACTGTCGATCGCGACGGTGGTGATCGCCCACGTCGTGTTCAGCGTCTCCTACGTGGCGATCGTGGTGCGGGCCCGCCTCGCCGGGCTCGATCCGGCGCTGGAAGAGGCGGCGCGCGACCTCGGCGCCGGCCCCTTCGAGACCTTCCGGCGGGTGACGCTGCCGCTCGCGGCGCCCGGCATCCTCGCCAGCGCCCTGCTCGTCTTCACCCTGTCGATCGACGACTACGTGATCACCTCCTTCGTCGCCGGGGTGGGGGCCACCACGCTGCCGCTCCACATCTACTCGATGCTCAAGGTCGGCGTGACCCCCGAGGTCAACGCCGTCTCGACGCTGCTGCTCGCCGGGACGGTCGTGCTGATCGTGCTCGCCCACCGCCTGCTCTAGGAGCCAGAGGACCTTCATGAAAAAACCTTTTCTTCTCCTCGCCGCGATCCTGCGTCTCTCGACGTCGTGCGGAGGCGGCAGCCGAAGACCGAGACGTCCGCGCAAGGGCTCAACGTCTACATCTGGACGAACTACCTGCCGCGGGAGGTGGTCGACGAGTTCAAGCGGCGGACCGGGATCGCGGTCAACGTCGACACCTACGACTCCAACGAGGCGCGTGCTCGAGAAGCTGCAGTCCGGGGTGGCCGACTACGACCTCGTGGTGCCGTCGGACTACATGCTGAAGGTGCTGATCCCGCAGGGCCTCGTCCGGCCGCTCGACCGCGCCCGGCTCCCCCACTTCAAGAACCTCGATCCGCGCTTCCTGAATCAGAAGTTCGATCCCGGCAACGGCCACTCGATCCCCTATCTCTGGGGGACCACCGGCATCGGATACGACAAGAAGGTCGGGAGCGGTGGACAGCTGGCAGGCGCTGTTCGATCCGAAATACGCCGGGCGCATCCTGATGCTCGACGATCCGCGCGAGGCCTTCGGCGCCGCCCTGAAGCTGATGGGGCGGTCGATCAACGAGCGCGATCCCGCGGTGCTGCGGCAGGCGGCGGAGATGCTGAAGAAACAGAAGCCGCTGGTGCGCACCTACAACAGCTCCGACTTCGCCAACCTCCTGGCGGCCGGCGACGTCGACCTCGCCCAGGGCTACAACGGCGAGCTCGCCGAGGTGGTCGCCAACGCGCCGGACCGGCTGGCCTACGCGGTGCCGAAAGAGGGGGGCACGCTCTGGATCGACAACCTCGCGATCCCCAAGGGGGCGCGGAACCTCGACTCCGCCTACGCCTTCCTCGACTACCTGATGGAGCCCGAGGTGGCGGCGAAGATCGTCAACGGCGTCCACTACGCCGGCGCGAACCAGGCCGCCCTGCCGCTGATCGACGCCAAAATCCTCCAGGACCCCACGATCTACCCGCCGAAGGAGGTCCTCGACCGCTGCGAGCTGATCGAGGACCTCGGGAAGACCACGCAGCTCATCGACGAGCTGTGGACGGAGGTCAAGGCGCGGTGATGCCTACGGCTGCTGCGTAACCTTCACATCATCCACCGCCGCTTCCACCAGGCTCGCGGTGGACGCGTCGGCGGCTTCGATCAGGATGCGGACCGTCTGCCCGCTGAACGCGGTGATATCCACCGTCCGGGTGGCCCAGGCCGCGTCGTCGTTGGCCGTGGAGCCCAGCTCCTCCAGCACCTGCGTGGTCGTCGTCCCCACCACCTTGACGCGCAGGAAGTCGGCGGTCGAGGAGTTGGTGGCGTGGGCGAAGTAGTAGGAGAACGACAGCGTCAGCGCGCCGGTCGCGGGGAGGGCGATCGCCGGCGACCGGATGGAGGTGGTGCCGCCGTCGACGTCGAAGTCCCCCGCCGCGGTGCCCGCAAGGCGGCCGGTGACCAGGTCGTTGGTGCCGGAAACCGTAGTGGCGAGCTGCTTGACGCCGCCGGAGGTGGTCGACTGCGGTACACCCCGCTCCCACTGGCCGGTCGTCGCCGTGTCCGTCGCGCTGGGATTGGCGGTCCACCCCAGAGAGGTCTCGAAGGTGTCGGAGAAGACGGTCACCGGCGGCGGTGGCGGCGTGCCCCCCGCGACCGCGTTGCCGGTGACGACGAGCGCGAAGGGCTGCGGGCCGTTCGGCACGTTGAAGGAGCGCACGGTGACGGTGTACACCCCGGCGGCCGGGGCCGCGAGGAGCACCTGCTCCAGCGTGTTCTTGCGGTCGGCGGTGCCGCCGGTCGCCGAGACGCCGCCCGAGAAGACGTTGCCGCGCCAGACCGTGCCGGTCGGGCCGGTGACGATCAGATCGATGTCGTTGTTGAGGTTGACACTCGCCGCCGGGGTGGAGGGGAAGTCGGTCCATGCCAGGGTGGCCTTCAATGGCTCGCCGGCGGTGACCGTGAAGGTGAAGGTCCGGTCCTCATTGGTCGAGCCGGTGGCGAACGGGGTGGCGTCGTCCTTCACCCAGAGCTTGCGGGTCTGGCCGGTGAAGAAGAGGGCGTTCTCGAGCAGCACCCGCCCCCACCCCTGGCAGTTGGCGGGCATGGCGGTGGTGCCGGTCATGTTGACGGCGGAGTTCACCAGGGTCGCCCGCAGCAGGGCCGCCGAGGGGGTGAAGCGCGTTTGTCGAGACCTTGCCGCCGGTGGGATACCAGCCGTCGGTGTAGTACTGGCGGATCAGCGCCGTCAGGCCCGCGGCGCCCGGGCGACGCCATGCTGGTGCCGGACATCGAGATGGTGGTGCAGTTGTTGGTGGCGATGTTGGTGTCGTTGCGCGGCTGAGACGATGCTCGACCCCGGCACCGTGATCTCGGGCTTGATGCGGCCGTCGGCGGTCGGGCCGCAGCTGCTGAAGCTGGCCATCGAGTCGGCGCTGGTGCCGCGCAGGGTGGCGCCCACCGCGACGCCGCTCTTGGCGGTCGACGGGCTGCCCACCGAGCCGGTGCCCGGCCCGGCGTTGCCGGCGGCGAAGAAGATCAGGTAGTCCTTGTGGTTCCACATGAACTCGTCGACGTCCTGGCTGGCGGCCGTGTAGTTGTTCTGCACCGCGCGCGTTCTCGTTGTCGCCCCAGGAGTTGGTGTGGATGCGCGCGCCCTGGTTGTAGGCCTGCTGGAAGATCGGCTTCAGGTCGACCACCGGGCAGCCGATGCCGGGCAGGTCGCCGCAGTTGTCGACCTGGTAGCCGGCGTCCTGGATGACCAGCTTGGCGCCGGGCGCCATGCCGTCCGCCGTGTCGTGGGTGAGGAGATTGGCGAAGTTGTCGCCCGCCACCGTGCCGGCCACGTGAGTGCCGTGGTTCTGGGTGTCCCACTCGGTGCTGCCGATGCCGCCGGCGCAATCGGTGGACCAGAGGAAGTCGACGGCGACGATCTTGCGCTGGGCGGTGTCCACCACGGTGCCGCCGTTGCAGGCGTTGGTGGGCGGCAGGCCGCGGGCGGTGTCGCGGAAGTAGCAGGAATCGGGATCGATGCCGGTGTCGATGATGCCCACCGTCTGCCCTTCGCCGAAGATCCCCTGGCTGAAGATCGGCGTCGTCTGCCCGCCGGAGAGGCCCGACTGGCCGACCCAGACGGTGGTGTCGTTGCGCAGCGTCCGCCGCCCTTCGAGATCGATCCAGAAGACGTCGCGCAGCCCGGCGAGCGGCTCGCGCAGGGCGGCGATCTCGGCGGCGCTGAGCAGCAGGCGGACGCGGGAGAAGAGCTGGTTGTGCCGCGAGCCGACGATCCCCTTGACGCCGAGATCACGGATCTTGCGGACCACCTCGCTGAGGTCGGCGTCGGGGTAGACCTGAATCATGACCGGCCGGATCTCCCCGCCCCGGGCCTTGTCTTCCGCCGCGATCGTCTCAATCGCCGCGATCGCGGGGGAGATCTTGTAGAGCGGCTGATAGGGGCCGGACCAGCTGGCGCCGAGCCTGGAGAGGTCCGCCGCGCTCCGCTTGCCGGCCGGCATCTTCACCAGGTAGGAGTAGTACGGCAGGTAGGTGTAGACCTTGAGGCTCGCCTTGCGCAGGGCCTCGATCTGCCGCGCGCTGGGCGGCGCGGGGAACTTCACCAGCACGATCTCGTTCTCGAGGGCATCCTCGGGACGGACGCGCAGGGCCTCGGGGGCCTCCGGCTGCGGCCGGCTGGTGTCGATCACCCGCGAGCTCAGCGAAATGAGGGTGGACGCCCGGGCCTCGAGGCTCGCCGCGGCCTCCTGCGCGGGCAGACGGAGACAGACGGCGACCAGCAGAACCGATGAGACACTCCAGACCTTCCTCGATCCAGGCATGCTCCCTCCTTGGGGAAAAGTATGAGGCTTACACAAGAGCTGGTGCCGTGGGAGGGCGGGAGGGGACAGAAGCGGCGCCACCCGGGTCAGCCCGTTGAGGCGGCAGGCCAACCAGGCTCTGGTCCAGCTATTGCATCCTTAGACATTATAGTAGCTGCGTTGTTGCAGCGCATCAAGAAACCACTCCCTGGAGGCTGTATGAGCAGGAAAATCTTCAGACGCCGGTTCGTCCAATCTACCCTCATCCTCTCCACTGTGCTCGTCGCACCTCCGTTTGCCCACGAGAGCCGCGGCGCGGACGGGAACGGCATCTCCAGGGCGCAAGCGGTGCAGCGTCCCGCGACTGTCGATTGCAATAAGATCAAGGCACCGGCCAGGATCAGGTCATCTTTCCCATCGGCCAGCACTGCGCTCGCCCAGGTCGGCGCGCCCCTCAAGCTCAACGACGAAAGCGCGCCGTCGCTGCTGACCGCAGGCGTATGGTCCCCCGCCGGAGACTCGATCGCATTCGTGGCCCCCACGGATAAAATCCAGGCGCTGAAAGGTGACGCGACCCCCACCGTGGCTGGTGAGGCCAACACTGGGCCGGCCAGAGCCGTGGGGGTCAGCGTGAATGAAATCTGGGTCTACCACTTCCAGAACAGGCAGTGGAACAAACTCGCTGACGATGGCGCCCGGCCGCGCTTCTCCAGGGACGGCAAGCGCCTGTTCTACCTGTCCTCCTCCAAGGGGGCGCGGGCGGTGGATATGGCGACCCTGGCCGACGAATCGCTCGGAGTTCCTGAAGCCGGGGACCCCGACAAGCGTTTCCTCACAGAGATTCTGAGCGACGGGAGCGTCCTCTCGCCAGGGCGGTCAGGCGGAGCCCTGAAGCAGGCCGGTGCCTCCAGGCCTTCCTGGGCTTCCATCGAGCTGGCGCCTCAGGATGAGGTCCGGATCGCGCCGAGCGAAAAGCGGATGGCGGTCCTCTACAACGCCAGCGAAAAAAACCCCAATTCCGCCGTTGTGGTGTACGACAAGGCCGGAACGTCCACCACCGTGCTCAAAAATTGCCCCGGCTCGGCGCTCCATCTGGCCTGGTCGCAAGATGAAAATTCCCTGGTGTACCCCATGCGGGCGACCGGACAGCCGGAAGTCTGGGAGAGCAGCCTGCAGGGTGGGCCGCCGCGGCCGCGGGTGCGCCTCCAGCCGTCCGAGAGGATCGGGGCGCTCTCACTCTCTCCGGATAACGAGTATGTAGCGTTCTCCCAGACCAGTCACACGGGCAGGGAAGGGATCTGGATCGCCAACAAAAACGGAATGCAGCGCGTTGCCTCCGGTCTCCTCGGCCAGTGGTCCTCGCAGGGTGATCGTATTCTGTACGCCGTCCGCCGCTCCGGGGGAGGCTTTGACTGGTATGTCGTTCCCGTGACTCTCAAGGGCAAGTAGCACAAGGAGATCTACAGATGAACACGCGGATTGCCAAGCTCACCATCGTTTCAGCCATGGGTCTTCTGTGCATCGGCGGCACCCTGCATGCGAGCCTTCCAGGCAGCTATACTCACAACACCAAATACATCAACTCGGACGGCAGCTTTACGTACTACACGAGCGGTTCGGAGTCCTATGTCAAGGACACGCTGCCGAATGAATGGTATCCCTCCTGGACCACAACGACGCTGCAGGCGGGGGCGGTCATCATCCGCAGCGGCGTCTACTGGCGGATCAACCGGTCGTTCCTCAGTAGCCCCTACCCCAACAACAACTGCTATCAGGGAACCGCTGGAACTTTCAAGTTCTATCGTACCGCTCCACAGACTCGCGGCGGCGAGGAGCAGTGGATCCCGAATAGCGGCGCCAGTCAGACCACGACGAACTCCGCGACGGATACCACCAACCAGATCCATGCCGACCGCCTCACCACTCCAGCTGGACGGCCGGATGCGTTTGTGCCTCACCGGTATAACGCGACGATCCAGACCCGCACCCGTGACTGTGCCGGCACCACGTACTACGAAAAGATCCGCTGCGCGGTCGTAGGGTATGGCGGCAGCATCGACCCCAACGTGGAATGCAGCCAGACGGACGATCTGACGAACACCGATCCGACGTACCGTACGAATTAAGCGAACGGAGCCAGTCCCCGGCGCGCCACGCCGGGGACCGGCTTCGTGGCCCGCAGATTCCTGCCGGTGCCCACCCGAGGCTCCCCCGCGAAAAGGTTGCCGCGCCAGACCGTGCCCGCCGGGCCGGTGACGGCTGGGGGTGGCGGCGAGCAGCAGCAGAATCCAGATTCTCCTCGGTCCCTGCATGTTTCCTCCACCGCTTCGGGTATAATCACTTGGTCACGGAAACAAAAAACCCGATGAAGAAGTATCTCCGGTTCCTCCTGGTCCTCCTCATCCTTCTGTGCTGTGTCGGCTGCGACCAGGCGGTCAAGGCGATCGCGAAGGGGGCTCTCGCCTCCTCGCCGCCGGTCCTGTTCCTCGATGGCGCCGTGCGGCTCCAGTACGCCGAGAACCCCGGCGCATTCCTCAGCCTGGGAGCGGAGCTGCCCGCCGGCGTGCGCTACCTCCTCGGAGTGGTGCTGGTGGGCGCGACGCAGCTCGCCCTCTTCGCCTTCCTGATGCGGACGCGGAGCCTGACGACCGCGCAGCGGATCGGCTTCTCCCTCTTCCTCGCCGGCGGCCTCGGCAACTGGATCGACCGCCTCGCCAACGACGGCCGGGTGATCGACTTCGTCAGCCTGGGGCTGGGCCCCCTCCATACCGGCATCTTCAACGTCGCCGACGTGGCGATCACGGCGGGGATCGTGATGGTGCTGATCGCCCGCCGTGATCAGGCGCTGGCGAGCGCCTAGGCGGCGGAAGAGCAGGACAGGCAGAATACGGACGAACACGGACATACAAGGACATACAAGGACGAGAAGGCCGCGTCTCGGCATTGTCTTGGCTGTCCGTGTACGTCCTTGTTCGTCCGTGTTCGTCCTCGCTTTCCGACTCCCCCCCGCCATCCAGCCGGAACATCCGCAGCGTAGATTGAGTTGGAAGGCACACAGGAAGGAAAGAGCGACATGCAAAGAATCTTCAATCACGCCGGAATGCTGATCGCGGGCCTGCTGATCGCGGGTATCCCGGCTTTCGCCGCGGCGCCGGCGGCGCCCGTCCGCCAGACCGCCCACGCGACCTTCGCCGGCGGCTGCTTCTGGTGCATGGTGCACCCGTTCGACCAGCTCCCCGGCGTGATCTCGGTCACCTCGGGCTACACCGGCGGCCCCAGGAAGAACCCCACCTACGAGGAGGTCTCGGAAGGGATCACCGGCCACGCCGAGTCGGTCGACGTGGTCTACGATCCGGCGAAGATCAGCTACGAGAAGCTGCTCGAGGTGTTCTGGCACAACATCGATCCGTTCGCCAAGAACTTCCAGTTCTGCGACCACGGGACGCAGTACCGCTCGGCCATCTTCGTCCACGACGAGACCCAGAAGCGGCTCGCCGAGGCCTCGAGGGGCGCGGTGCAGAAGCGGTTCAAGCAGGCGATCCAGACCGAGATCACGCCGGCGTCCACGTTCTGGCCCGCCGAGGGGTATCACCAGGACTACTACAAGAAGAACCCAGTCCGCTACAAGTTCTACCGCACGAGCTGCGGCCGCGATCACCGGCTCGAGGAGATCTGGGGCAAGAGCGGCGAGTAGCGGGAAACCGGGGCCAACGCGCAAATCGGGGCCGGATTCGGAAAGTAGGGGGCCTCCGGGGTAGAATTCCCGGTTGATCCGATGAAAGCCCGGCTTCTCCCATTGCTGCTGGCCGCCGCCCTCGCTATTCCTGGGCCAGGGCGCGCCGCGGTATCGCCGTTCGGCCCGGCTCCCGCCGCCGTGGAGCCCATGCCGCCGCGTCTCCCCACGGACCCGAACCGCTGGCTGCCGTGGCGCTTGTTCACCTGGCGTGACGGCGTCCAGCCCGCCAATCCCGCCCTCGCCCAGGATCTTCAGGGGTATATCTGGGCGGACGGACCGATCCGCTATAACGGCCGGACCTGGCAGAAGGTCGAGGTTCCCGGCGAGTCGTCCCCCGTGCGCTCCTGGTCGCTGCTCGCGGCGCGCGACGGCAGCCTCTGGTTTGGCCGTGTTGAGGGGGGTCTGCTGCGCCTCCGGAACGGCGTCTGGACGCGCTACGCGCCGGGCTCCGGCGTGCCGGCCGGGGTGGTCGGCGCGCTGGTCGAGGATGGCCAGGGGACCCTCTGGGTGGGGACTTCCGGCGGTCTCGGACGCTGCCGAGAGGACCGCTGCGTCGAGGAGAAGGCCCTGCACGGGGAGAGCCTGCGCAGTCTCGTCCTGACCCGGACGGAAGCCGGCCGGCCCGCCCTCTGGATCGGTACCAGCCGCGGGATCCTGCGCCTCGACGGTATCGACCGCCCCTCCCCCACTCTCTCGCCCCGGTTCGACGATCGTGCCGCGCTGCCCGATCTTTCCATCCGCGACCTGGCCGAGACCGCCACGCCCGGGGGCGCCCCCGTGCTCTGGGTTGCCACCGACAACGGCGTGGCCCGCCTGCGGGACGGTGTCTGGACGCGCTACGACGCCAGCTCCGGCTTCCCTCCAGGCCCGGTCGTCAAGCTGGCGGTGAGCCGCTCGCCGCAAGGGCGGCCCATCGTCTGGGCGGGCAGCTTCCGCTCGGGATTGATCCGGTTCGAGGAGGATGGCCGCTGGGCGGCCTACGACACCCGCTCGGGGCTGCCGGTGGACCTCGTCTCCAACCTGCTGCTGACGCCGAACGCCGCGGGCCGGGAGCCGACTCTCTGGGCGGCGACCCCGACCGGCCTCGCCCGCCTCGAGCACGAGCACTGGAACGCCATCGACTCGCGCCTGGGGCTGCCGAACGACGTCGTCATCAGCCTCGGGGAGTCGACCTTCCCGGACGGGCTCAACACCTACTGGATCGGCACGGTCGGCGGCATGATCCGGCTCACCCCGAAGGGCTGGGAGCCGTTCTCGATCTCCCCGGCGGAGCCCACCGTGGCTCTCTCGGCGCTCAGCACCCGGGAGGAGGACGGGACGCCGGTCTTCTGGGTCGGCTCCGTGGATGGTCTCCATCGCTTCGCCCGCGGGAGCTGGACGAGCTTCAGCACCGGCAACTCGCCGCTGCCTCACAACTGGATCCAGACCCTGCTCGCGGTGCCCTCCGGAACGGAAACCGCCCTCTGGGCGGCCACTCCCCGGGGGCTCGCGCGTCTCGAGCGGGGGCGCTGGACGGTCTTCCGCCCCGGCGGCTCCGGCCTGCCGGGCAACCAGGCGCGGACGCTGGCGAGAACGCCGCTTCCGGGCGGCGGCTCGGTCGTCTGGGCCGGCACAGGGCAGGGAGTATGGCGGTTCCAGGGGGAGGTCTGGGAGAAGGTCGCGAGCCCCTGTCTGCCCGACCCGGCGGTCCTGGCGCTGTATCCGGCGCTCCACCCTGACGGCGGCGGCTGGCTCTGGATCGGCACCCGGGGGGGCGTGGCCCGCCTGCGGATCGACCATGAGGGGCGCTCCAGGGGGGAGTGCCAGGCGCTCACCCGCAAGACCCGGCCGGCCCTCCCGCAGCCGCTGATCAACGAAATCCAGATCGACGCCTGGGGGCGGGTCTACCTGTTCACCGACTGGGGAGTGAGCCGCCTCACGATCGCGCCCGGGCAGGGGCTCGACGCCACCCGGGTGGAGTCCTTCAATGCCGGGGACGGCCTGCCCGGAATGGATTTCACCGCCTCCTTTGTCGACCACCTCGGCCGGCTCTGGGGGGGCGCGACCGGCGGCGCCGCGGTCTTCGATCCCGCCCCTCCCGAGCTCGCCGCGGCGTCGCGCCCGACGGCGCCGTTGCGGCTCGAGCACGTCCTGGTGGCCGGCCGGGAGCGCCCGCTCGCCGGCTCGGTGCTGCGCTACGACGAGAACAGCGTCGAGTTCGAGTTCGCCCTCCTGAGCTACCGCCGCGAGCACGCGACACGCTACCGGACGCAGCTCGCCGGCCTGGAGGACCACCCCTCGCCGTGGACCGCCGAGGGCAGGGCGGTCTACACCCGCCTCCCCAAGGGGGAGTACACCTTCCGCGTCTGGGGGATGGACGGCGAGGGGGCGATCTCCGGGCCGATCGAAATCCCCTTCCGCATCCGGCCGGCGCCCTGGCTAGCCGCCTGGGCGCTCGCCCTCTACGCGGCGGCGCTGATCGGGCTCGGCTACGCGGCCAGCCACGTCAGGACCCTCGCCCGCCGCGCCGCCACCCTGGAGACGGAGGTGGCCGAGCGCACCCGCGAGCTGGCCGCGGCCAACCATCAGCTCGAGCTCGCCTCGCTCACCGATCCGCTGACGGGCTTGAGCAACCGCCGCTTTCTCGGCATCAGCATCGAGCAGGACGCGCGCCAGGCCGTGCGCAACTCCCTGGACGCCGGGGCGGCGCCCGATCGCAAGGCCGACCTGATCTTCTACTTCCTCGACGTCGACCACTTCAAGCAGCTCAACGACCGCGCCGGCCACGCCGCCGGCGACCAGGTGCTGGTGGAGATCGCCGGCCGGCTGCGCGAGGCCGCCCGCGACACCGACGCGGTGCTCCGCTGGGGGGGCGAGGAGTTCCTGATCGTCAGCCGCTGGACCGACCGCGGGACCGGAGAGGTGCTCGCCAAGCGCCTGCTCGACGCGGTGGCGGAAGCGCCGTTCGCGATCGGCCCCGGCACGGGAGCGCGGGTGACCTGCTCGGTCGGCTGGGCACCCTACCCCTGGCGGCTCGAGAGCCCCGAAACCGTCCATTACGAGCAGGTGATGAGCCTGGCCGACCGCGCCCTTTATCTGGCGAAGCGGGAGGGGCGCAACCGCGCCGTGGGGGTGCTGCCCGGGCCGGACGGCACGCCGGTTCCGGAGGGCCCCTTCGAGGAGCACCAGGGGGTCTCCATCCTTCTGGCGCGCACCCTGGGGCCTGCCGGAGAGGAGCCGGCGCGAGAAGGGCTCGCGCCGGCCGGCTCCGGGGTCCTAGAGATTGCGCAGGGCGGTGCGGAACCGCTGGTTGATGTTCAGCCGCTCCATCAGAAACTCCAGGCGCTCCGGGACCGCCGACAGTGAGGCTCCCGAGCTCGCGGCGGTGAACACGGGCTGGCCGAGGGGTACGGGGGTCGTCGGCAGGTAGGTGGGCGGCCGCCGCAGCTGGGTCGCCTGCTCGTAGGCATGGGCGTACTTGATCAGCGTCGGCTCGCTCCATGCCGTGCCGATGAAGCTGAGCCCCACCGGCAGCAGGCCATCGACGAAGCCCATCGGGACGTTGACGATCGGGTAGCCGGCCACCGCCGACGGATAGGTGCTGGAGCCCCCGAAGTGATCGCCGTTGATCAGGTCGGTCGTCCACGCCGGGCCGCCGCTGGGCGCCACCAGCGCCGTTACGTTGTTCGCCGCCAGAGCGGCGTCGATCCCCTCCGCGCCTGCCAGCCGGTGCCCTACCTCCAGAGCGTCCTGGTATTGCAGCCTCGGTGAAGGGGTCCGACTGCGGCGAGCTCGAAGTACTCCTGGCCGAAGTACTGCAGCTCCTGGCTGGCGTGGGCGTTGTTGAAGGCGATGGCGTCGGCGAGCGAGTGGACCGGCACGCCCGTGCGGGTGGCGAGATAGGCGTTGAGGTCGCGCTTGAACTCGTAGATCAGCACGATGATCTCGGACGAATCGTTGAGCAGCGTCGTCGATGCGTCGGGGAGGTCCGCCGGATCGACCAGCGTCGCGCCGGCGTTGTGCAGGGCCGTGAGCGCCTTCTCGAAGAGCGCGTCGGTCTTCGCGCTGTAGCCGGTGAAGAAGGTGCGCAGGACGCCGATGCGCGCCCCGTGCAGGCCGTTGGGGTCGAGGAACTGGGTGTAGTCGGTCGAGAACTTGCCGGCGCTCGCCGCGGTCTGCGGGTCGCGAGGATCGACGCCCACCAGCGCGCTCAGGACCGCCGCGGCGTCGGCCACGGTGCGGGCGTGGGGGCCGACCGTGTCCTGGGTGTGGGAGATCGGGATGACGCCGGCGCGGCTGGTCAGCCCCACCGTCGGCTTGATGGCGACGACGCCGTTGTTGTTCGCCGGGCAGATGATCGAGCCGTCGGTCTCGGTGCCGAGGCCGGCGGCGGTCAGGTTGGCCGCCACCGACGCGGCCGAGCCGGAGCTCGAGCCGCAGGGGTTGCGGTCGAGCACGTAGGGGTTGCGGGTCAGGCCCCCCTGGCCGCTCCAGCCGCTGGTGGAGTTGAAGCCGCGGAAGTTGGCCCACTCGGAGAGGTTGGTCTTGCCGAGGATCACGGCGCCCGCCGCGCGCAGCCGGGCGGCCACGGTGGCGTCCTGGTGGGGCGGGATCGCCGATCAGGGCCAGCGAGCCGGCCGTCGTCGGCATGCGGTCGGCGGTGTCGATGTTCTCCTTCAGCAGGATCGGGATGCCGTGCAGCGGGCCGCGCACGTGCCCCTGCCTTGCGCTCGCGGTCGAGCTGCCGGGCGATCCGCCGCGCGTCGGGGTTGACCTCGAGGACGGAGTTGACGGTCGGGCCGCTCTCGTCGATCGACGCGATCCGCTCCAGATACATGTTGACCAGCCCGAGAGAGGTGAGCCCGCCGCGGGCCATCGCCGCCTGCATCTGGGCGATGGTGGCCTCCTCGAGCTGGATCGCCGCCGCGCTGAGGCTCGGCAGCTCCTGGGCGGCGGCGCCAGCCTCCGAGGCGCCGACCAGCCCCGCCAGGGGGACCCCGGCGCCGGCCACGGCGCCCAGGCGCAGGAAGTCGCGCCGGCTCACCGCGCCAGAATTCTTCGCTTCCCCTCGCTTTGATTCATCACGATCTTCGGGCATGACGATCTCCTTTGCGGTACGGACATGAAGACTGCGCTGTCATGCAATGCACCCGGGAGAAGAGCCCTCCGGGCAGATACGAAAATACCTCAAGTCTGGTGAGTCCCTCCAGGGGCCTTCCGCGGTTCACCCCCCGGCGCGGTCGCCCGCTCGAGAGCGGTGAGATAGGCCAGGGCGTGCTCCCGGGTCTCGCCGCACATCTCCGCCGAGGGGCGCAGGCGGGCGCAGACCTCGGGGCGCTCCGGGTGGCCGAAGATCCGGCAGAGGTTGCCGTCCGTGAGCTGGACGCAGCGGACGCCGGCGGGCTTGCCGTCCGGCATCCCGGGGATGGGCGAGGAGATCGAGAGGGCGATGCAGCAGGCGCCGCAGCCGGCACGGCAGTTCATGGCAGCGATCTCATGGCAGGAAGGATAGCGCCTCCGCGGCCTCCGCCGGACCCAGCTCCAGCTCCCAGGGCCCGGGCCGGGTCGGCGCGCTGCAGCGCCCGCTTGAGGGCGGCGAGGAAGCGCGAGCGCGGCCACTCGACCGCGCCGAAGCTCGCCAGGTGGTCGGTGTAGGCCTGGCAGTCGACCATCGTGAAGCGCCAGTGGATCAGGTTGGCGAGCAGGGTGGCGAAGGCCACCTTCGAGGCGTTGGGCTCCTCGGCGAACATCGACTCGCCGAAGAAGACGCCCCCCAGCGAGATCCCGTAGAGGCCGCCGGCGAGCTTGCCGCCGCGCCAGGCCTCGATCGAGTGGGCGAGCCCCTCGGCGTGGAGAGCGGTATAGCCGGCGATCATCTCCTCGGTGATCCAGGTGCCGTCCTGCCCCGGCCGGGGGCGCGCGGAGCAGCCGCGGATCACCGCCTCGAACGCCGTGTCGGCACGGACCCCGAAGGTGCCGCGCCGCATCTCCCGGCGCAGCGACCGCGAGACGTGCGCCTCCTGCGGCCGCAGCACGAAGCGGGGGTCCGGCGAGAACCAGAGCAGCGGCACCCCTTCGTGCGGCCAGGGGAAGATCCCCCGCGTGTAGGCGGCCTTCAGTGTCTCCGGGTCGGGCCGCCCGCCGACGGCGACCACGCCGTCGGGGGAGGCCGAGCTCACGGGGGGGAAGAGAGGGCGGCGAAAAGGCATGACGCGGAGGGTACGCGGGAAGCCGTCACGGAGCAACGGGCCCGTGGCAGCGCCCTTGCTTCCAGAAAAAAGACATGGAGGCGCCGTACTCCCGGCACCTCGATCTCAAGAGGAGGCGCACCTTGGCCCTGATCGACATGATCCAGCAGCAGCTCGACGATAAGACGCTCTCGCAGCTCAGCCAGCAGCTCGGCGCCGACCCGGACACCACCCGCCAGGCGGTGCCGGCGGCGCTCAACGCCCTGCTCGGCGGGCTGCATCAGAACGTCCAGCAGCCCGGCGGCGCCCAGCAGCTCGAAGAATGCCCTGGCCGACCATGACGGCAGCATCCTGGACAGCCTCGGCGGCCTCGGTGGCCTCCTCGGCGGCGGCAACACGGACGGTGGCGGCATCCTCGGCCACATCTTCGGCAATCATCAGCCGGCGGTGGCCAATCAGGTCGGCCAGCGGACCGGGCTCAACGCCGGGCAGGCGGCCCGCCTGCTGATGCTCCTCGCGCCGTTCGTGCTCGGCTATCTCAACCGGGCGCGGCAGCAGCGGCAGCAACAGGCGCCGGCCGGGAACCTCGGCGCCGGCAGCGTCCCCGCGAGCGCCGGCCCCATGGAAAGCTCTGCCGGGAGCGGCCCGTTCGGGGGGATCACCGACATCCTCAACGGCGAGCGCGCGCAGATCGAGCAGGCCCACCCCGAGCACAGCGGCATCCTCGGCGACCTGCTCGACCGCAACCACGACGGGAGCATCATGGACGACATCGCCGGCATGGCCGGCGGGCTCCTGCGCGGGGGCCGGTAGAGAGAAACACCCCGGAGGGTGGGAGCCTCCGGGTGCGTCCCCCCTTCCTCGCCACAATCTTGTAACAACTAAAATTGTTTTCTCGCCTCTCTCATCCGTATAAGAGAAGAGGGGCTGCGTCCAACGCCGGACCGCAGTTCCCCTCTCCATGGGAGATCCAGTGATGGCCAAGAAGAGTCAGGGAGTCGATGAGACCGCCATCCCGGGGCAGGGACAGCCTCTTGACGAGCATCCGCGCCCCCGCCGCGCCCGCCCGGAAGGGGCGGCGCTGCGGACCGCCGCCGCCGAGGCCAAAACCGCGCCGCCGCCGGCCGCCGATCATCAGTGCACCCCCACCAAGATCAAGAAGACGGGGAGCAACGGCGACGAGAAGCACATCAAGGGGGCGGACGGCAAGCCGAGCTACGCCGGCAACTTCAGCAAGGGCCTGCCCCACGACGCTTTCGGCGAGGTCGAACGCGCCGCCTACAAGTCCCTCCTGCACGCGCTCGACAAGGAGACCGATTTCGACAAGATCACCCTCGGGCTCGGGCGCAAGCTGACCAACCCTCAGTCGGGCCTGGCGACCGATCCGGAGGGGCCCGATCCCAAGGACCTCGAGATGCTCGCCGCGCCGAACCTCGAGAGCGCAGAGGAGGCGGCCGAGGGGGTGGAGCTCTACTGGATGGCGTTGCTGCGCGACATATCGTTCACGGACTTCGCCACCAACGCGGACGTCGCCACCGCCGCCGCCGAGATCTCCGGTCTCAAGGAATTCACCGGCCCCAAGATCGGCGGCCAGGTGACGCCGCAGACGATCTTCCGCGGCTGCGAGGCGGGGGACCTCGCCGGTCCGCTCGTCTCCCAGTACCTCCTCCAGGAGATCGGCTACGGGGCGCAGACGATCTCGCAGAAGATGAAAACCGTCCGGCCCAACCACGACTATCTGACGGCATTCGGCGACTGGCTGCACATCCAGAACGGCGGCAACCCCGCGACCGGGGACGACTTCGATTCCACGCCGCGCTACATCCGCAATATGCGGGACATCGGGCAGTGGGTCCACGTCGACGCGCTCTACCAGGCGTACCTCAACGCCTGCCTGATCCTGCTCGACAGCGGCGCGCCGTTCGACGCCGGCAACCCTTACGTGAAACCCCACCCGGACGAGAAGACGCAGATCGGCTTCGGCACCTTCGGCGGGCCGCACATCCTGAGCCTGGTCACCGAGGTGGCGACGCGGGCGCTCAAGGCGGTCTGGTACCAGAAGTGGTTCGTGCACCGCCGGCTCCGCCCCGAGGCGTACGGCGGCCTGATCCAGGTCCAGCAGGAGGGGGTCGGCGGCGTCAAGCGGGACTACAAGATCGATCCGCAGATCCTCAATTCCCAGGCGCTGGCGCGGACCCGCGCCAAGTACGGCTCCTTCCTGCTGCCGATGGCCTTCCCCGAAGGGAGCCCGACCCATCCGGCCTACGGCGCGGGGCACGCCACGGTCGCCGGCGCCTGCGTGACCATCCTCAAGGCCTGGTTCGACGAGGACGCGCCGCTCCCCCTCGCGCCCAAGGTACCGAACGCCGACGGCACCGCCCTGGTGGACTACACCGGGCCGGACGCCGGCAGCCTCACCGTCGGCGGCGAGCTCAACAAGGTGGCCGCCAACATCGCCATCGCCCGCAACATGGCGGGGGTCCACTGGCGCAGCGACTACCAGCAGTCGATCTACCTGGGTGAGCGGGTGGCGCTCTACATCCTGCGCAAGCAGCGCCGCGACTACAACGAAAAGGGGTGGTCCTTCACCCTCCGGCGGTTCGACGGCACCAGGGTGACGGTCAACCGCAACGGCGTCTTCGACGAAGGCGGCCATCACGTGGACGTGTAGGCCGGTTTCCTCCCCGGCCCCTCTCCCCCGGGAGAGGGGCCGTTTCCGCTACACTGAAACCTGTAGCAAACCAAAAGCATCCAAGCGGTCGTAGATGAAGGAGCGCCCCCCTGGCGGGGGCCGCCATTCCCTGGAGCCTGGCATGTCCTTTCCCCCGCAAAGCCCCACGCCGTCGTTCCCCTATCAGGTCGAGGCTCGCATCGGCGAGGGCGCCATGGGCGTCGTCTACCGCGCCGTCGAGCCTTCGCTGGAGCGGCGGGTGGCGATCAAGTCGCTGCATGCCCAGATGCTGGACGGCGAGGATGCCCGCGAGATCCGGCTCCGCTTCCTGCAGGAGGCACGGGCGGCGGCCGCCCTCGCACATCCGGGCGCGGCGACCATCTACCGCATCGGCGAGGAGGACGGCACCCCGTACATCGCGATGGAGTGGCTGGAAGGCAAAACCCTGGAGGCGGTGATCCGCGACGAGGGGAAGCTCCCCCCCGAGCGGGCGGGCCGGCTGATGATCGACCTCCTCGGCACGCTCGACGCCGCCCACCGCAACGGCGTCGTGCACCGCGACGTCAAGCCCGCCAACCTGGTGCTGCTGCCGGACGGCCGGCTCAAGGTGACTGACTTCGGCATCGCCCGCCTCAAGGGCTCGAGCCTGGTGAAGACCCAGGCCGGCTTCGTGTTCGCCACTCCCCGCTTCGCCTCCCCCGAGCAGCTCCGCGGTGAGGACGTGGACGGCCGCTCCGACCTCTTCGCCGCCGGCATCCTCCTCTTCCACCTGCTGACCGGCCGCTTCCCCTTCGCCGGCGCCGACTTCCTGCAGGTGGCGAGCGCCGTCTTCCGCGATCCCCCGGTGCCGCTACGGTCGATCGACCCGGCGATCTCCCCCGCGCTCGCCGCCGTGGTCGAGAAGGTGCTGGCCAAGGACCGCGAGGCGCGTTACGGCACCGCCGCCGAGATGGCCATGGCCCTGGAGGCGGCGCTCCGTCCCGAGGCCAATGAGGTGACGCGGCTCCACCGGACGGACCCGGTGGCCGCCCCCGCCGCCTCGCTGCGCGACCTGCCAGCGGAGACCTTCCGCGCCGCCGTCGCCGCCTTCCGGAGCTGGCCGGCGCGGGACCTCGGCGAGCAGCCCTCCCGCGGCCTGCTCGACCGGCTGCTCGACCGCCCGCTCCACGCCGCGCCCTTCGCCGGCGCCGCCATGCTGGGGGACGCCTGGCTGCTGATCGCCGACGGCCTGGTGCTCGGCGCGGTCGACAGCGGCACCGGCGAGGTGGGGGACGGCGTCCTCGAAGCGCTCCCCGAGCGCGCGCCGGCGGTGCTCTACCCGGCCCCGGAGGGGCTCGGGGCGGGGTGCGTGCGCGGCCTCGCCTCGCTGCTCCATCCGCCGCGGCTGCGCCACGAGGGGCTCGACTCGTCGTACGTGAACCTCGCCGCCCTCGCCGGCAAGCTGCTCGAGGAGAGGTTCGTGGGGGCGCTCCGGCTACGGCGGAGCGACGCGCTGGGGACGGTGATCTTCGACGGCGGGCGCCCCGTGCTCTCCCTCTTCTCCAAGGGGTGGGACGGGGTGCCGGTCGAGCGCCCCTGGGACGAGTGGGTCTCGGGGCTGGCGCTGCGGGCCGACGTCGAGGAGCGGCGCCAGATCCCCTGCTTCCTCTCGTTCCAGCGCGAGCTGCGCAACGCCGAGCTGGACGTGTCGCGCGGCGTGCCGGCGGCCGCCGGCCTGCTGGCGGAGGACCCGGTCCACCGCTTCCTGCGCTGGAGCCTCGCCGACCTCGCCACCTTCTTCCGCGAGCGCGACCGCACGGCGAAGTGGAAGTACCTGATCGACTGGCTGGCCGACGTGCGCCGGGCGAAACTCCATCACGATCTGCCGCGCGCGGGCTCGCCGCTCACCGACTTCTTCGATCTCGCCACTTTCGGCGAGGACGGCCGCGCCCTCCACCTCGCCCGCCGGGTGTCGCGCGGCACTCCCGAGGCGTTCGCGCGCTTCCGCGACGACGTTATCCAGGCCAAGACCGCCCGCCTGAAGAACCGGGGACGTCGGCGGCGCCTTCCTGATCGCCCGCCGTTTCGACCCGCAGACGGTCGAGGCCTGGCGCGCCGAGCGCGTGAACACCACCGGCCGCTGGTCCTTCGGCGTCGAGGAGTCCTTCACCGGCTACGAGGGGTTCGTGCGCGTGGGGCCCCGGCGGGGGTTCCACCTGCTGCTGGTCGAGGAAGGGGATGGGGGGTTCGTGCCGGTGTTGTAGAACAAAGGACGTAAAGGACTGCAATGACTGCAAGGACGGGAGTTCCTTTGTCCTTGCAGTCCTTGCCGTCCTTGCAGTCCTTGCAGTCCTTTTCTTCAGCCTTACAGCGCTCTCTCGATTTCAACTAAATCGAGCTGGGCGCGTGCCAGGTTGCCGCGGTGGCGGTCGAGAACCAGCAGCAGGAAGCGCTGGCCGATGCCGACCGGGCGCACGAGCCAGTAGTGGTCGGCGGTGGTGACCAGCACCTCCTGGAGAACCTCGCCGAGCCCGCGGTCGCGCAGGAAGCGGGAGACCGTCGCCGCGACCTCGGCGCCGCGCTTCTCGCTCTCCCCCGCGGAGGCGACGACGACGCCGGCGGTCTCGACGAGCAGGATCGCCTCGACCCCCTTCGTCCCCTTCCCCCGCTTCAGCCGCTCGGCGAGCAGGCGGCTCAGCTCCTCCGATCGCGGCGAGACGTCGGTCAGGATCTCGTCGAGGTCCGGTTCGGCCATCGCCGCCGGTGCCGGCTCCGCCCCCTTTTCGCGCTCGTCCTTGAGCCGCATCCCCTCCATCAGCAGGAAGCTCAGGGAGACGTCGATCTCGGGATCGACGGGCGGGCAGCCGTCCGCGATCTCGATGTTGGTGTGCTCCCAGGTGACGATCTCCAGGGCCGCCGCCCTGCCGCTCTCCTCGCCGCTCGCCGCGCCGACCAGCCGGCCGGCGCGGAAGTAGAGCTGCCCCTCGCGATCGGTCTCGGGATCGGGGGCGCGGACCGACAGCGTGCAGGTCTTCCGCTCCATCTCCAGGAGCTGGAGAAAAGAGGCCAGGGAGATATTCTCGACCCGCCCCTTGACGCGCTGGGCGAGCATCTCGGCGATCTTGCGCTTCAGGTCCGGCAGGTTGAACGGCTTGGGGAGGCACTCGAACGAGCCGGCCGTCGCCAGCCGGGCGGAGGTGTCGGCGCTGCCCAGGGCCGTCATCAGGATCACCGGCAGCGCGGCGTGGTTGCGGCGCAGGAAGGTCAGGAGCTCGAAGCCGTCCATGTCCGGCATCCGCAGATCGGTCAGCACCAGGTCGACCGGCTCGGACTCCAGCACCGCGACCGCCTCGATGCCGTTGGCGGCGGTGGCGACCCGTACGCCGCGCCGCTTGTCGCTCAGGCTCTCGGACAGGGCGAAGAGCACCGAGGGCTCGTCGTCCACCACCAGAATCGTTTTCATGCCGGGCATCTTACTTCTCATCTCCAGAGCGGTAGTATAAGGATGCGATCCGACGACCAGACTGAATTGGCGCGCCGCTCAACGCCGCGCTCCGGAGGCACCGCATGAACCGACGCCTGTCCGCGCTCCTCGCCGCCCTGCTGCTCGCCCCCGCCGGTCTGGGGGCCCAGAGCCGGCCCGCCGCCGCCGCGAAACCCTCGGTCTTCGCGTCGGGGCCGACATCCTGGCACACCGTGCGCCCGGGGGAAACGATACGCGGGATCACCGCCCGGTTCCTGGGCTCCTCCGATCTCTGGAAGGAGATCTACCGCCTCAACCCCGGCATCGCCGATCCCGACCGGATCGCGCCCGGGCAGCGCATCCGCGTGCCGGCCGAGAAGTCGAGCATCCCGGCGGCGCGCCTCGAGCGGCTCTCGCGGCAGGTCGAGGAGCAGCCCTCCCCCATCCCCTGGCAGAACGCGCAGGTGGGGGACATGCTGGTCGAGCGCGACGCCGTGCGCACGCGCCAGAAGTCCTCGGCGGAGATGCAGTTTCTGGACGGCGCCCGGCTGACGGTGACCGAGGATTCGCTGGTCTTCCTCCAGCGTTCGGGCAAGACCCTGTCCGGGTCTCCGAAGAAGTCGATCGAGATTGTTCAGGGACAGGCAGAGCTGAACGCGCAGGTGCTGTCGGCGTCGGCCCCTCCCCCCGAGGTCGAGATCGTCCTCGGCAACACCCGGGCGACCTCGCGGCCCGACGGCAAGGGCCCCGCCCGCACCCGCGCCCGCCGCGCCGAGGAGGGAGGCGCCAAGCTGATGGCCTACGGCGGCGAGAGCGAGGTCGAGGCCGGGGGCGCCAAGGTCAGGGTGCAGCGGGGCATGGGCACCTCGGTCGCCACCCAGGGCCCCCCCTCGCCCCCCGAGCCGCTGCTGCCGGCGCCCGTCCTGGCCGGCCCCGAGCCGGACGCCGAGCGCGCCTGCGCCGATCCGCCCCTCGCCTGGCAGGCGGTGCCGCAGGCCGCCTCCTACATCGTCGAGGTCTGCCGCGATCCCGGCTGCGGCGCCCTGGTCGACCGCCGGACCGGCGAGACGGCCACCGCATGGCGCCCCGCCGCGCTGCCGGTCGGCGAGCTCTACTGGCGGGTGACCGCCCGCAGCCGCTCGGGGCTCGACGGCTACCCGAGCGAGGCGATCCGCCTGGCCATCACCTCGGACCAGGCCGGCCCGCGGGAGGCCCTGGCCGCGGAGGGCACGCTCCAGGTCGGCGGCCCGCAGCTGCGCGTCGGCGACCGGCTGTATGTGTCCCCCGCCACCACGGTCTCAGTAGCCGCGGACAAACCCGCGCGCTGGGTCCCGGTCATCGGCGGCAGGCAGGAGAGCGCCTGGCCGGCCACCTGGAGCCCGGGCGAGCACACGGCCGGCGCGGTGGCCGTGGACGGCTGCGGCGGCCAGGCCGCGATCGCGCCGGTCTCGTTCATCGTGGACGCCGTGCCGCCAGCCATCCGCTGGGAGGTGGGGGACCGCTCCTCGCTCTCCGACCGGCTGGCGCCCGACAGCGAGCAGGACCGCCGGCGCCTGGGCGGCCGGCGGAGCGGCGGCCGCGCCGCCCGCGACGCCTGGAAGTCGCGGGACGGCATCTGGCAGCTCCCCCTCCCCTGGGTCACGGGCAAGGAGAAGGAGCAGGCGGCCGAGCTCCCATTGACGATTCGCAGCGATCACCCCCAGGCATTCTTCGCCGCGCCCTCCACCTCCCTGTCGACGAACGGCAAGGAGGCCGCGCTCGGCCAGAACCGCATCCTCTGGATCGACGCCGAGGACGCCGGGGCGGGCGTCGACCTCCTGACCTTCCACACCCGCGCCGACGGCGACCGCATCATTCTGGAGATCGAGGCCCGGGATCTGGTGGGGAACGTCAGCGGGCAGGAGATCGCGCTGCGGAAGGGCGGGGGGTAGGGGAAAGAAGCCCCTACCCGCCCGCCGCCTTCCGTTTCTCCGTCGCCAGCTGCGCCGTCTCCACCCACTGCGCCTCGATCGTGAACTCGGGAAACTCCACGGCGGCGGGCCGGGCGGACCTCTCCTCCAGCCGCCAGCGCAGCCCCGAGGCCGCGGCGAGACGGTCGAGCTCGTCGGCCACGGCGGCGGCGTTGGCGGGGCGGAGGAAGTTGTCGCGCTCCAGCAGTTGCAGCACGATCGACTCGAGCTCGCCGGGCAGCGGCTCCTCGACGCGCGGGCCGAGCGGCCGGATCGAGCCGAAGAGCGTGGCCTGGACGATGTCCGAGACGTCGAGCCCGCCGCCGAACGGCTTCACCCCCGCCAGGCACTCGTAGAGCACCACCCCGAGGGCGAACAGGTCGCCGGCGCGGTTGTGGCCGGCGCCCCGCAGGGCCTCGGGCGGCAGGTAGCCCGGAGTGCCGAAGACCAGGCCGTCCGCGCGGACGGAGGCGGCGATCAGGTCGGCGATGCCGAAGTCGGTCACCTTGATCGAGCCGTCGCGGCCGAGCATCACGTTGGCCGGCTTGACGTCGCGGTGCACGATGTCGCGGGCGTGGGCGGCGGCGAGCCCGCGGGCGATGGCGGCGCCGAGCGGGATCACCTCCGCCGGCCGCAGCCGGCCGCGCTGCAGGAGGAGCCGCTCGAGGCTGATCCCCTCCACCAGCTCCATGGCGATGTAGGCGCCGTCGGCGGACTCCTCGACGTCGTAGACCGCCACCACGTTGGGATGGCTGAAGCGGGCCGCGGTCACCGCCTCGCGCACCAGCTGCTCGACGCGCTGGCGCGCGCTTCTCCGGCGGCAGATCGCCCCCCAGCCGCAAGGTCTTCAGGGCGACCGGGCGCTGGAGCCGGGGGTCCAGGCCGCGGAAGACGGCGCCCATGCCGCCGGTCGCCAGCAGCTCGACGACCTGGTAGCGGCCGAGGAAGACGTCGTCGAGCGCCCGCCGCTCGGCGAGGCCGCGGCGCAGGGCCTCGAAGCTCTTGCGGAGATCGTCGATCTCGTCCCCTCCGGCGGGCCCCGGCCCCACCTTCGCCAGCTCCCGTTGCTCCCGCGCGAGGTCGCGGATCGGCCGCACCACGGCGGCCCAGGCCACCGCCAGGAGCAGCGCGATGAGCAGCAGCGCCGCCCCGAACGCCTGGACCGACCGCCACCGCAGCCGCGCGGCAACCGCCTCCGCCACCCGCGCCGGCTGGCTCGACATCACGGCCCACCCCGCCGTCTCGACCGGCGCGTAGGCGCCGAGGACCTCCTCGCCCCCCCGCCCCCGGAAGCGCCCGGCGCCCGCCACCCGGCCGGCGAGCGCGGCGGCGATCAGCCCCTTGGGGAAAGGGGAGAGCGAGCGGGCATCCCCCACCACCACCCGCCCGCCGCGGTCGGCCACCGCGAGATCGGCCTCGCCGCCCAGCTCCTCGGGGTGCGCCAGGCCCGCGAGCCCGGAGCCGCCGGAGACCAGGACGACCGTGCCCGCGCCACCGGGCAGCGGCGCCGAGATCCGGATCGCCGGCGCGCTGGCGCCCGGAATGGCGGCGACCGGTCCGGCGGCGGTGAGCCGCAGCGCCGCCGCGACCTCCGGGGGCGCCCCCTTGAGCTGCGCCCGCACCACTTCCTCCCCCTGCGCGTTGACCACCGCCACCGCCTGGATGTCGAGGTCGGCCCACGCCTGCAGGCTGCCGGCGAGGAGCTCCTGCGCCGCCGGCGAGCGGGGATCGGCGAGCGCCCGGTTGGCCGCCATGCCGCGGGCCAGCGAGAGGCGGGTGTCGAGGAACGCCTCCACCCGGTCCGCCGCCGTCCGCGCCGCCAGGGCGTGCGTGTGGAGCGTCTGGTCGAACAGGGCCTCGCGGTTGACCCCCACCAGGCCGAACCAGGAGATGGCGAGCGGCAGCAGGCCCACCGCGCCCAGGGCCAGGGCGACGCGGGTGAGCAGGCGCAGGCGCGGCAGCTTCAAGGGCATTTTCATGACACCGAGGGGAACCGGTAGCCCGTTCCGCGCTCGGTCACCACATAGCGCGGCCGGGAGGGCTCGGGCTCGATCTTGGCGCGGAGCCGGTGGACGTGGACGCGCAGCGAGTCCTCGAACACCTCGTCCGAGGGCCAGAGCCGCCGCAGCAGGAAATCGGTCGCCACCACGCGGCCGGCGTTGCGCAGCAGGACGTAGAGGAGCTTGGTCTCGGTGGAGGTCAGCGCCACCTCGCGGCCGTCGATCACCGCCCGCTGGTGGGCGAAGTCGATCGACAGGGAGCCGTCCACCCGCACCACCGGCTGCAGGGTGTAGGCGAAGTCGCCGATGCGGCGGAACACCCGCTCGACCCGGGCCACCATCTCCCGCGGCTTGAACGGCTTGCGGATGTAATCCTCGGCGAAGCGCTCGATCGCCTGCACCACCGTCTCCTCCTCGTCGACCGAGGTGAGCATGACGATCGGCAGGTCGCTCCATTCCTGGAGCTTGCGGGCGAGCGCCATGCCGTCGATCCCGGGCAGCAGGATATCCACCAGCGCCAGGTGCGGCAGCCCCCGCCGGGCGATGGTATCGAGCGCCTCCTCGGCCGAGGGGCAGGCCCACACCGTGAAGCCGGCGCCCTCCAGCTCCCGGCGGATCAGGCGCAGGAGATCCGGATCGTCCTCGACCGCGAGAATCCGGCGGTCGGCAGGCCCTTTCGGAGCGGAGAGGTCGGCGAGCATCCTGGGTTTTCCGTGAACCGCTGGATTGTAGCAGCCCTCTCTGGTATGAAGATGCTGCGAATGAGCTCTCCATCCCTGCGCCGCATCCTCTTCGTGGAGGACGATCCGGACATCCAGGTCGTCGCCACCATGGCGCTCGAATCGCTCGGCGGCTTCACGGTCCTCGCCTGCGGCTCAGGGGACGAGGCCCTCTCCCGCTTCGCCGGATTCGCCCCCGAGCTCGTGCTGCTCGACGTGATGATGCCCGGCATGGACGGCCCGGCGACCCTGGCGGCGCTGCGCCAATTGCCGTCCGGCAGCGTCCCGGTGGTCTTCATGACGGCGCGCGTGCAGGCGCACGAGATCGCCGGCTACCGGCAGATGGGGGCGGTGGACGTGATCGCCAAACCGTTCGATCCGATGACCCTCGCGGCGACCGTCCAGGCGATCTGGCGCTCCCTGCACCCTTGAGGACCCGGTGGACGAAGGGGATCTGAAGCGCTACTTCGCGGGCCGGCTCCCCATCCGCGTCGCCGAGGTCGAGGCGGCCGGCGACGCCGCCCGCGGCGCCGGCTGGGCGGGCGAGCCCCTGCGCACCCTCCACCGTGTGGCCCACTCGCTCGCCGGGGCGGGCGCGACGTTCGGCCACCCTGAGGTCACCGAGATCTCCGAAGGGCTCGAGAGCCTGCTCGCGAGCGCTCTCGCCGTGGGGGCGCCCCCCGCGGAGGGGGAGGTAGAAGTCCTCCTCCGCCATCTGCGCGCGCTCGCCGGCCGGCCCCTGGAGCCCGCGGCTGGCCCGGCGGCCGAGACCGCGCCGCTCTCGACGCAACTGCCGCCCGCCGCCGAGGCGGGTCTCCTCTATCTCTGGTCGAACGATCCGGAAATGCGCGAGGGCCTGCGCCTCCAGCTCCAGCCCTTCGGCTACGAGGTCCGGACGTTCGCGGATCTGGCCGCCCTGGAGCGGGAGGCGGAGCGGCGCCCACCCGCCGCGCTGCTCCTCGACTGGGAGGGGCCCGGCGGCGAGGGGACAGTTGTGGCTGGAGCGGAAATACCGCGCCGCGCCTCCGGTGCCACGCCGAAGCGGGTCTTTCTATCGCCACGCGGAGACCTGGCGGCCCGCCTGGAGGCGGTGCGGGCCGGCGGCGACGCCTATTTCACCCAGCCGGTCGAGGCCGGCCTGCTCGCCGAGACGCTCGACCGGCTGACCGGCGGCGGTCCCGCCGACCCCTACCGCGTCCTGATCGTCGAGGACGATGCCGAGCTCGCCCCCCTCTATGCCGGGGCGCTCGGCGAGGCAGGCATGACGGTGGAGGTGGTGAGAGATCCGATGGCGGTGATGGCGCCGCTCGCCCGCCTCCAGCCCGACCTCATCCTGATGGACCTCTACATGCCCGGCTGTACCGGCCCCGAGCTCGCCGCCGTGCTCCGCCAGCAGGAGGGGTACATCGGCACGCCGATCGTCTATCTCTCGACCGAGGGGGGGCGCGAGGCGCAGATCGCCGCCATCAACGCCGGCGGGACCGAGTTCCTCACCAAGCCGATCGCGCCCGCCCACCTGGTGGCCGCCGTGGCGGCCCGGGCCCGCCGCGGGCGCCTCCTGGCGACCCGCATCGCCCACGACAGCCTGACCGGCCTGCTCAACCACAGCCACCTCAAGCAGCAGATCGAGATCGAGATCTCCCGCGCCGACCGCGAGAAGTGGGAGGTGGCCTACGCGATGATCGACCTCGACCGCTTCAAGTCGATCAACGACTCCTTCGGCCACACGGCGGGCGACCGCCTGCTGAAGAGCCTCGCCCGCCTGCTGCGGCAGCGCCTCCGCCGCTCCGACGTGCTCGGCCGCTACGGCGGCGACGAGCTCGCCGTCCTCCTCCCCCACACCGACGGCCCCACCGCCCTGCGGGTGCTCGACGAGATCCGCGACAGCTTCTCCCGCCTGCGCCTGTCCGCCGGCGAGCGCGAGATGGCCGCCACCCTGAGCTGCGGCGTGGCCGTCTACCCGGCCTGCCCCAGTGCCCGGGATCTCGTGGAGCGCGCCGACGCCGCTCTCTATCAGGCCAAGGACGCGGGGAGGAACCGGGTGGTGCTGCTTTCGTAAATGGGGAAGGAGGGCCCCGCGGGGCCCTCCTGAAAGGCTAGGGGTTAGGGGGTGTTGCAGATCTTCGGGCAGCTGCCGCTGCCGCTGCTGGTGTAGACGCAGCAATGGCCTTCCGTGCCGGCGTAGGTGCAGACATCCCCGTTCGACTGCGTGTAGCTGTAGATACAGAGGGCGCCACCGGGGTGGGCGGCCTGCGCGGGCTTCGCCGCCAGCATCGTGGACAGGGCGATCAGGGCGGCGCATCCGAGCTTGAGAACAGACTTCATCTTCATCGTACGACTCCTTCAAGTTTGCGATCCCGGCTTCATTTCCCGGGCGCGGCGCGACTATACCTTATAGCTAAGCCTCAATGGAAGAGCTGTTCAGCGCCGCGCGGATGCGCTCCAGGAGCTCGCGGTTCGAGGTCTGGGACTTCACCAGCACCGAGGCGACCCGGTCCGCGATCGCCGAGTCCACCTCGTGGGCCGAGAAGATCAGCACCGGCGTCGCCGGGTCGAGGCTGCCGAGGTAGGGCAGCAGCTCCAGTCCTGAGCCGTCCGGCAGGGCGAGGTCGAGGATCACCAGGTCGAAGCGCTGCCGCGACAGCCGCTCCCGCGCCGCCGCCAGATCGAGCGCCTGCTCCATCGTGGCGTCGCGGTCCACGATCGCCGCCACCACCCGCTGCAGGTCGGGGTCGTCCTCCACGTGCAGGATGAGCGTGCCGGCGCCGAGCGGACGCCGGGTGGCCTGCTGCATGGCCGCCTTCAGGCGATGCTCGTCGATCGGCTTGACCAGCCAGTCGACCACCCCCAGGGCGCCGCCGTTCAGCTCCGCGCGCCCGTCCTCGGCGCAGACCGAGACGACGACGATCGGCAGCCGGTTCGTGGCCTCGTTCCCCCGCAGCTCGCGGATCAGCGAGACCCCGTCCAGGTCCGGCAGCACGAGGTCGAGCGTCAGCGCGGCGTAGGAGCGCTCGCCGAGGAGCCGCCGGGCCTCCGCCGCGTCGTGCGCCACGTCCGCGCGGTACCCCTCGCGCTCCAGCATCAGGCTGAGCAGGTGGGCGACGTCCCGGTCGTCCTCGCAGATCAGGATCAGCGGGCGCTCGCCGCTCTCCGGCCCGGCGGCGGGCACCTCGGCCGCGGCCGGCTCACCCCACTCCGGCAGATCGAAAAAGAAGGTCGTCGCCCCCGGCTCGCTGGTGAAGCCGATCCGCCCCTGATGACGCTCGACGATGGCGCGCGAGATGCTCAGGCCCAGCCCCGTGCCCCCCTTCTCGCGCGTCGAGGAGGAGTCGGCCTGGGCGAACTTCTCGAAGATCCGCGGCCGGAACTCCGGCGGCACCCCCGGGCCGTGATCGGTCACCGCCACCCGCGCCTCCCCTTCCCCGCGGATGACCGCCACCTCGACCACCCCGCCGCGCGGCGAGAACTTGACGGCGTTCGAGATCAGGTTGGTGATCACCTGCAGCAGGCGGTCGGCGTCCCCCCAGACCCGCGCCACATCGGTGGCACTGGCGATCCGCAGCCCGACCTCGTACCCCTCGGCATAGGCGCGGTTGCTCTCGATCGCCTGCTCGGCGAGCGCCGCCAGATCGACCGGCGCGAGGCGGAAGCTCATCTGGCCGGACTCGATCTTCTCGACGTCGAGGATGTCGTTGATCAGGCGCACCAGCCGCTCGCAGTTCTTGGCGGCGATGTCGACCAGCGAGCGCGCCTTCGCCGGCAGCTCGCCGGCGACGCCCCCCGCGATCAGCCCGAGCGAGCCGCGGATCGAGGTGAGCGGCGTCCGCAGCTCGTGGCTGACCACCGAGACGAAGTCGTTCTTCAGCTGCTCGATCCGCTTCTGCTCCTGGACGTCGCGCGCCACGGCGTAGATCAGCCCCTGCTCCTCCACGGC
This sequence comes from uncultured Acidobacteriota bacterium, assembly GCA_963792575.1. Lineage (GTDB taxonomy): Bacteria > Acidobacteriota > Thermoanaerobaculia > Multivoradales > UBA5704 > DATARR01. The sequence continues at coordinate 908,205 of CAWBWZ010000020.1, forward strand.
GACCGAGCGCCAGGAGAGCCATCGGTAGGTGCCGTCCTTGGCCAGATAGCGGTTCTCGAAATCCAGCGTGACCTCGCCCGCGCTCAGCCGCCGCCGCTCGGACGCGGTGGAGCCCCGGTCGTCCGGGTGCACGAACTCCGTGAACGGCCGCGACATCAGCTCCGCGGCAGTCCAGCCGAGCACCTTCTCCCAGGACGGGTTGAGGTGCTTGAACCAGCCGTCGAAGCCGGCGACGCAGAGCATCTCGACCGACATGTCGAAGAACCGGTCGCGCTCCTCCTCGGCGCGGGCGCGCTCGTCGATCTCCGCCTGCAGCGCGGCGTTGATCGCGGCGAGCTCGGCGGCGCTCTCGTCGGCCCGCCGGAACAGCGAGTGCATGCTGCCGAGCAGCCCGGCCAGCACGCAGGCGTAGCTGAGGTTCTTCGCCATGTGCCCCGCCTCGGAAGGGACGTCGAACGGCCGGGCGGCGAAGGGCATGAAGGCGATCTCGCCCATCAGGCCGAGCAGCAGGGCCAGCATCATCCAGTGCTCGAACCCCCCTTCGCGCCAGCGCCCCCACCGCAGATGGCGCGCGATGGCGAGCAGGAAGAGAAGGGCCGGGACGAGCTCGGCCGGCCGGTGGAGGACGAAGCCCGGCAGGTAGGCCGAGGGGAGGGGCGTGAAGGTGAAGAAGGCGAAGCAGGCGAGCGTGACGCCCCCGACCAGCAGGCAGACCGCGCGCTCGTCGAGCCGCGCCCGGGTGGACGGCCGGCGCGACGGCGCGATCATCCAGAGAAAGAAGCCGAGGAAGATCCGCGAGGCCAGCCAGCTCCAGGGGCTCGTCGACGAGAGCTCCGAGGCCTGGAAGCGCTGGGCGAAAAACGCCGATGTCGCCAGCGCGTGATAGCCGTCGAGAAAGGCCGTGCCCGCGAAAGCCGTGCCGAGGAGCAGGAAGGTATCGCTCTTGCGGCTGTGAAAACGGACCAGGGCGATGGCCGCCACCCCGAGGGCCAGCATCACCGCCACGGTCTCGTGCAGCGTGTGGATGTGGACGTTGCCCACCCAGCCGGCGCGGGAGACCCAGGGCGCCAGGGCCAGACAGCCGAGCACGATCGCCGCGTAGGTGGCGATCCGGCGGGCGGCGGTCCCGGAGGCGACCGGGGCGGTGGCCGTCGACACGGTCTGCTCCATGAGGATTCCCTGCTTCTTCGTTGAGGGGTTAGCCTACCTTGCCGTTGTCGAAAAGAGAAGCCAAGGTAGATCAGCCTGCCTGTCACGCTTTACCGCCGGCAGAAGCTCATATACAGTAATCTTCTAAAAATCGCGATGACAGCTAATCAACAATCCGCTCTTCAGGGGAGGTTGTATGAAAAGAGTCAGTTGGACAATACCCCGCTTGGTCCTGGCGCTGGGCCTGTTCGTCGGTTCTTTTCTGATCCCGGCCCGCAGCTCCGCCTATTGCGCCTTCGAATGCTGGCCCTCGACGTGGCTCCAGTTCGCCGGGGACTGCTTCGCGGGCCCGCCGGACACCTGCCGATCCTGCCTTTTGCACTGCTTCCAACCCGTATGAGCCGCCTCAACCGTGGAATCGCGCTCATTGCCTTGCTGGCTGCGTCTGAACCGCGGGTTCGCGCGGCATCCGCCATCTGTCACCGGGTCCCCCTGAAGCCGCCTTCAGGACAGGCATTCGCGCTGGTCTGGAGCCTCGATGGCCGGGAGCTGGCCCTTACGGACATCTCGGCGCACCAGCTATTGAGGTATGGGCCGGAGGGCTCGCTCCTGGGCGCGGTGGAAAAGCCGTCCTTCGTCAAGGGGGATTTCAAGCCGACTGAGGTACATGCGACGCCGGAAGGCTTTCTGATCCGCAACAGCGGCTACGACTGGATCTGGTTCGATCGCAGCTTCAAGCCCTTGCGCTCCGTGACTCAGGGCCTTCCCAGGTTCGCTTTGTTCCAGGAAACGCTGGTGGGTAAGGACGATATCTTGGGCTTCGGCTCGTTCCGCAAAGAGGACGGCTCCTGGAGCCTGGGGTTCATCCAGGTCGCTCTGACTCCCGCTCCGAAAGTCGTCAAGGTGATGAAGGAGATCTCGTACAAAACCAAGGGCGGGGACCTCTCTTCGATGTTGATCCCCCTTGTCGCGAAGGCGGGAGAGGTGCCCTATGCTCTCGAGCTCGGAGAGCCCTCCTCCATCCTGAACCTCCGCAGCGGACAGAGGTTGAAGGCCTTTCCTCCGGGCTTCGAGCGGCTTCCCGTATTGCCGAAGAATGAAGGCGAGGTCTCCGCGGGTGGGCGGGTCCGTGTCATCGATGCCTCGACGCTTCCCATCGCGCTCTACGGGCGAGGGGCGTTCCTTTACCTGCTCACCAGAGAGCGGCAACCCCAGGGAAAGTCCCTGTGGCGGCTCCATCGGATCGACCCGAAAAAAGACGCTCTCCTCGGCTCGGTGATCCTCCCCACGTCCGCCACGTACCTGGCGTTGGCGCCGGGCCCGAACGCCTGGGCGATCCTCGAAGAGAGCCGTGGAGCGACTGCAATGCTCAAGAGCGAGGGGCTTTTCCACATCGCGACCTCCGCGATCGAGGGGGGAGGCCAGATCCCGCCGTGCGACTGAGAGGCGGGCTCCTTCCAGGAGCCCTGGCGTTCGCGCTCGCTCTTCCTTCAGGGGCGCAGTCCATTAGGGTGACCGACCCGGAAGGCCGGCCCGTCGCCGGAGCGAGAGTCGTGCTCGGCGTGGCGCCCGGGGAGGCCACGGACCCGCTGAGCGGGATGCGGCCGCCGCTGGGGGATGGAGAGACCGACACCTCGGGGGTGCCGCCGTTCTGTTTGCCGCTGCGAGACCGGCTGCGGCTCGTGGTGGACGCTCCGGGGTTCCTGCCTGTGGCTCGAGAGCTGACACCTCGGCCGGGAGATTTTCGGGTGACTCTCAACCGGGGCCGGAGTTGGCAGCGGAAGCTCGATCTCGGCAAGACCCCGACGCTCGGCGGGGGGAAAGCCTGTGCGTCGTGGTCCGAACAGGTCCAGGGCTTCGAGCGGCCGCTGACCTGGAAGCGCTGCGCGGACATCTTGAGCACGGGCGAATTCACGCTGACGGGGCTCGGAGACCAGAGGGTCGACCTCGACATCGAGGTCCCTGGATTCCTGAGCCTGAAGCAGAACGTCACGGCGGGCTCGGCGGCGCCGCTCAAGCTCCGGCGCGGCCTGGCCCTGTCGGGGCGAATCATCGGCCCCGGTCCGTCAGGCCCACCGGTCGGCAAGGCATCCGTTTCCTGTGAGGGCAGCGCGCCGGCCGCGGGCACGGCCGAGGGTGCGTTCAGGATCGCCGTCGCCTCCCTGCCGGCGAATCTGCGAGTGACCGCGCCGGGCTTCCGTCCGCGGGCCGTGACAGCGGGCAGCCGCCGCCCCGGCAAGGAGCTCCTGGTCGTGCTCGAACGGGGCGAACAGGTCCGGGGTGTCCTGGCCGACGAGCAGCGGCGTCCGTTCGCGCGAGCTCGCGTCTGGATCGAAACGGCCAACGCGGGCGAGCGCACCCATTCTGAAAGCCAGGATTTGCGAACCGACCGGGGCGCCTTCGTCCTCGAGTTGCCGGCCCCGGGGAGATACCGGCTCCGGGTCCAGGCCGACGGCACGCGGGAGGAGACGCTCGCGGAGATCGCGATCTCGCCCGGACAATCCCTCTCCGTCGGTACCGTCGTGCTCCATCGTGGCTCCGGAGTGGAGGGCGTGGTGGTGGACGCTCGAACTGGCGAGCCCCTGGCGGGAGTGGATCTGGAATTGACGCCGGAAGGGGCGCAGCTCCTCGACGCCGTGCTCCACCAGCAGATCGCGCGGGGAGTTTCCGATCCCGAGGGGCGCTTCTCCCTGATGGGATTGCGGGCCGGCCAGTTCGCGCTGACGGCCCGGCGCTCCGGCTATGCCCTCGCACTGCGCTCGGAAACCTTGCCGGGAGACCGGCAGGTCGGCCTGGGGAACATCCTGATGGAGCGCGGCACCCGCCTTCACGGCAAGGTCCTGGACCGGGGGGGAAACCCCCGGGGTGGGGTGACCGTTCGATTCTTCGGGCCGGAGCCGTCGTCGCTGGTCCCGATCGAGGAGCGGACGACGACGCCGGAAGGGACTTTCGAGGGGCCGCTCCTGGCCTCCGGGCGGTACCGTGTCCAGGTCAGGAGCTCCCGCCTTCTCCTCAGCCAGCCGATCGAGATCCCGGGAGGCCGCGACGAATGGTCCCTCGAGCTGGCCGCGGGAGGGCTCCACCTGACCGGCCTGGTCACCCGCGAGGGTGAGCCGGTCGAGGGTGGGTCCCTCAGCGTGCAGTCATCGCTCGATCCGTCCGACAGCCAGGGCAAAGTCGTCCTGTCCGCGGCGGAGGGCGACACCTTTCGGATGGGTTTTCCGGAGACACGGCTGACGGCGGACGTCCGCGCCGACGGGACGTTCGAGCTGTTCGATGCGCCTGCCGGGGCTCTCCGGATCAGCTTCATCGGGCCGAGCGGCGACGCGCCGGTCACGCGTGCCGCGGAAGTGCCGGACGGCGCGGAGGCAAGCCTGACGATCGAAGTGGCCGGGGAAACTCTCAAAGGCCGGCTGACCGACCGGGCCCAGGGAACGGGGCTCGAAGGGGACGTGCGGATCACGGACGGCCGTGGCTCCGTCGTCGCGACGGTCCATTCGGGCGCGGACGGCGCGTTCGAAGCCTCCGACCTGCAAGCGGGCGGCCGCTATGCCCTGGCGACGAGCGCCGAAGGCTTCGTGCCGCGCGTCCTGGCAGGCGTCGAGGCTGGACCTGCCGCTCCGCCGGTCGAGATCTCCCTCGAGCGGGGGGATTCCGGGAGCCTTTCCGTCCGCCTGCTGAGGCCGGACGGCTCTCCGGCCTCCTGGGTACCCTTGACCCTCCTTGATGCCACCGGGCGCATGGTCCGGGCGCTGCCGACGGATTCGACCGGCGGAGAGCGGTTCGACAGATTATCAGCGGGCCGGTATGCCCTCGTCTGGGCGGACTCCTTCGCCGGTTCGGGGGTGTCGGAGCCTTTCGATGTCGAGAGCGGAAGCGAGCGTTCCTATGAGCGAACCCTGACCGCGGGCTCGGCGGTGACGCTCCATTGCGCCCTGGATCTATGTGGAGGCCAGGCGATTGACTCTCTCTCCCTGACCACCTCGTTCGGAGCGGAAATCGCCCCTTATCTATCGGGGGTTTCAGCCGGCATGTGCTTTTCGCGGGACGGTGAGCTTCCCCTGGGACGGTTGAGCCCCGGCAGCTACCTCCTGAGGATCTCGGCCCACGGAACCGCCTGGAGCAAGGCGTTGACCATCGGTTCCGGCGAGGAGCGGGTAGGACTGCCCTGAGGTGAGGAGAGTCTCCATCACGACTCCGGCCACTCGTTGCGCTGCACCACCGGCAGCTGCAGCGCCCGCTCGCGGTCGAGGTCGAGCGAGCCCACGTGCAGGGCGAGGGGGGACTGCACCCACTTGTAGATCGAGCGGGTGAACAGCGCCGCGAAGCGATCGGCCCAGGCGGCCAGCCGCTCCGCCGGGATCTCGGGAAAGGCCGTGCGCAGGGCCAGGGCCACCTCGAGCGGCGAGAGCTTCTCGCTCGCGTAGAGGTAGAGGCAGGCGTCCAGCACCGGGAAGGGCATCAGCTCCCCCTCCGCCGTCTGGGCGGCGGCGAGCTCCGGGCCGGGCTCGGTGTCCAGCGTCTGGCGGATGCCGGAGAAACCGAAGCGCGCCAGGAACCGCTCCAGCAGAGCGCTCACCACCGTCTTCGGCACGTTGGCGATCACCGACAGCGACCCCTCGAGGTCGCCGCCGATGGTGGTGTAGCCCACCGCCTTCTCGCTCATGTCCCCGGTCTGCAGGAAGAGGGCGCCCGAGCTGTTCGCCCAGTTCCACATGCGGGCGGCCCGCACGCGCGCCTGCACGTTCTGGCGGGTGATCTCCGTCGGCTCACCTCCGGCCAGCATCTCGCGCGTGGCCTCCACCTCGCGGTCGAAAGCCTCCTCGATCGGCACCACCCGCAGGGAAACGCCCAGCTCCCCGGCCAGCGCCGCCGCGGCGCCGCGGGTCCCCTCCCCCGAATAGCGGGTCGGCATGTAGAAGGCCTGGATCATCGCTCCGGCCCGCTTGCGGACCTCCTCCTCGGACGCCTTGCCGTCCTCCTGGAGGAGGCAGGCCGCCCGCCAGGCGATCAGCAGGGTCAGCATCGAATCGCGGCCGCCGGAAAGGGCGATGCCCAGGAGCTTGAAGGCGCCCGACTTGCGGAAGTAGTCGCGCACCCCCAGCGCCAGCGCCTCGATCATCTCGTCCAGCACCTCCTCGCGCGCCGTGCGCGGGGGCGCTCCCGCCGCCGGCAGGAAGAGGTTCTCCCACGCCGGCGCCGGATACGCCAGCGACTCGGAGGGCATCGTCGGATGATCGCTCCGCAGCACCGGCACCGCGATCTCCTGGCGCTGGAAGGCCTCGCAGTCGCTCCGCCAGGTCGAGGCCTCGCGCCGCGCCCTGATGGTACGGTCGAGGTCGACCACGCAGGCCGTCCACCCCTCTCGGAAGCGGGGGGCCGCCAGCATCGGCCGGCCGTTCTGGAACACGAAGCCGCCGCCGTCGAAGACCAGGCCGTCCTGGGCGCCGACCATGTTGGCGTAGGCGAGCGTCACCTCGTTGTCCGCCGAGCGGGTGGCGAGCATCTCCCGGCGGGTCGAGCTCACCCCGACGCGGAAGGGGGACGAGGAGACGTTGACCACCAGCTCCGCTCCCGAGTAGCAGCGCCGCCGCATCGGGCCGTCGGGTGACCAGACGTCCTCGCAGACCTCGACCGCGAGCCGGCCGAAGTCGAAGGTGAAGAGATAATCGCCGAGGGGGACGCCGCCGCCGGCGTCGAGGGCCAGCCCCGGAGCGCCGCGCGAGAGGGTCCGCGCCTCGGAGAAGACGTTGTAGGTGGGGAGCTTCTCCTTGGGGACGAAGCCGAGGATCTCGCCGCCGTGGACCACCGCGGCGCAGTTGAAAATCTGGCCGCCGACGCCCACCGCCACGCCGGCCACGAACACCGTCGGCAGATCCACCGTCTCCTGGGCGAACCGCTCCAGCTCGCTCCGCTGAGCGGCGAGGAACGCCCGCCACTGGATCAGGTCCTCCGCCGGATAGCCGCCGACGGCCTGCTCCGAGAAACACCCGACCGTCACCCCATCGGCCGCCATCTCCCGCGCCTGGGCGAGGATCTGGTCGACGTTCGAGCGCACCGCCCCCACCGTCGGGTTGACGTTGCCGAGCGCGATCTTGATCAGCCGCATGCCGGAATCCTGACCGATCGGGGGCGGTGTGGCAATGGCGTCAGACCAGGGCGGCGGCCTTCTGGCTTCCCGGCTCGCCGTCCTCCGGCTCCTCGAGGGGAACCCCCAACTCCCGCAGCCTGTTTTCCGCCTCGCGGCTGCGAGCCCAGTACTCCTGGCGGTCGGCCATCTTCTTGGCGAGACGGAGATAGGCGATCCCGAGGTCCTTCTGCCCCGCCTCGAGCGTCGCGAGCCCCAGCACCACGAGGCTATGGGACTGCCGCAGGCCCAGGCCGAGCTCGTTGGCGAGGCTCAGCGACTGCATGGCGAGATGCCGGGCGCCGTCGACGTCCTTCTGATCCAGGGCGAGGCGCGCCAGGGCGGTCAGCGCCCTTACCTCAAGCTTGCGGAAGCCGATGCGCCGGGTCTCGCTCAGCACGGCGTTGTACTCCAGGCGCGCCTGGACGGGATGGCCGGTCCGCCTCAGCCGGTGCCCTTCCGAGATCCGCGCGTTGGCCACCAGCTCCGGGAGGACTCCCGCCTCGGCGACGCTCCGGCTGTCGCGGATCAGCATGTCCGCCTCCCCGAACTGCTGGGTGCTGATCTTGATGTCCGCCAGGTGCTTGGAGAAGACGCTCTGCGCCCGCAGATTGTTGCCGGAGCGCAGGATTCCGAGGCAGCGCTCATACAGGTCGGAGGCTTTCTGCAGGTTGCCCTGCAGGTGGGCCATCAGGCCGCGCAGGCCGAGGACGCGCGCCCGGTAGTCGTCGTCTCGCCAGTCGTGGAGGAAACGCTCCGCGTCGTCCAGGTACTGGCAGGCGGCGGGGAGCCGCCCCCTTTCGATCGAGGTCAGAGCGAGGCTGAGCAGGACCTCCAGGTGATAGCTGCCGCCGTTGACGGCATCCTCGATCAGCCGGCTGATCTCGTAGGTCTGCTCCCAGAAAAAGCAGGCGTCGTCGACATAGCCGCCGGCGCTGAGCGCCAGGGCGATGTCGTTGTACAGCCAGGCGAGCTCGGCGGGATACAGCGGCGCGTCCGGCTCCTCGGCGAGCTCGGCGTCCGGGTACTCGCAATAGGTCCATTTCCCAGGGGTGATGCGCTTGGCCAGGGCGGCCACGCCGAGCGTGTACCGCAGGTACTCCTGATACGTGCACCAGCGCGGCGCCGTGTTCGCCTCCATGCGGGTCCGGACCAGGTTGTAGGCGTCCCGGCAGAGCTGGCTGGTGGTCGGCGAACAGCTCGGATCCTGCCCCTCCTGCGCCCTGCAGATCACGGCGTCGAAGAGCTCCCGGATCTGCTGGCCGCTGGCCGGATCGGGATTCACCCCCAGCCGGCTGGAGGTGAAACCGGCGAGGCCGAACGCCGGCAGGGAGTCCTCCACCCCTCCCCGCCCGTCCTGGAACAGGGTGGCGCGGACCGTCACGTGGACGGTGTAGGTGTCGGATGGCCGGCCGATCGGAATCAGCAGGCCGGTCTTGCGCAATTGAGCGTCGAGCTCGTCGAAGGTCCGCTGGTCCTTGCAGCCGGCCCGCCGCGCCTGCTTGTAGCAGAGCTCCAGGGTGGTATGGCAGACCGGGCTCAGGAAGAGCGCCAGCCGTTCCAGGAAGGCGCGCGTCAGGCCGCTGCCGGATTCCGTGGGGAGGGGGAGGCTCAGCGGGTGCGGGAGGTCCAGGGCCTCCACCAGGATCCGGACCATCGCATGCAGCCGCTCGTCGCGCATCTTGTCGGCCAGCTGGCCGATCAGCTCCTCGAGCCCCTCGCGCTGGTCGCGCCAGAGCTTCAGGTACTCCCCCGCCAGGCGCAGACCGTAGGCGTGGCCGCGCAGCAGCGAGCAGAGCGCCGACAGATCGGCCTTCTCGCTTTTCCCCTTGAGACCGCTGAAGGGCTCATGCGACGCGAGATCCGCGGCCGCGATCCGCCGGGCCGGCACGGTCCGGATCGGCCGGAGCGGAGAATCCCTCAGATCGGACGGCCGCAACTGGCCGGCGATGACGACCGTGCTGCGGATCTCCGGGTCCCCCACCACGTCGAGCACGTGGTGAAAGGTGGCGCTGTAGGAGGTGCCCTCCCCGGTCGCGCCGTTCCGGCGCAACAGCCTCTCGCAGCCGTCGATGACCAGCAGATAGCGGTGCTCCCGCAGGCACTGGCGGAGCCGGGAGTACCGCGTACCGCGATACTCCCGGCGCGGATCGAGATAGCTCAGCGCCGTGTCGAGGGCGGTGACCGCCTCGTTGGCATAGTGCGCGTTCCAGTAGAACGACCCCGCGAACCCATGCGCCTCGCCGTTCCGCACGAGGTCCAGCAGACGGTTGGACTTGCCGCTGCCAGATGGGCCGATCAGCAGGACGACTCCGGGCGTCTCGATGGCGGCCGTCAGCTCGGGCCACGGCTTGGAGGGCACCTGCGCGGCCGCGAGGTCGATCTCGCAATGCGGCGTCGGCGCGGAAACCGGCGAACAGGCCGGCCTCAGCTTCGGCTTCTCACCGCGCCCACGGTGCTCCCTGCGCAGAGAGCGTTCGATCCGTTGCAGCTTGTCGTAGAGATCGGGCGTCGGGTCGTCGGGGTCTCTCCTGGGATACGACAGCACGTGCAGGCCGAAACGCTCCTGGAAAGCGGCGTGCTTGTAGCGGGCGACCTTCTCGGCCTCGCCGACCGCGCAGGGGAAGAGCGCGAAAATGGGCCGCGAGGTCTTCTGCGCGGGATCGAGGAGCCCGAGCTGGCGCAAGGGGCGGAGCAGGTCCTCGTCGCCCAGGCCGTAGCCGATAAAAAGCAGCGGATTGGACCCCAGCAGGAGCCCGATGAGCTGCTGGAACGCCAGGGGTCCGCCAGCCCGCGACTCCAGGTACAGGTTCTGGTAATCCAGCTCCGAGGCGACGATGGACTTCAGATCGTCGTGGCGGCCGTGGCAGTGGAAGACCTCCGCCTCCTGATTGTCGACGTCCGCCAGCGAGAAACGCACCAGCCGCTCGGACCCGTTCAGCTGGGTGAACGACGCCCGGCCCAGACGGGCCTTCAGCTCCAGGTCGTGCTGGATGCCGAGCGCCACCGGACAGGCGGAGCGGTATTTCACCAGGGCCTGCTCGATCTCGCAGTCATAGTTCGTGGTCACGAACCGCAGGATCGGCAGCCGCAACAGAACCTCGAAGGGATCTTGCGCCGGCTGCCTGATGCCGGCCGCGAAATGTTTCTTGATGAACCTTTTGTAGACTTTCGCCAGATCATTCTGCTCGAGGGCCGAACGGCAGGCGCCGATCAGGAACATCAAGGCGTTCGCGTCCAGGGTGCTCCGCTTCGCGGCGGCCTGGAACGACTTGATGTCGTCCAGCTCCGGAGGGGAGCCACCCTTCCGCGTCAGAGCCGCCTTGGTCTCATCCAGGAGGTCCCGGGCGAACTCCGGCCAGCTCGGATAACCGAACGCCTTGGAGATCCCGCTGCCCAGGATGGCCACGGTCTTCCCGCCGTCCAGGGCGCGCAGCAGCATCCTCTCGCTGTACTCCATCCGCTCCTCGAGCCCCGCGCGCGAACCCGGATACAGCATGGGCAGAGCGAACTCCAGGGATTCCTTCATCAACCATACCCTCCTGAGAAAGCCGTCATCAGCATTGACGGAAGAGATCAAAACATTTCCCGTCCCCGGCGAGGGTAAACAATGATGCGAAATCCAGATGTTTTGCCGCGAAATAAGAAGGGGCTGATGCGTCCCTCGTTTGGTCCGTAAGCGCCCTTCCATTGGACGATGCGAATCTCTTCATTCCTGCCGCGAAATCCTACTATTTTGATGTGAAAATCCTGTCATCTTGCTCCGCCCTCTCCAGACTCGGGCCGCCCTCAAGATTTTTTGACGCGAATCTTGAGATTTTCGCATCAATTGTTCCAGGGACAACCGGCGCCCACGCGAGGGCGGAAACGGCCCAAGCGAGGGACGCAACAATCCCCTGGTATTTCGCATCATCCCGAAGCGCGGCCCGCTCCGCCCCAGCGCGGGGCAGACCGGCCCAAGCCGGTTTGGCAGCAAAAAAACTTGGATTCGCATCAGGCGTGTGTCAGCACGTCCCTGGGTTTCCAGGGAGCTTTCCCATGCTGCAGCAGTTCAGGCGAAGACGGCGGACGCGTCCCTGAGGCTCTCGTACTCGGCGACCGCCTCCCGCAGCTTGCGCGAGATGTAAAGGCCGACGCAGAACATCAACGAGAGCCCGAGGAATCCGTCGGCAAGCCGCAGGAACAGGCCCAGAAAGCCGAGCAGCCCCAGGAACCCCCCGGAAACCATCCGCACCGAGGTGTTCTCCCGCAGATACCTGGAGAGCACCATCGGCCACTTGAAGAGCCAGAAGAAGTTGTAGAACGGTATGAAGTGGTAGCCGACGGCCTGGCCGGGCGTGATGGGATACGTCGACGCGCCGGCCATGCGAGGCGAGATCCAGTTGAGGATGGTGTGGAACCGTTGCACGCAGGCGAGCCAGTAGATCCAACCGACGAGGGGGGCCATCAGTAATCCCAGCTTGGCGCCCCGAGACTGGCCGTCGGCAGCCACGTCGACGACCTCCGCTACCAGGACCGCGAACGCAAAGGCGAAACCGATCCAGATCTTGCGGAGCGGCGGCACCGGCTCCTGGCTATAGGTCGCCCTCTGCCCCTCGCCGTTCAGGTCGAGCATCGTCAGACTCATGGCACTTCCTTTCCTGTCTGAAGGAGATTGGCTGGAAAGGCCAAACCATTTCAGGTCGAAGCCAGATCTCCCCGCCGCGAGGAGTCACGGTTCCCACATCGCGGCCGTGCCGGTCTCGAAGCCGTCAGCGAAAATCACGTTCGGCAGGCCCGACGCGGGCTGGACGCGCGCCAGGGTGGCGGTCCGCGCCGGCAGGGTGGCGGTAAAGCCCGTGGACGTGCCCGCGAGCGTGCCGGCGCCCGCGAGGCCGGTGCCGTCGAGCCGCCAGAGGCCGACGACGCCGGTGACGCCGCCGGCCACCGTCACGGTGACGTCGCGGGGGGCGGTGTCCTTGTTGAAGAGCAGCACGAACAGCTTGCCGCTGGCGGCGCGGACGGCGTAGCTGGCCACCCCGTCGACCTCGCTCGAGACCGCCCGCACGCTCTCGCCGCTCACCTGCCCGCCCGCCCCGTCATAGTTCCGGAACAGGCGATACGCGTCCTCCGCCAGGGTGCCGGACTCCGGCGCCACCCAGCGCAGCGCCATGTCGAGCCCCTCGCGGCCGAAGATGGCGAGCGCCTCGGCCTGCGCCAGCGCGCCGGAGAGCGTGTTGTCGCGCCCCCACTTGTACTCGGCCAGAGCGAGCTTCATCTCTGGGCAGTAGGAGTCCCGCCAGGCGCGCATCCGCGGAATCAGCTGCACCACCTTGGTGGCGCCGTCGGCGATCCAGGATTCCGAGATCCAGGTCGGATGGTAGAGCTCCTTGAGCGAACGCAGGCGCGCCGCCACGGTCGACGCGCCGTCTTCCGCCGACGGGTCGCCTGAGACGCCGGAGACCTCGTTGCCCTGCGGGTAGAAGTGGATGTCGAGCCAGTCGACCGGCAGCTTGCCGGCCGCCGGATGCCCCGCGGGAAGCCGGTTGGCGCAGGACTGCTGCAGGTACCACGCGGGCCACGGCAGGCCGCCGTGGGCGGCGCGGTCCGGCCCGTCGAGACAGTCGCCGAGGGCGGCGTCCTTGGCCGAGGTCCAGAAATCGCACCACCCCCAGGTCTCGGGGCCGAGGATCTCGGCGCCGGGATCGCGGCTCTTGATCTTGCTCGCCGCCGCCAGCCCCTTCGCCCAGACCTCGTCATAGCCGGGCGCCACGGGATGGACGTCGCGGTGCGTGCTGTTCCAGAGCATCGGCTCGTTGTCGAGATTGTAGAAGCGCACGCCGGTGGTCGCGGCGGAGCCGAAGCGGGTCACCAGGTGGCTGGCGAAGTCCCCCACATGGGTGTCGAGATTGACCGCCACCGAGGTGTCCGCCGGGTTGTTGCCGGCGATGAGCCCGGCGGGGCTGCAGCAGCGAGCTCCCCCGCACATCGTGAAGTTCACGCTGGGATTGCACTCGCCGTTGCCGTTGTCCGCGCAGCCCGGCACGCCGGGGTTCCAGGCGCACTCGGTGACGGTCTGGGCGCCGTACCTGGCGACCGAGAAACCGGGGAGGCGGGCCGACGACTTCGCCACCTGATCGATCGGCATGGTCATCACCACCTCGGCGCCGGCGGCGAGCGTGGGGATGACGAAATTGTCGGCCGCGGCGCCGTTGGTCCCGTCCTCGTGGATGTTGAGGAAGAAGTAGTCGAAGGCGCGGTTCGAGGTGTCGAAGAGCCAGTTGTAGCGCGTCGTTCCATTGCCGCCGCGCCGGTTGGCGGTGTAGAGGCCGGTAGCGAGCTGCCCGGTATCCGCCCAGTTGACGCCGTAGATCAGCGGATTGATGGCGCGCCGGTCGAGGCTGGGATCGACCGCCACCGTCACCGGGCCCCCCGGAGGCGGACCGCCCGCGGCCTGGACCAGCTCGAGATCGTCGACATAGGCGGCCGCCTGGTCCGCGTTGGCGTTGGTCTGGAAGACGATGCCGTCGAAGGCGGGAGCCGCGACGCCCAGCTCCGCCCAGGTCACGGTCATCTGCGTCCAGCCCGCGGGGAGCGGCGTCAGGTCCCTGCTCCCGACCTCAACGTTGTTCTGATAGATCGCCAGCCGCACCGCCTGCCCGCCGCCGGCGCCGTTGATCCAGAAGCGCACCGCCGTGAAGTCGGCGACGGCGGGGTCCGCGGCCCCGGTGTCGCTGTGGAAGTAGATCCCCTTCCAGTCGCCGCCGACGGCGTCCGGCTCCCAGGAGATCGCCTTGGGCGCGCTCTGGTAGACCAGCGTCTGCGCCAGGTCGTGGGCCGCCCAGCTCCAGTCCTGCCAGCCATTGCGCAGCGCGTTGTCGTAGACCACCTGCACCGCCGCGCCGGCGGGCGCGCCGGCCAGCAGAGCAACAGCGGCCAGGACCGCGGCCACGATCGGCCACCGAAGGCATTTGCATTCACGCATTGTTGGACTCCCTGCGACGGATTCTGGCACAGAACGGCCTGGGGAGTCAGGCGGGGGCTCGAAGGAGGCCGGCGATTCGGAAAGCAACGACTCAAGGGACGCAAAGGACAGCAAGGACGTCAAGGACACAAAGAAAGGATGAGCCGGGATCGCGGACTCTTTGTCCTTGTCCTTGTTGTCCTTGCAGTCCTTTTCGTCCTTGATCGCCTTCGCCGGCGAAGCACCCTAAAAAAAAGCGGCCGGCGTATAGCCGGCCGTCACATTGGGGAATCTATGATGGAGCGATTCTGCCAGCCGAAGATTACGAAAGAGATTACGGAGCGAAAGAAATTACGGAGCGGCGCCCGGCGCGAGGTCGAGCACCATCTCCCACTGGCAGAGCGGCTGCCGCTCCCAGCCGAGCCGGAGGAAGAATCCGGCGGCGAGCCCCTCCGGCACGATCGGCGAGATCGCCCAGGGGCGGCCGGCGAAGGTCTCGCACAGCGCGCTCATCAGGCGCGATCCCCACCCCTGCCGGCGATGGTCGCGGGCGACGACGAGGGCGGTCAGGGCGAGCCTCTCCGCGGCCGGATCGCTGATCATGGCGAATGCCCGGTCCTCGAGGCGGAAGGCCCGGGACGGCGGCGCGAAGGCGGAGAGGGTCTCCGGCATCAGCATCCAGGGCAGGTCCGGCTCCCCCTCCCGGGCGACGATGCGGGCGAACTCCAGCGGATCGATCTCTTCGAGCGGGTCCGATGGCTCGGGGATCTGGACCTCCCACCGGTACCCGACCAGCCGCCGGCGCGGCCGGAAGCCGAGCTTCGTGTAGAGGGCCACCGCGGGCGCGTTCCCCTCGATGACCTCCAGCACCATCGTCCGCTCGCCGCGCGCCCGGGCCTCCGCGATCGTCTCCCCGAGCACCCGCCGTCCCAAGCCGCCGCCGCGCAGCTCCGGGGCGAGCCCCATGGCGGCGATGCGGCTGGTCCACCCCCGCCGCGCGATCAGCATCACCCCGGCGGGAACGCCGTCCCGCTCATACACACGACTCGTATAAGGATCGAGATCCTCGGCGCGGAACCGGCGCTCATAGGCCTCGGCGGTGAAGTTGAGGGGGACGATGTAGCCCGCGAACGCGCGGCCGAGCGCCGCCGCCACCTCGGCGGCCGTGCACTCGGCGACCGGACGGGAGGTGAGGGTGGGCGGGGCGGGAGTGCTCATCGCCTTCAAACACGAGCGAGCGCATCCAGATCCTCCGAGGAGAGCCGGCGGCCAGTGCCTTCCCCGTGTGTCTTCAGCGAACGCTCGATCTGCTCCATGAGAGATTTGTTCTGAAGGATGTACAGCGTCTCCTGCTCCCGCTCCCAGTCCTCGGCGCTGACGACGACAAAATCTTGCCCTCCGCGGCGCTTGACCCGCAGAGGGACGTGATCTTCCACCACTTCCTCAACCGCTTCCCACAAGTGGCTGCGGAATTCATGAGCCGACATCTCTCGCATGATCCGAACTGTATAGAGACCGGTAGAATCCAGCAATCCCAATACTGCAAAGCAGGGCAATCCTGTTGCGAACTGGCAGTCCCTTGCTGCGAGATCCACGGGTCGCAAACCTCGACCCACGGGTCCTGATGCGTGACCCGCGGGTCGTGCTGCGTGACCCACGGGTCAAGATGCGAAGTAGCTGGCTTATGCTGCAAACAACACCCGAGATGATGCCAAATAGAGGCTCACCTCGATTCAGACCCCGCTCTTTGTTGCGACACAGACCCGCCCGGTTGCCTGACCCAGCCTCGCTGCTTCCACCCAGGAGCATTTCACAACAAGACCGCCCTCAAGGGCGGGAGAAATCCTGGTCCAGCGCTGTCATTTCCCGCGATTCGCAGCACCGACCGTGAATGTCGCAGCATGCGACATGAAAGAAGATGCCGGCGAGGCCCAACTCGCAGCGCCGATCTTCCCGGCGGGGACGTACTTCGCAGGGCGGAGACTCCGGATCCCGGGTCCTCACATCGAGAAGAAGGGTCCTGCTGCGTAACGGACGGGTCCCGGGGGTAGATTCGGGGGTCGTGCTGCGAAATACCGGGACAGCGCGCAGAACCCGCTTCCCATAAGGACGCCTCCGTTATGATTGCGCCGGGCGCTAAAACTCCATGACCGACTTCTTCATCAGCTACACCGGGGCCGACAAAGCCTGGGCCGAGTGGATCGGCTGGACCCTTGAAGAGGCCGGGTTCTCCGTTGCGATCCAAACTTGGGACTTCCGCCCGGGTGGCAACTTCGTGGTGGAGATGCAGAGGGCGGCCTCCGGCTCGGAACGCACCATCGCGGTCCTGTCACCGGACTACCTGCGTTCCCTGTACGGCATGGCCGAATGGGCCGCCGCTTTCGCCGCCGATCCGGACGGGGCGAAAGGGAAGCTCGTCCCCGTCAAGGTTCGCGAGGTTGCTCTCGAAGGTCTGCTGGCCCCGATCATCCACGTCAATTTGGTAGGTCTGGGCGAGGCCGCCGCACGGGAAGCGCTCCTCAGTGGGCTGGTGCCCGGGAGGATCAGGCCGGAGAGCGTCCAGTTTCCCGGAGCACACCTGTTCCCAGGTCCGGCGCCCTCACCGCCCGACCCTGGTCAGGCTAAAGCTGCCCTAGCGGCTTTGCCCCTCGAAGAGGTCCCGAAGCCCGGCCCGCTTCCGGTGGGCTCGCGCATGCCCCTGTCTCCCAATCCCCTTTTCGTCGGTCGCGAGGAGGATTTGAAGACTCTCGCCCGCCAACTTAAAGCAGGAGGAACCTCCGCGATCGGCCAAGTGAAGATCGCCGCGGCCACCGGTCTCGGAGGAATGGGCAAAACCCAGTTGGCGTCCGAGTTCGTCCACCGCTACGGCCAGTTCTTTGCCGGAGGCGCCTTCTGGATGAGCTTCGCGGATGCCGCCTCCGTCTCCGCCGAGGTCGCCGCCTGCGGTCGAAGCCTCGGTCTCCATTCAAGCTTCGAAGCCCTGACCCTTGAGCAGCAGATCCGCCTGGTCCAGGATGCCTGGCAGGGGCCGCTCCCTCGGCTCCTCGTCTTCGACAATTGCGAAGAGGAAGCACTGCTCCGCCACTGGCGCCCCACCTCTGGAGGCGCCCGGGTTCTCGTCACCAGCCGGCGGGCTGAATGGGATTCGGCCTTGGGTGTCAAGACGGTCCCGCTCACCACGTTGCCGCGTGCAGCAAGCATCGAACTCCTTCGCCTCTTCCGGCCTGATATTTTAGAAACCGATCCTGCCCTCGACGGAATCGCGGGTGATCTCGGGGATCTACCTTTGGCTCTCCATTTGGCGGGGAGCTTCCTCCAAACGTATAGAGCCTCCTCCTTCGGGCAGCCGGCGATCTATCTGGAAACATTAAGGCAAAAAAACTTACTGGATCATCCCTCTCTCCAAGGACGAGGCGCAGGAAGCTTGCCTACGGAGCATGAAGGGCACGTGGGCCGTACCTTTGCGCTGAGCTTCGAGAGATTGGATCCAGCAATCGACACGGACGCTCTGGCCATAGATCTTCTTACCAGGGCGGCTTGGTTTGCACCCGGCGAGCCAATCCCCAGATCTCTGCTGCTAAGGGCAGTCCACGCGAATTCCGAAGATCTGATGACAGGGCTGCTAGCTGAAGATGCAGTGCGCCGGCTGACCGATCTAGGGCTTATGGAGACCAGTGACCGGAATGATCTGCTCATGCACCGCCTCGTCGCCGTCTGGACACGCGGCGACGCCAAAGGGAACAAGGCACGGGGAGCTGTTGACGAGGCACTCCTAGCAGAGGCAAGCCGCTTGAACAAGGCTCGCAATCCCGCGCTTCTCTTGACCTTGCAGCCTCATCTTCGGACCGCTACAGACCGAGCCATAAAATGCAAAGACAGGATGGCCGCTCGGCTGTGTGATGAGTTAGGAATTTATCTACGACAGGCGGGTGATTACTCGGGAGCGAGGCCATACCTCGAAAGCGGGGTTGCTCTTAATACGGAGATCTCAGGAGCGGAGGACCTGGATACCGCTAACAGCCTGAATAACCTTGGCCGTCTCCTTTATCATCAATGTGACTATCCTGCTGCTCGTTCGTACTATGAGCAAGGTTTATTGATCCAGGAGAAGGTACTGGGCCCGGAGCACCCAGATACGGCTCGTAGCTTGAACGATCTTGGTCTTCTCTCCAAAGACCAGGGAAACTATAAGGCCGCACACCCTTACCTCGATCGCTCCTTGGCGATCCTGGAGAAGGTGCTGGGCCCAGAGCATCCGGATACTGCGAACATCCTCAACAACCTTGGCATTCTCCTCCGAGCTCAGGGAAATTCTGAAGGAGCGCGTCCTTACCTCGAGCGCTCCTTGGCGATCCTGGAGAAGGTGTTGGGCCCAGAGCATCCGGACACCGCAAAAATACTTTCTAACCTCGGTAGCCTTCTCAATGGTCAAGGAGTTTACGGGGAAGCGCGTCCTTACCTCGAGCGCTCCTTGGCGATTCTGGAGAAGGTGCTAGGCCCAGAGCACCCAGATACAGCAAAGAGCCTAAACAACCTCGGTAATCTCTTCCGAAAGCAAGGGAACCATGAAGCAGCACATCCATACTACGCGCGTGCCTTGGCGATCCGGGAGAAAGTGCTTGGCCCGGAGCACCCTGATACTGCCGTGAGCCTGCTGAATCTTGGTTCTTCCCATTTCAATCAAGGAAACTACCCTAAAGCGTGCGGGCTCTTAGGGCGAGCTCTGCGGAGCTTCAACGCTCGCCTCGGTCCAGATCACCCAGAAACAAAGGAGGCGCGCCGCAGGTATAGCTTACTTCTTGAAACCCTCATTAAAAAGAAAACCAAGTCTTAAACGCTCAAAATTAGACATGACAAAATGCTCCCTGTAACCGCTGAAGATATCATCGCCGCCACGAAGCTCTGGCTCGAAAAGGCCATCATCGGGCTCAATCTCTGCCCGTTCGCCAAGGCGGTATACGTCCGGGAGCAGATCCGGTATGTGGTCAGCGAGGCGGAGACCCCCGAGGCGTTGCTGGCCGATCTGCTCGTCGAGCTTCAGGGACTGGCGGTGGCGGACCCGGGGGAGATCGACACCACGCTGATCATCCACCCGCGGGTGCTCGGGGAGTTCCTCGACTACAACGACTTCCTCGGTGTCGCCGACGCGGCCGTCGCGGATCTCGGGCTCGAAGGGGTGATCCAGGTTGCCAGCTTCCATCCGGAGTACCAGTTCGCGGGCTCCGCGCCGGACGACATCGAGAACTATACCAACCGCTCCCCCTTCCCCATGCTCCACCTGTTGCGGGAGGCGAGCGTCGAACGCGCGGTGGCGGCGTTTCCGGATGCTTCCGAGATCTATGAAAAGAATATGGCGACGCTGCGCCGCCTCGGCCACGAGGGGTGGCGCCATCTGGGGCTTCGCCGCTGACTTCAGCGGCGCCGGCCCCCCGCCCTCGCCAGAAGGACGACTCCAGGGACGGCCAGGAGGAGGGCGAGCGTCTTGCCGGCTCCGGCGGGCCAGAGATCCCCGGGCATCACGAACCGCCACAAGACCACGGCGAGCAGCGCGATCAGCAGCACGCCACAGCCGAACGGGATCCCACAACAGCAACCACGGAACTTGACGTTGGACATGGGGCGCTCCTTCCTGGAAAAGCAGGCCCGAACAAGGCCCCTGCGAGAGGATGCAAAGCCTGCACCGCTTGGCCGCCGGCTTGTCATCCCGGGCCTCCGGGGCTAGAGTGAACGCCGAAACTCAAGGCCGCGAGGCATGAAGACCGAAGTCCGCCACGGCTGAAGGAGTGCCCATGCCCGCTAAACCGCCGTTTCCTCCTGCCCCGCCTTCACGGACTTCCGCGCCGCATGTCCAGGCCGCCGTCGCACGCGCCGCCCAGGCGAAGCTGCCGGAGCGGCCCGCTTCACCGGGCCATCCGCCACAGGCCGCCCATGTCCGGAGAGCCCTGGCGCCGGCCCAGGCCAAGCTGCCCCCATCCGTGGGGCAAAGCCGTCCTCAGGCTCCGCACGTCCGCCATGCCATTGGTGCCGCCCAGGCGAAGCTTTCCACGCCTCCTCAGGCCAAGTCTGGTTCGGGTGCCGTTCTTCAGCCCAGAAGAATTTTGATACCCGGCCTCGGTGCGATCGAAACCAAAGATCACGAGGAGCTTGCTCTCAATTCTTTGATCCCGAGATACTTGATGAAACCTGGGACCTTTGAGCATCTCAAAGCCCTGGTGGACGCCGTGGATGCGGGGGAGTTCAAAGACGCCCCACCTCCTGTGGCAAGCGACGAGAGAAAGGATTTCAAGGCAGGGGTGCCGAAAATCAGCGCGGCTCCCGCCAAGACTCGGCCACCTCTAAGCTTAGAGGAAAAAAGACGACAAAAAGCGCTCCTGACGGAGCGCTACGCCAAGCTTCAGGGCCAGGCATCAGGCCTGAAGAGCAGCCGAGGTCTGCCAGCCCTCTATCGGGAGATCGGAGACAAATTCGCCGTGAAACCGAGCGAGACCGATCTGGATGGCTTGACAAATTTGCTGGACGGGCTGGAAGGACTGATTCTTGCCTCACAAAGCACGGCTCCTGGAGCAGACAGCAAGGAGATCAAAGCCCCAGCCAAGGTCGCCCCGAAGCCGAAGGCCGCCGCTGGAGATGCCAAGAGTCAACAGCTGTCGCCCCTGGCCTGGGCCAAACTCCAGGACTATTCACCCCTGGAGAATGGCAAAGGATTGCGCACGGGCACTCTTTGCAATGTGGAGGTCTATTTCAACGGCTCGACCAAGTACCTTGGAAAACAGACGAACGCGAAACTGAAGGCGACGCTGGCGAATCACGCGGAGCAGGCATGGTGGCGTGACCATTCGGAAGATCTCCTCGCTTATGTCAAGGGAGGGTGTACAGCCGTACTATTTCATATCACCAGGAAACCGTGCTCCGAAGGATGCGATGGGTGGATGAAAAGTGTCGTCTACTCTGCGATCAAAAAAGCAGCTGGAGATCGAACGATTTTGGTGCTGATCAAGACCTACAAAGACGATGATGGCCAAAAGCACCAATATGTCCTGACCGCGGGAGCCTTGACCGACCAGGGAGTCTGGTAGATTTCATCATGCCCGATTCCGAGATCGCCTCTTACATCCTTGAGCCGGGCAAGCGCCTCTCCGAATCCCTCCTCTGGCGCCTGCAGAAGAACTTCTTCGATTCCCAGGGCGTCCAGGCCTGGACCATGGGGATCGTTCCCCACTACATAACCAGCAACGGCTGGATCGCCGACGCCTACGCCAAGGTGGTGCTCGGCTGGCTGCGCGACTGCGCCGGGACGGCCCGTGAGCCCCATTCCTTCGCGCCGCTCGATCTGCGGCATCCGGTCTACATCGTGGAGCTCGGGTGCGGCTCGGGACGGTTCGGTTTCAATTTCTTCAACCGGCTCCTCGACCTGCTCAATCGCTCCTCGCTGAGCCACGTGCCGGTCCGCTACGTGCTGACCGACTTCACAGAGAAGAATCTCGAGCCGTTGCGGAATCATCCCGTGCTCCAGCCGTGGATCGAGGCGGGGCTCCTCGACTTCGCGCGCTTCGACGCGGCGGAGCCTGGAGAGATCCGGCTCGAACGGTCCGGGATAGTGCTCTCCCCCCAGACGCTGCGCAATCCGCTGGTGGTGATCGCCAACTACGTCTTCGACGGCATCCCCCAGGACGCCTTTGCGGCGCGCGGCGGTCATCTCTTCGAGATGCTCGCCACCCTCAACGTTCCGGACGAGGAGGAGGACCTCGACGATCCGACGATCCTCCAGCGGGTGGAGGTCACCTGGGAGGAGCGTCCGGCCGCCCTGGAGCCCTACGGTGATCCGGAGCTCGACACCATCCTGCGGGAGTACGCGGAGCGCCTGAAGGATTCGGCCCTCCTCTTCCCGTTCGCCGCGATCCGCTGTCTGCGCCATCTCGCGAAGATCGCGGACGGCCGGCTCCTGCTCCTCTCCGGGGACAAGGGATATTGCCGTGAGGAGCTGATCGACGGCCGCGGGGAGCCCGGAGTGACCGTTCACGGCAGTTTCTCGATGATGGTCGACTACCACGCCCTGGGCCGGTGGTTCGCCCACCAGGGGGGCGAGCTCCTGTGCACCGCCCATCTGCACTCCAGCCTGAACGTGGTCGCCGGCCTTCTGGGCACCCCGCCGGGGGGCACGGTGGAAACCCGGCTGGCCTTCGACGAGGCCATCGAGCGGCGGGGGCCGGACGACTTCTTCGATCTCAAGGTGAGCCTCGGACAGCCCTACGACGACCTCACGCTGGAGCATCTCCTGGCCTGGTTGCGGATCTCCGGCTGGGACGCCAACATCCTGCTCGGCGCCTGGCCCACGCTGATGAAGCACGCGAGCTCGGCCTCGGGGGTCTTCCGCCTGGAGATCTACCGGGCGGTCCACGAGATCTGGGATCACTATTTTTCGATCCGCGAGGCGCAGGATCTCGCCTTCCATCTCGGCGTGCTGCTCTGCGAGATCGAGTGCTACGGGGACGCCCTCCCCTTCTTCCACGAGTCGGTGGCGATCTATGGGCCGAATCCGGCAACGGTGTTCAACATCGGCCTCTGCCTGTTCCATCTGGGGGATCTCGAAGAGGCGCGCAAGCAGGTGGATCAGGCCCTCGAAGGGGCCCCGGACTTTGAGCCGGCGCTCGAGCTGCGGAAGGAGATCGCCGCGGAGCTGGCGCCGGCGCGGCCGCGGAAGAAGCGGGCGAAAAGGACGTAAGGGACATCAAGGACACCAAGGACGAAAAGACACGGCTCCGGCAATCTCCTCAGGTCCTTGCCGTCCCTGCCGTCCTTTGCGTCCTTGTTCTTCCCCCTTCCGGCATAGAATAGCCTCCTGATCCCGCCGCAGCGGATTGAAGGAGAGGGCGCCTTGGCCAAGGTTCTTGTCGTCGACAGCGATTCCGTGTTCGCCGCCGTGCTCGCGGACCGGCTGCATGTGGCCGGCCACGAGGTGCGCCGGCTGAGCGACGGCGGGCGCGCCGCCGCGGCCGCTCAGGAGCATCATGTGGACCTGGTGGTGCTGGGGGACTCGCCGAACGCGGGGCTGCCCGTGGTCGAGGCCCTGCGCGGGCAGTCCGCGACGCGGTCGGTGCCGATCCTGATGCTCTCCGGCCAGAACGCCGCCGCCGACCGCGTGGCCGCCCTGCGGGCCGGCGCCGACGACTATCTCGCCAGCCCCTGCGATCTCGAAGAGCTGCTGCTGCGGCTCGACCGCCTGCTCGCCAACCGCACCGCCGCCCTCCAGGTGCTCCAGGGGGACCTCGCCAATCACCCGCTCTGGGCCCTGCTCCAGTATCTCGGCCAGGTGCGCAAGACCGGCATCCTGCGGGTCAAGGGGGAGGCTGGCGCGGGGACGATCGAGATGCGCGACGGCGAGCCCGCCGAGGCCCGCTGGCAGGGGCAGCTGCGCGGGCGGCAGGCGCTGCTCGCCCTGCTCTCGCTCGAGGAGGGGGGATTCCGCTTCGATCCGGTGCCGCCCGGCGCGCCGCAGCCGGCCCCCACGGGGCTGCCCCTCCAGGAGCTGCTGATGGATTCCGCCTGGCTGAAGGACGAGATCGGCAAGCGCCGCCACCACATCCCCCCCACCGGCCAGCCGCTCCAGGCGCTCACCCCCAACCTGCCGGCGATCGACGGCTTCGATTCCCTCCCCCTGCGGCGGGTCTTCGAGCGCGTGCTCCAGCGGCCGGGGGTGCGGTTGTTCGACCTGATCGCCGACGAGACCGAGGCGCCGATCTCCACCCGGCTCGCCACCGCCCTGCTGGTGGAGCACGGCGCTCTCGCTCCGCAGTCGGACGAGACCCAGGCGGAGCTCCAGAACACCCGCGAGATCTCGACCGCGATCCTCTTCGAGGTGGCGATCGAGGACCTGCTGGAGGCGGCGGCCGGCGCGGGATTCACGGCTTCGGCCCTCCCCTATCTGCTGCTGGTGGAGCCGGAGATCTGGCCGGCCCTGCGCCGGCTGCTCGAGCAGTCGCCCGGCTTCCGCCAGAACGAGGGGCTGCGCCGGCTGGTCGAGCAGGTCGAGCTCCGCAAGGCCGGGAGCGCCACGTTCCCGGGCCGCCGCGGCAAGCTCTCGCTGCACGTGCAGGTGCTGGCGGGAGCGTCGCAGCCGCAGGTCAACGCCATCGTCCCCGGCTGCGCCGGGATCTTCGTCTGGATCCGTGGGACCGAAGCCCTGGAAGGCGTGCGCGCCGTGGTGCAGCGGCTGGAGACGAGCGGCCCGCGCGGCGCGGCCGGCGTGCTGGTGGCCGGCGCCGAGGCGGCCAGCCGCGAGGCCGGTGCCCTGCTGCGCGGCGCCTCCCGCTGGCGGAGCACCCCGCACGAGCCGCAGAGCCTGCTCGGCCTGCTCCGCCTCCTCCACCCGGATGCCCGCTAGGAGAGCCAAGCCGTGCCGGCCCGTCCCACCGTGCTGCTGATCGATCCCCAGGCCGGGCGCCTGCGGGATCTCGGCAACCGCCTCGCCGCAGAGGGTTACGAGGTGGTGCCGATCGCCGATCCCGCGCGCGCCCGCCGCTTCGCCGAGGGGCTGGGGGCCGCCGTGATCGTGACCACCACCGACGCGCTGGCGGCCGGGGTCGATCCCGGCGGCGATGCTCGGCGGCTCGGCGGCGCGCACGCTCGTGGTGCTCGGGGAAAGCCCGGGCGAGGAGGAGGCGCTCCCCGAGGAGGTGGCCTTCCTGCCGGTCGGCGGCCTTGACGCCCCGGAGATCGCCCGCCGCCTGCTCCTGGTGCTGCTCGGCCGCGAGCTGGGCGCGGCCCCGGACGCCACTCTCGTCTCGCTGGTGGGCGACCTCTCCCAGATGCCGCTGATCGAGCTGCTGCGCGGCCTCGACGCCGCCGGCGCCAGCGGCCGGATCGATCTGCGCGGCGGCTCGCTCCTCCTCCAGGGAGGGCAGGTGATCGCCGCCGCCGCCGGCTCGGCCCGCGGGCTCAAGGCGTTCTGCCGCATGGGCCGTCTGCACGAGGGGCCGTTCCGATTCGTGCCCGGCGAGCTGCCGGCGCGGCGGGAGATCGAGGAGGATCTCGACGCCCTGGTGCTCGCCGCCATCGAGGACTCGCTCGGCGAGTTTCCGGACCCGCGCGTCCGCCTGGAGGTGGAGATCGGCCCGAGCTTCTTCGCCACCCCGTTCGCGCCGCTCCAGCAGCGCATCCTCGGCGCCGCCCAGCGCGGCGCCACCCTGCGCCAGATCCTCGACGGCCTGCCGGACCGCGACAGCGAGATCGTGCAGGAGGTGCTGAGCCTGGAGGAGCGGGGGTTCCTGGTGCGGCGCGAGCCGGCGGTGCAGATCGTCACCGACTCGACCTCGGATCTCCCCGCGGATCTCGCCGCCGCCCACGGCATCGACGTCGTGCCGCTGACGGTGGCCTTCGGCGCTGAATCGTTCCGCGACCGGGTCGATCTCCAGCCCGGACAGTTCTACGGCCTGCTGAAGACGAAGCGGGCCCACCCGGCGTCGAGCCCGCCGGCGGGGGACGAGCTCGCCCGCCGCTATGGCGAGTGGCTGGCCCGTGGCCACGACGTGGTCTCGGTCCACCTCTCGGCGCGCCTGTCGAAGACGCTCGAAAACGCCGGCGCCGGCGCCGCCTCCGCGCTGTCGGCGGCCAAGGAGCGCGGCGCCGGAACGGCCCCCGCGATCGAGGTGGTCGACTCCGGGCAGGTGAGCCTCGGCCTCGGCCTGCTCGCCCTGTTCGCCGCCCGCATGGCGGCACGCAACGAGACCGCCGCGGAGATCCGGCGGCGCCTGGTCCTGATGGCGCCGCGCGTCCATACCCTCTTCCTGGTGGACACCCTCGAGTACCTGGCCCGCGGCGGCCGCATCGGCCGGGCGCAGGCGCTGCTCGGCGGCCTGCTCGGGATCAAGCCGATCCTGGGGATGGTCGAAGGCGAGGTCGCTCCCGTCGACCGCGTCCGCGGCGGACGCGCGGCGCACCCGCGCATGCTGGAGATCCTGAAAGGCCGGGTCGATATCTCCTTGCCGGTGATCGCTGGGGTGAGTCACGGCAACGCCCCCGCCTGGGCGGACCGCCTGGAAAAGCTCGTCCGCGAGGCGTTCCCGGTGAGCGAGCTGATCCAGGCCGAGGTCGGCCCGGTCGTCGGCACCCACGCCGGGCCGGGCGTGGTCTCGGTTTCCCTGTTCCAGCCGGAGGGGGACGAGGCGGGGTTGATCGCGCCGTTGTGAGGGGAATAAAGGGCGCTGGTGGCCTGCGACCTCAACCCCTATCCCCTTCTCCTAAAGGAGAAGGGGGACGACTCCGCGCTTGATTGCCCATAGGTTGCTTTGTGCCCTACAAGCGCCACCGGATCTGTCCGGCCCTCCCTCTCCTTTAGGAGAGGGACCGAGGGTGAGGTCGCAGGCCGCGAAAATTCCGATATCTCGATCCATCCCCCCAACACTTCCCGCCACCGATCCGTAAGAAGATCAGGCGCGGTTGATGCCGGCCGGGAGGAATCGATCAATGAGTCAGCTCGGCTGGGATCACCTGACGCGCGAGGACAAGGCCACGATTCTAAAGGGAATCGAGGACGGCGTCGCCTACGGCGGTCCTTATCATGTTGAATTTCATCCCCAGGATCGCTGCAACGTCGATTGCTTCTTCTGTTCCACCGCCTCACTGCGAGGCAAGGACGAAATCCCGATGCCCCGCTTCGAGGAGATGCTCGGCGAATTGAAAGAAATGGGTACGCGGACCATCCGCCTGTCGGGCGGCGGCGAGCCGCTCTTCCATCGCAAGATTCATGATTTCCTGCGCGCCATTAAAGCGAGCGGGCTGCCGATCGAAAATCTCACCACCAACGGCGTCCTCCTGCGCTCCGAGGTCGCGGAGCTGCTGGTGGGCGCCTGCGAACAGGTCACATTCAGCCTCAACACGGCGGACGAAACGACCTACGCCGCGATGATGCAGACCAACGAGCGCAACTTCCAGCGCGTCATCGACAACCTCCGCGGCCTGGTCGCCGCCAAGCGCCGGCGGGGCGAGCGGAACCCGCACGTCAAGATTCAGTTCCTGGTCTGGCAAGAGAACTTCCGGCAGATCCCCGAGATGTACCGGCTCGGCTGCGAGGCCGGCGCCGATTCGATCCTGTTCAACGGCCTCGCCTTCCTTCCGCCCGAAAAACAGATGAACGAGGCCGAGACCGAGGAGATGATGGGGTTCTATGAGGAGGTGCTGCGGATCGACGAGTACCGGCGGATCGACGTCGTCAACAGCTTCGAGCAGGACATCTCCGAGCGGGTGACGCGGATCGGCGTCAAGCTCGGCGAGGAGCGCAAGGCGCTCTCGACCGCCCAACGGATCGGGCGGCTGATGGCGCGGAAAGACTTCTCGCTGGGCGAGAAGATCGAGCACGCGCGCAAGCGGCGGCAGCGGGACCGGGTGCTCAAGGCCAACGCCGGGCTCGGCACCCACTGCCTGATCGGCTGGCACTCGATGCTCGTCCGCCCGACCGGCCTGGTGGCACCCTGCTGCCTGATCCAGGGGGCGGAGTTGGGGAACGTCTACCGGCAGTCGATCCGCGAGATCTGGCACGGCGAGCCGTACAACCGCTTCCGCGCCGAGCTCTCGCGGATCATGCGCGCCCGGATGGCCTGGGAGCACGACCCCGAGACCGATAAGACCGTTACGCCGCTCTGCGGCCCCAAGGGCAACTGTCCGATCGGCAGTTTCTATTACTACCCGGACACCCGCTTCCTCCGTGACTTCGACGCCAGGGTGCGGAGCCTCACCCCATAATCCGGCCGAGCGGTTGATGGCAAGCCCGGGCTTGAGGCGCGATCGCCGGCTCCGGAGGCACTCTTAGAGGAGAACATCCTCTGGAAGGAGAGATCCCATGAAAAAACACGCCCGCCGGCTCACCCTGAACCGCGAAACACTCCGTCGCCTCGACGAGACGACGCTCCGCAAACTGGAGGGCGGAGTCGTCGCGATCGCGCGGGATACCGAGGAACCGGCCTGCTACTCCCCCTTCTGCGGACCGACCTACTGGAAGACCTGCGAGACCCAGGCCACCGCCTGAGGAGGACCTCTCAGTCCCGGATCAGCCACGCCGCGCTCAGCGAGGCGAGCAGCGCGAGCCCGGCCGCGATGAGCATCACGCCGCGGAAGCCGTCCAGGAATGCCGTGTCGACGGTGTCCTGGGCTTGCGCCCGCTCCGGCCGGGTGAGCCCGGCGGGGATCTCCACGGCCGCCAGCCTCTGCCGCTGGGCCGCGATCGCCGCCCGCGCTCGCGGGGGCAGATCGGTCTGGGCGAGCCGGCGGTCGAGCCCGCGTCCGAACAGGCCCAGCATCAGAATGCCCAGCACGGCGATGGCGAGGAGCCCGGCGCAGCGGGAGACGGCGTTGTTGATCCCGGAGGCGATGCCGGCGTGGCGCTCCTCCACCGCCCCCATCACCGTCGTGGTCAGCGGCGCCACGCTGATCGCCATGCCGAAGCCCAGACACCACGATGGCGGGGAAGAACGCCGTCCAGTAGCCACCCCCCAGGCCCGGGACGGCGAACAGGGCGAAACCGGCGGCGGCGATCGCCGGGCCGATGATCAGCGGCAGCCGGGCGCCGTAGCGGTCCACCAGCCCGCCGGACCAGCGGGAGAGCGTGAACATCAGCAGGACGAACGGCAGCAGGGCCGCCCCGGCGGCCGTCGCCGAGTAGCCGCGCACCTGGATGAGGTCGAACGGCAGGAAGAACAGCGCGCCACCGAGGCCGGCGTAGAGCCAGAGCGTCAGCAGGTTGGCGCCGGCGAAGGTGCGCGAGCGGAAGAGGGAGAGCGGCATCATCGGGGTGGCCGTCCGCGCCTCCACCGCGAGGAAGCCGAGCAGCGCGGCAGCAGCCCGCGAGCAGGGCGCCCCCAGACGAGCGGGCTCCCCCAGCCCAGTCGCGGCGACTCGATGAGGCCGAAGGTCAGGCCGCCGAGGCCCAGGGTGGCGAGGAGCGCGCCGGGCACGTCGATCCGCCGCCGCGGCCTGATCGTCCCGGCTCTCCGGCACGAAGCGGAGCGAGATCGCGATCACCGCCGCGGCCAGCGGGAGATTGAGGAAGAACACCCAGCGCCAGGAGGCGTGATCGATCAGCCAGCCGCCCATCAGCGGCCCCACCGCGGCCATGATCGAGCCGAAGCCGGACCAGGTGCCGATCGCCCGCCCGCGGCGCGCCTGGTCGAAGGAGGCCGCGAGCAGAGCCAGGCTCCCCGGCACCAGCAGTGCCGCGGCGATCCCCTGCACGGCGCGCGCGGCGATCAGCGTGCCGACGCCGGGCGCCAGGCCGCACGCGCGCCGAGGCGGCGGCGAAGCCCGGCGACGCCGGACAGGAACACCCGCCGGCGGCCGAAGCGGTCGCCCAGCGAGCCCCCCACCAGCAGCAGGGCCGACAGGAAGAGCGCATACGATCTCGACCACCCACTGGACGTCGGCCACCGTGGCGCCGAGGTTCGCTCTGAAGAGCCGGCAGCGCCACGTTCACCGCCGTGCCGTCGATGAAGGCCATGCTGGAGCCGAGGATCGTCGCCGCCAGCACCCACCGCTCCGCCATCGGCCCGCAGGGAGCCGCGCTCTTTCCGGCCCGCACTACCCCTTCGTCGCACGGCTGTTTCAGAACTTGCATTCGCCGCCCTCCTGGTCTCCTGCGTGGAGATCAATCGGCATGATTCTATCCTCTATCAGCCATGGAGGCGACGCATAGCCATGTTTACAGATTTATTTTTCAAACTTGCTATTCTCCAGACGTCCGCTTAACATCTGTTTATATCGCTGAACGAACGGAGGGATTATGAACAGAGTTAAAGCATCTGTCCCCTGGAAAAGTTGCTTGGCTTTGCTGTTGCTGAGTCTTTGGACTACCCCATCTCACGCCGCTGCATGCCGCAATCCGATTCCGTCCCTTGGCGGCTCGACGGCGATCTACCGCGGTAAACCTCTCGATTCCGCCGCAAAGCTCCGGGACGCCTTGAAGAGCAAGAAAACCTACAAGGCTTTCCAAGAAACTTTTGCCGAAGCGCATCTAGAGGACCATTTCCAGGAAGTCATGGATATCATCGAACATATGCAGGACACCGACAAAAAATCCTATGGACCCCGTACTCCGTTCGTGTGGATGGCATACCGTGCCAAGTCGGACAAGCAAGTCCATCTCTTGAGGAATTCTTGCTGGGGAGGCGCCAAGGCCTTCGAAGCCTGGGAGTTCACGCTCAAAGTGGGCGACAAGATGCGCACGTACATCATACCGATCAACTGTCTGAACCTGGCTCTTCTGCCAGAAGTGCCTCATAAGCCGCCAACCTGCTCACTCACAGCTAACGTTACATGCTCGTCCACAGAAGCACCCTCAACCATTACAATTATTGCCACGGCTAACGGGGAAACATCTATCCAAGACGTGGTTATTGGAGGAACTGGGCCTACCGGATCTCAAAATCCTCTTCCCTTTAAATCCACAACCAATCGTTACGAATGGACTCTCGAGGCGAGCAATTCAGGTACCTACTTCTTCACCGCCGTGGCGAAGGATAGTCGAGGGATCGAGTCACCTGCGTGTAAAGCTCAAGTGGCAGTCTGCGAGAAAAAAAAGACCTGTGAACCCATTCCCTGCACCTTGGAAGTTACCGGGAAGTGGCCAGCCGGTGCCGACCAAGGATTTCTCACAATCAAGTTCGACAAGGTGGATGGGACCTTACTCCACCTCACAGGACCAGGCATCGATGAGATGCTTGCACCGGACCCAAGCGGCACGAACACTTTCCCAGTTTCACAGGAAGGAGACTATAAAGTCGCGCTTACGCGACCCGAAAAAGGCGACAACTGCAAATCATCCTCCTGTACCTCGACGGTCAACATCGTGAAGCCCCCGCCTCCGCCACCCCCCTGCTGCGACAGCCCCTGGCTCCTCCGCACCTACGCCGGCTGGGTGGAGTCGCAGGGCTCGGAGCAGACGGGCCTGGTACGCCTCGCCAACGGCAACGTCGGAGCCTTCAAGTTCGGCTTCAACGAAGGCCTCGGCTTTGGGCTCGAGCTCGAGCGTCTCTTCGCCCATGAAGGCCAGTCGTGGAAGGACGCGAGGTGGGGCTGGACCTTCGGCCTCTTCCGGGCAAACGTCAACACCCTCTGGCAGGTCGACATCACCGACCGGTACTGGATCCGGGACAAGGACCGGGTCCCCATGCTGACGCTCACTACCGGCTTCAACTACCACTGGCGCGGGCCGAAGTGGGACTTCTTCGCGGGTCCGGTGGTCGGCTACGCCCAATTCGAAGATGGCACCTACGCGGACACCTCGACCAAGCCTGGGACCTTCCGGGCCAACTTCGACGACAATTTCACCTACGGTGCCAACGTCGGCTTCGACGGCTTCCTCGGCAAGTGCTGGGGGATCACCGGCGGCGTGGAATACCTCAAGGTCTCCACCAAGGCGGGCTTCCTCGACGTGGACGTCGACCCGCTGATCCTGAAGGCCGGCTTCGTCTACCACTTCTAGACCCTGCTTTCGATAGACTGCCTCCTCCAGGAGGAGGAGGCAGTCATGAGAGCTTACCCCGGCCTTCGATGTTCCATCGTCCTTATCATCTCCCTGCTGGCCTTCGCCGCCCAGCCCGGCACGGCGCGCACAGCCAAGCCGCCGCTCCATGGCCGCCACTGGATGGCGATCACCGGCAAGCCCCTGGCGGCCACCGCCGGGGCGATGATCTTCCAGAAGGGCGGCAACGCCGTCGACGCGCGGCGCCATGCTCGCCGCCGCCTGCACCATGTGGGACACCCTCGGCTGGGGCGGCGAGACCCAGGCGCTGATCTGGAACCCCAAGACGCGCAAGGTGATCGCCATCGACGCGCTCGGCGTCGCTCCCACCGGCGCCACGCCCGAGTTCTACCATGGCAAGGGGATGTCCTATCCGCCGGAGTACGGCCCGCTGGCGGCGGTGACCCCCGGCACTCCCGGCGGACTGCTGGTGATGCTCGCCGAGTACGGCCGCCTCTCCCTCGCCGACGTGCTCGGGCCGGCGATCCAGATGGCCGACGGCTATCCGATCGAGGCGCAGCTCGCGGACACCATCGAGCGGCAGAAGGGGGAGATCAAGAAGTGGCCGGCCTCGCGGGCCGTCTTCCTCACCCACGCGGGCGAGCCCCGGGAGGCGCCGCGGGCCGGCGAGGTGTTCCGCCAGGCGGATCTCGCCGCCACCCTGCGCAAGCTGGTCGAGGCCGAGCGTCTGGCGCTCGCCGCCGGCAAGAACCGCAAGCAGGCGATCTAGGCCGCCTACGACCGCTTCTACAAGGGGGACATCGCCGAGGAGATCGTCCGCGGCACCCGCGAGCAGGGCGGGCTCTTCACCCGCGAGGACCTGGCCAACTGGAAGGTGAAGATCGAGGAGCCGGTCAAGACCACCTACAAGGGGATCGACGTCTACAAGCTCACCGCCTGGACGCAGGGTCCGGCGATGCTCCAGGCGCTCAACCTGCTCGAGCCCATGGACCTGCGCGGCATGGGGCTACAACAGCACCCGCTACATCCACACCCTCTACCAGGCGATGAACCTCGCCTTCGCCGACCGCGACTTCTACTACGGCGACCCCTACTTCCCGCCCGAGGAGCCGCTCCAGGGGCTGCTCTCCAAGGAATACGCCGACGACCGGCGGAAGGAGATCGACTGGAAGCGCAACGATCCGGCGGTGAAGCCCGGCGATCCCTACCCGTTCGAGGGGAAGCAGAACCCCTATCTCGACCTCCTGAAGACCTGGGGGGCGCCGGCGGACAAGAAGAAGTGGACACAGCCGCAGAATTCGCAGCTCGACTTTCGACGAGTCCTTCCGCGCCGGCACCACCTCGGTGAGGCCGCCGACGAGGAGGGCTGGGTGGTCTCGGTGACGCCGAGCGGCGGCTGGATGCCGGCCTTCATCGCCGGCCGCACCGGCATCGGCCTCTCGCAGCGCATGCAGAGCTTCGTGCTTGACCCGGCCGAGGGGCCGTTCAACGTGCTGGCGCCCGGCAAGCGGCCGCGCGTGACGCTCACCCCCAGCCTGGCGCTGAAGGACGGCAAGCCCTGGCTGGCCTTCGCGGTGCAGGGGGGCGATACCCAGGACCAGAACCTCCTCCAGTTCTTCCTCGACGTCGTGGAGTTCGGGATGACCGTGCAGGAGGCGATGGAGGCGACCGAACATCACCAGCTACCAGATGCACAGCTCCTTCGGCGATCACGCCTCCGAGCCCGGACGGCTGACCGTGCAGGCCAGCACCCCGCCGTGGGTGCGGCAGGAGCTCCAGCGGATGGGCTACAAGGTGGAGGTCGAGGAGCGCAACTCCGGCCCGATCAACGCCATCCTGCTCGACGCGGAGCACGGCACGATGTGGGGCGGATCGAGCGACTACGGAGAGGACTATGGAATTGGCTGGTGAGCTGACCTTGCCCGATCTTCCGGATCTCCTGGCCGCCCGCCGCGCGCTGGCGGGGGTGGTGCTGCGGACGCCGGTGCTGCGCTCGGACATCCTGGACGAGCTGGCCGGAGCGCGGCTCTTCTTCAAGGCCGAGGGGTTGCAGATTACCGGCTCCTTCAAGGTGCGTGGAGCCTACAACCGGATCCGCTCCTTCTCGCCGGAGGAGATGGCACGCGGCCTGATCACCGTGAGCGCGGGCAACGCCGCCCTCGGCGCCGCCTGGGCGGCCCGGGCCGCGGGCGCCAAGCTGGTGGTGGTGATGCCAGAGAACGCGGTCCCCGAGAAGCTGGCGGCGGTGGCGGCGATGGGCGGGCGCATCGAAAAGGAGGGGATCACCAACGCCACCCAGGCCTTCGAGCGCCTGGCGCGGCTGCGGGAGGAGCACGGCTACACGCTCGTCCACCCCTTCGACGATCCGCTGGTCATCGCCGGCGCCGGCACCGCCAGCTGGGAGTTGCTCGAGGACGCCCCCGATCTCGACGCCCTGGCGATCCCCGCCTCCGGAGGCGGCCCCCTCTCGGGAGCCCTGCTGGCGGCCCGCGGCCTGGCTCCGGCCGCGAAGGTCTACGGCATCCAGCCGGCCGGGGCGGACGGCATCGTGCGCTCGCTGGCGGCCGGCGCGCCGACTCCCCCGGAGAAGGTGCAGACGGTGGCGGACGGCCTCACCGCCCCGAAACCGGGGGTCCACAATTTCGAGATGATCCGCCGCTGGGCCACGGACGTCTTCACCGTCCCCGACGCGGCGATCCTGGCCGCCATGGGGCTGATCCTCCGGCACCTGAGGGTGATCGTGGAGCCGGCCGGCGCCACCGCCCTGGCCGGAGTTCTGGCGGACGACCGCTTCCGCGGCCGGCGGGTGGGTATTCTGCTGACCGGCAGCAACACCGGGGTGGAGCGGGTGCGCGAAGCGCTGGGGGCGGCAGGCTCCGGAAGCAAGGACGTAAAGGACGACAAGGACATCAAGGACACAAGGAGACTGCCCTCGGCCCGGGCATGAATGCCCGGGCTAAGAACAGCGCCGGATGAATCCGGCTTCAAGCTCCCTTCAGGGAGCGCTGTTTCTAGCCCGGCGATTCATCGCCGGGCGGGGGAGGCGGCTTTCGAGACACTCTCTTTTCCCCCTCACCGGTACCCCGCCGCCTGCAACTCGAACAGCTCGGCGTAGCGCCCGCCCTGGGCCAGCAGCTCCTCGTGCGTGCCCATCGCCTCGACCTTGCCATCGGCCAGCACCAGGATGCGGTCCGCCATGCGCACGCTGGAGAAGCGGTGCGAGATCAGCACGGCGGTCTTCCCCTCGCTCAGCTCCTTGAAGCGCTGGAAGACCTCGAACTCGGAGCGGGCGTCGAGCGCGGCGGTGGGCTCGTCGAGGATCAGCACCTGGGCGTCGCGCATGTAGGCGCGGGCGATGGCGACCTTCTGCCACTCGCCGCCGGAGAGGTCGACGCCGGTGCGGAAACGCTTGCCGATGATCTGGTCGTAGCCGTCCGGCAGCTTCGCGATCACCTCGTCGGCCAGGCTGCGCTCGGCGGCGGTGACGATGCGCGCGCGGTCGTCGCGGGCCTCGATGCGGCCGACGGCGATGTTCTCGGCGGCGGTGAGGTGGTAGCGCACGAAGTCCTGGAAGATGACGCCGATGTTGGCGCGCAGCGCGCCGAGGTCGTACTCGCGCAGGTCGTGGCCGTCGAGCAGGATGCGCCCCTCGTCCGGGTCGTAGAGCCGCGCCAGCAGCTTGACCAGCGTGGTCTTGCCGGCGCCGTTCTCGCCGACCAGCGCCAGCACCTCGCCCGCCCGCAGAGTCGAAGCTCAGGTGGCGCACCGCCCAGCGCTCGGCGCCGGGATAGCGGAAGCCGACGTCCTCGAAGGCGAAGCCGTCGCGGATCGGCACGGGGAAGGGGCGCGGATTCTCCGGCGAGACGATCTCCGGCTCGATCTCGAAGAAGGAGAACAGGTCGTCGAGGTAGAGCGCCTGCCCCGCCACCTGCGAGAAGCCGATCAGCAGCCCCTCGAGCAGGGTGCGCAGGCGGCGGAACGAGCCGGCGAGGAAGGTGAGGTCGCCGATGCTGAAGTCGGCCGCTGCAGCGTGCGCCAGGCGATGTAGGCGTAGGCCACGTAGTAGCCCACCGTGCCGACGGCGGTCAGCGCGCCGCCCCAGCCAGCGCGGCGGATCGCGAGCCGGCGGTTGGCCTGGTAGAAGCGCGTCGGCCAGCTGCGCGGTAGCGCTCGATCAGGAAGGCGTTGAGGCCGAAGATCTTCACTTCCTTCGCGGTCTCGACGCTGGCGCCGGTCTGGCGCACGTAGTCGATCTCGCGCCGCTCCGGCGTCCGCGCGTAGTCGAGCGAGTAGCTCTGCGCGTTGAAGTGCGCCTCGCCGAGGAAGGCCGGCACCAGCGCCAGGATCAGCAGCGCGATCAGCCAGGGCGCGTAGACCACCAGCCCGGCGGCGAAGCTGACGATGGTCACGATGTCCTGCGCCTGGCCGAAGAGCTGGCTCATCAGCGTCATGCGCCCGCTGGTCTGCCGGCGGGCGCGCTCGAGCCGGTCCTGCAGCTCGCTGTCCTCGAAGTCCTCGAGGTCGAGCGTCGCCGCGTGCTCCATCAGGCGCACGCTGGTGGCGTTGCTGAACTGCTCGGAGAGCAGGGAGTCGAGCAGCGAGACCAGGCGGCCCAGCACGTCGGAGAGCACCGCCAGGCCGAACTCGGCCGCCAGCAGCCAGCCGAGATGCCCCAGCAGGCCGCTGGCCAGCCAGTCCCGCAGGTGCGGCGGGCACCGCCCGGTGTCGCGGCCAGCCGGATCACCTCGTCGATGATCAGCTTGCCGACGTAGAGGGTCGCCACCGGCAGCAGCGCCCGCACGAGGCGCAGCGCAGGTCGGACCGCGGTGAGGCTGGGGCTGGTCCGCCAGATCAGCTTCAGGAAGGGGGGCAGGTTGCGCAGCGCGCCGAAGCGCTCGCGCAGCGACCGCGGCGCCTGGGCTGATGGAGTCATGCGACGGTTCGTGCTGTTCTCTCGTGCCATCCCCCGCAAGGGTTGCACAGATCGCTCCAGGGCGCCGCCCCCTTGCTCCCCTAGGTATCGATCGCCTGCCCCAGATCCGCGATCAGATCGTCCGCGTCCTCGATCCCCACCGACAGGCGGATCAGGTCCGGCGGCGGACCCAGCCTCCCCCGCAGCTCGTGCGGGATGCTGGCGTGGGACATCCGGCAGGGCAGGCTGATCGAGGAGCCCACCGAGCCGAAGCTCACCGCGATCGCGAACAGCCGCGCGGCCTCCACAATCCTCCGGGAGCGCTCCGGATCGCCCGTGGTGAAGCTCACGACCGACCCCGGACCGCTCGCCTGACGCTCGTGGATCTCGCGGACCGCCGGCGGCGCCAGCATTGGAAAGAAAACCCTTTCAATCCCTGGATGAGCGGCGAGGTACTCCGCGATCCGCGCCGCCGTCGCGCCCTGGCGCTCGACGCGCAGCGCCAGCGTCTTCATCCCCCGCAGCAGCAGCCAGCTGTCGAACGGCGCCAGCCCCGTTCCCTCGGCGTTGAGGTGGAAGGCGAGCCGCTCGTGGAGGGCGGGGTCGTCGGTCACCACCGCCCCGGCGCTGACGTCGCCGTGGCCGCAGAGAAATTTGGTGGCCGAATGGATCACCAGGTCGGCCCCCAGCGCCAGCGGACGCTGGAGGCAGGGGGAGAGGAGCGAGTTGTCCACCGCCAGCAGCGCGCCGCCGCGATGGGCGATCTCCGCCAGGCGCGCCAGATCGGCGATCCGCAGCAATGGGTTGGTCGGCGTTTCCACCAGCAGCAGGCGGGTGGCCGGGGAGAGCGCCGCCGCGACCGCTTGGCGGTCGGTGGTGTCGACGTGGCGGACGCGCACTCCCAATTCCGGCGCCACCCGGGAGAGGAGGCGGACCGTGCCGCCGTAAAGATCGTCGCCAGCGAGGATCTCCTCCCCGGCTTTCACCAGACGGGTGACGGCGACGAGCGCTGCCATGCCGCTGCCAAAGGCGCAGGCGAAGCGCCCCCCTTCCAGGGCCGCGAGATGCTCCTCGGCCAGCGCGCGGGTCGGGTTGGCCGTCCGCGAGTAGTCGTATTCGCCGAATTCGGCGGCGCCCGGCTGGCGGAAAGTCGCCGTCTGATAGATCGGCGGCGCCGTGGCGCCGTACGGGTCGTTCCCGGGAGGAAGATGAACGCAGCGAGTGGCGAGCTTCATGCCGCACCTTCTTGCCGCCACTCGAAGTCCGCCGCCAAATCGAACAGATCGGCCATCACCGCCTCGGTCGTGGGCCAGCGTCCGGCGCCATGGGCCGCGATCCTGATCTGGCCTCCACCTTCAAGCTGGACCACCAGGGCGTTGTCCGCGCCCGCCGTCCACGCGCAGGGGTGGTCCGGCAACAGGACGAGAGGCTGAACGCTGGCCCGCAGCCCACCCTCGGTGCGTTCGCAGGAAGCCACCAGGCGCAGCCGTCTCCCCCGCCGCGCCGCCTCGGCGGCGGCGCGCTCGTCGAGGTCCGCGATCCCCCGCCGCGGGATGTCTGCCCAGGGCAGGGGAACGCCGAAGGCTTCCCGGGCGAGAAGCGAGAGCTTCTGCGCCGCGTCCGAGCCGTCGAGATCGAGGGTAGGATCGGCCTCGGCGTAGCCGGCATCGCGGGCCAGCGCTACCGCCTCGGCGAAGGAGGTGCCGGCCGCGCAGCGGTCGAGAACGAAATTGCAGGTGCCGTTCAGGACCCCGGTGAGCGCCTGGACCCGGCCGGCAGCCGCCGCCCGCCGCACCGCCTCCAGCGCCGGCAGCGCGCCGCCCACACTGGCGCTGAAACGCAGGGAGACGCCGCGCCGCCGCGCCACTTCCGAAAGGTTTTCCACCTCGCCGGCGAGGAGGGCCTTGTTCGCCGTCACCACGTGGCGCCCGCTGTCGAGCGCCCGGGCGATCGATCCATGAGCGGGCTCGCGCCCCCCGAGCAGCTCCACCACCACGTCGGCCTCGCGCGCCAGCAGCGCCGCGGGATCGTTCGTCAGCAGCCGGCGTGGCACGGCGGGCTCGCGGACGCGGCCGAGGTCCCGCACCGCGACCCCGATCACCTGAAAACGTGTGGGGAGGGCGAGGAGACGAGCCAGCACGCCGCCACCCACGGTGCCGCAGCCGAGCAGGGCCACGCGCAGGGGCGGGCCGGCGACCCCAGGTGGAGCCACGCGGTCCGGACAGGCGGCGCCCAGCTTTGCCGCGAGAAAACGGGCGGTGAGATTCGGACCGATTCGAGTCACGCGGCCGGCGGGGTCCCGTCCGGCACCGCCGGGGACCACCACGATGGCGCGCTCCAGTTCCTGATGGAGATAGGGGACGTCCACGGCGGCGGGTTCGGCGCCGAGCCGGTCGTCGCCCTGAGTGACAAGGCCGATCTGGGTGGGATCGAGAAGCGTGGCGGGAAGGCCCGAGCGGTCGAGCGCGAGAGTCAGGAGAGCGGCCGCGGCCGTCTCACCGGTTCCGAGCAGGGCGGCCAGCCCCTCCCGTTGCGGTGGCAGGCCCAGCTGCTGGGCCCGCTTGAGCAGGTCGTCGGTGGTACAGCCGAGGGCCGGGACCACCGCCAGGACACGGCGGCCGGCTCGCCACTCGCGATAGATTTCGTGGACGGCGAGCGGCAGATCGGCGTCGGCGCGCGGCGCGGAGCTGGCGAAATTCAGCACGGAAATCTGATTCATGATTCTCTCCTCTTGATAAAAGCGCTCACGCCTCCAGGGCGCGGCGCAGGTCGGCGATGATGTCGTCGGGGTTTTCGAGCCCGACGGAGATCCGGATCAGGCCGTCGGTGATACCGGTCGCGAGCCGCTGCTCCACCGGCACCGCGGCGTGAGTCATCGAGGCGGGGTGGGTGACGAGGGTTTCGGCGGCGCCCAGGTTCTCGGCCAGGGCGCAGAGGCGGACGCCGTTCATCACGCGGACGCCGGCCTCCGTCCCGCCCTCGACCTCGAAGGCCATCAGCGCGCCGCCGCTCCCCTGCTGCCGGCGGGCAAGCTCGTGTTGTGGAAAGGATTCCAACCCGGGATAAAGGATCTTCGTCACCCGCGGATGACTTTCGAGAAAGC
The DNA here is from genome assembly GCA_963792575.1 of uncultured Acidobacteriota bacterium. Taxonomy (GTDB): domain Bacteria; phylum Acidobacteriota; class Thermoanaerobaculia; order Multivoradales; family UBA5704; genus DATARR01. The sequence goes on from CAWBWZ010000020.1 coordinate 947,906, forward strand.
GGGCCACGCGCAGGGCGTTGGCCGAGTGGCGCTCCATGCGCAGCGGCAGCGTCTTCACCCCCTGCAGGGTCAGCCAGGCGTTGAACGGCGACTGGATGGCCCCGATGGCGTTGCGCAGAAAAGTGAGCTTTTCGTGCAGCTCGGCGTCGCGGGTGATCAGCGCGCCACCCAGGGTGGCGTTGTGCCCCTCGATGAACTTGGTGGTCGAATGGAGCACGATGTCCGCGCCGAGATCGAGCGGGCGCTGCAGCACCGGCGTCAGTAGCGTGTTGTCCACCACCACGACGGCCCCGGCACCGTGGGCGAGCCGCGCGACGGCCTCGATGTCGGTGAGCTTGAGGGTGGGATTGGCGGGCGTCTCGATGAACACCAGGCGCGCCGGACGGCGGAGGGACTCCTCCCAGGCGGCCAGATCCGCCGCGTCCACGAACTCGGACTCGACGCCGAATTTGGCGAGGATCTTCTGGAAGAGACGCACGGTGCCGCCGTAGACCACGTCGGAGAGCACGGCGCGGTCGCCGGCCCGCAGCAGGGCGAGGGCCAGCGCGGCCGTGGCCCCCAGCCCGGTGCCGAAGCAGCTCGCGTGGTCCGCCCCCTCCAAAGCCGCCAGCCGCCGCTCCAGGGCGCTGACGGTGGGGTTCGCCGTCCGGCTGTAGGTGAACCCCTTGTCGCTCCCCACCGCCTCCAGCACATAGGTGGTCGACTGATAGATCGGCGTCAGCAGCGCGCCCGTGGCGGGATCGGGATACGCGCCGGCATGGAGGGCGAGCGTATCGAGCGACGGATCGGTTTCGAGGCCGAAGGAAATCGTCATGACTGTCTCCTGAAAAATGATCGTGAAAAACAAAAAACCACCGCCGGGGAAGCCGGGCGGTGGTCTTTCGCTGGTGAAAGCTGTGAGGTGGGTACTCTACAGGATGACGCACCCCGCGTCCGCGAAAAGGCCAGCGCCCGGCGAGCGCATGCTCATGGGCATTCGCGCGCTCATGGGCGCGCTACAGAGGCCGGCGGTCGCGAAACGGAGCTCCATCACGGCATCAATGTAGGGGGCGTTCACCTTGTTGTCAAGAGCGAGCCCGCGGCTTGTTTCTTGCATTCTGTGCACGCCGTAGCACTGAATCGCAGTAGCCCTCAGGGCCGGGAGAAGCGTCTCTTTCCTATACGTCGAGCGGAGCCGTTCGCATCGTGCAGACGGGTCGGAGCTGTGCTCAGACTGTATCGGTCTGAGTGGTGACGATCCTTACTCGTAAAGGAGGAAGTAGATGGCGCGTCTGAAGAGAAGATTGTCGACAAAATTTTTCATCAGTGTATTTCTGACATTGGTTGTGGCCGTTCCGCTGGTGTACGCCGAGGTGGATGCCCCGACCGGCTTCGACGACCAGACCAACGGCTTCAGCTCACAGTTGAAGTTTGAGACGGACCGTGATCAGTTTGAGGAGCGCGAAGACATCCTCAAGGGCCTGGGGCCGGTTTACAACGCGCAAGCGTGCGCGGAGTGCCACCAGAATCCGATCTCTGGATCTGGCACCCAGTTCAGCGAGTTGCGGGCCGGACGAACCGTGGCCGGCGTCTTCACCGAGCATGCTGGCGGATCGTTAATCAACGACCGCGCGATCGATGCCAGAATCCAGGAGGAGGTCTTCGACAGCGACGATACGCGGACCTTCCGCATATCCCTGAATGTCCTGGGCGACGGTTTCGTCGAAGCGATCCCTGACGCCGAATTTACGCGCATTCAGACCGACCAGCCAGCCGGAATGAAGGGGACCATCATTTCCGTGCCCGTACTGGAGGCTTCCCTCAATGGCAGCGTCTTCACCAGGATCGCCCGGTTCGGCTGGAAAGATCAGCACGCGAGTCTAGTCTCCTTCGCGGCGGATGCCTATCTGAATGAAATGGGGATCACCAGCCCACTCTTCCCGAACGAGAACACATCGAACGGCAACTCCGTCGCGGCTTTCGATATCAAGTCCGACCCCGAAGACTTGCCGACGACGGAACACCCCTTCGGCAAGGATGTCGAATCTTTCGCCCGTTTCATGCGCTCCACCAAAGCTCCGGATCGCTCTCCGGCAGCGCAGGATCCAAACGACCCGAGCTATGCAGATATCCAGGCGGGAGCGGAATTCTTTGCACGCATCAGCGTCGGTGGCATCGGCTGCGCTGACTGCCATACGGATACGATCACGACCGCTTTAGCGGGCACTTCCTTCAACGGCGGCATGTTCATCGTCCCCAACGCCCTGGGAGACAAGATCATCCATCCCTATAGTGATTTCATGCTGCACGACGTTGGAACGGGGGACGGCATCGTCCAGAACGGTGGCCCGGAAACGCGCAACAAGATTCGCACGCCGCCGCTCTGGGGTCTGCGTACTCGCACCCGCCTGATGCACGACGGCCTGACACTCACGCGCAAAGACGCCATCGCGCGCCACGCCGGTCAAGCCGCGGGGGTTATCACAAGCTACAACGGTCTGAGCAACGGGCAGAAGGCCAAGCTCCTCGCCTTCCTGGGCTCGCTGTAGATCAGTCCGCGGACCGGCCGGACCGAAATGTCCGGCCGGTCGCCCGGGCGGCCCTCTACGACTGTGGAGCCGAAGGTGCCGTGCCGCGGTCGACCTCGGGGGGCAGCGCGACGTCGCCCTGGGAGGCGTTGAGCTCGGTGCGCAGGGTCTCGAGCTGCCGCAGGTGCTCTTTCTGGGCGTTGACGACCCGCAGGAAGACGTTGGCGGTCTCCTGGTCCACGTCCTGGATCATCTTGGTGTAGAGGATGTCGTTCTCGTAACGCTCCTCCGAGATGGCGGTGCCGATGTCGGCGTCGGAGCCGCGCACCTGTCCGGCGGCATCGAGCAGCTCGACGGCGAGGACGTCCTTGGCGGCGGCGAGCTGCTGCCAGCGGCGGGCGACGTTGGGCATGCCGTCCGCTTGAGCGCGGGTGGCGTTGGCGCGGTAGCGCGCGGCGCTCGCGGCCTCGGCGGCAAAGGCGGCCTTCAGGTGCTCCTGGAAACGCGGGATCCTCGACACGGGTTTTCTCCTCTCCTCCGGTTCGCGATAAGATGCCCTGGCGCTCGTCGGGTAAGCCTGCCCGCCAGGGGAAAGCCGGGCAATTCTATGGGAGTTGGAGTGGTTGTCCAACCTCGGCGCTTCCCGGCGGCTTTCCGGACCCCGGGAAACTTTGCCATCAGCACCCCGTAGTGCCTTTCGGGGGTGCCTCTTCGCAGCCCCCAGCCTATCCTCGTGAAAGAACGTCTCCGCCGCTTCCTGACCCTCCTCGCGACCCTCGCGGTCCTGGGTTTCGTGGCGCTGGCGGACATCCCCTACCTGAGCGTCCTCACCCGCGTCCTGCTCGCCGGGGGCGGGGTGGCGCTCCTGATCTGGCTGCTCTGGCGGGCCTACCGCGCCTTCCTCTGGAAGGTCGGACGCCGGCTCGCCTTCTCCTACTTCCTGCTCGGCGTGCTGCCGATCCCCCTGCTCCTCGTGCTGCTGGCGGTGCTCGCCTACCTGCTCTCCGGCTTCTTCCTCGGGCATCTCTACCGCGACGCGGTGCAGTCGATGCAGGGGGATCTCGTCGCGGCGGCCCAGGGGCGCCTCGGCGCCTTCGCCGCCGACGGGCCGCCCCGCCGTGCCGAGGGGGGGGACGTCGTCTTCGGCTACTACCGGGGGGCAAAAAGCTCGCCGGCGACCCCCGCATGCCCGCCGCCTGGCCGGCCTGGCTGGAGCTGCCGGCGCCGCTGATCCAGCAGGGGAACCGTCTGCGGACGGCCCCGCGCTTCGTCTCGGTGCCCGGCGGCCGCCCCACCTTGGCGGCGGCGGCCTCGCGCAACGGCAGCGGCGTGGTGGCTCTCTACGCCGGCGACTTCGACGGCGAGCTCAGCCGGCGCGCCGACGTCTGGACCGAGATGTTCCGCTCGGACGATCCCGACCTCGCCTCCATCGGTCTGGAGGTCCGCGGGCGCCGGGTCCCCCTCCTTCAGCACACCCGCAAAGATCAGCAGGCCGCCGACGCGGTGCGCTTCTTCAAGCAGCGCGCGCGCGGCGAGCGCTACTGGGACAAGCCGCTCTTCTGGTGGGGGGAGATCTCCGGCCCCCTCCTCGACCTCTCGACCGGCCGGCAGGTGACCGACTACGTGGCGGCCAACCTGAACGCCACGGCCAACATCGTGCGCACCCACCTGTTCTCCAGCGCCGCCGAGATCGACGGCCTCGCCTGGCTCACCCTGCTCGTCGCGGGGTTCCTGCTGTTCGACGTCTACGCCGCCGCGGCGCTGATGGCGGTGTTCATGATCGTCGGCCTGTCGCGGGCGGTGAACCGCCTGAGCCGCGGCACCGCGGCGGTGCGGCAGGGGGATTTCGGAGTCCGCATCCCGGTGCGCCGCCGCGATCAGGTGGGGGATCTCCAGCGCTCATTCAACGAGATGGCCGGCGATCTCGAGACGCTGGTGGCGACGGCGGCCCAGAAGGAATCGCTGGAGAAGGAGCTGGAGCTCGCCCGCAGCCTGCAGAAGAGCCTGCTGCCGGGCGATCTGCCGGCCGGCAGCGGCGTCGAGTTCGCCACCCTGTTCGAGCCCAGCGCCGCGATCGGCGGCGACTACTTCGACGTGCTCCGCGTCTCGGAGGACGAGCTGGCGGTGATCATCGCCGACGTCTCCGGGCACGGGCTGTCGAGCGGCCTGCGGATGGCGATGCTCAAGGCGGCGCTGCTGATCCTGGTCGAGGAGACCCGCGATCCCGAGGAGATCCTCGGCCGTCTCGATGCCGTGGTGCGCTCCAACCGCGAGCGGCGCTTCTTCGTCACCGCCACCCTCGGCCTTTTCAACCTGCGCACCGGCCACCTGCGGCTGACCAACGCCGGCCATCCGCCCACCTACCGGGTGCGGGGCGCCGAGGTCGAGGAGATCCTCCTCCCCAGCTCGCCACTCGGCGGCCTCGGCCACAACTACGCCAAGGCGACGCTGACGCTCGAGCCGGAAGACTCTCTGGTCTGGCTTTCCGACGGCCTGATCGAGGCCACCAACGCGGCCGACGAGCCCTTCGGCTACGACAACGTGAAGCAGGTCCTGGCGGGCGCGGCCGGCGAGAGCGCGCTCGCGATCCGCAACCGCCTGCTCGCCGCGGTCGAACGGCACACCGCCGGCCACCCCTTGCAGGACGACCGGACGCTGATGGTGATGCGGTGGGGCGGGGCGGGCTCGCCCTGAACGTTCTCTCGGTCCCGCTGCCCGCCCGGGCATCAATGCCCGGGCTACGCTTCAAAAGAAAAGCCGCCTGAAGGCGGCTCCTAGAGCCGGGTTCACCCGGCTTTTCGTTTCCAGCGTAGCCCGGGCATTGATGCCCGGGCGGGGCCGGAGCGCCTAAATCCCGGCGATCTTCGCCGTCGTCAGCCCCAGGGTGCCGAAGATGCGGCGGACGTACTCGCGGGTCTCGCGGTAGGGGGGGATGCCGTTGTAGCGCCAGACGGCATTCTCGCCCGCGTTGTAGGCGGCGAGGACCTTCGAGAGGTCGTTGGGGAACTGCTCGACGAGCCAGCTCAGGTAGGTGATGCCGGCCTCGATGTTCTGCCTGGGATCGAGCAGCTTCTCCTTGCGGACTCCGAAGCGCTCGGCGGTCGCCGGCATCAGCTGCATGAGCCCGCGGGCACCCTTGTGGGAGACCGCCCGGATGTTGCCGGACGACTCGGCGCGGATCAGGGCCGCCACCACCTGGGGATTGATCGAGTGGCGCTTCGCCGCCTCGAAGATCATCGGGCCGTAGGGACCGTCCGGCACCTTGGCCCGGGACTCCTCGAAATGGAGCGGCACCGAGGCCACCTTGAGCTCCTCGGCCACCTCCTGGACGAGCGACTTCGGCGGCTCGGGCTCGGGGATGACCTCATCCTCGATCACCCGGTCGACGCGGTCGATCGGCAGTGTCATCCGCCCGCCAGTGGCGAGTTGCAGGAGCGCCTGGTCGTCGTTGGCCTCGTAGCCCGCCACCTTCATCACGCTGCCGTCCACCAGAATCACCAGCTCGGCGCGGGCGGGAACCGCCATGCCGAGGCCGAGCAGAAGGGAGCCGAGAACGAAGAGCGAGGAAGGCCGGGGGCTATGCATCAGGGCAAAAATCTCCAGTCCGGTCGTCAGCAGGTCCAACACATTGTACGGAACAGCGGGCGAAAACGCCTAGTGCCCCACGCGGGAATGTTTGCTCTCAAGAGTTTGCAACCCGAAACGGGGGGCTGAAATTCCATCGGGGGCGGAACGGGCCGCTCCCGGGAAGGGAGCGGCCCAGGGAGCTCCTCAGTAGATCGTGCAGAAGCGCGAGCTGCCGTCGGTGCAGTCCTGGAAGGAGATCGAGTGCCCCCAGTCCCGGACGATGGTGTTCTTGCACTGAGGGCCAGAGGGGTTGATCGTGAACTCCCACTTGGTCCCGCGCCAGATCTGCTCTCCCCTGGGGTTGGTGATGAACAGGTTGACCGGCTTCGCGAACGTCACCTTCCGCCGGTCGGGACCGTAGGTCGCCAGGAAGACCTCGGAGCCCTGGAGGTAGTTTGTGGCGCCCGAGATATCGAACCTGGAGAAGCCGCCGTCCACCCCATTGAGCTCATGCAGGTTGGTGTTGGTGTACGTGCAGTCATAGTAAGTGCCCGCCAGGGGGGCCATATATTGGGCGTGGGCGGACAGGGCGGACGTGGCGGCGAGCAGCAGGGCGAACAGAACGACCTTCTTCATGACTTCATCTCCTTGCCATCTGAGTGGCGATTGAGGTGATTTCCACCTCGTTGGTTGCGCCGCCCTATAGGGCAAGGGTACTGCCAGGTCTAAATGACTGAAAATAAAGGCTGAAGAAAAAACGGCGGTCCTGGGTTCGGGACGAGGGCCGGGCGGGGGGTGGTTTGGAGTCCCGAATTCGGGACTACCCCAATTCCAGCTCCTTGAGCTTCCGGTAATACGTCGTCCGCGAGACGCCGAGGATCTCCATCGCCCGGGCGGCGTCCCCCCCGGCGGCGGCGAGGGCGACCGCGAAGGCCTCGCGCTCGGCCCGGCGGACGGTCTCGTCGAGGGTGAGGGAGGCGGTCTGCGCTTCGGAGCCGCGGAGCCGCGGCGAGAGATGCGGGAGGTCGAGGGGCTCGCCCGGCTCGAGGAGCAGGGCCGCCTTGGCGATCTCGTTCTGCAGTTCGCGGACGTTGCCCGGCCAGGGGTGGCGGACCAGGGCCGCGAGGGCGGCGCGGGTGATGCCGGGGCTCGCGGCGCCGCTCTTCGCCAGCTCGCGATGGAAGAAGCGGGCGGCGAGCGCGGGGATCTCCTCCCGCCGCTCGCGCAGCGGCGGCAGCTTCACCTCGAAGGCGGCGAGGCGATGGTAGAGATCGCGGCGGAAGCCCCCCTCCTCCACCAGGGTCTCCAGATCGCGGTTGGTGGCGGCGAGAAAGCGGACGTCCACCTGCACGGGGGTGCGGCCGCCGACGCGAAACAGGGTGGGGTTCTCCAGGATCCGCAGCACCTTGGCCTGGGTCTCGGGCGCCATGTCCCCCACCTCGTCGAGGAAGACGGTGCCGCCGCTCCCCCGCTCCAGCAGGCCGGGGCGGGCCTCGACGCCGGTCGCCACCCCTTTCTCGATGCCGAACAGCTCGGATTCCAGGAGCTCTTTCGGCAGGGCGGCGCAGTTGATGGCGAGAAAGGGGCCGGCCGCCCGGCGCGAGCGGGCGTGGAGCCAGCGGGCCATCACCTCCTTGCCCGCTCCCGACTCGCCCAGGATCAGCACCGGCACCTCCCCCCGCGCCACCTTGCCGGCGCGGCGGTAGAGCTTGGACATCCCCGGCCCCAGACCCGGAGGCGGCGGCGTCTCGGCGGGCTCCTTCTCCAGCGCCTGCCGAGGCGGACGGGCCGGCCGCCGCCGTGCCGCAAGGGAGGCGAGCGCCAGCCGGAACAGTGGCCGGAGCGGCTCCAGGCGGGCCGAGGACGGAACGCGCAGCCGGAGCTTCCAGCCGTCGATCCCCTCGATCTCCAGATGGGCGACATTGCGCGGCACGGCGTCCAGGGTCGAGGCGGCGGCCACCACCCCCTCTCCGGCGGGACCGCGGCGGAGAAATTCGACCCGTCCCACCGGGAGCACGGCGACCCAGCGGTGCGCCAGCTCGTCCGCGGCCTCCTCGGGAGACGCGAGCCCTTCCGCCAGAGACGGGAGGACCTCTTCCAGGGTCTCGGCGAGCCGTTCCAGGGGGTGGAGCCCCTGGGTGGTGAGCCCCTCGTCCTCCACGGCCGGCGGCGAGGCGGGCTTTTCGCCGGAGCCGAGCAGCACGTCCGTCCGCGCCGGATCGGCCGGCTGGAGCACCGCCTGGACCGAGCCGAAGGCGATCATGGTGAAGCCGCGGACGGCCGTCTCGCGCACCCGCCGGCCGCCCACGAAAGTGCCGTTCTTGGAGCCGAGATCGCGGACCACCGCGCCGCCGTCCGCCAGCACGTCAACGCGGGCGTGGCGGCGGGAGATGCCGGCCTCCTCGACGCGGACCGCCGCCTCGGGCGACGAACCCACCACGTGCTCGCCCGGAGCGAGGTGGAACCGCCGGACGGAGGTGCCGTCGGCGGCGAGGATCTTGAGCAGGAAGCCGGGGCTGGAGGAGCTGCTCATGAGCGTTTCTGATCGACAGGTCCGCCGGTGGAGCGAGGTTCAGGACCGCTCTCGCGCTGACGGAGCCAGGCGGTCACCTCTCCTTGTTCGACGAGTCGCGCCGCGGAGGCAAAGCCCGCCGCCGCCTGCCGGGCCAGCCCGAGGGCCCGGGGCCGGTCTCCGCCGCCGTCCCAGAGCGCCTGCGCCAGAAACCAGCGGCTCTCCGCGAGCAACCCCGGCCCGACCTCGCCGGACTGGCGCAGGGCGACCGCCTGCGAAAGCGGCTCGATGGCCTCCCTGGAGCGGCCGAGACGGCTCAATGCCAGACCCACTCCCTGCAGGGAGTAGGCGAGGTCGGGGTGGGAGGCGCCGAGGATCTTGCGGTCGATCGCCAGCGACTGCCGGTAGGTCTCCAGAGCCTCCGGGTAACGTTTCTGGAGGAAATAGACCTCGGCGCTATTGTTCAAGGTCATGGAGACGTAGGGGTGCTCGCGGCCAAAGTTCCGCTCGAAAACAGTCCTGGCCTCCTGGTTCCGCTGCAGGGCCTCCGCATAGCGGCCGCGCTCCTTGGAAATGATCGCGAGGTTCACCAGCGTACCGGCGGCCTCCGGGTATAGAGCGCCATAGTGATCGCTGAGGACGGCATGAGCCTTCCGGAAGTACTCCTCCGCCAGGTCGAGACGGTGCAGCCCCATATAATTGTTGCCGATCGTGTTGTAGCTGAGCCCGAAATCGGGGTGATCCGCGGGCAGGATCCTTCTCCGGATCGCCAGAGCCCGCAGGCTGGCTTCGAGAGCTTTCTGGGGCTCTCCCAGCTGATCGTAGTAGACGCCGATATTGCTCCAGAGGACCGCGGCGTACGTGTGATCGCGTCCGAGGTGGGTCTCCACGAGATCGAGCGCCCGCCGGGATGTCGCGATCGCCTCGCTGTTCTTCTCCTCACCGCCCAAAAGGCTCGCGGCGCGCATCAGCAGTTGCGCCCGCAGAGCCGGGTCTGCCTGCAACCCGTCGGCGGTCGCCTGGGCCAGACGGGCCCATTGGTCCCCCTCGACCGGCCGGGCTTGCCGAAAACCCACGATCCAGGACAGCTCGGAAGCGGCCTCGCCGAACATCTCCTGATAGTGCCCCGCCTGCGCGGCGAACAGGGCGTCGAGCATGATCTTTTCCGCCTCGCGCCGCTCTCCGACCCGGTCTTTCCAGTAGCCCAGATAGTAGAGGACCTCGGCCTCGATCGGCCGGTATCCCGTGGCCTTCGCCGCCGCGGTGAAGGGGCTCAGGGCCGCGATCGCCGCCTTCTCCTTCCCCGCGTCGGCAAGGGCGCGAGCCTTGGAGAGCTCCCGTTGCACCCCCTCGACCTTGCGGCGGCTGACGGCATCCCGGGGAGGGGGCACGCGCGCCATGAGGGCATGGGCATCCGCGCAACTCGCCAGGCTTTCCGGGTCCGGCACGATGGAGGAGACCCGCAGCACGACCTGCCGGTCAGCGCGGGTCAGCAGGTCGGTCAGCGCTCCAATCTCCTTGAGCCGCTGGTCCAGGCAGAACATCCGGCGGTCGAGCAGATCCTCCGACTGGTCCCCGCGCACCCGCGTCGCCTGGCAGGCTTCGCGGCGCATCGAGCCCCAGCTTCCGGTGTAACTGTCGAAACCGCGCTCCACCACGGCCCAGGCGTTCTCCGCGAACGGCAAGCGGGTGGCGCGAAAAGCCTCGTGAACCGCCCGCTTCCGCTCCGCGTTCCAGACCCCCGCGAGCCGCTCCTCGGCTCCGCCGCAGAGCTGGCCCCGCCGCGCCTGGACGTAGCCGAGGGTGCCGAAGACCGCCCCGGCCACCAGCACGATCGCCGCGGCGAGGAGCCATCGCCTCCGGACGGCGGACGGATCGCGCTCCAGATCGCGGAGCAGATCTTCCATCCCCGGATAGCGCTCCTGCGGGTCCGCCTTCAATCCCCGCAGCACCGCCGCCCGCAGCCATCCCGGAACCTTGGTGCCCGCCGGCGCCTCGCGCGGCACCCCGCGCGCCACCGCCTCGGCGATCTCGCGTGGCCCTTTCCCCGCGAACGGCCGCTCGCCGTAGAGAGCTTCGTAGAGAGTGACGCAGAAGCTGAACTGGTCCGACCGGGCATCCGCCGCGATCCCCCGGATCTGCTCCGGCGCCATGTAGGCGGGAGTCCCCAGGACAACGCCCCACTCGGTGAGCGGGGACGCGAGCTCCCCGCCGGAATCCGGTTCCGCCAGGGGTTCCTCCGCCGCGTCCGCCAGGGCCTTGGCGAGGCCGAAGTCCACCACGCGAACCCGCCCGTCGCGGCCCAGCAGGACGTTCTCGGGCTTGAAATCGCGGTGCACTAGGCCGGCGGCGTGAGCGGCGGCGAGACCGCGCCCGGCGGCGAGGAGACGATCCAGGACCTCCCGCCAGGATCGGGGTCCCGCTTCCAGCCACTGCCGCAGGGTCTCCCCCTCGACCAGTTCCATCGCCACAAAGACCTGGTCTCCGAACGTGCCCGCATCGTGGACCGCGACCACATTGGGGTGGGTCAGGCGGGCGAGGGCCTGCGCCTCGCGCAGCAGGCGGAAACGTCCCGCTTCCGTCGCGAAGCGGTCCGTCCGCAGCAGCTTGAGAGCCACCCGGCGGTCCAGCTCGGGATCGTAGGCGGCATAGACCACCCCCATGCCGCCGGACCCGATCCGGTCGAGGATCACGTAGCGGCCGACGGCGGCGCCGCGTTCCAGCGCCTCGGCCCTGGAACTACGCGGCCGCGGAGGCTCTCCAGACAGCGGAACGGTCTCGGTCGGGTCGTCCATGGCGGGGGTCCTCCGCCTATTCTACGAGCGCGGATGGAATCTGTCGTACAGACTCTTCAGCCGCTGCTGGTGGATGTGGGTATAGATCTGGGTGGTCGCGATGTCGGAGTGGCCGAGCATCGTCTGCACGGCGCGCAGGTCGGCGCCGTGCTCCAGGAGGTGGGTGGCGAAGCTGTGGCGCAGGACGTGCGGCGAGATCTCCGCCCGCAGGCCCGCCTTCAGGCCGTAGCTTCTTGATGATCATCCAGAACCCCACCCGGCTCATCGGATCGCCGCTCTTGTTGACGAAGACGTGCGAGATGGCGGCCCCGCGACAGCTCCGGGCGGACATCGCGCAGGTAGCGCTTGACCCAGTCCTCGGCCTGCTCCCCCACCGGCACCACCCGCTCCTTGCTCCCCTTGCCAAAGGCGATCAGGAAGCCGACGTCGAGCCGGAGCTGCGGCAGCGTGAGCCCCACCAGCTCGCTGACCCGCAGGCCGGTGGCGTAGAGCAGCTCGAACATGGCGCGGTCGCGCAGGCCCAGCGGCGTCGCCGACGTCCGGCGCCGCCAGGAGCGCCTCGACCTCGGCCTCGGAGAGCACCTTGGGCAGCGGCTTCCAGAGCTTGGGCGGGAGCAGGTTGACCGCCGGGTTGTCCTTCGCTCGCCGGCGGTGACCAGATGATCGTAGAAGCCGCGGATCGCCGACAGGGCGCGCGCGCTCGATCGCGGCGAGAGCCCCTGGCGCTGGAGGTCCCGCATGTGGGCGGAGAGGTCGGCCGCGTGGCGGCGAGGAGGTCCGGCCCCGCCGCCTTCTTCGCCAGCGCCCCTCCCAGCCGGGAGAGGTCGTTGCGATACGCCGTCGACCGTGTTGTGCGCCAGCCCCCGCTCGACCGCCAGGCTCTCCAGATAGCGGTCGAGCACCCGCCGCCAGGGGGGGGCGGGGGCTTTCGCAGACGCCGCGTAGTCGCGCCGCCGTCACGGCAGCGCCCGCGGCCCGGCGGCTGCGGCGTGATCCCGCGCGCGGTGCAGATCTCCAGGACCTCGGCTTCCTCCAGGGTGGTCGCCGAGTCCTTCGCCTTCTGGAAGATCTCCTGCACCAGGTCGGGCGCGGCCTCGATCCCGCGCTCCTGGAGCCAGTAGACGACGTTCGACTCGCCGCTCATCGGCCCGATCTCGATCACCTGCCGGCAGCCGATCATGCCCGGCCGGAATCGACGAGTAGATGCGGTCGGCCAGCCAGTCCTCGCCGCGGGCGCGGGCCTTGATGATCGCCGAGGCGTGCACGCCGGTGCCGGTGCGGAAGGCGTCGCTTGCCGACCACCGGATAGTTGTCGGGCAGCGGCACGCCCGTGGTCGCCGACACGAGACTGGCAGTACTCCAGCAGCCGGTGGAGGTCGCGGTCGATCCAGCCGAGGAGCTGCATGTTGACCAGCAGCGATGTCGATCGGGCAGTTGCCCACCCGCTCGCCGATCCCCACCGCCGTGCCGTGCAGCCGGTCGGCGCCCGGCCTCGGCGGCGGCGAGGGCGTTGATCACCGCGAGGTCGCGGTCCTTGTGGCCGTGCCAGTCGACCTTGACATCCTCGCCGTCGCCCACCACCTCGCGGATGAAGCGGATGACGTTGCGCGCGCCGTTCGGCGTCGCATGCCCCACCGTGTCGGCCACGCAGACCCGCTGCGCGCCCGGCCTCGACCGCCTCGGTGTAGAGGCGGCGCAGGTCCTCCGGCGCGGCGCGGGTGGTGTCCTCGGTGACGAACATCACCGGCAGCCCTTCCTTGACCGCGAACTCGACGGCCTCGCGGGTCAGCTTGCAGCATGCGGTCGAGCGTCCACCCCTCGGCGTACTGGCGGATCGGCGAGGAGCCGATGAAGCAGGAGGCCTCGATGGCGATGCCGGTGCGCTGCGAGATCTCGACGATCGGCTGGATGTCGGCGATCACCGTGCGCGCCGCGCAGTTGGGGGCGATCTTCAGCTGCTGCTCGACGATCTCGCGGGCCAGGCGCTCGACGTCGCGCACCACGTGCGGCCCCGCCCCGGGCAGGCCGATGTCGGCGGACTCGATGCCGAGCTCCGCGATCATGTGCAGGATGCTTGAGCTTCTCCTCGATCGACGGGTTGCGGACGGACGGCGACTGCAGGCCGTCGCGCAGCGTCTCGTCGTCCAGCTCCACCCGCCCGCGGGCCGGACGCAGCTCGGAGCCGCCGGCGCGGTTCCAGTCGTAGATCAGCTCGGACTCACTGGGGTGCATCAATGCCTCCAATAGACAGGATTATAAGTCCCCTGGGAGCGCCGGCGTCCCGCCGGCCCTCTATTCAAAAAATCTGGTTAGAAGGCCGGCGGGACGCCGGCGCTCCCAGGGGAGGGTCCTACCGCGCCGCCACCGCGCCCATCGCCCGCGCCAGCAGATCCCCCACCTGCGAGGTGGTGAGCGAGCCGCCGAGGTCGGGGGTGGTCTGCCCCTCGCGCATCGAGCGCGCGACGGCGTCCTCGATCGCCTTCGCGGCCTCCTTGTGCCCGAGGTAGTCGAGCATCAGCGACGGCCGAGAGGATCGCGCCCACCGGATTGGCGCGGCCGGTGCCCGCGAGCGGCGGCGCCGAGCCGTGGACCGGCTCGAACATCGAGGTCCGGCCAGGATGGAGATTGGCCGAGGCCGCCACGCCGAGCCCGCCCTGGAGCGCGGCGCCGATGTCGGTGACGATGTCGCCGAACATGTTGTTGGTCACGATCACGTCCAGCCCCTCGGGCCGCAGGACCATCTCCATGCACAGGGCGTCGACGTACATGCACCGGTTCCGGATCTGCGGATACTCCTTCGCCACCTCGGCGAAGACCCGCCGCCAGAGGTCGTGGCCGTGCGCATGACGTTCGACTTGTCGCTCATCATCACCTCGCGGCGGCCGTGGGCCACCGCGTACTCGAAGGCGGCGCGGATGATGCGCTCGACCCCCTTGCGGGTGTGGATCTCCTCCTGGATCGCGACCTCGTCCGCCCAACCCTTCTTGAAGGTGCCGCCGACGTTGACGTAGGCCCCCTCGGTGTTCTCGCGGAAGACCACGAAGTCGACGTCCTTCTCCGTGCGGTCCTTCAGCGGGCAGAGCCTCGCGTCGTAGAGCTTCACCGGGCGGAGGTTGATGTAGAGGTCGAGCTCGAAGCGGGTGCCGAGGAGGATGTCGGCGGCGTGCTTGTTGTCCGGCACCCGGGGGTCGCCGAAGGCGCCGATCAGGATCGCCGAGTAGTTGTCGCGGAAGTCGTCGAAGGCTCCCGCGGGGATCGTCTCGCCGGTCGCCAGATAGCGGTCGGCGTCCCCAGTCGAAATGGACCAGCTCCAGCGGCAGCTCCCAGGCCTCGGCGGCGGCCTCGAGGACCTTGACCGCCTCGGCGGTCACGTCCTTGCCCGAGCCGTCGCCGGGCAGCACCGCGATGCGTTGCGGCCGGCGCTCAGAAGGTGGGGTCGAATTCATGCGCGGGATGCTAGCACGAGGCCCGCCGCCGTTCCGTGGGGGTCCGCTTCGACGCCGGGCGGTCGAAGAAACTCACCACCCGCCCCGCCGCCGGCTGGGGCATGGTGGCGGGAGCGGCCGGAATCCGCAGCACCAGCCCGAGCTCGAAGACGAACGGGATCTCCGGGCAGAGCCAGACCGAGTGCAGCCCGGGCCAGTGGGTCCCGGGCGCCAGATCGAGCAGGCGCGGCAGCAGGTAGTCCCCCGTGACCTCCGCCCGCATCGGCCAGATCGCGACCGCGGGGTGATCGGCCGAGATCCGCTGCAGCCTGCCGGAGGCCAGGGCATACCCGCGGGGGCGCTCCTGGAAATATCGCACCGACTCCTCCCACGAGCCGAGGCGCGGACCCTCGCCGACGAGCGGCGAGCCCGGCCATGCCCGCACCTCCAGCCGCCCCTTGTTCCGCTCGGCGCTCCAATCCCACGGACCGCCGCCATTGCTGGAAGGGCGCGGAAAGCGCAGATGGGCCCGCGCCGCCGGCTGATGCGTGATCAGCCGCACCCCGGGAGCCACCCAGGCGGGCATCAGCATCCGGCGGAACAGCACCGAGGGGACCCCCTCGTCGTCCAGCACGTAGAGGCGGACGGTGAGCTGCGGATAGCCGAACTTGAGCGACGGCAGGGCCGTGAGGTGGAGAGAGTCCTGGTGAAACAGCAGCGCCGAGGCGAACACGTAGTCGCGCCCCTGCCAGACGTGGCGCTGGTAGCGCAACGGCGAGGGCGGCGGCGGCAGCGCCTCCGCCGGGAAGGCCCAGTTGAGATAGAGACAGTCGCGTACCGTGGTTCGCAGCATGATTCAGCCCGTCCCGGCAAACATAGCGTGGGCGGCGGCGGGGAGCAAGGTGGGGTGCTACAGTCCCCCCGGAAGTCTTTGAACCCATGGAGGTTTCTTGTTGATGAAAATCCCGAAACGACAAGCCTGGCTGGGCGCCACCGCCCTGGCCCTCGCCGCGATCCCGGCGCTGCTCACCGGCGCCGAGAAGAATGCCCCGGCACCGGCCGCCGGCATTCAGCTCCCCGCCGGCGCCGAACGGGCCGCGAAGGCGATCGACCGCTCCTCCCTCCAGGCGCCCATCCGCTTCCTGGCGGACGACCTGCTGGAAGGGCGCGGACCGGCGAGCCGCGGCGACGAGACCGCGCAGCTCTACCTCGCCTCGACCCTCGAGTTCCTCGGCTACCAGCCGGTCCTCCCGAATGGCGAGTGGCAGCAGCGCTTCCGAGATCGTCGGCATCAAGTCCGACATGCCGAAGGCCTGGGAGTTCAAGGCCGGCGGCCAGACCGTCGACCTGAAGTGGTGGGACGACTACATCGGCGCCAGCGGCGTGCAGGAGCCGAGCCTCCACGATCAAGGACGCCGAGCTCGTCTTCGTCGGCTACGGCATCCAGGCGCCCGAGTACCAGTGGGACGACTTCAAGGGGATGGACCTCAAGGGGAAGGTCCTGGTCATGATGAACAACGATCCCGACTGGGATCCCAAGCTCTTCGAAGGCAAGCGCCGGCTCTACTACGGCCGCTGGGCCTACAAGTACGAGAGCGCCGCGCGCCAGGGCGCGGCGGGGGCGATCATCATCCACACCACCCCTTCGGCCGGCTACCCCTGGCAGGTGGTGCAGACCTCCTGGAGCGGCGAGCAGTTCGAGCTCCCCGCCGCCGGCGAGCCCCGCGTCCAGCTGCGCGGCTGGGCCACCGAGGACGCCGCCCGCAAGCTTCTCAAGGCCGCCGGCAAGGATCTCGACGAAGCTCGTCGAGCAGGCCAGGAGCCGCGACTTCAAGCCCGTGCCGCTCGGCATCACCACCTCGCTCGACCTTCACCAACACAGATCAACCAAGAGCAAGACGGCCAACGTCGCTGGGCCTGCTGCCCGGGCAGCGATCCGAAGCTCAAGGACGAGGTGGTGGTCTACACCGCCCACCACGACCATCTCGGGATCGGCGAGCCGGACAAGACGCGGCGACAAGATCTACAACGGCGCCGTGGACAACGCCTCCGGCTGCGCCGAGGTGCTGGCGATCGCCAAGGCCTTCGCCGCGCTGCCGCAGCGCCCGCGCCGCTCGATCCTGGTCGCTCTTCGTGGCCGGCCGAGGAGCAGGGCCTGCTCGGCTCGCAATACCTACGCGGCCCACCCGCCGGTGCCGGCCGGCCGGATCGCGGCGAACATCAACTTCGACGGCGGCAACATCCTCGGCCGCACGCGCGACGTCGACCTAGATCGGCCTCGGCAAGTCCTCGCTCGACACGATCGTGCGAGCCGATCGCCGCCACGCCAGGGGCGCAAGCTCGTGGGCGACCAGTTCCCCGATCGCGGCTTCTTCTACCGCTCCGACCAGTTCAGCTTCGCCAAGATCGGCGTCCCCGCGATCTACCTCGGAAGGCGGCACCGACTTCATCGGCAAGCCGGCGGGCTGGGGCAAGGAGCAGGCGAACGAGTACGAGCAGCACCGCTACCACCAGCCGAGCGACGAGTTCGATCCGAACTGGAACTTCGACGGCATGATCGAGGACGCCCAGCTCGGCTTCTACACCGGCCTCGTGGTCGCGAACAACCCGCAAATGCCGACCTGGAATCCCGGCGACGAGTTCGAGGCGATCCGCAAGAAGTCGCTGGCCGAGGTCAACCGCAAGGGGAAATAGCGCGGCATTTCCTCTTCAGACCGCGGCGTTCCCCAGGGGGAAAGTGATCATGATCCTGGGGAACGCCGGCCGTCTCGCCCAAGTCGCCGTATTCACCGCAGAGAATGACGCATCCGGCGGAAAAGGCTCTGCACTCCTCGTACAACGCGCGGCGTTCCCCAGAGCTCGCGCATCATTCCCCACGGGAATCATAAAACCTTTCCCTTGAACAAGGCTCTTGCTTGCCGGCGAGGCGCATTCCCCGCGCATCGCGAGCCTTTCGCTCCGGGGAATGGCGCGGTTTGCGCGAGTAACGGGACGGCGGATTGAAAACGGATGATGGTGTGAGCTGGAAACGGCGTGCTCTTTCCGGGGAACAACTTGGTCTTTCCCGGGAATGAGGCATTCCCCATCCAGGAGGAGGCGTTCCCTATCCTCACGGACTCTCCGAAGGCCCAACGGGCCGCCCTCCCTCAGCCCAGGGCATCGCCCTGGGATCGAATGCGACGGACAGACTCGTCGGTTTACTTCACCGGGTCCCGGACGACGCGGAAGCCGGCGTCGTCATAGCGGAAGTCCGGCTGCACACTGGAAATGTAGGCGACAGAACAATTTCTCAAGGCGTTGTTGAAGCCTCCGCCCCGGCGTATCCTCTTGCCCATCGCTATGTCCTCATCGCTCACCCATTCGGAGGCATTGCCCAGCATGTCGAAGAGACCCAGGCCGTTGGCCGGGTAGAAGCCGACGGGGGCCGTCGCCTCATAGCCGTCGTTCTCCTCTTTATTCTTGCAGTTCACGCTCCCGAAAGAAGCTTCGGGGGGATTCTTCTCTCCGGCCTGTGCCGCGAACGTCCACTCCTTTCCAGCTGGCAACCGGAACCGGCCTCCGGGCTCACGTTTCTCCAGCCTCGCGAGGAAAAGTGACGTGTCCTCCCAGGATACCCTCACCACCGGCAGGCCACTACCATGCCGCCGGCTCGGGAGCTTCTTTCCCATGACCTTCGTCCAAAGGCGCTGGGTGACCTCGAAGCGACCGATACAAAATGGCTGCAAAGGCGGATCAGGAGTCACCTTGACGAAGGCGATCGAAAGTCCCCTGGGCGAGGGGCATTCCGGAGGATTGAAGCTGGCGTAGACCAGATTGAGATCGAACCAGCGCCTTCCCAGAAGGCGGAAGCCCAGGACCAGGATGGCTACGATGACGATGGCGGCGACCCCATATCTCCAGGCTTCCAAAACCCGCTTCAAGGCGTTGGTCGCAACCTCCTTCCGGGAGAGATCGAAGACCTTGCAGTCAGGGGATCGTGTCGCCAGAACAGGGCTCCCCCACTCTGTGGTGAAACCCTGGACGAACATCGCATTTCGCGTTTTGGAGATCGCGCGATCGATCGGTTCGCGAGCCGCCAGGCTCTCGTAGAAACATCTGGAAAACAGGATCGCGGCGCGGTCGCTGATCGCGGATTGCATGGCGACGACCGCGGGCAGGCCCCCCTGGATCAGGCTCTGTGCCAATCCGGAGAACAGCTCGGCGCCATTCCCCTTCGCTCCGTGGCAGACGTTCAGGACCACCAGCCGAAGCTCCGGATGCGCCCCGAGAAGCACGCTCAGCTCTTGGGCGCCCATCGGATCCGGCCCGCCGGCCTCCCCTTCGAGCAGGATCACCCCGCCGCCACGTTGCTGGTCAAAGGTGCCGTGGCCAATGAAATGAAGGATGTGAAAACTCTTTTCGTCGAGCTTCCGGCGCAGAGTATCCCGCGTCGCTCCCTCCAGAATGTCCAACTCCAACCATTCCGCATGCTGAAGGTCCTCCAGCGAGCGCCGCAGTCCCTCAAGCTCGTCCCGAAACGCGAGAGGGCTGAACCCCTCCGGATGGGCGGCAACAGCAAGCACCCGTATGGGAGGCTTGACTCGCAGAGGCCGGATGGGCTCCAAATTTTCTTCGTAGCGCAGGACGGGGGTTGAAGGCAGGGTGGCGAGAAACCCGTGAGCAGGATCGAAGAGCAATTCCCAGGGACAGTCCCAGAGCCCTGGCGCGAGCAGATGCAGACGGAGCCGAAGAACCTTTCCTGCGCTTTTCGCTCTGCGGAGTTGCCAGGATATGAGAATCTGGCCGACGAAAACCGACTGGAAAAGCGAGAGGCCGATCTGGTGGGGAAGATCGCGGGCCGGTCCGGAACCCTTCAGGTCACGGCAGACGCTCTCCGCCCAAAGCGCGTCTCGCAGTTCCTCCTGAGAGAAAGGGAGAGAGACCTCCGCGTGGGCCTCGCCTCCGCTTTCGGCATCCCGGACCCGCGCCCGATATTGCTTCTCCCCTGGGGCTTCCCAGATCAGGAGATCGAAATCCTCGGGCCCTTTTCGGCGCTTGAACATCTCGCCTTAAAGACCCGATGTCTCCCCAACCTGTTTAGATTCTCACCGCCCGCAGGGCGGAATTTATCCAGCCTGGGGTGTCAACCCCAGGTGGCTGGTCCAACCCACCCAAACCCCGAAGGGGTGGCCGATCGGGTTGGAATCGGCCACCCTTACAGGGTTTGGATTTCGGGGTGCCTCCCTACCTGGGGTTGACACCCCAGGCTGGATAAATTCCGCCCTGCGGGCGGGCCACATCCCCCACCCCCTCTACTTCCCCACCCGCTCCCCCACGCTGCTCGCCTCGATATCGATCTGAATCTTCACCGCGTCGCCGAGCATGGGGCCGGAGTCGAGGACGTTGTTCCAGGTGATCCCGAACTCCTTGCGGTCGACGGTGAAGGTGGCCTCGAAACCCGCCTTCTCGCCGTGCGGAGCCTGCATCGTGCCCAGGAACCGCACCGGGAAGGTGATCTGGCGGCTGACCCCGTGCATCGTCAGGTTGCCCGTCACCTCCAGGATGTCGGCGTCCTTGGGGACCACCTTGGTGCTGGTGAAGGTCAGGGTCGGATACTTGTCGGTCTCGAAGAACTTCTTGGAGCGCAGGTCCTCGTCGCGGTCATTGTTGGCGGTGTCGATCGACGCCGCCCGCACGGTGAACTCGATGCTGCTCGCCGCCGGGTTCTGCTTGTCGTACTTGATGACGCCGTCGAAGTCCCGGAAGCGCCCCGAGACGTTGGAGACGAAGTGCCGGATGCTGAAGTTCACGCCGCTGTGGTCGGCGTCCACCTTGTAGACCGCCGGCTCGGCCAGCGCCAGGGCCGGCAGCAGGAGCGCCAACCAGAGAGTGTGCAGGGGCGTGCGTCTCTTCATGATCGGCTCCTTCGACGAATCCAATCGACAGTTTACTACATGGCTATGCAGGCGCGCAGAGGGTGGCGAGGAGCGGATTTTTCCTCCCCCTTCAGGGGGAGGCCAGGAGGGGGCGCCCCAGACAAGGAGCGGTCCCGGACTCCGCAAAGCCCCCCTCCTGGCCTCCCCCCGTTCCGGGTGGAGGAAAAATTCCGCACTTCTAGCTGCTCATCGGGTCCAGCTTCTCGGGATCGACGCCCAGCTCCTCGATCGCGCGGCGGACGACAGCGCGGTCGATCCTCCCCCACTTGGACGAGCTGATGGAGGGCGGCGAGGACGACGCACTCGGCGTCCACCTCGAAGAAGCGGCGGAGCGCCTCGCGGGTCTCGCTGCGGCCGAAGCCGTCGGTGCCGAGCGAGATAGAGCCGGCCGGGGAGCCAGCGCGCGATCTGCTCCGGCACCAGCTTCATGTAGTCGGTGACCGCGACGATCGGGTCGTCGTCCCCTTCGAGCAGGCCGGCCACGTACGGCTTGCGCGGCTCCTGGTCGGGATGCAGCAGGTTCCAGCGCTCCGCCTCCAGGGCGTCGCGGCGCAGCTCCTTGTAGCTGGTCACGCTCCAGACGTCGGCGGCCACGCCGTAGCGCTCGGCGAGGATCTCCTGCGCCCGCAGCGCCTCGCGCAGGATCGAGCCGCTGCCGAGGAGATGGACGCTGCGGACGGTCCGCTGATCGGCCTTCGCTCGGGCGCCGGCCGGAACTTGTACAGCCCCTTGAGGATCCCCTCGTCCACGCCGTCCGGCATCGCGCGGCATCGGGTAGTTCTCGTTGTAGAGGGTGATGTAGTAGAAGATGTCCTCCCGGTTCGCGTACATCCGCTGGATGCCGTCGCGGATGATCACCGCCAGCTCGTAGGCGAAGGCCGGGATCGTAGGCGCGCAGGTTGGGGACGACGCTCGCCAGCACGTGGCTGTGGCCGTCCTCGTGCTGCAGCCCTTCGCCGTTCAGCGTGGTGCGGCCGGCGGTGGCGCCGAGCAGGAAGCCGCGGGTGCGCAGGTCGGCGGCGGCCCAGATCAGGTCGCCGATGCGCTGGAAGCCGAACATCGAGTAGAAGATGAAGAACGGGATCATGTCGATCGCCGTGCGTGGCGTAGGCGGTGCCGGCGGCGATGAACGACGCCATCGAGCCCGCCTCGGTGATGCCCTCCTCCAGGATCTGCCCGTCCTTGGCCTCGCGGTAGTAGAGCAGCATCGACTTGTCGACCGGCTCGTAGAGCTGGCCGACGTGCGAGTAGATGCCGAACTGGCGGAACAGCGACTCCATGCCGAAGGTGCGCGCCTCGTCGGGGACGATCGGCACGATCTTACTTGCCGATCTCCTTGTCCTTCAGGAGCTGGGTCAGCATCTGGACGAAGACCATCGTCGTCGAGACGTCGCGGTCCGATCCCCTCGGAGAAGCGCCCCCAGACGTCGTCCCCTCGGGCATCGGCCAGCGGCTCCTTGCGCACCCGCGCGGCGGCACCGGGCCGCCGAGCGCGTGGCGGCGCTCCTGCAGGTACTGGATCTCCGGGCTGTTCTCGGGCGGACGGTAGAAGGCGGCCTCGGCCAGCTCCTCGTCGGTGACGGGATGTCGAAGCGGTCGCGGAAGATGCGCAGCTCCTCCTCGGTGAGCTTCTTCTGCTGGTGGGTGACGTTCTTCCCCTCGCCCGCCTCGCCCAGGCCGTAGCCCTTGACCGTCTTCGCCAGGATGACCGTCGGCGACCCCTTGTGCTCGACCGCGGCCTTGTAGGCGGCGTAGACCTTGACCGGGTCGTGGCCGCCGCGCCGCAGGCTGTGGAGCTGCTCGTCCGAGTAGTTCTTGACCAGCTCCAGCAGCTCCGGGTACTTGCCGAAGAAGTGCTGGCGGATGTAGGCGCCGGGCTCGACGACGTACTTCTGGTACTCGCCGTCGACGCCTCGTTCATCCGCTGGACAGGAGGCCGGTGTTGTCCGCCTCGAGCAGCGGATCCCAGTCGCTCGCCCCAGATCACCTTGATGACGTTCCAGCCGGCGCCGCGGAAGGCGGCCTCCAGCTCCTGGATGATCTTGCCGTTGCCGCGCACCGGGCCGTCGAGGCGCTGGAGGTTGCAGTTGATGACGAAGATCAGGTTGTCGAGCTTCTCGCGCGAGGCGAGGGTGATCGCGCCCAGCGTCTCCGGCTCGTCGGTCTCGCCGTCGCCGAGGAAGGCCCAGACCTTCCGGCTCTGCGGAGTCGCGCAGGCCGCGGTCGCGCAGGTAGCGGTTGAACTTCGCCTGGTAGATGGCGCTGATCGGCCCGAGGCCCATCGACACCGTGGGGAACTCCCAGAAGTCCGGCATCAGCCACGGGTGGGGGTAGGACGGCGAGGCCGCCCCCCGGCGCCAGCTCGCGGCGGAAGTTGTCCATCTGCCCGGTGGTGAGCCGCCCTTCGAGGAAGGCGTGGGCGTAGATGCCCGGCGAGGCGTGGCCCTGGAAGTAGATCATGTCGCCGTCGAACCCGCCCTCGCCCCGGCCGCGGAAGAAGTGGTGGAAGCCGACCTGGTAGAGGGTGGCCGACGAGGCGAAGGTCGAGATGTGGCCGCCGAGGCCGGAGTACTTCTTGTTGGCCCGCACCACCATCGCCATCGCGTTCCAGCGGACGATGCTCTTGATGCGGCGCTCAAGGGCGCGGTCGCCGCCGTAGGGGGGCTCCTCGCTCTTCGGGATGGTATTGATGTAGGGGGTGTTGCCGGTGAAGGGGAGGACGACGTCCTTCTCATACCCCTTCTCGAGCAGCTTCTTGAGCAGGAAACACGCCCGGTCCCGCCCCTCGATCTCGACCAGCTGCTCGAACGCGGTCAGCCACTCCTCGGTCTCGTTGACGTCGCTATCCGCCTCTCCACCCGTGTACCAGTTGAGTGGAGCCTGATACGGCTTGCTCATTCCCAGTGCCTCCTCCGTTCCATGCGGGATCACCCCCGCGCGCCGTCTCCAGAGGGTGACACGTCCACCCAAGGCGAGGCAATCCGGAGCATATGACAAGGAAGGAGGCTGTGGGGGGCGGTCCTGGGTGGCCGATGCCAAAGCAAGGACGTAAAGGACGACAAGGACGACAAGGACAAAACCCCCGATCCTGGGCGGTATCTTCTTGTCCTTGATGTCCTTGATGTCCTTGCCGTCCTTTACGTCCTTTGTTCTTTCCCGCCGCTCTAAATCCCCCGCCCCCCCACCGCCACCGGCGAGGAGACCGGCCGGCGCACCCGGAAGGAGCGGGTGAGGACGGTCCAATCCTCGGGGCCTTCGATCCGCTCCGCCCGCGTCCGCGTGTCGCGCCGCGTATACCCGCCGCCGCCGAAGGTGGTCAGCAGGAGATCGTCGAGCGAGCTGGCCGGGCCGCCCACCCCCTCCCGGACGCCGGACTGGAACAGCGGCTGGAAGTCGGCCGGATGGGTGGTGAAGAGGATCTTCAGCGTCTCGACCCCCTCGACCTCCTCACCCGGACCTGCGGCGAGGAACGGGAACTCGTCGGGGATGTAGAGACTGATCTCGCGGCCCGGCTGAGTCCCCACCTCCAGCGCGATGGCCGGGAGCAGGCAGTCCTCGGCTCCGGGAGCCGGATAGACGAGCTGGATCCGGCCGGTGAGCCCGAGGTCGAGGAGATAGACGAACAAGGGCTTCTCGTGCTGGTGGGAGATCTTGAACGCCACATCATCTCCCTCGTGGAAGAGCGGCAGGCCGCCATCTCCGGCCTCCGGGGCCTGCAGGCCGCTGAGCGTCTTGCGCAGGATCTCGACGTTCACCTTGCCCGCGAGCGCGCTCGTCGCGTTCTCCAGATCCATGATCAGGCGGTACCGGGCCACCTTTTCCAGATTCTCCCGCAGCACCCCCACCACACCGGGCTCGTGCCGCCGGCGGGTCGGCATCAGCAGGTCGCCATTCTCCCCGACCACCGCCCAGGTCTCCTCGCGCAGGGGGCCCAGTTGCGGCACGGAAGAGGTTTTCGTGACCTTGGAGCGCGGCGCCAGCAGATAGGCCCGGGCCTTGGCATAGCCGCCGCCGCGCTCGGCCCGGCGCAGCACCTTGGAGCCGTCGAGCCCTTCGATGAGCGCCTGCACATCCTGTCCCGAGGGAGCGATCACCTCGACCGGCATGCGGGTCTCCAGCGCATGGCTCTCCTCCACCCCTCTCATGCCCTCCGTCACCGCTCCGGGCTGAAGCTCCCGCAGGAGCCGCGCCTCGCTGGTGACCGCCCGCACGGCGGTCAGGGACACCAGCCCCAGGGGCTCCATTTCTGGCGTGACCGCTTTCGTCCCCGCGGGATAGATCGCCCACTGCGATCCCTCGGTGAGGCCACAGGCGGCGCCCCCGCCGAGGATCACCCGGTCCCCCGACCTCTGCACGACCGGTACGAACTTCATCGGCTCGATCCGGCCGACGCCGAAGACCGCCAGGTCGCGGGCGCCTTCGAGCTGCGGATGCTGATCGGCGAACCGCGACGACACAAGCGGTGCCATCGCCTCGAACACGTCCCGGTAGGTGGCGCCGGATTCGGCCTTGAGAAGCTCCCTGCTCAGGAAGAAGGTCAGCGCCCCGTGGCGGACCCCCGCCGGCTCCTCGATCTCGAACGACCTCTCCTTCTGGCTGCACCCGGAGATCAGGACATATCTCTCCCCGAGGGGGAGCCAGCCGCTCGGACCGACATCCCGGCCGCCGTCCAGTTGACCGCGGAACGCGAGCGGGATCGGGGAGGGAGGCAACTCGTGGGCCGGCCGGAGATCCGGTTCGACCCACCGGACCTCGCCACCGAAGTCGTCGCGGACGATCGTCCCCGAGTGGCAGCAATCGAAGATCAGGGTGACGGCGGACGTCTTGGCCGTCAGCTCCCGCAGCCAGAGATAGATCTCGTCGTCCTTGATATCCCGGTTTTCATGCGGAGCCCGGCCGCTGTCATAGGGCACGATCGTCTCGTCGAGGCCATCCGGCTCATCCCCTTCGAGATCGGTCATCTGCGAGCCATGGCCGCTGTAGTGAAAGACGACGATGTCCTCCGGCCCCACCCGCTGAACCAGCTCCCGCATCGCCCCGAGAATGCCCTCCCGGGACGCCTGCTCATCCGTGATCACGGCGACATGGCTCTCAGGAAAATCAAACGAATTCACGAGGACCTGCCGCATCACCTCGACATCATTGACACAGCCGGAGAGCTGACCTCGCGGAGCGAAGTTGGGATACCGGTTGATGCCGATCAGCAGGGCCCACTTGGGGCGGTCGTCGGCCTGATTCATGGAAGGGATTTCCTTTCAGAAGTCTCACGGAGAGAGACACCTTCGGAAGCGGTTTGTTTAGCGGGAACCGCCATCCTCTCCGGCGTGAAACCCGAGTAACTGACACCGAACGGCGAAACGATGTGCCATTGGGAGTACGGGAGACGGCGCTTTCCAGGGGGCGTCGGGTTCTTGAACAGGATCTCAAGATGCACGACATGCCCCCTTATTTGGGGTGCGTAGTCCTTGCCGTCGAGATAGGTGTAGTTCCACCAGATCCAACGTTCGTCACCGAACAGGACCGACTGCCGGGTATTCGGGAGCCCCAGAAGCTCCTCGACCTCGTCGGCCGTCCGGCCGTTCACCATCGCGGAGATCTGATCGAACGACTTTTCCGCGGGACCAATGTGGCGGCACTGCGCACATACCAGCAGCAGAGCCAAAAGACAATAATTTATAGGTTTCATGATTGATCCTCCGAGCGAACCGGTGCCGGAGCGCAGGCCGGCAGAGCGCCTGCCGCACTGCGCTCCGGCAAAACTGGACTGGAAATCTTCCGGCTTACGAATCGCCGTCCGGGTCCTTGACGATCGTCTGTACGTGGTCGACGGCTGGCGGCGGCGGGGGATCTTCCCGGGGGATGCCGGGGGGCTTCGACTCGGACTCCCCGGCGTTAACATGCTTACCCTGGTCTTTGGAGCTCTGGTCCATGCGTTCCTCCTTGCCAAACATCGTTGATGGACTGAGGTGCCGCCGGAGGCTGGGAAATACCTGGAGCCTCGCTTCACGATCGGCAGCTTCCTCGCGTTTCCATCTCGGGAAGACACGCTGGTATGGAGCTTGTTTATATTCATTTACGGAGCGCCTGCCTGGAGGTTCCCACCCCCTTCCATTCCCCCTGTAGAATGAAGCCTGACCAGTAAAACGGGGAGCGCCACGGCTCGCGCTCGATCATGCGCTCCTGCGCCGATTTTAGAGCAGCCGCGGGCGGAAGGCCCTCAACCAGATATCGATAGAACTGACTCATCAGCTCTGCGCTGGCGCGATCGTCCACTTTCCAGAGGCTCACCAGGACCGAGGAGGAGCCCCCGACCAGAAACGCCTGTGTCAGACCCACGAGCCCCTCTCCGCGCACGTCCTTTCCCAGCGCCGTCTGGCAGGCGCTCAACACGACAAGATCAGCGTTCAGCTTAAGATCGTCGATCTCATGGACACGCAGCAGCCCGTCATGCCGCTGCCCTTGCCGGTCGAACTGCGAGAGAACCAGGCCCGACAATTGTGGATAGACCTCATTGAGAACTCCGTGAGTTACGAAGTGCACGACCCGCGAATCTGACAGGTGCCCCTGCTTGACCCATTCCCGAGTCGCCCGGAATCCAGAGGCTAGGTCAACGCCGAGCGACTTGGCGAGAGCAAGGGAGCGGACTTGTTGAGCTTCTTCTCGAGATCTCAGGAGGCGAGAAAGAGGATAAGGCTCCGGCTGGCCAGGTAGCCTCTGCCTCGCCACCGTCGCGGCTTCACGAGGCAATCGCTCATCACCCGGATTGTAGACGGGGTCCGCCACCATAGACAGGAAACGCTTCCATAAGTGCCGTGCCGTCCGTTGTTTCCGCAGAATGGACAGAACGGAAACCGAAGGCACGTTGACCACCTGATGATGCAACACGAGATACGGAAGGGCTACAGCTTCGCGAGCCTTCGACCTCCTGACCGTAGGCTCGAGTAATGCTGAAAACGGAATTTTCTGGAGCTCACCGTGGGCTACAACCAGGACTCGCTTTCCGACGAGAAGGTGCGCAACCTTCCCCAGAACACAATCGCTGAGACGTTCGAGATCCGCCGTACTTTTCGGCTCACCTGCCTGCTCAACTCCATTCGCCATGCCCTGATAGACTCTCCGCGCCAATTCACGAAGATCGGAACATTCGATCTCGAAGCCCTGGAAGGATTCCGGAGTCACGGCCCACACGAAGCTTGCCTCTTCTCCCAGGTAATACTCGACGAGCACCGTCTCCCTGTCCAAGATTCGGTTCTGGATCTCCCCTAGGGAAAGGGAGGGAGGCAGGCTGAGACTTGGCGTCCGTCCGCCGGCGTTGCGCATCCTGGCTTTGAAGGCTTCGTTCTCTCCGATCAAACGGCGAAGACGAGCTTCGCCTTCTCTTTTTGCATCCATGGGCATGTCGAGGCGCCGGAGTTGCTGATTCAGTCCGTTGATCTCATCCTGGAGCCTTTGATGCTTCTTGAGAAGCTCAGGTCTGACGAGTGGATCAGCCCTCTGTCCCTCCTCCTCAGCAAGCGCATCGTAGAGTCCTCGTGCCCGGGCACGCTCACTGGCCTGGAACGCCTGCCAAGCGTAACCGGCCCCTGGCCGTATGGAACGCTGCGCCATCAGAAGCTCGATCTTGAGACCGTAAAGATCCTGGTGGTCGGCGAGAAATGACACGCGCAAATCGTGGCGTTCCGCTGCGCTGCGCAAGGACTCCGCGACGGCGATCGCTTCATCGATCCTTGCCATCGCGGCGATCGGATTCCCTCTCTTGCGCTCGGCATAGGCTATGCCATGAAGCAGTTTGGCCTCTGTCGGCTTGTTTCCCCCTTCGCGAGCTAGAAGAAGAGCTTCGTTGAAGATCTTGAGAGCTATCTCGGTTCGATCCTGAATGGCATGGATCCAGCCCAGATTCACCAGGGAATCGATCTCATCTTTCCGGTCTCCGCCATCCCGGAAGATCTGGGTGGATCGTTGGAACGCGTTCAACGCATCGCCTAATCGATTGAGACGAAAGTAGGTTGTACCGAGACTGCTCAAGGTGACTCCCTCACCATTGGTGTCTCGGATCTGCTTGCGGAGCACCAAGGCTTGATCGGCGATGGAGAGCGCCTCCTCCAGCCTTCCCTTGTCCCGGTAGAGCCCTGCTTTCTGCGTGAGAATGATGGCCCGGTTTTTCAAGTCCGAAGGGGCCACCAGCCGTAGCGCGAGCTCGGTGTCGTCCAGAGCCGAATCCGTCATTCCCATGGAAAGATAGGACCACCCTCTTCCATTAAATGCTTGACTTTCGAGGCCCCAGGCCTTCTGTCGATCGAAGCCTTTAATCGCTTGGCTGAAGTGATCCAGAGATTTTTCATATTTACCAAGAGACTGCTCCATCCGCGCGAGGTTATAGACTGCGGTGATTTCTCCGCTCTGGTCATGGAGACGTCGCCGGATCTCCAACTCCTGAACAAAGAGAGACTCGGCCTGCTGGAGCTTGCCCTGCCCGTCATAATTCATCGCCATTTCCATCAGAACATTGGCTTGTCCCTGAAAGTCTCGCAAGGCGACCCGCAAGGTGGCGGATTGCTGATAGGCCTGGAGAGCTCCGGGGGAATCATGGGCCGCTTCTCGCAACTGCCCCAACAGCTCGAAAGCATCCGCCTGACGGGCCTTGTTGCCCAGGTCTTGCCAGTTCTGGAGGGCGTACCGCAGATCTGGCTCCGCCTCTTTCAACGAGCCCTTCCGCAGGAGCCCCTTCCCAGTATAAAAAGCTTCCTCAGCCTGAGCGTTCTTGCGCTCACGATCATCGGCAACCCGAAGGGCCTCGACGCGAAGGGTATAACTTCCCGCCCTCTTTCCTCCGCTGCCGTCCTCGATCCGGACGCCATAGAGGCCTTCCGCTCGCGCCACGAAAAAGAGGTGCTCCGTCTTGAAGGGGTAGAACTGGGTATCTACACGGAACAGATCGTTACGCCCGGGATCAAACCATACGAGCGCGACATCGGCATCGATCGGTTTCGCCGAGAGGTGGACGAATTGCCCTTTCTTCAGCCGCACTCGATAAACTTTCCCCGTGTCGCGCGGTAGTTCTCCCTGCTCGATGGGGCCGAGGAGATGTATGGGGGTATCGGGCGGGTCAGAACGAGTTAGCAAGCGTCCCTGGCTGGGCAGGAGCTCGAACCCGACCACGGGGCTCAGCGCAAGGACACCGAGGAGAAGACGGTTCACAGTACGGAACATGAGGCTCCTCCATTCGAGAGCAGCTCAGCAAGCGCCAGGTAAGTACCTGGCTAGCCGAGCCGACTCGTACGTGCAATTGAATCTACTTATTATACTTGGAGTTGCCGCTCAAGAGGCAGGTCATTTTCCTTAGCTTCCTGATGACTTGGATATGACGCGTGCCAGGTATTCCTCAAGCAAATCCAAACTGCCCCCATGGGCCCCGACCAGACGAAATGTATACGAACCCGGTTTCAAGAAGTTTTCAGGAATAATTATGGTCAATTTGCCATGTTCATCTTTGCGCAGGGCTTTCTCCCAGATCGGCTTGTCCTCGCTGTCCATGATCTGGACTCTATATTCGCCGTACTCCTTGGGAGCTGACGTTTCGAGATTCACCCGGACAGTGCGATCCGCTGGCAGCTCGAAAGCTTCGCCGCGAATGCTCCGCAGGCTGATCGTTTGCGGATTCACGATCGGCTGCCGCAGCTCCGCCACTTGGCTCCGAAGCTCAGTCACTTCTTCCCGGTGTGAGCTGATCATTTGCAAGAAGGAGAGTCCCAGTAGGATCAGGGCCCCGGCCAGAGAAGCCGCGAGCGGCTGTGCGAAGCGCTTTCGTGGCTTGGCCTTTGCTGGCTGCGGGAGGTGATCCCGCAACTGCCGCCAGTCTGCCGCGGCCTCGAAGTCGACCACCGGCTCGGTGGCCACCGCCGGCGGCTTGAGGAACTCCTCCAGATCCAGGAGCAGCTCCGTGCAGTGCTGGCAGACGGCGAGGTGGTCCTGGATCCGCTCATCCTGCTCCGGAGTCAGCTCGTTCGCCTGGTAGGCGGACAGCTCTTCCGGACTGGGATGCTCCTCGGGGTCGCGCCGCTGGCGGCCATCCTCGGCAAGAAAGCCGAGCATCTCGTCCAGATCCTGGGTCTCGTCGCTCACAATGGTTCCTCTCCCCCGTCGCCCAGCTTCTCGATGAGCCGTTTGCGGGCCTGATGGAGGTGCGCCTTGACGGTCTCGATGGAGATCTTCATGACCGTCGCGATCTCCTGGTACTTCAGCCCTCTTACATAGCGCAGCATGCAACAGGTCCGCATCTGGGGCGGCAGTTCCCGCAGGGCCGAGCGCAGGCGCGCGCGTCGCTCCCCCTTAATCATGGAGTCCAGCGCGCTCTGCTCCTGTGAGACCGGCTCCACGACCTGGGCAGCAACGCCGCCCCCATCCTCCGGAGAGACATTGATCGACACCTCCACCGCATCCCGCTTCTCCGCTCCCTTCCTCCGGAGCTCGTTCCGGAAGGCGTTGGCGGCGATCTCGAACAGCCATCTTTCAAACCTGGATTCACGTCGAAAGGTGGCTATAGCTTGAAAGACACGAGAAAAGACATCCTGGGTGAGGTCGCGGCTTTCTTCAGGAGAACAGTGCTTGCGGCGGAAAAAATTAATGATCTTCCGATAGTGCAGCTCGTAAAGCTGCCGGGAGTTCTCCTCGACATCGATGCCCGCCTGGATCTGCTCGATCAGACGGAGGCTGGGGTCCTGGTCGTCCAAGGCTGGGGTTAAACCGTTCGGGAGCTCAATGGGGTGTCCGCGCCCATCGCTGGATGCGTAGAAAGATTGCGACATCGAGATGCCTGGAATCCGACCCAAGGTACAGAAGATGACGCCAAAGTATAGGAAAATCTCCTTAGTGAACATATGTCTTCCCAGCTGAATCTGTCAATCGGGATAGACTTCTCCCATGTCGTGGACTCTCCTGATGGCCGACGAAGAGGGGACCCCGCTGCAGGAGACCTTCGTCATCCTCGACGACGAGCTGGTGGGCTATCTTTCCGGGCTCACGGGGTTCCCCGTCTTCCAGGGGCTCCGGGGGCTCGATCCCGCCGAGGAGACGTGGATCGACGCGGAGGTCCGGGGGATGTGGGAGCTGGAGATCGCGGAGCTCGCGATGCGCGCCCGGAAGCGGGAGATCCCCGAGCCCCCGGAGTGGGTCGGGCTGGAGGGGACGGACGACATCCGCCTCGGCGAGGAGCTCGGCTGGCGCGGGCTCCTCGACTTCCTGCAGCGGCTCGAGCACCTCCTCCATCTCTCCCGGACGATGGGGATGGAGCTCTGGGCCCTCCCCAACGACTAGAGCACCTAGCTCACCGGCGGCTCCACCGGCGCACCGAACATCTCCTTCCCCAGGACGTCGCACTGCTGGAGGAAGCTCTCTTCCAGGACGGCGCGCTCGGCCTCCGGCAGGAAGGACTGCCGGAGGGCGGCCAGCGAGAAGCCGGCCAGCTCGGCCGGGGAGTAGCCGAAGGTCTGGTGCAGGCGCAGGTATTCGAGGGTGAGATTGGTGTTGAAGAAGGTCGGGTCGTCCGAGTTGACGGAGAGCGCCAGCCCCGACCGGTAGAGCCGGTCGAAGGCATGGCTCGGCAGGTCAGGAACCACCCCCAGGCAGACGTTGGAGGTCGGGCAGACCTCGAGCGGGATCTGCGCCCCCCGCAGCTCCTCGATCAGGACCGGATCCTCGATCGCCCGCACGCCGTGGCCGATGCGCTCGGCGGCGCAGACGTCGAGGACCGAACGGATCGACTCCGGGCCGGCGTGCTCTCCGGCGTGCGCCACGCGGTGGAGACCCTCCCTCTTCGCAGCCACGAAATGGTCGCGGAACGGCTCGTTCGGGTAGAGCCGCTCGCTCCCGGAAAGACCCAGCGCCGCCACCACCCCCCGCTTCCAGCCGGCGAGAGCCCAATCGAGCGTGCGGTCCGCGGGCTCGACGCCGACGTTGCGCACGATGTCCGGGATCAGGCGCAGAGTGACGCCATGGCGCCGCTCCCCTTCCGCGATCGCCTCGGCCAGGGCCGCGAGCACCTCGTCGCCGTTGACGCCGTTGGCGAGGTGGGTCGAGATCGTGAAGTGAACCTCGGTATAGACGACGTTCTGGTACGCCTGCTCGGTCAGGAAGTCGAGCGCCAGGAGCTGGAAGTCCTCCGGGGACCGCAGCGCCCGCGAGCAGGCGAGGTAGACCTGGACGAAGTGCTCGAAGTCGGTGAAGCGGAACCAGCGCTTGAGACCCGCCTCGTCCTGGGCCGGCAGCTCGATGCCGTTGCGCCGCGCCAGCTCCAGCAGCACGGCCGGGCGCATCGAGCCCTCCAGATGGACATGGAGCTCGACCTTGGGGAGGCGCAGCAGGAAGCGCTCGAGGCTCACGCGGTCTCCCCCGGGCCTGCCGTGGCTGCCGCCTTGGGCGGCAGCCGCCGCCGCAGCCTGGCGAGCACCGGCTCGGGAACCAGCCCGGTCAGATCGCCGCCCAGCGAGAAGACCTCCTTCACCAGGCGGCTCGAGAGGTAGGTGTAATCCTCCCGGGGCATCATGAACACGGTCTCGACTTGCGGGTTGAGACGCCGGTTCATCAGCGCCATCTGGAACTCGTACTCGAAGTCCGAGATGGCGCGCAGCCCGCGCACCACGGCGCGGGCGCCCACCTGATCCATGAAGTCGACCAGCAGGCCGGAAAAGCTCTCGACCCGGACTTCGCCGGTGACCATCTCGCGGATCGACTCGATCCGCTCCTCGACGGAGAACAGGGGCTGCTTGCCTTCGTTGCGCAGCACCGCCACGACCACTTCATCGAACAGCGGACGGCAACGCTCGATGATGTCGAGGTGGCCGTTGTGCATGGGGTCGAACGACCCGGGGTAGACCGCGATCCGCTTGCTCATCGCTCCTGGCTGAGATTGAAGGTGATGACGTTATGCGCGGCATCGGTGACCCGGAGCAGCATCAGGTCCCCCGGCTTGCCGGTCTCGATCAGCAGGGTCTCGGTGCGTCCGTCGAGCAGCCCGTCGGCCGCCCGCACCGGCTTCCACTCTTGCGCGTTGATGCTGACGGCGGCCTCCCGCAACGGGCTCTCGGCATCGCGTACCGTGACCCGCAGGAGCTTGCCGTCCTTCTCTGTCTTCACCAGCCCCGCAGGCGTGTGGTCGATCACCACCGGGTCGCTCACCCGCTCGGCCACGAGGGCGGTCGTCGGGATCGTTCGACGGCAGGTCGGAGGCCCGGAGACGGAAGCGGTAGATCCCGTCGGGCAGCGACAGTGGCGTCGAAGCTGTAGTGATCTTCCTTGAGATCTTTCACCACCGCGAGCCACTCCCCCTCCCTGTCGCCGGCCGTGGAGGCCGGGCGGAAGGAGAGATCGTAGACCAGATCGTCCTCGTTGGGATCGGCCGCCGTCCAGCGCAGCGTCTGGTAGCCGAGCTTCCAGAGCATCTTGCTGCGCCCGCCGGAGTCGTCGTCGGCCGCGGGCGTCAGGCTGGTGAAGATCCCAGTCGCGGTTGGGATGGGCCGGCTCGAAGACCTGGCTGGCCGGATTGAAGTTGGCCGGCACCAGGATCTGCCCCGGATCGAGCACCTGGACACCGCCGATCTTGGGGCTCAGGTTCTCCTGCCGGTAGGAGAGCTCGGTCTCGTAGATCCGGGGCGAGGCCGCTTCTGCCTTACCTGCGGTAGCCCCCTCCCGCAGCTCCACCCGCCACTGTACGAAGCGCCCCCGGGGCAGCCCGGTCAGCGGGATCTCCCGGCCTTCGCGCGGCTCGGTCCAGGAGGACCAGGTGCGGTCGGGCTCGGCGCTGACGCCGCTGCGGAACGAGAAGCGCGCCGCGCTGCCCGGGGGCAGATCCCCTTCCCAGGAGAAGGTGCCGAAACGCGCCACCTGCTCGGCGTCGAGCGCGGCGCTGGTGTAGGTACCGGCGCGTCTCGGTCCCCGCCGTCACCCGGTAGAGGGCGGCGGCATTGGTGGTGGCGAAGGCCGGCCCCGGTTCCCCCGCCAGCACGGCCACGATCTGCCGCTCGTCGACGTCCTTCTCCAGAAGCATCTGCTGGTCGGCCCAGCGATAGAGCTTCCCCTCGAGCCCGGTCGCCACCCAGAGATTGCCGTTCTGCCAGAGCAGGCTGTAGACCGTATCCTCGGGGAAGCTCCAGAGGCTCTCGACCACGCCGGAAGGGGAGATCGAGAGCACCTGGCTGCGCGGGGTCGCCGCGGCTCCGCCCTTGCGCCCGGTCCCGACCGTCGGCGCCTCGACCGGTTCGACGGAGACGGAGACCTGCGGCTGGCTGCCGCCGGCGCCCGCTCGCCGGCCCGGAGCGGCGGCGGCCGGAGCTGCCGCGGCAGCCTGATCCTTGGCTTGGTCCACCAGGCTCGCCTCGGAGGCGATCACGGCGGCGTAGCAGGTGCCGTCCGCCGTCGCCGCCAGGGAGACGACCTCGGGCTCCTGGGCGTCATAGAGGGTGCGCGCCCGGCCATCGGGGCTGATCCGCAGGATCAGACCCTCGCCGGCGGTGCCGGCCAGGACATCCCCGCCAGGAAGGGAGGCGAGCGTCCGGATGTGGGTGTCGTCGCTGTCGAAGAGGACCGAGCCCTTCCCCCTGGCGTCGACGCGGAAGAGCTTGCCCTCGGTGCCGGTGCCCACCAGCAGGGAGCCGTCGGCGGCGCGCGCGAGGGCCCAGATGTAGGTGGCCTTGGGATCGAAGAAGGGCTCGGCTTTAGCTGCTTTCCCCCCTTGGGCCGGCGGGATCCGGTAGACCTTGCCGTTGGGGCGAGGTGCCGGCGTAGACGGTGCCGTCCGGATCGGACCAGACGGCGAAGATCTCGGGCTCGGGGGCGGTGAACAGCTCGGTGACGCCCCCCTTGCGATCGATCTTCAGCACCTTGCCGGCATTGCCGGTGCCCACCACCCAGCCGTCCCGATGGACGGCGGCGGAGAGCAGAAAGGGCTCGGCGACCGAGGCCACGCGGTCGACCTTGGGGGCGAGCTGCATGCGGCCGAGCGCATCGATGCTGACGCCGTCGAGGGTGCCGGCGAGAAAGGCCGTCTGGCTACGGGCCTGGAAGATCTTCACTTGCGTGCCGCTTGCCGGCAGGACGGCCGCGGCCAGCAGCAGCCCCGCGGCCAGGATGTTGAATCGCGCTCTCCTCATACCCTCCCCTTGTCGTTGGACGCCACGTCGTTCTCCGCCGCACCCGCTCCCTGATCTTCGCCGGCCACCGGCTCGCGGCGGCGCACGTCGAGGTCGATCCGCACCAGCCCCTGGATCGGCACGGCCATGGTCTCCCGCTTCTCCTGCACGACGGCGGAGCGCAGGGCGACCGCGCTCCCCGAGGCCGCGGCCCCCCAGAGCGAGCGCACGGAGCCCGGCAGCCGGGGCATCGCCTCGCCGGCCACGGAAAGACCCGCTCCGCTGTAGACCCCCAGCACGATCAGGTCGCGCCGCGAGTGGAACGAGCGCAGCAGGCTCGAGCGCCTGCGGGAAGCTGACCGGCTCGGCCGGCTCGAGCGACAGGCGGGCGGCGTCGACGCTCGCGCCGTCTCCCACCAGCAGCGAATAGCGGCCGGCCGGCAGATCCCCGGGGAGGTCAAGCGGCATCGAGTGGCGGAAGCGGTCGCCGCGATAGGGGACGAAGTCCAGGTTCAGCATCACGCGGTCGCCGGGGCGGACCACAGTGCGGCTGGCGTTGGCGCCCACCAGGCTGGCGAACACCGGCTGATCGGTCTGCGCGAGGTCGACCTCGACGCTCTCGACGTCGACCTTCTCCAGCGGGTTCTGGGAGATGTAGGAGACGATCGCCAGCAGGAAGCTCGAGGCCTCGCTCACCGCGGTGTTGCCGTCGAAGCTCTGGCGCACCACCAGGTCGCCGTAGCCGCGGAGGCCGAGACGGGCCGTCAGATCGAGGCTCTGGGAGCCGGTCGTGTAGCTGGCGGCCTCCAGTCCGGCGACCACGCCGCTGCCCACCAGCAGCGGCACGAAGTCCGGGAGCGCCGCGAGCCGCATCCGGTACTCGCGCGGGCGCTCGCTCTTGACCCTCAGCACCATCGGGATCATCGGCGCCTCGGCGCCGATCCGCCCCTGGATGCCGGTCTTGCGATCCTGCTCGAAGGCGCCGACGATCCTGCCGGAGTTGGAGATCTTGAACGAGCTGTTGGCGTTCGAGAGGACGGTGACCACCTCGGCGGTCGCCATCGGCACCCGGACCGGACCGAGCCCCAGGAACGGATGGCCGAAGGCGAGGACCTGATCGCCGTAGCGGTCGGTCACCGTGCCGTTGGCGGCGAGCTGAAAATCGCCATCCATGAGCACCACGTCCACCGCCTTGCCGGGGGTGAGGTCGTCGGACACCGTGCCGGGGGTGGCTTTCCCTGACGAGGCAACGCTCCCCAGCACCTGCCGCAGCATCCCCTGGGACTTCTCGCCAAAGCCGCTGGCCGTCCACTGGACGGCCGGCGCGGCGCCGTCGGCGAACCGGGGGAGGAGGCGCGAGAACTGCGTCGCGATCAGATCCTTGGGGAGATGGCCGGTGAGGATGTCCGACAGATTGATCGAGGGGGGCGGCGGCGAGACGGGCGATCGGCTTCAGGCCCGAGAGCTGCCGCATCGAGCCGATCGGCGTGATCCCCGCGATCGCCTCGTTGGTGAACGGCCAGCTGAACGCCACCGCGCCGGCGAGCCGGCCGTCGAGAAACACCGGGCTGCCGCTCATGCCCCCCGCGACCCCGCTCTTCTCCAGCCCCTTGCCGGTCAGGCGGGCGAGAATGTAGCTGACGTCCGGGCTGACGTTGCGCATGATGCCGATCACCTCGACGTCGAAGCGCTCGGGCTCGGTACCCGAAAAGACCGACAGGCCGTAGCCGCGCTGTCCGCGCTGGATCTCCGCGAGCGGAATCGTGGGCAGAGCGCTCGCCGGCACGCCCGAGGCGGCGGCGGCACTTTCCACAGGAGCCACAGGGGCCGCGGGAGCCGCCGGCTCCGCCGCTCGCGAGGCGGCCGGAGCCGCGAGCAGGGCTGCCGCGGCGAGCAGAAACGCCGCCCGGGCCGAGATACCAAACGCTGGGTGCTTCATGCTTGTTCGTCTCCCGTGGATCGACCGAGCTCTTGAATGAGGCGCTCGGAGGGAAATCTTCCTGTTCGTAGAACCACGAGCCCATCCTTTTCTATTGCCACCAGCGTCGAGGGGGGCCCGCCCGGGAGCGCGCCGCCGTCCACCACCATCGCGTCCTCGCCGGCGAGCAGCTCCGCGACCCCGGCCGGCTCCAGGATCGGCGGCTCGCCGCTCCGGTTGGCGCTGGTCGCCGTCAGCCCGTGGCCGATCGCGGCGAGCAGCCCCCGCAACCGGCCGTGATCCGGCACCCGCACGGCCAGGGTCCGTTCGCCAGCCGAGGCCGGCAGCGGCCGCGCGACCGGCAGGACCGCGGTCAACGGCGCCGGCCAGAAGGCGAAGAGGCGCTTCACTATATTGAGATCGGGATCGATCCCCAAGCCGGCGAGCTGCTCACGGCCGGCGATCACCACCGGCAACGCCTTGCCCGCCTCGCGCTCCTTGATCCGATAGATCGTCTCGACCCCCGTCCGGTTCCAGGGATCGACTCCCAGGCCATAGCTCGACTCGGTCGGAATCGCCAGCACGCCGCCGCGGGCGAGGAGGTCGCGGAGCGGAGCGACGGGATCGCCCCAATGCCAGACCCTCACCACGCCGGCCGATCGTCCACCCGGGCTGAGAACGTTCCTTTTTTTTCGTAGGGGAGGGGCTTGTCCCCTCCCTCGCCCCCAGAGGGGGCGAAATTTATCCAGCCTGGGGTGTCAACCCCAGGTGGGGAGGCACCCCGAATCCAAACCCTGTAAGGGTGGCCGATTCCAACCCGATCGGCCACCCCTGCGGGGTTTGGGTTGGTGGGGCCGGCCCACCTGGGGTTGACACCCCAGGCTGGATAAATTCGCCCCTCCGGGGCGAGGGAGGGGACAAGCCCCTCCCCTACGTTCAGAACGCTTAAATGAACAGTATCAGGGCGAGCCCCGCCCCTACATGAAGCAGCCGGGATCAGAGAGTGCGGGTTCACTTTTTCCTTCGGGCCGAGCCGGCGATCAGCTCCCGGGCATGGGAGAGGGAGGTGTCGGTGATCTTCTTGCCGGCCAGCATGCGGGCCACCTCTTCGACCCGGTCCCCGGCCTCCAGCTCATCGACCTTCACGCTGGTACGGTCGCCGTCCACCCGCTTGCTGACCTTGAAGTGGAGATCGCCGTAGCTTGCCACCTGCGGCAGATGCGTCACGGCGAGGATCTGACCGCCCTTGGCGAGGCGCTGGAGCTTGGCGCCCAGGGCGGCGGCCTCGGCGCCGCCGATGCCGGTGTCCACCTCGTCGAAGACCAGCGTCGGACGGGCCTTCTCCGCTTCGCCCCGCGAGGCGAGCTGGAGGGCGAGATGGATGCGCGACAGCTCGCCCCCCGAGGCGATGCGGGCGAGCGGCCGCGGCGGCTCCCCCGGGTTGGGGGCAAAGAGGAAGA
Source organism: uncultured Acidobacteriota bacterium (assembly GCA_963792575.1). Lineage (GTDB taxonomy): Bacteria > Acidobacteriota > Thermoanaerobaculia > Multivoradales > UBA5704 > DATARR01. The sequence continues at coordinate 987,127 of CAWBWZ010000020.1, forward strand.
CGACCTGATCGATCCCCTCGCGGCCGAAGTCGATCTCTTCGTTCTCGATCACCAATAGGCTCCCGGCCCGGCGGCGCCGTTCGAGCGCCACGGAGAGCCGGGCGCGGGCGAGCCCGAGATCCTTGAGCTCCCCTTCGATCCGCTCGACCAGCGCCCTCCCCCACTCCTCGCGGCCGCGGGAGAGCTCCAGGGCTCCGTCCCGGTACCGGGCGAGAGCGGCGGCGACCTTCCCTTCGAGCTCGTCACGGTTCTCGTCGTCCCCTTCGAGCTCGGCGAGCTCGGCCGCGATCTCGGCGCGCCGGGCGAGGACGGCGCCGGAATCCCCGCCATGCTTGCGGCAGAGGCGCTCGATGGTGGCGAGCCGCTCCTCGACGAAATCGAGCCGGGCCGGATCGGCCTCCAGGCCGTCCAGCCGATGTTGCAGCGAGCGCGCCGTCTCGGTCAGGCGGATGCGCGTCTCCTCGACCTCCGCCCTCCAGGCCGCGGCAGAGGGCTCCCAGGCCTCGATCTCGGCGAGCAGCGAGCCGGCTTTGCCGATCCGCTCGACCGCCGCTCCCTCCTCCTCGAAGAGCAGGGCGAAGGCGGTGCCGAGCGCGCGGGTGATCGCCTCGGCGTTGCGCAGGACGTCCCGCTCCGCCTTGAGCTCCGCCTCCTCGCCGGCGCGCAGCTTGGCGGCGTCGATCTCGGTGGCCTGGAAACGGAGGAGGTCGATCCGCTCGCGGCGCATGCGGTCGTCCCCCGAAAGGTGCTCCAGCCGCTCGGCGAGGCGCGCGTGCTGCTCGTACGCCTCGGCCACCCGGGCGAGGAGCGGCGCGGCCTCCGGGCCGCCGCTGCGGTCGAGCATGGCGCGCTGGAGGTCCGGCTCGATCAGTCCCAACTCGTCGCGCTGGCCGTGGATGCGGAGAAGGTAGGGAGCGAGATCGGTCAGCAGCCGCAGCGTGGTCGGCTGATCGTTGACGAAGACGCGATTGCGGCCGCTGCGGCCGATCTCCCGGCGCACCAGGACCTCGGCGCCCTCCGCCTCCAGCCCGGCCTCCTCCAGCACCGCCCGCCAGCCGTCCCCCTCGGGCTCGAAGACGCCGGAGACCGTCAGCGCCTCGGCCCCGGTGCGCACCATGTCGGTGCTGGCCCGCGCCCCCGCCAGCAGCGAGAGCGAATCGACGACGATCGACTTGCCGGCCCCGGTCTCCCCCGAAAGCACGTTGAACCCCGCCCCGAACTCGACGGCGGCCTCGGCCAGGACGGCCAGATTGCGGACGTGGATCTCGCGCAGCACGTCAGGAAAGGGGGTCGGCTGGATTCAACGGGCGGTCACGGAATGACGGGTTCTCAGGACCGGGAAAGTCTATCAGAGGAGAACCGGGCGGAGAGCCTACATGTCTCCCTTGACGGTTGGTGCGTCCTGCCCTTCGAATCCTCACCCTCGATCCCTCTCCACTCTGTGGAGAGGGAGGGCCCTTCGCTCAAGGATATCGCCACATCAGCGGGCCCTCCCTCTCCCCCCGGGAGAGGGACCGAGGGTGAGGATTCGAAGGGCAGATCGCACCCACCATCAAGGGAGACGTGTACCCGCCGGTTCCCCCTCCCCCGGTTTCCGTCCCTTCATGGAGGCGGCGCCTTGTGGTACCCTCCGGCCTCTCGCCAACCTGAATCTCGTAGTGGAGACGGACCCCCGTAGCAAGCCCGTGCCAGTGAGCAGGAAACCATGACCCCGGTCCTCGGCGGCCGGCGGGAGCTGCGGGCGAGCCTGCTCATCGGGCTCTGCTGCCTGCTGGTCTACAACGCCAACCTGCGGACGATCAGCGCCGGCGACACCTACCCGGCGCGCTACCAGCCGTTCGCGATCTGGCGGTATCACACCCTCCTTCTCGATCCGATCGCGCCGCTCACCGCCCAGGGGCGAGGCGACGCGGCGTACTGGATGGTGCGCGTGGCCGGCGGCCACACCATCTCGCTCTACCCCGTGGTGGCCCCGGTGCTCATCGCGCCGCTCTATCTCCCCGCGATCGGCTACCTGCACCTACGGGGTTGGACGGATGCGCGCCTGGACCACATGGCGAAGGTCATGGAGAAGCTCTCCGCCTCGCTCGTGGCGGCGCTTTCCGCGGCGCTCCTCTACCTGCTTTTGCGGCGCCGGGCGGCGGTGCCGATCGCACTGCTGCTCACCCTGGCCTATGCCTTCGGCACCACCACCTGGGTGATCGGCAGCCAGGCTCTATGGCAGCACGGGATGGCTGAGCTCCTGGTGATCGGCGCCCTGCTGCTCCTCACCGGGCCGTGCACCGCGCCGCGGGCGCTGGCCGCGGGGTTGCTGTGCGGGCTCATCGCCGGCAACCGTCCTCCGGATGTCATCCTCGCGGCGGCGCTGGGCGCTTACGGACTGTTCTGGGCCGGCCGCCGGGCGGCGCTTCTCGCCGCGGCGGCGGCGCTGCCGATGGGCCTGGTGCTGGTCTACAACCTCGCAGTGGCCGGCCACTTCGCCGGCGGTTACGGGCTGATGGGCAAGCCCGCCGCCTTCCAGTTCGGCCTGCTTTCCGGCCTCGGCGGATTGCTGTTCAGCCCGACGCGGGGGCTGCTCGTCTTCTCACCCTTCCTGCTCTTCCTCGCCCTGGCCTGGCGGCACCCGCCGCGCGACCGCGGCGAGCGCGGCCTCAGCCTGGCGATCGGCGCCGGCGTCTTCCTCCAGGTCCTGCTCTATGCCAAGGCCGACTGGCGGGCCGGCTATTCCTGGGGGCCGCGTTACATGACCGACCTCCTGCCCCTGCTCCTCTGGATGCTGGTGCCGGTGGTCGCCGCGCTGCGCGGCTTCGGCCGAACATGCTTCCTGCTCGCGGTCGGCGCCGCGGTCGCCATCGAGGCCATCGGCGCCTTCTGGTACACCGGCGCGACCGACGGCGCGATCTTCGCCGTGGCCAGCGGTCCCCACCAGATGCGGGCCGCGTGGGACTGGCGGAACGCGCCCTTCATCGCCTCCTTCCAGCATGGCCTCGCGCCGGGGGAGCTGATGATCGAGACGCGCGGCAGTATTGATGCGATAGCGACTGACGCCATCGAGGCCGGCGGCCGCCCGGTCTCCGCCGTCACCGCCGGCCAGAAGGTCGTCGCCACCGGCTGGGCGCTGGCGGGCCACGCGACGCCCTGGCAGGTGGCGGTCATCATCGACAGCCGGCAGCCCGTCGCCTCCCGCGTCTTCTTCGACCGGCCCGACGTCCGCGGTGCGCTGCGCGAGGCGAGCCCCGCCGGCTGGCGCATCCCGCTCGACACGGCCGGCCTCGCTCCCGGCGAGCACGATCTGACCGCCTTCGCCTGGGCCTCCGAGAAGGGGGAGGGAGCTTACCTGGAGAAGCGCAAGCTGACCGTGCGGACGGCACCGGCCGCCGGCAAGGACCTCGACGAGGGCTTCAGGACGGCGGCGGCGCGGCTTCGCGCGCACCAGCAGGGGCCGGGTTACTGGCTCACCGCCTACACCTCCGCGACGCGCTTCCAGGAGCCGCGTCAGGAGATGAACACCTACCTCACCGCCCTCCTGATCGACCTGCTCGATCCGCTGGCGGCCACCGGCGGTCTCGGCGACAACCTGCGGCGCGCCCGCCGGCACCTCACCGCCCAGATTGAGGCCGGCGGACTGGTGCGCTACCACGGCCTGCCAGACGCTCCTGGCATCGGCACCCTGGGGTGCGCCATCACACCCGACACCGACGACACGGCGCTCGTCTGGAGGCTCGCTCCCGACCCCGACCGCCGGCGGCTGCCGGCCGCCCTGGCGACGATCGACCAATATCGCACCCCCGAGGGGCTCTACCGCACCTGGCTCGCGCCGCGCGAGGCCTATCAGTGCCTCGATCCGGGCGGCGATCCGAACCCTGCCGACATCGCCATCCAGATGCACCTGCTGCTGCTGCTCGCCGAGGTGCGGCCGCCGGCCGGGCATGCGCTTTGCGAAGCTCTCCGCCCTGTTGTCGATCAGGATCGGGTCTGGGTCTACTATCGCATGGCGCCGCTGGTCCCGATCCTGCGCCGGACCGACCTCCGGCGCGCCGGCTGCGAGTTGGAGCTGCCCGAGTCGCGGATGCGAACGCCGGTGCCTGGCCAGGAGATCTGGGTGTCCCTCGTCCGGCTCCTGGGGCGCGCGCTGCCGCCCCCCGGAGGCCCACCGGCCGACACGGCGGAGATCCAGGCGGTCCTGCGCCAGCTTGCCAAGGACGACTTCGCCCTTTTGCGAAAGAATCCGCCGCTCCTTTACCACAACGATCTCACCGCGACGGTTCCCAGATACTACTGGTCGGAGGACGCCGGCTACGCGCTCTGGCTAAGGCTTTATGACAAACATGCGCACCTCGGTCATCCCCATCTCGACGGCTAAAGCTGCTGCGGCGCGCTACCTGTCCTGCCTGCGCCCGCAAGAGATCCTCGTTCTCCAGGGCTCGCCCCTGCTCGGCGCCGCCTTCGCGATCCGCCATCCATCGGCGGAGAACGTGGGGTCGCTGGCGATCCTCATCGTCGCCAACGTCTGCCTGGTGGCGCACATCTTCATGCTCAACGACTGGTCCGGTCTGACCACCGACCTCACCGATCCCAACAAGACCGCCAGCGTCTTCACGGCCAGAGGTGTAGGCCGCGAGGAGATCGGCGGCTTGGCGGCCAGCCTGCTGGCCCTGAGTCTCCTCCTCTTCAGCCGCCTCGGCCCAGGCACCCTCTGGCTGTCCCTGGCCATCGCGACCCTGAGCGCCCTCTACTCCCTGCCCCACTTCAATTGGAAGGGCAGACCGCTCCTCAGCTCAGCGGCGCATCTGGTTGGCGGCGCCCTCCACTTCCTCCTCGGCTACTCCCTGGGAAACGCCATCGACGGTCGCGGCCTCGCGATCGCCACCTTCTTCGCCCTGACCTTCGCCGCCGGCCACCTGACCCAGGAGGTCCGCGACCACCAGGGCGACGTCCTCAACGCCATCCAGACCAATGCGGTGATCTTCGGCCCCCGCCGCACCTTCGCCGCCAGCCTGGCCCTCTTCACCCTGGCCCACGCCCTCCTTCTCCTCCTGGCCCTCCAGGGCATCCTCCCCCACCCCCTGGTGGCCCTCGCCGCCCTCTACCCCGTTCACCTGCGCTGGTCGCTCAAGACCCTGGCCGAGGGCCTCACCTACGCGAGCATCCGCCGCCTGCAGGCACGTTACCAGGCGCTCTACGCCATCATCGGCCTGGCCATGGTGGCGGCCCTGTGGCTTGGCTGAAAATCCATGTCGAAACGTTATTTCAAAACAGAAGAACGGGGGCCGAAGCCCCCGCTCTCGTCACGCTAGAAAGAGATGCCGTTCTACCGGAAGGCGGCGACCGTGGCGCGCGTGTCGTTCAGCACGCGGGCGTTGTGATTCTTGGTGGTCGTGCCCATCGCGTGGCCGTTGTAGAGGTTGTTGGGGTTCGACCAGTAATTCAGGCGCGGGCAGCCGCCCGAGCAGTCGTAGGCCATGATCGTGCGCCACTTCGGGCTGCCGGTGTACTGGTAGCCGTGACCCCAGGCATAGGGCGTATTGGTGGGATCGGTCGCGGGATCGTGGCGGGCGGACTGCAGATGCCCGATCTCATGCCCGAAGGAGTAGTAGCCGGTGGCGCAGTCCCAGTAGACGGCGACGAAGGCCGTCGACGCGGTTGAGCCGATGCCGGAGGCGAGGCCGCAGGCGGAGGCGTTGTTGATCAGCAGGGCGGCGACGTCGGCCGTCACCGAGTTGCGGGTGGTGTGGATGCTGTCCATGAAGCCGTCGGCGGTCCCGCGGTAACGGCTCAGATCGGTGCTGAAGCTGCCGCTCTCCGTGTAGGTGACCTGGGCCTTGCTGGCGAGTTGGAGCGTGATGGTGACGCCGCTGTTCGTGTAGCCCTGGTTGGTCTCCGCGACGGCGAGGTCGATCAGGCTGCTGATGTTGCCGGCGGCCGCCGCGGCCGCCGCGGTGTAGCTCACCATCACCCGGATGACGGTGTTCGCCTTGGTCTGGCGGGTGGGCATCTTGATGACCGGCAGGCTGGCGTACGCCTCCGGGTGATCCGGCGGCATCGCCTTGGAGTCCACGGCTACGATCGCGTGGCCGCCCGACCGCAGGGGGCGGATCTTGTACCAATCGCCGTTGTAATGAAGGTTGCCGGTGATCATGTCGCCGTCACGGACCAGCGTGACCACGTTGAGCGGATCGAACGCGAACGCGTCCGGCGCGAACGGCACCCGAGCGGCGGCGTCACCGATGACGCCGGACCAGACCAGCGATCCCGACCCGGTGGCATAGGCCTGGATGCGGTGGGCCTGCAGGTCCAGCCCCGAGCCGAGATTGAACGTCAACGTCGCCGCCTTCTCATTGACCAGGTTCGCGTTGGCCTTGACGAGCTCGAGAGACGCCGTCGCGGGGCTGTCCGCCAGCACCTGGTAGGACTTGTCCTGGTTCAGCAGCTTCGCGTACGAGGGGGCGATGTCGAGCGGCGAGAACAGTCCCTGACCGGCACCGGCGGCGCCGGCTGTCAGCACGAGAGCCATCAAAGCAACAAAAATGTGGAGCCCAAGCTTTCGCATACATCTCCTTGAGAAAAGCAGACGCGTGGCAGTTGCTTCCGCCAAGCGGAAGCGCGACATGGGGGCCCCTTGCTATGGTTGGTGCGTCAGGAGTGAGAAACGTGCCGCGTTGACAGAAAATTTACTTATGGAACCGACCCGCTCCACTTCGACCGTCCGCCCAACTCGAAGCCGTCGTTGAACAGCGGCGTGGTCCGCTCGCAGTCGCCGGTGTAGTTGTAGCGGTCGCCGCCGGCCACCATCTGGAAGTCGGTCACCTGGAGGGCCCTGAGGTCGAGCGGGCCGAGGAGCCCGGCCCACTTGGCGGTGGTGAAGCGGTCGCTCTGGGCGGTGAGGGCGATGGTGCCGCCGTCGGAGAGGAGGATGCCGTACTTCTGCATCGCCCGCGCGACCACCCGCGCCGCCTCGTTCGGCAGGTTCTGGAGGGGGTAGTCCGCCCGCAGCCGGAGGCGGGTGCCGTAGGGTGGCGCCATGGCGGGCCCGCTGGTGGAGGAGGTCGAGTGGGTCGCCGGATGGACGTACACCAGACGCCGCATGCGGCTGTTCGGCAGGATGAAGCGGATGGCGTGGTCGATCTGGCCGGCCGCCACCTCGTCGGCGTTGAACAGCAGCGGCGCGATGGGATAGCCGGCCGCGTCGGCGCTGGTGCAATCCTGGCCGCGCCCCGCCGAGGGATAGGTGAGATCCATGTTCCACACCGCGAGGCAGCCGCCGAAGTATTGCCCGCCGGTGACGTTGGCGCGCCACATCTCGTAGAGACGCCGGGTCGGCCGGTGGACCACGATCAGGTGGCAGTCGCCGTCGCCGGCGCAGTCATAGCCGGTCTCCCCCTCCAGCGCGCCGCCGTTCGGCAGGGGGACGGACGCGAGGCCCGGGCGATCGCAGTCGGGATCGTAGAAATCGCCGGTGGAGGTAAAGACGCGGAGCGGAGCGCTGGCGTCCGCCTCCAGCACCTCGATGCTGAAGTCGATCTGCATCCGCCCCCCGCCCCAGCCGCCGGCTCCAGAGAGCCAGTTGATCACCGTCGCCGATTCAGGATCCAGAGGAGCCGCGGAGACGTCCTGGTACCAGGGGGAATCGGCGGGAAAGTAGGGACCGTGACCGGCCGGAGGCGGAGCCTGGGCGTCCGCGGCTCCCGCCAGGGCAAGCCCGCAGAGGACCACCCTCCCAATCAGCTCCCGACAGATCATTGAGAAGATTCTATACGTGCATCTTCCCGAACGCCAGATCTCCCCAGAACGTCGGCGCGGGAATAGCAGAGCGGGCCACCCAAGCCGGGCGGCCCCAAAAAAACAAAACCTTATACGGAGCGCCTTTCGGCGCAAAGATCAGGTGGGTTTAAGCGATCTTGCTGACGTTCTCAGCCGCCGGGCCCTTGTTGCCCTGCACGACGTCGAACTCGACGCGGTCGCCCTCGGCGAGACTCTTGAATCCGGATCCCTGGATCGCCGAGTGGTGCACGAAGAGGTCCTTGCCCCCATCCTCCGGCGTGATGAAGCCGAAGCCCTTGGTGTCATTGAACCACTTCACTTTTCCTGTGTTGCGCATTGTCGTTGTCTCTCTTTCTTTCTGTTCTGGAGCCAAAAAGACAAAAAGGGACCCTTGTTGTACCGGGGTCCCTTTCGTAATTTCTGGCTTGGGTACCGCGGAGTCACCCATTGACTCCACAGCAGATAAAAAATCATACCTCGCGGGTCCATCTGAGTCAAGAAGTAATTTACAAGCCGGATCTCTGCCCCTATCCTCAAGACTCGCATGATGTCTCGCTTCTGGTTCCGGGGCTGCGTTCCACTGGTTTGCCTGTCCGGCCTCCTGGCCGGGTGCGGCCGGACCGCGCCTCCGCGGCCCGGCGGGACGGTTCGCGACCTGATCGCCGATCTCGATCTGGCGGAGATCCAGCGCGAGCCCGGGAGGGTCGACCTCGGGACTTCCGAAGCCCGGCCGCTGCTGCGGCAAGGGTGGGCCCAGGACGAGGAGGACGGCGTGCGCACCTTCGTCTGGAGCGACGGGCCGGAGTCGGAGCTGGAGTTCTTCCTCGTCGCCCCGCGGGACGTCCCGCTGACTCTCCGCGGGTCGCCGTATTCGTCCCCCGGATCTCCGGAGCAGGAGGTCGCCCTGCTTCTCAACGGCGAGGCGGTGGGCCAGGTCGCCCTCTCGCCAGACCATGAAGAGGCCCGGGTGGTCCTGCCGCGGCGCGGTCTGCGAGAAGGGGAGAACCACCTCACCTTGCGCTACGCCTGGACGCGCTCCCCCTGGGAGGAGAGCGGCGGGGAGAACGGCGACCGCCGCCACCTCGGGGTGGCCTGGGATCTTCTCCGCTTCGAGACCGGGGTCGACGAGCAGGCCCGGGTGCGCGCGGCCGGCGACCAGCTCGCCCTCCCCCTGGGCCGGCGGATCGACACTTTCCTGCGTCTGCCCGTTGGGGCGGTGCTGGCGATGGACGAGCTCCGCTCCCGCGACGGCCCGGCCGGAGAGCTGCGGGTGACCCTGCAGCCCGAGCACGGCGCGGAGCGCGAGCTGGCCCGCCTCCGCCCGGACGAGGGGCCGGTCGCGTTGGCGCTGGGAGACGCCGGGAGCGGGCCGGCGCGGATCTCCCTCACCGCCATGCCCAGGGAGCCGGGCGAGGCGGCGGGGAGCGGCCTCGTGCTGCGGCGGCCGGCCATCGCCGCGCCGCGACCGGACACCAGGCTCTCCACCGCGGCCACGGAGGCTCCGGCCTCCTTGCCGCCGGCCCGCCGGCCGCGCAACGTCATCCTCTATCTGGTGGATGCCCTGCGGGCGGACCACCTTGGCTGCTATGGCTACCCCCGGCCGGTCTCGCCGCGCGTCGACGCCTTCGCCCGCGGCGCGGCCCTCTTCCGGCACACCGTGGCCCAGTCGTCCTGGACCCGCCCCGCCGCCACCACCCTCCTCACCGGCCTGCTGCCCCGCACCCACGGCGTCAACGGCCGGCGGGACGTCCTCGCCGGACAGGCCGTCACCCTCGCGGAGAGGCTGCGGGAGCAGGGGTACCGCACCGCCGGGTTCGTGACCAACGGCAATGTGGCGCGCAGCTTCGGCCTGGGCCAGGGGTTCGAGACCTACCAGCTCCTCCCCCGGAAGCACAGCGCGGCGACCGACGTCAACGCCGAGGCCGCCGACTGGCTGCGGACCCAATGGACGGGGGATGCTCCCTTCTTCCTCTATCTCCATACCGTGGAGCCGCACGCCCCCTATACCCCCCCACTCCCTTTCCGGCAACGCTTCGCCCCCGGCGTGCGGGACGAGGGCCTCACCCGCATGAACTTCCTGCACCGGGTCGAAGAGGGGAAGATCGCGGCTACGCCGGAGGTGCTCCGCAACCTCCTCGACCTCTATGACGCCGAGGTCGCCACCAATGACGCGGCCTTCGGCGAGCTGCTCGACCTCCTCGGCCAGCGCGGGCTTCTGGAGGACACGGTGATCGTCTTCGTCTCGGATCACGGCGAGGAGTTCCTCGAGCACGGCGGCTGGGAGCACGGCAGGACCCTGCACGAGGAGATGCTGAACGTCCCCCTGATCGTGCGGGTCCCCGGGATGGGGAGCGGCAGGATCGTGCAACGGCAGGCGCAACAGATAGACGTCGCGCCGACGATCCTCGATCTTCTGAATCTGCCGGTTCCGTCCGGCATGGACGGCCGCAGCCTCGCCCCCTGGATCTCCGGCGACAGCCCGCCCGCGGAAGACCCGGCGGAGACCACGGCCTTCTCGTGGCTCGACCAGCACGGCCTCCGGGCGGCCGCGGTGACCACTCCCGGCTGGCGGCTCATCGAGGATCGCCTCCCCACCCCCGGGAGCGCTCTCTACGATCGCCAGGCCGATCCCGGAGAGCGTCGCGACCTCGCCACGCTGCAGGCGGTGCGGGCAGGCTACCTCCGCGCCCGGCTCCGGGCCGAGGAGCGCCGCCGCAAGGGACAGTTGCGGGCCGGGGAGACGACCCCGGACTCCGAGCTCCAGAAACAGCTCGACGCTCTCGGCTATCTGCGCTGACGCAGATTCCGTTTACGCGACGTTGGCCCTCATCACCCCGGCCCTCTTCTCCCTGCCTCCCCCCCTTCCCGACGGGAGAAGAGGGAGAGGTTAGTTCTATGGATGTTTGAGCCCCTCTCTCCCGGCGGTCGGGGGGGAGGCCGGGAGAGAGGGGTTGGGGAGTGAGGGTCAGCCCCGAAGGGGCGACACTCCTATTGAATATACCCGAGCGCCCGCAGGCTCTTCTCGAGCTCGGGATCGAACGGCGGCGCCGCCGAGGCCGCGGCCACCGGCGGCGGATTGAACGCCACCAGATCGCGCAGCAGCGCCCGGGTCGTCCGCGCCCGTTCGCGGGCGAGATCCTGATGCTGGCCCGGATCCCGCGCGACGTCATAGAGCTCGATCCGGGTCAGCCGGAGCCCGCGAACCTGGAAAGATTGGCATTCGAGCTCCTTCCCTCCCCCTTCCGGATTCGAGTCGGTACAGCCGTCCGCCTCGAGGAAAAGGCGCCCGGGCCTGGCGGACGCGACCCGGACCGGCGTCCAGTCCGAGGTCAGAGGGACCTCGGTCACCCTCTCCTCGCCCTGACGGATGACCAGGCGACGGGGCTCCGGGGAGCGGGCCTCGAACACCAGGGGCCCGCCGGAGGTGTCGAAGGCGACTCGCCGCGGCAGCCACTCCCCGGCGGGAGGATCGAAGAGCAGGAGGCTCTCCTGGTGCTGCCGCTCGCCGCGGTAGACCGCCCGCCGCCCGCCCAGGGTCTCGCTCCACGCGGTGCCGGGGAGCGGCGGCGAAGGGCGCCCGACGAGCCCGGCCAGGCTGGCGCCGCTGGGGGCGCGGCGCGGTCGCACCCGTGCCAGTTCGTAGAGTGTGGGCGCCAGGTCGATCAGCTGCACGACGCCGCCATGGCGCACGGCGGCGCGGTGGTCGGGGTGGATCACCAGCAGCGGAACGTGCAGGCTCTCGCGGTAGAGCTGCGTGTGATTGAACTGGCCGTGATCGAGAAACTCCTCGCCGTGATCGGCGGTGATCACCACCGTCACCTCGCCGGCGAGACCGAGCCGCTCGAGCTCCGCGAAGAACCGCCGCAGAACGTCGTCGGTCTGCCGGATGCCGGCATCGTAGAGCGCCTTGAGCCACTCGACCGCGGGTTGCGGCAGCCCTTCGCCGGTCATGTTGTAACGGGTGAGCGCCGGGCCCGTGCCGTCGATCGCTCCAGGGGGCGGCGGCCCGGGCCAGAACGGCTCCCGGTACCGCTCGGGCGCGTCATAGGGGGTGTGCACGGCGTACGTATGGAGAAAGAGGAAGAAGCGGTCTTTCGGCCCGACGCTCTTCAGAAAGTCGACGCCCCGGCCGAAGGTCCCCTCCACCGGCCGGTTGTGGTCGCGGTTGCGGCTGACGAAGACGTCGAAGCCACGGCGGAAGCCGAAGCGCCCGCTCACATATCCCCCCTCGGTGAACCCGGCGGTGCGGAAGCCGCCGCGCTGGAACACCTCCGGCAGCGTCTCCACCTCCGGAGAGAGCACCGAGTTCGGCGGAAACACCCCGTGCTCCCGCGGGTAGAGGCCGGTCAGCATCGACATGTGGGAGACCAGGGTGCTGGGAAACTGGGAGTACGCCTCCTCGAACAGGGTGGCCCGCCCGGCCAGGGAGTCGAGGAATGGGCTGGTCGGACGGGGATAGCCATAGCAGCCGAGATGGTCGGCCCGCAGCGTGTCAATCGAGATCAGGATGTAGCCGCGGGTCGCCCGCGGCACCGGGGGCTTGTCCGCGTCCGGCCGCCGCGGGTCCGCTCCACGGCCACAGCCGAGGACCAGGAGAGCGAGAGCAAAACCCACCCAATCTCTTCGAATCACGCGCTCACGATAGCAAAGTCGAGAGCGGCTCCCCTTGCCGGCACGGCTTGTCCCGCAAAGCCCCACAGAATGTACTACAATATTGCAGATAGCGCTTCAATACGAGGCGCCATCTCCCGGGCCCGGGCTCCTCAACCTTTGGACAGGCTGCTCTCTCGGCAGCCAGGAGACGACTACGCATGTTCACGCTCGTCCGTAAGGCCATCCTCTGGAGCCTGTTCCTCGGCACGATCCTGTCGATCCCCGCGGCGGTGAACGGTCAGGCGCTGCCGCCGGTGGCCCGTTTCGTCAGCTTCCTCGACGTGCGGTGCTATCAGATCACCAACCAGCCGCCGCTCGGGGTGACGCTACGGCTGGACCATCTCAATCCCGTGCTCGTGCAGAAAGGCGTGCCCACCCAGCAGGTCGCCGTGCAGTCGCCCCAGGATCTCTGCGTTCCGGTGCAGAAGAATGATTACGCGCCCAGCCCGGACACCCTGCCGTTCATCCAGTACATCGACTGGAAGTGCTATGGGATCAGCGGCCCGTCCCTCGATCTGCCGCTCCACCTGGATCACCTCAACCCGGTGATCGCGGGGATGTTCGGGCCGAGCGACGACGTGGTCGTTCGCGAGCCGCAGCAGCTCTGCGTCCCGGTGGCCAAGAACAACAAGATTCCTCCGCCGGAGGTCCTGCGCCTGGTCCAGTATCTCGATGTCGAGTGCTACCGGGTAGACGCCGCCCAGAGGGTCTTCGGCAACCTTCAGCTGAAGCACCTCAACCCGCTGTTCGCGGCCTTGCCGCCGGAGCCGACGACGATCGTCGGCCCCACGGCGAGCCAGCTCTGCCTGCCGGTCGCCAAGAACGGCCAGACGCCGCCAGCGGACGTGCTCCCCTACGTCCAGTACTCCGATGTCCTCTGCTACCCCCTGAGCGGAAACCCGCTCAACGCGCAGCTCAAGCTGACCCATCTCAACCCCGTGCTGGTCGCCATGGGGCTGCCGCCGGAGAACGTCCTGGTGAGCTACACCGACAAGCTCTGCGTCCCGGTCGCCAAGAACGGCACCTTCCCGCCGGGCGGCACGACCACGACGGATCCGCCGACCACCACGACCACGCAGTAAGGGGAACCTTGAACTGAGAGGGTGTCTCGAAAGCTGCCTCCCCCGCCCGGCGATGAATCACCGGGCTAGGAACAGCGCTCCCTGAAGGGAGCTTGAAGCCGGATTCATCCGGCGCTGTTCTTAGCCCGGGCATTCATGCCCGGGCCGAGGGCGTCGCGACTAACTTTCCAAACACCCTCTGAGATCCGCGAGGGGCGGCGCGCCGGCCGCCCCTTGCGATCAGGTTGTGAGCCAATTCCGGATCCGCTCGTAAACCTCGGGCCGGCTGAGCAGATCCATGTGATTCATTCCGTGCCCCACCCACTGCCGGGACTCCGGAATCGGCAGGGACCGCTCGGCCTCCTCATGGCGGCCCAGCGCGCTACTCACGGAGACGAGACCGTCACCCAGGAGCCGGTCGTTGAGGTCGCCCGGTCTCTTCCCGGTGGTCGCGGCCGCCGCGTAACACTCGACGCCCTCCGGCAGGGGCACGGCGCGGCGGTCGTCCCGCGCCGGCTCGAACCGATCACGTTTCTCCCAATCCTCGTCCAGCAGGTTGCCGTAGCGCAGGTCGGTGATCCCCGCGCTGCGGATCTTCCCCAGGCGGGCGAACCGGGCGGCGTAGGGGAGCGCTTCCAGAATGGCGTCCACCCCGTTGCCGCCGCGCTCCAGCGCCGCGCCATGGTGAGGCGTGCCCAGGAAAACGATCTTGCGCAGACGCCGTGGCCACGCGTGCCCCGCGGCCTCGGCGTAATGAAGAGCGCTGCGGGAGATCAGCCCACCCATGCTGTGCCCGACGATCACAAGCTCCTCGACCGGCACTGGCCACTGTTGAATCAGGTTTTCCAGCAGGCCGGCGAAAGCGCGCCCATTGATCGACGTGTGAAGACCGCTGTTGTAATGGAGATAGACCGGTGTGTAGCCGAGATCGCGGGCCAGGGCCGCGCCGTGGTCGTGCCCCCGGCGGCGCCATTGCAGATCGTTCATGCAGAGGCCGTGCGCCAGCACCACCACCTTGCCACCAGCCTCCGGGAGCGCCGCCTGCAAGGACATCGGGATCGCCAGCGGATTACTGCTGGCCTCCAGATGATCCCCCAGGATGCCGTTCAGCGCCGCCAGCAAAGCTTCACGGCGACTTGAGCGGGGCGACGAGCTCCGGCCGCCGGGCCGCACGGCGAGCGGCGCCAGGAGAGCGTCCACGCCGCCTCCCACCAGGCGGGTCACCCCGCGGACGCCACCGTACACCAGGCCCGCGATCCCCCGCCTCGGCATGCCGAGCGGGCGGGCGATATCCTGATGGACGGCCTCCACCAGATCCGTCACCCCCACGGTCGCATCGGTGGCTATCCGGGCGAGCCCGCGGAGATCAGAGAGATGGACGGAGGACTTCATGGCGGGCAGTATAGCTAAGAGAGTGCATTGCTTCCCCCTTTCCCAGGCTTACCCCTGGCGCACAGTGCCTGGCAACTCTTACTGGCCGGTGTCGGGTTTCGCCGATGGTTTGCGATCTCTTCTTTGGACTCAAGAGCGGGCAGAGACGCCCGCACATCAATCCTGGCCAGGAGCGGGGCCATCCTGCCCAGGATTGCCTCACTCCTGACGGTCGACGGGTGAAGTACGGGCAGGCGCGGCTCTCTCCTGACCAGGATGACGACAATCCCGGCCAGGAGCGGGGCCATCCTGGCCAGGATTGTCTCGCTCCTGATGGTCGACGGCTGAAGTACGGGTAGGCGCGGCTCTCTCCTGACCAGGATGATGACAATCCCGGCCAGGAGCGGGGCCATCCTGGCCAGGATTGTCTCGCTCTTGATGGTCGACGTGTGAAGTACGGGTAGGCGCGGCTCTCTCCTGACCAGGATGATGACAATCCCGGCCAGGAGCGGGGCCATCCTGGCCAGGATTGTCTCGCTCCTGATGGTCGACGTGTGAAGTACGGGTAGGCGCGGCTCTCTCCTGACCAGGATGATGATGATCCTGGCCAGGAGCGGAGCCATCCTGGCGAAGGTTCCGCCCCTTCAGGGCGGGGTGGGCCCCGCCCAAGAGGTGGCCCGGGTGAGTGACTGGCCCGGCGTCCATGCCGCGCCAGCCCTCCTCGCCGGCACGCCGCTGGAGGGGGTCTGGGTCAACCGGACGGCAGAATACCTGGCCAAGCAGCGAGGCGAGCCGACCGGGCCGCAGAGTTTCGAGGAGCCGGAAACGCTTATCCTGGAGCCGCTACCCTGCTGGGAACATCTCTCCTCCGAGCAGTACCGCCACAAAATCGAGTGCATGGTCCAGGAGATCGAAGATACCGCCGAGGCTCAGCGGAAGCAGAGTGGCAAACAACCTCTCGGACCGGATGCGATCCGGCGCCAGGACCCGAGGACAGAGCCAAACCGGACGAAGAAGTCTCCAGCCCCGCGTTTCCACGCTTTCCGCAAAGCAGCACGCCAGGAGTTCCACAGGCTCTACTTCGAATTCGTCGCCGCCTTCCGGGAGGCGGCCGACCGGCTGAAATCGGGAGACCCGCAGGCCCGATTTCCGATCGGCAGCTTTCCGCCTCATCTGCCATTCGTCAGGGCGTTCCCGGCGGCCTTCCTCGCGCCAGGATAGGCTCGTAGTCCCGATGCAAAAAATTCCCGCCCAACCCAGTCATCCCGCTCCTACTCGGATATCGAATCCGGGTGGTGTGACCACATTTGTCGAGTTCTTGTGCACGACCTCTTGCCTGAACCAAAGCGCAGATACGCCCTTCCTGTAGTCAAGCCGAGAACCCTCGGTCAATTCCGTCCTTGAAAAGTGCATGTGGGGCATTGGCTACCACCTCAACACTGGCTTTTCCGAACTATTGGGGTGGAACCTATTTCTGGCGACGTGACGCAACCCGGATCACGAATGTCTGACCGCCAACGATCCGCTCGGCCGCCTCGGGGCGCTTGGTAAGGTCGACCTGCGTCACGTGCAGGATTGCGTCGGATTTCCTCCTCGACTCCGGACCAAGGACGAACCGCACCGTCACGACGTAGTCCTCTCGTGGCACTAGCACCAGATTGTCGAGGGAGGCGTGCGCCTCCCGAACGGCGATCGTCGTCGGCCCTATCACCCGGACGCCCCGACCTTTCCGGCCCCCTCGCTCCCACACGGCAAAGAGCTTTCGACCGAGGTCGACCTCGATGGCGCCGGTTTGGAGGAGGGGCTCGCTCGCGGTCGCGAGCTCGAATTGCAGCTGTGTCGCGGAGGCGGCACGCGGTGTAGCCCCGCGCGAGATGTCGCGGACGATGAACTGGCCGCCTGGGCGGTTCTGGAAGCTGTCGACGATGGTCACGTTCTTCCAGGCGATCTTGCTGCTGTAGAAGACATTGCCCCAGACGCCGTTGCCCGTGACCTCGCCGACGATCGGATCGGGTGTGGAGAGGTCGGCGACGAAGCGCGCCAGCAGGCAGAAGTGGCCGCCGACGGAGAGCTGTGGGTTGGGGATGGACGTCCATTGCACGCTCGCCACCCACGCGCCGCCGGGGGCGAGGTTGGTCACGTCCATGGTCGAAGGGATCGCCGGCAGGATCTCCGTCCAATCGGGAAGCTGCCAGTCCAAGCCGGTCGAGGCGTTGGCCCGGTACACGCGGAGCCTGCCCGACACCGGTTGATTGCCGTGGTTGTGGACCTTCACGTAGACGTAGGGTGTGTTGATGGCCAACGGCGAATACTCGGGGTTCTCGTGCTGGTGCTCGTGCGAGTAGCGCGGGGGAACCGGTGCGAAGGTGAACTGGGTGTCGGGCGCGTTGCGGACCCAGATGTCGTCGCTCGCCCAGAGCACGGCGCCTGAATCGGTGTTGGGCTCGTTGCCCACGTCCGCGGCGCTGTCCTTGATGATCGCCTCGGGCCCGCGCACCGTGGGCAGGCAGGAGTCGAGCGCGATCTCCCACATGCCGCGGCCAAAGGTGCCCGCCCGCAGCTTGTTGTTGACGTAGTTGATCTCGAGCTCGGTGACTTCGACGTAGGGCATCTCCCCGGCCGTGGTGCCGCCCACGCGGGCCCACACCGGTGCCGTGCCCCGTCCGGCATAGACGCCGATCTGGGTGCCGATGAAGAGCCGGTCGCTTCCCCTCTCGTGCACGATGGTGTTGACCGCCATGTCCGAGCCGGCGAGATTGGTGGTCAGGTTGTGCCAGGTGCCGTCATAGAAGTAGACCTTGTCGGTGGCCGGGCTGAACCCCCCGTAGGTCAGCCAGAACTTGGCCGGATCCGTCTCGTCGACGTCGATGTCGGAGATCCATTGCGTGGATGGGTGGGGAATGGCCTGCCAGGTGACGTTCGCCGCCGTCGCGTTGGTCGTGCGCACCAAGAGCTGCGGCAGCGAGGTGTGGGTGATGAGGTGCGCGTACACGTAGTCCGGGTTGGAGGGCGCGGTGTAGATCTTCCAGACCTCATAGTTCCCGAGCGAGGCGAACTGGCTGATCGGCGTCCAGTTGCCACCCCGGGTGGTGGAACGCAGGACCTCGGGCATGCAGGCCCCGAAAACCGTCGCGGGATTTAGCGGGCTCACCACCGCGAAGGTCGAAAAATTGGCGCACGGCAGGCCGACGTAGGTTTGAAAGGTGCTGCCGTTGTTGTCCGAGCGCACCATCGGGCCGCCCTGAGCGGAGGCGTACATGTGGGAAGGATCGATGGGGTCGATGATCGGGGTCATGCCGTCGCCACCGTAAACCTGTCGCCAGGCGCCGCCCTGGGCGAGCACGGTCCCGTTGTCGTAGAGGCCCGCCAGCATCAGAGACGGGTCGGTGGTCGCCGTGCTCATCCGCGTCACCGTGGCCACGGCCAGGCCGTCGTTCTGCGACGTCCAGGTGGCGCCCCAGTCGACCGTCTTGAACACGCCCCCGTGGGAGGCCACGTAAATCGTGAGCCCGTCGGGCGTGAACTTGATCTGCTGGATATCGTCGTGAATGGTGTTCGCCGTATGGATCCATTGGCACGCGGCGGCGGCGCCCCCGGTCGTGCACTTCACCACCGGCGCGATGTCCCCGATGTAGATGAGGTTGGCATCGGTCGGGGAGACGGCGATCGTTTGGGCCCGGCCCAGATCGACACCCATCTGGTCGGTCCCATAGCTGCCGGTGTTGCAGATCGGTCCCTTGTCCGTCCAGGTTTGCGAGCTCGCGTCGAACCGCCAGAGCCAGGAGGAGGGAAAGTTGCTGTTGCAGACGGCCGGGCCGAGCTCGACCACGACGACGTACAGAAAGTCCGGGTTGGCCGGCGAGACCTCCATGGCCATGCGGAGGACGCTCGGTCCGAGGAACGGTATGCCCGGCAGTGGATTCCACGTGACGCCGCCGTCGAGCGACCGCACCAGCAGCGTTCCGGAGGCGTAGAGAACGCTCGTCGAACCGGGCTGATACTCGGCGTCATAGAACGCATTCTGATTGTTCCCGCCGGTGGGCAGGAGAGTCCAGGTGACGTTGGCCGGATTCGGATCGAGCGCGTTGGAGGTTCGGTACAAGCCGAAAGAGGTGGCGGCGAAGATCGTGTTGGAGTCGTTCGGCGCGATCACCAGCTTCTTGATCTGATACCCCCACCATTGGCTGAGGTCGAGGCCGATATTGTCCCAGGTCGTGCCGCGATCGCTGGTGCGATAGACGCCATGGGAGATGTTCCAGCCGTTGTGGTACAGAGCGTCCCCCTCGCCGGTCGCGAGAAACCACCGATCGTCGTCGGTGGGATCGACGGTGAGATGGGCGGCGCCGATGTTGGGCAGCAGGAAGTCAGTCCCGCCGCTGTGCCAGGTGGCGCCCGCATCGGCGGAAACGAAGAGGCCGCCCTTGGACGAGCCGGTGAACACGGTGCTCGGGTGGGCCGGATCGACGTTGATCCAATTGACCCGGCCCACTCCTGCCTTGCTCGGGCCCAGGGGCCGGTCGAAGGGCCCGAGCTCGGTCCAGCCGCCGCACACGCCCGACAGCGAGGACGGTGCGCTCTCGAGAGGGCCCTTGGTGATGCGCCTCATCGCGTCGTGCGCGATCAGGAAATCGCCGTGCGGGTACAGTTTCTGTTCCCAGTAGCGCACCCATTCCTGGTACGGCACGTAGCCGGTGCCCTCCTCCGACAGGGAGCGGTCCCCCCGCTCCTGGCGCAACGCCCGGAAGGCGGCATCCTTCTCCTCTTTAATGACGTAGAAGTTTTTCGGCCGCACGTTCGGCGGTGCTGGGGCGTTGGACCCGTGGTCGACGGCGAGGGTAGACGTGGCATTGGGTTTCTCGGGTGTCGCTCGGGTCTCGGTATTGACGGACTTCGGCTTGGCGAGGGTGAGCAGCCCCTCCTCTGGAGCGGCACCACGGCGCAAAGGTTTGGTGGTTAGCTCGTCTGATGTTGCGCAGCCGCCAAGGCTGGCACCTACCAGCGCGAGCAACAGGATGATAGGAACACGCTTCAACATTAGAATTCCCGCTTTCTTGATCTTGCGCACCAGACTGCGGCATTGCGGCGGACAACGGCGTCGGCCCGAATCCAGCAGGCCCGCCGAAACCTCAAACTATGGTGTCGTACCTAATATTTGAAACTCGAACACAGATCTTCCAGTCCCGTGCATCCGTGATCGTTGTGGCTGCCCGATTCGTCGCGCTGCATGTTCAGGAGATTTGCAATCTGCTCGGCAATCCCCCGCGACATCGTCATCTCTACGCCCTCCTACACACGCCCAACGCTGGTGGCGCTGAGCGCGGCTGCGTCAGCAGTCCGCTCGAGCGCCGGTGTTAGCCGCTGCTTCACCACCGTTGGGTGTCTGCTTATCTCCCTCGCAGGTACTCGCCAATCGGCGCCTACCAGGATCCAAGAGCAATAGCGCCACGATGAATATCGTAACCATCACAGTCGCAGAACCGATACCTATAGCGAATCGCAACGTGCGGGGATATCCCAACCCGCCCAGAAAGCTCACTATTAGCGGAAAGAACCAAGCGCCCAAAACCGAACCGTAGATAAAAGCGAGCCCGTTGTCGTGCCCCAGTGTGATAACGCCGAACAACTTCTTTGCTCGGGGCGGACGCTCTAGGAACTGCCCTCTAAAAGCACCAATGGCGAACTTAGCGTCCGGATTTGGCGTAAGCCTTAATTCGCCTTCAAGAAACTTCGCGCGCCCCATGAGCCCATCATAAAGCTCACTATTCCTTTGATCGTAAGAGGTGACACCTAGAGTGACTAAAAAGCCCAAGATGCTAATAAGAGTTAATAACAATTGGGCACTCGGCTCAGATTCTTCTGCGAGATGGCTTAGCAGAAAGATAGCGACCCCTCCTAGGGGAGGTATAAGAGCGAGAAGCTTAAACCTGATGTCAGCCAAGGCTCGGAAGTTCTGACTCACCTCCTCATACTCCCACTTCAGCTTCTGGCCTGACAGATCCTCGTTCTCGTCCATAGAGTCACCTATAAAGGCGGCTAACGAGGTCGGAGGTAAGCGGCGGCTTCAGCCGTCCGCTTGACCGACCGTGTTAGCCGCCACTATGTTTGGAGTTCCTGGCTTTGGAGTTTCTGCCCCTTTTGGCTCTGTCGCACCCTTTCCTTGCTGATCTAATGAAACTACATGGTTGAGCAGCAGGAAGGTAAGATGTTCGAAATCACGACGGATTAGATTAGCAGCAAGCGGACATAGCGCAGCAATCACTGCAACGATATACACTGGAAAAGAAACCGCAAAAAAAAGGTGAGACTCTTCTATTCCACCTGCAAGCGTCAAGAAACCAAGCGAGCAGCCCTTTAGGAGGCGACGATGTTTCTCACTCTCGACAAATGCACTCCAGAGCCGTTCGGAATTTCCCAGGTATAGCATCGGCAACACCTTCGCCGTTGCGAAGTTTCTCCTGTCGATGAAAGAAAACATAACATCCGCTAGAAGAACCGAGATAAGCCCCGTCAGGTACATTGTGACGATCAAGGGGATAGCGAAGAGAATAGCCCACCCAGAAGTTTTGCTGAAAGCCTCGAAGAAACGAAAAAAGTCGAATGACTTGTTTGCCATTAAGGCTAGCCCAAGGAGATGCAAAGAACCAATCCCCAGGTAACTAGTGATATCTTCGAGTGTGATGTCAGCAGTTTTCATGTATCCCGCTCTCCCGTATTGTCGTGACCAAGGCGGCCAACCATTAAGCGTCTATCTGAAGTCCTCCCCACACCGAGTGCCCGAAGTCCGCCACCAATCCGGGGAGGATTTCAGATAGACGCAGGTTGAACGAAGCCGCGGGCCAGTCCGGAGCGGTCCTATGGAGATTCAATCCTTCGCAGGCCCTTCGCGCACCACCCTGCTGGCACCCACACCAGCTCCGAGAGCCGCCGTGTGGCTTTCAGAGGACCGTCCAGCGAAGGGATCTGCCGCATGCTCAATCTCCTGATCCGCGATTTCGTGGAGACGATTATACCGTAGAGACCCGAAGAGATACACAACGGCCCGACTCCACGGCTGAGCAGATAAACATTGAAATCGAGCCATGGACAGATACATCATCGCGGCGGTGCTCTCGGCGCCTGAGCCGGTGCCAGTTCCTCGATGAGGCGCAGGGCCTTTTGTCCGCAGACCTCGCATCTCAACGGGTCTATGCCGGTGAGGCTCTGGAGCAGGGACTGCCAATCGGACTTCGTGAGCTTCGGTTGCACGGGCCGGCCCGGCAGAACCTCGCGGCAGAGAGCCAGGGATTGCTCCCGGTGGCGGTTGGCAAAGAGGCCGAAGTAGCGGATCCTCACGAAGCGGTCCGGCAGGACGTGCAAGAGGAATCGGCGGAGAAACTCCTCGCCCGAGAGTTTCATCTCTCGGCTGCGGTCCCCCGCGGCGTAGTCCTTCCAGGTGAAGACCACGTTCTCGCCTTCCAGGCGCACCAGCCGCTGGTTGGAGATCGCTACCCGGTGGGTATAGCGCGCCAGGTACGCGAGCACCTGCTCGGGACTGCCGAACGGCGGCTTGCAGTAGACCACCCACGACTTGCGGTATAGCGCATCGAGGGCCGGCAGGTGGGAAGGAGGCAAGTCGCCATCCTGTTCGGCCTGCTTGAGAGCCGCGAGGAATTTTCCCCGGAACAGCTTTTTCAGGACTCGTACCGGGAGAAAGAAATCCGGCCGGCTCCCGACCCACCAGTCGCCGTCGATGGAGAGCCCGCCGCCAGGCACGATACAGTGCAGATGGGGGTGCAGGGTCAACTTCTGGCCCCAGGTGTGGAGAACGGCCAGCACGCCGATACGAGCTCCCAGGTGCTTGGGATCGGCGGCGATCTCCAACAGAGTTTCCGAAGCACAGCCAAACAGCAGGCTGTAGAGCAACCGGGGATGGCTCAAAGCCAGAGGATTGAGCTCTTCCGGCAGGGTGAAGACCACATGGAAGTAGGGCACCGGCAGCAACTCGGCGCAGCGCGCTTCCAGCCAGCGCTCCTTTTCCAGGCTCTGGCACTTCGGGCAGTGCCGATTGCGGCAGGAGTTGTAGACGATCTTGCGGGCTCCGCAGTCGGCACACTCGTAGACGTGTCCACCCAAGGCGGCGGTCCGGCAGGTTTCGATGGCTCCCAAGGTCCGCAGATGGGCACGGCTGAGCTTTCCGTGATTCTTCTCCCGGAACGCAGGCCCGAACTGACGGACGATGTCAGCCACCTCCAGTCCTCTGGAGGAGGCCATGTTGGCCCCGCTACTTTCGGGCGACCTGGGGCGGACCCTCCTTGGAACTGGCGTCCAGCCAGTCCAGCGGGCTGACGACTCGATTCAAAGTCCGGCGGCTGACATGGATGTAGATCATTGTGGTCTTGATGCTGCGGTGCCCCAGGAGCTCCTGGATGTACCGCAGGTTGGTGCCGCGATCGAGCAGGTGAGTGGCGAAGCTGTGCCGTAGAACATGGGCAGTGACCCGCTGGCTAATGCCCGCCTCCGCGGCGGCCTTCGTGATCTCCTTCTGGACGGATCGTGGGTTGAGGGGATCGGCCTTGGTCTGACCGTAAAACAGCCATTTCTCGGGTTGATCGCGCTTCAAGTAGGCGCGAAGAGGAGCGACCAACGTCGAAGCCAGCATGACGTAGCGCTCCTTACCACCCTTGCCGGCACGAATGCGAATTCTCATTCCCTTGGTGTCGATGTCGGCAGGCCGAAGCTGAAGCGCTTCTTGCAATCGCAAGCCGCCAGAGTACAGCGTCATGAAGATCACCCGATACTTCAGATTGGACTCCGCGGCGAGCAGCGCGGCCACCTCCCTTTCACTCAAGGCTTGGGGTAACTGCTTCTTCCGTTTCTGGTAGGGAAGCTCGCCGAGATCGAAGGCACGCCGCAACACCTTGCAGTAGAAAAATCGCAGAGCACAGACCGCCTGGATGATCGATGATTGGCTTAGCTTCTTTTCTCGGATCAGATACAGAACGTAGGCTCGAGCTTCCGAGACTCCCATCTGCTCGGCGGGTCGCTTGCTATACTGGACGAAATTGTAGACCACCCGGAGGTAGCATTTTCCCGTCCGCGGACTCATCCCTCGCAGCTGCAGTTCCGCCTCCATCCGATCGCGCATTTCTCCCATGACCATGTCTCCTTTCGGGAAGTGAGGCCCGAAAGAGTACCCGGATGAGAGAACTACTGCCCTGGATGTGATATAGTAAGAATTACGGTGAAGGGAGCTACCGCGTAGCGGTTTTGTTCAACCTCGAGATTAACCTTGCGCCGTTTTCCCCCAGGTTGCCTATCGTGGTCGAGCTTTCCTCCGAGGACAACGTGCTCAGGCCATCGTATGTTCTTGATTCTATAAGCTCTTTGAATTCTACGCCTCTTCCTGATCGACGTCAACACCGGAACCTGTCAGCGTAGATCTGCCTTGCCCTTGATGTGCCTCCTCACCTTGCCCATGCGGCAGGGTTCAGGATGCATCTTGCAGAAAGGACGAATCCTTCTCCCTCTCGGAGGGCCGATCAGCACGGGATAAGAAGCCGGGGCCGAAACGTTATACGGGCACGATACGCATTCCACGCAAAGGGAGGAGTTGCCGTATCTATTTTCCATTGAGTAGCTTTCAGCTCTTACGGCGGAAAGGCGCGCGACTTCTACGCGCGGCCAGGCACGGATAAGGTTCCGCGCCCCATCGGCTTAGAGCATCTAACAAAACCGGCCCAACGGGCCGGGAGAGCCCAGCCCAGGGCTGAGGCCGAAGGCCGATGCCCTGGGTAAGCAGGCCGAACCGCCATGCGGCCTGAAGGGCCGCGGGAACCTAGGCTGGATAGAACCGAGGACGGTGAGCAGAGCTCTCGCGGCCCTACAGGCCGCTTTGGTTGTTGTGCTTTCTCCCCAGGGCATCGGCCTCCGGCCTCAGCCCTGGGCTGGGCTCTCCCGGCCCGTTGGGCCGGTTTTGATAGGAGCTCTTATACGCGGACTCCAGGAAGCGTTGGGTTCCGCCCCTTCAGGGCGGGTGGGATTGTGGGACCGCCTACCTGGCGCTGAAGCGCCACCCATTAGAAGGCTCTTGTCAAGGACCCACACCTCTTCCTACCGGGAGTGTTGGCTTCCGCGGAACGGCGCGAGGGTGCACGACGAGCCCCTCTGGCAGTTTGCGCGCCCGTAGTTTCAGTTCTTTGGGTGCGGGAGATCCGCACCA
>CAWBWZ010000021.1:0-341464 GCA_963792575.1 uncultured Acidobacteriota bacterium
GGCGACTTCTCCTTGACCATGCGGGCGAGCGAGATCGGGTTCTTGACCGTCTTGAGCGCCGCCACCGAGCCGCAGGAGAGATCGCGGCCGTCCATGATGGCGGCGTCGAGCTCGTGCGTCTTCTCGTGGGTGTAGACCGCCCCCTTGCCGGCGTTGAACAGCGGGTCGTCCTCCAGGAAACGGACCACCTTCTCGACCGCGTCCAGGCTGGTGCCCCCCTGCTGGAGCACGCCCTGGCCGATCTTCAGGGCCTCGCTCGAGCGAGTGGAGGTACTGCTGCTTCTGGGCCTCGGGTAGGTCCTTGGGGATCGTCGCCGGCGCCGCCGTGGATGGCGATCGCCCACTTCACGGACGGGGGCGCGGCGGCCTTGTCGTTCTGTTGAGCGAGGAGGAGGACGGGGAAACAGAGCAGGAACAGGGAGAGCAGGATTCTACGGTTCATGCCGGGGATTCTAGCAAGGCTGTCCGCCGCAGCAGCACCAGCGTCTGGTCGTCCCCCTGGGGGAGCCCCTGGGAGAACTCGCCGACGGCGCCGACGATGGCCTCGACCAGCTCGGCCAGCGGCCGGTCCCGCTCGGCGCGCAGGAGGTCGATCAGGCGCTCCATCCCGAACTCCTCGTCATCGGGCGCGGCGGCCTCGGTGATGCCGTCGCTGTAGATGCAGACCAGCTCGCCCGGCTCCAGCGTCACCGCGCTGGACTGGAAGCGCGCGCCCGGGATGAGCCCGAGGGGGACGCCGCCGGCCTTGAGCTCCTCGGCGCTGCCGTCGCGGCGCAGCAGGATCCCCGAGTTGTGCCCGGCGTTCATGTAGTGGAGCACGCCGGTCGTCCGGGTTCAGCTCGGCCAGCAGCATGGTGATGAACTTGTTGGAGGCGCTCGACTCGCCGATGTGGCGGTTCAGCCGCTCGAGCATCAGGCCGGCCCGAAGCCGGTCTGGTCGAGCAGCAGGCGGAGAGCCGAGTGGAGGGTGGAGACCATCAGCGCCGCCGGCATCCCCTTGCCCGAGACGTCGCCCAGCACCAGGCCGACCCGGCCGTCCTCGCGGCGGAAGAGGTCGTAGTAGTCGCCGCCCACCTGCCGCGCCGGGCGGTACCAGCCGGTCAGCTCGTAGCCCGGCACCACCGGCGCCCCCTTGGGGAGGATCTGGCGCTGGATCTCGGCCGCCAGGTGCATCTCGCGCTCGAGGCGCTCCTTCTCCAGCGCCTGCAGGTGGAGCCGGGCGTTCTCCAGCGCCAGCGCCGCCTGGTTGGCGAACAGGGAGAGGGTGCGGCGGTCCGAGGCGAGGAAGGGGCCGACGCCGCGGCGGCTCTCCTTGTCGCCCACCGCGATCAACCCGCGCGGGCCGCTCTCGACCTCGATCGGCACTCCCAGCAGGTAGCGGGCGCCGGGCAGCAGGTGGGCCGGGGCCTCCCCGCCGCCGGTCAGGAACTGGCGCAGCTCGGGGTCGCTCGCCCGCGAGCCAGGGCGCCGCCTCGCCGCCGAAGGTGCGGTCCAGGCGGTAGCGGCCATCTTCCAGGATGTAGAGGGCGCCGCGCCGGGCGTCGAGCAGCGACACGGCGCGCAGCAGGATCTCCTCCGAGAGGCGGTCGAGATCGAGGGTCGAGGCCACCGCCAGCCCCACGTCGTAGAGGGCCTCGAGCTCGACCACCCGGTAGTTGACCTGGAATTGCTGCTCCTTGAGGTCCTGCTTCAGCCGGCTGCTCTTGAGCGCCGCGGCGAGCAGCAGGGTCAGCGGATCGTTCGCGGCCGTCTCTGCCCGCCAGGCCGGCACGGGGGAGAATAGGAGCCGCCCGCCCGGGAAGATCAGGCTGCCGAGGCCGTCGGCCGGGGCGCCCCCCTCGATCATGAGCGGCAGGCGCTCGCCCACCGAGGACTCCTGTTGCAGCGCGCCGCCGCGCTCCAGGTAGAGGCCGGCGGCGTCCGCGCCGTGCTCGCGGCGCCAGAGGTCGAGCAGCCGCTCCAGCATCTGGCGCTCGCTCGCCTCGTCGCGGGAGAGGGAGAGCAGCTCGTCCCAGGCGTGCGTCACCGTGCCGGCGCGCGGCATGCCCTCCATGGCTGTCTCCTGTGAAGTCAGGGCCGCATCTGCGCCGCCGCGGTCGTCTCGTCCGGGAAGATCGGAGCGTACTGCGCGAGGCCCATGATGTGGAAGGTCTTTTCGATGGTCGGAGTCAGGCAGCAGAAGCCCAGCTTGCCGTCGATCTCGATCATCTTCTCGATGATCTCGATGAGGATGGAGATGCCGATCGAGTTGACGATCTTCGTCCCCGCCAGGTTGAGGAGGAGGGCCTTGTACCCCTCGTCGAGGAGCTTGTAGGCAGCCTTGGCGATCTCCTCGCCCCCCTGGTTGTTGATATACCCCTCCGTGTAGATGACCGCCAGTCCCTCCCGGCGGTCCACGGTGATATTGAGGCTCTCGGTCATCGGCTCGCCCCCGCTTTCATCGCATCTTGCTCATCACGACGGTGGTCCCGTCGGCGCCGGACTGGATCTCGACTTCGTCCATGAGACCCCGGATGATCTTAAGCCCCCAGCCGCGCTTGCGCACCGACTTGAGCTTGCCGGCCATCGTGGGCTCCTCCAGCACGTCCGGAGAAAAACCGATCCCGCTGTCGCGGACCAGGATACGCAGCTTGTCCGGATCCCCTGCCTCGCCCAGGACCTGGAAGGTCACGAAGACCTCGCGGTCGGAGGCGTGGCTGTGCTCCAAGGCGTTGATGCAGGCTTCCACCACCGCCATCCTGACCTCGTCGATTCTATCCGGACTCATCCGGATCGACTCGGCAATCGCGGTCGCGGTCTTGCTCGCCTCGATCTCCATCTCGGGGACCATCGGCAGCGCCAGCGTGACCTCTCTCAGAACGCCTTCAGCCATGTCCGTGGACCGGTAGGCGTCGGTTAGAGGGAGAGGTAGAGCTGCAGAGCGTAGATCACGATGGGATGGACAAGGTCTTGAGACAGCAGCCAGCCGAAACTGGCCAGGGAGCCCACCGACAGCAGCACCTTGACCGGTATCTCAGGGACGGCGACGTGCTTCCGAACGGAGTCTAGCATGACGTTCCTCCTCATCGCCTCTCCCCTATCGCAAGGGCGTTGCCAGACCCGCGCGGAAAACCCGCTTTACATCCCAAGCCCATTACTTACAGTAGCTTAACATCCCAGCGGCCCACCGGGGACCCAGAATGCCCCAAACCTTGACGCGACATTTTGCCTCACAAGAAGACGGTGCCCCAGGGCCAGATTCGGCGAAATGCCCATCTTGTCGCAGTTCACAGAGATTTGTGGCAAAAAGTCGCGGCCGGGTAATTTTGTCGCGGTAACTCAGAAACCCTTGCGCTGCAAGGTCTTGCGGTCGAGCCCCAGCACCTTCGCCGCCTCGCTCTTGTTGCCGCCGGTCAGCTTGAGGACGCGGGCGATGTGGCGACGCTCCAGCGTCGCGAGGTCGAGCGCCTCGGGGGAGGAGGCCTGCGTGGGCGATCACGAGCAGCGAGCGGATCAGCTCGGCGTCGATCTCCCCGTCGGCCAGCGAGACGGCGCCCTCGACGACGTTCTGGAGCTCGCGGACGTTGCCTGGGAAGTCGTAGGCGAGCAGCAGGGCGAGCGCCTCCGAGCGCAGGACGGGCACCGGGATCGCCTCGCGGCGGCAGAACTCCTCGAGGAAGGCGCGCACCAGGTGGGGGATGTCCTGCTTGCGCTCGCGCAGCGGCGGCAGCTCGACCTCCACCCCTTTGAGCCGGTAATAGAGATCCTCGCGGAACCGCCCCTCGCCGATCAGCGTCTCCAGATCCTGGTGCGTCGCCGCCACCAGCCGCACGTCCACCGGGATCGGCCGCCGGCCGCCGACCCGCGTGACCTCGCGCTCCTGGAGCGCCCGCAGCAGCCGCACCTGCAGCGAGGTCTGCATGTCGCCGATCTCGTCGAGGAAGAGGGTGCCGCGGTCGGCGAGCTCGAACTTGCCCGGCCGGGCCTGGACGCCGGTCGCCACCCCGCCCTCGATGCCGAACAGCTCGCTCTCGAGCAGCGACTCGGGGAGCGCCGCGCAGTTGACGGCGATCAGCGCCCCCTCGCGGCCCGAGAGATGATGGAGGAGCTTGGCCACCAGCTCCTTGCCGGTGCCGCTCTCGCCGCGCAGCAGGACGCTGACGCCGCGCGGCGCCACCCGCTCGATGACGTCCAGCACGCGGCGCATCGGCGGCGCCAGGGCCACGATCCGGCGCCCCGCGACCTCCTGGGCGAGCCGCCCCTTGAGCGCCTTGTTCTCCTCCTCCAGCCGCTCGCGCTGGGTCTCCAGACGCTCGACCTGGCGGGCGGCGTCGAGGGCGGCGGCGGCCAGCGCGGTCACCGAGTCGAGGAAGCGGCGGTCGTCGGAGGTGAAGGAGCGGTCGGCGTCCCCGCGGACCTCCTTGTCGAGCACCGCGACGTAGCCGAGGAAGACGCCGCGGTAGGAGAGCGGCGCGGCGAGGAGCTGATCGTAGGGGCGGCCGGCCAGCTCGCCGCCGGCGCGGACGAGCGTGTGCCCCTCGGTCAGCAGCTCGCGCCAGATCGGCGCCGCCAGCAGCGCGTCGCCGGCCGGCAGCTCGTCCACCCAGCCGACGCTGGCGACCCCGCGCGCCCCGCCGTAGGCGTCGCGGGTCACCGCCACGGCCGCTCCCGGATCGAGCACCGCGCAGACCCGTTGCAGCAGCTCGTCGACCAGCTCCTGCTCCGGGCGCTGCGCGTGAAGGGCGATCGCCAGATCGTAGAGCGTCTCGAGCTGGAGGATGCGCCGCTTCTCGGCGATCAAGGCATCGTGGCGTGCCATCACCCTCATTGTACGTCCCTGGCGGTCAGAGGGTTGCGGCCTACTCGTACCAGCAGCCGTGCTGGCTGATCGAGTTCCACTCTGTGCAGTTGCTCGGATTGCCCTCCTTATCGGACCCCGGCGGGCAGGGGCAGTCGGCGCCCTCGGGCTTCGCCGCGCAGTAGCGGTCACTACAGTAGATGGTGGCCTCAGCGCTGGGCGCCCAGGAGGCGAGCGCCGCGATTGCGAGCGCGGCGGTGAGTGCGAGCAGTCGGTTTCTCATCGATGTCTCCAACGGGATCTCTACGCCGGCCCCGTGCAGTAATGCGGGTAGTAGTACCCGCAGGTGACGACGGTGTTGCCCGACGGGGAGACGATGGTGCAGGTCGTGGTCCCGCCGTGAAGCGTGCAGTACCCGCAGGTGCACTGCGGGGGGAAAGCCAGGGCTGGAATGGCCAGGGAGAGGGCGGCGAGCAGCAGCAGGAGCAGAGCGAGCTTCTTTGTCATCTTCATAACCGTCTCCTTTTTGACAAGCGGATGCAGCCGTTTGCCGGAGGATCCGCATCCCTACCTATCGTGGTGCTCGGAAGGGAGGAAACGAGCCGCGCGCCCCTCTCCTGGGCTGCTACAGGGCAACCGCGGCCGGCGCCGGGGCGGTAGGGTCCTCCCCCTTGTGCTTGGGAGGGTGGGTCGCGCTGTAGGTGACCGACTTCCAGACCTCGACGGGCCTGAGGCTGGCATAGGCAAGAGCGAGGGCCAGGTAGCGTCCGGAGCGCTCGACGAAGGAGCCGGCGCGCAGGAAGGCCCGGACCAGGGCGCGCAGCAGGGCGGCCCGGGGCCGCGACAGCCCCAGGGCCTCCAGCGCTCCCGCCGGCAGCTCGGCGCCGAGCGCCTCCTGGGTGATCGCCAGCGCCGTGTAGACGATCCCCTCGCAGTGCCCCTGGCGCGCCAGCTCGCCGAGCCGCCGCCAGTCGATCGCCTCGCCGCGCCGCAGCGTCTCGGCGACGTCGAACAGCCCCTTGAGGCGGAAGTGCTTGCGGCAGCAGTTGACGGCGAGGGAGATCAGCAGATCCTCGGGGGACATCGTCCAGGCCGGCACGCCGCGGAAGCAGACCGGCCGCGCCTCGCGCCAGATGCGCGGGAAGTCGACCGGCAGCACGCCGTTCATGGTGACGTCGTGGTGGGTTTCGAGATCGCACTCGACACCGTTCGTGTAGAGCGCGCGGCGGACGTTCTTTTCCTCCCCCTTCCCCTTCTCCCAGCCCGGCCCCGGCCGCAGGACGAGGTCGATGTCCTGCGAGGTCACCACCCAGGGCTCCTCGTAGACCGCGAGGGTGAGCGCCGTCCCCTTGAGCAGCATGGCCTCCAGCTCGACCTCGCGCAGGCGGACGAGCCCGGTGGCGAGACGGTCGGCGTCCCGCTCGCGGACGGCCGCGTTCTCGAGGACGGCGATCTCGAGGCGGGCGGCGAGATCGGCGGGGAGACCGGTCCGCGCGGGATCGCACCGGCGCAGGTTCGCCCCCACGATGGGGAGCACCCCGTGCCGCCCCGCCGCCGCCGCCAGCCGGTCCCAGCGGACGCCGCCGCCGCGGCAGAGCTCCTCCACCGCCAGGAGGTACCGAGGGGTGAAGTCCTGGCGCGCGCAGAAGGCCAGGATGCGGTCCTCGCGGGTCACCGCAGCAAGCCCCCGAGCAACTCGACCGCCGCCTCCAGGTCGGTGCCGGTGGCCAGCCGGTAGCAGGCGCTCCGTTCGACCAGCTCCGCCAGGGCGTCCAGATGGCCTTGCGAGGAGCGGGCCTCGGTCAGCAGCACGTTGGGAGCGAGCTCGAGCAGGGCCTCGCCGGGGCTCAAGGGGGTGAGCTCGCTCGCCGGCAGGCCCGCCACCCGCGGGAAGACCAGAACCGCCGGCGCGCACTCCCAGACCACCGGCGCCCCATAGACCCGCTCGGCCCGGATCTGCCGCTTGCGCCACCCCGCCCGCGGCGCGTCGCCGAACAAGCCGGTGAGCTCGGGGAAAAAGGCGAGGGTCTGCTCGGTGAGATCGAACTCGTCAGGGAAGGCGAGGACCCGCACTCCCTCCCCAGGCCGGGGGGCGAGGAACAGGGTGTCGTCCCCCAGGAAGCCGAAGCCGGCCCGCGCCAGGGCGAGGGTGAGGGTCGACTTCCCCGAGCCGCTGGTACCGGGCAGCAGCAGGGCGCGGCCGTCGCGGCAGACGCCGCCGGCATGGAGGCCGTAAAGGCCGCGGCGCTTCAGCAGCTCCACCAGCGGCAGGGTGAAGAGCGGATGGGAGAGGCTCCAGAGATCCTCCTCCTCCATCCCCGCCGCCGAGGCGCGCGCCCGGCCGCGGCCGGGTTCGCAGAGCGCCCGCAGGCGCGGACCGTAGCCGATGTAGAGCTGGTCGGCCGCGTCGTCGTAGATCACCTCGCCGAGCGGCGGATCATAGACCGGCCGCCCGGAGGCCGGGCGGGCGAAGGCGTGCTGCGCCGCCGCCGCGATCTCGAAGGTGACGTCGCAGGGCGGCGCGCCGCCGTCCAGAGGCAGGCCGGCGAGGCGCGAGTGGACGCCGGCGGCGGCCCGCTCCCCTTCCCCGGTGGCGAGCACGCCCAGGCGGACGCCATGGAGGAGGTAGGCGAGGCCGGTCACGGCCTGCCCCGTCCGGGCTCGATCCGCCAGGTCTCGGTGAACAGCGGCCGCGGATCGCGCGGCTCCTCCAGGGGCTCGCCGCGGTAGACGATCCAGCAGTGGGCGGCGAACTGGCCGCGGATCGTGCCGACGCCAAAGCGGAGGGAGACCTCCGCCCCGGCGCGGCGGAGGAAACGGTAGAGGGTCAGGCCACGGATCATGCAGCCGGTGCGGACGGCCGGACGGCCGGCGATCAGGATTTCGTCGATCCGCCGCACCAGCGCTTCGATCTCCGCCGGCTCCACGGACGGCGGCGGGGTCCGCCTCCGCGGCTCGACCCAGGCGGGCAGGT
The DNA here is from genome assembly GCA_963792575.1 of uncultured Acidobacteriota bacterium. Classification (GTDB taxonomy): domain Bacteria; phylum Acidobacteriota; class Thermoanaerobaculia; order Multivoradales; family UBA5704; genus DATARR01. The sequence goes on from CAWBWZ010000021.1 coordinate 7,752, forward strand.
CGGTAAGCTTGCGGAGGCGAAGCAGCAGCGGCACCAAGGCGGCGAAGGCGACGACGCGGACCGGCAGCAGGGGGCCCGCCGCCGCGTCTTCAGGCCGGAGCCACCAGGAGCTTCTCATCCGCCATTTCCTCGAGAAACGCCAGGACATCCTCGTAGATCGTCTCCGCCGAGGCGTCATACTCGGCGCTGATCGCCGCCACGATCCCGTCCACCTCGTGCTCGCCGTCGCACAGCTCCCAGACGCGGGCGCTCACCTCGTCGAGGGAGTAGTACTGCCCGCCGTCGATGTCCAGAAGAACCAGGGTGCCGGCCGCCTGCTGGGTGAGCACGCGTTCCCGGCGCTGGGGACGGCTCTGCGGTCCGATCATGAAATCCTCCGGGGCGGGCGGAGCCGCCGACAGAAACAGAAGCCGGCGAGGCCCAGGACAGACCTCGCCGGCGGGGAACCTTTCGAGACGGCTAAAAACTGAACCGGGTGACCTGCCGCAGCAGGCCGAGGCGCCGCAGGGACGGCCTCTTATACGCCTTCTTGACCATGGACACTCCTCCTCGTTGGAAAGGCGCCCGGCATACGACTTCCGGGATACTTGCCAGGTTTTAATTCAAGATCCGTGCCGCCCTACTGAACGCTCCCATCCGAGATGACGACGGTGGCCGAGCCATTCACCGGGCCGTGCCCCTTGACGTAGATGATGTTCTTGTTGCCCGCGCGCATCGCCGAGGAGACGTCGATCGTGCGCACCTCGCCGTTGCGCAGGCCGCTGATCTTGAAGGTGATGCCGTTGACCAGCGCCGTGAAGGTGCGCAGGCCCGGAGCGCTGTTGATGACCTGGATCTTGTTCTCCGCCTGCGTCACGCGGACGCGGGATTCGATCGGATCCGACTTGGTGCTGCGCTGGACCAGCGAGATGACCGGATCGCAGTTCGCGACGTTGCCTGCCACGTCGGTCGCCGTGATCGCGACGTGAGCGCTGCGCCCCTGATCGATCTTGGTGGCGGTGACGGTCACCGGATCGTTGGTGCCGACGGTGAACGGCGGCACCGGCGTGTCGGCATTGTCGGACTGGGTCACCACCATGCTGGCGAGGCCGGAGTCCGTGTCCTGGAAGGTGACGATGAGCTGGGTCGGCGGACCGGCCACAACCCGCGCCGGGCAGGTCGGCGGAGTGGTGTCGACCTGGGCGACGCGCAGGGCCGCCACTTCCCAGAGCATGGAGTCGGGGTTCTGATTCACCGGCTCGGAGTTCAGCTGCACCGTGGTGGTGCCGACGCCGGCCGGGATGTTGATGTTGACCCGTTGCGCGGTCCACTCCGGCCCATTCTCCTGGCGCAGGAAGTTGAACTCGGTCGGGTTGTTGCTGATCGTCATGTTGTCCGGACGGTCGGCCGTGCCGTCGCCGGCGAAGATCCGCAGCTCCGCCGGGCGGCTCGACCGGGCTCGACCCGTGATTGAAGGTGACCGGGGTGGTGACGTGCGTCTCGCCCGGGGTCGGGTCGGCGCCAAAAGCGAAGTCGAGCGCGTGGAAGAGGATGACGCGATAGGACGTCGAGTTCGCGGCGTCCCGGTAGCCGACGATCAGGCCGACGCCGTCGAAACGCCAGAAATTATTGGCGGGGTCGCCGTCGCCGAAGCTGAAGCTATGGGAGCCGGTGCCCGCGGCGGCCGACGATCGAGGTCACGTCGGCGAAGTAGCCGTCATTGCGGATCGGCCCGCCGCCGCTGACCGGCTGGGTCTCGTTGCCGATCTCCGTGCCGGAGAGCGGAGTGCCGTTGAAGGTGACCAGCTGGTCGGCGCCGGTGAACGGGCAGGTGGTGCCGCTCGCGTCGAGCGCGCAGGGGCGCTCGCGGCCCGCCCAGTAGAGGTAGGCGAAGCTCACGGGGCCGTTGATGTTGACGGTGAGGTCCACCGGCACCCCGCCCCACCCCTCGAGACCCTTGCCGTCGTGGACTGAGCGGTGAGCCCTCGCTCGGTGCGGTCGAGGAACAGGGAAAGGGGGGTGGCAGAGGCCGCCATAGTGCAGGCCAGCAGCCCTGCCAGGATCGCGAGAGTCAACTTCCGTTGGAAATTCATGTCAGTTCTTCTCCTTGGGTTGGTTCCAATCGGTTTTAAAAACACTTCTATCCAGTGACATACAAGGTCCCGAGCGAATGGGACCCGACTGCGGAGCTCGGCTTATCGAGGGAACGTGGAGGTACGAGCCCGGCACCATGGAAGTACTGCCCCCTTTTGAACTACGTGTGACTACGCGTCCGTTGAGGGCTTTTCGGCGACCGGGCGATCTCAGGCGGGAGACCCCTGGCTTTGCGGCCCCGCCTCACGGCGGGTGTGCCTTGATCCAAGCCAGTTCGAGATAATTGCAAGAGACGGGCCAGCCGCAGAAGGAACGAAAAATCTCGTGCCGGGCTTCCTCTTCTCTCGTTTTGGGCCGCCAGGGGCAGTGATCTATCAGTTTATCGCAGAACTGCTATAAAAAATCTGCTCATCCGCTCGGGTCCGCCGGTAAAAAACGTGGCCGCTGTATCTGGAGAGCTGCTAAATAGCGATGAGAGCAGGAGATCCGCTCCCGCGTCGCCTTGACACATCTGACACATAGGCTTAGGCTGGATCGACGTAGAAACGAAGAATTGCTCGTTACGCGAACGTCCATTCGACCATGCGGAGCGAAACCCCGAAGTCCCCGACCCCGGCAGGAAAGGTCAGCTCACGCCCAAGGCGCCCCTGGGAGCGTCCGCGCATCCTTTCCCGCGAGCCGCTGGAGGCGGTGGCGGCGGTTTGCGCTCCTTCCCCTCCCGCCAAGGGGAATCCAGGCTTCTGCGCTTCGGGCCCGATCTCTTCGTAGGCTGTTTTCTACCGCACCACCGGCAGCAACGGCCGCTTTCCGCTCTCCTCTTCCATCACCTGCTCCAGGAGCTCCCGGCGCTGCACCGCCGCGGGGTAGAGCTCAAAGGGGGAGCCGGCCTGGATGGCGGCCGAGCCAGGGCAGAAGTTGAGCAGATGGCCGCCCGCGCCCTGGACGGCGAGCCGCTCCTTGACCTCCACCGTCAGGTCGCGCACCTCGGCGAGCCCGGCCGAGGTGCGCCAGATCTCGCGCAGCCCCTGCCGGTGGAGGTTGCCCACCGGCCGGCGCCACTGCACGCAGGGGTAGACGTTGCCGTAAGGGTCGATCGCCAGCCCCGAGGAGCCGGCGCCGCAGTGCTTGTCGACCGGCGTGGGCAGGGTGCCGTCGTCGCCGCCGCGCGCCACCTGGACCTCCACCTGGCCCCCTTGCGCCGCGCGCCCGCGCTCGAACTGCAGGCGGAAGAGATGGAGCACACCCTCGCGGCTGGCGGTCACCCGCAGCGGCTCGCGGCCGCCGTCGTCGCGCGGCGTCACTTCCGGGTCGACCTGGAGCGGCACTCCCAGGCTGTCGGCGAGGGCGAACATCCCCTCGATCTCCCCCTCGTTCCAGGCGGTGAGGGTGCTGTTGAGCTTCACCCGCAGCCCCAGCTCCCGCAGCTCGCGGAGGTTGGCGAGCAGGCGGTCGAAGCTGCCCGGCACGCGAGTCTGGCGGTCGTGGGTGGCGGCGGTGGCGCCGTGCAGGCTGACCTCGATCAGGAAGGGGTCGATCTCGTCGCGCACCCGGCGGGCGAGCTCGCCGCGCAGGGCGTGGCCGTTCGATTTGACGCGCACCACGAAGCCCAGCTCGCGCGCCCGCGCCCCCAGCGCCAGGAAGTCCGGGTGGGCCAGCGGCTCGCCGCCGGTGAGGGTGAGGTTCAGCACCTCCATCTCCCGCAGCTCGGCGAACAGGCGGAAGTACTCCTCGCGGCTGAGCGGCTCGCCCTGCAAGCCCAGATCGTTGTAGCAGAAGAAGCAGTCGAGGTTGCAGCGGTAGGTCAGCTCGACCAGTACGGAGAACAGCAGGTTCTCCCGCCAGGCGGTGGCGATCACCCGGGAGAGGCTCAACCGGGCTCCAGCAGGCCGGCTTCGGCGAGCTCGGCGGCGAAGGCGAGCACATCGCGCGCGAGGGCGGCGGTGTCCCCCTCGTACTCGGCGGCGAGGGCGTCGATCCAGTCGCCGACGCAGCGCTCGCCGTCCGCCAGCTCGAGCACCGAGGCGCCGACCTCGTTGAGCACCAGCACCTCGGCCGCGGACTGGCGGAGCACCACCGCCTCCCCCTCGATGCGGCGGTAGCGGACGTCGGACCGCCGCCTGAGGACGGTCGCTGGGGTGATCGCGTTCATGAAGATATGGCTTGCAGTATAGCCCAGGGGTCTCCGGCCAGCGAGAACGTCAGCTCGTAGGCCGGAACCGCGCGGGCGAGCCGCTCGAGCACTCCGAGCAGCGCCTCCCGCCGCCAGGGGTCGCGGTTGACGAACGGGGCGGCGGCCACCAGGCCGGCGAGGGCCGCAGCCGGCGAGAGGGGGCGCAGGCGCTCCTCTCGCCCCTTGGCCAGCCGCAGCAGGGCCCGCAGCGGCACGCTGGCGGGCCCGCCCCCGCGATCCCCGAGATCGCCGGTGAAGGGGAGCTTCTGGAGCCGGACCCCGCCATCGCCGAGGCGGACGGCGTTCAGGTCGTCGGAGAGGACGGCGGCCCCGCGCGCCAGGCAGAGGCGCGAGACGGTGGTCTTGCCCGCTCCCGAGGGGCCGAGGAGGAGGAAGGCGGCCTCGCCGCCGGTCACCCCGGCGCTGTGGATCACCGCCCCCCCTTCGGCGAGCAGGCGGTAGGCGGCGAGCACCCGGAGGAAGTTCTCGAACACCGAGGCCGCCCACTCCTCCCCCGCCCCCTCGCAGGTCCAGAGGCCGCCGGCGAGATGGGGGCTCCAGTCGAGCCGCGCCATCAGTCGCAGGCCGGCGAGGGCCACAGCGCCGGGGGCATGCTCCATGTCGAGCGTGTACTCCCAGCCGCGCACGTCGCGGTCGAGGAAGTCGGTGACGGGCGCGCGGAAGACCTGGGTGGTGACCGCCGCCGTGGCCGCCGCCTCGCTCGCATCCCGGCAGAGCCCGGCGAAGCGGCCGCGGACCGCCGCCTCCTGCGCCGCCGAGAGCCCGGTGAAGAGGTAGGGGCCGCCAGCGACGTCGACGGCGACCGCGCGGTCCCCCCAGGGCTCGCCGCCGCGGCGGCCGGGGAACAGGTCAGGGAGGCGGAGGAAGCCGTCGCCGAAGCTCATCGCCATCGCCGGCGAAGCGCCGGGCCCACGAGGCCCAGGAAGCGGAGCAGCGAGCGGACGCGGACGGCGGCCGCGGGGCGGGCCGCCTCGACACGGCCGAGCACGGCGGCGAGGGGGACCGGCGCGTCGTGCACCGGGCAGGAGTCGCCGCGGGTCACCAGGGCGAGCCCGCCGGCATGAGGCCGATAGCCCAGCAGGCGGTGCGCCACCAGGCGGCCATCGGCGGCGCGGAACACCACCACGTCGCCGGGAGCGTAGAGGCGGGCGGCGGCGACCCGCACGCGGCCGCCGTCGGCGAACAGGGGGGCCATGCAGTCCCCGCGCACGCGCACCTCGACCGGCCCCTCGCGCGCCAGGCTCCGCAGAGCCTCGAAGACGGCGGTCATCGCGCCTCGGCCGGGGAGCTCGGGGAGTCGAGCAGCGGATCGAGGCGGACAGCCAGGCCAAAGTTGCGCAGGGCCTCCTCCCGCCGGCCGGCCAGCCACTGCGCCCGGCCGAGGCCGAGATACCCCTCGGGCCGGGGCTCGAGGCGCAGCGCCTCCGCGTAGGCCTGCTCGGCGAGCTCCGGACGGCTGAGCAGGTAGTACTGGCTGCCGCGGGCGATCGGGATTCCGACCTGGAGGGGATCGAGCGGCGCCGCCCGGCGGAGCGCCTCGAGGTTGCTCGCCAGGGCCCGCGGCGGCACCTGCCCGGAAGCCACCGCCAGGGTCAGCGCCTCGACATTGCTCAGCAGGCGGCTCGCCGTCATGCGATCGCGCCAGCGGATGGCCTGGCCGGCGAGCGCCAGGGCGAGGACGGCGACGAGGATGCGCCGATAGCGGTTCCCCCCTTCATGCCGTCTCCTCCTCGCGCAATGCCCAGGCCAGGAAAAGCAGGGCCGGAAAGGCCACCAGGGCCACCCGGAAGGGGAAGTGGACCAGCGCCAGCACGGCGAGCGCGGCGGTCCCCGCCCAGGCCAGGGCCCGGTCCTCCGGCGCCATCCGGCGCAGGGCTCCCAGCAGCACCCAGACCCCCCACGCCAGGGCCAGCAGGCCGGGGAGCCCCCAATCGGCGGCGGCCTCCAGGAACTCGTTGTGGGCGTTGCCGAAACCGACCTGCGTCTGGGCCGCGAAGAAGGGGACGCCGCGGTCGAGCAGGGCGAGCTTGGCGGGCACGAACTCCGGCTGGTAGGCGCCCTGGCCGACGCCGGTCAGCGGATGCTGGCCGAACATCCAGGCCGCCGCGCGCCAGCCGTCGAGACGGCCGGTCAGCACGGCGTTCCAATCCCCCTGGGCGACGTGCCGCGCCTTCTCCACCACCCGCTGGCGCAACGGCGGCACCGCGGCGGCCAGCACGGCCAGCGCCACGGCGCCGGCGGCGAGCAGGGCGGCGGTCCGCCGGCGCGGCAGCCCCGCCCCCCAGAGCAGCAGGCTGCCGGCCAGCAGGGCGGCGATGGCGGCGAAGGTCTGGGTCAGCGCCAGGGCGTAGACCGCGACCGCCAGCGCCAGGGCCGTCCCCACGGTCCCGGAGCTCCCCCACGCCTCTCCGGCCTGCCGGCGGCGGCGCAGGAAGTCCTGGGCCACCAGACAGGGGAGGACGAGGAAGGCCGCGAGGTCGCCGGGGTTGCCGGCGTACGAGGTGATGGCGAGCCGCGAGCCGGCTTTGAGGGTGGCGAAGCGCAGCGGCTGCCAGACGCCGTAGTACTGGCCGATGCCCACCAGCGCCAGCAGGAAGGCCGGCCAGAGCAGCCCGCTCAGCAGGCGCCGCAGCCGGAGGGAAGGCAGGGCCGCGCTCCAGGCCACCAGCGCGGCGGCGCCGATCCAGAGGTCGATCAGCGCTTCGCGAACGTGCAGCGGGTGGCGGGTGAAGGCGAGCCCCGCCGTCGCCACCGCCAGCAGGGGAAGGACAATCCGCGCGGCGGGCAGCCGCCAGAGGTCCGCGAGGCTCACCCGCTCCACCCGCCGCAATCCCCAGGCGAGGCAGGCGAGCGAGGCCAGGGCCAGCCACTCGGCGGCCAGGAGCTTCGGCTGCCGGAACGACTCCTTGGCCACCGGCGCCCAGACGAGCGGCGGCACCAGCACCAGGAGCCAGAGGAAGAAGGCGCCCAGGCGGAGGTCGAGCGGCGGGCGGCGGGAAGGCTTCACGGCGGACGAGTATATAAGTCAGGCGGCTCACCGCCGCAGCCGCGCCCACCGCGCCCCGTAGCTCCCCAGCCGCCGGAGCAGGTCGAACGGCCGGGCGAGCCGCCGGCCGAGATAGCCGAGGCGGCCGCCGGGGGGGCCGTAGACGGCGTCGATCTGGGCGTCGGAAAGGAAGATGGCGCCGAGCACCGCGCGGGCGAGCTGAACCGGGCGCGACCGCTCGCTCGGCTGCGGACGGAACAGCCCCAGCCGCAGGGCGCCGGCGTACTCCGGATCGAGGCGGCCGGCCAGGATGTGCCGCAGCAGCTCTTCCTCCAGACCCCGCCAGCCGGCGGGGTCCTCACCGGCCGCCAGGCGCCGGACCATCCCGCGCGCGGCCGCCCTCTCGTCCGCCGATACGTCCCGCGCCACCCAGGCGGCGGCGCGGTCCGTCAGCTCCCCGAGGTCGAGCAGATCAGCCACCATTTTGAGCAGCGAGTAGGAGGACGGCCAGTAGCCATGCTGCCCCAGGCCGTGGACCAGGACGTGGGCGGCCAGCACCTCCGGCAGCGGCGCCGCGCAGCGGCCGGGGAGGTCCGGCAGCGGCCGGAGCAGCCCGGCGCGGTCGAGCGCCGCGAAGCTGGCCGAGGCCGCGCCCTCCAGGCGGACGCCGGGGAGGTGGCGGTGGATCTCGACCACTCCCCCCAGCGGCCCGGTCAGCGCCGGGAGCTGGTGCTCCGCCTCGGGGAACCCGGAGCTCCGGAACCCGGCGGCGAGCAGGGCCTGCCAGAGCTCGCCGGCGCGCTCGCCCGGCGCCAGCAGATCGACATCGCATGCCCCCCGGCTGCCGGCCGCCAGGAGCCCGCTCCCCTCGAGAGCGGCGAACTTTAGGCAGGCGAGCGGCATGTCGAGGTCCGCCGCCACGCCGGCGACCTGGCGGACCTCCTCCATCAGCCGCATGCCGCCGGCGGCGGCCCGCGCCCGGTCGCGGGCGAAGCCGGCCGCGGCCTCCTCCCCCAGCTCGGCGGCGAGCCGCTCCCGCCCCTGGCGGACCGCGATCCGGGCCGAGACCTCGAACCGGCGCGCCAGCGCCAGCGCCGCCGCCGGCTCGACGGCTTCGGGTAACGGCGCGCCGGCGGGGCCGAAGGCGCGCAGCAGCATCCAGCGGACCTCGGGGGAGATCGCGAGCGGTGGCGGCCGGAAGCGGAGAGGGCGCGGCATGGAAGAAGGATACTGCTACCATCTTCCCATGCCCTCCCGGTGGTCCGGTCCGGTCCTGCGTGCTTCCCTCGCCGGCGTGGCGATCGCCCTCGCCCTGGTGACGGTCGCGGAGCACCGGGATCTGCGGGCGGCGCGGGCGGCGGCGTTCGCGTGGCTGGAAGGCGCCGGGGTCACCCTCGACGCGTCGGCGCTCAGCCGCGAGCCCGACCCCGAGGGAGTGCGCCTGCAGGCCGCCCGCGCGGTGCTGGCCGCGGAGCTCGACCCGGCACGATCGCCAGGGGATCCCCCCCGGGCAGGCGGCGCGCGAGACCGCGGAGCGGATGGCGGTGACCGCGCGGACCGCCCGCGAGGTGCTGGCCCGCCGGCCGGCCTCCTGGGAGGCGGCCCTGGTGGCGGGCGCGGCCACCTATCTCGGCTGGTCGCAGGCGCGCGATCCGCGCCTGTTCACCGCCTACCGGCAGTGGGAGGCGCCGCTCGAGACGGCCCTGCGCCTGGCGCCATCCAAGCGGGAGCCGGCGCGCTTCCTCGCCGTCGCCTACCTGGAGATCTGGCCGGCGCTCTCGCCGCGCAAGCGGGAGATCGCCCGCGGGCTGCTGGCCGAGGTCTTCCGCCAGTCCGAGGACCTCGACCGCCTGATCGACCCCTGGCTCGACACCGCCGCCGACCGGCGCGAGGCGTTCGCCGTGCTGCCGGACGATCCCGCGGCCTGGGAGCGGGTCGAGAGGGCCTACGCCGCGCGGGGCGACCTGCCGGGGTTCGCGGCGGCCCGCCAGCGGCGGGAGACGTCGCTGCTGGCCCGGCTGCGGCGGGACCTGCTGACGGCGGACCGCCTGCGCGACGAGGGGCGGCTAGACGAGGCGCGGGCGCTCTACCTCTCCGTGGCCGAGCGGGCGCGGCCCGAGGCCCGCTACCTGGACCTTCTCGCGAAGGCCCTAGAGCGCTGCCCCCCCGGCCCGGTGGACAGCGCGACCGCCGGCCGGCTCGCCCCCCATCTCGCCCGCGCGCTCGACCGCTGCCTCTTCGCCAGCTGCGAGCTGCAGCCGGCCGCCTTGAAGCGGCTCGCCCATTTCGTGCGCGACCCGGCGCCCGCCCAGGCCGCCCTCGCCTCCCTGTTCGCCGGCGACCTGCCGCGGGCGAGCCTCTACGAGCGGCGCACCGAGGGGCTGGGCACCGAGCCCTGGGCGCCCTACCTGATCACCAAGGCGCGGGCGCTCGCCGCCCGCGGCCGGGTGGACGACGCCCGGGAGGCCCTCGCGCTGGTGCACCTCTCCTGGCAGGGGAGGCCCCTCTTCTGGCAGGCGCAGGCCGAGGTGGCGCGCGCGGCCGGGGACCCCGGCGGCGCGGCCGAGGCGCAGGCACGGCTCGCCGGACTCGACCCGGCGGACCTGGACCGCCCCCGACTGGACCTGGAGCCGGGGCACCGCCCGGCTGGAGATGATGACCGCCGCGCCGGCGGCGGGGTTCGCCGTGGCGCTCGACCAGGTGCCGGCGAACGGATCGCTGGTGGGGCTAAGGCTCGACGGCGCGGCCGTGGGTGATTTTACGGTCCGGCCGCTGGCGGGCGCCCCGCCGGCGCTTCGGGTGGCGGCGCCGCTCGGGCGCGGGCTCCACGTGCTCGAGCTCGAGGCCCTGAACGGGGGCCAGGTCCTGCCGGGCGCGGTCGAGCTGCGCTGAGCGCTCCCGGGTCCGCGCCGCCGCCGCCGCGCCGAGGAGCACCGTCAGGGTCACGGCGTTGCCCGGCATCGAGAGACCGAAGTCCAGGCAGCCGTGCACGGCGAGGGAGACCAGGGCGCCGAAGGCCGCCAGGGCGGCGGCCCGGTCCTCGGAGCGCCCCCCCTCGCGCAGCACCGTCGCCAGCCGCCGCACCAGGCCCCAGAGCCCGGCCGCCAGCAGCGCCAGCCCGATCACCCCCGCCGTCACCAGCATCTCCAGGAAGTCGCTGTGCGGATGCCACCAGGTGCCGCGCAGGCCGGCCGGCTGCACCAGGGGGAAGGCGTCACGGAAGGTGCCGAGCCCCGAGCCGGTGGCGGGGAAGCGGCGCCAGAGCTCGAGAGCCGCCCCGTACTCGCGGAGGCGGGCCCCCCAGCTCACGTCCGCGGCCGAGGTGCCCACCAGACGGCCGAGCCCCTCGCGCCAGCCGATCGCCGCGATCACCCCGAGACCGGCGAGCGCCGCGGCCGTGCCCAGAACGGCGCGTCCACCAGCGCCGGCGCCCCCTCGCGGCCAGCACCCCCTGCGCCGAGACGGCGGCGATCGCCGCCAGCAGCCCGCCGCGCGAGCCGGTGAAGGAGAGCCCGGCGAACAGCGTCAGCCAGAGCATCGCCGGCGGGGCGGCCAGCAGCAGGCGGCGCTCGAGCCGGGGCTCGTCCCTGGCGCGGCGGGCGGCCCACCAGCTCCAGGCGAAGGCGACGGCCAGCGCCATTTCCAGGTAGACCGCGAGGTGGTTGGGGTTGACGAAGGTGCCGCGCAGACGCAGGGCGGGGACGTGCAGGTCGACCCCCCAGAGCGTGCTGGCGCGGGCGAACCAGTCGCGGGCGCCGAAGAAGACCTGGAAGAGCCCCCCGGCGAGCACCGCCACGCCCAGCCAGCGCCGGTGCTCGCGCCGCTGGCCGGCGACCGCGGCGGCGAGGAAGGCCGCCGCCGCCGCCGCCCAGCCGAGCGCCGCCCCGCGGGTTGCCGCGGCGGCCAGCGTCAGCCGCGCCGGCGCCGGCGCCCCCAGCTCCGCCGCCTGCCGCTCGAGCGCCGCGTGCCCCGGCGAGAGCGCCGCGACGAGACCGGCGGGCAGCGGCGCGGCCTGCAGGAGGCCGAGCAGCGACAGCCCGGCGAGAGCCGCGGCCGGCAGCGCCGCCGGGCGCAGCGCCAGAGGGCGCTCCACCGCCACCGCGGCGAGGGCGAGGGCGGCCAGGCAGAGCGTGGCGAGCAGCGCTCCGGCCCACGGCGTCACCCCGCCGAAGGGGAGGGGCGCCCAGAGCAGGATGAGCGCCAGCAGGGCGGCGAGAAGCGGGGCGGAATGACGTATCATGCCCGGGACCCGAACACGTTCCACAGCGGAGCCCGCGCCGGATACGGGCCTGCACGCCATGGGGAGATCATGCGCTTCAATAAGCGAGCCTCGATGACCTTGATCCTCTGCCTGACGGCCCTCGGTTTGAAGGTCAGGGGTGCTGAAGCCCAGGTTCTCCTGCAGTATACGCCGCCGGGGGGACCCCAGGAGACCGAGTCGCGCCGGGAGCAGCTCGAGCGCGAGCTCGGGGAGGCGCGCTACCGGCTGGGACCGATCCACATCGCTCCCTGGGCGACGCTGCGCGATGTCTCCTACGTGCGCGGCATCGTCTTCACCGACGCGCCGGTGCCGAGCGACGTGACCGCCACGGCCGGCGTCGGATTCCGCGCCTACCTGCGCAACGGTCCCAAGGCCACCTGGACCGCCCAGGTGCTGCCCGAGTACGTCTGGTGGAACCGCCAGACTCAGCGGCGGCAGCTCAACGGCCGCTACTCCCTGAGCTACTCCGGCTTTTTCAACCACCTCACCCTGGAGGTGCGGGCGGGCCGCGACCAGCGGCAGCAGATCGTCACCCCCGAGGTGCCGACGCCGGTGAGCTCCCGGCGCGACGGCGCCGAGATCCTCACCGAGCTGCAGCTCTCCGGCGCCTTCTCGCTGTTCGCCGCCGTCTCGGCCAACCGGCAGGACAATCTCGTGGAGGACGTGAACGACCCGGAGATCTCCAACCTCCGCCTTCTCGACCGCGACGAACGGGTCGAACGGGGGGGAGTGCGCTGGCGCCCGAACCGGCGGTGGTCGGTCGCGCTGGGGGGCGAGCACATCGCGGTCGACTTCACGCATCAGGGCACCCTCGACCGCTCGCACTCCGGCACCGCGCCGGTGACCGAGGTCCGCTTCAATGGCAACCACATCACCTTCGAGGCCGATGCCGCGGCGCGGTCGCTGTCGGCGAGCCGGGGAGCCGAGTTCGTCCCCTTCCACGGGGTGACGGGCGGCGGCGCGCTCACCCTGGGGGAGAGGGGGAAACGGGTCCGGGGTATCCTGTACTCCAGCCGCAGCCTCGTCTACTCCCTCTCGCCGTTCTACGCCTACCTCGTCGACCAGCGCCTCGGCGCCGCCCTGCTCGTGGGCGTCGGCCAGCGCGCCCTGGGACGCCTCTTCGTCGAGGGGGGGAACAACGACTACACCGCGTTCGCCGCCACCACGCCGCGGCGCCGCGAGGACGTCTCCTCCTACGGCGCCTCGCTGACCATCACCCTGCACCGCTCCCTCAGCCTGGGGATCGAGGGCCTGCGATCGCGGTACAACTCCAACCTACCCGGCGGGGACCGCTCCTACACCTCGGTGGGGACGACGATCTCCCTGACCGGCTTCCCCTGAAGCACCCGCTGGACCGCGGCGCCCGGTTGCGCTATCATAGGCGGGCAGTTAAGCCAAGCATCATGAAGAAGATAGCAGTTCATTTCTGGATCCTGCTGCTGGTGTGCGCGGTGGCGGGGCAGGCCCAGGGCAAGGATTCCGCGTACCGGGTCGGTCCGCGCGACCAGATCAGCGTCCACGTCGACGAGGACGAGAAGCTCAACGGCGACCGCCGGGTCTCCGAGGCCGGCACCATCAATCTCTCCCTGATCGGCGACATCCAGGTGGCGGGCAAGACCCCGAGCGAGATCGCCCTGATCGTCAAGAAGCTCCTGGAAGCGAAGTACATGCAGCGGGCGTCGGTCGACGTGCAGGTGACCGAGTTCCGCTCGCGGCCGATCTCGGTGATCGGCGCCGTCAAGAGCCCGGCAACCTCGGCTTCTCGGGCCACTGGACGCTGCTGGAGGCGATCACCGCCGCCGGCGGGCTGTCGGAGAGCCACGGCAACGTGGTCTACATCCTGCGCCGGGCCGACAGCGGCCTGTCGGACCAGGTGACGATCGATCTCAACGATCTGCTGGTGCGCGGCGATCAGCGGCTCAACATCCCGATCTTCGCCAACGACCTGATCAACGTCCCGGTCACGGTCGACGTGACCGTCTACTGCCTCGGCGAGGTGGCCAAGCCCGGCGCGCTCGCCTTCAAGAGCAACGAGCGGATCACCGTGCTCGCCGCCATCGCCCACGCCGGTGGGCTGACCGACCGCGCGTCGAGCAGGATCCTGATCAAGCGGGCGGTCAACGCCGACGGCCCCGCCGAGATCAACGTCGACTACAAGAAGATTCTCGCCGGCAAGGAGCCGGACGTCGAGCTCCGCCCGGGAGACGTCATCGTGGTCAAGGAGTCTTTCTTTTGAGCTTTCTCACCCCTGTCCCGACCGACGACGAGCCGGAGCTCGCCGCAGGCCCCGAGCCCGAGTTCAACCTCGGCGAGTACGTCGCCATGGTGCGGCGGCACTGGAAGCTCGCCGCCGTCTGCTGCGCGCTGGGCCTCGCCGGCGCCGGCATCCATTACGCGATCACCCCCAAGGCCTATCAGGCGACGACCATCATCCAGATCGAGCGCCGCAACCTGACGCCGCTCAGCAACGGCCAGAACCCCTGGCTGGAGAACTACTGGAACATGGAGTTCTACCCCACCCAGTACGAGCTGCTGCAGAGCCGCGGGCTCGCCGAGCGGGTGGTCAAGAGCCTCGACCTGATGGAGGACCCCGCCTTCAACCCGGGCGCCGCCGGCCGCGAGACCGGTGGCAAGGGCGCGCGCGGCCCCACCGCCGAGGACGACGACGGCGGTGCTCGGCCGGCTCGCCGACCAGATCCGCGGCGGCCTCTCGGTCGAGCCGGTGCGCACCACCCAGCTCGTCCAGCTCTCCTTCCGCGCCGCCACCCCCGAGTTCGCCGCCCGGGCCGCCAACGCCTTCGCCGAGGCGTACATCGACATGGGGGTCGAGGACCGCTACGCCACCGCCGGCAAGGCCTCGACCTTCCTGTCGTCGCAGATCGAGAAGCTGAAGCAGGAGATCCAGGACAAGGAGACCCAGCTCCAGGCGTTCAGCCGCCGCAGCGACATCGTCTCCCTGGACCCCGGGGCGAACGTCACCCTGAAGCGTCTGGAGGCGCTCAACGGCCAGTACATCGACTCCAAGAAGCTGCGCATCGAGCGCGAGGCCCACTACCACGAGACCCTCAACGGCCCCCGGGGATCGATGGCCGACAGCCTCTCGACCGGCGTGGTCAGCGAGCAGCGCGGGCAGATCCTGAAGCTCGAGCGGGAGTACGAGACCAAGCTCAAGACCTACAAGCCGGACTTGCCGGACATGGTGGCGCTCAAGGCGGAGATCGAGAAGGCCCGCCAGCACCTGAACGAGGTGGTCGGGGAGCAGGTCGACAAGGCGCAGAACAACGCTCTCGCCGGCTACCAGACGGCGCTGCGCCAGGAGCAGGCGCTCGAGAACGATCTCAGCGCGCTCAAGCGCGAGGCCATCGACCAGAACTCGGCCGCGTTCGAGTACACCAATCTGAAGGTCGAGGTCCAGACCCGCCGCGACCTCCTCGACGAGCTGCTGCGCAAGCAGTCGGAGACCGAGGTCGCCGTGCGCCTCCAGGATACCCGGCAGTCGAACATCCGGATCATCGACAAGGCCATGGTGCCGGGTGGCCCCTTCCAGCCGTCGCTGCGCAAGGACGTCAGCTATGGCCTGCTCCTCGGGCTCCTCTTCGGCGTCGGCTGCGCGGTGCTGATCGAGTTCCTCGACCGCACGGTCAAGACCCCCGAGGAGATCGAGCGCAAGCTGGGCCTGCCGACCCTCGCCGTGATCCAGGACCTCACCGAGTCCGGCAAGTCCTACGGCTACTCCGCCTATGGCTACGGCTACGGCGAGGACGGCGGCGGAGCAGCCGCGCCCGCGCGCGGACCGCGCGGCGGCTGGCTGGACAAGAAGAAGAAGGCCGCGGCGGCCCCCTCGAACCAGATCGAGCTGGTGCCCCACGAGCGGCCGCGGACGCTGATCTCCGAGTCCTACCGCTCGCTGCGCACCGCCCTCCTCCTCTCCTCGGCGCGCGAGCTCAAGGCGATCGCCGTCACCTCGGCGGTCGCCGGCGAAGGGAA
Organism: uncultured Acidobacteriota bacterium; assembly: GCA_963792575.1. Taxonomy (GTDB): domain Bacteria; phylum Acidobacteriota; class Thermoanaerobaculia; order Multivoradales; family UBA5704; genus DATARR01. Next base: position 23,250 of record CAWBWZ010000021.1, read on the forward strand.
GACCGCGACCGCCTCGAACCTGGCCGTGGTGCTCGCCCAGCTCGGCCGCCAGGTGCTGCTGGTCGACTGCGACCTGCGCAAGCCGCGCCTCCACCAGGTCTTCCGCGTCTCCAACCGTTCCGGCCTGGTCAACCAGCTCACCGCCACCGCCGACCCGGAATCGGTCTTCCTGCCGACCGAGGTGCCGAACCTCTGGCTCACCCCCTCGGGGCCGATCCCGCCGAACCCGTCGGAGCTGCTCTCCTCGGACCGCATGCGCGACTGGCTGAAGGCGATGCGGGCGCGGTTCGACTACGTCGTCATCGACACCCCGCCCGCCCTGGCGGTCACCGACGCCACGATCATCGGCCTGCTGGCGGACGGCGTGGTGCTGACCCTGCGCAGCAGCAAGGTCACCCGCGAGGAGGCGCGGCTCTGCCGCGACCGCCTGCGCCAGTCCGGCATCAAGATCCTCGGCGCGGTGCTCAACCGCTACCGCTCCCTGCAGACCGGCCTCGGCAAGCGCGTACAGGTACTACGAGTCCTACGGCGCCGAGGAGAGCGAGCCGAAGACGAAGACGGCCGGGAAGACCGGCTCGGCCGCCTGATGATCGATCTGCACTGCCACATCCTGCCGGGCGTCGACGACGGCCCCCGCGGCTTCGCCGAGTCGGTCGCCATGTGCCGCATGGCCGCCGAGGAGGGCTGCGAGGCCATGATCGCCACTCCGCACCAGCGGCGTGGCGAATGGTGGAACTCGGACCGCGAGCAGCTCGCCGCCCTGGCCGACCAGCTACAGGACGAGGTGGACGCCGGCTTCCGCGTCTACCTGGGCGGGGAGATCCACGTCGATTCGGGGCTCCTCCCCGAAGTGGAGCAGCTGCCGGCGGGAGGCGGCATCCTGCCGCTCGCCGGCTCCCGCTACCTGCTGATCGAGTTCGATTCGAACGGCACCGCGAGCGAGGCCATCCACCTCGTCCACGAGCTGGTGGTGACCGGCTGGCGGCCGATCGTCGCCCACCCCGAGTTCATCCCCTGGCTGGCGCCCGACCCCGCGCTGGTGGGGCGCCTGGTAGCCCTCGGCGCCCAGACCCAGGTGACCGCGATGAGCGTCACCGGCGACTTCGGCCGCCGTCCCCAGGCCGACACCTGGACCCTGCTCGAGGCCGGGCTCGTCCACTTCGTCGCCAGCGACTCCCACAACACCCGCCGCCGTCCACCCGGTCTGCGGCGGGCCTACGACCTGGTCGCGAACCGCTGGGACGAGCCGACGGCGCGCCGCCTCACCATCGACAATCCACGGGCCGTGGTCGAGAACCGCCCGCTGCCGGAAGCCGTATGAAACACCTTCTCCTGCTCGGTCTGCTGCTGGCACCCATCCCCGCCCAGGCCGCCGTCGACCCGTTCTACCAGGGCCTGCTGCGCGACGGCCAGCTCGCCTTCGATCGCAAGGAGTACGCGGTCGCGGCGCGCGCGCTCCGTCTGGCCTGCTTCGGCATGCTCGACGAGCCCCGCCCGCTCGCCGACTGTCTGTCGCGCCTCGCCCTGGCGCAGGACGGCGTCGGCGACGCCACGGGTTTCCGCGAGACCTTCCAGCGGCTGCTGGAGGTCGAGGACCGTTTCAAGGGCTACAGCCAGGGGGAGCTGGCCCCCGAGCTGCGAACCGCCCTCGAGGCCCGGCTGGCCACCCGCCTCCCCGCCGCCACGCTCGCGGCGGCGCCGGCCTTCCGCTCGACCCTGGCGAGGAAAAACCCCGCGCCGGCCACCAGCCCGGCGCTCCCCAAGAGCGGCGCGCCGCCCCCGGCGCCAGTCCCCAGCGCCGCCCCCCCCACGCCGGTCGTGACGAAGACCGCGGGGCCGGCTCCGGCACCGGCGAATCCGCCCGCTCCCAAGCCGCTGACCGACGGCGAGCGCAAGCAGCTCGACCAGGCGCGGCAGCTCCTCGGCGAGTCCCGGCCCTCCAAGGAGCTGCGGCAGGCCTTCGAGCTCGCCCGCGCGGTGGCCGACGCCCATCCGGACTCGAAAGAGGCGCAGCACCTGGCCGCCGAGGGGGCCTACCGGATCTCCCGCTGGAGCGACGCCGCGCTCTACTTCCGCCGCGGCGGCGATCCCGGCGAGGAGGAGCCCGAGCGGCTCTTCTACATGGCCGTCTCGCTGTACGAGTCCGGGGACGCCGCGGCCGCCTCCGCCGCCCTCAAGCGCGCGCTGCCCAACCTTAAGCGGACTCCCTATGTGGAGTCGTATATGCGCAAGATCATGGGGGCGCCGTAGGGAGCGTACACGGACGAACAGGGACGAACAGGGACGAACACAGACGAACAAGGACGAAAAAGCGGCGGTTCGCGGCTTCCTGTCCGTGCTCGTCCCTGCTCGTCCGTGCTCTTTCCTCAGCCCCTTGCTGACGCAAAGCCCACTTCTCAGGTAGAATAAAGCCGTTCCAGTGGAGACAATCAGATGAGAGCGAGCACCTTCCTTCTTGCCGGGCTCCTCCTCGCCGGCGCCACCGCCGCGACGGCACAGTCCGTCGTGGTCGAGAAACCGCGCTGCGTTCCGCAGGAAGACAACGGTCTGGTGCGGGCGACGGTAACCTCGGCGGGCCCGGGCCTCTCTCCGCGCCTCTACTTCCGCTGGCGGGAGCACGAGGACTACTACTGGGTGGCTCTGGAGGCCGAAGCCGGCGGCCGCTTCTGGGCGACGCCGCCGAAGCCGGAGATGCGCAACGAGCAGATCGAGCTCTACGGCGCCCTGGTCGACGCCACCGGCAAGGTCGTCTCCCGCTCCGAGAGCCAGTTCGCCCCGGTCACCAAGGACTGCAGGATGGAGCTCGGCCCCAAGGAGCGCGGCGTCGCACAGAACCTGACCGTCGGCGAGACCTCGCCGAAGCAGCAGGGGAAGAAAGTGCTGGCGTTCCTCTGCGACGGCGTGGTCACCCGCGTCAATTCGGCAGGCGTCCGCCGCTCCGACGAGGTCTGCCGGGCCTGCGTCATCGCCTTCTGGCAGCGCAAGGCGGTGCTGCTCGCCCCCGTCGCCGGCATCATCGGCGTGGTCGTCACCGACCAGGAGCCCGAGCCCTCCCCCTCGCGCCCGTAGCGGCGTCCCGATCGCCCGCGCTGTCACACTTTAGGCTCCACGCCGCACTCTTGAGTGCGGGCGCTCCCGCGTGCCAGCTGACCCATCCGAAGTCCTCGACTTTCCCGAACCGATCCGATCCCGCGAGGAAACCGCATGTCGAATGTCTCTGTCTTTCCTACTCACCTGCCGGAGCGCGACCGTCCCGCCGACGGTCTCGCCGTCAGTCACCTGATCGCGCCGCACGGCGGCGAGCTGGTCAATCTCCATGGCCGACGCCGAGCGCGCGGCCGAGCTCAAGGCCGCCTCCCGCGACTGGCCCTCCTGGGATCTGACGCCGCGCCAGTTCTGCGACCTCGAGCTGCTGCTCAACGGCGGCTTCTCGCCGCTCGACCGGCTTCATGAGCAGGGCCGACCACGACTCCGTCTGCGCGCGCATGCGCCTCGCCGACGGCACCCTGTGGCCGATCCCGATCCTGCTCGACGTCACCCCGCAGGCTGGCCGACGAAGCTGCGCGTCGGGCGGCATGCTCGCGCTGCGCGATCCCGAGGGGGTGATGCTCGCCGCCCTGCACGTCGAGGAGATGTGGGAGCCCGACCGCGAGGCGAGCGCCCAGGCGATCTTCGGCACCACCAGCACCGACCACCCCGGGCGTCGCGCACCTGCTGCACAAGACGCAACGCGGTCGCCGTCGGCGGCCGGCTCGAGGGGCTGCAGCTCCCCGTCCACTACGACTTCCGCGCCCTGCGCCAGACGCCGGCCGAGCTGCGCGCCGAGTTCGCCCGCGAGGGCTGGCGCCGCGTCGTCGCCTTCCAGACCCGCAACCCGATGCACCGCGCCCACTGCGAGCTGACCCTGCGCGCCGCCAAGGAGGTCGCGGGCCAACCTGCTGATCCACCCCACCGTGGGGATGACCAAGCCGGGCGACGTCGACCACTACACCCGCGTGCGCTGCTACCAGGCGCGTGATGCCGCGGCTACCCGCAGCACACCGCCAAGCTCTCGCTGCTGCCGCTCGCCATGCGCATGGGCGGCCCGCGCGAGGCGGTGCTCCACGCCATCATCCGCAAGAACTACGGCTGCACCCACTTCATCGTCGGCCGCGACCACGCCGGCCCGGGCAACGACTCGCCAGGGCAAGCCGTTCTACGGCCCCTACGACGCCCAGGAGCTGATGCAGCAGCACGAGGACGAGCTCGGCGTCGAGATGGTCCCCTTCAAGATGGTCTCCTACGTCGAGGACCTCGACACCTACATGCCGCAGGACGAGGTCCCGGCGGGCACGCGCACCCTCGACATCTCCGGCACCGAGCTGCGCCGCCGGCTGCAGCGAGGGGCGCGACCTGCCCGACCTGGTTCACCTTCCCCGAGGTCGCGGACGAGCTGCGGCGCACCCATCCGCCGCGCCACCAGCAGGGCTTCACGGTCTTCTTCACCGGCCTCTCGGGCTCCGGCAAGTCGACCATCGCCACCGCGCTGCTGGTCAAGTTCATGGAGACCGGCGGCCGGCCGGTGACGCTGCTCGACGGCGACATCGTGCGCAAGAACCTCTCCTCCGAGCTCGGCTTCTCCAAGGAGCACCGCGACATCAACATCCGCCGCATCGGCTTCGTGGCGGCCGAGATCACCAAGAACGGCGGCATCGCGATCTGCGCCCCGATCGCCCCCTACGACAGCGTGCGCAAGGAGGTGCGGTCGACTGATCGAGCCGGGCGGCGGCTTCGTGCTGGTCCACGTCGCCACCCCGATCGAGGTCTGCGAGGAGCGCGACCGCAAGGGGCTCTACGCCAAGGCCCGCGCCGGCATCCTCAAGGAGTTCACCGGCATCTCCGACCCCTACGAGGAGCCGGCCGACGCCGACCTGGTGATCGACACCACCAAGCTCTCCCCCGAGGAGTCGGCGCAGGAGATCCTGCTCTTCCTCGAGCGCGAGGGGTACGTCGGCGGGAGCCTGGAGGCGAAGTGAGCGAGAGCCTCGTACGCCGAGGATCTGCTGCACATCCAGGAGGCGCTGGAACGGGCACGGGCCGCGTTCCAGCGCTTCACCCCCGGCGAGGTCGCCAGCCGGCACAAGCAGGGGGACGATCCCGGTCACCGAGGCCGACACCACGGTCGACACGCTGCTGCGCGAGTTCCTGCCGCGCAACGGCGACGGCTGGCTCTCCGAGGAGACCCGGGACGACCACGTCCGCCTCGAACGGCGGCGCGTCTGGGTGGTCGACCCGCTCGACGGCACCCGCGAGTTCGTGACCGGGATCCCCGAGTGGTGTGTCTCGATCGGGCTGGTGGTGGACGGCGAGCCGGTCGCCGGCGGCATCTGCAACCCGGTGACGGGCGAGACGATCGTCGGCGCGCGCGGCCTGGGGGTCACCCTCAACGGCCACCCGGCCGGGGTGAGCGCCCGCCCGACGCTCGAAGGGGCGCGGGTGGTCGCCAGCCGCGAGCGAGGTCAAGCGCGGGGAGTGGCAGGGCTACCGGGAGGACCTCTTCGAGATCCGCCCGATGGGCTCGGTCGCCTACAAGCTGGGCCTCGTCGCCGCCGGCCTCGTCGACGCCACCTGGACGCTCACCCCCAAGCACGAATGGGACGTGGCGGCCGGCGTCGCCCTCGTCCTCGCCGCCGGCGGCGCGATCGTCACCGGCACCCCCGAGGAGACCCGCTTCAACCGCCCCAAGCCCCTGCTGACGCGGCTGCTCGCGGCCAACCCCGCCCTGATCCCGGAGATCGAAACCGAGATCGCGCGGCGGGGGTGAAGGTTCAAGTCTCTTAAGGGCCGTGCGGTCCGGCCCTGAGAGATCTTTCATGCGCGACAAGAAGTTACAACCCGACGCGCTCATCGAAGACTTCCTGCTGGGTAAGGTGTCCTGTGAGACGGGCTCTGACTCGCTAGATCACAGGTACGGCGCTAACGCCGGATAGCGGTTTTTTGCTTGGGCAACATCAGCGATCCAGTAAACCCACCCCTTGCCACCGATCGAGTCATTCTGTTTCCTGCCAAGCAAACCAGAGGTGAGCAATGGCTTGAGGACTTCCTCCCTTCCGCCGGGACCAAGACGCCTGCCTCGTGACTTCCAAAGATCGTCCTCGTTGGAGTGGTTGTTCGGACCCATCTTAGAGTGGGTTGCCAGCCCTCTTAGCAACTCGAACGCTACCTGATCAAGAAAACCGGCCTTATCTGGTTCTGGAAACACTTGCCCTATGGCCTGAATAAGCGCGTCGAGCAGTTCAGTTTGAAACTTCTGGTCCAATCGACGAGACCGCGAAGGCCATGGCAGGTTTCCAGATTTGGGTTCTATAACAGAGGCCCCAAGATTCGCGAGTGCCAAGACAGTATCGGACACGGCACCTGGAATCGAAACATAGGGGAGGACCACGAGCAGCAGGTGTTCGTAGGAATTCTCGGAGGATGATACCTCGTCAGCAAATTTCTCGATCAAGCGAACTGCGACCAGAGCCGGTGGTTTAAGTTGGAAGCCACCGTCCTGCTTCAATGAAATCGTCCGAATTATAACTCTGCCGCGAAATTGCTGCTCAAGGCGAGCACGCACTCCGTCTGGCAGACCAATTACTACTGCGACCGGACATGGTGGAGCAGCGTCGTCGTCCACTGCACCCTCCTCCAAGCTATCCGCGACCGCCGGTTAGCTTGAAAAGGGCGCTAGCGGGCAAGAGGATCTGTGAAACGTCCGCCGGGTCCAGGCTATCAATTAACGTGTGGAGCCAACGACGCAGTTCATGTACCGAGGAAGCTTCCCGAGGGGCCGTAGCGGCAAATTCGTGTCGGGTATGTTGTTCGGTAGTCATGTGGCCTTTGGATGCGGCTAAGCCGAGGACCTGGTCCAAAGGGACGCCCCGCCTCTCGGCCCAGCTTCGGACGGCTTCATGAACCTTCGCCGCTCTGAACTGACGCCAGCTTTCGCCAAGGTCTCCCAGAGTCGCTGCGACTGCAGTGTTTACGGCGCTAGAATACGGAGTCTCCGCTAATGTGCCGAGAAGAACTTGCTTACTCTCCGGAAGTCGAACCGATGCGAGGAATTCCTTTAGCCAAGCGCTTTGCTGCTCAGCTGAGACTGGGAGGATCTCAATATAATTGGAATCGCTAGCCACCGTCGCAGCAACCGTAGGATTGGGAGCTTCCTGAGAATTCTCAATGTAGTGAGCGACATCCCCTGTTACTCGGTTAAAAAATCGTCGGCGCCGAGAATCAGGGTTCGTGAAGGCGCTCCATACCGAAGGAGGGAGAAACCTAACAAATGAGGATGACTCGGGAAGCAAAGAAGGCGGGCGGCTTAACACATCTTGTCGAAGCTGGACCGTTATATCGCCAGGACCATCAGGAGCAATGACATCCAACAAGTCGGCGTTTGCCGCAAGGAATGCCGAGAACTTAGGAAAATTCCAAAATGCCTCCTGAAAGGAGGCCCCGGCTCGGCGTTCGAATTCTCGAGCAAGCAAAACCTTTAGGCGGGAACCTTTCTGAGGCGCAGCAGCAAGTAACTGGCGCAGAAGCTCTCGGGCGAGAAAAATCTGATCGTTCATGGCGAGACCCCCAAGAATAAAGGAGAGGAAGAACTTCACCCTAATGATATGTGAAGATACTCTTCCCAACCTGTTTTGGGTCTCGCAACCAGCCTAGCGTCGTCCTTCCACAGCGACCCTATTTGCCTGGAAGGCACATTGACACTAAACCAGCCCTACACCAAGCCTTGCAAATTGGCTTGGATAGGCTGCTGCGTAGTTGCCTACCAGCATTGGCTGTAGAATAGCGGTTCGCGGGAAACAAGTCAAGTGCTGGCTACTCACTGTCCGGTTCACCTGCTCGTCCCAACGGGGGCTTAGTTGTAAGAAGAATCGCGAAAGCCGTAGAGCCGGCCGATCTCCTGATTACCGGGTGAACGAAGGTCTGTGAGGGAGTACCCCACTATCACTGTGCTATGCGACAAAGAATAACTAGCTCCTCCACGCTCAGAGTCTGGTCAAGGCTTCGTGGCGGCTGAGATCACCAAGAACGGCGGCATCGCGATCTGCGCCCCCATCGCCCCCTATGACAGCGTGCGCAAAGAGGTGCGGTCGCTGATCGAGCCGGGCGGCGGCTTCGTGCTGGTGCACATCGCCACCCCGATCGAGGTCTGCGAGGAGCGCGACCGCAAGGGGCTCTACGCCAAGGCCCGCGCCGGCATCCTCAAGGAGTTCACCGGCATCTCCGACCCCTACGAGGAGCCGGTCGACGCCGACCTGGTGATCGACACCACCAAGCTCTCCCCCGAGGAGTCGGCGCAGGAGATCCTGCTCTTCCTCGAGCGCGAGGGGTACGTCGGCGGGAGCCTGGAGGCGAAGTGAGCGAGACCTCGTACGCCGAGGACCTGCAGCACATCCAGGAGGCGCTGGAACGGGCACGGGCCGCGTTCCAGCGCTTCACCCCCGGCGAGGTCGCAAGCCGGCACAAGCAGGGGGACGATCCCGTCACCGAGGCCGACACCACGGTCGACACGCTGCTGCGCGAGTTCCTGCCCCGCAACGGCGACGGCTGGCTCTCCGAGGAGACCCGGGACGACCACGTCCGCCTCGAACGGCGGCGCGTCTGGGTGGTCGACCCGCTCGACGGCACCCGCGAGTTCGTGACCGGGATCCCCGAGTGGTGCGTCTCGATCGGGCTGGTGGTGGATGGCGAGCCGGTCGCCGGCGGCATCTGCAACCCGGTGACGGGCGAGACGATCGTCGGCGCGCGCGGCCTGGGGGTCACCCTCAACGGCCGTCCGGCCGGGGTGAGCGCCCGCCCGACGCTCGAAGGGGCGCGGGTGGTCGCCAGCCGCAGTGAGGTCAAGCGCGGGGAGTGGCAGGGCTATCGGGAGGACCTCTTCGAGATCCGCCCGATGGGCTCGGTCGCCTACAAGCTCGGCCTCGTCGCCGCCGGCCTCGTCGACGCCACCTGGACGCTCACTCCCAAGCACGAATGGGATGTGGCGGCCGGCGTCGCCCTCGTCCTCGCCGCCGGCGGCGCGATCGTCACCGGCGCCCCCGAGGAAACCCGCTTCAACCGCCCCAAGCCCCTCCTGACCCGGCTGCTCGCGGCCAACCCCGCCCTGATCCCGGAGATCGAAACCGAGATCGCGCGGCGGGGGTGAAGGCTGGATTTTTGCCCCGCAAGGGGCAACGGCATGATAGGGGTAGGGAGGACCGGTTGAGTACCCGGCCCCCCTCCCTCCGAACCGGACGTGCGGATCTCCCGCATCCGGCTCTCCAGTCGGTGGTTTTACCTCCGAGAGGATTGACGGGCCTGAGCATGGGCCGTGACGAGGGAGAACAACCCCTGCTCAGCAAAGAAGGCATTGGGCCAGCGGTGATGATCTCTCCCCAGGGCTCGACCCTTCCGTCCCTGGCGGCGGCGTAGGATGCTGCGAAGGCGCATCCGGATCCACTTGTCCAGGTCTCGGAAGGTCGTCCAATGGGAATGTTTGAAGTACTCAAACCACCCCTTCTGGGTTGGGCTCAGCGCTGTGACGATCTGCGCGAGGCTGTATCCATTCGTGCGCTTGGTCTTGGCTCGGATCTTATCCTTGAATTTCTTCAAGCTCTTCTTGGCAGGCCAGCGATAGCCTCGCTCGAAGTGGTAGCCCAGGAAGTCGAAGCCGCCTCGCTGGGTGGCATCGACGATCCGAGTCTTGTCGGGGTGGAGCCGCAGACTCGCCGCGGTGGTCCAGGCCTCGACTTCAGACAGTGCCCGTTGGGCCTCTAAGGGACTCCGACACAGGATCACAAAATCGTCCGCATACCGCACCATCTCGTAGCCGAGTTGCGCCATTCGATGGTCCAGAGGGTCCAGATAGATGTTGGACAACAGAGGGCTGATCACAGCTCCTTGCGGGGTTCCCCGTTCCGGAGTCCAGTGCTTCGCACTCTCCATCACCTCCTGCCCGAGATAGGCTTCGAGCAGATCCAGCACCTTGCTGTCGGCGACCTTGACCCTGACCCGCTCCAGGAGCGGCTGGCAGGGAATCGTGTCGTAGTAGCTCTGCAGATCCGCATCCACCACGTGCACATACCCGGCTTTGAGCAACTCCGTGACTCGCCGCAGGGCATCCTTGGTGCCTCTTTCCGGACGGAACCCGTAGCTCTGGGCTGCGAAGTCCCGTTCGAACAAAGGCTCCAACACATTGCGTAATGCGCTCTGGACCAATCGGTCTCGAACCGTTGGAATCCCCAGGGGCCGCTTTTCTTGGCTCCCGGGTTTCGGAATCCACACCCGACGCACCGCCTGAGGACGGTAATCCCCCTCTTTCAGCAATGCCGACAGGCTTTGCAGGTTCTCCTCCAGGTGGCCCTCAAACATCCCGATCGTCACCCGGTCCACCCCGGCGCTCCCTCGGTTGCTCTTCACCTGGGCGAAGGCTGACCTCAGGTTACCCAAAGAGCTGACCTTGTCGATCAGGCTGTACCACTTGCCTCCCTTGACCCCCTCATCGAGGGCCGTCAACATGCGCTCGGTCCAAACACTCGGTTCCACCCAGGACCATTTCTCCTGGACGTCTCCGGCTTGCTTAGCCTTCTCAGGCACTCCCGCCGGTTCGGCTTCCGACTGACTGTCCCTCATGCATCCACCTTCCTGTCCCCCTTTGCTCCACGCCCATTACGGCGCTTCTCAGCTCCTATGGGGACTCTGACTCCTCGGCAAGCCTCCCACCCGACCGAGGTCTCCCCGCTTCACGTCACACGTCATTTCGAGACCATTCTGCTTCCAACCACCCGACGCACCCCACCGTCGCTTTCGCACGCTACCCCTCAGCTCGATGGGTCTCCCCTCACAGGGTCCAGGCTTCACCATTGGCTAGCAGGCTCGCCGTTGCGCCAAGCCGAATCGAATTCGTCTATCTGCGGACTGGTCCCTCACCTCCGGTTGCTCTCCACCCCGCCTCTCGACGACGCAGTTACCTTCGGTTTCCAGGCCGGAGAGCGTATGCCTGGAGAGGATTCGCACCTCTATACGTGTGCGCTCGCGGGCGCACTAGCCTGGGGCGTAAGCCCCAGGTAGCCGATCCACAACAAACCAGAGCCCCGAAGGGGCGACGGCGGTCTTCCTCGGATAATCTGCCGCCGCCCCTACAAATCTTCAGCCGACGGTCTGCCGCCAGCGGCGACGGTCCGTCGTCTCGAGCCGACCGTTCATTGTCGCGGGACGATGCTCTGCCTCCCGCGGCGACGGTTTTTCTCCAGCGACGACGGACTGTTGTCCCGGGAAATTTCTTCGTCGCCCCGGGAGGCTGAGCGTCGTCTCTAGACGATGGAAATCCTCCAGCGACGGCAGTCTGCCTCCAGTGACGACGGTTTTTCTCTAGCGACGACGGTCCATCGTCCCGGGAGGCGAAGCGTTTTCTTCAGACGGCGCTCTGCCTCCAGCGGCGGCGGTTTTTCTCCGGCGACAACGGACCGTCGCTGCTGGAGGCAGACCGTTGTCGCTGGAGGATTTCCGGCGTCGCTGGAGGCAGATCAGCGCCGCTGGAGGCAGAACGCCGCCGCCGGGGGCAAACCGCCGTCACTGGAAAATTCTCGCCGTTGCGGGAGATGAAGCACCGCGGACCGAGATGCTCGGCCCGCGGGTCGTCTACGGCTGGTATGGCAGAACCGGACCGAGCTTCCTGGCGATACGGTCCTGGATCCAGTGCGGATCCCACCACTCCACGGGGGTGATGGCGAGCCCCTGGAGGAGCATGGTGAAGTGGAGATGGTCGCCGCCGGCCAGGCCGGTCTGGCCGGAGCGGCCCAGCTCCTGGCCGCGCTGCACCATCTGCCCCTCCTTGACCGCGATCGAGGAGAGGTGGCCGTAGAGGCTCTGCAGACCGTAGCCGTGATCGATGATCACCGCGTTGCCGTAGATCCCGAAGAACCGCGCCACCACCACCTTGCCGCTGTTCGAGGCCGGCACGGCGTCGTGCATCACCGAGGCCATGTCGAACCCGAGGTGATCCTCGACGTCGATCGGCTTCTCGTTGTAGACGTAGGTCCGCCGCTGCGCGAAGGCGGCCGTGATCTTGGCGTTCGGCATCGGGATGAAGGGTTGGGTCCAGAGGAACTTCGCCTCCGACTTGCGGCCCAGCTCCTTGAGCGTCTCGGCCTGCTTCCGGCGCAGATCGTGGTTGATCTGAACGTAGTTCTTCAGCAGGTCCCCCTGGTCCGCGACCTCGGGGGTCTGGCCCATGATCTCCGGCACCACCTTGTTCATGAAGGCGTCGGTGATCTGGATCGTATCCGTGGTCATCGGGCGCGGCGTGAACTTGTCGATGAAGCTGACCTCGGCGCGGTTGCCCACCTCGTCCACGGCGACCAGGTGAACCCGCGAGGTGTCCGTCATGTCGTAGGGGACGGCGAAGAAGGCGAAGCGCATCTGCTTGTCGTTGCCCGGCATGGGAAAGCTCGGGAACCACCAGTCGCCCGACTGGACGCCGTCCTTGATCGCCCCCTCGCCCACCCGGTAGACCACCACCTCGCTGCCGCCCTGGTTGACGTAGTGGAAGCTCGACGAGACCTGCAGCGTCGGCGGCGACAGCCGTACCGGCAGCTTGATCTCCTGAACCACCGGATCGGGCCGGCGGAAGAGCGAGCCGGCGCGCTCGGCGGTGACCCGGAGGGTCGCCTCGCCGGCCCGCAGCCCCTGCACCGTCTCGCGGCCGACGTCGACCCGCAGCACCGCGGGCGGCGGGGAGCCCCAGAACTTCCACGCCGGCTGCGGTTCGAAGGTCTTCTCCATCACCGGCTTGACGTCCGAGTTCTGGAGGAGCTCGACGCGGACCTTCTCGACCCGTTGCGGGTCGTCGATCCGGATCTGGATCGGCGTCCGGCGGCCGATCCCCTTGAGGGCGGATTCGACCGTCAGCTTCGGGGTGGCGCCGGAGTAGAACCCCGCGAACGCTCCCACGATGAGGATAAGGAGAACGAGCACCAGCAACACCCGCAGGAAACAGCCCGCGGCTCTCCGATCGCGATCCCGACGCACCATCGACAACCTCTTTCTAGGAATTTCTCAGCCGAGCCAAGGGGTGGAGCGCCTTCGGGCAGCCACCTGCGGAGACCCCACGGTTCGCGGGGGCATCATAACCCGGGAGGCTCCCCCTATCGCGCGTCTTTCAGCCCCCGCAGGATCGACCGCTTGTCGGCCCAGCGGGCGCGGATCGCGGCGAGATCCCCGGGCTCCAGCCCGAGCTCGCTGGTGATCTGGCGGATCTGCACCTCCTCGATGCCGGAGATCGAGTCGTCGGCGGCGGAGACGGCGAACAGGCAGTCGAGCAGCTCGACGCACTGCTCCCGCGTGGCGATATCCCGGAACTCCCGGGTGACCAGGAAGCTCTCGGTGCCCCCCTCCACCTGATGCCGGGCCTTGGCCAGATTCACCGCCAGGCGGGCCTGCTCCTCGGTGAGGTGCCCCACCTGCCGGAGGATCTGCTCCATCCGCCGGGTCTCGTCGTCGCTGATCTCGAGATCGGCGTTGGCGACGCGGGCCAGGATGAAGGCGAAGGCGGCGAGGTAGCGGGCCCGCTCCGGCGGCAGCGATTCCAGCTCGCGGACGATCGTACGGACGGTTTCCGTGTCACCACTCGCGCCACGCGGGGGTCCTCCGCGGCGGAATCCCAGAAGCTCCAGAATCGACATGGCAAAAGATCCTAACACGCGGCCCGTCCGGGACCGCCGCAAGCAGCGAAAAATAAGCAGATCTTACAAAGAGGTACGGAGAAAGCGCGAAACGACAACGTTGAGATGAGATTTTGTGCAAAAACGGGTAGACAGGTAGGGAATGTGACCCGTATCCTACGGGTTAGCAGAGGTGTTGGGGACACCTTACCCGACGACATGAGGCCGAGACTCGGGTGGTCTCGGTGAGTTTTACAACCCGTGCAGTCGCCACCCCTGGTCGGACTGGAGGCCCATGAAGACGTACAAGGCTCGTTCTCTCGCCGTTCTTCTCCTGATCGTCTCCTCCCTGTTCACCGTCTCGGTGCTGATCAGCTCGCCGCAGCCCGCCGCCTCCCTCATCGTGCACCCCCAGGAGGCCAGGAGCCAGCAGCGCCCCACCCTCCCAGGAAACTTGTACGTCAAGGCTGCCGACGCTCTGCGCCAGGGAAATTTGCAAGAAGCGCGCCAGCAACTCGACTCGATCGCCGCCCAGCACCCCGATCAGGCCGCCCAGGCGCAGGTCCTCGCCGGGCTCTACGCTCATCAGACGGGGAATGACCGGCTGGCCGGCGAGCTCCTCGCGGCCGCCCCGGCCCCCGGCGGCTCGCTCGAGGACTGGCGGCTCTACGTGCTCGCCGAGAGCGCCGCCAAGCGCGGCGACGCCGGCGCCGCGCAGACCCACTACACCCGCCTGATCGCCGACTATCCGGATTCGCCGCTGCGGCCGGCTGCCTTCCTGGCAGCGGCCGAGCTCACCGCCGACCGCCAGCCGCAGGTGGCCCTCGGCCTGATCACCCGCGCCCGCGAGGCGAAGGTCGACGGCAAGCTGGGCGAGGACCTCGACCGGCTGGCCTGGAAGATCGGCCGGCAGCTGGAGGACGGCCAAGTGCAGCGCGAGGCGGGCCGCCGGATCCTGATCGAGGATCCGCTCTCCTCTGACGCCATGCAGGTGGTGCACGCCTTCCGCGCTCCGGACGGCGGCATCGACTGGGCCCATCTGCTCTCCCCCCAGGACGTGCTGCGCCGCGCCCAGTCGTTCCTCGACGGCAACAGCTCGCGGGCGGCGATCCTGACCTTGAATCAGGTTCCCGACGAGGAGCGCGACTTCGAGTGGCACCTGCTGCAGGCGCGCAGCCTCACCCGCGGCGGCGACGGCCGGGAGGCGCTCGGCGTGCTCGGCCTGCTGATGCCGGCGGACTCCGGCGAGCGCGCCTCGCTCGAGTGGGAGCGGGTGCTGGCGATGGCCGAGGCGGGCGAGGCGGACGCCGCCGTCGGTCTCGCTCGCCAAGCTGGTGCGCACCCAGGCCCGGCTGGAGCTCTCGGCCGATGCCCTGCGCCGCCTCTACAAGGATTTCCTCAACGCCGACCTGCTCGACCCGGCGGTCGACACCCTGCGCCTGCTGCGGCGGATCGATCCGCTCAACCAGACCGGCTCCGGCGACCTCTGGGAGCGCGGCTGGCGCGATTACCAGGCGGGCCGGCACGAGGAGGCGGTGCGCTCCTGGAGCGTGCTCGCCGAGATCTATCCGGAGGACGGCGACGCGCAGCGCGGCCGCTACTGGCAGGCCCGCGCCCTGGAGGCGCTCGGGCGGGGGGAGGAGGCGCACGCGATCTACCGCCAGCTCGTGGTCTCCTCGGACACCACCGATTTCTATGCCCGGCAGGCGCTGACGCGCCTCGGCGAGACCGCCTCGGCGGCGGTCACCGAGATCGCCCGGGGGCCGGCGGGCGACTGGCCGGCGGAGCCGGCGCTGCGCCGCGCCAAGCTGCTCACCGATCTCGGCCTCGACGAGCTGGCCAGCCGCGAGGTGGAGCTGGTGGCCGGCAAGGCCAGCCCGCGCGACGTGCTGGCGCTCAAGGGGCTCATCCTCTGCCACAAGGGGGAGCAGCGCACCGGCCTGGTGCTGCTGCGCGAGGCCTTCCCGGCGCTCGGCGGCCCCTATCAGGCGAGCGTGCCGGCGGAGGTCCTCTTCGCCTACTACCCGCTCACCTACGGCGACCAGATCCGCGAGTACGCCCGGGCGACCGGCCTGCCGGGGCACCTGATCGCCGGCATCATCCGCCAGGAGAGCGCCTTCGATCCCCGCGCCACCAGCCCGGTGGGCGCCCGCGGCCTGATGCAGCTGATGCCGCTGACGGCCCGCGAGGTGTCGCAGAAGGTGGGGGTCGCCTACTCGCCGGAGGGCCTCTACGATCCGGCCCTGAGCGTGCGGCTGGGCTCGGCCTATTTCCGCGAGCTGCTCGACCGTTTCGACGGCAACGTGGAGCTGGCCCTCGCCAGCTACAACGGCGGGCCGAACCGGATCCAGCGCCTGTGGACGGAGAAGGGGCCGGACGCCCAGCTCGCCGACTTCGTCGAGAACCTCGACCTCGACGAGTCGCGCAACTACGTCAAGCGCATCCTGGTGCTGGCCGACAGCTACCGGCAGCTCTATCCGTCCCTGGGTTGATCCGAGGGCCTCCGGCTGGTGCATGGGCCGATTCCCGGAACAGGCAAAGTTTTTGCTTGCGAAAGGTTTTCGGACCCATGCAATCTAAAGGAGACCCGCGATGAATTTGTATGTGGGCAACCTGCCCTACCGGATCACCGAGGACCAGTTGCGCGACGCTTTCGCCGAGTTCGGACAGGTTTCTTCGTGCACCATTATCAAGGACAAGGTCACCGGCCAGTCCAAGGGGTTCGGCTTCCTCGAGATGCCGGAGTCCGCGCAGGCCGAGGCCGCGATCACCCAGCTGAACGGCCGGGACCTGATGGGGCGCAAGATCAACGTCAACGAGGCGCGTCCGCGGGAGAACCGTCCTTCCGGCGGCCGTAGCCAGCAGGCCTACGACGGCGGCGGCGGCCGCTGGTAAGCGATCCTCGGATCCAGTCGCGGGTCCTCGCCCGCCCGGGCATCAATGCCCGGGCTACAGGGGAACAAAAAAGCCGGCTGAAGCCGGCTCCGGAGAATTTTTTGTATTTGGAGCCGGCTTCAGCCGGCTTTTCGTTTTCAGCGTAGTCCGGGCATTGATGCCCGGGCGGGGCGGCGGACCGCTCTTTGATCAATACTTCTCCGGGTAATTCTTTCCTTTCCGATTTCCTTTTTGCGACATCGCCGGCGCCCTGGTCCGGATTTCGCACCTCAAGCACCTCTATGAGACCTCTCATCTTCCCGGTTCTCGCCCTGCTCGGACTCCATGGGGCCTGCAGCGCGCCGGAGCGTTCCGGCGCCAACCTCGAGGCGAGCCCGCTCGCGGAACCGGCCGGCCCCCCGCGGGCCGCCACCCCTGCCGCGGGCGCCCCCACCCGCGTTCCCCTCGCGGTGCGGGAGACCGCCGGCGTGGCCCGCGCCGGCGAGGTGGTGCGCTCGGGGGTGCCGCTCCCCCGCTCGCTCGGGGTCCACGATCCGCGCTCGCTGGCGGTCCTGGGGCCGGACGGCAAGCCGGTGCCGGCCGAATTCCACACGCTGGCCCGCTGGAACGCCGGGAAGGACGACGCCGCGGCCCCCATCCAGTGGGTGCTGGTGGTCTTCCCCGCCACCGTCGCCGCGCGCGGCAGCGCCACCTACACCCTGGTGGCGGACGGTTCCGCCGGGCCGAACCCGCCACCGCCCGCGCCGCTGCGCCTCAGCCGCCAGGGGGAGCAGGTGGTGGTGGAGACCGGAGCCGCCACCTTCCGGCTGGGCGGCAAGCCGGGGGAGCTGTTCGACGAGATCGCCCTGCCGGACGGCAAGAAGATCGTCTCTGGAGGCGGCATGACGCTGCGGACGGCCGCCGCCGAGGGGGGGCACTCGACGCTGCGCGCCGTGCGGATCGAGTCCCAGGGGCCGCTCTCGGCGGTGGTGGTGATCGAGGGCGCCTACGACCTGCCGCCGGTCGGCGGCGGGCAGCTCGGCTCGCGCCGGCGCTACGTCTTCACCGCCGGCTCCCCCACCGCGGTGGTGCGCCACGCCGTGGCCTGGGAGGGGGACCTCGGTTGCACCGGGTGCCTGAAGACCAAGGAGGGCAGGCCCGACGGCGTGCTCGTGGAGCGGGCGCGCGACGCGCTGACGCTCGACCTGGGAGCCGCGAAACCGGCCGCCGCGACGGTGGTCGGCGCCTTCCGGGAGCCCGCCCTGGAGGCGGCGGTCGGGGCGGCCGGCGAGGACGGGAGCGATCTCGCCGCGCTGCGCCAGACCCTGCGCGACCGCCGCGCCGCGCCCCTCCATTTCGAGATGACGGCCGGCGGCCAGCGCCGCGCGGGGAAGCAGGCGGACGGCGGGCTGCTCGCCGTCTCCGGTCCCGCGGGATCCATCGCGGTGGCGATCGACCACATGCACCGCTATGAGCCGCAGGCCCTCCGCCTGCTGGCGGACGGCCACCTCGCCGTCGACCTGGCGGACGGCAAGGCCTGGCTCGCCAATCATCAGGGGATGTTCGCGACCCTCGCGGTCACCGTACTGCCGGGGGCGGCGAAGCGCGCCGACCTCGACCGGCTGGTCTGGGCGCCGCTCAACCGGCCGCTGCGCGCCTGGCCGGACGCGGCCTGGTTCACCGCTCTCCGAGGCGGTCGACGAGGTCCCCGCCGGCCCGCTCCCCAAGAGCCTCGCGGCCTACGACGAGCTGATCCCGCGGGTGCTGAAGGCCACCACCGACGGGGTCGACGCCGAGGGGCTCGCCGGGCTGATGACCTTCGGCGTCTACCCGCGCTACTGGGGGCAGAAGGGGGAGCCGGGCGAGATCGACTGCAAGGACGACACGACGCCGGGGGAGACCTGGGACGACACCTTCTGGTGCGCCACCTGGACCGACTACCACAATACGGTCGAGACCTCGGCGCTCTGGGCGATGCGCTCGGGGGAGGTCGAGTGGCTCGACGAGCTCGCGCGTCCCCGGCGCCCTGCGCACGCTCCACACCCAGATCATGCAGTGCGCCCCTGGCGATAGGTGGTTCTACTGCGGCCAGGCGCCCACCGGCTACAACGCCTACCGGGCGGACTTCAACAGCTCCCACGCCTATTTCGAAAACCTTTTCCTCTACTACTGGCTGACCGGCGACTCGACGGTGGTGGACATCGTACGCCGGGGGGGCGACAACATGCGCCGCCTGTTCTGCCCGGCCGCGGTCCGGCCGCACGGCCGGCGGCCCGGCCTGCCCGGCCACCCAGCCGCCGAACAACGACGCCTCGACCTTCACCGGCCGCGCCCCCTCGCAGTGGATCGCCGCCTTCCGCTTCCTGGGCCTGGCGAGCGACGACGCCAGCTTCCTCGCGGACTACCGCTCGGGGCTCGCCCGCGCCGTCACCCAGCAGTACGCCGAGCTCGAGCGGGGGGGAAAGCGCTACGGCTTTCTGGGCGAGAAGACTTTCACCGGGCCGGGGGGGATTTACGAGGCCGGACCGGCCTGGACTATCGGCTTCTACGACGCCGAGAATCTCTACCGGCTGCAGCGGGATACCGGCGACGCGCCGATCGGCGAGCCCCCCCTGCCGCCCAGCCGCATTCTCGCCGCCCTCGCCCGCACGGTC
The DNA here is from genome assembly GCA_963792575.1 of uncultured Acidobacteriota bacterium. Classification (GTDB taxonomy): domain Bacteria; phylum Acidobacteriota; class Thermoanaerobaculia; order Multivoradales; family UBA5704; genus DATARR01. The sequence goes on from CAWBWZ010000021.1 coordinate 42,448, forward strand.
GCCGTGCTCGGTCCGGGCACCGGGCCGGGGAAGGCCGCCAACCCCGACGCGCCCTGGCCGCGCATCCTCGCCGTCACCTGGACCGGCCCGCGGATCGGCGGCACCTTCACCACCGTCGAGCCCAAGGACCGCGAGCTCTACAACCCCGAGAAGTTCGGCACCGTGGCCCTGCTGGTGCGGGGCGGCCGGCAGAGCGGGGATCCAGAGCTGATCCGGGCCGGCGACGAGATGATCCGCTCCATCCTGCGCCGGAATGAAGCCGTGCTGCCGCTCTGCAAGATCCAGGGGCAGACCCTCACCCGGTTGCACGCGGCGGTGGCGCTTTCCGCTTCGGCGGCGGCGCGGCCGGCGCCACGATGAGAACAGCGGCAACGTTCTTGCACCCAGCGCGGACAGGATTGCGTCAAGCCTCGTGGCTCCGGCGTGAAAGCGAACGGAAAGGAAGCCGCCCCAGCATGCAGGCGAGTGGAGAGAGCCTTCAGATCCCCCTGAGCCCTCCGGGCGCACCCGGCCCGGAGGAGTCTCGCGACGAGACGGTGACCAGCGCCAGGGACCGCGCCCGGTTGCTGCGGGGCGGAGCTCTCTTCGGCATCAGCCAGTTCCTCGGCATGGCGCTCGGCTTCGGCAGCGGCATGGTGATGGTGCGGGTGGCGGAGAAGCCCGCCGTGGCCTCCTACATGCTGCTCCAGCAGGCGATCATGGCGCTGGGGATGGTGCTCCAGCTCGGCCTCGGACCGGCGGCGCTGCGTTTCACGCCGATCAGCCGCGGCCAGGGGGGGGACCGGACGACGGCGGTGCTGCGGCGCCGCCTCTTCGGGCTGCAGATCGTGCTCTGGGCGCTGGTCGTCCCGCCGCTCGCCCTCGCCTGGCCCGCGGTGGCCCGCAAGCTGGACGCCCCGGAGCTGGCGAAGGCCACCGGGTTCCTGCTGGCGGCCGGCGTCCTCTCCTCCTTCGGCACCCTGGTCGACAGCTATCTGCGGTCGTTCCGGCTCTACAAGCTGTCGGCGCCGCTCACCCACCTGGTTCCGCGCGGGCTGATCCTGGCCGGCTTTCTCCTCCTGCTCTATACCTCCCCGGTCAAGCAGCCCTGGGAGATGCTGGCCGCCGTCTACGTGGGAGCGCTGCTGATCACCTGCGTCGGCTACTCCGTGGCGCTCCTCTGGACGACCCCGGAGGAATGCTCCGAGCCGCGCGCCGCCTGCAAGCCGCCGGGGTACCGGGAGATCCTCGGCACCTCGACCGCGATGGGCCTGCGCAGCGCCGCCTCGGTGATCTTCGTCTCCTCGAGCCTCTGGATCCTCTCCTGGGCCCGCCCCCATGAGGAGGTGGCGGTCTACGGCGTCGCGGCCACCCTGCTGCAGCTCATGGCGGCCATCCCGAGCATCGCCAACTTCGTCGTGCCGCAGGAGTTCGCGCTGCTCTACGCCGACGGCAGGAGGGCCGATCTGGAGGGGCTGGCGCGCACGGCCGCGACCCTGGTGGCGATCCTCTCGGGCGCCTGCCTTGCCGGTCTGCTGCTGTTCGGCCGGCCGTTGATCAGCCTGGCCTACGGCCACGCCTACGTGGGCGCCTGGGGGATCCTGCTCATCCTCGCCATCGGCAGCTTCTGGGACTCGGCGTCCGGCGGCGCCGGCTTCGCGCTCCAGATGGCGGGGTATCACGTGCGGCTTCTCTTTCTGACCCTCGGCGGAGCGGCCCTCAACGCGATCCTGAGCTTCCTGCTGGCCCCGCGCTGGGGGGGCTACGGCATCGCCATCGCCACCACGGTGACGCTGATCGTGATCAACGTGGCGATGGTGCGGTCGGCGCAGACCCTGCTCGGCGTGAGCACGTTCGTCTATACCCGGCCCGCCCAATGGCTGCGGTCCCTCATGCTGGTGCGCGAGAGCGCTCTGTTCAGGAATCGAAAATGACGGGAATGATCTGGGTGGTGGGCGGCGAGCAACGGGTCCAGTTCCACAAGCCTCAGGAGTGGGCGCGGTTCAGGAAGGCCCTGGTGCTCCGCGTCGACAAGAACGGCCGGGTGAAGCGGGCGCTCGAGTACGAGTCGCCGCCGGAGCACTGCCCGGAAGGGAACCCTTCCCACGTCTTCAAGTCGGCCACCTTTGAGGGGGACACCGCCTATCTCTGCACCCAGACCGAGGTGCTGATCTGCGACCTCCCCGACCTGCGCATCCGGCGGGTGATCTCGCTCCCCTGCTTCAACGACCTCCACCACGTCGCGCCGGGCCCGGACGGCCGGCTGTATGTGGCGGTGACCGGCCTCGACGCGGTGGCCGAGCTGTCGCCGGACGGGGAGCTCCTGCGGCTGGTCAGCGTGCTCGGCGGCACGCCGTGGGACCGCTTCTCGCCCGACATCGACTATCGCAAGGTGCCCACCACCAAGCCCCATCACGCCCATCCGAACTTCGTCTTCTTCCTCGACGGTCACCCCTGGGTCACCCGCTTCAACCAGCGCGACGCCATCCCCCTGGACGGGATCCTGAACGGCCGGCCGCCGTTCGACGTCGGCAAGGAAGAGGGGGTCCATGACGGTCATCTGGAGGGGGACGACCTCTACTTCTCCACGGTCCGGGGGAGCGTCGTCCGCTTCGATCTGAAGACGGGGCGCAAGACCCTGTTCGACCTCAACAGAGTGCAGGAGCCGGACGAGGACCGCCCGCTCGGCTGGTGCCGCGGCATCCTTCCCCAGGAGGAGGGGACCTGGATCGGTTTCTCGCGCCTTCGCTACACGACCCTGCGGCGAAACCTGAGCTGGATCCGCCACGGCTTCCGCGAGACCGAGCATCATCGCGAGCGGCCGACCCGCATCGCTCTCTACGATCTCGAGCAGCCCGCCCTGCTCCGCCAGATCAACCTCGAAGGGGCGGGGATGGGCGCCGTCTTCAGCATCCATCAGACGTGAGCCGGCTGATGCCACCGCTCGCGCGCAGCGCTTCTGACAGTACATCGGATCGCGCCCCGCGGCTCGTCCTGGCCCTGGTGCTGCTATTGGCGGCGGCGCTGCGCCTGTGGGCGGTGCGCCACGACCTCCCCTTCTCCTACTTCGGCGACGAGCTCCACTTCATGCGGCGCGCCATGGCCGTCGGCACCGGCGACCTCAACCCGCACTGGTTCCACAAGCCGGCGTTCCTGATGTACCTCCTGGCCTTCTGCTACGGGCTCTACTTCCTGGTCGGCAGGATCGCCGGCGCCTTTCATTCGACCGCCGAGTTCGGGGCGCATTTCCTGTTCAACCCCACGCCATTCCTGGTGATCGGCCGCCTGCTGGTGGCGGCCTGCGGCGTCGCGACGGTCTACGTGGTCTACCGGATCGGCCGCAAGGTCTTCGCCAACCCCTGGGCGGGGATCGCCGGAGCCACCATCGCCGCCGTGCTCGCGCCGATGGTCAACTCCTCGCGCACGATCAAGAGCGACGTGCCGTGCGGCCTGTTGATGGCGCTCTCGGTCTGGGCCTTCCTGGGGACCCGCGAGAGCCCCCGCCTGCGGCCGCTGGTGGTCGCCTCGCTGCTGGCCGGCATGGCCATGGGCACCCACTACTACGGGGTGGTGCTGGTGCCGGCCTACCTGGCGCTGGAGGCGTTGCGCGGCTTCCGGTGGGGCGATCTCCCCCGTACGCCGTGGCGGACGGTGATCGCCCGCTGCGCCCTGGTCGGGGTCCTGTTCGGGGCCGGCTTCTTCCTCGCCTCCCCCTTCAACTTTCTCGACCCCACCTGGGGGCGCGATACCGGCGCGATGATCGCCAAAAACCTGGGCCTCGGCGCCAGGCCGGCCCCGCACTACGATCCGGACAGCGCCCGGGAGTACAAGCCGGGGGCCGAGACCTCGCGCGGCGCCGCCGGCGCGTTCCTGGCGCTGGTCGCCTCGCGCGACGTGCTGGGGATCGCCTTCTCGCTCCTGGCCCTGCTCGGGCTCGCCGCGACGCTGGTCCGCCGCGAGACGCGCTGGTACGGGCTGCTCGTCCTGATCCCAAGCCTCTTCTTCTTCCTCGCGGCGATCACGGTGGCCGCCTACCACGCGCAAGCCCGCCACCTGAACGCCCTCTATCCGCTGCTGGCGACGCTCGCCTGGCCGGGAGCGCTGGCCGTGACCCGGCTCTTCCGGCTGCCGCCGCCGCGCGCCCATGCCGCGGCCCTCCTGCTGGTGGCCGCCGCCGCCGTGCCGACGCTGATCGCCACGGTCCAGAAAAACCTGCGGATCAACCGCCCGGACAGCCGCCTGGCCGCCTACCGGTGGCTGCAGGCGAACCTCCCCCGGGACGAGCGCATCCTGCTCGACGATTACGGCCCGCCGCTCAACGCGGGCCGGCCGGCCGCCGACCGTCTCGCTGCCGCCCTGAGCGCGCTGCCGCCCGGCCCCTTTACCCAGCACCAGGGGCTGCGGATCGATCTGCTGCGCCGTTACCCGCCGCCGGACGGCTTCAATCTCGACGAGTTCGGCCACCAGTGGTGGCTGCCGCGGGAGAAGAGCGACGCCGAGCTGCGGAGCAACGCGGCCGACCTCGACATGAGCAATCCCCTGGTCTCCCGTCAACCCCGGCCGCTCGTGGAGTACCGCCGCGAGGGGATCCGCTATGTGATCACCAACAGCCTGGCGCGGAACCAGTACTTCACCCCCAGCGGCCACGGCGAGCGCTTCCCCTCGTTCGTCCGCTTCTACCAGGAGCTCGACCGGACGCTGCGGGTCCAGACCTTCGATCCCGCGAGCTGGGGCGGCAAGGGGCCGGCCGTCTGGATCTACGATCTCGCCCAGCCAGCGCCGCCCGGGCAGCGCCCCCTCCCGGAGAAGGTGGCGCCGACCAGCGATGCGGACGAGTTGGAGTAGCTTTTTAGTCCAGTGGACAGCTCGCGCCGTTCGCCGCGTCCAGCTCGTGGGCCGCGGCGAAAATGGTTGCCACGTCGCCGCTGCGCAGGGCGGTATCGACCTTGGTGATCACCTGCGTCTGGGTGAGTGGGAACTCGACCTTTGGGTGGCCGGCGTTGAGCAGCGCCGCGATGCCAGCCCGCGTCAGCTCCTTGACCGCGCCGAGGAGCCCTGGGCCGGTCCGGAAGCGCACGGCGGTCCGCAACATCGCCGCCGCCACCGAGCTGTAGGGAGCCGACTCTACGAAGATGTCACGGACCCGCTGCTCGGGCCGGGTACCCGCGAGGGCCCAGACGTCGGCGGAGAGGGCACCCCAGATATTCGCTGAGCAGCCGGTCGCGACCGGCTGCGGCAGCCAGAGCGCGGACATCACCCAGAGGAGGGAGTCCGGGTTCTTGCCAATCGGCTCGGAGAAGATCTGCGCCGTGGTGGCGCCCGCGCCGGCGGACACCGTGACCGGGAAGACGTCCGCGTCCCACTGCGCTCCCGAGGAGCCGTCCAGCCGGTTGACCAGGCTCGGGTTGCGGCTGATGTCGATACGGTCGGGGCCGATCCCCTCGGCGTCGCCGACGAAGACCGCCAGCTTGCCCTGACGGTCCGCGGAGCGGGAGGCGCCGTGATTGAAGGTAAAGGGGGCGGTCACCTGCGTCTCCCCCGCCGTGCGGTCCTCGCCGTAGGCGAAGTCGAGCCCGTGATAGACGATCACCCGGGCGGGGTCACGCCTGGCGGGATCGCTATAGATCACCAGCAGGCCGGCGCCGTCCAGATCCGCCAGGTTGCTCCCCGGATCGCCGTCGGCGACCGTGAAGGAGAGGCGCCCCGTCCCCCGCGCGCGCACCGTGTCCGTAACGTCCGCGAAGTAGCCGAGATTGTTGATCGGCCCGGCGTTGGTGTCGGGCTGTACCTCGGAACCGATCAGCAGGCCGGTCAGCAGCAGGCCGCCGAACGAGAACACCTGATCCTTGTAGGGCCCGGTCTCCGGGAGGACGCACTGCCCGCTTCCCGGCGGGTCGACGGGGCAGGGGCGGTCCCTCCCCGCCCAATAGAGCAGTGCGAGCTCCACCGGCCCGCCGACGGTGACCGTCAGGGTCTTCGAGCGGCCGGTCGGCCCCGACATGCCGGCACCCGCTACCGCGATGGAAAGGCCCGGCCCCTGGAGATCGAAGGCCGGATGGAGCGGCGTCGCGCCGACCGCCGAGGCGACGGACAGGGCCGCCGCGAAGCACAGAGAAGGACCGGTGAGCAAACGAACGGTCTTCATCTTCATCCTTCCAAAAAACTGGCAGGATTAACAGCAAGCTTTATACCAGCTCACTTATAAACGTAGAGCACCCAATCCTCGCGGGAGGGAGCGGCGAAGGCCTTCACCTTGCCGCCGGCCGCGGGGGGGCGCGGCTGGAAGGTGCCGGTGCGCGGGTCGTACCACTCGACGCGCAGCGGTCCAGAGACCCCCCGCAGGTTCACCCGCACGGTGCCGCCGTTGTAGAGGTAGAAGACGTAGGCCTGTTTCACCTCGGCGAGCGCGTAGGCGTTTCCCGAAAGGACCAGGCGGTCGGCGGGGGCCATTCTGGCGAAAGGAACGCGGGCGGCGAACTTGCCGAGGTTCGCGAGATCGGCGCCGGTCCCCACGCCGGCCGCCCCCGCCATGAACGCCGCCCAGGCCTTCTGGCGGTTGGCCGCGTTCTCCTCTCCCAGCCCGAGCTCCTCCTGGATCAGCGGCTTCGTGGCCCGGGCGCGATTGGCGAGCCCGAGGGCGTGGACCGCCGGGTGCCCCGAATCGTTGCCCGCCTGAAGGTCCAGGTAGTCCACCCAGAGAGCGTTGGGGAAGGAGAAATCGCCGGTGACGCCGTGCACGCTCACCAGCCGGGACCATGGGTTGCTCCGCTGCAGGAGCTCGCCGTCGCTGTGGACCTGGAGCGCCGGCCACCCCTCCTGCCACTCGAGCGCCAGGGTGAACATGGTGTTTACGGACGCCGAGAGGCGGGCCATGCCGTAGCGCAGCAGGCGCTGCCTGTCGGCGTCCGGCAGCCGGCCGAAATCCGAATCGTCGGCGAAGAACCAGAGCTGCGCCACGAGGCCCGCGTCGCGCAGGCGCTCGATCCACTCCTCATACAGGCGCCAGCGCCGCAGATCGAAACGCCGGCGGTCGTTCGACCCGGCCGTCCCCAGCCAGGGGGTGGTGGCGACGCTGCTGTAGTCGCCGCGGTTGGCGAGGTAGATGTCGATCTTGTTGAGCCCCAGCGCCACATGGCGGTCGAGCATCGCCTGGCGGTCGTCGTCCGAGAGCTGCTCCGAGAACATCGTGTGGGAGAACTGGAGCGGCCGCGGAGCCGCCACGTCGAGGAACTTGCCGAGCAGGAACACCGGCCCCCCCTGCCGCTGCTGGAAAGCGCGCGGCCAGGCCAGGCTCACCCCGATCGGCCCGCGGCCGAAAAAGCCGGGGAGCTCGCCCGCCACCTCGAAATCTCCCGAGCGGCCGCCGAGCCCGGGCACGCCGCTCGCGATCTTCCAGCTCCAGGTGCCAGGCTCCTCGGCCGCGACGCGGACCTTGAAGACCCGCCCCCGCTGCCCGCCGGCGCCGTCGCCGTCGAAAAACCCCGGGACCGCGAAGCGCTTCCCCGAAGGGGAGAGGACCTCCGCCGTCACCGCGAGGTCGAACGGGTTGGGCTCCCCCGCCACGCCATCGTAGAGGTCGCTGGAGCTGAGGACGATCTCGGCCGTGCCATGGCGGGGTATGGCGGCGACCGCCGGACCGGGACCGGCAAGTACCGTCAGGAAAAGGGAAAACAGCACAATCCTGCGAGTCATTTTTCCATCCGCGTTTAGATATATCCCTCACGGCGGTACCAGTCCGCCGTGAGGCGGAGCCCCTCGTCGATCCCCACTTTCGGCTCGTAGCCCAGGTCGCGCTTCGCCTTGTCGATCTTGAATGCCCGGTTCTGCCGGTACCAGTCGACGCGGCGGGGGAAGATCGGCGGCGTGATGCCGAACGGGCGGCACGCCTTCTCCACGACGTGGCCGACGGCGACCACCGGCCAGACCGGATAGTGAGGAATCTTGACGTCGACCTCGAGCGCCCGCCCCACCCGCTTCACCAGATCCTCAATCTCCAGGTACTCGTCGTCCGCGATCAGATAGGCCTCGCCGTCCCCCACCCCGTCCGCCATCGCCGCGACGAAGGCGTCGACCAGATTGTCGATATAGAGCGGGTGGTACAGAGTCTTGCCGTTGCCGAACATCGGGAAGGTGCCGCGGGAGACCCGCCGGAAGATCATCAGGAAGCGCTCCGGGTCGCCCGGGCCGTAGATCGCGGCCGGGCGCAGGATCGCCGCCGGCAGGCCGCGCTGATGGAACGTGCGGACCAGCGGCTCGGCCTCGTACTTGGTCCGCTGGTAATAGTCGGCGGGCTGGATCGGCGCGTCCTCGCCGCCCGGGGGGTGGTCGATGTTGCCGTGCACGCCGCAGGTGCTGCAGTAGACGAGCTTGCGCACCCCCTGCTTGAGGGCCTCGTCCAGGACGTTGCGCGTGCCCTGGACGTTGACCTCCCAGTAATAGGTGTCCGGCACATTCATCTCGCGGAACGCGGCGGCCAGATGGTGCACCACCTCGACCCCCTCCATGGCCCGGCGGACCACAGACGCGTCGGTGACGCTGCCGATGATGACCCCCGCCCCCCAATCCCGCAGCTCGGCCGTCTTCAGCCCTTCCTTATAGTCCAGGGCCACCACCTCATGTCCAAGGTCGAGCAGGCGCCGCACCAGCGCCTTGCCGGTGAAGCCCGTGCCCCCGGTGACCAGAATTCTCATGATTCGACGCTCTCCTCTCGTTGCACTCTCAAAATGACGGGCGATCCCAGCGCCCGCGTCAGTCCCAGGAAAACGCTCGCCCGTTCCATCGCCCGCGAGGCCCCGGCCCGCCCGAGCTTCCGGTGGACGACCATCGGAACGAAGAACTGCCGGCGCGTCTGCGGCCGGCCGAAGCCGTGCCGCGCGCATTCGGCGATCACCTCCCGCGGCTGGAAGGTACGGAACGCGCGGGTGTTCCCCTCCACCGCCTTCTTCCAGGCGAAGAGGGCGCCGTAGAGCCGGTTGAAGCTGCGGGCGTCCGGGTAGTCGACGATCACCGCCCGCCGCGCCACCCGGCACATCTCGGCGAGCGCCTCGCGCCAGCGGTCCAGGTGGGTCAGCAGCCGCACCGCCACCACGACGTCGAACGAGCGGTCGGGGAACGGCAGCCGCGCGGCATCGCAGACCTCGAATTCGAAGGCGCCCGGCGGCAGCGAGCGGTCGAGCCGCTGGCGGCAGACCTCCTCGCTCCCCGTGACCGTGACCCTGCAGCCCCGCTCGACCAGCGGACCGGCGAGCTGCGCGTGGCCGCCGCCGACCTCCAGCACCCGCGCCCCCGGCCAGGGGGCGAGCAGCTCCAGGACCGTCGCCGCCTGGACGTCCAGGAAGTACCGCCCTACCTCCCCCGCGAAGCGCCGGGCATACCCCTCGGACGCGGTCTCGACGTCCGGCGTCTCCGATGGCGCGGCATCCCGCGCCATCGCAAGGCTCAAACAGCCACCTCGCGGTGAGAACGGAAACCCTTCCAGCCCAGCGACTCGCACAGGCGCGTGGCGGCCTCCGCCTGTCCGGGAGCGATCCCCCAGTCGGTCCGCCGCAGCAGGAGATCCTCCAGCCGGACGACCGACTGCCGCTCCACGATCCCCCGCAGGTGGTCGCGAGCGGCGTTCCAGTCGTGCTCGGCGAGCTCTGTCAATTCCGTCAGTGACAGGGGTGGATCGGCCTCCGGCCTCGCCACGTCCGCCGGAGGTGCCGGCCGCAGGACGCCGCAGGCGGCGAGCGCCTGGAGCGCCTTCGCCGCCACCGCGCGCGCCGTCGTCAGCTTCACCCCCGAGACGCTGACCAGGCCGCGCGGACCGCCGGCCTGGCCATGATCGTGGATCACCGGCCGCGAGGACGGCTCCGCCGAACCCTCGGCCGCCGCCGGCAGCCGCCCCCAGAGCACCCGCGCGACCTGCTCGCGGGAGGCTTCGAGGCTGGGGATCGCGGCGTTCAGCTCGGCGAGGAACTTCTCGACCAGCGGATCCCCCGGCAGACCGTCATGCAGCATCTCCTCCGTCGCCGGGGCATAGGCGGTCCCCGCCAGAAGCTTCCCCTTCCAGGGGAGGAGGAACCAGGTCTGGGCCCCGGGCTGGCGGGAGGCGACCGCCACCGCGCCGGGCGCCAGCGGCTCGCGGTCGAGCAGCAGATTGAAAGCGAGCAGCGGCTGGAAGAGGCCGGGCACGTCGCGGTCGAAGCGGCGGGCGACGCGGCGAACCCACGGCCCGGCACAGCTCACCACCGCTCCGGCCCGGATCTCGAAGCTCCGTCCCGACTCGCGGTCCACCGCCCGTACCCCCCGCACCTGGCCGTCCTCCACCTGGAGCTCGGCAGCCTCGACGTAGTTGAGCGCGCGGGCGCCGGCGTGGCAGGCCCAGCGCAGCAGCTCGACGATCAGCCGCTGCGAGTCCGAAACCGTGGCGTCATGCCAGAGCGCGCCGCCGCGCAGACCGTCGCGGTCTACGTCGGGGAAGAAATCCCCCGTCGCCGCCGCGCCCAGGAGTCTCCCTCGCGGCAGCACCCGGGGGGAGGCGAGCAGGGTATCCGCCGCGAACGCCGCCCGGAAGGCCGCCTTCCGCCGCAGCCGCCCTCCCCGTGGCGGATCGTAGAGCGGCATCAGACAGGGGAGTGGCTCGACGAGATCCGGGAACTGTTCCAGGAGCCACCGCTGCTCCGCCACCGATTCCCGGTGGCGGGTGAAATCGAGCGCCTGGAGATAGCGCAGCCCACCGTGGATCACCCGCAGGCTGTTCCAGGACGTCTCGCCGCCGAAGTCCCCACGCTCGAGGAGCAGGGTCGCGAGGCCGCGCCGGGCCGCCTCCAACGCCAGCGTGACGCCGTGGACCCCGCCGCCCACCACGAGCAGGTCGTAGAAGCCCGAGGCCGCGGCCCGTGGGTCCCGGTCGATCACCGTGTCCATGAAGAGAGCGCCACGGCGGTCCGCTCCGCCGGCGCCGCGAGACTCGGCGCCGGGGTGGACGGCCGGCGGTGAAGCCGAAGCGCGAACTGTTCCTGGCAGAACGCCGTCAGGTCGCGGCACCGTCCGTAGGTCCGCGGCGGGCGGTCCAGCGCGCGCAGGGACTGCCGCAGGCTCTCTGCCGGCCGGCGCTCGTCGAAGCCCTCTTGCAGCAGGAAGCCATAGGAGCCCGCGCGGTCCCCCTGCGCGGGCAGCGGCAGGGGATCGCTCCCGGGGAGCACCGGAATGCCGCGCGCCTCAGCCTCGTGGAACAGTCGCGGCCGGCCGGCGAGCTCGAGGCGGCCGGCGTTGTCGCCCAGGCAGAGGCCCGGCCGCTCCTTGCGGCAGACCACCCTCTCCACCAGGGCACCGCGGTAGAACCACCACTTGCCGAACCCCCAGGGGAGCACGGTGAGGGCGCCGCTCCACCGCACGCGGGCGAGCGCGTCGTTGAAGGGGAGGCCGTCGGGGAACTCCTCCACCGTGGCCAGCCCCAAAACCTCCAGCCCCTCGCGCGAACGCACCTGCCGTCCGGCGATCACCAGCAGCCGCTCGCCGTCCGAGCGCCGCCGCGCGATCAGGGCGGCCGGCTCGGGCGTCGGCTCGAAATCCCAGGCGCCGTGCTTCACCCCGTCCTCCCGCCGCTGCCAGCGCAGGAACCACCGCGCCTCCGACGTCTCGGCGAGCATCAGGCAGCCGGTCACGGGACCCGCGATCCCGAGCTCGGCCGCGCCCCGCGCGAAGTTGCGCGCGGCGGCATCGAGAAAAGCGTCGCGGTCGAAACAAGAATGGAAATGGACGTGCGTGTCGATCAGGAGCGGAGCCGGTTGTGGTGGCTGAGAGTTCATAGACATGGCTAGAAGCCCTTTCAGCAATTTCCATGCCCTGGAGCGCGATCGATTTTCCGGCGGGGTTGATCTAGAGTAGCGGCTCCCCCGATCATGGACCGGATCATGGAGGTCTTCTCAATGCTGCAGGATCTGACGCCGGCCTCGTTCGAGGCGCACCAGGGAACGCCGTTCCACATCGACTATGGGGCGGAGGCGCCCCTGGAGGTGGTGCTCCAGCAGGTGAAGCGCCACGAGCCTCATCCAGGCGCGCGCCCCGAGCCCTTCTCGGTCTACTTCCGGGGACCCAGGACGCCCATCCTGCAGCAGCAGATCTACAGGCTGACCCACGATCAGATGCCCGCGCTGGAGATCTTTCTGGTCCCTGTGGGACCGGACCCGAAGGCCGGCGGCATGCTCTACGAGGCCGTGTTTTACTGAGGGGAGGGGTAGGCGGCCGGGACTCGAAGGAGAGCCCCGGCCGGATTTGAAAACCTACTGAGGAGTGCCGATCGGACCGGCGATGAGCGAGCAGCCGGCGTTCGCGCTAGCGCTTCCCGTATTGGTGCTGGTCAACTGACTAGTGCAGTCGGCATTGGCAGGAGCTGTATCCACCAGTTGTGAAGTCGATGCACCGGTCTCTACCAGCGCGATAAACGTCGGCAGCAGATCCGTCGACGCTCCCGCCGGGACCGTATTGCCCCGCACATCCGAACGCACCGTGTTGCACGTCGTCAAGCAGTTCGACTGCACCAGGATTGCCGCCAGCGGGGCTCCCGACGTGTCCTGCGGGTTGACGTCATTACCCGTTACCGTCACGCCGAGACCGCCGGTGCCGTTGCGCCCGATCACCTCGATACCACGACCATTCGGGCACTGGCGCAAGGTGTTGCCGTTGATCAACACGCTCGCATCCGCTTGCCCGTTGATGTTGACTCGCATGCAGTTGCCAATCGCCGACCCCGAGTTGACCACGCTGGCGTTGCCGATCGTGTTGCCTTCGATCCTGCCCTGCAAGGTTCCACCGGTTCCGGCACCCGCGGCCGTAAAGACGTTGATCGCATGGCTGTTCTGGCCGGTGATGTTGGTGTTGTTGAGGATCTTGAAGGCCAGGTTGCTGGTCTGCGACTGCGAGAAGTCCATCGCGATCTGCTGGTTCGTGAAGGTACTCGTCGAGACGGAGTACGCAGTGACCGTCGCGGTGTCGGCGGTCAGAACCTGCATGCCGATCGACTTGTTCCCGGAGAAAGTGCTGCCGGTAATGTTCACCGCGCTGACTACCGACGTCCCACGTGCTTGGAACAGGAATCCATGATTCCCGTTCGCCGCACTGGTGTTATTGAAGGTGCTGTTCGAAATCGTCAGCGAGGCCAACGTGCCGCTGGTATTGTCGAGGAAGAAGTTGTTGTGCGCGGACCCGGTCACGTTTGTGTTCGTTATACTGGCGGCTCCCCCAAGGTTTCTGAGATCGAGCCCCTCGTCGGTAGTCGAGTCTCCGTTGGAGATGATGTTGCTCCCCGTCAGAGAGAACCCGGTCACGTTCGACCCGTTGATCCCGTCGTCAGTTCCATTCTGGATGTTCATCGACGACAGGTTCACATTTGCCGTGCTGGTCAACGAAACCCCCGGACCCGTCGTCTTCTGAATCGTTCCACCCGACCCCGCCGAGCCCATGCCGCTCACCGTCAAGCCGCCCAGCGATCCCGTGGTGCTGAGCACAATGCCGTTCGCCGGGCCGCTCGCCGCCGTGCCGGCGGAGATGCTCCGGAACTTCAAACCGCCCGCGCCGATCGTCGTGTTCGCCACGTTCAGCGCCATGCCCGTCGTCGTGGTCAGAGTGTTCGCCGTATCGGTGGCCGTTACCGTGCCACCACCTGTGGCGCTGAACGCGTTGCTGGTGCCCGTGCTGAGCGTCAGGGGCCCGGTGAAGCCGATCGTCGAGCCGGTGTTGCTCGTGAGATCGACACCCTTGCCAGTGGTCGCGTTAATCGTCCCGGCGTAGCTGATGATCGCGTTGCTGTTGCCAACCTGGAAGGCGGTGCCGGCGGCGCTGATGATGCTGCTGCCAGAACCCGCCGAGAACGTGCCGCCCACGCTATCGAGAGCGACGCCCGTCGTCGGGCTGTTCGTGCTCTTGAGACTCGAGAGTGGCAGGCTGATCGTGGCGTTCGTCACATCCACAGCCGGACCGCCATTTGCCTCGAAGATCGCCATCCCAGCACCCACAGCCACCTGCGTGCCAGTGCCCGCCAGCGTGTTTACCACCCCCGTGCCCGTCACCCGCAGGCCGGCGCCGCCGTCGGCGAAGATGTCGAGATGGTTGAAGGCGAGGTCGCCGGAGACGTTGGTCAGCACAACGCCGGAGCCGCCGGCCCCATTGCCGGAAATCCCTACCACCGTAGTGCCGCCGGAGACGAATTCGTAATCCGCGGTGCTCGCATCGCCATCGAACTTGGCGTTGGCGACGGAAATCCCCGTCCCACCAGTGTTCTGGTGGATGGTGTTGTTCGCGAAGCCGGTGATGGTCGTGGACGCGATGGCTCCGCCGTTGATGTTCACGGCCGTCGCCGAAGAGAGAATATTGGTGTTGTTGCTGAAGTCGAGCCGCAGGAGGCCGCCCGTCCGGTTAATGTCCACGGCGTTACCCGTGTGAGTTCCGGCAACACTCCAACCATTGCCTGTAACGTTCAGCGTCAGCGTCCCCGTGCCCCCCGCGTTGACATCGATCCCTTCGGCCCCAGCTCCCCGGATCACGTTGTTCTGGATCGAGAACGTCCCCGAGCCCGAGAAGGCGGCGTTAGTCGTCAGGTCGATCGCGTTGGTGTTGCCGGCCAGGATCAGACCTATGACCTCGACCGGGATGGCGTCAGTCGCGGAGACGGCGTTGCCGCCCGCAGCGGTGTTGTCGATCAATGGCCGGTTGCCTGGCACGGCCGGCACCAGGTCCATGTTCGTCGGTGCCGGGGTGCCATTGAAGGTACCCGCTGAGGCCGGGATGACGACCGTCAGCTTGACGTGTTCACCGATCAGGTGCTGGCCGTTCTTGAGCACGATGCCGGCGGCCTGGCCGGTCGTCGTGCCGTCACCGAAGTAGATGAAGATGTAATCGTTGGCGAGCGAGGCCGCCTGCGCCTCGGCGAGGGTATCGAACGGATCCGCCGACCGCCCGAGGCCACCGGCCGCGGCGTTGTTCTTGACGTACCAGACCCGCTCCAGACGGCGGATCGTAACCGTGCCGGTGACCGTGAAGGTGCCATCCGTGAGGTTGTAGGTGAACGTATCGGTGGGTCCCACGGCGCCGGGAGGAGGCAGGTAAGTGAAGGTGCCGTCGCTGTTGACCGTCACCTGGGCGCCCGGAGAGGCGGTGTTGAGCGAGGTGGTCAGCGTCGAGGGCACGTCCTGGTCGAAGTCGTTGGCCAGCACGCTGCCCGTGACGAACACATGCGGACCGTTCGCCGTGTTCGACGCCGCTACCTGAAGAAGCGTGTTGCCGATGGTGTCATAGCTGTCCGCAACGGCGGTCGGCGCCTCTGGGACGTCGTTGAGGTTGATGATGATCGTCGCCGTACCGGAGAGCGCCGGCGTGCCGTTGTCCGTCACCTGCACCATCAGCGTGAACGTCGGGTTGACCTCGAAGTTCAACACCGACATGGTGGCTACCGTGATCACGCCCGTCGAGGGGTTGATCGCGAACGCCCCGCCCGTATTCCCCGCCGTGATCGCGAACGTATGCGTCTGGCCGGTGTCCGAATCAAGGAAGGTCACCGTGCCGACCGTCGTCCCGTTCGGGCTGTTCTCGTTGATCGCGAACGTCGCCGGGTTGACCACCGGCGCCTCGTTGATGTTGGTCAGGTTGATCGTGACCGTCGCAGTGCCCGACTGCGCCGGCGTACCGTTGTCCGTCACCTGTACCGTCAGCGAGAACGCCGGCGTGGTCTCGAAGTCGAGCGCCGCGCTGTTCGCCACCGTGATGACGCCCGTCGAGGGGTCGATCGCGAACGCTCCGCCCGTGTTCCCGCCGAGGATCGAAAAGACATGGGTCTGGCCCGCGTCCGAATCGGTGAACGTCACCGTCCCCACCACCGTCCCGTTGGGGCTGTTCTCGGCGACCGTGAACGTCGCCGGGTTGACCACGGGCGGTTCGCTGATATCGGCGAGATGGATCGTCACTGTCGCCGTACCCGAAAGCACCGGCGAGCCGTTATCTGTCACCTGCACGGTCAGCGAGAAGCTCGGGGTCGTCTCGAAGTCCAGCGCCGCGCTGTTCGCTACCGTGATGACGCCCGTCGAGGGATCGATCGCGAACGCTCCGCCCGTATTGCCGGCCGTAATCGCGAACGTGTGTGCCTGCCCCGCGTCGGGGTCGGTGAACGTCACCGTTCCCGCCGCCGTCCCGTTGGGGGAGTTCTCGTTCAGCGTGAACGTCGCTGGATGAACCAGCGGCGCCTCGTTGACGTTACCGACATTGATCGTGATCGTCGCCGTACCCGACTGCGAGCCGCTGTCCATCACCTGCACCGTCAACGAGAACACCGGCGTGGTCTCGAAGTCGAGCGCCGCGCTGTTCGCCACCGTAATAACGCCCGTCGAGGGGTTGATCGCGAACGCTCCGCCCGTGTTCCCGCCGAGGATCGAAAAGATATGGGTCTGGCCCGCGTCAGAGTCGGTGAACGTCACCGTCCCCACAGCCGTCCCATTGGGGCTGTTCTCGGCGACCGCGAACGTCGCCGGGTTAACCACGGGCGGTTCGCTGGTATCGGCGAGATGGATCGTTACCGCCGCCGTGCCCGAGAGCGCCGGCGAGCCGTCGTCCGTCACCTGCACGGTCAAGGAGAAGCTCGGGTTCGTCTCGAAGTCCAGCGCAGCGCTGTTCGCCACCGTGATCTGGCCCGTGGCGGGGTTAATCGCGAACGCTCCGGCCGTATTGCCGGCTGTGATGGCGAACGTGTGCCCCTGCCCGGTGTCCGGGTCGGTGAACGTCACCGTTCCCACCGCCGTCCCGTTGGGGGAGTTCTCGTTCAGCGTGAACGTCGCCGCGTCGACCTGCGGAGCATCGTTGACGGGCTTCACGGAGAGGGTCACCGTCGCCGTGCTGGTGCCGCCGTTGCCGTCGTCGACCTGGAACGTGAAGGCGTCCGGCCCGTTGTAATCGAGAGCCGGGGTATAGACCACCTGGACGCTGGTCGCGGTGGGCGAGGTCAACGGGCCCAGGCTGCCGTGGGCCGGCGGGGTGACGATCGTAAAGGTCAGCGGCTGGCCGTCCGGATCGCTGCCCGTCAGGGTGATCGTCACCGGCGTGTCCTCGTCCGTCATCACTGTCTGGCTGTCGGCCACCGGGGGGCGATTGCAGACCGGAAGCGGCGGCTCACCGCTCGGAAGCGTGGGAGCGGCGGGAGAACAGACTCCGCTGTTCTCGGTCGGAAACGGTAGGATCGCGGCGCCGACGGTCGGGAACTGTGTCCCCGTCGTGTCGATGCCGGCGCAGGCGGTGAGGTTGATCGTCCCCCGGGTGGAGGCCGGAGTCCCCGCGCCCACCGGGCGCACGTCCCCCACGCCGAAGGTCCAGCTCAGAGCGCCTTGGAAGGAGCGGACCGAGAGACTCCCCCCCTTGCGGGATGAAGAGGACGTGCTGAAATCTCCGACGGCGCGGAGAGTCGCGCCGTCAAGCGTCACGTTATCCCTCGCCTGGAGGTCGATGATGCCACCCTGGTTGCCGGCGGTCGCCTTGCCGGCCTCGAAAGCGTTCCCCGCGGCCGACAAAGTTCCCGCCAGCGAAATCGCGGTGATCGCTCCACCGGAGCGTTGAGTCTGAGTGCCGGACGAGGAGCTGACGGCGGCGGGGCTCGACGCCGAGGCCGGGCCGAGCACCTGGATGTCCCCCTCCGCGAAGAGATCCACCATGTAGCCGGCGGAGCCGCCTTCAATACCATCGGCGCGGACTCGGCCCGCGCGCCCCGAGGTCGACCCGGAAACCCCAAGGTCCCGGCCGTCGACCAGGATCCCCTTGCCGGAACGGAGCACGACCAGTGAGGGATCCGCCCCCTTCAGGAGCGAAGCGACCAGGCCACGGATCTCGAGGCCGCACCCCTCGAGCAGAACCATCTGCGATCCGGAGGCTTCCCCCTGGGAGACGACGATGCCGCTAGTCTCCACCCGGATCCCGGGTCCCACGGAACTGTGCGACCGGAGAAGGATCGCTCCGCCGGTCTGCGCGCCCTTGCCGTCGTCCAGAATCCTGCCGGTGAGCTTCGTGCCGAGCACCTGCCGGCTGGGACCGGAGGCGATCAGGCCCGCGACCGCGACCCCGCCGTCCGCCGTGATCCCGATCGTTCCAGCCGCTCCGTTCGGGGTGCTCGCGGCGACGATGGAACCCGCCTCCAGCGTGACGTCGCCATCAACCGAGACCGTGATCGAGCCGGCCGGCTTCGCCGCATTGCTCAGCCGGCTGCTCGATATGACGGCTCCCGGGAGCGATCCCGCGGGGCCCCGGAGGGTCAGGTTGCCTCCCACGGTCAGCAGAATGTTCCCTCCCGAGCCGGCTGCACGCCGGTTCTCGGCGAAGATGCCGCTCCCGGCCCGCATCGACAGATCGCCGGACGTGGTGATCCGGATCGGGCAAGCGCCGGTGCTCCCCGCAGAAGATGAGTCGTCGTTGCAGTTGATGGTGCCGTCGAGGACAAGATCGCCGTTGACCGTGAAGACGCCATTGGCGAGGCCGTCGCTATCCTGAGCGGAGCCATCCAGGGAAGAAAACAGGATGTTGCCGCTCAAAGTCACGGTCGACGCCGAAGCGAGACCCGTCGAGATTGGAAGCAGGCACAGGAGCAGACAGACTTGCACGGCGGACCGCAAACTTTTCATGGTGACATACCCTCCAAAAGACATGATTCGTCTTCGACTCAACGCGGAGTTCCCTGCGGGGAGACGGACCTGGAAAACCTTTGCATCTTCTTCTTGGACCGGAACACGATCCTAGTATGCAAAACCGGTGCTGCTGTTATAGCAGCGCTGTCATATTAGAAAATCTTGATCGTGGACGGGTATTCTGTAGGGGCGGCCCTGTATGGCCGCCCTGCGAATCGATTCCGATGTGCGCGGAACTACTGAAGCTACTGATCTGTCAGTACAGTCTTGGGGTGTCAACTCTGTCTTGACAGTCCGCTAGGAAGGGGACCACTTCATCAGGCGGTAAGGACCCCGGTCCTCGACGGGCTGGAAGCCCAGCCGCTCGTAGAGCCGCATCGCCGGATTGTAGATCTCGACGTGGATCGTCACTGCCTTGCCCGCGGCCTCCCCCTCCGCCAGCAGATCTCCTAGGAGGGAGCTCCCGAGCCCAGTTCCCCGGAACTCCGGAAGGAAGGTGATGTCCACCAGCCGGATCTCGTCCAGCCGGCGGTGGACGTAGAGCCGGCCGGCGGGGGCGCCGTCCACCAAGATGACGTCGAACGTGGCACCCTGGTAGTGCTCCTGATACCAGGCGTGCTGCGCCTCGAACTGCTGGCGGACGAACGCGGTCTTCATCTCCTCGGTCCAGTCCACGACCATGGCGAGTTCCTCCTCGCGGGTGCTGCGGTAGACCCGGAGGAGGAGGTCCATATCGTCCGGCCCGATCGGGCGGAGGGTGATGCGGGGATCCACTGTCTATGTTTCCGGCTCGGGGTCCATCGAGATCATCACCGAGAACATCTCGGCAGGAGCCACGCGGGCAAAATCGGAGACCCTGACCGTCCACTTCCAGGACTCGGGGTCGAGCCCCAGGACGTAGACGCCCCGCCGCAGCTTCGGCTGGCCTGCCTGGTTGTCGAGGGTGAACTTCGTCCGCAGCACCTTGTGGGCACCTCTCTCCCCGCGGACCCGGAGCACGAACTGCGGCAGCACCTGCCAGTCGACCGGAAACCGGAAGCTCACCGGTGGGCTGGGGTTCCAGCCCGGGTTCTGCCGCAAACTCCAGACGAAAAACCGTAGAGGCGCGGGATTGGCCGGATCGGGAGACGGGAAGATCGCTTCGAGATCGATGGCCAGGGGGACCTCCCGCCGGCGCTTGCGGTCCAAGGCGATGGGCGGATAGAGGCCGTGCACGCGGATCCGCAACGGCTGGCCCGGCAGGGACGTGTCCGCCTGAAACAGGCTCGCCGCCGGGACGATGACCGGGGATTCCTCAGCCTCCTCTCCCTCCGCCTTGAGCATGGGCCGCCGGATCTTGCGCGGCAGCCACTTGAGGTTGCGGTACTCCTCGCTACCTTCTATATAGCCGACGGACATCGGCTGAACGGCGGTTGCCGCGACGGCGGCCAGAGGCTCGGCCCAGGCCAGGTTGCCGAACAGCGGCATCAGAAGGCCCGCGGAGCCAAGAGCCAGGAAATCGCGGCGCCTGAGTTGGGAGGGTGGGTCCGATTCAGAGTTGTCAGGGATGTTCACTTTGCCGCTCCTGAATAATATCAATAAGCAAATTAAAAAGGCGTGCCGCCGGCTCAACCGACTGGAGCCGGGACACGCCTTGGAAACTACGTCCTGGGGGGGTAGACCCCTTGCAGGGCGATGCAGAAGTAGAACGTCAGGTAGGGCTGAAGGTTGTTGTGAGGCTGGTCGCCGCCAGCGGGGGCGAGGGCTTGAGGAGCCATAGAGGTCAATGGCGCACCCGCCGGAGGCAGATATGGAGTAGCTCCGATTACCCGCGCGAAGGCGTTGCCTGTTGGCAGCGAAGTGTCACCGGGAGCCCCCTGGGCCGTCAGCGCGTGCGAGTGAGCCGGGATTTCGCTCTCGAGGAGAGACACCGTCTCGGAGCCGCCGGTCTCGCCCAAGTCGTGAAGGGAAAGGCCCGGACCCTGGCCGGGGTGCATCGGAGCACGACCTTGCAGGTCGGGTAGAGCGAAATTCGATTTTCCGTCTCCGCCATAGGTCGTACCGAGGAGAGAAAACAGAGCTGTGTTCTGAGACAGCGGCAGCAACTGACCATCACACCACGCCCAGCCCTTGGGCGCGAAGTTGAATGGGAAGATGCGGATTTCTGCAACGAATGGATCCATGTCTTCCTCCTAGGTGGGGGACGGAAAAATGCCAAAAAGGGAGATGATGAAGTCGACACACAGGTAGGGCTGGAAGTTGGTGTGCGGCTGGCTGCCACCAACGGAGGAGATGGATTGGGCTGCCATCGGACTCGTCCCCGGACTCGATTGATAGAAATCGAAAGTCCCGGTCTGTGCTGGCGATCGGTTACCAGGATTGATGTCGGTTGCGACTGTCGTCGTGGCGAGCAGTGGATGCGAATGCGCCGGGATTTGACTGACTGTCAGGGTGATCTCTTCAGTGCCTCCAGTCTCCGCCAGAATGAAAGCGTTGCCCTGGTGGAGCGGAAGACGTCCACGCAGGTCAGGGAGCGCAAAAGTGCTCTGGCCGTCGCCTCCATAGGTCGTACCGATCAGCTGAAACAGCGTCTCGTTCTCGGAGATCGGCAGGAGCTGTCCTTCACAAAACATCCAGCCAGCAGGGGCAAAGTTCCCGGCGAACATGCGGATTTCACCAACATATGGTTGCGCCATACCGATTCTCCTTAGTTCGGGCTCGGAAAGATGCCTTGCAGGGCGATACAGAAGTTGAGGGTGAGGAAAGGCTGCATGTTGAGATGGGCTTGGCTACCACCCACATTGGCAACCGTCGAGGGGTTCATCGCCGTGAGGTTATTATCCGGCGTGAGATATGCCGGGATGTTCGACGTTGCCAACAAGTTTCCCGGGGGGGTCAGTGCCGTACCGTTGTTGGAGGTTGCATTCAGCACATGGGTATGGGTCGGAATCTCCGCGATTGAGAGTGTGTGCGCCTGCTCGCCTCCACGCTCTCCCAAGGTGTGACCGCTGCCGACATGGATCGGAACCCGCCCCCGCAGATCTGGTAACGCGAAGTTGACCCTCCCATCGCCTCCAAACGTCGTCCCGAGCAACGAGAACAGGGGCTGGTTCTGGTTGATGGGCAGGAGTTGCCCATTGCAGAGTGCCCAGCCTTTTGGAGCGAACACGAAGCTCATAAGTCTGATTTCACTCAAAAACGGCTCAGCCATTCTTACCTCCCTGATCAAAGCCCGGGCCGAAGCCCGGGCGATTCATCATTCCGACACCAAACGAGAGATCCTCACCTCACTACGGAGGGGTGGTGATCGGACCGGCGATGAGCGAGCAGCCGGCGTTCGCGCTCGCGCTTCCTGTATTGGTGCTGGTCAACTGACTAGTGCAGTCGGCACTGGCAGGGGCCGTATCCACCAGTTGTGAAGTCGACGCGCCGGTCTCTACCAGCGCGATAAACGTCGGCAGCAGATCCGTCGATGCTCCCGCCGGGACTGTATTGCCCCGCACGTCCGAGCGCACCGTGTTGCACGTCGTCAGACAGTTCGACTGCACCAGGATCGCCGCCAGTGGAGCTCCCGACGTGTCCTGCGGATTGACGTCATTACCCGTCACCGTCACGTCGAGACCGCCGGTGCCATTGCGTCCGATCACCTCGATACCACGTCCATTCGGGCACTGGCGTAAGGTGTTGCCGTTGATCAACACGCTCGCATCCGCTTGCCCGTTGATGTTGATTCGCATGCAGTTGCCAATCGCTGAGCCCGAGTTGACCACGCCGGCATTGCCGATGGTGTTGCCTTCGATCCTACCCTGCAGGGTTCCACCCGTGCCGGCACCCGCGGCGGTAAAGACGTTGATCGCGTGGCTGTTCTGGCCGGTGATGTTGGTGTTGTTGAGGATCTTGAAGGCCAGGTTGCTGGTCTGCGACTGCGAGAAGTCCATCGCGATCTGCTGGTTCGTGAAGGTACTCGTCGAGACAGAGTATGCCGTGACCGTCGCGGTGTCGGCAGTCAGGATCTGCATACCGATCGACTTGTTGCCGGAGAAGGTGCTGCCAGTAATGTTTACCGCGCTGACCACCGACGTCTGGCGCGCCTGGAACAGGAATCCATGATTCCCGTTCGCCGCACTGTTGTTGTTGAAGCTGCTGTTCGAAATCGTCAGCGAGTTCAGCGTGCCGCTGGTGTTGTCGAGGAAGAAGTTGTTGTGCGCGGAACCGGTCACGCTCGTGTTCATGATACTGGCGGTACCCGCGAGATTGCTGAACTCGATCCCCTCGTCGAAGGTCGAGTCGCCGTTGGAGGTGATGTTGCTCCCCGCCAGCGAGAACCCGGTTACGTTCGACCCGTTGATCCCGTCGTCGGTTCCATTCTGGATGTTCATCGACGACAGGTTCACGTTTGCCGTGCCGGTCAACGAAATCCCCGGACCCGTAGCTTTCTGAATCGTTCCACCCGACCCCGCCGAGCCCGTGCCGCTCACCGTCAAGCCACCCAGCGCACCCGTGGTGTTGAGCACGATGCCGTTCGTCGGGCCGGACGCCGCAGTGCCCGCCGAAATGCTTCGGAACTTCAGTCCGCCTGCGCCGATCGTCGTGTTCGCCACGTTGAGGGCTACGCCCGTCGTCGTGGTCAGGGTGCTCGTCGTATCGGTCGCGGTTACCGTGCCGCCGCCGGTCGCGGTGAAAGCCGCGTTGGCGCCGGTGGTCAGGCTGATCTGCTTGGTGAAGCTGATCGTCGAGCCGGTATTGCCGTTGAGGAAGATGCCAGTCCCGCCTGTGGCGGTGATCGTGCCGTTGAAGGTCGTCGAACCGCTGGTCTTGCTGGTCACGGAAACTGACCGCCCCGCCGAGTTGGTGATCGTGCCGTCGTAGCTGATCGTAGCCGTGCCGGCGTTGACGTTGAACGACGTACCCGTCGCATTGCTGATCGACGAGTTGACGGCCCCCGCCGAGAAGGTACCGGTGACCGTATCGAGCGACACGCCCGTCGTCGGGCTGTTCGTGCTCTTAAGACTCATAAGCGGCAGGCTGATTGTGGCGTTCGTCACGTCCACCGCTGGACCGCCGGTGGCCTCGAAGATGGACACGGCGCCTACGGCCACCTGCGTACCGGTTCCCGCCACAGTGTTCACCGCACCCGTACCCGTCACCCGCAGGCCTGCGCCGCCGTCCGCGAAGATGTCGAGATCGGCGAAGCCGAGGTCACCGGAGACGTTGGTCAGCACCACGCCGCTCCCACCCACGCCGTTGCCAGGGCCCGATGCGCCGACCACCGTCGCGCCTCCAGTGACGAAGTCGTAGCCGCCACCCGCCGTGGCATCGAACCTGGCCGTGTTGACCGAGATGCCGGTGCCCAGGTTGTTGCCCGTGACGGCGTTGTTGGCAAAGCCGGTGATGGTCAGTGCGCCTGTACCGGTCTCTTGAATGTCAATGCCGGTCCCATTGGAGACGGCGGTGTTGTTGTTCAGCGACAATCTGGTCGCCCCCGAGCCGACCAACGAGATATGGATGCCGTTCAGGCCGCCACGGACCACGTTGTCGGCGATGGTGAACGCGCCCGAGCCCGCGAACGCGGCTGCGGTCCGCCATTCGATGGCATTCCGGCCGCCATTGGTGACCGGCTCGGCACCGACGCTGATTCCACGCACCTCCGCGGGGATGATGTCGACGGCTTCCACACCGTGCCCGGTGCCTGCCGCAGGCGACGAGGGGCCGTCGATGACGGGCCGATTTCCGATCACCGCCGTCACAAGGTTTACGTTGGTGGGTGCCGCCGTCCCATTGAACGTGCCCGAGGGGATGACGACAGTGAGACCGACGTGCTCGCCCAGCAGGTGCTGTCCGGACTTGAGAACGATTCCGGCGTTCTGACCTGTGTTCGTACCGGTGCCGAGGTAGACGAAGATGTAGTCGTTCGCCAGCGAGGCCGCCTGCGCCTCGGCCAGGGTGTCGAACGGATCGTGTGACCTGCCCTGCCCGCCCGCTGTGGCGTTGTTCTTGACGTACCAGACGCGTTCCTTGCGGTTGAGGGTCACCGTCGCGGTGTCGGTGAGGTTGGTCGGGTCGCGGACCACATATTGGAAGCTGTCGGAGGCGGCCGTGTCGCCCGGTGCCGGGATATAGGAGAAGTGCCCGTTGGCGTCCAGCACCACCGTGCCACCGTTCGCGGTGGAGCAGGTGTACGGAGCCGTGACGTCACCACAACCCACGATCTGTGCAACCGTGAGAGCGCCGTTCTCCGGGTCGGTGTCGCCGTCGAGGACCCCGAACGTGCTGGGAGTCGTCACGAGGACGCGCGGGGTCTGGGGCACAAGGTCCGGAAGGTCGACCCTCAGTTCCGTGTTGCCTATGAACTCGAACGAGTCGTCATCGGCAATCGGCGGCTCGGGCAAGTCGATGATAGTGATCGTGAACTGCTTCTCGACGAACAGCGCGCCGCTGTCCGTGCTGCGCACCCGGATGCTGTAGCTGCTCTTCGCCTCGAAGTCGAAGACCGCATTGGTACGCAACTGATTACCTACGATCTGGAACGAGGCGTTGTCCACGCTCCCCGCTCCCGCCACCAGGGTGTAGGTGAAGGTGTCACCCGGATCCGGGTCGGTGGTCGAGAAGTTCCCCACGGCGGTGCCCACCGGCTGGTTCTCGTTGACCGAGGCGTTGCTCAGGCTGATGTCGGTCGGGGCATCGTTCACGCAGGTCACCGTCATCGACACCGTGGCCGTCGGCGTCGGGCCGCCCTGCGCCAGCGTGTAGGTGAACGTGTCCACCGGACCCGAGACGCTGTTGCAATAGTTCGCATTGGGCTGATAGGTCAGGCCCGTACCCCCGCCCGTGATCGCCACGGTACCGTTCGCTGGCTGCGTCACCGACATGATGCTCTTCGGACCACCGTCGACGTCCGTGTCATTCACCAGCACGGCCACGGCCGTTGCCGACGCATCCTCAGTCACCGTCGCCGCGTCGTTGACTGCCATCGGCAGATCGTCCACGCAGGTCGCCGTCACCGATACCGTGGCTGTCGGCGTCGGGCCGCCCTGCGCCAGCGTGTAGGTGAACGTGTCCGCCGGACCCGAGACGCTGTTGCAATAGTTCGCATTGGGCTGATAGGTGAGACCCGTACCCCCACCCGTGATCGCCACGGTACCGTTCGCCGGCTGCGTCACCGACTGAATCGACTTCGGACCAAGGTCCGGATCCGTGTCATTCGCCAGCACGTCGATCGCGTTGGCCCCGGAATCCTCGACGACCGTCGCCGCGTCGTTGACCGCCGTCGGCGGATCGTCCAGGCAGGTCACCGTCATCGACACCGTGGCTGTCGGCGTCGGGCCGCCCTGCGCCAGCGTGTAGGTGAACGTGTCCGCCGGACCCGAGACGCTGTTGCAATAGTTCGCATTGGGCTGATAGGTGAGACCCGTACCCCCGCCCGTGATCACCACCGTACCGTTCGCCGGCTGCATCACCGACTGAATCGACTTCGGCCCGCCGTCCGGATCCGTGTCGTTCGCCAGCACGGCCACGGCCGTCGCCAGCGCATCCTCGCTCACCGTCGCCGCGTCATTGACCGCCGTCGGCGGAGTGTCTACCGCCACCACCGTCACCGTCGAGGTCGCCGTGTTGCTGTTCGATGTGCCGTCGTTGGCCACGAAGTGGATCACCCGCGGCGGCGTAGCCGGATCCGCGTCGGTGTTCTGATATCTCACCTTCCGCAGCACCGTCTGGAAGTTCGTCACCGTGTCCGGACCCGTCAGCGTCAGCACTCCGGTGCCAGGGACGTAGTTAGCCGTGATCGACGTGCCTGTCACGTCCGTCGACAGCGTCTCGAAGCCGGCGTCCAGAAGGTTGGTGATCGTCACCGTCAGCGACGCCAGAGTCGTGTTGTCCACGTCCGTCACCGTCGCGTCCACCGGATCCTCGATCAGCTTCGCCGTGTCGCCCTCGGTGAACGTGACCGCGAAGTCGCTCCCGCCCGTCCCCTGGCTGTCGTCCGCGTCCAGATCCAGCACAGGCGCGTCGTTGAGGCAGGTCACCGTCATCGACACCGTCGCCGTCGGCGTCGGGCCACCCTGCGCCAGCGTATAGGTGAACGTGTCCGCCGGACCCGAGACGCTGTTGCAGTAGTTCGGATTGGGCTGGTAGGTCAGACCCGTACCGCCGCCCGTGATCACCACCGTGCCATTGGCCGGCTGCGTCACCGACTGGATCGTCTTCGGACCACCGTCTGAATCCGTGTCATTGCTCAGCACGTCCACGGCCGTCGCCGGCGCATCCTCGTTCACCGTCGCCGCGTCGTTGACCGCCACTGGCGGATCGTCCAGGCAGTTCACCGTCACGGACACCGTGGCGGTCGGCGTCGGGCCACCCTGTGCCAGCGTGTAGGTGAATGTGTCCGCCGGACCCGAGACGCTGTTGCAGTAGTTCGGATTGGGCTGGTAGGTCAGACCCGTGCCCCCACCCGTGATCACCACGGTACCGTTCGCCGGCTGCGTCACCGACTGGATCGACTTCGGACCGCCGTCCGGATCCGTATCGTTCGCCAGCACGTCGATCGCGTTGGCCGTGGAGTCCTCGCTCACCGTCGCCGCGTCGTTGACCGCCGTCGGCGCATCGTCCACCGGTACCACGGTCACCGTCGAGGTCGCCGTGTTGCTGTTCGACGTGCCGTCGTTGGCCACGAATTGGATCACCCGTGGCGTCGGGTTCGGGTCCTCATCGGTGTTCTGATATCTCACCTTCCGCAGCACCGTCTGGAAGTTCGCCACGGTGTCCGGACCCGTCAGCGTCAGCACTCCGGTGCCGGGGACGTAGTTGGCGGTGATCGACGTGCCCGTCACGTCCGCCGACAGCGTCTCGAAGCCGGCGTCCAGAAGGTTCGTGATCGTCACCGTCAGCGATGCCAGGTTCGCGCTGTCCAGGTCCGTCACCGTCGCGTCCACCGGATCCTCGATCAGCTTCGCCGTGTCGCCCTCGGTGAACGTGACCGCGAAGTCGCTCCCTCCCGTCCCCTGGTTGTCGTCCGCGTCCAGGTCCAGCACCGGCGCGTCGTTGAGGCAGGTCACCGTCATCGACACCGTGGCTGTCGGCGTCGGGCCGCCCTGCGCCAGCGTGTAGGTAAACGTGTCTGCCGGACCCGAGACACTGTTGCAATAGTTCGCATTGGGCTGATAAGTGAGACCCGTACCCCCGCCCGTGATCGCCACGGTACCGTTCGCCGGCTGCGTCACCGACTGAATCGACTTCGGACCGCCGTCCGGATCCGTGTCGTTCGTCAGCACGGCCACGGCCGTTGCCGGCGCATCCTCGTTCACCGTCGCCGCGTCATTGACCGCCGTCGGCGGAGTGTCTACCGCCACCACCGTCACCGTCGAGGTCGCCGTGTTGCTGTTCGACGTGCCGTCGTTGGCCACGAAGTGGATCACCCGCGGCGTCGTAGCCGGATCCGCATCGGTGTTCTGATATCTCACCTTCCGCAGCACCGTCTGGAAGTTCGTCACCGTGTCCGGACCCGTCAGCGTCAGCACTCCGGTGCCAGGGACGTAGTTGGCCGTGATCGACGTGCCTGTCACGTCCGTCGACAGCGTCTCGAAGCCGGCGTCCAGAAGGTTGGTGATCGTCACCGTCAGCGACGCCAGAGTCGTGTTGTCCGCGTCCGTCACCGTCGCATCCACCGGATCCTCGATCAGCTTCGCCGTGTTGCCCTCGGTGAACGTGACCGCGAAGTCGCTCCCGCCCGTCCCCTGGCTGTCGTCCGCGTCCAGATCCAGCACCGGCGCGTCGTTGAGGCAGGTCACCGTCATCGACACCGTCGCCGTCGGCGTCGGGCCACCCTGCGCCAGCGTGTAGGTGAATGTGTCCGCCGGACCCGAGACGCTGTTGCAGTAGTTCGGATTGGGCTGGTAGGTCAGACCCGTACCTCCGCCCGTGATCACCACCGCACCGTTGGCCGGCTGCGTCACCGAAGCGATCGTCTTCGGCCCGCCGTCCGGATCCGGGTCGTTGCTCAGCACGTCCACAGCCGTTGCCGGCGCATCCTCGTTCACCGTCGCCGCGTCGTTGACCGCCGTCGGCGGATCGTCCATGCAGTTCACCGTCATCGAGACCGTCGCCGTCGAGCCGCCCGGCGCCAGCGTGTAGGTGAATGTGTCGAGCGTCGTGCCCGGCGGGTTGTTGCAATAGCCCGGGTTCGGCATATAGGAGACACCCGTGCCGCCGCCGGTGATCGCCACCGTGCCGTTGGCCGGCTGCGTCACCGCGGAGACGCTCTTGGCTCCGCCGTCGGCGTCGGTGTCGTTGGCCAGCACGTTGACCGGCGCGGCGGCGGAGTCCTCGGCCACCGTCGCCGAATCGGCGACCGCCGTCGGGTTCACGTCGTCGACGTTGGTCAGGTTGACCGTGACCGTTCCCGTGCCCGACTGCACCGGCGTGCCGTCGTCCGTCACCTGGACCGTCAGCGTGAAGGTCGGCGTCGTCTCGAAGTCGAGCGCCGCCGAGTTCACGACCGTGATCTGCCCGGTGGACGGATCGATCGCGAAGGCGCCGCCCGTGTTGCCGGCGGTGATCGCGAAGCTGTGATTCTGCCCCCCGTCGAGATCGGTGAAGGTCACCGGCGTCCCCACGTTCGTGCCGTTCGGGGAGTTCTCGGGAAGCGAGAACGTCGCGTCGTTGACGACCGGCGGGCGGTTCGAGACCGGAGTGCCGGAGAACCGCACGTCCATCCGGAGGAACAGTGTGCTGCCCTGGAGCCCGCCGAAGCCCGCCACGATGTCCGAGTTGGGCAGAGCGTCCCCGGGCTGGTCGTCGGCCCGGGTAGAGTTGGCGGGAGTCCAGTCGGAGGTGTTGCCGTCGACCACCAGGCCCACGCCCCCGGCCCAGGCGATGCCGGCCCCGAGGCCCAGCACCATCAGGAGCAGGCCGGCGACCGCGCGGCGGCGGTCGCCCCGGCGGCGGATCACCAGGAAGCCGCTGGTCGTCAGCAGCAGGGCGAGGAGGATCAGGCCCCACTCGCTCAGCGTCGGGATCGGCACGCCGCCCAGCACGAGGATCGGCGGCCCCGCGGAATCGCCGTTCAGCGAGATCAGCTCGTCCCGGTTGATGCCCGGAGCGAGGTTGTCGCTATAGATCGAATCGAAGTAGAGCTGAACGCCGCCGGTGGGAGCGCCCGGCAGCGGGACCGAGGTCTCGATGCCTGTCGAGCCGCCCAGGCCGGAGGTGGGCCCGAAGGCCAGCGGCGGCGGCGTCAGCTCCGGCGGGCCGAAGCTGCCGCCGGAACAGACCTGCCGCTGCACCCCTGTATACGTCGGCGCAGGGGTGTACTGGAACGTGATCGTCACGATCTGGTCGATGCCGGACAGCACCGTCCCCAGGGTTGTCGTCTTCGAACAGCCCGAATTGGCGGCGGGGTCCTGGTCCACGAAGATGCGGAACGTGGAGGTCAACACAGGCTGCGCCGAAGCCGCGGGCACGAAGCCGGCCCCCAGAAAAAGAACGGCGAAAGCGATCCTGGATGCAGTGGATTTCAAGAAATTCATGGAAAAGCTCCTCGGCAGGACATCACGCGCCCCCCCTCCGGCCACGGAGAGGCAGACTACGGGCGAACAGATCAGCGATTGCGGACGGCATCGATGGCGTTACCCACACTTCCCTCCCGCCCGAGCACCAGCTACCATGATGTGAACCGCTCCTAGGAGACAGACGAAACACTACACACTGGTTGCTGCGGACAAGAGACCTGTACTACGGTGGCGTTACCTTACCACAATCCGGCGTAAGTGCAGCACCCCAATGGGCAAACTCAACTTCTGTTCAAGTGCAAAAATGGGCGGTCTGGGAGAGCAGCCTGCTCTGGTATGCTCCTGAGGAACTCCCAGCCGTCGCCCGATGCCTGAAACGTCCCTGCCCGCCCCGGTCCTCGACTCGCTGCTCGCCACCAAGCTCTACATTCCGGCCCTGCGCCCCAACCGGGTGCCCCGGCCGCGGCTGACGGAGCGGATGGAGGCGGGAACGGCGGGCCCCCTCACGCTCGTCTCGGCCCCGGCCGGGTTCGGCAAGTCGACGCTGCTTTCGGAGTGGATCCACCATGGCGGACGGCAGGTCGCCTGGGTGTCGCTCGACGAGGGGGACAACGACCCCGTCCGCTTCCTCTGCTACGCGCTCACGGCGCTACGCAAGCTCCGACCCGGCCTGGGAGAGGATGCCCTGACCGTGCTGCGGCACGCGCAGAGCCCGGATGCCGAGGAGCTGGAGCCGATCCTGACCGGACTGCTGAACGAGATCGACGCCACGGTGGACGATCTCGTGCTGGTGCTCGACGACTACCACGCCGTCGACAGCCCGGCGGTCCACAAGACCTTGCAGTTCCTGCTCGACCGGCTGCCGGCGCGCCTGCACCTGGTGCTCGCGACAAGGGTGGACCCGCCGCTCCACCTCTCGCGGCTGCGCGCCCGCGGCCAGCTCGCCGAGCTGCGCGCCCGCGATCTCCGCTTCACCTCCCAGGAGGCCGCCGACTTCCTGAACCAGGCGATGGGCCTGTCGCTCTCGACCGCCGACGTCGAGGCCCTGGAGGAGCGCACCGAGGGGTGGGCCGTGGGGCTTCAGATGGCCGCTCTCTCGCTCGCCGGGCGGCGGGACGTCGAGGGGTTCATCGCGCAGTTCACCGGCAGCCACCGTTTCGTCCTCGACTACCTCACCGACGAGGTGCTCTCCCGCCAGCCGGAGCCGGTCCGCGAGTTCCTGCTCAACACGGCGATCCTGACCCGCCTCTCGGCCCCGCTCTGCGACGCCGTCACCCAGGGGGGCGACGGCCAGGCGATCCTCGAGATCCTGGACGCCGCCAACCTCTTCCTGATCCCGCTCGACGACACCCGGACCTGGTACCGCTACCATCACCTCTTCGGCACCCTGCTGCGCCACCAGCTGGAGCGCAAGGTGGGCAAGGCGGGCGTGGCGGCGCTACACGAGCGGGCCGGCGACTGGTACTCCGCCAACGGCTATCCCGAGGACGCGCTCGAGCACGCGCTGGCTGCCGGCGCGCTCGACCGCGCTACCGAGCTGATCTCGCAGCACGCCCTGCCGCGGCTGATGCGGGCCGACGCCGGCACGGTGATCCGCTGGATCCGCTCACTCCCCGCCGAATGGCTCGACCGCCGGCCGGAGCTGCGCCTGACCTACGCCTGGGCGCTCATCCTGCAGCTCGAGGCCCGGGGCGCCGAGGAGCAGGTGCGGGCGGCCGAGCAGGCGTTCGCCGCCGGAATGAGCCCGGAGATCGAGGGCAATCTCGCCATCCTGCGCGGCATCCTCACCGTCGTCGCCGGCCGCACCCGCGAGGCGATCGGCCTTTACGAGCGCGCCCTCGAGCGGCTGCCCGAGGAGAGCGACTCCCTCCGCGGCTTCCTCTTCCTGGAGCTCGGCATGGCCTATCTGATCGACGACGACGTCGCGGCGGCCGAGCAGCTCTTCGAGAGATCCCGGGTGGCGAACGGCCGCGCCGGCAACACTTTCTGGGTCCTGGTCTCCGAGTGGCATCTCGCCGAGATCCGGATCACCCAGGGGAGGCTGCACGAGGCCCTCGCCCTCGCCCGGCAGTCGCTGCGGCTGGCCGAAGGGGGCGGACGGAACGCTCCGGGCGCGGCGATGGCGCACGGCGTCCTGGCCGAGATCCGGCGGGAGTGGAACGATCTGCCGGCCGCCGTCGAGCTCGCCGGCCGGGCCTGGGAGCTGGGCAAGCACGGGGAGATCGCCACCGGGCTCCTGGTGGGGAGCTTCACCATGGCTCGCGTGCTGCAATCGCTGGGGGACTTCCCCGGCGCCCTCGCCGCGCTCGACCGCGCCGAGGAGATCATGAGCCGCGCCGGGCAACCGCGCTTCGTGGAGATCATCCATGCCCTGCGGGCCGGCATCCAGCTCGACCGCGGGCGGGTCGACGGCGGCCGCGAGGCCCTGGAGGCCGCCACCCGGTGGGCGCGGGACACCGGCCTCCTCGACGGCTGGCGCGAGGGCCTCGAAGAGAAGTTCCCGGGGGTCCACCGCCGCGAGTTCCCCTTCCTGGTGGCCGTCCGTGTCCTGATCGCCCGCGGCGAGACCGGCACCGCCCTCGACATGCTGCGGCACCTCCTCGCCGCGGCGGAGAGGAGCGGACGCATCCATTCGATCATCGAGATCCTGGTGCTGGAGTCGCTGGTCCGGAATGCCCAGGGAGCGACGGAGGCGGCCCTGTCCCCCCTGCGCCGGGCCCTGACCCTGGCCGAGCCGGAGGGCTTTGTGCGGACCTTCGTGGATGAGGGGCCGGAGCTCGCGGGGCTGATCCGGCAGGCGGCGCCCGGGACCGTCTCCCCCGACTACGCGCGCCGGCTCGCCGAGGCGTTCGGACCGGAAGGGAAGGCCGCGGTGGCCGCCGCGTCCTCTCCCCCCCGCCGCGGGCTCAGGATCTGCCAGAGCCGCTCTCGGACCGCGAGCTCGAGGTGCTCCGGCTGATCGCCACCGGCCTCTCCAACGCCGACGCCGGCCGCAAGCTCTTCATCGCGCCGAGCACCGTCAAGAAGCACCTGGAGAACATCTACGCCAAGCTCGGCACCCGCAACCGGACCCAGGCGATCGCCCGGGCCCGGGAGGCAGGGGTGTTGTAGGGGTTTACTTCACCTCCCGCGCCGCCCCGCCCTGGATGGCGCGCTCGATCAGCGTCTTCATTTCCCTCTCGGCCTTGCGGCCGAGCTCTTCCTGCTGACGGCCGAGCTCCTCCTGCTGCTTGCCCAGCACTTCCTGCTGGCGGCCGAGCTCTTCCTGCTGGCGGCTGAGCTCCTCCTGTTTCCGGTCGAGCTCCCGCTCGCGCTTTTCAAGGTCCCGGTCGTCGGCGTCACCGCCCCGGCGGGCGCGATCGGCAGCGATGGCCCCCTGCTCGGCTCCGAGGGCTCCCTGCCTGGCTCCCAGAGCGCCCTGCTTCGCGCCCAACGCGCCCTGCCTCCCGCCCAGCTCACCCTGCCGGCCGCCGAGCTCCCCCTGAGCCTTGGAGAGATCCTTGACCTGCTGGAGGAGGGCGGCGTCGCGGACGACATACTCCTTGCCGTCGTGGCGGAACCAGAGGAAATCCTCGTGCGAGTTGGTCCGCATCCGCTTGACCCGCTTCAAATCGTCCATCGAGCCGCTCATCGACGCCGAATCGTCGTCGCCGTACAGCAGCACATAGGAGTCGCCGTTGTCGCCATGCTGGTGCCAGGATTCCGAATGCTTGGGAGGAACCGGCGGCTTGGGGGGCCGGGGCGGCGCCGGAGGGGCCGGGGGCGGAGCGCTCCGCTCGTACTCCCGTGCCCGGGGGGCAGGGCTGGGAGCTGGCATCCCCGCACCGGCCACCACGGCCATTGGCCGCGGAGCCACTCCGGGGCGCATCGCGCGGACCGGCGGCAAAGCCGGGAGGGCGGGAGGCGCCATGGGGGCGAGAGCCGGCCGAGGGGTTGGCCCCGGCAGCTCCGCCGCGCGAGGCGCGAGGGCCGGCCGCGGCGCCAGAGCCGGCGCCGGCAAGGCCGCGCGGGGAGCCCGCGCGGGCCGGGGAGTGGGAAGAGTGGCCGGGGTCCCCGGAGTGACCGGGGCGCTCGGAGCGGCCAGGACGACGGCCGGAGTGCCCGGAGCGGCCACGGGTGCGTACTCGTGCCCAACCCCACCTGCCACGCCGTCGGCGATGGCGCCTTCAACGCCTCCCGCTACACCTCCCTCGATCCCATCCTCCACGGCTTCCGGAGCCGCCGCGACCTCGGG
This sequence comes from uncultured Acidobacteriota bacterium, assembly GCA_963792575.1. Taxonomy (GTDB): domain Bacteria; phylum Acidobacteriota; class Thermoanaerobaculia; order Multivoradales; family UBA5704; genus DATARR01. The sequence goes on from CAWBWZ010000021.1 coordinate 76,779, forward strand.
AGCCGGCGTGGCCTCCGGCGCGCGATCCTGCGCCACGATCCGGAGCGGCACGAGGCCGGCGAGAACCGCCGCCCCGGCGAGCCACCACCAGCCGGAAACACGGCGTTTGTTATCGTTCTGCTGAAGCATCTGAAGTCTCCTTTTCAGGTTCTGCAGGGAGGGCGAGGCGCCCGCGGCGGCGAGACCGGTCTCTCGCGGGGCCACACCCCACCGTAGAAGTAGACGCCCGTAGGCCTGGGGCGCCGACCCCAGGATTCGGAGCACTTCGGCGTCGCACGCGGCTTCACGGGCGATCGCGTATTCGCGGACGGCCAGGGCCGCCAAGGGGTGAAAGAAGAAGATCCTGTGCGCCAGGGCCGGCACCCATCCGAGCCACAGATCCTTGCGGCGCAGGTGGACCAGCTCGTGGCAGAGCGTCATCGAGACCTCGGCCGGCGTCAGCCGCTCGAGGCCGGAGCGGGGGATCAGCACCACCGGCTGCGCCAGGCCCGTCACCTGCGGCGTCCGCACCTCGCCCGAGCCGCGCAGATCCGGAGCCCGGCGGATTCCCAGCCGCTCGCAGATCTCCGCGAACGCCGTCCGCACCCACCCCTCGCGCACCGGCTCCGCGGAGCGGACGATCCACCGGGTATACCGGAGCTGGCGGAACGCCTTCCGGCAGAGAATCAGAAGCCCCGCGATCCAGAGCGCCACCAGGGCCGCCGCGCCGGTCGTCCGCAATGAGATCTTGTTCCCCTCTCCCGGTGAGGGAGGAGGGGAGGGGACGGGAGAGGGGTCAGGGGTGAGGGTCCGGGAGGGGGCGCCCCCCACTGTCCTTATAGATAGAGGCCGGACGTCCGCCAACGGCGCGACGCTCATCTCCGCCGGCAAAAGGGGGAGCCGCACCGCCGGCAGCGCGACCAGCCCCAGCAGCAGCTTCAGGCACGCCGCCCACCAGAGCCCGCACCGCAGCGAGGCGGGCAGGCGCGGCAAGAGGCGGCAGACGATCCAGACGCCGGCGATGAAGAGCCCGCCCTCGATCGACGCCCGCGTGAGCGTCCCGACGAGCGCCTCGAGGCCCCACCAGGCGCTCACGCCTCCTCCTTCCGCTTCGACTGGAGCTTGGCGACCAGCTCCTCGAGATCGGCGAGATCCGCGTCCGAGACCTCGGCCTCTTCCGTCAGATAGGTCACGAAGGGGGACACGGAGCCGCCGAGCGTCCGCTCGACGAACGACTTCACCACGTCCCGCAGCACCTCGCCGGCCGGCGCCGGGGAGAAGTATTGATAGACCCCCTCGACCTGGCGGCGATCGAGATGCCCCTTCTGGCGCAGCCGCTCCATCATCGTCAGCACCGTCGAGCGGGCCAGCCCGCGCGGCGCGCCGAAGCCTTCCGCCGCCTGCCCCACCGTGGCCGCCCTCTGCTCTTCCACATACTGCAGGAGCGCCAGCTCCTGGTCTCCGATGGATTTGGGTCTCATCGCGCCTCCCTCATGCCTACATCTGTCGCCATGGTACGCGTGACGACATCTGTCGTCAAGGGGGTTTACGGGGGAGAATGAGGAAAGTTTTTGGCGGAGAGCTCTATGCCGCATAGTGATACCCTGTGGATGAGGAAAGAGAAATGGCAAAGCTGACCTTGGAAGTCCCATCAGAGGTTATCGACGCCGTGAAGCTGCCTCCGGCTGAGGTCGAAGGGGAGCTCCGGAAGGAACTGGCTCTGGCGCTCTACCAGCGAGGCGTGCTCTCACTGGGCAAAGCGCGCATCCTCGCCGGGATGACACGGTGGCAGTTCGAGCAGGTCTTGTCGGATCGTCAGATCCCACGCCATTACACCGAGACGGACCTTCAGGACGACCTCAGCTACGCGCATGGTCATCTGTGACTCCTCAAGCCTCATCCATCTCTCCGCCATCAGCCGGCTCGGCCTCCTGAAAGATTTCTACGGGACCCTTGCCATTCCTCATGCTGTCTGGCAGGAGGTGGTTCAGCAGGGGCTCGGCCGGCCGGGAGTCCAGGAGGTAGAGACCGCGCTCCGAGAAGGGTGGATCGAAGTCCGGGCCGTCTCCAACGAACCCCTTCTGAGGTCCCTGAAGCAGGATCTTGATGATGGCGAAGCCGAGGTCATCGCCCTGGCGGTTGAGCACAAGGCTGAGTTGGTCCTGCTCGACGAAACTGAAGCGCGGAGAATTGCGGCTGTTTTCGATCTCAAGAAGACGGGAGCCGTTGGAATCCTGATTCGGGCCAGGCTGGAGGGGAAGATCGAGAGTCTCCAGGCCGAGTTGGATCGCCTCCGAACCGAAGGGGGCTTCTGGATCGAGGAGCGGCTCTACCGGACGGCACTCCGCAATGTCGGAGAGGAATAGAGCCCACCGCTTCAACTTTCAGCGACGTACCCTGGTCCAGGAAGAGCGGCCGTTCCCGCCCCCATTTGACGCCCGGGCGAAACTCTGCTCGAATCTTGTAAAAAGAACCCTCACGGCAGGAGGCTCTGATGAAGATCGCCTTCCTCAAGCCGCCGATCGGCGGCATCCTGGGTCTGGAGATGCTCACCTTCGTCGAGCCGCTCGGGCCGATCTCCATCGCCGGAGGCCTCGAGGCGGAAGGGCACATCTGCAAGGTCTTCGATTTCCGGATCGAGGGCGAAGATCAGGGGATGGCGCTGTGCAAGGCCTTCGCGCCCGAGGTAGTCGGCCTGCAGTGCAACTTCACCACCGAGCGCTTCCGCCTGCTGCGCCTCGCCGAACGGGTGCGCCGCGAGCTGCCGGACGCCTTCGTGCTGGTGGGCGGGCACGACGCCTCCCGCGAGCCCGGGTGGTTTCTCCACCCCTCGGTGGACGCCATCGCGGTGGGCGACGGCGAGGAGGTCATGCCCCCCCTGGTGGAGGCCCTGGCGCGCGGGATCGACCTGGCGAAGGTGCCGGGCCTGATCCTCAACCGTGACGGCGGCCAGTGCCCGACCGGACCCGCGCCGGCGCGCGAGGACCTCGACTCCCTGCCGCTGCCCGCCCGCCACCTGATCGCCCACTACGCGGACCGCTACTACATCAACTTCCGCAAGCCGCTCGCCCTGATGGAGACCGCCCGCGGCTGCCCCTTCAAGTGCAATTTCTGCTCGGTCTGGAAGTTCCACCAGAGCACCTTCCGCGAGAAGTCCCCCGAGCGGGTGGTGGCCGAGCTGCGCGCTATCGAGGCCCCCAACGTCTTCATCACCGACGACATCTTCTGGATGGACGTCCGCCGTGGCGAAGAGATGGCCCGGCAGATCAAGGCCGCGGGGATCAAGAAGTACTTCACCGTCCAGACCCGCACCGACATCATCTGCAAGTTCCCGCACCTGATCGAAATGTGGAAGGACTGCGGAAGCCTGTCGATCTTCCTCGGCCTGGAAGCGGTCACCGACGAGGGGCTGCGGTCGGTCAACAAGCGCAACACGATGTCCAACAATGCCCGCGCCCTCGCGATCCTCAAGGAGATGGGGGTCGGCTACACGCCGAACTTCATCGTCGATCCCGCCTGGGATCACGACGACTTCACCACCCTGCGCGACTGGATCACGGAGACTGGCGCCTATAACAGCGGCTTCTCGGTCCTCACGCCGCTGCCGGGCACCGATCTGTGGGAGACGGACCAGCACCGGGTGACCACCAAAAATTGGGAGATGTTCGACATCGTGCATGCCGTGCTGCCGACCCGGCTGCCACTCGCCGATTTCTATGAGGAGTACTCCCGGCTCTGGCGCCACGTCCTCGACGTGCGCTACCGGCACCGCGGACGCCTGCGCACCTACGTCGGGCTCGGCGCGGCCCTGGCGACCGGCAAGGTCACCCTCGACGCGGTGCGCAAGGGAATGAACCTCGCGAAGGTCTTCAGCAAGCCGGAGACCTTCCTCCACGCCCATCAAGAGCCCGCCGCCGGTCCGGCGCCCGCGGCGAGCTGAGGCAGGAGAAGAAGGAACTTTCGGGAACCAGGGCTCGCTGGCGGCGGTCTATATCCGCGAAGGAGATCCCATGCCCGAATCTCGCGCCGCCGGCTCGACTCCGTGCCGCGTCCTCTTGCTCGCCCTGCTCGCGTTTGGTCTGACTTCCACCGTCGCGGCCGCCGAATCCGCCACCGGCTTCGTCGAAGCGCCCGGCGGCGGCAAGCTGGGATATGAGGTCCGCGGCGAGGGAACACCGATCGTCTTCCTTCACGACGGCCTGGTCGCCAGCGCCGGTTGGGACTCTACCTTCGATGTCTTCGCGAAGAGCTTCCGGGCGATCCGCTATGACCGGCGCGGGTTTGGCCGCTCCGAGCCGCCGAAGGGTCCCTACTCGGACGTGGACGATCTCCACGCCGTCCTCGAGACGCTGAAGGTCGGCCGCGCCGTCCTGGTGGGCTGCTCGAACGGCTCGAAGCTGGCGGTGGACTACACACTCGCCCATCCGGACCGGGTGGAGGCGCTCGTGCTCGTGGGACCCGTGGTCTCCGGCCTCCCCTACTCCGAGCATTTTCTGCGCCGGGGGCTGGTCAACTTCCGGCCGATGTTTCAGGAGAAGAGCCGGGAGAAGCTGATCGAGGCCTGGGTCCAGGACCCCTACCTCACGGCCTCTCGCAATCCGGAATCCCAGGCGCGTCTTCGCGAGCTGCTGACGGAAAATCCCGGCCCGCTGACCGTCAATTTTCCGGAGAGCCGCCCGGCGGACCGCCCCGCCGTCGGCCGCCTCGCCGAGATCCACGTCCCCACCCTGATCCTCGTCGGCGCTGCGGACATCCCGGACGTCCACGCCCACGCCGGAGTCCTGGAGGCCGGAATCCACGATTCCCGGCGGATCGTCGTCCCTGGCGCCGGCCATCTGGCGCAGCTCGACAAGCCGGAGGAACTCGGCCGCGAGATCCTGCTCTTTCTGCGCCCCGGCGAGGTCGCCCGGCGCGAGCTGGCCCCGAGCTCCCCTCTCCCCAGCGCCGATCTCTTCGCCTATGACTTCAAAGCCCCGCTGGACGTGCAGGAGGCCGGCACGGAGCGGCGCGGCGACGTCCAGGTCGTGGATCTCTCCTATGCGAGCCCGATGGGCGGACGGGTGCCGGCCTACCTGATCCTGCCGTCCAGTCCGGGGAAGCACCCCGCGGTTCTCTTCCTTCATCCGGGACAGGGGAGCCGCTCGACCTTCGTCGACGAAGCCGTGGCGCTCGCCAAGGACCATGGGATGGTCTCGCTGACGATTAATGCCCCGTTCCTGCGCCCCGAAAACCAGGGGAAGCGCGGCGGCAATCCCTGGCACCCGGAGGTGAGCCGCAAGGAGCAGATCCAGGCCGTCGTGGACATCCGCCGGGGTTTCGACCTCCTGGTTTCACGTCCAGAAGTGGAACCAAAACACATGGCCTATGTAGGCCATAGTCTCGGAGCTACTGTGGGAGGCATCCTGGCGGGTGTCGAGAGACGTCCGGTCGCCTTCGTCCTGATGGCGGGCTACCCCTCGCTCACCCACGCCATGCAGCACAATCCCGATCAGGGGGCCATCGCCTTTCAGGAGCTCGCCACCCCCGAGCAGCGGAAGGCCTACGTGGATGCCCTCGAGCCGCTCGACGCCCTCCACTACGTCGGCCACGCCGCCCCCGCGAAGCTCCTCTTCCAGTTCGCGAAGTGGGACGAGTTCATCACCCCCTGGGACGCGGCGGCCTATCTCCAGACGGCGAGTGATCCCAAGGAGGTGAAGTGGTACGACACGAACCACTCCTTCAACGAGGAGGCGCGGCGGGATCGGGGGGAGTGGCTGGGGCGAGCCTTGTCCCCCCGTTAACGTAGAATGTGCTCCTGCCGAAGTCGACGATCACAGTCAGGCACCAGACCACGGTTCCCAAGGAGGTTCGGGAAAAGCTCGGAGTGGGACCCAACGATGTTCTGCAATGGGAGATCGAGGGCGACCATGCCACCGTAACTCCTTCTGAAAGCGCTTTGCCGGATGTCCGAGAGAGCGCTAAGGTACGAAAGCTCCCGCCGGGGGCTGGTGCCTTCGACAGTGGATATACGGATACAGCGGAACGTGCTGAAGAAGTACTCGGCGAGTTGGGATTCGGCAAGGATCGCCCATAGTGGCGATTCTTCTGGATACTGGAGTTCTTTATGCCTACTACGATCGGCGGGATCAATGGCACCTCGACTCGCGCAAGCTCTTCGAATCGGAAGTCGGTGAGATCATCATACCTGCCCCTATACTCCCGGAAGTCGACTACCTTCTGCTTCCCGAGAGACCGGTCCCGCGGGCGGGGGGCACGGGAGCGGACCCGAATCATGAACACCGCCGGAAACTTCACGCTCGGGCGGCTGGACGGACGCCGCCACCACCGGCAAGGCGCAAGGTTCTGGACCCGCGAATTCAGTGGCCCGACCCACGAATTCGGTCGCCCAACCCATGGGTCCAACCACGCGACCCGTGGGTCCGAGTCCGTGATTCATGGGTCGGGGACCGTGACCCGCGGGTCCAGCTCCTTGACCCGTGGGTCCAGGGCCTCAACTCGTGGGTCCAACTTGAGAGGAGCAACCATCCGTGATCGATCTGATCTGTAGCCGCACCTGAGGAACCTGCCGCAAGGCGGTCGCCTTGCTGGAGGAGAAGGGTATCGAGTACCGCTACCGCGACTACGTCAAGAATCCGCTGACCGAGACCGAGATCCGGGACGTCCTCGCCCGCCTCGGCCTCCGTCCCAGGGACGTGCTGCGCGCCAAGGACCCCGCCTTCCGGGAGTTGAGCCTCACCGGCGACGAGCCGGACGCTCAGCTCATCGCCGCCATGGCGCGGCACCCCACCCTGCTCCAGCGCCCGATCGGCCTCGCGGGAGACCGGGCGGTCGTGGGACGTCCGCCGGAGAAGCTGCTGGAGCTGGCGAGCGGCTAGAGAGCTTCCTGGCGCGCTTTTCGCGGCCTCCGGCCACCTTGTGACGCTCTCAGGAGTCAATTTTCTCTTTCGAGAAACTCGTGACCCGGATCAACTTCTCGACGCTTTCCCGCAATCGGGGAGCGCCCGAGTCCCCCGAAGGGCGGAACAAGTTGCCGGGATTCCGCTACGGGTCCCCGGTTTTGCTACATTTTTCACCGACTTGTTGGAATTGCGCCTCCCGGGAACCCCTCCCTATGATGCCGGCATGCTCTTCGGTCCCCAGCATGTCGGCAAGGCGATCGTCGTCCTGAGAGAGGCCAGGGGCTACAGTCAGATCAAGCTCGCCACCGCCATCGGCATCGACAACACCCGGCTGAGCAAATATGAGACCGGAACCAAGCACATACCGGAAGAGGTCCTCGAAAAGATCGCGCGGTTCCTCGGCTGCGAGGTGATCGAGATCCTGGATACGGCCTACGCGATCTTCCGGTTCAACCACTTCCGGGTGCGAGCCTCGAACGACGGCCTCGACCTCGAGGCACTGATCGCGCGGTACGATCCCAGAGCTCCGGTCCAGGAGCTTCGCGCGGCCTACGACGCCTACATCGAAAAGAGGCAGGAGTACGACCGGCTGGCCATCGAGATCGCGGGCCGGGAGAAGCGCGACGGCTTCACCGTGCTGCGGCACGTCGTGGAGACGGACGCGGAGAAAGAGGCCCGGAAAAGGGCGTAACCGGCGAACCCGGCCGTAGCGCCTTTCCGCGTCGCCGGTTCCTTTCGTCGTCTCCTTGCGATATCTTTGACGTGTCCCGGGAGACTCCCTATACTCGGAGCCATGGTTCAGCCTGCCTGGAAGACGCCGCCCGAGGAGAGCGAAGAGCCGGAAGACGACGAGAACGGCCTCACCCTTCTCCAACGCTGGGTTGAGCGCCCTGGAGGCCGCCTCGAGCTGGTCGAGATCCCGCTCACGCCGGAGCTTTTTCTCGACCCGCAGCTCGAGGACAAAATGGTCCAAGGGGAATTTCATGCCAGCCTGATGGCTGAGCTCAAGGAACTGCTGAGCCGGTATTTCCACTCCCAGCCGGACGTCAAGGTGCTGATGGACGTCAAGCACCTGCTCGGCCGCGGACTCCCCGGGCCTGCTCCGGACATCTCGATCATCCGTGGAGTCCGCCATCCGGAACGCGAGCGCCGCAGCTTCAGCGTGGTGAAAGAAGGGGTCGTGCCCTGCTTCATCCTGGAGATCGTCTCGCACTTCGATGCCCGCATCCGCCGGACGGATGAGGTCGACAAGGTGAAGCTCTACGAGCGGATCGGAGTCGAGGAGTACCTGCTGGTAGACATGCCCAGGAAGGGGACAGAAGGGCGGTTCCGATTCAAGGGCTACCGGCTAGGTGCGGATCGCCACTACCGCCTGATCGAGCCGGACGACCACGGACGCCTTCTTTCCGAGTCGACGGGCCTCCTCTTCGGGGTTTCTCCGGACGGAGATCGGACAGAAGTGTTCGACGTCGCGAGCGGAGAGCGGATCCGGACTCCTCGCGAGGAGGTGGAGGCGCGAGAAAGAGCCGAGCGGGTGGTGGCTCGCGAAGTGAAAGCGCGCAAGGCGGCCGAGGAGGAGCTGGCGCGGCTCCGAGCGGAGATCGAGCGGCTCAGGAAGAAGCCGGAGATCTGATCAACCCACCCCCGTCAATTTCTCGATCACCCGGTCCCACGTCACCTCTCGCACCCTCCCCTGCCCCGCCAGTCCCATGGCGCGGGCCCGCTCGCGATCTTTGTAAAGCTGATCGATCCTCGCGCCGATCTCTTTCGGCGCGTCGGGCGCGCAGACGAAGCCGTTGACGCCGTCTTCCACGAATTCGAGGACGCCGCCGGCGTCCGCGGTGCTGATCATCGGCTTGGCGGCCTTGAAGGCTTCGACGGTGACGTAGCCGTAGTCCTCGTCATAGGGGGCGTAGTAGACGCCGAGGCAGCTCGCGTAGTGCTCGACGACGTCGCGGTCGTCCACCCAACCGAGGAGCTCGACCTTGCCGCGCAGGCCGAGGCGATCGATCAGGTTTTCCAGGTTCTCGCGCTCGGGGCCGGTACCGGCGATGCGGCAGCGCACGGGGGTTTCGGTGTGCTTCATCGCCCGGATCAGGAGATCGAAACGCTTCAGCGGATCGAGACGACCGATCGAAAAGATGAAATCTCCCGAATCCCCGGCATGGTAGAGCCGGTCGAGCCTGGGCGGCGGATAGAGCACCTCGGCCTCGACCTGATTGAAGCGGCGCAGGCGGTCCGCCACGTTGCCCGAGATGGTATAGACGGCCCGCGCCTCGGAGAGGGTACGGCGGTCCATGGCGCGGATCATCTCCAGCGCCCGCGCGTCGCGCGGCTGCTCCGCGGAGAAGTCGCTGTAGCGCGTGCCCAGCAGGTCGTAGGCCTGCCGGAGCTGATGGATCAGCCAGACGACTTTGTTGGGATGTTTGATCAGATAGGACGGAAAGCGCGTCGCGATGACGAGATCGATCCGCTTGCCGGCCGCCTCGGTGAGGTTCACCAGCCGCCAGGAGAGGCTCCCTTTCAGCAGCTCGGTCCGCGTCGGCCAGTGAAAGGGGAGGGCGACGACGTCCACCTCGAAACCGCGGGATTTGAGCTCGTCGCGCAGGGAGTCGACCAGCATCTCGGCCCCACCATAGGCGAACGGGATCTTGGTGGCGCAGATGACGATCCGCGGCTTCACGCGCCGTCCTCGCCGGGACGGTCCTTCCCCTCGAGGCGACGCTCCAGGGCCTCGATCCGGCCGCTGAGCTGGCGCAGCTCGCGCGCGTTCCGCTCCTGGGCCTCCACGAGATCCTCGATCAGCCGCGCCGCCGCCTGATTGAAGCCGTTCTGCTGCTCGAGCACGGGCCGCGTGAACCACTTGAGGAACAGCTTGTAGAACGCCTTGCGCGCCAGCACGATCGCCCGTCCCAGGCCGGGGCGATGGGAGAAGGCGACCGGCTCCTGCACGTACTCTCGCTGTTTCAGGGCGAGCAGCCCGCTCCGCGTCTCCTCGCCGCCGCCGGCGAGCGTGGTCGACTCGGCGCGGCGCTGCCGCACGCCGGAGCGGACTTTCTGGAGGACCTCGGCGACGCGGAGGTCTTCCGATGGAGGCGGGACGGGATCGGGCATACCGGGGTTGATCATAAGGCACGTCCCGGCCCCCGGGGCTCGCGGCCTCAGGAACCGATGCGCCCGCTGATGCTGGCGAGGACCGCCAGGAGCTCTTGCAGCTCGATCGGCTTGGCCAGGTGGGCCTGGAAGCCGGCCAGGAAGGCCCGTGACCGGTCCTGGCTGCTGGCATAGGCGGTCAGCGCGATGGCCGGGGTGCGCCCCCCCTGCTCCTTGGGGAGTTGGCGGATGGCCTTGATCAGCGCGTAGCCATCCATCTCCGGCAGTCCGATGTCGGAGATCAGGGCGTCGGGTAGCCCGTCGGAGATCCGCTGGAGAGCCTCGGCCGCCGTCTCCGCCAGCTCGACGACCGCGCCGCAGCGCGACAGCTCCGCCAGCAGCAGCTCCCGCGCGTCGGGCTCGTCGTCGACCACCAGGATCCGCAGGCCGAGCAGGTGCGGTGGGCAATCCGCGTCTCCGGCCGCCAGCGCGCCGGCGGCCGGAGCCTCGGCCAGCGCCGACCGCAGCGGCGACAGCGGCAGGTGCACGGTGAAGACGGCGCCTTTCCTCTTGCCCTGGCTGAAAGCCGACACGCTCCCCCCGTGCAGCTCGACGAGGTGGCGGACGATGGCGAGCCCCAGGCCGAGGCCCTGGTGGGTGCGGTCAATCCCTCCATAGGCCTGCCGGAAGCGGTCGAAGACGTGCGGCAGGAAGGCGGTGTCGATGCCTTCCCCGTCGTCGCTGACGGTGATGGCGGCGGAGGACTCGGCGCGGGTCAGGTGGAGGTGGACGTGCCCTTCCTTGCCGGTGAACTTGACGGCATTGGAAAGCAGGTTCCAGACCACCTGCTGCAACCGCGCGGGGTCGCCCATGATGATCGACGCCCCAGGGTCGAGCACGGAGTGGATGGAGATGCTCTTGGCCTCGGCGCCGGGACGGATGCTGTCGAGGGCGGCCCGCGCCACGTCGAGGAGGTTGATCGCCTGGACGTCGAGACGCATCTTGCCGCTGATGATGCGCGAGACGTCGAGCAGGTCCTCGATGAGCTTGGCCTGGGTCCTGGCGTTGCGTTCGATGACGTCGAGCGCGTGGGCCATGCGTTCCGGGTCGAGCTGATTGGTGCGCGCCAGGCGGATCCATCCGAGCATGGCGCTGAGGGGCGTCCGCAGCTCGTGGCTCAGGGTGGCGAGGAAGTCGTCCTTCGCCAGGCTGGCGCGCTTCAGCTCCTCGGTGGTGGCCCGCAGCTCGTGGTTGAGCGCCTCCAGCACGGCGGCCCGCCGGAGCACGATGGCCCCGATGGCATGGCCGAGCTCGACGGCGATCTCGACCTGCCCGGGCTGCCAGGGCAGGGATTCCCCCTGCACCGTCTCCTTCCACAGGGCGAAAGAGCCGCGCGGGCTGAGGCGCGGCGCGCCATCCTTGAGCGAGACCGTCTTGTTGGGATCGCCCGCCCAGTTGACGGTGCGCTCGACGCCGGGACGAAACCAGAGGAGGTGGCTGTCGCCCGCGCGGTCGAGAGGCACGGCGAGGAGGCCGGCCGCCACCTCGACATAGCCTCCGGCGATCGACGTCTGCGCCGCCAGGCGCTCGGAGTGAAAGAGTCCCCGGTCCTCCCGCGCCCGCAGCCACCTCGCCAGGGCCTCGACGACCTGCGGCGGCGGCGGCGCGCCGAAAGCCGTCGTCCTGCCGGCATGGACCAGCGCGGCGCCTCCGGCGTCGACGATGGCGAGCAGATCCTGGGCCCCCGCCGTGAGGCCGGCGGCGAGATCGTCGGCATCCGAGAGGTGCTGGATCAGCGCGCGCAGCCGGTCGTCGACCCGGGCGCGCTGCTCCAGGCGTTCGGACCGCTCGCCCGCGGTGATCAGCCACGACAGGGTTTGTGACAGGAAGTCGCAGGCGGCCCGCACATCGTAGGAGACGAACCGCGGCGCGTAGTGATGGCAGAGGAGCAGGCCCCACAGCCGCCCGTCGACCACCAGGGAGACCGACATCGAGGCGTGGATGCCCATGTTCCGCAGGTACTCGACGTGGATCGGCGAGACGCTGCGCAGAACGGAGTAGGTGAGGTCGAGAGGCTCCCCGGTCACCGGGCTCAGCGGCGGCTCGATGGGCACCGGCTGGTAGGCGACGTCGACGATCAGGCGCAGGCGGTTGAGGAGGTAGAGCCGGCGCGCCTGCGACGGGATGTCGGAAGCCGGATAGTGCAGGTCGAGGTAGGACTCGAGGCCCTCGCGGACGCTCTCGGCGATCACCCGGCCGTTGTCCCGGTGATCGAAGCGGTAGACCATGACCCGGTCGAACCCCGTCATCGCCCGCACCTCGACCGCGGCGGCGCTGCAGAGGGCTCCGATCTCGGTGAACGTCTGCAGGCGCGCCACCGCGGCGCGCGTCCGCAGATAGAAGTCGTTGAAGGAGAGGCTCCCGGGCGCGGTCGCCGGCTCCAGCTCCACCAGCAGTCCCTCGGGGATCCGGCGCGCGATGGCGTCGAAGAGGGCACCGCCGTGGAGCGCCTTGGTCTTGATCAGCGTCGCGTGGGCCGGGGAGCTCTCGTTCGCGAGTTGGGCCAGAGCGGTGACGCAGTCGCCGTCGAGCAGCTCGCCGATGGGACGGCCCGGCCCGGCGGCGGCGCCGAGGACCTGTCCGGCATTGGCGCTCTGCTGGAGGATGGCGAGGCCGGGGATCGAGAGCACGAACAGGACCCCGTGCGGCTGGATGGCGCCGCTGAGATGGATCGGCTCGCGATCGCAGTTGCTGAGATCGACCTGGAACGTCATTCCCTCCTCGCTCATCGCGCGCTCCAGCCGGCGAGCAGAGCCCGGAAGGTGGCCACGGCGGCGGCGACCATGGCGCTCCCGGCCTCGCCGTGAGCCGCCCCGTAGGCGCCGGCGGCGGCGCCGAAGCGCCTCCACATGACGCCGACGTCGGGATAGGCGTCGAGATAGCTCGTCGCGCCGTCGACGCGCGAGCCCAGCACCTGGACGAGGTGGCGCCGGATCAGGCGTCCGCCGAGGGTCGATCCCTCGAGCACGTAGAGGACGCCCAGGGCTTCGGCGACGCTCGCGCACGGCAGCGCCGGGTAGCGGTCCGGCGCGGGGAGCGCGGGCGCGCCGTGGGAAGCGGCGAGCCGGTCCAGATCCCGCTCGAGGAGAGGCAGCTTGCGCCGGTCTTCAACGTCGGGAAGGACAGCCGCCAGGCCGGCCACCTGGGCCAGGCGCGGCTCGACGGCGGCGTGGACGGCCCGCATCTCCGTCAGGTAGTGGTGATAGTCGCCCAGCGACAGGTCGGGGGCCATCATCCCCGTCGCGCCCTCCAGGAGGGCGTGCTCGGCGGCGGTCTCCCGGCGGAGTCGGTCCATCATCGAAGGCTCCCGCAACCGCCGTAAAGGCTGCCCTGACACTTCCTCAACCAGACTGCTCAACCCTGCGCCTCCCTGCTGAACGAATCCCGTCGACCGATCTTCGCCGCAGGGGATTCGCAGCCATGGTGTCATCCGGCGCCAGCCGCGGTCTAGGGCCCCTTGCCCGTGAAGTCCAGGAACACCCCGAGATTCCGCGGGTCCTGGCTCCGGGGATCGGCGCGCGCGGGCACGACGCCGGCGGTGGTCTCCAGGGTGAGGCGGTAGAAGCGCTCGCGGGGGGAGGCCGGAAAAAAGCCGAGGTCGCGGGCCACGGGGGTCACGGCGAGCTCGACCGGAGTGCCGCCGCGCTTGCCTTCGGTGTTGAAACGGACGGTCAGCCGATCGGCGCCGCTGTCGAGCGTCAGCACGTTGTCGGCCGCAAGGGAGTAGACGGTAAAGGCGAGCCGCGAGATCGGTTTTGGAGAGACGACGATCACCTCGGAACGTGTCGCGCCCCGCACCCAGACGCCGTTCGGATGGTGCTCCTCGGCGAAGAAGCTCGCCCGCGGAACGATCCAGACGGCGTCCCCCCAGGTCTGGGCGAAGAAACCTGGAAGGTGGTCGCCAGGGAACTGGGTCAGCTCGATCGGCAGGCGCTGGAAGGCCGGAGCGGCTGTAGGGTTTTGAGCCATGATCGACAGGGCGGTCCAGAGCCCGGCGGCGGCATAGGGAATCACGAGGCTCCGGCGAGCGTGGAGACGGCCCGGCAGGAACAGGAAGGCCGGGTAGACGAGCGCGAGATAGCGGCTGCCAAGGAAACCCGGAGTCCCCGCGAAATCGTGCGGGTGGCTGATCAGGACGAATCCGGCGTAGGCCAGCAGGGCGGCCAGGAGGAGATGCCGCGAGCGGTCCTTCGGCCCCACCAGATAGAGGGCGAGGGCGAAAAGGGCGAAGGGGAACCAGGGCAGCAACCCGGTGAAGCGGCCGATGAAAAGGTATCCCAGGTTGCGCGGCAGAAGCCGCAGGCCGGTCGCGAGGCTTGGGCGCGCCTCCTCTCCCTGGTACCCCTGCCAGAGGTCGCGCGGGCTTTCGAGCGGGAACTGGGTTACGAAAGTGCGGCGCTGGACGCCCGCGAAGGCGGTCCACTCCCCCGTGCCGGCGCACTGAAACAGGGCCAGGAGGCCGGCCGCGAGCAGCGCCGTCGCGACCAGGGCCGCGAGCCCGCGCCAGCGCCGCCGCGCCGCGAGGTCGATCAGGATGGGCAATCCGAGCAGCGCGACGAGCGGGCTCGACGTCAGGGCCGCGCCGAGCAGGACCCCCGATCCGGCGAGCAGCGCGAAGTGCCCTCTTCCCGACTCGGGGAGATTCCGCAGCCGCTGCCAGACGAGCAGCGGGAAAAAGCCGCAGGCCATGAGAAAAACGCCGGACTCCAGGCGGAAGGCGCAGGCAAACGCCGCCGAGGCGAAGAAGAAGCCGGTCACGAGGAGGGGCTCTTCCGAGAAATGCCAGAGGGCGGCTCCCGCCATGGCCAGGAACAGGGCCATGTTGAAGAGGGCGATCCCGCGCGGGCCGAGCAGGGCATAGAACGGCAGGGCCGCCAGCGGATAGGCGACGGGCTGGCCGTAGCGCAGGGTCTTGCCGCCGTCGTTGGAGAACAAGGAGAGGCCGGCCGGGCCGCCATCCCAGAGCCGCCCGGCGCGGGCGAGGTCCGGCTCGCGATAGGCGAGATCGTGATCGTGCCAGAGGCTCTGGACGATCATCACCGAGGTGGCCTCGTCGCCGGCCGGAAGCGGAGCGCGAACGCCGGCCAGGGACCAGGCCAGGGCCAGGAGAAGCAGCGCCGGGCAGAGGAGGAGTAAGGGTCTGGGGCGCATGGCTCAGTGGGGATGGAGAGTTTCGGAAACGGCGTAAAGATACACTCTTCGCGGTTATGAGGAAAAAACGCTCCTGACCCTCCTCCGCGCCGTCCTCCGCTTCGGCTCCCCGCGCCGGCTCCGCCGCACATTTCTCTGGCTGTGGGAGATCGCCGGGGAGATCCGCCGCCGCCGGACGGAGCCCCGTTTGACGGTGGCGGTGGACGTCAACTCATTCTACGAGGCGCTGACCGGGGTGGGCTGGTATCTCCATCAGATCCTCGTCCATCTGGCCGATCGGGACGATCTGCGGCTGCGGCTCTACGGCCAGAGCCTGGTGGAGTCGGACCCGGGGGCGCCGCGGCCCGTGGTGGCCTTTCCACCGGGGCCGGCGATCGAGCGGGTCGTCTATGAGGCGCCGGATGGACTGGTGGTGCCGCCGTGGCGGGCGAACCAGATCCTCCGCCGCCTCGCTCCCCTGCTCGCGGCGGCGGACGGCAACCGGGTGATCTTCGCGCCGAACTATCTCTTTCCTCCGCTCTTCCGCTTCGCCCGCGGGACCCGGGTGGCGACGATCCACGACCTCGGGCTGCTCAAGGTCCCCTGGGCGGTGCGCCCGGATTCGGCGGTGGCGCTGCGCGAGCGGCTGGAGCGGACCCTCTTCGAGGCGGATCTCCTGCTCACTCCCTCGGAGGCGGTGCGGCGGGAGCTGATCGGGATCGGCGTGGCGCCAGACCGCGTGCGGGCGATCCATCACGGCACCGGCGTCCTGTCCGAGGCCGCGCCCGCTCCCCTGCCGCCGCGAACGCCGGCCCGCTACGCGCTCCATGTCGGGACGGTGGAGCCGCGGAAGAACGTCCCGGCCCTGCTCGCGGCCTGGCGGCGGCTGCGAGTCCTGGGAGTCGATCCGCCGCCGCTCGTGCTCTGCGGCGGTTTCGGTTGGAAGTCTGAGGAGGTCCGCCAGGAGATCGCCGCCGCCGAGGAGGAAGGGTGGGTGGTCCATCTCGGCTACGTGGGGGCGGGCGAGCTGGCCGCCCTCTACGCGGGAGCCGAGCTGGTGGCGCTCCCCTCCTTCTACGAGGGGTTCGGCCTGCCGGCCATCGAGGCGCTCTCGGCGGGAGCGCCGCTGGTGGCGAGCGATCTGCCGGTGCTGCGCGAGGTCGCCGGCGACGCCGCCCTCTACGCCGCGCCCGGCCGGCCGGATCTGTGGGCGGAACGCATCGCGAAGCTGCTCGCGGATACCGGCCTGCGCGAGGAGATGCGGCAAAAGGGGCGGGAGCGGGCGCGGCTCTTCGACTGGCGGCGGTCCGCGGAGGAGACGGCGCGGGCCTTCTGGTTTGTTGCGAAACCCGACTCTCATGCTGCGAAGTGAGCGGTACTTGATGCGTCCCTCTTTGGGGCGGGAATCGCCCCCAAGAGGGCTGATGCGTCCCCTTCTTATTTTGATGCCAATGAGAGCAATTTTGCTGCGAATACCTCTTCGCGCGACCCTGCCCCTGGCGGGGCCGCGCCAGCCCCAGGCTTTTTTGCTGCGAATTTTGCGATATTTGCTGCGTACCTTCCAGGGGCCGGACCTCCCCACGCGAGGGCAAGGGCGGCCCCTTCGAGGGACGCAGCAATCCCCAGAGGTTTCGCATCTTTCCAGTCCGCCGGCCCCTCCGCCCACGGGGGCCGTGAGCCGCCCCTGAGGTTTTTCGCAGCACCCCTCGCCAGGGCTGATGCGAAAACCTCGGGAGCCGTGGCGGCGGATGGAGCCCCGCGGTCGATGAAGTAGACTCGCCTCCGATGTCCACGGGTCCTAAAGATCGCGCCCTCCGCCTCTTCCTCCACCTCCTGCTCGCGGCGATCCTCCTCCTGGGAGCGGTGCTTCCGGACTCCTGGCGCGCGTTCCAGATGCTGGTCCTGGCGGCCCTGCTGGCGGCGCTCTGGGAAGTGGGATCGCGCCTCGCCCGCTGGCTGGTGCCGGATTTCGGGCCGGCCTCCCGCGGGGTGGCGGCGTTCACGTTCGCGGTGGGGGCCGCGGTGGTGCCCGCGACGTGGCTCGGGCATGTCGGCTGGCTGCGGCCGGCGCCGTTCCTGATCTGGACGGCGGCGGCCTGCCTGCTGTCCCAGCTGCTTCCGGCGCCAAAGCGAGAGGCGGGGGAGGCGACGAGCCCCGCCCCGGCGTCCAGACCCTGGGAACGGGTCGATCTCGCCCTGCTGCTGATGGCGGCGCTGGCGATCGCTTTCGTCGGCCTCTACGACATGTGGCGGCTGCGCTTCGCGCCGGCGGGTCCTCACGGTTTCGACGACGTCTCGTACCACCTGTCGGCGGTCGCCACCTGGATCCGCTACGGGGACCTGCGGATGATCCGCTTCTCGATGGGGGACCCGAGCACGCCGTTCTACCCGATCCTGGGGGAGATGGCCTCCTGGGTGCTGATCGTCCCCTTCCGCGACAGCGACGTGGCGGCGCGCTGGACGCAGGTCCTCTTCGCCGTCTTCTCTTTTCTGGCGGTAGTGGCGATCGCCCGCCGGCTGGGCCTCTCGCGCCGGAACTCCGCCCTCGCGGCGATCGCCTACGCCGGGATCTATCACGTCTTCCCCGTCCTCTCGGTCTCGGCCGGCAACGATCAGAGCACATCTTTTTTCACCCTGGCGGGCATCGACGCCGCGCTGGCGCTCGCCCGCCGACCCCGCCCCGGCACAGCCGCCGTGACCGGCGCCGCCCTCGGATTGCTGCTGGCCACCAAGTACATCGGCGTCCTGTTCGCGCCGGTGATCCTCGCGGTGCTGGCGCTGGCGGCCTGGATCGAGCGGCGGCGGCAGCGGGACCCGGCGGAGCGCGCGCCGGCACGGACGCTCGCCGGCGCCGCCGCTCTGCTCGTCATCACGATGGCCGTCACCGGCGGCTACACCTACCTGCGGAACGCGGTGACGACCGGCAACCCGATCTTCCCCGCGCCGGTCGAGATTCTGGGCATCGAGATCTTTCCGGGGTGGGGAGGCATCACCACCCCGGAGCGCGCGGACGCTCCCGAGTTCGACATCGACGTCTGGGAGTTCCTGACCCGGCGCTCGAAGCTCTTCGGCTCCTACTTTCCCTTCACCCTGCTGCCGGCGGCCCTGCTGGCGCCGTTCCTGGCCCTCTGGCGCCGCCGGTGGCGGGCGGTGCTGACGTTCGTGCTGCCGGCGGTGATCTTCCTGCAGTTTCTCTTTCTGATGCCCGATCACCGGGACATCCGCTATTTCCTGCCGGCGGTCGCGCTCGCCGCCGTGGCTTTCGCCTGGCTGCTCGCGGAAGCCGGCCCCCGGATCGCTCTACCCGTCCGCGGCGTCGTGCTCGCCTGGATCACCCTACAGGCCGTCCGGCACGTCGGGCAGAGCGGAACGACGCACGCCCTGGCCGGTCTGGCCGTCATCGCCGTGGGCGTCCTGCTGGAGTGGGCCTGGACGAGAGGGAAGGACGAAACCCCGCCGTTGCGTCTCTGGTACCCGCTCACGGCGGTGGTCTTCATGTTCATGATGATTTGGCTGGATGGAATGGCCGAGCGCTATCAGGAGAAGAAATTCGCCAATCTGCCAGGGGAGCTCGCCCTCGAGCGGATCGTTGGGACCCGCGGCGCGCGGGTGGCCTACGCGGGGTTCAATCAGCCCTATCTGTTCTTCGGCAGCCGCTTCCAGAACGGCCTGGAGATCGTGCCGCGCACCCGGGCCCTCGAAGCCCGGTACTACCGCTGGGGGGTGCCGCTGACGGAGCCCTACTCCGTCGGCCCGTACCGGCGATGGCGCGGCAACCTCGAAAGGCTCGGAATCGAGTACGTCGTCGTGGTCCGCTCGCCCTGGGAGGATCCGGAGAGGCGCTGGATGAACCACCGGTCGGAGGACTTCGATCTCGCCTGGGCCAGTTCGCAGGTGGAGATCTGGCGCGTGATTGAGCGAGGATACAATCCGCGCGATGCCGAGCCCGCCGACAATCGCCGTTGATCTCCGCGCCCTGGTCCCCGCCCCCACCGGCATCGGCGTCTATACCCGTTCGCTGCTGCTCGCGCTGGCGGCGCGGGGGGGCTCCCGCTATATCGGCATGGCCCACCACGCGCCGCGGGAGGCCGGGGAGCTCGCGGCGGCGGGGATCGGGATCGAGCGCCAGGAGGCGCAGCTCGGAGTGCTCTGGCAGCAGCTCGCGCTGCCCCGGCGGCTGGCGCGCGGGGATATCGACCTCCTCTGGTCGCCGCTGATCACGCTGCCGATGCGCTGTCCGGTGCCGGCGGTCGCCACGGTGCACGACCTGACGGTGCTGCTCTTCCCCGAGGCGCACACGCTCAAGGTGCGCTGGAGCCTGCGGCCGTTCCTCCGCCCCTCTTTCGAGGCCGCGCGGCGGCTGGTGACGATCTCCGAGGCGACGGCGCGCGACCTGGCTTTCTACTTCCCCCAGTGCGCGGAGAAGATCCGCGTCGTCTATCCCGGGATCGATCCCGAGTTCCAGCCCGGGACGCCCGAGGAGATCGCGGCCACCCGCCGGGAGCTGGGAGCGCCCGAGGGGTACGTGCTCTACGCCGGCACGCTCGAGCCGCGCAAGAACGTGGGCACGCTGCTCGACGCCTGGACGGCGCTGCGGAGCGAGAACCCGCGGACGCCGCCGCTCGTCCTCGCCGGTCCCAAGGGTTGGGGGAGCGAGCGGCTGGCCCGGCGGATCCAGGCGCTCGCGCCCGAGGGGGTGACGGCGGTCGGCCGGGTGGAGCGCGACCGGCTGGTGCGGATCTTCCAGGCCGCCAGCGTCTTCGTCTACCCCTCGCTCTATGAGGGGTTCGGCTTTCCCGCCGCCGAGGCGCTCGCCTGCGGCGTGCCGGTGATCGCCGGGGACACCTCGAGCCTGCCGGAGGTGGTGGGCGACGCCGGCCTGCTCGCCGATCCGCGCGACGCCGGGGCGATCGCCGCCCGCATCAAGGCCGTGCTCGAAAACTCCGGCAAGGCGGCCGAGCTGGCCGCCCGCGGGGTCGAGCGGGCCGGCCTCTTCCGCTGGGATCGCGCCGCGCGCGAGATGGAAGAGGTGTTTTCCGAGGCGCTCGGGTAGAATTCCGCCGGCTTGACCCCTCCGGGAGATTTCGTTTGCCTTATACGATCGGAATTGACGCGCGCAAGATCCAGGATTTCGGGATCGGCACCTACGTGCGGAACCTGGTCCGTTCGCTCGCCGCCATCGATTCCGAGAACCGCTACATCCTGCTCGCCAAGCCCGGCGACCACGAGGGGCTCCGCGACCTGCCGGAGAACTTCCAGGTGGCGCTCGAAAGCTCGCCTGTCTACTCGGTGCGCGAGCTCGTCGCCCTCTCCTGGCATCTCTACCGGCGCAAGCTCGATCTCTATCACTCGACCCACTACGTGCTGCCGGCCTGGGTGGGCTCGAAGGTGGTGGTGACGATCCACGACATCATCCATCTCCTCTACCCGGAGTTCCTGCCGAGCAACCTCGCCTTTCTCTACGCCCAGCGGATGATCCGCCGCAGCCTCAACCGCGGCGACCGCATCATCGCCGTGTCGCAGAACACCCGGTCGGACCTGATGCAGCACTTCGACGTCGACGGCCGCAAGATCCAGGTGGTCTACAACGGCGTCGAGGACGTCTTCCGGCAGCCGCTGGCCCACGAGGAGCTGGAGCGCTGGCAGCGCGATCTGGGGATCTCCCCGCCCTACCTGCTCTTCGTGGGCAATCCGGCCAAGCCGCACAAGAACCTCGACACGGTCGTCCAGGCCTACGCGCGGGCCCGGCGGATGGCGCAGTTCGACGCGCCGCTGCTCTGCGTCGGCAGCCGCGAGGGGTCGGAGTTCAAGATCCGCCAGCGCGCCGAGTACCTGGGGATCGGCGACAAGGTCCGCCTGCTCGGCCACGTGGCCCACGAGGCGCTGCCGGCGATCTACCAGGGGGCGACCCTGTTCCTCTACCCCACGCTCTACGAGGGGTTCGGGCTGCCGGTGATCGAGGCGATGGCCTCCGGGGTGGCGGTGATCACCTCGAACACCTCGGCGCTCAAGGAGATCGCGGAGGGGTACGCGCTGCTGGTCGACCCCCTGGACCTCGACGGCATGGCCAAGGCGATCGCCCATCTGATGGGGAGCCCGGAGCGCCGCGCCGGCTTCGCCGAGCGGGGAGCCAAGCGCGCCGAGGACTTCCGCTGGGACCAGACGGCGCGCCAGACGCTCGAGATCTACCGGGCGGCCATCGAGGGGCACCGGCGGAAGACGGATGACCGATGATCGCGCCGACGCCGACCGATCCGCTTCCCCGGCGCCCGCCGCGCCCGCTGCGGGTGGCGCTGGTGCACGACTGGCTGACCGGCATGCGCGGCGGCGAGAAGGTGATCGAGGTGCTGGGCGCGCTCTTCCCCGACGCCCCGCTCTTCACCCTCTTCCACTTCCCGGGCAGCGTCAGCCCGGCGATCGAGTGCGCACTCCGATCCGCACCAGCTTCCTCCAGCGCGCGCCGGGCATCCGCAACCACTACCGGAGCTACCTGCCGCTCTTCCCCGCCGCCATCGAGGAGTTCGACCTCTCGGGGTTCGACCTCGTGGTCAGCTCCAGCCACTGCGTGGCCAAGGGGGTGATCGCGCCGCCGGACGCCTTCCACGTCTGCTACTGCCACACGCCGATGCGCTACGCCTGGGACCAGGAGCACGCCTACTTCCCCAACCGCACGGGGCTCAAGGCGCGCGCCTGCGCTCGCTCGACCCTCTCGGCGCTGCGCTCCTGGGACGTCTCCTCGGCGGCGCGCGTCAACCATCTTCGTGGCCAACTCGCGTTTCGTGGCGCGGCGCATCCAGACCTACTACGGCCGGCCGGCCGAGGTGGTCCATCCGCCGGTCGACGTCGAGTTCTTCACCCCCGGCGCCGCCGGCCGGGAAGAGCCGGCATGGGGACAAACCGCGGGATTACTGCCTGGTGGTCTCGGCGCTCGCCCCCTACAAGAAGGTCGAGGTGGCGATGGCGGCCTGCGAGAAGCTGGGGCTCGAGCTGCGGATCGTCGGCGAGGGGCCGGAGCGCGAGCGGCTGGAGGGGATGGCCGGCCCGCAGCGTCCACTTCCTCGGCCACGTCGTCGCCGAGGAGCTGCGCGACCTCTACCGCGGCGCCCGCCTGCTTCCTGCAGCCGGGGGTCGAGGACTTCGGCATCGCCTCCGTCGAGGCGCTCGCCTGCGGCACGCCGGTGGTCGCGGTGGCCCGCGGCGGCATCCTCGACGTGGTGGACGACGGGCGGCACGGAGTGCTCTACCCGGACTGGGAGGGCCCCACCGCCCTCTGCGACGCGATTGACAAAGCCCGCCGGATCGGATTCAATGCTTTGGACCTGCGCGATCGGGCGGAGTCGTTCTCCGTCTGCGCGATTCACCGATCGCATGCGATCTCTTCTGTCTCGTCGGTTTCCGAGTTGAGGGTGCCTCTCCTTTGATTCAAGAACGCCACCGGAAGACGGCCGGACTCTACTTCTTCACCGATCTCGCGGCGACGCTGGCCGCCTTCCTCGGCGCCTGGCTGCTGCGCTTCGAGGTCGAGGTCATCCCGGTCACCAAGAACGTGCCGGAGTTCGGGCCGTACCTGCGCCTGGTGCCGTTCGTGCTCGTGCTCTGGCCGGTGGTCTTCTACTTCCACGGCCTCTACCAGAGCCGGCGGGGGCGCAGCCGCGTCGACGAGGTGCTCACCATCGTCCTCGCCGTGCTCCTCGCCACCGTGCTCCTCTCGGTGGTGATCGCCTGGTACCGGCCGCCGGCGGCGCCCGGCAGCCACGAGTACTTCACCTACAGCCGCGCCTTCCTCGGCCTCTTCGCGCTGGTCGACCTCGGGCTCGTCGCCACCACCCGCATGGTGGCGCGCTCGGTGCTGCGGCGGGTGCGCAGCTCCGGCCACAACCTGCAGCGCATCCTGGTCGTCGGCGCCGGCACTGCTCGGCCGCGAGATCACCACCAAGATCCTCGCCCACCGCGAGATGGGTTTCGAGGTCGTCGGCTTTCTCGACGACGATCCCGGCAAGACCGGGATCGATGGTCTGCGGCGTGCCCGTGCTCGGCACCACGCGCCAGGCCGAAGAGGTGCTCGCGGCGCAGCGCATCGATCAGGTCTTCCTCGACCCTGCCGCTCGAGGCGCACAAGAAGATCCTCCAGATCCTCGACCTGATGGCCCGCGAGTGCGTCGAGATCAAGCTGGTGCCCGACATCCTCCAGTACGCGACGATCAAGGCGGCGCTCGAGGACGTCGACGGCACGCCGGTGATCAATCTCTCGCAGATGCCGCTGCAGGGTTGGAGCAGCATGATGAAGCGCGGCGATGGATCTCGCGATCGCGCTCGCCTCGCTGGTCGTCCTGCTCCCCGTCTTCCCCATTCGTCGCGCTCGCCATCTGGATCGAGGACCACGGCCCGATCTTCTACCGCCAGGAGCGCATGGGGCTCGACGGCCGCTCGTTCATGATCCTCAAGTTCCGCTCGATGCGCGTCGACGCCGAGTCGACGCAGCGGTCCGGTGTGGGCGATCAAGGACGATCCGCGCCGCACCCGCGTCGGCCAGCTTCCTGCGCGCCTGGTCGCTCGACGAGCTGCCGCAGATCTGGAACGTGCTCACCGGCGACATGTCGATCGTCGGCCCGCGCCCCGAGCGGCCGACGTTCGTGCGCGAGTTCAAGCACAAGATCCCGCGCTACATGCTGCGCCATCGCGTGAAGTCCGGCATCACCGGCTGGGCCCAGGTCCACGGCTGGCGCGGCAACACGTCGATCAAGAAGCGCATCCAGTACGACCTCTACTACATCCAGAACTGGTCGCTGTCGCTCGACTTCAAGATTCTCTGGATGACGATCCGCTACGCGCTGCGGCTCAACGCGTACTAGCTCCCTCGACTCTCTCCTCTCGCGGCAAACCCTTATCCCACGGGCTTTTGCTTGGGGGCCGCGAAGCATGCGGTCCGCTCGCGGGGACGCGCGCGCCTTGCGCGCCGGACCTTTTCGCGTAGATCGGGAAAGCGGCACCAGCTCTTGCGGCGTAAAATCTCTTGACGCACAAGATCTTGTGGGCGTAACCTAAACGCCATACCACAGCCCACCACTTGGGCAAAGCAAAAAAGGAGAGAAGAGAATGGCTACGAGTGACAGCGCGAAGAAGACTGCCGCGAAGAAGACCGCCGCGGCCAAGCCCGCCGCCAAGGCTGCTCCCAAAAAAGCTGCCGCTAAACCCGCCGCCAAGGCTGCTCCGAAAAAAGCGGCTGCCGCCAAGCCCGCTGCGAAGAAGACCGCGGCCAAGTCTTCGGGCAGCACGAAGAAGACCGTGACCGCCAGCAAGAAGGCCGCTCCGGCCAAGAAGGCGACGGCCGCGAAAAAGGTGACCGCGAAGAAGACGGCGACCGCTCCCAAAAAGGCGGCGGCTGCTCCCAAGAAGACCGTGGCCAAAAAGACGGTGGCCAAGAAAACCGCTGCCAAGAAGTAGCGGGAACCGTCAGTCCGGCAGGCTTTATGAGAGAGGTTCAGGAGGCGACGTTCTGGTTCTTTCCGGGGCTCATGGTTTGTCTGCCTCTGCTGTCTTCTGCTCCAGCGTCGCCTAGCACGGCGTAACCGCCTCGCCCCGCGGCGTAAGCGTCGTGCCGGTTCTCAAAGATTCGCGGCGGCTTTCAGCAGGCGAGCCGCCGATCGATCCACCATCCACAATCGATTCCCTTCCACGATCTGCGCCGGATAGCGTTCCGGCTCGCTCGGCCCTTCGAGCACGGCGCGCAACGCCTCCGCCTTCTCCTCGCCGCTGACCAGGAACATCGCGCGCCGCGCGTGATTCAACACCGGCGGCGTCAGCGTGATGCGGAACGTCTTCTGCGCCTCCACCCACGGCGCGGCCACGAGCCGCTCGCGCTCGTGCAGCGACCTCGCTCTCCGGAAACAGCGACGCCGTATGGCCTTCCCTGCCGAGCCCGAGCAGGATGAGATCGAAGCGCGGGAAATCTCCTGAAGCCGGAGCGAAGAAGGAGCGCAGCGTTGCCTCGTACTCCGCCGCCGCGCGTCGCGCGTCGGGCTCTTCCGCCGGCATGCGATGGATGTTCTCCGGCGGCACGGGCACGGCGTCGAGCATCGCCTCGCGCGCCATGCGGAAGTTGCTGTCCGGATGATCGGGCGGCACGTGGCGCTCGTCGCCCCAGAAGAAATGGATCGCGTTCCACGGCATGCGCTCGCGGTATGGATCGCTCGGCGAGGAGACGATAGAGAGCGCGCGGCGTCGAGCCGCCGGCGAGCGCCCAGGTGAAGCGGCCGCGCTCGTCCACCGCGCGCTTGCGCGGCGGACACGATCTCGCCGGCCGCCGCGCGCATCAGCGCGGCAGGATCATCAAAGATCCGCGACCTCCTTCGGCTCCTCCATTTCCGCCCATCCTTCTGGATCAGCTCGTCGGCCTCTTTCGGTCCCCAGGTGCCGGCGGCGTAGTTCGGGAAGTTGCGCGGCGCGAGCGCCTTCCAGACGTCGAGGATCGGCGTGACCACGCTCCAGCCCGCCTCCACCATGTCGCTGCGATGGAAGAGCGTCGAGTCGCCGAGTCATGCAGTCGTAGAGCAGCGTCTCGTAGCCGGTGCTGCGGCCTGGCGGCCGAAGTAGTCCTCGTAGTGGAAGTCCATCTCGCACCGTGCCGAGCGCGCATCGTCGGGCCCGGGCACCTTGGCCTCGAAGCGCAGCGAGATCCCCTCGTCCGGCTGGATGTGCATCACCAGCAGGTTGGGATTCAGGCGTCTCGACCGGCGTGTCGCGGAAGAGCATGAGCGGCGCGCGCTTGAACTGGATGGCGATCTCGGTGACCCGCTTCGGCAGCCGCTTGCCGGTGCGCAGGTAGAACGGCACGCCGGCCCAGCGCCAGTTGTCGACGATACAGCTTGAGCGCGACGAAGGTCTCGGTGTTCGAGTGCGGCGACACGTTCTTCTCGGCGCGGTAGGCCGGCACGGCGCTTGCCGTCGACCGTGCCCGCGCCGTACTGGCCGCGCACCGTCTGGCGCAGCACGTCCTCGGGCGAGAGCGGCCGGATCGCGTGGAGCACCTTCACCTTCTCGTCGCGCACGGCGTCGGCCGCGAAGGAGATCGGCGGCTCCATCGCCGATCAGCGCGAGGAGCTGGAACATGTGGTTCTGCACCATGTCGCGCAGCGCGCCCGCCGTCCTCGTAGTAGCCGCCGCGCTGCTCGACGCCGACGGTCTCGGCGACGGTGATCTGCACGTGGTCGATGTAGCGGCGGTTCCAGATCGGCTCGAAGATGCCGTTGGCGAAGCGGAACACCAGGATGTTCTGCACCGTCTCCTTGCCGAGGTAGTGATCGATGCGGTAGATCTGCTGCTCGTCGAGGACCTCGCGGATCTCGCGGTTGAGCTCGCGCGCCGACTCGAGGTCGTGGCCGAACGGCTTCTCGATGATCACCCGCCGCCAGCGCTCCGTCCTCCTCGCTGCATCAGGCCCGCCTCGCCGAGGCCGCTGGACGATCGTCGTCGAAGAGCTCGGGCGGCACCGCGAGGTAGAACAGGTACGTTGCCGCCGGTGCCCCGCTCCTCGTCGACCTGCGCGAGCGTCTGCGCGCAGATCCTGTGAACGTCTCGGGCTTCGTCGGGATCGCCGGCGACGTAGCAGCAGCCGCTGCGAGAGCCACGTCAGCTTCTTGCCGGTCGACGTCGGCGCGTGGCGAACTCCTTCAGGTCTTCTCCTGCGGCTGCCGGAACTCGTCGTCCGGCAGCGGCGAGCGGCCGACGCCGACGACGGCGAACCCTTCGCGGCAGCAGCCCGCTCGCGATCAGGTTGTAGAGCGCCGGGATGAGCTTGCGCTTGGTCAGGTCGCCCGTCGCGCCGAAGATCACCATCGCGCAGGGCGGCGCCGGATGGCCCGCCCATTCGTCCGCGCTGTTCGAGTCTCTGTCGTCGCTTGTCCTCGGCGGCAGGAGATGGTCATGGCGTCTCCTTCTTCGGGCTCCACGTGGCCGCCGAACTTGTAGCGCATGGCGGAGAGCACCTTCTCGCCGAAGGTGTGCTCCTGCCGCGAGCGGAAGCGGTCGAAGAGCGAGGCGGCGAGCACGTGCACCGGCACCGCCTCCTCGATCGCCGCGATGCACCGTCCAGCGCCCCTCGCCGGAGTCCTGCACGACGCCGGTGAAATTCGACGAGATCGGGATTCTCGGCGAGCGCGCTGGCGGTCAGGTCGAGCAGCCAGGAGGAGACGACGCTGCCGCGCCGCCAGACCTCGGCGATGTCGGCGAGATCGAGGTCGTAGCGCTGCCCTTCCGGCAGGCTCGTGCGAGATTGGCGTTGCGGAAGATGTCGAACCCTTCGGCGTAGGCCTGCATCAGGCCGTACTCGATGCCGTTGTGGACCATCTTCACGAAGTGGCCGGCGCCCACCGGCCCGCAGTGCAGGTAGCCGTCCTCGGCGGTGCTCTGCTTCGCCCTCGCGGCCGGGCGCCGGCGCGATGTCGCCGCGCCCGGGGGCCAGCGTCTTCAAGATCGGATCGAGCCGCTCGACCGCCTCCCGCTCGCCGCCGATCATCAGGCAGTAGCCGCGCTCGAGGCCCCAGACGCCGCCGCTGGTGCCGGCGTCGACGTAGTGGATCCCCTTCTCCGCCAGCGCCTGGCCGCGCCGCACGTCGTCCTTGAAGTAGGAGTTGCCGCCGTCGATGATCGCGTCGCCCTTCTCCATGCGCTTGCCCAGCTCCTGCACCAGTCCCTTCGGTGGGCTCGCCCGCGGGCACCATCATCCAGGCCGTGCGCGGCGGCTGGAGTCGAGCGACGAACTCGTCGAGCGTGCCGGCGCCGGTCGCCCCCTCGGCCACGAGCGCCGCGGTCACGTCTGGATTGCGGTCGTAGACGACGCACTCGTGGCCGTCCCGGAGCAGGCGGCGCACCATGTTGCCCCCCATCCGGCCCAGGCCGATCATGCCGATCTGCATGGCTACCTCCCTTGTCATTCCGATGATTCGCCGATGATTCGCCCCCGATCCGCCGGGAGCCCTGCGAGTCTATACCCGCGCTCGGGAGGCGGATGGGCCTCAGCCTTGCAAACGATCCTGGGCGCGAGAGGAGGATCGGTGATGAAACGGACATGGACTCAAGCGCGGTGGACTCTCATGGCGGCCGCGGCCGCCCTGCTCTTTCTGGCAGCCCCCGGGCAGGCCGAGGTGGCGATCGCCGGCAAAGCCGGTTCCCTGGGCCTGGGACTCGAGCTGACCGTGGGGCTCTCCCCGCAGTGGAACGCCCGGCTCGGCGCCAACGGCTACAGCTACACGGACAACCGCCGGCGGGTGAGCGATATCGAATATGACGCCACGGCCAAGCTGCGCACGGCCACCGGCCTGCTCGACTGGCATCCCGGAGGGCGCGGCTTCCGCCTGACCGGCGGACTGGTCTACAACGACACGCGGGTCGACGCCCACAGTCTGCCGCCCGCCTCAGGCGTCTATGACATCGGCGGCGTCCCGGTGCCGGTCGCCCTGGTCGGCACGCTGGACGGCAAGATCGACTTCGACCCGGTCGTCCCCTACGTCGGGCTCGGCTGGGGAAACGCGGTGTCGCCAGGGAAGAAGGTCGGATTCTTCATCGACGCCGGCGTGATCTTCCAGGGCAAGGGGAAGGTGACGCTGACGCCGAACATCCCGGCCGGCAGCCCCCTCAACGATCCCACCGCCCGCCAGGCGCTCGAGATCCTGCTCCAGAGCGAAGAGCGCGACATCGAGGACGACGTGGCCGATTACGATCTGTACCCGGTGTTGTCGGTCGGGCTGTCGTACCGGTTCTGACGGGGGTGCTAAGCTCCGATCGCCATGCGACATCTCCTTCTCCTGCTGACGATCCCGCTCCTGCTGACCGGCTGCGCCGCCCGGCAGGCCGCTCCCGCGCACAAGGAAGACCCGATGAAACGGATCGCCGAATCCTACGTCAAGCTGGTGCTCGCCGTCGGGCAGCACGACGCCGACTATGTGGACGCCTACTACGGCCCGCCGGAGTGGCGCGCCGAGGCCGAGGCCGCCAAGCGCCCCCTTCCCGAGATCCGCACCGAGGCCGAGGCGCTGATCTCCGATCTCGTCGTCCCATCCGCCGGCGGCCGGCGAGGAGGAGATCGTCCGCCTCCGCCACCAGTATCTCCAGCGGCAGCTCCAGGCGATGGTGGCGCGGGTCGATCTCCTCGCCGGCACGAAGATGACGTTCGACGAGGAATCCAGGGCGCTCTACGACGCCGTCGCGCCCACGCAGGGCGCCGCGCACTTCCAGGAGATCCTCGACCGGCTCGAGAAGGCCGTCCCGGGCGAAGGCCCGCTCGCGGCCCGCGTCGAAGCCTTCCGGCAGGGGTTCGTCATCCCTCGCGACCGGCTCGATCCGGTCTTCAAGGCCGCCATCGACGAGTGCCGGCGGCGCACGCTCCAGCACGTCACGCTGCCGCCGGGCGAGAGCTTCATCGTCGAGTACGTGACCGGCAAGTCGTGGAGCGGCTACAACTGGTTCAAGGGGGACTTCCACAGCCTGATCCAGGTCAACACCGATCTGCCGATCTTCATCGACCGCGCGGTCGATCTCGCCTGCCACGAAGGATATCCGGGGCACCACGTCTACAACACGCTGCTCGAAAAGCACCTGGTGCGCGACCGCGGCTGGGTCGAGTTCACGGTCTATCCGCTGTTCTCGCCGCAGTCGCTGATCGCGGAGGGGACGGCGAACTTCGGCATCGAGGTCGCCTTCCCCGGCGAAGCGCGGACGGCTTTCGAACGCGAGAAGCTCTATCCGCTCGCCGGGCTCGATCCCGGCAAGGCGGCGCGCTACGCCGAGGTCCAGAAGCTGTTCCAGGGACTGGGCTACGCCGGCAACGAGGCGGCCCGCCAATATCTGGACGGCAAGATCTCGCGCCAGGACGCCGAGGCCTGGCTCGTGCGCTATGCCCTGATGTCCCCCGAACGCGCGGCGCAGCGCGTCCGCTTCATCGATCAATACCGCAGCTACGTGATCAACTACAACCTCGGCAAGGATCTCGTGCGCCAGTACATCGAGAAGCAAGGCGGCACGGCCGAGCATCCGGAGCAGCGCTGGCAGGAGTTCGCGAAGCTGATCTCCTCGCCGCGCCTGCCGTCCGGGCTTCGATAGGGTCTAAGAGGGTGTCTCGAAAGCCGCCTCCCCCGCCCGGCGATGAATCGCCGGGCTAGGAACAGCGCTCCCTGAAGGGAGCTTGAAGCCGGATTCATCCGGCGCTGTTCTTAGCCCGGGCATTCATGCCCGGGCCGAGGGTGTCGCGACTAACTTTCGAAACACCCTCTAAGGGACTGCCGCGCCACCCATCGTCGTCAGCGCATCCTCAAAACTGGAAGGATCGATGCTGACGTAGCCGATGAGCGGCCGGTCCAGGGCGAGGATCAGAAAGATCACCAGTCCGATCACCAGGCTCAGGACGGCGGTCAGGAGCCGGTGGAGGGGCTCGCTCTCCGCGCTGAAAAAATAGGTCATGAAGATCATGATCGCCGCCCCGGCCAGCACCACCAGCCACATCAGGCCCGGCAGATGACTGTCGATCGCCTCGAAGCGCAGCCGGCGATTGGAGAACAGGTCGTCGAGATCGCGGAGAGTCTGGCCGTGAACGATCTGCTGTCCGGGCGTTGCCGGCTCGAACGTGGTCAACCGCCTGGCGACCCGCTCCAGCAGGAGGCGTCCATCGTGCGGCACGCTGGCGCCGCGCTGCTGCGCCGGCCACTCCTGGTGGATCACGAAGTTGACGTAGGCCCGCAGATCGCTCCGCACCGCCTCGCTCACCGCGGGAGGATAACTCTCGACATCGCGATAGGCATCGGAAGCGGAGACCGCCTCGCTGGAGGCGATGCCGTCGATCGTGGTGTAGTTCCCCCAGCTCGCCACGGCGATCAGGCCGACGAGCACGGCATAGAACACCGCGACGGTGGCGAAGAAATAATTGGCGAAATCGTTCTGCGCCGGGTGGAGCCTTCTCGCCAGGGGGCGGGTCAGCCGGAGCCCGAGGAGCGAGGCTCCGACGAGGACGCCGACGATCAGGACGCCGAGCCAGAACGGATGGAGCTGGTAAAGCCAGAGCAGGCTCATGGTTCTCCCTTCGAAACGGCTCAGCCCGCCTTCCGCATGTTCTTCTCCGCCTCTTCCAGGGCCGCCTTGAGGTCTTCCAGCTCCTCGTCCTCCAGCGCCTGGCCGCCGAAGCTCTCGCGCAGGTAGAAATCGATGACCCGGGCCGCGGGCGCCGCGGCGGCCGGGATAGCGGGCCGCGGCCTCCCGCCGCACGGCGAGCGGCGGCACCGATTCCGGCAGGGAGGCGCCCGCTGCCAAGGCGCCGCCGGAGACGGCGGTAGGCGGTGGTGGCGGTCAGCGGCGGACGCATCCGGAGATAGAGCGCCCAGACCGCGGCGGCGACCAGCGTGAGGGCGAGCGCCAGGGGGAGCGGGACATCCGGCAGACCCCGGCGGCCGCCCGGCTTGTCCGCGCTGGGCTCAGGCGCGTCGAGGCCCGGCGAGGAGGGGGTCGCCTTCCCGGCCTTCGCGTCGCGCTTGAAATGGGCCCAGAAGTCGCCCCACAGCTCGCGCAGGCCGCCGAAGATCCGGAGCTGGTCGTAGAGGCCGAAGGTGAGGACGTAGCGGTCCCAGCGGAAGAGCACGAAGTCCCAGGCCTGCTGCGCCAGCAGCATCGCTCCCTCGCCGCCGGCGGCCGGCCGGCCGGCGGGGGGCGTGGGATCGAAGATCTGCCACCCGGTCGCCGGGGAGATAGGCCTCCACCCAGGCGTGGGCGTTGTTCTCGCGCACGATGTAATACCCCTCGAACGGGTTGTACTCGCCGCCGAGAAAGCCGGTCACCAGGCGCGCCGGCATCCCCTGCGAGCGCAGCATCAGCACCATCGACGAGGCGAAGTACTCGCACTGGCCGCTGCGGTAGCGGAAGAGGAAGTCCTCGATCGGATTGTCGGGCGAGCGCCCCACGAAATCGAGGGTATAGGTGTAGTTGTCGATCAGGTGGCTCTCGAGCCGCCGGGCGCGCTCGGACGGGCGTCCCCTGCCCCATGACCTCGGCGCGCCAGGGCGGAGATCCGCGGCGTCACGCCGGTGAGGTCGAGCGCCGGGTCGTCCGGTGTCTCGCGGGAGGAGCGCCGGCGAGCACCGGCGAGCGGGCGAGCCCGACCCGGTATTCGGGGACCTCGAGCGGATTGAACGGGAAGGAGACGGCGCCGCCGGCGTCGATCGCCAGCGCCGGCGAGCGGGGCTCGATCACCGCGGTCTCGACCGGCAGCGGCAGGCTCTGGCTGTGCAGCGGCTGCAGCCAGATCGTCGCCCAGCGCGACGGGCTTCTCCGGCCCGCAGCAGGAAGCGCACGCCCTGGGCGCGCGGCAGATTTCCCCGCCCCACCGAGCGGCGCCAGGTCCCCTCCTGGTAGACGTCGTAGGTGGCGGCCTTGAAGCGCATCTCGCGGTCGACGCCGGAGCCCGCCTCCTCGAGCAGCCGCATGACGACCTCGCGGCTGCCGCGGATGCGGCCGATCGAGTCGAGCGTCACCTGATCGGAGAAGCCGGCCGCCTCCAGGGTGACGCCGCTGCCGCCGCCGCGGCCGACGATGAACGGCGCGCGCACGCGCGGCAGGAGCAGGAACAGCGGCACGGCGAGCGACCACGATGGTGACCGTGGTCAGCAGCAGGAAGCCGCGCAGGGGGATGCGCGGCGAGCGCGGGGTCCTCGCGGCCGAAGCCGGACAGGACGTGGAGGAAGGCGAAGCGCGTCAGCAGCACCAGCGCCAGCACCAGGAAGCCGATCAGGTAGAGCACGATCGTCGGATGGACGCTGGTGCCCATGGCGGCGAGGAAGAGGAAGAAGACGCCGATCGACGCCTGCCATTTGTCGCGCTCGCGGACGATCGCGAAAAGCTTGACCAGCAGGGCGAACATGCAGAGATGGAGCACCGGCCGCACCAGCCCGTGCGCGAGGCCGAAGAGATCGAGAAAGAAGAGGGGCAGGTAGGCCAGCCCGAGGACGTTCATCCCCCAGGGCGGCAGCCAGCGCGGCGGGTCGAGGCTCGCGCGGCGCAGGAAGAAGGCGACGCCCGCCATGTAGAGGAGCACCGCCGGCCAGTCCACGACGCCGTTGAACGGCAGCGGCACGGGGGCGAGCAGCGCGATCCAGCCGAGAAGCAGCCGCTTCTGCCGCGCGAAGCTCATCCCGCCAGCCTCGCCGGGGCTTCGGAATCCAGATGGACGCGCAGCTGCGGCGCCCGCGGATCGGTGGAATGGAGCGGCTCGTCCTCCCGCGGCAGCGGCTGCACCAGCGCCAGGGCCTCCAGGATGGCCAGCCGCTGGCGGGAGCCGTTGGCAAAGGCCAGCGCGCCCTCGCGGGTCACCAGCTCGATCTCATAGCCGCGCGCGAGGTGATCGACGGCGATCGTCGCCGCCTCGCTGACCAGCCGCTCGAACCGGCTCTTCTCGGCGGGGTCCCGGAGCTCGCCCACCGCGTTGTCGAAGAGGATCGACAGCCGGCGGCTGCGTTCGGAGGTCGCGCTCGGTGTAGACCAGCTCGCCCGTGCGCGCCGTCTGCTTCCAGTGGATCCCCCGCGGATCGTCGCCGCGGCGGAAAGCGCGCAGGGAGTAGAGATCGTGCCCGCGGCCGCTGCGGCGGCTCGAATCCTCCCCCGACTGCTCGGACTCCTCGGGGCGGCTGCCGCCGGCCGGAAACAGCTCGGGGAAGACCAGCACCTCGAAATCCACGCGGTAGCGCACCCCTTTGCGAAAGAAGCCGAACGGGAAGAGGCTGGAGACGTGGACGTGGGGGAAGCGGTGGTAGCCGCGCGATCGCCACCAGCACCTCGAGCTGGCCGACGCTCTTGCCCCGACGCGGCAGGTAGGGGATGAGCAGCGGCTGGGCCGAGCGCGAGAGGGTGAAGAGGAGGAACCAGCGCGGGAAGACGAGGGCCCGGCTCTTCAGCCGGAAACCCACCGCGAAGGGACGGTTGGCGAACACCTCGCCGGGCGGATCGAGCTCCGCCTCGAGGGCGCGGACGTTCTCGCGCGAGGCGACCCCGGAGACGATCAGCGTCGAGAACATCAACGCCAGCACCATGTAGAGGGCGTTGTTGCCGGTGTTGGTGGCGGCGATCGCCACCAGCACCGTGAAGAGGACGTACCAGAGCCCCACCGTGGTGATGCGGATGCCCTCGGGGACGGCGCGGCGGGAGCGTTTCACAGGGGCACCGGCGTTGCCGCCACCACCCGTTCGATCGCCTTCCTCGCCTGGTCGAGGTCGGCCGTGCCGCGCTTGAGGGCGATGCGGTGCGCCAGCACCGGCCCGGCGAGGCGCTGCACGTCGTCCGGAATGACGTAGCCGCGCCCCTCGCAGAGAGCCAGCGCCTGGGCGGCCCGGAACAGCGACTGCAGGCCGCGGGTCGAGACCCCGAGCAGGAAGTCGCCGCCATGGCGGGTGGCCTCGGCCAGCGAAAGCATGTAGTCCGCCAGCTTGTCGGCGACGCGGACGCGCGCCACCCGCGCCTGCAGATCGATCAGCCCCTCCTGCGAGAGGACCGGCTGGAGATGTTCGAGGAGATCCTCGACGCCGCCCGAGAGCAGCAGGTCCTTCTCGTCCGCGCGCGGCGGGTAGCCGAGCGAGAGCGACATCAGGAAGCGGTCGAGCTGCGACTCGGGCAGCGGGAAGGTGCCCTGGTACTCCAGCGGGTTCTGGGTCGCCAGCACGACGAAGGGCTCGGGGAGCGAGAACCGCTTGCGCTCGACCGAGACCTTGCGCTCGCTCATCGCCTCCAGCAGGGCCGACTGGGTCTTCGGGGTCGCGCGGTTGATCTCGTCCGCCAGCACCACGTTGGCGAACAGCGGACCGGGCACGAACTCGAAGTTCTGGTTCTTCTGGTTGTAGATCGAGACCCCGATGATGTCGGAGGGCAGCAGGTCGCTGGTGAACTGGATGCGCTGGAAGGAGAGCCCGAGCGAGCGGGCCAGGGCCTGCGCCAGGGTGGTCTTGCCGACGCCGGGGACGTCCTCGAGCAGGACGTGCCCGCGGGCGAGCAGGCAGACGGTGGCGAGGCGGATGACCTCGCGCTTGCCGCGGATGACGAGAGCGACGTTCTCCTCGAGCCGGCGGATCGGCTCGGCGGCGTGAAGCACGTCGCTGGTTTCGACGGCGAGGGATTCCATCGTGATGTCTTACGCTCGGGTCTGAAAGATTGTTTGCTGCTGCGCGATTATATAGAGGAAATCATATAGAGAAAGATCTGTGCGTCGCTTACCGGCTCAGACGAGCCTCGACCTTCTTCCAGAACGCCGGGATGTCGAGATGGATTTCCGGCAGGACGCGGGAGCGGTATTCGGGGCCGGCCGGCAGGGCGACCACGAAACGCCCCCCTCGTTGACCAGGAACTCGATCTGCCGTTCCAGAGGGTCGACGACCCAGTACTCCCGGACGCCGGATTCGGCATAGAGGCCGAGCTTCTGGACCCGGTCACGGCGCGCCGTCCCTGGTGAGAGAATCTCGACCACGAAGTCGGGAGCCCCTTCCACGCGCTCCTGGAGGATCTCTCGCCGGGACGCCGAGACATAAAGGATGTCCGGCTGGACGACGGAGTGGTCCACGAGATGGACGTCGAGGGGGGCCACGAACATCCACCCTCCGGTCTCCATGGCGATGTCGTCGAGCAGCCTGGAGAGGAGGAACAGGACGGCCTGATGCAGGAGAGACGGGCTCGGGCTCAAATAGAACCTCCCAAAGATCAGCTCACAGCGTGGCTCGTCGGACAGCGCCTCGTAATCCTTTCGGCGGTACGGACCGAGGTCGGAGTCGGGGGAGAGCGGAGGTTCCTTGAGCAGGGCCACGGCCATACGGACAAGTATATCCCGGCGGGATTTGACCGCCGCATTACCGTCTTCTATGATGTGGGAAGCGACGTAGAATACGAGCCCAGGGATCCCCCGGGACTTGAAGGAGCAAAAAAGCACATGGCAGACACGAAACTGGACCGCCTGAAAGCGGTCGATAGCACTCTCGCGCAGATCGACCGGCAGTTCGGCAAGGGGGCGATCATGCGCCTGGGCCAGCGCGAGACGCTGGGAATCGAGGCGATCTCCACCGGCTCGATCTCCGTCGATTTCGCCATCGGCATCGGCGGCTTCCCGCGCGGCCGCGTGGTGGAGGTCTACGGCCCGGAATCGTCCGGCAAGACGACGCTCGCCCTCTCGGTGGTCGCCCAGGCCCAGAAGCGGGGCGGCATCGCGGCCTTCATCGACGCCGAGCACGCGCTCGACGCCGAGTACGCGAAGAAGCTGGGCGTCGACATCGACAACCTCCTCGTCTCGCAGCCCGACAACGGCGAGCAGGCGCTGGAGATCGCCGAGATGCTGGTGCGCAGCAACGCCGTGGACGTGGTCGTCGTCGACTCGGTCGCCGCCCTGGTGCCGAAGGCCGAGATCGAAGGCGAGATGGGCGATTCGCACGTCGGCCTGCAGGCGCGCCTGATGTCGCAGGCCCTGCGCAAGCTCACCGCCATCGTCGCCAAGTCGAAGACCTGCCTGATCTTCATCAACCAGATCCGCGAGAAGATCGGCGTCATGTTCGGCAACCCCGAGACGACCACCGGCGGCCGGGCGCTCAAGTTCTACGCCTCGGTGCGCATCGACATCCGCCGCATCGCCTCGCTCAAGGACGGCGAGGTGGTGACCGGCTCGCGCGCCAAGGTGAAGGTGGTCAAGAACAAGGTGGCCGCCCCGTTCCGCCAGGCCGAGTTCGACATCGACTACGGCGAGGGGATCTCGAAGATGGGCGAGCTGGTCGACCTCGGGGTCGAGCACAAGCTGGTCGTCAAGAGCGGCGCCTGGTACTCCTACGGCGACCTCCGCCTCGGCCAGGGGCGCGAGAACGCCAAGCAGTTCCTGAGGGACAATCCAGAGCTCGCCACCGAAGTCGAGGCCAAGATCCGCGAGCGGATGGGCATGCCCGGTCTCTCCACGACTCCCCTGAACGGGGTCGCGGTCGGGGAATAGATTGTAGGTAGGGGGCCAACCCCCATATTTCAAGCTCTGCAAGGGCGGCCTGTTCGCGACGACAGGCCGGCCCTTCAGGGCTTGATTTGGTTTAGGCCCGGCTACCTGGGGTTGAAACCCCAGGCTATTCAAATTCCGCCCTTTCAGGGCGGCTCACCAAGCCTGCCGGGAGAAATTCCCCCCGAAAGGGGGCTGTTATGCTTTCCGCCATGAATTCCGCAAAGCGACTCTTCCTGGGTAGCGTCTTTTTCTACCTTGCTCTCCCCCTGGCCGCCGCCAATCTTCCGTGCCGGCCCTGCGCCGGCGTTCGCATCGAACCGGCGGCGCTCCTGCCGGACGTTGCCAGCACTCTGAAGCCGGGCGGCCTGGAGCCGGGAAGCCCCCTCTTCGTCGCCTGGGAGATCGCACTGTCGGGGGATGCCACGGCCGACGCGAATCTCCCGGCCACGATCCGCGACAGCGGCGCGACGCCCTGGCTGTCGCTCGTCTTCAGCACTCCGCCGCCGCTCGCCCAGGGCTCCGAGCGCCTGCAGGACGGAGCTGCGCGCCGCCGCCGCGGTCGGCGGCGAAGGCTCCGGCCGGGACCTGGTTCCAGATCGTCTGGCGGCCGGAGACGGGGAGCTTCTCACCCTCTGAATACGCTTTCCTCCTGAAGCGGGCCGCCGTGACGCTCACCGGGGCTCAGGAGCAGGCGAAGGTCGCCACGGAGCCGCTCGCCGCCGATCCCAAGCTCCTCCAGGCGTTCTACGGCGAGGAGGTGGCGGCCTATCTGGAGGCGGTGGCCCTCCAGCCGGCCGCGCCGGAGGCGCTCAAGGCGGCGATCGAGGCGGTGCAGAACCTCGATCCCGGGCGGCCGGTGGTGCTCGACGCCCGGCCGATCCCGGCCGATCCGGCCGAGATGCTGGCCGACGCCGCCCGCGACTCCACGCTCGGCATCGACCTGACGCTGTTCCAGGCCCCCGCTCTGGAGACGTGCGCGGCTCGTCCCCGTGCTCTCGCCGCTGGTCCTCCTCGCCCGCGAATTCACCGGCGACCTCTCCTGGGATCCCGGCTCCTCCCCCTCCGGCGCCCAAGAGGCCTGGACCTTCGTGCGCGGCAAGGATCTCGGGCTGCGGGTGATCGCCCTCGCGCCCGCCGGGCGCCCAGGACCTGGCGCTCCGCTTCAGCGAGCCGGAGCTCCGCCGGCCGGTGCGGTTCCCGATCGGCGGCCAGCAGGTGCCGCCGCCCAGCGGCGAGGTGGCCGGCGGCGCGCTCGTGCTGCGGGTGGGCTCGCCCGGACGGGTGGCCGTGCTCGGGCTCGACCGCCCGACGGCCGCCGAGCGCCAGGGGGTCGAGGAGAAGGTCACCGTCTCGTCCCAGCGCGAGATCCCGGTCGAGGAGATCCTCCGCCGCCTGCAGGCGTTCGAGGACGCCCAGAACCGGCGGCTCGAGCACTACAGCGCCACCAACACGACGTCGCTGCGCTTCCAGCCGGCGGCGGGAACGCAGGCGATCGAGGCGACGCTCCAGGGGCCGTTCTTCTTCGATCCGAAGACCGGCACCGACTGGGCCTGGGAGACGCTCTACGTCAACGGCGTCAAATGGCGCGGCAAGACCCTCCCCGAGATCCCGCTGATCCAGCCCGAGAAGGCGGCGGCGCTGCCGCTGGAGATCCACTTCACGAAGGAGTACCGCTACCGCCTGCGCGGCTCGGACACGCCTCGACGGCCGCGACGCCTGGGTGGTCGACTTCGCCCCGTCCGGCCCGGAGCTGGCGGCAAGCTCTACCAGGGCTCGGTCTGGATCGACAAGAAGCTCTACTCCCGGCTGCGCACCCGGGCCGTGCAGGTGGGGCTCGAAGGGGAGGTGCTGTCGAACGAGGAGACGCTCTTCTACACGCCCGTGGACGCCGGCGGCCAGCCCGCTCCGTGGTCGGCGCAGAGCTACATGCTGCCGCTGCGGCTGGTCGCCCAGCAGATCCTCTCGGTGGTCAACGCCGCCACGGTGGTGGAGCGCGAGACGCGCCTGACCGACGTGCGGATCAACGGCGCCGGACTTCGAGGAGGCGCGCCGGAAGGTCGACGCCTCGGACATCGACGATGGTGCGCGATACCGCCAAGGGGCTGCGCTACCTGGTCAAGAACGACCAGGGGGAGCGGGTGGTCAAGGAAGGGTTCAAGGCCAGCAAGCTGTTCGGGGCAGGCGGCCTGTTCTACGACGACGCCCTCGACTACCCGCTGCCGCTCGCCGGCATCAACTACTTCTCCTTCAACTTCAAGGGGACGGGCAAACAGGTCAACGTCTTCTTCGGCGGCGCCCTGCTGACCGCCAACATCGCCCAGCCGCGCCTGTTCGGCAGCCGTTTCGACGCCGGCGCCAACGCCTTCGCCATCGCCATCCCGCTCACCGACACGATCTACCGCAACGGCAAGGAGATCAAGGACGAGGCGGTCAAGCAGCGCCCGGCCAACTTCAGCCTGCGGCTCGGCCATCCGCTCGGCAACTTCATCAAGATCGGCGCCGAGTACGAGGCCCTCTACTTCCACTTCGCCGAGGCGGACGACACGTCGAAGAGCTTCGTGGTGCCGAGCTCCAACATCACCCACTCCTTCTCGCTGAACACGAGCTTCGCCCGCTCCGGCTACCGGCTCTCGGCGTCCGGCAGCTACAACCGGCGCTCGCAGTGGGATTTCTGGGGGCTGCCGGGGAACCCGGATTTCAGCGAGGACAAGCAGGACTTCCTGCGCTGGGACGCCTCGGCGAGCAAGAACTGGTATCTGCCCAGGTTCCAGAAGGTCGGGCTCGAGGTCGACTACGCCTCCGGATCGGACCTCGACCGCTTCAGCAAGTATCAGTTCGGCTTCTTCGGCGGCACCCGCGTCCACGGCTACCAGAGCAACAGCGTGCGGGCGACGAAGGTCTACGCCGGCCACGGTTCCTACGGCTTCGAGATCGGCCAGGCGTTCCGTCTCGACGCGGTCGCCGACGCCGCGCTGGCGACGGACCCGGAGAGTGGGCTCAAGAATGAATTCCTGGGGGGCGTCGGCCTCGCCGGGACGTTCATCGGCCCCTGGCAGACGGTGGTCAATCTCGACGTGGGCACGCCGGTGGCCGGCCCGGACAGCGGGTTCGTGCTCTACGTGGTGTTCCTGAAGCTGTTCAAGTAGGGCGCTTCTTCTTCACCTCGTCCCGCAGGGCCCGGAGCTGCTCCAGCCGGGCCCTCAGCTTCGCCTCGAACCCCTCCCCCTTCGGCTCGTAGAACCGCGTCCCCTGGAGGGATTCGGGGAGGCAGTCGAGCCCGCCCACCCCTTCTTCCGTGTGCGGGGCGTAGACGTACCCGGTACCGTAGCCGATCTCTTTCATCAGACGGGTGGGGGCGTTGCGGATCGCCAGCGGCACCGGATCGGCCGGGCGCTCCTCGACGGTGCGGCGGGCGGCCTTGTAGCCGTCGTAGAGTGCGACGCTCTTGGGGGCGAGCGCGAGGTAGACGACCGCCTGCGCCAAGGCCAGCTCCCCCTCCGGCGAGCCGAGGCTGGCGGAAGGCGTCGCGGGCGGCGAGGGTCTGCGGCAGCGCCTGGGGATCGGCGAGCCCGACGTCCTCGCTGGCGAAGCGGATCATCCGGCGGGCGACGTAGAGCGGGTCCTCGCCGGAGGCCAGCATGCGGGCGAACCAGTAGAGCGCCGCGTCGGGATCGCTCTCGCGCAGCGACTTGTGGAGGGCGGAGATCAGGTTGTAGTGCTCCTCCCCCGACTTGTCGTAGAGCAGCACCTTGCGCTGGGCGACCCGGCGCACGGTCTCGGCATCGATCCGTCCACCCCTCTCCGCGTCGGCCGACCGCCAGCTCCAGGAGATTCAGGGCCTTCCGGGCATCCCCCGAGGCGAGCTGCGCCAGCTCCGCGAGCGCCTCGTCGTCCGCCTCGACGCCGGACTCCCCCAGCCCCCGCTCGGGATCGGCGAGGGCCCGGCGCATCATGTCGGCCAGGCCCTCGGGGCGGAGCGGCTCCAGCACGATCACCCGGCAGCGGGAGAGGAGCGCCGCGTTGAGCTCGAAGGAGGGGTTCTCGGTCGTGGCCCCCACCAGCACCACGTCGCCCGCTCTCGACGTACGGCAGGAAGGCGTCCTGCTGGGCGCGGTTGAAGCGGTGGATCTCGTCGACGAAGAGGAGCGTGCGGCGCCCCTGGGCCTTGCGCAGCCGCACCGCCTCGGCCATCACCTCCTTGACCTCCTTGATGCCGGAGGTGACGGCCGAGAAGGGGACGAAGTGCGACG
Organism: uncultured Acidobacteriota bacterium; assembly: GCA_963792575.1. GTDB lineage: Bacteria > Acidobacteriota > Thermoanaerobaculia > Multivoradales > UBA5704 > DATARR01. The sequence continues at coordinate 118,172 of CAWBWZ010000021.1, forward strand.
AGGTGACGGTGGCGATGATGCGGGCGAGGGTGGTCTTCCCCGTGCCCGGCGGCCCCCAGAAGATCAGCGACGGCACGCGGTCGGCGGCGATCGCCCGGCGGAGGAAGCCCCCCTCCCCCACCACCTTCTCCTGGCCCACGACCTCTTCGAGGGTCCGCGGGCGCATCCGCTCAGCGAGGGGAGAGATCGCCTTTTGTCGTCTCTTCCCGTGACGGATGGGTGGGCTCTGGAGGTTCCTGGTCGTCGAAGAGCGAGCGCGGCATCAGGGGATCTTATCGATTTCCACCCGCGCGTCGTTGAAGCAGGCGCCTTTTCCGAGATCCGCGAGGGTGTCGGGGGCCAGCGCGTTCGCCGTGGTGCCCGAGAGCGTGTTGTGGCTCCAGAGCCCTTTCGGCAGGTAGACGACGCCCGGCCGCAGGTCCGGATTGAGCCGCGCCGCCACCCGCACCTCGCCGAGATCGTTCCAGACCCGCACGGCGTCGCCGCCCGCGATCCCCCGCGCCTCGGCGTCCCGGGGGTGGATCTCCACCGCGACCTGACCCTTTTCGAGCTGCCCCAGGGTGGAGTTGATCCGGCGGGCGGTGGCCGGCGAGATCAGCGCCAGTGGATGGCGGCCGTCTCCCGGCTCTTCCTGGAAGGCGTAGAGGCCGTGCGGCGCCTCGCGGTCGAGCGCCTCGGGAACGAGATGGATCTTGCGGTCCGGCGTCAGCGGGAAGGCGTCGACGAACTGGACGGGCGTATTGCCGCAATCAGGGAGGGCCGCGCCGTCCCGCTCGAGCTCGCCGCGCACCCGCTCGAAGCGGCTGAGCAGCGCGGCCGTGAGCTCCTCGGCCGTCTCCGGATCCCCGGGCCGGGCGAGCCCGAGCCGCTCGACCAGAGCGCCGAAGACCTCGGGGTTCGATCGCGCCTCGCCCGCCGGCGTGGCCACCGGCCGGGTCTGCTGGAGCAGATAGGAGCCGTAACCGCGCACCAGCTCCGAGTGCTCCAGGAAGTGGGTGGCCGGCAGCACCAGGTCGGCCCAGCGGGCGGTGTCGGTCAACACCTGCTCGAAGACGACGGTGAACAGATCCTCGCGCTCCAGCCCCCGCAGCACCTCTTCCTGGTTCGGCATCGTCGCCAGCGGATTGCAGTTGTAGACGAACAGCACGTTGACCGGCGGCTCGGCCGCCAGCAGCGCCCGCCCGAGGAGGTTCATGTTGACGATGCGGGTGGCCGGCGGCGGCTCCGCCATGGCGGGCGCCTGATCGATCCCCCAGACGCCCGAGTTGCTCATCGTGTAGCCGCCGCCGCGCACGCCGAACTTGCCGGCGACCGCCGGCAGCGCCAGAACGGCGGCCACGGCGGAGCCGCCGTTGCGGTTGCGCTCCAGCCCCCAGCCGCAGCGGATCAGCGCCGGCGAGGACTCGGCGTAGAGATGCGCGAAGCCCTCGATCTCCGCGGCGGAGAGGCCGGTGACCTCGGCCGCGCGCTCGAACGTCCAGGGTTCGGCCCGCCGCCGCAGCTCCTCGGCGCCGGTCGCGTGCTCGGCCAGGAACGCGTGGTCGGCGCGTCCGTTCTCGAAGAACCAGCGGATGGTGGCCAGCGCCAACGGCAGGTCGGTCCCCGGCCGCGGCGCGAGATGCAGGTCGGCCTTCTTGGCGAGCGGCGTCCGGCGCGGATCGATCACCACCAGCCGCGCCCCCGCCTTCTGGGCCTCCTGGATGAACGGGCACGAGATGGATGCCGGAGGCCGAGGGGTTCACGCCCCAGAGGACGATCAGCCGCGCGTGCGGATAGTCCTGGAAGGCGACTCCCGCCATCTTGCCGTAGAGCCCGGTCGCCGCCGCCCGTCGGCGCGGCGCAGACCGTGCGCGCGAGGCGCGAGGTGCCGAGCCGGCGGAACAGGCGGCGTCGGTCGTGTCCTGGGTCAGCAGGCCGTTCGAGCCGCCGTAGCAGAAGGGGAGGATCGACTCCCCCCCGAGCGCTCCCGCGCCTCGCGCATCCGCGCCGCCGCGAGGTCGAGCGCCTCGTCCCAGGAGATCCGCTCGAAGCGCCCCTCGCCCTTGGGCCCGATCCGCCGCGCCGGATAGAGCAGCCGGTCCGGGCCGTAGAGGTGCTCCGGCGTCCGCCGCACCTTGGCGCAGATGAAACCCTGCGTCACCGGATTGCGGTGGTCGCCGTCGACCTTGACCACCCGGCCGTCCACCACCCTGACCTCCAGGCTGCAGGCGTCGGGGCAGTCGAGCGGGCAGGCGCTGGTGAAGACTTCAGGCTGGCGGAGGGGTTCGGTCATGGTGGCCGCCCGTATCGCTCTCGATCGCCTTCACGATGGCGTCCGTGAACTGCGTCGTGGTCGCCTCGCCGCCGAGGTCGCGGGTGCGGATCTTCTGGCGGACGATCACGTCGCGCAGCGCCCGGCGCACCCGCTGAGCCACCTCGTCCTTGTGCATGTGGAAGAGCATCATGATCCCCGAGCGCATGATCGCCAGCGGGTTCGCGAGGTCCTTGCCGGCGATGTCCGGCGCGCTGCCGTGCACCGCCTCGAAGACCGCGACGTCGAGCCGATGTTGGCGCCGGGCACCACGCCGAGCCCGCCGACGAGCCCGGCGCAGAGGTCGGAGACGATGTCGCCGTAGAGGTTCTCCATCAGCAGCACGTCGCACTCCTCGGGACGCATGACCAGCTGCATGCACATGTTGTCGACGATCCGGTCGTCCGCGACTGATCTCGGGGTACTCCGCGGCGACCGCGGCGGAAGCAGTCGAGGAACAGGCCGTCCGAGAGCTTCATGATGTTCGCCTTGTGGACGGCGGTCACCCGCTTGCGGCCGTGCCGGCGGGCGTACTCGAAGGCGAAGCGGGCGATGCGCGGCGACGCCTTCTCGGTGATGATCTTCAGGCTCTCCACCACGCCGGGGACCACGATGTGCTCGAGGCCGCTGTAGAGGTCCTCGGTGTTCTCGCGCACGACGACGAGGTCGACCCCCTCGAAGCGGCTGGGGATGCTCGCCAGCGACCGCGCCGGGCGCAGGTTGGCGTAGAGGTCGAGCTCCTGGCGGAGCTGCACGTTGATCGACTTGAACCCCTTGCCGACCTGGGTGGTGATCGGCCCCTTCAGCGCCAGGCGGTTGCGGCGGATCGACTCCAGGACCTCGGGCGGCAGCGGGTTGCCGAACTTCTCCAGCGCCTCGGCGCCGGCGATGTGGCGCTCCCATTCGATCTCGGCGCCGGCGGCGTCGAACACGCGCACGGCGGCGTTGCTGACCTCCGGGCCGATGCCGTCGCCCGGCAGGAGGGTGACTGTGGTCTTGCTCATGGGGTCGGACTCCCTCCAAAGGCTAACGGGTAGCGTAACGTCTTCTGCAGCCACTCGCCGTTCTCGCCGACGCTCCGCGAGAGCTCGGCGACCAGCGTCTCCCGGTGATCGTAGAGGCGGTAGCCGTCGCGTCGAGCGCAGGTAGCCGGCGGCCTTGGGCTCTTCCTCGAAGAGCGCCTCCTCGCCGATCTCCGCCGCCCGGCGGGCGTAGCGGTCGCGGTTGTCGAGCAGCGCCTTGACCAGGAACGGCATCACCATCGAGTAGTCGGCCTGCATGCTCTCGGTCGTCTGCTGGTAGGTGTCCTTGTCCACCTTGCCCCAGGTCACGGCCTCGGCCGGCGGGCAGGAGGAGAGCGACCCGTCGGTGACCGGCGCGGTGACGATCTGGACGTCGAACGTGTAGCCGCGGACGTCGGGCAGCCCCAGCACCTGGCCGAGCGCCGGCTCCGGCTGCAGGTTGTAGTTCTTCGGCACGCCGCCGCCCAGGATCAGGGTGGCGAGCGCGTGGGCGGGATGGTCGAACAGCCCCCAGTAGATGGTAGGCGCAGGCCTCGAAGACCTCGGCGTGGAGGTCGAGATCGAGAACTCGTAGTTCGGCGAGCAGGCCCGCCTGCCGCATGGCCCACAGCTTCATCGAGTTGAGGAACACGCTGCCGTCGCCGGGCGCGCCGACGAAGATCGGCAGCGCCAGCCGGTGGCAGGTGGCGAGCAGCCCCGGCTCGACGCCGTTCTGCTCCTCCTGCGCGGCGTAGATGCCGCCGAGCAGGTAGCGCAGCTCGGTGCCCGTCATCGTCTTCTGGAACTCGGGGCGCAGCAGGCAGGCGGTGAGGAAGCGGTCCTGCTCGAAGCAGGACGTCCTCGTCGAAGGCCATGTCGGTGACGCGGATGGTCCTCTCGTCGCGCAGCGCGCCGTCGTCGCCGAAGATCGGGACCTCGAAGATCGGATCCGGATGCGTCGTCGAGGCTGCGGTGGCCGTCGTGATAGCAGACGGCGTCGGTGGTGCTGAGGTAGGCGACCCAGCCGGTCTCGAGCAGCGGGATCAGCCAGGTCTGATGCTGGCCCGAGACCGTGACCGGCCCGGCGATCGGCCAGCGTCAGCGGGCAGCCCGTGCCGATCGCCTGGTCGAGGATCGGTGTAGATCCGCCGCAGGTAGGCGCCGCCGAACGCCGGCAGGCAGGAGCGGAAGATCTCGTCCAGCGTGCCGCACTCGTCGACCCGCCGCACGTCGACGCGCCGCTTCGACTGGAGATGAACGTTGTGGGGGAGGCGGTTGTCGTGCGCGCTGCTCATGGGGGGTAAAGGTATAAGGTCGGAGCGGGGGGCGCAAGGCGGGCGTGGCGGCGGGGAGCGCCCCCGCCCCGAATCCTCACCCCCGGCCCCTCTCCCACCGCACTCCCAACCCCCGGGAGAGGGGAGCTTGACGGGAGAGACCTCGCTGGCAGGAGGCTCTGTACCACCAGTTCTGGTGGGAAAAACACCTCCTACATGCGCTATCGGCTCGGAGTCGCCCCCCTCTCCCGGTCGGGGGGAGTGCGGTGGGAGAGGGGACGGGGGTGAGGTTTCGGGGTGGGGGGCTTCTCCCTACCGCCCCAGCTCCTCGATCCGGGCCACCACGTCGCGGTAGGTGTTGTTGATCCCGTAGAGATCGACGAACGCCTTGTAGGCGGAGGCCTTGTCGTCGACCACCAGGTAGGCGCAGCCGAGGTCGTAGAGGAGGCCCAGGTTGTCCTCCTCGGCGAGGCCGGGGGACTCGAGGCCGCGCTTGTACCACTTGACGGCCAGCTCGGGCAGCCCCTTGTCGAGGAAGCAGAGGCCCAGCATCGAGCAGCAGAGCACCAGATGGCCGGCGTCCTTGGCGGCGACCTGGAACTCGCCGATCGCCTCGTCGAGGAGACCCATCTCGCGATAGGCGATCCCGAGGTTGAAGTGGGTATCGTAATCGGTCGGCGAGAGGTGCTCGGAAACCCCCTTCTTGAACCCTTCGACGATCTCCTCCAGCGACTGCTCGGCCTGCTGGGCGGGCATCTCCCCCGCCTTGAAGAGATCCTCCTCCGAAAGCTCCTGCTCCAGTTCGGCGGCGAGGTCGAAGAAGTCGTCCTCGTCGTCGAACAGCCGGTCGGTATTGGCGGCACCGGTGGCGCTCTTCCCCGCGCGGTTGCGATCCGCCTCGTCGAGCCAGCTCAGGCCCCCGGTGTCGTCCAGGTTCTGCGGCAGCGCCTGCCCGGAGACGGGAGGCGGCAGGAACGCGGAAGGAGATCCGGACGCGGACGGCGGCTCCCAGTCGAAATCCTCGCTCTCGATCATCGCGCCGATCTCGAGCGGGTTGAAGATCATCGGTCCGGCAGCAGGCGGCGGCGCAGCCAGGGGCTCGGGAACCGCCTGCGGCGGCGGCGCCTGATTCACTGGAGCCGCTGGAGCCGCTGGAGCCGCTGGCGCCGCCGGAGCCGGGACGGCGGGGCGAGCCGCGGCCGGACGCTTCGGCTTGGGATCGAGCAGGCCGCGCAGCACCTGGTCGATCTCCACCGAGGAGCGCTTGCGCTGCGCGGCGGGGGGCGGTGCCACGGGGGGTGGCGGCGCGGGCGCGGGCTCCTCCCGCACGGGCTCTTCGTGCACGGGGGGCGCCGGAGCCATGGCCTCGAGCTCGGGCAGCTCGATGTCGATATCAGGGAGCTGGGAAAACCTGTCCTCGTCAACTTCCTCGAAGACGGACGGCGGCTCGGGAGCGGGCAAGGGGGCGGGGGCGGGTTCCTCGACCCGCGCGTGCGGATCGGCCACCACGCGGTCGCCGTCCAGGCGGTACCCGGCCTCGATGAGCTGCCGGCGGGTCTTCGGCCAGACCTGCGCGTCGCGGATCTCCGCGGCGGTGCGGGACATGGTGTTGGCCAGCTCGACCACGTCGTCGTGGCGCCCCTTGTCGAGATGGATCTGGACCATCGCGGCGTAGGCGTTGAGGTTGCGCGGCTGGAGCCGCAGCGCCTCGCGCAGCCGCTCCATGGCCTTTTCCTCCAGGCCGTACTTGGCCAGCACCTCGGCCTCGCTGACCAGATCCTCGTCGCGCGCCAGGTTCTCCGGCTGCAGTTCCGCCGCGGTGCGCTCCAGCAGGTCAGGATCGATCCCGTCGGGAGCTCGCGCCGGAACCGGCGCCGGCGGCGGCCCGGCTGAGGGCTCCATCTCGACCGCCCAGGAGGAGGAACCGATCTGCGACAGGTCCGGATCGTCCAGATCGAGGACGATCTCGCCGGTATCACCGCCCTCCAGTGGCGGAAGCCCGCCCATGTCGAACGACTCGATGTCCTGGAGAGCCTGCAACGGCGGCAGGCCGGACCCGATCTCCCCGAGATCGATCTCCATTTCCTCCGAGACCGGCGGCTCCTCGACCCCCACGGCCGCGTCGCTGCCGTCGTCCGCCTTCCAGGCTGAGCCGAGACGGCTGCCGGTGCCCGTCAGCATGTCCGCCGGCGGCTTGACCAGGCTCGCCGGCTCGTCGTCGCCGTCCATGTCGAGGACGAAAACCTCGTCGAGGTCCAGCTCGATCTCGTGCTCCTGCGGCTCTTCCGGCTCGGCGACAGGAGCGGCGGCCCACGGATCGGGCTCCGGCTCGGGGAAAATTTCGGACCGTGAGGGGAGCGCCGTCGCCGTCTCGGCGGCCTGCACCGCGGCGGCGAGCGCGTCCTCTTCCCAGATCTGATCGGAGAATCCGCCGCCGTAGGGGACGTCCTCGAACTCCTGCTCGACCGATGCCGGCGGCGGCGGCGGCGGCGTGTACCGCGGCGGCTCAGGAGCCCGCTCCACCGGCCGCGGCGCCGCCACGACAGGGGCCACGGGGGCCGGCGCCGGCTCCGCGGGCTCGTCCACCCGGGCGAGGCGGCCGATGCGCGCCGCGGCCGGATTGCGCTCGGTGGCGATCGCCAGGAAGCGGGAGGCGGCCGAGACGGCCCCCGATTCCTTGAGCTTGAAGACGGCGTCGTTGATGAAGCCGAGATTGCTGCTGTCGATGTCCAGCGCCCGCTCGTAGACCTGGGCCGCGTCCTGTGCCCGGCCGTGGGCGATCATCATCTCGGCGATGACGCGGTACTCGTTCATCGCCTTCTCGATCAGCTGCTGCGACTGGTAGATCTCGGCGAGCTTGACGTGGTAGCTCGGGTTGTTCGGCTCCAGGTCCGCCATCTTCTGGTAGATGGCGATCGCCGATGCCGCGTTGTCGTGCTTCTGGTAGTAGTCGGCGAGCACCTGATACTGGGTGCGCGCCTCGTTGACCAGCCCCTGCCGGTGGTAGAGCTCGGCGAGCTTCTCGTAGACCTCCAGCCGCGTCGGATCCAGCTTGATGATCTTCTTGTAGATCGCGATCGCCTTGACGAAGAAACCCTCCGTCGAGTACTGCTCGGCGATCTGCGTGAAGAAGTCGACGGCCTCGTCGATGCGCTGGATGCGGGCGTAGAGATCGCCGATCCGGTTCAGGGTGTTGATGTCGTTCGGGTTGTCCGTGAGCAGCTTGCGGTACTCGCGGATCGCCGGCTCGATCTTGCCGCGGGAGACGTACTTCTCGGCGGTCTGGACGACCTGCTCGCGCTGGACGGCCATCAGCAGCGGGCCTCCACGCGCGGCAGCACCGGCTTGTAGGTGAGCCGGTGCACAGGCGACGGGCCGTAGGTCGACAGCGCCTCCAGGTGCTCCGGCACGCCATAGCCCTTGTGCTCGGCGAAGCCGTACTGGGGATATTCGCGGCCGAGGTCGACCATCATGCGGTCGCGCTCCACCTTGGCGAGGATCGAGGCGCAGGCCACCGCGTAGCTGAAGCAGTCGCCGCGCACCAGGGGAATGCAGGGGAAGCTGAAGCCGGAGAGCCGGACGGCGTCCACCACCGCGCAGTCCGGCGCGGGGCGGAGGCGCGAGAGGGCCTCGCGCATCGCCAGCCGGGTGGCTTCGAGGATGTTGACCTGATCGATGATCCCGGGAGAGATGGCGGCGACGGCGAAGGCCACGGCGTGGGCGCGGATGGCCTCGGCCGCGCGCTCGCGCTCGGCGGCGGTGAGGCACTTGCTGTCATCCACGCCCGGGATCAGGCAGTGGCAGTCCAGGATCACCGCCGCGGCGACGACGGGACCGGCGAGCGAGCCGCGGCCCACCTCGTCCACCCCGGCGATCAGGCCGTAGCCGCAGCGCGCCAGCCCCTCTTCGAGGCCGCGGAGCAGATGGAGGCGGTACGCCTCCATGAACAGCTCGATCATCGCCCGGGCCGGCCGGACCGATTGCGCCGCCCTGGTCACCACGACTCCTTTCACAGCCTCCTCCGGGAGCTCCGCGCCTGCAAGAGGGCGACGACGAAGCCGACCCTTACGACCGGGTCTGATCTTCGCGGCGCTCCTCGATGCGAGCCGCCTTGCCGCGCAGGTTCCGCAGGTAGTACAGCTTCGCGCGGCGAACCCGACCCCGGCGGATGACCTCGATCTTGTCGACGTTGGGCGAGCTCATCGGGAAGATACGCTCGACCCCGATGCTGCCGGACATCTTGCGCACCGTGAAGCTCTCCCGGGACCCGCCGCCACGGCGCGAGATCACCACGCCCTGGAAGATCTGGATTCGCTGCTTGTCGCCCTCGACCACGCGCACATGGACGCGGAGCGTGTCCCCGGCCCTGAAGTCGGGCACGTTCTGCCGCAGATAGACACTTTCGACCTGATCCAACTGGTTCATGACTCACCTCGTTACCCGACGGCTTCGCCCAAAAGGGACAGTGCCGTCATTATTTCGATTTCATCTCGATTTCACAAGAGCCGGCTGCGCAGGCAGCCGCTCGATCTCTTCCCGTCCCGGCCCTTTTTCCAACTCCCGCCGCTGCTCCCGGGTCAGCGCGGCGGCGACTTCCGGCCGCTCCAGCAGATCCGGCCGCTTGGCGCGCGTCGCCCGCAGCGCCTCGCCCTCCCGCCAGCGCTTGATCGCCGCGTGGTCCCCCGAGGTCAGCACCGCGGGGACCGCGAGCCCCTCCACCACCGGCGGCCGCGTGTAGTGAGGATAGTCGAGCAGGCCGCCCCGGAAGCTGTCGTTCGCCACCGAGTCGGCGAGGCCGACCACCCCCGGCACCTGCCGCGAGAGCGCCTCGATCAGCACCATCGCCGGCAGCTCGCCGCCCGACAGCACATAGTCGCCGATCGAAATCTCCTCGTCGACCACGGTCTGCCGCACCCGCTCGTCGATCCCCTCGTACCGCCCGCAGAGCAGGACAAGCCCGCTTCCGGCGGCGCGGGCGGCCAGCTCGCGCACCTTGGCGTCGTCGAGCCGCGCGCCCTGCGGCGAGAGCAGCACCCGCCAGGGGGGATTCCCTTCCATTTCAGGGCCCTCCGCCACCGCGCGCACGGCGCGGATCCAGGGGGGCGCCGTCATCACCATCCCGCCGCCGCCGCCATACGGCTCGTCGTCGACGCTGCGGTGGCGGTCCTCCGTGAACGGGCGCAGATCGAAGACCCGCACGTCCAGGAGCTCCTTCTCCCGCGCCTTCCCGATCAGGCTGGTCGAGAGAAACGGCTCGAACAGCTCGGGAAAGATGGTCAGGACTCGGACGCGCATACTTCCAGAAACCCCGGAGGGAGCGCCAGCTCGATCTCCCCCGTCGCGACGTCCACCCGGCGGAGGAACTCCTTGACGAACGGCACCGGCACCCGCCGCCCCTCCCCCGCGACGATCAGCATCAATCCGCCGCCGTCCTCGACCACCTCGACCACTCGGCCCAGCTCCTCCCCCTCGTTGTGGCAGAGGCAGCCCAGCAGCTCGTACTCATAGTAGGTGCCGGGGGGCGCCTTCGGCACCTCCGCCCGGGGCACCTCGAGATCGAGACCCCGCAGCACGCCAACCTGGTCGGGATCCTCGAACCCCTCGAAGCGGACCACGGCGCCGGTCTTGTGGGCGCGGCTCGTGGCCACGGTCAGGGTCCTCGCCGGCACGCCCTCGCGGACGCCCAGGATCCGGCTCCCCGCCTTGAAACGGCCAGGGACGTCCGAGAGCACCTGGACGACGACCTCACCGCGCACGCCGTGCGGGCGCAGCACCCGGCCCACGGCGACGGTCTCCGGCAGATCGTCGCGCTCCGCGCGCGCGACCCCCGGATCTTCAGTCTTCGAGGATTTCGAGCTCATAACGCGCACCCCGGCGGTCCTCACGGGTCTCCAGCAGCGTGCGCATCGCCCGGGCGGTCCGCCCCTGGCGTCCGATCACCTTGCCGAGGTCGTCGGGAGCGACCTTGAGCTCCAGGATGCCGCCTCCGCGCCGGCTCGGGATCTCCTGAACCTCGACCTGGTCGGGCTGGTCCACCAGCAGACGGGCGAGCTCCTTGAGATCGTCGGCGAGCTCGGACACGTTCAGGCGCTCTTCTTCTTCGACTGGTTGACCAGCTTCTGGACCGTGGGGGACATTCTGGCGCCCTGGCTCACCCAGTAATCGGCGCGGACCGTGTCGATCGTCACCTGCGCGGGCTGCTTGGTCGGATCGTAGTGACCGATCTCTTCCACCGCGGCGGCAGTCGGGGTGTTGCGCGAGTCCGACACCACGACGCGGAAAAACGGGTTGTTCCGGGCGCCCATGCGGCGCAGCCGAATCATCAGCATCTCAAAAGCCTCCAAATTCTCATTGACGGTGCACAGGGCAGGCTACGGCCAGAGCCCCGTGCGCAAAGGCGGGTTAGTCTACCAGAGGTCGGCGGGGATGCCAAACCGGGGGGTAACGCCCAGCGACAAGCATGGTACATTTATCTCATGGCGGTACCCCAGCTCAAGGATTATCTTCCTACGGAACTCGATCTCGGCCACGAGGCCGTCCCGGTGCCGGCCGCCGAGGAGGCCAAGGCCGCCCTGGAGGGGTATGAACAGATTCTCGGTCGGATCGACGCCAAGACCGAAGCCCTCAAGCAGTCCCTGAACAGGTTTGTGGATGACGTCGAGGGCTGCGAGCCGCTGACAGAGACCGACGCCGCTGTGGCACTCCGGGAGATCGAAGCCCTGGAAGGCCGTGTGGAATTCAGCTCTCGAGAGGCCTTGCGAGCCGCGGAAGCACGCTGCAGGAAAATCGCGCTTCTGCGGAACGGCGATCTCAAGTTCCGTGCCGTCGCACTCCATGATCGCGAGGTCAGGACGGTACGCTCGATCCTCGCGGCTTACGAGCTGGCGAAACGCCGGCTCCTGAAGTTGCGCGACCGGCTCCTCGTGCAGGAGGCCCAGGAGATGTCCGCCGGCACTTTCTGGGGTGACGATGGCCCTTGACCTGAAGGTCGGCACGGTCTTACGCATTCGGCAGTTTCCCTTCACAGATCAGGTCGGCACCAAGACCGCTCCCGTCGTGGTTCTCAGCTCTCCCCCCAATACCATCTGGAGCGCGAGGAGCTCATCGGAGCCCGGATCACCAGCAAGCTGGTCCATAAGGATACCTTCGGGACGATCGACATCCACGACCCGGAGGCGTGCGGGCTGACCGCGCCTTCGGTCATCAAACCGGTCGTGATGACGGTCCTCATGAATCAGATTCAGCGGGTTACCGGCCAGCTCGACGACACGACCCTCCGCGAGTTGAAGCGCGTGTTCACCCAGCAGATCTTCCCCGAGCTTCTCCAGAGCCAGTAGGGGAAACCTTCCCCCAACCTGGGAGACCCCTCTCCCAAGTTGGGATACCCCTCTCCCCGCTTGGGAGACCCCTCCCCTTTTTGGGGAAACCGTTCCCCAATTGGGGAGACCCCTCTCCCAAGCTGGGGGACCCCTATCCCTTCCTGGGATACCCCTCTCCCTGGTTGGGATACCCCTCTCCCAAGCTTCCCGGCCTCTCCCCAAGGCAATTCGAGCGTCCCGCAACCTTCTTCCGTCTCTTGCGTAGTAGACATCAGAGTGATATCACTCTGCCATCACTTAACAAGAGAGGACAACCACCATGATTCGCGAAAGGGAGTACAACGGCAGTCCGGGGCTGACCATGCTGCTGCTGTTCTTCGTGATCCTTCTGGCCGCGGTCGCCGGTCTGATCTACAGCGCCCGCGCGGGCCTGGGATGGGGGATCATCGCCTCCGCGCTGCTGCTGCTCATCGGCGTCGTCGGCGAATGCGGCCTGTTCGTGGTCAACCCGAACCAGCCCAAGGTGCTGCAGTTCTTCGGCGACTATGTGGGAACGACCCGCACGCCGGGCCTGCGCTGGGCCAACCCCTTCTACAGCAAGAAGAGCGTCTCGGCGCGCACCCGCAACTTCGAGACCGCCAAGCTGAAGGTCAACGACAAGGCGGGCAACCCGATCGAGATCGCGGCCGTCGTGGTCTGGCGGGTGTTCGACACCGCCGAGGCGCTGTTCAACGTCGACGACTACATCAACTTCGTCCAGGTCCAGAGCGAGTCGGCGCTGCGCAACCTCGCCACCCACTTCCCCTACGTCGCCGACGTCGAGGGGGAGATGGACCTCTCCGGCCATACCTCGGAGATGTCGGTGGGGCTCGCCCGGGAGATTCAGGAGCGTCTGGAGCAGGCGGGAGTCTCGGTGCTGGAGGCCCGCATCAGCCACCTCGCCTACTCGCCCGAGATCGCATCGGCGATGCTGCAGCGCCAGCAGGCCAGCGCGGTGGTGGCGGCGCGGGCGAAGATCGTCGAGGGCGCGGTCGGGATGGTCGAGCACGCCCTGGAGATGCTCGCCACCAAGGGGCTCGTCGAGCTCGACCCGGAGCGCCGGGCCGCGATGGTGAGCAACCTGCTGGTGGTGCTCTGCGGCGGCGGCCATCCGCAGCCGGTGGTCAACGTCGGCAGCCTGTACCACTGAGGCGGTCTTGGCGGAACGCAAGAACTACCCGCTGCGGCTCGACCCGGAGACCTACGAGTCGCTCCGGCGCTGGGCCGAGGACGAGCTGCGCAGCGTCAACGCGCAGATCGAGTTCCTCCTCACGCGCGCCCTGCGCGAGGCGGGGCGGGCGCCGAAGGGAAAACGGGGGCCGGAGGAGGAGGAAGGGGCGCAATGAATCGCGCCCCCTTTCTTGTTGGACGCCGGCCTCAGGGCGCGCCGGGGATCAGCCTGTAGAGGCCACCCGGCGTCGCGGCGTACACCGTGGAAGCATCCGCGCCGACGGCCAGCGCGGACACCGTGGCCTGGGGCAGTCCGTCGCCGGCGGCGTGCCAGGTCTCGCCGCCGTCCTCGCTCACCAGGAGCCCGAATCCCACGGCGGCGTAGATCACACCGGGCTCCGCGGGCGGGAAGGCGAACGCCGTGGCCGCGTTCTCACCCAGCCCGGCGACCTGGGTCCAGCTCTCCCCATCGATCGTTCGATACGTCCGGTTGACGGTTCGCGCCTCGGGGTTCAACAGAAAGCCCTGGATCCCCGCGTACAGCGTCGACGGCTGCCGGGGATCGGCGGCCAGGGCCTCCGGACTGGGGTGAATGGGCAATCCATTGTTGACCTCCCGCCAGCCGCCGTCCAGACCCCTCTCGTGGATGCCGAGGCCGAGCGCGTTCGGGCCGCACGCCGAGAACGCCGCGTTGAAGACCCGCGAGGTCGGGGTGACCGCGAAGCTTTCCGGGAGCACGCAGGCGGAGCCGTAATCCTGGGTCCAGGTGTCGCCGCCGTCGGTGCTCCGGTCGATGCGGAAAAATCCGCTGGCGTAGAGGATGGACGGATCGCCGGGATCGACGGCGAGGTCGTTGACCCCGAACGACGAGGTCCGGATGCGCTGCCAGCCACGGCCGCCGTCGCGGCTGCGCAGCAGTCTCGTGTCGCGGCTGGCGGCATAGACCGTGGCGGGCCGCTGGGGATCGATCGCCAGTGGCGCGCGCGCGCCCTGGCTGACGCCGGTGCCCCGCCAGCTCGCGCCCCCATCCGCCGTCTTGATCAGCCCGAAATCCGGAGTGCCCGCGAACAGGATCGCCGGACGCCTGGGGTCGGCGACCACCGCGTCGGCGGGCACGGCGCGGAGCCCATGGCTGGCGGTCGTCCAGGCCGTCGCGCCGCCGCCGCCGCGGAAGACTCCGGCGGTGCGGCTGCCGGCGAAGAGCGCGCGCTCCTGGGGAGCGAAAACGAGCGCCTGGAGATCCGTGGGGAGACCCGCGTCCGCCCGCTGCCAGTGGGCGCCACCGTCCATGGTACGGAACAGCGAGCCCGTGCCCGCGGGGGCATTCGCCGCGACATAGAGAACCGCGGGATTGGGCCCGGCCGCGAAGGCGGTGAGCGACGGGCTGTCGATCCCCCGGCTCACCCGCTGCCAGTGGCTCCCGCCGTCGGTGCTGCGGAACACCTTGGCGCCCTTGGTGAGCGCCACATAGACGGTGTGCGGCGCCGGCGCCAGGAGGGCGGTGACGCCCGCGCCGGCCGGCAGAACGCCACTCGCGGCGGTCCAGGTCGATCCACCGTCGGCGCTCCGGAACACTCCCGTATGGGAGCCCGCGTAGAGGACGTTGGAATTCGCGGGATCGGCGGCGAGCGCCGTCACGACGAATCCGCCGGTGCCCAGGGGGGACCAGCTCGCTCCGCGGTCCGTGCTCTTGAAGAGGTACCCGATCGCGACCGGGGCCGGAGAGTTGCTGACGAGACTGACGTAGACCGCCGCCGGAGTCGCCAGCAGGGCGCTGACCGGCAGATGCGACGGAGCGGGGCCAGGGGTGGCGGTCCAGTGGGCGCCGCCGTCGTCGCTGTGGAAGATCTCCAGGTCGGTGCCGGCGTAGACCGTCGCGGGCCGGCCGGGATCGACGGCCACGATCCGGACGATGCCCCGGAGCCCGTCGAACGCCGGAGCCCAGGTGGCGCCGGCGTCGGCGCTCTTGAACACGCCCCCCGCACCGGCGGCGGCATAGAGAACGCGAGGGTTTGTGGGATCGATCGCCAGCGAGGTGATGTTCCCCCCCTCCGGCCCGGCCGGCTGCCAGCGGTCCGCGGCGAAGGCCGTCGAGGCGAGCAGGAACAGCAGGGCTGGAATGACTGGGAGCTTCCGCGGGATCGCCATATCTACCTCCTGGATGTTTCTAGTTTACGCAGCAGCCGGCAGATTCGCCCAGGATAAGGACAAAGGACGCAAAGGACATCAAGGACGACAAGGACACCGCCGGAACCGAGGCCCACCAACAAAAAGGGCGGGGATTTCTCCCCGCCCTTGAGTGGCTGACCGGCTGGAAGGCTCGACTACGCCCGCCGGCGCCTCAGCATCAGGAAGGCGCCGCTCGCCAGCAGCAGGGCGAGAGCCACGAGGCCGACCTCGGAGAGGGTCGGGATCTGCGCGATCGCCCCGACCGCGAAGGAGGTCGGATCGTCCGCGGCGGCGGTGGCCGGATCGTCCGTCAGGATCGACGACTCGTTCGTGCCGTTGCCGTCGGCGTCGAAGAAGACGCTCCCCTGGTTGGAGATCGTGCCGCTGGCGGCGCTGTCGATCACGGCGGTGATGGTGATCGTCACCGAGCCGCCGGCCGCGATGGAGCCGTTCCAGTGCACGGTCCGGGTGGGCACGTCGACGGTGGCGACGCCCGAGGTGGCGGTGGCGCTCACCAGCGTCATGTTCGCCGCCAGGACGTCGGTGAACTCGTCGCCGGGGTTGTCGAGCTGCGTCGAGGCGCTGGGGTTGGAGATCGTCACCGTATAGGTCACCGTGCCGCCCGGGGCGAAGGTGCCGCTGACGGTCTTGGTGTGGGTGCCGACCGAGGAGGGCGAGACCACCACGAAGGAGGTCGTGCCGCCGCCGGGGGCGGTCGAGGTGGCAGAGGCCTCGTTGACCCCGTTGCCGTCGGCGTCGTAGTTGACCGTCGCCTGGTTGGTGACCGTCTGCAAGGCGGTGCCGGTCTTGACGGTGGCCTGGATGGTGATCGTCACCGAGCCGTTCGCCGGCACGACGCCATCCCAGGTCACCGTGTTGGTCCCGACGGTGGCGGTCGCCGTGCCCGAGGTCGCGGAGGCGGAGACCAGGGTGAGCTGCGACGGCAGGACGTCCGTGAGCTCATTGCCCGAGTTGTTCTGCTGGTCGAAGCTGCTGCTGTTGGAGAGGACGATGGTGTAGGTCACCGTGCCCCCCTCGGCAAAGCTGCCCGACACCGATTTGGTGGCGGTGACGGTGGCCGGCGAGAGCACCATGACGGTGGCGCTCGCCATGTTGTCGGCGAGGTTCGGATCCGCCGCCTTGCGATGGATGACCAGCGCCTTGGCCGAGGAGGTCGTGGCGTTGTTCACCAGGCTGCCGGCGTAGTTCGGCGCGGTGACCGTGAAGGTCAGGATCGCCGAGTTGCCGACCGGCAGGCTGGCGAGGTCCCAGTGACCGGTCGCCGGGGCGTAAACGCCCTGGGAGACCGTGAAGCTGCCGGGGTTGAGGGCCGGGAACAGCGGGAAGTCCTCCTGGATGTCGACGCTGTAGGCCGGATCGTCGCCATTGTTCTTCACCGTCAGGGTGTAGACGATCGAGCCGCCGGGGTTGACGGTGGCCACATTGGCGCCGAACGTCAACTGGAGGTCGGCCGAACGGGGTGCCTGCAGAGCCGTCTTCGCGCGGTTGTTGGCCGCGTTCGGATCGAGCGGGGTGGCCGCCGTGATCTCGGCCAGGTTCTCGAGCGGCTCGGTGCTGTCGGCCGTGGCCACGATGTGCAGAGTGGCGGAGGCGCTGTTGGCGAGGGCACCGATCGTCCACAGGCCGGTACCGCTGTTGTAGGCGCCGCCGCCGTCGTCCGACACGTAGGTCAGACCTGTCGGCAGGAAGTCGTTCACCACGACGCCGGTGGCATTGTTCGGCCCGTTGTTGGTCACCGTGAGGGTGATCGTCACGCTGGCGCCGGCTGCCGGCGTCGCGTTGTTGACCGACGCGCTGATCGCGAGGTCCGACCGCTGCGCGGTGTCGAGCAGCGCGACCTCGGCCCGCTGGCCGGCCTGGTTGTGATGGTGCAGCAGCAGGGCGCCGAGCGAGCCGTTGGTCGTCATGTTGGCGGTGTTCCAGGTGACCGGCAGGGCGGCGCCGTTGAGGTCCTCATCCAGGAAGTCACCGCCGAAGTTGAGGCCCTGAGCTGCCCAGTTGTAGAAGTAGGGGCCCGGCGCCTGGTCGAAGAAGACGCCGGCCGCCGGCGAGCAGTGGTCGCCGGTGGTCGTCCGCGCGCAGGAGGGGTTGCTGCCGGGACAGGTCACGATCTTGTAGCGGAACGTGGTGTCGCCGGCGGTCATGCCGAGCAGGGCCGGGGAGGCGCCGAGCAGGAACACGTTGTTGAGGTGGAGCGCCGTGTCGATGACCGAAGGCGCGACGAGGTTCACGGGGGACCCCAGCCCGAGAATGCTGAAGCCTCCCGTGGAGAGGTTCTGGACGACGCGCACGAACGTGTCGTTGGGCGACGCGCCGGTGACGAAGATGCCGGGGTGGGTGTTGATCACGCTCCGGTCGTAGACGCCGTCCTCGTTGGTGTCGACGCAGACGTTATAGGCGACGTCGTTCAGGCTCGACCAGTCCCCCCAGCTCGCGACGCCGAAGAGGATGAGGTCGTTGTTGATGTTGGACGGCGAGCCCGGCAGATAGGAGACGCCGGCATAGTGGATGTCGGCGTAGTCCGTGGAGTTCACCGGATCGAGCGGCGAGACCACCTGCAGCTCGAAGGGGGACACCAGCGACTCGACGTCGGTCGGGAAGGTGCCGTTGCAGGTCGGCCCCGCCGCCAGCGTGCCGGTGCACAGGCCGATGCCGGACAGCGCGATGGTGGTCGAGCCGGAGCCCGCCCCGCCGGTGACGATGGTGTCCGCGGCGGACATCATCGACGCGGGCTTCTCCGCCATGTAGACCGGCAGCCGGAACTTCAGCGTCGCGCTCTGGCTGAAGGTGAGGTACGCCCCCTCCTCGGTGAGGAAGTTGCGCGGCACGTCACCGTAGTTCGCCTGGATCCCCTGGGTCGGGAAGAGCGAGGGGTCGCGCGTGTGATCCATCTGCGAGGCGTCGGCCGACATCTGGATGTTGAGCTCGACCGTCTCCCCCGCCGGCACGGTCAGCGAGTTGCCACCGGGCAGGGAGAAAGAGACGCCGGGGGAGTCGACGGCGGTGTCGAAGGCCAGGGTATAGGTCTGCGAGGCGGTGCCCTTGTTGACCACCCGGATCTTCCGCGTCTGGGTGGTGACGCCGACCACCTCCGGATCGAAGGTGACGCTGACCAGCCCCTGCTCCTCGGCGTTCATGGCGATGACGCTGCCCACGGCCGCCTGCGGGGGATCGACGCGGCCGGCGCCGACCCGCGAGGGGCCGAACCGCGGCGGCGTGGCGTTCGGATAGAGGGTCGTGTCATGGTTGGCGTAGTTCATCACCAGCGCCTTCAGCTCCTCCACCGACCAGTCGGGGTGCAGCTCGCGCAGCAGCGCCATGATGCCGGCCATGTGCGGGCTCGCCATCGAGGTGCCGGAGATGATCAGGGTCTGGCTGCCGGCCTGGAACCCGGAGGGGTCCGAAAGGCCGGTGCACCCCGCCGCCACCATGCAGGTGTGGCCGGTCTGGACGGAGGTGATGCTGAGGCCCGGGGCCGCGATGTCAGGCTTCAGCCGCAGCGGCGAGCCGTAGATGCGGCGCGGGCCCCGCGAGGAGAAGCTCGCCACCGTGTCGCTGCCCTCCGGGCCGAGCAGCGTGACGTTGAGCGACGCGATGTTGGCCTTGAACGTGTTGGCGTCCAGCAGCGTGACGCGGACGGACGGGATGGTGATCGTGGCGTCGACGCCGGACATGCCTGCCGGCGGCGAGCCCGGCGCGTTGTCGGCGATGATCACGGCGACCGCGCCCGCGTTCTGCGCGTTCTTGACCTTGACGATGAAGCCGCAGGTGCCGCGGTCGATCAGGGCGATGTTGCCGGCGACGGCGGCGGCGTTGGTGATCGCCGAGCAGCCGTCGGTGGTGGACGGACCCGCTCCATCGGCGGGGTCGATGGCGATCACCACGCTGTGCGGTCCGGGCGGCGTGCCGCTGGGCGTGAGCACGGAGCCGAACGAGGCGCTGCCGGCGAGGTAGCCGCCAGCGATCCCCGCCGGCGCGTTGACCTGCACGAACGGCACGGGAACACCGTTGTCCACCGAGGCCGCCGTGGCGATGGCCCGCGTGGCGGCGCCCGGGCTGCCGCTGATAAAGAAGGAGTCGCTGGAGTTGCCGGCCGAGGTGACGACGATCACTCCCGCCAGCGCCGCGTTGTCCGCGGCGACCGAGCTGGAGTTGAGCACCGAGCCGTAGGAAGAGCCGAGCGACATGTTGATGACGTCGAGGTGATCGGAAAGATCGGAGTCGTTGTTCGGGTCCATCGACCAGTCGATGGCCTGGACCGTCAGGCTGGTGCTGCCGGCGCAGCCGAACACGCGCAGGCCGTACAGCGACGCCTTGGGCGCGGTGCCGGGGCCGATGCGCAGCGGGCTGTAGGTAGCGGGGCTGGCGTCATAGGGCCCGGTGAAGGTGGCGCCGGCCGCGGTGACGCCGTAGCCGGCCGCCGTGCCCGAGACGTGGCTGCCGTGGCCGTTGCAGTCCATCGGGTTGGAGTCGGGGATCGCGACGTTGGTCCCGGTGTAGGCGTCGCCCGCGAAGTCGGTCCCCCCCACCACCTTGGTGGTGGGGAACATGCCGCCGGTGGTGAAATTCGCCGTGGCGGTGCTCTCCGTCTGGTAGTCGGCGAGCAGGCCGGTGCCGCCGAAATCGGCGTGCATGTAGTCGATACCGGTGTCGATGACGCCGATCCGGATGCCGGTACCGTCGGCTCCCGCCGGCAGTCCGATCGTGTTCGCCCAGACGTTCGGCGTGCCGAGGAAGGGGACGCTGCTGGAGTTGGTCAGATACTCCGGCACGATCGGCAGCACGCGCTTGACCCCCTGGATCTTCTCCAGGGTGCGGAGCGCGCGCGGGTCGACGGCGACGGCGATCGCGTTCATCGCCTTGGAAACGCGGAACAGCTCCCGCGCGCCGGTCGCCGCCGAGATCGCCCTGCCGACGCTCTGCTGCGCCGCCTCGATCTTGAGCACCTGGGCCCTGGTCGCCACACCGGCCTGCGCCCGCGCCCGCTTGTCGGAGGGAACGGCGTCCCGCATGGCCTCGGCGTAGACCACCGCCGCCGCGGGGTCCTGGAGCTCAACCATGACCTGGATGCGGCCGTCGTCGGTGCGCCCGGCGTGCTCGAAGCCGGCGGGCACAGATCCTGCCGCCGGCAGGGAGAGCTCGGACTCGGGGCGGTCCTCCAGGGTTCGCGGCGGGGCAGCTCCGGCCGCGGGAACGAGAGCGATGGAACTCAGGCAGGCGAGCAGCCCGGCGGTCAGCCGGCTCGCTCGCGCCCAGGTCGGAGAGAGTCTCAGACAGCGATCGATCATTTTAACCTCCCAAAATCAACGGACGGAACGATACAGGTACCGGCGTGCTCATGCCGGAGAGCGTGCGCCTGCAAACACCCTTGGCTGAAGATCAATAGATAATCCGGGAGAATCTTACTCCAAGAACACCGCCAGCGCGTCACGGCAGAAAAATTTTGGCGAAACGCCTACAGCCACCCCTTCTGCCGGGCGATGCGCGCCGCCTCGACCCGGTTCTCGGCGCCGACCTTGCTGATGGCCTCGGAGAGGTAATTGCGGATCGTTCCATCGGAAAGGTGCAGCTCCGCGGCGATGCGGGCGGTCGAATGCCCCTCGGCGGCCAGGCGGAGCACCTGGCGCTCGCGGTCGGTCAGCGGATCGGCCTCCTCCCAGGCGGCCGCCGCCAGCTCGGGATCGATCGACCGCAGCCCGGCATGGACCCGGCGGACGGCCTCGGCGAGCCGGTCGGAGGGCGTGTCCTTGAGGAGATAGCCCGCGGCGCCGGCGTCCAGGGCCCGGCGCAGATAGCCGCTACGGGCGAAGGTGGTGAGGATCACCACCTTTGCGGGGTGGGCCCGCCGCTTGAGCTCGGCGGCGAGCTCGAGGCCGGTCATCCGCGGCATCTCGATGTCGGTGAGCACCACGTCCGGCTTCGTGGTGAGGGCGAGGTCGAGGGCGTCCTGGCCGTCATGGGCCCGGCCGACCACCTCGATGTCCGGCTCCAGCTCGAGCAGGGCGGCGAGCGCTCCCAGGACCATCCCCTGGTCCTCGGCGATCAGCACCCGGATCAAGCCGGCCGCTCCTTCAGCGTTCGATCGGCTTCCTCCGCCAGGAAGGGGCTCTGCCGGCGCGGCAGGGTGATCCGGAGCGAGGTCCCGGTCTCCGCGTGGCGCTCCAGCCGGCCGCCGAGCCCCTCGACCCGCTCGCGCATCGAGGCGAGGCCGATCCCCTCGGGCGCCGAGCCTCCGCGGCCGTCGTCGCTCACCTCCAGCCGCGTCTCCTCATCCGTCTGCTCCAGGGTGATCCGGCAGGTCCGGGCCCCGGCATGGCGGACGACGTTGGTCACCGCCTCGCGCAGCGCCAGCGCGACCACGGTCTCCCGCGCGGGGTCGAGCTCGACCGGCTGAGTGAAGTATTCGAGGCGCACGCCCGCCGACTCCAGCGCCAGCCGCGCCCGGCCCATCTCGGCCGGGAGCCCCTCGGAACGGTAGCCGGCGATCGCCGTCCGCACCTCGCGCAGGGCCTCGCGGGAGATGCGCTCGACCTCCCGGATCTCCCGCCCGGCCCGCTCCGGGTCCCGCTCGACGAGCTTCCCCGCCAGCTCCGACTTCAGGGTGATCAGCGACAGGGTGTGCCCCAGGACGTCGTGGAGGTCGCGGGCGATGCGCTCCCGCTCGGCCGTCTGAGCCAGCCGCCCGATCTCCTCATGGGCTATCCGCAGCTTGGCGTTGGCCCGCTTCACCTCGGCGCCGTGGATGCAGATGGCGCCGATCAGCAGGGCGAACACGGCGGCGGGCACCCAGGTGAAGGGCGGCAGGTGGGCCAGCGGGATCTCCACCGCCAGTACCACCAGCAGGACGCCGAGCAGGCTCCAGGCCAGGCGCGGCGACCCGGCGTCGGCGAGGAAGGAGGCGGCATAGATGAAGAACGAGGCCGCCCCCGGGTTGAAGGGCGAGTAAAGGACGGCGAGGAGGAGGATGCCGCCGGCGGCCCAGAGGACCTGCCGGCCTTTCAGCCAGTGCCCCCAGAAGTAGAGGACCAGGAAGGCGGCCAGTCCGGCCCCGGTCAGCGCCCACTCCAGGGCGGACGCCGACCGCGTCCCCGGCCAGGCCAGGAAAGCCGTGAGATAGATCAGCCAGGCGTAAGGCGTCCAGCCGATCTCCGGATCGTCGGGAAGCAGGCGCATTCTTCCCATACCTTACCCGAACGTCTTGCCTTCGTCCCGCCGGAAGCCGATCCAGGCGAGCAGGAGAGAGGCTGCCGTGAACAGGGCGAGGAAGGCGACATGGTGCGCCGGCGGCTCGCCGCGATCGAGTCCGAGCGTGCGCAGCGCGAGCTGGGCGTAGTGGTAGGGCGGCAGGAAAAGGGCGATCCGCTTGACCACGGGGGGGAGCATCTGGATGGGAATCCACATCCCCGAGCCGAACGCCGAGGGGAGCGCGAGCAGATTGAGCATCGCCACCGCCGAGTTGGGACCCGCCCAATAGCCCACGGCGAGCCCGAACGCGGCGAACGGCAGCGTGCCGGCGACCAGTACCCCGGAGAGGGAGAGCCAGGTCGCGGCGGGGAGGCGCACTCCGCCGGCCGTGGCGCCGAGGGTGAAGAGGAGGCTCACCATGATCAGGCTGAACAGGACGCTCATCGCGAGCTTGCCGGCGAAATAGGCGAGAGGGGGCATCGGCGTCGCCCGCTTGAACAGCATCCAACCCTGCCCGCGCTCGATGGCCACGCCGGCGCCGAAAGCGAAGAGAGCCGTGTTCATCACGCCGAAGGCGCCGTAGGTGGCGAGCATGTAGGTGGGCATGTCGAACGGCCCGGCCGATCCGTGCCGCAATGCCACGCCAAAGAGCATGTAGAAAACCAGCGGGAAGGTGAGGGTCGGAACGAGGTACGCGGGCAGCCGCAACTGCTTCAGGAACTCGTATTTGGCCTCCAGGGCATAAATCCGCAGAAGGCTACGTGACTGGGTCTGGGCGATCATGCGGCCACCTCCTCGGGATCGGAATTCGTCAGGGACAGGAACGCTTCCTCCAGATCCGCTCCCCGCACCTCGAGCGCGGAGAGCGACGGATCCCGGGAGAGCAGCTCGAAGACGGTGCGCTCGGCCTCGGCCGCGAACACCTCGGTCAATTCGTCCTGCCGGCGGACGTCACGCACGCCGGGCAGGGCGGCGATCGCGGCGAGAGGCAGGACGGTCCGGCAGCGGATCTTGCGCCCCACGACGCGGGACTTGATCTCGGCGGGCGTCCCCTCGGCGATCACCCGGCCGTGGCCGATCATCACGATGCGGTCGGCGAGGGCGTCGGCCTCCTCCAGGTAGTGGGTGGTCAGCAGCACCGACCTCCCCTGCCGCGCCTTCTCCGCGATCACCGTCCAGAAAGCGCGCCGGGCCTCGACGTCGAGACCGACCGTGGGCTCGTCGAGGAACATCAGGTCCGGATCGCCGCACAGGGCGAGGGCGAAGAGCACGCGCTGGCGCTGGCCGCCCGAGAGCTTGCCGAAGAGGCGCCCCTCGATCCCTTCGAGGCCGGCCGCGGCCATCACCTCGCGTTCGGGAAGGGGGTGTGGGTAGTAGCTGGAGACGAGGTGGATGTGCTCGCGCACTTTCAAGGTCTCGGGCACTTTGGAGACCTGGAGCATGGCGCCGGTGCGCATCCGCGCCTCGGCGCGCCGGGGTTCGACGCCGAAGAGCCGGGCCTCCCCCGCGTTCGGCCGGGCGAGGCCGAGCAGGAGCTGGACCGCGGTCGTCTTGCCCGCGCCGTTGGGGCCGAGCAGGGCGACCACCTCGCCGGGCCGGACCTCGAAGTCCATCCCGGCCAGCGCCGTAACCGCGCCGTACCGCTTGACCGCCCGCCGCAGCTCCGCGACCGGCCGGTCCTCGTCAAAAGGTGTGGTTCGTGTCATGGAATCCTCCGTTCGTATCTTCCAGGAGCATTCTGGAGGACCGGGCCGGAGCACCCCAGGGAGGGATGTCAGGAGTTGGGGGTGACAGTTGTCACGGGTGCGGCTCGGGATCTGAGAGGGGCTCAGGAGCGGCGGCGCGAACAGCTTGCAGGATCAGGCGAGCCTTTTCCACCGCGAGCTCCGCGTCCTCCGGCTGCACGTGCTCGCCACCGCCATAATCCGCGGTGTACCGAAGGTTGGCAAGCCAGGAAAAAGCCGCGCCCAGCTCCGCGGACCAGATCCCCGGCTTCACGAAATCGCGATGGACCGCCCGCTCGATGGCAGTGTGCTTGGAAAAGGAGCGCTGCTCGAACGCCAACAAAGCCGATACAGCGTAGAAAGCCGCATAGTAGGCCCGCGAGGAGGAGGCATCCGGATCGCGATTCACCAGACTCGCTGCCGTCTGGAGGGCTTGCGCGGCCCGAGACCAGTAATCCAGGACCTCAGGGCTCACAGATAATGGCCTTCCCGGCGCGCACTGCGATAGATGCCGTAATTCCCTGCTTCGAAGGCGTCTGACGAGACCGGCAGCGCGTGGATTGGGCGATCCATCTCCAGTTGCAGGGGGTAGAGCGCTTTAACGATGGTCTCCAGATCCTTACCGACTCGGACCGGAGCTTCGAGGAGCACCATCAAGTCGAGATCGCTGTCCTCGCCGGCCTGGTTTCTCGCCTCAGATCCAAACAGGAGGACCCCCCGGAAGCGCTCCTGGAAAGC
This sequence comes from uncultured Acidobacteriota bacterium, assembly GCA_963792575.1. Lineage (GTDB taxonomy): Bacteria > Acidobacteriota > Thermoanaerobaculia > Multivoradales > UBA5704 > DATARR01. Next base: position 143,102 of record CAWBWZ010000021.1, read on the forward strand.
CTTCTGCAGCCTCGGACGGATCTGTTTCCGGATCGTTTCGTTGAGCATGATTCCTTTGGCCTCCTCTTCATGTTCCCATGCCGGACGCGAAAGTTTCAAACCGGCCGCGGACGTGAGACGTGCGCATGGCCGCGCACAGAGAACCGCAAAGGCCAGAGGGCCGCCTCCTCGGCGTAGTCGACGCCGATGCGGGGGCTCGCCACGATCCCGGCTTCCGCCACCGGCTCACCCTTGGTGATGTAGAGGGGTGGCTGGCCGAGCGGCACCCCGTCGAGTTCGCGGCCGATGGCGAGGGCTTGGCAGAGCTTGCCCGGCCCACCCGCGAGATCGCCCGGTTTGGGCGCCTGGGCCCACCCCCGGTTGTCCCGCATTCGCTCCTCCCCCTCGACCGGCTCGCCCGCCCGCAGCAGCACGGCGCTGCCGACGCCCGCCTCGCCGGTGACGGCGTTCAGACAGAAGTGCATGCCGTAGATCATGTAGACGTAGGCGTAACCCCCGGCGAGATACAGGCTCTCGTTGCGCGCCGTGCGGCGGCCGCCCCAGGCGTGGCTCGCGCGATCGGAGGCCCCGAGATAGGCTTCCGTCTCGACCAGGCGAAGCACCAGCCGCTCGCCGTCCAGCTCGCGCACCAGATACCGGCCGAGGAGATCCCGGGCGACGGTCTCGGCCGGACGGCGGTAGAAGGAGACCGGGAGGGGGCGAAAGCGACTCACGCGGGGACGGACGATATCATCCGCATCCATACGCGTATCCATGGCACGTGCCTTGCTCGATCCGCGGTGATCGATATCCCATCCATTTGACGGAGAGATGATGAGTCCATCCGAGATCCCCTCGCTTTTTGCCGAACTGCCGGACGCCTTCGCCAGCCTCTTCAATCCAGCCGCTCCCTGGGAGCTTCTGGGCGAACCGCTGGACGAGATCCTCGCCAGCCTGCCGTCGAGCGAGATCCACGGCCAGCTCGCGCCGGACGTCCACCTCGTGGGCGACCGGATTGTGATCTGCCCCGGCGCCCGCATCCACCCGACCGCGGTCATCGAGGGACCGATCTATATCGGCCGCGACGTCGAGATCCGGCCCGGCGCCTATCTGCGCGGGGGCATCTGGATCGGCGACCGCTGCATCGTGGGGGCGAACACGGAGATCAAGCGGGCCATCCTCCTCCCCCATGCCAAGGCTCCGCACCTCAACTACGTCGGCGACTCGATCCTCGGCGCCGACGTCAACCTCGGGGCGGGCACGATCCTCTCGAACTTCCGGCACGACGGCGGCCAGATCCGCATCCCCCATCCTGACCCCAATAATGGACAGCGCCTCGACACCGGCCGCCGCAAGCTCGGCGCGATCCTGGGCGACGGCGTGCTGACCGGCTGCAACTCCGTCCTCCACCCCGGGGTCGTGGTGGGCCGGGGGACGCAGATCTACCCCGGCGTGCAGCTCCGGCCGGGGATCTACCCCGAGCGGAGCATCGTCAAGCTAATACAGAATCAAGAGGTTGTACCGCAGGCGTGAACGCTAGAGCAGCCCGGTCGGCCGCGGGAACGCCTGGGTCACGGAAGTGTCGATCACCGGCTGGCTGACCACCATCACGGTGCGGTCGTCGTCCGGGGGGGCCTCGCGGCTGAAGGCCTCGACGCTGGCGAAGATGGCGTCCACCACCTCGCGGGCGGTCTCCCCCTGATGCTCGCGGGCCACCTCGAGCATGCGCTCGACGCCGTACTCGCCGAGCAGACGGCCGCTCTCGTCCCGCCCCTGGGTCTCGCAGATGCCGTCGGTGTAGAAGACCAGCATGTCGCCCGGCTTCATGGTGACGAAGCCGCGCTCATAGGTGGCGTCGGGGAGCGGCCCGAGCACCGGCCCCCCCTCCTCCAGGTTGCGCACCTTGCCGTCGGCCGCGATGTGGATCGGCGGCGGATGCCCGGCGTTGACGTAGATGAAGACGCCGTTGAGCTCGAGCTCGCCGTAGAACATCGACACGAAGCGGCTGGTCAGCGTGCTCTGGTGGATGATGTTGTTCATCCGCTCGACCGTGCGCACGATCTTGAAATCGCGCGCGAGGCCCATCCGCAGCCCCATGTAGATGTCGCGCACCTGGAGGGCGGCGGGGAGGCCGTGGCCGGAGACGTCGGCGATGGCGAGGCCGAGGATCTTCTTGGTCAGCGGGATGTAGTCGAAGAAATCGCCCCCCACCTCTTCCATCGGCTCGGAGCGGCCGAAGATGTCGAAGTCGCCGTACGCCGGATCGCGGCGCGGCAGGATCGACGCCTGGATCTTGCGCGCCTGCTCGAAGATCCCCTCCATCTTGTCGCGGCGGATCTTCTGGTTGACGCTGTGGCGCAGGATGCCGAGCGAAAAGAGGATGTCGTCCCGGTCATGGCCGGCGGCGACGTTGAAGGCGAGGATGTACTCCTCGCTGCCCACCTCGATGGCGGCGAACTGCTGGACGCCCAAGAGATCCTCGAGGTTGCGGTCGATGTTCGGGTCCTGGTCGTCCATGTAGACGGTGCCCTCCTCGAGCAGGAGCTGCACCGGCCGGTAGGAGATCGGCACCTTGAGCCCCTGGGGAACCTCCTTGGCGTCGCCGAAGGTGGCCTGGAGGACGTAGTAGCCGCCCCGGCGCTGGTAGAGACGGCCGCCGTAGATGCCCAGCTCGTCCTGGAACTTGTCGATGATGATCTCGAGCAGGGAGTGGATCGTCGAGCCGACGTCCTCGGCGCGGTCCATCGCCGCGACGGCCTGCTCCACCTTCTTCATCAGGCCCCGGTAGTTGACCGGGCGAACTTCGGACGTGACCAAGGGCGATCCTCCTCGCGGTTTGCCGCGCCGCGGCTAGACGGGCATTCTACCTGGAATGCGATCGATTCGTGTTCGTTCGTGGCCCGTCAGCCGTTGTCGATCAGCGCCATCACGATCCGGTCCTGCGCGCCGTGCGCGTCGATCCTGCACCGCTCGACGACGATCGAGAAGGCGTAGGACTTGCCGGACACGGCCTTGGCATAGCCCGAAAGGGCCGAGACGCCGTTGAGCGTCCCTGTCTTGGCGAGGACGTTCCCGCGGTAGGGGGGCGCCGCCAGCCGCCGCTTCCAGGATTTCATGTCCTCCCCCCCGTAGGGGAGCGACTGGGCATACTCCGCCGCCGCGGGGTGGAAGAACATGTGCCGCAGCAGCATCGTGATCGCCCGCGGCGAAGCCTGATTGCTGCGGCTCATGCCGGAGCCGTCCACCAGGTGGACGCTGCCGGCGGGGACGCCGATCGAGGCGACGAACTCCTCGATGGCCCGCGTCCCCGCGCTCCAGCTCCCCTCGCCACAGCGGGCGGCGCCGATGATCTTGGACAGGGTCTCGGCGTAAAAGTTCTGGCTTCGCTTGTTGGTCGTGGTGATGGCGGTGACCAGATCGCTCCGGTGGACGGCCACCCGGGCCCAGACCGCGCCCGGGAGCTGTGCCACCGGCCGGATCTCGCCGTCGACCGTGATCCCCTCCTCGGCGAGTGCACCGCGCAGGGCGAGGCCGAAGTAGAGCACCGGATCGGGCACCGTCACCCAGGTCTCGAACGGCCCCGAGCCGGCGTCGATCGATCCCCGGACGGTCAGCAGGTCGCCGGTCCGCCCGACGAAGAGGCGGGTCCCCCGGCGCTTGGAGGTGGTCAGGGCGCTGTTGTCCACGCGGACGATCGGCACCGGCGGCACGGTCTCCACCACCGCCAGCCGCCCCGCCGCGCCCGGCCACACCCGTACCAGGATGCAGTTGTCGCTGAAGGCGAGGGAGGCGATCGGGGCCTCGTACCAGTCGGTGAGCTGGTCGCGCGGCCATTCGGGGTGGATCTGCGTCGGCTCGAAGAGGCCACTCGCGAGGTAGAGATCGCCGGTGACCCGCTGGATTCCTCGCGCCCGCAACGCCGCCGCCCAGGGGCGGAACGCGCCATAGGAATCCCCTCCGTACTCGCGGCCCGAGATCTGCGGATCGCCCGCGCCCACCACTCCGAGATCCCCGCGGAGGATTCCGTCGCCCACCGCTCCCCGCATCAGGAGCCGGGTCTCGAAGAAATAGCCGGGGCCCAGGGTATCCAGGGCCGCCGCGGTGGTGAACAGCTTGCTGTTGGAGGCGATCACCCGCGGCTCGTCGGCCCGGTGCGAGAAGATCGTCTCGCCGGTATCCAGCTCGACGATGTTGACCCCGAGAGCCCCCGAAGCCGCGGCCGTGCGGGCCACCTCGGCGGCGAGAGCCTGTTCCAGGACGCTCTGCGCCGCGGCAAGGCTTGGCGCGAACAGACAGAGAGAGAGGAGAAGTGAAAGAACGGCGGTACGGCGCATGCCGCGTAGTCTAACCGGGAGTCTTGCCGTATAGCTCCCGCTCAGCTTTTTCGGACCTTCCGGATCTCCAAGGGGCGGATACGACGATCCAACTCCGTATAGGTCGAGCGAACCAAACCTCGCACGGCGTCGAACTCTTGCGAGACCTCTGTTCGGAAGTCGCTTAGCTGCTCTTTGAAGCCAGACACGCCTTCAGAAACTACGCGGACCTCACCATTCCGCAAGCCTTCGATCACGACATGGACCTGCCGAATCCCCTCGTCCACCCGCCCGAAATTCTGGGTGGTCTCTTCACGGAAGCTTTCGAATTCACCCCGGAGGCTTCCGAATTCATCCCGGAGGCTTCCGATCTGTTGAGCGGTCTCCTCACGAAGACTTGAGATCTGCTGCGAGGTCTCACGAAATCTTTCGTCGATACGAGAAAAGCGCTCGTCGAAGTAGGCGATCAGCTCCTGGTCCATCCCGTCAGCTCCTTGAACAAGATCGTGTCGATGCACGACAGCCTACCATGATCCAATACCGGTGCACGCGATCTATCTCTTCTTCTGATACGGCAGCCCCAGCGCCCGCGGCGCCCGGGAGTGGCCGATGAAGCCGGCGAGGACGACGATCGTCAGCACGTAGGGGATGATCTGGATGAACTGGACGGGGATCTGCGACACCCCCTGCATCTGGATCGACAGCGCCTCGGCGACGCCGAAGAGCAGGCAGGCGAGCATCGTCTGCACCGGCCGCCACTTGCCGAAGATCAGGGCGGCCAGCGCGATGAAGCCGCGGCCGGCGGTCATGTTGCGGGTGAACAGCGAGGACTGGCCGATCGAGAGATAGGCGCCGCCGATCGCCGCCAGCGCGCCGGAGAGCAGCACCCCGGCATAGCGGATGCGCGCCACGTTCACCCCCGCCGTGTCGGCCGCCTCGGGGTTCTCCCCCACCGCCCGCAGGCGCAGGCCGAACGGCGTGCGGTTCAGCACCCACCAGGTCGCCGGCACCAGAGCGAAGGCGAGGACGATCGGCGCGTACGGCAGGAGTTGCTCCTTCGGGACCTGCGGCGTCGCCCCGGTCGAGTCGAAGAACGCTCCGGAGAGGAGGGCCGGCACGCCGAGGAAGAGGATGTTGATCGCCGTGCCGCTCACCACCTGGTCGGCCCGGTAGCGGATGCAGGCGACGGCGTGGATCAGCGCCACGGCGATCCCGGCGAGGATCGCCGCCAGCAGCCCCACCCAGGGATTGCCGCTGTAGTGGGTCATCACCGCGGCGGTGAAGGCGCCGGCGAGCATCAGCCCCTCGAGGGCGATGTTGATCACCCCGGAGCGCTCCGAGTAGAGCCCGCCGAGCGCCGCCAGCAGCAGCGGGGTCGCCAGGCGGATGGCCGAGAACAGCAGCGCAAGGATCAGATGTTTCGCTCATACGCGCCTTGCGCTCCAGCCTCGCGAAGGGTCCGCGGAACAGCGCCTCCGCCGCCACGAAGAGGATGATGATCGCCTGGAGCACCTGCACCAGGTCCTTCGAGACGTTCTCGGTGAAGATGTCGACGAAGAGCCCGCCGCGCAGGCAGCGCGCCGAAGAGGAGCGCGGCGAGGAGCACGCCCACCGGATGGTTGCGGCCGAGGAGGGCGACCGCGATGCCGGTGAAGCCGTAGCCGGCGGAGAAGCCGTCGTAGTAGCGGTAGCGGTAGCCGAGCACCTCGTTGATCGCCACCATGCCGGCCAGGCCGCCGGAGACCGCCATGGCCAGCACGATCTGCCGGCGCGGTCGAGATGCCGCCGTACTCCGCCGCCGCCGGGTTCGCGCCGGTGGCCCGGATCTCGTAGCCCCAGCGCGTGCGCCAGAGGAAGAGATAGACGAGCAGGCTGGCGAGGAGCGCGAGCGGAAAGGCGAGGTTGAGCGGGATGCGCTCCGGGAAGCCCGGGCATGAACCGTGCCGAGCCGCGCGATGTGGGCGCCCGCGCCGATCGGCACCGTCTGCAGGATCGGGTCGCCCGGCGTCTTGTAGTGGTACTGCGTGAAGTAGCTGGCCAGGGCCACGGCGATGAAGTTCATCATGATCGTGGTGATCACCTCGTGCGCCCCGAACCGCGCCTTGAGCACGCCCGGCATCGCCGCCCCAGACCGCGCCGGAGACGATCGCCGGCGAGGAAGCAGAGCGGGACCAGCAGCCAGGCCGAGCAGGCCCGGCGAAGGTGATCCCCACCCAGGCGGTGGCGAAGGCGGCGATGTAGAGCTGCCCCTCGGCGCCGATGTTGAGCAGGCCGCAGCGGAAGGCCACCGCCACCGCGAGGCCGGTGAAGATCGAGCGGCGTCGCGTAGAAGAGCGTGTAGCCGATGCCGTCCGGCCAGGAGAGCGCGCTGCCGATCAGCAGCGCGTAGGTCTCGATCGGATCGTCGCCGACGAGCAGCCATGAGACGCCGCCGACCAGGAAGGCCGCGGCCACGGCGAGGAGCGGGAAGAGGAGCTCGACGCAAGATTTTCATGGTCTTCAGGGAACCGGTCAGGCGCGCCTCCCCGGTCATCAGCAGTCCGATCTCCGCGGTCGGGGTGCGCGCCGGGTCGACCTCGGCGCACGATCCGCCCCTGGCGCATGACGAGCAGGCGGTCGGCGAGGGCGGTCACCTCGTCGAGCTCGGCGGAGACGAGCAGGATGGCGCAGCCGTGAATCGCGCAGCGCGACGAGCTGGCGGTGGATGAACTCGATCGCGCCGATGTCGACGCCGCGCGTCGGCTGCGCGACCAGCAGCAGCCGCGGCGGCAGCTCGAGCTCGCGGCCGAGGATCAGCTTCTGCTGGTTGCCGCCGGAGAGCGAGCGCGCCGGCAGCGCGAGGTTCGGCGGGCGGACGTCGAAAGCCGTCGACGATGCTGTCTCGCCCGCTGGTGGATCGCCGTCGCGGTCGAGCCACGAGCGGCCCGGGCCGACCGCGATCGGCGGCCGCGTCGTCGACGCCGAGGATGGCGTTCTCCGCGAGGTCGAAGTCGAGCAGCAGGCCGCGCCGGTGGCGGTCCTCGGGGATGTGGGCGATCCCGCGCTCCTTGCGGTCCCGGGCCGACGAGGGCGGTGATGTCCTCGCCGCCGAGCGGATCGATCGCGCCGGTGACGCGCCGGCGGTCCACCAGACCCGGCGAGCGCCTCGATCAGCTCGGTCTGGCCGTTCCCCTCGACGCCCGCGATCCCCGACGATCTCGCCGGCGCGCACGCTCGAAGGAGACGCCGTCGAGCCGGCTTCCTGCCCTCCGCGCCGTTCAGCGCGAGAGCTCGCGCACGCTCAGCACCGCCGCGCCCGGCTTCGCCGCCGGCTTGACTCACCCGCAGCAGCACGTCGCGCCCCACCATCAGGCGGGCGAGCTCGGCGGCGTTGGTCTCCGCCGTCCGGCGATGCCCCACGACGCGGCCGTCGCGCATCACCGTCACCTCGTCCGAAATCTCCAGCACCTCCGAGAGCTTGTGGGTGACGATGACGATCGTCTTCCCCTGCGCCCGCATGCCGCGCAGGATGCGCGAACAGGTCCGCCACCTCCTGCGGCGCGAGCACCGCCGTCGGCTCGTCGAGGATCAGCAGGCGCGCCTGGCGGTAGAGGGCCTTCAGCAGCTCGACCCGCTGCTGCTGGCCGACCGAGAGGGTCTCGACACGGGCCGCGGGGTCGATCTGCGAGGCCCGAACTCTTCGGAGAGGGCTCGCGACGCGCGCCGCGGCCCCGTTGAGGTCGAGCGCCAGGCGGCGAGCCCGGCTCGATCGCCGAGCACGATGTTCTCGGCCACCGTCATCGTCTCGACCAGCATGAAGTGCTGGTGCACCATGCCGATGCCCGAGGCGATCGCGTCGTGCGGGCTGGCGAGCCGGCGCGCCTGCCGTCGACCATGACCTCGCCCGAGTCGGCGGCGTAGAAGCCGTAGGCGATCCGCATGGCGGTCGATTTGCCGGCGCCGTTCTCGCCGACGATGGCGTGGATCGTCCCGGGAGCCACGGCGAGGCTGACGCGGTCGTTCGCCAGCACGTCGCCGAAGCGCTTGGTGATGTCGCGCAGCTCGAGCATGATCGTTGAGGCCCCTTTGAGGCTACTGCGCCATCGCGTCGGTGACCTTGATCTCGCCCGCGATGATCCTGGCCCGCGCGGCCTCGACCTGGCGGATCACGTCGGGGGGGATGAGCTTCTGGTTGTACTGGTCCATGGCGTAGCCGATGCCGTCGTTCTCCAGCCCGTAGACGTGGATGCCACCCTTGAAACGGTGGTTCACCATGTCGCCGACGATCTGGTAGACGGCGTTGTCGACCCGCTTGACCATGCTGGTGAGGACGAAGCCGGGCTTGACCCAGTTCTGGTTGGAGTCGACGCCGATGACGAACTTGCCGTACTGCTCGGCGGCGTCGAAGGCGCCGAGCCCCGAGTTGCCGGCGGCGGCGAAGATGACGTCCGCCCCCTTGCCGATCTGGGCGACCGAGAGCTCCTTGCCCTTGCCGGGGTTGTTCCACGCCGACTCGGTGACGCCGACATAGTTCTGGATCACCTGGATCTTCGGGATTGACCGCCCGCGCCCCCTCCTCGTAGCCGACCTCGAACTTGTGGATCAGCGGGATGTCCATGCCGCCGACGAAGCCGAGCACGCCGGTCTTCGATTTGTGGGCGGCGATCATGCCCACGAGATAGCTCCCCTCGTGCTCCTTGAAGATGAGCGAGGCGACGTTGGGCAGGTCGCTGACGCCGTCGACGATGGCGAAGTTGATCTTCGGGTAGTCCTTGGCGACCGCCTCGACGATCGGGGTCTGGGCGAAGCCGATGCCGATCACCAGGTCGTAGCCGACCTCGGCGAAGGCGCGCATGGCGGGCTCGAGCGAGGTGGGATCGCCCGGCTCGGCGTCGCGCAGCACGATGGGGAAATCTTTCGCCGCCCGCCGCACGCCCTTCCAGGCCGCGGCGTTGAACGAGCGGTCGTCCTTGCCGCCGCTGTCGAAAACGATGCCGACGTGGAGCTTGCCGGGATCGCCCGCCGCGCTCTCGAGGTTTTTGCAACCTCCGGCGGCGAGGCCGAACGCGAGCGCCAGGGCGAGCGAGAACGTCTTGAAGCGCATAGCCGTGCGCGGAGGGTATCCCGCGGGACGGGGAGAAGGCAAGAAGGCCGGGATCGCCCCCGCAGGGTTGCCACCTACATACTTATTCGAATAATCTAATTTACGCATAGCAGAGGGCGGATGCGTGGATGTACCGCGCCATCCTGTTCCTCTCGGGAGACTCTGAATGAAGAACGCACTGTCTTTCGCCCTGGCCATCCTCGGCTCGCTGGCGCTCGCGGGCGCCGCTCACGCCACGGGGATGGCACCTCGACAGGAACCTCCACGACGACCTCCTACTCCCATACCTATAGCCAGAACTCCGCGGATGTCACGCTTGAGGTTCCTTCCTCGGGATTCACTGAGTTACAGGTCATCAAGTGCTACATCACCGTCCGCAACGTCGTCGGGCCGGCGCTCCCGACCTCCGGCACCTGCACTACCACGCCCTGATCCGGCGGCCCGAGGCCGCCTCTCCGGAGGCGGCCTCCTTCATTCCTGGCCCCGCCTTTGCATTATCCCCTGAGCGTAGGACTGACGAGCTGTAAATAGCTGTCCAACTACTTCCAGGAGATCACTCTCATGAACGACGACAAGTATTCCACCACCGGTAACCGGACCACCACGGCCGAGTTGGATCATGAAACGCGGCTCGACTCCAACCCCGATCCCATCACCGGCGCGCCGGGCGCGCATCCGGTCGGCACCGGCGTCGGCGCGGCCGGCGGCGCGGTGACTGGCGCGGCCATCGGCGGAGCGGTCGGCGGCCCGGTGGGCGCGGTGATCGGCGCCGCTGTCGGCGGTGTCGCCGGCGGCCTAGCTGGCAAGGGTGTCGCCGAGGGCGTCAATCCCACCGTGGAGGATGCCTACTGGCGCAATAATTACTCCAAGCGCCCCTACGCGGCGAACCGTTCTTACGACGACCTCGCCCCCGCCTATCAGTACGGCTACAACTCGGCCGGAACCCACGTCGGCCGCAAGTTCGACGAGGTCGAGAACGACCTCCAGCATGGCTGGGAACAGGCCAAGGGCAAGTCCAAGCTCGCCTGGAGCGACGCCAAGCTCGCCACCAAGGACGCCTGGAACCGGGTCACCGACCGCACCGAGAACGACAGTTACTGGCGGGACAACCACGCTTCCAAGCCCTACTACAAGAGCGGCCACACCTACGACGACGACTACGGGCCGGCCTATCGCTACGGCTACGACTCGGCCAGCACCCACGCCGGCCGCAAGTTCGACGAGGTCGAGAACGATCTCCAGCACGGCTGGGAGCAGGCCAAGGGCAAGTCCAAGCTCGCCTGGAGCGACGCCAAGCACGCCACCAAGGATGCCTGGCACCGCGTCGAGCGCGCCCTCCCGGGCGACGCCGACGGCGACGGCCGCTAGTTCGGCCTCTCGAGCCCGGGAGCGGATCACCGCCCCGGGCTCTTTTCCTCTTTCTCACAGAGCCCGCCTGCAAAGTCTGAACGCGAGGAGGACGAGATGAGCGACGAGAGAAAATCAGCCTCTGGCACCACGGCCACGGCCGAGCCGGAGCACCGGCCCGCCGACCGCAGCACCGACGCCGGGCTCGGCATGTTCGAACGCGTCAACAGCCTTGTCAACACCACCGGCATCCGCACGGCCCCGGGAATCGGCGGCGCCACCGAGCAGGAGGTCGCCATCGAAACCAACGCGGGCATTCCGGGCGTGGACCGGATCGGGACGGAGTCCCGGTTCACCGCGGAAGAGGACCGTTACTGGCGCGAGACCCACGGCTCCCGTCACTATGCGAATCCGGCCAGCAACTACGAGGAGTATCAGCCGGCCTACCAGTACGGCACCGATGCCGTCCATCGCTACCAGGGACGGAAATGGGCCGATGTGGAAGGTGATCTGGAGCGCGGCTGGAACGACGCCCGGGGAGGCTCCAGCCTCGCCTGGGGGAATGTCAAGGACGCCGTACGCGCCGCCTGGCACCGGGTCGAGCGCGCCCTTCCGGGAGATGCCGACGGCGACGGCCGGTAAAGGAGATCTCCCGTTGTTCCTATAGGAGAGCCCGGGCGTCGGACGCCCGGGCTCTCCGTTCGTTTGGGCACTCTTTTTCCTCAGGGGCGGCATTGAGACGTATACTTCCTTCGGATGGCCCCGCGTTTCGATCCCGAGAGCCTCAGGCTCGATCTCTCCGTAGCCGATCTTCTTGAATCGCCGTTCCTGCGCAGCCTCGGCTTTTCCAGCCGCGGCGGCTACGAGCGGCTCTGGCTGGGGCAGGCGATCCATGGGCGCTACCAGGAAGCCAAGCTCGCGGAGGACCCCTCCTACCGGCGCGAGGTGGTGATCTCCCACGTCTTCGAGCACCGGGGGTGGAGAGTGACCGTCCAGGGGCGCGCCGACGGCCTGCGCCGCGAGCCGGACGGCACCCTGGTCGTCGAGGAGATCAAGTCCGTCCGCCGCGGCGGCGCCCTGCCCCCCGCCGTGCGCGAGAGCTATCAGCGCCAGGCCCTCCTCTACGCCTGGATGCTCGCCCAGACCGAGCCGAACCCGGTGCGCGCCGAGCTGGTGCTGATCGCCATCGGCAGCGACGAGACCGAGCGCGAGCCCCTCACCCCCGATCTCAAGGGGCTGGAAGCGGGCGTCCGCCGCCGCGTCAACTCCCTGATCTACTCCTGGGAGGCCGACCAGCGCCGGGCCGCCGAGCGGCACGCGGCGGCCGAGCGCCTCGTCTTCCCCTATCGCGACACACGCCCCGGCCAGGAGCTGATCCTCGCCGCCGTCGAGACCGCCGTCGCCAACCGCGAGCACCTCCTGCTGCAGGCCACCACCGGCATCGGCAAGACCGTCGCCGCCCTCTACCCCGCCCTGCGCTACGCCCTGGCGCACGACAAGCGCCTCTTCGTGCTCACCGCCAAGAACACCCAGCAGGAGATGGCGACCGCCGTGCTCAACCTCCTCAACCAGGAGTCGGCGTTCCGCTCCCTGCGGCTGCGGGCGAAGGCGAAGATGTGCGCCAACGACCAGATCCTCTGCCACGAGGAATATTGCCGCTTCGCCAAGGACTACGGCCTGAAGCTGGCCACCACCGGCGTGCTGGCGCGGATCTACGACTCCCACGCCGCCATCGAGCCCGAAACCGTTTTCAACGCCGCCCGCGAGGCCGAGGTCTGCCCGTTCGAGGTCAGCCTGGAGCTCTCGAACCGCGTGCAGGTCACGGTCTGCGACTACAACTACGTCTTCGACCCCTACGTCTCGCTCTCCGGCTTCGCCGCCGACGAGGACCTCTCGGACGTCGTCCTGGTGATCGACGAGGTCCACAACCTGGTCGGCCGCGGGCGCGGCTACTACAGTCCCGAGCTCTCCTCGAATACGGCGCGCAAGGCGGCGGAGGTGGTGGGGCGCTGGGGCGAGCCGATCCACCTCCGCATCGAGAACCTCTGCCTCAAGCTCGCCGCGCTGATCGACGAGACTGTGGCCGACGCCCTGGAGGAGGGCCCCCCCGGCGACCGCGCCGTGGTCTGGCCGATCCCCGAGGACCGCTTCTGGCGGCTGCGGCCGCAGCTCGACGCCGCCTTCGTCGACTACCTGGAGCACCAGCGCGAGACCCGCAGCTTCCAGCCGGAGGACCCGTTCGTCGAGCTCTACTTCAACTTCCTCCGCTTCCTGAACGGCCTGATGGTCTCCGACGCCGCCTTCAGCCACTGCGTGGAGTACAAGTCGGGGGATGGCCGGCTCAAGATCCTCTGCAAGGACCCCAGCCGCTTCCTGGGCGAGGTGATCCAGCGCACGCACGCCACGGTCGGCCTCTCGGCGACCCTCTCCCCTCCCGAGTTCTACACCGGCCTGCTCGGCTTCGAGGTCGGCCGCACGGCGTTCGTCGAGATCGCCAACCCGTTCCCGGCCGAGAACCGCCGGGTAGTCATCGACCCCAGCGTCGCCACCACCTTCCGCGAGCGGCCGGCGAACTACGAACGCATCGCCCAGCGCCTCGCCGGATTCGCCGACTCTGTGCCGGGCAACTGCCTGGCCCTCTTCCCGAGCTACGCCTTCCTCTCCGAGGTGACCGGCCGGATGCGTCTGCGCAACAAGCGGGTGCTCGTCCAGCGCCAGGCGGACAGCGACGCCGAGCGCGACATCCTGCTCCAGGCGCTCCGCTCGGCGATCTTCGGCGACATCCTCCTGGTGGCGGTCGCCGGCGGGGTGTTCGCCGAGGGGGTGGATTATCCGGGCGAGGTGCTCAAGGCGGTGGCGATCGTGGGCCCCTGCCTGCCGGCGATGACGCTCGAGCAGCAGCTCCTCAAGGATTATTACGAGGAGCGCTTCGAGCGCGGCTTCGAGTACTCCTTCGTGGTGCCGGGCATGACGCGCGTCGTGCAGGCCGCCGGCCGCCTGATCCGCTCGCCGGAGGACACCGGCGTCATCGCCCTCTTCGACCAGCGCTTCCTCCACTCCCCGTACCGCCAGTACCTTCCCGCCGACTGGCTCACCGACGGCACCAGTGCTCTGGTCGGCGATCCCGCCCGCGCGGCGGAGGAGTTCTTCAAGGCGATCGCCCTCAGGAGGTAGCAGAATGGAACCGCAAAGCCTTACGATTGTAATTGACGATCTCGAGCGCGCCGTGGCTCAGTCAGGGATAGCGGCTGGCCTTGCCATGCTGTTCCATGAACTGGAGATCGGGGAAGTCTTCGCGGGCCGTACCCGGATTACTTCAAGAGAGGCGGGACTCTCGGCGGAACCTGACGTTGTTGCGGTTTTATGGGATTCAGTGCGACAGAAGAAAGTCGAGTTCCGAGAGGGACCAGGACGAATCTCAAAGCCCTTCCTGGAAATTGAAGGTCGATCCGATCTGGTCGTAGAAATCTTTACTGAACAGTCCTTGCGGCCCTTCCCTCACGCCTACTCCGAAGTTGGCATTCCTGAAGTCTGGATCGCCGATCTCAGAGACGAGGAGATCCGCTTTCGGATTCACACTCTCCGGGACAGCGCCTACTCTGAGATCGAACCGGACCCCGAAGGGTGGGTCCGCTCTCCCCGACTCGGAGGGGATTTCCGGCTCGTCCGCCACTGTGCCGACCCGTTTCCCGGGCATTACAAGCTGGAACATCGGAGCATCTAAGAGCACCTAACAAAACTTGGCTCCGTACGTAGGGGAGGGGCTTGTCCCATATGCGTTAACCTAGTTCTTGATTTTGGTGACAGGTTCCGTAAACTGGAGCCATGGACACTCTCCACGCTCTTGAGACGCAGTGGTCGTACCTTCGTTCCTTTTTGCCTTCGGAGTCAGATTTAGAGTCCAGTGCCCGCAGTAGTGAGGCGTTGTTGCGCCGACGAGTGATCCGCAAGGCGGAGACGCTGCTGCGTCTGGCGCTGGTTTACTGTTGCGGAATGTCGCTACGGCAGACCAGTTGTTGGGCTCACGTACAGGGGTTAGGGAAGATCTCGCAGGTGGGGGTAATGAAGGCATTGCGCCGGTGTTCCGGCTGGTTAGGACAGTTGCTGGGGGCGAAATTGGCGGAGCGTGCCCAGTGCCTTCAAGTGAAGGGCTTTCGCCTTCGTCTGGTGGATGCCACGACGGTGTCGGCGCCCGGCAGTGAGGGCACCGATTGGCGGATTCATCTGGGGTTTGATTTGGGCAGTTTGTCCATTGACTCTGTGGAGCTGACGGGTCCGGAAGGGGGAGAGAGCCTGAGTCGGTTTCAGGTTGGCCAGCGCGAGGTGCTGATCGGGGATCGGGGGTATGCCCATGCCAAGGGTTTGCTGTGCGTCCGGCAAGCCGGAGGGGAGTTTCTGGTGCGCCTGAACTGGCAGAATCTGCCGCTTCAGACACCGTCCGGGGAGAGTTTCGACCTGTTGCAGGCGGCCCGGGGGATTGCCGATACGGAGGCGGCAGAGTTCGCAGTCCAGACCGCACCGAGGCGTCAGACACCGGCGATGGCGGCCCGTTTGGTGATGCTGCGCAAGAGCGCGCCTGCCACCGAACAGGCGCGCAAGAAAATTCTTCGTGCAGCCAAGAAGAAGGGTCGTCAAGTCGACCCCCGGACGTTGGAGGCGGCGGCCTACATTTTTCCTGTTGACCTCGTTGCCTGCCAATCAGCTGACAGCTTCACAAGTGCTTGAATTGTATAGGTTCCGTTGGCAGATCGAGCTAGCCTTCAAACGTCTGAAGAGTCTTTGGGATCTGGGTAGCGTGCCCGCCAAGGATCCAGATTTAGCGCGGACTTACCTGTATGCCAAGTTGTTGATGGCTTTGCTGGTGGAGGATTTGACGGGAGAGTCCCGGTCCAATTCCCCCTGGGGCTTCCGACTGCGAGCCCCAGAGCCCGGAGGGGAGTTTGTGGCGTCTTCAGGCGCTGTTCTATGAGGCGCTACGCTGCGCCGTTCTCGGTCTCAACGATCTGAAGGCCCTGCTGAGCCAAGCTCCTCAGCTCCGAAGTTTGCTCCTGGATTCGCCTCGAAAGCGCAAACGACAAGCCGTTGAGGCCTCTTCCGCAGCACGTCTCTTGGCAAAAGGTTAACGCCTATGGGGGCTTGTCCCCTCCCACGCCCTGAAAGGGCGAAATTTGAATAGCCTGATGATCCTCTAGAAGGCTCCTCCCTTCTGACGAGCCACAATAGGCTCGCCGGGAGACCAATCCCTGAAAGGAGGAGCAGATGAGACTGTACTGCGGAGTTGACTTGCATTCAACCAACAGTTATCTCGCCGTCCTGAATGAGCAACTGGAGTCGGTTCTCGACCGCCGGGTCCCCAACCGCCTGGACGCGGTCTTGGGGGCCTTGGAGCCCTTGCGAGAGCAGATCCAAGCTGTCGCCGTAGAGTCCACCTTCAACTGGTACTGGTTGGTGGATGGCCTTGTGGAGGCCGGCTACCGGGTCGAGTTGGTCAACACCTCTGCGGTGCGTCAGTACGAGGGTCTCAAGTACGTCGACGACCGCCATGACGCCCGTTGGTTGGCCCGCCTGCTCCACCTGGGCATTCTCCCGACGGGCTATATCTATCCCAAGCCCGAACGAGCTGTACGGGACTTATTGCGCCGCCGAGCCTTCCTGGTGCGGCAACGGACGGCCAGTTTGTTGAGCGTCAAGAATCTCTTCTCGCGCAACACCGGAGTTCAAGTCCCGGCCAACGAGCTCAAGCGTCTGACCCCTGAGCAGGTGGTCGAGAAATTCTCAGACCCGCATCTCGCCCTGGCCATCACGAGCAGCTTGGCCGTTGCCCGCGTCATCAAAGAGGAAATTGCGGGGATCGAGAAAGCCGTCCTGAAAGAGGCCAAGCTGCGGCCGGAGTTCGAGTTGCTCAGAGCATTCCGGGAATCGGGCAGACCTTGGCCCTGACCATCATGTATGAGGCCGGTTCGATGACACGCTTCGCGGATGCCGGGCACTTCTGTTCCTACTGTCGTTGCGTTCCCAGTCGACACCTCAGCAACGGGAAGGTCAAGGGAACCGGCAATGTGCGCAACGGCAATTCCTACCTGTCCTGGGCGTTCACCGAGGCGGCGCACTTCGCCATCCGTTTCGAGCCCCTGGCCAAGCGCTTCTATGAGCGCAAAAAGGCCAGAACCAATGAACTGGTCGCCTTGCGGACGATCTCGCACAAGCTAGCTCGCGCGGCCTTTTACGTCTTACACGACCGGGTACCGTTCCGGTCTGCACAAGCTTTCAGTTGATTCCAGGTGGGAGGCAGGGAGCCTGTGAGAAGCGCTGGGAACAAACCCTCCGAGCCTGATTGGCCCCTGTCTTCCACCGGTTTGAGCTCTTTGTCGGGATGCGCCCAGGTCGTGAGCCCTCAGGTGCTGGCACCCTCTCATTGGGGTAGCCTTTCGACTGTCCGTCATGCTTGGACACGACTTGGAACCGAAGATTTTCTGGGGGCACGAGAAGAGTGCCAGGGGTGAGGCGGAGCCGTCACCGGCTCCGCCTCACCTTGATCCCGATGGGTGGCTGGTGCGGATCTCCCGCACCCAAAGAACTGAAACTACGGGCGCGCAAACTGCCAGAGGGGCTCGTCGTGCACCCTCGCGCCGTTCCGCGGAAGCCAACACTCCCGGTAGGAAGAGGTGTGGGTCCTTGACAAGAGCCTTCGCCGAGTAGGCCAAGGGCTCTTACGAGCCCCCAGCCCCTCTAAGAACCGTACGTGCGAGTTTCCCCGCATACGGCTCAAGCCTTTCTGTAGGCCGATTACTCGACCCGGCTGTTGGGTTGTCCGGGTGGTTGCGTTCCATGGCCGCGAGTTTTCTTGCCTTGGCCCTTCGTTGTCTCCGGCGTTGCTGCCTCCGCACCCAACGGTCACGGAAGTAGCCTTCGTACGCCAGATCGAACTCCGTGGCTTCAGCTCGCACTTTAACATGCCTGCGAATCGGCACGCTACTCGCCCGAAACAGGTCCAGGTACCCCCAGGTACCGTCCCGATTCCGCATAGGCGACGAGAAGATCCTCTCTTGGGATGACCCGGTGCGGAAGTATCTCTGACGCACCCAGCCTTTTCCCTTATGAGGGTGTCTCCTCTTTGCCCACTGCCATAGGGTTTTGAAAATACATTTGTCTACATAGGCGAACGTCCGGCTGGCGACCAGATGGCATTGGCTATTCGCCCAGCCCCGCAGCTTGCTATTGAGCTGGCGGATCACATCCAGTGCCGTCGCCGCCTTCTGGATTCGAACCAGACCTCGAAGCTCGCCGAGCAGCTCGAGGACATTCCTCCTCGACGGCTTGATCAGCAGTTTGCGCCGGTACTTCCGAACGCTAGCTCCGAGAAAGTCAAATCCGTCCTCTATATGCGTGATCTTCGTCTTCTCCTTCGAGAGCCGAAGACCCCGTTCCTCAAGAAAGGCCTCTACTGCAGGCAGGACTTTCTTCTCCAACTGCTCTCGCGAGCGGCCGGTGATGATGAAGTCATCCGCGTAGCGAACCACGTTGATCTTTGGGCGGAGATTCCCCTGACGGCGGGAGTCCGCCTGAAAGGCCACCGTTTCCAGGCCATCCAAGGCTAGATTCGCTAGAACCGGGGAGATGATCCCTCCCTGGGGCGTACCTTCCTCGGTGGGATAGAGGATCGTGTCTTCCATGTAGCCGGCCTTCAGCCACTTCCGCAAGATCTCGCCGTCTATCGGGACGTTATCGAGAAGCCAACGGTGGCTGATCCGGTCGAAGCAGGATTCAATATCTCCTTCAAGGATCCACTGGGGGGAATCCTCTTTGGCCAGAGCAATGAAGCACTGGCCCAAGGCATCAGCGATCGAACGCCGGGGCCGAAACCCATAGGAGTTCGGATCGGCCTGGGTTTCCGCCACCGGATTGAGCGCCAGCAGGTACAGCGCCTGCATGGCCCGATCCCGCATCGTGGGAATTCCCAGTGGCCGACGTTTGCCGTTCCTCTTGGGGATATAGATCCTGCGCAACGGAAGCGGCCGGTATCCGCGCCGCCTCAGTGACCGGGAGGCCTGCATCTTCTGCCGCGGCGTCTTCCAGATGATCCTGTCAACGCCAGGTGTACGCTTCCCTTGATTCGAAACAACCCTTCGCACCGCCCACAGCCTTGCCGGCAGGGAGCGGACAAGAGTGCGCTGGAGAAAGGCAACCTTTCCCCATCGATTCTTGCGAACAGCCTCCGCAATACGCACCTGCAGCCGTCTTACTTTCGGATAGATCTTCCGCCAGTCGATGGCGTTCCAATCTTCTCGCCAAGTCGGGAGTGCACCGGTGTCCGGCTGAGCCGTCACCTCACTTTGCCCTCTCCCTTTTCGAGACGATTCTGCCTGTTCTCTTGCAGAGAAAGACCCGTCGGACGTAGGCTCACTTTCGTGCCGGGTGACGTTGAAACCCGTATCCGCCCCATTACAGGACGGCCTTCGCTTTTTCCGACATCCCAAGCCCGCACCTCCATCGGCTCGCCTTGCGGCTTGCTTTCCCTTCCGGGAGAGATACGGGGTTACCACGTTCCGCTTCTGAAGTAGTGTGGGGTTAGGTACCTGCTGTCGACCGGGAAGTTCTGTTGACCACGAGGTGGCACCGTTAAATCCACCTCCGACCTCCATGCCTTTTGGCTCAAGCTTGTCAGCCACTTTAGCTTGTTGCGCCATGACGGTCGTTGCACAGGTTCACATGTGTTTACCATACCCACTACCTAGCCATCGCCCGGCTTGTGGCTGCCAGGAGAGCAGGTCCCTTGCGGTCCCCGCCCCGCACGCTCGCGCGTGCCTCTGTACGTTGTCAGGGCCGCTCTTTATTCAGGCCCCTAGGTTCACCCGGTGGTACGGGCGGTCCTCTATCAATGAAGCGACGATGAGGACAACTTCATAAGCGACCTCGTGTCGCAGCAACGATGCTGGGCCTAAGTGGCGACGTCAGGAGTCCGCTTGAGGCCCCTGGTTAAGCCCGGGCGCAAGTAAAAACGTCTTCACCATTCACCAGATCCGTTTGGTTCACGACCAAGTTCCCGTAGATACTCTTCAATCGAGGTGTATCCCGCTGGGACGTGTAGCCAGCCTTGCTCTTCTGGAGTGAACGCAAAGTCTGCATAATGTTCTGGTTCGATAGGTTGTGGCGCAACCTTCCCTAGGTAGCTGTAAAAGAGATGATTGATCGTGCACTCTCCAACGTGCGCTCGCAACTCATGCCACCGGTCGTCTAGATCGAATCCCTCGTCAATCAGTGACGTACAGACCCACCCCCAAACCTCTACCTCAGCATCATCAATTGTTCGGCCGAGGCGAGCGAAGTTCTCTTTGGTGTAGTATTGCTGAGGATCGATAAACTTCCCGAGCTGTACGTAGCAGTCGTAGACGATCTCAAGGATTAATAGGAAGTAGCTACGGCACGCCGAGAGCACATCGGCTGCCGGAACTGGTGCTTCCGATTTGCTCGCTGCGAATCGATAGGTCGCTTTTCCTCTGGCGAACATGCCTCCGCTGACAGGGTATGGCCCCCCATGCAGATGTGAGTTACGGAGTTCCAGAAAGAACTTCGCGAGGGCACTCGACTTCAGCGCCTGCTGATGAGGCGAATACCACGCCTCGAATGTGGGAATGTGCTTGAACTGCTGCAGCGCTAGGGTAGAAGTGCGGGAGGCCGCCAAGTAGGCACTCAGAAAGCATTGGAAGGCAAACATATCGGTGCCAGCCTCTGCCATCTTCTTGAGAAAAAACTCTGCCTCAGCAACTTTATGGTCAACGACGTCGAAGGTGTGGTTCATCAATTTTCCTAACGCTATGTCTCGCCTAACGCTTGGTCGATAAGCGGTAGCGTAAGCTGTCAGCTTAATCGGTAGTTAGGCGTCTTGTTCATCGAGTCCTATATGCTCACTCTCCTGCTCAATCTCGAAGAAACTTGGGTTATCGGCCTCCAGCCACCATGGCGACCTCTCACCCAGCTGACGAGCAAGTTCCTTAGCCATCTCTCTTACCGTCGACACAGATTCCTCAGCCGCTTCCAATGAAAGGCCGATAGCGCCCAGGAACTGCGGCGGAACAGCAGAACCGCACCAAGGCTCTCGTTGTACTTTGTAGTGCACAAGCTTGTTCCGAATCCGAATCAGGCTATCAAAGCCCTGATATGGCTGAGCGCCTGGATCAAAGCCAATATGGCCATGGAGTCGTGGAAGAAACAACCACTTGGCATCGAGAGCTAGCCGCTCGAATAAGACCAAGGAACGTCCCGAGAGAAGTTCCTGCCCTCTAATATTGATATGCGCTTCAAGGGCCGCGGCGGCGAACACATGCACAGTAGCTAGATTCTGCAGGAACGGCCCATAGGCGGCACCGACACCGTATTCTAGATCCTCCATCTGGCGCGCCAAAGGCTCCAGCCTATCGTAATAACCTGCCCCTACCTCGTCAGCCTCATACCACTCATTGAGCCGATCAATCTTGGCTTGGCAGCGAGCTACCCGCATTTCAGCCTTGTCAATACCCTTAGTCACCCCCGCTGCCCTAACCAGCGCCTCTTTAGCCGCGTGGAAATACATAGCGTCTACGGCCAAGACTGTCATCCAGGTTGGGGGTGTCCACTCAGTTAACGGCATAACCCGACAGCCCTCCTCCTCAAAGGGGCATAACTTGACCGACTCTTAGCGCATAACACACGTTCAACCGCTCAGAAGGTGAGCGCGCGGGAACCGCGTTGTTGCGGTTTCCCTCTGCTCGACCGCCAGGATTGGCCCGCACCACCTATGTTACGACATTTGCATGCAGTTTCTTTCTGCAGCGACTGCCTGCGGCTATATGGCCTGTAATTCGGCACAGCGCCGCTGGGCATCAGCGATGAATTCATCGACGTTTATGAGTTCGGGGTCACCTTTTAGGAGGCTAACATACGTCGATGGGTTCGCGATGGAGAGGGCCATGAGGGCGATTCTGCCAAACCCTTTAACACCCTCAACGAAATGGACTGACGAGTCCACGCTGCTATCATCGAAGTCGTGATCAGTAGGACCAAATTTTTTACCCTTTATGTCTCCGAGCTTTTCCAGGTAGTCAGCGGCGCGCCCGACTTCTCCGATCGCTAAGTACACTGTGCTCAGAAGCATGAGGCTGTTTAGGTGGTTAACATACAAATCCCACAGTGGCGCCCAACCGGCCGCGCGCCCGAGCACATTATCCTGCCTACGCCACCCAGTCTCAAATGCTGCTTCCGCGGCTTGGAGGTGGGTGATGACGGAGCGTAATTCTGATCTTTGATCACGAGCATGGCTTAAGTGCCGCAGAACATCGGCCGCGGCTCTCATGTGAACACCTCCGATCGTGTCCAGAACGGCTATGAGTTCGCCACCCGAAGCAAATTGACTTATCGCTGAGATGCTTTGCACTGCCGATAGAATTGGCTTGACAGACATAGCCTTCCTCTCCATGGAGCCTCGCAGGAGGCATCTAACAGTCCGCCTGAACTAAATACCCTCTCGGTCTATTAGGACGGCCAACGCTGCAGCGACTCAGCGGCGCTGGTCAACGGCCCCCATCGGCACTCGAAGTCGCCAGCAACCGCAGGCTGCTACTGTTGATGATAGCATGAGCGTCCGCTGCAGGCGTCGGGTTAGGCGTCGCGCGTCTTATTCTGGCCGCCTTCCTTGTTGCTGTATCTTATCCAATATGACCGTATGCCGTTGCGCATGTTGCTCGTAGCTTTTTCGGAACTCTACTGTTTCTCCAAGAAGGCTAGCATTTTGGGCGGATAGAGAAGAGCTAAGATCACGAATAGATGTCTCAACGGCTGACTCCATGCCACATATTGCTGCACCCAGGGTTCGAAAGCCTGCCAACATCACCTCGCGCGTTTCTCTCTGCTCCCAAATTGTAGCAAACTGAAAGTTAGTCTGCCCTAAGCGAACTAACCTCTTCAGCTCGACTAAGACTGGTCCAGGGTCGGCGATCATATCTAGTCTTGCTGGAAAAACAGGAAAGTTGTGGCACTGTCCGTCAAGTATTCTGTGATATTCACCGGCGTGCTGAGAGAGTGCCTTCACGTCTTGTTGGAATCGCGCCATTAGAGCAGCTGCCCGTTCGATCTCACTCCAAAATGGTCCATAGGCATTAGAATGGTACTCGCCGTCAGCTTGCGTCAAATGCTCCTTGGCGCTTAATAAATGCATAGGCAGTCTAGCCAGAACGTCAGTGCTCTTTTTGAGACAAGAATTTGCAACCAAACTAATCTGGTCGGCCTCTTTCTTGATGGCTTCGCACTTAGCGCGCTTGGTGGCGGCTATGCTTTTATAGTATTCCAATACGTAAAAACCTCCAACCAATGCAACAGATGCAACAGCACATATGATCAAACCTGGCAGGAATATAACCTTTTGTGTGGAAGCTTCAAGGCCATCAGTTAAGACTCCTACAACTAGGAGGAGCCCCAAGAATAAAACTACGCTAACACATCCGCATCCGCTTGCTGACCAGCCGTGTTTCGATGCCGATCGCTCTTCTGCCGTTAAGTCAGCAGATTGATTCGGTTCGATGCTGTACATAAAAGACTCGGCCCTCTTCCGGTCAAGCACTTGAATCAGATGATCGGCAAGTATGTCTACTGCGCCTAACGTTGGTGGGCCTAAGCATGCGGCGTCAGCCGTCCGCTTGAGGCTCCGAGTTAGGTGCTCAGCCGCCACCGGCAGAGATTCCCTCTCTATGCTGGAGTTCTTCAAGGAACGCAGCCAGGGCTGTAGCAATGATGGCCTTCTGGTTGCGAATTAGCGGTGGCAACTCTACCTCACGGAAACGGTTCTCGAAAGGGTCTCGCGTAGTGGTGAGGATTGTGAAGACAGCGCGTGACAGAGTAATTCGGGAGAGTGCACTGAAGCTCCGACCTGGGTGACCTCCACGCCGCGTCGGATGCCCCACAGCGTCATTGCGGAGCTCTCGAATGTCACGCAGAGCCGAATCGGGTGAGTAGACAATCTGCAGCGCCTCAGCGAGGTGGCTTACGGCATCCTGCTGAAGCACAAGTGCTTGTAGTGCGCCGTAGATGGCCAAGTACCATTCGCCAGAGGGCCGCTCTGACGCTTCAAGGAATGCGTCGAGAGCAAGTTCTGTATCTCCAATGACGTCGAGGCAAGCGGCGATTTGATACCAAGTAGGCTTGTCCCGCTGCAGGAACTGGTCCTGACGCGGAGGCTCTGTCAGGAAGTCCCTTAGGCTCGATTCGAGAGAATGGTAGTTCGACATTGGTTTGCCTGAGCACCTAACCTCTGAGATTAACCCCTCGCCATTTCACCCCAGGATGCATATTAGGGTAAAGTCCTTTACTCTAGCAGCGCGCTCCAACCGTCACATGCCTTTGATTCTATAAGCTCCATTAATTTTACGTCTCTCCCTAATAAACGTCAATGACTCGACAAGCCCACGTATAAAAAGGCGCCTCTTGGGCCAACCCCGGGCGGACGCGGGGGTGGCGAGGATCGAGAGCCACTTGACAGATCCGACAGGATCTCTTCTCATTGAAGCGCGTATAAGAGGATCGAGCTGGAACGTTATACGGGACGACATACAATCCACGCCGAGGTGGAGCGGCTCCGTACCTCACGTACAATGAACGGGATCTGGCTCTTGCGGCTGATCAGCGTGCGCCTTACGAGCGGCAAGGCGCCCGGAAGCGTCCGCAGGACGGCGGCTTCTACGCTCGGTACGGTGTACTTCCGTCGGCCCAGGCGTGGGCGGGCTCGCCGGATGCCTTCGCGGCGTTGACGCTCGAATCCGCTGGAGCGCTCCTCGAAAGGGCGGCTCCAGCCCACGTCTGGGCCGGGACGCTCCTCTTTTCGGTTGCGTTGACGGAGAAGGTTCCCGGTCTGGCCCACGTTGGGGCAGCTCCGGCCCTCTTTTGGGCCGCTCCGGCCCACGCTTGGGCCGGACCTTCCCCAACGAGGGACGTATGCTTCCCCAGCGTGGGCGGGACCATCCCCAACGGGGGCGCGGCCGGCCCAAGCGTGGGCGGCACGGTCCCCGAAGAGGGAACTCACGCGCCCCTCTTTGGGCAGGACCGTCCCCAGCGGGGACGCTGCCATCCCCAGCGAGGGACGGAGCGGCCCAAGCGTGGGCAGGAGCTGCCCAAGCGTGGGCCAGAGGCGTCCCCACGGTGAAACTCCGGCGTCATCCCTTCAGAGAAACGCCACCAGAGAAGGCGCAAGTCTCTGAAAACACGGGCTGGTCATCGTTGGGCGTATCCGGTTCCTGAGGATGTCTCGAAAGTCAGCCCCGCAGGGGCGTAGGCGTAAAGCCTGGGGTTTCAACCCCAGGTAGGAGACACACGCCCCCTCCAGGAGCCCCAAAGGGGCGCAGGCAGCCAACTGGCCAATCCTCGCGCTGCCTGCGCCCCTTCGGGGCTCGATGGGGGTTGGGGTACTCGATTCCTGGGGTTGAAACCCCAGGCTTTACGCCTACGCCCCTGCGGGGCTGACTTTCGAAACACCCTCTCAGGTAAAGGGCAACTCCCGCACCTCCGCCCCCCCGCCGTCCGCGATCTCCAGCCGGGTGCCGGGCGCGGCGGCGCGGCGGTGGAGGATGGCGAGGCCGATGGGCGCGCCCAGGGCGATCGAGTGGACGGCGGTGGCGGTCTTGCCGGCTTCGCGCCCGTCGTGCAGGAGCGGCGTTCCGGGCGCCGGGGGGGTGCCGTCGAAGACCAGCCCGCGCAGGCTCTTCTGCACCCCGCCGCGATAGTGGATGCGGGCCACCACCTCCTGGCCAAGGTAGCACCCCTTCGTGTAGCTCACCGCCGCCTCCTCCGCGCCGGTCTCCTGTGGGAAGTTCTCGGGGCCGAAATCGCGCCCGAAGCTGGGGATCCCCGCCTCCGTCCGCAACACCTCCAGCGCCTCGAAGCCGACCCGCGTCACCCCGGGCTCCTCCAGCAGCCGCTCGACCAAGTGCCCGGCGATCGACGCCGAGACCCAGAGGGTGTAGGCCTCGGCCCCCAGGCGCCCCGAGCGCTGGAGCGCCACCTCGGTGCCATGGACCTTGGACCGCACATGCCGCCAGTCCCCGGGCGGGGGAAGCTCGGCATCGCCCAGCGCCGCGGCGGCGCCGGGGCCGATCAGGGTGACCGGCTGCATGTCGCCGAGCGGCCGCACCTCGACCCGGTCGGCCAGGATGTACTTCTGGAGGTGCTTCGTCACCGCCTCCTCCTGGTCCGGCGGCAGCAGCAGCCAGAGGCGGTCCGCGTGCGCCATCGCCACCAGGTCGGAGAGGATGCGCCCCTGCGGATTGGTGAGGAAGCCGTAGGCCCCCTCGCCAGGGGCAAGAGCCTTGACGTCGCAGGTGACGTAGGCGTTCAGGAAGCGGAGGCGGTCGGCGCCGACGATCTCGACGCGGTCCATCCAGGAGCGATCGGCGAGCCCGCACCCCTCGCGCAGGGCGCGGTACTGCCCGGCGAGGTCGGTGGTGGTGGAAGTCGTGGTGGTCATGCCTCCCAGTCTACAATCCCGGACGGCCCAGATGTGGACGCCCGCAGGGCGGAATTTATCCAGCCTGGGGTGTCAACCCCAGGTAGGGAGGCCCCAAGATCTCACCAGCCCCGAAGGGCCGACACCCCCGGCTGGAGCTTCGAATCGGCAACGACATGCCGGCCCTACGGGGCTGGTAAATTCCGTGCACTCCCCTACCTGGGGTTGACACCCCAGGCTGGATAAATTCCGCCCTGCGGGCGGGGCCTTCGGAATCCCGCCTCAGGCCATGATTCCTGATTCCTTGCCATAATCCCCAACCATGAGCGAGACGGTTCCCTTCACCCTCGAGACCTCCGGAGCCACCCTGCACGGCCTCGTCGACCTGCCCGACGCGCCCGGCGAGCGGCCCACCGTCGTGATCTGCCATGGTTTCAAGGGGTTCATGGAGGTGGGGTTCTTCCCCTCGCTCGCGGCCCTGCTCGCGGAACGCGGGTTCGTCGCCATCCGCTTCAATCTCTCCGGCACCGGCATGCGCCCAGGCGATGAGCGGGTGACCGATCTGGACGCCTTTCGCGACAACACCTACAGCCGCGAGCTGGCGGACCTGACGGCCGTCCTCGACGCCACCGCTGGCGGCGCGATCGCGCCCGGCCGGGTGGACCGCGGCCGGATCGGCCTCTTCGGCCACAGCCGCGGCGGCGGCATCGCCCTCCTCGCCGCGGCCAGCCCGGCCTGGCGGGACCGTCTGCGCGCCCTGGTGACCTGGGCGGCGATCGCGGACACCGACCGCTTCACCCCCGAGCAGAAGGAGGAGTGGCGCCGTGACGGGGAGTTCCCCGTCGTCAACGTCCGCACCGGGCAGCAGCTCGCCATGGGGCTCGGGATGCTCGCCGACATCGAGGAGCGGCGCGCCGAGCTCGACCTCCCCGCCGCCGCGGCGGCCCGCCGCGCCCCCTGGCTGATCGTGCACGGCGCCGAGGACGAGACCGTGTCGGTCGACGCCGCCCACCTCCTCGCCGAGCGGGCCGCGAGCCCGGCGGAGCTGCTCCTCGTCCCCGGCGGCGAGCACACCTTCGGCGCCCGCTACCCCTTCACCGGCCCCACCCCGCAGCTCATCCAGGCCCTGAACGCTACCCAGCGCTGGTTCCGCGAGCATCTCTGAATCGCCGATCCGTTCTTAGTTTCCGTTTTCCGCGATCGCGCAAAAGAAGTTCGAGCTTCTTTTTTTGTCCCAAAATTCCGCCCTCCGGCAACATTACTTGATGAAGGTCTAATGCAGTTTAGATCTTGCTTGGGGAGGAATGATATGGCGGACGACCACTTCTCACGGGACACCCTCGAACGATTTCTGCGCTCAGAGCTCTCCCGCGAGGAGACCCTTGGCTTCGTACGGCACCTTTTGCGGCGGTGTCCGCAGTGCTCCAGAGTGCTCCAGGAGGTCTCGCAAAGGGACAACTTCCAGTTGCTGCTCCGCGGACTCGAAGATGCGGCTTTGCGCACCGATCCGGATCGCGATCAGCGGCCTCTCGCCAGGATCTCGATCTTTCCCAGCCGGGAGGCCCGGGCCGGACCGGAAGGGGACGCGAAGCGGCGCGGCAGGCTCGGGGGGAACTGAGCGCCATGCGCGTTGATTCAAGGCGTCTTCCGTAGGGGAGGGGCTTGTCCCCTCCCTCGCCCTGAAGGGGCGAAATTTGATTAGCCTGGGGCGTGAGCCCCAGGTAGCCTCGATTCCCAAGAATCTCAGAGCCCCGAAGGGGCGACACTCGACGGACCGGTGAGTGTCGCCCCTTCGGGGCTCTGGGATGGGGTGGGCGGCCGGTCCTGGGGCTGACGCCCCAGGCTAATCAAATTCCGCCCTTTCAGGGCGAGGGAGGGGGCAAGCCCCTCCCCTACGTAAGATGCCTTGAATGGACGGTATTGGAGTTCAACGCGCGCCCTACGCCAGCCAGGGGACGGCGCCGGCGGCAGAGCGGAGATCCGGAACGACCCAGTCGGCGCCGACGGCCCGCAGGGTCTCCCCGGGCGTGCGGCCGGTTTCCACGGCGAGGCAGGGGATGCCGTGGGCGTGGGCACAGGAAACGTCGTGGATGCTGTCCCCCACGATCAGCACCTCCTCCGGGCGGAACCGGCGCCCCATCGCCTGCTCGGCCCGGTCGAGCGCCACCGGCGGAAGCTCCGAGCGGTCGATGCCGTCGCAGCCGAAGGCCCCGAACGGGAAGTAGCCGTTGAGGTCGAAGCGCGAGAGCTTGGCTTTCGCCCCCGGCTCCCAGTTGCCGGTCAGCAGGGCGAGCACGACGTCCTCGCGGCGGCTGAGCCGCTCGAGGATCTCCACCACCCCGGGCAGCAGCCGCATCCCCGCGCGGTCGAGCGCCCGCTCCAGCCGCCCGGTATAGAGCTCCCGCATCCGCGGCAGGCCTTCCCGCACGACGGCGTCCGGCACGCCGGCCCCACTCACCAGCTCGAGGACGATCCCGGGATCGGTCCGCCCCGTGAAGTCATAGGCGTCGATCGCCCCCGTGGTGCCGAAGACTTCCATCAGCGCGTTGGCGAACAGCGGCCGCACCTGCGGACCGCAGTTCACCAGGGTGCCGTCGATATCGAAGAGGACCAGCTTCATGAGACAGACACCCTCAACGCCACTTTGGCGGCTTCTTGGTTTCCAGGAAGGTGGCGATCCCCCGCTTGCAGTCGTCCGTCGCGCGGGCGGCGGCGTTGACCTCGGCGGCCTGGGTCATGGCCTCGCCCAGAGGACGGCCGAGGACGTCGAGCAGCAGGCGCTTGGTGCGGGCGATCGACTCCGAGCTGCCGGTCTCCAGGATCTGCGCGGCGAGCGCCTCGCCCACGGCGCGCAGATCCTCCTGGGGGACCATGCGGTTGACCAGGCCGATCTCCAGGGCCCGGCCGGCGTCGACGAACTGCGGATTGATCAGCAGCTCGCGGATGTCCGAGCCGCGCAGGCGCAGCGGCAGATAGGTGGCGACCAGGGCGGCCACGAAACCGATCCGCACCTCGCTGTAGAGGAAGCGCGCGTCGTCGGCGGCGACCACGAAGTCGTGGGCTGTGGCAAGGCCGCACCCGCCCGCCACGCAGGCGCCGTGGACCAGGGCGATGGTCAGCGCGTCCTGCCGCAGCACCGACTCGAAGAGATCCTTGAGGCGCATGCGAGTCGCGCAGGTTCTCCTCGTGACCGGCGTCGCGCAGCGAGCGCAGGTGCTCCAGATCCGCCCCGGCCGAGAAGTTCTTCCCCGCGCCGCTCGAGCAAGAGGCAGCGCACCCCCTCCTCGCGCCAGGGCCGGCGGTAGAGCTCGATCAGCTCGCCGATCAGCGCCGGCGAGAGGGCGTTGGCGCGGCCGGGATCGTTCAGGGTGACCCACAGGAGGTCCCCCTCCCGCCGCGTCTCCAGGTATTGCACCCCGAGAGACGGCCCGCTCATTTCCAGGTCCCCTTCAGGCTCTCGGGTACCTCGACCTCCATCTGCAGCAGCCCCTGGGCATGCGTCTTCCCCTGGGCGTCGTTCTTCAGGCTCTCGGTGCCGCCGCCGCCGAGCGAGTCGTGGAGGATGAAGTTCAGGGCCAGGATGTTCGGCAGCTCGATAGCGCTGCACCGGGCCGCGGCAGACCTGCCGGAAGTGCTCCTTGACCCGCTCGGCCGTCACCTGCTCGCGGAGCACCTCGTAGAGCTCGGGCGTCTGGGCGATCAGGCCGACGTTCAGGCGTCCCCCTTGTCGCCCGAGCGGGCGTGGGCGATGTCGTCGAGCTTCACTTTCATCCGAATCCTCCAGTCTGCGGGAACAGGGCGAACAGGACTGCACCGGCCGCCGCGAGGGCGCCGGCCAGAATGCCGGCCGTCCGCGGCGCGGTGGCCAGCGGATCGTAGAGCGCGGGGAAGACGGCGCGGAACCCGAGGTCGAGGATCTCGTGGTGCCGCGACTCCAGGAAGGCGAAGATGCCGAGGCCGGCAGCCGCCAGCAGCGCCAGGGCGGCGAGGAGGCGGAGCCGCCCCCAGCCCGCGGCCAGCCCCTGGCGGAGCAGCGCCACCCAGAAGATGCCGAGGACCAGCGCCCAGCAGGCGAAGACGGTGCGGTCCGCGACCGCGCTGTAGATGAACCCGAGAAGGAGGATGGGGAGCAGGCCGCCGAGCACGCCGCCATACCAGGCGAGGGCGAGCGGCCGGCCGGCGCTCACGCCTCCTCCACGTCGACCTCGACCCGGCTCTCGACCTCCTCGCGGGCGAGCAGCGCCGGCCAGTAGGCGACGATCTCCTGCGGCTTCGGCCGGCCGCCGGCGAAACCGGTCACTCCGGGCGGGCCGGCGGTGACCAGCGGCGCGATCTCCTTGCCGAAGCGCTCGACCTTGGTGGAGTCGGCGTCGCGCACGCCGAGCCGCAGGACCACCTCCGGCAGATCGTCCGGCACCGGCAGGATGCCCGGCAGGCAGGCGCCGGTGCCCATCAGCTCGGTCTCCTGGTCCTCCGGCGCGAAGGTGACCCCGGCGCGCTCCAGCCGCTTCCAGACGATCTCGGCGGCGAGCCGCGCCTTCTCGACCGCCCGCGGCCCGGAGACGGTGATCTGCCCGGAAGCCTTGTAGCCGGCGAGATAGGAGCCCGAGATCTTGAGGAACGGGGTGTTGGGCTGCCCCTTGATCCCCGAGACCTCCACCCGGTCCTTGCCGTCCTGGCGCAGGCGGATCGAGGTGAAGTCGGCGATCACGTCCGGCGTGATGTAGCCGGTGGGGTCGCCCATCTCGTAGACGAGCTGCTCGCCGACCGTATCGACCGTCACCATGCCGCCCGTGCCCGGCGTGCTTGGTGACCACGAAAGTGCCGTCCTCGCGCGCCTCGACGATCGGGTAGCCGACGTTCCAGAGGTCCGGAACCTCCCAGAAGCGGCTGAAGTTGCCGCCCGTGCACTGGGCGCCGCACTCGATGATGTGGCCGGCGATGGTGCCGGCGGCGAGCAGGTCCCAGTCCTCCATCGCCCCAGCCGAACTCGTGGATCATCGGCGCCAGCGCCAGCGCGGTGTCGGTGACGCGCCCGCAGAGCACGATCTGCGCCCCCTGGCCGAGAGCCTCGACGATCGGCCGCGCCCCGAGATAGGCGTTGGCGCTCATCACCTTGTCGACCAGCGGCGCGAGCGGCTCGCCGGTGTCCATGTTCTTCAGCGTGTGGCCGGCGGCGATCAGCTCCGGCAGGCGCGGCAGCAGGTCGTCGCCGTCGACGACGCCCACCCGCAGCCCGGTGACCCCCAGCTCCCGCGCCACCTCGAAGATCCGGTTGCGGCAGGCTTTGGGGTTGAGGCCGCCGGCGTTGGTGAGGACGCGCACGTTGCGCTCCTTCAGCTCCGGCAGCACCCGGCGGATGAAGCCGATGAAGTCCGTCGCGTAGCCGAGCTTCGGATTCTTCAGCTTCTGCCGCATCATGATCGACAGCGTCACCTCGGCCAGGTAGTCCATGCCGATGTAGTCGATCGGGCCGCCGCGCAGCAGCTCCACCGGCGCGTCGACGTTGTCGCCCCAGAACCCTTGCCCGTTGCCGATCCGGATCGTCTTCTTCGTCGTCTTCGTCATAGAGGGCGCAACGATAGCATGGGTGTAAGCTCGCCCTGTCGAGGGCTCCCCCTACGTCTGCAGCACCCCCGTCTTGAACTCCGGGATCTCCGGATTCATCGCCGCGCACGCCAGCGACCAGCCGATCACCTTCCGCGTCTCCGCCGGATCGATGATCGCGTCCACCCAGAGGCGGGCGGCGGCGTAGCGGGGGTCGGCGGTGGCGGCGTAGCGCGCCTTGATCTCCTCCAGGCGCTGGGTCTTCTCCTCCTCCGAGACGTCCGCGCCCCGGTTCTTCATCTGGATCGAGAGCAGCGTCTTGCTCGCCTGGTCGCCGCCCATCACCGCGATCGAGGCCGAGGGCCAGGCATAGAGGAAGCGCGGGCCGTAGGCCTTGCCGCACATGGCGTAGTTGCCGGCGCCGTAGGAGTTGCCCACGAAGAGCGTGATCTTGGGCACCGTCGAGTTGGCGACGGCGTTCACCATCTTGGCGCCGTCCTTGATGATCCCCCCGCGCTCGGCGCGGCTGCCCGACCATGAAGCCGGTGACGTCCTGGATGAACAGCAGCGGGATCTTCTTCTGGTTGCACAGCTCGACGAAGCGCGCCGCCTTGGCCGCCGAATCCGAGTAGATGACGCCGCCGATCTGCAGCTCCGGTCCGCCGGAGCGGTGCCCGTCCGCTTCGGCACCACCGAGCGCTGGTTGGCGACGATGCCGACCGCATGCCCCTCGATCCACCCGGTGCCGCAGACCAGCGTCTGGCCGTGGGTGGCCTTGTACTCGTCGAGCTCGCTGCCGTCGAGCAGCCGGGCCAGCATCTCGTGGGTGTCGTACGGGCGCGAGCGGTCGACCGGCATCAGGCCGTAGAGATCCTCGGCCGGATAGAGCGGCTCGACCGGCTCGCGGCGGGCGAAGGGGGCCTGCGGGGGCACGGCGAGCTGGGCGAACTGGCTGCGGATCTTCTCCAGGCAGGAGGCGTCGTCCGGATGGCGATGGTCCACCACCCCCGAGATGTCGCACTGCACGAGCGCGCCGCCCAGCTCCTCGTTGTCGATCTTCTCGCCGATCGCCGCCTGCACCAGGTGGGAGCCGGCGAGGAAGATCGAGCCGGTCCCCTCCACGATGTGCGACTCGTCGCTCATGATCGGCAGGTAGGCGCCGCCGGCCACGCAGGAGCCCATGATGGCCGCCATCTGGAAGACCCCCTCGGCCGAGAGGCGGGCGTTGTTGAAGAAGGCGCGGCCGAAGTGCTCCTGGTCGGGGAAGATCTCGTCCTGGAGCGGCAGGAAGACGCCGGCCGAGTCGACCAGGTAGATGATCGGCAGCCGGTTCTCGAGGGCGATCTCCTGCGCGCGCAGCACCTTCTTGGCGGTCAGCGGGAACCAGGCGCCGGCCTTGACGGTGGCGTCGTTGGAGACCACGACCACGTCGCGGCCATGGACCTTGCCGATGCCGATCACCACCCCGGCCGCCGGGGCGCCGCCATACTCCTGATAGAACCCCTCGGCCACCCAGAGGCCCAGCTCCAGGAAGCCCGAACCCGGATCGCACAGCGCCTCGACCCGCTCGCGCGCCGTCATCTTCCCCTGGGCGCGCTGCTTGTCCTGCGCCTTCAGGCCGCCGCCGAGCCGGATGCGGTCCTCCTGCTCGCGGATCTCCTCGATCCGCCGCCGCCAGTGCTCGGCCTGCCGCTCGAACGCCTCACCCCGATTGACCTTGCTCTCCAGAATCGTCACGAAGTCCTCCCAGGAAGTCGAAGCCGGGGGATTATATGGGGAGTATTGTTTGGCTGTAGCATGAGGGCTCTGCGGCCGAGAGGAGAAGGATGAGTCCAACCATCTTCCGAGAAAGGGGTTTCCGGTTCTTCTTCTTCTCGCGGGAGGAATCGAGAATGCATGTGCACGTTAACTGTGCGCAGGGCGAAGCCAAATTCTGGATGGAGCCCAAGATCGAGTTGGTCCAGAATTACGGACTGAGCAGAAGCGATCTCCGCACCGTACAGACTCTCATCGAGGAACATGAGGATGAAATCACAAGCGCTTGGGAACGGCACTTCGGACGTTGAGGTGACCAACATCTCCCAGCACGGCTTCTGGCTGCTGCTGGGTAACCGCGAGTTGTTCCTGCCTTTCAGTGACTTCCCTTGGTTCAAGGGTGCCTCTATCTCCGCGATCCTCAACGTGGAGTGGCCGCAACCTCATCACCTGTACTGGCCGGACCTCGACGTCGATCTGGCGGTCGAGTCGATCGAGCAGCCAGAACGCTATCCTCTCGTCTCCCGCGCATGAAGATCCGCCTCCTCGCCTTCGCCAGCGCCGGAGACGCCCTGGGGGCCACCGAGGCCGAATTGGAGATCCCCGACGGCAGCCGGATCTCCGACCTGCGCGCCCGGCTCGACCGCGAGCACCCGGCGCTCGTCCCCCTTTGGCCCCGCATGGCGATCGCCATGGACGGCCGGATCGTCCCGTCCGACACCTACCTGGAGGAAGGGGCCGAGGTGGCCCTGCTGCCGCCGGTTTCGGGAGGCACCGAGGAACCCCTCCGGGCCGAGTTGACCGACGAGCCCATCGACACCGGCCGGGTCGAGGCCGCCGTCGCGGGTCCGAGCCGGGGCGCCGTGGTGCTCTTCCTCGGCACCGTGCGCGACCATCACGCCGGGCGTCCCGTCGCGAAGCTCACCTACAGCGCCTACCGCCCCATGGCCCTGGAAGGGCTGCGCCGGATCGCGATCGAGCTCGAAGCCGCCCACGAGGACCTCCGGGCGGCGATCGTCCACCGCCTGGGCGAGGTCCCCGTGGGAGAGCCAAGCGTGGTCATCGCCATCGGCTCCCCTCACCGCGCCGCCGCCTACGAAGCCAGCCGCACCGCCCTGGAGCGGCTCAAGGCGGAGATCCCCATCTGGAAGCGGGAGCACTATGCGGATGGCGAGGCGGCGTGGCGGGAGGAGGAGCCGCTGGTGAGCAGAGATGTGAAAGCCATCAGGGCTTAGGAGGGCCGATTCTCTCCCACGTTCGTCCCTGCTCTTGGGTAGGTGGTAATGGATGATCTCGCGGCTCGATAGTGACCTGCCGAGCGTCCGGCACCACTCCTCCCCGAGGTCCACGCTCGATGTACTCTCCCGGCCGATTCGGTGTTTCACCTGGCTTCTGTAGGTCTGACATTTCATTACCTTTTCATAAGAGCTGAGTTTTTGTGGGAACGATGAACAAAGGCGACGCGCAAACGTTATCGCTCGTGAACGGGTGAGTTCGCAGAGGTGGCGGTGAGAGCGATCGAATGTCTACAATCCTCCTTGCGCACGTAGCCCTCGCTGGACACAGCGATGGTTTCTCCATTTGATGCGTGAAACGTCCACCGCCAATAACCCTGATTGTCACTGTACATAACATAGTAAGAAATGCTCGCCATTCGAAGGCCTCTCTTTCTTAGGCAACATAGCCGCTAAAGAACGGTGAGGATTAGCGGAGGCCCACGCGACCGTCCGTTCAGCCCTACTCTATATGCCGGCCAGCGGGGCCACTTTGGACGCCACGCTTCTCAGGAAACTGCAGCTAGCAATTTCGCTGGGGATTGGTAGACCGCTAATGTAAGAAGCTCGTAGCCATTCCAGAAGCTCTCAAAAAGAAAAATGTGGCCGTTTCCGTTATCGTCATGGAGAAGCACCTCATCAGAACCGACAGGGCCGCCCTTTCGACGCCGACAGTAGCCTGAGATCATTCGGAAAAGCTCCGACTCAGTGACCCTTGAGAAATTCGCCTTAAAAGCAGGAGATTCAATACAATAGCGACATGGATTAAAAGGGTCGAACTGAGCAGGAAGGTCCCAGGTAGGAGGCGTTACCAAACCTATCATAGGCCTGCCCGCATGGGCTTCTTCAACAAAGCGCCAAAGAGTGGATGTCAAAGTGTTCCGAAACGTCTTCGACAGGCTATTAACTGACTCGAATGAAAGCGAACTGTCACGAGCCTCCACAATGAACCGATTCTGGAGAAATAGCAACTGACCAGCAGCAAAATTAGCCTCAGCCTCCAGATGCTCGCGACAGATCGGCTTCAAGGACTCTTCATCGTCTCCTAATAGATAGTTGCCGTGCCACGGCAGAAGCCCATGGCAGATCTCATGGGCTTCTAACCACCGATGCTTCTTAGAAGGCACATCTCTATCTAGAAGAATCCTCTTTCCGTCAGGCAACCAAAGCGCCGACAACTTCGCCTTGCGGACCACATCGAGAAGCAGAGTGGGGCGACCAACAATCTGTCTTCCTGCTATCCACAGCCTGCTAACGAATTCCTGTAGGGCGCTGGTATCTGTCGAGCTAAAATACTGCCGATCCAGGCTAAGCAGGTCTCTAACCGCCAGTAGATCTAGAGGCGGCTCAGGGTTGCCGAGTCCCCGCAGAATCTTTACCACTTGGGCGTTGATGTCAAAAACTTCATACTTACCAATAATCTTGTTTTTCATTATAGAGCCCTAGGAACTAACCCTAGATCCCAGAAATCTGACGAAATCATTTAGGAGCTTCCTTTCGTGTCGACTGAGTTTGTCGAATTCGGTCGAATGTGCAGCGAACCTCAGTACTTCTCCTCTAAGTTCATTATCGGATCTCATCGCAACCCCTGACAGAAGAACCAGAGACCGTCCGGGAAGACCGAAGAATTGCTCCAACTGATAAATCGTTCGGGGCTTTGGGGCATGTGAGGGGTCAGCTTCTATTTTTCTTATTTCTTCGATCTCTATGCGGGCATGAGCCGCGAGTTCGGCCTCAGAAAGGCCCTCGCGCCGCCGAAGCATCTGCAGCAGTACGCCGAGGCTACGTTGAAGCGCAATCTCGTCATCAGACGTGCGTGATCTATATACACCCAAAGCTCTCAAGGCTGCCTTTTTCGCTCTCGCTGCAAGATCGTCCAGGTCCTCGCCTTCCTCGCGAAGAGAATCCACAAGCTCTGCCTCGGATGCCTCACAAATAAAGTCGCGAAATGCAGCATTTAAGGCCGCGGCAATCTCGGCGTCTTTATCTCTAGCTGCCATACTGATCTCCGATTTTAGCGAAGCGAATGAAGGCTCTATCGATTCTTTTCCGGATGGCGTCATATTCTTTTGGACCAATGCAGAGGAGAGCTTGGATTTCAGTGCTCGACCGTCCCTCTGCTCGGAGGAGAAGTACCTCAAACGCCTCGGCGTCTTCCCCTAAAGTCTCCCGAATATTCTGCAGACTAGCCTTGTCCTGGAGTACTTTTTCCGGGCTTGGAGGGCCACTCGAAGGACGTATTAAAGAGAGCTTCTCCGAACTGGTAGCTCGATGCTCGGCAATGTGACCCGATATGCTCTCCATCGTGCGCTCAAGGTGGCGAATAATTGAAACCCGACTCTTTCGCCACTTCCTTTCACCACCAAGAGTCTTGATAATAGCTTCCTGGAGCAAATCTTCTGGCTCGGCCCATGTATGGCTAAGGCTACGAATTTTAAAAAAGCTCCGAGCAATTAACTGAAGCTTGGCCCAGTCGACCTTCTGTAGAGACGAGATGACGGCAGCTGTCTCCTCAGCCGTCGCGACTAGGTCCTGCAAACTATCTTCGGGCGGCTCAGATGAAGCCTCCTGCATTGTGCTCAAGGCCTGAACTCCTTCCGCTTCTTTATGCCGGCAAGGTGGAGCGTTTTGGACATCCGGGCGGTCGATTCCTCCAGATAGGGGAGCCACTAGGCGACCTCCGTTAGGTATTCGAGCGCGCTTGCCGTAAAGCATCCACCCGGCACCTCTCTATGCTAACATCGGTTACGGAGGAAACAAGTGGCCCCTGACCATCTCGATCTAGCCCGCCGTCTCCGGGAAGCCCGCGAAGCTGCCGGCCTTCGGCAGGAGGACGTGGCACGCCATCTTGAGCTCTCCCGTCCCTCCATCGCCCAGATCGAGCTCGGGAACCGTACGGTCACGGGCCTGGAGCTGGCAAAGCTCGCGCGGCTCTACGGCCGGGACGTTCGGGATTTCCTGGCAGAGGAATTCGATCCCAGTAAGACCGTTCTCGCCCTCTTCCGGACCGCTTCCAAGGAGATCGGCGAGGAGGCGATGGAGGCTTTTCGCGATGGCCTGGCCCTGGCGCGCGAGCTAGCCTCCCTTGAATCTCTCCTGGGGGTGGACCGCTCCCAGATCGGAGCTCCGGCCTATAGCGCCGATCCGCCCCGCACCCGGTGGCAGGCGATTGCACAGGGCGTCCAGGTGGCGGCTGAAGAGCGCCGGCGTCTCGGCCTTGGAGTCCGGCCG
Source organism: uncultured Acidobacteriota bacterium (assembly GCA_963792575.1). Classification (GTDB taxonomy): domain Bacteria; phylum Acidobacteriota; class Thermoanaerobaculia; order Multivoradales; family UBA5704; genus DATARR01. Next base: position 181,094 of record CAWBWZ010000021.1, read on the forward strand.
CTCTGGGATGCTTCCGAGTTTCTGGAAGAACAAGGTATCCGTACCGCGATGCTGGACCTGCCGGACGAGGTCTCCGGTCTGGCTCTTATGGAGCAGGGCTTGAGCCCCTCGATCGTTATCAACCGGCGGCATCACCAGTTGCGGCGACGGTTCTCGTGGGTTCACGAGTACGCTCACATCTTGATGGACCGCAGCCAGCGGGGCACCATCAGCATGGCGTCCCGGCGTGATGATCTGGCGGAGGTGCGCGCCAACAGCTTCGCCGCGAGTTTCCTGATGCCGGAAGATGGAATGCGCTCCTATCTTACGGACCTCGGTCGTGGCCAGGCTTCCCGAGAACGCGTTGAGATCTTCGACGGGGACGAGGCCTTAAGCGCAGAAGTGCGTCCCGAACCCGGCTCGCGGTCCGTGGGACTGTACGAGACCGTCCTGCTGGCCCACCACTTTCAGGTCAGCCGCACTGCCGCCATCTATCGTCTGTCCAACCTGCGCATGCTTTCGCCGGCGGAACGTGACGAGCTTCTCGCCAGGGAGAATGCCGGTCAGGGAAAACAGATCGAGGATCTGCTCGACCTTCCCCAACCAGACCACACCACCGCCCGGGAAGGCTTCCGGCTTCGGTTCCTGGGGCTCGCGATGGAAGCCTACCGGCGGGAGAAGATCACTCGCGCGAAGTTGTTCGAGTTGGGTCCTATGGTCGGTTATGGACGCGAGACCCTCGAAGCGATTCTCGCCAGCGCAGGGCTCGATGAGGATGATGGCGATCCTCTCGTTCCCGAGGTGCTTGGGTAATCACGAGTGTCCCCACGTCTCGTTCTGGTGGACGCGAACGTCCTCCTCAATCTCGCCTTTGTAAATCGCCTGGATCTTCTGGGCGCTCTGCCGGAGTTGGAGTTTCGCTCACCGGTGGAGGTCCTGACCGAGATCGTCAGCGCGCGGGAAAGGATGCTCGTGGAGGAGGCCCGGAGCCGGGGTGACCTCGGAGATATCGCGTTCTCCGAGGTCGCCGAGCTCGCGCTCTTTGCCGAGTTGAGACGGAGCCTGGGGATGGGAGAGGCCGCGTGCCTCGCCTTGGCGGTCCATCGCGGTGCCCTGGTGGCATCCGACGAGAAGCGGACGTTCCGAAGAGAGGCCGAGACACGACTCGGACCAGGCTGCATCCTCAACACTCCGGGCCTCCTGCTGCTGGCCATCCGGAGAAGCCTCTTGACGACCGAGGAGGCGGACGAGTTGAAGCGTATTCTCGAATCGAACAGGTTCCGAATGAAGTTCGGGTCTTTCAGAGAGCTGCTCTGAGCCCGTCAGCCTGAGAGCCGGCTGGCGGGGCGACGTTGGGCGGCCACCCCGCCTCTTCTACACGGACGCTAGCCGCAGTTGGTCTGCGAGAACGGCTCAGTGGGACAAGTGCCACGGCAGGAGGGCCCATAGGTCGGCGGATAGCAGGGGATCGTAGCTCCCCCCGCGGCCTGCGCGAGCTCCCGCGCATCGAGATGGCGCAAGGTTTCCCGGTTCAAGGTGATCTTCTTGACGTTCCTTTTCATAGGCTCCCTTTCATGGACGTGGACGGAGTTTCAGCTCTATGGTCGCAGACTCCCGGGGCCGCCGCTATCCTTCGGCCGCTCCACCCGCGCGATATAACACCCCGCCTCCGTGTTCCGCACGTGGATGTACCCGACTTCCTCGCGCGCCAGCAGCCGGGCGATCGCGGCATCCACCTCGCCATCCGCGACGCGCTCCCGGGCCACGATCCAGCGGTCCGGACCATAGGCTTCGAGGGTCAGCGGCAGATCGCGGAGCTCCGCGGGGAATCCCTCTTCGGCATACGCCGGACAGTTGTCCCGGTGGATGAAGACGGGCCCGGGGGAGGGATACGAATCCAGTCCCCGGAACGGGTCGTAGGTAAAGAGGATCCGGTCCTCCTCGCCTTCCCGGAACTTCTTGAGGCAGAGGCGGCAGGGGCCGTAGCCGGCGGCCACCTCGACGTGGGCGGGATGGCCGTAGCCGGGCGCCTTCAGGGTCGTCCGGACCTTCTGGGCGAGATTCTCAGGGATCGCGATGACTTGATAGAGGCTCATGGTTCTCCTTTGCGGCTCGAGAGAACCTTACGCCGTCTGGCGGCGGGCTTCTAACGGATTCCTGCGCTGGAATTTTCGCGTCAGAAGCCGAGATCGGGCTCCCAGATCGCGACCGCGCGGAGGATGTCCGGCACTTCCTCTTCGGCGATCTCGTCGAGCGGCTTGCCGACGATCGATTCCAGGATCTCCTCCGGCATCTCGCGCTCGGCGACCGCGTCCAGGATCTCGATGAGGTGGAGCGGCGGCAGGAGCCCGAAGAGCTCTTCCTCGCTGAGCTCGACCGCCTCGGGCTCGATCTCGGGAAGAGGCGCTGGCTTCAGCTCGGGGAGGGGAACAGCCGGCGGCGGATCGACCACGATCTCGCCGAGGTCGCCCAGCGCGGCGTGCCTTCCCGCCAGCGGCAGGTGCTCGGCAATCCGGCGGAGGACGGTCTCCTTCCCCATCTCGGCGTAGCCGTTCACCCAGGTGGAGTCCTCGGCCTTGCCGGCCATATAGGCCTGATAGCTCTCGCTGCGGTCGCGGACCGCGTCCACCTCACTGCGCGACATGACGTCGAAGTGGTGGCCGCCGTCCTTGAATTTGGCGTAGGCGTAGAAATGGGTGATCTCGCCGCGGTCGCCGCCGGCCGGGATGTGCTCCAGCCGCTCGTTGAGACCGTAGGCGTACTCGAAGTGGTCGTTCCGGTGGACCGCCTGGGCGTTGATCGAGGTGATCAGACCGCTGTTGCGGGCGAGCGCGATGAGCCCCCGGTAGCCGGGGTCGGCCGGCCGCTTGGCCGGATGGCCAGTTGTCTCGGTCGTCATCAGGTTCTCTCTGAATCCGGCATCGCTTTGCCCAGCAGGATGATAACGCCTGTTGACCTCCTCAAAGCTGCCGCTTGCGCCCGCGCCGGGCTTGTTCCAGACTCGCGGGACCATGAACGGCATCGGAGACAGCCCGCCGCGTCCGGACGGCTTCGCCAAGGTGTCGGGAGCGGCGCGCTATGTTGACGACGTCGCCCTGCCGGGGATGTGGCACGGCGCCACGGTCCGCAGCCCGCACCCGCACGCCCGCATCAAATCCATCCGGTTCGATCCCGCGGCGGCTCCCAAGGGCGCCGTCTGCGTCACTGCTGCGGATCTGCCCGGTCCGAACGGGGTCCAGCTCCTGGACGACGGCTGGCCGATCCTCGCCGACGGCTTCGTCCTCCACGTGGCCGAGCCAGTGGCCCTCGTGGCGGCGCGCACGCGTCTCGCGGCGCGCCAGGCGCTGGCGGCCGTCACCGTCGAATACGAGCCGCTCGACCCGGTCCTGACGCTCGAGGAGGCGGCCGCGCTGCCCCCTCTTTACGAGCTCCGCCTGGAGAACGGGGACGTGGACGCGGCCCTGGCCGGCGCGGAGCACGTGATCGAGGGGACCTGGCGGACCGGCCATCAGGAGCACATCTACATCGAGTGCCAAGGGATGATCGCCCGGTACGACTGGGACGACGGCTCGCTGATGGTCCTCGGGTCGATGCAATGCCCGTACTACGTGCACCGGGCGCTGGCCCATGCCCTCAAGATGCCGGAGGACATGGTGCGCGTGCGGGCCGCGGTGGTGGGCGGCGGCTTCGGCGGCAAGGAGGACTTCCCGAGCGCTCTCGCCATCCACGCCGCCCTGCTTGCCCGCGCCTGCCGCCGGCCGGTGAAGATGGTCTACGACCGCCACGAGGACATCGTCGGCACCTCCAAGCGCCACCCCGCCGTGATCCGCCATCGCACGGCGGTGAGCGGCGACGGCCGGCTGCTCGCGCTCGACGCCGAGATCCTGATGGACGGCGGGGCCTACAAGACCCTCTCGCCGGTGGTGCTCTCGCGGGCCCTCCTCCACTCTTTCGGTCCCTACCGCTGGCCGAGCGTGCGCATCCACGGCAAGGTGATGCGCACCCACACGGCGCCGAACAGCGCCTTCCGCGGCTTCGGCGCGCCGCAGGTCGAATTCGCGATCGAGCGCCAGATGGACCGCATCGGCCGGGCGCTGGGGCTCGACCCCTACGAGATCCGCGCCCGCAACGTCGTCGAGCCGGGGGACCGGCTGCCGACCGGACAGGTGCTCGACGAGACCACCTCGGCCCGCCTCTGCCTGGAAGAGGCGGAGCGGCTCACCGGCTTCCGCGCGAAATGGAAGGCGCAGGAGGAGGCGCGGACAGGCTCGGAGGATGGCATGACGATGCGCGGGATCGGCCTTTCCCTCTACTTCCACGGCGCGGGCTTCACCGGCAACGGCGAGCGCAAGATGAAGTCGCCGGTCACCGCGCGCCTGCTCAAAGACGGCCGGATCGAGGTGCTGACGGCGATGACCGACATGGGCCAGGGGTGCGTGGCCGTCTTCCCCCAGATCGCCATCGCGGCGGGGGGCTCGACGCGGACGACGTCGTCTTCGCCGAGCCGGACACCGCCGACGTCCCCGACTCCGGCCCGACGGTCGCCTCGCGCACCACCATGATCGTGGGCGAGCTGATCGCGCGGACTGTGACCGAGCTGCGCGACCGGGTGCTGGCGTCGATGGATGGAAACTTCGCTGTCCAGGACGGCTGGATCGTGAACGGGACGGATCGCGTCGAGCGCTTCCGTGACGCCGCGCGACGGCTTCAGGAACAGGCCGGTCCGGTGGAGGTCACGTTCCACCACGAGCCGCCGGAGTGGCAGACCTTCGACGAATCGACCTACCGCGGCGCGGCCTATCCCACCTACGCCTGGGGCGCCGACGTCGTCACGGTGGAGATCGATCCGGATACCCTGGCGGTCCGCCCGGTCGAGGTGACCGCCGTCTGCGAGGTCGGGCGGGCGATCCACCCGACCCTGTGCAAGGGGCAGATCGAGGGGGGCACCCTCCAGGCTCTCGGCTGGGCGTTCCTGGAGGAGGTCAAGCTCCAGGACGGCCGCTACCTGAACGACCGCCTCGCCACCTACATCATCCCCACCATCAAGGACACCCCGCGGATCGACGTCCACCTGCTGGAGCAGGGGTGGAAAGGTGGCCCGTTCGGGGCGAAAGGCATCGGCGAGCTGCCGATGGACGGCGGCGCCCCGGCGGCCCTGCAGGCGGTCGAGAACGCCATGGGAATCCTGGTGAACGAGATCCCGGCCACGCCGGAGCGTTTGATGCGGGCCACAAGGGAGGTTTTGCCTTGAAAACATCCTTCTTCCTTAACGGCCAGCCCGACGAGCTCGAGGGGCACCCCATGGAACGCCTGCTCGACGTGCTGCGGGTGCGGCTCATGCTGACCGGCACCAAGGAAGGGTGCGGCGAAGGGGAGTGCGGCGCCTGCACCGTATTGATCGACGGCGAGCCCACCCTCTCCTGCCTGGTGCCGCTCTTCCAGTGCGAGGGGCGCCGGATCGAGACCGTCGAGGGGATCGCCGAGGGACCGGCGCGCGAGTTCCTGGATCGCTTCGTGGCTACCGGTGGCGTCCAGTGCGGCGCGTGCACGCCGGGCATCGTGGTCACCGCCTGGGCGCTCCTCCAGCGCAACCCCGCGCCGAGCCGCGAGGAGGCGCGCGAGGCGCTGGCCGGCAATCTCTGCCGGTGCACGGGCTACGAGGGGATCCTGCGCGCCGTTTGCGGAGAGACGGAATCATGACGGTCGCCCTGCGCCCGCGATCCCTGGACGAGGCCGTCCGGCAGCTTCAGGAAGATCCGGCCCTGGTGCCCACCGCCGGCTGCACCGATCTGATGGTGCGCGGCCCCGAGGCCCTCCACCGGATGGACCGGGTGATCGATCTCCTCGGCGTCCCCGAGCTGCGCGGCATCCGGGAGGTGGACGGCGGCCTGGAGATCGGCGCCACCACCTCCTTCAGCGAGATCCGGAGCTCGGCCGCCGTGCGCGCCGCCTTTCCCATCCTCGCCGAAGCCGCCGCTCTGGTAGGCGGCTGGCAGATCCAGAACCGGGCGACGCTGGGGGGAAACATGGCGAACGCCAGCCCGGCCGGCGACTCGCTCCCCGTGCTCCTCGCCCTGGACGCCGTCGTGGTGGCGGCCGGGGCCGGCGGCCCGCGAGAGATCCCCTACTTTGAATTCCACGCCGGCTATCGCCAGACGGCCCTGCGGCCCGGCGAGATCGTCGCCCGCGTCCGCCTTCCCTACCTGCCGGCGGGCGCGTTCCAGGCCTTCCGCAAGGTCGGGACGCGGGAGGCGCAATCGATCAGCAAAGTGGTGCTGGCGATGACCGTCCGGGTCGAAGGGGGGAGGATCGCGGAGCTCCGCCTCGCCGCCGGCAGCGTCGCGGCCACGCCGGTCCGCCTGCGCGCCACCGAGGAGGCCGTCCTCGGCCTGCCGCCGAACCCTGAGACCGCCGATCTCGCCGGCCGCGAGGCCGCCCGCGAGGTGACGCCGATCGACGACGTCCGCTCCACCGCGGAGTACCGCCGCTTCGCCCTCGAACGGGTGGTCCGGCGGCTGATGCTGACGCTCACCAAGCAGGGAGCATGATGCCGACCACCCTGACCGCCGACGCGATCCGCGACGTCTTCGAGCGCCTGCGCGGCGCCAATCTCGCGTTCGCCCGGCGCCAGCCCGGCGAGTCCGGCCGGCGCCAGCCGGTCCACACCGTTTACGGCGGCGCGCACCTCTTCAAGGCCGATACCGCCTCGCGGTTGGGATCGCTCGCGCTACGCGCCTTCGAGGAGTACGCCGCCACTCCCGCGGACCTCGCCGCCGCGATCGGGCTGCGGGAGGATCTCGCCGCCACGATCCACGCCCGCGTCGCCGAAAGGCTCCGCCGCGAGCCCGTCGAGGACTTCCGGGCCGACTTCGAGGATGGCTACGGCAGCCGCCCGGACGCGGAAGAGGACGGCCACGCCGCCGCCGCCGCCCGCGAGATGGCCGCCGGGCTGGCCGCCGGCACCCTCCCCGCGTTCGTGGGCATCCGCATCAAGCCGTTCACCGAGGAGCTGATAGGGCGCTCCCTGCATACGCTCGACCTCTTCCTGACGACGCTGGTCCAGGAGACCGGCGGCCGGTTGCCGGAAAACTTCGTCGTCACCCTCCCCAAGGTGACGATCCCCGAGCAGGTCGCCGCGCTGGCCAATCTCTTCGATCGCCTGGAGCCGGCGCTCGGCCTGGCCGCGGGATCACTGCGGCTGGAGATCATGATCGAGACGCCGCAGTCGATCCTCAACGAGCGGGGGAGTTCCAACCTGCCGCTCCTGGCCGCCGCCGCGCGCGGCCGCTGCGTGGCCGCCCACTTCGGCACCTATGACTACACCGCCGCCTGCAACATCACGGCGGAGCACCAGTCGATGACCCACCCGGTCTGCGACTTCGCCAAGCACATGATGCAGGTGGCCTACGCCGGAACCGGCCTCTGGCTCTCGGACGGCGCCACCAACGTCCTCCCCGTGCCGCCCCACCGAGGAACCCAGCTCACCACGGCCCAGCTCGAAGAGAACCGCGCCGTCGTCCATCGCGCCTGGAGCCTCCACGCATCGCACGTGAGGCACTCCCTCGTCGGCGGCTTCTACCAGGGCTGGGATCTCCACCCCGCGCAACTCGTCACGCGCTACGCCGCCCTCTACGCCTTCTTCCTGGAGGGCCTGGACGCCGCCTCCGATCGCCTCCGCAACTTCGTCCAGAAAGCCGCCCAGGCCACCCTCGTCGGCGAGGTCTTCGACGACGCCGCCACCGGCCAGGGGCTCCTCAACTACTTCCTGCGCGCCGTCAACTGCGGCGCCATCACGGAAGAAGAGGCACTGGAGAGGTCGGGGCTGACGCTGGAGGAGCTGCGCGGGCGGTCGTTCGTGAAGATTCTGGAGCGGCGGCGGGGGTGAGCGTAGTAAACTCTGAGCTTGAGGAGGTTGCTTAATGGCATCAACCGGAAGAAAAATCTCTCAGCCAATCCTGGACCAGCAGTTTGTCGTCGATCAGGATGGCAAACGGCAAGCTGTCATTGTCCCGCTCAAACAGTACGAACGACTTATGGAAGATCTCCACGACCTTGCGGTCGTCGCGGAACGTCGGGATGAAGAACCGATCAGCCTGAACGACATGAAACGGCGGCTGCGCGAAGATGCCCTCCTTTAAGGTCCAGCTCAAACCCGCTGTACAGAAAGATTTTCGCAAAATCCCGTCCAAGACCCTTTCCCGCATCCTCGAAGCCATCGAGAACCTCGAGCAGGATCCTTTTCCGCCCCAGGCCATAAAGCTGGCAAATTCGGATCGGCTTTACCGAATCCGAGCCGGTGATTATCGCGTCATCTATGAAGTCGAGGCCGAGGCCAGCACGATCACGGTGCATTATGTTCGGCACCGGCGCGAAGTTTATAGGTCCCTGTAAATTACCCCCGCCGCACCGTTCCCTCGATCAACCCATACGGCTCCGGCGTCGCCACGAAGATCTCATTCCGGTTCTCCAGCCCGAGAGGCGTGAGATTCACCGGGATGTGGTGCTTGTTCGGCATCGAGAGGTGGATCTCCTCGACGTCGAGGGTCTCCAGCACCGCCTCGCCCATCGCATGGAGAGTGTGCTGGACGGAACGGCTGTCGTGCTCCGCGAAGGTCTCCAGCAGGACGCGCCGCACCTCGCTCCAGAGGCGGCCGAACGCGACGTGCGGCCGCGAATAGCGCCAGGTAGCGCGGACGGCGGTGGCGAGGATACGGTCCGCGGTCTCCGGGAGCGTCGTGTAGCGGTCGCGCGGGAAGCCTTCGAAGGCGGATTTCGCCGTCTTCATCACCACCAGATCCTCGAGACCGGCCAGCACCTTCGCCCCGTCGCGGTCGCGCGTCACCTCGGCGGTGCGCCGCTCGCTTCCGGCCTGCCGGAAAGCGGTCCCGCTGGTCTCAAGTGGCTCCCAGAGATGCTCGACGAGATCGACCCGCACCCGCGACGTCCGCGGATTGTTCGCCAGAAAGTGATCGCTCAGGATCAGTCCGAAATCCTCGACGTCATCGAACGAGTGCTCGGCGGCCAGCGCGTAGACGGTGTTCTTCATCGTGTCCGTCGGGAGCACGCCCTGGTTGTCGCCGTCCGTGTAGGCTGCCGCGAAATCTCCTTCAAAACGGATTCCCACCGTGACGTCCTTCAACTCGTGGCGATCCGGGTGGCGGCGGACGGTGACCAGGCGGATCGCCTGCTTTCCGTAATTGTTTTCGGTCAGCATGCTCAGCTCCCCCGGTAGGTCGAATATCCGTACGGGCTCAGCAGGAGCGGCACGTGATAGTGCTGGCTCGCGTCCCGCACGTGGAAGACGATCGCGGCCTCGGGGTAGAAACCTTCGATCCCCTGCGCCTGAAAATAGGCTTCGAGCTGGAACGTGAGTCGATAGATGCCCGCGCCCTCGGACAGGAGCTGACGGACACGGCCGTCGCCGTCGGTCTCGCCACGGCCGATCTCCCGCCAGCCGGTTTCCGATCGGACTTCCAGGACGACGGGCACGCCGCGCGCCGGCCTCCCCCGCGAGGTATCCAGGACGTGGGTGGTGATGCCGCTCATGAGAAAAATTTCTCCAGCCGCAGGTTGGTGATCTTCCGCTGCTCCTCGGCGGCGATGCGCAGCTCGGTTTCGGGATCGTTGTCCAGCCGCGCCCGCAGCAGGCCGAGCATCTCCGCCGCGCTCTTGCCCGTGGCGCAGACGATGAAAATGTGATCGAAGCGGGTCTCGTAGAGGCGGTTCGCCTCGATCAGCCCGGCGAGGGTCTGCGCGTCCGCCCCTTGCGCTCCAGCCTGCTCAGCCTCGGACCAGCGGCTCCCCTTCTCGCCGATCCGCGGATGCGCGGCGAAGGCTTCCCGCCAGTCTCGGCCGTCGAGGGTCCGCCAGATCCGATCAGATTTTTCCTGGAGATCCGCGACGCTTTGGAACGGACGGCCCTCGGCCATCCGGCGCGCCCAGGCGCGGGAACCGCAGCAGGGCAGGAGCAGGGCCGTGGCCTCGTCCCCAGGCAGGGTGTTGAAGCGGCCGAGATCCTCGCTCATCCGGCCAGCGCTCCGAAAAGCCGCAGCCGCGCCACGCCGCCGTCGGGATGAATATTGAGCCGTACGTGGGTGAGCGGTCCGGCCGCGGCGATCTCGTCGAACCGGTGCAGGGTGTGCGGGCGCAGCGGCGTCCGCGGCAGGATCTCCCGCCAGCTGTCGAGATCTTCGTCGGCCCCCTCGATCCAGCAGCTCCCCGGGGCGTTGCCCTTGTAGTGCGAGGTGTCGACCTCCACCCGGTGCAGGATGCCGCGCGCTCCCAGCTTCACGATCGCCCAGTCGTGGCCGGGCCCCCGCCGGCGCCGGGTCTCCCAGCCGTCGTGCATGCCGAGCGGCGGCCCGGGCAGGATCAGGTTGTGGCGGTTGCCGAAGAACATGTCGCTGCAGGAGAGCACAAACCCGCCGTTCTCGACCGCCGCGAGGTCCAGCTCGCCGCCATGCCGGGTGAGCCGCTGCCAGTCCGGAACGACCTCGCCGTGCACCCGCAGCCGGGCGACGCCGCCGTCCGGATAGATGTTGAGGCGCAGATGGGTCACCCTCCCGATCTCCCCGGACAGCGGGAAGCGGTTCTTCGCGTTCCCTTCCAGCGGCGAACGGGGAAGGACCTCGATCCAGGCCGCCGCGATCAGCTCCGCGGGCGTTGGATAGCCGTCGGCGGCGCAGGCTTCCAGCGAGCAGGATTCCGGATAGTTGCCGCGGAAATGGGCGGTGTCGACGATCACGCCACGGAGCACGCCCGGCAGGCCGAGCCGGACGATGCACCAGTCGTGGCCGGGCTCGCGCCGGCGGCGGGTCTCCCAGCCGTCCATCCACTTGCCGACGTCGGTGTACTCCCCCTCTCTCCAGACCGCCTCGCCGGCCTTGAGGAGGTTCTCCTTCGGCGCGAAGAATTCGTCATTCGCGGCGAGCGCGGCGCCGCCCAGACGTTCGGACGACGAGATCCACGGAAAAATTCGGCGAGTGTCGCTCATCTCCCTCTTCTCCGGGGAGGAGGAGCCTGCCGTTGGGAAGTGCATCGAGCTCTCCATCGTCATAGGCGATTCCTCCAGCCAGCACGGTTAATCGCACGGTCCCGTAGAGGGTCCGCCCCGCGTACGGCGTGAGCTTGTGGCGGTGATGGAGCCGTTCGGCGTCCACCACGAAGCTCGCCTCGGGGTCCCAGCTCACCAGGTCGGCGTCGCACCCCGGCGCGATCGTCCCTTTTCGCCCCTCGAACCCCGCGAGCCGGGCCGGCGCGGCGCACATCCAGCGCGCCAGGTCGGCGACCGTGAAGCCGCGCTGCCGCGCCTCGGTCCAGACCGCCGGCAGCGCGAGCTGAAGGGACGAGATTCCGCCCCAGGCCTCGCGGAAGTCGCCGATCTCGATCTTCTTCATCTCGGGCGGGCACGGGGAGTGATCGGTGGCCACGAGGTCGATCACCCCCTCGCGCAGGGCTTCCCAGAGCCGCTCCCGATTCTCCCGCGAGCGGATGGGAGGCGCGCACTTGAAGGCCACAGCGCCGTCGGGGATCTCCTCGGCGGCGAACGTCAGGTAGTGCGGGCAGGTCTCGGCGGTGATCGGGAGCCCCTCCTCGCGGGCCCGGCGCAGAAGCGGCAAGGTCTCCGCCGAGGAGACGTGGACGATATGGACCCGGCAACCCGTCTCGCGGCAGAGCCGGATCAGCAGCTCGACCGCTTCCACCTCCGCCGCGTCGGGCCGGGAGCGCAGATAGCGGTCGTACTCGGCCGGGCTCCCGTCCGCCCAGACTCCCGAGGCCGCGTCGATCGGTCCGGGCAGCTCGGCGTGGACCAGGAGCACGGCCCCGAGCCGGGCCAGCTCCGGCATCGCCACCCGCAGGTCGGCCTCCCCCACGTGGGCAAATTCGGGAACCCCGGACGGCACGAGAAAGCACTTGAAGCCGCGGACGCCATCCGCGAGAAGACCGGCCAGCTCCCCCGTATTGCCCGGCACCACTCCGCCCCAGAACGCCACGTCGACGTAGCACCTCAGGGTCGCGAAGTCCCTTTTGCGCCGCAGGCCTCGCCGGGTGACGGTGGCGGGGATGCTGTTGAGAGGCATGTCGACGAGAGTCGTGAGCCCTCCGGCCGCCGCCGCCTGAGTGGCCGTCGCAGACCCCTCCCACTCCGCTCGTCCCGGCTGGTTGATGTGGACGTGCGTGTCCACGATCCCCGCCATGAGGACCGAGTCGCCACAGTCGATCATCGGCACTCCGGACTGGACTTCGATCGGACCGACGCGCTCGATCTTCCCGTTCAGGACGTGCACCGTGGCCGGCCGGATGCCCTCAGGCGTCAGGACCCGCTGGCTGGTGAGGAGGAGATCGGGGAACATGGCAGTGAGGGTATGACAGATCTGTACTCGTTGAGGCAGTCTGGCCTGCGAGTCCTCACCCTCAGTCCCTCTCCCGGGGGGAGAGGGAGGGCCCGCGGAGGCCAGGAAAGAGAATGCTGGAAGTTTTTTTCCTCTCCCGGAACGGGGGAGGCCAGGAGGGGGGCGTTCCGGAGTCCGGAGCGGTGGCCCCCTCCTAACCTCCCCCTGAAGGGGGAGGAACCAAACTCCTCTCATCGTCCTCTTTCCTTGCCTCCGTGGGCCCTCCCTCTCCACTTCGTGGAGAGGGACCGAGGGTGAGGATTCGAAGGGCAGAACGCTCCAACCACCCAGGGCGGCTTGGGCGAAAATCCACCTGCTAGAATCCATCCTCTCGCAACGCGAGTCCCCCATGTCCACCCACCTCCTCATCCTCCGTCTCTCCGGCGACTTCTACACCAAGGCGCGCCGCACCCGCATGCGGTTCTTCCGCCGGCTGGTGTCCAACCTGGAGGCGGCGCTCAAGGCTCACGGCATCCCCTACACGCTGGAGCCGACGTGGAGCCGGCTCTATCTGGAAACCCCTGATCCCGGCGCGGCCGAGGTGCTGGCGCGGGTCTTCGGCGTGCAGTCGGTCTCGCAGGTGGAGCGGCGGCCGTGGGAGACCCTGGAGGATCTGGTGGCGACCGGCGTCGAGATCTTCGGCGAGGCGGTGCGGGGACGGAGCTTCGCCGTGCGCGCCACCCGCCGCGGCCAGCGCGACCGCATCGGCTTCGACTCGACGCGGATCGAGCGCGAGCTCGGCCGCGCCCTGCTCGACGCCGGAGCCGGCCGGGTGAACCTTTCGGCGCCAGAGGTGACCGCCCACGTCGAGCTCGAGCCGGGGAGCGCCCACCTCTTCTTCGACAAGGTGCGCGGGCATGGCGGGCTGCCGATCGGCGTCGAGGGGCGGGCCATCGCCCTGGTCTCGGGCGGCTTCGACTCGGCCGTCGCGAGCTGGCTGATGCTCAAGCGCGGCGTGCAGCTCGACTACGTCTTCTGCAACCTGGGCGGCGCCGCCCACCGCCTCGGCGTCCTCAAGGTGATGAAGTCGATCGCCGAGCGGTGGAGCTACGGCTACACCCCCCGCCTCCACGAGGTCGACCTCGCGCCGATGGTGGTCGACCTGCGGGAGAAGGTGACGCCGGCGAACTGGCAGATCGTGCTCAAGCGGCTGATCCTGCAGGCCGGCGGGGCGGTCGCCCACCGCGGCGGCCGGCTCGCCCTGATCACCGGCGACGCTATCGGCCAGGTCTCCTCGCAGACGCTGCAGAACCTGGCGGTGATCTCCCAGGTCTCGCCGGCGATGCCGGTGCTGCGCCCCCTCCTCGGCTTCAACAAGGAGGAGATCATGGACCTCGCGCGCCGCATCGGGATCTACGAGCTGTCGGCCGCCGTGCCCGAGTACTGCGACCTGATGCCGCCGAAGCCCAACACCCGGGCGGCGCTCCGGCAGGTGCTGCGCGACGAGGCCCGGCTCGACCCCGATCTGCTCAACAAGCTGGTGGACGACCGCCGCATCCACGACCTCCGCCAAGTCGACCCCGAGACTCTCGACGTCGCCATTCCGGAGATCGACCGCATCCCGGAGGGCGCCACGGTGATCGACCTCCGCTCGGCGCCGGCCTTCCGGGGGTGGCACCACCCCCAGGCGCTCCACCTGGATCTCTCCCACGCCCTCGCGGCCTACCTCTCCTTCGCCCGCGACCGCCCCTACGTGCTGGTCTGCGAGGTGGGCCTCAAGAGCGCCCACCTCGCCGAGAAGATGCGCGAGGCGGGCTTCGACGCCTTCCAGTTCCAGGGCGGGATCCGCGGCCTGATGGCCCTCGCCGGGAAGGAGGAGGGGATGGCCGCGGCGCTGATGGCGCCGGCGGTGCGGGATTAGAGGACCCTGCCGCCCCCGCCCTTGCGCAACCTTCAGAAGGCTCGTATCCTCAGCCATACCTTCATTTCTGGAGGCCCCGGAGGGTGGTTCCACTGGAGATTTCCAGACGCCGTGAACGCCAGATGCAGTCGGTGGGGCAGGTTCTGCCCGGCCAGGCGGAGCTCCCGGTCGACGAGAACGACCGCTGGTTCCGCATCCTGGCGGAATCCACCTCCACGGCCATCTTCGTCTACCGGGCCGACAGCGTCCTCTACGTCAATCCCGCCTGCGCGGAGCTGACCGGTTACAGCTCCGAGGAGCTGCTCGCGATGAAGCCCGGGGACATGGCCGCCCCGGAGTTCCAGGAGCTCCTCCGCGAGCGCGCCGCCGCCCGCCTGCGCGGCCAGCCGGTCCCCAACCGTTACGAGGTGCGCATCTTCACCAAGGACGGGCGGGAGCGCTGGTTCGACATGACCTCGGCCTTCATCGAGCTCGACGACGGCGAGCCGGTCGCGCTCGCCACCGCCGTCGACATCACCCACCGCAAGCTGGGGGAGGAGCGGCTGCGCGCCATCGTCGAGGGGACCTCCTCGACCATCGGCGCCGATTTCCTGCGCTCGCTCGTCCGCCATCTCGCCGGCGCCCTCGGCATGGAGTACGCCTCCATCTCCGAGGTCTGCGACCAGACAGTCACCCGGGTCCGCATGCTCGCCCTCTGGGAGATCGACCACTACAGCACGCCGTTCGAGTACGACCTCCGCGGCACCCCCTGCGAGCAGGTCGTCGGCCGCCAGATCTCCTTCCACCCGTCCGGCGTCTGGCAGCTCTTCCCCGAGGACCGCTGGCTGGTGGCGACCCGGATCGAGAGCTACATCGCCGTGCCGCTGTTCGACCGCGCCGACCGGCCGCTCGGGCACATCGCGGTGATGAGCACCTCGCCGGTCAGCGAGGACGTGCCGGCGCTGTCGATCCTCAAGATCTTCGCCGCCCGCGCCGCCGCCGAGATCGAGCGCAAGCTCACCGAGGACGCGCTCGCCAAGGAGAAAGAGCTCGCGCAGGTGACCCTCGCCTCGATCGGCGACGGCGTCGTCCGCACCGACGCCGCCGGCGTCGTGGACTATCTCAACCCGGTCGCCGAACGGCTGACGGGGTGGGACCTCGACGAGGCCTGCGGGCTGCCGGTGACGCGCATCTTCAACGTCGTCGACGAGAGCAACGGCAAGCCGCTGCCCAACGCCGTCGAGCGCTGCCTCGCCGAGGGGCGGGTCATCGAGCACACGGGCTATTCCATGCTGGTGCGGCGCGACGGCCGGGAGTTCGCCATCCGCGATTCCGTGGCGCCGATCCAGGACCGCCAGGGGCGCACCACCGGCAGCGTCCTGGTGTTCAAGGACGTCACCCAGCTCCGCGGCATGGAGCGCGAGATGATCTACCTCGCGCGCCACGACCCGCTCACCGGCCTGATCAACCGCCGCGAGTTCGAGAAGCGCCTGCAGCACAGCCTCGACACCGCCGCCGAGGACCGCCGCGAGCACGCCCTCTTCTATCTCGACCTCGACGAGTTCAAGGTGGTCAACGACACCTGCGGCCACCTCGCCGGCGACGAGATGCTCAAGCAGGTGACGTCGCTGCTCGCGCTCCCTGCTGCGCAAGACCGACACGCTGGCCCGCCTGGGCGGCGACGAGTTCGGCGTGCTGCTCGAGGACGCCACCCTCGCCGACGCCCGCGAGCTCGGCGACCGCCTGCTCAACACCGTCCGCCAGTTCCGCTTCGGCTGGCAGGAGCGGATCTTCGAGATCGGCGTCTCGATCGGCCTGGTGCCGATCACCGCCGACAGCGGCGACATGGCCCGGGTGCTCTCCGCCGCCGACGCCGCCTGCTACGTCGCCAAGGAGAGCGGCCGCAACCGCATGCACGAGTACCAGCCGGACGACACCGCGCTCGCCGAGCGCTACGGCGAGATGCAGTGGATCTACCGCATCCACAAGGCGTTCGCCGAGCACCGCTTCTGCCTCTACCGGCAGAGCATCCATCCGCTCCAGGCGGGACGGCACGGAGCCGCCGCTGTGCGAGATCTTCATCCGCATGATCGACGAGGACGGCCGCATCGCCACCCCGGCCGCGTTCATCCCCGCCGCCGAGCGCTATCACCTGATCGCCTCGATCGACCGCTGGGTGATCCACGCCGCCTTCGTCACCCTGGCCTGCGGCACCCTCTCCCACGGCGACACCACCCGCTTCGCCATCAACCTCTCGGGGCAGTCGGTGGGCGACGACGCCTTCCTCGACTACGTCCTCGCCGAGATCGAGGCGACCGGCATCGCCGCCCGAGCGCATCTGCTTCGAGATCACCGAGACCGCCGCCGTCGGCAACCTGACCAAGGCGATCCACTTCATCAGCGTCCTGAAAGAGCTCGGCTGCCGCTTCGTGCTCGACGACTTCGGCAGCGGCCTCTCCTCCTTCGCCTACCTCAAGAACCTCCCGGTCGACTTCCTCAAGATCGACGGCAGCTTCGTGCGCGACATGCTGGGCAACTCGGTCCAGCGCGCCCTCGTCGAGTCGATCCACCAGATCGGCAAGGTCATGGGCATCCGCACCATCGCCGAATCGGTCGAGGACCGGCCCACCCTCGAGGTCCTCCGGCAGATCGGCGTCAACTACGCCCAGGGGTACGGCCTCTCGCTCCCAGAACCTTTGATTTAGCGACTTTACAAGACCGCGGGTAAAAATTTTCCACAGGGGCGGGCCAGGGAATGGCGAGAATCGAGCCAATTCCCGTACAATTCCGCTGACCCGAAGAGTTGTGGATCGCATAGGCGCGGTTTTTGCTGCACTGCCTGGGGTCCCGAATAACGAACAGCCATGCTCGCTCACTTGAACGCTTTTCCCATCGACAATTCCGAGCTGGATTCGGAGCGGTCGATCGATCTCGACGAGAGGCTCTCACCGCTAGCTCCACTCGCGCGGACGTTCGACGGCGATTCGACCCTCGACGTCCGGCTGCGGCTGCTGATCGAGCCGGTGCCCGCGATCGTCTGGACGACCGACCGGGAGCTGCGCTTCACCTCCGGCCTGGGCGGCGGGCAGGCCTCCTTCGGTCTCCGCTCCACCCCGGGCACCAGCCTCTTCGATCATTACGGGAACCGGAATCCCGACGCCCTTCGCGCCCACCAGCTCGCGCTCGGCGGCGAGTCGGTGAGCTTCGAGCACGCCTGGGAGGGGCGCACCTTCCAGACCCGTGTCGAGCCGCTGCGCGGGGCCGAGGGGGAGATCATCGGCTGCGTCGGCATCGCGGTCGACATCACCGAGCGCAAGCACGCCGAGGAGGCCCTCTACCGCGAGAAGGAGCGCGCCCAGGTGACCCTGGCCTCGATCGGCGACGGCGTCATCCGCGCCGACGCCGAGGGGCGGATCGATTACCTGAACCCGGTCGCCGAGCGGCTGACCGGGTGGAAGGCCGAGGAGGCGATCGGCCGCCCGGTGCTCGAGGTCTTCCAGGTGGTCGACGAGATCACCCGCAAGCCCCTGGCCGATCCGGTGGCCCGCTGCCTGGAGGAAGGAACGGGTGGTCGAGTCCCCCGGCCACGCCGTGCTGCTCTGCCGGGACGGCAAGGAGTACTCGGTGCGCGACTCCGCGGCGCCGATCTACGACCGCTCCGGCGGCGCGCTCGGCGCCGTCCTGGTGTTCAAGGACGTGACCCAGCTCCGCGGCATGGAGCGCGAGATGATCTACCTCGCGAGCCACGACGCGCTGACCGGCCTGATCAACCGCCGGGAGTTCGAGGTCCGCCTGAAGCGCGCCATCCGCGGCGCCCGCGGCGAGCGGCGCCAGCACGTGCTGCTCTACCTGGACCTCGACGAGTTCAAGGTCGTCAACGACACCTGCGGCCACCTGGTCGGCGACGAGATGCTCAAGCAGATCACCGCCCTCCTGCGCTCCCGCGTGCGCCGGAGCGACGTCCTCGCCCGGCTGGGCGGCGACGAGTTCGGCGTCCTTCTCGAGGACTGCCCGCTCGACCAGGCGCGGCGGATCGCCGAGGAGATGCGGCGCACCGTGCGCGAGTTCCGCTTCTGCTGGCGCGAGCAGATCTTCGAGGTCGGGGTCTCGATCGGACTGGTGCCGATCGACTCCGACAGCGGCGACCTCGCCCACGTCCTCAGCGCCGCCGACGCCGCCTGCTACGTGGCCAAGGACAGCGGCCGCAACCGGGTCCACGAGTACGAGATCGACGACACGCTGGTCGCCGAGCGCTACGGCGAGATGCAGTGGATCCACCGCATCCACCGCTCCTTCGAGGACAAGCGCTTCCGCCTCTTCTACCAGCTCATCCAGCCGCATCGGCGGCGACGAACAGCGCGCGCGACCTCCTCTGCGAGGTCTTCATCCGCATGCTCGACCCCAACGGCAAGATCATCGAGCCGTCGGCCTTCATCGCCGCGGCGGAGCGCTACCACCTGATCGCCTCGATCGACCGCTGGGTGGTGAAGACCGCCTTCTCCGCTCTCGCCGAGGCGCAGCGGCGCGAGTGGTCGCGCCCGATCCTCTTCGCCATCAACCTCTCCGGCCAGTCGCTCGGCGAGGAGAACTTCCTCGCCTTCATCATCGACGAGCTCGAGAAGAGCAAGGTGGACTCGCGGCGCATCTGCTTCGAGATCACCGAGACGGCGGCGATCAGCAAGCTCGACAGCGCCATCCGCTTCATCTCGGCGCTGAAGGCCAAGGGCTGCCGCTTCATCCTCGACGACTTCGGCAGCGGCCTCTCCTCCTTCGCCTACCTGCGCGACCTCCAGGTCGACTTCCTGAAGATCGACGGCGAGTTCGTGCAGAACATGATGGAGGATCGGGTCAAGCGGGCGATGGTCGAGTCGATCAACCAGATCGGCCACGTCATGGGCCTGCAGACCATCGCCGAATGGGTGGAGAACCGCCAGACTCTCGATTGCCCTGAAGGAGATGGGCGTCGATTACGCCCAGGGATACTGGCTCTGCATGCCCCAGCCGCTGGTGCACGACGTGTAGGGGCTGGCCCCGGACCGCTGCCTTCCGCCCCTTCGGGGCGGGCCCTCACTCCCCCAACCCCCTCTCTCCCAGCCTCCCCCCCGACCGCCGGGAGAGAGGGGGCTTAAAACGGGTGCTTTTAGACTAACTGCTCCCTCTTCTCCCGGTGAAGGGGACAACCTCATCTCAGGGTGTCCCAGGACGTCTCGTAGAGTCCTGATTTTTCTTCCAACCCATTGACTTATAAGGGTTTCCTGGTATCATAGTGACCAAGGAGATCTCACCAGATCGCGAGCCAAAAGACCGATCCTCTTACCTATTTTTAACCTACAAACGCCCCTGGACTAGGCCCAAGCTATGAAAATGAAGCTCACCGAAGCCCGGATTCCCTCCCTCCGAACCCTCAAGCCGCAAGAGGACATCTTCCATGAGCCCACCCCGGGGGCGGGGTTGCGTGTCACCCGCAAGGGCCGCAAAACTTGGTTCCTGCTCTACAGTGCACCGGATTCTAAGCAGCTACGGCGTGTCTACTTCGGCGAGCACCCGAGCGGACGGCTGGGCCAAGCTCGTTATCTTTCTCTAAAGGAGTTTGAGCGGGAATACTCCATCGTTAGGGGCGACCTCGCCCGGGGCATTGACCCACAGTTGAAGACGGTGGCCGTCGATCCAGAGACGGCGAAGCTCATCCCCTCTATCCTTCTCCCGGAGGACCTCCGCAAGATCTTTCCCGAGGGGGTGGTCGAGGGGACGGTCGGGGCGCTCCTGGCCGACTACCTCCAGCATCACGCCGCCTCTCATCTAACCCCCCGGGGCTACCTGAATTATCGCCAGCTCACCCGCTCGTATTTAACTCCCGCCTTCAAGATTCCTGTCCTCCAGTTCGGGGAAGAGGATGTGCGCGCACTTCTTTCCCAAGTCACCCGCAGGGCTCCGCAGGCGGTCCGCCATGCCAAGAACGTCCTAAGCTGTGCCTTTGTCTACGGCAGGGAGCACATTCATGGCGTCAAGTCGAACCCCTGCCAGGGAGTGAAGGTCACGGTCCCGAAGGTCAAGCGGGACCGCTGGCTAACGGATTCCGAGATCGAGAAGATCCTCGAAGCGCTCCCCCGGATGAGGAACCAGAAGGCGGCAGACATCTACCTTCTGATTCTTGCTTCCCTCTGCCGCCCCGGGGAAGCGGCCGGGATCAAGGCCGAGGACGTCATCACCCTGAACGGGGAGCGGGCCTGGAAGGTGGCCGAGCCCAAGAACGGGAAAGACTTCCTGATCCCCCTGGAAGGACCGGTTCGGCAAGTCATCGATCGTCGGATTGCCGAGGTGAACGGCACCGGCCCTTTGTTCTGGAAGATTACGCCGGGGGACGACTATCCCCGCCAGCTCAAGGACGCCAACCGCGAGCTTCGGGAGATGACCGGACTCCAGGACATCCGCCCCCACGACCTGCGACGGACGGGGAGGACCCATGTTTCGGGTTTGGGAATCCGGGACGAAGTCGGAGAGGCCCTGCTCAACCATGCCAAGGAAGCCATCAACGGAACGTACAACCTCTATTCATACTGGCCCGAGAGGAAGGACGCGCTGAGGCTATGGCATGGCAAGTTGAGTGGTCTCCAGGGCTGTCAGCTAGAGGCGGCCTAAGAGCTTCCTGGCCTTTAGTCGGCGGCTCCCCTTCGGCTCAGGCCCAGGCGATGGGCCGCCGGGAGCCGCCGCAGCGGCCCCCGGTCGCTTCGCTCCCTTGCCAAGCCCTAAGCCCGCTGGCGGCGGAGTTAGCCTCTTTCGAGCGCTGCGCGCTCGGCGACGAGCCCCGGGCCGGGGAATCGGGTGCCCCTGCCCGGAAGCCGCCGCAGCGGCCCTCGGTCGCTGCGCTCCCTTGCCAAGCCCTGAGCCCGCTGGCAGCGAAGTTAGTACCTTCTGAGCGCTGCGCGCTCGGGAATGAGGGAGCCAACAGCGTCCCGTCGGCCACCTTTGCTTGCGGTTCGTAGCGTTCCTTGCGCTCGATTTGAACGCACTGCGCTTGGATGAGCCGCCGCTACGCGACCTTGCCAAGCCTTTAGCCCGCTACCGGCGAAAGTTAGCCCTTCCGAGCGCTGCGCGCTCGGCTTCCGCCACAGCCCTCGGTCGCTTCGTTCCCTTGCCAAGCCCTGAGCCCGTGGCCCCCGTCTTCCCGAGCGCTCCGCGCGATGACAGTCCGGTAGAGGCTGGGTTTCGGACCGCTTAGCCGGCACGGCCTCTGCTAGTCTTATTCTCATCAGCAAGATAAGCCCGCGAAAGTCTGTCTCGCTAAGTTGGAGTCGAACTCTCCCGCCGCGCGCCAGCAGACGCCGCGCCGGCCCGGGAGGCGAGAGCTCGCCGGCCAGGCCCAAACCCGACAAGCACTATCGATATTGACGAGGAGTAGGGGCCGGTGTAGTATATCCTAAGTTCTACAAAATGAATGGTATACATCTTTTCACCTGGCAGCCTAAGCAGGGAAATGGAGACTGTCGGAAAGATATTGAGGACGAGACGGATACAGTTGATCTTGAGGTTATACGCTACGAGGTAAAGGATGGCTTCGAAGATTAACTTAGATCTGATCGTAGCCCGCTGCCAAGATCTCCTTGAACGGATTCACACGAGAGAGCGTGGGCCGACCGAGATCGAATTCGAGCCATACAGCGTGGTTGCCTTGAAGCTATACGGATACGCGATCAACACGTTCAAGTCCATCTACTACCTTATTCCTCATAAAGTCTACGAGCCGGCTACCGTGCTGTATCGATGCCTTTGGGAGACTGGTGTCAATCTTGAGTGGATCTCTCTAGATCCGAAAAAGAGAGCACTGCGTTTCCTAGAGTTCACAGCCGTCGAACATCGGAAGTTTATCGAGAACAGGATTCGCGAAGCACGGGCGGACAACAACCCAAATGCGGTTCTAGCGCTTACACGTCAGCAGGCTGACTTTGAAAAAGAACTTGACAGTCAGCTGTCGGTCTTCAGCTACAGGGATCGGCGTGGTCGGCAGAGGTGGCGAGATCAGTATTCAACTCTGACCGTGCGCGACCTTGCGAACGAGGTCGGAGGCTTGTGGGCCAAGGAGTACGACCGAGACTACGCGTTGGGCTCCAGCTACACACATGGAGCGCCCGCGGCCGTGCTCTTTCCACTGTTTGATCCCAATGGCCGACTGGACCAGGAGCGTTCGACCGAGCGCGCGAGTATTGTCGGAGCAATGTCGATCGAAGCAATGAGCAGAATCTATAGATTCTGGCTCGCATCACGCGACCAGAACGACGATGCCTTTCTTGCCGATTTGTGGCACCGTGTTCAAGAGGCATCCAGCGCATAACAAACGGCTGCACTGACGCGAACGCCGCTTCGCGGTCTCTCGCGCCTAGGCGACGGGAGCCGAGGCCGGACTTGGAGGTCGATCAATGATGAAAATCTTTCTCAGCTGGTCAGGAGACCGCAGTCGCCATGTCGCACTCGCGCTCCGCGATTGGCTTCCGATGATCCTCCAGAATACTGAGCCATGGCTTTCCGATCGAGACATTGCGGCGGGTGAGCGATGGGCGCTCGAGATCGGCAAGAGACTCGAGGAGTGCCATTTTGGGATCATTTGCTTAACCCAAGACAACACGGAGGCGCCGTGGGTGCTTTTCGAAGCTGGCGCGCTTTCCAAAGCACTAGCCACGGCTTCAGTGTGTCCCTACTTGTTCGAGGTAGAACTTCAAGAAATCACTGGGCCGCTGGCCCAATTCCAAGCAAAGAAGGCAGATCAAATTTCTACGAAGGAGCTTGTCTTCTCGATTAACCAGAGATCGCCGGCTCAGCTCCCGCAAACGAGACTGGATGAACTATTTGAGCTTCTTTGGCCGAAACTGGAGTCGAAGCTTGCTGCGGTTCCGAAGTCCGGCGATCCCGTGCCGAAGCGGAGGTCAGAGTCAGAAATTCTCGAAGATCTTGTGGGCTCCGTTCGGCGGCTCGACTATCGAATTGGTTCGCTAAGTCATCGAATAGGCCGCGCTGGGCTCCCAGACTCGGCGGTGTATCTCCGCTTGTCAAGCGATGAGATCAGTCCAGATACTGAGTTTGCCGAAACAGTAGAAAGTCCAGGCCAAGTCCTTAACGCAGCCGCGCGCACTCTCAGCGTTGATCCGAAAGAGTTTGGTAGCACCTGGTATTTCGCCGACCCGGGAAGCGGCAAGAGAGTCGGTAGCCGCGAGGAACTTCTGAAGTGTTTTGAAGGCGCGCCGCGCGTCCTCTATCTGCAACACAGGAGAACTCCCTTCTGAGCGTTGTGCGCCGTCGTCTAATGGTGGAGCGGACGGGTAGGGCGGCCTCTCTAGCCGCCCTACCCAGGGGAATGATCCCTTGATCCAGTAGCTTGTCAGGAATTGCGCGTGAGGTCATCCTCGAAGAGAAATCCCTCCTTCAGTCCGCATAGCGGATCACTCTCTAACCCCAACGGACCGGAGTCGCCTTCGGACCTCCGCTTCACCCTTTGAGCCGGGCAATCCGCGATGATCCTGGTGCGCGCTTCTCCCGCGTGTTGCACCACTCGTCGATTTCGCTTTCCAGCCACCCGGAGCGGCTTTCGCTTAGGGAGTAAGGGGAGGGGAAGGCGCCAGCAGCGATCTGGCGGTAAATCGTCGAACGGCTGAGACGTACCCGCGCTATCACGTCCTTGAGGAGAAGATATCGGCGATTGCTCATCCACCATTCATATCGCCGGTTAGGTGCGGAATAGGAGTGCTTTGTAGCGGTTCGCAAGCGCCGACCCACCCAGCCCCACCCTGCCCTTGAGTAAGCAGGTGCGGCCCTACGGGCCTCGGTTGCGACAGGGCCGATTGGCAGGCTTAACTCGGTGCCCGACTCGGGCTTGGCGGGCCGGCCCCAAGGCCAACTCCTCCAAAAGCCCCGTCCATGTTTTCATCCAAGCCACATGACGAACGCCTTGCAGCACTCCTCGACCAGTCTCCTCCCCAGGACTGGTTTGAGGATCCAATCGTCATCGCGCACTTTCGGCGCATCTTCGAGATGGACATCGCTGTCAAGCGCAGTTTCAAGGAGTGGCGCAAGAAGCTACCTCTATTGTTTATTCAATCACGGCGTCGTCATCCGATTCGTATGGCCAATGAGCTTCGGCGATTCTGCCTTGAATACTTTGACCGCGTCGGCCGCTATGGACCTTATGGCCTTCCCTCATCCTTTAATGTTCTCGAGGCCTTCGTGGAGCTTGATCCCTCGATGCTGGTTTTCGTCCTACGGTCTGATCGCGACCATCTCTTGCGCTTCAGCCAGTATCTAGACTGGTACACGGCCTCATCGTTTCCAGAGGAGCCACGAAGCCTGCTCGATATCATGGAGGAAGACCTAATATATTCTTACGATTTTGTCCTCGGCTCTAATGAGCCTCTACTTGCTGCTGAGAATGCCAAGCTATTTTTGGCTGGTCTATCATTCATCCGGCATGGCAACGAAGTCGCCATGCTGATGTTGGCCGGCGAGTCGCCGCCGCTACCTGCTGACATGGTGAGCGGAGCCCACTTTGCGCCGATACGGGCGGGGAGCCGATTGGGCCTGCGGAGAGCTGGACAGAGGACGCCAGACTTCTAGAAGGCATGCCCGATTACAGCAGGATACTACTGGCCTGTCGGTTTGACCTTTCCAGCAGGCTAAATGACGTGCGCTACGTGCTTCGCGATATCGGCAACGCCTACCAAGTGATTACCGACGACGTTGATATGCGGCGCTTTCGTCACAAAGAAGCCGGTTCCACCAAGAACTATTCTGAATTGCTGCGGAATGTTAAGAGCCCACTATCGCAATGACTCAGCCGAAGTAACCGCCTCAGAGCGATAGCTTATGAAGTCCGTGATGGGAATTAATTGTAGGACCTACTTGGCCCACAGAAGTGGTCAATGATGATTCTGCCTTTTGCTGATGATGAACACATCAATGATGAACTTTACCCCAAAGGTAGGGAATGCCAGTATGGTGCTGGCTGAATGGACGAGCCTAGCGGTCTCTCCCTCCATTCCCTGGATGGGAAGTAAATAGGTCAGCCATTGAAAGGCGAAGAGAGCTAACCAAAGCGAAGCTGAAATGATGAAATCAAGAAATAGTGCCCGGAGGTATGGAGTCACCTCTCTCTTGAACCCGCCAAAGAACGATCCGCCTCCCGGTGAGGGAGTTTCCTGATGAAGGCTGGTACCAACTTCGAGTTTTAGCCACACAGCTCAGTCCTCCTTACCCAACACCGTCTATTGTCCCACGCCTGTGACGGGGCACCCGCCCATGATGCGCACTGTGAATCTAGGTGCACCCCTGGACCCGCACATTAGCCCGGAGCCGCTCCTTGCGGTCCGTCAGCCGGTAGTCCCCACGCCTCGACCGGCCGTCAGGAGCAGCAGAAACGCGGGCAACAACAAAAAGCAATTTACGAAACATGAGATATCTCTCCTCTCCGGCGGTCCACCACCGCACCACCATGGTCCGAGCGGGACCGCTGGTAGGAAGGGTGGCATTTTTTGCGCCGATTTTCGCGTCCTAAGAGGAAGAAAGGTCCGGAAAGCGGAAGAAGAGAGGGCTAATGTAGACCTTAAGAGAAGGAAAGGGCGCCCACGAGGGCGCCCTACAGCCGGTTTTATCGCCGAGACGACTTAGAACCGGGTCGTGCCCGGGTTCATCGAGGTGCCACTGGCGCCGACCGTGGTCTGCACACCCAGGTACTCCTGGACGATCGTCGGCAGGGTCTGCTCCAGCCAGTTGGCCATCTCCTGCTCGTCGTGGAGGGTCCCATCTCATGGCTAACACCGGTCCTTCCATTGGCCGAGCGGCGCCCCTGCCGGCCAGCGCCGCGCGCCTACGCTCTCGTGCGCTGCGCGACGCGCCCGCTCACGACCACCTGCGCCCACCAGCTCGCCGGGTCAGCGGCGACCCTGCCGGGCAGCGCCGCACGCCTGCGCTCTCGTGCACTGCACTACGCGCCCGCTCACGACTACCTGCGCCCACCAGCTCGCTGGGTCAGCGGCGACCCCTGCCGGGCAGCGCCGCGCGCCTACGCTCTCGTGCGCTGCGCGACGCGCCCGCTCACGACCACCTGCGCCCACCAGCTCGCCGGGTCAGCGGCGACCCTGCCGGGCAGCGCCGCACGCCTGCGCTCTCGTGCACTGCACTACGCGCCCGCTCACGACCACCTGCGCCCACCAACTCGCTGGGCCAGCGGCGACCCCTGCCGGGCAGCGCCGCACGCCTGCGCTCTCGTGCGCTCCACTACGCCTCGGCTCACGACCACCAGGGCCTCCCGGCTCGTCGGGCCAGCGGCGACCCTACCGGTCAGCGCCGGCCGCCTGTGTACTCGGTTCCGCAAGGCTGCACCGAACTGCTGTTCACCCTCTCATTCAAGTCGGAGATTTTCCACCGGCCCGCCAGGGCCGCACCAGCTAACCAAAGGGGGGTGGGGGATCGCCTAAGCGCCGACCCACCCAGCCCCACCCTGCCCTTGAGTAAGCAGGTGCGGCCCTACGGGCCTCGGTTGCGACAGGGCCGATTGGCAGGCTTAACTCGGTGCCCGACGGCTGCGTCCGGCTCAAAGGGTGAAGCGGAGGTCCGAAGGCGACTCCGGTCCGTTCCGCAAGCTGCGCCGGACTGCTGCCCACCCTCTCATGCGAGTCGAAGTGCCCCACCCGGAGAAGCTCCGGCTCAGCTCCGAAACCGGAGTCGCTCGCAGCCTCTCCTTTGAGGGGCGATCCCCCACCCCCCTTTGGTTAGCTGGTGCGGCCCTGGCGGGCCGGTGGAAAATCGGGAGCGAGCCAGTGCTATGTGCTACGCGGCTACGCCGCGAAGCACATAGCAGCTCGCCCGCATTCGCGCTTCGCGCTCAAGCGGGAAATGCGCTCTATTCCTAGCTGATCGCACTCTGTCTCACGCAATGTTAAGTCTTCCCAGGTTGGCTCTCGACAACTCACTTTATGTCGTCTGACAGGGATCATTGACAGGCAATTCAGCGGTTTTTAGAATCGACGGCTGTGAGCGCCGATCCCAATTTGCCACCCGCCGAACCGCCGCACCGAACGGTCATCCGTTCCTCCCGTTTCACCCCTGAGGAGTGGAAGACGGTGCAACAACGGGCAGCCACGGCCGGCCTGTCGCCCTCGCGCTTCCTTCGCTCGGTCGCTTTGGGAGCGCCTCTTGGACGGCGCGTCAACGCCGAGGCTGCGCTCGCCCTCAATCGCGTCGGCGTCAACCTCAACAATCTGATCCGGCTGGCCATCCGCACCTCTCAGCCCTTCGTCGCCGCGGACGTTAACGCCCTCCTCGATCAACTGCGCGACCGCCTGCGCGATCTGCTGTGATCGGTAAAACGCATAGCGGCGCCGGATTCGGCGGCTTGACCCACTATCTTTTGACAGGAAAGAAGGACGACCCCCGTCCCGATCGGGTGCTGTGGACCTCCACCCGCGAGCTGGCGCTGGAGGACCCCCGCGAGGCTGCTGTCCTGATGCGCGCCACCGCCGCCCTGGGACAAACGGACAAACCCGTCCAGCACCTCTCCATCTCACTGGCACCCGGCGAGCACCTCACCCGCGACCAGTGGGAGCAGGTTATCGATACCACCATGCGCGACCTCGGCCTCGAAGGTCATCAAGCCCTCATCGTCGCCCACCAGGACACCGCCCAAGAGCACATCCATCTGATGGTCAACCGCGTTCACCCTGAGACCTACCGGGCGTGGGACCGATGGCAGGACAGGCCCCGCTTGATGGCATCTCTACGACCCCAGGAACTAGCGCTGGGCCTCAAGCCCACCCCGCACCTCAAAAACTCCGACCGCTTACCCGACGGAATGGTCCAGCAGTTTGAGCGCACCGGCGAGCCCCCCTTACTGGACTTCGCCCGAGCCGCAGCCCGGCCGATCTTCCTACAGGCCGACTCCTGGAGTGACCTGCACGAGCGACTGGCCGAAAACGGCTTGTATTTGGAGCGCAAAGGTCAGGGACTTGTCATTAGCGACGACCACCGCCACATCAAGGCTTCCTCCGTCGACCGCTCCGCCTCCCTACGCGCCTTGGAATCACGGCTCGGCCCCTATCAGGAGCGCGGGCCGTTGCTCCAGCAGATTGAACGCACCCTGCACGCCAACATCCGCGAGCGCGAGCTCGCCGCCGAGCTGGCCCCCCTTCGTTCCGCCTATCAAGAAAGGACCCTCGCTGTAGCCGCCCGCGACATGGCCGCCTCTCACCTGGACCATGCGGGAAAGGTGCTCCACCGCGCCGCCGAAGTTGCTTATCGCGACCCCGCCGAAGCCTCCCGTCGCTACCTTTCCCGTCTACAGGGCGGGGGTGCTCCAGACGTCGCGCCCATTGATTTGGGACCTCTCAACGGCTCCGTCCTCCGCACGGGCCGCTTTTACCTACCGCTCGGAGCCTACGGAGAGCGGGCTTTCAAGGTTGCGGTCGAACAGATTCCAAGCCTCGGCGCCAATTACCAGAATGCGTATGCGGGGCTTGCGCG
This sequence comes from uncultured Acidobacteriota bacterium, assembly GCA_963792575.1. Taxonomy (GTDB): domain Bacteria; phylum Acidobacteriota; class Thermoanaerobaculia; order Multivoradales; family UBA5704; genus DATARR01. The sequence continues at coordinate 209,804 of CAWBWZ010000021.1, forward strand.
CACCAATGACCACCTCGAAACCGTCGGCAGACGGCTGGAGCAGTTGGAGCAGAGATTTCAACCTCAGCTTGAGGAGCTTCGCCACCTCGAAGCTCGCTCCAAGCCCCTTGACCTGGCTGAGGGCGTGATGTCCTTGCGCCCCCGGGATCAGATCACCTTGGCCCGGAAACACGGCGCCGAAGTTTTAGAACGCGCCGCAAAGAACGCTCCCGCGCATTCCACCCGAACGGTCGCCGCCCGCCAGCAGTGGATGAAGAGCTTGTCCCCTTCGCTCGACCGTGCCCTGGATCGACAGCTCGCCCGGCGCGGCATTCCGGCACCGGTCCCTGGTCGGTCTGCAGCGTGGTTAGAGACTGCCCTAGACCGTGGGCTCCGGCCCGCTCACGCTCTACAAGCCTTGGCTCGGGTTGGCGTTCCACTGGCCGAAAACCTCCGCGCTACCTCGCACGCACTCGCCTTTACTCGCGGGGTGGTGAGCCACTCGGTTAAAACCGCCGCTCTGCTGACCGCCAGGGCCTTGGGTGTGCCAACCTTGCCCCTCAGACTCGCCTCCCTCTCGTGGTCCTTGGCTCGCGACTTGGTGCGTGCGCTCTCGCGATAACTGTCAGCTAGAGCTGTGAAAGACTACGAACGATGACAAGCCAACGTCCAAAACCGTGGCGTCAACTCCTGGAATCTGGTTTCGAAACTCGGCTCTACGCCATTGAAGATTTACCGACAGGGAAGCGACGAGTCCTCCTCGAGAACTCCGCGTGGCATCCTAACCAATGGGCGGTTGTTTGGTTCTTGCGAGACCTGGACTCGGAGCAGCTCTACCGAATTACGATCTTTAAGAACCGTCAGACCGGAGGCTATGGTCCTGTGAGCGATCTCGCTGATGTAGCCCCAGGAACGAGCTTGACCATCGAGATTCATCAAAACCGAACGGGGACCTTCCGAATCCAGAACACACAGCTTTAGCTGGGAATCAGGATGGGCTACTGCGCTGCCCGGCGCTCATTCTGTGTTCTTGGGCGGGGTTTGCGACTTGGGCCAAATACGTTTCACGGTCGAGTCCATAACACAGCATCTCCCGACCGAGAAGGCTGCTGCGGCTTAACAGTCTTTCGCCAATCCTTTCAGCCACGCGGATCGAGGCCCGATTCTCCGGATCAATCATGCTGATGACGCGGTCCCTCTTTAAGTCATTGAAGGCATAGGCCAGAGCCTCCCTTGCGCCCTCCGTGGCGTAGCCATGACCCCACCAGCGCCGCGCCAGAGTCCAGGCCAGCTCGAAGCCGGGCCAACCCTCAGGCGCCCCAAAACCGACGATCCCGAGAAATGAGCCTGTCTCTTTGTGCTCGATCGCCCACATCCCGGCTCCCACGAGTTGCCAATGGCCCAGAAGGAAGGCCAGATGACGCCAAGATCGCCCACGGTCCCACGGTATTCCTCCGCTTCCCACCAGATAGCGCAACACTTCAGGGTCCGCCTTCATCGCGGCATAGTCCTCATAGTCGCTCTGCCGAAGACTCCGCAGCCGAAGGCGTTCCGTCTCTCGGGAAGGAACTTCTAATACGCCCATTGTTTCCTCTTTTGGCCGTGAGAAAAAGGGCGCGGGGGACCCGTTGCCAGCAGCCCCCCGCGAGGATAAGAGGTAGTCCACGCGCCTTGAGCCTTTACTTTCACTCCTGGATGATTCCGCGCCTTCTCATTTCTTCTTTCTCGGCACGGCGTCATGAATTCGCCTCCTAATCAGGGTTGCAAGGAGAGCGAATTGCGCCTCGTCTTCTCTCTCGGATGGGCTCTGATCTTCCATCCGGACAAAAGTCCGAATAATTACCTCCCTCAAATTAATGACCGCTTCTTTTGCGTTCCCTCCCTCTGCCGAGAGACCGGAATCATCGAGAGAAGCCCGAAGCGGCCTATTTGAGGGATCCACCAGAACCGCAATAGGCCGAAGCAAATCGAAATCGGGCCCCGGAAGACCATTAATATAGAACGTCCGCAAAGGGGGATTACGCCTTAGCTCCTTTTGCATCCGCTTTAGCTTAGCCCCCGCCTTTGCGAGTTCTTCGCCCGCGCTTTCTAATTCTTCCATCAATGCACTGAACCACTCGTTAGCTGGCTCTCGCACCTCTTCAATGCTGGAGTGGTATTCGCGCCACGCCCGCTTAAGCTCTTTGATAGACTCCGGAGGAAACCTGCGGCGCTCCCCATCCATCAGAGTAGGGATTCTGTCGCCGTAGTGCTCTAACAAAATGGCTAACTCCTTCTGCGGGATTCCCGTCTCCCGGACGATTTCGGCTCCTGAATGAATTTTGCGCTGCGCTACGCTCATTCGTTTCCCTCGCGGCTTATTAGCCGATTTCCCTCAGCCCAAAACGCCACGAGTGCATTGTCCGGCTCAGGCCGATCGTGCAGCGGCCGATAATCCCCGCAGAAATAGCCCCCTCCTACAATGAAGGCGTGTTCTTTCTCCCTAACCTGTCCCTGGAATCGCCTCACTAAGCTCATGCCTTTCCTTTCGGGTCGTATTGCGAATTTTAAGCAAATCCCTTCTGATTCGTCTGCATGGGTTGGCGAGTAATGACCACAGTTCATACACAGCCGCCCATAGGCTTTCAGCAAATCTACTTTCCCCGATTCCATTTCTTGGGCGGGGTCTCTGCACTCGGGACATCGACATGCGCGCTCACTCATGACTGTGAATCCTCATTCGGCGCTGAGAGGGTTGTAGCAACTTGCCTCCAACTCGTTTTGTTTATCTGGAGAGCGCTCCGCATACGTGTTTCCAACTGAGCCCCAAAGAGACCCATCACCTCCATAATGATTTTGGCAAAGGCTTCCTGCTCTCCTTTGCCGATCAGCGCTCCGGACTCTGCCGTTAACAGCACCCGCTCCAGAATGTGATCCTCTGTCCCTATATGATCTAGAAAGTCTGTCAGATAGAAGAGCACCATAGGACGAACGTTCAAGGCTTCCAGAAGCTTTTCCAACGAATCCAGCTTAGGAAGCTCTCTCCCGTTTTCGTATTTTGAGAGCTGACTCTTCCCGATCTTTGCCTTCTGTGCCAAGACCGCTTGGCTGGTCCCGCTGAGTTCCCGGAGCACCCTAAGCGCTATGCCGACTCGGCCGAACATGAGTCTTCTTGCTCGCTTTCCGATTCGGCGAGCGCCTTTCGTAGGTCAAGCAGTGCCGGGCCAATGTAGTCCTTCAGGAGACAGCCGATCACTGCCCGCAGTTCCATTGCCACGTCCATCCCTTCGACGTCCATAAGTCGAACGGGCTCAGCAGCAGGCTCCGGGAGAATGCCCTGGATTCCAAGCATTGTTAGCTGAAGGGTCTCCAAGCCGTCTTCGACCTTATGAAGTTGCCTTTGAGCGGTGGTCAACGGTGTCACGCTCCCGCATGACAGGTCGGGGCTCTCACTGGCGAAGCTCCAGAGCCTTCGAGTCTCCCGGCTACAGACCGGACAGCCCCTGAGCAGGTGGCGGACCACGGCCCGCGTCTCCGATGGGGGAAGTCTGCATGCCACGAAGCTCCCAAGGTCCTCCTTAGTCGGATGGGTGCCCACTTCACCGGCCTGCGGTTCGCCCTCCCCGTTTTCCTCCTCCCCAGATTTCATAGCCCTCCCTGGGCTGAGCAAAGCCTCGGAAAACTTGGTTAAGGTGTAGGTATTAAGCAATATCCACAAGAACACGCAGGCCCCCTTTAGCCTTTCTATGGCCTTTACTCACCGTGGGTGTCACGAAAAGGCGTCCTGCGGTAACAAAGTATTTAGGGGCAGTTGCTGTGCTGGTGCGCGTACTCGCTGAGGTGATGAAACTTCACGTAGACGTCGGGGAGCGCAAACCGGTCCGGGACGCACTCACGAATTAAGAGGTTTCGTCGAGGAGAAGAATACTTAATGGCCCATAAACCTACTTTGCGGCAGTTAATGGTGTCGTTCCTAGCTCTACGGAGGGACCTCAGCCATAAAGAAATCGGCGCTGCCGCTGGTATCCCTCAGAAGCGGGTGTCCCTTTACCTCCGTCGTGGAGAGATCCCGGATGAAGCCCTGGAGAAGATGATGGCCGCTCTGGAGTGTTCCCCGGCAGCCGTGCTCACCGTGACGGCTTGCCTGGAATCTCTGGAGGCTCTGGAGAGCGAGCCAGACCTAACTGAGGAAGAGAAGGCGGAAATCGCTGACGCGCTGCTCCGAGTTGGCCGCCAGGTCCGCGAGGGGCTCATCGAGGCCGCTCGGCATTCCCGGACCGTCCGCTCCTCCTCCGAAGAGAAACCCGACCTCCAAGCCCTTGCTTACGATCGGCAGCGAGCGGCCGAGTTGTTCCGGCGGCTGGACGGTCTTCCTGAAGGGCTCCGTTTGGCGGTGGTCGAGGTGGCCGAGGAGTGCCAGAGTTGGGCCTTGTGCGAGCGGGTCTGCGAGGCGTCGGTCCGCGAAGCTTCCCGAGACGTTGAGCAGGCGGCGGCGTGGGCTCATCTGGCTCAGCAGATCGCTGAGCGGGTCCCAGGCTTCGGGGAGTGGCGAAATTGCCTCCGGGGCTATGCGGCGGCCCATGTTGCCAACGTTCTGAGGATCTCCGGTGACTTAAGATCCGCCGAGACCGCCTTTGAAGGGGCTAAGCGCCTGTGGCAGGCGGGCTCCGATCCTGCAAATTTGCTCGATCCAGGGCGGCTACTGCACCTGGAAGGTGCGTTGAGGAGGGATCAGCGCCGCCTCCCTGAAGCCGTGGCCCTCCTCGACGAGGCCGCCGCCGTAGGGCGCACCCCTGAGCGAGCCTTGCTCCAAAAAGGCTACACCCTCGAAGTCATGGGAGAGTACGAGAGAGCCGTTGAGACGCTTCTTCGCGCCGCTCCCCTGGTAATTCAGCAAGGCGATTCGCGGCTTGAGAGCATTCTCTCCGGCAACCTCGCGCTGAACTACTGTCATCTGGGCCGTTTTGAGGAAGCGGCACTGCTGGCGAACCGGGTACGCGCTGCCGCTCTAGAATCCGGCGACGAGATCGAAGCCCTGCGCATGACCTGGGTACAAGGTCGCATCGCAGCAGGACTCGCAAGGAACGAGGAGGCGCGGAGCCTGCTGGCCCAGGCCCGGCGAGGGTTCGCCGCCCGCCGGATGGAGTACGACGTGGCGTTGGCCCTGCTGGAAGAGTCCGCCCTGCTCCTCGACGAGGGAAGGGCGGCCGAGGTCAAGCTCCTGGCCCGCGAACTGGCCGTCCTGTTCGAGGGCAAAGGGGTACATCGGGAGGCCCTGGCCGCTCTAAGGCTCTTCCAAGAGGCCGCCGAGCAGGAGCAAGCAACGGCCGAGCTGGCCCGCCGGGTGCTCGGGTATCTCTTCCGCGCCCGTCACGACTCGGACCTCCGGTTCGTGTCATGAACGGCCGAAGGGGTCCAGCCCGGGACCGGCTTCAGTCGCGGGGGCTGGAGTCGTTGCGCCGGATGGGTCCAAGCCAGGGCCTTCCTTCTCTTGGATTGCCGGGGCTGAAGCCTCGCCGGTTCCGGATGCGAGGTTCCAAAGCCGGGAGAGGACGCTGGAAGGAGCCAGGAGGTACGCGGCCAGGGTGAGGGCCAAGAGAGTGCCGTGCATAGGAAAGATCTCCACGCAGCTCCGGCCACAGGTCCATAAGGGTCCCCGGGGGGCCGCGTCCGTAATCTTAGGTGCCGATCCTCGCCAGAGATGTGAAATTTCATCATTTTTGTCAGCGGGAGACGTATGAGCCGAGAGCACATCATGGCGCGACTGCTTCGCGCACTGTCCGGTAAGACTCAACGGCAGTTCGGGAAGGAGGTCGGAATCGATCCCTCTCTGGTAGCGGATTTTGAGCTCGGCACAGGGGTCCCCAGCCGGGAGTATCTCGAGCGCATGGCGGCAGCCGTGGGGCTCACCGTTTCATCTACGGAAGACGCGTTGCGCTTTCTGGATTCGCTCCGCAGACCCCGCCAGAGGAGGGGTGCGGGCGTGGAGCCCCTCCTGGAGGGAATCGCGCGAGGAGTCCGCTCCGAAGTAGAAGACGCCTACCGGCGGCTGCTTACTCTCCGCTTGCCGGACGCGCTCCCCCGAGGTGAAGACCGACAGCGGGCGGGCGAGTTGTTCCGGCGATTAGAGGGTCTTTCTCAAGTGGCCCGTTTGGCGGTGGTCGAGGTGGCCGAGGACTGCCAGGTTTGGGCCTTATGCGAGCGGGTCTGCGAGGCGTCAGTCCGCGAAGCTTCCCGCAACGTGGAGCAGGCGGCGGCGTGGGCTCATCTCGCGCAGCAGATCGCGGAGCGGGTCCCAGGCCCCGAGGCTTGGCGCAATCGCCTTCGGGGCTATGCGGCGGCCCATTTAGCCAACGCCTTAAGGGTTTCCGGGGATCTGGGCTTCAGTGAAATCACCCTGGAAAAAGCCAAGTGCTTATGGCAGGCGGGCTCCGATCCTGCAAATTTGCTCGATCCAGGGCGGCTACTGCACCTGGAAGGTGCATTGAGGAGGGATCAGCGCCGCCTCTCTGAAGCCGTGGCCCTCCTCGACGAGGCCGCCGCCGTAGGGCGCACCCCTGAGCGAGCCTTGCTCCAAAAAGGCTACACCCTCGAAGTCATGGGAGAGTACGAGAGAGCCGTTGAGACGCTTCTTCGCGCCGCTCCCCTGGTAATTCAGCAAGGCGATTCGCGGCTTGAGAGCATTCTCTCCGGCAACCTCGCGCTGAACTACTGTCATCTGGGCCGTTTTGAGGAAGCGGCGCTGCTGGCGAACCGGGTATGCGCTACCGCTCTAGAGACGGGAGACGAGATTGAAGCCCTGCGCATGACCTGGGTTCAGGGTCGCATCGCGGCGGGACTCGGAAGGAACGAGGAGGCGCGGAGCCTGCTGGCCCAGGCGCGGCGAGGGTTTGCCGCCCGCCAGATGGAGTACGACGTGGCGTTGGCCCTGTTGGAAGAGTCCGCCCTTCTCCTCGGCGAGGGACGGGCGGCCGAGGTTAAGCTCCTGGCCCGCGAGCTGGCCGCCCTGTTCGACGGTAAAGGGGTGCATCGGGAGGCCCTGGCCGCTCTGCGGCTCTTCCAAGAGGCCGCTGAGCAGGAGTATGCGACGGCCGAGCTGGCCCGTAGGGTGCTCGGGTATCTCTTCCGCGCCCGCCACGACCCGGACCTCCGGTTTCCGTCATGAACGGCCTAAGGGGTCCAACCCGGAGCCGCCGTCAGCCGGAGGCGCTGGTCGCTGCCTGCTTCGCTGGTCAGCGTCAGTAGCACCGCAGCGAGCAGACGAGCTGCTCCGGTCAGCCTGCTCCACTGCGACCGAGGGCCGCTGCGTGTAGTGACAGCAAAACGTCAGCGGTCCAGACGCCGCAGTTCCTCGGAAAGACCTAGAAAATGGTGTCGTTCCATCTCGTCAATGAGATCGAGACACCTGGACTGAATCGTACGATCCTCAGTCTGAGCATAGAGACGTACCACTATTTTCGAGAGCTCCATGGCAACCGCGGCGCCTGCGCTGGATATATCTCCTGCCACATCGCGGTTAGCATCAATACACCTTTCGACACATGAGCAAACTAGATCAGGAAGCTGGACCGATGAGCTTTCAAGTGCCCGAACCACCGGCTCCAGAGCAGTTCGTCCTGGAGAGGTACCTAAAAATGCTGAGAGTAGTTCGGCTTGATCTCTTGACGAGAGGCCTGCTAGGTGTTCAAAGGCGGAAGCCGCCTTCGCACGAACCGAGTCATCCGGGTCGGCGAAGAAGGGTTTAAGTAGTTGAAGGCACGTAGGGCCGACAATGTCGTGCGCTATGTTGGACGAATAGACCTCTGCGGCAGCAGCCCGCATTATCGGATTGCCGTTTCGAACTCGTTCCGCATCCGGTTTCGCAGACTCGACATCCAAAGCAAGAAGCGTGACCTGTCGTGCGGCCGCTGCCATGACTTCGGGTGAGGGTGATTTCAACATTGCCTCAATGACCGGATAAACTGCGACAAAATCTCTATAACCAGCGTAATGGATAAAGCTCTCTACGTATGGAGTCTCTAGCATCACCGAATCGACCGACACACACTCGCAGAACCAGCAGATTGCTCTTGCAGCGTCTAGATCCAACATGGCGAGCAGTGTCTCGACCGCACAGGAGCGAACAGCGATCGAGCTATCAATAGATAGGCTACGCACAGCCTCCAGCAATCGCTCAAGCTTCTCGGGCTGCTTTGATAATAGAAGCGCGATCGAATCAGCAACAGTACCACGTATAGAGTTGATACCTGCACTGTGAGGACATCCACCATGGTAAGGTTGTCCATTCGGAGCAAGTGTTCTCCAAGTCTCCGTGTCCGGATCTGGATCATTAAGCGCATACCAAGCAAGGACGTCGATAACTTCCTCGGGCCAGAGGTAATCATTCCACTTTTTGATCAGCCACGCAATCTCATTTCCGCAAGGCCTTCCGGGAAGCCCATGAACCCGCCGAACAAGGGAGACAATTCTGGCCTGCGAGACCGGCGCTGCCGAGGAACGATTATCACAGGCAACGCTTTCTGCAACCCCCCTCAAAATGGCCGAGAAGTAGCTGGCCGGAAAGTCGTTGGGTATCTGTTCAGCGAGTTTTAAAAATCTTTCTGGATCGAGTTTCGTTTGAGCCGTCAATAATTGGGCGAGCTGTGGCTCCCCTCCGGATCGGAAATACTCTGGAGTGAGTCTATTTCGTCGCGCGTACTTATTCATGGCCCGAACCCAGTGGGCATCTAACATCTTACTCGCGCCGTCAGCAGAAATAGGAGATGGAATTCCAATAGATACACGTGGTGAAGTAGGAGGATCGTGCCGCTCCAAGGGAAACTTTCTCTGAAGCTCCGCGAGTCTCGCCTTTCTCACAGAGCCAAGTCGGGAGAAGTCGAGGGACCGTAGCAACTCTAACTGCATCAGGCCGCGCATCTTTGGATACTTGGCTTCAAACTTATCCTGTAATGAGATGATCGCGTGCTCGAGTGCCTCGAATTGTGCTGTCGTGCACGTCGCTGAAGCCGCACGTACGGCCGAGGCTGAAGTATGGATGGCTGGCGACCCGCCGCTGCCGCTCCATGAGCTATACCCTATCTTTAGCCGACGAGGGTCCGCAGCCAGAAATTCGGCCAAGCGGTCTGCGTAAGACTCTGGCGCAGCGGTCCATGCGCGTAGCACAAGATACGTAATTGTATTATGCCCCCTATTTAGGTATGGCGCGAGCAGCCGATCAAGGTCAGCCGGAGCAGCCTTCGCCAGTGTCGCTAAAGCCCGGGCCAGGCATGAAAGGAGTGCTGCGGAGTTTTGAATAACAGAGCCACCAAAATGGCGGCGGGACCAGAGGGGATCGAAATCAAGGCCATCATCAACCGCAATGGCGGTTTCCTCAATGAAGCTTGCGACGCGAGGAAGAACCTGCTCTACATAGCTAAGCGTTGATTGGGCAGCGCTTTGAATAATAATGCCCCCGCTTCCAGTGTTGAGCCTTCGTGAAAGCTGATCGATGCTGGGCCGAGCGCCTCCTAGCCCGTCCTCACTTTTCCATCTGATAATTGTACGATCAAACCAATGGCCGATCACTTGGCAAGCTAATTCCGGCTGCTCATGAGCAACCGAGTAGAGCACAGACCACCAATCGTCATTCACTGCGAACCCAGGGCGCAAATCATCGAGTGTGCCGTCATTGATCAAAGCCAGGAAAAATTCAAACATCTCTCGGCTATAGAACACTTGGCCATTGCGGCAAACAAATCGCAAATATTGATTCCACGGATCTCCTGGTTTGCGGTACAGCCGCAAGAGAGCGGCGATGCGGCCCGACCGCTCTTTCAAAAGTTCGGAGGAGCTTAGCATCCACACTACCTCCTCTTGCCGTTGCGCGCTCTCAACCGACAAAGCAGTGTCAAAGAATTCCTCAGAATCAAGGACATCAAACCAACTCGGACGTCCAGCTGTGATGCCACGAATATGTGGACTAAGCTCCCCATTTGACCGGAGCACCTTTTTGAGCACTAGCCATTCTTCCTGTCTTGGATCTACCAGCGATGATAACCAATCGAACACCAGTCGCTTGATATGGAAGCGCACCCCCGAGTGCGCTATGACTCTCTCAAGCTCGTCGAGATACCGACGCCATTCGTGAGCCCGCAGATAAGAGAGCACTTGGCGCACCTGACCGCGACGAAATAAATGCTGCTCGGCACCGAAGAGAAGGCACAGAAGGTCATCGCCTCTAGCCACCCACCTTCGAGCGAAAGCGTAATCAAAGAATGATTCATGAAAGAACTGATATTTATGGTCGGTTAAGTTCAGAATATGCTCCGAGAGCATTGCTCGCGCATCAGAAGATAAGTCGTCGAGAATATATTCTGGAGCAGATAATTGCTGGTTCTCGCTGAGCCAGGTCGCGATTTTGTCGATCACCTGAGTCCACGCTGCCTTGCGCCCAAGCCTTTGGTCAACGCGACGTTCGCTCTCAACCCAAAATTTGTCGAACAGACCGTCCTTGCTCAGAATACACTCTCGGTCGCTCGGAGCCAAGTCAAGGAACATAGATAGGTGGAGAGGATTCGTGAGGATGGTCTTGAGCGAAGGATCTACGGAGCTAGGTTTCATGCTTGCACCGAGTAAAGCGCCGTCAACTTGCTCTATAGTGAGAGGCTTGACGGTTACGACTGCGAAACCAGACTGATCTGCTTTCATCGTGCGTATCCGGTGATCATGCTCTAGATCGAATTCGCGGCAGCCCACTATCAAGGACATTCGAGGAGATCGATCTATCTCGCGCCAAAGGTCGTCAAAAAGGGACCAAAGGTCCGCTCGCCTGCCAGAGGCAATGCTAATGGCATCAAGCTGGTCAATGACTAGAACGGAAGGAGCGCCGGAAGCGACGCCCGCAAGGGTAAGTACCGGCGATTCAGGGAGAAGTAGCTTCCGGCCCAGTTCCGTTGTAGTGAGAATCCCTTCAGGTAGTTGGTCGAACCGAATCGGTATCACAGGCACATGGAGGGCCCGCAGGTGCTCGACTACGGCTGCTAGGGTTGTGCTTTTGCCAGCACCTGCTCCGCCGACCACAAGCGACTTTGCGTTTGATAGGTGGCCATCGAAACTCAGCAGAGACTCTGCCCCGGGTAATGGCAGTAAAGACCCATTAATGAGGCGAGAGCGCTGCGACAGCGTGTATGACTCACACATATCTTCTATTCGATCCAACACTGACTTGTCCGCCGACCACTCGCGCAGCCGAATTCCGTGATTGGCTAATTTCCCAAGAATCGTGACTTTGTCGAGTGGCTTGTGGATATTGTCGAGGAGCAATTCAGATAGATGTCCTCGTATCTCAGCTACATTCAGCGAGCCATCCACTGAATAGAAGAGCTTTCGGGTCGCAAAGTCGACACGTCCACGAAGCTGAACCTCATTGGATACAGATATCCGAGTCCGCCTGAGGAAGGTTAGCGCACGTTCGAGATCATTGCTGCAGAGTGGTAGAATGTATTTTCTGAACGCAGCATTCAGCTTTGCAGAGCGACTAAGTCGAGCGTCTAGATCTGCTTTGTCGATGGAAAAGGTCCGAAGTTCCTCGAGGTCGCGAGCGCCCTGAGCTGAAGCGAAGACAGCGTAAGAACTGGGCTCCATCTCAACGTGGCGTAGAAGGTCGCCCAAGATCGTTCTGCCCCTCTTGTCTTGGCTGGTTAGGATGCTTAGGGTCCACCCCTCTGCTTTCGTCGTTTGGCTCTTGACTGACCAGTATTCTTTTGTATTGCCGTCGGTGTAAACGACAAACTCAACTCCTCGCGCCTCATCTTGGTCGAGAGGTTCTAAGATTAAATGGTGTGCGGAGCCATCGACGATCCGCAGGAGCTGATCGATCGCCCATGAAGTTTCATAACGATTGCCGAGCTTGTCGGCGGCACCACCGCTAACCGGCATGACAGGTGTGCTCGCAGCGGCCGAAGGTGCGCTCAATTATCGAAGAATTTTGGCTCACCGTGACCCCTTCGAGAGTCAATTCCAATTACCATGATAGCCGTAAACAAGGCGTGAGGCAAGGGCGAGACTCGAAATCGGCCAGTCCCGTCCAAGCGGCTGAGCAGCGCTGCCCCGCACGCGAGCGTCTAGGAACGCACGCCGTGTCGCTCGGTTCCGCGCTGACCAGCAGCGCCGGCGCGCCGTGCGGGAAACACTCGGACAGACTAACTTTTGCGAGCGGGTATTGGGCCTGGGCAAGGAAGCGTAGCGAACCGATGGCGCGGGCGGTCTACCCCTGGCTGCTCAGGGAGGCGGCCCTCCCCCCGTCCGTCTCCGCTAGGCCGTGCCGCCCCCTCCGAGCGAGGCGCGGAAGGGGCCCCTCTGCGGGTCAGCGCTGCCGTCGGCGCCCGCGTGCGCCGCACGATGCGCGCACGCCTCAACGCCGCCGCAATGCTGACGTCCGGTGTCTCCGCAAGCCCCGCGAAGCCTTGTCCGGAGGCGCGTCCATAATCTCAGGGCTCCGCCGATCGGGCCTCCCCGCAATACCACGCTCTGGATAGCGCTGGCGAGTCTCCCGGTTCCAACGGCCCGGCGAGCCGCTCTGAGCGTCGCCGCTGGTCCTCCCACGTTCGGGGCGGGCGTCTTGGAGTGATCGCCTGTCCGTTCGGCAGTCTCACTGGCGCCGCCCGCTGATCGGCCGCCGCGAACGACTCAGCCACTTTCCAGGTGAGAGAGGAGGGGAGCGAAGGTGTAGCGCGCCGCTACCTCTAGCGCTCACGGCGCGCTCGGGCGGCGCACTCTATGGGCTGGCTACGGGGAGGCACCGGCGCCCCGCAGGACCGGCGTCCTGGTGAGGCGCTTTTGCCAGCGCACTGGAGCGAAGGCAGCGGCGCTCACGGCGCTCGGGCAGCGCCGACTCGCTAAATAGCCGAGCTGCCGGAGGTGTCCGCAGTGGAAAGGCACCGGGCGGCAGGGTATATATAGACCCGCAGGACCGGCGTCCTACCTACTCACTACCTATTTTCACGCACCGGCCGTCTAAACCATGCCATTTCAATCGTTTACGAATACCCTTCCCTCCTCTCCCGGTCGGGGGGAGTGCGGTGGGAGAAGAGGGCCGGGGTGATGAGGGGCCGCAGGCCACCACCGCCCCCGGCGTCAGGGTCTGGCTTTTCGCTACGCCTTAACCCGGCTCGGCCCCGCCGCCTTCACCGCCTCGTCGACTCCACTCTCATACTTCTTGAAATTGTCGGCGAACATGTCGGCGAGACTGGGTGGCCTGGGCGTCGTAGTCGGCTGGAGCTCTGCCAGGTCTCGCGCGGGTGGAGGAGCTTGTCCGGCACCCCCTCGATGCGGGTCGGCACGTCGAGGCCGAAGATCGGATCGGTCCAGGTCTCGACGCCGTCGAGCTCGCCGGTCAGCGCGGCGGTCACCATGCGGCGGGTGTAGGCGAGCTTGATCCGCTGGCCGACGCCGTACGGGCCGCCCGTCCAGCCGGTGTTGAGCAGCCAGACCCGGACGCCGTGCTCGGCGAGCTTCTCGCCCAGCATCTTGGCGTAGACGCCGGGATGGAGCGGCAGGAAGGGGGCGCCGAAGCAGGTGCTGAAGGTCACCTTGGGCTCGGTGACCCCGCGCTCGGTGCCCGCCACCTTCGCCGTGTAGCCGGAGAGGAAGTGGTACATCGCCTGCTCCGGGGTCAGCCGGCTGATCGGCGGCAGCACGCCGAAGGCGTCGCAGGTGAGGAAGACCACGTTGCTGCGGGTGCCCGGCCTGGCCGCCGAGGTCGACGTTGTGGAGCTGGGTCAGCGGATAGCTCGACCGGGTGTTCTCGGTCAGGCGGTCGCTGTCGAGATCGAGGCTTGCGGGTCTCCGGGTCGAAGACCACGTTCTCGAGCACGGTGCCGAACGTGCGGGTGGTGGCGTAGATCTCCGGCTCGCCCTTCGCGGCGAGAGGCGGATCACCTTGGCGTAGCAGCCGCCCTCGACGTTGAAGACGCCGTCGTCGCTCCAGCCGTGCTCGTCGTCGCCGATCAGCGTGCGCATCGGGGTCGGCCGAGAGGGTCGTCTTGCCGGTGCCGGAGAGGCCGAAGAAGAGCGCCACGTCGTCCTCGTGCGTCGGCGCCGTAGTTGGCGCTGCAGTGCATCGACAGCACGCCCTGCTTGGGCAGGTAGTAGTTCATCACGCTGAAGATGCTCTTCTTGATCTCGCCGGCGTAGCGGGTGCCGCCGATCAGCACGATCCGCTGCGCCAGGTTGAGCAGGATGAACGTCGGGGTGCGGGTGCCGTCGCGCTGCCGGGTCGGCCTGGAAGTTGGCGACGTTGATCACCGTGAAGTTGGGCTCGAAGCTCGCGAGAGCGGCGGGGTCCTCCTCGCGGATGAACATGTTGCGGGCGAAGAGGTTGTGCCAGGCGTATCGGTGATCACCCGGACGTTGATGCGGTAGCGCGGATCGGCGCCGGCATAGCCGTCGAAGACGAAGAGGTCCTTGCCCTGGAGATACTCCTGGGCGCGGGCGAGCAGCGCCGTCGAACTTCTCCGTCTCGAACGGCCGGTTGACCTCGCCCCACCAGATATCGCCGTCGGTCGCCGGGTCCTTGACCACGAACTTGTCGTTCGGCGACCGGCCGGTGTGCTGCCCGGTCTCGCAGACCAGCGGCCCCCTCGGCGGCAGGGCCGCCTCGCCGCGCTGGACGGCCAGCTCGACCAGGCGCGCCGGCGGCAGGTTCCAGTACACCGTGCCCGCGCCGGTGATCCCTTGCTTGTCCACCCCAAAGCTGCTCACTGCCGGCCCTTCATTTTTCATTCCGCACCTCGGAAGAAGTTTCAGTGTGATCTCTGCGAAACCAGATAGTCGACGAGGAGCCGCGACATCGTGCGGATGCCCACCGGCACCGCGCCGTCGTCCCCCCGGAAGTTGGGCGTGTGCAGACCGCCCGAGGTCGTGCCCGGCTTGAGAGTGCCGAGCCGGTAGTAGAACCCGGGGACCTCCTCGGCGAAGTAGGCGAAATCCTCGCCGGCCATGGCGGGCTCCACCGATCTTGACGTTGCCGGCGCCCGGCGATGCGCTCGAGCAGAGGCTTGACCTGCTGGGTGAGCGCCGGGTCGTTGACCGTCGCGGGCGCGTTCTTCTGGTACTCCAGCTCGAACGAGGCCCCGTTGGCGCGGGTGACGCCGTCCAGGATCTCGCGCATGCGGCGCTCGACCGTCGGCGCGCACCTCCGCGTTGTAGGTGCGCACCGTGCCCTCGAGCATCACCTCGCCGGGGATGATGTTGAAGCGCTCGCCGCCGCGGAAGATGCCGACCGTGATGACGCTCGGCTCGAGCGGCGACAGGTTGCGCGAGCGGATCGTCTGCAGCGCCATCACCACCTCCGCCCCGATCGACGATCGGATCGATCGCCAGGTTGGGGGTAGGCGCCGTGCGCCTGCTTGCCCTTGATCTTGATCCGGAACTGGTCGACCGCGGCCATCGTCGGCCCCGAGTTGAAGCCGATCTGGCCGACCGTCAGCTCCGGGAAGGAGTGCAGGGCGAAGACCGCCGTGGGCTTGTACTGCCGGAAGAGGCCCTCCTCCAGCATCAGGGGGGCGCCCGCCTTCTCCCCCGGCGGCGGCCCCTCCTCGGCGGGCTGGAAGATGAAGAGGATGCTGCCGGGGATGTCCGCCTTCACCGCCGAGAGGACCGAGGCGACGCCGAGCAGCGACGTGGTGTGGATGTCATGGCCGCAGGCATGGGCGACGCCGACCTCCTGGCCCAGGAAGGTGTCCCGCTTGGTCGACTTGAACGGCAGGTCGGTCTCCTCGGTCACCGGCAGGGCGTCCATGTCGGCGCGGACGGCGATCAGCGGCCCGGGCTTCCCCCCCTTGAGCAGGGCGACGACACCCGTCTTGGCGATGCCCGTGCGGGCCTCGAGCCCGAGGGAACGGAGGTGGGCCGCCACCAGCTCGGCCGTCTGGGTCTCGCGGTTCGAGAGCTCCGGGTTCTGGTGGACGCGGTGGCGCAGCTCGATGAGCTGCGGCGCCACCCGCTCCGCTTCACGGTCGATGCGGGCGTCGAGATCGCTGCCGGCGGGGGTCGCCGCCGGCGCGGGGAGCGCCGTCAGGGCGAGGCCAAGCGCGAGCGGCGCGAAGCGGACCGTACTCCAGCGGGGCATCATCGTCCTCCAGATCAAAAAAAGCAGCCGCTCGCCCACGACGCGCGGCGCGCCAGAAAAACCGAACGAGTTTAACCCGATAAGGCGGCATTCTCACCCCGGAGTGACGAACGCGTGCCAGAGCGCCGTCACCGCGCCCGCGACGCCCGGGCCTGAAGACCCGGGCTACGACGGAAACGAAAAGCCGACTGAAGCCGGCTCGAAAAGCGGCATGAGGGATCTTGAGCCTCCTTCAGGAGGCTTTTCGTTTGAAGCGTAGCCCGGGTTTTCAGGCCCGGGCGTCGCAGGCGCCGGGAGCCAAATTGAGCCACCACCCATAACCCGTCCTGGGAGTTTTAAGCCAACTTCTCCCTCTTCTCCCGGTGCGGGAGGGGGGTGGGGACGGGAGAAGAGGGCCGGGGTGATGAGGGCCTTGGGTGGGGGCAGCTTCCCTGATGTACACTCCCCCGTCAGCGTTCAGACACGTCCCGCGATCCAATCCCATTGAAGGAGATGGTGCTTTGAATATCGAGAATCGGAAGATCCTTGTGCTCGGAGGGTACGGCCTGGTGGGTACGGCCGTCTGCCGGGAGCTGCTGTCGCGCCGGCCGCGCGAGATCCAGATCCACAGCCTGCGGATCGAGGAGTCCCAGAAGGCGGTCGAGGAGCTCCAGGGCGAGGCGGGCTCGACGGTGCTCTCCGTCTCGTCCGGCAACATCTTCGGCCTGCTCCAGGGGGGCTCCAAGCGGGACCTCATCCGCGCCGAGCTGCGCCGGCTCGACGACGAGGATCTCGACACCTTCGTCCTCTATGACGTCCTGGCCAGGTCGCGGCCGGACATCGTGGTCGACTGCGTCAACACCTCCACCGGCATCGCCTACGGCGACATCTTCCGCTCCGCCGAGGAGGTGCTCAAGCAGCTCGAGGCGGGGGACATCCAGGAGGCGGACCACCGAGCGCCTGCTCGACGCCCTCTACATGCCGCGGCTGATCCGCCACATCCAGATCATGTACCGCGGGATGATCGACGCCGCGCACCAGCGTCTACATCAAGATCGGCACCACCGGCACCGGCGGGATGGGGCTCAACATCCCCTACACCCACTCCGAGGAGCGGCCGAGCCGGGTGCTGCTCTCCAAGAGCGCGATGGCCGGCGCGCAGTCGATGCTCCTCTTCCTGATGGCCCGCACCCCGGGCGCGCCGATCACCAAGGAGATCAAGCCGGCGGCGGTGATCGCCTGGAAGCGGATGGGCTTCGGCCCCATCGTCCGCGGCGGCAAGCCGCTCCAGCTGATGGACGCCCAGCCGATCCCGCTGGGCGCGACCTTCTCGACCGAGGACGCCGCGGCGGCCCGGGTGCGCGACGAGCCCTACCAGAACGTCTTCATCGATACCGGCGAGAACGGCGTCTTCAGCCTCGAGGAGTTCTCGACCGTGACCAGCCACGAGCAGATGGAGTTCGTCACCCCCGAGGAGATCGCGCGCTACCTGGTCTTCGAGATCGAGGGGCGGGGCACCGGGTTCGACATCGTCAACGCGCTCGACAGCGCAGTGCTCGGCCCCACCTACCGGGCGGGCATCCTGCGGCACTGGGCGCTGGAGCGGTTGAACGAGATGGAGAAAGAGCACGGCGTGCACAGCGTCGCCTTCGAGATGCTGGGACCGCCGCGCAACTCCAAGCTCCTCTTCGAGGCCCACCTGCTGCGCCTCGCCTACCCGAACATGAAAGCCGTCTGGGATTCCACCCCCGAGGCCGTCCGCGACGCCCTCGACCGCCTCGTCCGCGAGGACCCCGAGGTGGCCAACCAGGTCGTCTCGGTGGGCATCCCGATCCTGCTCGACTCGGGAGAGGTCATCCGTGGCGTCAAGGTGCTGGTCCCCGGGGATGCCTGCGGTACCACCGTCACCCCGGACAACCTGGAGTCCTGGGTCCGCGACGGCTGGGTCGACCTCCGCCTCGCCAACTGCGCCCACTGGGTCAAGCGCTTCCAGACCATCCGCGACGAGATCGCCGCCCTCCCCCAGGACGACAGCTCCAGCCGCTTCCTCCGCAACCGCCGCTTCTGGCACAAGGTGGACGTCATCCAGCCCGGCAAGGTGGTGGGGTGGATCCTTGGGACGGAAGAGGGGGGATCGCGGATCAAGCGGTGATCGGCGGCAGACCTCGGCAGCGGCTCCTCTCGTGCCACGCACCCTGGAAGAGAGGATCGGTTCCGGCCTGCTTCCGGGCCGGACATGGAAAGGAGATCCAGAGATGAAGATTCCCTATGGACGGATGCTCAAGACCGTCGGACTCACGTTCGTGCTCGTCACCGCCATCCATTTCGCCCTCCCGCCGTCGGCCGCGGCCTCCTGCACATGCAGCACCATTTCTTTCGTCGCAAACGGGACCGGGACCGGAGCGAGTTGCGCCACCGCGACCGCTATCCTGAAAAACAACATTCAGAACGCTGAAAGCGCCGCCTGCTTCCCCTACGACTACTGCCACTTGCAACCGCTCGTCACCTCGTCCTGCCAGTTGACGAGTGGTCAGTACTCAATCAGCGGCAGCCAGCGGTACTCCTGCTACGTCGGCACGACCTGCCCTGCCGGCCACTGAGATCCCAGGACGGGAGGGTTTGCCCAAAGGGGGCCCTTCCGCCTAGAGCGGGCCGCCACCTCACCCCCACAGCCTCAATTGCGCTCGCCGAGGCATGGTGGGATAATCCCACCATGGCGATCTCGACAACTGATGCTAAGCGGCGCGTGGTCCTTCCGGAGGCAAAACCCGGGGATGTCTTCGACATCCAGAACCAGGGTGAAGGCCGCCTCCTTCTCGTGCGCCTCGAAGCTCCGAAGCCGGCTCCCAGGATGAGCATGGCTCGCTGCCTCGAGGCGATCGCTGCCGCCCCTCTGCAACCGAAATTGACCTGGGAATCCCTGAAAGCAGTGACTCGAGAGCCATGATCCTCCTCGATACGAATGTCCTGATCTACGCCTCCACCGATCAGTCGCCCTTTCTCGAATGGGCTCGGCACATGATCGCCGCGGGGGTGTCGGAGGACGGAGCGGCGGTCAATGCGGTCAGCCTCGCGGAGATCTGTGTGGGCGATGCCGAACCGGAAATTGTTGCCGATCGGCTCCGAAGTTGGGGCATTACTCTACTTGATGTCCCCGCGGTCGCCGCAGAACCGTGTGCCAAGGCCTACCTGAAGTACCGGGAGCGCCGACGCTCGGAATCCGGTCGCGACGCGCCCTCGCTACCGCTGCCCGATTTCTTCATCGGTGCCCATGCTCAGGTCATGGGTTGGCCACTCGCGACAGCCGACGAAGGACGCTTCCGAACCTATTTCCCTTCCGTCACCCTTCGGACGCCCTGAGAGTACCTCGGCGATCCAGTCGCCGCCCTCTCCCTCAGATCGGCTCACGATCAAGCGGCGATCGACCGTCCTATCACGCCATCGGACCGTGCTCGTCGACGGCCGGCTCACCCGTATAGCTGCTGGGGTCGTAATCATCCAGTTCATTTTGGCTCCAGTTTTCGTACCTAAGTCACCCTAGTCCAAACGCTTGGCCGGTTGGTTCTAGTGGGGAAGGACATTCGACAGCTTCATCGACTAACCCCTTCTGAGATCTGTAGTTTCTAGAGAGCAAGGAGGGAATACCATGGCTGACCAGGTGACGAATATTGGAACAGCGTTGTTTGCGGAGGAAGTTGTTGTTCGGGCGGTACAATTTTTTTCGACAGGGAAGTGGCGACCGACGGGTCAATCCGGAAGAACTGCAACCTTCCAGGGTATGCCTCCTATCCCATGGGGACTAATGATCCTGATGATCGTTGGATTTGCCCTCTGCATTGTTCCGGGCATCATTCTCTATGTCATGCTCATCAAGAAAGCTCGGCAGTTCCAGAATATCGTGGTAACCGCCAATCCGATTCCGGGAGGGACCGAAGTGGTCGTCACTAGTCCTCCGTGGGCCTCCGCACTTGTTGCGAGCTTCGTCGAAAGCCTTCCGCCTCTTGAGGTCGCTCTGCCATCATGAGCACCCAGGACCAGGACAGGATTCAGTGGATCGAATCTTTAAAGAAAAAGAACGAAAAAGAGTCTGGCAATTGGACGGTGACTTTCTGGCTATCTCTGCTGCTTGGAGTGTTTGGGGCTGACAGGTTTTATCTAGGCTCTATCTGGTTGGGTCTGTTGAAGGCGGTATCATTCGGCGGCTTTGGTGCGTGGTGGGTCATAGACATAATTCTCTTGCTGACGGTCGGGATGAAGAACTCAGAGGGTCAAGTGGTTAGGATGTCGAAACATACATAAACTACACTGCAAGAACTATGAGTTAGTGAGGCGAAATGAACAAAGTTGCTTCGGTAGCGATCATGTTGTTAGCAGGAACTTTCCTTTGGGTTGGCTATAAAAAATATCGTGATCACGCCGGTTCTTTGGGCTATGCCAGAGGGCGAGCAAAGTGGAGGAGACCCTAAGTTGGGCCGCACCTCTCCTCCACAGCGCTTTCTACCTTGAAATTTGGGAGAGCGACTCCCAGATTTCAAGGTAGACGTCCTGCATGATCGAGCGTCGGGCACATCTGCAGCGTCTCCGAGACCTGCTCGGCCAGTTTCCGGTGGTGGGCCTGATCGGTGCTCGCCAAGTGGGCAAGACCACCCTCGCCAAAGCCGTGGCCGCCGGCGCCCGCTCGGACGTCGCCCTCCCCCAGGACGACAGCTCCAGCCGCTTTCTCCGCAACCGCCGCTTCTGGCACAAGGTAGACGTTATCCAACCCGGCAAAGTGGTGGGGTGGATCCTGGAGACGGAAGAGGGGAGCTCGAGGATCAAGCGGTGAGCCTCCCGAGCGCCTTCTTCACTGCTGGGAATGTAGGGCGGGGTTTGTCCCCGCCCTACTTCAGCTCAAACCTTCCTCAGCAAGTCAGATGGCCGTTGTGGCAGGTGCAGGTGGTCCGCACCCAGACCGGACCGCTACGATCGACGCAGCCGGTCTCCTGGCCCTCCGTCGTGCAATAGTCGCCGCACACATTGGGCGTGAACACCGGCAGCGCGCGGGCCGTCTGCAGCTGAGCCGCAGCGCCCAGCACGAGGGCCAGGGCGGTGATCCGGAAGCCGTTCTTCATGAGCTCTCCTTTCGGTCAAGGGACGCGAAGTATAATGGATGGCGCAGGACGGGAGGACGCGGGGCCTCGCGGCTCGCGCGGGGCCAGCCCGCCTTCGCATCGCAAAACGCCGTCTTGTGTCGCAAAGACGACGCTTCGTGTCTCGCCGGGGTCTCCGCGTGTTGACGAAAGCCCGGCGGATGGCGCGGAACGCTTTTTCCATGCCTCGCCGTGGCTGGCGGACGGCGAAGAAACTCCGGCCAGGGCCGCGCCGGGCTTGTCGCGGAGCTCGCCGAAGCCGGAGAGAGATTAGCCGGACGCCCATCGTCATCGACCGGCGATCTCTTGTACCTCGCCGGAGTTATTTTGTGGGTCGCCGGGCTTTTTGCGACACAAACCAAGGCTGGCGATACACTCGCCGGGGTTTTTGCAACACGAAGCGGCGTTTTGAGGCTTGCCGGGAGGTTGCTTTCGCAGCGGCTTCTGGACCCCAAGTTAGGATTCTTGCTGCTATGAGTCGGCACTCCTTCTTGATGAAGCAGTCCACGGCGAGCTCTCCCTCGCCGAATGGTTCGCCCTGGCGGAAGACGAGCCGGGAGAGTTGGTGGACGGCCATCTGGTGGAGGAAGAGGCGCCGGATTACGTCCATGAGATCCTGGTGATCCTGCTGGGCAGTCTCCTCCGGGGTTGGTTCGCCCCACGTGGCGGGTTCGTCGGGGGCTCCGACGCCAAGCTCGCGGTGGGGCCGAAGCAGGGCCGCCGGCCCGATCTAACCGTCTACTTCGGTAACACCTCGCCCTGCCACGTCTGGCCCCGGCCGCCCGTTTGGTGATAGCGCCTCTCTGCCGCCTGCCAAACTCAGGGCAGGCCGGCGTCAGGTGTTACTGTGAGACGTCTTCGGGGTCAGGTTTCAGGTCGTGCGGCAGGGTAACGGTACCTGATATGTGGAGGGCGGCGCGGGTGGCCTCCAGCAGGTAGGAGCGCGGTTCGACGCCCGCGAGTTTGGCGGTCTCGCAGAGGCTGTAGAAGAGCGCCGCTACCTCTGTGCCCCGCTTCGATCGCGAGCCATAGTGATTCTTCCGGCCGACGACGACACCTCGCAGCGCCCGTTCGGCGGCATTGTTGTCAAGCGGGATCCGGGGGTTCTCGAGGAAGCGGGTCAGACCCTTCCACATTCCAAGCAGGTACTCCGTAGCCCGCCCCAAAGCGCTGCGGGGCAGGGTCTTTCGTCGCAGATCTTCGGCGCACGCGTAAATCTGCGCAATCAGCGGACGAGAGCGCTCTTCCCGTAATTTTGCCCGCAAGGCGAGATGCTCCTGCGCCTCAGGAAAGCCCAGCCGGGGCGCCTCGCGCTCTACCGCATAGAGCTTGCCAAAAAGCTGCAAAATATCTCCGCAAGCCTGCGGGTACTCAGGCTCGATTTCGATGAATTTTCGCCGCGCATGGGCCCAGCAGTGCGCCAAGGTGATCTCCGGCCCGGCCCGAGCCAAAGACTCATAGGCTCCGTAGCCATCGCAAAGCACAATCCCGCGGTAGCCGGAGAGCACCGACCGAGCGGCTTTCGTGGAGCGGCTGCCCAACAGGCGATAGAAGACCGCCTCCTCGCTGGCCACGCACCAAACCCACCAGCGCGAGGTCTCCGTCTCTTGTCCCATCAACCGCCAGTGAGTCTCGTCGGCGTACACCACCGGGGAGGTGAGCACCCGCGGGCGCAGAGCCTCATAGGAGGGTTCGAGATGGCAGGCCAAGGCCTCGATCTGATCCCATAGCGTCTGAGAGGTCACCGTCAGGCCCTCCCTCGCCATGATCCGCACCTGCCGCTCCAAAGGAGCATGGTCCAGGTATTTGCTGATCGCCACCTCGACGGCCAACTCCGCGGAATAGCGACCGCCCGGAATGAGGCGAGCCGGCCCTGGCGCGGTCACGACGCTGGCGTTGCACTGGCAGCGATACTTGCGTCGCCGGTGCCGCACCACTTGGAAACTGCGCTGGACGAGAGTGACCTCTTCGTAGTCTTCCGACTGTTCGCCCATCTCGGCCATCTGATGGCCACACTGCGGACAGGACCGCTCGGCCTCGGGCAACTCATGGATGGCCTCGACGATCGGCAATTGTTTCTGCTCCCGCGGGCCGTGGCCACTGGGCACCGCCGGTTCCGAGGCCGTCTCGGAGGTCGACCGCGGCCGCTTTTCCGAGGAGACGCCAAAGATCTCTCGCTCCCGGCGGGCCAAGAGCTCCTGTAACTGATCGATCTCCAGTTGCAGGGCCTGGGCGTCGGCGCCCTGCAACTTCAGCTTTTCCGCGGTGAGCTTTCGAAGGCGTTCGTGGAGGGTTTCGTTCTCACGCCAGAGCAGACGAGCCACCTGCCGGAGGATCTCGATATTCTGCTCGGTCTCGATCTTGACCACGACCCAGATTGCAGCACAGCTGCACCTAGAAAGCAAGGTTTTTTCGCGGAAAGACGGGTGGCGAAAGCGCGATCTTGCCCACCAGCGTACTGCCTTCCAAGAACAACTCCAACTCGCTCATCGTCAGGCGCAGCCGAGCGTTCCCCGGCTCCCGCCAAAGGCTGGCGAAACACCCTTGCTCCAGACGCTTGCTGTAGATGCACAGACCAGTACCGTCCCACAGCAGCACCTTCGCCAAGTGCCGGCTCCGGTTGAC
Organism: uncultured Acidobacteriota bacterium; assembly: GCA_963792575.1. Lineage (GTDB taxonomy): Bacteria > Acidobacteriota > Thermoanaerobaculia > Multivoradales > UBA5704 > DATARR01. The sequence continues at coordinate 233,603 of CAWBWZ010000021.1, forward strand.
GAAGAGAAATAGATCCCCCGACAGTGGATCCTGGCCGAGGTCTCCGCCCACCAGCGCCGCCAGCCCATCGAAACCCTTTCTCAGGTCGACCGCACGGCCGTAAGCCCAAACCCGCACCTGGCGCGTGGCTCCGATCATCCCAGGACTCGCAGCAACTCGGCGATCTGCGCCAGCCGCAGACCTTCAATCCGCCAACCCGACGGCGTCACCACAACGAGGAAGGATGTCGAGCCGAGCGCTTCCTGGTCTCTCTGCACCTCTACGGGCCGCAGCGGCTCGTCAGCGCCTATCCTCCCAAGCCAGCGCGCCAGTGTCGCTGGCCCAATCCCCAAATCCTCGGCCACCCTCCCGAGGCTCCGGCCTTCTCGCATTCCCCTTCGCGCCAAGGCCACCGCCTCCTGACGCAGATCCTCCCGATAGCGCACGCCACGACTCGGCGGGCCACCCAAGGACCTCGCTACAGCACTGCGAAACTGCTCCACTTGTGTAGGCATCCTGATCCCTCCTGGGGAATCAGACTGCACGAAACAGGCGACCGGGACCAGACGGGGAAGGGCGAGGTGTTACCTACTTCGCGGGCACTCCCCTGCCGCCCCCCAGCGGCGTCATCGCGCAGCCGCCCGACATCGCCATCGAGATCGTCTCCCCGACGCCCCGCGATGGCCGCCGGGATCGGGTGGAGAAAGTAGCGGACTACGCCGCCTTCGGGGTGCGCTACTACTGGATCGTCGATCCTCAACTCCGCAGCCTGGAGATCCTGGGCCGGGGTCCCCAAGGCCGCTACGAACACCTCCTCAGCGCCACGGAAGGCACGATCGACATTCTACTTTTTCAGATTACCCAAAGAGCAATTTTCAGCCCCGCAGGGGCGATCGGAATTAGCCCGGGCCGTGAGGCCCGGGAACCGCCCCCCACCTAACCAGGAGCCCCGCAAGGGCGGCAGGAAACGACGCCACGCTGATCTCCTGCCGCCCCTGCGGGCTTTGGGGTGGTTTGCTCCGGGTTCCCGGGGCTGACGCCCCGGGCTAATTCCGGTCGCCCCTGCGGGGCTGATCTGACAAAGTAGAAATAAGCAGAACCCACACACCCGGGATCGACAAGCCGAAGCATTGACGCGCCTCATGAAATAAATTATCTTTATGCCTTAGCCTAGAAGCAGAAGAACCATGCATGGATCGCTATCTCCAGGGGTCCTCGTTGGGGCAACGCCTTGTCCATGACTAGGCTAACTATTGCACCGCCGTAGGTATAACTCTACCAGGAGGCACACAGTGTTCTCGGCAGCTACAAGCAAGAAATTTATCACTCTCTTTCTGTTGACCGCGTTGACCACAAGTTGCGCAGAACTGCAGCCATCGGTATTGACTCAACGACAATTCACGGCGCTAAACGCTCTGGCTGCTCCCGTAGCGCTGCCACCGCTCAATACTGAGGCTGTAGCCCAAGTCGGTGATACGATGATCCAAGGTGGGAATGTCTATACCCGTCCCGCGATCCGCCTTATTCAAGCAGTCATACATCGAGGCCTTAGCAAAGGGCCATTCACAATCCAGATTCCCGCAGGGGTTCTAGTAGCGTCAGGAACTTCCAGGTCTGGTCCGCTGCGGGGAGTATTCTTCGAAGCTCAACAACCGCTGCAGTTCGTTTCTGCCGGTAACGTAGTCGTAAAGGGCGGCATCTTCGTGCCTGAAGGACAGGGCGCACCGCCAGAGATTTACTGGCACGCAACCGATACCGGAGTGCCGCTTGTTGATCCAGACCCCACAATTCGGTTTGAGCGTACTACTCATGAGGAGTGGCAGAGCGAGAGCTTTCGTCGCGAGCTGATTTACAACGGCCGCTCGGGAGGAACGATCAAGCTTCTATACCGTGAGTTTAGCGAAGAACAAATCCGCCCTGCCTTCACTCAAGAAGTCACGTACGACTTCGTACAAGGTGAACCAATTGGCTTCAAGGGCGCACGCTTTCAGGTAATCGACGCCGATAATATTAGAATCAAATACATTGTCCTGCACCACTTCAACTGAGGAAACTCTCTGTGGCTTCTCACAACGTCTCCTAATGGGCCAACACAGTAAGCCGCTTACCCGAAAGGCTGAAACGTTTGACGTATCTCATAAAGCGGACCATGACATGCACGCCGTTGCTATTGCTGAGAGATTCACCAACAGAGTCGGAGGCCTCGCCGCAACATAGCAGAGTTAAGTCGGAGTAGCCACGCGGTCAACGATTGATCTCTATAATGGGGTAGGCATGAAGAACAACTCCTTGGGCACCAGTTGGGTACCGGCACGTCTTGTAATTTCGGTTTTCGCCGCCGGGATGGTTGCGCTCTTCGTTTGGTCGATCTACGCACTTTGGGAGCGACTGGAGCGGCGGGAGGGAAGGCCATATTCAGCAGAAAAACTCCCGCCTCGTCCCGAACTAGACCGTGTCGTAGAGTCAATTAACAAGCGACTAGCTGCTACCAAAATCTCTGAATATGGCGTAATGGTCGAAGGTGAGCCTCCTGCAATGAGGCTCACCATCGCTACTGATCACCCCAACTACTTCTTTGACAGCACGAGTTATGTAATAGAAACAGGCGGCGACGTGCGCAAAATACCTACCGCCGGGCTTTGTCAGCTAATAGACAGAATAGAGCAGGAGAGAAACTCTCCTGCTCTGGACGCACTCGACAAGATTAATGCAGAAGCGGAGCTCGGGCCAGATGGAGCAAAATTGAAGGCTGCCGGTCCATTCAGAGCGGTATTCGAAGTACTATACGCCCTTAGAGGTGTCACAAAAATACCGAAGAGACAAGCAAGAATTTTAATCAAAGGGTACGCAGATGATCAAAAAACAGACTGGGGAAAAAATCTAGCGGCAACGCCATACCATTTCGATCACATTCCAGTTCTATTTCCAATGATGACAGAGAAAGAATCCCTCAATCCGGTGAACTTCCGTGCTCGGCCTGCCGTAGTAACCGTCCCAGATCCGTATAAAAATGAACACTTGCCTGATCTACGGGCAGCATTCTTCAAACAAGACTTTATCGAACCTTTCCTACGAGACTGCGGAGGAGTGGACAATATCCGAGTTTACATTTTAAAGGGCTATGAGTTCAGGAGACATGACCCCAGGGAGCGTCGAGTTGATGTTCAGATCGATTTGTTTTAACACATTAAGACATCGATAGAAAGCATATGCGGTTAGAAGTAGGCTTGCCAGAGCTCACGGCGTAAGCCAGAGGGCAACCTGACCGGGAGGAGGTGCGTATAGGTGCCTGGCACCTTCTCTCAGAGCTAAGAGCCCCATCTCAACCTCGCGCTGCTCGGCGCGGACCCGTAGCTCGTCTGCACGGAACTCGAAGACTACGCCAATCGAGTTCTCCGGTACCTCGGTTGCGACCGGAGTTCCGCCCGACCACCTCCCTGTTCCTGCGGATCTTGGCAGCGTAACAGCTGAATAATGCCAGGCACCTCTTCGTTCGCTGTCAGCCCTTGGCCGACCAGGACTGCCATGATTAAAAAAGCTTCTCTACCTCGAATGCTCTTATTACCTATCAAAAGTAGCTAGGTACAATTTAGCTTCTTCTCGCTCTCTTTGGGAAGAATCACGAGAATTCGCCAGTGAAGCAAGGATCTCCCTTGCGGCCTGCCTTTCTGCCAAGTCAACCCCGAACTGTAACATCGCCCGACAAGCAGTAAGAACTAGATTTGCAGCATTGCTCTCCTGACCAGCAGCAATCAATCGGCGAGCCCCTTCCAAAATAAATCCCCGCCTCGCGGAGTCTCCCATAAGGCTCAAATAGTACACCAGATTATTTAACGCCATCATTTCAGCCGCCCCACCAACCTTGCGGAGAAGTTCATAGCCCTGCTGAACGAACATGATGGCCTCGGCCAACTTATCCCTATCTCGAACATCTAAACTTTCATGATCTATCGCTGCTTCTGCTACCACATACCCCAAAACTGAGAGCATTCGCCCTCTCATCTCAATTTCCAACGACAGAAATCTTTCCTCAATCAGCCTTCTAAGAGATGGCCAAGCTATTACAAAGAACCCCGCAACCAACACCACTTGAAGAAAGAGTACGCACACAAAGCCAGCGGCAATAAAAATCTGACCCCTTACCCCAGATGCTACATTTCCTTGCCCAACAACATACAAGAAGACGGCCGATATAAGCATAAGTAGGGAGGCAGTCCCGAGACTCAATGCAACGACCTTAGCCGACAGCGGTCGAATGGCAAGCGGCCGGCCAATTGTTTCTTGGCGAAACTGTTCGAATGGGGAGGACTCTTCTGTGCCGGGAGCAACCTGAGAGCTCTCGTTATCTGAAGGCGTGGGCCATGCGCTGCTGTCATGGGTTCGCAGCCCGCCTAGCTCGCCGACAAGTTCTTGGCTCGTTCGGCCTTCGAATGCAGAGAGTGTCACCAGGAAGTCAGCAGCTCTCAAATCGTAATCGCCAATGCTTCTGTCGATAGGCAATAAAAGTTCAACCATGCCTCCAGTAAAGGCGTTCCATCTACTCCATCTAACGACGTTAGTTGAATCAGATATTTCTATCCATCCCCTTGTCTTTAGATAAACTGCTATTCGGGACAATGGAATTCTCTTCAATTCCTCGATTTCAGAAGTACTCTCTTTCATGGCCGTCCCCCTCCCGCTATGAGCGCCATCAATTCTTGTAATCCTGTCGGACTGAAGAGCTGTCGACGCGGTAAGCGAACGGCTACCGACCGACGGTTGGCTTTTTCCGGAAGACCAAGCAAAGAAACCCAGTAGCCACAGTGCTTCAGCACTAGACATCTTTCATCATGATCAATCCAATCATTAACGTCGCCGGGCACCAAAACCACAACCAGAATTCTTGGAACCAAGAGGTTCGTGTGCCGGAGGTCATCATAATTTTTCTTTTTAAGATCGAAGCTTATATACTCTGGCTCGGGAGTTAGTGACGTGCACTTGATCTGCAATTCCAGCCTTGGCGAACGAATTGCGCCTACCGTGCGGGCAGATATCCCGAGATCTATACTTTCATTATCCACACTTGGCTTATGGACGGAATAACCGGAAGCAGCGGCAACCGCACCTACATATGCTAGGCTGAACTGTTCTTTCTTCGCCGACAAGTGCATTTCGTCCAATGGTGGAACTCCTGGCCTTCGTCGTAGCGTAACCCAATTCTACTGACTCTCATTTATATCTATTTTGTTCATCATATAATGCTTTTCTCGATTCCGCCAGGGGAGGTCCTGTGCCGTATAGGTGCCTGGCACGGCCCTCAGCCCGCCCTCGAATTTGCACTCGCCAGGTTTGGGTGGGACAATCCCACCATGTCGATATCGACAGTTGATGCCAAGCGGCGCGTGGTTCTTCCGGCGGCAAGACCCGGGGATGTCTTCGACATCCAGAACCAGGGTGAAGGCCGCCTGCTCCTGGTGCGCCTCGAACCTCCAGCGCCGGGACCCAGGATGAGCATGACGAGCTGCCTTGAGGCTATCGCCGCCGCCCCTCTGCGGCCGAAAATGAACTGGGACTCCCTGAAGACAGTGACCCGGGAGCCATGATGCTCCTCGATACGACAGCCCGAGACTGCGGTTATCGTGACGATCCCGGAGTAAGATTCGCCGCGCCGCGATCACTCCACGATTCCGACAACAATCCGCAGCTTGGAGCCCGGCGAGCCGATCTGCTCGCGCATCTGCTCCTCAGAATCGAAGCTCCAGACGATCTCAGGGGACTCGGCCTTGCCGGGATTTGCGGCGCCTAATGCTCCACCGCTGATGATGTCACCAGCGCTCAGGCCCAAGACGAGTTGGTTCTTCCAGCTTCGGATCTCACGCTCGCCGTCCATCAGCGCGACGGAGACGTCTACTTTCTGCCGGTAATACTCTGTCCGGAGCGTCGGAACGACCACCAGTTCAACCCGACCTTTCTTCGCGGGACGCTTCCGGATCGAGACGCTCTGCACGGTCATCTGATCGCATACATAGGCGGCCGTGTCTTTGATGAGGCGGGTCCTGTCCTTCGGGAGGTCGACCACGTGGGGCTTGGCCGGCGTGCCGTTTCCTGCGAGAGGCACCTCCAGGAGCATCGGGCTTGGGACTTCGGTCTGCGTGGCCGGCGCGGTCTTCTTTACCTCCTCAGGTGTAGCCTGACGCGCCTCGACTTGGGCCCGCAGCGGAAAAGCGCACAAAAATAGCACGGCAGGGATCATCATCTTTCTCAACATGGAACCGAACCTCCTCAACAGTTTTCTTGAATTCTGCCTTTCATTCTCCTCTTTGTCCAGCACAGACATCCTGGAGCAGTCTTCTCCTCGCCGGCTGGCGCCTTGCCGGGATACCTTCTTCAGGATATTCTCGCGTGCGGAAATCGTCCTTGCCAGGATGCCTGGTACCCGAACGCCACTCCAGAAAGTCCACAACGGTTCGATATGACAGCCCAGAAGTGGTCAGACATCAGAGCGCAGAAATTTACTCCTGAGGAGCTCCGCGAGATCGACCAGGAGATCGAGTACGAGCTGTTGGAAATGGAAAGATCTCAGCCGGGCCGGGCGAAAGGAGTGCCTAATGGCGGAACTGAAGACCAAACAGACTGAGCAGAGCGTCGACGCATACATCGATGCGATCGCCGACGAGGTCCGGCGCCAGGATTGCCGCACCCTGATGGAACTGATGAGCAAGGCCACGGCCGCGGAGCCCAGAATGTGGGGCACCAGCATGGTGGGATTCGGCAGCTATCACTACAAGTACGACAGCGGACATGAAGGCGACGCCATGCTGACCGGATTCGCGTCGCGCAAGCCGAACCTGACGCTCTACGTCATGCCCGGTTTCGCGGGGCATGAGTCGCTGCTGGCCAGGCTGGGCAAGCACAAGGCGGGGAAGGGTTGCCTCTATGTGAAACGTCTTGCCGACATCGATCTCGCGGTCCTCGCCGAGCTCGTCATGCTTTCGGTCGAGAAACTCAGGCAGCGCTACAGCTGACCGGCTCAAACGGCATGGACGAGCACAGGACGGAGCGAGCGGGCCTCACGCGGCGCGCACTCCTGCTGCTCGGACTGGTCCTGCCGGCGGCGTGCGCGGGCTCGGCTCATGAGATCGTGGCGCGGACCGGGACGGGTGATGCGAGAGAGGCCGCGGAGGTCGCGAAGCTGGCAGCCCTACCGATCGAGCCGTTCACGGCGGGCGCGTTCAGCGGCTCGAACGGCACCCGGCTCGTGTACAGACTCCTCGCGCCCGAATCGCCGCGAGCCCGCCGGCGCTACCCCCTCGTGCTGGTTCTTCACGGCTCCGGCGCGATCGGCACGGACAACCAGGCGCAGCTCGGGCCCTTCGCGCGGTCCTGGACGAGCCCCGAGATGAGGCGCCGGTTTCCGGCCTATGTGCTGGTGCCACAGTTCCCGGCGAGAAGCGCCGTCTACGAAACCTCGGGGGTGAATGCGCTCCCGATCTCCCGCCCCCAACCCTCGCTGGAGACTGCCCTGGAGCTGGTCGACAAGGTCCTGGGCGGCTATCCGATCGATCGCGGCCGCGTCTACGCGATCGGTTTCTCGATGGGAGGGTCCGCCGCCTGGGATGCCCTGGCGCTCCGTCCGGAGCTGTTCGCGGCGGCGGTTCCCATCGCGGGCGTGCCGCCGCCGCGGGACGAGGCGCCACTCATCACACAGATCCCCATCCTGATCGTTCACGGCACGCGGGACACCGAAAATCCTATCGATCCGGATCGCGCGATGTACGCGGCGTTGCGGTCCGCGGGGGCCCGGCGGGTGCGCTTCCGCGAGTACGAGGGGCTCGATCACAACGTTCCGCCTGACATGATCCTCGGAACGTGGTGGCGGGAGTGGCTCTTCGCTCAGCAGCGCTCGGACCGATAGGAATTGAAGCTTCCGGCGGGACTTGGTAACGGTATCTGGCGCGATGGAAGCTTACAGAGTCCCACGGTAAGCTTACGCCGGCAAAATTAAGCTTGCAGAGCCGCGATGGGAGCTCCCAGTGAGACTCGGTAAGCTTCCGCCGGCCGATGGAAGCTCCCAGTGGCGCAATGGGAGCTTACGGAGGCACTCGGTAGCGGTATCTGGCGCGATGGGAGCTTACAGAGTGACCCCGTAAGCTTCCGCCGGCAAAATGAAGCTTGCAGAGTCGCAATGGGAGCTCCCAGTGGGGCTCGGTAAGCTTCCGCCGGCCGATGGAAGCTCCCAGTGGTGCAATGGGAGCTTACGGCGGCACTCGGTAGTGGTATCTGGCGCGATGGGAGCTTACAGAGTGACCCGGTAAGCTTCCGCCGGCAAAATGAAGCTTACAGAGCCGCGATGGGAGCTCCCAGTGGGACTCGGTAAGCTTCCGCCGGCCGATGGAAGCTCCCAGTGGCGCAATGGGAGCTTACGGAGGCACTCGGTAGCGGTATCTGGCGCGATGGGAGCTTACAGAGCGCCACGGTAAGCTTCCGCCGGCAAAATTAAGCTTACAGAGCCGCAATGGGAGTCGAGGGCAGACTGCCCTCCAGGCCGCTCGGTTCTTCAGCCGCCAGGCACCCTTATCTTTGACGGCTGCCTCACGGCATGGGGCCGTGGAGGCGGGCGCCACTCGTCAGGAGCACAGCCATGAAGCGAATCGTCCGCAAAGCCTTCACTGCCGCCGCCCTCGTCTTCGGCCTCGGAGTCGCCCTCTCCTCGCCGGTTCCCGCCGCCGCCGATCTCTTTCCTTGCAGTTGCACCCTCTGCCAGGCATTTCCGAACTTTATCTGCCGGGGCGGCGTTTCCTTCCCGACCTGCGCCGCCTATGCCGCCGCTCACTGTCCTGGCTAGGGGCGTGGCAAGGCTGCTGTTTCGAAGAGGCAAGCCGAAGGTGTGTGACAAGCGGTACGGGATCGCTTTTCCTCCTTGCCGGCACCCTTTTTTATGGCGGCTCGAGCACCGGCGCAGGGAGCGGCGGCGTCATGGGCCCGGGAGATCTCATGATCCGCAAACTCTTCGCTGTCCTCCTCGTCACCGGTCTTGGTCTCGCGGCCTCGGTTCCCGCTCCGGCGATCGATTTCATCTGCAGTTGCACCCTCTGCCACAACGGCCAGGGCCCTGGTTGCCGGGACCCCCGCGCGCTCGGAGGGTTCAACTCCTGCGCCAATTACTGGGCGAAGTACTGCCGGTAAGACCATTCGGAAGGCCGGTCGCGGCATCGCGGTCCTTGCCGGTTCACGCCTCCGCCAGGACCCGCCGGGTGACCTTAGGCTCGCAACGCCCCACCAGAAAGGAAGGGCTCCATGACTCGTCTGCCCAGAGTCCGCTTCCTCATCTGCCTGGGCCGTCCAGCTCGACCAGCCCAGGCAGATGCATCGAAGCCGTCGCGCCGCCGGCTCTCAATCCCTAAAAGTAGTGATGCCGCCCGGAGCCGTCAAAGCGGCCGGTCTGCTGGCAGCAATTCTTGAAAGCGGCGTCCCGATCCGCAGGGACAGAGATCGTTCCGGCCAAGCTTCTCGAGAAGCTCCTTGTCGCCGTGCACGACGCGATGGCCGCGTCCGACCCGGGTTTCGGAGGGGAATCCCCGCTTGCGCTTACGGCTGGGCGTAAAAGCAGGGGAGGTCGTCGAAAGCGTCGGTGTTGACCATGGCGCACCTCCTTGAAAGGGAAGGACAAGGATCCTTCCGGATGGAGGCGGATTTCTACCACACGGCCGGCGCGGTGGCAATCCGCCCAAAGGAGAGACGAGCTAATCCACGACCGGTGCCGGCTGGCTCTGGCGGCGGCATAGCTGCGCTCCCGCAAGGGTGAACCAGATCGCATGGCCGAGCACGACGACAGCCATGCCGTGAACGTCGAGCCGCAGGTGACCGACAACGATGCCGGCGGCGAGCAGCGCCGCGACGACGCAGCCGTAGAGGGCGATGCCGCGGGCCATTCCGCCGTTGCGAAACGCCGAGACCGACCAGAGCGCGATGGCGGCGGACGCCGCGACCGAGTAGATGCGGGCGAACGCCTGATTGAACTGAAAGATGGCGTCGACGATCAGATGGTATTGCGGAACGGTAGCGGCGCCGTCACGCACCATGTGGCGCAGGATACTGGGGACAATGAAGCCGCTGACCGTGGCCGCGATAAGAATGGCGACACAGGCGAAGCCGAAGGTGACGACACCGGCAAAGGCAAGGCGGTCCGGGTTTGGCGTGCCCGCGAAAGCGTTGAGCCGGCGCGTGAGGCCACAGGTGCCGAGGAACAGCACGAGAATGCTGACCATGGCGATGGAATGCGCGATGGCGGAAACGGAAGCGAGGTGCGCCGCATGGGCGGGCGTCAGCGAGGCCCCACCCGTGGGATGAATGGCCATGGTGAGGATGCCGCCGAGCGAACCGGCGATGAGGGCGATTCCGGACTTACGATCGTCTGTCATGGGCCGTACAATAGATCAATTCAGAGCGCCAGCATCTGGGCGTAGCCGAAATCGTTGTAGTTGCCGTCCGAGGGGCGGTACCGGGCCTGGCCGAAGGGGCCCCGCATGTAGAACTTCGTCCCGGCCTGGTTCGAAGCGACTCCGTGGGGGTTATTGTCCCTCCACTTATCGAAGGTGGCACGGTCGATGCCGATCAGCTCTTCGTTCTGCGAGAAGGTCGACGCCGGCCCGATGTTCCCCTTGACGACTCCGGTGTACTGGGCGACGTGCTGCAGCAGCGCCGCGCCGAAGCGCTCGATGTAGCTCGATCCCGCGGTCGCGAACCCGATCCGCATCCCGGTGTAGCAGCCGTTCAGAAAGATTTCCGCGCTGTAGTTGGCCGGCAGGATTCCGCTGATCTCCTGCGCCAGGGTCTCGGGAGTCCGCCCGCCGAAGTTGCCGGTAATCGTGCCGTCGTTCTGCCGCACGGGCTGACCGCCATGGGAGACCACCACCAGCGGCTCGGTGGCCTGCAGCGCCCTCCCCTCGAGCGCCTGGGTGATCCCGACATCTTCCTGCCACGCCGCGTGCGCGGTGAGCGCGGGATAATTCTTCATCGTCTTCGAACTGTCCCAGATCGTATCCTTGGTGAACGGAATCCACATCTCTTTGAAGTCCCGGATGCGGATCACCAGCCGTTGAATGACGGCGGGACCGGGCACCGCCGCCCGCTGGACCGTCCGCGGCGGAGGGACCGGAGTCCGGGCGGGCTGGACAGGTCCGGCCGCGACCTGCCCCTGATGAAAGCGCACCGGCGGCGGCGCGACCCGCTTCGCCTGGACGGCCGGAACCTGCCGGCTCGCGCTCGCCGCATGGGGGGAGTAGACCGGCGGCGGTGGCGTCGCGGTCCGCGGAGGCCCCTGCGGAGAGACGCGCTGGGCCTGAACCGCCGGCGGAGCGATCGCCGCGCGCGACTGCGGAAAGCGCACCGGCGGTGGCGCGATCACCGCCCGCTTCGGCTGCAAAACGGGCGGAGCAGGCACTCCGGGAGGAGTCCGAGGCCGATTTCTGTTGCTCATTCTGGAGACATGGTAGCAGAGGAGCGCGGAGCCTTCGCCGCGCTTGCAGTATCCTTATGAAGATGAGCTTTACGCTGCAGCCGATCTCCAGGGCGGATCTCCAGGTGCTCGCGGACTCAGGTCTGCCGGACGGCGTTGCCGGGAGAACGGCCGACGGCGCATTGCCCCCACCCTTTGTCGCCAGGCGCTCCCTGGGACAGCTCCAGCAGGGCCAGGAAGAGCGCTGGTGCCACGGCTTCTATATCGTCAGGGACATGGACGGCCTGGTGGTGGGCGGTTGCGGTTTCAAGGGCGCTCCGATGTGTGGACAGGTTGAGATCGGCTACGCCGTTTCGCCCGCTTGTCGAAACCAGGGAGCCGCCACGCAAGGGGTCCGCGAGTTGATCCAACGGGCGTTCGCCACCGATGCGGTCAGCGAGATCCTCGCCCAGGTCAACCCGGCCAACGCCTCGTCGACCCGTATCGTCCAGAAGCTCGGGTTCGTCAAGGGGGAGGTGGAAGCCGGCGAAGGGGGCGAGCCGCTCGCGCAGTGGGTCTTGCGGAAGCCGCCCGGCACACCCTGAAGAACGGACCTTCTGAGACGCCTTACATCCGGTGCGGAGATCTTCAGGCGGGTTCAGCCCGGTTTCCCGGCCTGCCGGCACCCTTTCTTGTGGAGGGCCCGGGTGCCGGCGCAGGGAGCGGCGGAGCCGTGGGCCCGGGGAGATCTCATGATCCGGAAACTCTTCGCCGTCCTCCTGGTTACCGGTCTCGGCCTCGTCGCCTCGGCCCCCGCTCCGGCGATCGACTTCATCTGCAGTTGCAGCCTCTGCAACAACGGTCAAGGCCCCGGCTGCCGGGATCTCCGCACCAACCGGTTCACCTCCTGCGCTGACTACTGGGTGAAGTACTGCCGGTAAGGGCCCATGATTCCGGCGGGCTCGCGTACCCCGCCCGCCGGAGCGGGCGCCTGCGTCCTCCAGTTTTGCATCCAAAGGGCAGACAGAAGTGCTAAAAGCCTTGGCTAAGAGTACAATCTGAGGCAGGATCGCCTTTTGACGCAGAGATACAGAGGTAAGCTCGGAGTTCTCGATTCTCTAGCCGCTGGGAAATCTTTCAAAAAAGCAGTCGCGCAAGATCGGCCCTGAATCTCGCGGCGGCGTCTTTTTTCCCCGGCCGGATAGATGCTCAACGGCTTCACTGTCTAACCATCATGGAGGACCGTCGTCACATGTCTACAACCGAGATGGATCGTCTCAATATCTCTACGGAGCAGGCCGCTACTTCGGATGTATCGGGTGTCAGCCGCCGCAAATTCATTGGCGGGCTCGGCGGCGCCGCGGCGGCGGCGATGGCGTCGGGCGTGATCGGGCTGGAGCCGCTGGCGAATGCGGCGACCGGGAGCTCCGCCGCCACGGCCGCCGTGAAGGCGGTCACCCCCTCCGACATCCGGCGCAAGGCCGCCTGGCAGATGCGCAAGAATATGGGCGACTACTGGTGGGGCCAGGGCAACGTCGTCCACGCGACCAACGGCGACGAGCAGCGCTACGACACACGGATCGGCAACTACTCCAAGAGCCTGCCGCACAACGCGTTCGGCGAGGTCGATTCCGACGCCTATGACAGCTTCCTGAAGGCGATCCAGACGGGCAAGTCGACGGATTACGAGGCCATCATCCTCGGCCCTGGCGCCCGCAAGCAGACCAGCCCGCAATGCGGCCTGGCCTTCGACATGGAGGGCGTGGACAGCCATGCCGTGGCCGTGCCGGCTCCTCCGGCCATCTCCAGCAAGGAGATCGCCGCCGAGATGACCGAGATGTACTGGATGGCGCTGCTGCGCGACACCAATTATCTCGATTACGGCGCGTCGCCGCTGGTGGCGGAGGCCGTCGCCGACCTGAACTCCTTCGGCGCCGACTTCAAGGGTCCCAAGCAGAGGGGCAAGGTCACGGCCCAGACCCTGTTCCGGGACAACGGCCCCGGCATCTCGGTCGGCCCCCTGACCTCGCAGTTCATGTACCTCAACACTCCGTTCGGCGTCGAGTATGTCGAGCGCAAGATGTGGACCCTGGCCGCGGGCTCGGACCACATGCAGAGCTTCGACGAGTGGCTGGCGGTCCAGAACGGCGTGGTGCCGGGCCACCAGTCCTTCCTCGGCGAGCGGCGCTATGTCATCAACGGCCGCGACATCTCGGCCTGGGTGCACATCGACGTCCTCTTCCAGGCCTACTTCAACGCCTGCCTGATCATGATCACTCCGCCGGATAACTCCGACATCGGCGGCGGCCTGGGCGTCCCGTTCAATCCGGGCAACCCCTACCGGAGCAGCGCGACGCAGGACGGCTTCTGCACCTTCGGCCCCCCGGCCGCCAAGGCCCTGATGTGCGAGGTCGCCTCGCGCTGCCTCAAGGCCACCTGGCACAAGAAGTGGCAGATCCACCGCCGCCTGCGCCCCGAGGCGTTCGGCGGCCTGGTCGAGGTGCAGGTCAACCAGGATCCGGGCCGCTATGACGGCGTCCTGCACCCGAGCCTCTTCACCACCAAGGCGATCGAGCGGGTGCAGGCGTACAACGGCGGCAGCGCCCTGCTGCCGATGGCATTCCCCGAGGGGTCGCCGACCCATCCGTCCTACACCGCCGGCCATGCCACGGTCGCGGGCGCCTGCATCACGATCCTCAAGGCGCTCTTCGACACGGAGAACCGGACCATCCCGCACCCGGTGGTCCCCTCCGCCGACGGCAAGGAGCTGGTGCCGTACACCGGCCCGGCGCTCACCATCGAGGGGGAGCTCAACAAGATCGCCTCCAACGTCGCTTCCGGCCGCAACATCGCCGGCGTCCACTGGCGCAGCGACAGCCACGCCTCCCTGCGCATCGGCCAGAAGGTCGCGATCAGCCTGCTGCAGGAGCAGACGAAGATCCACAACGAGATCGCGCCCTTCTTCATCTTCCGCGGCTTCGACGGCGAGCGCATCGTCGTCCGCGAGGGCGGCGTCTTCAACACGATCTGACCTCGACACCCTCTGGGGTATCCAGGGCCGTCCGGTTCACTCCGGACGGCCTTTTCCTTTTACATTCCTTACATTTGACGGACCCCTCCGGGCTGCGCTATATCGCGGTGGGATGTCGTACTCCTGCCTTCTTCACCTTTTGACCCACGGGGGAGTTCAATGCGTCGATCTCTGATCTTCGTGGCGCTCGCCGCGCTCACGCTCCATGCCTCGACGGCCCGGGCCGCCGAGACGATTGATCCGGACCTGCTCGCCGGGCTCTCGGCCCGCTCGATCGGTCCGGCCACCATGAGCGGCCGCCTGCCGGCCCTCGACGTCGCCGAGTCCAATCCCGACCTGATGTATGCCGGCGGCGCCGCGGGCGGCGTCTGGAAGTCGGTCAACGGCGGCCTCACCTGGGCGCCGGTCTTCGACGACCAGCCGGTGGCCTCGATCGGCGCCATCGCCATCAACCAGGCGAACCCGGACGTCGTCTGGGTGGGCACCGGCGAGGGGAACCCGCGCAACAGCGTGTCGATCGGCGACGGCGTCTACCGCTCGCTCGACGGCGGCCAGACCTGGACGCACCTGGGGCTGGAGAAGACCGAGCACATCCACCGCATCGTGCTCGCATCCGGCCGACCCGAACGTCGCCTGGGTGGCGGCCCTCGGGCAGGTCTGGGGGGAGAACCCGGAGCGCGGGGTGTTCAAGACGGTCGACGGCGGCAAGACCTGGCGGCGGGTGCTCTACGTCGATCCGCGCACCGGCGCGGCCGACCTGGTGATCGACCCCGGCAATCCGAACAAGCTGTTCGCCGCGATGTGGGACTACCGGCGCTGGCCCTGGGGCTTCCGCTCCGGCGGCCCGGGCTCCGGGCTCTACGTCACCTATGACGGCGGCGAGACCTGGAAGCGCTATACCGAGGACGACGGGACTGCCCAAGGGGGACCTCGGGCGGATCGGCATCGCCATCTCGCGCTCGAACCCGGACATCGTCTACGCCCTGGTCGAGGCCGAGAAGAGCGCGCTCGCTCCGCTCGAGCGACGGCGGCAGGAGCTGGAAGACGGTCAACGACGAACCAGCAGACGGCCGAGCGGCCGTTCTACTACGCCGACATCCGCGGTCGATCCCGCAGTGGCCGAACCGGCTCTACAACCTGACCGCCCGGCTCCAGGTCTCGGACGACGGCGGCACGAGCTTCGAAGCCCTCGGCCGCTCGCGCGAGATTCACGGCGACTATCACGCGATGTGGATCGATCCGCGCGACCCCGAGCACATCGTGACCGGCAGCGACGGCGGCATGGCGATCAGCCACGACCGCGGCGAGACCTGGCAGTTCGTGAGCACGCTGCCGATCGGCCAGTTCTACCACGTGGCGGTCGACATGGACCTCCCCTACCACGTCTACGGCGGCCTGCAGGACAACGGCTCCTGGCGCGGCCCGACCTCGGTCTGGGACCCGCGGCGGCATCCGCAACTCGGACTGGGACGTGGTCGGCGGCGGCGACGGCTTCGACACCCGGCCCGATCCCGAGGACTCGATGGCGCGGCTACTCGATGTCGCAGGGGGGCGCGCTCCTGCGCTGGAACCTGCGCACCCGGCGAGAACCGGTCCATCAAGCCGCCGCAGCCGGCGACGGCCCGAAGCCGCTCCGCTTCAACTGGAACGCCGGCCTGGCGGCAGGACCCCTTCGAGCCCGGCACGATCTACTACGGCAGCCAGTACGTCCACAAGTCGACCGACCGCGGCGCGAGCTGGACGGTGATCAGCCCGGACCTGACGACCAACAACCCGGAGTGGCAGCAGCAGGAGAAGAGCGGCGGCCTGACCCTCGACGTCAGCGGCCGCCGAGAACTTCACCACCATCCTCGCCATCGCCCCCAGCGCCGGTGCAGCAGGGGGTGATCTGGGTGGGGACGGACGACGGCCGCCTGCACGTCACCCGCGACGGCGGCAAGACCTGGACGAGCGTCGAGAAGAACGTCCCGGGCGTGCCGGCCAACACCTGGATCCCCGACATCCTCCCCTCGAATTACGACGCCGGCCTCGGCGTTCGTGGTCTTCGACAACCACCGGCGCGCAGGACTTGACCCCCTACGTCTTCCGGACCGACGACTGGGGGAAGACCTGGAAGAGCCTGGCGACCCGGGACTCCGCGGCTACGCGCTGTCGATCGAGCAGGACCCGGTCGACACGAACCTCCTCTTCCTCGGCACCGAGTTCGGCCTCTACGTCTCGTTCGACGGCGGCGGGCGCTGGATGCCGCTGGACGCACGGCCTGCCGACGACCTCGGTGATGGCGCTGACGATCCATCCGCGCGGATCTCGACCTGGTGATCGGCACCCATGGCCGGGCGCTCTACATCCTCGACGACATCACGCCGCTGCGCGAGGTCTCGGCCGCGACGCTCGCCGAGCCGGTCCACCTCTATCCGTCGCAGCCGGCGACGCTCTTCCGGGTCAACCGCGGCCGCGGCGGCATCCGTGGCGGCGGCGCCGGCGAGTTCCAGGGGCAGAACCGCGACTACGGCGCCCTGATCACCTTCTCGGTCAACGCGCCCGGCCTGCCGCTGGCGGACGAGGAGAAGGAGCGCCAGCGCAAGCAGGCCGCGCGCACCGGACAGCCGGTAGCGGCATCTTCCCAGACCAGCGCCACCGACCGGCCGACCGGCACCCCGCGGGAGGACGTCCCCTCGCGCGAGGAGTCCGCGAGCGAGGAGGAGGCGGGAGGAGGAGGCCGGGGAGGCGGCGATCGCGATCGCGACCGGGGGCCGAAGGCCGAGATCCGGATCACGGACGCTTCCGGCAAGGTGGTCCGCACCCTCAAGCCGTCGATCAAGCTCGGCCTCAACCGGGTGGCCTGGGATTTCGGCCGCGAGCCGTTCCGCAATCCGGACAACCAGGACCGCAACCGGCGGCCGGGGGAGGAGAGCGGCCCGAACGTGATCCCTGGCACTTACAACGTGGTGGTCAGGTATGGCGGCCACGAGGCCAAGGGGACGCTGCAGGTCGAGGCCGATCCGGCGCTCAAGAGCTCGCCGGCCGACTGGCAGGCCTGGGACGCGGCGACCAACCGGGCGGGTGGCTATCAGAACGCGGTGGCGGACGCGATCAACCGGATCGCCGCCACCCGCAAGGACGTCAACCTGGCGCTCGCCAGGCTCGACGCTCAGGACAAGGAGCGGGAGCGCGACGGCGCGGCCAAGGGGGGCGACGACGCGGGGAAGGCGTTGCGGCAGTCGGCGCGGGATCTTCAGAAGAAGCTCTCGGCGGTCGAGCGGCGTCTCTACGTGTCGCCGGACGTCAAGGGGCTGGTCGAGGACGAGACCACCGCCCTCAGCAAGGTCGAGAACGCGCGGCGCGTCATCGGCTCCTCCTGGGAGACGCCGAGCGCCACGGCGAACGCCTACCTCGACGAGACCGACCGCGCCGTGCGGGAGGTCCTGGCCGACTTCAACAAGCTCTACGCCGAGGACGTCCCCGCCTTCCAGCGCAAGCTGGCCGACGCCAAGATCGGCCTGCTGAGCGATCAGGGGCCGATCGAGATCAAATAGATCAGATCCTGATCACGATCTTCCCGAAGTGGTCCCCCGCCGCCATGTGCGCGAAGGCGGCGGGGGCCTCTTCCAGCGGGAAGACGCGGTCGACGACCGGGCGCAGGCGGTGCAGGCGCGATCGCCCGGTTCATCGCCTCGAAGCTCTCGCGGTCGCCGACCAGGATGCCCTGGACGCGGATCCTCTGCATGAAGACATGGGTGAGGAGCAGCTCGGACCTGGTCCCCGCGAGGACGCCGATCAGGCTGATCGTGCCGCCGAAGCGGACCGCCAGGAGCGACTGCTGGAGGGTGCCCGCGCCGCCGACCTCGACGACGTGGTCGACCCCCACGCCGCCGGTCAGCTCCTTGGCCCGGACGCCCCAGGCGGGCACCTCGCGGTAGTTGATCGTCTCGTCGGCCCCCAGCTCGCGCGCCCGGGCGAGCTTCTCGTCGCTGCTGGAGGTGGCGATGACGCGGGCGCCGAGGAGCTTGGCGAGCTGCAGGGCGAAGATCGAGACGCCCGCCGGTGCCCTGGACCAGCACCGATGTCCCCGGCGGTGAGTCCGCCCTCGGTGACCAGGGCGCTCCAGGCGGTCACCGCGGCGCAGGGGAGGGTCGCCGCCTCCTCGTCCGTCAGGTGGTCCGGAGTCCGCACCAACCCCTCCTGATCGAAGACGGCCAGCTCGGCGAGCGTGCCGTCGAGCGGCCCGCCGAGCGTCGAGCGCAGCCGCTCGCGGGTTGGGCGGCCGGCGATCCAGCTCTGGGCGAAGATGGTGCAGACCCGGTCCCCCGGCCTGCACGCGGGTCACCCCGTCGCCGACCGCCGCCACCTCGCCGGCGCCGTCCGAGCAGGGGATCAGCGGGAGCTTCTGCTTCGGGTTGTACTTCCCCTCGGCGGTCAGCAGGTCGCGGTAGTTGAGCGAGGCGGCGCGCAGGCGCACGAGCACCTGCCCCGGACCGGGGAGCGGGTCGGGGCGCTCGACGAGGGCGAGGTTCTCGAGGCCGAAGGCGCCGCGGATCTCGACCGCCCATGGCGCGCTTCAGCGCCTCGCAGCGCCTGGCGCATCTTGTCGACCAGCTCGCGGGCGGCCGAGTCGTCGAGCTTGCGGGCGTGCCAGCCGATTCCGAGCCCCTCGTTGCCGAGCTTGGGGATGATGTGGAAGTGCACGTGCATCACCACCTGGTGCGCCGCGGAGCCGTTGTTCTGGAGGACGTTGTAGTCGGTGGCGCCGGTCGCCCGCAGCACCGCGCGGCAGAGCCGCGGCAGGGCGCGGCCGACGGCGGCGGCCGATTCGTCCGAGAGCTGGTGCGAGCTGGGCCTTGCGCTCCTTGGGGATGACCAGGGTGTGGCCGTGCCGAGAGCGGGCCGATGTCGAGGAAGGCGAAGACGTGGTCGTCCTCGTACACCTTGTAGCTGGGGATCTCGCCCGCGAGGATCTTGTCGAAGATGGTGGGCTGGTGGTCGCTCATGGCGGCTATTGTATGGAGAAACGCCGGGGAGAAACTTCTGGCGGATGCCCGCGTATGGAAACGATCGGCAGGAGATCGTGCTCAAACTGGCTCCCCGGCGCTCCGACGCCCGGGCCTGAAGACCCGGGCTACTCCGGAGACGAAAAGCCGGCTGAAGCCGGCTCAAAAAGCGGCCGGAGGGATCTCAAGCCTCCTTCAGGAGGCTTTTCGTTTGAAGCGTAGCCCGGGTCTTCAGGCCCGGGCGTCGAAGGCGCTGGGAGCCAAATTGGGCCACTATCCGGCAGGAGGACAATGTCCATGGATGAGCGCACCCCCGGCTGGGACGAGCACGACAGCCACGACTTCATCGATCTCGGCCGCTTCTTCGTGCCCGACCGCGAGGAGCAGGTCGCGGCCGTCCTCGACATGATCCCGGACCCCGGGGACGGCCTGCTGGTGGACCTCTGCTGTGGCGAAGGGCTGCTCTCGCGGGCCCTGCTCGAGCGCTTTCCGCGCGCCCGGGTACTTGCCATGGACCTCTCGCCCGCCATGCTGGAGCACGCGCGCATCGCCCTCGCGGCCCATGGCGAACGCTTCACGGCGCGGCGGTTCGATCTCGCGGACCGCTCCTGGCGGAGCTTCCCCGAGCCGGTCCGCGCCTTCGTCAGCTCGCTCGCCGTCCACCACCTCGACGGTGCGGGCAAACGCGAGCTCTTTCTCGACCTCGCCGCCGCTCTCGCCCCAGGGGGCGCCGTGGTGATCGCCGACCTCGTCAAGCCGGCGACCCCGGCATCCCACCAGCTCGCCGCGCAGGCGTGGGACGGCGCCGTGCGCCGCCGCTCGCTCGAGCTGGCCGGACATCTCGGCCCTTACGAGAAGTTCCGCGACGAGCGCTGGAACCTCTACGCCGATCCCGAGCCGGACCCGATCGATCAGCCGTCGCCCCTCCTCGACCAGCTCCGCTGGCTCGAGGCGGCCGGCCTCACCGGCGTCGACGTCTACTGGCTGAAGGCCGGCCATGCCGTATTCGGCGGCGTCCGCTAGCCTGGCACGTCGATTTGGCCGCCGGGGCTTGACCGCTTTTTCATACCCCCCGTTGAAAAAAGATCTCGCAAGGGTGGCCCCACAAGGCCGGCCCCGCGGGAACAGCACCTCATGTCGCGTCTTTCCGCGACTCCCCGCGAAGTTGGTTCCGGAATTGCATTGAAGACCGGCGTGAGAGGAACCGTTTTAGCCCCCGGAGGCTTTCGCCCCGCGTCCCACAGCGGCCGGCTCAGTGCCGGCTGGCGGCGCGCGTCCCGCCTGTCCGGGCGGATCACAGAGCTGACCGCCTCGGGTTCCTCGCGAGAGGGCTCAGATCCTCTTGACAGGGGGGATAAGTCCGCTATTGTTAAAAGCGTGGAAACGAACGTGCCTCCCGACCAACCTCCGAGTACTGTGGACAGCCCGTCCAGAGTCATTCGGCTCGGGCTGTCGGCCACTGGCATCGCCTTCCATGTTTCCGTCGTCGCTTCAGCCTTTCCTGTAACAACCTCACCAGCGCGGCTTTCCGCAGCCAGTCCCGGCTGTGGTGTCACCCCTTCCGGGTTGACGTACTAACCGATCATGATCACGGAGCCCCCTGGGGCTTTCCCACCGGATGATCGATCCGGGTGGGTTGTCGGCATAAACCGCCGAGCCTTCCCGTTTCGATGTTTCACCACTTCACCCCTAACCCGCGGTATCAACCCCGTGTTCAGCGGAGGAGCCTAGAGATGAAGCAGGCGGCGTTCGCCTCGGTTGCGGTCGAGAGCTCCCGGCGCGAGGAGATCTGCGCGATCTTCGACGAGCCCTATGATCCCGATCACTGGAACGATTGGCGCTGGCAGATGCGCCATCGTCTCACCCGTCTCGATCAGTTCGAGCGCCTGCTCGATCTGACCGAGGCGGAACGGCGAGGGCTTCTGCTGGCGAGCGAGAAGTTTTCCGTCGCGGTCACCCCGCACTTCGCGGCGCTGATCGATCCCGACGATCCCTCCTGCCCGATCCGCCTCCAGGTGGTGCCGCAGGAGAGCGAGCTGGTGGTGAGCCGCGGAGACATGACCGATCCCTGCGGCGAGGACGGCGCCAGCGTCGTCGAGGGGCTCGTGCACCGCTATCCCGACCGCGTGCTCTTCCTCGCGCTCGACACCTGCGCCGCCTACTGCCGCTACTGCACGCGCAGCCGCCTGGTGAGCCAGGGCGAGCTCGATCCGATCGGCCGGCGGCTGGAGGCGGCGATCGCCTACCTGCGAGGAGCACACCGAGGTGCGCGACGTCCTGCTCTCGGGCGGCGATCCCTGCTGATGGCCGACTGCCGTGCTCGACAAGCTGCTCGGCCGGCTGCGCGCCATTCCGCACCTCGAGTTCCTGCGCATCGGCACCCGCATCCCGAGCTTCCTGCCGCAGCGGATCACGCCGGAGCTGGTGCGCCGTGCTGCGCAAGCACCGCGTCTGGCTCTCCGCTCCACTTCTGCCATGCCCGCGAGCTGACGCCCGAGGTGGCCGAGGCCTGCGACCTGCTCGCCGACGGCGGCATCCCGCTCGGCTGCCAGACGGTGCTGCTCAAGGGGGTCAACGACTCGGCCGAGACGCTGCGCGACCTCTTCCACGGCCTGCTGAAGATCCGCGTGCGGCCCTACTACCTCTATCAGTGCGACCCGGTGCTCGGCACCGGGCACCTGCGCACCTCGGTCGAGAAGGGCCTCGAGATCATGTCCCAGCTCCGCGGCTTCACCACCGGCTACGCGGTGCCGACCTACGTCATCGACGCGCCCGGCGGCGGCGGCAAGGTGCCGGTGCAGAACGGAGACGATCGTCGGCCACCAGGACGGGGTCTGGAGCATCCGCAACTGGGAGGGGAAGACCTACACCTACGTCGACCCCGGCCGAGCACTCGGTATCGGTAGATGACCGATGCGGCCGCTGCGGATCGCGCTCTGCTACGACCTCAAGGCGGACTACCTCGCCGCGGGCTTCGCGCCCGCGGACGTCATGGAGTTCGACGAAGAGGAGACCGTCGCCTTGCTCGAAGCGGGCCTCGCCGCCAGCTCGGCCATCAGTCCGGAGCGGGTGGGGCGCGGGGATCGAGCTGGCCCGCCGCCTTGCCGCGGGCGAGCGGTGGGACCTCGTGTTCAATGTCGCCGAGGGGGTGCGCGGCCGCTCGCGGGAGGCGCAGGTGCCGGCGCTCTGCGAGATGTTCGATCAGCCGTACACCTTCTCCGATCCGCTGACCTGCGCCGTCACCCTCGACAAGTCGCTCGCCAAGCGGGTGGTGCGCGATCACGGCCTGCCCACGGCGCCCTTCGCCGTCGTGGAACGGCCGGAGGACGCGGCGTTCGTGGACCTCCCCCTGCCGCTCTTCGTCAAGCCGGTGGCGGAAGGGAGCAGCAAGGGGGTGACGCGGCTCTCCCGGGTCGAGACCCGGGAGGAGCTGATCGCCGCCTGCGCCGAGCTGATCGAAACCTTTCGTCAGCCGGTGCTGGTGGAGAGCTTCCTTCCCGGCCGGGAGATGACGGTGGGTATCGTCGGCAACAACGGGGATGGCCCGGGTTCTCGGAGTCCTGGAGGTCTCCTTCCGCGCCGGCGCCGACACCGCTTACACGGCGCTGAACAAGCGCGAGTACGAGACCTGGATCGATTATCGACTGCTCGACGGCGAGCCGCTCGCGCAACGGGCGCGCGAGCTCGCCCTCGCCTCCTTCCATGCTCTCGGCTGCCGGGACCTCGCCCGTGTCGATCTCCGCTGCGACGCCGCCGGCGAGCCGTGCTTCCTGGAGGTCAACCCGCTCCCCGGCCTGCATCCGACCTACTCGGACCTGCCGATCCTGGCGGGCCGGTCCGGAATCCCCTATGCCGAGCTCCTCGGCCAGGTGATCGAAACCAGCGCGCGGCGTTGGGGACTTTGGAATCTCGAGTTGTCATCGCCCACAATCCGGTCAGCGATCAAACCGATCCCTCGGCGACCGACGTGCTGGCGCAGGTGAAGCTGGTGGCGGCGGGGCTGGAGGCCCTCGGCCTCCCTTACGAGATCGTTCCGATGCCCGACTGGCAGCCCTGGCTCCGCCTGCATACGGGCCCCGGGCTGACGGTCTTCAATCTGATGGAATCGCCGGCCGGCCGGCCCGAGGCTCTCCTCGGCGCCGCGGCCGCCCTGGAGCTGCTGGGGCTCCCCTTCACCGGCTCCCCCTCGGGCGTGCTCTGGGTGACCACGGACAAGCTGGCGACCCGGGCGGTCCTCGCCGCCGAGGGTCTGCCGGTGGCGCCCGGCGGCCGTCTCGATCCGGACCGCCCGGACCTGCTCGACCGCGTTCCCGGGCCGTGGATTCTCAAGCCCGCCTGCGAGGACGCCTCCCTCGGCCTGGAAGGCGATCCGGTCTGCTCCACTCCCGAGGCGGCGGTGATCCGGGCGCGCGAGCTGGCGGCGCGCTTTCCCGGCCAGGCGGTGGTCGCCGAGACCTTCCTCCCCGGCCGCGAGCTGAACGTCTCCCTGCTCGCCGGCGAACGGCTGCGTCGAGGTGCTGCCGGTCGCCGAGATCGTCTACGAGGGCTTCCCCGCCGGCATGAGCCGGGTCCTGGGCTACGAGGCGAAGTGGCACGAGGACTCGTTCGCCTACATCCACACGGTCCGCCGTTTTCCGGAAGACCCCGCGGACGCGCCGCTGCTCGAGCGCGCCGCGGAGCTCGCCCGCGCCGCCTGGCGGATCTTCGGATTGCGCGGCTACGCGCGGGTCGACCTCCGGCTCGACGCCAATGGCGAGCCCTGCATCCTGGAGGTCAACGCCAATCCCTGCCTCGCCGCCGACGGCGGATTCATGGCGGCGGCGGAAAAGGCGGGGCTGTCGCCGCGGCAGGTGGTGGAGCGGATCCTGCTCGATGCCGTCATCCCCAGGAAGGCCTCCTGATGAGCCTCTCCGTTCGCCGCAATCTCACCCCGGCCGACCGCGAGCCGCTGGAGGCGCTGATCCGCGCCACCGCCTTTTTCAACTCCGAGGAGATCGAGGTCGCCCTGGAGCTGGTGGACGACCGGCTGGCGAACGGCGAGGGGAGCCACTACCGCTTTCTCGTCGGTGAGATGGACGGCCGGGTGGCGGGCTACGCCTGCTGGGGGCCGATCCCCGGCACGGTCGCCTCCGCCGATCTCTACTGGATCGTGGTCCACCCCGACTTCCAGGGCCAGAGGGTTGGCACCGACCTTCTCCGCGCCGCCGAGGAGTGGATGGCCGCCGCCGGCCGCACCCGCGTCTACGTCGAGACCTCCACCCGCCCGCAATACCTCCCCACCCGCGCCTTCTACGCCGCCTGCGGCTACAAGCTCGTCTCCGAGCTGGCGGACTTCTACGCGCCGGGGGATGGCAAGGCGACGTTTCTGAAGGTCGTGTAGCTCAGCCGCTTTATCTGATTCCACAAGATCATTTCCCAGCCCCGCAGGGGCGCGGCGCGCCAGATGGATGATCTGTCTACTCTTCAGAGTTCTCGAAATCGTCCGGATCGTAGTCGAGACCATGTCGCCTGAGGAGTCCCATGAATTCCTCGTGGAAGGACATTTTTCGGTGGTGCGCTTCCTGGTTCAGGATGTATTTCCGGACCTCCGGAATCTGGGACTCGCTAACGGAGAACGCACCATAGCCCTTCTGCCAGCGAAAGCCTCCTGCGGTAGTGTCCGGACGCTCGTTCATCCATTTCGAGGAATTCGTTTTGATCAGTTCCAGCATCTTGGCGGCCGAGGTGCTTGTTCCCCACCCCGCCAAGAGGTGGATGTGGTCCGGCATGCCTCCCGCGACCAGTAGCACGCCGCCGTTTCCACGGAGAATGCCACCGATGTATCCGTAGAGCTCGTCCCGAAAGATGTCTGTGATCAACGAGACTCGGTTCTTGGTGCTGAAGACGATGTGGTAGTTAAGCTTGGAGTAGGTGTCTTTCATGGGCGATAAAGTGTCAGGAAAGTTGCGACGAAGAGTAACGTGGGATACCGTTCCGCCACAAGACCCGCACCGATAAAGGCGGCCCCGCCCACAGTCGTTCTGTTCAGCCCCGCAGGGGAGATAGGTATTAGCCCGGACCGTGAGGTCCGGGAAGAGGGTCGATCAAGGTTGATCCAAGCCCCGTAGGGGCGGCAGGGGCGGAACGCCGTGCTGCGGTTCCTGTCGCCCCTGCGGGGCTCGGGGTGGTTGGGGGGCGTTGATTTCCCGGACCTCACGGTCCGGGCTAATTCCTATCGCCCCTGCGGGGCTGGAGATGAAGCCGCTCCGCGACCTTGCCCAGATCCGCCAGGAACTGCCGCCGGGCCTCCTCCTTTGAGCCGGGTCAGCAGGAGTCCCCACTACCCTGCCAGGTGGGGACAAAGACCGGAATCGCGCACTATCGTGAGGAAGGCCCCCGGGGGTGGCATTCAACTTCGGTGTTCCCTGGCCCCCGGAAGGCTGTCTCATCTCACAGGACCCCCGCCAGCCGGCAAATCCCCGCTCGCCGTGCGGTGGCCCAGGAGGAAATCATGAATATCCGGGTAGGGAAATCCAAGCTCGCGGGGGTCTTCTCGATCCTCGTTCTCGCGTCCATGCCGGCGCTCGCGTCCGGTCCCGGCGTCGTCAAGTTCGACCAGTCCGGCTATAGCGCGGCCGAAGGGGGGACGGTGCAGGTGGTCGTCGAGCGCTCGCAGGGGGAGGATGGCGCGGCTTCGGTGCGCGTCCTCTCCTCGGGCGGCTCGGCGATCGCCGGCAGCGACTACACGGCGGTCGACATCACGCTCAACTGGGCGGCCGGCGACAGCTCGAACCGCACGGTTTCCGTCGCGATCCTCGACGATGCCAGCTCCGAGGGGAGCGAAACCTTCAATCTGACCCTGGCGAACGCCACCGGCGCCTCCATCGACGCCACCAGGAGCCAGACGACTCTCACCATCGCGGCCAGCGATGGCGGCAGCGGCGGGTCCGGCGGTAGCGGTGGCTCCGGCGGTTCGGGCGGTTCGGGCGGCAGTGGAGGGTCCGGCGGCAGCGGTGGCTCGGGTGGTTCGGGTGGCTCCGGCGGATCGGGTGGCAGCGGCGGCTCGGGTGGTGTCAACGGCACCTTCAAGTTCGACGAGCGCAGCTTCTTCACCGACGAGGGCGTGGGCTCGGCCATCATCACCGTCGAGCGCTCCCAGGGCGAGACCGGCGCGGTCAGCGTCAACTACCTCACCCAGGCCGGCAGCGCCACCGCCGGGGTCGACTACACGGACGTCTCCGGCACCCTTTCATGGGGCGCCGGCGACGACGGCATCCGCTCCTTCACGATTCCGATCACCAAGAACCCGGGCGAGGAGCCCAACGAGACCGTCGAGCTGATGCTCACCAATCCGACCGGCGGCGCCGCCCTCGACCCCGTGCGCAGCGTCGCGGTGCTCACCATCCTGGATGACGGCGGCCCGGCCGACGACGGCGGCACCGACGACAACGGTGGCGGTGTGCAGGGAGTGCTGAAGTTCGCCGAGCCCTCCTTCCAGGTCATCGAGGGGCAGCTCAACGCCGTGGTCCGTGTCGAACGCTCGCGCGGCGAGACCGGCGCGGTCTCGGTGACCTACACCACCGTTGCCGGCAGCGCGACCCCGGGCCTCGACTACCAGGAGACGTCGGGCACCCTGTCCTGGGCCGCCGGCAACGGCGCGACCAGGCAGTTCACCATCCCCATCCTGGAGGATGCGCTCGACGAGGGGAACGAGACCATCAGCCTGAGGCTGTCAAACCCGACCGGCGGCGCCAGGCTCGACGCCGACCGCGACACCGCGGTGGTGAACATCCTCGACAACGACGCTTCCACCACCGCCTGCGCGCCCGGCGGCTCCACGGGGTGCGCGCAGGGGAACCGGTTCGCCTTCGAGGTCACCTACCGCGCCCCCAACGGCCTGACCGGCCGCGGCACGGTCGTGCCCCAGGCTGGAGGCAACTCGGCGGTCATCTGGTTCTTCAGTCCGGACAATGCCGAGATCCTGGTGAAGGTGCTCGACGCCTGCGGCTTCACGGCGAGCCCGGCCTACTGGGTCTTCTTCGCCGCCACCACCAACGTCGACTTCACCCTGCGGGTGACCGACACGCACACGGGTTTATCGAAGGAGTACCACAACCTTCTCAACCAGTCGGCGCTGCCGGTGCAGGACCTCGATACGTTCAAGACCTGCGGCCGCTGAGCCGCCGGGATGATTCGACCGGCGGCCGTGAGGGTTCCCCCTCACGGCCGCTTTCCTGCGTTTGGCCACGGCTGAACGCGATGAGGATCCCCGCGAAGACGGCGAGGGTGGCGAGCGAGATCAGCGTGTACTGCTCGTCGCGCCAGGCCGGCAACCCCAGGAACGGGCCGAACGACACCAGCTGCGAGAAGGCCGCCAGCGCGAGCAGGGCGATGCCGGCTGCCCGCTTCTCCGTCCACAGCAGCGCCGGCACCAGGATGAACGCGTAGTAATACGAGGTGAGCTCGACCGCGAAGGCGATCCAGAGCGTGCCGAGCGCCGCCGCGATCCACGGCTCCGGCCGGCGGATGGCCGCGCGGCCGAGGAGAAAGAGAGCCGCCGCGGCCAGCAGCGCCGCCAGGGGGCGCGCCTGTTTCCAGGCCGCCAGCCGCGCCTCCTTCCACGGCAGCCAGGGGTCGGCGCCGTTCTCCGCGATCAGCAGCCGCCCCACCTCCGAGGGCCGGTAGTCCACCACCGTCCGCAGGCCCATGTGGTTGGTCAGCGGCGTCGCCTGGTGCTTGCGGGTGTTGGCGACGAAAGCGCTGTAGGCGCCAGGGCCGCCGGTGGCCCCGAGGCTCGCCGCCACCAGGATCGCCGACGCCAGGACGGCGCCGGCGAGGAAGCGCAGGTGGGCGCGGACCTCCGGCCGTCTCCAGGCCGCCCGCGGGCCGTCGCGCAGGGCCAGAGCGACCAGGGCGGCCACCGGCCCGGCCGCGAGAAGCCCGGGGAAGATGCGCAGCATCGCCGCGTAGCCGAGCGCCATGCCGCCGAGCCAGGGGCGCCCCTTCCGCAGGCACGCCACCGCGGCGACGGTGTAGAAGAGCCAGTCCCAGCGCAGGAACGCGCCGCCGGTCCAGAAGAAGCGGCAGGGGAAAAAGGTCGCGAACACCAGCAGCGCCACGACGAGAGGGCGCACGCCGAAAGCCCAGCCGATCACCGCGGCGATGGCGAGGAAGTAGAGGGGATCGAGCAGCGTCAGGCCGAGGATCTGGCGATCGCTCGCCGGCGCGAGGTTGGTGAGCGAGGAGCCCGCCAGCAGCCAGACCGGGGTGCCGTTGAAGCCGTGATCGGTCAGGATGTCTTCCCAGCGCTGGGGCGCCTCGCGGCCGCGGAAGTAGGCGACGTCGGCGGTGAACCGTTGCCAGCGCTGGGGGGAGAAATGCGCGGTGCAGCGCTCGGGGTGGGCCAGGATCTCCGCCGCCGGCTCCAGCACGTTGGTGCGCAGGTTGGTGATCTTCCGGCGCTCCAGCCGCCGCGCCATGCCGGGCTCCGCGGAGTCGGCCACCGTCATGCACTCATACAGCCGGTCGTAGGAGAGCTCGTGGAAGTACTTCCCGCCGAGGTAGTAGTGCAGGGTGTCCCAGGTGTGGACGAAGTTGTAGAAGTGGAAGGCGCCGAAGTTGAAATACGTGAGCGCCGCCACCACCGCCGCCACGCCGAAGAGCCGCCGGCGCCAGCCGCCTCGGGGCGGCGGCTCCTCCCGCCGCGCATCGGCCACGAGCAGAGCGATACCCAGCAGAGCCAGCAGCAGCTCCCACCAGCGGCTCGACAGATCGTTCCAGGACCAGGAGCGCGGAGGGTCCGGTATCGAAGCCGGTTCCACCCGCAGGGACGGCGGCCAGGGGCGCGGCAGCTCGCAGAAGACCGCGAGCTCGGCCACCGACGCGAGACCGTCCCCCTGGGGTGGGTCGAGCCGCAGGTAGCGCGCCACCACCGGGGCGGGGAAGATCTCGGTGCGCGTCCGCAGGCCGGCGACGTCGGTGAGCGCCGCGAGCTCGGCGAGCGGCGTGAAGGTTTGCCCGTCGAGCGATCCCGAGAGCGGATAGAGATCGTTGGCGTCGGCTTGCAGCAGCGCGCCACGCACTTCGCGGGGCGCGCCCAGATCCCAGGTTATGGCGGCTCGGCCCTCGAGCACCACCGCCGCCGGCGAATCCCAGGGCGCGCCGTCGGGAGCGGCCCGCTCGTCGGTGACCCGGGCCACCTCCCCCACCACCCGCCGGGCCTCCACCACCCGCGCGCCGGCGAGCAGATCGCCGGCGGGGCACCCGGGGCCCTCTCCCCAGGCCGGAACGCCGAGCAGCGCCGCGCAGGCCAGGATGAAGGAGATCCTCACCCGGGCACGATAGCAAACCCGACGTCCCGGGGGCTCAAGCGACGATGTCGATCAGGGATTGCAGGTAGAGGTGGGGGTACTTCTCGCGCAACCCTGCGATTTTCTGCCTGAACAGATCGTTATCGCTGACCTTCAGGGGAAGGATCTTTACCACATCCTGATTCAGGCGGTCCGCGTCTCTCTCCAGCAGAAAGCCCTTGACGCTCCAGCCCCTGCCGGCTTGGTTGCCCATCTCTTCGCCGATCGCGCTGACGGATGAGGAGATCAACTC
This sequence comes from uncultured Acidobacteriota bacterium, assembly GCA_963792575.1. Taxonomy (GTDB): domain Bacteria; phylum Acidobacteriota; class Thermoanaerobaculia; order Multivoradales; family UBA5704; genus DATARR01. The sequence goes on from CAWBWZ010000021.1 coordinate 263,598, forward strand.
GTTGTAGAGGGTGTCGTTGCCTTCCGCGAGGGCGTCATGAGCGGTCTCGTCGTGGAGATAGCTCCCCTCTGTGGCAGTACTCTCGACGATGCCGTTCAAGACGCCCCTCTCCAATTTTTTATCGCGAATCTTCTTGAAGAGCTTGCCGTAGCGGAATGCGTGGAGCGCGAACTCGTGGACCACGGTGGCGAGCACCGATTCGACGCCGAGCGTGAGGTTGGCGCGCGTGGTCCCGACCTTGTCGGCGTTGATCTTGATCACCAGCCGCAGCGGGGTGTCCGGATCGATGTCGTCGCATTCCTTCGGCGAAAGGACTCCGAGGTTCACCCATTCTCCACCCACCCAGACTTCCGGATTGGTGCTGCCGAACTTGCCCCCGCCGCCGAGGTTGACGGACTGAAAGACCACATGGGTATTGGCCGACCATGCGCCACCGGCGACGGCGTTCCAGAAGTCCCTGGAGCCCGGCGAGGCCGCCGCGATCTGCGAGAAGAGCCGCACGGCCTCCTTGAGCGCGGGGACCGCATCGACACTGGTCGTGTCCAAGTTCCGCTGGATGACGCCGCGGCACGGCGGCGGCACGGGGCGCGGAGCGCGCGCTGGCGATGCCGCGTGGGGAGCGGGAGCCCGCTGGAGCGCCGGCCGAGGGGACAGCCTGCCGCCCACCGGTCGTGGCGCGATGGGGCGGGAAGGAGCCTCAGGAGAGCGCGCCGCAGTGACGGCCGCCTGCACGTGCGCCGCGGCGGCAGGGGGCGACGAGACCGCGGGCCGCTTCTGGATGCCAGGCTGCATCTGGGGCTGGACCGCTCCCCTCAGGGCCGCCTGGACGTGCGGAGCCAGCACATGGGCCTTCACGGCAGGTGACGGAGGCGGAGGTGGAGGCGCCCGGCGGGGAGGAGTTGTCGAGCTCATCGAAATTCCTGTCCCACCTTAGCACGGTGAAATCTTTTACACTCGGAGACTTATGAGGGAATTCTGGTTTGAACGCGAGGGTGTGCGGCTGTTCGTCGTCGAGGATGGCGAGGGGCGGGCGATCGTGATGTTGCACGGCGGGATGGCCAGCCATCTGGCGAGCCTCCCCCTGATCGCTTCCCTGGCCTCCCGGTATCGCGTTATCGCGCCCGATGTGCGGGGAAACGGGAAGTCCTGGAGCGGCGAACGGCTGACCTTCGATCAGCTCGCGGATGATGTCGAGGCCCTCCTGGACCACATCGGGGTAGACCGGGCCGTGGTGGGAGGGGTGTCGGGCGGCTCGGGCGCCGCCCTGCGCTTCGCGCTGCGGCACCCGGGCCGGACGGCCGGCCTCCTGCTGATCCAGCCCGTCTATGCCGGCGAAGAGCGGGGTTACACCGACGCGCAGAGGCAGACGTTCGCCATGATGGACGCGGTGGCGAGCCGCGCCCTCGCCGAGGGCGTGCAAGTGCTGCGCCCCCTGTACGCGGGCCTGCCGCCGGAAATCCGTGAGAAGGCGCTGGCGATGGTGGACGGTTTCGACGCGGCGAGCGTGGTGGCCACGAGCCACTTCATCGCCTCGGGCGCGCAGCCTTTTACTTCGGCCGCGGACCTGCGATCGCTGTCCATGCCGGCCCTGCTCGTTCCCGGTGGCGACCCCCTCCATCCCGCCGAGGTCTCGGCTTTCTATGCCGAAAACATCCCGGACTGTTCGGTGATCTCGGCACCAGCTCCGGACGTCACGGCGGTGATCGGCGTCTTCTGCGACCGTGTCCTCGGCATAACAAACTGAAACAGAATGACCGCCGGTTCGTAGTAGAGAGAAGATCCTGCCTGGAGGAGTTTCTCAATGCGAAAGAGCTGGCCGATCCGAACCGCGATCCTCATCGCCCTCGTCCTGTCCTTCTCGTGGGCGGCGCCCGCGCCGGCCCGCGGTGAATCGGGGAAGATCTATCGCTACACCTCGAGCCACATGGACGGAAGCGGCGCGGGTGACGAGCTGCTCTTCGTGAGCGGAAGCCGCGTGGAGGTCCTTTCGAAACCCAGGAGCGACGGCGGCCTGCTGCTGGCCTTCGAGATGGACGGCCCCGGCTTGGCGCCCAGGGTCATGAAGATCTGGGAGCTCTCCGCAAACCAGCGGGAGCTTGTCGGAACGGTCGAGTCGCTGCCGGATGGCAAAACCGTCCGTGTCGAAGTCTTCTCTGCCGGCCGGCCCGCCGAGACGGTCGCCGCGCCGGCCTCTTCCTGGACCCTGTCCACCGCGCTCTCGCCGCTGAACCTCGCCTTCGCCGCGCTGAAAGACCCCGAGGGGAGCTTCACCGTGAGCCTGGTCAGCCCGAATCGAACGCCGAACGCGCCGCCCCTCCGCTTCTCCAGCCCGATAAAAGTCTCCTACGTCGGGGATGAGGAGCACGGCGGCGTGCCGGTCCGCAAGTACCGCCTGGAGGGCGAGGGGAAAGGCGGCTTCGCCTGGGTGAACCGCGAGGAAAGGCGGATCGAAGCCCTGGAGACCGGCGACGGCCCGGAGAGCCTGAAGCTCCAGCTCGCGAGCGTTCAGACCCTCGACGCCGCGGGGTGGGAGGAGGCCAGGCGGGCCCAGCTTGGCCCGCCGGCTCCCACCGGTCCGGTCGAGGCGGTGGCGGTCAAGCCTCACCCATGCCGCGTACCCGGCTATGACCAGGAGGTGCGGTGCGCCACCTATCCGGTCTGGGAGAACCGCGAGACGCGGCGAGGGAGAAAGATCGGCCTGAACATCATCATTCTCCCGGCCCTGGGGCCGGACCCGCAGCCTGATCCCATCTTCGAGCTCGGCGGCGGCCCGGGGCAGGCGATCACCGAGGGCGCCGGCGGTTACGCCCAGAGCGACCTGCGCCAGAAGCGGGCCATCGTGCTGGTGGACCAGCGCGGCACCGGCCGGTCGAACCCTCTCCACTGTTCTTTCTACGGCGAACCGGTCGATTTCCGCCTCGCCGCCGGAGAGCTGTTTCCGGTCGCGGCGGTCACCAGATGCCGGGAGAAGCTGGAGAAGGTCGCGGATCTGAGCCAATACACCACTGCCGCCTCAGCGGACGACCTGAACGAGCTCCGCCAGTGGCTCGGCTACGGCAAGATCAACCTGCACGGCGCCTCCTACGGCACGAGCATGGCCCAGGTCTACTGGCGCCGGCACCCGGAGACGGTGCGCAGCGTGGTGCTCACCGGCGTGACCCTGCTGAAGTCGTATATCCCGCTGGCCCACGCCTATGCCGGCCAGCGGGCGCTCGACCTCCTGCTCGCCGAGTGCGCCTCGCAGCCCGAGTGCAAGGCCGCCTTCCCCGACACCCGGGCGGACCTGAAGGCGCTCAAGGAACGGATCGACAAGGGCGTGACCGTCACCGTCACCAACACCAGCACGGGCGAGAGGCAGGAGGTGCGGCCGGTCTGGGGCCTGGTGGCCGAGGGCATCCGCTTCCTGATGTATGGCCCGGGGGTCGGGGGCCTGCCGCTCCAGATCCGCAAGGCCGCCCAGGGGGACCTCGCACCGCTCGTCCAGATGTCGATCGAGCGCCGGCTGAACATCACCGAGGGCCTCTACTGGGGCATGGACTTCTCGGTCACCTGCGCCGAGGACCTGCCGTTCATCACCGAGGAGATGATCGCCCAGCGGACACCAGGAACCTACCTCGGCGACTACCGCATCCGCCAGCAGAAGGCCGCCTGCAAGGTCTGGCCGCGGGGCAGGATTCCGGCGGACGCTCACGAGCCGGTCCACTCGGACGTACCGGTCTTGCTGCTCTCCGGCGAGCGCGATCCGGTCACCCCGCCGGAGTTCGCGGAACAGGCGTCGCTTTCCATGACCAACCGCCTGCACGTGATCGTCCCGCGCAGCGGTCACGGCGGTGGCGGAAAATGCACGGAGGACCTGATCCGCGACTTCACCGACCGCGCCTCGGTGAAGGGGCTCGACCCCTCGTGCGCCGCGACCGTCTATGGACCGATAACGTTCATGAAGCCGTAGAGGGTGTTTCGAAAGTTAGTCGCGACGCCCTGGCCCGGGCATGAATGCCCCGGGCTAAGAACAGCGCCGGATGAATCCGGCTTCAAGCTCCCTTCAGGGAGCGCTGTTCCTAGGAGCCAATGCTGTTCATTCAAGGCGTTCTGAACGTAGGGGAGGGGCTTGTCCCCTCTTTCGCCCGTAGGGCGAATTTATCCAGCCTGGGGTGTCAACCCCAGGTGGGGAGGCACCCGAAATCCAAACCCTGTAAGGGTGGCCGATTCCAACCCGATCGGCCACCCCTGCGGGGTTTGGGCTGGTTGCGCCAGCCCACCTGGGGTTGACACCCCAGGCTGGATAAATTTCGCCCTATGGGCGAGGGAGTGGACAAGCCCCTCCCCTACATAAACCGTCTTAAATAAACGGTATTGTTCCTAGCCCGGCGATTCATCGCCGGGCGGGGGGGACGGCTTTGAGACACCCTCTTAGAAAAAAGGCGGAGGACAGCAGCCATTGCGAAGGAGCCCCCCGCTACGCTGTAATGACCCTGGTGTCCAGCAGAACAGCGGCGGAGGTGCGACATGATCCGAACAGCTTCGTGCGTCGTCCTGATCTTCACGATCGGCTGCGCCACGGCCGGCCCGCGGCCCCCGGCGGCGGCCGAGCTCGCCGGGGTTCCGCCGACGATCGGAGGCCAGGTGGAGGATCTGTCGTCCCGCGCCCGGCGGGACCTCGGCCTTCCCCCCGATTCTCAAGGCGCCCTCCTCAATGGCGTCCTCCGGCAGGGGCCGGCGGACCGGGCCCGGCTCGCCGCCGGCGATCTGATCCAGGCGGTCGACGGGGCTCCGGTCGAGACCGCGTGCGATCTGCTGAAGGCGGTGGCGGCACGGCCCGCCGGCGCGGCGGTGAAGCTCTCGGTGCTGCGCCGCCAGGACCGTCTGGAGGTCGCGCTGACACTCGCGGACACCGCCGGGCTTTTCGCGGCGGCCTGCGACCGGGGGGACGCTTTTGGCTGCCATCTGCTGGGCGCGAGCTACACGCTGCTGGGGAAGAACGCGGCCCGTGCGGCGGCGCTCTATGAGAAGGCCTGCGACGGCGGCTATGCCGAAGGTTGCTCCGCTCTCGGCGGCGCCTTTCTCGACGGCAGGGGCGTGGCCCAGGATGACGCCCGTGCCCTCGCCCTGTTCGAGCGCGGCTGCCAGGGGGGCAGCGCGTCGGGGTGCGGCTCGTACGCGTTCCAATACGCCACCGGCCGCGGAGTGCCACGGGACGACACCCGGGCCACCGCCTTCTACGTGCGGTCCTGCGATGGCGGGAGCCCCCAGGGTTGCTACAACGTGGGCCTCAACTACGACGAGGGCCGCGGCGTGGAGAAGGATGTTCCCCGCGCTCTCGCCGCCCTGATTCAAGGGTGCGAGTCCCGGAGCTATCTCGCCTGCACCAACCTCGGCTACCTGTACGACCGCGGCGAGGGCGTGCCGCAGGACGATGCCCGGGCGGCGGAGCTCTACCGGCGCGCCTGCGAGGGGGAGGACTGCGAGGCGGGAGATCCCCTCGGCTGCACCAACCTGGCGAAATTCTATCGCCGGGGGCGGGGTGTGCCCGAGGACGCGGCCCGGGCCGCGGAGCTCTTCGACCGTGCCTGCGGCAAGGATCAAGCCGACGGCTGCGCCGAGCTCGGCGCCATGTATGCCACCGGCGAAGGGGTCGAACAGGATCTGAGCCGGGCCGCCCCGCTTCACCAGCGCGGATGCGACGGCGGCAGCCTGCTGGGCTGCTACAACCTGGCCGGGGCGTATCTGAGCGGCTCCGGAGTCCAGCGGGACGGCGACCGTGCCGCGGCGCTCTACCGCCAGGCCTGCGATGCCGGCGACGCGCCCGCCTGCAACCAGTTGGGAATCCTCTTCCTCGATGGCAACGAGGTCCGCCAGGATTCGGCGGAGGCCGCCGCCCTCTTCCAGCGGTCCTGCGACGGCGGCGAGGCCCTGGGCTGCTCCAATCTCGGCACGCTCCACGACAGCGGCAACGGCGTGCCGAAGGACCCGGCGCGGGAGATGGCGCTCTTCAGCCGCGCCTGTGATCTGGGCCTGCCGCGGGCCTGCTACAACCTCGGCACCTTCTACGAGAACGGCAACGGGATCGCCCTCGATCTCGCCCGCGCCGCGGATCTCTACCGGAAGGCCTGCGGCATGGGCTATCAAAACGCCTGCGAAGAGGCCGCCCGGCTCGCGAAGCCCTGAAACCTTCGACACCCTTTGCGGTCAGCGGGCGTTGCCCAGCATGACCGGAGTCTCGCGATAGAGCGCCGGGTAGACACTCTTCAGGGCGCCGATCTTGGGGAGATCGTTCCGCACGATGTAGGGGTGATTGGGGTTGTGGATCAGGAAATCCTGGTGGTAACCCTCCGCCGGATAGAAAGCTTTCAAGGGCTCGATCTTGGTGACGATCGGGCCCTTGAAGACGTTCCCCTTGCCGAGCTGCTCCACGTAGGCCCTGGCGATGCGCTCCTGGGCCGGAGAGTTGAAGAAGATCTCCGAACGGTAGCTGGGGCCGGAGTCCGGACCCTGGCGGTTGAGCTCCGTGGGGTCGTGAGCGACCGAGAAGTAGAGCCGCAGGAGCTGCCCGTACGAGATCCGCTTGGGATCGAAGGTGATCTCCACCGACTCGGCGTGGCCCGTCTTTTCAGTTCCCACCATCTCGTAGTGGGCGGTCTCCCGGGTGCCTCCGGAATAGCCGGCGACGACCTTCGTCACCCCCTGCACGTGCTCGAACATCCCCTGCAGGCCCCAGAAGCAGCCGCCGGCGAGCACCGCGGTCTGCAGTCCGGCCGCTTCGGCGGCGGGCGTGTCGAGCGCCGGAGCGGGGATCGCCTGATTGACGGCGTCAGCCCCAGCCCCGCAGGCCCATCCGCACGCCGCGAGCGCCAACGCCGCGGCGGTGGTCTTGATCTTGATCGGCATCGCAAGTCTCCCTTTGAAAGAGCGCGGGCAGGCACGCGAGCGCCTCCGCACAATCTCAATACGCGTCCAACGAGAGCCGCGGATTTGGGAGAGGGCCCAGGCGAGCCGGCGTCAGCTCACGCTCCACCTTCTGTCGGCAGCTTCTCGGCAAGCCAGCCGCTGATCCCCGCCTGCATTACCTGTACATTGCCATAGCCCATCTTCTCGGCTCGGCGAGCCGCATTGGGGGCCTTTCTGCACAAGAAGTTCGAGCAATAGAACACCAGGCTGGACTCCTTGTCTGCCGGCAGATCACTCGCCTTGTACTCAGCAGGATCAAGGTTCAAGGCGCCAGGAACACGCGCCTTCATCCAGCTTTGAGGAGAATTGACGTCGAGGACAGTCACCGGCTGCTTCCGCATCATTTCATGCAGTCCGCCGGGAGAAATGGTCTTGAGCCCCATGAGTAGCGCGAACATGTTTCCTGCTCCTGTCTGTTGAGGTCAGATGCCCCTGCACGTCTTGCGTGGGCTCCCGGGACGCAGCATCAGGGCCGGCCAGGTAGTGACGCCAATGACCGGAATGAGCGTCCTGACAAGACTCGGGTCGCGAAGAGCCACGATCAAACCCGCCATCAGGAACGAGCCCCCCAAGAGCAGAGCGGTCCAGGACGGGCGTGACGGCTTTCCTCTCAGCCGGGAGCTCAACACGTCGGCACCCACAACCGCGAGCGCCAGGAGCAGCGGTCCGGCCAGGACCAGCCATCCGGATTCGGCGGCCAGCACCGCGACGAACGTTGCGGCGACGATTCCAGCCCCCACCAGCAGGCTGGGGCCAAGTTCAAGCCAGTACTTTCGTGCCATGTCAGTATCTCCTCTACTTGAGCAGCCTGGGTGTCAGAACCGCCGCTGATCGGGCCGGTCCTTGACGTAGAGATACGGTAGGCGGCTTGAATTGTTTCCTGCCGTCCACGGGCGAACGCCCGGGCGTTGTCCGCTGCAACGAAGGGCCAAGCGTCACATCACGATTGCCGAGCGGGAGCTGATCTCCACCTGTCTCCACGCTTCTTCACGTAATTTGCCAGAACATAGGGCCAAGGGATAGCGATAAGATCCACAGGGATCCCCATAATCATGGCCTTGGCGAGCTCTGTTGAGTGGACGGCGGACCACATCGGGAGTGCCACTGCGATGAGCCATATCGACTTGTAGAGCAGCTGAAGGAGAAGCAAAGGCAGCATCCTGAGCGGGTATCGAAGGCCCAAAGCACTCAAAGCCGATAATGCCGCCCAAAAGCTGAAGGCAACGCCCTTCATTGGGTCCCACGCTCCTGCGTGGTTGAAAATCGCAGGCCATACGCTAGACCCGAGAAGCACGAAATTCAGCAGGTAGAGCAGCCTCATCAGATAGAGGCGGAACGTTGATGTTTCTTCATACATCGCGGGACTCCTTCCCTGGTGGCCCGGCGGTCAATGGGCGAAGTTTTATAGGGCGAAGAGGCAGATAAGCGTCCATGCGGCATCGGCTTCCCACGCGTCGCGGCCCGGTGCGGCCGATCCTTGGCGTAGAGTAGATACGACCAAGGAGCTTGAATTGTTTTTCCTGTCGCCTCCGAGGCCCTGGCGCCGATCGCGAGATGGTGCGCGAGGTGACCCTCCGTGACGGCGGCCCACCCTCCCCAACACGACGAGGGCCGTTCCGACACGACGGCAGACCGATTTCGACACGACGAAGGCGGCCGGTGCCAGGGCTTCCCGGGGCTTTCGGGGGAGTGAGCCGTGGCACGCCGATTGCGCTACGCTGCTGGGCGCAGCCAAATCCGATCATCTTTCAAGGAGGGGTTCGATGAGCAACACGGCGAGCACCGCAAGCGATCGGCTCGAGGTCCGGCAAGAAAAGGCACCCGTTCCTCTGGGGCTTTTCAAGGTCAGATTCAAGAACGAAGATCCCTGCCGTCCGCGGTATGAGGACTTGTACCGCTATCACTCGGCAGAAGAAAAGGAGAACCAGATCGAGCCCGCGTTTCAGATCGCGAACACGGTGGAGGCAGTCTCCATCATCTTTGCTCTGGATAGCAGCGAGATGGAGTTCGTGCCAGAGGATAAGGTGTCCAGTCCTCTATGCCGGGAAATGGGCGAGAAGGCCCCGAGTCCTGACCTGAAGGTCGACTATCATGAGGGGGACAAAAGCCGCTGTGTTCTGACCTGGAATACACCCAGGGAACCGGCGGTCAAGGTCTTCAGGATCTACTGCCGGAGGAAGCAGGGGGAGTTCACCAAAGAGCACAAGGTCCATGGGGGGATCTTCGTGGTGTTCTCGACCTATAGCACCGGCACAATGGGCAAGCAGATCCTCCCCCCTGACCACCAGCACGAGGATCATCACGAGGTCCACTTGCTGGGCACGGATCAGCATCACCGGCCGCTCTATGACATCCACCAGGCCGTGCAGGTCCCCAAGACCATCGAGATCGAGCCCGCCTACCGCATCCGCCGCACGCAGAAGGTTCTCTCCTTCCGGATGAATATGAAAATCAAGAAGGCCCAGTGGGAGGATAAGGTGATCTTTCCTCAGCCGGGAGGAAAGCCTGCCGAGCTCACGCACGAGCTCACCGGCGCGGCCAAGGATTCCTTCCGGTTCCAATGGACCGTCAAGAATCCCACGGATTCGGGCAAGGTCACCACGTTCCATCTCGTTCCGAAGCTCGCGGACGATGCGCTCACCCAGCCGTTACCCGCCGAACTCGCGGAGTGGGAGACCTGGGAGAATTATGCCGAAGCCCTGAAAGAGATCGGTATCGATCCCACCGTCGTACAGCCGCCGCGCTGCGACGACATCTTTCAGGTCTGCATTGCCTATGATGCCGACGACGCGGTGAGCGTCTGAAACCCCGGGTCCGCCCGAAGGGGTTCGAACCAGGGGAGACGGAACCAGGCCGGAGCCTCGAATCCGAGATCCCGGGCGCGCTCGGCATTGACCAGGGCGGCGGTCTTGTCGCCCACGAGGACGTAGACCAGGGAGGCCTGGAAGGCCACCTCCCCGTTGCGCGGGGCCAGGCGGAGCGCTTCCTGGATCGCGGCCACGGCGCCACGGCGCTCTCCCAGATGGGCGAGCGCCTGGGCGCGCACGGTGAGGAGCTGCCATTCGTCGGCCGCGGAATCTTTTCTGGAGAGGTCCAGGGTTTCGCGGAAGAGCACTTCCGCTTCGGCTTTGCGCCCCTGGAGGAGCCGCGCCTCGCCCAGATTCAGCAGGAAGAGATAGCTGCGCTCGGCCCCGACGGCTTTTTCGATGGCGCGAGCCGCGCCGTCATAGTCGCCGAGCAGCATGCGCGCGAGCCCGAGATTGACCCGCAGGCCGGGATCGGAGGACTTGGCCGCCAGCGCCTCGAAAAGAGCTGCGGCGCGGGCGGGATCACCGTGGGTCAGCTCCAGGGTGGCCAGGAGCTGGCGCCCCTGGCGGTTCTCTGGAAACCTTTCGAGGAGCAGGCCCAGGGTTTCGCGGGCGATCGCGATATGTCCCTGCCTCCACGCGAGGTTGGCGAGGTCGAGGAGGCGGACCCAGGAAGGCTGGCGCTCGACGGCGGCGCGGACGGCGGCCAGGGCCTCCTCCGGCCGGCCCTGCCGTTCGAGAAGCCGGGAGCGCAGGTCGAACACGCGGACGTCTCCCGGAGCGTGCCGCTCGAAGTTGGCGAGAGCGGCCTCGGCCTTGTCCAGGCGGCCGGCGAGGAGCTCCAGATAGGCATGCCGATACCGGACCTCCGGATCTCCCGGCGCCCTCGCCTCGGCCTCGGCGAGCAGAGCGGACGCCCGGGAGATGAGGCTCGGGTCCCGCGAGGAGGAGAACTGGTTGGCCAGCAGCGTCACCTCCAGAAGGTAGGCGTCGATCAGATCCGGTGAGCCGCGGCGCACGGCGGCGAGCCTTGCGAGCAGCGGCCCGGAGCCGCCGCCGGTCCTCTCGGCGAGCGCCCGCCAGACCGCCAGGTATTCGGCGTAATCCCGGGGAGCGACCCGGAGCTCGGGGACCCCGGGCCGCCGCCGGCGCTCCGGGTAACCCTCGCGGAGGAGGACGGCGACCGCCCGGGCCACGGTGAGCGGGTCCCCCTGAGGAACCCGGACCTGCCCGCTCCATGTGGCGGCGCCGTCCGTGCCCCGGAGCCGCGCGACCTCCACGGAGCACAAGCGCGCCCGGCAGGCGAAGGAGGTTTCGATCACCTCGTCCGCCGCTACGGCCCGGGCCACGGCGGCCGGCGGGCCGGAGACGGCATCCACCTCCGTGCTCCCCCGGGGCAGAACTCCCTCGAAGGAGGTCAGGGTGCTCTGGAGCGCGCCGCGCAGCGTGAAGGCGAGGAAGGCGCCCTCCTCTCCGCCCGCCCCCTCCCGGGCCACGGGCGCGAGCACGGCAACCGAGAGTGGCGCCGGCTCCCGGGCGCGCAGGAGGAGAAAGGCGGCGGCGGCGAGGATCAGCGCGGCCGCGGCGATCCCCAAAGCGATCCCTCTTCGCCGCGGAGGCGGCTCCGGCGGAGCTCCCGTCCGGGACGAGGTCCTCTTCGCCAGGGGCGCCGAGAGGACCGTCACCTCCCCGGTCTCTGGCCCGCCCGCGGCGAGCCTCCGCAGCCGCTCCACAACCTCTCCGGCATCGCGGGGGCGGAGAAACGGGTCTTTCTCCAGAAGATGATCGATCAGCTCGGAAAGATCCGGAGGGAGCCTGGGGATGACCTCGTGGACCGGGGGCGGCCGGTGGTGGAGGATGCGCTGGGCCGTGGCTGAGCCGCTGTCCGCGAGGAACGGAGAGCGGCCGGTGAAGAGCTCGGTCAGGAGGATGCCGAAGGAGAAGAGGTCTGTCCGGGCGTCCACGGGATCGCCACAGACCTGCTCGGGGGACATCACGCGCCACGTTCCGAGGACCATCCCCTTCCGGGTCAGCGTTTCGCCGGCCTCCTCCCCAAGCCGGCGGGCGATGCCGAAGTCGGCGATCTTCACCCGGCCGTCCGGGCCGAGGAGGATGTTCTCGGTCTTCAAATCCCGGTGGACCACCCCCTGCTCGTGGGCATAGGCGAGCCCCCGCGCGATGGCGAGGGCCACGGCGACCCCGCTCTCCAGAGAGAAGGGGCCGGCCGCGAGCGCCTGGCGGAGCGTGCTCCCCGGCACGTACTCCATGACGATGTAATTGAGGCCGTCCTCCGACAGCAGGTCGAACACCTGGACAAGGGCGGGGTGGGCGAGCGCGGCCGCCACCCGGGCCTCGCGGAGGAACCGGATCCGGGGCTCGGAGCCCGGAGCGTCCGCGGCCCGGATCCGCTTGATCGCCACCTGCCGTTCGAGCCGTGGATCGTAGACGAGGAACACCTCGCCCATGCCGCCGCCCCCCAGGGGGCGGATCACCTGGTACGGACCGATGGAGACCGGCGTCGGATCGCTCATGGCCACCTTTCGACAGCACCAGCGCTCCGCATAGCCTACCGAATCCGCAGGTCCTTGAGCCGCTGCCGGAGCGCCCTTTCCGAAACTTCGAGCTTCGCGGCCACCGCCTCCAGGTCGCCGCCGCACCGCTCCCAGGCCGCGCGGACCTCCTCCGGAGGCACGTCGGCCGCGGCCCGCACGCGGGTGGACCGCTCGAGGAGGATATAGAGCGACGTGCGGGCGATCCCCAGCGCCTGGGCGGCGGCCTTCAGATTCCAGCGGTGCTCCCGGAGGGCGGCCAGCATCTCCTCCTCCCCCACGTCCGCGGGACGGCGCCGGGAACGCGGGGGCCGCGCGGCGGGCTCCGCGATTTCGGGGATGATGGGAATGATGGGAATGATGGGGATTTCGGTGATACCGGACTCGACCGGGTTCGCCCCGGTCCCGGGAACCGGCTCCATCAAGAGGTCTTCGAGCCCCGGTCCCGCCGTGAGGACCGGCCGGCCCCGGCTGTCGATGATGAGCTGGCGGGCGACGTTCTGAAGCTGGCGGACATTGCCCGGCCAGGAGTAGAGGGCGAGCCGGACGACGAGCTCCGCGGGCAACCACGGTTCCGGCGCCGCCGGGTCGCCGGCCGGGAAGGGCTCGCCCAGCCGCTCGAGCTCACGGCGGAGGAACAAGACGAGAAGCCGGCCCAGGTCCTCCCGGCGGTGCCGCAGAGGGGGCAGGCGGATCGAGTAGCCCGCCAGGCGGTGAAGAAGGGGGGAGCGGAAGCCGCCGCCGCGAATGGCACCCTCCAGATCCGCGTCCGTGGCCGAGACGACCCGCACGTCCACCTTGCGGGCCGTCTGCCCTCCCACCGGCACGACCTCGCCACTTTCCAGAGCCCGCAGGAGCATCACCTGCACCTCGGAGGGCGCCTCGCCGATCTCGTCCAGAAAGAGGGTGCCGCCGTCCGCGCGGATGAAATAGCCCGGCGTATCGCGCGCGGCGCCGGTGAAGGCCCCGCGGACGGAGCCGAAGAGCTCGGCCGCGGCGAGGGACGGCGCAAGCGCCCCGAGGTTCACCGCGAGGAACGGCCGGCGGGCGCGGGCGCCGTGCTCGTGGAGGGCCCGGGCGACGAGCTCCTTGCCCGTGCCGGTCTCTCCGCGCACCAGGACCGGCACGGGGAGCGGAGCCACCCGGGCGATGGCCTCGCGCACGGCCTCCATCTCCGCGCTTTCCCCCACGAGCCCGAAGGGGGCCGCGGGTTCCGGCGCCGGGGCGGGCCGGCGGTGGAGGAGAAGCACGGCCCGGCCGGCGAGATCGAGCACCACCCCGTCGTCCAGAGCGGCGGCCGGGACGGTGACGCTCTCCCCGACGGCAGCGCCGTCGACGGCCAGGCGGGTCGGGCTGCCGTCGCGATGCAGGCGGACGCCGCCGCCGGGCAGGGGCTCGAAGCGGAGCGGCCGGCGGGAGAGGAAGACATCCGCCAGAGGCTCGCCGCGGAACGCGCCCGGGGCCGCGAATCGCGGCTCCTGCCGCGACAGCCGGGCCTCCCGCCCCCGGGCCAGCTCGCCCAGAAACACCCGCTCGCCCACGCGGGAGAGGTCCGCATGGCCCAGGACCGTCAACACCGGCAGCGCCTGCCGCGCCCCCGCCTCCCGCTCGCTGCTCGCCGCGTCTCCGGTGGGGAGATCGAGGGTCGTGCCCCCGTTTTCGAAGCTCATGAAGATCCTGAGTGTAGCCGAAAGCCGTGGGATTGTCGTGTCGAAACCCGGCCTCGTCGTGTCGAAATCCGGCCTCGTCGTGTCGAAACCCTTTCAAAACCCCTTTCAGAATGGTTTTACCCTGGTATGGTCCTTGCCTTTACTCTCCCGCGACTCGGGCCCGAGCTGATCCTGAAGAGCGCAGTACGAAGCCGCACGGCGCGGACAAAAAAACTGAGTTGTCTATCGAAAGGGAGGACGTTCACATGGCCAATCTGAAGCTGTTCATCTGGGATGGAGCGCAGGCAGGGCAGGCGTTCGATATCTATTCCGGCCCCATCGTGAAGATCGGGGACGGCAAGTGGCTCAAGATCGAGAAGCTTCACATCGTGATCCAGGGCTCGATCCCCTCCGGCATCGGACCGAAGAAGGTGGAGATCATCATGCCCGACGAAGCCCCCAGCGGCCACTGCAAGGTCATCTTCGACGGGGCCCCCTTCAATTGTCCGTATGAGGTCCAGGACAAGCGGCTGAAGATCCATCGGGTGGCGGACCGCACGCTGGAGCTCGAGGCCCAGGACAAGCTGTGGAGCTGGGTCGGCGTGAGCGGCGTGCCGACCTGGTTCGGCCTCTGGCCCCAGAGCGCGGCGCTGGATCTCCCCCAGTTCGGACCCCAGGAGAAAGCGGCCTAGAAGCGGTCTCATCCATCGGGAACGCCGGGCAGCCGGCGTTCCCGAGCCTGGGGAGTCTGTGAGACTATAGAGAATCTTCGAGCAGTCTTGACGTTCTTGCTTCGCCTCTCCGGGAGGGCTTGCTGATGACTACGCCGTGCCGCCATTTACGCGCGGGAGCGTTGGGAACCCTTCTTTTCCTGGCGCCGGTCCTGGCCCATCCGGGTCATGGGCAGAGCCCGGCCGGTGGCGCCGCGCCGTCTCCCAGACCCCGGATCGTGGAGGTGTCGCTGCTGATCAACTCGATCACGGACATCGACTCCGCTCGGGAGACCTTCCGCGGCGATTTCTATGTCACCCTCCGCTGGAGCGATCCGGAGCTCAAGAAGGCCGACCCGGAAAGCATCGACTGGTCCAAGGCCCATAAGCCATTGATCGAATTCATGAACTACTACCAGGACCTGGATGTTGTGGGGAATGAACAGCCTCAAGTGGCGTCTCCCGGCATCGGCGTTTCCGAAACCCGCTACATCGGGACCTTCACCAGCCGGATGGATCTCGAAGACTTTCCCTTCGACGAGCAAACCCTTGCCATCGAGCTGGAGTCACAGACCGAGGACGCCGACCAGCTGGTCTTCTCCTTCCGGCCGAGCAAGGGGGGCGCCATGAACATTCAGGGCCGGACAGCCGCCCTCCGCCAGGACGTCATCATCCCACGCGAGATCCATCTGCCGGAATGGACCCTCACCAGCGCCGATGTCAGAGAGTCAAGGTACTCCTATTACGAAGGCACCAAGGCATACTCCCACCTGCGGTTCGATCTGAAGATCGCTCGCCGGATCGGATACTATATCTGGAAGATCATGGCGATCCTGATGATGCTCGTCATGCTCTCCTGGGGCGTTTTCCTGATCGATCCTGCCGACATCGGCAACCGGTTGGCGGTGAGCATCACCCTGCTCCTGGCCGCCGTGGCCTTCGCCTTCGTGACCGGGGGCCTCATCCCGCGAGTCTCCTACCTGACCCTCCTCGACCTCTACGTCCTCGGCTGCTACGTGCTGCTGTTCCTGGCGCCCGCCGAGTCTCTCCTGGCCTACCGCCTGCAAGCCCGCGCCCGGAGAATCGATCGCCTGGCCCTGATCTGCTTCCCGGCGGCCTTCCTGCTGCTCCACCTGGTGGTCTGGATTCGTTCGTAGAGATAAAAACGGCCTGGATCAGCGCAGAACGGTCGTAGTAAACTGATTCAGGCGTCTGCTGAGCTCTCTCGTCGACTGCCCCATGCGGGAGCGAGCACCATGGAAGCCAGAAAACTGCGAGTGTGCGTCGTCGGTGCCGGAGTGTCCGGCCTGACCGCGCTCAAGGAGCTCCTGGAGGAGGGTCACAGCGCGGTTTGCCTCGAGCGCGAGAACGTTCCGGGAGGGGTGTTCACGACGGGCGCCGATCCGGAGATGGCGCGCGAGGTGATCCTCCGGCTGCCGGTGGTCCGTGACGCCGTCGACCTCGCGCTGGTGCCCCTCGCCCTCGCGGGCCACGTCGAGGAATCGGCGATCCCGAAGATCCACCAGATCGTCGAGCAGCAGTTCGCAGCGGACCCGCAGCTCATTTAGTCCACCGCCTTAAGCCGCCCGGAATTTCAATCCCGGGCGGCGAGGCCTATCCGGCCTTGTTCCTCAGGAGAGACGTCAAGAGCCAATTCCGACTAAATCAATAGGATTGCCTGGGGTGTCATAGTTTTGTAGCATTGAAAATATCAGAGACCAGGTACGTTACTCCCTAGATCCTTTACACATTGGGGAGTTATGCCGTGTCTCTCCAGCAGCCTCACTTCTATAAGGAGAGTCTATGCGTCTGGTTCGCTATCCTGTTGCGGTCTTCGTTCTCCTGACTCTGGCCTTGGCGATCCGCGCAGAAGCCGCCGCTACATTACCGAATATCCCCGAAATCATCACCAAGGATCTGAACCGGTCTTTTCCTAACACGGCGGTCGGCCAGACTTCGACGCTGCAGTGCCTCGGCCTCTGCTTCAGGCTGCCAACGAGCCCGGAAGGTTCCTGCGATGGGTCAGGCACGATAACCCTGGACAAAGCGTTAGCGGCGCCATTTTTCGCGAGTAATTTCCGTAAGGGACCTGGGAGTCAGTGCGGCGGTGCTCCGGTCACATTGCCGACTTCACTAAGCTCAGGACAGGCCGTCTGGTTTGATGCCAGATTCTCGCCGACGCAGCCTGGCTCCTTCACCGACTCGCTGAGGCTTAGCGGCTTCAACTACTTCTTCTCCGGGTCGACGGGTACGGCGAGTGTCTGCACGCCGAACGCGACGACTCTCTGTGTCAACGGCAACCGTTTCGCGGTAACCGCGAACTGGACGACCGTCGACGGTCAGACCGGTGCCGGCCAGGCCGTGTCGCTCACCGCGGATACCGGTTATTTCTGGTTCTTCTCCGCCTCCAACGTGGAGATGGTGCTCAAAGTCCTTGACGCCTGTTCCGTCAATCGCAGCTCCTGGGTCTTCGCGGGCGGGCTGACGAACGTCAAGGTCGACATTACGGTTCGTGACACGGTCACCGGAGCCGTCAGGACCTACCACAATCCACAAGGTACCGCGTTCCAGCCGATTCAGGACACCAGCGCCTTCTCGAGCTGCTCGAGTTCGTCGAATGGGCCGCAGCGCGTTGGGACTCCCACCGGGACGGCCCTCTCCGTAGGCCACGGCCGCTTCCGGGTCACCACCAGCTGGCAGGCGAACGGACAGAGCGGCTCAGGCCAGGCAGTTCAGTTGAGCGATGAGACCGGCTATTTCTGGTTCTTCTCCCCGAACAACGTGGAGATGCTCGTCAAGGTTCTCGACGCTTGTTCTTTCAATCAGAGCTTCTGGGTGTTCGCGGGTGGTCTCACCAATGTGAAGGTCGACATCACAGTCGAGGATCTGGCGACGGGAGCGCGGAAGACTTACAGCAATCCACGGAACACCGCTTTCGCCCCGATCCAGGACACCCAGGCCTTTTCCTGTGCCGGCGGCGATGGCCTGCCGCCCGATCCCGGTGCGGCCGGCCGCCAGACCCTGCAGGGGATCGACTCCGACCACGATGGGGTTCGTGACGACCTGCAGCGGCTCATCCACCTGACCTACCCGGGCGCGGCCAGCACCATCACGGCGCTGGAGCAAGCAGCAAAGACCGTGCAGAGCGCACTGGTCGACGCCGGCTCTCACGGGCCCGCCGTTGACCACGCGACCCAGATGCTCCGCAATTTCGAGTGTCTCTCCGCCATCCGTCCCGGCGACTCCAACGCCGTCAGCAAGCGCCTGCTCGCCGCTGCTCTCAACACCGAGGAGCGCGGCCTGGCCTATCTGCGCTACAACGACCAACTCGGGGGCGAGGCTTTCCCGTTGAAAGACCCCGCTGAATGGCGGACGAGTTGTGACTTCCCTGTCTCCGCCACGGCCGATGGTCAACCCCTTCCCGAGCTCAAGCGGGGCAAGGCGCTCTGCGGGGTTCCCAAAGAAACCACGGTATTTTTTGTCAATGGGGTATTCAACGACTGCGAGCAGGCTGGAGAGTCACTGGCCGCTCTTACTTCCGCCGCCAGCGCATCCCTGCCGTCCACCGAGTACACGGATGCCGAGTTCGTGCTGGCCTGCAACAAGACCTTCTCCTACGTCGTCGACCTGTGGGTGGCCGTCAAGCAGAGGCTCGAGAACGATTTCGAGCGGTTCTACCGCTACCTCTCGAACGTCGAACCGATGCCGGACTTCATGCAGGAGGCCTATGCTCAAATCGCGGCGGGCGTCAACGTCGACGCCTTGATTACCAGCCCGACAACTCTCAACCACATAGCCCTCTACAAGCGCAAGATTCTTGAAGGCCGAAAGGTTGTCCTCGTCGCGCACTCCCAGGGCAACCTCTATGCCAACCGGGCGTGGGACAATGTGACATCAACGGAGCAACGCAGCCTGGGCATCGTCTCCGTGGGCAACCCGGACACCAAGGTTGCGGACGGCCGTCCGTACACCACCTTGACCAACGACATCATCATCCGTCCCATCCCTTTCGCTCTGCCAGCCAACACCAGCAATGGCGGCTTCACCTTCGCCGACGTTACCGGCCATCAATTCGTCAGCTCGTACCTCGCGGCCGGCAGCAACAGCCGCACGCGCATCCTGGGCCATCTCAGGAATGCGATCGAAACCTTGGAGAGCCCGACGGCGGGTGCCGGGGACGGTGTTATTACGGTAACCCTCAACTGGGGCAGCCAGCCCGATGTGGACCTGCACGTCTTCGAGCCGGATGGGGACCCACGTCTACTATGGCGATCGCTCCGGCCTCTCAGGATTCCTGGACGTCGACGATGTCACCGGCTTCGGACCGGAGCACTATTACGCCGCCTGCTCGACGCTGCAGCCCGGAACCTACCAGGTTGGCGTGAACTATTACGCAGGCTTCGCTCCCGAGACGGCCATCATCCAGATTCAAGCAGGCCTGTTGTTGCGGCGCTATGAAGTCCGACTGACAGACGTCCGGGGCTCCTCCGGCAATGACTCCCCCATTCCGGTCGCCAACATTCTAGTGACCGGTAACGCCGTCGACGGTTACGACTTCCAGGTGCAGTAGTACCAGAGGACAGGGATGGATGGCATAAGCGCGAACAACAAGAGCATGGCGAGGTAAACCGAGCCAGACACGGGATCGCGGCTCGCGATGTACTGCGCGACCGAACGGCCTTGAAGCGCGGCAGCCAGGAGCAACTCGGCAACCACGGACATGGCCAGAGCCGCGAACCCGACTTGCAGCCGGACAGAGAGCCTCGCGGGAAGATCGAACCGCCGTATTACGTGGCGAGCAGCCAGGACAATGGCCACGAACATGATGGGCATTTCCAGCAACTCGGCGTACCTTTCCCCGAGTCGAGGAACGAGAAACGGCACCCGAATGGCGCCCAGGGCAAAGCCGGTGCCTAAGACGAGGGCGAAGTACAGAACGGCGGGCTTGAAGCTACGCATTGGCATCACTCAGGTTGCACTGATCTTGTACGACGGGCTGGTCAAGGGCCTCCTTCGGCCGGCCCTTTGGGGCTTGAGAAAGGATCCGCCTGCCACCCGGGGCTGAAGCCCACCCTCTTATACACATCTCTGCCTTCAGCCCATAGGGCGACAGGAATTAGCCCGGCGGCGTAAGCCCCGGGAAAACAAGGGGTTCCAAGTTATCCGGAGCCCCGCCAGGGGCGACAGGTCTCCTTCTACAAGGTCGGGGATCGCAGAGCAAAGAGCGCGTACGTCGAGGAATTCCTGTCGCCCCTGGCGGGGCTCCGGAGGACGGAAATTCTTTATTCCCCGGGGCTTACGCCGCCGGGCTACTTCCTGACGCCCCTGCGGGGCTGGAGGAAAGATATGTATAAGAGGCTGGCCTGAAGCCCCGGGCTGTTCAAAGTTCGCCCCTTCAGGGCGAGGGAGGGGACAAGCCCTTCCCCTATCTACGGAACCGAGTTTTGTCAGGTGCTCAACGCTGACGTGCCAGAGGGACAGCACATGTCACCTCGGCTGATACTCGCGCAAATGCGCGTAGCGCGGGGTCAGCGTGTCGATCTCGCACGACCCGTCCGTGAACCGGTACGTTGTGTCGAAGTCCTCGTAGCTCCGCGCTCGCCAGAGCCTTCCCGCCGGGTCGACGACGAGCGAGTGACCGACACCGCCGCGAAAGATCGTAGAGCCGTCCGTTCCCCTGAAGACCGCACAGGTCCAGGGACGCTCTTCGGGGTGTGCTGCCATGAACCGCGCGATCTCGCCGACGAGTTGCGCGAAGAGGCTTGCACGGTCGGCCGCCGGCGCCAGAAGAGTCTGGGCGATCGCCCGGCTGAGCATCGGCTCAGCGGCCGAGGATAGAACGCCGGACTGCAGAGTCTCACCAGGCCCGGTTGCGGTCATGGATGTTGGCTGCTCTGCTCACGAACTTTTGCGAGGGGTCTCACGCGATGGTCAAACTCGAAGTGCCCCGCGGAAGCCTCTGGCGGCGTAGTACGACTGGGCGCCGTTATGATACACGAACACCTTGCCATAGCGTCTGTCACAGAAGAGAGCTCCTCCGAGTGCTCGAATGTCGGCCGGCGTCTGGATCCAGCTGGAAGTCTTGACATCGAACTCGCCGAGTTTCTGCAACTCCCGGTATTGCTCCTCGGTCAGAAGGTCAATGCCCATCGCGGCAGCCATCTCGACGGCGCTGTTCTGCGGCTTGTTTTCTTTCCGTGAGTCCAGGGCTTCATGGTCGTAGCAGAAACTCCTGCGCCCTGCCGGGCTCTCCGCGGAGCAATCGAAGAACGTGTAGTGACCTGCCTCCTTGTCCTGACCAACGACATCCGGCTCGCCGCCAGTCACCTCCATCTCACGAAGGGATCTCAGGGCCTCAGAATTGCGTTCGAGCTTGGCTTGCACTTTGCTCCATACGACCCCCTCGTGACGATGCATGTTCTTCTCAAAACGGGCTTTTAGTGATTGGAGGAGCTCTTCCTGTTCATGCGTCTTCATTGTTCTCCCGGTGTGTTCAGGATTGGTTGCGGGGCAATGTGTTGCTCGTGACGCCTAACGTTCGACATGAGCGGCGGGCCAAAGGGCACGAAGCGTGCTTTGGAACATCCGTTCGATGGAGGGGTTAGACGCCAGCGCCGGGCTAGTAACTGTGATTTGGCGTAAACCCATAGTGCTTCGCAATGTAGTTGTACGCACGGTTTGCCGCCTCAGTCAGGTCAGCCATGGCGGTCTTCAGTTGCTTGTCGAAGAGGCAGAGGTCCAATTCGCCGGTGTGCACTAGGCTGTTCCTGCCTTCCACCAATTTCTCAAGAGAGTCGTAAAGAGTTATCTTGCGCCCACGGTAGGGCTTTCGCATGGCACCGGCAATGTCAAGCTTAGGATCAATCAGCCTGAATGTCTCTGCAATTGTGCTAGGCCTCTGAAACGAGAATGCCTCTGCGACAGAGCGTTCTATCTGAACCGAGCCGATAACGAGCCTCTCGAGATCGGAGTGGCTCAGTCTCGCCCGCTTCAGGGCGGCCTCGCGCTGCTTGGAATACCGAAGACATGCAGTGAAGGTCGCACGAAAAAACTCTTCCCATACGGCGATCATGTAGGGAACCAACAGATTGTTGGAAAGAAGCCTTGGGTTGAACTGATCCATGACCTCGAAGCCACTGGGTTGATCACGGGCAATCTGTCCTTCGAGCTTTCGGTTCATCAAATATACGCGCGCTTGACCAAGGCTGTTGTGAAACCGCCAGCGCGCAAGATAGCAACCCGACGAAATGGGTGGTGGTGGCGGTTCATCCGGGCGCCAGTAACGATTTCGACCTGCGTCAGTCTCAAAGTGGCCACCGAAGAGGTCACGAAGCAACTTGAGAGTTCGATTTTGATGCAGCAGATCCCAGTGACTGCGGGAAACCGTGGATCTGGTATCAATCTGCACGGGATCTGTTGGAGACTTGTATATCTGTAGCTCGACCCCTGACCACGAGCGGTAGTCTGTCTCCTCGTACCAGAAGTACGCCCCGACGAGATTTGGGATTTTGAGCCTTTCGTTGACCCGTTTGTAGCCAAGAAGTTCGACTATCTCACGCACTTGGAGTGCAGTTATTCGTGAGGCAACGATGCTTGTCGATGTGTAGCTCATGCGCGGAGTGAGTCCTTCGGGCGCCTAACGCTGCAGAAGGTGAGCGAGTAGGAACCGCGCTGTTTGCGGTTTCCGTCCGCTCGACCGACCGTGTTAGGCCTCTGCCCCGGTACCTGCAACAAAGTCTTCGTCTGAAAGTATAGGAAATCCAGCCGTTCTGGTAATGTGAAACGGTTGACTCCCGCCAGTCATGGAAGCCAGAGCCAAGTACGGAGCACCCAACTTTTCAAGCTCAGCTTTGGCTTGTTTGCCAGTTCTCATTGCCTCAACCCAGACTTCCCGCACCGACTTTGGCCATTTCGTACTGACTGGACAGCATAGCCCGCGTTCAAGTTTAATAAAAGCCAAGCTTTCCTTCTCGCACCACTGAACGGGATCAAAGTCGAACTGGAAGTGCAACCGCTCGTCGCCAGACTCTATATGCCGCCAACAGATGTATAGGCCTTTCAGCTGGCAGTCATTAATGAAGAGTCTATCAGGGCCGGTGAAAGCATCGATGATGGGCTTCAAACAGTTGTCGATATCTGCCTTTGCGTCTGTCTCATACCTACTCTTTGCTGGAACGAGCCACTCGACCTCTAAGCTAAGTTGCCCTGTCAGTATAAAGCGGAAGCGAGAGATCTCACTTTTGATAGTTGCGAGGTAGGCATCGCGAACCGCCTTAGTTGACTGGACTGAGACAGGTGCACCGGGTATAACGATATCCATTTTGCCGAAGGGCGACGGCGCTACGCCACTGTCAGCTTGGTCAAGCGCTTCAATCAGTTCGTCTGCCATATGCCTAGAAGTATCCACAAAGAGGCCTAACCACCGAATCAACGTTTAGCCGTTCACCCAGAATGCATATCGTTGTCGAAGTCTCAGCCGATGCAGCTTGCTTAATCATTGCATGTCCTTTATTCTACGGAATGTTCGGATCTTACGCTTCCGGCTAAATCGACGTCAATGCCGCGACGCGGCAACGTAGAAGGGGCCAGACCCTTGACGTACCGCTGGCTGATCGGCACGTATAAAGGTCTAATGCCGGATCGTTATACGCGGACGATATGCATGCCACACCGTCGATTGGCGGGCTTTTATACGGGAGAAGAAGGATGGATAAGCATCCGGGCGGCATCGGCTTCTACGCGCGGGTGATCCGGCGCGGCCGGTTCGATCTGTTGCCTCGCCCCAGGCGTGGGCCGGCGCGCTGGATGCCTCTTTAAGGATGACGATCGAATCGGTTGGAGAGGCCCTCGGCAAGGCGGTTCCGGCCCACGACCCGGGCGGGGCGCTCCTCTCCTCGGTTGCCGTGACGGAGAAAGTACCCGCTCTGGCCCACGCTTGGGCCGGTCCGCCCCTCTTCTGGGGCGCTTCCGCCCACGCTTGGGCCAGACGATCCCCAGACGGGGACGGGTCGCCCCAAGCGTGGGCCGGACGGTCCCCGGTGTGGGGCGGAGCGGCCCAAAAGAGGGGAGGAGCGGCCCAAGCGTGGGGCGGCGCGGCCCAAGCGTGGGCCAGACGATCCCCGGCGTGGGGCGCGGCGGCCCAAGCGTGGGCTGGACGATCCCCAGCGTGGGTAGTGTCCTATTTTGAAATCGGCCCCCCTTGACCTGCGCATCTCCGCCTGAGTTGCGCTAGCGTCTCTCTCCAGAGGGGAGGGACGCACCTCCCCATCTCCAAACAGACGGCCCGGCGGGTGTTAGAGCACGCCGCCGGACCTGACCCGAGCAAAGGGAGGCCCTATGCCCGAGCTGGTTTCAGATTCTACCGCTACGCCACCGCTGTTCCCCTGGGAAAACCATCCCGCGTTCCGCTTCACCTTCCTCCAGCACTTCACCCAACCGGGCGACAGGGAGGCGTTGGAGCACATCGGCAAGATGCTCTACGACTCCGCCCTAGAGCTCTCCGGCAAGTGGCCTGTCGGTCCCGAGTCGCCCACGCGGGGCGAGCTGCGCGCCGTCCTGGCAGATCTCCGGCACGCCGAGTCCTTCATCGCCACGGTTGCCGGATCGCGGCACGTCGCCTCCCTGGGACCGGAGGACGAGCGGCTGACCTATATGGTCGATGAGATGTCCGGATATGTCGGACGGGCTGCCAACATCCTGGAGACCCTTATCGGCCCGCTGTGGAAAGGCGGCATCCGCTCGTGAAGATCGCCACGTTCACGGTTCACGGGACCGCCGAGCAGTCCGTCCGATGGAAGCGGGCGGCGGAAGCAGAGGGGCACCGTTCCGCCGGTACGTGGCTCGCCCTGGCCGCTGACGTCTATTTGCGGGTCCGTGCCAGGGCGGGGCACCCCTTGCCGCTGGCGTGGCACCTGGGGGCGTTCACGGCTCGCTTAATGGACGGTCGAGAGGTACGGGTGCGGGGCATGGTGTCGCCGCCGTTCGGGACCTACCGGGGCAACAGCCACGGCCCGGACGGGAACAAGCGGCGCACCCTGGTACACCTTCCCTCCGGCCGCGTTATCGCCACGCTCCGAAGCTCGCGCCAGTGCCGCGCCCTTGCGGCGGAACTGGCGCCCGTTCTCTTGCGCGGCGAGCTGCCGGACCTTGCCCCCGTCGTCGAGCGGCACGTCCGCGAGTCGGTCTAATCTCGGGCGGCGCCTGTACGGGCCGCCTGTGTTACCTTAGGAGAATGCCCATGCGCCCTAAGCGACCACGCGACCCGTTCCAATTGGCCCACCAGGTCTTTCAGGAAGCCATCGGAGAGGCGCCACCCCGAGCGCCGAAGCGGGAGAAAGAGCCCAGCGACGGCGACGCCTCCGCACGCCGAGGAATGTACAAACGTCAAGAAGGCTGCGGCGCTGCCCCAAAAAAGGACGACCGCGCCTAGCACCGGCCGCTAGGCACCGGGCCACGTAGCCACTGCCAATTCCGCAAGCCTCCACTGCCGGTCGGCAATCGCCTGCCGTGACCAGTCGTCCGCCTCGGCAATTTGGCTAGTAAGCTCATACGGGGATTTTTCATAGATCTCCTTCTTTTCCGCAAATGACTTGCTCCGTAATTCCGAATTGTCATTGGCGCGCATCAGGGCAAGATTCCCGAGACGGTTGGCCAGCAAGGCTACTTCATCTTCATGGAACTGAGGCCAGTTGTCTCCGGGCTTCGTCGGAAGGACATGCTCAAGATTTATAACTTGCGGGTCGTTTTGTGGGATAAACCACGGAGACGGATCGCCCTTCACCGTCATTTCCAACGATCTCAAATAGTATCTAGCCAGTTCCGATTTTGAAACCCTACACACCTCAAATGCCGCGCGGAATTCTGCGTCCGTTGGGGTAAGGTCATGCAGCTCCTTCTTCAATAAAGCCGCGGTATCAACCGCTCCAGAGAAAACTTTACTGGCGGCCCTGGCAAGGGGCTCTTCTACGGACCCAGAGCGAGTGCTCGAAGCGAGCACCAGTCGCACTCCAAGCGCGGCCAGAAAACTAAACGCCAGCGCCGTCTGCTTCTTTTCAAACTTGGCTGCAACGGCGAGGACTATGGGGCGCATCGGCTTGATGGCGAATAAGTTGAACACTTCGATGGCGCGGCGCACAGTATCCGGATACGAGTTCCATCGCTCGTGCTCTGGATTGGCCGTAGCTACATAGATAGCTGCTAGGTTCTCTAGGTCCGACGCAAAATTGACGGCGGCAGTTTCTGCTTTCACCATCTCTTGTACGCGATCGTATACTTCTGCGGCGATCAGGTGGCCGCGCTGAACGATCAGCGCGTGCCTGAGAAAATCAATCGTGATGTCCGGAGCATCAGAGAAAGAGTCTAGGGCTCCGCGCATATAAGACCATCGTGATTGAACCTCTGCGGCTCTCTTGCCCGCCTTTGTTATGAGGAAACTCTTGATTAGATCGACCTGTGATGTTCTGAGGCCCCGGTCATTCAGTGTTTCGAACATTTTGTACGCATCGCTACCGCCCGAGACTCTCAGCAATACAACCCAAGCACCATGCTCAAAAAACGTCAACCACCGATTCAGCTCGTCGCCATGATCCTTGCGCTCCAGTGTCGAGACTAACAGCCGAACATATTTTTTGGCTTCATCGTGCGCAGAAAGAAGTCGTTCGTGGGAAGTGCGCACTCCTTGCGGCAGTTCATCTGTAGGCTGCCTCGTTATCAGCTTAGAGAACAAGTCGTTATCATCAATGTTAAGTGTAATCTTGGGTATCGCCATGCGCCGCGCCCGATCGTACATCGATAAGAAATCTTGATCTATACTTAGGGCTATTCCGGATTCGTCGATCTCCTTGAGATAGTCGCGG
This sequence comes from uncultured Acidobacteriota bacterium, assembly GCA_963792575.1. GTDB lineage: Bacteria > Acidobacteriota > Thermoanaerobaculia > Multivoradales > UBA5704 > DATARR01. The sequence continues at coordinate 290,113 of CAWBWZ010000021.1, forward strand.
ACGGCCACAAGCAGCAAGGCTATCGTGGCGAGTCTTTGCTGTCCGTCCACCACATCTAGGGCGCCATCGTCTCGTGGGATGGTAACTATCGTTCCAAGAAAATGCGGACTATCTTCACTGACCGCCTTCGAGAAATCGCGGAATAACTGCCTGACTTCCTTGTTAGTCCAGGCATACTCGCGTTGAATCGAAGGAACGACCAGTCGCCACCTCTTGAGAACGCCTCCGAGCCCGAGTTCTTCGAAGGTGGTGAGACCTTTTGCGTCAGACATTATGCTTCCTCCTTAAGGGGATAGGCTCCACAAAAGGGATCTGCTGTCCGGCGCTCTCTAGGTCCCTGATGGCCGCCATACGCAAGCGCTCTCGAACCCAAGAGGAGAGAGGGATTCCGGCGAGATTGGCGGCGGCCTGGAAGCCCAGCTTCTCCGGTGGCGAGAGTCGGATCTGTAATACCTGCCTCTTGTCCTTGTCCATGGCGTAAGTGTACTGCGATTGGCAGTACATAGTCAATGTCGGCCTTGACTTGTGGTGCAAAGTGCAGCACATTCTCTCCATGGCAAACGTCCTCAACACTGCGAAGCGCGTCCAGATCATCTCCGCCCTGGTGGAAGGCGTCAGCGTCCGGGCGACCGCCCGCATGTGCGACGTGTCCAAGGACACCGTCATGAAGCTCGGCGTAGAGCTGGGCAAGGCGTGCGCCGGATACCAGGACGCGACGTTCCGGAACCTCACCTGCAAGCGGCTTCAGATCGATGAGATTTGGAACTTCGTCTACGCCAAGGCCAAGAACGTCCCGGCGGAGAAGAAAGGGACCTTCGGCTTCGGCGACGTCTGGACGTTCACCTGCATCGATGCGGACACGAAGCTGATGCCGGCCTTCCTGGTGGGCACGCGGGATTCCGGATGCGCGACGGAGTTCATGCAGGACGTCGCCTCCCGTCTCGTCAACCGGGTACAGCTCACGACGGACGGACACAAAATGTATCTTGCGGCGGTCGAGGACGCGTTTGCCGGGGCTGTGGACTTCGCGCAGCTCGTCAAGGTCTACGGCCCCACCCCCACGGGCGACACCCGCTACAGCCCGCCGGAGTGCCTGGGATGCCAGAAGCACGCGATCACCGGCAATCCGGACGAAAAGCACGTCTCTAACAGCTATGTGGAGCGGGCGAACCTGACGATCCGGATGAGCGTCCGCCGGTTTACACGCCTGACGAACGCATTCTCAAAGAAGGTGGAGAACCACACCGCCGCTATCGGCCTCTTCCATGCCCATTACAACCTGTGCCGCATCCACAAGAGCCTGCGCGTCACCCCGGCCATGGCGGCGGGAGTGACGACGCGGGTGTGGGAAATCGCGGATCTGGTGGCGCTGCTTCCGACCGCCGAGGGGAAGAAGCGGGGACCGTACCGGAAGGCCGCCAGTTCAAACTAGGACACTACCCCAGCGTGGGGCCGAGTGGCCCAAAAGAGGGGAGGAGCGGCCCAAGCGTGGGGCGGCGCGGCCCAAGCGTGGGGCGGCGTGGCCCAAGCGTGGGGCGGCGTGGCCCAAGCGTGGGGCGGCGTGGCCCAAGCGTGGGCCAGAGCGACCCACGAGGTGAAACCGCGGCGTCATTGCGCTCGGGCGACGTCCTGGATGAACGCGTAAGTCTCTGAAAGTTAAGAGACTCTATCAAAACCTCTTTCGTAGGTAGGGGCTTGTCTTCCTCTCTCGCCCTGAAAGGGCGGAATTTGATTAGCTTGGCGCTTTAGCGCCAAGTAGGGCAGTCCCACCCCTATATCCGCCCCGAGGGGGCGGTGCCTTCATCAAGGGTTCCTCAGTACAGGAAGTTGGGTTCCGCCCCTTCAGGGCGGGGTGGGATTTGGGGCTGCCTACCTGGCGCTAAAGCGCCACCCATTAGAAGGCTCTTGTCAAGGACCCACACCTCTTCCTACCGGGAGTGTTGGCTTCCGCGGAACGGCGCGAGGGTGCACGACGAGCCCCTCTGGCAGTTTGCGCGCCCGTAGTTTCAGTTCTTTGGGTGCGGGAGATCCGCACCAGCCACCCATCGGGATCAAGGTGAGGCGGAGCCGGTGACGGCTCCGCCTCACCCCTGGCACTCTTCTCGTGCCCCCAGAAAATCTTCGGTTCCAAGTCGTGTCCAAGCATGACGGACAGTCGAAAGGCTACCCCAATGAGAGGGTGCCAGCACCTGAGGGCTCACGACCTGGGCGCATCCCGACAAAGAGCTCAAACCGGTGGAAGACAGGGGCCAATCAGGCTCGGAGGGTTTGTTCCCAGCGCTTCTCACAGGCTCCCTGCCTCCCACCTGGAATCAACTGAAAGCTTGTGCAGACCGGAACGGTACCCGGTCGTGTAAGACGTAAAAGGCCGCGCGAGCTAGCTTGTGCGAGATCGTCCGCAAGGCGACCAGTTCATTGGTTCTGGCCTTTTTGCGCTCATAGAAGCGCTTGGCCAGGGGCTCGAAACGGATGGCGAAGTGCGCCGCCTCGGTGAACGCCCAGGACAGGTAGGAATTGCCGTTGCGCACATTGCCGGTTCCCTTGACCTTCCCGTTGCTGAGGTGTCGACTGGGAACGCAACGACAGTAGGAACAGAAGTGCCCGGCATCCGCGAAGCGTGTCATCGAACCGGCCTCATACATGATGGTCAGGGCCAAGGTCTGCCCGATTCCCGGAATGCTCTCGAGCAACTCGAACTCCGGCCGCAGCTTGGCCTCTTTCAGGACGGCTTTCTCGATCCCCGCAATTTCCTCTTTGATGACGCGGGCAACGGCCAAGCTGCTCGTGATGGCCAGGGCGAGATGCGGGTCTGAGAATTTCTCGACCACCTGCTCAGGGGTCAGACGCTTGAGCTCGTTGGCCGGGACTTGAACTCCGGTGTTGCGCGAGAAGAGATTCTTGACGCTCAACAAACTGGCCGTCCGTTGCCGCACCAGGAAGGCTCGGCGGCGCAATAAGTCCCGTACAGCTCGTTCGGGCTTGGGATAGATATAGCCCGTCGGGAGAATGCCCAGGTGGAGCAGGCGGGCCAACCAACGGGCGTCATGGCGGTCGTCGACGTACTTGAGACCCTCGTACTGACGCACCGCAGAGGTGTTGACCAACTCGACCCGGTAGCCGGCCTCCACAAGGCCATCCACCAACCAGTACCAGTTGAAGGTGGACTCTACGGCGACAGCTTGGATCTGCTCTCGCAAGGGCTCCAAGGCCCCCAAGACCGCGTCCAGGCGGTTGGGGACCCGGCGGTCGAGAACCGACTCCAGTTGCTCATTCAGGACGGCGAGATAACTGTTGGTTGAATGCAAGTCAACTCCGCAGTACAGTCTCATCTGCTCCTCCTTTCAGGGATTGGTCTCCCGGCGAGCCTATTGTGGCTCGTCAGAAGGGAGGAGCCTTCTAGAGGATCATCAGGCTATTCAAATGCCGCCCTTTCAGGGCGAGGGAGGGGACGAACTCCTCCCCTACTTGCGAACCGAGTTTTGTCAGGTGCTCTAAGCCCGTGAGCTTAGCGTCACGGGCCTAACCCTTTCAGACCCAGGGACCGTGCGAGCAGATTACGGACAGAGGAAAGGAGCAGACGTGACCGTGAAGGTATAGGTATTGCCCTGCACGTTTGCCTTCTCGTAGACGTAGCTGTACACGCTGGTGCCCGACGGGCAAGTGACCCAATTCGTGTAAACGGTCAGTGGACTCGTGTAATAGCCCGACTGCTTGGCAAGTGTCGCCCCACCGGTCGTCATCAACCTGATCTCGTAGTAGCCGCCGCAATTCACGTGACCGGCCGCCTCGGCCCAGTGCGTGTAGCTGTTGTAGCGGGGTACATCCGCGGTCGGCTCACAGCCCGTCAACGCATGAGCCGGCGTGGCCTGCAAGGCGAACGCGCCGACCGTTACCAATGCGGCAGCGAGCCGCCGAAGTGACCGTGGTGAGGTAAAAACCAGCATCGCAATCCTCCTCTTGTCTCAGTGATGCGCGTAGGCGCGCCGGCACCGATTTTAGCCCACGGGACATCGACGGTTCCAGGGGGGGGTTCGCTTGACATGCCGGAAGACGCCTCCTACCGTCCACCTCTGGAGGCAGATGGTGCTTACCAAGAAGACGACGATCTTGTTCCCGCCTGATCTGCACGAGCGGCTTTCGCGCCTGGCGCAGCATCAGGGGACGAGCCTGGGGAATCTCGTGCGCAAAGCTTGCGAGATTCAATATGGATTCGTATCTGCCGAGACACGTCTTGAAGCGGTTCGGCAGTTGGCGGCGATGTCTCTCCCGGTCGGAGATCCCGGCGCGATGAAGTGTGAATCGGTTCCCCGGGCCGTGGACCTCCTGTAGCCCGGAGCCAAGCCTCAGTATCCTGAAGGCCGGCGGGACGCCGGCGGTCCCAGGGGAGAACTGGCCAGAGAATCGCCTGGTATCTCGTCCCCCCCGGGAGCGCGGAGCGGATCAGTCGTCGTCGCCGACCACGAAAAGGTGGCCGTTGTTCTGCGTCAGGATACTGCCGTCTCTGGCGATGGAGAGCGGTGTGTAGGCGGCGCCGAGGGCGGTATCGAGGAAGAGTTGATCGCGCAGCTTGCCGTTCGGGCGAATGACGTAGAGACCGCCATCCTCGCTGTTGACGAAGACATTGCCCTTGCGGTCGACCGCCGGGGCGTTGACGCACCACTCGAAGCCGGCCGGGTGATCCGAGACGCAGCTCACGTTGCCCTGGGGGTCACGGGCGCAGCTCTGGGTGTTGGTGCTCTGAAAGTGCCACTCCGGCTCCAGGTTGCTGTCGAGCTGAGTGATGAAGTAGGCCTCCGGGGAGGCCGGGTTGCTGGCGGTGCGGTCCAACGGGCAGAACTGATCGATCGGGCAGTAGGAGCCGAAGAAGCCGGTGTAATGGTTGTCCTTGGTGATGATGGAGTAGGTGCCGTCGTGCGGGTAGACCGCCGGCGTATCGTCGAAGCCGTAGGGGTATGAGGCCAGGAACTGCCCGCTGGAGCTGAACTTCATCAGGTGTCCCTGAAAATAGGGGTAGAAGCTGAAGGCGCCATAGAGAATGCTGCCGTCCGGCAGCACTACCGGCACGGAGGTCGAGTCGTCGAGCACGAGGCCGGAGCCGGCCCGGTTCTGCCACGGGTCGACGCCGGTGCGAGCGCCGGCGCGGCAGCCGCCGGGCGTGCCGTTGGGCGGCAACGTGACGTTGCAGCCGTCGGTGAGCCGGTTGGCGAGCGAGGCGTTCCACTTCGGCGTCAGATCCGGGTTGGCGGCGACGAGATACCCCTCAAAAAAGTTGAGGTGCGCGACGGTGACGATGTAGATGGTGCCGTCCGGCGCGATGGCGGGAGCGGAGTTCGCGGGAACCCGCTGGACGCCGCAGGTCACCAATCTCGGCACGGCGTCGGGGCTCGGCGGCCACGGCAACTCGGCGAAGCGGAAGTTGCCGAGGCACGTGTCGCCGGCGCCGGGCGCGCCGGGCGTCAACGAAGCGATGGTGGCAGTTTTGGCCGTGTTGTTGGGCGAGACCTTCACCAGGTACGAGGCCGGCGGGTTCACGTCCCAGGGGTTGTCGTGGTCGATCTTGAGGGCGTTGTAGTAGACGTTGCCGGCGGCGTCCGCGGTGAGCGGGCCGGCGACGTAGGTGTCCGGGTCGAGCGTGGAGCCGAAGGGCTGGATGCGCCCCAGCAGGTGGCCGTCGGACTTGGAAACCTTGTAGATCGAGCCGCCGAAGCCCGGGACATAGACGGAGTCGCCCACCAGGACGGCATGGAAGACGGGCTCATCGAAGGGGCCTCTGCTGCTCGTGACGATGAAGGGCAACGGCTTCCAGTCGCTCTCGAAGCTCCAGACCTCCGACAGGTGGCCGTGCGTCCGGCGCAGCTTCTTCTCGTTCCAGATCTGGGTGTTCCGGGTCTCGAAGCCCGTGAAGGCCCCGGTCTTGAACTCCATGTAAACGTCGTCGCCGTCGGTCAGCGGCGCCTGGTAGTGGATGGGCAGGTGGCCAGCCCCAAAGGGATCGGCTTTCACCGCCGCCACGAAGGGATCGTAGACCACGTCGTCGAGGATCTTCTTCGCACGCTGCCCATTGACGGTCACCTCTCCGGTGTGCCGCGGGTTCTGGCCCCACTGCGGCCAGTCCTGGGACCAGCCCGGCAGGCTGGCTATCAAAAATACAGCGAACAACATCGGGGGAAAGCCGCGGCCGAGCGGCAGGGTGAAGCGGAATGCCTTATTCATGACGAGAACCTCTCTTAGTTTTTTGAGTTGTTAGAGTGCTAAAAGAGGGGAACGTCGGTGGGGCGGCTTTCCCCTCACCGGGCCGGAAAGGTGGCCCCGCCCGGGCATGAATGCCCGGGCTACGCTGGAAACGAAAAGCCGGCTGAAGCCGGCTCCGAAGTCAGAGCCGCTCCTCCAGGAGCCGGGTTCACCCGGCTTTTCGGTTGAAGCGTAGCCCGGGCATTCATGCCCGGGCGGGGAGGGCAATCTGACAAAGTAGAACTAAAGCCTGGAGGACGGATTCTGTAGGAGCGCCCGGGCCCTCCCTGGGTTACAATCCCGCTGTCAGCGGTCTGTCGTCTTCTTACCCCAATCCAAGGATCGCAGTTCAGGAGTCATATGGCTGAGCAATATATCTACGTGATGAAGGACCTGCGGAAGGTCTATCCGCCCAATCGCGAGGTCCTGAAGGACATCTGGCTGTCGTTCTACCCCGGCGCCAAGATCGGCGTGCTCGGCCTGAACGGCGCCGGCAAGAGCACGCTGCTGCGGATCATGGCCGGCGAGATCAAGGAGTTCGTCGGCGAGGCCTGGGCGGCCAAGGGGGCCACGGTCGGCTATCTGTCGCAGGAGCCGCAGCTCGATCCGGCCAAGGACGTGCTCGGCAACGTCGAGGAGGGGGTGGCCGAGACCCGCGCCCTGCTCACCCGGTTCGACGAGATCAACGCCAAGTTCGGCGAGGAGATGTCGGACGACGGAGATGGACAAGCTGCTCGACGAGCAGGCGCGCGTCCAGGACGCGATCGACGCCGCCAACGCCTGGGACCTCGACCGCACGCTCGAGATCGCCATGGACGCCCTGCGGCTGCCGCCCGCCGACGCCGACGTCGCCAAGCTCTCGGGCGGCGAGCGCCGCCGGGTCGCGCTCTGCCGGCTGCTGCTCCAGCGCCCCGACCTGCTGCTGCTCGACGAGCCGACCAACCACCTCGACGCCGAGTCGGTCGCCTGGCTGGAGCGACATCCTCGCGGAGTACCCGGGCACGGTCGTCGCCGTCACCCACGACCGCTACTTCCTCGACAACGTCGCCGGCTGGATCCTCGAGCTCGACCGCGGCCAGGGCATCCCCTGGAAGGGCAACTACTCCTCCTGGCTGGAGCAGAAGCAGGAGCGCCTCGCGCTGCGAGGAGAAGCAGGAGTCGGCGCGCCGGCGCACGCTGCAGCGCGAGCTGGAGTGGGTGCGGATGTCGCCCGCGCGCCCGCCAGGCCAAGGGCAAGGCCCGCCTCGACCGCCTACGAGGAGCTGCTCGCCGAGGACCGCGAGCAGACAAGCGGAGCGATCCGAACGAGATCCACATCCCGCCCGGCCCGCACCTCGGCGACGTGGTGGTCGAGGCCGAGGGGCTGCGCAAGGGGTACGGCGACAGGCTGCTGATCGAGGACCTCGACTTCGACCTGCCGCCCGGCGGCATCGTCGGCGTCATCGGCCCCAACGGCGCCGGCAAGACGACGCTGTTCCGGATGATCGTCGGCCAGGAGAAGCCCGACGCCGGCACGCTCCGCGTCGGCGAGACGGTGAAGGTCGCCTACGTCGATCAGAGCCGCGACAGCCTCGACGGCGAGCAAGCTGGTCTAGGAGATCGATCCGGCGGCCTCGACGTCGTGATGCTCGGCAAGCGCAAGGTCCCGGCCCGCGCGTACGTGGCGGCGTTCAACTTCAAGGGCCCGGACCAGCAGAAGCAGGTCAAGGACCTCTCCGGCGGCGAGCGCAACCGCGTCCACCTGGCCCGCACGCTCAAGACCGGCGGCAACCTGCTGCTGCTCGACGAGCCGACCAACGACCTCGACGTCGACACGCTGCGGGCCCTGGAGGAGGCGCTGCTCGACTTCGCCGGCTGCGCGGTGGTCATCAGCCACGACCGCTGGTTCCTCGACCGCATCGCCACCCACATCCTCGCCTTCGAGGGGGACACGCAGGTGGTCTGGTTCGAGGGCAACTACCAGGCCTACGAGGCGGACAAGAAGCGCCGCCTCGGCGCCGACGCCGACCAGCCGCACCGGATCCGGTACAAGAAGCTCACCAAGGCGTAAAGCCCCTCATCACCCCGGCCCTCTTCTCCCGCTTCCTCCGGCGGAGAGGAGGGAAAACTGGGACTTCGGTGGCCTGCGACCTCACCCTCGGTCCCTCTCCTAAAGGAGAGGGAGGGCCTGTCAGCACCGGTAATGCTCGTAGGGTGCGCCTTGCGCGCTTTCAAAGTCATTATGGCGTGCAACTGCACACACTACGGGCCATACGCCTCGCAGTCGTCCCCCTTCTCCTTTAGGAGAAGGGGATAGGGGTTGAGGTCGCAGGCCACGGATGCCTGAGCAAGATCTGTGTAATCCCCAATGTGGCATCGAGGTTGCAACTATATTTTCCCGTGAAGGACGGTGGGCGGGAGAGGGACCTCGGCACAGCGCGCTGAAAGCTTTCGAAAGAGTCGAGGTTCCCCCGAACATCGCAAATGTTAAAGGTGGAAGGGCGCCCATCGGGTGGCTTCCAGTCAAAAAACTAAATTCGGAGAGGAGCTCGATATGAAGCGTCTAAACCTTATGACCGCGGTTCTGGCCATTGTTGCGGCCCCCGCCCTGTTCGCGCAGAGCACCCTGAACACCACGGCCCCCGGCGCCTCGCAGGAGACGAAGCCGGGCCAGACCAACAACAACCTGCAGAATCCGGGCGCGAACATGCAGCAGGCCCCCAGCCAGACCGGCACCATGCAGGAGCACGGCACGGTCGAGGGTACGGCCAATGAGAGCGTGACCGGCACCAACGACGTGAACAGCCAGACCGGCACCTCGACGGGCACCACCGGCACGACCGGCACGATGACCAACGATACGACCGGCACTGCCACCTCGACCGACACGACCGCGACCGATACGACCACCGGAACCACCGGCTCGTACTCGGGCAGCACGACCACCACGACCGACACGACCACGACCTCCTCGGCTTCGCTGCCGCAGACCGCCAGCGACCTGCCGACCGTGGCGATCGCCGGCCTCCTGGCCCTGTTCGCGGCTTTCGCGATTCGCACCTACGCGAAGCGCAATGCCTAAACAGTTCCGCCAGTTCAACTAGATCACCTGGCGCTACGGCGCCAGGTGATTCTGTTTTTAGAGCACAGCTCCACGATCGCTATGAATACGATTTCCACCAGGAAACATCGCTTGCGCTGGCTCGAGCGCGCCCTGCTGCTCGCCGGCATCCTCTGCCTGGGGATCTGGGCCTGGTCCTGGCTCGACTCCACCTATTTCCAGTACCGCGAAAACCAGCTTCTGGACGAGGCGCTGAACGCCGCCCCTAAGGGCACAGCCGCCGCGGCCGAGACGGACTCGCTCGGGAGCTTCAAGCCCCAGCCCGCCGCCACGCCGCCCAAGCCGCTGGAGGATGGCTCGCTGATCGGCCGCATCGAGATCCCCCGCGTCGGCGTCTCCGCCGTCGTGCTGGAGGGGGTGGACACCAAGGCTCTGCGGCGCGGCGTCGGCCATATCCCCGAAACCGCCCGGCCGGGCGCCGGCAACGTCGGTCTCGCCGCTCACCGGGACAGTTTTTTCCGAGGTCTCAAGGATATTCGTAAGAATGACATGATCCGGCTGCAGACGCTGGAAGGCACTTTCCAGTACCGCGTGGAGTGGACCGAGATCGTCAAGCCCGAGGAGACCAAGGTGCTCGCGGACAACGGCACCTCGGAGCTCACGCTGGTGACCTGCTACCCCTTCCACTACGTGGGCTCGGCCCCCAAGCGGTTCATCGTGCGGGCGCAGCAGGTCGACGAGGCGGAGGCTCGGGTAGAATGATCCTCCGATGTCCATGTTCCGGCGGCCTTCCGGCCTTCTCCTGATCCTTCTCGCGCTCCTGACCGTGCCGTTCGCCGCGGCCGCGTGGGAGGATCCGTCGCCGGATGCCGAGGCGCGGGAGGCCTTTCCGTCTCGGCCCCCGGCCAAACTGGCAGCGCCCTCCGCTGTTGCTTCTCAGACGCCCTCGCGAGCTACCCGCACACCCCTCCCCTCGCCTCCCGTCCGCACGTCCGTCCGCGTCCTGACCGGCCGTCTGAACCAATAGACCGAGACCTCCGTGAAGATGCCCGCCCGCTCCTCGGGAGCGCGGCGAACACGGAAACGATCCGGCGATCTGTCTTCCATCAGGAAGAACGCCGGCAGGATCGAGGTCTTTATGCGTTTTAGGTACGTTTTTTCCCTTCTCCTTCTCCTGCCCTCCTGGGCCCACGCCTTCGACGGCCGGCTGCTGCTCGCGGACGGCGCGCCGGCGTCCGGCTACCGGGTTTCGATCGTCGGCCAGACGGTCTCGGTGACTGCCGGAGCGGACGGCCGGTTCCGCATTCTTCCCACGCCGGCCGTCCCCTTCCAGCTGGTGGCCTCCAGCCCGGCCGGGGAGGTGTCACCGCCATTCGAGGTGGCCGGGCTCCCGGAAGCGGGAGCGCTCGATCTGACCATCCCCACGGCTTTCGAGGACAGCGTGACGGTGGTCTCCGGAGTGGCCCCCAACATCGAGGCTCCCCCCGCCTCGGCGACCACCACGGTCAGCCAGGAGGATCTGGAGCAGCGCCGGCCACCGCGGCTCGCCGACGCGCTGCAGGGGGTCGCCGGCGCCTCGCGGACGGATGAGAGCTCGACCGCGGTGCCGGTGATCCGCGGCCTCGCCGGCGGCCGGACGCTGATCCTGCTCGACGGCGGCCGGGTCACCGCGGAACGGCGCGCCGGGCCTTCCGCCAGCTATCTCGACCCGTTCACCCTCGGCTCGATCGAGATCGCGCGCGGGCCCGGCTCGGTCGCCTATGGCTCGGACGCCCTGGGCGGCGTCATCCACGCCCGCTCCCGCTTCCCCGAGCCGGGCACCTCGTCGGTCAACTTCCAGCTCGACAAGAGCGGCGGCGCGGCGGATGAGGAGGTGGCCGGCGTCGAGGTCTCAGGAGACGTGCCGGGCGGCGCCCTCTTGGGGCAGATCCACTGGCGCCGCTCCGGCGATCAGGAGGCCGGCGGCGGCGAGCGCATCCCCAACTCCTCCTTCGAGGACCGCGGCGGTGCGCTGCGCTACACCAGCTACACCCCGCTCGGACGCCTGCGGGCCTCGTTCTCCGCCGCCGACGCGGTGGACGTCGGCAAGCCCTCCTCGGATGTCAACACCGTGCGCACGGACTACCCGAAGGAGAGCTCCCGGCGCTTCCACCTCAACCTCGACGCCGGCCCGCACTGGGGTTTCGAGACGCTGGAGCTCGGTCTCTTCGCCGGCCGCTACCGGCTGGTCACCGACCGCGACCGCGCCGCCACGGCGACCGCGGCGCGCCTGATCGAGAGCGCCGATGTGGACGCCGACGACGCCTCGGTGCGGGCCGTGGCCTCACGGCCGCTGCTGGGCGGACGCCTGCTCACCGGGCTGGAGGTGGTCTCCCGCTTCAACCTGGAGGCGTTCACCGGCCGCGAGACCCTCGACGCAAACGGCGGCCGGGTCGCGTTCGAAAGGTCGGTGTCGATCGCCGACGCCCGCCAGGTCGACCAGGCCGTCTTCGTGACCTTCGACCGGCCGCTGGCGGCGCGGACCCTGTTCTCGGCCGGAGTGCGGGGGGACCGGGTGGAGACCCGCAACGAGGGGGGCTTCTTCGGCAACCGCTCGACGAATCACGGCGCGCTGTCGGGGTACGCGGCGCTGACGGCGGGACCGTTCCGGGACGTCACCAGCTATTTCCAGGTGGCCCGCGGCTTCCGCGATCCGCTGCTCTCCGACCGCTACTTCCGGGGCCCCTCCGGCCGCGGCTTCATCACCGGCAATCCGGACCTCGATCCCGAGACCAGCCTGCAGTACGACGCCTCGGTGCGCTGGGCGCGGGGGCGCGGATCGCTGGCCCTGTTCGGCTATTTCTACCAGATCGACGACCTGATCGAGCGCTACCGCCCCGAGCGGGATTTCTTCTTCCGCAACCGGGGGGAGGCGGAGATCAAGGGGATCGAGCTGGAGGGGCAGACGGCGCTTCCCGCGGGCTTCCGGCTGGAGCTCGCCGCCGCCTGGGCGCGAGGCGAGGCGGTGGACGACGGCGCGGCGCTCGACAACATCGCGGCCCCCAACGGCGCGGCCACCCTGCGCTGGAGCGGGGAGTGCGGCTTCGCCTATCTCCGGGGGAGCTACTTCCTGCGCGACGAGCGCCCCGGCCCCACCGAGGACGAGAGGCCAGGCCAGAGCGTCTGGGATCTGGGCCTCGGCTGGCGGATCACCGAGCCCCTGGAGCTCCGCCTCCTCGGCCGCAATCTGACCGACCGGCGCTACCGGGACTCGCCGGACGAGGTGGCGCCGCTGGCGCGGGGGCGGAGCTTTTCGGTGGGGCTGGTGGGGCGGTACTGAGGGGAAAAAGACAAGGACGTAAAGGACAACAAGGACGGCAAGGACACCAACGACCAAGGCGTTTTTCGTCCTTGCCGTCCTTTACGTCCTTTATGTCCTTGCTTCCGTTTCTGCCCGAGCCATCTCGTCCCCCAATGGCAGCCGCACCTCGAACTCGCTCCCCTTCCCCGGCCCCTCGCTGCGGGCGGCGACTTTTCCGCCGTGCATCTCGACCAGGCTGCGCACCAGGGTGAGGCCGATGCCGAGGCCGGCCTCGGAGCGGTCGAGACCCTGCTCGCCCTGGGCGAAGAGGTCGAAGACGCGCGGCAGCAGGTCGGCGGAGATGCCGGCGCCGTCGTCGCGGACCCGTACCACGGCCTCCTCGCCTTCCTGCCGGACGGAGAGCGCGATGTGGCCGCGGGGATGGGTGAATTTCACGGCGTTGCGCAGGAGGTTCGAGACCACCTGCTCGAGCCGCGTCCCGTCGCCGTCGAGCGGCAGGGCGCCTGGCGGGAGATCCACGTCCAGCGTCTGCTCCTTGGCCTCGGCCAGCGGCCGCGAGGCCTCGGCGGCGTGCCGCAGCACCTCGGCGAGGTCGAGCGGCTGCCGCCGCAGCTCGATCTTGCCCTGGGTGATGCGGGAGACGTCGAGCAGGTCGTCCACCATCCGCACCAGGTGCTGGATCTGCCGCCGGATGATGGCGACCGGCCTCGCGGTCTGCGGATCGGTGGACCCGAGCTGCTCCAGCAGGTAGGAGGCGTTGGCGATCGCCCCGAGCGGATTGCGCAGCTCGTGGGCGAGCATGGCGAGGAACTCGTCCTTCCGGCGGTCGGTCTCGGCGAGCGCCTCGGCCCGGGCCCGCAGCTCGGTCGCCAGGCGCTCGCTCTCGCGGGTGCGCTCGGCCAGGCGGTCCCGCATCTCCTGGAAGGCGGCGGCGAGGCGGGCGACCTCGGTGATGCCGCTGCTCGCCCCGAGCGGAGCCGCGAGATTGCCGGCGGTCAGCTCGCCGACGGCGTTCGAGAGATCGCCGAGCGGACGGGCGATCCGGCGGGCGGCGAAGATGCCGGCGGTCACCGTCAGGGGGATCACCAGCAGGAGGAGGCCGAAGGCGAGATCGCGCCCCCGGCGCACACCGGCCAGGGCCGCGGTTCGGGGGCTCTCCACCGCCACCGCCCAGTTCAGGCGGGGGACCGGGGCGAAACCCGCCAGGCCTTCCTCCCTCTCCACCCGCTGCTGGCGGTCGCGGACCCGCCGGTCCCAGGAGCGCGGCAGCGGCGGCAGCGTCTCGCCGGGTCCCAGCCCGTTGGCTTCGGCGAGCGTATGGCCCAGGCCGTCCGACAGCGAGACGTGGGATCCCCGCCGGGAGATCCGGTTCGCCAGGGCCTCGGCGCCGAAAGCGGCCACCAGCGTGCCGGCGAGCTCGTTGTCGGCGTCGTGGATGGGAGCGCCCAGGAGGAAGAAGGAGCGCGCTCCCACCCGTACCGGGGTGATCTGGCTGCGCCCCTCCCGGGCCACCGCCGCGGCCAGCTCCAGCACGTCCCGCGCCGGCAGGGGCAGGGCTCCGGCGGCGGCCACCACCCGGCCGTCGAGCGAGACGGCGCGGAGCGCGGCGACATCCGAGTAGATCCGCAGAGAGCTGGAGAGCACCTCGGCCTGGCCGGTAGCCGTCATCGGCTCGCGCCCGGCGAAGGAGGCCAGCGTGGCGGTCCGGGCGCCGTTCAGCTCGATGTAATCCGAAACGTTGCGAGCGACCGATTTTGCCTCGGCTCTCTGGGTCGCGATCACCTGGGTCTCGGCCAGATGCTCCTCCTGGGCCGTCACCACCGCCGTCGCCAGGATGAGCGCGAGCGAGGTCGCGATCACCAGGGTCAGCGAGAGGCGGGCGCGCAGGGCGGCGGTGTCGAGCGTCGCCAGCCAGCGGCGCAGCCAGGGCAGGCAGACGATCGCCGCGCCGCCGCCGGCGTAGATGGCGACGCCGGTCCAGGACGCCCGCGGCAGCGCGATGAGGAACCCGAACGCCAGGAAGTTGGCGCCGGCGAGCACGTGGACCGGCCAGATCCACCGCTTCCTCGCCGCGGGCGCGAGCTGGGCCACAGCGAGCGGGGCGCCGGTCAGCAGAAACGCCAGGGCGAAGACCGTGAGGCTGTACGGAAACTGGCCGTAGAAGGGGCCCTGGAAGAGCCGCGGCAGCGCCAGCATCAACAGCCCCACCGAGGTGGCGATAACGCCCATGAGGAGGCCGAACAGGTCGCCCTCCCGGGCCGCGCCAGGCCGGTCACGCTGGAGCAGGCAGGCGCCGAAGGTCCCCAGCCCCAGAACGGTATAGCAGACCGAGCCGGAGATGGCGCCGACCCGGAAGAAGCTCGCGGCGAGCGCGAGCAGCGTCACTCCGACGCAGAAGTGGGCCGCGAAGCTCAAGCCCCGCCGCGGCCGCAGCACGGCCACGGCCAGCATCGCCATTCCGGAGGCCAGCGAGAGCGTCCCCCAGCCGAGCCCATAAGGCAGCAGGGCGTCATAGGACGGGGTATTGAAGCGATGGGGCGCGATGAGCACGAACGCGCCGATGAACCCGCAGAACAGGCCCATCGCCCACAGGAAGACCTCGGGGGAGAGGGAACGCACCCCCGGCGTGACGCCCGCGCGCGAACCTTCGCTCAAAACTCTCGTATCCTCCCCATGTCCGCGGACTAGAATGCCACAACGTTGTTTATCGACCGGAGGCGCGCCGGACTTTCCGGCGGCCGGAGGAATCCATGCCGACGAGAAGAATTCTGCTCCTGATCCCGGCGCTCATCCTGGCCCTCGCGGCCTGGACCTTCGCCGACACGACTCTACCCTCTTCGGGACCCCTGCTCGGCTTCAGCAATGATCACGCCAGCCAGCAGCGGGAGCTCGAGGCGCGCTTCGACTCCCATCTCGAAGCCGCCAGCCTGAAGGAGTGGATGAAGCGCCTGTCGGCGCGCCCGCATCACATCGGATCTCCCTACGACAAGGACAACGCCGAGTTCATGGCGGGCCTCTTCCGGTCGTGGGGGTTCCAGACCGAGATCGAGCAGTTCAAGGTGCTCTTCCCCACTCCGAAGATCCGCGTGCTCGAGATGGTGGCGCCGACCCGCTTCACCGCCACTCTCTCCGAGCCGCCGCTCAAGGAGGATTCGACCTCTGGCCAGACGGCCGAGCAGCTCCCCACCTACAACGCCTACTCGATCGACGGCGACGTCACCGGCGACCTGGTCTACGTCAACTACGGCGTGCCGAAGGACTACGAAGAGCTCGACCGCCGCGGCATCGACGTCAAGGGCAAGATCGTCATCGCCCGCTACGGCGGCTCCTGGCGCGGCATCAAGCCGAAGGTGGCCGCCGAGCACGGCGCCGTCGGCTGCATCATCTACTCCGACCCCCGCGGCGACGGCTACTTCCAGGGCGACGTCTATCCCAAGGGCGGCGTGGCGCTCGGACCGCAGCGTCCAGCGCGGCTCGGTGGCCGACATGCCGACTCTACTCGGGCGATCCGCTCACCCCCGGCGTGGGCGCGACCGAGGACGCCAAGCGGCTGGACATCAAGGACGCCAAGACGCTGACCAAGATCCCCGTGCTGCCGATCTCCTACGGCGACGCCCTGCCGCTGCTCAGGGCGCTGGCCGGCCCGATGGCTCCCGAGGGGTGGCGCGGCGCCCTGCCGATCCCCTACCACCTCGGCCCCGGCCCGGCGCGGGTGCACCTCAAGCTGGAGTTCAACTGGACCATGGTCCACATCTACGACGTCATCGCCAGGATCCCGGGCTCCGAGCGCCCCGACGAGTGGGTGATCCGCGGCAACCATCACGACGCCTGGGTCAACGGCGCGTCCGACCCGATCAGCGGCATGGTGGCGGAGCTCGCCGAGGCCCGCGCCCTGGGCGAGCTGGTCAAGAGCGGCTGGAAGCCGAAGCGCACCATCATCTACGCCGCCTGGGACGGCGAGGAGCCGGGCCTGCTCGGCTCGACGGAGTGGGCCGAGACCCACGCCGACGAGCTGCGCCAGCACGCGGCCGTCTACATCAACTCCGACAGCAACTCGCCGCGGCTTCTTCGGCGCCGGCGGCTCGCACCAGCTGGAGACCCTGGTCAACCAGGTGGTGCGCGACGTGCACCGATCCCGAGAAGGGGATCAGCGTCCTCGACCGCACCCTCGCCGGCGCGATCCTCTTCGGCACCCCCGACCAGGCGCAGGAGGCACGGGGATCGCGGACCTTCGCGCTCGATCCCCTGGGCTCGGGCTCGGACTTCACCCCCTTCCTGCAGCATCTGGGGATCGCCGCGCTCAACATCGGCTACGGCGGCGAGGAGGAGTACGGGCAGTACCACTCGATCTACGACTCCTTCGACCACTACACCCGCTTCGTGGACCCGACCTTCGTCTACGGCGTGGCGCTGGCCAAGACCGGCGGGCGGCTGGTGCTGCGGCTGGCGAACGCCGACGTCCTGCCCTTCGACTTCGACCGCTTCACCACCACCGTCGGCCGCTATGCCGACGAGGTCGAGAAGCTCGCCGGCACCCTGCGCAAGGAGGCCGAGGACCGCAACCGCGGCCTGGACGACAAGCTCTATCAGGCGGTCGACGATCCGACCCAGACCTGGGTCGCCCCGAAGCGGCTGGACGCCGTGCCCTACCTCAACTTCGCCCCGCTGGAGAACGCGGTGGCGACCCTCAAGACCAGCGCCGCCGCCTACTCCAAGGCGATGGCCGCCGCGACCGCCGGCGGCCAGGCTCCGCCGCCGGAGGTCCAGCAGCGGCTCGACGAGATCCTGATGAAGACCGAGCGGGCCCTGACCACGCGCCGCGGGTCTGCCGCGCCGCTCCTGGTACGTCCACCAGATCTACGCCCCCGGCTTCTACACCGGCTACGGCGTGAAGACCCTCCCCGCCGTGCGCGAGGCCCTCGAGCAGCGGCAGTGGAAGGAAGCCGAGCAGCAGATGGGCGTGGTGGCCGGCACGATCACGGGCTTCGCGAAGGAGCTCGACCGGGCCACGGCGCTGCTGGGGGGCGGGGGGACGGATACCCGCCCATGAGCCGCCCCTTCCGCGTCCCCACCCGTGTCCTGATGGCCCCGGGCTGCCTGAAGCAGCTTCCCGAGATCGTCGCCGGCTACGCTCCGGAACGGGTCTTGATGGTGACCGATCCCGGGATCGAGGAGACCGGCTGGCCCGAGGGGATCTGGCAGGCCCTGGCGGAGCGGAATATCGAGGCGATCACCTTCGATCAGGTCGAGCCCAACCCGCGGGCCGCGACGGTCGACCGGCTGGCGGAGTGGGGGAAGGAGGAGGGGGCGTCGCTGGTGTTGGGGATCGGCGGCGGCAGCGTCCTCGACGCCGCCAAGGCCGCCGCGATGATGATGACGAACGCCGGCTCGGTGATGGACTACGAGGGGCGGGACCGCTACGCCGAGAAGCCCCTGCCGTTCATCGCCATCCCCACCACCTGCGGCACCGGCTCCGAGGTGACCTGGGTCTCGGTGCTCTCCGTCCCGGAGCGGCACGCCAAGATCAGCGTCAAGGGGGAGACCATGTTCCCCGACTGGGCGATCGTCGACGCCGATCTTTTGACCACCCTGCCGGGCCGCCTCGTCGCCTGGACCGGGGTGGATGCCCTCACCCACGCCGTCGAGGCCACCACCTGCCGGCTCGCCAATCCGGTTTCGGACGCCCTGGCGGAGAAGGCCGTCGCCCTCCTTCTCCGCTATCTCCGCCGGGCCGCGGCCGACATCGCGGCGGACCCCGAGGCGCGCGAGGCGGTGATGCGGGCCTCCACCCTGGCCGGCCTCGCCTTCGGCAACGCCGACGTGGCCGCCGTCCACTGCCTCTCCGAGACCCTGGGCGGACGCTACGACCTCCCGCACGGGCTGGCCAACGCCATTCTCCTGGCACCGGTCACCCGCTACAACCTCGAGACCTGCGAGAACAAGCTGGCCACCCTGGAAGCCGCCCTGCCGCCGGGGAGCGAACCGGGCGCCGAAGGGGTCCTCCAGGCGATCGAGGAACTCCTGCGGGACCTCGGCATCCCCCAGTTCGGCGACCTCAAGCTCCCCGCCACGGACTACCCGTGGATCGCCGAGCAGGCGGCGCGGAACGGCTCGAACGCGTCGAATCCGCGGGAGATGGGGGCGGCGGAATACCTGGAGCTACTGGGGTCGCTTTGATTTCTCATCCTCTATTTCATCCTTACCCAAAGATGGCGCAGCTCAATTTCCGGCAGACCCTTTTCTCTTGAGTGCAATGATTGAAGAGTAGCCAAGCCTAACACCTCAGTATGACGCAAAAGGTGAAGCATATCTTTCTCACTCCAACCGGGGTGAGATGCATCAACCAGCTCACTGATCCATCCTGCTATTCGACTCTGCCATGCCGCTACGGTATTTTCTTGCATATACGCAACTATGGCGCCCAGTTTATGGGCAGCACCATGGTGCCCGGCCTTGAAGCGCTGTATACCACCAGTTGAAGCATGTCGGTTGATGACGTATTCTCGCTCATCCCGCTTTATGCCAAGAGGTGTTGGCAGTCTCTTGCATTCGATAGGAAAAAGATTGTCGAAGTCCGTGTGGCGGCGGCCTCCAATCCAGACTGTCGTACCACAAGGCGAAGGGGCCATGTCGATTTTACGTCCGCCTTGCTGCTCATCGGGCACTTCAGTCCGGAATTGTAGACAGTCCCACCCTGGGGAATGGCGTGCTACGCTGTTTAGATGACTGCAAAGTTGAGCTGTCAGCTCTGGTTCCGATGTCAGCTTCCTCCGCTCACTTCTATCCCGCCAGCGTGGCAGTTCAGCGGCAATGAAGTCGAGAAGCTCATAGAGCGAGCTACTTGGCAAATGCACATCGCCGCTGAGGGCTCCTAACTGGGCAGATGAGTCTAAGGAGTCAGCCAGCATGGGCGGAGCTTCAAAATCCCTGCATACGCAGGTCGGCCATTACTTCATCAGCATCGCGCAGCGCCACTGAGCCCAGCCAGTACCGCAACCGATCCGGCTTCAGCAAGAAAATAAACCTCCCGTCGTAAATACGGGCGACACGGGTGACGCGCATCGTTGTACCATAATGCTCGCGAAGAAGAGCATCCAGCCTGTCTTTCAGTTCGTCGTCTCCACCCCACTCCACTGTACCCTTGCCAAAGACAAATGGGTGGCAAATGATACCCGGCCATTGCCGTGGCGCCAAAGCCCGTAACCTCTCGCTCTTATATACCGCATTGATCTGCCGAGTGAAGACAGAGACGAAGTCTGGGAGTACCGCATAGCCACCCGCCTTCATTGCTAACGAATCGCCACCGAGCCGAATGAGATCACGATAATACTCCACGATATCATTGGCGAGAACCGCTTCGTTAGGGCTTAGATCCAAGTTACCGGAGCTTGGATATGGCAGAGCAAGGATGTCGGCACTTGACAGCGTAGTGGCCTTCTGCGTAAAGAGCTTGACGCTCACGCTTGCGACAAATGCTCGCAATGCCAGAGCCTCGCTTGTTAGCCATTGATCTACATCGGCCAGAAGGGTGCAATCCTCCTGCGGAGCTGCGAACCCGACTATTTGGTTCTTGTATGTCAGGTAATCTTCAGACCAAACTGCATGTGGAAGATCCATCTGCTCTCGCACCAAGAGCATCGGCGGCGAAAACCGGCCCCTCGATCGCGGGCCTTCAATCGGCATCCTGGGCACCTTAGCAATTGAACGCCTATCGATCCCGCTCAAAGTCAGAGCTTCCGAGGGAAGCATTGGCTTGCCAACGATGTGATCAGCCTGCCGCGAAACGCCACCTCCTCCTTCAATAAAGCCTTCGCCGAAATCCCATTGCTGTGCTTCGGCATACTGCCCTAGCGTGCGAAATTTCTTTAGCCTATCCACCAAACCAAGCACACGTCCGCCGCCAAAGAGATCCGATCGCCAAACACCATCGTTTGCAAGCACAAGATCGCGAGGCAGCCAATGCAAGTCATAGTAGTCAATGTCAAACCCCTGCTCGGCATCGGCGCGGCCACTACGACGGAATGTCGCATGAAGTATCTTCCGATCCACTGGAGGCTTAGCAGCCTCGGCCACAACGACGATTACCTTGGTGTCCGCACCACCCTTATTAAAAAGACCGCGCACAGAGATGAAGTCGAGAATCTCCCGCACATCCCATTTGGCAATGAAATCACGACGAAAGTCGAGAGACTGCTGATTGTAAAGAAAGTTGTACTGCTGGAGGAGACTTAGTACACCACCCTCAGCTAACATCCCCATTGTCTCGTGCAGGAAGAGATAGGCCAGTTGCTTATCTGGCAGTGGGCCATGGTTTTTTGCATAATTTTTATAGCTGCGCTTAGCACCCTCCGTACTAAGACTAGATGCAAAGGGAGGATTCCCGACTATTACACCGACGGGCTCCCTTACCAAGGACTTCTCCTTGGCTTCAAAAAAGCACAAATGGTGCAGAGTCTTGCCTACAAGCGGAGGAAAAAGCTTAACACTGGCGCGAATAGCCTCTGGTTCCAGCGCATCACAGAGCGCAAGACACAAGCTAAAGGCAGCAAGCTCCACCGCACCTTTCTCCACATCGATGCCCCGAAGCCTACCCAAAAGTTCCTTTAGAACGGGTTCATCGGGTTTTTCCCATTGATTGCGACTGCGCCAATGCAGAACCAAACGCTTGTACGATTCGACGAGAAAGACACCCGACCCGCAGCAAGGATCCAAAATTATCTCGCCGCGCTGCTGCAATCGGTCGAGCCGCTCCCAACTCAACGCCTCGTCCAACATAAGACGAACGAGAGACGGCGGGGTATAGACCGAACTATCGATGTCTTTGACAAATAACTGGTAAACGTGGCTAATCAGCTCCACGGGTAAGTCTTTAAACGAATAGCGTTGCCAAAGGGTTAGTTGTCCCCCCTTTTCTTCATATCCCTCAACAAGCTTCGCGAATCGGCCGAGTTGGCCGTTACTGGCCCGGAGCAACGTGCGGCCCGCTTCATTAAGACTGAATACATTACCATTGAATCTCTTCTCCAGCGCCTCCAGCATTGCCACCAAAGCATTTCCGTCGGCAAGTACTTGGAAGAATCTTTTTGCCCCCGGCAAAAAGAAAGAAAGATAACCATCTTCGAAAACCTCGCGCTCTTCGAGGTATGCCACCAGCAAAGAGAGAATCAGCAGCTGCCTACGCAAATGTTTAGGTAATATTTTTTCATCGTTCAGCGTATTACTTAGCTGACTCACAGCTTCAATCAGTCCCTTGTGCGCTGATTTCTTGGCAGAAAGCAGTCCTTTCGAAGCCTTAGTATCATCCCATAGAGTTCCATTACGAAGCTGTTCGAGATTCCACCAGGGGTCAGCGCTTATAGCGGAAGCAAGCTTTAACGTCTTAACAGGATTGCAGACCAAATCTCCATCACTGGTCAAGAAATCAGGCCCGTGAGCACAGCGGAAAAGCTGTACTACACCAGGTACCTTACGATAAACCAAAGGAACTCCGCCCCAACTCCAAAGTCTCTTATGGAGATCGGCAAATATTAAATCATTACTGGATCCGTCGGAAACAAAGATGAAGGCTTGAGCCACGGGAGCCTTGCCGTTTCGCCCAGCTTCAAAAAATACGGCATAGGCGCCATAAACTGATGCCTTTTCTATCATCGCCACCTCTTCCGGTGGCCGGCCATCGCGCATATAGCCTTGCACTGGGACAAGGCCATCCAATGATGGAGTTTCCTTCGCTCCACCAAGATCCTTCCACCATTGGCCGTAGTCGTTCATTAGTGTGGAGAAAGGCTACTAAGCCAATTAGCGCAACGCTGCAGAAGAAAGCTTGGTCGCGGCCTCCTTCTCAGCCGATCGCGCTAAGTTGAAGGCTTTATTCTCGTTACAGAAAACCGGAAAGATTTGCCGAGGAACCTCGGCAGACACGGACTGCCATTGACGCAACAGAATGAAAGCATTCTCTGCCGGCTGCACTTTGGCATGAGGGCGCACTGATTAGGATACCGCGTTGCAGTCGTGCTTGCTGAAAGGCGTTGAGGCTATCATCGCTCTCCCACGCAAGAACAGGCATCATCAGCGCCTGCCATAGCAAACCTCCTCCACAGTTGCACACCACTCACTATAGCACGAGTGAGGCGTAAACGGCAACCGCAGACCGAGGGCGCCGGCCGGTCATCAGGACCAGTTACAACATCACCCCAACCTCCCCCAGCATCGCCTTCCGCACCAGCGGCACCGGCGGCCCGCCATAGGAGAGAAACCGGTCGTGGAACTCCCGCCAGGCGTCACGGCCGCCGCGGGGCGCGGTCCAGTCCTCGCGGAGCTTCCGCACGATCAGCTTTCCCAGCGTGTAGTTGAGATAGCCAGGATCGAAGGCGCCGCGGGCGGCCTGCTGCCGGGCGCTGGCGGGATCCTGGAGCCCCTGCTCGCGGAACATCCGCTCGGCCTCCTCCAGCGTCATCGTGCCGGCGTGAAGACCGAGGGCCACGAGGTAGCGGACGTTGCGCAGCAGCGCGTTCTGGAGCTGGCCGAGGTGGAGATAGGGGTCGCTATCGCCGAAGCCGGCCTCCCACATCATCTCCTCCGAGTAGTGGGCCCACCCCTCGGCGAAACCGTAGGTCACGAACAATCGCCCCAGCTCCGACTCCGCCCGGTTCGAGTGGAGGAACTGCAGGAAATGCCCCGGCCAGACCTCGTGGATGGTGACGAACAGGAGGTCCGCCTCGTTCGGGATGTACTGCTCCTGCTCCGCCGGCGACCAGGACGGGTCCGGCGGCGCGATGTAGTAGACGGACGGCAGGTGCCGGTCGTACGGCCCGGGGATGTCGATGTACGCCGAGTTCCACCGCTGATAGGGCGGCGCCTCCGCGATCCGTGCCTCCTCCTCGCCCGGGATCGAGACCAGCCCCTGCTCCTCGACGAACCGGCGCAGTCCCGCGAGCTGCCCGCGGGCGGCCTCGACCGGCCCCCCCGAGGGCTTGCGGGCGTGCATCCTGGCGAGGCAGTCTTCCACCGGCAGACCCGGAGCATAGGCGGCGAGCGTCTCCCGCAGGGCGGCCAGGTTCCGTTCCAGCTCGCGCCGCCCCGCCGCTTCCAGCTCCGCCAGCGGCATGTCCACCCGCTCCGTCTCCCGCAGCATGCGCGCGAAGAGCTCGGCTCCGAGGCGGAACTCGCCGGCGTCCGTGCCCGGCGGCGGGATCTGCTCGTGGAACCAGGCGCCCAGCTCGCGCAACGCCCGCGCCGCGGCGGCATTGGCCTCCTGGAACTCCGCCTGGAGCGCCGGGTCCGCCACCGCGGCGAACACCGCCGGGACGTCCGACTCCAGATAGCGGGCAAGCCCTGAGAAAGTCATCTCCCCCAGCTCGGCGTGGGTGCGCGGCATCGGGGTGAGCAGTTGGACCCGCACCTGCCCCGCCGCGCGCGGCACGGCCCG
Source organism: uncultured Acidobacteriota bacterium (assembly GCA_963792575.1). Lineage (GTDB taxonomy): Bacteria > Acidobacteriota > Thermoanaerobaculia > Multivoradales > UBA5704 > DATARR01. Next base: position 314,110 of record CAWBWZ010000021.1, read on the forward strand.
GGCATAGTCGACGAACGCCCGCATCCGCCGCGCGAGCGGGGCGTAGTCGCGGGCGAGATAGAGATTGGGATCGATGGCGCCGGCATAGAAGAGCGGATTGCGCCGGTGCCACTCGGCGTCCTCGAGCCAGAAGAGATCGGAATCGACGACGACGTTCAGGAGGTCGCGCTCGAAGGCCCGCCGCTCGTCGAGCGTCGCGGGATCGAACTCCGCCGCCCGCGCCCGCTCCGCCCGCAGCCAGGCGATCTCCCGCTCGAACCCCTCCGGGCTCCAGTCGGGCAGCCGGCCGTCGTATTCGTGCCGCCCGGCCCCGGACGCGAAGGTGGGGTGCAGCTCGAAATAGCCGTCGAGGAACGAGCGCAAGAAATGATCCCACCCACCCGCGACCACCGTGGCGTCCAGGCACTGCAGACTCTTGGTCTCCGCGTCCATGGTGGGGAAGTCTATCCCGTCTGGGATACCATGGCGCCCTGTACCCAAGCAGTCACCCAGGGGAGGGATCATGGCCGAGCCACAGAATTTCGCGAACCACCCGAAGTTCGTTCCAGGCTTTCACTTCGTCACCTTCGGCATCCTGGCGATCAACCTCCTCTGGTCGCTCTACCGCCTGATCTCGGGGCTGCCGGGAGTGCCGTTCTTCGACCGCCTGCTCGGCGTCGCGGTGGCCGCCGCCCTCGTCCTGCTCTCGTGGTACGCGCGGGTCTTCCCGCTGCGGGCGCAGGACCGGGTGATCCGCCTCGAGGAGACGCTGCGGCTGGAGCGCCTCCTGCCGCCGGACCTCCGCCCGCGCATCGGCGACCTCCGCACCGGCCAGCTCATCGCCCTCCGCTTCGCCAGCGACGCCGAGCTCCCCGAGCTGACCCGCGCGGTGCTCGACCGGGGGATCTCGAGCCCGAAGGAGATCAAGAAGATGGTCGCGAGCTGGCGGGGCGACTATTTGAGGATGTAGACGCCGATGAAAAGGTTCCTGAAAGCCCCGCCCGGGCATCAATGCCCGGGCTACAGCGGAAACGAAAAGCCGGCTGAAGCCGGCTCAAAAAACCGCACAATGTAACTTTGGAGCCTCCTTCAGGAGGCTTTTCGTTTCTCAGGTAGCCCGGGCATTGATGCCCGGGCGGGGCCGGCAGTCCTCCTCCTCCTTACGCCCGTGCGATATCCTTGCGAAGAGTCTTTTCACGGAAGGAGACCCCTCATGCCCCAGGACAGCGTGCCCGGCAGCTTCAAGGCGCAGCTCACGGAGACCTCGGAGTCCCTCACGGTGGGGCAGTTCGTCCCGGAGCTCGCCCAGACCCCCGGCAACGTCGGGATCTGCCTCAGCGGCGGCGGCTCGCGGGCGCTCTCGGCCGGCATGGGCCAGCTCCGCGCGCTCTCCTACCTGCAGCTCGACGGCCAGAGCCTGCTCAGCCAGACGAAGGCGATCTCCACCGTCTCCGGCGGCTCCTGGCTCGGCGTGACCTTCGAGTTCCTCACCCCGGACATCAGCGACAGCGCGTTCCTCAACGACTACGTGCCGGATCAGGGCCAGCTCGTCCCCACCGCCGAGCCCGGGCATCCGGTCGCCGAGATCCTCGACGAATTGCCGGAGGGGAACATCGGGTCGACGGTGGACTCGGACCTCTTCTCGGTGCCCGCGCTTGCCGTCGAGGCCTACATTCTCTACAAGTATTTCAAGACGCCGCCGAACGACCTCTGGCAGACGCTCATGGGGCTCCACATCCTCGCGCCCTATGGGCTCTACGAGATCGACCCCGGGAACGGGATGCTCCCGACCTCGCTCTTCTCGTGGGATCAGGCGACGCTCGAATCCGCGGTGACCGGCCCGAACCCCGAGCTCGCGGACGAGACGGCACATCTGGTCGCAAGCACCGCAGACGGCGCGGACCGCGCCCGCCGGCCGTTCCTGATCTGCAACATGGGGATATTCCTGAGCGAAGCGGGCACCGCGATCCAGTATCTCGCGCCGGTCCAGGGCACCGGGTTCATGACCGGTATCGTGGGCTCGCCCACGGGCACGGACGCCAACGGCCGCGCGCCGGGCGGCGGCGGCGTCACCTCGTTCGCCTTCAGCTCCAACCCCACCGCCGTCGCGGGGACCGAGGTCACCGTGAGCCAGCCGCGGCAGCTCGCGCTCACCGACATCGTCGGCACCAGCAGCGCCGCCTTCGCGGACACCCTGCAGAACCAGTTCGCCATCTGGGAGCAGGACCCGGCGCAGTTCCTGGAGCTGCTGGTCGAGCTGGCGGAGGACGTCTGGGAGTGGCTCGAGGGGCATCTCGGCGAGCATGGTCTCGCCGCGTCCCATGCCTTCATCGCCGCGCCCCCGCGGATCAAGACGGTGGAGGACTTCATGGCGCTCAAGCTGGACCTCGGGACCCTCAAGGATCTGATCCCGCGGTACCAGTACTGGCCGGTGGCGAACGCCGCGCCCTATCCCCAGACCAACCCCACCCGCTTCGCCGACGGCGGCAGCCTCGAGAACAGCGGCGTCAACGCCATGCTCTCCTACACCGATGTCGAAAATGTGATCGCTTTCCTCAACTCGAGCACCGCGATGGCGGCGGCGCGCTTCGGCATGATCGACGAGTCCGGCAACGAGGTGCCGGGCACGCGGGTGGTCATCACCGAGGAGATCCCGCCGCTCTTCGGCTATCAGCCGTACAGCCCGCTGAAAGGGTATGTCCTTTATAAGGGGGACCCGAACCCCGTCTTCCCCCAGGGGAAGAACAGCCAGGTTTTCGAGTCCTCGCTGCTGGCCGAGGTGATCCAGGGGCTCTGGGCGGCCAGCGGCAGCGGCGCTGGTACTGGGGCAAATAAGCGCGGCGCGATCTACAGGCAGACGCTGGAAGTTCAGCCGAACGCCTGGTTCGGCGTCAAGGGCGGGCGGACGGTGAGCGTTCTCTGGGTCTATCCAAACCGCGCCCAGGACTGGTTCAGCCAGCTGAACCCCGAGGTCCAGGCGCTGCTGGCCCCGTTCGACAACCCGTCGACCGGCGACTACTTCCCGCACTACAGCACGCTGGAGACCGACCTGACCCCGACGCAGATCAACCTTCTCGCCAACTTCACGGCCTGGATGGTGGCCTCCCCGGAAGGCGCGGGGCAATTCCTGGGGATGTACCAGCCGGCGGCTTGACACCTCTTCAGGGGCAGGTCGCGAACGCGCTCGAATCCTGGATCGGCCGGAAGGCGGTCCCCTGCGGGTTGTCGTAGGTCTTGACCGCGCCGGTCTGGGTGTCCGTCACCGTGAGATGAACCTTGACGCTGGTCAGGCCGCCGGCGTAGACCCAGTAGCGCTGGTTGAAGCTGCAGGCGTTCAGGACCTTGATCACCATCTCGACGTTGGTGTCGGCGAAAAACCAGAAGTAGCCTGTATCCGAGGTCATCGGAACGGCGTGGGCGGCGGCGCTGGAGCCGTTGGCCGTCCATCGCGCCTCCACCTGGAAACGGCCGCCGTTGAGGCAGAGCCGCGTATCGTCCGGGACGCAGAGCGACGCCGCGGCCGGCTTCCAGCCGAGCTGGATCACCTCGAAGTCGCTCGCCTTGAGGCTGGCAAAGGCGGGGTTGAGCACGTCGTTGTTCCAGCGCGTGTCATAGGCCCCGGAGATAAAAAGGTTCGAGCCGTTGTCGGCCACGATCAGGCCGTAGGTCTTCATCGCCTGAAAGATCCGGCGCGCCTCGGGCGTATACCCGGAGAGATCCTTGCCCGCCTTGAGGCGCAGGCGCGCTCCCATGGGAAGGGCGCCGCGGCTGCTGCCGGCGTCGTGAGAGGCGGGGAAGACGTAGCCGTCGCTCTCCTCCACGGTGAAGCGGAAGGCGTGCTGGATGGGCGCGGAGCCGAACGCCTCGTCGTAGCGCACCAGCCCGGGGAGAATGGCGAGGCCGGCGGCGTCGGCGCTGGTCCAGCCGGCAGGCCGGCGGAGGTTCGAGCCGAGGGGGAAGACCGCCCCGGAGCCCGCCTCCCAGCGGTTGAGGGCGGCGTTCCAGCGGGCGTGGTAGAGCTCGAAGAGGAGGCGATGGTCGCGGTCGACGATCAGCATGTGGCGATCGCCGCCCGGGCTGGCGTTGCCTGGATAGCCCCCCTCGATCCACTTGCCTTGAGTCTTCGCCTCATTCGGGATCGGATAGCCGGCGGGGCGCCCCGGAGCCCCGGCGTCGCTCTCGCCGCCATACTCGACGAAGGTGACCGGCACCAGCGGCTGCGTGCCGGGCACCACGAGGTAGACCATCCCGTAGATTTCGGGAGAGGGATCGGAGTCCCCACCAAAGTCGGGGTGCAGCCCGACGCCGGCGCCGATGAAGTTGATGTAGCTCGCGCTGCGGGAATCGACCGGCGCCGCGCTGACGTCGGCGTTCCACCAGTTGTCCGCCGGAAACAGCGGCAGCGGTCCGGGAAGCGCCCCGCCGGGCTGGGCGGAAGCGGTGGCGGCGACGAGGAGGGACAGGGCCAGGAGGAACGCGAGGCGCATGGCGAGGCCCGGCCCTGACGAGGGGATTCGATTGCTTGGGCTCATAGTTAAACGTGAGTATAGCGGACGTCGGAGGCCGGCCCCGCCCGGGCGTCAACGCCCGGCTACGCATCAGACGAAAAGCCGGCTGAAGCCGGCTCAACGCTGCGCTATGGATTTTGAGCCGGCTTCAGCCGGCTTCCTTTTTCCATCGTAGCCCGGGCATTGATGCCCGGGCGGGGGCGCCGTGGCGGTCAAGCCAGCCTACGAGTACTTCTTCCTCAGATATTCTTCATAGCCCTGCGCATAGACCTTCGCACCCGCGAGGAGACCGGCCAACTCAGCCACGATGCCGGAAGGCCTGTCTTCCTTCCGACGGCTGATGGGCGCCTTGCTGGCGGGCTTTGAACCGGCGTCGTCCATGATGAAATCTCCCAGTCCATTGTACCCCTGTCACCTCCCCGCCACACCCCATGCTAGGATCGCGATCTCTGAAAATTGATCCAGATCCGGCCTCCATTGAGGCCGGTAAATACTGGAGGGAGGCTCGTATGGTTCGTAAGGTCCAACCATTCCTCTGGCTCTTCCTGTTGATGATCGCGACGGCGTCCTTCGCGGCCGAGACGACCGGCTCCATCTCCGGCGTGGTCCGCGGGGCGGACGGCGCGGGGCTGGCCAGCGTTCCGGTGACCGTCAAGGGCGCGTTCCTGCCCGCCGGCCGCACGGTGGTGACCGACCAGGAGGGCGCGTTCAGCTTCCAGCGCCTGGTGCCGGGTACCTACCAGGTGAGCGCCGACGTGCAGGGCATGGGAGGCGTCCAGCTCGAGGCCCTGGTGGCGCTCGACCGCGACACCCAGGTGGAGCTGTCGCTGCAGCCCCGGATCGAAGGGGAGATCACGGTCACCGAGGCGCAGCCGCTGATCGACGTCAAGTCCACCGCGGCGCAGGTCAACTTCACCAGCGAGGAGATCGAGGATCTGCCCGTCCCGCGCACCTACAAGGGGCTCTTCGAGCTCGCCCCCGGCGTGGCCGAGAACGGGCGCCTGGCGCCCACCGCCGGCGGCTCGCGGATGGACAACCTCTTCCTGCTCGACGGCATCAACATCACCAACCCCGACTACGGGGACATCTTCCCGGACATCACCCAGCTCGACATCAAGGAGGTCAGCATCATCCGCGGTGGCCTCAGCGCCGAGTTCGGCCGCACGGGAGGCATGGTCATCAACGCCATCACCAAGTCGGGGACCAACGATCTCCGCGGCGAGGCGCGGATCGAATACCAGCCGTCGAGCTTCGTGGCCGCCAACAAGAGCGCGACCGTGCAGAACACCCAGGACTCCGACTTCGTGGGCATCGCGCTCGGCGGTCCCGTCCTGCGCGACCGGCTCTGGTTCTACGGCTCGGCGAGCCGCCCCTCGATCACCACGACGGACCGCCGCAACAACCTCGGCTCCGTTCCGGACGAGGAGCTGGTCACCCAGGAGTACTTCGGGAAGCTGACCGCCAACCCGACCGCGAACCAGTTCATCAACGCCGGGCTGCGCTCGCGGAAACGGACGGACAAGAACGCCGGCATCGGCTCGACCGCGCATCCGAGCGTCGGCAGCGACGACTCGCGGGACTATCTGCTCGGCACCGCCACCTGGACGTGGAACGTGACCGCCGACAGCTTCGTCGAGGGCAAGTACAACCACGACAAGGAAGAGAACTCGACCGACCCCACCCTGAACCTCGGCTACCGGCCGGCCTTCAATGCGTTGCGCCCGGACCTCAACGGCCTGTTCACCTCGACCTCCGACTTTCTCGTCGGCGGGGCCACCGGGGTGGGGCAGGCGGTAGGCGGCGCGAGCCTGGCGGTCAACAACCAGGACTTCACGCGCGACGAGGCGCGGGGGACCTTCCAGACCTTCCAGACCTGGGGGACTACGCGCCACGACCTGCGGGCGGGGTTCACCTACGAGGAGAGCGAAGAGCGGCTGGAGCGGCTCGCCAATGGCTGGGGCTCCGTCACCTGGAACGCCACCACCCGGCAGTTCACGGCGAGCTACGTCTCCCAGCAGCCGCCGCACACCGGCCGCGGCACCTCCTATGGCGCCTTCGTCCAGGATCAGATCGCCCTCGGCGAGCGGCTGACGCTCACCCTCGGCGTGCTCGACAACCGGGACGACTACTTCGGCGAGGCGAACGGGGCGACCCCTGGCACCAAGCGGAAGAAGAAGATCCTGTCGTTCGGCTGGGGCCAGCAGATCCAGCCGCGCCTCGGCGTCTCTTTCGTCCCCAGCGCCGAGACGGCGGACAAGCTCTACTTCAACTATGGCCGCTACTACAACACCGAGAACAAGTCCCTCGGGCGGGCGGGCTCCCCGACCCGCATCTTCACCACCCGCGCGACGTTCGACGCCGCCGGCAACCTGATCTCCGACGTCCCCGCGGCCAACACCCAGACCAAGACGATCGACAAGGGGATCGACCCGCAGTTCACCGACGAGTACCTCCTCGGCTACGCGCGGCCGTTCGGCACCACCTGGTCGGGCGAGGTCTGGGGGATGTACCGTGACGTCGGCAACATCTACGAGGACGTGAGCGCGGACGGGCTCGGCAACGGCCCCTTCCACGTCTCCCAGCTCCCGGGCGCCTTCCGCCGCTACAAGGCGGCCACCCTGGCGATCAACCGCCGGCCGGCCAACGACCGCTTCTACCGGCTGACGGTCAACGCCAGCTACACCTGGAGCCGCCTGACCGGCAACTGGGACATCGACTTCAGCAGCACCGGCGACTCGCCGTTCTACAACTCCTCGTTCATCCAGGACGGCCCCGGCGTGCTGATCACCGACAACCGGAACGGCATCCTGCGCGGAGACCGCACGCACGTCGCCAAGCTGTTCGCCGTCATCCGGCCCACCGACGCCTGGAGCATCGGCACCTACACCTTCTTCCAGAGCGGCGGCGCCTGGGAGGCCCGGGGTCTCCCCGACGCGAACGTCTCGAGCAGCTCCTACGTGCGCTTTCTCGAAAAGGCGGGCTCGCGGCGGATGCCGGACTGGTTCGGCGTCGACCTGCTCACCTCCTATGAGTTCCAGTTCGGCGGCATCGGCCTGGAGCTCGAGGCGCGGGTGACCAACCTCCTGGACAAGCAGGTCGCGCTCAACGTCGACGACCGCCTGGTCCTCGGCCGGCCGGTCCCCTACGCGCCGAACAATCCGAACTTCGGCAAGGGGACCTTCTTCTCCTCGCCGCGGACGTTCGTGCTGTCGGCGATCATCCGCTACCGGTAGGACACGGCATGCGGTAGGTTTCCTCGGTGGAGATTCGGGAGTTCGCTCAGAACCTCGTCACCACCGAGGACCTCGACCGCAAGCTCGCGCCACCCCCGGCCGGGCTGACGGACGAAGCCCCCGGCCCGCCGCTGCGGATCGAGCACCCGGGCCGGCCGCCGGGTCTGCGGTTCCAGCGGCGGATCGACGTGCCGCCGATCGAGGGGATGCCCGATCCGGCGCAGCGCCCGCGCATTCTTCACGCCCTCGCCAATCACGAGCTCCAGGCGGCCGAGCTGTTCGCCTGGGCGCTCCTCGCCTTTCCCGAATCGCCGCCGGAGCTCCGGCGCGGGCTGCTCCGCATCCTCGTGGACGAGCAGCGGCACACCCGCATGTACATCGCCAGGGTGGAGGACGCGGGAGCGCGCTTCGGCGAATATCCGGTCAACGGCTATTTCTGGAGCAAGATCGAGACGATCACCTCCCCCCTGCGCTTCCTCTGCGCCATGTCGCTAACGTTCGAGAACGCCAACCTCGACCACACGATCGAGTACGAGGACGCCGCGCGGCGGGCAGGGGACCCGAAGACCGCAGCGGTGATCGAGCGCGTCCACCGCGACGAGATCGAGCACGTCCGTTTCGGCTGGACCTGGCTCCAGGTCCTGAAACGGGAGGACGAGTCCGCCTGGGACGCCTTCCAGGCCAACCTCACCTGGCCACTCCGCCCGTCGAAGGCCCGGGGGCGGGCCTTCCACCGCGAGGGGCGCGAGGCGGCGGGGCTCGATCCGGAGTTCATCCGGCGGCTGGAGGAGAGTGAGCCGTGAGGCGCATCCTCGCCAATCTCCTCGCCGAGGACGAACTCGCGGGCCGCCGGCGAACCTCGCCCCCCCGCACCGTTCTGGAAACCGTCGCCCGGATGGCGGTCCGGCTGCGTGTCTTCGCCCGCGAGGGGGACCGGCTGTGGAGCCCGGCGCCAATCGGTCCCGGTCTCGATGAATCGGGACCGTTGCGCGATCTCCCTCCCACCGACGAGGTCCTTGCCTGGTGCGAGACACCTGAGGCCATGGCGCACCGCGGCGGTCCACGTCTCCCCGCCTCAATCTCTTGGGGCGCTCCCCTCCACGATCTCCTCTGGCAACTCCCGACGCCCCCTCCGGCCGTCGTCGCCACCGTCCATCACCGCGCCTTTTGTCTGCAAATCGCCCGGGAGATCGGCTGTGCTCTTCCCGAAGCCCGGATGGTGGAATCGCTTGCGGAGCTGGACCACGCCCTCCGGACGGCACCTCCGGCCTGGGTGGTCAAAGCCCCCCTCTCCGCCTCCGGTCGCTTTCGGTACATCGAGCGGAACGGTCCCGCCCTGAACGATCCCAGGGCACGCCGCACGGTGGAGCGGCTCTTCGAGCTTCACGGCCCTCTCCTCTTCGAGCCGTGGATGGACCGCACGGAGGACTTCGGCGTCTCCGCCCTGCTCGGTCCAGACGAGTTGCGGATCGTGGGAATCCATGGCCAGCGGGTGGACCGCAAGGGGCAGTTCGCGGGAATCGATCTTCATCCCGTTCTCTCCGATCAGGATCGGCATCAGCTTCTGGAAACCGTCGAAGCGGTCGCGGCGGCTCTCCGGCGTGCGGGATACGTGGGACCGTTCGGGATCGACGCCTGGCGCTACCGGCGGGCGGACGGCTCGATCCTCTTCCATCCGCTCGGGGAGATCAACGCCCGGATGACCTTCGGGCTGGTGGAATGGGCAGCGGCGGAACGGCTGCTATCATTGAGATCTTCCTAAAAAGGAGCCCGCACATGAAACGAGCCCAGATGGCCCTCGTTGCCTTGTTCCTGGCAGCTCCCTCTTCGCTCTTCGCCTGGGGACCGAACGGACACCGGATCGTCGGCCGGATCGCCATGAATCACCTGACGGACGAGGCGGCCATCGCCGTCAACTGCCTGATCGGCCCCGAGGGGCTGGACCAGGTGAGCACCTGGCCGGACGAGATCCGCTCCGATCCCGCGTGGAAGCAGAGCACCCCCTGGCACTTCATCAGCATCGACGACGGCGAAACGCTGGAGACGACCCGGCGCGAGCCCGCCGGGGATGTGCTCGAGGCGATCCAGCGGTTCACAGTCGTACTGCGCGACCCGCAGGCGCCCCGGCCGGCGAAGCAGGAGGCCCTGAAGTTCCTCGTCCATTTCGTGGGCGACATCCACCAGCCCCTGCATGTCGGTCGGCGCGCCGATTTTGGCGGCAATGCCGTCAAGGTGTTCTGGTTCAAGGACAAGGAAGAGACCAACCTCCACTCGGTCTGGGACTCTGCGATGATCGACAACGAAAAGCTGAGCTTCTCCGAGTTCGCCGCGTTCATTGACCACCCCACGCTGCAGGAGCTCCAGACCTGGCAAAGCGCGTCACCGGCCGACTGGGCGAACGAGTCGAAAGCGGAGCGGGACCGGGTCTACCAGATCGGCGACGGCAAGCTCAGCTATGAATACGTCTACAAGAACATCCCGTTGGTGAAGCGGCGGCTTCTGCAGGGGGGTGTGCGCCTGGCCGGGCTCCTCAACTCGATCTTCGCGCAGAGCGAGCCTTCGATCCCGGACCATTAAAAGCAAAGGACGCAAAGGACGACAAGGACGTAAAGGACATCGAGGACACCCAGATCCAGGCTTCCGTGTCCTTGCAGTCCTTGCTGTCTTTTACGTCCTTTCTTCAGCTACCCCGCCCCGACAATCCCCAGGATCTCCTGCCCGTACTTCTGCACGATCGTCGGGCCGATCCCGGGGACGTTGAGGAGGTCGACCTCGGTCCGCGGCCGGCTGGCGGCGAGGGCGTGGACGGCGCGGTCGGTGAGGATGCGGAAGGCGGGCACGCGGCGGCGCTGGGCCTCGGCGCGGCGCCAGACCTTGAGGGCCTCGATCACCTGCGGCGAGACCAGCTCTGGCGCGGCCCCCGGCGCCAGGACGTCCGGCATGAGACCGGCGGCGATCTTCTGGCGAACGGCCCGGGTCTCCCCCTTATCGGGTCGATCCGAACGTTGGCGCTTCTTGCGGGTCCGCGGCATCTCCTCCGCCATCTCGACGCGGGCGATCGCGCCGGCCTCGCCCCGGTAGCCCTCCGGAGTCATCGTCGCCCGCTGGAAGCGGATGGTCCGCCCCTCCTTTTCGAATTCGTCCTCGGTGATCCGCAGCAGGCCGGCGCGCGACATGCCGCCGAGCAGGCGCTCGAAGGACTTGCGGTCGGAGAGCTCCTCCGGGCAGGTCTCGCGGTAGAGCTGGCCGGTGGACTGGCCGTCGCGCCCGCGCAACGCGGTGAGCACGCGGTCGACGAGGTCCCGCTCCAGGGCGTTGAGCGGCCGCATCTGGCGGACTCCGGCGTCCGCGGGGGCGCAGACGTCGCAGATGCCGCACGGCTCGCCGGAGTCCTCCTGGTCGCCGAAGTGCCGCACCAGGTGGAGCATGCGGCAGCCGTGGGACTCGGCGTAGCGGCTCATCAGCTCGAGCTGCTGGAGCTTGTGGTCGCGCTGGGCGAGATAGGGCTTCTGCCAGCCGGCGGCTCCCGCGGCGACGTTGCCGTCCGGGTCCACCAGGGCGCCGCCGTGGATCCAGAGCTTCTCCAGCGCCTTCTCGAAGAGCTCCTCGTCCATCCCCAGGCGCTTGCGGATCTGGCCGTCTACCTGGGGCTCCGCCTTGAGCGCGCGGTAGATCCGCTCCAGCTCGGCCGTTTCGGGGTAGTCGCGGCCGTGGAAGAACTCGTGGTTCCGCCGGTCGGCGAAGGAGTAGAGCAGGATCGCGCGCGAGGGCTTGCCGTCGCGGCCGGCGCGGCCGATCTCCTGGTAGTAGCCCTCGAGGCTGCCGGGCAGCGCGGTGTGGATCACGGTGCGCACGTCGGCCTTGTCGATGCCCATGCCGAAGGCGATGGTGGCGACGATGACCTCGAGGCGGCCGGCGAGGAACGCCGACTGGACGCGGTCGCGCTCCGAGGTGGTCATGCCCCGCGTGGTAGGCGGCGGCGGGGAACTCTCCTGCGAGCAGGTCGCCCAGGGCGTCCGCCTCCTTGCGGGTGGGCGCGTAGACGATGGCGGGCCGGCGCTCGGGGTCGGCGAGGATCTTCGCGCACGGCGTCGCCGCGCGCTCGGCGGGGCGCAGCTCGACCACCTCGATGGCGATGTTGGTGCGCCGGAAGCCGTGGATGAAGCGCGCCGCTCGCGGCGCGCAGGCCGAGCTGGCCGGCGATGTCGTCCTGCACGCGCGGGGTGGCGGTGGCGGTGAGCGCGATCACCGGCGCCGGCCGCAGCAGCGGCAGGCGCTGGCCGAGCAGCCGGTAGTCGGGGCGGAAGTCGTGGCCCCACTGCGAGATGCAGTGCGCCTCGTCGACCGCGATGAGCGCCGGCTTGCGCTTGGCGAGCATCTCCGGGAAGCCGGGGACGCCCAGCCGCTCGGGGGCGATGAAGAGGAAGTCGAGCCGGCCCGCGAGGTAGTCGACGCAGACCTGCCGCGAGGCCGCCCGGTCGCGCCCGGAGTGGATGCGCTCGGCGCGAAGCCCCAGCTCGCGGAGCTTCGCCACCTGGTCCTCCATCAGCGCGATGAGCGGGCAGACGACCAGCGTGGTCCCGCCGCGCGCGAGGCCGGGGAGCTGGTAGCAGAGGGACTTGCCCGCGCCCGTGGGCATCACGAGGAGGACGTCGCGCGCCTCTACCGCCGCCCGGCAGACCGCCTCCTGATAGGGGCGGAAGGAGGGGAGGCGGAAGGTGGTGCGGAGGAGATCCTCGAGCGAGGCGTTACCGCCGCCCGGACCCTCACCCCCGGCCCCCTCTCCCGTTCCCTGCCGCCCTCCCTCACCGGGAGAGGGGGAGATCCTGGCGCGGAGAGAATGGCGCGGTCTGGTTCCTCTCCCTGGGGGCGCGGGCGGGTTGGCCAGGGGGAGGCCAGGACGGGGCGCCCCAGAAAGGAAGCGCTCCGGACTCCGCAACGCTCCCCTCCTGACCTCCCCCGTTCCGGGTGGAGGAATCTGCTTCCTAGCGCCTCCTCTGCTCTCGCCTTCTCCCCCTCTCCCGGTGAGGGAGGGCGGGAGGGGACGGGAGGGGGCCGGGGGGTGAGGGTCCGCCGACCACCTCGCGCACATACTCCTCGATGCCCCTCATGAACGCCCCGAGCTCCCCCTGCCCGCGCTGGATGCGCTGGAGCTGCGCCTCCCACTGGCCGGTCATCGCCGGGCTCTTCACGTCCGGATGGACGACCTCGATCAGCCGGATGCCCTTGTCCGTCGCCTCCAGGGTCTTGCCCTGGCGGACGATGTACTCGCGCGCGAGCAGCGTCTCGATGATCTCCGCGCGCGTGGCCGGCGTGCCCAGCCCCGAGTCCTTCATCGCCTCGGAGAGCTCCTTCTCGTCCAGCGTCTTGCCGGCGGTCTCCATGGCGGTCAGCAGCGTCGCCTCGGTGAAGCGCTGCGGCGGCCGCGTCTGCTTCGCCACGGCGCGCGACGTCCGCGCACCTCCTGCGGCTGTCCCTGCGACGAGCCCCGGCGGCAGGTCCTGGCTCGTCCTCCGGCGCGTCCGGCTCGTCCTCCTGTCTCGCCGTCCTTCTTCCCCGTCCTTCGGCTTCTCCTTCTGCCTCCGGTCGATGTCCAGCACCTTCCAGCCCACCTGCTCCACCAGCGTGCCGGTGCTGTGGAAGCGGTCGACCAGCGGCTCCCCACTCCGGAGGCCGGCGGGTTGGAGATCGCGGTGATCACGGTGGTCACCGACCAGACGTGGTCGTCGTGCCAGGCCGAGAGCAGCCGGCGGCAGACGAGGTCGTAGATCCTGCGCTCGTCGTCCGGCAGGGCAGACGCACGTCGGGCGAGGTGGTCGTGGGGATGATGGCGTGGTGGTCCGTGACCTTCGCGTCGTCCACGAAGCGGCGGCCCAGGGCGCGCTCGCCGGTGCCCGGCGCCAGCTGCGCCGGCATAGGGGCCTGCGATCGCCTGCACGATCGTCGCGGCAGCGTGTCGGCGACGTCCGTCGAGAGGTGGCGGCTGTCGGTGCGCGGGTAGCTGAGCAGCTTGTGCTGCTCGTAGAGCGCCTGCGCCAGCTCCAGCGTCTTCTGGGCGCTGAAGCCGAAGAGGCGGTTGGCGTGGCGCTGCAGCTCGGTCAGGTCGTAGAGCAGCGGCGGCGGCATCCGCTTCGTCTCGGCGCGGATCGACTCGACCGCCGCCTTGCCGGCCTGCGCACGCGCTCGACGATCTGCATCGCCTCCACGCCGATCCGCGCCGTCCGGCCGCCTCGGCGGCGTCTTGATCCGCTTGGCCTCCGGGTTGGGCGTCTCGCCGACGGAACCAGGTGCCCCGGTAGCTGCCCTACGGGCTCGCCCGCCGCGGCGCGAAGGTGGCCACGACCTCCAGGTAGTCCTCGGGCACGAAGGCGCGGATGGCCAGCTCGCGCTCGACGACCATGGCGAGCGTGGGCGTCTGCACGCGGCCCACGGAGAGCTGCTCCTCGTCGAAGTCCAGGGTGTACAGGCGCGCGAGAGGTTCATGCCCACCAGCCAGTCGGCGCGGCTGCGGCCGCGGGCGGCGTCGGCCAGCGGATCGTAGCTCGCGGCCGTCGCTGCAGCTTGCGGAAGCCCTCGCGGATGGCGTCCGCGGTGAGCGACGAGATCCACAGCCGCTGCACCGGCTTGCGGCACCCCGCCGCCTCGTAGATGTAGCGGAAGATCAGCTCGCCCTCGCGGCCGGCGTCCGTGGCGCACACCACGCGCTCGACCTCGGGCGCGTTGATCATCCGGCGGACGACCTCGAACTGCGCCTTGGTCTTCTCGGAGACGACCAGCGGCCAGTCCCGCGGGAGCATGGGCAGGTGCGTCGCGCCGCCAGCGCTTCCACTCGGGGTTGATCTCGTGCGGCTGGGCCAGCGCGACCAGGTGGCCGATGGCCCAGGTGACGACGTAGCCGTTGCCGTGCAGGTAGCCCTCGCCGCGCTGGCTCGCGCCGAGGACCCGGGCGATGTCGCGCGCGACGGAGGGCTTTTCGGCGAGGACGGCGATGGTATCCGGGGGCATCTCCGACATGGGTTCCGGCAAGACGCGAGGATCTTACGTCAAATCGCGACGGCCGGAGCCTTCGGCGGGAGATTCCCCGCCGCTGGTCTCTAGGCGGACCAGCGGCGGGGAGGTACAGCTTCAGCGCCTTTGAACGATCCGAGGACTTCAAAAGAAATTTCAATGCTGTCCCTAGAGTGTGCCCGCCGCTCAGAACCGGGACACCGCCAGATCGCCCGATTGCACGCGCCAGAGATCGGCGTAGAGCCCCCCTTCGGCGATCAGGCCGTCGTGGGTCCCCTCCTCGGCGATGCGGCCGTCGCGCAGGACGATGATGCGGTCGGCGTGGCGGATGGTCGACAGGCGGTGGGCGATGATCGAGCGCCGTGCGGCCGGCGGTCAGGGTCCTGAAGATTCTCCTGGATCGCCCGCTCGGTCTCGGTGTCCACCGAGCTGGTGGCCTCGTCGAGGATCAGGACCGGCGCGTCCTTGACGATGGCGCGGGCGATCGACAGGCGCTGGCGCTGGCCGCCGGAGAGCTTGACCCCGCGCTCGCCGACGAGCGTCTCGTAGCCGTCGCGGCAGCGCGGCCACGAAATCGTGGAGCTGGGCGAGCTTCGCGGCCCGCACCACCTCGTCGAGCCCGGCGTCGCGTCGCAGTAGGCGATGTTCTCGCGGATCGTGCCGTGGAAGAGGTAGACGTCCTGGCTGACCAGGGCGATGTTGTGCCGCAGGTCGGCCAGCGAGATCTCGCGCACGTCGTGGCCGTCGAGGCGCACGGCGCCGGCGGTGACGTCGTAGAAGCGCAGGAGGAGCTTGATCAGGGTCGACTTGCCGGCGCCGGTGGGCCCGGCGATCCCCAGGGTCTCGCCCGGCGCGAGGCGGAAGCTCAGATCCCGCAGCACCGGCTCGTCCCCCCGGCCGCGCTCGTAGCGGAAATCGACGCCGATCGAAGGTCACCTCGCCGCGCGCCCGCGGCAGCGGCTGCGGGCTTGCCGGGTCCTGGATCGCCGGCTCGGTGTCGAGCATGCCGAAGGCGCCGGCGGGCGCTCGCCTTGGCCCGCTCGTAGTCGTCGACCGTCGTGCCGAGCCGGGTGAGCGGCCAGAGCAGGCGCTCGGTCATCATCGCGAAGAGCACCAGCTGGCCGACGGTGATGGTCCGCGAGCCGTTGAGAATCCAGTAGCTCCCGAGCAGCAGCACACCGGCGAAGCCGGCCACGATCGCCATGCGGATCAGCGGGATGTAGATCGCCGACAGGCGGATCGCCTCCAGGTTGGCCTGCTGGTACTCGTCGGAGACCTGGCGGACGCGCTCGGTCTCGAACGCCTCGGCGGTGAAGCTCTTGATCACGTGGATGCCGGCGATGTTGTTCTCCAGCCGGCTGGCGAGCCCGCCGACCGCCTGGCGCACCCGGCGGTAGCGCGGCGCGATCCTGCCGCTGGTAGAGCAGGCTCCCCCAGAGGATCACCGGGATCGGCGCCACTGCCGACCAGCGAGAGCTGCCAGGAGATGGGGAACATCACCGCGACGGCGAAGACGAAGAGCACCGCGAGCTGCACCAGCTCGTTGAAGCCGGTGTTGAGGAAGCGCTCGAGCTGGTTGACGTCGTCGTTGAGCATGGCCAGGATCTCGCCCAGCCGGTGCTCCTCGAAGAAGGCGATCTCCCGCGACTGGATGCGGTCGTAGGCGTCCATCCGCAGGTCGTGCTGAACGCGACTGGGCGAGGCGCATGAACCCCGCCTGGTAGATCCACTGGAAGAAGCTCTCGAAGAAGAAGATGCCGACCGAGAGCCCGGCCAGGACCACCGCCATGCTCCAGGGATCGCGGGTGCCGGCGAGCCCCGCGATCCAGCCCGGCGGCCGAGCCGCGCAGCGAGTCGATGACCCAGCCGACGAGCAGCGGCGGCATCAGGTCGAGAATCTTGTTGGCGACGCTCGCCGCCGTCGCCAGCCCCAGCCGCCCGCGGTAGGAGCGCAGATAGGCGAAGAGGCGCCGCATCGGGCGCGGCGCCTCGGGGAGGTTCGGCGGCGTCATCCCTTACTGAATTTCTCGGTGTTGAACTCGCGCGTCTTGCCGCGCGCCACCGACAGCGTCTGCCAGTGGTCGGAGGCGAAGTGCTTGGCGAGCAGCACGATCTGGCCGGTGTGGTAGGCCTGGTGGGTGAGCTGGCGGTCGATCGCCTTGATCACGCTGTGGGGCTCGGCGCGGATCAGGACGGTCAGCGACAGATCCTCCTCGCTCAGCGCGGCGAGCGCCTGGAACAGGCAGCGCCACCCCTCCTCCCAGCGGGCCGCCAGGGAGGCCCGGGTGGTCCCCTCCCTCACCACGAACTCGGAGTCGCGGTCGCGGTTGGGCTTCTCGCCGTCGCTGGTCAGGAAGTCGGTCCAGCGGGAGATCAGATTGCCCGCCATGTGCTGGATCAGCATGGCCAGGCTGTTCGACTCCGGGTCCAGGGTGATGAAGAGGTCCTCGTCGCGCGACCTGGGCCAGGGCGCGGTCGGCGAGCTGCTTGTACTTGCGGAACTGATCGGCGACATCTTCGAGGTAGAGAGTCGCGGGGGTACGGTCCACGTGGAGCCTCCAGGGGAAACGCGCCGGCGGGCCGGCGCGGCGGGAAAAACGCTATCACCTTTCCGCCGGATGGGCCCTGGAAAACGGACCAGGCGGTCCGGCCACTTCGGGGAGGGGTACCGACGCGGCCGGACCGTGGCCCGGGCTCCGTCCGGCATGCCGCCGAACCAGCCAAGATATGCATGATAACGTATATCTTAAGAATTCGCCTGCCCTGCACTCCCAATTGAACGCCGTGGAGGCCGCAACGCTGGAAAGGATCGGCAGGGGGATATAATCCACGGGTTCCAAACATTTCGCCTTCAAGCCGGGAGAGGAATCGTGCCCACGCGCGCGCTTTTGCAGGATGACGCCGCCCGACCGCGGAATCCCATGGAGGCCGAGGAGGCGCTGCGCTTCACCCAGCTCCTTCTCGACCGCGCCGGCGAGGGCGCGTTCTGGACCGATCCCGACGGCCGGTTCCTCTACGTCAACGAGGCGGCCTGCTCGATGCTGGGGTACAGCCGCGAGGAGCTGCTCGCGCTCAGCGTTCCGGACACCCTGCCGCCGGAGCAGAGCAGCCTCTTCCAGGAGCTCTCGGCGAAGGTCCGCGCCCGGGGTCCCTTCACCTTCGAGGTGGTCCACGTGCGGAAGGGGGGCGAGCGCTTCCCCGCCGAGGTGACGCTCAGCCATCTCGAATACCAGGGGCGGGAGTGCTACTGCGCCTTCGCGCGCGACGTCACCGGGCGCAAGCGGGCCGAGGCCGCGCTGCGCGCCTCGGAGGAGCGCTACCACGGCCTCTTCGAGGGGGTGCCGGTGGGGCTCTACCGCACCACCCCGGCGGGGCGGATGCTCGACGCCAACTCGGCGCTGGTGCGCACGCTCGGCTTCCGCGACCTCGAGGCCCTGCTGGAGACCCAGGTCGGCGACCTCTACCTCGACCCGGAGGACCGCGGCCGCTGGCAGCGGGCCTTCGAGGGCGCCGGCGCGATCGCAGAGCTTCGAGGCCCGCGTGCGCCGCCGCCTGGACGGCGCGGTGATCTGGGTGCGCTTCACCGTGCGGGCCGTCCGCGACGCGCAGGGGGAGATCCTCCACTACGAGGGGGCGCTGGAGGACGTCACCGACCGCCGGCACGCCGAGGAGGCGCTGCGGGCGAGCGAGGAGCGCTTCCGCTCGCTGGTCCAGAACGCCTCGGACCTGATCTCGATCCTCTCCGCGGACGGCACGGTGCGCTACGAGAGCCCCTCGCACCAGCGGGTCCTCGGCCTCGAGCCGGAGGCGCACGCCGGGCGGAGCCTGCTCGACCTCGTCCATCCGGAGGACCGCGGGGTCATCACGGAGGCCCTGCGCCAGATCCTCGAGGAGCCGGGCGAGATCGTGACCTTCGAGCACCGGATGCGCCACCGCGACGGCTCCTGGCGGGTGCTCGAGTCGACCGCCTCGAACCTCCTCTCCCAGCCCGCGGTCGCCGGCGTCGTGCTCAACTCCCACGACGTCACCGACCGCAAGCAGGCCGAGGAGAAGCTCCTCCACGACGCCCTGCACGACGAGCTGACCGGGCTGCCCAACCGGGCGCTGTTCATGGACCGCCTGCGCCAGTCGATGGAGCGCTCGCGCCGCGAGCCGGAGCGGCTGACCGCCGTCCTCTTCCTCGACCTCGACCGCTTCAAGATCGTCAACGACAGCCTCGGCCACCTGGTGGGCGACGAGCTGCTGATCCAGATCGCCGCCTCGCTCGCCGGAGCGCTGCGCCCCGCGGACACCATCGCCCGCGTCGGCGGCGACGAGTTCGCGATCCTCCTCGAAGGGGGGCGCGACGTCAGCGACGCCGTGCGGGTCGCCGACCGCATCCACGAGCGCCTGGCGGCGCCGATCAACCTCGGCGGCCACGAGGTCTTCGCCACCGCCAGCATCGGCATCGCCGTCCACACCCCCGAGTACGAGCGGCCGGAGGATCTGCTGCGCGACGCCGACACCGCGATGTACCGCGCCAAGTCCTCGGGACGGGCCTGCCACGTGGTCTTCAACCGCGTGATGCACCGCTTCGTCATGGCCCGCCTGCAGCTCGAGACCGACCTGCGCCGGGCGGTCGAGCGCGGCCAGCTCCGGGTCTACTACCAGCCGTTCGTCGACCTCGCGACCGGCGAGGTGACCGGCTTCGAGGCGCTGCTGCGCTGGCATGCACCCGCGGCGCGGCCTGCTGCTGCCGGAGGAGTTCCTCTCGGTGGCCGAGGAGACCGGCCTGATCGTCCCGATGGGCCGCTTCGTGCTGCTGAAGGGTGCCGGCAGATCCGCGAGCTGCAGCGCAAGCACCCCGAGCCGGCGCCGCTCAAGCTCAGCGTCAACCTGTCCAACAAGCAGTTCTTCCAGGCCGACCTCTTCGACCAGGTCGAGGAGGCGCTCGCGACCTCCGGGCCTCGACCCCGCCTGCCTGGGCCTGGAGATCACCGAGGGGGTGATCATCCGCCACGCCGACTCGGCGGCGAGCCGCTTCTCGCGCCTGAAGAGCCTCGGCGTGCAGCTCTACCTCGACGACTTCGGCAAGGGCTACTCCTCGCTCAACTACCTCCACCGCTTCCCGATGGACATCCTGAAGATCGACCGCTCCTTCGTCTCGCGCATCGAGGAGGCGGAGGGGAACCTGGCGATCGTGCAGGCCATCGTGACCCTCGCCCATCAACTCGGCATGGAGGTGGTGGCCGAGGGGATCCAGACCGCGGGGCAGGGGGTCAAGCTCCGCGCCCTCGGCTGCGAATACGGCCAGGGCTTCTTCCTCTCCGAGCCCGTGCCCGCCGACCGCGCCGAGGAGCTGCTGATGCGGCGGGCGCGGGTGTAGCCCTCATCTTCTACAGCGACTACAGCGACGCGACCTGCCGCCTCTTCCTCCTCTTCGATCTTCTCCCGGCCGGCTCGGGTTCCACCGCAGCCGGCCGCTCCTCTTCGTCCCTCCTTCTTCCCCTGCGCGCTGGAGATCAGGGCCACGCCGATCAGGATCACCGCGGCGGCGATCAGGGTCCCCTTGGTGAACGGCTCGCCGGCCAGGGCCCAGCCGAGGAAGACGGCGACGACCGGGTTGACGTAGGCGTAGGTCGAGACCAGCACCGGCGGCGCCGTGCGCAGCAGCCAGACGTAGGCGGTGAAGGCGACGATGGAGCCGAAGACGATCAGGTAGGCGAGGGCGAGCAGCGAGCGCGTCGAGACCTGGGCGAGCGCGAAGCGCGCCGGCTCGCCGGTGACCGAGGCCGGCCAGGAGGAGCAGCGGAGCCGCCGCAGAGCATCTGCATCGAGGTGGTGAGCTGCGGGGAGTCGGGGAGCTTCGCCCGCTGGCCGTAGAGCGAGCCGAAGGCCCAGCAGAGCGAGGCGATCATCACCGCCGACGACGCCGAGGGGATCGAGGCCCGCCCGCATGGCTCGGCCGCACCAGCAGGACCAGGCCGGCGAAGCCGAGCAGCAGGCCCGGCGACCACCCGCCGGCCCGGCCGCTGCCGGCGGCGCGGAGCCAGACGAAGAGCACGATCCAGAGCGGCTCGGTGGAGACCAGCAGCGCCACCAGCCCCGAGCTCACCTGCTGCTCGGCCCAGACCACGCCGCCGTTGCCGCCCAGCAGCAGCAGGGCGCCGACGAGACCGCCGAGCGCCAGTGGACGCGGGCTCGGCCGCGGCGCGCCGCGCAGCCGGCTCCAGGCGTAGAGCAGGGTGCCGGCGGTGAGATAGCGGGCGCCGGCCATCAGGAACGGCGGGATGGTCTCGATCGCGAAGCGCATCGCGAGGTAGGTCGAGCCCCAGATCAGGTAGACGGCGCCGAGGGCGACCGCCACCTGGAGCATGGAGGCGCGCGCGCCTTCGGTATCAGTCATCGAGAACCTCCTCCGCCACTTCCTGGGGAGCCGCGAGGGGGAGCTGGCGGCTCTCGCGGACCGTCTCCAGCACGATCGTGGTGCGGGTGGACTGCACGGTGCCGGTCGAGCCGATGCGCTCGCGCAGCAGCCGCCCCAGGCTCTTGGCGTCGCGCGCCCGCACCTTCATCAGGAAGCAGTCCTCGCCCGCGATGTGATGCGCTTCCAGCACCTCCGGGATGTCGGCCAGCAGCTCGGCCGTCTTCGCCTCGCCGTCGAAATCGGTCGAGCGGACGAAGACGAAGGCCAGGATGTTGAGCCCCAGCGCCTCCGGGTTGATCCGCGCCTCGTACCCCTGGATCACCCCCCGGGCCTCCAGCCGGCGGATGCGCTCCAGCACGGCCGAAGGGGCCATCTCCACCTGCCGGGCGATCTCGGCGTTGGACGTCCGGGCGTTCTGCTGAAGGATGTTCAGGATCTGGCGGTCGATTTCGTCGATCATTCGGCAACTCTCCCGATCAAGAGATGATACTCCCGATCGGAAGGGGAGATGCAAGAACGATCGGCGGAGAATCGGCAGGATCTGCCGATGTTTATTCAGGCACGAACCCGATTCAAAGCGGGATCCGGCTCTCCGCCTCCGCGGCGAAGGGGTCGTCCGCGAGGCCGCGACGGTGGCGGAGCAGGGCGGCGTTGGCGATCATGGCGGCGTTGTCGCCCGAGTAGACGAGGGGGACGAGGCGGAGGTCGACGCCGTGGGCCTCGGCCCAGGGGGGGAGCTCGCGGCGCAGGAGCCGGTTGGCGGCGGCGCCGCCGGAGACGGCGAGCAGGTCGAAGGGGCGCCGCTCGTGGAGGCGGTCCAGGCGGTCGAGGACCTGGCCGACGGCGGACTCGCGGAAGGCGGCGAGGAGGTCGAGGACGGGCTGGGGCACCTCCTCCGGCCGGCGCCGAGGTCGATCGGCCCCAGCGTGCGCTCCAGGCGCTCGATCTCCAGGAGCGCCTGGCTCTTCAGTCCGGAGTAGGAGAAGTCGAGCGTGTCGCCGAAGCGGGAGACCGGCAAGCGCCGGGCGTCCGGGGTGCCCCGCTCGGCCAGCTCGTCCACCCGCGGCCCCTGCGGGTAGGGGAGGCCGAGGCGCTTGCCCACCTTGTCGAAGACCTCGCCGATGGCGTCGTCGCGGGTCTCGGCGAGCGTCGAGACCGCGCCGTCCGCGACCGCGAAGAGGGAGCTGTGGCCGCCGGAGAGGACGAGGCCGACGAATTGGGACGGCGGAAGCTCGGGGGGCGCGGGTCGCCCGGGGGGCGCAGGAAGGGGGAGTAGAGGTGCCCTTCCAGATGGTGGACGGCATGGAAGGGGCGGCCGCCGGCGAAGGCGATCGCCTTGCCGATCGACAGCCCGACGAGCAGCGCTCCCACCAGCCCCGGGCCCGCGCGTCGCCGCCACCACCTCGACATCGCTCAGGCGGACGCCCGCCCGCGTCGAGCGCCTCGCTCGCTCACCGCCGGCCAGTTGGCCAGGTGCTCGCGCGAGGCGATCTCCGGGACCACCCCGCCGTAGGGGCGGTGCGCGGCGAGCTGGCTGGAGACGACCGACGACAGCACCCGCCCGTCGCCGTCGAGCACGGCGCAGGCGGTGTCGTCGCAGGAGGTCTCGATGCCGAGGACGAGCGGATGGGTCATGCCGGGCAGTCTACCGGCCCCGGAAGCAAAAACCCCGCCGAAGCGGGGTTTGCGCCTCCGGGAGAGAGGGCGCCTAGCTGTTCGTCGCCGGGGCCTCGGCCGGCTCGGCGTGCTTGATCTCGATCGGCTCGTAGACCGGGATCTCGAAGCCAGCGTCTCGTGGCAGAACTCCTTCCACTCGTCGGTGACGTTGTCGAAGATGATGTTCTGGTCCTTGAAGATGCCGTCGGTGACGACGTAGTTCTCCTGGAGGTAGAGGATCGAGTCGTCGTCGAGCGTGCGGTCGACCTCGACCTCCTTGCCGTCGACTTCCTTCTTCTCCTTGCGCACGTTGGCGGCGTTCTCGCTCCAGCTGCGGATACTCCCGGAACTGCTTCGCCAGGTAGGCCTTGCAATACTTTCCCATTTCAGCCATGGGGCTATCCTCCTGCTTCGGATTCGTTTCGTAACAACGCTTGGGTCTCAAGGCGGGAGAGTAGCAAGACTACTCCACGATACCTAGTGCCAGGAATGCCCACGGCGGGACACCCCTGCTGAACTTCGCGCCTGATGAGGAGGGGGAGCGAAGCGATGGCAGACCTGTTGACCCTGGACGATCTCGACCTCGCGGCCCTGCACGGCAAGCGCGTCTTCGTGCGCGTGGACTTCAACGTCCCCTTGTCCGCCGACGGCAAGGTCCTGGACGCGACCCGGCTGGAGGAGGCGGTGCCGACGATCCGCGAGCTCAACGCCGCGGGCGCGGTCGTGATCCTCGCCTCCCACCTCGGCCGGCCGAAGGGCAAGCCGCGACCCGCGCTATACGCTGCGACCGGTCGCCGAAGCGCTGGTCCCGCTGCTCGGCCAGGCGGTCCGCTTCGCCGGCGACTGCGTGGGGCCGGAGGTCGAGGCGCTGGTCCGGGCCTCGAGCCCGGCGAGGTGCGTCCTGCTCGAGAACCTCCGCTTCCACGCCGAGGAGGAGACGAACGATCCCGTCTTCGCCGGCCAGCTCGCGGCCCTCGCCGACGCCTACGTCGACGACGCCTTCGGCAGCGCCCACCGCGCCCATGCCTCGGTGGTGGGGGTGCCCGAGCGGCTCGCCGCCAAGGCGGCCGGCCGGCTGCTGGCGCGCGAGGTGGCGGCGCTCGGCCGGCTGCTCGGGCGAGCCGGAGCGCCCGTTCGCCGCGATCCTCGGCGGCGCCAAGGTCGAGGGGAAGATCGACACCCTGGAGAACCTCCTCCCCCGCCTCGACCTGCTGCTGCTCGGCGGCGGCATGGCCAACACCTTCCTCGCCGCCGAGGGGCACGAGCTCGGCTCGTCGCTCTTCGAGCCCGACCGGCTGGACGTCGCCCGCGACGATCCTGGCGCGCGCCAAGGCGCGCGGGGATCGAGGTGCTGCTGCCGCGCGACGTGGTGGTGACCGACGACCTCGGCAGCCCGGCGGCGGATCGAGACGGTCGCCGCCGAGCGCATCCCGGCCGGCCTGAAGGCGGTGGACGTCGGGCCGGAGACGCGGCGCGGCTTCGCGGCGGCGATCGCGCCGCGCCCGCACCCTGTTCTGGAACGGTCCTCTGGGGGTCTTCGAGAAGCCGCCGTTCGACGCCGGCACCCGCGAGGTGGCGCAGGCGCTGGCGCGACTGCGCGGGCTTCTCGGTGATCGGCGGCGGCGAGACCGTCGCGGCGGTCAAGCAGGCCGGGGTGGCCGGCCAGCATCGGCCACGTCTCGACCGGCGGCGGCGCGTCGCTCGAGTTCCTCGCCGGCAAGACCCTGCCCGGCGTGGCCGTCCTGGAGAAGCCGCCGATGAGCCCTGGCCGAGCGTCGCCGGCCGCTGATCGCCGCGAACTGGAAGATGAACCTGCTGCGAGGCCGACGCGGCCGAGTACTGCCGCGATCTGCGGCGGGGCGCTCGCCGCGGCGCTGCCGGACGTCGAGGCGCGTCGTCTTCCCCTCCTTCCCGCTGATCCCGGTCGTCGCCGCGCGAGCTGGCGGACAGCGAGATCGCGGTCGGCGGGCAGGACCTCCACCCCGAGGACAAAGGGGCGCACACCGGCGACGTCTCGGGCCCCCAGCTCGTCGACGCCGGCTGCACCTGGGTGCTCTGCGGCCACAGCGAGCGGCGGCGCGACCATGGCGAGAGCGACGAGCTGGTGGCGGCCGCAAGGTCGCCGCGGCGGCCCGCCGCCGGCCTGACGCCGCATGATCTGCGTCGGCGAGACGCGGGAGGAGCGCCAGGCGGGCGCGCACCTTCGAGGTGCTCGGAGCGCCAGCTCGCTGCGCCGCCCTGGCCGGCGGCCCCGACCGTTCGCCGTCGCCTACGAGCCGGTCTGGGCGATCGGCACCGGCGAGACGGCCACCCCGGAGACGGCGCAGGAGGCCCACCGCTTCCTGCGCGAGGCGCTCGCGGAGGGGCTGCGGCGAGCGGTGCGGCGGCGGTGCCGATCCTCTACGGCGGGTCGGTGACGCCCGGACAACGCGGCGCCCATCTGATCGCCCAGCCGGACGTCGACGGCTTCCTCGTCGGGGGCGCAAGCCTTGACCCACAGAAATTCTTGCTATCATTCGGGGTTCCGGCTGACGGCCGCGATCGGCGGTCCGTGACCGAGTCGTGCCCGTTTGCGGAGGTTCGACCGTGATCTACCTGTTGTACGCGTTCACGTCATCGTCTGCGTGTTCCTGATCCTCGTCGTCCTGCTGCAACAGGGCAAGGGCGCGGATCTCTCGGTCTTCGGCGGCGGCAGCACCCAGACCGCCTTCGGCGCCCGGAGCGCCACGACGCTGCTCCACAAGCTCACCGTGGCCTCGTTCGTGATCTTCATCCTGACGACGATCTCGATCGCCCTGTTCAAGGGGGGACCCAGCGGCGGCACGGTGATGGCGGGCCACGGCAAGAAGGCCGCGGCGACCAAGCCGGCGCTCCCGGTCAAAACGGGCGCGATCAAGACGATCGTCCGATCATTCTCTACTGGGTCTTGTTGATGTGGCTTTTCGATATGGACGGTGGCGAAGTTGTACTTGTCACCGGGATCATGCGGGCGATCCAGGTCATGCTTGGTGTTCTCGTCTGGCGCATTGATGTCCGGCATGGGAATGTCCAGCGGAGTTACCGGGTCGTCCGGCGCAGCCTCGGCCCTGCTTTCGGGCCCGTCCGATGCCGACATGGTGCCTGATGACGCCACCATGTCCCCCAAGGAAATCGACACCGCTTCCGCAACCGCCATCGCCGACAAAAAGGCTTTCGACTACCACGACTGGCTCGGCGCCAACTATCGGAATCACAACGGCCTTGGCGTCACGCAATCGCCGGCTTCGAGAATTGGCTGACGATTTCACCAAAGCCGGCACAAAAACGTCTGGTGCTCGGCGATCGACCATCAGGATGACGACCTGCTCTGCACGCGGCTCATCGTGGAAATGCCGGATGACCCAGGCAAGCGGGCCGCCATCCTCCATACCCGCGACCGATTCGAAAGCCGCGAGGATCCAACCAAGGACCCCGG
The DNA here is from genome assembly GCA_963792575.1 of uncultured Acidobacteriota bacterium. Classification (GTDB taxonomy): domain Bacteria; phylum Acidobacteriota; class Thermoanaerobaculia; order Multivoradales; family UBA5704; genus DATARR01. The sequence goes on from CAWBWZ010000021.1 coordinate 340,354, forward strand.
CAGCAAGTACATCACCGTCCTGATCAACGAAACCAAGATGAAGAAGCGATGATGATCGAGCCGGGTTCTATTTCTTTTTCTTTTTCGTCGCCTCGTTGATGGCGTTCGGGATCTTGGAACACCGGGAACAGGTCTCCTTGGCCGGCTGCGTGGCGCTGCCGTTCTCCGGGTTCCTGCTTCGCCCCGCCGAGGATTCCGGGGATAACCGCCGCCGGTTGCTGCAACGTCGCATTCTTCAGCATCGAGTTGAAAATCGAAGGAAACCTGCGGATTGTCCAGCTTGCCGGTCACGGGAGCTGGATCCCGTCCGGAAGGAACTTCTCCAACCCGCGCGGCACCCCTTGATTCCGAACAGCTTCCACGGCAAGTCGATCGTCAGCGGCAGCAACTCCTTATCCGACAGCCGAACCTTGCCAAACATGCGTAACGGGCATGGCTTTGTCCGATGGCCATCGTCAGATCCTGATCGAGCGATGCCGTCGTGGAACGTGATCCGGTAGGTCGGGATGTCCCCGCGCACGCTGTCGGCGTCGAGAGTGCGTCAGCGGCGCCAGATGTTCTTGATCAATCCGTTGACGAGACTGAGCTGGAGTCAACGACAGGTTGAGCGTGGCGGTGCCTTCCTTCGATGTCGGTGCAGCTCTGAAGACAACGGAAGACGGTCGCAGTTCACGACCGTAATGCTCAAATACCCGGTGGCCTTGTCCGGCTCCACGAAAATGGGGTTCGCCAAAATCGTCCCGAGCGACCACGACGCGAAAACCGGATTCAACCCGCATTGTTCAGAATTTCAGGTTCCCGACGGTCGAAAGCGTCGGCGTGGCTTCGCGGAGGTCCACTTGCGTGCCGCCGAGATCAATGTGCAGTCATTAAACTCGGCAGCGGGCGGGAGATTCTGCCCCCGTAGGCTTATCCGGATAGATGATTCGGACGAAACCACTGGTCAAGCGTGATCGGCAAATCCAGCTTTTTCCGAAATGCCCGCGCCCTCGAATCCGTCGAGTTGAATGCCGCCTCCCGCCCCAAGCTGCTGCACCGCCTCGTTGAACGGCTGGCCTGCCGGATATGCGCCGCGGCCTGCGAATCGTTTCTGGAATTTCCCGTCGCCGTC
>CAWBWZ010000022.1:0-654430 GCA_963792575.1 uncultured Acidobacteriota bacterium
GTCGGCGTGGTCGGCCGGCTGGCCATCCTCTATTGAAACCTGGCACTGCCTCGGCTCGTAGCAGGCGTCCTTGTGCGGAACTACCGACCGTGCGGGTGGCAGCACCGCCGCCGCTAACCCCTGGGGAACTTCCCGGCGCCCTGCCTCGAGTCGCCCCGGGATCACTCCGCATCTAAGTCGTAAGCAGCGTTACCGCAACGGCGACCGCCGAGGAGATCAGGACACGCGGAAGTACTGTTCGTCCGTCGTGTCGCAGGCGCCTATAAGGCCAACCGTTCGGGTTCGGTGAACAGGCGTGCCCCGGCGGCAGCCGACCAACACCTCGCGGCGCCCGGGGCGGGCGCAACCGGGGCGGGTGGGGCCATGATGGGCGTAGATGCGCTCGGGTCGACGTCCGTTCAGTCCGTCATGCTGGGTCGCGACTTCGTAGGCGCGACGGGCGTCGCATGGACGGCTCGGAGTTGTAGGACTGCGGCAGCCGGCCTTCGGCAGCGGCGGTGATCCAGGCGTTGTCGAGAGGTGAAGCGTGAACGATGCCGCGGCTCCCCTCCAGTTGCACGTTGAGCAGGAGGCGTTGGACGACCTTCGGGACCCTCTCGGGCGCACCCGGTGGCGGGAGCGGGAGACCGTGGCGTTGCCGGGTGCCCCGCTGGATTGTTCTCAAGGCCTGCCGCTGTCGTATGTCGCAGACCACGTCGACGCCTGGCGCCACACCTATGACTGGCGGCGCGTCGACTCCGAGCTCAACCTGCATGGGCAAGCCTTAACGAGATCGGCGGCGGCCACATCCATTTCCTGCACTTGCATTCCTTGCGTCCGACTCCCGACCGCGTGTGCTGACCCACGGTTGGCCGAGCTCGCTGGTCGAGCCGCGCGGGGACATGGAAGCGCTCGGGGATCCACCGCAGGACCATTTGCAAGCTTTCAACGTCTTGCCCGTTGTCGTCGACAGCAGCGTCGTCGGCGCGCTTCTACTGGGAGAACTTCCCGCCGAACACCGGTGAGATCACCGTTCCCTGCGCCGTCACCATCTTCCCGGCCGACATTGAGCAGATGCCCCAACCATGGGTCGAGGGACGCTTCGCCGACCTCCACTCGTTCCGGGTGCCCGCCAAGGGCGGCCGTTTCCCGATGCTGGAGGTCCCCGGGATCTGCGTCGATGAGCTCAAACGCGGCCTCCAGCCGTTGACACGGCTGCCGTCGTGAGCAACAAGCACGTGGATAGCGACGACGGAGCGACGGAAGGGCGAGCCGATCCAGTGGCCGACCAAGCTAGATTGGTCGCTGTTCGCGACGAAATCCGGTTCGAACTAGGTTTATTGCACGACCGTGTGAACGCACTGCTGGCAGCGGAAGCATTCCTGACGATCGCCTACACCGCGGCAATGAGCGATGGCGCCCCTTGGGGCAAGCACCTTCGCCGCGGTCGCCGCACCCGTCCTGGCCGTATCAGGCCTGCTCCTGGCGGTGCTCGCAATTCCCGGCGTTGCGGCGACGGCACGCATCGTGCTGACCCAGACCGCCTTTCAAGAACGTCTTGTGGAACGACTGCCGGGCACTGCGCTCGACGGCTTCTACAGTGTCGCCGGCCGCGGATCTGCCGTTAGAGACCAACGGCGCAGCCTTCTGCTCTTCCGCGCGGTTCCGCCACTGTTCGCGGCAGTGTGGATCGTCTTCCTCGTGCTGGCGATCATCCTGGTTCACTAACGCGGTCTCAACCGGTCGACGCACTAACGTTGCCCCCGCCGCTCGAATCAGGCCGTCACCCGTCTCATGGTGACCTGTGCTGTCGTGATGACGCCCAACTGATGATGGCGTGCGGTGGGACGGCCGGATTGATGATGACTGCTGCCGCGTCCGACGAGTGAACGATTCTGGACGTCGGATGAGCTAAACGTTCGATGTCGGGTGCAGGTCCTGGATCGGCAGTTCCCGCTCGACCACCGCTCGGGCGACGTCGTCGACGGTGCGGTCGGTGGCGTAGGCGTGCATCCGCAGGACCTGCAACGCATCCGGGAAATTCAACCCGGCGGCGACTGTCAACATCCCCATCGCCACCGACACCAACCCGCGGGCCCGCGCTCCCGGGGCCCGCAGCCAGCCCGGTTCCGGCGGCCCCACCAGTGCCTGCACCCAGGGCTGCGCCGACAACGTGTCAGCGACCAGATCGACCACCGTTGTCAGATCCTCCAGCGGCAACCCGGCCAACCCCGACGACGCCCGCAGGTACAGATCCATCGTGCCCACCCCGGCCAGTAGAGCCGGCAACGGAACACACGCCACCGCCCGGTACGGCGTCGCCGTGACGAGCTGCTCATGGAACTCCGGCCACCGCGAGATCAATTCTGCCTCGGCGGCCAACACCACGCCGCCGCCGCCGCGGGTATCCAGGCACGGACCCTGACCGATGGTGAACTGCAACCGTTCCGCCGCAGCCGCATCCGACCCGCTGGCGCCGATCGGCACCCGGAAATCGGTACTGAACACACTGATCCCGGCAGCAGCCACCGGCAACACCCCCGCCGCCGCCACCGACAACCCCGTCGGGACCATCTCCGGAGCGGCCAGCCCGACCATCGCCGCTCGGTACGCGGCCGCGAATCCTTCCGCTGTGGTCACTGCCCATCAGTACCCCGGGCATCGGGCAGCTACACCGCGCCTAGCAATACGTAGCCCCTGCCGCGCAAACTCGACTTTTGAGTTACGTATGCTCGTTGCCGCAGAAGGGTTTCAAGCTGCCCTGGATGCGACGCGGCCGCCGAGGGAGAGTCAGCTCGAGGACGCGCCGGCGGACGATGGGATGGGAATCCGCGAGAGCCGCTTGCAGGAGACCGGCAAGCTCCGGCGCGAGCTGGTTGGGCGGGTCGTACTGGAGAGCATAGCCGATGGCCAGCGCGACAGTGGCCCGGATCGCGGCGAGCGGATTGCCGCCGCCTTTCCGTTTGGCCAGAGCTTTCGGCGGAGTGGTCCGGCTGCCGGCCGCCCACCAGTCCTGCAAAACACGGAAGACTTTCTCATCGTGGCCCTCGCCCCGCCACGCGGCCAGTGCCTTGGCGACCACCGTCTGCATGCCGGCCGATTCATCGGCGGCAAGCTCCAGGAAGGCTGCCTCGACCGCCTCGAAGGAGAGCAGGCCGATCTGGCTGAGAGATTCGACGACGGAGCGCTGGAGCTGCTCGACGCGGCGCGGCGAGCTGGCGAGCTCTCGTTCGGCTCCCTGGGTGAACCTCCAGCCATCGGGATGATCGGGCGTTTCCAGGAGCGTTTTGGCGTGCTTGAGGACCTTCCGCACACCCAGGGTTTTGCCGGGAGTGAGACCGACCTGAGAGAGCCGGCTTTCCCAGGTGGTGGAAGCCGGTTCCTGCGTGTCGGCCGGCGGCGCCCCCGCCCCATTGGAAGAGAGCTGCTTGGCTAAACGGGTCAGCGCGGGCACGACGCTCAACAGCCGTCTTCGCTGGAGCTTCCCAGGCGGCCTGAAGAATCGTCTCCCGTTGTTGCCGGGAGGAGGTCTCGATGCGCGCACCGTCCTGTCCTGCTTCGGATAGGTGGAAATAAGCGCTGAGGCGTCCGAGGGCCTGGTAATCGAAGTGGGGCAGGTTCGGGTCCGTGCGCCGCCAGGCCTCGCTGACCAGATACTCCACCCCGGCGAAGGCTTGGTCATCGGGCAGGCCGTCGAAAAGGACGAGGCCGAGGGCGAGGAGCTGGTCGGTGTGATCCAGCCGGCGAAACCATTGGAAAATGGCGGCCTGATTTCCGGCGAGCTGGTCGAGCTGGGCGAGAAGGTCCCCTGAAGACACGGTCGCCTGGGTGAGCAGCCATTCGGCGAAACGGCGAATCCGGTCGGGCTGCCGGAGACGGACGGCGGCCTGCTCGACGGTGATCCCCTCGGTCAGAAGCGAGCCTGTCTGAAGATGATCCTGCGGCAGCCCTGCCGGCAGGTAGCTCCCTGCCAGCTCTTTGAGGAGAAGCTCCGCAAGAAAGGCGCGGCCGTAGTAGGTCTCCCAGGAGATCTCGTGCCAGAGGCTCTCTTCCGGAGAGCCGCTGCCGATCCCCCATTCCTCGCGGGTCCCTTCGGTGGTGATGACGATGTAGTTGCGGCGGGTTTGCAGCAGCCGGACCAACTCATTCAGCCGGTGGCCGACGTGATGCGGCTGGACCTCTGGCAGCAGCAGGACGGTTGTCGCGGTCGCGTGGAAGGCGGTTTCGATCTTCTGCGGATCGGAGCTGCGGTACCACTCGCGGACCACTACTTCGGACGGCTCCAGGTCCTGACGCAGGAGCCAGGCCATGTGCCTGGCCACGATCGTTTTGTCGTCGAGATCCCGGCCGGCGAGCAGGATCAGACGCCGGCTTGCCAAGACATCGGCGAGGCTCGCGTGCTTTCGGCGTCGTGGTCCAGGACGGCGGCTCGACGTCCGTCAGGTCGGGCTCGAAATACAGGGTCTCCTGGACGACGTATTGGTCGCCCAGATAAAGGTCCCGTCCTGCGATGTACCCGTGGTTGACGTTGTCGGCGATCTGGGTGAGCTGCGAGGCGTCACTCATCTTGATCCGCTCCTTGGCCTCAGGTTTGGCGTCTCGGCTGTCCTCGGTAGACACGTTCCGGAAGAGTTTTGTTGAGGTTGATTCTGAGCCTCTGGAAGCTTGAGGCCCGCGGTACAATCACGGGAAGCGAAGAAGGAGGTGCCGATGAGCGCCGTGCTGAGCCAACTTGAACGCATCGTCTCCAGGAACGGGAGGTCCGCAATGAGCGCAGGGTTTGGGACGCGGAGATGGGCACATCGAGCCGGTCTCCTGATGGCGGTGGCTCTCGTGTTGTCCTCCGCGGTGTCTTTCGCAGGTGGCGTTGCCCCACCTTCAGCGGCTGCCGGCGGAAAGTCAGCCGTCGAGGCACTGTTCGCGGACTGGCGTGCTTTCGAGACGCCGCCCTCTCACCAGGGAGCGCCGGACTACCGGGCCTCGACGTTCGAACGGCGGCGTACGGAGCTGGCGCGGTTTCGCGGCCGGCTCGCGGCGCTCGAAGCGAGCACCGTGTCCACTGGCGAACGCGACGCGCGTATCGACCTCGCCCTCCTGCGCGCCGAAATGAACGGGTTCGACTTCAACCTGCGCGTCCTCCAGCCCTGGGTCCGCGATCCCGCCTTCTATTCCACGGTCCGCACGGAGCAGAGCGACACGCCGGCGCACGAGGGACCGAACGCGCATGGATTGGTCGATCTTTGGACGTACTCCTTTCCGCTGTCGCCGCGGGATGAAGCGCGCCTTACGGGCGAGCTGCGCCCGATTCCGGCCTTCCTCGCCCAGGCGCGCGAGAATCTGACCGGCAACGCGCGCGACCTCTGGACGACCGGCATTGGAACCATGCGCGGGCAGGTCGCCGACCTGACCGATCTCGAGCAGAAGGTCGCCTCCAGCACCAAGGAGCTTCGCGAGGCGGTCACGGAGGCCCGCCAAGCGACCGCGTCCTTCGTCACCTGGCTGGAGGAAAAGGCGCCGTCGAAAACCGGCCCCTCGGGTCTCGGCAAGGAGAGCTATACTTGGTCGCAGCAGCACGTTCATCTCTCGCCCATGACGTGGGAGGACGAGGTGGCGATCCTCCGGCGCGAGCTGGCGCGAGCGCACGCGTCGCTCAAGCTCGAAGAGGAGCGGAATCGCGGCTTGCCTCAGTTGACCGCGGCCCAGGACGACGCCGAGTACCAGCGCCGCGCCGACCGGGCGATCCGCAAATTCGTCTCCTTCCTCGGCGAGCGCGATCTCTACCCGATGCGGGCCACGATGGACGCCGAGCAACGCGAGCACCGGGGCTCGTTCGTGCCGGTCGAAAAGCGAAACTTCTTCGCCATCGCCACGCACTACGAGCCGCTCACCCTCTACACGCACTCCTCGCACTGGTGGGACCTGGCGCGCCTGCGCGACAAACCGCATCCGAGCGCCGTCCGGCGCGGTCCGCTCCTCTACAACATCTGGGACGCCCGCTCCGAGGGCATGGCCACGGCCATGGAAGAGCTCATGCTCCACGCTGGCCTCTTCGACGACGAGCCGCGGGCGCGCGAGATCGTCTGGATCATGCTCGCCCAGCGAGCCGCCCGCGGGCTCGCCTCGCTCTACCTCCAGGCCAACGAATTCGACCTCGCAAAGGCCAAGGCCTTCCAGGCCGAATGGACCCCACGCGGCTGGATGCGCCCCGACCTCGACCTCCTCGGCTTCGAGCAACAGCTCTACCTGCGCCAGCCGGGCTACGGCACGAGCTACATCACCGGCAAGGTTCAGCTCGAAGATCTGATGCGCGAGCGAGCCCATCAGCTCGGCGACGCCTTCACCCTGAAGCGCTGGTTCGAGGAGGTCTACTCCGCGGGCATCATCCCGGTTTCGCTGATCCGCTGGCAGCTCACCGGGAAAGACGAGGAGATCCGCGCGATCGTCGCCAAGGAGTGAATGGTATGCCGAGCGAAGACGATCTGTTGCGTGAGCTGCTCGAAAGCACCGAGCTGATTGAGCCGCAGCCGCGCCGGCGGCGCAGCGAAGTGGTGCGAATGCGCCGCCTGGCCGGCTGGGCGGATTCCGCTCCGCACCCCTTGACGCGGTCGGGACCGAAGCTCAAGGTCCTGCGCGAGAGGTCGGGCTGGACCACCGAAGAGATCGCCGATCGAACCGGCGTGCCCCTTGATGTCCTGACCGATTTCGAAGAGGGCGTGCCGGATGCCGCCGAGGGCATCACAGTGGAAGAGCTCGCGCGCCTGGCCGCTGCCTGCTGCGCCTCGCTGGACGAGGTCGTCACCCCCGAGGCGCACCAGGAGGCGAGGCGGAAGGAGAGAAAGCGGAAACAAGCTCGCTCCGGCGGGCTGGGTTTCGATCTCTGGCGTTAGCGCCTGCTTTGTCGGCCTTATGCACGCGTATCAAATCCGCGACGCACAACCTGAGGATGCGGCCGCAGCGATTGCCCTTCGCCAGAGGATATTCGCTGAGACACCGTTCATGCTTTTCGGCGCAGGTGAGTATCAGCCCTCCACCGACGAGCTCGCAGAGAATCTACGGCGCATCCTTGCAAGTGGGCACAGCCGTTCTCTACTGGCGCACTCAAATGGCGCGTTGATCGGTTTTCTCGGTGCTACAGGATCGCCGATTCGCCGGCTGCGTCATTCGGCGAATGTGTTTCTCGGCGTTTTGCGGGACCATTGGGGTCACGGCGTAGCTACAGCCTTGATGACCGAGATCGTGCGGTGGGCGCCGACGGTGAGCATCTCACGCTTGGAGCTCCAGGTGATGAAGCAAAACACTCGTGCCATTGAGGTGTACCAGCGAATGGGCTTTCGTGTGGAGGGCGAGAGGAGACGCGCCTACATCGTCAACGACGAGGACGTCGATGATTTGCTCATGGCCTACGTGTTTGAGGCCTGACGCTGCGTTTGAGGGAGCATCGGAAGAGGTCGGGACCCCGGCCGATCGAGGCCGCCCTGCCAAGTACTACCGCCGTCTATCTCGGGGGCGATCCGGACCACGGTCTGACTGTGGTGCGCTGCCGATTGCGAGGTGATGGAACGAGATCGCGCGACCCCCACCCCTCCCCACTTCTACATTATGCCAGCCACGGGGGCTTGCGGCAAGCACCCATCGAGCGCCTATCCTCGCGACCATGAACAGGTCTGAAGGAGGTGAACGGATGCGTGCGTATGTGCTGGGTTTCCAGGAGGTCGACCGAACCGACATCGGGGTGGTGGGGGGAAAGGCGCGAGCCTGGGGGAGCTTTCCAGGCTCGAAGGGATCCGCGTGCCGGATGGCTTCTGCGTCTCGACCGAAGCCTTCGAGCGGGTCCTGGACGCAAGGCGCAGAGCTGGCGATCGACGGCTTGCTCGATCGGTTGGCGCTGCTGAAGGTGGAAGACCGCGAGGCGATCCGGGAGCTCGCCGCGGCGATCCGCGGGGTCATCGAAGGGATCGCCATCCCGGAGGACGTCCAGGAAGCGATCACCCGCTTCCTCGCCAGGCTCGGGGAGCAAGAGGCCTACGCCGTGCGGTCCAGCGCGACGGCGGAGGATCTGCCGGGGGCTTCCTTCGCGGGCCAGCAGGATACGTATCTGAACGTCATCGGCAAGCCGGCGATCCTGAAGCACATCAGCCGGTGCTGGGCCTCGCTCTTCACCGAGCGGGCGGTCGCCTACCGCCTCCAACACGGCTTCGACCACCGCAAGGTCCACATGGCGGTGGTGGTGCAGAAGATGCTCTTCCCGCAGGCGGCGGGCATCCTGTTCACGGCCGATCCCGTCACAGGGAACCGGAAGGTGGCATCGATCGAGGCTGTCTTCGGCCTGGGCGAGGCCCTGGTCTCCGGCCTGGTGAACGCCGATGGCTACAAGGTGCGGGACGGCCAGGTCATCGAGAAGGCCGAGCGGCAGGACCGGCCCGTGCTGACGGACGAGCAGATCGTGCGGCTCGCGCGCCTGGGCCGGCAGATCGAAGGGCATTTCGGTCAGCCCCAGGACATCGAATGGTGCCTGGTCGAGGACGATTTCCACATCGTCCAGAGCCGGCCGATCACGACCCTGTACCCAGTCCCTGAAGCCGAGGATCAAGGCAACCACGTCTATGTCTCCGTCGGCCATCAGCAGATGATGACCGACCCCATGAAGCCCTTGGGGCTGTCCTTGTTCCAGGCGGGACACATGGTTGCGGCGGGCGGCAGGTTGTTCGTCGATGTCACGAAGCAGCTGGCTTCGCCGGCCGGCCGGGACGTGCTCTTGAATGTCCTGGGCCGCTCCGATCCGCTGGTCAAGGACGCCCTGACGACCCTCATCGAGCGCGGCGATTTCATCGAATCACCCATCGAATTGCCGCCTGATGCTTCGATGGACCCGAACGCTTCGTGGCAAGCCAGGTATGCGGGGGGCCCAGGCGCAGATCGAGGACGATCCGGCGATCGTCGCGGACTTGATCGCGCAGCAGCCAGGCGTCGATCGAAGCGCTGAAGCGGGACATCCGGACGAAATCCGGGACGGATCTCCTGGATTTCATCCTGGAAGACACCAGCACTTGAGGCAGAGCCTGTTCGAGCCGCGGAATCTCGGCGCGATCATGGCCGGCATGAACGCCGCCGCATGGATCAACGAGCAGATGATGGCGTGGCTGGGCGAGAAGAACGCCGCGGACACGCTCGCGCAGTCCGCGCCGAACAACATCACGTCGGAAATGGGGCTGGCGCTCCTGGATGTCGCGGACGTGATCCGTCCGCATCCGGAGGTGATCGCGTACCTCCAGCAGGCGAAGGATGACGGCTTCCTGGAGGGCCTGCTCCCGTTGGAAGGGGGACCGGAAGCCCACGACGCCATCAGCGCGTATCTCGACAAGTACGGCATGCGAGGCGTCGGGTGAAATCGACGTGACGAGGACGCGTTGGCGCGAAGCCCCCACGACCCTGGTTCCCTTGATCCTCAGCAACATCAAGAATTTCGAGCCGGGGGCCGGCAGCCGGAAATTCGAGCAAGGGCGGCAGGAGGCCGCGAAGAAGGAACAGGAGCTGCTGGAGCGCTTGAGGCAATTGCCGGATGGAGAGCAGAAGGCCGAGGAAACGCAACGGATGATCCGCCGGCTCCGGAACTTCATCGGCTACCGTGAGTATCCGAAGTACGGCATCGTCAGCCGCTACTTCGTCTACAAGCAGGCCCTCCTGGAAGAAGCCGGGCGGCTCGTGCGAGCCAACGTGCTCCAGGAGCCGGAAGACATCTACTACCTCACGCTCCAGGAGCTGCGCGAGGTCGTGCGGACGCACGAGCTGGACGGCCAGCTCATCAGCCGGCGGAAGGCCGAGCACGAGCGCCACTGGAAGCTGACGCCACCGCGGGTCCTCACCTCCGATGGGGAAATCGTCGCAGGTGCGTACAAGCGAGCCGATCTCCCCGCCGGCGCCCTGGTCGGTCTCGCCGTCTCCGCGGGCGTCGTCGAGGGACGGGCCCGCGTCCTCTCAGGACATGGCCGATGCCGAGCTGGAAGCGGGGGATATCCTGGTCACCGCCTTCACGGACCCGAGCTGGACGCCCCTGTTCGTGTCCATCAAGGGCCTGGTGACCGAGGTGGGTGGACTGATGACCCATGGCGCGGTGATCGCCCGGGAATACGGATTGCCGGCGGTCGTCGGCGTGGAGAACGCGACCCGGTTGATCAAGGATGGGCAGCGCATCCGCGTGCACGGAACCGACGGATACGTGGAGATCCTGGCATGAGGCGCTGATCGTGTCATGATGGCGGAGCGAGAGCTGGTAAGATCAGACAGCGACTCTGAAGGAGCAGGCATCGCATGGAACGTGGCCTCGTTTTCATGGGTATCGTTGCCTTGATCGTCGGTCTGGGGTGCGGCTACCTGATGTATGCGTACCCGCAGGGGCTCAATCCCGCCTGGCCCATCTGGATGGCCATGCTGGCACCTGCCGTATTTATCTTGGGTGGTATACATATGGTCGCCGCCGGTCTGGACCGTCCCGCTCTCGCCCACGCGACGGTGTGGGCCATCGTGGTGTGCTTGCTGGCGATCGCGAATTGGGCCGCGTTTTTCACCACGCACATTCAGTGCAAGGAAACGGTGTCCTTTCTGGGGGTGTCCATGTTCACCCGGTATCCAGGCGAAGCCGAGTGTCGGTTGGGTCTGCGCGTCGTCGTCAGCTGTATCGACGTGCTCATCCTTCTCCCTGTCCTCTGGTTCGCGTGGAGCAGATGGCAAAAGCGTAACGTGGCTCGAACAGAGTGACACCGTTCAGCAAGGGGTTGGCGGGAAACCGGGATCGGTTCTCCCGCCTCGCCCGCCCCTCAGTCCGCTTCATCGCCATTCGCTCTGGTTGCTGGAGGGGCCGAAGCCGCAACGTCCCCACACGCCTTGCCGGAAGCGTTCCCGCTCCTCAGGCGTCATGCGTTCCCAGCGCTCGGCCCGGCGGCGGCGGAAGTCCGAGCGGCCGGAACCGTGGCGTCCGAATCCGCCGAAGAGGATCCGGCACAGCGCCAGAAGCCCAAGCGCTTGCCAGAAGGTGATCTGGCGCCAGCCGAAGAGCGTCGGCAGCAGCCAGTTCCACAGTTGCATCACGATTCCGCCGCCGATGGCCATGAACAGCAGAATACCCAGCAGAGCTATCGGGGCCAGGACAATCCATCTCTTTCTCATCTTGGGTTCCTCACGCTTTCCTGAATTCGTCGTAAATGGTTTGCAATCGCTCGCGCAGATGCAGCACCGCATAGCGTTTGCGGGATAGCAGCGTATTCACGCTCACGCCGGTCTCGGCGGCCATCTCCTTGAAGCTGCGCCCTTCCAGCTCGTGTGCCGACAAACACCTCGCGCTGCTCCTCCGGCAACTCGTCGACCGCCAGCTCGAGCTCAGTCGAGCAGCACGTTGCGGGCATAGAGCGCCTCCGGTCCGGCATCGGGCGAAGGCAGCAGATCTTCCAAGCGGCAGCAGCTCGTCGTCGTCGTCCGCGGCGGCGGCATCGCTGAAGCTCTCCGGCTTCTTCTTGCGGAAGAGGTCGGTGATGCGATTGCGCGCCACGCGAAACAGCCAGCCGGTGACGTGCTCGATCGGCATCAGCAGGCGGTTCGCTTCCACCAGCTCGTAGAAGACGTCCTGCAGAATGTCCTCGGCGTCGCGCGGGTCGGGCACACGCCGGCGAATGAAGTTGCGCAGCCGGGACTGCTCCCGCTTGACCACCTCGGAGATTCGCTGGTCCTGTTCGAGTGCCATGGGCTCCAGGCTCGCCGCGTTCTTCATCTACGGTTGTAGACGAATGAGGGGGTGCGGATATTGTAGGGGTGCCAAGTTGCGCCGGGTGCTGGTTTACGTCCGACGTGAGCGCCCGGATCGGGTGGGTCAGGAGCCGCGGCGGGATGGGCTATACTACGATACGGAAAGTAAAGTGCCCCGGAAGGCATTATAGAGGGCCGACATGCCGACTCTTGAAGAGATCCTGGCGACACTGCGCGAGCAACATACACTCCTGAGCCACCGTTACCCACTTCAGCGCCTTGCTTTGTTCGGGTCCTGGGCACGCGGCGATGCGCGGGAGGACAGCGATGTGGATGTGATGGTGGAAGTGGATCCCTCCATCGGCCTACGCTTCGTGGACCTGGGTGACGAGCTCGAAAGGGCCTTGGGGCGACGGGTGGACCTGGTTTCCCGCCGCGCGATCAAGCCGTCGCTCTGGGAGCGAATCGAGCCGGAGCTGATCGATGCCTAAGCGGGATCCTGATCTCTTGATCGAGGATATGATCGCGGCTATTCGTAAAATCGAGCGGTATACGTCGGGGATGGATCAGGAGCGGTTTCAGCACGACGAGAAGACCCTCGATGCCACGGTCCGAGCGGCAGATTGCGGGGCTGCGCAATCGAATCGTGCACGACTACATCGGCCTGGATCTGGAGATTATCTGGCAGGTGATCCGGCATGACCTCCCTCAGCTTCTAATCCTGTTGGAAAATCTCGAATGAGCGTTTTTACACTCCACACGCTCTTCCAGGCCTTGCCGGCCAAGGGGTGATCCGGAAGCACGTAGCCCCTGGTCTCGTCGGACCGCTAACCTTCCTCCAGGGCTGCCACCAGCGCCGCCACCTCATTCGGAATCTCCCGCGCCAGCAACGGCCGGTCCAGCAGGGCGCTCAGCGACTCGGGGATCGGCACGTCGATCCCCATCTCCTCGTAGACAGGGAGGAACTTGGCGGGGTGGGCGGTGCCGAGGAAGACGCCGGTCTCGCCCGGATCGAGGCGGTCGGCGAGGACTCCGTAGGCTACCGCGGCGTGGGGATCGGCGAGGTAGCCTCGGGCGTGCAGATCGCGGATCGTCGCCTCGGTCTCCTCGTCGGTCTTCGCGCCCCAGCGCAGGACTTGGCGCAGGGCTTCCAGATCCCCTTTAAACAGATGCTCGATGCGCTCCCAGTTGTTCGGGGCTCCGACGTCCATGGCGTTCGAGATCGTGGCGACGGAGGGGCGGGGCCTGTAGGTGCCGGTGTCCAGGTAGTCGGGGACGGTGTCGTTGGCGTTGGTGGCGGCGATGAAGGCTTTCACCGGCAGGCCCATCGCTCTCGCCAGCAGGCCGGCGCAGAGGTTGCCGAAGTTGCCGCTCGGCACGGCGATGACCGGCGGCTCGGCGATCCCCCGGCGGCGGAGCTGTGCCACCGCCTCGGCGTAGTAGAGGGTCTGCGGCAGCAGGCGCGCGACGTTGATCGAGTTCGCCGAGGTGAGGCCGTGACGGTCCGAGAGCTCGGCATCCGCGAAGACGGCCTTCACCAGCGTCTGGCAGTCGTCGAAGGCGCCGTCGACGGAGAGGGCGGTGACGTTCTCGCCCAGGGTCGCGAACTGCCGCTCCTGCAGCGCGGAGACCCGGCCGCGCGGGTAGAGCACCACGGCCCGCACCCCCTCCCGCTTCCAGAACGCCTGCGCCACCGCCGCGCCGGTGTCGCCGCTGGTGGCGGTGAGGATGGTGACCGGATGAGCGGGATCGCGGACGAGGTCGAGCACGGCGGCGAAGAAGCGGGCGCCGAAGTCCTTGAAAGCCAGGGTCGGCCCGTGGAACAGCTCGAGGGCAAAGACGCCGGGGCGGACCTCGACCAGCGGCACCGGGAAGTCGAGCGCGTCGCGCACGGCGCGGGCGACCGGCTCGCGGCCGAGCTCGTCCGCCAGCAGGCGGTCCATCACGACCTCGCAGCGCCGGCCCCAGTCCAGATCCAGCAGCTCCGCCCAGTCGTCGAAGCGGGGGAGGGGGTCGGGGAGCCAGAGGCCGCCGCCCGGGGCGATTCCCGCCAGGACCGCCTCGCGGAAGGTGGCGGTCGTGCCGGCGTCGCGGGTGCTGATCAATCTCATGGGACCATTTCCCTCATGCGAGAACCCGTGCTCCCTGAAGGTCGAGGCCGCAGAGCTTTGCGGTCGAATCGAGGCCGGCGCCGCGCAGGCCGCCCTGGAGAGCATCGGCCACCTCGCGGCCATGCGCGGGCGATTCGGCCACGGCGAAGAGGGCCGGTCCCGATCCGGAGAGCGTGCACCCCCAGGCGCCGGCCGCCATCGCCGCGGCCTGGGCGGCGCGGAAGCCGGGCACCAGCGCCGCGCGGTGGGGCTCGGCCAGCGGATCGCGCAGGCAGCGGCGGAGCAGGTCGCGGTCGCCGGCGTCGAGGGCATGGATGAAGCCCGCCAGGTTGCCGGCGAATTCGACGGCCCGGTGGAGGTCGAAGCGGCGGGGGAGGGCCTGCCGGCTCTGGTGGGTCGATAGCTCGAAGTCCGGCGAGATCATCACCAGCACCAGATCCTCGGGCCAGGGGAGCGCTCGCGCGTCGGGAAGGCCGTCGCGTTCCGCCACCAGGAGCTGGAGGCCGCCGGCGAGACAGGGGATGACGTTGTCCAGGTGCGGCGAGCCGGAGACCAGGGCCTCGGCCTGGCCGGCGAGGGCCCAGACCTCGGCGGCGGACAGCGGGGAGTCCAGCAGGGCCTGGCAGGCGGCCAGGGTGGCGGCCACCGAGGAGGCGCTCGATCCCAGGCCGCTGCAGCGGGGGAGATTCTTCTCCAGGTGGAAGGCGATCGCCGGCACCTCGATCCCGCGGCCGTTCAGCTCCTTGCGGAACAGCTCGTAGGTGCGCAGCACCAGGTTCTGCCGCGGGTCCGCGGGGAGCACTCCGGCGTAGGGGCCGGAGACGGTGAGCGCGGGCTCCTCCGCGGGCTCGGCTCCCACGACGTCCCCCCAGAGGGAGCCGTCGAGCGGGGCGAGGGCCGCGCCCATCAGATCGAAACCGGCGGCGAAGTTGCCGATGCTGGCGGGAGCATAGGCCCGCCGTCCCGTGGGAGATTTCATGCGAGCCGTATCATTTCACGCAACGTCACGCGACGACCCGGAGCAGGTCCGCGAGCGCGCCGGCCGCGGTGACCTCGCCCCCCGCGCCATAGCCGCGCACCACGAGCGGCGTCGGCTGGTAGTGCTCGGTCACGAACGAGAAGGCGTTCTCGCCGCCGCGCACGGCGTAGAGCGGATGGTCGGGGCCGACGGCCTCCAGGCCGACGCGGCAGCGGAAGGTGCCGTCGATCGCCTCGATCACCGCGGCGTGGCGCAGCACCTTCCCCTCCTCGACCAGCCGGGCGCGCCGCTCCTCGAACAGGGCGTCCAGCCGCGGCAGGCCGTCGAGGAACTCGTCGACCGGGCCGGAGGGGTCGAAGTCCGGCGGCAGCACCCCCTCGACCTGGACATCCGCCAGGTCGATCGCGGCGCCCAGCTCGCGCGCCAGGATCAAGAGCTTGCGGGCGACGTCGAGCCCGGAGAGGTCGTCGCGCGGATCGGGCTCGGTGAAGCCGCGGTCGCGGGCGACCCGCACCGCCTGGGAGAAGGGCATGCCGTCCTCGAGCGCGCCGAGCAGGAAGGAGAGCGAGCCCGAGAGGATCGCCTCCAGCCGCAGCACCCGGTCCCCCCCTTTGAGCAGACTCTGGAGAGTGCCGATCACCGGCAGGCCGGCGCCGACGTTGGTCTCGTAGAAGAAGCGGCGCTTGAGCAGCTCGCTGGTCTCGTGCAGGTGGAGATAGTCGGCGTAGGGGGCGCTGTTGGCCTTCTTGTTCACCGTCACCACGTGCAGGCCCGCCTCGAACAGGCGGCCGTAGACAGCGGCCACTTTGCCGTCGGAGGTGCAGTCGACGAACACGGGGTTGATCAGCCGGGCGCGGCCGAGCTCCTCCAGCAGGGAGTCGAGGCAGGAGGGGAGAGTGGCGGCGTCGAGGCTGGAGCCCCAGGCCGCCGGGTCGAGCCCCTCGGGATTGAAGGCGCAGCGCTTCGAGTTGGCCACGGCGCAGAGCTTGAGATCGACCCGCCGCCCTGGACGGGACTGGTGCTCGCCGATCTTTCGCAGCAGCTTGGAGCCGACGTTGCCGACCCCCCAGACCACGAGCTGCAGCTCGGGCCGGCGCTCGAAGAGCTGGGCGTGGATGTGGCGCACGGCCCGGCTGGCGTCCGCCGCCGCCACCACGGCCGAGATGTTGCGCTCGGTGGACCCCTGGGCGAGGGCGACGATATTGACGCCGACGTCCGCCAGGGCGCCGGCGAAGGTGCCGACGACGCCGAGGCGGTCGCGCATGCCGTCTCCCACCAGCGAGACGATGGCGCAGCCGGGCCGGATGTGGATGGGATCGAGGAGGCCGGCGGTGAGCTCGGCGGCGAAGGCCTCGCGCAGTGCCGCGATGGCCAGCGGGCCCTCGGCGTCGGCGACCGCGAAGGAGATCGCGCACTCGCTGGAGCCGAGGGTGATCAGGATCACCGAGATGCCGGCCGCGGCCATGGTCTGGAACACCCGGGCGGCGATACCGGGGACGCCGGCCATGCCGGAGCCGGTGACGTCTACCAGCGAGACGCCGGGCAGGAAAGTGAGGCCGCGGGCGCCGTTGGCGGCGGGGGCGGCGGCGTTGTGCACCAGGCTGCCGGGGTGGTCGGGCGAGAAGCTGTTGCGCACCCGCACCGGGATCCTCTTCTCGCGCGCCGGCTGGATGGTCTTCGGGTGCAGCACCTTGGCGCCGAAGAAGGAGAGCTCCATGGCCTCCTCGTAGCTCACCTCGGAGAGCACGGCGGCGCGGGGAACCAGCCGCGGGTCGGCGCTGTAGATGCCGTCGACGTCGGTCCAGATCTCCAGCAGCTCGGCGTCGAGGGCCCAGGCGGCGATGGCGGCGGAGTAGTCCGAGCCGCCCCGCCCCAGGAGATTGACGCGGCCGTTGACGTCGCCGCCGAAGAAGCCGGGCAGGACGGTCACCGCCGGGGGCTCCTCGCGCAGGGGGGCGAAGGCCTGGCGGGTGGCGTGCCAGTCGGGCGCGGCGGACAGAGGCGGGCCGCAGGTGCGAATCAGCGCCTTGGGATCGAGCAGCCGCGTGTCGAGCCCGCGCGCCGCGAACAGGCGGGAGACCAGAGAGCAGGAGGCGCGCTCGCCGAGAGAGGAGAGGAGGGCGAGGGCGGTGGGCGGGCACTCGCGGAGGAGGCCGAAGCCGCGCAGCAGGTTCTCCAGCTCCCGGTCGAGGACGCCGAGCTCGGTCTCGGCCTCGGCGGCGTGGGCGGCGGCGAGCTCGAGGCGCAGGGAATCGAGGATCTCGCGATGGACCGAATGGAAGCGGGCGAGGGCCGGCACTACCGAGCCGCCCGCCGCGGCCTGCTCGGCGCCGCGCAGCAGCGCGTCGGTGACGCCGCCGACCGCCGAGACCACCACCAGGAGGGGACCTTCAGGAGCTTGGCGCGCGACGATGTCCGCCACGCCGCGCATCCGCTCCGCGTTACCTAGGGAAGTGCCACCGAACTTTAGAACTCGCATCAACGACCTCCGGGAGAATGGCCCTGCAAGGTACAAGGTGCAGGGTTCGCCCCCAGAAGGGACGGCGTTGCCTTGACCGGGTGGATGCCCTACAATACGCCTCCGCTTCGCGGAGACCATGTTTCCGTCCAAGCCGACGTAGCTCAGGGGTAGAGCAGCTGATTCGTAATCAGCAGGTCGTCGGTTCAAATCCGACCGTCGGCTCCACATTTCCAGGTCTCGCGAAGGAGGAGGCATGCCTCTCTCCTTGTCCTGGCCCGCCGACCGCATCAAAGAGTTCTGCCACCGCTGGAAGATCGTCGAGCTCTCCCTCTTCGGGTCGGCTCTGAGAGAGGATTTCCGCCCCGACAGCGATGTCGACCTCCTGGTGCGCTTCGCGCCCGACGCGGACTGGAGCCTGCTCGACCACGCGCGGATGGAGCGGGAACTCAGCGAGATCCTGGGCCGCGAGGTGGATCTGGTGAGCCGGACGGCGGTCGAGGCGAGCCCCAACTGGATTCGGCGCCGGGAGATCTTGAGCACTGCCAGAGCCCTGTATGCCGCTTGATCGGGATCCCGCGACCGTCCTGGACATGATCGTCGCGGGACGGCGTATTCAGGAGTTCATCGCCGGGCAGGATTTCGACGACTTCAGCGTGGATCTCAAGACTCAGTCCGCTGTCATCCTCCAGATCCTGATCTTGGGTGAGGGGGCCAAAAGACTCTCCAAGGAGTTCCAGGAACGCCACTCGGAGATCCCCTGGAAGGACATCAGCCGGATGAGAGATCGGCTGATCCACCACTACGAAGGAACTGACCCCAAGGAGGTCTGGAAGGCGGCGTCGCGAGACGTGCCGGATCTCCTGGCGATGCTGGAGCCGCTCACGCCTCGGCAGATTGATTCTTGAAGTCCAGAGCTTTTCTGGAAGCCGGGACGAGTCTGAAGATCTCAAGGATTGGCGTGGAGCTGCCGGAGCCGCCGCCGCAAGGTGCCAGGCACTTATTCTAGTAAGGATGAAGGAAGAGCCGCAATATGGGACAATATTTCTTCTGATGTAAGCAAGATCGAGACGTTCTTCCGCAAGAAGTAGAGGGCATCAACGCAGGAGTTTGTGAAAGCTACTGGTATAGACAGAGAAAGACTGATTCCCTTGCTCAAGCTTTTGGGATTTAGCTTTGAAAGATCCAAGGGGAGCACTGGCTGGGTGAAAAAAAGCTGAAAGGTATAACAACCTTGGAAACAGAACAAGAGGTAATTATAGGTGTAGTTCTTCCTTTCTTGGAAAGCATAGGCTTTGGTCGTCATGAGATCAAGGCTGAACGAAGTTTCTCACTTCGACTCGGCCATTATGTCTATAGAGTTGATACGGAGGAGCAAGTCCAGCGGGCAGCTCCCCGTCTTGATATCTTATTGACACGCAATGGCAAGAATCTATTTGTGGTTGAGGTTAAGCGTAATGGACTGCCTTTGACAGATGAGGATCGCGATCAAGCAATCTCATACGCCAGAGTTGTTCACCCCATTGCGCCCTTTGTGATACTAACGAACGGCAAGGCGACTCAATTATTCGAAACGCTGAGTCGTAGAGAAGTATTGTCCTCCGACTTTGTCGTGAAGGATGATTATAAATTAAGTATAACGCTTGAACAAGAATACGATTTTTTCGACAATTTTGTCGGATATTCTGCGGAAAATCTTCAAATATTTTCCCGCGCCCAAGTTGCAGAACGGACAAAGCCACTGGTGGGAGGGCTTGCAGATAGAGCAGCTAAATACATACCCGAGATATACGAGCCCCGCCTTCTTTTGGAAGTAAGCCTGCAAAAATTTTTAGATTCTAACGTTCCTGGATTTGTAGTGTTGGGAGACTCTGGCACAGGCAAGACCTCCGCTCTTTGTCGCCTAGCTTTATCCATGGCTGAGCGAGGTTGGCCGCTATTTTTCTATAGAGCTTTCGAGCTTCCAGAAAACCTACTCAATGCGATAGCCCTTGACTTTAATTGGCAATTTTCACAGCAGCACTCCGACGTAGCGCTAGTGAAGCGTTTGCTGATGCTTCATATAGAAAAGCCTATTGTTTTCATCTTGGATGCCGTGGACGAATGGACATTTAGTGGACGAGTGCAAAGCCTATTAGCTATTTTACGCCGACTTCCTGGAGATAAGGTCAAGATCATTATCAGTTGCAAGACAGCCGCTTGGTCTCAGTTCGTTACCTACAGAGGCACTTTAACTGGCTTGGAAAATTTTTTATACATTGATAGCGGCAAGTCATATTTTAGCCTCGGAGCCATGGATAAAAAAGAATTTCATCGAGCCTATAAAAAACACCAGGATGCATTTCACTTCAGGGGCTACTTCGAGGATCACTTACTCAGGGCAATGGAGGTCAATCCCTTTCTTATGAGGATTGCCTTTGAAGTGGCGTCCAAAAGGAAAGATGAACGCCTGACTCTCTCCAACCTAGACCTATTCTTCTCATACTATGATGCATGTTTGGATAAGGTGGGGGCTAGAAATTACGAGAAGTGGTCTGCGCAGGATGTGCTTGATAAACTCGCAGAGTGCATATTCGTTAATAACCAAGCCTCAGTACCAAAATCAGTGCTTCGAGAGTTTACGGGAGGCAGCGTCGAGTATGGGGCTTTGGCAGAGCTAATTGAGTTCAATATAGTAGAGATGGAGACAGAGGACGATGATGAGAGGCTAGGTTTCTATTTCTCAAAGCTTAGGGACTATATTGTTGCATTTAGACTCCGAAAGTGGCACCGGCTATCAGCGGATGAGTTCTCGGAAGAGGTCGCGAGGCTAAACTCGGAGGGAGTCCATCAAGACGTTCTTCTTTTTTTCTATCCATTAGCGGAAGAGCAGAAGAGAGAACTGATTGATGGGCCATTACGGCGTCGGGCAGGGGAGTACTTAGACCTTTACGTGCGGATACTGGGCGAACATTTTGCTGCCATAAGGCGCCGGTTTTCACCCTTTGGCTCAGCGCAAATCGGCTTCTTAGGACAACTCATTATACCTAGCAAGGATCTGGGTCTCTTCGGCTTCAGGGAAATAAAGGATTTAGATGAAAATGTTTTGTTTCTGCCTTATTCCAGGTTCGAAAGTAGTTCCAATGTGCCATCCTTGTATGGTGGCAGGGCACTGCATGGCTTTGGTCGGCACTTTCTCGAACTGGATTGGAAGCAGACTGTAATAAGGCATGAGATTGGGGGGCAGCTCGACTCTATAGTTGGGCGAGGGCTTTTGGACGAGTCTCAGGAGTATGAGCTTCTTGCCGAAATAATTCCCGCGATCGTTTACGAAAAACGTGGTATGTTTAAGGTATACGGTAACCCATCGTTCTTGGACCTGTTTCCCCTGGATTTGGATAGGATGCGAGAAGGGCTGCGAAGGTCCGATCTTGAAGAATATTATCGAGACCAAAAGGCAGAAGAAAAAATTGTAAATGGCGAGTTGAATGCTGAGGGAGGCTATAGCTTCCCGGGTGACTTTAGTATTGAGGATCTAGAGTCAATCCGTGTTCAGGTAGATGCTGCTATGAAGACGGGGCAAGAAGCTATCTTCCGCTGGGGGCGAACGCCTACTGATGAGATTATAGGTCGCTTCTTGGAGGCCAAGGCGGGATTAAATGCTCTGGGCGTGAGCGTGATTGGTGCTCCTGTTGTTAATGCGGAGTTTCTGTCTGCGGTATCTGGAGTTCCAAGTAAGCCCATAGACTTTATTAGAGAGCAATTCTCTGTGTTCTATTCCCAATTTATTCGAACCTATCGAAACCTTGTCGAGCGAAACTTCCCTTCGCTCAGCAGTTACTTTGAGCTTTATTCGCTTTTTCCTGCCAAATTTTTTATTAATGTAGAAAGACCGTCCTATTATGAGCGAAGCGAATATGATCTGACCATGTTTATCTGCAAAGGAGACGGTCCGGAGAATGAAGTTATCTACTTCTCTCGGGATGAAGTGCCTTTCGATGAAATGTGGAGGAGAGTGGCTCGATTTATGTATAAGGGAAGATCATTTGAGATAATTTATGCTTCTAAAGGTGGGCTCCGTAGTAGTTTGTTCCATTCAGGCAAGTATGTTGATTTCCCCTTATACTCAGGGCACCTAGCATTGCGTAACATTGTTTACCGTCAGATCAAGAAAGAGTTGCCCAAGGTAATAGACGGCTTGGCCAAAGCTGTCTTGATGGGGCAGACCTTCTGATGTCCGTGGAGTTTATCGGAGTAGGCAGAGTCTATTAGGGTTCCTGGATACCTTCTTTTTCCTGAGCGCTGACTTTCTGATGTAATCATTGGAAAAGTCAGTAGTAGCCGCCCTGTAGATCTGCAGGATTGGAAGGCCAGCATGAAATTGCCACATCTGCGAAAGTCAACAGACTGTCCTATAGAATCTGTTCTATAGAATATAGCCCATCTCATGATTAGAGTCCTTGGTATACCTCACCAGTGCTCCCGGGACGGCTCAGCTTTTCTTGGCCCTGAGGAACAGCCCAAGAGTCCCAGTACTCGTCCCGGAAATTGTAAGACTACTGTCGACTTCTGCTCGCCGATTTCCTTCCAGCCTTTCTGCACTTCTTGGCAATCTTAGCGCGGGAAAGAGGAGGATGCTACTTGTTCTCTCGTATAGTAAACGATAGTTTAGGATGGAGGCAATAGGCTGTCTAGGGGCGTTGGGAGTTAAGCCAGAAATTCCAACGCAAGGGTGCCAGGCGCTTATTCTGCGGTGGGCTTCACGGTCTACGCCCAACTCTGCCGCAGCCGTACCGAAGGCGTGTCGGGAGGCATCGTATGGCCGGATACTGCGGGGAACTCTGCCCGTGTCGCTACGCGTTCCCGCAGGGGATGCAAGCTCAAGCCCGGGAGGTGCTCGCCACCGCTGGCGGTGGGGGTACAAACACCCAGGGACCGCGCTTGTTCAGCCCCGCGAGCACCTCAACGCTGGGGGAGAGGTGCCAGGCGCTCTTGTGGGGGGCCAGCCTTGCCGCACCGGAGCCACGATGCTAGCCTTGGCCGGGTCGCACCTTTCAGAGGAGATCGAAGATGCTGAGCGAGCGGATGCTGGATGCCCTCAACGAGCAGATCAACGCGGAGCTGAGCTCCGCTTACCAGTATCTGGCCATGGCCGCCTACTTCGAGAGCATCAACCTCATAGGCTCCGCCCAGTGGATGAAGCGCCAGTCGCGTGAGGAGGTGGAGCATGCGATGAAGATCTTCGAGTTCATCCACGACCGGGACGGCCGGGTCTCGCTTGGGGCTGTCGCCCAGCCGCAGGCTGAGTTCGGCTCGCCCCTGACGGTCTGGGATGCGGTCTTGAGACAGGAGCAGAACGTGACCGCGCGGGTCCACGCGCTCTATGCGCTGGCAAGGGATGAGAAGGACTATGCGACCGAAGTGATGCTCCAGTGGTTCGTCAACGAGCAGGTAGAGGAGGAGAAGCAGGCCAAGGCCATCCTCGAGCAGGTCCGGATCATCGGACCCGCGAGCTCCGCCATCTTCTTCGTCGACCGCCACCTCGGCAAGGAGGCCGGGGAGAAGGGGTAGCCGCCAGCCGTGCCGGCACCCTATCGCGCGACCGCGATCTCCGCGTTCACGTAGATCGGGGGGCCGTCGTCCTGCCGGCTGGCGGAGGTGTCCGTGTTCCGGGGCACGGTGAAGCGGTCGATCGCTCCCTTCTCGAAAGCCAGCGCGAGGCTCGAGCCGCCATAGCTGAAGTAGCCGAGCTCGGCGCCTTTCTCGACCTTGTCCCCAGCCTTCACCGTGATCGTGACCGAAGAGATCTCGGTGATTCCAATCGGGATGACACAGACCATCCCGATTTTCGGGCTCTCGATGAACACCAGGCCGCGCGTATTGACCGACGCCTCATAGCCCTGTGAGTAGGTCGCGGCCGTGGGATCGGGGCCGGCCGACTCGGCGTCGCTGAACATCAGCGCTTCCACCTTCTCCGTGTGGCGCACGACGCCCGCGACCGGCGCGTGCCAGCGGTGGTAGTCGGCTCCGGAGAGGAACGACTGGAAGACGTCGCCGCCGAAGAACCTCTCCGCGTACTTGCCGCTCTCTCGGCTGACGCTGAGCATGTTGATCAACGAGTAGGGCTGTCCCTTCAACCAGAAATTGGCGAGTGGTTGGACGTCGCGCTCCCAGGTGACCACCGTTCCGTCGTTCGCCGAGACGATCACCTTGGGGTCGCGCGGGGCCGCGACCGGCCGGAACTCCGGCTTGATCTGGCGATGGAAGAAGGCGTTGAACGACGCGAAACCCCAGTGCGGCGCCGCGCGGTCGGGAATCTCGAACTCGTAGAGCTTGTACTGTTCGTAGGCCGGCTGCGACAGCCAGCCGTGATTCCCCTCGTCGAGCACGTACCGGCTTTCCGGGCTGTCGAGGAAATGACACCACTCCTTGAGGATCGCGCGCAGGGCATCGTTGATCGCCACGTTCCGGAACGCGGCCCCGCCGGCCGGCGTCATCATCATGTAGGTGAACAGGTTCGACATCGGAAAGAAGTTGTTCTGATCGGCCGGATTGCGGTTGTAGACCGGCGCGGTCCGGCTGATATGGTCGAGCGCCGCGAGCAGCTCCGGGATGGTCTCGATGTGGCGATGGTCTTCCGGGACCTCCTGGATCATCTGAGTGGCATACATCCGGACCACGCCGTCGTGCTCGATCAGGTGCCCGAACGCCGCGACGGCGGGGCTGAGCTTGCGCTTCTTCCGCTTGCCGGAACCGAGCTCTGCCTTGAGCCCGACGAGCCAGCGGTCCACGGCGGCCCGGTTCTTCGGCAGGTATCCGGCTCGCCGGCCGAAGGAATTCTGGTACCGCGCCTCGATGGCCTGCTCGACGTCGTTGCTCAAGGGCTGCCTCCTTTTCCGATGATTTCGGTTGGGTGCCACTGCAAGGTGCCAAGCACTTATTCTAGGCCATCCCCGGAAGCCGGTACCGCGGACGCCTCTGAAGAACCGCGATCACGGAATTTGTCGCTTCCATCGGCCACGGTTTGGACTATAATGTTCAATTCATGAGCCCCCGCCCCTTCGCCTCCGGCACGATCGCCTTCGGTCTGATCAGCATTCCCATCCAGCTGTACTCGACCGGCGAAAGCGCGGCCGGCATCCAGCTCAACATGATGCACAGGAAGTGCGGCTCGCGCCTGCGCCAGCAGTACGTCTGCCCGGTGGACAACGAGGTGGTGGGGAAGGGCGACATCGCCCGCGGCTACGAGCACGCCAAGGGGCAGTACGTCCTGTTCTCGGAAGAGGAGCTGAAGGCGATCCAGCCGGAGGCCAGCAACGCCATCGAGATCGCCGAGTTCCTGCCGCTCGCCACGGTGGACCCCGTCTACTTTGAGAAGTCCTGGTATCTCGGTCCGGACAAGGGGGGCGACCGCCCCTACCGCCTGCTCGCCGAGGCGATGAAGGAGACCGGCCGCGCCGCCCTCGCCCGCTACCGCGCCCGGGGCAAGGACCAACTTGTCCTGCTGCGCCCCTACGAGAACGGTCTGATCCTGCAGCAGCTCCGCTACGCGGACGAGCTGCGGAGCTTCTCCGAGGTGCCGGTCGGCGAGGCCGAGGTGAAGGCCCCGGAGCTTCGTCTGGCGGTGCAGCTCATCGCGCAGGCGGCGACGGAGGAGTTCCACCCGGAAGCCTACGAGGACTCCCAGCGCCGGAAGCTGCGCGAGCTGATCGATCGCAAGGTGGGGGGGAGGAGATCGCCGCGGTGGTGCCCGAGGAGGCGCCACAGGGGGAGATCATCGACCTGATGTCGGCGCTGAAGGCGAGCCTCGCCGGCGAGAAATCCCGGGAGAAGCCGGTCTCGATCGCCGACCGCAAGCCCCCCAAGCGCGCTGCCCCGCCGGCCCCAGCGGCGGCTCCCGCCGCCGCGAACGCCGCCGAACGCCCCAAGAAGCGCGGATCGCATCGGTAGCGCGGTCGCCTTTTTACGGTCTCGCCGCTACCGCGGCGGGTTCAGAGCAGCTGATTCGTCATCAGCTGGTCGCGATTTCCGCTCTCTGCTCTGTCCTTTAGATTCAAGGGCCCTAGAGTCGTCAAGACGATGGTGAGCAGCGCGCCGATCAGCCAGAGCGCCGGGGCTCCCGCTCCGTCGTAAAGCAGGATCAGCAAGGGGAACCAGAGGACGGCGGCGACGAGGGCCGGCAGGATCGTCGCCACGGCCCGCGTCCGGGAGCTTCCCGGCAGGAACAGGCCGCTGAGCCCGGCGGCCCAGGCGGGTACCACGAACAGATAGGACGCGCCGGGGAGCAGGAGGGCGGAAAGCACTCCGAGCAGGGCCCAGACGAGCCAGACGCCGAGCCACAGGCCGAAGTATCCGGCGCGCCGGAAGCGGCCGGCCACACCAGCGGCCACCGCGAGCGCCAGGAGCCAGAAGGCCGCCTGGACGATTGCGCCATGAGTGGGCCAGGTCGCATTCAGCAGACCTGTGGCCTGCAGCAGGAACGAGAGCGCGAGCCCCGCGACGAGGGCGAGGAGGACGATCGCCCACCAGGCGAGAAAACCGCGGCCGATCTCCGCTTTCGTGACGGGCGCGCGCCGCAGCCGCACGGCCATCCCGGCGATCAGCAGCAGGGGGACTGCCCCCAGGAGCGGACTCCACGTGGCGGGCCACCAGACGACCGACAGGCCGAGCAGGTCGAAGAAGACGGCGCTCCCGCGATGGGGGCGGTCGAGGTCGGAGCCCGCCAGGGCCCGCACGGTCGCGAGGGCGTTCTCGCCCTGATGCTGCAGGCTGGCGGGGGAGCTGCTGGCCAGGTTATCCAGCGGGGTGTGATACCGCACCGGATCGCCGAAAAACGCAAAGTTGAAGCCGTGGATGCCGCGGCGTCTGAAGACCGAGAAGTCGGTGTCGTTCGGCAGATATCCGTAGAGGGTGGAGAAGACTGAGCTCGTCCGCGGGTGGGGGACCGCGCGCGCGAAGAGGGGGAGCAGCCAGGCGTTGTCCGGGCCTGTCTCGAACAGGACGCTGGGTCCCGAGGTGCCGCGGGCCTCGAGGTTGACAACCGCTTTGACCCGCGCGGCTTCCGGGCTGCCGTCGAGGAACGCCCGGGCGCCCAGCAGTCCTGCCTCCTCGCCGTCGACGATCAGGAAGAGGACGGAATGGCGGGGGCGCGGCTCCGCCTTCAGGATGCGGGCAACCTCCAGCGTAGCGGCCACTCCCGAGAGATCGTCCGAGATCCCCGGCCCGGCGGGGACGGAGTCGTAGTGGGAGACGAGCGCCACGGCTGAGGCGGGCTCCCGCCCGGGCAGCTCGGCGACGAGGTTCCGCACGGCCTTGCAGGTCCCGGCGTCGTCGCAGGCGGTGGCCTGCTCCTCCCGGACCGTGTAGCCCAGACGCCGGAGCTCGGCGGCGGCTCTCTCCCGGGTGAGCTCGGCGGCGGGGCTGCCGGTCGGGCGGGGCTCGTCGCCGCTGGCCAGGGCCTCCAGGAGGAAGCGGGCACGACCGGCGGAGAACTCTCCGGGCGGCGCGCCCGCCGGCTCGGGACGCGGCGGCGCGAGGCGGAGGACGCACAAGCCGAGCGGCAGGATCAGCAGAAGCGCCCAGAGCAGGGCACGCTTTGCTCCATCCGCTGCACTGATAGTTACCATGGCCTTTCGTCCCCCTCTCGTTTCCGCCGCGGTTTCACTATCGCAGATCTCATCGCGGTTTTCCCGCGAGGGCGCTGCTCGCGCCGTGTCCGATCGTGGAAATCACGCGAGATTGTCACAGGATCCTGGGAATGAATTCTCCCGGCATGGGGTTGGATGCCTGTCGGATGTAGAAGTCGGCCTTCCGCTACCCAGTCCACGCGATCCCTCCGCTGGTCTCATCTCGTCCTGGCCCGGCAGCATCCCGCAGGTGGTTGGAACGCCCTTGGATATGCAACGAGACTCTACGCTCATCCCCTCACCTGTCCGGGTGCGCGAGAGGAATGAGGGTCTGGAGATCACCTAAACGTTCGTTCAGATGTCCTCGGCCGTCAGATCCCGACCTGCCGGGGATTGCTGAGGAACTACCCAGGAACTGAACAGGAATAAGAAATATTCGGCTATTCAATTGCGTTAATGTAAGTGGCCCGCAACGTATTTTAATTCTATGAAACAAGCGACTCTTATCGACCTGCTGCGGCTGCGCGCGGCGAGCGCTCCGGAGCGGACCGTCTACACCTTCCTGACGGATGGGGAGGTCGAGGCCGGGCATCTCACTCACGCGGAGCTGGATCGTGCGGCGCGGCGGATCGCCGCGGCGTTGCGGGCGGTGGCGCCGCCGGGAGAGCGGGCGCTGCTCCTCTTCCCTCCCGGCCTCGAGTTCATCGCGGCCTTCTTCGGCTGTCTGTACGCCGGCGTGGTGGCGGTGCCGGCCTATCCGCCGCATCCGCGGCGGGAGTCCCCCCGCCTGCGGGCCATCGCCCGCGACGCGACGCCGCGGGTGGTGCTCACCACCGCCTCGCTGGCGGCCGCCGCTTCCGGGGCGGCGCGGACGCCGGAGCTCGCCGGGGCGGTCTGGCTGGCGACCGACGCCCTGCCGGAGTCCCTGCCGGAGTGGGACGGCCGCGGTCCAGCCCCGGACGACCTCGCCTTCCTGCAGTACACCTCGGGCTCGACCGCGCTGCCCAAGGGGGTGATGGTCACCCACGCCAACCTGATGCACAACGAGCGGATGATCCGCGCCGCCTTCGCGCAGGACGAGAGCTCGGTGGTGGTGGGTTGGCTGCCGCTCTACCACGACATGGGCCTGATCGGGAACGTGCTCCAGCCGCTCTTTTGCGGCGGCCGGTGCGTGCTGATGGCGCCGGTGGCGTTCCTCCAGCGCCCCCGGCGCTGGCTGGAGGCGGTGAGCCGCTACGGGGCGACGACGAGCGGCGGCCCCAACTTCGCCTACGACCTGTGCGTGCGGCGGGTGCCGGCGGAGGAGCGGGAGGGGCTCGACCTGTCGAGCTGGCGGGTGGCCTTCAGCGGCGCCGAGCCGGTACGGGCGGAGACCCTGGAGCGCTTCGCCGCGGCCTTTGCCGGCAGCGGCTTCCGCCGGAACAGCTTCTACCCCTGCTACGGCCTCGCCGAGGCGACGCTCTTCGTCTCCGGCGGCACGTCCGGGAGCGGCTTCCGCGCCGCGGCGGTGGACGCGGCGGCGCTCGAGCGGCACGAGGCGGTGCCCGCGTCCGCGGCCTCGCCGGCCCGCGACCTGGTGGCCTGCGGCCGCGCCTGGGAGGGGCAGCGGATCGCCGTCGTCGATCCCGCGACCGGCGCCGAGCTGCCGCCGGGCCGGATCGGCGAGATCTGGGTGAGCGGGCCGAGCGTCGCCCTGGGCTACTGGAACCGCCCCGAGCAGACGGCCCAGGACTTCGGCGCGGCCCTCGCCGGCGAGGTGGCGGGGCCGCGCTTCCTGCGCACGGGGGATCTCGGGTTCGAGCGCGGCGGCGAGCTGTTCGTCACCGGCCGGCTCAAGGACCTGGTGATCCTGCGCGGGCGCAACCACTATCCGCAGGACCTGGAGCTGACGGCGGAGCGCGCCCACCCGGGCCTGCGGTCGGCCGGCGCGGCGGCGTTCGCGATCGACCTCGACGGCGAGGAGCGCCTGGCGCTGGTCTGCGAGGTGGAGCGGCGCCCCGGCGCCACGGTCGAGGAGATCGCGGGCGCGGCGCGGCGGGCGATCGTTGAGGAGCACGAGGTGCAGGTGGAGCGGATCGTGCTGGTGCGCGCCGGCACCATCCCCAAGACCTCGAGCGGCAAGATCCAGCGCCACGCCTGCCGCGCGGCTCTGCTCGGTGGCACCCTGGAGGTGGTGGGGGAGAGCGGGCTGGCGCGGGGTGGGGAGGGACTGGAGAGCGCCGCTGAAGCAACCGCGGGCGGCGCCGGCGATCCGCTGGAGCACCGGGCGGCCGTGCTGGCCGACCTGCAGGGGCGGGTGGCGCGCCTGCTGGGTGGCGGGCGCCCCGATCCGGCGCGGCCGCTGACCGAGCTGGGTCTCGACTCGCTCTCCGCCGTGGAGCTCAAGGGGGACCTGGAAACCGCCTATGGCGTGCCGGTCTCCCTGGAGGCCCTGATCGAGGGGTCGAGCCTGGAGGCGCTCGCCGAGGAGATCGCGCGCGGGCCCGTCGCCGGCGCCGGTCCGGCCCTGCCGCCGCTGGTGCCGCTCGGCGCGGCGGCGCGGCGGGGGCCGCTCCCCCTGACCGTCGGGCAGCGGGCGCTCTGGTTCCTGGAGCGCTTGGCGCCGGAGAGCACGGCCTACGTGATCGCCGGGGCCGCCGTGCTGCCGGAGGGCGCCGACGCCGGGGCGCTGCGCGCCGCCCTCCAGACGCTGGTCGACCGCCACCCGGCGCTGCGCGCCACCTTCGGCGACGGCGTGGACGGGCCCTGGCAGCGGGTCGCTGAGCGGGCGGAGGTGGCCTTCCGGTCGATCGACGCCGCCGGCTGGAGCGACGGCGAGCTGCTGCGGCGGGTGTGCGCGGAGGCCTTCCGCCCTTTTGACCTGGAGAGTGGGCCGCTCTTCCGCGCCGCCCTGTTCTCGCGCGGCCTGCCGGGCGCTCCAGGGGACGTGCTGGCGCTCGCCGTGCACCACCTGGTGGCGGATCTCTGGTCGCTGTCGGTGCTGACGCGCGAGCTGGGCGCGGCGTACGACGCCGTCGCCTCCGGACTCTCTCCGGCCTCCGTGCTCCCCGCTCTGGAGCTCGAGTACGGCGACTACGCGGCCTGGCAGGAGCGCGCCCTGGCGGCCGGCTGGGCGGAGCGGCACTGGGACTTCTGGCGCCGGCGGCTGGCCGGCGTGCCGCCGCTCGAGCTGCCGGCGGACCGGCCGCGTCCGGCGGCACCGGGGCAGGGGAGCGTGGCCCGCTCGTTGCGTCTGGACCCGGACCTCGCCGCCGGTCTCCGCGCCTTCGCCGGCGGCCGCGGTTGCACGCTGTTCATGGCTCTCCTCGCGGGGTTCCAGGTGCTGCTCGCCCGCCGCGGCGGGCAGGAGGACTTCCTGGTCGGCGCCCCCACCGCCGGCCGGTCGGGGGTGCCCGGGGCCGCGCTGGCCGGCCTCGTGGGCTATTTCGTCAACCCCGTCCCGCTGCGCGCCGATCTCACGGGGGACCCCGGGGGGGCCGAGTGCCTGGAGCGCGCGCGCGGCGTGGCGCTCGGTGCCTTCGCGCACCAGGACTTCCCATACCCCTGGCTGGCCGAGCGCCTGGCCGGCGCCGGCCAGGCACCGCTGCGTGCCGTGCTCGCCCTCCAGAAGGCGCCATCGCCGGAGCTGGAGCCCCTGGCCGGCTTTGCCCTGGGGGAGGCGGGCGCGCGCCTGCGCCTCGGCGGGCTGACCCTCGACTCCCTCCCCCTCGCGCCCGCGGCGCCGCAGTTCGACGCCACCCTGCTCGCCGCCGAGCTGGACGGCGGCATCGCCCTCTCGCTGCAGCTCGACGCCGACCTCTTCGACGCGGTGACGGCCGAGCGGATGCTCGGGCACTTCGCCCGCCTGCTGCGCGGGATGGTCGAGGCGCCGGCGCGGCCGGTCTCGGCGATCGACCTCCTCGGCGCGGCGGAGCGGCGGCAGGTGACGGCCGAGCTGAACCGCACCGCGGCCGGGGTGCCGGCGGCGGCGGTGCACCGGCTGGTGGCGGCGCGGGCGGAGGAGACGCCGGACGCGCTGGCGATCGCCGGCGGCGGTTCCGAATTGACCTACGGGGAGCTCGATCGGCGGGCGACCCGCCTCGCCTCCATCTGCTGGACCTGGGAGTGGGGCCGGAGTCGCTGGTTGGGGTCTGCGCGCCGCGCTCCTCCGAACTGGTGGTGGGCGCGCTGGCCGTGCTGAAGGCCGGCGGCGCCTATCTGCCGCTCGACCCTTCCTACCCGCGCGAGCGCCTGGAGCTGCTGCTGGAAGACGCCGGGGTGGACGTCCTGCTCGCCGGGCCGGGCGTCGAGCCGCCGGTCGCGCGGCTGGTTCGCCTGGACGGCGCGCCGGCCGGAGCGGCCGGCCTGCCGGGACCGGGGGAGGACGATCCCCGCCGCCTGGCCTATGTCGTCTACACCTCCGGCTCGACCGGCCAGCCCAAGGGGGTGGCGGTGCCCCACGGCGGCCTGGCCAACCTGGTGGCGTGGCACCGCCGGGCCTACGGGCTGACGGCGGCGGACCGCGCGACCCTGATCGCCAGCCCCGGGTTCGACGCCGCGGTCTGGGAGATCTGGCCCGCGCTGGCCGCGGGGGCGAGCCTCCACGTGCCGGATGAGGAGACCCGCTCCGCGCCGGAACGCCTGCTGGCCTGGCTCGCCGCCGAGCGGATCACCGTCTGCTTCCTCCCCACGCCGCTGGCCGAGGCCGTCCTCGCCCTGGCGCCGCCGCCCGGCCTGGCGCTGCGCGAGCTGCTCACCGGCGGCGACCGCCTGCGCTCGTCCCCTCCCGCGGGGCTCCCCTTCCGCCTGGTCAACCACTACGGGCCCACGGAAAGCTCGGTCGTGGCCACGGCGGGAGCGGTGGCGCCGGGCGGCGCGGCGCCACCGTCGCTGGGGGGACCGATCGCCAATACCCGGGTCTACTTGCTCGACCGCGGCCTGCTGCCGGTGCCGGCAGGCGTGCCCGGGGAGCTCTGCCTGGGCGGCGCGGGCCTGGCCCGGGGGTACCTGGGGCGGCCGGACCTGACCGCCGAGCGCTTTGTGCCGGACCCGTTCGCGGACCCGGCGGGCTCCCGCCTTTACCGGACCGGCGACCTGATGCGCTGGGCGGACGGCGGCCTCGAGTTCCTCGGCCGGATCGACCGCCAGGTGAAGGTGCGCGGCGCGCGCGTCGAGCCCGGGGAGATCGAGGCTGCGCTGCTGGCTCTGCCGGGAGTGCGGGAGGCGGTGGTGACGTTGCGCGACGACCTGCCGGGGGGGCCCGGGCTCGCCGCCTACGTGGTGGGTGATGGGGTCGCGGCAGGAGAGTTGCGCCGGGCGTTGCGCTCCCGGCTGCCGGAGGCCATGGTGCCGGCGGCCTTCGTCGCGCTCGCGGCGCTGCCGCTGACCTCTCACGGCAAGCTCGACCGCGCCGCCCTGCCGGCGCCGGAAGCCGAGACGGGGGAGGGGCGTCCGCGCCCTCCCCTGACCGCTCTGGAAGAGGTGGTGGCGGGGATCTGGGCCGACGTGCTGAGCCTGCCGGTGGAAGCCGTCGGCGCCCAGGACGGCTTCTTCGATCTCGGCGGGCACTCCCTGGTCGCCACCCGGGTGACGGCGCGCCTGCGCGAAGCGTTCGGCGTCGAGCTGCCGCTGCGGACCCTGTTCGAGCGGCCGACGCTGGCGGCGACGGCGGAGGCCCTGGCGGCGCTGCTGGAGACGCCGGCGTCGCCGGCGCCCCCCCTACTGCCGCTATTACCGCGGGAGCACGCGTCGCCGCCCCGCCTCTCCTTCGCCCAGGAGCGGCTCTGGCTGCTGCACGGCCTCGACCCCGAGAGCCCCGCCTACAACATCGCCGCCGCCCTGCGCCTGCCGCCGGCGGTGGCCGCGCCGGAGCTGGAGCGGGCTCTGGAGGCGATCGTGCGTCGCCACGAGGCGCTGCGCACCGTCTTCCACGTGGGTGCCGAGGGGTGGCCGGTGCAAGGGGTGCGGCCGGCCGGGCCGTTCGCGCTCCCCCAGGCCGACCTCTCGACCCTGCCCGACCCCGAGGACGCGTTCCGGCGCCTGGTGTCCGCCGAGGCGCGGCGGCCGTTCGACCTCGCGGCGGGGCCGTTGCTGCGCGCCCTCCTGGTGCGGCTCGCGCCGGGGGACCGGCGCCTCTTCCTCTGTCTGCACCACGCCGTGGCGGACGGCTGGTCGGTCGAGGTGCTGGCGCGCGAGCTCGCGGCGCGGCTGGCCGGAGAAGAGCCGCCGCCGCTGCCGGTGCGGTACGCCGACTTCGCGGCCTGGCAGCGCGAGTGGCTCGCCGGGCCGGTGCTCGAATCGCAGCTCGCCTTCTGGCGTGAGCGGCTGCGCGGGGCCCCCGAGGCCTCGGAGTTGCCGGCCGACCGGCCACGCCCGGCGGTGGCGCGCCACGCCGGCGGCTTGGAGCGGCTGGCGCTGCCGGCCGGTCTCGCCGAGGCTCTGGGGACGCTGGTCCGGCGCCGCGGGGCGACGCTGTTCATGGGCGTGCTCGCCGCCTTCCAGGCGTTGCAGAGCCGCCTCACCGGCCAGACCGATCTGGTGACCGGCTCCCCGGTGGCGAACCGGACGCGGGCGGAGCTCGAGGCGCTCATCGGGTTCTTCGTCAACACCCTGGCGCTGCGGACCGACCTGGCGGGGGATCCCGGTTTCGGCGAGCTCCTCGGGCGGGTGCGGGAGACAGCCCTGGGCGCCTATGCGCACCAGGACGTCCCCTTCGAGCGTCTGGTGGAGGAGCTGGCGCCGGAGCGCGACGCTGCGCGACATCCGCTCTTTCAGGTGTTGGTGCTTCTGCAGCGCACCCCCCGGTGTGGAGGTCGAGGGAGGTGCACACCGGCACCGCCAAGCTCGACCTGACCCTTGGCTTTGACCAGGGCACGGCGGGTCTGTCGGTCTGGGCGGAGCACGACGCGGCGCTGTTCGACGGCGCGACGGTGCGCCGGCTGCTCGGGCACCTGGAGACGCTGCTGTCGGCCGCCGTGGCGGAGCCGGAGCGGCGGCTCTCAGAGTTGCCGCTGCTGAGCGCGGCGGAGCGGGCGCAGTTGGCGGCCTGGGACGCCGAGTCGAGCCATGGCTATCCAGGGGGTGGCACCCTCCACGGCCTGTTCGAGGCGCAGGCGCGGCGCAGGCCGGAGGCTCCGGCGCTGGTGGTGGACGGCAAGGTCGTGAGCTACGCGGAGCTGGAGCGTCGCAGCGGCCGGGTGGCGGCGCGCCTGCGGGGGTTGGGGGTCGGTCCGGAGGTGGCGGTGGGGGTCTGCCTGGAGCGGACCGCGGAGCTGTTGGTGGCCCTGCTGGGGGTGCTGCGGGCGGGGGGCTTCTCGGTGCCCATGGACCCGCGCTACCCGGCTGACCGGCTCTCCTTCCTGGTGGAGGACAGTCGGTGCCCGCTGGGTGCTGGTGGACGACGCCTCGGCCGGGCGGGTCCCCGCCGGCCCCGAGCGGCTGCGTCTCGCCGATCTGGAATCCGGCGGCGAGGCGACGCTGGGACCGGCTGCGGAGCCGGGCAACCTGGCCTACCTGATCTACACCTCGGGCTCGACGGGCCGGCCGAAGGCGGTGGCGATCGAGCATCGCAGCGCCGTGCTGCTGGTCCACTGGGCACGCGACTTCTTCGGCGATGAGCTGACAGGGTCTGGTGGCGCCGACCTCGGTCGACCTTCGACATCTCTGTGTTCGAGCTGTTCGCGCCGCTGGCCTGGGGGGGTACGGTGATCCTGGTGCGCGACGCGCTGGCGCTGGCGGATCTGGAGCTGCCGGCTGCGGATCGATGCGCGGCTGCTCGACGCCGTGCCGTCGGCGGTGGCGGAGCTGGTGCGCCTGCGAGCCCTGCCGGCTGCGGTGCGCACGGTCTGCCTGCCGGGGGAGACGCTGCCGGGGCCGCTGGTGGCGGCCGCTCTACGCGTTGGGCACGGTCGAGCGGGTGCTCAACCTCTACGGCCCCTCGGAGGACACCACCTTCTCGACCGTCGCGCTGGTGGAACGGGGGACCGGCGCGGCCGACCGATCGGCCGGCCGCTGCCGGGGACGCGGGCCTTCGTGGTGGACCACGAGCTGACGCCGGTGCCGGTGGGCGTCCCGGGGGAGCTGTACCTGGGCGGGCGAAGGCCTGGCGCGCGGCTACCTGGGGCGTCCGGAGCTGACGGCGGAGCGCTTCGTGCCCGATCCGTTCGGCGCTCGCCGGGAGCGCGGCTGTACCGCACGGGCGACCTGGTGCGGCGGCTCGCCGGACGGCGGCCTGGACTTCCTGGGCCGCATCGACCACCAGGTGAAGATCCGCGGCTTCCGGGTGGAGCCGGGGGAGATCGAGGCGGCGCTGGTGGGCCTGTCCGGAGTGGTGGAGGCGGCGGTGGTGGTCGAGGACGGGCCGGCGGGGAAGCGCCTGGTGGCCTGCGTGGTGGGCGAGCCGGGTCTGGCTGCCCGGCTGCGGCCGTTGCTGGCCGAGCGGCTGCCGGATCATCATGGTCCCCTCCCGATGGGTGGAGCTGGAGTCGTTGCCGCGGACGCCGAACGGCAAACTCGACCGGCGCGCGCTGGCACGCCGGATTCCCGAGGCGGCCGAAGAGGGGGCCGAAAGCGCCCAGCCGCGGACGCCGGTCGAGGAGCTGCTGGCGGGGATCTTCGCCGCGGTGCTGGAGCGGGAGGGGGTAGGGCGGACCGATTCCTTCTTCCACCTCGGCGGCCACTCGCTGCTGGCGACGCGGGTGGTGTCGCGGGTGCGGGAGGCGTTGGGGGTCGAACTGCCGCTGCGGGCGCTGTTCGAGGCGCCGACCGTCGCGGCCCTGGCCGAGAGGATCGAGCCCTTGCGCCGGGAGCCGGCGCCGCCGCTGCGGCGGTCCGGGCGGACCGGCCCGCTGCCGCTCTCCTTCGCCCAGGAGCGGCTCTGGTTCCTCGACCAGCTCGAGCCGGGAGGAACGGCGTACAACGTGCCCGCGGCGGTGCGCTTCAGTGGCCGGCTGGACGTCCCGGCCCTGGCCGCGAGCCTGACCGGGATCGCCCGCCGCCACGAGACCCTGCGCACCCGCTTTCAGGCCGTGCCCGGGGGGGCGGCGCAGGTGGTGGACCTCCCCGTCCCGGTGCCGCTGCCGCTGGTGGACCTCTCTGCCCTGCCGTCGGCGCGGCGCGAAGCCGCGGCCCGGAACGGGCTCGCGGCGGCGGCGGCGGCGCGCTTCGACCTCCAGCGGGGGCCGCTGGTGCGGGCGCTGCTGCTGCGCCTCGACGGCGAGGAGCACGCCCTCGGCGTGACCCTGCATCACATCGTCTCGGACGGCTGGTCGCTGGGGGTCCTGGTCTCCGAGCTGTCGTCCCTCTATGCGGCCTTCGTGGCGGGTCGCCCCTCGCCGCTTTCCGAGCTGCCGGTGCAGTACGCGGACTTCGCGGTCTGGCAGCGGGAGTGGCTGTCCGGGGAGGTGCTGGAGCGGCAGCTGGCCTACTGGCGCCAGCGTCTGGCCGGGGCGCCGCAGGTGCTGGAGCTGCCGGCGGACCGGCCGCGTCCGGCGCGCCGTGGCGACCGGGGGGGTGGCTCGCGGGCTCGCTGCCGGCCGCGGTCGCGGACGGTCTGCGGCGAGTGGCGCGCCAGGGGGGCGGCACTCTGTTCATGGCCCTGCTGGCCGGCTTCCAGGCGCTGCTCTGGCGTCTGACCGGTCAGGAGGACCTGCTGGTGGGCTCGCCGGTGGCGAACCGGACCCGGGTGGAGGTCGAGGGTCTGATCGGCTTCTTCGTCAACACGCTGGTCCTGCGCGGCGAGCTGGGGGGGGCTTCGAGCTTCGGCGATCTGCTGGGGCGGGCGCGGGAGACGGCGCTGGGGGCCTATGCCCACCAGGACCTCCCCTTCGAGCGTCTGGTGGAGGAGCTGGCGCCGGAGCGCGATCTGAGCCGGCCGCCGCTGATCCAGGTGATGCTGGTGCTGCAGAACGCTCAACTGCGCCCGCTGGCGCTGCCCGGTCTCCAGCTCGCGCCCCTGGACCTCGAGGGGAGCGCTCCGAAGCTCGACCTGACGCTGACCTTCGCCGAGAGCGCGGCGGGCCTGTCGGTTTGGGCGGAGCACGACGCGGCGCTGTTCGACAGCGCGACGGTGCGCCGGCTGCTCGGTCATCTGGAGACGCTGCTGTCGGCCGCCGTGGCGGAGCCGGAGCGGCGGCTCTCAGAGTTGCCGCTGCTGAGCGCCGCGGAGGTGGCGCAGTTGGCGGCCTGGGACGCCGAGTCGAGCCATGGCTATCCAGCGGGCGGCACCCTCCACGGCCTGTTCGAGGAGCAGGCGCGGCGCACGCCGGAAGCTCCGGCGCTGGTGGTGGATGGCAAGGTCGTGAGCTACGCGGAGCTGGAGCGCCGCAGCGGCCGGGTGGC
Source organism: uncultured Acidobacteriota bacterium (assembly GCA_963792575.1). GTDB lineage: Bacteria > Acidobacteriota > Thermoanaerobaculia > Multivoradales > UBA5704 > DATARR01. Next base: position 37,186 of record CAWBWZ010000022.1, read on the forward strand.
GGCGCGCCTGCGGGGGTTGGGGGTCGGTCCGGAGGTGGCGGTGGGGGTCTGCCTGGAGCGGACCGCGGAGCTGTTGGTGGCCCTGCTGGGGGTGCTGCGGGCGGGGGGCTTCTCGGTGCCCATGGACCCGCGCTACCCGGCTGACCGGCTCTCCTTCCTGGTGGAGGACAGTGGTGCCCGCTGGGTGCTGGTGGACGACGCCTCGTCCGAACGGGTCCCTGCCGGCCCCGAGCGGCTGCGTCTCGCCGATCTGGAATCCGGCGGCGAGGCGACGCCGGGGCCGGCTGCGGAGTCTGGCAACCTGGCCTACCTGATCTACACCTCGGGCTCGACGGGCCGGCCGAAGGCGGTGGCGATCGAGCATCGCAGCGCCGTGCTGCTGGTCCATTGGGCACGCGACTTCTTCGGCGATGATCTGAAGGGTCTGGTGGCGCCGACCTCGGTGACCTTCGACATCTCTGTGTTCGAGCTGTTCGCGCCGCTGGCCTGGGGGGTACGGTGATCCTGGTGCGCGACGCGCTGGCGGTGGCGGATCTGGAGCTGCCGGCTGGGATCGATGCGCGGCTGCTCGACGCCGTGCCGTCGGCGGTGGCGGAACTGGTGCGCCTGCGAGCCCTGCCGGTGACGGTGCGCACGGTCTGCCTGCCGGGGGAGACGCTGCCGGGTCCGCTGGTGGCGGCCCTCTACGAGTTGGGCACGGTCGAGCGGGTGCTCAACCTGTACGGCCCCTCGGAGGACACCACCTTCTCGACCGTCGCGCTGGTGGAACGGGGGACCGCGCGGCCGACCATCGGCCGGCCGCTGCCGGGGACGCGGGCCTTCGTGGTGGACCACGAGCTGACCCGGCTGCCGGTGGGCGTCCCGGGGGAGCTCTACCTGGGGGGAGAAGGCCTGGCCCGCGGCTACCTGGGGCGTCCGGAGCTGACGGCGGAGCGCTTCGTGCCCGATCCGTTCGGCGCTCCCGGAGCGCGGATCTACCGCACCGGCGACCTGGTGCGGCGTCTCGCCGGCGGCGGCCTGGACTTCCTGGGCCGCATCGACCACCAGGTGAAGATTCGCGGCTTCCGGGTAGAGCCGGGGGAGATCGAGGCGGCGCTGGCGGGCCTGCCCGGGGTGCGGGAGTCGGCGGTGGTGGTCGAGGACGGCCCGGGGGGCAAGCGACTGGTGGCCTGTGTGGTGGGTGAGCCGGACCTGGTTGCCCGGCTGCGACCGTTGCTGGCCGAGCGGTTGCCGGAGTACTTGGTCCCCTCCCGATGGGTGGAGCTGGAGGCGCTGCCGCGGACGCCGAACGGCAAGCTCGACCGGCGTGAGCTGGCGCGCCGGCTTCCAGAGGGATCTGAAGAGGCAGCCGAAAGCGCCCAGCCGCGGACGCCGGTCGAGGAGCTGCTGGCGGGGATCTTCGCCGCGGTGCTGGAGCGGGAGGGGGTAGGGCGGGCCGACTCCTTCTTCCACCTCGGCGGCCATTCACTGCTGGCGACGCGGGTGGTGTCGCGGGTGCGGGAGGCGTTCGGGGTGGAGCTGCCGCTGCGGGCGCTGTTCGAGGCGCCGACGGTGGCCGCTCTGGCCGTGGAGGTGGAGCGCGCACTGGGATCGGGCCTGACTGCGGCGCTGCCGCCGGTGGAGCGGGCCGACCGGGCGGGCGAGCTGCCACTCTCCTTCGCCCAGGAGCGGCTCTGGTTCCTCGATCAGCTCGAGCCGGGGAGCCCGGCCTACAACATCCCAGGCGCGGTGACACTGACGGGCGACCTGCGGCCGGCGGCTCTCGCCCGCGCGCTGAGCGGGATCGTGGCGCCGTCACGAGTCGCTGCGCACGGTGTTCGCGGCGCCGGCCGGCCGGCCGGTACAGGTGGTGACGCCGCCCGCGCCGGTGCCGCTGCCGATGGTGGACCTGCGGGGGCTGCCGGCGGCGGAGCGGGAGCGGGAGGCGGCACGGCTGGCGGGGGAGGAAGCGCGGCGGCCGTTCGACCTCGGCCGCGGACCGCTGCTGCGAGCCCGCCTGCTGCGCCGGACGGGAGCGGAATGGGTCTGCCTGCTGACCCTGCACCACATCGCCGCCGACGGCTGGTCGCTGGGAGTCCTGCTGGACGAGCTGTCGGCTCTCTACGGCGCCGCGATGGAGGGGCGCCCCTCGCCGCTGCCGGAGCTGCCGGTGCAGTACGCCGACTACGCGGTCTGGCAGCGGCGCTGGCTGGCGGGGGAGGTGCTGGCGGGCGAGCTCGCCTGGTGGCGCGGCCAGCTCGCCGGGGCGCCGACGGCCCTCGAGCTGCCCGCGGACCGGCCGCGGCCGGCGGTGGCTGGTTCGCGGGGTGGGCGCGAACGCGTCGACCTGACGCGAGAGCTGCGGGAAGGCATGGAGCGGCTCGGCCGCCGCCACGGGGCGACGCTCTACATGATGCTGCTGGCGGCCTTCGGCACGCTGCTGTCGCGCTGGGCGGATCAGGATGAAGTGCTGGTGGGCTCGCCGGTGGCGGGGCGGTCGCGGCGGGAGCTGGAGGGCCTGATCGGGTTCTTCGTCAACTCCCTGGTGCTGCGGGTGGACCTCGCGGGCGGGCCGTCGTTCCGCGGCCTGCTGGAACGGGTGCGCGAGGTCTCGCTCTCCTCCTTCGCGCACCAGGAACTGCCGTTCGAGCGCCTGGTCGAGGAGCTGGCGCCGGAGCGGGACCTGGGGCGGGGCGCATTGTTCCAGGTCATGCTCGCGGTGCAGGCGGCGCCTCTGGAGCTGGCGGCGCCGGGGCTCGCGATGCGCGGCCTGCCGGTGGACAGCGGGACGGCCAAGCTCGACCTCAGCCTCGAGCTGGCGCCCGAGGGGGACGCGTTCGGGGGCTGGATCGAGTACCGCGCGGACCTGTTCGATGCGGCGACGGCGCGGCGGCTGGGCGGCCAGCTGGCGACCCTGCTCGCGGCGGCGGTGGAGTCGCCGGAGACGCCGGCCTCGCGCTGCCGCTGCTGGGCGCGGCGGAGCGGCAGCAGATGCTGGGCTCCTGGAGCCGCTCGGCCGGCCCCTGGGCCGCCTCCGGTACCGTCCATGCCCTGTTCGAGGAGCAGGCCCGGCGCACGCCGGAGGCCGATGGCTCTGGTGGCCGAGGGGCACCGGATGAGCTACGGCGAGCTGGCGCGCCGCTCGGGCGCCCTCGCCCGCCGGCTGCGCCGCCTGGGGGTGGGGCCGGAGGTGCGGGTGGGCTCTCCGCCGAGCGCTCGCCGGAGCTGGTGGTGGGCATCCTGGGCGTCCTGCGCGCGGGCGGCGTTCTGGTCCCCCTCGACCCGGCGCACCCTGCCGAGAGGCTGTCTCTCCTGCTTGCGGACTCACAGGTCGCGGCGGTGCTGACGCAAGGCTCCCTGGCCAGCCGTCTGCCCGCCGGAGCACCGCCGGTGCTCCTGCTCGATGAGATGAACGGTCCGGCGGAGATCCCGTTCCACGCTCCGAGGATCCCGACGGACGCGCTCGCCTACGTGATCTACACCTCGGGCTCGACCGGCCGCCCCAAGGGGGTGGGGGTGTCGCACGCCAGCGCCGTCCCGATGCTGCGCTGGAGCCGCGACTGGTTCGGCCTGGCGCCGGGCCGGCGGGTGCTGCAGAGCCTCTCCTACGCCTTCGACTTCGGCCTTTGGGAGATCCTGACCGCGGTCGTCTCCGGCGCCGCCCTCCACATCCCGCCGGTGGCGGAGACCGGGGACCCTGAGGCCTTCGCGCGGCGGGCGGTGGCGGAGGGGATCGACATGGTGCACGCGACGCCGTCGTTCTTCCGCGCGGTGGCGGAGACGGGGGTGCGGCTGGAGGGCTTGCGGGTGCTGCACCTGGGGGGCGAGGCGCTGAGCCGGCCGCTGGTGGAGCGCCTGGCCGCGGCGGTGGGTCCGGAGTGCGTGCTCTACAACGGTTACGGTCCGACGGAGGCGACGGTCAACAGCCTGATCTTCGCCGTCGGCCGTCCGGGCGAGCTGCGCGGGGCTGAGCGGGTGCCGATCGGCCGTCCGTCGGCGGACAACGCGGTCTACGTGGTGGATCGCCGGGGGGAGCCGGTGCCGGTGGGGGTTCCGGGCGAGCTGTGGGTGGGCGGTCCCGGGGTAGCGCGCGGGTATCTCGGCCGTCCGGAGCTGACGGCGGAGAAGTTCATTCCGGACGGCTTCTCCGGGGAGGCTGGGTCCCGCCTGTACCGGACGGGGGATCTGGCGCGCTGGCTGCCGGAAGGGGATGTGGAGTTCCTCGGCCGGGTAGACCACCAGGTTAAGATCCGGGGCTTCCGCGTCGAGCCTGGGGAGATCGAGGCGGCGCTGCGCCAGCATGCGGGAGTCCGCGAGGCGGTGGTGGTGGCGCGGGGCGAGCGGCTGGTGGCCTACGTGGTCGCGGGGGAGGAGGGAGCCGGCGCCGGAGACCTGCAGGAGTTCCTGCGCGGGCGCCTGCCGGCGGCGCTGGTGCCGTCGGCGTTCGTGCCGCTTTCCGGGCTGCCGCTGACCCCTACCGGCAAGGTGGATCGGCGGGCCCTGCCGGAGCCCGAGCTGAAGGAGAGCGAGGGGCGCGAGGCGGCGCGCACGCCGGTGGAGGAGATCCTGGCGGGGATCTTCGCCGAAGTGCTCGGGGTGGCCGGCGTGGGGCGGATGGGCTCCTTCTTCCATCTCGGCGGCCACTCGCTGCTCGCCACCCGGGTGGTTTCCCGCGTGCGCGAGGCCTTCGGGGTGGAGCTGCCGTTGCGGTCGCTGTTCGAGGCGCCGACCGTCGCGGCCCTGGCCGCCGAGGTGGAGCACGCGCTGGGAGCGGGGCTTACGGCGACGCTGCCGCCCGTCGAGCGGGCCGACCGCGGCGGTGACCTGCCGCTTTCCTTCGCGCAGGAGCGCCTCTGGTTTCTCGACCAGCTCGAGCCGGGGAGCGCGGCCTACAACATCCCCGGCGCGGTGGCCCTGACGGGCGACCTTCGGCCGGACGCCCTCGCCGGGGCCCTGAGCGCCATCGCCGCCCGGCACGAGTCGCTGCGCACCCGTTTCGCCGCGCGCGACGGCCGGCCAGCACAGATCGTCGCAGCTCCCTTGCCGGCGCTCCTGCCGGTGATCGACCTGCGGGCTCTGCCGGAGGCGGCGCGGGAGGTCGAGGCGGAACGGCTGGCGCGAGAGGAGGCCGGGCGGCCGTTCGACCTCACCACCGGGCCGCTGCTGCGCGCGCGCCTGCTGTGCCAGGGCGAGACGGAGTGGACCTGCCTGCTGACCCTGCACCACATCGCCGCGGACGGCTGGTCGATGGGCGTCCTCCTGCGCGAGCTCTCCATCCTCTACGGCGCGGCGGTGGAGGGGCGCCCCTCGCCGCTGCCCGAGCTGCCGGTGCAGTACGCCGACTACGCGGTCTGGCAGCGGCGCTGGCTGACAGGCGAGGTGCTGGCGGGCGAGCTCGCCTGGTGGCGCGGCAAGCTCGCGGGGGCGCCCACCGTGCTGGAGCTGCCCACCGACCGGCCGCGGCCGGCCGCGGCGGGAGCTGGTGGCGGCCGCGAGAGGGTGGAGCTGCGGGCAGGAGCGGAGCGTCTCGGCCGGCGCCATGGCGCCACCCTTTACATGACGCTGCTGGCGGCCTTCGGCGTCCTCCTGTCGCGCTGGGCGGATCAGGACGAGCTGCTGGTGGGCTCGCCGGTCGCCGGCCGGCCGCGCCGTGAGCTCGAGGGGCTGATCGGGTTCTTCGTCAACTCCGTCGTCCAGCGCCTCGACATCACCGGGGAGCCGACCTTCGGCGAGCTGCTGGGCCGGGTGCGGGAGGTGTCCCTCTCCTCCCTCGCCCACCAGGAGCTGCCGTTCGAGCGCCTGGTCGAAGAGCTGGCGCCTGAGAGGAACCTCGGCCGCGGTCCGTTGTTCCAGGTGATGCTCGCCGTGCAGGCGGCGCCGCCGGAGCTGGCCGCGCCGGGGTTGCGGTTCCGCGGCCTGCCGGTGGACAGCGGGACGGCCAAGCTCGAGCTGAGCCTCGAGCTCGCGCCGGAAGGGGAGGGGATCGCGGGGTGGATCGAATACCGCGCCGACCTCTTCGAGGCGTCGACGGCGCGGCGGCTGGCCGGCCAGCTCGCCACCCTGCTGGCGGCGGCAGTGGCCTCGCCGGAGACGCCGGTCACCGCGCTGCCGCTGCTGAGCGACGCGGAGCGGGAGCAGATGCTGGGCGCCTGGAGCCGTTCGGCTGGTCCCTGGGCCGCGCCGGGGACCGTCCACACGCTGTTCGAGGAGCAGGCCCGGCGCCTGCCCCTTAACCAGGCTGTAGTCGCGGAAGACACCACGCTGACCTACCGGGAGCTGGACGACAGCGCGAGCAGGTTGGCGGAACTCATCAAGGAGCTATTACGGTGATCGAAAACCGTCAGTTTCGTTTCAACAAGTTTGAAGTCATCGGCTCCGAGTCGATCGCGCAGGTCGTCGAGCGCTGGATCGGCCGCGAGGCCCTGCGCTGGTATATCGCGCAGATCACCGACACCGAGATCGTCGTCGAGGCGACCTTCTTCGACGGCGAGATGTTCGCGCCGGACGAGGAGACGGCCGACCGCCGCTGGCATCCGGGCAAGAGCGCCGTGGTGAGCATCATCCCGACCGGCATCGGCTGCGAGCTGGGCGGCTACGCGGGCGACGCGGCGCCGTCCACCAACCTCCTCGCCACCGCGGCCGACTACCTGGTGACCAATCCCAACGCGGTCAACGCCTCCAATTTCATCAGCATGGCCGACAACGTCCTCTACACCGAGGGGCTGTGCATCGACCTGCTGATGAAGGGCGCCGTCGACCTTCACGTGCCGCGCGGCAACAAGGTCGGCCTGATCATCGAGAAGAGCAGCCCGGAGTACCTCGACATCGTCTTCAACGTAGTCAACACCGTGCGCGCCGTCTACGGCATCAACATCGTGGACTGCATCGTCACCGAGAAGCCGATCGGCAGCCACTGCGTCGAGAACGCCTCCGGCGCCTTCGTCGGCACCGTCGACCATCCCGAGGTGATCTTCGACGCCTGCGAGCGCCTGCTGAAGAAGGGCGCCAACGCGATCGCGATCACCACCAACATCCAGGACCTGCCGCCCGAGGAGTACGTCAAGCACTTCGACGGCGAGTACCCGAACCCGCTGGGCGGCGTCGAGGCGGTGATCTCGCACATGATCGTCAACCGCTTCCAGGTGCCGGCCGCGCACGCGCCGATGATCAACATCAAGGAGCTGGCGCTATCCGACGGGATCGTCGACGCCCGCGGCGCCGGCGAGATGGCCTCCGCGAGCGGGCTCGCCTGCACCCTGATCGGCCTGCGCCGGGCGCCGCAGCTCAGCCACAGGCACTGCTTCAACCCGGTCGACGTTCTCAACGTGCACAACGTGATGGCGGTGGTCAGCCCGGCGAGCGCCCTGGGGGGGATCCCGGCGATCTACGCCAACAAGCACGGCATCCCGATCGTCGCGGTGCGCGAGAACCGCACCATCCTCGGCGTGCCCGCGTCCAGGCTCGGTTTCAACAATGTGATCGAGGTCGACAACTACCTCGAGGCGGCCGGCGTCCTGCTCGCGCTGCGCCACGGCATCCATCTGGACAGCGTGCGCCGCCCGCTGCCAACCTTGCGCCACGGCCTCGGCCGCAGCGCCTCCCGGGAGAAGTCGCTGCGTGCCACCCGTTTCGCGTGAGCCGCTGATCGGGCTGATGACCGACCCCGGGCCGCGCCTGGCGGTCGGTCTGCTGGGCATCCTCAAGTCGGGAGGGGCGTTCGTCCCCCTGCACCCGGCCCAGCCCGAGGAGCGCCTGCGTTTCATGATCGCCGACTGCGGCATCGAGGTCCTGGTCACCGAGGCCCGCTACCTGGCGCTGGCCCTGCGGGTGGGGGAGGCGGCCGGCTGCCTGCGCAAGGTCGCCTGCCTGGACGATCCCGGAGAGCTGCCGCCGCTGCCCGCAGGGATCGAGGTGCGGACGCTCGCGGGCTTCGTCCCACGGAAGGCGCCCGCCGCCGCCGAGCTTCCGGCGGAATCGCTGGCCTACGTGATCTACACCTCGGGCTCGACGGGGCTCCCCAAGGGGGTGGGGGTGTCGCACGCCAGTGCCGTCCCCATGCTGCTCTGGAGCCGCGACGGGTTCGCTCTCGACGCGCGGACGCGGGTGCTGCAGAGCCTCTCTTACGCGTTCGACTTCGGCGCCTGGGAGATCCTCTCCACCCTGGTCTCGGGCGGCGCGCTCCACACCCTCGAGCCCGGGGAGACTGGCGATCCGGTGGCCTACGGCCGGCGGGCGGTGGCGGCGGGGATCGACGTGGTGCACGCGACGCCGTCGTTCTTCCGCGCGGTGGCGGAGACGGGGGTGAGGCTGGAGGGCCTGCGGGTGCTGCACCTGGGGGGCGAGGCGCTGAGCCGGGCACAGGTGGAGCGTCTGGCCGCGGCGGTGGGTCCGGACTGCGTGCTCTACAACGGTTACGGTCCGACGGAGGCGACGGTCAACAGCCTGATCTTCGCCGTCGGCCGTCCGGGGGGGCTGCGGGGCGCTGAGCGGGTGCCGATCGGCCGTCCGTCGGCGGACAACGCGGTCTACGTGTTGGACCGCCGGGGCGGAGCCGGTGCCGGTGGGAGTTCCGGGCGAGCTCTGGGTGGGCGGTCCCGGGGTGGCGCGCGGGTATCTCGGCCGTCCGGAGCTGACGGCGGAGAAGTTCGTGCCGGACGGCTTCTCCGGGGAGGCGGGGTCCCGCCTGTACCGGACGGGGGATCTGGTGCGCTGGCTGCCGGAAGGGGACGTGGAGTTCCTCGGCCGGGTGGACCACCAGGTGAAGATCCGGGGGTTCCGCGTCGAGCCGGGGGAGATCGAGGCGGCGCTGCGCCGTCACCCGGGAGTGCGGGATGCGGTGGTGGCGGCGCGGGAGCTGCCGGGTGGTGCGGTGCTGGTGGCCTGGGTGGAGTGCGGGGAGGCGGGCCCGGAGATCGGACGAGTTGCGCGAGCACCTGCGCTCCCGGCTGCCCGAGTCGATGATGCCGTCGCGCTTCGTGCGCGTGGCGGCGCTGCCGCTGACCGCGACCGGCAAGGTGGACCGGCGGGCGCTGCCGGAGCCGGCGCCGGAGGAGGCGCGGGAGGAGCGGCGAGGCGCCGCGCACGCCGGTCGAGGAGCTGCTGGCGGGGATCTTCGCCGAGGTGCTGGAGCGCGACGGGGTGGGCAGGAACGACGACTTCTTCCACCTCGGCGGCCACTCGCTGCTGGCGGCCCGGGTGGTGTCGCGGGTGCGGCGCCTGTTCGCCGTGGAGCTGCCGGTGCGGGCGCTGTTCGAGGCGCCCACCCTGGAGCGCCTGGCGGCCGAGATCGAGCGCCTGCGCATCGCGGCGAGCGGCGAGGCCCCACCGCCCCTGACGCGGGAGCCGCGGGAAGGCGCGCCCCCGCTCTCCTTCGCGCAGCAGCGGCTGTGGTTCCTCGACCAGCTCGAGCCGGGCCCGGCGTACAACATCCCCACCGCCCTCGACCTGGAGGCCGGCCTGGATGTCCCCGCCCTTGCCAGGGCGCTTACCGAGATCGTACGGCGGCACGAGGCGCTGCGCACGGTGTTCGCGGCGCCGGCCGGCGAGCCGGTGCAGGTGATCCGGCCGGCGGAGGCGGTAGAGCTGCCCGTGGTGGACCTCGCCGGGCTGGCCGCCGATGCGCGCCGCGTCGAGGCCCGCCGGCTGGCCGCCGGGGAGTGGCTGCGCCCCTTCGACCTCGCGCGGGGGCCGCTGCTGCGCGCGGGCCTGCTGCGGCTCGGCGGGGAGGGGAACGTCCTCCTGGCGACGATGCACCACATCGTCTCAGACGCGTGGTCCGTCGACGTGCTGGGCCGGGAGCTGGCGTCCCTGTACGCGGCTTTCCGGCAGGGGCTGCCCTCGCCGTTGCCGGAGCTGCCGGTCCAGTACGCCGACTTCGCCATCTGGCAGCGGCGGTGGCTCGCGGGCGAGGCCCTGGACCGGCAACTCGCCTACTGGCGCCGTCGCCTCGCGGGGGCGCCGCCGGTCCTGGAGATCCCGACCGACCGGCCCCGCTCCCTGGCCCGGGGGGCTGGCGGCGCCAGCCGCGCCGCGCTGCTGTCCGCGGAGGTATCGGCCGCGCTCCGGTCGCTGGCCAGGCGCCAGGGGGCGACCCTCTTCATGACTCTCCTCGGCGGCTTCGCGGCCCTGCTGTCGCGCTATTCGGCGCGGGAAGACCTCTGCCTGGGCACGCCGGTGGCGGGGCGGCGCCTCCTCGAGACTGAGGGGCTGGTCGGCCTCTTCGTCAATACCCTGGTGCTGCGGATCGACCTCTCGGGGGGCGCCGGTCTGGCCAGCCTGGTCCACCGGACGCGCGAGGCGGTGCTCGCGGCGCACGCCCACCAGGACCTGCCGTTCGAGAAGCTGGTGGAGGAGCTGCGGCCGGAGCGCAGCCTCGATCACGCGCCGCTGTTCCAGGTCATGTTCGACCTCGCGCACCTGCCGCCGGGCGCGGGTCTGCCGGGCTCCGGCGGGTTGGCCGCGGACCTCCTGGCGTCCCTGCGGCCGGCCGCTAAATTCGACCTCTCGCTGTCGATGGTCGACGGCGGCGGTCCCCTCGCCGGGACCTTCGAGCACAGCGCCGGCCTGTTCGACGGCACGACCGTCGAGCGGATGCTCGCTCACCTGCGGTGCCTCCTGGAAGCCGCGGTGGCGGCGCCCGAGCGCCCTTTCGCGGAGCTCCCCCTCCTGAGCGGCGGCGAACGGGCGCAGCTCCTGGCAGAGTGGAACGACACCGCGCCGGCCACCGCGCCGGCCGGGTGCGTCCACGAGCTGATCGCGGCCCAGGCCTCCCGAAGTCCGGACGCGATCGCCGTCGAGCTCGCCGGCGCCGTCCTCACCTGTCGCGAGCTCGACCTGTGGGCCGCTGGCGTGGCGCGCGGTCTGCGGCGCCTCGGGGTCGGGCCGGAGAGCCGGGTCGGCCTCCACCTGGAGCGTTCGCTGGAGATGGTGGCGGCGCTGTTGGGCGTTCTCAAGGCGGGAGGGGCCTACGTGCCCGTCGATCCGGCGCTCCCCGCCGCGCGGCGCCGCGCGCTGCTGGCGGACGCGAAGGTGGCGGCGGTGGTGACTGGCGCCGCGGGTCTCGCCGGCCTTTCCGATCTCGCCGTGCCAGTGCTGGCCGTCGAGGGGCTCGCCGCGGCGGGCGGCGCGCGCGAGAGCTTCGCTCTGCCGGCCAGCCCGGCCTATGTGATCTACACCTCCGGCTCGACGGGCAGACCCAAGGGGGTAGTGGTCCCGCACCGTGCTCTCGCCAATTACGCGACAGCGGCCGCCGCGGGCTTCCAGCTCGGGCCAGAGGACCGGGTGCTCCAGTTCGCCTCCCTCAGCTTCGACGCCAGCGCCGAGGAGATCTTCCCCTGCCTGCTGGCCGGCGCCACCCTGGTGCTGCGCCCGGAGGGGATGCTGGATTCGATCCCGGGCTTCCTCGCCGCCTGCGGGGATCTCCAGCTGACCGTCCTCGACCTCCCCACGGCGTTCTGGCGCGAGGTCGTGAAGGCCCTCGACGGCGGCGACCTCCAGCTCCCCTCCACGGTGCGCCTGGTGATCATCGGCGGCGAGCAGGCCCTGGCTGGCGACCTGGCTCTCTGGCGCCGCTCGGTGGGCGGCCGGGTGCGGCTGGGCAACACCTACGGCCCCACCGAGGCGACCGTGGTGGCGACCAGCAGCGAGCTCTCCCAGGGGCCGGCGCGCGCGCCGCACCTGGTGCCGATCGGGCGGCCGGTCCCCGGCGCGCGGGTCCACGTGCTCGACGGGCGCCTCGACCCGGTGCCGATCGGCGTTCCGGGCGAGCTCTGCATCGGCGGTGCCGGCGTCGCCCGCGGCTACCTCGACCGGCCGGATGCGACCGCCGAGCGGTTCGTGCCGGACCCGTTCGCCGCCGGCCGGGAGGCGGGAGCCCGTCTCTACCGCACGGGGGACCTGGCGCGCCGCCTGGCGGACGGCGAGATCGAGTTCCTCGGCCGGGCCGACCATCAGGTCAAGATCCGCGGCTTCCGGATCGAGCTGGGGGAGGTTGAGGCGGCGCTGCGCGGCATGCCAGAGGTGAGCGAGGCGGCGGTCGCGGCGATCGAGGAGAGCCCCGGCGAGAAGCGGCTCGTGGCCTTCGTTGCCGCGCCCGGCGGGCCGGATGCGGCGGCCGGCCTGCGCGAGCGCCTGCGGCGCCTCCTGCCCGAGCCCATGGTGCCGTCGGTCTTCGTGATCCTGCCGTCCCTGCCGCTGACCGCGGGCGGCAAGGTGGACCGGCGGGCGCTCGCGCAGCTCCGGCCGGCGGCGGGTGACGGCGGCTCCGCGGTGGGCCTGCCGCCGCGCACTCCGCTGGAAGAGCTGCTGGCCGGAGTCTGGGCGGAGGTGCTCGGCCGCGAGGGGGTAGGGGTGGACGAGAGCTTCTTCGACCTCGGTGGCCACTCGCTGCTCGCCACCCAGGTGGTGTCGCGGGTGCGGGAAGCCCTGGGGATCGAGCTGTCGCTGCGCACCCTGTTCGAGGCTCCGACCGTCGCCTCCCTGGCGCGGTGGGTGGCGGAGGCGCAGGGGGGCCCCGGCCCGGCGGAGCTGCCGCCCCTCGGGCCGGTCGACCGGCGGGGCGGCTCGCCCCTCTCCTTCAGCCAGGAGCGGCTCTGGTTCATCGACCAGCTCGAGCCCGGCGGCGGGGCGTACAACATCCCCTCCGCGGTGCGGCTGAGCGGCTCCCTGGCGGTCCCGGCGCTGGCCGCCTGCCTGTCGGAGATCGCCCGCCGGCACGAGGTCCTGCGCACCCGCTTCATCGCCGTCGAGGGGGGGCCGCGGCAGGTGGTGGCGGCGCCGGCGCCGGTGGCGCTGCCGGTGGTCGACCTCGCGGCGCTGCCGCCGCGCCGGCGCGCGGCGGAGGCGCGGATCCTGCTCGCCGCCGAGGCGGCGCGGCCGTTCGATCTCGCGCGCGGACCGGTCGCACGCGCCCTCCTGGTGCGGCTCGGCGAGGCGGAGCACGACCTCGCCGTGACCCTGCATCACATCGTCTCCGACGGCTGGTCGATGGGCGTGCTGGTCGGCGAGCTGTCGGCGCTCTACCGGGCGTTCCTCGCAGGCCGGCCGTCGCCGCTCCCGGAGCTGGCGGTGCAGTACGGCGACTTCGCCGTCTGGCAGCGCGGCTGGCTCGCCGGAGAGGTGCTGGAGCGGGAGCTCGCCTACTGGCGGCGGAAGCTGGTCGGCGCGCCGCACGCGCTGGAACTGGGGGACCGGCCGCGGCCGGCCGTCCACGGCCGGCGCGGCGGCTGGCTGGCAGTGTCATTCCCCCCCTCCCTCGCCGCGGCGCTGCGGCGGGTGACGCGGCGTGGTGGCGGCACGCTCTTCATGGGGCTGCTCGCCGGCTTCCAGGCGCTGCTGGCCCGCTACTCGGGGCAGGACGACCTCCTCGTCGGCTCGCCGGTGGCGAACCGGACACGGGTGGACCTCGAGAAGCTGATCGGCTTCTTCGTCAACACCCTGGTGCTGCGGGGGGAGCTGGGAGGAGATCCCTCCTTCGGCGCGCTGCTCGCGCAGGTGCGGGAGACGGCGCTGGGAGCGTATGCCCATCAGGACCTGCCGTTCGAGCGCCTGGTGGAGGAGCTGGCTCCCGAGCGGGATCTCAGCCGCCCGCCGCTGGTGCAAGCGATGCTGGTGCTGGAGAACACGCCGCTTCACGCCCTGGAGCTGCCGGGCCTTCGCCTGGAGCCCCTGGGGGTGGCGGGCGGCGCCGCCAAGCTCGACCTCACCCTGACCCTCGGCGAGGCCGGAGGCGGGCTGGCGGGCACCCTCGCCTACAGCCCCGATCTGTTCGACCCGTCGACCACCCTGCGTCTGATGGGCCACCTCGAGGCGCTCCTCGCCGCGGCGGTGGCGGACCCCGGCCGGCCGCTCTCCCAGGCGCCGCTGCTGGTCGAGGCGGAGCGCCACCAGCTGTTCCGGGAATGGAACGACACGGCCGCGCCCGGGCTCGGCGAGGGGCTGCTGCACGAGCTGTTCGCGGCGCAGGTGGCACGCGCGCCGGAGGCGGTCGCCCTGATCTCCGCCGCCGGCGAGCTGACCTATGGCGAGCTGGCGCGCCGGGTCGACGGCCTGGCCGGCCGGCTGGCGGCCCTGGGCGTCGGTCCAGAAGCGGCGGTGGCGGTCTGCGTTGAGCGCTCGCCGGAGATGGTGGTGGCGGCGCTGGCGGTCCTCGCGGCCGGCGGCGCCTATGTGCCGCTCGACCCCGGCTATCCCGCCGACCGCCTGGCCTTCCTCCTCGCGGATTCGGGAGCTCGCTGGGTGCTCACTCAGGAGAGCCTGCTCGGGGCGTTGCCGCCCACCCCGGCCGAGGTGCTCTGCCTGGACCGCCCCGAGGCCGGCGATGGGTCCGCCGCGCCGCGCCGGCGGCCGTCCCCCGACGGGATGGCGTACCTCATCTACACCTCCGGCTCGACCGGCCGCCCCAAGGGGGTGGTGAGCACCCACCGCGGAGGGTCGAACCGCCTGCTCTGGGGCCAGATCGCCTACCCGCTGGGACCCGGCGACCGGGTGCTGCAGACCGCCTCGTTCAGCTTCGACTTCGCGGCGTGGGAGATCTTCGCGCCACTCGCCTTCGGGGCGGCGGTGGTCCTGCCCGAGCCCGGCGCGCAGCGGGACCCGGCGCGGCTGGCCGCGGTGATCGCGGAGCACCGGATCACCACCGCCCACTTCGTTCCCTCGCTCCTCGCCGCCTTCCTGGACGAGACGGACGCCGCGCGTTGCGGCAGCCTGCGCTACGTCTTCTGCGGCGGCGAGGCGCTGGCCGGCGAGCTGCGCGACCGTTTCTTCGCCCGCATGGGGAGCGGCGCGCGACTGTTCAACCAGTACGGCCCGACCGAGGCATCGATCGACGTCACCTTCCACCCCTGCGCGCCGGGAGAGACCGGGGCCTCCGTGCCGATCGGCCGTGCGATCGCCAACACGGCGCTCCACGTGCTCGATCCCGGTCTCTACCCCTTGCCGGCCGGAGTGCCCGGCGAACTCTGCGCGGGCGGCGAGGGGCTCGCCCGCGGCTATCTCGGGCGGCCGGATCTGACCGCGGAGAAGTTCGTGCCCGATCCATGGGGCGCCGCGCCGGGCGGGCGGCTCTACCGCACCGGTGACCTGGCGCGCCGGCTGCCGGACGGCCGCCTCGACTTCCTGGGCCGCATCGACCAGCAGGTGAAGATCCGCGGCTTCCGCATCGAACTCGGCGAGATCGAGGCGGTGCTCGCCGGGCACCCGGCGGTGCGCGAGGCGGCGGTGGCGGTGCAGGAGGGAACGGCGGGGGGGCACCGGCTGATCGCCTGCGTGGTGCCGGCGGCGGGCGAGGCCGGCCTCGCCCCGCGGCTGCGCGCTCACCTCGACGGGCGTCTGCCAGCGCACATGGTGCCGGCCGTCTTCGCCGAGATCGAGGCGCTGCCGCGCACGCCGAGCGGCAAGCTCGACCGCCGGGCCCTGGCGCGGCTCGCTCCCGTACCGGCGGCCACCGGCGGTCTCGCCATCCCGCGGACCCCCTTCGAAGAGCTGCTCGCCGGCGTCTTCGCCGAGGTCCTTCAACTTGACGGCCGGGAACCCGGCCCGGAGGACGACTTCTTCTCGCTCGGCGGCCACTCCCTCCTCGCCACCCGCCTGGTATCGCAGGTGCGCGCCGCCTTCGGCGTCGAACTGCCGCTGCGCGACGTCTTCGAGCATCCGGGCCTCCCCTCTCTGGCGCGCCGCATCGAGGAGCGGCTGGGGGCGGCCGACGCCACGCCGGTGCCGCCGATCCTGCGCGTCCCCCGGGGGCGCGAGCTCCCCCTCTCCTTCGCTCAGGAGCGCCTCTGGTTCCTCGACCAGCTCGCGCCGGGGAGCACGGCCTACAGCGTACCGGCCCAGATCGAGCTGGCCGGCCGGCTCGACCCGGCCCTGCTGGCGGGCAGCCTCGGCGAGATCGTGCGGCGCCACGAGGTGCTGCGCACCACGTTCTCCGTCGTAGAGGGGAAGCCGGTGCAGGTGATCGCCCCCGCCGGGCCGTTGCGCCTCCCGCTCGTCGACCTGAGTGCTCTCCGGGAGAGCGCGGCCGAGGTCCGGCGGCTGGCCGCGGAGGAGGCCGCCCGCCCCTTCGACCTGGCGCAAGGGCCGCTCTTCCGCCTCGCCCTCCTGCGCCTCGACGCCGACCGCCACCATCTGGTGTACACGCTCCACCACGTCGTCGGGGACGGCTGGTCGACCGGGGTGATAGTCCGGGAGCTGGGCGCCCTCTACCGGTCCCTCGCCGCCGGGCGGCCCGCAGAGCTTCCGGAACTGCCGGTCCAGTACGCCGACTACGCGGTCTGGCAGCGGGCCTGGGTCTCGGGCCAGGTGCTCGCCAGGCTCCTTGCATACTGGCGGCGGCGTCTGGCCGGCGAGCCGCCGGCCCTCCGGCTCCCCCTGGAGGCGCCGCCGGCCGGCACGGCCCCCGGCGGCGCCCGCGAGGTGCTCCCGCTGGCGCCGGACCTCGGCACGGCCCTCGCCGAGCTTGCCCGCAGGGAGGGGAGCACTCTGTTTATGGCCCTGCTCGCCGGTTTCCAGGTGTTGCTCCACCGGTCCACGGGCGAGACCGACATCGCGGTCGGCACCGCCGTCGCCGGCCGCGATCGCGCGGAGATCGAGGGTCTGGTCGGCTTCTTCGTCAACATGCTCGTGCTGCGGACCGACCTTTCGGGAAGTCCGCGGTTCCGAGATGTGTTAGGACGTGTACGGGAGGTGGCGATGGGTGCATATGCCCATCAAGACCTGCCGTTCGAGAAGCTGGTGGAGGAGCTGGGCGAGAGTCGCGATCGCTCCCTGTTCCAGATCGCCTTCGGGTTGCAAAACGCTCACTCTGAGAGCCTCGAGCTCCCGGGCCTGGAGATTCGCTCGGTGGAGCATGGGGAAGTCGTGCCGCGTTTCGACCTCACGGTCTGGGTGCTCCAGGGGGAGGCCGGGCTCGAGGTCTCCTGGACCTACCGCACCGATATCTTTCCGGCCTCCGCAATCGCGCAATTGCACGGACGCTACGAGCGCCTGCTGCGCAGCGCCGTAGAGCGGCCGGACGAGAGGATCCACCTCCTCGAGATGCTGACCGAGTCCGAGCGCCTGTCGCGCGAGGCGGAGGAGAGGGAGCGCGAGAGACGGCAGGTCGACAAACTCTTCAACGTGCGGCGGCGAGGAGTCAACCTGCCGCCAGTGGAGGCGTCCACCGAACGGACGCCGGAGAAAGGTGCCGACGGATGAACAGTGAGGAATCGAGCTTCAGCAAGTTCCGCGCGCGGCCGCGCCAGGCCGTGCGCCTTTCCCAGGATAGCCTCGTCAAGGAGCACTTCCTGGAGGAGGGGGGCGACCCTCCCCCTGGTGGTCGAGACGGCGGCCGAGAATCTCAACCTGGTGAGCTGGGCGGCGAGCAACCGCGACTGGATCCGCGAGCGGATCGATCGCCATGGCGGGGTGCTGTTCCGCGGCTTCGACCCCAAGTCGGTGGAGGCGTTCGAGAGCTTCATCGAGGCGGCGGCCGGAGAGCCGCTGCGCTACAGCGAGCGCTCGTCGCCGCGCAGCCAGGTGAGCGGTCGCATCTACACCTCGACCGACTATCCGCCCCAATATCCCATCTTCCTCCACAACGAGCAGTCATATAACCTCCGCTTCCCGGCTGTGATCAGCTTCTTCTGCGTAGTCTCGGCGGAAAAGGGAGGGGAGACTCCCATCGCCGATACCAGGAAGGTCTTCCAGCGCATCGATCCGGAGATCCGCCAGCGGTTCATCGACCGCGGCTACCGCTATGTCCGCAACTTCGGCGACGGCTTCGGCCTCACCTGGCAGGAGGCCTTCCAGACCGACGACGCGGCCCGCGTGGAGCAGTACTGCCGGGACAACGGGATCGAGCTGGAGTGGAAGGACGCCGGCCGGCGCCTGCGCACCTCGCAGGTGCGCAGCGTGGTGGCCCGCAACCCCCGCACTCAGGAGCTCTCGTGGTTCAACCACCTGACCTTCTTTCACGTCTCGACGCTGGTCTCCGGCGTGCGCGACGCGCTGCTGGCCGAGTTCGGTGAGGAAGACCTGCCGAACAATACGTTCTATGGAGATGGAGCGCCGGTGGAAGCGGAGGTGATGGACCACCTGCGGGCGGCCTACCACGCAGAGACCGTGCTGTTCCCCTGGCGGCAGGGGGACGTCCTGGTCCTCGACAACATCGCCGTCGCCCACGGGCGTCAGCCTTTCGAGGGCTCGCGCAAGGTGGTGGTGGCGATGGCCGACCCGGTGACCTGGGAACAGGTGGCGAACGGATGAAATTCATTTTGAGAGGCGGGCGAAACAGATGATGGCGCAGGCGACGATCGAAGGGTTCAGGGTCTCGTCCCAACAGCACCACCTCTGGCGTCTCCAGGACGACGGCGCGGAGCCCAGGGTCGAGGCGGCCGTGCGCCTCATCGGCCCGGTGCGCGAGGAGGCCCTGCGCGCGGCACTGCGGGACCTCGTGGAGCGCAACGAGATCCTGCGCACGAGCTTCCAGTCCCTGCCCGGGGTCGAGGTCCCGCTGCAGGTGATCGGGGAGAGCGCCGGGGTGGACCTGCGCGAGGCGTGGATGGAGGAGGGGGCGGATATCGACGCCCTGGTGGAACGCGAGCTGGCCGCCGAGCGGTTGCGCCCGTTCGACCTCCAGCGCGGGCCGCTCGTCCGCTTCGTCCTGCTCCATGGGGCCGGCGGCGACGTCCTCCTCTTTTCCCTCTCCGGGCTGGTGGGCGATCCGCTCAGCCTCGACAACATGCTGGAGCAGATCGCCCTCGCCTATGCCGCCCGGGTGACGGGCGCGGCACCCGACGCCGAGCCGGTGCAGTACGCCGACTTCTCCGAGTGGCAGGGCTCGCTCGCGGAGGAGGCGGCGGCCGGAGGCGCCCACTGGGCCAGCGTCGTTTCCGCCCTCTCCGGCGATCCCCTGGAGCGCTACCAGCACGGCGACCGCCAGGGCGCCGGCTTCCGTCCCGAGACGCTGAGCCGCCCCCTCCCCGCCGCGCTGGCCACGGCCGCCGCGGACCTCGCCGCCGCTCTCGGCACCCCCCTTTCGACGGTGCTCCTCGCCGCCTGGTGCGCCGCCGTCCGCCGTCTCGGCGAGGGGTCACCGGAAGTGGTGGTGGGCACGCTGTTGGACGGCCGCCCCCTCGAGCCGCTGCGCGAGGGGATCGGCCCTTTCGCCCGCTACATCCCGGTCGTCTGCCGCCTCGAGGAGCATTTCGACTTCGTCGAGGCGATCCGCACCGTTGGCGAGGCTCTCCGCGAGGCCGCGGTCCATCAGCAGGCCTTCTCTCCGGAAGAGCTGGGGCTCGGCTCCCTGCCGGTGCTGTTCGACTTCCGGGAGCTCCCGGAAGGCCGCTCGGCGGCGGGCCTGCGCTTCTCGCTGCTGCGGGAGGCGGCGGTGCTCGAACGCTTCAGGGCGCGGCTGTCGGTGGTCGCGCGGCAGGGGGAGCTCACCCTGGAGCTGTCCTCCGACCCCGCCTTCTACACCCGGGATGATGCCGGGCTCCTGCTTGAGCGCGCCGAGACCCTGCTGCGCGCGGCCCTCGCCGCGCCGGACCGGCAGCTCGGCGAGCTCGAGGTCCTGAGCGAGGCAGAGCTTCGGCGGGTGCTCGTGGAGTGGAACCGGACCGACCGCGAACTGCCCTGGGAAGGGCCGTTCCACCGTCTCGTCGAGCTGCAGGCGGAGCGTACCCCGGACGCGCCGGCGATCGTCTCCGGAGAAGGCGAGATGACCTACGGCGAGCTCGACCGGCGGGCGAGCCGGCTTGCCCGCCACCTGCGCCGCCTGGGGGTCGGGCTCGACTCCCGGGTCGCCCTCTGCCTCGACCGCTCGCCGGAGCTCGTCGTCGCCGCCCTCGCCGTGCTCAAGCAGGGTGGGGCGTTCGTCCCCCTCGACCCGGCCCAGCCCCGGGAGCGCCTGCGCTTCATGCTCGACGAGGTGGAGGCGCGGGTCGTCCTGACGGAGAGCCGCCTCCTGCCGATGCTCCCGGACGGGTTCACCGCCGTGGTTCTGGACGACGCGGCCACGGCCGCGGAGATCGCCGGCCAGGATGCCGGTCGGCGCGGCGCCGCGGTCGATCCGGCGGCCTGCGCCTACGCCATCTTCACTTCGGGCTCGACCGGCCGGCCCAAGGGCGTGCTGGTGCGCCAGGGGTCGCTGGTGAACCTGATCGCGGCGCTCGGCGCGGCGGCGTATGAGGGGATGAGTGAGGGGATGAGCGGTCCGCTGCGGGTCAGCCTCAACGCGCCGCTCTCCTTCGACGCCGCGATCAAGCAGCTCGCCCAGCTCGCCCATGGGCACGCCCTCTGCCTGGTGCCGGAGGAGATCCGCGCCGACGGCGCCGCCCTGCTCGCCTTTCTTCGCGAGCGGCGGGTGGACGTCCTCGACTGCACGCCCACCCAGCTCCGCCTCCTCCTGGAGGCCGGCCTCGCTGGTCCCGGGGAGCCGCGCCTGGTGCTGGTCGGCGGCGAGGCGGTCGACGCCGGTCTCTGGGCGACCCTGGCGGCCGATCCGGACCGCCGCTTCGTCGACGTCTACGGCCCGACCGAGTGCACGGTCGACGCCACCGCCTGCCCGATCACCCCGGGGCGGCCGACGATCGGCCGGCCGCTCGCCAACGTGCGGACCTACGTGCTCGACGCGCGGCTGCGGCCGGTGCCCGCGGGCGCCGCCGGCGAGCTCTGGATCGGCGGCGCGGGGGTCGCGCGCGGCTACGCCCGCCGCCCCGACCTGACCGCCGAGCGCTTCCTTCCCGACCCCTTCTCTGGAGTGCCGGGGGCGCGCCTTTACCGCACCGGCGACCGCGTCCGCCATCTGCCGGACGGGGCGTTGGAGTTCCTCGGCCGCGTCGACCACCAGATCAAGCTGCGCGGCTTCCGCGTCGAGCTGGGCGAGATCGAGGAGGTGCTGCGCGGGCACCCGGCGGTCGACGCCGCGGTGGTCGACGCACGCGAGGACCAGCCGGGGAACCGCCGGCTGGTCGCCTACGTGGTGCCGAAGCGGCGAGGGGGCCGTGCCGGGGACCGCCGGCGCCGCCGCCGGCTGCCCAACGGCATGGCGGTCGTCGAGCAGAACCGCAACGAGACCGAGTACCTGTTCCGCGAGATCTTCGAGAACCGGTGCTACGTGAGCCACGGCATCCGGCTGCCCGAGGCGCCGGTCGTCGTCGACGTCGGCGCCAACATCGGCATGTTCTCCCTCTTCGTCGCCCGCCACCGGCCGGCGGCGCGGATCTACGCCTTCGAGCCCCTGGCGCCGCTGTTCGAGACGCTGCAGGTCAACGCCGGCCTCTACGCCCCAGGCGCGCGCCTGTTCCCCTTCGGCCTGGCCGAGCGCGAGCGGCGGGAGGAGTTCACCTTCTATCCGCGCTACACCATGATGTCGGGCCGCAGCGCCAGCGCCGACGCGGCGGGGGAGGTCGAGGTCATCAAGCGCTTCCTCACCAACGCGCGCGACAGCCGCTCGGCCGAGGACGCGGCGGCGCTCCTCGAGCACGCTGACGAGCTGCTGGCGGGGCGCTTCGAGGGGGAGCTTCACGAGGTGCGTCTGCGCCGTCTCTCCGACGTGCTGCGCGAGCAGGGGATCGAGCGGATCGACCTGCTCAAGGTGGACGTGCAGCGGGCGGAGATGGACGTCCTCGCCGGTCTCGACGCGGCGGACTGGCCGCGGGTGCAGCAGGTCGCCATGGAGGTCCACGACGCGGCGGGAGGGGAGAGTGAGGGGCGGCTCGCGGCGATCGCGGCCCTGCTCGAAGCGCACGGCTTCACCGTCACGACCGAGCAGGACGCGCTCCTCGCCGGCACCGACCGGCACAACCTCTACGCGGTGCGGCCGGGGGTCGCGGGGAGCGAGATCGATGCCGCCGAAGCGGTCGCGCCGGTCGCCGAGGAGGCGGGCGAGCTGGCGGCGGCCGAGCTGCGCCAGCTGGCGCGACAGCACCTGCCGGAGGTGATGGTCCCGGCCGCCTTCGTCGTCCTCGACGAGCTGCCGCTCACCCGCAACGGCAAGGTCGACCGCGCGGCGCTGCCGGCGCCCGAGGAGACGGTTGCCGCCGGCGAGGAGGTCGCGCCGCGCAATCCGTTCGAAGGAATGATGGCCGCGATCTGGGCCGACGTGCTGGGGCTCGAGAAAGTGGGGGCGGAGTCCAACTTTTTCGACCTCGGCGGCCACTCGCTGCTCGCGACGCAGCTCATGTCGCGGGTGCGCGAGATCTTCCAGGTCGAGCTGCCGCTGCGCTCGCTGTTCGAGGCGCCGACCGTGGCCGGCCTCACGCAGCGCGCCGAGGAGGCGATCCGCGCCGCGGAAGGCCTGCTCGCGCCGCCGATCCTGCCGGTGCCGCGCGGCGGCGAGCTGCCGCTCTCCTTCGCCCAGCAGCGCCTCTGGTTCCTCGAGCAGCTGGAGCCGGGCCGCCCCTTCTATACCAACGCGCGCGCTCTCTGGCTGGACGGGCCGCTCGACATCGCCGTGCTGGAGCGCACCCTCGGCGAGGTGGTGCGCCGGCACGAGGTGCTGCGTACCGCCTTCCCGGTGGAGAACGGCCGCGCGGCGCAGCGTGTTGTGCCGGCGCTGCGGCTCGCCATGCCGCGGATCGACCTCTCCGCGCTCCCCGCCACGGCATGGGAGGCGGAGGCGCTCCGCCTTGCCGCGGAAGACGCCGTGCGGCCGTTCGACCTCGCCGTGGCGCCGCTTCTGCGCGTCACCCTGCTGCGCCGCGGGCCGGACCGCCACGCCGTCCTCTTCGCCATGCACCACATCGCCTGCGACGGATGGTCGATGGGCATCCTGGTACGCGAGGTGGGGGTGCTCTACCAGGCCTTCCTGGAAGCGCGCCCCTCGCCTCTGCCGGAGCTGCCGGTGCAGTACGCCGACTTCAGTCACTGGCAGCGCCACTGGCTGCGCGGCGAGGCGCTCGAGGCGCATCTGGGATACTGGCGCCGCCAGCTCGGCGGCGCGCTGCCGCGGCTCGAGCTGCCCGGCGAGCGAGAGCGCTCCGCGGCGCCCTCCTACCGCGGCGACCGCAGCGCCTTCCTGCTCTCGCCGGAGCTGTCGGCCGCCCTCGCCGATCTGAGCCGCAGCCAGGGGGTGACCCTTTTCATCACCCTGCTCGCCGGCTTCAAGGCGGCCCTCGCCCGTCTCACCGGCCAGGAGGACCTGATCGTCGGCACCGCCATCGCCGGCCGCAACCGCATGGAGATCGAGGGGCTGATCGGCTTCTTCATCAACATGCTGCCGCTGCGCACCGACCTCTCCGGCAACCCGACCTACCTGGAGCTGCTGGCCCGCGTCCGCGAGGTCGCGCTCGGCGCTTACGCGCACCAGGACCTCCCGTTCGACAAGCTGGTCGAGGAGCTGCAGCCGGACCGCGATGCCGGATCGCCCCCCTTCTTCCGCGTCGCGTTCGGGTTCCAGAACGTGCCGCTCGAGGATCTCGAGCTGCCCGGGCTGCGGTTCTCCGCCATCCCGGTCGAGTCCGAGGCGGCCCGCTTCGACCTCACGATCTGGGCCTGGGAGCAGGACGGGCAGGTGGGTACCTACTGGACGTACAGCACCGATCTTTTCGACGCCGCGGCGATCGAGCGCCTGCACGGCGGCTTCGCTGCGCTACTGGCGAGCGCGGTCGCCTCGCCACGCGCGCGTCTCAAGGAGCTGGAGGCGGTCTCGGCGGCCGCCCGGGATGAAGAAGAACGGCGCCGCCGGGAGCGCGAGGCCGCCAACAGCGCCCGCCTCAAGCGGGTCGAGCGCAGAAGTGTAGGAGGTCGTTGATGCAGCAGCAGTCCGAAGTCCTCGAAGGTTTCCGGCTCTCGGCTCAGCAGGAGAGGCTCTGGGCCCTGCTCAGCGCCGGGGTTCCCTGTCACGCGCAGACCGTCTTCTCTGTCGCGGGGGATGTCGACGCCGACCTCCTCCGCCGCGCCGCCGAGGCGGCCGTGGAGAGGAACGAGATTCTGCGCACGGCCTTCCGCTGCCTGGACGGCATGGACGTCCCGATCCAGGTGATCCGGGACGCGATGCCGCCGCTGTTTACGGAGATCGACCTCGCTGGCCAGGCGGAGCGGGAGGCCGCGGTCGCGGAGATCCTGGAGCGCGAGCGGACGGCGCCCTTCGACCCCGAGTCGGGTCCGGCGCTCCGCCTCGCCCTGCTCCGCCTCGCGCCGGGGAGCGCGCTGCTCGCCGTCACCACCTCGCCGCTCGCGGGCGACCCGGGCTCCCACTGCAACCTCGCGCGGGAGCTGGCGGACCTCTACGCGGCTCTCGCCGGGAGCGGCGAGCCGGGCGAGCCGCCGGTGCAGTACGTCGACGTCTCCGAGTGGCAGAACGAGCTGCTCGCCGCCGAGGAGGGGCGCGAGGGGCGGGAGCACTGGCGCCGTCAGGCCGCCCTCGGCCCGCTGCCGGTCGCCTTCCCCTTCGCCCAGGCCGTGCCGCAGACCCCGAGCCCCCTCGGCCGCCACGCGCGGCGGCTTCCAGCCGCTCTCGCCGCGGATCTCGAGCGGCTGGCCGGCGGCTGCGAGACCACCCTGGAAAATGTCCTCCTGGCCGCCTGGGCGGCGCTCCTCGGCCGCTATGCGGAGGGCCCGGAGCTGCTCCTTGGCCGGGCCGTGGCCGGGCGCAAGTACGCCGACCTCGCCGGCGCCCTCGGGCCTTTCGCCAAGTCCCTGCCGTTGCGCTTGACGGTCGCCGCCGGCGAGCCGTTCACGGCGCTGGTGCGCGAGGTCGCCCGCGCGGTAGAGGAGGGGGAGACCTGGGAGGAGTATTTCTCCTGGCGCGAGGTGGCGGCGGAGGCGGGCCTGCCCTCCTGGCCGCTCGCCTTCTCGTTCGAGAAGCGCCCGGCCGAGGTCGCCGGCGAGGCCCGTGGGGGGCCGCGCTTTGCGGTCAGCGCCGGGAGCGCCTGCCTCGAACGCTTCCAGGTCCAGCTCGCGGCGATTCGCCCCGGCTCCGGCCTCGACCTCGATCTCGAGCTGCGTTACGACGCCGCCGATCCCGCGCTGGCGGACGGCGCCGGGGCGGCGCGCCTCGTCGAAGAGCTGGAGGCCTTGCTGCGGAGCGCCGTGGCCGCCCCGGGGACGGCGGTGGGCGACCTCGACCTGCTGAGCGACGCCGCGCGCGAGCGGCAGCTGGCCGTCTGGAACGGTCCCCGGGTGCCCTTCCCGGCCGACCAGCCGCTGCACCGTCTGTTCGAGGCCCAGGCGCGCCGGACCCCGGACGCGCTCGCCGTCTCCGCCCGCGGTGAGGAGCTGACCTTCGCCGAGCTCGACCTGCGGGCCCAGCGCCTGGCCCACTACCTGCGCCGGCTCGGCGTCGGCGCGGAGAGCCCGGTCGTCCTCGCCCTGGAGCGCTCGGCCGACCTCGTCACCGCCGTCGTCGCGGTGCTCAAGGCGGGGGGCGTCTTCGTCCCTCTCGACCCGCAGCAGCCGCAGGAGCGCCTCGCCCTGATGCTCGACGAGGTGCGCGCGGCAGGCGATCCCGTCGTCCTGGCGCACCGCCATCTGGTGCCGCTCCTCCCGGTGGGCGGGCTGCCGGTCGTCGCGCTCGATGATCCGGCGACTGCGGCGGCCATCGCGGCCGAGAGCGCGGAGGGGCCGAGCGCCGATGTCGATCCAGAGTCGCTCGCCTACATGATCTTCACCTCCGGCTCGACCGGGCGGCCGAAGGGGACCATGCTCCACCACCGCGGGGCGGCGAACCTGGTGACGGCCCTCGACCGTTCCGTCTACGCTGGCCAGCCGGAGGGGCTGCGGGTGAGCGTCAACGCGCCGCTCGCCTTCGACGCCGCCATCAAGCAGGTCGTCCAGCTCCTCGCCGGCCGCTCGCTCCATCCGGTTCCGGACGAGGTGCGCGCCGACGGCGAGGCGCTGCTCGCTTTCCTCGCCGAGCAGCGCGTCGAGGTGCTCGACTGCACGCCCTCCCAGCTCCGCCTGCTCCTCGCGGCGGGGCTGCTCGACCGGCCGGAGCTTCCCCTGCGCCTGGCGCTGATCGGTGGCGAGGCGATCGACGCGGCGCTCTGGGTGCGCCTCGCGGCGTCGCCGTCGATCGCCTTCTGGAACGTCTACGGCCCGACCGAGTGCACCGTGGACGCCACCGCCTGCCGCATCGCCGGCCCGGCGCCGACGATCGGCGGACCGCTCGCCAACGTCCAGGCCTATGTGCTCGACGAGCGGCTGCGGCCGGTCCTGCCGGGCCTGCCCGGCGAGCTGGTCCTCGGCGGCGCCGGGGTCGCCCGCGGCTATCTCCGCCGCCCTGACCTCACCGCCGCCAAATTCATCCCCGACCCCTTCGGTGGCGGGGGGGCGCGCCTCTACCGCACCGGCGACAAGGTTCGCCAGCGTCCCGATGGCGCTCTGGAATTCCTCGGCCGCATCGACCTGCAGGTCAAGGTGCGCGGCTACCGCATTGAGCTCGAGGAGATCGAGGCCGTACTGCGCGAGCACCCCGGGGTCGGCGAGGCGGTGGTCGCAGTGCGCGAGGAGACGCCGGGCGACGCGCGCCTGGCGGCCTACGTGGTGCCGCGGCGCCGCTACGCGGCGGCGATCGACGGCCGGCCACGGCGCGAGTTGCCGAACCGCATGGCGGTCGTTGAGCAGAACCGCAACGAGACCGAGTACCTCTACCGCGAGATCTTCGGTGAGCGCTGCTACGTGCGCCACGGCGTCGAGCTGCCTGACGAGGCCTGCATCTTCGACGTCGGGGCGAACATCGGCATGTTTACCCTCTTCGCCCACCAGGAGTGCGCCCGGCCGCGCGTCTTCTCCTTCGAGCCGCTGGAACCGATCTTCGACGTCCTGCGGATCAACTGCGAGCTCTATGCTCCCGGCACCCGGCTCTTCCCGTTCGGCCTCTCCGACAGCGAGCGCGTCGAGCGTTTCACGTTCTACCCCCGCTACACCATGATGTCGGGCCAGAGCCACTACGCCCGCCCCGACTCCGAGGTCGAAGTCGTCAAGCGCTACCTGGAGAACCAGAGGGCGAGCGGGTCGGCCGAGGCGACGGTGCTGATCGAAGAGGCCGAGGAGCTCCTCTCCGGGCGTTTCGAGGGGCGGGTGCTGGAGGCGCGGCTGCGCCGGCTCTCCGACGTCCTGCGGGAGACCGGGGTCGAGCGGATCGACCTGCTCAAGGTCGACGTGCAGCGCGCGGAGCTCGACGTCCTGCAGGGCATCGACGCGGCCGACTGGCCGCGCATCGACCAGGTGGTGATGGAGGTGCATGACGCGCCGGGCGACGAGAGCGAGGGGCGCGTGCCGGAGATCCTCGCCCTGCTCGACGCCCACGGCTTCGATGCGGTCGCCGAGCAGGACGAGCTGCTATACGGCACCGACCGCCACAACCTCTACGCGGTGCGCCGCGGCCTGGTGCGCCGCGAGCGCGGGCGCGGCCCCCGTCCGGCCCTGGAGATGCCGCGCGAGCTGACCGCGGCGGAGCTGCGCGACCTGCTGCGCCGCCGCCTCCCCGAGCCGATGGTGCCGGCGCACCTGGTGCTGCTCGACAAGCTGCCGCTCAATCGCAACGGCAAGGTGGACCGCGCGGCGCTGCCGACACCGGAGAGCGTCGCCGCCGGGCGCGAGGTGGCGGTCACCGCGCCGCGCACGCCGTTCGAGGAGGTGCTGGCCGCCATCTGGTGCGAGGTCCTCGACCTGCCGGCGGTGGGGGTTGAAGCCAGCTTCTTCGATCTCGGCGGCCACTCGCTGCTGGCGACGCAGCTCATGTCGCGGGTGCGCGCCGCCCTCCAGATCGAGTTGCCGCTGCGCGCCCTGTTCGAGTGGCCGACGGTGGCGGGGCTCGCGCGGCAGGCTGAGGCGGCGTTCCGCGCCGGTGGCGAGATGTCCGCGCCGCCGATCGAGCCCGCGCCGCGCACCGGCGGGCTGCCGCTCTCCTTCGCGCAGCAGCGGCTCTGGTTCCTGCACCAGCTCGAGCCGGAGAGCCCGGCCTATAACAGCCCCAAGGTGCTCACCTTCCACGGCCCGCTGGAGCCCCGCCTCCTCGCCGCCGCCTTCTCCGCGGTCGCCGCCCGCCACGAGGTCCTGCGCACGTCGTTCCCGGCGCTCGACGGCGAGCCGGTGCAGCGCATCGCGCCGGCCGCGCCGGTGGCGTTGCCGGTGGTCGATCTGGCCGCCCTGCCGTCCCCTTGCCGCGCCGCCGAGGCCCGCCGCCTCGCGCGCGCCGAGGCCGAGCGCCCCTTCGACCTCGCCCGCGACCTGCCGCTGCGCATCGCCCTGCTGCGTCTCGCGGGGGAGGAGTGGCATCTCCTCTTCACCCTGCACCACATCGCGAGCGACGCCTGGTCGCTCGGGATCCTGGTACGCGAGGTCTCGGTCGTCTACCGCGCCCTCGCGGAGGGCGCCGCGCCGGCTCTCCCGCCGTTGCCGGTGCAGTACGCCGACTACGCGGTCTGGCAGCGCGGCTGGCTGCGGGGCGAGGTGCTCGACCTCCACCTCGGCTACTGGCGGCGCCGGCTCGCCGCCCTGCCGCCGACCCTGGAGTTGCCGACCGACCGCCCGCGCCAGGCCGCCCGCACCCATCGCGGCGACCGTGTCCTCCTGCCGTTCTCCCCCGAGGTCGCCGACCGCCTGGGCGAGCTCGGCCGCGGTCTCGGCGCCACCCGCTTCATGGTCCTTCTCGCCGCTTTCCAGGCGCTGCTCTGCCGCTTCTCGGGGCAGATCGACCTCGCCGTGGGCACGCCGATCGCCGGCCGCGACCGCCTCGAGACCGAGCCGCTGATCGGCTTCTTCATCAACACCCTGGTCCTGCGCGGCGACCTGCGCGGCAACCCGAGCTTCAGCGAGGCGGTGGCGCGTGCCCGCGAGGCGGCGCTCGCCGCCTATGCTCACCAGGCGGTCCCCTTCGAGATGCTCGTCGACGCCCTGCAGCCGGAGCGCTCGCTCGGCCATTCGCCGCTGTTCCAGGTCCTCTTCGCCCTGCAGAGCGCGCCGCGCGAGGAGGCGGGGGGCGAGTTGCCCGGTCTGCGCGTCGCCGCGGTCGAATCCGAGAGCCGCGCCGCGCGCTTCGACCTGTCACTGGTGCTTCAGGAGGTTGGTCGCGGCCTCCTGGCGAGCCTCGAATACAGCACCGATCTCTTCGACGCTCCCACCGTCCTGCGGCTCGCCGGCTCCTTCGAGCGCCTGCTGAGCGAGGCCGCGGCCGACCCCTCCCGCCCGCTCGCCTTCGCAGCGCTCGGCTCGGAGGCGGAGCGCTGGCAGGTGCTGGGGGAATGGAACGACACCGCCCGCGCGTACGCCGGGACGGCGCCGGTGCACGCCCTGTTCGAAGCGCAGGCCGCGCGCACGCCGGACGCGGTGGCGGTGATCGCCGCCGAGGCGAGCCCTGAGGACGTCCCGCTTACCTACCGCGCCTTGGACGAGATGGCGAACCGGATCGCCCACCAGCTGCGGGCGTTGGGCGTCGGCCCGGAGTCGCGGGTCGGCCTCTGCCTCGACCGCGCGCCGGAGATGCTGGCGGCTCTTCTCGGCGTCCTCAAGGCCGGCGCGGCCTATGTGCCGCTCGACCCCGGCTTCCCCCGCGAGCGGCTCGCCCTGATGTGCGAGGACGCGCGTCTCGAGCTGGTGATCACCCATGAGCCCCTGCTCGACCGCCTGCCGGCGGCGGGCGCGCGGATCCTCTGCCTGGACCGCGAAGCGGCCGCGGTGGCGGCCCGCCCGTCCACCCGGCCGGCAGTCCCCTGCCTTCCCGAGTCGCTCGCCTACGTGCTCTATACCTCGGGGTCGACCGGCCGGCCCAAGGGCGTCGCCGTCGCGCACGGCACCGTGACCGCCTTCCTCGCCGCGATGCGGGAGCGCCCGGGGATCGCCGCCGGCGAGACCCTGCTCGCGGTCACCACCCTGTCGTTCGACATTGCCGTTCTCGAGCTGCTGCTGCCGCTGGTGGCCGGCGCCCGCGTGGCGATCGCCGGGCGTGACACGGCGGTCGACGGCGCGCGCCTCGCGCAGGCCCTGGAGCGCACCGGCGCCGGGGTGATGCAGGCGACGCCGGCCACCTGGCGCCTGCTGCTGGAGGCCGGCTGGCAGGGGGGCGCGCGGTTCCGCGTGCTCTGCGGCGGCGAGGCGCTCCCTCCCGATCTCGCGGTGGCGCTCCTCGCGCGCGGCGGCGAGCTGTGGAACCTCTACGGTCCGACCGAGACGACCGTCTGGTCGGCCGTGCACCGGGTCGACGCTTCCTTCCCAGCGGCCGGCGCCGGCGCGATAGCGATCGGCCGCCCGATCGCGGGCACCGCCATCTACCTGCTCGACGCCGCCGGCTCCCCGGTGCCGGTGGGTGCGGCCGGCGAGCTGTTCATCGCCGGCGCCGGCGTCGCCCGCGGCTATCTGCACCGGCCCGACCTGACCGCGGAGCGCTTCCTTCCCGATCCGTTCGGCCCCGCCGGGGGGCGCCTCTACCGCGTCGGCGACCTCGCGCGCTGGCGGCGGGACGGCACCCTGGAATTCCTGGGCCGCGCCGACCACCAGGTCAAGGTGCGCGGCTTCCGCATCGAGCTCGGCGAGGTCGAGGCGGCGCTCGCGCGCCATCCGGCGGTCGAGGCGGCGGTGGTCGCCGTGCGCGCCGGCGAAGCCGGGGAGCAGCGCCTGGTCGCCTGGGTGGTCGCCGCTCCCGGCTTCGATCCCGCCGTGCTGCGCGGCTTTCTGCTGGAGAGCCTGCCGGGGTACATGGTGCCCGCGGCCTATGTTCGACTCGCGGTTCTGCCGCGCACGCCCAACGGCAAGCTCGACCGCCGGGCGCTGCCCGAGCCCGTGGCCGCGGCGGGGGAGCGGTCCGCCGCCGCGCCGCGCACTCCGGCCGAGGAACTGGTGGCCGGGATCTGGGCCGAGGTGCTCCGCCTGCCGGTCATGGGGGTGGACGAGGATTTTTTCGCCCTGGGCGGCCACTCGCTGCTCGCGACGCGGGTGATGTCGCGGCTCGCCCGGGCGTTCGGCGTCGAGCTGCCGCTGCGCGCGCTGTTTGAGGCGCCGACGGTGGCCGGCCTCGCCGGTGCGGCGGAGCGGGCGCGGCGCGGTCTGGAGGCGGCCGGAGTGGCGGCGCGGCCGCCGCTCCGCCGCACCGAGCGGCACGGCGAGCCCGCGCTCTCCTACGCCCAGCAGCGGCTCTGGTTCCTGGACCAGCTCGCGCCGGAGAGCGCGGCCTACAACCTGCCCACCGCGGTCCGCCTGCGTGGCGACCTCGACGTGGCGGCCCTCGCCGCGAGCCTCGGCGAGATCGTGCGCCGGCACGAGGTGCTGCGCACCCGCTTCCCCATGCGCGACGGCCGGCCGGTGCAGGAGATCTCCCCCGCGGGCGGCTTCCGCCTGCCGGTGGTCGACCTGGGCTCGCTGGCGCCCGAGCGGCGCGAGGCGGCGGCGCGCGACCTCGCCCGCGCCGAGGCGGCGCAGCCGTTCGACCTCGCCCGCGGGCCGGTCTTCCGGGCCTCTATCGTCCGCCTCGGGGAGCGGGACCACGCGCTGCTCGCCACTCTCCACCACATCGCGAGCGACGCCTGGTCGACCGGCGTGCTGCGGCGCGAGCTCGGCCGCCTCTACGGAGCCCTCTCCCACGGCGAGGCGCCGGTGCTCCCCGAGCTGCCGCTCCAGTACGCCGATTGGGCGGAGTGGCAGCGGAGCTGGCTGGAGGCCGGTGGCGCGGCCGCGGAGACGGAGTACTGGCGCCGGCGCCTCGCCGGCATGCCCGAGGTGCTGGAGCTGCCCGCCGACCGCCCGCGGCCGGCGGTGCGCACGGCGCGCGGCGGCGCCCATGCCTTCGTCCTGCCGGACGGCCTCGCCGGGGCCCTCCGGGCGTTCGGCCGTGGCGCCGGCGCGACGCCGTTCATCACTCTGCTCGCCGCCTTCCAGGCGCTCCTCGGCCGCTACGCCGGCGAGGACGTGGTCGTCGGCACCCCGGTCGCCGGCCGCCGTCACCTGGAGGTCGAGGATCTGATCGGATTCTTCGTCAACACCCTCGTGCTGCGCGTGAGCCTGGCGGGCGATCCGGAGTTCGCGGAGGTGGTGGCGCGGGTGCGCGCGGCGGTTCTGGAGGCCCACGAGCACCAGGAGCTCCCCTTCGACCGCCTGGTCGAGGAGCTGCACCCGGAACGCTCGCTCAGCCACTCGCCGCTCTTCCAGGCGATGTTCGTCCTGCAGCCGGCCGCGGCGGCCGAGCCCGGCCTTCCCGGCCTCGAGGCCAGTCCGCTCGCCGGCGCCGAGGCCGCCGGCAGCGCGCGCTTCGATCTCGTGCTCGCCCTCGCCGAGCGCCCGCACGGGCTCTCCGGCCACCTCGACTACAGCCGCGACCTCTTCGAGCCGGCGACCGCGGCGCGCATCGCGGGGCACTTCGCGAGCCTCCTCGCCGGGGTGGCGGCCGACCCGCAGCGCCGCTTCTCCGAGCTGCCGCTGTTGAGCGAGGGGGAGCGGCAGCAGATCCTGGAGTGGAACGACACCGCGATGCCGGGGCGGCTACGGCTCTCCCTGGTGCACGAGATCTTCGCGGAGCAGGCGGCGCGGATCCCGAACGCGGTGGCCCTGGTGCAGGGGGAGCGGCGGCTGACCTACGGCGAGCTGGACCGCTGGTCGGACGCCGTCGCCCGGCAGCTGCGCGCTCTTGGGGTCGCCCCCGAGGTCCTGGTCGGCCTGTGCGCCGAGCGCTCTTTCGAGCGGGTGGCGGGGATGCTGGGCATCCTCAAGGCTGGAGGGGCGATGCTGCCCCTCGACGCGGCGTACCCGGCGGAGCGCCTGGCCTTCATGCTGGACGATGGCGGGGCTCGCGCCGTGGTGACCCGGCCGCAGCTCCTCGGCGCCCTGCCGGTCAGCGACCGCGCGGTCCTGATCCTGGACGGGATGGAACTGGAGCCCGTGGACGAGCCGTCGGGCCGGCCTGACAGCGGCGTCCTGCCACAGAACCTGGCCTGCATGATCTTCACCTCGGGCTCCACAGGCACGCCGAAGGCGAGCGCCCTGACCCACGCCGGGCTGTGCAACTTCGCCGAGACCGCGGGGGAGATCCTTGGCCTCGGCCCGGCGGACTGCTTCCTCCAGTTCGCGGCTCCGAGCTTCGACGCCTCGGTCGGCGAGACCTTGATGGCCCTCTGCTCGGGGGCGGCCCTCTGCCTCGGCATGGAGGAAACCCTGCTCCCCGGCCCCGGGCTGACCGCCATGATGCGCGCCGCGGGGGTGACCGCGGCGGTGCTGCCGCCGACGGTACTGGCGGTCCTGCCGGAGAGCGAGCTGCCGGACCTGCGCATCGTCGTCTCGGCGGGCGAGGCATGCACGCCGGAGCTGCGCGACCGCTGGAGTGCTGGGCGGCGTTTCTTCAACGCCTACGGTCCCAGCGAGGCCAGTATCTCGGCGACCTTCCAGCGTCTGGAGCCGGGCGGGAGGGTGGACTTCGGTCGCGCCATGGCCAACCTCTCCCTCTACCTTCTGGACAGCCGCGGGGCGGTGGTGCCAAGGGGAGTGGCCGGCGAGCTGTGCGTGGGAGGAGTAGGCCTCGCCCGGGGGTACGTGGGCCGGCCGGCGCTCACCGCTGAGAAGTTCGTGCCTCACCCGTTCGGCGCCGGCGAGCGCCTCTACCGCACCGGCGACCTGGCGCGCGCGCTGCCGGACGGCAGGATGGAGTTCGCCGGCCGGATCGACCACCAGGTGAAGGTGCGGGGTTTCCGTGTCGAGCTCGGCGAGGTCGAGGCGGCGCTGGCGCGCCATGAAGGGGTGCGGAACGCGGTGGTGACGGCGCGGCGCGACAGCTCCGGGGCGGCGTACCTGGCGGCCTACCTAGTGCCGGCGGAGGGGTACGCTCCGGCGGCGGGCGACCTGCGGGTGTTCCTTTCCCGGAGCCTGCCGGAGCATATGGTCCCCTCGCGGTTCGTGCCGCTGGAGCGCTTGCCGCTGCTCGCCAACGGCAAGGTCGACCGCAAGGCCCTGCCGGCGCCCGAGACGGTGCACGATGATGACCGGGGCTACGCCCCGCCGCGCAATCCCGTAGAGGAGATCCTCGCCTCCATCTGGGCCGAAGCCCTGCGCCGCGACCACGTGAGCGTGCACGACGACGTCTTCGCGCTCGGCGCGCACTCGCTCCTGATCACCCAGGTGGCGTCGCGCATCCGGGCGACGCTGCGCGTCGACCTCCCCTTGCGCGAACTGTTCCTGGAGCCTACGGTGGCCGGCCTCGCGCTGCAGGTGGAGCGGCGCCTCGCCGCCGGTCAGGAGACCGCGGTGCCGCCGATCGTGCCGGTGCCACGGGACGGCGACCTGCCGCTCTCCTTCGGTCAGGAGCGCATGTGGTTCCTGTACCAGCTCGAGCCCGAGAGCCCGGTCTACAACCTGCCCAGCCGCTTCCGCCAGGCGGGGCCGCTCGACCTCGCGGCCCTCGCCGGCACCTTCACCGCGATCGCCACCCGCCACGAGGTGCTGCGCACCCGTTTCGCCCTCGCCGGGGGTGAGGTCGTGCAGCGGATCGACCCGTCCGGGCCGGTGGCGCTGCCGGTCGTCGACCTGGCCAGCCTGCCGGCCGCGGCGCGCGAGGCCGAGGCACGGCGGCTCGCCGTCGCCGAGGCGCGCCGCCCGTTCGATCTCGACCGGGAGCTGCCGTTCCGCGTCTCCGTCCTCCGCCTCGCCGCCGAAGACCATGGGGTCCTCGCCACCATGCACCACGTGGTGAGCGACGGCTGGTCGGCCGGTATCCTGATCCGCGAGCTCTCGACGCTCTACGGCCAGCTGGCCGCCGGCCGAACTGCCGCCCTGCCGGAGCTGCCGGTGCAGTACGCCGACTATGCGGCGTGGCAGCGGCGCTGGATGAGCGGCCCCTGGCTGGCGGCCGAGGTGGAGCACTGGCGGGGAGCTCTGGCCGGCCTGCCGCCGGTGCTCCAACTGCCGGCGGACCGGCCGCGCCCGGCGGCCCAGACCTACCGCGGCGGCCTGCTGCCGTTCACCCTGCCGGCGGGCCTTTGGGCGGATATCGCCGCCGAGTGCCGGCGGCGCTCGATCACGCCGTACATGCTGCTCCTGGCGGCCTTCGAAACCCTTCTCGCGCGCGGCTCGCGGGAGGAGGAGATCGCGGTCGGCTCGCCGATCGCCGGCCGCGACCACCTGGAGATCGAGGGGCTGATCGGCTTCTTCGTCAACACGCTGGTGATGCGCGGCGACCTGCGCGGCGACCCGAGCTTCGCGGAGCTCCTGGAGCGCACCCGCGAGGTGACCCTGACGTCGTACGCCCACCAGGCGGTCCCCTTCGAGATGCTGGTCGGCGAGCTGCAGCCGCAACGCTCCCTGAGCCACTCGCCGCTCTTCCAGGTGATGCTCGCCTTCCAGGAGGCGTTCGCGGCGCCGGACGCGCCGCAGGCCCTCGCCGGCCTGACCTCGCTGCCGTTCGAGACCGGGGCCGGCACCGGCATCGCCAAGGTCGACCTCACCCTGTTCGTGACCCTGGCGGGCGCCTCTCTGCGCTGCGCCCTGGAGTACAGCTCCGACCTGTTCGACGAGAGCACGGCGCGGCGGATGACCGGACATTTCACCAGTCTCCTGGCCGCTCTGGTCGCCGAGCCGGAGCGGAGGATCGGCGGCGCGCCGCTCCTCGCCGCGGCGGAGCGCCGTCAGATCCTCGTCGAGTGGAACGACAGCACGGCGGCGGTGCCGCTCGACCGTGCGTTTCCGCAGGAGTTCGAGACGCAGGCGGCGCGCACGCCGCACGCCGTCGCGGCGGTCTCCGGCGGGGTTGAGCTGAGCTACGAAGAGCTCAACCGGCGAGCGAACCGGCTGGCCCGCTCCCTGGCGAGGGAGGGAGCCGGCCCCGAGACCGTGGTCGCCCTCCTCGCGCCGCGGAGCGTCGACTTCCTGGTCGCCATGCTCGCCATTCTGAAAGCGGGGGCGGTCTATCTGCCGCTCGACCCCGAGCATCCGGCCCTGCGCTGGCGCCAGGTCCTCGCCCGGAGTGGCGCCCGCCTGGCGCTGGTCGCGGGGAGCTTCGGGGAGGCACTGCCCGCGGCTCTCGCCGGGTTCACGGCGGCCACGCGCCCGCGCTTCCTCCATCTGGGAGAGCTGTTCGCCCGCGATGAAGAAGAGGGGAACCTCGGCGAGCGGGCCACGCCGCACAATCTGTCCTACATCCTCTTCACCTCGGGATCGACGGGAGATCCCAAGGGGGCCATGCTCGAGCACCGCGGCATGCTCAACCACCTGTGGGCGAAGGTGCGCGACCTCGGCATCACGGCCGCCGACTGCGTGGCGCAGACGGCCTCGCAGTGCTTCGACATCTCCGTCTGGCAGTTTCTCGCGCCGCTGCTCGTCGGTGGCCGGGTGCGCATCGTGGATCCCGCCGCCAGCCTCGATCCTGAGCGCCTGCTCGCCGAGGTGATCGCCGGCGAGGTCTCGATCTTCCAGACCGTCCCCTCGATGCTGCGCGCCATGCTGCACGACGCCGGCCTCCGCCAGCGCCGCCTGCCGGCGCTGCGCTGGATGGTGGCGACGGGCGAAGCGCTGCCGCCCGAGCTCGCGCGGGAGTGGCTGGAGTGCTTCCCCGAAGTGCCGCTGCTCAACGCCTACGGCCCGACCGAGTGCTCGGACGACGTCTCCCACAGCTTCGTGGTGGCGGTGGGCGCGGCGGAGGCTCAGGTCTCGATCGGCCGGCCGATCGTGAACACGCGGATTTACGTCCTCGACCGCGATCTCCAGCCGGTGCCGGCCGGGGTGGCGGGGGAGCTCTACGTCGGCGGTGCCGGCGTCGGCCGCGGCTATGTCGGCCGGCCGGACCTCACCGCGGAGCGCTTCGTGCCCGACACCTTCGGCGCGGCGGGCGACCGCCTCTACCGGGTCGGCGACCTGGCGCGCTGGCGGCCGGACGGCACGCTCGATTTCCTCGGCCGGGTCGACTTCCAGGTCAAGCTGCGCGGCTTCCGCATCGAGCTGGGGGAGATCGAAGCCGCCGTCGCCCGGCACCCGGCGGTCGCGGAGGGGGTCGCCGGGGTCCGTGGCGGCTCCGGCGGTGAGCGGCTGGTGGCCTGGGTGACCGCGGAGCCCGGGGCCTCCCTGGACCTGCTCGACCTGCGCACGTTCCTGCAAGAGAGCCTGCCCGGGTACATGGTGCCGGCGGTGATCCTCGTCCTGCCGGCGCTGCCGCTCACCCCCAACGGCAAGGTCGACCGGCGGGCGCTGCCCGACCCCGAGCCGGTCGAGGCGCCGGCCGCCCCGGTCGCCCCGCGCAACCCGACCGAGGAGCTGGTGGCCGAGGTCTGGGCCGAGGTCCTGGGGCTCGCCAGCGTTGGCGTCGACGAGGACTTCTTCGCGTTGGGCGGCCATTCGCTGCTCGCGACCCGGGTGATGTCGCGCCTGCGCAAGGCGCTCGGAGTCGATCTGCCGATGCGGGTCCTCTTCGAAGCGCCGACAGTCGCCGGGCTCGCCGGCGCCGCCGGGCGAGCACGGCGCGCCGGCGAGGAGGCGCTGGAGATGCCGGCGCTCACCCCGGTCGCGCGCACGGCGGACCTCCCCCTGTCCTACGCGCAGCAGCGCCTCTGGTTCCTCGACCAGCTCGAGCCGGGCGGCACGCTTTACAACATGCCGCTCTCGGTCTATCTGAGCGGACCGCTCGACGTGCCGGCGCTCGAAATGACGCTCGCGGCGATCGTCGCCCGCCACGAGGTGCTGCGCACCCGCTTCCCGGTGCGCGACGGCCATCCCGCGCAGGAGATCGATCCGGTGAGGCTCTGGCGGCTCGATGTCGTCGACCTGCGGCACCTCGGCCCCGAGGAGCGGCGCCGGGAGCTCCGCGTCCGTGCCCAGGAGGAGGCGGCGCGGCCGTTCGACCTGGCGCGAGGGCCGGTGTTCCGCGCCTCGCTGGTCCGCCTGGCCGAGGAGGAGCACGCGCTGCTCGCCACCCTGCACCACATCGCCGGCGACGGCTGGTCGAGCGGCGTCCTGCGGCGCGATCTGAGCCGTCTGTACGCCTCCTTCTCCACGGTGGGGAGCGCGGCGGCGGCCGAGCTTCCCGCGCTCCCCGTGCAGTACGCCGACTATGCCGTCTGGCAGCGCGCCTGGATGGAGAGCGGGGGCCTCGACGCGGAGCTCGCCTACTGGCGCCGCCATCTCTCCGGAGCTCCCGAGGTCCTGGAGCTGCCGTGGGACCGCCCGCGGCCGGCAGTGCGCGGCCAGCGCGGCGCGAACCACTTCTTCGCGCTCCCCGGCGCCCTCGGCGAAGAGCTGCGCGGTCTCGGCCGGCGGGAGGGCGCGACGCTCTTCATGACGGTGCTCTCCGGGTTCCTCTCTCTCCTCGGGCGCTATGCCGGGGAGGACGTGGTGGTCGGCACGCCGATCGCTGGCCGCCAGCACCTGGAGCTCGAGAACCTGATCGGCTTTTTCGTCAACACTCTCGTCCTGCGGGTCGGCCTCGCCGGCGCCCCGTCGTTCCGCGAGGTGGTGGAGCGCTCGCGCGAGGCGGTCCTGGAGGCCCACGCACACCAGGAGCTCCCCTTCGACAAGCTGGTCAACGAGCTGGAGACGCAGCGCTCGCTCAGCCATTCGCCACTCTTCCAGGTGATGTTCGTGCTGCAGCCCGAGGAGGCCGGGGCGCCCGGCCTGCACCAGCTGGAGGCGGGCTCCCTGCCCGACGAGATCCGGGTGGAGACCGCCCGCTTCGACCTGTCGCTGGTGCTCACCGAGCGGCGGGGGGCCCTCGGCGGCTTCGTCAACTACAGCACCGACCTCTTCGAGGCGGCGACGGTGGCTCGCCTGGCGGATCACCTGCAAACGCTCCTTGCCGGGGCGGTGGCGGATCCGCGGCGGCCCGCGGCCGAGCTGCCGCTCCTCTCGGCGGCCGAGCGGCACGCGCTGCTCGCCGAGTGGAACGACAGCGCGCGGCCGGAGGGCGCTCCGCTCACCTTCCACGAGCTGTTCGCCCGTCAGGCGGTGGCACGCCCGCAGGCGCCCGCCACTCTGTTCGCCGGCGCGGCCCTCACCTACGCCGACATCGCGGCGCGGTCGAGCCGCCTGGCAGGCGAGCTGCGGCGGCTCGGGGTCGGGCCCGAGGTGCGGGTCGCTCTCTGCGTCGAGCGCTCGCCCGACTTCCTGGTCGGCATCCTCGGCGTGCTCCAGGCCGGAGGCGCCTACGTGCCGCTCGACCCCGCCTACCCCGGCGAGCGGCTGGCCTGGCTCCTCGGCGACGCGCTGGGCGGGCAGGCCGTGCGCGTGCTGCTGACGCGGGAGGCCCTGGCCGGCCGCTTCGCCGAGCTGTCCGGAGAGCTGCCGGCGGGGTTGCGCACGGTCCTCTTCGACCGCTTCGACGAGCCCGGCCTGGCGGAGAGCGCCCCGGCTGTCGAGGTGAGCCCGGACAACGCGGCCTACGTGATCTACACCTCGGGCTCGACCGGCCTGCCCAAGGGGGTCGCCGGCACCCACCGTGGCCTCGCCAATCTCTGGGCCGAGCTCGCCGGCCGCTTCGCGGCGCCGGGCGAGCGGGTATTCCAGTTCTTCTCGCCCTCCTTCGACGGCGCGCTCTGGGACCTGACCCTGGCGCTGGCGAGCGGCGCGACGCTCTGCTTCGCGCCGCGCGAGGCGCTCCTCCCCTGGCCGGCGGACCTCGGCGTCAACACCGTCACCCTGCCCCCCTCGGCGCTCTCCGTGCTCCGGCCGGAGGCGCTGCCGGAGCTGCATACGGTCATCGTGGCCGGCGAGGCCTGCCCGCCCGAGCTGGCCCGCCGGTGGAGGGCGGGGAGGCGCTTCGTCAACGCCTACGGCCCGACCGAGGCGACGATCTGCGCCAGCTACGCGCTCTTCCACGGCGAGGGGGAGCGCCTGCCGATCGGCCGGCCGCTCGCCAACGCCCGCCTCCACATCCTCGACCGCGCCATGACGCCGGTGCCGGTGGGCGTCGCGGGCGAGCTCTGCATCGCCGGCGCCGGGCTCGCCCGCGGCTATCTCGGCCGTCCCGACCTGACCGCGGCGCGGTTCGTCCCCGATCCCTGTCGGCGGCGCCCGGCGGGCGGCTCTACCGCACCGGCGACCTCGCCCGCCGCCTGCCGGACGGCGAGATCGAGTTCCTCGGCCGCGTCGACCACCAGGTCAAGATGCGCGGCTTCCGCATCGAGCTCGGAGAGATCGAGGCGGCGCTGGCGCGCCATCCGGAGGTGCGCGAGGCGGTGGTGATGGCGCGGCGGGATGCCGGCGAAGCGCCGCGGCTGGTCGCCTATGCCGTGCCGCGCGAGGGCGCGGCACCGGCGGCCGGCGAGCTGCGCGCCCTGCTCGCGCAGAGCCTGCCCGACTACATGGTGCCGGCGCACTTCGTGATTCTGGACCGGCTGCCGCTCACCGCCCAACGGCAAGGTGGACCGCCGGGCCCTGCCGGCTCCCGCGGTGGAAGTGAACGAAGCGCGGTACGCGGCGCCGCGCACGCCGGTCGAGAAGACCCTCGCCGCCCTCTGGACCGAGGTCCTCCGCCTGGAGCGCGTGGGCATCCACGACAACTTCTTCGAGCTCGGTGGCGACTCGATCCTGAGCATCCAGATCGTCGCCCGCGCCAACGAGGCCGGCCTCTTCCTGACTCCGCGGCAGGTCTTCCAGCACCCGACGATCGCCGAGCTGGCCGGCGAGGCGCAGGCGGCGCCGGCGGTCGCGGCCGAGCAGGAGCCGGTGACCGGCCCGGTCCCGCTGACGCCGATCCAGCGCTGGTTCTTCGAGGGCGGTTCCGCCGCGCCGCACCACTTCAACCAGGCGGTGCTGCTCCAGGAGCGGCAGCCGCTCGATCCGGATCTGGTCGAGCGCGCCTTCGCGGCCCTCGTCCGCCACCACGACGCTCTGCGCCTGCGCTTCGGTCCGGGCGCGGAAGGCTGGTGGCAGACCGGCCTCGGGCCGGAGGCCGGGGCGCCGTTCGAGCGGATCGACCTCTCCGGCCTGCCGGCGGGGGAGCGCGCGCCGGCCCTGGAGCGCGCGGCCGCGGCGGCGCAGGCGAGCCTCGACCTCCAGCACGGTCCGCTCGCGCGCGCCCTCTGGTCGAGATGGGCGACGCCCTGCCGGCCCGCCTGCTGCTGGTGATCCATCACCTGGTGGTGGACGGCGTCTCCTGGCGCATCCTGCTCGAGGACCTGGTGCGCGGCTACCGGCAGCTCGAAGCGGGCGAGGAGCCGCGCTTCCCGGCGAAGACGACCTCGTTCAGGAAGTGGGCGGAGCGGCTCGCCGGACACGCCCATTCCGTGGAGCTCGCCGCCGAGCGCGGCTACTGGCGCGCGGTCACGGCGGGCGGGGGCTCCGCCCTGCCGGTCGACCTCCCCGGCGGCACGAACACCCGCGCCTCGGCGCGGACGCTCGCGGTCTCTCTCGACGAGGAGGAGACACGGGCGCTCCTGCAGGAGGTGCCGGCCGCCTATCGCACGCAGATCAACGACGTCCTCCTCACCGCCCTCGCCGCGGCCTTCTCGGCGTGGACCGGCGAGCGCTCGCTGCTGGTCGAGCTCGAGGGGCACGGCCGCGAGGAGGATCTCTTCCCGGGCGTCGACCTGTCGCGCACGGTGGGCTGGTTCACCGCCGCCTTCCCGGTGCGCCTGCCGCTCGCCTCTCCGGATATTCCTGGCGACTCGCTCAAGCGGGTCAAGGAGGCGCTGCGCGCCGTGCCGCACAAGGGGATCGGCTACGGCCTGCTGCGCTACATGACAGGCGACGACGAGCTCGCCGCGGCCGCCGCGCCGCAGGTCTCCTTCAACTATCTCGGCCAGCTCGATCAGGCGCTGCCCGAGTCGTCCCTCTTCGCCCGCGCGGCCGAATCGGCCGGCCCCTCGATCGGCACCGGCGCGCGCCGCACCGTCCTCTTCGAGGTGGGCGCCAGCGTCCTCGGCGGGCGGCTGCGCGTCCAGCTTGGCTACAGCGCGGAGCTGCACCACGAGGCGACCGTGGAGGCTCTCGCCGCCGGCTACCTGGCCGCCCTCCGCCGGCTGATCGAGCACTGCCGCTCGGCGGAGGCGGGGGGCCTCACCCCCTCCGACGTGCCGCTGCTCGGCCTCGACCAGGAGGATCTCGACCGCCTGTTCCCGGAGCCGCGCGCGATCGAGGACGCCTATCCCCTGTCGCCGCTCCAGGAAGGAATGCTGCTCTGGGCGCTCGGCGCCCCTGATTCGGGCGTCTACGTCGAGCAGATGAGCCTGACGCTCGACGGCGACCTCGACGCCGGCCGGCTGGAGAGCGCCTGCCGCGAGATCGTGGCGCGCCATCCGATCCTGCGCACCGCCTTCCTCTGGGAGGGAGTCGCGAGGCCGGTTCAAGTGGTGCGTCGGCGGGCGGACCTGCCCCTCCTCCGTCTGAGCCTCGCGGGACTGCCGCCGGAGGAGCAGGGAGCCCGCCTCGACGAGATCCTGCGCGAGGACCGCCGCCGCGGCTTCGACCTCTCCCGCGCGCCGCTCTTGCGCGCCACCGTGGTCGAGCTGTCGCCCGGGGCGCATCGCTTCGTCTGGACCATGCACCACCTGATCGGCGACGGCTGGTCGGCGCCGGTGCTGATGCGCGAGATGCTGACCCTCTACGAGGGCGCCCTCTCCGGGGCCGCGGTCGCCCTGGAGCCGGCCCGCCCGTTCCGCGACTACATCGAGTGGGTGGCGGCGCAGGATCTCGCGGCTACCGAGGCTTTCTGGCGCCGCGAGCTCGCCGGCTTCACCTCGCCGACCCCGCTCGGCGCCGACCGCCCTCTCGCGCGGCGGGAGACCGGCTTCGGCGACGAGCGCATCCGCCTGTCGCGCCAGGCGACCGCCGCGCTGGAGGCAATGGCGCGCGGCCGGCAGCTCACCCTGGGCACGCTGATCCAGGGCGCCTGGGCGCTCCTCCTCTCCCGCTACAGCGCCGAGCAGGACGTGCTGTTCGGCATCACTGTCTCCGGTCGCCCCGCCGACCTGCGCGGAGCGGAGACCATGGTCGGGCCGTTCATCAGCACCGTGCCACTGCGGGTCGCGGTGCC
Source organism: uncultured Acidobacteriota bacterium (assembly GCA_963792575.1). Lineage (GTDB taxonomy): Bacteria > Acidobacteriota > Thermoanaerobaculia > Multivoradales > UBA5704 > DATARR01. The sequence continues at coordinate 80,012 of CAWBWZ010000022.1, forward strand.
GCGCGGCGCCGCGCTGGTCGACTGGCTCCGCGACCTGCAGCAGCATTCCCTGGAGCGCCAGGCCCATGAATACGGCTCCTTCGTCCAGCCCTGGTCGGAGGTGCCGATGGGCCTGCCGCTGTTCGAGACGCTCCTGGTCTTCGAGAACTACCCGCGCACGCCGGCCGCGGAGGCGGCGCGGCGGACGGCTCCCGCCGAGCCCGGCGGGGCGGCGCCGATCGCGGCCCGCGATCTGCACAGCCTGGTGCGCACCCGCTACGCGCTCAACGTCGTGGTCAATCCCGGCGCCGAGCTGCAGCTCTACTTCTCCTGGGACGCCTCGCGTCTCGACCAGGCGGTTGTCCGCCGAATGCAGGAGCATCTGCGGAACCTGCTCGAAGGGTTCGCCGCCAGGCCGGCCGCGACCCTGGGCGAGCTGCCGTTGCTCTCCCAGGAGGAGATGCGGCGGCTCCTCGCCGCCGGGAACGGCGAGGAGGCGGCGCGCTCCGCTCTGGTCCGCGAGATCGACGTCCGGCGGCTCGCCCGCGGCCTCGAAGTCCTGCCGGCCACTGTCGCGGCGGGCGGCGAGACGCCCGCCGTCCACCTCCTCGGCGAGGACCTCCTGCCGGTGCCCGCGGGGCTCCCCGGCGAGGTCCACCTGGGGGTCGCGCGGACGGCCGGAGATCTCCCCGCCGCGCCGTGGGACCCGGCGGTCGCGCTCCTGCCTGCCGGGATCTGGGGGCGCCGTGCCGAGAGCGGTGAGATCACCTTCCTTGGCACCCTTGCGGAGCGCCTCCTGATCCACGGCCGGCCGGTCTGGCCGGGCGAGGTGGAGGCGGCTCTGGAGCGGCACCCGGCCGTCGGCGAGGCGGTGGTCGTGCCGGCGGATGGGGGCGGCGCGCTCGCCGCGCTCTTCATCCCGGCGACTTCCGAGATCCCCTCCGGCACCGCGCTGCGGACCTTCCTGGAAAACCTGCTGCCGCGGCTGATGGTGCCCCGCTCGTTCCTCCCCCTGGCCGATACCGCGCGGAGCGCCGGTGGCCGCGTCGACCGGACCGCCCTCGGCGGCCTGCCGGCGGCGCTGGAGGACGACGGCCGCCACCTGCCGCCACGGATGTCCCAGATGGAAGAGCTCCTGCTCGGCCTCTATCGGGAGGTGCTGGGCATCGAGTCCCTGCGGCCGGACGACAGCTTCCTCGACCTCGGCGGCAACTCCCTGATCGCCGCCCGCCTGGTCTCGCGGCTGCGCGCCGTGCTCGGCGTTGAGGTGCCGCTGCGCACTCTGTTCGAGGCGCCGAGCGCCGCGGAGCTGGCGTGCCGGATCGAGGGGGAGGCCGGCCCGGGCGGCGCGTTCGCCGCGCCGGCCCTGACGCCGGTGTCGCGCGACCGGGAGCTGCCGCTCTCCTTCGCCCAGCAGCGCCTCTGGTTCCTCGCCCAGCTCGCGCCGGGGGATGTCTCCTACAACGTCAATGCGCCGGTGCGGGTGGCCGGCGCTCTCGACGCCGCGGCCCTCGCCCGCGCCTTCGCCGAGGTCGTGCGCCGTCACGAGTCGTTGCGCACCTCCTTCCCGGACCACGAGGGGCGGCCGGCGCAGCGGATCGCGCCGCCGTCCGCCGCGCCGTTCCCGCTGCCGGTCTTCGACCTGCGCGGCCTCACCGCCGCGGAGCGTGAGACCGAGGTCCGGCGCCTGGTCGCGGCGGACGCCCGCACCCCGTTCGACCTCGTCAACGGTCCGCTCCTCCGCGCCGCGCTCTTGCTCCTCGCGGCCGAGGAGAGCGTTCTGCTGTTCAGCACTCACCACATCGTGAGCGACGCCTGGTCGATGTCGGTCCTGGTGCGCGAGGTGGCGGTGCTCTACGAGGCGTTCGCGGCCGGGCGGCCGTCGCCGTTGCCGGAGCTGCCGATTCAGTACGCGGACTTCGCGCACTGGCAGCGCAGCTGGCTCGCGGGCGAGGCGCTCGACGCCCATCTCGACTACTGGACCCGCCATCTCGGCGGCGAACCGCCGGCGCTCGATCTGCCGGCCGACCGCCCGCGTCCGGAGCGCCCGTCGGGCCGCGGCTGGCAGCGCCGGTTCCTCCTCCCCGCCGAGCTGTCGCGGGCGGTGGTGCACCTCGGCCGGCAGGAGGGGGCGACCACCTTCATGACGATGCTCGCCGCGTTCGCCGCCCTGCTCGGCCGCCTGTCTGGCCAGAGCGAGGTGGTGGTCGGCATGCCGATGGCGGGCCGCGACCGCTACGAGACCGAGGGGCTGATCGGCTTCTTCATCAACATCCTGCCGCTGCGCCTCGACCTGTCGCGGAGCCCGACCTTCCGCGAGCTGCTGCGGCAGGCGCGCGAGGCATCCCTCGGCGCCTTCGCCCACCAGGAGCTGCCGTTGGAGAAGCTGGTCGAGGCGCTGGGGATCGAGCGGCGGCAGGACCGCTCGCCCCTGTTCCAGGTCACCTTCGGCCTGCAGAACGCCCCGGAGGCGGACGTCGAGCTGCCGGAGCTTCGCCTCTCCCCGCTGGCGGTCGAGGACGAGACCGTGCGCTTCGACCTCACCGTCTGGGTGCGCGAGACGCGCGCCGGGCTGGGGGTGCAGTGGACCTTCAACACCGACCTGTTCGAGGCCGCGACCATCGAGCGCATGCAGGCCCGCTTCGAGGCCCTGCTCGCGGCGGCGGTCGGCTCCCCGGAGACCGAGATCGACCTCCTGGACGTGCTGAGCGCCGCCGAGCGGGAGGAGAGCGAGAGGGCGGAGCGGGAGAAAGAGCAGTCGCGCCTCGGACGTCTGATCAACAGGAAGCCGCGCCGCCCGCGCGACGGCCACGCAGAGAGCTAACCCAGAGAGAAGAGAGGAAGACGATGAGCAACCCGATGAGTGGATCCAATTTCAGCGATTTCCGGTCGCGGCCGCGCAAGGCCGTGCGGTTGTCCCAGGAGGAGCTCGTACGCACGGGCTACCTGCCGGGCGACGCCGACCGTTTCCCCCTGGTGATCGAGCCCAACGCCGAGAACATCAACCTGACCACCTGGGCGGGGGCGAACCGCGCCCTGATCGAGGAGCATCTTCTGCGCCACGGCGCCATCCTCTTCCGCGGTTTTGGCGTCGGCTCGGCCGAGCACTTCTACGAGGTCTCGCGGGCGCTCTACCCGGAGCTCCTCGATTACAAGGAGCGCGCCGCGCCGCGCAACGAGGTGAGCAAGAAGGTCTACACCTCGACCGAGTTCCCGGCCGACCAGTACATCCCGCTCCACCACGAGATGTCCTACTCGCACAACTGGCCGACCAAGATCTTCTTCTACTGCGACCAGCCGGCGCGCAAGGGGGGGTGCACCCCGATCACCGACGACCGCAAGGTGGTCGACCGCATCGACCCCGAGGTCAAGCGTCAGTTCCTGGAGAAGAAGGTGATGTACGTCCGCAACTACGGCGAGGGGGTCGACCTCTCGTGGCGCGAGGCGTTCCAGACCGACGACCGCGCGGTCGTCGAGGAGTACTGCCGCCAGGCCGGCGCCACCGTGGAGTGGCGGGACAAGGACCGCCTGCGCACCCGCTCGGTCCGTCAGGTGATGGTCGAGCACCCGCAGACCGGCGACAACGTCTGGTTCAACCACGCCCACATGTTCCACGTCTCCAACCTGCAGCCGGCGGTGCGCGCGTCGCTGCTCTCCGAGTTCGCCCCCGACGAGCTGCCGCGCAACGCCTTCTACGGCGACGGCACGCCGATCGAAGACGCCGTCCTGGAGCATATCCGGCAGGTCTACCAGGACACGGCGGTCGCCTTCCCCTGGGAAAAGGGGGACGTCCTCCTGGTCGACAACATCCTGGCGTCGCACGGCCGCGAGCCGTTCGAGGGGCCCCGCACCGTCCTCGTCGCGATGGCGGATCTCTACACCCATCCGGGCCTTTGAGGACCTCGGATTTCCACTGATGAGCGAGGAGCACGCGTGCAGCAGCAAGTGATCGAAGGTTTCCGCCTCTCCCCCCAGCAGCAGCGCCTCTGGTCGCAGACCGGGGGCGCCGCCGGCCGGGCCTGGTGCGCTCTGGCCCTCCAGGGGGATCTGCGCGTCCAGTCCCTGGAGCGGGCTCTCCTCCGGGTCGTCGAACGGCACGAGATCCTGCGCACCCGCTTCGAGCGGCTGCCCGGGATGGAGGTGCCGATCCAGGTCATCTCCGACGCGCCGTACGTCGATTTCCGCCAGGCCGAGCTCGCCGCCGGCCCCGAGGAGGGCGCGATCGCGGCCCTCCTGGAGCGCCTGGAGGGGGGGAATTCCCTCGACTGCGCCCTGGCCCCGCTGCCGGATGGGCGGCTGCTGCTGGTGATCGCGCTGCCCGTTCTCCTCGCCGACCCCCGCAGCCTCGACAACCTGGCCGCCGAGGTGGCGCGCGCTTACGACGCCGAGACCGGCGGCGAGCCGGACGAGCAGGAAGACGAGCCGCTGCAGTACGCGCAGTTCTCGGAGTGGCAGAACGAGATCCTGGAGGATGCCGAGGCGGCGGAGGCCCAGGAGTTCTGGGACCGGCAGACGGTGGAGGAGGGCGATGCCCCGGTCCCGCCGCCGGCGGCTCAGGGTGGCGGGACGCCGGCGCGCCTGGCCTTCGCCGCGCCCGCCGGGACCCTGGCCGCGGTGGAGCGGGCGGCCGGCGAGCACGGCGCCTCCGTGGAGGCGTTCCTGCTCACCTGCTGGGGAACTCTCCTCGCCCGCCTCGCCGGCGGCACCGAGATCGCCCTCGACGTGCTCTTCGACGGTCGCAAGTTCGCCGAGCTGGGGGCGGCCCTCGGCCCGTTCGCCCGCCCGCTTCCGCTCGCCCTGCGCGGCCTCGACGGCCGCCCCTTCTCCCGCGCCCTCGGTCGCGTCGAGGCCCTGCTCGCCGAGGCGCGCAGGCGCCAGGAGCTCTTCCGGGAGGCCGGCGCGGAGCGGCGCGCGCCCACCTTCGCCTGGGAGGGGGAGCCGGCCGGCACGGAGACGGGCGGCGGCGTGCGCTTCACGATGCTCGACAAGCTCTGGGCCGCCGGCGGCTCGCCGCTCACCCTGTGGGCGCGGCGGCGCGGCGGTGAGCTCGCCCTGGAGTTGCTGCACGACCCCGCGGTCCACGGCGGGGAGGCGGTGGGGCTCCTCGCCGAGCGCTTCCTCACCCTGGTCGCGAGCGCCCTCGCCGGTCCCGGCCGCCCGCTCGACGAGCTGGAGCTGATCGGCCCCGCGGAGCGCGCCCGGCTCGCCGCCTGGAGCCTGCGGCCGGCGGAGCCGCCCGCCGAGCCGCTGCCGGCGCGGAGCTTCGCCGCCCAGGCCGCCCGCACGCCCGACGCGCTGGCGGTCGCCGCCGGCGCCGAGAGGCTCACCTTCCGTGAGCTCGCCGAGCGCGCCGGCGCGCTGGCCCGCCGCCTGCGCCGCCTCGGCGTCGCCCCCGAGTCCCGGGTGGCCCTCTACCTCGACCGCTCGGTCGAGGCGGTGGTCGCCCTCCTCGCGGTGCTGGAGGCCGGCGCCGCCTACGTGCCGATCGACCCCGGGCAGACCGGCGAGCGCCTGGCCTGGATCCTCGCCGACTCCGGCGCCTCCGTGGTGCTCACCCGCACCGCCATGGCGGCGGCGCTCCCCGCCACCTCTGCCCGCCTGGTGCGGGTCGACGCCGCGGAGGAGGCCCCCGGAGCGGCGGCCGCCGCCGCCCCCACCCTCGCCGCCGCCGACCCGCGGAGCTGCGCCTACGTGATCTACACCTCCGGCTCGACCGGCACCCCCAAGGGGGCCCTGATCGAGAGCCGTTCCGTCGCCTGCCTCGCCGCCACGCTGGCCGCGGCGGTCTACGCCGACTTCGCGGCGGGCCCGGCGCTCCGCGTTGCCGTCAACGCCCCGCTCGCCTTCGATGCCTCGGTGAAGCAGGTCATCCAGCTGCTCCGCGGCCACTCGCTGTGGATCGTCCCCGAGGCGGTGCGCGGCGACGGCGAGGCTCTGCTCGCCTGGCTGCGCGAGAACCGCATCGACGTCGCCGACTGCACCCCGTCGCACCTGCGCCTGCTCCTGGATGCCGGCCTGGCGGACGGCCATTCCCCCTTCCCGCGCGTCTTCCTGGTCGGCGGCGAGGCGATCCGGCCGGACCTCTGGGCCGAGCTCGCGGCCGACGGCGCGCGGCGCTACTACAACGTCTACGGCCCCACCGAGTGCACGGTGGACGCCACCGCTTGCCGGGTGGAGCCGGGAACCGCGCCGACGATCGGCCGCGGTCTCCCCGGGGTCGCCGTCCACGTGCTCGACGAGCGCCTCCGCCCGGTCCCCCTGGGGGTCGCCGGGGAGCTCTGCCTGGGCGGTCCCCAGCTCTCCCGCGGCTACCTTGGCCGCCCCGGTCTCACCGCCGAGAAGTTCGTGCCGAACCCGTTCACGGCGGCGCCCGGCGAGTGGCTCTACCGCACCGGCGACCGTGTGCGCTTCCTCCCCGACGGCCGCCTGGAGTTCCTCGGCCGCCTGGACCGCCAGGTCAAGGTGCGCGGCGTGCGCATCGAGCCGGGAGAGATCGAGGCGGCGCTGCGCGAGAGCCCGCAGGTGCGCGACGCCCTGGTCGTTCTGCGCGAGGATCACCCGGGCGATCAGCGGCTGGTCGCCTACGTCCTGCCGCGGCGGCGCGGCACCGCGCCGGCCGGGCGGCCACGCTATGAGCTGCCCAACGGCATGGCCGTGCTGCATCAGAACCGCAACGAGACCGACTACCTCTATGAGGAGATCTTCGAGAAGCGCTGCTACGCCCAGCACGGCGTCCGGCTGCCGGACGGCGCCTGCATCCTGGACGTCGGGGCGAACATCGGAATGTTCACCCTCTTCGCCCACCAGGAGTGCGCCGGCCCGCGGGTCTACGCCTTCGAGCCGGTGCCGGCGGTCTTCGAGTCGCTCCGCGCCAACTGCGAGCTCTACGCGCCGGGCACGAAGCTTTTCCCCTTCGGCCTCTCCGACGGCGAACGCGAGGAGGTGTTCACCTTCTACCCGCGCTATACCATGATGTCCGGCCAGAGCCGGCACGCCCGCCCGGAGTCCGAGACCGAGGTGGTCAAGCGCTACCTGGAAAACCTGCGCGAGGAGGGGAGCCGGGATGCCGAGGTGCTGCTCGCGGAGGCCAACGAGCTGCTCGCCGGGCGCTTCCAGGGGGACGCCGTGACGGCGCGCCTGCGCCGCCTCTCCGACGTGCTGCGCGAGGAGGAGATCGCGCGCGTCGACCTGCTCAAGGTGGACGTGCAGCGTGCCGAGCTGGAAGTGCTCGGCGGCATCGACGAGGAGCATTGGGCGGCGATCGACCAGGTGGTGATGGAGGTCCACGACGCCCCGGGCACCGAGAGCGAGGGGCGGATCGCCGAGGTGCTCGCGCTGCTCGACGGCCATGGTTTCCGTGCCGTCGCCGAGCAGGATGAACTGCTGGTCGGCACCGACCGCTACAACGTCTACGCCGTCGCCCACCGGCTGCTCGCGGCGGGCGGCCAGGAAGCGGCGGTGAGCGCGCCACGGACCGCGCCTACCGCCGACCGGCCGGCCGGAGGTGGCGAAGCCGCGGGGACCGACCTGCGCCAGCTGCTGCGCGCGCGCCTCCCGGAGTACCTGGTGCCGACGGCGTTCGTCTGGCTGGACGAGATCCCGCTCACCCGCAACGGCAAGGTCGACTTCGCCGCCCTCCCCCTGCCCGAGGCGAGCGCGCCGGCCCGCGAGGCCGCGCCGCCGCGCACTCCGCACGAGGAGGTGCTGGCGGGGATCTGGGCCGAGGTGCTCGCCCTCGACCGGGTGGGCGTCAACGAGAGCTTCTTCGAGCTGGGCGGCCACTCGCTGCTGGCGACGCAGCTCATGTCGCGGGTGCGCGCCGCCTTCCAGGTCGACCTGCCGCTGCGCGTCCTGTTCGAGGAGCCGACGGTCGAGGGGCTCGCCGCCCGTGTCGAGAGCGCTCTGCGCGCCGGCCATGGCGTCGAGGCGCCGCCGGTCCGTCCGGTGCCGCGCGACGGCGACCTGCCGCTCTCCTTCCCGCAGCAGCGCTTCTGGTTCCTCCACCAGGTGGAGCCGGACAGCCCGGCGTACAACAGCCCCAAGGCCGTCCGCTTGGCCGGTCGTCTCGACGCCGCCGCCCTGGAGCGCACCCTCGGCGAGGTGCTGCGGCGGCACGAGGTGCTGCGCACCACCTTCCCGTCGGTCGACGGCGAGCCTCGCCAGCTCATCGCTCCGGTCGTCCCGTTCCACCTCCCGCTGATCGATCTGAGCGGGCTCGACCCGGCGGCGCGGGAGACGGTCGGCGCCGGCCTGATGGCCGCGGAGGCGCGGCGCCCATTCGACCTCGCGGGCGGGCCGCTGCTCCGCGCCGCCCTGCTCCGCCTGGCGGGGGAGGAGCACGCGATCCTCCTGACGATGCACCACATCGTGAGCGACGCCTGGTCGCTCGGCGTCCTGGTTCGCGAGGTCGCGGCGCTCTACACCGCCTTCCTGGACGGACGCCCCTCGCCGCTGCCGGAGCTGCCGGTGCAGTACGCCGACTTCTCGCACTGGCAGCGGCACTGGCTGAGCGGCGAGGTGCTGGAGCGCGAGCTCGCCTTCTGGCGCCGGCAGCTCGGCAGCGAGCCGCCGGCGCTCGACCTCCCCACGGACCGTCCACGGCCGGCCGTGCCGACCTTCCGTGGCGGCCGCGAGACCTTCCGTCTCGCGCCCGAGGTCTCGGCGCGGCTCCAGGAGCTCAGCCGCGGCGAGGGGGCCACCCTGTTCATGACCCTGCTGGCCGGCTTCCAGGCCCTTCTCGCCCGCTACAGCGGCCAGGAGCGGGTGCTGGTCGGCGTCCCCATCGCCGGCCGCAACCGCCGCGAGACCGAGGACCTGATCGGCTGCTTCCTCAACATGCTGGTGATGGGAGCCGATCTCTCCGGGCGTCCCAGCTTCCGCGAGCTGATCGGGCGTGTCCGCCGCTTCGCCCTCGACGCCTACGCGCACCAGGACCTGCCGTTCGAGAAGCTGGTGGAGGAGCTGGCGCCGGAGCGCAGCGCCGGCCGCTCGCCCCTGTTCCAGGTCGCCTTCGGCCTGCAGAACGCGCCGCGGGAGACCTTCGACCTCCCCGGCCTGCAACTGCAGCCGGTCGGCGCCCAGCTCGAAGAGCTCGCGCTACGACCTCACGCTCTGGCTGTATGAAGGGCGGGAGACCCTGGCCCTGAGCTGGACCTACAACGCGGCGCTTTTCGACGGCGCGACGATCGTGCGCATGCACCGTCATCTGGAGACGCTGCTGCGCGAAGCCTCGGCCCGGCCGGACGAGCCGCTCGACTCTCTCGAAGTCCTCACCGCGGAGGAGAAGGAGGAGCTCGAACGGCGGCGGCGGGATCTCAAAGACTCGAACCGGAAACGGTTCCTCGCCGTGAGGTCCCGCACCGGGGCCGGAAGTGGAGCTCAGCAATGACGGTCGCGGATCTGCCCTCGATCGACGTCATCGAAGGTTTTCCCCTGGCGCCGCAGCAGCGGCGGGTCTGGCAGATCCAGCGCGGCGGGCCGGCCCTGGTCTGCCAGGTCGCTCTCGCCGCCAGCGGTGACCTCGATCCCGCCGCCGTCGAGCGGGCGGCGCGGCAGGTGGCGGCCCGCCATGAGATCCTGCGCACCCGCTACGACTGCCTGCCCGGCATGGAGCTGCCGATCCAGGTCATCGCCGGCGATACCCCGGACCTCTTCCGAACGCTGGCTCCCGGCCATTTGGCGGATGAGGCGGATCCGGTCGGCGCCCTGCTGCGCGAGGATCAGGGCCGCCTCGGCGACCGGGGGGCGGCTCCGACGGCCCTCTTCTCGCTCCTGCCGCTCGCCCCGGCGCGCTGGGTGCTCGCGATCACCGTCTCGTCGCTCGCCGCCGACGAGTGGTCGCTGCGCCAGCTCGTGCGCGAGGTCCTGGCGGCTCTCGCCGGGGAGCCGCCCGCCGACGAGCCGGTGCAGTACACCCAGTTCTCCGAGTGGCAGAACGACCTCCAGACCGCCGAGGACGGCGAGGCGGGGAGGGAGCACTGGCGCGCCCGCGAGCTCGCGGAGCTGGTCGACCTCCGCCTGCCGGCCGAGGCGGTGGAGGGGGGCGCCTTCCGGCCCGCCTCGGCGCTGGTGGAACTGCCGGCCGGCCTCGCCGCCCGCCTGGAGGAGGACGCCCGCCGCTTCGACGTCCACCCCTCCTCATGCCTGCTGGCCGCCTGGCACCACCTGCTGGCGCGCGCCGCCTGCCGCCCGCAGATCGCCCTCTCCGTCCTCTGTGGTGGCCGCCCCTACGAGGAGATGCACGAGGCGCTCGGCCTCTATGCGCGCTGGCCGCTCGCCCCGATCCGCTCTGAAGCTCGCTTCGGCTTCGCCGCCCTGGTCAAGGAGGCCTGGCAGGCGGTCGCCGGCGCCGAGGAATGGCAGGAGTACTTCTCCTGGGAACAGGTGGCCGAGGGTGCCGGCGTCGCCGCCGAGGCGCTCGCGCCGTTCGCCTTCTCCTGGAACGAGTGGCCGCGCGAATGGCCGGAGGCGGGGGGCGCCGTCTTCACGCTGGAACGCCGCTCCGCCGTCACCGAGCGCTTCCGCATGGAGCTCGCCGCCGCCCTGATCGGCGGTGAGCTGGCCCTGGAGATCCGCTACGACGCGGCGCGGTTCCCGGCTGCGGAGGTGCGCCGCCTGGCCGGCCGCTTCGCCGTGCTCCTCGCCGCCGCCCTCGCCGATCCCGAGGCGCGGCTGGCCGACCTCGACCTGCTGAGCGCGGTCGAGCGGCACCAGCTCCTGGTCGAATGGAACGACACCCGCGCCGCCCTGCCGGAGGGCGACACGCTCGCCCGCCGCTTCCGCGCGCAGGCTGCCCGCACGCCGGACGCCGAGGCGGTCGCCTACCAGGGCGGGAGCCTCACCTTCCGGGAGGTCGGCGAGCACTCCGCGCGGCTCGCGCGGCGCCTGCGGTCGCTGGGGGCCGCGCCGGGCGAGCGGGTTGTCCTCTGCCTCGACCGCTCCCTCGACATGGTGGTAGCGGTCGCCGGTATCCTGGAGAGCGGCGCCGCCTTCGTGCCGGTCGATCCGGCCCAGCCCGAGGAGCGCCTGGCCCTCCTCCTGGAAGAGGCCGGAGCGCGCATCGCGGTCGCCGAGGAGCGCCTCCGCGGCCTCTTCGCGGCGCGCGGGCTCGCCGTGGTCGGCCCGCGGCAGCCCTGGGAGGAGGCCGGCGCCGCGGCGGCTGAAACCGCGGCGGCGTCGCCGCGCGACCTCGCCTACGCCATCTTCACCTCCGGCTCGACCGGGCGGCCCAAGGGGGTCGCGATCGAACACCGCTCGGCGGTCAATCTCCTCGCCGCGCTGGAAGCGGCGGTCTACCGCGGCCGGCCCGGCCTGCGTGTCGGCGTCAATGCCCCGCTCTCCTTCGACGCCTCGATCAAGCAGGTCGTCCAGCTCCTCCAGGGGCGGACCCTCTGCCCGATCCCGGAGGACGTGCGCCTGGACGGCGCGGCGCTCCTCGACTACCTCCACGACCACCGCGTCGACGTCCTCGACTGCACCCCCTCGCAGCTCCGCCTCCTCCTCGCCGCCGGTCTGCGCGAGCGCGCCTTCCCCTCGCTCGTGCTGATCGGCGGCGAAGCGGTCGATCCGGCGCTCTGGGACGAGCTCGCGGCGGACGGCCGGCGCGAGTGCTTCAACGTCTACGGCCCCACCGAGTGCACGGTGGACGTCTCCGTGCAGCGGATGGGCGGCGCCCTCTCGATCGGGGCGCCGCTCCCCAACGTGCGCGCCTACGTGCTCGACGAGCAGGGCCGTCCGGTGCCTCCGGGCGCGCCTGGCGAGCTGTGCGTCGGCGGCGCCGGCCTCGCCCGCGGCTACCTCGGAAGCCCGGCGCCGACCGCGGAGCGCTTCGTGCCCGACCCGTTCGGCGATCCCTCCGGCGCGGTGCCGGGGGGCCGCCTCTACCGTACCGGCGACCGCGTGCGGTGGCGCTGGGACGGGCGCATCGAGTTTCTCGGCCGCGTCGACCACCAGGTGAAGATCCGGGGGCACCGCATCGAGCCGGGGGAGATCGCAGCCGTCCTCGGCGGCCACCCTGGCGTGCGCGAGGCGGTCGTGGTGACGCGCGAGGACCAGCCGGGCGACCTGCGCCTGGTCGCCTATGTGGTGCCGCGGCCGGCCACGGCCGGCGGTAGCCGCGGGGGGCGTGGGGAGCGCCGCCACCGGCTGCCCAACGGCCTCCTCGTCGCGCACCAGAACCGCAACGAGACCGAGTACCTCTACCGCGAGATCTTCGAGCAGCGCTGCTATAGCCGGCGCGGCATCCGCCTCGGCGACGCGCCGGTGGTCTTCGATGTCGGCGCCAACATCGGCATGTTCTCGCTCTTCGTCGGGCTCCACCGGCCCGGCGCGCGCGTCTACGCGTTCGAGCCGCTGGCGCCGATCTACGCCGACCTGGAGGCGAACACCGCCGGCCACGGCGCCGAGGTCACCCGTTTTCCCTTCGGCCTCTCGGAGCGCGAGACCTCCGAGGTCTTCACCTACTACCCGCGCTATTCGATGATGTCCGGCCAGGCCGCCTTCGCCGACGCCGCTTCCGAGCGCGCGGTCATCCGGCGCTACCTGGAGAACGACCGCGCCAGCGGCTCCGCCGAGGCGGTCGCCCTGCTCGAGCAGGCCGATGAGCTCCTCGCCGGCCGCTTCGCCGGCGAGGAGCACGAGGTGAAGCTTCGCCGGCTCTCCGATGTCATCCGCGAGCAGGGGGTCGAGCGCATCGACCTGCTCAAGGTCGACGTCCAGCGCGCCGAGCTCGACGTGCTGCGCGGTATCGACGAGACGGACTGGCCGAAGATCCGCCAGGTGGTGATGGAGGTGCACGACGCGCCGGGCGAGGCGACGGAAGGGCGTCTCAGCGAGATCAGCGGCCTCCTCGTCCGCCACGGCTTCGCGGTCGAGGTCGAGCAGGACATCCTGCTGGTGGGGACCGACCGCCACAACCTGTTCGCGGTACGCCGCGACATCCCCGTCGAGGGGCGCGAGGTCGAGGCGGGGGAGCCGCGCGCCGACGACGCGATGGGCGGCGAGCTCGACGCGCGGAGCCTCCGCGAGTACCTGCGCCCGCGCCTGCCCGAGGCGATGATCCCGTCCGCCGTGGTGCTCCTCGACCAGATCCCCCTCACCTTGCGCGGCAAGGTCGACCGCGCCGCGCTGCCGCCGCCCGAGGAGGCGGAGCGCACCGGCGGCGGGGAGGTCGAGCCGCCGCGGACGCTGTTCGAAGAGGTGATGATCGGCATCTGGGGCGAGGTGCTTGGCCTCGAGCGGATCGGCCGCGACGGCAACTTCTTCGATCTCGGCGGCCACTCGCTGCTCGCGACGCAGCTCATGTCGCGGGTGCGCGAGCGCTTCCGGGCGGAGCTGCCGTTGCGCGTCCTCTTCGAGAGCCCGACGGTGGACGCCCTGGCGGCCCGCGTCGAGGCGGTCCTGGCGGCCGGCGGCGAGGCCGCGGCGCCCGCCGCGCCCGCGATCGTCCCGGTGCCGCGCGACCTGCCGCTGCGCCTCTCCTTCGCCCAGCAGCGCCTCTGGTTCCTGCATCAGCTCGACCCGATGAGCCCGGCCTACAACTGCCCGGTGGCGTTTACGGTGACCGGCGCCCTCGACCTCGACGCCTTCCATCACGCCCTCGGCGAGGTGGTGCGCCGGCACGAGGTGCTGCGCACGGTCTTCCCCGCGGTCGACGGCGAGCCGCGGCAGGCCGTGCTCCCCGCGGCGCCGCTGCCGCTGCCAATCTTCGACCTCTCGGCCCTGCCGGCCGAGGAGCGGCGGGCCGCCGCCCTCCGCATGGCGGGGGAGGAGGCGCTCCGGCCCTTTGACCTCGAGGCGGGACCCCTTCTGCGCTGCGCGGTGCTGCGGCTCGGCGAGCGCGAGCACGCGGTGCTCCTCACCCTGCACCACATCGTGAGCGACGCCTGGTCGATGGGCATCCTGATCCGCGAGGCGGTAGAGCTCTACGCCGCCGCCCGGATGGGGGAGCCCGCGCCGCTGCCCGAGCTGCCGGTCCAGTACGCCGACTTCGCCGCCTGGCAGCGCGACTGGCTGCAGGGAGAGGTCCTGGAGGCGCAGCTCCGCTTCTGGACCGGCTGGCTCGGCGGCGGCGAAGACCGTGTGGAGCTGCCTCTGGACCGCCCGCGTTCGCCGCGGACCGGCCGCCGGGGCGCCCAACGCCCCCTCGCCCTGCCCGCCGGCACCGCCGCGGAGTTGCAGGCCGCGGCGCGCGAGCAGGGGGTCACCCTGTTCATGTTCCTTCTGGCCGCCCTGCAGAGTCTGATCGCGCGCTATGGACGGGGCGGGGACGTCGCTATTGGCACTCCGATCGCCGGGCGCAACCGGTTGGAGACTGAGCCGCTGATCGGTTTCTTCGTCAACACCCTGGTCCTCCGTGCTCCCCTCGGGGATGACCCTCGCTTCGGCATCTTGCTGGAGCGCGTGCGCGAGAGCTCGCTGACCGCTTTCGCGCATCAGGACCTGCCGTTCGAGAAGCTGGTCGAGGAGCTCGCGCCGCAGCGAGACTTCGCGCGGACGCCGCTTTTCGACGTCCTCTTCTCGATGCAGAACCTGACCCCCGCCAGCGTGCCGACCGTGGAATTGACCGATCTCGAGCTCGCGCCGCTCCGCGGACCCGACGCACCGGCCAAGCTCGACCTGGCGGTCAGCGTCGCCGTCGGTGACCATGGAATCAGCGGCTCGTTCGAGTACGACCCCGACCTCTTCGAGGCCTCTACGGTCGACCGCCTTGCGGCTCGCTTCGCCGTGTTGCTCCACGCCGCTGTGGCCGACCCGTCACTGCGGATCTCCGAGCTGCCGCTCCTCGACGACAGCGAGAGGCAAGCCCTCCTCGCGGTGGGCGAGGCAGCGGCGCCGCTCGCGGAGGGACCGCCGATCCACGCTCTCTTCGCCGCGCAGGCTGCGGCCTCCCCCGGCCGGATCGCCGTCGTCGCCGCGAATGGAGAGGCCGTGACCTATGGCGACCTCGACCAGCGGGCCAACCGTCTGGCGCGCCACCTGCTGCGGCGAGGCGCCGGCCCTGAGACCGTCGTCGCCATCGCACTGGAGCGCTCCGCCGACCTCCTCGCCGCCCTCTTCGGCGTGCTCAAGGCGGGCGCCGCCTACCTGCCGCTCAACCCCTCCGATCCGGTGGAGCGGCGCGCCGCGCTCTTGCGTGAGTCCGGGGCGTGGCTCCTCGTCTCCCGGCGTGAGCTGGCCGCAGATCTCCCCGCGGGCTTTCCCGCCGTTCTCCTGGACGTTGACCGCGACGCCATCGAAGCCGAGAGCGCGGTCGACCCTGAGGCCCTGGTAGAGCCGGAGTCTCTCGCCTACGTCCTATACACCTCCGGCTCGACCGGCACTCCGAAGGGGGTGATGGTGTCGCACGCCGCGATCTCCGCCTACGCGCGCGGGGCGGGGAAGCTCTACGGTCTCGGACCTGAGGACCGGGTGCTGCAGTTCTCGTCGATCACCTTCGACGGCAGCGCCGAGGAGATCTATCCCTGCCTGACGCACGGCGCTACCCTGGGTTTGCGCGCCCCTACGCTCTCGACGCCGGCCTCCTTTCTGGAACAGGTCGGGCGCCTTGGCATCACAGTGATGGCGATCCCCACCGCTTGGTGGCACGAGCTCGCCGCCGCTCTGGGCGAAAGGGCGGAGGTCGCCGTGCCATCGTCCCTCCGCCTGGTCATCATCGGCGGCGAGGAGGCGCGGACCGATCGTCTGCAAGCCTGGCAACGGAAAACCGGAGTGCGCCTGATCAACAATTACGGCCCCACCGAAGCCACGGTCGACGCGACCTGGTACGACTTGACCGGCCGCGAGATCGCCGGCCGCATTCCGATCGGCTGCGCCAAGGCAGGCGCGCGGGTCCACGTTCTCGACGCGGCGTTCCGCCCGGCTCCGCCCGGAGTTCCCGGCGAGATCTGCATCGCGGGCCCCGGGGTCGCTCGCGGCTACCTGGGAGATCCGGCGCGCACCGCCGCTGCTTTCCTGCCCCATCCGTTCGCCGCCAGGCCGGGGGAACGCATGTACGCGACCGGCGATCTCGGACGGGCGCTAGCCGATGGCAACCTCGAGTTTCTCGGGCGCATCGACCGCCAGGTCAAAGTGCGCGGCTTCCGCATTGAGCCGGGCGAGATCGAACGGGCTCTCGAGAGCCATCCGGCGGTGGAGCAGGCGGCCGTCGTGGTACGCGAGGAGGCCAGCGACCGTCGCCTCGTCGCCTACGTCGTATCCGGAGGGATGACCGTCACGCCCCGAGAGCTGACCGCCTTCCTGCGGGACCGCCTGCCGGCGCACATGGTGCCGTCCGCCCTCCTCCTCCTCCCAGCCCTGCCACTCTCGGTGAGCGGCAAGATCGACCGTCGCGCCCTGCCGCCGCCGGAGATCGGTGCCGAGCGGCGGACCGCCGTAGCGCCGCGCGACCCTCTGGAGCTCGCGCTGGTCCAGATCTGGGAGGATCTCCTCGGCGTTTCGCTGGTGGGGGTCACCGACGACTTCTTCGAGCTCGGCGGCCACTCGCTGCTCGCGGTTCGTCTGATGGCCCGGATCGAGAGTCGGACTGGACGGCGGCTGCCGCTCGGCGAGCTGCTCCGCCGGCCGACCGTCGAGGGGGTGGCGGCCGCCCTGCGCCAGACCAGAACCGCGGCGGCGGCTTCCGGTTCCTGCCGCTTGGAGATCCGCGCCGGCGGCTCGCGGCCGCCGCTCTTCTGGGTCCATCCGGTGGGCGGCAACGTCCTCTGCTACTACGACCTCGCGCGTCGCCTCGGCGCCGACCGTCCGGTCCACGCCTTCCGCGCTCGGGGTCTGGAAGACGGGGAGGAGCTCCTGCCGGATGTCGAGGCGATGGCGGCCGAATATTGCGCCGAGTTGCTCCGTGTCTATCCCGAGGGGCCTTGCCTCCTCGGCGGCTGGTCGATGGGCGGCCTGGTCGCCTTCGAGATGGCGCAGCGCCTGCGCGCGGCCGGCCGCGAGGTCGTCCTGCTCGCCCTCCTTGACACGCGGGCCCCGGGTGGGCCCACCGGCGAGCCGGCGGGGGAGCTGGAAGCGCTGGCCGCCTTCGCCCGCGAGCTCGGTCTCGGCCGCGAGGCCATCGCGGCGCTCGCCGCCCGCGTCGGCCCGGACGCCGAAGCGCGAAGCGCGGACCTTCTGGCCGATCTCCTGACGGCGGCCCGCGATGCCGGGGTCCTTCCTCCCGACCTCGGACTCGCCGACCTCCGGCGGCTCTTCGCGGTCTTCTGGGCCAACGGAGCGGCCGCGGACGCCTATCGCCCCCGGCCCTACCCGGGTCGCCTCACCGTGGTCGCCGCCAGGGAAGGGAGGCGGGGTGAAGACTCGCCGGCCCTGGGCTGGGAGGCGCTGGCGGCGGGCGGTCTCGACGCCTGGCAGACGCCGGGCGATCACTACTCGTTATTGCGCGAGCCCGCTGTCGGTGAGCTCGCCACGC
This sequence comes from uncultured Acidobacteriota bacterium, assembly GCA_963792575.1. Taxonomy (GTDB): domain Bacteria; phylum Acidobacteriota; class Thermoanaerobaculia; order Multivoradales; family UBA5704; genus DATARR01. Next base: position 97,398 of record CAWBWZ010000022.1, read on the forward strand.
GCCTTGACGCCGCCGCCGACGCGGCGGCACCGGGCGGGGAAGAGGGGCTTCAGGCGCCCTCGTCAGATCCTAGAAAGGCGGTATCCTGATGCTTCTTGGTTTTGGGCGCGACCTCCGGCATGCGCTCCGGCTCCTGATGAAGACCCCGGCGTTTACCGCGGTCGCGGTGTTCTCCCTGGCGCTCGGGATCGGCGCCAACTCGGTCGTCTTCAGCGTCTTCAACTCTCTCCTGTTTCAGCCCCTGCCGGTCGAGAAGCCGCAGGAGCTTGCCTCGATCTTCACCTCCGATCCGTCGAGCCCCTGGGGCACGACGTCCTACGCCGACCTGGTCGACCTGCGGGAAGGGGTCGGCGCCTTCCGCGAGCTGATCGGCTATACGCTCACCCGGCTCCACGTCGAGACCGGCAAAGCGGACACCCAGGTCCTCGGCGAGCGTGTGACCGGCAACTACTTCACCGGCCTGGGGGCGAAGCCGCTCCTCGGGCGGACGTTCACCGCCGCCGACGACGTCTCCGGCGGCTCCTGGGTAGCGGTGATCAGCGAACGGTTCTGGCGCCGGCACCTCGGGGCCGATCCCGCCGTCGCCGGCAAGACCGTGCGCCTCAACGGCCAGACCTTCACCGTGCTCGGCGTGGTGCCGGAAGGCTTCCGGGACACCCTGGCCGGCCTGTCGGTCGATGTCTGGGTGCCGCTCGTGGTGAGCGCCCGCCCGCTCGCGGGAGGGGACGAGGGGCTGCGCCAGCGCGGCCACCGCGATCTCCTGGTGCTCGGCCGCTTCCGTCCCGGCGCCGACCACGCGGGGGCCGAGGCGCAGATGAAGAGCGTCGCGGAGCGTCTCCAGGCGAGCTTCCCCGACACCAACAAAGAGCGCGGCTTCCGCTCGCTCCCCGCTGCCGAGGCGGGGGTCCACCCGCGGGTGCGCGAGATCCTCTCGATCCTCGGCGTCGTCCTCTCGGTGGTGGTCGGGATCGTCCTCGTGATCGCCTGCCTCAACCTGGCCAACCTGCTCCTCGCCAAGGCGTGGGGACGGCAGCGCGAGGTGGCGATCCGGTTGGCGATCGGCGCCACGCGGCGCCGGCTGGTGCGCCAGCTCCTCGCCGAGAGCCTCGTGCTGTCGCTCCTGGGCGGCATCGCGGGCCTGCTCTTCGCCATCTGGGTCACCGGCCTTCTGCGGCAGTTCCGGCCCCCCGATCAGATGCCGATCGCGCTCGACGTGGGCATCGACCTGCGCTCGCTTCTGGTCACCCTGGCGCTCTCCCTGGTCACCGGCCTCCTGTTCGGCCTGGCGCCGGCGCTCCAGGCCACGCGGCCGGACCTGACGGTGGCGCTCAAGAACGGGGCCGTCCTCGGCCGCGGCAAGCGCAGACGGTTCACCTTGCGCAACTTTCTGGTGGTTGCCCAGGTCGCGGTCTCCCTTGTCCTGCTCATCGGCGCCGGTCTCTTCCTGCGCAGTCTGGGGCGTGTGGAGGGGATCAATCCAGGGTTCGACACCCGCAATGTCCTGGTGCTGCCGATCGACCTCAAGGGGCGCGGCGACTACGACGAGGCGCGCGGGCAGGCGTTCTACCACGACCTGGTGGAGCGCGCGCGCAACCTGCCCGGGGTGCGCTCCGTGGCGGTCTCCGAGACGCTCCCTCTCGGCTTCGAGCGTAGCGAGGTGAGCTTCCAGGTGCCCGACCGGCCGGGAGCGACCGAGAAGATCACCTACAACTCAGCGACTCCGGACTACTTCCGCACCCTCGGCATCCCTCTTCTGCGCGGCCGCGACTTCGGCTTCCAGGACACCGCGGGGGCGCCGCTCGTGGCGATCGTCAACGAGACGCTCGCCCGCCGCTTCTGGCCGGGGCAGGAGGCGATCGGCAAGCGCCTGACGACGGGCACCGACGTGCTCCAGGTCGTCGGCGTGGCGAAGGACATCAAGTACCGCTTCCTCGGCGAGTCGCCGATGCCCTATCTCTATCTCCCCCTGGCTCAGAACTACGAGGGCCAGGTGAACCTCCAGGTCAAGACGGCGGCCGATCCGCTCCAACTCGCGGGTCCGCTGCGCCAGATCGCCGAGGGGATCGACCCGCAGCTCCAGGGGCTCAGCGCCAACACGCTGGAAGACCAGGTCGCCTTCGCGCTGCTGCCCGGCCGGGTGGGCGGCGTGATCTTCATCGTCTTCGGCGTCCTCGCGCTCGCCCTGGCCTGCATGGGGCTCTACGGAGTGATGTCCTTTTCGGTCCGCCAGCGGACCCGCGAGATGGCCATCCGCATGTCCCTGGGGGCTCGGCCCGGCGACGTTCTGAACATGGTCCTGCGCGAATCGATGACCCTGGTGGCGGTCGGCGTGGCGATCGGACTGCTGATCGCCTTCCCGATCATGCGGTTCATCGGCAGCTTTCTCTATGGGGTCAGCCCCGCGGATCCGGTGAGCTTCCTCGGCGTGATCGCCGTGCTCGGAAGCGCGGCCCTGCTGGCCACCTACGTACCGGCCCGCCGGGCGACCCGGGTCGATCCGATGACGACCATGCGGTATGACTGAATCAGCGATCAGTGGGCGAGTCGAGCCAGGATCTGGGAGATGCGGGTGGTGGGCCGTCAGAGACTCGAACTCTGGACCCGCGGATTAAAAGTCCGCTGCTCTACCGACTGAGCTAACGGCCCCCAGGGCGGGGAGTATACCTCAGCGCCGCTTTCACCTGCCGCGCCGCCCGCAGACCGGTCGCGATCGCGCCTTCAACCGTCCCTGTCCGCCCCTCCTCGTCGGTGGCCTCGCCGGCGAAGAAGAGCGTCTTCTCAACCGGCCGCGCCAGTTCCCTCGCGGCCTCGCTGCCGCCGACGCGGGCGTAGCTGTAGGCGCCGCGGGAGAAGGGGTCGGCGTTCCAGTCGTGGCTCCAGATACCTTCGAGGCGGGAGGCGATCCGCTGGCGGGAGACTCCGAGGTGCTCGGCGAGAACCCGCAGGGCGGTGGCTTCGATCTCGGCGGGCTTCTGGCGGGCCAGTTCGGCGGCCTGCGGGCCGCCGCTCCAGGCGACGAGCATCGGCGCGCGCAGCGGGTACGGCGTCCACCAGACCCGGAAGGCGTCGCCCCCGATGTGGAGGAAGCTCATGCGGTCGAGATCGCTCCGGCCCTTCCAGGGGAGCTCGCGGAAGCCGAGGACCAGGCGGACGACAGCCCCCATGGCGACGAGGCCGAGCGTCCGCCGGAACCGGGACGGATCGGGGAGGAAGCGGATACCGCCTGGCGCGTCTGGCGGCGCCTGCAGGACGCCGAGAGGAACGGTGATGACGGCGACGCGGGCCGTGACCTTCGAGGAATCGTCTCCCACCGTCAGCTCGACCTTGCCGCGCTCCCAGGCGATCTCCCGGACCGGCCTCCCAAGATGAAGGCTCTCCCCGAGATCGCGCGCCAGCCATGCCGGGACGCGGTCGTACCCCTGGACCATCCGGCCGCTCCGCGAGGCGGACTCGCTCGGCTCCTCGCCGTCCCGGGGGGTGATCGAGAGGATGCTCAGTTGCGCGGGGTCGGCGGCGTGGAACCCGGTGACGAACTCCCGCGCGGCGGCGCGGGCGCCGGCATAGGGGCGGCCGCCGGGGCGCTTCGCCATGAAATCGTCGAAGGACTGGTCGTCGCCGTTGGGGTCGACTTGAGCGAGGACATGATCGACCCGCTCCCAGAAGCCATCGTAGGGGCGGAGATGCCCGCGCTCGGCGAGCCAGTGATCGCCCGCGATGTCGACGTCCACGAGGCCAGCCTCGCGGAGGATGCCCGCGGTCAGCGGGGCCTCGCCGTGGACGAACTCGGCGCCCAGCTCGATGGGGATCGGCACCCGCTCGTCCCGCAGGGTGTGGATGCGCCCGCCAATGCGGTCCCGCGCCTCGAAGACCGCCACCCGGAACCCTCGCCGCCGGAGCTCTCCGGCCGCCGCCAGCCCCGCGACACCGGCGCCGATCACCGCGACGTCGATCTGGGTCATTCCCCTCCTCCTTTTGCCCTGCTCCACGGCACGCGCAGAGCCATGACCCTATTCTGAAACAGGGCCGGAGGGGAACCTGGTGCGCAGCGGGATGGGTCGCGATGTCGCCGGAAGGCGTCGCATTATCCAGGGATATGACGCGATGTCACGGGAGAGGACGCGTAGCCGGTGGAGATGTCGCGTAATCTCCGGACGATGACGCATTAATCATGGAGGCGTTGCATAAGCGCTGGAGTCGTTGCGTAGTCAACGGAGACGTCGCGTAGTCTCTTGGCGGTGACGCATAGGCGCCGGAGGCGTCGCATAGTCGCTGGAGGCGAAGCGATGTCCTGGGGCGATGTCGCGTTGACGGTGGAGGCGTTGCAATGCCGGTGGAGAAGTCGCATTGCCGCTGGAGGCGTTGCGTAGACCGGGGAGGCGTTGCATAGTCGCCGGAGAGGTCGCGTTGTCTGGGGACATCGCGACAACTCGACCGGATATCGAGGGGCGGGGGCGGACGGAAAGGTTCCGATGTAGACTATCGTGACGGTTTCAATCCTCTTCGGCAGATTCGTGGGAGCGGTTACGCCTCGCTGGCGGTGCCTTCGCGACGGAGGAGGAGAGCCAAGGAGGGAACGGGTGAGCTCACAGCTTTCGGTGGCGCAGGTGCTGGCGAATCTGGAGGCGCAGATGAAGGTCCATCGCGACCAGGAGGAGCATCATGCCTCGCGGGAGGCCCATCACCGCGAGCAGCGGGCGGTTCATGCCGCCGAGCTGGAGACGATCGCGCGGCATTACGAGGCGTTCAAGGCGGCGGCTGGAAGCGCCGCCGAGATCGCGTCCCGTGTCGCCGCTCCCGAGCCGGCGCGGGTGGAGCCGCTGCCGCCGTTGAAGCCCGTCCTCCCCAGCAAGCTGGTGGCCCGGGCGGCCGCGGAGATGCCGGCCGGCGAGCCGTTCGCTCCCACGCGGATCGCCGCCGAGGTCAACCGGCGCTACTCCCGCGAGCTCCACAAACCCATCGACTCCCGTCTCGCCTCGACCGCCCTGCGCCGGCTGATGCTTCGAGGCGTGATCCGCCTCGTCCGCAAGGGGACCGCTCATCGTGAGACCATCTACGCCCGCGGCTGAGCTTCCCGCTTAGGGCGGTGTCTCGAAAGCCGCCTCCCCCGCCCGGCGATGAATCGCCGGGCTAGGAACAGCGCTCCCTGAAGGGAGCTTGAAGCCGGATTCATCCGGCGCTGTTCTTAGCCCGGGTATTCATGCCCGGGGCGAGGGCGTCGCGACTAACTTTCGAAACACCCGATTAATTTTGAGGGGCATCGATCCGATCCTCGAAGCGGAGCCCCGGGTTCGCCTCGGCGCGGCGGAGGTAGGCGGCGATCCTCGCCACCAGCTCCGCGCCCGCCGTCTCGGCTTCCGCGGCCTGGCGGAAGAAGGCGAGCGCGGCCAGCGCCTCCCGGTGGATGTGCCGCGAGGCGAAGATCGGCACCATCTCGGCGGCGAGCCGCTTCAGCTCCCCGGTCCGCCCCTGCTCGGCATAGAGCAGCGCCAACTCCAGCGAGACCAGGGCCGTGTCGTAGGGAATCCCCTCCGCCACGAAGCCGTCCCGGGCTGCCAGGAATTGCGTCTCGGCTTGACGGAGCTGCCCCATCCCTTTGGCGATCTTGCCCCGCACCCATCTGCGGCGGTTCTGGACCCACGGCTCGTTGAAGCTGCGATAAAGCGGGCGGGCGTCGCGGTATAGCCTCTGGGCTTCGAGGAAGCGACTTAAGCCCGTCAGGTAGTCCACCAGATTGTGGCGGGCGCAGAGGAGCAGGCGCGGTTCCCGCTCGGGATCGATGAGCGGAAGAGACTGGTGGAGCAGGGAGATGGCCGCTTCGGGGTGCCCCGCGTGATAGTGCACCGTCGAGGCATTCACCAGCGAGCGGCCCGCCCGGTGCCGCTCTCCGTGGCTGAGGAAAAGGTCCACCGCGCGGCCGAGGAGCCGCAAGGATTCGTCGAAGCGCCGCTGGTCTCTCCGCAGGGAGGCCTTCAGATCCAGGAAGATTGCCCGCTCCAGGCCGTCCCGCGTCCCCTTCTTCAGTTGCTGATAGGCGCGGGTGAAGGCTTCCTCAGCTCCTTGCAAGTCCGAGCGGAGCCGGCAGGCGTTGCCGACGAAAGCCCAGGCGCGCGCCCGCAGGTCCGCGATCCGCTCCTCTCCGTAGCGGGTGCGGTCGAGGTGATCCGCGAGACGGAGGGCCAGGAGCCCCAGGTGCTCGCCGAACGCGGGGTCCTGAATGCTCACTTCCAGGCTCCGTTCCACCAGCAGCTCGAAGACGCCCCAGGTCTGGAACCGCGGCGAGTCGCGCAGGAGCAGGTCGCGATCCTCGGCGGGCTGCTCGAGCAGCTCGACGAAGAGCCCGGGCGCGTCATCCCGCTCCCGTTCCAGGTCGGCTCCCCACTCCGAGAGCGAGCGCCGGCTCGCCGACACGGTCTGATCGTAGCCGGGTCCGGCGCCCTTGCCTGTTTCGGGGCTGAGCGGCAGAGGCCGGGGCAGATAGACCAGCCGCGAACGGCAGTAATTGCACCAGGTAAGGTGCCGCACCAGTGGCCGGTGCTGCTCGCCGAGCGACAGCAGGAACTCCTCCAGGGCTTCGTCATTCGGGTGGATCTTCACGCTCTGTCTCCTTCTGCCACCGCCGGCAGCTCTCGATGATGGTCCGCAGCAGCCACCCTTCCGCGTCCTCGTGCCGCAGCCGCCGCTTGGCCATCAGCGTGCGGCAGGCGTCCTCGACGATCTCCCGGGCCCTGCTCTCCGGTACCCGGTAGGCGTTGAACAGCGCCGGCAGCACGGGGGAGATCCGGTCCAGGGCCTCGATACACGGGTCGATCGGTCGCGTCATGACGCGAAAGGGTAGCACCCCTCCATTATCTTTGTTGCCGCTGGGCGCCGATTCGTGACACGCGGGAGAAAGAAAAACGCCGGTTCCCGGAACCGGCGTCTTGGGAAGCGGTGACGGAGCTGTAATTTAGTGGCCTGCGGCAGGCAAAACTGGCAGGGACATCAAGGACTGCAGGGACAACAGCGACTATGAACGCCGATCTTGGTACCGTCCTTCGTGTCCTTGAGGTCTCTGCCGTCCTTGCTGTCCCTTATGTCCCTGTCCCGATTTTTCTGCCACGCAGGCTCTAGCCGTCGGGGTCCATCATCCCCCCGGCGTCCGTCGTGGGGAGCGGGGGGAGGAGGTTGTGACGGTTGCCGTCGGGGTCCATCGTGCTCCCCGCCTTGGTCCAGGCTGGGAGGTGCGAGGCCACCCACTGCCAGAGCGCGCCAATGGAACTGGTGGGGGAGGGGCGGGCGGCGAGGGGGCGGGCGTGGACCGCGCCGGACGCCAGGACCAGCAGGGCCAGGGCGAAGGCGAGGGAACGGATCGCTCGATGCATCGAGGTCTCTCCTCTCTAGGGCGGCCGCGGAGCCGGCCGCCATGGCCGGGCGGGCCGCCGATGAGGAAAGAGTGGCACTTTTCCGCCCGGCTTCACGCAGGCGCGAGCTGCGACGTGCAGTGCGGGCAGCGGGTCGCCTTGATCGGGATCGGGGAGAGGCAGTAGGGGCATTCCTTAACCACCGGCGGCGCCGTGGGCGCCTCCTCGCCGCGCCGCATCCGGTTTACCGCGCGGACGATCAGGAAGACCACGAAGGCCACGATCAGGAAGGTGATCAGGGCGCTGAAGAAGAGGCCGTAGTTGATCGTCGGCGCTCCGGCGGCCTTGGCCTGGGCCAGGCTGTCGTAGTGCTGCCCCGTCAGGCTGACGAAGCGGTTCGAGAAGTCGACCGGACCGAGGAGCATCCCGATCGGCGGCATGATGACGTCGTCCACCAGCGAGGTGATGATCTTGCCGAAGGCGGCGCCGATGATCACCCCGATCGCCAGGTCGAGGACGTTGCCCCGGACCGCGAATTCCTTGAATTCCTTGAACATCGCTCCCTCCTCTCTTGTTCAGGAAAGTCTAAAGGATTTCCGCCGCTCTTGCTTGGGGCAGCACGAAGACGCGCCGCGCCCGCTCGGAGCCCAGGGTTTCCGGGTCGTAGTAGCGGTCGAGCACGGACGGCTTCCAGGCGAGCAGGTCCGGATTGCGCGCCGCGAACTCCTCCCAGGCCTCCCCCTCGGCGCCGTCCGCCATCCGTTCGTGGATCAGGAAGAGATAGGCCCAGGTGATGGTCTCGTGGTAGAGGCCGGGGTGGCCGTTGAAGGCGGCGAAGCGCTTCAGCCCCTCGGCAAAGCGCGCCAGGGCCTCCAGCAGGGAATGGCGACGCAGGTAGATCCACGCCAGGCGCACGTGGTCGCGGTGGTGGAACGCGGCGGCGGGGAGGGTGCGGTCCTCGAAGCTGCTGGCGAATTCGTCGTCGGTCATTTTTTTCCTCGACAAAAGGAAAAGCCCCAGGGGGTTAACCCCTGGGGCTTCTTGGAAAAGAGATTATAGCGCAGGTTCGGTTTTTTGGAGCCGGTCCGCCCGCGGGGCGGAATTTATCCAGCCTGGGGTGTCAACCCCAGGTGGAAGGTCCCAAGGGTCAACAAGCCCCGCAGGGCCGGCATGTTGTTGCCAATCCGCGGCTCCCGCCGTGGGTGTCGGCCCTCTGGGGCTTACAGAATGGGGGCGCCCCTACCTGGGGTTGACACCCCAGGCTGGATAAATTCCGCCCTGCGGGCGGCCTTCGCAATCCCGCCCCCATGCTACACTCTCATAGCCGACCGGCTAATTCATGCGCGACGGCGGGGCCTGTCCCTGTCCGGGAGACCTTCTTCGATGAACGTGACGAAGCTGAACGCTTTCCGCAACTTCGACCAGCTCCTGGAGATCGGCATCTCCCATGATGCCGACGGGGATCACCGGGAGGCGTTCGCGCGTCTGGTGGAGGCGATGGAGAGGATGTCCGACGAGGCGGATCTGCTGACCTCGGCGGACGGCGCGGCCCTGTTTCTCAATCTCGCCCTGGTGGCCGGCCGGCTGGGGCGGGCCGACCTGGGGATCGAGTTGCTGGAGCGCTCCCGCGAGGTGTTCGCCCGCCTGCTCGGCCGCGGGCGGGTGGTGGGGCCCGCGTAAAGACGCTCCTCCCGCTGTAGAATTCTCCCGCCGCCGGAATGGCGAAACGGTATACGCAGGAGACTTAAAATCTTCCACCCGAAAGGGTTTGCGGGTTCGAGTCCCGCTTCCGGCACCAGCTTTCCCTCGCGTGGATATCGCCCGCTGTTCCCCCTCTTGACTGGCACGTTTCTTGGATTAGCCGGGTCGTTTCCGAACGGACGGCCAGAGAGGGTATGGGGTATGGGATGACGGACCCGATGGAGGAGCAGGACCAGGCGGCGGAGGCCGTCGAGGGCTGTGGGAGCGAGGGCCCGAACGCCCACCCCTGCCCGGTGGTGGCGATCGGCGCCTCGGCCGGCGGCCTGGAGGCGTTCCAGGAGCTGTTCCGCCAGATGCCGGCGGACACCGGTTTCGCCTTCGTGCTCATCCAGCATCTCTCCCCCCGCCACGAGACGCTGATCCCCGAGTTGCTCGCGCCGCTGACCCCGATGCCGGTGCGCACGGTCGAGGACGAGACGGTGATCGAGGCGAACCAGATCTACGTCATGCCGCCGCACGGCACGCTCACCGTCGACGATTGCGTGCTCTACCTCTCGAAACCGGCGCGCATCCGCGGCCGCCGATCGCCGATCGACCGCTTCTTCCGCTCGCTGGCCGAGGATCTGGAGGACGAGGCCGTCGCCATCGTCCTCTCGGGCACCGGGACGGACGGCGCCCTGGGCCTCAAGGCGGTCAAGGAGCGGGGCGGGCTGACGCTGGCGCAGGCTCCCGAGACCGCGCGCTACGACAGCATGCCGCGCGGCGCCATACTCACGGGCGCGGCCGATCACATCCTGGCGGTCGAACAGATGCCGGCCCGGCTGGTCGCGCATCAGAAGCGGCTGCGCGACGGGCAGGGGGGGAGCCCCGAGCGGTTCCGCGAGGAGATCGCGGGCTATCTCGGCAAGATCTGCGCGATCCTGCGGCGCGTGGCCGGGCACGACTTCCGCCACTACAAGCAGAGCACCCTGGTGCGCCGCGTTCGCCGCCGCATGACCGAGTCGCGGTCCGCTTCGGTATATGATTACGTCGAGTCGCTGAATAAAAACACCAAAGAAGTTGAGCAGCTCTTTCGTGACCTGCTGATTAGCGTGACCCACTTCTTTCGCGATCCAGAGGCCTTCGCTCTCCTGGCCGCCAAGGTCATTCCTCGCCTGTTCGAGGGGAAGGACGCGGACGGCTTCGTGCGGGTCTGGATCCCCGGCTGCGCCACCGGGGAGGAGGCCTACTCGCTCGCCATCCTGCTGCGCGAGCACATGGCGACGCTGGCCGCGCCGCCGCAGGTGCAGATCTTCGCCACCGACATCGACGTCCAGGCGCTGGAAGGGGCCCGGCAGGCGCTCTATCCGGAGGGGATCGCCGCCCAGATTTCCCCCGAGCGGCTGGCGCGTTTCTTCGTCCGCCACGGCAACATGTACCAGGTCTCGCGGGAGATCCGGGATCTCTGCCTGTTCTCGCTCCACAATCTGATCGCCGATCCGCCGTTCTCCCGTCTCGACCTGGTCTCCTGCCGCAACCTCCTGATCTACCTGGAGGGGGATCTGCAGAAGAAGGTGATCGCCCTCTTCCATTACGCTCTGCGGCCGGGAGGGTTCCTCTTCCTCGGCCCTTCGGAGATGGTGGCGGGGCAGCCGGCGCTGTTCCGCACGATCGATAAGAAGTACCGCGTCTTCCAGTCGCGCGACACGGTCAGCCGCCCCCCCTTCAGCTTTCCCTTGAGCGAGCGGGGGCGCGTCGGCATCCGCCCCAGCGAGGAGCTGCAGCGGCGCGCGGCGCCCCGGCAGCTCGAGGTGGCGCGGACCTTCGAGACGATCCTGCTCGACAGCTATGCCCCGGCCTGCGTGGTGGTCCACGAGGGGGGCGAAATCGTCTACTTCTCGCCGCGCACGGGGCGCTATCTCGAGGCGCCGCCGGGAACTCCGACGGTCAACGTCGTCGACATGGCGCGCAAGGGGCTGCGGCTCGACGTCCGCACGGCCCTCCACAAGGCGGTCAACTCGCGGGTGGTGGTGGTCCACGAGAACGTCGCCTTCGAGCTGGACGGGGATACGCAGCGGGTCAATGTTGTGGTGCGGCCGATGCCGGAGCTGGGCGAGGATCCGGGGCTGTTCATGATCGTCTTCCAGGATGTCGTGACGGTGGCGGGGGAGGCGCACTGCGAGGCGCTGCCGGGGGAGTTCCTCGCCGATGATCCGACCGTCCGCCGCCTGGAGGCCGAGCTGCGGTCGACCAGGGACCACCTCCAGGCGACGCTCGAGGAGCTGGAGAGCTCGAACGAGGAGCTGGTCTCCTCGAACGAGGAGCTGCTGTCGATGAACGAGGAGTTGCAGTCGGCCAATGAGGAGCTGCAGACGTCGAAGGAGGAGCTGCAATCGGTCAACGAGGAGCTGGAGACGGTCAACTCCGAGCTGAAGAAGAAGCTCGAGGAGCTCGACAGCGCCAACGGCGACCTGCAGAACCTCTTCCAGAGCACCCGCCTGGCCACCGTCTTCGTCGACCGCGAGCTGCGGATCAAGAAGTTCACCCCGGCGGCGGTCGAGGTCTTCCGGTTGATCGACGGCGACGTCGGCCGGCCGATCGCCGATATCGCCCCCCGCTTCCAGGGGGGAGATCTGGTGGAGGAGATCCGGAGAGTGCTGCGGACGCTCGCCATCCAGGAGCGCCAGGTTCACGTCGAGGAGGCGGGCTCATGGTATCTCCTGCGGATCCTCCCGTACCGGACGATTGAGGACGTCATAGACGGCGTTGTCGTCACCTTCCTCGACATCACCGAGCTCAAGCGGGTGGAGGGGCAGCGCGAGACGCTCGCCGCCATCGTCGACTCGTCGCAGGACGGGATCATCGGCAAGACCCTCGACGGCGTCATCACGAGCTGGAACGCCGGAGCGGAGCGGCTGTACGGCTACTCGGCGCGCGAGGCGGTCGGCCGCATGCTGGAGCTGATCGTCCCCCCGGACCAGCGCTCCTTGATGGCGGCCGTGTTCGAGAAGCTCCGGCAGGGGATCAAGGTCGACCCCTTCGAGACCTCTCGCGTGCGCAAGAATGGCGAGCGGTTCGACATCTCGCTGACCTTCTCGCCGATCCGCGACGCGGGCGGACGGCTGGTCGGCGCCTCCGGCATCGACCGCGACATCTCCGACCGCAAGCGCGCCGAGGAGGAGCTGCTGCGCCGGGCGGAGCAGCTCGTCGAGGCCGACCGCCGCAAGGACGAGTTCCTCGCCATGCTGGGCCACGAGCTGCGCAATCCGCTCGCCCCGATCCGCAACTGCCTCCATCTTCTGCAGTCTCCCGACCTGAGCGAGGAGCAGTCGCGGCGGGCCCTGCGCACGGTCGAGCGGCAGGTCTTTCACCTGACCCACCTGGTGGACGACCTGCTGGACATCGCCCGCGTCTCGCGGGGGAAGATCCTGCTCCGGCGCGAGCGGATCGACCTCGTCGAGATGGTCCGCGCCACGGTCGAGGACCATCGGCAGGATCTGGAGGCCGCGGGCCTCGCGATCGACCTCGACCTCCCCGGCGCTCCCCTCGGGGTCGAAGGGGATCCGACGCGGATCTCCCAGATGATCAGCAACGTGCTGAACAATGCCGGCAAGTTCACCGAGCTGGGAGGGCGGATCGCCGTCGCGGTGCGGGAGCCGGCTCCCGGCACCGCCGCCGTCGTGGTGCGCGACACCGGCATCGGCATGGAGCCGGAGCTGCTCGCCCGCGCCTTCGAGCCATTCAGCCAGGCCGAGCGCGGGCCGGACCGCGGACAGGGGGGCCTCGGCCTCGGCCTCGCCCTGGTCAAGGCGCTGGCCGAGATGCACGGCGGCGAGGTCGCGGCCGAGAGCCCGGGGCCGGGAGGGGGGACGGAGGTCACGCTGCGCCTGCCGCTCGCCGGCGCCGGCATCGGCTCCAAAACGTCGGAGGAGTCGGAGCAGACGGCCACGCCCGGCACGGGTCCTGGGGGAGCCCGCGCCCGCCGCTGCCTGATCATCGAGGACAACGTCGACGCCGCCGAGAGTCTGAGCCTGCTGCTGCAGCTCACCGGGCACGAGGCCGACGTGGCCTTCGACGGCTCCGCGGGATTGGAGAAGGCGCGCAGCTTCCGCCCCGAGGTGGTGCTCTGCGACATCGGTCTGCCCGGGAGCCTCGACGGCTACGGCGTGGCCCGCGCCTTCCGCGCCGACCCCGAGCTGCGGTCGGCCTTCCTCATCGCCCTGACCGGCTACGGCCAGGAGGAGGACCGCCGGCGCGCCCTCGAGGCGGGTTTCGACACCCACCTTACCAAGCCGGCCGACCTCGACGCCCTGCGCCGCCTGCTCTATACTTCTTCCTGAATCGGTGGGGAGTAGCCCCCCGGGACGTTCCCGGGTCCGGGCCGCCGTCAACACGGGGCGCCAACCCCCGGTTGCCCGGGAGCGAGAGAGCTCGGCGAGACCACACGACACGTCATCGTGCCGTGGGTCTGCCATGCCGCCCACGGCCTATCTCGAAAGGGGATAGGTCATGCCGGAAACCTCGCTGGGGCTCTGGATCGGGTTCAACCTCTTCATCCTCGCCCTGCTCGCCCTCGACCTCGGTGTCTTCCATCGCAGATCCCACGCGGTCTCGCTCAAGGAGGCGGGGATCTGGAGCGCCGTCTGGGTGGGGATCTCCCTCGCCTTCTGCGCCGCCCTCTACGCCTTCCGGGGGGCGGAGCCGGCGGTCCAGTTCCTCACCGGCTACCTGATCGAGAAGTCGCTCAGCGTCGACAACATCTTCGTCTTCGCGCTGATCTTCGGCTATTTCGCGGTGCCGGCGGCCCACCAGCACCGGGTGCTCTACTGGGGGATCCTGGGGGCGCTGGTCCTGCGCGCCGCCTTCATCTTCGCCGGCTCGGCCCTGCTCGCCCAGTTTCACTGGGTGATCTACCTGTTCGGCGCCTTCCTGATCCTCACCGGCATCCGCATGGCCCTGCACCGGGACGAGGAGATGCATCCCGAGCGCAACCCGGTGCTCCGCCTGGCGCGGCGCCTGCTGCCGGTGACCTCCGACTACCGGGGGGACCGCCTGTTCGTGCGCGAGGGGGGGCGGCGGCTGGCCACCCCGCTGTTCCTGGTGCTGCTGCTGATCGAGAGCACCGATCTGCTGTTCGCGGTGGATTCGATCCCGGCCATCTTCGCGGTCACCCAAGACCCGTTCATCGTCTACACCTCGAACGTCTTCGCCATCCTCGGCCTGCGCTCGCTCTACTTCGTGCTCGCCGGAGTGATCGGGAAGTTCCACTACCTGAAGCTGGGGCTCTCGTCCGTGCTGGTGTTCGTGGGAGGGAAGATGACGCTGGCCGACTTCTATAAAATTCCTTCGCTGGTCTCGCTGGCGGTGATCGCGGCGCTGCTGGCGGCTGCGGTCGCGGCCTCGCTGTGGAAGAGCCGGCGCGGCGAATCGGCATGAAGAGCGCTCTGGCTTATACTTTGCAGGTTTTTTTCGGCGCTCGTCTTGAAGAAGTAGGAGGAAACGTTGAAGCATCCCAGTCGCCCGGGGACCTTGATGGTCCTTTCCCTGCTGGCCGCAGCCGCTCCGGCTCACCCGGTCCAGGAGGAGCAGCTCGCCCAGTCGTCCCGGCTGAAGGGCCTGAGCATCGAGCAGCTGATGGAGATCGACGTCACCTCGGTCTCCCGGCGCAGCGAGCCGGTCTCCAGCGCCGCGGCGGCCATCACCGTCATCACCGGCGAGGACATCCGGCGCACCGGCGCCGCCAACCTGCCCGACGCGCTGCGGATCGCCGTCTCCATGGAAGTGGCGCAGGCGGACGGCAGCACCTGGGCGATCAGCGCGCGGGGCTTCAACATCACCACCGCCAACAAGCTGCTGGTGCTGATCGACGGCCGCAGCATTTACACGCCCCTGTTCTCGGGCGTCTTCTGGGACGTTCAGGACGTGATGCTGGAGGACGTCGACCGCATCGAGATCATCCGCGGCCCCGGCGCCACCCTGTGGGGAGCCAACGCGGTCAACGGCGTGATCAACATCCTCACCAAGAGCGCCGCCGACACCCAGGGGGCGCTGGTCAGCGTCGGCGGTGGCACCGAGGAGCGGGCTCTCGCCAGCTTTCGCCAGGGGGGCAAGCTGGGGGAGGGGACCGCCTACCGCGCCTACGGCAAATACTCCTATCGCGACTCGCTCGCCTTCGCGAACGGCGACAGCGCCCGTGACCCGCTGCGCCGCGGGCAGGCCGGATTCCGCGTCGACCGCTCCGACCGCGGCTCCGGCGCCCTCACTCTCCAGGGGGACGCCTATCACGGGCTCGCCGGTCAGAAGGTCATCACGCGGGCCGACACCGACCTCGACGGCGCCAACCTTCTGGGCCGCTGGACCCATACCTACGCGGCGAACTCGGGCTCCGACATCCAGGTCTACTACGACTACACCCATCGCCGGATCCCGCTCTGGTTCGAGGAGCGCCGCCACACGCTGGATATCGACTACCAGCACCGGCAGCCGGTCGGCCCGCGGCAGGACCTGGTCTGGGGAGCTGGCTACAGGGTCACCCACGACCAGGTGGGCAACAGCCAGGGGGTGTCGTTCCTCCCCGAGAGCCGCACCCAGAACCTGTTCAGCGCCTTCGCGCAGGACGAGCTCACGCTCAGGTCTCACCTGCGGCTGACCGTGGGCACGAAGGTCGAGCACAACGCCTCGACCGGGTTCGAGGTGCAGCCGAGCGCGCGCCTCGCGTGGGTTCCCAACGAGCGCCGCACGCTCTGGGTGGCGATCTCCCGCGCCGTCCGCACACCCACCCGTCTCGACGAGGAGATCGCCTTCTACGACGTCGAGGGGCGCCCCTTCCTCACCGGCTCCCACGACTTCAAGTCCGAGTCTCTGCTCGCCTACGAGATCGGCTACCGCCTGCAGCCGCGGACCGGGGTGCAGATCGACCTCGCGACTTTCTACAACGTCTACGACGACCTGCGCACCGTGGAGGCGGATCCCGGGCAGCCGCAACTGATCGCCAACGGGCTGAACGCGGAGACCTGGGGCGCCGAGCTGCGCGCGAGCTGGCAGGCGACCCCCTGGTGGCGGCTGCACGCCGGCTACGCCTACTTCGACAAGCAGCTCAGCCTCGACCCCGGCAGCACCGATCCGAGCGGCGGCAGGAATGAGGGGAACGATCCGCGCAGCCGCTTCGTGCTGCGCTCGCTGATCGACCTGCCGGGCGGCTTCGAATTCGACGGCACGGTGCGCTACGTCGCCCGCCTGCCGGCGCCCGCGGTGCCGGCCTACACCGAGCTCGACCTGCGGCTCGGCTGGCAGGCCTCGGACCGGCTCGAAGTCTCGCTCGTCGGCCAGAATCTGCTGCACGCCCGGCACCCCGAGTTCGGCCCCCCCTCGCCGTTCCGGCCGGAGGTCGAGCGCGGCGCCTACGGGAAGGTGACATGGCGCTTCTGAGACGAGGGGGGTTGGCCGCCCTGCTGCTCGCCTCCCTGCTCGCCGTGCCGGGCGCCGCGCCGGCCCAGACGGCGTCGGAGTACGACGTCAAGGCGTTATTCCTCTACAACTTCGCCAAGTTCGTGGACTGGCCCCCAGCGGCGTTCCCGGATCCGGACAAGCCTGAAGATCTGCGTGCTGGGCGAGGACCCGTTCGGCGGCAGCCTGGAGACGGTCGCGGGTGAGCAGGTCGGGAGCCACAAGCTGCAAGTGGTGCGGACGGACTCTCTCTCCAAGACCGCCGGCTGCCAGATCCTGTTCATCAGCCGGTCGGAGCGCGCCCACCTCTCGCAGATCCTGGCCGCGGTCAAGGGTTCCCCCGTGCTCACGGTGGGAGACACCCAGGGGTTCGCCGGCGACGGCGTGATCATCAATTTCATCCTGGAGGGCTCGAAGGTCCGCTTCGAGATCAATACGGGGTCCGCCGACCGCGCGGGGATCCGGATCAGCTCGAAGCTGCTGCAGCTGGCCAAACGGATCGTCACCGCCCCGGGCGCCAGGCCGGGGCCCTGAGCCATGCTGCGACGGCTCCAGCGCGTCCCCATCCACCGGAAGCTGATGCTCATCGCGCTGCTGACGACCGGCGGCGCTCTGCTGCTGGCCGGCACCGCGATCATCTACTTCAACGTGGTGCGCTTCAAGGAGGAGATGAAGCGCGACCTCGCTTCGTTCGCCGACGTCTTCGCCGGCAGCAGCACGGCCGTTCTGACCTTTCAGGACCCGCAGACGGCGACCGAGATCCTGCGCAGCGTGAGCCCCCGCACCTCGATCGTCGCCATCGCTCTTTACGATCGCAACAGGCATCTCTTCGCTCACTGGGGGAGGGACGCGAGCGTCATGTTTCCACCGGCTCCGGAGCCCGACGGCAGCCGCTTCACCGGCAGCGCCCTGGTGGCTTTCCGCCCGGTCATGCTGCAGGGGGACCGGCTCGGTACGATCTATCTGCGCAGCAACCTCAAGGAGCTGCGAGACCGTGTCTGGACGCAGGCGCTCACCGTCGGCATCGTCTTCCTCGCCTCGGGGATCGTGGCCCTGCTGCTCTCCTCGGGGCTCCAGCGCCTGATCTCGGGGCCCATCCTCGCCCTCGCCGGCACGGCGCGGTCAGTCTCCGAGCGCCGGGACTATTCGATCCGGGCGATCCGGCGGAGCTCCGACGAGCTGGGGACCCTGGTCGACGCCTTCAACGACATGCTCGACCAGATCCAGCGCCGCGACTCCGAGCTGCAGGAGGCCAAGGAGGCGCTCGAGGAGCGGGTGCGGGAGCGCACCCGGGAGCTCGAGCAGCGCAACGAGGAGCTCAACCAGAGCAACAAGGAGCTGGACGACTTCGCCTACATCGCCTCGCACGACCTGAAGGAGCCGCTGCGAGGGATTCACAACTTCTCGAGCTTCCTGATCGAGGACTACGCCGCCAAGCTCGACGACGAGGGGCGCTCCAAGCTCGAGACCCTGATGCGGCTGACCCGCCGCATGGAGACGCTGATCGACTCGCTCCTCCAGTTCTCTCGCCTCGGCCGCGTCGACCTCGCCGTCGACCGGGTGAACCTGAACGAGATCGTGGCCGAGATGCTGGATTCGCTCGCCATCTCCCTCCAGGAGGATAGAGTCGAGGTGAGGGTTCCGCGGCCCCTGCCCGCCGTCCGCGCCGACCGCGTCCGCGTCGGCGAGATCTTCTACAACCTGATCGTCAACGCGATGAAGTACAACGACAAGGCGGACAAGTGGATCGAGATCGGCTGGCGGGAGAACCCGCGCCGGCCCGCCGGTCTTCTACGTGCGCGACAACGGCATCGGCATCCCGGAGAAGCACCACGACTCGGTGTTCCGGATCTTCAAGCGCCTGCACGGCCGCGACAAGTACGGCGGCGGCACCGGCGCCGGGCTGACCATCGTCAAGAAGATCATCGAGCGGCACCATGGCAGAATCTGGCTCGAGTCGTCCGCCGGCGAGGGGACGACCTTTTATTTCACCCTGGAAGAAGGAGATGTACGTGCCTGAACCTCCAACACAACCGATCCTCCTGGTAGAAGACAGCCCCGAGGATTTCGAGACCACCCAGCGCGCCTTCCGCCGCTCGGGGCTCAAGAACCCGATCCTCCGCTGCGCCGACGGCGACGAGGCGCTCGACTTCCTTTTCCACCGCGGGAGCCACGCCGACGCACCGCGGCCGGGGGTCATCCTGCTCGACCTCAACCTGCCGGGGACCGACGGCCGCGAGGTGCTCTCCGAGATCAAGGCCAGTGACGATCTCAAGCAGATCCCGGTGATCGTGCTGACCACCTCGGCCGACGAGCGCGACGTCCAGGCCTGCTACCAGGCGGGCGCCAGCAGCTACATCCAGAAGCCGGTCGACGTCGAGGGCTTCATGCGGGCGATCGAGCGGCTCAACGACTACTGGTTCGAGGTCGTGATCCTGCCGAAGGGGCAGTGACCGGACGATGTTGAGATGACCGACGCTCCGATCCTTCTCCTGATCGTCGACGACAGCCCCGAGGACCGGGAGCTCTACCGGCGGCTGCTCGCCCAGGACGGCGAGCACGCCTATGAGTTCCTGGACGCCGAGACGGGGGAGGAGGGGCTGCAACTGGCTCACAACCGCATTCCCGACTGCCTGCTGCTCGACTACCGGCTGCCGGACGTCGACGGCCTGGAGTTCCTCTCCCGCCTGCGGGCGGAGCGGCTGATCCCGGTGATCGTGCTGACCGGCCAGGGGAACGAGGCGGTGGCCGTGGAGGCGATGAAGAGCGGAGCGCAGGACTACCTGCTGAAGGGGAGCGTCACCCGCGACCGGCTCCAGCAGGCGGTGCGCAACGCCATCGAGAAGGTGGCGCTGCGCCGCAAGGTCGAGGAGAGCACGGCCGAGCTCGCCGAGGCCAACGCGGCCCTGCGCCGGATGTACGACGATCTGGAGGTGCTGGTCGAGCAGCGGACGGCCGAGCTGTCGGTGGCCAACCAGGAGCTCAAGCGGGAGATCCGCGTCCGCGAGTGGGCCGAGCAGGAGCGGGCTCGCCTCCTCGTGCTCGAGCAGGCGGCGCGCAAGCAGGCCGAGGAGGCCAACCGCACCAAGGACGAGTTCCTGGCCACCCTCTCCCACGAGCTGCGCACGCCGCTCAACGCCATCCTCGGCTGGGCGCAGGTGCTGCGCACCGGCAAGCTCGACCCGGCCGCCGGCGCCCGGGCGCTGGAGACGATCGAGCGCAACGCCCGCTCGCAGGCGCAGCTCATCGACGACCTGCTCGACGTCTCGCGCATCATCACCGGCAAGCTCCGGCTCGACTTCAAGCCGGTCGAGCTGCGCCGCATCATCGACGCCGCGCTCGAGACCGTGCGCCCGGCGGCCGACGCCAAGGGGATCCTCCTCGACATCTCGATCGGTCCGCTGGCGAGCCCGGTCCTCGGCGACGCCGACCGCCTGCAGCAGGTGATCTGGAACCTGCTCTCCAACGCCATCAAGTTCACCCCCCGGGCGGGCCGGGTCGAGGTCCGCCTGCGCGAGGAGGGGGGCAACGCCGTCATCCGGGTGAGCGACAGCGGCATCGGCATCCGCCCCGACTTCCTGCCGTACGTCTTCGACCGCTTCCGCCAGGCCGACGGGTCGATCACCCGCACCCATGGCGGGCTCGGGCTGGGCCTCTCGATCGTGCGCCACCTGGTCGAGCTGCACGGCGGCACCGCCGAGGTCGAGAGCACGGGAGAGGGGGAGGGCGCCACCTTCACGGTGCGGCTGCCGCTGCGGGCTGAGCTCGCCGAGGACGATCCGCTCGACCGCACCGGGGTGACGACGCCGGGCCTGTTCAGCACGCCCGACCTGCTGGCGGGCGTGCGCGTGGTGGTGGTGGAGGACGAGGCGGACACCCGCGAGCTGCTGGCCCTGGCCCTGCAGCAGTGCGGCGCCGAGGTGGCGGCCTTCGGCTCGGTGCCCGAGGCCCTGGCGTCGTTCGAGCTCGCGGTGCCCGACGTTCTGCTCTCCGACATCGGCGTGCCGGGCGAGGACGGCTACTCGCTGATCCGCAAGGTCCGGGCGCTCGAGCCCGCCCTGGGCGGCAACGTTCCCGCCGCCGCCCTCACCGCCTACGCCCGCGCCGAAGACCGCCTGCGTGCTCTCGACGCCGGCTACCAGACCCACTTGGCGAAGCCGGTCGACCCCGCCGAGCTGATCGCCACCGTCGCCCGGCTGGCCGGGCGACGGACGATGGTGCCGTAAGCCCTACAGACTCAGCCGCACCCCCAGCCGGAACGACCGCGGCGGCGTTCGCAGCACCGGTTTCCTGTAATCCGGGTTGGTGGGAATGGGGGAGGCATTGTCCGCCTCCTGGAAATCCCAGCGCTGGTCGAGCAGGAGCGGCCGCTGGGCGTCGAGCAGGTTGAAGACGTCGAAAAGCAGGTTGATCTTCGCCGGGCCGACCGCGATCGGGTAGCCGAGGTGGAGGTCCGCCTCGTAGGTGTCCGGCGTCCGCCCCTCGGCGCCGCGCTTCGGTCAGGAAGAACTCGTAGCGGCCGTAGATGTCCGAGTAGCCGTAGCGGGTCAGCGGCGTGCCCGAGCGCCAGTAGGCCGAGAGCCCGACCGAGAGCTGCCAGGGGGTCTCGTAGATCGCCCGAGACCTTGAGCTGGTGCCGGCGGTCGTTCGACAGCGGTCCCTTGTTGGTGATCCGCGAGAGGTCGCTGCCGTTGGTGAAGAAGTCGTAGTAGTCGTAGGCCGCCGAGATGTTGGGGTCGGCGCCGACGTTGGTGAACGGCGCGTAGAGGCCGTCGAAGTTCCCCTCGAGCTTCGAGTAGAGGTAGGAGGCGAGCCCCTGCCAGTTGTTCGAGAAGCGCTTCGTGGCATCGAACTGAATGCCCTTGTAGGTCCGCTTCGCCTTCGGCGCCGGCGAAGGTCTGCGAGTAGTCGAGGGTGAAGATCGCGCTTCATGATCCCCTGGCCAGGGTTGCCGATGCAGTAGGTGCCGTCGTCCTGGCAGAGGAAGTCCTCGATCACCTCGCCATAGTCGCGGTAGATCCCCTTGACGCCGACCGCGAGGTCCGGCAGCACCTCGCGCTCGTAGCCGAGCAGCGCCTCGTTGAGGTACTGGTTGCGGAGGTTGGGATCGGCCGGCTCGGTGAAGCCGCCGAAGATGGTCGAGGTCTGATGCCGAGGTCCGCCTCGGCGCCGGGATCGGGCGTGGTGCTCGTCGGGCTGTAGTTGAAGATGCGCGCCTGCCGCTCGAAGGAGAAGGAGCGGATTACCAGGTCCATCGGGATCTGCTCGTAGTAGCGGCCGTAGGAGCCGTAGACCTTGGAGCGGCCGCTGGCCGACGGGTCCCAGACGAAGCCGAGGCGCGGCGCGAAGTCCTTCTTGAGATCGATCTGCCGGGTCCCCTGGGCGTCGATGATCTGCTGGCGGTCCCAGCGCACGCCGCAGATCGAGGCTGAAGTCGGGTCCGAACGGTCCAGCGGTCCTGGAGGTAGGCGCTCGTGTTCTTGTGCTCGGGCGCGGCCGTGAGCTGCGAGACCGGAGCGTTCTCCGGCGTCGCCGTCGGCGTCGTCCAGTAGGAGTGGCTGTAGATCGCTGGCCGGCCGCCGGGTTGGCGAAGACGTCGATCTGCTGGCCGCCCGAGAAGCGGCGGACGACGTCCGCCTGCTCCCGCTCATACTCGAGGCCGAGCTTGATCTCGTGGCGCCGAGGTAGCGGGTCACCGAGCCGCCGGCGAAATCGCGCTTGAAATCCTTCGACTGCAGCAGCCCGAAGCCGCCGGTCTGGAAGAAGTCGTTGTCGACGTCGCGGAACTCGATCGCGTCGCCGGCCGCGGTCGCCGGGCCGATCGAGTTCTTCTCGCTTGTGCTCGCGCCACCTGGGCGGTGAGCAGCCAGGCGGCCGCCGAGGATCCCCTGGTAGCGCAGCGAGTAGTCCTTGCCGCCGAAGCTGCGCAGGCCCAGGTAGGTGAGCGGATCGCCGTTGAGCGTGTGCTTGGCGTCGTTGATCGCCCCGGTGTCGTCGCGCGGGTCCTGGAAGAAGCTGCCGACCAGCGACTGGCTCTCGGAGAGCTTCCAGGTGAGCTTGGCGGCGCCGAGGTCGCGCTTGCTCTTCGACTGCACGACGTCGCCGGCCAGCGGGCCCGCGGGGAGGGTGGTCTTGTCGGTGTTGTCCACCCGGTCGTAGGCGCCGAAGAACCAGAGCTTGTCGCTGATCAGGTAGCCGCCGAGGTCGAGGCCGTAGTCCTCGCGGGTGTAGCCGGCCGTGGTGCCGCCGGTGGAGACTACCGGCTTGGCGCCGCTCTGCAGCGAATCGTTGTCGTAGTAGCCGAAGACGTCGCCGTGGAGCTCGTTGCCGCCCGACTTGGTGATGACGTTGACGATGCCGCCGGTCGAGCGCCCGTACTCGGCCTGGTAGCCGCCGGTCTTGACGTCGACCGCCTGGATGAACTCGAAGTTGAGCTCCTTGCCCTGGAAGCCGTACTCGGCGCCGGTGGTGTTGACGCCGTCGATGTAGAAGACGTTCTCGGCGCCGGTCGAGCCGTAGACGGTGATCGACGACTGCTGCGAGTTCTCCGCGTTGGCGTCCGAGGAGACGCCGGGAGTGATCTGGACGACCGAGGTGTAGTTGCGCCCGGTCGGCAGAGTCGCGATCGCGCGGGCGTCGAGGTTCGCGCCGACGGCGGAGGTGGTGGTATCCACTACCGGGAGATCGCCGGTGACGGTGATCTCCTGCGAGAGCGCGGCGCGCAGCGTGACGTTGAGGGTGAGGTCCTTGTCCAGGCCGACGTTCACCCCGGGGTGGGAATCCGGAGCGAACCCTTCGAGAGTGAAGGAGACCTTGTAATCGCCGGGGGGAGCAGGGTGAGGCGGTAGGCGCCGGTGCGGTCCGTCACCGCCGTGCGGGTGCCCTGGAGAGCCGGGCTGGCCGCCTCGACGGTGACGCCGGGCAGGCTCCCGCCCCCCTCGTCGGTCACCCGGCCGACGATGCCGCCGGTGGTCTGGGCCGCGGCGCCGGCCACGACCCCAAGGAAGAGAACGGTGGACAGCAGGCAACAGCGGAGCGCGCTCATTTGCGACCTCCTTGTGCTACGAAAATGTAGCCCCGAATTTACCACAGCCGCCGGCACAGTCCCCCGGAGCGGGGTTCGTTGTATCCTCGGGGCATGAACCCTCTGTCGCCTGAAGTCTGGAACCGTGGCCTGCCCTATTCGTCCTACCGGCGGACCATCCGCCGTAACGGGAAGATCTTTGACGAGGTCTTCCGCGAGCCCACCCATACGCCGGAGGACATCGAATTCCTGCGCAAGCTCCCGCCGTTGCGGGTGGTGGCGATCAGCGAGGACTGGTGCCCGGACGTCTACCACACGCTCCCCACCTGGGTGCGCATCGCCGACGAGCTCCCGGACTGGGAGCTGCGGGTCTTCTCCCGCGACGCCAACACCGAGCTGATGAGCTTCTTCCTCTGGCGTCAGGATGCCCAGCGGATCCCGGTCTACGCCTTCTACGACGACGAGGACCGCCTCCAGACCTGGTGGTCGGGCCGTAGCGCCGTGGCCCAGCGCGCTTTCGACGACGCTCTGGCCGGACGCGCCTTCAGTTCCCTCGATCCGGAGGAGCGGAAGCGGATCAGCGAGAGCACCGAGGAGGGCTACCGCCGCGAGTTCCGCCGCGCCAACCTGGACGAGATGCTGACCCAGCTGCGGGCGTTCTTCCACGTGGAGTGAGCCCAAGCTCTCCTTGACGACCTTGACGTGAGGAGGGCAGGGATGTATCTTCGAAGCATGTCCAGAGACTCCAGCCTGATCGATAAGATCACCCAGCAGGTGCGGGAAGGGCTCGAGGAGCGGTTCTCCTCCTACGCGGAGCGGGGGCATTCGCTGGAAGGGATCGGACAGCCGGAGGATGTAGCCCGGCGCATGCTTGCCACGGTCCCCTCGCCGTCCCGCTGGGACGACTTGCTCGGACCCTTCTACAGTGGGAATCAGGTCGCCCAGATCCTCGGGGGGATCTCCCGTCAGGCGGTGGCGGACCGCCGGGAGCGCCGCACCCTCCTGGGGCTGAAGACCGCCGACGGAATCGTCGTCTACCCGACGTTCCAGTTCAACCACCACAACCAGGTCCTGACTGGCCTTCCGGAAATCCTCCAGTGCTTCCGCGGCAGTGGAATGGACGACTGGACGCTCGCGGGCTGGCTGGTTGCGCCGATGACCGTCCTGGAAGGGCGGTCCCTCCTCGGGGCCCTTCAGAACGGCGAGGATCTGAAACCTCTCCTGGCGCTGGCGCGGGATACGGCACGGCGTTCCTCTTCCCATTGAGACCGGTCGTCCGGCAGTTCCCCACCCTCAGCTGGCCCCCCTCCCACCTCGAAGAGTTCCCTTCCCGGCTTCTCCCAGCGGGGCTCCGGCTCTTTCGCGTCGTTCGCAAGGGGAAGGGTCCCTGGTGGTTCGGCAGCACTCTGGAAGGGCGCTTCGATCTTCCGGAGCCGCACGGCACCTGCTATCTGGCGGCGGACCCGCTGGCCGCTCTGCTGGAGCTCCTGGGACCCGAGCGGGCCGGCGGGATCGTCGCCGCCGATTTCTTCGCGGAACGGCGAGTCCGCGCGCTCCAGGTCCCGGACGAGATCACAGCCGCCGACGTGACCTCCCGGCGGGCCAGCGGGTTCGGGGTTACGGCCGAGATCGGCACGCTCATCCCCTACGAACGTCCTCAGGCATGGGCCCTCCGGCTTCACCATGCTAATTTTCAAGGAATCGTCTACTGGCTGCGCCACGATCCCGCCCGATCGGAAGGTGTCGCCCTGTTCGGCCCTCACGGCGAGCGCAAGTCCTGGAAGCGTGGGCGGGAGCGCGCGGTCTCGCGCGAGCTGATCGGGCGGCTGCGGTCGGAATGCAATATCGAGGTGGTGCCCGCTCCCCATTCTCGCCAGTTGCGGATCATCGACGTCTTCTGAGGCTTTCAAGAACCTCAACCCCGCCTATCCGTACCACTCCTGATGAAACTGCGCACCCAGCTCGTCCTCGCCTTCCTGCTGCTCGCTATCCTGCCGCTGACGGGCATCGTCCTCTACTCGTATTACTCCTCGCTGCGGGCCGTCCGCCATGCGTCGGAGACCGAGGCGCGGACGCTGGCGGGGGAGATGGACGCCCGCATGGCCTCGATCCGTGGCGAGCTGGGGCGCGGCGTCGAGCGGATGGGCGGCGTCTCCGCCCGGGACCTGCTGACGGCGGCCCGCTCCCGCCAGGAGGGGAAGACGGATCCGCTGTTCGGCCAGATGGTCCGCGGTTTTGGCGAGGCGGCGCCCTTCATCCAGTCGTTCGAGTTCGTCCCCTCGCCGCCGGCTCCGAACGCTCCCCAGCCCATGGGCAGGATGGTGATCGACATCCCTCAGGCCCTGCGGGAGGCGCGCCGGGAGGTCGAGTCTTCCCCGGAGAAAGATCCCCTGGCCCTGCAGGCGATCGATCAGGCGCTCCGGAGCTTCGGCGCTCACTCGACCCGGGCGCCGGAACCCCCTCCGGCTCCGGACGCGGAGGCCTTGAGCCGGGAGATCCGCAAAAGCGTCGAGGAGCGGCTCAAGGCCGTGGCGGAGGAGCGCCGGGCACGGGCCGAGGCGGAGAAGCGGGCTGCGGCCGGCCGGGCGGTGCTCGGGCGCGAGCTCGAGGTGCCGGTGCGCGAGGGGGGCGAGGTCGTGGGCATGATCAAGACGCGGGTCCGCGGCGACGAGCTGCTCTGGCGCGTCCTCGCCCGCACTCGCGCCGGAGAGGGGGAGGTCCCGTTCGCCATGGACGCTCAAGGGAAGCTCCACACCGTCAACGCGGCGGACCGGGCGAAGATCCAGAAGCTGCCGCTCGCGCTCTCCGTCCACCAGCACGCGGGCTCGGTCCGCTGGGTCCTCGGTGACTGGGTGGTGGCGACCAAGAAGGACCCGGAGAGCGGCGTCGTCTTCGGCATCGCCCGGCCGGTGCCGCTCGCCGAGGTGCGGCGGACGGCGGCGCGCAACTTCGGCTACGGCCTGGGGATGATCGGCCTCGCCCTGCTCGGCATCCTGCCGTTCTCGTCCGGCGTCACGCGCAACCTGAAGCTGGTCACCGATGGGGCGGAGCGGATCGCCCAGGGGGATCTCGACACGCGGGTGCCGGTGCGCTCCGGCAACGAGTTCGGCAAGCTGGCTCTCACCTTCAACCGGATGGCGGAGGATCTGAAGACCCATCAGGAGAAACTCCTGGAGCAAGAGCGGCTGCGCCGGCAGCGGGAGATCGAGCAGACCCTGCTGCGGACCGAATACGACCGCAAGAGCGAGGAGCTGGAGGAGGCCCGCCGGTTCCAGCTCTCCCTGCTCCCCAAAGCCCTGCCAGAGCACCCGGGGTTCGAGATCGCCGTCTCGATGCGCACCGCGACCGAAGTTGGAGGGGACTACTACGACTTTCACCTCGCCGGGGACGGCGCGCTCACCGCCGCGGTCGGCGACGCCACCGGCCACGGCGCCCGGGCGGGGACGATGGTCACCGCTGTCAAGAGCCTGTTCTCGGCCTTCGCCGGACAGCGCGAGCCCCGGGAACTGCTCGACGATGCGGCCCGGGCGGTCCGCCGCATGGAGCTGGGGCGGATGGCCATGGGGCTCGTGGTCGCCCGCCTGCGCGACGGCGCTCTCGTCCTCTCCTCGGCAGGCATGCCCCCCGTCCTCGTCTACCGGGGGGCGAGCGGCACGGTCGAGGAGATCGCCCTCCAGGGCATGCCGCTCGGCGGCTTCGCCTTCGACTTCGAGGAACGCCGCCTGGATCTCATCGCCGGAGATGCCATCCTGATGATGACCGACGGCCTCCCAGAGCTGGCGAACGCCGCGGGGGACCCGCTCGGCTATCCCCAGGTCCGCGCGCTGTTCGAGGAGCTGGGCGACCGGAATCCCCAGGAGATCCTCGCCGGCCTCAATCGCGCCGCCGAAGCCTGGACCGCCGGCCAGCCCCCGAAGGACGACATCACGCTGGTGGCGATCCGGCTTCCCTGAAACCCTGCCGCCGAACTACCGTAGTGGTCGTGGGAGGCCCAGCCATGGAACGCTCGCTTTCATCCGCTCACGCCAAGACCTCGCCCCGCGCGGTGGAGGGGTTCAGCTTCCGCCGCCTCGGGCTGGTCGCCGGGCTCGACCTCAAGGAGAGCCTCAGCCGGCCGCTGTTCCTGATCTTCGCGTTGATCATGCTGGTGAACGGATGGTGGATGTCGCGCGGCGCCTGGATCTTCCATTCGATCGACACCTCTCTCGGCGGCTCCAAGGCCTGGGCCGACTCCGAGTTCCAGACCGCCTACGTCTACGCGCTGATCAGCTTCTTCATGATCTCCTTCTTCGTCGCGGTGGCGACAGGCATGGCCCTGATCCGCGATGGCGAGCAGAGGGTGGGGGAGCTGCTGCACTCGACCCCGCTGCGGCCCAGCGAATACATTTGGGGGAAGTTTCTCGCCGCCCTGCTCGCCAGTTTCGCGGCCGTGCTGGTGCTGCCGGTGAGCACGGGGTTGCTCGCCCATCTCGCGCCGGACCCCGGCAGCCCCGACATCTACGGCCCCTTCCACCTCATGGCCTATGTACGGCCGATCCTGGTCTTTCTGGTGCCGGCCGTGGTCTTCACGGCGGGGGTGTCGCTCGCCCTCGGGCGCTGGACCGGACGGGCGATCCTGGTCTTCCTCTTTCCGGTGATCATCTTCCTGCTCTGCAACAGCTTCCTGTGGGGGACCTATCCACCCCGGATCAGCGAGGGGCTGTCGGACGTCCTGCGCTATGCCGACCCGTCAGGCTTCCGCTGGCTCAAGGAGAGCTGGCTGCTGACGGACCGGGGGATCAGCTTCTACAACACCCGGCCGGTCGCCTTCGACACCCCCTTCCTGCTCAGCCGGGTGGGCTTCGTTCTCTTCGGACTGCTCCTGGTGGATCTTTCCCGCCGCCATTTCACCGGCCGTCTGCGCCGGCCGGCTCGCGTCCGGCGGCTCGAATCCCCAGCCGCGCCGGCGGCGGTGAACCGGACTCTGTCCCTTCTGGGGATGAGCTCGCGTCCGGCGGGTTTCCTCCGTGACGCCTGGGCGGTGACCCGCTTCGAGCTCCAGGAGCTGAGCGCGCAGCCGGGGCTCTACATCTTCATCCCCTTCATCCTGCTCTTCCACTACATCCTCTACCGGGATTCCCGGGGCGCCGAGTTCGACGCCCTCATGCTGCTGACGCCGGGAACGGCGGCGGTCCAGGGGATGCCCTTTCTGACCCTGGCTCTCGGGCTGCTCTTCCTCTTCTACACCGTCGAGTCGCTGGAGCGCGAGCGGACGTCCGGGATCGCCCCCCTGTTCTACGCTACGCCAGCCTCGACCGGTGCCATCGTGACCGGCAAGATCGCCGCGAACGGCGCGGTGCTGGCGGCCGCCCTCGCGGGCGCGTTCGGAGTGGTGGCCCTGATGATGGCGGGGCAGGGGAGGGTGCCGCTGGAGATCGGGCCGTTCCTGATCGTCTGGGGGCTGCTGCTCACCCCCACGATGATCGTCTGGATGGCCTTCATCGCCGCGGTGCTGGCGCTGACGAAGAGCCGCTTCGCCACCTATGGCGTGGGGCTCGGGGCCGCTCTGCTGACCGCCTTCTTCTTCATGCGCGGATACATGACCTGGGTCGGCAACTGGCCACTGATCGGCAACGCCGGCGGGGGCTCCGCCGTGACCTGGAGCGATCTCGGACGGTTCGAGATCGACCGCCCGGCGATCGTGCTCAACCGGCTCTTCTTCCTCGCCCTGGCGGCCCTGTTCGGCTGGCTCGCCGGCCGCTTCCTGCTCCGCCGCGACCGCGACCGCCTGCACCCCGTGCTCCGTCCCGCCGATCGCAGGCGGACTCTGCTCACCGCCGGCGCGCTCGCCCTGCCCCCCCTGGTGCTCGGCTTCACGCTCTGGGCCGAGGTGAACCGGGGATTCGAGGGAGCGACGGTGAGGAAGCAGCGCAAGGATTACTGGCAGAAGAACCTCAACACCTGGACCGGCCAGCCGCTGCCGTATGTCACGCGGGTGGAGATGGACCTCGATCTCGACCCCGCTGCGCGGGGGTTCCGGGCGAGCGGCTTCTACGATCTCAAGAACCAGAAGAACAAGCCGCTCTACTGGTTCCCGGTGACCGGCGGCGCCGCCTGGAGAGGGCTCTCCTGGACGCTCGACGGCCAGCCCTACCGGCCCGAGGACCGTTCCCACCTTTATGTCTTCCGGTTCGCGAAGCCGCTCGCGCCGGGAGGTTCGGTCCGCCTCGGCTTCCGCTACAAGGGGACGATCCTCCCCGGCGTCTCCAGGAACGGCGGCGATCTCCCTCTCGGCGAGTTCCTGCTCCCCTCGGGGGCGGTCCTCACCGGCCGCAATCCCGACTTCGTGCCCAAGATCGGTTTCGATTCCAAGATTGGCGTGGAAGAGAGGAAGAACCGTTCGGAGCCGCAGATCTACCCCCCTCACTTCTACGACGGCATCACCGACGCCAGCACCGACCGCTCGGCCTTCACGCAGCGGATCCGGATCACCTCGCCGGCCGACTACCTGGTCAACTCGACGGGGGTCCTGACCGCCGAAACGGTACAGGGCGGCCGACGCACGCGGGTCTGGGAGAGCGACTATCCGTTGCGCGTCTTCAACCTGGCCGCCGGCCGCCACTGGGCGGTGAGGCGCGGGCCCGGCACCGCCATCTACTATTACCCGGGGCACCCCTACGATGTGGACAGCATGGCGGAGGCCCTGAACGGGGCGCGCCGGTTCTATGGCCAGTGGTACATGCCCTACCCCTGGCGCGAGCTGCGGCTCAACGAGTTCCCCGCCTACGCCCAGTACGCCCGCGGCAACGCCACCAACATCTTCTTCTCCGAGGGGGTCGGGTTCCTCGCCCAGCGGCAGCCGGGCAACGACGTAGCATTCTCCATCGCGGCCCACGAGTCGGCCCACCAGTGGTGGGGGCACATGATGGCTCCGGGCGAGGGGCCGGGCGGCATCGTGCTCGCCGAAGGGGCGGCCAACTTCGCGACCCTGATGCTCCTCGAGCAGATGCGCGGCCCCCTGGAGCGGCAGGTCTTCGCCGCGACGATCGAGGCCCAGTATGGCGAGAACCGCCTGCCGAGCGACGAGAAGCCGCTGGCCGAGACCCTGGAGCTCGGCGGCCGCCCGGGGGATGTGGTGGTGATCTACAACAAGGGGGGGTGGGCGCTCTGGATGCTCTATCAGCGGATGGGGAAGGACGCCTTCCTCGCCGGCGTCCAGCAGTTCTTCCGGATCTATCACGGCAACTCGGATCACCCGGTGATCGAAGACTTCGTGGCCGTGCTGCGCCCCTACGCGCCGGACAAGGCGGCGTTCGACGATCTGGTCCGGCAGATGTTTTTCCAGACGGTCACCCCGGAGTACCAGCTCGCGGAGGCTGGGAAGCGGCCTCTGGGCGGGGGAGTGTGGGAGGTCACGGCCAGGGTGTCGAACGCCGGCACCGGGCGCTTCCCTGTCGAGGTGGCGGCTGCCCAAGGGGACCGGTTCGACGACAAGGGGAAGATCTCCCCCGGCTACAAGGACGCCCGGGCCACGGTCGTGCTCGGCGCGGGGGAATCGCGAACCGTCCGCATCCGCTGCCCCTTCGATCCCCAGCGGCTGGTGGTGGACCCGGATGTGAACGTGTTGCAGCTCCAGCGGCGGGCGGCGTCGGCGCGGTTGTAGGGGGGAGACCTATCGTCCGCCCGCAGGGCGGAATTTATCCAGCCTGGGGTGTCAACCCCAGGTAGGGTGCGAGAAGGAAGCTCAAGCCCCGAAGGGCCGGCCGATGTTTACGCGATCGGCCACCCCTTCGGGGTTTGGGAATCTTGGTGGCCGCCTACCTGGGGTTGAAACCCCAGGCTATTCAAATTCCGCCCCTTCGGGGCGGAAAACCGGAATACAATTCCTTTCCAACTCCTATGGTCACCCGACCCCTCTCGCAGCGCCGTACCGCCGGCTCGCCCACGGGCTGCCTGGTGCTATTCGCCCTGATCTTCCTGCTGGCCGGGGCCGCGGGCACCTACTTCCTGCTGGTACGGCCGGTCTCGAAGCTCGTCGCTTCCCGGTCGTGGACCGAGACCCAGTGCACCATCCTCTCCAGCCAGGTGGCGGAGGTCTCGAGCTCCGACGGAGCCACTTACAAGATCGATATCCGCTACAGCTACGTCGCCGACGGGAGCCCGCGCGAGTCGAACCGCTACGATTTCCGGATCGGCTCCAGCAGCGGCACCGCGGGCAAGCAGGCGATCGTCGACCGCTATCCGCCGGGCGCGCGGGTCCCCTGCTGGTTCGATCCCGGCGATCCGTCCCAGGCCGTGCTCTCCCGGGGGTTCTCGCCGGCCTATCTGTTCGGCCTGATACCGCTGATCTTCTTCGCCGTCGGCGCCACCCTTCTGATCTGGACGGTCCGCTCCGGCCGCGGTGGCGGGGCGGGAGCCGCCCAGGCGGTCACGGCCGGAATTTCGCCGTTCGGGATGCCACTGCCGGCGGACGCCGCCGCGCCGTTCAGGCTGCGGCCGGCCGTTACCCCTCTGGGCGCGTTCTTCGGGCTCACGCTCCTCGCGCTGTTCTGGAACGGCATCATCTCCGTCTTCTTCTGGCAGGCCGTGACCTCCTGGCGGCAGGGGCAGCCGGACGGCTGCCTCACCGCCTTCCTGATCCCCTTCGTGCTGATCGGCCTCGGATTGATCTACGCCGTGGGCCGGCAGTTCCTGGTGCTGTTCAACCCGCGCGCGCAGATGACCTTGACTCCCGGCGTGCTCGCGACGGGTGGGACCGCCTACCTGCAGTGGAAGCTGGGGAGCGGCGGCCGCGGGGTGCGGCGGGTGAGGATCGTCCTCGAGGGGCGGGAGGAGGCGCGGTACCGGCGCGGCACGGACACCCATACCGACCGCGAGACGTTCCTCAGCCTGCCGGTCGTCGACACCGCGCAGCCCCTCGAGATCGAAGGCGGCGGTTCGGCGAGCTTCGCGGTGCCGGCCGATATGGTCCCCTCTTTCCGGGCGGACAACAACAAGATCGTCTGGTCGCTCAAAGTCCATTGCGACCTCCCCAACTGGCCGGATACCGACGACGAGTACGAGGTGGTGGTGGTGGGGCCCGGAGGGAGAGCCTGATGAACGACTGGATCCGCGTCGAGACCCGCGACGGCTCGACCGCCTTCCTCCCCGGCGAGACGGTCGAGGGCACCGTCGCCTGGCATTTCGAGCAACCGGCCACGAGCGTCGAGCTGCGGCTGCTCTGGTATACCGAAGGGAAGGGGGATCAGGACGTGGGGATCGTCGAGACCGTGCCATTCGCGAATCCGGGAATGGAGGAGATCCGGCCGTTCCACATCCGTCTGCCCCAGGGGCCCTTCAGCTTCTCGGGCAAGCTGATCTCGCTGCTCTGGGCTCTGGAGGCGGTGGCGGAGCCGGGCGCGCGGGCGGAGCGGCTGGCGATCACCGTCTCGCCCACGCGGCGGGAGATCCTGCTCCCTCCCGGGGGGGCCGTTGCGGGCGCGGGATAACCCCTTCGCCGTCCAGCGGGTCCTCGCGATCCGCTACCGGCTCGCCGGCGTCACCTGGGAGGAGATGCTGGATCGTCTCGCCGCTCTTCGCTTCCGCGCCGCCATTGTGGGGCCGCACGGGCATGGCAAGACGACGCTGCTGGAGGATCTGGGGGAACGGCTTGGGCCGCGAGGATTTCGGATACGGATGGCGACTCTGCGCAGAGGCGAGCGCCGGCTCGGCCCCGGCCGCGAGGCGGCGCTCTTCCGCGATCCCGATCGCGCCGATCTCCTGCTGGTCGACGGCGCCGAGCAGCTCGACCGCCTGTCCTGGTGGCGCCTGCGCCGCCGGAGCCGCGCCGCCGCGGGGCTGATCGTCACCTCCCACCGTCCCGGGCTTCTGCCGGCCCTCTACGAATGCCGGACGACGCCGGAGCTGCTGGCGGAGATCGTCGCGGATCTGGGCGGCATGGTGGAAGAGGGGAGCGAGGAGCTGTTCGCGCGCCACGGTGGCGATCTGCGGCAGGCTTTGCGGGAGCTGTACGACCGGCACGCCGGCCTCACTTCGCCGCCTGCTGCCAGACGAGGATCGCCGTCACCCCCAGGCCGATGACGATCACCGCCGCCCGCGCCTTCTGTCTGCCGATCCGCTGGGCGAAGCGGGCACCGGCGTAGCCGCCGACCGTCGCTCCGGCCACGATCACCAGCGCCGCCGGCCAGACCACCGCTCCCTTGTAGATGAAGTATCCCGCCGCGATCGTGTTGATGCACAGGTTGAAGAAGTTCTTGACCCCGTTCGCCGCGTGAATGTTCGAGAGGCCCAGGAAGCCGAGCAGGGCGAGCATCAGGATGCCGATCCCGGCGCCGAAGTAGCCGCCGTAGACAGCGACGCCGAACTGCAGGAGGGAGGCGAGCGCCAGGCGCCCGCGCGGCAGCTCCGCGGGATCGTTCACCGTCCGCGGGGTCCGGCGCGAGAGGTAGCCCTGGAGCATGAACAGAGCGGTGGCGAAGAGGATCAGCAGGGGAGCCAGGAAGGCGAACACACCCTCCGGCGTGCGCAACAGCAGGACCGAGCCGATCGTGCCGCCGGCGAGGCTGGGCAGAAACAGCGTCTTCAGCCATCCCTGGTTCTGCCGCACCTCGTCCCGGAAGCCATAGAGGCTGGCCACGGCGGCGGGGAGCAGCGCCACCGTCGAGGTCGCGCTGGCGGTGATGGCCGGGAGGCCGAGGAAGATGAGCGACGGGAAGGTGAGGATGGTGCCACCGCCGGCCATCGCGTTCATCACCCCCGCGCCGAAAGCGGCGGCGACCAGGATCAGGATCTGGAGCGGCGTCACAGGGCGCGGCGGTGGCCAGGCTCAGTTCGGGACGGTGCTCACGGCGCCCACGGACCCGATGTTCTGGACCGCGATGTTCTGGACCGCGACGTTGAGAGCGTCGACCACCCGCGAATCGTACGGGTGCTCCTTGACGATCTGGGCGAAGTAGACGGCTGCCTGGCGATAGTCCCGGATCTCGAAGTAGGTCCAGGCGAGGCCGGGGATGGCGGTGTTCACGCCGACCCCTGGATAGCGCCGGGAGGTCTCCTGCCAGACCGCGATGGCATCGCCGATCCGCCCTTCGCGCTTCAGGCTGAGGGCGAAGCCGTTCAGCGACCGCAGATGGTCGTCGTGGAGGCGCAGGGCACGCTGGAAGTAGATCTTGGCCTCGCTGGGCCGGTTCAGCTCAAGGAGGGACCAGCCCATGCCGCTCAGGGCGTTGACGTCGTGGGGGACCTCGTCGAGCGCCCTCCCGAAGGCGACGGACGCGTCGCCGTAGCGCTTCTGCTTGGAAAGGCGCCACCCCAATTCGGCCCAGGGAGAGAGGGCGGCTGGATCGGGCTCGAGCAGCGACCGGAGCCCGGGCTCCACGTGCCGGGAACGGGCGGCGATCGCCATGCGGTGGAGGATCTCGTCCCCTTGGCCCTGCTTCAGCAGCGGCGCGAGATGGGCTCTGGCGGCTTCGAATTTCCCCTCGAGCAGATAGAGGCGGGCGAGTTGCTGATCCAGCTTCCCTCGCCGCCAGACCTCCTCGGCCTGCCGGTTCTTCCCCAGGCGGAGGTAGAGGTTGCCCAGCCCCAGGATCGCGTGCTTGTCGTCCGGCTCGAGGGCGAGGGCCTGCTGGAACGACCTCTCGGCCAGGGTGGACTGGAAGCCGCGCAGCTGGGCGGTCCCCAGGCTGGCCCAGGCATCCGCGAACCTGGGAGCGAGCTGAACCGCGAGGCTGAAGCGGGCCAGGGCCTCGTCGTCCCGGTCCTCGCTGAGAAGCTCCTGCCCCTGAGCGACCAGCAGGCGGGCCTGCCCATGGTTCTGGGAGGCCTGAACCATTCCAGCGAGCCTTCCCAGGGGGTGCGTGAGGGAGGGCCGCCAGAGAAACGGGACCACGGTGACGAGCCCCAGGAACAAGGCGAAACCCCAGACCAGCCGCCGGCTCAGGAGAAGCCGTTCCTCCGGGGGGGAGGCCACCACCAGGGGGTCGGCGCCGGCCAGGAAGCGGTCGAGCCGCTCGGCCTCGGCCGCGCTCCGGGGTCCGTCACCCTGAAAGATCTGGAATCGCTTCGGCCTGTCCAGGTCGTTTCCGTTCATGATCACCATCCTGAGTCTTGCGTGGGCTCCGCCGCGGGTGCGTTTCTCCTCTTATACGCAAGAGTGAGACCAGGAGTTCAGCGCGTTCCCGGGCCCTCCGGAGCCGGGGGAGCCTGCAGTTTCCCGAGCGTGCTCTGGAGGAGAGCCGCCGCCTCCGGGTCGAAAGGGTTCTTCAGCACGGAGCTGGCGAGATAGAAGTTGGCCTGGTAGTAGTCACCACGCTCATAGTAAACCGTTCCGAGCCCCTTGAGGCAATCCGGTACCTCCATCTGGTCGATCCGGGGGAGCTCGTCGACCACCTGGTGCCAGAGCGCCAGGGCCGACTCCGCCTGCCCCTGGGTCTTGCGGCTCCAGGCGAGGCCGTTCAGGGCGCTGTAGCTGGTGGGCCAGGTCGCGAGCGCCTGCTCGAAGGCCGACTGCGCCTCCCGCGGGGTGCCGATCCGCAGCAGGCACCACCCCCGGCCGATGAGGGCCGAGCCGTCGCGCGGATGGCGGCTGATCGCCCGGCTGAAGGTGGCCGACGCCTCCTCGTAACGGCGCTGGTAGAACAGGCGCCAACCCTGGGCGGTGTCGACGTTGCGGCTCGCCACGAAGTCGGGCGCCAGCTTGCGCCGCAGCTCCGGCGTGACGCGGCCGAGGCGCACGGCCTCGCTCATGATCCGGACATAGCGGTCGTCCGGAATCCTGCGGGCCAGTTGCTGGACGAGGGGAGCGGCTTCGCGCATCCGGTTCTGGAGGAGGAGCAGCCGGACGAGTCCACGCTGGGCGTCGGTGCCGGCCTGCCGCCAGTACCCCTCGGCCCGCTTCCAGTCGCCGGTGTAGAAGTTGAAGTCCCCCAGCATGTGGAATGCCCGGCTGTATCCGGGGCTGATCTCCAGGCACTTGCGCGCGGTCTTTTCGGCTTCGACCGTCTGGCCGTCGTAGAACAGGGCGAGCGCCAGGGCGTCCCAGCCGTCCACCAGCCCGGGCGCCAGCGCGGTGGCCAGCCGGGCGTGGCTCAACGCCCGTTCGACCTGCTTTCCCTTGTAGAGCTGCAGACTCTGGCTGGCGAGGACCCGCGCCAGCTCCTCCGCGGAGCCGCCGTGGCTGAGCACGGAAAGAGGGGTCGACCTCCAGGCGGGCAGGGACACCAGCATGCCGACGCCGCCGAGGACGAGGCCGAGGACCAGGGCACCCACGAGGAGGAAGATCCGCCGCCGCCGCTGCTCGTCAGCGCGCAGGGACTGCAGCAGGCCGGGGTCGGCGAGATCGCCCAGAAAATTATCCAGGCGTTCCGATTCTGTCTTCCGCTTGCCCGCGCTCTCTGGAGGGCGGCGCCTGAAGTTCCTGAAATTGACCACGAGGTGCCGTTAATCCACCAATCCTGGACGAGCGAAAGCGCTCATCCCTTGTACGTAAGAGTGGGACCAAATGTTATATCGAACTTCGGGAAGGAAAGAAACACCAAGGGGGCTGGGGAAGCCCCCTTCGGTCCGGCCGGGAAGCCTCAGATCGCTTTGATCAAGCGCGCCGCGGCCTCGGTCCGTTCCCGCTCGCTGAAGACTTCGTCGGCCTCGCCGCTGGTCTCCAGGATCACCTGCCGCAGCGAGTCGATGATTTTGTCGAGGCGCGAGCGGACGGTGGGGTAGGACACTCCCGCCTGCTCGGCAATCGCTTTCAGATTGCCGCTGGCGAGTACGAACATCTCGATGAAGCGCTGGTGCTCCACCGGGAGCCGGGCGAGCCGCGGGGCCGGGAAGTCAGCCTCGACGGAGACCTCGCACGAGGGGCAGGTCATGCGTGTAACCTGCATGGCCCGCTCGCAATAGGGACAATGATTGGTAATAGGTTCGGGGTGCATGTTTTTAGTCTTTTAGTTCCGGGAAATCGTATCGCCGTCCTCCGGCGGAGTCAATATCGTCCTCCCGCGAGGACTCAACCACCGAGCAGGCCCACCACCCGCCCGTCCACCAGGTCCATGCGGACGGCCTGGGGGGAGGCGGGGAGGCCGGGCATGCGGATGATATCTCCGAGCAGGGGGACCACATAGCCGGCTCCCGCCGCCAGGATGAAGTTGCGCACCGTCACCTCGAAATCCTTCGGCCGGCCGGCGAGCCTGGCATTGTCCGAGAGCGAGCTCTGAGTCTTCGCCACGCAGAGAGGGAGCCCCTCGTAACCAAGCTTCTGGATCAGCTTCAGGTCCCGCTCGGCGGCGGGGGTGAACGCCACGTCCCGGGCGCCGTACATGGCCTGGGCGATCTTCCGGATCTTGGTCTTGATCGGCTCGTCGAGGGTGTAGAGCGGGGTGAAGGGTTGCCTGTTCCCGTTGACAGCGTCGATCACGGCGCGGGCGAGGTCGGTCGCCCCCTCGCCGCCGCGGGCGAAGTGGTCCGCCATGGCGAAGGGCACTCCCAGCTCCTCGCAGGCCTGGCGCACCCTCTCGATCTCCTCCTCGGAGTCGGTGCCGAAGCGGTTGAGGGCGACGATCGGGGTCTTGCCGAAGATCTTGACGCTCTCGATGTGCTTGCGCAGGTTGTCGAGCCCCCGCTCCACGGCTTCCGGGTCCGGCGCCGCGAGCTGCTCCTTGGCCACCCCGCCATGGAGCTTGAGGGCGCGGACGGTGGCCACGATCACCACGGCGGCGGGGTTGAGGCCCGCCGACCGGCACTTGAGGTCGAAGAACTTCTCGCCGCCGAGGTCGAAGGCGAAGCCGGCCTCGGTCACCGCGTAGTCGGCGTGGGCCAGGGCCATCCGGGTGGCGAGCACCGAGTTGCAGCCGTGGGCGATGTTGGCGAACGGTCCGCCGTGGACGAAGGCCGGCGCCCCCTCGATCGACTGCACGAGGTTGGGCAGCAGGGCGTCGTTGAGGATCGCCGCCATCGCGCCCGACCGCCGCAGGCTCGCGCGGCGAGCACCGGCTCCCCCTGCAGCGTGTAGCCGACGCAGGATCCGGTCGAGCCGGGCGCGGAGGTCGTCCGCGCGAGTCGGCCAGGCAGAGGATCGCCATGACCTCGCTGGCCGCCGTGATGTCGAACCCGGACTCGCGCGGCACGCCCTCCGCCGGCCCGCCCAGGCCGATGACGATGTTCCGCAGGGCCCGGTCGTTCATGTCGAGCGCCCGCTTCCAGAGGACCCGCCGCGGGTCGAGCTCGGGTGTCGCCGAAGTGGAGGCGGTTGTCGATCGCCGCGGCGAGCAGGTTGTGGGCGGCGGTGATCGCGTGGAAGTCGCCGGTGAACTGGAGGTTGATCGTGTTCGACCGGGCACGACGGCTGCCCCGCCGCCGGTCGCGCCCCCCTTGCGGCCGAAGACCGGGCCCATCGACGGCTGCCGCAGCGCCAGGCACGCCCGCTTGCCGATCCGGGCCAGGCCCTGGGCCAGGCCGATCGAGGTCGTCGTCTTCCCCTCGCCGGCCGGCGTCGGGGTGATCGCCGAGACCAGGATCAGCTTGCCGGGCGGCCGGTCCGGACGTCGCAGGGCCTCGAGGCGGACCTTGGCCTTGTCGCGGCCGTAGGGCTCGAGGTGCTCGGGGCGATCCCGAGGTCGCGGGCGACGTCGGCGATGGGGCGCGGGGCAGTAGGGCTCAAAGGGTTTCTCCTCTGGAAGGTCCGGCCGCAGAGGGTAACACGTCAACTTTCCCAGACACCCCGTGTCTCCTGCGGAAGACGGTTTTGGAGGATTTTCACCTTTCTCTCCTCGGAGATGGGGGCTGGCGCATCTTTTGCCCTTTTCTCGCGTAGAAAGAATGGATGAGGAGTCGTAATGAGGGGTATTGGACTTCCCGAGCGTTGTAACGAAAGACGACGGCGGATCGCCAATCACCGGTAGATCCGGCCGGGTCGGAAAGGAAACACACCATGTCCCGAGATTTCATGAAAATGGTCGCCCTCTCCCTGACGTCGCTCCTGCTGCTCGTCGCGGCGGCGCTGGTGAACTCGGGCGGGCTGTGATTGCCGCCGCCGGCGACCCGTCGCGCAACGATCCGCCACCTTGCGCCGTATAAGCTAGGTGGGTGGAATTGAAAGATAGGTCGAGACGCTATTGGGTAGGAAATAAGCCTTGGAGGCGAGCCTGCCGCCGCTCCCTTCCGGTTCTTCTCCTGGCGGTCCTCTCCCACGCCGCGCCGGCGCTCGCCGCCGGCCGGCCCTCCCTCTCCAACCTGCGCAACGTCAGCCTGGAGCTGCCCGGCGCGCCGGCCGCCGTGATCTCCGCCGACGTCGACGGCGACGGCCGCCGCGATCTCGTCGTGGTGGTCGCCTATAACCAGTGGGACGAGATCGCGATCACCGAGAGCAGCACCATGGACGATGTCCAGGGGCTGGTGGATGTGATGACCATCGTGCCGGCGGTGATCGACCGCCGGGAGGCGCGCGTCTATCGCGCCCTGCCGGCCGGCGGCTACGCGCCCCCGCTGGCGCTGCCGCTGCCGCTCTCGGTGCTGTCGCTGGAGGCGGGGCCGCCGGGAGCGCCCGTGGTCGCCCTCACCGACGAGGGGGCGAGCGTGCTGCGCCTGGATGTACCGGGAGGATCGCCGGGGGCGCTGCGGCTGGAGCCGTGGATCGCCGATCCGCCGGTGATGGCCGGCACCGGCAACTTCCTCGGCGATCTCGGCCTGATGAAGGACGTCAACGGCGACCGCCTCCCCGACCTCATCCTTCCCGCGCGCGAGGGGCTCGCCGTCTATCTCGCCCGGCCGGAGGGGAAGGGGCTGGCGCGCAACGCCGCCTCGCGCCTGACCGTGCCCGGGGAATCCTTCCGCTCGGCGGACGACCTCGAGCACCGCTATCCGCTGCCGCAGGTCCAGGATGTCACCGGCGACGGCCGGCCGGATCTGATCTTCCGCGATCCGGTGAAGCGCTGGCGCTCCGTCTGGGTGGCGCGCAACGCCGGCCAGGGGCGCTTCCAGGCGGCGACCGAGATCGTTCTCGGCACCGGCGATCCAAAAGCACCCAATCCGGTCTGGCTGGGGGACCTCGAGGGGGACGGCCGGGCCGAGGTGGTCTTCCGCCAGAGCCTGGACGATTCCAAGCGCGGCGGCATCCGCAAGGAGATGGCGAAGGCCCGCGAGCCGCACGGCCGGCTGACCTTCCGCCGGCTCTCCAAGGACCTCGCGCCGGAGAAGGCCGCCTACCGCACCTTCGACATCACCGGCTGGGGACTGGAGGGGATCGAGGCCGAGGACACCGAGATCGACCTGCCGGGCGGTTTCCAGGACGTCAACGGCGACGGCCGGCCGGACATCGTCACCGTCACCATGGACCTCGGCATGACCAAGCTGCTGGGAAGCCTCGCCACCAAGCGCCTCAACGTCGGGCTCGACTTCCACGTCTGGTGCCAGGAGAAGGGGGGCGCCTTCCGCGCCGTCAAGGGGCTCGACCTCTCCGGTACCTTCCGCTTCGACCTCAACAACCTGCGGGTGAGCCAGCTCTCCCTCTTCTCCGGGGATTTCGACGGCGACGGCCGCGCCGACTTCGTCCAGATCGGCCGCGGCAAAAGGGTGACGATCCACCGCAGCCGCCCGGACTGCTCCTTCCCGGCGAACCCCGACATGGCCTTCGACCTCCGCGAGGAGCCGCGCGACCTCTCGCTCGTCCGCATCCGCGACCTCGACGGCGACGGCCGTTCGGACCTCTTCATCATCAACCCTCAACGCGCGCCGGAGGAGGGGTTCGTGCCGCCGGTGCGGCTGGATCTTTATTTGAGCGGGGGAGGGCGGTGAGGAAGAGGGCTGGTGTGAATCGGAGCATTCCCCCGCCCGGATCCTCACCCCCGGCCCCTCTCCACTTCGTAGAGAGGGGGGGCCCTTCGCTCAAGAATATTGCCTCATCAGCGGGCCCTCCCTCTCCCCCCGGGAGAGGGACCGAGGGTGAGGATTCGAAGCGCAGGACGCGCCAACTACCCGCAGCGTTTGCAGCCCTCTTTATCCTCCTGCTCCTCGCTTTTCCCGCCTCCGCCCAGCCCACCAACGTGCGCACGGCCCGCGCCGGGGCCTTCGAGTCCGCCACCGTCTCCCTGCCGGGCTTCCTGGTGGATTCCGCCGGCGTGACCGGACCTGGCGGCCGGCCGGGGGTCGCCCTCCTGCTCTCCGCCCAGAAGGATCGCAAGGGACCCAAGACCCTGCTGTTCTTCGATCCGCAACGGCGCACGCTGGAGACTCTCGCCACCCGCCTGCATGAGGAGGTGAACGCCGTCACCGGCTTCGACCTCAACGCCAGCGGCGCCCTGACCCCCATCGCCGGCATGCCGGGAGTGCTGTTCACAGCCGGCCACCAGCTGCTGGAGTCCAAGGCGATCGATCTGCGCTCGGTGACGGGGGGTGGGTCGGGGCGGCCGTGGATTCCGGTCGCCCACACCGGCCTGCTCCAACTACTGACACCCGTGGGGGGAGGGCTCGCCCGCGGACCCTCGTTCCCACTCCCGGTCCGCGCCGAGCGGCTGCGTTGGGGCGTGCGCCTGTCGAGCCCGCCGGTAACCCTGCTGCCGGGCGATCCCCCCCTGTTCGTCGCCGGTCCGGAGGCCGAGGGGCGGCGGCGCCTGAAGACGGTCCTGTTGCCCGCCGACGGCACCGCCCCTTTCGAGGCCTGGTCCCTGCTGCCGGGGGAGGAGCGGCTGGTCACCTTCGACCGCGGCTATCTCCGCCTGGATGGCGCACCGGCCCTGGCCGCGACGACGTTCGAGAAGTTCGGCGTCTTCGCCAGGAAGCGCCTGCGCCTCTTCCTGCTGGGCCGCGACCGCTCGCGCAAGGGGAGCGCGCCCAGCCTCGCCATCGAGACCGACTGCCCGCTCTGGTTCCGCCTCGACTCCCTGGCCGCGGACGCGGACGGCGACGGCCGGCAGGACCTCGTCCTCTCCCATCCTGGGGGATTGCGGGGGAAGGAGCTGCTGGTCTCCGCCTACCGGAGCCTGGGGGGAGGGAAGTTCGATAAGGATCCCCGGCGCTGGAAGCTGAACGAACAGGCCACGGACTGGCTCTACGGCCCGGACCTTACCGGCGACGGAGTGCCGGACCTCCTCGCCTACGTCGGCGACCATCTCTTCCTCTATCCGGGGGACCCGAAGGGAGCGCGCCCGCTCGCCGGCCGGCCGCTCTGGTCGTTCCCGGTGCCGGGCGCGCCGAAGAAGAATCAACAGGATAATGACGACGAAGCCCCCGACGGCGAGGCCCTGAGAGATCGCGATCTGCGGGTGCTGGAACTGCCGGGAGGCGGCCGGATCGCCCTGGCGCGGGGCGCTCAGAAGGACGGCAAGACCGTGCTCACCTTTGTCGAGCGGCGGTAGCGCCTCTCTGCCGGCGGAAACAGCTCAAGACGTGGTCGTCCACCATGCCGGTGGCCTGCATGAAGGCGTAGCAGACCGTGGGGCCCACGAAACCGAAGCCCCGGCGCTTGAGCTCCTTGCTCATCGCCTTGGATTCGGCCGTCTCGGGGAGAATCTCCTTGAGGCTCTTCCAGTGGTTGATCTTGGGCTCGCCGCCCACGAACTGCCAG
The DNA here is from genome assembly GCA_963792575.1 of uncultured Acidobacteriota bacterium. Taxonomy (GTDB): domain Bacteria; phylum Acidobacteriota; class Thermoanaerobaculia; order Multivoradales; family UBA5704; genus DATARR01. The sequence continues at coordinate 140,422 of CAWBWZ010000022.1, forward strand.
AGGAAGGGGGAGAGGCCGCCGGCTTCCCGGGCGACCTCCAGGGAAGCCCGGGCGTTCTTGATCGTGGACTCGATCTTGGCACGGTTGCGGATGATCCCCGCGTCCGCCATCAGACGCTCCACATCCTTCTCCCCATAACGGGCGATCCGCTCCACGTCGAACCCCTCGAACGCCCGGCGATACCCCTCGCGCCGCTTGAGGATCGTGATCCACGACAACCCCGCCTGTGCCCCCTCCAGCGTCAGCATCTCGAACAGATGGCGGTCGTCATGCACCGGCCGCCCCCACTCCTCGTCGTGGTAGGCGATGTAGAGGGGATCGGAGGTGGCCCAGCCGCAGCGGGGGAGGTCGGGGGTTGTCATGGGGAGGCGGTATATCACGCCCGGGCGGCTCTTGCGCTCATGGTAGATTGGTGACTCTCGCGCCGGAGAGCGGCCGCGGGAACAGCCTTTTTCAAGCGAGGCAAGCCGTGTCCAAACTGCGTTTCAGGATCTCGATGTCGTTCGACGGTTTCGTCGCCGGCCCCAGCCAGAGCGTGGAGAACCCGCTCGGCATCGGCGGCATGCGCCTGCACGAGTGGGTGGTCCCGCTCGCGGCCTGGCGCTCGGCGCATGGCCTTCCCGGGGGAGAGGCGAACGAGAGTGCCCAGGTGGTAGAGGAGTCGCTCGTCAACATTGGAGCTACCCTCATGGGGCGCAACATGTTTGGAGGCCACCCGGGGCCGTGGGATTCCAGGAAGCCGTGGAACGGCTGGTGGGGGGCGAATCCGCCGTTCCATCACCCGGTCTTCGTGCTCACGCACCATCCGCGCGAGCCGCTCACGCTCGAAGGCGGAACGAGCTTCACGTTCGTCACGGACGGCATCGAGTCGGCACTCGAACAGGCGCGGCGCGCCGCCGGCGGCAAGGACGTGGCGCTCGCGGGCGGAGCCGCCGCCGCCCGGCAGTATCTCGCCGCCGGCCTGGTGGACGAGATGGAGATCAACCTCGTTCCGACCCTCCTCGGCAGCGGCGAGCGGCTGTTCGACGGCATGGGCGATAACCTGCACGGGCTCGAGCTGGTGCGGACGATCGCCGCGCCCAAGGTGACGCACCTCAAGTTCGCGAGAGGCTGAGGAACTCCCCGGGAGGGCCGGGAAGAATGGCGAGGGCCCGCCGCATCAGCGGCTCGGCCTCAGTCCGCCTGTTCCCCAGATCGCTGATACGCTGCGCACCTCTTAAATGGAGGGGATCAGGTCATGCAACCGAGCACTCAAGCGGTTCCCGTCTCGAAGACGATGCTCTGGGCCGGACGGATCATGAGTGCCCTGCCGGCACTGTTCCTGCTGTTCGATGGCGGCGCGAAGCTGGTCCAGCCGGCGCCCGTGGTGGAGGGCACCGTCAAGTTGGGGTATCCGGTAAGCGTTATCCTCGGCCTGGGAATCGTTCTGCTCGCCTCGACGCTCCTCTACATCATTCCGCGGACCGCCGTCCTGGGGGCCATCCTGCTGACCGGCTATCTCGGCGGCGCGGTCGCGTCCAACCTGCGCATCCAGGAGGGCTGGTTCGCGATCCTGTTCCCGGTCTTCTTCGGCGCGCTGATCTGGGGCGGTCTGTATCTGCGCGATGCCCGGCTGCGCGCCCTGATTCCGCTACGGAGCTAGCTTCGTCATATCCGTTCTCCTTCAGAAGCAACAGGAAACCACCGCACGCAATCCCCCGGCACCTCGACGCACCGCCCGTCCCGGAGCAGTGTCCACGGCCCCGGGCTTTCCGGGACGGCGAGGAGGCGGAGGGGGCGCGGCCCGGTTCCGTTCAGCTCCTCCAGTCGGAAGGCCCAGGGGCCGGAATTCAGGTGGAGGGCGCCACGGATGCGGAAGACGGCCTCTCCGATCTCCAGACGGTCGCCTGGGCGGAGGTCTTCCGGGTGGAGCGGTCGCCGCGGCAGGATGATGCGCGACTGGCCGAGGAGGCGGCGGAGCCGCCTCCAGAGCCTTTTCACCGCGGCTCTCCGGCGGGCGTCGCGGACTCTTTGAGCTTCGCCAGCCGCTCCTCGACGGCGTCCGCTACGGCGTCCTTCTCGAAGCGGCGGCGGAGGTTCTCGCCGGAGAGGTCGTCGTCGATCCGCTGATAGTTGCGCTCGGTGGCGGCGTCCTCCTCGATACGCGCGCTGATGCGATCGAACTCTCCGTGCAGGTTCAGCGCGCCGGCGGTCGACAGGACGTCGCCGATCGCCCGCCGGGCCTCGAGCTGCCGCATCTGCGCCTGCACGAGCTGGAGACGGCTCCGCGCCTGCTCGACCCGCTCCTGCATGCGGACCACGGACTGGCGGACCTCCTCGGTCTCCGCGGACTGCTTTTCGAGATGCTGGCCCAGCTTCTCGCGCTGGCGCTCGGCCTTCTCGACGCGGCGGAGCGCCTCGCGGGCGCCGGCCTCGTCCCCCTTGCCGAGTGCCCGCTCGGCGGCCCGCTGCCACTCGCCGGCATCCTGGGCGTGGAAGGCGATCTGCGCCCGCAGACGGTCCTCGTTGGCCATCGCCCGCGCCACGGCCCGCTTGGCCGCGTCGAGCTCTTCCTCCATGTCCTGGACGAGTTGGAGGAGGCTCCGTTCGGGGTCTTCCAGCGCGTCCAGGACGGCGTTGATGCGCCCTTTCACCAGCAGGTTGAAGCGATGCAGGATGTTCATGGCTCAATTTCCTTTCTAAAGCCGAATGGAAAGGGTTTCAGCTCCAGGCCCGGAGCTCGCGGCCGAAGAGGCGGATCTGCTGGAGCACGCCTTCGCGCTGGTGCTCCATCCACGCGGCGACCGCCATCAGGGCGAGGCCGAAGACGAGGCCGAGCACCCAGAGGACGGTGGGCGCCGTGGTGCCGATGCGGAAGACGACGAAGCCGAGGTCGGTCAGCAGGGCCGCGGTGGAGACGGTCAGCAGGGAGCGGCTGCGCAAGGTGAACGAGGCGGCGCCGAAACCCACGGCGCAGAGCAGCAGGGCGGCGAGCCACCCCCAGGAGATCTCGCCGGAGAGGGCGACGATCGGCGTGGCATAGACGCAGGAGGCGCCGGCGGCGGCCAGATGGCGGCTCCAGACGGGGCCAAGCTCGGTCCGCAGCAGCCCGGCGAGGGCCAGCAGCGCGAAGCCCGGGGCCAGAAAGTAGAACTCCAGACCGAGGTGGGTGAGGGCGATCACTTTCAGCAGCGCCAGGATCAGGAAGGCGGCCGAGGCGAGGGCCGGGAAGACCCGCTTCGGCTCCCGAGCGGCCACGATCATGTAGAAGAGGCTGACCAGGAAGGTGACGAGTGTCGGGAACCAGACTGTTCCCATCTCCGGAATTCTCAGCAGAGAAAGGGCGCCAGCCGCCAGCGGCAGCGCGAGGCCGATGCGGCGGCAGGAGAGGGAGAAGACTGCACCGCGCTCCGTGCGGGAGAGCAGCGCTCCCAGGGCGTACTCGACCGTCCCCGCTCCAAGAAGAATCCAGGGAGCCAGGCCGCTCCCCCAGTGGAGCCAGCCGGCGGTGAAGGCGTGGAGCAGCCCCAGGCCGGCCCAGGTCTGCGCCGCCCAGCCGTTCCCGCCCGTGTGGTCGCGGAGGCCGTCGAGGGTGAAGACCGCCGCCCAGCCGGCGGCCGCGGCGATCAGAGCAACATTGGCCCAGGGGGCGAGCTGGGGTTCGAGGAGGAACGCCACCAGATAGCCCCAGGCGGTGATCATCGCGAGGGTAATGGCCCAGGGGTTCAGGGTGCGCCGGCGGCCGAGCGCCTCGAGCAGGAGGCCGCGCCAGAGCAGCCCGAAGATCGCGATCCAGGGGAGCAGGGCGAAGGGGTTATCAAGGAGCGCCATCGGCAGGTCCCGCCGCGGGTGGCCGCCGGCGGCGAGGAGGACGGCGAGTTGGAGCAACGGCAGCAGGCTCAGCCGCGCGGGGAAGGCGAGGCGCGGCGCCCAGCCGTCGATCCCGATCCGGGAGAGGAACAGGAGGCCCACCATCACCAGCGCCAGAATCAGCGCGTCCCATCCGGTCAGCAGCAGGCAGGCCGCGCCGGAAAGGGCGAGCCAGACGCCGGTCAACCGGCGGAGTGAGAGGGTGACGAAGGCCCCCAGCTCCTCGGCCTCCATGCCGCGGCGCCGGGCCAGCCAGCGGCCGGGACCGCGCCGCGCCGCCAGGATCAGCGCTCCGAATTCCACCCCGGCGACGGCGAGGGCCGCGACCAGCGCCGCGCTCCGCGACGGCTGCAGCCAGCCGTCGAGGAAGAGCTGAGCCGGCAGCCAGGCCACGATCAGGGCCAATCCGAGCTCGATCCGCTCGCTCTCAGGTTTCGCCAGCCCATCCCAGAGCAGGCCGATCCCCGCCAGCAGCATCAGGCCGAGGGCGATGGCGAGCTGCAGCGCCGCGTCCGCGGAGACGCTGGTGAGAGCGGCGGCCATGATCCAGAGCCACAGGAGGGCCATCAGGATGCCGTGCGCCTGACGGAGCTTTTCCGGGGCCTGCCGTTTCACCAGCAGCGCGCCCAGGCCGATCAGGATGGCCAGAAATCCGAGCAGGCCCCAGGTCCCGAAATCCGGGCGGAAGCCGGGGAGCGCCGTGAGTAGGGCCGGGGAGAAGAGATAGGCGACGAACGCCGCCAGCACGCCCGCGACATGGGCCACGGTCTGGCCATGGCGGAGGCCCCAGCGCAGGAAAAGGCAGGAGGCGGCGAGGGCCACCAGCGACAGACAGCGGCCGGTCGGATCGAGGAGCGCGAGAGGGAGAGAGACCGCGATACAGGAAAAGCCGAGAGCGAGCAGCGCCACGGACCGGCGCGGCCAGCGCTCGGGGGCTTTCCCGAGCGAGTCGGCGAGCGCCTGGTAATACTCCTCGCCGGTGCCGGCGAGGACCAGCCCCAGCACGGCGAGCGGGAGGGCCAGGAAAGCCGAGTGGAGATCCAGCAGGGTCAGGGCGCCGGCATAGAGCACGCCGAGGAGCAGGAACGGCACGAGATGGACCGGACGGTCGACGCCGTCCCGCCGGTCGCGATGGAAGAAGAAGCGGTTGATGTGGCGGCTGCCGAGATGGAGGACGGCGCCCAGGATCACGGTGGCCAGCCCGTAGAGCCCCGCGGGGCTCCAGGGCCACCGGCTCCCGAGCCACGGCAGGACCGCCTGCGCCGCCAGCAGGACGCCGAGAGCGGCGGGGTAGAGCGTTCCAGGATAGCGAAACACGGTGCGCAGCACGCTCACCGCCGCGCCCAGGAGAGCGGCCATGCCGGCGCCGAACGCCAGCCAGCCGCCGGGGGTATCCAGCAGTTTCAGGTAGACCGCGCCCCAGGCCATCACCGGCACCAGGCCGGTGAACAGGAAGAGCAGCGCCGAGCCGGCCGCGGGCAGGCGCAGCCGGCGGCGGACGACTTGGCCGAGGGCGAAGATCGCCAGCGCTCCGGCGACCAGGATCAGGAACTGGAGCGGCACCGGAATCGCGTCCCATCGCGCCTGCACCAAGCGAAAGACCGATACGCCGGTGACTGTGGAGCCCGCCAGCAGCAGCCAGCGGATGCCGGAGATGGAGCGCAGTCCGGCGTTTTCGGGCTGGACCTGGGGTGACGTCTTCTCGTTCATTGGAATTCCCTCCTTGGGTTCGGACCCAGGGAAGGGCAAGGCGGGTGCCGAGCGGGAGGGGCGGCGTAAGTTGTTGAGGGGATGGAGATTCGAAAAGAAGGGGTGAGGCGGGTGCAGCGCGGGGACTGCGGGGTGGGAGGGGGTGGGTGCAGTGCGGGGACTGCACCGGGGCCGGCGCTTCTTCTACGGTGCCCCCGCCGGCTCCGCCTCCGTCCGTACCGGCGCCTTGCTCTTGCGCTGGAACTTCCCGCGGATCTTCTCTCGCGTCTCCACCATGATCTCGTAGACCGTCGGGATCACGAGCAGCGTGAGCAGCGTCGAGGTGATCACGCCGCCGATCACCGCGCGCCCGAGCGGCGCGCGGAAGTCGGCGCCCTCGCCGAGGCCGAGCGCGACCGGCATCATGCCGGCGATCAGCGCGAACGTCGTCATCAGGATCGGGCGCAGGCGGATCCGGCCGGCCTCGATCAGCGCCTCGCGCAGCGGCATGCCCCTTCTCGTGCGCCCACTTGGCGAAGTCGATGAGCAGGATCGCGTTCTTCGCCACGATGCCCATCAGCAGGATGACGCCGATCAGGCTCATGATGTTCAGCGTGTCGCCGCGTGATCAGCAGCGCCAGCACCACGCCGATCAGCGACAGCGGCAGCGAGAGCAGGATCGCCAGCGGATCGAGGAACGAGCCGAACTGCACCACGAGGATCAGGTACATCAGCAGCACCGCGACGCCGAGCGCGGCGAAGATGCTTGCCGAACACCTCGCTCTGGCTCTCCGACCTCGCCGCCCTGGCGAGATGCGTACGCCCGGCGGCAGCCGCAACCTGGCGATCCGCCGGTTGACGTCGCGCGTCACGTCGCGCGAGCGAGCGCCCCTGCGACGTTGGCCTCGACCGTGACGACCTGGTCGCGGTCGAGGTGGTCGATCTGCGCCGGCCCGACGCTGCGGCGTGATGGTGCGCCACCTGCCCGAGCGGGACGGACGGCGCGCCGCCGGCTGCCGCTCCGCGCCGCCGCCGCGGCCCGCCGACGTCACCAGCAGCGGCAGCTGCTCGAGATCGGTCGAGCGTTCGCGCGCGCCTCGGGCGCGAGGCGCACGTGCACGTCGCGCGTCTTGCCCGAGCGGATCGACCCAGTCGCCCGGCGTCGACGCCGGCGAAGGCGGGGCGCAGCGACTGCGCGACCTGCGCCGACGGTGACGCCGAGCGTGCCCGCGAGGCCGCGGTTGAGCTCCACCTCGAGCTCCGGCTTCTGGCCCGCGCGTCGAGAGGCCGACGTCCACCGCGCCCGGCACCTTGCGCATCTCGCTCTGCGATCGCCTGCGCGGCAGCTGCTGAGCGTCGCCGACGTCCTGGCCCCGGAGCTGCAGCTGGATCTGCTTCTGGCCGCCGCCGAAGCCGCCGCTGCGACAGGTAGGCCGTCGCGCCGCCGACCGCTGCGAGCTCCTGCGCGGATCTGCCGGGCGAGCTCCTGCTGGCAGACGTCGCGCTCGTTCTTCGGCACGAGCTTGCACGTAGATGCTGCCGGTGTCGACGTCCGCCCGAGCCGGAGCTGCTGCCGAGCGTGGTGTAGGTGTACGCGACCTCCTGGTGGCGCGCGGGCGATGCGCGCCGAGCTCCTCGCGCCTTGAGCCGCGTGTAGTCGAGGTTCGAGCCCGGCGGCGTCTCGAGCGCCACGTTGATCTCGCGAGCGGTCGCTCATCGGGGACGAAGCCGACGCCGCCGAAGACGACCTGCAGCGCGATCGCGCCGACGAACGACGCCACGGCGATGCGCGATCATCGCCAGCCGGTGGTCGAGCGCCCAGGCGATGACCCCCTTGTAGCGGTCGGCCTGGCGGTCGAACCAGTGGTTGAAGCGGTCGAGCGCGCGCGCGATCGGGTTGCGCCGCTCGTGCGCCTCGAGCTGCGGATCGGGCCAGTACGCCGAGAGCATCGGGTCGAGCGAGAAGGAGACGAACAGCGACACCAGCACCGCGCAGGCGATGGTCAGCGCGAACGGCTTGAACCACTGGCCGGCGATCCCCGGGCATGAAGCCGACCGGCACGAACACCGCGACGATCGAGAACGTCGTCGCCGCGACCGCGAGGCCGATCTCGTCGGTGCCCTCGTGCGCCGCCGTCAAGTGGTCCTTGCCCATCTCGACGTGGCGCACGATGTTCTCGCGCACCACGATGGCGTCGTCGATCAGGATGCCGATCGCGAGCGACAGGCCGAGCAGCGACATCGTGTTGAGCGTGAAGCCGAAGCGCCCAGACGGCGATGAACGACGGCGAGCACCGAGACCGGCAGCGCGAGGCCGGTGATGACCGTCGAGCGCCACGAGTTGAGGAACAGGAAGACGACGAGCACCGTGAGCAGCGCGCCCTCGATCAGCGCCTCCTCGACGTTGCGCACCGAGTTGCGCACGCGCACGCCGGCGTCGCGCACCATCTCGACAGCTTCACCCCCGGCGGCAGCGTCGGCTGGATCTCGGCGATCGCCGCCTTGCACCGCGTCGGCGACGGCGGTGGTGCTGTACCCCTTGCGACTTGATGATGTCGATGCCGACCGCCTGCTGGTCGTTGAACAGCGCGAGCGAGCGCGGCTCCTCGGTGCCGTCGCGCACGTCGGCCACCTGCGCCCAGGCGGATGAGCTGGCCGTTGCGCGCGAGCTGACGACGAGCTGCGCGAAGTCCTCGGGCTCTCGAGCCGGCCCTTCAGGCGGATCGCGCTGCTCGGTGAGACGCCCCTGGCAGCTGCCCGACCGGCGCCGCGAGGTTCTGCGCCTGCAGCGCCTGCACGACCTGGCCATGCTGATCCCCGACGACGGCCATGTCGCCCGGCCGGACGTCGATCGAGATCTCGCGGTTGACGCCGCCCACCACGGTCACCTGCGCGACGCCGTTGATCGCCGCGCAGCGCCCGGGTGATGCCGGGATCGGCGAGCGGGTGAGCTCCGGCGGCGCCAGCGGTCCGAGGCGAGCACCAGCGAGACGATCGGCAGGTCGTCGGGATCGAACTGCGCGAGGACCGGCTCCTTCATCTCCGGCGGCAGGTCGTTGCGGATCCGCCGAGATCGCGTCGCGCACGTCCTGCGTCGCCTGGTCCGGGTCCTTGCTGAAGACGAACTGCACGACGATGGTGCGCGAAGCCGTCGAGCGAGGTGGAGTTGATCTTGTCGATCCCGGTGATGCCGCTGAAGGCCTCCTCGATGCGCTCCACCACCTCGCTGCTCGACCTGGGTCGGGCGAGGCGCCGGGGTAGGCGATCGCGACGAAGACGATCGGGTTCGCCAGATCCGGGAACTCGTCGCGTCGAGCTGAACAGGGCGAAGATGCCGAAGACGACCAGCGCCAGCATCGTCACGACGGTGATGATCGGGCGCTTGATGGCGAAATCGGAGATGGTCATAGCGTCTGCGCCAGCCTTTCCGCCGCCTGCTGGACCGCCGGCGCCAGCGTGACCGGCGTTCCCGGCGCGATCTCCTGGGCGGCGCCGAGGAGGACCACGTCCCCGGCCTGGACGCCGGCGCGGACCTCCACCTTCTGCTCGCGGTCGTCGACCAGCCCCAGCTGCACCTCGACCCGCGCCACCTTGCCGTCGCGGACGAGCAGCACGGCCGGCCGGGCCATGCGGCGGTCGATCGCCGCGGTCGGCAGCGTGAGGCCGTTGCGCGACTCGCTCTCGATCCGCCCCTCGGTATAGAGGCCGGCCACCAGATCGTTGCCGGGATTGGGGATCTCGGCGTAGACCCGCACCTGCCGGGTGGTGGGGTCGGCGCTCGGATTGATGCGCGAGATCTCGCCGCGGAAGCTGCGGTTGCCATAGCCGGTGACGGTGAACTCCACCGGCGAGCCCACCTTGATCTGGCCGAGCTCCTCGGCGGGAATGGCGGCTTCGAGCTGCAGGCTGGAGGGGTCGACCAGCGTGTAGAGAGCGGTGCCGGGCTGCACCACGTCCCCCGCCGAGACCGGCCGCTCGCTCACCACGCCGGAGAACGGAGCGCTCACCACCGTGTAACCGAGCTGCTTTTCGGCGCTGGCGACCTGCGATCGCGCCTGGGCCAGGGAGGCCTGGGCCTGGACCACGGTCTGCTGGGAGGTCTCGACGTTGCGCTGGGCCACGGCGCCCGCAGCCACCAGGGTGCGCTGCCGCTGCGCCTCGCGCTGGGCGACGTCCAGATTGTTGCGCGCGCTGGTCACCGCCGAGCGCGCCGAATTGTAGGCGTCGGTCAGAGCGGCCGAATCGAGGCGGGCCAGGGTCTCCCCCCGGCGCACCGCCTGGCCGGGCTCGGCCGTCACCGTCAGCACCGAGCCCGCGATCTGCGCCCGGATCGCCGCCTGCCGTTGCGCCGCCAGCGTGCCGGTGAGGGACGGGCCGCTCTGCAAGGGGCCTTTGGAAACCACCGCCGTGTCCTCGGGCCCCAGCACGATCGCCTGCGGAGCGGCATTGGCGGCCGCGTCCTTGGCGCCCTTCCCCTTCCGGCAGCCCGCTCCGGCCACAAGAGCCAGGGCGAGCAGGAGGATCATCAGGATGCGTCGATTCGAGGTACAAGATTTCATTGGAAAGATCCCCCCGGACTGGGCTGTCCCGGCACCGTCGTCCCACCCGCGCCCGCCGAGGGTGTTGCCATCGTCTGGTTCGGCTGTGTGCTCTGTGTCGATCCTCCGAACGTGGTCCCCGTGCCGGCCTGGGCCGTGGACTGGCCGCCGTTCAGGGGGAGATCGCGGATCAGCGCCAGCCGGGCGCGCGCCACCTGCACGTTGCGGAGCGCCTGCGCCCGGTTGACCTCGGCCTGCTCGGAGAGGAGCCGCGAGTTCTGGAGCTCGATCTGGCTCGAGATCCCCTCGCGGAAGCGGATCTGGGCGATCTCGTACCCCCGCCGCGCCTGCTCGACGGTGCTCTCGTTGCTCTTCAGCAGCGCCTCGGCGTCGCCGAGGTCGAGCTGTGACGTCCGCACGTCGAGCTCCGCGGCCTCCCGGGCCTGCTTCAAGCGCGCCCGCGCCTCGGAGAGATTGCCGCGCGCCACCAGCTGGTCGCCGGTGATCCGGCCGCCGGTGAGGATCGGGATCGATAGGTTGAGCGTCACCGTCCAGTCCTCCCGGAAATCGCCGTACTGCGGCAGGCCGTTGGCGGGGTAGGCGACCGGGCTGTAGCGCGAATTGAACGAGATCGAAGGCCACCGCTCGGCGCGCGCGCCGTTGAGCAGCGACTCGTTGGCCTGCACTTCCTCCTCCGCCTGGCGCACCGGCGCCCGCGCGTCCGCCGCCAGATCCGAGGTTGTGGCAAAGCGCGCCGGCAATTCCTCCAAAGTCGTGGTGAGGTGGACCTCGTCCGCCAGCGGCACATTCAGGAGCTGCTTGAGCCGCAGATAGGCCTCCTGGCGGCGGCTGCGGTTCTGGAGCACCAGCGGCAGCTGGTTGTCGCGCGAGACCCGGGACTGGAGCTGCTCGAACTCCGATTTGTCCCCCACCTGGAAGGCCACGGTGGTCTGCCGCAGGATCTCCTCCTGCTGGCCGAGCGAGGCCTCGGCGATCGTCACCAGCCGCTCGCTGAGCAGGGCGTCGAAGTAGGCGCTGGTGACGTCCAGCAGGGTCTCCGCGCGGGCGGCGTCGACGCTGATCTCCGACGAACGCCGGCGCGCCTGCGAAGCGCGCAGGCGGGCCACCGTCTGGCCGCCGTCGAAGATGAACTGCGAGAGGGTGAGCCCCAGGCTGTACTGGTTCGTCCGCCCGAAAGGGAGATCCTGAACCCCGCTCCCCGAGCCGCTTCCGCCGCTGGAGGAGGATGAGAAGAGGCCGTCGTACTGCGAGCGCAAAGTCCGGGTGTAGGAGGCCGTGCCCGAGACCTGCGGAAACAGGCCGCTCCGCGAGACGATCTCCGAGCCGACCGCCCGGGTCACTCCGGCCTCGGCCACCCACACGGTCTCGCTCTCGCCGGAGCCGATGCGCAGAGCATCCTCCAGCGACAGCAGGATCACCTTCGATCCCCCCATGTCCTGAACGGACGGCGCCGGCTGGACCATGGGAGGCGTCTGGGCCGAGAGGAGACCCGTCGCGGCCAGTGCCATGACGATGAAAAAGCTGCCTGTGATTTTTTTCAAGACTGCCCGACCACCCGTGAAAGGACCTGCGATTTCCAGGATTTGTAGGGGTCCCTACGTCCTTACCGCCCCGCGCTTCCGCACCGCGGCAGATTGTAAGCGAAGGTGATGCCAGGGGCCCTCATCACCCCGGCCCTCTTCTCCCGTCCCCTCCCGCCCTCCCTCACCGGGAGAAGAGGGAGAACAGCGTTTTTTCCTCCCCCTTCAGGGGGAGGCCATCTCCCGGGGCTTGTCCTTTGCTCCGCTTTTCTCTCCTCTCCCGGTGAGGGAGGGTGGGAGGGGAGAGGGGCCGGGGGGTGAGGGTTAGGGTTGGCTTGACACCTCCTATATATTCCTCCCCGACAGCGAGGGAAAAACAAACCCATGGCCAAGCCCGTCCTTTTCGCCATCGACGACGATCCCGAGGTGCTGCGGGCGGTGGACCGCGACCTGCGGCAGCGAGTATGGAGAGCACTACCGCGTGATGCGGGCGAGCTCGGGCGCCGAGCGCGCTCGAGGCCCTGGGGACGCTCAAAGCGCGCGACACCCCGGTCGCCCTCTTCCTGGTCGACCAGCGGATGCCGCAGATGACCGGCGTCGAGTTCCTGGAGCAGGCGATCCCGCATCTTTCCCGCGGCCAAGCGGGTGCTGCTCACCGCCTACGCCGACACCGACGCCGCCATCCGCGCCATCAACACGGCGCGCATCGACTACTACCTGCTCAAGCCCTGGGATCCGCCCGAGCAGCGCCTCTATCCGGTGCTCGACGACCTGCTCGACGACTGGCAGGCGGCCTTCCGCCCGCCGTTCGAGGGGGTGCGCGTGATCGGCCACCGCTGGTCGCCCGACGCTTTCCAGATCCGCGACTTCCTCGCCCGCAACCAGGTGCCCTATCACTGGCTGGACGTCGAGATCGACCCCGAGGCCCAGAAGCTCCTGGCGAGGATGGACGGCGAGCCGCGCCTGCCGCTGGTTCTGCTCGCCGACGGCACCCGGCTCGCCAAGCCGCCTCGCGGACCGAGCTGGCGGAGAAGATCGGCTTCAGGACGCAGGCGGAGAAGCCGTTCTACGACCTGGTGATCGTCGGCGGCGGGCCCGCGGGCCTGGCGGCGGCGGTCTACGGCGCCTCCGAGGGGCTGCGCACGCTGATGGTCGAGCGCGACGCTCCGGGCGGGCAGGCGGGCACCAGCTCGCGGATCGAGAACTACCTCGGCTTCCCCTCCGGCCTCTCCGGCGCCGACCTGACCCGCCGCGGCGTCACCCAGGCCGCAGCGCTTCGGCGTCGAGATCCTCACGCCGCAGGAGGCGAACGGGGTCCGCCTCGAGGACCCCTACCGCATCGTCACCCTCGGCGACGGCCGCGAGGTGAGCTGCCACGCCCTGCTGATCGCGACCGGCGTCTCCTACCGCAAGCTCGACGTCCCCGGCGTCGAGCGGCTCACCGGCGCCGGCGTCTACTACGGCGCGGCGATGACCGAGGCGATCGTCCTGCCGCGACGAGGACGTCTACATCGTCGGCGGCGCCAACTCCGCCGGCCAGGCCGCGATGTACTTCTCCCGGTACGCCCGCAAGGTGGTCATGCTGGTGCGCGGCGACTCGCTCGACAAGGGGATGTCGCAGTACCTGGTCGACCAGATCGGCGCGACCCCCAACATCGAGGTGCTGGTACCACGTCAACGTCGCCGCGGCCCACGGCGAGCGAGCATCTGGAGTCGATCGACGTCCACACTCCGACAGCGGAGACGGTCGACCGACCACCCCGCCCGCTCGCTGTTCATCTTCATCGGCGCCCAGCCGCGCACCGACTGGCTGGAGGGCGTCGTCGAGCGCGACGACCGCGGCTTCATCCTCACCGGCCCCGACCTGATGCGCGACGGCAAGCGCCCGCCGGGCTGGACGCTCGACCGCGACCCCTTCCTGCTGGAGACCAGCGTGCCCGGCATCTTCGTCGCCGGCGACGTGCGCCACGGCTCGGTCAAGCGCGTCGCCTCCGGCGTCGGCGAGGGCTCGATCGCCGTCTCGTTCATCCACCAGTACCTGGCCGGCATCTGAAGAGCGCTTGAGCCCATGCTGCCACGATCCCCACGAGGAGTCGCTCTTCCCACGGCTACCGGCGAGGCCCTGAGAGCTCATCCGCGCCGAGGGCACGGAGGTCGAGATCGCGCCGGGGACCGTCCTGTTCACCGAGGGACGCCGGACCACGACTTCTTCGTCATCCTGGAGGGGGAGGTCCGGGCCACCAAGCTGGTGCGGGGCGAGGAGCAGCTCCTCACCGTCCACGGCCCGGGCAACTTCACCGGCGAGATCTCGATGCTCACCGGCGGTCTGGCCCTCGCTACCGGCCGCGCGTCGGGGCCCTGCCGGGTGATCCGCGTCGCCCCCGACCGCTTCCGGCGGCTGATCGCCGAGCAGCCGGCCGTGGCCCGCGTCGTGCTCACCGCCCATGGCCGGCCGGGCCACCGACGTCGACGCCCAGCTCCGCCAGCAGGAGAAGATGGCCGCCCTCGGCAAGCTGTCGGCCGGCCTCGCCCACGAGCTCAACAACCCGGCCGCCGCCGCCGCGCGGTCGGCGGGGCAGCTCCGCGAATCCCTGCGCTGCTTGCAGAACCTGATCCTGGAGCGCGACCGCCCGTTCACCGCGCGCGGAGCGGCAGGAGATGCTCGAGGTCCAGCGGGCGGCGCTCGTCGGCGATCGCCCACCGGCGGCGAGCGGCCGCAGTCGACCCGATGGCGCAGAGCGATCTGCGAGGACTCGCTGACCGAGTGGCTGGAGGAGCGCAACGCCGAGGACGCCTGGCGCCTCGCCCCCACCCTCGCCGCCGCCGGGCTCGGCCCCGAGCGGCTGACCGAGATCGCCGAGCGCGATCGGCGACGAGTCCCTGCGCTGCGTCCTCCCCTGGCTCGAGGGGATGCTCAACCTGGCCGAGCTGCTGGATCAGGTGGAGCAGAGCACCGGCCGCATCTCCGAGCTGGTGACCGCCATCAAGGAGTACTCCTACATGGACCAGGCCCCGCAGCAGGAGGTCGACCTCCACGAGGGCCTGGAGAGCACGCTGAAGATCCTCGCCTTCAAGCTGCGCAAGGCGCAACGTCGAGGTCGTCCGCCGGTTCGACCGCAGCGCTCCCCCGGATCTGCGCCCACGGCAGCGAGCTCAACCAGGTGTGGACCAACCTGATCGACAACGCCATCGACGCCATGAAGGGGAACGGCCAGGGCACGCTCACCCTGCGCACCTCGCGCCGCGAGCGACGACGCGGTCGTCGACGTCGTCGACGACGGCCCCGGCATCCCGGAGACGGTGCAGCCCCGCATCTTCGAGCCCTTCTACACGACCAAGGGGGTGGGGGAGGGGAGCGGCCTCGGGCTCGACATCGCCAGCCGGATCGTCAGGGTCCGCCACCAGGGCGAGATCCGTTTCGAATCCCGCCCCGGCGAGACCTGCTTCGAGGTGCGGCTGCCGATCCCCGGCTAAGGCCTGCGCGGCAGGAAGAGCGGTTCCATCCGCTGATCGGAGGGCTTGTAGAGACGTTCCTAGCCCGTCCACGACACACTGTGCAGGCCATGGGGAGGCGGAGTCTCCGCCGGAGAGCTTGCCGTCGCCGAGGGCAAGGCTTTACTGGGCAGGCCTTGCCTTGCTGAACCTTCCTTCCTGGCCCGCCGTGCGTCCGTTGGCGGCCTCTCACGGGGAGTAGCAGGGGAAGGACAAATCCTGGAGACGTCCCGCCGTCCCCGTGGCCTGCACAGGGTATCGTGGACGGGTTGGGAGCGTCTCTACAAGCCCTTCGATCAACGACCTTCGACCAATCACCGCTTCTGCCGCACAGGCTCCTACCCCGGCTCCATCATCACCTCGTCCACGTAACACCACATCCAGTCCTCCCCCGGCTCGATCGACTGGATCAGCGGGTGCTGGCTGGCGTGGTAGTGCTTGGTGGCGTGCTTGTTCTTCGACGAGTCGCAGCAGCCGACGTGGCCGCAGGAAAGGCAGAGGCGGAGATGGACCCAGGTGTCGCCCATCTTCAGGCACTCCTCGCAACCCCGGCTGTGCGGTTTGACGTCCTTGATCTCATCCAGGTGGGTGCATTCGACGTTCGCACATTCCTCACCTCCCAGGTCCTTCCGGACCCTTCGACGGGACCGGAGGAGTCGAGCGTACACGACTCGTCAAGGGACCGGACCGATGGCCGCGCTCTGCACCGGGCTGGGCTGGAAGACGTAGGCGCCGCTGCGGTAGAGGCGGTCGGCGCCGTTGAAGTAGGCGATCGCGTCCTCGATCAGCTCGCGGCCCGCGGCGTCCGGCGTCTTGAGCGGCGCCATCTCGCCGGTCGCGGGATTCGACGTCGTAGAGATCGGCCGACTCGTGAAGGCCGAGCACCGCCATGCGGTTCCCCCGCATCAGGGCGATGTCGTTGTTGTGCGTCATCAACGCCCGCCCGGCCGAGGAGTCGATCCGGAAGAGGTCGTGGCCGAAGAACTTCGAGTCGTAGCTCATCCCCAGCAGGCCGAGGATCGTCGGCGGCAGGTCGAGCGAGGAGGCGATCGTGTCCAGCCGCGCGCCGGCCGGCACCAGGCCGGGCGCCACGAAGAGGATCGGCACCTGATAGCTCGCCAGCGGGATCTCCGCCGCGCCGTAGACCCGGGCGCCGTGATCGCCCATCAGCACGAACACCGTGTTCTTGTAGAAGTCGTGGCTCTTCGCCTCGCGCATGAAGCGGCCGAGCGCGTGGTCGGCGTAGCGCACCACGTTCTCCCGCCGGTGGAAGCGCGGCTCCGCCTTGATCTGGTCCTGCGGGAAGGTGAACGGCCGGTGGTTCGAGACGCTGAGCACCAGCGAATAGAAAGGTTTCCCCGTGGCCGCGAGGCCGTCCATCTCCTGCAGCGCCTTGGTGAAGATCGCCTCGTCGCAGGCGCCCCAGGCGGTGGTGAAGGTGCCGTCGGGGAAATCCTTCTGATCGACGATCCTGTCCACCCCGTTGTTGCCCAGGTACTTGCCCATGCCGTCGAAGAGCGCCCGGCCGCCGTAGACGAACATCGTCTGATAGCCCCGGCTCTTCAGCAGCTCGGGGAGGGTGAAGAGGCTCACCGACTGGTCGCGCCGCACGATCGAGCCGCCCGGCAGCGGCGGCAGCGAGGAGGTGGTCGCCTCGATCGCCCGGATCGTCCGGTTGCCGGTCGAGAAGGCATGGGTGAGCAGCGTCCCTTCCTGGGCCAGCGCGTCGTACTGCGGCGTCAGGCTCTCCTTCACACCGGGATTGAGCGCGCCGATGAACTCCGAGCCGAGGCTCTCCTCGAGCACGATCACCACGTTCATCTTCCGCTCCGGGTTCAGGGGGAGGATGGGACGCAGCGTCGAGTCCGCCGCGAACGCGGTCGCCGCGGCCGCCGGCTCGGCGAGCAGCCGGTGCAGGCGGGCGAGGTTGGCGGCCTGCGGCCGGGTCGCGTACAGCCCCTCATAGGGAGCGTCCGAGCCCAGCAGGGCCATCCAGAAGGAGTAATAGCCGTTGCCGGCAAGCTCGTTGAGCGCCCGGTCCTCCGAGATGCTGCGAGAGCGCCGGCGAGATCAGCAGCGAGGCCACGGCGAGCACCACCGCGTAACCGCCCAGGAAAGCCAGGCGCTGCAACCCCGGCGCCCGCCTCTCCCAGGCCGCCCGCATGGGCCGGCGCAGCGCCCAGAGCAACCCCGCCGTGGCGATGCCGATCAGGGTGAGAATGATCCCGGTGTGGTAGCTCTGCCAGATGTTGTCCACCACCTCGGTGGGATAGATCAGGTAGTCCACCGCCACGAAATTGAAGCGGCCGTTGAACTCCTCGAAGAAGAAGTACTCGGCCGCCGCCACGAACAGCCCCGAGAAGGCGGCGATCGCCATCCAGAGATAGAGGAACCCGCGCGTCGCCCGCCATTGGAACCACCGCTCCGGCAGGATGGTGAGGAAGAGGACCATCGGCGCCGCGAGCCAGAGCGCCGAGACGAGGTCGAACACCTCGCCCACGGCCAGCGCCTTGAGCACGGGGATCACGCCGTTCCGCGCCAGGGCGTGCTGGAAGATCAGCAGCCCCAGCCGCGTCAGCAGCCAGACGGTCATGTAGAACCCCACGAAGATCACCGGCAACCGATACCGGGACTCGGTGAGTAGAAGGCGCACCTGCCTGGAAAGCTGGTTCACGGGCATAGATCTCTCAATCGTAGAATGGGCGACACGGTACCAGCCGCCGCCAGGGACGGCAAGGCGGCGGCTCAGGGAGACAGAACAGAAGGCGAGGGGGAATGCTTCCAGGGCGATTTATCGCCGGAGGGACAGATCCGCGGCCAACTCCCGAGTGAGATCAGCTGCCGGTATTTCCTTGCACCCGCTCGCGTTCTGCCCTGACCAGAGAGCCGAGAAATCACTGCTGCCCTGGGCTTCGGCCTTGGCGCGCAGGGGAGCCATGGCGGAGGCGGCCAGCGGAAAGGCGGGCGCTGCCGCAGAGATGGGGCCCAATTCGCTGATGATGCGATTGACGATGCCGCGCGCCGGCCGGCCGGAGAAGATGTTGGTCAGCGCCGTGTGACGGGCGGCCTCGCTCTTCAGCGCGGCGCGATGCACCGCGCTGGTTGCGGCCTCCGGGCAGAGCAGATAGGCCGTGCCGACCTGCGCGCCCGCGGCGCCGAGCTTCATCGCCGCGGCAACGCCTTTCGCATCCGCGATGCCGCCGGCGGCGATCACCGGGACCTTCACCGCCCGCACGATCTGCGGCAACAGCGCGAACGTTCCTGCCTGAGTGGTCAGATCGTCCGAAAGGAAGATGCCGCGGTGCCCGCCCGCCTCGAGACCTTGCGCGATGACGGCGTCGACCCCTTGCGCCTCAAGCCAGCGTGCCTCGTCGACGGTGGTCGCCGAAGAGATGATCTTCGAGCCCCAGCTCCGCACCCGGGCCAGCAGATCGGCCGACGGCAGGCCGAAATGAAAGCTCATGACAGCGGGCTTGAACTCTTCGAGAACGTCGGCGGCCTCGGCGTTGAAGGGGGCGCGTCCAGTCCCGGCGGAAAAGGAGCTGGGATCGATCCCGAGCTCTTTGTAGTAGGGCGAAAGCGCCGCCCGCCAGCCCGCTTCGCGCTCGGCGCTGACCATGGGCGGGGTATGGCAGAAGAAGTTCACGTTGAACGGCCGGCTGGTCCGCGCCCGGATCGCCGCCAGCTCGCTGCGCATCGCATCGAGGCTCAGCATGGCGCAGGGGAGCGACCCCAGCCCACCGGCATTGGACACCGCCACCGCCAGCGCGCTGCCCTGCACCCCCGCCATGGGAGCCTGGATGATCGGCAGCTCGATACCGAATAGCTCTTGCAGGGTCATCTTCGAAGCCTACCACTGGAGGGAAGCACGGGGATGCGTCGCCCTGTTCAAAGTTTATCGAACCGCCTGCAACCTGCAACTGCAATTTACGTAGGTATGGCGGTGATCCATTTGAATGGAGACGAAACCATGAAGCAGATCCTGAGGGCGCTCGGCGCGGTGTTGCTGGTGGCAGCCTTCGTGGGTGCGCCCGCGGAAGCGGAGAGCAAAGCGGCAGCCCAGAAACAGCCCGCCATCCCCCTGGCCCCGGCGGTCGACCACCATCAGCACCTGCTGAGCCCGGTCGCCGCCAAAGTGCAGGGGGAAGAGGAGGCGACGCTGCCCGCCATCGAGCTGCCTGAAGATCTCGCCCGCCTGCTTCGGGCTCGGGAGAAAGGGTGGAACGATCAGCCGGCGCTCGCGGCTCTCTACACGGAAGACAGCGTGCTTCTCGACGATCGCGCCAACAACTGGATTCGCGGCCGGGTTCCGGTCACCACCAACCTGAGCGAACGCTTCGCGCGGGCCTACCGGATCACGCCCGTTGCCTACGGCGCCGAGGGGGCCCTCGGCTACATCGCCTGTTACCTCACCCGCGGCGAGGGGGTCGCCGCCCGCCACTTCGGCGACGTTCTGCTTTCGCTGCGCAAAGAGTCCGGCGGCGCCTGGCGGATCGCGGCCGAGACGCCTCACTTTCCGGGCCCCACCGTCTGGGAGCCGCTCGCGGCGGACAAGCTCATCGCGCTGCTGGACGAGGCCGGCATCCGGCGCGCCGTGGTGCTTTCGGTCGCCTACTGGTTTGGCAGCCCGCTCGGCAAACCCGTCGAGGATGAATACGCCAAAGTGAAAGCGGAGAACGACTGGACCGCCGCGCAGGTGGCCCGCTTCCCGGACCGTCTCGTCGCCTTCTGCAGCTTCAACCCGCTCAAGGACTACGCGATTCAAGAGCTCGGCCGGTGCGCCAGGGACCTGCGGGTCAAAGGGCTGAAGCTGCACTTCGGCAACTCGGGCGTGGACGTGAAAAACCCCGAGCACGTGGAGAAGCTGCGCCGGGTCTTCGCCGAGGCGAACCGGCTGCGGGTCGCGATCGTCGCCCACCTCTGGACGGACCCGACCTACGGCCGGCGGGAAGCCGAGAGCTTCCTGAATCAGATCCTGCCCGCCGCGCCCGACGTGCCGGTCCAGATCGCGCACATGGCCGGCGGCGGGCCCGGCTGGACCGACCCCGCCCTGGCCGTCTACGCGGACGCCATCTCCGCCGGAGATCCGCGGACCCGCAACCTCTATTTCGACGTGGCGACCGTGGCCGACGCACAGACCGCCGAGGACGAAAAGCTCCTGGCCAGCCGCATCCGGCAGATCGGCCTTCGCCGCATCCTCTACGGCTCCGACGCCGCCTTCGGCGGCAGGAGCACGCCACGCCAGGAATGGGGCACGTTCCGCGGCCTGGTCCCCCTGACCGACGAAGAGTTCAAGATCATCGCGGGGAACGCCGCGCCGTATTTGCGGTGAGTGGGAGAGAAGATTCCAATACAGGAAGCGCGGGCCGCACTGCCCCTACCAGTGGAGCAAGAACACGGGCGCCATCGCTGCCAGTGCAACGCCGACCTGCAGGCCCAGGATGGGCACAGCCTGTCTTGGTGACCGCGGCAGCCATTTCATCGCAAAGAACAACACGATAGGTACCTGGGCAGCCATCAGAAGCTGCCAGATGTGGGCGGCTGCCCCCTCATCCGCCTGGGGGGCGGTTCCGTGCGAGGCGACGAACACCAGCACGGCGGCGAGGGCGCCGAGGGACATGGCCACGGGAAGGAACGCGCTCGGGTGCTTCAGCACGGTGACGGACTCCTTTCGCTGGTCGGAGTGGGCATTTGTGATCAGGGTAAAGAGCTTTGTTTCAAAAAGCAAGTCAGGTAAAAGGATGATGCCGATGCTCGTCCTTCCGGACCTGGAGCACCTTCTGGGTAGTTGCCCTGAACAAGCCTCTTCCTCGGCACGCCTGAGAAGAGGCATGGCTTGGTGCCTGCCTCAGGTGCCTCTACTCAAGGAAGGTGGCTGCATGCATGATTTGGTAAAGAGCGTGGGAAGAAGCGTCGTCCTGGCCATGGCGGTTCTGGTTCCGGCTTTCCCGGTCTCGGGAGTGTCGTCGAACGACGTGCCGCGGTCTCTCGCGCGGGAATCCCGAGTCCTCCTGTCGTCCGAGGAGCTCGCCAGCTCAGGCCTGCCGGAAGAGCTGGCCGCGGAGCCGGCCGCCGATCTCCGGGAAGTGAGCCTGAGCCTCCACCGGAAGCCGGGCGAGATCGAGGGAACGCTCCGGACCGCGCTCGGAGATCTGGCCTTCCACAGCTACACGATCGGCGGAGGCCTGTTGCGGGTCGAGTACGACCTCACCGGCCGCGGCAGGTTCGAGCTGCTCGTGGACAACAACCAGCGCACCGCCGAACCCTCGTATCCGAAGGGCCTGAAGATCACCCCGGCGGACCGTTTCCTGTTCCGGTCCCTCACGTTCGCCCTGGCGCGTGAGGGGGACGACGTGACCCCGGAAGGCGTGATGCTGTTGCGCGGAGCGAACCTCTGGGGCGCACATCCGCTCTCCCAGGTGCGGCTGGGGCGCATCGTGGCCCCGCGGACGAAGAGCTGGACCAACCTCTGCGGCATCACCTCGGCGACGCTTTACCACGATGCGACCGACCATGGCCTGATCGGGGAGACGCTCGCCACCGGGCCGAATGCCTACAACTGCCGGTCCCGCTGCGGCGCCGGCTGCAACGCCATCATCGGCACCAGCGCCTGGACAGTCGACTGCGGCGAGCACGACCGTTGCGAGCAGACCCACCCGTGCTGCGTCTCGTGCCAGGACGAGTTCGACTCGGCCTCCGACGACTTCCTCTTCGCCCCGAACTGCAAACGCTCCGGCTGGTAGGCCCGGACTCAGGCGCCGTTGCCCCCGCGGCGGCGCCTCATTTGACCTTTGGGACTTTGACCTGAGAGCCGACCTGATCCAGGAGCAGGTGCGTCACCGTTCCGCTGGCATCCCTGACGAAAGTGATCTGTATTTCCTCGCCCTTGATGAAGAACGTCGTGTTCGATTCGGCAAGGAGCTCCATGCGCGGCCGGCCACCGGGGAACTCGATCCAGAACCTGTCCCCCTCGCGAGAGATGGTGGCCACGTATCCGGGCTCGATCTCGTACCCGCCCGTGTAGGCGTCGAAGACTTTCGCCTCGATCGCCACAGCCTTGTGCTCCGCGGGCTTGAGATCGGCGTCATAGAGCGCCGCGATGCCGCGCTCGAGCTTGCCCGGCCAGGCCCCCGCCAGGTTGGTCATCACGATCACCGTCAGCTTGTCGTCGACGTAGCGGGAGATCTGCGCGGTGAACCCCTGCCAGGCCCCGCCATGCTGGATGAGCCGGTGGCCGTGATACTCGTCGATCTGCCAGCCGAAACCGTAGGTCTCGGTCTTGCCGTCGTTGAGCTTCACCGGCGTCCACATCAGGTCGAGCGAAGCCCGCTTGAGCAGCTTTTCCGAGTACAGCGCCGCGTCCCACTTCGCCATGTCGAGGACGGTGAGATAGATGGCGCCGTCGGCGGTGGTGTTGAGCGTGGGGGAGACCCATTCCTGATTCTTCAGCTGGCCGTCCACCAGCCGGTAGCCGGCGGCGCGGTTGGGGATGATGTCGGCTTCGTCGATGATGCGAGCGGTCGTCATGCCGAGCGGCGCGAAGATTTTCTCCCGCAGCAGGTCGCCGTAGAACTTGCCCGTCGCCTTGTGGATCAGGATGCCGAGCGTCACGTAGCCGGGATTGCTGTAGCGCCACTTTTCGCCGGGCTGAAAGTCGAGCGGCAGCGCGGCGATCTGCTGGATCAGCTCGTCCTCGGTGTAGTCCTGGCGCATGTCCATTTTGGCGTAGAGGCCGTTCGAGATCCCCGACGTGTGCGTCAGCAGGCGGTGCAGGGTGATGTCCTTCCAGATGGCCGGCGCCTCAGGGATGTACTTGCTGATCGGGTCTTCCAGGCCCATCTTGCCTTCCTCGATCAGCATCATCACCAGCGTCGCCGTGAACTGTTTGCCGATCGAGCCCGACTGATAGATGGTCTCAGGCGTGGCGGCGACGTTGAGCTCGACGTTCGCCAGCCCATAGCCCTGCGCCTTGACGACCTTGCCGTCCTGGACGACGGCGATCGAGAGGCCGGGAATCTTCTGCTCTCGCATTTCGGCGCGGACGTAGTCGTCGACCTTGTCGGCCCATGCCGAAGCGGAGGAGACCATCCACAGAATGAACCCGAACAGGGCCATGGCTACGGATGCGCGATGATGGTTCATGAAAACTCCTATGTCGCGTCAGCACTTTTTTAGACGAATCTTACACCCAGGACACAGTATACGAACGAGAGGGGAGGTTCCGCCAAGACGCCTCCGATGTGCGAAATCGCACACCTCTCCGGCGCTCTTTGCGAGAGAGTAGGGCAGAGCCGGCACGGCTCTGCTATCTTTTCCTATGATGCTGACCAAACGGGGACTCTGGGCAAGCTTGCTGGCGGTGGTGCTCCTGCTGAGCGCCTTTGATCTCCATGCGCCCGGGGAGGCGATCGACTCGCTCGCGCACTCCCATGGCGAGAGCTACTCCGCCAGCGCCCGGCATCCGGGGCAGCCCGCCCATCTGGAGGCGTCCCAGGATTCGACGCATCCCGTCTGTCCGCTCTGCCTGCACCGGCTGCGGACGAGCGGCGCCCATCTCACCGCCGTGGTGGCCCTGGAGCCGCTGGTCCCGCAAGTGTCCCGGGTGCAGGACCCCGCCCTGCACAGCGGTCACGACGTCCGCGGCCCGAGCGGCGCCCGCGCCCCGCCTTCCGTCTGACCTCCCGTTCCCTTCGCGAATCCGTACGTCCGCTTCCCTGAAGCGGCGAAAGCCCGCGTATCCGCGCGGTCCACGAAGGAACATCTCCCGGCCGCGGCGCGGCCGGGGAACGCACAGCCTTGGAGGCCAGATGAATCTGCAGAAATTATTACGCGGACAGCCGCGCGGAGCGCTCGCCGCTCTCTTTCTATTCGTTTTGCCGGCCGCCGCATGGGCGGGCCAGATCCGTGGCAAGGTGGTGGGACCCGGCAACGATCCCCTGCCCGGCGTCACCCTGACGCTCGCCAACGATCTCACCGGCTCGTCGCGGGACGCCGTCTCGGGCGCCGACGGCTCGTTCTTCTTCTATAACGTGCCCGACAACTCCTACCATCTCCGCGCCACGCTCGACGGCTTCGCCGACTTCCACACCGACGTGGACGTGCGCGGCAGCGTTCCGGTCGAGCAGAAAATCTGAGCTGACGGCCCAGTTCTCCGGCTCGACCACGGTCACGGCGGAGAAGGAGAGCGTCGCCCTGGAGACCGAGGACTCCTCGACGCCACACCGACATCGACAAGTCGCTGGTGCGCCGTTTCGCCGCGCCGGTCGCCTCGCGCGCCTTCGAGTCGATCGTCCTCTCCTCCCCGGGCTTCAGCCAGGACGAGAACGGCCGCTACCACTTCCAGGGCGGGCACTCGCAGCAGCTCCTGGTCATCGACGGCCAGCCGATCGGCGATCAGGTGGGCATCTCCTTCTCCAACTCGCTCAACCCGGCGATCGCCGAGGGGATCGAGATCGTCACCGGCGGCATCGCCGCCGAGTTCGGCGAGAAGGCCAACGGCGTGATCAACCTGACCACCCGCTCCGCCCTCGGGCGCAACGGCTTCCATGGCGACGCCGGAGTCGGCGCGGCGCGCTTCTCGACTCTGGAGGGCTCGGCCGCGGCGGGCTGGGGTGGAAAGCGCTCCGGCCTCTTCCTCGACCTCGACGCCTCGAAG
Organism: uncultured Acidobacteriota bacterium; assembly: GCA_963792575.1. Classification (GTDB taxonomy): domain Bacteria; phylum Acidobacteriota; class Thermoanaerobaculia; order Multivoradales; family UBA5704; genus DATARR01. The sequence goes on from CAWBWZ010000022.1 coordinate 165,186, forward strand.
TCCGACCGCTTCCTCGATCCGGTCTCGTTCGACAACCTCCACAACCAGGGCAACACCCGCCGGCTGTTCATCCGCTACGACCTGATCACGCCCTCGGCGTCCGACTCCTTCCGGTTCACCGGCAGCGGCGGCAGGACCGACCGGGACGTCCCCAATCTCCCGTCCCAGGAGATCGCCGGGCAGGACCAGCAGGTCGTCTCGCAGGACTGGAACCTGAATCTCGGCTACCAGCACGTCGCCGCCGCCGGCTGGGTTCTCGACGCCCAGATCTACGGCCGCGACAACAAGCTGCGGCTGGAGCGGCTCGGCGAACGACACGCCGGTCAACGCCGATCAGGACCGCTCGCTCGCCAACCAGGGGACCAACGTTTCGATCTCGAAGCTGGTGGGGAGCAACGAGCTCAAGGTGGGAGTGCAGGCCAAGCGCTTCCCGATCCGCGAATCCTTCCGCTTCGGGATCACCGATCCCGGCCTCAACGATCCCGAGGCCGAGGGCTACAACCCCAACCTCGCCCCGTACGACCTGACCCGGGGCGGCTCGCCGTTCGTCTTCAACGGCGAGCGGACGGGCCGGTACTACGCGGGCTACGCGCAGGACACCGCCCTGCTGGGAAACCTGACAATCAACGCCGGCTTGCGCTACGACCACAACAACCTTTTCGAGACGGAGAGCCTTCTGCAGCCGCGCATCGGGCTCGCCTACTACATCCCGGCGACCAAGACCGTCCTCCGCGCCTCGTACGACCGGATGTTCATCACGCCGGAGTACGAGAACATCCTGCTCTCCTCCTCGGCGGCGGCGGCGGCGCTCGTGCCGCCGGACCTCCAGGGGAACAGTCAGCTCGGCTCGGGGCAGCTCTTCAACGTCTCCGAGCGCCACAACGCCTACAACTTCGGCGTGCAGCAGGGTTTCGGCTCGGCCCTGCGGCTCGACCTGTCGTATTGGAAGCGAAAGGTGGTGAACGCCGCCGACCAGGACCAGTTCTTCAACACCGGCATCGTCTTCCCGCTCAACTTCAAGGGCGGCCGACCTCAACGGCTGGAACGCCCGGCTCGACGGCGGCCCCTGGAACGGCCTGCGCGGCTACCTCTCGCTCGGCCACGTCCACGCGCTCTACGAGAATCCCTTCGTCGGCGGGCTCTTCCTCGACAGCGGAGCGCTCGACACCCTCTCCGGCGGCTCATTCGTGATCGATCACGATCAGGACATCCAGGAGCAACTCGGCGTCTTCTGGGACATCCCGCGGAGCGGCTTCTGGCTGGGCCTCACCCAGCGCTACGACTCAGGCCTGGTGACCGACGCCGGCAGCATGGAGGACGTCCTCGCCAGCCCGGACACCGCGTACGCGGCCCCCTACCTCCGCTTCGACCAGGATCCGCAGCGCATCAAGCCGCGCAACATCTTCAACGCGTCCCTGGGCGCGCGGCTGCAGCGGTTCGGTCTGCCCCTGGAAGTGCAGCTCGACGTGCTGAACCTCACCGATCAGAAGGGCCTCTACAACTTCCAGTCGGTTTTCGGCGGGACGCACGTGATTCCGCCGCGCACGGTGGCGGGGCGGATCCGGTATGTGTTCTAGGGATGGCTGCCATGATCCAGGCACAGCGTAACTACCGGGCCGGCGAGCGGATCCTGCTCGATCCGGACGGCGTCCTCGAGATCCTGGAAGGGGTCGTCGCCCTGACGGTGATCCATGAGGACGGCGACGAGGTGCTCCTCGGGCTGTACGGTCCCGGGCAGGTGCTGGCCGGCCATCCCGAGGATGCCTGCGCCATCCAGCTCTGCGCCCATTCCAACACGAGGGTCTGGATACAGCCCTGGACGGAAGCCGCACAACAGCCGGGATTCGCCGAACGGTTGCGGGACCGGCTGCGGACCATGGAAGCCTGGGCGGCGATGCAGGCCCGTCCCCATCTCGAACAGAGACTGCTCGGCATCCTCTCCCTTCTCGCCGAGCAGTTCGGCCGGCCGACGAGCCGGGGAATGCTGATCGAGGTGCGGATCACCCAGTCGCAACTGGCGTCGGCCGTGGGAGCGACGCGCACCACGGTCACCCGCCTGCTGGGCGGGCTCCGCCGGCGCAGCCTGCTGATCGCCATCCGGTCCGGGCGCGGCGAGCGCTACTGCCTGCAGGGCTGGGTGAGAAGGGGGCACGCCGCGGATCTGGTGCCTGTGGAGGAGGATGTGCGGTTTCGCACTCCTCAGCCGCCGGCATGTCTCTAAAGTCCCTGGAATGGGTCGGGGAGATCTCTTCCTGACCCTGCCATCCGCGGACGGGAGCGGATACCACAACGTCTCACCGCTCCCGTCCGCCTTTTTCCCGATCCAGCTCGCTTGGGGAACTCGTGGAACTCCTGGGGGAGGGGTCCCCCAACAAGGTACAGGGGTCTCCCAAGTTGGGAGAGGGGTTTCCCGAATTGGGAGAGGGGTGTACCCGCAAGGGAGAGGGGTTCCCTAAAAAGGGAGAGGGGTATCCCTCAGCTTCCACTTAAGGAGAAACCCTGCGCAACGGTCGCCCTCTACTGCGCGACGAGCGTCAACGTCGTGAAGTCGCTCTCCCAATCCGTTCCAGGCTTCGCGGAACGGCGCAGGTCGGTGCCCCGGAGCATCCAGCGGCCGGCGCGATCGAGCCGGAAGGTCACGCGTCCTTCCGTGTCGGTGGTCTTGAGGGTGCCGTGCGCGTCGCCTTCCCGCACGAGCCCGACGGAGAACGAAGCGGCCGGCTTCCCCTGCCGGATCACCCGCACCGGCAGATCATCGCCGGCCTGCAGGGTGGAGGGATCCTTCTCGGGGACGATCTCCAGATCCATGCCGACAGGCTCCGCCCACGACCGGTCCTCCTTGGGCTCACCGACGCGCACGAAGGTCTTCGCGTGCTTGACATAGACCTCGCGCCAGCGCCGGGGCTCCGGCGCCGCCTCATAGGCGTGGCGGATCTCCGGCGAGGCGCCGATCTCGTCCAGATACTCCTTCACCTTGGGAGGCGTGAGATCGAGCGATTTGGGCGCGAGCTCCACCCAGACCGTCGCGATCCCCGGCTCGGGCACGAGAGCGGAGAAGCGGAGTGAATGGGCGGCGGATTTCTGGTTCTTGACCGGCGAAGTCTTGCCGGCCAGCCGGACAGACGCCCGGGCGACGCGGTCGGGCTTGATGGCGTAATCAAGCGCGGGGAAGGCCATGCCACTCGTCAGGTCGAGAATCACGGAGCTGCCCAGCGCGGCGGTGGGGCGCTGCGCCACCAGCCAGGTGTCGTGCGCGAAGGCGACGTTCGAGAGGGTTGCGCAGAGCAGCGCCGGAAGCAGCCTTGGAACGAACCTCGAAATTTTGAACTTTTGCCGCATCGAATCTCCTCTCGCATGGGTTTAGCGCTTCAGCGCCGGAATAGGACGAACCAGGATCTTATCCGAGCCCAAAAGGGGGCGGAGTGTTGCTCGGAAGGATACAGGTCGGTTCTCGCCGCGATCTCTTGGAGCAGCACGGCGAGGTTGTTTCGGTAGAGTTGTGCGTCCGGATGATCGGCCCCCAGGCTTGGTTCACAAATCTCCACTGCACGCCGCATCAGGGGCTCGGCCTCCTCCAAGCGGTTCGTGGCCTTAAGCAACTGAGCTAGGTTGTTGAGTTGGACGGCAACTCTGGGATGGTTCGGCCCGAAGCAGTTCTCGTTGATCTGGAGGGCACGCCGCATCAGAGGCTCGGCGTCCACGAAACGGTTTGTAGTATGAAGTAAACTAGCCAAGTTGTTTAGGTCTACTGCTACTTCATAGTGGTTCGGTCCAAAGGAGTCCTCATTGATCTGGAGGCTGCGCCTCATCAAGGGCTCGGCGTCCGCCAACCGGTTCGTGTCGTGGAGCAACGACGCCAGATTGCTAAGGTTGGTCGCGACGTTGGGGTGATTTAGTCCAAAGGAGTCCTCATTGATCTGGAGGCTGCGCCTCATCAAGGGCTCGGCGTCCGCCAACCGGTTCGTGTCCTGAAGCAACCGAGCCAGGTTGTTGAGGCGGACGGCAACTCTGGGGCTGTTGTGTCCAACGGAGTGCTCGTCTATGTGAAGGGCGCGCCGAATTAGAGACTCGGTGTCTTGGTACAGACCCTTACCTAGAAGCAGCAGCCCCAACTCATTCATTAGCCGAGTAGTGGGATCAGCAATTCCGGCATCATCCGCGTACTGGACGACCCGAGTTGCATGCGTTCGGAGAAGATCCCAAGTCGGCCAGGTACGAACATCTTCCGGGTTGGGAGGAGAAAATTCATTCACCAATCGTAAAGACCGCTCGATCCAATCCCGCCGCCGCTCCTCTGGAATTGTGGACCGTAAGGCATCCTGCACCATCCGATGCACCGTAAAGCTCGGCCCTTCGCGGGTAATTAGGGAGTAGGATGCGAGCTCAGCAATGGCTGTTTTGATAGCTTGGTTCTCGGGCTGTGCTCCGGTCTCTTCGCACCAAAGTCCAACCGACTCCTCGACGATCGATTTCTCTTTCTCGAACATCTCGGAAGGAATGGGATCCGGGGCAAGATAAGCCGTGAGGCGCAGGATCGAGGCCGCGGTCGCGCCGAGTTGCTGGAAAGTCTTCTGCCAGGTCACCGCCACCGAGGCGGGATACTGCATCACCAATGGGTCATACCAGTTGAGGACCTGCTCGCGCTCGCGCTGCCAGTCGTATAGGTACTCGGACAGGCTCATCTGATTATGGGCTATGTACGCCGCCGCCTGCTCCAGCGCGAGAGGTAGACCTCCGAGCTCTTCGGCCAAGCGGAGCGCCTGCGCCGGGTCGTCCTCTGACGGGGTACGATCGCTCGCCGTGCGTTCGAGGAGAAATCGTTGCGCCTCGTCCAAGCTAAGCGTCTCCAGGGACTGCCTCTGGACGCTCGGCGGCCATTCCCGAAGCCGGGAGGTGATGAGGACACGGCCCGTCGAGAGGGACGGCAGTACCTTCAACACCGCCTCCTTCGCCTTCTGGGTATCAACGTTGTCGAGGATCAGCAGCCAGCGGTTATGATCCCGGAGCCAACGGAGGACGGCGGCAACGGTCTCCTCCTGGGCCGGGGCTTTGGATTCGGGAAGGTTGAGCAACTCGGGCCGGGCCAGATTCGCCAGATTGGAATGCAAAACCCCTGGGTCTTCGGCGGCGACGAAGAACGCCGTGTCGTATTGACTCCCAGAGCGCCAGGCGTACTCGACGGCGAGCCGGGTCTTGCCGATGCCTCCAAGACCGTGGATCGTCTGCGCCTGCGTGATGGCTGTGGTCTGCCCCTCCTGGAGATGTTGAAGTTCCTCGTCGCGGCCTTTGAGGAGGTTTCCGAGAGGGGAGAAGGGGAGGTTGTGGAGACGGGGGGCGATTGGACCGGGAGCCTTCGCCTTGGGGACAGGCTTGATCCCGGTGATGCCCCACTGGAGTCGATCCAGCCCGTCCTCTGTGATTCCGCCTCGGAGGTCGACCCAGGTGTTTTGTCTAAGGAAGATGGGAAGTTTGAGGGTAGGAGATGCCTCTGGAAGCAGCACGGGGATGACGCGCAGTTTGCGGTCGACCATCTCTGAGATGCAGGCACGCATCTCGGGTATCTCCCAGGGCCCCAAACCCTCCTTGCCAATCATGACTGTCGCGGAACGGACGGTCTCGATGATCTTCTTCGAGCTCATCCTGCCAGGGAACGCCTGGAGGCAACTCCCATTCGTCCAGCCAGACCTTGAGGCCGCGGCCATCCCGCAGCGCCTCCGCGATCTGGCGCACGGCGGGCTTGTCCTTACTGTTGTGGCTCAGGAAGACATCGAAGGTGTCGGGCAAGGGGCCTCCCTGGGAAAGGGCCGGCCCAGTTTATCAGGCGACTGTCGGGGCACGCCCGGAAGCATGCTGAAAGGCCGCCCCGAAGGGGTGGAATTTGAGTAGCCTGGGGCGTGAGCCCCAGGTCTGGAGGTCGTTACATCAATTCTGGAGCCCCGAAAGGGGCGGCACACAACGCAGCGGAGGGTGTCACCCCTTCGGGGTTCAGGTCTGGTCGGCGGGCCTGATTCCTGGGGCTTACGCCCCAGGCTAGTGCGCCCGCGAGCGCACACGTATAGAGGTGCGAATCCTCTCCAGGCATACGCTCTCCGGCCTGGAAACCGAAGGTAACTGCGTCGTCGAGAGGCGGGGTGGAGAGCAACCGGAGGTGAGGGACCAGTCCGCAGATAGACGAATTCGATTCGGCTTGGCGCAACGGCGAGCCTGCTAGCCAATGGTGAAGCCTGGACCCCGTGAGGGGAGACCCATCGAGCTGAGGGGTAGCGTGCGAAAGCGACGGTGGGGTGCGTCGGGTGGTTGGAAGCAGAATGGTCTCGAAATGACGTGTGACGTGAAGCGGGGAGACCTCGGTCGGGTGGGAGGCTTGCCGAGGAGTCAGAGTCCCCATAGGAGCTGAGAAGCGCCGTAATGGGCGTGGAGCAAAGGGGGACAGGAAGGTGGATGCATGAGGGACAGTCAGTCGGAAGCCGAACCGGCGGGAGTGCCTGAGAAGGCTAAGCAAGCCGGAGACGTCCAGGAGAAATGGTCCTGGGTGGAACCGAGTGTTTGGACCGAGCGCATGTTGACGGCCCTCGATGAGGGGGTCAAGGGAGGCAAGTGGTACAGCCTGATCGACAAGGTCAGCTCTTTGGGTAACCTGAGGTCAGCCTTCGCCCAGGTGAAGAGCAACCGAGGGAGCGCCGGGGTGGACCGGGTGACGATCGGGATGTTTGAGGGCCACCTGGAGGAGAACCTGCAAAGCCTGTCGGCATTGCTGAAAGAGGGGGATTACCGTCCTCAGGCGGTGCGTCGGGTGTGGATTCCGAAACCCGGGAGCCAAGAAAAGCGGCCCCTGGGGATTCCAACGGTTCGAGACCGATTGGTCCAGAGCGCATTACGCAATGTGTTGGAGCCTTTGTTCGAACGGGACTTCGCAGCCCAGAGCTACGGGTTCCGTCCGGAAAGAGGCACCAAGGATGCCCTGCGGCGAGTCACGGAGTTGCTCAAAGCCGGGTATGTGCACGTGGTGGATGCGGATCTGCAGAGCTACTACGACACGATTCCCTGCCAGCCGCTCCTGGAGCGGGTCAGGGTCAAGGTCGCCGACAGCAAGGTGCTGGATCTGCTCGAAGCCTATCTCGGGCAGGAGGTGATGGAGAGTGCGAAGCACTGGACTCCGGAACGGGGAACCCCGCAAGGAGCTGTGATCAGCCCTCTGTTGTCCAACATCTATCTGGACCCTCTGGACCATCGAATGGCGCAACTCGGCTACGAGATGGTGCGGTATGCGGACGATTTTGTGATCCTGTGTCGGAGTCCCTTAGAGGCCCAACGGGCACTGTCTGAAGTCGAGGCCTGGACCACCGCGGCGAGTCTGCGGCTCCACCCCGACAAGACTCGGATCGTCGATGCCACCCAGCGAGGCGGCTTCGACTTCCTGGGCTACCACTTCGAGCGAGGCTATCGCTGGCCTGCCAAGAAGAGCTTGAAGAAATTCAAGGATAAGATCCGAGCCAAGACCAAGCGCACGAATGGATACAGCCTCGCGCAGATCGTCACAGCGCTGAGCCCAACCCAGAAGGGGTGGTTTGAGTACTTCAAACATTCCCATTGGACGACCTTCCGAGACCTGGACAAGTGGATCCGGATGCGCCTTCGCAGCATCCTGCGCCGCCGCCAGGGACGGAAGGGTCGAGCCCTGGGGAGAGATCATCACCGCTGGCCCAATGCCTTCTTTGCTGAGCAGGGGTTGTTCTCCCTCGTCACGGCCCATGCTCAGGCCCGTCAATCCTCTCGGAGGTAAAACCACCGACTGGAGAGCCGGATGCGGGAGATCCGCACGTCCGGTTCGGAGGGAGGGGGGCCGGGTACTCAACCGGTCCTCCCTACCCCTATCTCAAATTCCACCCCTTCGGGGCGGGTCCCTCGGGCGATCACAAGATGTGTGTAATGGTCCAGGACCTGCCGAAACGCCCCCTGGACCACCCAGTCCCGAGCCGTTGGCTCTGGCGCGCAGGCTCCTGGATCGACGCCGGGATCCCGACCTTCCGGCGCCGAATCCCGCTTTTCGGTCCCAGGGGGTGTGACTTCTGTCCGAGAATGTATGAATTCCGGAACAGAATCCCGGCTTCCGGGGGAGAGAATCTCGCTCTCTGTCCCAGAATGCGTGACTTCGGTCCGGGATTTCCCCACTTCTGTCCGGGAATGTATGAATTCCGCGCCGGAATCTCAGGCTGCTGTCCGAGAATGCGGCATTCCGCCGTTGAATCTCAGGTTTTGTGTGGAGAATCTGGAGCCTCGGGGGCGAATCGTGGGTTTCGGAAGCCGAATCTCGGGTTCCGGCGCGGAGTCTCAGCTTCCAGGGCGGAAACTCGGCTTTCCGGGCCAGGATGAAAGCGGCAGCACAAAAAGAGCCCGGGCTGTCGAGCCCGGGCTTCCTGGAAGGCGAAGGGTGAGGGCCTACTGCTGCCGCAGGCTCTCGCGATCGCTGGCTGCCTGATCCCTCTGGATCTCATCGACCGAGCGGAGCTGCTTGCGCAGGACGGTCTCCGGCTTCTCGGTGATGTAGCCCCGGTCATAGAGGACCTTCAACTGGTCCAGGTACCCCTGCTGCACGGCCGTGGTGGTGCACTGGCTCGTGTAGCCGAGCTGGCAGGGGGTGTAGGTGAAGTGCTGCTCGCACTTCTCATAGGTTTCGCCGGCACAGGGATCGTGCCACGAGTAGATCGGCGCGCACTGGCCCTGCCGGTTGCACTGGCAGCCCGTGGCCACGGGAGTGGATTCGTCGACCGGCCGCGGCCCGGTGGTCGTTCCCGTCCCCGTCGCGGTGCCGGAGGTCTTCGCGCCAGCGCCCTCCGGGCGAGCGTGTGAGAACACAGGCCGGCCGTCGTCGAGCCGGATGGAGGCGGGTTGGATCGGCTCCGCCGTGCTGGCGCAGGCCTGCTGGGCCGTCTTGCCGATGGCGAACGGCGTGTTGTTGACCGTGGGCAGATAGACGTCGCGGGTCAGGGAGAAGGTCTTCCCGGTCCTCGCGTTCGTGAAGTTGACCTGGACCCGCAGCCGGAGCTGGGCGTCGAACGTGCCGCCATACTTGTGCTCGCTGTGGAACACCATCGGGCTCGTGGGCTGGTTGTCGGTGAGGTTCGCCGTCACCTTGAACCGGCCGCAGGAGGTCTTCAGGGTGTCGGTGGCCCGCAGGTTGAGGGCGCGCCCGCGGATCAGCGTCCGGGCGGTGCCGTTGTCATCGAACACCGCGTCACTGAGGCGCTCGATGATGGTGTCGGTCGTCCCCAGGATGCCGGCCGGCTCCGTGTGGAGCGGGACCCCCTCGAAGTTGACGCGCCCCTTGAAGGGTGCCGAACCGGCGCAGAAGAAGCCGGCCGGGATGGGGTTGGTGGAGAAGTCGTACGCCGTGGCGCCGCTGCTCAGGGTCTGCCAGTAGTCCACCCCGGCGGGCACGCGGTCGATGGGACGCTCCGCCATGGCCGGAACCGCCGCTATGACCAGCAGCAGGGTACAGAAGATCAGCCCTCGCGATCTCTTCATTTCCGTCTCCTCTCCTCCGTGCCGGTCCGCCGCTACAGCCCCCGGCATGGGGTCAGTGACAGCCCACCTCTAAGTTACCCGTCGTCAGCGCGGCGGACGTTGGGTCTGCCGGCGGCGGGAGGGAAAGATGTGGGGAAGCTCGAGCCCGTCTCCTAACAGCTATAGTGCTTGCAACAGTAAAAGTGAGCCCACGAAACCGCACGAACGGTGTGACAGATTGGATCGGTCCCGCCGGTCACCGTGACAGACCCGCCTGAAAACTACGGGCAGGCGGGGAAGGCGTCGATGTCCTGGATCGGCTGGAACGCCCGGCCTTGCGGGTTGGTGTAGGTCTTGACGCCGCCGATCAGGGTGTCGCGGACGGTGAGGACGGTCCGGACATTGGTCAGTCCACCGGCAAAAACCCAGTAATTGCCGTTGACGCCGCAACCGCGCAGGACCTTGATCACCATTTCGACGTTGGCGGGATCGAAGAACCAGAAGTAGCCGGTATCGGCGGTCAACGGGCGGGCCTGCCCGGCGCCGGAGTTGGTGGTCGTGGCCCAGCTCGCCTTCACCTCGAAACGGTTGTTATTGAGGCAGAGAGTGGCTGCGCCGGATTGGCAGGGGGGCGGAGACTTGAGCTCCCAGAGGCCGCGGCCGTAGGTGGCGGCGGCGAGGCGGCCGGAGGCCGGATCGAGACAGAGGTCGAGCACGACCGCGTTCGGCAGCGCGCCGCTGGCGTCCTGCCAGGTCGCGCCGTCGTCCTGGGATAAGGCCACGCCGGCGTCGGTGGCCACGAACAGGCGGCCGGCGGCACGGGGATCGGCGAGGACGGCGTTGAGCGGGAGATCCGGCAGGTCGCGGCTGATGTCGACCCAGGTGAGGCCGCGGTCGCGGGTGCGGAACAGGCGGGCGCCGGTGGTGCCGCTCAACGCCGCGTAGGCGGTGCCCGGAACCGGACCGGCGCTGATCCGCAGGCCGGCCCGCGCGCCGCCGGGGGGCGAGCGCTCCTCCCAGGTGCCGCCGCCGTCCGCGGAGAGGAGAATTTTGCCGTCGGTCCAGATCGTCCAGAGCTCGCCGTCGACGGCGGGGGAGACAGCGACTTCGACGATGGCGAGGGTGGGGTCGTCGCCGGACGGCCGGACCCGGGCGGCTTCCCAGCTCCGGCCGCCATTGAAAGAGCTTTCCAGGTGGGTGCCCTGTCCAAAATAGAGCTGCTCCGGGTTGAGCGGGCTGCGTGCCAGCCGGGTGAACCAGAGCAGGGCGCCGAGACCGGCCGGAACTTCGTCGCGGCTCGACTGCCAGGTCCGCCCCTCGTCGAGGCTGATGCCGAGGCCCAGGGCCTCCGCCGTCACGGCGACGACCTCCTCGGGCCGGCCGGGATGGACGCTGACCCCCGTGATGTCCCCCCGCCTAGGTGGCTGGCTGATCTCCCAGGCGCCATCGGCGGCTCCCCGGTAGATGTTAATGGCGTTGTCCTGGGTGCCGCCGAAGAGGGAGGAAGAGGCGCGGGACCCGATCGCGCAGGTGTAGACCTGGACGGTGGGGAAGCCGCGGTCCACCCGCTGGAAAGTGGCGCCGCCATCCGACGAGACAGCGACCCCGCCGTCGGTCGCGAGGATCCTGCGATTGGGGTCCCGTGGATGGGTGATGATGCCGTGGGTGTCGAGGTGCCAGTTTCCGCCGGCCGGCTGCCAGCTGATGCCGCCGTCGCGGGAGCTCAGGATGGAAAAGCCGTTCGCCTGGGAGAGGAGGGACTCGGACTGCACGTCGAGATGGGCGCCGTAGAAGCCCACTCCCCGATAGCCCTGCCGGCTGTTGTACTGACGGGCGGTCCAGGTCGCGCCGTCGTCCAGCGAACGGAAGAGGGTCGGCCCCTCGGGGGTGCGCGCGGCGATGGCGAGGTACAGGATGCGGGAAGGAGCCGGCGCGAAGGCGACGGCGGCGCGTCCCCATTGAAACGGTGGCGGCAACCCCGTCCCCAGGCGGTGCCAGGTCAGGCCGGCGTCCAGCGACTCGTAGAGGCCGGCGTTCGTATCGGCGAAAGTCGGCGCCTCGCACACGGCGAGAAACCGGGAAGGCCGCTTCGGGTCCTGGGCGAGATCGGTGATCCTGCCCGGCAGCACCTTGGCGAAATGACCGCCGGCGTCCGCCGACCGGTAGAGGCCGCCCCTGGCCGCCGTCAGCACGAGATTCGAATCGGCGGGGGAGACGAGGATGCGGTAGAAGGCGGGCTCGGGCAGCGGGATCCTGGTGATGGTATGGCCGCCGTCCGCCGTCTTCAGCAGACCGCCGTAGCCGCCATAGCCGTACACCGTCACATTGGCCTCGCCGGTCCCCATATAAAGGATTTTTGGGTGGTTGGGATCGACCGCGATGGCGCCGATCCAGAGGCTCGGCAGGTGATCGCCCCCCATCTGTGCCCAGGTCTGGCCGAAGTCGCCCGTCCGCCAGAGGCCGCCGCCGGCGCTGCCGGCCCAGATCACGTTGGAATCGGCGGGATCGAAGGCGACCGCGAGCACGCGCCCCGCGATGTTGTTGGGACCGGCCTCCTGCCAGACCCGCGCGCCCAGCGGCGCGGCGGCCTTGCCGGCCCGGATAGACCAAGCTTGCCATTTTTGCGCAGCGGAGGCCGTCGCGTTTTCCCGGACGGTGCCGTCGGCTTCCCGAAGGCGTTGCAGGAACCACTCTTCCTGTTTGCGGCTGGCGTCGGCTTCCGCGGACGTGCGGGGAGGGGGCGCGGAGGCGCTGGTGCAGGATGCGAGGGCGGCGAGGAGGGCGAGAAGGAGCCAGGGGCGGTGCATGAGATCTTCGTTCATCGGACATCCTGCCCTTCGAATCCTCACCCTCGATCCCTCTCCACTTCGTGGAGAGGGAAGGCCCTGCGATTCAGCATCACCCTGCCGCCGAAGGGCCCTCCCTCTCCCTCCGGGAGAGGGATCGAGGGTGAGGATTCGAAGGGCAGGACGCTGCAACCGGCATGGATGTCCCTACCCCCCGATCTGCCCCAGCGCCCGCCGGATCTCGGGCTGATTGGGATTGATCGCGAGCGAGCGGTGGAAGCTGGCGGCGGCTCCCTCGCCGTCGCCGATGCAGAGGCGGGCGAGCCCGATGGAGGCGAAGGCGAGGGCGTTTTTCGAATCCGCGCGGGCCGCGGCCTCGAAGTCGTCCAGGGCCTTCTCGCACTGGTGGCGCTCCAGGCGGTAGCGGCCGCGGAGCAGGTGGAGACGGGGTGTCCTGGGGCTTGGCGGCGAGGGCCTGCTCGAGCAGCTTCAGGGCCCGCTCCGGCTCGCCGCCGCGGGCGTAGGCCACAGTGCGGCCGACGGCGAAGTCGACCCCCTCGGGCAGGCCGGCGGCGAGCGAGCGCAGCAGGAGGTCGTCGGAGCGGTCGAGGTCGCGGTGCTGGGAGTGGAGCAGATCGCTCAGGTTCCACATCGCCGAGGCGTTCTGGGGATCGACCGCGAGGGCCTTCTCGTACGAGGCGACGGCGGCCTCCGTCTCCCCGCGCTCGCGCCGGAGGAGCCCCTCGTTGTTGTAGGAGCCGGCGGTGCGGGTCGGGGGCGGCCCCGGCGGGGGCGGCGCCTTGGCCCCCCCTTCTTTGGCGCCCAGATATCCCAAGGCAGCGAAGCTTTTCGACCTCCGCCGCGTTGGCCTCCTCGTTCCCCTGCACCTCGGGGGCCGGTTTGTAGTGGGCCCGATAGTCGGCGAGCTCCGCGTGGACGGCCTCGACCCCAGGCAGGGGAGGGCCGGAGACGCCGTCGCCCGGCGGCAGGCCGAGGAGCGCCAGGAGCGTGGAGGCGACCTGGCCGACCTCGCCATGGCCGCGGTTGGAATCCGCCTTGATCTCGGGTCCCCAGAGCAGGTAGATCCCCTCCTCGCGATGCCAGCGGCCGGCGGTCGCGGCGGCGGCGCTCGCCAGCCGTCCAGGGCGCCCCGCCTTCCAGCGGAAGCCGTGATCGGAGGCGATCATCAGCACGGCGCCGCGGGCTTGCAGCGAGCTTGCGGTATCTCGCCCAGCATGCGGTCGATCTCGGCGAAGTAGAGCTCCGGCACGCGGGAGTAGCGCTCGAAGTCCTCGGGCTTGACCGCGTCCTGGCGGGGGGGCGCCCAGGGCGCGAAGACGTGGCCGAGGGTGTCCGTCCCCTGGAAGTAGACGACGGCGAGGTCCGGCTTCTCACGGGTGAGCCAGGAGGTCGCGAGCGCCTGATAGGCGCGGGTCTCGACCAGGATGCGGCGCAGCGCGCTCACCGGCTTGGCGTAGGGGTCGGGATCGGCGGCAGCCTTCTCGTAATCCTCCGGTTTCAGCCAGGGGAGGTAGGCGTGGAGGGCGTCGTAGCCGACCGCGGCCTCGGTCTTGGCGAGCGTCTCGCGCGCCCAGGCCTCCTGCGCCGGCGGATAGACGGTGCCGGGTGGCGGCTCGTGGTCGCGCGAGGTGAAGGAGGAGAAGCGGTCCGCCACCAGCAGCCCCTTGACCGGCTCGGCCGGCCAGGTGGCCCAGAGGCCGAAGACGGCGACGCTCTTGTCCCCCTCGGTGGCCATGTTCCAGATCGCCGGCACCTTCCGCTCGCTGCTGGGGATCGGCTCGAGCGCGCCGGTCGCGGGGTTGCGCCGGGTGAAGTCGAGGATGCCGTGCTCCAGCGGGGAGGCGCCGGTCATCATCGTCGTCCAGACCAGCGGCGAAAGGGGAGGCTGGATCGTCTTCAGCGCCGCCGGTCCGCCCCTCGCGCGCCAGGGCCGCGAGGTTGGGCATGGTGCCGGAAGCCATGTAGTCGTCGAGCAGCTCCCAGTCCGCGCCGTCGAGCCCGACGAAGATCACCGGGTGCGTCTCCCGCGCGGCCCGCGTGATCTCGGGCGCGGGCGGTGGAGGGGCTCCCGGTTTTGGAGCGGGCGCGGGTTCCTTGCGGCAAGCGAGGGCAGTCGCCAGAAGAGCGGAGAGGAGGAAGGCGTTGTGACGCATGGGAGTACAGCATATATCGAGATCTTGGGATCTGGGGAGAAGTTTGCGCCAGAAACCAGTTGACATCCAGAACTTCCCAGGCGAGAATTGGTTTGCGGCACAGACCGGTTGATCAAGGAGCTGAAATGGAATCCCAGAACCTCGATCGCATCCGATTCGTCACGCGTCACTTCAACGACATGCAGGGGCTGCGGTACATGGTGCCCGTCGGTCTGATCATGTTGAGTGTGGGAGGCACGATCCACTTTGCGAGCTGGCCGTTGTTCCTCCTCGGTTCGATCGCCGGGGGTGCGTTTCTCCTGATGCCGGTTGCGAGACGGTACTACCGGGAGGCGTTCGGAGAGGTCGAGCCGCGACCGGCGTACACCGCCGGGGAACTGCACAGCCTTTCGATCTACTGTCCGGCGGGTCCGACTCCGCGGCTTGTGGGTTTCCAGCAGGTGACGCCGATCGCGCGCCATTTCCTGACGACCGCGATGCTGGTCGTCAGCCTCTTCGCGATCTTCGAGTTGATCCCGCCGAACATTCTGATCGCGGGAGGCGAATCAACCGGGCAGCATCCTCAGATCCAGTCCGAGACCGCTCCCTTGTATGACTCCTACCTGGTTTGGGTCAACGCCTTCGGCAGCTTCTTCAAATCGCCGCTCGCCTTCCGGGCCATCTGCGGGCAGATGACGTACGCCGCTTTCGGTTCGATTTTCCTCGGCTTCTGGTTCTGGCGGGAACGCCGGCCGTCCGAGAGCCACCACCTGGCCCTGGCGGTCCTGCTGCTGGGGCTTGCGGTCCTCGGCGCCTCCCTGGGATTTCTTGCTCGGAACGCGGAGCATGCTCCGATCGTCGATTTTCTTCTTCCGGCCCTGATTTATCCCGGGGTCGCGCTGCTCCTCTGCGGCGCCGCGATGATCCTGGCTGGCCTGATCGATCACTGGCAACTTGTCCGGGTTTTCAAGCCCGCGGTGGAGGAGCAATCATGACGGCTCAGAGGCTCAATCAAATCCGTTTCGTCACCGCCCATTTCAACGAATTGCAAGGGTTGCGATATCTGGTTCCTCTGGGCCTTGTCACCCTGAGCGTCGGGGGCACGACCTACTTCGAGAACGGGCCGATCCGGATCCTTCGCGCGGCTCTCCTCCTGGGCGGGCTCTTTCTGATGGCTCGCGCGGGGCGGTATTACCAGCGCACCTTTGGCGAGGTGACGCGGCAGCCGATCCTTTCCGGACTGGCCGATTCCTTGTCGATCTACAGCCCTGCCGGCTCCGCGCCGCGGCTCGCGTCTCAGCGGCGAATCCATCCCGCCGCGCGGTGGTTGCCGGCCACCATGGGCCTCTGTTTCGCTCTGCTTTTGACGGTAAGGGCGATCAGCCCCGCCGTCGCCGTCACCACCGACCAGTCCCTGGTGCAGGCGCCGTGGCTCGCCCTCGATTCTGTGGTCGCGGGCACGGGTTTTACGGAGCCCCTGCCCTTCCAATGGTCCTGGCCCGCGCTCAGGGTGCAGATGATCTATCTCTTCTACGGCTCGGTCTTTCTGGCCCTCTGGCTCTGGCGGGGGCGCCGTCTGTCGCAGAGCTACCATCTGATTTTAGGCGTCCTGCTGCTGGGCCTCTCGGCGGTTGGCGCCTTCATGGGATTTCCCCTGTCGGGGGCCTGGGGTCCGCGGATGCTCCAGATCTTCGACACCTGGTTCCTGCCGGCGCTGGCTCATCTCTGGGTCGCCGTGGCCGCCTGCGGCGCCGCGATGATCCTGGCTGGCCTGATGGATCACTTGCAGATCGTCCGGGTTCTCGGGAGAACCATGGTGGAGGAGGCGTCATGAGCGCTACCCCGTTCGAACAGCTCGCGAACCTGGACCGGCTGGTGCACGATCCCGCCCGGCTGGCCATCCTGACCGCGCTCTCGGCCTGCGAGCGCGCCGACTTCCTGTTCCTGCAGCGGATCACCGGTCTCAGCAAAGGGAACCTCTCCTCCCACCTCTCGAAGCTGGAAGAGGCGGGGATGGTGGAGATCGAGAAGCGCTTCGTGGAGAAGAAGACCCAGACCCTGGTGCGCCTGAGCGACCAGGGGCGAGGGGCGGTCGAGAGCTATTGGAAGGAGATGGAGGATCTCCGCGAGAGCGCCGCGCGCTGGCGGCCGCAGAGCGCGGCGCTGGTGCCGGCGACGGGGTAGAACGGAGGCGGCGCGCAAGTTGCAATCCCCTCACCCCGAGCGGGCATCCGCCCGGATGAGGGGAGACGCGTGGCGTACGCACCGATCGAGAATTACGGCGTTATCGGCAACATGCGGACCGCGGCGCTCGTGGGCAAGCACGGGTCGATCGACTGGTACTGCGTCCCTCATTTCGATTCGCCGAGCGTCTTCGCCGCCATCCTGGACGACGAGCGCGGCGGCCGGTTCGAGATCGCGCCGGTGGGCAACGGCGCCGCCACCAAGCAGCTCTACTGGCCGGAGACCAACGTCCTCATCACCCGATTCCTGTCGCCGGACGGCGTCGGGGAGATCGAGGACTTCATGCCGGTCGGCGGCGGCGACACCAACGACTGGCGCGATCACCTGATCCGCCGGGTGCGGGTGGTGCGCGGCTGCCTGAAGTTCCTCGTGCGGTGCCATCCGGCCTTCGACTACGCGCGGGCGAAGCACGAGACGGTAATCGACCCGGGGAATGGCGCCGATTTCCACTCGCCGGGTTTGAGCCTCCGGCTCGCCACCGAGGTGCCGCTGCGGCCGGATGGCCGTGGGGTCTCCGCCGAGTTCACGCTGCGCGAGGGGGAGAAGGCGATCTTCGTGATCCGTCCGATCGAGAAGGGGAGTACCCACGGCGCTCCCCCCTCGCCGGGCCAGACGGAGGAGCTGTTCAAGGCGACGGTCGACTTCTGGCGCCACTGGATCTCGGCCTCCACCTATCACGGCCGCTGGCGCGAGATGGTGCACCGCTCGGCGCTGGTGCTCAAGCTGCTGACCTTCGAGCCGACCGGGGCGATCGTCGCGGCGCCGACCTGCAGCCTGCCGGAGCACATCGGCGGCGTGCGCAACTGGGACTACCGCTACACCTGGATGCGCGACGCGGCGTTCACCATCTACGCCCTGCTGCGCATCGGCTTCACCGAGGAGGCCGCGCAGTTCATGAGCTGGCTCGACGCGCGCTGCGCGGAGGCCACGCGCAACGAGGGCGCTGCAGATCGTCTACGGCATCGACGGCCGCAACGATCTGACCGAGATGACGCTCGATCATCTCGAGGGCTACCGCGGCTCCCGTCCGGTGCGCATCGGCAACGGCGCCGCCGACCAGCTCCAGCTCGACATCTACGGCGAGCTGATGGACTCGGTCTACCTCTACAACAAGCACGCGCTCGCCGATCTCCTACGACATCTGGCGCCACCTGCGGGAGCTGCTGGACTGGGTGTGCGAGAACTGGAAGCGGGAGGACGAGGGGATCTGGGAGGTGCGCGGCGGCCGGCAGCATTTCGTCTACTCGAAGCTGATGTGCTGGGTGGCGATGGACCGCGGCTATCGCCTGGCCGAGAAGCGATCGTTCCCGGCCGACCGGGAGCGCTGGCTTGCCACGCGCGACGAGATCTACGAGGAGATCATGACCCAGGGGCTGGAACCCGAAGCGCCAGGCCTTCGTGCAGACCTTCGGCAGCGAGTGGCTCGACGCCTCGAACCTGATCATGCCGCTGGTCTTCTTCATGGCGCCCAACGATCCGCGGATGCTGAAGACGCTCGACGCGATCCGCCGGCCGCCGGAGCGAGGGCGGCCTGGTCTCCGACGGCCTGGTCTACCGCTACGACGCCGCGCGCGGGATCGACGGCCTCCCCGGCGACGAGGGGACGTTCAACATGTGCACCTTCTGGCTGGTCGAGGCGCTGACGCGCGCCGGCAAGGTCAAGCCCGAGATGCTCGACGAAGCCCGCCTCCTCTTCGAGCGCATGCTCGGCTACGCCAACCACCTCGGGCTCTACGCCGAGCAGACCGGCCTGCGCGGCGAGGCGCTGGGGAACTTCCCGCAGGCCTTCACCCACCTCGCCCTGATCAGCGCGGCCTTCAACCTCGACCGCGCGCTGGGGACGGAAAGAGAAGAAAGGACGTAAAGGACGACAAGGACGGCAAGGACGGCAAGGACAAAGAAGCGATCGGGTTTCTTGGTCCTTGATGTCCTTGTCGTCCTTTACGTCCTTGGCTGTTGCTTTCAAGGCTCCAGCCGCAAAGCCCAGGGCTCCTGGCCGGTGATGCCGTCGTCGGCGCTGAAGAAGAGGAACCCGTTCGCCACGGTGAGGCTGGAATCGGTAGCGAGCGCGGAGAACCCTCCCGGCGCGAGGTCCGCCGCGATCCGGGTGCCTTCGGGGGTGCCGTCGCTCTCCCAGAGCTCGCGTCCGTGCACGCCGTCGTCGGCGCTGAAGAAGACGCGGTCTCCGGCCGAGATGAGCCCTTGGGGCCCCGAGGACGCGGGGCCGGGCTGAAGGTCCCGCAGCCGCCGTGTGCCCGCGGGAGTGCCGTCGGTGCTCCAGAGCTCGGTGCCATGCTCCGGGTCCGAGCCGAGGAAGAGCAGATGGTCCCCCGCGGCGGCGAGCTGCACCGGCGGGGAGAAAGAGGCGGCTTCCGGGAGAGGGCTGATCCTGGCCAGCGCGATCGGGGAGCCGCTGCCGGGGGAGACCCGGAAGAGCCCGCGCCCGTTGGGCAGGATGGCGGTGAAGTAAAGGGAGCCCTGGAAGGGATAAAGATCGCCGGGCTCGATCAGGAGAGACACCCGGCGGGTCCGGGAAGCGCCGTCGGTCTGCCAGAGCTCCACCTGGGGGTCGGGCGAACTGAAAATCCGGAAGTAGACTGTGCCGCCGATCTTGACGGGCTGGTCGGCGTAGAGCGCCTCCCGGGCTCCCTGAATGGCCGAGATCCGCCGGGTTCCGGCCGGTGTGCCGTCCGAGACGAAGACCTGGGGGACGAAATACCGGCCGGCTCCCACCCGGGCGATGAAAAGGAAGCGGGAGCCGAGGTCGGCCACGGCCGTCGGGCACCTTACCCCTGGCATCGGCGGCAGGATCTGCCGCGTTCCTGGCGCCGTACCGTCGCTGCTCCACCAGGAGCAACCCCCGAAGTTGCCGACGACGAAGAGGAGCCTGCCGGCCCAGGCGATGGCGGGCCCGATGAATTCGTCCCGCTTCAGCCCGGCGATTCCCCGGGTGCCGCGGGCGCTGCCGTCGGTACGCCAGAGTTCGATAGAGAGGGGGCTTTCGGGTCTCCCCGACTGGCGGTAGGCCAGGAAGAACTGGAGCGATCCCACCTGGGGGAGAAATCCCGCGGCGCTCCGGCTCGCATCCGGCGGAAAACCGTCGAGCAGCACCGTTCCTTCCGGCGTGCCGTCGCTGTTCCAGAGTCTGTAGGGTTCACTGGCCGCGTAGGCTTGCATGAGCACGCCGTCCCGGAACGGTTGAAACAGCGGGTTGGAGCCCGGCGCGAACCGTCTCAGCACGGTTACCCGGTGGGCGGCACCGGCGGACCCGTCCGTAGACCAGAGCTCGGAGGCGGGGCGTTTCAGATGGCTGGCGCCGAAGTAGGCGAGGCCGCCGAGGAAGCCGGCGCCGGAGCCCGCGACGTGCCCGGCGGCGCGGCGGGTCCCCGCCGGTGTGCCGTCGGTCACCCAGAGCTCGTCCCCCGTCTCGTCGAGAGCCTCGGGGCTTGGATAGGCGCGGAACCAGGTGCGGCCGGCGGAGGCGCCGAGCCACGCGGTGGGGCCGAATACGGGGCGGAGCCCCGGGCAGGGGCCAGGGCAGGCGTCCGCGAGCCGCCGTGTGCCCGGACCCGTTCCATCCGTGGCCCAGAGCTCGAGCCCGTGGGCCGCGTCCTCGCCGAGGAAGAGCTGGGGCGCTGTGGAAGATTCGGAAAAGAAGCTTTCAAAGGCGGGGCATTCGCCGCCGTCACAGACGGTGATGGGAGCCGCCGCGGAAAATCCCTCGTCCGCCGTCCAGAGGGTGAAAGGTTGACCGCTGACGGCGGCGGAGAAGATCCAGCGGTTCCCGAGACGGCGGGGCGGATAGCCTATGAAACCCGGCAACTCGATGAGCGGACGGGTTCCCGCTTCGGTCCCGTCGCTGCGCCAGATCTCCGCGCCGTGCCCCTGCCGGTGGGTCACGAAGTAGACCGCGTCGCCGTCGGCGATCATCGAGTTGACGTCGGGGGTCTCGCAGGAGCGGGGCGGAGGGGAGCAGTAGATCGGTTCGAAGTCGGCCAGCCGCCGGGAGCCTGCCGGCGTGCCGTCGGTCACCCAGAGATCCTCCCCCGTCTCGCCGGTGGTGTAGAAGAGATGGGAAGGAGTCGCCACCACGCGGGAGTCCGAATCAGGAGCCTCCTGGACGCTGGCGACCCGGATCGTCCCGGGGGTAGTACCGTCGCTGCACCAGAGGCCGTACTCGGTATCCGCAGGCTGGATCGCGACGAAGCAGAACTTGTCCCGCCAGCTTGCCAGACTGTGGAGATCGGAAAAGGGGAGGTGGTTGGCGGCCGGCACGGCCTTGGTCCCGTCGCGGGTCCCGTCGCTGCGTTGGATCTCGCAGCTGTCATAACTTTGGCAGCTCACGAAGTAGAAGAAACCGTACGGTCCGAAGACCGGACCGGCGGCGAGGGAGTCCGCCAGCAGGTAGGTGCCGGCGGCGGTGCCGTCCGTCCGCGCCAGGCGGAAGGACGAGGAGCTGAAGGCATCGCCGACTCCGATCCGCAGAAGGGCGATGCCGTTCCACACCTTCAGCGGGACGATGTTGTGGCAAGGGAGCGGGCAGATCGACGAGGAGATCTGCACCGTTCCCGCCGCCGTGCCATCCGTGCTCCAGAGGATCCCCTCGTCCGTGCTGGAGCCGGCCGTCGAGAACAGCAGCCGTCCGCCCAGCTCGAAGAAATCTGAAGGTTCTTCGAAGAGGCGGTTCGAGGGTGGGTCGACGGCCGCCTGGTTGATGTCGGCCAATCGATAGGGAATCTCGGCGGCCCGCGCGGGCACCGCGGCGAGAACCAGCCAGAGAAGCGCTCCGGCGATAGGAGATCCGCGCATTTCACCCGCCCTTTCCGATGGGAACCGTTTCAGGATTTTTCAGTTCCCGTCCAGACGCAGAGCCCAGGGCTCCATGCCGGTTTTGCCGTCGTCGGCGCCGAAGTAGAGAACGCCGTTCGCGACGGCGAGGCTGGCGTCAGGCTGAATCGCCGAGAACCCTCCCGGCGCGAGGTCCGCGACCATCCTGGTGCCCTCAGGCGTGCCGTCGCTCTCCCAGAGCTCGCGTCCGTGGGTGCCGTCGTCGGCGCTGAAGAAGACGCGTGTGCCGGCCGGGACGAGCCCTTGCGGCACCGAAGATCCGGGGCCTGGCTGCAGGTCCCGCAGCCGCCGCGTGCCCGCGGGGGTGCCGTCGGTGATCCAGGGCTCGGCGCCGTGCTCCAGGTCTGTGCCGGCGAAGAGCAGCCGGTCTCCCACGGGAGAGAACCCCGCCGGGAGGGAGAAGAAGGCGCCCTCAGGGAAGGGACTGATCCTCGCCAGCAGGACCGGAGGCCCGCCGCCGGGCGAGACCCGGAAAAGCCCACGCCCGTTCTCGGACTGGAGAGCGGTGAAGTAGAGGGAACCCCCGAAGGCGTACAGATCGGCGGCCGCGGTCAGGAGAGACACCCGGCGGGTTCGGGAAGCGCCGTCGGTCTGCCAGATCTCGGGCTCGGAGTTGAACGGCCCGGCGATCCGGAAGTAGACCGTGCCGCCGACCTCGACGGGCTGGTCGTCGTAGAACGGCTCACGGGCTTCCTGGGTGGCGGAGATCTGCCGGGTCCCGGCCGGCGTGCCGTCCGAGACGAAGATCTGGGGGACGAAACGCCGGCCGGCCGTGACTCGGGCGACGAAGAGGAAACGGGAGCCCAGGTCCGCCAGCGCGGTCGGGCACCGCACTCCCGGCAGCGGCCGGAAGAGCCGCTGGGTTCCCGGTTCTGTGCCGTCGCTGCTCCACAGGGAGCACCCCTGGGGGTTCTCGACGATGAAGAGGAGCTTGCCGGCCCAGGCGATGGCGGGCCCGATGGATGCCTCCCGGTCCAGCGCGGCGACCCTCCGGGTGCCGGGGGAGCTGCCGTCGCTGCGCCAGATCTCGGACGAGAGAGGACCTTGGGGGGGCTTCGACTGATGGGAGACCTCGAAGAACTGGAGAGGTCCCACCGGCGGGAGGAACCGCGAGAAACTCCGGCTCACATCCGGCGGAAAGCCGTTGAGCGGCGAGGTCCCTTCCGGCGTGCCATCACTTTTCCAGAGTCTGGGCTGCTGGTTGGCCTCGTAGGGATACAGGAGCACGCCATCCCCAAGCGGTTGAAACAACGGGTAGGAGCCAGGCGCGAATCGTCTCAGCACGGTGACCCGGCGGGCGGCGCCAGCGGCCCCGTTCGCCGACCAGAGCTCGGAGGCGGGGTGTTCCAGGTTGCCGGCGCCGAAGTAGGCGAGGCCGCCGAGAAAGCCGGCGTCGGAGCCCGCGACATGGCCGGCGGCGCGGCGGGTCCCTTCCGGCGTGCCGTCGGTCACCCAGAGCTCGTCCCGCGCCTCGGCGAGAGCCTCGGGGCTCGAATAGGCGCGGAACCAGGTCCGGCCGGCGGAGACGCCGAGCCGCGCGGGAAGGCCGGTGGTGGTCAGGAATCCCGGGCAGGAGCCGGGGCAGGCGTCCGAGAGCCGCCGCGCGCCCCTGCCGTCCGTGACCCAGAGCTCGAGGCCGTGGGCCGCGTCCTCGCCGAGGAAGAGCTGGGGCGTCGCGGAGGGTTCGGAAAAGTAGCTGCCGAAGACGGGGCATTCGCCACCGCCACAGCCCGTGAGAGGAGCCGCCGCGGAAAATCCCTCGCCCGCCGTCCAGAGGGCGGTAGGTTGGCCGCTGACGGCGGCGGGGAAGATCCAGCGGTCACCGAGACGGCGCGGCTGGCCCGCCACGAAGGTCCCAGGCAACGCGATGAGCGGGCGGGTCCCTTCCTCGGTCCCGTCGCTGCGCCAGATCTCCGCGCCGTGCCCCCTCCGGTAGGTCACGAAGTAGACCGCGTCGCCGTCGGCGAACATGGAGTTGACATCGGGAACATCGCATTCGTGGGGTTGAGAGGAACAGGCGACCGGTTCGAAGTCGGCCAGCCGCCGGGAGCCGGCCGGCGTGCCGTCGGTCACCCAGAGATCCTCCCCCGTCTCGCCGGTGGTGTAGAAGAGGTGGGAAGGAGTCGCCACCACGCGGGAGTCTGAATCGGAAGGGGCCTCCTGGACGCTGGCGACGCGGATCGTCCCGGGCGTCGTGCCGTCGCTGCACCAGAGACCGTAGTCGGAATCCCCTTCCTGGAATGCGACGAAGCAGAGCTTGCCCTGCCAGCTCGCGAAACTGTGAGGGGCGTAGTAGAAGGGGAGATGATTGGCGGCCGGCACGGCCCGCGTGCCGGCGCGGGTCCCGTCGCTGCGCCGGATCTCGCAGCTCGAATAGTCCGCTTTGCAGCCAACGAAGTAGAAGACGCCGGGCGGTCCGAACACCGGGTCGGCGTCGATGGAGTCGGCCAGCAGGTAGGTCCCGGCGGCGGTGCCGTCCGTCCGCGCGAGGCGGGAGGAGGAGAGGTAGGAGTCGCCGACTCCGATCCGCAGCAGGGCGATACCGTTCCATACCTTCAGCGGGACGATGTCGTGGCAGGGCAGCGGGCAGATCGACGAGGAGATCTGCACCGTTCCCGCCGCCGTGCCATCCGTGCTCCAGAGGATCCCCTCGTCCGTGGTGGAGCCGGCCGTCGAGAACAGCAGCCGTCCGCCCAGCTCGAAGAAATTCGAGGGTTCTTCGAAGAGGGAGTTCGAGGATGGGTCGGCGAACGTCTGATGGATGTCCGCCAATCGATAAGGAATCTCGACGGCCCGCGCGGGCGCTGCGGCGAGAACCAGCCCGAGGAGCGCTCCCGCGATACGAGATCCGCGCATTCACCCGCCCTTTCCGATGGAAACCGTTTCAGGAATTCTACCCTGAACAGGTAGGCGGCATTCCTGGCGGTTTTCCGTCATGAAAAGACGAACACGGCCAGCTCGTCACCGCGCCCGCCGGGGCGGCGAGGCGATGAGGTGCTCAACAACCGGCGGCTCGGGACCGACATGGAAAGCGCGGGCGCGCTCCTGGACGTCCTTGTCGGCATGGGTGACGCGCTCGTGCTGGCGCAGGTGCTCGATCCAGGATTTGACCAGGAAGACCTCGGTATGGAGGTTCGGATCCGCGGAATCGACGAAGAGCCCCCATTGCATGGCGCCGTCGCGCCGGCGGATCCGGCTGATGGCGTGCATGGCGTCGGTGAACTCCGCTGAACGTGCGGGATCGACCCGGTAGCGCACCGTCACCAGCACCGGCCCGCGGTCGGGCTCGAGATCGTGGGTCACGACCGGCGCCGGCCACTGGCGGGAGGGGGCGAGGTTCAGCCCCTCGCCGGAGCGGATGTGGATGCGGTAGGTGGCGGCGAGCCCCACGATCATCCCGACGCCCGAGACCAGGAGGGCCCGGGAGATGCCGATGTGCTCGCCGACGACGCCCCAGAGGGCGCTGCCGCCGGCGAGACCGGCATAGAAGACGAGCATGTAGACCGAGAGCGCCCGTCCGGTCACCCAGGAGGGGACGACCGTCTGCACCGCGACGTTGAGGCTGGAGAGGAGCGAGAGCCAGGCGCCGCCGGCGAGCAGCATGGCGAGCATCAGCAGCCAGAACGACGACACGTAGCCGAGCGCGATCGTCGCTCCGGCGAAGACCAGGGTCGCCACCGCCACCACGGCGTCCATCGAGTTGTTCCGCTTGAGGTGGGGAAGGGCGAGGGCCCCAGCCACCGCGCCGGCGCCGAGGGCCGCGAGCAGCAGGCCATAGCCTTCAGGACCCGCCTTGAGCTTGTGGCTGGCGACCAGCGGCAGGAGCGCCCAGAGGGAGGCGCCGCAGGAGACGAACGTGCAGCCGCGCACGATGGGGGCGATCACCTCGGGCGCGTGGCGGACGTAGCGCAGGCCGGTGGTCATGGCACCCCAGATCCGCTCGGCCGGCAGCATCGCCTCCTCGACCGGGCGGCGCCAGAAGTAGAGGACCACCAGCACGCCCAGGAAGGAGAGGGCGTTCACCAGGAAGGTGACAGCGGGTCCGGCGGTGGCCACCACCAGGCCGGCGAGGGCGGGGCCCGCGGCCCGGGCGATGTTGAAGCCGATGCTGCCGAGGGTGACGGCGGCGGGGAGATCCTCCCGCGGCACCATCTCCGGGATGCTCGCCTGCCAGGCGGGGCCGTTCAGGGCGGCGCCGAGGCCGAGGAGAAAGGTGAAGGAGAGGAGGATCGAGGGGGTCGTGGCATGAGCCGCCGTGAACGCCCAGAGGCCGAAGGCGGCCAGGGTCATCCAGGTCTGGGTGACCAGCAGCAGGCGCCGGCGGTCGAGCACGTCGGCGACCGCGCCGGCCGGCAGCGAGAGCAGGAACATCGGCAGGCTGGTGGCCGCCTGCACCAGCGCCACCAGGACCGGCGAGGGGCTGAGCGTGGTCATCATCCACGACGCGCCAACGTTCTGGAACCAGGTGCCGATGTTGGAAGCGACGCTGGCGATCCACAGCCAGCGGAATATGGTGTGCCGCAGCGGGCTCCAGGTGGAGCGGGGGTTAGGGGGGGGCATCCCCGCCAGGCTGCGATCCGGGGAGATTGGCGAGGTACTCGGAGGCTTCCTTCATGAATCTCCGTCCACGAGTGATTACATCCAGGACGACCTCGGTCTTGATCGTTACCTCGGTTTGATAGTCGGCGAACTGTCGAAGATCAAAGGCTGTGATGAGCAGAGTGTGATGACTGGGATCCAGGACCCGCGTCTTCGAGAAATGGCGTCCATATTGGGCCAGGACCTGACGGTGGCTGGAAAACTCAAGGCCCATTGAGAGGAGCAGAGCTTGGGCTGTATAGAAGCAGGCGTAATACGCTCGGGAAGCAGCGATGTCGAGATAGCCCTTGCCCAAAAGGAGCTCGGTTGCATCCATGGATTGCGCAGCCTTCTCAAGAAGGTTGCTGGGTTCAGTCATGCCGCGGCCCGCATAGCCTCTCTACGGACGATCCGCAGGAACATGCTCTCCGCCCGCTCGAACGCTTCCGTGCTGAAGGGCATGATAGAGATCACCAGGTCCGCATCAAGAGAGATCGGAGCCTTGACAGCCTGTACACGCAGGATTTCCTCCACCGCGTCCACCGGCCCTTCCAACAGCAGGAGGAGATCCACGTCGCTCCCCTCCCAGGCGGTGCCCCGGGCGTAGGAGCCGTAGAGGAGGAGATCCCGGAAGCGGTCGCCGTACAATTCCTTCAGGCCCGCCTCTAACTCCAGGACCACATCGCGGATCTTCGGGGGCAAAGCGCTCATGGCGCTCATTCTACCGCCGACGGACATATACTTCCCCTCCAGCCCCATATCGGCCATGAAGAACTTCGATCTCCCCAGCATCCTGGCCGGCCTGCTGGCCTGTGGCGTGGCGGTCTTCGTCAGCACGGCGCTGGTCTTCCTCACCTTCCGGCTGAACACGATGCTGCGGCGGCGCGAGGAGCAGGAGCGCCTGCTGCTCTCGGGGAACCGCTCGATCGCCATCGCCCTCGGCGCCACGATCCTCAGCCAAGCCCTGCTGCTGCGCCACGTCGTCTTCCCGGTGATGGCGGTGATGCGGGACCTCTTCCTGCAGCGGGCCTCGCTGTTCACGGTCTTCGCGGTCGCCGGCCAGTGCGGGATCTTCTTCGCCGTGATCGGCGCTGTATCGATCGGCTCGGTCTGGCTCGCCGGCTGGCTGTTCACCCGCATGACGGGGGACCTGCCCGAGCACGAGGAGATCTTCCGTGACAACCTGGCCGTGGCGATCTTTTACGGCTTCGTCCTGCTCGCCATCACGGTCATCCTCAACGAGGGGATCGAGGATCTGGCGCGGTCGCTCATCCCCTACGGCCGCGCCGGAGTCGTACGCCTGCCGTGAAGCGGTCCGGCTGCGCCGCCCTCGGGTGTGCCGGAGGGCTCGTGGCCGTCCTGGCCCTGGTGACCGGGGTCGCGACCCGTCTGGAGCTCCCTCATCCCTCCCCGGATACCGATCCTGACACCTATCGTCAGGTTGGAACCCTCAACCAGTTCCGGCGCGACGACGAGGGGGAGCGCCTCCGCCTCACCTACGGGTTCATCGACTACAGCGGCCGGGCGCGGCACGTCTCGTGCGAGATCGACAAGCGGGTCTACGACAGCGACGTCACCTCTTTCGGCTACTCCGAGGATGAGCTGAACGGGATCGTGGGAGAGGGGCTGCGCGAGATTTTCGAACGCGAGGCCGAGCTGCGGGAGGTCAGGCCGTACGTTCATTTCGAGATCCACGACGGCTCGGGCTACCGCTGGCGATGGCGGGTGCCGGGCGGCCTGGAACCGGCGATGGAGGACCAGCTCGTAGCGCGCCTGCGTTCCCTCGACGAGTGGATGGAGGCGGATCTCCCCCGGAAGAAAGAGGAGCTCATCGGGCGGTATCTCCAGGAACGGGGATTGCGCCTGAAGGGGGAAACGATCGAGATCGATTATCAACAGGCGGTCGAGCGCGACACCGGCCCGCTCCAGGATTGTTTCGAAGCGCTGCGGCAGGCAGGGGAGGGGAAGAGCGACCGCCGCCTGCTCGGCACGTTCCTCTCCTTCATCCAGGAGCTGCGCTACGAGCTGCCGCCTCCGGTCGAGCGCGGCCGCCACATCCTGGGGTTCCGGCCGCCGAGCGCCGTGCTGGCGCGGGGAGCCGGCGACTGCGACTCGAAATCCGCCGCCTTCTGTGCGCTCTGGCGTCATCGCCCGGAGCGGGCGATCCTGATCCTCGTCCCCGGGCATGCCCTGGTGGGGGTGGAAGGCAAGCCGCGGGCCGATGAAGCCTTTGTACGCCTCGGCAACCGCTACTTCGTTCTCTGCGAGGTGGCGGGGCCGGGGAAGATTCCGCCCGGCGGGTCCTCCATCTCGGGGAGCTTCGAGTACGTGATGATCGAGCCGGCGGACGGATGAGCCCGCGTGCTAAAATGTCCCCGGACAAGAACGTTGCCTCTCGGCAGGCCTGCGTGATCTGATCCGGCGACCTGTTGGAGAAAAGGTGGCACATGAGCGCGATTCCTCTCCAGCGTGACATCTACTATCCGGAGTCCGACGGCCAACCGATGGCGGAGACCGATCTCCACCGGGGCGAGATGTTCGACCTGATTCAGGCGCTGAAGCGCCGGTACAGGGGCGTGCCGGACGTGTATGTCAGCGGCAATCTCTTCTTCTACTACATCAAGGGCGATCCCCGGGCCGTGGTGGCTCCCGATGTCTTCCTCGTGAAGGGGGTCGAGAAGAGGCCGCGCCGGACCTACAAGCTCTGGGAGGAGGGCCGCGTGCCCTCGCTGGTCATCGAGCTCACCTCTGACAGCACCCGCGATGAGGATCTCTCCAAGAAGAAAGTCTGCTACGAGCGCCTGGGCGTCGAGGAGTATTTCCTGCACGACCCCTATCAGGACTATCTCGATCCCGCGCTTCAGGGGTTCCGGTTGACGAACGATCGCTATCAGCGGATCGAGCCAGAGACGGACGGCTCCTTGCGCAGCCTCGCGGCGGGCCTGCTGCTGCGAATCGAAGGACCCCGGCTTCGGTTGGTGGATACCGCCACGGGGGAGCGCATCCTGTGGGAGGAAGAGCGCGACGAGGAACTGGCCCGCTTCCGTCGCGAGAGAAGCGCCGGAGCCTAGCCTCCGGCCGGCAGCCGCACCTCGAACCTCGTTCCCCCTTCCGGCCGGTTCGCCGCCGCGACGGTTCCGCCGTAACCCTCCACGATCGTCTTGACGATGGCGAGCCCCAGGCCGGTGTGGCCGTCGCGGGCGTTCGGCTCGTCCGGGCGGTAGGTGAAGAAGCGGTCGAAGATGCGGTCGCGGTGGGAATCGAGGATGCCCGGGCCCTGGTCGTCGATGCGGACGGCGGCGGTGCCGTTCCAGGCCGCCAGGGTGACGGTCACCGTGCCGCCGGCGGGGGAGAAGCCGAGGGCGTTGTCGAGGAGGTTCTCGAAGACCTGCTGGAGGCGCTCGGTTCCGGCGCGGACGAGGATGGGCCCGCCGGTGGAGATCAGGATGATTTCCAGATTGTCGGCGCGCCGACGGAACCCCTCAACCACTTCTTGCAGAAGGGCGTCGAGGTCCACCCGCTCCGGGGCTTCGGCTTCCATCCGGGCGTCGATCTCGCCGATTTCCCGCACGGCGGTCAGCAGACGCTCCATGCGGGCCACCTCCCGCTGGACGAGGGCGAGAAAACGCTCGCGGTCCGCCGGGTCCTCAACGTCGGCCAGCAGCTCGGTGGCCGAGCGGATGGAGGCCAGCGGGTTCTTGAGCTCGTGGGAGACGTCCGAGGCGAACGACTCCACGGCGTGCTGATGCGCCGCCAATCGGTGGGTGATCTGCTCCAGGGCGCGGGCGAGGTCGCCGATCTCGTCCGCCCGGCGCGAGCCGCCGAACCTGCCGCGCAGTCGGCCGCGGCGGTCCAGGAGCTCGGCGGCCTCGTCGCGCAGGCGCCGGACGGGGTGGGTGATGGTGCCGGCGAGCAGCAGGGAGAGGACGGCGGCGACCCCGACCGAGATCAGGAAGACCTTGGAGACGTCGAGTCGGACCTGGTCGAGCTCGCGCAGGATCCGCACGGTGGACTGGGAGACGAGGACCACGCCCACCACCTCGGCGCCGCTCCGTACCGGGATGGCGCTGTGGAGCGTCAGCGACGGCCGCCAGGTCTCGGCGCCGCCGGTTCTCCGGATCGTCGCGCCGTAGCGGCCGGCGAGGGCGGCCCGGACCACGGCGCTCGGGTAGGGCTCGGCTGGAGCGCCGCTCCGGTAGGGGGAGAACGATCCCTCGCGGAGCCGCCTCCAGAGCCGGTAGCGTTCCCGCGGCGGCCCTGTATAAAGGATTGTCCCGCGCCTGCGCCTCGCTCCCCGCGGCGATCTCTTCGGCTTTCCGCGGTCCCAGCCGGCTCGAGTCGGCGAGGAGTCCCCCGTCCTTGCCGAAGATCCGCAGCCGGGCTTCCGTCCTCCCTCCAAGCGCGCGCAACGGCGCCGCGGCGCCGGCCGGGCTCAGCTCCCCCTGTCCGCCGAGCGCCGCGGCGAGCAGCCGCCCCTGCTGGACCATCGACCGCTCCTGGTCCTGGAGGAGCTGGGTCTCGTAGACGCCCAGGTAGAGGAAGCCCGCGACCGGCAGGAAGACCAGCAGGATGTTGAACAGGAGGAGCCGGACAGAGATCCGGGAGGGGAGGCGGAGGCGCACGGCTCTGCTCCTGTCAATCGGGCCGGAAGCGGTAGCCGAGCCCGTAGACGGTCTCGATGGCCTCGCAGGAGGGGTCCGCCTCGGCGAGCTTCCTGCGCAGCCGCTTGACGTGGCTGTCGATCGTGCGGTCGCTGGCGTAGGCGTCGTGGGGGTACCCCTCCTCCAGGAGCTGGGCGCGGGTCTTGACGTGCCCGGGGCGGCGGGCGAGGGCGTGGAGGAGGGTGAACTCGGTGACGGTCAGCGGCACGGGAGCGCCGTTCCAGAAGGCCTGATAGCGCGCGAGGTCGAGCCGGAGCCGGCCAGCCTCGAGCCCGCGCTCGCCGGCGCCGGGGGGCTCCTGGCGGTGGGCGGCCCGGCGCAGCAGCACCTTGACGCGGGCGGCCAGCTCGCGCATCGAGAACGGCTTGCAGAGGTAGTCGTCCGCCCCCAGCTCCAGACCCGAGCACGCGGTCGAACTCCTCGTCGCGCGAGGTGAGGAAGAGGATCGGCAGCCGTTCGGAGAGGGCGCGCAGCCGGCGGCAGAGCTCCAGGCCGTCCATCCGCGGCATCAGGATGTCGAGGATCGCGAGGTCCGGCAGCGCCTTCTCGAAGGTCTGCCAGGCGGCGAGGCCGTCGGCGAAGCTCTCGACCCGGTATCCCTCGCGGCGCAGGGCGAAGCCGACGGTCTCGCGCAGGCTCTCCTCGTCGTCCACCAGGGCGATCAGGCCGCCGGGAGCCGGGGTCGTCATGCGAGGAAATCTAGCGCAGATCCTCATCCGCGGCCCGGTTTCCACAATTCCGCCACAATCCTGCGGGCCGCCGCCCCGATCCCGCCCGCGCCGCTCCTCGCCGGCGCGGTCTGATGCCCTCCGAACTTCCAAGGAGGGAAACGATCCATGTTCGAGAATGAACCCGAAAAGCGGCGGTTGCGCGACTCGACCGGTTTGAAGATGCTGATCCTCGGCATCCTGGTGCTCCTGCTTCTGATCCCCCTGGGGATGGTGGGCTCGCTGATCAGCGAGCGCGAAGGGCGGCGGGCACAGGCGGCATCGGAGGTCGCCGCCACCTGGGGCAAATCGCAGCTCCTCGGCGGTCCGGTGCTGACCGTCCCCTACCGGCAACACGCGACGGACGACAAGGGCAAGGAGCAGGTCTGGATCTCCTACGCCCGCTTCCTCCCCGCCAGGCTCAAGGTCGACGGGCGGGTGATCCCGGAGCGGCGGAACCGCGGCATCTTCGAGGCGGTCGTCTACCGGGCCGACCTGCGATGGACCGGCGCGTTCGGCCGCCCGAGCTTCGCCGGATGGGCGATCGCGCCGCAGGACATCCTCTGGAATTCCGCCTATCTGAGCGTCGGCGTGCCGGACCTGCGCGGCATCCGCTCCAGCGTGGGGATCGACTGGGATGGGCGCACCCTGCAGTTCCAGCCCGGAGGCGGGGAGGAAGGGCTGTGGAACTCGGGGCTGCGCGTGCCGGTCCCCGGTCTCGAAGCGGGGAAGGAGACGGATTTCTTCGGCTTCGCTTTCGACCTCGGGCTCAACGGCAGCAAGGCGCTCCAGTTTCTCCCCCTGGGTCAGCAGACGACGGTGGATCTGCACTCCGCCTGGCCGTCTCCCAGCTTCAGCGGCGCGTTCCTGCCGGAGAGCCGCAAGGTGACGGGCCTGGGATTCGACGCGCACTGGAACCTCTCCTGGTTCGGCCGCAGCTACCCTCAGCAGTGGCTGCGGGAGGAGGCCGAGAAGCTGGCGCCCCAGACCGCTCTGGAGGGGTCCGCGTTCGGCGTCGAGCTCTTCCTGCCGGTGGACGCCTACCAGAAGACGGAGCGGTCGGTGAAGTACGGCGTGCTCTTCCTGGTGCTGACCTTCCTCACCTTCTTCCTCTACGAGGTGTTCAGCGCGGTGTCGCTCCATCCGCTGCAGTACTTCCTGGTCGGCTCGGCGCTCTGCCTCTTCTATCTGCTGCTGCTCTCGATCTCCGAGCACGTCCCGTTCGGACTCTCCTATCTGGCGGCCGCCTCGGCGACCGTGCTGCTGATCGGCGGCTATTCGGTGGCGGTGCTGCGCGGCCGGCTGCGGGCGCTGTTGATGACGCTCGTGCTCGGCGTGCTCTACGGCTATCTCTTCGTGCTGCTCCAGCTCGAGGACTACGCGCTGCTGATGGGCTCGCTCGGCCTGTTCGCGATCCTCGCCCTGGTCATGTTCCTGACCCGGCGGATCGACTGGGGGAGCGGCGAGAAAGTTGGAGGGCGTTGTCACGCCCGGGTAACCCACCGACACTAGACAAGGTGAGAGAACAAGACTAATCTGGTTACAAATGTATCACCGCCCTGTCACCACCGCGATCGCCTTGCCGCCCCGACGGGCGGATTGGGCGCTTTGCACCTGTAGCAAGCGGGTGTGAGCGGCTCCTGACCGTTCGCATCCGCCTCTCCTCGAAACTCCAGAAAACCTGACGTCCTGACGGCTGGCCTTTCAGCCGCGAACGTGATCCGTGTGTCTTTTCCTCGCTCGCGAGGAGACCGTTGGAGGAGTCTTACATGGCCGCAGGAGAGCTCAAGGCCCAGGCCCCTAAAGGGGATCAGATCACCTGGGACCTGATTCGCAAGCGCAACTTCGTCGAGCGCCTGAAGGCCGAGAAGGGCGGTCTCGACGTGATCCGACGACCTGCCGGCGATGATCGAGACCGGTTACGAGGCGGTGCCCGAAGAGGACTTCGTGCGCTTGCAGTGGTACGGCCTCTACCACGACAAGCCGAAGCTCGGCTACTTCATGCTGCGGGTGAAGCTCCCGGGCGGCGTCCTGACCCCGGCGCAAGCTGCGCGACGATCGGCGAGATCTCGCAGCGGTTCGGCCGCGGCTACGGCGAGCTGACCACGCGGCAGAACATCCAGCTCCACTGGATCGAGCTGGCGCGGCTCCCGGAGATCCTCGCGGACTCTCGACGGCGGGCGGCTGACCACCGTCGGCGCCTGCGGCGACAACGTGCGCAACATCACCGGCTGCCCGGTCGCCGGCCTCGACGGCGACGAGCTGTTCGACGGTCCAGCCGCTGATCGACGAGGCGGCCGCCTTCTTCATCGAGCAACCGCGACTACTCCGACCTGCCGCGCAAGCACAAGATCACCATCTCGGCCTGCCCGCACCAGTGCAACGCGCCGGAGATCCACTGCATCGCCCTCATCGGCGCGCCGCGCGAGGCGGCCGGCCCGGCTTCGCCGTCGCGGGTGGGGGGCGGGCTCTCGACCTGGCCGCGCCTCGTCCGACGATCTCGGGGTCTGGGTCCCGCCGGAGGAGGCCCTGGCGGTGCTGCGGGCGATCGTCGACGTCTGGCGGCTCGATCTCAAGTACCGGCTGTCGCGCGCCAAGGCCCGCCTCAAGTTCATGGTCGACGACCTCGGCCCCGAGGCCTTCCGCGCCCGGGTGGAAGAGCGGCTGGGGCGGCGGCTGGAGGACGGCGCGGCGCCGCCGGCGCCGGCAGAGGAGAAGGACCACACCGGCATCCACGCCGCAGAAGCAGCCGGGGCTCTTCTACGCCGGCTTCCCGGTCTACCTCGGGCTGATGAACGGCGAGGCCATGCATCCGGCTGGCCGACCTGGTGGAGAGCTGCGGC
This sequence comes from uncultured Acidobacteriota bacterium, assembly GCA_963792575.1. Classification (GTDB taxonomy): domain Bacteria; phylum Acidobacteriota; class Thermoanaerobaculia; order Multivoradales; family UBA5704; genus DATARR01. The sequence continues at coordinate 199,510 of CAWBWZ010000022.1, forward strand.
GGCGAGCATCCGCATCACCCGGCGGCAGAACTTCATCCTCGCCGGACATCCCGGAGGCGCGGCTCGCCGAGGTCGTCCGCGCGAGGTCGGAGCGCTCGGCTTCCCGCTCGAAGGCATGGGACTGCGCGGCGCCAGCATCGCCTGCACCGGCGATCCGTTCTGCAACTTCACGGTGGCGGAGACCAAGGGGCAGGCTGCAGGAGATCGTCGAGCACCTGGAGAGCGCTTTCGGCGCGGCGGCCGCAGGGCCTGCGCCTCAACCTCGACGGCTGCCCGCACGCCTGCGCCCACCACTGGATCGGCGACATCGGCCTGCAGGGGACGACCCTGCGCGAGCGCGGCCCGGCCGGCGAGCGCATCCAGGGCTACGACCTCTTCCTGCGCGGCGGCCTCGGCGCGCGAGGCCGCGATCGGCCGGCCGGTGCTCAAGCGGGTGCCGGGCACCGAGGTCCATCTCGTCATCGAGCGTCTGTTCCGCGCCTATCTCGACGGGCGCGGCGAAGGGGAGCGCATCCAGCAGTTCTTCACCCGCCATTCCGACGAGGAGCTGTCGGCCCTCGGCGATGGTTCAGGAGGCGGCATTGGCCGTCTCCGGCGAGCCTTAGAAAGGAAGACCGGATCATGTTGGAAATGCAGCGATCGCCTCCCGGCATCGATCAGCGGGACCTGCTGGACGAGTACGAAGCCGGACAACTGGCCGTCGAGCTCGACGACTCGACGCCGCAGGAGCTCATCGCCTGGGCGCTGGAGCGCTGGGGCTCGCAAGCTCGCCATCTGCACCAGCTTCCAGGCCGAAGGCATGGCGATCCTCGACATGGCCTGGCGGCTCGATCCCAAGGTGCGGCTGTTCACCGTCGACACCGGCCGGCTGCCGCAGGAGACCTACGACGTGATGGAGACCGTGCGGCAGCGCTACGGCATCGAGGTCGAGGTCTACTTCCCCGACGCCGGCGCAGGTGGAGAGCATGGTCGCGCCGCTTCGGGCCGAACCTCTTCCAGAAGAGCGGTCCAGGCGCGCCTGCGTCTGCTGCAACGTGCGCAAGGTCGAGCCCATCCGCGGCGTGCTCGACGGGCTCGACGCCTGGGTCACCGGCCTGCGCCGCGACCAGTGGGCGAGCCGGGCGAACATCCGCAAGATCGAGATCGATCACGATCACGGCGGGCTCGCCAAGATCAACCCGCTGGCCGACTGGACGCTCGACGAGGTCAAGGAGTACAACGAGGCCCACGACGTCCCCGTGCACCCGCTCTACGCCAAGGGTTTCACCAGCATCGGCTGCGCCCCCTGCACGCGGGCCACGTCGGCCGGGCGAGGACCCGCGGGCCGGCCGCTGGTGGTGGGAGAAGAACGCCCCCAAGGAGTGCGGCATCCACTGCCCCGATCGAGACCGGCGGCTTCGAGCACGAGCTGGAGGCCATGCTGCACCCGGGACCGCGGAGGGCACGGACGCTTGAGCGCGCGGGTGGCCAATGACCTCGCCACGGCCGCGCTGGCGATCGATCCGGGCCAGCGGGAGGTCCTGCTCGAGGAGCTGGCGATGCTCGTCGTCTCGCTCCGCGACGTCGAGACCCGGGCTCCGTGGGAGGAGCTGGCCCTGGGCGTGGACGAGGGGGCGGTGGGGGAGGAGCTGCTCGGCCGGCTGGAGCAGATCCTGGAGATGACGCTGCAGACCGGCCGCGTGCGCCGGGTCCACGGCGCCGAGAGCGAGCAGGCGCTGCTGCGGCTCTTCCACCAGACCCCCCTGGGCGCCGCTTCCCGCCGCGCCACCGAGGCGGTGAACCGGACCCTGCGCGACGCTCGCCGGGCAGACGCATCGAGACGATGCTGTTCACCAGCCAGGGCCCCGGCGTCTATCGCCTGGGATTGGAGACCGACCGCGTCAAGCTCACGCTGGAGATCGACCGCCACGGCGTGACGGTCGAGAGCCTGGAGGTCTGATGCCGCACTATCCCGTATTTCTCGATCTGACGCGGGCGCCCCTGCTTCGTGATCGGCGGCTGCGCGATGGCGGAGGAGAAGGTGCAGGGGCTCGTCGCCGCCGGCGCGCGGGTGACGGTGATCTCCCCCGATCTGACCCCGGGCCTCGCCGAGCTGGCCGTCGAGGCGAAAGTCGACTTCATCGCCCGCCGCTACCGGCGGGGGGATCTGCGCACCGCCTTCCTGGTGGTGGTGGTGAGCCAGGCACCGCCCATCGTGCAGGCGGTCTGGGAGGAGACCCGCGGGCGCAACATCCTGGTCAACACGCTCGACAACGTCCCTCACTGCGACTTCATCGCTCCGTCCATCGTCCGCCGCGGCGACCTGACGGTCGCCATCTCGACCGGCGGCAAGGCGCCGGTCATGGCGGTGCGCCTGCGCCAGAAGCTGGAGAAGGAGCTCGGGCCTGAGCACGCCCGTTTCCTCGAGCTGGCGGGGATGCTGCGCGCCCCCCTCGCCCGCCTCTGGCCGGACTTCGAGACCCGGCGGGCGCTCTGGTACCGGCTGATCGACTCCGACGTCATCCATCTGCTGCGGCGTGGCAACGAGTCGGCGGCCCTGGCCCGGATCAAGGAGATCCTGGGAATCCTTCCGGAGCCTCTGGAGGTCTCTCTGGAGCCGGAGAACGGATGAGCGGACGGGGCATCGTCTACCTGGTCGGCGCCGGCCCCGGCGATCCGCGGCTGATCACCGTCCTCGGGCTCGACCGCCTGCGCCAGGCGGAGGTGGTGGTCTACGACCGCCTGGTCTCCCCGCAGCTCCTCGACGAGGCGCCGCCGGAAGCCGAGCGGATCTTCGTCGGCAAGGCGCCGGGGGAGCACTCCGCCCATCAGGAGGAGATCAACGAGCTGCTGGTGCGCCACGCCTCGGCGGGGCGAATCGTGGTGCGGCTGAAAGGCGGCGATCCGTTCGTCTTCGGCCGCGGCTCCGAGGAGGCCCTGGCCTGCGCCCAGGCCGGAATCCCCTGGGAGGTCGTCCCCGGCATCAGCAGCGCCCTCTCCGTGCCGGCCCTCGCCGGGCATTCCGGTGACCCACCGGGAGCTGGCGGGCGGTTTCGCCGTGGTGACCGGCCACTGCGCCGAGGGGGACCGGCAGGACTGGTCGGCCCTGGCGCGGGTGGAGACGCTGGTGATCCTGATGGGGCTCTCGCGGCTGCCCGAGATCGCCGCCTCCCTCCTGTTCCACGGCCGGGGATCGGAGACGCCGGTCGCGGTGATCGCGCAGGGGAGCCTGCCGGCGGAGCGGACCCTGGTGGGGACCCTGGACACGATCGCCGGCGACGTGGCCCGCGCCGGCCTGCGGGCCCCGGCCACCATCGTGGTGGGGGAGGTGGTGCGGGTGCGCCAGCGGCTCCTGTCAGCGTTCGACGATCTTGCGCAGCCAGAGCTCGAAGACCGTGCGGAGGTCCTCGGCCTCCTCGGCTGAAATTTTCCGCCGGATCCGCAGCTCGACCGCGTTGCCGTCGAGCAGCGGAAAGATCAGTGGATCGATCCCTGTGGTCTCCGCCGGCCGCGCCGGTGGGGGAGCCGGCGCGGCGGCCGGCCGCTCCTCCCGGGGCTCCTCGCGCGCCGGGCCGGTCTGCAGCAGCCGGGCATACTCCAGCGTCTCCCGGTATTCGGTCAGGAAGTCGTCCACCGAGTTCTCGTTGAACCCCTCGTCCAGGATCAGCCAGAGCCGCAGTGTCTGTGCGGAGGGGAGCTCCGCCCCGTAGCGCTCCCAGAGCCGGGCATGGATCGGCGGCATCAGCGCCGCCTGCTGGAGCAGCCGCTCCCGCTCCTCGGAACCGCCCCGCTCGTCCAGCACGATGCGCAGCGCCCGCCCCGACAGCTTCACCAGCGAGTCCCCGTCCAGCAGCCCGAATGCCCGCAGGGCCGCGATCGTCTGCTTGCCGCCGCTGCTCTTCGGCGAGTACCCCCAATGCGCCGCCGCCGTCTCCGGCCGCGCCGCGTTCCGCTGCTCCGCCTCATAGAACGCCCGCGCGCGGTCCAGCGCCTCCCGCAGCCCGATGAACGGGAAGGACGGACTGCGGACCTTCTTCTTCGATTCGGCTTCACTCATCGGGCGAAGATTAGCATCCGTGGTTGTCTGATTTTGTCTTTCTTGTGGAGACAGTGAGATGGAGAGGCAAGGCGAGATTCGTAGTGACAGAGTAGTCGCGAGGCCCTGGAAAGCTGCCTGAAGGTAGTGGAAAGCGTTGCCCGCAGGCCTGGGAAAGGCCTGTGGAAAGGGGAAGGATATCGATGTCTGCGGTGTTCGGCGGGGTTGCCGGAGTTGTCTTCGGGGTTGTCTGGGGGAGGGGCGGAGAGGTACACCCGCCCGCAGGGCGGATTTATCCAGCCTGGGGTGTCAACCCCAGGTAGGGTCGGCATGTTTTGCTGATTCGAAGCTTCCGCCGAAGGTGTCGGCCCTGCGGGGCTTAAGAGGAGGAGGTGGTCTCCTACCTGGGGTTGACACCCCAGGCTGGATAAATCCGCCCTGCGGGCGGGGAAATTTCACCCCGGCAATTCGATCGTCTGCTTCTCGGGGTCCGCCTGCTGGCGGTACAGGGTCACCACGAAGCCGATGAGGCCGACCCAGGCGCTGTGGGTTCGCTCGGCGATCTCATCAGCCATCTCCTTCTTGCGACCTTCCGAGTTGGAGATCCTCACCTTGATCAGCTCGTGGTCGTCCAGGGCCTTGTCGATGATCTCGACCACCGAATCGGTGAGGCCGTTCTTTCCCACCTGGATCATGGGCTTGATGTAGTGGGCCATGCCTCGCAGGTACTTCCGTTGCGCGCCGGTCAGCTCTGCCATTCGTCGTCTCCCTTCTGGCGCATTCTGTGGGAGAGCGGGCGCGGCGTAAAGGCGGGGGGCGCCGCGCCCCCTGTTCCCGGGGAGGCGCGGCGGCTGGACACGGGGCTAGATGTCGCCGCTCAGGGTCACGGCGAAGTTCGTGCTGGCGCCACCGGGGGTCGCGTAGTAGTAGTTGGTGCCCTTCTTGACCTTGGACGCCGGGAAGGCCGAGCTGTTCGCGATCGTGGTGATGACCGGGTCCGTGCCGCCGCTGACGTCCTGCATGATCGAGCAGGTGATCCCGCCCGGCATGGAGACCGTGACGTTGCCGCTGGACGGCACTTCGAGGAACTGGAAGTTGTTGCTGGAACGGTTCTTCTGGCCGCTGAGCGGGGCGGGAGCGGACACCTGGGCAGCGATCGACTGGTTGGTAGCCATTTTGCGGTTCTCCTCATCAAGAGATGATTCGTTTTCGGATCGGAGCCACCTCCTCGTGGCTCCCGGCTTCTTTCTTCTTTCGTCCTGGCCAGAACGTCGACGTTTTCAGGTAATAGCACCCCGTGTGCCAACCCGCCTCAAGAGCCGATGATTTTCTCAAACCATTGCCCTGGAAGGGTTTATCGAATCACCATGCGACTTGGGGAAGAGTTTCGGCCCCTGATGTCTAGCGCTCGCGCGAGAGCGGTCTAGCGAGTCCGCTAGAGGTCCGCGCGGCGGCGTAGAATCCCCGGGAGATTCAAAGCGAGATGAGCGAGCTGAACGACCGTATCGGGGCCTATCGCCTCGTCCGCCGCCTGGGCTCAGGGGGCATGGGGGAGGTCTTCCTCGCCTGGGACGGCCGGCTGGAGCGGACGGTGGCGGCAAAGCGGGTGCGGCCGGACCGCGACCGCGGCGGCGCGCGGCGGGAGCGGTTCCGGCGCGAGGCACGGGCGGCGGCGCGGCTGAACCACCCCAACGTCGTCCAGATCTTCGATCTCGTGGAGTCCGGCGACGAGGCGGGGGACTGGATCGTCATGGAGTACGTCCAGGGGAGATCGCTCGCCGATCTCCTCCGGAATGGCCCGCTGCCTCCTGGAGCCGCCGTCGATCTCGCCCGCCAGGTGGCCGAGGGGCTGGCCGCCGCCCATGCCCAGGGGCTGGTCCATCGCGACCTCAAGGCCGAGAACGTGATGGTCACCCCGGCCGGCCAGGCCAAGATCCTCGATTTCGGGCTGGCCCGACCCCTGGAGTCCGGCACCGGCGAGACGCTCACCGGCGACGGCATGGTGATGGGCACCTGGCGCTCGATGTCCCCCGAGCAGGCCGCGGGGGACACGGCGGATGCCCGTTCGGACCTCTTCTCTCTCGGCGTCCTGCTCTACGAGACGCTGGCTGGCCGCTCGCCGTTCCTGGGGAAGACTCCGCTCGAGACCCTGCGCAACGTCACGGGCGCTCCGCCCGAGCCGCTCGATGGCCTGCGGCCAGAATTGCCGCCAGAGCTCGTCGCGCTGGTCGAATCGCTGCTGGAGAAGGATCCTGGCCGGCGCCCGGCGACGGCGGAGCAGGTGGCGCGGGACCTCCGCGCGCTCGCCGCCTGTCCCGAGCTGTCGCCGCCCTCCGGGTGGGCGCTCCCCGCGGCCGGTTCCGCCACGGCCGAGGGGGAGATGCCGACGGTGATCGAGGGGCCGATCGGGATGCGGGGATCGTTCATCGATTCGAGGCGGTGGACGCGCCCCCGGAGGCTGGCCTGGGCCGCCGCCCTCGCGGTCGCGGCCCTGGCGGTCCTGCTCGGAGTGATCGGGACCCGGCACTCCCGGAAGGCGGGCGAGCCTCTCCGGGTGGCCGTCCTCCCTCCCGCCCGGCTTGGGAACGGTGGCGAGGCGATCGATTTCGCCGCCTTCGGGATTCAGAACATCGTCCTCCGGACCCTGTCGTCCCTGGACGGCGTGACGGCGATCGATCCGTCGCAGTTCCGGGACGTCCAAGGGGGGAATCGGGAGATCGCGCGCGCGGTATCGGCTCAGGAGATCCTTGCCGCGACCCTCGAAGGCAAGGGGAAGAAGGCCGGGATCTCGCTGCGCAGGATCCGGGGGAGCGACGAGGAGATTCTCTGGCAGGGCAGAGTGGAGGAGTCTCTGGACCCGCGGGATGCCTTGCTGCTGGCTCAGGGCCTCACGGCGGTGCTGCGGGAGGCGTTCGCAGGCCGCGTCTTCCGGAAAGGGTCTCCGGGCCTGGAGGTGCGCGCGGCCGACTACACCGACTTCCTCCGCATCAAGCGGCGGGTCGAAGCGGGCCGGGGCGCCTGGGCTCCGGAGCTCGACCGGCTGAACGCGATCCTCTCCGGTTCACCCCGGTTCCTGGATGCCTATATCCAGACGGCCTCCCTCGCCATCTACCTCTACGAAGACTCGAAGAACCCGGCCTACCTGGAGCGCGCCCGCTCTTCCCTGCGGCGTGCCCGGCTGCTGGCGCCGGAGCTGCCGGACGTCCTGTCGATCGAGATCCGGCTCGCGGTCACCGAGGGGGACTGGGTGAGCGCGGAGCAACTGATCGCCGAGCTCGAGCGGTTGGTTCCGGGAGATCCGCGGGTCCTGGTCCAGCGTGCGTCCCTGGCGTATCAGCGCGGACGTCTGGACGAGGCCGTCTCCTGGATGCGCCAAGTGGTCCAGCGGGTGCCGACCTGGCGCAACCTGGTGACGTTGAGCGGCTGGGAGGCGCGCACCGGGCAACTCGCGGAGGCCCGCCAGCATCTGGCCGGCGCGCTCCGCCTGGCGCCTGGCAATACCTGGGTGCTGGCCAAGATGGGCGAGGTGGAGCTCGCCTATGGCGACCTGTCCCGCGCCGAGAAGATCTACCGTGGGCTGGTGAACGCCAGCCCACAGCGCAGCGACCTCACCAATCTGGGCCTGATCCATTTCCTGCTGGGGCGCTATGAGGACGCCGCCGCCGACTACCGCCGCGCACTCCAGATCGATCCCGGCCACATCACGGTGACCCTCGATCTCGCCGACGCCGAGCTGGCCCTGGGTCACCGGCGGGAAGCCGCCGAGCTTCACCGCCAGATCCTCGCCGCCCTGGAAGCCAAGGAGCGCGGGGCTGCCCTGCTGCCCATCGAGCAGACCTTTCGCGCCCAGTGCCTGGCGTATCTGGGGGAGAGCCGCAAGGCGGTTGACATCGCCCTGGGCGCTCTCCAGGGGAGCCCGGAGGACGCCGACGTCGTCTACCAGTCCGCCCTGGTCCTCGCGGTTTCGGGAGAGCGGGCCTCCGCTCTGTCGCTCGTGCGAAAGGCCCTCTCTCTCGGCTATCAGCCCCGGTGGTTCGGGGTTCCGGCCTTCGATTCGCTACGCTCGGAGCCGGCGTTCCGGGAGATGCTCGCCGCGCCCCGGAGCTAGCCGCCGCTTCCTCCCGTGGGGTCGAGCACGGTTCCCCGGTTGTCGATCGCCGGGTCGCTGCTGCTGATCCGGAGGATCTCGCCGCTGCTGATCCGCACCACCGAGACGTTGAAGTAGTAGGTGCCGGAGATCCGGTTGTTCCCCGTGCCGCGCACCCGGTCGACGCCGGTCGTCAGGCTGGTGAACGGCCCCAGAAAGTTGTTCGGCACCTCCCCCTTGCCGTCGTAGCGGGTGAAGCTCACCACCGGACGCCAGTCATCCTGATCTTCGAGGATGTTCTTGAAGATCCACTCGACCGTATCGCCGGGCTGGATGATCAACCCGATCGGGGAGACGTCAAGCGCGACCTCCGAGCCCGGGCGCGGCGTGATGGTGAAGACCTGCGTCACTCCGATCTTTTCCGAGCCGATCTTGAGCCGGCCCGCGCCGCTGCTGATCACCGCCGCCCCCATCTCCCAGCCCGCCCCCAGCCCCTTCTGGATGGCGACGCGGTAGACCGATTCGGCGGATGCCGGGTCGATGTCGGCCCGGCAGACGCCCCAGAGAGCGACGGAGCTCTGGCTCAGCTCCACGAAGGGGCCGAGAAACGGCGTGCCGCCTTCCTCGGGGCGGAACTCGATCCATGGCGACCAGCCGGCCGGGATGCCGAAAAACTGCCAGACCACCCGGTCGCCCGGCTTGAGGTCGAGGGTCGGCTGGCTCAGGGTCAGGGTCGAGCTCGTCATGTCGCAATCAACGGTGACGAAGTGATCGATGGGACCGGCCTTCTGCTCGTCTGCCATGGAGGTCTCCTTGAGCCGGGCGGGGTCGGCTCCCTGATGCCCGGCGGAAATTGAGGTTTTCGGCGCGCATCTCCGGAAAGAGCACGGAACGTACCAGGGCGCCTCCCCCCGGGCGGACTGTCTACGCTCTCGCGGATACGCTAGAGTACACGCGGAATTATTAGAGGGTGTTTCGAAGTTCGTCGCGACGCCCTCGGCCCGGGCATGAATGCCCCGGGCTAAGAACAGCGCCGGATGAATCCGGCTTCAAGCTCCCTTCAGGGAGCGCTGTTCCTAGCCCGGCGATTCATCGCCGGGCGGGGGAAGCGGCTTTCGAGACCCCCTCTTAGACAGGCGCCCGCTTCTTGACTCCTTCCCTCGTCGCCCTCACCGGCCCGCTGCAAGGGCAGACGTTCGAGCTGCGCGGCGGCGAGCTCGCCCTCGGCCGCCACCCCTCGAATGATCTGCGGCTGGCCGATCCGTCGGTCTCCCGCCATCACTGCGTCCTGCGCCGGACGGCCGGCGGATGGCAGATCGTGGACCTGGAGAGCAGCCGCGGCACCTTCGTCAACGGCCTGCCGGTGCGGGAGCGCGAGCTCGCCCACGGCGACTTCCTGGCGATCGGGGACTCCACCTTCCTGATCTCGCTGCGGGCCGCCCGGGCCGGAACGCCCGAGCCGGTGGGGGACCTGGAGGATTCCGGCCTCCTCGGAGAGACCGAGATCCGCCTCGCCGTCACCGATTCCGTCTATCTGCGGCGGGACCGGCTGCCGGCGGCGCTCGCCGGCCTGCTCGAGATCGCCGCCGCGCCGCCGGGCGGCTCCGCGGCCCTGGGAGCCCATCTCCTGGAGCGCGTTCTCGCGGCGGTGCCGGCGGAGCGGGCCGCGCTCCTGCCGGTGGAGGAGGACGGCGACGGGCTGGCGCCGATCCACCGCTCGCCGGCCGGGGACCGCCCGTTCGCCGTCAGCCGGACGATCGTGGCCCGGGTTCTCGAACGGCGCGAGGCGCTGCTGATCGATCGCGGGCGCGGCGACGAGGCTTCCGGCAGCGTCGCCTCCGCCGGCGTCCGCTCGCTCGCCTGCGTGCCGCTCCCGGGACCGGCCGGCATTCTCTACGTTGACACGCTGACCTCCGGAGCGCATCTGGACGAGGAGCACCTCCAGTGGCTCGCGGCGGCGGCCGCCCTCGCTTCCGGCCCCCTGGCCGCCGCCCTCCACGCCGAGCGGCTGGAGCGGGAAAACCAGCGCCTTCAGGCCGCCGAGCTGGGGCACGGGCTGGTGGGGGAGAGCCCCGGCCTGCGCCGGGTCTACAGCGTGATCACGCGCGTGGCGCCGACGCCGTCGACCCTGCTGATCCTCGGCGAGAGCGGCACCGGCAAGGAGCTGGCGGCCCGCGCCCTCCACGGCGCCAGCCGGCGGGCGGGCAAACCGTTCGTCGCCATCAACTGCGCGACGCTCTCGGAGACCCTGCTCGAAAGCGAGCTCTTCGGCCACGAGCGGGGCGCCTTCACCGGCGCCGTGGAGCGCAAGACCGGCAAGCTCGAGGTCGCCGACGGCGGCACCCTCTTCCTCGACGAGGTGGGGGAGATGCCGCCCGCCCTCCAGGCGAAGCTCCTGCGCGTGCTCCAGGAGCGCACTTTCGAGCGGCTGGGGGGCACCAAGCCGATCCGCGTGGACATCCGCTTGGTCGCCGCGACCAACCGCGACCTCCTGAAGGCGATCTCCGAGGGGAGCTTCCGCGCCGACCTCTACTACCGGCTGAACGTGGTGTCGATCACCATGCCGCCGCTGCGCGAGCGCCGGGAGGACATCCCGCTGCTGGCGAGCCACTTCGCGGCGCTGCACGGCCGGGACATCCGCGGCCGCGAGGCGGGGATCTCGCCCGAGGCCCGGGCCCTGCTCACGCGCTACGACTGGCCGGGCAACGTCCGCGAGCTGGGCAACGCGATCGAGCGCGCGGTCGTCCTCGGGGTCGACGACACGATCCGCCCCGAGGATCTGCCGGAGACGCTCCTCGAGACCGCCCCCGCCGGCGGCGCGGGCGCGGCCACTACGACCCAATACCATGACGCCTTGAACGGCCTGAAGCGCCGGCTGATCGTCGAGGCGGTCCGCGAGAGCGGCGGCACGATCACCCGGGCGGCCGAGCGCCTGGGGCTCCACCCCAATCATCTCCACCGGCTGATCACGACCCTCGGGCTCCGCGACGAGATCGAGGGATGAGAGGAGGACGGATGACTCACGAAGAGCTGGAACAGGAGAACCGGGCGATCGACCAGACGTTCGCCGACTGGATGGAGGCCGGCAGGAAGGGGGACGCCGAGACCCTCGTCTCCCTAATCACCGAGGACGCGGAGTTCTGGACCCACGGCGCGCCGGCCATGAAGGGGCGCGAGGCCGCGGCCGCCATGTTCCAGGCGTTCTTCGCCGGCTACACCTACGAGCAGAGCTTCGAGACCCTGGAGCGGATCGTCGTCGATGGCTGGGCCTTCGTGCGCGGCATGGAACACAACCGAGTGACGCCCCGGGGCGGCGAGACGGTCGAGATCCGCCAGCGGGCCTTCATGGTACTCCGGCGGGAGCCGGACGGCCGCTGGCGCTACGCGCGGGGGATGACGAATCTGGAGACCCGGCCTTGAGTCGGATTCATGGAGGGCTCCGAAGGAGCTCAGGCATGTAGCCTGGGGCGTCAGCCCCAGGTAGCCGGTCCCACAACGACCCAGAGCCCCGAAGGGGCGACGGCAGCCTGCAGCAGAACGGTGAACTGCCGTCGCCCCTCCGGGGCTCTGGAATTCGTCGGCCTCCCCTTCCTGGGGCTCACGCCCCAGGCTACATGCCGTTGCCCCTTCCGGGGCAAGGGGTGCCCTACAATGGGTTCGCATGGCCACCGCGAACCCCATCGTCCTCTTCGACGGCGTCTGCAATCTGTGCAACGGGTCGGTCCAGTTCATCCTCCGGCACGATCCGGCGGCGCGCTTCCGCTTCGCCTCTCTACAGTCGCCTGTGGGGCAGGATCTCCAGGCCCGGTTCGGGATGGATCCCGGGCAGCTCGACAGCGTCATCCTGGTCGAGGGGGACCGGTGGTACAAGGAGAGCGACGCCGCCCTCCGCATCGCCCGCGGGATGAGCGGCGGCTGGAAGGCGCTCGCGGTCTTCCGGGTGATCCCCCGGCCGATCCGCGACGCCGCCTACCGCCTCATCGCCCGCAACCGCTACCGCTGGTTCGGCAAGCAGGAGACCTGCTGGCTGCCCACGCCGGAGCTGCGGGGGCGGTTTCTGGGGTAGCCGGAGGGTGTGTCAAAACCAGCCCCGCAGGGGCGCCAGGAATTAGCCCGGTGGCGTAAGCCCCGGGTACGTGGCCGTCAATTGTTGAGTAAGCCCGCAAGGGCGACAGGAGAACCGCCGCGCTGGGTTCCTGCCGCCCCTGGCGGGGCTCCCAGGCTGGTGGGGAATACGTCGATTCCCGGGGCTCACGCCACCGGGCTAATTCCTGCCGCCCCTGCGGGGCTGGTTTTGAGCCTTTAGGGGAATTACCGCTACCGTACAGGCGTCCTCACCTCAGAGTGTGCGGCCGGATGAAATCATTTCGCCCGGAAGCGCACAACTTCAAGGGAAGAGATCCGTATAGAATCCACCCGATGCCCATCGATACGAGGACGCTCCTCAAGAAGAGCATCGCCAAAGCCATCCAATCCCCGGGCAACCTGGTTACGGGCGCGGTGAGCCTGGCCGCCTCGGCCGTGCTCTGGAATCCGCTGCCGCTGATCCTCTGGGGTCTCGGCGCCACCGGCTGGGTCACCCTCGCCGGGACGGGGCAGCGCTACATCCGCCAGATCGAGGAAGAGGAGCGGCGCGACGCCGAGCTCAAGGCGGAGAAGGACCGCGAGCTCCTGCGCCAGAAGGTCGAGGCGAGCCTCGCCGAGAACCCGATCAACAACTGGATGCGCGCCGGCCTGCTGCCGGACTACATGTCCGTCTACCGGCGGCTGTCCGAGATCCGCGGACGGGTGGCGAAAGTGCTCGCCGACCGCACCGATCTCGACGCCCTGAGCAAGGCGGGCATCGTCCAGCAGCTCGGCTACATGCTGACCGCCTACCTCAACTTCGTGCGCGAGCGGGTCGCCTATCTGCAGATCCTCGCCACCATCCGCCCCGGATCGGACACTCCGACCCTGCAGGCGGCGCCCGCCGGGCCGAGCATCCCGGTGGTCGACAAGCGGCGGGGCATCCAGGTCCAGATCCAGCCCGCGCGCCCCCTGGCGCCGGCCTCGCCGCTGCCGAGCGTGGAGAGGCGGCTCGCCGAGGTGGACGCCAAGGTGAAGCAGCTCGAGGAGCTGGCGCAGAAGGAGCCGGCCACCGCCCGCACCCGCCAGTTCCATATCGGCATCCTGCAGAAGCAGCGCGATCTGCTGCTCGAATGCCAGAAGCGCGACCAGTGCGTGGTGGCGCAGCTGGGAGCTTTTTCCGACGTCTTCGAAGTCATCCTGGGCCGGGTCAGCGCGTCGCAGTTCAGCGCGACCGAGGTCGCCAGCTACATGGGCACCGTGGTGGAGCAGGTGGTGGAGACCGAGCGGTTCGTCGACTCGCTGCGCCCCGCCATGGACGAGCTCATCGTAGGACTGGGGAGTCCCGGCTGATCCGGCGGCAAGTTGCGAGAACATTTCGACCTGAAGGTCGAGAGGAGATAAGACAATGAAGCTCACCCCCATGGGGAAGGCAATCGTCGTGCTGGCTCTGCTGGTCGCCGCGTTCTTCGCGGTCCGCCGGTTCGTCCCGGGTCTCAAGACCTGGGCGGTCGGGAACAAGGGCGGCACGACCGCAACGCCCGGGAACGAGACCGTGAGCAAGGACGACTTCAACGCCCTGGGCAACGCTCCGGCCGATCCGGAGCGCGGCAAGGGCTCCGAGGGGGTCTCCCCGGCGAGCAACCTGGGCGGCAGCGGCAAGCTCGACCGCCCGCTGGTGGTGGCCATCAACACCTGGGCCGGCCACGCGCCCGGCATCGTCTTCAACAACGGCCTGGACCCCAACTCCGGCGCTCGAGCTACAAGAAGAAGTACGGGCTGGACGTGAAGTTCGTGCTGATCGAGGACCCGGCGACCAAGCTCGCGGCCTTCCGCAAGGGCGACGTCGACATCATGTGGGACACGGTCGACAACTGGGCCCGCGAGGCCTCGATCCTGGCCGAGCAGAACCAGAAGGCCAAGTCGATCATCATGCAGGACTGGTCGCGCGGCGGCGACGGCATCGTCTCGCTCGCCTCGATCAAGTCGATCGAGGAGCTGAAGGGGCACAAGATCGCCTGCACCCAGTTCACCCCCTCGCACTTCCTGCTCCTCTACCTGCTCGCCCAGTCCGGCCTCTCCCCGGCGGACCGCGCGGCGGTCGAGCAGGGGATCATCTTCACCCAGGACGCCCCGGCCGCCGCCGCCGCCTTCAAGGCCAAGCAGGTCGACGCCGCCGTGACCTGGGAGCCGGACCTCTCGGCCGCCGTCGAGGCGCGCGGCGCCGAGGCCCACGTCCTGGTCTCGACCGCCGCGGCGACCAACATCATCGCCGACACCCTGGTCGCCCGGCAGGATCTGATCGACCAGCTACCCGGACACCGTGCGCGACTTCGTCCACGGCTGGCTCGAGGGGATCGAGGTGATCAAGAAGGACCCGCAGGGGTCCTACGCCATCGTCGGCAAGGCGCTGAAGCTCGACTCCGACACCATCTCCGGCATGCTCTCGGGGCTGAAGCTCACCCCCTACGCCGACAACGCCCAGTTCTACGGCCTGACCGGCGGCAAGGCGCACTTCGACACCCTGTTCGACACCGCGTTCATCATCTGGCGCAAGAAGGGGCTGGTGACCCGGCCGGTCGAGGCCAAGGACTGGGCGGACCCCCGCTTCCTGCAGGCCCTGGCCGCCGACTACCCCGGCCAGAAGGTCGAGGAGCCCAAGATCGCCGCCAAGGCGCCGTCGGAGAAGGACCGGGCGATCATCAACAAGCAGATCCAGATCCACTTCACCCCGGGCTCCGACGAGATCATGGCCGGCTCCTACATCGTCCTCGACGCCCTCGGGCGAGACCATGACCTCCTTCGGCAACACCTACCTGCGGGTCGAGGGGAACACCGACGCGACCGGCTCGCAGAACGCCAACCTGACGCTCTCCGAGAAGCGGGCCCTGGCGGTGAGGACCTACATCCTGGAGAACTTCCCCAACATCCAGGCGGCGCGCTTCCAGACCATCGGCCATGGCGCCGCCAACCCGGTGGCCGACAACACCACCGAGGCCGGCCGGCAGCTGAACCGCCGGACGGACATCAAGGTGGTGCTGGCGACGCAGTAAACAGGCATTCGTGGCCTGCGACCTCACCCTCTGTCTCCCTCTCCTAAAGGAGAGGGAGGACCTGTCTGAGGCGATCTTGCCGCGTCGCAGAGTACGGGTTACAGACACGTTCCCCTTCTCCTTCAGGAGAAGGGGCTAGGGGATGAGGTCGCAGGCCACGGACGCCCCGCGATAGGTCACTGTAGACAAGGACCCCACATGGCCCGCAAAAAATCCAGCTTCTTCGCCCTGCGCCAGCCGCTGCCGCGCTCGACCTCGACGGCGCTGGGGCTGCTCGCCCCGATTCTCGTGGCCGGCGCGTGGTGCCTGCTCACCTATGGCGGCATCACGCAGCCCGACTTCCTGCCGTCCCCCACCGAGACCCTGCGCGGCACTCTGCAGCTCTTCATTCAGTACGACCTCATGGGGTCGATCCTGATCTCGACCCAGCGCATCGTCTTCGCCTTCCTTCTCGCCTCGGCGGTGGCGCTGCCGCTCGGCGTGCTGATGGGAGCGTTCGAGCCGGTCAACCGCTTCTTCGAGCCGATCGTGGCGCCCCTGCGCTACATGCCGATCTCGGCCTTCATCCCGCTGCTCATCCTCTGGTTCGGGATCTACGAGAAGCAGAAGATCGCCTTCCTCTTCCTGGGGGTCTTCGTCTACCTGCTGCCGGTCGTGGTGACGGCGATCCGGGCGGTGCCGGAGGAGCTGGTGCAGACCTCGCTCACCCTGGGCGCCTCCCGCTGGCAGGTGATCCGCACCGTGCTGCTGCCGGCGGCGCTGCCCGAGATCTTCGACTCCTTCCGGGTGATGAACGCCATCGCCTGGACCTACGTCATCCTCGCCGAGGCGGTCAACCCGGAGCATGGGCTCGGCTACATGGTCGAGCTCGCGCGCACCCACCAGAAGGCCTCCTGGTCGTTCGCCGGCCTGCTGGTGATCGGCGGCATCGGCCTGCTCACCGACTTCTTCATCCGCCTGCTCAGCACGTTGCTTCTTCCGCTGGAGGGAAACGGTATGAGCGATCCCGAAATCCCCATACCCCTGCCCACCGCGGGCGAGCCGGGGACCATCGCCGTCACCGTTCCGGGCAAGGGGAGCCGCAGGCCCCTTCCTATCGCCACGAGCCGGAAACGGCGATGCCCAAGCTGCGGGTGTCGAACCTCCACATCACCTACATCGACCGCGCCGGGCGGGCGACCGAGGCGGTGCGGGACGTCTCCTTCGACATCGTCGACAAGCCGGGCATCGGGCGAGATCGTGGTCTTCCTCGGCCCCTCGGGCTGCGGCAAGTCGACGATCCTGAAGTCCATCGCCGGCCTGCTCACGCCCACGCAGGGGGAGATCCTGATGGAGGGCAAGCCGGTCGAGGACGTCGGCCGCGACCGCGGCATGGTGTTCCAGACCTACACCTCCTTCGGCTGGCTCACCGTGCGGAAGAACCTGGAGTACGGCCTGCGCCTCCAGGGAGTGCCCCGGCGAGAAGCGGCGCGAGCGCTCGGACAAGTATCTCCAGTCGGTCGGGCTGGCGGAGTTCGCCGACCGCTACCCCAAGGACCTCTCCGGCGGCATGAAGCAGCGGGTGGCGATCGCCCGCACGCTGATCAACCAGCCCAAGATCGTGCTCATGGACGAGCCCTTCGGCGCCCTCGACCCGCAGACCCGCTGGGGGATGCAGAGCCTCCTGCTCGACGTCTCGCGCACCGAGGACAACACCATCCTCTTCGTCACCCACGACGTCTCCGAGGCGGTCTACCTGGCCGACACCGTCTACGTCCTCTCCTCCCGCCCCGCGCGCATCCTGCACAAGGTGGACGTGCCCTTCTTCCCCGTGCGCGACGTGGCCCTCAAGTCGGCGGCCGAGTTCCGGGCGGTGGAGAAGCAGCTGCTGGATCTGCTGTATTCGCCACCGGCGGGGAAGGTGAAGGGGTAGGGGTATGCCGTCTTTTTCCTCCCCCTTCAGGGGAAGGTCAGGAGGGGGCGCCCCAGACAAGGAGCGGTCCCGCGGACTCCGCAAAGCCCCCCTCCTGGCCTCCCCCCGTTCCGGGTGGAGGAAAAATCCGGGCTTACGACGCTCTCACCGCTCCGCGAATCCCTGCGGCGGCGTGATCGCGTAGGCGGGCACGCCGTCGGCGAGGATCTCGGCCCGGTAGGTCAGGCCCAGTGCCACGGGATCGACGCCCGGCGGCGGAGTCCAGCCGAACGAAGCGGCGCGGCTGTAAGGCACCGTCCCCACCACTCCCAGGCCACTCACCCAGAACCGAACCTGGTTGGGTTTGACCGGCAGGCGGCGGAGGTTCGTGGGAGCGGCGAGGACGAATGAATTCCCGCTCCGCCGCGGCAGAGCCGTCTGGGCCCAGGGCGCCACCGGCCAGGGAGCCACGTTCTGAACCGCCAGCGAGTAGCCGGTGCCGGCGGGCAGGGTGTCCACGTCGATCTTGAAGCTCCAATCGCCGGCCTCCAGAGGGAGAACCGCCGGCTGGCACTCGTCGCGGCTATACAGATAACCAGCCTGCGCGCCGGCGCTGTCGTAGAGGAAGAGCTCGACGAAACCTCCGGGCTCGGCGCAGAGCTCGAAGGAGACCTCGCGCGGTGAGGCCAGCTGGAAGCGGAATTCATCCACATCGCCGCCCCCCGCCGTAGCCTGGACGTCGCCGGGCAGAGTGAGCTGCCGGGGAGACGTGAAATCCCCGCCGGCCGGCTCGCGCAACGCGGCCTCGTCGACGCGGCCGTCACAGTCGTCGTCGATCCGGTTGGCCCGCTCCACGGCTCCCGGGTGGACCGTGGCCCGCTGGGGGTCGCAGTCCCCTTGGAGCCGGGTGAAGCCGTCGTGGTCGCCGTCCTGGCAGTCGGGGTTCTGCGCTCCATAGAGCTGCCGTAGCCGCTGGCGCAGAGAATCTGAAATCCGCCAGTGCAGGCTGTCCACCACGCAACTCAGGTTGTGCCGGGTGCCGGCCGCCAGGGCTTCGACGTACAGATCGTTCTTTTCCTCGGGAGTGTCGCCGGGCGGGTTGGATTGCTGATACCGGGCCAGGAACCGCATGAACCCGCGGATCGCCTGGGGGCCGTCCAGCAGGGCGATTCGAAAACCAAAGCCGCCCCAGGCCAGCTCGGGGAACAGATAGCGGTCCTCGCATCCTTTATCGCGCACGCATCTCGCCCAGTCCGCCTGCGGGTCCTGGAAATAGCGACTGGTGGTGGCGAGCCAATTCTGCGTGATCGCCTCGGGTGGCTGACCCTCCCAGCCGTCGTGGGTATAAGGGTAGTAGTAGTAGCTGATGAAGTCGGTCCAGGCATGAGGGTAGTCCTGCGTGTAGCCGAGGTACTGGTGAAAAGCGTCGAAATTGTGGGTCATCTCGTGGAGGAGCACGGGGGAGGGAAGGTCCGCCGCGATCTCGTCCCGATACAGCGGACCGAATTCCGGGGGGCCGAAGATCTCAATCCCCTTGAGACCCAGGTTGGCGCAGTTGCAGCCTTTGGGGAAGATGGCGATCGACAGCGGCCCGTCGCCGGCCGGCGGAATCCCCACCAGGTCGAGGAGCCGCTGGTAGATCAAGTCCGCCCGGTCGACATAGCGATAGGCCAGCTCCTCGGACAGCACCTCCGGTTCCAGCCAGGAGTCCGGGAACAGAACATCCACATAGCGGCCGTGGAAGCGGTTCAGCTCGTAGGTCTTGCCGTCGAACGCCAGGTAGGACACCCGCTCTCCGGACCCGAACGCCTTGCCGCCCGGAATCCTCACGGCCGTGGCGCGCGCCTTCAAAGGGGGAGGAATGCGGTAATCGTGCTGCTGTGGAAAGAAGGGCTGAGCCTGACCCAGGCTCGGTCCGGCCAGCGCGGCCGTCACCAGAACGGTAGCCGACAGGTGATGCAGGGAAAAGGACATATCGTCTCCTTGAAGGAAGGAGCGCGCCTTGCAGATTTCAAGGAATGCATGAATGCGAGTACGTTGATTCTGGGATTAGGTTGCAGGCGAGATTTTCGAGTTCCTTGGTCCGGGTCGCCCGCAGGGCGGAATTTATCCAGCCTGGGGTGTCAACCCCAGGATCGAGGCGCCACAGATCCCAAGCCCCCGCAGGGGCCGGCACGCCTACCTGGGGTTGACACCCCAGGCTGGATAAATTCCGCCCTGCGGGCGACCGCCGGACGCGCTACAATCATCTTGGCCAGCGTTTTGCTGCGGTTCTCCTCAGAAAGCGCCTGCCGGATTGAGCGCGAAGCCACCATGCCCTTCCTGAAAAAAAGAACCCTGATCCGGCGGAGCATCGCCAAGGCGCTCCAGACCCCGCTCAACTTCGTGGCCGGCGCGGCTGGTGTCGGGGCCGCGTGGTGGCTCCACGATCCCACCTGGGCGATCCTCTGGGGGGCGGGAGCGGCCGGCTGGGTGGTAATCGCCACCACCACGCAGCGCTACCGGCCGCGCATCCAGGAAGAGGAGCGCCGGCGGCGGGAGCTGAAGGAGGAGAGGGACCGCGAGGCCCTGCGGCTGCGAACCCAGCGGATGCTCGACGAGACCCCCTTCGATCTCTGGATCCGCGCCGGCTATCTGCCGGACTACATGGCGGTCTTCGCCCGTCTGCTCGAGATCCGCAACCGGGTCTCGCGGGTGCTGGCCGAACGGCGCGACCTAGACGCCTTCACCAAGGAGGACATCCTCCAGCAACTCAGCACCATGCTGACCGCCTACCTGGGTTTTGTGAACGAGCGGGTCTCCTACCTCCACATCCTGGCGAGCGTTATGCCCGTGCCGGCCCCTCCGGCCGTCTCGAACTCGCTGCCGGGATGGCGGCGGGACTGGCGCCGGCTCTCGGCGCGCATCACGCCCGCCTTCGTGCCGCCGCTGCCGAGCCTGGAGAAGCGCCTCTCCGAGGTGGGGGAGAAGATCCGCCAGATCCGTGAGCTGGCCACCCGCGAGCCGGCGACCGCCCATACCCGCCAGTTCCACATCGGCATCCTGGAGAAGCAGCGCGAGCTGCTGTTGGACTGCCACAAGCGCGACCAGTGCGTCGTCGCCCAGCTCGGAGCCTTCTCCGACGCCTTCGAAGTCATCCACGGCCGCCTCAGCGCCTCGCAGTTCAACGCCACCGAGGTCGCCAGCTACATGAGCAGCCTCGTCGAGCAGATCGTCGAGACCGAGCGCTTCGTGGAAACCCTGCGCCCCTCGATCGACGGGCTGATGGTGGGGATGGACCCCGAGGTGGCGGGGCGGGTGGCTGGACCGGGACCGGTGCGGCAGGGTGGGCGGGGGTAGGGGCGAGACGACAGCGCAGATTCCCAGGATGCGGCATCGCCGTGGTCCCCATCGGCCGGGATTGAAATCCCGGCCTACCGACGGTCGCCCCTTCCCGGGGCTCTACACGAAAAAGAGTTTTGGGGGAGTCCCGGACGGGACGGCCGTGGGTAGCCCGGGATTTCAATCCCGGGCGGCGTTTTCGATGCGGGCTCGGAGGGCTTCAATGTGGGCGGCATCTCTCTCTGCGTCTGGGTGGCCGATTTCGCGCTTGTAATCGACGAGAATCTGCATCAGACCGGTACCAGCGATGTCGCCTTTTTCCAGAGAGATCGAACCAAGGTTCCAAGCGGCGTTGGCCTCTGCTTGCCGATCTCCGATCTCACGGGAAATCTTCATGGATTGTTCCAAAAAACCAATGGCATGTTGAGGCTCGCCAGCAGACCAGTAGGCTCGTCCGATGTTGCCGGCAATCTTTCCTTCTATGGATCGGTTACTAATTTTTTTACCTATGCCCAATGCCTGCTCATAAGAACTGATCGCGCCTTTGAAGTCCTCAAGAACGATGTGGGCATTGCCCAAGCCACAAAGGACAGCACATTCTCCCTGCTGATCACCTATTTCGAGAACGATTGGCAGGGCTAAATCATAGAATTCAACCGCACGCTGGGCTTCACCAAGTGCTAGGTATGCCAAGCCCAGGCTGGTGAGGTTGGCACTTTCTCCTTGCAGATTGTTAAGCTTACGGTGAATGACGAGTGCCTGTTCATGGAGATCAATTGAGTAGCGTGGGTTCCCAAGTTCCCTGTAAGCGTTGCCTAAAGCGGTTAAGTGAGCCGCTTCGGCTTCGTGGTCTTTTAAATATTGTGCGGCAGGTAGTGCAGCTTCTCGCCACTTGACTCTCTCCGTTGGGTTCTGACGAAGATCGAGGCAATAAGCCCCAAAGTCTGGATAGCTGTTGCATAGACCAGCGGCTTCATGATTTTTTTGGAATAGCATGACTGCCCTGATCTGACCTGTTCGAATATTATTCCACTCAAGATCTAGGAGCCTTAACCCGAGCCGGCTTTCTTCACCTGCACTTTGGTACAATTTGTCCGCTTGGCCAAGTTGCATAAGATAATATTCAGAATGCGCTTTTTGGGCGACTGCCTGTTCCGCAGGCATTATCTTTTCACTTAAGAAATGCCGGACCAAATCGTGCAGTTTGTATCGCCCGTCCTTCTCCTCCCACTCGATGAGGCTGCTGCGGACCAGTTCCCAAAGGACATCACGGGTAGAATCGGCTTCCATTTTCCAGACCGCCGACGTTGCCTTGGCATTAAAGCTTCCAGAAAACACTGCCAGCACGCGCCAAAGCTGTCGCCGCTCCTCACTGAGCAGTTCGTAGCTAAGACCCAAAGAGGCATTGACCCCCCCGAACTTCTCCTTTCCTTCCTTTAAGCGCTGTGCATATTTAGAAGGAGAGAGATCCAGTCGTTCGGTGAGCGCACTCCCCGCCAGACGCAGGGCGAGAGGCAGGCAACCGCAGAGATGGGCGATCTCGTCGGCGACATCTCCAATCCGCGGTGCGATCCTCAACAGCAGGGCCTTGGCGTCCTCTTCGGGCATTTCATCCAGATCCCTGTCGATCAGCCCAGGAAGGGTAAAACGGAACCGAGAGGTCACCAGGAGCAGGCAGGTTGACGGCGGAATCAGCGGTTCGACCTGCTCTTTCCGGTCAGCCGCGTTATCCATGAGCAGAAGGACACGCTTCCCTTCGAGCACGGATCGATAGAGTCCCGCCAACTCGGGTTCGCTCTCCGGAAGACGTGACTCGGGATGGAATGACCGGATCACGTGGGTCATTGCTTGAGCGGCGGTCAGGGGCTGAGGGTCCACTCCCTTAAGGTCCAGGTAGATTTGGGCATCGGGGAAGCGGGGCTTCAATTCGTTGGCGAGTTTCAGCGCCAGGGTCGTCTTGCCGATGCCTCCCATCCCACGTAGACCAAAGATGGCCCCGGTGCCGCCTTCGGCCAGCCTGGAGCGCAGGAAGTCCAGCTCCTCCCCGCGGCCGGTGAAGTCGGCTGGAGGGGTGGGGAGTTGGTGCAGGGAGGAAACGGATGGGACCGTACCTGTATAGGTGATCTTGTTTCCATAGACAATATCCGCGGACGCGGTGATATCTCGTCCGCTCTGGACTCCTTGAAGGAGAGCCGTCCCCCCCGAAGCTACGCCGGGGGTTCTGCTTTTGGGTGGGGATCGCTCGTGGCGTTGACGTCGCCGTAGGCTTCGGCGTTCCTGACGTCAGCTCCACGCCCCGTTCGATCGACTGCCTGGACGCTTCCGGCATGACTCTTTACGCCGTCCATCCTGACGCCAGGAGTCGCCGTGCTTTGCGGGTTGGAGGCCTCGAAATTGACCTCGGTCCCCAAGGGACCCTTGATGCCGCCTTTGATCCGGTCCCGATAGCGAAGGGAGAGGAAGATCACGAGAAGCACGAAGACCGAGATGGCGATTAGGGCCGCCGTTTGTGCGTCCATGCTAGTCTCCTTTTAGTGACACCGGGATTATAGAGGATCGGGATTGGTGCCGGTCTTTCGAAGCTTTTTAAGGTGAAGGTCAGCTCTGGACGCGGAAGATTTTAAGTCTCCTGCGCGCCGTTGGAGTGGCACCTCCTATCGAGCGTAGCGATCCGGGCCGTGACGTCCGAGGTCGGGGTGGATCGCGGCGGTGTCGCCGCTGAGGAGACGCCTCGCCGTCCCCGTGGCCTGCGCAGGGTGTCGTAGAGCTTCTGAGGCGTCTCTACGGAACGGTGTCGCGATGGCGGTGGGTGGAGATTACGCGGGCCGCCGTAGCGCCGACGCTCCGAATTCCTCTCGAATTCCGGTTTCATCGTAGAATCCCGCGCCGGACGCCGCACCGGCCTTCCAAAAGGAATCGAGATGAACCTGAGACTCCTCGCCTTCGCCCTCTCCCTCTCCTTCATCGCCTGCTCGGGGAAGACGGATGAGAGCACGGTCCCGTCCGATACCGCCGCCAGTGCCGCCAGTGCTCCCGCCGCGGCGCAGGGAGCCGGGGCGGATACGTTCGCCATGCCGGCGAACCTCCAGACCACCCCGTCCGGGTTGCAGTACGCGATCGACCAACCCGGCACCGGCCCCAAGCCACAGGCGGGCCAGACGGTGACCGTCCACTACACCGGCTGGCTGACGAACGGCACCAAGTTCGACAGCTCGCGGGACCGCGGCGAGCCGTTCCCGTTCGGGATCGGACGGGAGGAGGTCATCAAGGGCTGGGACGAAGGCGTGGCCGATATGAAGGTCGGCGAGAAGCGGACGCTGGTGATCCCACCGGCTCTGGGCTACGGCGAGCAGGGCTCCGGCCCCATCCCGCCCAACGCAACGCTGGTCTTCAAGATCGAGCTGCTGGGCGTCCAGTAGCGGCGCGGGTTCGGCGACACCTCGCCCGGATTATCGATCTCCCCGCCAGCGTTTTTCTCGGCTCCGTCCGCGTTCCGGGGATAGTCCAGGACGTTTTACCGCGAGGCGGAGGAGCAATTCTGTTGTTCGCCGGACTTATTTTGCTCCTCGTCCGGGTTTCCGCGTTCCTCCGCAAGGTCGCGGAGCTTCTCCGCAACGTTGCCGAGCTTCTCCGGAATGTAGCGGAGGTCCCCGGAAACGTTGCCGAGTTCCTCCGCAACGTTGCGGAGCTCTCCGGAAACGTAGCGGAGCTTCTCCGCAACGTTGCGGAGGTCACCGGGAACGTTGCGGAGGTCCTTCGCTACGTTGCGGAGCTTCTCCGGAACGTTGCGGTGGTCACTCGAAACGTTGCGGAGAAGCGGGGAAACCGGGGCGAGCTTCGCGAAAACGAGGGGGAAAGACAGGGGCGAGGAGTCGCCCCCTGGTTTATCTCAGAGAGTGTCCGGAAAGTGGCCGTTCCGTTTGCCCCCCACTGTAGAGACGCCCCGTGGGGCGTCTCCGAGGCGGAGAAGAAGATCCCTTTGCCACGGTGCTCCTGCGGGAGCGTCCAGTGGAGCACGGCCAATGTCCGCCGCCTGGAGACGCCCCACGGGGCGTCTCTACAGTGGGAGGCCTTTCCAGGCACCCTCTCAGACAGCGGAGCAATGGCGGTCGGTGTCGCAGGGATTGCAGTCCGAGAACCAGCAGATCTCGGGGCCTCCGCTGGCCGGCTCGGTGGCGAGCTTCTGATCGGCGGCCAGGCCCCCCGTGACGTTGAGGCGGGCCAACGTCTCCCGGTCCAGGGTCAGCTTCTTCACCTTCTTGAGCTGCTTCTTCACACGTCCTCCTTTGTGTGGTTGAACCTTCGGGTACGACGGGAACTTTAGCTTTCTTCGTGGCTTGCGTGTAGCCGAGCGAGGGGAAGGTGTCCCCCGCGAGGGAAATTAAGCCCCCGCTCAGGTATACCCCTCTCCCCGGTGGGTACAGGGGTCTCCCAAGCAGGGAGAGGGGTTTCCCAGGAAGGTACAGGGGTCTCCCTGCCTGGGGAGTTAAGCTCCCGCTCAGGTATACCCCTCTCCCCAGCAGGTACGGGGGGTTCCCAAACAGGGAGAGGGGTCTCCCAGACAGGTACGGGGGTCTCCCAGGAGGGGGAGGGGTTCCCCCGTTTCCGGGGGCGATCGCTCTGTGGAGACCGGCCGCCTCCCCGCGATTTCTACATGTTCCCTTCGTCCGCCGACGGGCCGTAGAGGGCGGGGACCGGGATGTCGTTGAGCCGCATGTAGACGGTGAGCTGGGCGCGGTGGTGGATGATGTGGTTCATGACCATGGCGCGCAGCACGGCGATCCTGGGCATTGTGAAGACCACATGGTCGCCGTTGCGGAGCGACCAGGGCTTGGACCAGTCCTCATTGCTGGCGTTCGCGATGGCCTCGCGGGCCTCGCCGCTGGTCTTGTCGAAGAGCGCCAGCAGCTCCTCGGTGGTGTTCACCTTGGGGGCTTCCTGGGGCTTGGAGACGTCGAATTCCTCGGAGGCGAGCATCATGGTGGCCCAGGAGGAGAGCCGGGCGACGTGAGTCGCCAGCCTGCCAAGGCTGAAGGACTTGGGGTGCGGCTGCCAGGTGAACTTGCCGGCGGGCATCCGCTCGAGGACTCGGCGGGTTCCCGCCATCTCCTGGTCGAACTCGGGAAGCAGGGTCTGGCTCAGGTTCATGGAATCTCCTGTGAAAGGTCGGTTGGGATCGTGGAGAGTCTTCGCGCTGCGCGACTACATGTTCCCTTCGTCCGCCGAGGGGCCGTAGAGGGCGGGGACCGGGATGTCGTTGAGCCGCAGGTAGACGGTGAGCTGGGCGCGGTGGTGGATGATGTGGTTGATGACGAAGCTGCGCAGCACGGCGACCTTGGGCATGGTGAAGAGCACCTGGTCGCCGTTGCGGAGCGTCCAGGGCTTGAAGAGCTCCTCGTCGCTGGCTCCGGCCAGGGCCGCCCGGGCCTCGCCGGCGGCCTTGTCGAAAATAGTCAGCAGGTCCTGGTTGGTCTCCGCCTTGGCCGGAGCGTAGGGGGCGGCGGCGAAGTCCAACTCGCTGGTATTGATGGTCAGGGTAGTCCAGGAGGGGAGCTCGGCGATGTGGACCGCCAGGCGATTGAAGTTCATGGACTTGTCGTGCGGCTGCCAGGTGAACTTGTCGGCGGGCACGCGTTCGAGGACGCGGCGGGTTCCGGCCATCTCCTGGTCGAACTCGGGCAGCAGGGACTGGCTAATGCTCATGAGGGTTTCCTCCACAAGGTTGGTTGATTTCGGGATCGTAGAAGAAATCCCGCGCTGCGGCAATGGGGCGAAAGTTACGATCCCGAGACGTCTTCAAACAGCGAGGGCTGATCGCCCGGGGTCCCGTCGTAGAGCAGCCGGTTCCCGGGGAGGACGCGGGCGTTGGCGTCCAGCTCGTGGGGGTCGGCATGGTTCGGGCCCAGGATATGCAATACCTGGAGGCCCCGCGCAACCAGGGCATCGGAGATGAGCCGGCGATGGCAGCGCCAGGGCACGGCTTCGGCGCAGAGGATCACGACGGTCTCGCCGGCGGCGCGCTGGATCAGCCGCTGCAGGGCGGTCTCGAACTCGGGGGTCTCCATGTGGTCGGCGTAGCCGCGGAAGGCTTCGACGCGCCACGCGGTGTGGGGGGAGCCGGGCCGGGCGGCGCGGCGTCCCCCGAGGCCGGGCTCATGGATATATTGGATGCCGGCGCCGGCGAGCGCGGCGGCCAGGGAGTCGCGCGAGAACTGCGGGTGGCGCCGGGAGCCGGGGAAGCGCCGCACGTCCACCAGGGTCCGCACGCCGGGCCCGGCGAGAAGGGCCAGGAGCTCTTCGATGGGGCGGGTGGAGTGGCCGGCGGTGAAGATGGGCGGCATGCGGCTACTATAGCGCCGGGCTCTGTGGCGGGTGGAAGGATGTTTTCATACCAGGGAAAGGGTGACATTCCGTGAGCAGTCTGGAGATCGTGAATTGATGCCGCTGAAGGTCATGACCTACAACATTCACCGCGCGATCGGGGTCGATCGCCGGTTCCGGCCGGAGCGCATCGTGGCGATCCTGCGCCACTACGACCCCGACATCGTGATGCTCCAGGAGGTGGACGAGGGGGCGCCGCGCTCGCGGGAGCTCAATCTCGCCAAGGAGCTGGCCCAGGAGGCGGGCTACCCGCATTTCGCCCTCGGGCACAACGTCAGCCTGAAGAAGGGGCGCTACGGCAACGCGACGCTCAGCCGCCTACCGATCCTGCGCGAGCGCAATATCGATCTCTCGATCGCCGAGAGCTGGATCCGCCGCGGCTGCCAGCACACGACGCTGGATCTCGGCGGCAAGGACGGGCACCTGGAGGTATTCAACCTCCACCTGGGACTCTCGGCGCGGGAGCGGGCCAAGCAGATCGAGCTGATCAAGCGCTCGGCCGAGCTCAGCGGGGTCCCGTACACCACCCCCGTCCTGGTGGCCGGAGACTTCAACGACTGGCGCTCGCTCCTGATGCCGGTCTTCACCAACGGCATGGGCTTCTCCTGCGCCACGGAGCGCAAGCGCGGTCCCTATCCCGTGATCCCTACCTACCCCTCCTTCTCCCCGCAGGGCGGCCTCGACCGCATCTACCACCGCGGGCCCCTGAAGGTGGTCTCCGCCCACTCCTGCCGGCTGCAGATCGCGCGCGTGGCGAGCGACCATCTGCCGATTCTGGCGGAGTTTGCGGTGGGGTAGGGTGACGCCCCTGACCGTAACGGCTTCCCTCAGGGGCGTTTGGAAAGTCCGGAACGCCGGCCTATCCCGCCCGGCTTGAAGCCGGATTCATCCGGCGCTGTTCCTAGCCCGGGCATTCATGCCCGGGCGGAAGGGCGTCGCGGCTGACTTTCCAAATACCCTCTCAGGGGCGAACCGGATAGGTCGCGTCGGGTTGGACCGGCGAAGCGGGGAGGTACTGTACCGCCGAGACGTCCGGTGAGACGATGGCAAAGAAGACCCGAACCTGGCTGACTCCCGTCGCCGGCACCTTGACCTGATCCGACAGAGTCGCCGAGCCCCGCCCCCGCGTGATCGCGGCCCTGGCCTGAGGGCCCACGGTGAGGAGGGCGCCGTTCTGGTCCTGGACGACCAGGAGGATGGCGCCGGACCTTTCGCTCTGGAGCTCGTAGTCGAGGCGCGCGTTGAAGGTGACAACGCTCCCTGGAACGAGAGAAGAGCCGTTCGCCGGCTGCAGGCTCACGACCGAGACGCGGTCTGGCCCCACAGACTCGGAGGGTGAGTGTCCATCGCAAGCTCCGGCGAAGACGGTGAGCAGGACTAAGGCCAGAAACGGCAACCGGCTCATGGCTCTCTCCTTTTCCGAACGTTCGCTACAACATTGAGCTTAGGGCTCTACCTCCGTCGACGCAAGCGGAGGCCCAGGGAGAGAGGGGCCGGGGGTGAGGGTTGGGCTACCCCTCACCCCCAAACCGGTTTATCCTTGTCCCGTTTTCCGCCAACCGATAAATCATTTCGCTTTGTAGGAGTTAGACAAAGACGATGCCTCGTCCGTCCGTTCTGGTTATCGATCCGGAATCCGTCCGCCGCAAGGAGATCTCCAACGGCTTGACGGGCTTTGGCTATGAGGTGATCCCGACGGTGGGGCTGGCCGAGGGGCGGCGGTTCGCGGCGACGCTCGGGCCGGGAGTGGTGGTGGCTCCGGCCGAGCTGGTGAAGGATGGGAACGGCGCGCTCTCGGAGCGCTTCGGTACGGCCGGCCGCGCGGGCGAGCAGACGCTGCTGCTGCTCGGCAGGACGGCGGAGGAGGGGCGGGACCTGCCGGAGGATGTGCTTTTCCTGGAGGCGGACGGCCTGCCGGCGGAGGATCTGGTCCGGCGCATCCATCTCGTCCTCCTCGGGCGGGAGATCGGCGTCGAGCCGGATTCGGACCTCGAATCGCTGGTGGGGGATTTCTCGCTGCTGCCGTTCCTCGAGCTGGTGCGGGCGGCGGGCCGGGCGCACGTCACCGGGCGGATCGTCTGCGCGAGCGGGGAGGTCACGTTCGACGGCGGCGAGGTGATCGCGGCGTCGGCGGGGCGCGCGCGCGGGATCAAGGCGTTCCTGCGGCTCAGCCTGCTCGACGCGGGGCCGTTCTGGCTCTGGCTCCGCCAGCCGGCCGGCAGTAACGGGGAGACAAGCCAGCGGGAGATCCGGCAGGAGGTCAAGGCGCTCGTCTTCCTGGCCCTGGAGGACCGCGTCCACGACGCGCCGGATCCGCGGACCCGCGCTCGCGTGCAGCTCGGTCCCGCCTTCTTCGAGGCCCGCTTCAATCCGCGCCAGCAGGAGCTGCTCGCCGCGCTGCCGGGCTGCGGGACGGTCGGCCGGCTGCTCGACGCCCTGCCCGGCGCCACGGACGGGGAGATCCTGCGCGACCTGATCGGCCTGCGCGAGATGGGGATCGTCGCCCTGGAGGAGCCGGAGGAGCTGGTGCGAGTGGTCACCGACTCGACCTGCGACCTGCCGCCGGAGGTGGCGCGGGCGCACGGGATCCATGTCCTGCCGGTGCTGGTGCTGTTCGGCGACCGCGTCTACCACGATGGGGTGGATCTCAAGGCCAAGGAGTTCTACGACCTGCTGGAGAAGGGGCCGGTCCATCCGCGGACCAATCCGACGCCGAAGGCGGACTTCCTGGATCTCTACCGGTCGCTGGCGCCGCGGAAGGACATCGTTTCGGTCCACATCTCGGAGAAGCTCTCGAAGACGGTGGCGCATGCCCGGGAGGCGGCGGAGGAGGGGCTGCCCCAGTTCCAGGAGCTGCGCGGCGAGGCCGAGCGGGTCTCGCTGCGGGTGGTGGACAGCCACAGCGCCAGCCTGGGGATGGGGATGCTCGTCCTGTTCGCCGCCCGCATGGCGCGGCGCGGGATCGAGCCGGACGCCATCGTCGACCGCCTGGAGGCGATGCGCGACCGGGTGCACGTGCTCTTCGCGGTGGACACGCTGGAGTACCTGGCCCGCGGCGGCCGCATCGGCAAGGCGCGGGCGGTGATGGGGAACCTGCTCGGCATCAAGCCGATCCTCGGCGTGGTGGACGGCGAGATCGTGGCGGTCGACCGCGTCCGCGGCGGCCGGGCGGCCCATCCGCGGCTGATCGAGCTGTTCCGCGAGCGGGTCGATCCCCAGCAGCCGGTGATGGTGACGGTCGCCCACGCTAAGGCCCCGGTCTGGGCGGACCGCCTGCGCGGGCTGATCGAGAAGTCCTTCCAGGTGAAGGAGATCCTGATCGCCGAGATGGGCCCCGTGGTGGTCGCCAACGCCGGCCCCGGCACCGTCGGCGCCGCTCTGTTCCAGCCTACGGAGGAGGAGATGGGGTTGATCGGGCCGGTGGTGGAGGGGAGCTGAGAGATACGTTGTACGCCTGCGACCTCACCCTCGATCCCTCTCCTGAAGGAGAGGGAGGGCCTGACGGGCAATACGTACCGCGGTCGTCCCCCTTCTCCTTCAGGAGAAGGGGATAGGGGTTGAGGTCGCAGGCCACGAACCTCACCTTTTAACGCGAGGATTTTTCATGCTGATCGCCTTCGTCACCTACTCCAACGCGCCCGACCTGACTCCCGACGACCGCCTGGCGGCCGAGGAGCTGCGCCACCGGGGCGCCGAGGTCGAGGCCGTGATCTGGAACGATCCCGGCGTGCAATGGTCCCGCTACGACCGGGTGGTGATCCGGTCCTGCTGGGACTATTTCGAGCGCGTGGAGGAGTTCTTCGCCTGGCTGGACCGGATGGAACGCGAGAGTATCCCGCTCTGGAACCCCATCGATCTGGTGCGCAAGAATCTGGACAAGTCCTATCTCGGGGAGCTCGCGGCGGCCGGGCTGCCGGTGATCCCCACGGCCGGGCTGGAGCGGGGCGCGGCGGTGGATCTCGGCGGGCTTCTCGACGAGCGGGGGTGGACCGACGTGGTGATCAAGCCGTCCATCTCGGGCGGCGCGTTCCGCACCCATAGGATTTCACGCGACGAGGCCGCGGCAACGCAGGCGGAGCTGGACGAGCTGCTGGCCAACACCGGCGCGCTGATTCAGCCTTTCCTGGCCGAGATCCAGACGGCGGGCGAGTGGTCGCTGATCTTCCTGGGCGGCGAGTACAGCCACGCCGCCCTGAAGCGTCCGCGGGCCGGGGACTTCCGGGTTCAGGAGCAGCTCGGCGGCTCCTCCGAAGCGGCGCGCCCCGCGCCCGCCCTGATCGAGCAGGCGCGGGCGGTGGTGGCGTCGATCTCCGGCCCCTGGATCTATGCCCGGGTGGATGGATTGGAGATCGACGGCGTCTTCACCCTGATGGAGCTGGAGCTGATCGAGCCGTCGCTCTTCCTGGCCACCGACCCACAGGCGCCGGCCCGGTTCGCGGAGGCGATTTTGTGCTAGAAAGATCCTGATGTCCGACGATCCCAAGTATCGGCAGCGGGGTTACAAGGATTCCGAGCGCCGCGACGAGCGTCCGCGGCCAGGTCTCCAGGGCCCGCGCGAGAAGAAGGAAGGACCGCGCGGCCGCGGTATGGGAGCGCCGGGGGAGTCGGTCTTCCGCTGCGCCGCCTGCGGCGAGAAGCAGCTGATCATCATCGGCGAGGATCCGCTCCCCTTCGACGCCACCTGCGCCCGTTGCGGCGCCGATCTCCACACCTGCTCGAACTGCATCAACTTCGACACCTCGGTGCGCTGGGAATGCCGGAAGCACGAGGAGATCCCGGCGCGCGTCCCCAAGAAGCGGGACCGCAACGAGTGCCCGCTCTTCACCCCCAAGCTGGCCCAGGAGTTCCGCAAGGATTCGGACAAGCCCTCTCCGGGCGATGCGCGGTCGGCGTTCGACGCGCTGTTCAAGTTCTAGGAATGAAACCCGCCGTTCCGAAAACACGGCTCGCCGAGTTCTGCCGGCGCAACCACATCCGGAGACTCTCCCTCTTCGGCTCCGTCCTGCGGGACGACTTCGGTCCCAATAGCGACATCGACGTGCTCGTGGAGTTCCAGCCCGGGCATGTTCCAGGATTCCGGTTCATCCGGCTGCAGGACGAGCTCTCGGGGCTCTTTGGTGGCCGGCGTGTGGATCTCGTCACGCCCAAGTTCCTCAATCGCCGAATTCGTGACGAAATCCTGAGAAGCGCCGAGGTTCAGTATGCCGAAGGGTGACCTGCTATACCTCGGGCATATGCTCGACGTATCCGTGCAGGCGGTCGACAAAATTCGTGAGAAGAGTCGAGATGATTTCGAGGGGGACGATAACCTTCGTCTCGCTTTGACCCACCTCATTCAGATGATCGGGGAAGCCGCTCGCCGGGTGAGTCCCGAGGCGCGACAGAAATATCCCCAGATCCCCTGGAGCGATGTCATCGGAATGCGCCATAAGCTCGTCCACGATTACCTGGACGTGGATTTCGATGTGGTCTGGGAGGTCGTCACGACCGACCTGCCGGAGCTCATCGCCCAACTCAGCCCGATCGCTCCTCCTTCTCCCGACCCGTAGAGAGTACGTCCACAGCCCCTACCTCACACCGTCCCGTTCCGCAGCAGCTGCGCGTAGAAGCGCACGATCTCGCCGTAGTTCTCGATTCCCACCCGCTCGTTGGTGCCGTGGACGCGTTTGAGATCCTCCGGCTTCATCCGCATCGGGATGAACCGGAAGACGTTCTGGCTCAAGGAACGGTAGTGCTTGGTGTCGGTGGCGCCGGCGAGCAGGTTGGGGGCCACGATCACCCCCGGGAGCACCTGGGCCAGGGTGCGCTGGAGCATCCCGAACTCGGGCGCGCGGACGTCGGACTCCGGCGAGGCCTCGCTGTTGGCGTTGCCCGTGGCGCTCACCCGGATGCCGGGACCCACGGTTTCGCGGACATGATGGAGAACGCCCTGGATCGTGTCCCCCGGCAGGATGCGGAAATTCACCACGGCGCGGGCCTCGTGGGGGAGGACGTTCTCTTTGACGCCCGCCTGGAAGATCGTCGGCGCCGTGGTGGTGCGAATGCGGGCGCTGGCGGCCGGGTCCGAGTCCGCCTGCCGTTGGATGATCGGGCTGAACAGCCAGAGATTGGCCAGCGCCAGGCGGGTACCGAAGGGCATCTCGGGCGCCAGATATTGATAGGAACGGCGGGTGGCGCCGTCGAGCCGCGCCGGCATCTGGTGGTCCTCGAGCTTCTGGATGGCGGCGGCGAGCTTGCCGATGGCGCCGTGCCGGGGGGGCATCGAGGAATGCCCCCCCTCGCTCTGGGCCACCAGCTCGACGCTCAGGACCCCTTTTTCGGCCGTGCCGATCATCGCGGCCGGGCGCGCAACCCCCGGAATCGAGCCTTCGACGATGGCGCCCCCTTCGTCGAGGATGAACGCCGGCTTCACCCCCCGCTGCTCGAGAAGCTTCGCGATCGCCGCCGCGCCATTCCGGCCGCCGACCTCCTCGTCGTGCCCGAAGGCGAAGTAGACCGTGCGGTCCGGCTGGAACCCGCGGCCGAGGAGCATCTCCGCCGCTTCGAGCAGCCCCATCATGCCGACCTTGTCGTCCAGCGTGCCGCGCCCCCAGACCCAGGCGCCGTCGACCGTGCCGGAAAAGGCGGGGTGCGTCCAGTTTTTCTCCGTGCCCGGCTCGACCGGCACCACATCCTGGTGGGACATCAGCAGGATCGGCGGGAGCCGCGTCTGCCGCCCCTTCCAGGTGTAGAGCAGGCTGTAGCCGCCGACCGTCTCGCGGGTCAGCGTGGCGTGCACCCGCGGGAAGGCCTGCTGGAGATACTGATGGAGCCCGTCGAACGCCGCCGCCTCGACGTTCTGCCCGTTCTCATGCGAGACGGTGGGGAAGCGCACCGCCCCCGCGAGACGCTCGGCGGCCGCGCGGGCATCCACCGCGAGATCGGTGACCGGCTCCGTCTGCACCTGATGCGACTTGATCATGATCATCTTCAGCAGGAGGAAGGACACCAGGAGAAACAGGACAAGGCCGAGGGCGGCGGCGAGGATTTTTTTCATGGTTTCAGACCTTCGTCACATCTACCGTCGGCAGGAACCGCGGCGGCTTCCGGACCTTCGTCTGCTGCTCGAAGGCGTAGGCGAGCTTGATCAGCGCGCCCTCGCCCCAGGCCGGTCCGATGAAAGAGATCCCGATCGGCAGCCCGAAGGCGAAGCCGGCCGGGACGGTGATGCTCGGATAGCCGGAGACCGCGGCGAGCGACGAGCTGCCGCCCGTCTCTGAATCGCCGTTGACGAGATCGATCAGCCAGGCGGGTCCGCCGGTCGGGGCCACAATGGCGTCCAGCTTGTGCTGGGCGAGCATGGCGTCGACCCCCTTCTTGCGGGAGTAGCGCCGGCAGGCGGCGAGCGCCTTCTTGTAGGCCCGATCGGTGAGCGGCCCCTTGGCCTCGGACTGCAGGAAGATCTCCTGGCCGAAATAGGGCATCACCCGGTCGCGGTGGCGCTCGTTGAACTCGATCGCCTCCTTGAGGGAGTGGACGGGAGCGCTGGGCCCCAACTCGGCGAGATAGCGGTTGAGATCCGCCTTGAACTCGTAGAGCAGGACCTCGAACTCGCTGTCGCCGGACTTCTTCGCGGAAGGCAGCTTGACGGGATCGACGATCGTGGCGCCCGCCGCTTTCATCGCCGCCAGCGCCTCGTGGAAGATCGGGTTGACCAGCGGGTTCTTGTCGAGCGAGCTGGGGACGTGGACGCCGATCCGCGCGCCTTTCAGCCCGTTGGGATCGAGGAACTTCGTGTAGTCGGCGGCGGCCTTGCCGCGGCTCGCGCGGGTCGCCTCGTCCCGCTCGTCGACGCCGGTCATGGCGCCGAGCAGGGCGGCGGCGTCGGCGACGGTGCGGGCCATGGGGCCGGCGGTGTCCTGGGTGTGGGAGATCGGGATGATCCCGGAGCGGCTGAGCAGGCCCACGGTCGGCTTGATGCCGACGATGCCGCAGATCGAGGAGGGGGAGACGATCGAGCCGTCAGTCTCCGAGCCCACGGTGGCGGCGGCGAGGCTGGCCGCCGCCGCGGCGCCGGAGCCCGAGCTGGAGCCCGACGTGTTGCGGTCGAGCGCGTAGGGGTTCCGGCACTGGCCGCCGCGGCTGCTCCAGCCGCTGCTGGAGCGGGTGGAGCGGAAGTTGGCCCACTCGGAGAGGTTGGTCTTGCCGAGCAGGATCGCGCCGGCCTCGCGCAGACGCGCGGCGACGAAGGCGTCGCGGGCGGGGATCGACCCTTCGAGGGCGAGCGAGCCGGCGGTGGTGGTCATCCGGTCGGCGGTGCCGATGTTGTCCTTGATCAGGATCGGGATGCCGTGGAGCGGCCCGCGGGAGCCCTTGCCGCGCCGCTCGGCGTCGAGCGCGTCGGCGATGGCGAGCGCCTCCGGATTGATCTCGATCACCGCCCGCAGCTCCGGCCCCTTGGTGTTCAGGGCGTCGATGCGGGCGAGATACTTCTCGGTGAGCGAGCGCGCCGTCTCCTTGCCCGAGGCGAGAGCGGCCTGAAGCTCGGCGATCGTGGCCTCCTCGAGCTCGAAGGGAGCCGGAGCCGAGGCGGCGGCCGGAGCCGGCGCGGCGGAGAGCAGGGGGCTGGCCGCGGCCAGGGCTCCGGTAGCAAGGCCGGCCTTCATCAGGGACCGGCGTGTCCAGGCGCCGGCGGCGGGATCGTCGTCCTGTTCTTTCACGGTACCTCCTCGAAGGTGCGAAGCGCGGCTGCGATCATACCGTCATGATGAGGATCGGGATATTCTCCTGGTAAGGACGTCATGCCGATCGCCCGCAGGGCGGAATTTATCCAGCCTGGGGTGTCAACCCCAGGTAGGAGGCCCCAAGATCAACAAGCCCCTCAGGGCCGGCATGTTGTTGCCAATTCGAAGCTGGCCCGGTCCTGGGGTTGACACCCCAGGCTGGATAAATTTCGCCCTACGGGCGGCGGAGCCACATCCGCGAAAACTCTTGTTAGAAGCGGCTCTTCCCGTCCTTCCAACCCGTCCACCCCGGCCCGCGCACCACCCGGCCGGCCGCCGCGCCCGTGGGCTCGCCGTCCTTGAGGACCTGGACGCCGTTGACGAAGACGTGCCGGACGCCGGTGGCGTACTGGTGCGGCTTGTCGAAGGTGGCGTGGTCCTGGATCGTCGCCGGATCGAAGACGACGACGTCGGCGAAGTAGCCCGCCTTGAGCGTGCCGCGGTCGCGGATCTTGAGGTTGGCGGCGGGGAGCGAGGTGAGCTTGCGGATCGCCTCCGCGAGCGGGATCACCTTCTCGTCGCGCACGTAGCGCCCCAGCAGGCGGGCGAAGTTGCCGTAGGCGCGCGGGTGGGGGTTGGACTTCAGGAAGACGCCCTCGGTCGCCGGGGCCTCGGCGTCCGAGCCGAAGCTCACCCAGGGCAGGGCGATCTCGCTTGCTGACGTTGTCCTCGGACATCAGGAAGTAGACGGTGCCGACCCGGCTGTCGTCCTCGATCACCAGGTCCATGGCGGTCTCCTGCGGGGACTTGCCGCGCATCTTCGCGACCTCGGCCAGGGTCTTGCCGGTCAGCGGCTTCAGCTTGTCGTTCTTGAAGGCGACGAGCAGGATCTTCTCCGGGCCGGCGGCGACGAAGAGGTTCTCCCAGGCGTCGGTGGGCGTCGCCATCTCCTTCGCGACCTTCGCGCGGGTGGCCGGGTCCTTCAGGCGCGCGATCCAGGCTTCGAGGCCGCCCTCCTGCACCCAGGGCGGCATGGCGGCGTCGAGGCCGGTGGCGCCGGCGGTGTAGGTGTACATGTCGGCGGTGATCTCGAGGCCCGGAGGCGCGGGCGGCCTCGATCTTCTCGATCGGCGGCGTCGAGCTTGCCCCAGTTCTGCTGGCCGGCGGCCTTCAGGTGGTAGATCTCGGCCGGCAGCTTGGCCCGGCGGGCGATCTCGATCAGCTCGTCGATCGCCTCCAGGAAGCGGTTGCCCTCGCTGCGCATGTGGGAGATGTACATGCCGCCGTACTTCGCGGCCTCCTCGCAGAGCGCCACCAGCTCGTCCGTCTTGGCGTAGAAGGCCGGGGCGTAGATCAGCGACGAGCCGACGCCGAGCGCGCCTTCCTCCATGGCCTGGTCGACCAGCTCGCGCATGCGCGCCAGCTCCTCGGGCGTCGGCGGCCGGTTGGCGTAGCCCAGCTCGTGGACGCGCACGGTGGTCGCGCCCACGAAGGAGGCGACGTTGGGCGCGATGCCGCGCGCCGCCACCTGGTCGAGGTACTCGCCGAGCGTCGTCCAGGTGACGGGATACTTGATGTCCCCCTGCTGCTCGACCATCTCCTTCTTCATGGCGTCGTTGAGCGGCCCCATCGAGCCGCCCTCGCCCATGACCTCCAGGGTCACCCCCTGGCGGATGTCGCTCTGGGCGCGGCCGTCCGCGAGCAGCGACTCGGTCGCCCAGCTCAGCATGTTGACGAAGCCGGGGGCGACGGCGAGCCCGCGGGCGTCGATCTCCGTCTTCCCCTTGGCGCCGCCGAGCGCGCCGACTGCCCCGACCTAGACGATGCGGTCGCCGTTCACCGCCACGTCGCCGACGAAGGGCTTGCCGCCGGAGCCGTCGTAGATCGTCCCGCCGCGCAGGATGAGATCGTAGGTCTTTGGCTTCTCGGTGGCCATCGCGGCGAGAGCAGGCAGCAGGCAGAGCGCCACGGTGAAGACGATCGTTCGCGTCATTCGGATCTCCTATGAGGAGGCAATCCTACGTCACCAGGCCCCGGCGATCGGTTTCCACCCCTTGCGCCGTGGACCGAACTGGAACTGCGCATCGGGATTTCCCGTCGATAGCGAGTTGCGCAGGCGGAAGACGGCCGAGGCCGGATCGTAGACGCCGAGGTCGTCACGGCCGTCGCCGTTCCAATCCCCGGCGACGGGCAGCGACCCCCGCGCGGCGGGACCGAACTGGATCTGGAAGTCCGGCGCCACGTCCTGGGACCCGTTGGTCAGATAGAAGACCGAGCTGGCCGGATTGAAGAGGCCGACGCTGTCCTTGCCGTCGCCATCCCAGTCGCCGGCGACCGGGGTCAGGAAGGAGGCCGAGGGTCCAAAGGCGAAAGTGAGATCGAAGCCCGAGCCCGAGAGCGAGTTCTTCAGGCGGAACGTCCGGGTGGCCGGGTCGTAGAGGCCGACCGTGTCCGTGCCGTCGCCGTTCCAGTCGCCGGCGATGGGGAGCGCGTTGCGGGAGGGGGAGTCGACCTCGAGGATCACGTCCGAGTTGCCGCCGGAGGATGAGTTCTTGAGCCGGAACGTCGAGGAGGCCGGATCGTAGAAGCCGACCGTGGTCTTGCCGTCGCCGTTCCAGTCCCCGGCAAGCGGGATCCAGCCGCTGCGGCGCGGGCCGAAGCGGACGACCTGGACCTTGGCGCCAGCGGTGTTGGCGCTCTTGAGCTGGAACTTCGCGGTCTGCGGATCGTAGAGCCCCACGGTCTCCCGGGTGCCGCCGGCCACCTCACCGGTGAAGCGAAAGAGCTGGCCGCTCCCATTCGCGGCGTAGAGCTCGCCGGTGCGGTCCTCGCCGAAAGTGGTGAGCTGCGGGACCTGTCCGGAGAGGGTGCGCACCGTGAAGCCGCTCCCCTGGCGCGCGGCGGCCCAGAGCACGCCGGAGCAGAAATCGCCGAAGACGTAGGAGCCGCGGAGCTGCGCCGCGCCGTTGCCGCGGTAGACGTAGCCGCCGGTCACCGAGCAGTGCGGGGCCGTGGTCATACTCGAGGACGGGTGGAGTGAAGGCGGCCGAGTCGCAGGCGGGCGTCGAGGCCGGGCAGGAGTCGCGCGAGGAGCAGATGGTCCCCTCCATCACCTTCCAGCCGTAGTTCTCGCCGCCGTGCGACGAGGCCGGCTGGAAGTCGATCTCCTCGCGCCGGTTCTGGCCGACGTCGGCGATCCAGAGGTCGCCGGTCTCGCGGTCGAAGGAGAAGCGCCACGGGTTGCGCACGCCGCTCGCCCAGATCTCGTCCGGCGGCGCGCCGGGGCCGCGGAAGGGATTGGAGGCCGGGATCCCGTAATAGGGAGGGGTCGCGACGTTCTGGTCGACGTCGATGCGGAGCATCTTGCCGAGGAGCGTGTCCGGCTTCTGGGCGCGGCATTCGGGATCGCCGCCGGAGCCGCCGTCGCCCATGCCGATGTAGAGATAGCCGTCGGGCCCGAACTGGAGCTGCCCGCCGTTGTGGTTCGAGTAGGGCTGCTCGATGGTCAGCAGGATCCGCGCGCTCGCCGGGTCGGCCTGGTTGGGGTTCGCGGCGGCGACCTGGTAGCGGGCGATGACCGTGTTGCCCTGGAGGTTCGTATAGTTGACGAAGAAGAAGCCGTTCTCGGCGTACCGGGGGTGGAACGCCACGGAGAGCAGGCCGCGCTCGCCGTCGGTCGTGATCAGGTCGCGGATGTCGAGGAACGGCTGCGAGCGCGGGGTGCCGTTCTCGACAATGAGGATGCGGCCGGTCTGGGTGGTCAGGAAGAGGCGGCCGTCGCCGGCGTTGGCGATGCTGGTGACCGGTCCGAGGCCGTTCGCGACCTGCTGGAGACTCACCCCCGGCACGGTGCCGGCGACGGTGAAAACCCCCTTCGAGAACTCGGGATCGGCGGCGCGGGCCGGGAAAAGCGGCGAGATCAGCAGGAAGAGCGAGAGGCGGGAGAGGCTGAGAAGTCGATGCATGGCAAGATCTCCTGTTCGTGCGAGCATCTTACTTGGGATACTAGGCGGATGATCCCCATCGACGACAATCTATCCATCCCCGACGAGGAGGTCGCATTCGCCACCTCGCGGAGCGGCGGCCCCGGCGGGCAGAACGTCAACAAGCTGGAGACGCGGGTGAGCCTGCGCTTCGATCTCGCGGGCTCGAGCGCCCTCTCGGAGGAGCAGAAGGCCCGGCTTCGGGAGCGGCTGGCGACCCGCATCACCCGCGACGGCATCCTCCAGGTCAGCTCCCAGCGGCACCGGAGCCAGGGCGCCAACCGGGAGGCGGCCGTCGAGCGCTTCGCCGAGCTGCTGCGGGAGAACCTGCGCGAGGAGCCGCCGCGCCGGAAGACCCGCCCCTCGCGGGCGGCCAAGGCGCGCCGCCTGGACGAGAAGCGGCGCCAGAGCCACCGCAAGCGGGAGCGGTCGACCCCGGTGGAATGAGGCAGAACGGTATAGGATGACCGGACGCATGGAACCCGACCGCTTCTTCAGCCAGGCCGATCTCGACGCCATCCAGACCGCCGTGCGGGAGGCGGAGGCGCGGACGTCCGGGGAGATCGTCCCCTATGTCGTCGAGCGGAGCGACGAGTACCAGAACGCGATCTGGAAGGGCGCGGCCCTGGGGGCGCTGCTCGGGCCGATGGTGGCGCTCGCCATCTACCGCTGGACCGACGTCTGGGGGATTCCGATCGGAGTCTGGGTCGCGCTGCCGGCGCTGGTGGGCGGAGGGATCGCCTATCTGCTCTCTCTGCTCGCTCCGGTCCGCCGGTGGATGGCGGGCGGCGAGACTCTCGACCTGCGGGCTCGCCGGCGCGCGGCGGGCGCCTTCCTCGAGCAGGAGGTCTTCCAGACCCGCCATCGCACCGGCATCCTCCTCTTCGTCTCCCTGTTCGAGCGCCGGGTGGTGCTACTCGCCGACTCCGGCATCCACCAGAAAGTGGAGAAGGGAGCCTGGGACGCGATCACAGGCCAGCTGGCTGCGGGGATCCGGAGCGGCCGCCCCGGCCCGGCGATGATCGAGGCGATCCGCGCCTGCGGCGAGCTGCTGGAGCGGCACGGGGTCGAGCGTCAGGCCGACGA
Source organism: uncultured Acidobacteriota bacterium (assembly GCA_963792575.1). Taxonomy (GTDB): domain Bacteria; phylum Acidobacteriota; class Thermoanaerobaculia; order Multivoradales; family UBA5704; genus DATARR01. The sequence goes on from CAWBWZ010000022.1 coordinate 240,094, forward strand.
CCAGGATGAGCTCCCCAACGAGCTGCGCCGGGAGAAGGAGTGAGATGAACCGCCGGGTTTCTTTGCTTCTTCTTCTCCTCCTGCTGCCGCTTGCCTGGGCGCTCGCCAAGGACGTCCCTCCTTTGGCCGGACGGGTCAACGACACCGCGAACCTGATTCCCCTGGACCAGCGGCAGCGGATCGAGGCGCAGCTCGCGCAGTTCGAGCAGCAGACGAGCAATCAGGTCTCCGTGCTCACTGTCGACAGCCTGGACGGCGAGGAGATCGCGGACTACGCGAACAAGGTGGGGCGCGCCTGGGGGCTGGGGCAGAAGGGGAAGGACAACGGCGCCCTGCTGCTGGTTTCCAAGAACGACCGCAAGATGCGGATCGAGGTCGGCTACGGCCTGGAGCCGGTGCTGACCGACCTGCAGACGAGCGTCATCCAGAACCAGGTGATCATCCCCTACTTCAAGAAGGGGGACTTCGGCGGCGGCATCGAGGCCGGGGTGAGCGCCATCCTGAGCACGATCCAGGGGAAGGATGTCCAGCCGGCTCCGGAGGCGCAGCCGTCAGGCGGCGGGGGGGAGTCCTCCTGGCTGGGGATTCTCGTCTTCGGGCTCTTCGCCCTCGGTCCGTTCATCCTCAACGCCATCCGCAGCGGGAGTTGGATCGTCTACCTCGTCATGCTGCCGATCCTCTTCCTCCTGGGCTCGCTCGCCGGCCTGACCGTGGGGCTGATCGCGGCCGGGGTCTGGCTCGTGCTCTTCCCGATCCTCCGGATGATCCTGCCCAAGGGCCCCGCGCTCGGCAGCTCCCGGCGGCGCTCCGGCGGCTGGTGGATGGGCCCTGGGGGCTTCGGAGGCGGCGGGGGAGGCTTTGGAGGTGGTGGGGGCGGCGGCTTCTCGGGCGGCGGTGGCAGCTTCGGCGGCGGCGGATCGTCAAGCAGTTGGTAAACCCTCGAACGCCGCCGTCGCCTCGCTGACCGCCGGTCCCGTTCTCCTTACCGCTCCACCCAGTAGTTCGGCGCTTCCTTGGTGATCACCACGTCGTGGGCGTGGCCTTCCTTCAGGCCGGCGGGGGAGATGCGGACGAACCGGGCCTTGGTGCGCAGCTCCTCGATCGAGGCGCAGCCGGCGAGCCCCATGCCCGAGCGCAGGCCGCCGGTGAGCTGCGGCAGCATCTGGTGGACGCTCCCCTTGTACGGGACCATCCCCTCGATCCCCTCCGGCACCAGCTTCGACAGCGCGCCGCTCCCCTCCTGGAAGTAGCGGTCGGCGCTGCCGCGCGCCATCGCCGAGAGCGACCCCATGCCGCGGTAGGCCTTGAAGGTCCGCCCCTGGTAGAGGATGGTCTCGCCCGGGCTCTCCTCGGTGCCGGCGAAGAGCGAGCCGATCATCACCGAGTGGGCGCCGGCGGCGATCGCCTTGGTGAGGTCGCCCGAGAACTTGATGCCGCCGTCGGCGATGACCGGGATGCCGTGGTCGGCCGCCGCGCCGGCGCAGTCGGCGACCGCGGTCATCTGGGGGACGCCGGCGCCGGTGACGATGCGGGTCGTGCAGATGCTGCCCGGGCCGATGCCGACCTTGACGGCGTCGGCGCCGCGCTCGATCAGGGCGAGGGTCCCCTCCCGGGTCGCCACGTTGCCGACGATCAGCTTGACCTCGGGGAAGCTCTCGCGCAGCTTCGCCGTGGCGTCGAGCACGCCGCGGCTGTGGGCGTGCGAGGAGTCGAGGACGAGGAGGTCCACCTTGGCCTTGACCAGGGCCGCGGCGCGCTCCAGGTAGTCGCCCGAGGAGCCCACCGCCGCGCCGACGCGCAGGCGCCCGAGCTCGTCCTTGCAGGCGCTCGGGTACTGGATCGCCTTCTGGATGTCCTTGACCGTGATCAGCCCCTTGAGGTTGCCGTCCTGGTCGACGACCAGCAGCTTCTCGATGCGGTGCTCGTGGAGCTTGGCCTTGGCCTGCTCGAGCGTCGTCCCCTCGGGGACGGTGACCAGACCTTCCTTGGTCATCAGGTCGCGGATCGTCTTGTCGAGGTTCTGCTCGAAGCGGAGGTCGCGGTTGGTGAGGATGCCGACCAGATGCCCCTGGGCGTCGGTCACCGGGACGCCCGAGATCTTGTAGCGCGCCATCACCTCGAGCGCCTCGCGGATGCTCTGGTCGGGCCGCATGGTGACGGGATCGACGATCATCCCCGCCTCACTGCGCTTGACCCGGTCCACCTCCTCGGCCTGGTCTTCGACCGTCATGTTCTTGTGGACGATGCCGATCCCGCCCTCCTGGGCGAGGGCGATGGCCAGGCGCGACTCGGTGACGGTATCCATGGCCGCGGAGAGGATCGGCATGTTCATCTCGATCCCGCGGCAGACCTGGGTCCGCAGCTCGACCTGGTTCGGATGGACCTCGGAGTAGCCGGGGACGATCGAGATGTCGTCGAACGTTAGGGCTTGGCGGGGCTCGAAATCGGTCATGTGTACGTTGGTTCCTTCAAGGCGAAAAAGTCCACCGGATCTTGAGAAGGGCGAAGGATATCAGGTCCGTCGACAGGTACGAAAAGGGCGGCCTCACGGCCGCCCTCGATTTTCCTGCCCCTGAACGGCGGGCGTTCCTCAGCCAACGGTCACCGCGGCCCCGTGGCACTTCTTGTACTTCTTGCCGGAGCCGCAGGGGCAGGGGTCGTTGCGCCCCACCTTGACCTCGCCGCGGTTGGCGGCGGGCTGCTGCGGGCGCTGCCCCTCGACCTTGGGCGGAGCGGAGAGCTCGATCCTGGGCGCCGCCCGCTGCTGGCGGACCCGCTGCTCGATCACCTGCTCCTCCGTCATCGGCTCGAAGCGGAAGAGCTTCTGGACGATGTCGTTCTCCACCCGCTCGCGCATCATGTCGAAGAGGTCGAAGCTCTCTTTCTTGTACTCCTGAAGCGGATCGCGCTGCCCGTAGCCGCGCAGGCCGATGCCTTCCTTCAGGTGGTCGAGGGCGAGGAGGTGGTCCTTCCAGGCGGTGTCGACCGACTGCAGCATGATGGCGCGCTCGAAGCCGCGGATGACCTCGGGATCGTGCCGGCTCTCCTTCTCGGCGTAGCGCTCCTCGATGACCTTCCAGAGGGTCTCGCGCAGCTCGTCGATGCCGAGCTCGTCGAGGTTCATGCCGCCGGCGTTGATGTTGAAGTAGGCCAGCATCTCGGTGCGCAGGCCGGTGAGGTCCCAGTCCTGCGGATCGGTCTTCTCCGGACAGTGGAGGTCGAGCAATCCGTCGAGGATGTCCTCGGCGAGGCCCATGACGTAGTCGCGCCCCTCGCGCCCCTCGAGGATCTCGCGGCGCAGCGCGTAGATCGCCTCGCGCTGCTTGTTCATCACGTCGTCGTACTCGAGCAGGTGCTTGCGGATGTCGAAGTTCTGCCCCTCGACCTGCTTCTGGGCGCTCTCGATGGCCTTGCTGACCATCCCGTGCTCGATCGGCACGCCCTCTTCCATGCCGAGGCGCTCCATCAGGCCCGGGATGCGGTCGGAGCCGAAGATGCGCATCAGGTCGTCTTCGAGCGAGAGGTAGAAGCGGGAGGAGCCGGGGTCGCCCTGGCGGCCGGCGCGGCCGCGGAGCTGGTTGTCGATGCGCCGCGACTCGTGGCGCTCGGTGCCGAGGATGTGCAGGCCGCCGAGCGGCGAGCACCTCCTCGTGCTCGCGGCGCGCAGGTCTCCTGGTAGCGCTCGAACGCCGCCTGGTACGCCTCGGGCTCGGTCGTCCGGGATGCCGGCCTCGGAGCTCGGCGCGCGCCATGCCTCGGGGTTGCCGCCGAGGAGGATGTCGGTGCCGCGGCCGGCCATGTTGGTGGCGATGGTGACGGCGCCCTTGCGGCCGGCCTGCGCGACGATGTCGGCCTCGCGCTCGTGGTACTTGGCGTTGAGCACGACGTGCGGCACCTTGCCGCGGCCGCTTGAGCAGCTTCGAGAGCATCTCGCACTTCTCGATCGAGACCGTGCCGACCAGCACCGGCTGCCCCTTCTGCTGCGCCTCGCGGATCTCCTCGACGACCGCGTTGCACTTCTCCTGCTCGGTCCGGTAGACGACGTCCGTCGCGGTCGTCGCGGATCATGGCCGGTTGGTCGGGATGACGGTGACGTCGAGCTTGTAGATCTGGGCGAACTCGTCCGCCTCGGTGTCGGCGGTGCCGGTCATGCCGGAGAGCTTCTTGTACATGCGGAAGTAGTTCTGGAAGGTGATCGTCGCGAGCGTCTGGTTCTCGCGCTCGATCTTGACCTCCTCCTTGGCCTCGACCGCCTGGTGCAGGCCGTCGGACCAGCGGCGGCCCGGCATCAGGCGGCCGGTGAACTCGTCGACGATCACGACCTCGCCGTCCTTGACCAGGTAGTCGACGTCGCGCTTGTAGAGCGTGTGGGCGCGCAGCGCCTGGTTGACGTGGTGGAGCATCTCCATGTTCTCGGGGTCGTAGAGGTTGCGGACGCCGAGCAGCTGCTCGACCTTCTCGACCCCGCTCCTCGGTGAGCGTCGGCCTTGTGCGCCTTCTCGTCGACGATGTAGTCGCCGGTCGTGCTCTTCTTGCCGTCCTCCTCGTCGATCTCCTCACCCTTGTCAGGCGCGGGATGATGCGGTCGATCCGGTAGTACATGTCGGTCGACTCCTCGGCCGGGCCGGAGATGATCAGCGGCGTGCGCGCCTCGTCGATCAGGATCGAGTCGACCTCGTCGACGATGGCGAAGTGGTGCCCGCGCTGGACCATCGACTCGAGGTCGAACTTCATGTTGTCGCGCAGGTAGTCGAAGCCGAACTCGTTGTTGGTGCCGTAGGTGATGTCGCAGCCGTAGGCCCGCTGGCGCTCGGCGTCCGGCAGGTCGTGCTGGATGACGCCGACCGTGAGGCCCGAGGAAGCGGTAGATCCGGCCCATCCACTCGGAGTCGCGGCGGGCCAGGTAGTCGTTGACGGTGACGACGTGGACGCCCTTGCCCTCGAGCGCGTTCAGGTAGACGGGCAGGGTGGCGACCAGCGTCTTGCCCTCGCCGGTCTTCATCTCGGCGATGCGCCCCTGGTGGAGGACCATGCCGCCGATCAGCTGCACGTCGAAGTGCCGCATGTTGACCGCGCGCCGGGCGGCCTCGCGGACCACCGCGAAGGCGGGGACAGGAGGTCGTCGAGGGGGGCTCCGTTGTCGAGCTGGGTCCTGAACTCGGCGGTCTTGGCGCGCAGCTCGTCGTCCGAGAGCGGCTTGATCCGCGGCTCCATCTCGTTGATGGCGGCTACGACCGGCAGCAGTTTCTTGACTTCACGCTCGTGCTGGCTGCCGAAAATCTTGGTCAGAATCGTGTTAATCATCGAGGTCTCGCTAGGTTCGGGGAAGACTCGAAATCGAGTTCAAAGGCAAGCGTCTACAACGCGCAGTCTAGCAGAAAGATTCCATCGGCCGCCCGGAGGGCGGCGCGCCCCAGAGGGGGAGGGGAGAGGCACCTAGGAGGCGCCCGCGGCCGTGTCGTCGAGGATGTAGGCGAGGGGGTTGACGGGATCGCCGTCGACGCGCACCTCGTAATGCAGATGGTAGCCGGTCGAGCGCCCGGTGTTGCCGACGCGCCCTACGATGTCCCCGCGCTTGACCCGCTGCCCCGGCCGGACCTCGATCCGCGACATGTGGCCATAACGGGTGGTGACGCCGAAGCCGTGGGCGATGAAGACCGCCTGGCCCAGGCCGCCGATCTCGGCGGCGCGGATCACCACGCCGTCCGCGCTCGCGTGCACCGGCTGGCCCGGAGCGGCGGCGATATCGACGCCCTGATGATCGCCGCGCCCATGCGTCATGGGATCGGCGCGGACCCCGAAGCCGCTGGTGAAGATCCCCTTGACCGGAGCGATCGCCGGAGTGGCGGAGATCCAGCGCACCCGTTCGTTGAGCCTGGCCTCGACCGCGTTGAGGGTGCCGGCGAGCTGGCTCGCCCGGCTCGCGAGGACCGGCAGGCCGTTGGCGCCGGCCTCCTCGATCGGCGAGCCGCCGCCGATGCCCGCCTCGGCGCCGCTCCCCAGCCCCTCGACACCGGCGACGATGGCGAGCTGGCGGGTGCGCTCCTCATACTGGTTGAGCTGACCCTGGATCTTCTTGACGCTCGACTCGAAGGTGAGATTGGTCCTGCGGAGCTGCTCGTTCTCGCTCTTCAGCCGGGCGATCTCGATGGGATTGACGTTCTTGCTGAAGTGGAGCCAGGTGAAGAGGCCGGCGGCGAGGGTGAGCAGGAAGAAGGCGCCGGCCGCGATCGCGACCTGCAGACTGGTCACCTGCCACTTGCGCAGTTTGGCGTGCGCGTGGGGGATCAGGATGATCGTGTGGTGACGTTTTGCCATGAACCTTCTTACAGGGAGCCAGACAACCTGGACACCATCGGCCACAGAACCCAAGCGGCTGATCGAGATGCGTATTGTAGACCCTGGACTTCTGATGTCAAGAGCTTGGTAAAATATGGCGAATCAGCATGCAGAAACTGTTAGATCTTGCACAGCGCTGGCTTTTAGAGACTTTTCCCCTCTGGCTCCGCGAGCCGCTGGTGCGGCTTGCGCGCCCTCTTCCGTACCTTCTTGCCGCCTTCTCCCGGGAGGGTGTCCTGCCAGCGGGTGACGGCGCGCTTGTCCGCGATGTGAATGTGGACGGCGCCGTCGAGCGCCATCGCCAGCTTCACCATGGTCAACAGGGTAAAATTGGCGTTCCCACCCAGCATCTTCGTGATGTAGGCCCGGGAGGTCCCCATCCGCCGGGCCAGCTCGGCGCGGTTGACGTTCTGCTCCTTCATCAACCGGGAGAGATCCTCGGTGAATTCGCTGATCGGGCCGTCGATCCAATAGTCGGAATGCGACTCGGCCTCCTCGAACATCTTTCGATACCGCCCGGCGTCAACCATCCCCTTATCCATCTCCTGACCATCAGCCATCGCGAACCTCCTCCAGGATCTCCAGCTTGCGGCGGAACTTGGCCACCATGTACCGCTCTCTCAACTCCCTCGCCAGCTCGACCTCGGCCTGCGGGGTCGTCTCCGCCTTCGAGAAGGCGTTCGTGCAGACGATCCGGCGGCGATCGTCGTAGAAGAAGAGAACCCTCAGCTTCTGCCCCTTCGGCTGCCGCCGGAGCTCGAAGATCCCGCCGCCCAGCGACTTGCAGAGCTCGGCGTTGTGGGCCGGGGGGCCATTCTGCGGCAGCTCGACCCGCAGGACCCGGATCAGACCGCGCTTCGCCGCCGCATAGTTGGCGCCCAGGCCGTCGATGTAATCGAGCACCCGGCACCGGCCCCGGCCGTCCAGCACCGCCAGGACATCCCAATACAGGCAGGCGATCCGGACGAGCCGCATGTTAACTCCACCGTTAACGAACGTCAAGAGCTTTCCCGCGCTCGGCGGATTCCCCCCGTTCATCCGGCCACCCTCCTGTCGAGGCTGCGGTATTGGATCGCCTCGGCCAGGTGGGCGGAGCGGACGGCGTCGCTGCCGGCGAGGTCGGCGATGGTGCGGGCCACCTTGAGCACGCGGTCGAGCGCCCGCGCCGACAGGCCCAGCCGCTCGAAGGCGTTGTCGAGCAGCCCCCGGGCCGCCGCGTCGACGGCGCAGAACCGGCGGAGCTGCTCGGGCCCCATGGCGGAGTTGGTCGGGGTCTGGATGTGGGGGCCGAAGCGCTCGATCTGCACGGCCCGCGCGGCGGCCACCCGGCGAGCCACGGTCTCCGTGCTCTCGCCCGCCGAGGAGCGCAGTTCCGCCAGGCTTACCGCCGGCACCTCGACGTGCAGGTCGATGCGGTCGAGCAACGGCCCCGAGACCCGTCCGCGGTAGCGCTCGATGAGCGGCGGCGGACAGCGGCAGCAGTACCTCGGATCCCCCAGATGGCCACACGGGCAGGGATTCATCGCGGCCAGCAGGGAGAACCGGGCCGGGAAGACCAGCCGGGCGCGGGCCCGCACGACGCTGACGTTCCCCTCTTCGAGCGGCTGGCGCAGGGCTTCCAGGGTGTCGCGCCGGAACTCCGGCAGCTCGTCGAGGAAGAGGACGCCGTTGTGGGCCAGGCTCGCCTCGCCCGGCCGCGGGTTGCTGCCGCCGCCGATCATCCCCGCCGTGCTGGTCCCGGTGTGCGGGCTGCGGAACGGCCGCTGGCGCAGCAGCCCCGCCGGCGGCTCCTCGGCCACCAGGGAGTGGACCTTGGTGACCGCGATCGACTCCGCCAGGCTGAGCGGCGGCAGGATCCCCGGCAGGCGGCGGGCGAGCATGGTCTTCCCGGAGCCCGGAGGTCCGAGGAAGAGGAGGTTGTGGCCGCCGGCCGCGGCCACCTCCAGAGCCCGCTTCGCCATCTCCTGCCCCCGCACCTCGGAGAGGTCGGGGGCCCCCACCAGGGCCTCGACGGAGAAGGGGGGCGCCGGGACGGCCGGCAGCTCCGCCTCTCCCGTAAGATGCTGGACGGCTTCGGCAAGCCCCCGGAGACCGAAGACAGGGACGGCTTCGAGGGCAGCTGCCTCGGCGGCGTTGGCGGCCGGCAGCAGGACCTCGCGGACTCCCATGCGGCGTCCGAGATCGGCGATGGCGAGACCGCCGCGCACGGAGCGGATGGCGCCGTCGAGCCCCAGCTCGCCGCAGATCAGCCGCCCGGTGAGAGCGTCCTGCGGGATCTGCTCGTAGGCCGCGAGCATCGCCAGGGCAATGGCGAGGTCGAGGTGGTTGCCCTCCTTGCGGAGGTCGGCCGGCGCGAGATTGATGATGATGGACTTGGGTTCCAGGTCGAAGCCGCAGTTCTTGATCGCGGCGCGCACCCGCTCGCGGCTCTCGCGGACCGCGGCGTCGGCAAGTCCCACGATCTGGATCTGCGGGAGTCCGTTCTGGACATCGACCTCTACCTGGACGGGGCGTGCTTCGATCCCCCATGGCGTGGCGGTAGTGACTCTGGCTAGCATCAACCCAGATAAGACGTAAAATCCACCTCCAATCTTCTTCGCCCTAGAACGGCGGGGGTTTGCGGACCCCCTTTTGAGCCACTTCGACATTTCATGAAACGCACAAGGAACCTGTGAACGTCCTCGTCGTCGCCACCAAGGTGCCCTGGCCGGCGATCGACGGCGGGCGCTTCCTGCTCCTCAACACCCTCCGGGGTCTTGCCGGAGCGGGCTGCCGCGTCACGCTGGTGGCGCCGGTCGATCCGGCGCGGTTCGAGCTCTCCGAGGTCGCTCGCGAGCTCTCCGCGGTCTGCGCGCCGGCGCTGGTGCCGGCGGCTCCCATGCCGCCCACGGTGGCGCTGCTCCGTTCCGGGGGGACGCCGCTGTCGATCGCCCGCCACTCGCTCCCCGCCGTGCGGCACGAGGTGGAGCGCCGGCTGGCGGCGGAGCGCTTCGACGTCGTCCACGCCGAGCAGCTCCAGGCGCTGCCGCAGGCCGAGCCCGCTTACGCCCGGGGGATTCCAGTGGTGCTGCGGGCGCAGAACGTGGAGAGCGACCTGTGGGCGGCCACGGCCCGGCGGGGGAGAGGACTGCGAGGATTTTTCCTGCGCGGGGAAGCGAAGAAGCTGGCTGCCTGGGAAGGGAGGGTGGTCCGCCGGGCCGCCGCGACCCTGGCGCTGACGGCGGAGGACGCTGCCCGATTGCGCGAGCTGGCCGGTGGAGGAGGACGGGTCGAGGTCGTCCGCGCGGCCTTCCCGGATCTCCCTGCGGGAACGGAGCGTCTGGAAGGCGATCCGGCCGTGACTGTCTTCGGCAGCCAGGGGTGGCTGCCCAACGAGGAGTCGACCGCCTGGTTCGCCGCCGAGGTCTGGCCCGCCGTGCGCGCCGCGTCTCCGGGAGCGATCCTCCATCTCTTCGGATCAGAAGCGCCCGGCGCCGTTTCACACCCTTCGCCGGCCGACAGCGGCGAGGTCTACGCGCCGGGCTCGATCCTCGCCGTCCCCTTGCGCATCGCCTCTGGAGTGCGCATCAAGATCCTGGAAGCCTGGGCCCGCGGCATACCGGTGGTCGCGACCCCCGCCGCCCTCGCCGGCCTGGAGGCGGAGGACGGCCGGGAGGCCCTGGTCGCCCGCGATGCTGGAGAGTTCGCCGCCGCGATCGGCCGGATTCACCGCGAGCCCGGGCTCGCCGCGGCGCTGACAGAGGCGGGCCGCCGGGCGCGGCGGGAGCGGCACGATCCAGGGGTGGTGGCGAGGCAGATGATGGAGGAGTACCGGGAGGTTATTCGCGCCAGTTCTCTATCTGCAAACCCTTGACTCTTTGGAATTCCCTGAGATTGTCCGTTACCAGAATAAGGTGGTTTGAGAGGGCCTGGGCCGCGATGAGCAGGTCGTTTGGCCCGATGGTCTGCCCAGTGGCTTCGAGACCCGCTCTGATTCGACCGTAGGCTGCCGCCGCGTCGAGATCGAAGTCCATGGACTGCAGGTCTTGCACGAACCGATCGATCCGCGCGTGGTTCTCCAGGGGCCGAACGCTCTTGTCCGCACCATAGCGGAGCTCCGCGACCACGATCGGGCTGATGAAGATGTTTTCGGGCGATAGCCTCCGGATACGAGCCGCCACCCTCGGGTAACGGTCATTCATCGCGTCTACGCAGATGTTGGTATCCAGGAGGTATCTCAATCGAAGTCGGGTCCCGGCTCGACCGGAGGCGGCTCGTCAGGATAGGGAAAATCGGGCGCGCTACTCAGCAGATCCAGAAAATCCTTGCTCCAGGTTCTCTTGACCGGCTCCAGGATGACCCGGCGCCCCTCGCGGTAGATGGCGACCTCCTCCTGGTCGTCAAAACGGTATTCCTTGGGCAGCCGCACCGCTTGACTGCCACCGCTCTTGAACAGCTTTGCCCGATTTGCCACGATCCACCTCCGGTAAGAGTATATACGGATCGTAGATATAGAGCTAGAATTCCCCCACCAACGAGATCTCCACCTCCAACCGGTACCCCGTCTCCTTCTCGACCACCTCCTGGCAACGGGCGATCAGCGCCCGCACGTCCGCCGCGGTGGCTCCTCCGGTATTGATGAAGATGTTGGCGTGGCGCTGGGTGATCATGGCGCCGCCGATGCGGGTGCCTTTCAGGCCGCACTGGTCGATCAGGCGGCCGGCGCCGATCCCCTCGATCTTCTTGAAGATGGAGCCGGCGCTCGGCTCGCTGTCGAGGGGAGGGTGGCGCTCGCGGCGCCACTGGAGGTTCTCCTCGACGATCCGCCGCATCCGCTCAGGATCCTCCGGCGCGAGCTGAAAGGTGGCGGCGAGCACCACGTCCGGCCGGTGGTGGAGGACCGAGGTGTCGTAGCCGAACTCGAAGTAGTCGACGCCCACCGTCCGGCGCTCCCCGTCGGCGGCCAGGATCTCCGCACCCTTCGTCACCTCGGCGATGAACATCGTCCGCTCGCGAGCCGGGGCGGGGGAGAGGAAGTGGAGGTTCTGCCAGAGCGCGCCGCCCACGGTCGAGGGGATGCCCACGTAGTGCTCCAGCCCGGAGAGGCCCTGCGCGATCGCCGCCGCGATCAGATCGGGCCAGACGATCGCCCCGCTCTCGGCGCGTACCGTCCCCTCCCCAGGGGAGAATTCGAGATGCCGCGCCAGATTGCGGATCACCAGCCCGCGGAACCCGCGGTCGCCGACCAGGATGTTGGCGCCCAGCCCGAGCAGGAAGCACGGCACCCCGTGCTCGCGGGCGGCGAGGAGGGCCGCCGCCAGCTCGTCCGCGGTCGCCGGCTCATAGAAGAGGTCGGCCGGACCGCCGATCTTGAAGGTGGTGTAAGGGGCCAGGACCTCGCCGGTCCGCACCCGGTCCGGTCCCAGCGTCCGGCGGAGGGCCTCGTACTCCTTCACGGCTCGTCGATCATCTGGATTCGCCGGACGTGCCGGCCCCCCTCGAACGGGGTGTCGAGCCAGATCTGCACGATGGCGAGGGCGAGCTCGAGCGGCATCATCCGCTGGCCGAGGGAGAGCATGTTGGCGTCGTTGTGCTGGCGGCCGAGCCGGGCGGACTCCTCGTTCCAGCAGAGGACGCAGCGGATGCCGCGCACGCGGTTGGCGGTGATCGCCTCGCCGTTGCCCGAGCCGCCGAGCACGATCCCGCGCTCGACCTCGCCCGCCGCCACCGCCAGGGCGACCGGCCGGATGAAAGCCGGATAGTCGACGGTCATCTCCGAGTTCGTCCCGAAGTCCTTCACCTCGTGGCCGCGCTTGGCGAGGTACTTCTTGATCTCTTCCTTATAGCGATAGCCGGCGTGGTCGGAGCCGATGCCGATCTTCATCTTGCACTCCTTGGAATGGACTACGGTTCGGGTCGGGAATTGTACGCCAAATTGCTGATTACCCCCCGTATAGCCCCGCCGCCGCACCTCGAACAGCACCAGTGCCGCCGCCACCGTCGCGTTGAGCGACTCCACCGACGCCGCCATCGGGATCGTCAGGCGCAGGCCGGCGCGATCGAGGAGGGCGGGGGAGAGGCCCGGGCCCTCGGCGCCCACGGCGAGGACCAGGGTGCCGCGAGAGGCGCGTGATAGAGATCCTCGCCGTCGCGCGGGACGAGGGCGGCCCAGCGCGGGTGGGCGCGGGCGAGATGGGCGTCCAGGGTCTGCGGGCTCGACGCACACCGCCACGGGCAGGCGCAGGAGGCTGCCGGCCGAGGCGCGGAGGGCGCGGGGGTGGTTCGGATGGACGCAGCCGGGGGAGAGAGCGAGCCCCGCGGCGCCGGCCGCTTCGGCCACGCGGGCGAGGGCGCCGAGGTTGCCGGGGTCCTGAAGGCCGTCCAGATAGAGGTAGGGGCGGTCCGTAACGACCGGCAGGGACGCGACCCCGGAGCGGGGGAGGAGGGCCACGGCGAGCAGGCCGCGGGGGGAGTCGGCGTCGGTCAGACCGTCCAGGAGCTCGGGGCTCACCTCCAGCGGCGCCTCTGGCAGGAGAGAGGCGAGCCGCCTCCCTTCAGGGGTGTCGAGGAAGCCGGGCGTCGCCAGCACCTCCTCGAGAACGAGGCCCGCCGCCAGGGCCTCGGCGACGAGATGAGGTCCCTCGAGCAGGGCGCGGTCGCCTTTACTTCGCCGGAGCCGCCGAATATCCTTGACCCTTTGGTTGTGACGACTGGAGATCATGAGCACGGATCTTAAGAACTTCTGGCAAAGGCTCCAAGCGGGCGTCGAGGTGGCGGTGGCGGGCCACGCTTCGGACAAGCTTCTCGGGGTGCGCGACGGCTTCCTCCGCTTCTTCCACGACGGCATGGACCGCACGGTGTCGGTCGTCGTGGTCCCGCAGTCGGTGGAGGAGGAGCCGGTGGGTCTCCTGGTCTCGGACGAAGAGGTGGTGCGCCAGGCTCGCAAGAAGGCGCTCGGGCTCGAGGAGAGGCTCGCGCGACACCTACCATTTCTACATCGCCAGCGAGGGGGGCATCGAGTCCCTCGAGGTCGACGGCGGCCAGCGCTACTTCGTGCGCAACTGGACGGTCGTGCGCAGCCCGCTGGGCGAGGCCTGGGGCTCCAGCGGCGCGGTGCAGCTCCCGGATCGCCTGGTGGCGGGGCTCGACAGCGCCCAGATCCCCTTCGCCGTGCCGGGCACCCGGCGCAGCGGCGGCATCATGAGCTCGCTCACCGGCGGGCTGGAGACCCGGCGCAAGAACATCGCCCTGTCCACCTTCCACGCGCTGTCGACACTCTTCTATGGGGTCCTGGAGAGCCGTCCCATCCGTTGATACCGGGGTCGGCGCGCGCGTTTGACCCATTTTTCATCTGTTGGTAGCATTCACGACAAGCCGCCGTGTCTGATCCGAACGTAACGCTAGAGGTACGAACATGAGCGAACGAGACATCCACCTGTTCACTTCGGAGTCCGTGACCGAGGGCCATCCCGACAAGGTGGCCGACCAGATCTCCGACGCCGTCCTCGACGAGGTCCTGCGCCAGGACCCGCGAGGCCGCGTGGCCTGCGAGACCCTGGTGACCACCGGCATGGTCTTCCTGGCCGGCGAGATCACCACCAACGCCTACGTCGACTTCCCCGGCGTCGTCCGGCGGGTCGTGCGGGAGATCGGCTACACCCGGGCCGAGATCGGCTTCGACGACGCCACCTGCGGCGTGCTGTCGGCGATCGATCCGCAGTCGCCCGACATCGCCCAGGGGGTGGACACCGGCGGCGCCGGCGACCAGGGGATGATGTTCGGCTTCGCCTGCCGCGAGACGCCCGAGCTGATGCCGCTGCCGATCGCCCTCGCCCACCGGCTGACCAACCGGCTCGCCAAGGCGCGCAAGTCGGGCGTCCTGCCCTGGCTGCGGCCGGACGGCAAGAGCCAGGTGACGATCGAGTACGAGGGCACCCGCCCGGTGCGGGTCGCACACGGTGGTCATCTCGACCCAGCACGACCCCGAGGTCTCCAACGAGCAGATCCGCGACGAGGTGATCGAGCAGGTCATCAAGGTCGAGGTCCCGGCCGAGCTCCTCGACGAGCGGACGATCTACCACATCAACCCGACCGGCCGCTTCGTCATCGGCGGCCCGCAGGGCGACTGCGGCCTGACCGGCCGCAAGATCATCGTCGACACCTACGGCGGCTACGGCCGGCACGGCGGCGGCGCCTTCTCCGGCAAGGATCCGACAAAGGTCGACCGCTCGGCCTGCTACATGGCCCGGCACGTCGCCAAGAACATCGTGGCCGCCGGCCTGGCCGAGCGCGTCGAGGTGCAGCTCGCCTACGCGATCGGCGTCGCCGAGCCGGTCTCCGTCCGGGTCGACACCTTCGGCACCGGCAGTGATCGGCGACCGCCGGATCGAGCGCCTGGTGCGCGAGCACTTCCCGCTGACGCCGCGCGGCATCATCGAGGACCTCGACCTGCGCCGGCCGATCTACCAGCAGACCGCGGCCTACGGCCACTTCGGCCGCAGCGGCAAGGACTTCCCCTGGGAGAGCACCCACCGCGCGGCCGATCTGCGCGCGGCGGCCGGCCTCGAAGGGGTCCCGCTGGCAGTTTCCGCCTGACCTGGGCCGGCGTTCGGGTCCCATTCCGGCACCGGTTTGTGACGGCGGCCTCGCGGGGCCGCCGTTTCGTTTTCGCATCCTGATCGCGGTCCGGATCGGGAGTCCTTTCCAGGACCCGATAGATTCCCGGTCCACTATGGACAGGGGGCGAACGGGGTGTTAGCCTAGCGGCTGTCGACAGCAAACAACGTGGCTATGGCAACTCTTGACCATCCTGAACTGCGGGAATCGCTCAACATTCTGCTGAAGAGCTCCAGGCCACGCCTGGAGCGCGTTCTCAGGAACTTCGAGATTCCACCCGAAGACGCCGAGGACATTCTGCAGGATGCGCAACTGACTCTGCTCTACAAGTGGGACAAGATCCGCAGTCCCGAGAGCTGGCTGATCGGGACGGTCAAGAAGAAGTGCATCATGTACTGGCGCAAGCGCCGGGGCAGCCTCTGCGAGGCCGTGGATACGGCGATCCTCGACCTGCTCGCCGTCCCCCAGGCGCCGGACCAGGAGAAGACCGAGCTGACGCTACGACCTCAACCGGGTGATGTCGCGCCTGTCGACCCGCTGCCGGTCTCTGCTCAAGCTGCGCTACGGTCTCGGCTACGGGCCGACCGAGGTGGCGGAGCAGATGGGCTACCGCACCTCCAGCATCCGCAAGGTCACCAATCGCTGTCTCGCGGCTCTCACCCGGCAGCTCCTGGCGGTCGGGTTCGATCAGGAGCCGCAGGGGGAGCCCCACGATGGATAAGCACCCGCATCCGACGCTGCTGGCGCGGTTCGGCCGTGGCCGGCTGCAGCGCCGCCGGAGCCGTGAGGTCGTACGCCACCTCCTCACCGACTGCGACGACTGCCGTCGCCTCACCTCCCATCTCCTCCCCACGGCCGAGGCGTCGGCGCGCCTGGAGGAGGAGAGCGTTTCTGCCTTCGATCGACACGTCGAGCGACGCGCCGGCGATCGAGTACGGCGCGGCCTTCGATCGTTCCTGGCGCGAGGTCAAGCGGCTGCAGATCACCCTGGCGGCCGAGCGCTCGGAGGCTTTCGAGCTGATGCGCGAGCTGCTGACTCAGCCGTTCGAACGCCAGTGGGAGCGCGTGACCGACGCCTCGCGGCACCATACCTGGGCTTTTTGCGACCTGCTGCTGGACACCGCCCGGGAGTGGGGCTTCCAGGAGCCGGGCCGGGCGCTGGAGCTGTCGCGGCTCGGCGTCGAGGTCGCGCAACGCCTCGACGGAGCGACCTATGGCGAGTCGCGCGTCCACGACCTCGTCGCGCGCGCCTGGGCGGGGCTGGGCAACGCGCAGCGTATCCGCTCGCGACTTCCCGCCGCCGAGAAGAGCTTCGCCCGCGCCGAGCGGCTGCTCAAGAGCGGCACCGGCGATCCGGTGGAGAAGGCGCAGGTGCTCCTGCTCAAGGCCTCGCTGCGCGGCAATCAGCAGCGCTTCCGCGAGGCTTACCTGCTGCTCGACCGGGTGATGTCGCTCGGCCGCCGGTGCGACGATTCGCACCTGTGCGGCAAGGCGCTGATCACGCGCGGCTTCCTCCTCGGGCTCGCCAACGATCCGGAGGCCGCCATCCGCCACCTGACGGAGGGGCTGCAGAAGGTCGATCCCGCGGCCGATCCGCGCCTGGTGATCGTGGCCCAGCACAACCTGACCCTGTACCTGGCCGAGGGGGGCCGGTACTGCGAAGCCGTGCGGCTGCTCGAGAGCGCGCGGCCGCTCTACCATCAGATCGGCGACCAGATGAGCCTTCTGCGCCTGCGCTGGCTGGAGGGGAAGATCGCCAGCGCCCTGGGGCACTTCACGGAGGCGGAGGAGTTCCTGCGCGGCGTCCAGAAAGAGCTGATCGAGCGCGAGCTCGGCTACGACGCCGCCCTGCTCTCGCTGGATCTGGCCACCATCTATGCCCGTCAGGGACGGAGCGCCGAGATGCGGCGTCTGGCCGAGGAGATGCTCCCCATCTTCAAGTCGCAGGATATCCACCGGGAGGCCATCGCCGCGCTGTTCGTCTTCCAGAAGGCGGCGGAGATGGAGCGCGTCACCCTGGGGCTGATCCGGGACGTGACCGGCTATCTCAAAGAATCCCGTGCCACCTGGAGCCTCCGCTCCAGGGAATCCCGCTGAGATCCTCTCCTTCGCCAGGGAGGCGCGGGGCCTCCCGTCATCGATCTTCCCCGCCGCTGGACAAGCGGTGGGAGGGCTGATAAGCTGAGACCCTCGATACACTTAGGCTATAAATGAACTCTTCGGTCCCACCCGATCTGGCGGAGCCTTCCCTCGAGGAGATCCTCGCGCGGGCCGAGCCCAGGCTCAAGCGGGTCTTGAGCCGCTATCAGATTCCCGCCCAGGACGCCGACGATCTGCTGCAGGAGACCTTCCTGATCATGGTCTCCAAAGCGGGGAGCATCCGGAACTACGACGCCTGGCTGGTGGGGACGCTGGCCAACCGCTGCATCATCTACTGGCGGAAGCACCGTTCGAAGCTCTGGGACCTGGTCGACTCCGCCATTCTCGAGCTGCTGGCCGACGTCGAGGCTCCCCCTCAGGAGAGCGCCGACCTGCGGTTCGACCTCGACTCCCTGCTTTCCAACCTGCCGGACCGTTGCCGCTCCCTGCTTCGCCTTCGCTATGGATTCGGCTGCAGCACCGCCGAGACGGCGGAGCGGATGGGCTACTGCAAGTCGAGCATCCGGAAGGTGACCCGCCGCTGCCTGGCGGCGTTGACCGAGCAGCTCCTCGGGGCCGGCTTCCAGCCCGAGCCCTGACTCCCGAACCCTTCAGCTGGTCCTGACGGATGCCGCGCGGCACCCGGGTGGCTCCCCATTTCCTTTTTCTCGCGTGTCCTCTGAGACGACCTTGCGGTAACTCTACTTCAGAGCAATCACATGCCTATGGCTATTCAGCCACACAGGCGATTTGGAAAAGGAGATCGTTATGGTTCATCCGAAACTTCGCCGCATCCTCGCCGCCTCCGCCCTGGTGGCCGCCGTCTCCCTGGTTCCGGCGGCCAGCGCGAATGCCGCCGTCCGCGCACGGGCGCATTGGACCCCGGCCGTCACTTCCCGGATCGAGATCGGCGCCATCTGGCTGCGGGACCTGGTGATCAACGTCCTGGGGAAGGCCGGGGTGCGGATCGACCCCGACGGAAATCACTGACTCCCACGGCGAGGCCGGAGAAGGGGAGCCTCGCTGCGCGGCAGGGGGAGGGCTTGGCTGGACACCGTTCCGGTATGGTGTTAGTGTGTCACGAAGTTTAGAATAGACATTCGACCGAATAAGATGAGTGCACTGGACCACCCCCAAGTTGAGTCGTCGCTTGAGGGCTTTCTCGAAGAAGGTCCGGCCCCGTCTGAAGTCGTTGTTCGCCCACTATCGTATCCCGCCCCAGGACACCGAGGACATTTTGCAGCAGGCGCTGCTGGCCCTGATCTACCACCGCGAGGGGATCCGGGACTCGGAAGCCTGGCTGCTGGGAACCCTCCGCAACAAGTGCCTCCTGTACTGGCGGGAGCGGCGGCGCAAGCTCTATGACGCCGTCGACGCGGCGGTTCTCGAGGCCATGGCCGGACCGGTCGAGCCGGCGCAGGAGGGGGCGGACCTCCATCGCGATCTGACCACCGTCCTCGAGCAACTGCCGGAGCGCTGCCGGTCGTTGCTCTGGCTGCGGTACCGCCAGGGGTACGATCCACCAGAGGTGGCGGTGCGGCTGGGTTACAGCCCGGCGAGCATCAGCAAGGTCACGACCAGGTGTCTCGCCGCGCTGACGCGGCACCTGGTCACCGCCGGGGTCTACCGGAGAAAAGCGGAATGACCGCTCCCCATCCGAACGCCGATGTGCTCGAGCAGTTCGTGCTCGGGCAACTCGCCCCGGCGGAGATGCGCGAGGTCGCCCGCCACCTGCTCACCGGCTGCCTGCTCTGCCAGGAGCTCACCGCCAATCTCTGGGAGCCCGCCGACATCTTCGAGGACCCGCAGACGCTCTCCACAGTTGAGCTTGGAGCCACGGACGCCCGGGACGGCTACGACACGATCCTCGACCGGGTTTTCGAGAAGATCGTCGCCACCGAGTCCCTGCTCGCCGAACAGCGGTCGCTGGGCCGCAGGCTCTACGAGGAGCTGCTGCAATGCCCGGCGGAGCGCCGGCATCTGCTGCTGGCCAACTCCCAGCGCTTCCGCAACCGGATGCTCTGCGAGCGGCTCGTCGAGAGCAGCTACGAGGCCTGTTTCGAGGAACCCCGCCGCGCGATCGAGATGGCCCGGCTGGCGGTCTCGGCCGCGGACCGTCTGACCGTCGAGGATTGCGGTGGGGAAGAGGCGCTCGCCGGGCTGCGAGCCCGGGCGTGGGCCCATCTCGGCAACGCCTTCCGGACCAATTTCGACCTCGCGAGCTCTGAGGCCGCCTTCGCGGTCGCCGAGACCCTGCTCAACGAGAGCCGCATCACCCTCTTCGAGAAGGCGAAGGTGCTCTCCTTTCTGGCCTCCTGGCGGAAGGCGCAGCAGCGGTTCGGCGAGGCCCTCCAGATCTTCGACCGCGTCGCCGCGATCTACAAGAAGCTGGGGCAGTGGAACCTGCTCGGCCGTACGCTCCTCCAGAAAGCGCTGGTCTGCGGCGAAGCGGGCGACGGCGAGGGGGAGATGACGCTGCTGCGGCGGGCCCTCGACCTGATCGATCCGCAGGCCGATCCCCGGGTCTTCCTCGCCGCCCGCCACAACCTGATCAACGCCCTTTATGAGAGCGGCCGGGTGCGCGAGGCGTTCGCCCTGCTGTACCACACGCGGCCCCTCTACCTGAAGGCCGGCGACCGCATGAACCTGCTGAAGCTCCGCTGGCTCGAGGGGCTGGTGGCGTTCGGCCTGCGGCGCATCGAGCAGGCCGAGGCGGCGTTCCGCGAGGTCCGCGACTCATTCCTCGAGCTGGGCCTCGACTATGACGCCGCGCTGGCCTCCCTCGACCTCGCCGGCGCGTACATCGTGCAGGGGCGCTCCGCCGACGTGAGCCGCGTCGCCGAGGAGACCCTGGCGATCTTCCATTCTTATAACACCCACCGCGAGGCCATGGCGGCGGTCCTGGTTTTCTGCAGTGCCGCCCGCATGAACCAGGCCGGCATCGAGCTCGTCCGCGAGGTCTCGGGGTTCCTGAAGCGAGTGCGCAACAATCCGGATCTCCGCTTCTCCCAGCCTTCCTGAGCCGCCCTGCCGGTTCCTTACGTCCGTACCCCCAGGAAGAGATAGCCCGCGAGCAGGGAGAAGAGCGCCCCGGGGCTCCAGACCGCCACGATCGGCGGCAGGGCGCCCGCCGCGCCAAGCTTGGTGAAGAAGGCGTAGATCGCCAGAAAGGCGAAGCCCAGAACCAGCGAGAGCCCGATGCCATAGAGCGCCCCCTGCCGGCCGAGACGGAAGGCGAAGGGGAGGGCGACCAGGGACATGATCAGCGAGGCCACGGGCAGCGCGATCTTGTCCTCCAGCTCGACCTCGAGCTCGGGGACCGCCTGGCCGCTCTCCTTCAGCTCCTGAATGTACTCCTTGAGCTCGCCGTAGCGCATCTGCTCCGGGGGGCGGATCTCCGAGTCGAAATAGGCCGGCGTCTCGGGATAGTGGACGATCTTCGGTTCCTTGAATCGCGCGTAGCTGGTGACGTCCACTCCCTTGAACGAGCGCGCCCAGCCGTTGTTGAACACCCAGGCATCGCCGATGTAGTGGGCCTCCTCGGTGAAGAGGCGGCGGGTCAGCCGGTGCTGATCGTCGAAGTCGAACACCTGCAGCCGCTGCAGACTCGCCCGCGCCGGGTCATAGTGGATGTAGTTGTAGATGTACCGCCCCTGGCCGAAGAGCCACTGGCGGTCGGCGCGCCGGTAGGTGCGGGCGGTCTCCCGGCCGTGGATCTGGTCCTTGAGCTTCGCCACCTTCTCGTTCGAGGCCGGCAGGACCGCCGACTCCAGATAGCCGCAGAAGAGGCTCACCAGCAGCGCCGAGGCCACCGCCGGCAGGGCGATCCGGTAGAGGCTTAATCCCCAGCGACTTGCAGGCGGTGATCTCGTTCGTCCGCGCCAGCAGGCTGAAGGTCAGCAGCGTCGAGACCAGGATCACGATCGGGGCGATCTCGTAGAACATCTGCAGCGACAGGTACTTGTAATAGCTCAGCACGAACTCCGGTGGCGACCTTGTTCTTCAGGATGCTCGTCGAAGTTCTCCGACAGGTCGAAGATGATGAAGAGGGCGAGCCCGGAGAAGCACGACCAGCACGAAGACCCAGCCGAACAGCCGCGCCACATAGCGGTCGAGGAGGTTCGGGAAGACGATCCGCAGGCGGGGGAGGAGGAGCACCAGGCGCGGGATGCGGGCCTCGGCCTGTTTCTTCGGACGCTCCGCCTTGCGGCGCTGCCGCTCCTCCCTGAGCTCCCGGCGACGCTCCCGGCGGATCCCCTTGAGCGCCTGGATACCCCCCCAGACATCCTCCCGGATCCAGCGGTCGATGCGGGTCAGCAGCAGGCTCTTGTCGCGGTTGCGCCGAATCAGGAGGAAGACTCCGAGCGTCGCCAGCAGGATGTTCGGCGACCACATCGCCAGCCATGCCGGGATCTTGCCGAAGCGCGCCGCCTCCTCGCCGTTGTTGAGCAGGACGTAGTAGACGATCAGGATGCCGATCGACAGCGCGAAGCCGGAGGCCTTGCCGCCGCGGCGGTTGTTGATCCCCAGCGGCAGGGCGAAGAGGCCGAAGACCATGCAGGCGACCGGGATCGCGAACTTCTTGTGGATCTCGACCCGGGCGAGGTTCCGCTGCTCGGATTCGGTCGCGGGGTCGCGCTCGAGGTCGCGGAGCTCCCTGAGATTGAGCTCGCGGATCCCCTTGGAGGCCGAGATCTTGGCTTTCTGCCCGGTGGTGAACTGGTCGTCGAGGACGAGGTCGAGCCGGCGGTGGCGGCTGATCTCGTAGCGGTCGGGAGCGTAGAGATCGACCTTCTGCTGGATGGCGTTGTACAACCGCAGGACCACCCGTTCGCCGGCCTGGTCGACCAGGATCTCCCCCCAGTCCGCGATGGTGATCTGGTTCCTCTGGCTCGACGGGATCGCCTCGGCGAGGAAGACCCCCTTCCACCGTTTGCCGCCGGGGGGGACCTCGAAGACGTAGACGACCTTGCCCTCCCATTCCTCGTAGAACACCCGCGGCTGCGACCTGTTGTGACACCGTCTGGGTGGTGATCTCGAGCCGCAGCTCCTGGAGGGAATGGTTGCCCCAGGGGAGCACGTAGATCATCAGCAGGGCGTTGAGCGACGGTCAGCAACCCGGAGAGCAGCAGGATGGGACGGTAGAGCGTCAGCAGGCTCACCCCGGAGGCCCGCATGGCGATCAGCTCGCTGTCGGACGACAGCCGTCCGACGGCGATCAGGGTGCCGAACAGGAGCGACATCGGGAGGGTCAGGACGACGATGTTCGGCAGGGTCAGCAGCAGCAGCTTGCCGACGATCGACGACCGGCAGTCCGCGGCGGATGATCATCTCCGCGGACTGCGAAGAGGAACCGGCAGGAGCAGGATGAAGGTATAGACCAGGAACCCCAGCCCGAGGGGGCCGAGGATCTCCGTCATCAGGTAGCGATCGAGCTTCCGCACGGCCGCCACTATATATTGGGACTCATGAAGATCGCTCTCGAACGCCGCTATCGATTCAGCGCTAGCCACCTGTACCGCCGCCCGGACTGGAGCGAGGCCGAGAACCGGGCCCGCTTCGGCAAGTGCGCCAACCTGCCGGGGCACGGCCACAACTACCGCCTGTACGTGAGCGTAGGCGGCGAGATCGACCCGGCGACCGGCTTCGTGGTTGACCTCGGAGCGCTCGACGCGCTGGTCCAGGAGCGGGTCGTCGAGCGGCTCGACCACCAGCACATCAACGCGGCGCTGTCGGACTTCGGAGAGGGGGGAGCGATCCCTTCCAGCGAGAATCTCATCCGCTGGATCCACCAGCAGCTCGCGGACCGGCTGCCGGCCGGCAGCCATCTGGCAAAACTCCGCCTGGAAGAAGACGAAGACCTCGCCGCCGAGTGGATCGCCGGCTGAGAAGCCGGCGTTGCTCAAGCCAGGGGCTCACCGCGGCTATGTATTAACATAATACGCCTTATCGGCTGCTTGTGTGACGGGGAAAAGACACGAACAAACAGGGACTGACACGGACGAGCACGGACTCCAGGCCTGAGTCCCGGACCGTCCGTGTTAGTCCTTGTTCGTCCCTGTTCGTCCGTGTCTTTTTTTAGGAGGGGTTCTGGCGCAGATCCGCCAGGATCTGTTCGAGGGCGCGAATGAGGTCCTCGGGGTCGACCTCGCTCTGCCGGAAGCTCAACGACAGACTGAACGTCCGGTCTGGCGCCTTGAAGCGGAAGACGTACGGCTTGCGGCGGCTGGACTTGCCCCCCTTGTCGCCGCGCCGCAGGCGCTGGCGGAGGTCGTCGCGGTTGAGGCCGCGGCGTGCCACCTCTTCCAGGAGGTCGATCATCTCCCCCTCGCTGCCGGCCTTCAGCACCTCCAGCAGCAGCGACTTGGAGGTGATCCCCAGCGCCTGGACGGTGTCGCGCACCCGTGGGGGCATCTGCAGCAGCGACAGGCTCTCCGTGACCACCGTGCGCGACTTGCCGACCGATTCCGAGATCTCCTCGTGGGTGTAGCCGTGGCTCTCGGCGAGCATCCGGTACCCCTCGGCCTCCTCGAACGGGCGTCAGATCCTTGCGCTGGAGGTTCTCGATCAGGGCGATCTCGAGCGCCTCTTCTTCCGTGACGTCCATCTCGATCGCCGGCACCTCGTACAAGCCCGGCCTCCTGAGCCGCGCGGTAGCGCCGCTCGCCGGAGATGATCCGGTACAGGATGCCGCCGCTGCCGGCCTCGAACGCTCCGGGATCGCCGCCCGGCGGCCGGGGACGGACCAGGATCGGCTCCAGAATCCCCTTGTCGCGAATGGAAGCCACGAGGTCGTCCAGGTCGCCCATGGTCGAGCGCGGCTGCTTGGGGTCCGGCTCGATGGCGGAGAGCGGGACCATCTTCCCCACCGGCGTCTCGTGCCGCGCCGTGAGCTCCTCGACGAAGTGGGTGTCGTGGCGCATCTTGACGCGCATGGGAAGGCCACCTCGCTTGCGGACGGGCTCAGACACGGCTCAGCACCTCCTCCGAAAGACGGTAGTACTCATAGGCTCCCGTCGACCTGCGGCGCGAAGGTGAAGATCGACTCCCGGTAGGCCGGGCTCTCTTCCAGCCGGACGCTCTTGGTGATCACCGTCTCGAAGACCTTGACGCCGAAGACCCGCTGGATCTGCTCGTAGATGTCCTTGGCCAGCAGCGTCCGCTTGTCGTACATGGTGATCAGGGCGCCGAGGATCTGGAGCTGGGGGTTGGCCCGCACCTTGATCTTGTCGATCGTCTCCAGCAGGTCGTCCGTCCCCTCCAGGGCGAAGTAGCTCGCCTGGATCGGGATCAGCACGTGCGTCGCCGCCACCAGCGCGTTCACCGTGATGATCCCCAGGGTCGGCGGCGTGTCGATGATGACGTAGTCGAAGTCGTCCTGGATGCGCTGCAGCTCGTCCTTGAGCCGGTAGTGGCTGTCCAGCTCGCCGATGCAGCTTGGCCTCGATCTTGGCCAGGGCGATCGTCGAAGGGGCGATGTGAGAGGTTCTCGATCTTCTCCGCCGGCCTGAGATGTCGACCAGATGGATCTGGTCATCGGTCAGGGCGTCGTAGATCGACATCTCGAGCTCGATGGATGTCGAGGATAGGACATCGAGCTGTTGGCCTGGGGATCGAGGTCGACCAGAGGCGTCTTCCTCCCCTTGCTGGCGAGGGCCGCGGCGAGGTTGATGGCGGTCGTGGTCTTGCCGACTCCGCCCTTCTGATTGGTGATGGCAATGATCATAGGAGGCGGGCAGTCTAAGGAAAGGCTCCGACCAGGTCAAGCGAACCGCCGGCGCGATGTCGGCGCGCCGACATCGCTGGTAAATGCATGCATTTTTCGAGAGTTCCGGCCGCAGAGTTCGGCAGATACCGCCCATTACATCGTCCACTTGCCGAGATCGTCGGGGCTGATCTCCTCGAGCCACTTCTTGAGCTTCTCCTCGTCGGTCGCCTCGGTGGCGAGGTCGACCGCCTGGGCCTTGTCGAGCACGGAGCGCAGGACGAAGATCGGCGAGCCGGTCCGCAGGGCGAGGGCGATGGCGTCGCTCGGCCGGGCGTCGACGGCCGTGGCGCGATCCTGGTTACGGATATGGATCATGGCGAAGAAGGTGCTCTCCCGCAGGTCGGAGATCACGATCTTCTCGACCTGGCCCCCAGCTGCTCGAGCAGCGAGCGCAGCAGGTCATGGGTCATCGGCCGGGGGGGCTCCACTCCTTCGATGCGGAGCGCGATGGCGTTCGCCTCGAAGACGCCGATCCAGATCGGCAGGAACAGCTGGCTCCCGATGTCCCGGAGGATGACGATCGGGACGTTCGACGAGGGGTCCAGCATCAGCCCCTTGATTTCCACCTGGAGCTCTTCGTTTGGGTTGCTCATGCCCTATTCTGGGCGCGGGCAACGGGGCAGGTCAAGGACGGATTTCAGGAGGCGGCCGGAACCGGCAGGACGCCGGCCGAGCAGGCTGTGCGGCAGGGCGGTTTCTACCTGGACGCGGGTGACGCTGCCCAGGAGGGCCGGCTCGGGGCCGGCCGCGAAGTGCACGACCCGGTGGCAGGGGGTGCGGCCGGTCTGCGTCCCCGGCTGCTTCCCCCAGCCGGTCACGATCACCTCGAGCTCCTCCCCCACCAGCTCCCGGTTGATCTCGTCCTGGATCCCGTCCTGAAGCTGCGAAGAGGCGCTGCAGCCGCTCGGCGGCGACCTCCGGATCGACCGGCGTCGCTGAGCCGCGGCGCCGCGGTGCCGGGCCGCGGCGAGTACTTGAAGGCGTAGATCGCGGCGAAGCCGGACCTCGCGCACCAGCTCGAGGGTGTGCTCGAAGTCCTCTTCCGTCTCGCCCGGAAAGCCGACGATGAGGTCGGTCGAGAGCGCCAGGTCGGGCCGCGCCCGGCGGAGCTGCGCCGACGAGGTCGAAGTACTCGCCGCGGGTGTAGCCGCGACCCATGCGGCGCAGCACGCGGTCGGAGCCCGACTGCACCGGCAGATGCAGATAGGGGCAGATGTTGGCGTGCCGCCCCACCTGCTCCACCATCCGCGGCGTGAAGTCGCGCGGGTAGGAGGTGACGAAGCGCAGCCGCTGCACGCCCGGCATGCGGGCGACCGCGTCGAGCAGGTCGGCGAAGTCCCAGTCCCCGCCCGGCTCGCGCCAGTGGTTGACGGTCTGCCCCAGCAGCTCGATCTCCTGGAATCCGTAGTCGAGGAGGTGCCGGACCTCGCGCCAGGATCTCGGCGCATCGGCCGGCTCCGCTCGGGGCCGCGGGTCTTGGGGACGATGCAGAAGGTGCAGTTCTTGTTGCACCCCTCGATGATCGTCACCATCCCCTTGTACTCGCCCTGGCCGGGAGACCGCGTCGATGTCGTACTGGCGGTTCTCCGGGAAAGCCGGTCGGCGACCACCCGCTCCCCCGCCCGGCGGCGTGCCACGACGTCCTGCAGCTCGCCGACGCGCGCCGGCCCGAGCACGAAGTCGAGGTCCGGCACCCGCTCCAGGGCCTTCTCCCCTTCCTGCTGGGCGACGCAGCCGCAGAGGCCGATCAGCAGGTCGCCCCGTTGCCCGCGCTTGAGCAGCCGGTACTCGCCCAGCCGCGAGTAGACCTTCTGCTCCGCCTTCTCCCGCACGCTGCAGGAGTTGAGGAGGATGATGTCCGCCTCCTCCGGCTCGCGGGTGGGCAGGATCGCCCTGCTGCATGAGCTGGCCCGCCATGCGCTGGGTGTCCAGCTCGTTCATCTGGCAGCCCCAGGTCTCGATGAAGACGCGGCGGGGAGGCGTCATCAACGGCCTCGGAGGCTTGGCAGCGGAGGGCACTTGATGCTGTCGTTCTCGATCACCGGCGGCTCGATCGACTGCAGGGCCGGCACGCGGCTCTTTTTCCTTGCCGCTCTCGTCCGCGGCTCCTCGTCGGTCCCCTCGTCGCAGCCAGCCCGGCAGGGCGCCGGCCGGCCGCCCCTCTTCCAGGAAGTTGTCGAGCTCCTCTTGGCGGTGTCGACGTCGGCGCGCGCCTGGCCGCAGGCGGTCGAGCACCCGGTCCCAGTCCGGCTTGATCTGGGTGTCGCGCGGCGAAGGGGTCGGTCTCGGCGTAGAACTTCTGGCGCAGCTCGGCGGACTTCTGCTCCAGCTCCTTGACCTCGTCGGCCACTTGGCGCCAGTCGCTCGCGGATGCTCGCGGGCCCGGCTGCGCCAGTACTGCTCGTCGCGGGCCTCGGCCTCGGCGGCTGTGGCCGCCGGGCTCGCCGTCTTGGGCCTTCTTCTTGTCTTTCGGCGTGCGGCGATGGTGATCTGCCCCTTGCTGGCGTACGTGGGCAGGGTCTTGTCGTTGATCACCGCGACCGGTTCTTGCCGGCGTGGGCGCGGCGCTCCCGCTCGGCATGGGCGGCCTCGACCAGGGTGGCCGGCGCGGCGACGCTGTCCTCTACACCGGCGTCGACGACGACCGGCGCGGCGTCCCCGGTCTTCTGCGCGCGGCGGCGATCTCGACGGGCGCCGGGGCCTGCGCGGCGCGGGGGCGGCGGGCGCCGGCTGCTCTTCGGGGGCCTCCGGGGGCTGGGAACGCGGTGACCGGCTGAGGGGTGGTGCCGCGGCATCCAGCCAGGCCCAAGGCCAGAGTCAGGGGCAACCAGGCGAGCGTGGAATGATCTAGGCTCGGCCATAGCGATCCTCGAGTCTCACGACGTCGTCGAGCTCCGGAGTGGAGACCTCGATGATGTCGCAGCCGTTCTCGCCCGCGACCATCCGGTGCTTGGTGAAGGGCGTGATGTGGTAGGAGTCCCCGCCGCGGAGGACGGTGCTGACCAGCGCGCCGTCCTCCTCCACCACCAGCTCCACCTCCCCGTCGGAGAGGTAGAGGGTCTCGTCCTTGACCTCATGGTACTGGAGGGAGAGAGCCTGGCCGGCGTTGACGTGCAGGATCTTTCCGCACGTAGCGGTCGGTATGGGCGAAGATCAGCTCGTAGCCCCAGGGCTTCTCCACTCGGCGAATCGGCAGACGCATTGCAGGTCCCTCTCAGAAGTCGATCTCTACACGCCGGACGCGCTCGCCCGCAGCGGCAGGGAGCACTCGAAGTAGCGGCTCAGGTGGCGCTCGCACCTCGGCGGCGGTGCTGTAGCTCCATGCAGCGCTGTGACGAGCTCGGCCAGACCCGACGCGGACGACTCGCGGAGCCAGCGTCTTGACCTCGGGGATCCGGCGCGGGCTCATCGAGAGGCGCCGCAGCCCCAGGCCGACCAGCAGCAGGGCGAAACGCGGGTCCGCGGCCATCTCGCCGCAGAGCCCGACCTCGATCCCCGCCGCCCGCGCGCTGTCGATGACGAAGCGTAGCATGCGCAGAATCGCCGGATGCAGCGGCTGGTAGAGGCTCGGCCACGTGCTCGTTGTTGCGGTCGACCGCCAGCGAGTACTGGATGAGGTCGTTGGTGCCGATCGAGAAGAAGTCGACCTCGCGGGCCAGCAGGTCGGCGATGACCGCCGCGGCGGGCACCTCGATCATGACCCCGAGCCGCACGTCGCGGCGGAACGGCAAGCCCTCCCGCTCCAGCTCGGCCATGACCTCGGCGGCGAAGGCGCGGAAGTCGCCGCACCTCCTCGACGGTGCTCACCAGCGGCAGCATCACCCAGAGGTCGCCGTAGAGCGCCGGCGCGGTAGAGCGCGCGGATCTGGCTGCGGAAGACGTCGCGGCGCGCCAGGGTGAGGCGGATGCCGCGCAGCCCGAGCACCGGGTTCTCCTCCTCGGTCGCCATCATCTCGCGCGCCAGCTTGCGGCCTCCCAGGTCGTAGGTGCGGATGATCGCCGGGTGCGGCGCCGCGACCTCGACCAGCCGGCGGTAGATCTCGACGTGCTCCTCCTCGGTCGGCATGCTGCGGGCTCTTCTCGATGTAGAGGAACTCGCTGCGGTAGAGGCCGACGCCGGCGGCGCCGAAGCAGCGGCACCTCGTCGACCTCCTCCGGCAGGTCGATGTTGGCCATCAGCTGGACCTCGACGCCGTCGCGGGTGACCGGCCGCAGCTCGCGCGTCGCCAGCAGGTCGCTGGTCGCGGCTGCTGCGATCTCCGCCTTGCGCCGCCGGTACTGCCAGGAGCACTCGGCGTCGGGATGGAGGATCACCGTGCCGGTCTCGCCGTCGACGATGATCGGCGCCTCGTCGCGCAGCAGGCTCGTCACCCCGATCAGGCCGGCGACCGCCGGGATGTTGAGCGAGCGGGCGATGATCGTGGTGTGCGAGGTGCGGCCGCCGGACTCGATGGCGAAGCCGATGACCTGCTCGCGGCCGAGCCGGATGGCGTCGGACGGGGTGAGGTCGTCGGCCACGATGACGATGTCCTCGGCAGCTCCGAGAGCTCGTGGTGGGAGATCCCCTGCAGGCTGCGCAGCAGGTGGCGGCTGACGTCGGTCAGGTCCTCGCTGCGCTCGCGGATGATAGGCGTCGTCCATCTGCGCGAAGCGGTCGTCGAGCTCCTCGGCGGTCTTGTGGACCGCCCACTCGGCGTTGACCTGCTGGGTGCGGATCCGCTCCTCCACCCGGCCCGAGGAACTTGGCGTCGGAGAGCAGGAGGACGTGGGCGTCGAAGATCGCGGCGAGGTCGCTGCCCAGCTCTTCCTCGGCCCGGGCGCGCAGGCGCTGCAGCTCGCCGCTGGGCATGCGAGCGCCCTCGTGCAGCCGCGTCGACCTCCGCCTCGACCTGGGCCTCGGGGACGTGGAGGCGGAAGACCTCCGGGCCGCGGGTCTCGATGACAGACCGCGCGGCCGATGGCGATGCCGCCGGAGACGCCCATGCCCTGCAGGACCTGCATCTCGGCTTGCCGCATCAGCTCTCCTCGTCGAATCGATTGGCGATCAGCGTGGTCACGGCCCGCATGGCGTCCTCCTCGTCCTGTCCCTCGCAGCGGACGGTCACCTGGCTCCCCTGCCCCGCCGCCAGCAGCAGGATGCCGAGGATGCTCTTGGCGTCGACCTCCTCGCCGTCCTTCACCACCGTGATCCGGCTCTGGAAGCGCCGGCGGTGTGCACCAGCTTGGCCGCCGCCCGCGCGTGCAGGCCCAGCCGGTTGACGATCTCCGTCTCGCGCTCAATCATGCGGCTCCTCCGCCTTGACCGGCACCGGGACCGGCAGCTGGGCCCGCAGTTCCGCCCCTTGTCCAGATCGCCGGCCAGGCAGACGCTCCGCTGCGCCTTGTCCTGCAGCCAGTGGGCGAGCTCGGAGACGGCTGCCCTTCTCGGCTCTGCCTGGCAGGCCAGGCGCAGGACCATCGGCAGGTTCACCCCGGTCAGGACCTCGAACTTGCCCGGCTCGTAGAAGGTCATCGACGATGTTGCAGGGCGTGCCGCCATACATGTCGGTCAGGATCAGCACCCCCTGCCCCTGGTCGAGCCGCTCCAGGGCCGCGGCCACCTTGCCGCGCGCCTCGTCGAAGCCGTCGCTCCAGTCGAGCGACAGCGCCTCGAAGCCGTTCAGCGAGCCCGAGATGACATTCGCAGCGGCGAGCAGCTCTCGCGCCAGGCCGCCATGCGTCAGGATCAGTTTTCCGATCATCGCCTAAAACACGCTCCGACACTGAGTAATCCGCGCCCGTTCCCCGCGCCGATTCCTCGCCCGGCGGCTTCTTCGCGATCTATCGGGCGATGTCGCGGTGGATCACCCGCGCCGGCCAGCCCTGCTCTTCCAGCCCCAGCCTTCAGCCGCTCGGCGACGGCCACCGACCGGTGCCGCCCCCCGGTGCAGCCGATCGCCACCGAGAGGTAGCTCCGGTTCTCCCGGCGGTAACGCGGCAGGAGATAGGCCAGGAGATCGGTCAGGCGGCCGACCAGCTCCGCGAAGTCCGGCTGCTGGTCCAGATACTCCTGCACCCCTTCGTCCTGCCCCGTCTGCTCGCGCAGACCCGGGCACGAAGTGCGGGTTGGGCAGGAAGCGGACGTCGAACAGCAGGTCGGTGCCGTAGGGGATGCCGTGCTTGAAGCCGAAGCTTACCAGGGAGACGACCATCCCGGGCTCTTCGCCGGGATGGCTGGCGAACTCGCGGTAGACCTGGGTGCGGATCTCGTGGATCGACCAGTCGCTGGTGTCGAACACCATGTCGGCGCGGGCGCGCAGCTCGGCCAGCATCTCCCGCTCGCGGCGGATCCCCTCGATCACCGGCTGGTCGGGCGCCAGCGGGTGCGGCCGCCGGGTCTCCGAGAAGCGCCGCACCAGCACCTCGTCCGAGGCCTCGAGGAAGAGCAGCCGGGGCGTCGATCCGCTCGCGGTCGATCTCGGCGAACAGGCGCGGGAACTCCTCGGCGAAGCCGGGAGCCCGCACGTCGGTGACCACGGCGATGCGGTCGTTGCCGCGCACCAGCTCCAGCGGATTGTCGAGGAAGAGGCGCAGCAGCGGCAGCGGGAGGTTGTCGACCGTGTAGTACGAGAGGTCCTCGAAGCACTTGGCGACCACGCTCTTGCCCGAGCCCGGAGAGGCCGGTGATGATGACCGAGCCGGGCAGGATTTCCCAAGAAGCTACCGGGGGGCTTTGCGATTTCGCTCAAGCTGGGCCTCGAGTTTGCGCGCGAACTCCCGGGCGGAGTGGTGCCCCTGCAGCTTCAGCACGTGGTTGCGCGCCGCGATCTCGACCAGGATGCTGATGTTGCGCCCCATGGCGACCGGCATGCGGATGTAGGGGCAGGGGGTCTCCAGGATATGGAACACGGTCTCGTCGAGGCCGAGCCGGTCGTAGGTGCCGGCCGTCGCGCCAGTGCTCCAGCTCGATCACCAGGTCGATGGTGGTCCGCTCGCGCACGGAGGCGAGGCCGAACAGGTCCTGGACGTTGATGATCCCGATCCCCCGCAGCTCCATGTGGTGGCGCAGCGGCCCCTCGTTGTAGCCGACCAGCTCGCCGTTCGGATAGCGCTTGACCTGTCACCTTGTCGTCCGCCACCAGGCTGTGGCCGCGGGTGATGAGGTCGAGGGCCGACTCGCTCTTGCCCACCCCGCTCTCGCCGATCAGCAGCACGCCGAGGCCGTAGATCTCCAGCAGCACGCCGTGCAGCGAGGTCGAGGGGACCAGGTGGTCCTCCAGGAAGTAGCTGATCCCCTTGATGACGTTCGACGACAGGGCGGGCGAGGAGAGGACGGGGACCTCGCGGTTCTGGCAGAGCGAGAGGAAGCCGGGGAGCGGCGGCAGCCCCTTGGTGATGACGAACACCGGCACCGGCAGGCTGGTGATGCAGTCGAGCCGCTCGAGCCGCTCCTCGTCGTTGAGCGTCTTCAGGTATTCGGCCTCGCTCTCGCCGATGATCTGCACCCGCCCCGGCTTGATGTAGGCGTAGTAGCCGGCGAAGGCGAGCCCCGGTTTCTGCACCCGCGGATGGGTGATCAGATTGTCCAGGTGCGACTGGCCGGAGAGGACGTTGAGGCGGAGGTAGCTCAGCTCCTCCCCCAGCAGGTCCGCGACCGGCACCACGCCGCTCCCGGGCTCCATCAGATGCGTTTCTGGATGCGTGTCGCTCTCCATCACCCGTCCTCAGCCGTTCTCATCGTGCAGGAGATCGTACACCCGCGCCGCATCGTGCAGACCGAGGAGCCGGCCGGCATGACCGTCCGCCTTGATCCAGCGCGAGATGGCGGCCAGCGCCTGCAGGTGCTGGGCCGGCGACCCGCCGGGCGAGACGACCAGAAAGAAGACCTTCACCGGCTGGCCGTCGACCGCCCCGAACTCCACCCCTTCCGGCACCAGGCCGACCGCCATCACCCCTTGCCGGAGGCCGTCGAGCTTGCAGTGCGGGATGGCGACCCCCTGGCCGATGCCGGTGGAGCCGAGCTGCTCGCGCTCCCAGAGCTTCTGGAACAGCTCCTCGCCGTTCTTGACCAGCCCCTGCCGCGCGACGAGCCCGGCCAGGGCGCGCAGCACCCCCTGGCGATCCGTCGCCGGCAGATCCGGGAAGATCAGCTCCGGCCGGGTCAGCGCGCCGAGACCCACCTCAGAAGATCTGCTTCCTGTCGGTCGACGAGGGGATGTTGAGCTCGTCCCGGTACTTCGCCACCGTGCGGCGGGCGATCTGGATCCCCTCGCGGTTCAGGATCCGCATCAGCTCGCTGTCCGACAGCGGCCGCTTCGGGTCCTCGGCCTGGATGATCTGCTCGATCTTGCGCTTGACCGTCAGCGAGGAGATGTTGTCGCCGTACTCGCGGTCGATGCCGCTGTGGAAGAAGAACTTCATCGGGAAGAGGCCGCGCTGGGTGTGGATGTACTTGTTGGAGACCACCCGGCTGACCGTCGACTCGTGCATGCCGATGTCCTCGGCGACGTCGCGCAGCACCATCGGCCGCAGGTGCTCGATGCCGCGGTCGAGGAACTCGCGCTGCTGGCGGACGATCGACGCCGCCACCTTGTAGATCGTCCGCTGGCGCTGGTCGAGGCTCTTGATCAGCCAGACCGCCGAGCGGATCTTGTCCTTGATGAACGCCTGCGCCTCGCTCTGCCGCCCCTCGCTGCGCATGGTCTGCAGCATGCGCCGGTAGGCGCGGCTGACCCGCAGCCGGGGGAGGCCGTCGTCGTTGAGCTGGATGACGTACTCGTCGCCGACCCGGCGGACGAAGACGTCGGGCTCGATGTAGTGCGGCCGGTCGGTGCTGAACTGGCGCCCCGGGTGGGTCTCCAGCGTGCGCACCACCTCCAGCGCCGCCTCCAGCTCCGGCAGCTCGACGTTCAGCTTCTTGGCCACCGCCGGGAACTGCCGGCGCAGGAAGAGGTCCCAGGCCTCGTCGACCATCCGCCGTGCCAGCGACTCCGCCTCGATCCCCTTCATGTCCATCTGCAGCAGCAGGCTCTCACGCAGGTCGACGCAGGCGATGCCCGGCGGATCGAAGGAGCGCACGATGCAGAGCGCCTCCTCGATCTCCGGCATGGTGTACTCGCGCCCCTCGGCGTCGCCCATCGCGAGGATCTCCTCGAGGGTCGCGACCAGGAAGCCGTCGGGGTTGAGGTTGCCGATGATCAGCTCGACGATCTCGCGCTGGCGGGGACCGATCTCCGCCAT
This sequence comes from uncultured Acidobacteriota bacterium, assembly GCA_963792575.1. Classification (GTDB taxonomy): domain Bacteria; phylum Acidobacteriota; class Thermoanaerobaculia; order Multivoradales; family UBA5704; genus DATARR01. The sequence goes on from CAWBWZ010000022.1 coordinate 274,154, forward strand.
GTGGAGCTGCCAGAGGAGGTGGTCGTAGAGGTCGGCCTCGCGGGAGAGGCTGTTCTCGATCGGCGGCTCCTCGCGCTCCTCCATCATCGACGACGCCCCGGAGCCCTCCCAGTAGTCGCCGAAGTAGGCGTCGAGGTCGATGTTCTCCATCGACTTCTCGTGGTCGAGCCCGTCGCCGTTGGCCGGCGGCTCCGGAGCCGCCTCCTGCTCTTCCCGCTGGGGCGTCTCCTCCTCGGTGATCTCCCCGGACTCCTTCGAGCACGGGATTCTCCACCAGCTCCTGGGTGAGCAGCGTCTCGAGCTCCATGCGCGTCATCTGCAGCAGCTTGATCGCCTGCTGCAAAGAAGGCGTCATCACAAGCTTCTGTGACATCTTCAACGATAGTTTTTGCTCTAACGCCATTCCAGCTTTCAGCCTACAGAGTGAAGTCTTCTCCGAGATAGATTTTTCGGACTTGCGCGTCCGTCGAAAGCTCCTGCGGAGTGCCGGACCGGAGAATTTCGCCGTTGTTGATGATATAGGCCCGGTCGGTTATTTTCAATGTTTCCCGCACGTTATGGTCGGTGATCAGGATTCCGATCCCCATCGACTTCAGGTGCCGGATGATGCCCTGGATGTCGAGCACCGCGATCGGGTCGATCCCCGCGAACGGCTCGTCGAGAAGGATATACCACGGGTTGATGACCAGCGCCCGCGCGATCTCGACCCGCCGCCGCTCGCCGCCCGACAGCAGGGCCCCGCGGGTGCGCCGCACCTTGGACAGCCCGAGGTCGGCGATGAGCTGGTCGATGCGCCGTTCCTGCTCCGCGTGCGAGAGGTCGAGCGTCTCGAAGATGGCCCGCAGATTGTTCTCGACCGACATGCGGCGGAAGACCGAGGGCTCCTGCGGCAGATAGCTGATCCCGCGCTGCGCCCGCAGGTACATCGGCAGCTCGGTGATGTCCTCGTCGCCGAGCAGGACGTTCCCCGAATCGGGCGGCGTCAGCCCGACCACCATGTAGAAGGTGGTCGTCTTGCCCGCGCCGTTGGGGCCCAGCAGCCCCACGATCTCCCCCGGGCCGACCTCGATCGACACGTCCTGCACCACGGCCCGCCCGCGGTAGACCTTGCGCAGGTTGGCCGTCGCGAGCTTCCGCGCCTCCCCGGTCCTCTCGCTCAACGGCTCGGTCATCGTCCGTGGCTCCCATTTGGCGGCTTCGGAGGCTTCGCCGGCGCCGGCTTCGGCTTCGCCGACGGCTGGGTCTGGATGGCGGGAGCCGGATTCGCCTCCCCCTCCTTGCCCTGCACCACCGCCCGGCCGTCGTCGACGTAGTAGAGCACCCGCTTGCCGCGCACCTGGTTGCCGTCCTTGTCGGTCATCGTCACCGGCTCGCCGGTGATGTCGATCTGCCGCTGGCTCACCTGATAGAGCGCCTTCTGGCCGTCGATCTTTCGCCCCACCTTGGGGTCGTTCAGCCTGGTGTCGCCGGTACAGGTCATCGTCTTCGCCTGGCGGTCCGCCCCGAGATCGACCTCCAGCCGCTGGCAGGTCAGGGTCTTCCCCTCCTGGTCCACCCGCACGTTGCCGGTGTAGAGAAGGAGCCCGCTCTTCGTTTGGCTGCCCTCGCCCTTCTCCTGATACTGAAGGTCCCCCGCCGAGACCTGGATCGGCTTCGGCTTCTGCGCCGCGGCCCCCGTGGCTCCCGTACCCGCTTTGCTCGCCTGCTCCTGGGTGGGATAGAACAGCGTCTTCACCCCGCCCGTGGCGGTGAGCTGGTTCGCCGCCTTGTCCCCGCGCAGCTCCGGCGCCAGCAGCAGGTTGTCCCCGCGCCAAGCCCGCACGTCGCCGCGGAAGATGAACGAGGACGGCTGCTGCCGCCAGAACGCCTCCTGGGATTCTACATGCACTGGACCCTGGCCATTAGCAAGCGGCGTGCCAGAGAGCGCCGTCTCCTCCACCTTCTGCAGCAGCGCCTTCACGCCGCCGCGGGCGTTCACGATCTGCTGGTCGGTGTTGTAGACCATCCGCGGCGCCTCGATCCGTCCGCGGTCGCTGGTCACCACCACCGGGTCGCCGGCGAACTCGCCGCGCCCCTGCTCCATGTCGAGCCCCCCATGGTTGCCGGTGGCGGTGACCTGGCCGTCGTGGTAGACGACGTTGTTGTCGAAGCTCATGGTGGCGAGCTGGCCGTCCGGCTTGAAGGTCGCCGAGCCGCGCTGGCCGGTGGCATCGCGCAGGACCGGCTTGCCGGCCACCCGCGAGACCTCGCGGATCTCGACGCCGCCGAAGGCGTCCGCGGCGTTCAGCACGCCGTTCTCCATCGTCCCTTCCAGGCGGCGCGCGGTGAGCGTGCGGGAGACGCCGCCGCCCGTCGAATCCATCCGCACGCGGCCGTTCTCCGGCGCCGAATACTCCACCCGCCGCGCCTGGTTCCCCTCCGGCTGGAACACCACCGCGAGGTCCTTCCCCCCGTTGAAGCGGATCGTCGTCGGCTGCGCCGCCTGCCCAGGCGCCAGCGCCGTCGTCGAGTGGGTCTCCCCCTCGATGTCCCAGAAGGCGTGGACGAACTTGAGGCTCGACTCGTCGTCCGACAGGTTGCCGTAGATGCGCACGGCCGCCAGATGGTCCTGCCCGCGGCGGATCCGGGTCCCCCCCTCGGCGCGCATCCAGAGCTTCTGGCGGTCGTAGATCAACCGCTGCGCGGTGACCTGGACCGGCGGCGTCACTCCCGGGACGCTATCGATGCGAGCCCCCTGCTGCAGGGTGTAGACCTCGCCGGGGATGTCGATGTTCAGCCGGCCGGCGTGCGCGACGTACTTGCCGCCATAGAGGATCTCGACCGGCGTCTCGCTCATCACCACGTCCCCCTTCTGCTGAAGGTTGAGGCGGGCCGTGCGCAGCTCGAGATCATTGGGACCGCGGACGACGACGTTCCCCTGCAACTGCCCCTCATTGGACTCGCGGTTGAAGCTCGCCTTCCGGCTCTCGAGGTGGAAGATCCGCCCCTGGCGGTCCCAGAGCGTGACGCCGACACGGTCCAGGTAGATCGTCCCCTCGCGGTCCGCCTTGATGCTCTCCCCCTTGATGTGGAAGACCGGGCGGGCGCCGTCGGTGAAGGTATAGTCGAAGTCCTCGCCGATCAGCGTCATCCCCTTGGAGCCGCCGGGCTCCTCGGCCGTCGCCGGCTTGTCCCGCCGCTGGCCGGCCTTGCCGAACATGAACAGCCCGACGACCCCCACGACGAGGAGCACCAACGCCAGGAGCAGCAGCTTGCGGAAGGCGGAGACGTAAGAACGGGCTTTGCGCGCCATGAGCGATGAATTCTAGATTCGATCCGAGAGTTTCAGGAAGAGAGAGCCAGGATATTCAAGAGGGCCGGCTGTCCACCAGCCGCAACACCGGACCGCCCCGATAGGAATCGTCCTCGACACAGGCGAGCACCTCGAAGCTGCCGCGCAGGTCCCGCGCGCGCTCGCTGCCACCGCCACCCTACCAGCTCCACCGGCGGCGCCGTCTCCCCCGCGAGCCCGCGCCGAGAGATGGCCGTTGCCGAAAGCGCGCGGCTCCCCCTCGATCCGCAGCGGGCCGGTGCGCACGGAGCGGCCGCGGATTCCCCTGGCCGAACGGCTCCAGCGCCGCGAGCTGCGACAGCAGGCGGGGCGAGACCTCGCCCGGCGCCAGGTGCAGCTCATACTCGACCCGCCGCACCAGCAGCTCCTCCGGCCAGTCCGCCCCCGCCGCCTCCCACGCGCTCCGCAGCTCCTCCAGGCGGTCGGTCGCCACCGTCAGCCCGATCGCCTGGGCGTGGCCGCCGAACTGCTCCATCCGTTCTTTCCACGCCGACGAGGAAGCCGTGCAGCTCGAGGCCCCGGCAGGCTGCGCCCCGAGCCGGTCGCCGTCTCGCCCTCGACCGCCAGCAGAATCACCGGGCGATGAAGATCCTTGGCGATCCGGCCGGCGGCGATCCCCACGACGCCTTTGTGCCAGCTCTCGCTCCAGGCCACCAGGATCGGCGGCAGCGGCGAGCGCGCGCGCGAACTGCGCGCATGCGCCTCCTCCACCACCCGCATCTCCGTCGGTCTGCCGCTCGCGGTTCCAGCCGTCGAGCTCGGCCGCCAGCGCCGCGGCCCGCCGGCGTCGCGGCTCAGCAGCAGCTCCAGCGCCCGCTCCGGATCGTGCAGCCGGCCGGCGGCGTTGATCCGCGGTCCGAGCCGGAAGCCGACGTCGGCGGCGCGTGAACGGCGGCTTCATCCCGGACTGCTGGATGAGCGCCTTCAAGCCCTGCGATCGCGGTCTCGGCGAGCGCCTTGAGGCCGAGCGCCGCGATCACCCGGTTCTCGCCGTGGAGCGGCACCAGGTCCGCGATGGTGCCCAGGCAGGCGATCCGCAGCAGCGGCGTCGAGATCGAGCCGTCTTGCCGCATCGCGCCGACAGGGCCAGCGCCAGCTTGAAGGCGAGGCCGACCGCCGCGAGATCCGGAAACGGATAGGTGCAACGCGACTGGTGGGGGTTGATGTGCAGCGCCCCCGCCGGCAGCTCGCACCCGGGCAGGTGATGATCGGTGACGACGACGCCGATCCCGGCCGCCATGCGCCGCCTCGACCGCCTCGACCGACGAGCTGCCGCAGTCGGCGGTGACGATCAGGCCTGCACCCCAGCTCGCCGAGCCCGCTCGACATGGACGGGCTGGAATCCGTACCCCTCGCGCAGCCGGTGCGGCAGGATCGGCCTGCGCCTCGATGCCGCAGGCGCGCGAACACGGCGAGCAGCAGGGCGGTCGCGGAGATGCCGTCGACGTCGTAGTCGCCGACGACGGCGACCTTCTCCTTGCGCTCGCGGGCGGCCAGCAGCCGGGCCACGGCCTCTTCCATGCCGGCGAGCAGGAACGGATCGTGGAGCTGGTCCAGAGAGGGGTGCAGAAAGCGCTCGGCGCCGCGCGAGTCCGTCGACGCCCCGCCGCGCGAGCAGGGCGGCGAGCCAGGGCGCGACCCCGTCCCGTTCGAGACCGGCGGCGCTCTCCGGCACCGGCGCGGCCACCCACTCCACCGGAGAGCTCAGGGCGTTAGCCCTCGTCGTAGACTCCGAGAGCCCGGAACTTCTCGTAGCGGCGCGCGATCAGCTCTTTGGTCGGAGAGGCGCTGCAGCTCGTTGAGCGCCCGCTCGATCGACATCCCCCACCCGCCGGCAGGCGGCGTCCGGATCGGTGTGGGCGCCGCCGGCGGGCTCGGGGATGATCTCGTCGACGACCCCGAGGGCCAGGAGGTCGGGCGCCGTGATCTTCATCGCCTCGGCGGCCTCGGCTCTTCCGGTCCTGGTCCTTCCAGAGGATGGCGGCGCACCCCTCGGGCGAGATCACCGAGTAGGTGGCGTATTCCAGCATGAACACGCGGTCGCCGACCCCGAGCGCCAGCGCGCCGCCGCTCCCCCCCTCGCCGGTGACGGTGACGACGATCGGCACCTCCAGCACGGCCATCTCGATGAGGTTGCGGGCGATCGCCTCGGCCTGCCCGCGCTCCTCGGCGTCGAGCCCCGGGATAGGCGCCGGCGGTGTCGATGAAGGTGAGCACCGGGACGGCCGAACCGCTCCGCCATCTTCATCACCCGCAGCGCCTTGCGGTAGCCCTCGGGGCGCGGCTGGCCGAAGTTGCGCAGGATCCGCTCCTTGGTGTCGCGCCCCTTCTGATGGCCGATGACCGCGACGCTCCGGCCGCGGAAGGTGGCGAACCCGGAGACGATGGCCGGGATCGTCCCCGAAGGCGCGGTCGCCGTGGATCTCCACCCAGTCGGTCATCAGCGCCTGGACGTAGTCGAGGGTATAGGGGCGGTCCTGGTGGCGGGCCACCAGGGTCTTCTGCCAGCGGTTGAGGCCGCCGTAGACGTCGGAGGTGCTCTTGCGCAGCGTGTGGCGCAGACGGTCGAGCTCCTTCTCCTGCCCGCTGCCTGGGGGGAAGCCTTCCAGCTCCTGGATCTGGCGGCGGAGCTCGTTCAGGGGCTCGTCGAAGTTGGAGTCGGAGATTGCCATGCCGTCCGGCAAACTAGCATAAAGCGGGGGGCAGAGGTCAACGCGGGCGGAATCGAGAATCTACCTTAGATGTATCTCTTGAGGGATTGTCGGCGCGCCGACATGCGGAAACTCTCCGGCGAAGGCGGTAAGAGGCGCCCCAGGTCCTGAACGACACCCACGGCAGGCCACGGGGACCGCGGGGCGTCTCCGCCGTTGCCCCAGGATGGACAACGGTCGCCTTCGGGCAGTGTTCTTATGGGCGCAGCGGAGTTCGGAACTACTCTGGCTTCATCAAGTCGAGGAAATGCACCCGCCCGAACTGATCGCCAGCCACGATCATCCTTCCGTCGGGAGTTGCGGCAACAGCCCAGACAGGTGCATCCAGCGTCATCACGGCTAAGACTTCCCCGCTCTCCAGGTCCCACACCCGAAGCGTCCGGTCGTGGGAGGCGGAGACGGCATGCCGGCCGTTCACCACCGCCACCGCGTTGATCCAAGCCGTGTGTCCTTCGAGGGTTTTGAGGGTGTGTCCGCTCTCCAGGTCCCACACTCGAAGCGTCCTATCGTCGGAGGCGGAAAGGGCGCAGCGGCCGTCCACCACCGCCACCGCGTTAACCGCAGCCGTGTGTCCTTCGAGGGTTTGGAGGGTCTGTCCGCTCTCTAGGTTCCACACCTGAAGCGACCCGTCGTCGGAGGCGGAGAGGGCGCGCTGGCCGTCCACTACCGCCACCGCTCGGACCCCAATTGTGTATCGTCTTCCGAGAGTTTGGAGGGTCCGTCCGCTCTTCAGGTTCCACACCTGAAGCGACCCGTCGGAGGAGGCGGAGATGGCGCGGCGGCCGTCCACCACCGCCACCGCGTTGACCCAATCCATGTATTCTTCGAGGGTTTGGAGGGTGTGTCCGCTCTCCAGGTCCCACACCCGAAGTGTCCCATCGGCGGAGGCGGAGACGACGCGCCGGCCGTCCACCACCGCCACCGCGTTGACCTCAGCCGTGTGTCCTTCGAAGATTTGAAGGGTGTGTCCGCTCTCCAGGTCCCACACCCGAAGTGTCCCGTCGGCGGAGGCGGAGACGGCGCGCCGGCCATCCACCACTGCCACCGCGTTGACCCTAGCCGTGTGTCCTTCGAGGGTTTGGAGGGTATGTCCGCTCTTCAGGTCCCACACCCGAAGCGTCCCGTCGGCGGAGGCGGAGACGGCGCGCCGGTCGTCCACCACCGCCACCGCGTTGACCTCAGCCGTGTGTCCTTCGAAGATTTGAAGGGTGTGTCCGCTCTCCAGGTCCCACACCCGAAGTGTCCCATCGGCGGAGGCGGAGACGACGCGCCGGCCGTCCACCACCGCCACCGCGTTGACCTCAGCCGTGTGTCCTTCGAAGATTTGAAGGGTGTGTCCGCTCTCCAGGTCCCACACCCGAAGTGTCCCGTCGGCGGAGGCGGAGACGGCGCGCCGGCCATCCACCACTGCCACCGCGTTGACCCTAGCCGTGTGTCCTTCGAGGGTTTGGAGGGTATGTCCGCTCTTTAGGTCCCACACCCGAAGCGTCCCGTCGGCGGAGGCGGAGACGGCGCGCCGGTCGTCTACCACCGCCAACGCGTTGACCACAGCCATGTATCCTTCGATGGTTTGGAGGGTGTGTCCGCTCTCCAGGTCCCACACCCGAAGCGTCCGGTCGTCGGAAGCGGAGACGGCGCGTCGGCCGTCCACCACCGCCACCGCGTTGACCACAGCCGTGTGTCCTTCGAGGATGTGGAGGGTCTGTCCGCTCTCCAGGTCCCACACCCGAAGCGTCCGGTCGGCGGAGGCGGAGATGGCGCGCCGGCCGTCCACCACCGCCACCGCGTTGACCCTAGCCTTGTGTCCTTCGAGGGTTTGGAGGGTGTGTCCGCTCTCCAGGTCCCATACCCGAAGCGTCCCATCTTCGGAGGCGGAGACGGCGCGCCGGCCGTCCACCACTGCCACCGCGTTGACCCTAGCCTTGTGTCCTTCGAGGGTTTGGAGGGTGTGTCCGCTCTCCAGGTCCCATACCCGAAGCGTCCCATCTTCGGAGGCGGAGACGGCGCGCCGGCCGTCCACCACCGCCAACGCTCGGACCCAATCCGTGTGTCCTTCGAGGGTGCGGATCAGTGCGCCTCCTGGCTGCGTCAAGCTTCCCGCTCTAGGCCAAAGCCCGATACCCCTCCCCTGAGATCTCGCGTCTCCAACCAGAGCTCGAATGCGTTTTTCGTCCCTTTCGTTCAGACGACCGAAGAGCTGAGAAGAAAGCTGGGCTCGATCCCAGGTGAGAACATTCGCCGAGAGCCGAAGCGCATCCCGTATTAAACGAAGCTCCTGGTCTTCTCCGACGAAGGGCTCATAGTCCGCGACGAGGTCGTTTATATCCGTGGCCTTCAGCTTGGCTTCCAGGAAAGGGAATGCACTCAGCAACTCTCGGAGTTCTTCTTCTCTCTTGGCTTCCGTAAGGTGATATCCCAATCGTTTCCAACTATAGGTGTCCGCCTCAGAGAGATCCTGCCATTTACCACTCGTTGGCCGACTCACGCTGAGGAAGTGCAGATGCAAAGCCGGGATGTCCTCTTTGCGCTGCCCGATAAGAACCAAGCGCGTAACGTCGTGGAGTCGAATGGACTTTCGCCTCTGATTGAAGTCTCGTAGGAGAGAGAGGTCATTCAGTTGATCGCAGAGCCTTCTTGTGGCGGAGCGACTCAGTTCCCAGTAGCGCTCCAGCAACGAAACAGGAATGTCCTCATCCTCGGGAAAGATGGCGAGTTGGAAATACCGGTCGCGGTCTTTCTCGGAGAGGCGTTTAACGCTAACGAGAATGGTCTTTGACGCTGCCGCATGCCGGGATTCCGGATCGTTCTGGCCGAACGCTGAGAACCCCTCCTGGTCCAGATCCTCATTGACGCGCTGAAGAGACTCTGAAACCGAAAGGCCTCCCTTGGCCAGCTTTCTCAAAGTGCCATTCACGAGCTTCAGCAGAAGGGCCCATTCTCCCAGACGAGCGGTCAGAGATTTGAACTCCTTCAGGAATGAGTCTCCGTCGGAAAGCCCGAGTACCAAGAGCGACACAGCCTCTGAAGACGCCATCGCGTCTACGGGTATGGAGATCGAAGTCTCTGGGAGAGAATGGACCACTCTTGTGGTAATCAGGAGAGCCGATCCGCTCCCCAGGCCTTTCAGAGGATCTATATCGAAAGGGCTCCAGGCATCGTCGATAACGACCAGGATACGATATCCAGAAAGCAGCTTCCGAAGTTCCGCTCCAGCCGTGGCAACGGTCTCGAAGGTGGGAGCCTCTTTATCCGTCCACCAGCGAATGAGATCCCGAATTCGAGAGAGCCTTCCGCTCTCGGAGATGTCCTCCCCCATCGTCACCCAGAGAATCCCATTCGGATAGGCTTCTCGAACTCGTTCATCAAAGCAAAGCTTCTGGGCAAGGGCGGTCTTTCCGAATCCGCCGCCACCACGTAATGCAGTCGTAATGCCCACCAACCTGCCCGCCTGAATTACTTCTTTGGGACAGAGGGCTTCGAGAACCTCGTCGTACTCCCGGCGGTGGACCCACTCCTCTGGAGGTTGGGCCATGCAGCGATATCGAGAGGATGAACCCGGAGAGGGAATTGGCGGTAACGGCATTCCCGGTTTGACTTCAGGCTTCTGGACCTTCGGCTCGTTTCTCAAATGCCGGAGAAGAGATTCGTAGCCGCTTTCCGTATCAGTCCGGTAATGGGTATATCCCCGGAGAGGCTTGGGGATGAATTGAGGTGAAGATCCCTCGAAGAGAATGGGGAAGAACTTCTCGTTCCACATACCGGCGTCGTATAGGTCCTGGATAATCAGGACGCTCTCGAAGGTTACGCCAAGACCGACTCCCGGAGGTTCCAATCCTTTGGCGCGGCGGAGATAAGTCTCGGTACAGACCACCAGGACGAAATCGGCCTCTTCGATCTGACGGTCCATCCAGCGGGGCCAGGGCTCCGAGGGATGAGGGTGGTACTGGTCGATCGTGCAGTCCACCCCGTCTCCGCGAAGCCGGTCGGCCAGGACGCGGACCCGCTCATCGTGCTCGGCGGAGTCGTGGCTGTAGCTGATGAAGGCTTTGGGGAGGGACGGGCTCATTGGATCGTTTCTCGGGACCGGAAGATTGCGCAAAGTCTACTGCACCGGCTGTCCTGGCGACATCAGCGCGCATTCCGATCCTTTGGGCCTCGGAGGGTGTTTCGAAAGTTAGCCCCGCAGGGGCGTAGGCATAAAGCCTGGGGTTTCAACCCCAGGAAGCGATTTACCACAAGCCCATCGAGCCCCGAAGGGGCGCAGGCAGCGAGGACCGGTCAGTTGGCTGCCTGCGCCCCTTGGGGGCTTCTGGAAGGAGAGGACGTTTCATACCTGGGGTTGAAACCCCAGGCTTTACGCCTACGCCCCTGCGGGGCTGACTTTCGAGACACCCTTTCAAATTGAAGATTGGGGGTAGTGGCCTTCTCGCGGGAAGTGGCGGATAGAGGTTCGAACCCTTCGAGAGACGCCCCGCGGTCCCCGTGGCCTTCCATAGGTGTCGTTCAGGACTTGGCGCGTCTCTACCGCCTTCGTCGAGAGGATGTATTTAGAGGAGAGGAAACCGGAGGCCCGGTTCGTGGCGGGCCTGGAAGAGGTACCGGAGCACCCGGCGAGCCAGCCCGGCCGTGGCTTGCTCCTGCTCGGCGGCCTCCTGGAAGAGCCGCAGGGCGGCCAGGGCCTCCCGGTGTACCCGTTTGGAGCTGAACGCGATGGCCAGCTCGCGGGCCAGGGTCTTGACCTCGGCCGCTCGCCCCGGAGCGTGTCCATGAAGCGCAGGACCTCCTCCGCCGTGGAGACGGTGAGCTTCACGGCCTTCGCCATGCGCTCCAGGTGTTGCGCGCGGGGACCGCCCTGCCGAGCTCGAACTGCGCGACGAGAGACGTATGGATCCCGGTCGCCTCTCCGAACTGCTCCTGAGTCTTTCCCGAGACGGCGCGGAGCAGCCGCGCCAGGACCTGCTCTCTCCTCATCCGCTCCTCCACTCAGAGGGTGTCTCGAAAGCCGCCTCCCCCGCCCGGCGATGAATCGCCGGGCTAGGAACAGCGCTCCCTGAAGGGAGCTTGAAGCCGGATTCATCCGGCGCTGTTCTTAGCCCGGGCATTCATGCCCGGGCCGAGGGCGTCGCGACTAACTTCGAAACACCCACTCAGAAAAATGACGAAATTTCACGTCCTGGATCGGGATTGGCACCTAAGATTACGGGCGCGGCCCCCCGGGACCCTGATGTCCCGCGGCCGGAGCCGTGTGGAGGCCTCTCCCATGCACCGCACTCTCTTCGCCCTGATCCTGGCCGCGTATCTTTTCGCCACAGATCCCTCCGGCGTGCTCGCCCGATTCTGGGGGCGCGGCGAGGCTCCGGCTTCGACAATCCTGGAAAAGGCCGGCCCCGGCCTCGACCCGAGCGGCGCCGCGGCCCCGGCCCACGCAAGGGAAGAAGGCCCCGGGCTGGACCCTGACGGCGCCGCGGCGCCGGCCCGCGCGACGGAAGAAGGCCCCGGGTTAGACCCCAGCGGCCGTTCATGATTCGGACCATCGCCGGACGGTCTTCCGGGGAAGGCCCTCCAGCCGCTCGAACAGCTCGGCGGCCTCCTGCCGGTCGTAGGCGATGGCGTGCGGGTCGAGATCTTCCCCGGCCGCCGGGAGGGTCTTCCGGGAATGCCGGACGGCCTTCGTCAGCCCTTCACGGATGAGGCGGCCGGCCCGGAGCACCGCATCCTCGATCTCGGCGCTCTCCTCTGCCGTGAGGTACGTCTCCTGCTCCAGCGCTTCCAGGCCTTCCAGGCACGCCATCACGATGTGGACGGCCGCCGGGGAGCCGTCCAGGGCGGCCAGCAGTTTCTCCAGGACGGCGTCCGGTATCTCTTCCCGCCGCAGGTAATACGACACCTGCTTCTGGGGGATGCCGGCCGCGGCGCCGATCTCCTTGTGGCCGCGGTCTCTCCAGAGAGCCAGGATCGACACCAGCAACTGGCGGTACGTGGGTCTGTGCGTCACCGGGCGGTCTCCTTTGGACGAGAGCCCTCCACCAGGAGGGGTGCGGCCGGCGCGCATTGTGGGACATGTTTCGCCGCCATTTGTTCCGCTTCCCGGATTCTACCGTGAAGTTTCATGATCTCTACAAGTAGTTATTCCGAAGCGGACGCTGGTGGACGGCGGCACCGGAACCCAGAAAGGTGACGTTCGACGTGTGACCGCACTACCGCCGGGCCGTTCGCGTGAGGCGCGGAGGATATTTTCTGTCTCGCCGCGGATTTTTCGCATCTCGCCGGGGCCGGCGAACGATGAAAGATGCCCGGCGAGTTATCCGCCGGGGCCGGCGAACGATGAAAAATGCCCGGCGAGTCATCCGCCGGAGCCGGCGAACGACGAAAGATGCCCGGCGAGTCATCCGCCGGGGCCGGCGAACGATGAAAGATGCCCGGCGAGTCATCCGCCGGGACCGGCGAACGATGAAAAATGCCCGGCGAGTCATTCGCCAAGCATTTCGCGTCCGCGGAAAAGGATTTCTATCTAGAGGAGTTGCTGCGGATCGACGTCGATCACCAGGTCGTAGCCGGGATGCTTTGGCAGGACTTCCTTCAGCATGCGGTGGAGGCTGCGGCCGTCGGCGGAGCGGGCGAGGAGCTGGAAGCGCCACTCGCCTCGCAGGCGCTCCAGGGGGGCGGGGGCCGGGCCGGAGAGGCGGACGGAGCGGGCGAAGGGGTGGGAGGCGAGGTCGGCGGCCAGCTCGGAGATCAGCTTCCAGGCGCGGTCGCGGTTCTTGTCGCGGACCAGGAGCTGCACCATGCGCGTGTAGGGCGGGTAGTGGAAGACCCTTCGGAAGCGCAGCTCTTCGCGGGCGAAGCCTTCGTCGTCCCCGCGCAGGGCGGCCTGGATGGCGTAGTGGTCCGGATGGTAGGTCTGGATCACCACCCGGCCAGGGCGCTCTCCCCTCGCCCGGCCCGGCCGGCCACCTGCACGAGCAGGTTGTAGGTACGCTCGACCGCCCGGAAATCGGGGAAGCTCAGGTAGGCGTCCGCCGCCAGCACGGCGGTCAGCGCCACGTTCGGAAAGTGGTGCCCCTTGGAGACCATCTGGGTGCCGATCAGCACCTGAATTTCGCCGCGGTCGAAGCGCTCCAGCACGGCGGCGGGACCGCCCGGCCGGCGGGCGGTGTCGCGGTCGAGCACGTCGACGCTCACCTCCGGGAACAGCTCCTTGAAATCCTCCTCGACCCGCTCGGTGCCGGCGCCGATCGCCTCCAGCGCTTCCTCCTTGCAGTTGGGGCAGACCTTGGGCAGCCGGGAGCATCGAGCCGCAGTAGTGGCAGACGAGCCGCCGGTCGCGGCGATGGTAGGTGCGCGGCAGGCCGCAATCCTCGCAGCGCATGTCCTCGCCGCAGGCGCGGCAGAGCAGCATCGGCGAGTAGCCGCGGCGGTTGCGCAGCAGGATCACCTGATCGCCGTCCGCCAGGGCCTGCCGGATCTCCTGGCGCAGGCGCTCGGAGAAGTGGATCTCCCCGGGCCGGCGCGAGACCCCCTCCTCGCGCAGATCGACCAGGATCCCCTCGGGGAGCGACCCTTGCCCGGCGCGTTCGGTCAGGCGCAGAAGGTCGAGCTTCCCGCGCTCGGCGTTGTAGCGGCTTTCGAGGCTCGGGGTGGCGGAGACGAGCAGGGCCGCGGCGCCGGCGTCCCGGGCGCGGACGAGTGCTAGGTCGCGGGCGTTGTAGCGCGGCGAGAGCTCCTGCTTGTAGGAGGAGTCCTGCTCCTCGTCCACCACGATCAGGCCGAGGTCCGCGACCGGCGCGAACAGGGCCGAGCGCGGGCCGAGCACCACGCGCGCCTCGCCGCGGCGCACCCGCTCCCACTCCTGGTGACGCTCGCCGACGCCCATTCCCGAATGCAGGATGGCGAGGTGATCGCCGAAGCGCAGCTCGACGGCGCGGGCGAGGGCCGGCACCAGCGCGATCTCGGGCACCAGCAGGATCGTCGACCGTCCGCGACCGAGCGCCTCCTCGGCGGCCCGCAGGTAGACCTCGGTCTTGCCGGAGCCGGTCATCCCCTGGAGCAGGAGCGGCGCGAACTGGCCGGCCTCGATGACGGCGGTCAACCGGCCGAGGGCGAACGCCTGATCGTCGCGCAGGTGGATCTCGGGGCGCTTGCCCGGCGCCCCCGGTATTGCGCTCATCATGTGGCGGTCGAGGGAGAGGCGCTCGACCTGGGTGAACTGGCGCAGCACGCCGAGCGAGACGAGCCGCCGCACCACGGCCGGCGTGCACTCGATGGTCGCCGTGACCTCGGCCGTGGTGGCCGGCCGGCCCAGAGCGGCCAGGTAGTTGATCACCTCGCGCCCGGCGACCGAGCGCCCGGCCTTGGCGAGATGGTCCGCGACTTCTCCCGGCGCCAGCTCGACGGCATTGATGTAGCGCGCCGAACGAGCCCGGTGCTCGGCGGTATTGACCCGCCCCCCCTCGGCCAGGGCGGCGAGGACGGAGTCGAGATCTGGCAGCGCGCCGACCCGGGACTGCAGCTCGGCGACGGTCATCCGCCCCCCCTCGCGCAGCGCCTCGATCACGGCGGCCTCGGAAGCTCCACGCGGCAGCGAGAGCGCGCCGGCGTCGGTCAGCCAGACCTTGCGGTCCCCCCACGGAGGCAGGTCCGCCGGCAGCATGGAGCGGACGACCTCGCCGAGCGGCGCCATGTAGTAGTCGGCGGTGAAGCGCGCGAGCTCGAGCAGATCCTTGGGGACCACGGGCTCGCGGTCGGGGATCTCGACGAGCGGCCGCAGGTTCACCCCCTCGGGGCGATCTTCATGGATGTTGACGATCAGCCCGACCAGCCGGCGCCGGCCGATGAGAACGCGGGCGCGCATGCCGATTTTGGCCTGGGCATCCCAGGCGGCCGGGATCTCGTAGGTGAGGGGGTCCGGCAGCGGGAGCGGGAGGGCGACGTCGGCGAGGCGGAGGGGCATTTCGAAAGGCAGGGAAAAGGACGTAAAGGACCTCAAGGACAGCAAGGACACCGGCGAGACAAGGCTTCCCTGTCCTTGTCGTCCTTGCTGTCCTTTACGTCCTTTTCTCGATCCCTACCCCGCTCCCTTCCGCCGGCACTCCTCCGAGCAGAACACCTCATCCCCCTTCCTGAACCCCCGGCTGGCCACGATGTACGTGCCGCAGGCGGCGCAGGGGACCAGGGTCTCGGTGGCGACGGCGCGGGGGGGCGGCGGCGTCCTGGGGAGGGAGGGGGGACCGAAGACCGCCGCCTTGAGCTGGGCGCTGAAGTTCTTCACGGCCATCCGGAGGATGACCAGCAGGAGGATGATGCCGATGATCTTCGTCATGAAAAAACGGGGGTCATGAAAAAAACAGGGTCAGGTGGGCTGCTTGGCCAGGGCCTCCGCCAGCTTCGCCACGTCGGGGTTGGCCGGCTGCAACTGCTGGAGCTGTCCCATGACCTGATTGGCCTGCGCGATTTTCTTGAGGTCGAAGGCGAGGACCACCACCTCGTTGTAGTAGGCCTGCCAGTGGCCGGGCTCCAGCTTCTTCGCCTGGTTGAACAGGTCGATCGCCTTGTCGTACTGCTGCAGGCCCCGGTAGGTGATGCCGAGGTCGGTGATGACGTCGGGGTCGTTGGGCTTGAGCTCCAGGTAGTGGCTGTAGAGCTCCTGCGCCCGCTGCCAGTTCTGGATGTCGAAGTTCAGGTCGGCGAGCTTGCGGACGGCCTGGATGTCGTTGGGGTTCTTCTCCACGAAGTCGCGGAGCTGCTGGATCTCGGCCATGGCGGGGCCGGCCCCCGGCGCCGCGCCGGGAGGAGCTTCCGCGCCGCCGCCCATCGCCGCGTTGCCACCGCCCGCTGCCTCGTCGCCCATGGCGATCTGGGAGCGCAGCGCCGCGGTCAGGCGCGGCGGCTGGCGGCTGGCCATGGCCTCGAACAGGAGATAGGCGAAGACGAAGCCGAGAAGCAGGCCGCCCATCAGGAAGAGCAGATTGTCTTTGTTCAAGTTTATTGCCCACTTTCCCGGACCGCGGTCCATTGCCCACGACTGGGCTGCCCCGTTACGAGCTCGTTGCCCGTCCATATTCCAGTGATGCGGCCGTTTTCGACCGTGCCTTCCCAGGTGCTGTCGAAGCCGCCCCGGGCGTCGAACCGCTGCATGCGCAGAAAGTTGCCGGCCAGGTTGCCGCGGAACGAGCCGGCGGTGGAGCCGTTGACCTGATAGACCCCGGTGACCAGGGTGCCTTCGAGGCGGAGATCGAAGGTGGCGGAGAGGTTCTGCGACGGGATGCTCACCCGCCAGTGTCCGGTCAGGGCGTCGGGCCGCGTGGCGGGTGTGCCGGCGTCCCCGGTCAGCAGGGCGATCCGCCGCAGCCGCTCCCCCATCCGTTCGAGCTGGCTGTTGAGCTTGTCCTCCGCGGCATGGGCCGCTCCGCGGGCGATGTCCAGCTCGGCCTGAAGGCTTTCGAGCGCGCCGAGGGAGACCGCGTCGGCGGCGAGCGCCTGGTCGAGGCGGCCGAGGACGTCGGTCACCCGCTGGCGGGCGAGCCCTTCCCGCTGGCGCGTCTCCTTGTAGGCGACGAGGTCGAGGGAGAGGAGCCGCTGCTCGAGACGGAGCTCGGCGGAGCTCGCGCCGGACGCGGCGGGAGGCGCGGCGGGCGTCTGGGCTCCAGCCGCCAGCGGCAGGAGCAGAAGAAGAGAGAGGGCGATGGTGCGGATCATGAGGGTGCCGATTCTAGCAGGGACTCCCAAAGAAAAAGGCCGCTCCGGAGAGCGGCCTTTTTTTCAACCCTATGCCATCGATCGGCTGGATCAGCTCGCTACCTTCCGCTGCCGCTTCTCCAGGCTGGAGGTGAGCGACTGCTCGACCAGTTCCTCGGCCTCACGCTCGATGATGCCCTTGACGTGGGCAACTTCGCTGACGATGAAGTACTTGGCGCGCTCGTACATCTTCTTCTCACGGAACGAGAGGCTCTTGCGCTGGAGACCAGACGCAGGTTCTTGAGCACCTCGGCCACGTCAGTGAGGCGGCCGGTCTTCATCTTGTCGAGGTTCTGCTTGTACCGCCCCTTCCAATCCTTGTAGGTGTCGATGTTGCCGTCCTCGAGAATGTCGAAGAGCGCTCGCACGTCACGGGTGTGGCAGAGCGGGCGCAGGCCCACGAGCTCGATGTTGGACTTCGGCACCATCACTTTGGAGTTGTTGGCTAAGAGACGGAGATGAAAGTAGAGCTGCTCCACCCCGTCGATGTGGCCCGGCTCGATCTTCTCGACCAGGCTGACGCCGTGGTTGGGGTAAACCACCTTCTGACCGACTTTCAATGTCACGTCGAGACCCCCTTGGATTGATGCAAAACGAATGGAGCTGTCGGTAAGTAAGTCGCTGAGGGACTTCCGCTTACGTCGCTTGTTATACACCGGAACAAGCTTCCCGTCAACTCCAGGGGGCGGAGGCGGGGCGTTACCGTCGTGTCACAAAGCGAAAAACCGGGCGGAAAAAACCCGCGGTTGACACCCCGGAAGGGAGCCCCTAGGATTCCCTCTCTGCAAGGCCGGAGTGGCGGAATGGCAGACGCAGCGGACTCAAAATCCGCCGCTCGCAAGGGCGTGTGGGTTCGACTCCCATCTCCGGCACCAACACCCCTCCCCCTGGGGGGGTTACTCGTAGCGCAGCGCTTCGATCGGGTCGAGCCGCGAGGCTTTGGCGGCCGGATAGATGCCGAAGAAGATGCCGACCCCGGCCGAGAAGCCGATGGCGAGGCCGACCGCCCACAGGGGGACGTGGGCGGGCGGGAAGCCGGGGATCATCTTGGAGATCCGCCACTCCCAGTCCGTAGCCGAGGGCGAGGCCGATGCCGCCGCCGATCAGCGACAGGGTGACGGCCTCGATGAGGAACTGGATGAGGACGTCCTGGCGGCGCGCCCCGACCGCCTTGCGCACGCCGATCTCGCGGGTGCGCTCGGTCACCGACACCAGCATGATGTTCATGATGCCGATGCCGCCGACGAGCAGGGCGATGCCGACCACGCCGCCGACCACGGCGGTGACGCTGCCGAGGACGCTGTTGACCGTCTTGAGGATCTCGTCCTGGGTCTGGATCTCGAAGTCGTCGGGCTCGCTGGCAGGGATCTTGTGGCGCTGCCGCAGCAGCCGGGTGATGCCGTCCTTGACCTGCGGCACGCTCTCCGCGCTGGTCGCCTGGAGGCGGACCTGCACCTGGTCGGCGGCGTTGCGGCCGAACAGGTTGACCGCCGAGCTGAACGGGACGTAGACGATGTCGTCGAAGTCCATCCCCAGGTTCTGCCCCTTCTTCTCCATGATGCCGATCACGGTCGCCGGATAGATGTCGATGTAGATCTCTTTGCCCAGCGGATCGGGCCCCAGGTTCAGCTCCTCGGCGATCTTGGGGCCGATGACGGTCACCTTGCGGTGGTTGTCGAGGTCGACCTGGGAGAAGAAGCGCCCGCGGTCGACGGTCTGGTTGGTGACGTCCTGGTAGTTCTCGGTCGCCCCGATGATCATGAACGGGTTGTGCTTGCGGTCCTTGTGCTTGACGGCGGCGCGGCCGAGGATGAACGGCGACATCAGCTTGACGCCCGGGACCCGCTCCTCGATCGCCTGGGCGTCCTCGGGGGTGAGCTTGACCTGCCGGGCGGCGAGGCCGGGGATGTTGCTGCGGTCGTTCTTCGCCGAGACGGCGATGAAGGTGGCGCCCACCCCCTGGAGCTGCTCGGTGATGGTGTACTGGAGCCCCTGGACGATCGAGACCACGCCGACCACGGCGGCGACGCCGATGATGATGCCGAGGGTGGTCAGGATCGAGCGCATCAGGTTGGCGCGGAGCGCCCCGATGGCGATGCGGAAGTTTTCCAGGAAGACCATCGGTCGGCTCCTTTCAGGAGGCCGGGGCGGCCGCGGCGGCGGCTTCGGCCCGCGCGGTGAGCTGGTCGGAGGTGACCTTGCCGTCGCGCAGCATCACCTTGCGCCAGGCGTGCTCGGCGATGTCCGGCTCGTGGGTGACCAGCACCACGGTGTTGCCCGCCTGGTGGAGCTCGTCGAAGAGGTGCATGATCTCCTCGGAGGTGGCGGAGTCGAGGTTGCCGGTCGGCTCGTCGGCGAGCAGGATCGACGGATCGTTGACCAGGGCGCGGGCGATGGCGACGCGCTGGCGCTGGCCGCCGGACAGCTCGTTGGGCTGGTGGGTCATGCGCGTCGCCCAGGCCCACCCGCTCGAGGGCCCGCTTCGCCCGCTCCCGCCGCTCGGCGCGCGAGAGGCCGGCGTAGATCAGCGGCAGCTCGACGTTGTGCAGGGCGTCGGTGCGCGCGAGCAGGTTGAAGGTCTGGAAGACGAAGCCGATCTCCTTGTTGCGGATGGCCGCCAGCTCGCTGTCGTCGAGCTCCTGGACGGCCGTGCCGTTGAGGATGTAGCTGCCGCCGCTCGGCGTGTCGAGGCAGCCGAGCAGGTTCATCAGCGTCGACTTGCCGCTGCCCGACGAGCCCATGATCGCCACATACTCGCCCCGCTCCACCTCGAGGTCGACGCCGTTGAGGGCGTGGACCTTCTCGGCTCCCATGTCGTAGACCTTGTAGATGTCGCGCAGATCGATCAGCGCCATTTAGTTGTCCTCGTCCTTCTTGTCCGCGCTTTTTCCCGCGGCGCCCTTGCCGCCCTTGCGATCCTCGTCCTCCGAGGTCTTGCTGATCTGGACAGGGTCGCCCTCCTGGAGATCGCGCAGCGTGCGGTAGGGGCCGGTGATCACCTGCTCGCCGGGCTTGACGCCGGAGGTCAGCTCGACGTGGGTCTCGTCCGAAAGCCCGGTCGCCACCGGCCGCTGGCTCGCCTTGCCGCCGGCGACGACGAAGACGACCTTCCGCTCCTTGCTCCCCTTTTCAACCTCGCGCTCGACGACCGCCTGGATCGGCACGGTCAGCGCCTGGGCGTGGGAGTCGGTGTTGATCTCGGCGCGCACGGACATGCCGGGCCCGCAGGTTGTCGTCGGGGTGGTCGAGCAGGATCTTGACCTTGAAGAAGGTGACGTCCGGCTGGTTGGCGCGGTTGTAGCCGGAGCTCCCCACCTCGACCACCTTGCCGGTGTACTCGCGGCCCGGCAGCGCGTCCACCCGCAGCACGGACTTCTGGCCGAGCCGGACGTTGACGATCTCGGTCTCGTCGACGTCGACCTCGGCCATGATCTCGGCGAGGTCGGCGATCGTGCCGATCACCGAGCCGGGGTTGTTCATGACGCCGGAGACGACGACCTCCCCCTCCTTGGCGTTGAGGGCGATGACCCGGCCGGTCAGCGGCGAGTAGATGGTGGTCTTGGTGAGGTCGTCCTGGGCCTTGACCAGGTTGGCCTGGGTCTGGCGGACGGCGTCGCGCGCCGAATCGAGCTGCAGCCGGGCGGAGGTCTCGGCGAGCTGGGCCCCCTCGAGGTCCTGCTGGGTGGAGATCCCCTCCCCCTTCAGCATCTTGGAGCGGGCGAGCTTGACCCCCGCGTCGGCGAGGGAGACCTCGGCCTGCCGCACCGCCGTCTGGGAGCTGCGCAGCTGGGCGGCCCACTGGTCGCGCTGGGCGAGGAAGGCCTGCTGCTCGAGGCGCAGGAAGGGCTGCCCCTTGCGGATCAGATCCCCCTCCTGCACGTAGAGCTGTTCGATCTTGCCGATGACGTGGGCGGAGATGTTGACCTGGACGCGCGGCTGCAGCTCGCCGGTCGCCTTGACGACCTGCGCCAGGTCCCGCCGCGCCACCGGCTCGGCGTAGACGCTCTCCCCCTTGTCGCCCCCCTTGGCGCGAATGCTGGCGAAGACGATGCCGGCGAGGACCAGCACCAATACGAGCCCGATCAGAAATCTCTTCACAGGTTCCTCTACCGAAAGCTCGCCAGTCCGACACGGACAGCGACGAAGAGCAGCGTGATGATCACCACGGTCGCGGCCACGGCCTGGGTCGACAGGCGCGAGATCGCCCGGTACCCGATGATCGAGAGCACCAGGCTCCAGAGCGCGAAGAAGTCGGCGCTGGCGTAGAGAGCCGTCAGCCAGTTCGGAGCGTTCTGTGGCGCGAGGAAGGCGAGGTTGGAGCGCAGGAAGCTGCCGGTCTTGAGGTCATCGTAGCCGAGCCGCGACCGGCTGAGAATGACCGGCAGGCTGAGCAGCAGCGAGACGACGGCGGGCATCGCCGCGTGCAGCGTCACGGAGAAGCCAGACTTGAAGCTGAAGTCGCCGCCGAGCAGCTTGAAGAAGATCCAGTAGATGAGTGCCGAGATCAGCGAGAGGAGCACGATGAAGACAGGGGCCCCGAGGGCGGAGAAATAGGGCCCGGCCTTCTCCATCATGCCGATCTGCCGCTCGAGCGCCTCCGGCGGGATCTGCCGCCCGCTGTCGCGCACGCTGCGGGTGATCATGTCGCGGTAGTCGGTGCGCTGGCCGGCGAGGAGTCCCACCCCCGCCGAAACCAGCAGCAGGACCGCCAGGGCCACCCCCCAGGTGGGGCGCCCGGCGATCGACCGGAAGGTCTTGCCGGGCGAGACCAGGACGCCGATCAGCCGGCCGAAGCTGGAATCCTCAAGGGCGGCCATGGCCTTACCGGACCTCTCCCGGCAGCAGCGCGCGGCTGAAGCTGTAGCGGTGGGCGATGGCGTCCCCCTCCACGGAATCCTCGAGGTCGACTCCCTGCTGCGCGAGCAGCCGGCCGACCGACCGGTAGTACTCGGCGAGCGCGGTGCGGTAGTTGACCGTCGCCGTGACCTCGTCGCTGCGGGCCTGCGTCAACTGGTCCTGGATCTGGGTGATCTGGAACGCGGTCGACAGGCCGTTCTCATACTTCTTCTTCTCGGCGTCCAGGTTCTTGTCCTGGAACTCGCGCGCCCGGCGGGCGGCGTCGATCGACTTGAACGCGGTGTCGACGGCGCGGGCGGCCCGGCGCACCTCGGTCTCGATCACCAGCCGCTGCTGGTCGTACTGCGCCTGGAAACGGTCGACGGCGACATTGGCGCTGGCGCTCTGGGCCCGGGCGGTGCGGTTCTGGATCGGATAGGCGAAGTTGAGCTGCGCCTGCCAGCCGCGGAAGTCGAGCCCGGTGATCTGATTGAAGGCGCCGCTGTAGCCGACGCCCAGGCCGCTGTAGCCGTAGTTGACGTTGAGGTCGAGGGTCGGCTTGAGCTGGCCGCGGAAGTACTCGGCGTCGCGCCGGGCCTGCGCCAGCTGGATCTCCTGGCTGCGCAGCTCGGGGCGCTGGGCGATGGCGATGCGGAGTGCCTCGTCGACGTTGACGGCGACCTTCTCGTCGGTCTTGGGATCGCTGGTCGGCACGATCCCGGTCGCCCAGAGGGGGCCGGCCGGCAGGTTGAGCAGGCGCCGGAGCTCGTCCTCGGCGTCGCCGACGGCGGAGGTGGCGCGGATGATCCCCGCCTCGCGGGTGGCGATGGCGGCGTCGCTCTGCGTCAGGTCGAGCGGGGGTATGGTGCCCACCTCGACCTGGATCTTGTTGCGCGCGTGGAGGTCGCGGGCGAGCTGCAGGCTCTGCTGGGCGACGCCGAGCTGCTCGCGGGCATTGACCAGGTTCCAGTAGGCGTTCACCACCTGCTGGGTGATCGCGGTCACCTGGAGCTCGAAATCCTGGCGGCTGAGCTGGCTGTTGATCTGCGCCACGATGATGTTGCGCTCGGTGCCGTAGCGGCCGAAGTTGCGCAGCAGCGGCTGGTTGAAGGCGAAGGTCAGGCCCGAGGTGTAGAACGAGGGGAGGTTCGACTGCGGGTTGTCGTTCGCGGAGCGGCTGTTGCGCCAGCCGACGGAGAGCTCGCCCCCCTGCGGCGTGCGCTGGCGGAGGCCGAAGTCGAGGTCCTGCTCCTCGGACTGCGAGGCCTCGAAGCGGGTGGCCGCCGGCTGGTTCCGGTTGCTGGCGATCGCGTCGATGGTCGCGTTGAGGTCGTAGAAGCCGAGCGCCTCGATGATCGCTAGGCGCTGCTGGACGCGGGTGTAGCGCTGAATGACGATCGCCAGGTTGCGCTGCAGGGCGATCTCGATCGCGCGGTCGACCGAGAGCTGGATGGCGTTGTTCCGGATGTCGAGCGCCGGCGGCTCCGGCGAGGGCGGCGGCTGCAGGTTGGTGCCGACGCGCAGCGGGGCGGCCTGCCCCGGAGCGCCGGTCATCGACGTTGCGGCGAGCAAGAACCCGGCGAGCAGGAGAGCCCCCCGGCGGTGCCATGAAACGGTTCGAGAGAACGTTGTATTCATTAGATCAGACCCCTGAAATAGACCCCTCAACCTGGTGATCGATATACCCTGGCGCGGCGGTCCCACGCCGAGATGTACGCGCCGGACGCTCAAAAGTTCTCCAAGCCTCTTACGAAGCAACTGTATCCTTCTTACTCCCCGGCATGGGAAGTTCTCCGGGATAAAAGCACGCCACCACGCGCCCCCATTCCCCTCCGGCGGCGCCGCCGCTGCCGCCGGGCGCCGCCAGCGGCGGCCGCTCGGCCGCGCAGCGCGGCCGGGCGCTCGGGCAGCGCGGATGGAACGGGCACCCCGGAGGGGGGGCGAGCGGGCTCGGCGGCTCCCCCGGCAGCACGACGCGCCGCCGCTGCCCGCGGGGCGCCGCCACCGGCACCGCCGACAGCAGGCTCGCCGTATACGGATGGAGCGGCCGGGTCAGCAGCTCGCGCGCCGGGGCCAGCTCCACGATCCGCCCGAGATACAGTACCGCCACCCGGTCCGCCAGCCGCTCGACCGCCGCCATGTCGTGCGAGATCAGCAGCATCGAGAGGCCGAGACGCTCGCGCAGCCCGCTCAGCAGGTCGAGGATCTGGCCGCGCACCGAGACGTCGAGCGACGACACCGGCTCGTCCGCCACCAGCAGGTCGGGCTCCGGCGCCAGCGCCCGCGCAATGCCCACCCGCTGCCGCTGCCCGCCCGACAGCTGGTGCGGGAGGCGCGCTCCGAGCGCCGGCGCGAGTCCCACGGCGGCCAGCAGCTCCGCCGCCCGCTCCGCCCGCCCGGCGCGGTCGAGGGTGGTGTGAATGCCGAGCGGCTCGGCCACGATCGATTCCACCCGCTGCCGCGGGTCGAGAGACCCGTAGGGGTCCTGGAAGACCATCTGGAAGCGGCGCCGGCGGGCGCGCAGCGCGCCCCCCTCGCAGGGCGAGCAGATCCTCGCCGTCGAAGGTCACCCGGCCGGCCGTCGGCTCGATCAACCGCAGCGCGCAGCGGCCGAGCGTCGTCTTGCCGCTCCCCGACTCGCCGACCAGCGCCAGGCATTCGCCGCGCCGCACCCGCAGGTCGACGCCGGCGAGCGCATGCACGGTGCCCAGCGTGCGCCGCAGCAGGCCGCGCCGCACCGGGTACTCCTTGCGCAGGCCCTCGACGCTGAGCAGCGCCGCCGCCGCCTCCGGCGGCGCGCTCACCACGCCTCCTCGCCGGCGCCCAGCCGCGGCAGCGCCGCCAGCAGCTCGCGGGTGTAGGGGTGGGCCGGAGCGCGGAACAGATCGGCCACCGCCGCCGTCTCCACCACCCGGCCGCCCTGCATCACCACCACCCGGTCGCAGGTCTCGGCCACCACCCCCAGATCGTGGGTGATCAGCAGCACCGAGAGCCCGAGGTCGCGCCGCAGCTCGTCCGAGCAGCTCCAGGATCTGCGCCTGCAGGGTCACGTCGAGCGCCGTCGTCGGCTCGTCGGCGAGCAGCAGGTCGGGCCGGCCGGCGAGGGCCATGGCGATCATCGCGCGCTGGCGCTGGCCGCCCGAGAGCTGGTGAGGGTAGTCGTCCAGGCGCCGCCGCGCGTCGGCGAGCGCCACCCGGTCGAGCAGCCGCGCCGCTTCGTCCGCGGCCTCCCGCCGCGAGACCCGCCGGTGGGCCCGCACCGCCTCGGCGATCTGGAAACCGATCGAATAGACCGGGTTGAACGCCGTCGCCGGCTCCTGGAAGACCATGGCGACGCGAGCCGCCGCGCACCGCCCGCAGCTCGCGTTCGCCGAGCGTCAGCAGATCGACGGCGCCGTCTGAAGGGCCGCCCGGCCCGTCGAGCCAGATGGTCCCCCGCGTCACCCGGCCGGGGGGCGGCACCAGGCCGAGCACGGCGAGGGCGGTGAGGGTCTTGCCCGAGCCGGACTCCCCCACCAGCCCGACCATCTCGCCGCGGCCGACCGCCAGCGAGGCGCCGCGCACCACGGGGGTCCACTCCCCCCGGGCGGGAAACGAGATCTCGCAGGTCGCGGATTTCGAGGAGCAGAGTCTTCACGGGGGTGTGAGCGGCCTACCCGGCGAGGTGGCGGAGCCAGTTCACCGCCGAGGCGATGCCGAAGCCGGTGGCGCCGTTGCAGGACCCGCCTGATCGGACTTGACGTTGGCGACGCCGGCGATGTCGAGGTGCGCCCAGCGCTTGACGTCGCCGACGAACTGCGACAGGAAGGCCGCCGCGGTGTTGGCGCTGCCCGGCGCGGCCGGCGGAGTTGCGGAGATCGGCGTGCGTGCCCTTCATCTCCTCCAGGTACTCGGGGTAGAGGGGGAGGCGCCAGACGCGCTCGCCCCCCTCCTCGGCGGCGGCGGCGAGCTCGCCGGCCAGCCCGTCGTCGGGGGTGTAGAGGCCCGCCGCCTGGTGGCCGAGCGCCACGATGACGCCGCCGGTCAGGGTCGAGAGCTCCAGGATCGCCTCCGGCCGCTCCTCGGCGGCCCAGGCGAGGGCGTCGGCGAGGATCATCCGCCCCTCGGCGTCGGTGTTGGTGATCTCCACCGTCTTGCCGTTGTAGCAGCGCACGATGTCGCTCGGCCGGTAGGCGCTGCCGCTCAGCATGTTCTCGGCCAGCGGGGCGTAGACCGACAGGCGCACCGGCAGCTCGAGGTCGGCCACGGCGCGGGCGATGGCCAGCACGGCGCAGGCGCCGCACTTGTCGTACTTCATGTCGTCCATGTCGGCCGCCGGCTTGATCGAGATGCCGCCGGTGTCGAAGGTCACCCCCTTGCCGACCAGGGCGACGCGCGGGACCGCGGTCGCCCCAGCGCCAGGCGCACCAGCCGCGGCTCGTGGACGGAGCCGGCGCCGACGGCGAGCAGGCCGCCCATGCCGCGGGCGCGCAGCTCGGCGGCGCCCAGCACGGTGATGTCGAAGGCGCGGCTGGCGGCGAGCTCGCGGGCGCGCTCCTCCATCCAGGCGGGGGTGGCCTCGTTGGCCGGCGAGTTGGCGAGGTCGCGGGCGAAGACGATGGCGCTCGCCACCGCCTCGACGCCGGGCAGGGCTTCACGGTAGGCCGCCTCCTCGCCCGCCGGCGGCACCACGGCGAACCGCTCGACCCGGCCGGCCTTCGTCGGCCTCGCTCAGGAAGCGGTCGAACCGGTAGCTGGAGAGCGCCAGGGCGCGCAGGATGCGGCGGGCGGCCGCCAGGCCGGAGGTCTCGGCATGGGCCGGCAGGGCCACGGTCAGCCGCCGCGCCCCGTCCTTGCGGGCGTCCTCCGCGACCCTGAAGAGCCAGCGGGCGAGCTTGACGGCGGTGAGGTCCTGACGGCAGCCGAGACTGCGCAGGGAGACCACCGGGCCGTCGGTGCCGGTGTCGGTCTGCGCCGCCTGGTCGTCCTTGCCCTTCCATCCGGGGCGCGCGGCCAGGCGTTCGACCGCCCGCCGGATCCCCTCCGCCATGCCGTCCACCGGGGGAGATTCCTTCTCGAAGCAACCCACCGCCAGCAGATCGGCCTCCGGCCTGCCTGCCGGGACAACGTGAATCGATCCGAGCTCCCCCATGAGTCCTCTCCTCAACTTCCAGTTTCTATCGCGCCTCAATATTAACAGGATGACAACAGGGCAAAGGAGCGCCTTCCCGGCGGGTGCGCGCCAGCGTGGTGCTAATTTCCATGGCTCCCTTCGCCAGCCGTATGGTATACGTAATCGCTCCTTTTCCAGTTGAAAACAACGCCGTCCCATAGGCGCGAGCATGAACCCGACGTCTTTTCTGCAGATGCTTCAAGGTCCGTTCAACTTCCTCTCTTCCGATCCCGAGGAGGGGCGGCGGCTGATGCCCGATCTCCTGCGGGTGCTGCCGACGCCGCGCCCGATCTTCCTGGAGGACGAGAGCGCCACGCCATTTCAGGGCTTTCCGGTCATGCTCTCCTCCGGCCTGCTCGAGCTGCGCGCCGCCCTGCGCGAGCACATCGAGGCCGAGGAGGCCGTGCAGGTGGCCGGGCTGCGCCGCGCGGGGCACGACGTCCGGGGCCATACCCAGGGCTGGGAGCGCTACTCGACCCTGCTCTGCCGCGCGCTCGAGAACGCCACGATCTCCAGCTACGGCCGGCAGTATCCGGCCGTCTTCTGGCTCCAGCATTCCCTCGACGTGGCGCGCCTCCTCAAGGATGTGCCGAAACGTATCCTCAGGCGGGACAGCGAGATCGGCCGCCGTCACGGCGACGCGATCAAATACCGCATCCTCGACCGCTTTCTCGACCGCGTGCTGTCGGCCACCTTCGATCTCATGCAGCGGCTCGCCCTCGCCACCGAGGAGGTCGAGGAGGAGCTCTTCCCCCGCCTGCTGACCCACATGCGCGACAACGTCCTGCTGTTCACCGAAGACTACATCGGCCGCGATCTCGGCGAGCTGACGAGCTACTTCGCGGGCTCCCTGGGCATCGACGGCCGCGATCTGCGCAAGCGGCTCGACGAGCTGGCGCGCTGGCACTTCGAGCAGCTCGCCACCGACCCCGCGCTGCGCGCCGCCGTCCGCCACCTGCTCAAGGCGGACCCGCGCAACGACTCCCGCGACCTGCTCACGCGCCCCGGCTACCTGTCCTATCTGGCGACCCTGCGGACCTACGACCCCGTCCGGCTGCTGACGCCGCCGCTGGTGGCGGTCTGGGAGAGCCTGCTGGTCAAGCTCAAGGAGTTCGAGCTGGTGCACTCCCTGCGGCGCATGATCGTGCCGATCGAGGTCCAGGACGGCGCCATGCTGGGCCGCGAGCTCCCTCCCGGCCGCGCGGCGGCTCCCGGCGGCGAGGTGCGCTTCTCCTCCGCCACCCGGCCGCTCGACTTCATGGCGCCCTGGGTGGTCGACCCGCTGGTCGAGCGCTACGGGATGATCTACGACATCAGCGACTTCTCGGCGACCCTGTCGGTGCTCCACCGCGCCGGCAACGAGAGCCAGGAAGGCGCCTTCCTCACCATGTTCCGCTTCCAGCGGCGGATCAACCGCCTGGCGCTGTCGCACCGCGCCAAGCTCGAGAAATACCTCGGCGACGGCGCCTTCTACTCCAGCCGCGAGGCCACCAACCTGCTGCTCTGCTCGATCCAGCTTCAGCGCTACTACGTGGAGGCGGTGCGCGAGGGGCTGCCGTTCGACCGCGGCATGCGCATCGCCCTCAATTTCGGCCCCTACCGCCTGATCCCGATGGGCGGCCAGGCCGGCGGCGAGGGGGAGCGCTACGAGTTCTTCGGCCCCGGTCTCGTCGAGCTCTCCCGCCTGACCACCGGCAAGGCGACCCAGGAGATCGACGAGGTGAAGACCATGCTGATCAACCAGGGGTATCCGGAGGCGACCGTGCACCGCTTCTTCGCCCCGCTGTCGCACAAGAACGTCGACGTGGTGGACAAGAAGGAAGAGGCGCGGCCCTTCTACGCCTATATCAACCGCAACGGCACCCTGCACAACAACGGCATGGTGGCCACCGGCCCCTTCCTCACCCAGCTCGACCAGGAGACCGCCGGCATCCGCCTCTTCCGCGGCCACGAGGGGGACCGCACCTACGTCGTCTGCAGGTTCGAGGATTCCGGCGAGCTCCTGGCCGTCGGCTTCCGCAAGCTCGGCATGGCCCACCTCAAGGGCCTCGATCAGCTTTCCGTCTACGAGATCGTGGACGCCGCGGCGTTCCCCCCGAGGAGCTGAAGGAGATTCCCAGCGAGCCGCTGCTCGCCGCCGTCAACCGTGAGTCGACCAGCATCCTCGAGAGCATCGAGAGCTGGCCGAGCCATGGCTGAGCTGTTATAAGACAGGCCATGGAAGCCCTCTGGCAGAGTGAGATCCCCGGGCTGCCGCCGCCGCGCCGGGGCAAGGTGCGGGACGTCTACGATCTCGGCGACGCGCTGCTGATCGTGGCCAGCGACCGGCTGTCGGCCTACGACCACGTGCTGCGGCCGGGCATCCCGGGCAAGGGGAAGATCCTCAATCAGCTCTCGAACTTCTGGTTCCAGCGGCTGTCGGCGATCGTCCCCAACCATCTGCTGGCGACCGATCCGGCGGACTTCCCCGCCGCGCTCCAACCCCACCGCGACCGGCTGCGGGGGAGGTCTGTGCTGGCGCGCAAGGCGCGGGTGGTCCCCTTCGAGTGCGTGGCCCGCGGCTTTCTCGCCGGCAGCGGCTATCGGGAGTATGTACAGACGGGCACCGTCTGCGGCATCCCCCTCCCCCCTGGCCTCCAGCGGGCGAGCCCACTCCCCGCGCCGGTCTTCACCCCGGCGACCAAGGCCGAGGAGGGGCACGACGAGAACGTCGATTTCGCCACCGTCGAGCGCGCCCTGGGGACGGAGCTCGCCACCGCCCTGCGCGACCTCACGATCGCCCTCTATCAGGCGGGAGCGGAGCACGCGGCCGGCCGCAACCTGATCCTCGCCGACACCAAGTTCGAGTTCGGCCACGCTGTCGATACGGGCGAATTGCTGCTGATCGACGAGGTCCTCACCCCCGACTCCTCCCGCTACTGGGACATCGCCCACTGGCTGCCCGGCGAGGAACCCGCCTCGTTCGACAAGCAGTTCGTCCGCAACTGGCTCGACGAGTCCGGCTGGGACAGGGAGTCCCCCCGCCGGAGCTCCCCGCCGACGTGGTGCGCGGGACGCTCGAGCGGTATGTTGAGGCGTTCCGGCGGATCACGGGATTGGAGCCGGAGCTGTAGGAAAAAAGACAAGGACGTAAAGGACTGCAAGGACGACAAGGACGAAAGAACACCCTAAAACCGGGGCTTTGTTGTTTTTTGTCCTTTACGTCCTTGCAGTCCTTTACGTCCTTTGTCCTTGTCACCAAACCCGGAAACCGCGTCGCGGCTTCCAGGGCTGATATCATCGCTTCCCATGAACTCCGATCTCCGGCTCGCCGACCTCCCCGCCACCCTTCATATCCTGCCGCTCGTTCCCTGGCTGCTGCTGCCGGAAACGGTGCTCCCGGTCACGGTCACCGACGCTCACGACCGCGGCGTGCTCGCGGCCGCCATGGCGGCGGGCGGCTACGTCGGCGTCGTCCAGGCCTGCGGGGAGGAGAGCGAGAGCCCGGCGGCCTTCTACTCCGTCGGCTGCCTCGCCCGCATCCATGAGGAGGGGCGGTCGGCGGATGGGCTCCAGGTACGGCTGGAAGGGCTCGTCCGCTTCCGCGTCCGCGAAGAGCTGCCGCCGGAGGGGGGCGTGACGCGGGCGGCGGTCGAATATGGGGAGTTCGCCGCCGATCTCGCGGGCGGCGGACCGGAGCCCGAGGGGTGGAAGCTGGAGGTGTTCAAGGACCGCATCGTCGAGTTCGGCCGCCGGCAGTTCGGCTCGGCCGGCGTGCTGGAGACGATGTCCCCCCGGCAGGTCGTCCTGTTCATGGCGCAGACCGCCCCGTTCTCCCCCGCCGAGCGGCAGGCCCTGCTCGAGACGCGGGGCTTTCAGGACCTGATCGACACCCTCGCCCAGCTCCTCTCGCTCAACTATCTGACGACGACCCCCGACACCTCGCCGCCTTCCCAAGTGAACTAGCGGGAATCAACTGAAGACGTTGCGGTCGGGCGGCGGGTCTGTGATCATAGGCGGACGTGAAACCCGAAGAGCTGCCGACCACCCTCCCCCTGTTCCCCCTGGAGCAGCCTCTGCTGCTGCCCGGCACTGTCGTCCCCTTCGCCGCCACCGAGCCGGGCGAGCGCAACCTTGTGGACGACGCCATGGCGGCGGATCGCTACGTGGCCATCGTGCAGCCCCTGGAGGACGACTCCCCCGCCGCCCGCGGCCTGGGAAGCCGGCCGCCGGTCTACCAGGTGGGCTGCCTGGCCTATATCGGCGAGCTCCACGAGCCTGAGGAGGACCGCTACCTCGTGCTCGCCGGCGGCGTGATCCGCTTCCGGGTGATCGGCGAGGCCCCCTGCGACCGCGGGTACCGCCGCGTCGTGGTGAGCTATGGCGAGTTCCTCGCGGATCCCGATCAGGTGGAGGACGAGCTCGAGTTCCCCGTCCTGCGCGACCTGGTGCGCCAGCGCGTCGAGGCCAACGATTCGGAGATGGACCTCTCGATCATGGAGAACATGGCGGGGACGGAGATCGTCACCGCCATCGCCCACGCCATCCCCCTCTCCCCCGCCGAGCGCCAGGTGCTGATGGAGACCCCCAGCCTGCGCGAGCTCGAGAGCGTCCTGCTCAGCCTGATGACCGGCCCCGGGGGGCTCCCCAGCTTCGATTTTCCGATCTTGCAGACCAGCTGAGGGAAGAAAAGAAGACACGGACTTACACGGACGAACAGGGACGAACAGGAGCCGCCAAAATCAAGGCTCCTCGTCCTTGTAAGTCCGTGTCAGTCCGTGTTCGTCCTTGTTAAGGTCTGTCGAACCTCAGCATGCGGTTGTACTCCGTGTCCGCGACATACAAGTTGCCCAGCGCGTCGAAGGCGAGGGCCCGCGGCCGCAGCAGGTTCTTCGCGGTCGGCAGGGGCAGGACGTCGTACGTCGACAGCGACGCTCCCCCTGGGCGAAGCCCGCGTGCCCGAAGACGCGGTCGGCGGTGTCGCGGCGCAGCGGATCGTCGAAGACGAGCAGCCGGTCGTTCGCGGTGTCCGCCACGTAGAGCTCGCCGCCGGGTGCGATGGCGAGCCCCCTGGAAGCCGCCGAAACGCCGCGGACCCGTGCCCTGCAGCGTGGTCTTGAACCGCCCCTCCTGCCCCAGGACGGCGTCCGCCTCGGTGTCCGACGCCGCGGCGTCCCGGAAGATCAGCACCCGGTTGTTGTAGGAATCGGAGACGTACAGGTTCCCCCGCGGATCGACCGCCAGCCCGCTCGCGGCGTAGAAGTGGACGTTGATATCCCCCTCGTCATAGCCCAGGCAGAGGGTGCGCGCGCCGGGGCGGCCGCATCCTCCATGCTGGAAATCGGGCTGCCCGAAGACCTTGCCGGCCACCCGGTTACCCCGCAGGAGCTCCCGGAACAGCAGCACCCGGTTGTTGAACGAGTCGGCGACGTACAGGTTGTCGTCGCGGTCGAAGGCGAGCGCTCCCGGATAGCACAGGCTCCCGCCGCTGAGACCCCCCTGGTTGCAGAGCCGCGTGGTGAACGATCCCCCCTGTCCGAGCACCCGGTCGGCGGTGCCGTCCGTATCGAACGGACGGTCGAACTCGAGCACCCGATGGTTGTTCAAGTCCGACAGCCAGAGGTTCCCCCGCGAATCGACGGCCATGCCGCCGAGGATGCCGCCGTCGCTGGCGCAGAACCGCTGGGCGTTGACGGGCGGATGATCCTGGTAGCGGCAGGCGGCATAGGCGGCCAGGGCCGGATCGTTGCCGTCGAGGATCAGATCGGCCGGAGCGCCATTGGCGAACCCGGCGGCGTCCCGCCAGCCGAGCACCCGGTCGGTCTGATCGAGGACGTACAGGCGGTTGGGGACCGCGCTACGGTCCACCGCCACCGCGAGGGGGCCGTTGAGGGCGCGGCCGGACATCCCAGCCCGCTCGACCTGCAGGGGATCCCCCTGGAACGGAGCGTCGAAGACGTAGACGCGGGAGCTCGCGTTGCTGGGCCAGGGGACGCCGGCGGAGTAGAGGTTCCCCGCCGAGTCGATGTCCGGCCGGCCGGTGGAGATCTCCTCGCTGAACGGACCGGCGACCAGCTCCCCCGTCGCCGGTCTGGATGGGCGCGGGCCAGCGGGCGACGAAAAAGCCGCCGGCCCTGTACAGGTTGCCGGCGGGATCGAAGACCACCCCTGTGTAGCCGAAGCCGTCCAGCCTGACGTCGGCCGTCAGGTCGGTCGCCAGCGGCTGCCGGTAGATGTAGAGACGAGGGTCGCCGAAACTGGCCGGCCGGAAGTCCTGCACGAACAGGTCCCCCTGGGGGCTGACCTCGACGTCGTTGGGATCGCACAGACGATTTTCCACGCCGCCGCCGCCGGAGCACTCGCTCCTCGTCCCCGGCTCGATCACGCGGTCGGGCCGCGTGTCGTGCGTGATCGGATCGTCGAGCTCCAGCACCCGGCGCGAGCCGGTCGGGTCGACCATCCAGACGTTGCCCGCGCGATCCAGGCTCACCCCCACGAACGAGTTGATCGCGTCGAGGGTGGAGCCGGCGGCGGCGGCCCGGGAGGTGAAATCCCGCTGGCCGAAGACCCGGTCGGCCGTCCGGTCGGTGGCGAAGGGGAGGTCGAACTCCAGCACCCGGAAGTTGAACAGATCGACCACGTAGAGGTTGCCGCGGAAATCCACGTCGACGCGGGTGGGCCGGCAGAAGCGGGTCGCGCTGGGGGGGGACGGGCAATCCTTCTGCTCGTAGATGAGCGTGCCGGTGTAGAGCGACGGCTGCCCCAGCACCAGGTCGGCGGCGGCGCCGGCGCGGAAGCGCGCGATGTCCGACCAGCCGAGGACCCGGTTCAGCCCGGCGTCGGCCAGCCAGATCCGGTTCGGGGTCGCCGACCGGTCGACCGCGATGTCCGTGGCGGCGAAGACCTTGCCGTCCACGAAGTAGGGGATCGAGGTCGAGAACCGCCGCTGCCCCAGCACCCGGTCGGCGACCGTGTCACCGGCCGCGGCGTGAGCCGGAGCGGCGAGAGCCAGCGCGATCAGGAAGGCCCAGGCCGCTTTTCTGCCCAGGATCAATCTCTCCATGACATGCCATGCGCCGCCGGGAACGGATTTCCGTCAGCCGCCTTCCAGGAAGGAGAGCCAGCCGGAGACCGCCTCGCGGAGCGCCGCCAGCGAAAGGGAGTGCGGCTTGAAATCCTCGGCATTCTCGTCCTGGATCGTGACCCCCTCGGGCGAGAGAGTAAGGGTGTACGCGTTGCCGGTGCGCTCCCAGGAGGGCTCGCGTCCGGACTCGACATCGTCGAGGGCGCGCAGCACCTCGCGGGCGGCGGCGGGGCTGTCCTGGAGATCGCTCTCCAGGAAACCGGCCGCCAGCCGGCCCTGACCCCTGCCGCGGGCGCGTGGGTCGCCGGCGGAATCCCGGTAGTACTCGAGCTTCATGGCCGGTCCCCCCGGTTGTAGATGGGATAGGCCGTGTTGATCCGGCCCCCCTGGAAGTACCCCTCGATGGTGAAGCCCTGCCCGGAAGGGCCGCGGAACTTCTCGCCGTTCCCCTCGCGGTTGCGGAAGGCGTTGAGCACCGCCTGGATCACCGCCGCCCGGTCCATGCGGTCCGGGTAGAGCGTAGAGCGCTTGGCGAGCCAGCCGGAATTCGAGCGGATCTCGACCTCGGCCGTGTAGACCCCGGCACGGTTGGGGCGCTCGACGATCCGCGTCACGCGGGCGTTTCCGGGGTCCTGGCCGCCCGGCCGAGAATGGAAGCCTACCGGCTTGCCGCGCCGGTTGATCTCCCCCTCGAAGATGTGGGTCATGTTGACCGGCGGCGACGTCCGGCTCCAGTCTTCCGCCTGCCGCTCCGATCGCCTCGACCGCGACAGGGCCTCCCCCTGGACGAACGCCAGCGCCGCCAGGACAAGGACGGCGATCAGCGGCAGCCTGCGGAGTCTCGGCATGGGTCTCCTTCTTCAGCGTGGCGTCTTGCGCCAGACCCGCCAGTCGTCGTTGACGAAGACGGTGAGGATCAGGACGAACCCGCACGCCGCCGCCAGCAGGAAGAGCAGCATGGCGAGGCCGGGATAGCCGAAGATCCGGAAGCGCGTATTCACCTGCATCATCAGCGCCGCGCCCACGATCAGCGACGCCAGCACCAGGCCGAGCGCGATGCGGTTGGCGATCTTCTGCAGGTTGTCCATCAGCCGGGTCTCGTCGAAGGCGTCGACCTTGAGCTGCACCTTGTTGGCGGCCAGGTTGTCGAGCACGGAATTGAGCCGGCCCGGGAGGTGCTGCACGAAATCCTGCATCTCCAGCGCCGAGGCGAAGACGTTGGCCGGCGAGAGCTTCTTCAGCATGTGGCGGCGCATGATCGAGTCGCTGTGCTGGCGCACGATCTGGTTGGGGTCGAAATCGGCGTCGAGGGCGCGCGCGGTCTCGTCGAGCTGCAGCAGGGCCCGTCCCATCATGGTCAGCTCCGGGGCGGGACGGATGCCGTTCTCGGCCGCCAGGCGGGCGAGGTGGATGACGGCGCGGCCGACCTGCATCGGCTGGCCCACGACGTTCTGGTAGCTCCCCACGAGGTCCGCCACCTCGCGCCGGTAGCGGGCCTCGTCGCGGTTCTCCAGCGGCGTGCCGATCTGCAGCGTGACCTGGGCGGCCTCCTGCCCCTGGCCGGAGGTGACGGCGAGGATCAGCTTGAGGAGCTGCTCCTGCATGGCCGGATCGATCCGCGCCACCATGCCGAGGTCGAGCAGGGCCAGCCGGCCGTCGTCGGCGATCAGCAGGTTCCCCGGGTGCGGATCGGCGTGGAAGAAGCCGTCGATCAGGATCTGGTCGAGATAGGCCTTGCAGAGATCCGAGGCCAGCGCCTGGTTGTCGAGGTCGATGCGGGCCAGCGGGGAGAGATCGGTGATCTTCGTCCCCTTCACGAAATCCATCGTCAGCACGCGCGAGGTCGTGTAGTCGTCCACCGGCCGCGGGATGAACAGCCGCTGGTACTCCCGCAGGTTGTTGGCGAGAGTGACGAGATTGAGCGCCTCGCGCCGGTAGTCGAGCTCGCGCAGCAGGGTCTTGCGGAATTCCTCGAGCATGCCCTGAAAGGCGAAGCGCCGGCCGATCTCAGTGTGCTTGTCGACCATCGCGGCGATCTGGGCGAAGGCGTCGAGATCCTCCAGGATCACCTGGCGGATGCCGGGGCGCTGCACCTTGACCGCGACCGGCCGGCCGTCGCGCAGCGCCGCCCGGTGGACCTGCCCCAGCGAGGCGGCGGCGAGCGGGCGCGGATCGAAATCCGAGAACGCCTTGGAGATCCGCACCCCGAGCTCGGTCGAGACGATCTCCTCGACCTGCTCGAAGGGGAACGGCTCGACGCGGTCCTGCAGGCGCGCCAGCGCGGTCAGGTAGGGCTCGGGCAGCAGGTCGGAGCGGGTGGAGAGCAGCTGGCCGAGCTTGATGAAGGTCGGCCCCAGCGACTCGAGGTCGGCGGCGAGCTTCTCCGGATCACCGCCGACGGCCTCCTGGGCGGCCTCGTCGTCCGGCAGGTCGACGTCGACCGCCTTGACCAGGTCCGAACGCCCGTGCTGGATCAGCAGGCGGGCGATGTCCGCATAGCGTTTCAAATGCTCCGGCTTGAGCGAGAGCGCCATAGTCATATCCTCGATCGAAAAGGTCCAACAGCTTCGATCACTGACTATGCACGGCGGGTGCCAGAGAGGGCTCAATGGAGCTCTGTCACGGACGCATAGTGTCGTACGAGTTGCGGATAGGCCGTTGCCAACGATGCCTCCGTCCACTCCTTGCCCTTTGGTTTGTCGAGATCGATCGGCGGCGGTTTGAGCGAGTCGCCAGTCCGTAGAAAGTAGGCCTCTTCGACCATCGCCAGGCAGTGTCCTTCCGGAAGATCGGGCTCGGCAGGGACACGTTCGGCGGCTCGGGTGGGGTCTGTGACGGCCAGCGCAACAAGGGCTGGATCGCCCTGTAGGATCAACCAAGTCCGGAATGCCTCGAACGCATCGTCCGAGCAGCCGCCACGGGCGGCATAGGCGAGGGCCCAGACGTTCCAGTGGTAGAGCTGTTTCATGAGCTTGGCATAGAGCGAGCTGAACCGTTTGATCTCGGCGGCCTTGAAGGCGCGCAACGACTCGCCGAGGGCAGCGAGCTGTTCGAGCGTCGTCGACGCTTGGGACCGCGCGTTCGAGATCAGCCCCCAGAAGACCGGCTCATCGATTCGGCGAGGGTCCGACGGAGCCGGCAGGGAGGGCAGGCGCTCCTCACGCAACGTGTTGTGCTCCTCGGTCAGCCGCTCGGCCGCGTCGAGGCGGCCGAGCCGGGTCAACCAATCGATGCCCTGCGCGTAGGCTTCGAGAGCGTAATTCTTGAATTCCTCGGCCCCGGCGTGATCGCCGTGGTCGCGGCGGGGGCGCTGATAGAAGAACTCCGCGCGGGTCAGCCGGGCGATCGAGGCCCAGAAGCGTTCGATCAGATCGGCGCGCTGCGCCTCCTGCAGATGTTGGAGCAGGCGATCGAATCTTGCCGCGACCCGGTACGGCTGACCGCTGTACGCTTTGACGAGCGGCTCCAGCGCGCCTCTTTCGTAGTAGCAGTCGAGGACGAACTGGCTGCCCACGGCGTACAGGGCGTGACCGGCGAGATTCGCCTCGGCGAACAGGAGCCGGTCGGTATCGTCGAACAGCCAGTCCAGGTCATGCCGCAAGCTGCGGTAGGTCAAGGCGCTTTTGAGCGCCTCCTTCTCCTTCTCGACAGCCGCCGGGTCGATGCCAGTCATAGACGTCCAGCCGTGCAAGGCGGATCCGGCCGCCGCCGGACCAGCCTAGTTGCCACAGAAGATCTTGCGGTACTTGGCGTAGTCTTTGGCATTGATCTCGTTTCGCACGTTGAGCAATTCGGTGGTGCCGCCGAACTCCTCGAAGGTCATTTGCTCGATGACGCGGATCAGCCGCTCCGTGTCCTTCGCGTTCGTCAACTGCGGGATGCGAATCTCGAATTCGCCGATCTCCTCCAGGCCTGCCGCGAAACGATTGGTGCGCCTGTGCTCGGCAAAGCGTACCACCGTGTCTCGGCCGGTTCTCCCAACGTATGGAAGGCTACCCTCCACTAGCTGAATGGCATAGATCGTCAAGAGCTGGGTGGCCGCTTCCTTCAGTAGGACCGCCGGGATGTTCCCGATACACTCGAGCGCCGCGGACTTCGCGGAGTTGAGGAGGGAGGCGTATTCCTCCGCCTCCGCGCCCCAAGGATCGATCCAGTTGACCGGGCTGTTGGAGACGTAGGGGTAGGGATTGGACGACGGCAGCGGGTCCTCTGAAAGGAATCGGCCAATCCGCGGGTCGTAGGTACGGAGGCGGTAGTAATAGAGGCCGGTCGCGGCATCGAGCTCGCGACCGGTGAAGGTAAACGGGTTGGCCGCGCTGCCAGTGACCCGCTGGTTGCCGAAGGCGTCATAGACATAGCGGGCGACCACGTTGCCGGTCTGATTGGTGATCGCGGTAACGCTGCCAAGGCCATCCACATGATGGTAGAAGCGCTGGCTTCCCCGGGTTGACTCCAGGATGTCATCTGCGGCCGGGCCATGCAGATAGGTGGCGACGAGCGCGTTGGCGGCATCGTACTCGGCATCGATCGAGGGGCCGTCGTACGAGTAGCGCGTGGCCTGGCTGCCGTGGGCGATCTCGATCCGGCGACCGAGGGGGTCGTAGCGGAAGGTTTCGGAGCTGCCGTCGGGAAAACGGACACCGGTCAATTGGTGCTCGGCGTTCCAAATGTAGCGGGTGACGCCGCCGGTCGCCCGGTCGGTGCGGGTGATCTGGTTGCCCTCGGCGTCATAGGTGTAGGTCGCCGAACCGTCCTGCAGCAGCCGGTTGCGGTCATAGACCCAGGCCCCCGGGGGAGTGCCGGCCGAGGAGGTCCGGTTGCCCGCGAGGTCATAGCTGTAGCTCTCGTTCGTAAGACCGATCCCAGCCGGATACGTCGCAGAGAGCAACTGGCCAAGGTCGTCGTAGGCGAAGGTTGAGGTGCCATTGACGTCTGTCCGCGAGGTGCGGCGGCCGAAGTTGTCGTAATCGTAGGCAGCTCGGCTGACCAGCAGAGATCCCAGGGTCGATTCACGGCTGAGCAACTCGTTACTCGGCGTGTAGGTCAGCGTGTCAGGAACGCCGTTGGGCCGGCTCAGCGAGACGATCCGGTTGAGAGCGTCGTAACCAAACTGAAAGACTCCGTTCGCCGGGTCCGTGACTGTCTGCAGCCGCTGGTCTTCGTCGAATCCATAGCGGACCGTGCCGGCGGGGCCACTAACGCTCCGGCGCCTGCCTGTCGGGTCATAGGTGTACGAGTGGGTTACCGAGGGTTGCGGCGAGGTCGGCGTGCCAGAGCTGGTGATCGTCCGCAGATGCCCGGCGTCATCGTAGTCGAAGGTGAGCCGGGCCGAGCTATTCGTCGCGGAGGCCATGCTGCCGAAGGAGTTGTAGGAAAAAGAGGTAACGTCGTTGCCAGGCAACGTCTTCGAGATCAGTTTGCCGTCGGCATCGTAGGCATAAGTGATCGTCTCGC
The DNA here is from genome assembly GCA_963792575.1 of uncultured Acidobacteriota bacterium. GTDB lineage: Bacteria > Acidobacteriota > Thermoanaerobaculia > Multivoradales > UBA5704 > DATARR01. The sequence goes on from CAWBWZ010000022.1 coordinate 313,435, forward strand.
CGGTTCGGTGGACGTTAGAGATCAAGCGGCCCGCATTGTCATAGACGTTGGTCTCCACGGCGCCGAACGGATCGGTCACCGAGGTGACGTTGTCGCGCACGTCGTAGGTGTAGCGGGTCGTGTTGCCAAGAACATCGGTGATCGAGAGCAGGTTTCCATCGGCGTCGTAGGACATCGACGTAGTGCCGCCCAGCGGGTCGGAGGTCGAGGTCACCAAGCCGTCCGCATCGACACTCGCCAGGGAGACTTTGCCGAGCGGGTCCGTGATCGACGCCAAATGCCCCATGGCGTCGTAGGTGTAGGTCAGAGTGCGGCCGCTCGCGTCGGTTTTGCTGGCAATGCGCCCTTGAGCATCGTAGGTGCGGTGGACCTCCGACCCGTCGGCGCGCCGCTGGGTGATGACATTGCCCCGGGTGTCGTAGATCAGGAACGAGACCGTCGTACCGTCAGGCTGGATCTGGCTCTGGATCAGCCCTTCGGGCGTGTAGGTGAATCGGGTCGTGTTGCCTTTCGCGTCCGTTTGGGTGAGGACGTGCCCACCCTCGTCGTAGGTCCTCGCTGTGGTATGGCCGAGCGGATCGGTCGTGCTGAGCTCCCGCCCGAGCGCGTCGTAGGTGTGGGTGGTGGTGATCGTCTTCCCGTCGCCGACCAGGTCCTCCCGGAGCAGGTCGCCGCGATCGTCGAAGGTGTCGATCGTGGTCAGGCGGCCCGAGGGAGACGTGATGATCTGCTGCTGGCCTGCCACATCGTTGGCGATCTGGATGGAGTGCCCTTCCCCATCGATGATCTCGACCAGCCGTCCCTGAGCGTCGTAGCGCTGCTGGTTGAAGGGCTGACCACCGTTGCCGCTCAAGCTGAGCAGCAAATGGTCGCCGTCGTAGTTGTGAGAGATAACGTTCCCATTCGGATAGGTGACGCTCCCCAGGTCGCCGGAGGGCGTGTAGGCGTACTGGATGGCGTGCCCGCCGGGTAGGGTCGCGGTCGCGATGCGGCCGGCGGCGTCCCGGGAGAAGTCGATCGAGGCGCCGTTCGAGGCGTGGATGCCGGCGGCGTCGATCGTCACCGTGTTGCCGTTGCGGTCGGCCTCCGAGAGCAGGCCGGTGGCGGCGTCGAGGTGCAGCACCTGCTTGGCCTGGGTGGTCAGGACGAAGCGCGTGGGGTTGTAGACCTCGCCGGCGAAGTAGTGGAGCGTGCCGTCGAAGCCGTACATCACCGTGTTGTCCCCCTCGACCTCCAGCGTCGAGGTGGTGCCGGTGCCCGGACGGGCGGTGAAGGCAGCGGTCCCCAGCCAGTAGAAGGGGCCGACGCCGCCGGCGGGGGTGAAATCGAAGATCTCCTGGTGGCTGTCGGGATAGGTGACGGTCACGAAATGGGGCGCCGTCGTCTTGTAGACGTACTCGCAGAAGAAGAGGGAGCACCGGCTCGGAGCCGCCGACCAGCCGCCGTCGCCGAGCGCGCGGTTGGCGCCCACCCGGAAGTCGGCCAGGCTCAGGTGCCAGTTGAAGCCGAGTTCGCGGGGCGCCCGGTCGATACTGTCGTAGACCCGCCGCAGGCCGATCTGGAAGCCGTCGACCGGCAGCACCGCGTCCTGATAGGTGGTGATGTAGCGGCCCGGCTTCAGGTTCCCCTGCACCACCACCGTGGTGGAGGCGGTCTGCACGCCGCCGGCGGTGGAGGTGCCCGAGACCGTGATCGTGTAGGTGTCGTTGGGCACCACCGTGGGGTCGAACACCGCCAGGACCGCGGGGGGCGCGCCCGTGCCGCTCGCCAGGGTGATCGTGCCGCCGTGGGCGCCGGTGGCCGTGACGCTCCAGGAGGCGACCGACTCGCCGTCCGGAGCCGTCATGGTGGTCGAGACCTCGACCGGCTTGGTGACGATGGTGCCGTCCGCCGGGGACGGCGGCGCGATCACCGGCGGCGCCTGCTGGGGCGTGCCGCCCGTGCCTCCCCCACCGCCACCGCCTCCCCCGCCGCCGGGGACGGGGATCGACCAGGCCAGGGTGAGGGCGTTCGAGACCTCCCGCAGGCCGCTGACGAAGGCGGTCGCGGTGATGGTGTCGGTGCCCGCGGCGAGGCCGGTGTAGGACGTGGTGGCGAAGCCGTTGGCGTCGGTGGTCGCCCGCAGGGCCCGCGGATTGGCGCCGAAGACGCCGACCTCCACTTCCAGACCCGGCACCGGCTGGCCGGCCACGTCGATCACCGCCACGCTCAGGCTCTGTGAGCTGCCCACGGTCTTGCCCGGGCTGGTGGACGGGGTCAGCGTTAGGGTTCCCGCCGGCGGGAGCGGCACGTTGATCGGCGCGCCGCCGCCGCCGATCCGCTCCCAGGCGTGCGACTCGTTGCCGCCGCCGCAATCGGCGGGATCGATCCCCTTGGTGTTGAGGATCTGCTGGTTGTCCTTGTAGGTGGTGACGACCCCGGCCTGGGTGACGTGAAGCTCGGGGATGTAGCCGGTCGGATTGCAGGTTTCCGGCGCGTCGGACGTATCGAAGTTGTAGTCCTGCGTCTGCGTGAGGATCGTGATGCCGTGCGGCTGCACCACGATGTTGTTGCCCCAGGGGTTGAAATGGAAGGGGCCGATATCGACCGAGACGTTGTCGAAGACGATCGCCTGATCCGAGTTGTTGTCGAAGCGGATGGCGCCGGCGTCGTAGAACGAGTTGGTCGCGCCGAGGAAGGTGACGCCCGGCGATCCCTTCCAGGGGAACGGGAAGATGCTCCCCCCCGGCCGCAGGCCGTCCGCGTAGCCGATGTAGACGGAGAGCGCCGAGGTGTCCTCGGTGAACTTGGCGATCGCGAGGGTCAGCGAGAGCGGCTGGCCGCAGCAGTCGAAGTAGTCGATCTCATAGGGATAGGTGCCGGGGGCCGGGAAATGGACGGTCACCGGGTAGGTGCCGACCGCGCCGCCGCTCGGCTGGTTCCAGGCGCCGACCAGCGGATAGGCCTGGAACGGCGAGGCGTTGGAAGCCGGCGCCCCCTCGTAGGATCCGCTGACGCGGGTGGCCCCGCCGCCGACGCCGAGCAGGAAGCCGTCGTTGGCGAGGACGTTGAACGTGACGTCCCCCGCCTTGGCCACCACGAAGGTGCCGGTGAAGACGGCATCGAACGAGGAGAGCGTGCCCACGCCCGCCTGCAGGCCGTTGCCCTGGGCCACGATGGTGCCGGAGAAGTTGCCCGCCCCGTCGGTGGTGATGTCGGTGAACGGCCGGGTGGTCGGGCCGACGCCCGAAATGTTGTGGTTGACCACCCCATTCGGAGGGTTGAAGTTGAGGGTCGGGAAGGTCTGTGTGAAGGCGGGGGTATCCCCCGGCTTCGCCGCGAACGCGGTCGCGGAGGCGCCGCGGAAGAAGAAGTTCCCCTCCACCGGGCCGCTGCTGATGGGGGCGACCGGCGTCACCTGGTTCGGCCTCACCTGGGTGGTGAAGGTGCTGGAGACCGGCCCGTAGAGGTCGCCGTTGGCGTCCCGCCAGGTCACGGCGGCGGCGTCGGCGAGCGGTCCCGCGGGCTGGCCCGCGGGAATCGCGTAGGTGGCGGCGACGGTGACGGCGCCGGCCGGAAGGATCGAGGCGGGGACGCCCGAGACCGTACCCGTGCCGCCGCCGGCGACGCTGTCGCTGACCGTGAGGCCGCTGGCGGTGGCCCCGCCGCTATTGGCGAGGGCGATCGCGTAGGTGGCCGTGGTGCCCGCGTCCGCGGTGGCCGGGCCGCTCTTGGCGATGCCAAGGATGGGGAGGTGCTCGATCGTCGCTCCGGAGGTGGCCGGCGGCGCGCTGACCGGCCCGGACGGAGCCGTGCCGGACGCCGTGGCCGTGGCCACCAGCCGGGCGCCTTCGAGCGCGGCGAGGCGCGCCAGGTAGCCGGCATCGGTCTCCCCCGCCTGCCGGGCGCCGGTAAAGGGGACGGCCCAGGGGGTGCTGACCGTCACCGAGCCGCCGGAGGGCAGCGCGGCCAGGGCGGGGACCGAGGAGGCGTTGAACGTGATCGCGCCGCCCACCGGAGGCGTGATGGTGACCGTGACGTTGCTCGCCGCCGCCGAAGGCCGCGCCGAGAAGAGCTGCTGGCAGAAGTCGACGTCGACCGTTGCCGGCGAGCCCTGCCCGCTCTGGTCGCGCGGCGTCGGCTCGGCGTGGAAGGTGTTGCGGATGCGCGACACCTGCGCCGGATCGAGCAGGAAGGCGGTCTGCGCCGGGGTCAGCGCCACTGTCGCCGCGTAGTGCCAGGTCGCCTGCGCTCCGGGGGCGATCCGGGTGCCCACGATCGGGTCGCCGCTCGCCGGATAGATGACGCCGGCGGCCGGCACCGGGGTCACCGTCAGCCGGATCCCCGCGCTCGTCTGCGCCGGCTGCACCGGCGTGTAGCCGTCCGCGGCAGCCGCGGTCCCCACCAGCGGGGACCACTGCGGCGTGGTGTTCTGGCCGTTGTTGTCGCCCCCCGCCCCACAGTGCGAATTGGCGGCGGTCGAGATCACGTCCGAGTAGTAGGCCACCGTGGCGGCCGTGGCCTCCGTGTTCTGCACGGTCAGGTCGCCGGCCAGGCTCAGCAGAGAGCCGGTGTTGCTCACCACGGCCGTATAGGTCAGCGTGTCCCTGGGGATCGCGGTGGAGCGGTCCACCGCCAGGGTCAGCCCGAGCACGGGCGAGTCGCTCGCCCGGGTAACCGTCTTATCGAGATGGAAGTTGGCGTTCGCCGCGCCGGCGGGCATGCCCGCGAGAGCGAGGAACAGACCGAGCAACAAGCACCACATCCGAGGAGCTTTCATGCATTTCTCCTGAAGTTTGCATGATGCTACCTCGCAAAGGATCGGGCAGGCAAGACGGTTTGGTTACATCTGTAAAAGGTGTCTTTAGTCTTCCACCAGCAGCCCCAGCAGGTCCGAGGTGGTGATGATGCCGACCGCCCGGTCTTCGCGGGTGACCAGCAGGCGGTGGATGTGCCCCTTGAGCATCATCGTCGCGATCTGGGAGACCGTGGCATCCTCTTTCACCGAGTAGATCTGGGGGTTCATGATATCCGCGACGCGCAGACCTTCCTGGAGGATCGGCAGCTCCTCGACCTCTTCCTCATCGGGCCCTTCCCCCCACTCGTCGTCGATGAAGAAGGCCGAGCCGTCGCGCGAGAGGCGGTCCCCCTCGCCCGAGGCGACGGCGGCGATGTCCACCAGGGAGACGACGCCGACCAGGCGCCCCTGGGTGTCCTCCACGGGCGCGCCGCTGATCTCGTTCTCGATCAGGTAAGCCGCCAGATCCTGTACGGTCATGTCGTCGCGGACCGTGAGGACCTCCGGGTTCATGAGGTCACTGGCGGTAATGGGTCGCATCCGTCTTTCCCCCTATCGTTTCGGCCTTCCTACGATACCTGAAATTGCCTAGCCGCGGAGGAACGACTCGAACGCCTCGGGGTGGCTCGCCCGCATCCGCCCCTCCTCGACGTCGATCGCCGCCTGCCGGACGAGCAGCGCCAGCGACTCCTCGAGCGAGATCATCCCCTGCCGCTTGCCGAGGGTGATCTCGTTGTACAGCTTCTGCAGGTTGTCGCTACGAATATGGTGCCGCACGGGGTAATTGGCGAGCAGCAGCTCGATCGCGGGGACCCGCCCCCGGCCGTCGGCGCGAGGGACGAGCGGTCTGCACCACGATCGCGTGCAGGGCCAGGGCGAGCTGGTGGCGGATCTGCGACTGCTGGGCCGGCGGGAAGACGTCCACGATCCGGTGCACGGCCTGCTGCGCGTCGTTGGTGTGGAGGGTCGAGAGCACCAGGTGGCCGGTCTCGGCGGCGGTCAGGGCGGTCGCGACGGTCTCCAGGTCGCGCATCTCGCCGACCAGGATGACGTCCGGGTCCTGGCGCAGCGAGGCGCGCAGCGCGTCGTGGAAGGAGCTGGAGTCGCGTCCCGACCTCGATATGCTCGATGGCCGAGCGGATCGAGCGGTGCTCGTACTCGATCGGGTCCTCGATAGTGATGATGTGGCAGGTGCGGGTGCGGTTGATCTCCCCCACCAGCGCGGCGAGGGTCGAGGACTTCCCCGAGCCGGTGGGGCCGCAGACGAGGACCAGCCCCCGGCTCGGCTTGACCAGCTCGGCGAGCATCGGCGGCAGGTTGAGGCCCGCCAGGGTCGGGATGTCCGAGGGGAGCGCCCGCAAGCGCCACCGCCGGCTCGCCGCGCTGGCGGTGGACATTGATCCGGAATCGCCAGGCCGAGCCGATCCCGTCGTCGAGGGCGCGGCCACGGGCGATGCGCAGGCTGAAGTCGGTCGAGCCGCGCTCGTCGAGGTCCTGGCGCTCCTTGGCGCCGAGGTGGGCATGGAACATCCGGTTGATCTCGTCCCCTTCGAGCGGCCCGCGCTCCTCCATCCGCAGCAGCCGGCCGTTGACCCGGAAGATCGGCGGCAGGCCCGCGATCAGCAGCAGGTCGCTCGCCTTCTGCTGGATGACCTCGGTCAGGAAACGGTCGAGCGGCTCCCCTTCCGCCACCTCGGCCTGGGCGAGAGAGCGGAGCGTGAGCGGGCTCGCGGGTTCGGAGCCTTCGGGTTCGAGAAGAAGGGACGGCTCGCCGGCGGGGCTCTGCTGGTTCAATGAGCGGACGAGCTGGTCCAGTTCGGGATCGCGGAGTTGATCGCTCATGGCAAGGAGCATACGAAGGAAGAGGGGTTTTCGTCTGCCCTGGGGCGCCCTGAAGGGGCGCAATTTGAATAGCCTGGGGCGTAAGCCCCAGGTTTCGGAGGCGATATTTCATCCGGGAGCCCTGAAGGGGCGGTACCCTCCGTTGCGCTGTGTGTCGCCCCCTCGGGGCTCCAGAATTAACGCGATGACCTCCAGACCTGGGGCTTACGCCCCAGGCTATTCAAATGCCGCCCCCTTTGGGGGCTAGAGCGAATCCCGGAAGCTCTCCGCCGCGATCCCCAGCTCGTGCAGCTTCTGCTGGAGGTTCTGGCGGTGCAGGCCGAGCCGCCGGGCGGCCTGCGAGATGTTGCCGCCGTGCTCGCGCAGGGCCTCGACGAGAACGGCGCGCTCGAAGCGCTCGACCACCTTCCGCTTGGCGGTCTGGAAATCGTCCTCCGGGTTCCAGGCCAGGAGCTCCCCCTCCCCCGCCGGCGCGGCGGCGTCGCGCACCTCCCGTGGCAGATCCTCGGGCTGGATCACCAGGCCGCGGCAGAAGATCGTCGCCCGCTCGACGGCGTTGGCCAGCTCGCGGACGTTGCCGGGCCAGGGGTAGGCGAGGAGCGCCCGCTCGGTCTCCGGCGCCAGCGAGAGACCGGCCCGCGAGGAGGCGGCCAGGAACTGGCGGGCGAGCAGGAGGATGTCGCCGGCCCGCTCGCGCAGCGGCGGCAGCTCGATCTCCACCACCCGCAGGCGGAACAACAGGTCTTCCCGGAACCGCCCCTCGGCCGCCATCGCCTTCAGATCGCGATGGGTGGCGGCCATCACCCGGACGTCGACCGCCACCGGATCGCCGCCCCCCAGCGGCTCGACGATCCCCTCCTGGAGCACCCGCAGGAGCTTGGCCTGGGCGGCGAGCGCCATGTCGCCGACCTCGTCGAGAAAGAGCGTGCCGCCGTCCGCCTGCCGAAACTTGCCGGGACGGTCGCGGTCGGCGCCGGTGAAGGCGCCGCGTCGATGGCCGAAGAGCTCGCTCTCGAGCAGGGTCTCGGGGATCGCGGCGCAGTTCACCGCCACGAAGGCCCCGCGCGCCCGCTCGCTCAGCTCGTGGATCTGGCGCGCCACCAGCTCCTTGCCGGTGCCCGACTCGCCGCGGATCAGGACGCCGGCCGCGGCCGGCCCCACGCGCTCGATGGCGTCCATCACCGCGCGCATCGCCGGCGACTCGCCCGACAGCCGGCGGGAGCCGGCGAGGCGTTTCACCTCCTCGGCCAGACGCCGGTTCTCGGCGCGCAGCCGGGCGGTCTCGAGGGTCTTGGCCACCACGAAGCGCAACTCGTCGATCTCGTAGGGCTTGGCGAGGAAATCCGCGGCCCCGGCCTTCACCGCCTCGATCGCAGAGCGCAGGGAGGAGTCGGCAGTCACCACCACCACCGGCGGCGGCGCGGGCAGGGCGGCGAGGTGGGCGAGCGCCGTCATGCCGTCCATCCCCGGCATCCGCAGGTCGAGGAGGATGAGATCGACCCCGTGCCGGGGGCGCTCCAGGGCGGCCAGGCACTCCCGGCCGTCGATACACTCCAGGATCTCGTAGGACTCGGCGCCGAGGGCGCGCGCGGCTCCCCGGCGGGCCACCGGCTCGTCGTCGCAGACCAGGATGCGGGGCTTCTTCAAGACGCGGCCTCCTCCAGGCGGACCTGGAACACGATCCTTCCCGGCTCGTTCGTCACCTCGATCGTACCGCCCAGCTCGCGCACCCGCTGCGCCGCCAGCGCGAGCCCGAGGCCCGTGCCGCCTTCCGTCACGAAGGGGTGGAACAGGCGCCCGGCGATCTCCGGCGGGATGGCGGGTCCGGCGTTCTCGGTGGCGAAGGCGATCCCGCCGCCGTTCCGGCAGAGGCGGACCCCGACCGTCGAGCCGGCCGGCGCGTGCTGCGCGGCGTTCAACAGCAGATTGAGCAGCACCGTCTGCCAGGTGGCGCTGGTCCCGCCGACGGCGCCGACCTCCTCGACGCCCGCCGCGTCCAGCTCGACCCCCCGGCGCCTCGCCTGGTGGCCGAGCACGTAGAGGGTGCCGCGCAGGAGAGCGGTGAGGTCTACCCCGAGGTCCGCCGTATCCGGCGCGCGGGCGAAGCCGAGGATCTCGCGGGAGACCCCGTGCAGGCGGTCGATCTGCTCGACGATCATCCCCAGGTCCCGCGCCTGCTCGCTTGCCGGGTCCACGGCGGCCAGCTCCTCGCGCACCGTCTGGGCCAGCGCCTTCATTCCCGAGAGCGGGTTCTTGAGCTCGTGGGCGAGCGAGGCGGCGACCATGCCGAGGAGGCTCAGGCGCTCGCGCTCGGCCAGACGGCGCTCATTGGCGAGGCGAGCCTCCAGGAGCCGCCGGACCTCCAGCGCGGAGGCGAGCTGGCGGAGCACGATCTGCACCGTCTCCATGTCCCCCTCCTGGTAGCCGCCGGCGGCCGGGCTGATCTCCAGCACCAGCACGCCGGTCAGCTCGCCGCCCACCCGCAATGGGAAGGCGGCCTGGAGATCGGCCCGCTGCAGGAGGGCGGCGAGCCGGGGCGTCGGCGCGTCGAGCCGGTTGAAGGCGTGGGCCTGGGGCTCGGCGAAGTGCTCCCAGAGCACGGCCAGCTCCGCCGCCGACGTCAGGAAGCGCGCCCGGGTGGCGAGCCACTGCCCGATCTCGCGGGCGGTCAGCTCGCGCATGGGGCCCTCGTCGAGATCGAAGGACTGGAGCTGGCGGGTGAGCCGCTCCAGCTCCTCGGCGGTGATGTTGACCCCCAACAGGCGGCGCAGCCAGGCGAAGCGGCGCAGCGCGGCCTGCTGGACCGGCGTATAGACGGCGGCGGCGAGGAGCGCGGCCAGGATCCCCCAGGCGACGATGCGCCGGAACTCCGCCGTGCCCCCGGCGCCCATGGCCGCGCCGACCAGCATCACCAGCCCGACCAGGGCGAGGAGTCCGAGGAAGCGGCGCAGGCTGCGGAAGGACATCGAGAGCCGCAGCAGGTTGTAGCGCTGGACGAAGTAGAGGAACGTCAGGCCGAGCACCAGTCCGGAGGATTCGACCGCCAGCCGCCAGAGAACCTCCTCCCAGCCCGCGTCCTGCCGCAGCAGGCCGCCGGCGGCGACCAGCGCCAGCGTGATCCCCAGTCCAGCCAGCAGCCAGCGCAGGAACTGCTCGAGCCGGGGCTCGCGGGCGAGCCGCAGCCAGCGCAGCACCATCCAGGCGCTGGCGACAGAGGCGACGGCCACGTGGAGCACGATCAGCGGGTAGACCGACTTCCCCACCTCGGCCATCAGGAACAGCCGCTCCCGCCAGACCCGCGCCGCCGCCGGAGCGAACAGCAAAAGGGTGGCGTAGCCGGGCACCAGCCAGAGGCGGCTCGGCCGGTGCCCTTCCCCCTCCAGCTCCAGCAGGCGCCAGAGGCCGTGCGTGAGGAGCGGGAAGCTGGCGAGCCAGGCCATGCCGCGCAGGAGATCAAGGGCCGAAGCCCCCCGCCCGAACGCCTCCGGCGAGGCGATCAGCATGCTGGCGACCTGATCGACGAGGCAGCCGCCGTACCAGACCGTCAGGCAGATCACCGTCAGCCGCATCGGCAGTCCGGGCAGAACCCGCCGGTGCCGGAACAGCTCGCGGGCCAGAAAGCCGTAGAGCAGCGCGCCGGTCACGAAGAGCAGCAGATGGGCGAAGAGGAGGAGGTCGCGCACGGGGGAGGGGCCCTACGGCCGTGACGGCACGCCGCTCACCGTCCGCGCGGTCAATCCTTTCCTCCCCGTAACCTCGACCTCGATCTTGGTCCAGGCGGCGGGCGGCGCGGTGTCCTTCGGGTAGAAGGCGACCGTGTACTGGCTGCGCAGCTCGGAGAGGATCTGGCCGTAGACGCCGGCGAGATCCTCGTTGGGGTGGGTGAAGTAGACCTGCCCTCCCCCCGCGTCGGCCAGCTTCTGGAACTTCGCCGCGGCAGGCTCGGCGAGGAAACCGCCGTCCTCCCCGCGCTCGGCCCGGGGGTTGGAGACGATCAGGTAGATCGGGACGCCGCTCTCGCGGGCCGCCTTCAGGCAGATCGGGAAGGTGGCGCGCTCCGCCTCGTCGATGCCGTCCGAGTAGACCACCAGCGCCTTGCGCCCCGAGATCCCCCGCAACTGCCCGAGCGAGAAGAAGATCGCCTCCCAGAGCGAGGTGCCGCCGTCGGGCTGGAGCTGCTCCAGGGCCGCGGAGACCGCGGCGAGGTCGCGGGTCACCGGCCGGAGCAGCCGGGGCTTGGAGTCGAAGTCGATCAGCATCGCGCGGTCGCGGTCGTTGAGGCCGGTCGCGAGCAGGGAGGTGACCGCCTTGCGCACGTCCGGCAGCTTGAGGAACATGCTCGCCGAGCTGTCGATGGCGAGCGCCAGGGTCAGCGGCAGCTCGCCGGCGTTCTCGAAGGCCGAGATCTCCTGCGGCTGGCCGTCCTGGCGGACGCGGAAGGACTCCTTCGGCAGCCCGGGGACCGGCCGGCCGTTGGCGTCGGTCACCACCACGGCGAGCTGGACCAGGCGGACGTCGATCCGCGAGCCCAGGTCGGAGGCGTTGAGGGGCATGGCATCCTCGGCCGTCGAGCCGTCGTCGAGCCGGGCGGCGACCCGCAGGTAGCCCAGCGGGCGGTTGCGCGGCACAGTGATGCGATGCCGGAACGGCGGCGCGTAGAGGGTGGCCGCCAGCTCGTCGTTCCAGTAGATCTCCACCTTCTCGATCCGCCGGCCGGACGGCGCCCGCACGTCGGCCTCGACGTCGACCGGGCCCACCGCCTGCCTCCCGGCGGGCTCGACGATGCGCACTCCGAAGCTCTCGTTGGGATCGTTCAGGCGCACCCAGTCGCGGGCCAACTCCTGGCCGGCGGCGTCGTAGGCGACCCCCTGGACGATCTGGGGGCGGACGCGGCGGCCGAGGTCCACCTCGGCCTCGCAGGGGATCTGGGCGCAGCTCGCGGCCGTGCGGTCGCCGAGCTTGAGGTCGACGCGGGCGATCCCCTTGCCGTCCCCGTTCACCCGCAGCCGGACCTTGCCGGCGAGGGAGGCTCCGGACGGCGCCACCAGCCGGATGCCGGGGCGGGCCACGGAGATCGCGGCGGGCTCGGCCGGCGCGGCGCCGCCCAGGGTCACCACCTGCCCTCCCCAACCGCCTCCGGCCAGGGGCTCCACCAGCACGGCCACGGTCTCCGCCCCGGCCGGCAGGGTCAGCGGCAGATGGTAGACGTTGGGCTCCGAACCGGAGCGATCGGCGGCGCTCAGGATGTGGTGGAAAGCGGGCTGCCGTCCTCCCCCAACGGCGGCGGCGACGGTGACACGCAGGGGGCCGGCGGGGATCTCCGCGGATTCGAGACGCAGGTCGAGAGTCCCGGCCGCCTGGACGCGCGAGGAGATCTCCAGGCCGATCCCCTCGTCCTCCCCTTCCAGCAGGCGGAGGGCGCGCTCGGCGCCCACGAACTCAGGAGTGCCGGCGACGTCCCACCGCCGGGACCGCACCCGGACGTCGGGGCGGGAGGTGAGCACCTCCACCGGCAGCGGCTGGCCATTCACCGCGCGGGGCGCCTCGTAGCGCAGCTCGAAGCGGGAGCGCAGGCGGGTGAGGGCGGCGGCCAGCGCCGAGGGCTGGGAGAGAATCTCACCGCCGGTCGCCTCCGCCATCCAGCCCAGCGGCTCCTGGGGCGCCAGCAGGGCCGGCGGCGGGGGTGGCTGGTCTTTCGCCGGCGTCTTCCTGCCGAGGGTGATCGTGCCGCCGATCGGCGCCTGGGGAGTCGAGCGGGGGCGGACCTTCCGCAGGTCCGGCAGAGTCGAGTCCCCCACCGGCAGGGGGAAGACGATCCAGCCCAGGGCCGCGGCGGTGCGGGCGGTCTCCAGGGCCGTCCTCTCCAGCGCTCCATCCCCCTCGGCGAGAGAGCCGCGGTAGAACTTCGCCGGGTTGACGTCAAAGCCGTCGCTCACCAGGAAGACGGCGCGGGGGGCGTCTCCCTCCTGCGCCACCAGCCATTCGGTCAACGCGTCCTGCTGATGACGGACGAGGCGCGCCTCGTCCTCGATCCCCTGCGCCGCCCGCTCCGCCGGGTCGGCGCCATTGTCCTTCTCGTCCCGGAAGCGCTGGCGGAGGACGCGGATGTCGTCCCTCCCCTCGCTCTCCAGCCAGAGCTTGGAGAGCGCCTCGTCGATAGCCTGGACGTCACGGGTCGGCCCCGCGGCGACGCGCGGGCGCGGCTCGGCGACCACCACCTCCACGGTGCCCAGGGCGGTGAGGGCCGCCGCCTGCTCGGCGAGGGTGCCCGCCGCGGCGCGCAGGGTGCGGGAGCCGGTGAGCACCCGGTCGACGTAGACCACGATCCGCCAGGGGCGGGAGAGCGGCGCCAGGGAGAGCGCCGGCCGGGTCTGGCCACCGTCCACAACAGTGAAGTCCCCAGCCTTGAGGGCGTGGGGGATCTCCCCCTTGGAGTCAAGGATCTGGACCGGAATGGCGACGGAGGTCTGGGGAACAACCGGCGGCGGCGTGTCCGCGGCCGGGGTTTGCATCGGGAGGGCGAGGGCGGCGAAAAGAACGAGTGAGGCGATCACGGTCCTATTCTACGCGTCCCGGCGCCTCCGCCCGCAGCTCGGCCACCAGTCCCAGCAGCTCCTTGAGGAACGGCCGCAGGAGGGGGAACTGGAAGAGCGAGACCAGCCGCAGGATCAGCTTCACCGTGCGCTCCATCAGCAGATAGCTGCGGGCGCACCCCGGCGAGGAGTCGTGGATCCAGAACAGGATGATCCCCATGTGGTAGACCCAGAGCAGGTTCGGGAGCGCCGCCGTGAGCTCCGGGGTGAGACGGGTGTCCGCCCCCGCCACCACCTCGGCGAAGAGCGCCGTCGCCTGCTCCCGGGTCGGCCCGGACTCCTGGCTGAACGGGTTGAGCGGGCTCGCCGGGTCCGCCGCCGTCTTGAAGAGGATGCCCGCGAACCGGTGATAGGGCATGATCGTGTCGAGCTTGGACCGCATCACGCCGAGGAGGCGCTCGCGCAGGCCGCGCTCCCGGGCCAGGATCTCGCGGCTCGCCTCCAGGTGTTCCAGATGGGTCTGCTGGTAGAACGCCTGGATCAGGTGCTCCTTGGAGCGGAAGTAGTAGTAGGCGTTGCCCACCGCCACCCCCGCTCCCTCGGCGATCGCCCGCATGGTCGTCTCCTCGTAGCCGCGCTCGCGGAAGAGCTCGAGGGCGGTGGCGAGGATCTGAGCCCGCGTGCGCTCCCCCTTGCGGAGCTTCTTTTCCGCGGGAGGGGAGGATTCCGTCGTCATCTCATCCGTCATTTCGTCCATCCGGCGGCCTCAGCGATCTGAAAGCGCTGCCTGGAGACCCAGGCGATCAGCCGCCGGGCCACGGGCATCATCTCGGGAGTCGACAGCCGCAGGGCGGCCGAGCGGTATTTCTTGAGCGCCCAGAGGCACATCACCCACCCCTTGGCATCCCGGTAGACCTCCCCGCCCCACCCCACGACCGTCAGCTCCGCCAGGGTGGCGTCGTGGTCGAGATCCGGAAAGCGCTTCCGCGCCTCCTCCGAGCCGGCCTCGACGAACGCCATGGTGACGTACTTGGGCTGCTCCTCGATCCACATTCGGGCCCGGCGGCAGAGCGCGCACCGGTTGTCGTAGAGGACGGTGAGCACGGCATGTGGCGGCTGCGGAAGGCGAGAGCTCTGCGCGGGAGCGGGACCCGCGTAAATCCTCCAGACCACGCGGAAAGCGAGGTATCCGCTCACCACCCCCGCGGCCAGCGGGATCACCAGGTAGAGGAAACCCATCCCATTGTTCACTCGCAGAAGCTCCATCCACCGGGGCAGGAGAACGATGCCGCCCAGAAGAGCGCCGGCCGTGAACACCGGCAGGGCCACCAGGGGCGCGAAGAGGAAGTACAGCAGGGGGCGATGAGATCTCATCGTTCCATCCCCCGCCCGGGCTAGCGGCTCACCATCACGCAGGCATCAGGCTCGACCGGGGGCGGCGCGATTTCCAGCACGGCGCGGCGGCGGATGCGGCTGAACACGAAGAGGTTGAAGAAGTGCATGCCGCCGAGCACGAGGAGCACCCAGCCGACCTTCTGCGACAGCGCCTCGATCGAGCCGCGGGCGTTCGGGACTTCATAACCGAGCTTGAGGGCGAGCGTCACATAGCCGAAGTTGATGAGATAGAACCCGACCACCAGGAGATGGTTGACCGAGTCGGCCAGAGACTCGTTGCCGTGAAAGACGTCCACCAGGAAGATCCGGCCGTTGTGGAACAACGTGCGGGCGACCCAGATGGTGAGGCAGATGCTGATTGCGAGGTACAGGCAATAGGTGACGACGACGGGAGAAGCGAGCCCCATGACATCCCCTCCTGAGAGCGAACGCGCTGAATTGAACGCGTTCAATAACAGAGTAGAGGTGTGTGAACGCCCTGTCAAGGGTTTTTGAACCCGTTCTAATTTCTCGGACCTACCCCACCGTCACCTCGCCGGTGTAGTGCTGCCGCACCAGCTCGTGGGCCCGCTGCGCGTCCTCGCGCGGCTCGGCGACGCGCTTGAAGAGGGTCTTGTAGGTGAGCTCCAGGGTCTCCAGATCCTGCTCCTGGAGGAGCTTGACCATCTCGTCGATCGCGCGCTGGGAGGCGGCGGGGTGGATGCGCCGCTCGGCCTCGCGCTCCAGCAGGAAGAGAGCGAAGAGGAGCGGCTCGGGGAGCTCGGCCGGCGAGGGCTCCGGCGGCGGCGCCGGAAACTGGGCGCCGGTGACCACCTTCTCCTCCAGGGGCGGCGCCTCGGGCAGCTCCGCCGGAGCCGGCCGGCGATCGAAGAAGGGGAGAGAACGCACCTGATGGGTGAAGCGCGAGAACAGCCCCACGAGCTCCCGCTCGGAGGAGAAGTTCCCCACCAGGCGCGCGTCGCGCCCGATCTCCAGGCGCTCGGTCTCCTGGAGCACCACGTGCGCCCGCGCCGACTCCTCCAGGTGGAGCGCGCGGGCGCTCACCTTCCAGGCGGTCAGGAACCCCTGCACGTAGCAGGTCTCGGCGCAGCGCACGGTGACCGCCTCGACCTCGACCCCGCGGTCGATGCGGATCGAGCCGCCGAGCGATTCGAGGACGCCGTACTTCCCGGAATTCTGGACCACCAGATTGCCGGGCGCGTGGATCGAGAGCTGCCCTTCCGGATTGATCTCGATCCGGAGGCCGCGGGGGATGATGAGGGTGGGGGCGACTTCTTCGGCGGCGCTGCGACTCATGAAGCTCCTGCTTTCCTGCTTGCTTTTGTCGGACCGACCGGCAGCGGCTCGAAGTCGCGCACCGGCGGAGCGGTGCGGGCCGCGAGCAGGAGCCGGTCCTCGTTGGGCCAGCGGTGGTCAAAGATGTAGATCAAGGGATCGACCGGCCGGTACGTGCCTTCGGCGTCCTTGCGGCGGATCTCGTAGTGGACGTGAGGGCTGGTGACTCCCCAGCCGGTATTGCCCACGGTGGCGAGCAGGTCCCCCCGCTTCACCTGCTGCCCCGGCCGCACCTCGACACGGTCGTCGTGCCCGAAGATGGTAAAGAAGCCGTCGCCGTTCTCGACGATCACCAGGTTGCCGTAGCGCCACCACTCTCTGCTGCGGTGGATCGGAACCTGCCCGGCGAAGACGACGACGCCGTCCGCCGTGGCATGGATGGGGGTGCCGACCGGCGCCGAGAGATCGACGCCGGGGTGGAACTCGAATTCGCGGGTAAAGGGGCTGCGGCGCTTGCCAAAGGAGCCGACGAGCACGAACTCCCCCTCGAGAGGGCAGGAAGTCGGGGTGGCCCGCACCTGGTCCGGGTGCGCTCCCTCGAAGGCGCGGACCGCGCCGAGCGAGCCCTCGAGCCCCTGGAGACGCTGCCGCAAGCGGACCTGCGACCGGCGAGCCTCCTCGAGCGTCTCGGCGTAGATCGACCGCGGATCGGACTCCGCCACCGCCGCGTCCGCCCTCTGGGGGCGCGCCAGGGGCGGCAGGCCATAGGCGATGAACGCCTTGGCCATGCGGAGGTCGAGCTCCTGGGCATGCCGGTCGAGCTCATCCACGCGGCCGGTCAGCGCCCGCAGCCGCTCCCCCTGGAGCCGCCGCTCGGCGAGCAGCCCCCGGGCCTCCTGCGGGTTCGTCAGGCCGGCGACAACCCCCGGCGCCAGGGCGGCGGCGAGCGCGACCCCCGCGATATAGAGGAGGGCGAGGACGGAGGCGGCGGTGAGCTGGCGGCGCGACAGGAAGAGGTAGCGCACCCGCTTGCGGATGTCGCCGGGGTGGATCTGGACCTCCAGGCTCCAGTTGCCGCCGGAAGGGGTGACCGCCGGGGCGTCCGCCGGCAAGCCGAACCTCATGCCGCGTCCGGCCTCACGGGCTGACCGGCTCCGGCGCGGCCGCTTGAAGAGGATTCACCCGCTCGATCGCCTGCTCGCTGGCATGGCGGCGGACGATCGCGAGCAGCTCGCGATGCACCGCCGGCCCCCCCGCCACGACGTTGCCGCTGGCGAAAGAGCCGTCCCCGCCGTCGAGGTCGCTGACCATCCCGCCCGCCTCCCGCACCATCAGGATGCCGGCCCCGATATCCCAAGGCGAGAGGCGGAACTCGAAGAAGCCGTCGTAGACCCCGGCCGCCGTATAGGCGAGGTCGAGGGCGGCCGAGCCGCAGCGGCGGATGGCCTTCGACAGCGGGAAGACGTCGCGGAAGATGCCGAGATAGAAATCGAGGGTCGGCAGGGCGCGCCAGGGATAGCCGGTGGCCAGGAACGAGCCCTTCATGCCGGCCTGTCCGGAGACCCGCATCGGCCGGCCGTTCCAGGTGGCTCCCCCGCCGCGGACGGCCGTGAAGAGGTTCTCCCCCTCGGGGTCCGCGATCACTCCCACGAGCAGCTCGTCGCCGCGCCGGCAGGCGATGGAGACGCAGTACATGGGCAGGCCGTGGAGAAAGTTGGTGGTGCCGTCCAGGGGGTCGATCAGCCACTCGAACTCGCCGTGCCCCTGGCCCGCGCCGCTCCCCTCTTCGGCGAGGATGCGGTGGTCGGGGAAGCGCTTGCGGATCTCGGCGAGGATGGCGGCCTCGCTCTCCTTGTCCGCCTGGGTGACGAAGTCGTTCTCCCCCTTGCTCCTCACCTCGAGCCCGGCGTCGCGAAAGTAGCGGGAGATGATCTGGGCGCCAGCCTGGGCGCCGGCGAGGGCCGTCTGAAGGAGGTCGTCGTGCATGGCGGGCCTATTATGAGCGAGATACGAGGGTTAAGGACTGAAAGGACGCAAAGGACAACAAGGACGAAAGGGACATCAGCAAGTCCCCAGGCTTTTCGTCCTTGCTGTCCTTGCCGTCCTTTACGTCCTTAACCTCACTCCCCTCCCCCGTAATACTTCCGCACCGCCCCCTCGGCCTGCCGTCCCAGAAAACGGAAGTCCGCCTCGCCGCCGCTGTCCGAGCCCGGGGCGCTGAACGCCTTCCAGAGGAAGGTGCCGGCGAGCCAGGGCTGACGGCCGAGGGCGCCGAACAGCGCCTCATAGGCCGCGGCCTGGTCCGCTTCCGAGTACTCGCCCCCCTCGACGTGGGGCTCCATCCAGGCCTCCCGCTTGGCCGCGAACCCCACCTCGGTCAGCAGCACCGGTTTGCCGAAACGGCGCGAGGCCCTCGCCAGCCGCTCCACCACCTGCCGCGCCCCCTTGGCGATCTCCGGCGGGCCGGCCCCGGGCGCGGCGGCAAGCGGGAAGTAGGTGTCGACGCCGATGAAGTCCAGGCTGTCCCAGAAGCGCACGTTCTCGAGGTCGCCATACCAGTTGGCGGCATAGGTCACCCGGCCGGGGAAGAGCAGGCGCACGGCGGCGATCAGGTCCCGCCACTCCGCCTCGCGGCCGGTCGTCTTCGACAGCTCGACGCCGACGCAGAACAGGTCGGCCCCGGCCCAGCGGGCGAGCAGGGCGTGGTGGAGGACATAGCGCCGGTAGATCTTCCACCAGGCGGCCCAGTCCGCCTCGCTCTTCATCGCGATCTCCCCCGGCCAGGAGGCGCCCGAAACCCAGACGTGGGGCTTCCAGAGCACGTGGATCTGCCGCGCCCGGGCGGCGCGCGCGGCGTGGATCAGGCCGATGTCGGTCTCGCTCGACGGCCCGCGGTTGAGGAAGCGCAGCTCCGGCCGGTCGGACCCGGGCTGGAAGGCGAAGGGCATCAGCGACACGGCGTTGGCGCCCAGCCGCGCCAGGGCGTCGAGCTGCAGCTCCACCGCCGGCGCCTGATAGCCCCCTTCCAGGCTGTTGAGCATGGCGAGCGAGATGCCCTTGAGGAATTCGCCGGGCAGGGCGGAAGCGACTTTTTCCTCCCCCTTCAGGGGGAGGCCAGGAGGGGGCGCCCCAGACAAGGAGGGGGCCCGGACTCCGGAAAGCCCCCCTCCTGACCTCCCCCCGTTCCGGGTGGAGGAAGAAGACAGGATCTCCGCCACCTTCTCCACCGTCGGGGGGTGCGCCAGCTTCGCGGTCAGCGTGCCCCCGGGGAGGCGATCGACGACGGCGGCGGCCGCCGGGGCCGAGAGGAGGGGCGAGGCATCCTCCGGCTCCTCGCGGGCGAGGATCTCCGCCGCGTCCGGAAGGGCGCGGGCGGCGGCGAGGAGGGGGAGCCAGTCGGGGTAGGGCTTGCCGTACCAGTCGCGCGAGAGCCAGAGGGCGGCGCCGCGGGCGAGCGCCGGCGGGAGCTTGCCGGCTTGCCCGGCGCGGTCGAGCAGCACGCCGGCCAGGGCATGGCGGTAGGCGGGCAGATCGTCCGGGCTGTAGACGAGATGGAGATCGGCCCGCCGGCCGCGGACCGCCTCGCCGATCTCACCGGTGTGGCGCCCCTGCGTGGCGTAGTCCGGCTCGATCACCACGGTGATCGGCGAGGAGAGCTCGACCGGCACCCGGGGGGCCATCTCGCCCACAGCCAGGTCCAGCTGGCCGGCCAGACGGAGGAGCTCGGGGCGCTCCTTCTCCGCGGCGGGAACCAGCAGGCGGACCTGCTTCGTCCCGAGCGTCGCCATCCCTCCAAACGCGCGGTCCCACTCGGCGAGATCGTCCCGCTCGGCCGCGCGGTCGAGCGTCCAGCCGCCGTCCGCCGCGCGCGCCCAGCGGCCGCTCCGCTCCATCCAGGGGGTCTCGCGCAGCAGGTAGTCGACGTCGAGCGGAGCGCCGCGACGGCCCCGGCGCTGGCCGGTGATCGCGGAAGCGACGCGGAAAAACACCTCGTCGGCCATCCGCATCAGCCCTTCCCCCGGCCGGCCGGCCACGATCCAGGTCGGCTTCTCCACCCCGGGGACGCGCAGCGCCAGGGTCTGATCGATCTCCGGATACCGGGTGCCGCCGAGGACGATCGCGTCACCGCCGAGCCCGACGGGCAGCCCCTTGACCAGACCGGCCACCGCCGGCGAGACCGGCAGCGCCTCCACCCAGACCACGGCGTCTCCCGAGGCCTCCGGCCCCACCTCGACCTGGAGGCCGGGGAGCCGGGGGACGCCCCAGCGGAAGAAGGAGCCCTCCTTGATCCCCGCCGCGAGGTCGCCGGTGGCGCGGATGGCGAGGGTGGCTTTCCTGGGAGCCGGGGCCGGAGCGACGGGGTCTTGCGGGGTGGCTCCTCCTCCCGGCGAGCAGGCGAGGGTGACCAGGAGGAGGAAAGAGAGCAGGGCCCGGACGGGGGACGCCACCATCAGGGCTTCGGCTTCTGGGGCCGCGGGCTGAACTCGTCGAATGCGATCTTCCAGGTGCCGTCCGCCCCCTTGCGCCAGACGCGGAGATAGTTGGAGGTGTTGATCCAGGGGCTCTCCGGCCCGTCCTCATGACGTTTCACGAAGCCGTAGGTATAGCCAAGATCGTCCGAGCGCGCGACGCCGCCGCCGAGCGGCTCCCAGGTAACCGGCGCCGCGTTCTCCGCCAGGGCCGTCCGGATCGCCCCCTTGCCGAGGACCGGCTGCCGGCTCACCCGCAGCAGGAGGGCATCGTCGGCCAGGACCGTCTCGTAGGCCGCGGCGGCCCCCTTCTCCTGGACGGCGGCGGCGAGGGCCCGGTCGGCGGCGAGCAGGGCGGCGCGAGCCGCCTCGGGGTCCACCTTGGGCAGCGCGCTCTCCTCCACCCGGGCCGGACCGGTCAGGGAGATGGCAGGGGGCACCGCCGAGGCCGGCTCGGGAGTGTTCGTGCCGAGATCGAGCAGCGCCTTCCAGGAGCCGTCGGCCTGCCGCTTCCAGATCGTCGCGAACTGGCCGAAGGCGACCGGCTTTTCTCCGGGCTTCGGGCGGAAGTCGAAGGGGCCGGTATTGAAGCCCAGGTCCCCGGCCAGCGAGATCTCCGAGTGGACCGGGTACCAGGAGAGGAGGCCCGGCCCCGCCGGACGGGCTCGCCAGACCTCCTTGCCGTTCATCGGATCGGGATTGAACACCACGGAATCGTCGGCGAGAAAGGCGAGGAAGGCCTCGCGCGTCCCCTTCTCCGCCGCCAGTTGGGCGAACGCCTTCTCCGCCGCCACCACGCCGTCGAGCGCCGCCTGGCGATCGATCGCCGGCGCGGCAGGTTTCGGGGCGACAACCGCCGGGGGGTTTGTTTGAGAAAAAGCGGCCTGCGAAGCCAGCAGCGCGGCCAGCCAGAAAACTCTTGAATTCATCGGGGTCCTCCTGTTCCGAACGGTCAGGCGAGCGTTCGCCGGCCGTCGAGGAACGTAGCGACTGGATGCCCGTGCAGGGTCCAGCCGTCGAAAGGCGTGTTCTTTCCCTTGCTGCGGAATCCGGCCTTGCTCAGGGTGACCGCCGCGTCGGGATGGAAGACGGTCACGTCCGCGGGGCTCCCCTCCTTCAGGCTCCCCCCTTCAACCCCGAGCACCCGCGCCGGGCCGGTCGAGAGGAGATGGACGAGCCGCGGCAGGCTCAGGATTCCCGGCCGCACCAGGCGGTCGAGGCAGAGGCTGAGCGTCGTCTCCAGGCCCACGATGCCGAACGGGGCCATGCTGAACTGCACGTCCTTCTCG
This sequence comes from uncultured Acidobacteriota bacterium, assembly GCA_963792575.1. Lineage (GTDB taxonomy): Bacteria > Acidobacteriota > Thermoanaerobaculia > Multivoradales > UBA5704 > DATARR01. Next base: position 335,015 of record CAWBWZ010000022.1, read on the forward strand.
TCGGCGTGATGCGGCGCGTGATCGCTCGCGATGCAGTCGACCGCGCCGTCGGCGAGGCCGTTGAGCAGGGCGTCGCGGTCCTTCGCCGAGCGCAGGGGGGGCTTCATCTTGGTGTTGGTCGAGAAGCCGCTCTTCGCCACCTCCTCGTCGGTGAGGATCAGATGATGGGGAGCAACCTCGCAGGTGACGTTGAGCCCTTGCGCCTTGGCGCGCCGCACCATGTCGAGGCTGCGCGCCGTCGAGAGGTGGGCGACGTGGTAGCGGCCGGCGGTGTCCTCGGAGAGGATGATGTCGCGCGCCACCATCACATCCTCGGAGGCGCCGGGGATGCCGGGGAGGCCCAGCCGGGTCGACCACTCCCCCTCGTGCATGACGCCGCTGCCGGTGAGGGTCAGATCCTCGGCGTGCTGGATCACCGGGATGCCGAAATGCTGGGCGTAGAGCAGGGCGCGGCGCATCAGCTCGGCGTTCATCACCGGCTTGCCGTCGTCCGAGATCGCCCGCACGCCGGCGCGCACCATCTCGCCGATCTCCGCCAGCTCCTCGCCCAGCAGCCCCTTGCTGACGGCGCCGATCGGGTAGACCCGGGCATGGCCGTGCCGCCGCGCCTCCAGCAGGATGTGCTCGGTCACCGACCGGCTGTCGTTGACCGGGTCGGTGTTCGCCATGCAGGCCACGGCGGTGAAGCCGCCGGCCGCGGCGGCCATCGTGCCGGTGCGCACCGTCTCCTTGTACTCCTGCCCCGGCTCGCGCAGGTGGACGTGGATGTCGATCAGCCCGGGCGTCACCACCAGCCCGGAGGCGTCGAACGTCTCGGCGTCCTTCGGCGGCTTGATGCGGCCGTCGAGCCGGGCGACACGGCCGTCCTCGATCAGCAGGTCGAGCGCCTCGTCGAGGTCCTGGCTGGGATCGATCACCCGGCCGCCGTGAATCAACAGCTTTGCCATGTCAGGCGGTCTCCTCTTGGACGCCGGAGAGCAGATAGAGGATCGCCATGCGCACCGAGACGCCGTGGGTGACCTGCTCCAGGATGACCGAGGTGCGGCCGTCCGCCACCTCGCTCGAGATCTCGACGCCGCGGTTCATCGGCCCGGGGTGCATGATGATGACGTCGTCCTTCGCCGCCGCCAGCCGCGCGGTGGTCAGGCCGAAGAGCTGGAAGTACTCGCGGACCGACGGGAAGGCCATCCGCCCCTGCCGCTCGAGCTGGACGCGCAGCATCATGATCACGTCGGCGTCGCGGATCGCCTCCTCCAGCGAGTAGGACACCTCAACGCCCATCTTCTCCATCCCGACCGGCATCAGCGTGCGCGGCCCGCCGATGGAGACCTGGGCGCCCATCTTGCGCAGCAGGTGGATGTTCGAGCGCACCACCCGGCTGTGCTCGATATCGCCGACGATGGCGACCTTGAGTCCGGCGAGCTTCCCCTTGTGGCGGCGGATGGTGAAGGCGTCGAGCAGCGCCTGGGTCGGGTGCTCGTGGGCGCCGTCGCCGGCGTTGATCACCCCCGCCTCGATGCGCTTCGCCAGCATGTGGGGGACGCCGGGGTGGGCGTGGCGGATGACCACCAGGTCCGGTGCCATGGCCTGGAGGTTGAGCGCCGTGTCGATCAGCGTCTCCCCCTTCTCCAGGGCGGAGCCCGAGGTCGAGAAGTTGATGTTGTCGGCCGACAGCCGCTTCTCGGCGATCTCGAAGCTCGAGCGGGTGCGCGTCGAAGCCTCGAAGAAGAGGTTGAGCACCGTCTTGCCGCGCAGGGTGGGGACCTTCTTGATCGCCCGCTCGCCGATCTCGCTGAACGATTCGGCGGTGTCGAGGATCAGCCCGATCTCCTCCGGGGAGAGCTCGGCGATGCCCAGCAGGTCCTTGCGGCGCCAGCGGATGGGGGTCTCCGGCGGCATTATTCTTTGAGGTCCAGACCGAGGTCCGGGCGCTCCAGGATGCGCACCTGCTCGGTATCGTCGGTGGAGAGGAACGAGACCTCGATGATCTCGCTCTGCGAGGTCGGGACCTTCTTGCCCACGAAGTCGGCCTGGATCGGCAGCTCGCGGTGGCCGCGGTCGATCAGCACGGCGAGCTGCACGATGCGCGGCCGGCCGAAGTCGATCAGCTCGTCGAGCGCCGCGCGCACGGTGCGGCCGGTGTAGAGGACGTCGTCGCAGAGGACGACCCCGCAGTCGTCGATCTGCCGCGGCAGATGGGTCCCCTTGACCAGCGGCTGCGCGCCGACGGTCGAGAGGTCATCGCGATAGAGAGTGATGTCGAGAGTGCCGACGGGGACCTTGGCACCTTCCATCCGCTCGATCTCGGCGGCGATCTTCTCGGCGAGGGGGACGCCGCGGGTGCGGATGCCGACCAGCAGGAGGGAGGAGAGGTCGCCGTGGTGGCGCTCGGCGATCTCCCCCGCCATTCGCCGAATGATCCGAGCCATCTGCTTGGCGTCGAGGATCGTCGTCTTCGGCGTCAGGTTCTTGGCCATGGGCGGGGGGATCTCCAGATCCGCGGCATCGTATGGCCGGGGGCGGGGGGATGTCAATGAAGTTTCTGGTACCCTCCTGGCATGAAGTCGCAGCAGGCGTGGGAGGACGAGGAGCGCTTCTTCGCAGGCGCACGGGAGGCCACGAGGTTTTTCATGGGCGAATCGGACGTGCAGCGGGCGCTGGAAAAGGTCGCGCGCCTTCTCGAGGAAGACGGCATCCCCTACGCCATCATCGGCGCGATGGCCCTCAACGCCTACGGCTACCGCCGCGTCACCGTGGACGTCGACCTCCTTTTGACATCCGAAGGTCTCGCGATGTTCAAGGCGAAGCACCTGGGGCTCGGCTACGTCCAGAAGTTCCCGGGGAGCAAGGGGATCCGCGATACCGAGAACGGCGTGCCGATCGACGTCGTCCTCGCTGGCGAGTACCCCGGAGATGGCCTCCCCAAGCCTGTCGCCTTCCCGGACCCCGCCCTGGCCGCCGTGCGGGGCGAGCGCATCGCGCTGCTGCCGCTCCCGCGCACGATCGAGCTGAAGCTTGCCTCGGGCATGACCGCTCCCCACCGGCTCAAGGATCTGGCGGACGTGATCGAGATCATCCGCATCCTGCGGCTCCCCGCCGGGCTCGCGGAGGAGCTCGACCCTTATGTCCGCGAGAAATACCGGGAGCTCTGGAAAGCGGCGCAGGCCGAGGAACGCGAGTAGGCAGCACGCTCCTTAAGCCCGGGCCGGCCCAGGAGGCCGCCGCTTCCGCCCAGGCCTTCGCCGGGAGCGCCCTGGCGCCGGCTGCCTTCCTCCAGCTCTCCGGCGCGCCGGCCCTGGAAAGCGCCATGACGCTCCCCGAGAAGGGCGCTTTGACGGAAGGGATCGCTGCTCTGACGGCCGGAGTCCCTGCTCTGGCCCCCGCTTGGGGCGCTCCGCCCCTCGCTTGGGCCAGACGATCCCCGGCCGGGGAAGGTCCGGCCCAAGCGGGGGCCAGGCGGCCCCCGAAGAGGGACAGTCCGGCCCAAGCATGGGCCAGAGCGCCCCAAGCGTGGGCCAGGGCATCCCCGTCGGGGGATCATCTGGCCCAAACGAGGGGCGGGGCGGCCCAAGCGGGGGGGATGCCGGCCCAAGCGTGGGCCGGAGCAGCCCAAGCGTGGGTAGTGGGGCTTTAGTGTGTTGCTGCCCCGTGGTCTCCTTCGGGTGAAGGTATAAAATCCGTCATCTCGCTTCCTTAGCAAAAAGGAGGCGATCATGAGTCTTGCATCGATCAGGTCAATCATTAGCTTGACGACTTTAAGCGTAGCCTTTTTCGTCGTTCTGGAACGACCCTCAGACGAGGCAGCCCGGCAATGGGCTGTAGGCGCAATCGCCTTCGTGCTGGGGTACCACCTGCGAGAGACGGACCGCGTGGTTATGCCACCTTGCGGACGGCTTGGAGAAGCTCCACCAAGCTCCACGGTTTGCGGGCGATCCCTGCCGCCATCGCGGGCGTCATGCGGATGCTCTTGTGCATCCGGCAGAAGTTGTAATACGCGAAGTAGAGCGCCAACGCCGCCCGCAGGTTTTCCTTCTTCCGGCTGAAGCCGTTCGACAGCCGCGTGAACCGGCGCAGGTGACCGCGCAACGTCCAGTTGGCGCGCTCGACGTGGGACGTTGAAACCTTGTCTTCGTCCGGGGTGCCGTAGACGGTGACCTTCTCCTGTCCTATCAGGCGCGGCGGTGCATACCGCCGCGCCTCTTCGCCCCCCGCGCCGGCGAATTCTTTCACCACCTGCGCATAGTCGACCCGCGCACCGAACGCATACTCAACCGCGTTCGGGTAGGCGTTGAATCCGTCCGTGCTGAGCTGGAAGCTCCCCGCCGTGGCGGTGCTGAGCTTCACTATGAAGTCGTGCGCGTCCCAGGTGTTCCGCCGTCCCAGGTGCCACGCAAGGATGAGCTTGGAACTCCGCTCGATCCCGAAGTAACAATAGGCATCGCCCGCGTCGGGGTCCGTGATCTTGTTCCGCTCCCGCGTCCCCTGCTTGCAGCGGATGTAGGTCCACAGCTCGTCCGCTTGCACGTCCTGGACGGGGACAGCCTTGACCGTCTCTGCCAGCAGGCGCTCGCACCCTTCGCCCACTTGGACGAGCAGGCGCAGGATGGTCTTCTTCTCGGTCCCGGTGATCCGCTCGATGGCGCGGACGGCGCTCCCTTCGCACAGCAGGTGCAAGCAGAGCAGCGCCCGGTCCAGCGGCAGGCGCATGTCCCCCAGGGGGCGGTCTGGGCGCTCGGAGAACGTCTTGCGGCAGGTGCGGCAGATGTAGCGCTGGTTTCCCTTCCGATCCTTCCCCATCTTCTTCGCGGGAGTCTGGCAGGTGGCACAATCCATGGCGGTGACCTCCTCGGGTCGCTGCCAGCCGTGCCATAATGGGGATGCGGGTCCGTTTGGCTTCGGCTGGCGGATTCAGGCCCCGGCGGTCGTTTGCAGCGACTTCCGGGGCCGTTATTTTAGGTGTCTGACATGGGAAGATTATACCGTAAGTAGGATAAAAATCAATAGTTTAGGGAAGATTTCCGCCGGCGGCCGGCGAGGGGATGGGACCCCCGTCCAGCCCTGCCCGGCCTACCTGCCGGTATCCAGCGGCGCGGTCAGCAGCGCGCCAGCAGACCGACGATAAAGCGATGGCGGGGTATGGGGCCTTGATGGAATCGATACATCGACACCTCCGGCGTATTGACCTCCGGGGTGTCGTCGCGTAGGATCGGCGTTGCTTGTAGCGCCGGACGCTGGACACCCCATCGGCCGGTTTAATGCCCACCCTGGCAGGTGGGCATTACTGTTTTTAGCACGCCTAACTCATTGAGTCTATAGGGTTTTGTGGGGCAATAACCGCCCAGAAATCGACCCTGGGTTTTATCCCCAGGGATGTTGGGGATAAAACTAGTTTGCTCCCCAGCATCGTGGGGCAAGAACTAGTTTCGCCCCCAGGCTGCCTGGGGGCGAAACTAGCCAAGAGGTTTTTTCCCCAGCAGAGCAGCGAGACCGCGAAGCGCTTCGCCGGAGGCTGTCTCTTTCACTCGCCGAAACTCCTCTTCTGCTGCTAGATATGCTTGGCCCGGTCCAAGTGTTGCCCTTACATGCTCTTTCATGAAATCGACGGGAACCGGAGGTGCGTAGAGCCGCTTCAGTTCTTCTAGGTCCGGACCCAATAGGGAGCGCTTCATCTCTTCCACATCTGGACCGAGCGCCGCGCGTTTTGCCGCTTCCATTGCTGCATGACCCATCGGGTCGTATGCCCTCTTTGCGAGATCGGAGAGGCTTAGGTAGCTTGGAGGCTGGCCAACCCCAGATTCAGATACCGAGACTGACGCCCGGAAGCGGGGGCGTTTCTTCTCACGGATCTCGGCTCGGAGTTCCTCTTTACGGTGCCGGTACTCTTTCCGTAGTGTTTCAGGGGAAGCATGAATTCCGGACGCACGCATCTCTTCCGAAACGAGCCGGGATGCTGGCCGGTCCTTAAGTGTCGCGTCCGCATCCTGAAGCTCAGCCATTCGGCGTAGAGCAGGAGTGAAGTCTGTTTTCCCTGCGCCCTTTGGACGTCCACCCCTATGACGCGAGGTAGTCGGGGCATCTTCCGGCGACAGTTCACTGAGCAAGGACTGTCGGACACTCGGAGGCAAGCCCTGGAGTTTGGCTAGGACTTCTTCGCCAAGCTCTTCTCGGGCTCGCTGAATGGCATCGTCTTCGGAAAGGTCGTCTTGAGCCGCCATACGCACCTCCGCTCGGTGCTCCGCATAAAAGAAGGGGTGAAACTCGGCGCGGCGGGCTGGGGTGCGGTGCCCCGGCTTTCGGCGGCCAAACCTAGCCGCGCCTGGAATGATTCTACAGCGACTCGCGGCGGTGTCGCTCTACTATGGGGGCGGGGTCCGGCAGCTCGCCGCGCAAGAGCACGGGCGCCAGCTCCGCCGCCAGGGCGCGGCACTGGCGGGAGCTTTTGAGGGTGGCGATCACTCGCGAGGTGGGGAGGTGTACCAGGGTCCGGAGCTTGTTCCCGTTCGGGCCGTGGCTGTTGCCCTGGAAGACACCGAACGGCGGCGAGACGACGCCGCGCACCTGGACCTCGCGACCGTCCATCATGCGGGCCGTGAAGGTCCCTGCGTGCCACGCCAAAGGGAGCGGCTGCCCCGCCCTGGCACGGACCCGCAGATAGGCGTCCGCCGCCGCCGCGAGCCACGTGCCGGCGGAACGGTGCCCCTCAGCTTCCGAAGCTCTCTTCCAGCGGATGGACTGCTCGGGGGAAGCGTGAACCGTGAAGCTGGCGACCTTCACGGCTTTCCCTCCCGCTCCTCCCGGCGCTTCACCTCTTCCGCGTAGCCGACAGGATTCAGGGAGTCGTCATGCGCCTGGATCGCATCGTGATAGGCGCGTTGGAGCGCGAGGTAGAGATCCCCGGCCCATGCCAGGAACGCGCCCGCGCTCGCCTTGCCGTGCCGGCTCGCCGCGACCTCCCAGGCGCTCTTCTGGCCGGGCGTCGCCTTCACCGAGACGCTACGCGTGGCGTCCGGAGGATAGGAGAGTTTCGAATCCCAGCTCATGAGAGCGTCCCGCCCAGCTCGCGCTCGATCCCATCCGCCGCGTGGCCGATCTGGCGGGCGAGCTTGGCCGCGATGTTGGACAGGTAGGCATCCTCCGGGTCCAAGCTGGAGAGATCCTTTTCCCTCCCCACGGACGCGAGGAAGCCTTGCAGGTGGCGCAGGTCCGCCAGCGCGGCCCGCATCTCCGTCCGTGTCGAGGACTCGGGCCATCCGGGCCACGGGTCGTAGCTCTCAAGGATCATCGTGTGCAGCATCTCGCCCGCCGTCCGCAAGGCGGCGGCGTAACCGGGCGGCGTGAAGTACATCAGGAAGGTCTCCCGGAAGGCGGGATAGTCCTCCCAGGCAGCGGGATCGATGGCGGGAGGAACGGCGGTGGGCGGCGGGGTAGAATCGGTCAGCTCGGGCATGGGCATGCTCCCTTGCACGGGTCAGGTCCGGCGGACGTGTCGCAAGCACCCCGCCGGGCCGTCTGTTTGGAGATGAGGAGGTGCGTCCCTCCCCTCTGGAGAGAGACGCTAGCGCAAGTCAGGCGGGCGTGGGCGTGTCAATCACCGGACACACACTAAAACCCCACTACCCAAGCGTGGGCCGGAGCAGCCCAAGCGTGGGCCGGAGCAGCCCAAGCGGGGGCCGGAGCAGCCCAAGCGGGGGCAGAGGCAGACCTGCCCCCCTACGAAAAGCCGCCCGTCCAGGCTCCCTCTCCACATCATGGCTGGACACCCTCCCCAACTCCCCCTAAGATCTCTTCTCCACCTGCAACCTGGGGAATGCCACACGCATGGCTCGCAAGACCTCTGTCCCATCGCAACCGCCCGCCCCGGAAGGCGGCTCCTTCTGGCATCGCAACCGGCGGGAGATCCAGTTCCTCATTCTCTTCGTGGTGCTGCTCGGCGGGGGGTTCTCGCTGATCTCTCTCAACTGGGTCAACGACCACGTGATCGAGCCCTTCACCGGCGGCATCGCCCACGCCAGCGGCGCGACGCTCAACCTTCTGGGGCAGAACGTCACCCAGACCGGCACGATCCTCCGCAACGCCAGGTTCGCGGTGAACATCCGCAACGGCTGCAACGGGGTCGAGGCGATGCTGATCTTCCTCGCCGCCGTTCTCGCCTTCCCCGCCTCGTGGAAGTCGCGCCTGACCGGCCTGACGCTGGGGATTGTCGCCATCCAGCTGGTGAACCTGATCCGGGTGGTGGCCCTGTTCCTGACCGGGATCTACTTCCCGCGGATCTTCGACACCTCGCACACGGTGATCTGGCAGACCATCGTCATCCTGTTCGGCGTGCTGCTCTGGATCTTCTGGGCGAACCGCTTCGCCACCCCCGCCGCGCCGACCGAGCCGGCGACCTGATGGCCACCCGTGCCACCCGAGTGGTGGCCGCCGAAAAGACCCCGCCGCGGAGCTGGGTCTTCCTGCTCGTCCGCAACGCCCTGCTGGCGGTGGTGCCGGTGGCGCTTCTCTGGATGCTGCTGACGCCCTTCTACAACCGTGTCCTGCTGGAGAGCGCCCAGAAGCTGGTCCGCGTCACCGAGTACCCCTCGGTGACGGAGCTGCTGCGCAAGGACACCCACTTCGCCTACATCAGCCGGCGCGACTTCCCACCGGCCAGGGCCCTCGTCCACTCCTTCCGGGTGACCGACGTGCACTTTCACCTGATCATGGCCGGCGTGCTGTTCCTGGCGATCCCTCGCGTCCCCTGGCGGAAACGGCTGGAGAACCTCGGCTGGGCCGTGCTGATCACGATCTTCTTCGACATCTTCCTGATCTTCTTCTACGTGAAGGCGACCTACGCCGTGCAGCTCGGGGCCTGGAGCCTCGCCCACTACGGCGCCTTCGCCCGCAACTTCTACGGCCTGGCCAAGCACCTGCTCGACCTGCCGTTCAAGCTGGCCCTCCCCTTCCTGCTCTGGATCGGCTTCTACTACCGGGACCTGAGCGCCGGCATCCGGACCCGCTAGCCGGGGGGCGTGCCCGCGCAGGCGGCGGCGGCGTTCGGCACCTGAAAAGTCAGCGCCAGCGTGCCCAGGCGCGCGGTATAGGTGCCCGGAGCCAGCGCGCCGGTATCGCAGCGGGCCGTGCCACCGCCGCCGCAGTCGGGCGTGCAGGTGCCAAAGTCTCTGGCCTGGAGGCAGACCAGGGCATCGAGCCGGAAGTCCAGGCCTTCGTGCTGCACGGCGCAGCCGGCATGGACGACCTCGGTGCAGAGCGGCGAGAAGCACCCCTTGGGGGTGACGGTGAAGTGGGCCGGCTGCCCGGCCACCGTGGGTCCGACGCAGAGCTCCCCCACCGCCGCCGGCTGGCCGGACGGGCAGCGGTCGGCGGCGCAGAGACCGCCGAGGTGCGTGGACTGGAAGCCGACGCTGAACCGCCCCTGCGCGCTCGACACCTGCCCCACCCAGGCCTGAGCGTAGGGATCAGCCGGCGTGTTCTCGAGCGGCACGAGGTCGAGGAGGAGCCACCCGAAGTCGAACGGCACGGGCAGATCCGGCCCGCCGATCCGGACCCGGGTCGCCGCGCCCGGGAACGGAATGAGGATCACGAATGGCGGCGGGATCCCGGGGAACGACTGATTCGCGAGCACGGGGTTCTCCTCCTCGTCGAAGGCGATCAGCCCCTGCTGAGTCTGCGGGTACCCGGCGGGCCGGGTGCCGCACGGGAAAGAGCTGCCGGCCCAGGGCACGCTCCTCCAGCCGATGAGGTCGGTGCCGCCGTCGAAGGGTCCGCCGTTGAGGTAGCGCGAGGCCCAGGCGGTGGCCAGAGGCTCGCGGCCGTCGGCTCCCGAGCCCTGCACGTAGCGGCCATAGAAGGTGCGGCTCCCCGGACCGAAGCGGCCGGGACTGGCCTCGATCCGCACCAGGCTGTCCCCCTGGGCGAAGCGGCCGCCCGGATCGACCTGGAAGAAGTCCCCCCAGAGGACGTTATCGGCGCTGGCGACGCCGTCCGCACCGAAGTAGCCGGGGTCGTTCGGCCGCAGCGCCGTGCAGCGCTTCACCACGTCGACGGTGACGTAGCCCCGGACCACCTGGGGCTGGTTGCGGTCGACGCCGGCGCACTGGTTCTGGAACAGGGAGGACGGCCGGCCGGAATGGGCCCGCTGGAGGGAGTCCGCCAGGCTCGCCGGCAGGGGCTGAGGCGGCAGGCCCTCGCAGCCGGGGAACGAGACGTCGGAGAAGGAGAACTCCCCCTGCGGGCTGTAGATATCGGATGGATCCCGGTCCCTGTCCGCCGTCCGCGGCAGCGTGCCGGTAGCGAAGATGTCCCGCAGGTTGATCGTCTGCACGTCGTAGCCGGTCAGGTAGATATCGAAGGCCAGGGTGGGCACGGCGAGGTCGGTCCACAACACCACGTGCGCGAGCACCGACTTGTCGCCCGCGTTGTTGACCGAGAACAGCGTGGTGCGGCCGCCCGGGTTGGCGAGGTCCACCTCGAAGTACGGCAGCAGCAGGGTGGCCGCGGGCGCGTGGTCGATCGCGCAGAGATCGGCCCGGGCCGGCAAGGCGGCCGTCAGGGCCAGGGAGAACAGGGCGAGAGCGGCGGTCCGTTTCATGTCGCTGGTCCTCACTGCCTGAAAAAGGGGCTGGCCGTCTCGGGGCTGCAGCCGCTGTCGCGCGGGTCGGCCTCATAGCCGACGCTGAAGGCCCCCTGAGCCGTATGGATCGACCCCAGCCAGGACTGGGTCGCGGCCGGCAGTCCCACCGGCGAGGTCTTCATGTCGAGGTAGAGCCAGCCGAACTGGAACGGCACCGGCAGGCTCGGGCTGCCCACGGCGACGCGCCCCGCCTCGGCCGGGAATGGGGAGGGCAGGACCGGACAGGTGAAGGGGCAGAAGGGAACGACCGGGTGCTCCTCCTCGTCGAACATCACGGTCCGGTTGAACTCCCAGGGAAAAGGGTACCAGGACGGCCGCTGGCCACAGGTGAAGGGCTGATCCCGCACGCGGCTGTCGCGCCAGTAGATCAGGTCGGTGCCGCCGGTGAAGGCGCCGCCGTCGAGGTAGCGGCTCTCCCAGACCGTCGGCAGCGGCTCGCGGCCGTCGGCTCCCGAGGCGCCCACATAGCGCTCGTAGAAGGTCGGCCGGCCGGCGAACCGCGCCGGGTCCGACTCGATCCGCACCAGGTTCTCCCCCTGCGCGACGTCGCCCGCCGGATCGATCAGGAAGAAGTCCCCCCACAGCACGTTGTCGTTGCCCGCCACGCCGTCCACGCCGAAGTACCCGGGATCGGCCGGCGTCAGCGTCGAGCATTGCCGCGCCACGTCCACCGTCACATAGCCGCGGGCGACCTGGTCTCCCAGCGCCTGCGCCGCGCACTTCCCCTCCAGCAGCGGCGAGGAGAGCCCCTGATGAGAGCGCGTCAGATGCTCGACCATGGCGGCGGAGAGCGGTACCGGCGGCAGCAGCCCAGAGCAGCCCGGGAAGGAGCTGTCCTGCGAAAAATCGCCCTGAGGGCTCAGGGTGTCCGCGGGATCGCGGATGCTGTCCGCGGTCACCGGCAGGCGGCCCGCGAGGACATCGCGGAGATTGAGCGTCTGGATGTCGTAGCCGGTCAGATAGACGTCGAAGGCCAGCGTCGGCACGCCGAGGTCGGTCCACAGCACGACGTGGGCCAGCGCCGCCTTGTCGCTGGCGTTGTTGATCGACATCAGGGTGGTCCGCCCCGCCGGGCTCTTCAGGTCGACCTCGAAGTACGGCAGCAGGAGCGTCGCGGCCGGCACGGCGTCCACCGCGCAGGTCTTCGCCACGGCGGGCCGGGGGGCCGCCGCCAGGATCGGGAGCATCAGGAGCCATGCCAGCGCAAGTCGTCTCATCGCTTCCTCGCGGGTCGGGCGCAACTGTCTTATGTCACCCTAGCATTTCATGGTCGCGGGACGGAGGCAAGGGGTCGGTGTCTCGAAACTGGCGAATTCGTCTGGCAACTCACTGTAGAGACGCCCCGTGGGGCGTCTCCGGGGAGGAGCGGGACGATCCCAATTGCCACGGCGCGCCCGCGGGAGGCGTCTGGGGGAACACGGTCGCAGTCGCCGCCTCCGAGACGCCTCACGAGGCGTCTCTACAGTGGGACTTTCTTTCGAGACGCCCTCCTAGTAATTGAGCCGCCGGGCGATCCAGTCCCGGAATGGATTCGGCCTGCTGCCGGGCTCGGCGTAGGTGTAGGCGAGGAGGATCCTCTCCCCCTCCTCCAGCAGGGTGACGCCGCGATGGAGCACGCGGCCGCCGCGCATCACCAGCAGGTCGCCGGGGCGGGTGGCGACGGAGCTTCGGGGGAACAGCGAGAAGACCTGCGGGAAGGCGTAGAACGGATAGAGCAGGAACCGCAGCCAGCGCGACAGCCCCGGGGAGAGGAACTGGGTCTGGCCATCGTTGGTGTTCTCGAGCGTCACCAGCGCCACATAGGGGTGGCCGTCGAGGTGCCAGCGGAACCCGTGGTCCCGCCGCTCGTAGGCCTGGACGCGCATCGAGCGCCGCGAGCTGCCCAGCGGGGCCAGGGGCTTATGAGCGAAATCCTCGGTGAGCGGACGCACCCGCGTCTCTCCGAACTCCGCGACGGCCGGCAGGTGGGCATGGATCTGGTCGCCGTCGATCACCCGGTAGCGGGGGCCGAGCCCGCCGCGGCCGTGGACCTCCGTGAAGAGGTCCTGACGGTCGGTGACGAGTTGCCGCAGCCGCCGCAGCTCCTCCGCGGTCGCGAAGCCGGGAACGTGGCGATAGGCTTCCATCTCTCTCCTCATCTCAATTGATACACACGGGCGTGCGGGTCCGCATAGACGGGCTGAAACCAGCGCTGGAAGGCGGCGTCCTCGGGGAAGGGCAGGTCCAGCCCCTGGCGGGTGGTCAGCAGATGATCGGCTCCCAGCCCGCGCAGCCGGCCGTGGAGGTCTTCCGGGCTACGCAGGCCGGGGAGCAAGCGCCGGAAGCTCGCGGGACCGATCCAATCACCCATGAAACGACCTTGCGCGTAATAGGCCATGTTTTCGGCGTGAAGGGCCCACAGCGCGTAGCCGCTCCCCCGCGTCCGGTTCAGATAGGCGATGGCCGGATAGACGGGTTGCTGCCGGGCCAGATAAGCCTCCCGCCCCGCCGGCGTGAGCGGCAGAGGGCCCTGCCGGTGAAGCCGGTAGAACGCGTAGAGCCATCCGGGCAGAAAACAGCCGGCGCAGAGCCCCGCGACCAGGACCGTCCGCCGGCCGGGCAACCGGTCGAGCCAGGGCAGGAGCGCGCCCGCCGCGGACAGGCTGAGCAACGGGGTGATCGGGACCAGATAGCGGCTGTCGGGGGGGAGCGCGAGGCAGGCGAAGGCGTAGGCCGCCGCCAAGGCCAGCAGCCGCCTCTGCTGGGGGTCCCGCGGCGCCGCCAGCAGGGCGAGCGGCAGCGCGGCCAGGTAGACGGGAGAGTGCGGCGGCTGGCCGCCGTACCGGTCCCGCTCGAACACCACGTCCCAGGGCAGCCTCACCAGCTCGGCCAGCCGCTGCCCGAGGTGCCCCCCCAGGCTGGCAGGCGAGGCGGCGTCGGTGGGCGACGAGGAAGCTCTCGAAGCGGAGCGGCGCCCAGGGGCCGGTGCCGAAGATCCGCGGGAAGAAGGGGAAGAGCGGATTGCCGGTCCAGGCGTAGATCCGCCCGTACCAGGGAGCCAGCGCCGCGGCGGCGATGACGCCGAACACCAGGGCGGCGGTCCAGCGGGCCCGTAGATCACGCCGCGGAAAGCGCCCGCAGAGGACCGCCAGACCGATCACCCCGAGAAAGAACAGGCCGAGGTACTTCACGTCCGCCGCGGTGGCGGCGAACAGGGCCGAGAGGACCAGCCACCGCCGCTCCCCCGAGCCCCGCCAGCGCCTCGCCGCGTAGAGCGCGGCGGCGGCGAACAGGGTGAGCCCGGCCTCGATGTAGCCGCTGCTGGCGAGGTGGGCCACGATGGGAGAGCCCAGGAAGACCGCCGCCGCCAGCCAGCCGGCCGCCGCGGCGGAGAACGCGTCCCGCCCCCAGGCCCAGACCAGGGCCGCCGCGAGCATCATCATCAGCCACTGCACGCCGTGGGCGGCGAGGTCCGGCGCGAAGAGCATGACGAGGGCGAACAGCATCTCGTTGGCCTGCGGGAAGACCGGAAAGCGCAGGTCGGCCATGTAAGGGACCCCGCCGGACGCCACGAATCCGCGCGCGAAGGGGAGGTGGTACAGGGTGGCGTCGAACGCCGTGGGCGGATAGAGGGCCATCAGGGCGGAGGGGATCAGGGCCGCCGCTCCGAGCGCCATCCCCCACCAGCGCCAGGGCAACCGCCGCTCCGTCCCCAGGAGCCCGCGCCAGACGCGAAATCCCAGGAGATGGATGGCGGCGAGAACCGTGAGCACCGGCGCCGGGCGCAGGAGCCCGGCGAGCCCCAGCAGCACCCCCAGATGAGCGAGCGCCGCCAATCCACAGGCCACGGGGACGGCCCACCGCTCCACCGGGCGGTCCAGCTCCCCGGCCAGGAGCCGGCCGAGGATGAGCGCGGTGACGGCCAGGATCAGGACGGCGAGCACGGACGCGGCGAGCATCGGGTGGGTTTGGGGTCAGGGCTTGCCGGCGATCCAGGTCAGGAGATAGCCGAAGCGGCCGGGCCAGCGCCAGCGGGTCTCCAGGTACTGGAAGGGGGCGAGGAACAGGGGGCTCAGCCGGTACAGGGGGATGCCGCGGGTGTAGAAGAAGAGGTCCGCCATGCGGAGATAGCCGGGCAGGGTGAGGATCCCCGTCCGCTCGATCGGCCGCAGGCCGGCGCTCTCGAGGTCCCGCCGCAGCTCGCCGGCGCTGAAGGACTTCTCCGGCGCGTAGAGGTACTGGCCGAAGGCGTCGAGGATCCAGACCATCAGCGGCCGCAGGAAGACGTTCCACTTGTGCGGCACGCCGACGATCGCCCGGCCGCCCGGCCGCAGCACCCGGTGGATCTCCCGCAGCGACTGCGGGTACTCGTCGATGTGCTCGATCGTCCCCATGGTATAGACGACGTCGAACGAGTCGGCGGGGAACGGCAGCTCGCGGATGTCGGCCCGCAGCAGCGCCAGCGGGCCCCCTTCGGCCAGCGCGTTGCGGCGCGCCCGCTCGGCGACCACCCGCGAGAGGTCGAGGCCGACGACCTCCGCCCCCGCGAGCGCATCCAGTCCAGGATGCGGGTGTTGAACGCCTCGTTCCAGAGGTCCAGCTTGAGGATCCGCTTGCCCTGCAGGTCCCCCACCGCGTGCTCGATCAGCGCGATCTCGCAGCGGCGGTAGTACTGAGTGCTCGGCGCGGCGGCGAAGTCGCGGACCGAGGCGGCGACCCGGTCCCAGGCGCGGCGCTGCCGCTCGCGCAGGGAGGGCTCCGCCGGCTCCTCCAACCGGAACGCCGGTTTCGCGGTTTCGATCTCGATCATCTCCCCTCCATGGATTGAAGCCAGTCGATGGTACGAGCCAGACCCTCCATGAGCGGCATGGGCCGGTAGCCCAGCTCCCGCCTCGCCTTGCCGGAGTCGAAACGCCACTCCCTGAGCAGGTTCCGGACGGCGGTAGCATAGCCTGCTCCGGCGTCGTGGCGGCGCAGCCGGTCGACGATTCCGGCCGATCCCCAGCGCCGCGCCGGCCGGCAGGGCGCAGGGCGATCCCGCTCCGCCCAGCGCCGCACGCGGCTGCGAGCTCCCGCGGCGAGACCTCCTCCCCGCCCAGGAGGTACTCCTCCCCCACCCCGCCGCGCTCCTCGGCCGCCAGCAGCCCGCCGACCACGTCGTCCACGAAGACCAGGTCGCGGACCTGCCGCCCCCCCGCCAGCCAGATCCGCGGCCCGCCGCGCAGCAACCGGCGGATCTCGGAGGTGACCCGGTTGGGGTGCGACGGGTGATCGGGACCGAAGACGATCGACGGGCAGACGGTGACGGCCGGCAGTCCCTCGCGGACGAGCGCGCGGATCCCCTCGACCGCCTCCGCCTTGGAGCGCGACGTAGGCCGAAGAGCGGTCGAGATCCGTCCGCCTCGGTGCGCGCCCTGCCGTCCTCCGCGGGTCCGTAGATCAGTGCCGTGGCGACGTGGACGAACCGCGCGGCCCCCCGCTCGCCGGCCCATCGGGCCAGGGCGAGAGTGGCCGCGACGTTGACCTCCTGCCATCTCGCGGACGCGCGACCCCGGATGGCTGCGCACGCCGGCCAGATGGAAGACCGAGCCGCCCGGAGTCAGCAGCGGAGCCCAGGCGGCCGGATCGCGGAGATCGCCGGCGGCGATCCGCAGCGCGGGGTGGCGCAGATCGGCCAGGCTCTCCGGATTCCGGCAGAGAGCCACCACCGGACGCCCCTGGGCCAGCAGGGCCGCGACCAGCGGGCGGCCGAGAAAGCCCGAGGCCCCGGTGACCAGGGCCGCACCCTTCAGCGCCCGCCTCCACCGTCTCCCCGCGGGATCATGGGATGCAGGAGGTGATCGATGCCGCCGGCCTCGCGGACCACGGCGCACTCCGCCGTCCTCCTGGAGCATGTAGACCGCCGGCGGCAGGCCGGCGTAGGGGCTGGCGCGCGAGATCGAGTAGGCGCCGGCGTCGCAGAAGGCGAGAGCGTCTCCAGGCTCCAGGCGCGGCAGCCGGCGCCGGAGATCGAGCACGTCGAGCGTGTTCAGGGTGCTGCCGGAGAGGTGGTAGAAGCGGTCACCTTTCCATCCTCTCCATCCGCGGATCGGACCAGCGGCAGGATGCGCCGGGAGAACAGCAGCGGCGACTCGGGGAGGAAGTTGCGGCTGGCGTCCAGGAACGCCCACTTACCCGTCACCCCCCGGACCCGGGAGACCAGCACCGCCGCGTCGCCGGCGATCGAGCGCCCCGGCTCGGCGGCGAGCATGGGGCGCTCCGGCAGCCGCGCGCCATCCGCCAGCTCGCGGAACCTGCGGCCCAGCCCGGCGGCGAACTCCTCCTGCCGCTCCGGTCCGCCGGCATCGCCCGGACGGTCCCGCCAGCGCGCGAGCAGCCGGCGCGGCCCGACCTTCCGCAGCGAGAGCGAGGGGATCCCACCCCCCAGATTGACCTCGTGGATCGCGACGCCGGTCTCGGCGGCGACCCGCTCGAGCAGCGCCAGCACGCCGCGGAAGACCCGGGTGAAGCCGGCGAGCGACGACTGCTGCGTGCCGAGGTAGAAGTTGACCGACGAAATCTCGATCCAGGGGGAGCGCGCGAACCGCCGGCAGGCGTCCAGAACTTCTCCGGCGCTCAAGCCCAGCCGCTGGTTGAGGAGGGCGAGGGGCGATATCGTAATCCCCTCCTGGCGCAGCCGCAACGACACCCGGACGCGCCGCCCGGCCCGCGCCGCCGCCTGTTCCAGGATCTCCAGGTCGGCCAGGCGGTGCGCGTGCACCAGGGGCACGCCGGCCGCCAGCACCGCCTCCAGCTCCGCCGGAATCAGCACCGGACGCGCATAGGCGATCCGCTCCGGCGGAAAGCCGCAGCGCAGCGCCAGCTCGACCTCGGCCGCATGGCTGGCCAGCAGGTGGCTGCCGCAGCGGGCCAGCGTTTCCAGCACCGCCGCCTCGTGGTTGGTCTTCGCGCAGTAGCGAAGAACGGCTCCGGCCAGCCCTCTCTCCAGAGCCTGATAATTGGCGCGCAGCCGCGCTTCGCTGATCAGGAAGAAAGGGGGGCCGAACCGCGCGGCGAGGTCGGGCAGCCGCACCCCCTCCATGCACAGGACGCCGTCCCGGTAGCCCAGAAAATTCATCTGCCCGGACGATAGCACCGGCGCCCCGGCCCCTCTCCACTTCGTGTAGAGGGGGGGGCCCTTCGCTCAAGTCAAGGTTGTCCTCTCCTCAGCGGGCCCTCCCTCTCCCCCCGGGAGAGGGACCGAGGGTGAGGATTCGGAGGGCAGGCCGTAACGACCGGCACCGTGCCCCTCTTACTGAAAGAAGGGCTCCACCGGCGCGCAGGCGCTGTCGAACGGCGTGGCGCTGAAACCGGCGCTGTACTGCCCCTGCGCCTTCAGGGTCGTCGCCATCCAGGACTGGCGGATGTCGCCGCGGTACCCTGGGGACGTCCCCGGGATCGGCGCGTTGAGATCGAAGTAGAGCCAGCCGAAGTTGAACGGCACCGGCAGGGCCGGACCGTCGACGTGAACCCTGTTCGCCTCGGCGGGAAACACCAGATCGTCGCTCGGAGGCGGGAGAATGACGGGCCCCGCCGGGACGTACGCCTGTTCCTCCTCGTTGAAAATGATCTTTCTCGTCAGGTTCAGCGGGAAGCCCGCCGGCAGCGTGCCGCAGGGGAACGGCCTGACGATCCGGCCGCTGTCGCGCCAGGCCACCACGTCCGTGCCGCCCGAGAAGGCGCCGCCGTTGACGTACCGGGAACCCCAGGTGGTGGCCAGCGGCTGCCTGGCGTCCGCGCCCGACATCCCGACATAGCGGCCGTAGAAGGTGAGATCCCCCGGCTGGAAGGCGCCCGGGAAGGCCTTGATGCGAACCAGGTTCTCGCCGTCGGAGTACTTGGCGGCCGGGTCGACATAGAGGTAGTCCCCCCAGAGGACGTTCTGATTCGTGGCGATGCCGTCTCCCTCAGGGCCGAAGTACCCGGGATCGCTCGGCACCTTCAGGGTGCAGTCGCGGACCGTGTCCACCGTGACGTAGCCGCGGATCCGGCCGTCCCTGAGGTCCTGGCCGGCGCAGCCGTTGAGCACGCTCGAGAACCGGCCGGTGTGGGCGTTCTCCAGGTGGACCACCAGGGAAGGCGGCAGGGTACGGTAGGGCAAAGAGCCCGAACAGCTCGCGAAGTTGATGTCCTGCGAGTACTCCCCCTGCGGGCTGATCACGTCCTGCGGATCCTGGCCATCCGTCGCGGTGCCCGGCAGATCGCCGCGGAAGATGTCGCGCAGGTTGATCGTCTGGACGTCGTAACCCGTCAGATAGACCTGGAAACCGAGCGTCGGCACTCCGAGGTCCGTCCAGACGACGACGTTGGCGAGAACCGCCGCCGCCGAGGCGTTGTTGACCGAGAACAGCGTCGTCAATCCCGAAGGGTTCGCGGGATCGACCTCGAAGTAGGGCAGCAAAAGGGTCGCCGCGGGCCTCTGATCGATCGCGCAGGGGTCGGCGGCCCGGGCCGCCGGCGCGGCCACGAGCAGCAGTAGGAAGAGAAAAGACGCAACAGAGTGATGATTCCTGGATGGCCGGTTCATGTCGGTCTCCTGAGAAGCTACTGTCCAGGTTCCGCCTGGATAGGGTGACAGGCGCTGTCGAGCGGCGTGGCGCCGAAGCCGGCGCTGTACCGCCCCTGGGCCTTCATGATCGTCTCCACCCAGGACTGGCGCACGTCGCCGCGGAACCCTGGATTCGCCGGGACCGGCGCGTTGAGATCGAAGTAGAGCCAGCCGAAGCTGAACGGCACCGGGAAGGCCGGGCTGCCGATGTGGACCTTGTTCGCTTCCGCCGGAAACGCCAGATCGTAGCTCGGGGGCGGGATGATGATGGGAATCGCGCGCGGGGCGACCGGCTGCTCCTCCTCGTCGAAGGTGACCGCCTTCGTCAGGCGAAGCGGAAAGCCCGGCGGCTGCGTGCCGCAGGGGAAGGGCCTGACAGTCCGGCCGCTGTCGCGCCAGGCCACCACGTCCGTGCCACCCGAGAAGGTGCCGCCGTCGACGAAACGGGAGGCCCAGGTGGTCGCCAGCGGCTCGCGCGCGTCCACGCCTGACATCCCCACGTAGCGCCCATAGAAGGTGAGGTCCCCGGCGTGGAACGCGCCCCGGACCGCCTCGATGCGCACGAGGTTGTTGCCGTCCGCGTAGTCGTTCGCCGGATCGACGTAGATCGAGTCCCCCCAGAGGATGTTCTGGGTGGTGGCGGTGCCGGCGAGATCGTCGGCGCCGAAATAGCCGGGATCGGCCGGGGTCAGCAGCGTGCAGCGGTTGACGGTGTCGACGGTGACGTAGCCGCGGGCCCGGCCGTCCCCGAGGCTCTGCCCGGCGCAGCCGTTCAGGATGGCCGAGAAGCGGCCCGTGTGGGCCGCGCGCAGATGCTCAATAAAGCTCGCCGGCAACGCCTGGAACGGCAGTAGCCCGGTACACGACGCGAAATTGATGTCCTGGGAAAAATGACCGTGCGGGCTGATGGTGTCTCCCGGGTCCTGGCCGACCGTGGCGGTGCGCGGCAGCGTGCCGGCGAAGACGTCGCGCAGGTTGATCGTCTGCACGTCGTAGCCCGTCAGGTAGACCGTGAAGCCCAGGGTCGGCACCCCCAGGTCGGTCCAAACCACGACGTTGGCCAGGGCCGCGGTGCCGGAGGCGTTGTTGATCGAGAACAGCGTGGTCAATCCCACGGGATTGTCGAGGTCGACCTCGAAGTACGGCAGCAGCAGGGTCGCCGCCGGCAGGTTCTCCAGCGAGCAGGCGTCGGCGAAGACCGGCGCCGCGGAGGCGAGCAGGGCGAGGACCGTCAGGCAGCAGGCGAGGCGTCGGCGCATGGCGGTATCCTCCTAATTGAAGAACGGGACGACGGGAGGCGGGCAGCCGTTGGCGAGCGGCGTAGCGCCGAAGCCGACGCTGAACCGCCCCTGGGCCTTCATCACTACGCCCACCCAGGACTGCGAGGGATCGATGCCGGGGCCGGTTGGAGTCGGGATCGCCAGATCCAGGTAGATCCAGCCGAACTTGTAAGGGATCGGAAACCGCTCGTCGCCCACCGTGAAACGGTTCGCCTCCGCCGGCAACTGGTCGCTGAGCGGCGGCGGCGGCGGCAGGGTCGGAAAGACCGGATACTGGAGCGCCCGCTCCTGCTCGTCGAATGCCTGGTAGCTCGACGGCAGCAGCGGATACCACGGCGGCCGCTGGCCGCAGGTGAAGGGCTGGGCGATCTGGCCGCTGTCGCGCCAGACGATCAGGTCCGTGCCGTCGTCGGGGCTCAGGCCGAAGCTCGCGAACCGCGCCGCCCAGAGCCGCGGCAGCGGCTGGCGGGCGTCGGCCCCCGAGCCGCCGACGTAGCGGCCGTAGAAGGTCCGCGATCCCGGGCCGAAAGCCGTGGGATCGGCCTTGAGGCGGACCAGGTTCTCCCCGTCCACGAAGGCCTTCGCGGTGTTGGCGTAGAAGAAATCCCCCCACAGGACGTTCTGGTTGGTGGCCACGCCGCCGGCGCCGAAGTAGCCGGCGTCGCGCGGAGTCAGGAAGCCGCAGCGGCTCACCGTGTCCACCGTCACATAGCCGCGCGCCACCCGGTCGTTGAAGCTCTGGCCGGCGCAGGTGCTGGTGAGCGGCGAGACCCGCCCCGTATGGAAAGCCCGCAGGTGCTCGAGGAAGCCGGCCGGCGGCACCCCGGGGGGCAGCAGGCCGGCGCAGCCCGGGAATCCGAGGTCCTGCGAGTACTGTCCGTGCGGACTGATGGTATCGCCGGGGTCCTCCGTGGCCGAGGCGGTCCGCGGCACGATGCCGGCGAACACGTCGCGCAGATTCACCGTCTGCACGTCGTAGCCGGTCAGGTAGATGGGAAAGTTCAGCGTCGGCACGCCGAGGTCGGTCCACAGGACCACGTTGACCAGCACCGACCCGGCAGCGGCGTTGTTGACCGAGAACAGGGTCGTGCGGCCGAGGGGGTTGTCGAGGTCCACCTCGAAGTACGGCAGCAGCAGCGTGGCGCCGGGGCGGTCGTCGAGCGAGCAGCTCCCGGCCCACGCGGCGGGCGTGGCGGAGACCACCAACAGAAGAGTCAGGGAAAAAAGGGCGGAGGCCGACCTCCACTGCGCGAGCAACTCGTACAGCCGATCCATGGTCGCCTCCTTGGGGAGAAAGGGGATCGTTTATGCGTTTCCAACATATCACCGACTGAAAGCGAACCGCAAGAGGAATTTGCGTCTCCATAGCACGGCTGCTGGAAAAAGGCCACATCTAGTGGCCCTGCCCTACCCTGCCCCATCACCTTGTGGCTCTCGCTACCTCTCTGCTAAGCTCACCGCCTGGCCAGAAGGAATCCTCATGCTAAGAGTCGAACGTCTCGAGATCTCCGGCTTCAAGTCCTTCGTCGATCCGGTCGAAGTCCGCTTCGCCGGCGGCATCACCGCCATCGTCGGCCCCAACGGCTGCGGCAAGAGCAACCTCTCGGACGCCATCACCTGGGTGCTCGGCGAGCAGAGCGCCAAGACCCTGCGCGGCGGCACCATGGAGGACGTCATCTTCAACGGCTCCGACAGCCGGAAGCCGCTGGGGATGGCCGAGTGCGTGCTCACCCTGCGCACCGACCTCTCCTTCCCCGGCGCCGAGGACGGCCGGATCACCATCGGCCGCCGGGTCTTCCGCGGCGGCGAGGGGCAGTACCGGCTCAACGGCAAGGTGACGCGCCTGAAGGAGGTCAAGGACCTGCTGATGGACACCGGCCTCGGCATCCGGGCCTACTCCGTCATCGAGCAGGGGAAGATCGGCATGATCCTCTCCGGCAAGCCGCAGGAGCGGCGCAAGCTGATCGAGGAGGCGGCCGGCATCACGCGCTACAAGGCGCGCAAGAGCATCGCCGAGGTCAAGCTCCAGGAGGCGATGTCGAACCTGCTGCGGCTCGACGACGTGATCTCCGAGGTCGAGCGGGCCCTGCGCTCGCTCAAGCGCCAGGCCGGCGCGGCCCGGCGCTACCAGGAGAAGGAGAAGGAGTACCGCGAGCTGCTGGAGGCCGTGCTCCTCGGCCGCTGGGCGGCGCTGGCGGCGCGGCTGGCCGAGCTGAAGACGCGCATCGAGGAGACCACCTCGCGGGAGGCGGGGCTCGCCGCCGACCTCCACCGCGACGAGGCCGCCCTCGCCGCCGGGCGCGAGCGGCTGGACGAGCTGGCGCGGCGCATGGCCGAGCGCCACCAGAAGGTGGCCGAGTTCGGCGCCCTGATCGAGGGGCGGCAGGAGTTCCTGAAGGCCAACCGGCTGACCGTGCAGGAGCTCGGCGAGCGGGCGGCCCAGGGGCGGGCCCTCGCCGAGCGGCGCGAGGCCGAGATCGCGGCCCACGGCGAGGCCCTGGACGACCTCGAGGAGAAGCGCCGCGAGCTCGCCGGCGAGCGCGACCAGGCCGCCGCCGCCGTCGACGAGGACGAGCGGCAGATCGCCGCCGCCGAGCGCGACTTGAAGCAGGTCTCCGCCCGCGTCGACGGCTTCCGCTCGCAGATGCTCGCCGCCGGCGCCGAGATCAACGCCGCCCGCAACCGCGTCCAGCAGGCGCAGATCGAGCAGGAGAAGGGGAACTTCCGCCGCCACCGGATCGACCAGGAGATCGCCCAGCACGCCTTCGAGGTCAAGCAGGCCGCCGAGGTGCTGGAGATGTCGCGCTCCAAGGTGGCCGCGACCGAGTCGGCGCTCGACACCCGCAGCGAGGAGCAGGAGAAGGTGGCCGACCTGCTGGAGGCGACGATGCGCCGCGAGGCCGAGGCCTCGGAGAAGAAGCGGTCGCTGGAGAACCAGCTCTCCGGCGCCCGCCAGCGCCAGCGCATCCTGGCCGAGCTTCGCGCGCCCACGCCCAGCGCCGGGCCGCCCTGGAGAAGGCGCTCGCCTCCGCGGGCATCGACGTCCCGGTCTACCTCGCCAGCCAGGCCAAGGCCGTCGAGGGGTGGGAGCGCAGCCTCGACATCTATCTCGGCACCCTCGCCGACGCCGTCGTGCTCGACCCCGGCGAGAGCGCCCGCGGCCTCGCCCAGGCCCTGGCCGGCCGCTCGGCCGCCGTGCTGATCGAGCGCCAGGCCGGCACCCCCGAGGCCTGGCCGGTGGTGGACGATCCCGCCGTCGTCCTCTCGCTCGCCGAGGCCCTGGGGCTCTCCGACGATCTGGCGAGCGCCCTCCCCCCGGCCTTCCTGGTGCGCACCGCGGCGGACGCCGAGCGGCTCGCCCGCCAGCACCCCGGCCTCGCCTTCCTCAGCCGCGAGGGGCTGTGGGTGGAGGCCGGCACCTTCCACGTCGAGGGGGAGATCGCCAATCCCGGCGTCCTGGAGCGCGGCAGCGAGCTCGCCGCCCTCGGCAAGCAGATCCCCGATCTCGAGGCCCAGCTCCGCGGATGCCGGCGCCCTGCTCGACCAGCTCATCGCCGAGCGCGCGCGGCTCGCCAAGGAGTCCAACCGGCTCCAGGGGGAAGTGGCGCAGCTCCGCCAGGAGCTGGCGGTCGGCAGGGCGCGCATGGAGGACGCCGCGGCCCGCCATCGCCGGCTCTCCACCGAGGCCGAGCAGCTCACCGCCGAGCAGCTGGAGATCGCCCGCGAGATCGAGCGCGCCGGCGAGAAGCGCGAGCGGCTGCAGGAGGAGCTGGCCGCCGCCGAGGCGCGCAGCACCGGGCTCCAGGAGGACTTCGAGCGCGCGCAGGCCGAGCTCGAGGCCGCCAAGGGGAACCGCGAGGGGCTGCGCACCGCCAGCGCCGGCCGCCGCGGCCGTCTCGAGCTGCTCGACGAGCGGCTCGAATCGCACGACCGCGAGATGAACCGCCTGCGCGGCGAGCTCGAGCGGGGCTCGAGCCAGATCGCCGCCTGGCGGCAGGACGCCGACAAGCTCGCCGCCCGGCGCACCGATCTGGAGGGGGCGATCGAGAAGGCGCAGACCGATCTCCAGACCGCCCTCGAGCAGCGCGCCGCCGCCGAGGAGGGGGTGCTCGAGGAGCAGGAGAAGCTCGACGTCCACCGCGGGGAGATCCGGCTGCTCGAGGAGCGCATCGCCGGGTTCCGCGAGCGGCGCGACGCCGTGCGCTCCGAGGTCGAGGAGCTGCGGGTCGCCCAGGCGAGCGTCAAGCAGGACGCCGAGCACCTCGCGCTGACCTTCCGCGACGAGTTCAGCCGCGAGGATCAGCCGGCCGAGCTGCCCGAGACTCCGGGCGAGCCGCGGGCCGATCTCGCGGATCTGGAGGGCGAGCTGGCGCGCACCAAGGCGGCGCTGGAGCGGCTGGGGCCGGTCAACATCCTGGCCGTCCAGGAGCACGACGAGCAGGAGGAGCGCTTCGAGTTCCTCACCACCCAGCGCGCCGACGTCGCCAACTCGGTCGACAGCCTGAAGAAGACGATCAAGGAGATCAACGAGGCCTCCGGCGAGCGGTTCAACGCCACCTTCGTGGAGGTCAACAAGAACTTCGGCGAGATCTTCGCCCGCCTCTTCCGCGGCGGCGAGGCCGAGATGCGGCTGCTCGACGAGGACGATCCGCTGGAGAGCGGCATCGAGATCCTCGCCCGCCCGCCGGGCAAGCGGCTGCAGAACCTGATGCTGATGTCGGGCGGCGAGAAGGCGCTGACCGCCATCGCGCTCCTCTTCGCGCTCTTCCGCACCAAGCCCTCGCCGCTCTGCATCCTCGACGAGGTGGACGCGCCGCTCGACGACGTCAACACCACCCGCTTCATCGACATGCTGCAGGAGATGGCGCAGAACACCCAGTTCATCGTCATCACCCACAACAAGCTCACCATGGAGATCGCCTCGCGCCTCTACGGCGTCACCATGGAAGAGAAGGGGGTCTCGAAGCTGGTGTCGGTTGAGCTGGAAGAGGTCCAGCCCGAGGAGCGGCAGACGGCGTAGGCGCTTTGCGAAGGGCCTCAGCCTGCTTCCGACGCGGGGTTGAAGATGACGAGCCCTTCCGCGGCCGCGGCTCCCAGGAGATGGCGGTCGGAGCAGGCGAAGATGACCTCGAGCTCTTCCTCCTTCAGGAGCAGGGCACTCGCGAGATGGACAGCATCGGCGCCCCGGAGAGGATGACGCTCACAAAGTACAGGCACAAGTCGAAGGACCGCGGCTCCGACCGGCATCTGCGTGAGCTTTTCCCAGTCGTCGGTGAAGCCAAGCCGGATCTGCTCGAACTCGGTGGCCAGCAGAAGCTCTTCCCGTCTTCGGCGAGCAAACGTAGCGTGGATTTCGGCGAAGGCCAGGACCGAGGCAGCTTTCGGTTCGTCTCGCGCAACAGCCTCGCGCATTCGCTCCGAGCCCGGCTCAGCGATGTAGATCTTGACCAGAGCGCTGGTGTCGAGAAAGAGGATCAACGTCGATCTTCGCTAACCATCTCAGAGGCCAGCTTGCCCCGGTTTGGGAAGGCAGGGCCTTCGAATCCGCGTTCCGTCCGCCGGGGCAATGTCACCAAGCCGCGGGACTCGAGATCAGCTAGGCGCTGCTGCTCGGTCACCTCTTCAAGTTGGGACAATGGAATCAACGCAGCCACCGGCTGGCCATCTCGCAACACGACGATCCGCTCACCGCGCTCGGCTCGCTGCAAGTAGCTCGATAGCTGGTCCTTCAGGACTCGGGTGCTTACCGTGGACATCAATGCCTCCTGTGGCCATTGTAGCCGCACCTCAACGACCGGGACAAGAGTAGACCCGCCTGTTCCCCTTGATCAGGCCGCCTGCACCGAGGGCGCTCACCTCTATTGGAACCGAGCATGACCTTTACCGTTGCTTCTCCAAGGCGTGGGCCCTGTAGTCGGCGTTGGCGTCAACAGTCGCCGCTATCAGACCCGAGATCTTTTCGACCTCCGGATGGATCACTCCAGCCTCGCCCTTAAGGGACCTCAGATACCGTTCGATCAGCTGGGGCACCGTGATGCGATGCGCCTGGGCATATTGCTTGGCGAAGTCGAGATCGTCTTTGGACAGCCGGATGGTCAACTTAACGGTTTCCATGGCTCTTCCTTTGGAGCACCTGCATGGGTTGCTGCCGAGGTGGTCATTGCGCACAAATATTAACCACTGGTTAAGTTTTGTGCTACCACCGCTTGGGGTTCTTCGATCCATAGCGTCGAAGCTCCTTGCTTATACTCTGGGGATGAAACTCCGCTGGACCGACCGCCATTTCGCCTTCAACCTCCCCGAGGAGCTCTTCCCCGTCGTGGTCGAGCGCCTGCGCGGGACGCCAGCCCGGATCGAGGACAAGATCCGGGGGCTCTCCCCCGCTCTCCTGACCCGCCGCGACGGCGATGCCTGGTCGATCCAGGAACACATCGGCCACCTGCTGGATCTGGACGAGCTGCACGCCGGCCGGCTGGACGACTTCCTGGCCGGCGCCGAGGTGCTCCGCGCCGCGGACATGACGAACCGCAAGACCCATGAGGCGAGCCACAACGATCGCGCCGTCGCCGACCTCCTTCAGGCCTTCCGCCGCGAGCGCGAGCGCTTTGTCGCCCGCCTCGATGCGTGGGATGAAAATCTTGTCTCGCTAACCGCCCTCCATCCGCGCCTGAACCAGCCGATGCGGGTGATCGACATGGCCTTCTTCACCGCCGAGCACGACGATCATCACCTCGCGCGGATGACCGGGCTGGCCCGGCGCGGTCAGGGCGCCACGGCCTGATAGGAGTCGCCGATCCGCACCTCGTCATAGAAGACGTGGTTGGTGGTCGGGAATCCCTTGCCGCGGTAGAGGCCGAGCCGCAGGTAGTTGGAGAGAGGGCTGTAGAGGGTCGGGCCATACATCTTGCCGGCGGTGAACGGGCGGCCGTCGAGCCAGGCTTCGACGAAGCCGTCCTTGCGGGTCGACCATTTGACGTGGAAGACCAGATCGACCCAGGCTCCGCGCCGGATCGGCCGCTCCCCGAGCGTGCGGGGAGGCGCTTGGGGGGAAGCGTGGCCGATCAGGGTCAGATGGTGCCGTCCGCCCTTGGGCGCGAGGTGCAGGATCAGCGGCGGCGGGCCCGACACCTTGGGATGCTGTCCCGGGGCCGAAGCTTCAGGCGGCCGATGATGCCACTGGCCGACGACCTGGAACTTTTCGCCGGGAGGATCGGCGTAGTCGGCCGGCACGAAGAAGCTCCAGCCGTACCAGATCTCTCCCCCCTGGCCGCCATGAGCACGCTCGATCTCCTTGTCCTCCACCTTGAGCTCGGCGCGCTCCTTCCTGGCGGCGAAGTCCCCCGGAGCCACGGTGAAGCGCACCGCGTAACGCCCCTTGCGGACCGGCTGCGTCACCACCGCGATCGAGTCGCGGCGCACCCGGTCCCAGAGCCACCCCTGCAACCCGCCGGTCTCGAAGTCGCCACAGAACCAGACGCCCCGGCGTGGCGCGGCGGCGCCCCCGGCCGGGGCGACGGTCAGCGTGGCGCAGATCGCGAGAAGAGGAAAGACTCCTGTACGTCTCCTCATGGGTCTCCTGGACAGCGATTTCGCGATTCATATTATCACCGGCCTCCGCCATCGCCCGGGGCCGGCGGCGAGGGCGCAGCCATCGGGGGGGCCAGGTTCTGGGGCAGCTCGTAGGACAGCAGGGCCTGGATATCGATCGCCGCCGACCAGGCCTTCACCGCCGCGTCGAGGGCGGCATCCTCCAGCTGGAACCAGTTGCGCTGGGCGACCAGGACCTGCGGGTAGGCGGCCGTCATCTGCCGGTAGTGATCGAGGTTCTCCCGGTAGGCGCGCTCCGCCTGAGCGAGCACGCCGCCGTGGTACATCTCGAGCTGCCGGACCCCCGACTGGTAGTACGCGTAGGTCTCGGCGAAGCTGACCTCCAGGGTGAGGCGGAGTTGCTCGGCGCGCAGGCGATCCTGGGCCAGCGCGGACTCGGCCTCGGCGATCCCCTTGCCGTCGTGGCGGGCCCGCGCCAGCGCCGCTTCGCCCTGGGCGATCTCGGCCTGTACCTCCAACAGGGAGGGGCTCTCGCGCAGGAGCCGCAGGCGCCACGCGTCGCGGTCGATCCTGGGCAACTCGGCGAGGAGGTCGCCATCCAGGGCGCCCAGTTCCATCCCCGGCTCGCCGACGGCCTCCTTGAGCAGGGCCCGCATCTGCTCCAGCTCGAAGCGGGCGTCCGCGAGATCGGTCTCGAGCACCCGCGCCTCGTTCTCGATGGCCAGCCGGTCCGGGCTGTCCGCGGCCCCGACGTTGAACAGCTGATCGGTCACGCCGGCCGCCTCGCGGGCCAGCCCGGCGAGGCGTTGCCGCGACTCCATCCGCCGCTGGTTGGCCAGGGTATGGAAGAAGAGGGCGCGGAACTTCACCAGCATGTGCTGCCGTTCGGCCATCAGCTGGCTCCGCGTCTGCGCCAGCTGGCGGGCGAGAGCGGGATCGGAGCCCGCCGCCCGCTTCGACTGCTCGTCGATTGTGCGCAGGGCGGCCTCGGCGGAGGCCATCGCAGGGTTCTGCCGCAGGGCCCGGCTTTCGAGATCCGCCAGGTGGACGGCCGGAGCGTCGGCGCCGGCGCCCCCGCGGGCGAGGACGATGGCGAGTGCCAGCCAGACCCCCGGGACCTTCACCGTCCACCTCCCTGAACGCCGGTCTTCAGGACCAGGATCTCCTCGTACTTCTCGGGCCGCAGGACGCGCAGCAGGGTCATCATCCCCATCATGCCGCCGGTCCAGCTCGGGCGCAGGCCGTGGGTCTCCGGCTTGACGACCTCGTCGTCCATCGCCATGAACATGTCCTGGGGGTAGCCGGGCACGGCCGGCCCGGTGCCGCCTCCACCACCGTGATGATGATGGGCGTGCGAGACCGGCTGCTCAGCGTCCACGCCGGTGGTCCGTCCCAGGCTGGGCCCCATCCCGGGGGAGAGGGCGTGCCCGCCATGCGGCATCCCCATCCCCTCCTCCATGCGGCCGCCCGCGGGGACTCCGGGGCCCGGCGCCGGGAGCGGCCCGATCATGGAGGCCATGGCGTTCATCATGTGGTGAGGGAGATGGCAGTGGATCATCCAGTCCCCCAGGTTGTTGGCCACGAGCTCCACGGTGCGCGCCTGGGCCACCCCGACGATCTCGGTGTTGCCCGGCGTCCAGGCCGCCTCCGGGACGCGCCCCCCTTCCGTGCCGGTGACCACCCAGGTATGGCCGTGGAGGTGCATGGGGTGGTGGTCCATGCCGAGGTTGACAAAGCGCAGCCGCACCCGCTCCCCCAGCTTGCACAGCACCGGCGTGGTGGCGGGGGCCGCCTTGCCGTTCATGGTCAGCCAGTTGAACTCCATGGCCATGCTGTTGGGGGTGGGATTGCCGGGCAGCGCCGCCCACCCCTGGAGGATCCAGGCGAAGTCGCGGTCCACCCGGGGCTCGTAGGGCTGCCGGGGGTGGATCACGAACAGGCCCACCATGCCCATCATCTGTTGCATGGGGCGGTGGGAGTGGTAGAAAAACGTGCCGTGCTGGCGCAGGGTGAACTCGTAGACGAATCTCCCCCCGGGCGGGATCAGGTCCTGGCTGATCCCCTCGGCGCCATCCATCTCGTGCGGCACCTCCAGCCCGTGCCAGTGGACGGTGGTGGCCTCGGGGAGGCGGTTCTCGACGACGAAGCGCACCCGGTCCCCCTCGGTCACCTCGACGGTGGGGCCGGGGGTGGAGCCGTTGTATCCCCAGGTGTTGAGCTCCCGCCAGGGGACGAAACGGCTCTTCACGACCTCGGGGGTGAGGTGGAAGACCTTGACCCCGTCGTCCCAGGTCCAGGGGAGCCTGGGCAGGTCCGGGGTCTCGACGGGCAGCGGCGGGCCGCCGGGAAGGCTGTCCACCACGGCCCGGGTCAGCGCCTTCGAGGCCGGGCCGGCCGCGGCCTCGCCGGACGCCATCCAGCCCGCCGCCACCCCGAAGCCAAGACGAAAGAAATCACGACGACTCGCCGCCATACGGCACTCTCCTGTCCTTCAGGTCGATCTTCTGTTGAATCTTCCCGGCCAGGGCCGCCACCGCGGGCTCCTGGAGCAGGGAGAAGTGGTCTCCGGGGAGGGTCTCGACGTCGAGGCCGCCCAGGGTCAGCGGACGCCAGAGGGAGGCGAGATCGGCATCCTCGCCCCCGGGCCGGTCGCCGGCAAGGAAGAGAGCGACCGGGCCGTTGACAGGCCCCGGCCGGTAGGAGCGCAAGGCCTCAAGGCGGGCGCGGATCGCGGCGGCGGGGTCCGGCGGCCGGCTGTCGATGAGCACCAGGAGCGCCACCTCCTCCCCACGCTCTTCCAGCCGCCGGGCGGTCTCCCAGGCCACGAGCCCCCCGAACGACCACCCCCCCAGGAGGTAGGGGCCACGCGGCTGCACGGCGGCGAGGGCCTCCGCATAGCGCGCGGCCAGAGCCTCCAGGCTCGCGCCGGCGTCCTCCGTCTCCAGCCCATAGAGAGGGCGGCCGGAGAGCCGGCCGGAGAGGGGGCCGTAACAGAGGGTGCGCCCGTCCAGGGCGTGGAACCAGAAGAACGGCCTCCCCTCCCCCCCCTCGCGGAGCGGCACCAGCGGCGGAGCCACCCGGGCCAGGGTGGCCGACCGGATTTCCGCCGCGAGCGAGGCGA
This sequence comes from uncultured Acidobacteriota bacterium, assembly GCA_963792575.1. Lineage (GTDB taxonomy): Bacteria > Acidobacteriota > Thermoanaerobaculia > Multivoradales > UBA5704 > DATARR01. The sequence goes on from CAWBWZ010000022.1 coordinate 366,160, forward strand.
GGGTGGCGCCCCGGAACAGGGCGGCCAGGGGGAGCCGCCGGCCGAGGTCGCGCTCGATCCGCGCCAGCAGTTGCACGGCCAGCAGGGAGTGGCCGCCGAGATCGAAGAAGCTGTCACCGCGGCCCACCCCGCGGATGTCCAGCAGCTCCTCCCAGATCGCGGCCAGCCGCCGCTCGAGATCCCCGGCTGGCGGCTCGACGCTCCGGGGGGCGGCGGCGCGGGCATCGAAAAGGCGCTTCACGGCTTCGCGGTCCACCTTGCCGTTGGGCGACAGGGGCAGCTTCTCCAGGATGGCCAGCTCTGTGGGAATCATGTGGACGGGCAGCCGGCCGGCGAGGTCGAGGCGCACCGCCTCCAGATCGAGATCGCCGGCCGCGGCCACGCAGGCCGCGAGACGCCGGTCGCCGGAGGGGAGATCGCGGACGACGACGGCGGCCTGGCGGACTCCCGGGCAGCGCTCCAGGGCGGCCTCGACCTCCCCCGGCTCGACGCGGAAGCCGCGGATCTTCACCTGGTCGTCGGCGCGGCCCAGGAGATCCAGCCGGCCGTCGGGGAGCCAGCGGGCGAGGTCGCCGGTGCGGTAAAGGCGCGCGCCGGGCTCGGCGGCCCACGGGTCCGGCACAAACCGTTCGGCGGTGAGGTCCGGACGGCCTAGGTAGCCGCGCGCCAGGCCCGCGCCGCCCAGGAAGAGCTCGGCCGGAATCCCGGCCGGCGCCGGATCGAGCCCACGCTCCAGCAGGAGCACCCGGGCGCCGGCGATCGGCCGGCCGATGGTGATCCGCTCCCCCGCCACCAGCTCGCCGGCGGTGGCCCAGACCGTCCCCTCGGTCGGCCCGTACTCGTTGAGCAGCGGCACGCCGGGAAGAGCGGCCGCGTGGCGCTGGGGGAGATCGGCCGGGCAGGGCTCGCCCGCCACGATCACCGCCGCCAGCGAGCGGAGCCGCCGGGGAGGAGCCGCGTCCAGGATCAGCTTCCAGAGCGACGGGATGCCCAGCCAGTGCGAGACCCGCCGCGCCTCGATCAGCTCCGCCAGGCGGGCCGGGTCGGCTCCCTCCCCCGCTTCGGGAAGGACCAGCGTCCCCCCCTGGCAGAGAGTCCAGAAGAGCCCCGCCACCGAGCTGTCAAACGCCAGGGAGGGGATCAGCAGGAAGGCGGAGACCGGCGCGGTATAACCCTCCAGCCGGCCTAGGGTTGAGGCGTTCAGACCGGCGCGCGTCACCACCACCCCCTTCGGCCGGCCGGTGGAACCGGAGGTGTAGAGCACGTAGGCCGGGGAGGCCGGCGGAACCATGAGACCCTGCAGGGGCGCCGTCACGGGATCAGCCTCGTTCATCTCATTCAATGTCAGGACCGCGCGGGCGTCGGCGGTCATCCAGGCCAGGCGCTCCTCGGGATAGGCGGGATCGAGCGGCAGGTAGGTCCCGCCCGCCCGCAGCACGGCGAGGATGGCCACGATCGCCTCGGGGCTCTTGGGGAGCTGGATCGCCACCGTGACCTCCGGCCCCACGCCGCGAGCGTGGAGGCTGCCGGCGAGGCGGCCGGCATGGTCGTGGAGCTCCCGGTAGGTGAGCTCGCGATCCCCCTGCGCCACGGCGACCGCCTCGGGGGTCCGCCACGCCTGGGCGGCGATCCGCTCCACGATCCCCGGGCCCTCCTCGCCGGACGGCGGGGGGCAGGGCTCCGCCCACTCGCGGAGGAGCTGCTGGCGCTCTCCTGGGGAGAGGAGCGGCAGCTCGGAGAGCCGGCGGCCGGGATCGGCGGCGAGGGCGCGGAGCAGCTCTTCCAGGTGCCGCGTCAGGCGGCGGGCCGTGGCGGGGTCGAAGAGGTGGGCGTCGTGCTCCAGCCAGCCGCCGATCCCCTCGGGGGTCTCCGCCGCGGACAGCGTGAGGTCGAACTTGGCGGTCCCCGGCTCGATCTCGACCGGAGCCAGCGTCAGGCCGGGCAGCCCGAAGTCCGGCAGCGGCGTGTTCTGGAGCGAGAGCAGGACCTGGAAGACCGGCGCCCGGGCGAGGTCGCGCTCGGGGCGGAGCTCCTCGACCAGCTTCTCGAACGGCAGGTCCTGGTGGGCGTAGGCGCCGAGCGCCATCTCGCGACAGCGGCCGAGCAGGGCGCGGCCGGTGGGATCGCCCGTCAGATCGGCCCGCAGGGCGAGGGTGTTGACGAAGAAGCCGATCAGCGGCTCCAGCTCGACGCGGGTACGGTTGGCGACCGGCGTGCCCACGGCCAGCAGCTCCTGCCCCGCCCAGCGGCCGAGCACCGCGGAGAAAGCGGCGAGGAGGGTCATGAACAGGGTCGCCCCCTCGCGCCGGGCGAGCCCCGCGATCTCCGCGGCCACGGCCGGCGGCAGGGCGAGCGGGCAGCGGGCGCCGCGATAGGCGGGGGTGGCCGGCCGCGGCCGGTCGGTGGGGAGCGCCAGCGGGGGCACGTCCGCGAGTTGCCGGCGCCACCAGCCGAGCTGCCGGTCCAGGGCCTCACCGGCGAGCCAGCCGCGCTGCCAGAGGGCGAAGTCGGCGTACTGGAGCGGCAATGGCGGCAAGGGCTGCAGCGGCGAGGGCTCCCCCGCGATGGCAGCCCGATAGAGTTCCGCGATCTCGCGCAGGAAGACCCCCAGGGACCAGCCGTCCGAGACGATGTGATGGAAGACGGCGAGCAGCACGCTCTCCTCGCCGCCGAGGCGCAGCAGCGATACGCGCAGGAGCGGACCGCGTCCGAGGTCGAAGGGGCGGCGCGCCTCGGCGTGGGCGAGGCGCGCCGCCTCGGCCTCGCGCTCAGAGAACGGCAGCCGCGAGAGGTCGACGGCGGGGATCTCGACCGGGATCTCCGCCGCGATGACCTGAACCGGCCGGCCCGCGGTCTCCACGAAGCGGGTGCGCAGGGCCTCATGCCGCCGGACGATCTCGCGCAGGGCGGCCGCCAGCGCCGTCAGATCGAGCCGGCCGCGCAGCCGGACGGCCACCGGCACGTTATAGAAGGAGCTCTCCGGCTCCAGGCGGTCGAGGAACCAGAGGCGCTGCTGGGCGAAGGAGAGCGGAACGCCGTCCGCCGGCCGGGGCTGGGGGCCGAGGGGGGGCGCCAGGGTCCCCTCCCCTTCCCGCAGGGCGCGCTCGATCTCCCGCGCCAGCTCGGAGAGGACCGGCGCCTCGAACAGAGCGCGCAGTGGCAGCTCGAGAGCGAAGGCCTCGCGGAGGCGGGAGACGAGCTGGGTGGCGAGCAGGGAGTGGCCGCCCAGATCGAAGAAGTCGTCGTCCGCGCTCACCCGCGGCAGCCGGAACACCTGGGCCCAGAGGCCGCACAGCACCTCCTCCACCGGCGTGCGCGGCGCCGTCCAGGGGCGGACCGCCGCCGGCCCCCCCGTTCCGGGCGCGGGCGCCCCGGGCGCGGGCAGGGCCCGGCGGTCCACCTTGCCCGTCGAGGTGAGCGGCAGGGCGTCGAGCACCACGAAGTCGGAGGGGACCATGTAGGCTGGCAGCAGCCGGCGCAGGAAGCCGCGCAGCTCCGCCGCCCAGGGGCCGGAGGCGGGCAGCCCCCGCCGGGGGACAGCGTAGGCGACCAGCCGCGCCTCGCCCGGAGCGTCCGGATCGCGGGAGTCGACGACCACGGCGATCTCGATCCCGGGGTGGCGCGCGAGTGCCGTCTCGATGTCCCCCAGCTCGATGCGGAAGCCGCGCACCTTGACTTGGCTGTCGCGCCGGCCCAGGAACTCGATCCGCCCATCGGACAGCCGGCGGCCGAGGTCGCCGGTGCGATAGAGGCGCGCGCCGGGCTCGCCGCCGAGGGCGCCCAGGGATCGGGCCGGAAGCGCTCGGCGGTGAGGTCCGGCCGGCCGAGATAGCCGCGGGCAAGGCCGCGGCCGCCGAGCCAGATCTCCCCCGGCACGCCCGGGAGCACCGGCTGCAGGTCGGCGTCGAGCAGGAGCGCCCGGCCGCCCGGGGCCGGATGGCCGATCGGCGGCGTCCCGGTCTCCCCGGCGTCGATCCGGGCGAGGGTGGCGTAGATCGTCGCCTCGGTGGGACCGTAGGCGTTGAACAGGCGGCGCCCCGAAGTCTCCAGGAGGGTGCGGGTCAGCCCCGGGGGTAGGGCCTCGCCGCCCAGGACCAGCGTGCGGACCCCGAGGGGGATGCCGCCGCTCCGCAGCAGCTCCGCCCCGGTGGACGGGACGAAGGCCGCCAGCCGCACGGCGTCGCGGGCCGGCAGGCGCGGCAGGTCGAGCGCGCTCTCCGCCAGCACGGCGGCGCCGCCGTGGGTGAGCGGGAAGAACAGCTCGAAGACCGAGAGATCGAAACAGACCGAGGCCCCCGCCAGCATGCCGGTCCGCTCCTCCGGCGGATAGAGGGCGGCGGCGCCGGCGAGGAACGCCGCCACGCTCCGGTGCTCCACCGCCACCCCCTTGGGGCGCCCCGTCGAGCCGGAGGTGTAGATCACCGCGAAGAGCTGGGCCGGGTCGACCCTGGGCGCCCCGGCCGCCGGAGCGAGCCCGGCGAGGTCCTCGAGGTCGATCCGCAAGGCTCCCATCCCGGTCTCATCCCAGGGTCCCAGGCCCCGGCGGGTCACCAGCGCCCGGGCGCCGGAATCCTCCAGCATGGCGTCCAGACGCTCCCGCGGATAGTCGGGGTCCAGGGGAACGTAGGCGCATCCTGCCAGGAGGACCCCGAGGATGGCCGCCACCAGGTCCGGGGAGCGGTCGAGGAGGATCCCCACCCGCGCCTCGGCGGGCAGGCCGAGAGCGAGCAGCCGGCGCGCCACCCGGCCGGCCCGCGCCGCCAGCTCGCCGTAGGTCACCGCCTCCTCGCCCCAGAGCAGGGCCGGGGCCTCGGGGGTCCGCGCCACCTGCTCCGCGACCCGCTCGTGCACGGCCCGCTCGCCCGCCGGCGGCCCGGGGGTAGCGCTCCATTCGACCAGAATTTGCTGCCGCTCGGCCGCGTCGAGCAGGCAGAGGGCGTCGTGGGGCGCGGTGGGGTCCGCCGCGACCGCCGCCAGGATGCGGGTGTAGCGCGCCGCGATCGCCTCTACCTCGGCGGTGTCGAGCTCGGCGAGGGGGTGGTCGAAGAAGAGCGCGACGCGGTGGGTGATCTCCTGCACGTTGAGCTGGGCGGTGAGGGGGAAATACGTCTGCTCCGTGCCGCCCCCCCCGAGCACCTTCATGCCGGGGAAGCTCGCCAGCCGGTCGTAGACGTGGAAATGGGTGAAGTTGAACAGGACGTCGAACAGCGGCCGGCCCACGCCCGGCTGCTTCTGCTGCAGCTCGGAGAGGGGGAAGCGCCGGTAGGCGAGCAGCTCGCGCTCGGCATCGAAGACCTGGCGGGCCAGGGCGAGCCACGAGCCCGGGGCGAGGTCGATCCGGAAGGGCATGGCGTTCAGGAAGCCGCCGATCACCCGGTCGCCGTCGGCCCCTTCGGGGCGGCCGTTGGCGAGCACGCCGGAGATCACGTCGCTGCTGCCGGTGAGGAAGGAGAGGGCCTTCAGGTGGACGGCCAGGAGGAGGTTCTTGATCGGCGCCGAGGCGGCGCGGGCGGCGGCCCACAAGCCGTCCGAGACCGCCTCCGGGACCGGCACCTCCAGACGCCCCACCAGCGATCGCGCCGGATCCGGCGCCCGCCGGTGGACGGGGCTCGCCGGCAGCCGCCCGGCGCCGCCGCCGTCCATCCGCCGCTCCCAGTAGAGCCGGCACTCCGCGGAGGCCAGGGCCGCGAGCTCCAGGGCCACGAAGTCGCGGAAGAAGGCGGCGAGCGGCCGGTCGTCCGCGGGGGGGAGCTCCGCGGCGGCGGGGACGATGCCGGCCGGCAGCAGGAGCAGGTAGCGGTGGAACAGCTCGGTGAGCAGGAGCCCGACGCTCCAGCCGTCCAGATAGGGCTCGGAGAGGGTGAGCTGGAAGGAGTCGTCGCCGCGCCGGTGGACCCGCAGGCGCACCAGGGGGGGCCGGCGCCAGTCGAACTTGTTGAGCTGCTCGGCGGCGAACCAGCGGTCGAATGCCTCCTGTTGCTCCTCCGGCGCCAGATGCCGCAGGTCCTCGACCTCCAGGGGGACGTGGATCTGCTCGTGGATCAGGTGCAGGGGCTCGGAGAACCCCTCCAGGGCATAGGAGCTGCGCAGGATGGCATGGCGGGCCACCATCCGGTCGAGCGCCTCTTGCAGACACGCGGCGTCGAAGGGGACCTGGAGGTGAAAGCTGGTCAGGTAGATCAGGTAGTCCGGGCTGTACTCGCTGTGGAAGGCCAGCCCGGCCAGGTTGCGCGCCAGCGGGAAGGCATCCTCGACCCCCTCGGGGAGCCGCGCCCGGTCCTCCGGCGAGAGGAGGTCGCCGGCGGCCGGCGCGGTCGTCCGGCCCTCGCCGGCGGCACCCTCCGGAACGGCGCGGACGGCGCGGGCGAGGGCGCGGACGGTCGGGAACCGGAACAGGTCCTGGAGAGTGAAGTGCACCCTCCGCTCCTCGGCCCGGGCGCGCACCTGGATGGCGCGGATCGAGTCACCGCCGAGGGCGAAGAAGTCGTCGTCGAGGCCGATTCGCGGCAGGCCGAGCACCTCCCCCCAACTCGCCGCGACGGCCCGCTCCACCGGGGTTTCAGGCGGCGCGAAGGGAGCGGCGGAGACGGCGGCGAGGCCGGGCGCGGGGAGGGCGGCGCGGTCGAGCTTGCCGTGGCGGGTCAGGGGGAGGGCGGGCAGCGTCACAAAGGCCGCCGGCACCATGTGGCCGGGGAGGCGCTCCTGGAGGAACGCCCGCAGGCCGGCGGCCGGCACCGCCTCCCCCCGCGGCACCACCCAGGCCACCAGCCGCCGCTCGCCGTCCCCCTCCTCGCGGGCCAGGACGGCGCTCTCCCGCACCCCCGGATGCGCCTCCAGGGCCGCCTCGATCTCCCCCAGCTCGATGCGGAAGCCGCGCACCTTGACCTGCTGGTCGATCCGCCCGAGCACCTCCAGATCGCCGTCCGGAAGCCAGCGGGCGAGGTCCCCCGAGCGGTAGAGGCGCTCGCCGGGGAGCGTGGCGGAGGGATCGGACAGGAAGCGCTCCGCGGTCAGCTCCGGCCGGCCGAGATAGCCGCGGGCCACTCCCCCGCCCGCGACGCAGATCTCGCCAGGGACGCCGATCGGCACCGGCCGGAGCGCGCGGTCGAGGAGCCGGATGGCGAGGTCTGGAAGCGGCCTGCCGATCGGGCTCCGCGCGGCGCGGGCGTCCTCCCCGGTGACGGTCCGCCAAGTGACGTGCACCGTCGTTTCGGTGATGCCATACATGTTGATCATCCGCGGCAGGCGGTCGCCGAAGCGCTCGAACCAGGGGGCGAGATGGCGGGGGTCGAGGGCCTCGCCGCCAAAGATGACGAGGCGCAGGGGGAGCTCCCCTGCTCCATCCCGGCAGGCGGCGGGGATCAGCTGCCGGAACGCCGAAGGGGTCTGGTTGAGCACCGTCACCCCCTCGCCGCGGATCAGGTCGAGGAATTCGTCGGGAGCGCGGCTCACCCAGTGGGGGACCACCACCAGGCGGCCGCCGTGGAGGAGAGCGCCCCAGATCTCCCAGACCGAGAAATCGAAGGCGAAGGAGTGGAACAGGGTCCAGACGTCCCCCTCGCCGAAGCCGAACCCGGAAGCCGTCGCCGCGAAGAGCCGGGCCACGTTGCGATGGGTGACGACCACCCCCTTGGGGCGCCCCGTCGAGCCGGAGGTGTAGATGACGTACGCCGGATGATCGGCACCGGCTCCGCCGGAGAGCGGCAGAGGCGAGCGGCCGGCGATCTGTGCGGCGTCGGCGTCCAGGAGCACCCGCCGCGTACCGTCGACTTCGAGACTCCCGGCCAGCTCGGAACGGGTGACCACCAGCGGCGCGCGGGCGTCCCGCAGCAGGAAAGCCAGCCGCTCCTGCGGATAGCCAGGGTCGAGAGGGACATAGGCGCCCCCCGCCTTGAGGATCGCCAGGATCGCCATCACCAGCTCCGGCGAGGGGAGGAGGCAGAGCCCCACCCGGGTCTCCGGACCCACCCCCAGGGCGCGCAGGTGGCGGGCCAGGCGGTTGGCGCGGCGGTCGAGCTCGCCGTAGGTCAGGCTCTCACCCTCCCCGGTGACCGCCACCGCCTCCGGCTGGCGGGCCGCGACCGCCGCGAAGAGTTGGTGAAGAGGCGCCGATCCGGGCGCGGCGGGGAGCCCATCGCCGTTCCACTCCACGACCACCTGGTGCCGGGCGGCCGGGGAGAGGAGAGGCAGGGCCGAGACCGGCGCTCGCGGGTCGGCGTCCGCCGCGGCGAGCAGCACCTCGAGCTGCTCGAGCATCCGCGCGGCCGTGGCGGGATCGAAAAGGTCCCGGTTGACCACCAGGCCGGCGGCGAGCCCCTCCTCGTCGCGCGCCAGGTTCAGAGACAGGTCGAGCTGGGCGGTGCGGTTCTCGACCTCCTCCGGGGTCAGGGTAAGCCCGGGGAGGACGAGCGGCTCCCGCGGCGTGTTCTGGAGCACGACCAGGGCCTGGGCGAGGGGGTTGGCGGGCGGGGTCGCGCCGCGCTCCGATCTCCTCCACCAGCCGCTCGAAGGGGAGATCCTGATGGGAGAAGGCGGCGAACACGGTCTCCCGCATCCGCGCCAGCAGCTCGGCGAAGGAGGGATCGCCCGCCAGATCGGCGCGCAGGACCAGGGTGTTGACGAAGAACCCGATCAGCGCCTCGAGCTCGGTCCGGGTGCGGCCGGCCACCGGGCGGCGAGGCCGAAGTCCTCCTGGCCGGAGAGGCGGCCCAGCAGTGCCGCGAACCCCGCCGCGAGCACCATGAACAGGGTGGCCCCGTGATCTCCGGCCAGCCGTTCGAGATCCGCGGTCAGACGCGCCGGCAGCCGCCGGCTCCGGTGCGCGCCCCGGAAGCTCTCGACCGCAGGGCGCGGCCGGTCGGTGGGGAGCGCCAGCGGGGGGAGGCCGTCCAGGCGCTGCCGCCAGTAGGCGAGCAGGCGGGCCAGGGGCTCGCCGGCCAGCTCGGCGCGCTGCCAGCGGGCGTAGTCCGCATACTGGAGGGCCGGCTCGGGCAGCGGCGACGGCAGGCCGGCGGCGAAGGCGGCATAGAGCGCTCCGGCCTCGCGCACCAGGACCGAACCGGACCAGCCGTCGCCGGCGATGTGGTGGAGGTCGAAGGCCAGCAGGTGCGCGGCTTCGCCGAGCCGCACCAGCAGCACCCGCAGGAGCGGCGGCCGGGTGAGATCGAAGGGGCGGCGCGCCTGTTCGGCGGCGAGGCGGTGCGCCTCCGCTTCCCGCCGCGACGCCGGCAGCGCCGAGAGATCGGCTGCCGGCATCGGCAGGGGCGACGGCGGTGCGACCTCCTGGGTCGCCTCCCCTCGGCGGGTGACGATGGCCGTCCGCAGCACCTCGTGCCGCCGCACCACCTCCGTCAACGCGGCCGCCAGGGCGCGGGCGTCCAGCGGACCGTCCATCCGCACGGCGAGAGGGATGTTGTAGGCCGCGCTCTCCGGCGCGAGCTGGTGGAGGAACCAGAGGCGCTGCTGCCCGAAGGAGAGCGGCGCGGGACGGCCGCCATCGCGATCCATGCGGAGGACCGGCGAGGCCGCCGCCGGCGCTCCTCCGCCCCCCCTGGCGAGGACGGCGGCCAGCTCGGCGGGGGTGGAGGCCTCGAACAGCGCCCGCAGGGGGAGGTCGACGCCGAAAGCCTGGCGCACCCGCGCCGCCACCCGGGCGGCGAGCAGCGAGTGCCCCCCCAGCTGCCAGAAACTGTCGTGCTCCCCCACCTGGGGCAGGTCGAGGACCTCCGCCCAGATCGCGGCCACGCGCGCGGCCAGCTCGCCCACGGGGATGTCCAGGGCGGCCGGCGGCGGCGCGACCGGAGTCGCGGCCGGGCCGGCGGGCGCCAGGATCTGCCGCCGCTCGGCGGCGGAGAGGAACGGCAGCTCCCCCACCGGCCGGTCCGGATCGGCCATGGCCGCGGCGAGCAGGGCTTCGAGGGCCCGCGGCAGGCGCGCCGCCGCCGTGGCGCCCCAGAGGGTCTCGTCGAGCTCCAGGCGAGCGAAGAGCGCCCCGCCCCGGGGCTCCACCTGCAAGGCCAGGTCGAACAGGGCCACGCCGGTCTTCACCTCGACCGGAGACACCGTCAGCCCAGGGATGGACAGCGCCTCCCGCGGCGCGTTCTGGAAGGCGAACATAGCCTGCACCAGGGGGTGCCGGCCGGCCCGCCGCGCGGGCGCCAGCTCCTCCACCAGACGCTCGAACGGGACCTCCTGGTGGGCGTGAGCCTCGGCGATCGTGGTCCGCAGGCGCGCCATCAGCTGGCGCAGGGTCGGATCGCCGCCGAGGTCGGCCCGCAGGACCAGGGTGTTGACGAAAAAGCCGATCAGCCCTTCCGTCTCCAGCCGGACACGGCCGGCGACCGGAGTGGCGAAGGCGACGTCGTCGCGGTCCGCGAGGCGTCCGAGAAAGGCGGCGAAGAGAGCGGCCCAGGCCATGAAGAGCGTCCCCTTCTCCTGCCCCGCGAACTCCCGCAGCCGGTCCATCGAGCCTTCCGGCACGACCAGGGACGGTTGCACCGTATGGGCGGCCGAGGCCGCCGGGCGATCCCGGTCCCCCACCAGCTCCAGCGGCGGCAGGCCGGCCAGGCGCTGCCGCCAGTAGGCGAGATCGGCGGCGAGCTCGCCCGCGGCCATGCGCCCCTGCTGCCAGGCCGCGTAGTCCGCGTACTGGAGGGGGAGCTCGGGAAGCGGGGACGGCAGACCGGCCGCGAAAGCGCCGTAGAGCGCGACCATCTCGCGGACCAGGATGGCGATCGACCAGCCGTCCGCCGCCACATGGTGCAGGGTCAGGAGCAGCAGGTGCGAGCCGGGGGCGGTCCGCGCCAGTTGGGCCCGGATCACCGGCGGACGGGCGAGGTCGAACGGCCGGCCGGCCTCGGCGGCGGCGAGCCGCAGGCTCTCCTCCCCGGCGAGCGGACCGGGCAGGCCCGCCAGATCGATGACCGGCACCGGCAGCGGACCGGGCGGCATGACGGCCGGAACCGGCTCGCCGTCCGGCGCCGCGATCCCCGTGCGCAGGACCTCGTGGCGGCGCGCCACCTCGGTCAGCCCCGCGGCGAGGGCGCGGATGTCGAGCGCCCCGTCGAGCCGCAGCGGCACCAGCACGTTGGCGTCCGAGCTCTCCGGGTCCATCTGCTGCGCCAGCCACATGCGCTGCTGACCGGAAGAGAGGAGGATCGGCCCGCTCCCGTTACGCCGGGGAATGCCGGTCTCGACGGCCGCGAGCGCGGCTTTCCGGTCGCGCACTCTCTGGGCGAGGAACGCCCTTTCAGCCCGCGAGAGCCTCTTCAACTGTTCCAATGGATCGGTCTTGTCCAAGTCCTGATTCCCGCGTTCCTGGGGTGGGTGGGTGACCCTCACCCAACCGGTGCATGGAATCCCATCCTCCGGGACAGCTCCGGTGCCCTCGGGGTCCCGCTTTCAATTTTCCAAGACCCTGGGGATAATCGGCACGAGGGGATCACGATTGCGACAGACCACATGACCCGCGCCGCGGACGGCAAACCTGAGGGCGCCAAGGCCGTTCTCCGCGCCATCCCCAAGGTCGACCGGCTGCTGGCGGCGGCGGAGCTGCGGCCGCTGATCGCGGCGCACTCGCGGGCGGAGGTGCTCCGCGAGGTCCGCCACGTCCTCGACAGCCTGCGCCGCGACGCCCACCGCCTGGACGCCGCCGAGCTCGGCGTCGAGGCCATCTCCCGGCGGGTCGCCGCGGCGCTCGCCCGCCGGGCTCTCCCCTACTACCGCCGGGTGATCAACGGCACGGGCGTGATCCTCCACACCGGGATCGGCCGGGCGGTGCTGGCGCCGCAGGCCGCCGAGGCCCTCGCGGAGCTCGCCCTTCACCCCCAGCGCCTGGAGATCGATCTCGAGACCGGCGACCGGGGAGGGCGCGACGAGGGCTGCGCGGTGCTGCTGCGCGAGCTCACCGGCTGCGAGGACGCCACCGTCGTCAACAACAACGCCGCCGCCACGCTGCTCCTGCTCGCCGCCACGGCCCGCGGCAAGGGGGTGGTGCTGTCGCGCGGGGAGCTGGTCGAGATCGGCGGCTCCTTCCGCATTCCGGAGGTGATGCGCGAGAGCGGCGCCCTGCTCGTCGAGGTGGGCACCACCAACCGCACGCACCTGCGGGACTACCGGGACGCCATCGACGAGCAGACCGGGATGATCCTCAAGGTGCACACCTCCAACTACCGCCTCCAGGGCTTCACCGCCGAGGTGGAGATCGAGGAGCTGGTCGCCCTCGGCAGGGAGCGCGGCATCCCGGTGGGGCACGATCTCGGCTCGGGGTGCGCGGTCGATCTCGAGAGCCGCGGCCTCTCCGGCGAGCCGCCGCTGCGGCGCTCGGTGGCCGCGGGGGCCGACCTCGTCTGCTTCAGCGGCGACAAGCTCCTGGGGGGCCCGCAGGCGGGCATCATCCTCGGCCGCGGCGAGGCCGTCGAGCGCTGCCGGCGCCACCCCCTGTTCCGGGCGATGCGCCCGGGCCGGCTCGTCTATACCGCCCTCGAGGCGACGCTGCGCCTGTATGGCGCCGGCGAGGAGAGGGCGTTCGAGCGCGTGCCGGTCTTGCGGCAGTTGACCGCGCCGGCCGCCAGCCTGCGGCCGCGGGCGGGCCGCCTGGCCCGGAGGCTGGCGGGATGTCCGGGAGTCGAGGTGGCGGTCGTCCGCTGCGCCTCGCAGGCGGGGAGTGGCGCCCTGCCCGCCCGCGAGATCGAGAGCTGGGGCGTGCGGGTGGCCCCGTTGTCCCGCTCCGCCCGGCAGCTCGCGGCCGAATTGCGCACCGGCGACCCCGCCATCCTGGCCCGGGTCCACGAGGACGCCCTGCTGTTCGATCTCCGCACGCTGGAGGACGGCGAGCTGGAGCTGGTCGCCGGCAGGCTCCGCGCCCTGGTGTCCGGGCAGGACGCCGCGTCAGAGAAGCAGGCCTAGACTCGCCAGCCCCTTGCGGAGCACCGTCCGCAGGACGCGGTCCACGCCCGGGGAAAAATCGCCGTCCAGATAGTAGCGGGTCAGCAGCAGAAGGTATTTGGCGAGCACCGAGGGATCGCGCTCCGCGACCGCCTCCTGAAGGGCCGAGCGAAAGCGCTGGCTCTGCAGAACGAAGAAGCGGTAGTTCCGGTCCTGCGGGTCGGGCTCGGAGGCCGGCCCGGTCCGCGGACGGTTGGCCTTGCTCCACGCCTCCGCCAGTTGCCAGCCCGCGGCCTGGGGATCGTCGACGAAGCGGTCGACGAGAAACTCGATCCCCCCTGCCGGCGAACGGCTGACGAAGTGCCCCAGCAGGACGATCCGGGTGAGGTCCTCGGCGCTCGGCGGCCCGGCTTCCTGGAGCAGGCGGGCCAGCCGCGCGCTGCCCCGCACGTCGTCGATCAGCTCGTCGATCAGCGGCTGCCCTCCTCCGCTGGACTTGATCTTGGCGCCGCCCAGCGTGACCATGCCGTGGAACACCATGTGATGCTTGTCGTTGAAGGGCACCGGGCTCAGGCGGGACAATAGCTCGCGGTAGACCGCCACCGCCGGCGTCCACTCGTCGCCGCAGAGCTGGACGTAGTCGTCGATCTCGCCGTCCCACTCCCGGAGCAGCATGCCAAGGACGACGAAGTCCCGCAGGTGAGCCGTGGGATAGCCGTCCTGCCGCACCAGGATCATCGCCGGGTACTGGCTGGTCCCGGTCTCGTAGGCGACCGAGCCGTCCGGATTGCGGGTGAAGAGTCCGCGCGCCAGGCCGCCGGCGACGATGCCGTCGGCCCGCTCCATGGTCTGGGACTCGTAGAGCACCCGGTCGATGCGCACTCCGAGCCGGGCGAGGGTCTGGTCCTGCCCCTCCCGCGCCCAGGAGCAGACGCGGTCCCAGAGGCTCCGGATCTCGGGATCGCCGGCCCGCCAGCGCTCCATGTACTCCTGGGCGAGATCGTTCTGGATCTGCATCTCGCGGGCGACCGGAGTATCGGCGTCGGGGCCGTTCGCGGCCTCGGGCTCCCTGACCGTGGCCACGAAGTCGGAGTAGCAGGAGCCCACGAAGTGGTCGGGCTTGACGCCGAGGGCGGCCGGATCCTGCCCGGCATGAAACGCCGCGTAGCCGGCGACCGCCTCGGCGACCTGGCGGCCGACGTCGGCGCCATGGCAGATGCGGGTCACCTGGGCGCCGGCGGCGGCGAGGACGGCGGCGAGGCCGCAACCCAGGGCGGAGTTGCGCAGGTGGCCGATGTGCAGCGCCTTGGTGGCGTTGGCGCCGTAGAAATCGACGAACATCCGCCGCCCGGCCAGCAGGTCCTCCCCCGCGAGCCCCACCTCCTGGCCGGCCTCCAGCGCCGCGCCGATCCCGGCCACCCAGTCGTCCTTGAGCCGGAAGGTCAGCCGGGGCCCCTTCTGGCGCACCGACTCGCAGATCTCCAGGGCGGAGAGACGGGAGAGCAGCTCCCGGCCGGCGGGTTGCTGGCTCCATTGATTGCTGGCGAAATGAAGGGAGCCGTCTGCGTAGGCCTCGGGATTGCGGCGCAGGCCGACGTTGCGGCAGAGCTCGCCGGCTCCGGCCTCGCGGACGGCCGCCTCCAGGTGATCGACGATGCGGGTGACGGCGGGGATCGGACCGCTCATGGCCTCGGAATTTATACCACGCGGGCCTCGCAGGGACCTCTGTAGATAAACCTTGCTCTTCTCGCTGGACCGTCTTCGAGCCGCCGTGGAATGGGACTTGACGAGCCACTGAAAAGGTCCTACTTTGTTTTTAGTTACCGTGGATGACGCAAGGACATGCACCAGTAACTTAATCGGCAAACTCTGGCTAGGTTGCCGGCAGTGAGCAGGCTGGAGAGGAGACCGGTAGGGGTCCAGGGCACGATACCCGTCGAAGCTCCATCCAGCAAGCACGGCAGTCCGAAACTGGAACAAAGCCTCGGACTTGGATTCCGGGAGATGCGGGTTCGAATCCCGTCTGGTGCGCCAGTCTTTGGTCCTCCGTTCCCCCCCAACCTCACAGGAAGGAGCCCGCTCTATGTCCAATGAGCAGAGTGCGGCTTCCGGCCTGGCCCTGAACGACCAGCTGATCAGCCGCCTCGAGGCCTCGATCCCACGAGCCGTCGAGGAAGCCGTTCCAGCCGCGATGGAGAGAGCATCTCCAGCGGCCGGCGACGGCGCTGTCCCAGCCCTGGACGATTCATCGCCAGAGGCAATCCCAGCGGCAGTGGAGGGCGCGGTCTCGGCCGCGCTCCCAGTCGTCCTGGACGAACCAATCACGAACCTCGCGCCAGAGGTCCGTGATCTGGCGGCGCCAGTGACGCAGATGCAACCACTGCTCGAGGAGATGCCAGCAGCCGGGAGCTCCGTTCCAGCGAACGCCTGAGCCCCCAGACTGGCAGAGCCTTGCCGGTGAAAATTCGTGCCCTGGAAGTCGTGCCCTGGATTCGTGCCCTGGATTCGTGCCCTGGAAGTCGTGCCCTGGAAGCAGTACCAACCACCGGTACGCCGGGTTGCCCGCCTGGAGCCCGGCGTACCGTTCTCCCTCCCCCTCAGCCGCCGCCGCGCCGCAGCACCCGGAAGGAGCCGGCGTAAAGGACATCCAGCCCGCTCTCCAGCAGCATGGCGACCGCCTGCCCGGGGGTTTCGACGATCGGCTCCCCCGGGCCGTTGAAGGAGGTGTTGAGGATCACCGGCACGCCGGTGAGCTCCCCGAACCGCCGCACGATGCGGTAGTACTCGCCGCAGCTCTCGTCGACGGTCTGCACCCGCGAGGAGCCGTCGACGTGCGTCACCGCCGGGATCCCGGGGCGGCGGACCCGGGCGTTGAACAGCATGTAGGGGGAGGGCAGGGGCAGGCCGTCGAACCACTCTCCGGCCTCCCCGGCCAGCACGGCCGGCGCGAACGGGCGCCACTCCTCCCGCCCCTTGAGCCGGTTGACCCGCGGCCAGTTCTCCGCCTGGCGCGGATCGGCCAGGATGGAGCGATGGCCGAGGGCGCGCGGCCCGGCCTCGCTCCCCGCCTGGAACCAGCCCACCACGCGGTCCGCCGCGAGATCCTCGGCCGCCCTCTCCCCCGGCTGCTCGCAGGGTTCGAAAATCACCCGGCCGGCGGCCGCCTCCAGGGCCCGGCGGATCTCGCCGTCGCCGCGGGCGATCCCCAGGCAGGGGCTCGGGAAAGCGCGCGCGCTGGCGCGCAGGGGCCGGTCGTAGAGACTGTGGTACAGCGCCAGGGCGGCGCCGATCGCCAGTCCGCCGTCGTCGCACCAGGGCTCCACCCAGACCCGGTCGAAGCGGCCGCTCGCCGCGATCCTGCTGTTCGAGGGGCAGTTGAGCGCGGTGCCCCCCGACAGGCAGAGGTTGGGGGTGGCGAGGCCCGAGCCGTCCAGCAGGGAGGCCAGACTGTCGACCGCCTGCTGGCGGATCTCCTCGAACAGGCGCTGCGTGCTGGCCGCGATGTCGGCGTTGACCGGCGCCGTGGCGCGGGCGGGGTCCCCCTGGGGAACCATGTCGTAGCCGGCGCGGCGGGCCGCGGAGACGCAGTGATACATCCAGGCGCTCGGCAGGTCACCGCGCAGCCGCCGCCGGTGGTCGTAGAAGTTGCCGGCGAACTTCTCGGCGTAGAAACGGGGCTCGCCATAGGCCGACAGCCCCATCAGCTTGCCCGCGGGCCCGGTGACCCCCAGGCCGAGCGCGATGCCCACCCGGTCGTAGAGGCCGCCGATCGTGAGGTGGTGGGGCGCCAGCGGATAGAGCGCGTTCTCCCGGCCGAGGTAGTACATGCCGCTGTGGTAGCCGTCCCCCTCGGAGAAGCCGTCGTGGGTGAGCACGGCCGCGCTGGCGAAGGCCGAGGAGTAGTAGCTCGCCCCCGCGTGGGCCAGATGGTGGTGGAGGAAGTACGCCGGCAGCCGCCGCCCCCCGAGCACCACCACGGCGGGATGATGAAAGCCGTACCGCAGCTCCTCGCGGATCTCGACCCGTCCCGCGGCCAGCTCAGCCATGGTGGCGCCGGCGTCCCAGGACGGCTCGACCCAGAAGGTGTCGATCGTGGGGCAGGGCCGGAAATCCTCCCGGCGGCGCCCCCGGTGCTCGGGGAAGAAGGCCGCCCAGGCCTCGCGCAGCCAGCTGCCGGCGGCCTGCTCGCCGTAGAGGCTGTCGAGCAGGGTGGCCTGGAAGCGCTCCGCGATCGATCGCCCCTGGGCGGCGAGCTGCACGGCCGCCGCGCAGGGCAGGTTATGGCCGGGGTGGGCGGCGAACTCGACCCGGAAAGCGTCCGGGTCGCCGGTCAGCAGCTCGACCCCCTGGGTGGAGCTGACGGCGCAGACGTCGATATCGCCGGCCGCCAGCCCGGCGGCGGCGAGCGCCCGCTCCACCAGCGCCCCCTCCAGCCCGATCGCGTGCTTGGTGCCGCAGTACCGCTCGCGCAGCAGGTAGGCGAGGACCTCGCCGTCGCGCACCACGGCGACGGCGGCGTCGTGGCCGAAGTGCAGGCCGAGGACGATCATCTACAGCTCCCCCTCCTCGGTGCCGCCGCCGGTCAGCGCGGCCACCCGCTCCACCAGCCCGGCGAAGCCCGGAGTCTCCACCAGGGCGAGCAGGTTGAGCCGGATGGCGAAGCGCTCGTTGAGCCGGCTCACCAGCTCGAGAGCCAGGCGGGACGAGCCGCCCAGGGTGAAGAAGTTGTCGCCGGGCAGGACGACCAGCTCGTCGTCGCCGAACAGGTCGGCCCACAGGGCGGCGATCTCGGCGGCGATCTCGCGGTGCTCGTCGCGGTCGAACGCGGGGGACAGGTGGCGGCTCATGCACGGACCTCGCCGAGCAGCCGCTCGCCGGCCTCGCGGGCGATCCGCGCGGCCGCCTCGCCGGCGACGATCGAGAAGTGATCCTCCGGCAGGGCGCGGACCTCCACCTCGCCGCCATGCCCCGCCAGCCAGCGGTCGAACGGGCGCAGGCCGGGGAAGCTCCCCTCCGCGGTGCGCGCGGCGCGGTAGTAGAGGGCGTCGACGGCCCGGGGGCGCGGGCGGTAGCCGCGCAGCGCCCGGCTGTTGCGCTCGTAGACGGCGGACAGGCGCGCGAGCTCCGCCGCCTCCAGCCCGGCCGGCAGCGCCTCCCGCCGCAGGTTGTCGAGGAACCCGGGCGGCGGTGCGGCACCGCCGGGCTCCGCCGCCTCGTCGCCGTACCAGCTGTCGATCAGCAGCAGGCGCGCGATCTCACGCCCCGCGGCCGCGAGCTGGCCGGCGATCTCCCAGGCGATCACCCCCCCCATCGACCACCCCCCCAGCCAGAGGGGACCGGCGGGCGCGGCGCGGGCGATCTCGCGGGCGTAGGCCGCCGCCATCTCCGGCACCGACGCCGCCGGGCTCTCCCCCGGCTCGGTGCCGCGGGCGCGCAGGCCGTGGAGGTCGACCGCCGGATCGAGGTGGCGCGCCAGCTCCCGGTAGCAGAGGACGTGGCCGCCCACCGGGTGGATCAGGAACAGGCGGGCCCTGCCGCCGCCGGCCGCCGGCCGCAGCGGCACCAGCAGGGGGGAGCCGCTCCCTTCCACGGCCGCCAGCTGCTCCGCCTGCCCGGCGATGGTGCTGCGGCGGAACAGCGAGGCGAGCGGGAGAGAGCGGCCGAGCTCCTCCTCGATCGCCCGGAACAGCCGCACGGCCAGCACCGAGTTTCCCCCCAGCTCGAAGAAGTCCTCCTCCACCGAGCCGACCGCCACCCCCAGGGTCCGCTCCCAGAGCGCGGCCAGCCGGCTCTCGACCCCCTCGCGCGGCGCGCGGCCACCGCCGGCGCCCCCCTGCCGCCGGCGCTCGACACGGGCCGACAGCGCCTTGCGGTCCACCTTGCCGTTGGCGGTCAGCGGCAGGGCCTCGGCCGTCTTCAGCACCGCCGGCACCATGTAGCTGGGCAGCCGGCCGGCGACGAAATCGCGCAGCGCCTCGGCGTCGAGGCCGCCGTCGCCGGTGACGAAAGCGGCGAGATCCCGCCCGCCCCCCGGGGCCGCATGGACCAGGGCCACCGCGTCCCGGACGCCGGGAAACCGCCGCAGCGTGGCCTCGATCTCGCCGAGCTCGATGCGGAAGCCACGGATCTTCACTTGGCCGTCCCGCCGTCCCAGGAACTCGAGAATCCCCCCCGGACGGTAGCGGGCGAGGTCGCCGGTCCGGTAGAGCCGGCCGCCGCCGCCGCCGTCGGGGTCAGGATCGGGGACGAAGCTCTCGGCGGTGCGCCGCGGGTCCCCGAAGTACCCCTGGGCCAGCCCCGCGCCGCCGATGTGGAGGTCCCCCACCGCCCAGGGGGGAGCCGGCTCGAGATCCGCATCGAGCACCTGATAGCTCTGGTTGGCCAGCGGAAAGCCGTAGGGGACGCTGGTCCAGCCGTCGAGCAGCCCGGAGACCGGGTAGAAGTTGGACCAGATGGAGGCCTCGGTGGCACCGCCCAGGGCGTAGAGCCGCGCCGCCGGCAGGAGCTCGCGGACGCGCGGCACCAGCGGCAGCGGGATCCAGTCGCCGGAGAGCAGGATCGTCCGCAGCGAGGCGAGCCGCCGCGGCGCCGCCGGCCCCAGGTAGTCCAGGATCATCTCCAGCAGGGCGGGCACCGAGTTCCAGACCGTCACGCCGTGGGTCTCGACCGCCCGCGCCCACGGCTCGGGATCGGGCGGCTCGCTCTCCGGCGGGACGACGACGAGCCCGCCCACGGCCAGCAGGCCGAAGAGGTCGAAGACCGACAGGTCGAAACCGAGCGCGGAGAGCGCCAGCACGCGGTCGTCGGCGCCGATGCCGCAGCGCTCCAGCACGTCCAGGTTGGTGTTCATGGCGCCCCGGTGGTCGATCATCACCCCCTTGGGCGTGCCGGTGGAGCCGGAGGTGTAGATGACGTAGGCGAGGGCGCCGGGATCGGCGGCTCGCGGCAGCGGCGGCAGGGGGACGGTCGCTCCCCCGGCGGGACCGTCCCGCTCCGGCAGGGGGAGCGCGCGGCAGCCCGCCGGAGCCTGCCCAGGGCGGTCGGTCAGCACGGCCCGGGCGCCGCTGCCGACGAGGATCTGCTCTACCCGTGCCGCCGGCAGCCGGGCGTCCAGCGGCAGATAGGCGGCGCCGGCCTCGAGCACCCCGAGCACGGCGGCGAGCTGCCGCCACCCCTTGGCGGCGTGCACCCCCACCAGGTCTCCCGGGCGCACCCCGGCGGCCACCAGCTCTCTCCCCACTCGCCGCGCCAGCGCCGCCAGTTCGCCGTAGGCGAGCCGCACCTCGGCGTCGACCAGGGCCGGCCGGCCGCCATCCTCGGCCGCGCGGCGGTGAAAGAGCTCCAGCAGCGTCACGCTCTCGAAGCGCTTCGCCGTGGCGTTGGCCCGCCGCTGCTCGGCGAGGTCCTCCGCCGGCAGCGGGAAGGGGGACGGGAGCTCCCAGGCCTGGTCGCTCGCCGCCAGCGCCTCCAGGCTCAGCCGGTGGTGCCGCTGCATGGCCGCGATCATCTCCGGCGGGAAGACGGAGGGGAGGAAGTCCCAGTTGCAGATCAGCTCCCCCCGCTCCTCGTAGACCTGCTGGTCGAGCCAGACCTGCGGCGTCTTCAGCCCGCTGTGGGTGAGGACGGCGTCCGGCAGGGGGAAGAGGAAGCCCTCGTCGCCAGCGGCGAGGTCGAGAGCGCTGGTGAACACCACCGGCATCAGCGGGCGGTCGCCGGCGCCGCGGCGCTGCTGGAGCAGGCGGATCACCTCGACGCCGGCCACCGCCGAGTGCTCGAGGTCGGCGAAGAGCTGCCGCTGGAGCGCCGCCGCGCGGGCGGCGAAGGAGCCGCGGACGGCGTCCGCCTGCAGCAGCGAGGTGGTGCTGCAGTTGCCGGTCACCCGCGCGTAGTCCGGGTCGGCGGCCGGCCGGTTGGCGGCGAGCACGTTGAGGGTGAAGTCCCGGCTGGTGGACCAGCGGCGCACGGTCTCGGCGAAGAGGGCGCAGAGCGCGCTGTTGACCGGCACCCCCGCCCGCCGCGCCCGCTGCCGGAAGGCCTGCCAGCGTTCGCCGGAGAGGCGGGTGGCGAGGCGGCGGAACTCCAGCCGCTGGCCGGCCGGCGCCGCGCCGGCCAGCGGCGGCAGCTGCGGCAGGTCCGGCGCCGGGGGAAGGGTGTCGAGCCTCCCCTGCCAGTACGCCAGGGCCCGGCGGTATTCGGCGGTCTGGCGGTAGGCGTCGAGGGTGAGCGCGTAGTCGCGGTAGGAGAGCGGCTCGGGCGCCAGCGGCAGCTCCGGGTCCCGGTAACGGCCCGCCACCTCGCGATAGAAGGCGGCCGTCGAGATGCCGTCGAAGGCGAACAGGCGGAGCGCGACGTGGAGGCGCACCTCGCCGTCGAGGAGCTGGACGGCGAAGGCGAACGGCGGGCCGGACGCCAGCGGAGGCAGCTCGTCCTCGATCCCCTCCCGGCAGGCCGCGACGCGGGCCGCGGCCTCCCCCGGCGGCAGGCCGCGGAGATCCTCGACGCGCAGCGGCACCGCGGGCGGGCGCTCGGCCACCCGCTGCGTGCCGTCCTCCCCCACCCGCACCCGCAGGATGTCGCGGGTCGCGGTCACGGCGGCGGCCGCGGCCGCGAAGCGCTCGTGGTCGAGCGCCGGCAGCCGGTACTCCTGGGCGAAGAAGGCCGGGGTGCGGCTGGCGTAGAAGTCCTTCTCGCCGAGCCAGTAGGCGGCCTGGAGAGGGGTCAGGGGGAAGGGCGCGAAGCGCTCCGCCGGCCGCTGGACCGGGCGCAGGGGGGCGGCCGGATCGCTCGCCGAGCGCTCGAGCGCCGCGATCACCTCGGCCCTGTACCGCCCCAGCTCCTCCCGCAGGCCGGCGGTGAGGGCGCCGCCCGGCCCGCGGTAACGCAGGCGGCCGCCGGGCTCGAGCCGCAGCTCGACGCCGAGCTCCGCGAGTTGCGAGAGCAGGGCCTCGACGCTCATCCGGCGGGGTCCATGGCCGCGGTCGCCCGCAGCAGGGCGGCGCCGAGCTGGGAGGCGCCGGAGCCCAGGAGCACGAAGCGCTCCCCCTCCTCGACCGCGTGGACGGCCAGGAAGTCGTGCAGATTGATCAGGCAGTCGCTGCCGAAGCAGTGCCCCAGGCGGCGGACGTTGTCGAGATAGATCTGCTCGCCGGCGAAACCGTTGTCCTCCAGGAAGAGGCGGACGACGTTGCGGGCGAAGTTGTTGGGGAAGATCCGGCGGACGGCCGCGGCATTGGTGGCATTGGCGCCATCGGCGCCGCCGGCGAACAGCTCGGCGAACAGCGCCCGGTGGGCGCGCACCCGCGAGGCCAGGCGGGCGTGCTCGCTCGCCGGCGGGTCGAGCAGCGCCGATTCCGTCTTCTGGGCGGTCGCCTCGACCGCGAAGCCGTCGCCGCCGAGCGCCAGCAGGGCGCTCGCCGCCGCGTCGCTCCCCACCGCCACGCCGTCGCCGATCAGCCGCGAGGGGGAGGCGTAACGGGCGAGGTCGGCGGAGAGCAGCAGCACCCGCCGGAACTCACCGGCGCGCAGCAGCGCGGAAGCCACCCGCAGGGCGATCAGCGGATTGGCGCAGTCGGAGAGGGTGACGTTCAGCGGATAGGCGTGGACCAGCCCGAGGCCGGCCAGCAGCCGCCCCAGCCCGGCGTACTGCTCCGGCGTGTTGAGGAAGGAATCGGTGGCGAAGACCACGGCGTCGATCTCCGCCGGCGGCAGCCCGGCGGCCTCCAGGCTGCGCTCGGCGGCGCGGCGCGCCAGCTCGAGCAGGGGCTCGCCGCTCTCCAGGTAGTAGGCGAGGCCGGCCCGCTCGTTGCGCAGCGCGGCCAGCAGCTCGGGCCGTTCCGCCAGCTCGCCGAGCTCCTCCAGCCGCCGCGGACGGCCGAGTTCGCAGGCCAGCGCCGAAAGGGTGACCACCGCCACGGCCGGCTCCCTCAGCCCGCCCCGAGGGCGCTCAGCCGCACCTTGGGCCGAGCCACCGCCGCCGCGGCCAGGCGGACGAAGCCGCCGGCCATGGCCGCGGCCGTGGCGTCGTCGAAGAGGGAGGTGTCGTACTCCAGCCAGCCATGGAGGCGGTCCTCGTCGTAGACGGCGAGGGTCAGGCCGTAGCGGGCCACCCCCTTGTCGACGTCGCGCGTGGCGAGGGCCGCGCTCCCCAGCCGGCCGGCGGAGGGGGGGATGTTCTCGAAGATAAACAGCACGTCGAACAGCTCGCGCCCCTCGCCGATCTCCGCCGCCAGCCGCTCGTACGGAATGTCGGCGTGCCCCTGCGCGCCCAGGGCCCCCTTGCGCCCCCGGCGCACCAGCGCGGCGAAATCGGGATCGCCGGAGAGGTCGGCGCGCAGGGGCACGACGTTGAGGAGGTAGCCGACGATCCCCGCCGTCCCCGGCCGCGAGCGGTTGGCGTTGAGGGTGCCGATCACCACGTCGCCGGCGCCGGTGCGCTGGCGGACGAAGGCCTGCACCAGGGCGGCCCAGGCCATGAAGGGGGTCGCCCCCTCGCGGCGGGCGAGCTGGACCAGCGGCTCGCGGATCTCCGCCGGCAGGGTGAAGTCGATCCGGCGGCCCCGGCGTCCGCGCCCGCCCCCGCGGGTGGTCGGTGGGCAACGGCGGCGGCAGGGGCGGCGCCAGCTCGCGGCGCCAGAAGTCGAGCTGCGCTCCCCCCTCCTCGCTCGCCAGCCAGCGCCGCTGCCAGGCCGCGAAGTCGGCGAACTGCAGCGCCGGCGGCGGCAGGGGGTCCCCGCCGTAGAGCGCGATCAGCTCGTCGAGGAAGACGCGGAAGGACCAGGCGTCGAAGATCAGGTTGTGCACCGTCACCAGCAGGGCATGGCGCTCGGGCCCGAGCCGGGCGAGAGCCCAGCGCAGGAGCGGTCCGCGCTCGAGGTCGAACGGCTGCCAGCTCCGCTCCACGGCGTGGCGGTCCAGCAGGTCCGCGTCCCCCCCGCGAGGTCGAGCCGCTCCAGCGGCACCCGCAGGTCCGGCCGCACCCGCTGCCGCGGCTCGCCGCCGACGGTCTCGAAGGTGGTGCGCGCGGCCTCGTGCCGGTCGACGAACGCCGCCAGGCAGCGCTCCAGCAGCCCGGCGTCCAGCGGGCCGTCGAGGCTCACCACCTGGCAGACGACGTCGACCGGCACGCCCGGCGCCTCCTGATGGGTCCGCCAGAGGCGGAGCTGCCCGGCGGTGAGCGGCAGCGGGGCCCCGGGCTCATGGCTGCCGGCCCGCGGCGCCAGCGCGCGCTCGCGGATGCGTTTGGCGAGCAGCTGGCGCTGGTCCGCGCTCAGCGCCTCGATCCGCAGCAGCAGCTCCCGGTCGGTCTCCGCCATCGCCGTCACTCCGCGTAGCGCCGCCGCAGCTCGTCGAGCTGCTCCAGGCTGGCGATCACCAGGTCGTCGTCGACGCCGAAATCGATCAGGCAGGCGATCTCGGTGACGCCGATGCCGGCCATCCGCTCGACCACCCAGCCGCAGGTGTCGGGGGTGCCGAGCAGGGCCCCCTTGTTGAAGAACTTGTCGAAGCCGAACTCGAGCAGCGCCTCCTGGTCGCTCTCCTGGACGTCGCGCAGCCCCTGGCCCGGCCGCAGGCTCTGCTGCTGGGTGTCGATCACCGTCAGGAAGGAGCGCAGGTAGCGCAGGAACGGCGGGCGGACGGTCGCGCGCACCGCGTCGAGGTCCTCGCCGATGAAGGTGTGGAGCATCAGCGTGACCTGGAAATCGGCAGGGTCGTGGCCGTTCTCCTCCAGCGCGCGATGGTAGATCAGGATCTTCTGCTCCAGCTCCTCGGTGCTCATGTCGATCAGGCCGGTGAGCACGTGGCAGCCCAGCTCCCCCGCCTTGGCGAAGGTGTCGCCGCTCCTGGTGCAGGTGAGCCAGAGGGGGAGCTCCGGCTGCACCGGCCGCGGGTGGAGCTCGACCTCCCGGTTGTTGCCGACGCCGTCGCGCACCGCCACCGGGCTCCCCTGCCAGAGGGAGCGCAGGGTCTCCACCCCCTCGAAGGTGATGCGGCGGCGCTCCTCCCAGCGCTCGGGATGAAAGGCGAAGTCGATCGGGCTGAAGCCGGTGGCGATGGCGACGCCCACCCGGCCGCCGGAGAGGTTGTCCACCACCGACCACTCCTCGGCCACCCGCAGGGGGTGGTGGAGCGGCAGCACCACGCTGCCGGCGCGGAGCTGGATCCGCCGGGTGGCCACGGCGAGGCCGGCGCTGAGCACCGAGGGGTTGGGATAGAGGCCGCCGAAGCGGTGAAAGTGGCGCTCCGGGGTCCAGATGGCGGTGAACCGGCGCTCGTCGGCGAACCGGGCGGTCTCCATCACCAGACGGTACTTGTTGCGCTCGTCCCCCGAGAAGAAGATCAGGCTGAACTGCATCGTCTTCGCTCCCGCCTCGCCGGCGCTCAGGCCCCCAGGGCGGCCGCCACCTGGTCCACGCTCATGCTCTCGACCTCGGTCAGGACGGCGAGCATATCCTCGGCCGGGAGGCTCGCCAACTCCCGCAGCAGGTCCGCCGCGTCCCGGCGCCCGCGGGGCCGCTCGACCAGGGCGGCCAGCGCCGCCGCCGTGGGCTCGTTGAGGACGTCGGCCAGCGGGATCACCAGATCGTACTGGTCGCGGATCTCCGAGAGCACCCGCACCAGCATCAGCGAATCGCCCCCCAGCTCGAAGAGGTCGTCGCCGAGGCCGAGGGTCTCGGCGCCGAGGGCGCCGGCGAGCAGGGCGACGATCTCCCGCTCGACACGGGTGCGGGGCGCGCCGGCGTTCCGGCCCGGCCCTCGGGAGGGCGCGGCGGCCGGCGCCGCTCCGTCGGCCCGTTTCTCGGGCTTCGGCCGGCGCTGCAGCAGCCACTGGTCCAGCCGCAGATCCAGGCTCCAGGTGGAGACCGCCACCTGCGAGACCTCGCCGAGCGCGAGGACGCGGCGCAGGATCTCGATCCCCTCCGCGGGCTGGATGGCCTTGTCGTCCATCCCCTTGCCGATGCCGGAGAGCGCCCGCTTCTCTTCCTGATGGTGCTGCCAGACGTCCCAGTCGACGCTGATCCAGCGGGTTCCTCCTCCGGCGGCGCTGGCGGCGGCGTTGGCCCGCCAGGCGGCGGCGTCCAGGAAGCGGTTGGCGGCGCCATAGGGGGCGAGCCGCAGGCCGCCGAGGACCCCGGCCAGCGAGGAGATCAGCAGGCAGAAGTCCAGCCGCCGGCCGGCCAGCGCCCGCTCCAGCGCGATCTGCCCATGGGCCTTGGCGCGGAAATGCCAGCCGCAGATCTCCGGCGTGGTGTCGCGCAGGGTGCGGTCCCACTTCTCTCCCGGCAGGCCGGCGGCGTGGATGACGCCGGAGATCTCCCCCAGCTCGGCCTCCGCCCGCTCCAAGGCGGCGGCGAGCTGGCCGGGATCGGCGACGTCGGCGTGGACCAGGACGAACTTGACGCCCAGCGATTCCAGGCGCAGGGCCCGCCGCAGCCGCGGCGCCTCCTCCCCCTCGGGGTCGGCCTCGACGCGGCGCTCCCACTCCTCGCGCGGCGGCACCGGGTCGCGGGTGAGCAGCGCCAGCCGGGCCTCGTAGTGCTGGTGGAGCATCGCGGCGAAGGTGCTGCCGATCTCCCCCAGGCCGCCGGTGATCAAGTAGACGCCGCCCCGGCGCAGGCGCTGCGCCCCCGGCCGCTCGGCGGTGCCCTCCAGCCGCTCGTACCCCTTGACCCAGCGGTAGGGGCCGCGGAAGGCGACGCCGATCTCCCGCTCCACCTCGTCCCCCAGCTCCCGCTCGAGCTGGTCGAGCAGGCGGTCGAGGCGGGGCCCCGCCGCCGGCGGCGACGGCAGGTCGACGTTGTGGCAGCGGACGTGGGAGAGCTCCTGGGAGATCACCCAGGCCGCCACCTGGGCGGTGGATTTCTCGGCCGCCAGCGGCTCGTCCCCCAGCACCGGCTCGGCGTTGCTGGTCCATACGTCGACGCGCACCGGGTGGGTGACGTTCTCCGCCGCCAGCGCCTGGGCGAGCCGGACCAGGCTATAGAAACCGTCCCGCTGCGCCGCCTCGAACCGTTCGGCGCTCGCCTCCCCCTCTCCGTCTCCGTCCCGGGTCACCGAGCGGGCATGGACGACGCGGTGCGGCAGGCGTCCGGAGCCGGCCAGCTGGCGGATCAGCGCGGCCACGTCTACCGCCTCGCCGGCAGCCACCCGCGTCACCTCGGCCCCGCGGTCCGCGAGCCGGCCGGCCAGCCCGGCCGCGACGCCGCAGGCGTCCTCGAAGAGGAGCCAGCGCCGGGGCTCGCCGTTGGCTTCCCGCGCCGGCGGCGGGGCCACCGCCGGCGCCGCCGACTGCCGCCAGACCGGCACGTACATCCAGTGGTCGAGGTCGAGCTTCCCCCGCTCCGGGCGCGCTCCCCCGGCCACCACCGCCGCGCCCTGCGGCTCCAGCCAGTACCGCGCGCTCTCGAACGGATAGGTGGGGAGGCTCAGGCGGCGGCGGCGCTCGTGGCGGTAGAACCCCGCCCAGTCCACCTCCAGGCCGGCGAGCCAGAAGCGGCCGAGGGTGGTGATCAGGTGGGCGTGGTCGGCCCCCTTGGTCCGCGTGCGGCCGAAGGAGCTGAACACCGGCTGCCCGGTGGGGCGGTCGGGGTGGCGGCGGACGAAGGTGGAGAGCGTCTGGCCCGGCCCCACCTCCAGGAAGACCCAGCTCTCGTCGCGCAGCAGCTCCCCGACGTCGTCGGCGAAGCGGACCGGCTCGCGCAGGTGGCGGGCCCAGTACCAGGGGTCCTGGGCCTGCGTCTCGGTGATCCAGGTGCCGGTCAGGTTGGAGAGGAACGGGATGCGGACCGGCCCACGGCGGACGCCGCCGACGACTTCGGCCAGCCGCTCCCGCGCCGGCTCCATCATCGCCGAGTGGAAGGCATGGGAGGTGTGGACCTCGCGGGCCTGGACCCCGGCGTCGGCCAGGCGGTCGACCATCTCGGCCACCCGCTCCCTCGGCCCGGAGATCGTGCAGACGCCCGGCTCGTTGACGGCGGCGATGGCGACGCCGTCGATCAGCCGCCCGGCGAGCTCCTCCGGCGGCAGGGGGACGGCGGCCATAGCGCCGCGGGGGAGCTCCTGGATCAGCCGCCCGCGGGCCGCCACCAGGCGCAGGGCGTCCGGCAGCTCGAAGACGCCGGCCAGGCAGGCGGCCACGTACTCGCCGACGCTGTGCCCGATCATTGCGTCCGGCCGCACCCCCAGCTCTGCCAGAGCCGGGCGAGGGCGTACTCGACGGCGAACAGGGCGGGCTGGGCGAGCTCGGTCGCCTCCAGGCTGTCGGCCGGTCCGGCGGCGCCCCGCAGCTCCGGGTAGAGCAGGTCGCGCAGGTCGCGGCCGAGCTCCGGCAGCAACAAGCCGGCGCATTCGTCCACGGCCTGGCGGAACACCGGCTCGTGCTCGTAGCAGTCGGCGCCCATGCGCGCCCGCTGCGCCCCCTGGCCGGGGAAGAGGAAGGCCACCGGCCGCGGCGCCGGCTGCCCCGTCCCCTCCAGCACCGACTGGATGTCGCGGGTGTCGAGCGCGTGGGCCGCCCGCCCGGCGTCGGCGGCGGTCACCAGGCAGCGGTGGTTGAAGGTGCGCCGGCCGACGGGCGTAGGTGTACGCCACGTCGGCCAGGGGGACCTCCGGGTGCTGCCGCAGGTACTCCACCGCCCGCCGCCGCGCCACCTCCAGCGCCGCCGGCGACTTGGCCGACAGCGGCAGCACCGAGGAGGGGCGGGCGGGCGCCCAGGGGCGGGGCGGCGGCGCCTCCTCCAGCACCACGTGGGCGTTGGTGCCGCCCATGCCGAACGAGCTGACGGCGGCCCGGCGGGGGCCGGCGCTCGGCCACTCCCGCGGCTCGCGGTTGATCTCGAAGCGGGCTCGCCGCCGAAGTCGCACCGCGGGTTCGGCTCCTCGAAGTGGAGGGTCGGCGGGATCTGCCGGTGGCGCAGCGCCAGCGCCGTCTTGATCAGGCCGGTGACGCCGGCGGCGACGCTCAGATGGCCGACGTTGCTCTTGACCGAGCCCAGCACGCAGCTCGCCGGCCCGGCGGTCCCCGGCGGGAAGGCCTGGGTCAGGGCCGCGACCTCGATGGGGTCGCCCAGGGCGGTGCCGGTGCCGTGGGCCTCGATGTAGGTGACCGTGTCGGGGTCGACGCCGGCGGCCGCCAGCGCCTCGGCGATCACCCGGCCTGCCCCTCGACGCTGGGGGCGGTGTAGCCCACCTTGGCCGGCGCCGTCGTTGTTGACCGCCGAGCCCGAGCATGACGGCGTAGATCGTCGTCGCCGTCCGCCAGCGCCTCCTCGAGCCGCTTGAGCACCACCACGCCCAGCGCCGTTGCCGAACACCGTGCCCGCCGGCGCGCGGCGTCGAAGGCGCGGCAGTGGCCGTCGGGCGAGACGATGCCGTCCGGCTCGTAGAGATAGCCCAGCTCCTGCGGGACGCGCACCGAGACGCCGCCGGCGAGCGCGAGGTCGCACTCGCCGGCGAGCAGGCTCTGCGCACGCCAGGTGGACCGCCACCAGCGAGGTCGAGCAGGCCGTCTGCACCGCCAGGCTGGGGCCGGTGAGGTTGAGCTTGATAGGAGACGCGGGTCGCCAGGTAGTTGCTGTCGTTGCCGATGCGGGCCGGCATGTCGCGCAGGAAGCGCTGGATGTCGGACCCGTGCCCCGCCGGGCTGGCGTAGAGCTGGAGCAGGTAGGTGCTGAGCAACGAGCCGGCGAAGACGCCGATCGACCCCGCGAAGCGCTCGGAGTCCTGCCCCGAGCTCTCCAGGGCCTGCCAGGCCGCTTCGAGGAAGATGCGCAGCTGCGGGTCCATCTTCTGCGCCTCGCGGGCGCTCAGGTAGAAGAAGGAGGGGTCGAAGAGGTCGGCGCCGTCCACCACGCTGGCGGCCTTGACGTAGCTGGCGTCGGCGAGGGTCTCCTCGGCGACGCCGTGGCCGCGCAGCTCGTCGTCGGTCAGCGGGTGGATCGACTCCACCCCGCCTTGCAGGTTGCGCCAGAATTCATCGGCGTCCCGCGCCCCCGGGAGCCGGCAGGAGAGGCCGACGATGGCGACCCGGCGGTCGCCGCCCGCCGGCGCCGCTCTCTCCCTTCCCGCTTCCCCGGCGGCGCCGGTCGCCTCCAGGTGGCGGACCAGGGAGCGGATGGTGGGATATTGGTAGAGATCCACCCCGCGGACGCCGGGGAGCGCGCGCTCCAGGCGCTCGGCCAGGGCGGCCAGGCGCAGCGAGGTGCCGCCGAGGTCGAAGAAGTTGTCGTCGAGCCCGATCTCGGGCAGGTTGAGGGCGGCCCGCCACTGCTCCTCGAGGGTCCGCTCGAGGCGGGTGCGGGGGGGCACGTAGGGAGCCGCGAGCTGCTCGCGGTCCCGTTGCGGCGCTGGCAGGGCCAGGCGGTCGATCTTGGAGTTGACCGTCAGCGGCAGCGCGTCGAGAAAGACGTAGACCGCCGGCACCGCGTGAGCGGGCAGGCGCTCGCCGAGCCGCGAGCGCAGCTCCTCGACGCGGCTCCCCTCCCCCGCCGCCGGCACCACGTAGGCCGCGAGGTAGCGCTCGCCGGGCTCGTCCTCGCGCGCCAGCACCACCGCCTCCTCCACCGCGGGGAGCGCCTTGAGCGCCCCCTCCACCTCCCCCAGCTCGACCCGCATGCCGTCGATCTTCACCTGGAAGTCCTTGCGGCCGAGGAGCCGGATGCTGCCGTCGGCCAGGCGGCGCCCGAGATCGCCGGTCCGGTAGGTCTGCCGCCCCCGCTCCTCCGGATCGGGGCCGAACCGCGCCGGGTCCGCCTCGCCGCCCCGCCAGTAGCCCGGCGCGATGAACTCGCTGCAGAGGACGATCTCCCCCTCCCCCTCGCCCTCCACCCGGCGGCCGCCGTCGTCCCAGAGGAAGACCTCGGTGTCGAGGGCCGGAAATCCCAGGGGGAGGACGTTGCTCTCGACCACGGTCTCGTGGTCGCAGCGGTTGAGCAGCGCCGACGAGGACTCGGTGGCGCCGTAGCAGTTGAACAGGCGGCAGTGGGGCTCGTAGTGAGCGCGGAAGAGCTCGACGTCGCTGGCGTAGATGAAGTCCCCGCCGAGCGCCAGGGCGCGGATGTGGGGCAGCCGGCCCCCCCGCTCCGCCAGCGCGCGGGTGACCGCCCGGAACAGCGGCAGCGTGCTGTGGTAGACGGTGACGCGCGCGGTTTCGAGCCAGTCGAGGACGCCGCCGATCCCCTCCTCCTTGACGCCGACCGGGCAGAGCGTGGCGCCGTTGAGCAGCGCTCCCCAGGTGTCCTGCACCGCCGAGTCCCAGCTGTAGGCCGACTGCAGGCTCAAGCGGTCGGCCGGGCCGATCTCCAGCCCGTGGGTCCAGTTCCGCATGTGGTGCAGCACGTTGCGGTGGGTCTGCGCCACCCCCTTGGGGCGGCCGGTGGAGCCCGAGGTGTAGAGGATGTAGGCGGGCTGCCGGGGATCGGCCGCGGCCGGCGCCGGCGCCGGCCGGCCAGCCGCCAGCAGGTCCTCGATGAAGAGGACGGGCACCCCTCCGCCGGCCAGCTCCCCGGCCAGCTCGCCATGCCGCCGCTGGGTGACCAGGACCTCCGCCGCCGCGTCCTCCACCATCAGGCGCAGCCGCTCCACCGGATAGGCGGCATCCAGGGGGACGTAGCACTTGCCGGCCTGGACCGCCCCCACGACGCCGGCCACCATCGCCTCGTCGTGCTGGAACAGCAGCGCCGCGCGGCCCGGGCCGGCGCCCGCCTGTTCGTGCAGCCCGGCGGCCACGCGGCCGGCCCGCAGGTCGAGCTCGCGGTAGGTCCAGAGGGCGCCGCGGGTGTGCACGGCGGGGCGGTCGGGAAAGGCCCGCGCCTGCTCGGCGAAGCAAGAGGCGAGGGTCGGCCCGGAGGTCATGGGGTCGTCATCCCTGGCGTCGTCTTCGAATAATGGAAGCGGGCGGCCACGGCGGCGCCCCGCCGCGCCAGCAGGGGGTAGGCGGCCGGGGCCTCCGCGAACGGGAGATCCAGCACCTCCATGGCCTCCGGCCGCAGCACCCCTTGGGCCACCAGCTCCAGGCAGCGGGCGAGGTTCCCGTCCACCGTCCCCTCCCCCGGCGGCGCCGGGCAGGCGCTGCGGCCGTGCACGTAGTCGTCGTCGCGGTAGCCGGCGCCGCAGCGGGCGGCGAAGCGGAGGTCGAGGTTGCCCATCTCGACGCTGAAGGCCACCCGCCCCTCGAAGCGGCCGACGCCGATCAGGGCGCCGCGGCGCTGCCCGCGCGTGCGCTCGGCGAGCAGGGCGATCGTCTCGCCGAGCAGGGCGGTGGCGTCGCCGGTGACGCAGAGGAACACCTTGGAGACCGCGCCGGCGCCGGCCAGCTCCTCGACGCTCCGGCGCAGCGACCCGCCGGCCGGCGTCGCCACCGGCTCCAGCCCCAGCGCCCGGGCGGTCGCCAGGCGGCTCTCCACCCGGTCGGCCACCAGCACCCTGCGGGCGGTTTCCCGCGCCACCTGGGCCACCAGCTGCCCCACCAGGCCGGCGCCGACCACCAGCACCTCGTCGTCCGGCTCCAGCTCCGCCCGGTGGATGGCGTGGAGCGCCGTCGCCGCGAGATTGGCGAACACCGCCCGCTCGAAGGGGATCTCCGCCGGCACCCGCACGCAGAGCCGGTGGGGGACGCAGACCACCTCGGCGTGCCAGGCATACCCCCAGCCCATGGCGATCACCCGGTCGCCGGGCGCGAAGCCGGCGCAGCCGGGCGCGGCGGACTCCACCCAGCCCGAGGAGCAGTAGCCGAGGGGGAGCCGCTCCCCGGTGGCGCGCGCCCGCTCGATGTAGTGCAGCTCGGTGCCCGGGCTGACCAGGCTGCAGGCCGCCTCGATGCGCAGCTGGCCGGGCGCCGGCTCCGGGGGCGCCGCCGCCGCCTGCACCACGCCCAGCTCCGGATCGGCGCAGAGCACCTTCATCCGCCCCCCTCCCGGGGGCTCGCCGCCAGGCCCTGCGGGTTGAGGAACTCGGCGTCGTCCACGATCTCGGTCTCCTCCAGCCAGCCCGGGATCGGCCCGCCGGGGATCGGCACCCCCTTGCGCTCGTAGGCGGCCCGCCGGTTGCGCTTGCGCTCCAGCCCGAGGTTGAGCCCGACCAGCTCGATCGGCCAGGCCTCCAGCGCGCCGTCCGCCACCGCCCGCTCCAGCACCCGGGCGCCGGTGCCGGTGCGCACGAAGACCCGGCCGTGCTTCGGGATCGCGTTGAGCCCGAGGCTGGCGTTGAAGATGTTGGGATCGCCATCCGAGACGCTGAGGTCCGCCAGGCCCGACATCCAGTCACCGCAGGCGAGGCAGCGGTGGGTCTTGTTGGTCGCGAAGTGGCGCACCGCCTGCCAGAACTCCACGGTGTGGCGTTGGCCGTCGCGCGTCAGCACCTCGATCCGCCCGGGGTAGTCCCCCTCGCGGTACTTCAACCCCGTGACCTCGCCGAGGTCGACGCCGAGCAGCTCGGTGATCAGCGTCTCGGTCCCCTGCGGCTTGGTGCTCGACGAGCAGCCGATCTCCAGCACGAAGGCGATCCGCTCGCGGGCCAGCTCGCCGGCGGGCGAATCCATCCCCTGCAGCTTGCGCACCCCCTGAACGTGGCAGGCGATGCCCACCAGCCCCACCCGCCACCCCTTCTCCACCAGGAACGGGCGCAGGGCGCCCAGGTAGGGGGCGAGCTGGTAGGTGCTCTGGGCATAGGCGGGCAGCTCCTCGGGGGAGGTGCAGACCGCCGGCGCCGAGCGCCAGGGCTGCTCGCGGCTGCGCCCCATCACCAGCACGGCGTCGAGCTCCAGGTGACGCATCGCGGCCTGCAGCAGGGTGGTGGCGCTGCCGCCGCTCGCCGAGCGGGCGAAGGTGTCCGGCGAGGTCGAGCGGGCGCCGTAGATCGCCTGCCGGATGCCGAGCCACCGCTCCTCCGGGGCGCGGGTGCGGCCGAACAGGCGGACCTCCGCGGCCGGGGTGGCGGGGTCGAGGCCGGGGCAGGCGGCCAGGCAGTCGCGGCAGGCGCCGCAATTCTGGTCGGTGAAGCCGGCGGCGAGCCGGGGCTCGAGCTGGTCGAAGCGGATGATCCCCGGCGGGCAGGCGAGCTCGCACGCCCCGCAGGTGGCGCACAGGGAAGGGTCCAGGACCTGCGTCTTCAGCTCATGGAAAGGCACGGCGGCACCGCCTGGGGTAGGGCGATCCGGTCCGCGGCCGCGAGCAGCGTCCGGGAGAGGAAGGCAACCTCCTCGTCGGCGAGGACCACCGGCGGCACCAGCTTCACCGTCGCGCCGTCCACGCCGCCGCCGAACAGGATCAGCCGCTCCTGCCTGGCGGTGGCGAGAAACTCCCGGGCGAGGTCCGGAGCGGGCGCGCCGCCCTCCTGGACGAGGTCGAAGGCGAGGAGCATCCCCTCGCCGCGAGGGCGGACCACGAACGGATACCGCGCGGCCATCGCCTGCAGGGCCGCGAGAAGCTCGGCGCCCCGCCGCGCCGCCTCCTCCCAGAGCCGGCGCTCGAGGACGATGTCGATCACCGCCAGCGCCGCCGCGCTGGCGAGCGGGTGGCCGGAGTAGGTCGAGGTCTGGACGCCGGCGGGCAGGGCGTTGATCACCCCGGCCTCGCCCAGCACGGCGGAGATCGGGAAGCCGTTGCCGAGCGCCTTGCCGACCAGCAGCAGGTCGGGGCACCGGCTCAGCTTGTGGCAGTAGAACAGGGCGCCGGAGCGGCCGAAGCCGGTGTAGATCTCGTCGAAGATCACCAGCACGCCGGCGCCCCGGGCGAGGTCGATCACCCCCTCCAGGAACCGCGCCCCCGGGATCTGCACCCCTTCGGTGACCTGGATCGGCTCCAGGATCACCGCCGCCGGCGGATTGCCGGCCGCCGCGGCCCGGGCCAGGATCTCCTCCAGCTCGCCGAGCGCGGCGTCCACCCCGGCGCCGTCCGCGCCGGCCGCGCCGGCCGCCGGGAAGGAGGACCGGAAGACGTCGTCGTGGCGGAGATTGGAGTAGGCCTTGAAGCTCTCCCGCCAGGTGACCGCCAGGGCGCCGGAGCTCTTGCCGTGGAAGGCGTGGTGGAAGGCGACCAGGCTGCGCCGGCCGGTCGCCGCCCGCGCCACCTTGAGGGCGGATTCGACCGCCTCGGTGCCGGTCACCGCCGGCAGCACGGCGGCGCGGTCGAAGGGGGCCAGGGCAGAGAGCCGGGCGATCAGCTCGGCGCGGACGTCCGAGTTCAGCTTGCAGCCCGTGTGCACGAGCCGGTCGAGCTGCCGGCGGACCGCCTCCAGCACCGCGGGCGGGTTGTGCCCCAGGCTCAGCGCGCCGCTGCCGGCGGTGCCGTCGAACCAGGAGTTGCCCTCCTGATCGTAGAGCCAGGGTCCTTGTCCATGGGTGAACGGCGGGCAGTCGAAGCTGCCGGTCGACCGCGATTCCATTATCATGATTGTAGACGATCTTTAACGACGACGGCCCAAAATCCCTTGCCTACTTCCGCTCCGTCCGCCAAGGCCTGCGACCTGCTGTGCGCGGGCGGACCTCTGGCCGCTCTCGGCGAGGCCGTGCGGGTGCCAGGGGACAAGTCGATCTCGCATCGCGCCCTGCTTCTCGGCGCCTTCACGCCGGGAGTCACCGAGATCTCTGGCCTCAACCGGGGCTCGGCCGTGGAGGCGCTCTTCACCCCCCTGGAGAGGCTCGGCGTCCGGCTCGAAGGAGAGGGATGGCCGGCTGCGGGTGAGCGGTGCAGATCCGGGCCGCGCCGAGCCGCGGCCGGAGCTCGACGTCGGCTCCTCGAGCGCCGCCGCCCGCCTGCTGATCGGGGTGCTCGCCGGGCTCGGCATCCCGGCGGTGGTGACCGGCGACGCCACCCTGCGCCGCCGCCCCATGGACTGGCTGGTCGACCCCCTGCGCGAGCTGGGGGCGGAGATCGACGACCTCGGCGAGCCCGGACGGCTGCCGGTGGCGACGCGCGGCGGCGCCCTCCAGCCCGGCCGCTCCGTGCGCCTGCGCGTCGGCAGCGCCCAGGCGCGCTCCGGCGTGCTGCTCGCCGCCGTGCACGCCGGCGAGCCGGTCACCGTCCACCACCCCGTGCGCTCGCGCGACCATACCGAGCGCCTGCTCGCCCATGCCGGCGCGCGCTTCGCGGCGGGTGACCACCAGATCTCCTACCTGGGCGGCGGGCTGCGCTCCCTGCCCTGCCTGGAGATTCCGGGCGACCCCTCGCTCGCCGCCTACCCGGTGGCGGCCTGCCTGCTCGCCGGCCCCGCGGCCCGGGTCGAGATCGAGGATGTCTGCCTCAACCCCACCCGCACCGGCTTCTTCGACGTCCTCGCCCGCGCCGGCGCCGCCATCCGCTACGAGGCGGTCGCGGAGCGCTACGGCGAGCCGGTGGGCCGCATCGTCGCCGAGGGGGGGCTCGGCGGCGTGCGTCCCTTCGAGGTGGCGGACGCCTTCACCCTGCATGCCCTGATCGACGAGGTCCCCCTGCTCTGCGCCGTGGCGGCCCGCATCCGGGGGCGGTCGATCCTGCGCGGAGCCGGCGAGCTGGCCTTCAAGGAGACCGACCGGCTGCGCACCACGCGCGACATGCTGCGGGCCTTCGGCGCCGGCGTCGAGGTCGAGGGGGACGCGCTCGCCGTCGACGGCGGCGGTCCCCTCCAGGGAGGGCAGGCCCCCAGCTTCGGCGACCACCGGATCGCCATGGCCGCCGCCACCCTGGCGTCCTCCCTGCAAGGGACCACCCGGGTCGAGGGGGGCGCCTGCGCCGCCACCTCCTTCCCCGGTTTCACCGACCTGATGAACCGGATCGGCTGCCGTCTGCGGCTCGATTCCGGCCGGAGCTGAGCGCCATGGAGATCCGAGCGAGCGACACCCCCGCGGAGCGCTGGAGCGGCGACAGCCTGGTCCTCGGCCTCCACGCGGACGAGACCGGCGGCGCCCCCTGGACCGCCGTCGATCAGGCTCTCGGCGGCGCCCTGACGGCACTGATCGCCGACGCCGGCTTCGCGGCCCGGCGCGACGAGGTGGCGGCGGTCCGCCTGGCCCCCGGCGCCGCGGTGGGCAACCTGGTCCTGGCCGGCCTCGGCGACCGCGAGCGGCTGACCCTGGACGGCCTGCGCCGGGCCGCGGCCCTGGCCGTGCGCTGGGTCAAGCGCGGCCGCGGCCGCTCCCTGGGCGTCGCCTTCCCCGCCTGGAACGGCGAGGCCGCCACCAGCGCCGAGGTGGTGGCCGAGGGGATCGAGCTGGCGCTTCACGAGGGGCAGTGGTCCGTCCTCCAGGACCGCTTCAAGGCGGAGGACGGCCTCGATCCTCCCCCGCGGCTCGAGCGGCTGGAGATCCTGGCCCTGGGCGATCCCGGCCCGGAGGCCCTCGCCCGCGCCCGCGCCACCATCGGCGGCATCGTGCTCTCCCGCGAGCTGGCCGCGGCGCCGCCGAACATCGTCGGCCCGGCCGAGCTGGCGGACTGGGCGGCCCGGATCGCCCAGGCGCACGGCCTCGATCTCCAGATCCTCGACCGCAGCGGCTGCGCCGCCCGCGACATGGGGGGGTTCCTCGGCGCGGCCCGCGGCTCCGAGGCCGAGCCCCGGCTGATCCACCTCTGCTATCGCCCTCCCGGCGCGCCCAGCCGCCGCCTCGCCGTCGTCGGCCTCGGCCTCACCTTCGACCCCCTGGGGCTCGACAAGGGGAGCGAGCGGCGGATCGAGGGGATGAAGAAGGCCATGGGCGGCGCCGCCAGCGTCCTCGGCGCGGCCCAGGCCCTGGGCGAGATCGGCGGCCCGGCCGAGGTCCACTTCGTCATTCCGGCGGCCGAGGCGGGCTCCGCCGGACCCCGGCTGCGCCCCGGCGATCTCTTCACCCTCGCCGACGGCAAGACCGTCGAGGTCAACGAGGCGGACCAGGAGGGGCGCCTGCTGCTCGCCGAGGCCCTGCTCTACGCCCGCGGACAGGGCGTCGACGCCCTGCTCGACATCGCGACTCTCTCCCCCGCCTGCGTCGCCGGCCTGGGCGAGGAGATCGCGGGCCTCTGGGCCACCGACGACGGGCTGGCGGCCGGCGTCGCGCGGGCGGCCGAGCGGGCCGGCGAGGCGGTCTGGCGCCTGCCGCTCGCCGACCGCTACGAGGGGCTGCTGTGGGCCCCCTTCGCCAACCTCCGCACCGCCGGCCCGCCGGCCGGCGAGGCGCTCACCGCCGCCCTGTTTCTCCGCCGCTTCACCGGCGGCGTCCCCTGGGCCCATCTCGACATCACCGGGCCCGTCTGGTCGCGGCGGGTCGACGGCTACTACAACGCGGGCGCCACCGGCTTCGGGGTCGGCACCCTGCTGCACTGGATGCGCGGGCAATGAGCGCGGGAACCACGAGCCTGGACGCGGCGGCCCGCCTGCCCGAGGTCGACGAGCTCGACGTCCTGATCCTGGTCGACAACGTCACCGACCTCACCTCGTCGGTGCCGGACGGCGTCGAGCAGGAGACCGAGTCCCTGCTGCGGGCCGGGATGAAGGAGCTCGCCGGCGAGCACCTCTGCTGCGCCCACTTCGGGCTCTCCCTGGTGCTCACCGCCCGCCGGGGCGGCGAGCGCCGGACCGTGCTCTTCGACGGCGGCCCCGAAGGGTATGCCGTGGAGCGCAACGGCGACCGGCTGGGGCTGGATTTCGGCGCCATCGACGCCGCCGTGCTCAGCCACGGCCACTGGGACCACGCCGGGGGACTCGGCCGGGCGCTGGAGCTGATCCGGGCATCGAACGGCGGCCGCGAGGTCCCCTTCCATCTCCACCCCGGCATGTTCCGCCGCCGCGGCATCGAGCATGGGGATCACGTCCTCCCCTTCAAGCGCCTCCTCGACCCCGGCGAGCTGGCCGCGCGCGGCGCCCGGCCGGTGGTCTCCGATCGCGCGGAGATCGCGGCGGACCTCTTCTACGTCAGCGGCGAGATCCCTCGCCTCACCCCCTACGAGAGGGGCCTACCCGGCCACGTTGCGGAGAACGGCAACGGCGAATGGGAGCCGGATCCGTGGATCCTCGACGAGCGCTTCCTGGCGGTACACCTGCGAGACAAAGGGATCGCGGTGTTCACGGCCTGCTCGCACGCCGGGGTGATCAACGTGCTCCAGGAGGCCCAGCGGAGCTTCCCGGGCGTCCTCCTCCACACCGTCTTCGGCGGCTTCCACCTCTCCGGCGAGGCGATCGAGCCGATCATCCCGGACACCGTCGAAGACCTGAAGCCGTTCGGCCTCGCCAGGATCGTCCCCTGCCACTGCACCGGCTGGCGGGCCGTCGCCGCCCTGCACGCCGCCTTCGGCGACCGCGTCGTCCCGGGAGCGGTAGGACGGCGGTTCCGGTTCTAGCGCTAGGCGTTTCGGGAGCTCGTCATGATAAAA
This sequence comes from uncultured Acidobacteriota bacterium, assembly GCA_963792575.1. GTDB lineage: Bacteria > Acidobacteriota > Thermoanaerobaculia > Multivoradales > UBA5704 > DATARR01. The sequence goes on from CAWBWZ010000022.1 coordinate 405,357, forward strand.
TTTCATTTTTAATCGAAGACGGCTCTGGGCGTGCGCGGACTCTCCGGTATGCGCCAGGGCCGACCGGGAGACTCGATGCCGAATTTCGGAATCCCTTCGACCTCGGCCCGGCCACGTGGCCTGGCTGCCCTGCTTCTCCTGACCGCCCTGTCCTGGAACGCCGGCGCGGCGCCTGCCCGCGCTGCCGCCGATGATTCCCAGACCTCCTTTCAGGATGTGCCGGTCGACCTCTCGGGGCGGCTGTTCGAGCAGGTGCTCCCCTTCGACGTGCCGTTCCTGATCCATGGCAGCGTGCCGGGCACCACCCGCCGTGTAGAGGTGCGCTATGTCCGCCGGTCGCGGCCGTTCCGGATCTGCGATCCGGAGAGCTCGAAGGATTGCCCGGACGGCCGCTTCACCTGCTTCGAGAGCCAGCGAGATGGCCGGGAGCTCGCGGTGCAGGATCCCACCTGCGCCTGGCAGCCGGCCCAGGGGGGCCCCCTGGTCTGGGAACAGGAAGTGCCGCCGCCCGCCGGTACGGAGACCGCCACCTTCCGGGTCGCGGTCCCGCCGCTGGAGGCGAAGAGCTACTACGTCTTCTCCTTCGGGGTGCGCCGGAGGCTCATCCAGGCCGATCTCGATCTGTTCCAGGAGCACGCGCGCGAGGCGCTCGACCCGGTGCTGCGCCGGATCGGCGACACCGAGGCCACGACGCAGCAGAATGAGGCGCTGCGCCGGGAGCTGTTCAATCAGCTCGCGGTGGCGGCGGGCCCGGGCCTGCGACTGGAGCCGAAGAACCTGTTTGACCTCTCGGTACCCTACCGCCAACTGCCGCCGGAGCGCAGGGTGCAATTCAACGCCGCGGTGGGCGACGTTCTCATCACCCAGGACCGGGTGCGGGAGAACCTCCGCCAGCGCTCTAAAAACAACCAGCCGAAACTCGAGGCCGAGTTGGCGGCGATCGCCGATGCCGCTTCGCTCGACGAGCTGATCCAGGGGCTCACGGCCGTGGCGGGCCAGTCGACCCCGTCGAGCGGCCTGGTCAAGGAGTTCCTCGACAGCCATCAGGAGGCCCTGCGCTTCGCCGCGCTCAGCGCCCGCGAGCAGGCCAACCTCTCCGTCGGCCTGCCCGAGGCTGGAACCGCGGGCGCCGCGGAGCCCGTGTTCGACGAGCGCGTGGAGCCGGAGGTCGCGGCGCAGTTCGCCGCCAGCTACCGGGCCACCGGACAGCAGTTGGAGGATCTCGCGGATTGGCTCGACATGCTGGTCGATAGGAACAACCGCGGGCTGTTGCAGGCCGCGATCGCGGCGGGGCCGCTCACCGCGGCCGAGGCCGACGACCGGCAGAACGGCCTCGCCGCGGTGCTCGGTCACGTGCGGCGAGCGAGCGGCTTCGCCCTGGCCCTCGCCAGCAATGCCCGGCAGGTCGCGACCAACCAGCAGGCGCGGACCGATGCCATCGCCGCCCTTGCCCTCGAAGCGGAGGTGCAGGCCCGTGCCGTGGCGGTCGTGCTCGACGCCTCCACCCTGGGCAGCTTCAAGACCCAGCAGGCCTGGTACATCGCCGCCGATTTCGGCTTCGCCTTCGGCCCCGACATCGACAAGGTCGTGCCCTACATCGGGACCAACATCTACTTCCGCCCGGTCAACAAGGCCGCGCCGCTCAGCGAGCGCAGCAGCTTCGGGCGGCGGTTTTCCTTCACTCTCGGTCTGACGGTCAAGACGATCGCCGACGAAAAACCCCAGACCCGCGGCGACCTGTTCGACAGCAATTCGTTGCTGGCAGGGGTCGGCTACCGGGTGACCGATTCGGGGCGGCTCGGGCTGGGCGTGCTGGTGTTCGAGAAGCTGGACCCCAACCCCCTGCTCAAGGGCAAATCGCTCACCTACTCGCCTTATCTCAGCCTGTCGTTTGACTGGGATATCCTGGGATTCTTCAAAAACTTCTCGGGGATCTTTGGCATCAATAATCCTGGATAACCCGGCTCGCCGGGCAAGGAGAGGACATGGCGATCGAAATCGTGGTCAATCTCGACGCGCAGCAGGATGAGGTGAAGCTGCCGATGCGCATCGACCTCACCCAGACGCTCAAGAGCAGCGAGACGTCAGAGAAGGTGACCATCCAGTACAACCTCAACCCCGACAACGCTGTCTGGTTCGAGGGCAACACCAAGTCGATGACCCGAAACGAGACCATCTCCCGCGCCGAGACACCGATCAACCATCGGGCCAAACTGATCCACGGTCCCGGCGACGAGGTGGAGCGGGCGACGATCCGCCAGGTGATCACCGACGGGCTCGGGATCGAAACTCCCGACCAGACCTTCATCACCATCGTGCAGGAGGGAGGCTCATGAGACGGCTCCTCCTGCCCTGGCCCGTCATTCTGGCTTTAGCGTTCGTCATCAGCTGCGGGGACAAGTACGACCGCGGCAAGTTCGACACCCCGACCGATCCCGGCAGCCAGTTCCTGGTGCTCACGGCGGAGAGCGCTGCCTCCCTTCCCGCCGATGGGGTATCGCGACTGCGGCTGGTGGCCCAGATCTCGCCGGACGCCACCCAGCGCACGGTCGACTTCTCCACCACCGGCGGCACCCTGGTGGGGGGGACGGGGACCGATGGCACGATGCGCAGCGTGGTCGTGGACAGCTCGGGCCGCGCCCAGATCGAGCTGCAAAGCGGCCTCACCCCCGGCACCGCCCAGGTCACGGCGCGGGTCAAGGAAGTGCCGCAAGTGGCCCAAAGCCTCTCCGTGGCCTTCGTCGACCCCGGGGCTGACGGAGTGCTGCGAGTGGTCTCCGCCCCCGGCTCGGCGCCCGCCGACGGGGCGAGCGCCAGCCGCATCACGGTGGCGGTTTCGGCCGGCATCGACGGCGCCGCGCGCAATGTCCGCTTTCAGACCAACGCCGGCAGCTTCTCTCCCGGCGGCACAGAGACCGATGTCACCGTGCCGGCGGCGACCGACCTGACCGCCAGCGTGCTGCTCTACAGCCCAAGCCAGATCGGCGAGGCGCTGGTGCGCATCACCGCCGGCGGCGCCACGCGCGAGGTGCGGGTGCGTTTCGACCGGGCCCTGCCCGACCGGATTCTGGTCTCGCTCGACAAACTGACCGTGACCGACAGCGCCACCGACCAGATCGTGGTGACGGCAACCCTGCTGCGGGACCTGGGGAAGGTGACCCCCGGCACCGAGGTGACCTTCACCGCGACACGCGACGACACCGGCGGCGGCTTCGGGCTGCTCAACCCCGCGGTGGCGGTGACCGACAGCGACGGCAAGGCCACAGTGCGCTTCTCGCCCGCCGGCAGCGGCTACACCGGCCGGGCCACAGTCACGGCTCGAACGTCCAACGGACGCTCGGCGTCGGCATCTTTCCAGGTGACCGCCTCCTAGGCGCGGCGGCCGGCACGACTCCAGGTCAACCTTCCCACCCGTCGAGGAAGACCTCGAGTCGTTCCAGCGCCGCGGGCAGGCCGCTCCGGCCGAAGCCGAGGCGGAAGTGGCCGCGGAACTCCTCGCCGTAGACGTGCCCCGGCAGCAGCAGCACCCCGGCCCGCTCGCGCAGGTCGCGGGTGAAGGCCTCGGCGTCGCGGCCGCCGGTCAGCGCGGGGAAGGCGATCGGCCCCGCCGTCGGCCGGCGCCAGCGGAAGAGGTCCCGCCGCCCGGCGAAGAAGCGGTCCAGCCGCTCCAGGTTCGAACGCACGATCTCCCGATTGCGCGCCAGCAGCCGGTCGCCATGCCGCAGCGCCACCTCCGCCAGCAACTCGCTGGGGGCGGGATTGCAGATCGTCGTGTAGTCCTTGACCGTGCCGACACGATCGAAGAGCTCCCGGTTGCGGGTGGCGAGCCAGCCGATCCGCAGCCCCCCGAGGCCGAAGCTCTTCGACATCACGTTGAGCGTCACCGCCCGGTCGTCGAGATCGCAGGCGGAGGGGACCTGCTCTTCCGTGCCGTGCTCCAGCAGGCCGTAGACCTCATCCGAGAAGAGCACGAAGCCGTGCTCGCGGGAGAGGGCGAGGAGCCCGCCCAGCTTCCCGGGGGAGAGGGCATAACCGGTCGGGTTCTGGGGCGTGTTGACCGCCACCACCCGGGTGTTCGGCCGCAGCAGCCGCTCGAGATCGGCGAGGTCAGGCTCCCAGCCGTCCTCCTCGCGGGCGGCCCAGAAGCTCACCTCGCAGCCGCGGGCGCGGGCGATCTCGAAGTGGCTCTGGTAGCTCGGATACTGGACGATCAGGTGGTCGCCGGGCTCCAGGGCGGCGGTCATGAAGGTGAAGATTGCCTCCTCCCCGCCGGAGTGGACCATCACCTGCTCGGGGGCGATCTCGCGGTAGAGCCCGGCGATGAGCCGCCGGAGCGCCGGGCTGCCGTAGAACTCCGTATATCCGAGCCACAGCCCACGCAGCCGCTGCTCGGCCTCCGGCTCCAGGGCGAACAGGTCCTCGACGCGCAGGGATTCACAGTCCGAGCAGCCGAGCAGATGCGGCGTCACATATTCGTACTGCTCGGCATAGCGCTCCAGCAGAAACGGTTGCATGATCGCGGCCTCCCATCCAGGGAGCGGACAGCGTTATCGCCACTCCGTAAGGAGGGATGGTACCCGCGGAGCCCAGGGGCCGCAACGCGTCCGGCCAGCCCGGCCCGATGAACCGGGCTGAGGAAACCATCTCTTAGAGGGTGTCTCGAAAGTCAGCCCCGCAGGGGCGTAGGCCTAAAGCCTGGGGTTTCAACCCCAGGTATAAGACGCGCGCCGTCCCTCTTGAGAAGCCCCGTAGGGGCGTAGGTAGCCAACTGACCAGTCCTCGCCGCCTTCGCCCCTTCGGGGCTCGATGGGTTTGGGGTAACTCGCTTCCTGGGGTTGAAACCCAGGCTTTATGCCTACGCCCCTGCGGGGCTGACTTCGAAACACCCTCTTAAGGGTGATGCTCAGCAGCCTGAAGCGATTTGACCAGTCGTCCAAAGCCGGTCGCACGCTGCGATAACGGAAACAAGTCGACGACCTGAAGCCGGTCCAGCGTCCGCGTGCCGTCGATCTCGATCAGCGGGATGTCACAGTCCGACAGCCGAATGGGGATCAGGAAGATGCTTCCCGGCGCGTATTGCCGGTAGGCGTCGATCGCGTCGAGCACTTCCGGATAGATTCCTGAGGTAATCCGGTCCGCTGTCTCTTCGGATAGGCAGAGAACCACGGCGTAGGCGTTCCTCATCGCCTTCCGAATTTCCAACTTCCAGTCCTGCCCTGCCAAGATATCTTGATCCCACCATAAGGGCTCGCCGGCCGCAATCAGGTCATCCCGTAATTTGGCGACTTCAACCTGGTTGTCCCGGCAGTACGACAGGAAGACGTGTTTCTTAGACACTTTCTTGGTCCTCTCTTTCGCTTCAGGGGCAGCTTCCCGCGATTCGGCCGGTTTCTCTGGCGTCTCGGCGGTTTGGGGCGCCAGCGGGTATTCCGTCAGGATCCCGCCGTCCAGTTGCTCGATCACGTGTCGGGTCCGCTCGCCGCGAGGGTTGATGTCAGCGTCTGATTCCGGGTCTCTCAGCTGTCGCCAGAGCTCCAGCGCTTGGTCGAGTTCCTCGCGAGCCCGGCCGATCAGATCCTGAACCTCAGCCGACAGGCGGTCCAGCCGCTTCGGAGCGAATTCCGTCTGGCCAAGTTTCTGGGCAGCTTGAAGCAGCAGAGCTTCGGCGAGAAGATGGCGGCCTTCAACGATTGCCCAGGTGTAGAGGCATTCGGAGTCGGTGGCGGCCAGAAGCTCGGGGAAGCCGGATTCAACGGGCGGGTGAACGCCTTCGTCGAGGGCAACGCGCACATCCCGCTCGGCGTCAGTGGCGCGGCCTTCATGTAGAGCCAGTTGGGCTCTCACGAGCAGCAGGTCGATGTGATAGATGCCAAAGCCGCAATCACGTGCGATGCGGAGGCCCTCATTCAGGGCAGACGCCGCACGCGTAAGGCTCGCGCCCGCCTGGTTCGTGGAGCGCTGATCTATGAACGCCGACAACTCATTCTTGGCTCGAACCAGTGACGACCAGCAGAGCGGCTCCTTCGCGTCGCGCTGCAAAGCCCATTCATAAGCATCGTGCAGAAACTCGTTGGCAGCGTTTAGATCGCCCCGCTCGCGGGCCAGATCGGCGAGATTCAGATTGCACTGCCACGACCACCTATGTGAACTGCCAAACTTATCGCGAGCTATCCGGCTGTTCATCTCCGTAAAGCCCGTCGCAACAGCATTTCGTCCGATAAAAGCCAACACCTGAGCGTGCCATACGCCTATACCAGGCAAGAGCGGTATGGCCGAATCAAAACCTTCCCTGGTCTGCCAATAGTGGGCAGAATTAAAATCTGCCAAGGCAGGTGAGATGCTGCCTCGCATCGCAAGGAGATAGGCTCGATGCGAAAAAGCGCCTCGAAGCGGGTGTGCGGCGTCGGCAATCTCAGCCAGCCGCACGGCCTCCTTAGCCGCGCATAGACCTGACGTCAGGCGTCCGGTCTGCAGCCACACTTCAGCCAAGAGGTAGCTACTCATAGAGGCATTAGGCCAGCTCTCTTGCTGTATACGATAGGCTATGTTGAGTTCGTAGCAGCGAGCGGCGGATAAGAGTTGGCCGAGGTTTCCCAGATATAAAGCCCACTCATTAATAAAGACTCCTCGATCGTTTTCGGAAAGCTCAGTGGGGAGCTGAGCGGCCTGTGGAGACTGTCCAGCGGCAAACGCCCGGCAGATCCGCTCTCCCCGTTCGTAAGCGCCCAAGCGCCAGCCGAGGTTCTCGTAGCTTCCGATTCGGAACCAGTATATGTCGAAAGCTTCCTGCGGATGGCCAGCGGCGAGCGTATGGTAAACGATCTCTTCAAGTAGATCGAGCGTTGCAGGATCGGACGGATTATCGCCTGGCTGGCCGCCAAGCGATGCCTCCAGCCCCTCACGCGCCGCGTCATGGCCAAGACGGGCAGTCTCGGAGTCCAGCTTCTTGAGGAAGCCATCGCGTACGGCAGGGTGAACGGTGTAGATCTGAGACTTCTGATCCGAGGTCTGCGATCTGGAGGCTTCGACGAGCCGCATTTCCACGAGGAGTTGGAGCTTGGAATGGAGCTGTTGCTCGTTCAGGCAGGCGAGCTTGGAGCCGGAGATGTTTTCCTTTCCATTGCCCGTGAAGATAGCCGTAAGTGTCTTGGCCTCAACTCCCAGACGGAACAGGCAGACGCGCTGTAAGAGAGCCAGTGCCGCGGGGTTGCTCTGGGCGAGGGCTAGATGGTATTGCTCGGCCAAGTGGGCGAATTTGCGTTCCTGCTCGCGTATAGCTGCAATTCGGGGATCCAGCGCGACGTCAGCCACGTCTGCTAACTCTGGGGTGAGAGGCGAGAACCGTTGAGAATCTCCTCCGCAGAAGCGGGCGATGTAGCCGCCCACCAAGTCGACGCTCAAGGCGTGGAATCCCTGCTCGCGCGCTACGTCCTCTAATTGCTCATCCGTGCCACGCACGCCGCGGTCGCGGAGCAAATGAACCGCCGCGGCAGGCTGGAGCTTTTCGACCCCGATCTGCCGGTAATACCAAGCGCGCAAGGCCAGAGGATCGAACAGCCGGAACCGCGATGTGATGATGATTGACACCTGCGGCATATGGCCGTCCGACGCACGGAGTACAAAGTCCCGCAACCGGCCGTCCAGAATTTGCCCGAACGCCCCGCCGCGCGAGCCGTCGTCCTGCGCCCTCTCTAGTCCATCGAGCACCAGCAAGCACTTCCCAGACCCCGCCAAGAGATTCAGAGTCTGCTGATAGGAGGGGGGCCGGGTTACGTCGTCATCTTTCGGAGCGGGCGGGCGGCCTTCCAGCCAAGCGGCCAGTTCGGCGAAGAATGTGTCCGGGTTTGGAGCGTCGTAGAACGAGAACACGAACAGTCGGGCCGGGGCCGGGAACTCCCGGTCCTTGGGCACCTTCGGATGCTCCGGGTAGCCGCCCGGCAGCACCTGCAGGAACCGCTCGGCGATCGCCGTCTTCCCCGCCCCGCCGATCCCGACGAGCGCGCAGACGCCGATGCCGCCGTCCCTCCACCACTGGCGCAGCTCCCCAAACTCCGGCCGGTCCTGCCAGTCGCGAGCTCGCAGAAGGGGGTGGACGAAGCCGCCGCCCGGAGTGGGAAGGTGAACGGGTTCAACGCTCACGGCGAGATCCACCGGTTCGCGCCCCGGGAAGCGGCCGCTGCCCCGCGGAGCAACTCCACCCTCCCGCAATCCGTGGATACCGGGACTTCTTCCAAGTCTTCCCTCCAGCCGAACAAAACGGCGGCGCACGTCCCCGAGATAACTTCGTTGACCGGAGAATTCTACAGGGACTGGGGGCGGATCTGGGGCGCTGCCTGCCTTTTTGCGAGGTCCGTTCGCCTTTTTGGGAAGCTCGCCGGAGTTTTCGAGCTTGCCGGCAACGTTTCCGCGTCTCTCCGCAACGTTACGGCGCTTCTCCGCAACGTTGCCGTGCTCCTCCGCATCGTTGCCGTGCTTCTCCGGAATATTGCGGAGCTCCTCCGGAATGTTGCCGTGCTCCTCCGCAACGTTGCCGAGCTTCGCGGAAACGCCGCCGGCAACCCAGCGGCGGGCTCAGCGCTGCTCGAGAACGCTGCCGAGACGCCCGGAGGTCAGGCGCGCGAGGCTGGGATGGTCGCGGACGATCGTCTCTTCGCGGCGGGGACCGGTGGAAACCAGGGTGACGGGGGCCTCGATCTCCCCTTCGATGAAATCGATGTACTCCCGGGCCTCGCGCGGCAGGTCGTTCCAGTCGAGGATGCCGACGGTGGAGCTCTTCCATCCCTTGAAGGTGCGCAGGATCGGCTCGGCCGCCTCCAGCGAGCGTCGGTCGGGCGGGAAGGTGTGCACGGTCTCGCCATGGAGGCGGTAGGCGACGCAAACCGGGATCTCGTCGAAGTCGTCGAGGACGTCGAGCTTGGTCAGGGCGACGGTGTCGACGCCGTTGAGGAGCTGGCCGTAGCGGGCGGCGACGGTGTCGAACCAGCCGCAGCGGCGCGGCCGGCCGGTGACGGTGCCGAACTCGTTCCCCCGCCGGCGCAGGAACTCGCCGGTCTCGTCGGTCAGCTCGCTCGGGAAGGGGCCCCCTCCCACCCGCGTGGTGTAGGCCTTGAGCACGCCGATGGCGCCGTCGATCCGCGTCGGCGGCACGCCGGTGCCGGTGCAGGCGCCGCCGGTGGACGAGTTGGAGCTGGTGACGTAGGGGTAGGTGCCATGGTCGATGTCCAGCAGACACCCCTGCGCGCCTTCGAACAGAAGGCTCTTCCCCTCCTTGATCCAGCCGTTCAGGAGCTGCTCGGTGTCGCGCAGGCTGGGCCGCAGGCGCTCGGCCCAGGTCTGGCACATGTCCATGTAGACCGCGGGCGACGGGAGGTTCTCGCCGCCCAGGCTGGTGAGCTCGGCCTGGATGCGCGACAGCAGCACGCGCAGGCGCTCCTCGAGGTCGGGCGCGAAGAGGTCGACCATCCGCAGGCCGGCCGCGCGAGGCCTTGCTCTCATAGGCCGGGCCGATCCCCCGCGAGGTGGTGCCGATGCGGCCGGCGCCGCGCGACTCCTCGCGCGCCCGGTCGAGGATGGCATGGCAGGGGAGCAGCACGTGGGCGCGGTTGGAGACGAACAGGCGGCCGTCGAAGCGCACCCCGGCCTCGTAGAGGCGGGCGAGCTCGGAGAGCATCGCGTCCGGCGCCACCACCATGCCGTTGCCGAGGACGCACATCATGTCCGGGTGCAGGATGCCCGACGGGATGAGCTGCAGGGAGAAGTGGCGGTCCCGGAACTTCACCGTATGGCCCGCGTTGTGCCCCCCCTGGTAGCGCACCACGCCGTCGAAGGCCGGGCAGAGGAGATCGACGATCTTCCCCTTGCCCTCGTCTCCCCACTGCATTCCCACGATGACGGCGTTGGCCATATCCGGTCTACTTTCTCGGTGTCTCTGTTAGGGACCCCGCTATCGGGGACCTTACTACGTTGTAGCACTAGACGGCCGGCGACAGTAGCAGAGGATGGGAGGGGGGGCAAGAAGATGCTAGCATCCTCCTCTCACAGGGACTCTCAGGGATTCTTCAAAAAAGCGCGCGCGTGCAAACCTTCCTCGACATCGCGACACTCCTGCTGCCGCTCGCCTATCTGCTGGTGGCGATCGACTACGGTTTCCTCTTTTTCACCTCGCACCCGTTCGCCGAGCGGACGGCCACCCCGGCCCTGCGCGGCACGGTGCTCCTCCACCTCGCCTACCTGATGGCGGCGACCGCCCAGTGGCGGCAGTTCCCGGCGGCCACGGTGTCGCAGGCCCTGTCCATCGTGGCCTTCGCGGTGGCGGTGGTCTACGTCTTCGTCGAGTGGCACGGCCGGGCGCGCTCGACCGGCTTCTGGCTGGTGTCGCTGGTCTTCTTCTTCCAGCTCCTGGCCTCGCTATTCACCCGTCCCAATCCGCCGGACCGGGCGATCTTCCATGACCCGTTCTTCGCCCTGCACGTGTCGCTCGCCCTGCTCGGCTACGCCGCCTTCGTGGTGAGCGCGGCCTACGCCTTTCTCTTCCTCCAGCTCTACCGCGACCTCAAGGCGGGGCGCTTCTCCACCTTCTACGGCAAGCTGCCGCCGCTGGAGGTGCTGGAGCGGATGATGATCGGGGCGATCTGGGTGGGGTTCCTGACCCTGACCGGGGCGGTGATCACCGGCGCCTTCTGGGCCGAGCGGCTCTACCACAGCGGCTGGCTGCACGACCCGAAGATCCTGTTCACGCTCGCCACCTGGGTGATCTACGCGGCGGCGCTGCTGATGCGGCGCCTGCGCCGCTGGCAGGGGCGGCAGACGGCGCTGGCGAGCCTCGCCGGGTTCGGGGCGATCCTGTTCTCGCTGATGGCGGTGAACTTCTTCTTCACCGACTTCCACGGCTTCATGTAAGAGCGGAGGGGGTACAATCCCCTTCAGATGACCTCGCCGCTTCTGGGCGCCAGCGCTCCAGCCCGTCCCGATCCGCCGCTGCTCCTGGTGGGCACGGACTTCCGTTGCTCGCCGATCGAGCTGCGCGAGCGGGTGGCCCTGGGCAAGGAGGAGGCGGAGAAGACGCTCGTCCATCTGCTCGCCCGCTCGGAGATCGCCGAGGCGTTCCTGCTCTCGACCTGCAACCGCACGGAGCTCTACCTGCAGCCGCGCGACGAGGACCTGGCCTATCAGGCCGCCCTGGAGATGGTCTTCCTGGCGCGGGAGCCGGAGCTGGAGCGGCCGGGGCGGCTGTACGTGAAGCGCAACGGCGAGGCGGCCCGCCATCTGCTGGCGGTGGCGGGCGGGCTGGAGTCGATGGTGCTCGGCGAGCCCGAGATCCTGGGCCAGGTCAAGGCCGCGGCGGCTCTCGCGGAGGCCATCGGCGCCGAGGGGCCGGTGCTCAAGCGCCTGCTGCGCAGCGCGATCACGGCCGGCAAGCGGACGCGCCAGGAGACGGCGATCGCCGCCGGAGCGGTCTCGATCGGCTACGCGATCGTGGAGCTGGCGCGGCAGATCTTCAGCGGGCTGGACGACTGCCGGGTGCTGCTGATCGGCGCCGGCGAGATCGCCCGCTCGGTGGCCCGGCCGCTGATCGAGCGCGGCGCCCGCGAGCTGCGGGTGGCCAACCGCGGCGGCGAGCGGGCGCGGCAGTTCCAGGAGGAGTTCGCCGAACGCCGAGCTGATCGCCTTCGAGGACCGCCTGGAGGCGGTGCGCACGGCCGACCTGGTGATCGCCTCGACGGGCGCCGAGGAGCCGGTGCTCACCCGCCGCCAGCTCGGCCGAGGCGATGCGCTCCCGCCCCTCGCGGCCGCTGCTGGTGGTCGACCTCGGGGTGCCGCGCAACGTCGAGCCGGCCGCCGGCCGCGCCGAGAACGTCTTCCTCCACACCGTCGACTCGCTCGACCACCTGATCCAGCGCAACCTGAAGCGGCGCCGGGAGGAGCTCCCGCGCGCCGAGGAGATCGTCCAGCAGGAGCTGGCCCACTTCCGCGCCTGGTTCCGCGGGCTGGAAGCCGAGCCGCTGGTCGCCCGCATGCAGAAGCAGGCGGAGCGCATCCGGCTCCAGGAGCTGGCCGAGGTCCTCCCCCGCTTCCCGGAGGAGACCCACGCGGAGCTCGAGCGCCTGACCCGCTCGCTGGTCCGCAAGATCCTCCATCACCCCAGCAGCCGCCTGCGCGCCCGCGACGGCGCGGACGACCTCTCCCGGCTCGACCTCGTGCGCGAGCTCTTCCATCTCGATGCCGACGACGAAGACTGACGCCATCTTCCGCATCCGCCTGGGGACCCGCCGCAGCCCGCTCGCCCTCGCCCAGTCGGGCATGGTGGCGCGGAGCCTCGAGGCCGCGCACCCCGGGCTCGACGTCGAGCTGGTGCCGATCGTGACCACCGGCGACGTGGTGACCGGCGATCTCGCCCGCTTCGGCGGCAAGGGGCTGTTCACCAAGGAGCTGGAGGGGGGCCTGCTCGACGGCTCGCTCGATCTGGCGGTGCACAGCCTGAAGGACCTGCCGGTCACCTTCCCTGACGAGCTTGATCATCGCCGCCCATCCGGAGCGCGCCGACGCCCGCGACGTGCTGGTGAGCGAGGACGCCGAGGACCTCGACGGCCTCCCCGAGGGGGCGATCGTGCTCACCGGCGCGCTGCGCCGCCGGGCGCAGATCCTGATGCGCCGGCCGGACCTGCGGGTCGAGCCGATCCGCGGCAACGTCGACACGCGGCTGCGCAAGTGGCGCGAGACCAAGGCCGGCGGCGTCATCCTCGCCGGCGCCGGCCTCCACCGGCTGGCCCTGCTCCACCTCCCCGTCCATCCGATCGCCGCCCGAGGTCATGCTCCCCGCTCCGGGCCAGGGGACGCTCGCCCTCCAGGTGCGCGCCGGCGGCATGGCCGCCACCCTCTGCCAGGTCCTCGACCATCCGGACACCGCCCGCGCCGCCGAAGCCGAGCGCCGCGTGGTGGCCGCCTTCGGCGGCGACTGCACGCTCCCTCTCGGCGCCTGGGCGCGGCCCGACGGGGACGGCTCGCTCCGGCTGACCGCCCTCCTGGCGACCCCGGACGGCCGCCACTCCGCCCGCGCCGAAGCCGTGGGCGCCACCCCCCAGGAGGCCGCCGACGCCTGCGTGGCGGCGATGCGGGAGAACGGGGCGGATGAGGTGCTGGAACGAATCCGGGGGTGAGGGTCCATCTCCGGATCGTCGTCACCCGCGCCGAGCATCAGGCCGCGGGGCTCGCCGCCGCGTTCGAGGCGGCTGGCGCCACGGTGGAGGTCCTCCCCCTGCTCGAAGTCGTCCCCCCCACCGATCCGCGCCCCCTGGAGCAGGCGGCGGCCGAGCTCTTTATCTACAATTGGGTTGTATTTACCTCCGCCAACGCGGTAGAGGCCTTCCTGCCGATCGCCGGCCCCTTGCCTCCCCCACTGAAGACCGCCGCCGTGGGACCGGCCACCGCCGAGGCCCTGCGCGCCTGGGGAGTCGAGCCCGATCTGACGGCCAGCCGGGCGGACGCCGAGGGGCTCGCGGCAGAGCTCGCCCCCCAGGTCGCGGGGAAGCGGGTCCTCCTCCCCCAGGCCGCCGACGCGCGTCCCGCCCTGCTCGCGGGATTGACGGCGGCCGGAGCCGAGGCGGTGGCCGTGGTCGCCTATGACAAGCGCCTGCCGCCGGACTCGCTCCGCCGGGCGGCGGAGCTGTTCGCCACCCCTCCCCTCGGCTGGGTGACGTTCACCAGCCCGCGGATCGTCCGCCACTTCGCGGAGCTCTTCGGAGCGGACTGGGAACGGCGGCGGAGCGAGCTGCGGGCGGTCTCGATCGGACCGGTGACCAGCGCCGAGTTGCGGCGGTTGGGGGTGGAGCCGGCGGCCGAGGCGCGGCGGCCCTCTGACGAGGAGATGGTGGCGGCGGTGGCGCGGACGGAAAAGCAGACAGGGACAAACACGGACTAACAAGGACAGACAGGGACGGCAGGGGCCTTTTCGGTAACTGTTGTCCCTGTTTGTCCTTGTTGGTCCGTGTTTGTCTCTGTTCGGCCCCTACCCCACCTTCCTCTCGTTCATCCCCAGAATTCTCTCGAGCCAGCTCTTCCGCATCATTTTCAGGGGGCGCTCGGGACTGCCGAGCTGGCCGGAGTGGCCGGAGAGGTCGGAGGCGACGACATAGAACTCCACTTCCGTCTGGTTCCGGTGCACCTCCAGCGGCACGTCCAGGGAGTAGCCCGAGCCGAAGAGATGGTGGATGGCGACTTTCACGTAGGGTCCCCCCTCGCTCCGCGCCCAGGCCTCCGTGGTCTTCACCCCGAAGTCGTCGGCGATCCGCAGGTGGACCGTGCCGGCCTTCCCCTTCTCGTACAGGGGAATGCCGTCCACTCCGAGCAGGAGGCCGGGCGGGCGGAGGTCGAGCTGGACGAACTGGGTTTCCAGGCGGTGGCGCGTCTCCTGGAAGCGCCGGGCGTAGCGCGGGTTCGGCCTCGCGCCGTCCAGCAGCCGCAGCGCTTCGAGCGGCTGGTTCAACGTCTCGTACCAGCCGACGGTCCGGAGCAGGTCCGCGAGGTCCTGATCCGTCTTCCGCTCGACGGCGACGCGATCGATCCGCGCCACCAGTCCGGCGCGGTCCGGCCAGACCCGGCGCAACGTCTCCAGGCGATCGAGCGCCTCGTCGAACCTCCCGGCCTCGAGCTCCGCGGCGGCCTGCGCTTCGAGGGATCTGGCGGCGCGTTCCCTTGGCTCGACACGGCGGGCGCGGACGATGCGGGCGACGCGCGGCGGGCTCTTCCGCGCGACCCGCGAACCGGCGGGGAGGGGCGCCGGGGCCAAGGCGGCCACCGGAGGAGGAGCCGGGGCCACGAAAGACGGCGGCTCGGCGCTCCTGACGGCGGCGGCGCTCCTGGCGGCGGCCCTCTTGGGGATCGGCTCGTGGAAGGGCTCCGGGCTCTGCAGCCTCAGGAGGACTACCCCGAAGGTGATCCCCACCAGCAGGATGGCGGCCACGGGCACGCCGATCCCCAGCAGGAACCGGCGCCGGTCCGGCCTGGGAGGCGGAGGCGGCGGCGCGGCGGAGGGTGAGGGCATCCCGGGCGCCGGTGTCGCCGCGGGCAGGCTCCCGGACTCCCCGAAGAGCACGAGGCGGAGGGCCTCGCGGAGCTCCTGGTAGGAAGGGTTGAACGTGTCGTGATGCTCGGTGACGAGAAACGCGCCGCCCGCGTGGGTGATGCCGAAATCGAGCACCCTGGGCAGGCTCGGTTGCTCGAGGGACCGCAGGGCACGGGCGGTCTCCACGAACTGCTGCCGCCACTCCGCGGTTCCGCCGTCGTCGTCCCCGTGGATCAGCTCGACCGCGACCGTCGCGCCCGACTCGAGGTCGGTGCCGCGGAAGATGCTCACCGCCTCGCGCGAGGCGATCTGCTTCTCCAGAAGGTAGCGTTCGGTGATCCTGCGCAGCTCGTTCATAAATTGCCCTGATGCAACCAGCTTGATCTTAACAGGGCGGAGGGCCTGAAGGGGCACCCCATCCCTCTTTGCCGCGACTTGACGTAAACTACGTCTCGAAGCGGCAAAGAAAGGACCCCATGGCAGATTTTCAGCCGGCACCCCGCGAGTCAGCCGATCCCGCCTACGACTACGATTTCGTGATCGTCGGCTCCGGCTTCGGTGGCAGCGTGTCGGCGCTGCGGCTCGCGGAGAAGGGGTACAAGGTGCTGATCCTGGAGGCCGGCAAGCGCTGGCGGACGCAGGATTTCCCGAAGACCAACTGGCGGGTGCGGAAGTTCCTCTGGATGCCCGCCCTGTTCTGCTATGGCATCCAGCGGCTGACTCTGCTGCGCGACGTGTTGGTGCTCTCGGGGGCGGGGGTCGGGGGGGGCTCGCTGGTCTACGCCTGCACCCATATCGAGCCCGCGGACGGGGCGTTCCAGCGCGGCACGTGGCCCAAGGGGATCGACTGGAAGCGGGCGCTCGCCCCCCACTACCAGACCGCCCGGCGGATGCTCGGCGTCAACGCCACCCCCCACCTCTGGGAGGGGGATCGCGCCCTCCAGGACTTCGCCACCAAGATCGGCAAGGGGGACACCTTCCGCCCCACCGAGGTCGCCATCCTCTTCGGCGAACGGGCCGGCCAGCAGGTGGGGGACCCCTACTTCGGCGGCGAGGGGCCCGACCGCTCCACCTGCACCTACTGCGGCGGCTGCATGGTGGGCTGCCGGCATGGGGCCAAGAACACTCTCGACAAGAACTATCTCTGGTTCGCCGAGCGGCTCGGCGCCGAGGTGCGCCCCGAGACCCTGGTCACCGGCCTCGCGGAGGACGGCCAGGGGGGGTGGCGCGTCTCCACCCGCGGCTCCACCCGCAAGCTCTTCCGCGGCCGGCGGACGATCCAGGCACGCGGCGTGGTCCTCGCCGCCGGCGCCCTGGGGACGACCGACCTCCTCCTCAAGTGCCGGGACGCGGGCCAGCTCCCCCGCCTCTCCCCCGTCCTCGGCGGCTATGTGCGCACCAACAGCGAGGTGATCTGCGGCGCCACCTCCCGTTCCGCCGAGGCGGACTACTCGAAGGGGATCGCCATCGCCAGCAGCATCCACCCCGATCCGGACACCTGCATCGAGGTCGTCCGCTATCCCAAGGGGTCGGACGTGATGAGCTTCCTGGGGACCCTGCTGGTGGACGACGGCACCCGCCTGACGCGGCCGATGAAATGGTTCGCCACCTGCGTCCGCCATCCGGTCGACTTCCTGCGCACGTTGAGCCCGTTCGGCTGGGCCAAGCGCTCGACGATCGTGCTGGTGATGCAGAACCTCGACAATTCGCTGCGCCTGGTGCGCGCCCGGCGCTGGTTCTGGCCGTTCGCCAAGGGGCTCACCAGCCAGCACGCGCCGGGGGAGCCGCCGATCCCGGCCTATATCCCGATTGCCAACCAGGCGGCCCGCCACATCGCCGAGCGCACCGGGGCGTACCCCTCGAGCTCGATCAACGAGGTGGTGCTCAACGTCCCCACCACCGCCCACATCCTGGGCGGCGCGCCGATGGGCACCTCGCCGGCGGACGGCGTGATCGACGCCCGCAACCGCGTCTTCGGCTACGACAACCTCTATGTGGTGGACGGCTCGATGATCCCGGCGAACCTCGGGGTCAACCCCAGCCTGACGATCACCGCCATGGCCGAGCACGCGATGAGCCACATTGCCCCGAAAGAACCTGAAAAAGGGCTGCGCCACCTGCCGCCGCAGGCGCGGGCGGCGGGGGCGCCGGCGCTGCTGGAAGTAGCAGCGGAGACACGGACCTGAAGGACGAACACGGACCCACAAGGACAAGAGCGCTCCATGTCCCTGTTTGTCCGTGTTGGTCCGTGCTCGTCCGTGTTCGGCTCCCTAGCGCAGAACCAAGCTGGGCAAGGCTAGAAAAAACAGCGTGTAAACCCAAAGAAACGCGCGCATCGCCCCGCACAGCCGCGCGAGGCCGCGGTCGTCGGCGAAGCGGGAGCGCCGGCCGAGGAGGAAGCGCATCAGCGCGAGGTCGCCGCGGAAACCGGTGCCGCAGAGGAGCGGATGCCGCTGGTTCAGGGCGGCGCGGAGGCGCGAGGCCATGAGGAACCAGACCAGCACGGACGACCAGTAGACGGCGAATAGCACGGGGAACAGGTTCATGGGCCCTCCACTCCCCAGCGACAGCGGCTCTCCGAAGAGTCCTGTCCGGACGCTCAGGGCTGAATTGTTTCCTGGACAAGCAGGTGCGCGAAGGATACACCCCGGCGCAGTCCGGCTCAAGAGGATTATCTCAAGTCAAATGTTATTTCGATATTGACCATAGCCTGTCCTTCGAATATCTTGCTCTAGTGCGAGATCCCGAGGAGGGCGGCCTTTCGAGCCCGCCCTCGGCGAAGCGGGGCGCCGGATCACCCCCTTCCGTCTTCCGACCTCCTACTGCTCGAGGCCCTCCCGATACCTCTGCGCTCGCGTACCGAGCACCCCGGATCGCTAGCCCCTCATTCCCAAAGGCTTTTACCGAGTTTCTGGCAGTGAACCGTCCACCAATAGGGAGGTTTAGATGTCTGACAAATCGAGACTCTGGCCTGGAATGTTGCTGTGCTGTCTGGTGATCACCCTGGTGATCGCCACTCCAATCCCGGCGAACGCCGGATCAGCTTGCGAGAACCTGAAATCCCAGGCCCAAGCCTGGCTCAACAGCACGAGTTGGCGCCCTGTGCATCCCGAGGACCTCAAGTTGGTACCGGACCAGTCCCGGAGAGCGGTCCTCTCTCTGCTCCCTGGCGATGTCCGAAGCGGTCTCTGGAGGGAGTTCCTCGAGAGCTACATCGCGGACCATCGGGAACTGACCGACGGTCAGATCCGCGTCATCAACATGGCGATCGGCCTGGCAAGCCCCGAGTACTTCGCCACCCGGCCGGGTAGTGGGCGGTGGGCAGAGAAAGTGGACAAACCGACCAGCGAGCTGGCTCAGCAGGCCCGGAAGGTCTTCTCCTCCTCGGCATTCCAGACGATCTTCGTCAATATGGACAAGGTCCTGGAGTCCCCGGACCCCGGCCCGGCGCCAACTCCCATCTTCGCCTGTGACTGCAACATCTCTCTGGGCAACTGCACCCTCTCCGGACATACCGGTCCCTGCCAGGCCGGGTCGTGCTTGACATCGCAACGTTGCGGCACCCTGGGGACCCAGAACTGTGACGGCCAATGCAATTTCGGAGCGACCACCCCGGCCCCGGGAACGGATATCTCCAATCCATAGCTGAGACGATTCCCCGCGGTTGCAGGCGCCCTCGGCGCGGTAGTTGAAAAGCGTGGCAGTGACGGACGGGGTCTTCAGGGACCCCGTCCTCATGGCGGACACGGTTCTTCAAGAGTGTCCCGGGTGACGGGAGGGTGAATTCGGGGATAGACTTCCCCATTCCACAAAGCTCCCCGCGAGGTGACCCGCATGCTGATACCCGGCCTTATTTTGAAACAGATGTACACCCTGGGCAGTCTCGAGAACGTCGAGGACGGCGTCCGGTTCAGCCTGAAGAACCGGCTGTCCAACGCCACCCTGACCCGCCTCAACGAGATCCGCATCGACGGCAAGCCGGTGCCGCTCGACCGGCTCAGCCTGGAGTTGAACGGCGACCGCATCGCCGCCAGCGGCGTCAGCCCCACCTCCGCCATCGCCTTCCCGCTCGCCAAGGTGGTGAGCATCCACGCCCGCGGCGATCAGCTCGCGAAGGGTCCGCACGAGATCACGCTCGGCTTCGAGACCACCCCGTTCGGCACCCTCTCCTTCAAGGTCAAGGATTCGATCGCCGAGCGGGTGAAGCGCACCACCGTCCCCCACGACAAGGACGACGACCAGACGCCGGCGATGGTCAAGCGCGCGCCAGACGTTCGTCGAGGAGTACACCGGGGTCAAGCTCCAGCACATCGACAAGTTCTCCTTCGATCCCGCGGTGACCCGGGGCAACATCGAGAACTTCACCGGCGTGGCCCAGGTCCCGATCGGCTTCGCCGGGCCGATCAAGGTCAACGGCGAGCATGCCATGGGCGAGTTCCTCGTCCCGCTCGCCACCACCGAGGGGACGCTCGTCGCCTCCTACAACCGCGGCATCAAGGTGCTCGAACCTCTCGGGCGGGGTGATGTGCACGGTCGTCGGCGACAGCATGCAGCGGGCGCCGGTGTTCGTCTTCGACAACGCCCGCGACGCCCGCGACTTCGTGGTCTGGGTGGACGCCAACATCGACAAGATCCGCGAGGAGGCCGAGGCCACCTCCAGCGTGGCCAAGCTCACCTACATCGACCGCTACCTGTCGAACAAGCTGGTCTTCCTGCGCTTCAACTACACCACCGGCGACGCCGCCGGCCAGAACATGGTCGGCCGGGCGACCTTCGCCGCCTGCAGCTGGATCCTGGAGAACCACGACAGGATCCGCCACTTCTACCTGGAGTCGAACTTCGCGACCGACAAGAAGTCGTCGCAGATCAACGTCATGCGCACCCGCGGCAAGCGGGTCACCGCCGAGGCGACGATCCCGCGCGACGTGCTGATCCAGAACATGCGGGTCGACCCCGAGACGCTCCACTACCACGCCGGCATCGCCAACGTCGGCGCCTTCATCTCGGGCGCCAACAACAACGGCTGCCACTCGCCGAACGGCATCACGGCGATGTTCATCGCCACCGGCCAGGACGTGGCGAACGTCGCCGAGTCGTCGGCCGGGATCGTCTACACCGAGGTGACGCCGGAGAAGCGACCTCTACATCTCGATCACCATCCCGTCGCTGATCGTGGCCACCCACGGCGGCGGCACCGGCCTCGCCACCCAGCGCGAGTGCCTGGAGATCCTCGGCTGCGTCGGCAAGGGCAAGGTCAAGAAGCTCGCCGAGATCATCGCCGGCGTCGTGCTGGCGGGCGAGATCTCGCTCGGCCTCGGCGATCTCGTCGCTCGACTGGGTGTCGAGCCACGAGCAGTACGGGCGGAACCGGTAGGAGGGCATGCCCGACCCCAGCCCAGCCGCCGAGGCCGATCCTCTCTTCCGGCTCCGGTGGCGACCCCGGCTCCCCCGGCCTCGCTCGGGCGCCATCCCCGGGTTCGAGATGCTGCCGGACCGCCCGCCGCAGGGGCTGGTCCGCCGCTTCTTCACCACCCAGCGCCACCTGATCGCGCCTCGCCTTCGGCGCCCTGGCGGCGCACGCCCGCGAGGGGCAGGCGTTCGGCAAGGGCCGGCGCTTCCGGCTGCTGTTCTGGCTGGAGCGCCTGATCGCCTGTCCTGGCGCGGCCGTTCCTCGACCGCGCGATCGTCGACCGGCCGTTCCCCGTCCAGCTCCGGCGGCGGCTGGAGATCCTCGGGCCCACCTACATCAAGCTCGGCCAGGTGCTCGCCCTGCGCCAGGACATCCTGCCGGCGTCGATCACCGACGAGCTCAAGAACCTGCTCGACCGCCTGCCGGTGGTCCCCTTCGACCGCTATCTGCGGATCATCGAGGCGGACGTCGAGCCGGCCGATCGCCGAGATGTACTCCTGGGTCGACCCGATCCCCACCGGCTCGGCGTCGATCGCCCAGATCCACCGCGCGACGACGCTGGAGGGGGACTCGGTGATCATCAAGGTGGTCAAGCCGGGGATCCGCGAGACGCTGACCCGCGACGCCATCCTGCTGCGCATCCTCGGCGCGCATCCTGCAGCTCTTCCTCCCCCGCTACCGGCCGTCGCAGCTGATCCGCGAGTTCGTGGAGTACACCCGCCGCGAGGTCGACCTGCGGCGGGAGGCGGACAACGCCGAGTCGTTCACCGCCAACTTCCACGACCTGCCGGGGGTGGTCTTCCCGCAAGATCTACCGGCAGTACAGCAGCCGCGGCGTCCTCTGCATGGAGTTCCTCAACGGGTTCAAGCCGGGGGCGCCGGAGACCCAGGAGCTCACCGACGCGGAGCGCGACATGCCTGGTCGACCTGGGCGCCGCGAGCATCATCCGCATGCTGTTCAAGGACGGCTTCTTCCACGCCGACCTCCACCCGGGGAACCTGCTGATCCTCCCCGGCCCCCGCCTCGGCTTCATCGATCTCGGCATGGTCGGGCGCTTCGAGAGCGACCTGCGGCGCACCTTCCTCTACTACTACTACACGCTGGTGATGGGGGACGCCGAGGGGGCGGCCCGCTATCTCGGCGCCATCGCCAGCCCGGGCCCGGGGGCCGACCCGAAGGGGTTCCGCCGCGAGGTCACCGAGATCCTGCTGCGCTTCAACCGCGCCGGCAGCTTCCGCGACTTCTCGCTGGCGCAGCTGATCATGCGCTCGGTGAACCTCGGCGCCCAGCACCGGCTCTACTTCCCGGTCGAGATGGTGCTGATGGTCAAGGCGCTGGTCACCTTCGAGGGGGTGGGCCAGATCCTCAAGCCGGGCCTCGACGTGGCCGCGGTCTCCCGCGAGCACGCCAACGCCATCTTCCGCGACCAGTTCAGCCCGCAGAACCTCGCCCAGCAGGTGATGCGGGCGGCGCCGGACATCCTGGAAGCGGTCGCCAAGGCGCCCAGCCTGATCACCGAGGGGCTGCGCCTCCTCGAGCAGGCGACCCACCGGCCGGAGAACCCCCTCGCCGGCCTGCGCGGCACCCTCTTCGGCGGCTTCTGCATGGTGGCCGGAGCGATCCTCGCCGGCGCCAAGGGCCCCTGGCCGGTCTGGGCCGTCCTCTTCGCCGTCGGCATCGTCGCCGCGCTGCACCGCAGCCGGGGGTGAGCTCCCCCTCTCGGGGAGTGCTGCGAAACCCGGCTTTTTTGATGCGACCTTACCGGTACCTGATGCGTCCCTCGCTTGGGGAACGATCGCCCTCGCAAGGGATGATGCGGCCCATCTCTAACCTGATGCGAAAGCCTCTTTACTTGCTGCCAAATCCGCTGGTGGCGGTTCCGCCCATGGGTTTTTTGCTGCGACTATCCAGTGTTTCGCATCAACACTCACGGGATCTGCTGCCTGTTGTCTGGGGGGCGGACTTGCCCTGGCGTGGGGCCGAGCGGCCCTTTCGAGGGACGCATCAATCCCCACGAGGGTCGCATCATCCCAGAGCACCGGCCTCTCCACCCACGCGGGGCGCGAACCGCCCCTGGCCTCCGTCGCAGCAATCCCCTTCGCCTGCACCCCTTCGGGGCTGACTTCTGAGACAACCTCAATTCCGCACCTTGCGACGATCAATATTGACCCCCTCCCTCCGAGTGTATTACTCTAGCAATACGGTTCACCCAACTCGATCGGGGGATGCATGAAAGTGCTCGCAGGGAGCTGGTCCCGGTTCGCTATGCTGCTGTTCGTCCTCTGCCTCGCGGCGCCGGCGCTCGCCCAGCCGGCCCATCAGGTGGTGGATCTCAACACCACGCAGGAGGACTACACCGATTCCCTGTTCACCGGCCAGGAGCTCGTCGTGGCCGGGGCGACGGTGTTCTTTCTCCAGGATGACGGGATCCATGGCGTCGAGCTCTGGAAGAGCGACGGCACCGCCGCCGGCACGGCGATCCTGAAGGACATCTGTCCGGGAGCCTGCTGGGGCTGGCCGCGCAGCCTCACCGTCGCCAACGGCATCCTCTACTTCAGCGCCGACGACGGCGTGCACGGCCAGGAGCCCTGGCGGAGCGACGGTACCGAGGCCGGCACGGCGATGGTGAAGGATCTCAACCTGGGCCTGCCGGACTCCTACGCGCGGTTCCAGGAAGCCGGCGGCACCCTCTACCTGTCGGCGGACGACGGCGTCCATGGACGCGAGCTATGGCAGACGGACGGCACCGCCGCCGGCACCCAGCTCGTGGCCGACCTCCGGCCCGGGGCGGCCGGCTCGGACCCGGCCTTCCGGATCGACGCCGGCGGCAAGCTGCTGTTCAACGCCGACGACGGCGTCCACGGCCGCGAGCCCTGGCTCTCAGACGGCACCGCCGCGGGGACCTCCCTGCTCGCGGACATCAACCCGGGCGCCGGCGACTCCTCGACCAGCATCCCCTTCTACAACTGGGAAAACGACGTCCTGGCGCTCGGCGGCGGCGCCTTTCTCTTCCAGGCCGACGACGGCGTCCATGGCTACGAGCTCTGGAAGAGCGACGGCACGGCCGCCGGCACGGCGCTCCTGGTGGATATCGATCCGGGCAACGGATCGTCGAATCCGCACGGCTTTACCCCCTTGGGGAGCCAGATCCTCTTCGCCGCCTCCCAGGCGGCGACCGGCACCGAGGTCTGGTCGACCGACGGCACCGCCGCCGGCACCGTCAGGATCAGTGACATCAATCCGGGCGCCGGCAACGGCACCGTGCACCAGCTCACGGCGATCGGCAGCCAGGCGTTCTTCGCCGGGTGGGACGGCGTGACCGCGCTCGAGCTCTGGAAGACGGACGGCACCACGGCCGGCACCGTGATGGTGAAGGACATCAACCCCGGCCCGGGGTTCGGCATCAGCCTCTACGTCCGCCGATGGTTCAAGGCGTTCAACGGCGGAGCGCTGTTCTTCGCCGACGACGGCACCCACGGCGTCGAGCTCTGGAAAACGGACGGCACCGATGCCGGCACCGTCATGGTGAAAGATATCGAGCCGGGGATTGGCTGGGGGGCCGACCGCGGCTATTCCGGCATCGCGGTCGTCGGCGGGATGGCCTACTTCCGTGGACGTACCGTGGCTCACGGCCCAGAGATCTGGAAGACGGACGGCACCGGCGCCGGTACCGTCGAGGTGAAGGACGTCCAGAGTCTCACTTCGTCGTTCCACATCCAGGTCGACTACGCCGGATACCCCGGGGGGAACTGCCGCAACCTCGCGGGCAAGCTCCTGTGCGAAGCCGACGACGGCGTCTCGGGGGCCGAGCCATGGGTCAGCGACGGCACCGCCGCCGGCACCGTGCAGCTCGGCGATCTCGCCCCGGGCGCCGCCTGGAGCACCCCGACGTTCAACGTCGCGGTCGGCGGCACGAACCTGCTCGGCACCTCCGAGAGCGGCCTCTGGACCACCGACGGCACCCCCGCCGGCACCTCCCAGATCGTCTCCGGGCTGGTGCTGAGGTCTTTCGGCTTCGTTCCCGCCCTCGGACGGGCCTTCTTCTCCGCCCAGGACGGCGGGGGCGAGGAGCCCTGGTTGAGCGACGGCACCGCCGCCGGCACCACGCGCCTCGCCGACATCTTCTCCGGACCGAACAGCTCGAACCCCTGGGGATTCACCCCACTGGGCTCAGGCATGATCTTCGGCGCCTTCGACGGGTTCAACTCCTCGCGGCTCTGGCGGACGGACGGCACCGCCGCCGGCACCCAGCCCCTGACGACGCCCGGCATCATCTCCAATCCAGGGTGGATCGCCCCGCTCGGCGCCACCGCCCTGTTCGCCGCCGAGACGGTGGGGGCGGGAAGAGAGATCTTCAGGACCGACGGCACCCCGGCCGGCACCGGCCTGCTCAAGGACCTCCGGTCTGGCGCGGCCTCCTCCGACCCGCTGCAGCCCATCCGGGTCGGCGGCTTCCTCGTCTTCTCCGCCATCGACGACGCCACCGGCTGCGAGCTGTGGGCGAGCGACGGCACCGCCGCCGGCACGGTCCTGCTCGCGGACATCCAGCCGGGGAGCGGCTCCGGCCTCGATCCCTACGCCGCGAACGCCACCGGGAGCCCGACACTCGACCAGTTCGTGCTCGGCAACACCCTCTTCTTCGTCGCCGACGACGGCATGCACGGCCGCGAGCTCTGGAAGACCGACGGCACTCCCGCCGGCACCCTCCCGGTCGGCGACCTCTTCCCCGGCCCGCGCTCCGCGGACGTCGACTTGCTGGCCACCGCCGGGGGGCGTCTCTTCTTCGTGGCGGACGACGGCGTCCACGGCCGCGAGCTCTGGGTGAGCGACGGCACCGCCGCCGGCACCCGGATGGTGAGGGACATCGTCCCCGGCCCCGGCTCGCCGGTGATCCGGAACCTGCGGGCGATCGGCCACCTCGTGCTCTTCTCCGCCGACGACGGCGTCCACGGCCGCGAGCTCTGGCGCAGCGACGGCGGTCCGGCCGGCACCTTCCAGGTGCAGGACATCGCGCCCGGGCCCGCCCCCTCCAGCCCTCTCGACTTCGCCGAGGTGGGCGGCACGGTCTACTTCGCGGCGAACGACAACGTGGCGGGCTACGAGCTCTGGGCGGCGCCGAAGAGCGAGCTGTTCACCACCTTCCAGGACGTCCCCCCCGACCTTCTGGGCCTGGAGCTCCATCGAGGCGCTGGCCGCCGCCGGCATCACCAACGGCTGCACGGCGACCGGCTACTGCCCGGACCGCACGGTGACCCGGGCGGAGATGGCGATCTTCCTCGGCCGCGGCCTCCACGGCGCCGCCTTCGCGCCGCCGGCCGCCACCGGCACCCGCTTCGACGACGTCCCCGCCTCCTACTGGGCGGGCTCCTGGATCGAGCAGATCGCCGCCGACGGTATCACCCTGGGGTGCGGCGCCTCGCCGCCGCTCTTCTGCCCGGAGCGCACGCTGGCCCGGGCCGAGATGGCGATCTTCCTGCTGCGCGCCCGCCACGGCGCGGCCTACACGCCGCCGCCGGCCACCGGCACCCGCTTCATCGACGTCCCCGCGACCTACTGGGCCGCGGCCTGGATCGAGCAGCTCGCCGCCGAGGGGATCACCAACGGCTGCGCCCCCGATCTCTACTGCCCCGGCCGGCTGGTGAAGCGGGACGAGATGGCCGTCTTCCTGGCGCGTTCGTTCGATCTGGCGTTGCCATGACGAAATATTTACGCGAAACGCGCATTTCCTCTTGAGCTCTCGATTCCGGCCCCCCCACGGGGCCTTCACATTTTCCCTAGGGAGGGTTCGGCATGCAAGCTCGCGCCGCCCGGTCTCTCGTCGCCTTCTGCCTTTCGCTCCTGCTGCTCACGGCCTGGAGCGCCGACGCCCAGCCGGCCTTCCGTGTCGCCGACCTGAACACCACGGTCGCGCAACGCCCGTCCTTTATCTACACCCACCAGAAGCTCCTGGCGCTCGGCAGCCAGTTCTTCTTCGTGGCCGACGACGTCGGCGCTTACGGCGCGGAGATCTGGCGCAGCGACGGCACCCTCGCCGGCACCCGGTTGCTCGCGGACCTCTGCCCCGGCTCCTGCTCGTCGCTCCCCAGCTCGCTCACGATCTCGAACGGGACGCTGTTCTTCACCGCGGACGACGGGATCCACGGCCGGGAGCTCTGGAAGTCGGACGGAACTCCCGAGGGCACCGCGATGGTGGCGGAGATCGTTCCGGGGCGCTCGGCCTGGATCAGCGATCTCATCGACGCGGACGGCGTGCTGTTCTTCTTCGCCGCCGACGGCGTGCACGGGTATGAGCTCTGGACGTCGGACGGCACCACGGCCGGCACGCACCTGGTCAAGGACATCGCCCCGGGATCGAACTGGATCAATGGGCGCTTCATGGCCACCTCCGGCCACCGGCTGCTGTTCGCCGCCTATTACGGAACCCAATGGCCCGCCCCCTGGGTGAGCGACGGCACCGAGGAGGGCACCGTGATGGTGGCGGACATCCGGCCGGGCGCCAATGCCGTCGATCCCAACTACGATCCCCTGATCTCCGGGCCGGACGCGGCCCCGGCTCCCCAGGGGGGCTTCCTCTTCGCCGCCGACGACGGAACCGGGACGGCGCTCTGGTCGACCGACGGCACGCCGGGCGGCACGGCCCGCCTCTCGGCCGCCGCGTCCCCCCACGAGATGACCGTCTTCCAGGGAGCCGTCTATTTCGCGGCCTCGGACCCCACCGGCGTCGAGCTCTGGAAGAGCGACGGCACCGCCCCCGGCACGGTACAGGTCAAGGACATTCAGGCCGGGGCCGGCAGCTCGGATCCACGGGAGCTCACCGTCGCCGGCATCCGGCTGTTCTTCCGCGCCAACGACGGCGCTCACGGCGAGGAGCTCTGGAAGAGCGACGGCAGCGCCGCCGGCACGGCCCGGATGGCCGACCTCAACCCCGGAGCCGCCGACGCCTTCCCCGTCACCCCCGGCGTCCCGATGCGCTACCAGCTCTCCCCCTTCGGCGGCGAGCTGACCTTCTTCGCCTACGACGGCTCGAACAGCCTCCATCTCTGGCGGACGGAGGGAGTCGCCACCACCCGGCTCACCACCGTGAGCCTGGCGAATCACATCCCCTATTTCGACAAGAACGCCGTGACTCTGGGCGGGCGCGTCTACTTCCTGGCCGGCGGCTGGGGCACCGAGGTCTGGTCGAGCGACGGCACCCCGGCGGGCACCCGGTCGCTGAAGGAAGTGGACACCTCCACCTCCTCGGTCGAGATTTTCAACGGCAAGGCCCCGGCCGGCGCCCTCGCGCCGGTGGGAAGCCAGCTCTTCTTCGCGGCCACCAGCGGCTCACTCCTGTACGAGCCCTGGAAGACCGACGGCACCCCCGGCGGGACCTCGCGGATCGCCAGCCTTCCCTTCGACCAGACTCTCTACGGGTTCCGCCCCTGGAGCGGCGGCGCGGTCTTCCTGACCAACCTGGGGCTCTGGTCGACCGACGGCACGGCGAACGGCACCCAGGCGCTCGGCTCCGGCTTCCCATTCGGGAGCTTCCCCGCTCTCAACGGCTCCCTCTTCTACATCTCCTACGACCCCGCGAGCGGGGTGCAGAAGCTCTGGAAGACCGACGGCACTCCGGGCGGGACGTCCCCCGTGGCGGTCCTCTCCACGTTCGACGACGGCGACAACATGGTGACTTCCGGCGGCAAGCTCTTCGTGCCGGGGTTCGAGAACGGAACCGGTTACTCCCTCTGGGTGACGGACGGCACCGGGCCCATCGTCCAGATCTCCGGCGCGGCCCATGGCCAGGATTTCTCTCAGATCGGCCGCCTGGTCGACGTCGGGGGGACCGTGTTCTTCCCCGCCTACACCCTCGGCTATGGCTGGGAGCTGTGGAAGAGCGACGGCACCGCCGCCGGCACCACTTTGCTCAAGAGCTCCGGAGACCCCAGCGACACCTACGACGCCCCCTACAAGGAGGCCGTCGCGCTGCCGGGGGGGCCGCTGTTCTTCATCCTGAGCGACGTCGCGGCCGGCGCCGAGCTGTGGAAGAGCGACGGCACCGCCGCCGGCACCGTGCGAGTCGCCGACATCGCCCCCGGCCCGGCCGGCTCCAACCCCCACCAGCTGACCGCCGCCGGCAACCGGCTCTACTTCACGGCGAACGACGGCGTCCACGGCGACGAGCCCTGGGTCAGCGACGGCACCGCCGCCGGCACCCACATGGTGGCGGATCTCCGGCCCGGCCCGGACTCCTCCCATCCCGACAGCTTCAGCGCCGTGGGCGGCACGCTCCTCTTCTCCGCCACCGACGGCGTCAACGGGGTAGAGCCCTGGCGCACGGGCGGCAGGACGGCGGGAACGCGGAGGATCCAGGACATCGCGCCGGGCGCCCTGTCTTCCAGCCCCAGCGGGTTCACCGCCGCGGGCCCCAACGTCTACTTCGCCGCCAACGACAATACGACCGGCTTCGAGCTCTGGGCCGTGCCGAAGTCCAACGTTCTCGCCACCTTCGCGGACGCGCCGACCACCTACTGGGCCTGGGGCTCCGTCGAGGCGGTCGCCAACGCCGGGATCAGCCTGGGATGCTCGACCTCCCAGTTCTGCCCGGACCGCACCCTCACCCGGGCCGAGATGGGAGTCTTCCTCGGCCGCGGCCTGCACGGCTCCACGTTCGTGCCGCCGCCGGCCACCGGCACCCGCTTCGCCGACGTCCCGGCCTCCTACTGGGCCGCCGACTGGATCGAGCAGATCGCCACCGACGGCATCACCCAGGGGTGCGCCACCTCGCCGGCCCGCTTCTGCCCGGCGGCCCAGGTCGCGCGCGCCGAGATGGCGATCTTCCTGCTGCGCGCCCGCCATGGCGCGGCCTACGTGCCGCCGCCCGCCACCGGCACCCGTTTCACCGACGTCCCGGCCTCCTTCTGGGCCGCGGCCTGGATCGAGCAGCTCGCCGCCGAGGGGATCACCAACGGCTGCGGCGTCAACCTCTACTGCCCGAACAAGACGGTGGGGCGCGCCGAGATGGCGGTCTTCCTGACCCGGGCGTTCAACCTGGCTTTGCCGTGAAGAAATCTTTCGTCCAGCCCCGCCGGGCACGAATGCCCGGCGGCTTGGGACGGTCCGTCTTCAGTTCGCCTCCGATCCGGCCAAGAAGTTCTGCTTCACCTCCGTGCTTGTGAGGTCGCGGCCGTAGAGGGCCACCAGGTAGAGGTCGCCCCGCCAGGGCCTGCTGCCGCCGATCTCGTTGGCGAGGGCCAGGCGGAAGGAGGTGTCCCAGGCGGAGAGGGAGCCGCTAACCGTCTGGCTGGAGACCTGGACGCCGTCGATGTACATCACGGCCTGCCCCGCGCTGCTCCGGGTGTAGACCACGTGTGCGAGATTCAGGCTCACACCGTTGACCGGGCTCAGCAGCGAGCTCGTGCTCGACGAGGTGCGCAGCAGGGTCTCGAACCGGTTCCCCGACTGCCCGAAGATGATGTTGCGTTGCGTGGAGTTCTTCTCCATCGAGACGATGCGGGCCGGCCCGGTCTGGGTCAGGTTGTCGGCCGCAACCCAGGCCTCCACAGTGACCGAGTTGCTGGTCCGCACCGCATTGATCACCTTCCCCGCCGCTCCAGTGCTCGAAATTACCGTGTTCGTGTTGACCGACAGTGCGCCCGGCAGCCAGGAGACGGCGGCCGGATTCGCAATCGTCAGGTTGAGCGGCGTGCCCACGCTCGAGGTGTCGTTCACTGTCGAGCCGCTCCCCTCGTTGAAGTTGTAGCGCGCTTGAAGGCCTGTGGTCACGCGCGGCGGCGCGGTCACCGTCACCATGACCGTCGCGGTCGCGATGCCGCCGGCGCCGTCCGACACCGTGTAGGTGAAGCTGTCGGTGCCGACGAAGAGCCCGGCGGTGTAGGTCACCGTCTGATTCGCATTAATCGCGACGCTGCCGTTCGCACCCTGGGTCACGGCCGTCACCGAGAGGCCCGGCCCGTCGACGTCGGCGTCGTTGGCGAGGACGGACACCGTCACCGCCGCCCCCGCCACCACCGTCGCCGTATCGTTCACCGCCACCGGAGCGTCATTGACAGGCGTGACCGTCACCGTCACGGTCGCCGTCGCGCTGCCACCGTTGCCGTCCGAGATCGTGTAGGTGAACGAGTCCGGACCGTTGTAGTTAAATGCAGGCGTGTACTTCACCGTCTTGTCCGGATTGATCGATACCACGCCGTGAGCGCCCTGCGTCACGGACGACACCGTTAGCGTGTCACCGTCCGCATCCGTGTCGTTCGACAACACCGCCACGTTGACCGCGCCGTCCTCCGCCACACTCATTGCGTTGGCGTTGGCGACTGGCGTGTCGTTCACGCAGGTCACCGTCACCGTCGCCGTCGTCGACGAGCCACCCGGCGTCAGCGTGTAGGTGAAGGTGTCCGGCGTGCCCGAGATGCTGTTGCAGTAGTTCGCGTTCGGTGCATAGGTCAGACTCGTGCCGCCGCCCGTGATTACCACCGCGCCGTTCGCCGGCTGCGTCACCGAGGCGACGCTCTTCGGACCGCCGTCAGGATCGGTGTCGTTCGCCAGCACGGGGATCGCGTTGGCGCCCGAGTCCTCGACCACCGTCGCCGCGTCCGCCACCGCCGTCGGATTGTCGTCGACGCAGGTCACCGTCACCGTCACCGTTGTGGACGAGCCACCGGGCGTCAGCGTGTAGGTGAAGGTGTCCGCCGGACCCGAGACGCTGTTGCAGTAGTTCGCGTTCGGCGCGTAGGTCAGGCCCGTGCCGCCGCCCGTGATCACCACCGCGCCGTTCGCCGGCTGCGTTACCGAGGCGACGCTCTTCGGACCGCCATCGGGGTCAGTGTCGTTGGTCAGCACGGGGATCGGGTTCGCGCCCGAGTCCTCGTTCACGGTCGCCGAGTCGTTGACCGCCGTCGGCGGCGTATCCACCGCCACCACGGTCACCGTCGAGATCGCCGTGTTGCTGTTCGTGGTGCCGTCGTTGGCCACGAAGTGGATCACCCGCGCCGTCGTGTCAGGGTCGACGTCGATGTTCTGATACCGCACCTTCCGGAGCACGGTCTGGAAGTTCGCCAAGGTGTCCGGACCGGTCAGCGTCAGCACGCCGGTGGCGGCAACGTAGTTGGCCGTGATCGAGGTGCCCGTCACGTCCGTCGACAGAATCTCGCTGCCAGTGTCGAGCAGGTTGGTGATCGTCACCGTCAGCGAAGCCAGGGTCGCGCTGTCGACGTCCGTCACCGTCGCGTCGGTCGGATCTTCGAGCAGCACCGCCGGGTTCCCTTCCGTGAAGGTGACCGCGAAGTCGCTGCCGGCCGTTCCCTGGCTGTCGTCCGCGTCGAGGTCCACGACCGGCGCGTCGTTCAGGCAGGTCACCGACACCGACACCGTCGCCGTCGAGCCACCCGGCGTCAGAGCGTAGGTGAAGGTGTCGAAGGTGCCCGGCGGGGTGTTGCAGTAGTTGGCGTTCGGCGCGTAGGTCACGCCCGTGCCGCCTCCGGTGATCACCACCGTGCCGTTCGCCGGCTGCGTCACCGACTGGACCAGCTTCGGCCCGCCGTCCAGATCCGTGTCGTTCGCCAGCACGTCGATCGCGTTGGCCCCCGAGTCCTCGACGACCGTCGCCGCGTCATTGACCGCCACCGGCGGATCGTCCACGCAGGTCACCGACACCGTCACCGTCGCCGAGGAGCCTCCCGGCGTCAGCGTGTAGGTGAAGGTGTCGAGCGTGGTGCCCGGAGGCAGGTTGCAGTAGTTTGCGTTCGGCGCGTAGGTCAGACCCGTGCCACCACCCGTGATCACCACCGTGCCGTTCGCCGGCTGCGTCACTGAAGCGATGCTCTTGGGGCCGCCGTCAACGTCCGTGTCGTTCGCCAGCACGTTGATCGCGTTGGCTCCTGAGTCCTCGACCACCGTCACCGAGTCGTTGACCGCCACCGGCGGGTCGTCCACCGGCACCACGATGACCTTCGAGATCGACGTGTTGCCGTTCCTGGCAGAGGGAATCACCGTAATTGTGACCGTGGCGACCGCTTCGCCGCCTTCATCGTCCGTTACGAGATAGGTGAAGGTGTCCTGGCCGGTCTCGCCGGTGTTGGGCGTGTATTCCAACCGGCCAGGCAGCTTGGCGGCCACGGTTCCCTTCGATCCCTGCGTGAAGCTCGCGATGGTCAGCGAACCGGACTCTGGATCGCTGTCGTTGGCGAGCACCGACACGCTCACCCTTTCGTTCTCGAGCATCTGGGCCGTGTCGTCGACCGCCAGCGGCACGAAATTGGCCAGGAAGACCGCCCGTGCCGTCGTGGAGGTCGGCCGGTTGGCGTTCTGGCTCTTCGCTTCCACCATCTGTCCCGCCGCCGCCGAGAGCACGCCGTCGCCGGACGGTCCGGCAGCCACCGAGTTGGGCACCGAGCCCTCGAAGATCCCGCTTGTGGGCGAGGTCTCCGTCATCGTCACGCCTTCGTCGTCGCCATTGGCGCGCGACCGCACGTGGACGGTGAACGAGTCGAGGACCGCGGCCTGGTTGCGGGTCTGGTCCTCGATCCGCACCCGCACCGTGGCGCCCAGGGAGTAGGACGTCACCTCCTGGCCCCGCAGGTTCAGGAAAGCCACACGCGAGCCCACCATATGTGCCGTAGAGTTGTACGGCCCATAGCTCGCCGTCACCTGCTCGCCGGGAAACTTCGGACCGCGGTTGGCCGTCTCCAGGGCGCCGTTGCCTGGGGAGGCCGAGAAGTTGAAGGACAATGGGATCGAGCCCTCGAAGACGGACGTGTCCGGACCCGTCTCGGTCAGGACCGTCTCCTCCTGGTCCCCGGCATAGAGGCTCCGCAACTGCACCGTCAGCGTCTCCGCCAGGCCCGGGTTGCCATTGCTCCCGGGGCTGATCACCCGTACCCGCGCCGTGCCGTTCTCCAGCAGCTCCACCGTGGGACGGCCTTGGTCGTCGACGAACGAGGCCGCCGCGAATTCGATCCGCGCCTGGTCTCCGGAGGCGAGCACGCCGTTGAAGTCCATGTGCATCGCCTCGATGTCCTCGCCCACCTGCACCTGGAGGCGGCCGTCGGAGAGAACTGCCGGGGCGTTCGTCTGTGTGGCGAGCGATCCCGCGAAGATCCCGCTGTCCTTGGCGACCTCTAGAAGCGTCAGCACCTCGGCGTCGCCCGTGGTGGGCGAGCTCAACGTCACCACCACCTTATCGAACCGGCCCGGGTTGTTGAAGCTGTGGTCCTCCACCCGCACGCGGACTGCCACTCCGGCGGCGTAGGCCGCCACCTTGTTGCCATAGGCGTCCACGAAGGACGTCAGCGAGCCGATCATCCCCACAGCGGCCGTAGCGGAAAAAATCCCCAATGACAAGAGAAGCACGATCAGCGTTGCGCGATGCCTGGACATATCTGGCCTCCCAAACCGAACAGAGATCTACCCAGAGAGGATCCCGAGGAGGACTCGAGATCGCCGACTCGAGACCACACGGTTTCAGCCGTCCCAATTCAGTAGAGCAATGATAGTTGATGACCTTCACGATATCACCGGTTTCGCCTACTCACGCAAAAGTGAGGCTGCTGAGAGATGGTGTCCGCCGTCGCCATTTCATTACCGGTAAACTCTGAAGCGCCGTTCGATGGGCTGCCGTATCCATCTGCCGTACGCTGCGACGGCCTGCCGCAAGGTGCGGTCGTTCAATTCCGTTGCCGTAACAGGGGGAATATGCTAAATTTACATCATTATTACCTGAAGATTATTACCCTGGACTGACCGAGGGATCTTGATGAAGCTCAACGCCGTTCGTTCTCTAGCCCTCGTCTGCCTGCTCGCCGGCCCGCTGGCCGTCCAGGCCCAGCCGCCGTTTCTCGTCCGCGACGTCAACGTCGATCACCCGCCGCTGCAGCTCTGGGATCAGCGCGACGAAATGGAGACCGTGGGGAGCCTCGTCTTCTTCGCCGCCGACGACGGCATCCACGGCAAGGAGCTCTGGGCGAGCGACGGCACCCCTTTCGGCTCGTACCTCGTGCGCGACATCTGTCCCGGGGCCTGCTCCTCGAACCCCTCCTCGCTGCTCGAATCCCGAGGCCGTCTTTACTTCATCGCCAGCGATGGCGCCCACGGCCGGGACCTCTGGGGCAGCGACGGCACCGAGGCCGGCACCGGACTCAAGGTGACCACCAGCCTCGGCGTGGAGGATGGGGCCACCTCGCTCACCAGGGTCGGCGATTTCATTTTCGGAGCGCTCTCCGCTTCCTCGCCGGGTGGGCAGGAGCCGTTCCGGACCGACGGCACACCGTTCGGCACTCAGGGCATGGGAGATTGGAATCCTGGTCCGGCAGGATCGAATCCCAGGGTCCTGGCCTCCTTCGGGAATCGCGTTTTCTTCGCCGCGGACGACGGAGTCCACGGGACCGAGCTCTGGTTCCTGGAAATGCTCAACTTCAATAGCTCGCTGGTGCTGGACATCCGGCCGGGATCCCTCCCCTCGATGAACTCGGAGCACTCCCCGGCCTCCGTCCAGGGGGCGGACGCCATCGCATCCCCCAAGGCCGGAGCCATCCTCTTTACGGCGGACGACGGCGTTCACGGCAAGGAGCTCTGGCTCTCTGACGGTACCGACGACGGCACCTACATGCTCAAGGACCTCTCCGCCGGCCCGGCCGGCTCCTTCCCCCTCGGCTTCACCGCCCTGAACGGCGCCGTCTACTTCACCGCCACCGGCCCCGAGGGGCACGAGCTCTGGCGGACCGACGGCACCGCCGCCGGCACCACGCTGGTCAAGGACATCTTCCCGGGCACCCCCGGCTCCGCCCCGCAGGAGCTCACGGCCGCCGGCAACCTGCTCTTCTTCCTCGCCTATGACCCGACCTTCGGAGTGCAGCTCTTCCGCAGCGACGGCACCGCGGCAGGGACCTTCCGGCTGCAGAGCTCGAGCGGCAACCCGATCGGCTTCGGCAACAGCCCGCCCGGCTACGGGCGTCATGGCCTTTCCAACTTGAACGGCAAGCTCGTCTTCCTGGCCGACGGCCCCGGCGGAGTCGTGCTCTGGACCAGCGACGGCACCAACGCCGGAACGGTGTTCGGAACGGTGGTGAACAACGCGGCGATCCGGATGGCGGACGGCTACGCCGTCCTGGGAGGGAACTTCTACTTCCGCCAGGGAGTCCAGGGAGAGGAGGTCTGGAGAAGCAACGGCACGGCGCCGGGCACGGCACGGGTCCATGACGGCCCCTCGGTGACCTCCTCTTTCTACCTTGACGGCGGGAAGACGTACTTCCGCGACACCTTCGCCGCGTTTGGCGGCGAGCTCTACTTCGCCGCCTACGACGGCACCGCGGGCGAGCAGCTCTGGAAGAGCGACGGCACCGAGGCCGGCACGTCGAAGCTGGAGATCATCGCTCCGTCGCTGCTCCGGCCGCTCGCCAGCCGGCTGGTTTTCAGCAATCTGGGCTCGCTCTGGTCGACGGATGGCACGCCGGGAGGCGCGCAGCTCCTCCCTGGCTTCACGCTCGACCTCACAAAGCTCGGCAACGCCGTCTACTTCGCCAACAGCGACGCCGGCAACGGCACCGAGCTCTGGAAGACCGACGGCACGCCGGGAGGCACGGCCATCGTCGCGGATCTCGTGCCCGGCACCGCCTCCTCCCGCCCCTCTCTCCTCACCGCGGCCGGCGGCAAGCTCTTCTTTCAGGCGTCGAACGAGGCCGTTTCGGGCGCCGAGCTCTGGGTCTCCGACGGCACCGCCGCGGGGAGCTTCCAGGTCGCCGACCTGGTGCCCGGCACCGGCTCCTCGAACCCGCAGAACCTCACCGCCGCCGGCAACCTGCTCTTCTTCACCGCCACCACCAGCGGCTTCGGCCGGGAGCTCTGGAAGAGCGACGGCACGGCGGCCGGCACGGTCCTGGTGAAGGACATCAACCCCGGCACGGCCTCCTCGAATCCCGGCGATCCCGTCCCCGGGGCCTTCGCCGCGCCCGCGGGCGGACCGCTCTTCTTCGTGGCGGACGACGGCGAGCACGGCGAAGAGCTCTGGAAGAGCGACGGCACCGCCGCCGGCACCGTTCTGGTGAAGGACATCTCCTTCGGCACTTCCATAGGCTCCAAGCCCCGCCGCCTGACAGCCGCGGGAAACAAGGTCTACTTCGTCGTCTCCGGAGAGCTCTGGGTCAGCGACGGCACTGAGGCCGGTACCCATCTGGTGAAAGGAACAGGGCCCGACCTGGCGTACCCGAATCCGGACAACCTCACCGCCGACGGCTCCGTGCTCCTCTTCTCCGCCTTCGACCTGGCCCACGGGGTGGAGGCGTGGCGGACGGACGGCACGGCGGTGGGCACGCGCCGGGTCACCGACATCGCGTCCGGCCCCCTCTCCTCCAGCCCCCTCGGCTTCACCGCCGCGGGAGCGAACGTCTACTTCGCGGCCAACGACAACGCCGCCGGCTTCGAGCTCTGGGCTGTGCCGCAGTCCAACGTCCTCGCCACCTTCGCGGACGCGCCGACCACCTACTGGGCCTGGCGCTCCATCGAGGCGGTCGCCGCCGCCGGCATCACCCTGGGGTGCGGCGAGGGATTGTTCTGCACCGAGCGCACTCTCACCCGGGCCGAGATGGGGGTCTTCCTCGGCCGCGGCCTGCACGGCTCTGCCTTCGTGCCGCCGCCGGCCACCGGCACCCGCTTCGCCGATGTCTCCTCCTCCTACTGGGCCGCCAACTGGATCGAGCAGATCGCCACCGACGGCGTCACCCAGGGGTGCGCCGTCTCGCCGCTCCGCTTCTGCCCGGAAGCCCAGGTCGCGCGCGCCGAGATGGCGATCTTCCTGCTGCGCGCCCGCCACGGCGGGGCCTACATGCCGCCCCCTGCCACCGGTACCCGCTTCACCGACGTGCCGGCCAACTTCTGGGCCGCGGCCTGGATCGAGCAACTCGCCGCCGAGGGGATCACCAACGGCTGCGACGTCAATCTCTACTGTCCGAATAAAACGGTGGGGCGCGCCGAGATGGCGGTCTTTCTGGGAAGGGCTTTCAACCTGCCGTAAAACAGCACACGGACAAACACAGACTGACACCGACTATCAAGGACGAGAGGGAACCACAAACGTTGGTTTCCTCGTCCGTGTGAGTCCTTGCTCGTCCGTGTTAGTCCGTGTTGTCGTCCGTGTACGTGTTTTCCTGAGCCCGCCCCTACGCCCCCATCTCCGCATCCAGCAACCCATCCAGCCGCGACAGCGCATCGTCGAGCCGGCGGGTGATCGAATTGCCCGCATTACCCGAGGCCGTCGTCGCCGCGGACTTGCGCGGCCGGTCGCGGTAGACGCCGTCCCAGAGCCCCCGCTCCTCTTCGAGGACATCCCGCCGCAGGGTGACGCCGTGGCGGGCGAAGAGCGGAGCGAGCTTGTCGTAGCGCGCCAGCAGGTCGCGGCGGACCGCTTTGTAGGCATGCTCGCAGACGGCGCGGCGCTCGGAGAAGCTGAAGATGTTGGTGAAGAACATCAGGTAGTCGTCGCGCTGCGGCTCGAGCAGCACCACGTCGGCGCCCTTGTACTTGGCCTCATACGAGGCCATGCCGATCTCCAGGCGCGAATGGATCATCGTCCGGAACGTCTGCGAGAGGACCGAGGGGAGCCCGCGGTCGAGCAGCTTGCCGCGCCGCATCAGGCCGGCCTCGACCGTGCCCAGCGTGTCGACCGGAACGATCGGATTGATGCAGATCAGCAGGTCCGCCCCCTTCTCCAGGGCCACCGAGGCGTGCAGCGTCTTGAGCAGGACGCCGTCCGCGTAATGCCGCCCGTCGATCTCCACCGGCGAGTAGAGCCCGGGGAGCGCCGAGCTGGCGGCGACGGCGAGCGAGATCGGGATGTGGTCCATCCCCGGCTCGCCGAAGCGCACGGCCTGGCCGGAGTCGAGGTCCGCCGCCACCACCACGAAACGCTTGCCGAGCTCGGCGGAAGTCGTCCGTCCGCCCCTTCATGGTGTAGATCTTCTGGAGATAGTCGCGGATCGGCCGGTTGTCGAAAATCCCCACCGGCAGCGCCTCCGAGAGGCGGGTCAGCGATTCGAGCAGCGTGAGGTCCCGGCGGTGGGTGACCCACTCCCAGAGCGATTCCACCAGCAGCCGCGGCACCGCCTGGCCGCTGCGGACCATCTCGCGGAAGCGCAGGGGTGAGGAACGTCTCGGGAACGAACGGATGCTCGCCCGGCTCGGACGAGACGATCGCCCGGCACATCTGGGCCGTGGTGAGATCGTTGGCGAGGTTGGCGCAGATGAAAGCGCCGGCGCTCACACCCACGTAGACATAAAGGTTATTGAAGTCGAGACCGTCCAGAGCCTCGTCGAGAGCCCGGAGAGCGCCGATCTCATAGATCGCCCCCTCCGGGCCTCCCCCCGCGAGCGCCAGTCCGATCCTGGGAGAGCCGTTCCCGGATCGCCGGCAGGAATTCCGCTGCGCTCCACCCGTTCCCCCTCTCGCCTCAGACGATGATCTTGTGCGGATCCGTCGGCGTGGTGGCGGTCTCCGGCGTCACGATGTCGCGGGCGACATCCTGAGTCACGGAGGCCGGCGTCACGCGCGGCTTGAGCTGCTCGATCTTGGCGTTGAGCTCCTCGACCTTCTGCGTCAGGTTGCGGATCTCGTCGCGGGTCGGCACGCCCAGGCGGTTCAGCGTCGAGGTGAGCTTCTCGTCGAACTTCTCGCCCAGGTTCTCGAAGGTGCTCTCGGCCTTGGTCTTGAACTTGTCGACCTCGGACTTCACCTTGTCGACCTCGACCTTGCCGCGCGACTCGACGTCGCGGCCGCGATCGACCAGACGGCTGAAGATCTTGCCGCCCTCCTCCTCCGCCGCGGCCAGCGCGCCGAGGCCGGCGAGCCAGATGCGGTGGACGGAGTCCTTGAGCTCTTCCTGCACGTTCTTCTCGGTACCCTGGGTGGTGTCGGTCTGGGTGTCGGTATGGGTAGTGGTATCCATGGTTTACCCCTTCTTCGTGGTTTTCCGTTGACGCGGCCTGGACGCCTTCTTGGCGCTGGCGGCCGCGATTGCAGTTTCAGGAGCAGTTAAAATTTCAGGAATCACGATCGCCGCCGTCTCGCCTTCGGGGCTGACGATCTCGATCACGCCCATCGTGGCGGCCTGCCGCCGCTCCACGACCTCGTCGACCTTCTTCGACAGCGTCGCGATCCGGGCGGAGAGGATCTTCACGTCCTCGCGCGTCATCACGTTCAGACGCTTGAGCACCCCCCGGCTCTCGAACTCCACCGTATCCTGCAGCAGCTGGTTCGGCGCCGCGCACCGTCTGATTGGCGCGCTCGACCACCGCCTCCACCCTCTGCTTCTGCTTGTCCTCGAACGGCTTGCCGCGCTCGACCAGACGGTCGAACATCTCCATGCCGCCCTCGCTGACCTCGGCCACCGCGCCGACGCCGGCGAGGAAAAGGTTGCGCCCGGCGGTGAACAGCCGGTCGATCGGCTTGCTGATATCCAGAACTGTAGCCAGTTGATTCATTTGACGATCTCTCCCTCGGTTTCAATCCGCACCACGGGCTTGCGCTCCGTGGGGCGGCCGTTCTGCGGTTCTCCCACCGTGTGATCCGCGCGCTCGAGCTCGGCGAGCGACGACTCGAGCTCCTCCAGGCGCGACCGCAGGCTCGACATCTCCTCGCGGGCCTTGCGGACCGGCCCGAGGCGGTCGATCAGCCTGTCGACGCCATGCTGCACCTGCTCCATGCCGGTGCTGACCGCGCGCTCGCCGATGCGCACCAGGTCGTGCAGCAGCTCGCTCGGCAGGAACGACGTCCCCTTGCGCCCCTCGTCCAGGATGATCTGCGTCAGGGTCTGCGAGGTGACGTCGTTGTTGGTGGCGTTGTCCACCACCCGCACCTCCTGGCCCTGGCGGACCCAGGTGGCGATCTCGTCCAGCGAGACGTACCGGCTCTCCTCGGTGTCGTACAGCTTGCGGCTTTCGTATCGTTTGATGAGCCGGATCATGGAGCTCCTCCTTGCTTGCAGTCGGCCGCGGAAGCCGGTCCCAACACTACGGGCGTCCGCGGCAAAAGTAATTTACCGCGGTTATCTTTCTAATGGCCCGGGCGTCCGCGGCAAGGGTAATTTACCGCACTGCGGCAAGCCGTGTCAAGAGTTTTGTGACGCAGTGCGGCAAGAAGGTCCGGAGCGGCGTTCCCCCGAGAGCCCGGGGCTGGCGGCAGGCGGTGAGCTAAGATAGCGCCGAAGCTCGCTGACCAGACCGAGCCCTCGACAGGAGACCGGATGACAACCGCGACCGCATCAAGCTTGGAGACCTGGCCGAGCCTGCCCCTCGAGGCGTGGACGAGACCTGCGCGACCCTGCACCTGTGGACCCAGATCGTCGGCAAGATCCGGCTCGCCCAGAGCCCCTGGCTCAACCATGGTGGCATGTCACGCTGTACGTGACGGCCGCGCGGGCTCACCACCTCGCCGATCCCGCACGGCAGCCGGACGTTCCAGATCGACTTCGACTTCATCGACCACCGGCTCGATCCTGCGACGAGCGACGGCGGCACCGAGCGGCTTCGCGCTCGAGCCGCAGTCCGTGGCCGACGTTCTACCGCGCGCTCATGGCGGAGCTGGACGAGCTCGGGCATCGCACGTGGACATCTATGCCGCGCCGAACGAGGTTGCGGACCCCATCCGCTTCGACCAGGACGAGACGCACCAGCCTACGATCCCGAACACGCCAACCGCTTCTGGCGCATCCTGGTGCAGGCCGACCGGGTCTTCAAGGAGTTCCGCGCCCGGTTCATCGGCAAGTGCAGCCCCGTGCACTTCTTCTGGGGCGGCCTCGACCTGGCGGTCACCCGCTTCTCCGGACGGCGGGCGCCGCAGCATCCGGGCGGCGTCCCCAACCTGCCCGACTGGGTGACCCGCGAGGCGTACTCCCACGAGGTGAGCAGCTGCGGCTTCTGGCCGGGCGGCGGCCGGTCGCCTAGCCGCGTTCTACTCCTACGCCTATCCGGAGCCGGCCGGGTTCGCGGCCGCGCCCGTCAAGCCGGACGCCGCCTTCTACAGCACCGATCTCGGCGAGTTCCTGCTGCCCTACGACGCCGTCCGCCAGGCGCGAGTCCCCGACGCGCTCCTGCTCGATTTCCTGCAGTCGACCTACGAGGCCGCGGCGAACCTGGCCCAGTGGGATCGCGGGCGCTGGAACGCGGCAACGACCCGCGGGCGGACATATCTGACGTCGTTCTCTTTTATCCGATGTCATCAAGAGGGGAGATTGCAGTGGACACAACCTGGAGAACCATCCTTTGGCAGCAGTTCGGGGCTGCCATCGACATGCTCGAGAACGCCATTATCGCCTGTCCCGACGAGGTCTGGAACGATCGCTCGCGGCAACCAGAGTTCTGGTACGTGGCCTATCACGCGCTTTTTTATCTCGATCTCTACCTGTCCGATTCGGTGGAAGGGTTCGCCCCCCCGCCACCGTTCACGCTGTCTGAGCTGGAATCAGACGTGCCTCCCGAACGGCCGTATACGAAGGACGAGCTTCAGGCCTATCTGGAGCATGGCCGCAGGAAGTGCCGGGCGACGATCAAAGCGCTGACGGACCAGAAGGTTCGCCGGCGCTGTGGATTCGACTGGCTCGACCTCAGCGATGGGGAGCTGATTCTGTACAACATGCGCCACGTCCAGCACCACGCCGCGCAGTTGAACCTGATCCTCCGGCAGACCACCGATTCAGCCCCCGCCTGGGTCCGCAAGGCCAAGAGCTGACGGAGTGGCTTTAACCTTCAAATTCAAGGAGCCCCGATGAGCTTCGACTCTCCTTCTGTCGACGAATATTCGCCCTTTTTCGCCGGGTACGTCGCCGCCGTGGCCGGCCGTCCGGTGCCCGATCTGCTGGCCTCTCAAGTGGAGGTGATCGATCGTCTCTTCAAGCCGCTCTCGGAAGAGGAA
Source organism: uncultured Acidobacteriota bacterium (assembly GCA_963792575.1). GTDB lineage: Bacteria > Acidobacteriota > Thermoanaerobaculia > Multivoradales > UBA5704 > DATARR01. The sequence goes on from CAWBWZ010000022.1 coordinate 447,718, forward strand.
GCCGGCTTTCGCTACGCCCCGGGAAAATGGAGCCTGCGGCAGGTGCTGGGCCACCTGATCGACGCGGAGCGCGTCTTCTCCTATCGCGCCTTCCGGATCAGCCGCGGGGACACCACGCCGCTTCCAGGTTTCGATGAGAATCCTTATGTGGACGCTGGGAATTTCGACAACCGGACGGTCGCCGATCTGCTCGAAGAGTTCCACGCCGCCCGCGCCTCCACGCTGGCCCTGTTCCGCCACATCTCCCCGGACGCCGGGATGCTGCGCACCGTGGTGAACGGCGTGCCGCTGACGCTGCGGGCGCAGGCCCATGTCCTCGCCGGCCACCTCGAGCATCACCTCCGCATCCTGGCGGAGCGCTACGGCCTCGGCACGGCGGGTTGATTTCTTCTACGACGACCGGCTGACGTAGCGCTCCCACTCCGCGAGGCGCCCTTCGAGCTGCCGGCCCATCGCCTCCAGCGACGGGAGATCGGTGGGCTCGTCGGGCAGCAGGGGGAGGTCGACCAGCGGCTGCTCGCGGGAGAGGAGCTTGGCGAGCTCGACCAGACCGCGGCGGTCGCGCTGGCCGGCCCAGGTGAGGAGCTCCCAGCCGGTGGGCCGGCAGGGGTCGCCGGACGCCGGGGGCGTCCCGTCCACCAGGAACATGGGGTGGACGCGGTTGACCACGATCGGGCCGAGGTTGTAGCCGGCCTCCTCCAGCTTGCGGGCGAAGAAGAGGGTGTCCGGGATGCGCTCCTCCCCGGGTCCGCTGACCAGCACGAAGAGGGTCTGCTTCGAACGCAGCAGCTCCCCCACCTCCAGGGCGCGGTCGCGGAACCCCTCGTAGAGCGGACCGAAGGCCTGGAAGAACTCGGCCATGTCGCGCAGCAGGTCCATGCCGACCACCTCGTCGAGGAAGCGCTCGGCCCGCCGGCCGAGGACGCCCCATTTGGAGGCGGCCCGCAGGCGCCCCTCGTCGTCGAACCAGGGCTTGAGCGCCACCTTCAGGGCGCCGCTGTCGAGGAAGCCGACGATCCGCCTGGGAGCCTCCAGGAAGTCGAGCGCCTGCCGGGTCGGCGGAGTGTCGAGCACCACCTGGCCGTAGCGGCCGTCGGCGGCAACCTCGAACAGGCGCTCGACCGCCATGTATTCGAGGATGCCGCCCAGGGTGCCCGAGAGGTGCTGGTAGAAGCGGTTGCCGAGCACGCGGCGGCGGGACTCCTCGTCCGGCGCGTAGCGCTCGATCAGCCGGTCGAAGGTCAGGCGGGCGTCGAGCAGGCTGGCGTGGAGCTTGCCCGGCGCGTCGAACGCCACCGGCATCTCGCGCAGCCGCGCCTCCTCCCCTACTCCCAGGGTCTGCTTGAGACGCATCGAGGGGTCGAACGTCATCACCAGCGTGTCGCGCCCCTCGCGCGCCGAGAGCACGCCCAGCGAGGCGGCGAGGGTCGTCTTGCCGACGCCACCGGAGCCGACGACGATGATCAGCGGGTGCTTGCCAGAGATCAGCTCCATGCTCTCTTCCCTTTCCTTACAGCCCGCGGGCCGATTCGGCGAAACACCGGCCGAGGACGCCGAGCATCTCCGGTCCGCGGTCGAGCGGCAGTTGCGGCAGCTCGACCCGGGGGCCCTGCCAGGATTCCTTCAGTCGAGAGAGCTCCCGCTCGTTGAGCAGCCGGCGGCGGCGCCAGAGGGAGACCAGCTCGTTCTCCTTGGCCCCTGGATCCTCGGGAGGCGCCGGCGGATACAGGCCGTTGACCACCAGCAGCTCGGGATCGCGCCGCACCCGCTGCTGAAGCGCCGTCCGCAGCTCCAGCGCCTCCTCGACCGGCATCTCCTCGGCCTGCGTCACCACCACGACGCCGCACCGCTCGGGATCGTCAATCAGCGTCGCCAGATCCTTGGCCATGCGGGCGAACGGGCCGTTGGTGATCACCTCTGACACCAGCGCCGGCGCGGCGAGCAGGGTGACGCCGTGGCCGGTGGCCGGGGCGTCGAGGATCACGGTGTCGATCTCCGGAGTGCCCGGCCCCCCCATGCCGTGGAGCAGCCGGTAGGTGTGGCCGAGGATCGCCAGCTCCTTGAGGCCGGGGGCGCCGGCCGCGAACTGCTGGTAGATCGGGCTGTCGAGGACCCGCCGGGTCAGCAGCTCCAGCTTGAGCTGCTCGCGCACGATCTGGTCCAGCACCTGCTGGGGCTTGAGATTCTGCACCCAGAGGCGCGGCTCGGCCGCCATGATGTCGCCGCCCGAGGGGGGCGTGCCCATCATCTGGTGCAGGTTTTCCCGCGGATCGACCTCGACCACCAGGGTCCGGCGTCCGGACGCGGCCAGGGCGCGCCCCAGGGTGGCGGCGACGACGGTCTTGCCGACGCCCCCCTTGCCGGTGACCACCAGAAGCTGGCGGCGAGAAATCTGCTCGATCGGGTTCATCCCTGTTGATCCTCCCCTGCCCGCGAGCGCTTTGCCGCAGGGCGGCATAACTATATCCGATCAGGAGCCAAGACCACGGACGACCACGGACCTATACGGACAAAGAGGACAAGAAACAGACCGCCGGAACCTTGCTCTCCCATCCTTTTTGTCTTTCGTCCGTGTAGGTCCGTGGTCGTCCGTGGTCGTCCGTGCTCTTTTCCGCCGCGGTTGCCTTCACCCCCTTCCCCGCGATACAACCCCAGGCGCCATGTCCTTCCCAGAAACCCGACTCCGCCGCTTGCGCAGAACCCCCACCCTCCGCCGCCTGGTGCGGGAGACCCGGCTCTCTCCGGACGACCTGGTGCTCCCCCTCTTCGCCTGCCCCGGCGAAGGGGTGGCGAAACCCATCTCCTCGATGCCCGGGTGTTTTCCAGCATTCGGTCGACCGGCTGACCGAGACCGCCCGCGAGGCGTTCGCCGAGGGGGTGCGCGCCGTGCTGCTGTTCGGCATCCCGGAATACAAGGACGCGGAGGGGAGCGCCGCCTGGGCGCCGGACGGCATCGTTCAGCAGGCCCTGCGCGCCTTGACCGCGGAGGTGCCGGGCCTGGTGAAGATCGCCGACGTCTGCTTCTGCGAGTACACCGACCACGGCCACTGCGGCGTGCTCGACGGCCACGAGGTGGACAACGACGCCACCCTCGCCAATCTCGCCCGGCAGTCCGTGTCGCTCGCCGAGGCCGGGGCGGACGTCATCGCCCCCTCCGACATGATGGACGGCCGGGTGGGCGCGATCCGCCAGGCGCTCGACGCCGCCGGTTTCGCCGCGACGCCGATCCTCACCTACGCGGCCAAGTTCGCCAGCGGCTTCTACGGCCCCTTCCGCGAGGCCGCCGAGTCCACCCCGCAGTTCGGCGACCGCCGCGCCTACCAGATGGACCCGGCGAACGGCCGCGAGGCGATGCGCGAGGCCGAGCTCGACTTCGAGGAGGGGGCGGACATGCTGATGGTCAAGCCCGCCCTCCCCTACCTGGACATCCTGGCCGAGATGCGCCGGCGATTCGATCTGCCGCTCGCCGCCTACCACGTCAGCGGCGAGTACGCGATGCTCAAGGCGGCGGCCGAGCGCGGCTGGATCGACTACGATCGCGTGATGATGGAATCGCTCGTCGCCATCCGCCGCGCCGGCGCCGACCTCATCATCACCTACGCCGCGCGCGAGGCGGCGCGGCTGCTGGGATCGGGGTGGACGGAATGAATGACGCTTCGACTATGAGCCTGATGGCCCGCGCCGAAAAGATCCTCCCCGGCGGCGTCAGCTCTCCCGTGCGCGCCTTCCGCGGCGTCGGCGGCACGCCGGTCTTCGTGCGCGCCGCCCAGGGCGCGTACCTGGAGGGGGAGGACGGCCGGCGCTATATCGACTACATCGGCGGCTACGGCCCGCACATCCTGGGGCATCGCCATCCGGCGATCGTGGCGGCGATCGAGGAGGCGCTGGGCCGCGGCACCGCCTTCGGCGCGCCGACGCTGGCGGAGGTGGAGATCGCGGAGACGATCGCCTCCGCCCTCCCCGTCGGTCGAGATGGTGCGGCTGGTCAACTCCGGCACCGAGGCGACGATGTCGGCCCTGCGCCTCGCCCGCGCCGCGACCGGCCGCGACCGCTTCGTCAAGTTCGAGGGGTGCTATCACGGCCACGCCGACCCGTTCCTGATCGCGGCCGGCTCCGGCGCGGCGACGATCGGCGTCCCCTCCTCCCCCGGCGTTCCCGCCGCCGTGGTGGCCGACACCCTGCTCGCTCCCTACAACGATCTCGCGGCGGTCGAGCGATTGTTCGAGCAGAACGGCGGCGCGATCGCCGCCATCATCGTCGAGCCGATCGCCGGCAACATGAACCTGGTGCCGCCCCTCCCCGGCTTCCTCGAAGGTCTCCGCGCCCTCTGCGACCGCCACGGCGCGATCCTGATCTTCGACGAGGTGATGACCGGCTTCCGGGTGGCCTGGGGCGGCGCTCAGAACGTGCTCGGCGTGCGCCCGGACCTCACCACGCTCGGCAAGGTGATCGGCGGCGGCCTGCCGCTCGCCGCCTACGCCGGCCGGCGCGACCTGATGCGACAGATCGCTCCCGCGGGCCCCGTCTACCAGGCGGGCACGCTGTCGGGGAACCCGCTGGCGGTCGCCGCCGGCCGCGCGGCGCTCCAGGAGCTCGGCAAGGGCGGTGCCTTACGAGACCCTCGAAAAGACCGGCGCACGCCTGCAGGCGGGGATCGTGGAGGCGGCCGGCGGCACGGCATCCCCGTCCGCGTCGAGCGCCAGGGCTCGATGCTCGGCCTCTTCTTCACCGCCGCTCCGATCCGCCGGATGGAGGACGTCACCGCCACCGACCGGCCGCGCTTCGCCCGCGTCTTCCATCATCTCCTCGACCGCGGCATCCACCTCCCCCCCTCCGCGTACGAGACGATGTTCCTCTCGACCGCGCATGGCGAGGCGGAGATCGCGGCCACCCTCGAAGCCTTCGACGCCGCCTTCGCGGCGGAGGCAGCTGCCGCGTGACCCATTCTGATGTCCTCATCCTCGGCGGCGGCATCATCGGCCTGGCCTGCGCCCGCGAGCTCGCCCTGCGGGGGCTGCGGGTGGAGGTCGTCGAGCGGCTGCCGCACGGCGCCGAGGCCTCGCTGGCGGCGGCCGGCATGCTCTCTCCGCTCGGCGAGTCGAGCGTTCCCGGCCCCTTCCTGGACGCCTGCCGCGCCTCCCGCGACCTCTGGGGCCCCTGGGTCGCGGCGCTGGAGGCGGAGACCGGCCTCTCGGTCGATTACGACACCAGCGGCTGCCTGCTGGTGGCGCTCGACAAGCAGGACGAAGCCGAGATCGAGCGCGCCATCCGCACCGCGCGCGAGCTGGACGAACGGATCGACGAGGTGGAGATCCCCGCTCTGCGCCACTGGGTACCGGATATCGCTCCCGGCGTCCGCCGTGCCGTCCACCTGCCGGACGATCACAGGGTCGACAACGTCCAGCTCTGCGCGGTGCTCGCTCAAAGTCTGCGGAAGCTCGGCGTGGCGATCCATTACAGCAGCGAGGTCCTGCACGTCGAGCGCCGTGAGCCTGATGGGACGGTGCTGGTCCACGGCAGCCACTGGCGCAAGGAGGCCCGGCTTCTCGTGCTCGCCGCCGGCGCCTGGAGCGGCCTGATCCCGGAGCTGCCCCCCCTCCCAGTTCGCCCGGTGCGCGGCCAGATGCTGCTGCTGGGCGGGGTCGATTGGCCGTGGCGCGGCAGCGTGCGGCAGAGGGAGCGCTACGCCGTGCGGCGCGGCGCCACCGGTCTGCTGGTCGGCGCCACCGTCGAGGAGGCCGGCTTCGACAAGCACACCACGGTCGAGGGGGTCGAGGATCTCCTCGCCTTCGCCCGCCGGCTGCTGCCGGGGATCGGCCACATCCGCCTCGAGACCGTCTGGGCGGGCCTGCGGCCCGGCACCCCCGACGACCTGCCGATCCTCGGCCGGCTCCCGGGGTGGCCGGCGATCGTGGCCACGGGCCATTTTCGCAACGGCATCCTGCTCGCCCCCTGGACGGCGCGGCAAGTGGCGCGTCTGGCACTTACAGAGAAGGAAGAGGAGATCGCCGCGTTCTCACCGCAGCGTTTCTTGAGCCACTCCTGAGGATATAATCCCCGCCTCAGAGGGGCTGCAACCGCTCACACGGCCGCCAAAAGGAGGGGCCTGGAAAATGACCCACATCATCACTGAACCTTGCATTGGAGTGAAGGATACGGCCTGCGTGGACGTTTGCCCGGTGGATTGCATCTACGGCAAGAACGAGGACTGGGAGATGCTCTACATCCATCCGGAGGAGTGCATCGACTGCGGCCTCTGCGTCGACGCCTGCCCGGTCGAGGCGATCTACCCGATGGAAGAGGTCCCCGACAAGTGGAAGGCGTTCATCGCCAAGAACTACGAGCACTTCGGCCTGACCCCTCCCTGAGCCTCCTTCCTCCACCTCCGGGTTCCTGAACAAGGCGCGGCTCCGGCCGCGCCTTTTCTCGTTCCGGATCTCCCTCACACTTGCTAAGATACCTGCCATCAGACTTTAAGGAGGAGGTAGAGACATCGAGGAGCGCCAAGATTCCTGGACGGGCCGTACTGTCTCCCACTACCGGCTGCTGGCGGAGCTCGGCCGGGGTGGAATGGGGGTCGTGTACAAGGCGCAGGATCTGCTGCTCGAACGCCTCGTGGCGCTCAAGTTTCTCGGCATCGGCCGGGAAGGTGAGGTTCCCCGGCAGCGCCTGCTCCAGGAGGCCCGCGCCGCCTCGTCCCTCGATCATCCCAACGTCTGCACGATCTACGAGGTCGATCAGGATGGCGAAGGCAATCTGTTTATCGCGATGCGGCTCTGCGAAGGGGAGACCTTCAAGGCCAGGATCGCCAGCGGGCCGATGGAGCTCGACCAGGCCCTCGATCTGACATCCCAGGTCGCCGCCGGCCTCGCTCATGCCCATGACCAGGGCATCGTTCACCGGGATATCAAGCCTGCCAATCTCATTCTCACTCTCTCCGGACAGGTCAAGATCGTCGATTTTGGGATCGCCCTCCAGCCAGACGGACCGCGTCTCACGCGGGAGGGGGCGGTCGTCGGCACGATGGCCTACATGTCTCCCGAGCAGCTCCTGGGTCATTCCATAGACCACCGGGCGGATCTCTGGTCCCTCGGAGTCGTTCTTTACGAGTTGCTGACCGGCTGCCTTCCGTTCGGGTCCGCCGCCTCTCCGGCCTATGCGGGCGCGGTTCTCTCGAAGAATCCTAATCCCGTCACGAATCTCCGGGCGGGGCTGCCGGCCGCCATTGAGCCGCTCTTCGCTCGCATGCTGGCCAAGGATCCCGCCCGGCGGTACCAGCGGGCCGACGAAGTGATCCGGGAACTTCAGAGGGTTCGGGAAGGCGGTTCCGCGTCTTTGTGCATCGCAGCCGTGGAGCCGACGGCTTCGATCGCCAGCGCCGTGCTCCCTCCTCATCGCCCGAAGCGCCCGGGTCTGGAGATCAATCCTCGCATCGCCCAGATCTCCGTGGGGCGCCAGGAGGAGCTGAGCCTGCTGGCACGGCATCTTCTCCCCGAACCCGCGGAAACGGCGCCGGCAGCCGTCTGCGCGATCCAGGGCATGCCTGGAGTGGGCAAATCTTTTCTGGCCGATCGCTTCGCTCTCGACCGTGCAGAGGGGTTCGAGGGCGGTTATCTCAGGATCATCCTCGATCCGAAATCTCCCGCGTCTCCGGAGGATCTGCTCGACGAGCTGGCCGACCGCCTCAAGCTCCCGGGGGGTGAGGATCTGGCGGACCGGGTGCGGGAGAGGCTGCGCTATCCGCGAACCCTGCTTCACATCGAGAATGTCGATTCCCCAGCCGCCGAGGTCGCGGCGGGCCGCCTTCTCCACCAGTTCCCAGGCTCGACGGCCATCGTGACCGGCCGGTTGCGGGACCTTGGGCGCGCCCTGGGCTGGCATCCGGTCCGTCTCGCTCCCTTTGACGAGGAGACGGCTCTCCGCCAGTTATGGGGGGAGTTGGGCTGGGAACCGGTGAAATCCGAAGAAAACGATCATCGCGAGCTGGTCCAGGTCCTCGGCTACCTCCCTCTCGCCCTGCACCTCGCGGCCGGCCACCTGCGGTCGGGGCGTTCCGCTCCGGGCTTTCTGCGGACTTTGCGACAGCGCCAGCTCGCTCTCAGGCCGGCCGACCGGATCGAGTTGGCGGTCGGGGTGTTCGAAGAGGCGCGCAAGGTCCTGGCGACAAGCTTCTCGCTCTCCCTGGAGCTCCTCCGCGAGGAGCTCGGCCCCGAGGCCGACCGCCTGCTCGCCGGTCTGCGCGCGCTCGGGCACGCCCCGTTGAGCGGTTTCGGCCGCAGCCTCGGAGCGGCGGTCGCCAACCTCCAGGATGACGACTTCGAAGAGCTGGTGTTCCACGCCCAGAAGCTCGGCATCCTGCTCCCCGTCTCGCGCACAGAGAGACCCGACGGCGCCTGGCGCCTTCACCCCCTTTTTGGCGAATTCCTCCGCTCCGGCACGGAGGCAGCCACGGTCATCGACCGAATGACGGAATGGTTCCTCGTCCGCCTCCCAATGTATGAGCCGGGCCAGGAAGAGGACCAGGGGCGCCGCTGGTCGGACATCCAGTCGGAGAACGCCGCGCTGGCCTACTGGCTGCCGCGACTCCCAGCCGCCGATCGACCGCGCGTGCAGAGAGCCGCGACCCACTATGCCCTCAATAACGGCCCCTTCCACCTCTGGATCGAGTTCTGCGAGACCGCGCTTAGGGAACGGATGGGGCCCGTGCTGAGAAATGAATTCTTATGGACTCTCTCCATGGTGGCCCTCAAGACAGGTCTCTCAGAGAGGGCTCTGGAGGCGGCTCAGGAGGGACTGGCTCTTGAGTTGGAATTCGGCAACGAGCGCGATGCTGCAGTGTGCCTGGGGCTCATCGCTGATGTCCTGCAGGTCCGTGGATCTTTCGATGAAGCCATGAGGGTCTGGAGGGAGCAGGCGCTTCCAATCTACGAGAAACTTGGGGAAACGCGGGAGCGCGCGATAGTACTCTGCAAGATCGCCAAGCTCCTGCGTATCCAGGGGCGTTTCGAAGAGGCGCTGAGAATCCTGCGTGACGAGGTTCTCCCTGCTCTGGAAGCGGTCGAGGACATCCGTACCCGTGCCGTCGCCCTGGGGTTCATCGCCGATATCCTTCACGATCAGGGAGACCTCGACTCCGCTCTGCTGATCCGGCAGACCGAGGAGCTCCCGATCTACGAGATGGTCGGAGAGCCTCGATCCACGGCAGTCACAATCGGCAAGATCGCCACCATCCTCCACCTGCGAGGCGAGCATGAGAAGGCCTTGCAGATTCTGCAGAAGCAGATACCCTCGCTCGTGGCCCTGGGAGACGCGCGCGAGCTCGCCGTCTGTCTCGGCAGGATCGCCGAAATCCTTCATCGCCTGGGACGGATCGATGAGGCGATCCAGGTCCGGAAATCCGAGCAGATCCCGATCTTCCAGCGACTCGGATCCCCTTACGACCTGGTCTTCGCCCTGGAGAGCCTCGCCCTGATGTATCTCGAACGGCGGGAATCGGGAGACCGCGCGGAGGCCGGCGAGCTCCTCCGCCGCTCGTTGGAATCCGCTGTGCGCCTCAAGCTCCCGGCGGCCGACCGCATCCGTTCCCTTCTCATTGAAAACGGCTTCTGAATCCACCCCCTCGCTGGGGGAATGGATAATCCTCGTCCATCGTTCTACAATGTGAGTACCAACCACTCAATCTGTGGTGGGCGGACTCAAGTTTCAGGCCTGAGGAGACGATCGATTGGACTACAAGGACTATTACGCGACCCTGGGCGTCAAGAAGGACGCGTCCCAGGACGACATCCAGAAGTCGTACCGGAAGCTGGCGCGCAAGTTCCATCCGGACGTCAACAAGGACCCGCAGGCCGAGGTCAAGTTCAAGGAGATCGGCGAGGCCTACGAGGTCCTGAAGGACCCGGACAAGCGCAAGCGGTACGACCAGCTCGGATCGAACTGGAACCGGAGCGGCCCTCCCCCGGGCTACGGTTTCGGCCAGGGGGCCGGCGGGTTCGACTTCAGCGATTTCCAGGGCGCCGGCGGCGGCGCGGGGTTCAGCGACTTCTTCGAGATGCTCTTCGGGGAGCGCGGCCGGGGGCGGCAGCGCGGTGCTCCGGCGGGCTTCGGACGGCGCCGGCTTCGGCGGTGCTCCCCAGGGGGGTGGCGACTCCGAGGCGCACGATCAGCCTCTCCGTCGAGGAGGCGGTGCGCGGCGGCTCGCGGGAGATCGCGATCGCCGATCCGAACACCGGCCAGCGCAAGACGCTGACGATCAAGATCCCCGAGGGGGTGCAGGTCGGGGCAGAAGATCCGCCTGGCCGGCCAGGGTTCGCCGGGGTTCGGCGGCGGACCGGCGGGCGATCTCTTCCTGAAGATCGAGATCTCGCCCGACCCGCGCTACCGGATCGAGGGCTCGGACATCCTCACCCATGTGGAGATCACGCCGGCCGTGGCGGTGCTCGGCGGCGAGGCGGATGTCGAGACCCCCACCGGACCGGTGCGGGTGCGCATCCCGCCGCGCTCCTCCTCGGGCCGCAAGATCCGGCTGCGGGGGCGCGGGCTCGCGCAGTCCGGCGGCAGCAAGGGGGATCTCCTGGCGGAGATCCGGATCGTCGTGCCCGAGAACCTCACCGATCGCCGAGCTCGAGCTCTACCGGCAGCTTGCGGAGGCGCGAGCCCCGCGGACCGAGGAAGTAGAGGTCTAATCCAAAGTCTAAGATTGAGGGAGCAAAATATATGGACATCAATCGAATGACGCAGAAGTCGCAGGAGGCGCTCCAGAGCGCCCAGACGAAAGCGCTTCGCTATGGGCATCAGGAGGTCGACGGAGAGCATCTTCTCCTCGCTCTCCTGGAGCAGCCGGAGGGGCTGATCCCCCGCCTGCTCTCCCGCATGGAGGTGCCGGCCGAGGCGCTGAAGGCCGAGGTCGAGCGCGAGCTGTCGCGCCGGCCCAAGGTCTCCGGCCCCGGCGTCGAGGCGGGCAAGATCTATCTGACGCAGCGGTTGCAGCAGACCCTGATCCGGGCCGAGGACGAGGCCAAGCGGCTCAAGGACGAGTACGTCTCCGTCGAGCACCTGCTTCCTCGCCATGGTCGAGGAGGGCCCCGCCTCGCCGCTCGGCCGCATCCTGGCGCCGTTCAACATCACCCGCGACGGCTTCCTCGCCGCGCTCACCGCGGTGCGGGGGAACCAGCGGGTGACCAGCGCCATGCCGGAAGTGGCCTACGAGGCGCTCGAGAAGTACGGCGTCGACCTCGTCGCCGAGGCGCGGCGCAACAAGCTCGATCCGGTGATCGGCCGCGACGCCGAGATCCGGCGGGTGGTCCGCATCCTGTCGCGCAAGACCAAGAACAACCCGGTGCTGATCGGCGAGCCGGGCGTCGGCAAGACCGCCATCGTCGAGGGGCTCGCGCAGCGCATCGTGCGCGGCGACGTCCCCGAGTGGCTCAAGGACCGCGCCCTCTTCTCGCTCGACATGGGCTCGCTGCTCGCCGGCGCCAAGTACCGCGGCGAGTTCGAGGAGCGGCTGAAGGCGGTGCTCAACGAGATCAAGCAGAGCGAAGGGCGGATCCTGCTCTTCATCGACGAGCTGCACACCATCGTCGGCGCCGGCAAGACCGAGGGCTCGCCCGACGCGGGCAACCTGCTGAAGCCGATGCTGGCGCGCGGCGAGCTGCACTGCATCGGCGCCACCACGCTCGACGAGTACCGCAAGAACATCGAGAAGGACGCCGCCCTGGAGCGGCGCTTCCAGCCGGTGACGGTCGATCCGCCGACCGGTCGAGGACACCGTCTCGATCCTGCGCGGCCTGCGCGAGCGCTTCGAGGTGCACCACGGCGTGCGCATCCAGGACAACGCCCTGGTGGCCGCGGCGATGCTCTCCGAACCGCTACATCACCGACCGGTTCCTGCCGGACAAGGCGATCGACCTCATCGACGAGGCCTGCGCCATGCTGCGCACCGAGATCGACTCGATGCCGCAGGAGCTCGACGAGGTCACCCGCCGGGTGATGCAGCTCGAAATCGAGGAGGCAGCGCTCAAGAAGGAGAAGGACAAGGGGAGCCAGGAGCGGCTGGAGACCCTCCGCCGCGAGCTGGCGGATCTCAAGGCCCAGTCCGACGCCATGCGGGCGCAGTGGGAAGCCGAGAAGAGCGCGATCGAGGAGGTGCGCACCCTGCGCGGGCAGATCGAGAAGGTGCGCCAGGAGATCGAGGTCGCCGAGCGGCAGTACGACCTCAACAAGAGCGCCGAGCTGCGCTACGGCAAGCTGCCGCAGCTCGAGGCCCAGCTCAAGGAGAGGGAGCGCCAGCTCGCCGAGCAGCAGAAGAGCGGCGGCCAGCTCCTGCGCGAGGAGGTGACCGAGGAAGAGGTCGCCGAGATCGTCTCGCGCTGGACCGGCATCCCGGTGACCCGCCTGGTCGAGGGGGAGCGCGAGAAGCTGCTGCGCATGGAGGAGCTCCTCCACAACCGGGTGATCGGCCAGGACGAGGCGGTCCGGCTGGTGTCCGACGCCGTCCTCCGCGCCCGCGCCGGGATCAAGGACCCGCGGCGGCCGATCGGCTCCTTCATCTTCCTGGGGCCGACCGGCGTCGGCAAGACCGAGCTCGCCAAGACGCTCGCGGAGACGCTCTTCGACAGCGAGGACAACCTCATCCGCATCGACATGAGCGAGTACATGGAGCGGCACAACGTCTCGCGGCTGATCGGCGCCCCGCCGGGCTACGTCGGCTACGAGGAGGGCGGCCAGCTCACCGAGGCGGTGCGGCGCAAGCCCTACTCCGTCATCCTCTTCGACGAGATCGAGAAGGCGCACGGCGACGTCTTCAACGTGCTCCTGCAGATCCTCGACGACGGCCGGGTGACCGATTCACAGGGGCGCACGGTGGACTTCAAGAACACCGTGATCATCATGACCTCGAACATCGGCTCGCATGCACCTGCTCGAAGGGGTGATGGCGACCGGCGAGATCACCGAATCGGCGCGCCAGGCGGTGATGCGCGAGCTGCGGACACACTTCCGCCCCGAGTTCCTCAACCGGGTGGACGACATCGTGCTCTTCAAGCCGCTGCGGCTCGACGAGATCAAGAAGATCGTCGACCTCCAGACCGCGGACCTGCGCCGCCGTCTGACGGACCGCGGCATCCGCCTCGAGCTCTCCGACGCCGCCCGCGAGTTCGTGGCCCGCGAAGGCTTCGACCCCGTCTACGGCGCCCGGCCGCTCAAGCGGTTCCTCCAGCACGAGCTGGAATCGCGGATCGCCCGCGCCCTGATCGCCGGCGATGTCCACGACGGCTCGCAGCTGCGGGTCGACATGGAAGGCGGCCAACTCGCCATCGCGATCGAGAACCCCAAGGAGGCGGAGGTGCCCGTCGGGGCGTAAGAACCTCTCGCCTCCCCCATGAAGTTGAAAGCCCGGCCGGGAGGCCGGGCTTTTGTGTTCGTCAAACGAGCTCGCCCTCTGCGATAATCACCTCATGGCAGACAGAACCCAGCCTGGGCCCCTCAAGGTCTTCATCAGCCACTCAGCGGCGGATCTAGAAGCGGCGCGGGATGTCCATCGCGCGCTACGAGCCGCCGGCCTCCATGTCTGGATGCGCGAAGAAGACCTGCGCGAAGAAGACGTGGAGCTGGGCTCTACCTGGCGTGAGTCGGTCGACAAGGCGCTGGAAGCAAGCGATCTGTTTCTCTTCCTCCTGTCCAGTCAAAGCAATTACGACGGGAACCAAGTCCTGGATCTGTGGACTGCTCAGCGTGAAGAAAAGAAAGTAGTCCCAGCCTTCCTGGAAGCGGACTTCCTCCCTGCCGATTACCCCGGCAAACTGTGGAAGCAGCAAGAATTTCTGAAGGAACGCCGCGGTGAAGTAATCGACACAGCAGAGGGCATCGCGAGACTGATCCGCGGCCTTCAGAGGCTGGACCGAGGCGAACCAGGAACACCCCTCCGAGATTCTTCGCTGGCCAGCGAGCCGGTCCGTGGCCGGCTTCGTGTTCGGCGCCTTATCCTCCAGAACGTCCGCTGCTTCGAGAGCCTGGACCTCACCGTGGACGACAGGACCGGCTGGATCACCATCCTGGGTGACAACGCCGCCGGCAAATCGACCGTGCTGCGCAGCCTCGCCTTGGGGTTGTGCCAGGAGAGCGACGCCGCTGCGTTGATGCGCGAGCTGCCTGGCAGCATGATTCGGGATGACGCCGACTCTGGCTCAATTCGGATTGAGCTGCACGACGACGAGGAAAATCGCGCCCTGTCGATCGTCACTCGCCTCCACCGTAACAAATCGACCGGTGAGGAAATCCTGCGCAAGGAGACCGAGCCGACACCCTTCCCTTGGAACAAGCTCTTCGTGTGCGGTTATGGCACCAACCGTTCTCGCCAAGCGCACTCCGGTTTCGAGACCTACACCGTCCGCGATGCGGTCCGCACCCTCTTCGACGACGCTGCATCGCTGCAGAACCCCGAGCTGGTGCTGTTGCGCCAGAGCCCGGACCTCCGGCAGGAGATCGAGCACAAGGTTCTGCAGATCCTGATGCTCGACGCTCCGGGCTATCAAGTCACATATCCCAAGACTGGCCCCGTCATAGAAGGTCCCTGGGGCCGCCAAGCGCTGAGGGTCCTGTCGGACGGCTATCGCAGCACCATGCAATGGGTGCTCGACTTCATCGGTTGGGGCGTCTACGCTGGGCGCTTCAACGGCGGCCGCGAGCTGGGTGGCATCCTGCTCATCGATGAGCTGGAGCAGCACCTGCATCCCGTCTGGCAGCGCCACATCGTCGACCGCCTACGCCGGCAATTCCCTGCGACGCAGATCTTCGCCACCACCCACACACCGCTCCTGGCTGCGGCATCAGCCGACTTCGAGGACGCCCTGGTGTGCCGCCTCAAGGCCCATCTCGACGGCCCCCCAGAGCTTGTGATCATCGAGCGCCAGGAGCTGGCAGGTCTGCGCGCCGATCAGGTTCTCACTTCCGAGGCTTTCGGTCTGGTTACCAGCCGCAGCATCGGCTCGGAGAGCGATCTCGACCGCTTCGCCGAGCTACGCGGCCAAACGGAACGCACCACTGAAGAGGAAGCCGAGCTCGAGCGCCTGTCGGAACAGCTCGACCAGAGCCTTCGCTTCGGCGAGCGGCCGTTCGAGCAGGAAGTGGAAGCCGCGGTCGATAAGACCCTGCGCGAGATGAACACCTCCGCTGATCCGAAGCTGCTCGACCTCGAAACCAGACGACAGCTCCGCGAGCTGTTCCGGTCGGAGCCCGATGCGTGAGGCGCATTCCGCGTCGCCCCCTCAGCTCCCCCACCTGGAGGCGTTGGATCTCGGACTGCTCCAAGGCGGCCGAGGAGCTGGCGCAGCAAGTCACCCGCGGCGAGAAGCCGGCGTTCAGTGACCTGTACAAGCGCAAGAGCATCAAGGACGAATATTTCTTCGCCGCCGGGCCGCCCTTCTACGGCAAGTGCGCCTACTGCGAAGCGCCGATCCGCGACTACCAACACGGCGACGTGGAGCATTTCCGGCCCAAGGCCGGGATCTCCGACGAGAACGGCCAGCCGGTCTACCTTCTCGATGAAGAAGGGCAGATACGGGTCGACGCCGACGGCGAGCCTGTGCCGCATCCGGGCTATTACTGGCTGGCGTATGCATGGACGAACCTGCTGCCATCGTGCGTCAAATGCAATCAGAGCGATGTCCGCCAGGGAAGCAGGGTCGGAAAGCACACTCGTTTTCCAGTCGAAGGCCGCCACGCCCAGAGGCCTGAAGAAGTGGCGCAGGAAAAGCCTCTCCTGATCAATCCGCTGAGCGACCAAGAAGCCGACGACCCGGGAACCCACTTGGTGGTCGATACGAAGACGGGACTGATGGCTCATCGCACTGCGCGGGGACAAGCTTGCATCGATATCCTCGGGCTCAATCTGCGGGATCAACTGGTCGAGGATCGCAGGAGAGCCTGCCGCGAGGCGGAGTTTCTATGGGCTCGCCTGTTTTCGGATCGCCACGATCCCGCCGTTTCCGCGGAGACCCTGAAGGAGATCGCCGCTATCCGCCGAGGCGAAAAGCCATTTTCCACAGCCCAAGGTGCGGTCTTGCGGGAGCTGGCCGAGTTGGCCGGGATTGCATCGGAGCCCGGCAAGTAGATATGAAGTCGAAAGCCCGGCCGTCGAGGCCGGGCTCTTTGTTTGGATCAGTGATCGGGGTCGCTTTTCGGTGGCGAGGTCCAATGGTCCCAGGGGTCCGGCTCCGCATCCGGGACCTTGACGAGCAAGGTTTCAAAGGCCTCACGGCTTCCTTCCCGGGCGAGGGCTTCCAGGAAAGCCGGCCATCTACGCGAACGGAATGCCGAGATCAAGATCCTGGTGCCGAGGAAGAATCGCGATGATCCCATGAGGCAAGAGACGGTATCACGACCGCAGCAGGGCTTTTTGTTACGATCTCCCCATGTCAACCCTTGACGAAGAGATCCTGAAGGCAGCCCGCGATCTGCCAAGCATCGCCGTCCTGGTGGTCTTCGGCTCGCGAGCGCAGGGCACTCACCGCCCAGACAGCGACCTTGACATCGCCGTCCTGCCAGACACCGCCGACTCCCGGGCTCGCAGATATCTTCAGGCGGATCTCGCGGTCGCCCTCGCTCACCTGGCTCCCGAAGGGCGCGTGGACGTGATCCTGCTCGACGAAGCGCCGGAGGTGCTCCGGCAGCGGATCATGGAGACTGGTAGGGTCCTCCTCAACCGCGATCCGGAGGCATGGAAGGAGCTGAGGGTCCGAACCATGCGGGAGTACGGCGATTCTGAAGGGTACCGGCGGCTGTATCGTGAAGCGCAACGTCGCCGCCTGGAACGGAAGGAGCCCAGTGGTCGATCAGCTAAAGCTATCGAGTCGCTTAAGCGCGTTGGAAAGCTATCTGGCTGAGCTGCGCTCGTTCCGGGGCTACCCCCGCGGGGCAAACGACCTCTCCCCTTCCCTGAAGTCGAAAAGCCCGGCCTCGCGGCCGGGCTTTTCTTTTTCCGAGGCTATTCAGGTCCTTGCGACCTGACCCGTAGCCCCGGCTCGTTCCCGGAGGGCGCCCACGAGCCCAAAGGCACCGAGAGCAATGCTCACCAAGCCCAGGACAAGGACCGCGGTATCGCCGATATAGCCGGGACTGTTTCTTCCACAAGCGATGCAGAAGACGCCTCCAGGCGTGATCAAAAGGCCTCCGATAACGATCATCCAGGCCCAAGCCAAAACTCTCGTGACTCTCATAGAGCTCCTTTCCAGGAACGGCCGGTTTTCGATTGCATCGATCGGCTGACAGAAAGTCAGGCGTTCAGAGACTGATTTTGTTACAACGATCCAGACACGGTTGCGAGCTCTGGCGGCACCTTGCTCAGTGGAGACTCATGCAACGCCTTCAGAAGGAGCTATCCATGAATAAGAAGATCCTTTTCCTGACCCTCGCTCTCGCCGGCCTTGCTGGCGCCGGGATGGGGCTGTTCTCACCTGCCCCCGCCGAAGCCGCCTGCCCGAGGGTCTGCTGCCCTTCCGGCGGCTGCTTCTAATGCTGCGGCCTGCCGTGTGACTGCGCCTCGTAGCCGCTCCGCCGAAGCGCCTGTACGCAGGCCTTATAAAAGAAAAGGGCGGTCCCGAGGCCGCCCTTTCGCGTCTCCAGCTTTCAGGAAAACCTACCGCAGCCCGCCCGCCAATCCCAGCAACGACTTGATGTTGTCGTCGTTCCAGCGGATGCCGCCGCCGAGGAAGAAGGAGCGGTTCCTCTCCAGCGGGTCGTCGTAACCGCCCACCAGGTAGAGGTTGGGGTGAAACTGATAGCGGCCGAGCAGGCGCAGGTGCGGCGCCAGATCGTTCGGGCGGCTGAAGTCGAAGGCCTCGAAGGAGAGCAGGAGCTTGCGGTCAAGGACCGGCAGCGGATACTCGATCTGCGCGCCTCCCGTGTTCTCGATGATGCCGGCGTAGAGACGCGCGTCCAGCGGCGCCTTGTAGCCGAAGAGGGCGGTCGCGGAGTAGGTCTTCTCCTGGGTGATCGTGCGGATGGTCGTGGTCTCGGGCGGCCCTCCCCCCGGCGGGGTGACGACGTAGGTCTGCGTCTTCTCCGAACGCTTGCCGAAGGGGCTGCTGACGATGCCGGCGCGGTAGGCGCGCTTGCCGTCCTGCGGGTCGATGTCCAGCCGGAAGGCGGTCTGCGACTCCTTGGCGTCCTGCAGGTAGTACCCCTGCATGTCGAGGTCGATCTTGAACTTGTTGAGCCCGCCGAAGCTCTTGCTCAACGTGTCGACGCCCCCCTTGATGCTGTCGAGGGTGGAGACGACGTCGTTGTAGGCCTTCTCGTCGTTGACCAGCTTGCCGATCGTCCCCTTGCCGCTGGCGATCGTGCCGGAGATCTTGTTGAGGTTGTCGGCCGAGGTCTGCAGCTTCTCCGTCAGCTCGCGGATGTTGCCCAGGCTGCTCGAGACGTTCCCCCGGTTCTCCTGGATGAGCGTCGAGATCTGGTCGAGGGCCCGCTGGGTCTGCGAGGCCAGCCGCGGCAGCTCGCGGGCCAGGGTGGCGGTCAGCGCGTCGATGTTGCGCACGCTCGAGCCGACGTTGGCGCGGTTCTCGGCCACCAGCATCCGGATCTCGGCGCTGGTGAGCTGGATGTCGGCCAGCAGGCGGCTGATCCCGCTGCCGATATCTTCGGTCGAGAGCTGGCCGGTGACCTTCTGGATCGAGGCGCCGATGTCGTTGATCTTCGCCATCGCGTCGTCCAGGCTGGGCGGCGTCGAGCCGATGAGCACGGCGTCGTCGGGCAGTGGCGGCGCACCCGGGGGGCCGGGGACCAGCTCGACGTACTTCTCGCCCAGCAGGCCGAGGTTGGCGATCCTCGCCGTGGTGCCGACGGTGAGCGGGACCTGCCGTTCCATCAGCATGGTGACCTTGGCCCGGCTGCCGTCGAGGCCGAGGCCGTCGACGTGACCGACCCGCACGCCGGCGATGCGCACCGAGGCCTTGTCGTCGAGCCCGGCGACCGAGCTGAAGACGGCGTGCAGGTGCTGCCCCTTCTTGCCGAAGGGGTTCAGGTCCTCGATCTTCCAGATCAGGACCCCCAGGATGATGAGGCACAGGGTCGCGAAGACCCCGACTTTTACCAGTGATTTCATATCTCTCCCGAAGGCGCCGCGCCCGGCTAGAGCCGGTTCGGCCCCCCACTCTCTCCCGTCTTCGCCCCCAGATCGTTCCTGGAGTCGCGGGCTCCGCGCGCGGGAGCCTCGTCAGAGAGCGGCCCCTCCGCGCGACCGTGAATGAACTGCTGAACCCGGGGGTCTTCGAGCCGCTTGAACTCCTCAGGCGGCGCCTCGGCAATGATCTTACCGCGATTGAGCATGGCGATCCGGTCGCCGATCAGGAACGCGCTCTCCATGTCGTGCGTGATGGTGATCGTGGTGGTCTTCAACCGGTTCGAAAGGTCGAGGATCACCTCGCCGATCAGCGCCGTGGTCACCGGGTCGAGCCCGGTCGTCGGCTCGTCGAAGAGGAGGATCTCCGGCTCATGGGCCACCGCCCGCGCGAAGCCCACCCGGCGGCGCATGCCGCCCGAGAGCTGCGAGGGGAGCTTGTCGCTCACCCCTTCGAGCCGCACCATCTGCCAGGCACTCCTCCACCCGGTCGTTGAGCTCGCCGTGCGACAGCTTCTTCAGCCGCTGCAGGGGGAACGCCACGTTCTGCCAGACCGTCATCGAGTCGAACAGCGCGCCCTCCTGGAAGGCCATGCCGAACTTGCGGCGGAACTCGGTGATCTCCCGGTTGCCGAGCGTCTCGACGGTCGTGCCGTCCACCTCGACGGTGCCGGAGTCCGGCCGCAGCAGGCCGATGATGTGCTTGAGCAGCACGCTCTTGCCGGTGCCCGAGCCGCCGATGATCACCAGCGACTCCGCCGGCGCGATGTCGACGGTCACCCCGTCGAGCACCACCTTGGGGCCGAAGGACTTGTAGAGATCCCGGATGCGGATCTTGACCGCGGGCTCTGTCTTCTTGACCGGTTCCGTCATCGGCATTCCTCAGAACAGCAGCCGGGTCAGGAAGAAGTCCGCGACCAGGATGGCGATGCTCGCCACCACCACGGCGGCGGTGGTGGAACGCCCCACCCCCTCGGCGCCGCCGGTCGTGTAGAACCCCTGCTGGCAGCCGATGACGGCGAGCAGGAAGCCGAAGGCGCCCGCCTTGATCAGCCCCGAGAGGAGATCGTTCAACTCCATGAACTGGAAGGTCCGGTTGACGTAGGCAACCGGATTCGCCCCCATCAGCACGACGGCGACCAGATAGCCGCCGAAGATGCCGACGGCGTTGCCCAGGACGACCAGGAGCGGCAGCGTGAGCGTGGTCGCCCAGACCCGCGGCACCACCAGGTAGTGGACCGGATCGGTCGCCATCACCTCGAGGGCGTCGATCTGCTCGGTGACGCGCATGGTGCCGAGCTCGGCGCCCATGGCCGAGCCGGCGCGGCCGGCGACGATCAGCCCGGAGAGCACCGCGGAGAGCTCGCGCACCATCGACAGCGCCACCAGCGAGCCGACGAAGCTCTCGGCGCTGAAGCGGCTCAGCACGGTGAAGGTCTGAAGGGCCAGCACCATGCCGGTGAACATGGCGGTGAGCAGCACCACCGGCATCGAGTTGACCCCCACCTTCACCATCTGGCGCAGCAGCTCCTGCCAGTCGTAAGGGCGCCGGGGGGTCCAGGCGAAAACGCGCCCGACCATCTGCATGAAGCGCCCCATCTCCTCGAAGAACCCCGCGACGGGGCCGGGCAGATCCGGGGTCTTCACATGTCCTCCCGCGAGAAACGCGACATCAACTCCTCCACTCTCCCCTCCCGCACGTAGCGGCGCGGCAGCCGCAACCCCAGGTGACAGAGGATTTCCCACGAGATCGTCCCGGCGTGCGCCGCAAGCTCGGCCGCCGTGATCTCTTCAGTTCCCTGGCGGCCGAGCAGGACCACTTCGTCCCCCAGCTCGGCCCCGGCCTCCGTCACGTCGAGGAGGGTCATGTCCATCGTAACCGAACCGGCGACCGGAACCCGGCGCCCCCGCACCAGGGCCTCGGCCTTGCCGGTCAGCCGCCAAGCGTAGCCGTCAGCGTATCCCACCGGCACGACGGCGACGCGGCTGCGCCGCCGGGTGACCGTCCGCCCGCCGTAGGACAGGGGCGTGCCGGCCGGGACCTCGCGGAGCTGGACGATCCGCGCCCGCACCGCCATGACCGGCTGCAAACCCATACGCGGCTGAAGATCCGCAGTTTCATCGACAGGGTCGAGGCCATAGATCGAGATCCCGATCCGCACCAGGGCGAAACGGCTCTCCGGGCGGTGCAGGGCGGCGGCGCTGTTGGCCATGTGGATCAGGACGCCGTCGCGCTCCCCGGGCTCCAGCAGGGCGAGCACGGCGGCGAAGCGCTCTGCCTGGGCCGGGTTGCGCGGGCTCCCCAGGTCGTCGGCGTCGCCGAAGTGGGAGAGCAGGCCGGCCAGCCGCAGCCCCGGACTGCCGCGCAGGATCGCGAGCGCCCGCGGCACCTCGTCCATCGCCACGCCGAGGCGGCTCATGCCGGTATCCACCTTGAGATGCACAGGCTGTGGCTCGCTCTGCCCCGCCGTCCAATCCTGCCAGCGCAGAAGCTCGGCGAGCGAGGAGAGGGTCGGAGTAAGGCGGTAGCGGGCGTAGAGGGCGATCTTCTCGGGCCGGGCGGTGCCCAGCACCAGGACCGGGAGCTGGACGCCGGCGTGGCGGATCTCGGCCCCCTCCTCGAGCAGCGCGACGCCGAGCCAGTCCACCCCCGCGGCTTCGAGGGCGCGGGAGACTCCCACCGCGCCGTGGCCGTAGGCATCCGCCTTGACCACCGCCATGATTTTCGGAGGCGCGGGCGAGCCGGCGAGCCGCTCGCGGATCTTCGCGAGGTTGTGCTCGAGAGCGGCAAGGTCGACGTCCACCCAGGCGGGGCGCAGGGCGGCCTGGAGGTCGTCGACTCCCGGCGCCCCCTCGGCGTCCGGCGGAACCTCAGAAGGGGGCGGAGGATTCGAGGCCATGCCGATCGAGGTTCCGGAAACTGGTGGTCTCTCCCAGGAAGACGAGGTCGACGGTGCCGGTCTCGCCATTTCTGTGCTTGGCGATGATCAGCTCCGCCAGCCCCTTGTTCTCCTCGGTCTGGTTGTAGACCTCGTCGCGGTAGATGAAGGCCACCATGTCGGCGTCCTGCTCGATCGATCCCGATTCGCGGAGATCCGAGAGCTGCGGCCGGTGGTCGCTCCCCCGCCGCTCGGTCTGGCGGGAGAGCTGAGAGAGGGCGATCACCGGGATCTCCAGCTCCTTGGAGAGCTGTTTCAAGCCGCGGCTGATGGCGGCGATCTCCAGGTTGCGGTTCTCGTAGCGGCCGCCGGCCTGCATCAGCTGGAGATAGTCGAGCACGATCAGGGAGAGCCCGCGCTCGGCCTTGAGGCGGCGGGACTTCGAGGCCACCTCGAGCAGCGTCGGGTTGGGCGAGTCGTCGATATAGAGCGGCGCGTCGCCGATCGCGCGCACAGTCTGGATGATCCGCGTCCACTCCTTCTGCGAGACGCGGTTCGAGCGCAGCCGCGAGAAGGAGATGTCCGCCTCCGAGCAGAGAATGCGCAGCGACAGCTCCTGCTGGCTCATCTCCAGCGAGAAGATGCCCACCGTCTTGCGCTCGCGCACGGTCACGTGCTGGGCGACGTTGAGGGCGAAGCTGGTCTTCCCCATGCCCGGCCGGCCGGCGATGATGATCAGGTTCCCCCGGTTCAGCCCCTGGCTGATGCGGTCGAAGTCGGTGAAGCCGGTCGGCACGCCGGTGAGCATCGACCCGGGGCGCTCCTCGAGCTCCTCCAGGGTGGTGTGGAGCACGTGGGAGAGCTGCGCGAAGCCGCGCTGAATCGCCTCCTCGCCGAGACTCAGGATCGACTGCTCCGCCCGCCCGAGCGCCTCCCGCGCCTCCAGGCCGCCGTCCAGGCAATTTCGAATGATCTGGCCGGACGTCTGGATCAGCCGGCGGCGGACCGACCGCTCCTTCACGATCTCGACGTAGGCGTCGATCCGCCCGATGTCGGGGAGGTCGAGATCGAGGCTCGTCAGATAGGCCAGGCCGCCGATCATCTCCAGCTGCCCGCGCTGCTCGAGCCGGGCCTGGAGGGTGCGCAGGTCGATCTCCACCTGCTCCTCCTGGAGGTCGATCATCGCCTGGTAGAGGATCTGGTGGCGCTCGGAGTAGAAGTCCTCGGCCCGCAGCCGACCCGAGATCGTGGCCAGCACGGAGGTGTCGAGCATCACGCCGCCGAGCACGGCGCGCTCGGACTCCTCGCTATGCGGGAGCGCCTTCTGCTGCTGGGGGAGGACGTCGATCATGGGGCTGGGAGTCGAGCGGACTCCGTCATTCTCCCGCGAGAATCAGCAGGGCGCAAGCTTCCGCTGGCGCGAGAAAAGGAGTATGGGGATCAAGTATGGGGATCAAGACGGCCGAGGAACCGCGCCATCTCCTCCCAGACCTCCCGGCGGCCGAGGAGGTCGTTGTGGGCCGCGCCGCGGACCGGCACCCACCGCGCGGACTCTCCCAGCACGGCGGCGATCTCCTCCCCCTGCCGGATGGGGATCAGGTCGTCCTGCTCGCCATGGACGACCAGGGCGGGGACTCGAATGCGCCGCGCCGCCTGCCGCGAGTCGTAGTGCTCGCGGAGCATCGCCTTGACCGCGAACTCGGGGAAGATCCCCACCGCCACCTCGGCGAGCGTCGTCCAGGGGGAGAGGGCGATCAGGCCGCGCACCTCCTCCGGATGCCGGTCGGCGGTGGCGATCGCCAGCGCGGCGCCCAGCGACCAGCCGCAGACGACCAGGGGGCGCTCCGGATGGCTCTCCCGGGCCCACGCGACCGCCGCGTCGCCGGTGGCGATCAGCCCCTCTTCGGAAGAGGCTCCCGAGCTGCGCCCATAGCCGGGAAAGTCCGCCGCGAGCACCGCCACGCCGAGCCGGCCGATCTCCTCGAACAGCCCGGACCAGCGGACCGTCTCCAGGTTCTCGCCGTTGCCATGGAAGAAGAGGACGAGCGGAGCCGCGGCCGGCAGCTCAGGAGTGGCGAAGAACCAGGCCTGGACCCGGTTGCCGCCCGGGAGGTCGAGCCAGACCTCCTCCAGGGGAGCGGGGGGCGGCGAGGGCACCGCCACCGGCGGCGCGGGATAGAGCATCTGGCGGGCGAAGGCGTCGAGCATCGCGGGAGGATATCAACGTCGGCGACGGCTCGGGAGAGCCGCCGCCTCTGGCTACGAGATTGGTCGGATCAATACGGGATGGGTGCGGGGCAGTGCTGCCCTTCGTCCTGGACGTGGCAGCCGTTGTCGTCAATCGGCTGGTCGAAGTACTGAACATACTTCTGCGGCCTGGGCGACTTGCCGGCCGCGAAGTTCGACAGGCCCGGCAGGAAGGTATCGGGGATACGGTCGCCGTCGGTGTCCACCTTCACGACGCCATTGGCCGCGGCGAGGATCGTGCTGGAGCGCTCAGTGGACCACTCCTGGTGCCGGGCGGGCGGGAAGCGCAGGGACTTGCGCAGCTCGAGAGCTTCCGTGGTGACCCGGCCGACGGGCTCGAAGGTCATCTTGATGTTGACCGAGATCGGGGCGAAGAAGCTGCCGCCCTTCTCGTTTTCCCGCACGATGCGCATGGTGGTGACCGGCTGCTCGCCGTCGAGCTTCACGTAGGCCTTGTACAGGCCGCAGGCGGTCTTGACCGGCGCCACGCTCTCGAACTGCATGGCCTTGATCTGGATGCGCGTCGAAGCCACCCCGCGCTTGTTGAACGTGGCGTTGTCGAGGCGCTGGACGATCGTGTCGGTGGCGCCCAGGGCACCGGGCTGGCCGGTGGCGATGGGAACTCCCCGGAAGACGATCTTGCCCGTGAAGGGCTCTGACCGATTGCAGAAGAACCCGGCCGGGATGGTTTCCTTGGAGAAGTCGGCGAACGTGGTGCCGTCTCCCCGGGTCTGCCAGAGGTCGATGCCGTTGGTGATGGAGCGGTCGGCTGCCAGGGCCGGCACCGCGAGGAAAGCGGCGAGAACAACGAGAACGGAAAGCTTCTTCATAAGCTCCT
The DNA here is from genome assembly GCA_963792575.1 of uncultured Acidobacteriota bacterium. GTDB lineage: Bacteria > Acidobacteriota > Thermoanaerobaculia > Multivoradales > UBA5704 > DATARR01. The sequence goes on from CAWBWZ010000022.1 coordinate 472,803, forward strand.
CCTGATATCGAGATTTGCGCGAGGGACAATGAGCTCCTCGAGCGCTCCAAGGGGGCGGAGCGCGAGCTCCCGGCGGGGAGAGAGTCGCGGACGGAGAGAAGGCGTCCAAGTTTTGGAGGCTAAAAATGAAACCTCTTCAGAAGCTATGGTGCCGCAACTCCTCTTTTCCGAGCCGAATTCAGCGGTCGTCTCTTTCAGAACTCGCTGCTCGCCCCGCCGCCGCCGAACTCCCCGCCGCCGCCCGTGAACCTCGGCTCTTCGTGGGCCGGCCGGGCCTCCGGGGAGAGCGACAGCACGGCGGCGCCCGCTTCGAGAATCCGGCGTTGCGCCAGATCCTCGAACAGCGGTTCGGCGGTGAAGCCGTGGCGCTCTTTGCCCGGTCCGGAATCGAGATAGCGCCGCAGCGCGAAGACCGCCGCCAGCAGAGCGCCCCCCGAGACGGTCAGCACGGCCCAGAGCGGCGCGAGATGGACGTACCAGCGCAGAGTGACCAGCGAGGCGATCCCCGTCCCCAGCCCGAGAATCAGGAAGACCCAGCGGCGCGAGCGGAGACCCAGCGCCAGATAGATGATCGGAACCAGCGCGGTGGCGGCGATGAAGAGCCAGCGCGCGGTCCCTCCGCCGCCTTCCGAGTGGAGTCTCCAATCGAACCGGTACGCCTCGAGCCATCCCAGATCGTAGGAGGCGAGATTCAGAGCCACGTAGAGTCCCGCCAGCGCCACCCCGAGGGCGGCCGCGCAGGAAGCGCGGAGCGCGGGCGGCAAGCGTGCCGAGTCCGCGAGCCGCACGAACGCCGGAGCGGTGAGGAGCGGCAGGGCGATCCAGGCCAGACGCCCGCCGGGAAAGGCGGTCAAGCCTCCCAGCAGCGCCGCCATCGCCGCTCCGGCATACAGGGGGTACCCCCAACGCCAGGCCGCTCCGGCCAGGAGAACGGCGGTGGCGAAGAGCATGGTCGCGGCGGTATGGAGGAAACTCAAGCCCGCCTTGTCGGCCGTCCAGCCGGCGAATGCGACCAGATAGCCGATCCCCACCAGTGACGTGGCGGCCTCGCTTCCCCCCTGCGCCCGGCGCATCTTCGTGATCTGCAACTCGGTAAGGACGAGTAGCGCCACGCCGAAGACGAGCAGAATGGCGGGAGGGGGCGCATCCCTGAGGGAGTTGATCAGAGCCCAGATGAACCCGCAGCCGCCGTTGATCGCGATGATCGTGAACAGGAAGACGAGGACGCGGAACACCGGGCCGAGGCGATGCCGGTCGTCCGGATAAGCCGCCTCGACGGCGGCGAGCGCCGCCTCGTCGATCGCCCCGGCCTGCTTCCAGCCGCGGGCGGCGGCGCGGATGGCCGCGTTACGGTCAGCCTGGGCCGCGTCGCGCGTCATGCCGGCTCCTTCATCCGGCGCTGGGCCAGGATCAAGCCGGCGATCACCAGCAGCGGGGTCACGAAAAACCAGAAGCACCCCAGGGTCTCCAGCTTCAACCCTTCCAGGGCCAGCCGGCTCAAGGCCACATAGGCGGCGGCGACGCCGAAGGCGAACAGCGGGAAGCGCCGCGCGCGGTAGGCTCCGGCCGCCAGCCCCGCGCTGACCAGCAGCAGGGCGATCCCCCATCCGAGCCAGGAGGCCGACTCCCACATCCCCGACCCCAGGCCGCCCAGGATCAGCAGCCATCCGAGGGTGACCGCCAGCGGCTCGAAGTGAGCCTTGCGCCCCGTCCGCTTGAGCAGGTACCCCAGAATCGCGAAGAACACGCCGCAGGCGATCGCGTTCCAGCGCACCACGTCCTCTGACTGTAACCAGAGATCCGTGCCGAACCGCGCCGCCGAGACCCCCCTCCAGGCCGCGAAGGTCGAGAGCGCCAGGGAGAAGACGACGCGCGAGTCGAAGCGGAAGGCGGCCAGGGCCGTCAGGGCCGCCACGATCAGCAGATGCCAGGTCCAGTGGGCTCCCAGTGGCGTGAACTTCACCTCGACGTAGGCGAGGTCGGCGGCGGCGAGGAGGACGCCCAGCAGGAAGATGTAGTCGAATCCCAGATTGGGCGACGGCACTTCCCGCCACGAGAACGCTGGCGCCGTCCGCGCCACCCAGACGAGCGCCGCTGCGGCGGCGAGGCCGAGAGCAACGGCGATCGCCAGGGGTCCGATGCGGTCGAGGTTCTGCTGGACCAGGAGCCCGACGCCGCCGGTGACCAGCAGCACCCCCACGTAGAGCAGGGCCCGCAGCTCCCCATGGACAGAGACGAGTTCCCCCCGGGCGACCCGCAGCAGGCGCGGCGCCCCCTCCGGCGGCAGGGCGCCGGTTTCGACCAACCTCGGGATCGCGCTGGCGACGTCGGGATTCATGGGAATCTGTAAGCCCATCCTATCCCGGTTTGCCCATTCGGGCTCCGTCCCATAGCATCGGCGTCCCACGAGGAGGAGAGCGATGGCGACCGGACTTGACGATATCCAGCAACTGCCCCCCGAAGAAAAACACCGGCTCTACAACGAGCATGCGCCCGAGGCCCTCGCGGCGGTCGAGCGCGTCCTCGCCGCGCCGGGGCCGGCGCCGGTCCTCATTCTCGCCGGCGAGCCCGGGTGCGGCCGTACCGGCCTGCTGGCGGCGGCGGCCCATGGCGCCGGCCTGCAGGGGCGGCGGATCACCGTTCTCCCGCTCGACCTCGACGGCTACGAGGAGGGTTTCGATCTCGCCCGTTTCGCCGAGGTCCAGATCGCCCACCGCCTGGAGCTCGGCGAGGCTGGCCGCGAGACCCTGCGCGAGCGGATCCTGCCGCTCCTCCAGTTCTTCGAGGTCTCGCTCACCGGCGCGGCCCTGGTCTCCCTGCTCCTGCGGCTGGACGACCCGGCGGCGGTCTGGAAGCTGCTCCCGGCGGGCTCCCCAGATGCCCGGCCCGCCCTCTCGGGCCTGCTCGCGGCGTTGAGCCGGGACGGCCACCTGGTCGTGCACGCCGTCGACAGCGCCCAGCTCACCGATACCCTGCGCCGCTGGCTGCTCGACGAGACCCGGCGCAACCCCGGCCTCGTCCTCGCCATCTCCTGCTCCCCCGCCGATCCCGACGACCGGGTGACCCCGCGGGCCAAGAGCCTGCGCCTGGATCTCCAGCCCTTGCCCGCCGACCCTCTTCTCGACCCGGTCCACGAGCTCTTCGACGGCCTCGAGATGTCGACGGCGGACCGCCTGCAGCGCTTTCTCGACCTCGCCGCCCTCTGCGGCGAAAACGTGCCGCCCGAGGTGCTCTTCCATCACCTGGAGCTGGAGCCCGAGCAGCGGGAAGAGCTCCTCGACCTCATCGACGAGGAGCTGGTCGAGAACGAGGAGCTACGGCTTTTCGTCGATCATCAGTACGGCCACCCCTCGTTCCCTGGGATGCTGACCTACGCGTTCACCAGCCCACGCCTCCGCCACGCCTTTCTCGCGCCGTTGAGCGCCAAACGCGAGCAGCTGGCCGGCGAGCTGCTGGAGTTCTTCAACCAGTCGGTCCCCGTCCACACCCGGGGGATGACCCTGCTCCGCTACAACCTCGCCAGTTTCCTCGCCGACGAGCAGGCTCGCCAGTTCTTCCTGCGCGAGTTGCGCGTCTGGATCGGCGAGGGGGAGGTCGAGGCGCTCACGGCCGAGCTCGCCGCCGGCATCGCCGAGGGGCGGACGAGCGCCCGCGACCTGCTCACCGCGGCCCGGCAGACGGAAGGGCACTGGCCTTCTTTCCGCCGGTTCGCCTTCGTCGAGGCGACGCGCCCCCGCGCCGGCGACCTGAACCCCGAGGAGGGTCTCGAGCTGCACAACCTGCGGGCGGAGATCCTGCGCGACCTGCAGCGCGTGCCCGAGGCGATCGCGGAGGCCCGGCTCTCGCTGGAAGCGGCGCGGGAGATCCACGGCCCGGAGCACGCGGCCACGGCCCGGGCGCTGAACCTCCTCGGCATCCTGCTCAACGAGAGCGGCGAGCACGTGGAAGCCCGCGAGATCCTCGAGCAAGCCCTCGCCATCCAGAGCCGCGGAGCCCAGGACGCCAACCTGGCGTCAATCCTCGCCAATCTCGGCATGGTCTACCGCAACCTCGGCCAGCGGGAGCCGGCGCACGAGCATCTGGAGCGCGCCCTCGCCCTGCACCGGGAGGCTTTCGGCGACGGCCATCCGGCGGTGGCGGCCGACCTCGGCAACCTCGCCGCCGTGGAGCGCGAGCTGGGAGAGCCGGCGAAAGCGCTCGAATATCTGCGCCCGACCGTGGACATCGCCCGCCACCTCTACGGCGACATCCACCCCGAGACCGCGCGGGCGCTCACCAACGTCGCCGGCCTCCTGCGCGAGCTGGGAGACAGCAACTCAGCCTGTGTCCACGTCGACGCGGCCCTGCGGATCAATCAGCAGGTCTTCGGCGAGGCGCATCCGCAGGTGATCGCCGACCTCAACAACCTGGCCGTCCTCGAGCGGGAGGCCGGACAGCCCGAAGCCGCCCGCGAGCACTTCACCCAGGCCCTCGCCATCTCGCGGCAGGTGCTCGGCGAGGACCACCCGCTGACCGGACAGCTGCGCCGCGCGGCCGCGGAGGGGTGAACACCCCGGCGCACGCGGTCCTCAATCTCTGGATCCTCGGCCGCAAGGACCGTCCCGGGACCGCGCTGCCGATCGTGATCGGTTCCATCCTGCCGGACGTGCCGATCTTCGCCTTCTACATCTGGGCGAAGCTCGTCGCGGGTCTGCCGGAATCCGAGATCTGGTCGCGCTCCTACTTCGCCTGGAGCGGAGCCTGGACGATCGATCTCCTCCACTCCCTGCCGGTCGCCCTGGCGGGGCTGCTCCTCGCCCTGTGGCTCCGCCGTCCCCGGCTGACCGCCTTCTTTGCCGGCATGGCGCTCCACATTCCCGAGGATTTCTTTTTCCACAGCGAGGACGCCCACCGCCACTTCTTCCCCTTCTCCGACTGGCGGTTCCACAGCCCCGTCTCCTACTGGGACCCGCGCCACTACGGCCAGATCATGGCGCCGCTGGAGATGCTTGCGGTCGTGATCGGCTGCATCGTGCTCTTCCGCCGTTATGAATCGCGATTGGCAAGGGTGGTGATCACGGTGGTGGCGGCGATGTATGGGTTGTTTCTGGGGTATGCGATCCTGGCGTGGGGGTGAGAAAACAAGGACGAAAAGGACATCAAGGACACCAGGGACAGGACAGAAAGGATATCTACCGGGAACCGTGGCTCCTCGTCCTTGACGTCCTTGTGGTCCTTTACGTCCTTGTCTTGCTTCGGTTCAGCGTTCGAGAACGCTCCCCCGCCCCGCCGCCAGCGCCTTTCGGTACACATGCCACCCCGCGGCGAGATCCTCGACCGCGATCCCCAGGGATTTGAACAGGGTGATCTCCGCGTCCGCGCGGCGGCCCGGGATCTGCCCTTCAAGGACCTCCCCGATCTCGCCGAGAATGTGATCGTCCGTGACCGCCCCCTCGCCGCGGGCGAGGAGGAAATCGCCGGATTCGGCGAGCAGTGACTCCCGGCGGTCGGTGAACAGCCGCGAGCGCGCCACAGCCGCCGCGTCCAACTCGCGGGCGTTGGGGGTCGAAGCTCCGGCGGCGTTGATGTGCGCCCCGGGCGCGATCCATTCCCCGAGGAGAACCGGTTCCCTGGCGGCGGTCACCGTGCAGATCAGGTCTGCCCCGTCGACCGCCTCGCGGGCCGAGGGCATCGGCTCCACCGTCAGGCCGGTCCTCTCCCCTTCCCGCTCGGCGAAGCGGCGGGCGCTTTCCGGCCGCCGGCTCCAGACCCGGACACGGCGCAGGGTCCGCACCGCCCGCATCGCGTCCAGATGGGTCCTTGCCTGGGTTCCCGAGCCCAGGATCGCCAGATCCCCCACCTCCGCCCTCGCCAGCGCCCGCGTGGCGACCGCGCTCGCCGCCGCCGTGCGGATGGCGGTCACCGACGAGGCGTCCAGCAGCGCCAGGGGCCTCCCCCGCTCCTGCTCGAACAAGAGGACCATCCCCTGGTGCGACTCCTCGCCATGCAGATGGTTCTCCGGCACCACCGTCAGCACCTTGACGCCGGCGATCATCCTTCCCAGCATGCCCGGCATCACCGCCAGGAGCCCGTTGCGGTCCGGCATCCAGCAGGCGGAACGGAGCGGCTGGATCGCCTCGCCGCGGGCGAGTGCGCGGAGGACGGCGTCGACCGCCTCGACGCACTCGTCCATGGGAAGCAGGGCTTCGACGTCGTGGCGGCTCAGGAAGAGGATCGACATGGCGGGAGTATAGCGGGGGGATCGGCTTGACCTTTTCTTTAATATATAGCAGTATCCGTATATCAACCTTTGCTCACTCAACCGAGTGGCAATCAAAGGCAGGAGGAAGACGATGCTGCAAGTGGAGCTCGACATTTTTTCTGGACGGCCGAACCCCTCATGGATCCTCTCTGGCAAGGAAGAGAAGGAACTCCTGGACCGCGTCACCGCCGAACCCAGGGTCATGCTGCCGACCGCGGCCACGAACGGGCGCCTGGGGTACCGCGGGTACGTGGTGTCGGCCGTCTCCGAGAGCGTCGACAAGAAACTGCCGTCACGCTTCCGCATCGGCGGCCAGCCCGGCAGCGAGAGCGACCTCAATCTCTGGCTGCTCGACACCTCGGAGAAGATTGACACCGAGGTGGACGACTACCTGCGCGAGGTCGCCGCTGGGATGATCCGCAAGGACGAGCGGCTGCCTGGACACAGTGAAGACCTCCCCGACAAGGGGGCTCTCGTGGGCTGCGCTTCGAACTACCTCACCAGCTCGACCGACTTCAGCTTCTGGAACGGGGCTTCGTACGTGCCTTACAACAATTGCTACAATTACGCCTCGAACTACCGCTCCAACACCTTCGCCCAGCCGGGCCGGCAGGGGGGGAGCACGCTGCCATTCCCGCCGACCTGCGCCAACGCGGGAGCGGGCGTCCGCCTTGACGGCTGGGCGGACTCCTGCCAGGCGTCCAACAACCTGACCATCTGCCTGGTGATCTGGCCGGGCAACGACTTCCACTTCTACCGCATGTGCATCAACGGCCGCTGGTGCCACAAGCCGGGCAGCACGCCGGCCAAGAACACCGACGACTCGGGGAACCTGATCACCAATCCGCAGACGGCGAACCGTGGCCCCTACACCACGTTCTGCGAATATTTCTACGGTGGCGGCGGTTCGGTCCTGGTGAGCTGACACGCCGCATGCGTACCACCCGGGCTGGAATCGCTCTCGCCGCCGCGGCGCTGATCACCACCTCGTCCTGTGGAGGGGCGGACTTGTCGAAGCGTAAAGAGGAGAAACCCTCGCCCGATGCCGCGACCGTGGAGGCCGACCTGTACTCCGGCCGGCCGAATCCGGCCTGGTCGCTGACGCCGGAGGAGGTGGCTCAACTGGTCGAGCGGGTCGACGGGCTGGCGCCGGCGGGCGAGGTGGAACCTCCGGGCCGGCTCGGCTTCCGGGGCCTCCGGTTCCGGCTCTACGCCGGGGGCCGGGAGATCGCCTCGGCGGAGAGCTTCGACGGGCACCTCCGTTTCCAGGATTCCGCGGGTCCGCGCCATCTGGCGGATCCCGGGAGAGAGGTCGAGCGGTGGCTGCTCGCAACCGGCCAGGGGAAAATCGAGTCCCAAGTCTACGAAACGTTGAAAAACGAAGCAGAATCCTACTGGACCAGAAAGAAGGGACCATGAGCACGAATCGACGCGAATTCCTGAAGCGGTCCGGCGGTCTCGCCCTGGCCGGCTGGGCCGGAGCCTCGGGCCTCGCCGCCGTGGCGGAGGCGACGACCACCCCCACATCGGCGGCTCCCCTGAGCCGCGGCGCCGGCTCGGTCGAGCGCTGGTTGCTCGAGACGGGACGGCACAAGATCGACGACGGCGTCTATCGCATCGTCGCCGACGGCAAGGCCTGAAGTCCTGCCTCTCGATCCCGGGCCGCGCGGGAGTTTCACCCCGCGCGGCCGCTCCTCCCTCCGCTCAGCGGATTGCCCTCCGAATCGACGGAAGAACGCCATTCAGGCCGAATGGGCGATGACATCGCGGATTTCCTCCCCAGCAGTCTAGTAATCTACGAATAGCTATGCTAGAATATTAATAAGTTAGACGATTGGTTACAGAGCCGTGCTTCATGTCGAAGCCGGATCATGGAAGGAGACCGTTGTCATGAAAACGCGCCTGGCCCTTCTGCCCCTCCTCGCCCTCTGTCTGGTCATGGCCTTTATCTCAGCGCCGCGGGCCACTTCGCAAGTAGAGCCTCCCGCCTGCATCCCGAACGGAGGAATCGACGACACTCTGTATAGAACCCATTGCTGCAGCGGCCGGGCCGTTCCTGGAAGCACCTATTGCATCAATCCAACGGACTGGTACACCACCTGGGAATCCTGCTCACAGATTTGCGCCGCATGAACACCCTCCGCTAAGCGCCGCCCACCGCTCCGGTATATCCTCCCTGGACCAGGCTGTCCTTCGTCCAGGGAGAATCCCCATGTCCTTCGTTTCCGACCTCGAACCGCGCCCCCTCTGGAAGCACTTCGACGCCATCCTGGCGATCCCGCGACCCTCGAAGCATGAGGAGCGCGCCCGCCGGTACGTCATCGACGAAGCGGAAAAACGGGGGCTCCGCTGGCGCCAGGACGCGACCGGCAACGTCGTCGTCGAGAAGCCCGCCTCGCCGGGGATGGAGGGGGCGCCGACCGTCGTCCTCCAGGGGCATCTCGACATGGTGACCGAGAAGAACTCGGGGACCGTCCACGATTTCGACCGCGATCCGATCGTCCCCCGCCGCGAGGGGGACTGGGTGAAGGCCACCGGCACCACGCTCGGCGCGGACAACGGCATCGGCGCCGCCGCCATGCTCGCGGTGATGACGGCCGAGGACCTCGTCCACGGCCCCCTCGAGCTGCTGTTCACCGTCGACGAGGAGACCGGCCTCACCGGCGTCCTGGCCCTCGATCCCGCGGCGGTCGCGCTTACGGGGCGCCGGCTCCTCAACCTGGACTCCGAGGAGGAGGGCGCGGTGACGATCGGCTGCGTGGGCGGCTCCGCCAGCCATCTCACCCTGCCGCTCGAAACGGCCCCGGTCCCCGCGGGGGCCACGGCGCTCGACGTCAGGCTCTCGGGGCTCAAGGGGGGGCACTCCGGGATGGAGATCCACCTCCAACGCGGCAACGCCGTGAAATTGCTCGCCCGCATCCTCCTCACGGCGCTGGAGCAGACCCCCTTCCATCTCGCCGCCTTCCAGGGGGGCAACAAGCACAATGCCCTCCCCCGCGAAGCCTCGGCACGGGCCGTGCTCCCCGCGGACGCCCGGGATGCCTTCGCCGCCGCCGTCGAGCGGGAGACCGCCGCGATCCTGGACGAGATCCGCACCGCCGATCCGGACCTGAAGATCGAGATCGCCGCGGCTCCGGCCGCCGAACGGGTCTGGACGCCGGCCGCGAGCCGGAAAGCGCTCGGCCTCCTCAACGCCCTCCCCCACGGCGTCCAGGCGATGAGCAACGACATCCCGGGCCTGGTCGAGACCAGCCTCAACGTCGCCACCGCCACCAGCACGGACGGCGCGCTCTCGATCCTGATCAGCATCCGCAGTTCCGTCGCCTCCGCCATGCGCGACACCAAGCGGAGGCTCCGCGCGATCGCCGAGCTGGCCGGCGCCGAGGTGGAAGAGACCGAGGGGTACTCCGGCTGGAAACCCAACCCCGCCTCCCCCCTCCTCGGCCTCTTCCGCCAGGTCCACCAGAGAGTCGCCGGCACCAACCCCGAGCTGAAGGCCGTCCACGCCGGCCTCGAATGCGGCGTCCTCGGAGAGAAGTTCCCGGGGATGGACATGATCTCGTTCGGGCCCGTCATCCAGGGGGCGCATTCGCCGGATGAGCGAGTGGAGGTTGAGTCGGTGGGGCGGTTCTGGGAGTTGCTGAAGGCGACGCTGAGAGAGCTGGGTGATCGTTAGATACAGGTCTTACCCCCGTCGCTACTTTACGGTACATTATTACTGCGAGCGGTGAGCACGGGTCCGAATTCCGGGAACGAGGTCATGTGTCCCGGGGCGTCAGGACTTAATCCTGTCTTCAGGAGCGCCTGCCTCATTTGTGCCACCGCTCGCTCTTGCCTGATGCCTCGTCACGAACCTCTCGGCAGTTCAGTCTGGGGTACTATCTGGGGTTGTAGCTGGCATACCTTGAGCCCGGTTTCTTGAAGTACCTGCCAAGGGACTGCTCGCTCCCTTGCGAGGGGCGCTCTGGCCCATTGTTGGGCCGGTTACGCCCATCTTTGGGCCGGCACGCCCCTCGCTGGGGCCGGTCCGGCCCTTACGAGATCTCGTAAGTCCCCCGACGGGGGCGTTCTGGCCCATCAGGGGGACGGGCCGGCCCATCAATGGGCCAGCCGATCCCTTACGAGATCTCGTAAGCCCTCGTGGGGGATCGCCCTGCCCAACGCGGGGACGGAGCGGCCCAAAGATGGGCGCTGCCAGCCCATTGATGGGCCAGAGCGGGGAACTCGTGGGCCGAAACGGCGAAGCCTTTCGTTCTCAGCGCGGAAGCGGGGGCGGTCGCGAGCGGGTCGAGGGCCCGGACGCCGGAATCGTGGGCGCAACCGGCGGAGGCGAGGGCCGCCGCGATGGATGAATGGGCCGAAGCAAAAAACGCCGGGGCCCCCCAGGGTCCTTCCAGGGGAGATGGATGGCTGTTACGAAGGATCGGCGATAAGGCGGCGGCGATGCGTCCTCTCCCCATCCTCCTGCTCCTCGCCCTCGCCGCCGGATGTGGGCCTACCCGCCCATCCGGCCCGGTACGCCCTCTCCTCGACGGCAATCTCTCCCCCGACGTGCTCGTGGAGCGCCGGGAGGTGGCCCGGCCGCCGGCGACCGACGGCCGCCGGCGACCGACGGCAGCCGGTTCCTCACCGGATGGACTCCCTGGCGCGCGGGCGGACGGATCGTGCTCTCGCCGGTGACGGCGGGCGGGAGGGCGCGCCTGGAGGTTGTCAATCTGGAGCGCGCGGCGCGCACCCTGGTAATCGACTTCCACGACGGCGCTCCGGCCGGAACTCATGTGCGGGTGCGGGTGGCGGGGCGCGATCTCGGCTCTTTCGCGCTCACCGATCCCCTCGCGGTGCCGCTCCCTTTCGGCGCGGCTCCGCTCGGCCGGGTGGCCGTGGATCTCGCCTTCGACTCCGCCGACGTCGGAGTGGACGGCGCGGCGGTCCGCCCGGTTCTGCCCGCCGGGGAGGCCAAGGTCGAGGGGGGCGACCTGATGCAGGGCGGGAACACGATCGTCGACTTGGTGCGGCCGGTGACGGGCGCGGAGACCCTCGTCGGGACTTTCGCGCCTCCGGCCTCGCCGCGATCGGGGCAGAGCTTTGAGCTGACCGTGGAGCGGGGGGACGGCGCGCCGGTCCAGCGCTTCTCCTGGACGCCCGGCTTCTGGGACCGCTTCCGCGGCAAGCGCCGGATCGCGCTTCCCCTCGCCGGCTCCGGCGGCTTCGCGCGGGTTCGCCTGCGGGCGCTCGGCGCCGGTCCCGCGGGGAGGTGGGAGGGGCTCGGCCTGACCGGCGGAAGCGTCCAGCCCGCCGCCCCCGCGCCGATGACCGTCACGAAATCCGCGCCGCCCCCCGGCTGGTCGTGGTCTATGTAATGGACGCCCTGCGTGCCGACGCTGTCGGGCATCTCGGGGGGAGTCCGGGGGTGTCGCCGGTCGTCGACCGCCTGGCCGGCGAGGGGGTGACCTTCCGCGCCCACCGCAGCGTCGCGCCCAATACGCTGCCGTCGACCAAGGCCCTGTTCACCGGCCGGCCGTTCGTCGTCCGCGGGGGGTGGAAGCTGGCGCCGGAGGACGGCCCCACCCTTGCCGAGCGGTTCCGGGGGGCGGGCTACCGCACCGCGCTCTTCTCCGGCAACGTCCACGTCGGACCCGCCTTCGGCACCGGCCGCGGCTTCGAGCACGTGGCCGAGGAGGATTCCAGCCTGCCGGGGCGCCCGTTCAACGACAATGCGGCGCGGGTCCACGCCGGCGCCCTTGCCTGGGTGCGCTCCCTGCCGCCCGGCTCGAAGGCCTTCCTCTATCTCCACGTCCTCCACCCGCACAACCCGTACGCCCCTCCGGAGCCCTACCGCTCGCGCTACACGGCCGGGATTCCATCGGTGATCGACGGCTCCATCCAGAGCCTGCTGGCGGTCAAGGAGAAGCGGATTCCCGCCCGGCCGCCGATCCGCGCGAAGCTGCGGGGGCTCTATACGGGAGGCTTCGCCTACGACGACGCCGAGCTCGGGAGCTTCCTCGCCGCCCTCGGGACCTTGGCGAAGCCGGCCGAGACGCTCGTCGCCCTCACCGCCGACCATGGCGAGGAGCTGTTCGATCACGGCGGCGTGCTCCACGGCTACACTCTCTATGAGGAGATGCTCCGCATCCCGCTCGTGCTCTGGGCTCCGGGCCGGCTCCGGCCGGGCGCGGTCACGGTCCGCACCGACACCCTCGACCTCCACGCCACCCTCCTCGACCTCGCCGGCCTGCCCAATCCCCGGGAAGCCTGGGGGCGATCGCTCGCCGGTCCGCTGCCCAGCGTGCCACGGCTCGCCGCCGCTTCCAGCGTCAAGGGGGGCATCTACGCCATCCGTTCCGATCGGTTCAAGGTGATCTGGGCGCCGCGCTCCGGCCCCCAATGGGGGATGGGCGAGGGGATCGGCCGCTCCCGGGACCCGGAGTATCTCTTCGACCTCCAGCGGGATCCGCGCGAGACGGTCAACCTGGCGGGGGACGGCGATCTGGAGGCGGCGTGGCTGCGTTCCCGCCTGCTCGCCTGGGCCGAGCGCGGGCGCCGCTCCGAAGAGGTGGAGCAACCCGTCGACGCCGAGACCCTGAAGCGTCTCCAAGCCCTCGGCTACGCCAATCCATGAGGGGATCATGAAAAACAAGCAACCGCGGGAAGGCCGGCTGGTCACCTTCGAGACAGTGCGGGAGATCGCGCTCGCGCTGCCGGGAGTCGAGGAGGGGACGTCCTACGGAACGCCGGCTTTCCGGGTGCGCGGCAAGTTCTTCGCCCGCCTGCGGGAAGACGGCGAGACGCTCGTGCTCAAGATCGGCTTCGATGCCCGCGAGATCCTGCTGCAGACGGATGCGGAGACCTTCTTCACCACGGACCACTATGCCGGCTATCCGTCGGTCCTGGTGAGGCTTCCGGTCGTCGAGCGCGACGTCCTCGAAAATATCCTCGAGGAGGCGTGGCGGTTCAATGCGCCGAAACGGCTCGCCGAGGCCCACGACGCGTCCAGATCCTGAATCAATCGATCCGGAGAACGAGCTTCCCCCTCACCCGCCCGGTCTCGCTGAGGTCGTGGGCCTGGTGGACCCTCTCCAGCGGGAAGACCTCCTGGATCTCCGGCCGAAGCCGGCCCTGATCCACGAGGCGGCTGAGGACGGCGAGATCCTCGGCCTTGTGCCTCACCATGATCCACCGCGCCCGCTTCTTCTGGCCGAAGAGCCCCGCGGTCCCGGTGAAGACCCCGTTGAGGAACGACCGGGGGCCGACGAGGGTGGTGACGTAAATCCCGCCGTCGTGGGCGAGGGACGGCTCGCAGTCCTGATAGGAGCGGTTGCCGACGGCATCGAAGAGGACGTCCCAGGCGTCGTCGCGGCCGGCGAAGTCCTCCTCTTCGTAGTCGATCACCTCCCGCGCTCCCAGGGACTGGACGAAGTCGAGGTTCCTGCCGCTGGTGACGCCCGTCACCCGCGCTCCCAGGGCGGCGGCGATCTGGACGGCGAGGTGCCCCACTCCGCCGGAGGCGCCGTTGATCAGCGCCCGCTCGCCCGTGGTCAGCTCCCCCTTGTCGCGGAGCGACTGGAGGGCCGTGAGGCCGGCCACCGGCAGCGCCGCCGCCTCCTCGAAGGAGAGCCCCGGCGGCTTGGCCGCGAGCGCCGACTCCCGCGCCAGCGCCAGTTCGGCATAGGAGCCCCCCTGGCGAAGGATGTCGATCCCGCCATAGACGGCGTCGCCCGGCTGGAAGCGGGTCACCTCGGGGCCGATGGCATCGACCTCGCCGGCCGCGTCATGGCCGAGGATCAGCGGGAACTTCGCGGGCATGACCAGCCGCAGGCTCCCCTTGCGGATCATCCAGTCGACCGGATTGACGCTCGCCGCCCGCACGCGCAGGCGGATCTGCCCCGGCCCCGGCTCCCCCGGCTCCGCGACCTCCCGCACCTTGAGACGGTCGCTGCCGCCGTAGCCGTCGATCACCGCCGCTTTCATCGAGCGTGTCTCCTTTCAGGGCGCCCGGTCTATCAACGCCCCCGCCCCCTGGCGCGTACAATACAGGGTATGCACGTCTCTGCTTCGTGCTGCGCGTTCGCCGGCGCTCTCCTCCTCGCGGCGGCTTCGCCCGCCACCGCCGCCGACGCCAGGGACGTGCTCGGGGTCTCCCACGCCGCCGGCCGCTACAACTTCACAGCCGGGGACTATCTCAACGAGGGGGCGGACCGCGTCCTGGAGCTGGGGAGCCGGGTGGTCAAGGTCTTCCTCGTTCCGGACCGCATCCAGGAGCTCTACCCCTTCAACTCGGACTGGTCCCCGCTGCCGGCGAATCTGGTCGAGCTGGTTCAGAAACCCTACGTTCAGGATCTGTTCGCCAAGCCCTTCTCGACGTTCATCCTGGAGACCACCCCGGTGTCCGGCGTGCCGCAGTTCCTCGACGGCCTGACCGCCGGGGAGGCGGACGCCGAGCGCGATCAGATGTACCAGCTGACAAAGTACCTCCTCACCACCTACGCGGATTCGGGCAAGACCTTCATCCTGCAGAACTGGGAAGGGGATCACATCCTGCGCCAGGGGCTGGCCGAAGGCGCCGATCCTGATCCCGTGCGCATCCAGGGGATGATCGACTGGTGGAACGCCCGCCAGGACGGCGTGCGGCAGGCGCGCAAGGAGGTCGGCTCCCACGGCGTCCGGGTGCTCCACGCCGCCGAGGTGAACCTGCTGAGCGACGCCATGGCCGGCAAGGTGACGGCGACCAACAACGTCATCCCCTTCACCCACTGCGATCTCTACTCCTACTCCAGCTGGGACCTCGGCTTCTCCCCCGCTCAGCTCACCCGCGCGCTCGACTACCTGGAGTCGAAGGCGCCGGACAACGCCCTGTTCGGCCGTTACAACCTCTACCTCGGCGAGTTCGGGATGGCCAAGGACCACGGCGCTCCCGAGGGGGAACGGTTCGAGCGTATCCGGGAGCTGATGGAGGCGGCGCTCGGCTGGGGCGTGCGCTACGCCGTCTACTGGCAGGTCTACTGCAACGAGGCGCTGGAGGCCTACACCGGCCGCCCCCGCAACCGCGATCTGCGCGGGTTCTGGCTGGTCCGTCCCGACGGCGCGCGGGCGCCGGTCTGGGAGACCCTGGAAAGCCAGCTCCACGCCGGGTTCTACCGCGTGGCCCTGAGCAGCTTCTCGAACCAGTACGTCTCGGTCGACGAGGACGACGGCGCGGTGAGCGCCGGGCGCTGGCTGCGCGGCGGCTTCTGGGAGACCTTCACGCTCAAGGACTGGAACGGCGGCGCGCTCCAGGCCGGCGACGCCGTGAGCCTCCAGGCCCATGGCGGGCGCTATCTGAGTATCCGGCCCGGCTCCGGCAGGCAGGTCTTCGCCACCGCCTCCACCGCCGGCCTCTCCGAGCGCTTCGTGATCCACAAGATCGGCGGCGCCGGACCGGTCCTCCCCGGCGATTCGATCGCCCTCGAGACCCGCTCCGGCCTCTACCTCGGCGCCGAGGTGGGCGGGCGCGGCGCGATCCGCGCCCTGCGCTCCGTCCCCGGCCCCGCCGAGGTGTTCCGCTACATCGAGCAGGACGAGTAGGCAAACCCACACCCCCGACCCGTCTCCCCTCCCTCCCACCACAGGCCGCAAGCCGCCCCACGATCCGAGGCGGACGGGGAGGGTCGCGGAGCGTGGTATCGATGAATTGTTCCATTACTGTCATATGCCCCGCTACCTGAATGTCAAACTACAGATGATCGCATGTGGAAATGTGATCGCTCTGTCGGCAAATGAATGCGTGCATCTCGAGGGTTATCAGGCCCTGGATTTCCCTTGACAGTATCGGTAAGAGTGATAGAATTTTATTTTCTGCGCCGAGAGCATCATTGACTCGCGGAAACGATGCCGACCTTGCCGTAACGGAGATACCGCCATGGCCCAGGCACCGGACCTGACGCTCGCCCTCCCGACTCTGCTGGGGGTTCCCGGAGGCGCGGTGCCGCGACCACGATCCGGTGCCAGGATCGCCAATTCCAGGGGGATACCCGGCACCCTCGGCTGTCTCGCCCACACTCTGCACGACAGACGGCCCGTGCTGCTGAGCAACTGGCATGTCCTCTTCGGCAACGGGGGAGAAGAGGACGGCGTGGTGTGGCTCGTGGATGAGGTCGACGGCACGCGACGGCTCTCCGCCATCGGCAACGTGCTGTACGGCAAGCTCGGCACTGTGCGCCTCGACGGGGAAAGTTATTACGTCGATTGTGCCGTCAGCTCGTGTCCGCCCCCTCCGGGAACACCGTCGCCGCTCGTCTCCGGACATGACATCGCACAACCCGGCGATCTGGTTACGAAGACGGGCGCAATGACAGGTACCACCACCGGCATCGTCGTCAGCGTCGACTATTCCGATGTCGCCTGGATCGAAGGCCGTTCGTATCCCACCCCGCGCCAATTGCTCGTGCGCCGAGTCGACAGCGAAGCCCCGTTCTCGGCCGAAGGTGATTCCGGCGCATTGATCGTCAATGCAATGGGTAAAGCCGTTGGCCTTCTCTGGGGCGCGAATAGCCGCGGCGAAGGCGTGGCTTGCCCGATCGACCCGGTACTCCACGCCATGAATATCACGCTATGGCAGGCAACCTATGAAGACTGACGAACAGCTCAAAGCCGAGAACCAAGCGATCCGCGAGATGCTGGCCTCCGGCGCGGAAGAGCAACTGCTAGCTATTCCCGGCGTATTGCACGTGAGCGTGGGGCTGAAAGAGAAGGGCGGAAAGATAACCGATGAGCTGTGCATCCGAGTGTACGTGCAGGAGAAGAGGAACCAAGGAGATGTTCCTGCCACAGAGCTGATTCCGCGCGAGATCAACCGTGTGCCGACCGACGTGAATACTGTCGGGGAGTTCCAATCCTTGGCGGACAGCACGAAAGAGCGTCCCATCAAAGGCGGGATACAGATTACAAACCGTATTCTCGGTTTAATACCGGGCACTGCCCAGACAGAGTTTGATGTCGGAACCTTGGGTTGCATCGCCATCGACAACACCGACAATTCGGCCGTCCTGCTCAGTAACGCTCATGTATTAGGAGCCTATACCGGAAGTAAGGACAACAAAATCTACCAACCTTCTCCGCCCTCCTTTGTTTCTCCCTTGGACCATCCCATCGGGCTTGCCGATCTACCCGTGAGGCCTGGGGACGGCACGAATTCCATCGCGAAGATCAAGCTCCTCCTGATGAGCGACAAGGTGGATGGAGGGATCGCGACGATCGATGTATCTTCCTGCTGCAACTGCTGCGGCATTAGCTCCACCAATGAAATCAAAGGCTTGAGCAAGGACGGCCAACCCCCGCGCAACACGATCGTGGGTGACGAGCGCGCCGTAAGCGGAATGACGGTATTCAAAGTCGGTCAGCTCACAGGCCGAACCGAGGGGCGCGTCGTTGATGATAACTATGCTTCAGTCCCCGTAAAATTCAGGCAACTGGGGGGGCTGCAGCGCGACTTTACGGGCCAGATTATAATTGTAAATGTTGATCAAAGCCTTCCATTTGCAGAGAATGGCGATTCCGGATCTGTTATCATCAACGCCAGCAATAAAATCGTCGGCTTGTTGTTCGCCGGAGGCCCCGGTACCAAATTCCCGGTCGATAAGGTAACGTATCCCTTCATCGCTGCCGCGAATCACATCAGCGATGTTTTGTCCGAGATGGACATCCGTATCCCGTATTCTCCCAATGTTGTGACTCTGGCCGACGCGGTGCTTGTAGAAGAGCCCCCCATTGTCCTCGAAGCTTCTATCCCCGAGCCCTACCGCCTTTTGCGCGAGCGCCTGCAGGAGCACGGAGGCACGGCAAGGCTCTTTGCGCTCGGCCGGCGATTCAGCGAGGAGATAACGCACCTAATCAACCATTGCCGGCCCGTGACGGTGGCTTGGCACCGTTGCCAAGGGCCGGCGATTCTCGCCACGGTGATGAGCTCCGTGCGCGACGGGGATTACCGACTGCCGAAGGCGGTGAATGGCATGACATTGAACAAGGCGCTCGAACGGATGGGAGAGATGCTGAGCCAGCACGGCAGTTCTGAGCTGAAGGATGCAATCAACGAGGCCGGGGCGTGTATCCTCAGGGCGTTCAGGGATTGCGGCGACTTGAACGAAGCGATCGATCGCATCGCGTCCGATGAGACCCTGGTTCCTCAAGGGATGGGCATATGAGCGCATCCATGAAGGACAATGAGCACATACTGTCTGATCAGCAGGCGTTCCTGGGAGCTTATCAGAGAGCCCGCGAAACCTTCGGCAAGATCGATGGTGTCGTGGACGTCGGTTTCGGGCAGAAGAAAACCAGTGGGCGGTACAGAGACGCGATTGCCATCGTCGTTTTCGTGCGGGAGAAAAAGGCGGAAGAAGAACTTTCGCCCGAGCAACATATTCCCCAGACTTTTGAAGGATATCCTACCGACGTGAGGATCGTTCGTCAGGCTGGATTCGACGTCTGCGAAAACACCGGCGAGTACGACAAGGTCCAGGGAGGCATTCAGATCTCATCCCCAATAAATGCCCAGACAGGCTTGTTCGAACGGGGAACTCTGGGTTGTATCGTCAAGAGGCGTGGCGACAGCGGCCGGGAAAACGTCTATCTCCTGAGCAACAAACACGTGTTATATGCCAACGGCACGAGAGCTGAAGATTACATCTACCACCCGTTCCCGCCGTCTCCCGATACGAGCAAGTTTCAAGCTCCCGGCCCATCCCACACGTTGGGTCCCATCCAGCCGGCCTCATTCTATGGAGACGTGCCCTTTACCGTTCCGGGCAACGCGACTCCGGTGAACTGCTTCGTCGACTGTGCGATCGCCCGGATCGACATTGACAGTAAGTGTTGTGACAGCACCTGCACGAAGGATGTGATTGAGTGCTCGGAGTCGATCATCGACCTGCAGGTCAACGGAGTCAACACCATCAGTGACGTGCGGAGCGTTATTAATGACCCCTCGATCATTGGCAAAAAGGTTTTCAAAGTAGGACGTACCACAAGCAAGACGATAGGTATCGTGAGGCTGATCAACGCCCCTGTCACCGCACCTCCCGATCCGAGCAACCCCGGAGGGCCCCAGGTTTCTGGGTGTAACACCATCGAGATTGATATTGATCCAACATCAGTTGATCCAACATCCCAAAAAAAAGGAATCAACTGCAAGGGGAATGCGCGTTTTACGGAGAAGGGTGATTCCGGGGCCGTCGTCCTGGACGAGCAGGGCCGTGTAATCGGCTTGCATTCCCTCGGCAGTTCGCCGGGCGACCCCACCACCTCCCCTTCCAACGCCTGCCATATTTTGCCCGTGCTTGACAACCTGGGCATCTGCATTCCCACCACCTCAGGCACGTCTCACGGCAGTTCCAGGGCCACCGATGGCAGCGGCATCGCCCCGCTCGCAGAAAGCGTTTCAGGCCCTGCAATTTCTGATGAGCGGGGCGCCAACGGGATGCAGGATGAGGATGCGGTGCTGGCTCGCTCATCCGGCTTTTCCGAGCCTCCTCCGGTCACTGATGAAGAAGTACGCCGTCTCCACGAGCTTCGGGGTGCCTTCCGTACGACACGGAAAGGGCGTGAGTTGCATGCTGTCTTCGCCCAGGTGCGCAGGGAGATCGGCTATCTCGTCCGGAATTGCCGGCCCGTCAAGGTGGCCTGGCACCGGAACAAGGGCCCGGCCTTCCTCGCTCACATGCTCAATCACCTGAAAAGCCAGGAGGATCAGATGCCCGACGAGGTAGACGGCGTCTCGTTGAGCACTCTGCTCATGCGGATGGGAGAAGTGCTCAGCCTGCACGGCAGCCGTCCCCTGCGCGCCTCCATCGAGCAGCACGGCGACGACCTCATGGCGATGCTGGCCAGCGGAAATCGAGCGCAGGACTACATCGCCTATCTCCAAAGACGAGAGTCTGCATGAGCAGCGCGCCTGGAACGCTGGGAGCCGTCGCCATCGAGCTGTCGAAGCTGTTTCGGCCGCTTCAGGGCGACCTTGCCACGGCCGATCAGGCGAGAGCGTTCTTCGCGAAGATGGGCTTCACCCTCACCAACGCGCAGGTCGCGGGGATGGATCCGGCTCCCAGGTCCACGGCGGCGTCCCACACGGGCGACCTCATCACCATCGTGGAGGCGCTGGTCCAAGCCAGCGCGACAGGGAACGATACTGCTATCGCCGTCCAGACCGGCGAGGCGATCCCGAAGATCGCGTCGATCGTCAACAGCCTGTCGACTCTCGGGTCGCAGCTCAGCGGCTTGGTCAGCGTGTCGGCAAGCGAAGTGGCGAGGCGTATCTTCCACGACCTGATTTTCGATTATCTGGAAGCCGCGCGCGGCCTCAACGACGTGCTGGAGTTGCTCGGGTTGCTGGAGCGCGAAGACCACGACGAGGACTCGCTCGATCCGGACCACCCCCCGTTCACCATCGTCACCTACCGCTTCGACCGGATCGGCGGCTGGTTCAGCGACCCCTTCGGGCAGTTGCAGACGATGTACGGCTGGGGGAATGGCTTCGACGGCAACGCGCTGTTCGCCAAGATCGAGCGGATCGTCGCGCGCAACGGGTTGCCGGTCGTCTATGACCCTGCCGCCCCGAAGCTCGATCTGGTCCTGATCGAGGCTGTTCCCAAGACCGACGTGCCGCATCACGGTCTGCTGATCCGGCTGAAGAGCAACATCTCAAAAGGCGTTCAGACGATTGAAGCGGGGCCCGACGTGAAGCTGGAAATCAAGGCGGATTTCCAGCCGCCGTTCAATACGGGCGTCACCATCCTGCCGAGCGGGACGGTCAAACTGCAGCCGCCCGTGCCGGGCCCCTCCTTCGGCGGCGACTTCCTGCTCAAGCTGATCGCGCGGCGGACGGCGCCGCCGGAGCCGTTCATTCTCTTCGGCGCCGCGGGCGGCAGCCGGCTGGAGCTCGGCGAATTCATCTTCACCACCGGCGCGCGGGTCGCTTGGTCGGGCGGCAGCGCTTCCGGCTCGTTCCTCTTCGGAGCGGACGCCAACGAGCTCAAGGTCGTCATCGACACCACGGACAAGGACGGCTTCCTCGCCAAGATCCTCCCCGGCAAGAAAGTCGAAGCCGGTTTCAACCTGCAGATGGGGATCTCGACCGATCGCGGCTTCTATTTCAGCGGCAGCAGCGCGTTGGAGGTGCGGCTGCCCGCGCACATCGAGATCGGTCCGGTCTCGATCGAAGCCCTGACCATCGCGGCGCGGCTGGAGGAGGGCAAGATCCCCGTCAGCGTGGGCGCCGACATCCGCGCGTCCCTGGGCCCGATGGTGGCCGTGGTCCAGAACATGGGCGTGACGGCGACGTTCTCATTCCCGCCCGGCAACGGCGGCAACCTGGGCCCGCTGCAGTTCGACCTCGGCTTCAAGCCGCCGAACGGGGTCGGGCTGTCGATCGACACCGGCGCCATCAAGGGCGGGGGCTTCCTCAACCTCGACTTCGACGAAGGGCGAGTACTTCGGCGCGCTCGAGCTGTCGTTCCAGAACTTCATCACGCTGAAGGCGGTCGGCATCATCAACACGAAGCTGCCGGACGGCAGCAAGGGCTTCGCCCTGCTGATCCTGGTGACGGCGGAGTTCACGCCCATCCAGCTCGGCTTCGGCTTCACGCTGATCGGCGTGGGCGGCCTGCTGGCGCTGAACCGCACGCTCGACACCGAGGCGCTGACGACGGGCGTGCGCACGGGCGCGGTCGAACAGCATCATGTTCCCGCCAGGACGTGGTCGCCAACATCAGCCGCATCATCAGCGACCTGAAGACGATCTTCCCGATCGCCGCAGGGGCATTTCATCATCGGGCCGATGGGCAAGCTGGGCTGGGGAACGCCGACCCTGATCTCGCTCGAGATCGGAGTGATCCTCGACATCCCGCAGCCGCAGTTCACGATCCTCGGCGTGCTGCGCTGCCTGCTGCCGTCGGAGGACGCGCCGCTGCTGAAGCTGCAGGTGAACTTCGCCGGCGGCATCGATTTCGACCAGCGGGCTGATCTGGTTCGACGCGCGCCTGTTCGACTCGCGGCTGCTGATCTATCACGCTGAGCGGCGACATGGCGCTGCGCATCGGCTGGGGCGACCAGGCCATGTTCGTGATCTCGCGTCGGCGGCTTCCATCCGGCGTTCCGGGAGATCCCGCCCGACCTGCGGTCCATGCAGCGGATCAGCATCTCGCTGCTGTCGGGCGACAACCCGCGGCTGACGGTGCAGCACCTACTTCGCGATCACGTCGAACACGCGTGCAGAGCGGGGCGAGGGTCGAGCTGTACGCGGCGGCCTGCGGCTTCAACATCTATGGTTTCCTCGGCTACGACCTGCTGGTGCAGTTCAATCCGTTCCATTTCATCGCGGACATCTACGCCGGGCTCGCCCTACGCTGGGGCACGGACGTGCTGGCCGGAGTCAGCGTGCACTGCGAGCTGTCCGGGCCGGCGCCGTGGCAGGCGCTCGGCGAGGCGAGCATCGAGATCCTGTTCTTCGAGATCACGGTCGGACTTCGACGTCACCTGGGGCGACGACGGGCCGGGCCAGATCGAGCAGACGGTGGACGTGCTGCCGCTGGTGCGGACGGCGCTGTCCGACGACCGCAACTGGACGGCCACGTTCCCGGCCAACACCCACGCCACCGTCACGCTGCAAGCAAGATCGAGCAGCCGCCGGACCGCATCGTCCTCCACCCGTTCGGCGTGCTGGCGGTGAGCCAGAAGGTGGTGCCGCTGGGCGTGGAGATCAACAAATTCGGCAACCGGCGACCGGCGGGCGCCACACCTCTTCGAGCTGACGTTCGGCGGCGGCGGCACGGAAGAGGTGCGGGAGGAGTTCGCCATGGCGAACTTCCTCCAGCTGAGCGACAGCGACAAGCTCGCGCGGAAGTCGTTCGAGAGGATGCGCAGCGGCCTGCGCTTCGCCACGGGCGACAGCTCGGTCGGCGGGCGTCAGCGTCCAGAAGGACGTCAGCTATGAGCTGAGCTACATGCACCGCAAGCTCAAGCTCACCATCAAGGCCAGGATCTACAACCTCTTCGGGTCCATGTTCACGATGTTCTCGAAGGGCGGCGCGGTGGCCAAGAACGTGTACTCCGTCAGCAGGCGCGTGGGCGGCACGCCCCCCTCGGGCATCGACGTGAGCGAAGGGAGTTACAGCGTGGTCAACGTCAGCGACCTGTCGCTCGCACGCTCCCGGCCTGGTGGCCAGCACGTCGACGGAAGCCTACGCTGCTGCACGGCCAGCTCGTCGCCGCCGATCCCTCCCTGAGCGGCAAGGTGCAGGTCGTCGCCAGCCATGAGCTGAATTGATCCATGAACGGTGATCCATGAGCATAACAGTCGCGAGATACACCTTCAGCTCCTGGCTCCGCAAGGGCATCGGGGCCCGGATCACGGAGATCGATCATCTGGGCGGCGGCGCATCGGCCGTGAAGGAGCGCTCGCACCGTCCCGATCGACGTGACGCTGAACACCGAGACCGTGCACAGGGACTTCGCGCTGATCGGCCCGGGCGACGTCATCGGCATCAACCCGCACATGGTGGTCCGCACGGAGCCCTGCGCTGGATCACGAACTTCGAGCCGAACTACCTGGCCTTCATCGAGTTCTATGACGAAGACTTCCTCTGGCGCTACACGCCGGCGAAAGCCAACGGCGACCGCCTGCGCCCGTGGCTCGCCCTGCTCGTGCTCGAGGAAGGCGCCACGCCCGCGGCGAGCGAGTTCACGAAGAACGCCCAGCGGCTGCCCCTGCCCAGCGTCACGGTGAAGGCCGCGAGCTCGTTCCCGCCCCACGATCAGAACTGGGCGTGGGGGCACATGCACATCAACCAGGGCTACGACTCGGCCACGGAATTCGAGCAGTTCCTGCTGTCGCTCCACGACCTCAACACATCCGAACGCCGACAACGTCATCTCCCGGCTCGATGAGCCCGCGCAAGCTCGACCCGGACACGGCGTACCGGGCGTTCGTGGTGCCGGCCTTCGAGACCGGACGGCTGGCGGGGCTTGGCCAGGACGTGTCGAACGTCGACGCCCAGCAGCCGTCCTGGAGCGGCGGCGCCGGCAACGTCGAATTCCCCATCTATTACGAGTGGTATTTCCGCACCGGGCAGAACGAGGACTTCGAGTCGCTCGTGAAGCTGCTGGAGCCGCGGACCATGGACAAGCGGCTCGGCATCCGCGACCTGGACGGCTCGAAGCCGGGCTTCGGGATGGCGGCGGGCACGGACCTCGGGGCCATCCTGCCGCTGAGCGAGCCGCAGGCGGTGATCGGCCTCGAAGGGGCCCTCAAGGCACCGCAGACGAAGTCGCGGCCGGAGGCGATCAGCACGTCGAAACCTTTCTTTCACGAGCTGGAATCGATCCTCAACTTTCCCGCGGCGCTGCAGGCGGCGGCCAACACGGAGATCGATCCGGTGGTGAGCCCGCCGATCTACGGCGAGAACCACGCCCTGCGGCACGAGGTCGCCGTCGCCGCGGGGGGCTGGCTGAACCAGTTGAACCGCGACCCGCGCAACCGCGTGCCGTCCGGGTTCGGCGTCAACGTGGTGCAGAAGCACCAGGAAGACTACGTGGCGCGAGCCTGGGAGCAGGTGAAGAAGATCCTGGAGGCCAACCGGAAGATCCTGTTCTCCGTGTTCTCCATGGAGAGCGCGCAGGCGATCCAGTCGAATTTCGTGGATCTCCTGAAACCTCCGGAGATGCTCGCCGTCTTCGCCCCGGTGATGAAGAAGGTGAAGGGCTCGCCCACGACGCTCTACCACCAGCTCGAAAACAGCACGATCCCGCCGGCGGCCCTGGATACGGCCCTGAGGCGGATGATCCGTCCCCGCGGCGCCTACGGCAAACGATTGCGGCGGGCCGACGCCGGCTTCAGCCTCGCCGCCCTGATCGAGGACCTGAACGAGGGCCGGGTCAGCGCGGCGCCGCCGAAGAAGGTCCCCGAGTCTCTGATCACGGACGAGCGGGGCGCGGACCGGCTGCCCGCCGCGAAGCTGCCGGCCTGGCTGCGGTTCGTGCTGAAAAACCGCCTGCTGTTCCTGATCCTGCTGCTGGCGCTGCTCCTGGTCCTCGGGCTGTTCACGGGCGCGTGGCTGCTCTGCGGCGCCCTGGCAGTGGCCGGGATCGGTGCCTACACCTATGCGGGCCGCTGGCTGCGCGCGCTGCGCGAGGCCGAGGCGTTGCGCGACCCGGAGGCCGTGCTGGCCGACGTCCGCGACGCGCCTCCCCGGGAGAACTTCCATTTCACGGTGCTCGATCCGGCCGTTCCCATCGCCGCTTCGGGCGGCACGCAGGTGACCTCCGCGCCCGCCGCGTCCTCCGGGTCCGCCGAGGCGCTGCATTTCACGAGCGTGACGATGTACACGCCCACGGCGCCGGGCCAGGACAGCCTGGAGGCGCGCAACTTCCGCGCGGCCGCCATCGAGCTGAACCGGCGGCTCGCCGTGAAGGCGCCCGAGCGGCAGGTGGCGCGCTTCGACATCGCCAACGCTCACCGGAAGCTCGCCGCGGCCATGCGGCCGTCCATGGCGTTCCCGAAGCGGCTGGCGGCCGAGGTGCGCTTCACGTTCGATCCCGCCTGGCTCCTGGACGTGGAGCACCTGGTGCCGGCGATGGCCTATCCGGACTTCCCCGATGCCATGTACGAGAAGCTGCGCGACATCTCGAGCGAGCTGTTCCTGCCCAACCTCCAGCTCATTCCGCCCAACACCATCTCGCTGCTGGTCACGAACCCCGAGTTCATCGAGTCGTACATGACGGGCCTCAACCATGAATTCGGCCGCGAGCTGCTCTGGCGCGAATATCCCACGGACACGCGCGGCAGCTACTTCCGGCAGTTCTGGGACGTCAAGGGGATCATCGCGGACGATCCGGGCCTCACGCCCGAGGAGCTGGCCGACCGGTACAAAGACATCCTGCCGCTCGACGAATGGCCGAACGCGTCGGCGCTCGGCCTGCACCGCAATCCCGAGCGCCCCCAGGGCAAGCAGCTCGTCCTGCTCGTGCGCGGAGAGCTGCTCAAGAAGTACCCGAACACGATCATCTACGCCCAGAAGGCCCATGTTTACAGGGACAAGAATGGGACGCCCGATCCCAAGCACGAGCCGGTGATCGTGGAGATCAAGACGGAAGCCGAGATGAAGAGCGAGATCCAGTTCCCCATCTTCCGCGCGGAGATCGAGCCCGACATCCGCTTTTTCGGGTTCGACATGGACGTCGATCAGGCCAAGGGCGACGCGCATCCGAAGCTGCCGGGCGACGACTGGGGCTGGTACTTCATCCTCCAGCAGATCCCCGGCGAGCCGCGATTCGGCATGGACGTGAGCTTAGAGCTGGACGAGGATCCCAATACGCCCATTACCTGGGACGACCTGTCCTGGACGACGCTCGGCGCCGGCCTGAGATTCATCAGCACCGCGGCGGCACCGAAACCGTCCTTCTTCAACAAGCTGACCCCGGAGTTGGCAGCCCAGTGGGGCCACCACTCGGCCGACATGGCGTTCATCCTGTACCAGAAGCCGGTGATGATCGCCGTGCATGCCAGGGAGATGCTGGAAAACCTGGAAACTGATCGCCAGGTGCTGGTGGGGCGGCGGCCATGAGCGGCTACAAGGAAACGCTCGACGCCCTGCGGAAGGCCCGCGCGGAACGCGACAAGGCCCGGGAGGACCTCTACGAGCTGCGGGTGCGGCAATTGAAGCTCCTCCGAGCGCAGCGGAAAGCCGAGCGGAAGGAGGTCAACACGGGCCCGGCGCCGACCGCCGGGCCGGGGCACGAGGACGTGTCCGGCAAGCTGGACCAGACACGGCAGCTCATGCCGGTGCTGCAACGCGACCTGATCGAACGGGAAAAAGCCGTCGGCGGGCTCCTCGGCGGGCTCTTCCAACTGCCGCCGCAGAAGCTGATCGAAGAGTGGAGCGACGGCACGCCGATCCTGCTCCTGCCGCTGCGGGTGGAGACGCGCTTCAAGGAGGCGGGCGCGGGCCAGGAGCTGTGGGTCCGCGTCTTCCCCGACGAAGTGGCGGTGGCCACGCACGAGAAGGTGCTGACGGAGCTCGAGGAGCAGCGGGGGATCGCCTACTGGAAAGCGCTCCGCGGCGCCATGGACGACAAGTCCCGCAAGGACGCGTGGGGCACGCTGGCCGACAAGAGCGGCGCCAACCGGGCCGCCTGGGTAGCCCTGCAGACGAAACCGCTCAACTGGAGCACGCCGCCGCCCGCGTCCGACGCCGACCTGCAGTTCCCGGTGCTGGAATTGACCAAGCCCGACCGCTGGACGCAGGCGCCCCACAGCCGGGTCATGCCCGATCGGCTCGTCCTGATGGCCTATCGCGGCGGGAAGGCCGTCCACACGCGGGTCGGCGAGCAGATCAGCGACGCGCTGGTGCTCGGCCCGGCGCCGCTGGAGGAAGAAGGCAATCCCTCGATCCGGAGAAACCCCGCCGACAACCGACTGGAGTATGGCGAGGAGCTCCGCTGGCTCTTCGACTTCCAACTCGCCGTAGAGCGCGGCCTGGGGTTCCGCGTCCCGCTCGACGCGGCGGACGCGGCCGGCTTCGATCAACTGCTCGTGCTCGGGCTGAAGCTGTCGGCGGACGAGAAGGACGGCCAGAAGCTGATCGAAGAGCTGATCGAAAACCACCATTATTCGGCCAAGGGCTTCAGCCTCGTCCGCCAGGGCTCGCCAACGAACAATACGGACAACGGCGACTCCCGGTTCGGCACCGACGACTGGCTGCACGACCTGAGCTATTTCGTGGAGACGGGCGAGCCGCTCTTCACGTATGAGCCCGATCCGGCCAAGGCGACCGACGGCCAGCGCCTGGCCGAGTACCTGGGTCTCGACTACGCGCCGCTCCAGTACATCGGCAACAGCGGCGCGGCCGATCACGCCGAAGCCGTGGCCATGAACCGGGCCCTGTACGCGGGCACGCTCGGCTACTACCTCGACAGCATGCTCAACGAGGTGATGAGCGACGAAGCGATCGCGGCTCTGCGGGAGCTCTTCACAGAGCACGTGACGGGCCGGGGCCCGCTGCCCGCCATCCGCGTGGGCAACCAGCCCTACGGCGTGCTGGTGACCAGCTCCTTCCCGAGGTGGACCTACCCGAAATTCGCGAAACTGCCGTTCGAGGAGCACGTGCGCCGCTTCCTGCTCCACCTCCACGGCCAGTGGCAGACGCTCGCGCCGCAGCTCCGGCACATCGGCAAGAAGGGCGACGCCCGCGAGAACCTGATGAACGTGCTCGGCCTCCAGCCCACCTCCGCCGATTACTACCAGCGCGTGGGCTACAGCTACGACTACCTGAGCAACCTGGAGCAGTTCGCGTGGGGCGGGAAATATGTCGGAGACATCTTCCTGCTGATCTTCGAGCGGATGTCGGGACGCCAGTTCCTCCGCAGCTTCGGGTACGACGAGCAGCGGGACGACGGGACGCCGAAGCCGGTCCCGCTGCTGCTGCAATTGATCTACCAGCACTTCCATGTGCCGCTCGACCCGCGGAACCTGGTCGACAGTCTGCCGCTCTCGGAAGAGCGCACCCTCAAGGCGTATGACGAAGGCACCGGCAAGAACTACATCCACTGGCTGCTCGACCATGCCAGCAACGTCGACAAGCTCGAGCGGCAGGACTTCGGCACCGGCGTCGCCAGGCCGAACGCCCTGCTCTACATGATGCTGCACAACGCGCTGCTGCACGAAGCCAAGCACGGCATCTACCAGCTGCTCAAACGCAACGACATCACCGCCGACGAGCTGGTGCGCAGCCGGAAGTTCATGAACATCAGCAGCCAGCCCGACGTCTCGCACTGGGAGGTCTTCCGGGCGCCCGCGAACCGCGTCCTGGCGGCCGAGAGCTCCGACTTGCCGCTGCTCGAATACGTGCAGCTCGAACGTTTCACGATGGGAGCGGAGATCGAGGTCGGCCATCACTTCTCCAAGGCGAAGGAAGCGCTCCTGAGACTGCGCGACCTGCCGACGGCGCGCCTGGAGCGTGCCCTGGCCGAGCACGTCGACACGCTGAACTACCGGCTCGACAGCTGGCAAACGGCGCTGTTCGACCGCCGCCTGCGGGAGCAGCGCGAGCTGGCGGCGAACGATCCCCAGCGCCGCATGGGGGCCTACCTCGGCGGCTACGGCTATCTGGAGAACGTCCGCCCGGCGCCCGAAACGCACGTGAAAGTGCCCGACCAGTCCCTGCCGAGCGCGCTGCAGGAGAACAAGGAAAACCTTTACATCTCGCGGACCAACGGTGGCTACGTGCACACGCCGTCGCTCAACCATGCCACGGCGGCGGCCATCCTGCGCAACGGCTACCTCACGCACGCCTCGCCGGAGGAACACCAGAAGCTCGCCGTGAACCTCTCCTCCGAGCGGGTGCGCCGGGCTAAGTACCTGATCGACGGCGTCCGCAACGGGCAGTCCCTGGAGGCCCTGCTCGGCTACCTGTTCGAGCGCGGCCTGCACGACTGGACGACGCGGTCCGTCAAGCCGGTCATCCTCGACCACCTCAAGCCCTTCTTCCGCAAGGCTTTCCCGATCAAGAGGACGAAGATTCCCCGGCGGGGGTTCGCCTCCGAGCCCGCGGAGGTGATCGAGGATTACCAGGTGGTGAACGGGCTCGACCTCGCCCGCATGACAGCGCCCTTCCCAGCGAGCGTCGCCGGCCTGCCGGTCCTCGACGGCAGCCAGACCGACGCCCTGAGGAAGGAGAAGACGAACATCGAGAATTCGCTCGACGCGATGCGCGACGTGCTGACCGCCGAATGCGCCTATCAACTGGCCCTCGGCAACTTCGACCGCGCGGCGGCCGTGATGCAGGCCATCTCCGGTAGCCAACTGCCGGTGGAGATCGAGGTCGCCCGCTCGTCCCGCGGCACGGAACTCGGCTTCACCAACCGCGTCACGGTCCAGCTCGATCCCGCTCTTTCCGCTAACCCCTGGCCGGCGATCCCGCCGACGCGCCGGGCGCTCACGGAGCCCGGGCTCAACCACTGGATCGGAGAGATGCTGGGAGATCCCGCGAAGATCCAGTGCCGGGTGCGGGCGGTCGACGCCGGGGGTACGACCCTCCTCGACGGGACCAGCAGTCCGATCGAGGGCTCGGTGAGCCTCGCGGACCTGGGCCTGCAGCCGATCGATCTGATGTACCTGATCCGCAAGACGGCGGAGGCCACAGCCCCGGCGGAGATCGAAAGCCGGATCCGCCATCACTTCGCCCGCGCGTGGGCCCTGGCGGACTCGGCGATCGTGAAGATCGGATTCGGGGAGAGCGGGAGCGGCGACCCGGACGTGCGTGCGTTCGCCGAGATCCTGCCGTTCGCCGACGCCATCCGCGAGATGGTGGGCAAGGCGCGGCCCCTGAACGCCCAGGATTTCGCCTCGCCGTCGAAGACCGTGGCGGCGCCCGCCGGCAATCCGGGCAACGTCGACGCCGCGGAGCTCCAGGCCCGGGTGGCGGGCGTCCGCGCCGCCTTCGACGCCCTGTTCGCGGACCTCAAGACGGCGGCGGACGATGCCGAAGCGCAGCAGACCGAGCCGGCCGTGGAGCTGCTGCGGCAGCGCTTGGCCGCGGTCGCGGACGCGGGCGTCGTGCACGCGTTCCCGCTCTCCGCGACGGGGTTCGGCGAGGCGGAGCTCTCCGCCCTCCTCGCCCAGGGCCGGTCGCTGCTGGGACGCTACGACGCGGTGAAGGCCGCGTACGACGCCCATCTGGCCGCCGTGAACGCCGCGGGCACGAAGCCGCCGCAGAAGGTGACGCTGCTCACGGAGATGGCGAAGGGTCTCCTCGGCGGCGACTTCGTCCTGCTGCCGAGGTTCACGCTGATCAATGCCGCCGACGTGGCGCAGGCGCACCTGCACCGAGACCAGCTGCTCGACTACGCGCGCAATACCAGGGGGATCCACCTGCCGGTGGACGAATGGCTGCACGGCGTCTCCCTGGTGCGGCCGAGCCTGCACACGTTCGCTACCGTGATGACGCTGAGCGAGACGTTCAACCTCGAAGCTCCGCCCTGCAACCCCATGCAGTTGCCCTTCCAGGACCAGGACACCTGGCTCGGCACCGAGTTCCCCGAGGACAAGAAGATCGTCCACGACACCATCGCCATGGTGCAGTGCATGCCGCAGGGCTTCCAGCCCCTGGGCGCGCAGTCGGGCCTGCTGATCGACGAATGGATGGAGCAGCTCCCGAAACGGGAAGAAGTCACCGGCATCACCTTCAACTACGATCAGCCCAACAGCGCGCCGCCCGCGGCCCTCCTGCTGGCGGTGGCGCCCGAGCTGACCGGCCACTGGCGGTGGGACGACCTGACGGCGGCCGTGCTCGACACCATCGAGCGGGCCAAGCTGCGGGCCGTGGAGCCGGACATGATCGAAAACCTCGAGGGCTTCGCCACTCTCCTGCCGTCGACGATCGCCGAGTTCAGCACGGGGAAGAGCACGATCTCCCTCGATTTCTCACTGAACCTGAGCTACCTCTACGAGCAATTCGTGATTCTTTCCGGCGAGAACCTGGGTGAACTATGACTCAGAGCCTGCTCCCCCTGTTTCAGACCGGCAGCGTCGAGGAGGCAACGGGTCTCCTCTCGGTGCTCTACCGGGATCCGGCGATCACCGCCTACAACCGGCTCGAGCCGCGGGCCCGCACCGAGAACTTCGAGCGCAGCCTCCGGGCCGAAATCCGCGATCCGTTGTGGATGCTGACGCGCCAGTGGCAGATGGGCGAGCTCGAAGCGGAGGACGCGGGCAGTGCCATCGACGCGCGGCTGCTCACGGCCCAGACGCACGTCGACCGCGTTGCCCTGCAAGGGGGGGACGGACGCGCGTACGATCTGGAGATCCCCCTGGAGACCATGGTCGAGCGGGAGAGCGTCCCGTTTACGCATGCGCTCAGGGTGCAGGTGGGGCACTACTTCCTCAAGCTCCACACGCCGGCCCTGCGCGGCGCCTACCGGGCGAAATACCTCGCGGCGTTCCCCTTCGCGCAGGATGGGGAGGACAGCTTCCGGGGACAGGTGGACGGCCTCAACCTCTACACCGCCACCAAGAGCCGCGACATCGATGGCAAGAAGCTGCTGGATGCGATCGGCGATGGATCGTTCAACGCCAAGGTTGGGTTCAACAACGACGCCGACCGGGACGCCGTGGCGGTCTATGCGGGGCAGCTCCAGGAGTGGCTCGAACGGCAATACTCCCAGCCGCACAACGCCGGCGAAAGCGCCTGGGACCCGCGGCGGCTGACCTACCGGTTCCGCATGGGGGCCCCCCGGCCGGATGGCGGGCAGACCGTGCTCGACGCCGGGCGGTATCACGAAGGCCGGCTCGACTGGTACTCGTTCGAGCTCGACGCCAACGGCGCGCCGCTCGCGACCGACGCCCCGGCGGTCCCGCCCCCCGCTCCCCTGGAGAAGCCCATGGCCTTCCTGCCCACGGCGGCGAGCTTCAAGGGCATGCCGAACCCCCGCTTCTGGGAGATGGAGAACCGGCAGATCAACTTCGGCAAGCTGAACGCGCAGACGACGGATCACCTGCTGCTGCTCTTCGCGGAGCTGGGCCTGATCTATGGCAACGACTGGTTCGTGATCCCCTACTCGATGCCCGTGAACACGCTGTGCGAGATCAAGGGCCTGGTGATCACGGACGTCTTCGGCGACCGCACGCTCATTCAGGCGGCCGACGAGGGGCAGGACAACAACTGGCAGCGCTGGAGCCTGTTCAACCTGAGCAACAAGGGCGAGATCGGCCAGTACAACCGCCAGTTCTTCCTCCCCGCCGCGCTCACCCAGACGCTCGAAAGCGAGCCCATCGAGCAGGTCAACTTCCTGCGCGACGAAATGGCCAACATGGTCTGGGCCGTCGAGGAGAGGATCCCCGACGCCACGGGCGTAGGCATCAACGGCAACGACGCGGCCGACAAGACGGGCATCCAGCCGCCGCCCATCCTCGAATCCAAGGCCGCCATCCGCTACCTGCTCGGCACCACGGTGCCCGAGAACTGGATTCCGTTCCTGCCCGTGCACGAGCCGGGCAGCGTACAGCAGATCCTCTTTCAGCGCGCCGCCATGCCGAAGCTCGGCGTGCCCCCCGGGAGGTCATCAAGGCCAAGGGCGTGCTGCTGAACGAGGTGCCGGCCCCCTACTATGTGAACGAAGAGGAGGTACCGGGCGCCGGCACCCTTCTCCGGCGGAGCTATCAGCGCACGCGCTGGTACGGCGGCCGCACGTTTCTGTGGATCGGCCGCTATCGCGAGACCGGGCGCGGGCAGGGCAGCAGCAATCTCCGCTTTGACCAGATCGAGCCCATCGAAGGGCTGGGGTGATGAGCCCCCCATGACAAACGTCACCTCCAAGTTGTGACGTTCCGGGCTGGAGCTCCTGCCTCCCCTGGGAGAGACTGTGCCCCGCAAGGAGGAGCCATCCCATGAATCGATTCCAGAGTGTTTTGCTCGCGGCCGCCGTCCTGGCCGGGAGCTTCACCGTCGCGGCCCGGGCGCAGGACGCGCCCGGGACCGTCGCGATCACCAATGTCCGCATCTTCGACGGCACCCGGGTTACCCCTAAGGGGACCGTGGTGTTCCAGGGCGGCAGGATCCTCGCCGTGGGCGAGAAGGCCGCCACCCCCGCCGGCGCGCGGGTCATCGACGGCACCGGGCAGACGGTCCTGCCGGGCTTCATCGACAGCCACACCCACACCTGGGGCGATGCGCTGGAGCGCGCTCTCGTCTTCGGCGTCACCACTCAGCTCGACATGTTCACCGACCCCGGGTTCGCCCGGCAGATGCGGGACGAGCAGGCGAAGTCCGGCGCTCCCGGCCGCGCCGACCTCTACAGCTCCGGCTTCCTCGCCACCACCCCTGGCGGCCACGGCACCGAGTACGGCATGGCGGTCCCCACCCTCACGAAACCCGAGGAGGCGCAAACGTGGGTCGACGCCCGCGTCGCCGAGGGTTCGGACTACATCAAGATCGTGATCGAGGATGGTTCGCCCTACGGCCGCAAGATTCCGACGCTCGACCGCGCGACGGTCGCTGCCCTGGTTGTGGCGGCGCACAAGCGGGGCAAGCTGGCGGTCGTCCACGTCAGCACCGAGGACGGCGCCAGGGAAGCGATCGAGGCGGGCGCGGACGGTCTCGTCCACATCTTCAGCGACCGGGCGCCGGAGCCGGGCTTCGCCGCTCTCGTCGCCAGGCACAAGGCGTTTGTCGCCCCGACGTTGACGGTGGTCGAGAGCACGGCGGGGGTCCCCAGCGGCAAGGCGCTGCCGGACGATGCCCGCCTCTCCCCCTACCTGCGGGCCGACGAGGTGCAGAACCTGGGCAAGTCGTTCCCCACCAAGCTCGATTTCAGGAACGCGCTGGCGGCGGTCGGCCAGCTCGCCAAGGCGGGCGTGCCGATCCTCGCCGGCACCGACGCGCCAAACCCGGGCACAACGCACGGCGCGAGCATGCACCGCGAGCTCCAGTTGCTCGTCGCGGCCGGGCTCTCCCCCACCGCGGCGCTGGCGGCGGCCACCGCCACCCCGGCGCGAATCTTCGGCCTGAAGGACCGCGGGCGCATCGCTCCGGGGCTGCGCGCCGACCTCGTGCTGGTGAAGGGGGACCCGACCACGGACATCCTGGCGACCCGCGACATCCAGCGGGTCTGGAAGCTCGGCCAGGAAGCGCAGCGCCCGAAGGCGGACAGGACGGCGGCGGGCTCGGCGGCCAAACCGGCTCCGGCTCCGGCCTCGGGCGAGATCAGCGACTTCGAGGACGGCACCACGGCCGTCCGCTTCGGCGCGCCCTGGACGGATTCGACCGACCAGTTCGCCGGCGGCAAGTCGGTGGTCCAGAAGGAGGTCGTGGCCGGCGGCGCCAACGGCAGCCAGAAGTCGCTCGCCATCTCGGGGGAGATCCGTCAGGGCTACGCGTTCCCCTGGGCCGGCCTGATGTTTCTCCCCGGCCCGCGGCCGATGGCTCCGATCGACCTGTCCACCTTCGGCGGCGTCGCCTTCGAAGCGAAGGGGGAGGCCGGGGCCACCTATCAGTTCATGGCCTTCGCCACCCACCTCGGACGGATGCCGGCGCAGAAGACGTTCACCGCCGGCCCGGAGTGGAAGCACGTCAGCGTCTCCTTCGCCGACCTCGGCCTCGACGGCACCGACATCATGGGCTTCTTCGTGGGCGGCGGCCCCGCCCTGGGAGCGTTCCGCCTGCAGATCGACGATGTGAAACTGACACCGAAGCCGTAGAAGAACAGGGACTTAAAGGACGACAAGGACGCAAAGGACAGGAGGTCTTTTTGCTTGTCCCTGTCGTCCTTGCAGTCCCTTACGTCCCTTTTTCCGCCCCCTACCCCTTCCACATCCGGGGATCAAACGCGAACATCTCGGGGTCCTGAAGCCGGAGCTTCGCGAAGTCGGGGTGGGCGGGGTTGAGCAGGACGTTCATCTCGTGCGGCACCACCGACGAGGGGACCTGGAGGACGGCGGTCCGCCGGGAGCGTACCCAGCCGGTCCCCAGGTCCCGCAGCCGCTCAGGCGCGGGATAGGAACGCCAGGCCGAAGGAAGGGCTTCGATCTCCAAAGTCTCGATGTCCAGGCCGGGGGGCAGGTCGGCGGCGACGGCCACCAGGGTGAGGGGCGCGAGCTCGGGCTCCACGTGGACGAAGTATTCGAGCGCGGCCAGCGAGAGGGTCGCCGAGCAGTAGACGATGGCGGTGCCCGGATGGTTCCAGCGCCCGCCATAAAGGCGCGCGCCTTCGCCGTCGAAAGCGTGGCCGCCATGGCGTGCCGAGGTGAGCCGCCAGACCGTTCGTCCCGCCGTACGCGGGGGCATCAGCTCACCATCTCGTCAGCGATCGACCCGTCAACTGTAGACGCCGTGCTCGATCCGGCCGAGGATCTCTTCCACCTGCCGGCTGCCGAGATCGGTGTCGAGCAGCTCGAGGGGCGGCATGCCGCCCAGGGCCCGGTTGGGCGTATGGAGCCAGCGGCCGGCCTTGCTCTCGCCGCCCAGCACCGCCGAGGCCTGCGAGGCGATGCGGACGAGCCGGTAGAGACGGTCCGATTCGTCGCGCCGGAGCCGGCGCTCCTGCTTGCGCCGCGCCAGCGTGCGCGGCGGCAGGTCGAGCGCCGCGGAGATCTCCTCGCGGTTGAGCCCGAAGCGCTCCATCACATTTTCCAGGGAAGTAAACGGCAGGCCTTCACGAATCCAGTCCTTCAGGTCCTCGGGGGAAGTGACACGGCGCCTGCCGGTCTCCGGGCCGCCCAAGGCCTCGACGATCTCATCGGTTGCTAGCATGGGGAACCCTCCTCTCGCCAACTGGCACTCATTGTACTGCCAAACGGCAAGAACCGCCACTCCACGGCCGGCGATTCCATGTGACAGACTCACCGGCGATGGAACCTGATGAACCTGATCTCAGCCTGCTCGAATCCAGCCGCTGGGGCATCGTCCCGAAGCTCCTCGTCGTATCCCTCTGCATATTCGGGGCCGCGATGCTCTACTTCTCGCCGCCGCGAGCCCCCCGCAAGCTGCCGCCGGAGCGGCCGCGTCCGGCCGCGCCCGCCCCGCAGCTCTACGTGACCCTGGCTCCGCCAGCCGGCACCGAGGCGCCTTTGCCCCAGGGGTGGTGCTGTGCCGCCGGAGGCCAGCTTTCGGCGGCGAGCCGCGCCGCCTGCGCGACGGCGAAGGGGAGTTTTTTCGCCGAGGAGGCGGAGGCGAAGAGGAGCTGCCCTACAGTGCCGTCCGGATCGCCCAGAGGTCGGGGAAAAGGGGCGTAAAGAGGGTGTTCTTGAGGTACTCGACGCCGGCCGAGCCGCCGGTGCCGTTCTTCATGCCGATGGTGCGCTGCACCATCTTGACGTGCCGGTAGCGCCACTCCTGCAGCCCCTCGTCGAGATCGACGAGCCGCTCGCAGACCTCGCGGTTCGCGGGATCGGAGCGGTAGATCCTGACCAGCTCCTCCTGCACCCGCGCGTCCTCGGCCGGCGGCGCCGCGACGTCCCGCTCCAGCACGTCCTCAGGGATCGCGTAGCCGTTGAGGGAGAGGAAGCGCAGGAACAGGTTGTAGATGCTCCGCTCCCGCAGCCGCTGCTCGACCCGCCGGCGCTCTTCACTCCCCTCGGGGATGTGATGGACCATCCCCGGCCGGCGATGGCCCAGGGCAGCCTCGAACTCCCGGAACTGGATGGACTGGAAGCCGCTCGCGGTGTCGAGCCGGTGGCGGAACGAGGCGAAGGAGACCGGGGTCATGGTCTCCAGGATGTCCACCTGCGAGACCAGCGTCTTGAAGATGGTCAGGATGCGCTTGAGGGTGGCGAGGACCGTCGGCCGGTCGTTCCCCTCGAACGAGCCGCGCAGCAGGTCGGTCTCATGGAGCACCTGCTTGAACCAGAGCTCGTAGACCTGGTGGATGACGATGAACAGCATCTCGTCATGCTCCTCGCCCCCCGGCGCCTCCCGGGAGGCCGGCGTCTGGAGGTCGAGGAGCTCGTCGAGACGCAGATAGCTGGTGTAGGTATAGGGCACTCGCCTACTCCCGCCCCTCGCCCGCCGGCGCCCGGCCGAGGTCCCCCGGCAGGTCGGCGATGGCGTAGGCGACGGCGGCCCAGGCGGCGACGTTCTGGTCGAGATCCTTGGGATCGATCTTGTCCAGCGTGTCGTTGGCCGTGTGGTGAAAGTCGAAATAGGCGGTGGCGTCCTGCGAGAGGGAGAGGATCGGCACGCTCGCCGGCGACATCGGGCCGAGGTCGGACCCGCCGGAGGCCTCGTTGTTCCCCTGCTCCACCCCCAGCAGCCTGGCGAGCTCGGCGACCAGCGGCAGCTTCGCGGGGTCGACGCGCGAGGTGATCCGCCAGACCCGGCCGGAGCCGAGGTCGGACTCGCCGGCCATCACGTGACGGGCGAGCTCGTCCTTGTGCGCCTCGGCGTAGGCCCGCGCTCCCGAGAGGCCGAACTCCTCGTTGGCGAAGAGGACGACGCGGATCGTCCGCCGCGGCTTCTTCGGGAGCTGGCCGATCCGCCGGGCGGCTTCCATCATGATGGCGCAGCCGGCGCCGTCGTCGATGGCGCCGGTGCCGAGGTCCCAGGAGTCGAGATGGCAGCCGAGGAGGACGATCTCCTCCGGCTTCTCGCGGCCCGGGATATCGCCGACGACGCTCGCCGACTCCACGTCCGGCTCGGCGTGCGCGCCCAGCTTCAGCCGGAAGGTGACCGGCTTGCCCGAGGCGATCTCGGCGGCGAGAGATCGGCGTCCGGGTTCGACAGCGCCGCCGCCGGGATCTTCGCGACCCCGTCGGCGTAGCGCATCGCCCCGGTGTGCGGGGTGCGGTTGTTGTCCGTGCCGATCGAGCGGACGAGCACCGCCACCGCTCCGAGCTTCGCCGCCGCCGAAGCGCCCGCGCCGCGCACGGGGACCGCCTCGCCGTATCCCGAGGCGTCCTTGCTCCGCCGCATGGGGACGTTGTAGAAGACGATCTTCCCCTTCACCTGGGCGGGATCGAGCTTGCCGACCGCGTCCAGGGAGGGGACCTCGATCACCTGCGCCTCGATCCCCGCCTCCGGGGTGCCGACGCTGCCGCCGAGGGCCGCGAGGTGGACCGGCTGCGGGTAGGGCGCCAGGATCTCGCCCGACTCCGCGCCGCGCACCCAGTGCGGCAAGGTCGCCTTCTCCGGATGGACGTCGCTGAAGCCGAGGGCCTTCATCTCGCGCAAACCCCAGGCGACCGCGGCGTCGTAGGCCTTGGAGCCCGCGGGGCGCGGCCCCACCTCCACGGTCAGCGAGCGGACGATGTCGAAAGCCTTGGTGCCGGCGAGCGCCTCCTTGTGGAGCGACGCGGCGGTCGCCCGCACGTCGTCCGGCAGGGCCTGGGCGCTGGCCGGCGGGAATCAAGAGGGAGGAAAGCAGAACGGCGGCCCCGAAGGACCGCCGGACGACGGAGGAAAGAACGCGCATGGAGGAGACTCTCTCGTCAGGCCCTGTTCAGGCGGCGACCGGCAGCCGGTTGGTCTGGCGCAGGGTCTTCTTCCACTCGGAGAGGGCCTGCTCGAGGGCGTGGTAGGTCAGGCCCACGCGGGTCTCGAGGGGCAGAACCTCCTCCCCTTCCACGACGGCCTCCACCTTCGGCTTCTGCCGGCGCTGGAGCGTGATCAGCTCGTGCAGGGCCGTCTGCAGCGAGGAATAGGCGTCGTGCAGCCGGGTCTCGTGATGCTCGCGGAAATCGGCCACCACCTGCTGCAGCCGCTCCTTGGCATGCTCGAACTGCACCTCGATCTTGGCCTTGAGGATCGCGGCCTCGGGGGCGCGGCGGAGATCGCGGGCGAGGCCGAGCCGCGAGAGCGTCCAGATCATCCACTTGGCGGGGTCGAAGTGCCAGACCTTGACGCCGTTGCGGTAGTCGAAGGGGAAGCTGTGGTGGTAGTTGTGGTACCCCTCGCCAAAGGCGAGGACGGCCATGATCGGGCTGTCCCGGGCGCTGTGCTCGCGGCTGTAGGGGCGGCGTGCCGACCATGTGGCAGAGGCTGTTGATGAAGAAGGTGCCGTGATGGCTGACCACGATGCGCAGCACGCCGCCGATCAGGAGGCAGCCGAGGACGCGGCCGGTCAGCAGCCCGACGATCAGCGGAATGCCGAGGGCGACGCCGATGCCGATCAGGGCGTAGTACTTGTCCTGCCAGCGCACCAGCGGATCCTCGTCCAGGTCGCGCACCACGCTCTTCGGCGGGTGCTCGTTCTCGAAGAAGATCCACCCCATGTGCGCCCACCAGAAGCCCTTGGTGATGTTGTAGGGGTCGCGGTCGTGGTCGACGTGGGCGTGATGGATGCGGTGGTCGGCGCACCAGTTGAGCACCGAGTTCTCGAGCGCGCCGGCGCCGAAGACGAGGAAGAACAGGCGCACGGGCCACGCCGCCTGGAAGGTCTTGTGCGAGAACAGGCGGTGATAGCCGGCGGTGACCGAGAGGCCCACGAAGAGCCAGATGATCAAGAAGGTCAGCGCCTCCGGCCAGCCCAGCCCGACCTTCACCAGGTACCAGGGCGTGCCGACCAGAGCGATAAGAAGGGTTCCCAGCAGGAACACGAGGTTGAGCCATTGGACCCGGGGGCGTGGTGCGGTCTCTTCGGTCACCATAGTCTCCATGTGCGGTAGTAGGGCCCTGCGGCCTGTCTCCAGGACTCGGAAGGACGTACGGAGGATCTCCGGATCCGCAGGGGCGCTAAAGGATACCAGTGATGGGCCGTCCTGTCGCCCCTCCGGCACTTTTTCCAACGATTTCTTCAACAAGACGCGGCGGTGGCAAATGCCCGGAGAGGCGTTTTTTTACAACTTCTAGACGGCCGCCCCCAGCGCCTCGCGGACGAACCCCTCGATCTGGGCGGCCGGGCGGGCTCCCATCGTGCGGGCGACCTCGCGCCCCCCCTGGAAGACGGCCATCGTGGGGATCGACTGGATGCGGTGCTCGGCCCCGACCCTGGGGTCGACGTCGGTGTTGACCTTCACCACCAGGAGCTTGCCGGCGTTGCGCTCCGCCACCTTGGACATCTCCGGCGCCACCATGCGGCAGGGGCCGCACCAGGGGGCCCAGAAATCCACCAGCACCGGCAGGGCGGACTCGCGCAGCAGTCCCGTCAGGGAGGCTCCCTGATCCACCGCCAGCGGCTCGGCGGGGGGCGGCAGCGGCGTGCCGCAGGAGCCGCAGCGCGCCTCCTCTCCCAGTCTGGAGTAGAGCACCCGGTTCTTCTTGCCACAGGACAGACACGCTCGAACCCATCCCTCGGACATGGGAAAACCCTCCTTCTCTCTACCGGAACAACAGAAGGCGTGGAGGGGAGATTCCGCTCTTCTTTACCCTTCCTGGGCCGCCTGCTAATCTCTCTCCATGCATTTCACCCTGGAAATCGACCGGGAAGAGGACGGCCGCTGGATCGTCGAGGTGCCAGATCTCCCGGGAGTCATGGTCTATGGCTCGACCCGGACGGAAGCGCTGGCCCGGGCCAAGGCTTTGGCGTTGCGCGCCGTCGCCGATGCGCTGGATCATGGGGAAGCGCTCCCGGAACTGTCCGACATATCTTTCGTCGTGCCCGCCGCGTGAGCCAGTGGCCATCCACCCGGGCGAGCCGGGTTCTTGCGGCGCTGTTCCGCATCGGCTGGAACGAGAAGAGGCGGACCGGCTCCCACAGGACCCTCAGCCGCTCAGGCTGGGTAGATTTCATCTGGGCCTTCCACGATGGAGAGGAGATCGGTCCCGTAATGCTCGCCCGCATCGCCAAGAAGACCGGCCTGCAGCCGCGGGATCTCTGAGCGGATATGAAGAAGAAGATGAAGGAGAAATCCATGAAACGATTCCGGGTCAAGCCGGGCGGCAAGATCGACCTCTCCGATTTCGACCCGGGATCGACGCCCGGGTTCAGTCACAAGGACGCCGACGGGCGCCTCCAGGAGCTCAACGACCGGCTCGAGGTGCTTCAGGAGGCGCTCTGGGCCGAGCACCGGCACAAGGTGCTGGTGGTGCTCCAGGGGATGGACACCAGCGGCAAGGACGGCACGATCCGCCACGTCTTCGAGGGGGTCAATCCCCTGGGCGTGCGGGTGGCCGCCTTCAAGGCGCCGACCTCGGAGGAGCTCGATCACGACTTCCTCTGGCGCGTCCACGCCAGGTGCCCGGCCGCGGGGAGATCGTGATCTTCAACCGCAGCCACTACGAGGACGTGCTGGTGGCGCGCGTCCAGAAGCTGGTCCCGCCCGAGGTCTGGCGGCAGCGCTACGACCAGATCAACGACTTCGAGCGCCTGCTCGCCGAGCACCGGCACCATCATCCTCAAGTTCTTCCTCCACATCAGCAAGGACGAGCAGAAGGAGCGCCTCCAGGCCCGCCTCGACGACCCGCACAAGCAGCTGGAAGTTCCGCCGGGGGGACCTCGCCGACCGCGCGCTCTGGGACGAGTACATCAAGGCCTACGAGGAGGCGCTCTCCCGCACCAGCCAGAAGTGCGCCCCCTGGTACGTCGTGCCCGCCGACAAGAAGTGGTACCGCAACCTGGTGGTGGCCACCGTCCTGGTCAAGGCCTTGGAGGATCTGAAGATCCAGATCCCCCAAGCCGAGGAAGACCTCAAGGGAGTGGTCATCGAGTAGGCACGGCCCGTATCCGAACTGTAAATTTTGGCTCGCCGGGCTCACCGGCGGCTCGCCTCTCCCCGCTGGCGCACCCTAGTTACTGAATCTTGTCCAATGTGCGGTCCCAAAAGGAGAGGAAGTATGAGGAAGCTTTCGCTTTCGCCGAAGTTCCTGCTTCTCACCATGGTTGGGCTCTTGCTGGTCCCGGCCCTCGCCTCCGCGCTCGTGCCGACGGAGGAGAGCGACCGCGAGCGCGAGGCGGCCCTCGCCGTCCTCCTGGCCGGCGGCTTCGGGTCCCCCCTGCTCGAGGTTCAGCCCTCGCTGGAGATCCAGCATCGCGGCTCGCAGAAGGCTCTGGCCAACCCCGCGATGCAGCGCTTCTTCGCCTTCCAGTCGGATGAGTGGGAGGTGCGCTGGGATACGCGGGCGGAGCGCCCGAACCTGATCCAGGGCGTCGGCATCCCGCTGCTGCCCGGCCGCGGCAACAAGCTCGCGCTCGCCGATCTCAAGCTGGCCCACGCGGGCGGCCCCACCGTGGCCGACGTCGAAGCGAAGCTGCGCGCCTTCCTCGGCGAGTTCCCCGAGTTGCTGAACGTCGCGGGCTTCGACCTGCGGCTCGACGCCAGGAGCACCGTCAACGCCGGCGACCAGAAGCAGCTCTGGGCGGTCGAGTTCCAGCAGTTCCACCGCGGCGTGCCGGTCGAGGGCGCCAAGGTCTACTTCAGGATCAACAATGGCAACATCGTCCAGTTCGGCGCCGACCGGGTGGCCGAGGTGCGGATCAACGCCAGGCCGAGGATCGACGGCGCGGCCGCGCTGGCGGCGGCCGTTCACACCCTTGGGTTCCAGGTCGACGAGGTCAAGGAGATCCTCAATCCGGGAACGCTGAAGTTCGTACCGGCCCTCACCGCGGGCGAGCAGCCGGCCCAGAAGTACGAAGGGGAGTCCGGCCGCGGCTACAGCCATTTCC
This sequence comes from uncultured Acidobacteriota bacterium, assembly GCA_963792575.1. GTDB lineage: Bacteria > Acidobacteriota > Thermoanaerobaculia > Multivoradales > UBA5704 > DATARR01. The sequence continues at coordinate 516,091 of CAWBWZ010000022.1, forward strand.
TGGTCTGGGAGGTGGAGTTCCGCCGCGCCGGCGATCCGGCCACCTATCAGGCGAAGGTGGACGCCAAGAGCGGCCACATCCTCTCGGTCCTCGACACCAACTATTACGCCCAGGTGACGGGCGGCATCTATCCGACGACCAATAGCGATCCGGAGACCGTCGTCGGCTTCCCCTCCGCCAACGTCACCAACGGCACGGTCAAGGTGACGGACGCCGCCGGCAACTACACCTACTCCGGCGGCACGGCCACCGTCACCCTGAACGGCAAGTACATCAAGATGACCGACACCTGTGGCTCGATCTCCAAGTCCGACACGTCCACGGGCAACATCGCCTTCGGCAGCAGCGGCGGCACCGACTGCTCCACCCCGGGCTCCGGCGGCGCCGGCAACACGCACGCCACCCGCTCCGGCTTCTACCACCTGACCAACATCAACCGCAAAGCGGCGAGCTTCCTCACCACCAACGCCTGGCTCAACGGCACGCTCACCGCCAACATGAACATCAACAGCACCTGCAACGCCTTCTGGAACGGCTCGACGGTGAACTTCTACCGCTCCGGCGGCGGCTGCTCCAACACGGGTGAGATCGCGGCCGTGTTCCTCCACGAATGGGGCCACGGGATGGACACCAACTCCGGCGGCGCCTCCTCCGACAAGGGCACCGGCGAGGCGGTCGGCGACACCTTCGCCTTCCTCGAGACCAAGGACGCCTGCATCGGCAAAAACTTCAGGCCCGGCGTCGCCTGCACCAACTGCAACGCCACCTGCACCGGCGTGCGCGACCTCGCCTCCTTCGCCACCGGCGGCAGCCACACCATCGCCAAGCCGAGCACGGTGGCCGACAACGCCGGCATCAACTGCGACCGCTACGCATGTCCCTACCTTGCCTCCGGCATCAGCCCCTACCAGGGCCCGATGGGCTACGAGGGGCATTGCGAGAGCTACATCGCCAGCTCCGCCAACTGGGACCTCGCCCAGCAGCTCATCACCCGCTGGGGCACCCCCACCGGCTGGGCCAAGATGGATGCCATCTGGTACAAGAGCCTGACCCCCAGCAAGAGCGCCTACCAGGTCACCGCGGGGGGCAAGTGCAACCCGGCCGCGACGGTCAACGGCTGCGGCGCTACCAACTGGTACACGGTGTTCCTGCCGGCGGACGACGACGACGGCAACCTGGCCAACGGCACGCCCAACGCCTGCCGGATCTGGGACGCCTTCAACGCCCACGGCATCGCCTGCGGCGCCCGTCCCACCTGCACACAGTAGCTCCCGCGCTTCGAGCCGGACGCTGACGCGTCCGGCTCGCCTTCTCCCTCCAGCGCACATTCATTTTTGATCGGTATCTCTTGGGTTTCAGGAGAAAGGAGAGAGTATGAGGAAGAGCTCGTTGCTGCTGAAGTTCCTGCTTCTCGCCCTGCTGATGGTCCCGAGCCTGGCGCTCGCGATCGTTCCGCCGGAGCAGAGCAACCGTCAGGCCGGCTCCACGGCCCTGCTGGCCGGCGCCTTCGGGGTGCCCCAGCTGGAGGTCCAGCCGTCGCTGGAAATCCAGGCGCGCGGCTCGCAGAAGTCCCTCGCCAACCCCGCCCTGCAGCGCTTTTTCGCCTTCCAGTCGGATGAGTGGGAGGTGCGCTGGGATACGCGGGCGGAGCGCCCGAACCTGATCCAGGGCGTCGGCATCCCGCTGCTGCCCGGCCGCGGCAACAAGCTCGCGCTCGCCGATCTCAAGCTGGCCCACGCGGGCGGCCCCACCGTGGCCGACGTCGAGGCCAAGCTGCGCGCCTTCCTCGGCGAGTTCCCCGAGTTGCTGAACGTCGCGGGCTTCGACCTCCGGCTCGACGCCAGGAGCACCGTCAACGCCGGCGACGACAAGCAGCTCTGGTCGGTCGAGTTTCAGCAGTTCCACCGCGGCGTGCCGGTCGAGGGCGCCAAGGTCTATTTCCGGATCAACAACGGCAACATCGTCCAACTCGGCGCCGACCGGGTTGCCGAGGTGCGGACCGGCGCCAAGCCGAGAATCGACCGCGCGGCGGCCCTGGCGGCGGTCGTCCACGCGCTCGGGTTCCAGGTCGACGAGATCCAGCAGATCACCAATCCGGGGACGCTGAAGTTCGTCCCGGCCCTGACCGCCGGCGAGCAGCCGGCGGAGACGTACAAGGGCGCGGCCGGCGGCGGCTATCGCCATCTGCTGGTCTGGGAGGTGGAGTTCCGCCGCTCCGGCGATCCGGTCACCTGGCAGGCCAAGGTGGACGCCAAGAGCGGCCAGATCCTCTCGATCATCGACGCCAACGACTACGTGGCGGCGCCGGTTTCCGGCGGCATCTATCCGGTGACCAACTCCGACCCCGAAGTGGTCCGCCCCCTCCCCTTCACCAACGTCACCAACGGCTCGGCCAAGGTGACCGACGCCGCCGGCAACTATGACTACTCGGGCGGCACCGCCACCGCCACCCTGAACGGCAAGTACATCAAGATGGTCGACACCTGCGGCGCGATCTCGCTGGCCGACAGCTCGACCGGCAACCTCGCCTTCGGCTCCAGCGGCGGCACCGACTGCACCACCCCGGGCGTCGGCGGCGCCGGCAATACCCACTCCGCCCGCACCGGCTACTACCATCTGACCAACATCAACCGCAAGGCGGCGGGATTCCTGGCCGGCAACGCCTGGCTCAACGGCACGCTGACCGCCAACATGAACGTCAACAGCACCTGCAACGCCTTCTGGGACGGCTCGACGGTGAACTTCTACCGTTCCGGCGGCGGCTGCTCCAACACCGGTGAGATCTCGGCCGTGTTCCTCCACGAGTGGGGCCATGGGATGGACACCAACTCCGGCGGCGCCTCCTCCGACAAGGGCACCGGCGAGGCGGTCGGCGACACCTTCGCCTTCCTCGAGACCAAGGACGCCTGCATCGGCAAGAACTTCCAGCCTGGCGTCTCCTGCGCCAACTGCAACGCCTCCTGCACCGGCGTGCGCGACCTCGCCTCCTTCGCCACCGGCGGCAGCCACACCATCGCCAAGCCGAGCACGGTGGCCGACAACGCCGGCATCAACTGCGACCGCTACAGTTGCCCCTACTACCAGTTCATCTTCATCGGCGCCTACCAGGGGCCGATGGGCTATGAAGGGCACTGCGAGAGCTACATCGCGAGCTCGGCCAACTGGGACCTCGCCCAGCAGCTCGTCACCCGCTGGGGCACCACCACCGGCTGGGCCAAGATGGACGCCATCTGGTACAAGAGCCTGACCCCCAGCAAGAGCGCCTACCAGGTCGCCTCCGGCGGCAAGTGCAACCCGGCTGCGACAGTCAACGGCTGCGGCGCCACCAACTGGTACACGGTCTACCTGGCGGCGGACGACGACGACGGCAACCTGGCCAACGGCACGCCCAACGCCTGCCGCATCTGGGATGCCTTCACCGCCCACGGCATCGCCTGCGGCACGCGTCCGACCTGCACGCAGTAGGTCTTCTTTGATTTCATTCGGGCCGGGCGCGCGTCGTCCGGCCCCTTTCTTTTGCTATCCTCCACCCAATCCTCCGAGGAGAGACGGATTTGAGCCGACGCAAGGAGCGCCGTCAGGCCGAACGGCAGGCGCGCAAGTCCGCCCGGCCCGCCGGGCCGAGCAATCGCGACATTCGCGACGCCCTCTGGGCGCTGGGCCTCACCCTGCTCGCCTGGGCGCACCGGCTGGCCTTCCTGCGCTCGAACCAGGACTGGCGCTGGCCCTACACCGTCTTCTACGAGGGGGATTCGGAAACCTTTTTCGAGTATGCCCGCGCCCTGGTCAACGGCAGGCTCTACGACAACGGCATCCCCTTCCACCCGCCGGGCTTCGCCTGGGTGCTGGCGGCCGTGCATACGCTGGCGGGGGCCGGACCGGGTACCGAGCGGGTGCCGTACGTGGCGGTCAAGGTGATGATCGCCCTGATCGGCAGCCTGCCGGTGGGATTGATCTATTTATTGGTCAGGCCCTACCTCGGCCGCGCCGTGGCGCTCGTCACGTCGCTGCTCTGCGCCTGGAGTTTCGGCCTCTACGTGATCGGAGTGGCGCCCGTTACCGAGGGGACCTACCTGACCGTGCTGATGCTCGCCCTGCTGCTCTGGAGCCGCCGCCTCGAGCATCCACTGGCTGCTCCCGGCGCACAGCCCGGGGGGTGGAAATCCTTCCTCGCCCTCGGCCTGCTCCTAGGATTCCTGGCGCTGATCCGCGCCGAGGGCGTGCTGATCGCCGTCCTGCTGGTGGGATTGGGCCTCCCGGGCGCGCTCCGCGACCGCTCCCGTCGGCGGCTCCTCCCCTGGGCGCTGGTGGGCCTGGGATGGATGCTGGCGGTGGCTCCATGGACGGCGCGCAACGCCGTCCAGCTCTCCGCGCTCAACGAGCGGCTGGCCGGGCGGCTCGCCGAGCCCCTGCCGACGTTCGTGCCGCTGACGATCTACGGTCCGGTCAACCTGGCGCTGGCCAACAATTCCCAGGCGGACGGCACCTTCTCGCGCGAGTTCCTGGCCTCGCAGGCGCAGGCCGGCGTGCTGGACGTCGCAGACCCGCAGCATCTGGAGTTCATCCTCCACGGCGACCGGATCGCCCGCAAATGGATGCGCGAGCATCCCGGGGATTTCGCGCGTCTCGTCCTGCGCAAATGGGAGCTCTTCTTCTCCGCCTGGAAGCTCGGCTGGACGCAGTGGGACTGGCCCGGAGGGCTGAAAGGCGTGCGCCGGCCGGTGGACGTCTTCACGCCGGACTCGGGAGCCGGCTGGGGCTTAAGCCTGCCGCTCGCGCTCCTCGGTCTCGTCTGCGGACTGACTACACCGGGAGCGCCCCGGCGCTGGACGCTCCTCGTCCTCCTCCTCACCCTCGCCGGCATGGTCACCACCGGCCTCTTCTTCGGCTACGTCCGCCAGGGGCTCCTGCTCCTCCCCTTCTGGCTGACCCTCACCGCCACCGCGCTGGTCTGGATCGGCGAACGGCTGCGCGGCCTCGCCTCCGGCTTCACGCTGGCGCCGATCGACCCTCCACGGCGCCTGCTCCAGATCCTGGCCGGCGCGGCCGCCCTCCTTCTCGTCCTCGAGCTGAGCGGGATGGGCGCCAACCGCAACTACAAGGCGACCGGCACCAACGTCGCAGGGCAGACCTACCTGGATCGCGATCAGCCGGTCTATCTGGAAAGGATCCCCTAGTCCTTCCCGCTTCTCCATACTCGCTCCACAATGGGCGTGCATCCTCGTCGGTGGAAAGGAGATGCACTCATGAACAACAGCATTCGTTGGGCAGTTCTCGTCGGCGCGCTGCTGCTCGCCTGCGCGGTCGGCTTCTCGGCCTACCAGGCGGGCATGGCGCATGGCATCGAGCAGAGTGGCAAGATCGTCGCTCCCCCGCCGGGGGCGTACCCGTACCCGTATCCGTACTACGGCTGGCATCGGCCCTGGGGCTTCGGGTTCTTCTTCGGGCCCCTCTTCTTCCTCGCCTTCTGGTTGATCGTCGTCCGGGGCCTGTTCTGGCGTCGCCGCTACGGGTACGGCGGCGGCTGCGGGCCGGGCGGCCGCTTCGACCGCCTCGAGGAGTGGCACCGGCAGGCTCACGCGCGGGAAGACGAGGCGCGCGCGGCGGGAGCCGCCGGCGAGCGGTGAAAACGATCCTGGTCGTCGACGACGAGCCGCAGATCGCCGGAATCGTGAGCGATTACCTGCGGCTCGCCGGGTTCGACGTGATCGTCGCCGCTGACGGCGTCCGTGCGCTGCAAGTGGCGCGCGGACGCCATCCCGATCTCGTGGTGCTCGATCTCGGGCTCCCCGGCCTCGACGGTCTCGAGGTGGCTCGCAACCTGCGGCGGGAATCGGAGGTACCGATCATCATGCTCACCGCCCGGGTCGAGGAGGACGACCGGCTGCGCGGGCTGGAGATCGGCGCCGACGACTACGTCACCAAGCCGTTCAGCCCGCGCGAGCTCGTGGCCCGCGTCCGCGCGGTGCTCCGGCGGAGCGAGGGGCGGCACATCGACGGCGACCTCCTGCGGGTTGCGGACCTCGCCATCGACGTCGCCCGCATGAGCGTGCGCCGTGGCGACGAGCCGATCGACCTCACGCCGACCGAATTCCAGCTCCTCGCCGCCCTGGCCCGCCACCCCGGCCGGGTGCTCACCCGCGCCCAGTTGCTCGACGCCGCGCGCGGCGCCGACGCCGAGGCGTACGAGCGCGCCGTCGACAGCCACGTGAAGAACATCCGCCGCAAGCTCGAGCGCGATCCCCACGCGCCGCGGTACCTGGAGACAGTGTACGGCATCGGCTACAGGCTGGTGGAGGAATGAGGGGACACGGACAGATGCCGCCGTGGCGCTGGCGAGACCCGTCCGGCGGCCGCCGTCGCGGGCCGCCCCCCTTCGTGCGCCGCATGGGCTGCGTCTTCGCGGCGCTCATCGCTCTCGCGGCCCTCGGCGCCAGCACCCTTGTTTCGCTGCTCTGGCGATCGCCCCATCAGGTGGCCGCCATCGCGGCGGGGGCTGTGGCCCTGGTCGCGGCGCTCGCCATGGTCTTCCGGACCGTCATCCGCCGCGTCGGCGGAGCGTTCGCCGAACAGGACCGCCTGCGGCGTCAGCTCATGGCCGACGTCGCCCACGAGCTGCGGACGCCGCTGGCCATCCTGATGGGACGGATCGAGGGGCTGCTCGACGGCGTATACCCCCGCGATGAGAGCCACCTCGCGGAACTGCTCGAGGAGACGCGCCACCTGTCGCGGCTGGTCGAGGATCTGGGCACGCTGTCGCACGCCGAGGCCGGCGCCCTCGAGCTGCGCAAGGAGATCAGCGACCTCGGCGACCTCGTCCGCGACGTCGCGGCGGCGCTGCCACGAACGATCGCCGTCGCCGTTCCCGCGGACCTCCCCGCCGTCGAAGTCGACCCGGTGCGCATCCGCCAGGTGCTGCTCAACCTGCTAGCAAACGCTCTCCGCCACACGCCGGAGGAGGGGGTCGTCGCAGTCGAGGTCGAGGCAAGCCCGCAACGGATTCTGATCCGCGTGCGCGACAGCGGCTCCGGCATCGCACCGGAAGATCTGCCGCGCATCTTCGAGCGCTTCCAGAAAGGGAGCGACTCGCGCGGCTCCGGCCTCGGTCTCGCCATCGCCCGCAAGCTGGTGCTGGCGCACGGCGGGGACATCGGCATCGAGAGCGCGCCGGGAAAGGGCACCGAGGTGACGGTGTCCCTGCCGCGGTAGCCGGCCGTTTGATCCTCTGACGTTGTGGCCGACGGCTTACGACACCCGGTTGGGTGTAGCATGCGGTCTTCGGCGAACCTACATTTCACGACCAAGGAGGAGAGCTCATGAGCTTCATCTGGTTCATTCTGATCGGACTGGTGGCGGGATGGCTGGCCGGGCAGGTGATGAAGGGCGGAGGCTACGGCGTTCTCGGCGACATCATCATCGGCATCATCGGTGCCCTCCTGGGCGGCTGGCTCTTCGGCGTGCTGGGAATCTGGCCGGGAGGCGGGTTGATCGGGAGCCTGATCGTGGCCTTCCTTGGAGCCTGCATCCTGATCTGGTTGTTGCGGCTCATCAAACGAGCCTGAAGGCCTGGAAGGCACCGCCGGCGGCTTCTCCACGCGGCCGCCGGCATCGCCTCCGACGCGGGCCGTTCTAAACCTGATCGGTCCGGGCCGTTGCTACGTGCCCGGCGGAATCAGAACGTCGATGAACTTTTCTTCGCTGAGCTCGAATTCCAGATCGGTGCGCAGCGGTTGGGGCTGGTCGAGGAATTTTTTCTCGTAGGTCTCGAAGAACTTGTTCTTTTTCGCCTTGGTCGAGATCCAGATGCCCTCGGGGTCTTTGTTCTTCTTCTTGAGCTCGGCGCCGTAGTTTCTCGTGTTGCTCACCCGGCGGGCGAGGTCGACCAGCACCGCGCATTCGGGAATCGGATTGTAGAACTCCCGTTCGGTGGAGACGATCGCCTGTGCCGTCGGCTTCTTTCCAGGCTTGGGAACCGGCAGGAGCGTATCGAGCATCCGGTAGATGCTCGCGGCGCCGAGGTCCGCCGCGCCCGCCTTGGGCTTCGGCTGCAGCTCGGCGGCCGGCGGTGTGGCGTTGATGCTTCCGTGGTGGCCGATCTTCAGAAAGTCGACCGGCTCCTTGAGGTGGGTCTCGCGGTGCTTCTCCCACATCACGTTCCAACTGCCGTTGTCCTTGCCCAGCTTGAACTCGCGTTCCCACTCGGCATCGCCGACGAACAGCAGCCGCCGTTTCTTCCATTCGATCAGGAGCACGACGCTCATGTTGTTCTGGATGGCGGAGTCCTTGGCGGCGAACGCGAGGCCGTTGGAGAGCATGCCGGACTGCAACAGGCGAAAGTCGCCGGCGCTGATGTTCTTCGGAGCGGGGCCTGCCGAAACCTTTGCTTGGCGCTTGGCGGCAGCGCTGACGGCCTGAAGGCCCTTGAGGCTGGTGTCGGTCTCTTCGCCGAGGTAGAAGTGGTCGATGTCCTTTTCGGGAGCGAGAACGCGGATCGTCGCGCCCTTGATGCCGAGCCCGAGTTGCTCGGGCGTCATTCCGGCGTGGACATACTTCGGCACGATGTTGTTGGCTTTCGGCAGCGTGTTCATCAGGAGATCGTCGGCCGCATCGTTGCTGACGCCATAGGCGGAAGCCAGGATCTCGACCTGCGGGCTCAAGGCCCTGCCGCTGTCGGCGAGCCGGCGCATCTGCGCACCGGCGAAGGCGTGGAGCTTGTGCACCTTCTCGGCCTGCGGGTGCTTGGGATCCATCACCGCGCTGAGCCAGATGTTCTTGACCTGGATATTCTTGAACAGCTCCTTGTCGAAACCCTTGATGTGGTCTTCGTGGCGGTGCGTGGCGACGATCAGATCGAGACGCTTCTTGCCCTTCACGTCGCCGTCGGGCAACATCGTGGCCTCGAGATCCTTGATGGCTTTCTTCGAGCAGCTCCACGCCCCCCTTCTTGCCGCAATCGATGAGGATGTGGAATCCGTCCTTCCCCTGCGGGATGCGGACGTAGATGCAGTCTCCGCAGCCGACGCGGTAAGCCCGAATCAGGAGATCATTTCCCATGGCCTTGCTCCCGGATGGTCTTCTTCGTCATGAGACAGGTGCAGGTGGGGCGACAGGCGAAACCGGACCTGATCGCCGTCCTCCCCTTCCGCGATCAACGGGGGAACCGCCGCGCCCAGAAGCCCCTTCGCGGAGCCGATCACGGCGCCGACCTGTCCGGCGGCGATCTGGCCGGCCAGATTGTCGAGCAGTTCCTGCCTGCGCGCGGTTCCCTCGGCGACCGCGGACTCCCACCTCTCGGCGACGATGCCGCCCCGGACCCGCTTGCCTCCGTAAGGGAGGGAGCCGGGCTTCATCGCCCAGGCGAGGACATTCCCGTTGTCGTTGAACACAATGGTTCCGCCACAGAGCATGGAGGTCCAGCGTCCGTCGAACTGGCCGAACCGCTGGCCCTCGAGGAGGACGTCTTCCCGCCAGACGTATTCGAGAATGATCTGCCGGGGCAGTCGGGCCCGCTCACGGCCGCATTTGCTGGCGTCATAGAGGTCGGCAATGAAGAAATCCCGATTGGCGGGGATGAGGAGCTCCTGGCGGTTGTCGTCCAGAAAGCGATACGCGGCGGCGCGCGACCGTGAAATCCCGCCGATGTCGGGGCTGACGAAGAGCTCGAGGCGTTCGTAGAGATACTGCGGATCCGTCAGTTGCTGCTCGTCCTTCTTCGAAAGGATTCCTCGCTTGCGGAAGATCTTGATCAGCATGCCGTAGTAGTCCTCGGGGTCGAGCGGATCGGAGAGCTGCTGCGACCTGCAGACGGCGAGGGCGTAGTCCCGGAACGTCACGTCGACGGGAGGGAGGAGATCGAGCGGCTGGATGGCGGTGCGCTGCATGCGATCGATGGCGTACCAGAACGCCTCTTTCGGGGTGGACGGCTCGCGCTCTTCGGACGGGCTTCGATAGTGATTCGCGAGTTCGATGAGGATGTCGAACATGGCGCCCGTGAGGACCGTGGAGACGCGATGCGCGCTTGTCTCTCCCTTCATGTCCGACATCTTGTCCTTGTTCTTCGCCGTTCGCAGGTATGGCCGGCCGGAGACGTTTTTGCCGAACTCCTCGGCGATCGACGAGATCGCGTCGGCTTCGGCGATCTTCCCTTTGGTCGCTTTGGCCAAATGCCCGCGCAAATCGTTGTTCCGCAGCGTGAGCAGGATGGCGGTCAGGTCGCCGATGAATTCGTGGAACGCTCCCGTCTGGACGAGGCTGCCTTCGTTATACAGCGGGCGAATGCCGTCGAGCACGGCGTGGCCGAATTCGTGGTTGACGATGTCGGTCGAGAGGCAGGTGTAGACGATGTCGGGGTCGGACCCGAAGTAATAGAACTGGAGCGACTTGCTGCCGCGGTCGTAGAAGGCGTTCTCGCCGTACCCGGCGCGGGGCACGACGATCAGGCGGTTCCCTTCGAACGCCCAAGGGATATGCCGGCCGAGAGCGGAGCCTTCCTCAAAGAACGCCAGGGCGCGTTGCAGGGTGGCCCAGACGCTCACCTGATGAAACTGCGGGAGGTGAGCCGTCTTCTGGTCGACAACCTGGCCGCCGATGACGAACGTCTGGAGCTCCTCATCCCATTCAGCGGGAGGCGTGAGCTCATCGGTGTCGGCGTTGTAGTCGACGACAGCGAAGCGAGCGCTCGTCGGTCCGTCGGCGAGGCCCGGCTCCCAGTCGACGCTCAGATGTTCGTTGAAGGCGAGGCCCGGGTTGTCCTTCGCCACCGCCGGATCCTGCATGTAGGTGGTGAAGGGGATCTGCAGCTTGCACTCCCCCTTGAGGCTGGAGGGGAGGGAACGGGCGACCGCATACAGCGCGACGCGATCCTTGGGAGAGATCTCGGCGGTGAAAGACTTTCGCCGCGCCGCTTTCGGAGCCGCGCTGTCAGCGGCGCCGGGTTGCTTTTTCGCCACGGAAAACCTCCTGTTGAGAATCGCACTCCTGCAAGGGGCAGTCGCGCGAAGCCGAGTATGATTATGGGCGAAAGCCGGCCATTCCGGTGTAAGTGAGGTTGCACGGCATCACCACACGAATTTGGATATGCGCATGATTGCTCCAAACTTCTTCGATAATGATACACCGACAAGAAGGAGGTTTGAATATGGGAACCTAATTCCTTGCCAGAGAGGGGCGAGACAGCTCTAGGAGCCTGCGCGCCAGAAAACGCCGGAGCGAGATTTTCCCTGCTGGCGAGAGGCCGAGCGTTTTTAGAGATTGTCGTTGGGGTGGAACTCAGGCATAGAGCGATTGGAGGGGAGCAAAACCCGGGAGAGTTGGCCTCCGGCCGGCATTGCTCCCTTCAAGTCCACTCCAATCGCGGGCTCATCTGGCGTAAGTTCAGCGCAAGACAGACCAATGTCCATTCCCCGGACACCTTCTTCAGTCCTCTCAAGCTGAACTGCCGGAAGCCGAGCACAGATTTGACCCAACCATTCACCGGCTCCACGATGCTCTTGCGCTTGGAGTAGCGCTTGCGCCCCTCAGGGGTTTCCAGCTTCTGTTTCATCCGTTGAGTCGCTGGGTGCTTCTCTTCATTCTTCAACATCGCCTTCTTGCCCTCGCGCCCCAGCGCCACATAGGCGTCTATTTCAGAGGCCTCCAGCCTCTGGAGGTTCTCTTCCGAGCGGTACCCCGCATCCGCCAACACTGCGCACGGAAACTGACCGACGTTGGCCCGAACCTCTTCCAGCATGGGCATGAGCTCATCATGATCGGCGCCACTCTGCGTAACCTTGGCCGCGAGGATCAGCCGCGACTCGCTTTCCACAGCCAGTTGGCCGTTGTAGCACTGCTCGAAGCCCGAAGAGGTCTTCATGATCCGGCTTTCTGGATCTGTGAAGTTGTCCTGCTTTTTCTCCAGCGGCTCTCCGAATTCTCGTTTCTTCTTGCCCTCCTCGCCACCGACCGGAGTCTCCTTGCGACCTGCCGCCTGATCCTCCGCGGCTTGCCGCGACCGCAACCGTTCAATCGCTTCCTGGATCTTGCCCAGACGCTGCTCGCGTCGCTTCAACTCCTCGGGGAGGTCATCGCCCGCGTTCTCCAAGCCGTATTGAGCATCTTCCTCTGCATCCTCCCGGGCCGCTCGTGACGTCAACGCGGTGACTTCCGCCTTCAGACGCTCTTGCTCTTGCTTCATCCGACCGTAGCTCATCGCCTTGCGCTTGCTCGCCGACGCCTTCACTTTCGTACCATCCACCGCCACGGTCCCTACCTGGAGCAACCCTGCTTCTCGGGCCACATCGAGCACCTGCACAAACAGAGATTGGAAAGCCGGCAGGTGCCGCTGGCGAAACTCCGCCAGGGTACGGTGCGCCGGGAAGTTCTCCCCGGCCAAGACTCGAAACGCCACGTCCTCCTGCAGCTTCTTGGCGATCTTGCGCGAAGAGAAAACCCCCACGGCGTAGCCGTAGAGCAGAAGCTTGACCATCATCCGCGGATCGTACGGACTGTTGCGGCGGCCATCTCCCTCGTACGGCTCGTAGAAAGCCCTCAGGTCCAGAGCATCCACCGTATCCGACAGGAAGTACGCCAAGTGGCCCTCCGGCAGCCAATCCCGCGGTGAGGGTGGAAGCAGCAACGACTGTTCCGGAACGTAGCGACGAAAGGTCGTGGGCATGCAGGCTATTTTAACGCATGCCCACGATTCCTGGCGCGCAGGCTCCTAGAGAGGCGGCGTCAGCTCATCGCCGACGCCCCACGAGTTGCGGACGCCGCTGGCCATCCTGATGGGCAGGATCTCCGGATCTCGCCATCGCCCATAAGCTGGTACTGGGCTCACGGTGGGGACATCAACTTCGAGAACGCGCCGGGAAGGGCACCGAGGTGATGGTGTCCCTCCCGCGATAGGCGCGTGATATCAACCCAGTCATTTCTTTCTGGGCGCCTGCTTCAGATCCTGGTCGGCGCAGCGGCCCTCCCTTTACTGCGCCTTCGATGCTTCATGCCCCTTTGGGCACTTTACGGTATTGACCCAGTTGCTCGTAAGCGCATGCCGGTAACAGAAATAATAATTGCACCGTGAGCACCAGAATGCGTCTCCAAGCGATATCTGGTGTCCTCCTGGCACACATTGAACGGCCATAGATCCTCCTCGGCTGAAGTTGGTTTCGGGCTGCTCATATTCAAAAGGACACGCTGGAAAAGGCTTTGGTTAGTAGGCCTCGTCACCTCCCCGCGTACTGCTCGGCCGCTCGCTTGACCGTGGTGGATGGAACGCCGAAATGCTCGGCGATCTCTTTGAGGGTGAAGCTCCCAGACCTGTATGCCATCGCCATGGCCTGGGAGCGGTCAGCAGTATTTCTCCTGAAAGGTCGCGACGGATAGAGGGGCGTCGGGAGCCGGCCGGACCGGTGCCGCAACCGGCCGGGGGGAACGACCGGTGCCGGCTTCTGCGGTGAGGCCGCGGGACCCGGCAAGGCGACCAGCCCTCGCTTGGGCAGCATCGAGAGCAGCATGGTCGTCGGCTTGCCGGAAGCCTCAACGATCTTCTCCTGCGCGAGGCGCATGGATCCGCCGATACAGGCACCGACCACGACGTCCGCAATACCGCGGCCCACCAGGCCGGCTCCCAGGCTTACCAGGCTCGACAACGGATCGAACAGCGCCCCGCCAACGGCACCGCCGATCAGGCCTCCCAAAGAGCAGGCCAGTAGGTCCTCGCGTGTATTCTCTCGCACCCCCTGACCGGCACCGATGGCCAGTCCTACCGCTGCCCAGCCCAGGACGCGGAAGAGGATAAGGATCCAGGGGCTGGTCAAAGGAATCGCGCCCTGGGGTGGAGCGCTGTTCCCTTGGCTCGTCGCGATACCAATATTCTCGGTGAAAATCTTCTCGAACAGGGTCGACAGTGCCGAGGCGTTCTTCACCGGGTAGTACTTGCCGCCGGTCTGCTCGGCGATCGCCGTCAAGAGATCGGCGCTGACCTCCTGGCCAAGACCGATGGTGTAGACGGTGATTCCTGCCTGCTTCGCCCTTTCCGCGCTGGCGTTTTTATAGTCTCCCTGGCCGTCGGTGAGGAAGATGATGAATTGACTGCGCCCCTCCTGCCGGTTGCTCGTCAGCTCGGCGACGGCGGCGTCGAGCCCCGCGCTCAGGTTCGTGCCACCCAGGTTATCGATCTGGTCGATAGCCTCTTTGGCCGCGTCACGTGTCGCGTCGGAGCCGAGAGTGGTCAACGGATAAACGACCTTGCCTGTATCGTCAAAATCGATGACGGCGATGCGGTCGGCCGGAGAGAGCCGATCCACGAGGTCCTTCGCCGCCTTCTGCCTCTCACCGTGAGGGTCGTTGCCGAAGAAGAAGAGCGTTTTCATGCTGCCCGAAGAATCCAGGGCCACGGCGAGGTCCGCCCTCGACGCGCTGGCGAACTTCCGGGGCACCAATCCATAGATCGCCTGGCCCATCGCGCCGCCGATACAGCCACCGAGCGCACCCAGGATCAGACCCATGGCAAGGCCATAGATCGTTCTTTTCCGGTTCTTCCGCACGATCCCCTCGGTCATGCCCAGGGCGGCACCGACGGCCAAGCCGAAGCCCCCGAAATAGACCGCCATCCACCCGATTTTTTGCAGCGGATCGGTGACTCCCTGGGACTGGAGGAAGACCATCTCCATCAGGACGAAGCCCAACAGGCCACCCAGCCCGCCACTCAACACGAAATATCTCGACCGGACACGCTTTTCCATGGAAAGTCCTCTCAGTTGGATGCCTCGCAGAGACACCCTGGGTGCATCTTTGTTTAACGCCCATACAGAGGGGGCCCGACCATTCCTGCCCTTAAACAACCTCTGCTCCGCCGTGTCTTCACAAGGTGGAGACGGGCGTCCCCCGCCTCCCGATCCTGGAGACGATCCGCAAGGAGGTGAGATGGACAATCCCGTGGACCCTGTCGCGTTCGAGCCGCCAGTTCGGGAGGTTTGGGATGGGCCTCCCACGCCCTACCCTCCGGGAGGCGATCCGTCGGTTTTTCCCCTCCCATCACCCGTCGAGCGCGAGGTACCAGACTCGCCGGCTCCACCCGACAATTCCGACGGCACTATCGGATCCGCCGTCAAGCGTTTGGAAGCCTTGATTGCTACCAGCGTCTCATCGATCCTCGGCGAGTTTCGCGACAAGCTCGCCCTCGACCGCTTCAAGGAAGACCAGATCAGCAAGCTCCATGAAGAAGTTCAGGCCTTCCGGAACGACCTTGTCCTGCGCACCGTCCGCCAGGTTCTCCAGGGATTGATCCGCCTTCACGACGATATGGGCAAGGTTCTGGCCTCGCTGCGCGAGCGTCCCGCCGAGGAGCTGACGCCGGAGCGGCTCTTTAGACAGATCGAGGGCTTCCAGGATGACGTCGAGTTGCTCCTGGGTCAGCATGGCGTCGAGCGGTTCGAGGCCGCTGTGGAGGAGTTCGACCCCCGGCGGCAGACCGCGATGCGCACCGTACCGGCCGGCGATCCCGCCCAGGTGGGCCGCATCGCCGAACGGCTGCGCCCGGGCTTCGAGCAGGGCGAGACGCTCCTGCAGAAAGAGCGCGTGGCCGTATTCGCCGCCACGAGCGGCACCAACGAGAAAGCCAAGGAGGAAATGGTTCCATGAGCGGAAAGCGCGTCTACGGCATCGACCTGGGTACCACCTACTCATGCATCGCCCACGTCGACGAGCACGGCAAGCCGGTAGTCCTCCAGAATTCCGAGGGTGACTCGACGACTCCGTCCGTCGTGTTCTTCGAGAGCAAAGACAACATCGTGGTGGGCCAGTCGGCCAAGGAAGTCGTTTCCATCCACACCGACCAGTGCGTCTCCACGGTCAAGCGAGTCATGGGCGACCCCAACTGGCAGCGGGATATCAACGGCCATATCTATAAGCCACAGGACATCTCCTCCTTCATTCTGCGCAAGGTCGTGGGGGACGCAGAGAAAATCGGCGGTGAAAAGATTGAGGACGTGGTAATCACCTGTCCCGCTTATTTCGGCGTCAACGAGAAAGAGGCTACCAAGCAGGCGGGAGTTCTCGCCGGCCTGAACGTCCTCTACGTCATCCCCGAGCCCACAGCCGCGGCCCTCGCCTATGGCATCGAACAGACGGAGGATCAGGTCATCCTCGTCTACGACCTTGGCGGCGGTACCTTCGACATCACGCTGATCGAGATCAAGGGCGGTCAGATCACCGTCATCTGCACGGGCGGCGATCGCGAGCTCGGCGGCAAGGACTGGGACGACGCCATTGTCAGCTATTTCACCCAGAAGTTCGAGGAGGCCACAGGCACCTCGGCCGATGCCCTACTCGAGGATCAGGAGATCTATCAGGAGCTCCTCAACGCGGCAGAACGCCACAAGAAGGCGCTGTCGACCCGCGAGTCGGTGACCGAAGCCGTGCGTTTCGGCGGCGAACGCGTCAAGGTGGAACTCACCCGCGAGACCTTCGACCAGATCACCGCTCAATATCTTGAACGCACCCTGAGCCTCACCGACCACGAGATCGAAAAGGCGAAGCAGAAAGGCTTCACGAAGATCGACAAGCTTCTCCTCGTGGGCGGCTCGACCTACATGCCGCAGGTGAGCGAGACGGTCAAGAAGCGCTACCCGTTCGAGGTGCGGCAGTTCGATCCCAACCAGGCGGTCGCCAAGGGCGCCGCGATCTTTGGCTACAAGTGCTATCTCGACGAGCAGATCAAAATCCGTCTCGGCGACGAGCCCGAAACGGCTTCCGAAACCCAGGTCGAGCAGGCCCATAAGGAAGTGGCGTTGGAGCACGGCCTGACCCTGGCCGCTGTGAAGAAGATCGCCAAGACGAAGATCACCAATGTCACCTCGAAGAGCTTCGGCATCGTGGTGATGAATCAGCAGGACCGCGAGGTGGTGACCAACCTGATCGAGATCGACGAAGCCGTGCCGAAGACAATGACCCAACAGTTCGGCACCTATGAGGAGGGCCAGGAACAGGTCGACCTCCGCTGCATGGAGAACACGTTGAGCGGCGTTCGAGAGCTGGAGATCAGCGCCTGCAACGAGTTGGGGGCGGCAGTCCTCTCCTTCACCCATGCTCTCCCCCGCAACTCGCCCATCGAGATCACGTTCGACCTGGGGCCTGACGGCCTGCTCAAGGTCCACGGACGCGATCTGACCACCGGAGGGGAGATCGATGCGAAGTTCGAAACGAAATCGATCATGAGCCGCGAAGAGGTCGAAGTATCGAAGAGCCATAACCTGTCCCTCAAGGTGGCTTGAACAGAAACCAGGGAAAGGCGAGGAAGCTTCATGGGCGAGGCCGTCGGTATCGATCTCGGAACGACCAACTCTGCGGTGGCGCACGTCGACGCCCAGGGGCGGGCGGTAGTTCTGGCCAACCGCTTCGGCGAGCCCATCACGCCGTCGGTGGTCTGCTTTCGCAAGGGAGAAGTGCTCGTCGGCCAGGAGGCCAAGGAGCTGCAAGGGGCCGGGGAGCCCCAGGTGGCGGCGTTCTTCAAGCGCCAGATGGGGGTACCCAATTTCGTCTTCTATGCCGAAGGGCGAGACCACACTGCGGTCGAGCTCTCTACCTTCGTGCTCGCGGCGCTGAAGCTGGATGCCGAGCGGGCCCTTGGCAAGCCGGTCACCCACGCCGTCATCACCGTACCAGCCTACTTTCGCAACCCCCAGCGGGAGGCCACGATCGAAGCCGGCCGGCGGGCCGGGCTCGAAGTCCTGCAGATCATCAACGAGCCCACAGCCGCGGCGATCGCCTACGGAATGAAGGGAACGGACCGGAGCCAGACCCTGCTGGTCTACGACCTCGGAGGTGGCACCTTTGACGTCACGCTCCTCCACTTCTCTCCGGGCGAGATCCGCGTCCTTGCTTCGGAGGGAGATCACGAGCTCGGCGGCAAGGACTGGGACGACCGCATCGTCGAGTTCCTCGCCGCCCGGTTCGAGGCGGAGTTCGGCTCCGACCCTCTGGAGGACATGGAGAGCTTCGCCGACCTGCTCGTCCGCGCCGAGGACGTGAAAAAGCGGCTCTCCACCACCCAGAGCGCCCCTATCGTCCTGGTCCATGCCGGCCACCGCGGGCGTTACGACCTGGACCGGGCGACCTTCGAAAGAATTTCCTCCGATCTGATGGAGCGGACGATCGGGCTCACCCGCAAGGTTCTCGAAGACCAGCGCCACGAGATCCCGCAGATCGACGGCGTGCTGCTGGTGGGCGGCTCGACCCGCATGCCCATGGTCCATGACTTCATCCAGCGAGCCTTCGGCCGCCCCCCCATGACCGGGGTCAACGTCGACGAAGCGGTCGCCCTGGGCGCCGCCCAGGTGGTCGCCGAGCGGCGCGACGAGTTGATGGCCCCCAAGGCCCGATTCACGTTGCGCGGCGCCGTGCGCACAGTGGACGTGACCAATCACAGCCTGGGCATGATCGCCCTCAACGAGAACCGTACGGCGTTCCTCAACAGCCTCATCCTGCCGAAAAACGCCCCGATCCCCTGCCGGGAGACCCGCCCCTTCCAGCACCGGACGCGGCGCACCGGCGGCAATCTCCTCGAGGTCTTCATGACGCAGGGCGAATCGGACTCCCCCGGGGATGTCTCCTACCTCGGCAAGTACGTGCTCCACGACGTGCCCTACGTCGAGGGTGGCGTCACGGTCATAGAGGTCGAATACTGCTACGACGCGAGCGGCACCGTGCAGGTGGCCGGCAAGGTCCAGAAGACCGGTCAGCCGCTCCGCTTCACCGTCGAGCCACTGCCCGCCGACGTGCCCGCCCGCTTCCTCAAGCCCCCCGAGGAGACAGCCGAGGCCGTGCACGTCACCGCCTACCTGGCCTTCGACCTCTCGGGATCGATGTCGGGCGACCCTCTGAAGGAAGCAAAGAAGGCCGCTCGCGGCTTTCTCAAGAACACCGATCTCACCCACTGCTCGCTCGGCATCATCGCCTTCGCCGATTCCGTCGACGTCAAGCTGCAGGCCTGTCAGAACGGCCGCAATATCGAGCGCGCCATCGACAGCCTGACCATCGGAGAGGTAGGCATCGGCAACGACGCTCATCCCTTCGATACGGTCCGCTCCCTCCTCGCCAAGGCCGACGAGCCGAAGTTCGTGATCACGCTGGCCGACGGCGTGTGGGCGTGCCAGCCGGAGGCCGTTCGCAGTGCCCAGGCCTGTTGCGCGGCTGGCATCCAGAGTATCGCCATCGGCTTCGGCGGGGCCGACCAGAAGTTCCTCAAGGACATCGCCTGTTCGGACGAAGCGAGCTTCTTCACCAGCCTTGGCGGTCTGGTGGAGACCTTCACCAACATCGCCCAGGTCCTCACGCAGTCCCAGGGCGGTCTGGCCGCGCCCGCGGTGCCAGCGGGAAAAGACCGCTCTTCATTTCTGGGTTTCCTGCGTCGCTGAGGGCCGGCCATGTCCATCGAACGTCCAAATTTCTATCTGCTCCTGGAGCTCGACCCGAAAGTCGACGACTGGCCGACGATCCAGCAGCGGCTGGTGGAGAAACAGCGGGTCTGGTCGAACGATAAGAGCATGGGTAATCCAAAGGCGCGCCGTCGGGCGGAGAGCAGCCTGGCCCTGCTCCACGAGATCGAGACCGTCCTCAAAGATCCGGAAGCCCGGCGGCAGGAAGCCAAGGAAGCCCGTCGGCAGCAGGAAGCCGCTGCCAAGGAAAAACTTCGCGATCTGGAGGACGCGATCGCACTTTTCAAAACCTCCGGATCACCCTGTAGCGAGGACCAGATCCAGAAGCTGGTGCAGCAACTCGGCGGAGCCGTAACGGCCGACGAGATCCGCAAGCGTCTGCGCGCCGCCGGTGTCCCCCTTGCAGGCTCGGCGGGGCAGGACCGCCGCTCGCGCCCACCGAAAGAGCAAATCGAAAAGGTCACGGCCAGCAAGATTCTACAGAACCTCCATCATCTGGGCCTCTCGACACTCTATGACTTCCTGGAGCTCAGGCCCCAGTCATCGCCGAAAGCCCTGGCAGACCGGGGTGAGGAGATCTACAAGGAGAACCAGCGGCTTGGCAAGACGGATGCCACGGCCTCGGCGCAGAACGAGCTCGCGGGGATTTGCAAGAGCGTTTTCCGCGACGACCGTGAAAAGGCAAGGTACGACAACTACCTCGCGGTCCAGGCAATGGATGGGCTCAAAAATCAGCTCGAGCAAGCAGGCAGCGACAGCTTCCTGACCCGTGAAGAGGTGGATCTCCTCATTCAGCAGGCGCGGAAACGAGGAGTTTCAGCCGAAGACGCTCGGGCGTATATCGAAGATTACGCCGCCAACCGTAAATGGGGCATGCAACGAGAGGCTTCGGAGCTCCCTTCCGAGTCCCTCAAGCTCTGTGGCGCCTGCGGTGCCCTGGCCTCCGCAACCGTTTCGAACTGTCCTCAATGCGGCGCGGCGCTAGAGATTGAATGCCCGCGTTGCGGTGTCAAGAATCCCAGCGCCAACGCCGCGTGCCAGAGTTGCGGTTGTCGAACGGGCGATGCCGGACTTGTCAACGCGCTGCTGCGGGAAGGTGAGCGCCTGGCCTTGGATGGAGACGCGGGCGCTGCCCTCCGCTGCTTCGACAAAGCCCTCCTCTACTGGCCGGATTGGAAACCCGCCGTGGAGGCCAGGCGCCGCGTTGAAGCCCGGCGCAAGGAACGTGAGGCGGAGCTCACCTCCCTGGAGGCCCTCGTGCAGGAGGCCAGGCTCACCGCGGCGCGCCCCATTCTCGAGCGGTTCGAGCGAAGCCACGGCTCGGCGGGTCTCGACGAGCTGAAAAAGCGGCTCCGGGAGGGGCTGGCCCGTGCCGAGGCGGCGTTCACTCGAGGCGAGGAAAAGCGTCGGACGGGGGATGGCGAGGCCGCCCTCGACCACTATGAAGAGGCCCTGGCCGCCTGTGCCGACTTCGAGCCGGCACAGCGGGCCATGGCCGCCAGCCCACCACCGTCTCCCTCCAAGCTCCAGGCGGCTCCGATGGGAAAGGGTTTCCGCCTGACCTGGAATACAGCGGTCACTGGACGCAACGTGGCCTACCGGGCGCTGCGAAAAGCAGGAGGAATGCCGCTGAACGCGGAGGATGGCGAGACGCTGGGAGAGATCCGTGGCACGACCCTGGACGATGCTTCCGCCACGCCGGGGATGGCCTGGTACTACGCTGTTTTCTCTATCCGTGGCGGCGTACCTTGCCACTCTCCCGCCGGCAGCGGTCCCCACCTGCGAGTCGCGGAGGTGGAAGACCTCGAGCTGATCGCGGGAAACGAAGAGGTGAGCCTCCGCTGGAAGGCCCCCTCGGGCTGCCGGCAGGTCGAAGTCTGGCGCCAGCAAGGCTCGTCGCCGACGCGGTCGGGCGAGGGCAGGCCGGTGTGCGTGACAGGTAGTGACGCCCACGACACAGGTCTCACAAATGGCCAAGCCTATGGCTACCTAGTCGTCGTCGTCTTCGAAGATCCCGCGAGCCCCGGTGGAGAACGGCGTTCCAGCGGCCGTGCCGCCACCGCGATCCCGGTGGCTCCCCCGATAGCGGTCGCAGATCTGCAAGCGTCGCGCAACGGAAAAACGGTGCTGCTGAGCTGGACGGCGATCCCTGGAGCCTTGGTGCAGATCCGCCAGACCTCTCAACTCCCGGACTACAGGCCGGGGGTCATCCTGCCCGTGAACCAGGCGGATCGTTTCGGAACCCTGGTGCCAGGGAACTCTTCCAACGCAACCCAGTTAACCCTGACCGGCCAGGGACAGACGTTCTTCATCCCCCTGTCGGTGATCTCGGGAACCGCGGTGGTCGGCCGCGCGGTGGCGGTGACCACGCTCGATTCCGTGAGCCGCCTCACGGCACGGCGCGCCGGCGCCGGCCTGGCCCTCACCTGGGATTGGCCGGACGGCTGCGAGGAGGTCCTGGTCGCCTGGACGCACGACAGCTCCCCGGAGAATCCCCTCCAGAGCAATGCCAGCCGGGTCCGCGTCACGCGGCGGGAATACGACCGCGCCGGCTGCTGGCTGCTTCCCCACGTCGAGCGGCGTCCTCACTATTTCTCCGTCTTCACCAAGGCGCCCGGAGCGGATCTCTACTCCATGCCGGCCTACATCGTCGACACACTCGGACAGGGAGTAACGGTGTCTTACCAGGTCATGGTCAGAAAAACTCTCCTGCGCCGCTCTATAGAGAATGCCTGGATCGAGCTGACCTGCAGCAACGGCGACAGCACGATGCTGCCTGCCGTGGTGGTGGTAGGCAAGCCCCAGAACGTGCCCTTGTCGCCCAAGGACGGCCAGGTGCTCGCCGAGGCGTCCGCGATCCGTTTCGAGCAGGGAAAGGCCACCCTCCCGATTCCTTCCTCCCACTGGCCGGGGCGCCCTTACGTCAGGCTCTTTTTCAAAAATTCGGAAGACGCCAGAGAAATCCGTCTGCTGCCGGCTGAGCAGGAACGGCTGCGGATCGCCTGAAGCATGGAGGTGATGTGTTGAACATTCCTGGCCTTTCCAGCCTCCTGGCACAGATGAGTGGTCCGCAGCTGGCTCTTTGGAGCGGCTACGCCTCAATCATATCCCTGGGGCTCGTCTTCATCAATACGTTGAAGCTCGCGAAGATCTCTCGTTTTATCCGCAAGGATCGCGACAGGATTGCCGACACGATCAAGCCCTTTGATATCTATACAAATATCCGCGACATAGCCGAGCTTCTGGAACGGAACGAACATCGGCTGCTTCTCTGCGAAGCAGAGCGAGTTCAGCTCACGCAAATCTTGCAAGGCCTCGGTGCCAACGCTGAATGCCTGAGAAGTTACTTCCGAGACTCCTACGGCTTAAGGACTTTGCAGGACAACGTCTATCTCGATGCTGGAAAAATTTTTGAACAGAGAGAAAACATTCAAATTGCACTCGAATTCTACGAAAAGGGGCTCCATCGGGCTTCCGCGATCCCCGATCTCGTCGATGCGAAGGCATGCCTGCATGGAATGTATTTTTGTTACGCCCTGCGGAAGGACTACGGAGGTATGGACCTCGTCGAGGCGCTGGCGGCGCAGATGGAGCTGTCGCTGCAGCCGCGGGGGACATCCTTGCGAAGAGTTGTCCCCCAGACACTCGTAATCCTCGCTTCCAAAGCGAAATCCTCTCTTGGGCGACTGTCGAGAAAGCGTTGACGCTGCGAGTCAATGAGAACCCTTGACTCCGGGAAATGAGGCCATCATGTTCGGCGCACTCAAAGCCAGCTTTCAGAAAGAAGTCTGCCCCTACTGCTTCGAGCCCTACCGGCTCAAGGACACCCCCTTTCGTTGCGCCAGCCCACCCGCGCGCTGCGCGCCCGAGCGGGATGAAGTGCGGGCGAAGGCATGGGAAGACAGCGCGCCGATGGGACGGGTGCTGCCGGCGGATGGCAAGTTCCACGAGGAGATCCGGTGCACTGTGTGCTCTCAATTGAGCCGCAAGCGGCTGTGCCCCGTCTGTCACATGGAGTTGCCTCATACCACGGGCAAGTTCCGCCACCTGATCTTCGCGCTGATCGGTGCCAAGGAGGCGGGCAAGAGTCACTACCTGGCCGTTCTCATCGAGCAGATCCGCAAGACGGTGGGCCCCTCCACCGGAATGCTTCTGGAACCCCTTGATGACTACACCATACGCCGCTACCGGAACGACTTCTACGACCCGATCTACCGCCGCGGTACGGTGATCCGCGGCACCGTATCCGGCCTGGCGGACCGGAAGGTCCAGATGCCTCTCGTCTACACCCTGACCTTCACCGGCAAGGACCTCCTCGGCCGCCGCTGCATCAAGGGTCTGGTCACCCTGGTCTTCTTCGATACCGCCGGCGAGGACCTCGACGATCAGGACACCATGAGCACCGTCAACAAATATATCTACCGCTCCGACGGCATCATCCTGCTCCTCGATCCTCTTCAGCTCGAACGCGTACGCGACCGGCTCGACGGGTCCGTTCCTCTCCCCTCTCGCAATACTGAAACAGCGGACATCATCACCCGCACCACCCGGCTGATTCAGCAGGGGCGAAGCCTTCAAGCGGACGCCATGATCCCGACGCCGATCGCAGTGGCCTTCTCGAAATTCGATGCCGTCGAGCCCTTGATCGATCCTCAGATGCAGCTCAACGCAGAGTCCAACCATCAGGGCGGCTACGATCTGGCGGACTTCAATGCGATCAACGCCGAGATGCAGGCACTGCTTGCCGAGTGGGATGGCAGTGTGGTTCAGCAGCAGGTCGAACGGCGCTATCAGCGCTTCGGCTTCTTCGGCCTGACGTCGCTCGGATGCAACCCTCATGGCGACCAGAAAGTTCCGCGTGTCCTGCCACGCCGAGTCGAGGACCCGTTCCTCTGGCTCCTCCACTGCCATGGTCTCATTCAAGCGGCCCGTCGAGCTTGAGGAAAAGCGATGAAAGCACTGCAACTCCACTACACATCGTGCCGGTGCGGGCAATCCGGTAACGCGGGCTTCCAGACCCGCTCGCTCACCCCGGGGATTCGGACCGACGAGCAGCGGGAGATCGAGCGCCGGGGCGTCTACCGGCCGCCCCGGGATGCCCGCCAGGACCCGAGCGACGAGGAGATCGCGCGCGATTTCCCCCGCGCATTCCGCTGGTACACCTTGGAATCCGGCCGCCAGGCGTTGAGTCGCTCCTCCTACGCAGGCCGGGACTACAGCGGTCGGTGGGGAAACTTCTTCGCCCATACGCTGGTCGCCGAGGCCGGAGAGCTGCCGGCGTCCTTATGGCCCATCGATCTCTACGAGTGGGAGGGCTGGAGAGAGCGGCTATCCTCTGAAGAGGATACAGACGCCAACCCTTCGCCACTTCCTTTTGTCGATTTGACAGGCATCGCGCCGGCCGAATCTTTCCGCCTGGACGAGTTGGGTGAGTTCCTGCGCGAGGAGCCGGGCCGCCGGGATCTCCTGGCGCGGATGGGCCAAGCCGTTCTGCTCGGCCGTGACAGCTCGCGAGCCATGGTCATCCGCGACACCCCGAACCGGGGTCTCTACTGGGTGGCATGCCTGCAGAAACTCTTTCCTCCGGAGCATGCCCGAGCTCTCAGCTACTCGACCTATCAAGACGATCCGCGGGGCTGCGCGAACGTCAACGCCACCACCGGCGAGACGGACTTCAGCTTCGACGAATCAGAGCGGCGATTCCGCTTCTACATGTTCGATCTCTCTACGGGGCAGCATAGCGAGCTGCCGCAGACCGGAGACGATTACCCCACGGTTGCCGCCCGCTGGCTCGCCGAAGAGCATGGCACGCTCGCCGCCTTCTTCGAGTTCATGAAGCTGTTCAATCACCGGCAGCCGGAGCCGGGGTTGATCGCCGCCGTGCACCTCTTCGAGTTGTCCAGAGGATGCCTCTCCGCGGTAAATGGTGAACGCCTCGCGGCGATGATCGCCTTTGCTTTGAGCCATGCGACTCCAGAAGGCAGGATCGCTTTGCTGGAAATCCTTGGCCAGGTGGCGAGCCAGCCTGACGCGGCTCTCCTTGCCGAGGACTATTCCAGGCTCATCCGTTTCCTCGCCGAGGGAGCCCGCACAACAGGGCGGCCGGAGCACCACACCCTGGCTTTCGACGCGTGGCTATCGCTGGTGCGCGGTCCGGTCCTGCGGGAGGGCACAGGCCTCGATCATGCGGAGGCGGCCTGGAACCAGCTACGGCGCCTGCCGTCCACCCATACCAAAGAGCTCGCGGCCCGGTTGCTGGCGGACCCTGTCTGTCATGACCAAACGGAACGGCGGCGCGAGCTGCCCGTCGAAATTCCTCTCTTCCTGCTGCGAATCATCTGGGACAGCCTGGAGCTCACCGGCCGTATCCATCCCTGGCAGTCTCCGGAGGTGGAAAGCCTCCTCGGCGCCATCCTCAAGCCGGAAGGCGACGTCGCGGCCCAGGCTCAGAAGGTCCTCGGAACCATTCCCAAAAATCCCGAGGCGCTGTCCGCCGTATCCCTCCGGATGCGCGATCTCCTTGGGCAAGGCCGCGCGGAGCCCGACGCAAGAATTCTGGGGTTGGCGATCGGCCGTGCCCTCGGCCGGATTCTCGCGGAGGCTTCGGGGATGGCACCAAGCGTTCGCAGCCAGCTCGAGACCGCCAAGGCGTGGGAGATCCTTTTAGGCGAGTGGGTGAATCTTTGCGAGGATTCCGACGATCCGGTCTCTGCCTTCGAACGCTATCGGTCGACCGTATTCCGCAGCCTTCCGAGCTACGAAAAAAGTTGCCTCCCCTGGGCCACCTCCTTCCTCTTGACCAAGATCCCGGAGGCCCGCCGCAGGCTTCTGGCTCTCGGCTGGTTGCGAAGCCGCGAGGTTGATCGCTTTCCCGAGAAGCTGGCGTGCCAATGCGTAGCACTTGCCAACCTGGCGGTACCTCTCGATCTCATGGCTCCGGACGGCGAAGAGACCGCACGCCTGGTGACCGAGGCCGCGAAACGGCTCAAGATCTCCCCGCGGCCGGACCGGTCTCTGCTGCGTGGAGCGCTCGCCACGGCCCAGTCACCCCAAGGTCAGCTAGAGGATCTTCGTCTCACCGAAATCCGAGCCGAGGCTGCCCTTCTCACCTCGGACGATTACGCGGTCTTCCTCGACGGATTCCTCTCTCCCGCCCTTGGCCGGGCCGGCTCTCAGCGCGACCACCGGCAGATCCTGCTGGCTACGTTCAGCCCTGTCTATACGGAACAATTCCGGAAAGTGTATCTCGAATTCTTCAAAGCGAAACGCAAGATCGACTGGCCGGAGAGCCTGCACGGAGCCCTCCGGCTCTGGCTGGCGTTCGGTGATGCCGCCCTCGATGACGATACGAAATGCCTCACGGACCTCGAGGAGACCGGCAAGCAGGGCCTCCTGTTCGCCCTCGGCCGGCTGCAGCCAAAGCAACTCGACGAGGTCCGGCAAAAGCTGCGCAAGGCGCGCATCGATTCCCGGCTCAACGCCCGTTGGGAGGAGATGCAGATGACCCTGGAAAAACACCGTAAGAGTCCCTGGTCGAAACTGGTCGGCATCTTCGGACGCCAGTGAGGCACACGAATGCCGAAAAACATAGAGTCCAAGGAGATGAAACATGGCGGATAACGATGGAATTGGTGGATTGATCGGAGCGCTGTTCATGCTCGTCCTGGTGGTAACGGCCGTGGTTATGGCCGTCATGGCATTGATGAGCGTCGGCACACTCTTCGGCGCGGGGACCGCCCTGCGCAACTATGGCCTGGCTTTCTCCAATAACATAAGGCCACAGAGGGCGACCCCATGAGCACGCAACCGGAACCTGCCATCAAGAGCTACTTCTTCGGCAAAGGCTACGCTGACCTGCACGCCACCATCACCGAGAGCTGGCAACGCAATCTGGCATCGGCGAGCGATCATTTTGGCAAGGCCGAGCGATTGTTCCCGGGCGAAATGGGCAACAAGGCGCAGGCGGTCCTCTACGGGGCGGCCGCGGTGTCCGTCGTGGTATTCGGCACGATCGTCTTCCTGCTCGCGTCCGCGATCCACGTCACGGTCCTCGTCACGTTTTTCCTGTTGATCTACATCGGTTTTACCTTGGTCTATCTGACCGAGCGGGGATATCTGGCCTGGCGGCAGTTCTTTACCGTCTGCCCGGACTGCCATCAGAAGAGCCGCCTGCCCGAGTACTTCTGCCCGCGGTGCAGCGAAGTCCACCGTCGCCTGATCCCGTCGAGCTACGGCATCCTCTACCACATCTGCACCTGTGGCGAAAAACTGCCGGCGACCTTCTTTCTCAAGCGGGGTAACCTCAAGTCACGCTGCCCGGAGTGCCAGAGCCTTCTGGAGGTGGGCCATACCGAATCGCGCAAGGCCTTCGTGCCGGTCTTCGGGGGGCCCTTGGTCGGCAAGTCAGCCTTCCTGTTCTCGGCGGTTCACCAGTTGATCGATCAATCAGCGAGCTTCGGTTTCCAGCCCTCTTTCCTCCAAACCCAGACCGAGAGCGAGTTTGAGCGAGTTCGCCAACAACTCGCCCAGGGACGGCCACCGGACAAGACCCTCTCCGCCCTGCCGCGCGCCTTCAACTTGCAACTCCAGCGCAGCGGTCAGAGCTCGCGCGTGCTCTACCTGTACGATCCTGCCGGTGAGGCCTTCAACGAGACCGAGGGCATGGTACTGCACCGCTATCAGGATTATCTGAGCGGCCTGATCTTCCTGATCGATCCCTTCACTCTGCCGGCCGTGAAAGAGCAGTACGAGGATCGCCTGCCCGGCGTGCTGAACGCCCTGCAGCCCAGCTCGTTGCCCGTCGAGGACGCCCTCTCGCGGATCCTGATCAGCATGGAGGAGCATTTTGGTTTGCAGCAGACCGGACGCATCAAGCAGCCGGTGGCGGTCGTGATCAATAAGATTGATGCCTTCGATCTCGAGCAGTTGATCGGCCAGCCCGCGGTCCAGGCACGGATCAGCGCCAGCCCCGAACCGGTGACCGAGGAAGAGGCGGCCAGTGCGATCGTCCGCGAGCAACTCCTGCGCTGGGACCAGGGCCACCTCGTCCAGCAACTCGAGACCCGGTGCGCCCGCGTGCGCTACTTCACCTGCTCGTCGCTGGGCCGGATGCCGGACGGCACCAGCCGGCCCTTCGAGGCCCGAGGCGTTCTGGAGCCCTTGATGTGGATCCTTGGTCTGGCCGATTCGGCCTTTGCCATACAGGGCAAGAAGGCGGCTTGAGGTATCACGGCAACGTCGTAGACTCTGCTCCCTGAAAAATGAGAGCCCCGGGGTGAGCACCTTCCCTGGGGCCTCATTCATCGATGCGGCTAGCTAGATGGCCCGCAGACGTCAAATCCCAGCACCGCGTATCGGCAGGGCTCCCGCTTTCTTCTCCCGCAACATCTTGCGCACCGCCTGCACCGCCTGCTCGGCGAATTCCAAGGGAAGCTCGCCTCCGCCCAAACCCTGGATGACAACCGGATCATTCAGAACGACACGCAGAAATGTGCCGCCCGAAGTGGCGAGGATGAAGGCCTCCGCACCGTTCAACTGGATCTTCCCGTTCACCGCCGACTCCTTGAGCTTGGGAATCCGGGAGTGCAACCGTCGATCGAGGTCCGTCAATTCGTAGGTGAAGGCTTCGGCCCGGGTAGCCACTGATACGACGTCGTTGTAGAAATATTCGTCAACACACTCGTTCAGGGGTTTACCTGTCGTCAGGTCGAGCACGCACTGGTAGATGACAAGCTGGTGCTCCGTAAAGTTGATGACCGTGGTATCCACCGGCGTAAAGCGCGCCCGACCGTCGCCCCCGCGGCAGAAACCGAATTCGGCTCCTCCCAAATGATGGAACCGGAGGCCGATCACGACAACGTTTTCTCGAACTAGCTCTGAGGCATCGAGGTTGGCTTTCGTTAGGGCCCTCGGCTGGAGTCCCGCCAGGTCCTCCCGCAACCAGAGATCCATCTGGGCGTCCGCGGGGCGCGACTTGAACCAGAGCACCCCCATGGTTCCGGATGCGAGGAGAGCTCCAATTCCCACTACATAGCCCAAGGGTCCTTCGGCTGCCAAGGTGATGATGATGCCGAACACCATGACCGCGATCGTCCACTGGGGGAATCTCGCGAAATACGCACTGATCTGTCTTCTGCCTTGCTCATCCATCGTCAAGCTCCTTTCCCAGGCGCCTCGCGCCGAATTCTCGACAGCAACAGAGTGTCGTTGAGCGTCAATGCAGCCAGCAGCCGCTCAACCTCCCAGGCGTCGTGGTCCTTGTCTGTGGCTAGACCCAGCAGAATGACGGCTGAGGGCGAAGGCGAGACCAGTCCATTGGCGGCATAGTAATCCTGCCTCACGGCGGCTAGCAGGTAGTAATACTTCGCTTGACGTTCGTCGAGCTCTAAGGCCGTGCAGACGTGACTTTCAACAGCTCGCACTTCCTGAAGCGTCAGAGTTTTCGGCCGCCGGCCCCGGATCGATGCGAGAGCGAGGTAGTAATAGCCGTCCGGGAGAGCGGGATCGAGATCCACGACACGTCTGAAATGGCGTAAGGCCGTGTCGTAGAGCCGGAGTTGGAGGTAGAGAAGGCCAAGGCCCAGATGGGCATCGGCATCCTCGGCTCCGGTTGCAATGGCCGCTTTATACTGTTGGAGAACGCCGTTGATCTCCTCGCGGCTCATCCGTCCAAGAATGCGGAAGTCTGTCTTGGCCGGCGCGCTCTCTTGGCTCTCTCTCAGCACCGGCGTCAAATGCTCTGGGATGTTCTCCAACTTCAACAGATTGCACCCTAGGTTGTGGGCAAAACCGTAGGCCATTCCCGCTCCCAGCGCATCGTAGAAACCTACCGCAAAGCGAATGGCCGCACGGTCGCCGATCGCCTTATCTATGCCGATCACATAAGGGATGTGACGGGCAATCGCATCGGCTTGGATCCTTGTATGACAGGCGTTGAGGACCACGCACTCCACGAAATGGGAGCAGAGCTCGAATAACTCGGCCAATGCCTCGGGTGTAACGGCGTTGGCCCTCCCGAAATCATCCTCGAGCACGAGGTCCCCCGAGCGCGAGCCGTGGCCGCAGAAGTGGACAATCTGCGGCTGTTCCCCCACCAGCGCCTGCTGCAGGTCACGAGGACGCACCGCCAGACGCGGGATCAGCTCAAAGCTATCTCGCCGTTTGGCGCTCCGCAGCCCGGCTTCGATCTCTCGCATCTCCTCGCCAAGCCGAAGCCGCGCCTCGCTCTCAGGATTGGCGGCCATGACGAGAATCTTCGTCTTTCCCATCGCTCCTCTCGCGGGAGTCCTCCCTGTCGGCCTCGGCTTTGCCGAGGTTGAAGATTCGGCAGACTCCTGTCTCTGGCGGCTTGGCGCGGGCCCGGTATCACGGGGTTCATTGGGCGCTGACCAGGGGTTTAGTGGATCGCGCTGAGGCACGTCGTCTCCTTTTTCCCAGGTGGGCACTAGCGGTTGGACTCTGCATCTAGACACCGCGAGACGCTAGGTGTTTAGGCATCCCTGGTGGCGCGGGATGCCTAAACAAAGCCTCTGGCGTTGTGTCTCTGGCACTGGAAAGCAACGTCCGGATAGGAGGTGATTGGTGTTGACCCCTGCATTGCGGCTTCATCTTTCATGGGTGGTTCTGGCGGCCGGCGGACTATGGGGAATCGCGATGGCCAAAGGCACGCCTGGTAGTAATGCCGTTCAACTTGCTCTTACGATCGGCTATATCGCCTGGGCCCTCTATTGGGGCGTGCCTCCGTTCTGGCGGTGGTGGCGGCGAACTGGGCTCAATGCATTCAAATACATAAGTTTATTCCCCGGAGGTTGCGTCCTCCAGGCCGGCATCGCATTCACCGTTCTCTTCGTAGGAGGTTACTGCTTCAGTGTGTTCGGTGGTGGACTCTACTATTTCGCTCGTCATTGGCGAGCCTCCCGCTACCAACTCTAGCTGAGCATGTGGATGCCCATTTCGAAGAGAAGAGCCCGAGAGGAAGCCCAAACCGAGAACCATTCTCAAAGGAGAAAAGACATGTCCACGATCCAGCGACCGTCCACCAGAGATAGCATGCTCCTGTTCGGGGGCGGCATTCTCTGCCCCCTCTTTGGCATCTTCATGTTCACTGCGCGCAGCGCTTTTGCGTCCTTCTTTCTGGGTGCCAAATTCCTGATGGGCGTTCCGCTCACGAGTGGCGATGCCCTCAAGGTTCTGTTCGTCGGATTCGAGAGCATCATCGCGATCGGGATGGGGGCCGTCCTCCTCGCCTTCGGGTTTTTCCTCCAGGCCGGGATCCGGATCGGTTCGCCGCAAGGCACCCCGGCCTCCAACTAACTCCTAATCGCGAGCTATACCGAATGCTCTAGCGTGAAGGGAGAACCATGCACGCACTCCTGGTTATCCTGTTATCGCTGGCGCTGCTCTATCTCCTTGTTCTGGCGGCGGCTCTGATCATCTCGATCCTGATCCTTCGCCAAAGGCTCCGGAAATACCAGGAGAGCGGACGGTTCGGATATTAGGGAGCGCTACGGGGCTCCTGTTTTCCAAGAGTGCCGACGCTCTGCACGCAAGCGGAGAAAGCTACAAACGACTCTGACGCTATCTCCGAACTCCGCCTCAACAAATTCTGAGAAAAAGTGTCTTCGAGGATCGAGCAGCACATCTACTCTCGGGAGATAGGCCTTGCGCTACGACGACTTCTCCTTACTTCTCGAGCCCCCGCGTGACGGCATCTACCCCGTGATCGTCCACTCTCCGGCCGGCGAGGGGAGGGGAAGCTTCCAGATTCCCCTCCCCGGCGAAGGTCGTCGCCCTGTCGACAACTCGCCGGGCACAGAGTCGACCCGCGACACGGGATCGAGCGCGCCAGCCCGGCTCGACCCGACCGAGACCGGCGCTC
The DNA here is from genome assembly GCA_963792575.1 of uncultured Acidobacteriota bacterium. Classification (GTDB taxonomy): domain Bacteria; phylum Acidobacteriota; class Thermoanaerobaculia; order Multivoradales; family UBA5704; genus DATARR01. The sequence goes on from CAWBWZ010000022.1 coordinate 548,380, forward strand.
GCCTCTTTCAGGCCCTCTTCTCTGGGCAGGTCCGGGACCTGTTCGAACGCAGCCTGGGCCACGTCGAGAAAGATCCCGAGGCAGGGTTGCGGATCATCCTGGGATTCGATCCCGACCAACCCGAGGCCGGCCGTCTCGCCGCCCTCCCCTGGGAGCTCCTCTACCGCAGGGACCAGCGCCAGTTCCTCAATTTCAGCCGCAAGAGCCCCATCGTCCGCTTCCTCAACGTTCCGCGCCCTCTCCCGCCTCGGCTCGAGCCCCCCGTCCGTATTCTGGTTGCCATCGCCTCTCCCGCGGGGCATCCATCTCTCGACACGGAGCGCGAGCTTCGCCGGATCGAGGATGCACTCGGTCCGGTGGCAAACGCGAAGAAATCCGTCCTCCTCAATGCCACCCCGGAGGCTCTGCGCGCCCGCTTGCTCGAAGAGACCTTCCATGTTCTCCACTTCATCGGCCACGGCACCTTCGACGCGGCGAGCGGACAGGGGTCCCTCCTCTTCGAGGACGGTGCAGGGCGCGAACAGCGCATTACGGGCCCGGTCATGGCAGACCTGGTGAGAGATTTCACCTCTCTGCGGCTGGTCTTCCTCAATGCATGCCGCACGGCCGAGCTCTCCGAAGCGGTGGACCCCTTCGCCGGCCTTGCGGCGGCGCTGGTGATGGCGGGTGTTCCGGCGGTGCTCGGGATGCAGATCCCGATTTCCGACGCCGCAGCCATCGCCTTCAGCGGAGCGTTCTACCAGCGCCTCGCCGCGGGAGATCCGATCGACACCGCGACGGTCGAGGGGCGCATGGCCGTTCACCTCAAGGATACGGACTCGCAGGAGTGGGCTACCCCAGTGCTGTTTCTGAGAAGTCAGGACGGACACCTGTTCGATCCGCCCTCCGCTCCTGACGAGCCCGGAATCTCTCCTGCGATACGAGCGGGGATTATCGATGACTCCCGCTACATCGCCGAAAAGACCACGGGGTTCGTGGGCAGGAAATGGCTCTTTGATGCCATCGCCGAGTTCACCCGCCGACAGCCGCGCGGTTACTTCATTCTGCGCGGCGACCCTGGCATCGGCAAATCGGCCTTCCTGGCGCAGATGGTCAAACGGGATGGCCACATTCACCACTTCAACGTCCGCGCCGAGGGCATCCGATCACCGGAGAGATTTCTCTCCAACCTCTGTTCCCAACTCATCGCCACATACCGGCTCGACTATTCGTCGCTTCCCGCCGATGCCACACAGGACTCGCGCTTTCTCAATTCATTGCTGGACAAAGTTGCCGCCCGGCTCGGTCCTGGCGCAAAGGCGGTCCTCCTCGTCGACGCGCTCGATGAAGCCGATTCGAGTGTCTTGACGCCTGGGGCGAATCCGCTCTACCTGCCGCTGAGCTTGCCTCCGGGCATCTTCATGATCCTCACCACCCGGAGAGAGTCCCTGGGATTGCGCATCGACTGCGAGCAGCAGACGCTCGACATCGAACAGGACTCCGGAGGCAACATCGCCGACGTCCGCGAGTTCGTCGAGAGCAAAATCTCACTGGCAGGCATTCGCTCCTACATCTCTGCTCAGGGGATGACAGAAGCGATCTTCATCGATGCATTGGCAGCCAAAAGCCAGGGTAACTTCATGTATTTGCGCTATGTTCTGCCGGAGATCGAAAATGGCCGCTACAAAGATCAAGACTTCGACTCTTTGCCGATAGGACTCCAGAATTATTACGAAGACCACTGGCGGCGCATGCGGTCGCGCGACGAGGAGGATTGGTTTGCTTATCAATTGCCGGTGCTGGTCGCCCTGACGGCGATCAAGGAACCGATCTCGATTGACTTGATCGCCAAGTTCTCAGGAATTCCTGATTCCAGACGTATCCGGAAGACCTTGAACGAGTGGGAACCGCTGCTCTATAACGCGGAATCCACCGATCCTCAAATGCCCTCGCAAAAACGATACCGACTCTATCATGCGAGCTTCCATGACTTTATTGCCGCCAAGGACGAGGTCGCGGAAGAACGGGTCTCTCTGAAAGCCGCGCATGGGCAGATCGCTGCCTCCCTCCGGGGAAAAAGATATGGCCGGGCCGGTACCTGACCTTAACGATCCGCAGGGCCCCACAGCGGAAGAGGACGCCTATTTCTTCCGGCAAATCATCTCACACCTCCACGCCTCAGCCGACTGGCCCGGTATCTTCGAGTTGGTCGAGAGTTGCCCGTTTCTCGACGACCAGGTAAAGTTCCTCGGCGGCTTCGAGCTGGCCGGGAGAGATCTCGAAAAGTATGCGATTCCAGCGACCCTCGAGGTGGTCGATTGGAACCGTTTCCTCCATTACGCCTCGCTCGCCTTGAATCTGCGTGGGCTGGCGGAATCGCTGGCGGAGCCTGAGGTCCTCACAGCTCTTGTTCGGGGAGGACGTCAGGATCTCGCCAGAGACACGGTAGACCGCATCGCGGATCCTTTGCACCGCGCCGAAGCGCGGGCCGTCCTGGCTGGAGCCCGTGATCCCGCGGAGCCCGTTCCTCAAGACCTCCTTCGCAAAATTGAACAGGAACTCGAAGCTGCCATTCCGAACGCGACCACGCTCTCCGCGATCGCCCGGCATCTCGGTCCAGAGCTCTCCCGACGCTGGCGGAGTTGGATCGGACGCCTTTCGGAAGGCGCCGACACGGTGTGGGCGGCCGTAGCCGAGAGCTGGCTGGATCGAGGCGAGACCCGCGCCACAAATTTCTGGGAGGCACTCGGTGAAATTCACGATCGCCTCCTCCTCCAGGACTTCGCCGGGCGTCTTGGCGAGGTCGACTCGGGCCAAGCTGGAGAGACCATCGAACGAATTGCCGCTCTGCTCGATGACGATCCTGCTGCACGCTCTCTGGCCCTTGCCAGGTTTCTCGTCGGTCAATTCCATCGGCGTCCCGAGATCGCGTTGGCCGCATGGGAAGGCTGGACGACCCGGGAGCCAATCACCTGGACGGCCGAGCTGATCGACGCTTGCCGCGAGTTGCTTCAAAGCCTTTCATCGGCTGGGGTCGAGGCGTTTTTCTCCACCCTCGGCAATCCTGAGGCGCGGGCCGCGCTGCGGATCGCCGATCTCCAGGCGCGACCGGACCGTTCACAAACGGCCGCCGCCCTGGAAGCGGTCAGCTGTCTGCCGGAGGGGCCCGCCAAGCTCCATTGGAGCCTGCGCTATCTCGAAGCCCGCCCCTCCGAGCCGTTCCGCGAGGTACAAGGTCAAGTCGGAGCCGTGGCCGGGTATCTTCACGAACTACGCTATAACGCGCCTGCAAGCGACCTGCGCCGATTCCTCGATCTCGTGGACCGCTATTACCCCAACGAGGTCAAGCGCCTGGTCGAGGACGTGGCATGGTCACCCGCAAGCCGTGCCGGCACCCTTCAGGTCATCGTCGCGGAGACTACCCATGAAAGGGTCGCGGAGCAGATTCTCGAAAATGCCGAGCGTTTCGCCTCTTCGGTGTCTCTCAACGAGGCTGAGGGGTTTCGCCTCCGGGGCGAGTTGATCCGGCGGGCCGCCTGCCGCCTCTGCCTCCTCCGGGATGACCTCAGGGGACTCGACATCGCCAAGGGGCGTATCCTCTCCGAGGAAGAGGACGAGTTGCGCGAAATGCTTGCACCCCTGCTTGCGAAAGCCGGCCGGTGGAAGCAGGCCCTGGAAGTGGCGGATGGAATCCAGGCTCCGCGCAGCCAATTCCTGACTCGGCTGCGGATCTTGCCCTTGGGAGAGATCCCTCACGATCTCCTCTCTCCCCGGTCGCTTTATATCTCGGTCGCTTCAGCGCAGTCCCTGGAAGAAGAAAGCCTCGCTCTCTCGTCCCTGCTCGCGAGCCCCCTCGATCCCCAGGAGCTGGCACGGCGCTGGATCTCCCCGATCCGTTCCGGAGAGCTTCAGACACAGGCACTGCTTCGCCTCTCCCGGCACGCCCTGGCCTTTCAGCGCTCGTTCTATGGCCGGCGGCAGGATCTGACCGCCGCTCTGGAGGTGGTCCGCGGCTCGATCGCGGTCGAGACCGACGAGCGGCTCGCGGCCCTGACTCCGGAGATCGCGGCCTTGGGAGCGGAAGCGGGCTCCCGAGAGGCAGTGAACGAATTCCAGGAAGCCGCCCGTCGGCTCGCCGAAATCGATACTGTGCCCTGGGCGTTGCGGGCCCATGGGCTAGAGCACCTGCTCTCCTTGATCGGACCCTGCTTTCTGTCTCACCCCAGGGGGCAACGCCGGGACATCCGCAGGGCTCTCGCCGTCCTGGAATTCATCGCTCGCCTGCCTTTGGGGCCGACCCCCAGCCCAGCTCTCGCTGAGCTCCGGAGCCGCTGGCACGAGATCCTGCCGATTCTGATCGCCTTGACGGACCGGTTCCCAAGCCTGATGGTCAAGTCCCTCGACCGTGCACTGGGCCAAGGAATGTCAGCCTGCGGTGCTGCCGGTGGAGAGACCGCGAAGAAGGTCTTCTCACTGTGCTCCGCGCCCGGCACGGAGCGCCTGAGGCTCGCCGAACTCGCCGTGGCTGACGCGTCTGATCCCGCGCTCCTGCAGGGCTTGGCATACCTGTTCGGCGTCAGCGCGCCGGAATGGATTCCCGACGCCCTCCGGCCGCTAAGACAGGAAACGCGCGACAACCTGGTTCTGCGGCTCGTACGCTTCCGTTGGGTAGCTCCCGAAAAAGTGGAGTCCCTCCTGAGCCTGATCACGGACTCGGCAGCCCGCAAAGAAGTGGATGTATGGCTGCGCCTCGACGGCCCGGATTGGCCGGAAGACCTTGCAATGCTCGCTTTTCTGCGCACGGTCGATCCGTCCCAGCCAGATCTCGAGGAGATTCTTCACCACTTGTGGAAATCTGATCCCAACCGAAGCCGCCCGGCGCTCGCCAGAGCTTTCGTCAATGCCCTGAGCCTTGGCGGGCGAGAACGGGGAGAAGCGATCCTGCGGCTCTGGCTGCACGCTCACCTTACGCCAGTGTTCGGAATTGAACAGGCCGAGGCACTGGAGCGTAGCCAGGAAGTAAGGAGCGCGTTGAAGCGCTCGCTGGTCCTGTCGCCATGACAGAAGAAGAACGATTCCGCGGCATCGCACTCCGCTGGCCACGCCATCGCTGGGACGGCGACGGCAGATCCCGATGGGCACGCTGGGGATGGCGTCATTACCTCTTTATCTTGATCTTCGCTCTTCTGGTCAGCGTATCGATGGTCGAGAAGACACTTTCAGACAACGGAGAAAAGCAGCCATGGCCATTTTTCGGCTGGCTTGCCGAGAGCCCGTCCGGATTCGCTGCCCTCGCGGTGCTCATCCTTCTCAATGGCTGGTTCATCGATCGCGGGCTTGCCGATCGAACAACCTTTGAAGGTACCCTGCCAGACTGGTTGCGCTACTTTCGGAGAGTTTCCGTGGCCATCCCAATCCTGGGGCTCTATGCAATTCCCGTCTGGTACTGGGTGACCCAGAGCTGCCCTGCCTGGGCTTTCAGGTCTTCAGCGACGAACCAGCTCGACCTTTCCAACCCGCGCATAAAGCCTGTCGGAGCGCTACCCCTGCTTCGTCTCCAGATCGACTCCCTGCGACGTACACAAAGCTCGTCTTTTCTGGCGTACACCCTCTGGATGATAGCGGGACAGATAGCTCCCTGGCTCGGCCTGCTCTCCTGGATAACCACCGCGGATTCCCTCTCCCCGGACCGCCGAGCGGCTCTCGCGGGATTGTCAATATCATTCCGCATATTGGCCTGTACCTTCGCCATGCAATACGGGGTTTTGCGAGGGCGACAGGTCCGCGCCAGAGGCTGGAGACTCTTCGTGCTTCGGTTCGCGCCCATCCTGTTTCTGTTCCCATTTCCATTCTTTATCGTGGGATTTGTCCCTTGGATGATAGCGGTCGGCGAAGAGGAGGAGAGCCTGACCGGCCGGAGTTGGGAGCGCAAGGATCAAGCGTCTCCCCAGGCAGCCCGCGCCCGGTGGGCTTCCCGACCCTCTACATTGTCGACGGACCGCGAGAGCAGCGAAGTCATGGAGGCACGATCCGCCTTTCACCGCCTGAAGACCCTTCTCTTGTTCCTTGACGCGGGCGCCCTGGCGTGGGTGTTGACCCTGGCCGGCCAGCCGCTCTTCTCCTTCAACTCATTACCCCTTCGCCAGATCGCTCCTTATCTGTTCCTGGCGGCCTTGGGGTTGACGGCCGAGGGAGTTCTTCTGGCACAGCGTCTCCTCGGCTGGTTTCGCAGGCAGGAGTTGTCCTCGCTCCCTTATGGCCGCTCGGTGACTTTCACCCAACTGACCCTGATAGCGGGGTTGCTTTTTGGATCTCTTCTTGCCGTCGATAAGGCGGCGATAGCAGGCCATCTCCTGGTCGTGACCGGCTTAAGTGCCGTACTCCTTTCGGCACTGATTTTTGGCCCTGCAAGCTTTCTCCTAGCCAGACCAAGAAACCAGACTTTCACGACGCTCTCCTGGGCTCTTCTTTTTTTTGAAACCTTCGTAGTCGGCGCTGTCATGTATAGTCAACCAGAGCTCGCTCCGCCATTTGTAGCTCTCTTCCATATTGCCCTGGCATTCACTCCTGCCTGGAGCATCGCTCTTTTTTTCGGGCTGGGCGGATGGCTCATCCACCCCTTCCGCCTGCGGCATCTGTTCGACCGGCGTCTGCCAGGCGCCACCCGCGGAGTCCTGGCAGGCGTTGTGCTGACAACAGCCCTCCCTTTCGGCGGGCTGGCAATCCCATTCTGGATCTATGCCCAGAATCGGCTGTGGCCACGATATGAGCCGCTGCTGTGGAGCCTGGGGAAAAAGGAACCGTCGTGACGAACGAGTCTTTCGACAAGCGAGCGTTCCTTGTCCACAGCCGCTTCCGACAGACGCGGTTGGCCGGGGCTGGCAGAGGGCTCTGGGAGCACTGGGATTGGAGTCATGGCTCTTTTACGGCGAGTTCCTACATGCTCATAGTTATGTTTTTCCTGGAGCCGACGCTATGGGACGTTCCCTGGCCGCCAGCACCTTTCAATCTCACGATTCCCAATCCTGTCGCTCTTTCTCTTCTCCTTCTCCCACTCCTGACCGGCTGGCTTCTCGACCAGTATCTTTCCCTCAAGACCCCGGATGAAGCAAGCTTTCCGCGATGGCTTTTGAGTCTTCGCTTTCTTGCCGCAAGTTTGCCGCTCCTCGAGCTTTATGTCCTTCCAGGCTGGAGAGCCTTCCTGCTGCACAGGGCATCGAGAAAGTTGAAGTCCCATCACCGAATCGCGCACCTGAATTTATCGCGAGTTCGCGGCAGCTTGCCTTCGGGACTTCGCGTTCGGCGGCTTTATGAATCCGGTTTTTCCATCGCTGCAGCGGTTTCCTGGTTTCCACTCCTGATCTTCTGGGCTTGCTGGCTGGCGAATACGCCAACTCTGGGCCCGCATCATCGGGTGGCAATTCTAGGGACGTGCGTGGTTCTCCATGCTACCTTCTTCGCGTCCACGGCTCATATTACTCATCTCGGATTGAAAGAGTCCAGATCCGCCGGATGGAAGAGACTCCTGGCCTATGGCGTTCTCCTCTGCGGGTTTCTTCCGCTTCCTCTTGCTATGTTGGGTTTTGCCGTCCCGGTGTCCCTGGAGTCTTCGCGGAATATCCTGGTTTGGAGTGCTTACACTCGCCGGGCCGAAGCGGCTCGCCTCCCTCTCTGGACGAGAGTCCAGGGCGCGATGCGCGACCGCTGGCAGAGATTACCCTGGTTCCTGCAATGGCGCCGTCCTGCAGGGCTGAAGGCTCCGGAACGCGCAACACAGTCCGATGCGGAGAGGACAGCTCTTTACCGCCTGAAGGCGCTCTTGTTGCTCCTCGACGGCGCAGCTCTTTTCATAGGCTTATCCGCATTAGCAGCCCGTGTCTCCCAGCTTATGGTGAAAATCGGCTTGCTTTTTCATTGGGTAGCCCTCATTTCAATCGCCCTAGCTTTCACCGGGCTGATTATCCAAAGCATTGGATCGCTCGCCCATCTTCTACGAATCCTCCGTCTGGCAGATGGGCTGAACCACCATCCGTACGGCCGCTATCTTCTCTTGACCCAGCTCGCTCTCCTGGCTGGGATTGAAGGTGCCTTCTTGGTGGGAGCAGGCAAAGTCGAGCAATTCGGCATTCTCCTTTTCTGGAGCGCCGACCTTTGCGGTCTTTACGTGGGACTTCGGCTCATCATGCAATCCTCAGCGCCATCAAGTAACTTGAGTCTCTGGGGGTGCCTATTCATGGCCGTCTCCTGTCTCGGAGGATTGATCTATCTAGATGTTGGGAATCGTCAACAACTCGTCCATCTTCTTTATATTCTGACCTTGCTGGCTCCTCTCTGGAGCCTCGGCCTTTTCCTCGCCCTCGGGGGCTGGCTCCTTCGCCCGTTTTCCTGGTGGCATGTTTTTGATCGGAGGCTCCCGCGCCGGCTTCGGGCCGTCCTCGCCTTCGTAGCCCTGACCGCAGCCCTACCTCTCGGCGGACTGGCGATCCCCTTCTGGATCTTTGCCCGCCATCGACTGTGGCCTCAATACGTGCCGTTGCTGAGCAAGAACATCACATGATTTACGAGCCGAGAGAGGATCGCGCGGCCCACGTCCGGCGCAGATTCAAAGCGGCTGGGCACGATGCGATGGGCCGGGGATTCTGGGAGCACTGGCGCCCGGAGAGCAGCTCATTCCTGGCCGGAATATACTCCCTGATCGTCCTGATGTACCTGGAACCCGCTCTATGGTTTGATCGTTGGCCACCAGTTCGATTCGACTTTCGAGTCCCGAACTGGGTGGCGATCTCGCTCCTGCCGATCCTGCCTCTCAACGGCTGGTTTATAGATCGTTTTCTCTCCAGCAAAACGCCATCAGAGGCAGTCATCCCCCGGTGGCGACTCTTCCTGCGCCTCCTTGCAGCGACTCTGCCGATCTTCGGGATCTACGCCATCTCACTCTGGAGAGAGTTCCTGGAACGAAGTTCTTTCTACGGCCCCTCATCGGCGTCCCGCAACGCCTGCCTGGATCTTTCCAAGGGGCGAACTCACCTGCCTTCCGGAGTTCGGTCGCGAGCGCTCTACAGGTCGGGCTTCTTTTTCATCTGGCTCGCAACCAGTTTCCTCCCCGCGCTGGTCTGGGCCGTATGGCTGACGAAAGCGGTGTCGCTCGGCCCCTATTGGCGATTCATGACCTTCGGAATCTGCGTGCTCCTCCATCTCATCGCTTATGTATGCGTGGCGCGGTATAGCAGGTTCGAGATCCAGAGCACCGTCGTCACGGGGTGGAGGAGAGCTCTTCTCCTGGCCTCTCCGTTCTTCTCTCTCCTCGCCATTCCCGGAACAATCTTTGGTTTCGCCGCTCTCTTATTCGTAAACCCTTCCCGGAGGACCTTGACCGGACAGGCTCATGACAGCCGAAGCAGTGCAGCCCGAGTTCCTGTCTGGAGAAGACTCCAGGAGGGGGTCCGAGAGCAGTGGCAGGGAAAACCATGGTTCCGGCAGTGGCACCGCCCCTTCGGCCTTGATAATCCGGATCGTGGGGGGCGGGCAGACGAGCAGGCAATCCGAGTCTATCGATGGAAGACTTTGACTCTCGTTCTGGAGGGCGGGGCCTTACTAGAAATTCTGATGGCTCTCGCCCGTCGTGCTCCCAACCTTCAGCCTCTTCTGAATTCTGCTGTCCGCTATATAATGTTTATCTCTGCCAGTCTGGCTGTTCTGGGATTGGCGATCCAGGCTGTAGGGTTTTCAGCTCGCCTCTTGCGAATCCAAAATCTTGCGGATAGCCTGAGCCGCCATCCTTACGGTCGCTACCTGCTACTTGCTCAGACCGCCTTCCTCGCAGGGATCGAGGGAGAGTTCCTGCTCTCGCAACGCCAGATCACCCAGTTCGGAACGCTTCTGTCCCTGGGTAGCATTCTGTGTGTCATGGTTCTAGGCGTCATGATGATTCTCTCCCCGTTTCTGGAGCTGAATCGCCGTACTCTATTAGTCTGGGCTGCTCTCTTCTTGACACTCGGCGCATTGGGAGCCGTCGTCGCCGTCTTAGGAGAGAACCGGATAGAGACATTCCTCGCCACGTATGAGGTCCTCGCCGCCCTGACTCCTCTCTGGAGCCTCGGCCTTTTCCTCGCCCTCGGTGGCTGGCTGCTCCGCCCATTCTCATGGAAGCATGTTTTCGACCGGAGGCTCCCGCGCCGGCTTCGGGCCACCCTCGCTCTCTTGGCCCTGACCGCGGCTCTACCCCTGGGCGGACTGGCCATTCCCCTCTGGATCTACACTCGTCATCGCATTCTCCCTCGATACGAATCCCTTCACCTGTGCTGATCGCGCTCACATACTCTCTAGATTAGCATTAGCCCTCCAGCGGCGCCGGACAAGGGACCGACGAGGCGGTGGGCGATACCTCCGCCTTCGGCTGCCGGATCTAGGACGCCTTTCTTCTTCGTCTTAGCGACGGCGCTGGTACTGTCGCTGTGGAGACGCCCCGCCGTCCCCCGTGAGTTGGCTCAGGCGGCGGACTGCTCGTACCAGCGGAGGACGCGCAGCGCCCGCAGCGTGTTCCACCGGCTGGGCCGGCCGTCGCCGTCCTCGAGCGCGAAGTGGACCTTGCCGGGATGCGTGTTCTCCAGCAGCCAGGTGCCGTCGGGCTGCTGCTTGGATCGGAGCAGATCGATCGCTTCGTCCATCCGCGGGTCCGGCGCATCCCCGGCCGCGCGGAAGTACTCGAGGGCACGCAGCACGTCGTAGTGCCAGCGGGTCGGAAACGAGAATTGCAGCCAGGCCGGGTCGACGACCTCGCCGGTGCTCTTGCGCCGGAACAGCTTTCGTTCGAGGAGGTACTCCTCACCCCGGCGCCGAGCCGCGATGGATTCCGCCGAGCCACCGGTCGCGCGCTCGTGCGCCAGCAGCCCTTCCAGGACGTTGATCGTGGTGTGCGAACGACGAGCGGACGGAACCGTTCTCCGCCTCGCAGTTCCACCCGCCGTCCTCGAGCTGCTCGCCGAGCAGGCGGGCGACGACGCCATCGACATCCTGACCGAAGTAGGCGCCCAGCGCGACGGTCCTGCCGTTGATGCACGGCTCGACCTCGCCGCTGAAGAACGGCTGCCCGGCGTGCTCCCAACGGCAGTGGTCTCTGACCAGCGCCACCGCCCGGCGCACCCGGTCGCGAGCACGGGTCGACCCCGAAGTCATGCAGCAGCTGGAGCTGTAGGCAGCGTGGCGGTCCAGGGCTGGCCCTGGGTCTCGCTCGCGCCGAGTTGAAGCTCCGCGCCGGGAAGCAGCGCGCCTCCCGCCCACTGGCCGTCTTCGCCCTGCAACGCCAGCAGCCTGGCGCCCCAGCCCTCGGTGGCCACCCGCGCGCGCTCCGCCGCGACGACCTCGGCCGGCGCATCGGACAAGATCGCGCAACACCTGCCAGCGGATGGCGGGGTCCGAATCGAGCAGCCAGTCCAGCAGAGCCATGCGAGCCTACGCGTCTTTCAAGCTCGAGCGTTCGAGACCAAAGGGGGCTGTTCAGACAACTACGAGATGCTCTGGCGTAGCTCCCGGAGCCGCCGACAACGGGATGGTGCGATCGAAGGTGACAAACCGTCCTTTATGCTCCACGGCAAGCGCGAGCAGATAGATATCGGTCACTTGGCGTGGCCCGTGAACGTGGCTGGAATTTATACAGCGGTCTTCGAGAAAGCTGATGGAACAGGGCCAGAACTCGTGGTACTCGGTGCTGGCCGCCCGGCGCAGCAGCTCGACGGCCTCGAAAGGCGAAACCGGGCTCGGGTACTTGGGCTGGCTGATGATGCGGACGAATCCGTTTTGCGTCAAGGCACAGGATGCCCAGCCGTGCTGGATCTCCCCTGAGATCCACTCCTGGGCTCGCTGATGGTCGACATGGTCCGCATCCAGCAGGGCGAGAAGCACGTTGATGTCGAGGAGCGATCGCATCATCCGGGGTCTTCTTCCCGGAGCTTGTCGATCAACTCGTTGGAAACCGCCTCCCCACGGCGAGGCAGCGGTTCGAACCCATAGACGCTCTTCGGCTTCTTCTTGGCCTTGGAGCCCTCCTGATACCGATGGGTCAGAGCCTCCCTGGCCAGCTCGGATAGGAGATCTCCGGCGCTACGCTTCTGCCGTCGCGCCCTCTCCTTGACCGCCATCAGGACATCGTCTGCGATATCGAGGGTGGTGCGCATGCATCAGATGCTAACACAGCCGGACGGTGCGGCGAGACCAGAGCCAGACGTTTCCAGCCGGGGTTGCCGGTGTCGGGTTTCGCCGATGGTTTGCGATCTCTTCTTTGGACTCAAGAGCGGGCAGAGGCGCCCGCACATACGAAAGGAGATACGCAGATGGTAAAGCAGTGGCTGAAAATCACGATGATGATGGCTCTCGTAGCCGGCATTGCGGTGACACACGCCTCGGACCGCCGGACGAGGTCGGAGGTGGCGGGACTGAAGCCAAAGATGATGCCGATCGACACCTGTGTCCGCGCTTGCCTGGCCTGCGACCAGGGGAATGTGATTTCCTGCGCGGTCTGCGCGTTATGCTCCGAGCCGGCCTGATCCTGGCAGACGCCGGAACCCTCCTCGCCACTCGCATCAGCCCCCCACCGCAGCAGGGGAGCGCCCACGTTCTCACCTGCCCCTCTCCCCCGATCGCCGATCCCCGGGAGAGGGGTTTCTGCGGGCCTTGACTTGGAAGCGCTTTTCAGGCCGTACGATTGGAAGCTAACCGGCGGGATCGCGCGAAAGCGCGGTATCCGTCCGGTTGAGCGCTCGGGTTCGGCGGCGCATGTCCAATTTTTGCATTTGTTTTTATTTCAGACCTATTAGGTACGTGACTCCTTACGCGGATTGCCCAGGCCTTTGATGTTATAGCTATCAAAGGCTTGATCAAACTCGTTCTGAAAGTCACCGAGCAGTCTATCTAATGACTCCCGATATTGGCCGTTAAATTCGTGAACTTTTTCGGCATCAATGTATTGCCGCCTTAAAGCCTGCAAGGAGTTGATATAGGTCAGGTAGCCATAGAACATGACCACCAGAGCCACGATTTCATCATCTAACCTTCCAAGGTTCTTGACGTGCTCGTGGTACACAGGCGTCGAGAAGGGGATGAGAGGGTATGTCGGGTCCTCTATCCCCTTCCAACCTGCATGGTCCGGAACTACTACCCGAAGTAGCCTGAAAACCTCGGCAAGGATGGCTTTATTGGCCGATCGCCTCTCCAAAGTTTTTCCGCGCCAAAACAAGAAGATGGTACCGGCGACAGTCAGAATAGCCCCTACTAGAGCTATCACAGCCGCAATGACAGGGGGTTCCATTGGAGAGTTCCTTACGTCCGTTGGTTACGTGGGTCGTTTAGCGCTGAATATTCCGATGAGCGGCGGCCCAGTCGTCCGCTCGATCGGCTGGGTTGGCCGCCAAGCATTTAGGTTCGTGAGTACTTTTAGCACACCGGACACCAGCTATCAAAGGGGCGCGACCGATTGCGGGCACGCCCGCCCCTTAACGCGGCTGTCACACACATACACCGATCGGAGATACTGGGTCCACTTTACGATATCATCGCTCGTTAATGGAAGTTCATCCGACTTATATCTTTCGGTACGCCATGCCTTTTGGACGACATAGAATTTGTCTTTCCCTTCAATGGTCTTTACGAACGTAAGCTCTCCCATATTGGTATGCGGATTTGTGGGGCAGTACAACTGAAAGACCTTTGTTGAATAACCGTTCTCTTCCGTTGTTGCGACCACTTGCGTCTTCCCATCCGCGCATGCCTGCTTTATCAGCGAATCCAAGCTCTCATAGAACTTATCGTTGTAATTGTGGGCGGGAAGCAACTGTACTGTTACCATCTCGCTCCACTTCTCCACAGTCTCCCCCTTTGGGATGAATTCGCTGATTTCACCTTGGCCCGTCTTTTGATGATGCCCCAACTCATATCCTGAAGGGATTTCGACCAGTAGATTCTCTCCGGTGAGCTCACCCTGAGCCTCGGCTAAGGAAACCATCAGAAAGAAGCATATCGATCCGCTCAGAAAAACTCTCCTCATAGCTTTGCCTCCTATTCAACGCCCAATGCTGCGGGCGGTGAGCGGCGGTAACACGCGATAGCGCGTTATCCGTCCGCTCGACCGCCTTGGGTTGGGCGGCGCCGCACTCACGCCGGCTTCCCCTTCACCATGTTGACGCCATAGTCGGAAGTGAGTATGTCGCTTGAGATCCAGTACTGCGTTAGCTTAATGAGATCCTTCAGATCCTGCAGGTCTTTGTCCAGCCAGGTTCGCACGTAGTGTGTCTCGTCGTTGCCCAGCCAAGTGGCGCGCTCAGCGCACATCTTAACCTTGGGGTCAGAGACATAATTGCTTATACACTGGCCCAATTTCGCTTTAAGTATCGCCTCCTTCTTGTCCGGAAAGGTTGTGATGAGGTAGTCCTTGATCAGAAACTCAATAGCCTTTCTGTAGCCAATCCCCACGAGAGTAGTGAGGCCAAGCCCTTCAGCCTCTTGTGCTTGAGAGTGAATCTCCACGAACGATGGGGAGATTTCCGCGATTCCCTCCTCAAATGGCCCCTGCACCGAAGGTTTTGGGAACTGAAAGAGGCGAGCATTACGAGACGCCTCGGACCCGAGGTCCCCTGGAGGGTTGAGGAGAAACAGCAACGTTCGCTGCCCACAGTTGGCGCAAGTACAAGAGGCCAGCAGGAACTCCGCGAAGGTCTTCCAATCAAGGGGGGTATTAACCAACGAGCGCCCACAAGCGGGATTAGGACATCCCACATCCACGTGCTTCGGTACGCAATATGATGGAGACACATCCTTTATCTTGAACCAATTCTTCAGTTGAGCACTTGCAATCTCCCACATCGATATTCTCTCTCTCTCTAAAGCCGCCCAACCTCGAGATTAACCTTGCGCCGTTTTCCCCCAGGTTGCCTATCGTGGTCGAGCTTTCCTCCGAGGACAACGTGCTCAGGCCATCGTATGTTCTTGATTCTATAAGCTCTTTGAATTCTACGCCTCTTCCTGATCGACGTCAACGCCTCGATACGACCACGCAGAAAAGCCCCCCAACCGGGCCGGGCTCAGACTGGCCCGGAAAGCGGTGTTCGAGAGCGATCTGATAGAGGCCACAGGACTTCCGCTTATTGGTGCGCGTATAAGAGGCTGGGGCTGGAACGTTATACGAGAACGATATGCATTCCTCTCCCGGAAGATCAGCCACGGATCTCACATCCAATAAATGAGATCCAGCCCTTGCGTGCAGATAAGCCGGCCTCTTATACGGGCGGTAAGCCACGGATAAGCGTCAACTGAGAGGTGGCTTCTACAATCGACCGCGGTCCTCAAACAGGAAGAAGAAGTCCCCTACAGCAGGTCCACCGGGCTTTGGACGCCACGGCCGCCACGATTGAGCACGTGGGTATAGATCATCGTGGTCTTCACGCTCTTGTGCCCGAGGAGCTCCTGCACCGTCCGGATGTCGTAGCCGTTCATCAGCAGGTGGGTGGCGAAGGAGTGGCGCAGGGTGTGGCAGGTCGCCGGCTTCACGATCCCGGCCGACCGAACGGCCCCGTGGAACGCCTGCTGGACGCTCCGGTCGTAGACGTGATGCCGCCGGCGCTCTCCGGACCGCGGATCGCGTGACAGGGTCGGCGCCGGGAACACGTACTGCCAACCCCACTCGGCGACGGCGTTCGGATACTTCCGTGACAGCGCGTTCGGCAGGTAGACCCTTCCATAACCCGCCCGCAGATCTTCCTCGTGCAGCCGCTTGACCTTCTTCAGGTGCTCTTGCAAACCCAGTTTGAGCGACGAAGGCAGCATCGTCACCCGGTCCTTCGCGCCCTTGCCGTCCCGGATGGTGATCTGGTCATACGCGAAGTCGACGTCCTTCACGCTCCCAAGAACTCCGGCGGGAGACCTGAAAAGGAAAATACGCGGCAGATTCTCCTTTTCAGCTCGTCCGCCGGGTCCGGCTTGCGGTGTTTTTCTCCAATTCTGCCGCCTGTACCGGCCGGCTTGCGGGAGAAAACGGTAATTCCGCCGCCTGCCGCTCCCGGTATACGGCATGCCGGGCCCGGCATGCGGCACATTTCTCGAAAAATGCTTCTTGCCGGACTAAAAATACCGCTTGCCGGTCCCGGCTTGCGGCGGAATTACCTCTAAATGCCGCAAACCGCTTGACCCGGCAGGCTTCCCGGCCTAAACTTGCGGCACTTTTTCTCCGGAGGGGGTCATGGAGACGATTTTGTCGGTGGCGGCGATCCTTTCGAGCCTCGAGGCGCAGATCGCCGAGCAGCGCGAGCAGGAGGCGTTCCATGCCGAGCGCGAGGCGTTTCATCGCGGCTCGCGAGAACGGCATGCGGCGGAGCTGGAGCGGTTGGTCCAGCATTTCGAGGCTTTCAAAGCCAGCGCGGCCAGCGCCGCGGAGCTCGCCGGCCGGCGCCCGGCCGCGCCGCCGCCGCCCGACGACAGCCTGCCGCCGGGACGCAAGGTCTCGATCAACAAGCTCGTCGTCAAGGTGATCGAGGGCAAGGGGGCGCAAGAGCCCTTCGGGCCGCGGGAGATCGCCGAGGAGATCAACCGGCGCTTCGGCGGGAAGCTGAAGAAGCAGGTCGAGGTCCCCCAGGTGTCGGTTTCGCTGCGCTGGCTCGCCTCCACCCAGCGCGTCTTCCGGCTCGAAAAGGGGCGCCCCCATTCGGGCTCCCAGTATGTCCGCCAGCTCCCCGCGAAGTGAGGGGGGATCACGGCCGCCGGCCGCGCGGAGCGCCTCCAGGTTCATGGATCAGGACGGGAGCGAGTCCCTGAACGGCACCGCCCCGAAAACCCGCCCGCAGGGCGGAATTTATCCAGCCTGGGGTGTCAACCCCAGGTAGGGAGGCACCCTGATCCAAACCCTGTAAGGGTGGCCGATTCCAACCCGATCGGCCACCCCTCCGGGGTTTGGATTGGTTGGACCAGCCTACCTGGGGTTGACACCCCAGGCTGGATAAATTCCGCCCCTGACGGGGCGAGGGCGGGGACAAGCCCCAATACGGTTCAATTAAGGAGCTCGACTCGGAATTCGACTCTCTGGCGAGAAGATCCCTGGCGAGGTGGGCGGATCGGGTAGGAACTGAGCTTCTTCTTTACGCCGCGAGGGTTGCGGCGCCCCCGACTGGAACTGACCCGCCCCAAGCCGATCTCTGCGAGGAGCTGACATCGAAGCGATGGCCACTGCGCAGGGGGGGGCGGCCACCAGCTTGGGCAGCTTGAGGCGGAGCACGCGGACGGCGTGAACGAAGGACAATTCGTCCGGGTCTCGGCCAGCATGGCCAGCGGCTTCGTGGAGGAGTTGTCGCACCACATAGTGCGCCAGCAAGAGGCCGTAGAGTTCCTGGAACACCAACTCCGGTCCCTTGCTGCGCAGCACCACGCGGCGACCTCGTAGCTGGGTTTTAAGCTCCGCGAAAGCCAACTCGATTTCCCAGCGCTCTTGGTACAAAGCCGCCAGTTCTACCGCTGGCGCTTGCTGGGGGTCTAACAACGTCGTCAGCAGCCGGTACTTCGGCTCGCTCCCTTCGACACCTTGCAGGCGATAGTCCACCACCCGGACCCAAACCCCCCGCCGGTCGGTCTCACGATCATACGGGCGGGGATAGATCTTGCTCAGATAGGAGCCATCCGGGAGCCGCTCGAACACCGGCAGGCACACCTGAAAACTCACCCGCCACAGCAATTGTGCGCCCGTCTGGTGCGCCTGCTGCCACAGGGCAAAGCCAAAGAAACCCCGATCGGCCAAGCACAGCATCTGCGGGTGCAGCCACGTCACTACGCGCCTCGCCAACTGTCGTTCCGACGTCCTACACCCACCTATCGCCGCCCCAAACAGCACATGAGTCCCGGACTCGGCCAGACAGACGAAGCGCAGTTGGGGAAATCCGCTACGGCCCCGCCCTGAACCAGGACGACCAAAGGTCGCTTCATTGTCGGGGGTATCGGCCACCTCCAAGCTCGTCCCATCCATGCTGACCAAGCGAAAGCCGCGGTACCAAGCTCCCTGAGTCTGGGCCGTAGCGATCGGCGTGACCGTCTGCTCATACAGCTGGCGCAAGGGCTCGACACCCAGACGAATCCGGGCCTGCGAGAGCCCCGCCCGGCCCGCCCATTGGCTCGGCACTGACTGGCCGAGCCAACTCAATCCCTCCAGGAGCCAACTCAAGACCGCTTCCGAGGAGATTTCCATGTACAGCGTCAGGGCGATGACGTAATACACCATCAGCCGAGCCGGTAATTGCCGGTGCCGGCGACTCTGCCGACCCGTGGCCTGTAACACCTGATCGACCCGCTCGGAAGGCAGCTTCGCCATCAGGACGCCCAGACTCAAACAGTCGCTCAACCTCACGCCCCCGGGCAACTGCGACGGTTTTCGCGCCATCGGGCTCTCCTTTCTCTCTGGAGAGAAAAAGGATAACCGATGGCGACGATAAATGACTAACTTGACGGTATTGGGACAAGCCCCTCCCCTACATATAAAAAAATGATCACGCCTCCCCCGCCACCTGCTGGATCGCCGCGCGCAGCGCCTCCAGGTTCACGGGCTTGGTGAGGTGCTTGGCGAAGCCGGCTTCGTGGCTGCGGCGGATGTCCTCTTCCATGCCGTAGCCGGAGAGGGCGATCCCTTTCCAGCCGTAGAGGCGGACGAGGTCGCGCATCAGGTCGTGCCCGGAGCCGTCGGGCAGCCCGAGATCGCTCAGCACCAGGTCGATCCCGCCGCCGGCGAAGGTGGCGGCGAGGGCGAGGGCGGTGGTCACCGAGCGGGCCACCTCGACCTCGTGGCCGATCAGGCGCAGCAGGTCGGCCATGGCTTCGGCGGTGTCCTCGTGGTCCTCCACCAGGAGGATGCGCAGGGAACGGTCGACCGTGACGGTCGTCTCGACGACCTGGCGGGGACGGCTGAGCCAGACCCCGGTCTCGTCCAGATCCTCCTGAATGCCGCCGAGCGGCAGCCGGACGGTGAAGGTGGCGCCCTGGCCGCGCCCTCCGCTCGCCACCGAGAGCCTGCCACCGTGGAGATCGACGATCGCCCGGCTGACCGCGAGGCCTAGCCCCAGGCCGCCGAACTTGCGGGTGATCCGCCGGTCGGTCTGCTCGAAAGCCTCGAAGATCCGCGGCAGCACCTCGGGCTCGATGCCGATGCCGGTGTCGGAGATCTCGACGATCAGATCCCGGGCGCCGTGGGCCCGCGGCTCGACGTGCGAACGCACGCTGATCGCGCCCCCTTGCGGCGTGAACTTCACGGCGTTGCTCAGCAGGTTCCAGAAGACCTGGGTCAGCCGCGGCGCGTCGGCCCAGACGCGGTGGTCCTCGGCCGCCAGCCGCACCTCCAGCCGCATCCCCTTCTCCGCCAGCTCGCGCTCGATGGTGGCGAGCGCGTGCTCGAGCACCGGGCGGGCGTCGACCTCGCGGCGGTGCAGCTCGAGCTTGCCGCGCGCGATGCGCGTCAGGTCGAGCAGGTCGTCGATCAGCCGCGCCTCGAGCTCGACGTTGCGGCGGATCATGGCGAATTCGGCCGCGTGCGGGGCGAGCCCCCCACCGGCCTCCAGGCGCGCGAGGACGGCGAGGACGGGCGTCAGCGGCGTGCGCAGCTCGTGGCTGAGGGTGGCCAGGAAGCGGTCCTTCGCCTCGCTGGCGGCCTGCACCTCCCGGTGCGCCCGCTCGAGCTCCTCGCGCGCCTGCTGGCGGTCGCTGATGTCGATCACGCTGCCGACCACCCGCATCGCCCGGCCCTGGGCGTCGCGCACCACGAGCCCCTTGTCCCAGGCGTGGATGTAGCGGCCGTCGCGGTGCCGGATCCGGTACTCGACGCTGAACGAGGCGCTGCCGCCGTCGACGGCGCGGTAGATCTCGCTCTGCACGCGCGGCACGTCCTCCGGGTGGATGCGCCCTTTCCACCAGTCGAGCTCGCCGGCGATCTCCTCGGGCCAGTAGCCGAGCAGGGCGAGGAGGCCGCGGGAACGGTCGACGGCGTCGGTCTCGACCGACCAGTCGTAGATCATGCCGTTGACCGCCTCGGTGGCGAGGCGGAAGCGCTCCTCGCTCAGCCGCAGCGCCTCCTCGGCCTGCTTCATCCCGGTGATGTCGGCGGCCACCCCGCCGACCAGGAGCCGCCCGCGCTCGTCGCGGACCGGGAATTTGTAGACCAGGAAATGGCCGACGCTGCCGTCCGGGCGGGGCGCGTCCTCGATCGTCTCCAGCGTGCCGCCGGTCTCGGCGACGGCGCGGATGTTGTCGTAGAAGGTCTGGGCGAAGGCGACGGGGTAGAGCTCGAAGGGGGAACGGCCGATGGCGTCCTCCCGCCGGATGCCGAACAGGCGGGTGTACGGCTCGCTGAGGAAGACGATCCGCCCCTCTTCGTCGGTGATCCAGGAGGCGACGGGGCTGTAGCGCAGGAAGGCATGGAAGCGCTCCTCGCTGCGGTCGAGGGCCTCGGCGGCCATCTGCGTCTCGGCGAGCAGGTCGCGCTCGCGCAGCAGGCTCTCGCGGCGGGCGCGCGCCGCGCGCAGGGCCGCGGCGACGCGGGCCGCCAGTGCCCGCGGGGAGCAGGGCTCCAGCAGGTAGTCGCTCGCCCCGGCATCCAGGCCGTCGAGGCAGCGCTCCTCGGCGTTCGGGCCGCCGAGGAGAAGGATGGGAATGTCGCGGGTGCCGGGATCGCGGCGGAGCTCGCGCAGGAGGTCGAGCCCCCCCTCCTCCACCCGGACGATCACCACGTCGGGCCGGCGCGCCCGGACGGCGGCCAGGGGCGCGCCCGCAGGGATCTCTTCGATCTCGCAGATCTCCTCGAGATCGGGGGCCAGCGAGCCGGGGCCGGTCCCTATCCAGAGAAGCCGGTCCCGGAACGCGGGATCAGGTTTGCGAATCTGCAATACAGCCAACGGCGAACCCCTGCAAGGTGTGACGCCCCAACGATACATCAAACGATATCGATATCAAATGATGCCGGGGGCTCGCCGTTTCCGCGTTATCTCCGTTTCCGCATCAGTTGAGCGGACAGCCGAGGTTGTTGTCGCCGTCGAGCGTTCCCGCCAGCGACAGCATGGTGTCCCGGTTGTTGCTCGCCAGCGCGGCGTTGACCTGCGCGATCACCTGCGCCTGGGTCAGCGGGTAGTCGACGCCCGAGTGCGCGGCGTTGAGCAGGGCCGCGGTGGCCGCGCGCAGCAGGATGGTCGCCGCGCCCAGGGTACCCGGGCCGCCGCCCCCCTGGAGCGACTGCAGCAGGGTCTTGCTGGCGAGTGACGGGAAGGCGCTCGCGCCGCTGAAGACGCTGACGGCCGTCTGGCCTGGCGAGAAGCCGGTCCCGGCCCAGGAGGAGGTGTGGTTCTTCCAGTAACCGGGCGTGCACCCTTCAGTGCCCGTGGCCGGCGGAGCGGCCGGCAACGGCACGCGCAGCGCTCCGAGCTCCCAGAGCATGGAGTCGGGGTTCTGATTGATCGGCTCGGAGAAGAGCTGCACGGTCGTCGAGCCCGCGCCGGCCGGGATGCTCACGGTCAGCACCGGGGAATCCCAGTCCTCCCCCGCCGCGCCGATCAGGGTGTTGACCAGGCTCGGGTTGTTGCTGATGTCGATGCGGTCCGGCCGCCCCAGCTCGGCGTCGCCGGCCGCGATCAGGAGCTGCCCCAGCCGGGCGGTGGCCGCCGCGCCGTGTCCGAACGTGACCGGCACTGTCACCTGTGTCGGTCCAGGTGTCGGATCGGCGCCGAAGGCGAAGTCGAGGCCGTCGTAGACGATCAGCCGGTAGCTGTTGGTGTCGCCCGGATCGGTATAGATCACCAGCAGGGTCGCGCCGTTGAGGCGGAACAGGTTGCTCCCGAGATCGCCGTCGGCAATCGGGAACGACTGCGTTCCCGTCCCCCGCGCCTGGACGATGCCGGTGACGTCCGCCAGATAGCCGATGTTGTTGATCGGTCCGCCCCCGGAGACCGGCTGCCCCTCGGTACCGATGATCGTTCCGGTGATCAGGTTGCCGTCGAAGGTGAGCACCTGGTCTTTATAAGGCTGGCTTGGAATGATACAGGCGCCGCCGCTCTGCGGGCAGGGGCGGTCGCGCCCCGCCCAGTAGAGCAGCGCGGCCTGTACCGGGCCGCCGATATTGACCGTCACGTTCGCCGATCCTCCGCCGATCAGCTCGAGCCCGGCGCCGCCGGAGGCCATCGACAGTCCCTGCCCCTGAAGATCGAGAGCGACCTGCAGCGTCGTCGCTCCCGCCGCCGCGGCGGCCAGCATCAGCAGCGCACAAAATCCACCGACCCGCCCGAAGAAACGTGATCTCATCTTGCACCTCCCGGTTGTCATTGATCGATCGTCGCGTCGAAAGGGGCGCCCGATTGGGAAAAAACTTCCACCAGCCCGGAAAAAAAAGACCGCGGGATATTCGAATAACCCCAGATCGAGCGCATCGACGACTCTTTCCGGGCCCTTCGGAAGCCAGGCGGTCTCCACGGGGAGATCCTTGGCTTTGCGGCCCCGCCTCTCGGCGGGTGTGCCTTTTCGGAGCTCAGGGATACAATCTCATTTTGCTAAGAAGACTCTACGCCGAGTGGTGTTTAGTGCAGAGAACGAGCCACAAGGAAATGTGCACTTTGAACTATGATTGAGGTAGCACCAACTCCCGAAAGGAGACCCGTCCGCATGCAACTTTTCCGCTTCTCACGGATCCGGCAGGCCCTGGCGCTCGCCCCGGTCCTGGCGATAACCCTCGCAGGGGCCGGCCTGGCGATCCCTGCCGCCGCGGCGACCGCGGCGACGGCCGACAACGCCTACCGCACGCCGCCGAAAGTCCTGGTCGATATCGTCGACGCGCCGCTGACGCCCGCGGTCCAGCTCGATCCCAAGCGGGAATGGCTGTTGCTCCTGGACCGCTCCAGCCTGCCGCCCATCTCGGAGCTGGCGGAGCGCGAGCTGCGCCTGGGCGGGCTCCGCTTCCGGCCGCAGAACCATGCTCCGAGCCGCGGCGGCTACGTGACGGGATTGCGGCTGCTGCGCCTCTCCGATCTCTCGGAGCGCCGGATCTCCGGCCTGCCCGAAGGGACCCGCATCACCAGCCTGCATTGGTCTCCCGACGGTTCCCGCCTCGCCTTCACCAACGTCCGGCCGGACGGCGTCGAGCTCTGGGTGGCCGACAGCGCCACGGCCGAGGCGCGGCGGCTCGCCGGCGGCCTGAACCTGACAGCCTCGACGCAGCCCGGCTGGCTGGCGGACAGCCGGACGCTGGTCTGCACCCTCGTCGACCCGGACCTCGGCCCGGAGCCGCAGGCCTCGGAAGTGCCGACGGGACCGGTCATCCGCGACAGCTCCGGCCACGCGGCGCCCGCCCGCACCTTCCAGGACCTCCTCAAAAGCACCTCCGACGAGTCGCTCTTCGAGTATTACCTGACGTCGAGGGTGGCCAAGGTCACCCTCGACGGCAAGGTCACGCCGATCGGCGCGCCCGCGCTGGTCGCCGAGCTCTCGGCGTCGCCGGATGGCCGCTACCTGCTGGTGCAGTCGATCCACCGGCCGTTCTCCTACCTCGTTCCCGCCGAACGCTTCCCGCGGAAGATCGAGGTCTGGGACCTCGACGGCAAGGCGGTCCGCACGGTCGCCGACCTCCCACTTCAGGAGGAGGTCCCGATCAGTTTCGACAGCGTGGCGGCCGGCCCGCGCGCGGTCTCCTGGCGCGAGGACGCGCCCGCTACCCTCTTCTGGGTGGAGGCCCTCGACGGCGGCGACGCCGGCCGCGAGGCCGCCGAGCGCGACCGCGCCCTGCTGCTCGCCGCCCCGTTCCAGGGGGAGCCGGCGACGCTCGCCAACCTCGTCTTCCGCTTCTACGGGGTCACCTGGGGGAACGACAACCTCGCCCTGCTCAACGAGGGGTGGTTCAAGACCCGCAAGACCCGCACCTGGATCGTCCAGCCGGGCGGCAAGACGGCGCCGGCCCTCCTCTTCGACCGCTCCTCCGAGGACCGCTACAGCGACCCCGGCTCGTCGCTGACCACCCTGGATGCCCGGGGCCGGGAGGTCCTGCGGACCGCCGACGGCGGCCGCACGATCTTCATGCTCGGCGAGGGCGCCTCCGCCGAGGGGGACCGGCCGTTCCTCGACGCCCTCGACCTCGCGACCCGGAAGACCCGCCGGCTCTTCCGCTCCGCGGCGCCGTACTACGAGATCCCCATCGACCTGCTCGACGCCGGCGGGAAGCAGCTCCTGGAGCGCCGGGAGACGGTGGACCAGACGCCCAACTACTACGTCCGCGATCTCGCCAGCGGCAAGCTCCGCCAGCTCACCCGCTTCCCGCATCCGACGCCGCAGCTCGCCGGCATCCACAAGGAGCTGATCCGCTACAAGCGCGCGGACGGCGTGCAGCTCACGGCGACCCTCTACACGCCCCCGGGGTGGAAGCCGGCGGACGGACCGCTGCCGATGCTGATGTGGGCCTACCCGCAGGAGTTCAAGAGCGCCGACGCCGCGGGGCAGGTCACCGACTCCCCCTATCGCTTCGCCCGCGCCGGCGCGGGCTCGCCGCTGGTCTGGCTCACGCTCGGATACGCGGTGCTGGACAACCCGAGCCTGCCGATCGTGGGCGAGGGGACCCAGGAGCCGAACGACACCTACGTGCAGCAGCTCGTGGCCTCGGCACAGGCGGCGGTCGACGAGGTGGTCCGCCGCGGCGTGGCGGACCGGCGGCGGATCGCCATCGGCGGCCACTCCTACGGCGCCTTCATGACCGCCAACCTGCTCGCCCACTCCGACCTCTTCGCCGCCGGCATCGCCGAGAGCGGCGCCTACAACCGCACCCTGACGCCCTTCGGCTTCCAGTCCGAGGAGCGGGACATCTGGCACGCGCCGGACGTCTACATGCAGATGTCCCCGTTCATGTACGCGGACAAGGTCAAGCACCCCATCCTGCTGATCCACGGCCAGGCGGACAACAACTCCGGCACCGATCCGATCCAGAGCGAGCGCTTCTTCAACGCCTTGAAGGGGAACGGCGTCACCGCCCGGCTGGTGTTCCTGCCGCTCGAGGCCCATGGCTACCGCGGCCGCGAGTCGGTGCTGCACGGGCTGGCGGAAAGCTATGACTGGATGGAGAAGTATGTGAAGAACCGCCCGGCGGAAGCGCAGGAGGGGAAGGCCGCGGCGGCGAAGCCGTAAATGTAGGGGCGGCCCTATGTGGCCGCCGCGCAGGGGCGGAATTTATCCAGCCTGGGGTGTCAACCCCAGGTAGGCGCCGGCCCAAATCACCCAAACCCCGAAGGGGTGGCCGATCGGCTGGAGTCGGCCACCCTTGCAGGGTTTGAATTTTCCCGGGCTCCCTACCTGGGGTTGACACCCCAGGCTGGATAAATTCCGCCCTGCAGGGCGAGGGAGGGGACGAGCCTCTCCCCTACGAAATTCTCAGGAAGCCTTGCCCACCCCCGCCACCAACCCACGCACGAACTCCAACTCGTCCTCATTCACGGTGTGCCCCATCGCGGGATAGATCCGCTCCGTCACCTCCGCTCCCATCCTCCGCAGCACCTCCGCGGACTCGTCCACTCGCTCGCGCGGGATGTGCGGATCGCGGTCGCTGCAGCCCAGGAAAACCGGCGTGCCAGCGAATGAGCCCTGATAATCCCGGGGCGTGCCCGGAGGACCGATCAGCCCGCCGGAGAGCCCGACCACCGCGGCGTAGCGCCGGGCGTTGCGGGCGGCGAACTCCAGCGAGAGGCAGGCCCCCTGGGAGAAGCCGAGGAGGATCGTCCGCTCCGGCGGAATCCCTCGCGCCTCCAGCTCTGCCAGTGTCTCTCCCAGCCGGGCCAGCCCGGAGGAGAGGCCCGGCTCGTTCCTCTCCATCGGCGCCATGAAGCTGTTGGGGTACCAGGTGTACCCCGCCGCCTGGGGGGCGACGCAGGCGAGCTCCGGGCTCTCGAATTCGTGCCGCAGCTCCAGGATGCTCTCCGCCGTGGCCCCGCGCCCATGCACCATCACCACGGCTCCGGACGCCTCCTCCACCGGCCGGCCGGCCCAGACCAGCGGTAGCCCCTGATGCGGCCCGGTCACGCCGCACCTCCCACAGGCTGGTGCGTCTCGACCGGCGGCAGCGCCGCCTCGATCCGCGAGCGGCTCTCCTCCAGCCAGGGCGGCAGCTTCAGCCCCGAGCCCAGGCTCTCGACCGGCTCGTCCCAGGTGAAGCCCGGCGGATCGGTCGCGATCTCGAACAGGACGCCCCCCGGCTCGCGGAAGTAGATCGAGCGGAAGTACTGCCGGTCGAGGACCGGCGTCACATAGAGGCCGGACTCGTCGACCGCCTGCCGCCACGCCAGCTGATCGGCCTCGTCGGCCGCGCGGAAGGCCACGTGATGCACCGTCCCCGCCGAGATCCGGCCGCGCGCCGCCGCGGGGGACATCAGTACGTCCACCCGCGATCCCGCTCCACCCCCTTCGCCAGTGCCGGCCTCGAAGCGCACCCGGTCCCCTTCCTCCCCCACGCACCGGAATCCGAGCGTGCCGGCGAGCACGTTCTGGGTGATGTCGAGGTTCCACTCGGTGAGCGTCACCCCGTCGAAACCGCGGACCGCGTGCTCGGCGGGCACCGGGCCGTCCATCCAGCCCGGACGGCCATCCGCGCGGGCCACCAGCTCCAGGCGCAGACCGTCGGGATCGAGCAGCGTCAGCACCTCCTCGCCGAAGCGGGTTTTCACGCCGTCGAAGGTCACGCCGAGGCGCGAGAGCCGCTCCGTCCAGAAGCCGAGCGAGCCCTCGGGAACCGCGAACGAGGTTACCGTCGCCTGCCCCGCCCCCTGCACTCCCCGGCGCGCCAGCGGCCAGGGAAAGAAGGTCATGATCGTGCCCGGATGCCCCACCTCGTCGCCGTAATAGAGGTGGTAGGTGCCGGGGTCGTCAAAGTTCACCGTCTTCTTGACCAGCCGCAGCCCCAGGGCGCCCGTATAGAAATCGACGTTCGCCTGCGGATCACTGGCCATGGCGGTGACGTGATGGATGCCTGCGATGGGTTTGCGCATGATGGTTCGTCCCTTTCTCTGTCCAGACAATGTCCGTTGAAACGACGATCAGGTTAAAAAAATTCGCCGTCAGCTCTGCTCTCTCGCCTCGTCGAGAAGGGCGACGAAAGTCCGCAGCCGTTCCTGTCCGAGGTTTCCCAGCAGCCGGCCGAGCATCTGCCCGACCGGCTCGTCCAGCGTGGCGAGGAGGTCGAGCCCCTGCTCCGTGATGCGCGCCCGCACGATCCGGCGGTCCTCGGCGTCGCGGAGCCGCGTGACGAGGCCGCGCTGCTCCAACCGGTCGAGGAGGCGGGTGACGTCCGGGCCCGGACTGACCAGCCGGTCCCCGATCTCGCCGCAGGTCAGGGCGTCCGGCCCGGCGCCGCGGAGAATGCGCAGGGTGTTGTACTGGGCCGGCGTCAGGTCGTGCCCCTTGAGCTCGCGGCCGAGAGACTGGAGCAGCAGGCTCGCCGTCCGCTGGAGGCCGAGGAACGCCTCCTCTTCCAGGCTGACGAAGGGCTTCTGCTGATGGATCTCCTGGCTGAGGGCTCGACTCATGCCTGTTGCAACGAACTTTGTTGAGAGGATATTCCGGAGGAGCTCAGGCGACGCCCAGAATCCACCCTTCGAGACGCGCCCGGTCCTGTTCCTCGTGCGAGAGCGGAGGCGTGAAGTAGGGGCGCAGCAGGCCGAGCTGGTCGCGCTCGCGCAGCCAGGCGCAGACGGCGTAGGCGTCCTGCTCCTGGGCGCTCAGGTCGTCCTTGCGGTAGCGGTGGCGCAGGCGGGCGGGGCGCACCTCGGCGACCACCGACTTGCCCCTGGGCACCGCGAAGCCGTCGAAGGGCCAGAAGTGAGCGCGGTCGCCGGCGCGGCGCAGATAGTCGAGCCAGGGGAGGCCGGCGTGGGTGGCCTTGGCGAGGCTGTCCTGAATGTCGAACTGGAAGACGCTCTTGGGGAAGGCGGTCCACTGGCCGGTGAGGCGGTGCTCGTCCGGATTGCCGGTGCGCGGGTTGCCCGGCAGCAGCTCGCGGACGGTGGATTCGCGGGTGGGCCAGTTCTCCTCGAAGTCCTGGAGGAACTCGCTCCAGCTCTTCAGGCCGTTCCGGTCCATGTAGCTCTGGGGGAAGGAAAAGGCATGGTCGATCCCCACGACCGTCGGCTCGCCGCTGGTGATCCTGCCGAGGAGCCACTCGGCGAGGTCCTGCCGGCTCCACCGGCCGGATGGATGCCCCGGGTTGAGCTCGCGGAAGATCTCGTGATCGTCCACGACGGCGAAGACCTTGATTTCCCCGATGGGAGTGCCCGGGTTCCTGCGCCCCGAGTAGCGCACACCAATGTAATGCTGAAAATCCGGCACGATACAACCTCCGACTGCGGTGGCGGAGATCGTATCAGTTTTGCAGGGAGATCTTCAGGCGGAGGGGGCGCCTCCCAAGGTCTCGCCCTGTAAGGGCGAAATTTGAATAGCCTGGGGTTTCAACCCCAGGTAGGGAGTCCCCTAGAAATCCAAACCCTGTAAGGGTGGCCGATTCCAACCTGATAGGCCACCCCTTCGGGGTTTGGGATTGGCGGGCAGGCCCGCCTACCTGGGGTTGAAACCCCAGGCTATTCAAATTTCGCCCCTTCGGGGCGAGGGCGGGGACGAGCCCCGCCCCTACGCGGAGGTTTTCATAGGTGCTCTTAGGCGGAGGTCATCGAGATTGCCTTCCCAGTGCATCTTGCCCTCGAATTTGAGGAGCTCCCGAAGCTTTCGACGCTTCGAACGCTCTTCGGGGCCAGCGACGATATCGGGCTTGGGATCAATCTTCACAGCACAAAGATAATCCTGGTCCATCGCCGGGGCAATCCACCTCACGGTCCCGCCACCCATCCCCCCATCCCACCCGACTCGAACCCGTCCCGGAAGATCTCCGCGCCACCGCCAGCGATCGTGGTGTCGCAGAGGCCCGGGCCGCCGTACTCGACCGCGCCGAGGTCCGGGGCGCCGTCGCTGCGCATCCTGCCGCAGTAGTCGTCGGTCACCTGCGGCAGGGTCTGGCCGAGATTGACCACCTGGCTGCCGTCGCGCAACGCGAAGTTGGCGGCGGCCGGGCTGACGAACCAGGCGGCCCACTGCGCCAGGGTGACCCCGGCGCGGTTCGCGCCCTGCGTGCTCGTGCCGCCGTCACGATTGCGGATCGCCCCGGAGAGGAGATTGTCGCGCAGGTCGGCCGTGCTCGCCGTGAAGCGCACGTCGATGCCGGTGGTGTTGTAGAGGGTGTTGTTGTAGATCCTGGCGTTCTGGGCCTTGTTGAGGTAGATCCCCACATCCTCCGGACAGTTGACGATCAGATTGTTGCGCATGATGCCGTTCTGGTGCTCCGGGGTGCAGGTGCCGTCCTCGCAGACCGACGCCGGGCTGGTGCCTCCCCCGCCGAAGGAGAGCCCGAGCCGGACGCCGCCCGTGTGGTTCCGCTCACAGATCACCAGGTTGCGTTCGAAGACCCCGTCGCGCGAGTTCCCCTTGAGGAAGGCGGCGTAGCTGATCTGGTCCCCCAGCGCCTTGCCGTGGTCATGGATGTAGTTGCCGCGGATCATCCAGCGGCGCCCCCCCACGACGTCGATCGGCGTCACCGGATTGTCGGTCTGCCGGGGGACGGAGTCGAACAGCTCGTTCCCCTCGATCAGCACGTCGTTGGGGAAGATATGGGGGCTGCCGTCGCCGTTCCCCTTGATCATGGCGTTGAAGTCGCGCATCCGGGAGTTGCGGATACGGGTGAAGTCCGCTCCCCCGCCCACATGGAAGGCGTGCTCGCAGTCGGTGTGCGACGGGCAGACCCCCTGGATGTCCAGGTTCTCGAAATCCCAGTAGGGAGCCGAGATCCTGAACCCCTCGACCGTGTCGAAGCGGATCAGCGCCAGCCCCAGGGCCGACGCCTGCACCGTGATCGGCTGCGCGGCGGTGCCCGGCGTGTCGCAGTAGAGGGTCTGGCTGAAGTCATAGATCCCGGGCGCCAGGGTGATCACGTCCCCCGGTGCGGCGCCGTTGACGGCGTTGAGCAGCTGCGCGGCGGTCGCGACCGGGATGACCGTCGCGCCCGCGGAAGCCGCCATCAGAAAACCCACCCACCCGAGTGCCACCGCGCAAGCCTTGCGGAGAAGAGGCATGAGGAACCCTCTTGGCCCGTGAGAGCGGAACTGCCCTCTCGATTGAGAGGCTTATTGTAAGTCATCTATACGAAGGAGGCAAAAATGAACAGGGCGCCCCCTCTGCGGAGGCGCCCCCTTGAAAAATCCTTGAGCGGTTTTTACACGTTCTGGTGCTCCCCGGCCTCAGCCCGCCTCTCCGTGCGAGGCGGCGAGGTGATCCCCCTCTTCCGGGCCTCCCGTCACGTTCTGGTGCTTCTTGACGATCCGCAGCTCCGCCTCGGCGAGCTTGCGGGCCAGCCGCTCGCGCTCGGCACGGACGAGGGGATCGTTGTAGCGGGGGTTCGCGGGACTGCCGAGGTTGTCGAGCTCGTTGGGATCGTGCTCGAGGTCGTACATCTCCCACTCTTCGGGGTAGGAGCCCTTGGCGTGGAAATAGCGGGCGTACTTCCACTTCGTCTCGCGGATGCAGCGGATGCGGTCGGCCGCGTTCACCGGCGAGGCGTTGGGGTTGCCGGCCCGGACGTCGTCGAAGGTGAAGACGATCTCCTCCTGCACGGCCGGCGCGGCCTCGGGGTGCTCGAGGATGGGGGCGAGGGACCGGCCCATCAGTCCGTCGACGGGTTCGACGTTCAGGAGGTCGGCGAAGGTCGGCATGAGGTCGATCAGCGAGGCCAGGTTGTCCGTCTCGTGGCGCTCCGGGAACAGCACGGGGTTGGAGACGACGAGAGGGACCCGCAGGCTCTCCTCATAGGTGTTGAACGCCTTCTGCCGCAGGCCGCCGTGGGCCATGCCCATCTCGCCGTGATCGGCCGTGCGCACGATGATGGTCGAGCGGCCGAGCTCGGTCGGGTTGCCGTCCTGATCATAGAAGAGGTCGATCACCGGGCCCATCTCGCGGTCGATGTGGCGGATCAGGTTGCCGTAGAAGTTGACGTACTTGCGCTTGGTCTCCCGGGTCGGCAGGAGGCCGAGGCCGGCGGCGGCGGACACCAGGAGCTGCGACTGCGCGGTGGGCTTGTGGTTGGCCTGCAGATCCTCGGTCCAGCTCTCCGGCAGATCGAGGGGACCGTCCAGATCGGCGTCCGTGTAGCCGTAGGTGTAGGTCCGCGGGTAGGACAGCACGTCGTGCGGGTTGACCAGGGAGAGGACGAGGCAGAAGGGCTGCCGCGCGTCGGCCTGGCGCAGGAAGGCGACGGCCTCCTCGATGTAGCGCGCGTCGTGGTTGGCATAGCCGCCGCCGAAGTTGATGGTCTTGGCGTCCTCGCCCGAGTCCGGCGGCAGCCACCCCTCGAAGCCGTAGATGCCGACGTCGGCGCCATACAGGCTGCTCTCGCCCGTGGCC
Source organism: uncultured Acidobacteriota bacterium (assembly GCA_963792575.1). GTDB lineage: Bacteria > Acidobacteriota > Thermoanaerobaculia > Multivoradales > UBA5704 > DATARR01. The sequence continues at coordinate 579,817 of CAWBWZ010000022.1, forward strand.
CCCTTGCTCATGTGCCACTTGCCGCGGTAGTGAACCCGGTAGCCGCCGGCGCGGAGCATGTGGGCCAGGTTGGGCAGCGTGGGGTCGAGCACCGGCTCGGTGGGCGAGTAGAGGCCATACCAGGTCAGGGTGTCGCTCACCTGGTGCTGGGCCACATAGCGGCCGGAGAACAGCGTGCTGCGGCTCGGCGAGCACATGCAGGCGTTACAGAACGCCCGGTTGAAGGTCATGCCGTGCCGCTTCAGCCGCTGGAGGTTGGGCAGGTTCTCCTCCTCCCAGCCCGGCGGAAAGTGCTGCGTGGCGCGTTCCTGATCGGTGATGATCAAGACCAGGTTGGGATGCTGTGGCAGCTGCTCGGAAACGCTCATGAATCGCTCCTCCCAGAGACGAGGTTGAGCCTCCCTGGACGGGAATGTCCAATCGGGAGGCCGTTGCTCGGATAGTGGGACGAGTCTGGCGGGAATCGCAGGGAGCGGGAGTATCAGCCCTCGCTGTCGCGGTCGTAGTCGACGATGTTCTCCCACTCGGAGGCGTCCGAGCGGGCGACCACCGCCACCACGGGCTCGGTGTCGCTGAGGTTGAAGACCTCATGGGGGACGCCGGGCTCGATGAAGATGAAATCGCCGGCCACGTTCTCCACCACCTTCTTGAGGCCGGGTCCGTACTCGTGCCGGACCCGCCCCTGGAGGATGTAGAGCATCACCTCGAAATCGACGTGGATGTGGGCGTAGGCGACGCCGCCCGGCGGGATCGTGGCGACGTTCATCGACAGCTTTTTGGCGTTGACGTTCTTGGCCGAGAGGCCGGCCTTGTACTGGATGTTGTTCCAGCCGCGGCAGGTGCCGCTGCCCCGGACGACGGAGATGCCGTCGTCGCCTTCGACGACCTGCTTGAGATCCACGATGTCGGACATGGTTGCCTCCTCGAAGGTTCGACTCTCGATCTGTCTAGAGGGTGTCCTGTTTCATGTACTCCTTGTAACCTTCCTCGAATTCCCGGTTCATCTGCCACTCCTCCTCCACTTCAACCACCGGCCGGCACCAGTAGTACACACATCCCTGCAAGGGAGGGGTGAAAAATATATAATATGGTTTGTCCGTCGGCTGCATCGCGCGTCCGTTGAAGAGAATGGGTCCCAGAGACTCGTCCTGGTGGACGTCATCCGGAATCGGCATATCTTCCGGCAGCAGATAGTATTGGGTGGGATCTTTCTTTACCGCCGCCTTGTAGTGCGTTAGCTCTGCCTCCGCTTGCCCGGTGCCGAAATAACTGAAGGGTTTGATTTCACCGAAGTGAACGGACCGCTCACCCACATGCTTGTAGAGGTCTACATAGCCCTCGTAGCCATTGCCCTTTTTGCTGCCTCCATAGATCATCATTTCCGACTTGTAACGGTATTTCTCCAGGAACCATGCCTGGATTTTCTCATGGATCATTTCGCCGATTTCGCCAGCTGTGGCGTTCGGAATGGTACAACCTTCCACGGTTGCCCGCTGCACGACCAGGAAGCGAGGAGTTCGGTGCCCGCTCATCTGGACTGAAGAGGGCGGCTTGCGCTCCGAGCTGGGTCGCTCGCCCGGGGTCCGCGGAACCGGGCCCTTAGAGCCTTGCATCTGGAGGCGCGGCCCAGGGTGGCCTTGCAAGCCGACAAGAGCAGGGACCGGGGGCCGCGTTTGGCCGGCGCGCGCGGGAGGCGCGATGATCCGTGGCCCGGGTCGAGCGCTCGGAGCGAGCTGGACCGGCCCGGAATTGTGGCTTCCTACCATTCTCTGCACGTGGGGAGCCGGAGCTGGCCGCGGTTGCATGGCCGGCTGGGCGGGTCGAGGAGCATGGCTGTGGATCATGGCCTTGACGTGCGGAGCGGGAGCCGGCCGCGAGGGCGATTTCGGCTGGAGGTGCTGGGAGACGGGTCTGGCGGTGGAATGGGCAGTCCTTGCCATGCAAGCCTGAACGGTCTGCTGGACGTGCGGAGCCCGGGGCTTGGGAGGATCTCCCGGTGGATTCAGAGCTTTCTTGACCATCGGCAGACCCCTTGGCGATCGTCCCAGCCGTCCGCAGGACCTGGAAATCCAGCAGAGGGGTACCCCCGCCGGGTCTCCAGAGATTTCGTTTTGGCAAGTATGCCACAAGGCGGAAGCACCTACGCCGCCTTCCTCATCCCCTTCTTCTCGGCGATCCAGCGGTCGATCTGCTCCCCGAGCACGTCGAGCGGCAGGGCTCCGGCGCCGAGGATCTGGTCGTGGAACTCGCGGATGTCGAATCTGGTCCCCAGCTCCTTCTTCGCCTTCTCCCGCAGCTCGAGGATCTTGAGCTGGCCGATCTTGTAGGCGAGCGCCTGGCCGGGCCAGACGATGTAGCGGTCGGTCTCGCTCTGCACCTCGACCTCGTCGACGGCCGAGTGGTCGTGGAAGAACTGCACCACCTGGTCGCGGGTCCAGTGCTTGTAGTGGAAGCCGGTGTCGACCACCAGGCGGATGGCGCGCAGCATCTCGTCCTGCAGATGGCCGTAGTCGCTGTAGGGGTCCTGGTAGAAGCCGACCTCCTTGCCGAGGCGCTCCGAGTAGAGCGCCCACCCCTCGACGTAGGCCGTGTAGCCCCCCTGCTGGCGGAACGGCGGCAGCGCCGGCAGCTCCTGGGCGATCGAGATCTGCATGTGATGGCCGGGGACCCCCTCGTGATAGGCGGTCGACTCGCATGGAGATGAGTCTTGCGCTGCTCCGGATCGCCGGTGTTGACCAGCACGCGGCCCGGGCCGCGAGCCGTCCGGCGAGCCCTGCTGGTACTCGGCCGCTGAGGCCTCCTTCTCGCGGAACGCCTCGGTCGGCACCACCACGACCTTGGCCTTGGGCAGGCGGCCGAAGAGCTGCGGCAGCCTGGCGTACATCTGGTCGATGTACCCCTTGTAGAGGTCGAGGATCTGCTGGCGCGACTGGGCGTGCAGCTTGGGGTCCTTCTCGATGGCGGCGTTCAGGCTCTTGAGATCGCTGTAGCCGAGCTTCCTGGCGATCACCAGCATCTCCCCCTCGATCCGCGTCACCTCGCGCAGGCCGAGCTGGTGGATCTCCTCCGGGGTGAGGTCGGTGGTCGTCGACTGCTTGACCCGCCAGGCGTAGCGGGCCTCGCCGTCGGGCAGCGACCACATGCCGGGCTCGGCGCGCCCCTTGGGGGCGTACTCTTCCTTCACGAACTTGGCGAACCTGGCGTAGGCCGGCAGGACCGAGTCCTGGATGGCCGCGACCATCTGCTCGCGGAGGCGCTTCTGCTCCGCCTCCGGGATCTCCTTGGGGAACTTGTCGAGCGGCGCGGCGAAGGGGGACTTCTCGGCCTCCATCGCGGCGATCCCCTCGCTCTGCGTCACCACCTTCTCGAGCAGGAACTTCGGCGGCATCAGACCCGCGGCCATGCCGGTCCGCATGTGCTCGATCGTCTGGTCGAAGGCCCGCGGCAGCAGCTTGTAGCGGGTGGTCAGGTCGGTCATAGTCCTTGGCCGTGGTGAAGGTCAGCAGCGCCGGGAACTGCGGCACCTGCAGGTGGATGCCGGAGATCTGGCTGACCGGCATCAGCCAGTCCTTGAACTTCGCCCCTTCGATCCCTTCCTTGAGGTCGCGCACCATCAGTTCCTGGTTGAGCTTCTCCTGCTCGGGGAAGCCGGTGGTGTCGATCGCCTGGAAGCGCTGAAGGAACTCGCGCGTCTTGGCGAGGTCGGCGTCGATGGCGGCCTGGGAGTTGTCGGAGATCTTGTCGTTCCAGCGCTTGTCGCCGAGGATGGAAGCGAACTCCGGCGAGTTGGAGAGGGCGTACTCCCAATGCTCGGCGAGCAGCTTGTTCAGCGCGCCACGGCGCGCCTGCAGGTTGGAGGGGGTCGGGCTCGCGGCCCAGGCGGTAGCTGAGACCAGCAGCAGGCTGGCCAGGAAAAATCTTATACGCATGGCGGGGTTCTCCTTTTCATCGCAAAGGCCTATACGGCGAAAGGGGTCTTCAGGTTACGGGAAGGGGCCGCGGCGGAAAGGACAAGGACAAGGACGAACACGGACGAACAAGGACAGACAAGGACAGACAAGGAAACCAGTTTCTTGTCCGTGCTTGTCCTTGCTCGTCCTTGTTCGTCCGTGTTCAGCCCTTGCCAGGCGCCACGTACAGCAGAATCGCGAAGAAATGCAGCACGCTGCCCGCGAGCACGAACGCATGCCAGACAGCATGGTGGTACGGCAGCCGGCGCCACACATAAAACACGACGCCCGAGGTGTAGGCGATCCCGCCGAGGACCAGCAGCACCAGCCCGCCGTGTGCCACCGCCGCCATCAGCGGCCGGAGGGCGATCAGCACCAGCCAGCCCATGCCGATGTAGAGCACCAGCGACAGCCTCCGGAAGCGTCCAACGGCCGAGACCTTGAGCACGATGCCAAGGATGGCCAGCCCCCAGATCAGGCCGAAGAGCGTCCACCCCCAGGGGCCGCGCAGGCTGACCAGGGTAAACGGCGTGTAGGTGCCCGCGATCAGGAGGTAGATGGCGGAGTGGTCGAGCACCCGCAGGAGGCGCTTGGCGTTGGGGTTCGGAATGCCGTGGTACAGGGTGGAGGCCAGATAGAGCAGGATCAGCGTGACGCCGAAGACCGCGGAGGCCAGGATGTTCCATGGATCGCCAGTGCGGCGGGCGGTCGCCACCAGGGCGATCAGCCCCGCGATGCTGAGCGCGATGCCCAGCCCGTGGATCAGGCTGTGCGCGATCTCCTCCCGGACGGAATAGGCCTTGGGCTCAGACATGACCGGATTGTAAGCGAAGGATGTACCATCCCTGGCCATGACCGCCCACGCCACTCTTTTCTGGCTCGCCGCCTCGCTCGCCCTGGCTCCCCTGGCCGCCGCCGCGCCCGCCCCCCGGGAGCAGCGCCTCGACGCGGCCACCGCCGAGCGCTTCGCCAACCTGGCGCTCGCCTGCGTCCACAAGGAGTATCCGAACAAGATCGCCCACACGCTCAACAGCGACGCCGACGTGAAGCCGCCGCGCCTCCTCACTCCGGCCTTCTATGGCTGCTACGACTGGCACTCGGCCGTGCACGGGCACTGGCTGCTGGCGCGCCTGGCGCGGCGCTTTCCCGAGGCTCCCTTCGCCGCCAGGGCGCGGGCGGCCCTGGAACAGAGCCTGACGCCGGCCAACCTCGCGGTCGAGGCGAAGTACATGGAGGGGGAAGGGCGGGCGACCTTCGAGCGCCCCTACGGCCTCGCCTGGCTGCTCCAGCTCTCGGCGGAGCTTCACGAGTGGGACGATCCGCAGGCCCGGCGCTGGGCCACGGCCCTGGAGCCGCTGGTGAAGGCGGCCTTGAGCCGGCTGCGCACGTGGCTCCCCAAGCTCTCCTACGCCATCCGCACCGGCGAGCACAACCAGACCGCCTTCTCGCTCGGCCTGCTGATCGACTGGGCGCGCGGGGCGGGCGACGCCGAGGCGCGGGAGCTCTTCGAACGGCGGGCGCGCGAGCTCTACCTCAAGGACCGCTCCTGCCCGCTCGAGTTACGAGCCCTCGGGCGAGGACTTCCTCTCCCCCTGCCTCGCGGAGGCCGACCTGATGCGGCGCATCATGCCGCCCGAGCACTACGCGACCTGGCTGTCGTCCTTCCTCCCCCAGGTGGGCAGCGACGCATGGATCGTTCCCGCGGTGGTGACCGATCCCAGCGACGGCAAGCTCGCCCATCTGGACGGCCTGAATCTCTCCCGCGCCTGGATGCTCGAAGGGATCGCCGCCGGCCTCCCCGAGAACGACCCGCGCCTCCCCTCACTGCGCGCCGCCGCCGCCGCCCACCGCGAGTCCGGGCTCGACGCGGTGACCGGCAAGCACTACGAAGGGGGGCACTGGCTGGGGAGCTTCGCGACCTATCTGGTGACCGGGCGGGGGCTGCCGCGGTAGCGGGTCAGCCGCCGGCCCCCTCTGTTTCCATATGTGAGACAAACTCCGCGATCTCCAGCCAGAGGGAGGAGAACGTCTCTTCACAATGCAGGACAAGGGGCTGCATCTTCTCCCACCGAAGCTGAAAGGAGTAGGAGTTCCGGAAGACATGCCGGAACTGGAGATATGGCTGCAACCGCTCGAGGAGACCGGCGGAGATCACCGGTGGCCGATGTCCTCCTCCTTCGGCCATCTGCAGAAGGAGACGGCGATGCCACCCCTCCCCCTTCCCGATCCCGCCATCGGTTTCAATGGCGATCCTGCGAAACAGGTTTTCGATGCCTGTATAGAAGGAATGCAGAAGCGTAGCGAGAGCGGAGAGCTCAATGGCGTTCGGCGCCTGGGTTCGCGATTGGCTCAGGAGAGGTTGATGAAGAGTCAGCAGCTGTTGGAGTTGAGCCCTTTCCACAAAGATCTGATCCTTGAGGTCAGGCCACACGCCGGAGGGTCCCCTTTTTTCTGAGATAGTCAGTGAACGGGGAGACATCGTCGAGATCCACAAGGTCCACGGAACGGTCGAAGAGGTTCTCCAGCCGAGCCATGGTGGAAAAGAAGCGTTCGGGTGGGAGGCCCGCCACTGCGAGATCGATATCGGAGTCTTCATGAGCCCTGCCGGCAGCCACCGACCCGAACACATAAACCTCCCGAGCTCCCGCCGCGGTGAGGAGCGCCGCTCCCTGCTCCAAGAGATCCTTCATCCGGTCTGCCATGGGATTCCGGAGCTGCGCCTCAGTTGAGCGACGCGCTAGCGGAGCTCTTCCGCTGCCCCACGAAGGACTCGAGGAAGGCGCGGTCGGCCGGGGTGATGCGCAGGAACTCGATGCCCACCTGGTGCTCCGTCGGGCTCTTGCGGATCTCGTAGACGACGCGGCCGTCGGTCTTCAGCACCCGCCCCTGGACCGCGATCGAGAGCTCCATCAGCGAGCCGAAGCCGAGCGACTCCTCGCTGACGAACATGCACCCGCCCGGACCGATGATCCGGGTGCGGGCGAACTCTTCGAACGGTCTCACGCCGAGCAGACGCACCATGACGGCGTGCTCGGCGGGGACACGGGGAAAGCGCCGGATCTTGGGACGGGGCTGCATCAGGAGACCTCCTTCGAACTTCGACTACGGGAACCGCTGCCAAATTTTAGCGGGAAAAGGAACGGATATCAATGTTGCGCGGAGCCGGCCCCGGCGCCTGGCCCGAAGAACCGGCGCTTGAGGCTCACCAGAACCTGGCGCAGCCGCCAGGCGCGGGTCCTCTCCATGAAGCCCACCCGTTCCTTCCAGGCCGCGAGCTCGCTCCGCAGGGCCGCGATCTGGATCTGCAGGGTCTCGGTCTGGCTGCGCAGCGCGGCGGAATCCTCCCCCGCGGCCGTCAGAGCCTGCTCCAGCGCCGCCCGCGCCTCGCGCAACGGTGCCACGGAGGCGGCGAGGAGATCGATCTCCATCTGCAGGCGGTCGCGGGAGGCGCGCAGGGCGAGGGCGTCGGCGGCGAGGAGATCGGTCTCGCTCTGGAGACGGTCCCGGGAGGCCTGGAGAGCCTGGGTGTCGCCGGTGAGGGCGAAGACCTGGTTTTTGGCGGCCAGGAGGGCCTCGGCGACGTGCTCGTCGAAGAAGCGGCGATGCTTGCGGTAGATATACGCGAAGGCGGTGCCCCACAGCCCCTGCTGCTCGGCGGTGTCGAGCATGGAGCCGGGCCGTACCCGGTACTCGAAGGTGATCTCCCGCAGATGGCGGAAGCGCCACCCCCGCTCCGCCGCCGCGATCCAGAGCTCCCAGTCCTCCCAGGCCGTCATCTCCGGGTCGTAGCCGCCGCAGGTCTCCCAGACCTCCCGCCGGTAGACGGCGCAGGCGTCGATGGTGTTGGCCCAGAGCAGGCTGCCGACCTCGAAATCGGGAACGGTGAAACGGCCCGAACGCAGGCCGAAGTCCATGCGGTCGCCGTACACCACGGCCGCGTCCGGATCGGCGTCGAGGACGCGGAGGGCGGCGGCGGGGAACCCTGCCAGGAGGCGGTTGTCGGAATCCAGCGGAAGGATGCATCGTCCCCGCGCCTCGCCGATCCCCCGGTTGCGGGCGGCGGAGAGCCCGGCGTTGGGCTGGTCGATGATCCGGTAGCCGGCGTCCCGCAGCACTCCGAGCACCTCCAGGGTGCGCGGCTGCCGCGAGCCGTCGTTGACGACGATCAGCTCGCAGCGCTCCGGCGCGCTCCGCTCGGCGCTCGCCACCGCCTCGATCAGGAGCTCCCCCTGGTCATAGCAGGGGATCACGATCGACAGGTCGACGGGACCGGCCGGCTGCCAGCGGCCGCCGTCGAGGTGGGGCGCGCTCCACAGGTCCGTGGCCGGGAGATCCGCCTCGGCGTCGAGCGCGGCGAGCAGGCGCGCGCACTCCGGAGAGGTGGCCGCCACCAGCGGAATCAGCGGGTCGGCGGGACCGAGCGAGCGGAAAAGGGAAGAATCCCGCAACTCCCCGAGCGCCCCCTCCCCCACTTCCAGCCCGAGCTTCTCCCGCAGCAGGGCCGTGAAGCGCGCGGAGTCACGCAGCAGCGCGTTGGCGCTCACCAGCACCGAGCGGTCGGGATGCCGATTGTAAAAATCCAGCAGGTGGCGGTTGTAAAAGGTCCAGAGGGGATAGGCCCACTCCGGGTTGCGCAGGAAGATGTCCGCCCCCAGGCGCTGCATCGAGTCCGCCACCTCCCAGGGGAATCGATACGGCAGGATGTAGAGGGCGCGCCCCTGGAGGATCTCGTCCCAGAAGTCGAGCAGCAGGGTGGTCCGCGGGTCCTTCCACCCCCAGATCCCCGGCGTGCCGGCGCGCCGCGCCACGAGCTCCCGGGCCTCCCCGGCGTACCGCGCGAGAGGGGCGCGGTCGAGCCGCCCGCTCTCCGTCCACCCCCAGTCCTGGTGCCCGGCCTCCCCGGCGGCCGAGCAGTCCCTCAGGATGCGGCCGTGCAGCTCGACGAAATCGGCGTCCTCGAAGTAGCCGTGCGGGTTCCGGGAATCGCCTGGAACCAGGCGGTCCCCCATGTGGACTCCGAGGGACGCCAGATAGGAGGCCACCAGTGAGGTGCCCGAGCGGTGCATGCCGGCGATGACGACCGGAAGGCTGGACGTGGAAGCCATAGAGAGAGGCGAGGATACCTGATGGCGGCGTCAGCGGCATCTGCGGTACCAGATCGCCGGGTATCAAGTAGAATGCCGCCCTTCCTATGACCCAAATCCCGATCCGGATCTCGCGCCGCAAGAAAATCGCCTTCTCCCTCATCCTGATCGCCTTCCTGTGGATGGTGATCGAGCTGGCCTGCCTCGCGGCTCTGGTGTACCTCAAGAAGTACAAGCATCTGGAGTATCAGCCGCGGGTGATCGAGGACCTCAACGACAAGCACAAGGGGATCCTCGCCGCCCAGATCGCCGACACCTCGTCCTACATGGTCTTCGACCCCGAGCTGGGGTGGACCATCCGCCCCAACGGCAACAAGGCGCAGTACAAGGCGAACAGCAAGGGGATGCGGGCCACCCGCGAGTATGCCCTGCAACCGGCGCCGGGCATCGTCCGCATCAGCGCGTTCGGCGACTCCTTCACCCATGGCAGCGGCGTGCCGACCGGTTTCACCTGGGAGGAGAAGCTGGAGTCGTTCACCCCCGGCCTCGAGCTGCTGAACTTCGGGATTCCGGGCTCGGACCCGGGGCAGGCCCTCCTGCGCTACCGCCGCGAGGGGGTGCAGTACCACTCGTCGATCGTGCTGATCGGAGCCATGTCCGAGAACATCAGCCGGATGGTCAATACCTTCCGGCCCTTCTACTTCAGCCGCAGCGGCATCCCGTTCAGCAAGCCGCGCTTCGCCCTCGAGGGGGGGAAGCTGGTGCTGATCGAAAATCCCATCCGCAGCATCGACGAGTACAAAAAGCTGCTGAGCGATCCCGAGCGCATGCTCCCCCGCCTGGGCGAGCACGACTACTTCTACCGGCGTTTCCACCGCCGGAGCCGCCTCGACTTCCTCCCCTCGGTGCGCTTCGCGCGGATTATTCAAAATCAGTATTTCAATCAGCCCATCTTCACTCCCGGGGGGCTCTACAACACCCGCTCGGAGGCCTATCAGGTGACCTTCCGGGTGCTCGACCAGTTCTACCGCGAGGCCCTCGACCACGGCTCGCTGCCGATCGTGGTCCTGTTCCCCGAGCGCAAGGACGTCCGCCTGCGCCAGCAGCGCCATCAGCCGGTCACCTACCAGCCGCTGCTCGACGAGCTCGGCGCCGGGGCTACCGGGTGATCGATCTCGCGGACGGCTTCGAGAAGTACGACCCCGAGGGGGAGATGGCGAGAAAGAGCTTCCTTCACTACCCCAAGGACGGCAATCTGATGGCGGCGGAATGGATCCGCGATGTCCTCGTGCAGCAGGGGCTCACCACGGAGCCGGGGGTGCGGACGGCGTTGAAGGGGACAAAGGCGCCGGAGCTGTAAAAACTACACACAGCTGAAATCAAGCGTCCGTGGCCTCCTTGCGGGGCAAACCCGAAAAAGCCCCCCTGAATACGTCAAGCGGGGGACCGGACGACTCCGGAACCCCCGCCGTCGGACCAACTGTGTGTCTGGAAGGGCCGGTTAGCGCACAGCGCCGCGGCGGAACAGGTTGACGATGGCGAGCAGGACGACCGAGCCGAGCAGCGAGACCAGCAGAGCCGGCAGGCTGAAGTCGCCACTGGTGATGTTTCCGGTGTGGAACAGCGGGGCCAGCAGGAAGCCGGCGAGCAGAGCGCCGACGATGCCGACGACGATGTTGAGCAGGACACCCTGCTGGGCGTTCGTCCGCATGACGATGCTGGCGATCCAACCGATGAGGCCACCGACGATCAGGATGAGAATGAGGTTAATCATGACGATCCTCCTTACCTTTGGTTTAACTCCCTTTGTACTCTCCCCGCTTTGTGTACATAGCAACTGCCGTGCCATGACGGCCCGAGACATTGGACATAGAATCCCGGCACGATAGGAGGGAACCTTTGGAAGAGACCAACCTGGATCAGCCGCCCGGCGAGCTTTCATCCGTACCGCCCGGGGTCACAGGGCCACCCGCCCGCCGGCTCCTCCCCTCGCCTGCTGTACCTGTCAGTTCCGCTCCTGCGCGCTCTGCTCTTCCTGATCGTCTTCATCTTCCTCCAGTGGGGTGCCGGCCTCTTCCTGTTCAGCCTCCCCTCCCTGATCGGCGGCCCCCTGTTCCGGCCGGGCGGGTTCGGGGTGTCGGAGGAGTTTGTCCTGATCGCCTTCGCGATCTGCCTCCCACCCCTGATCTGCGTGACCTGGCTGTTTGTCCGTATCCTCGATCGCCGGACGCTCGCCAGCATCGGGGCTCGCTGGCCGGAGGGAGGGCGCCGCGCCGCTCTCTGGCAGACCGCGACCTCCATGCTGGGAGCCGTGGTGGTCCTGGCGGTCTGGCTGGCGCTGATCCTCGTCCTGCCGGACACCCTGGCCTCGGTCCGGTTCGGAGGGTTGAGCGCGGAGTACCGGAACGGCGCGCCCTGGTGGCCGCTCCCGCCGGTCCTGCTGCTCGTCTTCCTGCTGATCGGCTTCGTGCTGCAGGGGGGGCTGGAAGAATGGGTCATGCGCGGCTACATCTACAGAACGCTGCGGGAGCGCTGGCGCCCCTGGGTCTCCGCGCTGGCCTCCTCGACGCTCTTCTCGCTGCTCCATGCCCTCAATCCCAACGTCTCCCTGCTGGCGCTGGCCAACATCGTGCTCGCCGGCATGGTCCTGGCCGCCCTGGTGGAGCGCACCGGCAGCCTGTGGAGCGCCACTCTCGCTCACGGCGCCTGGAACTTCGCCGTCGCCTGCCTGCTCTCGGTCCCGGTGAGCGGCATGCGGCTCTTCCATCTCCTCAACGTCACGGTCGCCGGGGATCAGGATCTGACCGGCGGCGGCTTCGGGCCGGAAGGGAGCGCGCTGCTGACCCTGCTCGGCATCCTGCTGATGCTCCTGCTCTGGCGCGGGATGTGGGGGCGGCGGAGCGAACGGGCGGCGGTTGTGGCTCCGGCGTCAGCTCCAGAGGACGCTCCTCGCCCCCTGTCCCCCTGAATCGTCCGGATGGGAGGACGGATGGCGGCGCGCTCCCCAGGAGAAGCTCAATGGCTTGTCCTTTGCAGGACCTGTAGTGAATTCTCGCTATTTTCCTGGAGAGGGATACCGATCATGAAGATTCTCTCCGCTGTGAGCGCCCTGTTTCTGGCCGCCTGGACACCGGTCTTCTCCGCGTCACCTCCCGCCGCTCCCGCCACGCCGAGCTTTGGCGAGCTGGTGGAGGTCAACGTCGTCAACGTCGACGTCTACGCCACCGACAAGAGCGGCCACCGGATCACCGGCCTCGGCAAGGACGATTTCGAGCTCCTGGAGGACGGCAAGCGGGTGGCGATCTCCAACTTCGAGGTGATGGGCTCCTCCGGCTCCGCGGCGCCCGTCTCCGCGGCCGCCGCCGGCGGCTCGCCGGCCGCCGTGGAGCGAGCGCCGGAAGACGCGCTGAACCTGGTGGTCTACTTCGACGACGTCAACATTCGCCCCTCCCACCGCGCGCGGGTGTTGAAACAGCTCGGCGAGTTCCTCGCCCAGCTCTCCCCCGGCGACCGGGTGATGATGGTCACCTCCGACCCGGGGCTGAACGTCCGCGTCCCCTTCACCAGCGATCCGGCCGCCCTCGCCCAGGGACTGCGGGAGATCGGAAAGCTCTCGGCGCACGGCGAAGAGAACGACCGCGACCGCCTGCAGGCCTTCAAGACGATGATGACCATCCATCAGACGTCCCTGGAAGACCCCATCGATCCGATCCCCTGCCCGCAGGGCATCGTGACGCCGGCCCACTCCTACGCCACGTCCCGGCGCGGGGACGTCCTGCGGACGCTCAGCGGCCTGACCGTCCTGGTCAACTCGCTCTCCGGCGTGCCGGGCCGCAAGGCGCTGCTGCACGTCAGCGACGGCCTCCCCATCAACCCCGGGGAGGAGCTCTTCCAGTTCCTGCTCGAGCTTTGCGGCGGCCAGGGGACCTCCGGTTTCGGACCGGCCCGGACGATCGATAATCCCAATGGCAGCAAGTTCGCCCGCAAGAGACCTGGACCCCTCCCAGGTCTACGACGCGCGCTCCATCGGCCCCAAGGCCTATCAGGCGTCTTCCCAGGCCATGCTGGACGCCCAGACCTACAGCATCGCCAAGAACCTGCAGGCGCTGGCCGCTCATGCCAACGCCCAGCGGGTGACCCTCTATACCCTGCAGGCCTCCGGGCTGCAGGGGACCACCGCCGCCGACGCCGGCACCGGGCCGGAGGACCGTCTGTTCCAGTTCCCCTCGATCGGCATGTCCCTGCGGTCGAACCACCGGGACTCGCTGCAGATCCTGGCGGAGGACACCGGCGGGCGCTCGATCCTGGACGCCAACAACGTCCTGCCCGACCTCGGCCGCATGCGGGAGGATTTCGCGAGCTTCTACTCGCTCGGCTTCACCCCGGCGCACGCCAGCGACGGCCGCGAGCACCGGCTCGAGGTGCGCGCCAGGCGGCCGGGGCTCCGCCTCCGCTACCGCCAGAGCTACCGCGACAAGCCGGCGATGGAAAGGGTGGTGGACCACACGCTCGCGGCCCTCTACTACGGCGTCGAGGAGAATCCGCTGGAGATCGCGGTCGAGATCGGCGACATCGCGCCCGCCGAGGCCGGCCAGTACAGCCGTGCCGGTCCGCCTCAGGATCCCGCTGTTCAAGCTGGCCATCCTGAAGCAGGAGGACGCCTACCAGGGCAAGCTGCGCGTCCTGGTGGCGACGCGCGACGAGGCGGGAGGCACCTCCCCCGTGCGCCAGGTCGAGGTGCCGCTCAACATCCCCCGCAAGGAGGTGCTGAACGCCCTCGGCCAGTACTACATCTATACATTGACGCTCAAGATGAGGCCCGGCGCGCAGCATGTCGCCGTCGCCGTGCGCGACGATCTCGCCGCGACCACCTCCTATCTGGGCCGTTCCGTGAACGTCGCCGCGACCGCGGCGGTGCATCCTTGAGGAGAAAGACCTTGACCGCGACACCCTTCCGCACGAAGCCGCTCCCCCTCGCCGCCGCCCTGCTGCTGGCGGCCTGGACGCCGGCGTTCTCCGCCTCCCCACCCCCCCCGCCGCGCCGAGCTTCGGCGAGGTCGTGGAGGTCAACGTCGTCAACGTCGAGGTCTACGTGACCGACCGCAAGGGCAACCGGGTGACCGGCCTGAAGAAGGGGGATTTCTCCCTTTTCGAGGACGGCAAGGCGGTGAGCGCCAGCAACTTCACGGAGCTCGCCCGCGGCGCTTCCCCGGCCGCCGCGGAGGCGCCCTCGGCGGCGCCGGGCTCCGTCGCGGCGGAGGCGAACGCGCAGGCGCCGCCGGCCGCCGATCCGAACCGGCAGCTCTCCCTGGTGGTGTTCGTGGACAGCCTCCATCTCCGCCCGGAGAACCGCACGCGGGCCGTGGAGCAGATCCGCAAGTTCCTGGCCCAGAACACCCGGCCGGAGGATCGGGTCCTGATCGCCACCTATGACAACAACCTGCGGGTGCGCCGGCCATTCACCGGCGATCCGTCCACCCTCGACGCGTCGCTGCGCCAGATCCAGACCCTGCCCACCTACGGCCAGCAGGACGAGACGGAACGCCGGCTCGCCTACCAGGCGATGGTCGACCTCGATTCGCTCGTGAAATGTGGCGCGGACATGATCAAACCGATCGAGGGGTACGCCGAGCAGGCACGCGGCCAGGCCCTGCGCACGATCGGGGCGCTGACGGTGATGATCAACTCGCTGTCCGGAGTTCCCGGCCACAAAGCCCTCCTGCTGGTCAGCGACGGCATCTCGATCACCCCTGGCGAAGAGCTCTTCCAGGCCGCCAACGAGCTCTGTAACGGCTCGAACGACGGCACGAGGACCAGCACCGGAGAGCTGGTCCCCGTGAGCGAACGGATTGGCCTCGACGGAACCGACAACTCCGAGAAGCTGCGGTACCGGCCGGAACAGGCCGCTCTCGATGCCCAGAGGTACAGCCTCGCCAAGCGGTTCGAGGATCTCGCGGCGCACGCCAGCGCCAACCGGGTGACCCTCTACACGCTGCAGGCGAGCGGGCTGCGCAACTTCGCCGCGGCCGGCGCGGACAGCGATCTGAGCGAGCGGGCGCTCCAGGGGGGCACCATCCAGCAGATCCAGACCTCGAACCTGAAGGGCTCGCTCACCGCCCTGGCCGTCGACACCGGCGGGCGGGCCATGCTCGACGTCAACGACTTCCTCCCCGAGCTCGCGCGGATGCAGGAGGATTTCGACAGCTACTACTCGCTGGGCTACACCCCTGCCCATGCCGGGGACGGGCGGGACCACAAGATCGAGGTGAAGGTGAAGGGGGAGGGCCTGCGGGTGCGCTACCGCCAGAGCTACCGCGACAAGCCCGCGCTCGAGAAGATGGCGGACCGCACCCTGGCGGCGCTCTACCACGGCATCGAGGACAACCCGCTGGCGATCGAGATCGAGATCGGCGACCCGGTGCCGGCCGAGGGGGGGCAGTACGGCGTGCCCGTCCGCCTCAAGATCCCCCTCTTCAAGCTGGCCATCCTGAACCGGGACGAAACCTTCCAGGGCAAGCTGCGCCTGCTGGTGGCGACGCGCGACGCGGCGGGGGGCACGTCCCCCGTGCGCCAGGTCGAGGTGCCGCTCAACATCCCCCGCAAGGAGGTGCTGAACGCTCTCGGCCAGTACTACATCTACACGTTGACGCTCAAGATGAAGCCCGGCGCTCAGCAGGTCGCCGTCGCCGTGCGCGACGAGATCGCCGCCGCAACCTCCTACCTCAGCCGGCCGGTGACAGTCGGGGCGACCGCGATCAGCCGTTGAGAGGAATCAGACCGTCGAGAGAATAATCTTGCCGAAGGCGCCCCCCCGCTCGAGCGCCTTGTAGGCCTCGGCGGCGCGCTCCAGCGAGAAGATGCGGTCGACCACCGGGCGGAGCCGGCCGTCGTGCAGGCGCGGCAGGGCGAAGGCGGCGAAGTCGGCCGTCAGCCTTGCCTTCTCCTCGCGCGGCCGGGCGCGCAGGACCGAGCCAATCACCCGCAGCCGCCGGCTCATGATGAAGCCGAGGTCCACCTCCGCCTTGCGGCTGCCGACCGTCCCCACCACCACCAGCCGGCCGCGCACGGCGAGCGCGGCGAGGTGGCCGCCGATCTCCGGACCCGCCGTGTAGTCGATCACCAGGTCCACGCCCCGGCCATCGGTGGCCTCGCGCACCTGCCCGGCGAGGTTCGCCCCTTCGAGACAGATCTCGTCGATCCCCAGGTCGCGCAGCATCTCCAGCCGCTCCTGGCTGCGGCCGGCGGCGAGCACGCGCGCGCCCAGCTCGCGGGCGAGCTGCACGGTGAAGCTCCCCATGCCGCCGGTGGCGCCGGTGACCAGCACGGTCTCTCCCGCCTGGAGTCCTCCCTCGACCACCAGGTTCACCCAGCTGGTGAGCGCGGCCTCCGGGATGGCGGCCCCTTCGAGAAAGGAAAGATTGTCCGGCAGCGGCATGAGCTGCCCGGCCGGGATGGCGGCGCGCGTCGCATGGGCGCCGCCGCCCACCAGGGCCATCACCCGGGTGCCGGGGAGCCAGGGGCCCCCCTTCTCCCCCTCGAGCACGACGCCGGATAGCTCGAGCCCAGGCACCTCGCTCTCCCCCGCGGGAGGCGGATAGTTGCCGCGCAGCTGGTGGAGATCGGCGTGGTTGAGGCCCGCGGCCTCGACGGCGACGAGGACCTCGCCCGGGCCTGGAATCGGGTCGGGGAGATCGCCGACGATGGGGGTGGGATTGTCGCGAAGGGAGCGGTCGATAGGCAGGATGGCGCGCACGGCGCCATCCTACCAAAACCTCTCATCACCCCGGCCCTCTTCTCCCCTCGCACTCCCCCCGACCGGGAGAAGAGGGAGCAGTTAGCCGGGAAATCGAACTAGTGCGTACCGACCGGCCGCGCCTTCGGAACCGGCGCGGGATCGGGCGTCGAGGCTTCGACCGCCCGCGGCTTCATCTCCGCCTTGGCGTGGTTGTCGAGGCCCATGGCCCCTTCCTCCAGCCAGGCGTGCTTGCCTTCGAGCACCCGCAGCGCCACCTTGTACTTGCGGACGTCGTCGTTGGCCCACAGCTCGTGGAACAGTTGGACAACTCGCCGGCGGGAGTTGCGGGCGAAGAGGTCGGCCAGCTCGGCGGCGTTGGCCGCCTCGGGATGGCCGGCGACTTCCATGGCATGGGCGCGGGTGACCGAGGTCGAGATCGCGAACAGCTCGTTGGCCACGTCCACCAGCCGGAAGAGGAACGCCTGCTTGTTCTGCAGCTTCCCCTGGAAGACCATCATGCCGTGGAAGATCTGGCGCGACAGCCGCCGGGTGTTGCGCTCGACGAAGCGCAGGTGGGTGGCCAGCTCTCCGAACTCCGTGTAGCGCGGCCACTGCCCCCAGCCCAGCCAGCGGGTGGGGTACCAGGAGGCGTAGAAGGCGGAGATCTTCGGCAGCTCGGCGAGCTTCTCGGCCACGCCCTTCTCGGGATCGATCATCGCGCCGGCCACCTGGAGGTGCTTGTCCACCGCCTCGCGGGCCATGAACAGGTGCATGATCTCGCGACGAGCCCTCGAAGATCAGGTTGATGCGGTAGTCGCGCATCATCCGCTCGACGCCGATCGGCGCCTCGCCGCGCGCCTGCAGCGAGGTCTCGGTCTCGTAGCCGCGGCCGCCGCGGATCTGCAGCGTGTCGTCCACGATCTCCCAGGTGCGGTCGGTGTTCCACTCCTTGCAGGCCGCCGCTTCGAGGCGGATGTCGTAGCCGCCGCGGTCGGACATCTCGGTCGCCAGGTCGGCGATCGACTCCATGGCGAAGGTGGTGGCCGCCATGTCGGCGATCTTGTGGGCGATCGCCTCGTGCTTGCCGACCGGCCGGCCCCACTGCACGCGCTCGTTCGCCCAGGTGCGGCAGATCTCCAGGCAGAGCTTGGCCGTGCCCACCGAGCCGTTGGGGATCGACAGGCGGCCGTCGTTGAGGGTGGTGAGCGCGATCTTGAGCCCCTTCCCCTCGTCGCCGATCAGGTTCTCGGCCGGCACGCGGACGTTCTTGAAGCTGATCACGGCGTTGGCGAGCGCCCTCAGGCCCATGAAGTGGCAGCGGTGCTCGACCTTCGACGCCCGGCCAGCCCGTCTCGACGACGAAGGCGCTGATCTTCTTCGATCTTGCGGGTCGCGCGGCCATCACCACCAGCAGCTTGGCGATGCGTGCCGTTGGTGCACCAGAGCTTCTCGCCGTTGAGGATGTAGTCCCCCTCCGGCGTCTTCTCGGCAGGTGGTCTGCAGGCGCGCCGGATCGGAGCCGACGTCGGCTCGGTCAGCGCGAAGGCCGAGATCGCGCCCTGCGGCGCAGCGCGGGAGGTACTTCTTCTTCTGCGTCTCGCGAGCCGAACAGCTTGAGCGGCTGCGGCACGCCGATCGACTGGTGGGCCGACAGCAGCGCCGAGAGGTTGCCGTCGATCGAGCCCAGGAGCTGCATCACCTGCTGGTACTCGACGTTGCTGAACCCGAGGCCGCCGTACTTCTTCGGGATCTTCATGCCGAAGGCGCCCAGCTTGCGCAGGCCGTCCACGACGTGCTCGGGATACTCGCCCGTGGCGTCGATCTCCACCGAATCCACCTCGTCGCGCAGGAACTCCTTGATGGCGTTATAGAAGGCGGCGAACTCGGGCCGCTCCTCCGCCGGCAGCGGATACGGATGGATCAGGTCGAGACGGAAGTTGCCGAGGAACATCTCCCGCAGGAAGCTCGGCTGCTTCCACTCGGTCTCGCGGGAGGCTTCCGCCACCTTCCTCGATTCAAGCTCGCTGACTGTTGTGGATTCCTTCGCCATGGTCTCTCCCCTTTGCTTGAGCTTTGAGTGCGGCCGGCTCGAAGCCGTTATGCCGCACTGCGACGATGATAACAGCCCTCCGCCCTCCGCGCCAGTCATGAGTTTACCGAGATGGCAGAAGAGGTAACGAGGGGTAGTGCTACTTCTGGACGCGGGCTTCGCCGCACTGCGGCTCAGCCGTCGTTGAATCGTTGCACGAGGGTTGCCGCCGTTTCACCCGCCGGCCACCCTCGCGCCGCGTGACGTCTTTAGGCTCTGCGATGGCGTGTATGGAGCACTGCCGTTTCCCAGGAGAGAAATTCCCAATGAACTTGAAGAGGAGCCTCGGCCTCACCGCCATGCTGCCGACGTGTCTGGCCGTCCTCGCGGCGTCCACGGGCAACGTCAGCGCCCGCGACCTGCGCAACGATGGCGTCGCCGCCGCCAACCCGCGCTTCGAGCTGGTCGGCCAGCCGAACCGGCTGGCCGGCGGGTACAGCCTCAACCTGCTCGCCCGCGGCATCGCCAAGCTCGAGAACCCGTCCGGCGTGATCACCCACTTCGGTCTCCTCAACGACTTCCCGCCGCAGACGATCGAAGCGACCAAGACCGAACCGGACGAGAACACCTACCTCGTCCTCGACCACAATCCCGGCGGCCCCGTGGCCGGCTTCGACTACGGCCGCCGCTTCCTCTTCCAGGGGCATGAGAACGGACGTGATCTCGCCTACATCACCCGCGTCAACCTCGACGTCGCCGATCCCAAGCACCGCATCACCCTGCTGACGCCGGTGAGTGCAGACGGCAAGACCCATTTCAACAGCATCGACGGCTCGGCCTGGAACCCGATCACTCGCACGCTGCTCTTCACCCAGGAGGCCGGCGCCAACGGAGGGGTGATCGAGATCGGCGCCGACTGGGGCTCGACGGCCCGTACCCTCCACGGCTCGCTCGGGCACGGCGGCTACGAGGGGATCCACCCGGACGACAAGGGGAACCTCCTGATCGTCGAGGACGTCGGCGGCACCAGCGTCAACGTCAACCCAGCCGACCCGACCAGCGCCAAGACGGCCCGCGTCCCCAACTCCTACGTCTATCGTTTCGTGCCGGCCAGCCCCGCCGACCTCACCGCCGGCAAGCTGCAGGCGCTCCAGGTCTCGATCGGCGGCCAGCCGGTGACCTACGTCGCCATCGACGCCGCCCACCCCTCCGGTGACGCCTTCTCGGCCAACCAGCTCGAGTTGCACAAGCCCGGCACCGAATGGCCAGTGAAATGGGTCACCGTCCATGACACCGCCGTCGACGGCACCGCCGATTTCGACGCCAACGCCGCCGCCCGGGCCGCCGGCGCCACTCCCTTCAAGCGCCCTGAGAACGCCCAGTTCCTGCCGGGCTCGGGCTTCCAGACCTTCTTCTTCGATACCACCGGGGATACCGACATCAATTCCGGCAACCAGGGGGCGCTCGCCGTGCGCGGCGCCTGGGCCTCCCTGTTCCGGGTCAACCTCGACACCAGCCGCGACACTGGCACGATCTCGATCTTCTATCGGGGGGACAGCGAGCACGCCGCGTTCGACAACCTCGCCTTCGCCAACAGCAGGTTCCTGCTCGTCGCCGAGGACCGCGGCGACAATCTGCACAGGCAGCTCGGACGGCTCGACTCCGTCTGGGCCTTCAACATCGCCGATCCGGACGCCGCCCCGGTGCGCCTGATCGCCCTCGGCCGCGACTCCGCCTCCACCGTCGACGCCCACCTCGCGGCCATTGCGGCCCCCGGCTTCCAGAACGACGGCGACAACGAGGCGACCGGGCTGCTCGTCTCCGACGGCGATCCCACGCTCGCGGGGCTGATCGGCACCCACGAGCCGGGGCCCGGCACCCGCTGGTTCATCACCCAGCAGCACGGGCTGAACCGCGTCTACGAGATCCTCGGCGACCACAATCCTCAGTAGCCCTGCAGTAAAAAGGCGCCGTCGGGAGCTACCCGGCGGCGCTCCGCGAAGGAGGGCGAATTGGTCGTTACTCTCCGACAGCGGTGAGAATCTGGCGGACGATGTGCTCAGCCATGCCTTAGGAACTCGACTTCCGCCGCAGCGTCCTCTTCCTGGAGATTGGAAATAGAGACTCCGATCCTCGGCAAGGACAACAGGAAATCGACTCGCCCCTTACCGCAGAGGCTGGCGGCCTGCCCCGAGGTCAACCGGCCTCGCCATATTCGATCTTCAAACTGTGCGACATGGCTCTGGCTCCTTGGATTGGAAGATTCCCTGGCGGACTGGGAGTGCGTGCGGGGAACCTCCTACATCTATCCCGGCACGCCGCTCGCGCCGGCCGACGCCGCGGCCTTCGAGGCGGCGGGCTTCGAGGTCGCGGTCCATCTCAGCAGCAACTGCGGCGACTGGACGGCCTCCTCGCTGGAGAGCTTCTTCGCTGCGCAGCTCGCCGACTTCGCCACCAGATACACGAGGGTCCCGGCGCCAGTGACCAACCGCACGCACTGCATCGCCTGGAGCGACTGGGCGAGCGAGCCCAAGATCGAGAAGGCGCAAGGCATCCGCTTCGACACCAACTACTACTACTGGCCGGGGAGCTGGGTGCAGGACCGTCCGGGCTTCTTCACCGGCTCCGGGATGCCGATGCGCTTCGCGGATCTCGACGGCACGCGGATCGACGTCTATCAGGCGGCGACCCAGATGACCGACGAGTCCGGTCAGTCCTACGCCTTCAATATCGACACCCTGCTCGACAACGCCCTGGGGACTTCCGGGTACTACAGCGTGATCACCGCCAACATGCACACCGACTCGGCCAGCCACGCCGGCTCGGACGCCATCGTGACCTCGGCGCAGGCGCGCGGCGTGCCGATCGTCACCGCCCGCCAGATGCTCACCTGGATCGACGGCCGCAACAGCTCCAGGTTCGGAGCGATCGCCTGGAGCGGCAACGCGCTGACCTTCACGATCACCGCCGCCGCCGGCGCGAACGGCCTGCGGGCGATGCTCCCTGCGACCTCCACCGCCGGCACCCTCGCCAGCCTCGCCCTCAACGGCAACCCGGTGGCCTTCATCCCGCAGACCGTCAAGGGGATCGCCTACGCCGTCTTCCCCGCGGCCTCCGGCTCCTACGTCGCGACGTACGCGTCGTAGGACCGTCGCGGAGAGCCGGGGGGGTGGAAGCTTCACCCTCCGGCACTCTGCCTTCTGTTAAACTGACTTCATGACAGAAGTCGCCATCGAAACCCTGAAGGATCGGCTGAGCGATTACCTTCAGCGAGCGCGGCAAGGGGAGCGGATCCTCATCACCGATCATGGCCGCTCGATCGCTCTGCTGATCCCGATCGAGGGGAGCGAGTCCACAAAGCGGGCCTGGGAACTCGTCGAGACCGGCACCGCGAGTTGGAGCGGGGGCAAGCCCGAGGGATCACGCCAGAAGCCGCGGCCGCGCGGCAAGAACGCCTCAGACATTGTTCTGGAAGACCGGCGTTGATCCTTTATCTGGACACCAGCAGTCTCATCAAGCTCTACGTCGAAGAAAACGGCACCCTTGAAATCGAGCGCCTGGTCAGTGAGGCGTCGCTCGTCTGCACGTCCGTAGTCGCCTACGCAGAGGCGCGGAGCGCTCTTGCTCGCCTGTGTCGTGAGGGCGCTCTGTCATCCGAAGAGCACGCTCTGAGCAAAACAGACCTGGACCAAGACTGGCCCCACTATCTCACCCTTGATGTCACGCCGGACGTCTGGCAGGCCGCGGGCGACCTCGCGGAAGAGCATGCTCTCCGTGGCTTCGACAGCCTCCATCTCGCATCTTTCCTTCACTTGGCCCAAGCAGACTTTGGCGAGCCCGTCCTGTTCTCTTCCTTCGACAATCGGCTGAATAGCGCAGCTCAGCTTGAGATGCAGAAAGCTCTCCTCCGCGAGGATGTGGAGTAGGGCCTTCGCGGGGAGGACTGAGTCCCTGGACCTACACCGGCTCGCGGAGGAACGAAGCATTGCGTACCATCGCGTCATCGCCGAGCGCCTGCAACGGCAGCCGGAGGTTCTCGCGAACGCCCGGCAACGCGTACAGACTTGGCTGGCATCCGGCACTGAAGTCCCTTTCTATGCACGGAAATGGTCGGAGATCCTCGCGGGTGATCCCTCTTCGATCGCGTCGTTCCTGACCGAACGCAGCGAGCTTGCGGACGAGCTCCGGCATTCGAGCCCCTTCGCCGGAGCCCTCGATCCCCGCGAGCGCTGGAAGATCTGGCGCGAGACCCGGGAACAGCTCTCCGACCTTGCGGCGCCGCCCGGGCCATCGTAGAGTTCCCCCCTCGCCATGTCCGAAAAAGACCTCCAGCAGCTCCGTATGGTGCTCCGCGAAGCGGTGTACGCGAACCCCATGCCGGTACGCGAGATGGAGCGCAGGCTCGGCATCGGCCATGGCAACCTCTACCGCATGCTCGACGGCTCGCTGGACATGCGGGTCCGCCATCTCCTCGCCTTGGCCGATCTGCTCGGCGTGCCACCCACCGATTTCCTCGAGATGGGGTGCCCGGACGCCATCCAGCGCGCGCCACGCCGCCTGCGCGACCTGCTCGGCGCTCCTTCCCGCGGACGCGCCGCCGAGCCCACCGCGGCGGCGCTCTCACTTCCCGAGCTCAAAGAGCTGATTCGCGGCGCGGTACGTGAGGAGCTGGAAAAGAAGGACCAGGAGCCGGAGCGCAATCGCCGCTCCCGCCGCTGAAGCTCGCCTTTCCGCTGCCATCTCCGCGCTTTCTGTCCGAGAGCGTCTGAATTCCGTCCGAGAATGTCTGGATTCGGTCCCAGAGTGTGTGACTTCGGTCCGGGATTGTATGACTTCGTTCCTGGATGGATGGAGTTCGGCCCCAGAATCCGAGATTGCACCCTCGAAAGTCGCCTTGCGGCGCTGGAATCTCCTCTTTCTGTCCTGGATTGCGACAGTCCGGTCCGGAATTTCGGCTTTCTGACGTGGAACGTGAGTTTGCGGTCCCGGGACAATATGCTTCTGCCGCAGTTCGCCAGATTCGCTCTTGGAAATGGACAGAGCTTTCCGCGCTATCGCGCTCGGCGGCCGCGCCGCGATCCTCTTGGGCCGCCTCTCGGGCGTTGCCACCCAGGCGAGCACGATCGACCTCCTGCCCGGCTCCCCCGGCTACGAGGTCCTCACCGCCGGATGAGCCGATGGGCCGTTCACCACCTTCGCGGCCCGTCACCGGGGCCATAGGGGCCTCGTCACCCCGACTCTCTCTTCTGTGTCCCCGGGTGATAGTCAGCGCCGCCGATCTCGTGGGAGGATGATCCCCCATGTCGCAAGATTTCCCGGATCAGCCGTACTTGGACCGTATCCGCGCCGCCCTCTGGCGGCGGGGAGCGCACGGCAACGCTGCGGTCATGGTGGGTGCTGGCATGAGCTTGAACGCCCGCCCCCGAGGGGCTGGCAGTGGCCGGTTCCCCAGTTGGTCGGAGCTGGCGCGAACGGTAGTCGACCATCTTTACCCTGCCCATGGCGGAACCGATTCGGGGCACCGGAACCATGCTTTGCAGCAGGCCAACGCTACTAGCGGTTTTCTGCGTCTTGCCCAAGAGTACGAAACGGCCTTTGGCCGCGAAGCTCTGGAGCGCCTGATTGCCGACGCAGTACCCGATCTGCGTTTCGAGCCTGGGGATCTTCACCACCGTCTGCTTGCGTTGCCTTGGTCCGACGTCTTCACGACGAACTGGGACACCTTACTGGAGCGTGCCGCTACGCGCGTTGTCGACCGACATTACGACGTGGCGCGGACGACCGCTGATGTTCCCGCCTCAGCACGGCCCCGCATCATCAAGCTCCACGGAACGCTTCCTTCAGTCCGTCCTCTCATCTTCACCGAGGAAGACTTCCGCACCTATCCGTTGCACTTCGCTCCGTTCGTCAACCTTGCCCAGCAGTCGATGATGGAGAATGTCTTCTGTCTGCTTGGCTTCTCGGGAGACGATCCCAACTTCCTCTACTGGTCTGGTTGGGTCCGTGACCACCTCAGGGATTATGCGCCTCGTATCTACCTCATCGGCTGGCTCGACCTGCCGCCTCCAAGACGACGCATGCTGGAGAACCGCGGCGTCATCCCTGTCGACCTGTCCCATCTACCCGGAGGGGCTTCTTGGCCGGAAGAGACCCGGCAGCAGCGCGCTCTTGAATGGTTTCTTTGGAGCCTGGAGAGAGCTGAGCCCTACAGGGAAACCGACTGGCCGGAGGCTCCCGCCCGCCGTTCTCCAGAGCCGCCGGTATACTTGCCAGCAATTCTTGTCGAGGACAGGGGATTTCCACGGCGGGAAAACGCAGGCCCCGAAAGCTCTCCCAACGCCGACGAACTTCGGAATACTGTCGAGGTCTGGCGCCATAACCGGCAGCTTTACCCCGGCTGGCTCGTTGCGCCTGGGTCCGCTCGGCTTCGCGTCTGGAATTTCACCCAGATGTGGCTCCCTGCCGTCCTTCAACTCCTGCCGACTCTCACTCCGGCCGAACGGCTCGAAGTTCTCGATGAGCTCAATTGGCGCCTAGAGATCTCTCTGGTTCCCTTAACGACCGAGCTCGTGGTGGTTATCTCCGAGGCCCTCTCTACAGTCGATCCTCTAGCCATTTCGGTATCCAAGCCAACCTTGGCCGGTGACCGGGACCTGCGGCTGTGGTGGGTCAGGCTTGCTGCCGCCATGCTCCGCGCTGCGCGCGAGACGGACGACGACGCAGCCTTCGAGCGCTGGGCCGAAGCTCTGGCCCTCCACCGGTTCGACCATGCCTGGCTGGGGCCCCGAATTGCCTATGAACGGTGTCTTCTAGGTCTTGCCCGGCTCGACCATGCCGCGGTCGAGCGGGCACTGGAAGATCTCGAAGCCAACGCGGACGAGGTGTTCTGGAAGATACGCAAGGCTGGAATCTTCGCCGAGTTGGGAAAGACGGAGGAGTCCTTCCGCTTGACAGGCGAAGCGCTATCTGCGATTCGGCAGCAGCTCGGCCACGGTACGGCAGACATCCCGACCCTTTCGCGCGAGGGTTGGGTCATGGTGCTGGCTGAGGGATTCAGGGGCTACCCACACCCGCGGAATTCGGCAAAGAAGGTTGATAACCGCCCCATCAGTCCGCGCGGTCTCGAGCCGCATGAGCTTGCCGTACGTCGGTGGGAGGTGCTGGGGCGCTATAGGTGCGATGCGCGCGAAGAACTTTATGAGGCACATCGAGCCCTGAAGGCCGAACCTCCGGGGCCGGAACCCGAGGTGATCGAGAAGGTGAACTTCGACCCTTGGCACAGGACTCGGATCGGTCGGGGGGATCAGTGGAACAGGGGCATCGGATGGGAACATCTATCCGGTCTCCAGGCCAAGCGCTTGGTCGAGGAGATTGGGCTGCCACCAGTCGTTGACTTTCTCGACCTCGCGAAAAGCCTGCTCCTCCGGACTGCTGTTTGGTTAGAAGAGGCTGCCCCAGGCCTCGCCTTGGCAGCGATCCTGCGGGTCAGTAGCTATGAGAAGGACGAGACTTTCGATAATTTCTTTAACCGCAGCCGTATTGCCCTACTCGCGGACTTTCAGGTGGAAGCCTTGGTCGCGAGAATAGGGCGCGCACTTGACTACGGGGTGCCCAGGGCTGTAGCGGCGATGACCGAGGAAAACCACGAACGGTCAACTTACTGGGTGGGCAGAACGCGCGTAGCCGTGGAGGTTCTCTCCCGCCTCGTTCTGCGCTTGGACGGAGAAAGAGCTGAGAAGGTGCTCGACCGCGCATTAGGCTTTTATAGCCTCCCGCTCTTTCGACAGCACCACTGGTTAATCGAACCCTTGGGACACCTGTTCTCCCGCACACTGACCGCTCTTGAACCGGCCCGGCTAGAGGTACTACTAGTCCGATTTCTTGAGCTTCCCCTACCCAGCGAAGGCGACTTCAAAGTCCGTAGTCCACGGAGTTGGCCAGACCCGTTCTGCCTGGCCGCTGAACGTCTGGGTGACACTCCCCTGGGACTAGCAGCCACGCCGAAGTGGGATCTGATAATCGACCGATTGGTTTCCACTGTGGCCAGCACACCAGCTCTCTTCCCACGTAGGCCAGCGCTCGACAAGCTGGAAATCCTCCTCCGCTGGAGAATTTTGAGGGAGGAGCAAAAGGCGCGCCTTGGCGAAGCTCTGTGGCGGCACCTGCCGCGTGGCGGCTTCCCAGAAGGGACCGAGTTCTTTGACTTCGCCTTTCTCGCGCTCCCAGCCCCTGATCCGGCAATCGCAGAGGTACTCTTTCGGCAGCGATACCTAGCTGTGCCACAGATTCACGATCCATCGCTCCAATCCGAAGAGTTCTTCCGGAACCTTTTGGGGGCCACCGAGGTCCACCAACAGGGAAAAACGAAGCTGATGCTCTCATCGACTGAGATCGAGCAGATTCTCGAACGCGCTTTTGCCAACTGGAGAAGCGGACAACTCCGCAAGATAGCCGAGAACCCGCAAGACTGGCATACCGTCTTTGACCTTGAATCTTACCGAGAGGCGTTCTCCGAAGCCCTTGGAAAGGCCATCCTTCCTCGGCTAAATCCTGACTCGCCCCAAGTTGCTGATCTCCCAGAGATGATCGCCGATCTCCGGGGTCTGAATTTTCCGGTTGAAGCTATCTACCCAGCCCTGGCCCGGCTGCGGCCTGACCTGCTATCCGAAGTTTCCGACCGCCTGCGACAAAGCTTGATCTCTTCCCAAAGGGAACAGGCCGAGGCAGCCGTCGAGGCAGTTTGGTGGTGGCTCAAAGAAGGGCGGCAACTCGATCTGGGTGAGCCTCCCGCAGATCTCGTGCGCGAGATTGCAATCGCCGTCAGCATGCGCCGTCCAAGCCTACAGCATGCACTCCGGGCAGCTGAGTGGATCCTCCGAAATAATGCGGTCGTCGAGGTGGACCGCTTTGCTCGGTTGGTTGCCGAAGGGCTTGGCTACCTGCTCTCGGCGGCCCGCTATGAGGCTGGTCTTGTACGACAGCCAGTCCCTAATTTCAGCCCCAACGAAATCACAGAAGTGCGTATCCTATGCGTCAAAGTGGCCTCGGCTCTTGAACGCGCCGGCTTCGGTGACCTGCATTCCGTAGGCGAATGGATTCGCGAGGGACAGGCTGACCCCTTTCCCGAGGTCCGGCGCGCCCTCAGCACGAGGGAGACGACACTGCCGACGGTAGCCGAGGCCCCGCCGTCTCCTTAGCCCTGAGAATGTCGAGTGTCGCCCCCAAGATCCGGACACAACGCAGCGGTGAGTGTCACCCCTTCGGGTTCAGGTCTGTTGGGGCTCTGGTTCCTGGAGCTTACGCCCCAGGTATGGGGCGAACCCGATTCGGCGAGCTCCGAAGGGCCGGCCGACCGCTGAAGTTTCGGCCGGCCCTTCGGGGTTTGGAGAATTGTCGGCCTGCCAACCCGGGGTTGCCACCTCGGGCTGTTCAACGTTCGCCCTACGGGCAAGGGCGGGGACAAGCCCCCCCTACGAAAGACGAGTAAGGCGAATCACCGCTGCCGCAACGCCACTCCCACCCCGACCAGCACCAGCGCCGTGCCCGCGGCGATCCGCGCCGTAAAGGGCTCTCCCATGAACAGGGTTCCCACCGCCACCGCGATCACCGGCGTCGCGTAATTGATCAGCGACATCCGCGTCGCGGTCTGTTGCTTGAGCAGCCAGAAATAGATCGTGAACGGCACCGCCGATCCCATGATCCCCAGGTAGACCACCGCCAGCACGGACGGCGTATCGAAGTGGACGGCCCGCCCGCGCTCGACCACCAGCGCCAGGGCGCCCACCAGCAACGCCGTGATCCCCATCGGCACTGCCGCGATCGAGATCGGATGGACCCCCTCCCCCCACTTCTTGACCAGGATGCTCCCGATGCCCGCGCAGATCGGCGAGATGAGGAGCACCGCGGCGGCCGTTCTCACCTGCGCGCCGCCGAGAGCCTGGAAATCCTCGGAGAAGATCACCGCGATCCCGGCGAAGCCGATCAGGATGCCCAGGGTCCCCCGCACGGTCAACCGATCTCCAGCAAGAGCGAAGTGAGCGGCCACCGCCACGATCAGCGGCATGGTGGCGAAGAGCACCGCGGCCAGGCCGGAGGGGACGGTCTGCTCGGCCCAGTAGAGGACGCTGTAGGGGATGGCGAAGGTCAGCAGCGAGTTGGCGGCCCAGATGCGCCACTCGTTCCGGCTCCGCCCCAGCCTCACGCCGAGGAGCGCCGCCAGAGCCAGCAGCGCCGCCGAGGCGAGGGCGAAGCGGAGGGCCACGCCGGTGAACGGCGGAATGCCCCGCAGCCCCACCCGGATCACCGCCCAGGTGGTGCTCCAGATCAGGATGAGCCCGGCGAGAGCGGCCCAGGTGAGAGAGCGGGTCGACTTCACGGGATGCCCGGGCGCCCCCACAAAGCCGCCTTACGGGTAGATCTTGTACAGCATCCGGGGGTATGGGATCGTCTCGCGCAGGTGCGTGACGCCCGTCATCCAGGCCACGAAGCGCTCGATCCCCATGCCGAAGCCGCTGTGGGGGAACGAGCCGTACTTGCGCACGTCGAGGTACCACTGGAAGGCCTCGACCGGCAGGTTGTGCGACTGGATGCGCTGCATCAGCAGGTCGTGGTCATGGATGCGCTGGCTGCCGCCGATGATCTCGCCGTACCCTTCCGGCGCGATCAGGTCGAGGCCGAGCACGACCTCCGGGTTTTCCGGATCGGGCTGCATGTAGAAGGCCTTGAACGCCGCCGGGAACTTGGTGACCATCAGCGGCTTGTCGTAGCCGCTGGCGATCAGCGTCTCCTCGTCGGCGCCGAAGTCGTCCCCCCACTGGATGGGGTTCCCCTTGTCGTTGAGGATCTTGATCGCCTCGGTGTAGGTGATGCGCGGGAACGGCGGCACCACCGCCTCCAGCTTCGCCGTGTCGCGCTCCAGGATCTTCAGCTCCTCGCGGGCGCGGTCGAGGACGCGGCTCACGAGATAGCCGACGAACTCCTCGGCCAGCGAGCAGAGCCCCTCGAACTCGAGGAAGGCGACCTCGGGCTCCACCATCCAGAACTCCATCAGGTGGCGGCGGGTCTTCGACTTCTCGGCGCGGAAGGTCGGGCCGAAGCAGTAGACCTTGCCGAGGGCCGCCGCGGCCGGCTCCAGGTAGAGCTGGCCGCGACTGCGAGAGATAGGCCTTGTCGCCGAAGTAGTCGGTCTCGAACAGGGTCGAGGTCCCCTCGCAGGCGGCGGGGGTGAGGATCGGCGAGTCGATCAGCGTGAACTCGCGCTCGTAGAAGAAGTCGCGGATCGCCTGCTCGACCTCGCTGCGCACCCGCAGCGACGAGCGCTGGCGGCTGGAGCGCAGCCAGAGGTGGCGGTGCTCCATCAGGAACGCCGTGCCGTGCTCCTTGGGGGTGATCGGGTAGTCCGGGGTCGCGTAGAGCGAGCTCGAACCCCGAGCACTGGATCTCGACGCCGCTCGGCGAGCGCTTGTCCTCCTTGACGACGCCGGTGACGCGGACGGTCGACTCCTGGGTGGCGCGCTCGATGTCTTCCCAGTCCTTCTCGGAGACGTCCTTGCGGCCGGCCACGGCCTGGACCGTGCCGCCGGTGACGCGCACCTGGAGGAAGGCGATCTTGCCGCTCGACCGCTTGTTATCGATCCAACCCCGCAGCTCGACCGTCTGGCCGACGTTGCGGGTCAACTCGCGAATTGTGGTAACTCGCTTTACTTCGGAAGTATTGGCCTGGCTCATGGGGGCGGGATTGTACTCTACTTCTCCGGCAGCCGGGCGAGGGCGTCGGTGGCGGCCCGCTGCTCCGCGATCTTCTTGCTCGGCCCCTCGCCGCGGCCGCCGAGCTCGCCCGCCAGCCAGCATTCGACGACGAAGGTCTTGTCGTGGTCCGGCCCGACGGAGTCGGTCACCCGGTACTCGGGCAGGGCCCAGCCGAGCGCCTGGACGACCTCCTGAAGCTGGGTCTTGGCGTCGGTCACCGCCTGCCGGGAGCGCTCCATGAAGGCGTTCTCCAGCATCGGCAGGATCGACCGCCGCGCCGTCTCCAGCCCGCCGTCGAGGTAGAGGGCGCCGAAGATCGCCTCCATGGAGTCCGCGAGCAGGGAGGATTTGGCGCGCCCGCCCGAGCGGTCCTCCCCCACCCCGATGCGCAGCGAGACCCCCAGCTCCAGATACTGAGCGTGCTGCGCCAGGGTGTCGCGGTTGACGAGCTGCGCCTTGTGCTTCGACAGCTCCCCTTCGGGAAGCTCGGGATGATTGGCGTAGAGCCACTCGGCGGTCACCACCCCGAGGACGGCGTCGCCCAGGAACTCCAGCCGCTCGTAGTGCTCCGGAATCCCCTGCTCGTTCGCCCACGAGCGGTGGGTGAGCGCAAGCTCCAGCAGGTCGAGCCGCTTGAAGCGGTGCCCAAGGCGCTTTTCGAGAGGGGTGGGATCGCGGCGGCCGAATGCCATGCCGGGATAGTAGCAGCGGAGCGGCTCACCGCCGTCCGAACCGCCGCTCCAGGTCCGAATCCGTCATCTGCAGCACGATCGGCCTGCCGTGCGGGCAGGCGTAGGGCTGCTCGGCGGTGAACAGCTCGGCGACCAGGGCTTCCATCTCGGGCGCGGAGAGCGGATGGTGCATCTTGACCGCCGCCTTGCAGGCCATGCTGGCGGCGAGGTTCTCGAGGATCTGGCGCGCGAGGTCCGCCCCTCCCGCCATCCCGTCCCCGGAATCCGCCGCCAGGCTGCGCAGGAGGCTCTCGGCGTCGCCCGCCGAGAGCGCGCCGGGAGTCGAGGTGAGGGCCAGGGTGTTGCCGGAGAGGACCGCGATCCCGAAGCCGTGCTCCTCCAGGCCGGGCGCGAGCTCCGCGAGCCGGAGCCGTTCGGCCGGGGCCAGGTCGAGCAGGACCGGGGTGAGCAGATGCTGCACGGGCGGCCGTTCGGCGGCCATGGCCCGGCGCAGCCGCTCGTAGAGGATGCGCTCGTGGGCGACGTGCTGATCGATCAGATAGAGGCCGTCCGGCCCTTCCAGCATGATCAGCGTCCCCTTGTACTGCCCCAGCAGCCGGAACGGACGCGCCTCTCCGTGCCTCCCCGAAAGCGGCACCATCGGCCGCTCCATCGGAGCGTAGGACGGCGTCGCCAGACGAGTGGGGATGACGGGCAGTTCCACAGACCCGGAGGGAGCCGGGCTCCCCGTCACCACCGCGGGCGCGTCGGCAGAGCGATTCCAGGCGATTGGAGGCCGCTGTTCCCCCAGCCCCTGCCAAGCGAAGGGGACATAGGGCTCGGAGGCCGGCGGCCGCAACGGCGCGGCCTCCTCGCCGCGGGCGCGCTCCAGGGTGCGCCGGAGAGCGTCGTAGATCCGGTCGAGCAGGCTGGGATCGCGGAAGCGGACCTCCGCCTTCTGGGGGTGGACGTTGACGTCCACCTCCTCCGGCGGGATGTCGAGGAAGAGGAAGAGGGCCGGGAAATCCTCGCCCTTCCACTCGTCGCGCACGGCGCGGTAGAAGGTGGCGAGCACCGCCCGGTCGCGGATCAGGCGGCGGTTCACATAGATGAAATGGCGCCGCCCGCGCGCCGTCGCGGGAGTGCCCACGAAGCCGTGGATCGCCTCCCCCTCCCTCCCCTGCCCCGGCGGGATCTCGGCGAGCTCGCGAGCGAGCTCGAGGCCGAAGATCTGGCCGATCCGCTCGCGGGAGCCCGCCGCCGTGCCGGGGGCGGGCAGGGCGTCCAGCAGCTCGCGCCCCTCGTGGGAGACCTCGAAGCGCACGTCCGGCCGCGCCAGGGCGTACCCCTGCACCACCTCGACGCAGCGGCGCAGCTCGGTCTGGGGGGCCTTGAGGAACTTCCGCCGCGCGGGCACGTTGAAGAAGAGCGAGCGGACGTCGATCGTGGTGCCGCGCGGGCGGGCGAAGGGCTCGGCCACCCGCACCCGTCCCCCCTCGATCAGGATCCGGTGCCCCTCCCCGGGCTGCTCGGCGGTGGTCATCTCGACCCGGGCGACGGCCGCGACGGTGGCCAGGGCCTCCCCGCGGAATCCCAGGGTGGCGACCCGCTCCAGGTCGTCGAAGCTGGCGATCTTGCTGGTGGCGTGGCGGTCGAAGGCGAGAAGGGCGTCGTCCCGCCCCATGCCGCAGCCGTCGTCGCCGATCGCGATCCGCGCCTTGCCGCCACTCTCGAGCTGGATCTCGATCAGCCGGGCGCCCGCGTCCAGGGCGTTCTCGACCAGCTCCTTGACCACCGACGCCGGGCGCTCCACCACCTCGCCGGCGGCGATCTGGCTGACCAGGGTGTCGGGGAGGAGATGGATGCGGGACACGCTGGGATTGTACAGGCAGGAGAAGTCGCGTTCGAGCGCGACCGCTCCCGCCTGGAGAGGAGCAGGCTTACTTCTTGACTGTCTCCGCGATCCGCACCTTCGTCTCGGAAGCCTGGGCCTCGCGCTCGACGTCGGTCCCCGGGATGTCCCAGGTGAAGGACTCGGTGGCGCCGCCTTCGCGGCCGTAGTCGTAGGAACCGGTCTCGCCGGAGGCGACGGGCTCCTCGCCCGCGTGGGAGCCTTCGATGTGCATCGCCGCCTCCTCGGGGCTCAGAGCTTCGCCCTCAACCTCCTCGGAGTTTTCCGCGCCGTATTCGTAGCTCTTCTCGTCCTTGCGGTCGTGAGAGCCGTGGTAGATGTCCTCGCTGTATCCATAGGTCCGTTCGGAGTCGTCCATTCTCAGATACCTCCTTTGGCTCCTTCAGGCTTGCAAGGAGCGGGCCGTTCTTCAGCCTCAGGTCTTGGCGGAGGACGGCGGCTTCGACAGCTCTTCCGCCTTGCGGTCCAGGCTCGCCCGCGCCGCCGCCAGACGGGCGATCGGCACACGGTAGGGGGAGCAGGAGACGTAGTCGAGGCCGGCCCGGTCGAAGAAGTCGATCGACCGCGGATCGCCGCCGTGCTCGCCGCAGATCCCCAGGTGGAGGTCCGGCCGCGCCTCCCGGCCGCGCTCGCAGGCCATGCGGACGAGCTGGCCGACCCCCTTCTCGTCGATGCGACTGGAAGGGGTCGTGGTGGAGGATGCCCGACTTCAGGTACTCCGGCAGGAAGCGGCCGGCGTCGTCGCGCGAGTAGCCGTAGGTCATCTGCGTCAGGTCGTTGGTGCCGAAGGAGAAGAAGTCGGCGTGCTCGGCGATCTTGTCGGCCATCAGGGCGGCCCGCGGCACCTCGATCATGGTGCCGATCAGGATCTCCAGGCCGACCCCCTCCTCCTTCAGGACGCGGTCGACGACCGCCGAGACCATCTCCCGCAGGCGCACCATCTCCGCCTCGGTGCCGACCAGGGGGACCATGATCTCCGGCCGCACCTCCTCCCCCGCCTTGGTCCGCACGCAGGCGGCGCGGACGATCGCCTCGACCTGCATCTCGTAGATCTCCGGGGCGGTGATGCCCCAGGCGGCAGCCGCGCAGGCCGAGCATGGGATTGGACTCCGCCAGCGCCTCGGCCCGCGCCTTGACGCGCGGCGGGATCGATCCCCATCTGTTTCGCCAGGATGCCCAGGGCCTTCTCGCCGTGCGGCAGGAACTCGTGGAGCGGCGGATCGAGCAGGCGGACGGTGATCGGCTTGCCGGCGAGCGCCGCGAAGATCCCCTCGAAGTCCTGCTGCTGCATGGGCAGGAGCTTGGCGAGAGCGGTGGCGCGGCTCTCCGGGTCCTCGGCCAGGATCATCTGGCGCACCCAGGGGATGCGCTCGTCGGCGAAGAACATGTGCTCGGTGCGGCAGAGCCCGATCCCCTCGGCGCCGAGCGCGGCGGCCACCCGGGCGTCGCGGGGGGTGTCGGCGTTGGCGCGGATGTGCAGCCGGCGCTCGCCGTCGGCCCACGCCAGGAGCTTGAGGAAGCCGCGCGGAGGTGGGCGAGGGCTCGGCGCCGTCGAGCAGCACGCGCAGCACCTCGGAGGGGCGGGTCGGCAGGGCGCCGGCGATCACCTCGCCGGTCGTGCCGTCGATCGACAGCTCGTCCCCCTCGCGGAAGGTCTTGTCCCCCACCCGCACCGACCCCGTTCCTCGTCCTGGACGTCGAGATCGCCGGCGCCGACGACGCAGGGCTTGCCGAGGCCGCGGGCGACGACGGCGGCGTGCGAGGTCATGCCGCCCCGCGAGGTCAGGATGCCGGCCGCGGCGTGCATGCCGACGATGTCCTCGGGCGAGGTCTCGGCGCGCACCAGCAGCACCGGCCCGGACGGCCGCCATCTCGGCCGCCTCGCTCGGCGGTCAGGGCGATCCGCCCGGAGGCGGCGCCCGGGCCGGCGGGCAGGCCGTGGGCCAGGAGCGATCCGCCGGCGACCGCCTTCTTCTTCGCCTCGGCGTCGAACTCCGGGGCCAGGAGCTGCGCGAGCTGCGCGGGCTCGACGCGGCCGAGCGCCTCGCGCTGGTCGATCAGCCCCTCCTCCACCATCTCGACGGCGGTGCGCACGGCGGCCGGGCCGGTGCGCTTGCCCGCCCGCGTCTGCAGCATGAACAGCTCGCCGTGCTGGATGGTGAACTCGACGTCCTGCATGTCGCGGTAGTGCCGCTCCAGCTTCTCGCAGACCTCCCGAAGCTGATGGCTGGCCGCGGGGAAGTCCTCGGCGAGACCATCTTGGCCGTTCTCACCTACGATCGGCTTCGGCGTGCGGATGCCCGCCACCACGTCCTCCCCCTGGGCGTTGGTCAGGTACTCGCCGTAGACCCGCCGCTCGCCGGTCGCCGGGTTGCGGGTGAAGGCGACGCCGGTCGCGCAGTCGTTGCCGCGGTTGCCGAAGACCATGCTCTGCACGTTGACCGCCGTTCCCAGGCGGTCCGGAGATCCCCTCGATCTTCCGGTACTCGCGCGCCCGGGGGTTGTTCCAGCTCGCGAAGACGGCGCCGATGGCGCCCCAGAGCTGCTCGCTGCGGCTCCTGGGGGAACGGCTTGCCGCAGCGCTCCTCGATCAGCGCCTTGAAGGCGTCCGCCACGCCGCGCAGCGAATCCGCGGTCAGCTCGGCGTCGTTGGCCGCTCCCTGCGCCTCGCGGGCGGCGCCGAGGATCCGCTCGAACTCCGCGTGCGGCACGTCCATCACCACGTCGCCGTACATGGTGAGCAGCCGGCGGTAGGCGTCGAGCACGAAGCGGGCGTCCTCGCCGCGTCCGATCCAGGCGGCCACGACCTCCTCGGAGAGGCCGAGATTGAGGATGGTGTCCATCATCCCCGGCATCGAGCGCGCCGCCCCGGAGCGGACCGAGACCAGCAGCGGATTCCTGGCGATCGCCGAAGCGCTGGCCGGTCTGCTCCTCGAGGCGCGCCGAGGTGCTCCGCGACCTCGCGCTCCAGCTCTTCCGGATAGCCGCCGTCGTGCTCCTGGTAAAACGTGCAAACTTCGGTCGTGATCGTGAAGCCCGGAGGGACCGGGATGCCGAGCCGGCTCATCTCCGCGAGCCCGGCGCCCTT
Source organism: uncultured Acidobacteriota bacterium (assembly GCA_963792575.1). Taxonomy (GTDB): domain Bacteria; phylum Acidobacteriota; class Thermoanaerobaculia; order Multivoradales; family UBA5704; genus DATARR01. The sequence continues at coordinate 616,034 of CAWBWZ010000022.1, forward strand.
CCCGCCGAGAAGGTTCTTCTGGGTCCCGTCCCCTTCCGCCGAACCACCGCCGAACGCGTAGACGTATTTGGCAGGCATGTCTCTTCTTCCTCCGGATGCGCGGGCGCCTCGATCTTTGGATCGACCCGGGCTCAGTGTAGACACAATGCTCCCCTTACGGCACTACCCGAAAGAGCAGGATTCTTGCCAACGGCATCCGCTGTTACACTAGATCGTGAGCTCCACAATCCACGAGACGAGGGCTGCGAGGATGGACATCCAGAAGATTGAGACTCTCCCCGCGTTGGACGATCTGCTCGCGAAGTCGAAAGAGATGCCGGTCTGGGTCTTCAAGCACAGCCTGACCTGCCCGATCTCGGGCGCCGCCTGGAGCGAGTTCCGGCGCTTCGCCGCCAACGCGTCCCAGCAGGCCGGGGCGATCTACGCCCTGATCGAGATCCAGAGGGCCCGGCCGGTCTCAACCGCGCTCGCCGAGCGCACCGGCGTCCCCCACGAATCCCCGCAGGCGATCCTGCTGCGCAACGCCCAGGTCGCCTGGCACGCGAGCCACTACGACATCCATCTCACGGCTCTCGAGAGGGCTTGAAACTACTTTGTCAGATTGCCGGCCGGAGAGTGTCGCCCCTTCGGGGCTGATCCCTCACTCCCCAACCCCTCTCTCCCGGCCTCCCCCCCAACCGCCGGGAGAGAGGGGCTTTAAGACAAACCCTACTAACTTCTCCCTCTTCTCCCGGCGGACGGGGGGGAGGCTGGGAGAAGAGGGTCGGGGTGATGAGGGCTCAGCGCCTCAACTAAGGCAATCTGAGGAAGCCACGGGAGAACCTCCTGGAGAGTTATACGCAGTCCACGCCAGACTGCGTATAACGGGATCTTAGGAGAGTGTTTCGAAAGTTAGTCGCAACGCCTTCGGCCCGGGCATGAATGCCCGGGCTAAGAACAGCGCCGGATGAATCCGGCTTCAAGCTCCCTTCAGGGAGCGCTGTTTCTAGCCCGGCGATTCATCGCCGGGCGGGAGAGGCGGCTTTCGAGACACCCTCTTACGTCAACCTCGTTCCCGTCCGGGTTACCCTTGGCATCATGCTCCCGGCCCTCCTCCTCGCCCTCACCCTGGCGCAGGCTCACCCGCCCGCTCCTTTCCACGCCGGCAAGGTCAAAGGGGTGCCGCTGGTCGAGGTGCCCTCCCTGGTGCCGGGGCGGGACGAGATGGCCGTCCTGCTCACCGGCGATGGCGGCTGGGCGGTCACCGACCGGGGGCTCTCCGAGGCTCTGGCCAGAGGTGGAATCCCGGTCGTCGGCTGGAACTCGCTGCACTACTTCCTCACCCGCAAGGGGCCGGACCGCGCCGCCCGCGACCTCGAGCGCGTCCTGCGGGTCTACCTCCCCTTCTGGCACAAGGAACGGGTGATCCTGATCGGCTACTCCTTCGGCGCCGACGTCGTCCCCTTCCTGGCCAACCGGCTGCCTCCGGATCTGGCGGCGAGGGTCTCGCGGATCGTGATGATGGGCCCTTCCGGCGCGGCCGACTTCCGTTTTCACCCCACGGAATGGCTCGGCAAGCCCTCGCCCGACAGCCTGCCGGTGCTGCCGGAGCTCGCGAAGCTGCGCGGCCGGCGGATCCTCTGCGCCTATGGCCGGCTGGAGAAGAACAGCCTCTGCCCCCGGCTGCCGAATGGCCTGGCCGACCTGCTGATCCGGTCCGGGGGGCACATCGTCGGCAAGGATTACGGCCCGATCGCCGGCTGGATCCTCGCCGGGGCTTCGCCTGGAGGCGGGGTTGGTGCACAATGAAGGACCTTATGAAAACGATGTTTGCCGCCAGCCTGCTCGCCCTCTCCCTCGCCCTCCCCGCCGCCGCCACCGAAGACGACCTTCGATCTCGAGCCCTTCGGCAAGGTGACGGTCTACCAGCAGACCCCGCGCCCGTCGCACGTCGCCCTCTTCATCTCGGGAGACGGCGGCTGGAACCTGGGGGTCGTCGACATGGCCCGCGAGCTCGCGGGCCAGGACGCCCTGGTCGCCGGCGTCGATATCCGCCACTACATGAAGGCCTCCACCGCCAGCCCCGACAAGTGCTGGGATCCGGGGACCGACTTCGCCGAGCTCGGCCGCGCCATCGAGAAGCGGTTCGGCTATACCTCGCAGGTGCCGCCCGTGATCGTCGGCTACTCCTCGGGCGCGACCATCGTCTACGCCGCCATGGCGCAGGCGCCCCCCCATACCTTCCATGGGGGGTTGAGCCTCGGCTTCTGCCCCGACCTGATCGTCAACCACCCGATCTGCAAGGGGCACGGCCTGGCCTGGACCCACGATCCGCAGGGCAAGGGGGTCGACTTCTCCCCCACCAATACCCTGGAGGACCGTTGGATCGCCTTCCAGGGGGACGTCGACCAGATCTGCACCCCGGAGGACACCCGGACCTATCTCACGAAGGTTCCGAACGGCGAGCTGGTCTGGCTGCACAAGGTGGGGCATGGCTTCTCGGTGCCGAAGAACTGGATGCCCCAGTTCAAGGACGGCTTCGACAAGGTGACCGGCCAGTCCCGATCCGGCCGATCGCGGTAGAGGCGCGGCGCATGCTGACGGCCGAGGAGAAGTACCGGCTCCTCCTCGCGATCTCCGAGGCCGCCAACTCGCAGATCGAGATCGCCGCCGTGCTCGAGGCGGTGGTCGAGGGGCTGGAGCCGGCGATCCATGTCGACGCCCTGGCGGTGACCACCGTCCATGGCGACCATCTGGTCCCCCACGCCGTCTACATCCGCGGCGTCGAGCGGCGGCAGGGGGACTCCTTCGCCGACACCCTGGAGCGCTGGATGCGCCTCTCCGGCGGAGAATTCGTGTCGAAGCCCCACGGCGGCCTGCCGCTGGCCGGGACAGGAACCGAGTACGTCGGGCAGGCTGGCCGGGCGTGGATCTGCGAGGACCTGACGCAAGGGACGCGCTTCCCCGAGGATTCGCGCCTGCTCGCGGCCGGCATCCGCTCCTACGTCCGCGTCCCCCTCCGGGTGCGCGACCAGTTCGTCGGCTCGCTCGCCTTCTCCCGCGGCACGCCGGGCCCCTTCCCGCCCCAGGAGGTCGACGTCTTCGAGGCGCTCGCCCGGCCGATCGCCGCCGCCATGGCCAACGCCCTGCGCGTTCGAGGAGATCGCCCGGCTCAACGCCCGCCTCCACGCCGAGAACCTGGCGCTGCGCCAGGAGATCGACGAGCGCTCGATGTTCGAGGAGATCATCGGCTCCTCGAAGGCGCTGCGCGAGACCCTCGCCCTGGTCGACAAGGTGGCGGCCACCGATACGACGGTGCTGATCACCGGCGAGACCGGCACCGGCAAGGAGCTGGTGGCGCGGGCCATCCACCGCCGGTCGCGGCGGGCGCACCGCGCGCTGGTGGCGGTCAACTGCGCCGCCCTCCCCGCCTCGCTGATCGCCTCCGAGCTGTTCGGCCACGAGAAGGGGGCGTTCACCGGCGCCCTGCAGCGCCGCGCCGGCCGCTTCGAGCTGGCGGCGGGGGGCTCGATCTTCCTCGACGAGGTCGGCGAGCTGCCGCCCGAGGTCCAGGCCTCGCTGCTGCGGGTGCTCCAGGAGGGGACCTTCGAGCGCGTCGGCGGCGGCCAGCCGATCGCGACCGACGCCCGGGTCATCGCAGCCACCAACCGCGATCTGTCGGCGGCCGTGGCGGACGGCACCTTCCGCAGCGATCTCTTCTACCGCCTGAACGTCTTCCCCATCGCCATGCCCTCCCTGCGCCAACGCAAAGAGGACATCCCGATCCTCGTCGAGTACTTCGCCGCCCGCTACGCGCCGCGCTTCGGCAAGCGGTTTCAGAGCATCGAGAAGAGCTCGATGGACCGCATCCTCGCCTACTCCTGGCCGGGCAACGTGCGCGAGCTCCAGAACGTCATGGAGCGCGCCGCCATCCTCTCCGAGGGGGACGTCCTGCGCATCGACGAGCCGCTGCTGGCGAGCGCCGGAGGCCCTCCCGCCGCCCCCGCCGGAATCCCTCTGCCGGACAGCCTGCGCGAGGCCGAGCGGCGGCGGATCGAGGAAGCGCTCGCCCAGTCCGTCGGCCGTGTCTCCGGCGCCAAGGGGGCCGCCACCCTCCTCGGGCTCCCTTCCACGACGCTCGAATCGCGGATCAAGAGCCTGGGGATCGACAAGCACCGGTTCCGGTCAGGATCTTCAAGTCGTGCAGATTGAAGGTCTGACTTTCAATCTGCACGTCTGATATTCTCGAGCTCATGATCGAGCGGCTTCTTCAGCCGCGTCTCCTCGACTTGGCGACGCGTTACCCGGTTCTCACCCTGACCGGTCCGCGCCAATCGGGCAAGACGACGCTCAGCCGCATGGCTTTCCCCAACCGGCCGTACGTGTCGCTGGAAAATCCGGCTCAGCGCGAGCTCGCCCAGGAAGATCCGATCGCCTTCCTCGCCCGCTACCGGGATGGCGCCGTCATCGACGAGGTGCAGCGGGTACCTCAGATGTTCTCCTATCTGCAAGGCCTGGTCGATGAGGACCCTCGGCCTGGCCGCTTCCTGCTCACCGGCTCCCAGAACCTGGCGCTGGTGAATGCCGTGACTCAATCCCTGGCCGGCCGCACCACCTTGACAGAGCTCCTGCCGCTCTCCCTTGAGGAGATCCGCCGCTTTCCCGACCCGCCCTCAGACCTCGACACGCTGCTGTGGCAGGGCGGCTATCCAAGGATCTATGAGCGGCACCTCCCCGCTCACGAATGGCTGGCGGACTACGTTGCCACCTATGTCGAGCGCGACGTGCGGCAACTCGTCAACGTCGGCGACCTCTTGCTGTTCCAGACCTTTCTCCGTCTCTGCGCCGGCCGCACGGGGCAGATCCTCAACCTCTCATCGCTGGCCAACGACTGCGGCATTTCCCACCCCACCGCGCGCTCCTGGCTCTCCGTGCTGGAGGCGAGCTACATCGTCTTCCGCCTGCCGCCGTTTTTCGCTAATTTCGGCAAGCGGCTCATCAAATCCCCCAAGCTCTACTTTTACGATACGGGCTTGGTGGCGGCCCTTCTGAACATTGAGACTCCGCGCCAGCTCGAAAACCACCCTTTGCGGGGAGCCCTGTTCGAAACCTGGGTCACTGGCGAGATCGCCAAAGCCCATCTCCACCGGGGACGCCGGCCACGGCTCTCCTTTTACCGCGACAGCGGAGGGCTGGAGATCGATCTCATTCTGGAGAAGGGCACCGATCTCGTTCTGGTGGAGATCAAATCGGCACAGACCCCGGCGGGCCAGTACTTCAACGCCTTCGAGCGTTTCGCCGCTCTCGGCCAACATCCATCTCCAGGGATCGCCGGCCGAGTTGTTGTTTATGGCGGCGACGAATCACAGCCGCGCAGCCGGGGCACGCTCCTGTCCTGGCGGGAGCTCGACGCCTTCGACTGGGCCGGAAGCGCTTGACCTATGCTCTACGAGATCTCGTAAATCTACGAGATCTCGTTACGAGCCTCTTTCGTAAATTCCCGTAAGTCACTGATTCTTCGACACCGGCCTTCTGGCACGGATCGTGGACTATGTCCCACGGGAGTCGAAGATGATGCTGAGAATCGAAACCCGAACCGACACGACATCCACCGTGACCTATGCCCTGGCCGGGCGGGCGACGCAGGAGCACCTGCCGGAGCTGGTCCAACTGCTGGCGACGGAGCGCGCCCGCGGACGCCGGGTGACGCTCGACCTCGAAGGGCTCGTTCTCGCCGACCGGGAGTTCATCAAGCTCCTGGCCTGTGGCGAGGGCGCCGGGGCCGAGCTGGTCCATTGCCCCGCTTACGTCCTCTCGTGGGTCCGATGCGAGGGGGAAGAGGAGAGGAAACCTTCATGAAGACACAGATTCTGGCGGCTCTGCTGGCGCTTGGGATGGCGGTTCCGAGCCTGGGCCAGGAGGCGGCCCAGGAGGCGACGGTCCCGCCGGTGCGGCTGTCCCTGGCCGATGCGATCAGCCGGGCGCTGGATACCGGCACCGCCGTCCGCATCGCCACGACGAGCACCCGGGTGGCCGAGGCGCAGGCGCAGGAGGCCCGCTCGGCCCTGCGGCCGCAGCTCAGCGCCGGCGGGCAGCTCGCCAACGAGACGATCAACCTGGCCACCTTCGGCTTCACCGTCCCCGGCCAGCCGAACGTGACCGATCCGTTCAACGTCGTCGACGTCCATTTGACGCTGGCGATGAACATCATCGACTTCGCAGCCCGCCGGCGCTACGCGGCGGCGCGGGCGGGAGTCAAGGTCACCCAGGAGGACCAGCGCCGGCTGGAGAACGAGGTGGCCGCCGCGGTGGCCTCGCTCTACGTCTCCTACGGCCGCAGCTCGGCGCGGATCGACGAGATCCGCGCCAACGTCGACCTGTTCCAGCGGCTGCGGCAACTGGCCTTCGACCAGAAGAACGCCGGCATCGGCACTCGCCTGGATACGACGCGCGCCGACTTCCAGCTCGCCCGCCAGCAGCAGGCCCTGCTGGTGGCGACCAACCAGCGCGACTTCTCCCGGCTCGCCCTGCTGCGGGCGATCGGCGCCGACCTCGGCGCCGGCCTGGAGCTGACCGACGACTGGACGCGCGCCCTTTCGACCGTGCCGACGCTGCAGGCGGCCCTCGGCACGGCGCGCCAGCGGCGGCCGGAGCTCACGCTCCTCGAGCAGCGGCTGCGCCTCGCCAACCTCAACATCGAGGCGGCGCGGGCCGAGCGGCTGCCGACGGTGGGCGCGCAGGCGCAAGGGACCGAGAGCGGCAACCGCGTGCGCGACATCGAATGGAGCCGCACGGTCGCGGCGGTGGTCAACGTGCCGATCCTGACCGGCCGCCGGATCGAGGCGCGGGTCGCCGCGGCGTCCGCGCAGCGGGACCAGCTCCTGATCCAGCAGAACGACATCGAGCGCCAGGTCGAGCAGGAGGTGCGCCAGGCGCTGCTCGCCTACGAGAACGCCCGCAGCCGGGTTGAGCTGGCGGGCCAGAGCCTGAAGCTCGCCCAGGACGAGCTGGAGCTGGCGAGCGACCGCTTCAAGGCCGGCGTCGCCTCGTCGATCGAGGTCGACAACGCCCAGACCTCTCTCGCCGCCGCCCGCGACACCCGCGTCGACGCGCTGGCCGACGAGGCCCAGGCGCGCTTCGACCTCTCGCGGGCCACCGGCGAGATCCGCAATCTGATTCCGAACGGAGGGTAACGAGAATGAGCAGTCCATTGAGAGTCGAAAAAGTCGAGCCGGCCGAGGCGGCGCCCGCGAGCGCCCCGGGCCGCAAGCGGGGGGGAGTCCGCAGGATCGTGATCCTCTCCGTCCTTGCCATCCTGATCCTGGTGGGGGGCGTCTGGGGCTTCCAGACCGTCGTCTTCTACAAGCACCACGCCACCACCGACGACGCGCAGATCGACGGCAACATCAACCCTGTCCTCCCCCGCGTCTCCGGCTACGTGCAGGAGGTGCTGGTGAAGGATAACCAGGTGGTCCATCCCGGCGACCTGCTGGTGCGGATCGATCCCGCCGACCTGCAGGCCAAGGTGGACCAGGAGCAGGCCGCGCTGCTCAGCGCCGAGGCCGCGGTGGCGGTCGCCGAGGCCGCCGTGGCCGGCGCCCGCTCCACCGTCGTCGGCTCGCAGGCGAAGGTGGCGAGCAACCAGGCGGACGTACCGCGGCGCGCACCCGGGCCGAGCAGACCGCCGCCGACCTCGCCCGCTACAAGCAGCTGCTGAGCAAGGAGGAGATCTCCCAGCAGCAGTACGACGCCGCGAGGGCGGCGGCCGACTCCGCCCGCGCCGCCGCCGAGGCCGCCCGCGCCACCACCGAGTCGTCGCGGGCCACGGTGATGTCCGGCGGGTCCCAGATCGAGGCCGCCACGCGCCAGGTCGCCGCGGCCCAGGCCCAGGTGGCCCAGCACCGGGCGACGCTCGAGGCCACGCGCCTCCAGCTCTCCTATGCCACGCTGAAGGCGCCGGTCGCCGGCATCGTCTCGAAGAAGGCGGTCGAGGTCGGGCAGTTCGTGCAGGCCGGCCAGCCGCTGCTCGCCATCGTCCAGGGGAACGGCGAGACCTGGGTGGCCGCCAACTTCAAGGAGACCCAGCTCGCCAGGATGCATCCGGCCAGATCGCCGAGATCGAGGTGGACGCCTACCCCGGCGTGACCTTCCACGGCCAGGTCGAGTCGCTCGCCGCGGCCACCGGCGCCCGCTTCTCGCTGCTGCCGCCCGACAACGCGACCGGCAACTTCACCAAGGTCGTCCAGCGCGTGCCGGTGAAGATCGTGTTCACCGGTCCGCCGGACCCGCGCCATCCGCTGCGGGTGGGCATGAACGTCAACGCCACCGTGAACCTCGGACTGAGAAGGGACGGGAGACAGCTCATGCCCGCAGCAGGGCGCCAACAAGTGGCTCATCACGATCACGGTCATCCTGGCCTCGGTGATCGAGCTGATCGACACCTCGATCGTCAACGTCGCCCTCCCCCAGATGATGGGCAACCTGGGCGCGACGCTCGACCAGATCGCCTGGGTGGTGACCGGCTACGTGGTCGCCAACGTGATCGTCATCCCGATGACCGGCTGGTTCGCGGCGAAGTTCGGCCGCCGCAACTACTTCATCGGCTCGCTCATCCTGTTCACCATCGCCTCGTTCTTCTGCGGCCACGCCACCGAGCCTCTGGGAGCTGGTGATCTTCCGCTTCATCCAGGGCGGCGGGCGGCGGCGCCATGCTCTCGACCTCGCAGGCGATCCTGGTCGAGACCTTCCCGCCCGAGGAGCTGGGCCTCGCCAACGGCCTCTTCGGCCTCGGCGTGGTGGTCGGCCCGACGGTCGGCCCCACCCTCGGCGGCTGGATCACCGACAGCTACTCCTGGCGGTGGATCTTCTACGTCAACCTGCCGATCGGCATCATCGCCGTCCTGATGGCGATGGCCTTCCTCCCCGAATCCCAGGTGGTGCGCAAGATCACCTCGGTCGACTGGGCGGGGATCGGCCTGCTGATCCTCGGCATCGGCTCGCTGCAGATCGTGCTCGAACGCGGCGAGGCCGAGGACTGGTTCTCCACCCGCTACATCACGATGCTGGCGGCGACCGCCGTGCTCGCCCTGGCCGGCTTCATCTGGCGGGAGCTGACGGCGGCGAACCCGATCGTCGACCTGCACGTGCTGCGCGACCGCTCGCTGGCCGTCGGCACGGCGTTCACCTTCATCCTCGGGTTCGGGCTCTACTCCTCGGTGTTCATCTTCCCGGTGTTCGCCCAGAACCTCCTCGGCTTCACCGCCATGCAGACCGGCCTGATCCTGCTGCCGGGCTCGCTCGCCACGGCGGTGATGATGCCCCTGGTCGGCAAGATGCTGCAGAAGGGGGTGCCGGCGCAGCTGATGAACGCCGCGGGGTTCATCTGCTTCTTCCTCTTCACCTTCATGCTCAGCCACTCGACCCTCGGCTCCGGGCGCGGCGATTTCTTCTGGCCGCTGGTCTGGCGCGGCGTCGGCCTCGGGCTGCTCTTCGTGCCGCTGACCACGATGGCGCTCTCGGGGCTGCGCGGCAAGGACATCGCCCAGGGGGCCGGGCTGACCAACATGATGCGCCAGCTCGGCGGCTCCTTCGGCATCGCCCTGGTGACCACGTTCATCCAGAAACGCTCGTGGACGCACCGCAACAACCTGCTCGCGCACATGTCGATCTACGACACCGCCGTGCGCGAGCGCCTGGCGGCGATCACCGGCGGGCTGATGGCCAAGGGGTCGGACCTCTTCCAGGCCCAGCAGCAGGCCTACGGCGCCCTGGAGGGAGCGGTGATCAGGCAGACCTACCTGCTCACCTACATGGACGCCTTCCGCGTGGTCGGCATCTTCTTCCTGCTCTGCATTCCGCTGCTGCTGCTCTTCAAGCGGGGCGGGAAGGCGGCGGCGCCGGTGTCGATGCACTGAGGCAAAAGCCAAGGACGTAAAGGACGTAAAGGACGTAAAGGACGACAAGGACGGCAAGGACAAGAGGCAGACTGCCGAAAAACCCGGCTTCTCGTCCTTGATGTCCTTGGTGTCCTTTACGTCCTTGTTTTGGCTTTTCCGCCGCTCATCTGCACCAGCCACTCCGTGGCGTAGCTTCCCCGCTGGTCCCGGACCCACATCTCTTCGGGCCCGGGGAGCATCTCCACCACGTGCAGGGTGGTATCTCCAGAGATAGCGCGGCGCAGCAGGTCGACCGCGAGCGGCGAATCGAGGTCGGCGTGGAACGGCTTGGGATCGGCCGCGGTGTGGAGGAAGACGTGGCGGGGGATGCCGTGTTTTCGCCGCCAGCGCGCCACCCCGGCGAAGAGGGCGGCGTCCGCGGCCGCGGGCAGCTCTTCCGGGGAGACGATCCAGCGGCGGCGGAAGAGCACCAGCCGGCCGCTGGCGAAGCGCGGCCAGCGGACGATCCCGGGGACTTCGAAGCCGGGGAACCAGGAGAGCGGCTGCAACCCCTGGCGGCCGATCTCGACCAGGAAGGAGATGAACCCCTCCGGGCTGACTCCGCTGCTGATCACCGGCACCACCTCGACCCCGTCCGCCTCCCGGCGCAGCACGAACCTCCCCGCTCCCGAATCCCAGCGCACGGCCATCTCCTTCAGATGGATCACCTCGGCGCCCGGGCTCGCCCGCATTCCCGGCAGCTCGATCTCGTGATGAAAGAGGCTCGGGCGCAGGCCGGCGTTGGCGCTTCGTCCGAGATGGTTGTAGGTGACCTCGGCGAGCACCGCTCCCTCCCGCTCCAGCGGCTGCCAGCTCCGCAGCACCTCGCGGGAGACCGGATTGTCCGGGCCGTCAGGATCGTTGCCGCCATGCAGATGGGCGAAGCGGGCGAGCGCGATCCCGGCGCCGAAGAGGGCGTTCAGGACCATGCGGTAGCGGCCGGCGGTGATCTCTTCAGGATTTCTAGCGGCGATCTGGAAGAGAGCGCCCGCCGACCAGACCGGCTCGGGAGGCAGGCCGTCCAGCAGCTCGTCCCAGTCCGTGTCGGAGATCTCGATCTCCTCCTCGCTGGCCTTGGCGCGCGCCGCGAACCAATCCCGCGTCCGCGCGAAGACCGCGCCGGCCTCGGTGGCCCCGGGCGGCGCCGGGGGGAAGGCGTCCGGCCGCGGGTCCTGCGCCTCGGGCTCGAACAGGCCGTGGTAGAGATCGAGGAGCGGGACCTCCGTATCCGCCGGATGGCGCGACAGGAAGCGCCGCGCCCAAGCCTCGCGGAAGGCGAGCTCGGGGTAGAGCCCGGCGAAGAGGCGCGCGCAGCGGCGCAGCGGGATCTCCAGGTCGGCGCGCACGCGCTCCGGCAGGGTGACTTGGACGCCTGAGGCCGTATCCACCCGGAACAGCTCGTCCCCCTTGAGCGGATGGACGCGCGGCAGTGGCGCGATCCGCGCCTCCAGGCTATCCATGGCAACGATCCGCTCCTCGGGCTCCAGCCCGGGCAGGGCCGCCACCTCGCGCTCGACCGCCTCGATCTCCGGCAGCCACGGCGCGTCGCAACCGGCGCTCCGCATCGCCGCCGCCAGGAAGGCCAGGGGGCGGCGGGCGTTGTAGGGGGGCTCGATCTCGGCGATCAGGATGCCGGTGCCGACCAGCTTCTCGAAGAAGGGGGCGAGCTCGTCCACCTCGATCCCATAGCGGCCGGCGACCGCGGCCAGCAGCTCGGGGACGGCGAGGCTCCCCTGGGCTGCTTCCTCGAAGAAGAGATCGAGGACCGGCTGCGCCGGGGTGCGCGAGAGCACCTCCAGATCGCTCTCCAGGCGCGGCGTGGTGGGGCGCCAGAAGATCCAGGCGCCGTCTTGCAGGCGCAGCGTCGGGTTGGGGCGCGGCACGATCGCCGGCCAGGCGGCGCGTTCTGCCCCGGCGCAGGCCGCGACCTTGCGCGCCTCGGCGACCGAGAGCAGCACGTCGAGCCGAGGAAGATTGTCGCCTTCGACCCGCGCCTCCTCGCCGCCGATCCAGGCCAGGGCGGTGGCGCAGAAGACCGCGTTCGGGCTCGTCTTGGTGGCGAAGCGGCCGGCGTAGGCCGCGAGCTTGGCCGCGGCGTGACGCTCGTCGTGCCGCCAGCGGCCCGGGTCCATCCTTGCCAGCGCCCGCAGCCGCTCGAGCAGGGAGCGGCTGACCAGCCGCATCCCCTCCTGAAAGATGGGATCGCCGGCCAGCGCCAGCAGGGCGCGCCGCGATTGGAGGAGATCCCGCTGATAGGCGCGCTCGTACCCGGCCAGCAGATCCGCGTGCCGGTCCCTGCCGGCGAGATGCTCCGCGACGGCGGCGAACAGCTCCAGAGGGAGCGCCGGCCGCGCCGCCGCGAGCTGCGCCGCCGAGACCCGCCGCCGGTTGTGGAGCGCCCGCCGCAGGGCGATCACCGCCAGCCGCCCGCGCGCCGCCTCCGGATCCCCGCCCGGCGGCTCCCCCGCCGCCGCGTAGAGAGCGTCGGTGAGCCCCGCCACCTCGGCGTCGAGCCGGTCCTCGAGCTCCAGGACGGGAGCCAGCCGCGCCAGGGACTCGGGAGCGGCCATCGGCGCCAGGGACTCGAAGGGGAACGCGGCGATCCGCAGCAGCGCGAGCCGGGCCGCGGGTGGAGGGGCGCTCAGGCCGGTCCCCCGCCGTCCTCGACCAGCCGGTACATGAAGTAGCGCAGCAGGGCCTCGGGGGTGGGGTCGATCCCCAGGCGGTTGCAATGCATGTGGGCGTAGGACCAGGAGAGCTCGGCCAGGTCCTGGTGGATGCGCCCCGCGGCATGCGCCTCGAGGATCGCCGCGACGACCGGCGCGCTCGCCGCCAGGCACTCCCGGGCGATCCGCGCCGGCTCCTCGCCCCCCCAGAGCAGCTCGGGATGGCGGCTCTGCTCGCCGGTGAAGAGGTCCTGAAGGCCCGGCTTCAGCGCCTGATAGTGCTTCTCGACCGTCTCCAGCTCGGCCTCCTTCCAGGTCCCCATCTCAGCCGTCCACCGGAAGCCGACCGCGTAGAAGGCGAGGCGCTGCGCGCGGTCGAAGCGGAGCAGGTCGAGCAGCCCCTCGGTCATCAGCATCGACCACTCGCGGCGCGTCTTGGCGAGCAGCCCATGGCGCTCGGCTTCCATCAGGTCGAGGGCTGCCAGCGAGTCGTGCAGGAAGAGCTTCTCGGCCAGGGCCATCCCCTCTTCGCCGCCGTAGCGCTCGAGCTCGCGGTCGTATTCGGCGAACTCGATCCTCTCGACGGCGCCCGCGGCCTGGAGGGGCCCGAGCTCCCGCTCTACCCGCTCGCGGACCGGTCCGGCGATCCACTCGGGTTTGCCGAGGACGCGGAAGCGCACCTGCCAGCTCGGCACGTTGTAGCGGGCGAAGAAGAGGGAGTGGAGCTCGGGAGCGCCGCGCAGCTCGCGCGCGATCGGCGCCACGAAGTCGGCGAGGATCCGCTCATGCTGCTCGCGAGGCGCGTAGAGCAGGGTGAAGAGGCAGAGCTGGTCGTTCAAGTTTTGGCTCCGGAGGCGCGGAAAGGAACAGGGACGAACAGGGACAGACACGGACGAACAAGGACAGCAGGACCCTTGTTCGTCCGTGTCTGTCCCTGTTCGTCCCTGTCAGGCTTCTAGCTGGTCGCCGTGGCCGTGAACAGGCTGCCCGTCGTCGAGATCGAGATCGGACAGGTGCACCGGTTGCTGGTCGTCGACGAGCCGCAGCCAGGGTTGCAGGACTGCTCGAGCGCCTCGACCTCGAGGGACAGGGCCTGCGGTTTCGTGTCGGGATTCTTGGTCATGGATTTCTCCTTTCATCCGCGGGGGCAACTTGCCCCTACCTTGGCAAGTGCTTCATCGGCCCAGGATGGGGACGACTCATCGAAAATGGTGCATAAATGATGCCTGTAGACCGCCCCCCCGGACTTCCGATACTCTCCCCTCACAACATGACGGTATCCGAATCCAACGAACGGCGCGGCGCGTGGGCGTCAGAGTTGCATTCCGTTTTTATCCCTACGGGCAAGCGCCCGCAAGATTGAGAACCATGCCTTTTCTCTGCCGTCACAAGCTCCCTGGGAGCTCCCAGTTCTGTGGCCACGACCACCCGTCCGACGCCCCGTGCGGCGCCTTCGAGTACGTCCGCGTCGAGCGCCCGGAGCATCTCCCCGCCGCCGACCCGCGGATCGTCGACGTCGCGGTGCTCGACATGAACCACGGCTGGCCGAACCTCGGCCACGACTGCCTCGTCCACGCTCTGCTCGACATCGCCTGCGAGCCTCCTGCCCGTGGCCGAGGAGACCGGCATCCGGGTGCGCGCGCTCTCCTTCGACGTGCGGCGCGGCGGCGTGATCCCCGGGCTTCCGGGCGGGCGCTTCTCCCTCTACCTCGGCACCGGCGGCCCGGGGCACATCGATCCGTACCAGAACGACGGCGTCTCGGAGTTCAGCCAGGGCGTCCAGCGAGGACCCCTCCTGGCAGGCGCCGCTGTTCCAGCTCTTCGACAGCATCGTCGCCGACGAGAACGCGGCGCTGCTCGCCGTCTGCCACACCTTCGGCGTGATGTGCCACTGGTCGGGGCTGGCCTACCCGGTGCTCCGCGGCTCCGGGAAGGGGGGCAAGAGCACCGGCGTGCTGGAGAACGTGCTCGACCCCGCGGCCCTCGCGCACCCCTGGTTCCGCCGCTTCAGCGAGGAGCTCGACGCCGACCACCGCCTGCGCGTGCTCGACAACCGCCTCTTCGACCTGGTTCCCAGCCACGAGGCGTTCCCGGTGGGCACCCTGCCGGTCGGCTGGGAGACCCTCGGCGTCGGCGGCCCGCGCGGCGACGCCATCACCATGATCGAGTTCGCGCGCGACGCCGGCGGCCTGATGCCGCGCGTGTTCGGCGTCAACCATCATCCGGAGATCGTCAACCGCGCCGGGCAGCTCGCCATCCTCGAGCAGAAGCTCGAGCGCGGCGAGGTGAGCGCGCAGTGGGTGGCCGAGCGGCGGGAGATCCTCACCCGCAGCTACCCGGGCGAAAGCTCCGAGCAGCTGCTCAAGCTCACCTCCGACTACACGCTGCTGCGGCCGTTGCGCTTCCACCTTCAGCGCCAGGTGCGGCTGCGGGCGGAATCGCTCGGCCTCGCCGTCAACCTGCACGAGGATCAGGTGGCCCTGGGCTCCGCGGTGCCGGCGGCGCCGCTCCTGCCGGTGCTCGAGATCCGTTGAGGCCAGACCACCCGTGATTCCGCATCCGCCCTTCCCCATCGATCTCACCCCCGAGGGCGAGATGGCCGAGTTCCAGAGCCTCAAGCCGAAGCTGCTCGAGGTCTGGGACGCCCTCACCATGCAGGACGAGACGGCGCACACCTCGGTCGTCGTGCCGTCGATGACCCTCGACCAGAGCGAGCTGCGCAAGCTCGCCGGCGCCAGCTTCTACGAAGAGCGGCTGCTCTTCCTCCTGATCCGGCTGCGCAACCCGCGGGCGCGGGTGGTCTACGTCACCTCGCAGCCGGTGCATCCGATGATCCTGGACTACTACTTCCAGCTCCTCGCCGGCATCCCCGCGAGCCATGCCCGGGCGCGCCTGACGCTGCTCTGCGCCTACGACGCCTCGCCGCGCTCGCTGACCGAGAAGATCCTCGAGCGCCCGCGGCTGATCGAGCGCATCCGCGAGGGGATCCAGGACCGCTCGCGCGCCTACCTCACCGTCTTCAACTCGACGCCGCTCGAGCGCAAGCTCGCCGTCCTGCTCGGCATCCCGCTCAACGGCGCCGATCCCGATCTCGCCCTCCTCGGCACCAAGTCGGGCAGCCGCAAGGTGTTCCGCGAGGCCGGCGTCCCCCTGCCGGAGGGGTTCGAGGACCTCCAGAGCCAGGACGACATCGAGGAGTCGCTGATCGAGCTGGCGGCGCGGCGGCCAGGGTTGCGGCGCGCCGTCGTCAAGCTGAACGACAGCTTCTCGGGCGAGGGGAACGCCATCTTCCGCTATCCGGAGGTGGAGAGCCGGGCGGCGATCCGGGAAGCGCTGCACCGCATCGAGCTGCCGGTGCCCGAGGAGACCTTCGAGAGCTACTGCGACAAGTTCTTCCGCATGGGCGGCATCGTCGAGGAGTTCATCGAGGCGCCCGAGAAGGTCTCGCCGAGCGCGCAGCTGCGCATCAGCCCGCGCGGCCAGGTGCTGCCGATCTCGACCCACGACCAGATCCTCGGCGGCCCGAGCGACCAGGTCTTCCTCGGCTGCAGCTTCCCCGCCCGCGAGGACTACCGGCAGCGCATCCTGGAGGCCGCGATGCGGATCGGCGAGGTTCTCGCGCCTCAGGGCGTGGTGAGCCGCTTCGCGATCGACTTCCTGCTCTGGCGCAGCGATCCGGCCGAGGAATGGAACATGGCGGCGCTGGAGATCAACCTGCGCATGGGCGGCACCACTCACCCCTACCTGGCGCTCCAGTTCCTGACCGGCGGCACGCTCAACCGCGAGACCGGCCTCTTCTACTCCCCCACCGGTCTCGCCAAGTACTACCGGGCGACCGACAACCTGCGCTCCGACGCCTACCGCGGCCTGCTCCCCGAGGACGTGATCGACATCCTCACCGAGAACCATCTCCATTACAGCCACAGCACCGACTCCGGCGTCCTCTTCCACCTGATCGGCGCCGTCTCCGAGTTCGGCAAGCTCGGCCTCACCGCCATCGGCAACAGCCGCGAAGAGGCCGACGCCCTCTACTTCAAGACCCTGGAAGTGCTCGACCGCGAAACCGCCTACGGGCGGCGGCCGGGGTGAGGTAGATTTTCGACGGCGCTCCGCGGGAGCGTCCGTGGCCTGCGACCTCAACCCCTATCCCCTTCTCCTGAAGGAGAAGGGGGACGACTGCGAGACGGGTTGCCCGTAGGGTGTGCTATGCACACCATGCCGACCTTGAAGGTGCGCACAGCGCACCCTACGCGGATCATCGGTTCTGACAGGCCCTCCCTCTCCTTCAGGAGAGGGACCGAGGGTGAGGTCGCAGGCCACGGACGCTCCGCGAAGGGTCTGTCCCCCCCCCGGGCACGTTTTCGCCACTTCGCGTGTCTAACGGGATAAGCGGCCCAAGAACGGGACCGCCCACATCCCCCTGGGGAGGAAACACCCCATGTCACGCACCGTCACGATTCTCGGCCTGCTGACCCTCGCCGCCGTCGGAATCACCGCCAGCCTGACCCTCGGCGCGGCGAGCCCTCGCGATACCCAGTCCAGCTTCAGCTCCCCCAAGTCCCAAAGCGCCGCGTTCCAGCCGTCCAATTTCCAGCCCGCCTCGTTCCGGTTCGCGAAGAGCGCGGCGGACGAGCGGGAGGCCGAGCCGGCCGCGCCGATCGGGCTCACCGCCTCGGACGGCACCGGCCTGGCCCTGGTCGCCCTCGAGGCCAACGGCGTTCTCGAGCCCCCGCTCGCCTTCACCGAGCTGCATCTGACCTTCGACAACCCGCGCAACGAGACGATCGAGGGGCGCTTCCGCATCGCCCTGCCACCCGGCGCGGCGCTCAGCCGCTTCGCGATGAAGATCGACGGCGCCTGGCAGGAGGGGGAGGTGGTGGAGCGCCAGCGCGCCCGCCAGGTCTATGAGGACTACCTCCACCGCCGGCAGGACCCCGCCCTGCTCGAGCAGGAGGCGGGCAACGAGTTCTCGGCCCGCGTCTTCCCGATCCCGGCCCGCGGGCGCAAGGAGCTGATCGTCTCCTACTCGCACGCCATGGCGCGCGCCGGCGAGCCCTACGTCCTCCCCCTCCTCGGGCTCTCCAGGGTCGGCCAGCTCGACGTCCGCGTGCTCCTCGGCGGACAGACGAAGAGTGACGCCGCGGCGAGCAACCTCGGCGGCGAGGTCAGCGACCGCCGCGTCGTCGAGCTGCACAAGCAGTCCTGGACCCCCGACCGGGACTTCGAGATCGCTCAGGATCGCGCCGCCACCCGCACCGGCCTGCGCCAGGGCAACCTCGCCGTGGTGCGCGTCGCGGCCCCTGTAGACCCCGTGGCGCAGGAGATCGCCGGCCTCTACGTGCTGGTCGATTCGAGCGCCTCGCGCGCCCTGGGCTACGCCACCCAGGTGCGCCGGATCGGCGAGCTGATCGCCGGCCTGCGCGCCGGCACCGGCGGCTCCGCGGCGGTCGGCGTCGCCGCCTTCGACCAGGAGGTGGTGCCGATCTTCGAAGGCCCGGCTTCCGGCTTCGGCGAGGAGGAGCTCCAGCGCCTCAACGCCCGCCGGCCCCTGGGCGCCTCCGACCTCAACGCCGCGCTCGCCTGGCTCGGCGACCGCCTGCCCCGCAACGGCCGCAAGTACCCCCGGGTCCTGCTGGTCACCGACGGCGTCGCCACCGCTGGCGAGACCGAGGCGCGGGCGCTCAAGGCGGCCGTGCATGCCCTCGGCGCCAGGGGTGTCGAGCGGCTCGACGTGCTGGCCGTCGGCGGCCTGCGCGACGAGGCGGTGCTGCGCGAGCTGACCACCGGCAACCTCGCCCACGACGGTCAGCGGATCACCGGCTCCGCTCCCCTCTCCGAGATCGCCCGCCGGCTGACCCTCGCCTGCCGCTCCGGCATTCCGGTGACGATCGAGGGAGCGGCCTGGGTCTGGCCCGAGACCCTGGACGGCGTTCAGCCCGGCGACGAGACGCTGGTCTACGCCGATCTGCCCGCGGACCGCCCCCTGCGCCTCGCGCTCGCCGGCCGTCCCGTCGGGCTCGGCGAGCCGGCGTCCGCCGCGCGCCCCCTGCTCGAACGCGCCTGGGCCCAGGCCCGCATCGAGCGGCTGCTCCACCTGCGCGAGATCACTCCCGACGGCGACGAGGACCTGCGCCGCGCGCTCGGTCTGCAGATCGTCGAGGTGAGCGTCAAGCACCGGGTCCTGAGCCCGTTCACCGCCATGCTGGTGCTCGAATCCGAGTATGAATACCAGCGCTTCGGCCTCGACCCGCAAAGCCTCGCCAACATCCTGACCGTCGGCCCGGGCGGGCTGGACGTGCTCGCCCGCGGCGCGTCCTCCCGGCTCGCGAGCACGGAGAGAGCGCAGGCGGCTCCCAAGCAGCGGCGGGATCTCAACCTCGACTCTCTCGGCTACGTCGCCCCGCTCACGGACGCGCCATCCCAGGACGCCGAGGCCCCAGGGATCGAGGGTGGAGTGGAAGGTGGAGTCGAGGGCGGGGTCGTCGGCGGCGTGCCCGGTGGAGTGGCCGGCGGCATGGTCGGCGGCGTACCCAGCGGCACGCCCGACGAGGCGCCCCTGCGGGTGTCCGAAATCCCGCAGCCGGTCGCCGTGCCAGAGATCTCCCCGCCGCCTCCCCCGCCACCCGCCCCGCGGCTCGCCCCCGCCGCGGGCGCCCTGGCGGAGACGATCGTCGCCGACAGGCCGTCGCCACGGCCGCAGGCCCGGAACCAGGCCAAGGAACGGCAGGCCGCGCCGTACACCGGGCGTTTCGCCGAGGTGAAACAGCATCTGGCCGCCGGCCGGACCGCGCGGGCCCGGGCCCTCGCCGAGGCCTGGAACGCCGAGGCGCCGGGCGACGTGCTCGCCCTGCTGGCCCTGGGCGAGGCCTGGGAAGCCGCCGGGGAACCGGCCGCCGCGGCCCGCGCCTACGGTTCGCTGATCGATCTCTTCCCGAGCCGCGCCGACATGCGCCGGCTGGCCGGGGAGCGTCTCGAGCGGCTGAACGAAAACGGTCTCGAGCTGGCGGTCGACACCTACCGGAAAGCGGTCCTCGAGCGGCCGGACCACCCCTCTGGCCACCGCCTCCTCGCCTGGGCCCTGCTGCGCGCCGGCCAGTTCGGAGCGGCCTTCGAGGCGCTCGAAAAAGGGATCGAGCAGAAGTACCCGGAAGGGCGGTTCGCCGGCGTCGACCAGGTGCTGACGGACGACCTCGGCCTGCTCGCGGCGGCCTGGCTGCGCGCCGAGCCGGCCCGGCGTGGAGAGATTCTCGACCGCCTCCAGGCCCACGACGCCCGGATCGACGACGAGCCGTCCCTGCGCTTCGTGCTCACCTGGGAGACCGACGCCAACGACGTCGACCTCCACGTCTACGACCGCCAGGGCGGGCACGCCTACTACCAGCAGAAAACCTTGCCATCCGGCGGCGAGCTGTACGCCGATGTCACCACCGGCTACGGCCCCGAATGCTTCACGGTGCGGGCGCCGTCCACCCGCGAGGCCGCGCCCTACCGGCTGGCGGTGGACTACTACCGGCGGGGCCCGATGGGTTACGGCATGGGGACCGTCCAGATCGTCAGGAGCGACGGCAAGGGCCGGCTCTCCGTCGAGCCGCGCCCCTTCCTGGTGATGGCCGACAGCGCCATGGTGGACCTGGGGTCGGTCCAGGACGGCAAGGCGAGCCCGAAGGCCGGCGGGTAGGAAGATCAGGGACCGCAGGGACGACAGGGACCTTGAGTCTCTGCTGTCCCTGCTGTCCCTACGGTCCCTCAGGTCTTTTTCTTCAGGCCCTCTCCCGCGGAATTACGAACGAGATCTCCCTGGCGATCCATTCGGGCCGGGCCTGCCCCTGGCAGGCTCCCCACAGGGCCAGCGGTTCGTTGCCATAGCGGATCATGCCGCTGTGGCTCGACCGGTCCTCGTCCACGTCCGGGTTGAGATCGACGAATCCGAGCTTTTCCCGCAGCAGCTCGACGTCGCCCGGCTTGCCGGTCAGGAACGTCCAGCCGGGACCCGCGTGATGCATCGCCGCATACTCTTTCAGCTTCTCCGGAGTGTCCTCCTCCGGCTTGACGGTGAGCGAATAGATGAACACGTCGTGCCGTGGCCGCTCGGCCAAGAGCTTCTGGACCTTCGCCAGGTTCGCCGTGATGGTCGGGCAGACGCCGTTGCAATTCGCGTACATCAGATTGAGGACGACGATCCTGTCCTTGAGCAGGTCCTCGTAAAAACGGACGCGCTTCCCTTCGTGAGTGGTCAGCACGACATCCGGAAAGCAGCGCCGCCGCATCACCTCCCGTCCCGGGACGGGAGGCGCGAACTGGCTGGGCGCGGCCGCATCGCCGCGCGCCAGCCTGGCGCCCATGAAGGGGAGCACGGCCGAAACGGCAAACAATCTCCTGCGGGTCATCTTGTGCATGATCGCCTCCGCCCTACGGCCGGCTGTTGGTGTCCCCAGTGACCGCGATGTCGAACCGGATCATCATCGCGTGATCTTCATGAATGATGTTGTGACAGTGCATCGCGTAGCGGCCGAGCCAGTCGCGGAAGCGGAAGAAGAGCTTGACGTCCCCCCTCGAAGTGAGCCGGACGACGTCCTTCCGCGCCAGATTCGTCCCCGTCGAACCGCCCCCCCAGTTCGAGCCGCCCCCCCAGCTCGAACCACCACCCCAGTTGTTGCCGCTGGAATAGCGGCTGTCGGGGTAGAGCCCGGGAGCTCCCGAAAGGATCTGGAACTCCTCGAAGTGGACGTGGATGGGATGCGCCCATTCCGGATCGCCGCCGCGGCCATTGCTCAGCGACCAGGTTTCCACGCTGTTCTGGGCGACCGTGAAGCGGGGAGAACCGCCGTTGAAGAACTGATTGTTGACCGTCCACTCGCCGTTGCGCGTCAGGTCGAAGTCGAAATAGCGCTGCACCCGGGGCTGCGCGCTCGTGCTCGGCAGCGCGTAGAACGTCGGCAGGGTCGCCGGGTCCACGCTGTTGTCGGCCACCTGCGGCAGGTCGACGACGATCTTCAGCAGCAACTTGCCCTGGCCGGCGGCTAGCAGCGTGCCCGTGGGGCCGCGGCCGTTGGTCTGCGCCAGCCGGTTCTCCACGTAGAGGGTCTTGCCCGCGAACCGGGAGAAATCGACGATCACGTCCGCGCGCTCGCCCACCCCCAGGGCCACGGCCGGGACCTGGACCGGCTTCGGCAACAGATTGCCGTCGTTCGAGATCTGCCAGAGCTGGTTGTTGACGCTCAGGTTGTTCAGGTCCGTGAGGTGAATCTGATAGAAGCGCGACGGGCCGCTGTTCAGCCAGCGGAGGCGATAGCGCCGGGGGTGGACGTGCAGCACCGGCTGGATCACCCCGTTGACCGTGAGCTTGTCCCCCAGGATGCCGTCCAGGTTGAACGAATCGAACACGTTGATGCCGGTCGCCGGATCGAAACAGCGGTCGCCGAACATCATAGGAATGTCGTAGTCCGGGAACGTCGGCAAGCGGAATCCGGTGGTCTCATTGCCGGTGTCGAACGCATTGAACAGCAGATAGAAACCCGCCAGTCCCTTGTAGACGTTCTGGGCGGTGAAGCTGACGCGGTGATCGTGATACCAGAGCGTGCTCAGCGCCTCGTCGATGTCGCCGTTGGGCCGGTGGGTGGAGTTGAACCCGGCGAGCGCGTTCGGATAGTATTGATCATAATACTGGCCGGTCTCGAAATAGTCTTCGGGGAAGCCGTCGCTCTCGGACGGGGTATGGGCGTTGTGCACGTGGGTCGAGACCGAAGGGATCCCGAAACCCGCGTTATCCCCCGCCAGCGCGTTGACGTTCCGGATCAGGACCGGCGTGCCGTACTGCGCCACGTAGGTCGGCCCGGGATAGATGCCGTCGAAGCCCCACATCGGCTGCTGCGGCAACTGGCTGGACATCGTCACCAGACCCGCCTTCTGCGTGACCTGGTAAGCGACCGGAGCGGGAAACGGGAAGCCCAGGGGGGGTGCCTGATGCGCGCGGGTGCGCCCCTCATAGGCGATTCCCGTGGCCGGATTGATGCTCGTCCTGGGGCTGATCTGGGGCGCCGGGCTCAACGACGACCACGGGACCGGCTGCTTTACCGGCATGATCGGCAGTTGCATCGTGAAGGGCGTCGTCGGCGGGCTGGCGCACTGGCCCGTGCTGGAGCCGCCGCCGTAGGCCCATGCGCTCAGGCCGTTCTTCGCCACGAGATAGCCGGTGCCCGAGAGCAATCCCAGCTTGATGAGGCTTCGCCGGTTCATCAAACCGGCCTTGATCAGCTCCTGCCGGTTCTTGAAGGCGTCATACATCGCCTTGAACCTGGCCCGCGAGACCTTGTTGCCCTCACTGTCAGAGTACACGGCCCCTCCTCTCTGCTCGACGAACAGGACGAACGAAAGTCAGCCTTCGGGTAGCCCTTCTGACAATAACGGTGCCGCAAAGGCTAAATGCGGGACGAGGCGGGCACGGCCGCCGCCCCCCTGTGGGACGGCGGCCCTTTTCCTTCAGGATCAGCAGGAGAGGCTGGTCGTCGGCCGCGCGCCGCACCGCGTCCAGCAGGCGCGCGTCTGTCCGATGGCTGCCTGCGCCCCTTCGGGGCTCGATGGGCGGGTGATTCGCTTCCTGGGGTTGAAACCCCAGGCTTTACGCCTGCGCCCCTACAGGGCTGAGCCATCGTGCCGCCGGCACCGGAAGAAATGTCTTAGAGGGTGTTTGGAAAGTGGTGATTCCGTTTGGCACCCCCACTGTAGAGACGCCCCGTGGGGCGTCTCCGAGGCGGAGAGGAAGATCCTCTTTGCCACAGTGCACCCGTGGGGGCGTCCAAGGGAGCATGGCCGACGTTCGCTGCTCTGGAGACGCCCCACGGGGCGTCTCTACAGAGGAGGGGCACCCCTTTCCAAACACCCTCTTAGCCGTTCGGGTCCATCACTGAACCGAGATTCGACGAGTCTCCCGTGGCTTGGCTGTGACCCGGGCAGCCATTCGGATCCATCACCGAGCCGAGGTCACAGCCGGCAGCGGCCTTGGTGGACACTCCAGCCCCCAGGGGTCCAAGTGTTGGCCTCGCCGATACGAAGGACCCCAGAAATCCCCAGAATGCCGAGAAGACCCCAGACTCCTTGAGCTGGGCTCCTCGAACGTTCGCGGCCATGGCTGGCGTGGACAGAAGGACGGCCAAGAGGAATACGGAAAGACGACGCGTCATGGAAACCACCTTCCAAGGGCTAGCATCCGGCTCATCAATCCCACCACGGGATGGAGGGGCAGCCCCGGCTTACAGTGTTCCCATTTTGCAATGGATGGACTTCGACAACTTGACCGTGGACGTCAATCCAGGGCAATCTTGGTCCAGGTTGGCGGCCTGGGGTTCTATCGATGTCCAAGACCATCTACAGCCTGAGCGAGGCAAAGACTTCCCTCTCGGAGCTCATCGACCACGCCGCGAGCGGTGAGGAAATCATTTTGTTCAAGGCAGGCAAGCCAGCCGCCAAGCTCGTGCCGCTCTGTCGGTCTCTCGAACCGCGCCAACCTGGTGATTAGCCCCGCAGGGGCGTCAGGACTTAGCCCGGACCGTGAGGTCCGGGAACTGACGCATCCTCCACCACCCAGAGCCCCGTAGGGGCGGCAGGATCCATCGCGGCGCCCCTGCCGCCCCTGACGGGGCTTGGTGAACCTTGATCCACCCTTTTACCCAGACCTCACGGTCCGGGCTAAGTCCTGACGCCCCTGCGGGGCTGGAAAATGGGTCACTGTGGAATCTGGCAAAGTAGAATTAAGCCAGCAACGCCTTACGCGAAGAGCTCGCGGTCGCGGATCTTCCGCGCGTTCGTATAGTCGTCGAGCCACCAGGGCTCTTCTCCCGCGCTCCGCGGCGGCTTGGCGAGCGCGAGTTCTTTCTTCGCCGTCTTGGCCTCCTGCTGCGCCACTCTGAAATGGTAGTGATCGAAAATGCGCAGCGCCTCGACGACGTACGAGACCGCGACCCGGCGGTCGCGGAAGAGCAGAAGGTTCTCCCCGTTCTTGAGGTCCGCCGGCGAGGAGAAGTTATAGGAGCCGAGATAGACCCGGGCGGTCGGCTTGTCGAAATCGATGATCACGAACTTGTGGTGCATGCGGATGCCGCCGCCGCCGGTAGGTTCCTTGGAGAACGGCTCCGGGAGGTTCTTCGTCAGCGCCGCGGGAAAGACCGGCGAGATATTGCCGTCCGGCTTCTGCAGATCGAGGCCGCCGACCTTCCGGTCGGAGATGCCGTAGACGAAGATCTCATCGTTCTCCGACACCTTCTTGATCGCATTCTTGATCGGCCCTGCGGTCTGGTAGAGGAACGCCAGCGAATAGAACAGGCTCGAGGACGTCTCGTCCCCGATGTCGTCGGCGATCGTCTGCAGCAGCGCGTTTGACGACTCATGCGGGGAAAACGCCACGCGCGCGTCGATGCCGCTCAGGCCGAGGTCGGTCCATTCGGCGGATGCCGTGTCGCCGAAGTCCTTCGGCGCCTTCGACTGGTACTCGTCGAACGCCGCCCGGAAGATTTTGACAACGCTTTGCCCCCTGCAGGATCATGGCGTTGTTGGACTGCACGAAAAACCCGCGCCAGCTGAAATTGGTCGAGCCGCAGACCACCGTCTGCACGTTGGGGCCGTCGACCGCGATCATCTTGTTGTGCTGGAGGCTCAGCATGTGCTGCCGCTTGACGTTGCCGGCGCCGGCCGAGGCCGACAGGCGCGCCGCCGCCTGGGTCTCGGCGGAATCCGGCTCGCCGTGGTCCGCGCTGTCGTCGATGATGATCTGCAGGCGCCCCCCGAGCTTCTCCAGGCGGGACACGATGCCGGGCTCGTTGAGGTCGTAGCCCACGACGCGGACCTCGGCGTTGTCGGCGATGGCCTGGTCGAGCACCTCGAGGATCGCCTTCCGCGCCTCGAAGCCCATCCACGCCAGGGCCTCCTCGGCCTTGGGGTGGGTCGGAACGAAAGTCAACCCGTCGAGCGCCTTCGCCGGCAACAGTGTCGAGATGTCCCCCGCGGACTCGTAGCGGTCGACGAAGGCCTGCGAGGAGACGAAGCCGCGAGTGAACGTGGCGTTGAGCAGCCCTGGATAGGTCTCGCGCCGGAGCTCGATGGCGGCCTCCTGGGCCTCGCCGTAGCTCAACTCGTCCTGGGCGTTCATGAAGACCGGGGTGACCCGGTAGATGAACTCGCCGGCGAGCTCGGCATTGAGCGGAAAGTGGACCCAGCGGAATTTCTGGATCGGCGACAGCCGGGTCGACAGGATGTTCGGGATTGACCCCGCCTCCGGAGCCGCGGAAAGCAGAGCCGGTTCTTCAAGGCGAAGAACCTGTCCCCGCCGGGCTCCTGGTACTCGATGGCGAAACCGACAAAGTCCTCTGGCGGCTTGCCGTCCTTCCAGTTCATCGCTACCAGGGTCATGCCGTCGCCCCGATGAAGCTTCAGCGTGAACAGCGCCGCCGCGTTCTTGCCACTGACTTGGAATTCACTAGCCATGGAATCACCTCAGGAATGATTCATCATCAAATTGTCACCTGATTGAGCCTACTCTCAGCCCGCAAATGCGTCAATGCAATGCAAACTGTCGCATAAGCAACTGTCAATTCAGCTTAGAAATGATCTTATCTCCAGGTCCAGGCGCGTCAATCAAAAAGAGGCCAGAGGGACAGCCGCCACGCCGTCCCCCTGGCCAAAAGGTGAATCAATTGTCAAAGAGCCTGCAACCGTCTCGCTAGCGAACTTCGGATGCCAGCGAGACGTCCTGCGCTTACTCGTGGCCCGGCGTCACGGACGTCAGGCGGTGGCCGGGGGCGGCGGCGCCGGGGGCTTTGCCACTTCGGTGGTGGTCCGGGCCTTCGGGCGGAGCGGCTTGAGGTCGAACTCGACCAGCTTCTCCGCCCGGTTGCCGTAGTGCTGCCGGACGCCGTTGCGGAGGAAGTTGGCCAGTTTGCGGCCGTCGGCGAGCGTCCCCTGCAGACGCTTCGTCGCCTCCTGCTTGGTGGCCGCCATCGCGGCCTGGTGGGCCGCGCTCTCCCGCGCCGCCTCGAGCATCGCCTTGAGCTGCGTGCGATAGCTCTCGAGCTGCGGGAAATCCGGGGCGTTGACCTCCAGCGAGGCCAGCAGACGCTCCCAACCGTTGAGGGTGACTCCGTACTTCGGTTCTCTTGCCATGGTCCTTCTCCTTTATCAGGCCCTTCAGGGGCCCCTATCCGCGCCTTGATTGGCGACGGAAATCCAGCGGTCTGTCAGCCCCGGCCTCCCGGCTGGTCCCGATCCAGCGTTCCCTGAGAGGTCCGGGGGTTACCTGGTTGCGATACGAATACTATCCGCCATAGAATTTCGACTGTCAAGCCCCTTTATCCAAGATTCCAGGGAGAGCCCAGCTCCACAATGGCCTATCTCCTTCCCGGACAAAGGGATGGTAGATGTTCTTTTGCTGCCAAAATTGTTTCTTTGCCCCGAATTCCTACACTCTTCATCGTGGAATCTACTGGATGATGGAAGGGGAATGGGGTATCCCTACGGCCCGCGGAGCCTTCCCCAAGGGGAATATCGCTCGCCCCTATTGTGCATAGTATTTGAAATTGGGTAGCATCTCCTTCCCCTCGCGGGGGTCTCGCCGCCCCAGGGGAACATCCCGATCGAGCGGTGATCCGCGGCAGGACGAACGGGGAATGAGGCGAAGGACGGCCTCCCCATCCTCTCGTGGACAGCTCTTCGGCGCGCTCCCCCCGGGGAAGACGCGCCAGAGGCCGGGAAAGGGGCGCGAACGGCGGGGAACGCGGGCTCTTTGACAACTTATCGTTACCAGGGGAACGGGTGTCGTACCGTTCCCCTGGCCTTCCTAACCACGGAGGGTCCGGCTAGACTCCCCCACCATGAAGACGGGAGCCCGGATCGAGGACGCCGTGCTGGATCTCCTGCGCTCGCGCGCTCCTCTCGCGGGGAGCGGCGCGCTGCCGGCGGATCTGCGGCTCGGCGCGGGCGGCCTGGGGCTGGATTCGATCGCGATGGTCGAGCTGCTGCTGGACTGCGAACGGCGGTTCGGCGTCCCGGCGGCCGGTCTGCTCGAAGGCGCTCCCCTCACCGTGGGCCGCCTCATCGCTCACGTGCGCGACGCCGTTTCTCAGTGAGCTGGCCCCGCCACACCTTCGATGCCCTGGAGCGCGGGCTGGCGGCGCGGCACCCCCGTGTGGCACTGCCGGCGGCTTCCGGTCTCGGGGCGCTGCGGAACCGGCTGTCCCGCCGCTGGCCCAGCCCGGAGCAGGTCCAGGCTCTCTTCCCCCATCTCCCCCCTCGGGCGGCGGCGCGGGTCGCCTGGAAGATCGGCGCTCTCGAGGCGCGCAACCGGTTCCTCGTCGACGCCATCCGGAGGGAGGGGATCGATCCGGTCCGGCGGCTGATGCGCCCCCTGTCGGAAGCTTTCGCCGCGCTCCGCCCGCCGCTCATCCTGGGCACCTTTCACGTCGGAGTGGTGCAGGCGCTCGGCGCAGCGATCGAACGGCTGCCCGGGCCGGTGCTCGTGCTGCGCCTGGGACGGCTGTACTCCCCCAGCCCGCCGGTGGAAATCCTGTCGACGGCGGGGGACGACCAGCGCCGGGCTCTCTCCTTCCAGCGCGCTCTCGCTCATCTGGAGGGGGGCGGCTTCGTCGTCCTGGCGCTCGACGGATCTCCAGGCCCCGGTCTCCGAGTCCCCTGTCTCGGCCGGACCCTCGAGCTGGCGCGCGGTCCCTTCGCCCTGGCGCGGCTCACCGGCGCGCCGCTCGTGCCGCTGGTGGCGCGCTGGCGGAAGAGCGCGGTGGAGGCCCAGGTGGGCGCGGCGCTCGGCGGGATGGAGGAGGAAGCCCTGGCCGCGAGCGCGGCCCGGTGGCTGGAAGGATATCTGAAGGCAGCTCCCGAGGAGATCGGGTTGGGGTTGGTGCGGGCGCTGCTGGGTGGGTAGGGCGTTCGTCTCCTATCGCGTTGCTCAGGCCACCAGTTTTCCGGTCCCGGGACTTGTCACGGCGCCCCTGGCATCCTTCTCCTCCAGTATTTACTTTAGCTTAAAGATCTGTAAAATAAAAAAAGTCGATCTGATTTCGCTTCAACTCGGGAAAGGAAAAAGGGATGCTCGCGATGGTCTTCAAAGAGCCGGTCCGAGTTCTCGTCGTAGATGACCATTTCGTCGTCCGCGCGGGCGTGTGCAACTTGTTGTCGGGCGTGGCCGACATCGTGGTCGTAGGGGAGGCGGAAGATGGGCGACAGGCGTTGGAGGAGGCGGAGCGTTGCGCTCCGGACGTCATCCTGATGGACATCCGCCTCCCTCAGCTCGACGGCGTGGAGGCCACCCGGCAGATCCTCGCCGCGCGGCCGGGGGTCGGGATCGTGATGCTGACCACCGCCGACGCGGAGGCGGACGTGCTGACCGCCGTCGAGGCCGGAGCCGTGGGTTATGTCTCCAAGAGCTCGGGGAAAGAGGAGCTCCTCGCGGCGATCCGCAGCATCGCCCGCGGGGAGGCCTGGCTTCCCCCGCACCTCACGCGCCGGCTGCTCACCCATCTCAAGCCGCGTCCGGCCTCCGGGGCCCTGACCAGCCGTGAGCAGGACGTGCTGGCGCTGATGGCCCGGGGGTGGAGCAACCGCGCGATCGCCCGCGAGCTGGGCGTCACCGACATCACCGTGCGCACCCACGTGAGCCACGTGCTCGGCAAGCTGGGTGTGAGCAACCGGGTGGAGGCCGCCCTCCACGCCCTGCGGGCCGGCATGGTGCCGATGGAGACGCACTGAGGCCGGTGGGGGCCAACGACGAAAAGTTCCGGCGGCTCGAGCTGCTGGGGCTCGCCAACGGCGGGATCTTCCTGGCCTCTCTGGCCGGCTTCGTCTTCATGGCTCCCCTCGTCCTGTCGCCCTTGCGTCTCCTCACCCTGAGCCTCCTTCTGGTCTGTGCCCTCACCGGCATGGGCCTGCGACGCTGGTTCTGGCTCGCCCTCGAACGCGAGCTCCAGGGGCGCCGGCTGGCGGAACAGAACGCCCGCGCCGCCGAGAAGGACAAGGGCGATCTCATGGCCAACGTGAGCCATGAGATCCGCACCCCCATGAACGGCATCCTCGGCATGGCCGACCTGCTGCTCCAGGGCGCCCTCACGCCGGAGCAGCGCGAACAGGTAAAGCTGGTGCGGACCTCGGCGGAATCGCTGCTTGCCCTGGTCAACGACGTGCTCGACGTGTCGCGCATCGAAGCCGGGCGCCTGCTGCTGCGGCCGCGCGACTTCCGCCTGCGGGAGGCCGTGGAAGACGTGGTGCGCCTGCTCGCGCCGCGCGCCGCGGAACGCGAGCTGGACCTGCGGTTGCGGTGCGCTCCCGAGCTGCCCGAAGAGGTGCACGGCGATCCCCTGCGCCTGCGCCAGGTGCTGCTCAACCTCATGGGCAACGCCATCCGGTTCACCCCCAAGGGGTCCGTGACGATCACGGTCAAAGCGGAAGCCTGGGACAAGACCGACGCGGCGCTCTGCTTCGAGGTACGCGACACGGGCGTCGGTATCCGGCAGGAGGTCCAGCCCCAGCTCTTCAAACCGTTCGCGCAGGTGGGAAGCCCGGCCTCCGGCATGCCTTCCGGCACGGGGCTGGGGCTGGTCATCTCCAAAAACCTCGTCGAGCTGATGGGCGGTGAGATCGGCTTCGAGAGCACCCGCGGAGTCGGCTCGGCGTTCTGGTTCCGCCTGCCGCTGGTGCGCGCCCTGGGCTCGGGCGGCGGGCCGGGGACCTCCGACCTCGATTCCGGAGAGGCCGCCGCCCGCCGGCTGGCCCGGCACGGCCGGAGAGTCCTGGTGGTGGACGACCGCGGCGTGAACCGCGCCGTGGCCCAGGCCCTGCTGCGCGAGCTCGGCTTCGAGACCGAAGCCGCCGAGAGCGGCGAGAAAGCCTTGGAACTGCTGGCGGAGCGGCCTTTCGACGCCGTGCTCCTGGACTGCGAAATGCCCGCCCTCGGCGGCTGCGAGACCTGCGCCCGCTTGCGCCGGCAGGAAGCGGCGGCGGCATCGGGTGGCCGGCGCATCCCGGTCCTCGCCGTCACCGCCCATGTCCAGCCGGAGGAATGGGAGAGATGCCGGGCCGCCGGCATGGACGACCATGTGGACAAGCCCTTCCGCACCGCCGAGCTGGCCGCCGTGCTCGACCGCTGGCTGGGCATCGAAGCCGCCTTGGGGCGGCGCCAGCCGGGTCGCGAGCCGGCCGGCGACGGCTTCGAAGAGCGCCTCGCGAGCCTGAAGGTCCTGGAGGAGACCACGGGCCGGTCCGTCGTGGCCGCCTTCCTCCAGCAGGGCGAGGCGGATCTCTCCACCCTGCGGCTCGCCCTGTCGCAGGGGGACCTCCAGGCCTTCGCCGCGGCGGCCCACGCCCTGGCCGGCAGCGCCGGCCTCATGGGCGCCCTCCACCTGTCCGGCATGGCCTCCGCGATCGCCACCTTGGCGCGGCGGGGCGACCTCGACGGCTGCAAGGCACGGCTGCCGGAGCTCGAACAGGCCTGGAGCCACACCGCCGGGAGGCTCCAGCCGTGATCCGTCCGGGCCCGCCTCATCCGGCGCCTCAAGGCCCTGGCCGACCCACTCCGAAGAACCCATAGATATAGCTTAATAAGCAACCTCCTTATACAAACAATGAGAAAAGATCGTACATCTGTACGATGACTCGCGGCGGCCATTTTTCCTAAGCTCTGGGCTGCATCCACCCGATCCCAATGATGGTCCCGGTGAAGGACTCACCGTCGGCCAGGCTTGGAAAACCGAGCAAAAGGAGAACCCTTCATGAAGCCCCAATTCGTCCTCTTCCTGACCCTGTCGCTGCTCTGTCTCGGCACCGGCGCCGCCCTGGCCCAGACTCCGGACGAGCTGCCGCCCTCCCTCGAGACGGTCTCGACATGGAAACGGGCGCCGCCTTCGGCCACTGCAACGCCTACTGCGAGGCCATGGACTGCGAGCTCGCCAACGACAGCGATCCCAACACCAATCCGAGCGCCTCGGCCAACGCCTGCTCCAAGGTACGCACCAAGTTCCAGCAGGCGACCGGCCGCGACGTGCCGTGCGAAGTGACCTGCCCGTGCAACACCCCGGCTTTTCCATGTTCTCTGGTGCTGTCTCCGGTCAAGTCCATCTCGATCAGTGCCTCCACGAGCCCTTCCTCGGCTTCATCGATGGCGCCGTTTCCGGTCCTTTTTCTAATCCCGCGATTTCGCGGGCCAGTTTCCCTCGGGTCAGTGGGTTTGTGGTCAATTCGGGCCGACTATCGTCCTGCCAATCACGCCAGCGCAGGGCCAATACTGCCTCCAACTGGTGGAACAGGCGTCGCTCGCCCAGAACGTGGTCTGCCGCTGATAGCCGCGGGTCTGGGCGAGCGACGCCTGTTCCACCAGTTGGAGGCAGTATTGGCCCTGCGCTGGCGTGATTGGCAGGACGATAGTCGGCCCGAATTGACCACAAACCCACTGACCCGAGGGAAACTGGCCCGCGAAAATCGCGGGATTAGAAAAAGGACCGGAAACGGCGCCATCGATGAAGCCGAGGAAGGGCTCGTGGAGGCACTGATCGAGATGGACTTGACCGGAGACAGCACCAGAGAACATGGGAAAAGCCGGGTGTTGCACGGGCAGGTCACTTCGCACGGCACGTCGCGGCCGGTCGCCTGCTGGAACTTGGTGCGTACCTTGGAGCAGGCGTTGGCCGAGGCGCTCGGATTGGTGTTGGGATCGCTGTCGTTGGCGAGCTCGCAGTCCATGGCCTCGCAGTAGGCGTTGCAGTGGCCGAAGGCGGCGCCCGTTTCCATGTCGCAGACCGTCTCGAGGGAGGGCGGCAGCTCGTCCGGAGTCTGGGCCAGGGCGGCGCCGGTGCCGAGACAGAGCAGCGACAGGGTCAGGAAGAGGACGAATTGGGGCTTCATGAAGGGTTCTCCTTTTGCTCGGTTTTCCAAGCCTGGCCGACGGTGAGTCCTTCACCGGGACCATCATTGGGATCGGGTGGATGCAGCCCAGAGCTTAGGAAAAATGGCCGCCGCGAGTCATCGTACAGATGTACGATCTTTTCTCATTGTTTGTATAAGGAGGTTGCTTATTAAGCTATATCTATGGGTTCTTCGGAGTGGGTCGGCCAGGGCCTTGAGGCGCCGGATGAGGCGGGCCCGGACGGATCACGGCTGGAGCCTCCCGGCGGTGTGGCTCCAGGCCTGTTCGAGCTCCGGCAGCCGTGCCTTGCAGCCGTCGAGGTCGCCCCGCCGCGCCAAGGTGGCGATCGCGGAGGCCATGCCGGACAGGTGGAGGGCGCCCATGAGGCCGGCGCTGCCGGCCAGGGCGTGGGCCGCCGCGGCGAAGGCCTGGAGGTCCCCCTGCGACAGGGCGAGCCGCAGGGTGGAGAGATCCGCCTCGCCCTGCTGGAGGAAGGCGGCCACGACGGACCGGCCCGTGGTCTCCTCCAGGACCTTCAGGCTCGCGAGGCGCTCTTCGAAGCCGTCGCCGGCCGGCTCGCGACCCGGCTGGCGCCGCCCCAAGGCGGCTTCGATGCCCAGCCAGCGGTCGAGCACGGCGGCCAGCTCGGCGGTGCGGAAGGGCTTGTCCACATGGTCGTCCATGCCGGCGGCCCGGCATCTCTCCCATTCCTCCGGCTGGACATGGGCGGTGACGGCGAGGACCGGGATGCGCCGGCCACCCGATGCCGCCGCCGCTTCCTGCCGGCGCAAGCGGGCGCAGGTCTCGCAGCCGCCGAGGGCGGGCATTTCGCAGTCCAGGAGCACGGCGTCGAAAGGCCGCTCCGCCAGCAGTTCCAAGGCTTTCTCGCCGCTCTCGGCGGCTTCGGTCTCGAAGCCGAGCTCGCGCAGCAGGGCCTGGGCCACGGCGCGGTTCACGCCGCGGTCGTCCACCACCAGGACTCTCCGGCCGTGCCGGGCCAGCCGGCGGGCGGCGGCCTCTCCGGAATCGAGGTCGGAGGTCCCCGGCCCGCCGCCCGAGCCCAGGGCGCGCACCAGCGGCAGGCGGAACCAGAACGCCGAGCCGACTCCGCGGGTGCTCTCGAAGCCGATCTCACCGCCCATCAGCTCGACGAGGTTTTTGGAGATGACCAGCCCCAGCCCCGTGCCGGAAGGCATGCCGGAGGCCGGGCTTCCCACCTGCGCGAACGGTTTGAAGAGCTGGGGCTGGACCTCCTGCCGGATACCGACGCCCGTGTCGCGTACCTCGAAGCAGAGCGCCGCGTCGGTCTTGTCCCAGGCTTCCGCTTTGACCGTGATCGTCACGGACCCCTTGGGGGTGAACCGGATGGCGTTGCCCATGAGGTTGAGCAGCACCTGGCGCAGGCGCAGGGGATCGCCGTGCACCTCTTCGGGCAGCTCGGGAGCGCACCGCAACCGCAGGTCCAGCTCGCGTTCCGCGGCGCGCGGCGCGAGCAGGCGCACCACGTCTTCCACGGCCTCCCGCAGGCGGAAGTCGCGCGGCCGCAGCAGCAGGCGCCCGGCTTCGATGCGCGACACGTCGAGCACGTCGTTGACCAGGGCAAGCAGCGATTCCGCCGAGGTCCGCACCAGCTTTACCTGTTCGCGCTGCTCCGGCGTGAGGGCGCCCTGGAGCAGCAGGTCGGCCATGCCGAGGATGCCGTTCATGGGGGTGCGGATCTCATGGCTCACGTTGGCCATGAGATCGCCCTTGTCCTTCTCGGCGGCGCGGGCGTTCTGTTCCGCCAGCCGGCGCCCCTGGAGCTCGCGTTCGAGGGCGAGCCAGAACCAGCGTCGCAGGCCCATGCCGGTGAGGGCACAGACCAGAAGGAGGCTCAGGGTGAGGAGACGCAAGGGCGACAGGACGAGGGGAGCCATGAAGACGAAGCCGGCCAGAGAGGCCAGGAAGATCCCGCCGTTGGCGAGCCCCAGCAGCTCGAGCCGCCGGAACTTTTCGTCGTTGGCCCCCACCGGCCTCAGTGCGTCTCCATCGGCACCATGCCGGCCCGCAGGGCGTGGAGGGCGGCCTCCACCCGGTTGCTCACACCCAGCTTGCCGAGCACGTGGCTCACGTGGGTGCGCACGGTGATGTCGGTGACGCCCAGCTCGCGGGCGATCGCGCGGTTGCTCCACCCCCGGGCCATCAGCGCCAGCACGTCCTGCTCACGGCTGGTCAGGGCCCCGGAGGCCGGACGCGGCTTGAGATGGGTGAGCAGCCGGCGCGTGAGGTGCGGGGGAAGCCAGGCCTCCCCGCGGGCGATGCTGCGGATCGCCGCGAGGAGCTCCTCTTTCCCCGAGCTCTTGGAGACATAACCCACGGCTCCGGCCTCGACGGCGGTCAGCACGTCCGCCTCCGCGTCGGCGGTGGTCAGCATCACGATCCCGACCCCCGGCCGCGCGGCGAGGATCTGCCGGGTGGCCTCCACGCCGTCGAGCTGAGGGAGGCGGATGTCCATCAGGATGACGTCCGGAGCGCAACGCTCCGCCTCCTCCAACGCCTGTCGCCCATCTTCCGCCTCCCCTACGACCACGATGTCGGCCACGCCCGACAACAAGTTGCACACGCCCGCGCGGACGACGAAATGGTCATCTACGACGAGAACTCGGACCGGCTCTTTGAAAACCATCGCGAGCATCCCTTTTTCCTTTCCCGAGTTGAAGCGAAATCAGATCAACTTTCTTTATTTTACAGATCTTTAAGCTAAAGTAAATACTGGAGGAGAAGGATGCCAGGGGCGCCGTGACAAGTCCCGGGACCGGAAAACTGGTGGCCTGAGCAACGCGATAGGAGACGAACGCCCTACCCACCCAGCAGCGCCCGCACCAACCCCAACCCGATCTCCTCGGGAGCTGCCTTCAGATATCCTTCCAGCCACCGGGCCGCGCTCGCGGCCAGGGCTTCCTCCTCCATCCCGCCGAGCGCCGCGCCCACCTGGGCCTCCACCGCGCTCTTCCGCCAGCGCGCCACCAGCGGCACGAGCGGCGCGCCGGTGAGCCGCGCCAGGGCGAAGGGACCGCGCGCCAGCTCGAGGGTCCGGCCGAGACAGGGGACTCGGAGACCGGGGCCTGGAGATCCGTCGAGCGCCAGGACGACGAAGCCGCCCCCCTCCAGATGAGCGAGAGCGCGCTGGAAGGAGAGAGCCCGGCGCTGGTCGTCCCCCGCCGTCGACAGGATTTCCACCGGCGGGCTCGGGGAGTACAGCCGTCCCAGGCGCAGCACGAGCACCGGCCCGGGCAGCCGTTCGATCGCTGCGCCGAGCGCCTGCACCACTCCGACGTGAAAGGTGCCCAGGATGAGCGGCGGGCGGAGCGCGGCGAAAGCTTCCGACAGGGGGCGCATCAGCCGCCGGACCGGATCGATCCCCTCCCTCCGGATGGCGTCGACGAGGAACCGGTTGCGCGCCTTGAGAGCGCCGATCTTCCAGGCGACCCGCGCCGCCGCCCGAGGGGGGAGATGGGGGAAGAGAGCCTGGACCTGCTCCGGGCTGGGCCAGCGGCGGGACAGCCGGTTCCGCAGCGCCCCGAGACCGGAAGCCGCCGGCAGTGCCACACGGGGGTGCCGCGCCGCCAGCCCGCGCTCCAGGGCATCGAAGGTGTGGCGGGGCCAGCTCACTGAGAAACGGCGTCGCGCACGTGAGCGATGAGGCGGCCCACGGTGAGGGGAGCGCCTTCGAGCAGACCGGCCGCCGGGACGCCGAACCGCCGTTCGCAGTCCAGCAGCAGCTCGACCATCGCGATCGAATCCAGCCCCAGGCCGCCCGCGCCGAGCCGCAGATCCGCCGGCAGCGCGCCGCTCCCCGCGAGAGGAGCGCGCGAGCGCAGGAGATCCAGCACGGCGTCCTCGATCCGGGCTCCCGTCTTCATGGTGGGGGAGTCTCGCCGGACCCTCCGTGGTTAGGAAGGCCAGGGGAACGGTACGACACCCGTTCCCCTGGTAACGATAAGTTGTCAAAGAGCCGCGTTCCCCGCCGTTCGCGCCCCTTTCCCGGCCTCTGGCGCGTCTTCCCCGGGGGGAGCGCGCCGAAGAGCTGTCCACGAGAGGATGGGGAGGCCGTCCTTCGCCTCATTCCCCGTTCGTCCTGCCGCGGATCACCGCTCGATCGGGATGTTCCCCTGGGGCGGCGAGACCCCCGCGAGGGG
This sequence comes from uncultured Acidobacteriota bacterium, assembly GCA_963792575.1. GTDB lineage: Bacteria > Acidobacteriota > Thermoanaerobaculia > Multivoradales > UBA5704 > DATARR01. The sequence continues at coordinate 652,683 of CAWBWZ010000022.1, forward strand.
AAGGAGATGCTACCCAATTTCAAATACTATGCACGATAGGGGCGAGCGATATTCCCCTTGGGAAGGCCTCGCGGCCCAGGAAATACCCCATTTCCTTTCCATCATCCAGTAGATTCCACGATGAAGAGTGTAGGAAATCGGGGCAAGAAAGAATTTGTGGCAGCAAAAGACATGTACCATCCCTTTGTCCTGGAAGGAGATAAGGCATTGTGGAGCTGGGCCCTCCCTGAAATCTCTGGAGAGGGGCTTCACAGTCGAAATACTATGGCGGATAGTATTGGTATCGAAACAGGTAACCCCAGGACCTCTCAGGAACGCTGGATCGGGACCAGCCGGGAGCCGGGCTCACAAGACCGCTGGATTTCCGTCGCCAATCAAGGCGCGGAGGGGCCCCTGAAGGGCCTGAAAGGAGAGGGCCATGGCAAAAGAACCGAAAGTACCGGAGCCACCCTCAACGGTTGGGAGCGGCTGCTGGCCTCGCTGGAGGTCAATGCCCTGGATTTCCCGCAGCTGGAAGCTATCGCATGCAGCTCAAGGCGATGCTCGAGGCGGCGCGAAGAGCGCGGCCCACCAGGCCGCGATGGCGGCCACCAAGCAGGAGGCGACGAAGCGTCTGCAGGGGACGCTCGTCGACGGCCGCAAACTGGCCAACTTCCTCCGCAACGGCGTCCGGCAGCACTACGGCAACCGGGCGGAGAAGCTGTCGAGTTCGACCTAAGCCGCTCCGCCCGAAGGCCCGGACCACCACCGAAGTGGCAAAGCCCCCGGCGCCGCCGCCCCCGGCCACCGCCTGACGTCCGTGATCCCGGGCCACGAGAAGCGGAGGACGTTCGCTGGCATCCGAGGTCGCTAGCGAGACGTTGGATGCTCTTTGACAATCGATTCACCTTGGCCAGGGGGACGGCCGCGGCGGCTGTCGCTCTGGCCTCTTTTTGATTGACGTGCCTACCTGAAGAAAAGATCATTTTCAGCTCAATCGACAGTTGCTTATGCGACGGTTGCATTGCATTGACGCATTGCGGGCTAAGAGGCTGAATAGGTGACAATTTGATGATGGATCATTCCTGAGGTGATTCCATGGCTGGTGAATTTCAAGTCAGTGGCAAGAATGCGGCGGCGCTGTTCACGCTGAAGCTTCATCGCGGCGAGGGCATGGCCCTGCTGGCATGAACTGGAAGCACGGCAAGCCGCCGGAGGACTTCGTCGGCTTCGCGATCGAGTACAAGGAGCCGGGCGGCGACAGGTTCTACGCCTTGAACAACCGGCTCTGCTTCCCCGAGCGGACGGCGAGGTCAATCCCGAACAGCCTTCGACGCGGCTGTCGCCGATCCAGAAATTCCGCTGGGTGCATTTCCCGCTCAATGCCGATCTGCCGGCGACTTCGTCTACCGCGTCACGCCGTCTTCATGAACGCGCAGGACGAGCTCAGCTACGGCGAGCCCCAGCAGGCGGCCATCGAGCTCGCGGCGCGAAACCTATCCGGGCAAGCTCAACGTCGCCTTCACGCGCGGCTTCGTCTCGTCGCAGGCCTTTGTCGACCACTACGAGTAACGGACGGGCCATCTCGACACTGCTGCCGGCGCAGGCGCCCGACGGGCTCGACTTTCGTGCCCACGCATCCCAACACCGAGGAGGCCCTGGCCTGGATGGGCTTCGAGGCGCGGAAGGCGATCCTCGAGGTGCTCGACCAGGCCATCGCCGACACGCCGAGGTCCGCGTCGTCGCCTACGACCTGAACGAGCCCGGCA
>CAWBWZ010000023.1:0-1366775 GCA_963792575.1 uncultured Acidobacteriota bacterium
CTGGAACCCCGTCCGCTTGACCGCGTCCTCCAGCGCGACGCCGACCAGGCCACCTGCGCGGCCCGGTCGGTCGGGTCGATCGCCAGGGCAGCAGGGCCAACTTCGGGCGAGATGCGCTCGGCATCGGCCCGGGTCACGGGCTTCAGCGGGGGCACTTCGCGGCGGCATCCCAGTCCCAGACGACGACCGGGTCGCCGGGGAACTTGATCGCGTGGACGTGGTAGCGGCGGGCCTCGTCGGTGAGCAGTCGCGCAGGCGACTTCGGCTGAATCGAAGACCCCGGCCGGTGATCCGCTCGACGGCCCGGCGGGCGGCGTCGCGGGCGTGACGGGGGTGGCCGGGTCGGTGCTTCCTCCAGGGCGGTCAAGCGGGGATGGCCCGGGGGTCGCCGATCAGGCCGATCGCTCGGCGGCGTCGGCCGCGAACCGCGGGTTCGAGCTGAGCTATGGCGAGCTGGACCGGCGCGCCAACCGCCTTGCCCGTCACCTGCTGCGGCACGGCGCGGGCCCCGAGCGCCTGGTGGGATTGTTCGTCGAGCGATCCCTGGAGACCGTGCTCGGCATCCTCGGCATCCTGAAGTCGGGGGCCGCCTACCTGCCGCTCGATCCCCTCTATCCGCCCGAGCGGCTGCGCTTCATGCTGGAAGACGCGGGGGTATCGATCCTGGTGACCCAGGACCGGCTCGCCGCGTCGCTGCCGCCGCTGGACGCGGCGGTGATCCGGCTCGACACAGACCGGGCGGCGATCGACCGCGAGAGCGACGGGGCCCTGGCCTCCGGGGCGGCCCCCGAGAGCCTCGCCTACGTGATCTACACCTCGGGATCGACGGGCAGGCCCAAGGGATCCCTCGTCACCCACGCCAACGTCTCGCGCCTGTTCCGCTGCCACCGAGGGGTTGTTCGACTTCGGACCCGCTGACGTCTGGACGCTGTTCCACTCTTATGCCTTCGACTTCTCGGTCTGGGAGATCTGGGGAGCCCTGCTGTATGGCGGCCGCCTGGTCGTGGTCCCCTGGGAGATCAGCCGCTCGCCCGAGGCCTTCCACGAGCTGCTGCTGGGCGAGGGGGTGACGGTGCTCAACCAGACGCCGTCGGCCTTCCGGCAGCTGCTCCCCTTCCTGGAGCGGAGCGGCGACGGGGCGTTGCGCTACGTCGTCTTCGGCGGCGAGGCTCTGGAGACGGGCGCGCTCGGAGCCTGGCTCGACCGGGGCGGGCGCCCACCCAGGGCGGTCAACATGTACGGCATCACCGAGACCACGGTGCACGTCACTCACCGCGGGCTGGGCGCGGACGACCTGGCGCGCCGCCCGGGCTCGGGGAGCCCCATCGGCCGGCCGCTGCCGGATCTCCGGGTGGTCCTCCTCGACCGCGACGGGAACCTGGCGCCGGCCGGCGCGCCGGGCGAGATCCACGTCGGTGGCGCCGGCCTCATGCGCGGCTATCTGAACCGGCCGGAGCTCACGGCCGGACGGCTGGTGCCGTCCCCCTTCGGCGGCGAGCCGGGGGCGCGCCTCTACCGGGCGGGCGATCTGGCGCGCCGGCTGCCCACAGGCGAGCTGGAGTTCCTCGGCCGCGTCGACAGCCAGGTCAAGATCCGTGGCTTCCGCATCGAGCTTGGCGAGATCGAGGCGGCGCTGGCAGGGCATCCCGGGATCGCCGCGAGCACCGTGCTGCTGCACCGGTACGGGCCCGGGGACGAGCGCCTGGTGGCGTACCTGGTGCCGGACGTGGACCGGGCGGCCACCGCGCGGCGGATGCTGCGCCTCGCCCGGGAGGAGGAGCTCGGCGGCCGTGCCCCCCACGAGCTGCCCAACGGCATGGCGGTGTTTCACCTGAACCGCAGCGAGACGGAGTTCGTGTTCGACGAGATCTTCACCACCGCCTCCTATCTGCGGCATGGGATCACCCTGGACCCGGGCGCCTGCGTGTTCGACGTCGGCGCCAACATCGGCCTGTTCTCCCTGTTCGTCGCCGGCCTGCGCGGCGACGCCCGGATCTACGCTTTCGAGCCGATCCCCGAGACCTTCGAGACCCTGCGCCTGAACGCCTCCCTGCACGGCTTGAACGCCGAGCTGTTCGACTGCGGCCTGGCGAGCGAGGAGAAGCTCGTCGAGTTCACCTGCTATCCGAACGCCTCGGTTCTCTCCGGCTATCTGGCCGATCCTGGGGAGGAACGGGAGATCGTGCGCGCCTTCCTGATGCAGGATCCGGAGGCAGGGCTGTCCCGGACCGAGGTCGACGAGCTCCTGGAGGAGCGGCTGACGACCCGGCGGGTGATGCGCCCCCTGCGCCGCCTCTCGGACGTGATTCGCGAGCGCGGCGTCGAGCGGATCGACCTGCTCAAGATCGACGTCGAGAAGAGCGAGCTCGAGGTCCTCGGGGGGATCGATCAGGCGGACTGGCCGAAGATTCGCCAGGTGGTGGTGGAGGTCCACGACGTCGACGGGCGCCTCGACACGGTGAGGAGCCTGCTGGTCCGTCACGGCTTCTCGCTGGCTTGCGAGCAGGAGACCGCCCTGCGGCGGACCGGCCTCTACAACCTCTACGCCACCCGCGCCGCCGCCGGGCCGCTCGCTCCACCGCCGGTCTTCGAGGTCCCCGCCGGATGGCGGAGCGCGAGCCGCCTGATCTCGGAGGCACGGGATCTCGTCCGCCGGCGGCTGCCCGACTACATGATGCCCGCGGCCTGGGTGCTCCTAGAGGCCCTGCCGCTGACGCCTCACGGCAAGATCGACCTGCGCGCCCTGCCGCTCCCCGAGGGGGCCCGTCCCGAGGGCGAGGCGAGCTTCCTCGCACCCCGCACCCCGATGGAGGAGACCCTGGCCGCCCTCTGGTCGGAGCTGCTGAAGATCGAGCGGGTCGGCATCCGGGACAGCTTCTTCGACCTCGGCGGACACTCTCTGCTGGCGACCCAGCTGACGACCCGGGTGCGGAGCCGTTTCGGTGTCGAGCTGCCGTTGCGCGTCCTGTTCGAGAGCCCGAGGGTAGAGAGCCTGGCCAGGGTGGTCGAGTCCCTGCTCGCCGGCGAGAGCGCGCGCGAGATCCCGCCGCTGCTCCGGGTCCCCCGGGAAGGCGGGCTGCCGCTCTCCTTCGCCCAGGAGCGCCTCTGGTTCCTCGACCAGCTCCGGCCGGGGCTGCCGACCTACAACGTCCCCCTGGCGCTGAGGCTCCGCGGCGATTTCTCCCCCTCGGCTTTCGCGGCGAGCCTGTCCGCGATCCTGGCCCGTCACGAGGCGTTGCGGACGACTTTCGCCACGGCCGGAGGGCGGCCGGTTCAGGTCATTGGCGAGCCCTTCCGGGCAGCGCCGGCATGGATCGACCTGAGCGGCCTGCCGGCCGGCCGGCGGGAGGAGGTGGCCCAGGAGCTCGCGGCGGCCGAGTCGGCCCGGCCCTTCGATCTCGTTCGCGGACCGCTGCTTCGGGCAACCCTCCTGCGCCTGGAGGACGACTCCCACGTGGCGCTCCTCACCCTGCACCACATCGTCTCGGACGGCTGGTCGCTGGGCGTGCTGGTGCGGGAGATGAGGGAGCTGTACACGGCGCTGGTCACCGGCCGCCCGCCCGCGCTGCCCGAGCTGCCCGCGCAGTACGCGGACTTCGCCGTCTGGCAGCGGGCGTGGCTCTCCGGGGAGGTGCTGGAGGAACAGCTCGGCTGGTGGCGCGAGCGGCTGGCCGGAGCGCCGGCGCTGCTCGATCTGCCGCTGGACCGCCCGCGCCCGCCGGCGCAGAGCTTCCGGGGCGCCCGCGTGCCGGTGCGCTTCCCGCGCGAGCTGGCCGGCAAGATCGCTGCCTGGAGCCGGGAGCGCGGAGCGACCCTGTTCATGGTGGCTCTCGCCGGCTTCCAGGCGCTGCTGTCGCGGATCTCGAACCAGGATGACGTGGTCGTGGGCACTCCGGTCGCGAACCGCGGCCGGTTCGAGATCGAGGGGCTGATCGGCTTCTTCGCGAATACCCTGGCTCTGCGCGGCCGGCCCGAGGGAGACCTCGCGTTCTCCGCCTGGGCCGGGCAGGTGCGGGAGGCGGCGCTCGGAGCCTACGCGCGCCAGGATCTCCCCTTCGAGCGGATCGTCGAGGAGCTGCAGCCGGAGCGCAGCCTCGCCCACTCGCCGCTGTTCCAGGTCATGCTCGTCCTGCAGAACGGGGCCGCCGAGCCGCTGGAGCTCCCGGGGCTCCGGCTGGAGCCGTTCGCCTCGTCCGGCCCGGCGGTCGCCAAGTTCGACCTCACCCTCTCGCTCGAGGAGACCGTGGACGGCGGCGTCGCGGGCTCCCTGGACTACGGAGCCGACCTGTTCGACGAGGCCACCGCCCGCCGGATCGCCGGCGCCCTGCAGACCCTGCTCGCCGCCGCTCTGGAGCAGCCGGCGACCGCGCTGGCGGACCTGCCGCTGCTCTCGCCGGCGGAGCTCGTCCAGGCGCTCTCCGCCGCGAGCACGGAGGTGGGCCCCGAGATTCCGCCGGTCTGCCTGCACGACCTGTTCGCCGCGCAGGCGGCGCGGACGCCGGAGACCGTGGCCGCCGTCCACGGCTCGCGGCAGCTCACATATCGCGAGCTCGACGAGGCCTCCAACCGACTCGCCCGCTACCTGCAACATCTCGGGGTGGGGCCGGAGGTCCGGGTGGGGCTCTGCCTGGACCGCTCCCTGCAACTGCTGGTCGGCATCCTCGGCGTGCTCAAGGCCGGCGGAGCCTGGGTACCGCTCGACCCGGGCACCCCGCGCGAGCGGATGGCCACCCTTCTGGAGGACGCGCTCGGCGGCCTGCCCGGCCCGCTGCTGTTGACGGAGGGGGAGGGGATCGACGGTCTCTCCCTGCCCGGGCTCCGGATGATCCGCCTGGAGGCCGACGCCGGGGAGATCGCCCGGCAGGAGACCGGCCCGGTCTCCTCCGGCGCCACGCCGGACAGCCTGGCCTACGTGATCTTCACCTCCGGCTCGACCGGACGGCCGAAGGGGGTCGCCGTCGCGCATCGGGGCCTGGCGAACCTGATCGCGGCCCAGGCCGGGCTGTTCCAGGTCGGTCCGGGATCGCGCGTGCTCCAGTTCGCCTCGTCCGGCTTCGACGCCGTGGTCGCGGAGATCGCGGTGACGCTGGGCACTGGCGCGACGCTCCACCTGGCCGGCCGGGAGGAGCTGATGCCCGGACCGGACCTCGCCCGCCTGCTGCGCGAGCGGGACATCTCGGTGGTCACCCTGCCTCCTTCGGCCCTGGCGGTGATGCCGCCGGAGCCCTTCCCCGCGCTGCGCACTCTCGTCGTGGCCGGCGAGGCCTGCCCGCCCGCCACGGCCCGCTCCTGGGCCGCCGGGCGGCGGCTGGTCAACGCCTATGGACCGACCGAGGCGACGGTGTGCGCCAGCGCCGAGGTGTTCGGCGAGCCGGACGAGCGGCTGACCCTGGGCCGCCCGCTCCCGAACGTGGCGCTCTACGGGCTCGACGCCCGGCTGCGCCCCGTTCCGGCTGGCGTGGCGGGCGAGCTCTGTCTCGCCGGTCCGGGCCTCGCCCGCGGCTATCTCGGCCGGCCCGACCTGACGGCGGAAGCCTTCCGGCCGCACCCCTGGAGCGCCGAGCCGGGAGCCCGCCTCTACCGCACCGGCGATGCCGCCCGCCGGCTTCCCGACGGCCGCTTCGAGCTGCTGGGCCGCCTCGACCGCCAGGTCAAGATCCGTGGCTTCCGCGTCGAGCTCGGCGAGATCGAGGCCGCCCTGGAGAGCTGTCCGGCGGTGCGGCAGGCCGCCGTCGTGCTTCGCGAGGACGGCGGCGAGAAGCTTCTCGCCGCCTACGTCGTGGGGGAGATCGCGGCGGCCGGGCTGCGCTCGTTCCTGACGGAGCGGCTGCCCGGTTACATGATCCCGGCCCTCTTCGTGCCGCTGGCGGAGATGCCTTTGCTGCCGAGCGGCAAGCCGGACCGCAAGATGCTCTCCAGGATGCCGGCCGGCGGCGCCGTGGAGGAGGGCTACGCCGCGCCCCGGACGCCGATCGAGCGGGCGCTCGCCGGGATCTTCGCCGAGACGCTGCGGGTCGAGCGGGTGGGGATCCGCGACGACTTCTTCGCCCGCGGCGGCCACTCCCTGCTCGCGGTCGGCCTGGTGGCGCGGATCGAGGAGCGGCTCGGCAGCCGCCTCCCCCTCGCCACCCTCTTCGAGGGGGCCACGGTGGAAAGGCTCGCCGGACTGCTCTCGAAACCGCTGGCGGTCTCGGAGAGCCGGGCCCTGGTGGCGATGCAGCCGCGGGGCTCCCGCCCGCCGCTGTTCTGCGTGCACCCGATCGGCGGCGGCGTCACCGGCTACTACGGCCACTTGATGCACCACCTGGGGGCGGACCAGCCGTTCTACGGCCTCCAGGCGCTGGAGCTGGAGAGCCGGGAGGGGGGCCTGGAGGCCGCGGTCGAAGGGATCGCCGGCCGCTATCTCGCGGAGGTGCTGGCGTTCCGCCCGCACGGCCCCTACCTGCTGGGCGGGGCGTCCTACGGCGGCCTGATCGCCTTCGAGATGGCGCGCCAGCTTCTCGACCGGGGGGAAGAGGTCGCTCTGCTGGCGCTGATCGACACCACCGCGCCGCAGGCCTGGAGCCCGGAGGAGGGGACTCCCGAAGAGCCGCCGCCGCTCGACGACGCGGAGCAGAGCTTCGGCATGGCCCGGGCGCTCGCCCGCATGTATGGCAAGGAGCTGGACCTGAGCCTGGACGAGCTGCGCGGCCGCCCGCTCGCCGAGATCCTGGAGAGGACGCTGGAGAGCGTGCGCGCCGCCGGCCTCGCCGGCCCCGAGCTCGACCTCGCCTGGGTCCTGGGCTACCGCGAGAGCTTCAACGCCAGGATCCTGGGCGCGATCCGCTACCGGGCTAAGGCCTATCCGGGCCGGCTGGTCCTCTTCCGCTCGTCGGACCCCGGCGGCCACTCCCCGGAGGGGCTGGCGCGGGCCTACGACTGGGGAGCGCTGGCGCGCGAGGTCGAGGTCCGGTGGGTGCCCGGCGACCACGAGACCATGCTGCTGGAGCCGAACGTCCAGGAGCTGGCGATCACCCTGGGCGAATTCATCACCGCGGCCGCCGCCGGCGAGCCCGAGATCGTTGGACGGACAGGAGCGCCATGAATCATCGCCAGACTTCCTCGAGCAGCCTCGCCGGCTGGGCGGCGGACGCGGGACGCGATCTCGTCCTCGCCGCCCGGATGGCCGGACGCCAGCCGGCGTTCACGCTGTTCGTCGTGCTGACCCTCGGGTTGGGGATCGGAGTGAACTCCGCCATGTTCAGCCTGCTGGACCGCCTCCTCCTGAGCTCGCCGCCGCATATCCAGGATCCCGGCCGCGTCGTCCGGGCCTTCGTGGAGCAGAGCTCGCGCAACGGCACCCGGTTCTCGATGTCCACCCTCTCCTACCCGAGCTTCGCCGATCTTCACGATCAGACGCGCGCCCTCTCGCGGGTCGCCGCGGTCGTCTCCGCCCAGATGATCCTGGGACGGGGGGAGGCCGCGCGGCCGGTCCGCGCCGCCAAGGTCTCGGGGGACTACTTCCAGCTTCTCGGAGCGCGTCCGGCGGCGGGCCGCTTCTTCGGGGTTGAGGAAGACCGGCCGCCGGACGGCACCGCCGTCGCCGTCCTGGGGCGCGGTTTCTGGGAGCGCGAGCTGCGGGGGAACCCCGGGGTGATCGGCAGCCAGATCCGGCTCGACGGCACGATCTACTCGGTCATCGGAGTGGCGCCGGCGGGGTTCACCGGCGAGAGCGTGGCGCCGATCGACGTCTGGGTCCCCCTCCACGCGGGCCTCAAGACGCTCCCGCCCGGCTGGCGCGACGACCGGTCCCTCCGCCTCGTCTCGGTGCTCGGGCGCCTGCGGCCGGGGATCTCGCGCGCCGCCGCGGGGGAAGAGGCCACCGCCGCCTACCGGCACGGGATGGCGGAGGAGCCGTACGCGGACGCCGAGAGCCGTGTCCTGATCGCCACCCTGACCCCCGGCGTCGGCCCCTCCGGCCTCTACCCGCAAGCCCGGATCGCCCTCTGGCTCAGCGGCGTGTCGCTCATCGTCTTCCTCATCGCCGTCGCCAACGTGACCAATCTGCTGCTGCAACGGGCGGCGCAGCGGCAGCAGGAGATCGCGGTCCGGCTGGCGCTCGGCATGGGGCGCTCGCGGCTGGCGCGGCAGTGGATGACCGAGAGCCTCCTGCTCGCCGCCCTGGGGGGTGGCCTGGGGCTGATCGTCTCGCGCTGGGGCGGCGAGCTGATCCGCCTGGCCCTGCTGCCGGGCATGGCCCCCGCCGCGGGGTGGGCCGACTGGCGGGTGCTGGCGGTGACGGCAGCGACGGTGCTCGCGGCCGGCCTGCTCACCGGCCTGCTGCCGGCGATCCAGGCGCTCTCCCCCTCCCTCCTCGGCGTGCTGAAGAACGGGCGCCAGGCGCGGACGTTCCGCCGCTCCCCGCTGCGCACCGGGCTCCTGCTCGCGCAGACGGCCCTCTCGACGGTCCTGCTCATCGGCTCCGGGCTCTTCGTGAGCAGCTTTCAGAAAGTGCGCTCGCAGGACTTCGGTTTCCGCACGCAACGGACGCTGCTCGCCACCTTTCAGTTCGACACCAACGTGCCGGGCGTCCGGCAGGACCTCCTCTACAAGGAGGCGCTGGCACGGCTCAAGACCCTCCCCGACGTGGAGGAGGCGATCCCCACGAGCTCCCTGCCGTTCGGCCCGACCAGCGCCCCGGCCCTCGACGTGCCCGGAGTGGACATGAGCCGTTTTCAGCAGACGCCGTTCATGAACGCGGCGGCCCCTGAATACTTCAAGGTCCTGGGCATGCGGCTCCTCCGCGGGCGCGTCTTCACCGCCGCCGACAACCAGGGGGGCGCGCCGGTGGTGGTGGTCAGCGAGACCATGGCCCGCACTCTCTGGCCCGCCGGGGAAGCGATCGGCAAGTGCCTCCGCTTCGGCTTTGTGGCGGATCCCGCGGAGCTGGCCACGGCGCCCTGCCGGGAGGTGGTCGGGATCGTCAACGACGCCCGCCCGCGGTCGATCCGGCCGGAGCCACAGCCGGTGATGCAGTTCTACGTCCCCTACGACCAGGTCCCGCCCCCGTATACGCCCGATACCCCGACGATCTCCGGCCTGCTGATCCGGACCAAGGGGGATCCGGAGCGCATGGCGGGGCCGGTCCAGCGGGCCCTGCAGTCGTTCGCGCCCGATCTCCCCTACGCCAACGTGCGCACCTACCAGTCGGTGATCGACCCGCAGATGGGGACCTGGCGGCTCGGCGCCGTCCTGTTCAGCGTCTTCGGGGGGCTGGCCCTGGCGATGGCCGCGATCGGCCTCTACGGCGTGCTCTCCTACATGGTGGCCCAGCGCGCCAAGGAGATGGGGATCCGGATGGCCCTGGGCGCCCAGTCCGGAGACGTGATCCGCCTCGTCGTCGGCGAGGGGCTCTGGTTCGCCGGCCTCGGCATCCTCGCCGGCGGGGCGGTGGCGCTGGCCGCCAGCTCCTGGCTGGAGCCGCTGCTGTTCAATACCAGGCCGTGGGAACCGGCGGTGCTCGCCGAGGTGGCCCTGACCCTCGGCGCCGTCACCCTGCTCGCCAGCCTCCTCCCCGCCTGGCGGGCCACGCGCACCGACCCCAATCTCGTGCTGAAGATGGAGTGACCGCCGCTCCTGAACTCTGATGACTCACGCAAAGGAAGTGTTTATGCCGAACCATTCGTTGTCGCCGAGACGGGCCTGTGGGCTGGCGTTTCTCGGCCTGCTGCTGATCGCCCCGGCGGCGCCGGCCGGCGCGCAGGAGACGGACCCCGCGTTCAACAAGCGCGTCGAGGCGGCCCTGGAGAGCACCCGCCCCATCAAGGTCGTCTACCAGGACGTGCTGGGTGAGGGCCCCGGCTCCTGGGACCCCGATCCGCGCTATCCCGACGGCCAGGTCAACTGCCTGACCTGGCTGCAGCTCGTGCTGGCCGAGACTTACGGCCACAACCCGCAGGAGAAGCTCCAGGTCATGGACCGGCTGCGCTATTTCGACGGCCATCCGGGGTTCGGTTTCCGCAAGCACTTCATCGACCAGTGGACGGCGCTCGATCCGCAGCCGCTGCGCCCGGTCGACTTCGGGTTCTGCCCCTCGAGCGCCGTGCAGCCCTTCCATCTGAGCCTCGATCCCGCTTTCTTCGCCCAGAAGATCAACTACCAGTGCCCGCTCTACCATCAGGACCGGCGCGCCGTCGACCTCCAGCTCGTTCCCGGCCAGGGGCTGGCGCAATGTGCGGGCCTGTTGCCGGAGGGGTACTACGTGATGTTTCCGGTGGCGAGCGACCGCTATCTGAAGAAGTACGGCGCGTTCAGCGGCCCGATGGCCCAGGTGCATGCCGTGCTGCTGGCGGTCAAGGCCCCGCCCGGGGTGCCGCCCGAATCCCGGGACGCGGCGGAGTTCAAGGTCTACCACGCCTCGATCTCGAGCGGGAAGGTGATCGAGACCGAGCTCGGCTCCTACGTCCTGCACATGTGGAACCTCTACCGCGGGTATGTCCTCTACTCGCTGGCGCCGGACTGGGACTGGCAGGCCAGGCCGCCGATGGACGACGAGGGCAAGCGTGTCGCCGCCTGCGAAGCCAGGCTGAAGGGGAACGTCGGCAAGCTCTTCGAGGCCGAGGTCGAGTCGAAGAAGCAGCCCTGAGGATTTTCAGGAGGATCGATGCGTACCTCGTACTTCGCCTGCTGCCTCGCCGCCTTGCTGCTCGCCCTCCGGCCGGCGGTTCCGGAGACCCCGCCGCGGGAGCCCGTCCAGCTCTCGCTCGGGGACGCCTTCGAGCCGAGCGCCTTCGGCCTCTGGCCCACGCGCCAGTCCTGGTCCCCGGACGGCCGGCGCCTGACCTACGTCTGGGACGAGAGCGGCGAAGGCCGCGAGGAGTCGATCTGGTCGCTCGATCCCGAGACCGGCCGGCGCGAGGTGCTGGTGCGGCTCGCCGGTCTCGGCGCCCCCGGCGAGATGTTCCCGCTCGCCGGATATAGCTGGTCCCCGCGCGGCGACTCCCTGCTGCTGATCTCCCAGGGGGATCTCTATCTCCTCCCCCTCGACACCCGGAAGCTCCGCCAGCTGACCCGCACCGAGGCCCGGGAGGAGAGCCCCGAGTTCTCCCCCGACGGCCGCCGCGTCGCCTTCGTGCGCTCCCTCGACCTCTACATGCTCGACGTCGCCACCGGCGCGGAGACCCGGCTGACCCGCGACGGCCGGCAGGACACCACGCTCAACGGCGCCACCGACTGGGTCTACGGCGAGGAGGTCTGGAACCGCGATCCGAGCGCCTTCTGGTGGAGCCCGGACAGCCTCCGTCTCGCCTATTACCGGTTCGACGAGCGGCCGGTCGGCACCTACCCTCTGCTGGACGACTCGCCGCTCTACCCCGAGGTGACCGCGCAGAAATATCCCAAGGCCGGCACCGCGAACCCGAAGGTGACGATCGGGGTGGCCGACGCCGCCACCGGCAAGACCACCTGGATGAGCACCGGCGATCCCGACGCCTACCTGGCGCGCCTCAAGTGGACCCCGCGCGGGGACGCCGTCGCGATCGAGCGCCTGAGCCGGGACCAGACGCGGCTCGACCTTCTCCGCTGCGATGCTGGCGGCGGCGCCTGCTCCACCCTGCTGACCGAGAGCTGGCGGACCTGGATCAATCTCGGGCGCGACTTCCGGTTCCTCCCCGACGGCCGCTTTCTCTGGGGCTCCGAGCGCGACGGCTGGCGGCGGCTCTACCTCTATGGCGCCGACGGCAAGCCGGTCCGCCCGGCGACGCCCGAGGGGTGGGCGATCGCCTCGCTCGACGCCGTGGCGGCCGACGGCACCTGGGCCCTGGTCACCGGCTTCCAGACCGCGGGGCTCGGCCCCGCCGACCGAAAGGTGGCGCGCGTGCGCCTCGACGCCGCCGGCGGCGACGGGGGGTGGGAGGTGCTGACGCCGGAGCCCGGCTGGCACCAGGCCCTGGCCTCGCCGCGCACCGGCGCCTGGGTCCATACCTGGGCTAACGCCAACCAGCCCGCGCGCGCCGAGGCGAGATCCGCGAAAGGTCCGGCCTTCCCGCTCCCTTCCGGCCCGGCCCGGCTCGATCCGGCGGCCCTGCCGCAATGGGAGCTCCTCACCATTCCCGGGCCGGACGGCTCGCGCCTCCCCGCGCGCCTGCTCAAGCCCGCCGGCTTCGACCCTGGGCGCCGCTACCCGGTCCTCATCTACCAGTACGGCGGCCCCGGCTCGCAGGTGGTGGACAACAACTGGAGCGCCCGCGGGCTCTGGCACAAGCTGATGGCCCAGCGGGGGTTCGCCGTCCTCAGCGTCGACAGCCAGTCCTCGGTCTTCTTCGGCAAGGCCGGGGAGGACCGCGACTACCGCCGCTTCGGAGCGGTGAACCTCGCCGGTCAGCTCGCCGGAGTCGACTACCTGAAGAGCCTCCCCTGGGTGGACCCCTCCCGCCTCGGTCTCTGGGGGTGGTCGGGCGGCGGCTCCAGCACGCTCTACTGCATCCTCAACCGGCCGGGGGTCTGGAAGGCGGCCGTCGCCGCCGCCCCGGTGACCGACTGGAAGCTCTACGACTCGATCTGGACCGAGCGCTACCTCGGCCTCCCCGAGGACAATCCGGAGGGGTACCGCGGCTCGTCTCCCCTGACCTATGCCGCCCGCCTGCAGGACCATCTGCTCGTCGTCCACGGCCTGGCGGACAACAACGTCCACCCGCAGAACACGATCCAGATCAGCGACGCGTTCGTCGACGCCGGGCTCCCCTTCGAGCAGGCCTTCTACCCCAGGCAGAGGCACAGCTTCCGCCCCCTGGAGATCCAGCATTTCTACGCCCGGGCGGCGGAGTTCTTCACGCGGACGCTGCAGCCCTTCTCCACTCCGTAAGGTGCCTGGGCCAGGCAGCTATAGTAAGAGCCATGAGTGACGAGAACGCTGCCGCGGATTCTTCCGAAGAAAAACCCGCCGGGTTCGTCGAGCTGTCCCAGCTCGAGGTGGACCCGCGTTCGGTCCGGCTCCTCGACCGCGAGCTCTGCCTGGAGAAGCGGGTCGTCGTGCTGGGCAGAGTGGACCCGCGGGGGAGCGAGCCCGTGCGGGTCGGCATGCTGCCGCCGGTTCGGCGGTCGCTGGTGCGCGAGATCGGCGGCCTGCTCGGCCGGCCGGTGCGGCCGGTGCCGCTCAACGACTGGGAGATCCGGCGGGCGATCGATCTCGGCTGGGGCGCCGCGGGTCCGGGCGTCGACGCCGGCTCGCTCCTCCTGCGGCCGGTCCCGGCCTTCACCTTCGCCGCCGGAGCGCCGGTGCCGGAGATCCTCGACGAGATCCTCGGCCGCGCCGTCGAGCTCGGCGCCAGCGACATCCACATCGAGACCTACGACCAGGACGTGGACGTCCGGTTCCGCATCGACGGCACGATGCGGCAGGTCGCCACCGCGCTCGCCCAGGACAACGTGCCGGCGGTGATCGCGCGGCTGAAAGTGCTCGGCGGCCTCGACATCGCCGAGCGGCGGCGGGCGCAGGACGGGCGCATCCAGGCGGTCTATCGAGCCCATCGAGGGGATCAGGCGGCGCCGCCGCGCGCGGTCGACTTCCGGCTCTCCGTCGTCCCCGGTCCGTACGGCGAGGACGCGGTCCTCCGCATTCTGGACAGCGCCGCGCCCCTCGCCCTCGACCGCCTGGGGATGGACGGCGAGATGCGGTCCACCCTCGAGCGCCTGATCGCCAGCCCGGAAGGGATGCTGCTGGTCACCGGGCCCACCGGGAGCGGCAAGACGACCACTCTCTACGCCGCCATCCATCACATCAACACGCCGGAGAACAAGATCCTCACGGCCGAGGACCCGATCGAGTACTACTTCCCGAAGACCAACCAGAAGCAGGTCTCCGAGCAGATGAGCTTCGCCGACTACGCGCGGGCCTTCCTGCGCCAGAACCCGGACGTGATCCTGATCGGCGAGGTGCGCGACGAAGAGACCGCCGACGCCGCCGTGCGCGCGGCGCAGACCGGGCATCTGGTGCTCTCGACCCTGCATACCGGCGACGCCGTGCTCACCGTCGCCCGCCTGCGCACCCTCGGCATCGATCCGCCCCTGATCGCCGGCTGCCTCCTCGGCTCCCTCTCCCAGCGCCTGCTGCGCCGCCTCTGCGAGCACTGCCGGGCCGAAGCCGCGCCGGACGAGAACGAGGCCCGCCGTCTCAGCCTCAACCCCGGCGACCGCGGCTTCTGCCGTCCCGTGGGCTGTGAAGCCTGCGCCAACACCGGTTTCCGCGGCCGGCTCGGCATCTACGAGCTCTTCGTGCCCGACGAGGATCTGGCCGACCAGATCGCCCGCGGCGAGCCCGCCAACCGCCTCCGCGCCGCCGCCCGCGACCGCGGCATGCGCACCCTCCTCGACGACGCGCTCGCCAAGGCGCGGGCCGGGCTGGTGCCGCTGTCGGAGATTTTGCGGGCGGTTCCCTACCGGATGCTGGAAGGGGGATAAGAAGAGCTTACCGTGCCCCCGTCCTACGACGTTTTCGTCAGCTACGCCCACGAGGACCGTGAGTTCGTCGCCTGCCTGCGCGGCTGGCTCGAGGCCGCGGGGTTCAGCGTTTGGCTTGACGAGGAGCGCATGCGCCTGGGGGAGCCGGTCCAGGAGCAGATCTATCAGGCCCTCCTGCACAGCGGGCAGGCGGTTTTCGTGCTCAGCGAAGACAGCCTCGACAGCCGCTGGAGCCGCTTCGAGCTGCGCGCGTTCACCGAAGAGGCCAGAGAGCGCCGCAAGATCGCTGTCCTGCGCTCGCCCCTGACCACAGGCCGCATCCCGCTCTACCTGGGAGAGGACCTGCACATCGCGTGGCACGACGAGTCCGAATCGGATCTCTCGCGCCTCTGGAGGCTCTGCTGCGGCCTGCGCGGCAAGGAGCCGGGGAAGCGCGAGGCGTGGGAGGCCGAGGGGCGGAAGGTGTGCGGACAGAAGGGCGCGGGCCCTTCTCTGATGCCGGGCACACCGGCCGAGGAGGAGTGGCGCTCCGCCCGGATCGCGCGCTGGGGCAAGGGGCGGGCCGTCTGGGGGTGTGACCGCAGCGACCAGTGGATGACGATCGCCACCCACGCCGCCAAGCCGGAGCACGAGGCGCTGTTCGTCGTCGGGCCGCGCGGCGAGGGGCACAACTACTTCCTGGACACGGTCGAGGAGTGCTTCCCCGCGGAGCGCGAGCGGTGGGTCCGCAGGATCCTCTGGGGGGCGAAGGTCCCCGGCGACCGCGACGAGTTCTTCCGCGCTCTCGCCAAGACCCTGCGCTGCCCGAGCGCGGAGAGCGCCGCCCTCGCGGATTCGCTCCGCCTCTTCCTGCGGGACCGCGACCTCGTCCTGGTGCACCGCCCCGTGATGCCCGCCCGCCTGAGTGACGAGGCGCTGGTGCTCTACTACACCCGCTGGCTGCCGGAGCTGCTCCCCGATCCGGGCACGACGCGTGGCGTGCTCAAGGTGATCCAGGGGGTCGACTGGCCGCCGGCGATGGTGTCGAAGGCGGCGGGGGAGGTGCGGAAGGCGCTCAAGGAGATCCGCGCCAAGGCCCACGCGCGCCTCCCGGTCTGCGAGCTGCCGGTCCTGAAACGCATCAAGCGCTCGGACGTCAAGATCTGGGCCGAGTCGTTGCCGAAAACTCTCGTGGCGGAGCCCGCGGAGCTCGTCCGGGCTGTCCTGGACGGCTCCAACCGCTCGGCCGACATCCTCAGCAGCATCGTCGACCGGCTGAGCGCCGAGGAGACACCATGAGCCAGATTCCCGCGTTCCGGCAGTACCGGGGCGACGGCACCACCGCCGGCGGCCAGCCCGCCCTCACCCCGGGCGAGCGGGGCCGCTACCTCGCCCCGCGCGACCTGGTGAGCGCGGTCAACGCCGCCCTCGCCGTGGAGATGCCCCTCCTCGTCACCGGCAAGGCCGGCACCGGCAAGACGGTGCTCGCCTTTTCGATCGCCGCGGAGCTCGAATACGAGATCGAGATCTTCCCGGTGCGGAGCGACCAGCAGGGGCGCGACCTTCTCTATGAGATCGACAACCTGCAGCGCTTCTACGACGCGCAGGTGAGCGACCCGCGCGCCCGCGACCGCGGGAACTATCTGCGCCGCGGCCCGCTCGGCGAGGCGTTCCGCTCGGCGGACAAACCCAAGGTGGTGCTGATCGACGAGATCGACAAGGCGCCCCGCGACTTCCCCAACGACCTCCTCTTCGCTCTCGACCGCATGGAGCTGCGCATCCCGGAGCTGGGCATCGAGGAGGCCGCCATCCACCGTCCTGTGGTGGTGATCACCAGCAACCGCGAGAGCCAGCTCCCCGATCCGTTCCTGCGCCGCTGCGTCTTCCATCACATCGAGCCCCCGGGGGAGGCCGAGCTCCTGAACATCCTGAACGAGCGGCTGGCGCACCTGGAGCTCACCCCATCGCTGGCGAAGCGGATCGTCCGCCGCTTCCTCGAGCTGCGCGACGTCCAGGGACTGCTCAAGGAGCCGACGACGAGCGAGATGCTGGCCTGGGCGCGCATCCTCCACCGCGCCGGGATCCATGAGGTGGTGATCGCGGGCGAGCTCGGCGAGCTTCCCTATCTCGGCGCGCTGCTCAAGACGGAGGAAGACCTGCGCCGCGTGCGCTCCGCGCATCCCGCCCGGGCCTGACGGGAGAACCCCGGATGCCCGCGCCCCTGCCGCTCGCCGACCTGCTCGCGCTTCTCCGGGAGCGCAAACTGGAGATCGGCGTGCGCGAGCACCTGACCGTGGGGCGGCTCCTCGCGCGCTGGGACGACACGAGCGCCGTCGCGCTCCGCGACGCCCTGGCCGCGGTCCTCGCGCGCAATCCCGGGGAGGTGGCGATCGTCCGCGCGGCTTTCGACGAGCTGTACCTGGCGCCCGCTCCCGTCGAGCCAACGCCTGAGCTACCGCCCGCGGAGCCGCTACGGGAGCGCCACACCGCCCGCCGGGCGCTCCTCGCGATCGGTGCGGCGGTGGTCCTTGCCCTCGTTCTCGCCGCCCTGCTCTGGCCGCGTCCCGCGCCTCCCGCTCCGCGGCCGATCGAGTCCCACGGCCCGTATGCCTCGGTCTCGGAGGAGACGCCACCGCCGAAAACGCCGACCGTCGCCGCCACCTGGCGCACGCCCGATCGGCAGCGCGCCTTGCTGGGAGCCGCCGGCCTCGCGGGCGGCCTCCTCCTCGGGCTCTACTGGATGCGCCTGCGTCGGGCGGCGGCACGCGCGGCGCGCCGGCGGTGGCACGAGGAGCTGGCGGAGCGGCCCGGGCCGCAGGGCTACGCGATCGAGCCGGGAGAGAGGGCGCCGCCGTTCCCGCCCGCGGCCCTGGAGGAGGCGGCGGGCTTCCTCGGGAGGCGCGCACCGGCCGAGCCGCGCTACGGCGATCTCGACGTCGACGCGACGATCCGCCGCACACTGCGCGCCGGGCTCGCCCCGCAGGTCGTCTTCCGCTCCCGCGCCGCCGCGCCCCCGCTCGTGGTCCTGGAGGACATCGGCCCCGGCATGGATGCCTGGCGGGGCCGGGTTGCCGCGCTGCTCGGCGGTCTCGCGGCGCGCAACGTCCCCCTGGACCGCTGGCAGTTCCACGCCGACGCCGGCCGGGTGTTCCGCGCCCTCGGCGAGCCCGAGATCTCGCTCCGCCAGCTCGCCCGTCTGCGCGCCGCGAGTCCGCTGCTGGTGGTGAGCGCCGGCGACGGTATCCTCGTGGGCAGGGAGGGGCGGATCGCGCCATGGATCGAGCAGCTCGCCGCCTGGCCGCGGCGCGCCTGGCTCCATCCCGCGGGAGATCCTGGCGCGTGGCACCCCGTGCTGCGGCGGCCGGACGAGTTGAAGATCTCTGTCTGGCCGATGACCCCGGAAGGGCTCCTCGCCGCCGCGCGCCATCTCGGCCACGGCCGCCCCGGCCCGGCGGCCCGCGCGACCTTCCGCACCGCCGCCGACCGCCCGGTCGCGCCGCTCGACGTCGACCGCCTGCGCTGGCTGCTCGCCTTGAGCCCGCGGCGCGACCCCGATCTCCTGGAAAGTCTGCGCCAGCGCTTCTGTCCCCACGTCCCGCTGGCGGCGATGCTCGAAGCCCTGGAGGCGCCGCCTCTCGACGCTCCCCTCGGCCTGCCCCCCGAGGCCGGCGAGGTGCACGCCTTCCTCGCCGGCCTCCTCGCCGCCTCCGAGCCCGAGGCCGGCACCGCGTCGCACGACCGCTGGCGCCTCGACCGCGCCCTCCAGGAGATCCGGGTCCCAGGGCACGAAGAGCGTGCGCTGGCCGAGCTGCGGGACCTCGCGAGCGGTCCTCTGGCCGGTCAGGTGAGCGACGCCGTCGCCGGTCTGACCGCCGCGGGCGGCCCCTTGCCGCCGCTCCCAGCCCCGTTGGGCCGTGAGCTGCGGCAGACCGTGCTGCGCCCCATCCGCCGCCGCGCCGTTGGCACCTCCCTGGGCGGCTGGCGCAACGCCCCGCTCCCCGGCTGGGCGGCGACCGCCACCGCGCTCCTGGCCGCCCTCCTCGCCGCCCTGGCGCTGCCCGCGCTCTCGCCCGCCTTCACCCGCGAGGTGCCCGCGCGCCAGGAGGAGAGGTACAGGCTGGCGAAGGTCGATCCCACGGGCACGGGACCGCTCCAGCTCCAGGTGAGCGGCGATGCGAGATGGGGGGACGTTCCGAAGGTGTTTGTGGGGACCAGAAAAGAAGGGAAGGTCGAGGGCTGGCCGGGCTCGCTCGAATTGGCGGACGAGGACCGCATGGCCTCGTACTACGTGCGCGACGCTGCTCCGGACGAAAATGGCGTGTTGGGGATCAGCAACTACGTGTCGGTGGGGCGCCGCGACGCCCCGCCACCGCCACCGCCTCTGCCGCTTCCGAGCCCCAAGGCTTCCGGAGTCGATCCGGCTCAGACCACCTCACGGTCGCAGACCGGGACCCGGGCGCCTGGTACCCGATCGAAGGGCACTCCTTCGGTTGGCAATCAGCCGGGGCCGGTGGTCCCTGCTCCCTCCGCGATCCCCGCCCTGGCGCGGCGGCAGCGCGCCGCGCGTCTCTCCGCCGTCGAAACGAAGTTCAATGATCTGGAGAGGCGGATCGCGAAGCTCTCCCCAGATGTACTCGATTCTTACGGTGACTTGCGGGTGTCCCAACTGCGTACAAGCCTGAGCACCGCGCGCAAGGAGGGAAGCCCGGACAACTCGGATCTCGAGCCCCTTGAAAAGGAGGTCAAGTCTCTCGCCGCTCTGGTAGCGCAGGCGTCGAAAAAATTCAGGGCGGCTGCCGCGATCACTAAGATGGCCGGTAAGATGGCCGTGGACGAGCCGGTGTCGTGCGACACACGAGGGAACGATATTCTTCCCGGCTACATCTCTGTTCCCGCGGGAGCGTCCGTCGAGCTCCTCGTGTTCTCCTGCCTCGCGCCGGGGAGGATCGACGTGAGCCTGAGCCAGGCGACCGGCCAATCGACCCTGGCGGAGCAGGCGATTCCGCCTCCGAGCCCGTTGCGGATCAAGCTGCCTTTCCTGGAGAGAGGCAAGAGCCAGCTGAGCTGGACCTTCGTCCCCTCAACTGTTCCCTGGCAGCTCCTCGTCGAGATCTCCGTGAACGGTGTCGTCCAGTATCGCCAGCTCAACAGCGGGACCGGTCTCCCGAACACGAGAGCCTTCGTGCTCTTGCTGGTGGAGTAATGACCATGGAAGGGGAGCTGGTTTTGTAATCATAGTTTCACATTAACGTTATGATAGTAACGTGGATCATCCGGTCGCCCTGCCTCTGGCCCGGCTGCGCTCCGCTCTCGGGCTGGAGCGCAACGTCGTCGCCATGCTGGCGGCGTTCCTGGCCCTGGGGATGGGTGAGGAGCTGTGGTCGCGCTTTGTGCCTAAATATCTGGAGCTGCTGGGAGCTGGGGCCTGGGCGATAGCGCTCTACGGGACCCTGCGGGATCTCCTCGACGCCGTCTACCCGTACCCGGGCGGCTGGCTGGCCGACCGTCTGGGGCGGCGGGCCTCCCTGATCCTCTTTGCCTTGCTGGCGATCGGCGGCTACGCGGTCTACATCGTGGCCCCAAGCTGGCCGTGGCTCCTGGCCGGGACGGTGCTGGTGATGGCGTGGAGCAGCCTGACGCTGCCGGCCATCTTCGCCGTGCTCGGAGATCATCTCCCGCCGGGGCGGCGGGCCACGGGATTCGGAATCCAGGCCATCCTCAAGCGGGCGCCCATCATCCTTGCCCCGCCTCTGGGCGGCTGGCTGATCGCCCGGTTCGGCTTCCAGAGCGGCATGCGGGCCGGGCTCGCGGCGACGATCCTCCTCGCCCTCCTGGGGGTCGCCATCCTGCGGCGTTCCTACGTGGAAAAGGCGCCACCGGTGCCGGACTCCGAGGGGCTGCCGGGCCTCTGGCGGCGGATGGACCCGGGATTGAAGCGCCTGCTCATGGCGGACATCCTGGCGCGCTGGGCCGAGGGCATCCCCAAAGTCTTCGTCCTCCTCTTTGTGATGGACGTCCTGGGCGGCACCGCCGCTGAGTTCGGGGTCCTGACCAGCGTGCAGATGATCGCCGCCACCCTGGTCTACCTGCCGGTGGCGCGGCTCGCCGACCGCATGAACCGCAAGCCGTTCGTGCTGGTGACCTTCGCCTTCTTCGCCCTCTTCCCCCTGGCGCTGGCAACGGCCCGCGGCGCGGTCGGGCTGGCGGCGGCCTTCGTGATCGCCGGCCTGCGCGAGACCGGAGAGCCGGCGCGCAAGGCGCTCATTCTCGACCTCGCCTCGGCCGGGGCGCGGGGGCGGGCCGTGGGGCTCTATTACTTGGTTCGCGGCCTGGCCGTGTTCGCCGCGCCGCTGGTGGGCGGCTGGCTCTGGATCATCGATCGGCGGCTTCCCTTCTACGTCGCGTTCGGAGTGGGAGCCGCCGGCTTTCTGGTCCACTCCCGGTGGGGACCGGGTGACGCGCCCGGCATGGCGCTCCCAGAGTAGGATCTCCTTCCATGCAGTGGCTCGGCCTCTCCTACACCCTCCCCTCGGCGTCGGCGTCGAGCAGGCGGGTGGCCGTCTGGCGGCGGTTGCAGAAGCTCGGGGCGGTTTCGCCCACCGGCTCGCTCTACCTCCTGCCCACAGGCGAGGAGAACGCCGAAGCCCTGGGCTGGCTGGCCCAGGAGATCGAGGACGGCGGCGGCGAGGCCCTGGTGTTGCGCGTCGACCGTTTCGAGGGGGAGGCCGAGGCGCGGCTGATCGAGCTGTTCCGCGCCTCCCGCGACGAGGACTACCGGAAGATCGCCGCCGAGGCCGAGGAGGCCCTGGAGCCGATCGGCCAGGAGGGCCTGAGGGAGCGCCTGGAGAAGCTCCGCCGCCGCTTCGGCGAGGCGGCGCGCATCGACTTCTTCCAGGCTCCCGAGGGACCCCGGGCCGCCGCGGCGCTGGAGCGGATTGAGGCCGCCCTGGGCCGTGGCGCGGGAACCTCGCGCGAGGTCCCCGCCGCCGAGCGGAGCCGCTACCAGGGCCGCCGCTGGGTCACCCGGCCCCATCCGCACGTCGACCGCCTCGCCTGCGCCTGGCTGATCCGCCGTTTTGTCGACCCCGCCGCCGAGATCCGCTACGCCGAAACTCCCACCGAGGGGGAGATCTCCTTCGATATGCGAAACGCTGAGTTCGGCCATCGCGGCAACCTCTGCACCTTCGAGACGATGCTCGCCGCCTTTGGCCTGGAGGGCGATCCCGCCCTCGCCGCCCTCGCCGCGATCGTCCATGAGATCGACCTGCGCGACGGCGCCGCGCGCCCCGAGTCTCCCGGCATCGACGCGATCCTCCACGGCTGGTCCACCGCCGGCTGGCCCGACCCCGAGCTCGAGCGCCACGGCAGAGCCCTCTTCGAAGGGCTGTACGCGGCGCTCCAGCAGACCCGGTCCGCTCTCAAGGCTCCTGCCCGAAAGAAGAAAGGTCCATAGGCTGGGCACGTTCGGAGGGCGGGAAGAGGTTCTGTCTCGTTTGACGCGCGTCCTGTACCTTAAAAAGAGAGGACATAGTTCTATTCTTCTCTTGAAGTCGAAAAGCAGGAAGCTGCGGTGGAGGTCCTTCTGCTCGCATTCCTGGTCAGCGGCCCTCCGAATGCCTCCTGTAAGCCCGGATCCAGTTGCGGTCGAGGGCGGCAGACTTCTCTGCCGCGTCCTTGCCTATCAAGGAGGAGCTATGCGTAGACTTCGCCTCGTTTTCGTGCTCGCGGTTTTGTCTGTCTCTCTTCTGAGCTCACCGAAGGCTTTCGCAGGCAAAGGCGGAGCGCCGCTGATGTTTGCCGGAGACTCCAAGGCAGCAGGCGGCTGGGGAATCAGCTGTTCGGGGTGTGGCGGCCCGATTGACGCCACCTGCGAGGGCGACGTTGAATACTGCCTGGCTGTCTGCGAAGCCATGTGCGGGAGTCCTTGCGGAGTCTGTCAGAAAGCCGCCTGCTGACCCTGTCCTCCCGGTGGTCCTGAGCCGATGAGGATGGGCTCGGGCTCACCCCCCATCCTTGAGGAGCCGGCCCGCTTCCGCCGGCTCCTCATCTTTCAGGCATGAGCAGCGCCGCCGCTGGGTCATCCGGCGCCATCCGCTGGCCCGGATCGCTCACCATAGCTTGGTGCATGATGGTGCATGCTTGTGTATCCTTGAGCCATGTCGACCGACGAGAGACCCATTCGGCAAAGTGTGAGCCTCCCTCCAGAGGTCGCTCGCCGCGTCAAGTCGCTCGCGGAGTCGAGCCGCACGAGCGCCAGCAGCATTCTGGTCGAATTGATCGAGACAGGCCTTGAGACGAGGGAGCAGGAGAAGATGCGCTTCCTCAACGTGGCGGACCGCTTGGCGTGCACTCGCGATTCAGAGGAGCAAGGCCAACTCCAGGAGGAACTGGCCCGCATGACCTTCGATGAGTAATGCCAAGGATCCAATGGCCGAGCCTGCCACGTTGTAAGGTCATCTGTTCGGTTGCCAGCCAGGGCGAGCATGGAGGTCGCGACGAGCCATTGGCTCGCTATTGACGACGCAAAGGTGAAGAGCGGACAGAAAGCTTCGGTTGAGGAAATTTAGGCAGCACCAAGCTGCGAGTCGCAGCGCATTGATTCGGATCGGATGTCGGTTATAAGGTAAGCATAGAGACTGGAGGCCCCCATTGGCACGGAAGGTATTGTTTTCTTTTCATTACAAGCCGGACAACTGGCGAGCAGCGCAAGTGAGGAATGCTGGTGTCGTTGAGGGCAACAGGCCCTGTTCTGACAATGATTGGGAAACACTTACCAAGGGCGGTGATGCTGCCATTCAGCGATGGATCAAGGATCAATTAAGCGGAAAGTCATGTGCGGTCGTTTTAATAGGTAGCACAACCGCGGGTCGTAAGTGGGTCAAATACGAAATCGAAAGGGCCTGGAATGACGGTAAGGGAGTAGTTGGCATACACATATACGGCCTTAAGAATATGTTCGGCGAACAATCTGTCAAGGGGCGGAATCCCTTCGAAGATCTTACGCTTGAGGGCAAGAGTTTCTCAGAAATAGTAAAGGTTTATGACACTCCCTATGTAACAAGTACCTACGTCTATGATCACATTAAGGAAAATATCGAAGGCTGGGTTGAGGAGGCAATCTCCATACGGTTTAACTACTGAGGAGTATGCAATGCAAAAGAGGAGCGCGGAGTTGCGCGGAAGCCACCAATGAGCTGGATACCGAGCGCTGAGCAGCGAGCCTTCATCAAGCGCTATGCACAAGCTCTGGAATCTGGCGATGCCGCCGTCTTTGCCGGGGCTGGACTCTCTCGTTCGGCCGGCTTTGTTGACTGGAAAGCTTTGCTAAAGGACATCGCTAGTGATCTAGGCCTAGATATTGACCGTGAGACTGACCTGATCGCTGTCGCCCAGTATCATCTGAACGAGAAGCGCAACAGGAGCAGAATCAACCAAACGGTTATTGAAGAGCTCGCTCGATCTGCAGTTTCCACTCGCAGCCATGCCTTGGTTGCCCGCCTCCCTCTGCCGACAGTCTGGACAACGAACTATGACGAGCTCTTGGAGGACTCTTTTGCTGACGCGGGTAAGATTGTCGATCTGAAGCTCACTCAGGAAAATTTAGCGCAAACAAGGCGCGACCGGGATGTCGTCATTTACAAAATGCATGGTTGTGTGACGCAGCCGCATGAAGCAGTCATAACCAAGGACGACTACGAACAGTACGAGCGCAAGCGTCCCCTTTTTATCGAACGGCTCAAAGGAGATTTAATCTCCAGCACCTTCCTCTTTTTGGGCTTCAGCTTTACCGATCCCAATATTGACTACATCCTCAGTCGAGTGCGCGTGCTTCTCGGTACAAATCTTCGCGAGCACTTCTGCGTCATGCGTTTGCCGCAAAGGCCATCCCCGTTTGTTGGACGGAAAAGGGCTGACTATGAGTACGAAGTCCGTAAGACTGCATTAAGGCAGGAGGACCTCTTGCGGTTTGGGGTCGAGACGGTCTGGGTTGACAATTATTCGAGCGTCACATCTCTTCTCGAGACTCTTTCCTCTTTTATTCACCGGAAGTCAGTCTTCGTTTCCGGCGCAGCGCAGGACGCTTCGCCTTTGGGGCAGCCCCGGCTCGATGATCTCGTCCGTCAAGTTGGTGGACGTCTTATCCGTGATGGTTACAATCTTGTATCCGGCTTTGGATTGGGCATGGGCGAACAGTGCGTGGTGGGTGCCTTGCGTGCGCTCTACGGAATTCCCAAGGGTACGGAACTTGAGCGACTCGTGGTTCGCCCGTTTCCCGCTACAACCACAGGTGACCAGCGGGCACTAAATGCAAAGCACCGCGAAGAACTGCTTTCTCGCTCTGGCATAGTCGTCGTAATCTCTGGGAACAGGGCCTCGGCAGGAGGAGGTGTAGAGAATTCGCCAGGCGTTCTCAAAGAGGTTGGTATCGCACTTCGAGAGGGTAAGATTGTGATACCTATCGGTGCGACAGGTCATGTCGCACATGAGATCTGGAAGGAGGCTGAGGCGAAGCCTGAAAAATTCCTGCCAGGAATTGCGGCTGCAGGTGAACTCAGCGTCCTTGGCGATTCTAGCGCAACGAATGACCAGTTGGTAAATGCCCTGTTCCATTTGTTAGCCAAAGCAGAGGCGGCCGGCACGGTATAGAAGTATTGCGCTAACCCAACTTCCACGCTTTGCAGCGTAAAGTATTGAGGCGTAACGATCCGTGGCAGGTTTTCGTCACTATTCCGCCTTGAACGCCAAATTTTGGCGGGGGCCATGGGCTTCTATATCAGAAACTCGAAATTCCTGGTTTCGTCACTATTTCTGGAATCGGGATTCTGCCTCTCCAAGAATCAACAACTTACGGCCCAGAAGACGCCCAGATCGTCCACTTTGGGGCCGGAGGCTGTGGAAGTTGGGCTAACAAGGTTGTTTGGAGAAGCAAAAGCGGACACTCACGACGTCAATGCCGTGAAGCAGGCGGCTTATATCCAATTCAAGGCTAGGTGTTGTAGGACGGTATGGGCTAGGTCAGATCTCCAGATCTACCTGACAGGAAACTGGGGGTGTCCGACAGTACGTACCGGCAGTTTCATCCCAAATTGCTGGGCGACCAGTTCGCCCACCGCCGACCGAGTCCAAAGGGCGTAAGGCATCTTCAATTGGTCGGGAGTGCGGTCGCAGATCATCTTTTGGATCGCCGTTTCCTGATCCGGCGAGAGAGTGCGCCTCATACCGACAGAGTTACCGCGCTTGCCTGTCGCCACCGCAGGCCATCCTCCAGCCTTGTAAGCCTTCATCGCCGCGATGATCGTGCCACGGCTCAACTCCACAACGGCCGACCCCTCCACCAGCTTTATACCGCTCAACCGAAGCTTTACAGCCCGACGCCGACGTTCGTTGAGTACCTCTGGAGAAAGCGTCCGTCCATCCGTCCGTTCCATGCTCCAACTCTATCAACTGCTGCTCAAAAGTTCAACATTAGATGGCCGGGTCAATAAAAAGGAACAGCCACCAAGCGGACAGCTATCAGTCACGGAACGATCATCGGTCCGTTGTCTCCGGATCGGGCATCGGAGGCATCGGACCAGAAGGCGCACATGTGTACAACTCTACCGTCAACGACGAGAGCCGAGCCGATGACATTCCGGCCTTCTAGGCGGACGTGAGTGCCAACTCCCGGAGACGGGCCATCGATCTGGTCGGCTTGCGACACAAGCAACAGGAACTCCTCGGCCGTCTTGATGTCGCTTCCCAGGAGCTCTGCCGAATCGTCCAAAGCGTCGAGGCCATAGCTTCGAAGGATTTTGGGGAGCAGCACAGCAAAAGTGTCGTCGCAGTCAAAGCAGTCCATTCCGACGACTCGCCCATGAAGAGAGAATATGGCTCCTACCTGGTTGGCTTGCGCTCGGAGCTGTGAAGCTAAATCACTGATTTTTGAGTCAAGGGCAGTGAACATCTCGTCCATTGCCTGCGTCGCCGACTGAACTCCCATGCGCTTCATTTTCCGATCGATATCGGCCCATACCTGGCCCTGTTGAGCACGGGGTTCGAAACCGGCGTCCATCGCGTCATGGACGTCCCCCATTATACGAGCACGTCCCGAGGCGAACATGTGATCCCGGGAGGCGCTGAACGACCAGCTGCCCCGCGCCCATCTTCCGGCCTCGACACATGACACAGGTATCGTTATGTCCTGCTTGGATGGCGCGTAGATCGAGACGTTGAGCGTCCGATTTTGCTTCGCTCCGATCAGCGTCTCTCCATCAATCAGCAACACTGGAAGTTCAGTGCCGTTGTGGAAGCGGAGTTCGGGAACGGAACCAGCTTCAGAGACCTCCGTGACCGCAACGTCTCCTCCGTGAAGCGCCTCATCGAGGGTTCTGTACTGCCGGGCATCGGTCATTCGTCTGATAAGCGGAATCATTGCCAGCCCACCCGTCGTAACAGCATCGCCGACAATCAAGGCATCGATTAGTGCGCTGAGAGCAGTCATTCTCGTCTCCGTTGGTTATCTAGTGGCTCGTAACACGCATTTATAGACTATAATCACGTCCATGAGGAACGCGATCAAACTGACGGATGCTGAGTATACGGAACTGAGTCGTCGTGCAGCGAGTCGGACGGGACGTGCTGAGGATGCGCGCCGCGCTCGCGTCATCTTGCTTCTGGGTGAGGGGCTGGCCTGGGACGAAGTCATGGAGCGCTTGGACTGCAGCTGAGGCTTTGTCGCGACCTGGAGCCAGCGTTTCCGCGATGGGCGATTGGCAGGTCTGTTCAGCCGTCACCGCGGGCAGAAAGCCGATGTGCTCACGCCGAAACTGGAAGCCCGGATTCTGGATGCCACGCGGCGCCCTCCAGCAGACGGCACGACGCACTGGAGCACGCGCCGGCTCGGGACTCACTTGGGAATCAGCCACATGATGGTCCAGCGGGTTTGGACCAAGCATCGGCTCCAGCCTTATCGGCTGGAGCGTTACATGGCTTCGGATGATCCCGACTTCGAGTCGAAAGCGGCCGATGTCATTGGGTTGTACTTGAACCCGCCTGAGCACGCTGCCGTGTTCTGTGTGGATGAGAAGACGGCCATCCAAGCGTTGGACCGACTCGATCCGGTCTTGGCCTTGTCGCCGGGTCGTGCCGAGCGGCATGGCTTCGAGTACTACCGACACGGCACCTTGTCTTTGTATGCGGCGTTCAATACGCAAACCGGAGAAGTGCTGGGCAAAATGGCAGACCATCACACTTCGGCCGAGCTTGTGGCTTTCCTGGCCGACATCGTCGCCTACCAGCCGGAAGGACGGGAGATCCACGTCATCGTCGACAACCTCTCGGCTCACAAGACGCAGAAGGTCAAAGACTTTTTGGCGGCTCATTCCAATGTCCAGTTGCATTACACACCCACGTACTCTTCTTGGTTGAATCAGGTGGAACTCTGATTCGCCAAGATCGAGCGCAATGTCATCGCTCGGGGCGTCTTTACCTCGGTCAAAGACTTGGCCCGGAAAGTTGATGCGGTATATCCGCCTCTACAACAAGGCACCCAAGCCGGTGAAATGGACTTACCGCAGCGTGAGTCACCGCGTCGGTACCGAATCAGTTGTTACAGGCCACTAGTTCTCGCCAAGTACCGGAGTGCGCTCGCACAGCGCCACAGGACGCGCGCAGCCGATTCTGCCGTGAGGGCTTCACTAAAGATAGCGCGTTCGAGGCGACGATGCGCCAAGCCCGCAGTGGGGCCATCATCGGCATTGGCCCCTATAACCGATATTGTGCGGCAAGCGAGAAGTGCGAGGGAAGCAGAGGTGTACATTCCAACGCCGTAGTCGTCCTCACTTTCGAGGCCACACAGGTCCGCGATTTGGTCCAGATAGTCGAGAATCCTCATGATGCCTTGACCAGGTAGCCGCACAAGCGTGTCAAGCTTGCCAAGCGCTCGTGCACCAGCATCGAAGAGCAGCAGCCGGTCGAAGACGCGACGGACTTGCCATGCGAGCGCGTCTGGATCGCAACCGTCCGGTGACCTGCCGAACCGAGCAGCCGCCTGGAACTCCCATTTCGAAGCGGATAGGAGGAGTGGGTCAGACAGCGGATTCGGTCCTTTATCATCACTCGAGGGCATCTTGCCCCGTCCTGACAGTTCCGCCATCTCGCGTCGAAGTGCTGACTCAGCCTCTGGCATAGCCGAATGGCCGAGGGCGGGAACGGCTCCCACGAGATGCTCTGTGAGAGCCGCCATGCGTTCGACACTGTTCAAGTAGATCGCGGCGCAGCGTGCCTTGTCACCCCGATTGTAGATTGGTGCGCCAACGGCGATGGTGGCTTTGATAACGCTTACGATCCCGTCGAACATTGCGGAAAGATCGAGAGCTTCGAGTTCTGCAATTTGGCGCTCCACTTCATCGGGGATGATCGGCTCCTCCTTAGTCGCTCCAGGAATCGGAGTACCGACCATTCGTGCGATTTCGCGCGCCAGCTCACTGAGACGGCTCGCTGCATCGTCGCCCGCATTTCCCCAGAGCGGCTGAGCGGAGCGTGGCCAAATCTGGATTCGTGCTAGCCACGGGACGGCCTCCCACGCACAGGGGCGGCAGTACACCGGAACCACCTTGAGGCCAGACGCTCGCCGTTGCTCCAGTGCACGCGGAACCTCCTCCCGCAAGATGAACTCGGACGTCAGAAAGTTCACGGTAATCAGCAGGATCACCACCGATGCGGAGTTCAGCGCGGTGAGAAGCTCAGGGTGCCAATCTACCCCCAGCTCAATGCGCTCGTCGCTCCATGTTGCCAGAAGGCCCTGCCTCTCCAGAACCATGAGCTGACTAACCAGTTGGTCTTTGTACTCTTTGTCATGCCGAGAATAGCTGATAAATACGCGTGCTGGCGTCGGCGTTGATGATCGCACGGAGTCGGTAGAGGACATTGCTGTACAATCCTTCAAGGCATCAGTCCACCTTAAGTCTTCGACCCCCTCCGCTTGCCCACAGGCCCTTGGGCCGCTCGGGTGTGCGGGAGAGAGTCAGAACTATCCCCTTGAAAGACAGATTTTACGAGAATTTCGCAACCACGTCAACGTGCAGACTGGTAGTCGTGGTGAGCACGCCGGAGGAAAGGGGCCTGGCAGGAAGCCAGACCCCCAATTCGCGCACCGAGAGCCCGCTTTCCCGTAGATCATCCTGCCAAAGCTAGCTCGCCGGTTCTACCCGGCCGTAACCTTGATCCAGCCATAACCTCTTTGATCCAACCTGTTCCAACACCTGTTCCAGGCAATCCAACGGGGAGGATGAATTGACCTGTTCCACGACCTGTTCTGAAACTGTTCCGGCCTTGTTCTATCGGGATTTCCTCCCGGAACGGGACGACTTGTTCCGCTGTGGGCAACCCGTAAGGGTTGCCACAGGGAACAGGTCTAGAGAGCGCCCTGCCGGTGCTCTCCGGGGGAGAATATTTTAGTTCTTTAAGAGGGAACCGCAAGCCTCAAGCGGGATGCGCGCCGGGGCGGACCGGGGCTTGTCCCCCGCAGGTCCCGATCCTCTACGCCCGCCCTCTATCCAATGCGCGGCGCGGCCGGCTCCCCTTGTCGTCCCCCGATAGCCTGTTCCGGCATGATGTGGTAAGGCCGGCGTGTGCCTCACGAGACCACAGCGGACCGCTGCCGGCTGTCATCTTCCAGCACAAAATCGAACCCGCCCCTATTGGAACGACAGCCATGCAAGAGGTTAGGAAGGGGAGACAACTGGTTATCTGTGTGTGGAGTGAGAACCGGGCATTCTCAGCAAACCCGCCGCTCGCCTTGCCCTGCTGTCAGGCAATCCCGTCCGACGTCAATCCGGATCGGCTGAGATCACGAACCGGAACGGGGTGGGGTTACGCTGCCGCGACGGATGCCTTTCGCGGAGAGGAAAACAACCTGTATTGGTGGTGTGCCATCCGTGACTACCCTAATAGGCACGTCAGCGACCGCGAAAGGTTGTATGTTGACCGAGGTGCGGTAGATGCGAACTTCTTCCTTCTTTTTGTCAAAGAACCCGCGAGCGCAAATGCGGACGGTAATCTCGGAAAGCTCGATGTCTGTTCCATTGTACAAGCTCATCCTATAAGTATCGCCAAGCGGACCGATCTGCAAAGAGATACATCGCGAAGATCGGCCATAGCAAAGTTCTCTGGAGCGGATTGCGTCGTAGATCTCATGCGATCGCAGATCTTCACGCCAACAGGATTGCCTTGAGCGTCAACGTCTGGTAGGACGCAAGCAACGCGCCCCGTCCAATGGTCAATCCGGTATACGGTCCCATGTTCTATCGTGCTGCCGGTCGCGATAAGGCTATACCTGTGAGAACAGGCGACGACTACGCTAACGGCAAGGGCGATGAGTAAGCAGACGACGGAAGCACGCCAGAAGTCACGCATTGGAATCCCTCCGCCGAATGCCGCCGTTTCTGAAAGCGGTACGATTTAGCTTCCGTATCCTCTCTACCTAGATGGTTCCGTGGGAGGCTTGTTGAGCTTTGGATCACTGGGATCGAGGCATATAAACTCGACTTCGGCTCGCGGGAAGTTGCCAAGGACATACGGCGGTTCGGATTCCGTAGTCTTGAGAACGTAAACGGCTTTGCCGTTCTTGGCGCAGTACTGTTCCGCCTCCCGAAGAGCGTCCGCCTTGAGTGTCCCGAGACCAGAGAATCCGGTAGCTGCTTGCCGCGAGACCATGAATCGGTCAGCGCCAAGCGATACCACTCCAGAATTGGCGGCGCATCCGCCTAGAATTGCGACCGTGGCTGCAAAGGGTAGGAGGCAAACAAAAGAGGAACGCCAGAAGCGCAGCATTGGACCTCCCTGGGAATCGGATTCGCTAACAGAAAGTCTACCGGGAACTCTCTCGATCTGCCAAGGTTATCGACCGGCGCGCATACGGGAGGAAAGGGGAGATGAGGGCGGCCCTGGAGGACTGCCCCCGATCTTGCTTACGTGCGGGTGAGTCTCTCGTACAGCCGGAGGAGCGCTTGCACCTTCTGCTGGTCCGGGGCGCCCGCGAGCACCCGCTCCGGGTCCTTTTCCTGCCAGTCGATCCGCAGGACCGCCAGCTCCGCCGCCAGCGCCATGCAGGACTTCCGGAGGGGGAGCGTGGCGATGATCCGGCGGGTTGGGAGGTGCGCGAGGGAGTGCTCCCCAGAGCCGGGAGCACCCGCACCCCGGCCGCTCCCCCTGAAGATGCCGAACGGCGCCGAGACGAATCCCGGGACCTCGACATCCGCCACGACCTCGGGGCTCCGCGAGGTGTCCATCATCGTCACCAGGAACCGACGACGATCCCAGAGGAGCGGCGTGGCGCGGCCCGATCTCGCGAGCTCGCGGCGTGCGCATCCGCCGTGTCTGCGAGCCAGGAGGAGACCTCTACGCCCCTATCCGCCGCCGCCGCCCTCCAGCGGTCCGCCTGCTCGCGGTCGGCGTCCACCGTGAAGCTCACCGCCTTGTCGAAACGGCTTGCCATCTTGGGCCATCCCATGGCTACACCTCCGGAACGAACCCAATTCCGCTTCCAGGCGGTCCGCGATTTCGCCCACCGCGCGGGCGGTGCGGTCTCCCACAGTCGCGAGATGCCCCTTATGGGGTGTCGCGGGTGAGAAATTCTCCCCTGTCCATTCCAGGAGTGCACCTTGAACGTGGCGCAGGTCCGCGACGGCAGAGCGCAGGCTCGCCCGGAACATGCCCTCTGGGGGGTGCGGCCAGTCCCCCCAGGTCGCGAGGGTGAAATCCAAAAGGAGCTTGCCCAAGGCTCGCATCGTGGCATTCGCTTCGGGGTCGGTGAAGAACACCAGGAAGGTTTCCCTGAAGGTGGGGAACTCCTCGTGATCCTTCGGAGCGATGATCGGCGGGATTGCGGGCGGCGGGGTAGACTCTTCGGTTAGCTCGGGCATGGACTGATACTCCTGCTCGGGTCAGGTCCGGCGGACGTGTTGCTGCACCCCGCCGGGCCGCTTGTTGGTCCGCTCCCCGTATGGGGAGACGGAGGTTGAACCCGGAGCCGCAATGGCTCCGGTCGTCTTTTGGGTGAGTCGAAATGAGAAAGCCCCGGGGCCGGACGGCCAGCCGGAAGCACGGGAAGAACCTGCGCCAGTGGTCCTCCAGTGGTCCTTTTGCAAAAGGGTACCCTGGGGCCTGATTCAGGCTCCCGCCGCAATCTACTGATTTTAGAGGACTTAGATGGTGCGCCCTAGAGGATTCGAACCTCTGACCTACAGCTTCGGAGGCTGCCGCTCTATCCAGCTGAGCTAAGGGCGCGCGTAAGGAAGTGCGCGGTGTGTAAGGAACGATGTGGCCTGCCTGGAGGGATTCGAACCCCCGACCCGCGGCTTAGAAGGCCGCCGCTCTATCCAACTGAGCTACAGGCAGCCGGTGCGGGGCTTTTGGTCCGACCTTCCAGAGGCGCGTCGGTATCGGGGCGCCCAGATTTGAACTGGGGACCCCCTGCGCCCAAGGCAGGTGCGCTACCAGGCTGCGCTACGCCCCGACGGAAACGCGCAGGCGGCAC
Organism: uncultured Acidobacteriota bacterium; assembly: GCA_963792575.1. Taxonomy (GTDB): domain Bacteria; phylum Acidobacteriota; class Thermoanaerobaculia; order Multivoradales; family UBA5704; genus DATARR01. The sequence goes on from CAWBWZ010000023.1 coordinate 32,933, forward strand.
AGTGTAGGTCAGGCGGAGCGGCGGAGTCAAATCCAGCCGGGGGCGCCCCGTGGTACCGTAAATCCATGAGGACCTTAGATCTTCCTCCCGAGCCGCGGCCCGTTTTCAGCCGCGCCCTGCTCACCCCCGGTCCCCTGCCCCCCCTCTCGCACCTCGGCTTGAGCCTCCTGCGCGAGACCGTCGAGTCCGGTCTCCGCTACTCGCTCTACCATCTCGGCCTGCCGGCGCCGGAGTCCTCCCCCCTGGAGGAGATCCGGCTGCGGCTCTATTTCGACGGCCGCAAGCTGCGCCCCCGCCTCACCCCCGTGCCGGGCGGCGCCGAGGTGGTGGCCGCGCTGCTGGAGCCCGGCGGCGTCGCCTCGCGTCCGGCCACGCCGCGCGAGCTCGAAGCCGCGCTCTCGTTCCATCGCGTCCGGCTCGGCCCCTTCCGCCTGCCCGGCCGCCGGCCGGTCGCTCTGCGCGAGGACGCGGCCCCGGCCGATCTCTGGCGCACGTTCCGCGACCGCTTCTCCCGCGCCCTCCCCATTCTCCACGACGCTCTGCTCGCCGATCTCGTCGCCGCCATCGACCGCCGGGCGCTGCGGGCGGGCAATGAGGAAGCGTGGCCCGTGCTCAGCGAGTCGGCCTGGGCTCTGCGCACCCGCGGCCGCGGCGATCTCCGCCGCTTCGGCCTCCCCGATCCGATGGCCCCCTCCTGGGCCGAGGAGCCCGATCTCGCGCTCGCCGCGCGCCACGCCCTGGCCCCCCACACCGTCCCCGGGCGCGACCGCCATCGCGGCCGGTTCCGCGAGGCCTATCGCGCCACCCTCAGCCAGGTCTCGCCGATCTACCGCGCGCTCGGCCGCGCCGCCGCCGAGCGCGGCCTGCTGGGCGATGCCGGCGACGCCTTTTTCCTCCCCCTGGAGCTCGCCGAGCATCTCGCCTCCCCCCATCTCCCCCCCTGGCTCGCCGAGGCCGCGCGCGACAACCGCGCCGAGCACGCCAGCCTGCGCAAGGCGGACGAGCCGCTGGACCTGATGGACGAGCGGCTGGAGATGGCCCGCGTCGAGGCCGAGCGGCCGGAGTGGACCTGGTCCCCCCTGCTGCCGCTCCCCTGACGCCGGCTGTGGCATCATTCGCACACCCGTCATGAGGATCCGGATCCCCCGTATCGCGGTTCTGCGCCGCCTGCTCCGAGCCCACCCGCGGCTCCGCCGGCTGCTGATCGGCGTCGCCGCCGTCTGCGTCCTCCTCCTCGGCGGCCTCGTCTGGCTCCTCTTCCCCTATCTCAGGACGTTCGGCGACATCGGCGCCGGACCCGGGAACGCGCCGTCGCGGATCTACGGCGCGGCGGCCACGGTCCGGGTGGGCGACGACGCCCGCCTCGCCGATCTCGCCGGCGAGCTCCAGGAGCTCAGCTACAGCCCCTACGACGGCGAGACGCTCCCTAGCGGCCGGTATCGCATTCAGGACGGCGCCAAGGATGACGCCCTCGCCGTCCGCCTCCGCCGGCGCATGACGCCGCGGGGGGTGGTCGCCGGCGAGCTGCTGCTGATCCAGATCAGGAAGGGGAAGATCGCGGAGATCCGGGCTGGCGGCCAGCCGGTCGAGCAGGTCGAGCTGGAGGCGCCGGTGCTCGCCACCTACTACGGCGACGAGTCGCGGGAGAAGTGGCCGGTGCGGATCAAGGATCTCCCCGAGCATGCCGTGCGGGCGGTGCTCGCCGCCGAGGACGACTCCTTCTACTGGCACCCCGGCGTCTCGCCCACCGGCATCCTGCGTGCCCTATTCGTCAATCTCCGGCGCGGCGAGGTGGCGCAGGGGGGGAGCACGCTCACTCAGCAGCTGGTCAAGAACGTCTTCCTCACCTCCGAGCGGAGCTTCTTCCGCAAGGTCCGCGAGGCGTTCATCGCCGTGGCCGTCGAGGTCCAGCACAGCAAGAAGAGCATCCTGCAGGGGTATCTCAACGGCATCTATCTCGGCGGCGCCAACGGCATCCAGTACTACGGCCTCGGCACCGCGGCGCGGGCCTACTTCGGCAAAGACGCGAGCGAGCTGACCCTGCCCGAGGCCGCCGCGATCGCCGGCATGATCAAGTCCCCCGGCTTCTACTCGCCGGTGGCCCACCCCGACCACGCGCGCCAGCGGCGGGACGAGGTGCTCCGCCGCATGGCCGATCTGGGCTGGATCGACGCCGGCACCCTGGCGAGCGCCCTCGCCGTGCCGGTCGAGACGGCGCCGATGCGCCTGGGCGCCCGCCCCGCCCCGCACTTCGCCGACGCCATGGCGAGCGAGGCCCGCGACCGCTTCGGCCTGAGCCGGCTCGGCAACCGCGGCTATCACCTCTTCTCGACGCTCTCGATGCGGGACCAGGGGATCGCCCGCGAGGCGGTCATCGACACTCTGCGCAACCTCGACCGCCAGGGGCGCCGCGGCGCCGATCCGCTCGAGGCGGCGCTGATCTCGGTCGATCCCAAGACCGGCGCCATGCTCGCCTACGTCGGCGGCCGAGACTTCGCGAAGAGCGAGTTCGACCGCGTCTCCCAGGCTCACCGCCAGGCCGGGAGCTGCTTCAAGCCGATCGTCTTCGTGGCCGCGCTGGAGAGCGGCAAGTTCTCGCCGGCCTCGAAGCTGAAGGACACGCCGCTGACCCTGAAGACCGGCGGCAGCCGCTGGACGCCGAAGAACGCCGACGGCGACTACCTGGGCGAGATCACCGCCCGCCGGGCCCTCGAGCAGAGCCGCAACGTGCCGCTGATCCGTCTCGCCATGGCGGTGGGGCTCGACAAGGTGGCGGCGACGGCGCATCGGATGGGGATCGAATCCGAGGTCCAGCAGCTCCCCGCCACGGCCCTGGGCTCCGCCGAGGTGACGCCGCGCGAGCTCGCGACCGTCTACGCGACCCTCGCCAACGGCGGTGTGCGCCCCGTGCTGCACGGGCTCGCCGTCGTGCTCGACCCCGAAGGCAAGCCGGTCGCCGAACCGAAGCCGAAGAAGCCGGAGCAGGTGATCAATCCCCAGGTCGCGTACATCACCACCTCCGTCCTCGAGGGGGTGGTCGAGCGCGGGACGGCCCGCGGGGTGCGCCGCTACGGCATCCCCGGCCCGCTGGCCGGCAAGACGGGGACGACCAACGAGGCGCGGGACAGCTGGTTCGCCGGCTACCGGCCCGACCGCGTGACCGTCGTCTGGGTGGGGAGGGATAACCCCGGCGCCACCACTCTCTCCGGCTCGCGGGCCGCCCTCCCGATCTGGGGGCGCTACATGAAGGCCGCTCTCGGCGACGCCGGCCATGCCGAGTTCGCCGAGCCCGCCGGCCTGGAGCACGCCGTCATCTGCCGCGACAGCGGCCTGCTCGCCCGGCCGATCTGCCCCTCGCGCGTCGACGAGGTCTTCCTCGCCGGCCAGAAGCCCACCCAGATCTGCAATCTGCGGCACGAGCCGCGCTTCGAGGAGGCCCAGCGCGATTTCGGCCAGCGCCTGGGCGACTTCTTCAAGCGTCGCTTCGGGGGTCTTTTCGGTGGCACTGAAGACAAGACCGGAGCGCCCGAGGGGCAGCCGGCCCCGGAGCCGCCGCCGGACGCGCCGCCGACATCGGACCCGCCGCCACCTTGACGGCGAGCCCGTGACGACCCTGCGGGGCTGAGGACCGTCTGGTTTCGGAGCGGCTGCAAAGATCAGGAAGCCTTGACGATCCTCTTGAGCCGCTGCATCAGGAGGCGCGAGTCGTAGACGTTGTCGGTGGCGACGAAGAGGGTGTCGTCCTCGGCCATCACCCCCCTCACCTCGGGCCAGGCGGCGTTCTTGAGGGCCACCGCTACCGCCTTGGCCGTCCCCGGGCTGGTGTCGAAGACCAGCATGTAGGGTCCGGCGCTGTTCACCCGGAGGATGAACTCCTCGATCTTCCCGATCGATTTCTCGTCCCCCTTCGGAACGGGTGGTCGGTAGACCCCCTCCCGGCGCACGATGCCGAGGGCCTGCAGGTCGCGGCTGACGCTCGACTGCGTCACCCTGAATCCCTGTTTGCGCAACGCGCGCCCGATCTCGATCTGCCGGCTCATCGGCCTCTCCGCCAGAAGCTCGAGGATGGCTCGGCGGCGGTGGTCCTGGTGTTCACGGTCGATAGGCATCATTCCTCCAGAGTATGCGTTAGCGTAATGAACAGGAAAGATTTTGTCAAAGTCAACCCTTGACAGAGGAATGGGAATGTTTGAATCTATGCGCACCGAAGTTGTGGGACCCTGGACGGCCAGGTAGCGCAGGAACGGGAACCTGGAGGCCGGACAGGAGAGGCGGCATCACCCTGCCGGCGGCAATTCCGTCGCCGGTCAGGTTCGAGGAGGAGGCTGAAAGGGCCTCTCCAAGAAAGGAGAAAGACCATGTCGAAAGAGACCACCAACGCGGGCAAGCTGGGGAGGCTGCAACGGCTTTCCACGGCGCTGAATGCCAACGGCGCCGACCTGCCGCACCTGGAAGGGAGCCGCGCGCAATTCGTGGCCCTGCTGACCCAGGCGCATGAGGCCGCCATGCAGCAGTCGGCCTTCACGGCGAGCAAGCAGGAGGCCAGCCAGAAGCTCAAGACGTTCCTGATCGAGAGTGAGCGGCTGGCCCATGTGCTGCAACTGGCTGTCAAGCAGCACTACGGAATCCGGTCGGAGAAGCTCGCGGAATTCGGACTGCAGCCGTTCCGCGGCCGCACCCGGAAGGCGAGCCCGGCCCCGGAGCTGACGCCGCCGGCCGGCGGCGAAGCCAAGGCCCCCGCCTCCGAGCTCCCCACCCCTGAAACCACCTAGCCTTCCCCTCGGGGGCGTGCTCTGGCACGCCCCCTTTTCCCTCCCGACTTTTCCCTGAAGGTTCCGGTATCTGCCGCGATGGAAGCTTCCATTGTGGCGAGGTAAGCCGCCGTCGGCTGAGATCCGCGCACGTTGCCGGAATGGCGGCTTCCGTCGTGACGAGGTATGGGTATCTGGCGCGACGGAAGCTTGCCTTGCGGCGAGGTACGCTTCCGCCAGCGGAGATCCATGGACATTGCCGGAATGGCAGCTCGCATTGCGCCGGATAAGCCGCCATCGACAGAGATCCGCGGAGGGCGGCGGAATGGAAGCGTGCATCGGGACGGCCTCCCGGTATCTGGGGCGATGGAAGCTGCCATCGGCGGAGATCCGCGGACATCGCCGGAATGGCAGCTTGCGTACTGACGATGTCCCGGTATCTGGCGCTTCGGAAGCTTGCGTTGCGCCGAGGCAGGCCGCCATCGGTGGAGATCCACTGACATCGCCCAAATGGAAGCTTCCGTCCTCAGGAGGTCGGGGTATCTGGCGCGATGGAAGCTTCCACTGCCGCGAGGCAAGCTTATCTACGCGAAAATCCGCGGCGCCTCGGCCGCCGGGGTCGCCTCTTCGGTGGCGAGGACTCCCCCTTCGACGTCCATGTAGCGGCCCTGGCCGATGTCGAGGAGGCAGCGGTTGCGGCCCCGGCGCTTGGCTTCGTAGAGGGCCTCGTCGGCGAAGAGGATCAGCTCGGCGGCGGTCTTGATGTAGAGCTCGGGGAAGGAGGCGACGCCGGCGCTCAGGGTGAGCGGGACGCGCTGCCCTTCCACCATCGAACTCCAGGGTCTCGATCGGCGCGGCGGAGGCGCTCGGCGACTGCCAGGCCCTCCTCGCCGTTCATCCCGTCCAGCAGGAGGATGAACTCCTCGCCGCCGTAGCGGCAGCAGAGGTCCTCGCCGCGGCGCAGTGATCTTGAGCACCCCGGCCACCGCGACCAGGGCGGCGTCCCCGGCCGGGTGGCCGTAGGTGTCGTTGATCCGCTTGAAGTGGTCGAGGTCGCAGAGGAGGAGGGCCATCGATGCCGCCGTCTCGCAGCAGCGGGCGTGGGCCTCGTGCAGGCGCTTCTCCAGCACCCGCCGCATGGCGACGCCGGTCAGCGGGTCCTCGCGGGCCTCGCGGTCGAGCAGGCAGCGCTGGACGGAGGCGGTCATCTGCGGCAGCAGGCGGTCGAGGAGCTCGATCTCGCGGGGGTCGATGCGGCGCGGGTCGCACCAGAGGCGGAGGCGGCCGAGCACGGTGCCGTCCGGCCGCGAGCGGAGCAGGCGCTCGAGGATCTGCCAGGGGGTGCGGCGGTGGACGCCGGGCAGCGCGGGCGGGTAGAGGTCCGGCTCGGGCACCCCCTCTTCCAGGATCTCGGAGCCGGGACCCGACCACCAGCTCTTGAACTCGCTCCCCGGCGCCAGCGCCTCGAACTGGAACCAGAAGAACTGGATGACGTTGCCGCATTCGATATGGATGCGGTCCGCGATCGAGGTCATCTCCTCGAGCGGGGTGGTCATCCGGTAGCTGGCGCGCCGGAGCCGTTCGAGGTCGCGGGCGCGGTGCTGCGCCTTGCGCTGGAGCATCTCGTGGCGGGTGGTCTCGACGGCGAGCCCGCCCAGGCAGCCGGCGATCAGGGCGGCGAGCGGCCAGCCGGCGCGGTCGCCGGCGAGGAGGATGACGCCGCCGGCGATCCACCCCCCCGCGTCGAGCGAGAGGGGGAGGAGGATCTGCCGGACCTTGAGCGGGGCCTCGGGCCGCCGGATCTTGCGGTCGGCCACTTCGAGGCCGATCCAGAGGAGGAGATAGGCCGAGGCGGCGGCGAGCAGCGCCGGCATCGGGCTCCAGCGGCCGGCGAGCCCCGCCCAGGCGCCGCCCGCGGCGAGGGCCGCCAGGATGGCGCGGCCGGTGCTCTCCAGGGCGCGGGGGAGGAACCCCCGGCGCTCCTGGGGGTGCAGGGCGGCGAGGCGATTGACGATGCGGAGCGACAGCTCGACGACCAGCAGCAGCCCCGCCGCCAGCGCGGCAGCGGGCGCGGCGCCGGAGAGCCGGAAGGCGGCGGGGAGGATCATCGTCCCGAGGCCGAGGGTGGCGATGCCCACCGCCGGCCGGTGGCACGCCGCGGCGGTGCCGGCGAGGAGCAGGGTGACCAGCAGCCACGCCGGCATCGGCTCGCCGCGGACGAGCGCCGGCACCCGGGAGGCGATGGCGAGAGCCAGGACACCGCCGGCCGTGGGCAGCAGCGAGGCCCAGAGGTCGCGGGGCGAGCGGGAGCGCTTCATGAGGTGGTGGTGTTGAAAAGTCTGTGGGGATGGTACCGCATGGCGGGCCGGTTCCCTAGGAGCCTGCGCGCCAGAAAACGCCGGAGCGAGATTTTCCCTGCTGGCGAGAGGCCGAGCGTTTTTAGAGATTGTCGTTGGGGTGGAACTCAGGCATAGAGCGATTGGAGGGGAGCAAAACCCGGGAGAGTTGGCCTCCGGCCGGCATTGCTCCCTTCAAGTCCACTCCAATCGCGGGCTCATCTGGCGTAAGTTCAGCGCAAGACAGACCAATGTCCATTCCCCGGACACCTTCTTCAGTCCTCTCAAGCTGAACTGCCGGAAGCCGAGCACAGATTTGACCCAACCATTCACCGGCTCCACGATGCTCTTGCGCTTGGAGTAGCGCTTGCGCCCCTCAGGGGTTTCCAGCTTCTGTTTCATCCGTTGAGTCGCTGGGTGCTTCTCTTCATTCTTCAACATCGCCTTCTTGCCCTCGCGCCCCAGCGCCACATAGGCGTCTATTTCAGAGGCCTCCAGCCTCTGGAGGTTCTCTTCCGAGCGGTACCCCGCATCCGCCAACACTGCGCACGGAAACTGACCGACGTTGGCCCGAACCTCTTCCAGCATGGGCATGAGCTCATCATGATCGGCGCCACTCTGCGTAACCTTGGCCGCGAGGATCAGCCGCGACTCGCTTTCCACAGCCAGTTGGCCGTTGTAGCACTGCTCGAAGCCCGAAGAGGTCTTCATGATCCGGCTTTCTGGATCTGTGAAGTTGTCCTGCTTTTTCTCCAGCGGCTCTCCGAATTCTCGTTTCTTCTTGCCCTCCTCGCCACCGACCGGAGTCTCCTTGCGACCTGCCGCCTGATCCTCCGCGGCTTGCCGCGACCGCAACCGTTCGATCGCTTCCTGGATCTTGCCCAGACGCTGCTCGCGTCGCTTCAACTCCTCGGGGAGGTCATCGCCCGCGTTCTCCAAGCCGTATTGAGCATCTTCCTCTGCATCCTCCCGGGCCGCTCGTGACGTCAACGCGGTGACTTCCGCCTTCAGACGCTCTTGCTCTTGCTTCATCCGACCGTAGCTCATCGCCTTGCGCTTGCTCGCCGACGCCTTCACTTTCGTACCATCCACCGCCACGGTCCCTACCTGGAGCAACCCTGCTTCTCGGGCCACATCGAGCACCTGCACAAACAGAGATTGGAAAGCCGGCAGGTGCCGCTGGCGAAACTCCGCCAGGGTACGGTGCGCCGGGAAGTTCTCCCCGGCCAAGACTCGAAACGCCACGTCCTCCTGCAGCTTCTTGGCGATCTTGCGCGAAGAGAAAACCCCCACGGCGTAGCCGTAGAGCAGAAGCTTGACCATCATCCGCGGATCGTACGGACTGTTGCGGCGGCCATCTCCCTCGTACGGCTCGTAGAAAGCCCTCAGGTCCAGAGCATCCACCGTATCCGACAGGAAGTACGCCAAGTGGCCCTCCGGCAGCCAATCCCGCGGTGAGGGTGGAAGCAGCAACGACTGTTCCGGAACGTAGCGACGAAAGGTCGTGGGCATGCAGGCTATTTTAACGCATGCCCACGATTCCTGGCGCGCAGGCTCCTAGGGGATTGCGCGGCGGTAGTGGTCAGTTTCGGCCGCCGCTGCCCGGCGATGAATCGCCGGGCTAAGAACAGCGCCCCCTGAAGAGGGGCTTCAAGCCGGATTCATCCGGCGCTGTTGTTAGCCCGGGCATTGATGCCCGGGCGTCGAGGCGCCGAGAGCCAACTGAGCCTCGGCCGATGGTATCCTCTCCGGCGTGAAAGACCGCCGTTTCCGGGCCTGTTTCCTCTTCCTCGCATTGCTCCTGCCGGTGCTCGTCGCGGCCCAGGGGCAGCGGCCGCCCGCGCCTGCGGGCGCCACGCCTCCGAACGCCGCGCCGCCGGCCGCCGTGGCGCCGCCGGCCCGCTCCTCGGTCACCCTGGAGGGGCGGGAGATCGCCGTGCCGGTGGCGATCAACCAGAGCGGCCCGATGTTCGGCCTGTCGCCGATCGTCGAGGCGCTCGGCGGCAAGATGACCAGCGACGAGTCGGGCGAGAGCATCACCCTCCGCATCGCCGACAAGGACGTGGTGATCGGCCCCGGCAACGCCATCATCACCGTGGGCGACAACATCGTCTCGCTCTCGCAGCCGCCGTCGCGGGGCGAGGGGGGGCTCCAGGTGCCGGTCGACTTCCTCAAGAAGACTTTCGGCGACCTGCTGGGCTATGCCTTCGAGTGGCACCCCGAGACCTCGCGGCTGACCATCGTCCGGCGCGGCAACCGCGAGCTGGGGGTGACGCTCGACGTCGTCCATCTCCAGGGGATGACGACGGTCGTGCTGCAGTTCCCCGAGGAGCCGCGCTACCAGATCGACCGCTCGCAGCCGGGGGCGATCACGGTCCAGATGCTGTCGGACCGGCTGACGCCGCCGCCGGCCAAGGAGGTGCAGGACCCGCTGGTGCAGGCGGTCGCCATCGATCCGCAGCAGATCCGCATCCAGCTCGCGGCGGGGGCGCAGGCCGAGAGCTACGTGCTCGAGAACCCGTTCCGTCTGGTGTTCGACATCCATCCGACGTCGTCGGTCGACGTGCCTACGCAGCCGCTGGAGAGGGCGCAGCGGCCTCCCGGCATCCACATGATCGTCATCGATCCCGGCCACGGCGGCGGGGAGTCGGGGGCGGTCGGCCCGGGCGGCGTGATGGAGAAGGATCTGACCCTGGAGTTCGCCCGCGAGCTCGCCGGCAAGCTCGGGCGCCTCGGCGTGCAGACCCTGCTCACCCGCAACGAGGACGCCACGGTGCCGCACGACGCCCGCCCGGCGCTCGCCAACCAGAACAAGGCGGATCTGTTCATCTCGATCCATCTCAACTCCTCGCTCGGCGCCGGCGCCCACGGCACGGAGACCTACTTCCTGAGCCCGCAGGCCACCGACGCGCGCGCCGCCCAGGCGGCCGCCGCCGAGAACTCCACGCCGGCCGCGGCCGGGTCCACCGCCAAGGGGGCCGGCGCCGCGGCCGAGCAGCAGGACGTCGACCTGATCCTCTGGGATCTCGCGCAGAGTCATCACCTCTCCGAGAGCCAGCGGCTCGCCAACCTGATCCAGGGGGAGTTCAACACCGCCCTGCAGCTCAAGGACCGCGGCGTCAAGCAGGCTCCCTTCCGCGTGCTGAAGGGGGCCACCATGCCGGCGGTGCTGGTCGAGCTCGGCTTCATCAGCAACCCGGAGGAGGAGAAGAAGCTCCAGGACCCCGCCTACCGCGACCAGCTCCTGGACGCTCTGGTCACCGCCATCGCGCGCTACCGGTCGTCGATCGAGGGGCCGCCGGCCCAGCCGGCGCCCGCGCCGGGCGCTACGGCTCCGGGGGCTCCGGCAACGCCGGCCACGGCTCCGGGAGCCTCCGCTCCCGCTCCGGCGCCTCCAGCCAAGCCGGCAGCGCCGCCCGCCACGAAGCCGCCGGCCCGGACGGGCAGACCCTCATGAGCCGCCGCGCGGCGAGCTTCGTGCTCGGGCTGGCGCTGGCGCTGGTCCTGGGCGGCGGGCTCTGGTGGTGGCTTTCCGGCCAGGGACCGCGCCGGTTCGGAGGGGCCGCGCCGGCGGCGGCCGTGCCGAAGGGCGTGCCGGTGAGCTTCAATCTCTATTTTCCCGCGGACGGCGGCGGACTGCGGCCGGAGAGCCGCGCGCTCCAGGTCTCCGAGGCCCCGCGGGACCGCGTCCGCAGAATCGTGGAGGCGCTCCTCGCCGGACCCAAGGCGCCGGGGCTCGCCCGTCCGTTCCCGGAAGGCGTGACGCTCGGCGCCGTCCTGCTCAGCCCCGACGGCACGGCCTATGTCGATCTGCACTGGCAGGATCACCCGGATCCGCCGCCGAGCGGTTCGACCGAGGAGATCCAGCGCATCTACAGCCTGGTCCATTCGATCGTTCTCAACATCCCGCAGGCGTCCCGCGTCGTGCTGCTCTGGAACGGTGTCCAGCGGGAGACCTTCTCGGGCCACCTCGACCTCTCCGGACCGCTCGTGCCGAACCACGAGCTGGCCGACGCGCCCTAGCATGGATGCGATCGGCGTCTTCGACTCCGGCGTCGGCGGCCTGACCGTGGTCTCGGCTCTGCGCCGGCGCCTGCCGGGGGAGTCGATCCTCTACCTGGGCGATACGGCGCGCCTCCCCTACGGCAGCAAGTCGCCCGACACGGTCACCCGCTACACCCGGCGCAATATCGAGTTCCTGACCGAGCGCGGGGTCAAGGCGGTGGTGGTGGCCTGCAACACGGCGTCGGCGCTGGCGCTGCCGGATCTCGATCTGCACGGCGTGCCCACCTGGGGGGTGATCGAGCCGGGCGCCCGCGCGGCGGCGGCGGTGAGCCGCGGCAAGGTGGGGGTGATCGCGACCGAGGCCACCGTCCGTTCCGACGCCTATCCGCGGGCCCTGCGCGCGCTCCGGCCGGACCTCGAGATCCTCAGCCAGCCCTGCCCGCTGTTCGTCCCCCTGGTCGAGGAGGGGTGGCATGACGACCCGGTCACCGAGGAGGTGGCCGAGCGCTACCTGCGCCCGCTGCTCGCCGCCGGGGTGGACACCCTGGTCCTCGGCTGCACGCATTATCCGCTGCTCAAGCCGGTGCTCCAGCGGGTCGCCGGGCCGGGCGTGATCCTGGTCGACTCCGCCGAGCAGGTCGCGGAGATGGTCGCCGCCGGTCTCGCCGAGCAGGGCCTCGAATCCACCCACGAGGCCAGCCACCACTTCTGCGTCACGGACTCCGGCGAGACGTTCCAGCGTCTGGCGCGGACGATCCTGAAGGACGACGGGGTGTCGCTGGAGTGGGTGGAGGTGGTCTAGACCGCCGTCAGGCCATCTCGTCAGTAGGCCGTGATGCGGTTCATCACCAGGACGAGGTCGGGGATTCTCATCTTGCCGCGGCTCACCTCGTCCAGCCGGAGGGAGCTGACGGTGACGGGCAGGAAATTCGCGAGCTCGGCCCGGACGGAGTAGCGGACCGGCTGGAGATTGTCGAACCGCACCCAGCCATAGGGCCCGGTGATCCGGTAGACGCACCCCCCCTCCTTCTCCTCCGGGCAGAGGGCGATCGAGACGCCGGGGATCGGCTCCCGGGCGGGGGTCACGGCAGTCACCGTCACCACCATCCGCGGGTGCGCCCGCACCGCCCCGGGGGCCGGGAGAAGAGCGGACGGGAAGAACAGGCCCAGGGCCAGAAGGATCTTCGAGACTCGCGGCACGGCCGGCTCCTTTCGCGGATTTCCCCTTGATTCTACCCCACGAAAGACAAACCCCTCCCCTCCGCGGCGGATCACCGCCGGGAGAGGAGGGGAAAGCGGTGTGGTGCCGTTTACAGGAGGTTACCGGCGGCTCGTGGACGTCATGCCCTCGCCGGTCTTGGCGAAGCCGGTGACGATGTAGGTGCCCGAGCGCTGGTCCTTCTTCAGCTTGATGATCTGCTTGCGCTCGGCGTCCTCCAGCAGCTCCGAGAAGGTGCTGTAGCCGTAGTAGCCCTCGTTGAAGGAGGGCTTCTTGCGCTGCATCGTCTGCTTGATCATCGAGCCCCAGAGCACGTCCTTGTTCTCGCGGATCAGCGCCTGGATCGACTCGATCATCAGGCTGAACGCCTCGGCGGTCTTCTTGTTGAGGCCGTCGAGCTTCGGGCCCTTCTGCGAGTCGCGCCAGACGTCCTCGTAGTAGATGAACTCGTCGCAGTTGTCGACCAGCAGGTTCGAGGAGGAGTTCTTGACCCCGATGCCGATGACGTACTTGTTGTTCTCCTTGAGCTTCGAGACCAGCGGCGAGAAGTCGCTGTCGCCCGAGAGGAGCACGAAGGTGTCGAGGTGCTCCTTCGAGTAGGAGAGGTCCATCGCGTCGACGACCATCTTGATGTCGGCGCTGTTCTTGCCCGAGTAGTACTTCTGCGGGATGTCGATCAGCTCGATGGCGGCCTCGTGGAAGGGGCGCTTGTAGTCGCTGTAGCGCTCCCAGTCGGCATAGGCCTTCTTGACGATGATCTTCCCCTTCTCGACCAGCCGCTCGAGCACCAGGGTGATGTCGAACTTGCTGATCTCGGAGTCGCGCACGCCGAGGGCGATGTTCTCGAAGTCGCAGAACATGGCGATCTTGCGCTCGTGCTCGGCGCGCTGGCGGTCGGGGACCGAGATGATGATCTCGCGCGCCATGGACTCCACCTCGGAGGGGGAGATCACGTAGCGGGAGGGGGAGGGGACGGGGGCGATGCGGCGGGGAGCGGGAGTGGGCTCCTCGGCCGGCTCCTCGCGCCAGGCCTCCTCGTCGTCGTCCTCTTCCTCGGCCGGCTCGGCGGTCGCGGGGGCGCCGGCGACCGCGGCCTTGCCGTTGCGGCGGCGGCCGCCGCGGCGGCCCCGGGAACGGCGGCGGCGGCGGCTCTCGGCGTCCTTGTCGTCTTCTTCCTTCCCCTCGGCGCCCTCGGGCCCCTCAGGTTCAGCCTCGCTCGCCTCGAGCTCCTCGTCGGATTCCTCGTCGTCGTACAGCTCCTCGGGCTCCTCGTCCATGGGCTCCTCGACCGGCAGCGCCCGAAATGCGGCCATCGGCTCCGCGTCATGGAAGATGGGCTCCGGGATCACCGTCTCGGCGTACCACTCGCGCGGCGCCTCGGAGAAGGTGGGCCGTTCGCGCTCAGGCTCCGGAGGGGGCGGGAGGACGTCGGGAAGGGGCTCGGCGGGCGTTGTCTCCTGCACGGGAGCCGGCAGGGGTTCGGGTTTCGGCTTGTTGCGGTTCTCTTCTTCGAGGCCCTCAGCCGTAGGGCGCATCCACCATGGACTCAAGATTTAACTCCTTCTTGGCGAGCCCGGGGAGGGCTCGTCCATCGGTCATGATCAAACAGGTAAGCGTTCAGTCGCTTCGAGCGGCAACGGACCGGGGTTGATGCTCGGGCACAGCGGCGGGAGGAGGACCCGACAGGCCGGGGACGGATTCTACCACAGGGCATCGGCCGTACAAATTTTTGGAGCCGGGCCCCTAATCCAGGTCGAATGGCCGGGGGGGCGGCCCCTGGTCCGGATCTTCCTCGGCGCGGCGCAGGGCCTCGCGGAACTTCTCCTCGAGGATGCGGTCGCGGTCCTTCAGGGAGGCGACCTCGCGCTGGAAGACATCCTCGGCCCGGTTCTTGTCGTCGTCGAGTCCCTTGAGCAGGGAGTCGAAGTCCTTGCCGCCGGCGAGCGGCTGCTTGGCCTTGCGGTGGGAGAGGACCGTGCCCGTGGCGGCGTCGATCACCAGATCGGAGCCGCAATCGGGGCAGCGGACGGTCAGCTTGCTGGGTTCGTCGGCCATGGCTCCATTGTAGTCACTTCTGCTAGCGTACGCGCTATGCCGAGATCGACGCCTCGCCAGCCGCGACGAAGCCTGGGACCTCCTCTGCGAGTACACGGAAAAGGAAGGGCTGCGCAAGCACGCCCTGGCCGTCGAGGCCGCCATGCGCTACTACGCCAACCTCTGCGGGCGAGGACGAGGAGCTCTGGGGCCTGACCGGCCTGCTCCACGACTTCGACTACGAGCGCTGGCCCGACGAGCAGAACCACCCCTACCGCGGCGTCGAGCTGCTCGCCGGGCGCGGCTACCCCGAGGCGATGCGCACCGCCATCCTGGGCCATGCCCCCTACACCGGGACGCCCCGCGAGACCCGCCTCGCCAAGGCCCTCTACGCCTGCGACGAGCTCGCCGGCTTCGTCACCGCCGTGGCCCTGATCAAGCCGAGCAAGTCGCTCGCCGACGTCGACCTCCCCTCGGTCAGGAAGCGCCTGAAGGAGAAGTCCTTCGCCCGCGGCGTCCACCGCGAGGACGTCTACAACGGCGCCGAGGAGATCGGCCTGCCGCTCGACGAGCACATCGAGAACGTGATCAAGGCCCTGCAGGCGGCGGCGGGGCGGCTGGGGTTGTAGGGGTGGGCCCGGGCATCAATGCCCGGGCTACGCTGGAAACGAAAAGCCGGCTGAAGCCGGCTCAAAAATCACCAGAGCCCTCTTGAGCCGGCTTCAGCCGGCTTTTTGGTTGATCCGTAGCCCGGGCATTGATGCCCGGGCGGGGCGGCAGGACAGTTGGGATTGCATGGGGAGGAAAAAAGCCACCCCCACCGCCAGCCCCACCGCCGCGATCACGCACCCCCACAGAAACCCCGCCGGCCGGTACAGCACATCCACCCGGCTCTTCCCCTCCGGCAGCTCCGCCGAGAGGAAGACCCCCGGCTCTCTCTCCGCCGGCTGTACCTCGCCGTTCACCAGGACCCGCCAGCCGCCGTCCTGATAGACCACGGAGGCGAGGCGCCGGGGGCGGTCGAGATCGACCTCGGCGGTGATCCAGGCGTCCTGGGAGCGGGGGAGCGCGATCTGTCCGGTCCGGGGACTGGCGCTCGATGAAGAGGCGCGTCCGCGGCGCGGGCTGTTCCCAGACGGAGCCGTCCGCGTCCGCGAAGACCCGTTGCGAGCGGGGGCGGGAGCTGCGCGTCCGGGGGCGCCAGGAGATAGCGCACGCCGAGGCGGCTGTAGAGAGGGTGGCCCGGGGCGCCGAGCTCCGGCACCTCCCCCCACCAGCCGGCGAGGATCGGCGCCAGCTTCTCGACGTACGCCTGCGGCGCCATGGGGTTGTAGATCCGCGCGTCGGTCAGTCCATAGAGCGTCGCGAGGTTGGGCGGGAAGTCCCGGCCGAGCGCCGCCATCCGGTAGCCGGGGCCGCGCTGGGGGTTCTGCCCGAGCTTCCACTGGAGGAAGGCGATCGGCCCGTTCACCGGCAGGGGCATCTGCCGCGGCATCGGCGGGTTCGCCGGCCGGTACAGGAGCAGGAGCTCGGCCAGGATCGCCGCCGCGACCCCCGCGACGGCCAGAGATCGGCCCGACCGCCGCCAGGACGCGGCCAGGGCGAGCAGCAGGGTGGCGAGCCCCAGGAAGCGGAGCTGCCAGCGGAGCCAGCCGAAGCGGAAGATCGCGAGACGCTCCGGAGCCGTGGGATCGGGATGGGCGAGATACCCCCAGGCAAGGATCGATCCCAGCCCCAGGGCCGCGATCAGCAAGGGCCACCGCCGGACTTCGCCGAGATGGAACCGCTCCAGGGTGCAGGCCGCGAGATAGGCGAGGCAGAGCGACAGCGGCATCAGGAGACGGTGGCTCGCCAGAAAGAAGAGGAGCAGCAGGCAGAGGGCGGCGATCCCCAGCGCCAGGCGCTCCTGCGGAAACCGCCGCCGCGCTCGCAGGGCGAGCAGGGCGGCGAGCAGCGCCGCCGTGCCCACGAATCCGCTCGCGTCCTCGTTGGAGTTGGCCAGCCCCCAGTACTCGGCGACGCGGCTGTCGCCGAAGGCGTTGGGGGCGGCGAGCGGGAGATAGGTCTGGACGGCACGGTTTCCAGCGGGAGCGCCTGACGGCGCGCCGGCCGCCGCCATCCGCGCCGCCCGCATCGTCTTGGGGAGATATTCGATCGCCGGCAGCAGGGCGGGGGCGGCCACCATCCCGGCGATCGCCATCGCCAACCCCGCCCGGCGGGCCAGCGCCCAGCGCAGCCCCCGCGGACGGCGGCGCAGGCGGTCGAGGAGGAAGAGGACCGCCATCCCGAGCGCATAGGCGATCGTCTCCGGATGTCCGCCGAGCAGCAGGACAGACGCCCCGAGGGCCAGGAGGAGCGCGTCCCGGCGGTCTCCGGGATCGTCGCAGCGGGCCACCCCGTAGAGGACGAGCGGCAGGAGCGCCGCCGAATTGGCGAGCGGCCAGCCCAGCCAGAGCAGGAGGAAGCCGCCGAGTCCGAAGGCGAGGGCGCCGGCGAGCGCCGGGCCCTCGCTGAGTCCCTGCCGGCGAATCCAGAGAAAGCTGAAGATCAACGCGAAAAGCACCCGCAGCGCCGCCACCACCCCGGCGGCCCGCGCCAGGGGGAACGGATATCCCAGCAGCACCAGCGGCTGCAGCGCCTGCGCCTGGGGGTCGGCGAGGAGCGGCATGCCCGCCCCCGCCTGCCGGTTCCAGAGCGGCCATCGCCCCTCCGACCAGGCGGCGCGGACGGCGGCGAGCGACGGGGTGACGAGCTGGATCAGGTCCCCCTGGAGGAGATTGCCCGGCGGCTCGGTGGGCTCGACCCGCTGGAAGGGGACCTGGCCGCGAAGATTGTCGAGCGGCAGCAGGATGCCGCCGCCACAGAGGGCCGGACCGAGGAGGATCAGCAGCGCCACGGCGAAGACGCCGAGCACCCGCGCCGGAACCGGGTCATACCACCGCCGGAGCGCCCAGGCGAGCGACGCTCCGAGCGCCCCGACCCAGAGGGCGGGCAGCAGGTCCACCGGACTCCAGTCGGCCACGGGCGGGCAGTGTAGCAGGGGGAGAAGGGACGTTGCCGCCTCACGCCCGGCGATGAATCACCGGGCTAAGAACAGCGCCCCCTGAAGGGGGCTTTAAAGCCGGGTTCACCCGGCGCCGTTTCTAGCCCGGGCATTGATGCCCGGGTCAGGGTGATAGATTCCCTCTCCAATATGTTCCGGGTCGCCTACCAGCTCTTCCGCTTTCGCGGCCTCCTCGCGACCCTGACCTCCCGCGAGCTCAAGGCGCGGTACCGCGGCTCGGGGCTCGGCTTCCTCTGGTCGCTGGTCAATCCGCTGCTGCTGCTCGCCGTCTACACCTTCGTCTTCAGCGTCGTCTTCAAGCCGGACGACCGCGGCGGCATGACCCCCTACGCGCTGTTCCTGGTCAGCGGCCTGTTCCCCTGGATCTGGACCTCGGCCTCCGCGCTCGAGGGCTCGATGTCGCTGATCGCCAACTCCGGGCTGATCCGCAAGGCGGTCTTCCCGGCCGAGCTGCTGCCGATGGTGTCGGTGCTCTCGAACCTGGTCCACTTCCTGTTCGCGCTGCCGATCGTGATCGCGGCCATCCTGACCGGGCGCATCCTTGGCTATCCGGTCGGCGGCCTCTCGATCGTGGCGCTGCCGGCGGTCATCCTCCTCCATCTGCCGATGGCCGCCGGGCTGGCGCTCGGGGTGGCGGCGCTCACCGTCCATTTCAAGGACGTGCGCGACCTGCTGGCCAACCTGCTGACCCTGCTCTTCTTCCTCACCCCGATCCTGTTCTCGCTCTCCAGCATCAGAGGATCACGTCCTCATCTGCGTGGGTGGTGCGGCTCGACCCCTTCACCCCGTTCATCCTCGCCTATCAGGACGTGCTGTTCCGCGGCCGCTTCCCCGATCCCCTGCTCTGGTTGCAGATGGCCCTGGTGAGCCTCGTCTTCTGGGCCTTCGGAGCGGGGCTGTTCGAGCGGCTGCGCGAGACGCTGGTGGAGGTCGCATGATCGAGGACAAGACCGGGGATAGAACCGGGGACGATCCAACGCTCCTCGGGCCCGCGGAGGTGATCCGCGTCGAGGGGGTCTCCAAGCTCTACCGCCGCACCCTGCCCGGGGACCGGCTGCGCACGCTCAAGAGCGCCCTGGTCGGCCGCAGCCTGGCGAGCGGCCTGAAGCCCGAGGAGTCGATCGCGGCCCTGGAGACGGTGGACTTCGCCGTCCACCACGGCGAGGCCTTCGGGGTGATCGGCGGCAACGGCTCGGGCAAGTCGACCCTGCTCAAGCTGGTGGCCGGCATGCTCAAGCCGACCACCGGGCGGATCACGGTGGCCGGCCGGGTCGCGGCGCTGATCGAGCTGGGCGCCGGCTTCCACCCCGAGATCTCGGGGCGGGAGAACGTCTTCATCAACGGTGCCGTGCTCGGCCTCACCCGCAGGCAGATCGAGAGCCGGTACGCGGAGATCGTGGAGTTCTCCGGCCTCGGCGACTTCATGGAGGAGCCGGTCAAGAACTACTCCTCGGGGATGTACGTGCGCCTCGGCTTCGCGGTGGCGGTCAACACCGATCCCGACGTGCTGCTGGTCGACGAGGTGCTCGCCGTGGGGGACGAGGCCTTCGCTCACCGCTGCCTGCGGCGGATCGAGGAGTTCCTCGCCGCCGGCAAGACGCTGCTTCTGGTCAGCCATTCGCTCGACCTCGTGGAAGGGGTCTGCGACCGCGTGCTCTGGCTCGACAACGGCCGCCAGCGCC
Source organism: uncultured Acidobacteriota bacterium (assembly GCA_963792575.1). GTDB lineage: Bacteria > Acidobacteriota > Thermoanaerobaculia > Multivoradales > UBA5704 > DATARR01. The sequence goes on from CAWBWZ010000023.1 coordinate 52,024, forward strand.
TGGTCGGCGAGCCCCGGCGGGTGATCGACGCCTATCGCCAGGAGGTGGCGGAGCGCGAGGGGGAGGAGCATCTGGCGGCCAAGCGGCAGCGCGAGCAGTCGGGCGAGGAGGTCTCGGAGGAGCTGCGCTGGGGTTCGCGGGAGGCGGAGATCGTCGCTCTCCGGATGCTCGCCGGCGGCGAGGAGCGCTACCTCGTGACCACCGGCGAGGACGTCGTTTTCGAGATCCGCGCCCGGGCCGAAAAGCCGCTCGACGACTTCGTGTTCGGCGTGGCGATCTCGACGCCGCGGGACTTCGAGGTCTGGGGGACCAACACCGACATCGAGGGGTACGCGGCGGGCCATTTCGAGGGGGAGGCCACCGTGCGCCTCGCCTGTCCGGCCCTCCGCCTCGCCCCCGGCGAATACGTGGTGGACATCGCTATCCACTCCAAAGAGGGGGCTCCCTACGACTACCAGCGCCGGGCGCTCGCCTTCACGGTGACCGCGACGGCCGGCAGCGTCGGCGTCTACGCCCCCGAGCACCGGTGGGAGTTCGGGGGCGGGTTGGAGTGGAAGGATCTGGGATAAAACATGGATCGGAGCATCCGTGGCCTGCGACCTCACCCTCGGTCCCTCTCCTGAAGGAGAGGGAGGGCCTTATGGGCAATCTGTTCCGAAGTCGTCCCCCTTCTCCTTCAGCTTCGGCAACTCGGCTGCGCGAGCAGATGGTGGTGAGGAAGCGGCTTTTTTCCTCCCCCTTCAGGGGGAGGCCAGGAGGGGGCCCGCCCCAGACAAGGAGCGGTCCCGCGGACTCCGCAAAGCCCCCCTCCTGGCCTCCCCCCGTTCCGGGTGGAGGAAAAATCCGGGCCGCGAGAACCATCCACTTCCTCAGGAGGAGAAGGGGATAGGGGTTGAGGTCGCAGGCCACGGACCTTCCCTTTCAGGGCGAATCTTTCAATGATCATCCTCCCATCCCCATGGACCCCCTCCACGACCTCGCCCGGCGGATGACCGCGGCGGCCCTCGCGGCCGTCGACCCGGAGCGGCTGGCGCGCGAGGAGCTGGCGCGGCGCGGGGAGCGCTTCGGCGCGGCGGTGGCGATCGGCAAGGCCGCGGCGGCTCTCGCCCGGGGGGCGCGGGAGGCCCTGGAGCCCGCGGCGCCGCGGCTGCTGATCCGGCCCCACAACACGCCGGGGCTCCTCGATCCGGGGTGGGAGCAGGCCACGGGGGGCCACCCTCTCCCCGACCGCCAGAGCGTCGCCGCCGGCGAGCGGCTTGAACGGTGGCTCACCGGAATCGCTCCCCGGCCGCTCCTGGCCCTGATCTCTGGCGGCGCCTCGGCCTGTGTCGAAGCCCCCGCCGCGGATCTCACGCTGGAGGACCTCGCCGCCACTCAGCGCGCCCTGCTCGCCTCGGGCCTCCCGATCCAGACAGTCAACGCCGTCCGCAAGCACCTCTCCCGCCTCAAGGGGGGCGGCGGCCTGCGCGCCCTGCCTGCGATAACAACCGGACGGCTCCCCCGCGTCCTCGCCCTGCTCCTCTCCGACGTGCCGGGGGACGATCCGGCGGCCATCGCCTCGGGCCCCTTCGCCGCCGATCCCACCACCTACGCCGAGGCGCTCGCCGCCGTCGAGGGGCTCGCCGTGCCGGAGGCCGTGCGGCGCCACCTCGCGGCCGGCGCCCGCGGGGAGCGGCCCGAAACCCTGAAGGTGGACCCTCCGGAGGTCGAGACCGTGCTGCTGGCGAGCGTGAAGACGGCCGTGGCCGCCGCCGTCTCCCTGGCGCAACGCCAGGGGTTTCACGCCGTGGAGGGGGAGCTGGAAGGGGAGGCCATCCAGGCAGCCTGCGAGCTGGTCGAGCGCGGACGCGCCCTGGAAGGAGAAGCGGTCGCCCTGGTGCTCGGCGGCGAGACCACCGTCACTTTAAGAGGAGAAGCTGGCAGCGGTGGCCGCAATCAGGAGCTGGCCCTCGCGGCGGCGCGGGCGCTGGCGGGCGGCGCCGGCGAGCTGGTCTTCACCCTGGCGACCGACGGCGAGGACGGGCCGACCCGCTCCGCCGGGGCGACCGTGGACGGCGGCACCTGGGAGACGATCCGGCGGGCGGGGATCGATCCGCAAGCGGCCCTGGCGCGGCACGACTCGCGCACGGCTCTCGCCGCCGTGCCCGGCGCGCTGCTGGAGACCGGCCCGACAGAGACCAACGTCGGCGATCTGGCGGTCTATCTGCGGCACCTCCATGTAACTACTGCCCCCGCGTTGGGATAGCATCCTGAGGAACGCACGACAGGGGGTGCTCCATGGAAGAGGCCGAGGAAGGCTTCAACGTCAAGATCACGGATGACGAGCTGAAGGGCCGTTACTCCAACCTTCTCCGCATTACCCACACGCGGGAGGAGTTCATCCTCGACTTCATCAACCTGGTGCCTCCGCAGGGGATCGTCACCGCCCGGGTGGTGGCCAGCCCGGCGCACCTGAAGCGGATTCTTCGCGCCCTGAGCGTGAACATCGAGCGGTACGAGAAGGCCTACGGCGTCATTCCGGAAGGGCCGGAGACGACCGAGGAAAACAGCGTGCACTGAGACCGACCTGAGGTGAGGCCTCCGGATCCGAATGGCTGAGGGCAATCGCGCGCACAGGCGGCTCGCCGCCGCTCTGGTCGTACTCTCCTCGCTGGGCCTGGGCGGCTGCCAGTCGGCCCCGCCACGCCGTCCGGGCAACGGCGCCGGCCTGGACGAGGGCCCCACCCGCTGGCTGATGCTCCCCGACGAGGCGCGCCAGTACCGGCGCCTGCAGAACACCCGCGAGGTGGTCAATTTCGTCGAGGCCTTCTGGCGCCGGCGGGACCCGGACCCGGACCAGCCGGGCAACGAATTCGCGAAGGCGTTCTACGAGCGGGTCGAGGCGGCCGACAACCTCTATTCCGAGGGGGGTACCCGCGGCAGCCTCACCGACCGCGGCCGGGCGCTGACCCTCCTCGGCCCGCCCCCCGTGCTGCGCTACGGCCAGAAGAAGGTCCCCGCCTGGGATCCCGGCCGGGTGGGCGGCCCCCCCGCCGTCCAGACCCACACGCTGCCGATGGAGACCTGGGTCTACCCCGTCGGAGAGCTCTCCCCGGCCCTCCAACAGATCCTCCAGCAAGACGATCCCGTCTCCGAGGTCGTGCTCGTCTTCACCGCCGAGGGCCAGCGGACCGATCTGATCGACGGGGTGAGATTCCTGGAGATGGCGGCGCGGGCGGCGGTGCGGCGGTAGCCCGGGCATCAATGCCCGGGCTACAAGGAAACGAAAAGCCGGGTGAACCCGGCTCCTGAGGATGTCAAGACGAACCAAAGGAGCCGGCTTCAGCCGGCTTCTCTTTTGAAGCGTAGCCCGGGCATTGATGCCCGGGCGGGGCGGCGGACGCGGCCCCCCCTCCCCCTACTCCTGATCCTCCTGCGTCGAGTACGCCAGCGCCGCCTGGCTCAGCTCCAGGATGCGGTTCCAGACCTCCGGCGTGACCGGCATCACTGTGAGGTCGGGATCGGTGACCAGGTCGAAGTCCTGGAACTCGGGGAGGTCCTCGATCTCCGCCAGCGCCACCGGCCTCTCCAGGCGCCGCTCGGGGGCGAGGTCCACCGCCACCTCGTCGGCGCTGGCGCCCCGCGGCGCCGGATAGGTGTCGGAGGTGATGCGCGCGATGCCGACGATGGCGAGCTCGGTCCCCGCGTGGAAGATGAGCACCTCCTCGCCGGGCTCGACATCCCGCAGGTTCTTCAGGGAGGAGTACTCGGTGACGCCGTCCCAGACGGTCTCGGTGTCACGCTCCAGGTCGTCGTAGCTGTACTCCTCCGGATCCGTCGCCAGCAGCCAGTAGTTGAGCGCGACTTTCTCGGGGTTCACTCGCTCGGCCATAAGTCCATCCCTCGTTCTGCGCGCGGCCTCCGGGAGCGGAGGCCGCACCCGCTTGGCCATGATGCGAGGGGTGTGCCATCCTACGCCGATGCCACGAACGGAATCGCCCAAAAGGAGAAGGAATGCGCCTCACACTGACCTGTCTGGCCGGGCTCGCTCTCGGGACCACGCTGGCCTTCCAGGCCGGGTGCAAGCCGGCCTCCACCCCCCCGAAGCCCGAACAGACCGCGACCGCCGCGACCGGGAAGGAGCTGCAAATCGTGTCTGACATCGACAAGCGCGTCGCGCAGTTCGCCCCGACCCCGCTCAACGCCGATCTCTCGGCGCTCACCGCCGAGGACCGCAAGGTGCTCGACAAGCTCGTCGAGGCCTCCAAGCTGATGAACGAGATCTACCTGCGCCAGGCCTGGACCGGCAATCCCGCGATGCGGGAGCAGCTCAAGAGCTACGCCGGTCCGCACGCCGACGCGGCCCGCCAATACTTCAACATCAACTTCGGCCCCTGGGACCGCCTGACAGGAGCGCGAGCCGTTCATCGGCGACAAGCCGCATCCGAAGGGCGCCGGCTACTACCCCGAGGACCTCACCAAGGAGGACTTCGAGGACTGGATCGCCAAGCACCCCGGCGACAAGGAGAAGCTCACCTCCACCGTGACGGTGATCCGCCGCGGTCCGGACGGCGGCCTGGTGGCCGTCCCCTACTCGCAGGAGTACGCCGAGTGGCTCAAGCCGGCCGCCAGGCTCCTGCGCGAGGCCGCCGCCCTGGCGACAGAACGCCTCGCTCAAGAAGTTCCTCGAAGCTGCGGGCCGACGCCTTCGAGAGCGACGACTACTACGCGAGCGACTTCGCCTGGATGGACCTCGACGCGCCGGTCGAGGTCACCATCGGCCCCTACGAGACCTATGAGGACGACCTCTTCGGCTACAAGGCGGCCTTCGAGGTCGTTCGTCACCGTCAACCTGCCGAAGGAGTCCGCCGCCCTCGCCCGCTACAAGGAGCGGCTGCCGTGGCTGGAGAAGAACCTGCCGATCCCGGACGCCGACAAGAACCTCCACCGGGGCACCGACAGCCCGATCCGGGTGGTCGACACCGTCTACAGCGCGGGGGACAGCCCGGGCCGGCGTGCAGACGGTCGCCTTCAACCTGCCGAACGACGAGCGGGTGCGCGAGGCCAAGGGGTCGAAAAAGGTGCTGCTGCACAACATCATGCAGCGCCAAGTACGACAAGATCCTGATCCCGATCGCCCGGCAGGTGCTCGACCCGGCGCAGGTGAAGGACGTCTCCTTCGACGCCTACTTCAACGAGGTTCTCCACCACGAGCTCTCGCACGGCCTCGGGCCCGGGCACGATCACGGTGAACGGCCGCAAGACCGAGGTGCGCCTGGAGCTCAAGGAGCTGTTCTCGACCCTGGAAGAGGCCAAGGCGGACGTGATGGGCGTCTACAACATCCTCGCCCTGATCGAGAAGGGGGACATGCCGGCCGCGCTCCGCCACTCGCTGGAGCCGACCTACGTGGCCGGCCTCTTCCGCTCCGCCCGCTTCGGCGTCGACGAGGCCCACGGGCAGGGGGTGGTGGCGCAGTTCAACTACCTGATGCAGAAGGGGGCGCTGGTGACCGACGCCAACGGGCGCGTCCACGCCGTCTCCGAGAAGTTCCCCGGCGCCATCCGCGACCTGCTGCACGACATGCTGGCCCTGCAGGCGCGGGGGGACTACAACGGCACCAAGCAGTTCCTCGACACCTACGGCAAGCCGACCCAGGCGATGCGCGACGCGATCGGCCGCCTGAACGCCGTGCCGGTGGATATCAAGCCCGAGTATGTGGCGGAGACAGCCGCTGCGGAGAAGTAGAAGACAACCCCCGGGAGACCGCCCCATGAAAAGGTTTTTGGGCAGCCTTTATCTGCAGGTCCTGGTGGCGGTCGCCCTCGGGGCCCTCCTCGGGTTTCTCAACCCGCCGCTCGGCGCGGCGATGAAGCCTCTGGGCGACGGGTTCATCAAGCTCGTCAAGATGCTCATCGCCCCGATCGTCTTCGCGACGGTGGTGACGGGCATCGCCAAGATGGGCGATCTGAAGCGGGTGGGGCGGATCGGCTTCAAGGGGATCGTCTACTTCGAGGTCCTGACCACCTTCGCGCTCGCCCTCGGCCTGCTGGTCGGCAAGCTCGTGCAGCCGGGCGCCGGGATGAACGTCAATCCGGCGGCGCTCGATACCAGCGCCATCGCCAATTACACCTCCTCCGGGCACGCCCTCAGCACCACCGACTTTCTGCTCAACATCATCCCCAAGGACGTGGCCGACGCGTTCGCGCGCGGCGACATCCTGCAGGTGCTGCTCTTTTCGATCCTCTTCGGAGTGGCGCTCGCGGCCTTCAAGGAAAAGGGCTCGCTCGTGCTGCGCTTCGTCGAGGAACTGTCGCACGTCCTCTTCCGCATCGTGGCGATCGTCATGCGGGTGGCTCCGATCGGGGCTTTCGGCGCCATGGCCTTCACCGTCGGCAAGTACGGGATCGGCAGCCTGCTCAGCCTCGGCAAGCTGATGGCAACCTTTTACGCCACCAGCCTGCTGTTCGTGCTGATCGTCCTCGGCCTGGTGCTGCGCTGGGCGGGCCTCAACATCTTCCGCTTCCTGCGCTTTCTCCGCGAGGAGATCCTGATCGTCCTCGGCACCTCTTCCTCGGAGTCGGCGCTCCCCCTGTTGATGCGCAAGCTGGAGCGGGTCGGCTGCCCGGAGTCGGTCGTCGGCCTGCTGGTGCCGATGGGATATTCGTTCAATCTCGACGGCACGTCGATCTATCTCACGCTGGCGACGCTGTTCATCGCCCAGGCCACCAACACGCACGTGACGCTGGCGCAGGAGCTCGAGATCCTGGCGGTGCTCCTGCTCACTTCGAAGGGAGCGGCGGCGGTGACCGGCGGCGGCTTCATCACGCTGGCGGCGACCCTCTCGGCGGTCGGCAACATCCCGGTCGCCGGCCTCGCCCTCCTGCTCGGCATCGACCGTTTCATGTCCGAGGCGCGGGCGATCACCAACCTGATCGGCAACGGCGTCGCCACCGTCGTGGTGTCGCGCTGGGAAGGCGAGCTCGACATCGACCGCGCCCGCCGCGTCCTGGCCGACGTGAAAGGGGTGGAGGCGGAAGAATACGTGGAGGGGCACGTCCAGCTCGCGAAGGAGTCCTCTTGAAAAGCCATGGAATCCAAACGGCCGCGATAGCTCTGACCCTCTGCCTTGCCCTGTACGGCACGGCGGAAGCGAAGACCATCCGGTTTGCCGGCTACGACTGGGCCGTGAAGTCGGGGAACGGCCTCGGTCCGGGACCGTGCGACTGGAGAGAATCGAACGTCGCGGTCGATACGGACGGCAATCTCCACCTGAAGCTGTCGAAGGCCGGGAACACCTGGACCTGTGCCGAGATCGAATCGGTCCGGCGCCTGGGATTCGGGACCTACCAGTTCTGGGTGATCGGCCAGATCGATACGCTGGACCCGAACGTCGTCCTCGGACTGTTCAATTATCCGGCGCCCGGCCAGGGGCCGGACGGCACCAACGAGATCGACATCGAAGTGGCGCAATGGGGGGACCCGAACGCACCGAACCTGGGCTTCACGGTCTGGCCGCCGAAGGCCGGTCTGCCACCCGCCGGCAAGTCGTATTTCTTCTCGCTCGGCGGCACCTATACGACGCACCGCTTCACCTGGCGCGGCAACAGCATTTTTTTCCAGAGCCTGTACGGTCACCGCAACGACGATCAGTCCCCCATCGCGACGTGGCGCTTCGCGCCGCCCAAGCCCGCGCGGCGCATCCCGCAGAAACCGGAGCCTGTGCATCTCAACCTCTGGCTCCACAACGGGCTTCCGCCCACGGATGGCAAAGAGGTCGAAATTGTGATCCAGAGCTTTACGTACAAGCCCTGACCTCACCCTCGCGGCAACGTGAGCTCCGCGAGCGCTCCCCCCTCCGGGCGATTGACGACGCGGATCGTTCCGCCGTGTGACTTCGCCACCTCCCGTACCAGGTTCAGCCCCAGCCCGGTGCTCTTCCTGCCGGTGTCGGGACGGCCCAGGGAGTAGAAGCGGTCGAAGATCCGGTCTAACGCGTACTCAGGGATGCCCGGGCCCTCGTCGGTGATCGCGACCGTCACCCGGTCGCTCTCCGGGGTCACCTCCACTTTCACCGTGCCGCCGGCGGGGCTGAACTCGATCGCGTTATGCACGAGATTCTCCAGCGCCTGATGCAGAAGAAATGGATTGCCGTTGATCGTGAGCCGGTCCGGAACGGCGATCTCCATCTTCAGATCCTTGCTGGCGAGAAGGGGCGTGTGGCTCTCGGCCACGGTACGCACCATCGCGTCCAGCTCCACCGGCTCCATCTCCGGCTTCTCGCGGCGGTTCTCCAGCCGCGCCAGATCCAGCATGCGATCCACGATGCGTGCGATCCGCTCGGCCTCGGCGCGGATGTTGGCGATGAAGCGGGCCTGCTGCTGGGCGGGCATCTCCTCCTGCAGCAGTTCCGCCGCGCCGCGGATCGCGGAGAGCGGGCTTTTCAATTCGTGGGTGAGCGTCTGGACGTACTCCTCCGCGTACTGCCTCCCCTCCAGCGCCTCCTGCATGCGGCGCAGCGCCAGGCCGAGATCGGCGATCTCGGTGCGCCCGAGCCGGGGGAACGGAGGGCGTTTCCCGAGACGAATGCCGTCCGCGTAGCGCGCGAGGCGATCGATGGGGCGGGTCAGCAGATAGGACAGGGCGAGGCTCAGCAGGGCCGCGATACCGATGGTCAGGAGTCCGGCGCGGACGAAGGCGGGCCGGGCCAGATGGAGAAAGGCGTCGATGCTGGCGGTCGGCTCGACGACGGTCAGCACGCCGTTCACGCGCCCGTTCCGGTAGATCGGGGCGGCGATGTAGAGCGCGGTCGAAAAGGGATCGTCCGGGTCCCGGCGCGTGGCGCGGGCGCCGTACCGCCCCGCCAGGGTGAGCTTCACGTCGTAAAACCGGCTGTAGTCCTGACCCACCGACCCGGGCCGCCGCGTGTCGAGCACCACCCTCCCGGAAGCGTCGGTGATGTAGACCTGCAGATCCACGGCGGACTTCTGGAGGTCGTAGATCCGGGCGGACAGCGGCCGGGAATGGGCGCGGGAGAGTGAGGCCTGCAGGTCGGCGAAGGTGAAATCCGGCCGCTCCATCTCCCGCTCGGCCAGACTCGCGAGGAGGTTCGCGGAGTCGACGAGCGGCTCCTCCACGCTCTCCATGTAGCGCAGGCGGAGCGTCGTCCAGATCCAGTCGGTGGTGAAGTAGAGACAGGCCGCGAAGATCGCGAGATAGAAAAGGAAGATCCGGAGGCCGAGCTTCATGATCTTTTCTTTATAACCCCTCTTTCAGCGAGTAGCCCGTGCCGCGATGGGTCGCGATCGGATCGACGTCGGGCCGGATGTCGCGGAGCTTCGCGCGGAGATTCTTGACGTGCGCGTCGACCGTGCGGTCCAGGCTGGCCTCGGGCTCATCCCAGACGAGTTCCAGGAGCTGATCGCGGCTGTAGACGCGGCCAGGCTTCTTGAGCAGGACGGCGAGCAGCCTGTACTCGTAGCGCGAGAGGTCGAGGGGCTTGCCGAAATAGGTGATCTGGAGCCGTTCCTCGTCGAGCGTGAAGGTGGCGCCGGGAGGCGGGCCACCCCGGACGGCCCGCCGCAGCACCGCCTTGACGCGGGCCGCCAGCTCGCGCGGGCTGAACGGTTTGGTCACATAGTCGTCCGCCCCCAGCTCCAGGCCCACGACGCGGTCCACCTCGTCGGCGCGCGCGGTGAGAAAAATGATCGGTACGTCGTGCCGCTGCCGGATCCGCCGGCAGACCTCGATGCCGCTCAGGTCCGGCAGGCCGATGTCGAGCACCACCAGCGCCACCGGCTGGCGGTCGAGCAGCTCGACCACGCCCGCGCCCACCTCCAGGCGGTGGCACTGGAACCCCTCGGATTCGAGGGCGTACTGGATGGTGTCGGCGATCGCCGGCTCGTCCTCGACCACCAGGATCGTCGGTCTGTCCATCAGCTCTTCTCCCGCCAAACGATCGCGAAACGGCATGCCAGGAACAGCAGCGTGATCATCGTCACCATCATGGCATGCTCGGCGTACCGCGCGCCCGGGTGTCCGGTCAAGAGCGGCACTACCACGGTCATGCCGAGAAAGGCGCCCGCCACCAGGATGCCCGCGGCGAGCGGGGAGCGGGCGCTTTCAGGACGCCGGGAGGTGAGCCTGTCGAGCAACCCGTAGAGGCCCCAGAGCGCGCCCAGGTAGAGCACGGTGCCGAGCAGCCTGTGCATCTGCTCAGGAGTAAACTCCGCGACGGGGCCGAGGCGATGGATCTCCACCGCGGCCACGATGCGCAGCGTGTTGACGGCGATCGTGAAGATGTAGGCCCCGGCCAGCGAGGCCAGCCACCAGGAGAGCCGCGCGCCCGGAGAGCGCAGCCGGTGCGAGAAGCCGAGCACGGAGACGGTCAGCCCGAGGATCATGAAGTTGACCCCCGCGCAGGCCGGAGCGATGAAATAGGAGCCGTCCGGCGCCACCCAGCCGGCGCCGGGGCTCAAGGTCAGCGTCTCGCCGCGCAGCCACCCCACGGCGCGGGCCGTCGGCACCAGGATCCACGCGAGATCCTCAGCCGAGGCCCGGCTGTAGGCCAGCTTCAAGCCATACGCGGCGAGCAGCGCGGTCCCCCAGGAAAACCAGGGCCGGCCGTCTCCTGTAAGTCTCATCGCAGCCACACCCGCCCGGCGGCCGTCAGGCCAAGGAGAAGGACGACGAGAGCCAGCATCAGCGGGAGCTCCGGCTCGGGGACGGCGAAATCCGAAACCCCCTGCGGCATGGGCAGCGGCTGCTCGACGCCCTGCGCCGAGCCGTCCGGATTGCGCACCTGCTCGTGGACCGCGACGAAGGACGTGTAGGCGGTCAGCAACTCGTATTTCAGTCCCAGAGCCGTGACCGCGTTGCGCGTGTCGTCGCTGCCTTCCGACCCATAGTCAGCGAGACGCGCCACCCGCGCCCGTGCCCATAGATAGCGCAGCGCCTGGTTGCCGGCCGAAGATTCCGCCCCGGCCACATCGAAAACCTTTTCGTATTGACCCTCGCCACCCTGGCCGGTGACGCGTATCGTGCCGGACGGCTTGCCGCGCCATTTGCCGAAGATGATCAGCGGACGCTCGGCGAACAGGTCCGGGACCGACAGCGGCTCGACGTCGTACATATTAAAACCGGTGGGTTCGACCGCCACGTGCGTGAGCACCGGCGACCGCACATAGTCCTGGAAGCTCTTCGCGACCGCCTTCGCCTCGGCGGGCTCAGTGACCACGAACGGCTCGCCCTGCCCCGCGTGCGCCATGCCCTCGATGAGGTGGCGGTTCACCGAGGACCCGATGCCGAAGGCGAACAGGTTGGAACGGTTCAGACGGGTCCGGATCTGCTCGAAGACGGCGGCGTCGGCGTCGATGAAGCCGTCGGTGACGACGATCGTCGAACGCGAGACGCCTTTCGTTTCTGGTAGCGCCATCGCCTGATCCAGCGCCGCGCCGAGCTCCGTTCCGCCGCCCCCCTGCTCGCGCTCGATCTCTTCGATCGCCTTCTGGACGTTCGCCGCCGTGGCCGGCAGGGACCGCGGAGCGAGCAGCCGCGAGCCGCCCGCGAACAGGATCACGTTGAAGCTGTCGCTCGGGCGCAGGCCGCCGATGAGCTCCCGCATCAGTGTCTTCGCGGTGTCGAGCGGGAAGCCGTTCATGGAGCCGGACACGTCGAGGACGAAGATGTACTCGCGCGGCGGGATTTGCCGGAGCTCCACCCGCCGGGGCGGCTGCACCATCAGCAGAAAGAAATTCTCATCCTGGCCTGGATAGAGCAGCAGGCCGGTCTGCACCTGCTTCCCCTGTAGCCGATAGCGCAGAATGTAGTCCCGGTTGCCACCGTCCGCTTCGGCGGGATCGAGGCCGATTCGCGCCGTGTCGCCGTCCTCCCAGTAGACCCGCGTCCGGTGGGACGGGCAGAGCAACTCGTCGACCGGCATGCCGGCGGCGATCCGCGTCTCGATCTCGAACTTGGAGACGGGGGCATCGTTCTGGTGCAAATAAGAGCTCTGCACCGCCGTTTCCAGCTCTTTCGAATACCGAGGGCCGACCACGGTGGGGTAGACGAACTCATAGGTGCCGTCGGTCGGCACGAGGAGCTCGCTGTAGTGGAGCTCGACGCGGATTTCGTCCTGCGGCATGACGTTGGCGATGTTCATGGTGAAGACGTTGGGCCGCTGCTGCTCCAGCAGTGCCGCGCTCTTCCCGGCCTCGCGGGCCGCCTCGAACTCCCGCTTCGCCACCTGCTTCTCGCGGATTTTGGCGCGGATGCGCTGATCGCCCACCTGCATCGTCATGCCGTGCACCGCGGCCCGGGTGGACGCCGGGAAGACGTACTGGGCGTTCAGGGGGCGGCTGCCTTCGTTGCGGTAGACCTGGGTGACGAGGACGTCGGCGATCACTCCCGTGATGTGGACGTCGGCCCGGGTCTCCTTGAGCGGCAGCCGGTCGACCGCGGGATCGCCGTTCTCGAGGAAGAAGTAGGGCGACAGGGTTCGATCGGGGGTGGTATCCGCGGCGGCGCCCGGGCGAACGATCAGGAGCGCCAGCCCAAAAATCAGAAAGACTGTCTTGCAAAACCGGTTCATTTCATTCTCCTCGGCAGGCGGGAAGTCGCCTTGCCATGGAACGACTTTGCCGTTCACAAAAGGAGGGAGTATGAACCGGTGATGAAGACGCGGAGAAGATTGTGGAGGAACGTGGCGGATCTCAATGCGGCCGCAGTCCGAGCGATCTCAGGAAATCGGCGTTCGCTCGCCGGTGGTCCAGGATCGCGTAGTCCAGGGCATTCGAACCCTGATCGTCCACGTCTCCGAGCCGCGCACCTCTCTTGACCAGCAGCGCGAGCATCCGGACGCCACCATGCTGGGCCGCGTGCATCAAAGGCGTCCTTTTGGAGCGGCCGATATCGTAGGCGCATGGGTTGGCATCAAGCCTCGCCGCGGCGTTCGCCGAAAGCTCCTCGCCGAGCGGCAGTTGGAGCTGCGCCGCGCTTTTATAGGCGTGATTGACGTCGGCGCCATGGTCCAGGAGGAGCTCCACCAGTTGTGACTGTCCAAGCTCGATCGCGTAGAACAGAGGCGTCTTCCCGAAATCGTTGGCATGATCGGCGTCGGCTCCTCTCTCCAACAGGAGCTTCACGTTTTCAGGATCTCCCAGGGCGAAGACGATCGCCGACTCATCCCCGGCATTCAGCGTTTCCAGCTTGTCGATCAGAAGCGACAGATACGGGCGCGGCTTGCCGTAGAGCAACGCGATCTTCAAGGCCTGATCGATCTGCTCCTGCCCGGGTGAGGGCGTTACCGCGAGAGCGGTCCGCAGGTCGGCGACCGTGCTCTTGCTGTCCATGGACAGTTTCACCAGGGACGGCGTCTCGCTCTCCTCCCGGGACGGAAAAGCCCCGAACGCCCGGTCCGTGAAGATCCCCAAGGCGTGCCGGGCCACGGCTCTGGCCTTCGCTTCCGGAAAGCGGAATTTCCGGCGGTAGTGCTCCGCGAGTGCCGGCAGGGCTCTGTCGTACTCGGAAAGGAACGCCTGGTGCAATCGAAAGTTGGAGAAGCTTTGCAGCGACCACGCCGCGAAATGCCTGAGCTTGTCGTCCGCTCCCCGTCTGGGCTCCGCCGCGGCCTCGGCGTCCCGCAGGAAGAGGCTCGGGGCGAGCCCGGCCTTCAACAGGTAGAACCCGTAGTACCTCGCCGAGGCATAGACCTGGGTTCCCTGGCAGGGCCATCGCTGCACCCCGCGGATCGCACCGGCGAGACTGGCGAGCCGGCGCAAAAAGGGGAGCTCCCCCAGGCTTTCCTTGCAACCATAGTCGACCTCGACGGGCGAGCCGGCGCCAGACCCCAGATCGATGCTCCCGGAAAAGATCTTTTCGGGGTATCTCCTCATCTCTTCGCACGTCAGGGCTTTGTCCGCGAAAGGGTCCGGCGATTGCGCGAGGGCCATGCCGCCGGCGGCGCCCTGGAGCGCGGCCAGGAGCGCCAGCCCGAAAATCAAAAAAGCTGTCTTACAAAACCGGTTCATTGCATTCTCCTCGGCAGGCCGGAAGTAGCCTTGCCATGGAGCGACTCTGCCGTTCACAAAAGGAGGGCGTATGAACCGGTGATGAAGAAGCGGAGAAGAAGCATGTCCCCGGCGCCGGCCCGAATACGCATCTCTGAAGTGGGGGAGGAACGATGCCTCCCCAAGGGGAGATTCCGTTCCAGGAATGAACCTGGGAAGGGTTCCTCGGAGAATTCCATGAAGCCCACGTGTATTCGCACATTCGCCATGGCCATGACGATGGCCTGCGCTCTTGTCCTGACCGCCCGCTCCGGGTGGGCGGCACCGAAATGCCCGCTGAGCTACGACGCGACCGACGCCGCGAAAAGCCATAAGCTCTTTCTCTATTTCCCCACCGTCGACGACGATACGTTTCCCGCCTTTGAGCCACTTTATGTCAGCCCGGCACGCAAGTTCGACGTCGCGGACCTCGACCCGGCGATCGGCACCACCACGGCGCTGGAAGACCGCATCCACGACATCGTGGTGGACGATTACTGCGAGTTCAATGTGCAGGTCCGGCAGACGACGATCAATCCCACGGATATCGTTCCACTGCCGCCGAGGCGCAGGACCATCGCCATCGGTTCGGACCAGGACGCCATTTCCAACGGTCGTTGGGGACAGGTGCCGCCGATCCTCGACCCGATGGGCGAGGTCGACTTCGCGCGGGTCTGGGCCGGCACGTACTTGTTCTGTGAAGGCGGCAATGGCACCCTGGTTCCTTTCAACGATTGCTCTATGACGGGCGCCTTGACGGGCAGCAACTCGACGCTCGAGCATTGGGCCCAGGCGATCGGCGGTACCGCGGCACACGAGGCCGGGCACACCTATGGCCTGCTCCACGCCACCGAGGATCCACCGACCGGCAATTGCATGGACCCCGGCCCGCCTCTGCTCAACGGCGAGGACAGCTTCAAGAAGCACCTGATGCCGAACGGCTGCAACATCGACGGCCTGGACCGCACCACCTTCCGCCGTCATTTCGGCGACCGCGCTTTCGGCATTCTGGCGAAAAACGTCGGCCTTTCGATCCAGACCATGCACAACTGGGACATGATCAATCCCAACTCCGGCACCGCGTTCAGCCTGGCGATCGATTTCCTCAGCCCGAAGAAGACGGTAAGCGTGGACTGGACCTGGGACGGCCCCACCAGCCCCTGGATCTCCCCCGTCGTCACCCTCCAGCAGACAGCGCCCGTGATGTGGCATGGGAAATCCTTCTTCAAGCACCGCATCCTCTGGTCCAAGAAGAATCCCGCCTTTGCAACGCCCGGCCTGCTGCCCGGGGGAGAACCGTTCCACGTCGGCGCCACCTTCACCGGCGTCGACTTCAATCAACCCGATCCGATCGTGATCCAGAACGTCACGCTGTTCGATTCCAAGTCGAAGGCGCTCACCCTCCACCCCCGCCTGCCGCTGTACGACGCGGGCGCGGTGGCCTCCGACGGCTCTTTCGCGATGCACTTCTACCCACAGTTGAGCGATACGAAACTGGTGATGCAAAGCGCGGTGGTCTATCAGCTCCCGCGCGTCGCCTCGATCGAGTCGATGGTCGGAGAGGGCAGGCCCGTCACCTTCGACGGCCTGGCGGTCGTTCCCTGGTCGGCCAGCCGGTGCGTGGCCTCGGCCGAGGGGGACACGGTGAATTGCAAGCTCGGCAACATCGCCGACAAGCCGCACGTCGAGGTGATACGAAACGTCGGCGACCCGGGGGTCTATGACTGCAGCCAGGGGGTGCCGAAAGTCGTGGTCCAGAGGCTGAAGGACGCTCCGGGGGAGGAACACGAGGGTCCGGTCTGCGCCGGAATCTCCCGCGACCCCTTCCCGTCGACGACGGTCTACGTCATCGCAACCTTCGTCGATCCGGCCGCCGAGCACTGGGACCCCCGGACGCGGGAGATGGTGTACGGGCCGGTGACCTCGAAGGTGTTCTACCAGTTCGCCGGCATCCGCGACCTGAGGGCTCTCGGCGAGCCCACCACGCTCCGAGAGCCCGCGAAATAGAGCCGGATCTCACCGGATCTCTCCGGATCTCAATGGACGGCCAGGGGCGCTCCTGGTAGGCTCCTGGCCGAATCCATCTTCCCGCGGAGACCTCCTCTATGGCTCGCTTTCCCGTCGTGGCCTCGATCGCTCTCCTCTCCCTGCTCCGCGCCCTGCCCGGACCGGCGGCTCCGGCTTCCAAGGCCCTGCCAGCGGATCTCCGGGACTTCTATGTCGACCTCCACCGCAACCCGGAGCTTTCGCTGCACGAGGAGAAGACGGCCGCCAAGGTCGCCGACCGGCTCCGCCAGGCAGGTTTCGAGGTGACGGCCGGGGTCGGCGGCACCGGGGTCGTGGGAGTGCTCAAGAACGGTTCCGGCCCGACCGTGATGCTGCGGACCGAGCTCGACGCCCTGCCGGTCGAGGAGAAGACCGGCCTCGCCTACGCCAGCACCGTGCGGGTCAAGGACGACTCGGGCACCGAGGTATCGGTCATGCACGCCTGCGGGCACGACGTCCACATGACGGCCCTGGTGGGGACCGCGGCCGAGATGGTGCGCCGGAAGTCCGACTGGCGCGGCACCCTCGTCTTCATCGGCCAGCCCGCCGAGGAGAAGATCCGGGGCGCCCGGGCGATGCTCAAGGACGGGCTCTTCACCCGCTTCCCCAAGCCCGACTTCGTGGTGGCGCTCCACGACACCCCGAACCTCCCGGCCGGCCAGCTCGGCGTCACCTCGGGCTACGCCCTGGCGAGCTCCGACTCGGTCGACCTGACGATCTACGGCAAGGGGGGGCACGGCGCCTCGCCACAGGCGACCGTCGATCCCATCGTGATCGCCGCCCGCACGGTCCTGGCGCTGCAGACGATCGTCGCCCGCGAGAAGGACCCGCAGGACCCGGCGGTGGTCACCGTGGGCTCGATCCATGGCGGCAACAAGCACAACATCATCCCCGACGAGGTGAAGCTGCAGATCACCGTCCGCGCCTACAAGCAGGAGGTCCGGAAGCACATCCTCGCCGCCATCGAGCGCATCGCCAAGGCCGAGGCGGTGGCGGCGGGAGCGCCAAAGGAGCCGGCCTTCGCGGTCGTCGAGAGCTGCCCCGCGACCTACAACGACCCCAAGCTGACCGCCCGGATCGCGGCGGCCCTCCGCCGGACCTTCGGGGATGGGAACGTCATCGACCTGCCGCCGCAGATGGCCTCCGAGGACTTCAGCGAGTTTGGCCTGGCGGGAGTCCCGGCGGTCCAGTGGAGCCTGGGAGCCGGCGATCCCGCGAAGCTCAAGGAGCTCGCGGCGGCCGGCCAGCAGCCCCCCTCTCTCCACTCCAGCCTCTTCGCCCCCGACCGCGACCCGACGATCGCGACCGGAGTGGAGGCGGAGGTGGCCGTGTTGATGGACCTGCTGGGGAAGCCATGAGAGTGCCGCCGGTCTTCGGTGATGATGCCGAGACCCTACACGCGATGGAGGACTGATCGATGAAGAAGACCCCGAAACGCCTCATGCTCGCGAAAGAGACTTTGCGCTCCCTGCAAGAGAGCCAATTGGAGCAGGCCGTCGGAGGGGCTACGACTCTCCCCGCGTCCGTCTGCAAGCCCTGCACGAACAACCTTTGCTCTGGCGCCTGCCCGAGCACCACCTGCTGATCACCCTGGAGACGCGCGCATCGAAAGATTCCGGAAGAAAGGGACCCGGAGTCGATTCCTGATCGCTCCGGGTCCACCCTCTTCCCGAACGGGCTACGTCTGGGGATCCGATCGACCGGCCCCGGCGGATGACTCGCCGGAGGCTTTTCGTGTCTCGCCGGCCCCGGCGGATGACTCGCCGGAGGCTTTTCGTGTCTCGCCGGCCCCGGCGGATGACTCGCCGGAGGCTTTTCGTGTCTCGCCGGCCCCGGCGGATGACTCGCCGGAGACTTTTCGTGTCTCGCCGGCCCCGGCGGATGACTCGCCGGAGACTTTTCGTGTCTCGCCGGCCCCGGCGGATGACTCGCCGGGGGCTTTTCGTGTCTCGCCGGCTCCGGCGGATGACTCGCCGGAGGCTTTTCGTGCCTCGCCGGTCCCGGCGGATGACTCGCCGGAGGCTTTTCGTGCCTCGCCGGTCCCGGCGGATGACTCGCCGGGAGCTTTTCGTATCTCGCCGGCCCCGGCGGATGACTCGCCGGTGGCTTTTCGTGTCTCGCCGGCTCCGGCGGATGACTCGCCGGGGACTTTTCGTCATCCGCCGGCCCCGGCGAGACATTCGCCGGAGGTTTTTCCTCAGCAAAAAAGCATTTCGTGCCTCTCGTCCGGGAATCCGCGTCCGCGCAAGGGAACTCTTGAAGGAAGCGAGAGGTCTAAACAGGCATGAACAGCTTACGGAAGGTGTTGCTCGCGGGGCTGACGGTCCTGATCGGGACCCTGGCGGCGGGGGAGGCGGACACAGCGAGATCGGGAGATCCGGCGGCCGTGATCGGGGCTCTGGTGACAAAGCCGCCGCAGGCCCTTTCAGAGCTCGAGGCGATCGTGGGGCCCCTGCATCGCGATCCCGCGAAGTGGGAAGACGCGGTCGGTCCGCTTCATCGCATCTCGCCCGGACCCGGCGTCGCGCGGGCCGGAGTGGAACTCGCGATCGACTCCTTCCATCAGGATCCGCAGAAAGTGAGCGACCCTTCTCTGGGGCATTGGGATCTCGATTTCGTTGCGGGCCGCGATGCCTGCCGGCAACTGCTCGCGGCGCGCTTCCCGAAGATGCGCGAGCTGCACGTCGACGGTCACCGCGTGCTGCGCTTCGGCGACTTCTACTACTCCGAGCTCGGTGCCGACGGCGGGTTCCGGCTCTCCTGGTACGACCAGGAGCCGCTGTTCGCCATCCCCCTGCGGAGCGCCGGCGAGACTGCGAAGCTCGTCAAGGCCCTGGCGGCGATCGCGAACGCGGGGTTCAGCCGGCGGTCGGTCGTGGCCCATCTCGGCGCGCTCACGCCCGATCCTGGTCAGAACGCGGACGTCCTGCATACGGAGACCTGGGACCTGATCTACGAGCCCGCGGGTGCCGCGAAGCCGCAATGGTTCTCGGTCACCTTCAAGCGGCCGCTGCCCAGCCGCGATCTCCTGCCCAAGCTCGGCATCCGGAAGCCCGAGGTGAGATCGGGCGATACGCACATGCAGTCGCGAACCCTCTTTGATCAAGCGAAAAGGCTCTCTCGCGAGACCGGCTATCCGCTACCGGCGGTGGGAGGGTACGCGATCAGCCTCGACGTCGACCCGCACGGGTTGGTCGAAACCAGGGGTCGGCACGCGGGCAGCCCGATCTGGAGCGCGGAAGGGGCGCAGATCATCTTCCTGGAGGCCTTCCCTCCGTGGCGTTGACGGCTGGATGGACTGGGACTCAGGGAGGGAGGGCGTAGGGGGAGGCTCAGGAGAAGAAGGGCTTATCCACTGACGTGGCACCAAAGAGGGGGGGGGGTGGTACGATACTCAGGTGGTAAGTCTGAGGCCTTGCGACTCCTCGACCTGTTCTCACCGGGAAGGCCGAAGAGCTACCCGCGATCTCCACGGTCGAAGCGTTGATTGGCTCTCCGGCACTGACGAATAAGGATTTCAAAGTGGCCACAGCCGACCAAATCAAGGCGCTCATCAAGAGCCACTTACGGGAAGACGACGATCGATTTCTCGCCATTGCCATGCAGGTTGCTGCTCATGCTGCCCGGCAAGGTCATGGACGTATCGCCGAGGACATTCGCGTCATGGTCGATCAAGCCAAGACGGAGCGGAAGCAGGGATCCCGTCCGGTACCGATTGCAAGGCCTCGTGGCGACTTAGCAGCCCTACTCTCGGTCTTCTATCCGGAAACACGTCTCGGGGATATGGTCTTGGGCGAAGAGATCCGGCTACGGCTCGAACGGATTCTACGCGAGCAGCGCGGACGCGAAAAACTTCAAGCACACGGCCTACAGCCGCGCAGAAAAATCTTACTTATCGGCCCACCTGGGTCAGGCAAGACGATGACGGCCTCTGCGCTTGCAGGAGAGCTTCACCTTCCTCTCTACACTCTCCTCCTTCATGGACTTATCACAAAGTTTATGGGTGAAACGGCGGCCAAACTACGACTTGTATTCGACGCAGTTGCCGAAAATCGGGGTGTATACCTCTTCGACGAGTTCGACGCAATCGGCGGGCAGAGATCCGCGGGCAATGATGTAGGCGAAATCCGCCGAGTGCTAAATTCGTTTCTCCAATTTCTCGAGCAGGATGAGTCTCAAAGCTTGATTATCGGCGCGACCAATCACCCCGAAGCACTGGACGCAGCGTTATTTCGTCGCTTCGACGAAGTGATCGAGTATACGGTTCCTCCAAAGGGTCTTGTCCGCCAAGTCCTTCAAAATAAGCTGGCACCCTTTGAAGCTGAGGATCTGGATTGGGACGCGGTATCGAACGCAGCTGAGGGGCTAAGCTACGCCGACGTCGTCCGCGCCTGCGAGGCGGCTGCCAAGGAAGCGGTGCTTGGCGATACCCTCCGAGTATCGACCACGGCGCTCATGGAGGCTCTCCAGGATCGCCGCAAGGGCGCCCGATAGAAACCAAACGAGGAGTCTCATGGCAAAGGGATCTCGGGAACAGCTGCCGCATATATCCGTTCAAGGTACCTCCAACGCAGAGCCCTATACCTACCCACTTCCCGTTCGCGGATCGGCGTTCAAACTACCGGCTCGAAACCGCTCTGCTCACAGCAACGGACTTCTAGGGGATCTCCGGCGTGCTTCCGAGACTTTGGATGACCTTCATAGCCGCCGACGCGCGGCTGGCATCGCGGAAAGCAGAGGACTCTATCTCGAGTTCGAGAGCGATCCGGGATTTGAGCTGATGCTCAAGAGCCTCGACCGGAGCCGGGAAGGTATCGAGCTGGTTGCCGTGCGAGAGCGCGGCGACATAATGCTTGCGACCGTCTTCGTAGCGGAAGGTAAGCTCCAAACGTTGGAGCGCCTCATACAGTCCTACCGCGACGAGGACGATGCGCGCAATGGGCAAGCGAAGAACAAGAAGCTGATCGAGAGTATCTCCGCGATCCGACATGCGGCCTTGGAATCCTTCTGGACCGATGATGCCAGCTTGTTACCTGCGGCAGGGATGGCGATCTGGTGGGAGGTATGGCTTCGTGTCGGAGAAGACCGGGACGAGATCACCACAATGTTCAGCCATCAAGCCCAGCTCGGGGGCTTACGGGTTGAGCCTTGGCACATCAACTTCACCGATCGGACCGTGATTCTCGCCTTTGGAACGCCTGAGCAGATGAGTCTGTCCGCAGAGTTACTTGACTGCTTGGCAGAGCTCCGGCTGGCCAAAGACAGACCCGACTTCTTTATGTCTCTCAAGAGCCATGAACAGGCCGAATGGATCGACGATCTGCTGGGACGGATCGAATATCAAGAAGGCGTCCTGCCCGCGGTCTGCGTTCTCGACACGGGTGTCAACAATGGACATCCACTATTGCGAGCTAGCCTTGAAGATCAAGACCGACTGACGTGCGAACCGGCTTGGGGTACTACCGATCACATGGGCCACGGAACAGCGATGGCGGGACTTTCCATGTTCGGCGACCTGGTCGGTCCACTGGCGCATCGTGATCCTGTAGGCTTGGAGCACTGCCTAGAATCCGTCAAGATCTTACCGCCGCCCCCTTATCCGCCCAACGACCGCGAGCTCTACGGGTCTCTTACTCTTGAGGCGATGGGCCGCATCGAGGTGCAGGAGCCACATCGGCGACGTGTCTTTTGCTTGGCTGTTACGTCGCCCGACGATCGAGATCGGGGCAGGCCGTCGTCTTGGTCGGCGGCCCTCGATATGGCTTGCTGTGGTGTGGAGGACGCTCATCCACGCTTGGCCATCGTTGCCGCCGGTAATGTGGACAGGACTGCGTGGCATTACTATCCGGACCAGAACGATGTAGATCAGGTCCACGATCCTGGGCAGGCCTGGAACGCGCTGACGGTAGGCGCCATCACGGAAAAAGTACAGTTCGATTCCACTGACTTCCCAGGTTGGACGCCGGTCGCCCGACCTGGTGGGCTTTCCCCGAGCAGCACTACCTCGGTTGCATGGGCGTCTCCCTGGCCCAATAAACCCGAGATTGTACTCGAAGGTGGCAACGGCATCCGCGAGCCTGGAACAGGCCTCGTAGACTCCGACGACCCCTTGCTGCTGCTGACCACACATTGGCGTCCCACTGAACGGCTCTTTACGACCACGGGCGACACGAGCGCTGCGACGGCGCAGGCAGCGCGAATGGCCGCGATTCTCCTGGCGCGCTATCCCGAGTACTGGCCTGAGACGGTACGGGGCCTCCTCGTTCACTCGGCAGAATGGACTCCTGAGATGTCGGCTTCGACCACCAGCAGAACTCGAATGCTTCTTCGCAGGTACGGTTACGGCGTGCCCGACCTGAGCCGCGCCTGCTGGAGTGCCTCAAACTCCTTGACCTTGGTCGCACAGGATCACCTGACTCCATTCGAGAAGAGAGGCGGCACTGTTCGAACCAAGGATATGAACTTGCATTCGCTGCCTTGGCCGCGTGAAGAGCTGCGGGCATTAGGTCCTGAGCAAGTTGAGCTGCGAGTCAGCCTCTCCTACTTCGTGGAACCAAACCCCGCACGTCGAGGCTGGAAGTACCGTCATCGCTATCAGTCCTACGGACTGCGTTTCGCGATCATTGCGCCGGCCGAGGAACTGGACGACTTCCGTGCTCGCGTGTCAAGGGACGCGCAGGACGAAGAGCGCGGCGCGACAACCCCTGAGGACCAAGGCTGGGTCATTGGACCGAGACAGAGGAATCAGGGATCCATCCACTCGGATCGATGGCATGGCACAGCAGCTGATCTAGCCGAGCGGTATCATTTGGCAGTCTACCCGGTTGGCGGTTGGTGGAAAGAGCGGCCTCATCTCGAGAGGTGGCGGCGCAGCGTACGGTATGCGCTCATCGTAACGATTAAAGCGTCTGAGACCGAAGTGGACATCTACACTCCAGTCGCTAACCAAGTTGCGGTTGCTGTCGGGATCCAGACCGATTAAACGTAGGTCATGGCTACTCTGACACTAGCCGGAGACGAGGCTTTGGGATGGGGGGGCGGCCGGTCTCTTTGATCGCTCCCCTGCTGGTTTCTTTGCAGTCTCGCTTCGATTCCCGGATTCTCTCGACAGGGGCACGAGGGCCTTCCACACGGCCAGCCAGGCTGCGCGCCACTGGCTCCGCGAGGCATACGCTTTATTCGTGGCCACCTACCGCGAAGCCGCCGAGAAACTCCTGGCGGGGAACCGCGGCGCCTGTTTCTCTGTCGGGAGCTTTCCTCCCGCATTACCGTTCGTGGCGGATAGGCTACAGGCGCTGAGACCTTGACCTGACGATTGTTCTGATGCGTGCATCACCCCTTGACACCCCCACCCGCCCGGCGTATTGTCCATATATGAATGAACCGCCCTCCCGGCCCGGGAAGGCGGTTCTTCGTACTTTCATGACCGGGTGAGTGGGCAGCGCGGGCGAGCCGCGTCCTCGAGCTCGATCCAAGGAATCAGAGATTTTCGGCAAATGCCGGCAAAGTGCTGGGGTTCCGGCCTGTGGCCACGCTTTGCCTTGAGGGAGACAAGAGATGAAGCTCTTATCGGTTGCTGGACTGGGGATCGTCCTCGCCGTGGCGGCTGGATGCCATGGCAAAGAGGCCCCGCCGCCCCCGCCGCCACCCCCCGCGGTGGTGGTCACTCCGGTCGTCCAGCGGGACGTGCCGGTCTTCCAGGAGTGGATCGGCACGACGCAGGGGAACGTCAACGCCGAGATCCGGCCGCAGGTCGACGGCTACCTGCTGCGGCGGGTCTATGCCGAGGGGAGCTTCGTCCAGCAGGGGGATCTGATGTTCGAGATCGACGCCCGGCAGGTGGCCAGGCCCAGCTCCAGCAGGCGCAGGCGGATCTGGCGCAGGCCCAGGCCCAGTCGACCAAGGCGCAGCAGGACGTCAACCGCTTCCGACCCCTCGCCGCGCAGAAGGCGATCAGCCAGCAGGAGCTCGACAACGCGCTCTCGGCCGCCGCCGCCGCCAAGGCGGTGGTGGACGCCAAGCAGGCGTTCGTGCACCAGGCCCGCCTCAACCTCGGCTGGAGCCGCGGGTCACCGCGCCGATCAGCCGGCATCGCCGGCGCCTCGCAGGCGCAGGTGGGCAACCTGGTCAGCCCCTCGACCGTCCTCGCCGTGGTCTCGCAGTGCGATCCGATCCGCGTCGTCTATCCGCTCAGCGAGCAGGAGTACCTGGGGCTTCAGGAGCGGCTCCGGCAGGACCCCGCGGCGGCCCGCGGGGACAACCTGGAGATGATCCTCGCCGACGGCTCGGTCTTCCCGCACAAGGGGCATCGTGCTCTTCTCGGACCGGCAGGTCGACGTCAAGACGGGCACCATCGGCACCGTCGCCGTCTTCCCCAATCCGGGAAACCTGCTGCGCCCGGGGCAGTACGCCAAGGTCCGCGCCGTGACCGAGGTCAAGAAGGGGGCGCTCCTGGTGCCCCAGCGCGCGGTCAACGAGCTGCAGGGCGGGTTCCAGGTGGCCGTGGTGGGGAGCGACAACAAGGCCGAGATCCGGCCGGTGACTGCCCGGCGTGCGGGTGGGGACGCTGTGGGAGATCGACTCGGGGCTGGCGCCCGGCGACCGCGTCGTCGTCGAAGGGTTCTCGCGCGTCAAGGCGGGCGCCGCGGTCCAGCCGCAGGAGGCGCCGGCGGAAGCGGCTGAAGCCGAGACTTCCGCCGCCTCATCCGTCTCCGGCGCAGGGAGGGAGGTGACGCCATGGCGCGCTTTTTCATCGACCGTCCGATCGTCGCGATCGTCATCGCGATCCTCACGGTGCTCCTCGGCCTGGTGGCGATGGCGGGGCTGCCGATCGCGCAGTTCCCGGAGATCGTGCCGCCGCAGATCCAGGTCCACGACGCACCTATCACCGGCGCCGACGCGGTCACCGTCGAGCAGTCGGTGGCGACGCCGATCGAGCAGCAGATGAACGGCGTCGACAACATGCTCTACATGCAGTCGACCAACGCCAACGACGGCACGATGCACGCTGACGCGTCACCTTCGACGTCGGCACCGACCTCAACATCGACCAGGTGCTCGTGCAGAACCGCGTCTCGCAGGCGCAGCCGCAGCCTGCCGCCGGACGTCAACGCACTTCGGCGTCACGATGCAAGAAGTCGCTGGCGTTCCCGCTGATGCGTCATCTCGCTCTACTCGCCGAAGGGCACCTACGACGCGCTGTTCCTCGCCAACTACGCGACGATCAACATCAACGACGCGCTCTACCGCGTGCCCGGGCGTCGGCGAGGTGCGCATCTTCGGCGCCGTCGACTACGCGATGCGCATCTGGGTCAAGCCCGATCAGCTCGCCAGCCTGGGCCTCACCGTCGCCGACATCGCTGAACGCGCGTCCAGCAGCAGAACACGGTGAACCCCGCCGGGCAGATCGGCGCCGAGCCGGCGCCGCCCGGGCAGGAGTTCACCTACACGGTGCGCGCGCAGGGGCGGCTCGCCGACCGCCGAGGAGTTCGGCGACATCGTCGTGCGCGCCGAACCCCGACGGCTCGGTGGTGCGCCTGAAGGACGTCGCGCGCATCGAGCTCGGCGCGCTGAACTACAAGCAGATCGGCCGCTTCAACGGCAAGCCGTCGGGCATCATCGCGCGTCTACCAGGCCCCCGGCTCGAACGCGCTCGACGGTCGCCGACGGCGTCAAGAAGACGATGGACGAGCTGCAAGACGCGCTTCCCGCCAGGACATCGACTACGCCGTCTCGCTCGACACGACGCTGCCGGTGACCGAGGGCATCAACGAGATCCTGAACACGCTGGTCGAGGCGATGGTGCTGGTGATCCTGGTCGTCTTCCTCTTCCTGCAGAACTGGCGCGCGACGCTGATCCCGCTGCTCGCCGTGCCGGTGTCGCTGATCGGCACGTTCGCGGTCTTCCCGCTGCTCGGCTTCTCGATCAACACGCTGTCGCTGTTCGGCCTGGTGCTGGCGATCGGCCTCGTCGTCGACGACGCGATCGTCGTCGTCGAGGCGGTCGAGCACCACATCGAGGAGGGGATGGCGCCGCGCGACGCGACGCTCAAGGCGATGGAGGAGGTGTCGGGGCCGGTGGTCGCGCATCGCGCTGATCCTCGCGTCGGTGTTCGTGCCGGTCGGCGTTCATGGGCGGCATCACGGGGCGGCTCTACCAGCAGTTCGCGCTCACCATCGCGATCTCGGTGCTGATCTCGGCGTTCAACGCGCTGACGCTGTCGCCCGGCGCTGGCGGCGCTGCTGCTGCGGCCGCGCAAGGCAGTCGCGGGGCCTGCTCGCGCCGCTTCTTCGGCGGCTTCAACCGCGGCTTCGACAAGGCGACGCGACGGCTACGTCAGCGCCTCCGCGCTGCCTGGTCCGCAAGGCGGTCGATCGCGCGTCGCTGATCCTGGTCGGCTTCGCGCGTGCTCGCCGGCGGGCTCGGCAAGAAGCTGCCCGGCGAGCTTCGTGCCCGACGAGGACCAGGGCTACTTCTTCCTCAACGTGCAGCTGCCCGACGCCGCGTCGCTGCAGCGCACCGACGCGGTCTGCCGCAAGGTCGAGGCGATCCTGGCGAAGACCGAGGGCGTCGCAGTACTACAACACGGTCGCCGGCTTCAGCCTGCTCTCGCGACGTGTCGGCGCCGCTACAACGGCTTCTTCTTCGTCTCGCTCAAGCCGTGGGACGAGCGCGAACGGCGCCGGAGCTCGCGGCCGAGCGATCGTCGACCGCGCTCAACGGCGCGTTCCGCGCCGAGATCCCGGAGGCGACGGTCGTTCGCCTTCCTGCCGCCGGCGATCCCCGGCCTCGGCACCGCGGGCGGCTTCTCGCTCTGGCTGCAGGACCGCAGCGGCGGCTCGGTCGACTTCCTCGACCAGAACCTCCAGAAGTTCCTCGAGGCGGCGCGCAAGCGGCCCGAGCTCGCAGAACGTCAACAGCACCTTCCGCGCCGCGGTGCCGCAGGTCTTCGCCGACGTCGACCGCGACAAGGTGCTGAAGCAGGGCGTGCCGATCGACGACGTCTACCAGACGCTGCAGGCGTTCCTCGGCGGCTCGTACGTCAACCAGTTCAACCGCTTCGGCCGGCAGTGGCGCGTCTATCCTGCAGGCCGAGGGCGCGGAGCGCGCGCGAGCCCGAGGACATCGGCCAGTTCTACGTGCGCAACAACGACGGCAACATGGTGCCGCTGTCGGCGCTCACCACGATCCGCACGACCACCGGCCCGGAGTACACGAAGCGCTTCAACCTGTACCGCGCCGCCGCAGGTCACCGGCGCGGCGGCGCCCGGCTACAGCTCGGGCCAGGCGCTCGCCGCGCTCGAGGAGGTGGCGCGCGCAGACGCTGCCGCGCGAGATGGGCTACGACTGGTCCGACCTCTCGTATCAGGAGAAGAAGGCGGCGGGCACGCACGGGGCGGGTCTTCGCGCTGTCGCTCATCTTCGTGTTCCTGATCCTGGCCGCGCTCTACGAGAGCTGGTCGCTGCCGTTCAGCGTCCTGCTCTCGGTGCCGGTCGCGGTGTTCGGCGCCTTCCTCGGGCTGCTGCTCGCGCAAGTTCGACTTCGACGTCTACGCGCAGATCGGCCTCGTCATGCTGATCGGCCTCGCGGCCAAGAACGCGATCCTGATCGTCGAGTTCGCCAAGGCGGAGTTCGAAGAAGGGGCGCGACCTCGTCGACGCGGCGCTGGAGGGCGCGCGGCTGCGCCTGCGGCCGATCCTGATGACGTCGTTCGCCTTCATCCTCGGCTGCGTGCCGCTGTGGATCGCCAGCGGCGCGGGCGCCGCCTCGCGGCAGATCCTGGGCACCGTGGTGGTGGCCGGCATGCTCGCCGCCACCTGCCTCGCGGTCTTCCTCATCCCGGTCGCTCTTCGTGCTGGTGGAGAGGATCGGCGGCGCGGAGCGAAGGCAAGCACGACGGCTGGAACGCGAGGCCGCCGCCCTGCCGGTGGCCGAGGAGACGCACTCATGAAGCGGCCTGTATCGTTCTCTCCGCGGTCCTCGGCTCGGCTCGGCCTGGCCGGCTGCGCCGTCGGTCCGAACTACCAGCGGCCGGCCGCTGAACCTCCCCGGCAGACGCATCGCGGGCAGGCCGGCGCCGGCCGAGGCGGCGTCGCTCGCCGACCAGGCCTGGTGGGAGGTCTTCCAGGACGACGCCCTGAAGGGGCTGATCGCCGAGGCGCTCAAGAACGGCTACGACGTGCGGCTCGCCGCCTGGCGGGTCGAGGAGGCGCGGGCCAACGCCGGGATCGTCCGCGTCGCAGGTCTTCCCGGCCCTCCAGGGGCAGGCGCAGGCGGGGCACGGCCGGCGAGTTCTCCCCGGCCGGAGCGCGGGGACCCTGCTGCAGGTCAACGTCGACGCCTCCTGGGAGTTCGACCTCTGGGGGCGCATCCGGCGCTCGAACGAGGCGGCCCTGGCGCAGCTACCTGGCCTCGGAGGAGGCGCGGCGCGGGGTCTACCTCTCGCTCGCCTCCGAGGTCGCGACCGCTACTTCCAGCTCCGCCAGCTCGACCTTCAACTGGAGATCGCCCGCCGGACCACCGGCGCCTTCCAGGAGACCTTCGACCTGTTCAACCAGCGCCTTCAGGGGGGCGCCGCCTCGGCCCTGGAGACCTCCAGCGCCGAGGCTCTGCTCGCCTCGACCGCGGCCAACATCCCCGACCTCGAGCGGCAGATCGCGGCGCAGGAGAACCAGCTCGTCGTTCCTGCTCGGCCGCAATCCCGGGCCGATCCCGCGCGGCGCGGCGCTCAACGATCAGTTCCTGCCGCCGGCCGTGCCGCCGGGGCTCCCCTCCGACCTGCTCGAAGCGGCGGCCCGATCTGCGCGAGGCCGAGCAGAACCTGATCGCGGCCAACGCCGGGGTCGGCGATCGCCAACGCCGACTTCTTCCCCCGCATCAGCCTGACCGGCGCCTTCGGCGGCGTCTCGCCGCAGATCTCGCAGCTCTTCTCGGCGGGCCGGACCTGGACGCTCGGCGGCGGACTGCTGACCCCGGTCTTCCAGGGGCGGCGCCTGCGCAGCCAGTACCAGCGCAGCCGTGGCCCGCTGGGAGCAGGCGAGGGTGATCTACGAGCAGAGCGTGACCAACGCGTTCAACGAGGTCTCGACCGCCCTGGTGGCCTACCAGAAGTACGCCGAGGTGGAGACGGCAGCGGGCGCGCGAGGTGAATGCCTACCGGGAGGCGGTCGAGCATCGCGAACACGCGCTACGGGGCCGGCCTCTCGGACTACCTGGAGGTGTTGCAGGCCCAGCAGCAGCTCTTCCCCGCCGAGATCCTGCTGGCCCAGGCCCGCTACAACCGGCTGGCGACCCTCGTCCAGCTCTATCAGGTGCTGGGCGGCGGCTGGCAGCTCGCCGATCCGCAATGGACGGGGGCACAGCCATGAAGGACGATCCGGTCATCCGCTTGTTCCTGCAGACCGCGCAGGCGATCGAGGAGCGCCTGGAGACGGCCCTGGAGGGGGTGGAGCTCTCGGTGGCGAAATACAGCGCCCTCAAGCAGCTCGCGCTGGCGGACGAGCCGCTCTCCTTCAGCGAGCTGGCGGCGCGGCTGGTCTGCGTGCGCTCGAACGTCTCGCAGCTGGTCGACCGGCTGGAGGCGGACGGCCTGGTCCGCCGGGTGGAGGACCCGAAGGATCGCCGCTGCATGCGGGCCGATCTCACCGGCCTCGGCCGGGAGCGCCAGGCGGCCGGCGCCGAACGGATGGAAAGCGTCCGCGGCGGGATCGTGGAGATCCTCTCCGAGGTCGACCGCGGGGTGCTGGAGCGGGCGCTGGAGAAGCTGCGGCAAGCCGGTCAGCGGACCACCTCGCAAAATTGATAAAATAGCAGGATGGAACCTTCCCGCGACGCTCCGGCCTCGACGCCCATTCGCCCCATCTGCTTCATGGTGATGCCCTTCGGCACCAAGGAGACCTTCGCTCCCACGGACCGCAAGGCCCCGGCCACCGTGGATTTCAACTCCCTGTGGGAGAAGGCGTACGCCCCCGCCATCCGGGAGCTGGGCTACGATCCGGTCCGCGCCGACGGCGACGTGGGCAGTCTGATCAT
This sequence comes from uncultured Acidobacteriota bacterium, assembly GCA_963792575.1. Lineage (GTDB taxonomy): Bacteria > Acidobacteriota > Thermoanaerobaculia > Multivoradales > UBA5704 > DATARR01. Next base: position 82,125 of record CAWBWZ010000023.1, read on the forward strand.
CCAGGAGATGCTGGAGCGGCTGGCGATCTCGGACCTGGTGATCGCCGATCTGACGATCCCCAACGCCAACGTCTACTACGAGATCGGCGTCCGCCATGCCGCGCGCTCGGAAGGGTGCGTGCTGGTCAGCGCGGACTGGACCAAGCCGCTGTTCGACGTCGATCAGATGCGGCGGATCACCTTCCCGCTCCCCGAGGGGGTGGTCACGGACGAGATGGCGGTCCCGATCCGGCAGGCGCTGGTGGAGGGGATCCCCGAGCTCAAAGCCGGCCGGACGCCTCCGTTCGTCGCCATCAAGGAGTTCCCGGGTCCTTTCAAGCTCGATCGGACCCAGGCCTTCCAGGCCCTGGCGAAGAGGCTCTCCGATTTCCAGGCCGAAGTGACGCGGGTCCGCCGTACCATGGACCACAAGGCTTGCGGCGACTCGGCCCGCGAGCTTGCCGGCCGTTATGCCAGAGACGCCTCGGTCCACCCCTCGGTCGCCATGGAGCTGCTCTATCTCCTGCGCGACTGCGCGGGTTGGGACGAGGTGCTGGAGTTCACGGGACGCATGCCCGAGAGCCTGCGCGACCTCCCCGTGGTGCGGGAGCAGCGCTATCTGGCGCTGTCCAAATCCAAGGCCGGCTCCCACCTCGAGGCGGTCGGCGCTCTGGAGGAGCTGATCCGCACGATCGGGCCGACCTCCGAGCGCGAGGGGCTCCTGGGCGGCCGTTACAAAAAGCTGTACGACGAGGCGGTGCTCCAGAAAGACGACCGCGGGCAGAGGGACTACCTCAACCGGGCCATCGAGCACTACGACCGCGGGATGCGGCTCGACCTCAACGACTACTACCCGTCCTCCAACCTTCCCCGCCTGCTCAGGCTCCGCAACCGGAAGGGGGACGCGGAGCGCGCGGTGGCGGCGGCTCACATCGCCCGCATGGGCTGTGAGCGCGCCCGCGATCGGAATCCGCAGGACGAATGGGTGCGCCCCACGCTGCTCGGCGCCGCCTTCGATGCCGGGGACGTGGAGGCCGCCGAGCGTCTCTACGAGGAGATCGCCGACGAGGGAGCCGTGGCCTGGAAGCTCAAGACCACGCTCGACGATCTGCGGCGCAGCATTCCGTTTCAACAGGACGCCGCGAAGCGCCAGGAGCTCTCCGGCATCCTGGAGAAGCTCGCGGCCCTTCTCAAAGCAGGGCCCGGAGCCGTCGAGGGGTGACCCGCGGCCCACAAACGGCTAAACTTGGCCGCTCGCTCAGCGACTGACTGGCTGTTTTCATTCCCGAGATCGCGGAGGCTCAGAAGGGGTCTATGGAGAAATACCACATCTACCCATGGGAGGTGATCGTCTTCATCGCCCTCGTGGCGTTCGTCATCTACTACCGCAAGAAGCAGGGCGGGCAGGCGGCGGCGGTCGTCGCCCAGAGGGCGAAGGAAACCCCCGCGGAGACCTTCATGAGGCTCCGCCAGGAATCGATCGAGACTCCCGCCGCGAGCCTCGGCCTGCCCGGCGAGCTCAAGCCCAACGAGCCCTACGGCATCCTGATGGAGATGGGGATCCCGAACTCGGTGGTGACGCTCGCCTGCTTCGCCAACGGCGACGCCCGCCTCTACTACAAGACGGGCGGCGGGATGGTCGGCGGGATCAGCCATGAGAAGGTGCGCAAGGCCGCCCAGGAGTTCTCCTCCCTGGCCCGCAAGGCCCTGCCGCGGATGAGCCGGGTCACCAGCTACCCCGTGCCCCATGAGGACCGGGTCCGCTTCTACGTGCTGACTCCGCGCGGGATCTTTACCACCGAGACCGACCGCGAGGCCCTGGGCGAGCCCGGGAACGAGCTCGCGCCCCTGTTCTACAGCGGCCAGGAGGTCGTCACCCAGATGCGGCAGGTGCAGGAGCAGAGGGACATGAGGTCGCGCCCGACGATGCCCAGCGACCGCCCGGGCGCCACGCCGGCCCCAGCCCCGGCGCCGCCGGCCCTCGACGATTCGACGGAAGCCTGAAGGTCCTGTAGGATCGGGATCTCCTGATCTGATGAATGCGGCATCTGCCGAAAGGAGGCACATTGGCCAAGCCGAACTACCAGCACGAGAGACGTCAGAAGGATCTGGCGAAGAAGAAAAAGGCGGAAGAGAAGCGACTGCGCAAGGCGGAGAAGAAGAACTCCCCCGGCGAGGAAGAGAATCTCCAGCCGCTCCAGCCACCCCAGGGAGAGGGCGAGATCCCGTCGTAGGTGGTGCCTCGGGAGGCTCTCAGGGCTCCGCCGCGTCCAGCGCCCGCAACCGCTCCGGCAACGCCGCCAGGAACGGCCCAAGATCGTCCGTGTCCGGCAGGGTGATCTCGATCCTGCCGTTCCTCGTCCGTCCGACCTTCCCTTCCCCCGTCATGACGAGTGGTACCTGGATCGCCTCGCGATCGAGGGGGATCTCGTCCGTGACCTCGAAGAGAAGGTTCATGATGGTCTGGTCGATCACGCGCATCTCATCCCTCCTCAAGGCGGAACGGCCCGTCGCCGGTCGCTGGCGACCGGCGACGAGCTGGACCAGGTGACTAGACCCCGTTGTAGGGCACGCAACCGGTGGCGCACGCCGCGTTGGCGAAGCACTGGTTGGAGTAGACCTGGCCGTTGCTGCAGATTACCGGGCTGTAGATGAAGGGGCAGATCGCGTTGGGGTCCGGCTTGCACTTGGGCGCGGCGAAGGAAACGGAGCCCGCGCCGATGGCGCCGGTGAGGGCGATGGCGAAGGCGATCTTCGGAATGAAACTGGCTCGGGTCATGGGAGCTCCTTCTCGACGTTGACCCGCCACCGCGGCGGGCCGAGCGAGAGCCACTGTAGCGGCCGGAGCGAGCCGGTGCAACTTGATTCCCATATCCAGATACGCTAACGGAAGAGATCTCCGCCGCTCCCCGGATGAGTGTCACCATTGGGCGGCTCCCGGCACTAACAGTAGTACCAGCTCGTTACCAAGCCGCAAAGCCGGGCTATCCGTTCGTCCTGCTGCAGCTCCAACCCCAAAAGGAGGGGACATGTTGAGAAGTACTGCCAGAGCCGCTCTCGGCCTCCTCATCGCCACCCTGGCCGTTCCAGCGCTCTGGGCGACCACGGCGGTCGAGCGTACGGAGAATGACATGGTCCAGGAAGCCGCGGTCATCGTCACCGGGCACTGTACGCACCGGCAGAGCCAGTGGGTCGGCAGGACCCTGGTGACGCTCGCCACCATCCAGGTCTCAGAAACGCTCAAGGGCGACGCGAGGCCGCAGGTGACGGTGATCCTGCCGGGCGGCGTCGACTCCAATCGCCGCATCCCGGTCGCAATGAGCTACCCCGCGGCACCTGAGATCTTCCAGCAGGAGGATGTGCTGCTCTTCCTCTCTCCCGAGGACCTGGTGGCCGGCAGCTACTCGATCGTCGGCTTCTCCCAGGGCAAATTCTCGCTGGCCATGGCCCAAGGGAAGCAGGTGGCCACGCAGGACCTGAGCGGCCTGAGCCTGCAGGGGCGCAACGGCTCGCTCCGCCGCGGCCAGGGCAAGACGATCCAGCTCGACGAGCTGCGCGCGCGGATCCGGCAGACCCCGGCCGCCGGGAGGGAGCGGTGATGTCCAACGGTTCGCGAAGGAGAAGAGACGCCATGAGAGGCACGTTCGCCGGATGTTCCCTGGCTAAATATGCCCTGGCCGCCCTTCTCGTGGCCGCCATGGGCTCCGCCCCGGCCCTGGCCGGCGGCTTCCTCGAGACCCTCGACATCACCGGCCGCGCCCCCTCGCCGTTCCCGGGCCTCATCAACGCCCGGCTCGTCCGGATCTTCCACGACTCCCGGTGCATCCCGGTCCAGTGGCGGGTCAACAACACCCAGGATCCGATCCCCAACCCGCTCGGCGCGCCGGTCCTGTCGCTGGCGGACGCCACCACCGCCTTCCAGAAGGCGTTCGACACCTGGAACCAGATCCCGACCTCGTACATCCAGGAGAAAATCGTCGGCACGGTCGCCAACCCCGGTTTCCAGGGGTTCGACATGGTCAACGAGCTGACCTTCCGCACCGCGGCCAGCTTCGGAATTATCGCCTCCACCCCCTCCATGAGCCTGATATCCGACTCACAGCTCAACAATGGGGATGATCTCGACGGCGACGGCGATTCCGACGTGTCGAGCGCGATCGCCACCTGCAAGGATGCAGACAACGACGGCGATATTGAATTCCCGGCGGGCTTCTACAAGGCCGGCACGATCCTCGACACCGACGTCCAGTACAACGTCAAGGCGAGCAACGGCATGCGCTTCACAGTGGCGGACGCCGACCTCGACACCAACACCCGGTCGGTGGACCTCCAGGGGACCTCCACCCACGAGTTCGGCCATTCCCTCGGCCTCTCGCACGTGCTCAACAACCAGAAGAGCCCGGCGGACGGCACCGCGACGACGATGTTCCCGTTCATCGACACGGGCGACCCGGCCTCCGAGCTCGCGCAGCGCTCGCTCGACAGCGACGACATTGCCTTCGCCTCCTACTACTATCCGGAGGGGACGGCCGCGACCGGCCCGGCGGCGATCCAGCCGGGGGACATCCCCTTCGGCCTCGTCTACGGCCTGATCAAGGGGTCGGCCACTCACGGCGTGCTCGGCGAGCCGATCGCGGGAGCCAGCATCTCGGCCACCAACGCGCTGAACGGCGAACTGTTCGCCACCGCGTTCAGCGGCACGAGTCAGTTCTCCTACGACCCGGCGACTGGCAGCATCTACCTGCTCGCCCCGTCGTACAACATCCTCAACGGCGACTACACGCTGCCGGTCAAGCTCGGCCTCTACTCGATCGGCATCGAGGCGGTCGACGGCAGCCCGGTCCCCGCCGGCTCCGTCAGTTACAATGCGCTGATCGGCTCCGCCTTCGGCCAGCAAGACTTCAACGAGGAGCTCTGGAGCCCCGGGGACGAGGCGATCGAGGCCCAGCCCGGTTTCGCGCTGCCGGTGGTGGGGGCCCCCGGCCTGACCGTCAGCCATATCGACCTCGTCACCAACGACCAGATCAACATCGGAAACTTCGGCTCGCGCGACTTCTTCGGTTTCGTCAACCAGCCGGCGGGGAGCTACTACGCCGTCCGTATCCCGGCGAGCCAGATCTCCGCGATCAACCCCGGCGGCGACATCTATATCCAGGAGGCGCTCTACGACACCTTCCACTTCGACGCGTCGGTGCCGCCGATCTTCGCCGAGGCGTCCCTCGTCACCGGCACGGTCAGCGGCGGCACGGCCACCCTCGACCTCGCTCATCCGCTGGCGAAGGTGACCCGCTTCGTGGGCCAGGACAACGACTTCGCGCCATTCTACTTCCCCTTCCCCGAGCTGCTGGGCCGGCAGGTGCTGCGGGGGATCGAACACGGCAAGATCCAGAACCTCTTCATCGTTCTGCGGCTGCCGACGACCACGCCGTTCCCGGGCGTCTCGGGGCTGCCGCCGGTGATCGGGCTCGACGGCGGCAGGGCCACCAATGACGTGCCGATCAACGGCTACTCCTACAGTTCCACCGACGGCACGACGTGGACCCAGGAGACCAGCTTCAACTTCCGCTTCGCGCTGGTGGTCACCAGGCCATGACCAGGTTCTGACTCGCGGCAGACGGGGCGCGTCCGGAGGGGCGGGGACTTGTCCTCGCCCCTTTTTTGTTACATTGGCTCCATGCAGGACCACGGCGACCCTGGAAACGACCTCTTCCTCTCCCTGACCCCCGAGAAGGTGCTCGCCGCCGTCGAGGCGGGCGGCCTCGAATGCAACCCCGTCTGCTATCCCCTCAACTCGTTCGAGAACCGGGTCTACGAGGTGGAGCTGGCGGACCGCTCCCGCGTGGTGGCCAAGTTCTACCGGCCGGGGCGCTGGAGCGAGGAGCAGATCCTCGAGGAGCACCTGTTCCTCGAGGACCTCGCGGGACAGGAGATCCCGGTCTGCACCATGCGGCCGTTCCCGGACGGCGGCACGCTGCGGCGGGTCGACAACATCTTCTACTGCCTCTCCGACCGGCGGGGGGGGCGCGCGCCTGACGAGCTCGACGAGGCCGGGGCCCGGCGGCTCGGCATGCTGGTGGGGCGGATGCACAACGTCGGCGCCCGGCGGGAGTCCGAGCACCGGCTGCCGCTCAACGCCGATACCTACATCCGCCAGAACGTCGACTGGCTGGAGGCGCGCGAGGTGGTGCCGCAGCACCTGCGGGAGCGGTACTTCGACACCGCGCTCTCGATCGCGGCGATCGCCGACCGCCGGCTGGCCGGGGTGCCCGTCCATCGCATCCACGGCGACCTCCACCTGGGGAACATCCTCTTCCGCGACGGCCTGCTGAACGTTCTGGACTTCGACGACATGGTGGTGGGGCCGGCCGTGCAGGATCTCTGGCTCGCCCTGCCCGGCCGCGACAGCTATACCCAGACCCTGCGCGAGCGCTTCCTCGAAGGGTATCTTCAGTTCCGCGACTTCGACCGCTCGACCCTGCCGCTGATCGAGACCCTGCGGGCGATGCGGATCATCCACTACGCGGCCTGGATCGCCCGCCGCTGGCACGATCCGGCCTTTCCGGCCGCCTGGCCGCAGTTCGGCACTCCCGAGTACTGGGAGCGCGAGACCCAGGATCTCGAGGAGCAGCTCGCGGTGATCCGCGGCGAGGCCACCCCCGAGGAGGTGGCGGCGCGTCCTGACGAGGAGATCGCCCGCGAGGAGGAGGAGGCCCTCACCAACAAGGACTTCTTCTGGGATTGGGAAGGGGAATAGCCGGTCCGGGCATGCTAGCTTCTTAGGGGGAGGGAGACGTGATGAGCTCGAGGCGACTTCGGAGATCCAGCTACCCGCGGCGGCGGCGTCCGAGAGGGCTCCTCTGGACCCTCTTCAGTCTGCTCACGCTGGGCGCGCTGGCCACGATCCTCGCCAGCCGGCGGCCGGTGTTCCCGGAGGACGCCGAGCCCGAGCCGCGCGCGGGGGGGCGGCCCCCAGCCTGATCCTCCCGAGCCGGCCCCGGGCGAATCGCTCTGGATCGCCGGCCCCGCCGGGAATCTGTATGTGCGAGACGGCGGCGAGGGCGCGGACGCCCTGCCCGTTCTCTTCCTCCACAGTCTCGCGGGCAACGGCGGCCAGTGGTCCCTGCAGCTCGACCACCTGCGCCGGCACCGCCGGGCGGTGGCCCTCGATTTCCGTGGCCACGGCGAGTCCGACCCGGCCGAGGATGGCGACTACTCCGTCCCTGGCCTCGCCGCCGACGTGGCCGCGGCGGCCGACCAGCTCGGCCTGCGCCGCTTCCTCCTCGCCGGCCACAGCCTGGGCGCCGCGGCGGCCATCGAGTACGCCGGCCGCCATCCCGAGCGGGTCGCCGGCCTCCTGCTGGTCGATCCCAACGGCGACCAGAGCCGCGTTCCGGCCCGGGAGATGGAGCAGTACCTGGAATCCCTGCGCTCCGATCCGCTGGCCGAGCTCGAGTCCTACTTCCGCCAGCTGGTGATCGGGGGCGATCCCGACGCCGCCCGCTGGGTCCTCGAGGACCTCCACGTCACCCATGAGGACGCCGTCCTCGGCGCGCTCGCCGACGCGGCCCAGTACAAGCCCCTGCCCGCGCTGGAACGCTACCCGGGACCGCGGCTGTCGATCATCAGCGACATGAACCGCCTCCCCTACAGCCTCCACAACCTCCTCCCGGACCTCCCCGTCCGCCTGATGACCGGCACCGGCCACTGGCTGATGATGGACCGCCCCGAGGTCTTCAACCACCTGCTCGACGAGTTCGTGAGCCAGGTCGAGACGGCCGGCGCTGCCAGCGCGCGGTGAAGAAGGCCAGGAGCTGGCGATATGCGTGTTGCACGAGTTACACGGGGCGTTGCGCGATTTCACTCGGCAGGCGCTCCGAAATTCCTCCAGGAGCCGCAATCCGGGCCTCCAAGGCGCTACATTGGCCCGGCATCGATACTGCATAAAAATTTTGGCGTATGGCGGAGGCACCGGAACTCCAAAGCAACCCCAACCTCGGTATCCCGTTCCTCAGCGAGGGTGGTAAGATCGGGTAAGGGGCCTTGAGGCTCACACGTTCGGAAAGCCCAGGCGTGAAGACTCCGGTACCAGATCCAGATTCGTTCGTAGTACCGCGATCTTGGATAGCCCCGCAGGCTACGTAGAAGAGAAGTCAGGCATTCACAGGGTCGTCACGACCGAATCGGACGACGGTCAAGAGGAGTCACGCAATGGGTAGAAAGTTATACGTCGGCAACCTGGCCTACAGCGTCAGGGACAGCGACCTGGAAGACCTGTTCGCGGCCCATGGCACCGTGGACTCCGCCCAGGTGATCATGGATCGGGACACCGGGCGCTCCAAGGGTTTTGGGTTCGTCGAGATGAGCAGTGACCAGGAGGCGCAGGCGGCCATTTCCGCGCTCAACGGCAAGGAACTGGATGGCCGGAACCTGACGGTGAACGAGGCCCGTCCCAAGGAAGAGGGCGGCCGGGGTGGTGGTGGCGGCCGGGGCGGCGGCGGTGGTTACGGTGGCGGCGGCGGTGGCCGGGGTGGCGGCGGCGGTGGCCGTGGCGGCTACGGCGGCGGCGGCGGTCGCGGCGGGTACTAGACCTCCCCTACGTGAACCAACTTGAAAGGGCGCCCAGCGGGCGCCCTTTCTGTTTCTCCCCTCTACTTCACCCCCAGCAATTCCACCTCGAAGATCAGCGTCGCGTTCGGTGGGATCACCCCTCCGGCACCGCGGGCGCCGTAGCCAAGATCGGCGGGAATGGTGAGGCGGCGCTTGCCGCCGACCTTCATGCCGGCCACCCCCTCGTCCCAGCCGCGGATCACCTGGCCGGCGCCGAGAGCGAAGCTGAAGGGGCTCTTGCGGTCGAGACTGGAGTCGAACTTGGTGCCGTTCTCGAGCCAGCCGGTGTAGTGCACGTTCACGGTCTGGCCGGCCTTGGCCTCCTGGCCCTCGCCGGTCTGGAGATCGGTGTACTTGAGGCCGGAAGCGGTCGTGATGGTGTTTTCCTGGTCAGCCTGGTCTGCCATGGGCTCCTCCCGAGTCCTACCTGGGACCGGGGCCATCCCCGTCCAGACCGGCGAGCTTACCGCACTCCCAGCAATTCAAACTCGTAGTAGAGGATCGCGTTCGGCGGCACGACGTTGCCGACCCCCTGCTTGCCAAACCCGAGATCGGGCGGGATGGTCAGCTTGCGCTTCCCTCCCACTTTCATGCCGACGAGCCCCTCGTCCCACCCCTTGATGGCGTCGCCGGCGCCGAGACGGAAGGTGAAGGGGCGGTCGTCGTTGCGGCTGGAGTCGAATTTGGTGCCGTCGTCCAGCCACCCGACGTAATGGACCTCGACGATCTTGCCCAGCTGGGCCTCATCTCCCTGGCCCGGCCGCAGGTCCAGGTAGCGCAGGCCCGAGGGGTTGACGACCTCCCGGCCGGCGGCGGCGTCGGAACGGCTCCTCTCCTGCTCGGCGAAGGCGGGCAGAAGCAGCGGCCCCACGGCGGCCAGCAGGGTCGCGAAAACGGCGCGCTGAAAGGTTCTCGGGTGCATGGGTCGATCTCCTTCTGGAATCGACGTTTTCGATCTGGAGATGCCGATTGTACGTCAACCCGCCCGCCGGACCACCTTCCCGTCCTTGACCACGGCGGCGACCGGATTGATCCCGTAGTGATAGACGAGGTGGAGCAGGTTGGGGGCGTCGAGCAGCACGAGGTCGGCCCGCTTGCCGGCCTCGATCGAACCGATCTCGCGCCCGAGGCCGAGGCAGCAGGCGGAGTTCAGGGTTGCCGCCGTGAGGCTCTCCTCGATGGTGAGGCCGAGCTGGAAGACGGCGAGCAGCACCACCATGGGCATCGACTCGGTGTAGGACGAACCGGGGTTGCAGTCCGTCGCGAGCGCCACCGGCACGCCGGCCTGGACGAGCTGCCGGGCGGGGGCATAGTGCTGTTTCTTCAGGAAGAAGCTGGTGCCGGGGAGGAGGACGGCGGTCACGCCCGAGCCCGCGAGGGCCTCGACCCCGGCCGGCGAGACGGCCATCAGGTGGTCCGCCGAGAGCGCGCCCAGGTCGGCGGCGAGGGCGGCGCCCCCGGAGTCGACGAACTCGTCGGCGTGGAGGCGGGGAGCGAGGCCGTGGCGGACACCGGCCTCGAGCACCCGCCGCGACTCCTCGGCGGAGAACACCCCCTCCTCGCAGAAGACGTCGCAGAAGCGGGCGAGCCCGGCCTCGGCCGTGGCCGGCACGATCTCGTCGCAGATCTGGTCGACCCAGCGCCGCCGGCCCTGCCCATCGCCTCCTCGATATTCGGGTGGCACCTCGTGGGCGGCGAGCAGGGTCGGCACCAGGTCCACCGGATGCCGGCCGGAGGCCTGGCGGATGGCGCGCAGCTGCTTGAGCTCGTCTTCCTTGTTGAGCCCGTAGCCGCTCTTCGCCTCGGCGGTGGTGGTGCCCCAGGTGAGCATCTGGTCCATCCGCCGGAGGACGTTGGCGACCAGATCTTCCTCGCTCGCCCGGCGGGTAGCGGCCACGGACGAGAGGATGCCGCCGCCGGCCGCCGCGATCTCCTGGTAGGTCTTGCCCGCCAGCCGCGCCGCGAACTCCTCCTCGCGGCTGCCCGCCCAGGGGAGATGAGTGTGGGGATCGACGAACCCCGGGATCAGCGTGCCCCCCCGGCCGTCGAGCCGCTCGGCGTCAGGAAGCTCGCCGAGCTGGCGCCGCCGCTCCTCGGGAGCGCCGACGAAGACGATCCTGCCCTCGCGGCAGACCACCTCCGCGTTGGCAGTCCGGCGCACCCGCCGCTGGTCGGCTCCGCGTAGCGGTTCCGAGCCTTCCGGCGTAGCGACCTCGGCGAGGTTGTGGATGAGGAGATCGGTCACGGCTGGGGATTGTGACCCTTTCGACCCCAAATCCAAAATAGCGAATCCCAAATATCCCTCGCCCGCCTTTTTTCTCCGAACTTCGGCTGAAGCGACCTGGATTACCCTCGTTCGAGCGTAGGATATCCAGCGTTTTATTCCTGGATACCGGAACTTTTACCCTGGACAGGCCCCCCATGGAGGTAGGCCGTTGGATCATGAACGTACCGTACGGCAGCTCATGAACGAGTTGGACCACCTTAGCGGGTTCAAGGTTGTGCTCAGACAGGCCAAGAGCGGGTACTTCCTGGAGGGTCCGGGCGGAGAACGAGCTTCGCTGGGAGACAATGGGCCCAACGCTCTCCTGTCACCCAGAGAACAGGAGATTCTCTGCGAGAATCTTGGCTTTGACGCGGCTTTGCTGGGACTCAACCTCCGGTCGGACGATTAGGCGGGGATTATCAGGCGGCGATCGCCAGCTCAGTCCAGGCGGGGGCACTGACAGGCAGCTCTGCCGCCTCCTTATCGAGTCGCCAGGGCTCGGCGGCCTGGAACATCTGCCAGAAACGGCGCGGGGCCTGTGGCAGGGCCGTAAAGGGCTCGATACCGGCTTCCTTATCGGCCTCGATCTGCACCCTCAACACGGCCTCGAGCTTGCCTGGAAGCTCTCTCGGATCCTTGGATGCCGCGGCCAGATTCCGCTCGAGACACTGAGCAACCCACCAGCCTCGGTCCTGGAAGAAAACAACGTGGAATACGTGTGGGCGCATCATCATTCCTCCCTGGTCATCGAAGTATACAACCCCAACCGCGCGCGCCCCATCTCCCGCACCTCGCCGCGCAGCCAGGCCTCCACCTTGCTCCAGTCGAGCGGCACCGCCAGACGGGGCATGGGCTCGCCTGCGATCTCGGAGAGATCGGCGAGCCCTTTCAGCGCCTGGAGGGGGAAGTCGCGGACGTGGCCGAACTTGTCCTCCGCGAGGTCGAGGAGGGTGGCGAGCGGGAGCTGGCGGCAGAGTAGGTAAAGGTCCACGAAGTCGCGGCGGCTGCCGCGGCTGATGATGGCGCCGAGCTTCATCAGCCCGAGGTCGGCCGCGGAGGCGACCGCGAGCCCCGAGATCTCCTCGAACGGCCGCACCAGGGGGTAGGGGTAGTAGAAGAGCCGCAGCCCCACAGCGCCGCCGGCGAGGCGGACGGAGAGGTAGCCATCGCGGGCGGTCTCGACCGCCGTCGACGGATCGGCCGCCAGGAGCTCGGCGAGCAGGTCGCGCCGGTCCGCGCTGGCGAGCCGGTTGGCGTTGCCCATCAGGTCGAGGTCGGTCACCGGGCGATGGCCGGTGTAGAGGGCGAGGGCGGCCGATCCCGCGAGGTAGAAGTCCTCGGCCCACGGGCGGGCGGCGAGGCGCGGGATCAGCTCCTGCGCACGGGGGGAGAGAGACTCGGGGTGCGCGAGGGTCAGAGCGGCCACAGCGCCTCGGCCTCCGGGCGGACCGGACCCGCCTCGACCCCGAGCACGACCTGCCAGAAGGCGCGGCTGCGGCGCGAGAGCTGCCGGCCGCCGTGGCGGGCGAGCCAGGCGGCGATCTCCGGCTCCAGGAACGCCGCCGTCAGCCAGGCGAGATCGGCGGCGTCGCCGTCCTCGAGCAGGCGGGCGAGCAGCAGGGAGGAGGCCCGCTCCGGAGTGAGGTCCTCTTCGTCATAAGCGGCGAAGAGGCGGCGCGCTCCGGCCGGGAGGCTCACGCCCCGGCGGCTTCCCGCCGCTTGCGCGGCAGGGTGGTGACGGTCGCCGTGTTGCGCTCGTCCTCCATCTCGGCTTCCAGGATGCGCTCGAAGAGGTCGAGAGTGTTCTTGAACTTGAGCTGCAGCTCGCGCCGGGCGGTGCGCAGATCGGTGATCTTGGCCTCGAAACGGGTCGACTGCTCGATCGCCTGCTGCACAATCTTGTCGGCCGCCATCTCGGCCTCCCGGACCATCAGCTCCGCCTCGCGGCGGGCATTGACCGTGATGTCGTCCGCCACCTTCTGCGCCCGCAGCAGCGTCTGCTGGAGCTGGTGCTCGCGATGTTCGGTCTCCTCCAGGCGCTGCCGGTAGTAGCGGTTCTCGCGCTCCAGCTTGTCGGCCTGGGCGATGCGGCCGGCCAGCTCCTCGGCGAGCAGCGAGAGGAACCCCTCGACCTCGGTCGGGTCATACCCCCGCATCTTCTGCGAGAAGCGCATTTTCTGGATCTCGAGCGGAGTGATGGCCATTCCTGGTGCCTCCTTACGACCCTTGCGAATCAACCTCGGAAATGAATAGCCATCCTAGCATAAACAAAGAGAAACGCCCGTCCCGCAAGCCTTCTACCGGTCGGGGACCCATTCCTGCCGCGGCCCGAACAGCGCCGTGCCCACCCGCACGTGGGTCGCCCCCTCTTCGATCGCCACCTCGAAATCGTCGCTCATCCCCATCGAGAGCCAGCCGGGGAAGCCGGCCCATTCGGGGCGGGCGGCGAGGTCGTCGCGGAGCTCGCGGAGACGGCGGAACCAGGGGCGGGACGCCTCGGCGACATCCCCCAGGGGAGGGATCGCCATCAGGCCGACGATCCGCAGGTGCTGGAGGCGGCTCAGCGGGAGGATCGCCTCGGCGAGCCCCTCCAGCGGGAAGCCGTGCTTGCTCTCCTCGCCGCCAAGGTTTACCTCGAGGAAGCCGGCGACGGCGAGCCCCCGCGCGCCCGCCTCGCGGTCGATCGCCTCGGCGATGCGGGAGCGGTCGACGGAGTGGATGGTGCGGAAGAGTTCGAGGGCGGAGCGGACCTTGTTGGACTGCAGGGGGCCGATCAGATGCCAGTCGATCTGCCCGGCGATCTCGGGTGGCAGCTCGCGGCTCTTGGCGAGCCCCTCCTGGACCCGGTTCTCGCCGAAGACCCGAAGGCCGGCCTGGAAGGCCTCGGCGAGCACGGAAGCCGGCTGGGTCTTGCTGGCGCCCAGCAGGGTCACGCCGCCGGCCGGGCGGCCGGCCCGGCCACAGGCGTCCTCGATGCGGCCGCGAATCCGGGCCAGCCGCCCGGCGAGAGACGGCTCGCCGCTCAGGCCGGCTCCTCTCCGGCGAAGAAGAGGATGCGTTTGCAGGAGTCGCACTGGACCAGGGCGTCGCCGTTGCGGATCTCGACCACCACCTGCGGCCGCACGCGGTAGTTGCAGGCCGAGCAGTGCCACTCGCGCTGCTTCTGACCCGGCCGCTCGATCGGCCGCACCGGCGCCGTCGCGCCGCCGGGGTAGCGGTCGAGGATGCGCTCGAACTGCGCGACCAGGCCGCGCGACAGGCCCTTCTTGATCTCGGCGACCCGCCCCTTGAGCTCCTCCACTTGGCGCGCCACCCCGGGCTTCTCCCCCTCCCAGCGGGCCATCTCCTCGGCGTAGCGCTCCTCGGTGGCGCGGAAGCTCTCGCGCAGGGCGGCGAGCTCCTTGTCGGCCTTCTCGTGCTGATCGAGAGCCGAGAAGGCGGCCTCCTCGCTGGTCGTGATCTGCCCCTTGACGGTGTCGATCTCCTGGAGGAGCGCACCGTATTCGCGCTGTGTGCTGACCTTGTTGATCTGCTGCTGGTACTTCTTGAGTTTTTCCTGCGCGTCCTGGACCGCTGATTCCGCCGCTCGCCGCTGCCGGGCAGCCTCGGCCGCCGTCTCCTCGAGGCGCTCGATCTCTTTCCTCTGCACCGTGTGCTCTTCGTGGAGCTCACGCATCCAATCGGGAATTCCGTGCAGTCTCTGATCGGCCTCGTGGAGTTGGGTGAGGGCTGTCTGCAGCTCCAGGATGTTCTGGAGGTTCTGATTCATGGGAAAACGTCCGCTCCTCTCCGAAGAAATACCATCGCACCTCCCCTCCCAGCGACCGCTAATTCCATCTGTTCATGGGTGCGGAGCGCTGCAAAGTGGGTCCACCTGGATTTGAACCAGGGACCAACCGGTTATGAGCCGGATGCTCTAACCGCTGAGCTATGGACCCGGGGAAACCGCCCTTTTCAGGGCGACTCGGTAGTATACCACTCACGAGCTTCCTCCCCCGGCGGCCGCTGCGCCGGGATGAACGCGTTCCAGGTCCTCGCCAGCCGGCGGGCCAGCTCGGCCGCGCGCCGCGGGTCCGCCAGCGGCTGGCTCCCCCCTTCGGCGTCCCAGCGCTCGAGGGTCAGCCGGGGCGCGCCGTCGCCGTCGAGCGGCGGCGCGGCGGCGAACGCCGCGCGCAGCCGGCCCAGGATCTCTTCCGGCGGCACCGGGAGCTCGGCGCGGGCGATCCGCGCGTTGCCCCGGTTCATCATCGCCAGGCGCGCCAGGTAGTACTCCGGCTGCGGCGGCGCGAAGCGCGACTCCCAGAGGAGCTGATCGTCGCCGTCGACGAGCGAGAACTGGTTGGTGCCGTTCGCCAGGTAGAGCTCGGAGAGCACTGCTCCCGGGGCGCGCCGGAACAGGCTGGGCGCCACCGCCGGGGGCACCTCGCCGCCGGCGGCCTCCACCAGGGTGGCCCAGAGGCGCGCGGAGGCGATCCGCTGCTCTTTCGGCTCCGCGATCCTGCGGCGGAAGCCGAAGGGGAGCTTGATGGCGAACGGCACCTCCAGGAGCTGCCGTCCGAGGTTGCCGCCGTTCAGGATCTGCCCCTTCTCCCCGAACTCCTCGCCGTGCGTGGAGGTCACCACCAGGAGGGTGCGGTCCCATTCCCCGCTCGACCGCAGGGCCTGGATCAGCCGGCCCAGCCGGTCGTCGGCCCAGGCGACATTGAAGCGGTACATCGCCCAGAACAGGCGCCGCCGGGCCGGCGGCAGGGGGTTGGCGGGGTCGAAGTAGAGCGCCAGCTGGTTCGGCAGCACCCGCTCGGGGAGGGTCGAGCCGCCCGGTGTCGATCCGGTCGTCGAACCGCGGGCGGTGGAAGTATGGCGCCTGCGGCTCGGGGATGTGGATCCAGACGAACCGCCGGCGGCCGCCGATCCGCTCGAGCCGCTGGGCGGCTGCGGCGCCCTTGGCGAGCTCCTCGAGGCGGTCGAACCCCTGGTCGTACCCCCCCTCTTTCGAGTAGGCGGCCTCGCCGGTGAAGCCGCTGGTCTCATATCCTAAAGCCTGGAGGGCCTCTGGCAGGGTGAAGAGCGCGGGGGCCAGGCGGCTCTCCTCCTGGAGCACCTGATGCTGCCAGGGGCGCAGCCCGGTGAACAGCGAGGCCATCGCGGGCGAGCCCCAGCTCGACGGCGCGATCGCCCGGCCCGCCCAGCTGGCCTGGCGCATCAGGGCGTCGAGGTTCGGCGTCAGGCCCCGCTCGCCGCCGAGCCCGCCGACCACGTCGGCGCGCAGGGAATCAAAGGTGATGAGGATGATCGGGCCCTCCTGCGGCGGCGCGGAGCCGCGGCAGGAGGCCAGGCAGGAGATCAGAAGACTGAGGCCGAGGATTCTGCGCAGGGCTTTTCTCACCCGGCTGTGGGATAGAGCTGGCGATAGCTGTCGGAGAGGACCAGGATCCGCTTGACGTAGGTCTTCGACTCCTCGAGGCCCAGGTTCTCGAGGAAACGGTCGATCTCGTCGTTGCCCGACTCCTGCCAGAGCCGCTTGATGCGGTAGGGGCCGCCGTTGTAGCCGGCGAGCGAGAGCTCGAGATTCTCGTTGAACATGCTGAACACCTGCCGGAAGTAGGTGGTCCCCAGCCGCACGTTGACGGCGGGGTCGGCGAGCATGTTCTGCGTCCAGGGGAGACCGTTCTTCGCCGCCAGCTCGCGCGCGGTGGCGGGCATGAGCTGCATCAGGCCGCGGGCCCCCGCCCAGCTCTGGGCATTGGCGTCGAAGGCGCTCTCCTGGCGGATGATCCCGAACACCAGGTAGGTCGGCAATCGATTCGTCACCGCCCAGGTGCGGATCGTGTCCTGGTACTCCAGCGGATAGTAGAGCCGGCGGGCCTCGTCGGGCAGGGTGGCCTGGAAGGGTCCGCCCAGGGCCGGGAAGGCGTCGCGGATCACCAGCATGCTCTTGCGGTGGTTCCCCTGGTGGGCGAGGATCACCGCCTCCAGGGCGCGCAACGACCGCGGCTGCGCCTTGTCGCGCACCAGCTCGGCCTCGGAGAGCGCGAGGTCGTCGAGCCCGAGATCGGTGAGCAGCCGCGCGCGGTCGAGCGCCGGGTCGATCGGCCAGGGCTCCCGGGCCTGCGCCGCGGCGGCCAGCGCGGCCGGCTTGCCGCGCAGGCGGGCCTGGGCGTTGCGGCGGTAGAAGTCGGCGGTGTCGGCCTGGGCGATCTCGTTGTAGATCTGCTGCGCCCGCTCCCCTTCGCCCAGGAGATCGAAGGCCCGCCCCGTCCAGTAGCGGCCGCGGCGGGCGCTCGAATCCTCGGGATAGAGCGAGTAGAGCTCGGTCCAGGTGCCGATCGCCCCGGTGTAGTTCCCGTTGCCGTACTCCTGCCATCCTACCTGCCAGAGATTGGTCGCGCCGGAGGTGTCCTTGGGATCGAAGCGGCGCAGGCGGCGCAGGGTCTCGATGGCGCGGTCGAACAGCCCGTCGGTCTGGTAGTCGGCGTAGAGCGACTTCAGGGCCTTGGCGGCCAGCGCGCGGTCGGCGCCGATCTGGGCCACCTTCTCCAGGTACTGCTGCGAGAGCAGGCGCAGCTGCTGGCGTTCGGCCGAGCCGAGGTTCGCCCGGCCGCGCTGAGCGGTGGCGGCGTCGTCGGCGGCCTGGGCGCGGGCCCAGGCGAGGGCGGCGGCCTGCCGGGGCTCGGCGGCCTCGCGGCCGGCGAGCAGGTCGAGGGCGTCGCTGCCACGGTGGAGGCGGGTCAGGGTATCGGCTTCCAGGAGCTGCCATTCGAGGTCGCGGCCGGCGAGCGCGACGGAATCGAGCGTCGCCAGGGCGTTGCCTTCGAGCTTCAGATCCAGCAGGGCTCGCGCCCGCCGCTTGAGCTGGTCGCCGGTGAGCACCCGCGACCAGGAGAGAACGCCGTCCGAGTCGCGGAAGAGATCGATCACCTTGAGCTCGGCGGCCTTGAGGGGGAAGTTGACCAGCAGGCGGCGGGCGGCCTCGGCCTGCGCCTCGCGGTCTCCGGACTGGACGCCGATCTGCCAGGCGAGAGCTTCGAGCTGAGACGCTTCGTCGCCGCGCAGCTCCTCGCTGCGCGAGGCTCCGACCAGATCGAGGGCTCGCTGCCGGTCGCCGCGCTGCCAGGCGATGCCCGCCGCTTTCAGCAGGGCGCGCGGGCGCAGCGCCGAGCCGGGGTAGTCCCCGAGGAGCTTGGCGAGCGAGGTCTGGGCGAGCAGGACGTGCCCGCGCGCCGCGGCGCTGTCGCTCAGCAGGTAGAGGCGCCAGTCCTCCAGCGGGCCGTTGGGGTTCCTGGCCGCGAACAGCCGCTCCTCGGCGTAGGCCACCTGCTCGCAGGAGTGGGCGTAGAAGCCGAGGAGAAGCTGGCTGAAGGCGGCCTCGGAATCCCGGCCCGCGAGGATCGGCGACAGCGCCTTGTAGGCGGCGGCGCAGTCCTTCCGGCGCACCGCCGACGCCGCCTCGGAGTAGGCGAGGGCGGCGCGGTCGGAGTGGCCCGGCAGCGGGCCGGCGGCGCCGGAGCGCGGAGGCGAGGGGGTGGCGGAACCCAGCAGGAGGGGGAACAGCAGGACGAGCGCGGCGCGGTGCCGAATCGGCTTTTTACTTCTCACGGTACTCCAGACTTCTCAGGGCACTCCAAACAACGGCCGGACAGCAACGGGCTCCGGAACCGCTCCGGAGTCCGCGGGGTCAGATGCCCAGTGCCTTCGAATCCCCGGCGGCCAGGATGCGCACCAGCTCCTGGTAGAAGTAGTCGGTCGAGCGCAGGATCTGCGGGTCGACCCGCTCGTCGTACATCTGGCGCGAGCGGTCGATGTCCTCCCGCAGGCGCTCGTAGACGTCGCGGTTGCGCCGCCCCTCCTCGACCTGCTCTTCGTTGTAGAGCTTGATCTCGCTCACCAGCAGCCGGGCCAGTCGCCGGGCCTCCTCGTGCAGGGCCTGGTTGTCGGGGTTCACCGGCACGCGGGTGGTCGCGAACGCCCAGCCCGGGCCGTCGACGCCGCTCGGCGGGCGCACCTCGGGAGTGCCCGCGGCACGTTCGAACGGCGCCGCGGGCTCCTCGGGCGCCGGCACCGGCCGCAGCGGGGCGGCAGCCGCTGGCGTGGGAGTAGCGGCGGGCTCACCCGTAAGGCTGGAGCGCTGGAGCAGCACGGTCGCGTCCGGGCTCGGATCCGGAGTACGCGCTGGCGGCTCCTCCACGGACCGCGGGTAGCGGGGGACCTCCTCCTCCATTGGCGCGGGCGGCGCGGGCGGCTCCGGAGCACGCTGCGTGGCGAGCGAGCTGTCGGACAGCAGGGGGAAGCCGGGGAGCGGCATCGCCTCGGTGACGCTGGGAATCGACCTGCCCCAATCTCCGGCGACGGAGGTCTCCTGCCGTGGCGCCTCCGGCAGATCGGCCGGCAGATCGGCCGGTACGGCGGCGGTCTGCGCGGTCTCGATCGTCTCCTCTTCCTGAACGGGTGGGGCGGTCCAGGCGGCCGGCTCGGGTTCTCGCTGTTGCTCGGAAAATGCCGCAGGCTCCGCGGCCTGGGCCTCGGGCTCGGGCGCCGGGGCCTCCTCGACGGCGGCGGCCGGCGCGGTCTCGATCCCCACCCCGTTGGCGCCCCCTTCGAGGGCCAGCGTGGGGGTTGAGGAGCGCTCGCGGAAGGGGAGCGTCTCGATCGCCTGCGCCGCGGCGTGGGCGAGGATCTGGAGCGCCTCGACCCCGAGCTCGCGGTCGTCGAGACGGTCGGCGTAGAGGCCGGCGGCGACGCGGTCGCGCAGCACGATCGGCACCAGAACGCCGTCATGCGGCAGCGGGCTGTCGACACGGCTGACCAGAGTGGCGCAATCGGCGGCGCTGAGCAGCTCGGCGCCCTGCGACTGGGAGAGGCGCCCCCAGGCGCCACCCTCGCCGTCCAGGACGACAGCGCGGAGCGCCGCCTCGGCATCTCCGAACCCTTCGCTCCCCCAACCCCGCAGCTCGCCGCCGCGGACCAGCAGCACGGCCGTCCGCGACGCGTACCGCGCCGACTCGCGCAGCAGCGTCGAGAGGATCTCGGTCTGCGAGCGGGCACGGTCGATGCTGGCCAGGGCGTCGCGCAGATCGCGATGGGCGCTCTGCCGGGCGTTGGTGCCCAGCGCGCGCTCGTGGGGCGCGAAGTCGTCCTGGTTGAGATAGGAGGGCGGCAGCGACGGGGTGATCTCGTCCAGCCGCCGCTGGATCTCTTCATTGCTGGAGCGCAGGCGCTGGGAGATCTCCTGACGCAGCTCGGCGAGGGCGCGCTCCACGGAGGCGCCGATCTCGCTGTTCAACTGGTGAATTCTTTCCGAAAGGGACATCCGTTGCTCTCCGCGGCCGTCCTCTGAACGTAAACCGAACTAAGGGAGCTTGATTATTCTGGACCCGCCGCGTGGTGTCAAGGAAAAACCCCTCTGGGAACAAGGGCTTAGAGCGCCGGGACCCGGCGCCTTGTCCCCTCCCGGGGCCTGTGGTACGGTCGATTCGGGCAAGTCATAGGAGAGTTTCGATGCATCGCCGCAGGCCCCGCGGACGCTTATTGAGCTACACGCTGAGCTACAAGCTGAGCCGCATATTGACCCTCTGTGCCACGCTGCTGCTGGCCGCCGGAGCCCCGGGTTGTGGCCGGCGCGGCGAGGAAGCGGCGGCGGCGCGGCCGGGGACCGCTTCCCAGGCCGAGTGGACTTGGCTGCAGCAGACCGAGCGCCAGCTCGGCGAGCGGCGGACGCGGCTCGCCGGCACCCCCGATCCACGTCTCCAGAAGGAGACGGAGGGCCTCGCCGACGAGTTCAACCGCCGGCTGGCCGAGTTCCTCAACGCCGATCCCCCGGTCCAGGGGGAGCCGCTCAATCCGCGCCAGAAGGCCGCCCTGCGCATGAAGAGCGACGAGGAGATCCAACTCGCCCGCACTTATATCGAGCAGGGGGGGGACTATCAGCGCGCGATCGACATCTACAAGGAAGCGATGCTGGTGGACCCCGGCAACCCGCGCCTCAAGGAGGAGCTCGCCCACACCGAGGCGCGGCGCTACATGAAGCTCGAGACCTTCGCCCAGGCGCAGAAGGGGATGGACCCGGATGAGGTGCGCCGTCTGCTCGGCCAGCCCAACCTCAACAACGTGCGGGCCTACCCGGACCGCAACGTGGTCGGCTGGTTCTACCCCCGCGACGCCAGCGGCACCGCCGCGGCCGTCTGGTTCCACAAAGAGGACGGCGGGCTGGTCGTCTACCTCACCGATTTCGAGGCCCTGAACCCGCAATCCCCGTCTCAGCCCGTGGCGCCGCCGCCCTCCGAAACGCGCCGCAGCGCGGCTTGAAGCTTGACTTTTCGCCGGATTTGAGCGAAATTCGCTCTCCGCGCCCCCCGAAGCACGGGGGGCGCTTCTATCCGTAAACGAAAAGAGGTGAGTGTCGATGCCCGTTGTGCATGTGCGCGAGGAGGAGAGCTTTGAGAACGCCTTGCGCCGTTTCAAGCGCAAAGTCGAGAAATCTGGAATCTTGACCGAGCTGCGGAAACGGCAGCACTTCGAGAAGCCCTCGGTGAAGCGCAAGCGCAAGGCCGTGCAGGCCCGCAAGAAGATCATGCGGAAGCTGCTGGAAGAGCGTCGTCAAGGCCTGGCTTAAGCCCCAGTCCGCGCACCACCCGAACGGGAGGAGCCTGAGAAGGCCTCCTCCCGTTTTGCTTTTTGGGGCCTTATCGATCCGCCCGCAGGGCGGAATTTATCTAGCCTGGGGTGTCAACCCCAGGTGGGAAAGCCCCCAAAAACCAAACCCCCGCAGGGGGTGGCCGATCGCTGGGGATTTCGGCCGGCCCTGCGGGGCTTGGAAATATCGCTGCCTCCCTACCTGGGGTTGAAACCCCAGGCTGGATAAATCCCGCCCCTGCGGGCGGGGGCGCCCACACAGGGGCGCCCCTACACCACGGATCGGCAGAGCCGTCAGTCGTTCTCGGCGGTCCCCAGCGGGGTGAACGTGAACGGCAGGAAGGCCGGCAGGGCGGTGGCGCGGGGGCCGTCCTGCTTCTCCCATTCGTCCCGGGTCTTGGCCTTGATCGGCTCCAGCTTGCGTTTCTCGAGCTCCCGGTTCACCGCGGCGACCTCGCCCCCCTGGACCGCGGCCAGCCGGGCCTCGGCCTTGACGAGCTGGTCGCCCAGCACCTTCACCTGCTCGACCTGCGCCGCGCTCGGCCGGCCGTCGTAGCCGTTGACGCCGCCGTAGACCTTGGTCATCTTCTCCCGCAGCTGCTCCTCGCCGGAGAGCCAGCCGCCCGGGCCGGTGGCGACCAGCGTGGCGCGGAAACCCTCCAGCGATGTCGCCAGCGTTTCGAGCTGGCGCCGCAGGCGGTCGCCCGCGGCCAGTTTCCCGGCCCGGGCTTGAGCCCCGTCCTCGAGCGACTTCACCGTGTCGGCCACGTAGGTGAGCCGGCCGAGCATGCCGTAGAGAGCCATCGCCGTATCGCGCTGCGCGGCCCGGTCCGCGTCCGAGTGCCTGGAGCGGGGGTCCGCGACGAGCTTCACCTCGCTGGTGTAGGTCTTGTCGCCGTCGATCAGCTTCGCCGTGTAGGTGCCGAGGGGGACCCGCGGCCCGAACAGGCCGTACTGCGAGCCCAGCACCAGCGAGTTGGCGGGCGGCAGCTTCGGCGGCGGCAGGCGCATCGGCCAGCTCACGCGGTTGATGCCCCGCCGTTTGCCCGCAGGCAGCGTCGAGACGAGCTGCCCCTTGGCGTCGTAGACCTCGACCTTGATGTCGCCGAAGAGGTGGCGCTTCTTCAGGTAGTAGGTGATGGTGGCCGAGTCGTCCGGGTTGAACGCGATGTACTCGTCATCGCCCGGGAAGTCCTGGACGCTGGCGGGGATCGCCACCGGGGTCGGCCGCGACGGCAGCATCGTCACGTCGGCCTCGAGCGTCTGGCGGGTCAGCTTGCGCAGCGGCGTGAGGTCGTCCACGACGTAGACGCCCCGCCCGTGGGTGGCGAGCAGCAGGTCGCCGTCGCGCGGGTGGATGGCGATGTCGCGCACCGCCACCTTCGGCAGCCGGCCGGTGAACCGGGCCCAGCGTCCGCCGCCGTCCACCGAGATGAAGAGGCCGTACTCGGTGCCGAGGAAGAGGAGGTCCGGGTTCACCAGGTCCTGCCGCACCACGTGGGCGTAACCCGAGAGGGCGTCTGTCGCCAGCGGCTTCCAGGTCTTGCCGAAGTCCGCCGTCCGGTAGACGTAGGTCTTCATGTCGCCGGTCGCGTGGCCGTCGAAGGTGGCGAAGGCGGTCGCCTCGTCGAAGCGGCCGGCCTCGACGGTCGAGACCCAGGTCCCCTTCGGCAGGCCGGCGACGTTCGGCGCCACGTTCGTCCAGGTCTTGCCGCCATCCCGGGTCACCTGCAGGTTGCCGTCGTCGGTGCCCACCCAGATCACCTGGGCGTTCTTCGGCGACTCGGCGATCGAGTAGATCGTGGTGTGGTTCTCGGCGCTCGAGTTGTCGACCGAGAGGCCGCCCGACTGCTGCTGCTTCTGCTTCTTCGGATCGTTGGTCGTCAGGTCCGGGGAGATGCGCTCCCAGGAGTCGCCGCGGTCGCGCGAGCGGAAGAGGAACTGCGCGCCGATGTACATCGTCTTCGGATCGTTCGGGCTCAGATGGATCGGCGTGTTCCAGTTGAACCGGTAGGGCGGATCGCCCGCTCCCGGCCAGCGGCTTGATCGACTTCTCCTCGCCGGTCGACACCTGACGGCGCGTCGCCTCGCCCCCCTGGGACTCGGCGTAGACCACGTCAGGATCGTTGGGATCGGCGAACGCCCAGAAGCCGTCGCCGCCGCCGATGTTGACCCAGTCCTTGTTCTGGACGCCGCCGCCGAGCCCCACCGAGGGGCCGGACCAGGAGCCGTTGTCCTGCAAGCCGCCATAGACCCGGTACGGCCGGCCCATGTCGTAGCTCACATGGTAGAACTGCGACACCGGCAGCGTTCCCATGTGATGCCACCCCCGCCCCTGGCTGTAGGACATGTAGACGCCGCCGTCGGTGCCGAGCAGGAGCTCGTTGGGGTTCTTCGGGTTGATCCACAGCGCGTGGTGGTCGCTGTGCGGCCCGGCGCCGAAGCTGTTGAGGCTGATCGCGGCGTTGAACGACTTGCCGCCGTCCGTGCTCATCGCCAGCGACAGGCCCGGCTTGTAGATCGTGTTGAAGTCGGTGGGATCGACGACGATGCGGGCGAAGTAGAACGGCCGCACCTGCAGGTTGAAGGCGTTGTTGACCTGCCGCCAGTTCTCCCCCGTGTCGTCCGAGCGGAAGAGGGCGGTGTCCTTGGACTCGACCAGGGCGTAGACCACGTTCGCCCGCGACGGCGCGACCGCCACGGCGATGCGCCCCTTCTCCCCCGTGGGCAGCCCTGCTTTGAGCGGCTTCCAGGTCTCGCCGCCGTCGCTCGACTTGTAGAGGCCGCTCCCCTTGCCGCCGGACGAGAAGGAGTGCGGCGTGCGGCGGAACTGCCACATGCCGGCGTAGAGGATCGACGGGTCCTGGGGATCGACCGCGAGATCGGAGCAGCCGGTGTCGGCGTCGACGTAGAGCACCTTCTTCCAGGTCTTGCCGCCGTCCGTCGTCTTGTAGACGCCGCGGTCCGGGTGGCTGTCCCAGAGATGGCCGGTGGCGCAGGCCCAGACGGTGTTGCCGTCGGCCGGGCTCACCTGGACGCGGGCGATGCGCTCGGTGTTCTCGAGGCCGACCCGCTGCCAGGAGTCGCCGCCGTCGGTGGTCTTGTAGAGGCCGTCCCCGACCGAGGTGCTGTTGCGGGTCCACGACTCGCCGGTGCCCACCCAGACCTTCTTCGGGTCCTTGGGATCGATGGTGATGGCGCCGATCGACTGGTTGTGGTCGTCGAAGACCGGCTTGAAGACGAGGCCGCCGTCGGTCGACTTCCAGACGCCGCCGCCGGCCGCTCCGACATAGATCGTGAGCGGATCCTGGCCTACGGCGTCGATCGCCGCGATGCGGCCGCCCATGCTGGCCGGACCGAGGGAGCGGGCCTCGATGCCGCCGAAGGTATTGGAATCGATCTCGGCGTTCGGCCGCCCGCGCCACGGCGGCGGCGGCCAGCAGGCCGGCAGGCCGCCAGACAGAGGGTCGAATAGAATCTGCGTCTCATATACGTCTCCAGGGAAGACATAAAAAGAAAGGAAGAGCTTGGTGAAGAGGGGTGCCCGGAGGCACCCCCTTCAAGGCTGTGCTGTGACTCGCCGTGCCACAACTACTGTTGCGGGGGCTTGGGCGGAGCGGGCTCCTTCTTCTCCATCGGCTTTTCCATCGCCGGCTTCTCGGCGGCCGGCATGGAGAAGCGGGAGGCGTCGAGGGCCGGATTGACCTCGATCTTGGAGATCGTGATCATCGTCCCCGCGGGCGCTCCCTTGGGCTTCTGCTCCATCGAGAAGGGGTAGATCACGCCCTCCACGGGCTTGAAGTCGCCGAACGTGACCTCGTTCTCGATCTCCTGCCCGCGGACGTTGACCTTGCCGGCCTCCTTGATGTCCATGTACGACTCGGCGTCGATGTAGACGTTGACGACGTCGCCGTTCTTCTTGGTCACCTTCAGCTTGTGAGCCGGCGTGCCCTCGACGTCCTCCTTGCCGACGTACTCGATCTGGTGCCCCTTCTCCTTGTAGTCGACCAGCATGCCGTCCAGGTCCGCCTGGTCCTCGGTCTGCTTGATCTCCTCGGCCGACATCGTCTCCGCATCCTTCTTGCCCATGAAAGGCATCACCGACCAGCCGGTCTTGCCGTCGTAGGCCTGGATGCCGGTCATCCCCTGCATCGTGAACTCCATGCGCAGCTTGTTCGGCCGCGCCACTTCCATGAGGATCGGGGCTTCCATCCCCTGGCCCATGGCGATCTTGCCGGTCATGCGGATGGACTGGACGGCCTTGATCTTGTCCTTGCCGCCCCGGGCCTCGATATTCTTGGCGATGATCTCGTCGGCGGTCTGGGCCTGCACCGCGGCGCCCGCCAGGCCGGCGACGAGCAGCCACGCGAAAGTCTTGCGAATCATGAATCCTCCTCAGGTTCGAGTCGAAATCTTCAGGGTTCAGGGTTATGGACCGAGCCAGGATAGCGGACTCGCGGGCGGACGTCACGCTCGGCCTCCACCGCTGATACGCTCGCGGCGATGAAATGTTGCGGCGGGGGCCGCCGATGGGCCACCGGTGCTCAGTCGACCCGCAGCACGGCGAGGAACGCTTCCTGCGGGATGTCGACCCGCCCCACCCGCTTCATCCGCTTCTTGCCTTCCTTCTGCTTCTCGATCAGCTTGCGCTTGCGGCGAGATGTCGCCGCCGTAGCACTTGGCGATGACGTTCTTGCTGATCGGCCGCACCGATCTCGCGGGCGATGATGCGCGAGCCGATCGCCGCCTGCAGCACGACCTCGAAGAGCTGGCGCGGGATCAGCTCCTTCATCTTCTCGACCAGCAGCTTGCCGCGCGCGTACGCCTTGTCGCGGTGGACGATCAGCGACAGCGCGTCCACCGGCTCGCCGTTGACCAGGATGTCGAGCTTGACCAGCTCGCTGCGCCGGTAGCCGCCGAGCTGGTAGTCGAACGAGGCGTAGCCGCGCGAGATCGACTTCAGGCGGTCGTAGAAGTCGTGGATCACCTCGGCCAGCGGGAAGTCGTACTCGATCAGCACGCGGTCGGTGGTCAGGTACTGCAGCCCGCGCTGCTCGCCCCGGCGCTCCTCGGCGAGCTGCAGGAGGCCCCCCACGTACTCCGAGCGGGTGACCAGGGTCGCCGAGATGTACGGCTCCTCCAGAAAGTTCGAGCCGCCCGGGATCGGGGAGCTTCGACGGGCTCTCGATCTCGATGCGACTTGCCGTCGGTGGTGTGGGCGATGTAGCGCACTCCGGGCGCGGTGGTGATCAGCTCGAGGTCGAACTCGCGCTCCAGCCGCGCCTGGATGATCTCCATGTGGAGCAGCCCGAGGAAGCCGCAGCGGAAGCCGAAGCCGAGCGCTCCCGAGCTCTCCGGCTCGAAGGAGAAGGAGGCGTCGTTCAGCCGCAGCTTCTCGACCGCGTCGCGCAGGCCCTCGTAGTCGTCCGCGGTCACCGGGTAGAGGCCGGCGAAGACCATCGGCTTGACCTCCTTGAACCCCGGGTAGGCCGCGGCCGTGGGGCGGGCGGCGTGGGTGATGGTGTCGCCGATCTGCGCCTGGATCAGGTCCTTGATGCCGGCGTAGAAGAAGCCGACCTCGCCGACCGAGAGCTCCTCGACCGGGCTCGGCTTCGGCGAGAAGACCCCCAGCTCGTCGATCTCGTAGGCCCGCCCGGAGGCCATGAAGAGGATCTTGTCCCCGCGGCGCAGCGTGCCGTCGACCACCCGCACCATGCAGGCGACCCCGCGGTAGGGGTCGTACCAGGAGTCGAAGAGCAGCGCCTTGAGCGGCGCCTCGGGGTCCCCCTGCGGCGGCGGGATGTCGCGGATGATCCGCTCCAGCACGTCCTCGATGCCGATCCCCGACTTGGCCGAGGTCAGCACGGCGTCGTGGGCGTCGATGCCGACGACGCTCTCGATCTGCTCCTTGACCCGGTCGGGGTCGGCGGCGGGGAGGTCGATCTTGTTGATCACCGGCACCAGGTGGAGGTTGCCGTTCACCGCCAGGTAGGCGTTGGCGAGCGTCTGCGCCTCCACCCCCTGGGCGGCGTCGACCACCAGCAGCGCCCCCTCGCAGGCGGCGAGGCTGCGCGACACCTCGTAGGCGAAGTCGACGTGCCCGGGGGTGTCGATCAGGTTGAACTGATAGGTGCCGCCGCCGTCCTTCGCCTCATAGAAGAGGCGCACGGCGCGCGCCTTGATGGTGATCCCCCGCTCGCGCTCGAGATCCATGTCGTCGAGGAGCTGGTCCTTCATCTCCCGCTCCGAGACGGCGTGCGTCATCTGGAGGATGCGGTCGGCCAGGGTCGATTTCCCGTGGTCGATGTGGGCGATGATGGAGAAGTTGCGGATGCGGTCGGGCGGAGTCATGGCACAGGGATAACCGTCGGGAGCCAGGGGAAAATCCGGGTGGAGCGGGGAGGGTACTGGAAATGGGGCGCGGGAGCCAGCGGGGACGCCGAAGGGCGACCGCAGGTCGCCCCTACAACCTTCGGCATAGGGTAGCGCCCCGGCGGAGGTTGTAGGGGCGACCTGCGGTCGCCCTCAACGGTCGCGCCCGTCTTTACGACTCGTCGTAGCTGATCTCCATCCGCCGGATCTTCCAAGCCGACACGCCGATCAGCACCACGGCCAGCGCGAGGATCCCGATCACCGAGACCCAGGGCGCCGGGGCGTCGGACATGGTGGCGAGCGGCCCCTCGGAGACCGGCACCGGGCAGAGCGACTGCAGATAGTGGACGACGCTCATCTGCTTCAGGAAGGGCGGCAGCAGGAAGTGGATCCCCTCCCAGCCGAACACCGCCAGCGCCGGCAGCGCCGGGCTCTTGAAGAAGAACCCGAAGAAGAGGAAGACCGCGCCATACCCCACGCAGGCGAGGAAGGTCATCAGCAGGTAGGCCCCGAGATGCGCCAGCCCCGGCCCGTGGAAGAGAAAGTGCGACACCGCCGTCGAATCGTTCGGCAGGTAGGTCAGCCCGAAGGCGAGGACCGTCGTCAGGCCGAAGAGGCCGAAGGAGACGATCAGCGCCGGTCACGTACTTGGCGATGACCAGCAGCTCCCGCCGGATCGGCGACAGGAAGTAATAGTGGAGACTGCGGTCGAGCGTCTCGCGGCGGATCAGGTTGCCGAAGATCGCGATGCAGGCGAGGAAGATCACGATCCGCAGGATGAACGCCTGGTAGAGCCCGGCGAAGAACTGGGTCGCGCCGGGAATGTCGGCCGAGTCCTGGATGGCCTTCGGGACCACCAGCCGCAGCACCAGGATGAAGAGCGGCGCGAGCGCCAGCAGGAGCAGGCCGAAGGAGCGCCGGAAACCCTTGCGGCAGCTCGAGCCGGACGATCGCCCGGAGCTGGATCCACCACTGCCCCCAGGGGAGGCCGGCGCGGGTGGCGGGGGCCGCCGAGGTGATGATTTCGCTCACGACTTGTCTCCATTCGCGCCGATCAGGTACTGGTAGACCGCGTTGACGTCGGAATCGGCCGGCGCCACCGCTTCGATCGCGAAGCCGTTGGCGAGCACGATCTCGTTGAGGGCGAGGTGGAACTTGTCGGCGTCGCGGGTGCGCACCAGCAGGCTGCGGCCGTCCTCCAGCAGGCGGGCCTCGACCACGTGGTCGGCCTCGAAGACCCGCGAGGCGAGCAGCGACGGCCGGTCGCAGCGCACCAGCACCTGCACCGGATGATCCTCTTCCATCTCGTCGCGCACGTCGCTGATCTCCCCCTCGGCCACGATGTAGCCGCCGTTGATCAGCACCACCTGGTCCGAGATCAGGTCGACCTCGTGCAGGATGTGGCTGGAGACGATCACGTGCAGGCCGCCGTCGGCCAGCTCGCGGAAGAGGTCGATCACCTCCGCGCGGGCCATCGGATCGAGGCCGTTGAGCGGCTCGTCGAGCACCATCACCGACGGCTCGTGAGCGAGCGCCTGGGCGAGCCGCACCCGCTGGCGCATCCCCTTGCTGAAGCCCGCCACCTTCCGCTTCGCGGCGTCGACCAGCCCCACCCGCTCGATCGCCTTCCAGGCCATCGCCTCGGCCTGTTTGGCCGGGAAGCCGTGTACCCGCAGGTAGGCCTCGACGAACTGGTAGCCGGTCAGCCCCGGCGGGAAGGAGTCGTACTGCGCGGCGTAGCCGACGTGGCGGAACAGCTCCTCGGGGTTGTCCGGGGTCAGCCCCAGCACCGAGACCCGCCCGCGCGACGGCCGGATCAGCCCGACCATCATGTTCATCAGGGTCGTCTTGCCCGAGCCGTTCGGCCCCACCAGGCCGGTGATGCCCGGCGGGATCGACAGGTTGACCCGGTTGACCCCCAGCACGTCGCCGTAGAACTTGGAGACGTTCTCGAACACCACCCGGCGGTCGGGGGTAGCCTTCTTCTGCTGCAGCTCGGGCGTCATCGGACCACCTCATAGGCGCGGACGCGCCGGGAGAGCAGCCAGAGCGCCAGCGCGCAGCCGGCGATGATCGTCAGCCAGGCGGCCCAGAGCGGCTGCGCCAGGCGCTCGTCGGCTTCCTGGCCGAACAGGGAGAACCAGAGCTTGTTCATCGCGTTCGACAGCGACAGCAGGTGCCCCCACCAGGTGTCGAGCGCCATATTGAGCGCCTGCGCGAAGCCGGTGAGCACGAAGAAGACGATCAGCAGCGACACCCGCGCCACCGGCTTCCACTTCACCCACGCCGAGATGGCCAGCGCGACCAGCGAGACCACCAGGATCCAGGCCCAGCTGCCGGCGAAGATCGCGGCGCCGATCCGCAGGTTGTTCCCCAGCCACCCCGCGCCCTCCAGGTAGCCCTGAAAGAGGAAGAGCAGCAGGCCCGGGATCCAGGTGACGAGCGACATCAGCACCACCAGCACCGCCAGCTTGCCGAGCACGTACTCGGTACGCGAGAACGGCCGCGAGAGGTAGAGCGGCAGCCCGTTGTTGCGCAGGTCGGGCGCCACCAGGGCGGGCCCCACGAAGAGCGCCATCAGGAAGCAGAGCCAGCTCTGGAACTCGATTCCGCGGCGGAAGAAGGTGGCGTTGATCGGCAGCGCCTCCTTCAACTGGTCGAGCGGCAGCTCGATGAACTTCAGCGCCGCCAGGTTGTGATGCAGGTAGATCATCAGCAGCCCGGCGAACGGCAGCAGGAAGCAGAGGGCATAGAAGGCCACGAACAGCCGGCTGTCGAAGACGTCCTTCGCGGCGTAGCGCGGCAGGATCAGAAAGCGCGACCAGGGAGGGGTCAATTCCCCCTGGTACCGCCCGTAGTTGCGCTCATACACGGCCATGGTCGGCGACCTCCGTCTCCATCGCCTTGAGGAAGATGTCCTGCAAGGAGTCCTTCTTGTAGTCGAGATGGCGGATCTGCACCTGGCGCTCCGCCGCCAGCCTGTAGAGGTCGCGAACCTCGATCCCTTCCGGCAGCACGAGCTTGACCTTGGTCTTGCCCGCCGTCGCCATCTCGACCCCCAGGGCCTCGACGGCGGCGGTGAACGACTCGGTCGTCGCCGCCGCGGGTCTCGAGCTCGAGGAAGCGCCGGTTGCCCCGGCGCTCCTCCTCGAGGTTGCAGTAGGTGGCGATGGTCCCGCCTTTCAGGACCAGCACCTCGTCGCAGCACTCCTCGACGTCGCGCAGGAGGTGCGAGGAGAGGATGATGTTGACCTCGCCGGTGTCGCGGATGTCGTGGATCAGCCGCAGCATCCGCTCGCGGGCGTCGGGATCGAGGCCATTGGTCGGCTCGTCGAGAAAGATCAGCCGCGGCCCGTGGACCAGCGCCTGGGCCAGCTTGGCGAGCTGCTTCATGCCCAGCGAGTAGGTCTCGACCTTGCGGTAGCGGGCCTCGCCGAGGCCGACGTAGAAGAGCGCCTCGTGGGCGCGCTCCAGCGACCGCTCCGAGGGGAGCCCCGAGATCTCCCCCATCAGCCGGACGAACCGCACCGCGGTCATGCCGGAGATGAAGGCGTCGTTCTCGGGCATGTAGCCCATCTGGCCGCGGATCTCCCGGGCGTGCGTCTGGATGTCCTTGCCGAAGATGCGGGCCGTCCCCACCGAGGGGGGGTGGAACCCGAGAAGCGTGTGCAGGAGCGTGGTCTTGCCCGCTCCGTTCGGCCCGAGAAGGCCGATGCACCGGCCGGAGAGGGAGGCGTTCAACCCCTTGAGGATCGGACGCCCCCCGAACCGGACCTCCAGGCCCTGGAGCTCGATGACAGTTGGATTCGACATGATCGTATCTCCAGGGCCCGTAAAGCCGTCTTAGTGGACGGCGTCCTCTTCCGCCTGGTGCATCCCGCCGAGCATGCCGCCGAAGCTGGCCAGCGTGCCGAGGTTCAGACCCAGGGGGTTCTGATTGCTGCCGGCGAAGACGATGCGCTCCGGCTCCGCGTAGGCGTAATAGAGCGTCGGTCCCTGCCCGGCGAGCATCTTGGTGATCTGCCCCGGGCCCTTGCCATGCCCGTTGGCCCCGCCGTTCGGCAGCACCGCGGAGGCCGACTTCGCGATCGGCGCGATGTTGGTGTAGACCAGGGCCGAGACGTTCACTTGGCCGTCCGGACCGAGCAGGTCGCGGAACTTGGCCGTGGTGGCGATCGTCACCCCGGAATCCCGGAGCTGGATGGCCTGCTCGAGCAGCGCCCGGCTGGGGCCGGCGATCATGTAGCCGTCCTCATACAGGTAGCTGATCGAGAGCTTGCCGTCGGCCGAGCCGATCGCGTAGTAGGTGCGGCCGCCGGCCTGCTGGCTGGTGAGCGCCACTCCCGGCTTGCCGTTGGCACGCAGCTCGGCGTCGAGCTGCGTCACCGCCTTCTGGAAGGTCTGCTGGAGGCGCGCGGTGTCATACACCTCGGCCACCATCTTCCACGACGGCGTCGGCAGCAGCGGACCGTCCACCCCCATCGCGATCTCGCCGCCGAGCGGCGCCACGAGGTCGTTGCGGAGGTCGAAGCCGTGCTTGGCCTGGGCGTCCGCCAGCTCGCGGGCGAACTCGGGCTTGATCGACAGCATTTCGTCCAGGATGCTCACCGGACTCTTTACGACGAATGCCGACACGAAGTTTGCGTCCGGCGAGAAGAAGCTCAAAGAGCCCATCGGCGCCGGCGCTGCCAGCCAGCCGGCCAGTCCACGCCGCGTCTGGTCGAAGGTGAGGGCGGCGCGGGTCTCGGCCCGGCCGTCGATCTCCCGGCGGTCGATGATGAACTGGTCGAGATCGAGCACGCCCAGCTTCTCGGCCGTCTGCTGCTCTTCCGGGGTCTTCCCGGCCGTCCCCTTGGCCACCAGGGTGTGGAGGTCGGCCGCGAACAGCCAGCCGGCGCCGTCCTGGTAGTCCTGGGCGATCCGGCCGTAGAAGGGGGTCGCCTTGAACGGATTGGCACCTCCCGTGATCAGGGCGGCCACCTTGCGCAGCTCGGCGCCGCTCGGCGAGGCCACCAGCAGGCCGTCGTGGATCCAGAGCAGCATCGCGTCACCCTCGGGGGCGGTCGCCGGATCGTCGACGATCAGGATCGACTTCTTGCCGTTGGTGATCGCGGCGATCTCCTGGGCCACCGTGGCCCGGAAGGACGCCTCGTTGGTCACCTCGGCGAGCAGCACCGGCGAGCACTTGTTCCCGTCGTCGCAGCCGCCGGCGTTCATCGCCACCGCCACCTCGTCGCCCAGGTTCTGGCCCAGGGCGCCGAGCTTCTCGATCATCTCGTGGAACTTCCGCTCGTTGCCGGTCGACCGCAGCGTCTCGGTCCACCACTGGGCGAGCGACGGGCTCTCGTTGATCCGCTCGTCGAGGATCTGCTGCGTCTGCGCCAGGCTCTTCGAGAGGTTGGGCAGCGCGATCCAGACCGTCGTCCCCGCCGGGGCGAGGTCGAGCAGACGGGTCGAGTAGCGCAGGCCGGGACGCTCGACGCGGGCGTCGATGTCCATGCCCCAGGGCGGTCAGCTCGGCGAGGAGCTGGTCATACTGCTTGGCGTTGCGGCTCCAGGCCACCTCGTTCTTGACCGGCACCCGCTCGACGCTGGCGTGGGTCGTCATCTGGTCGCCGGGGTGGAGGACGGAGTCCTTCTTCCCCTGCTGCACGTGGACCTCCCCCTCGACCACCGACACGCGCGAGCCCTTGGTGCCGCTGTTGACGGCGAAGATCGTGCCGACCACCGAGACCTCGGCGTCGCGGGTGGCGACGTAGAGGTGGCGGTTGCGCTGCTTGGCGGCCTTGACGATGATCCGGCCGCGCTCGAGCTGAATGGTGTTCCCCTTGCGGCTGGCGTCGAGCGAGAAGCCGGCCCGCTCGCTCATCTCGATCAGCGAGCCGTCGGCCATCCGCACCATGGCGGTCGAGCCCTTGGCGGTGCGGACCTCTTCCCCCT
The DNA here is from genome assembly GCA_963792575.1 of uncultured Acidobacteriota bacterium. Taxonomy (GTDB): domain Bacteria; phylum Acidobacteriota; class Thermoanaerobaculia; order Multivoradales; family UBA5704; genus DATARR01. The sequence goes on from CAWBWZ010000023.1 coordinate 115,918, forward strand.
CGTCGATCGTCTCGCCGGTGCCGATCGCCCGGCTGGAATCGCCGGCCACGCGGTAGAGGGTGCCCTCGACCGCTTCGATGCGGGCCATCTTCGAGCCGCCGGCCAGCATCTCCTGGACCATCGTCACCAGGCCGAAGCCGATGGCGATCGCCAGCACCGCGGCGAGAGCCATCCAGACCCCCGATTTGACGGGAGACGATGCGGCTGGGCCGTGGGCTTGACCGCGCGGCGCTCGGATTTGCCTTCGCGGGCCTCGCGGAGCGCCCGGCGGCAGGGGACGCAGCTCCGCGTATGGTCCTCGACGAGCAGGGCGCGCGCCGTGGACAGCTCACCCCGCACGTAGGCAGGGATCAGGGACTGGAAATCCTCGCAGCCGTGAAGGCTGCCGTGGACGGGAGGAGCGGCGGCCTGAGCGGTGGCGGCCGGAGCCGCCGCCTGCATGGAGGCGCCTTCCTGCGACAGCCGGGCCCAGACGCGGGCGGCGGCCTCTTCGACCTGCCGCGGATCGATCGGATCGTCGGCCACCTGATGGACCGCCTCGTCCAGGCGGTCGGAGTTGTTCTTGAACAGGCTCATGACATTTCTCCTTCAAGCGACCCGAGCTCTTTCTGAAGCCGGTGCCGCGCGCGGTGCAGTAAGACGGCGATGGAGGTCTGGGAGGCGCCGAGCATCTTGGCGATCTCCAGGTTGCCCAATCCTTCGAGATAGCGGAGCGAGAAAATCTCGGCCTGGCGGGGGGAGAGGCGGGACATCGCCTCCCGCAGCCGGACTTTCAGCTCCCGGCTCCCCTGCGCGCGTTCCGGCCCTGGATCGCTGGTGTCCACCAGATCCTCGCCGACCTCGTCGAGGTCGACCCTCCGGGACCGCTTGCGACGCCGCATCAGGTCGAGCGCGGCATTGACGGCCGCGCGATGTAGATAGCTCCCCGCGCTCTCGGAAAGGTCCGGCTGCTCCTCTCGCCGCAGTAGACGGGTGAAAACGGTCTGCAAAACATCCTCCGCGTCCATGGCATTGCCGGTGATCCGGTACGCCGCGCGGTAGACCGCCCCATGGTGTTCCCGGAACAGTGCTTCCAGGGCGCCTGGGGGGCTCGTCAGCGGTGGTCGTTGGTCATAAGCTGCGGCTTGCACGCCTCCTGCCCTCCTTTCTCCTTCGCCCATGAAACGCACCTCCTGAGTATTTGTTACAGGGTATCTCTATAACCTCTTCTTTGTCCCGCCTTTGTCCGCCCGGAGGGCGGAATTTAGCCAGCCTGGGGTGTCAACCCCAGGTAGCCGCCCACCCCACGATCCCAAGCCTCCGGAGGGGCCGGCAGATCCGTTCGACCTGATCGTCTGCCCTGGCGTCCGGCCCTTCCACCTGGGGTTGACACCCCAGGCTGGATAAATACCGCCCTCCGGGCGATGCGACGGGACCGGAGGCTTGTATGTGGAACGGCTTGGGCCGACCGGCAAATGCGCGGCATGGCATTGCGCAGATGGCCTCTTTTGTCCGCCCGGAGGGCGGAATTTATCCAGCCTGGGGTGTCAACCCCAGGTAGCGCCCATCCCACGATCCCCAAGCCCCCGGAGGGGCCGGCAGATCCGTTCGACCCTGACCGTCTGCCCTGACGTCCGGTCTCCCCACCTGGGGTTGACACCCCAGGCTGGATAAATCCGCCCTACGGGCGGGACGGGATTTCCGACAGCCGTCAAAAACGCCCTCCCAAATAACTGAATTCAAAAGGTTTGTTCGGCAAGGCCATTTTTTACGTCTTATCTGGGTGGACCGGACGATTCAGACCGGCTCCGGATACCCATAGGGAGGAACGCGGCATGGCCACATCGCTGGTGAAGGTTCTGGTCCACATCGTCTTCAGCACCAAGAAGCGGGCTCCGCTCATCGACGCCACTCTGAGAGCCGATCTCTACCCCTACATGGCAGGGATTGTCCGCCATCTGGGAGGCACCCTGCACGCCCTCGGTGGCATGCCGGATCACGTCCATGCTCTCCTCCGTCTCAAGGCAGATCTCAGGCTGTCGGACGTGGTTCGGGCGCTCAAGGCTGGATCTTCGAAGTGGCTCCACGAACGGCCCGCGCCGATCCCCAAGTTCGCATGGCAAAAGGGATATGCCGTGTTCTCCGTCAGCCAATCCAAAGAGGCCGTCGTGCGGTCCTACATCCTCAATCAGGAGGCGCATCACCGGCAGGCAAGCTACGAGCAGGAGCTGATCGGGCTGCTGAAGAAGCACCGGATCGAGTTCGATCTCAAGGATCTCTTCGACTGACGGCTGGCTTGGGTGGCGAGGTGTTCTGCCGGCCCCTTCGGGGGCTTGGGGACGTGGGTGGTCGCCTACCTGGGGTTGACACCCCAGGCTGGATAGCTTCCGCCCTGCGGGCGATGCAAAGACCGGGATCAATATGGGACGGCGGCGATGGCCGAGCCACGGTTGCATCGCCCAGCGGCCTTCCTCGTCTGCCCCGGAGGGCGGGATTTATCCAGCCTGGGGTGTCAATTCCAGGTAGGCGACCCGGCACCCACGTCCCCAAGCCCCCGAGGGGCCGGCAGACCCGTTCGTTCGATCCGGATGCCGGCCTGGGGCGCCGGACGCGAATATGTCGGTACCCTGGCCATATTGTATATACGAGGATATACTTTTGCCGGAGGTAACACGATGTCCACGGCAAAAGTCTTCCAGAGCGGAAACAGTCAGGCTGTCCGGTTGCCTCGGGAGTTCCGGTTCCCCGTAGGGGTCGAAGAGGTCGCCATCCGTCGCCAGGGGGACCGGATCATCCTGGAGCCCCTCGGGCGTGAGGAGTGGCCGGAGGACTTCTGGAGGGCCTTCGGTGAGCTGAGCCCCGACTTCGAACGCCCGCGGCAGGAGCGCCAGCGGCGGGAGAGCCTGGACTCATGACCTATCTCCTGGACACCAACATCTGTATCTACGCCTTGAAGAACCGCCCGCCCGAAGTCCTTGAACGCCTCCAGTCGGTCGGGAGAGGGGCGGTCGCCCTGAGCGTGATCACGGTTCTGGAATTGCGGCAGGGGGCCGAGAAGAGTCAGCAGGTGGTGGCGAATCATTCCCGGCTGGATCTCTTCCTCGCTCCGATGAAGATCCTCCCCTTCGATGAGGAAGCCGCCCTTGCCGGAGCGCGCATCCGGGCGCATCTGGAGCGCAGGGGGACCCCGATCGGAGACCTCGACAGCTTGATCGCGGCACAGGCGTTGGCCCGGGACCTGATCCTCGTCACCAACAATCTTCGGGAGTTCGAGCGGGTGCCCGGCCTGCAGACGGAGAACTGGGCTCCGGTAGCAGGAATTCAGCCCGCCAGCTTCGCCACCAGCTTCTTCGGCGCGATCGCCCGGTAGCTCTCGTCGAGCCACTCCTGGAGCAACTCGAAGGGGATCTCGTCGCCCGGCGCGAACTGGCAGGTGACCCAGCCGCTCTTGCCGAGGCCGTACCCGGTGGGCGAGGCAAACGGCAGCATCAGGGCCATCACCCCCGAGGACGGGAGCTTCATGGAAAGGCTCAGCCCCTCCTCGCTCGAGGAGAGGAAGACGAACGCCTTGCCTCGCACCTTCATGGCGCTGTGCCCCCACGGGAACTCCTCGCGAACCTCGGGGAAGGCGAGCGCGATCTCCCGCAGGCGATCCTCGGCCTTCTTCAGGGGTGAACCACTCATCACCACAGTATATAGGGGCCTGAAGGGGAAGGGATGACGTCTGAAATCCCCTCGCGTATGATCCAGGCAACTCACTTGCCGGAGCACGAAGAGGGAGCTATGCCGAAGGTCTCGATCGCCGAATCCTTGTCCGACTGGGAGGGGCTCCTCGCCAGCGCGGGCAATGCCCAGCTCGACGAGGCCTTGGTGGGCGAGCCTCTCGAGGAGCTCCGGACTCTCCTCGAGCAGGCCAAAGAGCTCTACGCGCGGCGGATGCGCCTGGAGGGGGAGCGGCGGGCGGCCGCGCGGGCGCTCGCGGAGACCACCGAGCAGGCCAAGACGGTCGCTAGCCGGATCCGCTCCACGCTCAAGGGGGTCTACGGTTACACCAACCCCCAGATCATCAGCTTCGGCATCAAGCCGCGGCCTCTCGCCCGTGGCGATTCGCCGCTGAAGCCCGCCGCCTCCGCGTTCAAGAAAAAGTAGCCCGCTCCGTTCTCTGGAAGGGAAAATATCTGAAAGGGGAGAGCTCCCCTACGAGATTTTCCGCGGAAAACTCGCGGGGGAGCCTTCCCCGTTCAATTTTTCCGGAAATCTTTCAGAGGGGAGACGTCCCCTGCCAAAAGTTTGACGAAGATTTCAGAGGGGAGCTTTCCCCCGGCGGATTTTTCCAGAAAGTTTCGTGGGGGAGCCCCGCCCTCCCAAAGGGTCTCGCGGGGAAACTTCGGCGAACGCCGTCCTACTTCCCCTGGTTCACCCACTCCCACCCGAACCGCCCCTTGATGCAGAGATGGCCGCGGGTGACGTCGTGGTCGAGTGGGAGAGGTGACCTTGACGATCTTTTCGTCCTGCGACGTGCACGGTGAGCGTGCAGCCGACGCCGCAGTAGGGGCAGATGGTGTCGGTCGCGGTCTGGCGGGGCTCGTCCCAGGTGCCCTCCTGGCGCATGTCGAACTCGCTCTTGAACATCAGCGCGCCGGTGGGGCAGACGCCGATGCAGTTGCCGCAGTAGACGCAGGCCGAGTCGGTCAGCGGGACGTCGTATTCGGTGGAGATGCGGGCGTCGAAGCCGCGGCCGGCCAGCGCGATGGCGAAGGTGTTCTGCGCGTCCGTGCCGCAGGCCTCGACGCACTTGTAGCAGACGATGCACTTCGAGTAGTCGCGGACGTAGAGGTCGTTGTCCACCTTCACCGGCTGGCCGACGGTGGCCGCGCAACCGTCGTGCGGAAGGATGATGATGGCCGGGGCGGGCGGCGTCGCGCTCCCCGGCGCCGGCCGGCGGCGCGGGCGGGCCGAAGCGCTCGGGATGGGCGTCGTAGCGCTCCATGTAGCCCTGGATCTGCGGCGCGGTCGACAGGTCCACCGACGAGCCCAGCAGCTCGAGCACCATCCGCCGGCTCAGCCGCACACGCTCGGAATCGGTATGGATCACCATCCCCGCCTCGGCTTTGCGCGAGCAGGCGGGGACCAGCACGCGCGAGCCCTCGACCTCCACCACGCAGATGCGGCAGACGTTGACCGGCGTCAGGTTCTCCAGATAGCAGAGGGTCGGCGTCTCGATCCCCAGCTGGCGGGCGGCCTCGAGCAGCGTCGCCCCCTCGGGCACGGCGACGCTCTGGCCGTCGATCGTGATCTCCACCGCGCCGCCGCGGGCGCGGCGGCGGCGCCACCGGCAGCGGCCCGCGGGGGACGGGGATCTTGGCGCTCGGGCGCGTCCTGGCTCATCGCTTCTCCTGAAAGATGGGGAACCGGGCGAGCGCCGATTCGATGGCGCCCGAGGCGGTCTGGCCGAGGCCGCAGATGGAGGCGTCGCGCATCGCCTGTCCGAGCTCCTGGAGCAGGATCACCTCCGCCGCCACCGAGCCCAGCGGCCGGCCGGTGGCCAGCCGGTGGAGCAGCTCTTCCTGGCGCACGGTGCCGACCCGGCAGGGGACGCACTGGCCGCACGACTCGTCGCGGAAGAACTGGGCGATGCGCCGCAGAATCTGGCGCAGGTCGACGGTGTCGTCGAACAGCATCACCACCGCCGAGCCGAGTGTCGCCCCGGCGGCGCGCGTCCCCTCGAAGGTGAGGGGGATGTCGAGCTGATCGGGAGTCACGAAGGCGCCGGCCGCGCCGCCCAGCAGCACGGCCTGCAAACGGCCGCTGCCGCCGATGCCGCCGGCCAGATCGAGCAGCTCGCCGCAGAGTGATGCCGAACGGCGCCTCGTAGACCCCGGGGCGGTTCACGTGGCCGGAGACGCAGAAGAGCTTGGGGCCGGTCGAACGCTCGGTGCCGATGGCGGCGAAGGCCTTCCCGCCCTCGATCACGATGGGGAGCACGTTGACCAGGGTCTCGACGTTGTTGATCACCGTCGGCCTGCCGAACAGGCCGGCCTCGGTGGGGAACGGCGGCTTGTTGCGCGGCTCGCCGCGGCGCCCCTCCAGCGAGTTCATCAGCGCCGTCTCCTCGCCGCAGATGTAGGCCCCGGCGCCGCGCCGCAGCTCGATCTCGAAGCGCACGCCGTCGCCCAGGATGTTGTCGCCGAGGAAGCCGCGGTCGCGGCAGCGCTGGAGGGCGTTCTCGATCCGCGCCAGCGCCAGCGGGTACTCGCCGCGAAGGTAGAGATACCCCTTTTCGCAGCCGGTGGCGAAGCCCGCGATCGTCATCGCCTCGATCAGCGAGAACGGATCGTGCTCCATCAGCACGCGGTCCTTGAAAGTGCCGGGCTCGGACTCGTCGGCGTTGCAGATCAGGTAGCGCGGCAGCGCCGTCGAGCGCGCCCCCTGCCATTTCCGCCCGGTGGGAAAGGCGGCGCCGCCGCGGCCCACGAGCTTGGCCTCGGTGACCTCTTGCACCACCGCCGCGGGGCCCATCTCGAAGGCGCGGCGCAGGGCGAGGAAGCCGCCGGCGGCGCGGTAGTCGTCGAGGCTCGGTGGGATCGACCCGGCCGACGCGGCGCGAGCAGCTTCAGGCCCGGCTGTCCCATCTGCGGAACGGAGCGCGCGAGGTCCGGCTGCGGCGACCGGCGCGCCCAGCAACGGCGGTGAGGATGTCGCCGCCCGTAGCCGGAGCCAAGGCCTGCGGTCGCGCGGCGGGCTCGCCTGCCGCCACCACGAGCGCCGCCGGCGCGCGCTCGCAAAGGCCGAGGCAGGGGCTGCGGTGCCAGGTGGCGTGGCCGTCCCGGCTCGTCCCCTGGGGGCCGAGCATCGCCTCGACCTCGGCGCAGAGCTCCTCCGCCGCCGCGGGTCCGGCAGGCGATGTCGTCGCAGACGTGCACGGTGACCGGCGGATGCGGCCGGGTCTGGAACAGGGCGTAGAAATCGGCGACGCCGAACGCCTCGGCGGGGGGCACCTCCAGCCGGCGGCAGGCGTAGTTGAGCGCGCCCGGGCTGATCCACCCCCTGCGGTCCTGGATGGCGTGGAGGACCGGGAGCAGATACTGCCGGCGGTCGCCCTCGGGCGGCAGGGTGGCGAGGCGGGCATCGACAGCCTCCGTCTCCTCCGGGTCGGCTACGTCGGCTGTGAAGTGCAGGTCCATTATTTCGTCAGGCGAGTCATGCCGTCAGTCTAGACCAGGGCCGGCTGGCCCACCGGCTCGATCCGCACCGCTGTGGCCTTGAACTCCGAGGTGCCGGAGAGCGGATCGACGGCGTCGATCGTCAGCTCGTTGGTCGCCACCTGCTCGGGGAAGTGGAGGGTCATGAACGCGAGCCCGGGCCGCAGCCCGGCGTCGAAGCGCGCCGGGGCGACCACCGCGCCGCGCCGCGAGACCACGCGCACCAGATCCCCCGCGGCGAGGCCCAGCCGCCGACCGTCCTCGGGATGGAGATCGAGTCTCCGCGGGCCGGCGGTTCGGCGAGGCATAGAGGCCGGTCTGCACGCCGGTGTTGTAGGAATCCAGATGCCGGCCGGTGGTCAGGCGGAGAGGGAACTCGTCGGTCAGCTCGTCGACCGGCGGCTCGTGCTCCACACAGCCGAACGGCGCCCGCGGCCCCACCACCGGCCGCTGCCAGAGCCGGCCGTGCAGGTACATCTCGCCGGGGTGCGACTCGTCGTAGCAGGGCCATTGCAGCCCCTGCTCCGCCTCCAGCCGCGCGTAGGACATGCCGGCGTGGACCGGGCGAAAGCGTGCGCAGCTCGTTCCACAGCTCCTCGGCGGTCGGATTGCCGAGATCGTGGCCCATGCGGCGGGCGAGCTCGCAGAGGATCTCGATGTCGTCGCGAACGCCCGGCGGGGGCGGCAGCGCCCGGCGCACCCGCTGGACGCGGCGCTCGCTGTTGGTCACCGTCCCCTCGGATTCGCACCAGCCCGCGGCGGCCGGCAGCACCACGTCCGCCAGCTCGGCGGTGGCGGTGAAGATCATGTCCTGCACGACCAGGGTTTCGAGCCCGCGCAGCAGGCGGATGGCGCGGTGCTGGTCCGCCTCGGAGTTGGCCGGGTTTTCGCCGATCACGTAGAGGGCCGTCAGCTCGCCGCGTTCCATGGCCTCGAACATCCCGGAGAGATGCCAGCCGCGCTGGGGCGGGATCGGCACGCCCCAGACGCGCTCGAACTTCGCGCGCAGCTCGTCGTTCTCGACGTGCTGGAAGCCGGGCAGCCGGTCGGGAAGCGCGCCCATGTCGCCGCCCCCCTGGACGTTGTTCTGGCCGCGCAAGGGGGCAGACGCCGGAGCCGTAGCGCCCGACGTGGCCGGTGAGCAGGCTGAGGTTGATCAGCGCGCGCACGTTGTCCACCGCGTTGTGGTGCTCGGTGATGCCGAGCGTCCAGCAGATCACGGCGCGGTCGGCGCGGGCGTAGGCATGGGCCAGCTCGCGGATCCGCGCCGCGGGCACGCCGGTGACGGCCTCGGCGCGCTCCAGCGTCCAGGGCTCGACGTGCCGGCGAAACTCCTCGAAGCCGCTGGTCGCGTGCTCGATGAAGCTGCGATTCTCGAGGCCCGCCGCGAGGATCTCCCGCGCCACCGCGTTGGCCAGCGCGATGTCCGTGCCGACATGGAGCGGCAGGTGCCCGGCCCCGGCGACCGCCCACTGGGCGGATGGGCGTCTTGCGCGGATCCACCACGTAGAGCTTCGCGCCGTTGTGGATCCCCTTCAGCACGTGGTGGAAGAAGATCGGATGCGTCTCCCGGGCATTGCTCCCCCAGAGGACGACGAGATCCGTCTCCTCCACCTCGCGGTAGGAGGTGGTGCCGCCACCCATTCCGAAGACCGTCGCCAGACCGACGACGCTGGGAGCGTGTCAGGTCCGGTTGCAGCTGTCGATGTTGTTGCTGCCCACCACCGTCCGCGCGAACTTCTGCGCCAGATAGTTCATCTCGTTCGTGGTCTTGGAGCAGCTGAACAGCCCGAACGTCGTCGGGCCGTGCTTCTCCACCGCCGAACGGAATCCCATCGCCGCGCGGTCGAGCGCCTCGTCCCAGGACGCCGGGACGCAGGGCGCCGTTCTCACGGACGAGCGGGGTGGTGAGCCGGGTGTTTCTCTTCGACATGGGGGCCTCCAATCCCTTGGAGTATACCTCGCCCTCCGAGGCCGGCACCCAGACCTGAGTCAGGGCATGAAGCCGGTTAAAGGAAGGCCCGCACCTCAAGGCCGAGCAAGACCCGCAGCCGCGGTGGCTGTAGGAAGAAAGAGCCGCTGAGGCTTAAGCGGGAACGGGCGAAATCCAAAGGCCTTGTAGAAGTCGACCGCGCGCGGACCCTTCGCGTCCACGACGATCGCGAAGACGGCGATGGAGCGGCCGGCCCCCAGGACGCGATGGACCGCGTCGGCCAAGAGCAACTCGCCCAGGCCTTGCCCCCGCACCCGCTCGGAGCGCGCCAGCCGACCGATCAGGGCGGCTGGGATCGCATCGTAACGTGGCAGCTTGCCCGCGATCTCCTGCGGCAGATCCTCAAGCGACAAGGACAACGAGCTCAGACTATAGAAACCAATCACAGCGGATTCGGTGCTGGATTCTGTGTCCAGGGCAACAAATACCCGAGCGATATGTCGCTTCTCATCCTGGCTGGCCCGGTGCCGGAACCAATCATCAAGATCAGGCTCACCGCTGGAGAACCGCGCTCGGTCATGATGCTTGGCGAGCGGCTCAATCACCACGCCCAAACGGTTCAGCCCAGTACCAATCGATGGCGACGTAGCGCTGCCACAAGTCTTTCAGTGGGCTCGGGCGGATTCAGCAAGGCGTCGAGGAAAGCTTCCCGGTCTGCGCCGAGGAGCAACATCCGTTCGTGCTCCTCGAGAACCCGCCGCGCTCCCTCGTAGGCCAGATCACCAGCCGTCAGCCCAGAGACCGCCATCGCGCGCTGGATGAGCTTTTTGGCGGAAGGGGCAACACGCAGCTCGATGCGCTCTCTTTTGAGCTCTCGCTCGACAGGCTGCTTACTTCGATTCGCTGACGTTGCCATGGCGATCTCCTTCACCCACACTGTACGGCAATTCGCCGTGCCTTTCAAGGCGCCCCTTTGGGCCAACTTCTCCGTGCCCATGCCACTCTGACGCTTGGCCCGGCGCCAGTCCCGGCGGTGCCCGCCGTGCCCTGCGTGGTGTCCTGAGTGGTGTTCGTAGTGCCCTGGGTGGTACCGGTGTTCTGCGCCGCCGCCGCTTGACGTCCGGCGACAGGCGACTACTCTTCTCCGGACGGCTGGCGCCCAGTCCAGGGCGCCCAAGCCCATGAAGGAGTCCGCTCCCTATGCCGCCAGGACTGGCATGCTTGATTCTCCTCAAGGAAGAAGGCTCCCTCGCGGCCGGCGAGGTCGTGCGGCATTTCGTCGGATTCCTGCCGTTCTTCGCGATCTACGGCGCCCTCGGCTTCTACTTCATGGTGCTGCGGCGGACCGCCGGCCTTCCCGCGGATACGGAAGCCTTCGCGGCCGCCGCGCGCCGGGCGAGCCGGATCGGGTTCGCCGGCTCGGTGCTCCTGCTCGTGATGACCTTCCTGGCGATGAGCAACGGGCGGAGCGGCCCGCAGATCACCACCCAGATCGTCTGCGGAGTGCTCCTCTGCATCGCCTTTGTCCTCTGGCAACTGCGATACGCCTGGGCCCTGGGGGCGCTGGTCGCCGTGGCGCTTGCGCTGCGCAACATCGTGACCGGGCGGTGGGCGTCCCTGGTGAACCCTCTGCACGTGACCGCCGCCTCGCTCTGGATCGGCTCGCTCCTGATGCTCGTGGTGGCGGGGCCCCCGGCCGTCCTGCGCGGCTCCGTTCCGCCCGAGCGGCGGGAGGGGCTGGTCGCCGAGATGGTGTCGCGCTTCTCGAATCTCGCGCTCGGCGCCGCGGCCCTGCTCGGCGTGACCGGGGTGATCACCGCCTGGCGCCACCTCAAGTTCGTGGCGGCTCTCTGGACGACCCCCTATGGCTGGGCCTTTGACGTCAAGCTCTGCCTCGTCCTGATCGTCGCCGCCATCGGCGGCTGGAACTGGCGGCGCATGCGCCCCCGCCTCGGCGCCGAGGGCACGGCGTACGAGCTTCAGCGCTCCGCGACCCGGGAGCTCCTGGTCGCGGCGCTCGTGCTGGCCGTCACCGCCGTGCTCGTCAGCCTGCCCACCCCGGAGCTGCCGTCATGAGAGAGCCGATGAGCGCCACCCCTCGCGTCGTGCTGATTCCCGGCCTTTGGGACTCGGGCCCCGAGCATTGGCAGACCCATTGGAAAGCCGGGCATCCGTCGTTCGTCCGTATCCAGCAGCGGGACTGGGCGACTCCCGATCGCCACGAATGGGTGGAGACGCTCCACCAGGCCATCTCGTCGGACCCGGGACCTGTGGTCCTCGCCGGCCACTCCCTCGGATGCTGTCTGGTGGCCCACTGGGCGGCGATCCCATCAGGGGAACGTTCAGGGAGCGCTGCTCGTCGCGCCGAGCGACGTCGACGCGCCCACCTACCCCTCGGGCACGACCGGCTTCGTTCCCATGCCGCTCGCACCCCTGCCGTTCCCCAGTATTGTCGTCGCCAGCACCGACGACGAGTACCTCGACCTCGCCCGCGCCGAGCAGTTCGCGGCCGCCTGGGGCTCGCGCCTGGAGGTCGCCGGAGCTCTCGGCCACATCAACTCCGCCTCCAACCTCGGCTCCTGGCCGCAAGGGTTCGCATGGCTTCGTGAGCTGATGGAGACTGAAGCTCCTCCCCCGGCTCGCTGAGGCCGGCCAAGCGCACCCTTAAATGCAGATGGAAAACCGCAGGCGGGGAGTCGCCCTCCCGGCTTGTCATTGCGTGGAGCGCGGAAAGGACGCGGCAATGGAGCGGATATCGACGGTCACATCCCCTGGCCTCGCGGGGCATGGCGAGGGCACCCGGACGTTCCGGGAGCGACTGAATACCGAGTGGCACGAGCGCGCCCTGCAGGGCTTCATGCTCGTCGTGCTGGGCCACTGGGCCGAGCATCTGGCGCAGGCATTCCAGATCTACGGGCTCGGATGGCCGGCTCCGCAAGCTCGCGGCGTGCTCGGCCTCTGGTACCCCTGGCTGATCAAGACCGAGGTGCTCCATTACTCCTACGCCCTGGTTATGCTGGTCGGCATCTGGCTGCTGCGCCCCGGGTTCACCGGCACCTCGCGGACGTGGTGGAATGTCGCCCTGATCATCCAGTTCTGGCACCACATCGAGCACGCGCTGCTGCAGGGGCAGGTCCTGCGTCGGCCAGAACCTGCTGAACCGGCCGGTGCCGACGAGCATCGCCCAGCTCTGGATCCCCCGTGTGGAGCTGCATCTGATCTACAACACGATCGTGTTCATCCCGATGGTGATCGCGATGTACTACCACATGTTCCCTCCCGCGGCCGAGGAGCCCCAGATGCGCTGCACCTGCGCGGTCCATCCGCGCATGGTGGCCGCCTGACCGACTGGCTCCGGGTGCCGGTGCTCGGGCGCTTCCTGCGCTGGCGCCACTCGCGGACGCTGATGCAGATCCCGGTGTTCGCGGTGGCCGTGGCGATGATCGTCCACGGCCTCTTCGGGCCCCAGCTGGCGTTCCGGAATCTGGCGAGCCTGCTGACCTGGGTGCACTACCGGGGGTTGCTGGTGATCGTGCTGCTCGGCGCCGGCAACCTCTTCTGCATGGCCTGTCCGTTCATGCTCCCCCGCGAGCTCGCCCGGCGCTTCCTCAAGCCGTCGCTGCACTGGCCGCGCCGGCTGCGCTCGAAGTGGATCGCGATCGCCCTCTTCGTCCTCGTCCTCTTCGCCTACGAGCTGTTCGACCTCTGGAGCTCCCCCTGGTGGACGGCCTGGCTGATCCTCGGCTACTTCCTGGCCGCCCTCATCGTCGACGGCATCTTCAAGAAGGCGTCGTTCTGCAAGTGGGTCTGCCCGATCGGCCAGTTCAACTTCGTCGCCTCGACTCTCTCGCCGCTCGAGGTGAAGGTGCGCGACACGGACGTCTGCGCCAGCTGCACGACCCTCGATTGCATCGTCGGCACCCGCGACCCGGAGAATCGCGACGTGGTCCGGCAGCGGGGGTGCGAGCTGGCCCTCTTCCAGCCGCGCAAAGTGGGCAACATGGACTGCACCTTATGCCTCGACTGCGTCTACGCCTGCCCGCACGAGAACGTCGCGCTCACGACAAGGCTGCCGGCGAGCGAGCTGTGGACCGATCCGCGGCGGTCCGGGATCGGATTCTTCTCCCAGCGCAAGGATCTGGCGGCGCTGGTGATCGTCTTCACCTTCGGCGCTCTGCTGAACGCCTTCGGCATGGTGAGCCCGATCTATGCCCTGGAATCCTGGCTGGGCGCCCGGATGGGGACGGCGCGCGAGGCGCCGGTGCTGGGCACCGTCTTCCTGCTGCTGCTCGTCGTCGAGCCCCTGCTGCTGCTCGGCCTGGCGGCCTGGCTGACGCGCAAGGCGGCCGGCACACGGGAGCCGCTCCTGCCGCTGGCGACCCGCTTCGTCTATGCTCTCGTCCCCCTCGGCTCCGGAATCTGGCTGGCGCACTACAGCTTCCACCTGTTCACCGGCCTGTTCACTTTCATCCCGGTGACCCAGAGCGCGCTCGCCGATGCCGGACTGCCGCTGCTCGGCCCGCCGCTCTGGAGCCTGCGCGGCATCCCTCCCGGATTCATCCATCCGCTGGAGCTGGGCTTCCTCGCGCTGGGCCTGCTCGGCTCGCTGCTCGTCGCCTGGCGGATCGCGGAGCGCGAGGTTCCGGGCCACGCCGTCCGCGCCTTCCTGCCCTGGGCCGGGCTCTGTCTCCTGCTCTGGGAATCCGCGATCTGGCTTCTCGCGCAGCCGATGGACATGCGCGGCTTGGCGAGCTGATGATGGAGAGTTGAAGATGGCGAAACCGATCCGGCGGACTCTCCTCCTCGCCTTCCTTCTCGGCGCCCTGCCGATCCACGGTCACTCGGGTCCTCCCTTCCCGATCCTCGTCGACCAGCGGGTCGGCCCTTATATCGCCTCGGTCTGGACCGATCCCGACATCGGGACGGGAACCTTCTTCGTGATCCTGGAGGCGCCGAAAGGGGGGAGCCTGCCGGCGAAGGCGGCGGTGCGGATCGGCGTGCAACCGGTCACGAAGCGCCTGCCGGAGGCTTTCTACGAGGCCGCGCCGCAGCCCGTCAGGGAGGGAGCGCGCTACTTCGCCCAGGTGAAGTTCGATCAGGGCGGGATGTGGCATACCCGCGTTCTCGTGGACGGCGGCGAGCTGAGGGCCGACGTCGAGCCCACGCCGGACGGCATCATCGGCCCGTTCGCGTCGCTGGTCTACGCCCTGCCCTTCCTCGGCATCGGCTTTCTCTGGATCAAGGCCGCCCTGCGGCGGCGTTCGCCGGCGGCGCCGCCGCGGTAACGCCAGCTTCTTCGTCATCCCCTTCGCCTCATGGCTGCCGATGGGCCCTCCAGGAGTGAAATGAAAACGTCCTGACGCGCACTGCTCAGCAAACGACTGACGGAGGAGCAATGCGATGAAGTGGTTTCGAGTTCTATCGGTGCTCGCTTGCCTTATCCCCGCGGGAACCGCGTCCGCGGCTCCCGCCCCTCTCGGAACGACACCCGCGGAGTTCGAAGCGAAACTCAAATATCAGCAGGGCAAGATCGAACTCGGGTCCGGCCTGGCCACCCTCAATCTCGGTTCAGCCTTTCGCTACCTGGATCCCGAGCAGGCCAACCGCGTGCTGGTCGATCTCTGGGGCAATCCGCCGGGTAACAAAACGCTGGGTATGATTTTCCCGGCGGACGTGGGTCCGGCTCATGAGGGTGGCTGGGGCGTCGTCGTCACCTACGAGGAGGATGGCTACGTAGACGATGGTGGCGCCGAGAAGATCGACTACGCGAAGCTCCTGACCGAAATGAAGGAAGATGCTCACAAGGCCAACGAGGAAAGAACCAAACAGGGCTACGAAACCGTGGAGATCGTCGGCTGGGCTGAACCGCCCCGGTATGACAATGCCAGTCACAAACTATACTGGGCCAAAGACCTGAAGTTTGGGAGCGCTCCCGATCACACGCTCAACTACAACATCCGCGTCCTGGGCCGCCGGGGCGTTCTGGTGTTGAACGCGGTTTCCGGTACGGACCAGCTGGCCGGCGTCAGGAAATCCATGCAGGCCCTCTTGCCGGAGATCGAGTTCAATCAGGGCCACCGCTACACCGACTTCATCCCTGGGAAGGACAAGGTCGCGGAATACGGCATCGGCGCTCTCGTCGCCGGGACACTGGCGGCGAAGGCCGGCTTCTTCAAGGTGCTCCTGGCCGGCCTGCTGGCGTTCAAAAAAGCGCTCCTGCTCGGCATCGCGGCCATCGGCACCTTTCTGCGGAAGTTGTTCAAGAAGGAAGACGCCGCTTCCCAGGCGCCGGAACCTGGTGGCTGACACGTCACCGACGCGCCAGCCGACGCGTCGGCGAGGCTCTCCACGAGCGGGGTGAGGATGCTAAACATTTGATTACGAAGGGTTTCCAGCAAGCCGGGCCGGTGGCCCGGCGATTGCTCTTTGAGGGAGGGAACGCTCACTGACAAGGAGAAGTCGATGCCCCTACTCTCACCCCCCTGGTATACGTTCTGGAACAAGGTCAACTCGGCTCTCGGCAAAGACCCGGCCGTCTCCGTGGGGCAGCTGGATACGTCGAGCAATCCTTACGTGATCAAGGTCACGGTCTCGGATCAGAACAAGGCCAACGCCCTCGCTACCATCGTCCAGCGCAATCAGGTCTTCGGCAACGTCGGGGTTCAGGTCCAGATCCTCTTCCAGGGTCAGCCGGCCGTGCCCGTCGCCATCGGCTCGGCCCAGCAGCTCGCGAAGGTGGTCCAGACGGCGCTCGGCGGCAACGGCTGGTTCGTGGAGGTCCAGAGCCGCGGCTTGACGCCGGGGTCCAAGCAGGAGGTGGTCTTCCCGATTTTCCAGAAGGCGGTCATCCAGTTCTTCAACGACGATCTCTCGGACTACTACTCCAACTTCAACGGCGTGGTGGACTCCGTGTTCGCCAATGTCCTCAGCGGAGCGGTCGCCGGGATTCCCGTCTACAACTCGACGGCGAAGTCCTGATCCGGCATCCTGGCCATGGAGGCAAAGAGCTGTATTACTATTTCAGCTTGAGTGAATCATCGCTCTCGAAAGCAGGAGGAACTCCATGGTCAAGAGGCTTTTCGCAATCGCCGCCCTCGTCTGCGGAGCCGGAGTCGCCGCCTCGGCCCCGGCTCCGGCGATCGACTTCATCTGTAGCTGCAGGCTCTGCACGACCTCGACGAGCCACCTGGCCTGCCGGGACTTCGAGCACGGCGGGCTCACGATGACTTCCTGCGGCGAATACCACGTCAAGTACTGCCCGTAGCGCAGCGCAACAAAAAAGGCGGGGACCAGGTCCCCGCCTTTTTTTGTTGCTTCTCGATTCCGCCGATCAGTGCGGCGCGCCGCCGACCGGCGGCGGGGGCACGACGATCTTTTTGGGCGGGTTCTTCTGGAGTTGGTCCAGAAGGTACTTGACGCCCCGCTCGAGGCTCGGATCCTCGCCCCGGGCGAAGGCATCCGGCGCGTCGATGACCTCGATGTCCGGCGCGACGCCCTCGTTCTCGACGGCCCACTTCCCCTCGGTGGTGAGGATGCGGAAGGTCGGCACGCGTGAGGGTGCCGCCGTCCACCAGCGGCGGGTTGCCCGAGAGGCCGGCGAGGCCGCCCCAGGTGCGGGTGCCGATCAGCGGTCCCAGGCCCAGCTCCTTGAAGTAGTAGGGGAAGGCGTCGCCGCCCGAGCCTGCCTGGCCGTTGATCAAGGCGACCTTGGGTCCGGTGTTGGCGAAGCTGCGGCGTCGGATTGGCGACGCCGGAGCGGCCGGCGAAGTAGCTCAGCAAGGGCCGGGAGATCAGGGCGATCATCCGGTCGGGGATGAAGCCGCCGCCGTTGTAGCGGTCGTCGAAGATCAGGGCGTCCTTGTTGGCCAGCGGATAGAAGTACTTGAACAGCTCGCGGTTGCCGGCTCGGCGCCGTGTCCGGCAGGTGGATGTAGCCGATGCGGCCGCCCGAGAGCTTGTCGACCTTGGCGCGGCTGGTCTGCACCCAGTCGAGGTAGCGGAGGTTCTGCTCGCTGTCGACCGGGCGGACCCTCTCCTCGCGAGCCCCCTGGGGGGTGGGCTTGCCGTTCACCAGCAGGGTGAGCACCCGGTCGGCCTTCCCCTCCAGCAGGCGGTAGAAGTTGTCCACCCCCTTGGTGGTCTGGCCGTCCACCGCCAGGATGTAGTCGCCCGTCTCGACGTGGACACCGGGCTCGGTCAGCGGCGAGCGGAAGTCCGCATGCCAGTTCTCCCCCGGGAAGATGTGATCGACGCGGAAGTAGCCGGAAGGATCGGCCACGATCTCCGCTCCCAGCAGGGCGCCTTCGACCCGCGCGGGCCCCGGCGCGTTGCCGCGGCTGCACGTAGGCGTGGCCGACCGAGACCTCGGCGCCGATCTCGCCGAGCAGGTAGTCGAGGTCGGACGCGGTTGGACATGTAGGGGAGCATCTGGGCGTAGCGGTCCCGGATGCCCAGCCAGTCCACGCCATGGAGGTTGGGATCGTAGAACCAGTCGCGGAAGATTCTCCAGGCGTCCACGTACTCCTGGCGCCACTCCTCGCGGGGCTGGATGCGGAGGGTCAGCTTCTCCAGGTCGAGCTTGCCGTCGCCCGGCTTCTGTCCCGGCCGGGCGTCGACGATGCCGTAGGTCGTCCCGGCTGCTGGTAGATGATCTTCTTGCCGTCGGCGGAGAGGTCGTAGCCGGCGACGCCGTCGAGCGACGGTCGTCCTCCTTGCGGTCCTTGAAGCTGAACATGCGGAGCGACCGCGGACCGCCGCCGGCGCGGTGATGCGCAGGAAGAAGACGGCGTCGGCGTTGGCGGCGAGACCCTGGTAGTTGCCCGGGGGGCCGGCAGGGCGCGCACCCGCTGCTCGAAGCCGTCGAAGTCGATCTTGACCCGCACTCCTGATTTCGGCGCCCTGTCGGGCTCGGCTCGCCGGCGGCTTCGTCCGGCGCACCTTCTGGGCCGCGGCCTTGGCGTCGGCCTTGGCGTCGGCTTGCCCGGCTCGCCGGTCTCCTCCGCCTTGGCGGGTGACTCCTCGTCGCTCTCGGGCAGCAGCAGGGGCGGGCCGTCCTTGGAGAGGAGCCCGACGTAGACCCGGGTGGGGTTGGTGTAGACGTAGTCGAACTCGTAGCCGCTGAAGGTCAGGTTGTAGTCGCGGTTGGAGAGGAAGTAGAGATAGCGCCCCTTGGGATCCCAGGTCGGCTCGCCGTCGGTGGTCAGGTCGCTGGTGAGCTGGCGGGCCTGGCCGCCGTCGAGCGAGTAGATCCAGATCGAGGGGAACTGGTTCTCGCCCACCTTGGTGTAGGCGAGATAGCGGCTGTCGGGGGACCAGCTTGTAGTCCTGGATGTCGGTGCGGGTCGCAGCGGTCGGCGTCGGTGACCTTGCCGCTGGCGACGTCCACCCAGCGCAGCCGGCGGTTCTTGTCGCCGAAGGCGAGCTTCCTGGAGTCGGGGGACCAGGCGAGCGGAAAGCGCCAGGTGTCGCCGTCGGTGGTGACCCGCCGCTCCTCGCCCGAGCCGTCGGCCGGCCGCAGCCAGATCTCATACTCGCCGGAGCGGTCGGAGAGATAGGCGACCCAGCGGCCGTCGGGCGACCAGGTGGCGGCCACCTCGCGCACGCCGGGGGACTGGGTGAGGTTGCGGATCTCCCCCTTCTCGGCCGGCACCGAGAAGACCTCGCCGCGGGCGGTGAGCAGGGCCCGCTTGCCGGTCGGGGAGAGGGTCATCGCGTCGATGTCCTCGGTGACGTTCTTGAAGTAGGGGAGGGTTTGCGGCAGGTCCCCCTCGACCCGGATGGGGACCCGGCTGCTCTTCCCCGCGGCGGGATCGAAGAGGTAGATCGAGCCGCCGTTCTCGTAGACGAGGCGCCGGCGGTCGGCGCTGCTCGGCCAGAAGACGTCGAAGGTGTCGTGGTTGGTGACCCGGCGGACGGCCTTGGTCCTGGTGTCGTAGGCGAAGAGGTTGTTGATGGTGACGCTCCCCACCTTGTCGCGGTCGGAGACGAAGTAGATCGGTGTCGCCGATCCAGACCGGCATGTAGTCGTTGGCCGGGTCGTCGGTGATCTGCTCGGCGGTGTTCGCCTTGAGGTCGTAGATCCAGAGCGTCGGGGGCGCGGCCGCCGCGGTAGCGCTTCCAGGTGCGGAACTCCCGCATGACGGGAGCGAAGACGTAGCGGTTGCCGTCCGGCGAGAAGAGCCCGGCCGAACCCTCGCGGATCGCCAGCGGGGTCTCCATGCCGCCGGCCGCGGGGATCAGGTAGGGCCGGGCGTTGCGCTCGCTGTAGGGGGTGCGGTGGGCGTTGAAGAGCGACCTGCTTGCCGTCCGGCGTCCAGCCCAGGACCTGGTTGTCGAAGCCGCCGCGGGGCGGGATGACCGCCGACGTCGTTGTGGAAGGTGAGCTGGCGCGGCGAGCCGCCGTCGACCGGGATGACGTAGACCTGGCGGGTGCCGGTGTACTGGCCGGTGAAGGCGATCGACTTGCAGTCGGGCGAGAACTTGGGGGAGAGCTCGTCCCCCTCGCCCGAGGTCAGCCGGCGGGCGAGGCCGCCCTCGGCGTCGGCCAGCCAGACATCGCCGCCATAGACGAAGGCGACGGTATTGCCACAGATGTCGGGGTAGCGCAGCGAGGCGCGTCTCCCCCTGGGGTTGCGCGGCGGCCAGCCCCGGCAGGAGCAGCAGGAGGGCCGCCATCCAGATCGATCTACGCACGAGGTCTCCTTTCAAAAAGACACAGTCTCTCCCGGAGAGTTCTACGGAAGGTTCATCAGGAAGTTTTTGCGGACACGTCCGGCTGCGGCCAGCGTGAGTTGCACCGTCGGCGCGGCGGAAGCCAGGGCGATCCCCTCGCGTTCGAGGGCCCGCAGCAGCCCGAGGTTGATCGCCTGCTGCCGGTCCATGAAGGCGTTGTAGTCGGGGGTCAGGATCCAGTAGACCGCCTCGAAGTCGAGGGACGAGGCGCCGAACCCCTTGAAGTGGGCGCGGTCGAAGCGGGTGAGGTCCTGCCCTTCGACCAGCGCGCGGATCACGCCCGGGGATGCGCTCGACGGCGTCCGGCGGAGTGCCCTGGGGGACGCCGAAGGCGAGGACGACCCGGCGCTCGGCCATCCGCCGCCAGTTGTGGATGCGGCTCTTGAGCAGGTCGCTGTTGGCGAAGACGAGCTGCTCGCCCGAGACGGCGCGCAGGCGGGTGGTCTTGAGGCCGATGCTCTCGACCGTGCCGGTCAGGGTCGTCCACCGTGATCGCGTCGCCGATCACGAACGGCTTGTCGAGGACGATCGAGAGCGAGGCCAGCAGGTCGCTGAGGACGTTCTGGAGGGCGAGGGCGACCGCCACGCCGCCGACCCCGAGGCCGGTGATCAGGGCGGTGACGTTGACACCCAGATTGTCCAGCGCCATCAGCAGGAGGAGCGCCCAGAGGATCAGCTTGGCGACGAACCGGAGGACGCCCGCGAGCGCCACCGAGGTGGGGTCCTGGTCCATCCGCCGCCGCTGGCGGGCGAGCCAGAAGTCGATGGCGACCGAGGACCAGAGAGCGATCTGCAGGAAGACCGCCACCTCGGCCAGGCCGCGGAGGGTCTTCTCCTGCCGGGGCTGCAGGGTGACGTACAGGCTTCCGAAGTAGAGGGCGACGACGGCGATCACCAGCAGCTGGGTGCGCCGGCCGAGGCTGACGACGAGGTCGTCGAGGCCATTCGCGGTCCGCTCCGCCCGCTTGCCCAGCCGGCGGACGACGAACTCGCGGAGGCCCAGCAGCGCCAGGAAGACGGTGGCGGCGATCCCGAGGGCGATCAGCACGGGTGGAATCAGAAGAACCGGCGCGTCCGGTCGAGGATCGGGGTGAGCGGCGATCGCATGGCTGAAGATACCGCCCGGGGGTTGCGGCGGCCGTGCAAGAATGCTATCACTCCCCGTCGCCTGGGCTCCAAAAAGAGGCCACGCCTTCCATTTCGATCCAATTTCGAAGGGAAACCATCCGCATGCCGAATGAACACGTCAGCTTCTTTGACCAGGTCAACCGGAACTTCGACCGGGCCGCCGCCTACACCAGCCACCCCACCGGCCTGCTCCAGATCATCAAGACCTGCAACAGCGTCTACCACTTCACCTTCCCCCTCGAGCGCGACAATGGCGAGGTCGAGGTGATCCATGCCTGGCGCGCGGAGCACAGCCACCACAAGCTCCCCACCAAGGGTGGCATCCGCTACAGCCTCGACGTCAACGAGGACGAGGTGATGGCGCTCGCCGCGCTGATGACCTACAAGTGCGCGGTGGTCGACGCCCCGTTCGGCGGCGCCAAGGGCGGCATCCGGATCGACGGCAAGAAGTACAGCAAGCATGAGCTGGAGCGGATCACCCGGCGCTATACCTTCGAGCTGGTCAAGAAGAACTTCATCGGCCCCGGCATCGACGTGCCGGCGCCGGACTTCGGCACCGGCCCGCGGGAGATGGCCTGGATCGTCGACACCTACACGGCCCTGGCGAACGACAAGCTGGAAGGCGCGGCCTGCGTCACCGGCAAGCCGATCGCCCAGGGGGGGATCCGCGGGCGGACCGAGGCGACCGGCCGCGGTGTGGCCTTCGTCACCCGGGAAGTCTGCTCCGTCGCCGAGGACATGAAGGCGCTCGGCCTGTCGCACGGGATCGCGGGCAAGCGGGTGGTCGTACAGGGGCTCGGCAACGTCGGCTCCTACGCCGCCACCTTCCTGCAGGAGATGGGGGCGACGATCGTCGGCCTGCTGGAGTTCGACGGCGGGATCTACGACCCCAAGGGGATCGACGCCCAGGCGATCGTGAACCAGTGGAATGCCCTGCGCCGGGGTGAGAAGTCGATGCAGAAGCTGGTCCTTCCCGACGGCATCCAGAAGCTGGCCAACCCCGCGGAGGGGCTGGAGCTCGACTGCGACATCCTGATTCCGGCGGCGCTGGAGAATCAGATCACCGACGACAACGTCGCCCGGATCAAGGCCAGGATCATCGTCGAGGGTGCCAACGGGCCAGTCACCAGCGGCGCCAGCGAGGCTCTGGACGGGCGCGGTGTGCTGGTCGTCCCCGACCACTACGCCAACGCCGGCGGCGTGCTGGTCTCCTACTTCGAGTGGCTGAAGAACCTGGCCCACGTCCGCTTCGGCCGCCTGGAGAGGCGGTTCGAGGAGCAGGCCTACCGGCGGATCCTCGAAGCCATCGCGGTGCGTACCGGCAAGTCGTTCACCGACGACGAGATCAGGGCTCTCGCCCACGGCGCCGACGAGGCGGATCTCGTCCACTCCGGCCTCGAGGACACGATGGGTCCCGCTTACCACCGTCTGCGCGAGATCCGCGCCCAGCACAAGGTGGACCTGCGCACGGCGGCCTTTATCGAAGCCATCAACAAGATCGCGATCTGCTACCAGGATCTGGGGATCTTCCCGTAAAACCAGTCTTCCACCGCGGGTCGTGGGGGCGGGGACAAGTCCCCGCCCTTTTTCATGCCATGGCGAAGTCCCGCAGCCTCACCGGCAGCCGGCGCGAGCCCCAGGTGCCCGGGACGGCCTGGAAGCGGCCGGCGCAGGGGGTGCCGCAGGCGGCGCAGGCCCCGCCGGGGGTGAGGTTCCACGCGGTGAGCACGTACCAGTCGCGGCCGATCAGGCGCTCGCCGCAGGCGTGGCAGGCGGTGCTGCCGCCGTCCTCGTCGTGGACGTTGCCGGTGTAGGCGTAGCGCAGGCCGTTGGCGATCGCGATCCGGCGGGCGCGGGCGAGCGTCGCCGGCGGGGTGGGCGGCTTGTCGAGCATCTTGTAGTCGGGATGGAAGGCCGTGAAGTGGAGCGGCACGTCCGGCCCGAGCTCGTCGGCCACCCAGCGGGTCATCGCGGTCGAGCTCGGCGTCGGAGTCGTTCTCGCCCGGGATCAGCAGCGTGGTGATCTCGAACCAGACGTCGGTCTCGTGCTTGAGATAGGTCAGCGTGTCGAGCACCGGCTCCAGCTCGCCGCCGCAGATCTTGCGGTAGAAGTCCTCGGTGAACCCCTTGAGGTCGACGTTCGCGGCGTCCATGTGGCGGAAGAACTCCGCCCGCGGCTCCGGGCAGATCTCGCCGGCGGTCACCGCCACCGTCCGGATGCCGTGCTCGTGGCAGGCGTCGGCGACGTCGATCGCGTACTCGAGGAAGATCACCGGGTCGTTGTAGGTGAAGGCGACGCTGGCGCAGCCGAGCCGCCGGGCGGCCCGGGCGATGACCTCGGGGGTGGCCTGATCGGCCAGGGTGTCGATCTCGCGCGACTTGCAGATGTCCCAGTTCTGGCAGAACTTGCAGGCCAGGTTGCAGCCGGCGGTGCCGAAGGAGAGCACCGGCGTGCCGGGCAGGAAGTGGTTCGAGCGGCTTCTTCTCGATCGGATCGACGCAGAAGCCGCTCGACCGCCCCTAGGTGGTGAGCACGATCTGGTCGTTCTCGCGGGCCCGCACGAAGCAGAGGCCCCGCTGCCCCTCGAGCAGCTTGCAGAAGCGCGGGCAGAGATCGCACTGGATGCGGCCGTTCGTCGAGCGCGTGCCAGTACTTGGTGGGAACGGTGTCGCCGGTGACGGGTGCGTCTTTCATGCTGGTACAACTCCTACCCCCTCGAAACGCGAGGGCGGGGGAGGGGATTCCCTGAGATGTTCGAGAGCTGTGCTCTAATAAGTAAAACTCGGTCATCTTCTAAATGAACGACGGACTTCCTTCTGGTCGCCCTGGCGGCGAATCCGGTCCAGCGGCCTCCATCGAGAGTCCGACTCTCCCCCTTGCGCCGAGTCCTTCTGACCCAGGAAGGCTGGTCGCCAACCGCTACCGGATCGAGGCCCTGATCGGCCAGGGCGGCTTCGGCAGGGTCTACCGCGTCTTCGACCAGAAGCTCGAGCGGATCGTAGCCCTCAAGGTCCTCACCCTCCCGCAAGGCCGCCTTGCGGGAAGGGAGAAGGTCTTGCGGTTCGAAGACGAGGTCCGGGCGGTCGCCCGGCTGGATCACCCTTCGATCGTTCCCGTCTACGACGCCGGGCTGGAGGACGAGAATCCCTGGATGGCGATGCGGCTGGTCGGTGGCCCCAGCCTCGAGAAGGCCCTTCGCGACGGCGGGCCGCTCTCTCCGACGCGGGCCCTCCGGCTGCTGATCCACATCGCCGGCGCCCTCTCCCATGCCCACCGGCACGGCATCGTCCATCGGGACGTCAAGCCCGCCAACATCCTTCTGGAGGAGCGTGACGGCGGCGAGCACGCCTGGCTGACAGACTTCGGCATCGCGAAGCTCCTCACCGGCCTCGATCTCACTCTCAAGGGGGCGGTCCTGGGGACGCCGAGCTACATGGCCCCCGAGCAGGCTACCGGCAAGCCGGTCGACGCGCGGACGGACATCTTCGCTCTCGGGTGTGTTGCCGCAGAGATGGTCACGGGTCATCCGGCATTCCAGGGGAGCTCGGCGGTCGCACTGCTGCACGCGATCATCCACAAGCCTCCGGAAATCGGCGAGTTGCGGGAGCGGGCCGGTCCGGGCTTCATGGCGGCGGTCCTGCGTTGTCTGGCCAAGTCTCCTGAGGACCGCTGGCAGACCGTCGACGATTTCGCCCAGGAGCTGGAAACCCTGGTCTCGCCCGGTGGGGAGGGCTCGGCCGGAAGGCGAACAAGATGGCGGCTCGGGCTCCCTCGGCGGCGAGCGGAGGCTCCGTGGGACGGCGCCTTCCCGCTCCAGGTGACCGGGCTGACCAAGGGCTTCGGTTTCGGCAAGCCCGTGCTGTCCGGACTCGACTTCGAGATCCCCCGCGGCGCCGTCTACGCCCTGATGGGAAGGAATGGCAGCGGCAAGACGACGCTGATTCGCACCTGCCTGGGTCTCTATCGGAGGGACGGCGGACGGGTGGCGGTGTTCGGGAGAGACCCGGAGCGGGAAGGGCCAGCCATTCTGGCGCGGGTGGGGCTGGTGCCGGACGCCCTGGCCGTGGACGAGAAGATGAAGGTCCGCGAGCTGCTGGCCTTCGCCTCCCGCTTCTACTCCCAGTGGGACCAGGCCCACTGCTACCACCTCCTCGCCCGCTATGACCTGCCGCTGGAAAAAGAGGATCCGCGACCTCTCCCGAGGCATGAAGACCAAAGTCTCCCTGGTGATGGCGCTCGCCCACCGGCCCGAATTGCTGCTCCTGGACGACCCCACCCTGGGGCTCGACGCGGTGATCCTCGAGGAGTTCGTCGAAAGTCTGGAGGAGGCCGCCCGGGAGGGCGCCACAGTCCTCATCGCCTCCCACAACTACGGCGAGATGGAGAGAATTGCCACCCACGCCGGCTTCTTCAAGGAGGGGCGCGTCGTCCTGTCCGAGTCCGTCCAAGACCTCAAGGCCCGGTTCAGCGGGGTCCACGAGCCAAGCCTGCAGGAAATCTTCGTCCAGGTTCTGCGATGAGACGCGCCCTCTTCGCCCGCGAATTCCGCTCGGCCCTGGTGCCCAACCTGGTCACGGTGGGGGCTATCCTGGCGACGCTCGTCGTCGTGGAGCGACTCTATGGTCTGCGTCTTGGCAAGGCGGAGGATATCCGCGCCTTCACCAACTCCGCTCTGCTGGTCGGGCTCGTGGTGTCGGGGTTCATCTCCGGCGAAAGATGCTTCCCCGCGGAGCTGAAAGAGTCCCGGATACTTTTTTTCTCCTCTTTGCCGATCTCGCGGAGTTGGGTCTGGCTGGTCATCGTCTCGGCCCGCCTGCTCGCCGCGCTGGCCTCGCTGACCCTTGTGGTCGCGCTCCGCCGGCCGCTGCTGATGGCCTTGCGGGAAAACACCCGCCTGCTCCCCATGGCCCTCGTGCTCTTCGCCGCCTCCATTCCCTTCGCCTATATCCTCTTCTTCTCGGCAGGCACCCTGTTCGCCCTGCTCCTCCGCAGAACCCTGTTCGCGTATGTCGCCGGATTCCTGGTCCTGGGAATTCTGCTGAGCGGGACTCTCGTCTCCTGCGTCTATTCCATGGTGCCGCCCCACCCTGCCCAGCTTACGCAGATCCCCGAGCCTGCCGACAGCTTGTATCCAACCCAGATTGTGGCCTTCTTGAGCCTACTCCTGGTCTGGTCGCTCCTTCTCTCCTGGCGATTTTTCATCCGCGGCGAGATTGGTAATCCGAAGCGGCGGATCAGGAATCAGATCCTCTTCGGCATCACCGCCACGACCTATCTCGGCGTCGTCTTCGGTGTCACGTCCAGCGCTAGACTGACCTCGGTCGGGAGCACCTGGAGCGCGGTAAGCCCGACCTGGTTCTCTCGCGACCATGGCATGCCCTACAGTGTCTCGCCGGATGGCAGGTTTCTGGCCGTCTTTGAGTCGTTGGCCCACAGGCCTTTCATGGTCCGGGTCAGCATTGTGGATACTCACACTGGACGTGTCACCGGCCAGATGGTCTCCGGAGGTGTCGGTTGGGGTTACTGGTCCGACCATGGCGACGTGCTCAACCTGCTGGCCCTCAATAACTCACCTCTCGATCGCTGGGGATATCTGGTTCCTGGCACCATGGATTGGATTCGGCTCTCGCACAAGGCGCGGGAGGTCTCGAAGCTTCGCTTGAAGGGAGTCGAGGAAGTAAGGAACCTCACGGGAGGTCGCGCCCTCGTTGTCCTGCGGGAAGGCAGCCATGGGCGGATCCTCCTTCTGGACGGTGCCAGCGGTGGGTCCTCCGAGCCGTTACGAGCTCCTCTCGACGGCCAGGTGAAGGTCCAGGGAGATGGGCCGGCGCTGGTGTACTTCGACAATGTCCTCTTGCCCAGGAAGGCCTGGATCGTCGACTCCCTGGCTCGCGAGGTTCGAGTCTCCCGATCAACCCTGGAGACAGCCGATGTCTTGTTGGGAGAGATCTCCGGATCTCCGGCCGAGGCCCAAGCCGCGTTACGGAGAAGGTATCCCCTACCTTCGACGCCGGGGGATATGCCGATTCGTGGAAGTTTTCTTCTGCCGATCGAGGCTCAGATGTGGCTTCTCACCGCGGGCCCCGACGTGAAGGGGTTGTACTTTGGGGACGAGAGCGCCCCTGATGGACATGGTCTTTGGGCTCGGTCTTCCGCTCCGGAAGGGCAGTGGGAAAGACTGCCAGGCCTGTCTCCGAAGCTTTCTCGTTCCGTGGGAGGGTTTAGCCAGTTACCGTCTTTGGTTGATTATGCCTCAGGAGTCGGCGCATTCCTGTCTGAGGAGGGTGCCGGGAGCTTCTTCGTCTACGATCCACGAATTGGGGTCATCCGTGAAACAGGACGCTGTGCACGAGAAGGAAAGGCCTTCCTCAACGTCGAGCGGGTGCCTGGCCTCAGGGCTCTCCTGATCGAGTTGACCTGCATGGATGCTTCTTCTTTCCAAGGACAAGCGTATTACTTCGAGTACCTGCCCGGCTCGCGGGAGCTGCGCGCAATCAAGACGGTTTCGATCCCGCCTTTCTACACCCCGCAGCCTCTCTATTTGGACGAACGTGGCTGGGAGGTGACGAGACTCCAGAATCAGGAAGGCAGCGAGGAGATCTGGCGCTCTTCCCCTGGGACGAACGATCTCCGCCTCTGGCCCCAAGGTATGGCCAAAGATTCCGGTGACGGCGGCGGTCGGCCGGTCCTTCAGGGCTTTTCGTTTTAGCTCGGCGCGGGAGATTCCCCGAGAATGCTAGAATTTCTTGGCTTTATGGACCCCAAGACCTCCTCCAAGCCCGGTGCGAACACGCATTTAGCAATCCTGCAGGACGCGAAGATGATCCTTGAACTCGTGACACAGGGTGAAGCAGATATCCGGCAAGGCAGGGTCCTTTCCCAAGATCAAGCCCTGACCCGGGTCCGTTCTCGTCTCAGGGGCGTCTGAAGCCCGCAGGGCGGCCGTTGTCCAGCCTGGGGTGGAAACCCCAGGTAGAGAGCCCAAACCGAATCCAAGCCCCCGAAGGGGCCGGCCTACCTTGACGGCGGCAATCGGTCGGCCCCTGCGGGGGCTTGGGGATTTGTGAGGCCTTCGAACCTGGGGTTTCCACCCCAGGCTGGACAACGGCCGCCCTGCGGGCTTCAGGACGGCTTCGGTCAATCGGGGCGGCCTACTTCCCCTCCGGCTCCGCCGCCGTGGTCGCCAGCGCCTTCAATTCCGCGATCGACCGCATCGCCCCTCCCCGCACCACGTAGCGCACCTTGCGCAGGTTGGCGATGTCGGCCGTGGGGTCGGCGCCGACGATCAGGAGGTCGGCGAGCTTGCCCTTCTCGACGGTGCCGAAGTCCTTGGCCCGCCCCATGGCCGTGGCGCCGCCGCGGGTGGAGGCGGTCAGGACCTGGAGCGGGGACAGGCCGGCCGCCTGCATGGCCTCCATCTCGGCGTAGACCGAGGGGCCGTGCAGGGTCAGCGGGTTGCCGGCGTCGGTGCCCATGGCGATCGGGATGCCGGCGTCGAGGACCCGCTTCAGGTTGGCGGCGGCGAGGCGCTCGGCCGTCGTTGACCCGGGCCTCCAGGCGCCTTGATCCGGTCGGCGGAGACCGGCGCCGTCGTCGCCTGGGCCGTCTCGGCCACCTTGGCGCGGGTGAGCGGATCGACGCAGCCGTTGGGATCGTCGACCGCCGGGGCCTGATGCTGGGCGGCGCCGGTGTACATCCGGTAGTAGCCGCGGAAGACGGTGAGGGTGGGGCAGTAGATCGCCCCGTTCTTCTTCGCGAGGTCGAGGAACTCGTCGTCCACCGGCTTGTCGCCGACGCTGTGGACCAGCAGCTTCGCCCCCGCGCGCAGCGCCTCCTTGGCCTCGGCGAGGCCGGTGGCGTGGACGATCAGCGGCAGGTTGCGCTCGCGCGCCTCCTCTCCCGCGGCGCTGGACGGCGGGCGCGGACTTCTCGACCGGGTGGTCCTTGTCGACGATGTACCAGACCTTGACCGCCGCGGCGCCCCGCTCGGCCAGGTAGCGGACGCCGTCGCGCGCGCTTTCGGCGTCGGTGAGGACCATGAACTGCCGCTCGGCGGGGAGGTTCAGCCAGTGGTCGATGGTCGACAGGAGCGGACCGGCGGCGGCGATGCGCGGCACCTCGAGATCGGGCTCGGCCCAGGCCGGCAGGCCGAGGGTCCAGGCGTAGCCGCCGACGTCGAACACCGCCGTCACCCCGGAGCAGAGCTAGGTGCGGCCGAAGCGCTCGGGGTGGCGGCGCGAGGTCGGCGATCGGTCTTCTCGTAGGGGTGGCGGTCGCGCACGTCGAGGGAGTCGGGGCGGCCGTCCGCCCAGCCGGTCTGCGAGAAGTGGACGTGGGCGTCGACGAGGCCGGGGGTGATCCAGAGGCCGGAGACGTCGGTCGCGTCCACCCCGGCGGGCACCGGGCAGGCGGCGCGCGGGCCGGCGCAGTCGATCTTGCCGTCGCGGATCACCACCACGGCGTCGCGGACCGGCGGCGGCGCCGGTGCCGTCGACCAGGGTGGCGCCGACCAGCGCGCGCGGCGGCGGCGGCACGCCGGGGAGGCTGGAGAAGGCGGTGGTGACGGCGATCTTCCAGCCCTTTCGGGGGTCTTGACGAAGCAGCCGCTCGGAGAGGCCGGCGTCCTCGCGGCCGCCGTAGCGGACGCGGTAGCGGTAGGTGCCGTAGACGATGCCGGGCTGGACCGGGGTCAGGTGGATGTCGTCGGCCTCGATGTGGTCGGGCCACCCCTGGCCGGCCGAGGCGGCGAGGCCGGCGTAGCCGAGCTCGAACCCTTCCGGGCCGGTGCGCGCCAGGCGCTCCGAGTCGAGATAGCAGGAGAGGTAGGCGTCGCGGTTCTGGTCGCGGATCGCTTGCAGATTTTTCTCGAAGACGGCCCGCGCCGCGGCAAGATCAGCCGTCGCGGCCACAGGCTCCTGGCCGCGCAGGGCGGGAAAGGCGGCGGTCAGCAGGACCGCCAGCAGCGCGCCCACCCGGCGCGCGATCCGGATTCTCACCATGGCGTCTCCCTCCTTCGAGCTCCCTCGTGAATGGGCTTCTATGGTAGCAGCGCCGGGGCAGACGTCTTGCATTGAATAGACCGGCATAGTCGGTTAGGATCTGCAACCTAAGATCAAAAAAACTTCTGCCGCTGACACGAGAATGACTTCTTCGATCGAACCGTCCTATCGCCGCTCCTCGGGGCTGGTCGACGTCCTCGACCGCGTCCTGGACAAGGGACTGGTCATCGCCGGGGACATCCGGGTCTCCCTGGCGGAGGTCGAGCTCATCACCATCCGCATCCGTCTGCTCGTCTGCTCGATCGACAAGGCGGAGCAGATCGGTCTGGACTGGTGGCGCCAGGATCCCAACCTCTCCGTGGCCGCCCGGCAGCCTGACCGTCGAGAACGAAGCTGCTGCGGGAGCAGGTGCAGGCGCTGGAAGAACGAGTGGCCTCGCTGGCACTGGAAACCGAGCGCCGGGCGCCGCGAGCCCGAGCTCCACGGTCTGAAACAAAGCTGAACCCAGGGGGTAATTGAACATGCCGGTTGAACGAGCTTCCGGTGGCACCAGTCTCATCGACGTCCTCGACCGGGTCCTGGACAAGGGCATCGTGATCGATGCCTGGGTCCGGGTCTCGCTGGTGGGCATCGACCTGCTCACCGTCGAGGCGCGCGTCGTGGTGGCGTCCATCGACACCTACATCAAATACTCGGAAGCGGTCGGCGCAGGTGCCGTCGGTGTCGCGTCCGCGGCGCTCGAGAGCCGCGCACGTCCGAGGATCTCCTGGCCGAGAACGCCTCTCTGCGGGCCCAGCTCGCCGCCTCGATGTCCGCGCGAGCGATGTGCCGGTCCGCAGGACCCGGTCGACGCCGAAAGTCTAGGCCGCCGTGGTCAGCCTCGCGCCACCTCGACGTGTTCCCGCTCCGCGGCCGCGCGGAGCGGCGGCACCGGCCCAGGCGAAGCTCGCGCTGGTCGAGTGCCCTGCTCGCCGAGGAGGAGGCGCGGCCCTGCGCCGTGGTGGCCCTGCGCTGGCTGGTGCGCCACGCCGGGGTGGAGCGCAGCCGTCTGCGCGGTGGCCGACAGCGAGAGCGGCCGCCTGGTCGGCCTGACCGGGATCGGCGTGTCGACCGCCTCGGTCGACGCCTTCAGCCTCGACCTCGGAGACCGCACCCATCCGCTGGTGGTCGCCCTCTCCGGGGGCCGAGCCGGTGGTCTTCCACGACTCCAGCCAGCCGTTGCTGCGCGCCGCCGAGACCCCCCTGGGCAATCTCTCGTTTCATGCCGTGCCGCTCGGCAGCTCCAAGGACGAGATCGGCCCCGGCCTGCTGCTGCTGACCGGCCTCGCGGAGGGCCCGGTCTCCGACGACGTGCACTGGGTCGCCGAGCTGCTGGGCGTCCGCCTGGCCTCGCTCTGGTACCGCCGCGCCCAGACCGAGGAGCGGCGCCACAAGCGGGAGCGGAGCTGGCTGTTCTCGATCATCAACGCCGTCACCGATCCGATCCTGCTGACCGACGCCGACGGCCGCATCCTGGTCGCCAACGCCGGCGCCGAGACGCTGCTCGACGGCCGGCGAGGACGAGAGCGAGGGGCGGCGCCGGGCGGTGGCCCTGAACAACATGCTGTTCTCGGCCTCGCTGTTCACCAGCAACGCGGCGGAGAGCGGCCCGACCCGCCGCGAGCTGCTGCTGGTCGACCCGCTCGGAGGGGCCGGACCTGCTGTTCGAGCTGCTGAGCACGCCGGTGCCGAGGTCCGCGCCGGCGAGACCGGCGTGGTCTCGGTGCTGCGCAACGTCACCGACCTGCGCCGCGCCACCGAGGAGATCGAGGAGAACTACCGCCGCCTGCGGGTCGCCGAGGCCGCAGGCGCGCGCCGAGCGCGACCGCCTCGACCTGATCATCGACTCGGTCGCCGACCCGATCCTGGTCACCGACGCCGGAGGGGAACATCGCGCTGCATGAACGCGCCGGCCGAGCGCCTGTTCACCGTCCCGCCGGGCAAGCGCAACGTCGAGGTGGAGCGGCGCGGTGCGGGCCAACGACGCGGACTTCACCTCGTTCGTCTCCAGCCTCTACGCCGGCCAGGCGAGGCGCTGGCGGCGAGCCTGAGCCTGATCGATCCGCAGACCGGCGGCGACCGTGCCGGTCGAGGCGATCTCCGGCAAGGTGCTCTCCGAGCACGGCGAGGTGACGGCGGTCGTCACCATCCTCCACGACCTCACCGAGGCGATGGAGAAGGCGCGCCTCTACGAGCAGCTCAAGCGCCACTCGGACGAGCTGCGGCGAACGGGTCCGCGAGGCGACGGCCGAGCTCGCCGAGCAGAACGAGCTGCTGCGCCGCCAGGCCTTCGAGCTCGAGCAGGCCTCGGCGCTGAAGTCGCAGTTCCTCGCCAACATGTCGCACGAGTTCCGCACGCCGCTCAACGCCATCCTGGGCTACACCCACCTGCTGCTGCAGGGGGTGTCGGGCGAGATGACCCGGCCGCAGCACGACAAGCTGGGGCGCATCGACTCCAACGCCCGCCACCTGCTCGCCGTCATCAACGACATCCTCGACATCGCCCGCATCGAGTCGGGCAAGATGCCGCTGCAGATCGAGCGCGTCCTCCTCCCCGAGCTGATCGACGAGGTGATGGCCGAGGTCGAGCCGGTGATCGCCGGCACCCGCCTGGCGGTGAACCGCATGCTGGCTCCAGAGCTGCCGGAGATCGAGACCGACCGCCAGAAGGTCAAGCAGATCGTGCTGAACCTGCTGTCCAACGCCCTCAAGTTCACCCCCGAGGGGTCGGTCGCCATCCGCCTGGAGCACGAGCTCGGGTCGGGCGAGATCGCTGATCGCTGTCACCGACACCGGCATCGGCATCGCCGAAGAGAACCAGAAGACGATCTTCGAGGACTTCGAGCAGGCCGACAGCTCCTACGCCCGGCGCCAGGGCGGCACCGGCCTGGGCCTGTCGATCTGCCGCCGCCTCGCGCACATCCTCGACGGCCGCATCGCCCTGGTCAGCCGGCTCGGACGAGGGATCTACGTTCACCTTGTACCTGCCCAGCAAGCCGAGGACGGCATGACCCGTGGAGACGCCACCCCCGCCCCGCTCGTGCTCGTGGTCGACGATTCGATCACGGCCGCGAGATCTATGCCGAGTACCTGGAGTTTCGCGGGTTCCGCGTCGCCACCGCCGCCGACGGGCTGGAGGCGCTGGAGAAGGCGTTCGAGCTGCTGCCCGACATCATCCTCATGGACCTCTCGCTGCCCGGCATCGACGGCTGGGAGGCGACGCGGCGGCTGAAGCAGGACGAGCGCACCCGCGCCATTCCGGTCATCGCGCTGACCGCCCACGCGCTCGCCGCCGCCCATGACAAGGCGCGCGAGGCCGGCTGCGACGCCGTCGTGACCAAGCCCTGTCTTCCCAAGGACCTCGAGCAGGAGGTCCGCCGCCAGCTCGAGGCGAAGACCACCGAATGAGCAAATCCGACAAGACCGACCCTCTGAAGAAACCGGCCAGGAAGCCGGCGAAGACGGCCCCTGCCGCCAAGACGTCCAAGAAGGCCGCGGCTGCCCCGCCCGCCAAGAAGCGGTGTCAAGACGCCGGCCGGGAAGGCCGCGGCCGCCCCGGTGGCGAAGACCGTGAAGACGGCGAAGCCGAAGAAGGCGGCGACCAAGCCTTCCGCCGCGCGGAAGCCGGAGCCGCGGTCCGCCGCCGGGTCCGCCTCGGACCTGCTCGCCTTCCCGGAGTCCGCCTCCCGCTCGGGAGGGCGCAGCGGCAAGTACGTCTACTGCATCATCCAGACCGAGCGAGCCGCTGCCGCTTCGGGCCGATCGGCATCGGCAGCGAGCCCGCCGAGGTGCACACGGTCAACTACAAGGACATCGCCGCCGTGGTCTCCGACACGCCGCTCGAGGTCTACGACCCGACGCGGGAGAACGTGCTCGCCCACGAGCGGGTCAACGAGACCGTGATGCGCGAGCACACCGTGATCCCGATGTCGTTCGGCACCGTCTTCAAGACCCGCGAGGACATCGTCGAGCTGCTGCGCTCGCGCCTACGACGCCTTCCGCGACGTGCTGGACAAGATGCAGGACAAGCTCGAGTTCGGCCTCAAGGTGCTCTGGGACCGCGAGACGATCATCCGCGAGATCGAGAAGGACGACGAGGACATCCGCCTGCTGAGGCAGGAGATCTCGCACCAGAAGGGCTCGACCTACTTCGCCCGCATGCAGTACGGCCGGCTGGTCGACTCGCTGCTCCAGGACGCGCTCGGAGCAGCTCGTCGTCGGAGATCTTCGACGCGCCTGCGCGGCGTCTCGCGTCGCCTCGCGCACCAACAAGCCGATCGGCGACAAGATGATCATGAACGCCGCCTTCCTCGTCGCCCGCGACCGCGAGCCCGCCTTCGACGCCGCGGTCAAGGAGATCGACGCCGCGTTACGAGAACCTGACCTTCAAGTACACCGGCCCCTGGCCGCCGTACAACTTCGTCAACATCCGGCTGAAGCTCGAGCGCGCCTCGGAAGCCGAATAGTCCTCATGCTCATCCTCGACAGCCTCCTGATCGGCGGCATCCGGTTCGTCCTCGACAAGGTCGCCTCGGCGGTCGAACGAGCGAGATGAACGACGAGGGCTCGCTGCGCGAGGAGCTGCTCGCCGCCCAGATGCGGCTGGAGCTGGGCGAGATGGACGAGGAGGAGTTCGTCGGTGCTCGAGCGCGACATCCTCGCCCGGCTGCGCGAGATCCGCGATGCCCAGCGCGGCGAGGCCAGCGGCGCCGTCTCCCTGGGCGGCGGCTTCGAGGTGGATGTCAGCTTCCGGGGAGGGGACGAGGAATCGTAGAGATCCCCCTTCCTCCCCTCCGCCTCTTCGGTGGCAAGGGGGGCGTCGGCAAGACGACCTGCGCCGCCGCCGCCGCTCTCGCCGCCGCCAGTTTCTCCGCCAGATCGGGCCACCGCGTCCTCGTCGTTTCCACCGATCCCGCCCCCTCTCTCGGCGACGCCCTGCGGGTGAGCCTCACGGCCGAGCCCACCCTCATCATCATCCCCAATCATGGCACCCGCCGCGGCGCTCTCTTCGCCGCCGAGATCGCCGCCGGTCCGGCCGCCGCCCGCTGGGCGGAGGAGCATCGCGAGGCCTTGCGCGAGATCGCCGCCCGCGGCACCTACCTGGACACCGAGGACGTGGACCGCTTCCTCGGCCTTTCGCTGCCGGGCGCCGACGAGCTGATGGCCTGGCTGGAGATCTCCAGCCTCGCGCGCCGGACCGTCGGCGACGAGGTCTTCGACGAGGTCATCGTGGACGCCGCTCCCACCGCCCACACCCTGCGCCTGCTCGCCAGCCCCGAGGCGCTGTGCCGGTTCGCCGGTGTCCTCGACCGCCTCCAGGAGCGCCACCGCTGGATGGCCGAGCGCTTCAGCGGCGGCGCCTACCAGCGGGGCGCCGGCGACGACCTGATCGCCAATCTCGAAGAGCAGGGACGGGAGATCGAGGAGCGGCTGCGCGACCCGGAGCGCTGCCACCTCTTCTGGGTGATGCTCCCCGAGATCCTCTCGCTGGAGGAGACCCGTGACGCCCTGGCCACTCTCGATAGTGCCGGCATCCCCGTGCGCGAGGTGATCGTCAACCGGGTCCTGCCGCCGGGAGGGGACGACTGCCCGCTCTGCCGCGAGCGGCACCGGGCCGAGGCGGCGGCGATCACGGCGATCCAGGAAGCTTTCGTGGGACGAGTGATCCGGTTCTTGCCTCAGGAGGAGCGCGAGCCGCGGGGGAAGGTGGCGTTGCGGCGGGTGGCGAAGGGGCTGGTGGGGCCCCCCGCCCCGAATCCTCACCCCGCCTCTCCCACCGCACTCCCCCCTACCGGGAGAGGGGGAAAAAAGCGAGGAGACCTGAAGTGGTTGGACGAGATCGCTCCTGCCGGCGTTCAGCTCCTCTTCTTCGGCGGCAAGGGGGGGGTGGGGAAGACGACCTGCTCGGCGGCCGTGGCGCTGGCGCTGGCGGAGCGGCGGCCGGAGGCTCGGGTACTCCTGATCTCCACCGATCCCGCCCATTCCGTGGCCGATGTCATGGAGGTCCCGCTCGGGGATGACGAGCGGGCGGTGCCTGGCGCCCCCCCGGGGCTGCGGGCCCGGGAGCTGGACGCCGGGCGCGCCTTCGCGGCGTGGCGCGACCGCTCCCGGGACCGCGTCGAGGCGGCTGTCGAAGCGTTTACCCAGGACAGCGGCGGGGTTCAGGATCTCCTCGATCTGACGCCGCCGGGCATCGATGAGCTGATCGCCGTCTCCTCCCTGCTCGATGTCGTATTCGGTGTGGAAGGTGCCGAGCCGGCCTACGACCTGGTGGTGGTGGATACCGCCCCCACCGGGCACGCCCTGCGCCTGCTGGAGATGCCGGAGCTCGCCCTCTCCTGGGATCACTATCTCCTCTCCCTCCTCCTCAAGTACCGCGAGGCCGTGGGCCTGGGGGATCTCGCCGCCGAGCTGGTCGAGCTCTCCCGCAGCCTCAAGCGGCTGGAGGCCCTGCTGCGCGACCCCGCCCGCGCCCGGTTCGTGGTGGTGACGCGGGCGGCCGAGCTCCCCCGCCGCGAGACGGTCCGCCTGCTGCGCTCCCTCGGGCAGCTCGGGATCGCCGTGCCGGCGGTCATCCTCAATGCCCTGCCGCCCGCCGGGTGCGCCCGCTGCGGCGACTCCGCCAAGGGGGCGGGGGCGCTGCGGAAGGATCTCCGGGGACTGGGGCTCGACCGGTGCGCTATCATCAACGCCCCTGCCCTGTTCCCGCCGCCCCGCGGTGTCGCGCGCCTTGCTGCGTGGGTTCAGAGCTGGGAAAAACTCACCGGATGAACGAAGCGACCTACCTCTACTGCCTGGTGCGCGCCCCGCGGAATCCGCTGTCTGCGGAGGTTCCCCCGGGGCTGCCCGGCCTCTCGCCGCCCCGGGCGCTGGCGGTCGGGGAGGGCCTCTGGCTGATCGTCGCCGGCGCTGCGCTCTCCGAGTACGGCAGCGCGGAGATCCAGCGCCAACTCTCCGACCTCTCCTGGGTCTCCGACCGCGCCCTGGCCCATGAAGCCATGATCGAGCACTTCGCCGGCGCTGGCGCTGTGCTGCCGATGAAGCTCTTCACCCTCTTCGCCTCCGACGAGCGGGCGATCGCCAACATCCGCGACCACCGCGAGCGGCTCGGCCGCGCCCTCGACCGGGTGGAGGGGCGGGTCGAGTGGGGGGTGCGGATCCGCCTGGACGACGTCCGCGCCCGCGAGGTGCTCGCCGCCGAAGCCCGCGAGAGCGGGGCGCTGAGCTCGGGCAAGGCCTTTCTGCTGCGCAAGAAACTGGAGCAGGACGCCTCCCGCGAGCTCGCCGGCCGACTCCACGCCGAGATGGACGCCATCTTCGCCGAGCTCGCCACGGGGGCTTCCGAGTCGGTCCGCCGCGAGCCGGTGGCCGCTCCGGAATCCGGCGGCCGGCTGCTGCTCGACGCCGCCTTCCTGGTGCCGGTTCAGGGCAACGCGGAGTTCGAGGCGATCGTCGAGCGGTGCGCCTCGCGCCTCGCGCCCCAGGCCTGCGACGTCACCCTGACCGGACCCTGGCCCCCCTACAACTTCATCGAGGAAGCGCGATGAGCGATCCTCTGGAGCTGCTCGAGCGCTCCGACATCTCCCTGCTCGACACGGTCGACAACCTGCTCAACAAGGGGCTGGTGCTCACCGGCGAGGTGGTTATCGGGCTGGCCGGCGTCGACCTGATCTACCTCCGCCTCTCGGCCCTCCTCTGCGCCGCCGACCGGGTCCTCCCCAGGCAGGCCGAGGAGTGAGCTCCATTCTTTATCTCTACGCGCTGGTGGACGGCGAGCCCTCCGGCCCGCTCGGGGAAGGGATCGCCGGCGAACCGCTCCGCCTCCTGCCGCGCGGCGGCGTTTCGGCCGTGGCCGGCGATCTCCCCGCGCGCCCGCGTCCTGACCGCGAGATCCTCGAGGGGCAGGGCGCCGTGGTGAGCCGGCTCGCCGAGCGCTTCGGCGCCATTCTCCCCGCGCGCTTCGGCGAGGCTTTCGCGGACGAGGCCGCGCTCGCCGGCCGTCTCGATCCCCGCGAACGGGAGATCGCCGCGGCTCTCGCCCTGGTCCGCGGCTGCGTGCAGATGACGCTACGGGTCTTCGGCGACCCGGAGCCCGACCCGGAGCCGGAACCCGTCAGCGGCGGTCCCGGCACGCGCCACCTCGCCGCCCGGCGGCGGCAGCGCGAGTGGGCGCACTCGCTCCCCGAGATCGACCCGTTGCGCGCGGCCCTGAACCCGCTGCTGCGCGCCGAGCGGATCGAGCGCCACGGCGCTCCAGGACCGCTGGTCGGCACGGCCTATCACCTCATCCCGCGCGCGCAGGCCGGGGCCTATCTGGAAGCGTTGGAGGCAGCGCGGGGGCGGATCGGCGGCCGCCGCATCGCCGCCACCGGCCCCTGGCCCCCCTACGCCTTCGCTCCGGAGCCGGTGCCATGAGCCAGCGCGATGCGGTCCGCCTGGAGATCGAGGAGCTCGACGCTCTGCGCGCCGAGATCGAGCGGCAGGCCGCGGCGACGGCCCCGCGCTGGAACGCCGATCCCGAGGAGGTGCAGAAATCGGTCGCCAGGCTCGTTCTGGCGCTCGTCGAGTTCCTGCGCAAGCTGATGGAGAAGCAGGCCATCCGGCGCATGGAGGCGGGCACCCTGACCGACGAGGAGGTCGAGAACGTCGGCCTCGCCCTGATGAAGCTCGAGGAGACCCTGCACGACATCGCGGCCCGCTTCGGGCTTGAAGCCGACGATCTGAACCTCGACCTGGGGCCTCTCGGGCGTCTGATCTAATCTAGGCCCGGATCATCCGCCGCCCGCCCGTGCTCGTACCTTCTGCGGAGAGACCAACCGCTTGCGCCCGACGACGATCCTTCGCCCCCTCCTCCTCGCCGCCCTCCTGATCCTGCCAGGGGCCGCCGCCCGCGCCCACGAGCTGGGGAAGATTCAGATCTACGCCACTTTCCTGAAGGACGGCACCTACCGGATCGACATCCCGGTCGACCCCGCCCATCTGTGGCCGGGCGACAAGGGGAGCGCCGAGGGGGAGACGCGCTACGGACCGATCGCCGGCCTGACGCCCGAGATCGACCGGCAGTTCGGCAAATTCCTGCGTGATCTCGCGAACGGCGCCACCATCTCCTTCGACGGCGCCGCCGTCCAGCCGAAGCTGGCCACCCCCCCGCCGGCCGCCGACGATCCGCCCGGCCGGACCACTCTCCGCTTCGTCGGCCCCATCCCCGCCGGAGCGCGGGTCTTCAACTTCAAGGAGGAGGTACCGCTCGGAACCTTTCCCCTCGTCCTCCTGATCGAGGGGGAGGAGAGCTCCGTCTGGCAGTGGCTCGACGCCGGGGCCACCAGCCCCCCCTTCTCGCTGGCGAAGGCGGCCGTGCCCCCCACCCGCTCGGAGGTGGTGCGGCAGTATCTGATATTCGGGCTTCAGCCACATCGTTCCGGCGGGGCCGGACCACATCCTCTTCGTGCTCGGCATCTTCCTGCTCTCCCGCCGGCTGAAGCCGATCCTGCAGCAGGTGACCGCCTTCACGGTGGCCCACACGCTCACCCTGGCGCTCAGCATCTACGGCATCGTGCGGCTGCCCCCCTCGATCGTCGAGCCGCTGATCGCGCTGTCGATCGTCTTCGTGGCGGTGGAGAACATCCTCACCCCCGAGCTGCGGCCGTCGCGGATCGCCCTCGTCTTCTGCTTCGGCCTGCTCCATGGCCTGGGCTTCGCCGGCGTCCTCTCCGAGCTGGGGCTCCCGCGCTCGGAGTTCCTCACCGCACTGCTGAGCTTCAACGTCGGGGTCGAGGGGGGCCAGCTGACAGTGATCGCCATCGCTTTCCTGCTGGTCGGCCTCCCCTTCCGAAAACAGGCATGGTACCGCCAGCGGGTAGTGGTCCCCGCCTCCTGCCTGATCGCGGCGGTGGGGCTGTACTGGTCGGTGGAGCGGGTGTTTTTCTAACAGGCGTCCGCGGGGGAGAGTAGAATAAGGCCATGGATCCTTCCGTTGCCGCTCGACGCTTCCGCACTGCTCTGGATCTCTTCGAGGCCGGGGTTGGAATGATGCGGCAAAACCTGCGGCGACGTTTTCCGGATGCCGACGAGCAGGAAATCGCGGCACGCCTGGCGCAGTGGCTCCAGGAGCGGCCGGGTGCGGAGCACGGGGATTGCGTCGGGCGTCCCGTCGACTGGCCTCGCCCATCCCAGTGACCACCCTCGAAACGATTCTGCGCCGAATCCAGACCGAGCTGGACCGGCACCCCCGCGGTTGACAATCCCCCCTCTCCTGCTATGATTTGCTGGAATTCGTACCGATACGGTACGGTTTCAAGAATCAGAAGAAACAAAGGGCGGGGCGACAATGATCCGCATCACCAAACAGACCGACTACGGGATCGTCCTCCTCACTCACCTGGCGGCCAACGCCGGACCGGCAGTATGCCGCTCCGGAGCTGGCCGCCGAGACGCGGCTGCCGCTGCCGATGGTCAGCAAGATCCTGAAGCTGC
Organism: uncultured Acidobacteriota bacterium; assembly: GCA_963792575.1. Taxonomy (GTDB): domain Bacteria; phylum Acidobacteriota; class Thermoanaerobaculia; order Multivoradales; family UBA5704; genus DATARR01. The sequence continues at coordinate 156,403 of CAWBWZ010000023.1, forward strand.
TGGCGCGCGACGGGCTCCTGGCCTCGCACCGCGGGGTCAAGGGGGGCTACAGCCTGGCGCGGCCGTCGGAGGAGATCTCGATGGCGGAGATCATCGCCGCTCTCGAGGGGCCGATCGCGATCACCGAGTGCGTCAGCGTCGAGAGCGGCTGCTCGCACGAGGCGCTCTGCCCGGTGAGCGGCAACTGGCGCCGGATCAACGACGCGGTGCGCACGGCTCTGGAGGGGATCTCGCTCGCCGAGATGGCCCAGCCGAAAATGCAGAAGCTGGTCACGCTCGGACGCGGCGCGTTCGGCGGGGCGCAGCTCCACCAGGAAGTCTGAATTTCTGTCCTTCGGGACTTGGCAGACTATCGAGGAAAATCATGCAGACAGAGACCAGCACCATCGAGCAGTTCGCGACGCAGGAGTACAAGTTCGGCTTCGTCACCGACGTCGAGCAGGAGACCGTCCCGCCCGGGCTGAACGAGGACGTCATCCGCCCGGCTCTCGGCCAAGAAGGACGAGCCGGAGTGGATGCTCGAGTGGCGCCTCAAGGCCTACCGCCACTGGCTCACCATGACCGAGCCGACCTGGGCGCAACGTCCACTACCCGCCGATCGACTACCAGGACGATCATCCTACTACTCGGCGCCGAAGGCGAAGAGGACGGGCCGAAGAGCCTGGACGAGGTCGATCCCGAAGCTGCTCGAGACCTACGAGAAGCTGGGCATCCCGCTGCACGAGCGGGCGCTCCTCGCCGGCGTGGCGGTCGACGCGGTGTTCGACAGCGTCTCGGTGGCGACCACCTTCAAGGAGCAAGCTGGCCGAGGTGGGCGATCATCTTCTGCTCGTTCTCCGAGGCGGTGCACAAGCACCCCGAGCTGGTCGAGAAGTACCTCGGCTCGGTCGTGCCGCTACACCGACAACTTCTTCGCCACGCTCAACTCGGCGGTGTTCACCGACGGCTCGTTCGTCTACATCCCCAAGGGCGTGCGCTGCCCGATGGAGCTGTCGACCTACTTCCGCATCAACGCCAAGAACACCGGGCAGTTCGAGCGCACGCTGATCATCGCCGACGAGGGCGCCTACGTCAGCTACCTCGAAGGCTGCACGGCGCCGATGCGCGACGAGAACCAGCTGCACGCCGCGGTGGTCGAGCTGGTGGCGCTGGACGACGCCACGATCAAGTACTCGACGGTGCAGAACTGGTATCCCGGCGACGAGGAACGGCAAGGGCGGCATCTACAACTTCGTCACCAAGCGCGGCGAGTGCCGCGGGCGCGAACTCGAAGATCTCCTGGACGCAGGTGGAGACCGGCTCGGCGATCACCTGGAAGTACCCGAGCTGCATCCTGCAAGGGCGACAACTCGGTCGGCGAGTTCTACTCGGTGGCGCTGACCAACAACTACCAGCAGGCCGACACCGGCACCAAGATGATCCACATCGGCAAGAACACGCGCGAGCACGATCGTCTCCAAGGGCATCTCCGCCGGCCACGGCCAGAACACCTACCGCGGCCTGGTGAAGATCCTGCAAGAGCGCCGACGGCGCGCGCAACTACTCGCAGTGCGACTCGCTGCTGATCGGCGACAAGTGCGGCGCGCACACGTTCCCGTACATCGAGGTGAAGAACCCGTCGGCGCACGGTGGAGCACGAGGCGTCGCACGTCGAAGATCGGCGAGGACCAGATCTTCTACTGCCAGCCAGCGCGGCATCGCCGACCGAGGACGCGGTCGTCGATGATCGTCAACGGCTTCTGCAAGGAGGTGTTCCGCGAGCTGCCGATGGAGTTCGCGGTCGAGGCGCAGAAGCTGCTGGCGGTGAGCCTGGAAGGCAGCGTTGGGTAGATCGAATGAACAGGAGAGAACGCAATGCTCGAAGATCAAGAACCTGCACGCCACCGTCGACGGCAAGGAGATCCTCAAGGGCATCGACCTGACGGTGCCGGCCGGCGAGGTGCACGCCATCATGGGGCCGAACGGCTCCGGCAAGAGCACGCTCGCCCAGCGTGCTCGCCGGCCGCGACGGCTACGAGGTCACCGGCGGCGAGGTGCTGTTCGACGGCAAGGACCTGCTCGACATGGCCCCCGAGGAGCGGGCCCGCGAGGGCGTGTTCCTGGCCTTCCAGTACCCGGTCGAGATCCCCGGCGTCAACAACACCTACTTCCTCAAGGCGGCGCTCAACGCCATGCGCAAGCACCGCGGCCAGCCCGAGCTCGACGCGATCGAGTTCCTGCACGCTGGTGCGCGAGAAGATGAAGCTGATGCAGATGGACGAGAGCTTGCTCAACCGCGCCGGTCAACGAGGGCTTCTCGGGCGGCGAGAAGAAGCGCAACGAGATCTTCCAGATGGCGGTGCTCGAGCCGCAGCTCGCGCATCCTCGACGAGACCGACTCCGGGCCTCGACATCGACGCGCTGCGCATCGTCGCCGACGGCGTCAACGCGCTGCGCTCGCCGGAGCGCGCGTTCGTGGTGATCACCCACTACCAGCGGCTGCTGAACTACATCGTGCCCGACTCGTGCACGTGCTGGTCGGACGGCCGGATCGTCAGTCGGGCGGCAAGGAGCTGGCGCTCGAGCTGGAGGAGAAGGGCTACGGCTGGCTCGAGGTGGCGCCGGAGCCGGCGGCGCAGCCGGTGGGAGCCTGAGGGCCATGCCGGCGACCGAGATCCAGGAGCGAGCCGCGGCGGGCGTCGACCGCTACCTCGCCGAGTTCGAGCGCTTCCGCCGCGAGCGCCGCGGGCGAGCCCGCGCTGGCTGCAGGCGCTGCGCCGGCGCGGCCATCGAGCGCTTCGCGCGAGCTCGGCTTCCCCACCCTCCGGCAGGAGGAGTGGCGCTTCACCAACGTGGCGCCGATCGTCGCAAGGCGACCTTCCACTGGCCGCAGGGCGATGCCCGACGCGGTGGCCCCGGGGCTGATCGCGCCGCACGTCTTCGATGCCGCCGCCCGGCTGGTGTTCGTGAACGGCCGCTTCGCCCCCGGCTGTCGCGCTGCGGCGAGCTGCCGGCGGGGACGATCGTCGGCCAGCCTCGCCGAGGCGCTCGGCGAGCTACCCCGGCGCTGGTCGAGCCCTGGCTCGGCCGCTTCGCGAAGTTCGACCGCCACGCCGTTCGCGGCGCTCAACACCGCGTTCCTGCAGCGACGGCGCCTTTCGTCTACGTCCCGCGCGGCGCGGTCGACCGGAGCCGATCCAGCTGCTGTTCCTCTCGTCCGGAGCGGCTGGCCAGCGCGACGCTGTCGTTCCCGCGCAACCTGATCGTCGCCGGCGAGAGCAGCCAGGCGACGATCGTCGAGACCTACGCCGGCGACGGGCGCCTACTTCACCAACGCCGGTGACCGAGCTGGTCGCCGGCCCGGGCGCGGTCGTCGATCACTACAAGGTGCAGCGGGAGAGCCTCGAGGCGTTCCACGTCGCGACCTTCCAGGTGCAGGCGGAGCGCGCCTCGGTGCCTCAGCTCGCACTCGATCTCGCTCGGCGGCGCGCCTGGTGCGCAACGACGTCAACGCGGTGCTCGACGGCGAGGGGATCGACTGCACGCTGAACGGCCTCTACCTCGGCCGACGGCCGGCAGCACGTCGACAACCACACGCGGATCGACCACGCCAAGCCGCACTGCGCCAGCCACGAGCTCTACAAGGGCATCCTCGACGGCAAGGCGCGCGGCGGTGTTCAACGGCCAGATCATCGTCCGCCAGGACGCGCAGAAGACCGACGCCAAGCAGACCAACCGCAACCTGCTGCTGTCCGACGACGCGATCGTCAACACCAAGCCGCAGCTCGAGATCTTCGCCGACGACGTGAAGTGCACCCACGGCGCGACGGTCGGCCAGCTCGACGAGGACGCGCTCTTCTACCTGCGCTCCCGCGGCATCGGCGCCGAGGCGGCGCGCAGCCTGCTGACCTACGCCTTCGCCAGCGACATCGTCGAGCGGATCAAGGTCGAGCCGGTGCGCCGGGATCTCGAGGAGTTCCTCTTCGCCCGCCTGCCGATGGGCGAGGTCGTCCGCCAGGCGGTGTGAGCGATGGCCACGGCGGCGGCAGCGGTCCCGATCGTGGCCCCGGCAGCGGCTCCGCCTACGACGTCGCGCGGGTGCGGGCCGACTTCCCGATCCTCGCCCGCGAGATCCACGGCAAGCCGCTGGTCTACCTCGACAACGCCGCCACGACCCAGAAGCCGCGGGCGGTGATCGACGCGATCGCCGACTACTACAGCGAGTGACAACGCCAACGTCCACCGCGGCGTGCACACCCTGTCGCAGCGCGCGACCGGAGCCTACGAGGGCGGCGCGCGAGACGCGTGCGGCGCTTCCTCAACGCCGCCGAGCGCCGAGCGAGATCGTCTTCGTCCGCGGCACCACCGAGGCGATCAACCTGGTGGCGCGAGCCTGGGGCCGCGGCAACGTCGAGCCCGGCGACGAGATCCTGATCACCGGCCTGGAGCACCACTCGAACATCGTCCCCTGGCAGATGCTCTGCGAGGAGACGCGGCGCGCTCCTGCGCGTCGCGCCGATCGACGACCGCGGCGAGCTCCGCCTCGACGAGTTCGAGCGGCTGCTCTCCCCGCGCACCCGGCTCGTCGCCGTCGCGCACGTCTCGAACGCGCTCGGCACGGTCAACCCGGTGCGCGAGATCGCCGCGCTGGCCCACGCGCACGGCGCCGTCGGTGCTGGTCGACGGCGCGCAGGCGGTGCCGCATCTGCACGGTCGACGTCCAGGCGCTCGACTGCGACTTCTACGCCTTCTCCGGCCACAAGGTCTACGGCCCGACCGGCATCGGCGTGCTCTGCGGGCGGGCCGAGCTGCTCGACGCGATGCCGCCCTGGCAGGGCGGCGGCGACATGATCCAGCTCGGTCACGCTTCGAGAAGACGACCTACGCGCCGCCCCCGCACAGGTTCGAGGCGGGCACGCCGAACATCGCCGGCGCGGTCGGCCTCGCGCGCGGCGCTCGACTACCTCGACCGCGCTCGGGCTCGCCGCCGATCGCCGCCTACGAGCACGAGCTGCTCGCGCCTCGCCACCGAGCGGCTGGCGGAGATCCCCGGGCTGCGGATCGTCGGCACGGCGCGCGCCAAGGCGGCGGTGCTCTCCTTCACGATGGAGGGCATCCACCCGCACGACGTCGGCACCATCCTCGACCACGAGGGGATCGCGGTCCGCGCCGGCCACCACTGCGCCCAGCCGGTGATGGAGCGCTTCGGCGTGCCGGCGACGGCGCGCGCCTCGTTCGCCCTCTACAACACCGCGCGAGGAGGTCGAGGCCCTGGCGGCCGCGCCTTCACCGGGTGCGGGAGGTGTTCGCGATGACACGACCTGCGCGACCTCTACCAGGAGGTCATCCTCGATCACAACCGGCGCCCGCGGAACTTCGGGCCGCTCGCCGACCGCGAACCGCCGGGCGGAAGGGCACAACCCGCTCTGCGGCGACCGGGTGACGGTCTACCTGGAAGTCGCGGACGGCCGCATCCAGGACGTCGCCTTCGAGGGCGCGGGCTGCGCCATCTCGACGGCCTCCGCCTCGCTGATGACCGAGGCGCTCAAGGGGCACACCGTGGAGGAGGCCCGCGCCTGTTCGAGGGCTTCCACGACCTGGTCACCCTCGGCGCGGCCGAGGACGTCGCCGGACGTTGGGCAAGCTCGCCGTGTTCGCCGGCGTGCGCGAGTACCCGATGCGGGTCAAGTGCGCCACCCTCGCCTGGCACGCCCTGATGGCGGCGCTCGGACGCGCAGGACCTGCCCGTCACCACGGAGTAGGAATGATGAAGACCGAGCAGGAAATCCAAACGACCCCCGAGCCGGCCCCGGAGAGCCCCGGAGCCGTCGCCGCGGCGACCGCGGCAGCCGCGGCCGGCCCCTCGGATCCTTCCGATGTCGAGAACGAGATCGTCGAGGCCCTGAAGACCGTCTTCGACCCCGAGATCCCGGTCAACATCTACGAGCTGGGTCTGATCTACGACATCGACATCCAGTCGGAGGGAGCGGTCCAGGTCAAGATGACCCTCACCTCCCCCGGTTGCCCGGTGGCCGGCAGCCTCCCCGGCGAGGTGAGGGACAAAGTGGCGGGGGTCCCCGGCGTTACGTCTGTCGACGTCGAGCTGGTCTGGGATCCGAGCCTGGAACCCCTCGATGATGTCGGAAGCGGCACGCCTTGAGCTGGGAATGTTCTGAGAAGATGGCAACGAGTTTACCTGAGTCGGTGATAAAGTCCGGGTTCGCGGTTCTGGCGCCATCCCGCCAGACGCCGCGCCCGACCCGTGACCGAGACCCGACCCCTCCCTCCCCCCGAATCCAGCCTCGATACGCTCGAAGAGCACCTGGAGAGGGTCCGCCCGCAGATCAAGCGGCTCCTGCGGAACTATGACATCCCGCTGCAGGATGCCGAGGACGTCCTCCAGGACGCGCTCCTCGATGGCCATCCAGAAGTGGGACACAATCCGCCACAAAGAAGCCTGGCTCCTCGGCGCCGTGCGCTTCAAGTGCTCGAACTACTGGAAGAAGCTGCGCAACGACCGCATTCTGGCGGTGGAACCCCTCGTGCTCGTGGAGCTCTCCCCGGCGCAGGCGCCGGAGCAGGAGCAGAGGGAGATCGGCCTCGATCTGAACAGCCTCACTCGCGGGGTCGACAAGCGTCACCGGGCGGCCCTCTGGCTCCGCTTCGGGGTGGGGCTCGACACCACCGAGGTGGCCCGGCGGCTCGGCTACAGCCCCTCCAGCATCCGCAAGCTCACCAGCCGCAGCCTGGCCCGCCTGCAGAAGCAGGTGGGGGCACCGCCGGCGACGGACGACCCTTAGCTCTCCCGCCGCCAAGCTGGACCGGATTCTGCATATCTTCAACAGCAGGGACTGATGAATCTCCCGGAGGCAGAGGAGACCCCGCTGTCCCCTAACCGGCGTCCCGTTCAGGGGTGCCGAAGGAAAGAGACCCATGCGCACACATCCGAACAGCAGCAACCCTGCAGTAAGGGCGGTGGAAGACCTGAGTCCCGAGGAGGCGAAGAACGCGGCCCGCCTGGCGGGGAGCCGCCGCCTGGGGCGAGATCGCCCCCGCAGCCGCAGAGCATGGACGCGATGGGCCGGCTGGCGGGCGGCATCGCCCACGTGTTCAACAACCTGCTCACCGCCATCGCCTGCGAGACCGAGCTGGCGCTCGCCCGGCTGCCCGGCGACGAGCCGTCCCGCAAGAACCTGCGGGAGATCGAGAAGGTCGGCCAGCGCGGCGCCGCTCTCGCGCGCCAGCTCCTGGCCTTCAGCGGCCGCCAGGTGCTCCACCCCAAGGTCCTGCAGCTCAACCATCTGCTGACCGGACTGGAGGAGCGCGTCCGCCGCTTCCTCGGCCCCGAGATCGAGTTCCGGCTGGAGCTCCACCCCGATCTCGACCGGGTCCTCCTCGACGCCGAGCAGTTCGAGCACGTGATCATGAACCTGGTCTCCAACGCCCGCGACGTCATGCCCGACGGCGGCCGGCTGACCCTGGAGACAGTCAACGAGGACGTCGACGAGGAGAGCACGGTCCACCCCCTGCTGGCGAACACCGGGCGCTACGTGCTCCTCAAGGTGAGCGACTCCGGCCCCGGCATGCCGGACGAGGTGCGGCGGCACGCCTTCGAGCCGTTCTTCAGCACCAAGGGGGGGATGGAGATCACCGGCCTGGGGCTCTCCACCGCCTACGGCATCGTCACCCAGAGCGGCGGCCAGATCCTGGCCGACAGCGAGCCGGGCAGCGGCACCCGCTTCCACATCTATCTCCCCAGCGCCGAGCAGGCCTCCATGGCCGAGGGCGCCGACTCCGGCCAGGAGAGCGGGGAGTGGGAGACTCTGCTGCTGGTGGAGGACGAGGAAAACGTCCGCCAGCCGCTTGCCCAGATCCTGACCAACCGCGGCTACAAGGTCCTCTCGGCCGCCGACGCCCTGGAGGCGATCCAGATCAGCCAAGCGCACCCGGGGCCGATCCACCTGATGATCACCGACATCCTGATGGACGGCATGAGCGGCGTGGAGCTGGCCGAGCGGCTCTCCTTCAAGCGGCCGGAGATGCGGGTCCTCTTCGCCACCGGCTACCCCGCCGGCCTCACCGAGGGGGCGAAGCTCGCCGGTGAGGCCAATCTCCTCAAGAAGCCTTTCAGCGGCCGCGAGCTGGCGGTCAAACTCCGCGAGATCCTCGAAGGTGGGGACTGAGGCGGCCCCGGCGACACCAGCGGGGCGGGGAGCAGGGGCGTGGCGCGCCCCTGCATCTCGCGGAATTCTTACAATCGGGCATGCCGGGCGGCTTGCTTCTGTTATAACGGTCATACCTCCCGCGGTCGCCTCGCGCCGCGGCATCTCCTGACAAGGTAACCGAATGAAATCGAGCCTGCGAAAGATCCTTCCCCTCGCCGTCCTGGCGCTCCTGGCGTCCGGCCCCATGGCTTTCGGCCAGGCGAACGACCCGGCGAAGCCGCAGAACGAGGAGTTTCAGTACCACTGGCAGCTCCGCAACTTCCTGGGCACCCTGGCCGGCCTGTTCCTGCCCAATCAGGGCGAGGGCTCCCTCACCTTCAAGTCGCTCGGCAACGGGCACCTGCAGAGCGAGCTGACCATCACCTCGGGCGCAGCCAAGCAGGGGGAGTACTTCCGCTACGGCTCGGAGATCGACACCCGCACCCTGCAGCCGATCCGGGCCTGGAGCTCCTACTCCTGGCGCGGCGAGACCAAATCCAAGAGCGCGCCGATCGAGCAGACCGGGGTGCTCGACATCGCCTCCGGCATCTACTCCATCCGGCAGGACCCGCCGGAGAAGACCCGGCGGATGGAGATCTGGTCCGACGGCAAGATCTACCCGGTGGTGGTGATCCCCTTAGGGATCGAGAGCCGCCGGATGCGGGACGGCAAGAAGGTGGAGGTCCGGCGCTATTCCATCCGCGGCGTCGACGTGCCCGACCGCGGCCACAAGTGGAAGGGGAAGCTCGACCTCTGGCTGGCGCGCGACGAGACGTCGACGCCGGTCGAGATCCTGCTCTCCCGCAACCTCGCCGACGTGCACCTGGAGCTGAAGTCGCTGCAATAGTTTCCTTTCATCATCCCTTACAGGAGGAGAACATGCATCGATTGAGGAGCGCTTCCAGCCTCGCCCTGGTCCCCCTCGCCGTCCTGCTGACGGCCTGCGGCCCGCGAATCGAGAAGGCCCACACGGTCGACGACGCGATGGCCGCGAATACCGGGAACGCCGCGAGCCCGGCGAAGCAGACGGGGACGATGCAGAAGGACGGCAGGCAGCAGGATCAGCCGGACCGCAAGCCCATGATGTCCGCCAGCCCGGTCAGCGGCGCGGCCGCGCTCCAGGCCGGCGCCGAGTTCCCGGGCTTCTCCGGCACCGTCACCTTCACCTCGACCGCCAAGGGCGTCCACCTGGTGGCCGACGTCAAAGGCGTGCCGCCGGGGTCGCACGGCATCCATCTCCACGAGAACGGCCAGTGCACCCACGACGATCCGTCGGGCAAGCACTTCGGCTCGGCGGGCGGGCACTTCAACCCCACCAGCTCGCCGCACGCCTGCCCCCCGACCGACCCTCGGCACGCCGGCGACTTCGGCAACATCACGGTCGGCGCGGACGGCACCGGCCATCTGGAGCTCGACCTCAGCACGATCTCGCTGACCGGCGCCAACCCGGTCGCCGGCAAAGCGGTGATCCTCCACGCCGGCGCGGATGACTGCACCACCCAGCCGACCGGCAACTCCGGCGACCGGCTGGCCTGTGGCGTCGTCCAGCTGCAGGGAATGGAAAACGCCGCCCCGGGCCAGCACTGAGATTGCCGGAGGAACGTAGGGGCGGCATCCGTGGCCTGCGACCTCACCCTCGGTCCCTCTCCTGAAGGAGAGGGAGGGCCTGTCAGGGGTTGAGGTCGCAGGCCACGAACGTCCCCTTTGTCGTTTTTTTCTGTTCCCTCCGCCCCCCTCCGCTGTCTCAGCGGATATGACCGCCGCCGCCCTCGCCGTTCCGTTCCCTGGCTCTTCGCGCGCCGGCTCGGGTATCCTTCGGATCGAACCTTTTGATTCTTTGAAGGATCGCCGAGCCACCCGAGCCCGATTTGACCAAGCCATGGATCTGGAGCGTCTGAGCGACGAGGAGCTGATCGAGCGGGCGCGCCGCGAGGCCGCCACCGAGGCCGACGCCTGCCTCGCCCTCCTCTACCGGCGGTACTACCCGAAGGTGGCCGCCTGGTGCCTGCGCATCAGCGGCGACCGGCAGGGGGCGGCGGATCTGGCGCAGGAGGTCTTCCTCCGCGTCCACGAGCGCCTCGGCTCCTTCCGCAGCGAGAGCCGGTTCTCCACCTGGCTGTACACCGTGACGCGCAGCGTCGCCATCAACCGCGGCGTCGCCGCCCGCCGCCGGCAGATGGACGCGCTCGACGAGGAGGGAGCTCCCGAGCCCGTCGAGCCCGCGCCGGGAGCGGACGAAGTGGTCGCCAAGGACCAGATCCTGCGCGAGCTCCGCCAGGCCATGGAGCGGGACCTGGAGCCGCTCGAGGCCAAGATCCTCTATCTCCACTACGTGGACGGCCTGCCGCTCGCCGCCCTCACCGATCTCCTGAAGCTCGAGAACAAGTCGGGCGCCAAGGCCTACATCGTCAGCGGCAGGCGCAAGCTCGAGCGCCGCTTCGGCCGCTGGCTCGCCCGGCAGTCCGCCGGAAGGATCCCGTCATGAATCCGAACGACCGCGAGAACGCTCCGAACCTCCCGCTGGACGAATGGCTCCGCGCCGCCTATTCCGGGACCGAGGCCGGCTGCCCGCCCCCCGAGGCCTTCCTGGAAGCCGAGGCGCTCGCCCCCGAGGAGCGGCGGCGGCTCGACGAGCACGCCGGCCGCTGCCCGGCCTGCGCCGCCGAGAGGGACCTGGCCCGGCTTTTCGCGGGGGCGCCGGGAGCGGCGGAAGTCTCCGGCGAAGACGTGGACTTCGTGATCGGCCGCCTCGAGGCCACCTCGCCCGTCCGGCCTGCTGGTCAGGTGGTGCCGTTCCCCGCCCGGGTGGCGAAGCCGGCGCCGGCGCCACGCCGCTCCGACAGCCAGCTCTGGAAGATCGCCGCAGCGCTGATCCTGGTTCTCGGGGGCGGTCTTCTCTTCCGGCTCGCGCAGCCCGGCGCGCCGCCGCTGCCGCCGCCCGCGGTGGGCGGCCCCGTGCGCGGCGGCGAGATCGAGGCGGTCTCCCCCGTGGGCGACGTCGGCGAGATCCCTCTGGAGCTGCGCTGGACCCCGCGCGCGGGGGCCCAGCTCTACCGGGTGCGGCTCTCGGCGGTCGACGATACGGTGCTGTGGGAGGGCACGGTGCCCGCGCCGCCGGCGCGGCTGCCGGACGAGGTCGCGGGGAAGCTCCACCGGGCGGTCAGCTATCTCTGGACCGTCGAGGCGCTCGACGCCTCGGGAGCCCGGATCGCGGCCTCCGAGCCGGTCCATTTCCGCGCCCGCCCTGCGCCATGAGAGCTCCGGGGAAGGATTGCGGCCCGCGATGGTGTTGTTAAGAATGGAGGGTTTTCTGATGTTGCAACGATCCCGATCCGGCTTTTCTCTCGCCGCTCTGCTGGCGGCGTTTCTCCTGCTCGCGGGAGCCCCGGCGGCGATGGCCGCCCGTGGCAGCGGCGGTGGTAGTGGTGGCGGGGGCTCCGACGATGGCGGCGGCAGCGGCGGCGGAGGGGGCGACAAATCGCTCGTGCTGCGGGTGAACCCGGCCATCGGCGCGCCGGGCGGCATCGTGGCGATGGTGGTGCGCACCTATGCGCCGCGGCCGATCCGCCAGGGGCAGATCAGCATCCGGGTCGTCCGCCGGCCCCGGCCGGCCAAGCTCGGCCTCACCCTGGAGGAGCTCACCGCGCCCATCCGCCCGCTGACCCTGCTCTCCGCGGTGGTCTACAGCCCGCGCAACGACGCTCTCTCCCAAGGCCTCCTCAACGGCTTGGCGGACAGCCAGCTCGCCAAGGTGACCTTTCAATCCGCGTCGGGCTCGGTGAACTCCGTCGACGGCCCGCTCGCCGTCTTCCGCTTCAAGCTCGACCCCTCGGTGCAGCCGGGGGACGTCTTCGACCTCACCCTCGATCCTCTCCAGATCGCCCTGACCGACGGGGCGACGAGCCAGCCGATCACGATCACCCCGCGGAGCGACACGTTGACCGTGCGGGCGCCCAAGGACCCCTACCGGCTGGAGGCGGACGGCGACAAGGTGGGGCCCGGCGAGGTGGCCGAGCTGGGGGTGAACACCTTCGAGCCCTTCCTGGTGAGCGGCGGGCGGGTCACCGTGACCTGGACCCCGGGGATCTCGGGCGGCGCTCCCACCGTCAAGCTCGACCCGCGCTATGGGAAGTCCACCTACACGGTGGACACCTCGAAGCCGGGCCGGCTGGTGGTGGATTTCAAGTCTCCGGACGCCTCCTTCAACACCGTCCCGGGCACCATCGTGGCGATCACGATGCCGATCGCGGCGTCAGCGGGGATCGGGACCTCGTCGCCGTTCAGGCTCGACCCCGCGGGGACCTTCTTCCTCAACCGCCGGGGGAAGAAGATCCCGCTGAAGCTGCAGAGCGGGTCGATCCAGATCCAGTAGGCAGGCTGAAACGCGCCCCCCGCCCGGGCATCAATGCCCGGGCTACGCCAGAAACGAAAAGCCGGCTGAAGCCGGCTCCTCAAAAGCTCGCTCAGGAGCCGGGTTCACCCGGCTTTTCTCCTGAAGCGTAGCCCGGGCATTGATGCCCGGGCGGGGCCGAGCCGCCACCACAAGAGGGCCAGGATCGCGGCGGCCGCGATTCCGGCCCACCACCCCCAGGGCCGCCGCTTCGGCACCAGGGGCGGCGCGTCCCCTATCAGCACATACCCCGCCCAGAGGGCCGGCCGGTTCCAGCGCGGATCGGCCCGCAGCCGCCGTTTCGCCTCGCGCAGGGCCTCGGCGGGGGTGAGCCCCCGCGACAGCTCCCAGTAGAACTGCTCCATGAAGACCGCGGTCGCGGCGTCCCCCACCTCCCAGAGGGTGGCGACGACCGCCCGCGAGCCGGCGGCCAGGAAGGAGCCGGTCAGCGAGGCGAGCGCCTGGCCGTTCTCCTCCGGTCCCAGGGCGGTGCTGCAGGCGGCGAGCACCGTCAGGTCGGAGCGGTCGTCGAGGCCGGCGATCTCCTCGGGGGAGAGCAGGCCGTCGTCCTCCGCCGTGGGGGTGAGCAGGATGGCGGCGCCACGGCCGGGGCGCTCGTCGATCACCGCGTGGGTGGCGAGATGGACCACCCGCGCGCCGCGGGCGATCGCCGTCCGGAAGGCCCCCTCGGTCGCCTCGCCCCGGGTGACGATCACCGCCCGGCCGCCGAGGAGTCGCCCCACGGCCGCCAGCTCCCGCGTGGCGGCCGGCAGCGGCGCGAGGCTGAAGCGCTCGACCAGGAGCTCGCGCGGCGTCCCCCTCCCCATTCCGGCGCGGGCGAGGAGAGGATCGCCAAAACCGAGCAGGCGGGTTCCTTGGTCCCCCGGTCCGGACCTGCCGAGCCCGGCGAGCGCCGAGGCGCTCGGCAGGTAGCTCACCGGTGAACGCTCTACGAGAAGCTCCCCGGAAACCAGGAGGATCTCGAAAGGCAGGTAATGCAGGGCGCCGTCGGGGGCGATCCGCAGGGGCGCGTCCCCCCGGGGGAGCGGGCCAGCGGGGCCGAGGAGGAGCCGTGAGAGCGCCGCCACGGCCTGGGGCGCCGGCTCCTCGCCATGGGAGAGGGCGCGGTGGACGGCCGCCACCGTGTCGAGCGCCGGCCGGCGCGGTCCGAGGTCGTGAAAGCGGACGCTCCCCTGGCGGATCACCCAGAGATAGAGGTTGGACTCCCCCAGGAAGTATTCGAGCAAGGCACCCTCCCCGACCTTCCCGCGCAAGGCGGCGGCGGTCAGCGGGGCGGCCGGGCGCCGCCCTCCGCGCAGGGCGTCGAGGAGGTCCCGCACCTTGGCGCGCTGCACGATCCCGAGAGCCCGCTCGCCCCAGCCGCGCCCCGGCTGCCGCCGCTCCAACTCGGCGAGGGTCTCCACCGCCGCCTCGTAGACCGCCCGCTTGTCTCCGAAGTAGCCGGCCCGCCGGGAGCCGCGGGCGAGGCCGGCGCGCACCCGCTCGATCTCCCCGAGAGCGGCTTCGAAATCCGCGAGCGCGCCGGCGAGGTCGCCGCGGGCGCGGGCGATCCGCCCCAGCCCCTCGCGCGCCGACCATCTCCCCTCGGGCGATCCGCTCGCCTCGGCGGCCGCGAGGCAGCGGCGAAAGACCGCCTCGGCCTCCCCCCATCGCCCCTGATCGATCAGCAGCCGGCCGAGGTAGAAGAGGTCCTGGATCTCCTCCGTACGGTCGCCGCTCTCCCCGGCCAGGCGCAGCGCCTCCCGGTAGGCGGCCTCGGCCTCCGCCGTCCGCTCCAGGTTGAGGTGCAGGGCGAGCGCGAGGTTGAGATGGGCATTGGAGAGCCCCGCCACGTCGCCGGTCTGGCGATAGACCGCGATCGCCGCGCGGAACGATTCCTCCGCCTTCACCGGGTCCCCCAGATTCCTGTAGATCACGCCGGTGTTGACGAGCAGGGCGGCGCGGCGGCCCGGCTCCAGCTCCCCCCCGGCGGCGAGCACCTGCTTGTAGAGACCCAGGGCTTCCCGGTGGGCGCCCACTTTTTCCAGCACCACCCCCTGGTTGATGCGGGCGACCCGCCCCTGCTCCGCCGCCCAGGGCTCGCCGGAGTGCCGCGCCGCCAGCACCGCGGCCTCGGCGTGGAGCTCCAGCGCCGCCGTATAGCGCCCGGCCGCCACGGCGAGCGCTCCGAGGTTGGAGAGGTTCACCGCTTCGGACTCGAACGCCCCCGCCTTGCGGTTGATCTCCAGAGCCTCACGAAACGAGCGCTCGGCCTCCGGCATCTCCCCGAGCCCTTCGAGCACCAGGCTCAGATTGTTGAGCGCCCGTCCGAGCGTCTCCGGGTCCCCCAGCTCACGGCTCAGCTCCAGGGCTCGCCGGCAGTCCGGCAGCGCCCCCCGGTAATCTCCCAGATCGTTCTGCAGGACGCAGGCGTTGCCGAGCGCCAGGGCCGCCACCGCCAGATCCGGCGCCTTCGCCAGGGCGTGGTACTCCCGCAGGGCCTCCGGCAGCCGGCCGGCCGTGTGCAGCTCGATCGCGTGGTCAATGGAAGGACCGGCCGCGAAGGCCGCGGCGGGGAGCAGGAAAGCCAGCGCGAGGATCGGGGTGAGGCGGAGCACGGGAGATTCTAGCCACGGACCTCGCTTTTGAAACGTTCCGCCTCGTCGTCCGTCTTCTGCTCTGGATGCTGACGGCTTTCGAGGACACCGCGCACCGCTACCAGCGCCGGGTCTACTCCTTCGCCCGCTACCTGCTCTCCAACCGGGAGGAGGCGGAGGATGTGACCCAGGAGGTGCTGCTCCGTCTTTGGCGCTACAGCCAGGGGGTGGATGAGGAGCGCCTCGGCTCCTGGCTGCTGCGGGTCACCCGCAACGCCTGCTACGACCTGCTGCGCAAGCGGCGAAGCGAGGCCGCGGCGGGGATCGTCCGCACCTTCGACGACGAGGCGGCGCGGGAGGTGGCGAGCGGCGAGCCCGGTCCCCGGGATCAGGCCGAGGCCTCCGACTTCCGGCGGCGCCTGCTGGCGGCCCTCGACGGAGATCGGCGAGCCCTACAAGAGCGTCGTCATCCTGCGCGAGGTCCAGGGGCTCCCGCACCGGGAGATCGGCGAGGCCCTCGGCATCCCCGAAGCCACCGTCCGCGTCCACCTCCACCGGGGGCGGCGCCGGCTGCGGGAACGACTGAATGAGGATGTGCGCCATGCGACCGAATGACGAAATTTCCTGCGCGGATGCCAGTGACTCTCCTCGAGCCCTATCTCGACGGCGATCTGCCCCCCCGGGAAGCGGACCGCCTCCGCGAGCACCTGGGGAGCTGCGCCGCCTGCGCCGCGGAGCTGGCGCTGGCGGAGAGGATTCAGCGCGAGCTGCGCTCCCTGCCGCAGCTGGACTGTCCGCCGGAGGTGATCGAGCGGGTGGTCCTGGCGGGGAGAGGCGAAGTTGTCCCGTTCCCCGGGAGGGCGGAGCCCCTACGCTGGCGGATCGCCGCCGCGGCGGCGATCGTGGCCCTGGGGTTGGGGGGCGGATCGCTGTTCGTCCATTTCCAACATCAGCGCGAGCAGCAGCAGGTCGCCCAGGCCACCCGGGAGGCCCGCTTCGCTCTCGCCTATCTCGGCAGGGCGACCCACAAGGTCGGCCTCGATGTCCGCGACGAGGTCCTCCAGAAGCGGCTGGTGATCCCCACTACCCGCAGCGTCTCCCGGTCGCTGAGCGATCTCCCGGATGAGCCGCGGAAGGAGTTTTGAAGATGCGCAAGCCGATTGTCCTCGCCACCATCCTGCTCTTCCTGGGCGTTATGGGAGCTCGCGCCCAGAAGCTGGAGAGCCAGCCCGGGTACGTGCCGATCGAAGAGCTCGGCCTCTTCCCAGCCGACAAGCTGAGCGTCGAGATCAACATCGACGGCCCCCTGCTGCGCATGGTCGCCGAGGCGACGAAGCGGGAGGACCCCGGCTTCTCGTCGGTGCTGGCGGGCCTGAAGTCGATCAAGGTCCAGGTCTTCCCGCTCAAGGGGGTGGACGCGGACGTCATCAAGACCAGAATCGGGCGCTCCGCCCACTGGCTGGAGGACCGCGGCTGGGTGTCGATGCTGAAGGTCCGCGACCAGGGGGAGGAGACCTACATCTACCTCAAGCAGGCAGGCGACAGGATCGACGGGCTGACCCTGCTGTCGTTCAACCCCAAGGACGAGGCCGTGGTCATCAACATCGTCGGCCGGATCGATCCGGCCCAGATCGGCCGCATCGGCCAGAGCCTGCATCTGCCGCAGCTCAAGAAGGTCCCCGCCAACAGAAAGCCGGAATGATTCAAACTTTTGCCACGGAGGTGTGCCATGAAGCGCCGTCTCTTTTTATTCGCCGCCCTGCTCTCCCTGAGCTCCCTCTTCGCCGGCTGCGGCGGCGGGTCCCCCACAGTCCAGCAGGTGCGCGGGGAGCTGCAGCGCCGTTTCCCCGAGGCCCGTTTCGTCCCGGAAGAGCACGTCCACCTCGGCCGCGTCTCGATGGGGCTGCTGCGCGGGTTCGTCCGGCTGGCCGCCAACGATGACGACGACCGGGAAGGGATGGCGTTCGTCAGCCAGGTCCATGGCGTCGACTTCGCCAGCTACAAGATCCAGAACCTGCCGGACCTCAACAGCCTCACCAGCGACGCCCGCTTCGAGAGCCAACTCAGGCAGAACGGCTGGTCGCTGATGGTGCGCACCCGGGAGGAGCACGAGAGCACCTGGATCTACGTCCGCGGCACTCCGGACGGAGCCGTGCGGAACCTCTTCGTGGTCTCCCTCGAAAAGGACGAGCTGACCCTGGTCCGCGTCGACGGCCGGCTCGACCGCGCCCTCGCCGCCGCGATGGCCGAGCATCCCGGGAAGATGTTCGACGGCGGGCGCCGGAAGAAGGAAGTGAAGACGGCCGAGGTGGGGGTGCCGGCGGGGCTGTAGGAGCGGGACTCGCCCAGGCCTTCGCCGGGAGCGCCCTGGCGAAGGCTGCCTTCCCCCAGCTCTCCGGCGCGTTGGCCCATGAAAGCGCCGGGACGATCCCCGGGTCGGGCGCTTTGACGGAGGGGATCGCTGCTCTGATATCGGGAGTGCCTGCTCTGGCCCTCGCTTGGGCTGCTCCGGCCCACGCTTGGGCCAGATGATCCCCGGCCGGGGGAGGCCCGGCCCAAGCGTGGGCCGTACCGTCCCCGGCGAGGGACCGAGCAGCCCAAGCGTGGGCCGGACCATCCCCAGCGTGGGGCAGCGCGGCCCAAGCGTGGGCTGGACCATCTCCGGCGAGGGACCGAGCGGCCCAAGCGTGGGCCGGACCGCCCCCGGCGTGGGCCAGCGCGGCCCAAGCGTGGGCCAGAGTAGTGGAGGGGGTGGGAGCCCCTTCGGAAGAGAGGTTCCTAAGTCTCGGTGGGAGGCGGGGGTGGACAATGCCAACAGGTTTCGATGCTGAGAGGGCAGAGTGCTTCTTTTGAGGCGCCGACCACATCTCCCATGACCGAGATTTCGAGACTCCGCAGCGTCTCCTTCGCCAGCGCCAGCTTATTGCCCTTCTTCTTCATGAGGGGTCTCCCCTGGAGGACTGCCGGGGACTCGCCCCCGGCGGGGGGTATTCTAGCTCACGCCTTGTCGTTCCACGCCGGGTCCGCCATTTCGATAAAGTACCGCCGTGCGACACCGCCGCCCCGCTTCGGCCTGAGAGGAGTCTGGTGAGAAAAGAGTTCACAGCCGCCGATTGCGCGCGCTCGCGCCAGGATTTTCCATCGCTCGCGCGGACCTTCAAGGGTCTCCCCCTGGCCTTCCTGGACGGGCCGGCGGGGACCCAGGTGCCGGAGCCGGTGATCGCGGCGATGGCGGATTACTACCGCACCTCGAACGCCAATACCCACGGCGAGTTCCCCACCTCGCGGGAGACCGACCGCCTGCTCCACGAGACCCGCGAGGCCGTGGCGGCTTTCCTCGGGGCGCCGAGCGGGCGGGAGATCTCCTTCGGCCAGAACATGACGACGCTGAACTTCTCGCTGAGCCACGCGCTCATGCGGGAGATGGCGCCCGGCGACGAGATCGTCATCACCCAGCTCGACCACGAGTCGAACCGGGGGCCGTGGCTGAACCTGCGGGAGCGGGGGATCGTGATCCGCGAGGTCGCCCTGCGGCCGGACGGCCGGCTCGACCCGGAGGATTTCGCGCGGCAGGTGACCGCGCGGACGCGACTGGTGGCCCTGGGGCTCGCCTCGAACGCGCTCGGCACGGTCAACGACGCCGCGCTCGCCCGCCGGCTCTCGAAGGAGGCCGGGGCCCTGCTCCTCCTCGACGCCGTCCACTACGCGGCCCACCTCCCCGTGGACGTGGTGGCGCTCGACGCCGATTTCCTCCTCTGCTCGGCCTACAAGTTCTACGGCCCGCACGTCGGCATCCTCTACACCCGGCCCGGCCTGCTCGAACGGCTGCGCACGGACAGGCTCCGGGTCCAGGAGGACGAGGCCCCCTTCCGTATCGAGACCGGTACGCTCAACCACGCCGCCCTCGTCGGGGTGAAGGCCGCCGTCGAGTACATCGCCTCCTGGGGGGAGGGGGGAACGCCGCGGGAGCGGATCGTCTCGGCGATGGAGGGGATCGCCGGCTACGAGCACGGGCTGGGATTCCGCTACTACGACAACGTCCGGCGGATTCCGGGGGTCACCGTCTGGGGAACCGACTTCTCGGGTCCGCGCGCGCCCACGGTCTCGATCACCATCGACGGCGTCCTGCCTCTGGCCGCCGCGCGCGCCCTGGGCGAGAAGGGACTGCAGGTCTGGGACGGCCACTTCTACGCGATCCGGGCGATCGAGGTCCTGGGACTGGCCGAGCGGGGAGGGGTGATCCGCACCGGGCTCGCGATGTACAACACCGCAGGTGAGATCGACCGGCTGCTGGCGGCGGTGGAGGAGTTGGCGCGGGGGTGAGATCCTACTGCGCCGGCGCCACCGTCACCAGCTCCACCCCTTTTGCCTCCGGCCCCAGCGCGATCGCCTGCGGCAGGTGGCGGCCGTCGAGCCAGACGATCTTCTGGTCCGCCAGATCGGCCTTCAGCCGGTTCACCGCCTGCTCCAGCCGGGGGATCGTGGAGATGTCCTCCACGGGCTGCCCCGCGGAGGCCCAGGCCCCGGCCGCGGGGATGTCCTTCCCGTAGAGGCTCCAGACGAAGAGCGGCACGCGGATCGATTCGAGATAGCGCCGCACGGTGGCCGGGTCGTAGTGGCTGGCGTCCTTGTTCTCCCCGCCCAGCACCAGCACCACGGCCCGGCGGTCGTTCTCGGCTGACGCCTGGAGGCCGGCCACCGCCACCGCGTCCGTGATGCGCCGATCCTTCCCCGTGGGCTCCTTGAGCAGGCGGGTCCGGATCAAAAACCAGAGCAGGCCCCCCTCTTTCGAGCTCAGCTCCTGCGACAGGTCGAACAGCTCGGCGGGCACCTTCGAGGTCTTGTAGGGGCTGCTGGCGAGGGAGAGGAAGCGCACCCGGTCCTCGGGGCCGAGCCGCATCGTGTACTGGAAGGCTGAGAGGATCGCCCGCCGGTTGGGCGAGACCAGCTTGTCGAGGATCTCCTTGCCGGCCGGCACGCGGACCACGATGACCTTGCCCGTTCCCTCCTCGGTGGCGGCGACCGGCAGCGGCTGGCCGCCGACGGTGAACCACCCCGCGAGCTCGGCGGGCGCGGGGAGGGTCGCTCCCGGGCGCATCCGCACCGGCAAGGCGGTCAGTTCGGTGGAGACCTCGCTGCCGTACTCCCCGCCGTAGGCCACGTCCCGGTGGGCCATCACACCCGGCGGGAACCAGAGCTCGGCGGAGAGGACGTGCAGGCTTTTCAGGTCGCGCGATGGCAGCGCGGCCCTTCCTGTCTTGTCCACCTGCAGGGGCTCGCCGTCCAGGGTGAGGCCGATCGAGACCGGATTGACGCCGCTGACGCTCTGCCAGGTGAGCCGCGCCGCCTGGGGGACCCCCTTCTCGTCATTCTCCAGCACGACCCCGACCTCGGCCGGCGGCCGGGGCAGGTTGAGCCACTGGGTCGCGCGGGCGATCTCCTTTCCTTCGGCATCGAGGGCGCGGGCGACCAGCTCGTGCGGGCGCAGGTCCGGCCCCAGGTCGACGCGCGCGATCCAGGGGGGACCCGCGAGCCGGCCGGCGGCCACCCCGTCGAGGGTGATCTCCACGGCCGCCACGGGTCCGCCGACCGCGACCTCGATCGGATAGACGCCCGAGATGAGGCCGAGGATGAGGGTGACGAAGGTGATCATGAGGCCGGTTTCAAGAGAGAACGATTGTAGCGCCCGCCGGGCTCAAGGCGTGCCGCCGGCCAGCTCCAGCCTGGACGCCGCCAGGGGCGAGAGCACGATCGACTGCGGCAGGATCCGGCCGTCCACCATCACGATCCGCTGTGAGTCGAGGTTGTCCCGCAGATCCAGGTACGCCCGCTGCAGGTCCGAGAGCCCTTTCATCACCTCGACCTTCTTCCCCCAGGCCGCCGCCGCCGAGCCGGGTTCCGGCGTGCCCACGGACCAGACGAAGAGCGGCACGTGCAGCGCCGCCAGGTAGCGCCGGACGATCGCGGGATCGAAGCGGCTCTGGTCTTTCGCGTTGCCGGGGAGGACGAGGAGGATGGCGCGCCGGCGGTTTTCGGTCACCGCTTCCAGGCCGGCGACCGCCGCCGCGTCCGCGATCCGCATCGGGGTCCCTTCCGTGCTCCGCGCTCCGCGGGAGGTCATCAGCAGCGACAGCAGGCCGGCGCGGCTCATGTCGATCTCGGGGGAGATGTCGAAGAGATCCGTCTGCTCTCCGGAAGCCGCGAACCGCTGGGAGAAAGGGAGGACGATGCGGACGTGATACTCCGGGCCGAGTTTCATGGCGTCGGCGGGGTTCCACCGCGAGCGTTTCCGGCTCAGGATATCCGCCAGGGCCTCGGTGGTGCCGGGGGCGGCGATCACGTAGATCTGCTCGGGGCCCTGCTCGACGGCGGCCACGGGGAGAGGCTTGCCTCCCGCGGTGAGCCACTCCGCAAGCTGCCGCGGGGGTGGCAGATCGCCGCGGCGCACCCGGACCGGCACGGCGGTCAGCTCGGTCGAGACCTCGCTTCCATACTCGCCGCCATAGGCGATCTCCCGGCGCGCCGGCCGCCGGTAGGGGAACGTCACCTCCGCCGTGAGCACGTGGAGGGACGCGAGGTCCCGCGTGGGCAGTGGGGCGCGGCCCGAGGCATCCAGCACCAGCGGCAGGCCATCCAGCACGAGCGAGATCGCGGTCGGCTTCTCCCCGTGGAGATTCGTCCATATCACCCGCGCCGCCTTGGGCGGGCCGAGCTTGTCCATCTCCAGCACGATCTCGACCTTGGCGAGTGAATGCGGGAGGTTCGCCCACTCCTGAGCCCGGCCGATTTCGTGCCCCTCCGCATCGAGGGCCCGGGCCACGATCTCGTGCGGCTGCAGATCCGGACCGAAATCGATCTCGGCCTTCCACGGCGGCGCCTGGAGCTTCCGGACGCTCCGGCCGTCCACCAGCAGCTCCACGGCGGCGGCCGGGCCGTTGACGGCGAGCTCGACCGGGTAGGGACCCCGGATCAGCCCGAAGAACAGGGAGAGGAAGGCGATGGTCGTCATGAGGATGACTACTTTCGCGGGGTGCCCCCCGCCGGGAGCCTCTCGCCGATCAGCTCAAGGCCCGATGCCGCGGGGGAGAGCGCGATCGACTGCGGCAGGAGGCGGCCGTCCAGCATCACGATCCGCTGGGAGGCGAGCTCCTGCCGGATCTCTTCGACCGCGGCCACCAGATTCCGCGCCTCCGTGACGTCCTCGGCGTGCCCCCAGGCGGCCGCTGTCGATCCTGGCGCCGGGCTGTCCAGGCTCCAGACGAAGAGCGGCACGTGGATGGCGGCGAGGAACCGGCGGACGGTGGCGGGATCGAGGCGCCCCTGGTCCTGCTCATGGCCGGAGAGCACCAGCAGGATGGCGCGGCGGCGATTCTCCTTCATCGCCTCCAGGCCGGCGACGGCTACCGCGTCCGCGATCCGCCGCCGCTTGTTGCCCGCGATGGGGTCGCGCACGACCCGCTGCACGAGCTCGGGGAGGCTCTGCTTTTGGGTGTTGAACGCCGGCGAGACCTCGAACAGATCCGACACCTCCCCCGAGGACCCGTACCGTTGGGAGTAGGGGAACATGAAGCGGACCTGATCCCCCTCCGCCAGCAGGGTCTTGGCGTGGAAGTGGAGCAGGTGCCCCTTGCCGCCCAGCTTCCAGGCTTCGCTGGCGTCCGCCGACCGCACCACGTAGAGCTGCCCCGGCCCCTCCTCGACGGCGTCGACCGGGATGGGCTGCCCGGTGGCGGTGAACCAGCCGGCGAGCTTCTCCGGCGCCAGCGCCGTGCCGGGACGCACGCGCACCGGCACCCCGGTCAGCTCGGTCGAGACCGCGCTTCCAAAATCGCCGCCATAGGCCGCCTCCTTGCGGACCTTGCGGGAGCCGGAGAACTCGATTTCGGCGCTCAGCACATGGAGAGACCTGAGGTCGTGCGGAGGTAGGGGAACGCGGCCCGAGGCCTCCAGGGGCAGGCTCCGGCCGTCGAAGACGACGACCGCCGAGACGGGTTTCTCCCCCTTGACGTCAGCCCAGATCACCCGCACCGCCCTCGGCGGGCTGGCTGGGTCCCCTTCCAGCGCGACTTCGACCTTGGTGAGAGGATGAGGGAGATTCGCCCACTCCTGAGCCCGGCCGATTTCGTGCCCTTCCGCATCGAGGGCCCGGGCCACGATCTCGTGCGGCTGCAGGTCCGGACCGAAATCGATCTCGGTCTTCCATGGCGCCTGGAGTTTCTGCACGCTTTTTCCATCGACCAGCAGCTCCACGGCGGCGACCGGACCGTCGACGGCGAGCTCGACCGGGTAGGGACCCCGGATCAGCCCGAAGAACAGGGAGAGGAAGGCGAGGGTCGTCATGCTTGTGGATGACGATTCTAGCGGGAATGTTTCCCGCCGCGCTCGCGTCAGATGAAGCGGGAGACCACCAGATAGGCCAGGGCCGCAATCGCGGCCGAGATCGGGATCGTCAGCACCCAGGCCCAGACGATGCGGCCGGCGACCCCCCACTTCACCGCCGAGAGGCGGCGGGTGGAGCCGACGCCGATGATCGCGCCGGTGATCGTGTGGGTGGTCGACACCGGGATGCCCGCGAGCGTGGCCCCGACCAGGGTGATGCGCCCCGGCGGTCTCGGCGCAGAAGCCGCCGACCGGCTGGAGCTTGGTGATCTTGGTGCCCATCGTCTTGACGATGCGCCAGCCGCCGAACAGCGTGCCCAGGGCGATCGCCGCGTGGCTGAGCAGGATGACCCAGAGCGGAACCTCGAACTTGGTGAGCATCGCCCGAGGCGACCAGCAGGCCGGTGATGATGCCCATCGTCTTCTGCGCGTCGTTGCCGCCGTGGCCGAGGCTGTAGGCGGCCGGCCGAGAGGAGCTGCAGCTGGCGGAACAGCCGGTCCACCCGGGAGGGGCGCCAGCGGCGGACGATCCAGGTCACCGCCACCATCAGGAAGAAGCCGAGCGATCAGGCCGATCAGCGGCGCGAGGACGATGAACAGCAGCGTCTTCGTCCACCCCGAGATGAGGATCGCGCCGAAGCTCCCGCCTTGAGCGATCGCGGCGCCGGCATAGCCGCCGATCAGCGCGTGCGACGAGGAGACCGGCAGGCCGTAGTACCAGGTGATCAGGTTCCAGGCGATGGCGCCGAGGAGACCGGCGAGGATCACCTCGCTGGGTGACGCACCGCGAGGTCGATCATGCCCTTGCCGATCGTCTTGGCGACATGGGTGCCGAGCACGAAGGCGGCGACGAAGTTGAAGAACGCCGCCCAGAGCACCGCCTTGTTGCGGCGACAGCACCCGCGTCGACACCACGGTGGCGATCGAGTTCGCCGCGTCGTGGAAGCCGTTCAGGAAGTCGAACGCGAGAGCGACGAGGATGATGAAGACGACGAGGGCGGTGGCGGCGGTCATGACTCAGGCAGTCGTCTCAGGCGTTCTTGACGAGGACGTTGCCGACGACGTGCGTGTAGTCCTTGCACTGGTCGCAGGCGTTCTTCGAGCCCCTCGTAGATCTCCTTCCACTTCATGATCTCGAGCGGATCGCGGCCGTTCGCGCCGGAAGAGGTCGGCGATGACCTTGTTGTAGAGGTCGTCGGCCTGGTTCTCCAGGTCGGAGATGCGGACGATCGCCTTCTGGATCTCGCGCTCGTTGGCGAGGTTCCAGATCCATCCGGTGGCCTTGTCGATCTCGGCCGCCATGGCGACCAGGATCTCGCGCGAACTGGCGCAGCTCGTCGGGGGACTCGGCGAGCTCGAAGTTGATGAGCTGCTGGGCCACCTCTTCCAGGTAGTCGAGGACGTCGTCGAGGTCGGTCGCGAGCGAGCGGATGTCCTCGCGGTCGAAGGGGGTGATGAAGGAGGAGTTCAGGGCGTCGAAGATCTGGCGGGTGATGCTGTCGCCCGCTGTGCTCGAGGTCGCGCAGCTCGCCCATGCGGAGACGCCGGGCGGGAGGTCGCAATCCACGAACTCGGCGAACACATGGGCGGCGCGAAGCAGGTTCGCCGTATCCTGGGAGAACAGCGTATGGAACTGCTCCTCCTTCGGCATCAACCAGCGGATGAGGGCGTCGACCTTCGGCATCCGGCTCCCTCCATATGGGATGAGATATGACGGGCGCGTGCCACTCCTGTGACGGCGCCAAGCAGGCGGATCGTAGCACCAACCCCGGCGGGTGGCACAAGGGGCGGGTGGGGTGCGTCTTCCCGCGTTATACTCGGGGTCGAGGTGAGCGTGATCACGAAGGAATTGCTGAAGGCGGAGATCGACAAAGTCTCAGAGGAGAATCTCGCCGTGCTCTATAGGATCGTCAAGGCTCTGGAGGAGCCCCGGGAGGAGAACGACCTGGGGGCTCAGGCGGAGGACGCCGCGGCCTGGAAAGCTTGGATCTCGGAGACCTACGGCAGCACGGCGGACGCGCCGATCGAGCGTGGAGAGCAGGGGCGCTACGAGGTCCGCGAGCCTTTTGAATGACCTATCTACTCGACGCCAATTCCTGTATCCAGTTCCTCAACGGTCGATCTGAAAATGTCCGGAGTCGTTTGGAATCCAAGCGTCCGGAACAGATCGTCCTCTGCTCCGTGGTCAAAGCGGAACTGCTGTACGGTGCGCTCAAGAGCGCTCGCCCCGCGGAGAACCTGGATCGGCTCGGGTCATTTTTCAAAAGGTTCCTCTCGCTTCCCTTTGACGATGCTTCCGCCGAGACTTACGGTGCCATCAGGGTACGCTTGGAGCGGGCCGGCACACCCATCGGTCCGAACGACCTCTTCATCGCGGCCATCGCCCTCTCTCAGAGAGCGACCCTCGTGACCAACAACACGCGTGAATTCGGCCGGGTCGAGGGACTGCTTTTAGAAGACTGGGAGTAGCCTCAGCCCGGCCCCGCCCGCAGCTCCAGCCCGGTCACCAGCAGGGTCGGCGAGCCGATCATCCCGTCCAGGGGGTGGAACGTCAGGTCCCGCCCCACGCCCACGATCCCCTTCAGGAAGGTGCCGATACCGCCGCAGAGCCAGGCTCGGGCGACCGGGGCGCTGGCGCGGCCGGCCTCGACGGCGAAGCCGCAGACGGGGAGGGCGAAGCGGTCGGTCGCCAGATCGAAACGGCCGGGGCCGGTGGCGTCGATCAGGTAGTACCCCTGCGGGATGGCGCCGAGGAGCGCCGCCACCGGCGTCTTCGGCTCGGGCTTGAGGTAGAGATGGGTGGGGCCGGGCATCGGGAGATCGCGCCAGCCGGGACGGCGGACGCAGCCCGAGATCTCGCCGTGGGCGGCTCCCTCCTGCCACCAGGCGAGCAGCGGCTGGCGGAAGATCCCCTCCTCGACCAGCACCACCTCGCGCGTCGGCACCCCCTCGCCGTCCACCGGCGCCTCGAAGGCGCCGCCGGCCAGGCGGCCGTTGTCGATCAGGGTCACGCGGTCGCTGCCGAAGCGGCCGCGGGCGCCGATCAGGCGCGAGCCGGGCCCCGGTCCCACCAGGAGCGGCAGGAGGCCGGCCACCATGCGCGCCGCGACCCCTGGAGCGAGCAGCACATCCCCCGAGTCCCGCGCCGGCGGCGCTCCGGCCGCGGAGACCGCCAGGCGGTCGGCCAGGCGGCGGGCCAGGGCGGTGGGATGGAAACGCCGGGGCTCGCGGGCCGCCACGTAGAGCGAGGCGGTGACCGCCGGGCGCCCCGGGCCGGCGGCTTCTAGATAGAGCGTCGAGATGCGGCTGCGGGTGATCGCCCGCAGGCCGCGGCTGTTGGCCAGCTCGGCCTCGCTCGAGCCGTCCTCCAGCACGGCCCGCAGCAGGCGCGCCTTGGGGAGCTCGGCCTCGAGCTCGCGGCCGAGGCTCTCCAGGAGCTTCAGACCCTCGCGCTCGCCGGTCAGCGGGGTGTCGAAGTCCGAGGGCAGGGTCCAGGCCGGCACCGGCTCCGGCTCCGGCAGCTCCAGGGCGTGGCCGGGCACCGGCTCGGGCCACGGGCCGGCGGGCGAGGGATCGCCGGTCGCGGCGGCGAAGAAGGAGGCGCGGCGGTTGCCGGCGCGCACCGCCCAGGCCCGCTCCTGGCTGGTGGAGGAGGTCTCGGTGACCGGCGTCCGCTCCAGGCGGCGGGAGCGCCCCCGCTTGACGTAGATCTCGGCGTCCGTCAGGTGGCGCTTGAGGAGTGCGCGCAGGATCTCGTCGAGGTGGGGGGCCTGGCTCACGGCGTCACCTCCACGTCTTCCAGGCGCAGCGCCGGGGCGGTCGCCCAGACCGGCAGCTTCTGCCCTCCCTTGGCGCACCAGCCGGCGCCGGCGGGCTTCGCCTCGGCGCCCACCGCCACCACCCGGGTCAGCAGGTCCGCCACCCGGCCGCGCAGCACGCAGGGGCCCACTGTCTCGGCGAGGGCGCCGCGCCGGAAGCGCCGGGCGTAGGGGAGATAGAGCGCGAACTCGCCCGACAGCGGATCGAGCGCGCCGCGGCTCGCCTCCGGCAGGTAGAGCCCCTCCTGGGTGCCGGCGAGCAGGTCGGATTCGGACGCCTGGCCCGGCAGGATCTCGAGGTGGGTCGAGCGCGGCCCCGGCGGCAGATGGCGGGTCCCCCGCCGGCCCGCTCCGGGGAGCAGCACCGGCGAGGTGCGCGCCCAGAGAGCGTCCGCCAGCGGCTGCTCGACCACGCCGCCGCGCAGCAGCCAGCGGCGGACGACGGCCGCCCCCTCGTCGTCGGTGGTCCGGCGGACCCCTTCCGGCGCCGCGGCCGGATCGTCCAGCACGTCGAGGCAGGGGGCGGCCATGGCGACGCCCACCGCCGCCTCGGGGTTGCCCCCCTGGGCCAGGGTGTCGGCCTCCAGGGCATGGGCCACCGCCTCGTGGAGCAGCACGGCCACCGCCGCGGGCGCCAGCACGGCGGGACCCCGGAAAGGGGCGGCGGGGCGGCGCCTGGCGGGCGCGGAACAGCGCCACCACGGCGACGGCCACCTCCTCGATGGCCCCGCCGGCGCCGGTGGACAAGCGCGGCAGGAGGGCTCCGTAGCGCCCCCAGGAGGATTCGACCGCGCAGCTGTAGAAGGTTTCGCTCTCGGCGCCGGGCACCAGGCGCGGCCCCACCACCTGGATCCACCGCCGGTGCCGGCGCACGGCCACCCGCAGCGGGAAGCCCACGTGGTGCGCGCGCACGGCCCGCGACAGGGCGGCCGGGGAAGTCGAGCAGCTCGGGCGCCGCGACCGGCTCGACGGGCGCCGACCTCCAGGGTCGGCTCCGGATAGGTGGCGGCGGAGATCGCCCGCGCCACCTGGCGCAGCGCCTCGGAGAACGGGCGCGGCCTCGATGGCGTCCCGCGACGCGAGCCAAGTGAGCCCCTCGCGCACCAGGCGCACGGCGAACCCCTCCTCGCGCCAGACCCGCAAGGCCCCGGCCTCCCCCTCGGGGGCGAGCTCCACCTCCTCCCGCCGCTCGAAAAAGGCGTCCACCACGTCGGTCGGGCTGCTCGGCGATCTGGGAGAGGGTGCGGGCGACGGCGGCGGTGTCCAGCTTGGAGAACGGCATGCGACGCGGATTCTATCCCTTGAGATAAGATCCCGTCCGTCATGGCTCAAGTTCTGTCCGAACGAATCGAGGAACTGAAGCGCCGCCGGGCCGCCGCCGAGCTCGGGGGCGGCAAGGCGCGCATTGAAAAGCAGCACGCGGCGGGCAAGCTCACCGCCCGCGAGCGGATCGAACTGCTGCTCGACGCCGGCTCCTTCGTCGAGATCGACGCGCTGGTCACCCACCGCTGCCGCGACTTCGGCATGGAGAAGGTCACCATCCCCGGCGACGGCGTGGTCTGCGGCTACGGCACGGTGGACGGCCGGCTGGTCTATCGTCTTCGCCCAGGACTTCACCGTCTTCGGCGGCTCGCTCTCGGAGACCAACGCGGCGAAGATCTGCAAGGTGATGGACCTCGCCGTCGAGAACGGCGCGCCCGGTCATCGGTCTCAACGACTCCGGCGGCGCCCGCATCCAGGAGGGGGTCGCCTCGCTGGGCGGCTACGCCGACATCTTCCTGCGCAACACGCTCGCCTCGGGCGTGGTGCCGCAGATCAGCGCCATCCTCGGCCCCTGCGCGGGGGGCGCGGTCTACTCGCCGGCGATCACCGATTTCATCTTCATGGTCGAGGGGACCAGCTACATGTTCGTGACCGGGCCGGAGGTCATCAAGACGGTGACCCACGAGGAGGTCACCATGGAGGAGCTGGGGGGCGCCTCGACGCACGCGGCGAAGAGCGGCGTCTGCGCACTTCACGGTGCCCAGCGACGCCGCCTGCCTGGCCGCCATCCGCGAGCTGCTCTCCTACCTCCCCAGCAACAACCTCGACGATCCGCCCGCGGGGACCAGCGACGACGACCCCAACCGCGAGTCCGAGGCGCTGGACACCCTGGTGCCCGAGGATCCCAACAAGCCGTACGACATCAAGCGGCTGATCGCCGAGGTCGTCGACGACGGCCGGTTCTTCGAGGTCCACGCCCAGTACGCGCGCAACATCGTCGTCGGCTTCGCCCGCATCGGCAACCGTAGCGTCGGGATCGTGGCCAACCAGCCGGCCTATCTGGCGGGGGTGCTGGACATCGACGCCTCGCTCAAGGGGGCGCGCTTCGTCCGCTTCTGCGACGCCTTCAACATCCCGCTGGTCACCTTCGAGGACGTCCCGGGCTTCCTGCCCGGCACCACCCAGGAGTACGGCGGCATCATCAAGCACGGCGCGAAGCTCCTCTACGCCTATGCCGAGGCGACGGTGCCGAAGATCACCGTCATCACCCGCAAGGCCTACGGCGGCGCCTACTGCGTCATGTCGAGCAAGCACCTGCGGACGGACGTCAACTTCGCCTATCCCACGGCGGAGATCGCGGTGATGGGGCCGGAAGGGGCGGTGAACATCCTCTACCGGCGCGAGCTGGAAGAGGCGGGCGCGGACGCGCCGCGGGTACGGGCGGAGAAGGTGGCCGAGTACCGGGCCAAGTTCTCGAACCCCTACATCGCCGCCGAGCGCGGGTTCGTGGACGCGATCATCGAGCCGCGCCGGACCCGGCCGGAGATCGTGCGCGCCCTGCGGCAGCTCGGGTCGAAGCGGGCGAGCATGCCGGCGAAGAAGCACGGCAATATCCCCTTGTAAGGGGTCATACAGCCGGAAGTCTCTGTTTTGTTGACATCCGGGCGGCGCCTACGGCAAGCTGGCACCGTCCGAAAACGACGAAGGACGAAGGTCATCGAGATGTGAGGCCGGGTAGGTTCGGTCCCAAGGAGAGGCCATGAGAGAGCGAGATCGTGCACTGAAGCGCCGGCGCCATCGCCGGTCGAAGCGGTTGAAGGAACGGCCCGCGGAGGAGGCCGCGCACCGGGTCGCCGAGCGGGCGAGCGGTTCGAAGCGCGCCATCAAGAAGCCCCCCGCGGCTCCGGGCGAGGCCTCCGCTTCCCCCACCAACGCCGCTCTGGCCGAGCCTCCCGCCGAGGCGCCGAAGAAGAAGCCGGCGGCGAAGAAGGCGCCGGCCAA
This sequence comes from uncultured Acidobacteriota bacterium, assembly GCA_963792575.1. Taxonomy (GTDB): domain Bacteria; phylum Acidobacteriota; class Thermoanaerobaculia; order Multivoradales; family UBA5704; genus DATARR01. The sequence goes on from CAWBWZ010000023.1 coordinate 187,034, forward strand.
GAAGGCCCCCGCTCCTCCGCCTCCGGCCGAGCCCGAAGGCTCCGGAGAGGGTGGACCGGAAGAGCCGCAGGGAGCCTGAGCCGCCGATGGCCGACTTTCGTTCGCTGAAAGCTGTCGATCCCGAGATCCATCAGGCGATCGCTGACGAGCGCGGCCGCCAGAACTTCGGGCTGGAGCTGATCGCCTCCGAGAACTTCGTCAGCCGCGCCGTGCTGGAAGCCACCGGCAGCGTGATGACCAACAAGTACGCCGAGGGGTACCCCGGACGGCGCTACTACGGCGGCTGCGAGTTCGTGGACGTCGCCGAGCGGCTCGCCATCGAGCGGGCCAGGGAGCTGTTCGGCGCCGAGCACGTCAACGTGCAGCCGCATAGCGGCACGTCGGCCAACATGGCGGTCTACTTCGGCTTCCTCAAGCCCGGCGACAAGCTGATGGGCATGGACCTGTCGAGCGGCGGCCACCTCACCCACGGGCACCGCCTCTCCTACTCGGGGCGCGACTTCCAGGTGGTGGCCTACGGCGTCGACCGCGAGACCGAGAGGATCGACTACGACGCGGCCGAGCGCCTGGCCCTGGCCGAGCGGCCGAAGCTGATCGTCTGCGGCGCCTCGGCCTACAGCCGGGTCATCGACTTCGAGCGCTTCCGCGCCATCGCCGACCAGGCGGGCGCCCTGTTGATGGCGGACATCGCCCACATCGCGGGGCTGGTGGCGGCGGGGCTCCATCCGTCTCCGGTCCCCCACTGCCACTTCGTCACCACGACCACCCACAAGACGCTGCGCGGCCCGCGGGCCGGCATGGTGATGTGCAAGGAGGAGTTCGCGAAGGACCTCGACCGCGCGGTCTTCCCCGGCATCCAGGGGGGGCCGCTCATGCACGTCATCGCGGCCAAGGCGGTGGCGTTCAGCGAGGCGCTGTCGGAGGACTTCCGCGGCTACCAGCAGCAGATCGTGGCCAACGCCAAGGCGCTGGCGGCGCGGCTCGCCGGCCTCGGCTTCCGCATCGTCTCGGGGGGCACGGACAACCACGTCTTCCTGCTCGACGTCACCAAGGCGGGACTGACCGGCAAGGTCGCCGAGAAGGCGCTCGACGCGGCCCACATCACGGTCAACAAGAACACCATCCCCTACGACCCCAACCCGCCGCTGGTCGCCTCCGGCATCCGCATCGGCACCCCGGCCCTCACCACCCGCGGCATGAAGGAGCCCGAGATGGAGCTCGTCGGCGACTTCATCGCCGAGATCCTGCGCGCCCCCGAGGACGCCGAGGTCAACGCGGGCGTGAAGGGGAAGATCCGGGATCTGTGCGAGCGGTTCCCGCTGTATGACCCGCTGATGTAGGGGGGCGTCCAGAAGGCCCTTGGTGATTGGGGCGTCCTGCCCTCCGAATCCTCACCCTCGATCCCTCTCCACTCCGTGGAGAGGGAGGGCCCTTCGCTTAAGGATATCGCTTCATCAGCGGGCCCTACCTCTCCCCCCGGGAGAGGGACTGAGGGTGAGGATTCGGAGGGCAGGACGCCCCAATCACCAAGACGCTATGGACCTAGATTTCGAGGTTTAAGTCCCTCTGGCGAGCCATCCCATTCCCATCCCCACTGATCCGCCTCTTCAACATTTCCGCGAATCCACCTCCCCCGCACCCGCGTCCTGATCTCCCCAATCAAAAAAATCGACCCGCAGGCCACTAGCACTTCCCCACCCAGCCCCAGCGCCCGGTCGAGCGCACGCTCGCGGTCCGGCTCCACGAACACCTCTCCCGGATGATCCTTGAGTAGGACCGCCAGCTCCGCCGGATCCTTGGCGCGCGGGCTTGCCGGGGTGGTGAGGACGATCCTGCGGGCGCGGGGGGCTAAGAGGCCGAGCATGCCGGCGTAGTCCTTGTCGGCCAGGACGCCGAAGAGGAGATCGACCGGCTGCCCCGTGCGGTCGAGGAACTCCGAGAGGACTCGGGCGCCCGCCTCGTTGTGGGCGGCGTCGAGGAGGATGTGCCGGCCGCCGGGGAGCTCGATCGCTTCCAGCCGGCCCGGCCAGCGGCAGGCCGCGGCGCCTTCCCGAATCGCGTCCGGGCCGATGCGGTCGAAGCCCAGCTCCGGGAGGAGCTCGGCCGCCCGCGCGGCCAGCCCGAGGTTGATCGCCTGATGCGCGCCGAGCAGGGCGATCTCCAGATCGTAAGAGCGGACCGGCGTGGCGAGCCGGATTCTCTGGCCGGCCCAGCCCTCGGGCTCGATCGACTCGATCCGCACCTCTTCCGAGGCGAATCGGAGGTCGGCGCCGATCCCGGCGGCGGCTGTCCGCACGGATTCCGCGGGCTCCGGCTCCTCGATCCAGACCAGCGCCGGCTTCCCGGGACGGAGAATGCCCGCCTTCTCGCGGGCGATCGCGGCGAGGGTGTCCCCCAGGTACTCCTGGTGGTCGAAGCCGATCGGGGTGATCAGGGAGAGGATGGGATCGCAGAGGTTGGTGGCGTCGAGCCGGCCGCCGAGGCCGACCTCGACCACGGCGAGGTCCACCCCCTCCTCGGCGAACCACTGGAAGGCGGCGAGGGTCACCGCCTCGAAATAGGTGGGGGGGATGCCGGTCTCGCGCTCGGCGAGGTCGACTAGGTCCTGGAGCAGCCTGCCGAAGCGGCCGGGCTCGATCGTCCGGCCGTCGATGCGCAGCCGCTCCTCGACGAATTCGAGATGAGGGGAGGTGTAGAGCCCGGTGCGGTAGCCGGCGGCGCTGGGCGATGGCGGCCAGGAACGCCGAGGTCGATCCCTTGCCGTTGGTGCCGGCCACGAGCACGGCGGGGAAGCGGCGCTGCGGCTCGCCCATGCGCGGCGAGCAGGCGCGCGCGCCCGCTCGAGGCCCAGCTTGATGCCGAGGGCCTCGAGGCGCGAGAGGATGGACAGCGGGTCTACGTCAGGTGCCGCAGGCACCGCGCGAGCGTCTCCTTGAGCTCCGAGCGCTGTACCACCAGGTCGAGGAAGCCGTGCTCGAGGAGGAACTCGCTGCGCTGGAATCCTTCGGGCAGGCTCTGGCGGATCGTCTGCTCGATCACGCGCGGGCCGGCGAAGCCGATCAGCGCGCCCGGCTCGGCGATGTTGAGGTCGCCCAGCATGGCGAAGGAGGCGGTCACGCCGCCGGTCGTCGGATCGGTCAGCACGGAGACGTAGGGCAGCCGGGCGGTGCGCAGCCGGGCGAGGGCGGCCGAGATCTTGGCCATCTGCATCAGCGAGAGCACGCCTTCCTGCATGCGGGCGCCGCCCGAGGCGGAGACGACGATCAGCGGCCACTTGCGCTCGACGGCCCGCTCGGCGGCGCGGGTGATCTTCTCGCCGACGACCGAGCCCATGGAGCCGCCCATGAAGCGGTACTCCATCACCGCCAGCACCGACCGGGATCTCCTCGATCGCGCCCTGCACGACGATCACCGCGTCGCGCTCGCCCACCGCCTGCTGGTAAGCCTTCAGGCGGTCGCGGTAGCGCTTGGTGTCACGGAAGTTGAGCGGGTCGACCGGCGAGACGCCGGTGAACAGCTCCCGCGGCTGCGGCTCGTCGAGGAGCAGGGCGACGCGGGCGCGGGCGTCGATCCGGAAGTGATGGCCGCACTTGGGGCAGACCTTCAGGTTGCGGTCGAGGTCGCGCGAGTAGACGATCTCCTTGCAACCCTCGCACTTGACCCACAGCCCTTCGGGCACGGTGCTGCGCGGCCGGTCCATGCGGATCGGCTTGGGTTTCTTGGTCTTGCGGAACCAGGCCATGATGAGAGATCGGGTGAGGCGGTGCGGCGATCAGGCCCGTCCGCCGCTGGCGGCGAGAGGACCTGTCGCGCTCCTGAAATGGAAACCGGTCCCGAGCGGGACCGGCGCCACGACCTCCGCCGGCGGTCAGGCGTCGGCGGACTGACCCTCTTCGGCTTCGAGGTCGTTGTGGACGCCGAGCCGCATGCAGGCCGCGTCATACATCTGGCGGGAGGCCTTCTTGGCGTTCTGCAGCTCGGCGAGGCGGTCCTTGACCTTCGCCAGCTCCTCCTCGATCAGGCGATCGAGCTCTTCCATCTCCTGCCGGGTCACGGCGAGCGTATTCTCGTAGAACTTTCTCTGCTGGTCGCTGAGGCTCATCGTCTCCTCTTCCTCCGAATGGCGAGGCCGTCCGGCCGGCTCATGACTTGATCGTCGACTGGATCATAACTTGAAAGGAATTCTCAGACGGGTCCACATCTTGACCCGGACTCCGTCCTTCTTCGCGGGCTTGTAACGTAGCGGAACGCGCCGCGGCGAGGGCGGCCTCGTTCAGGCCGACCTTCTGCCTGATCGGCTCCGCCATCCTCACGTCCTGAACCTGGCCGTTCTCGTCCACCAGAACCGAAACGACCACGGTTCCCTCGACCCGCAGGGTTCGGGCCATCGGAGGATACTCCGGTTTCGGAAAGCTGACAAGTTGAGGCGGGGAGACTCCGGGGCCGGCTTCCACCAGCTCGCCGGCCCTGGTGCGGGGCGCTTCGGACTCGGGGCTTTTCTCCTGAACCTTGGGACGGGGGCTCCGGCTCCTTCTGCTGCACCGGCTCAGGGGCCGGGGCGGGCGGCGGCGCGGCTTCGACCGGAGCGGGCCGGGGAGGCGACTGCTCCGGGGCCGCGGCGGCGGGCGCCGGAGTGGCCGCGGATGCCGGGACGGTGGGCGGCGGCTGTCCCGCGGCCTTGGCGGCGGCCACCTGCTTCTCGAGCTCCTTGAGCCGCTGCATCGTTCTTGCGCCGCAGCTCGCTCTCCTGGGCGGCGAGCTGCTGGTCCATGATCGCCTTGAGATCGACGGGGTTGGCCGCCGGCGGCGTTCTGCGCGGTCGGGGAGCGCCGACGGAACCTGGGCGGTGGCGGGGTTCGCGGCAGGAACCGGCGCCGGGGTCGCGGGGGCGGCGGCGCCGGTGGGCGGCGGCGCCGCGCCCTTGCGGCGATTCAGGAAGAAGAAGGTCAGGATCGCGATCACGATCAGGGCCGCGATGGCGGCGTAGAGCAGTGTGCGGCTCTTGCGCCCGCCCTCCTCCCCGACCTCGACCTGCGCCGACCGGGGCCACCGCCTGGACGGACTCGGCCGGCATCTCGGGCTCCGGGGAGTCGGGGAGCGGCGGCGCCACGGCGAAGGGCGACCGCGGCGCGGCGGCTCGGCCGGCCAGGAGGAAGGCGCCGGCGGCGGCGCGGCAGGCTCGGTCCGCTCCGCGGTGTCGGGCGCCAGCACCCGCCGGATGTAGAGGGCGAGGTCGGTCGGGCCGGTCGCCGGGGAGAGCGCCGAGAGCGCCGCCTCCAGCCGCTGCTTCATCTCGCCCGCGTTCTGGAAGCGGTCCTTGGGATCGATCGCCAGCGCGCGGGCCACGATCTCGTCCACCTCGCGGGGGATCGCGGGGTCCACCTGGCTGCGGCGCCGGGTATGCCCCTGGCGCACCGACTCCAGCACGGAGATCTCGCTCTCGCCGGTGAACAGGCGCTCGCCGGTGAGCATCTCGAAGAGCACGGCGCCGAGCGAGAAGATGTCGGAGCGGGCGTCGACGGCGCGCCCCCAGGCCTGCTCGGGCGACATGTACTGAGCTTGCCCTTGAGCGCGCCCATCTGCGTCTGGCTCGCCTTGGAGACCGCCTTGGCGATGCCGAAGTCGCAGAGCTTGACGTCGCCGTCGTAGGTGATGAGGACGTTCTGCGGCGAGACGTCGCGGTGGACGAGGCCCAGCTCGCGGCCCTCGAAGTCGCGCTTGCGGTGCGCGTAGTCGAGGGCGCTCGGCCAGCCGCGCCGCGATCAGCAGGCGAGAGCCCGAGCGGCAGCGGCATCCCCTTGCGGCGGGCGGCGTTGAGCAGCGAGCGCAGGTCCTTGCCGTCGACGTACTCCATGGCGATGTAGTAGTCGCGGCCCGATCTTGCCGAGGTCGTAGATGTGGACGATGTTGGGGTGGGTGAGCTGCGCCGCGAGCTTCGCCTCGTCGATGAACATCCCGACGAACTCGGCGTTGTCGGCCATGTGGGGGAGGATGCGCTTGATCGCGACCGTCTTCTGGAAGCCCTCGACGCCGCGCATCCGGGCCTTCCAGACCTCGGCCATGCCGCCGACCGCGATCGTCTCGAGCAGCGTGTACTGGCCGAAGCGCTCGCCCGGCTGATCGCTCCCCTCGTCGGCGAAGACCGGGATGCGCTGGGTGACGGCGGGGTCCAGGACCACCGAGGCCCCGATGGGAGCCGGCACTGGAACGGGCGGTGCGACGGCGACCGGGAGCGGCTCGGGCGCCCGGGGCGCCGCGGCTGCCGGCGGCTGGATCGGAGGCGCCGGAGCGGCGGCGGGGCGCGCGGGCGCCGTTCCCGGGGAAGTGCCGCCGGGCCGGGTGGGGCGGGCCAGCTCCTCGAGCTCGGCGAAATCGAAATCCCCCACCGCCCGCCCCTTGCGCACGCCCGTCCCTTCCGGTAATCCGGGTGAGAACGGCGGGAGGCGCGGCGGGTGCGGCGGGAGGAACGGCCGCAGCCACCGGGGGGACGGCGATGGGGCGCGGGCCGGTCTTGGTCTTCCCCAGATCCAGGTTGGACAGCGTCCTGCTGAGCAGGGCGTCCACGTTGTCGGAGGACGACTGCCGCGGCGGGGGTGCCGAGGCTGCGGGCGCCGCGCTCGGGGGCGGCGCGGCCGGCCGCGGCCTGGGCTCGGGCCCGAGCATGCCGGAGAGGGTCTTCTCGAGGCGGCGCTGAACGTCCTCCCCGCCGGCGGGGGCTGCCGCCGGCCTGGGAGGCGCCGCGGCGGATGGCGAAGGCAACGGCGGCGGCACGGCCCGCGGCGGCGCGATCACCGGGCGGGGCGGCGCGTCCCCCTCCACTTCGGCCAGCACGTCGCCGAAGATGTCGTGCGAGGTGAGCTTCTGGTCCGGCGGCGGCGCCGCCGCGGCGGGCTGCTGGTGGGCGAGCAGGGCCTTGCGGGCGGCGAGGACGATCTGCTGGTCGGTGAAGGGCTTGGCGAGCCGGCCATCCGCTCCGTCGGCGCTGCCGCCGCCGGCCTCGAGCGCCAGCACGCCGGGGCCACCGGCACGGCGGGAGAAGGAGAAGGTCAGCACGTCGAACCCGGGCGCGTCGGTGCCGGCCACGATCAGGTCGGGACGCTCCCCGGCGGCCGCCTGCAGGGCCTGCTCGACCGTCGGCACCACTCGCACCCGCCATCCCTCCGCGCCCAGGGCCGCGCGGATCCGTTCCACATAGTGCGGTTCTTGCTCGACGACGAGGATGGACGGCATACCGGATTCTCCAGAAGGAAGACAGCAAGCCTTTCTAACATCCTCGCCCGTCCCAGTCAATCACGAAAAAGCCCTGATTTTTGAGCGATTTAACCGGACGGCGTGCGGCGGCGAATCCTGTAAAATCATCGCCCTTCCGCGATTCTTTTCGTCAGGAGCCCGCGCATGTCAGGTCACAGCAAGTGGAGCACGATCAAGCACAAGAAGGCGGCGACCGACGCCCGCCGGGGCAAGCTGTTCACCAAGATCCTCAAGGAGATCACCGTCGCCGCCCGCCTGGGCGGCGGCGATCCGAAGGGGAACCCGCGCCTGCGCGCCGCCCTCCTCGAGGCGCGGTCCAACAGCGTCCCGGGGGACAACATCGACCGCGCCATCAAGAAGGGGACCGGCGAGCTCGAAGCCGAGGTCTACGAGGAGGTCATCTACGAGGGGTACGGCCCCGGCGGCGTCGCCGTCCTGGTCGAGGCGGCGACCGACAACCGCAACCGCACCGCCGCCGAGATCCGCCACGCTGTTCGCCCGCCACGGCGGCAACCTGGGGGAGAGCGGCTGCGTCGCCTGGATGTTCAACCGCCGCGGCTACTTCGCCATCGAGCAGCGGCGCCATGGACGAGGAGAAGTTCATGGAGCTCGCCCTGGAGCTGGGCGCCGACGACGTCGCCATCGAGGAGGACGTCTACGAGATCTACACCGCGATGGAGGACTTCATCTCCGTCCAGGAGGAGCTCGAGCGCCGCGGCATCCCGCTGGCCGCCAAGCGAGCTCGCGATGGTGCCCCCAGACCACCATCGACGTGCCGCGCGACAAGGTGAGCCAGGTGCTGCGCCTGGTCGAGGCGCTCGAGGACCAGGACGACGTCCAGAAGGTCTGGGCCAACCTCAACATCGACGAGAAGGTCCTCGAAGAGCAGTCCCGCTAGCCGTGCTGATCCTCGGCATCGATCCGGGCAGCCTCCACACCGGCTACGGCCTGGTCGAAAAGCACGGCTCCGCGCTCACCCCCGTCGACGCCGGCCGCTTCTCCTGCCCGCGCGACCCTCGACCTGCCGGCCCGGCTGGCCCATCTCGCCGGCCTGCCTCGGCGAGCTCGTCGACCGCCGCCGGCCGGACCTCGCGGTCCTCGAGACCCCTTTCCACGGCATGAACGCGCACTCGCTGATCGTGCTCGCCCAGGCGCGCGGCGCCCTGCTCGCCGTGCTCGCCGGCCGCGGCCTCGAGATCCGCGAGTACAGCCCGGCCGAGGTCAAGTCGGCGGTCACCGGCAACGGCCGCGCCGACAAGGAACAGGTCGCCCGCATGGTCCGCCTGCTGCTCGCCGCGCGGGGAGAGGGCTGGGCGAGCGACGCGACGGATGCCCTCGCCCTCGCCATCTGCTGCGCCCAGCGGCTCCGGCTCGACCGCCTCGCCGCGCGCTAAGCTCTTGTGAATTCAAGGCTTGCCGTGACGAGCGAGCCCTTGCCTGGATTTTTTGGGCTGTGCTACCATGAGGTCTCGTATCCGTTGCAGTCGATCCACTGGACCGTGAATCTATGAAGCCGTAAGCCATGGCCTTCCAAGGCTCGCTCAAAGAGCTGCCGCTCCCCGACATCATTCAGCTGGTCTCCGTCTCAGGGAAGACCGGCGTGTTCTCCCTGCGCCGAAACGGCGATTCCTCCGGCGAGATCTACCTGCGCGGCGGGCAGATCGTCCACGCCCACGTCGGCGACCTCCAGGGGGAGGAGGCGATGTACGAGCTGGCCATCTGGCCGGAGGGGGACTTCGTCTTCACCCCCGGCATGGAGACCGAGCTCACCACCATCCACAAGTCGAACACCAACCTCCTGATGGAGGCGGCGCGCCGCATCGACGAGTGGCAGATCCTCTCCAAGCGCATCCCCTCGACCCGGCTGGTCCCCGTCTTCACCCAGCGCGCCACCACCACCTCGGTCTCGCTGACCCCCCAGGAGTGGTCGCTGATCTGCAAGATCGACGAGCGCCGCACCATCGAGGAGGTCGCGATCGGCCTCGACATGAGCCCCTTCGAGGCCTGCAAGCTCCTCTACGGCCTGATCACCTCCGGGCTGGTGGCCCTCAACGAGGATCTCAGCCGCCTGCGCACCGACCGCCTGCGCTCGATGCCCCCGGAGGAGCTGGCCGCCGTGGCCGAGACCGTCCACCAGCAGGCCCGCGGCCTGCTCAACGGCCACCCGCGGCAGGGGGATCTCGAGGTTCCGTTCCGCATGAGCAAGGCCGAGATGGACTCCGGGCGCGCCCTCGAGGCGGTGCTCGACCTCGTCCGCGCCGAGGAAAAGGTGGTCTCCGCCGCCCTCGGTCCCAACCAGAGCAAAGTCTTCCTCGACCGGGTCGCCCAGATTCTCAACCGCTGAGGAGCGGTTTGGGGCGGGGCCGGGCTAGAATGCGCCCATGACATCCCGCAGTTTCCCCGCGATCCCTCTGCTCGTGGTGTGTCTGCTCGCCGCGGTTCCGGCGGGTGCCCAGCAACCGGAGCCGCCCGTCGCCCCACCGGCCACGGTGCCGGCGGACCCTGCCACGGCTCCGGCCGCGCCCAGGAAGGCGCCCCAGACCGCGCCGGCTCCCGTACCCGAGACCCCCGCCGCGCCCGAGCCGTCCGGCGGTGGCGGCATCGAGGGGGTGGAGCTCCCCGCCCGGCGCAGCGACCAGTTCCTCCCCCGTCTCGACATCTACTTCCCGGAAGGGGACCTCGACCTGCGGGTCAACCGCCTGATCAACAAGACGTTCTTCGAGGGGCAGGTCAAGTACAACTTCGTCAACGGCGACATCAGCGCCTTCCTGCGCTACCGCTATTACGGCTACCGGCGGACGACCCAGCTCACCGTGTTCGACTCCATCTCGTTCGACCGCATCGACCAGGACGTGTCCCAGGACTTCGACCGGGTGCGCGGGACCCTGCTCCTGATGGAGTGGCCGCACAACTACAACAACCGGACCTTCTTCCTGGCCGAAATCGACGGGATCAGCAGCAACAAGGGGGCGCGCGGCAGCAACTTCCTGGTCCGGCGGGACCAGGTCAACACCTTCGTCCGGCTGGGCTACCAGCTGGGCACGCCCGACGAGGGGCGGTCGAGCGCCATCGCGGGTGAGACCCGGGCCCGCACCGAGAGGCTGTTCTCGGCTTTCCGCGAGTTCGGCCCCGGCGATGCGACGCTGACCGCCGCACTGACCTACGGCCTCCCCTACGGACCCGGGGACTTCGACTATCTCAAGTTCGAGTTCGAGGCCCTGAAGCGGTTCGACGTCAGCGCGCGGACCTTTCTGGTCGGCCGGCTGCGCGGGGGCACCTTCCCCTATCTGGCCAAGGCGGACCCGAAGACGCTCCCCCCGAGCCCGACGGCATCGACTTCTTCGCGGTTCCCCGGTCCGAGGCGTTCAAGATCGATGGCCGCGAGAACCTGAAGGGGGTGCGGGACCGCACCCGGGGGACTGATGAGCTTTTCACCACATGGGAGTATTTCTTTCCATGGTTCCTGGACGCCAAGCACCAGGTTTTGCGTCTGACCTGGGACAACTGGTACTGGATCGTCTACACGGGATTCGGCACGATTGGGCTCAAGCACAATATCTATACGGATTTTGGCTCGTATTACCCCGATGCCGGCCTCGGGTTCGAGTCATCCTTCCGGCTCCGGAAGTACAGGTTCTTCCTCTCCGGGATTGTGGCACAGGCTTTGAAAGGAAATGGGGGGTTGGAGGCGCGTATCTCAGTCAAGTCGTATCGCTGAGCATTGCGTTGGGCGGGTTGCCTTGGCCGGAAGAGGGACGCTTGGGGTAGCTTCGCTGCAGTCAAGAAAGTCGCGCAGGCTGCGTTCGCAGCCTCCGCAAGTTTTGGCTTACAGCCGGAGGAGAACGGAATGAAACTGAAATGCTTAGGGATCTTGGCGCTAGCGAGCCTCGCGCCAACCTGGGCGTCTGCGGCGGAGCAAGCCAACGCCGCCAGCGTCACGGGAGAGACAGGCTTGTTCAGCCTGTTCACGGGCGATACCTTGCCACGCGGCGGGTGGTCGTTCGGACTTTATTACAACAACTGGGACCGCCTGGTGAATCTTCCCAACGGATTCAGCCGGAATGACAACAGCCAGCTCAGCCTCGACTGGAACCGGCTGAGCGCCAGCGTCGGCTACGGCATCACCGACCGCTGGGAGCTGAGCGTCATGGCCCCCTATGACGACATCAACTACGACCAGAACGACCTTCTGTTCAACGCCGACGACGCCAGCGGTGTGGGCAACGTCCGCGTCGGCACGAAGCTCCGCCTGACCGGCGCTCCCGGCGACGCCAGCACGCTGGCCCTCAACGGCTTCGTGAACCTGGCGACCGGCGACGATGCCGTGGATTCGGGTGACATGGGGTACGGCGTCGGTCTCGACTGGCGTCTCTCCAAGTGGGTCATCAATGTCGGCTACCAGGACCTTGGCGACTTCGATCTGCCGTTGAAGGGCACCGCTCTTTCGCTGAACGGCTTCTCGCGCAAGGCCTTCACCGGCGGCATCGGCTACGTCGGCCGGGTGACGGACCGCTTTGACTGGATCAACGAGGTCTCGGCCACGTTCGGGTCGGGCAACGACAACTTCTACGAGGACTCCTACGACTTCACCACCGGCGGCCGCGTCTGGTTCGGCGAGGGTGAGGAATGGGCGTTCAACTTCGCCCTGCGGACCGACCTCAACCAGCTCAGCTCGATCGACGAGCACTGCCCGCTGGGCGGTCTGGTCGGCCTGACCTACTTCCCCCGCCTGGTCCGCCACGAGGCGCCGCCTCCTCCGCCGCCTCCGCCGCCCCCGCCGGCTCCCGAGCCGCCGCCGCCGCCGCCGGCTCCTGAGCCGCCTCCGCCGCCGCCTCCGCCGCCGCCCGCTCCGCCGGAGCGGATGGAAGCGACCTGCTCGTTCGTGTCGGGCAGCGCGCGGCTGGACAACATCTGCAAGGCCAAGCTCGACGAGGTCGGCCTGCGGATGAAGCAGAATGCAACCTCGAATGCGCAGGTCACCGGTTTCGCCGATGGTTCGTCGGGTTCGCAGGCGAGCAATCAGCGGTCCGCGGAACAGCGCGCTCAGGCAGTGAAGAACTACCTCGTGACGCGGCACGGGATCGACCCGAGCCGGATCACCACCGAGGGTCAGGTCACCGACAAGCGGGCGGCTACGGTCGTCCTCATCATCACCCCGTGATCCGTACCCGGTAATCAGCCCCAGAGGCTGGTTGAAAAGGCCCCGCTCCGGCGGGGCCTTTTGTTTTTGGGGTGAGTGTTCAGGAGGGCGTTGGCGGTCTGGGGGCGTTCTGCCCCAGCCGGTACAGACGCCTGGATTCTCTTACAGCGCTTCCCGCCGCAACGACACCACCGCTCCGAACAGTCCGGCGGCGCCGCCGAGGAGGATCAGGAAGGCCACCTGCCGCAGGCTCAGGAAGTCGAGGGCGAGGATGGTGGCGAAGAGCGACGATCCCCCCCCTCGCGCGTGGAGAAACTGGAAGGCTCCGAACAGGGCGCCGCTGGCGAGCAGCCCGCCGAGCAGCCCCTGGAGCAGGCCCTCGACATAGAAGGGGCCGCGGATGAAGAACTCCGTCGCCCCCACCAGGCGCATGATCCCGGTCTCCTCGCTGTGCAGATAGGCGGTCAGCCGGATGACGCTGGCGATGGTGAAGATCGCCGCGCCCGAGCAGGCCGGCGACCAGCGCGAGCCCCACCGCCCGCACCACCGCCACCGCCGTCTCGAGCTGGCCCAGCCACTCCCGGTCGTCGTCGATCAGCGTCACCTCGGGACGATGGCGCCAACTCGCGAGCCACGCCTCGCGCCCCGGCGCGGCCGCCGCCGTCCGCGCGTCGAGCCCGATCTCGAGCGAGGCCGGCAGCGGCTCCTCCTGCCAGCCGGCCACCAGGTCCGAGAGGCTGGGGAAGACCTCCTGGAAGCGCTTGCGGGCCGCCGCCGCGCCGACCGGCTCGACCGAGCTGACCCCGGGCGCGCGCGCGGCCTCGGCGGCCAGCCGCCGCAGGTCCGCCTCCGAGGTCTCCGGCTTCAGGTAGATCACCACCCGCATCTCCCCCCGCCAGCGCTCGACCGAAGCCGAGAGATTGCCGCTCACCAGCAGGAACGCGCCGCCGATGAACAGGCTCACCGCGATCGTGAGCACCGCGAGCAGGCTCACCTTCCACCCCCGCAGCAGGTTGATCGCGGCCTCGCGGAAGAAGTAGCGAAGCGCTTGCAGGATGCTCACTCGGAGCGCTCCTCAGGGTGCGATTCGGAGGCCGGCGATTCAGGGATATCCGAGGGCTCGAAATCCGGGATCGAAGCCTCGGCGGTCCCCGCCAGGGGGTCGAGGGCGGGGGGATCGGTGCCGATCAGCTCCTGGTCCAGGATCAGGCGGCCGCGATCCAGCGTCAGCACCCGGCGCCCCACCCGCTGGATGGTGTCGCGGTCGTGGGTGGCGAGGATCACCGTCGTCCCCCGCAGGTTGACCTCCAGGAAGAGCCGCAGGATCTCCCACGAGAGGTCGGGATCGAGGTTGCCGGTGGGCTCGTCGGCGATCAGGATGTCCGGCTCGTTGATCAGCGCCCGGGCGATGGCGACCCGCTGCTGCTCGCCGCCGGAGAGCTCGGGCGGAAAGGCGTTCAGGCGGTGGGCGAGCCCCACCCGGCGCAGCGCCTGGTAGGCCAGCTTCTTCTGGTCCTGGGTGTCGACCCCGAGGACCCGCGGCAGGTAGGTGACGTTCTCGAAGATCGTCTTGCGGGGGATCAGGCGGAAGTCCTGGAAGACGACGCCGATCGTCCGCCGCAGGTAGGGGATCTTGCTGCGCGGGATCGAGGAGACGTTGCGGCCGTTGACCACGATCTGCCCGGAGGAGGGCGTCTCCTCGCGGAAGATCATCCGCAGCAGCGTCGTCTTGCCGGCGCCGCTCGCGCCGGTCAGGAAGACGAACTGGCCGCGCGGGATCTCGAACGTGACGTCGTCGAGGGCGGACTGCCCCCCGGGATACTGCTTGCTGACGTGGAAGAACTGGATCAAGGGGAAACCGGGAGCCTATCCGGCCGAGTCCGCGACCGGCTCCCGCTCGAGCGCCTGGCGCATGAGCTGCTGCACGATCTTCGGCTCGGCTCGGCCGCCCGAGCGCTTCATGACCTGGCCCACCAGGAAGCCCACGATCTGCACCTTGCCGGCCCGGTACTGCGCCACCTGGGCGGGGTTCTGCTCGATGACCTCGTCGATCCAGCGCTCGATCTGCGAAGTGTCGGAGACCTGCGCCAGCCCGAGCCGCTCGACGGCCGCCGCCGGATCATCGCCGGTCGGCGCCACCGCCGCGAAGACCTCCTTGGCGGCGCTGTTCGAGATCTTCCCGGCGTCCACCATCGCGACCAGGGCGGCGAGGCGCTCGGGGGCGATCGTTCCCTGCGAGCTCCACCTTGCGCTCCTTGACGTCGCGCAGCACCTCGCCCTGCACCCAGTTGGCGACCCCCTTGGGATTGGCGGGCAGCGCCGCGGCGGCCGCCTCGTAATAATCGGCCAGCTCGCGCGAGGCGGTGAGCACCTGGGCGTCGGCGGCCGGCAGGCCGTACTGCGCCGCGAGCCGCGCCCGCCGCTGCCAGGGGAGCTCGGGGAGGGCGGCGCGGATCGCCTCCATCCGCTCCGCCGTCACCACCAGCGGCGGCAGGTCCGGCTCCGGGAAATAGCGGTAGTCGTGCGCCTCCTCCTTCGACCGCATCAGCCGCGTCGTGCCGGTGGTCGCGTCGAAGCTCCGGGTCTCCTGCGCCACCCGGCCGCCGGATTCGATCAGCGCGGTCTGGCGCTCGATCTCGTGCTCGATCGCCCGCGCGACGTTGCGGAAGGAGTTGAGGTTCTTGACCTCGGCCTTGGTGCCGAGCGCGGTCTCGCCGCGGCGGCGCACCGAGACGTTGGCGTCGCAGCGCAGGCTCCCCTCCTCCATGTTGCCGTCGCTGGTCCGCGTATAGAGGAGGAGCTGATGGAGGGTCTGGAGATAGTCCTGCGCCTCCGCGGCGCTCGCCATGTCCGGCCGCGAGACGATCTCGACCAGCGGCACGCCGCAGCGGTTGAAGTCCACCAGGCTCTGGCCCGGCAGCGCGCCGCCGCCCGGCGCCTCATGCAGGAGCTTGCCGGCGTCCTCCTCGAGATGGAGGCGTTCGACGCGCACCTGCTTGTCGGATTGCGCAAGCGGCACCAGCCCGTTCTCCGCCAGCGGGCGGTCGAACTGGCTGATCTGATAGCCCTTGGGGAGGTCCGGATAGAAGTAGTTCTTGCGGGCGAAGACCGAGGTCTCGCGGACCTCGAACCCCAGCGCCAGCGCCAGCCGCACCGCGAGGTCGACCGCCTGGTGGTTCGGCACCGGCAGCGTGCCCGGAAGCCCAAGGCAGACCGGGCAGACGAGCGTATTCGGGGCCGCCCCGAACCGGTTGGGGCAGCGGCAGAACATCTTCGTCTCGGTCAGCAGCTGGACGTGGACCTCCAGCCCGATCACCGCCTCGTAGTCAGCGTGCGCCATGCGGGGTTGAGTTTACCGCAGGCGGGGTGCCCGGGCTCATGGGGACTGTCGGAGCTGGGGCGTCCTGCCCTTCGAGGCCTCACCCTCGGTCCCTCTCCCGGGGGGAGAGGGAGGGCCCGCTGATGAAAGATATCCTTGAGCGGAGGGCCCTCCCTCTCCACGGAGTGGAGAGGGATCGAGGGTGAGGATTCGAAGGGCAGGACGCTGAGAGGCGACAGAGCTTTGAACTCCGCGCCTTATGCCTCAGGAGCGGGGGGAGGCCGCGAGATTGACAGCTTTCTGAGACCGCTTCAGAATCGGTTATGAAAAATTTTCTTAAGAATTTCGCTGTAGCGGTCCTGCTTCTTGGATTCCTCGGCACCCTGCCGGCCGGCGCTCAGCTCGTCCCGCTCGGTCCGGAGACCATCGTGGTGTCCGGCACCTCTCTCGGAGTCCAATGTCCGCAAGTCATCGGGCATGCGGACCGCAGCTTTACCGTGGTCTGGCCGCAGACCCCCGTTGAGAGCGCCACTTCGCTGGTGGCGCAGAGATTCAACGGCACGGGCTCCCCGGTGGGCGGGCCGATCGACGTCGACGCGGGAGGGCTGGCCGGCCGGTATCTCTACACCGTCGCCGTCGAAAACCGCGGGGCACTGGGCGACATCGCGGTCTGGAGCTCTTCCGTGAACGGCTTGCCGGACTCCTTGCACTTCAACGGCCGGGTCCTCTCGGCGGGCGCGCCGGCGCGGATCGGCGCGCCGTCCTACGTGAGCCAGCTTTTCCCCCGCCGGACCGGCGGCTATCTCGCCGTCTGGCCGGCGGAGCGCGGCAACTTCTGCTCCTACGCCCTCCTCGACGCCGCCGGACGCCTGGCGAGCCCCCCGCGCCGTCTCAACGGAGCCTTCCCGTCCTACTATTGCGTCGATTCCGCCCACGCGCTGGACAGTACCTTTGCCGTGGGTTGGTTCACGGCCAGCACGGAGACCACACTCCTCTTGCAGCGGTTTGGAGCGAACGCCAGGCCATTGGGCGCTCCCGTCGAGGTCGTCGAAGACGGCAATGAGGGAGGGGCCCGGCTGGCCTCCTCTCCGGACGGCCGGACAGCCGTGACCTGGGGCAGCTACGGGGCCGCCTCCCCCGGCGGCCCGATCGCGACGATCCATCTCCGGTTCTTCACCGCCGGCGGCGTGCCCACGGGTCCCGCCCTGAACGTCGCCACGCCTCCCGACCCACCGGTATCCTCGTTCTATCCGGACGCGATCGGCATGGACCGCCTCGGCCGCGCCCTCCTCGTCTGGAGCCTTGTAGACCTCGACGGTCCCTTCAACGAGGCCTATACCGTCCAGCTCTGGGGACCGGACGGCGCTGCCAGCCCGCCGCTGAACCTGGGAGCCAGTCCGCTCAGCGTCGGCGTCCCGTTCTGCGCGAGCGTCGCCGCAGCCGGCCGCACCTGGGTCGTCGCCTGGCGGTCCATGGTGCCGGAGACCGGGGCCGAGACGATCTTCGTCCGGCGGTTCTCCTCGTAGACTTCAGGAATTCGGGACGGGAGCCGCCGCCGGCTTCTCGTCCCGAGCCTTGGGGAAGAGGCCGTTCTTTCTCACGATCGGCCCGATCTGGTACCCATCCTCGAAAATCCTGCGATAGAGCCAGCGGTAGTGATCCACGGTCCAGAACTCGAAGACCTGGAAGGCGCGCAGCTCGCCCAGCAGCTCCTTGTCCGCCTGATACTCCAGATAGTTCACGATCAGATGGGCATAGCCCGCATCCTCGGAATCGGCCCCGTCCGGGTAGCCCACCGGCACCTTGGGGAATACCGCCCGGAGCTCTTTCTTGGCGGCCTCGGCCTTCTCCTGATTCTGCGTGAGGAAGTGGTGCAGGTTTTCGTGCAGGAAGGTCGAAAGCAGCAGATCGTCGTCCTTGAGATGGCGGGTGCTCAGGGTGAGGACTGGATGACTGTGCGGAATCGTGCCCGGCGAGCTGTCGATCACCACGGACCGGGTGAAGATCCAGCGGCTGGCGTCGTAGGTCCGCAGCAGCCGCAGGAGCTGATCCCGCGTCTGCGCCTCGGCCGCGTCGCCATGTTGAAGCTTGATTTCGACCGGGGCGGGTTGCGGCTGCGCGGCGAGCGCCGGAACGGTGCCGGGAAGCAGGAAGATCCACATCCAGAGGGCTTTCATCAGATATCCATTTTAGATCAGGACTACAATCCCCCGCCATGCGCAAGCTCCTCCCAGTGTTCCTCCTCCTTCTCGCCTGCCGCTCTCGCGTCCCCAATCTGGACTCTCCCGGCAAGACGATTGTCTGTCTCGGAGATTCGATCACGGCCGGCGTGGGATCGGGAGCCGGGGAGGCCTATCCGGAGTTGCTTGCGGCGCGGCTCGGGACCGAGGTGATCAACGAAGGGGTGTCCGGCGATACCGCGGCGCAGGCGTTCGCCCGCCTGGATCAGGTGCTCGCGGATGAGCCCTGGATGGTGATCGTCGAGCTCGGCGGCAACGACATCCTCCGCCAAGTGCCCCCCGAGGAGACCGAGCGCTCCCTGCGGCAGATCCTGGACCGGCTCCTCTCCGCCCGGGTGGTCCCCGTCCTGGTCGAGATGGACGCTCCCCTCGGCGGCCGCTACAAGGAGATCTACGAACGGCTGGGCGACGAGTACCACGTCCCCGTCGTCGAGGACGCCATCTCCAGGATCCTGGGCGACCGCTCGCTTAAGAGCGACACGGTCCACCCCAACGCGGAAGGGCAGAAGGTGCTGGCGGACGCGATCGCCGATGAGATCGCGCCGGTCTTGAAGGAAAGACGGAAGCTGCGCTGATTGCGCTTCAACCCGGGTATTACGGGCAGGCGCCCAAGCGACGGCCTTTCATGTGCGTGATAACGGCCCCTTTCCCGTTCATCGTGGTCGTCAACACGCCTTCGGAGCTGTCTCCGCTGTAGGTTGTCCTGTCCGAGAAAGTATAGCCGGCGCAAACCTGGGTATAGGAAAGGGTATTTCCTTCCAATTTGAAGTCCTTGATCGTGCAGTGTCTCGCCGCGGCGCCTTTCTCCAAAAAAGCGTGGTCAGCCTGGGCATCTCCGTTGATGCCTTTTACCTGGGCGGGAGTGATGCAATAGGTCCGTGTTTTTGCCTCGCCGTTGACCGTGGATGTGAACTCCCACTGTCCAACGTTCGTACGTTCCGCCGCTTGTAGCGAAGGCGTCGCGGTAAGGGTCAGGGCGATCAGCGAAAAGAGCACGGTTCCGAGATTTCTTTTCATGGGGCGCCTCTTGGGGAGAATTGCAGGTTTTCTTATGAGGTCTTCATGCAATGTACTCTCTTGCCCCATACGCTGCAAATCCACCCAACGGCTCCCCGGACCCGCTAAAATCCCCCGCATGCCAAGCCCCGCCGCCCCCCCGCAGACCGCCCCCCTCCTCCAAGGCCCCACCCTCCAGGCCGGCACCTGGGTCTGGAAGGCCCGTCACGGCGACGTCGAGGTCCGCTTTACCGGGCGCGGGCCGGCGGGGGAGCGCGAGGAGGTGCTGCGGCGGGTGGAGCCGGCGGCGCCTCCGATGGCGTGGGCGAAGCAGGTCCATTCCGCGACCGCGCTGCCCGCGCGGCCGGGGTTCTGTGGCGAGGGGGATGCCCTGTATACCGAGGAGGCGGGGCTCGCCCTTTCCGTCATGACTGCCGATTGCGTGTCCGTCCTGGTCGCGGGGCCCGAGGGGATCGCGGCCATTCATGCCGGGTGGCGGGGGATCGTGAGCGGGATCATTCCCGCCACTCTGGAGAAGATGAAGGGGCGGCCGGCGGAGTGGACCGCCTGGGTGGGGCCGGCGATCGGGGTCTGCTGCTATGAGGTGGGAGACGACGTGGCCACGCAGGTCATCGACGCGAGCGGACCGGAGGTCGCGGTTCCCGGACCGGCGGGAAAACCCCATCTGGACCTGCCCGGGGCCGCCCGCCTGCAACTCGCGCGGGCCGGCGTCGGTGACGTGGTCGTCCTGACCCGGTGCACGCGCTGCGATGAAGAGACTCTCTGGAGCTACCGCCGGGAAGGGAAGCGCGCGGGAAGAGATCTGGGGTTCATCTGGAGGCGTCCGGGCGGCTGAGTCCGAAATCCGAGCGGCCGGACCCGGGCTCCCGGTTCCGCGACCCGCGGTTTCACTGTCTGGACCCACGGGTCACGAACCCTGACCCGCGGGTCCGGCGGTTGGGTCCACGAATCCAGGACTCCGACCCGCGGGTCCAGCTCCTCGACCCGTGGGTCCAGGACCGCAATCCACGGGTCCAGGGCTCCGACCCGTGGGTCGACAACTACGACCCGTGGGTCCAACTCCTCAGTCCGTGGGTCCGAGACCGCGACCCGGGGGTCCAGGTCTTCGACCCGGGGGTCCAAGCACGCAATTCCCGGGTCCAACTCCTTGATTCGCGGGTCTGATTCTTGCGTTACAGTAGGCCGCGCCACGGAATTGTGGAAGGAGTGTGGTGGAGAGCGCTTTTGCCGAAGACCTGGCCGTCGTAACCCAGATCGACGCCGTGCCGAAGATCCTCGAAGTCGTGTGCCGCACGACGGGCATGGGCTTCGCCGCGGTGGCGCGAGTGACCGAGGATCGCTGGATCGCCTGCGCGGTGCTCGATCAGATTGAGTTCGGTCTCCAGCCGGGCGGCGAGTCAGGCGCCGCACCGCGACGACGAGGCGCGAGCTTCTTGGGTGTAGACCTCAAAGTCTTCGGGCAGCCGAAGCTTGGGGTCCGGTAGATACATACTGTACCGCTGCGCACCCACTTTGCCGCTCACGCCGCGACCTTTCAGGAAGAATGTCGCGATTGGCTCGTTGCAAAGCGGGTCCGGGCCGCCTAGCACTTGAACCGTGCGAGCTACTCTTTTTCGGGTGGCGAGAATCCGCGAACCTGCCAGCCGCCACGTTCCCACGACTACCACGTGCGGATCACCAGAGGACATGCTCAGCGTTTTATCACTCTGCTCGATAGCCCAGAAATGATGCTCCACGTATTCACCGTTGGCGCGGAAGAGTACAAGCGTTGCCGGAGCTGACCGGGTCGGATTCTCGATCTCTGGCGGTGGACTCACCCACTCGCCTTGAATTCGTAGGAGCGGTTGTTGGGGGACCTGGGATTGCGCGCCAAGACTAGCGGCAAGTGCGAGTGTGATCAGTATCAGCGATATCTTCATTTTAGGCGCCTAATACAACGTTTGAGCTAACCGGACCGTTGCGGCATGTGGCTAAAAGCCCAGAATGAAATGGCGGGCTTTTAGCCGCATGCCGCAATGGGTCCGGTTGAGCGAATGGTTAGGCCTCACGGTTGTGACGAGGCAGTTGGGCGTTTCCGGCGACTCATCGCGCATTGAGCTCAATAGGGTAGATGCAGAAGACCTCCTTGTGGCCTTGCCGATCAACTCTCGGGGTCATACTGGAACTCGCGGAGTTCCTGCGAGCAACGGCAGGCTTGAGCGATTTTCGCAGCCCATTGGATGGCTGCTTCGCGAGACGGGAGTTCCAGGACGCAGAATCCGCCGTCGAACTCCTTGGTTTGTGTGTAGGTCTCGTTCGTGACTGTGCCATTGGCGGCGACCATTAGTGGCGCGACTTCTTCGTTGATGCCACCACCGAACACATAGACGCCGGCTTCCTTTGCCTCGCGGATGACGCCGTGTGCTGCTTCGCTGACGGCGGCCATTTCTTCGGTGCGAACGTCCATCGCCGGTCCAGGGAAGGAAATAAGATACTTCGTCATCGTTCAATTCTCCGTGTGCGCCTCGGTGTCGCGTGTGAGGCCGGGGGTTAGGCGCACGGATGCCACTTTTCTTCCTTGCTGTAAAGGAACTCACCGGAACGCCCTGGGCTGTCTGGGTATAGCATGTTTCGACAGTCGCTGAAGGAACTGGTCCAATAGATTGAGTGCAGCCACTCATATCCTTGAAGCTGTGATAGAGCCTGTCGAACTGTGTCGATGTCTCCGAATCCATAAGCATCATAGAGGGCCAGGACAACGCCATCGCATATATTGCCCAGACCTTTTTTGGTGCATTTCTCGAACTTCTTTGCTATAGCCACGCCTATTAACGAAGAGAGCTCCTTCTGAGCATCTCCCTCAAACTTAGCCTCTGGAACTCGCAATAAGCCCACTCCGCTTCCAGTGTCACCCCATTTTGAAAGTGTCAACCGGCCTTCCCTATCACGTAGCAGAACAACAGGATTTGTCGAAGGAGATCCAGACATAGCCTGTAGACTAGTTACGGCCTCCGCGACAAGAGCTTTCCACTGATTTGAACCATTTTTAGGTATGCTAGGTCGTCGGAACACCTCGATAGCGTAGGTCCCTGCAATTCCAGAACATTGACTCTTAACCGATGAGTGTAGTGCACTGCACAAAGCTGGATAGCCATAATCACTAACAATGCTAGTGACCTCAACAGCTAGTCTTCTGTCACTCAGCGAGAGCCAAAAGTCCGGTGGATCGTTTTTCTCTCTTTGGACGATGACAGTAGTACTTCCGTCAAGTTGACGGATGCGCTGGACAAGTGAGTCGATGCAAACGCACTCCTCATCGATCTTGTCGGCTCTACTCCTCATTGGTACCTCTCCACGCCTAAGCGCTTGGCGGTGAGCGGCGGCACCGCACGAAGTGCGGTAGCCGTCCGCTCGACCGTCTGTGTTAGGCGTCCTGCCACAAACCTAGAATTCATCATCTAGCCTCATCCCGGAAAACACCAATACGCCCTGAGCCCAGACCGATTGCCATTCCGATTCCGGGATGTCGAAACGGATCGTATACAATGCGCCAGTGCTGTTGTTGGCAGCGGCCGAAGCGGCGACGTACTGCCTGGGCACGCCTGCAATGCTTGGCGCATAGCGGGCGACAGTTGCAAACGTTTTAATGACGCTGACCGTGTTCTCTTGGATAGGCGCCGATTCCGAGGATCCCGAACTGATCGACTGAACAAAACCCCGCGCGAGAGCGACCGCCTCATCGGGCTTCTTCCGGCTCACGGAAAGTTTGAACCTTGCTTCTGGAGTTGTCTTGAACGCTGGGCCCGCCGGTAACACCTCATATGACGCATCCTCGCCTTCTCCTATAGTTCGGAACGTCCACCCATCGGGGACTGCAAGGTAAACCTTGACCTTCGGTATCGGCTGCCAGTGGCAGCCCGGCGGTGCAGGTGGCTCTTCGGCTTTAGCTACCATCGCTCCGCCAAGGCATGCGATGGCGAGCCACGCGAAAAGAACTCTAGGACTCTTTCTAATCATCCTTGACCTTTCTCAGGACGCCTAACGTTTGACTTAAGCGGCGCCGTCAGGCGTCCGCTTGAAAGAAGGTTAGGTGTTATTTACGCTCCTGTCTCGCCGAATACGGTATTATATATGGCTACTTGAATATCTTGGGTTTCCAGTTGCGTAGGTCGAATTGTCTGCCTCAGAGATAGAAGGACTAGAAGGAAGATCAGTGCCCCAGCGCCTATAAGCCACACACTCCCGCCTACTGGTAGCCGTGAATCAGGGCCCTCTGCCATAACGGGCGAGGACCACAAGAAAAGCGAGCCCTTTGATAATATCATCACAAAGGTCATAAACAGCATCGTGCCAAACATCGTGCCATACCAGTAATACTGGGGCCACCCGCGACCACGACTGGCCTGTCTCCGTTGGACCTGATAGACAAGGGGAACTAGAGCGGCAAGAGCTTGGAACACCGCAAGTTCTTTAGGAAGAGGTGTCGCGTCCAGAGGTACTGGAACGACCCGTAGGTCTAAATCAATTGCGGTCAGATACTCTCGGCGCACCCAGTCAGAGTTCGCCGCATTGGCGCTCCAAAACACCAGAACTCTCTCGGAGGCAGAAAGTTGGCCAAGCAGCACCGCTTCCCATTTGTCTCCGTAGGAAACGTCTTCCTGATCAAGGAAGACACAAGCACCGGCTGCGCGGAGCAGGTGTACGACGGGCAGAATCAGGTGCTCATCCTCACGCGCGTATGAAATGAATACAGCCCTGGCTTGGCTTGTATCGGCGGGCATGGCCCGGCCTCCTTATACCGTACTATTCATGAGCCCACTAACCCTCATAAGGGACCCTGCACCTAACCTTGTATTCGATCCGTCATTCCAGGCTTCCATATTGACATCCACTGCCTGCCCTTGTCGAAGATGGAGGCATGGCTATTGAGTAATGATCGCTGGCTTCCTTAGCTTTCCTCAAGAGTAGGTGAGGCCAGCTTCTGCGTCAAGAGATGAATGCTGTCGTGTAAACATCCGATTCGCCGCAATGGTGGGATGTCGCTTACACGACATCTGGAGTCTAGCCTCTCGCCCTAAGCCGATGGTCAGCGAGGTCGGTAAGCAACTTTTTCCGGGGGAGGCGGAGAGTTATCCGTACGAGCTCTGTCGGTAAGCACCCGAGGGGGGCTGACTTTCGAGACACCCCATAATTCTACTTTGTCAGATTCCACAGCGACCCATTTTCCAGCCCCGTAGGGGCGTCAGGACTTAGGGCTCGTCACGAAACAAATGATGTATTCTCAGATTTTTCTTGTGGCGAAATTGTGTAGTTCCACTCACCATGAAAGCTGTCGCGGCGGAGATTGACGGCGGCAATTTCCTGCTGGCTGACTTTCTGCCCTACTGGATAAGCTGTAGTGTCGAGTTCCGCCCGAACTTTCAGGCCCGTCGCAGTCGTGGTCGCCGCGATAAGGTTGACAATCACCTCGTGGCTGATGAGGGGTTTACCCCGCCAGTTCTGGCTGATGAAGGAGAACAGCCGGTGCTCGATCTTGTTCCACTTGCTAGTGCCTGGAGGAAAGTGGCTCACGGTGATTGGCATTCCGAGCTCGTCTGCGAGCTTCTGAAGCTCTACTTTCCATAGTCGGGTTCGGGATGCGTTGCTACCACCACCGTCGGCTGTAATCAGCAAGCGCTGAGCCTGCGGGTATCTCTCGCTTCCCATCGACTTCCACCAGCGGCGCACGGCTTCTACAGCGAAAGTCGACGTGTCGTGGTCGACCCCCACGCTGACCCAACCACTATTGGTCGCCAAGTCATACACTCCGTAGGGAATGGCGCGCCCCAACTCCGGAATCATAAAATCGTGAACCCTGACCTTTTCGGGCTTACCCTCGGGGCATAGCTCGCGCCCGCCATTCTTGAAGTCGCCAACCAGCTCTTTCTTTTTCGTGTCGACGGAAATTACGGGATCGACTGTCGCAAAGTACTCTTGGGCCTGACGATTGATATGATCGAATTGGGCATCGCGATCCGGATGACTGACTCCCTCCAGGGTCTTGCTGTTGGCCTGAAGGCTATATCCCATCTCGTGGAGCATCTCGGCGACCATGCGATGGCTCGTCTGGTGTCCCATCCGCTTCAACTCTCCTGCCAGACGACGAACGCTCTTACAGGTCCACCGCAAGGGAGAGTCTGGTTCTCCACGTTCGGTGGGCTGCACAAGC
Organism: uncultured Acidobacteriota bacterium; assembly: GCA_963792575.1. GTDB lineage: Bacteria > Acidobacteriota > Thermoanaerobaculia > Multivoradales > UBA5704 > DATARR01. The sequence goes on from CAWBWZ010000023.1 coordinate 212,188, forward strand.
TTCTCTAGATCCGCCTTCAAGGTCGGATCGGTATCGACTGTCCTTTTGCGTCCTCCTCCCGGCCGCCGAATTCTGCGGCCTTCGGGACGCGATTCGGGCGTCGCCTTAAGCTCCTTGATACCTCTGCGGATTGTGAGTCGAGCAATTCCCGTCGCACGCGCCACTCTAGCCACTCCTCCGAACCCAATCGCCTCAGCCTCCGCAGCGGCCGCCAGACGCCGCGTCCTCTCATCGAGATGTGGATCGAGAAGCTCGAACCGCCGCCGAATCGCCTCCTCATCGCCCATTATCTCCTGAGGATACAACAAAATCCCTCAAGAGGGTACCTTGTTTCGTGACGAGCCCTTAGCCCGGACCGTGAGGTCCGGGAAAAGGGTGGATCAAGGTTCACCAAGCCCCGTCAGGGGCGGCAGGAGAGCCGCGATGGATCTGCCGCCCCTACGGGGCTCTGGGTGGTGGAGGATGCGTCAGTTCCCGGACCTCACGGTCCGGGCTAAGTCCTGACGCCCCTGCGGGGCTAATCTTGGGCTAATCTGACAAAGTAGAAATAAGCTCCGTAGGGCCAGTATCTTCCCGCGCTCCTCCCGGTAGACGCGGGCTGCCTACATACCAAGAGCCTGTCGTGTAGGCGGTGATCGGAGAGCGCCTTCTTCCATCGGCGGAGATAGGCTTGCCATGCGAGAACGGAAGCTTACGTTGTGACGACGTACCGGTATTTGCCGCGATGGAAGCTTACGTCGGGAGAAATAAGCCGCCATCGGCGGAGATAAGCCGATGGCGTGAGAACGGAGCTTACATCGCGACGCCGTCCGGGGATCTGCGGCGACAGGAGCTTGCGCCGCGACGAGATGAGCTTCCATCGGCGGAGATCCGCTGACCGTGCGAGAACGGAAGCTTACGTCGTGACGACGTGCCGGTATCTGCGCGATGGAAGCTTACGTCGAGAGAAATAAGCCGCCATCGGCGGAGATAAGCCGACGGCGCGAGAACGGAAGCTTACGTCGTGACGACGTAGCGATATCTGGCCGATGGAAGCTTATGTTGCGACGAGATGAGCTTCCATCGGCGGAGATCCGCCGACCGTATGAGAACGGAAGCTTACGTTGTGACGACGTGCCGGTATCTGCCGCGATGGAAGCTTACGTCGAGAGAAATAAGCCGCCATCGGCGGAGATCCGCTGACCGTGCAGAACGGAAGCTTGCGTTGTGACGGCGTAGCGGTATCTGGCGCGATGGAAGCTTATGTCGCGGGCCGGTCGGCCGCGCGTGCCCGCACCCCGCGCGGGTCGCGGCCGAAGGCGCGGAGCTGGCCGCAGGCGGCGCTGACGTCGTCGCCGCGGCGGCGGCGGACGGTGGCGATCCAGCCGCGCTGGCGCAGGCGTTCCTTGAAGGCCTCGATGCGCTCGTCGCTCGGCGGCACCATGCGGTCGCCGAGGACGGCGTCCGGGTTGACGGGGATCAGGTTGACCTTGGCGCGCACGCCGGAGAGCAGGCGGGAGAGCTGGTCGGCGTCGCGGAGGGAGTCGTTGACGTCCCGGATCAGGATGTACTCGAAGGTGAGCCGCCGCCCTTTCTCCAGCGGGAAGCGCTTGAGGGCGGGCATCAGCTCGGCCAGCGGGTAGGTGCGGTTGATCGGCATGATCTGGCCGCGGCGCTCCTCGTCCGGCGCGTGCAGCGAGATCGCCAGGTTCGGCCGCCGCTCCCAGCGGGCCATCTCCTCCAGGCCGGGGAGGATGCCCACCGTCGAGACGGTGATACGGTGCGGGGAGATCCACTCGGTCAGGATGTCGAGCGCGGCCTTGACGTTCTCGACGTTGAGCAGCGGCTCGCCCATGCCCATGAAGACGAGGTTCAGCCCTTCCATCGGGAGGTCGCGGTCGGCGCGGATGGCCAGCACCTGGCCGACGATCTCCCCGGCGGTCAGGTTTCGCCCCGCGCCCCAGTAGCCGGTGACGCAGAAGGAGCAGGCGAGGGCGCAGCCGGCCTGGCTCGAGATGCAGAAGGTGCGGCGGTGGCGCTCCGGGATGTCGACCGCCTCGATGGTGGCGCCGTCGCGCAGCCGGAAGAGGTACTTGCCGGTGCCGTCCTCCGAGAGGTGGCGCGAGGTGATCTCGGGGAGGCCGACGCGGAACTGCTCGACGAGCCGGTCGCGCAGCTCCTTCGGCAGCTCGGTGATCTCGGAGAAATCGCCGATCGCCCGCTCATAGAGCGCCTGATAGATCTGCTTGGCGCGGAACGGGCGGTCGGTGACCGGCGCGATCGTCTCGGCCAGGCGCTCGCGCGAGAGGCCGAGCAGATCGGGGCGCGGGTCGGTGTCTGTCTGTACGGTGTCTATTTTCGCGGTCATCAGTGCGCTCCTGGTCCGGAGCGGCGGGACACCGGAAGGGGTAGGTTCAGCTGACCCGGCGGCGGCGCAGCCGCCGCGTGGGGTCGATACCGATCGACTTCAGGAAGTTCAGGTCCCGGCCGTCGATCTGGAAAGCGGGCTCGCCCGAGGTCGGCCAGCGCGGCGCGGTCAGGGAGAGCGCCTCGGCGTCCTCGACCTCGCGCTTGCAGTCCACCAGGAGGTAGAGCGAGTAGCCCTCCTCGCGGATCTTGCGCAGCGTGCGGTTGATCTCCGACGACTCCGAGATGGCCTCGGAGAGGGCGCGCCGCAGATCGCGCAGCATCGTATGCAGCTTGTCGTCCAGCTTGAAGTCCCTCCGGCTCTGTAGGACGGAGCCGAGGCGATTATCGCCTCCGTCTCCCAGGGTGTCAAACCATTCCCCCGCCTGCAACAGATGGCGGCAACCCCCCATTCCCCCGGCATTTCGCGCGCGCTTCGGCATGGTACTCTTGCCGTTTCCTGTCGGGTGGACAGCAGGCCGGAAGACGTCTTGAGGAGGAGCAGCTGATGACCCAGCCGATCGCGTCCGGGCCGGGGTGGCCAGAGGCATGGTGTTCCCTGTCGCCCCCCCCGCGCGAGATCCAGCCGCTGGCGGGGGACGTGTCTCCGCGCCGCTATTTCCGCGCCGTGCTCGCCGACGGCACGACCGCCATCCTCGCCAATTATCCCGAGGAGATCCGCGACACCTGCGTACGGTTCCTGCGCACCACCACGCTTCTGCTCGCGGCGGGCGTGCGGGTGCCGCGCGTGCTGGCCGGGGACTGCGCGGAGGGGTGGATGCTGGTCGAGGATCTCGGCCCCCGCACCCTGGGCGAGTGGGGGCGCGGGCGCCCGTGGAGCGAGCTGGCCGGCTACTTCGAGCACGCGCTCGGGCTCAGCGAGCGCATCTCGCGCCTGCCGGCGGAGGGTCTCGCCGAGCTCAATCCGATCCTCGGCCGGGAGCTGCTCGCCCGGGAGCTCGCGCAGACCTGGGACCTCTTCCTGGAGCCTCAGGGAATGGTGAGCGACGCCGCCCTGGCGGCAAAGCTCCGCGCGGCGCTCGACACGCTCTGCGAGACGCTCGGGGCCGAGCCGCCGGTGCCGTGCCACCGCGATTTCATGGTGCGCAACCTGATGCCGCTGGCGGACGGCAGCCTGGTGGTGCTCGATCACCAGGATCTGCGCCTGGGTCCGCCGTTCTACGACCTGGCCTCGCTGCTCAACGACACGCTCTTCCCGCCGCCCGACGCGGAGGAGGCGCTGCTCGCGGCGGCGGCGCCCGCGCCCGCCGACCGCGTCCGCTATCACCGGGCCGCGGCCCAGCGGAGCCTGAAGGCGGTGGGGACCTACGCCAAGTTCGCCAACATGGGGGCGGACCGGCATCTGCCGCTGATCGCGCCGACCCTGGCCCAGTTCGTGAAGCACTTTTACCGGATCCCGGAAGGCGAGCTCCTCGCGGCGCGCCTGGGGGAGTCCTGGAGCTCCGCCCTGGAACTCCGGGACGCGAATGGATCTGCTACACTGGCTTCGCCATAGAGGCAGCCTTGAGGGGCGTAGAAGCAACGCCCCGGGAGAACGTTTATGCCTTCCCTCGGTGTTCCTGAACTCGCCATCATCTTCCTGATCATCATCGTGCTCTTCGGCGCCAGCAAGATCCCCCAGATCGGCAAGGGACTGGGCGAGGGGATCCGCAACTTCAAGAAGGGGATCAAAGAGGCCGAGGAAGATCAGACTCAGATCCCCGAGAAGACGGGGCACAATCCGTAGCCCCGCTGCCGGTGGGATGAGATCCGTGCCTGCCTGATGCCTCCATGACACAGGCGCGTGCCGAAGTGGCGCGCGGCAGTCTGCAGGCAAGGCGGGAAACAAAAAAGCCGGCGGGAGCCGGCTTTTCGCGTTACGTGGCGGACTTGATGCGCCAGACCTGAGCCGGCTTCAGCCGGTTTTTCGCTTTCCTGCCCGGACGGTCGCGCGCGCTCACCTCCTGAGCCGGGGCGCGATCGGTCTTCGCCACCGACATCAGCAACCGGGAGGCCTGCCGGGCTGCCTGCTCTCGGCCCTGCGGGTGTACTCCGCGTAGTGAGCGAGCACCTCCCGGACGAAGCCTTGCGTCTCGGCGAACGGAGGAACCCCCTTGTAGCGCTGCACCGCTCCGGGGCCCGCGTTGTAGGCGGCGAGAGTCCGCTCGAGATCCCCCTTGTAGTCCTTGATCAGGCCGCTCACGTAGCGGCTGCCCACCTCTACGTTGACGTGGGGATCCAGGAGATCCCCTTTCACGCCGTAGTCCGCGGCGAGCTCGGGGATGACCTGCATGAGGCCGAGCGCGCCCTGGGGCGAGACGGCGCGGGGGGTGAAGTCGGACTCGACGGCGATGATGGCGGCGAGCAGCAGGCCGTCGACCTGGTGGCGCTCGGCTGCGCGGACGATGTCCGGGCCGAAGGGCATCCGGCGCAGGAGACGCCGCCGTGCTTCCGGACCGGCGACGGGATCGAGCATGGAAAGCTGGCGCGGCTCCAGGGCCGGCTCTGATGCCAGATGGATGGCGGTATCGAGGTCGCCGGGCCGGAAGGCGTGGAACTGCCCGTCGGACGCGCCGGCGCCGGCGACGAGGAAGCGCGCGATGTCCTGCGTCTCGGCGGGCGGCGGCATCAGATAGGGATCGGTGGGCGCGGGATCGGAAGGAGTGGATTCGAAGATGAACGCCAGGAACAGGACCGCTGCCAGAAACGTCAGCGGGGCTCGGAATCGACGGGGTGATCGCTTCATGGGCCGGTTTTTCCTCTTTGCTCTCTGCGGACCTGTCCCCTCCGAAGAGACGACAGGCTCACGGCCGCATGCTGGTCAACAGAAAACGCGCACACCCCGGCCATGGAGCCGGGGTAGCGCCGACACTTATGAACAGGAATTCAGTATTGCGAAATCGGTGCCAACAAGGGCACGGAGAGTCAGGAGGTCGGCAGGTCGGAGGGCCGAGCCGTTCGCGGACCGCGCTTGCGGCGTGGCTGGCGCCGGCCGGTCAGGTCGTAGTCCTCGACCCCGATGCCGAGGTCGGAGACCTTGTTGCGCAGGGTGTTGCGATGCACTCCGAGCGAGCGGGCGGAGCGGCAGAAGTTGCCCCGGTTGGATTTCAGCGAGGCCACGATGAACTGCCGTTCGAACTCCCGCCGCGCCTGCTCCAGCGTCAGGCCCCGGCGGACGAGCTCGTCGACGATCTGGTACAGGCGTCCGTTGAGATTCTGATCGGCCAAGAGCGTTGTTCCCTCGGAAAGCGGAAGCTGACAGCTTACCACAGACGCCCGGGCTCCCGAGCGCCTGTGGCGGGTTCCGCGGACTACTTCGGATCGAGCCGGTCGCCGAGCTTGATCGGGTACCGCGACTCGATGATCTTCGCGACCGAGAACCGCTTGTGGACGGAGAGGACGGCGAGCTCGCCCATGACGATCGGCGGCAGGCCGGGCCGGTTCTCGCGGTAGATCGTGAAGATGTCGCCCGGCGTGGTGTCCGCCTCGCCGATGTCGATGTGGACGACGTGGTCGGCGCCGAGGGCGAGGATGTCGTCCCGCGAGTAGACGATCGCGGGGGCGTGCGCGATCTTCTCCGCCGCGGCCGGGAAGTTGACCGGCCGCAAGGCGGTGCTGCGGCCGAGCGGCACCGGCTCGGGCTCGAAGGGGCAGGAGCAGGGCGCCGACGATGAGCGGGTCGCAGGACTGCATGATCTCGGCGATCGCGGTGTTCTTCTGGACCGAGAGGACGCGGACGCGGCCGACGTAGCGGTAGTACCGGCCGACCACCTCTCCGGTGTCCGGATGCACCACCGGCCGTTCGGGGATCACCGCCGAGAACATGCTTGCCGGGCAGGAGACCGCGCTCCCGGCCGCCGTCGAGGTAGACGATGTCGCCCGTCGTGAGGCCGACCTTGACGGTGTTGGTGCTGCTGCGGAAGCTGCCGACCTTCCAGCCGGTGGAGCCGCGGACGTAACGGTCGAGCGACAGCGCGTCGTACTCGGAGCCGACGACCGCATAGGGGAACGGCTCGTCGAGATCGCCGACGAAGCCCTGGCAGTAGATGTCGGTCTCGGCGCCGAGCGGCACCGGCGTGCCGGTGGCCCGGGCGGCGTCGACGACGCCCGCCGGCGGCGCCGGGATGGCCGCCTCGCCGGCGGGGGCTCCGGTCTGGCTGCCGTCCCCCGTCGGTGCCGCCCTGGGTGAGGTTCTCGCCGGCGCCACGTTCAGCCCCAGCACCAGCGGATCGCCGGGGTAGATCCAGTGGGCGTCCTGGATGTACTGGTTCTTTTCCCAGATCTGCGGCCACAGATAGGGATTGCCGTAGTACTTCGCGGCGATCTGCCACAGCGTGTCGCCCTTGACGACGACGTGGACCTGGTCGGTCGGTCCGGGAGCCGGCGGATTCCACGCGGTCCAGTGATCGCCGACGAGATGAAGACCCTGAGGCGGACGGTCTGACGCCTGAGCGGAGACGGATCCGGCCAACAAGGGCCACGAGCACGAAACTGGTACGCCGCACTCTCATGAAGACCTCCTGCACCCCTTGGAGGACACAGCTATAGTCGAGCTTCTATGGCTTAAAAATAGAATGAACGCCTGACTCTGTCAAGTTTTACCGGAGCGAAGCTCAAGGGGTGGTTGAGGGTTGAGGGGGATTGTAGGGGCAGGCAGGGAGGCCCAACTCAAAACATCTCTGGATCACGCCGACGCCCGGGCATCAATGCCCGGGCTACGCCGGAAACGAAAAGCCGGCTGAAGCCGGCTCAAAATACGCTGGACTCCCTTGAGCCGGCTTTAGCCGGCTTCTCTTTGGAGAGTAGCCCGGGCATTGATGCCCGGGCGGGCCGGCGATGCAAAACCCGCCTTCGGGGCGCCCCTACGGCAGCTTCACGCGGCGCTCTTCGGCCACGGCGGCGGCGGCGGTGCCGGGGAAGCGGCGGTTGACCTCGCGGTAGGTCACGCGGGCGCCTTCCTTGTCGCCCATGGCCTCCAGGCACTGGCCGGCCTTGAGCATCGCGTCCGGCACCTTGTTCCCCTTGGAGAACTTCTCCACGACCTCGCGGAACGCGGCGAGGGCGCCCTTGAGGTCGTTCCGCGAGTAGCGGCACTCGCCGATCCAGTACTGGGCGTTGTCGGCCAGCTCGCTGCCGGGGTTCGCCTGCAGGAAGCGCTGGAAGCTCGCCTCGGCGTCCACGTAGTGCCCCTGGTGGAAGAGCGTATAGCCGCGGTCGTAGAGCGCCTGGGTGGCGGGCGAGGGCGCGTCGGACGCCGGCTCCTCGGCCGCCGGGCTGGCGGGCGCGAGGGCCGGAGCGGCCGGCTGGGGAGCGGGCGGCGGCGTGACAACCTGCGGCGTGACAACCTGCGGCGGGGCCGGCTTCGGCGCGGCCGGCTGCGGCCTGGGCACCGCGGTCACCGCCGTCGGTGCCGGCGCGCGGCGGGGTGGCGGCGGCTTCGGCTCGTTCTCGGGCAGCGCGATGTCCACCTCCTCGATCGGCTCGGCCGGAGTGACATCCTGGCGGACCGGCTGGCGGACCGGCTCGCGGCGGGGCTGCGGGAGCCGGCGCCGGAGCGGCCGGCCGGGGAGCCGGCGTCATCTGCGGGTCCGCGAGCGGTGCGCTCTTTTTCGGGGATGAGACCGGCGGCGGGGTCGCGGGGCGCGCGACCGCGGGCCGCTGGACGGCGCCGCCGTTGCGGGCCTCGAGATCGGCCACCTGCTGGCGGAGCTGGGCCATCTCCACCTGGTTCATGGCCGATTCGCGCTGCAGCTCGACCAGGCGCGCCTTGAGCGCCTGGATCTCCTGCTGCTGGGTGTCGTCCGGACGCAGGGCCGAGCCGGCACAGCCGGCGGCGGCGAGGCACAGAGGGAGAAGGAGAATGGTGAAGCGCTTCATGGTCCTGCTGGGGCTCCGGTTCCCGCTTGGTCGCGGCTTTGCTCCGGGTTCTGGGGCCTGGGTGGCTTTGACGTCGGGGATCTGCTGAACGTAGGGGCTCTGCGGGAACTCCTTCCGCAGCAGCTCGAAGGTCTTGACGGCGTCGTCCGACTGGCGGCTGTCGCTGTAGGCGAGCCCGAGGTTGTACATCACCTTGTCCCGCTCCTTGTACTGCGGGTAGTTGCTGCAGCAGGTACTCGAAGCGCGCGATCGCGGCCGTCGGAGCGCCGAAGCGCAGGTAGAAGCGGCCGATCGATGAACTCGTGCTCGGCGAGGTTCGCGCAGCACGACCTGCATCTGCTCCTGGGCCTGGGCGCGTACTCGCTGGTGGGGTAGAGGCGGATCAGATCCTGTAGGCCTCCATCGCCTTGCGGGTGACGTTCTGGTCGCGGTCCGGCCGCTCCATCCGCTTGGCCAGGCTGTTGGCGATCTGGAACTGCACGTAGGCCGACTGCTCGCTGGTGGGGAAGCGGTTGAGGAAGTCGCGGTACTTGGCCTCGGCCTGGATGTAGTTGGCGTTGCCGCCCTGGAGGTAGTAGGTGTCGGCGGCGAGCAGCAGGGCCTCGCGGCCGATCGCCGAGTTGGGCTCGACCTCGAAGGCGTGGGTGAAGTAGGGGCGGGCCTTGTCGTACTTCTCCTTCGCCAGCAGGTCCTTGCCCTGGGCGAGCGACTCCTCGGCCGAGAGCCTGCAGGATGGGGTCTTCTGGGCGCGCCGCTCTTGCAGCCGGCGCACCAGCGAGGAGGGAGGCCGGCGATCGCCAGCAGCGGGAAGGAGTTCGTTTCATACGCTTCTCCGGCCGAGCGCGCGCGCGCAGCTCGGACATGGTTGCCACGGGGTCGCCGGCCGCGAAGATCGCGGAGCCCACCACGACACGTCCACGCCGGCGGCCACCACCTGGCGCAATGTTATCGCGGTCGATGCCGCCATCCATCTCAATCTCTACAGGGCAGCCTACTTATGTCGATCATCCGCTTCAGGCGGCGCGCCTTGTCGAGCGCGCGGGGCAGGAACGCCTGGCCGGAGAAGCCGGGATTGACCGACATCACGAGGACGTAGTCGAGCCGCGGCAGGGCGTCGACGAGGAGCTCCACCGGCGTCGCCGGGTTGACCGCCACCCCGGCCTCGGCCCCGGCCTTGCGGATGCGCTCGAGCAGGCGGTCGAGGTGGACGCCGCCTCCCAGTGGACGGTCACCCGCGCCGCGCCGGCCGCCAGGTAGTCGTCGAGCAGCCGGTCGGGGTTGGCGACCATCAGGTGAACGTCGAGCGGCAGGCGGGTGCGCGGCGCTGAGCGCCTTGAGCACCGGGATGCCGAAGCTGAGGTTGGGCACGAAGTGGCCGTCCATCACGTCGACGTGGACGAGGTCGGCGCCGCCCTTCTCGCAGAGGGCGAGGGCGCCCGCGATGTCGGCGAGGTCGGCGGCGAGGATCGAGGGGGCGAGCCGCATCAGGGGACTCCTTCGCGCCGTCAGTCGCGCGACCACGACGAGCGAGACCGCGTCGTCGTGGGTCAGCGGGTGGCCGGGGAGCGGGAACTGGCGCAGGATCACGCCGGCGGCCACCCCTTCGTAGCGCTCGAACTTGACGTTGCCGAACTTGAAGCCGAGCTGCTCGAAGTAGGGGCGCACCTGGTCGTAGTCGCGGTAGACGAGGTCGGGCATGACATAGCGCTCGCTCGGCGTGCGCCATGGCGAGCAGCAGGTCGACCGCCGGTGGCGGGGGCCACGGCGGCGCCGGTGTCCGGGTCCTGCTCGAGCACCGAGCCGGGCGCTCGTGGTTGGGGGCGAGGGCGCCCAGGATGCGGCCGAGCGCGAGGCCGGTGCCGGAGATGCGCCGCCTGCGCCGCCGGCAGGGTCTTGCCCCGCAGGTCCGGCACCGCCACCCGCTGCGGTCCGAGCGAGAGGACGACGGTCGACGGGCTGCCCCGCTTGACCAGGGTCCGCGGGTCCGGGGTCTGGCGGGCGACGCGGCCGGCCGGGCACCTTGTCGTCGTAGCGGCCGGTGTCGTCGACGCCTGCGCGGCACCAGCCCATGGTCGGCGAGCAGGTTGGTGGCGTCGGTGCGCGACAGACCCACCACGGTCGGCACGGTCGTCACGCCGCTGCGCACGAAGACGCTGAACGAGGTATAGGCGGCAAGGCCGAAGACACGAAGAGGAGAGCGAGCGTAGGCGAGAAAGCCCAGCCCGCGAAGGAGCTTCGACGGCATGGGGGGCAGTCTACCAAAGCCGGGGGGTAGAATCCGCCGGATGCGCCGCCCCAGGAAGCAGACCTCGCCGACGCCTCCTCCCCCCTCTCGGCGCCCACTTCTCGGTCGCCGGCGGCATGCCGAATGCGATCGCGCGCGCCACCTCGCTCGGCTGCACGGCCGCCCAGATCTTCGTCAAGAACGCCAACCAGTGGCGCTGGCGGGAGATGGGGGAGGAGGAGGTCGCGGCGTTCCGCGCCGCCCACGCGGGGAGCGCGGTCGGCCCGCTGGTGGCCCACGCGAGCTATCTGATCAACCTGTGCGGCGCCGATCCGCGTGATCCTGGAGCGGTCGCGGGAGGCGCTGGCCGACGAGCTGGCGCGCTGCGCCCGGCTGGGCGTGGGTGGGCTGGTGCTGCATCCGGGGGCGCACCTGGGAGCGGGGGAGGAGGCAGGGGTCGAGCGGGTCGCGGCGTCGCTCGACGCGGTGCTCGCCTGACCCTCCCCGAATGCCCCGGTCCGCGTGCTGCTCGAGAACACCGCCGGGCAGGGGTCCTGCCTGGGGCACCGCCTGGAGCATCTGGCGGCGATCCGCGCCCGCGTCGCCGAGCCCGCGCGAGTCGGGATCTGCCTGGACACCTGCCACGCCTTCGCGGCCGGCTATGCCCTCCACGAGGCGGCCGGCTATGAGGAGATGTTCGCCGAGATCGAGGAGCGGATCGGCCTCGCGGCCCTGGGGTGCATGCACCTCAACGACTCGCTGCGCCCGTTCGGCTCCCGGCGCGACCGCCACGCCCACATCGGCGAAGGGGAGATCGGCCTCGACGCCTTCGCCCGCCTGCTCCAGGACCCGCGCCTGGCCGCGGTCCCGATGATCATCGAGACCGAGACCGGCGACGACCTGGAGGGGCACCGGCGGGACCTGGAGACGCTGCGCGGGCTGGTGGGGCCTGGGAAGCGGCGCGGAAAAAAAGCAGTGAAAAGGACGTAAGGGACGGCAAGGACTGCAAGGATGGAAAGAACGAAGAACGCCTTGTATTGTCGTCCTTTGCGTCCTTGCAGTCCTTTACGTCCTTGGCTCTGGCCTTTCGCCTACCCCCCCGGCCGCAGGTGCATCATGAAGTCGCTCTTCATGAAGTCGAAGTAGATCACCACGAACATCAGCAGCAGGATCATCACGAAGCCGACCTGGCTGATGACCTCCTTGAGGCGCAGCGACAGGTCGCGCCGGATCACCCCCTCGACCATCAGGATGAAGATCTGGCCGCCGTCGAGGATGGGGATCGGCATCAGGTTCATCACCGCGATGCTGACGCTGATGAACCCCATCAGCTGGAGCAGGTACTTGAAGCCCATCCGCGCCGCCTCGCCGCTCTGCTTGGCGATCTCCAGCGGTCCGGCGAACGCGCTCTTGGCCGAGAGCTTGCTGGGCGAAGATCTTGCCGAGGATCTGGAAGATCTGCTGGACCGTCTGCACGCTGTAGCGCGCTCCCTCGTAGACCGCCCGCACGGGGCCGAAGCGCTGGAAGAAGCCGATCTTGACGCCGATGCGGCCGCTGCCGCCGTCGTTGCGCGGGGTGACGGTGAGCATCATCGGGCGGCCGTCGCGCGCCACCTCGACCTGGACCGGCTGGCCGGGCCGCGGCGAGATGGCGTCGATGAACGCCTGGCTGTCGAGCGACCGGCCGGCCGTCGACGCTGCGGATCTCGTCGCCGGGACGGAAGCCGGCGGCCTCGGCGGGCTGGCCGGCGATGATCTCGATGACCTGCGGCCGGACGCTGGGCACCAGGCCGGCGAGGTCCCCCACCGCGTAGCGGGGGATCAGCTTCGGCGTCACCGTCGCGTTCAGCGTGCGCTCGCCGCGCTGGACGGTGAGCGGCACCGGCTTGTCGGGGGAGCCCATCAGCGCCAGGAGCACGTCCTGCCAGTTGTCGACCGCCTCCCCCTTGACGGTGAGGATCATGTCCCCCCGCTGCAGGCCCGCCTGGGCGGCCGAGGAGCTCGCCTCGACGCTGCCGATCAGCGGCCGGCATGTCGGGGAGGTTCATCACCTCGATGCCGACCATGAAGACGATGGCGAAGACGGCGATGGCGAGGATGATGTTGGCGCCGGACCGGCCAGGTAGACCAGGACGCGCTGCCAGCGCGGCTTGTTGAGGAACTCGCGCGGATCGGCCGGATCGACGTCCTCGGGGCTCTCGCCGCCCAGGCGCACGTAGCCGCCGAGGGGGACGGCCGAGAGGCGGTACTCGGTCTCGCCGCGCTTGAACCCCCAGAGCTTCTTGCCGAAGCCGACGGAGAAGGTCAGCACGCGCACGCCGAAAGCCTTGGCCATCAGCAGATGCCCGGCCTCGTGCACGACGATGATCACGCCCAGCGCGAAGGCGAAAGAGAGAAGGGTCAGGAGGCTGCCGGTCAAATAGTTCATGCCACTGGGATCCGATCCGGTCAAAAGTAGACTAACGATTATACCCAACGGCGAGAACGCTCCGGCGCATTCCCGGCCCCTCACGGCCCGGGGGATTCGATCCCGAACGCCCACAGGCTGAACAGCAGCACGGGCGCCGCGAAGACCAGGGCGTCGATGCGGTCGAACATGCCGCCGTGTCCGGGGAGGAGGTTGCCGGAGTCTTTCACTCCCGAGCTGCGCTTGATCATCGACTCGACGAGATCGCCGATCTGCGCCGCCACCGCCGTCAGGGCGGCGGCGGCCAGCAGGCCGGGTTCCAGGGCGCCGCGGCGGTAGAAGTCCCAGATCGCGGCGGCGGCCACCGCCACCACGAAGCTGGCGATCGCCCCCTCCCAGCTCTTCTTCGGGCTGATCACCGGCGCCAGCTTGTGGCGGCCGATCCGCGACCCGACATAGTAGGCGGCGGTATCCCCAGCCCCAGACGATGGCGAGCAGCAGGATGATCACCCAGGGGTCGATCCCCTGGATCAGATGGAGGCTGGAGAGGGAGACGGCGAAGTAGGGGATGCCGAAGCCGAAGATCCCGAGGGCGGGGAGCGCCTCCTCGAGCGGCGTGCGGCTGAGCAGGATCAGCGTGCCGAGTCCGACCGAGAGCAGCAGCGCGCCGCCCAGGAGATGCAGGCGCAGCGTGCCGGCGCCGGTGCCCGCCGACAGGGCGTAGCTGAGGGCGAACGCCGCGGCCGGCGCGAGGACCAGCAGGAGCCGCAACGGCGCCCGGGGCGCCTGCGGGCGGCAGATCTCCACGTACTCGAACACCGCCAGCTCGACCACCACGGCCATGATGGCGAACCACCACCAGTTATGGGTCAGGAAGACCGCCGCGAGAACGAGCGGCACTCCGATGGCCGCGGTCAGGAGCCGTTTCATGGCGTCGGTCGCGGGTAGGCTGCGGCCTAGAGCCGGCCGGAGGCGAAGACGTCCGCCTCCTCGGCCTGCTGCACGCCGCCGTAGCGGCGCTCCCGCCGCTGGTAGTCGAGGATCGCCTCGAAGAGGTCGCGGCGGCGGAAGTCGGGCCAGAGCGTCTGGGTGACCCAGATCTCGGCGTAGGCGATCTGCCAGAGCAGGAAGTTGCGTGACCCGCAGCTCGCCCGAGGTGCGGATCAGCAGGTCGGGGTCGGGCTGGCCCGAGGTGTAGAGGTAGCGGCCGATCGTCTCCTCGTCGATGTCGGCCCGCTTGCCGGCGGCCCAGTCGGCGACGATGCTGCGGCAGGCGTCCACGATCTCGCAGCGGCCCGAGTAGTTGAGGGCGATGTTGAACCGCATGCCGCGGCAGTGGCGCGGTCGCCTCGACCGTCGCCTCCAGCTCGCGCACCACCGAGGGGTCGAGCTCCCGCCAGCGGCCGAGCACGTTGAAGCGGATGTCGTTCTCGACCAGCGCCTCGCGCTCCTTGCGGACGTACTCCTTGAGCAGGTTCATCAGCGTCCAGACCTCGAAGCGGGGGCGCTTCCAGTTCTCCACCGAGAAGGCGTAGAGGGTGAGCACCTGAGCCCGAGGCGCGCCGACGGTCTCGACCGCCTCGCGGACCGACGGCGACCCCGGCCCGGTGCCCCTCGACCCGCGGCAGGCTCCGCGCCTTCGCCCAGCGGCCGTTGCCGTCCATGATGATGGCGACGTGGCGCGGCAGGCGGTCCAGGTCGAGCCGCCGCACGAGGAGCTCTTCGGGGGAACCCGGGTCGGCGAGTTTGGACAGATCTGCCATGGTTGAGGGCCCTTAAGATATCACAGGCGATCTATCCGTCGCAGGATCGGAGATCGCTGGATCGCCTTCCGCCCGCCATTCCGGCGGATAGAACACACGTTGCGAGCGTAAGACCGTGGGCGGGCGCCGTCGGCCCCGCCGCCGACCGCGGCCGGCCGGCGAGCAACTCCGCGAAGTTTTCCACGGACCGCTTGCCGGCGCCGACTTCGATCAGCGTTCCCACCAAAGCACGAACCATGCCGCGCAGGAACCCTTCCCCCACAATCCGGAAAGCCAACTCCTCCCCGCTCTCTTCCCAGCGGGCGGAGAAGATACGCCGGAACGGCTGTCCATGCGAGCCCCCGGCGAGGGCGAAGGCCGAGAAATCGTGCCGTCCTGGCAGCCGTGCCGCCGCTCTGGCCATCGGTTCAGGGTCGATCCCGGCCGGCGCCGGCGCCATGAAGGGGGAGTCGAGCGGCGAGAGGACGGCGGCGCGGCCCAGCCGGTAGAGGTACTCCTTCCCCGCGGCGTGCTTGCGGGCGTGGAACCCCGGCGGCATGGCGGCGGCGGCGAGCACCCGCACGTCCTCGGGCAGGTGACGGTTGGTGCCGTGGACCAGCCCGCGCTCCGGGAACGGCTCCGCGAGCTCCAGGTGCGCCGCCTGGCCGCGGGCGTGGACCCCGGCATCCGTGCGGCTCGCCCCCACGATCCGCGCGGGCCGGCCGAGCAGGCGCTCCAGCGCCTCCTCGACCACCTGCTGCACGGCGAGGGCGTTCTCCTGGCGCTGCCAGCCGGCGTAGGCGGTGCCGCGATAGGCGAGGGTGAGGCGGTAGGTGGGCATCATCCGCCCTCCCTCACCGGGAGAGGGGGAGACAAGAAGAGGTAGAGAATGAAGAACGGCCCCCAGATCCCCAGGTAGACCCAGGGCCACAGCGCCACCCCCGCGAACTGGGGGAGATACGAGAGCAGGATCAGCCCCGACAGCGCCAGCCAGGCGGCGTCGCGGCGCAGGGCGGCCCAGGGGAGCACCCAGAGGAGATACCAGGGGTAGACGGTCGCCGAGCAGAGCAGCAGGCGGCCGAAGAGGCGGCCGGTGCCCGCCACCGGATCGCGCTCGCGCAGCGACAGGGCGACCGCGGCGGCGATCCCGGCGGCGAGCAGGAGCTTGGCCAGGAACTGGGGGTAGAGATAGGGGTAGACGGGGTTGAGCCCCTGATGGATGCCGGTCAGGCTCTTGAGCTGGTCGACCCCGCGGGCGAGGGCCGGGGCGGCGCCGGCGGCGTCGAGCAGCCGCCAGAGCGGCTCGAACAGGGGGCCGTTGAACTCCCAGGAGACGCCATAGGTCACCAGCCCCGGCGGCACCCCGCCGGTGGCCAGCGCCACCGGCAGCGCCGCCACGGCGGTGAGGCCCAGGGCCGCCGAGAGGAAGCATGCCGGCCGGCCGCTCTGCCGCGCCCACATCGGCAGCGCCGCGAAGGGGATGAGCTTGGCGAGGATCCCGGCCGCCGCGAGCGTGGCGGCGCCGTGCCGGGCCGGCGGAGCCGGCGGGAGCAGGAAGAGCGCGGCGCCCACCACCGCCGCCACCCCGAGGGCGTCGACGTGCCCCATGCCCGCCACCTCCAGCGCCACCAGCGGATTCCAGGCGTACCAGACCGTCCGCCCCGCCGGCAGATCGGCGCCGCGGGCGAGGAGCAGGAGCAGCCAGCAGGCGGCGAGATCGGCCGCGGTGGCCATCAGCTTCCAGGCGAGCATCGGAAACGGCAGCCGACTCGCTATACTGAAGGCCGCGATGGAGAGCGGCGGGTAGACGGTCGGGACCTGCTTGTGAGGCAGGCGCCGCCAGATCTCGTCGCGGAGGGGAGTGAGCTCTTCGGCCGCCGGGGCCAGCGCATAGGGGTTCAGTCCGGCCGCCGCCACCTTCCCATCCCAGAGATAACGCAGCACGTCATCGGATAAAGTCGGCGGGAGCGGCAGGAGCGGGAGCCGCAGCAGCAAGGCTCCCAGGAGGATCGCCCCGGTGGGAACGCTCGCGGTTTCGAGCCGCGGCGCCGCGAACAGGAGCCCGAGGAACGCCGCCCCGAGAAGGGCCAGCGTCAATGCCAGATGATGAGCCAGGTCAAAGACGAGCAGCAGACCCAGATTCACCGCCATGATCGGCAGGGCGAACAGCAGCGCGAAGGCGACCGGCCCCGTCCGGCGACCGGGCACTGACGATGAGCTTCCCGTGGGCGCCGGCCCTGCTGGCACTCTATTACTCCGTCCTGGTGGTGCTGGCGTTCTTCGGCCTCCACCGGCTGATGCTGGTGGTGATCTACCTGCGCACCCGGGGGCCGCGGGTGCCACGCCCGGTGCTGCCGGCCGATCCCGCAGGCCTGGCCCGTGGTCACGGTGCAGCTCCCACTCTACAACGAGATGTACGTGGCCGAGCGGCTGATCGACGCGGTCTGCCGGCTCGACTATCCGGCCGGCCGGCTGGAGATCCAGGTGCTCGACGACTCGACGGACGAGACCACGCGAGATCGTCGCCCGCGCGGTCGCCGAGTACCGCGCGCCGCGGGGTGGACATCCATCACCTGCACCGCGCCGACCGCACCGGCTACAAGGCCGGCGCGCTCGAGGCCGGCCTCGCCCAGGCGCGCGGCGAGCTCCTCGCCATCTTCGACGCCGACTTCGTGCCCACAGCCCGACTTCCTGCAGCGCCGCCGTCCCCTACTTCAGGCCGACCCCAGGCTCGGCATGGTGCAGGGGCAGCTGGGACGCACATCAACCGCGCCTACTCGCTGCTCACCCGCGTCGAGGCGATCCTGCTCGACGGCCACTTCATGATCGAGCACACGGCCCGCAACCGCAGCGGCCGCTTCTTCAACTTCAACGGCACCGCCGGCATCTGGCGGCGGGAGGCCATCGCGGCCGCCGGCGGCTGGGAGCACGACACGCTGACCGAGGACCTCGACCTCTCCTTCCGCGCCCAGCTCGCGGGCTGGCGCTTCCTCTATCTGCCCGGGCTCAAGGTCCCCTCGGAGCTGCCGGTGGACGTCAACGGCTTCAAGAGCCAGCAGTACCGGTGGGCCAAGGGGGCGGTGCAGACCGGCCGCAAGCTGCTGGGCCGAGGTCTGGCGGGCTCCGATCCCCCTGCAAGGTCAAGTTCGAGGCTCTCGTGCACCTGACCAACAACGCCAGCTATCCGTTGATGGTCCTGCTCTCGCTGCTGATCTTCCCGGCCATGATGCTGCGCCGCGGCTCCCCGGTCGCGCTGCTGTTCCTGGTCGACCTGCCGCTCTTCCTCTCGGCCACCGTCGCGGTGCTGACCTTCTATCTGATGAGCCAGGTGGCGGGCAACGACGACTGGCGCCGTGAGCTGCGCTATCTGCCGGCGCTGATGTCGGTGGGCATCGGGCTCTCGGTGAACAACGCCCGGGCGGTGATCTCCGGGCTCTTCCACCAGGGCGGGACGTTCATCCGCACGCCCAAGTACCGGATCGAGAAGGACGGCCAGAGCTGGTCGTCCAAGCGCTACCGGGCCGGCACCGATCCCACCCGCGTCATCGAGGGGATCCTCGCCCTCTATTTCCTGGGGGTCACGATCTACGCGGCGGCGGTGGGGATGTGGATGTCGATCCCCTTCCTTCTCCTCTTCGTCCAGGGCTATGGCTACATGGCGGTCCTCAGCTACCTGCCCTCGTTGCGGGACTGGTGGGAGCGCGGGAAGGCGCGGGAGGCGGCGAAGGCGGACGGGTAGGGGAGGAAATCAGAACACGGACGCAAGGGACGGACACGGACGAACACGGACACTGACGAGTCCGGAGTCTTTTCCGATCGTCCGTGTTCGTCCCTGTCCGTTTTCCGCGCGCGGAAGTCCCTTGAGAGCGTGAAATCTTCCCGATCTGCGGGCGCTTGCAGCTAAAATAAGGCCCATGGCCCTACCCGAGCGTCAATTCAGCCCCCAGGTGACGTTGCGGCCGGCGGCGCCCCGGGATGCCGATCTCCTCCGACAGTGGCGCGCCGAAGCGAGCGTGCGCCGCTATCAGCCCCTCAACGAGTTGCCCACCGCCCAGCTCCGCGCCGACGTCGCCAGCCAGCGCATGGCCGACCTCTATCGCGGCCGGGGTGAGAAATTTCAGTGGATCGTGCAGGTGGACGGCCAGCCCGCCGGCTGGATCACCCTGGTGGTGAGCAACTGGGAGCACGGCCTGGCCGAGGTCGGCTACGCGCTGTCGACCGTCTTCCAGAGCCGCGGGGTGATGAGCGAGGCGCTGGCGATCCTCCTCGACGACCTCTTCCACAATACCCTCCTGGAGCGGGTCGAGGCCCGTTGCGCGGTCGAGAACGCCGGCTCGCAACGGGTGCTGGAGAAGAGCGGCTTCGAGCGCGAGGGGCGGCTGCACGGCTACTTCAAGCTGCGCGGCCGGCGGGTGGACAATTTCCTCTACGCCCTCCTGCGGGAGGAGTACCTGAGCCAGCGGGGGCGAGGGTAGGGGTGGGGGCCGCCCGCAGGGCGGAATTTATCCAGCCTGGGGTGTCAACCCCAGGAAACGAGCCCGAAACCAACCCTGAACCCCGAAGGGGTGACACCCCGGCTGTAGATTCAAATCGGCAAAGATCTGCCGGCCCTGCGGGGCTTGTTGATTTGAGGCCTCTCCTACCTGGGGTTGACACCCCAGGCTGGATAAATTCCGCCCTGCGGGCGGCCCCCACCCGCATCCCCTACGGCATCTTCACATCCGTCTCCGCCGTCGCGATCTTGCCGCTCAGCGGGTCGTAGAGCGCCACCACCAAGTGATCGGCCTTGCCGCGCAGCTTGATCTTGGTCTCATAGCGCACGAATTTGCCCGGGACGGGAGGGTGGTCGGAGCTGAGGCTGACCGGCAGGACCGGGATGTCGGCGGTGTTCCCCTCGGAATCCGAGGCGGCGAACCGCAGCTCGAGCTGCGCGGCGAACTTCTTGCCGTCCGGCAGCACCGTCATCACGTCCACCGGCAGGCCGAGGGTGATCGGGATCTCGACTTCCCCCCGCTTCGAGCGCACGGCGCTCGCCGGCCTTCAAGCGGCATCTGCAGGGCGTCCGGGGGGGTGCCCAGGAGGAGCGCGCTCTCCACCTTCATCGTCACCTCGGCCTTGCGCGAGAGGTCGAGGTAGTTGGTGCGGGTGCGGATCCTGAGGCCGCTCTGCCGCGCTTCCAGCTTGACGCTGTGAGTCTTGTCGTTGCGCTGCCAGCTCGGCGAGAAGCCGAGCCAGTAGAAGGAGCGGGTATCGTCCTTGGCGCTGGCCAGGGCCAGCGTGCGGTTGCTGTTGAGCAGTGGCTTGCCGCCGGTCTCCTGGGCGAGAAACTTGAGCGTCCCCTCGATCTCCTGCTCGGCGCTGCTGGCGATGGCGACCGTCGCGGGGCCCGTGGCCTCGGCGCTCGCCGCCCCGGTCTGTACCCCGGGGACGTCGACGGGGTAGAGGGTGTAGCCCAGAAGATTGGCCGTGCTGGCCAGCGGGCGCGAAGACCTCCTCCCCCTCGGGCAGCTCCTTGGTCGGGAGACCGCTGCCGCCGCCGGTGTAGCTCGAGGCCGAGAACGGCCAGCCGCCGGAGAGCAGCAGCATCACCTTGCGCCCGCGGGGCGCCGAGAAGGCGCGCATGGCGCTCACCGCCGCCTGGACGTCCCCCTTGATCTGGCGGATCAGGGTGTCGGTATAGGCGCGCTGGCGGTCGTTGAGCCCGGTCTGGAGCACGGAGAGATCCAGGGTGTGCTGTCGCCGACCGTCTGGCTGGCGAACGAGTCGTCGTTCCGCTGGCTGCGGCGCTCGGCGATGCGGTCGAAGCCGCGGGCCTTCCGCGTCATCGCCTGATCGAAGGCCCGGCCGAGATCGGCCTGCGAACCCGACCAGTTGGAGAGCATGGCCAGCCGCCCGCCGTCGTAGGCGACGATCGCCATGCGGTCGTCCGGCCCGAGACGGCCGAGGTCGGCCTTGAGCCCCTTGAGCACCTGGTCGCGGTTGGGGGCGATCGAGAAGTAGTCGTCGATGAAGACCAGGTAATAGGTCCCCACGGCTCCTTCGGCCAGGCCTTGCACGCGCGCCTCGGCCGCCGGCTTGCCCTCCGCCGGCGCTGCCGCCGGCGCGGCGAGGGCCTGCCCGTCGTGCACCTCGCTGAAGTATTCGATCGGCACCTCCTTGCCGTCCACGCGCAGCCGGAAATCGCCCGGCTTGAGGCCGGTCACCAGCTTGCCGTCGCGGTCGGTCACCACCGCCTCGACGTTGACGACGCGGACGTCGATCGCCTCGCCGAAGGACGGGGGCGTGTCGGCAGTCTGGGCCGTGACGGCGGGATTGACCGCGAGGGCCGGGACGAAGGCGGCGAGGAGAGGGACAAGGGCGCGGAACGTTCGTCTCATGACGGATCGCTTCTCCAGGTTGAGAGCCAAGTCTAATTTTACCGCAAACAGGACAGCAACCCTTAAAAGGCAAGGAAGGTGCCAGGGCGCGCCGCAAGGCCGAACCTTTATGGAATATAAGGTCCGAAGAGGTCCGGACGGAAGGAGAGGGGGGAGGAATCGTCCTCCGCGGAGGACGCTCACGTTCCCTTGAGGACAAAGAAAAAAGCCCTCCCGAAGGAGGGCCTTTCCACGGCTGGCCGGAGGGCGATCAGTAGCCCGTCAGGCCATAGCGCGAGCGGAAGCGGTCGGAGCGCACGATCCCCTCGACCACCCGGGCGATCTGCCCGTCGTTGAGCATCCGCAGGTCGGAGCGCCAGGTGCTCGGGTCGGCCTGCTGGGCGGAGAGGCCGAGGAGGCTCTGGTACATCGCCTCGAGCCGCTGCTCGTGGGGGACCCTCCGGCTGGGGATCTCGAAGCGGCTCTCCTTGCTGTTGGCGATGTTGACCGCCTCGTTGATGAGGGCGTTATAGCCGCCATTGCGGATCGCGTCGGTCGTGCCGCCGGCGGCCGGATCCGGCTCCCGCATCAGGATGCCCTGATAGAGCGCGCGGGTGAGGTCGCGGGCCCGGTCGTTGCTCCAGCCGCCGTCCCCCCGGCCCGGCCGGCCATAGCTACCCGACCCCTGCTGATCGTTGGAGCCGATCGTGGTGGGAGCGACGACCTGGATGTTGAAGCTCCCCGTCCGCAGGTTCGCCGGCACCCGGTTGTCGGTGATGCGGTAGCCGATCCGCTGGATCCGGTTGGGGTTGCGCTTCGAGATGACCTCGAGGTCGACGGCCGCGTTCGCCGCGTTGCCGCGGGTGATGCGAACGCCGCCGCGGTCCAGGTCGGTGAACTCGGTGACCGGGTACATCGGCACGCGGGAGCCGTTGAGCACGGCCTCCACGTTGACGCGCACGCGCGCCCCTTCGGCGACGCTGACCGTGCCGCCCGGATCGATCCGGGTACCGTCCGTCTTGTCGTCGATGGCGCGGACCAGGATCTGGATGCCGGCGACGTCATTCCTGGAGACCGTTCTCTGCCGCGCCTGGGCCGGCTGAGCCATCAGCGGGCAGAGCAACGCCACGACGGCGGCTGAAGCGATGGTTCTGCTGGCTATTCTCATAAAGAGTTCCTCTCTGGTCGTTCGGTTCGGAGAGGACCGGCGGCGCCGGTCCGTTGTGTTCCTCACGACCAGAGAGAGCAAGAAGGGTGCCACTAGGCCACAGTGCGGACCGCCGCCCAGGCCACCCCGCCGAGCAGGAGGAGCGGCAGGGCGAGGATCATCAAGGGCACCGCCACCACCAGCAGCACCGGGCCGGCCACCGCCGTCAGGACCAGCCCGACGACGCCCAGCAGCACCAGTTTCAGGGCGCCGAAGAGCAGCGCCAGGGGGAAGAGCGCGATGTTGAAAACCAGCTTCAGGAGCCCCGCCAGCACCACGAAGGCCACCCCCGCGAGGGCGAGCAGCAGGAAGAAACCGGCGATCAGAGCCATGGTCTTGTCACCTCCAGGCGTCACTACGGAGGGGAGGCCGAGGGAGTTTCACAGCCCCAGCTTCGACAGCGGCACGGCCCGCGGGCGCACCTGCTCGAAGGTGCACTGGTCCGGCCTCTTTTCCGGACGCCAGCGGAGGAACTTGGTGCCGTGGCGGAAGCGGCCGCCCGAGAAGTGGTCGTAGCGGACCTCGCAGACCAGGGCGGGGCGCAGCGGCTCCCATTCGGTCGAGCGCCCCTGGCTCCAGCGGCTGGGCCCTCCCGGCGCCTTGCCGGTGAAGCCGGGGGGCTCGCGCAGCGGCAGGAGGATCGGCGCCAGCTCGCCACGCTCCCCGGCGGTGAAGCTGGAGGAGAAGCCGACGTGGTCGAGCCGCCCCTCCTCGTCGTAGAGGCCGAGCAGGAGCGAGCCGATCTGCCCCTCGTTCCTGCCGCCGGCGGCCGCCCAGCGGAAGCCGCCGACGACGCAGTCGGCCGTGCGCACCCGCTTGACCTTCACCATGCCCTCGCGCTCGCCGGTGAGGTAGGGGGAGCCCGCCAGCTTGGCGATCACGCCGTCGAGGCCGGCGGCGCCGAGCTCCCGCATCCAGCGCTCGGCGATCTTGCGGTCCGGCGTGGCTGGGGAGAGGAGGACCCGCTCCCCGGCGGGGATCTTCGCGAACAGCTCCTCCAGCCCCGCTCGCCGCTCGCGCAGCGGCCGCCCGGCCAGCGACCGGCCGCGCGCGTCCACCAGCAGGTCGAAGGCGTGGTAGCTCGCCGGGGTCTCGCGGGCGAGCTTGCGGATGCGGCTGGCGGCCGGGTGGATCCGCTGGAGCAGGGCGTCGAAGTCGAGCCCGCCGCCGGTCTGGATGACGATCTCGCCGTCGAGCACGAAAGTCTTCACCGGCAGGGCGCCGAGGGCCTCGACCATCTCGGGGAAATAGCGGTCGAGCGGCTGCCCGCTCTTCGACTGCAGGGCGACCGTGTCCCCCTTGCGGAACGCCAGGCAGCGGAAGCCGTCCCACTTCGGCTCGTAGAGCCACCCCTCGCCGGAGGGCAGCCGCGCCGCCGGCTTCGCCTCCATCGGCGGAAACGGCGGGCGGACGGGGAGGTCGATCTCCGGGAACTCACCCGTAAGCTCCTCGGCGGGAACGGCGGCGGCGGTGACGCGATCGGCGCGAGCGGGCTTCGGTTTCGGGGTGGTCTTCGCGGGTCTGGCCATGCGGGGAGGGCCTGCAAACGGCAGGCCTCCAGGGGGACCCGCCTCAGTTCACGATGTGGGGCACCGTCAGCGGGAACGGCGCGATCTCCGCCTCGAAGCGCTCGCCGTTGCCGAGCACCATCAGATAGGAGCCGTGCATGGAGCCCACGGGGGTGGTCAGGGGGCAGAAGCTGGTGTACTCGAACTCCTCGCCTGGAGCGAGCGTGGGCTGCTCGCCGACCACCCCCGGCCCCTGCACCCGCTGGGTGTCGCCGTTGCCGTCGATGATGATCCACTCGCGGCTGATGAGCTGCGCCGTTTCCTGGCCGACGTTCGAGATCGTCACCTGGTAGGCGAAGAAATAGTAATTCTCCTGCGGAGAGCTGCGCTCCTCGTCGTAGAAGCTCTGAACCTGGACCCGGATGCCGCGGGTCGTCGTGTCGCTCATGAGGGCGGATTATTTCACGAACTTCAACGGCTCGCGGCCTTCCAGGAGCCGTAGGATAGAATCCGCCGCGCCCTGGGAGGGGCGGAGGAGCGGAAGGAGATTCTGATGGAGTGGATGACGGACCCCCAAGCCTGGATCGCGCTGTTTACCCTGACGGTGCTCGAGATCGTCCTCGGCATCGACAACATCATCTTCATCTCCATCCTGGTGGGGAAGCTGCCGGCGAAGCAGCAGCCGAAGGCGCGGCGCCTCGGTCTCTTCCTCGCCATGTTCATGCGCATCGGCCTGCTCGCCTCCATCGCCTGGATGGTCAAGCTCACCGCGCCGCTCTTCACCGTGCTCGGCCAGGGGATCTCCGGCCGCGACCTCATCCTGCTGACCGGCGGCCTCTTCCTGCTGTTCAAGGCCACGCGCGAGATCCACGACCGGCTGGAAGGGGAGGAAGAGGGGGCGAGCGCCCGCGCCGTGGCCTCGTTCACGGCGGTGATCGTCCAGATCCTGCTGCTCGACATCGTCTTCTCGCTCGACTCGGTGATCACCGCCGTCGGCATGGTCGACCACCTGCCGGTGATGATCGCCGCCGTGGTGATCGCCGTCGGCGTGATGATGTTCGCCGCCGGGCCGATCAGCGACTTCGTGGACCGGCACCCCACGATCAAGATGCTGGCGCTCTCCTTCCTGCTGCTGATCGGCATGTCGCTGATCGCCGAGGGCCTCGGTCGCCACATCCCCAAGGGGTACATCTACTTCGCGATGGCGTTCTCGGTCTTCGTCGAGATGCTCAACCTGCGGTCGGGGAAGAAGGGCAAGCCGGTGAAGCTCCACGAGCCGCAGCCGTAGGCACGCCGCCCAGGATGGAGTAAAGTCCTCTCAAACTCAGCGAAGGGAGAGGATTATGCGCAATGCTGCTCGAAGCATCGCGGGCGTCGCCATCGTACTGGCCGCCGCGGGATTCTCCGCTCAGGGGTCGGCCCAGCCGGCACCACAGGCGGAGCTGGTCTGCCCGACGTGCAATCACCCGCAGTCGCCCCGCAGCCTGACCGACGCGGATTGGGACTGGACGTCAAGGGTTCCGGCGGTGACGGAACGTACCCCCGACTCCATCACCTATTCGCCGCGCCAGGGCGTCCGGCTGACTCTCCATCGCTGCAGTCAGCACTACCACTGCCGGATCGAGAACGTCCAGGCGTGCCCGAAGCAGAGCGCGGCACCAGCTCAAGGCGAGGGGGAGTGCCCCAAGGATCCGCCGGTGGGGAGCTGGGTCGAGATCCACACCGTCTATCACCAGGGTCCGACCCTCATCCCCACGCCTGAGCCGATAGACCGCTGCCAGCCCGGGAACCTGGTCGTCGTGGGGTATCACGCGAGAGTGACCTCGGCGCCGACCCACTCCCGGGTCCCGGTACACTTCGGGCCGCCGTCGGCCGAGTGGTCGGGTTCGGCCACCAACATCGACAATCCGCCGGATCCTCCCCAGTGCAAGGTGGCCGCCTTCTGGAGCTTCGCCCTGGGGTGCGACTTCAGGGTGAGCGCAGAGCAGCTCCGGAATTTCACGCACCCCGATCAGGCCCGGGCGATCCAGCCCCCCGATCGCCTGAGCCACGACTTGACGCACATCGTCAGCCCGCAGAAGCACCCGTAGCGCGGGGCCGGCATGTGGAGACGCGAAAAGTCTCCTTCGGATATCATGTCGCCGCCATGAGCCTGACCGTCGCCACCTGGAACGTCAACGGCATCCGCGCCCGGCAGGGGCAGTTCCTCGAATGGCTGGAGCGCGACCGGCCGGACGTCGTCTGCCTGCAGGAGATCAAGGCCTCCCCCGCTCAGCTCGCCGAGGAGCTCTGCGAGCTGAACGGCTACTGGTGCTACTGGCACGGGGCGGGGGGGTACTCGGGGGTGAGCCTCCATCTGCGGCGGGAGGTCTTCCCGGCGGAGCCCCGCTTCGAGCACCCCGCCTTCGACCTCGAGACGCGCATCGTCACCGCCACAGCCGGCGACCTGGTGTTCGCCTCGATCTACGTCCCCAACGGCGGCAAGGACTTCGCGGCCAAGATGGACTTCCTCCGCGCGCTGGAGCGCTGGGCCGGCGAGCAGGAGGCGCTGGGCCGCCGGCTCATCCTCTGCGGCGACATGAACGTCACCCGCAGCGACCAGGACCTCCACCCCAAGGAGCGCAAGCCGTTCGTCATCGGCCAGCGTCCCGAGGAGCGCGAGCTCTTCGCCGGCCTCCTCGCCCACGGACTTGTGGACGTCGGCCGCGCCCTCGATCCGGACAACGACGGCCTCTTCACCTGGTGGGCGCCCTGGCGGAACATGCGCGAGCGCAACATCGGCTGGCGGATCGACTACATCCTGGCGAGCGAGTCGCTGAAGCCGGTCGCCAGCAAGGTCCTGGCGGACGTCGGGACGAGCGACCACGCGCCGGTCGTGGCGACCTTCGAGTAGCGGTATAGTCGGAGGGGAGAGGATCCCCATGGCCGAACCGGTCGCTCTATCCGTTCCCGCCCCCCAGGCCGCCAGGCTCGCGGCGCGCCTGAAGAATCCGTTCCTGTTCCGCGGCTTCATGCTCGCCAAGCTGCCGCTGGCCCTGGTCGCCGGCCTGCGCGTGCGGGAGCTGGACGCCGGACGGTGCGTGGTCACCGTCCCCTACGGCTGGCGGACCACGAACCCGTTCCGCTCGACCTACTTCGCCGCTCTCAGCATGGCCGCCGAGCTGTCGACCGGCGCCCTGGCCATGATGGCGACCGAGCTCGCCGGCCAGCCGGTGGCGCTGCTCATCGTCAACCTGGAGGCGAGCTTCGAGAAGAAGGCGCAGGCGCTCACCGCCTTCACCTGCGAGGACGGCGCGAAGGCGTTCGCCGCCGTGGCCGAGACGGTCGCGACCGGCGAGCCGGCCACCGCCCGGATGGAGACGGTCGGCCGCTCGCCGGACGGCACGGTCGTCGCCCGCTTCGCCTTCACCTGGTCGTTCAAGCGGCGGTCGAAGAGGTAGCCGGATGCGGATCGCCCTCGCCCAGCTCGCCGCCTCTCCGGACCGCGCCGCCAACCTCGACCGGGCGCTGGACACGATGACCGTCGCCCGCCAGGCCGGGCGCCGAGCTGATCGCCTTCCCCGAGGTGATCCTCGATCCGCTTCTTCCCCCAGTATCCGGGCAACGAAGAGGCCCTGAGCCTCGCCGAGCCGATCCCCGGCCCCACGACCGAGCGGATCGCCGAGCGCGCCCGGGAGCTGGGGCTGGTCACCGTCTTCAATCTCTACGAGCTCGAGCGAGCACGGCCGCCGCTTCGACAGCTCGCCGGTGTTCGACGCCGACGGCCGCCTGCTGGGCGTGACCCGGATGATCCACATCACCGACTACGAGGGGTTCCACGAGCAGGACTACTACCACCCGGGCGACCGCGGGGTGCCGGTCTACGAGACCCGGGTGGGGAAGATCGGGGTCGCCATCTGCTACGACCGCCACTATCCGGAGGTGATGCGGGCCCTGGGGGTGGCCGGCGCCGAGCTGGTGGTGATCCCGCAGGCGGGCACGGTCGGCGAGTGGCCGGAGGGGCTCTACGAGGCCGAGGTCCGCACCGCCGCCTTCCAGAACGGCTACTTCATCGCCCTCGCCAACCGGGTCGGCCCCGAGGCGGGCCTCCACTTCGCGGGCGAGTCCTTCGTGGTCGATCCCGAAGGCCGGGTGACCGCCCGCGGCAAGAGCCTGAAGGAGGATCTGGTGGTCACCGACATCGATCTCCGGGCCTGCGAGACCTCCACGGCAAGGCGGCTGTTCTGGCGGGACCGGCGGCCGGAGCTGTATCGGGGGTGGTTGGGGTGAGCCGGAAATTGGACCGTCTTGCCGCGCGCGGGACGGGTCGGATGGCCGAGAAGCTGCGTCGTCTCGGGCGGGCTCGCCTCGCCCAGGAATGTACTCAGCTCCAGCCCTCGGCCGAACAAGCCATGGCTGAAGAATTTTCTCGTGACGAGCCAGAGTGGCCCGAGTATTTGGAAGCCTTACCTAAACCTCTTTCGTAGGGGAGGGGCTTGTCCCCTCCCCCGCCCTGAAAGGGCGGAATTTGAATAGCCTGGGGTTTCAACCCCAGGTAGGCAGTCCACCACCCTGTATCCGCCCCGAGGGGGGCGGTGCCTTTCAGCGACGGTCTTCCGTTCAGGAAGAGCTGGGTTCCGCCCCTTCAGGGCGGGGGGGATTGGGGGACTGCCCACCTGGGGCTGAAGCCCCAGGCTATTCAAATTCCGCCCTTTCAGGGCGGGCGCCCTACCGCCCGCCCCCCGTCCCCCCCTCCGTACCCGTCCCCTCCGGCCCCTTCACATCCTCCCCGCGCTCCCGCTTGGGCGGCGGCGGGGTGGCTCCACCCTTGCCGCGCTCGACCGTGTAGAGCACGTCCACGCCGGTCGCCTGCCCCTGGCCGTTGAGGGCCGCTCCCTGCTGGGCCTGGAGGCTCCAGGTGCGGCCCAGGAGGTAGCGGATGGTGAAGGTGTTGATCGGCGAGAAGAGGCCGATCCCGTAGTTGACGTAGAGGCGCGGCGAGAGGTACTTGCCGACCACCAGCGAGGCCTCCTTGATGCCCCCCTTGGACTCGAACCGCGCCTCTTCCAGGCCGAAGCGCGCGGCGACCTTCTTCGCCACCAGGTTCCCCCCCTTCAGCCCCAGCGAGGTGGCGGCGTTGGCGAGCGAGGCTCCCCTCCTGCGGCCGAGGACTGGCCGAGGGGGTGGCCGAGGAGGAGGTAGGCGAGCGCGTTCGCCTCGTCCATCGCCGGGTCGGAGTAGAGCGTCGCCTGCGGGGCGCGTGAGCGTGCCCGCGATGTTGATGCCCGCCACGGTGCCGTCGTCCGCCTTGCGGTAGGCCTTGAGGTCGAGGCCGGGGTTGTCGATCGGCCCGCCGGCGAAGATCAGCCGGCCGCGGTCGAGGGTCAGGTCCTGGCCGTAGGCCTTGTAGACGCCGTTCGTGACCTCGAGCTCGCCGACCGCCGTGGTCGCCTTGCCGGGCTGCTCGATCGCCAGCACGCTGCCGGTGAGGCCGCCGCTGAAGCCGGAGGCCTTGACGGTGACCTTGTCGCCCAGGATCGACGCGGACCCGGGCGAAGAGCTCCCGCGATGCCGCGGCGGGTGCCTTGGCCGCCGCCTCCGCCGAGGCGGGAGGATGATCACGTCCTTGGAGACCTGAACCGTCCCGCGCCGCTGCTTCTCCTGATTGACCGTCAGCTCGGGGATGGTGATGTCGCCGGTGACGTCCATCCGCGGCCCGTTGAGCGCGACCTGCAGGCTGGGCGAGACGATCGCCTTGATCTCCTTGGTGTTGGAGGCGAGGAAGTTCCTGCCTTCGATCGTGATCTTGCTCGGGCTGCCGTCGAGGGCGACGCCGCCGCCGATCGTCACGTTGCCGGTGCCGGAGCGGGCGGAGCCCTGGAGCTGGATCGGCCCCGAGCCCACGGCCTTGGCGGTGAGCTGGATCTGCCGCACCTGCAGGCCGTACTTCGGCACGTCCACCTGCGCCTGCTGGAGCTGGACGGCGCCGTTGACGGCCGGCTTCGCGACGGTGCCGCCGATCGTCAGGTCGGCGTTGAGGGCGCCGCGGGTATTGTCGAAGTCGGGCACGAAGGCCTCGACCATGCCGAGATTGGAGAAGTTGGCGACGATGCGCCCGCTGACCGCCTGGGTCTGGAGCGGGGCGCCGATCTTGTTGTACTGCGGCAGCCGCAGGTCGGCCCGCAGCGCCCCGGTGTTGACGAAGGTGAGGTCGGCGTGGCCGGTCAGCCCGTCGGCGCCGGCGACCATGCGGACGGTCCCCTGGTCGAAGCGGATCTGGGCGGTCTGCCCCCCCTTGACGGGGTAGCGGATCTCCCCCGGGCCTGGGCGGAGGTCGAGGTTGGCGGTGACCACGCCGGTGGGGCTCCCCGTGCCGGCGAAGGTGCCGCCGACCGCGCCGGTGATCTGGAGATCCGGCGGCAGGAAGGGCTTGAGCAGCGAGAACGGCACGGCGGCGACGGTGCCGTTGCCGCTCCAGGGCCCATTCTTGGCCCACTGCCCGTCGGCGCACAGGCGGGCCTCGCCGGAGGTCCAGCAGAACCCCTTCAGGGCCGCCTGGGTGGTGCCGGCGGTCAGCCCGGCCGGCCCGGCGAGCCGCCAGGTGCCGGCCTGCCGGTTGACGAGGTCGAGGCGGCGGATCTCGCCGCTCCAGGCCGTCGTCCCCCGCAGGCCGCCGGCCAGGGCGAGGTCGAGGCTGTCGGACCCCTGGCGCACGGCGAGGGTGATCTGGTGCGCCGGGCGGGTCCCCTGGCTGGTGAGGGTGACGGTGTCGTACTTCTGGCCGTTGAGCCCGACGTTGGCGGCCTTGAGGTTGACCACGAGCGGGCCGGCGGCTCCGAGGTCGACGTCGGCCTGGAGGCCCACGCTGCCCGCGGAGTAGGTCTGGTAGACGAGCGAGTCGGCGGTGGCCTGGGCGGTGACCCGCGGGGTCTTCCACGGACCGGCGAGGTGCCCCTGGGCGGTGACCGCGCCGCCGGCGTTCGCCAGGGCCTCGGAGAGGTTGGGCGCGGCGAGCCGGAAGTCGAGATTGCCGGCGGTCTTGGTGAAGGTGCCGCTGGCGGTCAGCCGGGCGGTGCCGGAGCGCAGGTCGAGCCCGGGGAGGCGATAGTTGTCCCCCGCCAGCTCCAGGTGGACCTGGCCGGCGAGCGGGTTGCCCCGCAGATTGCCGCTGAGCTGGTTGACGTCCACCCGGCCGAAGATGGCGTCGCCGCGCAGGTTGCCGGCGCTGGTGGCGGCGAAGGTGATGCGGCCGGGATAGTCGGGAACCTGGACGCCGGGATCGATGCCGTCGCCGTTCAGCCGCACGTTCCAGGCGACCTGCGGCTTCCAGGCGACGCTCCCCGCCGCCGCGAGCTGGCCACGCAGGACGTCGCCGCGCAGCGAGCGGATGTCCATCCGCTCCTGGTTGCCGCGGCCGGCGAGCACCCAGTGCCCCGGCGGGATGTTCGGTCCCGCGAGCTGGGCGTCCACCGCGAGCTGGTAGTCCGCCAGCGTGCCGGTCACATGCCCCTTGCCGGTCTGGCTGACCACCACCGGCGCGCCCCCCTGAAGCGGGTAGACGAGATGGTTCCAGCCGGCCGTCACGTCGAGGCGCCCGCCCTTGGCGAGGCTGGCGCGGCCGCTGGCGTTCAGGGTGGTCCCTTGAGCCGTCCTGAGCTTCACGGTGTCGAAGGTGAAGTCGTCCCCCTTGCGCGCCACCCGGTAGTCGACCGTGCCCGTGGCGAGGTTCTCGTAGGAGCCGGAAACCTGCCCCTGGGAGGTGAAATCGGTGAGCTTGCCCTTGATCGCGACGTCCGCCTGGCGGATGCGGGCGAGGGGCCATTGCGGGTTGATCGCCTGGGTGTTGATCCCCTGGGCCTGGGCGGTGACGTCCATCGCCAGCTCGCTGGTGGGGGTGGGGAGGGTGACCTTGCCGCGGGCGGCGATGGCGGCGCCCTTCTCCGTCTTCAGATTGAGGTATTCGAAAATGAGGTCGTCCCCCTTGCGGGCCAGGCGGTAGTCGGCCTGCCCGGCGCCGTAGTTCTCGTAGGCGCCGAGGATCTTCCCCTCGGAGGTGAAGTCGTTGAGCTGCCCCTTGATCGTCAGGTTCCCCTGGCGGATCCGGGCCACCGGCCATTCCGGGTTGATCGCCTTGGCGTTGAACCCGCTCACCTGAGCGGCGAGGTCCATGCCCAGCTCGCGCATCGGGGTGAGGACGTTCCCCCGTACGTGGGCGTCGAAAGGCTGGCTCAAGGTGGCGTCGATCCCGAGCTTCTCCAGCGTGCCGTTGAACCGGCCGCCGACCACGAACGGCGGCAGCTTGGGGTCTTTGTAGGTGGCCCGCGCCTGGAGATCGACGGCGTAGTCGCCGACCGGGTT
Source organism: uncultured Acidobacteriota bacterium (assembly GCA_963792575.1). Taxonomy (GTDB): domain Bacteria; phylum Acidobacteriota; class Thermoanaerobaculia; order Multivoradales; family UBA5704; genus DATARR01. The sequence goes on from CAWBWZ010000023.1 coordinate 244,231, forward strand.
GAGATCGCCCGCTGGCCCGGAGCTGGAAGATCGGGCCGTCCACCGCCAGGCTGCGGACGTGGAGGACGTCGCGGGCGCGCTCGCTGACAGCGTCGAGGGCGATACGGTCGAGGCGGAAGGGGGGCTGCCCCTCGCGAACGATCTCGACGTCACGGATCAGCGCGTCGCGCACGATGATGTTGACCGGCAGGTGGATGTCGACCAGCTTGCCGTTGGCGGTGGTGTCACCGCTCTTCTTCAGGGCGACGCGGATCCCCTCGGCGTGGAGCTGATCGATGTCCAGCATGCGCTGGCGCAGCCGGCCGGCCTTCCAGGCCAGGTGGACGTGCTGGATCCGCGCGTCGATCGTGGCGTTGCGGAAATGCACGTCGCGCAGGTCGAGCGGGCCGGTGATCGGCCCTTTCTGGGAGCCGATCGTCAGCTCGCCCGGGATGTACGAGCCGAGGTGGCCGAGGAGAAAGCGGGTGCCCCCCTCGGTGGAGACCGCGTACCACCCGAGCCCGGCGGCGAGGACGAGCAGGAGGACGAGCGCGAGCAGCAGGCCGAGCAGCCAGCGCAGGGGCCGGCGCCGCTTGCGGGGGGGTGGTGAGGGAGCGGGCGCCACGGGCGCCGGAGTGGGATCGTCCGTCATAGATCAGGTCCAATATTGAGGTGAAACACGATGGGGTGATTCGGATCGGAGAGACCGTAGGCGACATCCGCGCGGACGGGGCCGATCGGCGAACGCCAGCGGATTCCGACGCCGGCACCCCGCGCCAGGTCGAGGCCGCTGAAGTCGTGGAAGGCGTTGCCTGTGTCGTAGAAGGCCGCGACACCCCACTTGGGGCGGAACCGGTACTCGTACTCGAGGCTCGCCACCAGCAGGGCCTCGCCGCCGATGACGTTGCCCTCCTCGTCCTTGGTCCCGAGCGACTGATAGCGGAACCCGCGCACGCTCTGGTCGCCGCCGGCGAAGAAGCGGAAGCGCGGGGGGAGGATGCGGAAGTCGTCGGTGGCGGTGTAGCCGATCTGGGCGCGGCCGATCAGCCGGTTGCGCGCCCCCACCGTACGGATCACCTTGGCGTCCGCCAGCCCCTGGACGAACGTGGCGTCGGAGAGCGGGTTCTCGGCGGTCCCCTGGAGCGTGAAGCGCAGGCGGTCGCCGTTGGTGGTGTCGATCCGGTCGTCCGCCCGTACCCGCTCCAGGCCCGCGCTCGGCACCAGCAGGTTCGAGTCCCCCTTGTCGAGCCCGACTTTGTAATTCTCGCGCTGGAAGTTGAGGGCGAACGTCTCGTTCCAGCTGCCGCGGAGCCGGGTGTACTGGGCGCCGACCAGCCCCGACTTGCTGTCGAGGGTATTGGTGATCTGCCGGTCGTAGGCGAGGTTGAAGGCGAGGGTGTCGGTGCGCGGGTAGGCCCCCGGGATCAGGTAGCTCGAGAGGAAGCTCTGCTCGATCTGCGAGACGCTGGCCTCGATGTGGGCGCGGTGCCCCCGGCGGTTGATCCGGCGCAGGTCCCAGGTCCCCTTCACCCGCGGCCCGGTGTCCGTGCCGTAGCCCACGCCGCCGCTGAAGCGCATGGTCTTGGCAGGCACCAGGTTGACGTCGATCGGCACCTCCAACTTCTCGGCCTTCTCCTGCTGGGTCACCACCTCGACGCGGCTCCAGTAGGGGCTGTCCGAGAGCGCGTTCTGCAGCTGCAGGATCTTGTTGACGTCGAGCGGCTCGCCGGGCGTGAAGTTGATGTAGCCGGTCAGCAGCCCGCCGTCGAGGACGTCCTGATGGAAGAACACCGGGCCGAACAGGTAGCGCGGGCCGGTGCTGTAGTGGAGGACGACGTCGGCCTGGTAGCGCTCGAGGTCGACGCGGACCTGGTTCTCCTCGAAGGTGGCGTCGAGATAGCCCGTCTCGGCCGCGAGATCGGTGAGCAGCTTCTTCCCCAGTTCGTACTCCGGATGATGCAGGATCTCCCCCTTCTGGACGGGGAAGTGGCTCTCGATCTCCTGGAAGCGGGGATCGGTGGCGCCGGCGCCGGTGATCCGCAGATCGACGCTGGCGATCTTGATCGCCGGGCCGGCGTCGACGTCGTAGTGGGCGATCCAGGTCGATCCCTCCTGGCGCAGCTCCGAGCGCACCTGCGGCTTGTAGTAGCCATAGGGCTGGAGCGCCTCCCCGATCTCCTCGGGGGCCAGGGCGTGGAGGCCGCGGATGCGGTCCTCGGTCAGCTTGCCGTCGTTCTCGCGCGCCAGGCTGAGGGCCGAGAGGATGTTGAGCCGGAGCTCCCGCCGGACGCCGTCGACGTCCACCTTGACCTTGTCGGCGTGGAGAGGGGGGGCGAAGGCGAGGCAGACCCCGAGGGCCAGGACGTGGGTGGCGAAAGATTTGACGTTCATCATCCTTTGACAGAGGCGGGAGAAGAAGCGGGAGGGGCGGTCGCCACGGGCACCTGGATCGTCTCCACCCGCACGGCGCCCGGCGTGGCCGGCGCCTTGCCGTCGCGGTAGCGGCGCGAGTGGACGCGGGTGAACTCGGCGCCGAGCAGGAAGATCATCGAGGAGAGATAGATCCAGACCAGGACCAGCACCAGCGAGCCGGCGGCGCCGTAGGCCGTGGTGACGCCGGTGCGCTGGAGATAGAAGCCGATGGCGTACTTGCCGATCGTGAACAGGATGGAGGTGACGGCCGACCCCCAGGCCACGTCGCGCCAGCCGATCTCGACGTCCGGCAGGAGCCGGTAGACCATCGCGAGCAGCAGCGTCATCACCAGCCAGGAGAGCACGACGTCCGCCCCGCCGAGGAGCTTCGAGAGGCCGATCTCCAGCCGCGCCTCGAGGAGGCGCTGGAGGGCGGCGAGGCCGGCGCTGGCGGCGAGCGAGAAGAGCAGCAGGGCGCCGGTGCCCAGGATCAGCAGGAAGCAGAAGAGCCGCTTCTTGAACAGGGTCTTGAGGAAGAAGCCCGGTCTGGGCGTCACCTCCCAGACCGTGTTGAGGGTGTCCTGGAGCTGCATCAGCACGCCGGTGGCGCTCAACAGGAGGGTCACCACGCCGATCGCGGCGGCGATCCGCCCCGTCCTCGGCCGGGCGCTCGCCGCCGCCACCAGCGACTGCACCGCCGCCGCCGCGTCCGATCCGATGAAGCGGCCGAGCTCCCGCTGGATCTCCCCCTGGGCCGCCTCGGCGCCAAAGGCCCAGCCGGCGAGCGCCACCACCAGGATCAGCAGCGGCGCCAGGGAGAAGAGCGAGAGGTAGGCGAGCGCCGCGCTATGCGTGGTCGCCGCGTGCTTGCTCCAGTTGGCGATCGTCTCGCGGGTGACGTACCAGATGTTCTGTGGTTTCGGGCGGTGCATGGCGGACCCGAAGCCTTATGCAAAGGGCTTGCCGGGGGGCGGGGGGGAGGGAAGAACACGGACATTCACGGACGGACACGGACTTACAGGGACAAGCAGGCCGCCGGACGGGTCCTTTCTGTCAGTGTCCGTCCGTGTGAGTCTGTGCCTGTCCGTGTTCCTTTCTTTCCCCGTAAACCTCCCCCCGCGGATACGCCGCCTCCCACCCGGCCTGGGTGGCGAGCCGGCCGGGGAGGCGGGGGAGCTGCCGGCCGTCCGGGGCGGCGATCGATTCCTCGCCGATCTTCCAGGGGCGGCCGTTCTGGTCGTTGACAAAGTCCGCGCCCAGGAGGGAGTGCCCGGAGCGGGTGAAGGTGCGGTCCCCGCGCTCGAAGGCGCGGACCGTGCGGTTCCTGGGATCGGCTCCCGGCTCGGCCACGATCACCACCGGGCGCCCCCCGAGCTCGTCGTTGATCACTCCCTGTCGGGCCACGAGATCGACCGGGTACGCCCTCGCGGCGCCGCCGAGGACCAGCCCGAAGACCCCGGGAGCCGCCGGATCGCCACCGGGCCCCGCCGCCGGCTTGCCCTCGCTGTCAGAGCCGGTGAGCACCCGCGTCTCCAGGAGGGATTCGAACCAGCTCTTCCAGTTCGTCAGCACGAAAGGCAGGGGCTGGAGCTCGATGCCGGAGCCGGCCAGGGGGCCTTCCACGGGGGTGCCGGTGAGCGATCTCCAGAGCGTGCCGGTCTGGCGGTCGACGAGGAGCGGGTCGCCGTCGCGGGAGCGGCCGGAGAGCGCGAGGGTCAGGGTGCCCTTCGGCGTGTCCGTCCGGTAGAGGACGGCGGAGCCGCAGGACCGGCAGTAGGCCAGGGCGACCGGGATGCCGTTGAAGGTATCGTTGGCCACCCCATGCGCGTCGAGGATGCGGAGCGGATAGGCGCGGGCGTCCCCCCCGACCTCCACGCCCAGGATCAGCTCGTCCGGCGTCATGTGGGTCGCCGCCTTCGCCCGTATCAGGGGGGCATGATCGAGCGGCGGGGGAACCGCGGCCGGGGTTTGATGACGGACAGGGGCCGGTGAGCCGCCGGGGACCGTGGAGGTCGGGGCGCCGGCACAACTCGCGAGCGCGAACGACAGGAGGAGGGCGGCGGGGAGGGAAGAAGCACGCATGTGCTCCATCCTAACGCCCGCAGGGCGGAATTTATCCAGCCTGGGGTGTCAACCCCAGGTAGGTGTCGGCCCTGCGGGGCTTAAAGGGAGGGTGTCGGCCCCTTCCTGGGGTTGACACCCCAGGCTGGATAAATTCCGCCCTGCGGGCGGGCCTGTGCTGGCACGCTCCGCCCCCTCCGCTCAATCCTCCAGCAGCCCCTTGGCCGCCATCCACTCCTTGTTGAGCTTCGAGAGATAGCGCTCGCCGGAGTCGGGGAGCAGCGTGACCACCAGCCCGTCCCCGCCCAGCCGCTCGGCGACCTGGCGGGCGCCGGCGACGGCGGCGCCGCCCGAGGAGCCGGTGAAGATCGACTCCCGGCGGGCGAGCTCCATGGTCGCCCGGTAGGCCGTCTTGTCGTCGATGGTGACGATCTCGTCGATGTAGTCCCACCAGACGGCCGTGGGCATGAAGTCCTCGCCGATGCCGTCGATCAGGTACTGGTGGATCTGCTCGGCGGGCGGGAGCTCGCGGTGCTGGTGGTAGTAGGCGTAGACGCTCCCCACCGTGTCGACCCCGACCACATGGACCGCCGGGTTCTTCTCCTTCAGGAACTTGGCGGCGCCGCTGATGGTGCCGCCGGTGCCGACGCCGACCACCCAGTGGGTGACCTTGCCGTCGGTCTGCCGCCAGATCTCCGGGCCGGTGGAGCGGTAGTGGGCCTCGGGGTTGGCCTGGTTGTAGTACTGATAGGGGAGGAAGGCCCCCTCCTCGTCGCGGATGCGCTCGGCCACTTTGTAATAAGAGCGCGGATCGTCCGCCTCGACGTTGGTCGGGCAGGGGATGACCGTGGCGCCCATCGCCTCGAGCAGCGCGATCTTCTCCTTGGGGATCTTTTCGGCGCAGGTGCAGATCAGCCGGTAGCCGCGCAGGTTGGCCACCAGGGCGAGGCCGACGCCGGTGTTGCCGGAGGTGGGCTCGACGATCGTGCCGCCGGGCTTCAGCAGCCCCGCCTTCTCGGCCGCCTCGATCATGGCGATGCCGATGCGGTCCTTCACGCTGCCGCCGGGATTGAAGGACTCGACCTTGGCCGCCAGCGTCGCCGGTCCGGAATGGAACCGGCCGAGCTTGATCAGGGGGGTGTTCCCCAGGGTTTCCAGGACGTTCTCGTAAATCTCCATAGGCTCTCCGAAATAGGGGCTGGATGCTAGCACAACGCCTTTGGGCCCCAGGTTGGCCCCTGCCTTGCAATAACCAAAAGCGCTCCGGGAACTCCGGACAGAACGACAACCAGGAGGTACACCATGAACGATGAGAAATACGGAACGGGTACGGGCGTGACGGAGATGGAAACCGAGAATCATGCTCACGACGCGCACGACAAGGTCCATCCGGTCGGCAGCGGCGTTGGCGCGGCGGCGGGTGCCGCCACGGGCGCGGCGGTCGGTACGGCTGTCGCCGGTCCGGTCGGAACCCTGGTGGGCGCGGCGGTCGGCGCGATCGCCGGCGGGCTGGTCGGCCACGGCATCGCCGAGGGCGTCAACCCCACGGTGGAGGACGCCTACTGGCGTGACAACTATCGCAACCGTCCGTACGTGAACGCGGACCGCACCTACGACGACTATCAGCCGGCCTACCGGTATGGCTGGGAGTCGCGCGCCAAGGCCGGCACCAAGAGCTGGGACGAAGCCGAGCCCGAGCTCGGGCCGCAATTGGAACGATTACAACCGGGGCGCCGCCCGCCAGACCTGGGACGAGGCCAAGCTCGCCACCAAGGACGCTTGGCACCGCGTTGAGAGAGCCATCCCCGGCGACGCCGACGGCGACGGCCGCTAGGTCGTAAGGCCTGCAGGTTTGAAGGCTGATGATTTGGAGGGGCGGGGACGAGCTCCCCGCCCTTGCAGGTTCCTCAGCGGGCCGCCGTGGCGTCCTGTGCGCTCGCGAGCTCGGCGGTCTGGGGTGCCGCCGGAGCGGGCGTGGAGGAGAAGCCCAGAAGGCCGAAGATCTTCTGCACGTAGCTCTGGGTTTCCTGGTAGGGTGGGATACCGCCGAACCGCTGCACAGCCCCTTCACCCGCGTTGTACGCGGCGAGGATCTTCTGCGTATCCCCGCCGAACCGGTTGGCCAGCCACTTGAGATAGCGGACGCCCGCCTCCAGATTCTTCTTCGGATCGTAGAGATCCTTCTTCCTGGTCAGCCCGAAGCGCCGCGCGGTCTCCGGCAGGAGCTGCATGAGGCCGCAGGCACCCTTGCGTGAGACCGCCCTGGGGTTGAAGGAAGATTCGACGTGGATCAGCGCCGCCACCAGGTGCGGATTGATCGAGTGGCGGATCGCGACGTCGTAGATGATCTTCCCGTAAGGGGACTGCGGCTCGCCGAGCGCCGTATTCACCTGCACCAGCAGGTCGGCGGCCTTGCGGAGGCGCTCCACGTCATCCACGGGCGGCTTCGGGGCTTCAGGCTTCGGGGCGGCGTGTGCCGCGGGCGGATTCTGGGGGACGGCGGCGGCCGGTTTCGGCGCCGCCTCCACTGCAACCACCGGAGCCGGCGCCACTGTGGGAGCGGGGGCCGCGGCGTGGACCAGCAGGGCGGGCGGCTGAACCGTGGGCTGGGCCGGGGCGGCAGGCTGCATTCCGAGGGTCGAGAGGTTGACGAGGCTGAGCGCGAAGGTACCCACGCAGAAGGTGTTGGACCCTCTCCCGAGCTGGCGGACCTGGGAAAGAATTGGGGCGAAGAGGGTCGAAAATGCGTGCTTCCTCTGCAAACGTGCCTCCCGTCTGGGGTCGCTCAAAAAAATCTCATGGAGCGGCAACGCCGCTCCGGGCCCTGCATACTGACGGCTTTGGGCTGGACGATAAATACACAACCGTCGATAGGATGTCAATCTTTCGCCGCAGGGCCGCCTCCTGTCCGCAACCTTTCCCGGCCGTCCGCGTATCCCGGAAGGCTCCGCCCGGAGCCAGGGGGATATCCTTGTGCCGTGCCGGTCCTTGCCGGCGTTTTTTTGAGTCTTGACGGGTCGATACCTGGGAGAGCTTCATGAGAAAACCGGTCCTTCTCGCCCTTGCCCTCGCCCTTCTCGCCACGTCCGCCCGCGCCGCCCTCGATCCCGGCCTGCTCGCCGGGCATGAGCGCGCGCTCGATCGGACCGGCCGGCATGAGCGGCCGGGTCGCCTCGATCGACGCGCGTCGAATCGAATCCCGAACATCGTCTACGTCGGCGGCGCCGCGGGCGGTGTCTGGAAGTCGATCAACGGCGGCGCTCACCTGGGCGCCGATCTTCGACGACCAGCCGGTGGCCTCGATCGGCGCCATCGCCGTCGATCCGGCGAATCCGGACGTCGTCTGGGTGGGCACCGGCGAGGGGAATCCGCGCAACAGCGTCTCGGTCGGCGACGGCGTCTACCGCTCGCTCGACGCCGGCCGAGACCTGGACCCACCTCGGGCTCGACAAGACCGAGCGCATCGACCGCATCGTCGTCCACCCCACCAATCCGGACGTCGCCTGGGTGGCGGCGCTCGGCCAGGCCTGGGGCGAGAACCCCGAGCGCGGCGTCTACAAGACCGAGGACGGCGGGCAAGACCTGGAGCGCGGGTGCTCTACGTCGACGCGCGGACCGGCGCCGCCGACCTGGTGATCGACCCGCGCAACCCGAACAAGCTGTTCGCCGCCATGTGGCAGTACCGGCGCTGGCCCTGGTTCTTCAAGTCCGGCGGCCCCGGCTCCGGGCTGCTACGTCACCTACGACGGCGGGCGCACCTGGAAGCGGCTCGACCGAGGAGGACGGCATGCCCGAAGGGCGACCTCGGGCGGATCGGCCTCGCCATCTCGCGCTCCAACCCCGACGTCGTCTACGCCATGGTCGAGGCCGAAGAAGAGCGCTCTGCTGCGCTCGGACGACGGCGGCGCGCACCTGGAAGACGGTCAACGACCGCTACGACGTCAACCCGCGGCCGTTCTACTTCGCCCACATCGCGCGTCGACCCCGAGCTCCCCGACCGCCTCTACAGCCTGGACTTCAACGTCCGGGTCTCGAACGACGGCGGCAAGAGCTTCGACGACCTGATCCCCGGCGTCCTGATCCACGGCGACTACCACGCCATCTGGATCGATCCGCACGACCCCAGCCGCCTCTATCGTCGGCAACGACGGCGGCGTGGCGCGTCAGCCACGACCGCGGGCCAGACCGCGCGCTTCGTCACCAACCTGCCGCTCGGCCAGTTCTACCACGTGGCGGTCGACAACGCAGATGCCCTACAACGTCTACGGCGGCCTGCAGGACAACGGCTCCTGGCGCGGCCCGAGCACCGTCTGGCAGCAGGGCGGCATCCGCAACCACGACTGGCTGAGCGTCGGCGGCGGCGACGGCTTCGAGACCGCTGCCGGACCTCGGCGATCCGCAACCTGCGTCTACTCCGAATGCGCAGGGCGGCTACCTCGTCCGCTACGACCTGCGCACCGGCGAGACGCGCGACATCAAGCCGCGCCCGCCCGACGGCGTGAAGCTCGCGCTTCAACTGGAACGCCGGCCTCGCCACCGACCCGCTTCGATCCCGGCACGATCTACTTCGGCAGCCAGTTTCTCCACAAGTCGCACCGACCGCGGCGAGACCTGGACGATCGATCAGCCCGGACCTGACCACCAACAATCCGGACTGGCAGAAGCCGGACGAGAGCGGCGGCCTCACCACCGACGCCAGCGGCGCCGAGAACTTCACCACCATCCTCACCATCGCCCCGAGCCCGGTGCAGCAGCGGGGTGATCTGGGTGGGCACCGACGACGGCCGCCTGCAGGTCACCCGCGACGGCGGCAAGACCTGGACGAGCGTCGAGAAGAACGTCCACGGCGTGCCGGCGAACACCTGGGTCCCCAACATCCTCGCCTCGCAGTTCGACGCCGGCGCGGCCTTCGTGGTCTTCGACAACCACCGGCGCGCGGACTTCGACGCCCTACGTCTACCGCACCGCCGACTACGGGCAAGACCTGGAAGAGCCTGGCGACCGCGGACCTGCGCGGCTACGCCCCGTCGATCGAGCAGGACCCGGTCGACCGGGACCTCCTCTTCCTCGGCACCGAGTTCGGCCTCTGGGTCTCCCACGACGGCGGCGGGCGGTGGATGAAGTGGACGCACGGCGTGCCGCACCGTGTCGGTGATGGGCCTCGCGATCCAGCCGCGCGAGCACGACCTGGTGATCGCCACCCACGGCCGCGCGGCTCTACATGATCGACGACATCCGGCCGTTGCGGACGCTCTCCGAGAAGACGCTGGCCGAGCCGCTCCACCTCTACGAGGCCGGTCCCGCCCAGCAGCACTGGAACGCCGGCCGAGACGGGGGGCTTCGGGCTCGGCTCCGGCGAGTTCCGCGGCGAGAACGAGCCCTACGGCGCCATCCTCACCTTCTCGCTGAACGGGCCGGGGCTCCCCTATCCCGAGGAGAAGACGGAGCGCGAGCGCAAGGCGGGGGAGCGGGAGGCGCGGCTCAAGGCCGAGCAGGGGAAGCCGGTCGAGGGGATGCCGCAGACCGCGCGGGAGCTCCACGCCAGCGAGACGCCGGGCAAGCCCGCGGCCGAGGAGAAGAAACCAGATGAAGGGAAGCCCCCAGAGGTCGAGATCCGCGTCGCCGACGCCGGCGGCAAGACGATCCGCACCTTCACCGCCCCGGCCCGGCAGGGGGTGAACCGTGCCGTCTGGGATCTGACCACCGACGCGCTCAAGCCGTTCCCGAGCGAGAAGCCGCCGGCCCCGCACGCCTCGTCGGGGGTCGAGGTCCCGCCCGGCTCCTACGCGGTGACGGTCAAGATGGGGGACCACGAAGCCAGGGGGACCGTCCAGGTCGTGCCCGATCCGCGGTCGCGCAACACCGAGGCCGACTGGCGCGCCCGCGACGCCGCCGGCAAGCGGGCCCTGGCGCTCGGGGAGGCTCTGGCCGAGGCGGTCGAGCGCATTCGCAACGCCCGGGCGGACGTCGACGCGGTGGTGGCGAAGGTGGAGAGCCGGAAGAAGGCCACCAACGCGGACGATGCGAAGGATGCCAGGCCGGACCCGCTGGTCGAGGCCGCCGGCAAGCTGAAGGGGGATCTCGTCAAGCTGGAGCGCCGGCTCTGGGTGCCCTACGACGCGGTGGGGATCCAGCCGGAGACGGACGCCCTGTCGAGGGTCAACTACGCCTCCGGCTATGTCCTCTCCTCCGCGTCGCCGCCGAGCCCGACCCACCTCGAGTACCTCCGTCAGGCGGAGCAGCTGGTTAACGCCACCCTGGCCGACGTCAACCGCTTCTTCGAGACCGACGTCGCCGCCTTCCGCAAGTCCGCGGACGCGGCGGGGGTGCGGCTGCTGCCGGATCTGGGGAAGGTGGAGGTGAGGCGGCCGTAGGAAGGAAAAAACACGGACGAACAGGGACGATCACGGACAAACAGGGACATCAGGAAAAAAACCGGCCTGTTCTGGAGTCCCTGTTTGTCCCTTTCGTCCCTGTTCGTCCATGTCGATTCCCCTCACCGCGCCACGCAAACCTCCGCTTCCGCCTCCTCTTCCTCGGCCACCGCCACCGGCTCCTCCTCCTTCTTCCCCTGCGCGCTGGAGATCAGGGCGACGCCGGTCAGGATCACCGCGGCGGCGACCAGGGTCCCCCGGGTGAGCGGCTCGCCGGCGAAGGCCCAGCCGAGGAGGACGGCGACCACCGGGTTCACGTAGGCGTAGGTCGAGACCAGCACCGCCGAGGCCGACCGCAGCAGCCAGACGTAGGCGGTGAAGGCGATGATGGCGCCGAAGACCACCAGGTAGGCCAGGGAGAGCAGCGACCGCGTCGAGACCTCGGCGAGGGCGAAACGCGCCGGCTCGCCGGTGAGCGCCGCGGCGAGCAGGAGCAGACCGCCGCCGCTGAGCATCTGCATCGCCGTCGACAGCAGCGGCGAGGCGGGGAGCTTCGCCCGCTGGCTGTAGAGCGAGCCCCAGGCCCAGCACAGCGAGGCGATCAGCACGGCGACCACGCCGAGCGGATCGAGGCCGCCCCCCGGGGAGCCCGGGCGCACCAGCAGCACCAGGCCGGCGAAGCCGAGGAGCAGGCCGGCGATCACCCGTCCGCCCGGCCGCTGCCGGCGGTCGCGCAGCCAGACCATCAGCACGATCCAGAGCGGCTCTGTCGAGATCAGCAGCGCCACCAGCCCCGAGCTCACCCGCTGCTCCGCCCAGACCACGCCGCCGTTGCCCGCCAGCAGCAGCAGGGCGCCGATGATCACCGCCGAGCGCCAGTGGACCAGGCTCGGCCGCGGCGCCCCGCGCAGGCGGCTCCAGCCGTAGAGCAGGATGCCGGCGGTGAGATACCGGGCGCCGGCCATCAGGAACGGGGGGATCGTCTCGATGGCGAAACGGATCGCCAGATAGGTCGACCCCCAGATCAGGTAGACGGCGCCGAGGGCGATCGCCACCCGCAGCACCGAAACACGCGCGCCTCTGGAATCACTCAACCGGCACCTCCTCCGCGAGCTCTGCAACCTCCTGGGGCGCCCCCAGCGGCAACTGGCCGCTCTCGCGGACCGTCTCCAGCACGATCGTGGTGCGGGTCGACTGCACGGTGCCGGTCGACCCGATGCGCTCGCGCAGCAGCCGCCCGAGCGACTTCGCGTCGCGCGTCCGCACTTTCATCAGGAAGCAGTCCTCGCCCGCGATGTGGTGCGCTTCCAGCACCTCCGGAATGTTGGCCAGCAGCTCGGCCGTCTTCGCCTCGCCGTCGAAGTCGGTCGAGCGGACGAAGACGAAGGCCAGCGTGGTGAGCCCCAGGGCCTCAGGGTTGATCCGCGCCTCGTACCCCTGGATGACCCCCCGCGCCTCGAGCCGGCGGATGCGCTCCAGCACGGCGGAGGGCGCCATATCCACCTGCCGGGCGATCTCGGCGTTGGAAGTCCGGGCGTTCTGCTGAAGGATGTTCAGAATCTGGCGGTCGATCTCGTCGATCATTCGGGAATCCTCCCCACATCCAGATGATACTCCCGGCAGGGGGAAGATGCAAGAACGATCGACGGTGAAATATCTCTTCAGCCGATTTTTATTCGGCGAGACGGGCCTAGAGCGGAATCCGGCTCTCGGCCTCGGCGGCGAAGGGGTCGTCCGCCAGGCCGCGGCGGTGGCGGAGCAGGGCGGCATGGGCGATCATGGCGGCGTTGTCGCCGGAGTACACGAGGGGGACGAGGCGGAGGTCGACACCATGGCTCCCGGCCCAGGCCGGGAGCTCCCGCCGCAGCAGCCGGTTGGCGGCGGCGCCGCCGGAGACGGCGAGCAGCCCGAAGGGGCGCCGTTCATGGAGGCGCTCCAGGCGGTCGAGCACCTGGCCGACGGCTGACTCGCGGAAGGCGGCGAGAAGGTCGAGCACGGGCTGGGGTACCTCCACGGCCGCGCCCAGATCGATCGCGCCGAGCGTCCGCTCCAGGCGCTGGATCTCCAGCAGCGCCTGGCTCTTCAATCCGGAGTAGGAGAAGTCGAGCGTCTCGCCGAAGCGGGAGACGGGGAAGCGCTGGGCGCCCGGGGTGCCCTGCTCGGCCAGCTCGTCCACTTTCGGCCCCTGCGGATAGGGGAGGCCGAGGCGCTTGCCCACCTTGTCGAAGACCTCGCCGATGGCGTCGTCGCGGGTCTCGGCGAGGGTCGTGACGGCGCCGTCCTCGACCGCGAAGAGGGAGCTGTGGCCGCCGGAGAGGACGAGGCCGACGAAGCGGGACGGTGGAAGCTCCGGGAGAGCGGGATCGCCCGGAGGACGCAGGAAGGGGGAGTAGAGGTGCCCTTCCAGGTGGTGGACGGCGTGGAAGGGGCGGCCGCCGGCGAAGGCGATCGCCTTGCCGATCGACAGCCCCACCAGCAGCGCCCCCACCAGCCCCGGACCGCGGGTCGCCGCCACCACCTCCACGTCTTGCAGGAGGACTCCCGCCCGTTCGAGCGCCTCGCCGCTCACCGCCGGCCAGTTGGCCAAGTGCTCGCGCGAGGCGATCTCCGGCACCACCCCGCCGTAGGGGCGGTGCGCGGCGAGCTGGCTGGAGACCACCGACGACAGCACCCGTCCGGCGCCGTCGAGCAGGGCGCAGGCGGTGTCGTCGCAGGAGGTCTCAATGCCGAGGACGAGCGGGTGGTCCATGCGCACCCGGGAGAGAGGTCTCCCCCTAGCCGTTGGTCGCCGGCGTCTCGACCGGCTCGGCGCGCTGGATCTCGATCGGCTCGTAGACCGGGATCTCGAAGGCGAGGTCCTGATGGCAGAACTGCTGCCACTCGTCGGTGACGTTGTCGAAGATGATGTTCTGGTCCTTGAAGATGCCGTCGGTGACGACGTAGTTCTCTTGGAGGTAGAGGATCGATTCGTCGTCGAGCACGCGGTCGACCTCGACCTCCTTGCCGTCGACTTCCTTCTTCTCCTTGCGTACGTTGGCGGCGTTCTCGCTCCAGCCCGGGTAGGCCCGGAACTGCTTCGCCAGGTATGCCTTGCAATATTTGCCCATTTCCGCCATTGGTCGATTCTCCTGCTTAGGTCTCAGTTCCGTATCTGTGCTTGAAGAGATTCAAGCTGGAAGGACAAGAGTACTCCACTGTAGAAGTGCCACAAACCCCCAGGATGGGACACCGCTGATAAACTGCCCCTCCGGCTGAGACGTTTCTCATCGTGTTCTGGCTGACGAGAGGGAGGGAATCGATGGCGGACCTGTTGACCCTGGACGATCTCGACTTCGACCATCTGGAAGGCAAGCGCGTCTTCGTGCGCGTGGATTTCAACGTCCCCCTCTCCAGGGACCAGAAGGTGATGGACGCCACCCGCCTGCAGGAGGCGATCCCGACGATCCGCGAGCTCGCCGGCGCCGGCGCCGTGGTGATCCTCGCCTCCCATCTCGGCCGCCCCAAGGGGCAGCGCGATCCGCGCTACACCCTGCTGCCGGTGGCCGAGGAGCTGGTCCCCCTGCTCGGCCAGGCGGTCCGCGTCGCCGGCGACTGTGTCGGCCCGGAGGTCGAGGCGCTGATCCGCGACATGGACCCCGGCGAGATCGTCCTGCTCGAGAATCTCCGCTTCCATCCCGAGGAGGAGAAGAACGATCCCCTCTTCGCCGATCAGCTCGCGGCCCTGGCCGAGATCTACGTCGACGACGCCTTCGGCGCCGCCCACCGCGCCCATGCCTCGGTGGTCGGGGTGCCCGAGCGGCTCGGCGCCCGGGCGGCGGGCCGGCTGATGGAGCGCGAGGTGAAGGCCCTCGGCCGGCTGCTCGGCGAGCCGGAGCGCCCGTTCGCCGCTCTCCTCGGCGGCGCCAAGATCGAAGGCAAGATCGACACCCTGGAGAACCTGCTCCCCCGCCTCGACCTGCTGCTGCTCGGCGGCGGCATGGCCAACACCTTCCTCGCCGCCGAGGGGCACGAGCTCGGCTCGTCGCTGTTCGAGCCGGACCGCCTCGACCTCGCCCGCGCGATCCTCGCCCGCGCCAAGGAGAAGGGGGCCGAGGTCCTGCTGCCGCGGGACGTGGTGGTGACCGACAACCTCGACACCCCGAGGCGGATCGAGACCGTCCCCGCCGACCGCATCCCGGCCGGCATGAAGGCGGTCGATATCGGCCCGGAGACCCGCAAGGCGTTCGCGGCGGCGGTCGGCCGCGCCCGCACCCTGTTCTGGAACGGCCCGCTGGGGGTCTTCGAGAAGCCCCCCTTCGATGCCGGCACCCGCGAGGTGGCGCAGGCGCTGGCGAATTGCCCCGGCTTCTCGGTGATCGGCGGCGGCGAGACGGTGGCCGCCGCCCGCCAGGCCGGCGTCGTCGACCGCATCGGCCACGTCTCGACAGGCGGCGGCGCCTCGCTCGAGTTCCTCGCCGGCAAGACCCTGCCCGGGGTGGCCGTGCTGGAGCGGAAGCGATGAGCGCCGAGCGGCGCCGGCCGCTGATCGCCGCCAACTGGAAGATGAACCTGTTGAAGGCCGACGCGGCGGAGTACTGCCGCGACCTGCGGCGCGGGCTCGCGGCGGCGGCGGAGACCGGGCCGGTGGACGCCCGGGTGGTGATCTTTCCCTCGTTCCCGCTGATCCCGATCGTCGCCCGCGAGCTGGTGGACAGCGAGGTCGAGGTCGGCGGCCAGGACCTCCATCCGGACGACAAGGGGGCGCACACGGGCGACGTCTCGGGCCCGCAGCTCGTCGACGCCGGCTGCACCTGGGTGCTGTGCGGCCACAGCGAGCGGCGGCAGAACCGTGGCGAGAGCGACGAGTGGGTCGGCCTCAAGGTCGCCGCGGCGGCGCGCCACCATCGGCTGACGCCGCTGATCTGCGTCGGCGAGACGCGCGACGAGCGCAAGGCGGGGCAGACCTTCACGGTGCTGGCGCGCCAGCTCGCCGCCGCCCTCGCCGGCGGCCCCGAGCCGTTCGCCCTCGCCTACGAGCCGGTCTGGGCGATCGGCACCGGCGAGACGGCCACCCCGGAGATCGCCCAGGAGGCCCACCGCTACCTGCGCGGACGGCTGGCGGAGGAGCTCGGCGAAGCGGTCGCGGCGGCGGTGCCGATCCTCTACGGCGGGTCGGTGACCCCCGACAATGCGCCCCATCTGATCGTCCAGCCGGACCTCGACGGCTTCCTCGTCGGCGGCGCCAGTCTTGACCCACAGAAATTTCTCGCTATCATTCGGGGTTCCGGCTAGGGTCGGGAACGTTCTACGCGCCCATTTGGAGGCTTCGCACCGTGATCTATCTGTTGTACGTCGTACATGTACTCGTCTGCGTCTTTCTGATCCTCGTCGTCCTGCTCCAGCAGGGCAAGGGTGCGGATCTTTCAGTCTTCGGCGGTGGCAGCACGCAGACCGCCTTTGGCGCCCGTAGCGCCACGACGATGCTCCACAAGCTGACCGTGGCCTCGTTCGTGATCTTCATCCTGACCACCATCTCGATCGCTCTCTTCAAGGGGGGCCCGAGTGGCGGCACGGTGATGGCGGGCCACGGCAAGAGCGCGGCGGCCAAGACGGCGCCGGCCAAGCCGGGCCCGGCTCCGGCTCCGGTGGCTCCGGCCAAACCGCAGTAAGCAGGTTTTAGCAGCAGGTTCTTTGAGCCCAAGTGGCGGAATTGGTAGACGCGCACGTTTGAGGGGCGTGTGGGGCAACCCGTGCCGGTTCGAGTCCGGCCTTGGGCACCATCTTTTCTAGTTTCCTTCCTGGCCGCGCCAGCGCTTGCTTTTCCCCTGCGCTGGTGAGACGATCCCTGAAATTCCGAGATGAAGTTCGACCTGCGGTGAAGGGTCCGATCGCGCCTGCTTGTTTCAGCGGAAAGGAGTGGCGGCAGATGGCTCAGCAGGGAACGGTCAAGTGGTTCAACAACGCGAAGGGGTTCGGCTTCATTCAGGCCGAGGAGGGGGGAGCCGACATCTTCGTTCACCACTCGGCCATCGTCGCCGAGGGGTTCAGGACGCTCAACCAGGGTGAGAAGGTAAGCTTCGAGCTCGTGGAAGGGCCGAAGGGGCTCCAGGCCCGGAACGTCCTGCGCGGCTGATGGGGAAACAGGGCGGCCACACAGGGCCGCCCCTACAAGAACCCTACCCCGCGACGGGGCGGACAGTCGCCTTATCGATCTTCACCTGCTCCTGCGGGACCGCCTCGGAGATGTCGCCCGGGGCCGTCTTCACCCTGGCGATTTTGTCGACGACATCCATTCCCTCGACCACCTTGCCGAAAACGGTGTAGCCCCACCCCTGGGAGTTCTTGCCCGAGTGGTTGAGGAAGCCGTTGTCCTTCAAGTTGATGAAGAACTGGGCGGTGGCGCTGTGCGGGTCGTTGGTGCGCGCCATGGCCACCGTCCCGCGCTGGTTGGTGAGGCCATTGTCCGCCTCGTTCTGGATCTGTGCCCGCGTCGGCTTCTGCCGCTGCTGGGCATCGAATCCGCCCCCCTGGATCATGAAGCTCGGGATCACGCGATGGAACAGCGTGCCGTCGAAGAAGCCGTCCTGGACGTATTGCAGGAAGTTCTCGACGGTCTTGGGCGCCTCCGTGGAGAACAGCTCCAGGACGATGGTGCCGTGGTTGGTATCCAGAGCGACAGTCGGGTTCGCCATGGTTGTTTCTCCTCTCGCTCGTTCGCGGTTATTTGGGGGCGGCGGGCTTGACGGCCGGCAGGACCGTAACCTTCTGAATCACGATCGGCTGCAAGGGCACGTACTCATTGGGGCCCTTGGTGGTCGTCGGCACCTGCACGATCGCGTCCACCACGTCCATCCCCTCGAGGACCTTGCCGAACACCGCGTAGCCCCAACCGTCAGGGGTCTTACCACGGAAGTTGAGAGAGCCGTTGTTGGCCACGTTGATGAAGAACTGGGCGGCGGCGCTGTTCGGATCCGGGGTCCGCGCCATCGCGAGGGTGCCGCGCTCGTTCTGCAGGCCGTTGTCCGCCTCGTTGGGGATCGGCGGCCGGGCGGTCTTCTCGGTCATGTCGGGGGTGAAGCCGCCCGCCTGGGCCATGAAACCGGGCATCACCCGGTGGAAGATGGTGCCGTTGTAGAAGCCGGCCCGGGTGTAGTCGAGGAAGTTCTTGACGGTCTTGGGAGCCTTGTCGGCGTAGAGCTCGATGACAATCCGGCCCTTGGTCGTCTGCAGCGCCACCCGGGGGTTGGCGGCCGGTGCCGCGCTCACGCGCTTCTTGGGCGCCGCGGCCGAATGCGGGTGCGGGCTCTTTTTCGCGGGCGCCGCCGGAACCAGGAGTGCCAGCAAGCAGACCAGAGGGGCTATGCTCACGTTCATTTGAAGAATTCTCCTTTGGCAATGAATAACGCGACGGATGGTAGCACGGGGCCCCGTTCCGGCGATCCGGTCGGCATCGTCCTGGCCGGAGGCGCGTCGAGCCGCATGGGGCGCGACAAGGCCCTGCTCGAAGCCCGGGGGGGCATCCTGCCGGCGCTGGCGGCGCGGCGGCTCGCCACGGTCTGCGCCGAGGTGGCGGTGGCGGACGCCGGACGGGTTCTGTTGCCCGGTCTCCCCTCCCTGCCGGACGGCCCCGGCCGCGGTCCCGCCGCCGGCATCCTCGGCGCGGCGGTGGCATATCCGGGGCGGCTGCTGCTTGTGCTCGCCTGCGATCTCCCGCGGGTGCCGCCCGCCCTGCTCGCCGAGCTCGCCCGCCCGCCGGCCGCCGACTGGGTGATCCCGCGCTGGAGCGGCGGCGTCGAGCCGCTCTGCGCGCTCTATGGACCGGCCGCGCTCGCCGCGCTCGGCCGCCGGGTCGAGCGCGGGCGGCTCGCCCTCCACGCTCTGTTCGAGGAGGGGCTCGCCGCGCGCGTGCTGGAAGGGGAGGAGCTCGCCCGCTTCGGCGAGCCCCGGGAGATCTTCCTCAATCTCAACACCCCGGAGGACTGGGAGCGCTACGTCTCGACCGATCCGGGCGCTCCGCCACAGGACGGGCAAGGGCAGATCTCGCGCAGAAAGTCGTAGCGGTAGATGCCGGTGCCGTGGCCGTCCGAGAAGGCGATCGAGATGGCGTAGTTGCCCACCGGCCGGACCGACTCGGCGCTGACCGGCTGGGCCGGCGGGTGGTAGACGATCTTCTGGCCGGAGTGCCCCTGGCAGCCGGCGCAGGGGCACCAGCCGCGCAGGTACTTGTAGGGATATTCGGCGGCGTGGCCGTCGCTCCAGGTCAGCCGCAGCCGGCCCTCCTCGGGGAGCCGGCGGGCCTCGGTGAGAACGGGTTCCATGCCGCGATCTTACGCCACCCGGGGGAAGACGCGGTTCCTGCCGGCGTGCTTGGCCTCGTAGAGGGAGCGGTCGGCGGCGGCGATCAGGTCGCGGCCGAGGACCTTCCCCTGCCCGGCGGCGCCGTCCAGGGAGGCGAGGCCGATCGAGACGGTCGCGCGCGCCGGGGTGCCGTCGTCCAGCGGCACCGGCGTCCCCTGCACCGAGTGGCGGATCTTCTCGGCGACCGCGGCGGCGCCTTCCATCCCGGTCTCGGGCAGCACCAGCAGGAACTCCTCGCCACCGTAGCGGCCGATCCAGTCGGTGCCGCGCAGACCGCCGGCGATCACCTGCGCGATGCGCCGCAGCAGCGAGTCCCCCGCCAGGTGGCCGTGGCGGTCGTTGATCGCCTTGAAGTGGTCGAGGTCGGCCATGGCGACGGTCAGCGGCCGCCCGTAGCGCAGGGCCCGTTCGAGCTCGCGGTCGAGCTGCTCGAGGATCGCCTCGCGGCGCAGCAGGCCGGTGAGCCCCTCGTAGGTGGCCGACGCGAACAGCCGGGCGTTCTCGAACACGATGGCGACGTGGTGGGCGAGCAGGTTCAGCAGCTCCAGCTCCTCGGCCGGATAGGCGCGGCTCCCCTCCTTGCGCCCCACGATCAGCAGCCCGATCAGACGACCCTGGCTGAGCAGCGGCACCGCCAGGCCGTCCGGCGCCGGGTCGTACCGAGCGAAAGCCGGGCTACGGGCCGCGAGTTGCGCGGCGGGGAGCGGGCGCCCGGCGCGCAGCAGGTGCTCGACGCCGGGATCGTCCAGCGGGAAGACGTGACTGTTTTCCATCGTCTTCCGCGTCGAGGCGAGGACGCTCAGCAGGCCGGTCTCCGGGTTGGCGGTCAGCAGCGTCGCCGAGCGCGCGAGGAAGATCGCGGTCAGCCGTTCGACCAGGTGCTCCCCCATCCGCGGCAGCTTGCCGAGGGCGGGGAGCTCGCCGGCGAGGGCGATCAGCCGCTGCCGCAGCGCGTAGCGCTCGGGGAAGAAGCGGCGTCCGATCAATCGCTGGAGCCAGCGGCGCAGGGGCGCGAACAGCAAGCCCAGAAGCAGCGTCGCGCCGGAGACCGCCCAGACCGACTCCCGCCCCTCGACCAGCCGCGAGAAGATCACCCCGCCGGCGCCCAGGGCGGCGTAGAAGACGAGCACCAGCGAGCTGGTCAGCAGGGTGTAGATCAGGCCCCGCCGCACGGCGAGCTCGATGTCGAACAGGTCGTAGCGGAAGATCGCGGCGAACAGGGCCACCGGGTAGCAGAGCAGGACCAGCGTCTCGAGCGGTCCGGTCCAGTCCGGCAGCTGAAAGCCGGCCAGCTCGAGTGCCGTGCTCGCGATCATGAACAGCATCCAGGGGAGGGTCGCCGTCAGCACCAGCCCGGCCTGCTGGCGCCCCCGCGGCTCGGGGGCGCGCAGGGCCTGGGATGCCAAAAGCAGGGTGACCGCCAGCGCCCAGGCCGGGAGAACGCCGAACCGCAGCAGCCCGTCCACTTGCTCCATGGTCCAGGGGAAGGCGCGGCGGCCGAGGAACGGCTCGGTCAGCGAGGTGGCGGCGCCCGCCACCCCGATCCCGAGGCCGGCGCTGTAGTAGAGCGGCACGATCCAGGGGCGCCGGCGGAGCCAGCCGGGGCGCTCCGGGATCAGCGAGCTGAGGTGCATCTCGAGGCCGATCTGCAGGCCGGTCAGCAGGTAGTACGCCGAGAGCGCGGCGGCGCTCAGGAGCGGCCGGCCGATGGTACCGAGAGGCAGCGCGATCTCGAGCGCCGCCGCGGCGCAGAAGGAGAACAGCAGGCCCACCCGCAGATCGTCCCCCTGCGCCAGGGCGAGGAGCGCCACGGCGAGGAAGCCCAGGGCCGTCAGACTGGTGAGGAGGAGCGGCAGCCAGCGGGGCGGAGTGCCGGGGACAGAGGTGAGATCGAGGATCCGGTCCCCGCGCGCGATCCGCAGCGACACCGGCCGGCCGCGCTCGAACCCTCCGGCCGCCGCCTCGTACTCCGCCACGCCCGCCACCCGCCGGCCGTCGGCGGCGAGAATCTCGTCGCCGGCCCGCAGTCCGCTCCGGTCCGCCGGATCGCCCGGGCTGACCCGCGCGGCGAGGACCCCCAGCTTCCCCGCCTCCGGCTCGAAGCCGAGCCGCCGGCCGGAGCCGCGCACGGCTTCCCGCCCCTGGAGGAAAAGGAGGCTTGAAACCCCCAGGACAATCGCCCAGCCAAGGGCGGCGCGGGAGACTCTATGGGCTCGCAAACGGGTATCTCGTCGTGTTGGACGGTGAATAGTACCGCAAAGAAGTGTTCGGATGATGGCGTTAAGAGGCGTCTGCGTCGCCCCGCCCGCAGGGCGGAATTTATCCAGCCTGGGGTGGTAACCCCAGGTAGGAGGCGCTGGGGTTTACAGAATGGAGATGGCCGCCCCGTCCTGGGGTTACCACCCCAGGCTGGATAAATTCCGCCCTGCGGGCGGTCCACAGACTCAGAGACTTGGGTACAAGGAAGGGCATTGATACCCTGACGACCCGGCTGTACCATCCACCAACTCGACGGGAGCCCTGATGCCGCGCCATCCCCACTTTTCGCCCTCCGTCGAGGACATCGCCGACTCGGTCTACTCCGGCGCTGGCCCACCGGCTCGCCACCTACAGCGGGGAGGTCTATCCCCTCCACGTGGGGGATACCTGGATGGAGCCGGCGGCGGGGTGCCGCATGGAGGACCTGCACGTCGCGGAGTACCCGGGCATGCACCGCTACGCCCCGCCGCAGGGGATGCCGGCGCTGCTCGACGCCATCGTCGAGCGGGTGCGCGAGCGCACGGGGGTGCCACCGAGCGCGAGAACGTCCTGGTGGCGACCGGCGCGACCGGCGCGCTGGGGGCGGTGGCGGGGGCGATCCTGGCGCCCGGGGACGAGGTGCTGCAGCTCGCCCCGCACTGGCCGCTGATCACCGGCATCATCCGCTCGTTCCACGGCGTGCCGGTCGACGTCCCCTTCTTCGGCGCCGCCGACTCGCCCGAGACCGCGGTCGAGGCAGTGCGCGCGCAGCTGACCGACGCGCACCGTCGCCCTCTACCTCAACACTCCGAGCAACCCGGCCGGCCAGGTCATCCCGCGCTCCTGGATCGAGGCGCTGGTCGCGTGGGCCGCCGCGCGAGGACCTGTGGATCCTCGCCGACGAGGTCTACGAGGACTACGTCTTCGAGGGCGAGCACACCTATACCCGGCCGCTGGCGCCCGAGCGCACCTTCGCCGCCCACTCCTTCTCCAAGGCCTACGGCATGGCGGGCAACCGCTGCGGCTACGTGGTCGGGCCCGGCACCGGCCGTGCCGCGAGCTGCGCAAGATCGGCATGCACAGCTTCTACAGCACGCCGACCGCCTCCCAGCTCGCCGCCCTGCGCGTGCTGCAAGGCCCCGGGGACGCCTGGATCGCCGCAGCCCGGGAGCAGTACCAGCCGCGACCGGCGCGCAGGGCGGCCGCCCGCCTCGGGACTGCCGGCGCCGCTAGGGCAGCACCTTCCTCTTCTTCGACGTCGCCGACAAGCTGGACGAGACGCGGCCTCGGCGGTTTCCTCGAAGCGCTGCGTCGAGCGCGGTCTCTTCCTGGCCCCGGGCCCGAGCTTCGGCCCCTATCCGACCCACGTCCGCCTCTGCTTCACCGCCGCGCCGCCCGACGTCGTCGAGCGCGGCGTCGAAGCGCTGGCACCGCTGCTCGGCCGGTAGAAGAAAAGGACGTAAAGGACTGCAAGGACGCAAAGGACAAAGAACGAGGCATCCTGTCTTCTGTCCTTTACGTCCTTGTCGTCCTTTAAGTCCTTTGTTTCAGCCCTTTCCGCCAGGCCAGCATCCCGAGCAACGCCGCCAGCGAAACCCCGAAGGCAACGCAGCCGGCGATCAGGCCGGGCGGCCGGAAGCGCAGCTCGATCCGCGATATGCCGGCCGGGAGCCGGACCCCGAGAAAGGCGCCGTTCACCTTCAGGACCGGCAGGCGGCGGTCTCCGGAGCGGGCCGACCACCCTTTCGACCAGACGATCGAGGTGGCGAGGAGACGCTCGCCGGCGGCGGGCACGTCGAGGACGATGTGGCCGGGTTTGGTGGTCACGGGGCGCGGCGGCGGCTCCTGGCTGCCGGCGGGGTGCCAGGCGCCCGCTTCCTCCTGGAAGATCGCCACCCGTCGCGCGTCCGTGAGCCCGGCGATCCAGCGGTCGATCTCCTCCTTCGCGATCACATCCACCGCCCGCGGGAAGAACCAGCGCGGCAGGGGATCTGGATTGCGCAGCAGGGTGAACGGCGAGAACCGGCCGGGGTCGATCTCCACGAGCGTGCGGCTGGGAGGGACGCCCGGGCTGCCGGTGACCGCCCGCACCCCGAGGAAATCGAGCAGGGGGTGGTCGAGGTTCCGCAGCGGAGCGAAATACTCGTTCATCGTGGGGTGAAAGCCGAAGGCGGCGGTCAATACCCGCAGGTACCGCGCGGGGGCGAGCGGGTTGTGCGGCCGGAAGTCCGCGATCCCATAGACCGGGAGCAGGTTGGGATAGAGGAGATAGTCCCCCCCGGCGGCGCGCCAGACCGCCGGATCGCCGGCCTCGCGGGCGAACATGGCCATGAACTCCGTCCGCGGATAGAAGAGCGACGGGTGCCCGCGGGGGAGAAGGCTGCGGGACCAGGGGATGAGGTCGAGCAGCAGGACGCCGGCGAGCGCCACGGCGCCCCAGCGCGGCCGCCACCGCGCCGTCAGGACGGCGGCCACGAGGAGCCCCCAGAGCAATAACGTCCAGCGGTCCGCGGCCACCGCGAGGCTCGCCGCGGCGGCGAGGGCGAGCCCGGCCCAGGCCCGGCCGCCCAGGCGGCGCGCCCGGGAGAGCAGGACGTCGACGCCGAAGGCGCCGGCAATGCAGAGCGCCAGGGAGCCCGGCAGCAGGCAGCGCGCATAGGCGGGAACCCGTAGCGGCGGAACCAGATAGAGAAGATGGGTGAGCGGCAGGAACCGCGAGGCGAGCAGCAGGGCCGCCGCCGCGCATCCCAGAAAGGGCCAGAGGCGGCGGTCGCGGGCCGCGAAGAGGGCGATCAGGGCCGCCGCGAACGCCACCAGGCCGGTGTAGCCGGGCTCCGAGTCCGCCCAGTTGATCGGGCCTTTGAACGGGCCCTGATAGGGGAGGCCGTAGGCGTGCGGGCTGACCGGCGCGAGCACGAAGCTGGCGTAGCCGGGCTGGAACCAGGAGGGTGGGTGGGTGAGATGCACGGGGCCGGAGCGTACCGTCTCGGCCAGCGTCTCGCCGGCGCGCTGCGAGTCCGGCACCACCGCCAGAAAGGGGAGGAGCTGTGGGGCGGCGAGGCCGAAGCCCAGGAGGGCGGCGAGGGTGGCCGCGCCGAATCCTTTCGCCAGCCCCGTCGCCTTCCGGCGCAGGCTGAGGCCCCAGACCGCGGCGAAGAGCCCGCCGAAGCCGGCGGTCTCCGGATGGCCGGAGATCAGGACAATGGCGGTGATCGCGGCTGCGGTGGCGATCACCCGCGGCCCCGGGTGGCGGAAGAGCCGGATCACAGCGGCCCCCAACCAGGGCACCCAGGCCATCGTCGCCGTGACCGGGAACAGCGCCCAGGAGAAGATGCCGCCGCCGAGGGCGAAGCCGGCCGCCGCCAGCAGCGACGAGGCGCGGCCGCGGCCGGTGGCGCGGGCGAGCAGCCAGGTCCCCTGAAAGGCGACGAGCAGCTTGAGGACGAGCCCGGCCAGCAGGTGGTGCTGGATGGGAACGGCGCGCGCGGCCATCTGCAGCGGGGAGAGGGCGCCGGCCTGGGGGTTCGCCCAGGGGGAGCTCCCCCCTTCGAGGGCGTCGGCCCAGAAGGGGAGGCGGCGGTCCGCGAGCGCGTGCCGGACCTCCAGCTCCCAGGGGAGGATCTGGTAGATGGTGTCGTTGAGCAGGTCGTGCGAGCGGGTGCGCTCGATCACCGGCGCCCCGGGAACGTTCCACAGGATGTCGCTCGGCGCGAGGAGCTCGCCGCCCACCAGCCAGGGGGTGAGCACCACCAGCGGCGCCAGCCAGCCGCAGATCACGACGATCCTCTCCAGCCTCCGCCCCAGACCCTTCGCCAGCAGCCAGCAGACGGCCTGGAGCAACAGCATCAATACCGCCAGCGTGCCCAACAGCCTGCCGTCGATCCAGGGCATTCGGACTCCTTCCAAAGTGAGCATCGTACTTTACGGAGGAGTCGCGTCTACCGTCTTGGGGCCAATACGGAGGAGCGTGTCCCCAATTTCCTCGTAGACGGTACTTCTATTGTTGAAGGAAGATACCGCCGGTGGCGATTCTGCCGTCCGGTCGTCGATTCCAGCAAAGGAGGGCGGAATGTTCTCAAAACACGTACGTCTTTGTCTGCTCATCGTGGCGCTCGTAGCGCTCGGTCTCACCCCCGCGGCCCAGGCCGGCACGCGCTCCGCCGGTAGAGCCACGGCGCGGACCGCCCAGGCCCACGCGTCGCAGCCGGGATTCCTGCAGGTTCTCTGGCGAGGTGTGAGCCAGATTCTCGAGAAGGAAGGCGCCTCGATCGATCCCAGCGGAACTCCGCATTCGAACACCGGTTCCTCCGGAACCAGCGACGAGGGCTCCGGCATCGATCCCTCCGGAGTGACTCACGGTTAGAGCGGGAGCCTCGAAGTCTTCGCCGGATGACACGATTTCCCGCCCTCATGATACTTATGTAATTGGGAGACTCACTTAGAGACTCCTTTTTATGTCGAATCGAGGGAGATAGTCTTGGATCATCCATCCATTGAAACGTTGGCGAAGCTGATGGCCGGCGATCTCAGTCATGAAGAGCTTCTTGCCGAGGTGATTCCTCATCTCCTTGAGCGGTGCCTGGAGTGTCAGCAGCGGCACGGAGTGATCCTGAGGCTTCAGAAAGAGATGGGCCACTGGGATGAGCGCGTGGCTGTCTTTGAAGGGCCTCAGGCTTCTGAGTCCTTCGCCCGGCTCAGGGATCTCCCTTTCGACGAGCAACTCAGCCTGGTCACCGACGACGAGACCTTTCAGATCTGGGGCGTCTGCCAACTGCTGCTCAAAGAGAGCCTGGATGCGGCATTCGAGGATCCAGGACGGGCCATCAACTTCGCCGAACTGGGCGTCAAGGTGGCTCAGAGTCTCGGGGATGCCTATGACCCCTACTGGGTTCTGGACCTCAGGGCGCGAGCCTATGCCTATCTGGGAAATGCTCAGCGGGTTCTGGGCGAGTTGCGGAGCGCCGAGACAGCTTTTCGAGAAGCGGAAGCGTTCCTCGCCCGGAGCATGACGGGAAACGAGATCGTCAGGGCGGAGGTGATCTATTTGAAGTCCTCCCTTCGGCGGGCTCAGCGGCGTCTCGGGGAGTCGGGGGAGATGGTGGAGCAGGCCTTGGCCATCTATCGGCAGCAGGACGATCCCCAGGGGTTAGGAAATACTCTCTTGAAAAGGGCCAAGCTTCTGGAGGAACTCGGAGACACCGAGGGGGCCATCGCATCGTTGCGAGAGGCCGTCGACATCTCTGAACCGCTTTCTCGCCTTGGTCTCTACTCCCGCCACAACCTCGTCCTCTGCATGACGTTGGCGGGCCGGTACGAGGAGGCCGATCAGCTCATGTCAGAGGTGCGCGAGACGTTCGATCGAGGCGGACGGCCACTGGACCTCCTCCGTCTCCGCTGGACGGAGGCCAAGATATCCCGCGGCCAGGGCCGGCTTCGGGAGGCCGAGGAATCGTTCCGGCAGGTCCAGGATGAGTTTTTGGCTCGGGGGATGGGCTACGACGCCGCGCTCGTCTCCCTCGACCTCGCCATCCTCTTTGCCCAGGAGCACCGCACCGAGGACCTGAAACGGCTCGCCGCCGAGATCCTTCAGGTCTTTGAATCCCGCGACGTTCATCGCGAGGCCGTGGCCACTCTCATCCTCTTCCAGAGCGCCTGCGACGAGGAACGGCTGAGCGCTGACCTCGCCACCCAACTCGCGACCGTCCTGCAGCGCGAGCGGCGGACGAAATCGGGATCTATTCTTCGACCGGCGGTTCGATCCGTCCCGGCGGCGGCTCCTCCGCCTTGCGGAGCAGACCGATGACGTACTCGAGCAGCGCCACGTCCGCGATCCGCCGCTCGCACCCCTTCTTGAGGAGGAGCACCGAGACGCCCGCTTCGCGCGCGATGCCCAGGGACTGGAAGACCTCGACCGCCGCCAGCACCTCCGCGATCGCGGCGTCCGTCCGCCCCCGGCGGAGCATCACGGCCCCCAGCTCCAGCCCCGCCAGGGCCGCCTTGTAGCCGAGGCCGGCCTCGGCGAAGCCGCGCCGGACATCGAGCAGCGCCAGCTCGGCACGGTCCAGCTCGCCCAGCCCGGCGTTGATCTGCCCTTCGAGCCAGCGGACCTTCAGCTCGTTGATCCGGCCGCCCGGGTCCAGCCGGCGCGCCTTCAGTTTCCAGAGCGCGATCCGGGCCTCCCGCAGCCGGCCGCAGTCGGCGAGGAAGCGGGCCTGGTTGTGGAGAGCCACGAACAGAAGCCGGAGATCCTGGCTCTCGTCGATCAGCGCGAGCCCCTGCTCGATCAGGCGGACCGATTCCTCCGCGTCCCCCTGATAGCCGACATACGTCCCCTTGCTGATCAGCGCGCGGCCGGCGAGGTGATGGTCCCCTCTCCGGCGGTGGATGGCGAAGACCAGGTCGAGCGCGGTCTCCGCCAGATCGAAGCGGCGGCAGGCGCCCAGCAGGGAAGCCTGGACGTCGAAGAGGCGGGCGGCGAGAACCTCGTTCTGGGTGCCCTGGAGGTAGAGCTCCGTGGCGTGGTCCAGCGCCTGCTCGGCGCTGAGCAGGTCGTCCGCGACCCGGTGGGCATTCCCCAGCTCCACCCAGGCCCGGCACCGCAGGTCGGCCACGCGCCGCGCGCCCAGCGCCTGGGGGTCGGTCCCCACGGCCATCACCAGGGCGAGCTCGGCGAGCCGCACCATCTCTTCGGGGTTTTCGTGCCGGAAGGCCCAGCTCTGTTCGAGCAGGGCTTCGAAGGCGGGGATATCCCGCGGGTAGGGAACCGGCTGGGCGCCCGCCTCCAGAGGGGAAGTGGCGAGAGACGGGAAGGTGTTCTCCCGGGATGTCCCGGCGAGTTGGAGAGCCCGGGCCAGGGCGCGGTCGATGGCGGCGTCGTATTCGGCGTCCGCCCGAGGCGAGCGGGCCAGCTCTGGAGGGTCCGCGAGGCCGAGCAGCCCTTCCAGGTGAGGAGCCAGCGTGATCGTGCACATGTCGCACCCCTGGACAAGGTGAGCGACGACGGCGCGGGCGCGTTCCGCGGAAAGGCGGTTCCAGACGAACTCTTCCAGCTCCGCCAAAGTGGGATGATCGTTCACGCGGGGTCTCCTTGACCACAGCATTCTCTCATAGCAAAGAGAGTGTTACCAATTCGGGGCGGCCGAGGTGGCAGCCGCCCCGGGAAGGGTTATTTACGGCCGTTGGGATCGATCGCGCTCCCCTCATTAGAGGTGTCCGTGGGGGGCGGAGCCGCCGGCGTGGTGAGGGCGCCGTCGGTCTTGGTGGCGAACACCCCTCTCGCCGCCGGCCGGTCCGGCAACAGGTTCTCCAGCCAGGCCCAGGCGCGCGCCGCGAACCCGGTCACGGACGGGAGCTCCCGGAGACCGGCGGCCTGGGACGGCGGCGATGCCGCGAGGAGCAGGGCCACCATCAGGCCGAGCGCGGCGAGGGCACGTCGAGCGTGTTGAGACATCGAGCCTCCTAGTGTCAGCGGGACGAGCCGGGGCCAGCATGGTCCAGACGCCCGCGATTGCAAGTCCCCCTCAAGACAGAGTGCGCGAGTCACCGGGACAGAGGGAATTTCTCCTCTTCCGGGGCACAATTCTCCCCTTTCCACGCGCCGTGGTCGATTCCATAAAGGCAAGGGCGCGGCGCGGATGCCGGCGATCTGGGTTCTGTGGAGAGGAAACTTATCGGGTAGCCGCAGGGCTGTCAACGTGGGAGGGCGCGGGGGAACACGCCCTCCCGGCCGGCCGTGGAGGCCGGCGCTCAATCGTCGACGTGGATGGCGGTCCCGCTCGGGCCGAAGGAGAAGGCCGGCCGGTCCTTCTGCCAGAAGAAGGGCTCGCGCTTGTGCGGGTTGGGCGCGAGCTGGTCGAGGGTCAGGGAGTCGTAGACGCGGCCGTTCTGGATCACGAAGCGGATGTGGTCCGAGTTGCGGATGTCGGCGAGCGGGTTGTCGTCGAGCACCACGAGGTCGGCCGAGCTTGCCGGTCTCGAGCGAGCCGAGGTCGTGGTCGAGGCCGAGGTAGCGGGCGCCGTTGATCGTGGCGGCGCGCAGCACCTCCATCGGCGTCATGCCGCCCTGCGCGAGCATCCACATCTCCCAGTGGGCGCCGAGCCCCTCGCGCTGGCCGTGGGCGCCGAGCTGCACCTCGACGCCCTGCGCGCGCCAGCTCGGCGGCGATGCGGGCGTCGTTGAAGTGGTTGTACTCCTCGTCCGGCGCGGTGACCCGGCGGCGCGAGCGCTCGTCGAGCACCTCGCGCGGCACGAAGCGGCATCAGGCGGTCGTTCTCCCAGACGCGGGTCTTGTCGTACCAGTAGTTCTCCCCCCAGATGCCGCCGTAGGCCACGATCAGCGTCGGGGTGTAGCCCACCTGGGTCCCCTTCCAGAGCTGGCGCACGTCGTCGTAGGCGCGGGCGACCGGGATCGAGTGCTCGACGCCGGTGTGGCCGTCCACCACCTGGGTCATGTTGTGCTCGAACAGCGAGCCGCCCTCGGGCACCACCATCATGTCGAGCTCGCGGGCCGCCGCGATGACCTGCTGGCGCTGGTCGCGGCGCGGCTGGTTGTAGCTCTTGACGCTGAACGCGCCCACCGCCTTCATGCGGCGCAGGTGCGAGCGGGCGTCGTCGAGGCTGTCGATGGTGGCGGTGAACGGAGCGTTGGCGCCGTAGAGGATGGTGCCGGTGGAGAAGATCCGCGGCGCGGTGATCAGGCCGGCGCGCTGGAGCTCGGAGGCGGCGAAGACGGTCGTCGGTGTCGTTCGACGGATCGTGCAGGGTGGTCACGCCGTAGGCCAGGCTGGCGTAGGTGACCCAGTTGCGCTGCGGGATGATGCCGTCCGAGCCGAAGGGGCCGTGCCAGTGGACGTCGATCAGGCCGGGGATGACGGTCTTGCCCTTGGCGTCGACCACGTAGGCGCCGGCCGGAACGCTGACGCTCGCCCGCGGGCCCACGGCCGTGATGCGGTTCCCCTGCGAGGATCACCGTGCCGTCCTCGATCACCTCGTCGCCGCGCATGGTGACGACGCGTCCGCCGACCACGGCGACCGTCCCGCGGGGGACGTCGCTGTCGGCCTGGAAGCCGATGTCCATCCCGTGGGCCGGCGGATCGGGGAGGGTCTCGGGAGCGCCCGCCAGGAAGGTGAAGGCGTTCTTGAGGTCGAGGGTGTAGAGCTCCGGGCCGAGCGACCAGTGGAGGCTCTGGGCGTCGCCGGACCAGTGGAGGTACTCGCCGGCGTCGCGGGTGACCCGGCGCAGCGGCAGCGTCGAGGCCTTGGGCCCCACGTCGACCGCCTTGCCGGTGGCGACGAACGGCATCACGTAGGCGTGGAAGCGCTCGACGAAGGCCACCCAGCGGCCGTCCGGCGAGAGCTGGAACTCGGTCGCGTTCTCGCTCGATCAGGTGGGTGCGCTCGTCCTTGCCGTCGAGGCTGAGCGAGACGAGCTGGCGCTTCCCCTCGTCGGCCTCCCGCAGCAGGTAGACGCGGTCGCTCTCGGCGCCGAAGTGGGGCTGCTCTCCCTCCTCGGTGACCAGCGTCGGAATCGCCGCCGATTGGCGGCAACCCGGTAGATCCCGGGCGTCGAGCGACCAGGCGGAGGAGCGGACGAAGCCGCCCCGCGATCCTGCGGTAGACGATCTGCTTGCCGTCCGGGCGTGAAGGCGGGCTCGACGTACTGCCCGGGCTGCTTGACCACCACCCGCCCCTCGCCGCCGTCGGCGGAGACCACGCGCACGGTGCCCAGCTTGTCGTCGTCCCAGGTGGTGTAGACGACCTGGCGGCCGTCGCGCGAGAAGGCGGGGAAGATCTCCCAATGGTCGGTCTGCCGGGTCAGCCGCCGCGGCTTGCCGTTCGGAAGATCGCGGACCCAGAGGTGGCCGAGCGCCTGATAGACGACGCGGTCCCCCTTGGGGGAGACGTTCACCCAGCGGAGCATCCGGGTCTCGAAGCTCTTCGGCGCGACCTCGACGGGGAAGCGCACTGCCTGGGTCACCCGCCGCGTGGTGCGGACGTGGAAGGGGATCTCCGCGACCTTGCGGCTGGCGACGTCGATCCGATGGATCTTGCCGCCGGCCCAGAAGACGAGCGACTTGTTGTCCGGGGTCCAGGCCATCGACGGATAGAGGCCGTGGATCGACCAGGTCTCCTGCATGTCGCGGTCGAGGCCGTCGTAGATCGGCCAGGTCTCGCCGGAACGCAGGTCCATCAAGTGGATCACGCTCTTGTCGCGCACCCGGCGGATGAAGGCGAGGGGCTTGCCGTCCGGCGACGGGGTGGGGCGGACCGAGCCCCCCGCGCCGGTGACGAAGCGCTGGACTTTGCCGGTCTGCCGGTCGAGCCGCTGGATGACGAAGATCTCGGTGTTGGGGTCCTTGTTGTACTCGAAGACGCGGCCGGGCGTGATGTCCTGGCTGAAGTAGACGTAGCGGCCGTCGGGGGAGAAGACGGGCTCGCCGGCGTCCTTCTGGTCGTTGGGCTTCTTGGTGAGCTGCAGGCCGTCGCCGCCGCTACGGTGGTAGAGCCACATCTCGCCGGCGCCGAGGGAGCGCTGGGCGGTGAAGTGCTTGCGGGCGACGACGTACTGGCCGTCGGGCGACCAGGACGGGCTGTTGAGCAGGCGGAACGTCTCCTTGGTGACCGCGCGCGGATGCGTGCCGTCGCGGTCGATGAGCCAGATGTTGTCGCCGCCGCCCTGGTCGCTGGTGAAGGCGATCGTCTTGCCGTCCGGGCTGTAGCGCGGCTGCATCTGCCAGGCGACGTCGTGGGTGAGCGCCCGCGCCTCGCCGCCGGCGATCGGGATCGTGTAGAGGTCGCCCAGCAGGTCGAAGGCGATCTCCTTGCCGTCCGGGCTGACGTCGAGGCTCAGCCAGGTCCCCTCGGTGACGTCGATCGCCACCTCGCTCGACGGGCCGGGCGGCTTGTTGACGTCCCACTTCTCCTCCTTCTTCTCGGAGATTTCCTTGGGCGCGCCCTTGCCCCCTTCCTTCTGCTCCTTCTTGAGCTCGGTCGTGTTGGACTCGGGCTCCTGCTCGCGCTTCTGCTGATCCTTGAGCTGCTCGTCCGGCGGTTTCTGCTCGGGAGCCGGCGTGGGGGTAGGAGCCGGAGCCGGCGGCTGCTGAGCAACGGCCAGGGCGGAAACGGCGAGCAGCAGACTGAAGAGAAGGGGACGGATCGATTTCATGCCGTGTATTCCTGTCGAAATGAGGTGGAGCGGCTCAGGCGAGAGCCGGAGGGCAGACTATGGAGAGGGGGAGGAGGGTGTCAAGGCGGAAGACCGAGACACCTTGCCGGAGCCTCGGCCCCGCCCGTGCCCTTCATACTTCTGCACGGTAGCGCGAACAGGGCGCAATCGCGACTGAACTGGTGATAGGCTTGGGTATTATGTCCTCCCCTCTGCGCCTGCCGCGCAAGCCAGAAGCTCGTACTGAGAAGGTGGAAGACCTCGTGGAGCGCGTTCGGCGGGGGCTCGTCCGCGTCCCTCGGTTCCAGCGTCCTTTGAAGTGGGAGAGCTCGGATGTGGTCGAGCTTTTCGACAGCATCTATCGTGGGTATCCGATCGGTGCCCTCCTCTTCTACAAGCGTTCGGCGGAGATGGAGCGCCTGTCTCTCGGTCCGTTGGTGATCGAGGCGCCTGAGGCAGAGGCTTGGTGGGTGGTGGACGGCCAGCAGCGAATCACGGCGTTGACGGTCTGTCTCATCCGCCCCGTGCCGTCGCCGTCCCGCCCCAATCCCAAGGACCCTTACGTCGTGTTCTTCGATGCCGGGAACCAGGCGTTCGCGCCGCCCCCTGCGAACTCCCGTATACCCTCCACCTGGGTCCCGTTGCCTCATCTCCTTGATGCCACTCAGCTTTCGGAATGGGTCCATACCTGGGAGCACGGAAACGACGAAGCACTCCGCCGCCTGGTTTTCGAGGCGGGTTCTCGCATCCGCGAGTATGCCATCCCCTATTACCTGATTGAGACCGAAGACGCTAAGGTCGCGCAGGAGATTTTCTATCGTACCAATCAGGCCGGCAAGCAACTTGAGTGGACGGATGTCCATAAAGCGCTCTTCGGCGGCGAAAGCTCATTTCCCTCGACGTTACCAGAGCTTGCTGAGCAGTTGATGGAGGCGGGAATGGGACGCCTCGAAGAGGATCGCCTGCTGACCTGCCTGTTCGCGCTCCGGGGGTGGGATCCGACACGCTCTTTCGCCGAGCACTATCGGAAAGACCCGGAATTCCTCCGAGAAGCGGTGCCGGAGGCACTGCCCGTGTTACGCCGGGTTCTTTCCTTCCTTCGACGAGACGCTGGTATCCCGCATTTGAAGCTACTGCCGAAATCCATCCTCCTCGACGTACTCACACGCTTCTTTCTCCGCTTTGCGGAACCCAGCCCACGAACGCGAACCTTGCTCGCCCGCTGGTTCTGGCGGACTCTGCTGGGCGCCGGAAACTTTGACGACCGTACACTCCGCCGGCGTGGAATCGTTGCCGTGGGCGATGATGAGGAGACTAGTGTGCAAGCCCTGCTGCGGCTGGTGCGCAAGGAACGCCCTCGTCCCCCGGAGCTTCCGGAGACTTTCGACGCGCGGGCCGACGACAGCCGGATTGCTCTTCTCACCCTCGCTCATCTCGGTCCGCGCGACCTCGCGACCGGT
Organism: uncultured Acidobacteriota bacterium; assembly: GCA_963792575.1. GTDB lineage: Bacteria > Acidobacteriota > Thermoanaerobaculia > Multivoradales > UBA5704 > DATARR01. The sequence continues at coordinate 278,257 of CAWBWZ010000023.1, forward strand.
CAACCTATTGATGTTGCCGGAATCATCGAGGAGCAAGGCAAAGACGTCTTCCTGAAAATTCTGCGGCAATCCGGCGTCGCGGGATCGCGTGGCGCCGCGAACCGGATCATCCACCTCAGAATTGCCACGGCCCACCAACTCCTGCGTCAGAGGATCGCGGATCATGGCGCGGACGATCTGGTCCTCAGGAGCCATGCGGTGGACGAGATTGCGGCAGAGCTCCTTGCAGCGGGCGATTCCGTAGGATTCCTCATCCAACGATCCCTCATCTTGACCGCCGAGGTGCAACGTTTCGCCGAGCGGATGGCAGCCTGGGACCAGAACGACCGGCCATCTATCGAGTACATGCTAGCGGAGGCTGGGATCGAGGAATGAGTCGCCGCCTGGAAGTCCTGCTCCATGGTCAACCGGTGGGAGAGATCTCGGAGACGCCGGACGGCGGAACCGAGTTCCGGCTTTCCGCCGCCTATCGCGAATTTGTGCCGCGGTCTGTCCTCGGTCAGAGATTTGAAGACGACCTGGAGAAGATGTATCGCAGCCGCAGAGGCCAGAGATTGCCCGATTTTTTCGCCAACATGGTTCCCGAGGGGAGGCTGCGGGACCTTATCGAAGAGTCTGGCGGACTTGAGGAGGGGGACGATCTGGCGCTGCTCGCCTTCGTCGGTGGAGATCTTCCAGGTGCCGTGGCGGTTCAAAGCCTGGATGAAGGCCGGGCACGCACCTTCAGGGAATCCTTATCCCTTCCCGCGCTCGAAAGTGAAGATGATGCGATCGGTGAGGGCTTGCGCTTTTCCCTTGCCGGCGTCCAGTTGAAATTTTCCATGCTCCTCGAGGGAAATAAGCTGACCCTTCCCGCGAAGGAGAACGGCGGCGAATGGATCGTGAAATTTGATTCAGCCAGCTTTCCCCATTTACCCGAGAACGAGTTCTCGATGCTTGAGTGGGCCCGAGCCATCGGCATCGACGTACCTGAATGCCGCCTGCACAACATAGACGATGTAGAAGGCTTCCCTCGCCGGTATGCGTCCGCAGATACGCGGGTGCTTGCGGTCCGTCGTTACGACCGCCTCGCGGATGGCACCCGCGTCCATCAAGAGGATTTCGCGCAGGCTGTCGGGTTGCCACCCAAGAAAAAATACGACCACATTACCTACGAGGCCATGGCACTTCTGGCTCGCCGATTTATTGATGAGAGCGCCGCCCAGGAATTGCTGCGCCGCTTGGTCTTTACCATCGCCAGTGGTAACAACGATGCTCATCTCAAGAACTGGTCATTGATCTATCCCAACAAGATCCTGGCACGCTGGGCTCCTCTTTACGATCAAGTCGCCACGGTTGCCTGGAAAGAGCCGAGCCGCCAGCTGGCTCTTAACCTCTCATCCATCAAGGAGTTCGGCAGAATCGACCGCTCCGCATTTGAGCGGTTCGCCGAAAGGGCACAGATCGATCGGCGGACAGCACTGCGGCTGGTCGACGAAACATTGGAGCAACTGCGCGTGACATGGCAAGCGGTCTCCCCAAGCTTGCCCTTCCCGGAAGGGCATCGTATGGCCTTGCGGGAGCATTGGCGGAAGGTCCCGCTCCTCCGCGCTTCCGGCCCCCTCAATTAACAAGGCGCGGGCGCCCCGGCCATGGCGGCCGGAGCGCCGAGGCGGCTTCTACGAGGCCGGCACCGCCGTCAGCAGCACGACCAGCGCCTCGTCCGAGTCCTCGACCCTCGAGGTGCCGACGACGACAGTCTCCCCGGTCTTGATCCCGAAGGTGGTCTGGATCAGGTCGCGGCCGGGGCGAGTGTTCCTGGACTCCTTGACACCTCCGGGAGAGGTGGGCGTGAACGGCTCCGCCTTCAGCCGGAAACCGTCGATGAAAAGGTCCCCGGAGCTCGGAGCGCGAAAGACCAGAGTCGCACTGTAGGAGGCGCCATCCCGGCCGACCAGCCGGGTTTCCGTCACCCGGTCCTGCGTGGCGCGCATCCAGGTCGAGTCGAGGAGCTCGTACCCCTTGAAGGGGAGAAAACTCTTCAGATCCGCCAGGGCCTTCTGGACGTTGGCGGGAATCTCCGGGCCGCCGCCGCGGGTCTTGCTGCCGGCGGCGAGCAGAAGGAGCTGGAAGCTCTGGCCGCGCGGATTCCCATCCTCCTTGGCCAGGGCGCGGGAGATCTTCTCCAGCACCGTCGCGTCGGCTCTCACGCCGAGATAACCCTTGAGCTTCGAATCGGACGGGGGAAGGACGGTCACCACGCGGCAGCGGTCCTTCTGCGCGCACTGATCCCAGGCGAGGACCTCGGCGGCATGGAGATCCAGGAACCGGATCGCGTACTGGGTGTCCTGCTGCTCCAAGGGGGGCGGCCCGGCTGGCGGTTCCGCCCGCAGGGCACCCGGCAGCAGCAGGGCGAGCGGAAGGATCGAACGGATGAAGGTGGTCCTCATGGTCATTTCTCCTTAACGAGAAGTCTTTCCCGAGGTGAGCGTCCAGATGATCCGCGTTCCCCCGGGGGTGGAGAACTGGATTTGTTGTGCCCCAGGCGCTTCCAGCGGATTTCCGGCGGGCTCCAGGGCGGCCAGCGTGGCGGTCTCCTCCGGAGCCGCCTGAAAGTGGCGCCGGCGGTGGGTGGTTCTCTGCCTCTTCTCCTTCTCCTCCCGCGCCGGCGGTTCCGTCCGAGGAGGAGGCGAGATCCTTGCGGCCGGCGCCGGCGCGGTGGTGCGGGGGGGGGTGGCGGCCATCCGCGGTGGCGTCGGCGGAACCGGCCCCGGCCTCAGGATGAAAAAGGCGATCAGGGCCGCCGCCGCCGCTCCGGCCAGCGCGAGCGCCGGCAGGAGCCGCCGCCGGGGCTCCGGGGCCGCCTTCAGCACGGCGCGGCGCATGGCGTGGATCTCGCCGGGGTTCAGGTCGTTCTCGCCCGTGGCGGGGTCCCCCTCGCGCAGGCGTTGGCGAAGCCGTTCGTCGTTCATCTCCGATCCTCCAGCAGCACGCGGGCGAGCTCGCGCCGGGCCGTCAGCAGGTGCCAGCGCACCGTCACCTCGGCGATCCCGAGCAGCCGCGCCACCTCGCGTGCCGGCATACCTTCCAATTCATGGAGCACGATCACCGCCCGCCGCCGGGGAGCGAGCCGGGCGAGGGCGGCGCGCACCGTGGCCCGGGCCACCGCCGCCGCCTCCGGGTGGGCCGTCTCTTCCTCCCGCCGCAGCGACTCATGGACCCGCGAACGGACCCCGAGCCGCCGGTAGCGGTCGCGGCAGAGATTGACCAGGGTGCGGACCAGCCAGGCCTCCTCGGCGCCGTCCGGCATGGAGGAGGAGTGCCGCGCCGCCCGCAGGAACGTTTCCTGGACGAGGTCGTGCGCCTCCTCCCGATCCGGCGAAAGCCGGAGCGCGAGCCGGAAGAGGCGCTGATGATGGGCGTCGAAGAGCCCTGCCAGCCGCTCGGCGGTCCGCCGCCGGGAGGTGTCCAGGACCGCGCTCGTGGTCAGCGGTGCGTTCACGATGGGTAAACGCGCCAGCCCTGAAAAGTGTTGGGCGCGGCTTTTGCTTTACTTCCAGGTTGTCCCGGTCGCACTGGCCGGTTCGAGTTACATCAGGAGGTAGTACCCATGAAAGACAATCGCGAAGCGTTGCGCCCTTATCTTGCCGATATGGCCGCGGTGGAGAAGCACATCCTCGAGGCGGTCGAGCGGCAGCGCAACGATGACGACATCAAGCAGTTCCCGGAGGCTCTGCAACTCGTGGGGCGCCTTGAGAGCACGCTGAAGAGCCACGTCCAGGCGCTGAACAGCCAGCTCGAGGGGTATTCGGGGGGCAGCGCCGCCGGCGCCGTCAAGCAGGCGGTGACGGGCGTGCTGGGCGCCATCGCCGGCGTCTACGACAAGGTCCGCAAGGACACGGCGAGCCGCGCCCTGCGCGACGACTACACCGCTCTCTCCCTCGCCTCGATCAGCTACGCCATGCTCCACACCACCGCCCTGGGCCTCGCCCAGGGGACGGTTGCGGAGCTCGCCAAGAATCACCTGGAGGAGATCAACTCGCTGATCATGGAGCTGGGGCTCGCTACCCCCCGCGTCGTGCTCAAGGAGCTCTCCTTCGAGGGGTACTCGATCGACACCGGCGCCGCTGACCTCGCCGTGAAGAACCTGGAAGAGACCTGGCGCAACAGCGCCCAGCGCGAGAAGGCCGGCGTTTCGACCGGCGGCTCGTTCACCCGCTGAGGCAGGACTCTCCTCCAGAACGCGCGAAAGCCGGCCCGCGGGCCGGCTTTCGTCGTTTCAGGGCACCACGCAGATTTCGACCTGGGGCCCCAGGACCGACCAGATGAATTCGCAGGTCGCGTTGTAGATCTCCACCACCTCCGCCGGGCAGGCCGTGAAGTTGCCCCCCGCCGGGATCGTCCTCACCCGCTGAGCGCCGTACCAGGTCAGCGCGTACTGGCTGACGAAGTCCGGAGCGGGGGAGCCGCAGTTCCCCCGCTGCTGGCCGACCCGCGCCCGGGCCAGGGCCTGGTTCAGCGCCACCAGATCCTCCCGCGTGGCGACGCCGCTCTCTGAACGAACGTCGGAGCCGTTCGCTCCCTTGTAGGAGAGGAAGGCCGGGCCGCCCTGGTAGATGAAGACGTCCCCCTGGAACGGCCGGCCGATGAAGTCGGCGCCGTTGAGGTGGAGCTGGATCAGCGGGCGCATGTTGTATTTCGTGATGTCGCCGATCTGGCTCTGAGCCGGAAGCGCGGCGGCGGCGAGAGCGAGCAGGGCGAGCTGAAGCGTCTTTTTCATCGAAAATCTCCCTAGAGTTTTAGTCCCTGGGATCTCTAACGTTCGGCGGCGATCGCTCCCCTCGCCTCTTCGAGCAGCACGTGGGCGGAGATAGGGCCGCCGACGGCGCCGCGGATCCAGGCGTCGGGGGTGAGCCGCCCCTGGCGGGTGATGCGCTCGACCTCGGCGCCGAAGTCCCCTTGCCAGAGCCGCTGGGCGATCTGGAAGGCGAGGATGTGGCCGATCGCGTAGTCCGGCAGATAGAGTCCGTAGACGATCATGTGGGAGTAGATGGCCAGGATCTCCGAGTCGCGGACGCCGAAGACCGGGGCGAAGTAGCGGTTCCAGATGTCGCGGGCGATCGCGAGCGTCGCCTCCCGCAGCTCCGCCGGCGTCGCTTCCGGATGCTGGTAGAGCCAGTTCCAGACCCCCATGTCGACCAGCGACACGCCGGCGATCTCGTAGGTGTTCCAGAGGACGGCCAGCGCCTCCCGCCGCCGGGCCTCCTCATCGAAGGGGCGCAGGCCGAGCATCTCGAGGTCGCGGTGCTGGAAGACGAAGGCGAACGCCTCGGTGGCCGCGTTGTTGGGCACGCCCGCCAGCGGCCAGCGGTCGATGCCGTTCAGCGAGAAGACCTGCTCGACGTTGTGGCCGAGCTCGTGCATCGCCACGTTGTACCCCTTGTAGTCCATGCCCCCCTGCGGGACCCGGGTCCGCAGGTGGGTCTTGTCCTCCCGCCGCAGCGCCTGCGTGGCATGGCCCGCTCCGCGCGCCGGATCGACCGCGATGCGCTCGGCGAGCCACTCCGACCGTTCCGCCGAGAAGCCCAGCCGTTCGAGAAGGTCGGGAAGGCCACGCGGCGAAGGCGTCGAGGTCGGGGTAGCGCTCCCGCGCGGCGCGGTCGAGCTCCTCCTCCGGATAGTCGGCCCGCGACTTGAAGCCGGAGTACCAGATGTCGAACGGCTCGAGCGGCCGGCCGAGCCGCCTCTCGATCAGCCGCCCGAGGTCCGCCACCGCCGGCGCGGTCGAGGACGGAGACCAGGAGCTCCTCCACCTCCCGCTCGGGGATCTGGCGCTCCCGCTCGAAGCGGCGGGCGAGGAAGGTCGGCTCGGACGGGCTGTAGGGGTCGATCGTCCGCATCGCGTGGAAAATGCTGAGCAGGGTGGCGTAGCGGGTGTCCGGCTCGCGGGCGGCGAGATCCTGGCCCGCTTTCTCCGCCGCGCCTTCCAGCCGGGAGACCGCGTTGGTCTCCGGGTCCCAGAGCAGGTCCGGATTGTCGATCACCGCCGCCGGGATCTCCTGGCGGACGATGCGTTCCATCACCTTCAGGATCAGCCGCTGGCGGGAGAGCCCGTTCGGATCAGGATCCGAATAGTAGGAAGACAGCTCATCGCGCAGTCCCCAGTGGCTGATCAGCCGCAAGCCCTCGCGGAACGGGCGCTCCCCCGAAGGCCCCTCCGAGGTCGCCACGAGCCGGTCCAGCCGCAGGTTGTAGCTGGAGATGTACTCCTCGGCGGCGGTGTGGGCGCGGGTAATCTCCTGCTGCACCGTCGCCGGCACCCGCAGGACGAAGCGGTCCATCAGGCGGGAGCGGGCCCAGGTCTCGCGATCCCAGCCCGGCCCTTCGGCGAGCCGCTCCGCCAGGGTGTGGATGGGGAAGTTGAGCAGGGCCAGAAAGGCCACCCGGGTGCGGAAGAGGTCCTCGTCCACGTGGGCGGCGAGGTCGAGATTGGCCAGCAGGCGGTCCGCCGTGCCGAGCGGGCGGCCCGGTATCGACGTCGATGGGCCAGGTCAGCTCCCGGCGCACCTCGTGGAGGTGGCCGTCGATCTGCTCCAGAACCTCCTCCAGGCGGCCGAAGGTAACGGCGAGCGCCTCGGGATCGGCAAGAAAGTTGTCCGCGCAGAAGGCGGCAAACTCGTCGGCGGAGCCATCCTCCGGCCGCCAGCGGTGGGCGGCCTGCTCGAGGCCGCGACGGACGCGGGCGGCGTGCTCGGAGCCGTGCCGCTCGATGAGCCGGTCGATGGTCTGCTGAACGGTTTCGGAAGGGATACCGGTGGAAGTCATTCCCCGATTCTAGCCTCAAGCGGCGCCCGGGGACCTGATCACACCGCCGGCTTCAGCCCCTCGCTGACCAGCTTGTCGTCGATCACCAGCCGGTGCGGGCCACCGCCGCCGTTGAGCGGCTTGACCTCCTCGCGGGAGAAAGGGTCGAACTCGAACGGCTTGATGATCCTCCCGTAGACCGACTTGAGCGCCCGGGCGCCGATGCGGCTGCTCTTCGAGGCCTCGTCGGCGATCTTCTGTACGGCGTCGTCGGTGACCTCGAGCTCGATGCCATACTTCTGGAAGAAGTTCCGCGACGTCTGGAGCACCCCCTCGGCGGGCTCCTTGAAGATCCGTGCCAGGGTGGTGGCGGTCAGGTCCTCCAGGATGACGGCGTTGTCGAAGCGCGAGAGGAACTGCGGCTGCATGCCGTACTCGAAGAGGTCCTCCGGCCGGAAGTGATGGCGGAGGGTGAAGTACTCGCGGATGGTGATCTTGCCGTTGACGTAGGTCGTGGTGGTGGGCAGCTTGATCCCGCTCTTCGGCGAGGTGACCCGGTGGAAGACCTGGTCGTAGAGGGTCTCGAAGGCGCCGGCGCAGAGGAAGAGCATCTGGCCGGTGTTGATCCAGACGGTGACCGACTCCAGGATCCCCTCGGCGTTGGGAGCGGTGATCCGGTGGGGCACGCGCTCCCCCTCGATCAGGGTCAGCACGGCCTGCTGGATGTTGATGCCGGTCACGTAGGGCTTGCCGCCGATCATCCCCGAGACCTTGTCGATCTCGTCCAGGCAGACGGTGGCGCGCTCCATCGAGCGGCCGATCTGCTCGGCCGTGGCCCCCTCGCCGAGCACCTGCCGGGTGCGCTCCTCGAGGCGCGAGAACAGGCGGCTGGTATCGACCGCGCCCTCCTCGGTCGCGAAGGTGTTGGCGTTCATGATCAGCACGACCCGGTATTCGGCGAACTCCTGATGGGCGTTGTAGAGCGACTCGATCCCCCGCATGATGGTGGTCTTGCCGGTCCCCGAGTTGCCGATCAGGAGGAGGTTGCCGTACTTCTCCCCCTGCAGATGCTTGAAGATGGCCACGGAGACATAGCGCAGGGTCTCCTCCTGGCCGATGACGCTGCTGGACAGGAACTCATGGATCTCGACGGGCTTCATGGACATTCTGGGTCTTCCTCTATCCTGGACGCGGCCGCAACTCTGCGGCAGGGATTCCTTTTACGGGCGAACCGGGGCGGATGTTGGTCTTTGCCCCAGCCTTATATCCTAAGCGACCCGCGGGGCCGGGCATTCCCGCCTCGGTCGCCCTCTCTCCCAGGGGCACCATGTCGCGTGTTCCGTTATCGCGATACAATGAAGCCATCAAGGAGGAGCCTGATGATCGAGCCTGCAATCCGAGCCGTTGTCTTCCAGGAGGAGGACTGGTGGGTCATCCACTTCCTTGAATACGACCTCGCGACGGCGGTCCGGCGTCTCGAGGATGTTCCCAATGAGGTCCGGCGGTTCCTGCTGGTCCAGATCGGCGCGAGCCTGGAATGTGGAATCGAGCCCTTCCATGGCTTCTCCCCGGCTCCGCGCAGGTACTGGAGGATGTTCGAGACGGCGGAGACCCGGATGAACACGGTCCAACTCGAGCTTCCGCCGGGGCTGGCGGACGGTCCCGAGCCTCACGTCGATACGCGCATCGCCGCCTGACCGTCAATCCTCCCCGTCTTCGGGGTCCAGATGGAAGTCCGCGGGCGGCAGGCCGAAGACCCGGCAGAGGGTCCTCAGCACGTCGAGCGGAATGAGGTCATCTTCCTCGGCCACGAGGAGCGGATAGAGGCGGTCCCCCTTGCGCAGGAACAGGCTCGTGGCGAGGACCAGAGAGGTGATCGACAACTCGATCCCATAATCCCGCCGGACCCTCTCTACGAATTCCCGAACGGCAATCTGCCAAGGATGTCGGACCAAAGACCCATTCCCCCCGGAACTTTTTCCGCAGTCGTCGCTACTCTTTCGCCTTACCCGCTACGAATCGCGGGGAAGCATGCCATGGTTGCGACGGTAAGCCAAGACCCTGCTTCGACTTACGCTGGCTTGGCCCGGGCCGGCATGCTCCTGGCTCGGCGACTGCCTTGCCATTCCCCGCCCTCTCGGACAAACTGCCGGCGTGAGAAAGTCCGTATCCCATGAGCTCGAAGGCAAGCTGAACCCCGAGCAGATCGCCGCCGTCACCCATGGCGAGGGGCCGCAGCTCGTCCTCGCCGGCGCCGGCTCGGGCAAGACCCGGGTCATCACCTACCGCATCTACTGGCTGGTCGAGGAGCGCGGCGTCGATCCCGGCACCATCGCCGCCATGACCTTCACCAACAAGGCCGCGGGCGAGATGCGCGAGCGGGTCGAGGACCTGCTCGGCCTCCACCCGCTCCCCACTTCGGTCGGCACCTTCCACCGCTACGGCCTCGCTGATGCTGCGCCGCTACGGCGAGCGGGTGGGGCTGCGCCGCGACTTCCACGTGCTCGACGGCAGCGACCAGATCGCCTCGTCAAGGAGGCCCTCACCGCCGAGGGGCTCTCCGAGACCGCCTTCTCGCCGCGCTCCGTGCTCAGCCAGATCAGCGCCGCCAAGAACAAGCTGATCGAGTCCGCCGGCCTACGAGGCGCAGGCGCAGAACTTCTTCGAGAAGAAGGTCGCCGCCCTCTACCGGCGCTACCAGGGGCTGCTCCATGCCGGCCTCCGGGGTCGACTTCGACGACCTGATCGCGCTGCCGGTCAAGCTCCTGTCGACCGACGCGGAGATCAAGCGAGCGGGTCCGCCGCTGGACGCGCTACCTGCTGGTCGACGAGTACCAGGACACCAACCACGCCCAGCTCCGGCTGATCCAGGAGCTCGTCGGCCCGGACGGCAACCTGACCGCCGTCGGCGACGAGGACCAGGGGATCTACCGCTGGCGCGGCGCCGACCTCGGCAACATCCTGGAGTTCGAGAAGACCTTCCCCGGCGCCGCGGTGCGCAAGCTGGAGCAGAACTACCGCTCGACCCAGACCATCCTCGACGTCTCCGGCGCGCTGATCGCCAACAACGTCAACCGCCGCGGCAAGCGCCTGTGGACCGAGAACGGGCGCCGGCGCCAAGGCGGAGCTCTACCGGGCGAGCGACGAGGGGGACGAGGCCGACCTGGATCGTCCGACACCCTGCAGCGCCTGCGGGGGCACTACAAGCTCGAGCGACATGGCGATCCTGGTGCGCACCAACGCCCAGACCCGGGCGATCGAGGACGAGCTGCTGTCGCGCGAGATCCCCTACTCGCTGGTCGGCGGCGTGCGGTTCTACGACCGCGCCGAGATCAAGGACCTGGTCGCCTACCTGCGCGTGCTGCGCAATCCGCGCGACAACTTCTCCCTGATGCGGATCGTCAACCAGCCGCCGCGCGGCATCGGCAAGTCCACCCTGGAGCTGCTGCGCGACCGCGCCGTCCAGCTCGGCCAGCCGCTCTGGGACGTCCTCTACCTGGACGACCTGGGCAACCTGCCGGCGCGCAGCGCCACGGCCCTGCGCAAGTTCCGCGACCTGATCGTGGGCTTGCAGCAGGCCGCCGGGGACCTGCCGCTGCCCGCCCTGCTCGACCGCCTGCTCGAGGCGACCGCCTACACCGACCTCTACAAGCAGGACGATCCGGACGACCAGGCGCGGGTCGAGAACATCCGCGAGTTCCTCTCCGCCGCCCAGGAGTTCACCGAGGGGAACAGCTACAACTCGCGGCGACCAGGACCTGCTCACCGCCTTCCTCGACCACGTCGCGCTGGTCTCGGACCTCGACTCGCTGCAGACCGAGAAGGGGATCTCGCTGATGACCCTCCACAGCGCCAAGGGGCTGGAGTTCCGGGCCGTGGTGGTGGCGGGCCTGGAGGACGGCCTGCTGCCGCACTTCAACTCCCAGGGCGCGCGGGACGACATCGAGGAGGAGCGCCGCCTGCTCTACGTCGGCATGACCCGCGCCCGCGAGCGCCTGTTCCTGACCTGCTGCCGCCGGCGCCGCATCGCCGGCCGCTACCAGGACCAGGCGGAGTCGCCGTTCCTGGCCGAGCTGCCGGATCAGCTCCTCGACGTCTCGCAGAGCCCGGACCTCTACATGTCGGACCGCATCGACCAGCGGGCGCACAGGGGTCTACTCCTTCTTCGGCGGCGGCCGCCCCGGCGCATCGCCGGCGGCGCCATCCGCGCCATCCCCGCAGAAGACGCCCTTCCGGCCAGCCCCGGCCCCGTCCTCACCGCCCGCGAGCTACGGCCGCCCCGCCGCCGGCGCCGCCCCGTCCCTCCGCGCCCAGCGCTCCCCCGCCGCGCGCGATCAAGCGCGGCAGCCGCGTCCGCCACCCCACGCTCGGCCCCGGCGTGGTTCTGGAATTCGAAGGCGAGGGGGACGAAGCCCGCCTCACCGTCTTCTTCGAGAAGTCGGGGAAGCGGAAGCTGGTGGCGAAGTTCGCGAACCTGGAGATGCTGTAGAGGCAGGCAGGGGAACTTTTCATGGGCAAGTCCTCGCGATTCCGCCACCTTCTCGTCGCCCTCTGCTTTTCAACGGCTCCGGCCTGGGCTGGCGACGCTCCGCCCGTCAGCCTGGAGGCCGCCGTCAAGCCGGACGTCCCCTCCGGATACCCGGACCGGGTAGGACGGTTCGAGACGCCGCTGCGGCAGGACCTGACGTCGCTTCAGCTCACCCGTCTGGGGCAGGGGCGGTATGCCCTCCGCTTCTCCGCCGGCACAGAAGCGCCACCCCTGCCGGAGATCGATCTCCGGCCGTTCATCCCCCGCATTCCGCTCCTTGCCAAAGGGGATCCGGGGCTCACCCGGATCGCCCTCATCCAGCGGGAGCTGAACCGCAACCAGACCCGCTACCCCGCGCCCAGCAGGCCGGAGACGGTCTTCGTGGCCAACAACTGCCTGAAGAGCGGGCTGTGGGAGATCGGGCTCGACCGCAAGGACGACAAAGGGGCGCTCACCTACTACCACGGCTGGTTCACCTTCCCGAAGGCCGAGTACGCCCGTCTCTTCGAGACTCTGAACGGCGTCCCCTATGCGTCGGTCGCCGCCGACCTCGACGGCTACCCGAAGCTCGACGGTATCCCCGTGCCACTCGCCAGAATGCGGTCGGTGACGCGTGATCTCCCCCTGCCGGCGGTCGATGCGCACCTGGGGGAGCCGGTCGACCGGTTCTCGGAGCAGGAGCGCAAGGCGAAGCTGGTGCTCGCGCCGGCCGCCCGCACCTACGGCGACTGGTCGGCCGCCGACCGGCAGCCGGTGATCACGGCGAAGTTCAGCGAGCCCGGGTTCTATAACTCCAAGGACCCCGTGCGCTTCGATCTCGCGTGGCTCGGGCGCCCGGCCGAAGCACATTGGCGGTGGGTCCGGAGCGCTGGTTTCTCCGGCGAGTTCCCCGAGATCGAGCTGCGCTACGGGAACGGCTACCGGCTGGTCCTGGCGGACGCCCGTCTGGCGGGATTGCCGGCGCGCGGCGCCAAGCCGGGCGACGAGGCCGACCTCCTGCACCTGACCTTCGGCATCGGGACGCCGGAGATCTATGCCAACGTCGACGAACGCCTCCGCGAGCTCGAGACCGAGCGGCCGGCCTACCTCTTCCTGCTCGACGCCAAGGGGAATCTCATCGACAACCATCACGCCGGCCTCGACCGCGTCTATCTCTGGCGCGAGGCCGGCACTCCTGATCGCCTCCACCTCTACCTGGTCAGCTACGAGAGAATCGCCCTCGTCGGCCACCTGAGCTTCAACTGGGCTGGGGCGGCGGCCCCGTAAGCAAGGCTTGCCTTCAGCGGGGCGGGCTCTTGTCCTTGTCCCGCAACATGCCGGCGATGCCCGAGGTTTCGTAGAGCCAGCGTCCGTCGACCAGCCGCATCTCGACGAGGTAGAGCATGCGACCGTTCTCATACGGCACGCCTTCGACCTCGAGCACCGCGTGATCGTTCGCCACCAGCTCGCCGCCGGTGATCTTGGGCTTTTTCGGCAGCCGGGCATCCAGAATATCCTTCGCCGAGGCGAGATTCTCCGCCGGCGAGCGCCAGTCCTCCTGGTAGCTCTTGGCCTCCTCCGGGGTAAGGAGCGCCAGGATCTTCGCCAGATCCGTGCCGCCGACCGCGGCCCGCAGGGCCAGCAACGCCTTGCCCGGAGCCTCGCCGTCTTTCGCCAGCGGCTTGCCGGGCGCGCGGGCCAGCACGTCGGCCTCGAAGGTCAGATCCATCGACCAGGTCGGCCCATCCATCGACTTCACGGGGCTCTTCGTCTTCACGTTGCAGGCGATGCGCGTCGCCGTGTTCTCGCGGCAGGTCGCAGCCAGCGAGCCGGGCTGGCCCATCATCGTGCCCGAGGTATCGAGGTACTGGGTGCCGCCCACGTGAGCGTTGACGCTGGTCTTGCCGTCGGCGCTTACGCTGAAGGCGATGTAGTCGTCGTCGTGCACGGCGGGATCGTTGATCGCCACGGCGTAAGGATCGAGCGCCGCGCCGATCGCCGCGCGGTCCACGGGCTTGGCGGTCAGCATCACGTAGGTCTCGAAAGTGCGCGGGTTGAACTGATCGCGCATCCGGAAGGCCGCGACCTCATGCACCGGCACAGTCTTTCCGCCGATCACGAACTGGCCCGAGATCGTGCCGGCGTGGGCTACGCCAAGTCCGGGCAGGGCCAGCGCCAGGACCCACAGCCGAGCGAAACGCACTGCTTTCATTGCGATCTCCTTTGAAGACGATGCTGAGAAGCGCCGACGGTGGCGGCACGGAATCGAGCGGCGCCACGAACCGCATGCGCGGAAGGTATTCGGTATCCGTCCTCTCGACCTGCATGAGATCTTACCGCAACCCTTAGCGGGGATACCGGCCGGGAGCGGCGAGAGGGGGTTCCTTTATTTTTCTGCTGCGATACTCTTCCTTGTAAGAGCTCCTATCAAAACCGGCCCAACGGGCCGGGAGAGCCCAGCCCAGGGCTGAGGCCGGAGGCCGATGCCCTGGGGGAGAAAGCACAACAAACCAAAGCGGCCTGTAGGGCTGCGAGAGCTCTGCTCACCGTCCTCGGTTCTATCCAGCCTAGGTTCTCGCGGCCTTTTCAGGCCGCATGGCGGTTCGGCCTGCTTACCCAGGGCATCGGCCTTCGGCCTCAGCCCTGGGCTGGGCTCTCCCGACCCGTTGGGCCGGTTTTGATAGATGCTCTAAAGAGGCGCCATGGCCAGCAGCACATTGACTTCAAAGGGCCGGATCACGATCCCCAGAGAAGTGCGGGACCGCTTGGGGCTGAGAGAGGGCGATCGGGTCGTCTTCCAGTTTGACGAGCAGGGAAACCTTCTCTTGCGGCAGGCGGCCCAGAGTCCGCTCGGGCGGCTTCCCGGCTTGCTCAAACACCTCGCCAAAGATCGCCCGGTAACGATGGAGGAGATGAAGGCGGCAGCGAAACAGAGCGCTGCGGAGAGGTTCAAAAAGAGCGTGAAGCGATGATCGCCTTGGACACGAACATTCTCGTCCGCCTGATCACTCAGGACGATCGGCGGCAGGCAGCTCTCGCGGAACGCCTGAGGGCTTTTCGCTCCTCCGCTGATCTGGACTTTCAAGCCACGGCCGCTCCACGGGCCGGCGCAACGCAACTCGAAGAGGTGCTGGGCTAGCGACGCCGCAGGGAGTCGACCAGCGACCAGGTGGTTCTTGCGAGGTCGGCGAATTCGGCAAGATCCGCCGTTGCCGCCTTGCCTGCGGGGGATGCCCAGGCGGCTTCCATGATCGTTCGGTCGGCCCAGAAGAGCTCGACGATGGCGTCCCAACCGGGGTGCTCTCGCGTGAGGTCAGGGGCGACGAAGTTCTGCGTGTAATGGAGGAGATTCGGAATCGCCTCGGCCATGGGGCCGTGCACGTCGCGCAGGTACGCCTGGAACTCGCTTTCGCTGAGGCCCGGCCGCCGATAGAGAACCACCATGAACTTGACCATTTGGATCACGAGCCCGTATGTGTGGCGATCTGCCGCGTGTTGCCCCATCTGTCCCCCACCATGCAGCGCCGATCTCCATACGGGAAATTGAAGATACAGCCTGCCGGAGTGCCCGAATCGGGATTACCTTACCTTGAGCGTCCAGCGAATGAGCCGCTATTGACGTTGAAGGAATCCGCCGAATTGAGAATGCCGACGCAGCGTAGTACGCACCGCATCGCGGATCTGTGACGGAATTGTATTCTCGGGCGAGAACGCCTTGATTTCCGTAATTACACGGCTTTGGCGAGCCCCGGGACGTTCGGATAACACATCTGCACGAACCGTTCCGTGAGGAGAAGTTACATCCTGCTCGTATCCTGATGGGATGCCCAAGGCGTTGAGTACCTTGGCGAGGCGACGCCCGATCTTTGTTGGCTGCGTTGTTACGCTTGCGTACCAGTCCCGCGCGTCAGATGCGCGCTCTGATGGCCGTTCCCGTAGAGGGGCATATCGAGCGGGATCCCACGTTCCACGAAGGATGGACACGTAATGGGTCAGCTCGAACCGATCTGTGTATGTCTTGTGCAACTTGAACTCTTCGTTGTCCAAGTCTCTGCATAGCGGATGGAGATCAGCGGCCGCGATAGGAACGAGACGTACGTCAAAGTACAAGCGGGACCTATTGAACTCCGCGAGTGGCAGTTGGGAGCGATCCAGATCATTGAGCTGCCGATACCAAGCATTCCAGTCGAGACGATAGCCTTCGCGAGGATCAACGAATCGCAAGATTGTACTGATACGCTGGCCATCTGTAACAGGCCATAGCATCACCACTTGATACACGGATAAATCCTGTAGCAGTGGTAAGTGCTCGGCAAGCGTGTCCCCGACGCGTTCTATCGTTGATCCAATGGTCTTTTGCAATCGTCCAAGATCTTCGACATCGCGCGGCAGTACCGCGTAATCAGCGAGAGGCTTTCCCGCATTGTGGAACTCGAACGTCTCTTCGATAATTGTGGGCCACTCCTCACGAATCGGTCCGTGTAGTTCAAAACTCGTCGCTGCGAGAATGCGTCGATTCCGGGAGGTTGCCGCCTCAAGCGTCCGCTGAAATTCCCTGCTGGTGGTGAGCCACAGGAAGAGCCAAGGCGCACTATTGAATTCTGAATCTCGATCCAATAGGCTGAGCCACTCGACAAACTGGCTAGGAATATCGCCTTTGGCAGCTACGGCCTCCTCATACTGATCCACAACGGCCGCGAGCAGTTCGTACCCGCTCGGGGTGATTTGCTGCTGCTCGCGCATGAAGGCCTTAAGCTCGTCGAAAGAGCTTATTGCGATTCGAGGAACCTCGACGACCTTTGCTGCGGGAAGATGGGTTCCCAACTCTCTTGCAGCCGAACTCTTGCCAGACCCGCTTTCTCCGTAGATGGGGAGGAACCGCAGCCCGCCGTTTACGCTGATGCTTCGCCGCGCTCGTTGGGCCATCTCAAGCAGCGCCGGCACAGGCCGCAGTCTCCCGCGAAAAGCCCGGTCAAGATCTTCATATCGCGACGGCAACCTGATTGACATTAGTGAGTACTCTCCTAGATCCGCAAACGCAAGTCTTGGACCGGATTGCTTATCTGGGCTCCAGTCGGTTATCAGCTAGTCGATATGGTTAGCTACTAACAGTATTCACTTCACCGAAGAATCGGATCAAGACGATTGGCGAGAGGACAAAAGATCCTGGAGCGCCGCCTCGGCCTGATCTTGCGGATAGCGGGTCGTCATCTCCTCGAAGGCAATCTTCTGTGACATCAGATCGGAAGCGGTGATGAAACGAGTCAAGGAATAAACAATGTAGTGCTGGAGGGGCACTCCCTCCTTCGCCGCCTGACGTTCCAGCTCCAAACGAAGAGACTCTGGGAGATCAAGGGTGAGCTGGCTCATCGTTCTCTTTCCTCCGCGAGAAACTGTATGAACTCCGAGGGCTGGAGCACCTTGAACCCCAGCTGCCTTGACGCTTCGGAGAAATCTCTGATATTGCTCGTCACCAGCAGGGCTCGACTATTCAGTACACAATCCACGATGAAGTCATCCCCAGGATCGCGGCTGGCTGGTCTGTAGCTGTAGTAGATCGGGACGTATTCGCCACGTAGCAGAAGCGCCTGGAGTGCCATCAAAGAGGATTCGGCACGAGCCGGTCGCAACTTTCTTGCGAGTACATCCTGATACTCCAAGGCCAGCGCGGTGGAGATGCAGGGGCGAAATCTTCGGCTCACCCAGGCATCAATGACTTCGGCGGCTGGCCCCAGCCTTGTCAGGCCTTCAAACAACACATTCGTGTCGACGACGGCCCGGGTCACCTAACGATTCTACCACCGAAGCGGCAGGCGGTTGGCTACCCCAAGCCCAAGTCCCCCCTCATTCATCGAGCGCCTCCCAGTCGAGCTGGCCGAGGCGCTCGGGGTCGGCGAGGAGGTCGATTGCGACGATCTTGCCGTCCGTGATCGTGAAGTTGAAGACGACGCGCGGCTGTCCACCCTGCGCCCAGACGGCTCCCACGGTGCCGTCCACGAGGGCCAGTTGGGCGCCCTGGGCGCGACCCGAGAAGGTGGTGGCCACGGCCGGTGCGCCGAGGACCTCGCTCGCGGCGCCCATGCGCGCGGCGGCGCCGTCGGCTCGGAGCACGACGTCGGGGTCGAGCAGAGCGAGAAGCGCGTCGAAATTGCCGCTGCGGGAGGCAGCGAGGAAGGCTTCGACGACTTCCCGCTTGCGGGTGAGATCGGCGTCGGGAGTCGAGCCTGCTCCCTGGATCCGGCGGCGCGCGCGGCTGGCGAGTTGCCTGGCCGCGGCCGGAGAACGACCCACGATGGTGGCGATCTCTTCGAAGGGGACGGCGAACATGTCGTGCAGCACGAAGGCGAGCCGCTCGGCTGGAGCCAGCGTTTCGAGCACGACGAGCAGCGCGGGACCGATCGAGTCCGCGAGGAGTGATTCCTGTTCGGGATCGGCGCCGTCGACCGGTTCAGGCAAGGAGGCGTCCAGAGCCTCCTCGCGCCGTGACTTGCGCGAGCGCAGCATGTCCAGGCAGACCCGGGCGACGACGGCCGTCAGCCATCCTCCCAGGTTCTCGACGCCGCTGGTGTCGGAGCGGCTGAGCCGGAGCCAGGTTTCCTGGACGGCGTCGTCCGCTTCGCTCAGCGAGCCGAGCATCCGGTAGGCCACGGCTCGCAGGTGGGCGCGGTGGTCCTCGAAGCGCTCCGCCAGTCCGTCGTGTCCGTCCATGGGTCAGAATCCTCCGGCGGATTGTGCCACGGCGGTGATCCCGGCGGTGTTCTCGCGGGAAAGAGGGGCTCCGAGAGTTCGGCTTTGCGGCCGAAGCGCCCACGAAGCGAGCGTGAGAGCGGCGAAGAGGAGGGGCCAGAGGAGGTGCGCCGTGTCATCACCGCGTGCCGCGTGCGATGCGGCCGCACCCGTCAAGTCGAAGAAGGCGCCGGCGTACGCCCATTCCTTGAGCCGCGGAAAACGCGGCGCGAGCAGGGCGATCCCTCCCAGCACCTTCCAGAACCCGAGGATGACTGTGAAGTACAGCGGGTAGCCGAGGTGCGCCATGCCCTCGACGGTCTCCTTCCGATGCGCCAGTTCCGCCGCGCCGCCTGACAGCAGCACGAAGGCGATGATTGCGGTGGTCGTCCAATAGCCGATCGTTTTTGCTTTCATGGTCTTGTCTCCCTTGCGCCGATCCCTCGCGCCCCGCGGGCACATCCCGCCGGTGCGGTTCGTCATAGCGATGACGGATGGAACCTGGACGATGTGACAGAGACCTGAAGACTCATGGGCGGGCTCCCCGGGGACCGCCTGCTCCGCCTCTCCCGGTCAGGCGCTTTTCAGCTTTTCGTCGAGATAGTCGAGCAGTTCCGCGGGGAGCCGGTCGTGGAATTTTTCGCGATCAAAGCCCTCTGGGTCCGTGGAGGGGAGAAAGCTCGCATTTCTCATCTGGGGCGGGAACGGGCTCAGGAACGAGAAGTGTCCCGCGTTCTCGATGACTCTGCACGTGACCTGAGCGCGGTCGGGAACACGGTCCAGCACCAGATCCGCGTGCCACCGTGGAGTAAAGGGGTCATGCTCGGCGACCAGCATGAGGATCGGAACGCTCACCTGGCTCAACGAATCCTCGGGAAGGTACCAAGCCGTTGCCGGTGCGAGCAGAACAAGGGCGCGAACGCGCGGATCAGCCACCACGTCCACTCTCTGCCGAGTCTCTGACCAGGGCGTGCCGCCTGCC
Organism: uncultured Acidobacteriota bacterium; assembly: GCA_963792575.1. GTDB lineage: Bacteria > Acidobacteriota > Thermoanaerobaculia > Multivoradales > UBA5704 > DATARR01. The sequence continues at coordinate 297,255 of CAWBWZ010000023.1, forward strand.
ACCGCCAGGGCGGTGTAGCCGCCTATGGAATGCCCGATGATCGCGACGTTGTCCGGTTGCACACAGGCTCTGAACTGGGGATCCGAGGAGACGGCGTCGATCGTGAGCCGGACATGCCTCGGGCGGTTCACGAGATTTTCGTGAGTGCCTTCCAATTCGTTGTTGTTGCGGTTGTTCCCGGCGTGCTCGAGCATGGCGACAACATACCCATTCCTCGCCAGATGGGTACTGACGGCTCGATAAACAAGATGCGAGCCGCCGTTTCCGTGGGAGATCAGGACGACAGGAAACCGGCCTTCGGCCACCGGCGCGTCCGGGCTGACGTCCATGGTGTAGGGCCCAAAGGCTGTGGGAGCGGAAGGGATCTCTGTCGGATACAGGACGAGGGCGGGAAACGAGATGCCCTTGGCCTCGTCCCTGATTTGCATCTGGCGGCTACCGGCGAACATGTGGGTCAGGTTTCACTCTTCCCCTGTTCGACCCGCGTGTCGACCGCAATCCAGTTGACTTCCCAGGTCTTGCCCCCATCCTCCGAGAAGGACTGCTCAAAATGGCAGGAAGTCGGCGTGATGTCGGAGATCACGAATCGAACAAAGATGGCCCGGCCATTGTACATCTCCTGGTCGTAGAACTCCCCTCGTCCATTCTTGAACTCCCCGATCGTGGGCTGGCTCAAGCTACCGCTGCCGTTACCAGAAAAGTTGAGGCTCCACTGACGGGATTCGGAATTGTACAGACGCAGGCTCAGAGCTTCAATGTGACCCGCCGGGCCATCGACCACCAGCTCTACCAGGTTGGCGCGGCCATCCAGGATCTTCCGAACGACGGTAGTCCCATCGTATTCGACCCAGGTGGTCGAGCCCGTCAAGGGACGTTGGAGGCGCCTCAGGTGAGTTTTCCAGGTGCCAATCTCGAAGTCAAAATCGTGCTGCCCATCCCGGGCTTTGTCAGCTTTTTGGAGGTCTGCCGCCGGCGTGCCCGCCTTTGACTGCGCAAAGCCCTGAAGGGGTTGCAGGGCCAGACCCAAGCCGCAGAGCAGGAGGCAAGTTTTCAAGCGCTTTGGAGCGTTCATCATCGTGTCCTCAAGATTCTCTGTCGTGAGCCTGTTTCCACAGAGATGCTTGTTCAGGAGTGGTGGCAAAGCAATAGCCACTTTCCTCCTACCTGCCATGACCACTCTGCCGTCAGATCAGCCCCGCAGGGGCGTCAGGAATTAGCCCGGCGGCGTGAGCCCCGGGTCCATAGCCGAGGATCGTTGATGAAGCCCCGCAGGGGCGGCAGGGAGAATCGCCACGCTGGAATTCCTGCCGCCCCGGACGGGGCTCCGGGGATGCGTCTAGTCCCGGGGCTTACGCCGCCGGGCTAATTCCTGGCGCCCCTGCGGGGCTGGATAAAGATTCCCCAAGTTAAGTGCCACCGATCATTATCCGTGCTCCATTTCGCGCGACGCGGTGATCGCTAAGAAAAGGACGGAGCTCCCGGCACACAACTTCCGGGAGCCCCGTCGAAGGGCCTGTCTCGATTAAGTTTTCAAAGAGCCCAAAAGAGCCCAAGTAAGCCCGGCCGGCTACGGCTTCGCTGTCTGTTCCGGCGCCGGGGTGGCTTCCGGCGTCTTCTTCCGGCGCGGCCGGCGCGGCTTGAGGCCGAAGCCGAGGAGCGTCTGGTTTTCGAAGCCGAGACTGCCCCGGAGCATGGCCGCGACCCGGAGGTGGAGGCTCGTACCCCGCTTCTCCAGGTCCTGCCGCTGCCGGACGGTCTCCTGCAGGCTGCCGCGCAGATCCTGCTGCCGGGTGTCCATCCCCTTCGCCTCGGTGATGAGCCCTTCGAGCTCGACGGCCTTATCCCTGAGATAGGGCATGTCCGTGAGGTGCGGCTGCAGAGCGGTGTGGAGCAACTCCCAGTCCGCGATCAACTTTGCCAGCGTAAATGTAGCCATGGTCTTTCTCCTTTTTTGGTTGTCTGGTTTCGAGGGTTTCCCGCCCTCGTCAAGCATGGTTCAGGGTCACAGGTACAGACACACGTCCTCCCTCAGGTCATGAGAGACCTCCTTTCCGCCGCTCCCAGAGTTGCGGCGCCTATTGTTGTTGCCGGGTAACCTTGACGACGGCCCTGATGGTAGATCTGTCACCCCGGGCGTGTCAAGGCTTTATGCGCACCAAATCTATAATTCCCTATGCAGTTAATCCTGCCGTGGTCTATTCTCTGGTATGCCTGGACCAGGAGAAGCATCTACCTGGATTGTCTGGATGCGCAACGGTCCCGGGAGAAGGATGACGACTTCGAACGTGCGGATGAGGCTTCCGGGAGAAGGATGGGCGCTCCGGAAGCAGGATTGCGGCTCCAACCGAATCCCGGCGGACCTGGTCACGAAGATGGCGGTTCCGGAAGAAAGATAACGGCTCGGGAAGAAAGATGGCGCTCCGGATCGCAGGATGAGCGTCCGCGAAGCCAGGATGCCGGTCGGGGAAGAAAGACGAGGGCTCGGGGAGCTAAAAAGATGGCCGTCCAAGAAAGATGGACGCTCGGGAAGCTGGAAAAGCGGCCGGGAAAGCAAAACAGCCGTCCGGCTCGTTACAAAACGGGCGGGACGAGAAAAACGGCTGCGGGGAACCGGCAAAACTGGTTTTTGCGCTTCAGCGGCCCGCGGGATGGCTAATCGAAGAGCGTCCCTACTCCCAAGCCCCCAAGACCTGCCGCACCGAGACGATCTGGGCGACGTGATACGCGTTGTGGTCCGCCGTCAGCATCGCCTCGCGGAGGACTGTCTGACCGTCTCCCCAGGGGAGCTTCGCGTAGAGGTCGGTCTTGGGATCGGCGACCAAGTCCTGCATGGCCTGGAGGTCCTTGCGGAAGGACTCCAGGCTCTTCTCCCAGGCCGCGTCGTCCGGCGGTGTCGCGGTGTCCGGCCAGTAGCCCGCGGGCCAGTCGGGGGAGACGTGGTTCTGGTCGCGGCTGAACTCCAGGATGTCCCACTGGGCGATCCGCAGGTGCTCCACGAGCTGCCAGACGGTGTGAGGGAGGCCGGAGGCCTTGGCGCCGCGGAGGTTCGCCGGCAGGCCCTCGATCGCCTTGTCGAAGGTAGCGTGGCCGTGGCCGCCTTTCAACAGCTCCAGGAGATGGTCACGGAGGATCTGCGTCTGGTCCTGACTCATGAAGCAACCTCCACGAGCCCATCCACCAGGCTCTTGCTCCCCTGCACGGCCACTCTCTGAAGGTAGAGCTTCACGCCGACCAGCCCGCCGAGCTCCTCGCCGCCGCCCGCGCGGCCGGGGCCGCCGTGGAGGGTCTGCGGCAGGGCGGCGCCGGAGCCGGGGGCCACTTCGGCGGAACCCTCGGAGCCGATGTAGATGCGGCCGGTGTCGCCGCCGCCACGGGCCACGAAGTCCCCGGCCCAGGCCGCGTCGTCGGTGTAGGCGGAGGTCACCAGCGTGCCGCCGCCCAGGGCCACGATCTCGGCCGCCTCGCCGGCGCTGCCGTCGTAGGGGAGGAGGGTGGCCACGGAGGCGAAGACCTCGCGCTGGTGGATCGGCCCGGCGTTGCGGGCGTCGTCGCCGCGCAGCAGGGTCGGATGGACGAAGAAGCCCTTGCCTTCCGGAGCGCCCACGCCGTCGGCGCGCTTACCGGTGCCGTGGACGATCCGCGCGGATTGCGTCAGCTCCGCGATGCCGCCGACGGTGTCCGCGAGCTGCTGGGCGGTGGCGAGCGGGCCCATCCTCACCGACGGGTCCGCCGGGTTGCCCACGACGACCTCGGAGAGCTTGGCGATCAGCGCCTCCTGCACGGCGTCCATACGGGTGGCGGGGAGGAGGATGCGGCGCACGGCGGTGCACTTCTGGCCGGTCTTCTGGGTCATCTCGCGCACCACGTCCTTGAGGAACAGGCCGAAGGTGGCGGAGCCGTCCTGGACGTCGGGGCCGAGGACGGCGGCGTTCAGGCTGTCGGCCTCGATGTTCACCCGCGTGTTGGCGGCGAGGAGGTTGGCCCGCGAGCGGAGGCCGCGGGCGGTGTCCGCCGAGCCGGTGAAGGCGAGGACGTCGTGGGCGCCCAGCCGGTCGAGCAGATCGCCGGTCGAACCGACGATGAGCTGCAGGGCGCCCTCGGGGAGGAAGCCGGCCTCGACGATCAGCTCGATCGCCCGCTCGGTCACCATCGAGGTCGCGGTGGCCGGCTTGGTGATCACCGGCGTGCCGGCGAGCAGGGCGCAGGCCGCCTTCTCGGCGAACCCCCAGATGGGGAAATTGAAGGCGTTGATGTGGACGGCGACGCCGTGGCGGGGCACCAGGATGTGCCGGCCATAGAACCCCTCGGTCTTGGCGAGCTGGACCCCCTCCCCCTCGGTGAGGAAGGTGCGGTCGCCGAGCCCCTTGCCGAGCGCGAAGTAGTAGGCGAGGGTGCCGGAGCCGCCGTCGACGTCGAACGAGCCGTCCGCCTTGGTGGTGCCGGTGTTGCGGGACGAGAGGTCGAGCAACTCGTCGCGGTTGTCGCGCAGCACTTTCGACATCTCCTTGAGGAGCATCGCCCGCTGGCCGAAGGTCATCGCCCGCAGGGCGGGGCCGCCCTTTTCGCGGGCGTAGTCGAGAACCGCCCCGAAATCGATCCCGGCGCTGCCGGCCTGGGCGATCGTCTCCTCGGTCGAGGGGTCCACCAGCGGCACGAGGCCCGATTTCGCCTCATGCCAGTCTCCACGGATATAGCTCCTCAGCGTTTTCATCGCGTTTTCTTCTCCGGTTGGGCCGCCGCTATGGATTGCGGCGGGCGTGAGCAGGGAGATCCTATAACGCCGGGAGAACAAGGGACGTAAAGGACAGAAAGGACGAAAGGGACGAAACCAGGGCCTTTTCGTCCTTGCAGTCATTTACGTCCTTGGCTTGGCTTTTAGAACGGCCTCCAATCCGGCCCGGGCCTCGGTCAGGCCGGGACGCAGGGCGAGCGCGGCCCGGTACTGCTCCGCGGCGCCCTCCCAGTCCCGTTTCACGACCAGCGCCTTGGCGAGGCCGAGGTGGGCCACATAGTTGCCGCGCGTCACCGCCAGGGTGTGGCGGTAGAGAGCGACGCTGTCCCGCCAGTAGCCGACCTGTATCCAGGTGCCCATCGCAAGCGCGAGGATCGCCGCCACCGCGGCCGTGACGAGAATCATCCGGCGTTCGCGCGCCAGCGCGGCGATCCCCCAGGCGATCCCCCAGACAATCGTCACGAACAGCCCGATCGAGGGGATATAGGTGTAGCGGTCGGCCATTCCCTGCCGGCCGACCTGCACGAGACCGATGACCGGTACCAGCGTCCCCAGGAACCAGAGCCAGCCGGCGAGCAGCCAGGGCGCCTGCCGCGCTTTCCAGACGGCGAGCGCGGTGAGGGCGGCGAGCAGGGCGGCGGCTCCCGCTACTTCCCAGGGGGGGATCGAGAGCGGGATCGGATAGAAAACCGCGAGATTCCTGGGCAGCAGAAGCTTGCCGAGGTAGGCCGCATAGGAGACCGCGGCGTTGGCGAGGCGGAGGCTCCACGGCACGAGGTCGAGCGGCGCGAGGCTCGTCCGCTGATAGCGGAGCGTCACCAGGCTCGCCGCCGCCGAGAGCGCCAGCAGCGGCAGCTTCTCGGCGATCAGCCGCTTCCATCCGAGGCCGAGGCGCTCCAGGGGCCAGACATCCAGCAGCAGAAGAGCGAATGGCAGGGTGACAACCATCGGCTTGGCCATGAGCCCGAGGATCATCATCAGGGCGGCGAGCAGATAGCGGGAAAGGGACGGCCGGCGGGCGTAGCCTGTCCAGGCCGCCATCGCCAGGATCCAGAACAGGGCGCTCAGCACGTCCTTCCGCTCGGCCACCCAGGCCACCGACTCGACGTGCGCGGGGTGGACCGCGAAGAGCGCCGCCACCGCCGCGCTTCGCCAGAGGGCTCCGGTCATCCCGCGCAGCACCGCGAAGAGCAGGAGTGTGTTCGCCAGATGCAGCAGGAGGCTGGTGGCGTGGTGGCCGGCGGGGTCGAGGCCGAAGAGATGGACGTCCAGCTGGTGGGAGAGCAGGGTGAGCGGATGCCAGTTGTTCGCCACGTTGGCGGTCAGCGCCCAGGCGACGCTCGCGCGGGTGATCCCCTCCCGCACGTGAGGGTTGCCGGTGACATAGAAGCCGTCGTCGAGATTGACGAAGCCGTTGTGGAGCATGGGCAGGTAGGCGGCCAGGGTGAGCAGGGCGAGCGCCGCGCCGAGGAGGAGGGGAACGCGGCGGCCGGACGCCACGGCGGCGCCTACCAGGTCTCGCGTGGGGCGCCTTCCTCGAGGCTCTTGCGCAAGAGGAGGGCGCGCCGCTTCTCGACCGCTTCGACCCAGAGGGGGACGAAGGCCACGAGGTCGCGCATCACGGTGTCGATCTCGGAGAGCTGTCTCGCGATCCGGCGGGCGAAGGCGGAGTGGCACCAGATCAGGTCGCGGACCCCCTGCTCTTTCTCCGCCTGCGATTTGCCGACGGCCGCCTTGATCCCCTCGACCGCCTCGAGCGTTGCCTCGTGCAGCTCGAGCACGCCGTGGCAGCGGTGGGGGATCTCATAGGCGTGGCGGTCCAGGATCTCCATCTCGTAGAAGCGGACCCCGCGCAAGGCGAGCACCTCCTTGAGCTTGGGAGTGAGGCCGTTGAGCAGGATCTCGAGGAAGTCCGCGGTGGGCTCCCATACGGCCAGCGACGGCACCGCCTCGTTCCAGCGGATGGTGTCTGCCATCGCGGAGAGGTGGCGCTGCCGGGACTCCTCCAGCCCCGCGAGGTATTCGCCGAGCCGGATCAGGGTGGAGTGGAGCCACTCGGCCTCGTCGATGTCGCGCGGGAAGCGGCGGGAGAGAAAGTAGTCGGCGTCGTGCAGGCTCCGCGGATCGGCCGCCATGACCTCGCCGAAGGTGTCGTGCAGGAAGGAGTGGATCTGGCCGATCGAGACGCAGAGCAGCTTGCGGACCTCCATGAGCTGATCCGCGGGCACCTCGTCCGGGAAGCGGTCGAGCCCGCGCAGGACGTGGTCGTCGAGCATCAGCAGGGCCATGCCGGCGCTCTGCCGGGCCTCCTCCAGGCGGGGGATGCGCGAGGCGGCCTCGAGCAGCGGCGAGAGCTGGGCGCGGATCAGCGAGGCGACCTTGCGGACCTTGCCCCAGATGTCCAGCAGGCGCTCCGGCGAGCAGTGGAGCAGGGCGTAGTTGCTCTCGAGCACCCCCTCGATCAGGCGGATGCACCCCAGATACGAACGGATCCGGGGGTTCTGATAGTTGACCCGCTCCAGCGACCAGTCGAGCGCCGTGACCCCTTCGGGAAGGGCGACCTGCTGGTTGCCGACCAGGATGATGTGCCGGGGCTTGGGACTCATGCGACCACTCCGCGGGAGAAGGTACCACCGAGCGGGCGCGGAAGGGAGACGGGAGCGGTCTCCCCGTCTGCCGCCGCCCGGGCATCAATGCCCGGGCTACGCCCCAAAAGAAAAGCCGGCTCAAGCCGGCTCAAGAAGTCCCAGTGCATTTTGAGCCGGGTTCACCCGGCTTTTTGTTTCCAGCGTAGCCCGGGCATTGATGCCCGGGCGGGGCTGCAGACGAAGCCATCTCCCCTCAGGAGGCGCTCTTCCTTTTCCCCCGCGGGGCCTTCTCCGCCACCTTCTCCTTCACCGCCTTCGGCTCCCCGACCCGCAGATCCTCCACATAGGCCCGCAGCACCTCGGCCACCTCCAGCGCTCCGGCGGTGCCCGTTTCGGCCAGCCGGGGCTTCAGCTCCGCGATGGCCGCCAATCCCTGCTTGCGGCCGGCGGCGCCGTGGACGCGAACCAGCGCCGTGAGCCAGGGGCCCAGCAGTCCAGCCGGAGTGCAGAGCTCTTCCGTGACCGCCGCCAGCAGCCGCGCCGCCTTCGGCTTCGCCAGCAGGGGGAAGGGGAGGCTGAGGGCGAAGATCTGGTCGGGGTATGGCGGGGTCTCCCGCCCATCGCCCTGGAACGCCTTCTGGACCCGCTTCGCCCGCTGAATCAGGAGCTTGGCCTCCGCCGGATCCCCGAGCCGCGCCTCGAAATCGGCGAGGATCGAGAGGGCATTGAACCAGAGGGCGTTGACCTCGACGCCGGAAGCGGGGAGGCCGTCCGCGTCCGCCTTGATCCGCTTGTCATGCCCGTCGACGACTTTACGCAGGGCGGGGAGGAGCGTGTCGTGGGCAAACGCTTCGTCGCCGGTGGCGTGCAGGTACTTCCAGGAAGCCACGAAGAGCCAGAGGGAGGCGCCGTCCGAGCCGCTTTCCAGAGGAAGGCTCTTTGCAAAGGCGCGGAGGATCTTCTTCGCGTCCTCGTGACGGCCGGTCACCAGGCAGAGGCCGGGGAGCGCGATCATCGTGTCCCGGCCGCGCTCCTCCGACGCGGGATAGCCGGCGATGACGGCGCGCTGGCCAGGGCCCCGGCGCACCACGAAGCTATCCGCCGCGAGCGCCAGATGGCGGGCGAAATCGTCTCGCGCCCCCAGCTTCTGGTCGATCGCCTTGACGATCTTCTCTCGCCGCTTGCGCTCCTTCTCGAACAGGGCGAGGGCATCGCGGCCGGCCGGATCCTGCGTCGAGATCACGATCCCGAGCCGGTCGCCGGCGGCGAGCTCCAGGCCGAAGACGCCGGGGGTCCAGAGATCCTCCTGGAACTCGAGCCCCCGCCGGCGGTCCCCCTCGTACTCGAAGCGGTACCACCACTGCGGGTTGGGCCTGAACTCCGCTCCAGGCACATGGAGGAAGACCTCCGGCATGTCCGGATACGGGCGGAGCCGCAGCACGCCGTCCGCGAACGGCGCCTCCTGGGAGACCCCCGCGCTGGCGGAGGTCAGGGCATTGAGGTCGCGGGCGGCGAGGAACGGCCGCAGCGACAGGATGAAGGGGCCGGGGGCCGCCACCACCTCGTAGAGCACGAGGGTGGTGTTCTCGCCGTCCACGGCGGCCACGGTCTTGCGCAGCCGCACGCCACCCGGCCTCGAAGTCGAAGGTGGGGAACAGGTCCTTGCGGAACGCGGTCAGGTGCTCGTAGCCCCGCGGGGCCACGGCGCCCGGGAACTGGTTGCAGCTCAGCTCGAAGCTCTCGCCCTCCACGTGGAGGGTCTCGTCCAATCTGGAAAGCAGGACCGTGCGCTTCTCCTGCGTAGCGGCGACGAGCAGGCCGTGATGGCGGCCGCTGTGCGCGCCGGCCACCGTGGTGCCGGCCCAGCCCCCGAGCCCATTGGTATCCAGCCACTCGAGGCCGCGGGCGCGCTCGAAGTCCTGTGTGATTTCGCGGTCGATCTCGATCATTTGAAAAACGTCTCCTTCCGGCGTACGGCCGTTCAAGGCGCGGAAGTGTAGCAGGCGCGGAAAAGGCGGGTGGTGACAGCGGCGTTGCCCTCTGGGGCGTCCTGCCCTGCGAATCCTCACCCTCGATCCCTCTCCACGAAGTGGAGAGGGAGGGCCCTTCGCTCAAGTTCGTCGCTTCATCAGCGGGCCCTCCCTCTCCCCCAGGGAGAGGGACCGAGGGTGAGGATTCGAAGGGCAGACCGCCCCAACCACCCAGGAAGCCCTGAACCCCGCCCCTTGGCGAGAATTCTCGCGAAGATTAGGATTAGGCCCTTGAGATCAACCTCTGCTCCCCCTCTGCTCCTCCAGGGTGGCACCCTCCTCACCCTGGACGCCCACGCGACCGTTCTGCGCGGCGCCGATCTCCTGATCCAGGAGGGGCGGATCGCGTCGATCGGGGCTCCCGAGCCTCCAGAGGGCACACGCGTGCTCGACGTCTCCGGCTGCCTGATCCTGCCGGGATTGATCCAGGGGCATCTGCATCTGGGGCAGACCTTCTTCCGGGGGCTCGGCGGAGGAGCGGCGCCTGCTCTCCTGGCTGCGGGAACGGATCTGGCCGCTGGAGGCCGCCCACGACGACGAGAGCGCCTACTGGTGCGGCCTGCTCGGCGCGGCCGAATGCCTGCTCGGCGGCACCACCACGATCCAGGACATCGGCATCGGGCCGGGAGCGCGGGGGCTGCTCCAGCGCCGTCGCCGACTCCGGGCTGCGCGCCTTCGCCGGCCAGTGCCTGATGGACAGCGGCGACGCCCTGCCGGCCGCGATGCGCCAGGAGACCGACGGGTGCTCGCCGCGACCGAGGCCCTGGGCGATCGAATTCGAGGCGCGGCGGACGGGCGGCTGCGCTACGTGCTCAACCCCCGCTTCATCCTCACCTGCTCCGATCCGCTCTGGGAGGGGATCCGCGAGCTGTCGCTGCGCCGCGGCTGGCCCGTGCACACCCACGCCCTGGAGCAGCGGGACGAGACGCTGGCCGTGCGCGAGCTGAAGGGAGGACGGGACGAGGTCGAGTACTTCGCCGATCAGGGACTGCTGGCGACCGACCTCCGCCTCGCCCACGGCGTCTGGATCACCGGCGGAGCACCTCGAACGGGTGCGCGGCGGGCGCTTCAGCGTCGTCCACTGCCCCAGCTCCAACCTGAAGCTCGGCTCCGGCATGGCCGACCTCCTCGCCTTCCGCCGCGCCGGCGTGCCGGTCGGCATCGGCTGCGACGGCGCCGCGTGCAGCAATCAGCTCGACAACTTCGCCGAGCTCCGCCTGGCCGCGCTCCTCCAGAAGGTCAAGCACGGCCCGGACGCCTTCTCCGGCCTCGACGCCCTGCGCCTCGCCACCAGCGAGGGCGCCCGCGCCCTGAACCTCCAGGACGAGACGGGGACGATCGAGCCCGGCAAGCACGCCGACCTCGTCGTCCTCGCCACCGGCCGGCCCGAGCTCTGGGCCGCCCCGCAGGCCGACCCCCACGACCTCGTGGCCTTCGGGGCCTCGCGGGCCACCGTCCGCCACGTCCTGGTGGGCGGCCGGCTGGAGGTCGAGGAAGGCCACCTCACCCGCCTCGACCTCGAAGAGATCTACCGCCAGTCCGAGCGCTGTCTCGCCGCGCTGATCCGGCGGTCGGGTGTCACCCTCTGAGCCTCAGTGGCCGAGCGGCGCGCCTGGCACGTCGAGCCGGAGGCGCATCAGCGAGGGCTGGTGCGTATCCGAGAAGAAGGGGAAGGCCGCGTTGGTAATGTAGAGGTTGAAGCGGTCGTTCCCGTTGACGCCGAAGGCGGTCGCCGTCGGACCGTCCAGACCGTCGGCCGCGGTCAGCAGGATTTCCGACGAGCCGTCAGGATCGATCCGGATCAGAGTCCGGAACGGATCGGTCGTGCAGTAGAGGCTGCCGTGGACGTCGAAAGAGAAGTCGTCGCACCCCTGGGGAAACGGAACGTGGGCATGAATCCGCGGCGCTCCCGCCAGATCGTTGTGCAGGAAGGGGATGGCGATGATGGTCCCGCCGCCCGAGTTCGAGACGTAGACCTCGCCGTGGTACACCTTGAGGCCGTTGGCGCCCGGGAACGGCGAGCCCGGAGGCGCGAACAGCAGATCGTCCTGAATCCAGACCGCGGGCTCGCCCCCCTCGGCCGGGAGCGTCCACACCCGCCCCAGCGCCGAGTCGGCCACATAGAGGCGGCCGTGATGGAGCGCGACCCCGTTCGGAAGGGCCTCGATCGGCATATGACCGAGGATCTGCATCTGGCCGGACGCCGAGACCTTCCAGATCCCACGGTTGGCGAGATCGCAGGCGCCGACCGCGACGTAGAGGTTGCCGTGCTCGTCCAGGGCGAGCCCGCCCATGATGTTGACCAGCGCCCCACAGGGGGTCAAAGGCGCGCCGAGCGGAAGCTGGGCGAAGGTCGACTGGGTGCCGTCCGGAGCGATCTTCCGGATCTCCCCGGTGAGCGCCATGCTGATGTAGAGGTTGCCGGCACGGTCGAAGACCAGGCTCTCGGGGGTCTCCAGCTGCGCGGCGTTGAAGGCGACGACCGTCTGGACAGGCAGAGCATGAACGGCGACCGGCAGGATCGTGAGGCCGAGGACGAGCAGCAGTGCGGCCCGCCTCCAGGCATGTTTCGGTTTCATATTTTTTTCTCCTCGAAAGGAATGGTGACCCCTGGAGAACGATCCGGGACAGGGGAGCCCCTCATCGGACAGGCCCAGAGAACGAAGCATAGGAGCGCTTCCGGCGAAGGCGGTAGAGACGTTCCAGGTCCTGAACGACACCCTTGGAAGGCCACGGGGACCGCGGAACGTCTCCGCCGGAGGGCAGACCGTCGACACGGGCAATGCCGGACAGGGGCAGGCTGAATCCCACCCTGCCAACCCTGCCGCTGGCGGCCTTCTCACGGGGAGTGGCGGAGGGAGCGGCAAGCCCTTCGAAGAGACGTCCCGCGGTCCCCGTGGCCTCCGCCAGCACGATGAGGACGTTGATGTGCCACACAAGACCCTGCAATTGCGTCACGACCCCTTCCAATTGCCTCACGACCCTCTCCGATTGCGTCACGGCCCCCTGCAATTGCGTCACGCAGCTCCCGAGTTGCGCGTTGCCTCTCGACGATTGCGACACAGCCCCTTCGAATTGCGCTACGCCCCCCGTGAATTGCGAAGCGCAATTCGAGAGGGCGGCATCATCTCCCGGAAAATGTGTAACGCCATTGGAGAGGGGCGCGACGCAATTCGGGAGGGCCGTGCCGCAAAACGGAGGAGCGCGGCCCCAGATCTCTTGCGGTGACTCCCGCGAGCGCTATTTCGTGTCGCAGGAGCTACCGGCCGCGTCGCATTGTGGAATCTGTGACTCGCGGGATTGGAGGGCGCGTCACGCGCCGGAGGGGGCCGAACCTCGCGTCGCGCCGAAGATCTGGCGAACCGCCTCGATCGTATCCGCCTCCGCCGCCGTCTTGTCCTCGCGGTAGCGCTTGACGCGGGCGAAGCGGAGGGCCATGCCGCCGGGGTATTGCGGGCTCTCCTGGACGTCGCTGAAGGCGATCTCGACGACCAGCTCGGGGCGGACGTAGACGGTCCAGCGGTCGGTACCCAGCGCCAGCTCCTGGAGCTTCTGGCGGTCTGCCAGGCGAGGCGCTCGTCGGTCAAGCCCTTGAAGGTCTTGCCGAGCATCACGAAGCCGCCGTTCTCGGGATCGCGGGCTCCAAGGTGAAGGTTCGAGAGCCAGCCGTGCCGCCGGCCGTGCCCCCATTCGGCGGCGAGGATCACCAGGTCCAGCGTGTGCGCCGGCTTCACCTTGAGCCAGGAGAAGCCCCGCCGTCCCGCCTCGTAGGGAGCGTCCACGGCCTTGGCCATGATCCCCTCGTGGCCGCGGGCGAGGGCCTCGGCGAAGAAGGCGTCCGCCTCTTCGGCGTCGGCGGTGATGATCCGCGGCACGGTGAGCCCCGGCATCGCCTCGCTCAGGGCCGCGAAACGCTCGCCGGCGGGGCGGTCGATCAGGTCCTGGCCGTCGAGGTGGAGGATGTCGAAGAAGAAGGAGGTCAGCGGCAGCTCGCCGCGCATCCGCGTCGACGTCGAGCTTGCGGCCGAAGCGGCGCATGGTGACCTGGAAGGGGAAAGGGGAGCCGTCCGGCCGCAGGGCGATCGTCTCGCCGTCGAGGAGGAGCTGGCGCGCGGGGAGCGCCTGGACGGTCTCGACCAGCTCCGGCACGGCTGGGGTGACCTCGTTGCCGCGGCGGGAGTAGACGCGGACCTCGTCCCCCGACTTGTGGACCTGGACGCGGGCGCCGTCGAGCTTCAGCTCCAGCGCCGCCTCGCCGAGGCGGTCGAGCGCCTCGGAGATGTCCCCCGCCGGCTGGGCGAGCATCGGCTGGAGGGGGCGGAAGAGCTGGAGATGGAAGCGGGCGAGGCCGGCCCGCCCCTCGGTGAGGACGGCGCGCGCCACCTCCGGCAGCTCGCCGGCGAGCATGAGCGCCCGGCGCACCTCGTCGGCCGGCACCTCCGCCGCCACGGCGAGGGCCTCGGCCATCAGCCCGGCAAGGGCCCCCTGGCGCAGCTCGCCGTGGATCAGGCGCACGAGGAAGTCCTGCTCGTCGCGGGTGGCGCGGGCGAGGAGGCCGGAGAGAAGGCGTGCCCGCTCGGCGGTGGAGCCCGCGCCGGTGGTGGCGGCGATCCGGCCGAGTTCCGCGTCCACCTCGACCAGGGTGAGCGAGGGCTCGGCGGCGGCCGAGCCCGGAATGGCATTGCGCACCGCGGCGCCGCCGAGGCCGATCCGCCCCTGTCGGAGGTGGCCGGAGAGGAAGGCCACGGCGATGTCGATCTCTTCGACGCCAAGCCGCCGCAGGAGATCGCCGAGCGCGGAGATCTTCTCCAGGCGCGATCGGGTCTCCGTGACCCGGCGGGAGGTGGCGACGAGGTCGGCGAGTCTCATGGGTCGCATTTTAGAACGGCTACAATCGACCGATGGCCCTGAAAGCGCAAAGCGGCGATCCCCAAGGGGTCCGGGACTACTACCACCAGATCCTCCCCTTCTACGATCTCGAGCTGGAGGGGCGCGGCGACGGGGAGATGTGGGCCTGGGCGGCCAGCTCGCCTCCGGGCTGCCGCGTGCTTGAACTGGGGGCGGGCACTGGACGGGCCACCGCCTCTCTCGCCCGCACCGCCGGCCGGGTGGTGGCGCTGGAGCTCTCGCCGGAGATGATCGCGGTCGCCCGCGGGCGGCTCGCCGGGCACTCCAACGTCTGGCTCGTGGCCGCGGACATGCGGGAGTCTCCGCTCCGGCCGCGCTTCGACCTGGTGATCGCGGTGGACGACCCTTTCGTTCACCTGATCGAGGACGAGGACCGCGACCGCGCGATCGCGACCGCCGCCCACCATCTTCTGCCCGGCGGGCGCTTCCTCCTCGACGCGGCCTGGTTCTCCCCCGACCAGCGGCACGCGGCGGGAGGTCCCGAGGGCCTGGTCAAGGAAAACTCCAGCCGTGGCGGCTTGGTCGTTCGCGAGACCTGGCATTGCGATCCCAAGGCCCGCCTTTGCACCGCGCGCTATGAATATTCGGTGCGGGGCCGCAAGGTCCAGGACGCCTCGTTCCCCGCCCGCCTGTGGTCGCGGGAGGAGTTGGAGCGCCGCGCCCACATTGCCGGCCTGCAGGTGACCCATCTCTGGGGGGACTACGACCGCCGCCCCTGGGACCGAGCGACCTCGCCGCGCCTCATCGCCGAGCTACGGCGCGGCTGAGGGCCAGGGACTTAAGGGACGTAAAGGGACGTAAAGGACAGCAGGGACGACAAGGACGAGCACGCCCTTCTCCGGTGGCGTCCTTGTCGTCCCTGCTGTCCCTTTCGTCCGTGCTTTCTAGCGGTGGGCGCTCCAGGAGCCGATGCCGCCCGACTCGAGGTCGTCGCTGAACAGGTTGTTGACGATCCCGAACTCGATCTCGG
The DNA here is from genome assembly GCA_963792575.1 of uncultured Acidobacteriota bacterium. Classification (GTDB taxonomy): domain Bacteria; phylum Acidobacteriota; class Thermoanaerobaculia; order Multivoradales; family UBA5704; genus DATARR01. Next base: position 312,483 of record CAWBWZ010000023.1, read on the forward strand.
ACGGGTCGCCGGGCTTGAACAGGCCGAGCGTGTGGACGATCGACTCCGTCGGCGGCTGATCGGCGTCGAACCAGAAGTTGAACATCGTCGCGAAGCGCAGAGCGTGGGCGTTCGGGTTGGTGGCGAAGTCGGCGGTGGACCAGGAGAGGAGATTGGCCGTCGAGGAGACCGCCCAGTCATCCGTCGCGTACGGCTCGCCGGAGTGGTGCGCGATACCCTTGAAGCCGACGTTGGTGAAGGCGGTCGCCACCGGGAACTCGATGCTCAAGGCGCGGGCGCTGCGGTCCGAGTTCATGTTGTGGACGACGTACTCGTAGTGCCAGAGGCCCTTGCCCAGGTCGGTGACCTTGCGCCCCACATAGAAGCGCTCGGGGAGCGGTCCAGGGACGTCGACGTTGACCAGGATCACACCCGAGTCATGCGCCGGCCAGGCGAAGATCCCCGGCAGCTGCTCGAAGAAGTTGCCGGTCATCGTCAGGTTGTAGTTCGGGGCGCCGCCGACGGTGACTTGGCGGTGCGAGGCGTTGTTGAGCGAGTTGCCAGAGCCCGCGTCGTCGGGGGCGATGTAGTGCCCCTCAGCCCAATACGTGGCGCCGACGTTCTGCGCCGCGTCCACATCCGCCGTGGCCACCTTGAGTCGCTGGTCGTAGACCGTGGACCATGCGACGTTCGTGGCGGGGAAGGTGAAGACGCCAGTGGTAGCGTTGACCTCCGAGCGGAGGCCTAGCGGGGTCGAGTTAGTGTGGCTGCCGTTGAGGAACGCGCTGTAGGGATCGGTGCAGCCGACGCCGAGCTGGTTGCCGTTGGCCGGCGGCGGCGTGCAGCCCTGCCCCGAGAAGCCGGTGCAGCCAGAGGTCGACGAGTTGGTCGACGTGAACCCGTGCTTCAGCCAGCTCATGCCGATCTGCTCAAAACGGCCGTTCTTGAGCCGGTAGAGGTTCTGGGCGATGACCGGGTGGTCTTTCGTCGTGGCGCCCGCGGCGCAGCCGCTGGCCTGATCGCACCAGTTGAGCGGCGTGTCGCCCCGGTTGCAGGAGCGGGTGCCGATCGAGTAGCCAACGAAACCGTTGGCGGAGCCGAAGCTCATGGTATCGGTGAAGGCGAACACCGTCACGTCCGGCCCGATCGCGGGCGCGGCCAGGGCGGAGCCGTCGACGGTGGCAAGGATCACCCCCAGGACGGCTATGCAGCAAACCGCGAGCAGGGCGCGGCGGTTGAAACGAAGCACGGCTCGGGTCGTCATCGCTTGGATCTCCCTCGGAAAAGGATGATTCTAACCGATAGAGACCCCTTTGGGGTCAGATCGGGGGAGAAACGCTCGCCGGAGCGGCGGCCCGGGCGGCGCGCGCGGCGTCGAGGTTCTCGCGCGCCGCGCGATGGCCGGGCGCCAGGACGAGGGCGCGCTCGAAGCCGGCGATGGCGCCGTCCAGGTCGCCGGCCAGGGCGCGGACGAGGCCGGCGTTGTAGGCCAGATCCGCCGAGTCGGGCAGGCGCGCCAGGCCGCGGTCGAAGGCCGCGCGGGCGGCGGCGAGGTCACCCGTCCGGGCGGCGAGGACGCCCAGCCCCAGGTACGGGCCGGCCGCATCGGGAGCGGCATCGATCGCGCGCTCGTAGGCCGCCGCAGCGGCGGGCACGTCGCCCCGGAGCCAGGCGGCCCGCGCCACGAGCTGGTGGACCTCCGCCGGCACCTCGCCGCGGGCGAGCGCCAGCGCGGCGTAGCGGTCGAGGCCGCCGCGGTCGCCGAAGATCGCCGACAGCCAGGCGAGCCGGAGAGCCTGCCAGCGCCCGGGCGCCAGACCCCAGCGCTCGGCGATCTCCAGGTGACGCCGGGCGGCGAGCAGCCGGTCCCGCTCGGCGGCGGTCATCGTCGCCGTCTCGACCGTGGGATCGAGGAAGGCCGCACGCAACCCGTCGGCGGCGCCGAAATCGCGCGCGCCCAGGGCGCCATAGGCGTGAACGAACGCGCTGTGCGTCCAGAACAGGAGGACGACGGCAAAGATCGCGAGGAACCAGCAGCCCGCCGGGAGCAGGCGGCCGTCGCGCTTCAACTTCATCCGCCGCAGCCTTGCATGCGGCAACACGGCCAGGCGCGCGGCGACGAGGACGAGATAGGCGAGCACCCCCGCCAGACCCAGCGCCATGAGGAACGGCACCAGGTCGTAGAGCCCGCGGAAGGTGACGAACGCCGCCACGAAGGCGACCGCGAGCGTCGCCTCCTCCCAGCCGGCGAGCGGGCAGTGGCGCGGCTCCGGGTCGGGCACCCGCGGCTTGGCGAAGAGGGCGATCGGTCCCGCGCCGTAGTAGAGGGCGTCGTTCGGGCAGACCGAGACGCAGTCGCCACACTTCATGCAGCCGGGGTCGACGACCATGCCGTAGTCGCGCACCTCCTGGTGGACGCGAACGTTGGAGGTACACACCGCGGTGCAGTGGCCGCACCCCTCGCAGGCGTCGGTGACGCGGATACGCATCGGCGCCACTCGGTCGGCGGCGGCGAAGAGGGCGCCGTAGGGGCAGGCGTAGGTGCAGAAACCCTTGGCGCCCAGGAAGTAGACGGTGGCGAAGCCGCAGACGAGGAAGGTCAGGCCGCCGACCACCCAGCCCGGGAAAGTCGCCCAGAAGTGCGGGGTGGTCCATTGGGTCTCGACTCGCGGAAGCGCGCTACCGTGCCACAGCCGCCACGCCGCCGGCCAGAGGAACATATAAATGAAGGCGGCGACCGGCACCCACGCGAGGAGGCGCGAGCGCAGAGGCTGCGGGCGGATGCCGGCCTTCTCCAGGAGCCACCGGCAGAAGTCCTGGAGCGCCACCAGATGGCAGGCCCAGCCGCAGAACCAGCGGCCGAAGACCGCCGTCGACAGGGCCGCGACGGCGAAGAAGACCAGCCCGGCGTTGACCACGCCGTCGCGCGCCAGGGCCATCGCCTCCGAGGGCTCGACCGGCGTCATCGTGCGCCCGGCGATCAGCCAGTGGGCGATATGGGCGGCCACGACGAGATGGATCGCGATCAACACCCCGGCCCGCCACTTACCGGCGCGCGAAGGGCGGATGGTGGTCGGGCGGGCCCGCGGGCGATCCTGGAGAACGGTGAGGGGCACGCAGCGAGATTACCATCAGGCCCCTGTCATAGAATCGATGCCCAGCCATGAACCAACCTGAGACCTTCCATTTCGGAGTCTGCGTCCAGAACGACGGCTGTGAAGATCTCCAGCTTCGTAAGCTGTACCAGATCCTTCCTGACGAAACGGCGGAACGGAACGGGCTCCTGCGAGTCGTGGACGATTCGGGGGAGGACTATCTCTACCCCACCGCGAACTTCATCCCGGTGTCGCTGCCGGCTTCGGTCGAGCAGATCCTCGCGGACCTTCCCGCCCAGCGCGACGAGGGAAATAAGAGCACCTAACAAAACTTGGTTTCGTACGTAGCGGCTTTTTCCCTCCCGCGCCCTGAAAGGGCGAAATTTATCCAGCCTGGGGTGTCAACCCCAGGTGGGCTGGCCCAACCAACCCAAACCCCGAAGGGGTGGCCGATCGGGTGGAGTCGGCCACCCTTACAGGGTTTGGATTTCGGGTGCCTCCCTACCTGGGGTTAACACCCCAGGCTGGATAAATTCCGCCCCTCCGGGGCGAGGGCGGGGACAAGCCCCGCCCCTACATTAGAACGCCTAAATTGACCGTATTGGGACAAGCCCCTCCCCTACGTACAGAACCGAGTTTTGTCAGGCGCTCTCAGCGGGCCGCCGGTTTCCCGGCGGCCTCGTCTACGAGCTCCTACCGCCCCGGCCGGTTGAACTTCTTCATCAGGTCGTCCAGGCTCGGCTGCGGCTTGACCGGTTTTGGCGCGGGGGGCGCCGGTGGGCGATTCCCGCCGCCCTTGGCGGCACTCGGGGCGGGGCGGTCCGGACGGCCCCCCCGGCCGGCGCTGCCGGTGGCCTGCCGCCCCTCGGCGGGCGGCTGCTGCAGGGCCTTGATCGAAAGGCTGATGCGCTCGCGCTGGTGGTCCACCTCCAGCACCTTGACCTTCACGATCTCGCCGACCTTGACGGCCTCGCGCGGGTCCGCCACCCAGCGGTGGGTCAGCTCGGAGACGTGGACCAGGCCGTCGCGATGGACGCCGATGTCCACGAAGGCGCCGAAGTTGGCCACGTTCGAGACCCGCCCTTCGAGCACCATGCCGGGCTGGAGGTCCTTGACGGAGGTCACGTCCGCGCGCCACTCGGGGGTCTTGAACTCGGGGCGCGGATCGCGGCCGGGGCGGAGGAGCTCGTTGCGGATGTCCTCCAGGGTGAACTTGCCGAGGTTGTGCTCGGCGTCGGCGAAGCGGCTGAAGTCGAGCTTGCCCACCAGGTCCGGGTTGCCGACCAGGTTCGCCGACCGGCACCTGCAGCCCCTCCGCCATCTTCTGGACCACCGCGTAGCGCTCGGGGTGGACGGCGGTGCGGTCGAGCGGGTTCTCCCCCTCGCGGATGCGCAGGAAGCCGGCCGCCAGCTCGAAGGTCTTGGGCCCCAGGCCGGCGATCTTGAGCAGCGCCTGCCGCGAGCGGAACGGGCCGTTGGTGTCCCGGTGGTGGACGATGGCGCTGGCGATCCGCTCGGAGAGGCCGGAGACCCGCCGCAGCAGCGGGCGCCGAGGCGGTGTTGAGCTCGACGCCGACGCGGTTGACCGCGCCCTCGACGGCGGTGTCCAGCTCGCGGTCCAGCGACTTCTGGTCGACGTCGTGCTGGTACTGGCCGACGCCGAGGGAGCGCGGCTCGATCTTCACCAGCTCGGCGAGCGGGTCCTGGAGCCGGCGGGCGATCGAGACCGCGCCGCGCAGGGAGACGTCGAGCGTCGGCAGCTCCTCGCGCGCCACCGCCGAGGCGGAGTAGACCGAGGCGCCGGTCTCGGGGACGATCGCCACCACCACCTTGTCGAGCCCGGCCTCCAGCACCGCCTTGCGGGCGAACGCCTCGGTCTCGCGGCTGGCGGTGCCGTTGCCCACCGCCACGGCGAGGACGCCGTGCTTGTTGATCAGCGAGACGACGGTCCGCGCCGAGCCGACCTCGTCCGCGTGCGGCGGCACGGCGTGGATGATGTCCGTCGCCACCACCCGGCCGGTGCCGTCCACCACGGCGAGCTTGCAGCCGGTGCGGAAGCCGGGATCGAGCCCCATCACCGGCACCTGGCCCGAGCGGGGCCTGGAGGAGGAGCGCTTCGAGATTGGCGCGGAAGACGGCGATCGCCTGCGCCTCGGCGCGCTCGCGCATCTCGGAGCGGACCTCGTTGGTGATCGACGGGCGCAGCAGCCGCTTGTAGCCGTCCGCCGTGGCCTCGGCGATCTCGCCGCCCGCAGGCGGTGTCGAGCGGCAGGCGCCAGGAGCGGCCCAGGCGCTCGACCTCGCGCTCGTCGTCGACCCGCAGATCGGAGATCAGGAACCCCTCGCGCTCGCCGCGCAGGATGGCGAGCAGGCGGTGGGAGGGGATGTCCCGCCCCGGCTCGTCGTGCTCGAAGTAGTCGCGGTAGGTGGCGGCCTCGGGGTCCTTCTCCTTCTCCGGGAGGACGCGCACCCGCAGCAACCCCTCGGTCGCCATCACGCGCCGCAGCTCGGTGCGCTCGGCGGCGTTCTCGGCCAGCCGCTCGGCCAGGATGTCGCGGGCGCCGGCGAGGGCCGCCGCGGCGTCCTCGACCCCCTTCTCGGCATCCACGAACGGCGCGGCCAGCTCCTCGGGCAGGTCGCGCGAGGCGGCGCGGGCGAGCAGGGCGTCGGCCAGCGGCTCCAGCCCCTTCTCGCGGGCGATCTGGGCGCGGGTGCGCCGCTTGGGCTTGTAGGGAAGATAGAGATCCTCGAGCTCCTGCTTGGCGAGGGCGGCGCGGATCGCCGTCTCGAGCTCGGGGGTGAGCTTGCCCTGCTCGGCGATGCTCTCCAGGATGGCGTCGCGGCGCTCGGCCAGCTCCAGGAAGTACTCGCGGCGCTTGAACAGCGTCTCGAGCTGCAGGTCTTCGAGGCCGCCCGTGGCCTCCTTGCGATAGCGGGCTACGAAGGGGACAGTGGCCCCTTCGGCGAACAGCTCGGCGGCGGCCTGCACCTGGTGCGGCCGGCAGCCCACCTCCGAGGCGATGATCTCCACGAAACGTGGCTCGAGAACGGCGGTCTTGCTCATCGGGGGGTCTCCTTCGAACGGACGGCGTAGTTTGCCACAAACGCCGGGATTGAATCCCGCTCCGCCGATGGACAGGCCGGCACGCCGGGAGTAAAGTTTTCACGGAAACCATCAATCCTGAGAGGGGGCCTTCGATGGACAGGCCGGCGTCGAAACCCGCGCGTCCTTTCCCTGCCGGCACATCGAGCCCGGCACCGGCCCTCGTCTGGCCGGGTTCACCCGTGATCCAAAGAGCGACCGCTCCGCCCAGGATCTTGCCGGCTCCGCCCATCCAAGTCCTGCAGCCGGCCTCCAGGATCCTGCCGGTCCCGGCTCCGCACACCTCGCGACCGCAGGCCGTGCAGCTGCAGGGGAATCCGGCCGCGCCTCGCGCGCACGTCCCACAGGCGCCAAGGACAGTGCCGCTGCCGCCGGTCCAGCCCGGCGGGCGGCCGTCTCCGATCGCGCAGCCGAAGATGCGGGCCGCTCCGCCCATTCCCGCTCCGCGCTCGCCCGCGGCGCACGTGGTGCAGCAGAAGGCGGCGATCGCGCCACAGCGGACCGTGGCCCGGGGTCCGCAGGCGCCAGCGACCGCCGCTCGAACCTCGCGGCCGCCCGGCGCCCTGCAGGCGAAGACAGCCGGGCGGCCAAGGGTCATCCAGTGCTACAACATCGGGCTGATCTACGAACGCTATCTCGAAAAGGTCAAGGAGAACGTCTTACCTGATAAGAAGATCCTGAGCGACGCGCAGATCGTTCACGACACTCTGAACAATCGTGAAAAATCCGACATCTATTTCAAATTCACAAACGAGTGGGTCAAGGACCGGGTGAAGACCATGGGCGTGACTCCCATGCGGGCCCTGGCCTCGATCGTGGGAGGGCACGTGGAGGGAGGCGAAGGTTATCCGATCAAGCTCTCCAAGCTGTTCGAGGTCACCTCCGGGGAGATTCCCTTCCTGGAAACGGCGAAGAAACTGAAAAATCGTCCGTTCCATGACGTCTCGGCCGGGCTCCATCATGGAGAGTACGAACACGCCATGCAGCTCCATTTCGTCTCGGACATGTACCAGTACAAGTATCTTTATGGAACGACGGGATTGCAGACGAGCTATCAGGCTCTCATTGGAGCAATGTTGAATCCCGCTTACGCCATCACTCTTGAAGGCGCTGATCTTTCCTTCTGGTCGCTGGTCATGGATATCCAGGGAAAATTCATCAGGGTGAACGAGGGGGGAGTGCGATCCCTGCTCGAGGAAGAGGATCCGTACGCCAAAATTTTTGGAACCTCGGCGACGCTGATGCACTATGGTTTCGGAGTGGGAAAGTCCTTGAACTCTTATAAAAGCATGGAGCATGGCGAGTTGGCCAAACACTATCCTTATATTGCCGAAGCTGTGCACTATCGCGATCTGAAGCGCACGAATGAAGCCACGGAAGAGCGTCCCTTCCCGCTCTATAAGTATAAGCATAAAGTGTTTGAAATTTCCGACAAAGAAGAGATCAGACAGAAAGCGCAAGATAGGGTCAATTCTTTTTACCCCATAAGTTATGAACCCTTGAAATGGAAGGTTAGTAAGTCAGGCTCCAAGAAGGTTGGAGAACTGCGGGAAAATGTGTTTCTGTAGACAGCGACGATGAAATACGGGATCGGGGAATCCTTGATCCCGTGGGAACCCGGACCCTCCGCAGGCTGAACCAGATTCTGGGAGATCTGCCAATCTCGGTCGGGCAACCTCCTGTCGCGTGGGCGGTCGTCGATGACCACCTCCCCACCGGAAACGCCGTGCCTTTCTGGAAAATGTCGGCTCCAGCGACCAAGAGCGCGGGTGTGTACGCCGTTACCCAGGAACAGAATCTGGTCAGGTATGTCTACAGGTCTGAGGGGACGTGGGACGTCAACCTCTATTGGCCCAAGGCTGGAACTCTCCGGCATGCAACCGCCATTCAAGGCCGACTCTCCAGCGGGAACCTTTCCCTCCCTGCCGCGTTATGGTTGTCTGGAGACGCGAGCACGATCCTATGAGCCAACCGATGATCCTGGAAGAGCCGAGCGACGCGGAGCTCATGGCCCGCGTCCGGAAGGGGGACCGGGAGGCCTTCGCCGACCTGGTCGACCGCCACAAGGACCCGGTGGTGAATTATCTCGTCCGCCTGACCGCCGACCGGGACCGCGCCGAGGATCTCGCGCAGGAGACCTTTCTGCGCCTCTTCCGCTCCGCGGAGGGCTATACCGAGCAGGGGTACCTCCGCGCCTTCCTCTTCCGCATCGCCACCAACCTGGTGCGCTCGGAGGAGCGGCGGGCCCAGCGGCTGCGGCTGCTGATGCCGTTCTTCCCGCGCGAGGAGCACGCCGAGCCGGCGGCGCACTCGGGGCTGCTCCGCCGGGAGCTCCACCGGGAGGTTTCGGCGGCGGTGGCGAAGCTCCCCCTGCGCTACCGGGTGCCGCTCGTGCTCCACGAGATCGAGGGGTGGTCCTACGTCGACATCGCCCAGGAGATCGGCTGCCGGGAAGGCACCGTGAAGTCGCGCGTCCATCGCGGACGCCAGAAACTGAAAGAGAAGCTCGAGCCCTACTGGAAGGGAGGCACAGCATGGAAGACCACCGGCTAGGGGACCTCTTGCGTGAGCTGCCCCGCGAGTCCGCCCGTCCGGGCTTCACGACTCGCGTCCTGCAACGCCTGGACGCTCCGGAGCGGCGCCGCTCGATGCCGCGGCTCGCGCTGGCCGGCGCCCTGGCGGCTGTCGCGATCACCGCGGGCGTCCTGGTGGACGCGCGGCGGGAGGCGCTCGAAGCCGTCCGCGCCCAGCGGGCTCTCGCGGAGATCCGCGCCGAGCACGGGCGGCTGGAGCGGGAGGTCCAGGAGCTGTCGCAGCCTCCCGTGGTCTATCTCGGAGGCAATGAGAACGTCGATCTCGTTCTCGATCTTGGCAAGGTGGGCGAGACGGAAGGCGCCAAACTCGCCGCCTATCACGACGAGACGTTTTGAAAGCAACACCAACTCTTGATACACGGAGAATGTCATGACCAGAAATAGAAAGTTTTTTGGCGCCGTCGCCTGGGGCCTCGTCCTCGGTCTCACGGCCTGGACCGGAGTCGCCCGCGCCGATGACGGCGACGAGAACGGCCCGGGCAAGAAGGTGGTCCGCAAGCACATCGTGATCGTGGACAAGGACGGCAAGGAGAAGGTCTACGAGGGCGACGGCCCGATGATGCGCCGCGGCTATCTCGGCGTGAGCCTGACCGAGCTCACGCCGGAGCTGCGCGCCCACTTCGGCGTGCCCGGGGACTCGGGCACCATGGTCTCCAGGGTGGAGCCCGGGAGCCCGGCGGACAAGGCCGGCATCAAGGTGGGGGACATCCTGACCCGGATCGACGGCAACGCCGTCGAGTCGAGCTGGGACGTCTCGGCGAAGGTGCGCGGCTTCGACGACGGCCAGCAGATCCCGATCGAGGTCTGGCGCAATGGCAAGGCCCAGAACCTCACCGCGGCGATCGTCCTGAAGGAGCGGCCGGAGTTCGACATGGGTCCCATGTTCTTCAAGGATAAAGACCGCGAACACTTCATGCTCCGGATGAACCCCGAAGAGCTGAAGGGCATGAAGGAGAGAATGCGGGTCGACAGCGTGGATGGGAAGGACGTCCAGATCCGCCGCAGGCTCGTCTCTCCCCGGGAAGCCGATCTGGAGAAGCAGCTCAAGGAGCTGGAGAAGCGGATCGCGGAGCTGGAGAAGCAGATCAAGCGGCAGTAGTTTCGGCCCCGCCCGGGCATCAATGCCCGGGCTACGCTGGAAATGAAAAGCCCCCTGAAGGGGGCTCTTCAAAGAGCCGGGTTCACCCGGCTTTTCTTTTGGGGCGTAGCCCGGGCATCAATGCCCGGGCGGCCGTCAGAACGCCATCAGCTCCCGCGCCGCCTTGACCACCTTCCCCTTGTCCGGCAGCAGCACCTTCTCCAGGTTCTTGGAGTACGGCACCGGCCGGTCCGGGTAGGTGACGCGGCGGATCGGCGCGTCGAGCCAGGGGAAGGCGGCATCGGCGAGGCGGGCGGCCACCTCGGCGCCGAACCCCTCGGTCAGCGGCGCCTCGTGGACGATCAGCGCCCGGCCGGTCCGCTTGACCGAGGCGAGCACCGTCTCCTCGTCGTAGGGGACCAGCGTCCGCAGATCGATCACCTCGGCCTCGACTCCCGACTTTCGACAGCTCGTCCGCGGCCTCCATGCAGGTCCAGGTCGAGGCGCCGTAGCCGATCAGCGTCAGGTGCTTGCCCGGCCGCATCACCCGCGCCTCGCCGAGCCGGGCGACGGCGTCGCCGTCCGGCAGCACGCTCTTGATCCGCCGGTAGAGGAACTTGTGCTCGAAGAGCATGACCGGATTGGGATCGCGGATCGCCGCCTTGAGCAGCCCCATGGCGTCGGCCGTCGTGGCCGGGCAGACGACCTTGATGCCGGCCGTCTGCGCGAACCACCCCTCGGGATTCTGCGAATGGAAGGGGCCGGCGCCCACGCCGCCGCCGGTGGGCAGGCGGATGACGATCGGGCAGGGCACCTGCCAGCGGTAGAAGAGCTTGGCCGCCACGTTGACGAGCTGGTTGAAGCCGCAGGTGATGAAGTCGCCGAACTGCATCTCGACCACCGGCCGGTAGCCGAGCAGCGCGGCGCCGATGGCGATGCCGATCGTGCCGCTCTCGGCGATCGGCGTGTCGTACACCCGGTTCGGCCAGCGGGCGTGCAGCCCCTTGGTGGTGCGGAAGGCGCCTTCGAAGACGCCGATGTCCTGCCCCATCAGCACCACCGAGGGATCGCGCTCCATCTCCTCCAGGAGCGCCTGATTGATGGCGTCGACGTAGGTGATCTCCCCCTTGGACCGGTTGGTGCGGCTGGTACCGGAAAGAGCCGCGGGAGCCTCGGCCACCCCCTGTGGCGGATCGGGGGCGAAGACCGGCCGCATCGCGATCTCGTCGGCCGGCGGCGGCGCGTCGATCGCCCGCGTGATGGCCGCCTCGACCATCTCGGCGATCCGCGCCTCCAGCCGCTCGCGGGTGGCGGCGTCCAGCACCCCCTCCTCTTCGAGACGGCGGGCGTAGGCGGGCACCGGATCGGCGGCGCGGTAGCCGGCGAGCTCGTCGGCGGGAACGACCTTCAGGGAATCGTCCCCCTCGGCGTGGCCGCGCATGCGGCCGAGCATGGCCTCGATCAGGGTCGGGCCCTCGCCGGCGCGGGCGCGGGCCATGGCGCGGCCGAAGGCGGCGGCCATGGCGTCGGGGTCGTTGCCGTCCACCGTCTCGGCGGGGACGCCGTAGCCGGGGCCGCGGTCGGAGAGCTGGCGGGCGGCATACTGGAGGCGGGCCGGGGTCGAGAAGGCGTAGCGGTTGTTCTCGATCACCAGGATCAGCGGCAGCTTCCAGACGGCGGCCATGTTGAGCCCCTCGTGGAAGTCGCCGGTCGAGGTGCCCCCCTCGCCGATGAAGTTGATCGCCACCCGGTCGCTGCCGGACTGGCGGAAGGCGAAGGCGCAGCCGGCGGCCACCGGGATCATGGCGCCCAGGTGGCTGATCATGCCGATGTGCAGGATGCCCTGCTCGGGCGCCAGATAGCCGTAGTGGAACGAGCGCTCGACCCCTTGCGAGAACCCCTCCCCCTTGCCGAGGAGCTGGCAGGCGAGGCGGTGCATCAGGTGCTCGGGATCGGGGCGGCGGCCGTCCGGCTCGCCGAAGCCGAAGCCGGGAAAGGCGCGGGCCGGGTCGAGATAGACGGCGAGGATCGCGCCGAGGTCCCGGTGGAGCGTGCACAGGGCGTCGCCCGCGCCGAGGGCCAGGCCGGCCGGGATCGTGGTGGCCTCGCTCCCCACCTCGCTGTACCACTTGGAGACCCGGCCGGTCAGCAGCAGGGCCTCGAACCGGGAATCGAAGTCCCGGGTGAGCTTCATGAAGGCGTAACGGAGAAGCCGCGCCCGCGCGTCGGCGGGTGCGGCGGTCGCGATCGGTTCAGGGGAGTGGATGGTCATAGCGCCGGGAGTTTATCAGGGGCGCATCCCGCTTACTTGCGCAGCCCGCTCACCTGTTTCTCCAGCCGCTTGCGGTGGCGGTTCTCGGGGTCCATCTGGAGGAGGATCTTGAGCGCCAGCTCGGCCTTGGCGGCGTCCCCCTGCTCGATGAACGTCTCGACCTGGTGGACCCCCTGCTCGACCGCCTGCTGCCGGCGGTGGATGGTCTCCAGCCGCTCGATCTCGTCTATACATGGCCGTGGCCCGCGGGCTCCCCGGCTGGGCCTTCTCGAGCTCCATCGCCACCTCCCGGGCGGCGAACCAGTTGTGGTCCTCGATCGCCTGGCGGTAGCGGCGGGCGAAGACAGCGTCCTGCTCTTCCTTGTGGATGCCGGCGCGGGCCTCGGCGAGCTGCTCGCGGTAGAAGTCGAGCGTCACGCGCGGCATGTCGAGCTTGGCGAGGGCGTCCAGCTCCTCCTTCGCGTCCACCACCCGGTGAGCGGCGATCAGCTCCTCGAAACGGCGCCGCCGCTGCTCGATCTCGGCGTTCTCCCGGATCTCGCGCTCGGCCCGCTCCAGCTCGTCGTTGAACGTTTCCGCCCGCTTGCCGGTGGCATCGTTCCTGGCGACCGTCTCCAGTTCGCGGCGGGCGGCCTGGAAATCCTTCCGCTCGAGCGCCGCCCGCCCGGCGGCGAGCGCCGCCTCGGCCCGCTTCCCCTTCTCGGCCTCGTCGGCCAGGAGGTGGACCCACCCCTCGTAGTCGGCGCGCTTGGGGTGATCGGGCTGGACCTCCAGCAGGGTTTCGAGAGCCAGGCGGGCGAGCGGCAGCTGCTTGCGCTGCAGGTAGTTGGCGAGCACCTGCTCGGTCTCGGCGGCGCGGCGGGCGCGGGTCTCGTTCTCCCGGGCCTGAGTGAGCCGGTCCCGCAGGTGGCTGAGCCCGAGAGTCCGCGGCGCCGCGATCTCGATCCGCTCGATCAGCTCGTGCGCCTCGTCGAGCCGGCCCGCGGCCAGGACGGCCTCGGCACGGGCGAGCTCCACGGAGCTCTCCTGAACCCGCTTCGACGCCCGCTCGATCTGCGCCAGGAGATCCACGCGCTCGGCCCGGGAGAGCTCGCTGGAGCTGCGCTCGCGCGGGATCGTGGGCAGCGCCGGAGCTACCACCGAAGCGGGAGCGGCCGCCGAGAGGTCGACGGAGGACATCAGGATCTCCCTCGTCTCGACCGAGGTGAGCGACTGCTCGACGCGCTCCAGGGCGGCGATGAAGGCGCTGGCGCCGGCGAAACGCTGCTCGCGGTCGCGCTCCAGCGCGCGGCGGACCACGCGGTCGAGCTCGACCGGCACGTCGACCCGTGGATTGCGCCCGCGCAGTGGCAGCGGGTCCTCCGACAGCCGCTTGAAGATGAAGCCGTGCTGGTTCTCCGACTCGAACGGCGGCATGCCCGAGATCATCTCGTAGAGCACGATGCCGAAGGAGTAGATGTCGCTGCGGTGATCGAGGGCGCCCCCGCTCGGGCTCGCCTGCTCGGGCGAGCAGTACTGGAGCTTGCCCATGAACATGCCGACCTGGGTGATCTCGAAGTTGGCGTCGGTCTCCAGGGCGCGCGCGAGGCCGAGGTCGATGATCTTGATCCGCAGGTTGCCGGCCTTGTCCTCGGTGATCATGAGGTTGTCGGGCGAGAGGTCGCGGTGGATCACCCCGGTGGCGTGGACGGCTTCGAGACCGTGCAGCGCCTGAATGGCGAGGCGGACGGCGACGGTCACCGGGAAGGGCCCATGCCGGCGGATGCGGTCGCCGACATCCTGCCCCTGGATGTGCTCCCAGACCATGTAGAAGCTGCCGTCGGCCAGGGTGGAGAAGTCGTAGAGGATGGCGACGTTGGGGTGCTTGATCTGGGTGGCGAGGCGCGCCTCGCGCATGAAACGCTTCTGGGCCGAAGGATCGGCCGCGAGGTCCTGGCGCAGGATCTTGACCACCCGCAGCTCCTGCAGGTGGACGTGGCGCACCAGATAGACCTCCCCCATGCCGCCGCTGCCGAGGCGCTGGACGATCTCGTACTTACCGTCGAGGATGGACCCCGGCTCCCGCAAATCCACAAGGCACCTCCGTGCTGAAGAGGTGGCTATTGTAACCGCGCTGGGGAGCTGGGGAACAAGGACTGACACGGACAGCGGGGACGGACACGGACAAACATCAAAGGAAGCGGGCCCCCCGGGTCCTTGCAGGTCCGTGCTCGTCCCTGTCCGTCCGTGTTCTTCTTCTCCGCTTTGCCCGCCTACATCTCCTCCAGCAGCTTCTGCCGCTTGGCGTTGAACTCCTCCTGGGAGATCAGCCCCTCGTCGAGCAGGCCCTTGAGCTGGCGGAGCCGGCCGGCGACCGGATTCTCCGCGGGCGCCGACGGAGCCGCCGCGGCCGGAGCGGGAGCCGCCGGCGGCGTCGCGCCCCCCTGCATGGCCTCGCGCATCATCCCGGGCAGCATGGCGCCGAGGCCGGCGCCCATGCCGAGCCCGAGGCCGGCGCCGACGGTGCCGCCGGCCTCGCCGCCGGACTGCCTGGCGGCGTCGCCGATCGCCTGTGCGGTCTTGAACTTCATGTAGGTGTTCATGTCGCCCAGGGCGCCCATGCCGCTGCGCTCGTCGATGATCTTCTGCACCTCCTCCGGCGGCGTGATCGCCCCCATGAAGAGGTCGACGAGCTCGATGCCGTACTTCCCGAAATCGTCCGCCACCCGCGCCTTGAGGCCCATCGCCAGCTCGTCGTAGAGCTTCGGCAGGTCGAAGATGGAGGTCAGGTTCTCGCCCAGGACGTCGGTCAGCCGGGCGACGATGACGTCGCGGAAGTAGTCCTCCACCCCCTGGCTCGAGTAGATGCCGCGGCTGCCCACCACCGTGTTGACGAACAGCTGGGCGTTGGCGATCCGCACCGCGAACTTGCCGAAGGCGCGCAGACGCACCATGGCGAGCTCGTGGTCGCGGAAGATCACCGGCTCCTTGGTCCCCCACTTGAGGTCCATGAACGTTTTGGTGGAGACGAAGAAGACCGCCGCCTGGAACGGCGATTTGCCGCCGAACGGGATGCCGAAGACGCTGGCGATGATGGGGACGTTCTGGGTCGCCAGGGTGTGGCGCCCCGGTCCGAAGGTGTCGAGCGCCTTGCCATCGCGGAAGAAGACCGCCTGCTGGCTCTCCTCGACGATCAGCTGGCTGCCGAGCTGGATCGCCGCCGTGCCGTTGGCCGGCCAGCGCGACACCATGGTGTTGCCGGTAGGGTCCTGGTACTGGATCACGTCCATGATCGAAGTCTCCTTCTCCGTTCCTGTCAGGCGCCGGCGGGGGTCTGCCCGTCCTGAGCGCCCTGCACGACGTTGCTGATCACCTGCTCGCGCTGCCGCCACTTGCCGTCGAGCGCCCGGACCTCCTGCAGCAGCCGGTCGAGCGCCGGCGCCGGGTCCTCGCCGCCGGGCGCCGGCAGGGCGGCGACCTCCGCCTCGATCTGCGCCAGGTCGCTCACCACCGAGAGGTCGAACTCGTAGAGCCGCTGGAGCTCCGGCTCGTTGATCTTGACCGGATCGAACAGCCCGCTGGCGCCATAGTCGCTGAAGCGGATCGCCTGGGACAGCCCGTCGATCTGCCGGTCGAGCCGGTCGAAACCGTTGAGGGCGCCGATCTTGCCGGCGTCCACCCATCCGCGGGCGTGGTCGCGCAGCAACCCCTTGAGCCGCCCCAGCTCCGAGGCCAGATGCTCGCGCAGCGTCCGGTCCACGTCCCGCCGGAGCTCGCGGTCCTGGAACCCGCGGTAGCCCGGAATCTTGTCGCCCAGCCTCTCCAGCCAGTTGCGCTGTCCCCGAGCCTCTTCGTAGCCGTTGGTCATCAGATGCCTCCTCCCGCTGTGCGGTCGAGCTCAATCCTATCGCAACAGCGCCTGGACGCCGCGCTTCCACGCTCTTTTCCCCCTGGAAGGATTCCGTTATTCTTCGGCGGTACACTCTTGTGAGGCAGTTTTTTGATTGCGCAAAGCTAGATCGGCGATTCCCATCCGGAGCGTGCATGCGCTCCTTGCTCCCCTCGTGCTCGGGGGCGTCCTTCTCGGCCTGCTCGGAGTGGGCGGGTGCTCGCGTGAGAGCGCCCCCCGCCAGCCCAACCTCGTGCTGGTGACCCTGGACACGGTGCGCGCCGACCACCTGGGGTGCTACGGCGACCGCGAGGCGGTGACCCCCTGGCTCGACCGCTTGGCGGGAGAGGGGCTACGGTTCGCGAACGCCTCGTCGGCGGTGCCGCTGACCCTGCCGTCCCACACCAGCCTGCTCACCGGCCTGCTCCCCCCCACCACGGCCTGCGCAACAACGGGATGGGCGCCCTCCGCCCGGGCACGGCGACCCTCGCCACCCTGCTCGCCGGCGCCGGCTACCGCACCGCCGCCTTTATCGGCGCTTTTGTGCTCGACCACCGGTTCGGGCTCAAGACCGGATTCGAGGTCTACGACGACGAGATCGAACGCGATCCGAAGGCCGGCATCGTCCTCGAGGCGGAGCGGCCGGGGCGCGAGGTGGTGGATCGGGCGCTCGCCTGGCTGGCCAGGGACGACACGCGCCCGTTCTTCCTCTGGGTACACCTCTACGACGCCCACGCTCCCTACACCCCGCCGCCGGCCTGGGGCGCCCGCCACCCCGGCCGCCCCTACGACGGCGAGGTCTCCGCCGTCGACGAGCAGGTGGGGCGCATCCTAGAGGAGCTCCGCCGCCGCGGCCTCGACGGCAGAACGGCGGTGGCGGTGGCCGCCGATCACGGCGAGGGCCTGGGCGAGCACGGCGAGCTGACCCACGGGCTGCTGCTCTATGAGCCGACGCTGCATGTGCCGCTGCTGCTGCGCGCTCCCTGGGGGCTCAAGGCCCGGGTGGTGGAGGCGCCGGTGAGCCTCGTCGACCTCGCGCCGACGCTCGCCGGCCTGCTCGGGCACCCCTTCCCCACGGCGCCCGCGCTCGACGGCCGCGACCTCTCCAGGCCCCTGCTCAACGGCGGCGAGCCGGCGGCGAGCGAGATCTACGCCGAGAGCCGCTACCCGGCGGTCTTCGGCTGGAGCCCGCTCGCGGCCCTGCGGCGGCGCGACCTCAAGTACATCTCGGGCTCCCGGCCGGAGCTCTACGACCTGCGCCGCGATCCCCATGAGACGGCGGACCTGCTGGGGCGGTCGCAAGCCTCCGAATCGCGCGGCTTCGCGGCCCGTCTCGCCGCGATCGAGGCGAGCGCCGTGACCACGGCGCGCCCGCTCGCGGCCGACGCCGAGACCCGCGCCAAGCTGGCGAGCCTCGGCTACGTCACTGGCAGCGCCGGGAGCGCGGGCGGCGCCGGCGGCCCTCCCGGGGAGGACGCGCGGGCGAGCGCCATAGATCCCCAGACCATGGTCGACCTCTTCCAGCGCTTCGAGCGGGCGAACGCGCGGCTCACCAGCGGCGATTCCCAGGCCGCGGTGAGCGAGCTCGAGGCGCTGGTGGCCGCCGATCCCGGCAATTCCGTCTTCCGCGGCAAGCTGGGGGCAGCCTGGCGCGAGCGGGGGGAGACCGCGAAGGCGCTGCCGCTCTACCGGCAGGCGGCCGCCGCGGCGCCGCGGGACCCCGAAGCCTGGTACAACCTGGCCTCGGCGCTCCAGGAGGCCGGCCAGCCGGATGAGGCCCGGCAGGCGATCGAGCGGGCCCTGCAACTCGACGCCGGCCGGCCGGAGGCTCACAATACCCTGGGGATCATCGAGCTGGGGCAGGGGAATCTCGACCGGGCGCGGCGGGAGTTCGCCGCCGCCACCACCATCGATCCGCGCGACGCCGCCGCGTTCAACAACCTCGGCAACGTCCTGCGGGCGGAGCACAAGCTGGACGAGGCGGCGAGCGCCTACCAGCGCTCCGCGGCTCTCGCTCCGCGCTACGCCGAGCCGCTCAACGGGCTGGGAACGCTCGAAGTGGAGCGCGATCGGCCTCGGCAAGCACTTCCTTTTTTCGAACGCGCTCTGGTTCTCGCCCCGGGATACCACGAGGTCCGGCTCAACCGGGCCATCGCGCAGGATCTCGCGGGGGACGCCGGAGCCGCCCTGAGCTCATACCAGGATTTCCTCGCCGCGACGGCGGGAGATCCGAAGTTTTCCGAACAGCGCCGTGCCGCGCAGCAGCTCCTCGCCCGGTTGGAAAACCGGAGCGCGGGGAGCGGGCCGGCTGAGAGGAGGTGATCGTCGGTTTCAAGCCGTGCCGCTGCCGAAGTGCTCGTACCGTTCAGTTGTTGACGTACCAGATGACAGGCGAATCGATCCCGTTTTTATTCTTATATGTTCCAAAGGAGACGTGTCATGAATCGTAGGACAATGTCGACGATCCGCAGCTTCGCGGTCGCGGCCCTGCTCGCGCTGGCCTGGGGTCTCTCCCTGCTGCCGGCCGCTCACGGCCAGTCCTCGGGCGGCAACCTGATCGGAAAGGTCCAGGACAAGAGCGGAGCCGCCCTGCCGGGCGCCACCGTTACCGCCACTCAGAAAGAGACCGGCCTCACCCGCAACACCGTCACCGAGAGCGACGGCACCTTCCGGCTGCCTTCCCTCCCGGTCGGCACCTACACCGTCGAGGTGGAGCTCAACGGCTACGCCACCGTCAGCATCGAGAACGTGACGCTCAACGTCGCCTCGCAGCGCGAGATCAACGTCGACATGAACACGTCGACGGTCTCGGAGACGATCAACGTCACCGCCGAGGCGCCGCTGGTCCAGACCACGCCCGCCGTCGGCGCCGTGGTCGACCAGAAGCAGCTCGAGAACCTGCCGCTCAACGGCCGCCAGTTCGCCAACCTGGCCGTCCTCGCGCCCGGCACCACCCTCTCCTACAACACCGATCCGACCAAGCCGGGGCAGCTGACGGTGGCGCTCAACGGCGGCATCGGCCGCAACGTCAACTACCTGGTGGACGGCGGCGACAACACGGACGATACGATCGGCGGCGCCCTCCAGAACTTCAACCTGGAGAGCGTCCAGGAGTTCAACATCCAGACCCAGCAGTACAAGGCGGAGTACGGCCGCTCGACCGGCGGCGTGCTGACCGTGGTGACCAAGACGGGCACCAACCAGCTCTCCGGCTCCGCCTGGGGCTTCTTCCGCAAGGACAGCCTGAACTCGGAGTCAGAGGCCGAGAAGATCGCCGGCTCCGGCAAGAACGACTACGACCGCAAGCAGTACGGAGCCTCCCTAGGCGGACCGATCCTCAGGGACAAGATCCACTTCTTCGCCACCTATGAGAAGACCGACCGCAAGACCTCTTATATCGTCAACACCGACCCGGGCAATGGCCGGCCGGTCTTCCCCACGCTCCAGGGCCTGGTGACCCAGACGCCCTTCAAGGACGATCTGCTGACCGCCAAGATCACCGACAACCTGTCGCCAAAGCAGTACCTTCAGGTCCGCTACGGCTATCAGAAGAACTCGGACAAGTACAGCGCGACCGCGCTCTCGACGCCGGACTCGCTGGGCACCATCACCAACAAGTACAGCTCGCTGCTCGCCGGCCACAGCCTGCAGATCGGCTCGGACAGCCTGAACGAGGTCCTGTTCCAGTACACCAAGTTCAACAACCTGATCACCGCCGACTCCACCGCCCCGTACCTGTACTTCCCCTCGGGCGCGCACAGTGGCCAGAACATCAACACCCCGCAGGCCACCAACCAGACGAAGTACCAGTACAAGGACGACTTCAGCTTCACCCGCACGCTCGGCGGGCACGCCAACAACTTCAAGCTCGGCTTCAACTACGTTCACGAGCCGACCCTGAGCGGAGACTCCACCACCGGCACCACCGGCCAGTACTCCTACCTCCGCGACGACGTCAACTCGCCGGTTACGGCGATCACGATCAACGGCGGGTTCAGCGGCTACAACACCCCGATCGACCAGTACAGCGGCTACTTCCAGGACGACCTCTTGCTGGGCGACCGGCTGACCGTCAACATCGGCCTGCGTTACGACTACTGGGATGGCTTCGACCTCGACCAGCGGTCGAACCCGATTCAGCAGACGCTCTCGACCCAGACCCGGTACAACGAGTCCTTCCTGCGCGAGTTCGCCGGCGGCAAGGCGGCGGTGCTCAAGAACGACCGGAACAACTGGGCTCCGCGGCTCGGCTTCACCTTCGACACCCGCGGGGATGGCCGGCAGCTCCTGCGCGGCGGCTGGGGCATCTACTACGACTTCCCCTACACCAACGCCACCATCCTCTTCCCGGCGCTGACCGTGCAGTCCAACTTCGGCACCGTCTACAGCTACGCGGATCCGAACGGCATCCGCAATGCGAACGGCACGTTCTTCCGTCCTGGCGATCCGCTGCCGCCGAACCAGCTTCCCGGCCTCGCCGCGGGGGCGCCCACCGAGGTGGCCTCGCCGACGATCGCGACGCCCTACTCCCGGCAGGCCTCGCTCGGCTACTCCTGGCAGGTCAACGACTGGCTCGGCCTCAACTTCGAAGCGGTCTCGATCGACTACCGGGACATCCCCTACCGTTTCCGGGCCAACCCGATCGATCCGGCCACCGGCGCGCGCCGCTTCCCGCAGTATGGCAACTTCCGGCTCTGGGTCGGCAACGGCAAGGCCGACTATGACGGCGGCAACCTCAGCTTCCGCGCCCGGGCGACCGACAAGCTCGAGGTCCTCGGCTTCTACACCTACTCCAAGGCGACGGGCAACGTTCTCGCAGGCGCCGACGAGTTCCGCCTGACGGACGCCGGCTACGAGCCCGCCTTCCGCATCGCCCGCGACGTCTCCGCCAACCCGCTCAACCCGCTGTGCGGAGCCTGCTTCGGCCCGCTCAACACCGACGCCCGGCACCGCTTCACCCTGAGCACCGTCTATCAGGCGCCCTGGGGGATCAACGTCTCCGGCATGTTCCGCTACCGCTCGGCGACCCCCGTCACCATCTTCAGGTCCAATGACCCGAACGGCGACGGCTTCCGCTTCGACCTGCTGCCGGGCGATTCCGTCAACTCGCGGCGGGGGCACTCGTTCTCGCAGTTCGACCTGCGGCTCTCGAAGATCTTCACGATCGGTCCCGTCGGCATCGAGCTGATCGGCGAGGTGTTCAACCTCTTCAACGAGAAGAACCCCGCCGCCTACACGGTGAGCTTCGACGCCGCTGGCAACCCGACCGGGATCCGGCCCACGGCCTTCGCCGGCGATATCGGCCAGGGCGAGCAGCGCCTCGCCCAGCTCGGCCTGCGCGTCCGGTTCTAGGCTCCGCCGGTCTTCCGGCTATCGTCCGAATTCCTGGGGGGCGCTCCGGCGCCCCCCTTTTCCTTGCCGTCCTTGGCCGGCGGCCACTCGCGGAGGCTCACCCTCTCCTTCTTCTCCACCACCGGCACCGCGTGCTTGCTGGGCCGGATCCGCGACCCGTAGCGGGTCGCGTAGACCTGCGTGAACTCCGCGCCGAGGAAGAGGATCTGCGACGAGTAGTAGACCCAGAGCAGCAGGACCACCAGCGATCCCGCCGCGCCGTAGGTCGAGGCGACGCTGCTCTTGGCCAGATAGAGGCCGATCAGGGACTTGCCGACCGTGAACAGGAACGCCGTGACCCCGGCTCCGATCCAGACGTCGCGCCAGCCGATCTCGACGTCCGGCAGCACCTTGTAGATCATCGCGAACAGCAGGGTGGTCAGGACGAAGGAGACGGCGAAGGTGAGGATGTTGACCAGCGTCTCACTGCCCGGCAGCAGGCCCGTCGCCCAGGTGCCGACCGCCGACACCGCCGCTGACAGCACCAGCGAGACCAGCAGCAGGAAGCCGATCCCCAGGATCATGCCGAAGGAGATAAGGCGGGTCCGCACGAAGCTCCAGATCCCGGCTCCCGGCTTCGGCTCGACGTTCCAGATCCGGTTGAGGGCGCTCTGGAGCTGCACGAAGACGCCGGTGGCGCCGAACAGGATCGTCACCACGCCGATGATCGTGGCGATCACGCCGCCCGAGCCGTGCCGGCCGGCATTGGCGATCATCGTCTGGATCGCCTCCGACCCCTGCGGACCCGACCACGCCCCGCAACTGGCTCACGAGCTGCCCCTGCACCGCCTCGCGCCCCCAGACCAGGCCGGCGACGGCGATGACGATCAGCAGCAGCGGCGCGAGCGAGAAGATCGTGTAGTAGGCGAGCGCCGCCCCGAGGTCGAGGGCGCCGTCGTCCTTCCACCCCTTGAAGCTCGCTTTGATCAGATCGAATCCGGACCTGGCGACACTCATGGTGCAACCTCCTGATGAATCGTCACGGAGCCGGCCGTGGCCGCGGAGCCTCCATGGGTTCGAAGCGGAACAGGAATTTCTCGAACTTGAACGACCAGCGCCCGGGCGAGGGGCTGTTGAGGAACGGCGTCTCCATGCGCGGGTAGGCCGCCGCCTCGACCGGCCGGCCGGCGACCTTCGCCTGGCGGCCGGGGAGGAAGTCGGCGCGCGCGCCGTCGCCTCCGGCGAAATGAAGCTCGCCGTCCTCGCCCACCGTGAGGCGCGCCCGGGCCGCCTTCCGCTTCCAGACCGCGAAGTCCCCGTCCTCCGCGTCGCGGCCCGCCACCAGCGCCACGTTCGCCGGCTGCAGGCGCGGCACCGCCACCCACGCCCCCTCGAGATCCCGGCGCCGCTTGCCCCCCGCCCCGTAGTAGTCGGGGAACTTGCCGGTCGCCGGCGCGATGTCCCACCCGCCCTGGGTGACCAGGGCGGCGTAGGCGTTCCCGCAGCGCGACACCGCGACGTCGCCGATCACCTCCGGCCGCGACCAGGGCGGGGACAGATAGGCATGGCCCAGGCCCGCGCCCGGGGTATCCAGGCGGGCGAGCACGAGGTTGCGGCTCGCCACCGCCTGATCGAGCGTGTTGAGCTCGTTGGCGTCGTCGCTCTTCGGCGTCCGGGTGCGGCTCCAGAGATAGAGCGGGGCGAACGCCGGGCTCTCCGCGTAGAGGGTGGCCACGATCTCCTGGCCGCCGGAGACGCGCAGGGCGAGCCCCTGCACCGACTGCGAGACGCCGAGGATGTAGTCCGGCGTCGCGTAGGCATAGAGCGAGGCGCTGTAGGGACGGCGTTTGGACCGCTCGATCTTCCGCTGCGCGCGGATCTCATAGGGGGGCTGCCGGCGCCGGCCGGTGAGCAGCTGGACGACCCCCTCGGGGATCTGGTAGCGGCTGACCGCCAGCTCCGCCCGGTCCGCGAAGTTGATCTCGGCCGGATCGCCGATCCCGGCGGCCAGCCAGGCCCACGACTGCCAGGGGCTGCTCTGCCGGCTGAGCGACCAGACCGCCGAGGTCCGCACCTTGGGCCCCGCCGGGTAGCCGCCGACCTGCTCCTGCGCCCAGGTCGAGAAGAGCACGTCGAGCTGCCGGCGCGCGAGATCGCGCACCCGCGGCTGCGGCGCGAAGTCGGCGAGCTGCAGCAGGCCGGTGATCGAGAGCGCGAGGTATCCCGGGCTTTCCGCCTCGTACCAGCCGTCGCGGTCGTGGGCCGTGAGAAAGGCCTCGGCGAACGCCCCCCAGCCCTGCGCGGCGGGGGAGTCCGGCGTGCCCGCCACGACCTGCCCCACG
Source organism: uncultured Acidobacteriota bacterium (assembly GCA_963792575.1). GTDB lineage: Bacteria > Acidobacteriota > Thermoanaerobaculia > Multivoradales > UBA5704 > DATARR01. The sequence goes on from CAWBWZ010000023.1 coordinate 336,145, forward strand.
AGGCTGCGCGACATCGCGATCATCCGCTGGTTCTCGGTGTCGCTGAACGACCAGGGGTCCTGGACCTGTGCCTCTCCCGGCGGCGGCGCGGCGTTCGAGACCGCCGTGCGCAGGCGGGCGAGCAGGGCGGGGGGGAGCGCCTCGGGATATTGCAGCGCCACCCGCTCGAGCGGAAGCTGCGAGCGGGCGCACTTGTTGCTGGTCCACCGGGCGCACTGGGCGAGAGCCCCGGCCACGTAACGGGACGCCTCCTCGCGCAGCTTCGGCGCGTCCGGGCCGCCCTGCGACGCCAGCGCCGCCGCCGCCAGCGCGCCGGACGCCAGCGGCTGCGGGCTCTCCCCCGCGGGGCGCCCCTCCCAGCGCCGGATCTGGCCGAGCTGCCGCTGGAGATAGCCCGCCTCGCGCTCGGAGAGCCGCTTCCAGGGCTGGGGCGGCTGCGATGCGGACGGTTCCGGCAGCGCCGCGGCCAGGCCCGCGACGGCCAGGACCGCCAACGCGGCGCGCACCGCGACAGCGCGGCGGCGGTTCGCAAGGATTTTCGGTTCAGGGCGCGTCTCGTGCTTCGTCATCCGTCCCTCGCCCGGAGCCTCATGCAGGATCGAGGCCGGCCCGATCATGGATCTTGCATGGAGCAACAGCATGGACATGCACGTAGATTGGGGAGCCCTGTTCAAGCTGGTGGCGGTCGTCGCGGTCATCGCCCTCGTCCTCGCCGCGATCGTGCTCGCGCTGGCCTTCCGGACGCTCCGCCGCGTCCGCCTCCGCGTCCCTCCGAACGCGGATTTCTTCACCACCATCCGCGCGGTGCCGTTCTCGCTGGTGGTCGGCCTCGATCTCCTCGACCTCGGGCTCGACGTCTTCTCGGCGCCGATCATCTGGTTCATCCTCAACCGCTTCGGCCTGCAGGCCCTGCGCAACGTCGCCACCGTCGAGGCGCTCATCCCGATCACCGGCCCGATCCCCACCATGACCCTGGGCTGGCTCGCCGCCCGGATCTTCAATCTCGGAGAGCCGCACGATCCGGATATCATCGAGACCCGGCAGATCGGACCGGACCGATACGTGCCCAGGCCACGGGGGTGAACTGATGTCGATCGAAGCCAGACTGCGCGAGCTGGGCCTTGTCCTGCCGGAGGCGTTCCAGGGACCCGCCGGCGCGCGGTATCCGTTCTCCTGGGTGCGGGTGCGTGGGGACCGCGCCTACGTCTCTGGCCATCTGCCGCTCAACCCGGACGGGACGCTGGCAAACCCGCTGGGCAAGGTCGGGCAGGAGGTCTCCCTCGAGCAGGGCGTGCAGGCCGCCCGCCTTTCCGCGCTCTCGATGCTCGGCAGCCTGCGGCGGGAGCTCGGGGACCTCGACCGCATCACCGCCTGGCTGCGGGTGCTGGGCATGGTGAACGTGGCGCCGGGATTCAACAAGATCTCCGGCGTGGTCAACGGCTTCTCCGAGCTGATCGTGCAGATCTTCGGAGAGGAGATCGGCACCCACTCGCGATCCGCAGTGGGGATGGCGGAGCTGCCGTTCAGCGTGCCGGTCGAGATCGAGGCCGAGGTCGAGATCCGCCCGTAAGACAGCCTGGCAAAAATCTTGCTGTATCGACTCGGCGAGCCTTGCTACTGCTCCGGCGACCCTGCAGGTCGACGACTTCGAGAAAGGGGCACGGAATGGATTTCGCGGATCGCTCCCGAGTCATGTGGGCCGGCATCATCGCCTTTCTGCCGCGCCTGTTCGGCGCCATCCTGATCCTGCTGGTGGGCCTCATCGTGGCCAAGCTCCTCAAGAAGGCGACCGACGCCCTGCTGGAGAAGCTCCATTTCGACGAGGCGCTCGACCGCGGCGGCGTCAACCGCGCGCTCGCCCGCGCCGGCACCAAGCTGGACCCCTCGAGCCTGGTGGCCCGGCTCGTCTTCTGGAGCGTCGCTCTGGTCGCCATCCTGATGGCGAGCAACGCCCTCGGCCTGACCGCCGTCTCGGCGATGTTCTACTCCCTGATCGCCTACATCCCGAACCTGATCGTGGCGGTGCTGATCGTGATCCTCGGCATGGTGCTCGGCGAGTTCGTCAAGGACGTGATCGCGGCCTCGATGAGCGGCGTCTCCGGCTTCTCGGTGCTGGGCAAGGCCGCCAAGGGAGCGATCGTCACCCTGGCCCTCTTCATGGCCCTCGATCAGCTCCGGGTGGCGCCCGACATCGTGCGCACCGCCTTCACCCTGCTGCTGGGCGCCGCGGCGCTGGCGGCGGGCCTCGCCTTCGGCCTCGGCTGCCGGGATCTCGCCGGCGAGCACATGCGGCGCTGGGTCGAGCAGGGGCAGAGAAAGGCGGAGGAGGTCCGGCAGGCGAAGCTGGAGGCCGAGCAGAGGCCCACCGGCGCCTACCGGCCGGCCGCGCAGCCGATCGGCGGCATGGCCGCGGAGCGAATGGACGGGGATCAGACGATCGCCATTCCGCCGAACATCGTCAATCGCCCACCGCTTTGAAGCCTCCCGGGATATCCTGAGGCGAGATGCCGACAACTCCACCCGAGGACCATGCCGGCGTCCGCCTCCCGCCGCCGTTCTTCTACGTGATCCCTTTCTGCGCCGGGCTTCTGCTCCACCGCGTCCATCCCATTCCGATCCTGCGGCGCGAGATGTCGGTCGTATTGGGACTGGTCCTGGCGGTGCTCGGGCTGCTGCTCATCGCCTGGGCGATAGGCCTGTTCGCCCGCGCCCGGACGAGCCCGATCCCAGTGCAGCCCACGACGGCGATCGTCGAGACCGGCCCCTACCGGTTCAGCCGCAATCCGATGTACGTGGGGCTCGCTCTGCTCTACGCGGAACTCGCGCTATGGATCGACACGCTCTGACACGCTCTGGCCGCTGCTCTTCCTGCCGATCGTCCTGGTGGTGATCCAGCGCGCGGTGATCGCGCGCGAAGAGCGCTATCTGGAAGCGAAGTTCGGCGAGGGGTACCTGGGCTACAAGGCGCGGGTGCGGCGGTGGCTTTGAGGCTTACTGGCGGATTTACAGGCGGATAATCGCCTCGCACCCCTGCTTTTTCAGATCCACCTTCCACATCCCCTCATAGCCCTCGATCAGCAGGCTCCCGGGCTGGCCGGTGATCCCCAGGCGCTGAAAGCAATCAGGCTTCGCTCCCAGGTGGACGAGGAACTCTGGGATGGTATTCGAGTGGCCGACGATCAGAATCGCCTGATCCGCCGCGTGCTTTTCCCGCAGCCGTACGAGGAAGCCGGACATCTCGCCGGGTTTGGTGGTGGCGTCGTCGGCGGCGATGGGAACTTGTGTGGCGTGGGCCAGGGGCGCTCCGGTCTCGAGAGTCCGGGTGGTGCGGCTGGTGTAGATCGCAACGACGCCAGCAGTCTTGAGGCGGGTCGCCAGGGCTTCGGCGCGCGCCAGGCCGGCGGTGGAGAGCGGCTGAAAAGCGTCGAGATCACGGTCAGCAGGCCAGAAGTCGGCCTTCTCGGCGTGGCGGACGAGATAGATGTTGTCCAGCGCGACGGCAGGCGCCGCCAGCAGAATCAGCGGCAGTATCCAGCAAAGACGGAGCCCCACCCGACCTCCCGACCCAACGGCTCGGCGGGGGGTACGGCGGCACGGAGTGAGGCTCGTCACTAGTCCATCTGCTTCCTCAGCACGGTCGGGATGTCGTAGTCGTCCACGTTCGACCAGTTGGGTCCGAAGCCGTTCGGGTCGTCGCCGCGGATGTGGGCGATGGCCTTGCGGTAGAAGGGCACGTCGGCGGCCGACTTCTCGGGCTCCTCGTGGCGGTCCGCTCTCGCTCGCGCTCCCTGTCTCGCTCCATCATCGGCATCGCGGCCAGGCTCGGCGCGGGGACGGGCGTCGGACGGCTCGCGGCGTAGGACGACTGGCGCCGGCATGCGCGGGCGGTCGTCGGCGCTGCGGTCGAAGCCGGTGGCGATCACCGTCACCTTCATCGCCTCTTCGAGGGTGGGATCGATCACCATGCCGGAGATGATGTTGGCGTCCGGATCGACGGAGTCGGAGATGATGCGCGCCGCCTCGGCGACCTCGTGCAGCGTGAGGTCGTGGCCGCCGGAGATGTTGATCAGCACGCCGCGGGCGCCCTGGATCGAGGTCTCCTCGAGGAGCGGCGAGGAGATCGCCCGCTGCGCCGCCTCGAGCGCCCGGTGCTCGCCCTTGGCGATGCCGGTGCCCATCAGCGCCATGCCCATGCCGGTCATGATCGTGCGCACGTCGGCGAAGTCGACGTTGACCTCGCCGGGGATGGTGATCAGGTCGCTGATGCCCTGCACGGCCTGCCGCAGCACGTCGTCGGCGATGCGGAAGGCCTCGAAGAGCGGCGTGCCGCGCTCGACGAAGTTGAGCAGCCGCTCGTTGGGGATGGTGATCAGCGTGTCGACCGCGCTGCGCAGCTCCTCGACGCCGCGCTCGGCGTGCTGCAGGCGCCGCCGCCCCTCGAAGCCGAACGGCTTGGTGACCACCGCCACGGTGAGCGCGCCGATCTCGGCGGCCAGCGAGGCGATGACCGGCACCGCGCCGGTGCCGGTGCCGCCGCCCAGGCCGGCGGTGAGGAAGACCATGTCGGCCCCTTCGAGCGTCTCGAGGATCGTGCTCGGTGTCCTCGAGCGCGGCCTTGCGGCCGACCTCGGGATCGGCGCCGGCGCCGAGCCCCTTGGTGAGCAGGCTGCCGATCTGCAGCTTGATCGGCGCCCGGCACTTGGCGAGCGCCTGGAGATCGGTGTTGGCGGCGATGAACTCGATGCCGCGCAGCTGGGCGTCGATCATGCGGTTGACGGCATTGCCGCCGCCGCCACCGACGCCGATGACCTTGATGCGGGCGGGCGTCGAATCCGCCACCGCCTGGACGCGGAGCCGGCTGTCCTTCCCGGCCTCCGCGAGCGTCCTGGTCTTCGAAGAGAATCATGCTGTACCCCCTTTATCTGGGTGTATCGTTTCCGTTGTCATTTTAGAGCAGATCCGAGAACATTCCGCGCAGGCTGCCGACCATCCCGCGCACGCTGAAACCTGACTTCTTCTGTACCTTGTTCTGGCTCTCCTCGGCGTTGCGAGCGTAGAGCAGGAGCCCGGAAGCCGTGGCCCAGGTGGGGCTGCTGATGACGTCGACCAGGCCGCCCAGGCCGCGCGGCAGGCCGTAGCGCACGCCGGCGTCGAAGATCTGCTCGGACATCTCGAGCAGGCCGTCGAGCTGGGCGCCGCCGCCGGTCAGGACGACGCCGCCGCGCAGCCCCTCGTCGGAGGCGTGGCGGGTGAGATCCTCGCGGATCATGGTGAACAGCTCCTCGGCGCGCGGCTGCAGGATCTCGCAGAGCTCGCGCTTGGGGACGATCCGCGAGGTGCCGCCGGCCACGGTGGGGACGGCGATCCCCTCCTCGTCGGTGACCATGCTGGGCAGGCAGCACCCCTGCTTGACCTTGATCCGCTCGGCCTCGGCGAACGGGGTGCGCAGCACCATCGCGAGGTCGTTGGTGAAGTGGCCGGCGCCGATCGGCGCCACCGCGCTGTACTGGATCTCGCCCTCGCAGAAGAGGGCGTACTCGGTGGTGCCGGAGCCGACGTCGATCAGCAGCGACGCCGAGCTCGCGCTCGTCGGGGGTGAGCACGGCCTCGGCGGTGGCGAGCGGCTCGAAGACCATCTGGATGACCTCGATGCCGGCGCGGTTGACGCTGGTCAGCAGGGTCCGCGAGCGGGTGATGTTGCCGGTCACCAGATGGACCATCACCTCCAGGCGGGTGCCCAGCATGCCGAGCGGGTCGTCGATCCCGCCCTGCTCGTCGACGATGAACTCCTGCGGGATGGCGTGCAGGATCTCGCGGTCGGACGGCAGGGCGGCCGATTGCGCCGCGTCGAGCACGCGCTGGATGTCCTGGCGGGTGATCTCGCGGTCCTTGCGGGCGACGCTGACCATGCCGCGCGAGTTGACGCTGCGGATGTCGGCCCCGGCGACGCCGACGTAGGCGCGGGAGATCTCGACCCCGGCCATCACCTCGGCCTCCTCGCTCGCCGCCTTGAGCGCCTCGACGGTGGCCTCGACGTTGACGATGTTTCCCTTGCGCGTGCCGCGGTTGGGGGCCAGCCCCTTGCCGACGACCTCGATGCCGCCTTTGTCGTCGCGCTGGCCGATGAGGACCCCCACCTTGGAGGACCCGATGTCGATACCGACGAAGTAAGGTTCCGTTTTGGCCATAGCTGACCCTCTTCTCAAAAAAAGTTGACTCTAAGCTCCAGTCCCGCCGGCCGCCGCCGGTGATGGGACAGAATTCGCTGCGGGTTGCACGACGATCCGGCGCGAGAAGCGCAGATCGACCGCGTCGATTTTCGGATAGCGCCGCGCCAGCTCCGGCAGAAGAGTGAGCAGGCGTTGCATCTTGGGCGCCACCTCCCCCTCCTTCACCAGGAGGGGAAAGGGGAGGGCGTTGGTGCGCAGCCGGAAGTCCTCCTCGCCCAGCACCTCGATCTGTTCCAGGTTCGCCGCCCAGTTCGGCTCCACCCGTCCGAGCTCCGCCGCTACCTTGAGGGCGCCGGCCATGCCGTTGGGGTGCGGCTTGCCGGGGAAGCTCACCACCAGCAGGTGGGCCTTGCGTGCCGCGTCCAGCTCGACCGACGTGGCCACCGGGGCGATGGCGCGCCCCGCCTCGTCGGCGTAGACGAGGTCGCGGCCGGCGAGCAGCAAGGCGACCGGCTTGCGCTCGGAGATGCGCACCCGCAGCCGGTCGGGCAGCTCCTTGGCGATCTCCACCGAGCCGATCCAGGGGTTGTGCCGCACCCGCGCGGTAGCGTCGGCGAGCGACAGCCGCACCAGATTCTTCCCCGCGAGGGGAGCGAGCGCCTGGCGGATGGAAGCGTCCGAGACGCGGCCCGCCGCCGGCGAGCCCTTCATCGGCCGCACGTCGACGGTGCGCAGCCGGAAGAGCGGCGCGGTGAGCACCCAGGCGACCAGCCCGGCCGGCAGCGCCACCAGCCCCACGGCGGCGGCGAGCGGCTTCAGCAGCTTGAGCAGCAGGCTCTTGCGCCGGCGGCGCGGCGGCGTGCCGCGGCGGCGGAAATCGAGCACCCGCCCGCCCGCGCCGGGCGGCATCACGGAGGCGGTGGCGGTGGTGGTGCCCGTCATCCCGCGTTCTCCTCTTCGACCAGCGCCTCTTCGACCAGCGCCTGGGCCAGCCGGTTGACGTCCCCGGCGCCGAGGGTGATCACCACGTCGTTGGGACCGACCTTGTCGCGCAGCAGCTCCGGCGCGTCCTGCCAGGACGGGCAGTAGTGGACGTTGCGATGCCCGCTGTGCCGCGCCGCCTCGACCACCAGCTCGCCGGTGACGCCGGGGATCGGCTGCTCGCGCGAGGGGTAGACGTCGGTGACCACGGCCATGTCGGCTCCCAGCAGGGCGCGGCCGAACTCCTCGGCCTGATCCTGGGTGCGCGTGTACAGGTGCGGCTGGAAGACGGCGAACACCTGCCCCTCGGGGAAGGTCTGCCGCGCCGCCTGCAGGGTCGCGTCGACCTCGGTCGGGTGGTGGGCGTAGTCGTCCACCACGGTGGCGCCGCGCCAGGTGCCGACGTGCTCGAAGCGGCGGTGCACCCCCTCGAAGCCGGCGAGGGCGCGGGTGATGGTGTCGAAGTCGATGCGCAGCGCCAGCCCCACGCCCACCGCCGCCAGCGCGTTGAGCACGTTGTGCCGGCCGGGGATCGGCAGCTCGATGGTGCCGAGGTCGACGCGGCCGAGCAGGCGGTCGTTGCGCAGGCGCACGCCGAAGCGGCTGCCGACGCCGTGCGGCTCGAGGTTGACCGCCGAGAGGTCGGCCTGCGGCGACAGGCCGTAGGTGAGGATGCGGCGGTCGGCCATGCGCGGCAGCATCTTCTGCACGTTGGCGTCGTCCAGGCAGACGATCAGCCGGCCGAAGAAGGGGACGCGGTTGCCGAACTCGACGAAGGCGTCCTGGATCGCCTCCAGGGTGCCGTAGGTGTCGAGGTGGTCGCGGTCGATGTTGGTGATCACGGCGATCACCGGGGTCAGCCGCAGGAAGCTGCGGTCGAACTCGTCCGCCTCGGCCACCAGGTAGTCGCTCTTGCCCAGGCGCGCGCCGGTACCGAGGAGGCGCAGCCGGCCGCCGACGATCACGGTGGGATCGAGCCCGGCGTCGGTCAGCAGGGTGCCGATCAGCGAGGTGGTGGTGGTCTTGCCGTGGGTGCCGGCGACGGCGATGCCGTACTTCAGGCGCATCAGCTCGCCCAGCATCTCGGCCCGGCGCACGACGGTGATGCCGCGCCGCCGCGCCTCGCGCACCTCCGGGTTGTCGTCGGCCACCGCGGAGGAGATCACCAGCAGCTCGACCCCCTCCAGGTGGTCGGGCGAGTGCCCCTTCTCGATCTGCGCGCCCATGTCCGTCAGCCGCTGCGGTCGCCTCGCCGAGCGACTGGTCGCAGCCGCTCACCTCGAGGTCGTACTCGAGGAGGATCTCGGCGATGCCGCTCATGCCGGCGCCGCCGATGCCGACGAAGTGGATGCGCGAGAGATCGGTGAACCGGTTGAACATCAGCTCACCTCTCCGAGTTCCTGGACCAGATCCGCGATGTCGGCGACGGCGCGCGGGCGGGCCAGGGCCCGCGCCGCCCGCCCCATGGCGGCGAGGCGGGCGCCGTCGGCCAGCAGCTCCTCCAGCCGCGCGGCGAGGCGGTCGGCCGAGAGCTGATCCGAAGGGATCATTTCGGCGGCGCCGGCTTCGGCGAGCAGCCGCGCGTTATCCACCTGATGCCCCTGGGCGATCGCCAGCGGCACCAGCAGCGAGGCGCGGCCGGCGGCGCAGATCTCGGCGAGAGTGATCGCGCCGGCGCGCGAGACCAGCAGGTGGCTCGCCGCCATCGCGCCGGCGACGTCGTCGAGGAAGGGGACGACCTCGACGTGGGGGGCGCCGGCACCCGCCTGGGCGTAGGCGGCCCGCGCCTCCTCCAGGTTGCGCGCTCCGGCCTGATGGGTGATGCGGATCGTGGGGAAGCGGCGGATAAGCCGCGCCGCCGCCGCCGGCATCGCCGCGTTGATCTGCTTGGCGCCCTGGCTGCCGCCGAGCACCAGCAGGCGCGGCGCGGCGAGCGGAGGGAGCTCCGCGGGAACCTGGAAGAAGGCGGCGCGCACCGGCACGCCGGTCACCCGGCAGGGGCACTTGAGGTCGGCGATCGTCGCCTGGTAGCCGACGGCTGCCGCGGTCGCCCAGCGCGACAGCCAGCGGTTGGCGACCCCCGCCTTGCCGTTCGGCTCCAGCAGCAGGACCGGCCGCCGGGCGAGCCGGGCGCCGAGCACAGCCGGGGCCGAGACGTAGCCGCCGGTGCCGAGGACGAGACCGGCACCGATCTCGCGGACCAGCCGGCGGGCCGCCAGGGCCGATCCCGCCAGGGTCGCCAGCGCCTTCGCCTGGCCGAGGGGGCCGCGCCCGACGAGCGGCTTCGCCGGCAATCCGTGGAAGGGGATGCCGCGCTCGCCCACCAGCCGCTCCTCCATCCCGCCGGTCATGCCGACGAAGCTCACGCGCCACCCCCGGGCCTGCAGCTCCTCGGCCACGGCGAGAGCCGGGAAGACGTGGCCGCCGGTGCCGCCGCCGGCGAGCAGGATGTGGAGGGGTGCGTTTGCCGTTGGCCATTTCATCAAGTCGTTCCAAGAATCAGGCGTGCTGCGACACGTTGAGCAGCACGCCGCAGATGCACAGGGTCACCACCAGCGACGAGCCGCCGTAGGAGATGAACGGCAGCGGGATCCCCTTGGTGGGGAGGAGCGCGATGGTGACGCTGACGTTGATCAGCGCCTGCATCACGAGGACGCCGGTGAGCCCCCAGCCGAGATAGCGGCCGAAGGCGTCCGGCGCCTTGGCGCCGGCGCGCAGCCCGCGCCAGGCGAGGACGCCGAAGGCGGCCACCAGGGCGAGGGCGCCGATCATGCCGAGCTCCTCGGCGACGATCGAGAAGATGAAGTCCGACTCCGGGTGGGGCAGGAAGTAGAGCTTCTGCACGCTCTTGCCGGGGCCGAGGCCGAAGACGCCGCCCGAGCCGACGGCGATCAGCGACTGCAGCGCCTGGAAGCCGTTGCCCAGCGGATCGCGCTCGGGATCGAGGAAGGTGAACAGCCGCGCGCGCCGGTAGGGCGCCATCATCACCAGCGCCGATCAGCGCCGGCGGCACCAGGGCCAGCGCTGCCACGATGTAGCGCCAGGAGAGGCCGGCGAGGAAGATCATCAGGAAGAAGGTGGCGCAGAGGAGCACCGCCGTCCCCATGTCCGGCTCGAGCAGGATCAGCGCCGCCGTCAGCACGGTGAAGAAGGCGGCCGGCAGCGAGGAAGGAGAGCTCGTTGACCCGCTCCTGCTTGCTTCTCGATCTGGTAGGCGAGGAAGGGGATCAGCGCCAGCTTCGCCAGCTCCGAGGGCTGGATCGAGACCCCGGCGACGAAGAACCAGCGGCGGGTGGCGTTGAGCTGCGGCGAGAAGAGCACGCCGATCAGCAGCACCAGCACGCGCGCCGAGCAGGGTGTAGATCGACCACCGGGTTGCGCAGCCGGCGGTAGTCGATGTGCATCAGCCAGGCCATCAGCGCGAGACCCAGCGCCGCCGAGACCCCCTGCTTGACCAGGAAGCGGTTGATCCCGCCGTCCCGCGCCAGCGCCGAGCTCGCCGAGAACACCATCACCAGGCCGAAGAACATCAGCAGCACCACGATGGTGAAGAGCACCTTGTCGAAGGCGAGCTTCTTAGCCATGCGGCGCCTCCGATGCATGCTCGCGAGCCAGATCCTGGAAGACATCGCCGCGGTGGTTGAAGTTCCTGAACTGGTCGAAGCTGGCGCAGGCCGGCGACAGCACGACCGCCTCGCCCGGCCGCGCCTGCCGCCGCCGCCGAGCGCACGGCGCGGTCGAGCGTCTCGGACAGCTCGAACGGGACGGCGTCGCCGAGCGCGGCCGCGAATTCCTCGGCGGCCTCGCCGATCAGGTAGGCGCGGCGGGCCTTGCGGGCCACCATCGGCGTCAGCGTCGCGAGGTCGGCGTCCTTGTTGCGGCCGCCGAGGATCAGATGGACCGTGCCGTCCGCGAACCCCTCGATCGCCTTCATCGTGGCGCCGGGGTTGGTCCCCTTGGAGTCGTCGTAGAAGGTGACGCCGTCGTGCTCGCCGACCTTCTGCAGGCGGTGCGGCAGACCCTGGAACGCCGCAGAGCGCGGCGCGGATCGCCGCCGGCTCCACGCCCACGGCGCGGGCCAGCAGGGCCGCCGCCATGGCGTTCTCCAGGTTCTGCACCCCGGCGAGCGGCACGTCGGAGGCGTGGAACAGCTCGCGTCTCCGCGCCGCCGGCAGACCTCGATCACCCGCCCATCCGCGTCGGCGAAGCAGCCGTCCTCGACGCGGCCCTGGCGGGAGAAGAGGCGGCGGCGGGCCCGGGTCTCGAGTCCGCAGCGTCTCCGGATCGTCGGCGTTGAGCACGGCGATGTCCTCGGCGGCCCATGTCGCGGAAGAGACGCTTCTTGGCCGCGCGCGTAGGCCTCCAGGCTGCCGTAGCGGTCGAGGTGGTCCTCCGAGAGGTTGAGGAGCGCCGCGGCCTTCGGCTTGAAGGTGACGATCCCCTCGATCTGGAAGCTCGACAGCTCGACCACGAAGACGCGCCCGGGCGGGCCGTCGACCTTGTCCGGCCAGCGGCTCGCCGATGTTGCCGCAGACCTCGACCGGGAGGCCGGCGGCGCGCACCATGTCGCCGGTCATCGCCGTCGTGGTGCTCTTGCCGTTGCTGCCGGTGATCGCCACCACCGGGCCGTTGAGGAACGGGAACGCGAGCTCGACCTCGGCGATCACCGGCACGCCGCGCCGGCGGGCGTCCTCCAGCAGCGGCCGGTCGAGCGGCACGCCGGGGGAGACGACCACCAGGTCGACGCCCGGCGGGAGCTGGCGCAGCGTGCCGCCGGCGCGAGGCAGCGTCGACGCTCTGCCTCGAGATCGCCGCGGTCCACCGCCTTGTCGTCCGACGCCTGCCACGGCGACCCCGCGCGCCAGCAGCAGGCGCGCCGCGGCGCGGCCGGAGAGCCCCAGCCCATACACCAGCGCCTGCTCCAGGCGGCCGCCGCGGCAGGTTCCAGGGTCCGTTCATCGCAGTTTCAGGGTGGACAGGGAGAGCAGCGCGAACAGGATCGACAGGATCCAGAAGCGCACGATGACCTTGGGCTCCGCCCAGCCGGAGAGCTCGAAGTGGTGATGGAGCGGCGACATGCGGAACACCCGCTTGCCGCGCAGCTTGAACGAGGCCACCTGGATGATGACCGACAGCGCCTCCATGACGAACAGGCCGCCGACCAGCACGAGCAGGATCTCCTGCTTGGCGATCACGGCGACGCTGCCGATGGCGGCGCCGAGCGAGAGCGAGCCGACGTCGCCCATGAACACCTCGGCCGGGTGCGAGTTGAACCAGAGGAAGCCGATGCCGGCGCCGACCATGGCGCCGCAGAAGACGGCCACCTCGCCCACCCCCGGCACGTAGGAGAGCTGGAGGTAGCTGGCGATCACCCGGTTGCCGGCGACGTAGGTGAAGATGGCGTAGGTGGCGGCGGCCACCGAGGTGGCGCCGATCGCCAGGCCGTCGAGCCCGTCGGTCAGGTTGACGGCGTTCGACGCGCCGACCAGCACGAAGGCCACGAAAGGGATGTAGAAGTACCCCAGGTGGAGCACCAGCCGCTTGATGAAGGGGAAGGTCAGCGTCGGGTTGAAGCCGCTCTCCGCCGGCAGCACCAGCAGGGCGATCCCGAGCGCCAGGCCGACCAGCACCTGGAGCAGGAACTTGGCGCGCGCGGTGAGGCCGAGGTTCCGCCGGTTGCGGACCTTCAGGTAGTCGTCGCGCGAAGCCGATGGCGCCGAAGGCGGTGGTCACCGATCACCACGATCCAGACGTAGACGTTGCGCGAGGTCGCCCAGCAGCAGGGTGGGGACCAGGGTGGCGAAGAGGATCAGCAGGCCGCCCATGGTCGGCGTCCCCGCCTTGACCTGATGCGCCTGCGGCCCGACGTCGCGGATGTTCTGCCCGACCGACAGGCGGCGGAGCTGGCGGATGAACCAGGGGCCCAGGAGCCAGGAGAGGATCAGCGCCGTGACCATCGCCGCCACCACCCGGAAGGTGATGTAGCGGAAGACGTTGAAGGCCGGGACGCGGTCCCGCAGCGGATAGAGGAGCCAGTAGAGCATCAGTGCGCGGCCTCCCCCGCGTTCCCGGTATCGCCCAGCAGGCGCCGGACCACCTGGTCGAGCTTCACCCCGCGCGAGCCCTTGACCAGCACCACGTCGCCACCCCGGACCTCGCCGGCGGCCCACTCGGCCGCGGCGGCGGCGTCGGACAGCCAGACGGCCTCGACACCGGCGCTCCGGGCTCCGGCGGCCAGCTCGCGCGACAGCTCGCCGACCGCCGACCACCGGCGAGAAGCCGAGCCGCGCCGCCTGCTCCCCCGCCTCGCGGTGGAAGCGCGGCCCCTCGGGGCCCAGCTCCAGCATGTCGCCCAGCACGGCGACCCGGCGCTCGCCCGGCAGGGCCGCCGCGCTCGCCAGGGCCTTGTCCACGGCGTCCGGGTTCGAGTTGTAGGAGTCGTCGATCAGTAGGAACCCGCCCAGGCGCGCGATGGACGACGCCGCGCATGGAGGCGGGCTTGACGCCGCGCACCGCCGCCGCGATCTCCGCGAGCGAGAGGCCGAGCGCCCAGGCGGCGGCCGCCGCGGCCAGGCAGTTCTCGACGTTGTAGAGACCGTGAAGGGGGAGGCGGATCTCGGCGGACTGACCTCCGGCCTCCAGAACGGAAGCGGCTCCCCACCCCGCCGTCCGGCTCGGGGGCGAGATCGCGCGCCCGGACCTCGGCGTCCGAGCCCAGGCCGTACCAGACCACCCGGGCGCCGTGCCTTGCTGCGGCGATCCGCGTCACCTCGGGATCGTCGGCGTTGGCGACAATGAAGCCGCCGGCGTCCAGCCCCGCCAGGAGCTCCGACTTCGCCTCGGCGATCGCCTGGACGTGCCGAAGAACTCCAGGTGAACGGGGCGCACGACGGTGAAGACGGCGACGTCCGGCCGGCCGAGCAGCGAGAGCTGGCGCAGCTCGCCCGGCGTCGACATCCCCATCTCGGCCACCATCCACTCGGTGCCGTCGGGCACGTTGAGCAGCGAGAGCGGGAAGCCGTAGAGGTTGTTCAGGTTGCCCGGCGTCCACGCGGTCCGGAAACGGGAGGCGAGGATGGCGCCGAGCAGCTCCTTGGTGGTCGTCTTCCCCGCCGAGCCGGTGATCCCGGCAAGCTGCTCCGGCGTCCGCGTGCCGCGCGAAGCGGGCGAGGTCGTGGAGGGCCTGGAAGGTGTCGTCCACCCGGATCAGGGCGCCGGCCGGCGGCGCCGGGACATCTTCCTGAACCTGATACGCGGCCGCCGCGCCCCGCGCCAGGGCGTCGGGGACGAAGCGGTGGCCGTCCGTATGCGCGCCGGCGAAGGCGAAGAAGGCTTCGCCGCCGCGGACGGCGCGCGAATCGATCGCCGCCCCCTCGATCATGGCGTCGGGGTCGCCGGCCGTCACCCGGCCGCCGACCGCGCGCGCCGCGTCACGCGACCGACAGCCGAGCCAAAGCGCTCCTCCAAGGCCTTGCCGATCTCCTCCAGGTCGGAGAACGGCAGTTTCTGGTCGCCGATCGTCTGCTCCCGCTCGTGCCCCTTGCCGGCCACCACCACCGCCCAGCCGGCCTCCGCGGCGGCGATCGCCTGCGCGGATCGCCTCGCGGCGGTCCGGCACCAGGCGGTAGGTAGCGGTTGCCGCTCGCCTTCAAGCCCTCCTCGACGGCCGCGAGGATGGCGAGCGGGTCCTCGCTGCGCGGGTTGTCCGAGGTGGCGATCACCAGGTCGGCCAGCTCGCCGGCCACCTGCCCCATCAGCGGACGCTTGCCGGCGTCGCGGTCGCCGCCGCAGCCGAAGACCACCGCCACCTTGCCGCCCGCCCAGCCACCTCGCGCGCCGAGCGCAGGGCGGCGTCGAGGGCGGCGTCGGTGTGGGCGTAGTCGACGAAGACCGGGAACGGCTGGCCGAGGTCGACCGGCTCCATCCGTCCGGGCACCGGCCGCTGGGCGGCGAAGGCGGCGGCCACCGCCGCGTGCGGCAGCGCCAGGGTCTCCGCCACCGCCGCCGCGGCCAGCAGGTTCGACAGGTTGTAGCGGCCGAGGAGCGGCGAGGCGAACGGCACCTCGCCGCGCGGCGTGCACCAGAACGCCGCGGATACCGGCCGTGCGTCAGCGGCAACCGCTCGCGGCCGAGACCTCCCCGCGCTCGCCGAAGGTCAGGGCGTCCGGCAGCTCGGCGGCGAGCCGCCGGCCGTAGGAGTCGTCGACGTTCACCGCCGGCCGGCGCGCCCGGCTTCAAGAGGTCGAAAAGCCGCCGCTTGGCCGCGAAGTAGTCCTCGAAGTCACGGTGGTAGTCGAGATGGTCGCGGGTGAGGTTGGTGAACACCGCCGACGTCGAACCGGGCGCCGGCCGACCCGCCCCATGGTCGAGGGCGTGCGAGGAGACCTCCATGGCCACCGCCGCGGCGCCGTCGTCGCGCATCTCGCGCAGGAGTGCGGAAGAGGTCGGACGCCTCGGGCGTGGTGTGGCCGCCGGCGTAGCGTCTGCCGCCTGGAAGCGGTAGCCCAGCGTGCCGATGAAGCCCGCCGGGTGCCCGCGCCGCGCCGAGGATGCGCGGCGATCAGGGTGGCGACGGTCGACTTGCCGTTGGTGCCGGTCACGCCGGCCAGGATCAGCTCGCGGTCGGGATGGCCGTAGACGCGGGCGGCGAGCGGGCCGAGCAGAGAGCGCGGATCGTCCGCCACCAGCCAGGGAACGGCGACACCCGCCGCCTCGCCCGGCTCCGGGCCGGCGACCGCCACCGCGCCCCGCCGCCACCGCCGCGGCGGCGAAGGCGCGGCCGTCGAAGCGCTGGCCGGGCAGGGCCACGAAGAGGTCGCCCGGGGCGCACCTGCGCGCGAGTCGTGCTCGACGCCGGTGATCTCGCGGATCGTTCCCGTCGGGAGCCCGCGACGGTCCAGGCCGCTCACCAGCTCAGAGAGGCGCATGAGGGCGGCCTCCCTTTGGCACGGCTGGCGCGGCGTGGTCGCAGCTCGGGCTCCGCGCGTATCCACCGCGGAGCGGCGTGGTCGTCGCCGTCGGCCAGCGCGTCCTCCGTCTCGAGCGCGGGAACGGCCGGCGGCCGCGGTGGCCGGCCGCCGGCAGTCCGGCTGGCGATGCTGCCAGCATCGTCACCTGCCCCGGCCAGACGGACGAGCGGCGTCGCGCTGCGGGTGGACGCCGCAGGTAGAGCAGCACCTGCCGGGCGATGGCGCCGAAGGCGGGCGCCGCCACCTGGGCGCCGTAGTACTCGCTGCCCTGCGGCTCGGCGATCGCCACCAGCCCCACCAGGGCCGGCCGGTCCGCCGGCGCGAAGCCGACGAAGCTCGGCAGGTAGCCGTGCGATAGCCGCCGCGCACCGGGATCTGCGCCGTGCCGGTCTTGCCCGCCACCCGGTAGCCGGCGACCGCCGCGCGACTTGCCCGGTGCCGTCGATCACCACCCCTTCGAGCAGCCCGTTGAGCACGCGCGCCGTGGCCGGGCGTGATCGGGTGGCCGACCACCGGCGGCGCGGTGTACTTCGGCGCCCGCGCCTCCCCCCGGCCCACCGCCGCCACCATGTGCGGGCGCAGCAGCGTGCCGCCGTTGGCCACCGCGGCGGCGGCGCTGGCGAGCTGGAGCGGCGTCACCGAGATCCCCTGGCCGAAGGCGATGTAGGCCTTGGTCGAGCAGGCCCCCAGCGCTCGACGTTGTGCAGGATGCCGGCGCTCTCGCCGGGCAGGTCGATGCCGGTCGGCCTGCCGAAGCCGAAGCTCGCGGATGGTGCTCGTAGAACCGCCCTGTCGCCCATCCGCAGGGCGACCTTGATGACGCCGACGTTGCTCGATTGCGCGATCACGTCGGCGAAGGTCAGCCGGCCGTACGGCTTGTGGTCGCGGACCCGGATGTCGCGGAAGAGGGTGATCGACCGCCCATCTCGCAGTCGAAAACGTCGTTCTCGGCCGCACCACGCCGGCCTCCAGGGCCGCGGCGGCGGTGACGATCTTGAACGTCGAGCCCGGCTCGTAGACGTCGGCGATCGCCCGGTTGCGCCAGCTGCTCCGGCGAGTAGCTCGCCGAAGTCGTTGGGGTCGAACGTCGGGTAGGTGGCCATGGCCAGCACGCCGCCGGTCGCCGGATCGAGGAAGACGGCGCTGCCGCGCTTGGCGTGCGCGCTCCTCGATCGCCCGCGCCAGCTCGCGCTCGACGATGTGCTGCACGGTCGCGTCGAGCGTCAGATAGAGGTCGTGCCCCGGCTCCGGCTCGGCGGAGGAGAGGTCCGGGCGCCACCACCGTGCCGCTGGCGGGCGTCGCGCAGCACGGTCCGCTGTCCCGGCTTGCCGGTGATCTCCCGGTCGTAGACCAGCTCGAGGCCGGCGAGGCCGTGGTTGTCGGTGCCGACGTAGCCGAGCACCTGGGCGGCCAGCTCGCCCATCGGGTAGTAGCGCTTGCTCTCGGGCACGAAGTAGATGCCCGGCAGCTCCAGGGCGCGGACCTTCTCGGCGACCGGCGGATCGAGCTTGCGCGCCACCCAGACGAACTCGCGGTCCGCTGGCGAGCTGGCGCGCCAGCCTGGCGCGGTCGAGCCCGGGCACGGCGCCGGGCGAGCGCCGCGGCGGCCGCCTCCGGGTCGTCGATCTCCGGCGGCACCGCGTAGGCGGAGTCGACCTGGATCGAGACCGCGAGCTCGCGGCCGCTGGGCGTCGTAGATCGTCCCCCGCGGCGGATCGAGGGTGACCACCCGCTGCTGCTGGCGCTCGGCCTTGCCCGGCATAGTGGTCGTAGCGGACCACCTGCAGGTGGTAGAAGCGGGCGGCGATCAGCAGCCACCCAGAGAGATCCCGAAGCCGGCGACGATGCCGAGCCGCGCGCCTCACGGCAGCTCCTCCCAGAAGATCACCTGCTCGAGGACGGGCGGCTGCATGCCCAGCTCCTTGACCGCCCGCTGCTCGATCTGCGAGCGGGCTGGCGAGGTAGGCGGCCTCCAGCCGGAGCTGGCGCTCCTCTGGCGCGTGCTGCGGTGAGCTCGCGCTCCAGCTTGTCGATGCGGTAGCCGGTGCGGGTCACTTCCAGGTGGATCCAGGTGTAGGCGAGCAGGCCGCCTCCGAGGCAGAGCACGACCAGCAGGACCAGCGCCAGCTCGCGCACGCGGCGCCGGTCGCGCTCGCGCACCAGATAGGAGTTGGCCACCGGCCGCGTGAAGGCATAGGCATTCCGCAATGCCTTCAGAGCCTCCGGGCCGCGCGCAGCTTGCCGGAGCGCGAGCGCGGGTTGAGGTCGACCTCGCTCTTCGCTCGGCCGCACCGGCTTGCGGGTCAGCACCTCGATCAGCTGGGTCTCCGAGCGCGAGCGCCCGGTCACCGGGTCGACCTCGCCGCGCGCCAGGTCGCGCAGCGTGTTCTTGACGATCCGGTCCTCCAGGCTGTGGTAGGAGATGACCACCAGCCGCCCGCCGGCGTCGAGCAGCCGCACCGTCTGCTCGATGAAGCGCTCGAGGCCGGCCAGCTCCTGGTTGACCTCGATGCGCAGCGCCTGGAAGACCCGCGTGGCGGGATCGATCCGCTCCTCGCGCGCCGCGCCGCGCCGCCCTTGGCCCGCGGCGATCA
This sequence comes from uncultured Acidobacteriota bacterium, assembly GCA_963792575.1. Taxonomy (GTDB): domain Bacteria; phylum Acidobacteriota; class Thermoanaerobaculia; order Multivoradales; family UBA5704; genus DATARR01. Next base: position 354,860 of record CAWBWZ010000023.1, read on the forward strand.
GCCGCTGGAGCTCGCCGGTCGTCGCGATCGGCTCCTCCGTCCGCGCGCGCGACGATCGCCCGGGCGATCCGCCGCGCCTGCCGCTCCTCGCCATAGTCCCTGAAGATCGTCTCCAACTCGCCCTCCGAGGCCTGGTTGACCAGGTCCGCCGCGGTCATTTCGCTCAGTCCCATCCGCATGTCGAGAGGCCCGTCGAGGCGGAAGCTGAAGCCGCGCCCGGGCGTCTCGAGCTGCAGCGAAGAAACGCCCAGATCGGCCAGCAAGCCCGCGATCCCGCCGCGGATTCCCAGGCCGGCCAACGCCTCCGTGATCTGGTGGAAGTTGGCCTGCACCAAACGGACCCGTGGCCCGAAGACGGCGAGCCGCTCGCCGGCCCGCGCCAGCGCCTGCGGCGTCGCGGTCGATGCCGACGAGCCGGACGTCCGGCGAGGCGCGCAGCAGCGCCTCGGCAGTGGCCGCCCAGCCCCACCGTCGCGTCGACGAAGATCCCGCCGCGCTCCGGCGCGAGGTAGTCGAGGGTCTCGGCGAGCAGGACCGGCAGATGCTGGACGACCGTCTTTTCAGGCTCGCTCGCGACCGGCCTCCCTCCGTGGCGCGCTCAGATCCCCTGGGTGCTGAGGGCACGGAAGTCCTCGTCCGTGAACGGCTGCTCCGAGAGCCGCGAGACGAAGCGTTCATGGTTCCAGACCACCAGGTGGTTGAGCTGGCCGCTCACCACCACGTCGCCATTCATGCCGGCGCTCTCGCGCAGGATCTGCGGGATGCAGGATCCGGCCCTGCACGTCCAGCCGCACCTGCTGGCCGTAGTAGCTCACCCGCTCCAGATACCGCATCTTGGTGCGGTCGGTGGACGGCATCGCCGCCAGGCGCGCCTCGATCTCCTCCCAGACCGGCAGGGGATAGAGCAGCGCCGAGTCGCCCTGGACCGACGTCACGAACAGGTCCGGCCCATAGCGCTCCTCCAGGACCCGACGGAAATCCGTCGGGATCTTGAGCCGGCCCTTGTCGTCGATCTTGGTTGGAGCGCTTCCGCGGAACATGGACCGCCCCCAGACAGAACGGTTCTGAGGCGAAATCCTAGCAGTTCACTCCACTTTTGTCCATTTTTTTCCACCATCGCCCACCAGAGTCCGCCCGGTATCCAAAAAGCACGCGGAAACCAGGCGCAAGAGGGGCTTGCAGGAGAGAAACGAAAACGCCCGTGAGGGTTTCTCACGGGCGTTCGAAAGCGGCCTGAGAAGGTTTCAGATCCCGGGCGGCGGGGTCGAAGGCGGAGGCTCGGTCGCGGACGGCGGCGGGGCCACCGGCGCCGGCGAGGGGTCGACCGGCTTGGGGTTCGGCAGAGTGCCCGGCGCCGTGGGCTCGGACGTGGTCGCCGTGGGCGGGGTCGTGATCGTGGCGGGGGGCGTGGCCCCATCCACCGCCGGGGCCGTCGCCGCGGCAGCCGCCGCGGGGATGCCGCTGCTGAGCCCCCCTTCATCGGCGGGGGTCTCCGCCACGGCGAGCTGGCGGCGGAAGTTGGCGGCTTCCGCCGGGGGTTTCGCCACGATCAGCGACTTCTTCTCCAGCTCCACCATGTACTTGGCGATCTCCTGGCGGAAGACCCGCTCCTGCTCGCGGGTCTGGATCGCCGACTGGACCTCGGAGAACGGCGGGATGCGCGACTCGCGGCGATCGCAGCACCTGCACCAGGTGGAGGCCGCCGCGCGCCTGGACCGGCTCGCTGAGCGACCCCTTGGGGAGCTTCCAGACCGCGGCCTCGAGGTTCTTGTCGAGATCGCCGGGCGAGACCCAGCCGAGGTCGATGGCGGCGCTGGTCACCCCCTTCTTGGAGGTGTCGGCGACCGCGTCGGCGAGCGAGCTCGCCGGCCTGCACCTTCGCGCGGATCTCCGCCGCCAGCGCGCTGCCGCTCCGCCGGCGGTCGGCAGGCCCCCCTCGTCGAGCACCACGACCTCGCGGAGCTGGACCTGCTCGGGCTGGCGGAACTGCTCGAGGTTCTTGCGGTAGTAGCGGCGCAGGTCCTCCTCGTCGACCTTGACCCGGCTCTGCACCTCGCGGCCGCGCACCTCCTGCACCCGGAGCTGGCTGCGCAGCTGGGCGCGCAGCTGCGGCCTCGGTCATGCCGGACTGCGCCAGGGCCGCCTTGAACTCCTCGTCGGTCTTGAGGTTGTAGCTCTGCTTGAGCTGCGCCATGGCGGCGTCGACCTGGGCGTCGGTGACCTCGACGCCGAGCTGGTCGGCCCGCGATTGCAGGAGCAGCTCGCGGAACAGGTCGGCGTAGGCCACCTCCGCCGGCCTGGCCGAGCAGCCGCTGGCGCTCGCTCGCCGTCCTGCTCGCGGCGGCACGATGTCGCGCACCAGTTCCTCGCGGTGCAGCTGGTAGTCGTAGAGGGTCGAGATCTGGTCGTTGACCCGCAGGACGACGCGGTTGAGCACCTCGGCGTGGACGCCGGAGACCATCGCCGGCGCGAGCGAGAGGGCGAGCAACAGGGACAGGCTAGCGAGTCTTCTTGGCATGGATTTCATCACGATAGGAACCTTCGTACTCGAACGGTAGATTCCGTTCATAAACCTTGACATTGTAACGGCTGCGGGCAGTCCTGGACCAGCGACCGCAGGAGCTGGTCGGCATTCTGCTGGCGCAGCCGGGCGAGGATCTCCGCCCGCGCGGCGGCGAGCGGCACCACCTGCGGCCGGCTCGCGTTCGATCACCTGGAAGAGGTGGAAGCCGTAGTCGGCCGGCACGACGGGGCTCACCTCGCCCGGCTTCAGGGCGAAGATCAGGTCGGCGAACGACGGCGGCAGGTCGCCGCGCGCAGCTCCCCCTGGTAGCCGCCCGACGTCGGCCCGCGGACCGCGCGACAGCCGCCGCGCGACCTCCCGAACGGCGCTCCCGCCGCGATCTCGCGCCGGGCCGCCTCGGCCGCCGCGCGGTCCTCGGTGAGGATCTGCCGCAGCCGCACCCGCTCCGGACGCGTGAACTCCTCGCGGTGCGCCTCATAGTAGCGCGGCGACCTCGCCGGCGCCGGCCTCCCGGCGCAGGTCCGCCGTGAGCAGAGCGTCGGTCGCCTGCCGCGGCGCCGCGGACCGGCGGGACCAGCCCGCGGTCGGCGGCCAGCCGCGCCAGCAGCCGCTCGTCGAGGAACTGATCGAGGAGCTCCGAAAGCACGTCGCTCCCCAGCGCGGTCCCGGCGTCGCCGACGGTGCGGGCCACATAGCCGCTCGAACTCGGCGTAGCGCACCTCGGCGCCGCCGATGCTCGCCACGGCGTCCGGGGACACGGCGGCGCCGCCCGCTGGCAGGCCGCCGTCAGCAGGAGGACGCCGCAGCCGAGGCGCGCGGCCTCGTCGCGGTCATCGCGATCGTTGTGGTCATTGCGCCAGCGACTCCAGCGTCTGGCGCGCCGTGGCGACGAGCTGCCGGCCGCCGCCGCCGGGCAGGATCAGCACCCCGGTCGGGCTGAAGCTCGCCCCGGGCATCGTCGAGACCATCTCGATCAGGCGCTCGACGTCGACCCGCGCGTCGCGGCGCAGCCGGATCACCAGCTCGCCCGCCTTGGCCGAGATCGACTGCACGCGCAGCGACTCGGCCAGGCGCTTGAGGGCCGCCACCTCGACCAGCGCCTCGACGGACGGAGGGGGCGGGCCGAAGCGGTCGACGAGCTCGGCGAGCATCTCGCGCTCCGGCTCCTCGGCGATCTTGCGGTAGAGCTCCATCCGCAGGTTGGCGTCGTCCACGTAGTCGGCCGGGATCGACATCGCCACCGGCAGGTCGAGCGCCACCGACGGCGCCTCCTCGACGGTCTCCCCGCGCAGCTCGCGCACGGTCTCCTCGAGCAGCTTGAGATAGGTCTCGATGCCCACCGTGCCGATGTGGCCGCTCTGCTCGCCCCCCAGGAGGTTGCCGGCGCCGCGGATCTCCAGGTCGCGCGCCGCGATGCGGAAGCCGGCGCCGAGGTCGGAGAACTCGCGCAGGGCGGCGAGGCGCTTCCGCGCCTGCTCGGAGAGCACTCGGTCCTCGGCCACCGTGAAGTAGCAGTAGGCGAGCTGGTTGCTCCGCCCGACCCGGCCGCGGAGCTGGTAGAGCTGGGCGAGGCCGAAGCGGTCCGCGCGGTGGACGATCATGGTGTTGACGTTCGGGATGTCGATGCCGTTCTCGATGATCGTCGTCGCCAGCAGCACGTCGAAGTCGCCGCGGGTGAAGGCGTGCATGCGGCGGCGAGAGCTCCTCCTCGTCGAGCTGGCCGTGGCCGACGGTGACGCGGACGCCCGGGACGATCTCGCGCAGCTTGGCCAGCCGGTCCTCGATCGACTCCACCCGGTTGTAGACGTAGTAGACCTGCCCGCCGCGCTCGAGCTCGAACTCGATCGCCTCGCGCACCAGGTTGTCGCTGTAGGGGAGGATCGCCGTCTCCACCGCCATGCGGTCGCGCGGCGGCGTCTCGATCACCGACAGGTCGCGCACGTTGGCGAGCGAGAGCTGGAGCGTGCGCGGCACCGGCGTCGCCGACATCGCGAGCACGTGGACGTTCTTCTTCAGCTGCTTCAGCCGCTCCTTCTGGGCGACGCCGAAGCGCTGCTCCTCGTCGACGATCATCAGGGCGATCTTGGGGAGCTGGATGTCCTTCGACAGCAGCCGGTGGGTGCCGATCAGGATGTCGATCTTGCCGTCGGCAAGCCGCTTCTTGAGCTCCCGCATCTCGGCCGGCGAGCGGAAGCGCGACACCATCTCGACGTTCACCGGGAAGCCGGCGAACCGCTTGCGGAAGGTCTCCAGATGCTGGTCGGCGAGAATCGTCGTCGGCGCCAGCACCGCCACCTGATAGCCGCCGTCGACCGCCTTGAAGGCGGCGCGCATGGCGACCTCGGTCTTGCCGTAGCCGACGTCGCCGCAGAGCAGGCGGTCCATCGGGCGCTCGCGCTGGAGGTCCTCGCGGATGGTGGCGATCGCCTCCAGCTGGTCCGGCGTCTCCTCGTAGGGGAAGGCGGCCTCGAACTGGTGCAGCATGTCGGTGTCCGGGGGCATCGCCGGGGCGCGCGCGACCTGGCGCTCGGCGTAGAGCTTCAGCAGCTCCGCCGGCCATGTCGCGCATCCCCTTCTTGACCCGCGCCTTGGTCTTGTTCCACGAGGTGCCGCCGAGCTGGTCGAGGCGGGGAGCGACCCCCTCGATGCCGCTGTACTTCTGCACCTGATCGATGCGCGACAGCGGGAGCAGCAGGCGCTTGCCGGCGGAGTAGGAGATCTCCATCACCTCGGTCTCGGCCGCCGCGCCGCCCGCCGGCGAGATCGCGCACCACCGGCGGCAGCCCGCCCAGGCCGTCGCCGCTGCCGCCCACCGAGCGCAGCGCCACGAACTGGCCGATGCCGTGGTCGACGTGGACCACGAAATCCCCCACCTTGAGGTCGCGCAGGCCGGAGAGGAACGGCCCGAAGCGCGAGCGCGCCGGCCGGCGCTGGAGCTTCGCCTGCGCCAGGAGCTGCTGCTCGCCGTAGATCACGACGCCGGCCGGCGGCAGCCGGAAGCCGCGCCCGATCTCCCCCGCGACCAGCTCGACGCCGCCGCGCCCCACTTGCAGCTCCCGCCCCTCGAGCAGCTCCTCGATCCGCCGCCGGTGCGCCGGAGAGACCACCACGATGCAGCGCTCGCCGCGGGAGCGGGCGGTGGCGACCTCCTGCGGGAAGCGCGCGATCTGGCCATGGAAGAGGTCGGTCAGCGTGCCGTGGAAATCCGCCGCCCTTCCCCTCCGCCGCCCCCCATGACGAGGTCGCGCAGTCGCAGGGCCGCCGTCTCCAGCATCTCCCGCACCCGCTCGGCCGGCTCCTCCAGCATCTCCGGCGGCACGGCCAGGCGGCCGTGCTCCCGGCGCGCCGCGAAGTCCGCCTCCAGCCGCTCGGCGTGGTGGACCACCTCGCCCTTCCAGGGCCGGCGGATCGACCGCGAAGACCAGCGGGTGGCCCAGCACCTCGGCGAGCGAGACGGTCTCGCGGGCGAGCAGCGGCAGGTAGTTCTCCCAGCCGGGGAACTCGCCGCGCGTCCGCAGGGCCTCCAGCAGCTCGGCCGCCTCCGGCCCCCAGTCCGGATCGGCCGTCTGGCCACCGGAGAGGAGGTCCGGCCAGTTGCCGCGCCTCGTCCGCGCCGGCGGGGAAGAGCGAGAGAGGAAGGATGCGGACGGAGTCCAGCGTGTCCTCGGAGCGCTGCGACTGGGGGTCGAACCAGCGGATCGACTCCACCGTGTCGCCGAAGAGGTCGAGCCGGATGGGGGTCTCCTCGCCCGGCGGGAAGAAGTCGAGGATGCCGCCGCGCACGGCGAAGTCCCCCACCTCATAGACCAGGTCGGTGCGCCGGAAGCCGTGGCGGGTGAGATGGGCGACCACCTCCTCGATGGGGTGATCCTCGTTCGGACGGATGGTGAGCACCGAGCGCAGGAAGTCCTCGCGTCCCGGCAGCCGGCGGAAGAGGGCGCGCGGGGTCGCCACCACGGTCGTCAGCCGGCCGGAGGCGACGCAGTCGAGCGCCACCGACTCCTGGGCGCGCACCATCAGGGAGGTCTCGGTCTCCTGGTAGGGGGTCAGCGACGGCGCGGGGAAGTAGACGACCCCCTCCTCGCGGCCGAAGAGGCGCGCCGCCTCCATCCAGGTCAGGGCATCGGCCTCGCGCGGCACCAGCACCAGGATCGGCCGGCCGAGATCGCGGGCGAGCAGCTCGCCGACCCACGCCGCCGCGGGCAGCGGCAGGCGCACCACGTCCCCGAGCCCCTGCGCGGAGGGACTTGTAAGGCGCACTGCTGCGTAGGATCCGTGACAGATCCTCCCAAACCGGGTCGGCCATGCAGGGAGTCTAACGTCGAAGAGGGAACCCGAGATTCCGGACCATGGTAATTTGGTCCAGAGGAGAAAAGTCGGCTATGGACGACACTCAAATTCCTGCGGAAGATGAAGAGGCTAGGCTGGAGCGATACCGGCAGATGGATCTTGGGGAAAAATTCTTACTGGTCTGCCGGATGTGGCAGAGTGCTATAGATGAAGATAAAGAAAGGATACGCTCTCAGTTTCGCGCTCGGCACGGCCAGGAAATTTCTGAGCGGGAGCTCTGGCTCCGAATGGCATCGCGTCACGTAGAGCGGGAATCCTTGATTCGAGATTTCGGATGGGACCCTGCGGCAGTCGATCAGGACTAACTGGTACTTCTGAGGAACAGAGCAAAGCAGCCCTGACGGGGCTACCGCTGGAGCCCCGCGCCGGGCGCCTGAATCCGCGCCAGCACCCACTCCCGGCCGCGCACGAAGGCGAGCGGCACGATCAGGCAGGCGACGACGCCACCCAGGAGCTGAGCGCCCCAGGTCGTCCAGGCGACCTCCCCTGGCGACTGATGGAAGCCGTACAGACTCAAGCCCACCCCCCAGATCAGCGCCGCGATGATTCCGACACAGAGGGCCGACTCCGTCAGCTCATCCTCAATCTTGAACATCGCCATCTCCTCCTCGGCCGGCCTTGCGCTTCACTGCGGCATCGGCTCGGCACGAATCGCAAATAGCAAAGGGCGTGCCATATCCAGAATCCTCTATGGGCCCGCTCAACCGGCCCGTGGCGCTGTGCTAGGCTCCAAAGCTCGATTTTCTTCCGGAGGAGGGAACATGCCCACCCGTTATCCCCAGGAAGCCGTGCTCCGCGACGGCCGCCGCCTGCTGATCCGTCCATTCACGGAGAACGACGTCGACTCTCTGTACGAATTCTTCCTGCACCTGCCCCAGGAGGTCCGCCGCTTCGCCTGGGACCGCATCGACAACCGCGCACTGGTCGAGAGCTGGGGGCGCGATCTCGACTATCAGAAGGTGCTGCCGCTGCTCGCCTGGGACGGCCACAAGGTGGTGGCCGACGCGACGCTCCACCGGCGGCAGGGGAGCCCCCTGCGCCTGGTCGGCCGCGTCAAGTGGCTGATCGACCCCGGCTACCGGGGCATGGGACTGGGGACGCTCCTGGTCAACAACTTCATCGACACCGCCAAGGCCGACGGCCTGCGCCACCTCACCTGCATGCTGGTCTCAGATTTCGAGGCCGACGCCGTCGAGACCCTGAAGAACCTGGGCTTCGAGGGGTACACCGTCCCCGGCTACGGGACGGACCCCGACGGCAATCAGCACGACATGATCAAGATGGTCCTGAAGCTCTGACGGGGCGGCCCGGGGGCCGCCTCACCCCTCCCGCTCGTCCCGCCCGTGCGCGTGGGCCGGCGGCGAGGTCGCCTCGACGGCCTTGAACGGCTCCAGGATCCGGTAGGTGTGGGACGCCCCTTTCGGCACCACCCAGGAGTCCCCCTCCTCCAGGATCACCATCTGCCCTTCGAGGTGCAGCTCGGCCCGTCCGGAGATCACGTAGCCGACCGTCTCGTAATCCCGCCGGCTCTCGGGCTTGTCACCCTTCGCCGGCTCCTCGTCCCACAGACGCATCGCCACATGCACTCCGGAGGCGAGGTACTTCTGCCCCAGAGAGCCGTGCGGGGAATGCCTGGAATCTACCTTGGTCACCGTCGTATCGCTCATCGCTCTCCTCCTTTGCCGCAAACACGTTGCACGAGCGTTGCCAGAGCAGGTGGCATGTCGGTTGCTCTTCGTTCTCGCGGGGGTTGGCTTTTCCCCGCAGACAAGGAAGGAGACAAAGATATGCCGATGATCCTGCTGTCCAAGGGGGCGGAGATCCTGCTGGTCCAGTTCCACGAGAGCAAGGGGGACCGCGTCGGCGCCAAGGCCGGCGAGCGCCTGCCCGAGAGCGCCTTCATGGAAGCCGCGGCCGAGAGCCCCGGTGTCGATTTCGACGGCGCGACACAGTCGCTGCTGGACGGCGTCCTCATCCGCCACGAGGACGGGGAGTTCATCCTCACCCAGGAAGGGCATGACTACCTCTATACACGGGCCGGCCACCGGATGGGGGAGGGCTAGCCTCCGGACCGCTTGGCCTTGTAACCCGCCTGGACCAGCTCGGCGAGCAGCCGGTCGGCATGGTCCCCCTGGACTTCGAGCTCGAAGGCCGGGGAGCCGTCCGGCGCCTTGCCCGTCTTCAACGTTCCGCCCCCGCCGCACATCCTCTTCCAGGAGGCGAGCAGCGCCTCCGCCTCCGTCCGCGCCAGGATCAGGGGCCCCGCCACTGTCACCATCTTGCCCCCTCTCCCGCCGCGCTCCCGGCGGATCCGGGGCGATTGCGCCGCGGGCGGCAGACTCGCCTCTGGCTCGTCCCGGGACGGCGCGTCCTTTTTCTGGACGGGAGACTCCGTCGAATAGACCGTCCGGCCCGTCTTCGGCTTCACGGTTCTTCCTTCATGATTTTCATGGTCAGATCGTCCGGAATGCCGTTCGGAGCCCGGGCGTTGTAGGATCTTCGCACGACCCTCCGGGTCCGCAAAGGGGAAGACTGTCTTGGATGACATCCGTAATTTCTGCATCATCGCCCACATCGACCACGGCAAATCGACGCTGGCCGACCGGCTGATCCAGCGCTGCGGCGGCGTGGAGGCGCGCGAATTCCGCGACCAGATCCTCGACTCGATGGACATCGAGCGCGAGCGCGGCATCACCATCAAGAGCAACACCATCACCCTCCGGTACACCGCGCGGGACGGCAAGCCCTACCGGCTCAACCTCATCGACACTCCCGGCCACGTCGACTTCTCCCACGAGGTGCGCCGGTCGCTGATGTCCTGCCGAGGGGGCGCTCCTCATCGTCGACGCCTCCCAGGGGGTCGAGGCGCAGACCGTCGCCAACCTCTACCTCGCCCTCGAGTACGACCTGGAGATCGTGCCGGTCATCAACAAGATCGACCTCGCCTCCGCCGAGGTCGAGCGGGTGCGCGAGGAGATCGACGCCGATCTCGGGCTCGACCCCTTCGAGGTCGTCCTCTGCTCGGCCAAGCAGGGGATCGGCATCGACGACGTCCTGGAGGCGGTGGTCGACAAGATCCCGGCGCCCGACGGGCGATCCGGCGGCGCCGCTGCGCGCCCTGATCTTCGACGCCCAGTACGACGTCTACCGCGGGGTCGTCCTCATCTGCCGGATCAAGGAGGGGACGATGCGCCGCGGGCAGAAGATCCGCCTGATGCACACGGCCAAGGAGTACCAGGTCGAGGAGGTGGGCCTGCTGCAGCTCCGGCGGGTCGAGGCGGACGAGCTCGAGGCCGGCGTCGGTGGGCTACGTCATCGCCGGCGTCAAGGCGGTGTCGGAGATCAACGTCGGCGACACCATCACCGAGGTCGAGCGTCCGGCGGCCGAGCCGCTCCCCGGCTACAAGGAGGCGAAGCCGGTCGTCTTCTCGTCGATCTACCCGATCTCGACCGACGACTACGAGGATCTCGCCAAGGCGCTCGACAAGCTGAAGCTCAACGACGCCGCGCTGACCTTCCAGAAGGACGCCTCGACCGCCCTCGGCTTCGGCTTCCGCTGCGGCTTCCTCGGCCTGCTCCACCTGGAGATCGTCCAGGAGCGGCTGGAGCGCGAGCACGACCTGTCGCTCCTGCTCTCCGCCCCCTCGGTGCAGTACGAGGTGGTGCTCGACCAACGGCGAGGAGACCACGGTGGACAACCCCGCCCTCTTCCCCGACCCGGGGAGCATCAACTTCATCCGCGAGCCCTACATCAAGGCGTCGATCATGATCCCCGAGCGCTATCTCGGGGCGGTGATGGAGCTCTGCCGCGAGCGGCGCGGGGAGGACACCGCCTTCGAGTACCTGGCCATGGGGCGCCTGCAGGTGACCTCCGAGCTGCCGCTGGCCGAGATCCTGTTCGACTTCTACGACCGGCTGAAGACGATCACCCAGGGCTACGGCTCGTTCGACTACGACATCACCGACTACCGCCAGACCGACCTGGTGAAGGTGGACATCCTGGTCAACGGCGAGAAGGTGGACGCCCTCTCGCAGCTCGTCCACCGCGAGAAGGCGCGGCAGCGGGCCCTCCACTACTGCGAGCGGCTGGCCGACACCATCCCGCGGCAGAACTTCAAGATCGCCATCCAGGGAGCGATCGGCGGCAACATCATCGCCCGCGCCACGATCAACGCCTACCGCAAGGACGTCACCGCCAAGTGCTACGGCGGCGACATCTCGCGCAAGCGCAAGCTCCTCGAGAAGCAGAAGGAAGGCAAGAAGCGGATGAAGATGGTGGGCTCCGTCGAGATCCCCCAGGAGGCCTTCCTGGCGGTGCTCAAGTCGAGTCCGAACGAGTAGGGGAGATGAACAGGGGAATGACCCCCTCGCGCACCCTGTTTTAACAGTGATGCCCGCGACCACGCTGCCCGAGATCATCCCTGTCTTCCCGCTGACCGGCTCTCTGCTGCTGCCGGGAAACCTGCTGCCGCTCAACATCTTCGAGCCGCGCTACCGCAACATGGTGGCCGACACGCTGGAGGGCGGGCAGCACATCGGCATGGTCCAGCCGCTCACCCCGCGGCAGGACAACTGGGTCGTCAACTCCGAAGACCCGGATCCCGACAACCCCGAGATCTACCGGATCGGCTGCCTCGGCCGGATCGAGGAGTGCGAGCTCCAGGACGACGGGCGCTACCTGATCGTCCTGCGCGGCATCTCCCGCTTCCACATCCGGGAGGAGCTGTCGCGCCCGCGCGGCTACCGGCGGGTGCGGGTCGACTACTCGGAGTTCCGGCGCGACCTCGACGAGCTCAACGTCTTCCTCAACCCCTCGCAGATGATGCGCGCCCTGCGCGCCTTCGGCGACAAGCAACGACCTGGAGTTCGACTACGACCTGCTCGCCGAGCGTGCCCGGCATCTCGCTCCTCAACGGCCTCTCCGTGGCCCTCCCCTTCCGCCCGGCGGAGAAACAGGCCCTGCTCGAGGCGGCCGACCCGGCCGTAAGAGAAGAGCTGCTTCTGACGTTGATGGGAATGGGGATCGAGCCCCTTTCGACCGACGAGCTACTACTCGCCCCCGATCCTCAACTGACCCGCTCAAAGGAGAGCCGACATTTCCCAGATCGACGGCGACATCCGAGGGATCAAAGCGTCCGAAGTCCGCGCCCTGGAGCGCACCTACCGCCGCCGGGTCGATCCGCGGCAGGTGGTCTCCCCCGAGCTCGCCCGGCATCTGACCGAGACCTCCCGCCGGCTCAACCGGCAGGTCGGAGTCCTGCTCGGGCGCGACGGCATCATCCGCAACGTCATCGTGGGCAACGCCCACAGCCTGACCCTGCCCGACATCGGCCGCCTGCGCGGCGGCGTCGGCCGCTTCCGCGGCCTGCGGCTCGTCCACACCCATCTGAAGGGCGAGCCGCTCACCCGCGACGACCTCAACGACCTCGCCCTGCTGCGGCTCGACCTGGTGGCCGCGATCGAGGTGCTGGCGGACGGCCTGCCCGGCCGCATCGAGCTCGCGCATCTGGCTCCCTTGGGACCTGACGGCGACGGTCATGACAGCCGAGCCCTTCGAGCGCCTCCAGGCGCCGGACGTCCACCAGCTCGACTTCGACGTCGAAGCCACCATGCGGGCCCTCGAGGACGAGTTCGCCCGCGTCACCAGCGCCGCCGGCGAGACCCAGAAGGAGCGCGCCCTGGTGATCGGCATCGTCCCCGAGGACGAGCACTTCGAGGAGATGCTGGAGCTGGTGCGCTCGGCCGGGGTCGCCGTCGCCGGCACCGTGCGCCAGAAGCCGCTCGCAGGTCCATCCGCGGACCGTGGTGGGGAGCGGCAAGCTCCAGGACATCGTGCTCGAAGGCGATGCGCTCGCCGCGCGACGGTGGCCATCTTCGACATCGACCTGAAGCCCGGCGCAGGCCCGCGCCTTCGAGGACGCCACCGGGCTCAAGGCGATCGACCGCACGCAGCTCATCCTCGACGTCTTCGCCCAGCGCGCGCGCAGCCGCGACGGCAAGCTGCAGGTCGAGCTGGCGCAGCTCAAGTACTCGCTGCCGCGCCTGACCGAGAAGGACGCCGGCCTCTCGCGCCTGACCGGCGGCATCGGCGGCCGCGGTCCGGGCGAGACCGTGGTCGAGATCGGCCGCCGCCGCATCCGCGACCGCATCCGGGCCCTGGAGAAGCAGGTCGAGACCCTGTCGCGCCAGCGCGACCTGCGCCGGCGGCGCCGGCGGGAGGAGGGGGTGCCCGTGCTCTCGATCATCGGCTACACCAACGCCGGCAAGAGCACGCTGCTGAACGCGATGACCGGCAGCGAGGTCGAGTCCGCGGACAAGCTCTTCATGACCCTCGACCCGACCAGCCGCCGCCTGCGCTTCCCGCGCGAAGGCGAGGTGGTGATCACCGACACGGTGGGCTTCATCGCCGACCTGCCGCAGGACCTCGTGGCCGCCTTCCGCGCGACCCTCGAAGAGCTGGCCGACGCCGACCTCCTGCTCCACGTCGTGGACGCGGCCGACCCGCGCCTCGAGCAGAAGCTGGAATCCGTCGAGCGCCTGCTGACCGAGCTGAACCTGGCCGAGATCCCGCGCCTCCTCGTCCTCAACAAGACCGATCTCCTGGAGCCCTACGAGGCCGGCGCCCTCGCCCGCCGCTTCAACGGAGTCGCCGTCAGCGCCGCCAGGCGCCGCGGCTTGGCCGAGCTCGTCCATGCCGCCGAGGAGCGGCTGGGACGGGAGAAGCCGCTTGATGAAGACGTATGGGGAGGAGGGGCGGGAACCGGTAGCGCCCCCGGTCAATCCGGCGTAGAATCGCCTTCAGAGGAAAAATCATCATGGCGATCAAAGATCCCAAGGCGCATCAAGAGGTAGATATGGAGGTCCCTTCCGGCTATTGGGACAATCCCGAGCTTGAGCGGCTTTGGGCTGAAGAAGCTGAACGGCGCTATCAGGATTACCTCGATGGGAAGGAGGAGGCGGTGCCGGGTGAGGAGGTAATCCGGAGGATCCGCGCGACCCGTCGATGAAGCCATTCAGGCTGCTGCGAAGGGCTGAGCTTGAGCTTGAAGGCGCTTGGCAGTTTTATGAGGTTGAGAGTCCAGACCTCAGCGATCGGTTCCTTGGCGAATTTCTGTCAGTCATGGAGCGCTTGGGCCACTTTCCGGAGTCGGGCCAAAAAATTTCGCGGCGACTACGAGTGGCCAGGTTGAATAAGTTTCGTTTCAACGTCATCTACCAGATCGAACCCCTCTCCATCCTCGTCGTTGCCATAGGCCATCAGAGCCGTAAGCCAGGTTATTGGAGAGGAAGGATCTGATCCGCTCGTGAGCCTCAAAATTCTTTACCGCGAAGTGGAGACTCTGTCCTCCGATCAAGTCATCGAGTTAGCTGACGTACTTCTCGAAGGCGTCGAAGAGGACCCCGAAATCGAGCGGCTTATCCTGGAAGTAGTCAAACGCCGCTGTCGCGAGTACGATGAGGGTAAGGTAGAGGCTATTCCCAGCGAGGTTGTCTTTGCTGAATTGCGAGCCATGCTGGATTCCATGGAGCAGCGGCGAGTTCCGGAAGAGCCTTTGGTCGCTCGGCCTTTCGAGAAGATCAGGCACGAGGCGCTCCAACTCCCCGATGCCGACCGGATAGACCTCGCCTATGCGGCCTTTCGGAATCTGGAAGACGCTGGATTCGAGATTGATTGGGACACTGAAGTGGTTGTAGGGAAGATCAGAAGACCCCACCTTGCCAGAAATGAACCGCCCTGAAGCCAACCCCGGCCTCTACCTCCACATCCCCTTCTGCTCCGCCATCTGTCCCTACTGCGACTTCGCGGTCCTGACCGGCGGGCCGGAGCGGCGGCGGCGGTTCGCCGATCATCTGATCTCCGAGATCTCGCTCTGGTCCGCGGACCGTTCCGCGTTTCGATTTCATCGATACGATCTACTTCGGCGGCGGCACCCCCTCGGCGCTTGCGCCGGAGGACATCGCTCGCATCCTCGAGTCCGCCCGCGGAAACCTTTCGATCCAGGACGGCGCCTGGATTTCCTTCGAGGCGAATCCCGAGGATGTCAATCCGGAGAGCGTCCGGGCCTGGCGCGATCTCGGCGTCCGCTTTCTTTCGCTCGGGATTCAATCGTTCGACGCGAATGCCCTGCAGTTCCTCGGTCGCCGGCATACTCCCGAGGAGGCCGGCGGAGCGTGGAGATCGCCCGCGCGGCCGGTTTCGATACGATCTCGATCGATCTGATCTATGGGCTGCCGGGACAGCCGTTCGAGATCTGGCGGCGGACCCTGGAGCAGGCGGTCGCGCTCCACCCGGACCACATCTCCTGCTATCAGCTCACCTTTCACGAGGGGACTCCGTTCGGGTTCCGGCTCGCAAAGGGGCAGATGAGCGAGCTGCCGGAAGAGGCGCAGGGGGACATCTTCCTCTTCACCCATGAGTTCCTCCGCGATCACGGCTACCCGGCCTACGAGGTTTCGAACTTCGCCCGCTCGCCCGAGCACCGCTCGCGCCACAATCAGAAATATTGGCATCACGTCCCCTATCTCGGCCTCGGCCCTTCGGCTCATTCCTTCTCCGGCACCCGCCGCTGGTGGAACGAGCGCAAGCTCGGCCCTTATGAAAAAAGGATTGAAGCCGGAGAGAGGCCGATCGAGGAGAGCGAGGAGCTGACGCGGACGGATCTCGCCCTCGAGGCGCTGATGCTGGGATTGCGGACGGCGGACGGGATCGATCTCGCCGCGTTCCGGCAGCGCTACGGCGTGGATCTGCGGAAACACAACGAGCCGCTCATCGAGCGGCTCGTTCGGGAAGGTCTCCTGCGGATCGAGGGGGAGCGTCTGGTTCCTACCCTCGAGGGCCTCGCCGTCACGGACTCCCTGGCCCGCGACTTCGAGATCCGCACGGAATGAGCGCCTACTTCCGCTTGGCCACGATCTCCATCATCTTGGCCTCTTTGCCGTCCGGTCCCGGCGCGTACATCTCGTTCTTGAAGGTGTTGTCGTCCACCCAGGTGATGACCGACCGCGTCGTGGTCTTCTTGCCGGTCATCGGGTCCCACATGTCGCCGCTGTAGGTGCAGACCTTGCCGGCGGCGTCGCAGGTCCCGGTCGAGTGCATGATGCCGGTGCCCATGTTGTCCACCCAGGAGCTGACGTACATGCTTGGCGACGTTGTCGTAGGCGTCGGTGCCGCGCCCCTCGAAGGGCTGCCCATGAAGCTCGCCCTTCCAGGTCGTGCTCGACATAGCGGCCGCCCATCAGGAGGTCCGCGTGCATGGTGCCGCTCGGACTCCATCGGCGGCTGGCCGGGGCCATCCACATCTTGTTGGTGAAGGTCCAGTCGCCGACCGTGCGGGCGAGCTTCTTCTGCTGCTCCCCCGGGGTCGCCGCCTTCATCATGGCTTCCATGTCGGCGTTGCTCATGGCAGGGCGGCTCTTCGGCTTGTCCTGGGCGAGGGCCGGCAGGGCCGCGAGGGCGAGCAGGGACAACGCGACAGTCAATCGTGCCTTCATGGTGTTTCCTCCTTTGATATTCACGACATGGATAAACGGAACAGGCGGAACGGCGCCAAGCGGGGACGCTCCCGGAAGGAATGCCCCTTGAATTACGCTTCGTTACCGCATAGACTATCACCACGGCCCGGTTGCGTCAACCGAGAAACTTGTAAAAAGTTGGGGCTTTCCATCCTCATGGCGGGGAATCCGGGTCCTGTATCATGACCGCCAAATCAGGGCCGCCCGACTGACCGAAGACCGACGATGAATCTATGGCTTACGACGCTTCCTCCATCGAAGTCCTGACCGGGCTGGAGCCGGTGCGCAAGCGCCCCGGCATGTACACCTACACCGACCGGCCCGACCACCTCGCCCAGGAGGTCATCGACAACACCGTCGACGAGGCGATGGCCGGCCACGCCAACGAGATCGCTGTGACGCTCCACGACGACGGCTCGCTCTCGGTGGCCGACGACGGCCGCGGCATGCCGGTCGACATCCACAAGGAGGAGAAGGTGCCGGCGTCGAGGTGATCCTCACCCGCCTGCACGCGGGCGCCAAGTTCTCGGACAAGAGCTACCGCTTCTCCGGCGGCCTGCACGGCGTCGGCGTGTCGGTGGTCAACGCGCTCTCCTCGAAGCTGGAGTGCTGGGTCAAGCGCGGCGGCAAGGACTACCACATCGGCTTCGCCGACGGCGCCAAGACCTCCGAGCTCAAGGTGGTGGGCACCGTCGGCCAGCGCAACACCGGCACCACGGTGCGCTTCTGGCCGGACCCGAAGTTCTTCGACTCGCCCAAGTTCAGCATCCCGAAGCTCAAGCACGTCCTGCGCGCCAAGGCGGTGCTCTGCCCGGGGCTGCGCATCCGCTTCGTCCACGAGGAGCACCGGCGAGAACGACGAGTGGTTCTACGAGGACGGCCTGAGGGACTACCTGATGGGCGAGCTCGACGGCTGCCAGACGGTGCCCGCCGAGCCGTTCCTCGGCCACTTCCGCGGCAAGGAGGAAGCGGTCGACTGGGCGGTGGCCTGGCTCGCCGAGGAGGAGGAGACCTCCGACGTGCTGGCGGAGAGCTACGTCAACCTGATCCCCACCACCCAGGGCGGCACGCACGTCAACGGCTTGCGCGCCGGCCTGACCGAGGCCATGCGCGAGTTCTGCGAGTTCCGCAACCTGCTGCCGCGCGGCGTCAAGCTCGCGCCGGAGGACGTCTGGGCGCGCTGCTGCTACGTGCTGTCGGTGCAGATGAAGGAGCCCGCAGTTCGCCGGCCAGACCAAGGAGCGGCTCTCCTCGCGCGAGGCGGCGGCCTTCGTCTCCGGCGTCACCAAGGACTCCTTCGCCCTGTGGCTCAACCAGCACACGCGGACGCCGAGCGGATCGCGCAGCTGGCGATCGACAGCGCCCAGACGCGCCTGCGCGCCGGCAAGCAGGTCAAGCGCAAGACGGTGACCGCCGGCCCGGCCCTGCCCGGCAAGCTCGCCGACTGCACCAGCCAGGACCTCGGCGCTGACCGAGCTGTTCCTGGTCGAGGGCGACTCGGCCGGCGGCTCCGCCAAGCAGGCGCGCGACAAGGAGTTCCAGGCGATCCTGCCGCTGCGCGGCAAGATCCTGAACACCTGGGAGGTCGATCCGGCGCAGGTGCTGGGCTCGCAGGAGGTGCACGACATCGCCGTGGCGCTCGGCGTCGATCCCGGCTCGGACAAGACGTCGACGGCCTGCGCTACGGCAAGGTCTGCATCCTCGCCGACGCCGACTCGGACGGCGCGCACATCGCGACGCTGCTCTGCGCGCTGTTCCTGCGCCACTTCCGGCCGCTGGTGGCGCGACGGCCACGTGTACGTCGCCATGCCGCCGCTCTACCGCATCGACGTCGGCAAGGAGGTCTACTACGCCCTCGACGAGCGCGAGAAGAAGGGGATCCTCGACCGCATCGAGGCCGAGGAGAAGCGGGGCAAGCCCAACGTGCAGCGCTTCAAGGGCCTGGGCGAGATGAACCCGCTGCAGCTGCGCGAGACCACCATGACCCGCGAGACGCGCCGCCTGGTGCAGCTCGTCCTCGAAGACGAGAGCGACCCGCCGAAGGACCCCGCCAAGCTGATGGACATGCTGCTCGCCAAGACCCGCGCCGGCGACCGCAGGGAGTGGCTGAGGCGAACGGCAACCTGGCCGAAGTCGAAGTGTAAGACGTATAGGAAAACGATGCCCAGAACATCCCGCAGAAAATCCGGCAACGGCGCGGACTCGCTCTTCAAGCCCGCCTTCGCCGAGATCGAAAAGCAGTCCCTCGCCGAGTTCACCGAGAAGGCGTACCTCGACTACTCGATGTACGTCATCCTCGACCGCGCCCTGCCGCAGCCTGGCGACGGCCTCAAGCCCGTGCAGCGCCGCATCATCTACGCGATGTGCGAGCTGGGCCTGTCGGCCAACGCCAAGTACAAGAAGTCGGCGCGCACCGTCGGCGACGTGCTCGGCAAGTACCATCCGCACGGCGACACCGCCTGCTACGAGGCCATGGTGCTGATGGCGCAGCCGTTCAGCCTGCGCTATCCGCTCGTCGACGGCCAGGGCAACTGGGGCTCGCAGGACGATCCCAAGTCGTTCGCCGCCATGCGCTACACCGAGTCGCGGCTCACGCGCGTTCGCCGAGGTGCTGCTCTCCGAGCTGGAGCAGGGCACGGTCGAGTGGGGCCCGAACTTCGACGGCACCCTGGAGGAGCCGAAGCTGCTGCCGGCGCGGCTGCCGCACGTGCTGCTCAACGGCGCCTCCGGCATCGCGGTCGGCATGGCGACCGACATCCCGCCGCACAACCTGGGCGAGGTCGTGGCCGCCTGCATCCAGCTCCTCGACGATCCGAAGCTGGCCGACGACGCGCTCTACGAAGCCGTCCCCGGCCCCGACTTCCCCACCGACGCCGAGATCATCACCTCCGCGCCAGGAGATCCGGCGAGATCTACGAGACCGGCTCGGGCTCCCTCCGCCTGCGCGCCTCGTGGGAGGTGGAGGACGGCGACGTCGTGATCACCGCCCTCCCCTACCAGGTCTCGGGCAGCAAGGTGCTGACGCAGATCGCCGCCCAGATGCAGGCGAAGAAGCTGCCCATGGTCGAGGACCTGCGCGACGAGTCCGATCACGAGAACCCGACCCGCCTGGTGATCATGCCGCGCTCGAACCGGGTCGATCTCGAGGGGCTGATGGCCCACCTCTTCGCCACCACCGATCTCGAGCGCACCTACCGGGTGAACCTCACCATGATCGGCCTCGACGGCCGGCCGCGGCAGTTCAACCTGCGCGAGCTGCTGACCGAGTGGCTCCGCTTCCGCATCGAGACCGTGCGCAAGCGCCTGCAGTTCCGCTACGACAAGGTGCTCACCCGGCTGCACGTCCTCGACGGCTACCTGATCGCCTATCTCAATATCGACGAGGTGATCCGCATCATCCGCCCCGAGGACGAGCCGAAGCCGCTGCTGATGAAGCGCTTCCAGCTCTCCGACGACCAGGCCGAGGCGATCCTGGAGCTCAAGCTGCGGCACCTCGCCAAGCTCGAGGAGATGAAGATCCGCGCCGAGCAGGCGGCCCTCGCCAAGGAGCGCGACGCGCTGGCGAAGATCCTCAGCTCCGAGGCGAAGCTGCGCCGCAAGGTGCGCGACGAGCTGACGGCCGACGCCGAGAAGTTCGGCGACGCCCGGCGCTCGCCCATCGTCGAGCGCGAGGCCGCCAAGGCGATGGACGAGACCGCGCTGATCCCCACCGAGCCGGTGACCGTCGTGCTCTCCGAGAAGGGCTGGGTGCGCGTCCGGCAAGGGGCACGAGCTCGATCCCAGGGAGCTCTCCTACAAGGCGGGGGACGGCTTCTTCATGGCCGCCAAGGGGCGGAGCAACCAGTCCGCGGTCTTCCTCGACTCGACGGGGCGCACCTACTCGCTGGCCGCCCACGCCCTCCCCTCGGCGCGCGGCCAGGGGGAGCCGCTCTCCAGCCACGTCACGCCGCCCCCCGGCGCCACCTTCGTGGGCGTGCTGATCGGCGGCGACGAGGACCTCTACCTGATGGCCACCACCGCCGGCTACGGCTTCCTCGCCAGGCTGGGGGATCTGCAGACCCGCCAGAAGGCCGGCAAGGCCGTGATGACCGTGCCGGACGGCGCCCGGGTGCTGCCGCCCATCCGCGTCATGAATCCGGACTCCGAGCTCCTGGCCGCAGCGAGCAACGGCGGCCGCCTCCTCATCTTCCCGATCAAGGACCTCCCTCAGCTCCCCCGGGGCAAGGGCGTGAAGATCCTGACCCTCTCCGCCAAGGGCGAGCCCGAATCGCTCACCGCCCTCGCCGTGATGCCCGAGGGGGTTCACCTCATCGTCCACTCCGGCAAGCGTTACCTCAACATGAAGCCCTCGGACTGGAAGGAGTTCGCCGGCACCCGGGCGCTGCGGGGGAACAAGCTGCCGCGCGGGTTCCAGAACGTGGGGGCGCTGGAGGTTCAGTAGGAAGGGACCGTGCCGGCCGGGCGTCCTGCCCTTCGAATCCTCACCCTCGGTCCCTCTCCCGGGGGGAGAGGGAGGCCGTACTCCCATAGGAAAGGGAACTTCGATGCTTGTCCCTCTTGAGCGAGGGGAGGAAACGCTTCGGTTCTCCTGATCTCTCGGAAACACGCCCTCCCTCTCCCCCGGGAGAGGGACCGAGGGTGAGGCCTCGAAGCGCATCCGCTGGATTCCAAACCGCCGTCCTGGACCCCGCGCTCAAGGCCGCCAGGCCGTCACCAGCCACCACCGCGTCGACCCCTCGAACTCCCCGAACGGATCGTCGAGAATCCGCGCCACTCCGACCCGCAGGTCGACGGCGGGGAGGCGGACGACGGGCATGGGATCGAAGCGGAAGCGGTACTCCAGGCCGGCCAGGGTGAGCCAGTCGCCTCGCGGATCGCCGAAGCCCCAGACGCGGTGGCGCTCGTAGAAGATCGGGACGGGGAGGAAGCCGAGGGCGAGCTCGGCCCGCTGCCCCTCGTGGTCGGTGCCCACCCGGGCTCCCACCGGCAGGGCGGGAAGGAGGATGCGGTTCGACAGCGCCGACTCGGGCAGCAGCGAGGTCTCCGCGCCGCCGAGCTGGTAGCCGTCGAAGCCGAAGCCGATATCCCTCGACGAATCGCGGCGCCAGGAGAGGGCCAGGCGGTTGTCGTCGTAGCCGAGGTCCAGTCGGGCGCCGCCCCCCCAGCGGGACCACGCGCCGGTCTCCTCGGTGCGGCCCGCTTCGTAGTGCCCCCAGAGGGAGGGCTGGAGACGCCAGAGGCCGGAACGGCGGTAGCCGCCCCAGGCGCCGGTGAGGGAGAGGAGGCGCTGATCCAGACTCGCGTCCCGGGAGGCGGGCGCCACCTGGTCCCAGAGCGCGCGGGCGGCGAGGTCCAGGGCGCCGCCGCTCCATCGCCAGTCCCGGGAGGCGCTCAGCTCGATCCCCTGGCGGTCGAGGTCGAGCAGGTTGCCGCGGCGGGCCACGGCTTCCTCGCGGGCCGGCCGCTCCTCGGAGTGGAAGAGATGGAAGCCCACCGCGACCGGCGAGCCCCGCCAGGAGGCCGCGAGCGCTCCCCCCTGGGGCCAGCCATGATTTCCGATCGCGCCGAGGGCGAGCCAGTCGAGGCGCCCCAGGAGATCGCCGCCGCGCACCCCCAGCTCCCAGACGCCGCCGGTGGACGAGGCGCTGCCTCCGATCACGGGGAGCA
Organism: uncultured Acidobacteriota bacterium; assembly: GCA_963792575.1. Classification (GTDB taxonomy): domain Bacteria; phylum Acidobacteriota; class Thermoanaerobaculia; order Multivoradales; family UBA5704; genus DATARR01. The sequence continues at coordinate 376,914 of CAWBWZ010000023.1, forward strand.
GCTCCTGCCGGCCCAGGCCATAAGGCCGGCTCGGAGCCACCTCGGCGCGGGCGTACGGCTCTGGCCGCGCCGGAGCGGGAGCGGGGACGGCGGGAGCGAGATCGCGCGGCAGCTCGGGCGCGGGCGGCGCCGCGGCGGTCTGCGAGGAGAGCGCCAGCCGGCGGAGGTCGAAGCCGTCCGGCGCCAGCGAGAGGTAGAACAGCCCCGAGCCGTCCGGCGCGGCCGCGGGGGCTAGGGCGGCGCCCTGGGTCCGGGTGAGCGGCACGGGAGCCCCGGACCCGTCGGCGGCGAACGCGTAGAGATCGATGAAGCCGCGCAGGCCCACCACCCCGTAGAGCGTGCGGCCGTCCGCGCTCCAGGCCGGAGAGGAGACCGTGCCGCCGGGGGGTGGCTCAATCCCGGTCGCCGCTCCGCCCTCGATCTCCTGGACCTCCAGGCGCCAGGAGCCCTCGCGATGACGGGCGTAGGCGACGCGCCGGCCGTCCGGCGAGATCCGCGGGCGGTCGTAGATCACGTCCACCGCGGGCTCGGTCAGCGGGGCCACCTTTGTCGACTGGAGATCGACCCGCACGATCTGGGAGAAGCCGTCGCGGTTGCGCACGGCGACGGCCGGAGCGGCCGTCCGGCGAGGGATCAGGGTCGCGCAGGTCGGCCTTGTGAGTCAGCCGCCGCACGTCTCCACTTTCCGGTGTCCAGAGAAAGAGGTCCGGATGGAGAAAGCCCTCGGTGTCCGGCTCGTAGCGGACGAAGAGGATGGATTTGCCGTCCGGCATCCAGCGCGGGGAGGTGGGATCGGGGCCGTCGTGGCTCTCCAGCGTGTAGAGCGCCTTCCGGGGGAGCGGGCCGGTGCGGACGGCCGGCACGTCCTCGGGATCGCGCCTGGCGATCTCCTCCCGCTTCTCCTTCCACTTCGTCTCCGCCTCCTCGTCCGGCGCCGTCTTCCAGACCACCAGCCGGGCGGGGCGGTCCTTGGAGCGGAGAACGATGGCGAGGCGGGTGCCGTCCGGCGAGAGGGCGGGGGCGCCGGTGGTCCAGGCGAGATCCTGCCAGAGCTCCCCCTCGCTCTCCTTGCCGCTCCGCCGCTCGGCCTCGATGGCCCGCCAGGTCAGCTCGGCCCGGAAGCGGTCGTAGAGATTCTCGGGGGTCTCGCCGAAGACGCCGCGGAAGGCGCTGTCGAAATCGCGCGGGACGCGCGCCGTCATCCGTGCCCAGAGATTGCGCAGGCTCCCCGGGCCGGCCCGCTCCTCCAGCCATTCGAGATAGGCCGAGCCCAGGAGGTAGGCCATCGACATTCCCCGCCAGGTGCCGGAGTCGGACGCCAGGCGCGCGTAGCTGGGTAGCTTGCCCCCCTGCGCCCAGCGGCGGAGGATGGCGGCCCGCAGATCGCCGTTGGGCCGGCCCGAGCCGGTGAGCCGCCCCTCGACCACGGTGGCGTACCCCTCGAACACCCAGCGGGGAGCGCCCAGGACGATCGGCCCCACGGGGAGGAGGATCCGTTCGATCAGCTGCCGCGCCGGGTTGCGCGACGGCCGCAGCAGGTGGACGAGGTGGGTCTCCTCGTGGGTGATCAGCAGCTCGGTCCAGTCCGAGTAGTGGCCGATCTCCGACTCCGGTCCGGGCGGGCTCGTCCACAGGATCATGCGCGGCCAGCCGAGGATGGGGAGCGCCTCGCCGTTGGCGTCCGCGACCGGATCGGAGACCAGCACGTCTACCACCTCCGGCGGGTCGTATCCGACCTCCGCCACCACCCGCTGGCGGATCGACTCCAGCCGCGCCGCGGCGCTCCGCACCCACGCCTCGGAAGCGGCGGGGTAGTGCACCCGGAAATGGGGCGTCGTGAGCGTGCGCCAGTCGGCGGAGGGCCCCTGGGCCAGGGCGGCGAGGGGGAGGAGAAAGAGGAGGACGGCGAGGAGGAAGGACCGCGGTTTCATGACGGGGAACGATATCTCAGCCGCCATGGGCCTGAGCTTCAGAGCGCTCTTGCCCCCTGGGCCGGCGTGCCCTCCGAGTCCTCACCCTCGATCCCTCTCCACTCCGTGGAGAGGGAGGGCCCTTCGATTCGGCATAATCCTGCGGCGAAGAGCCCTCCCTCTCCCCCCGGGAGAGGGACCGAGGGTGAGGATTCGAAGGGCAGGGTGGTCCAACCGGCAGGGAGGTATGGAGGAACCCCCCTACACCTTCTTCGGCGGCAGATCCCGAGCCACCGGCTCGTCCGCGAATCCGTGGTGGTTGTGGCTGCCGTCGCAGAACGGCTTGTTGGCGGACGCGCCACAGCGGCAGAGCGACACGACGGTCCTCCCGCCGAGGCCGAAGGCCTGGCCCGTGGGGTCGAGGATCTGCAGGTTCTCCCCTTCCAGCCGGAAGGGGCCGTTCTTCAGGACGGTGATCTTGGAATCGGCCATAAGGTTCTTCTCTCCTCCTGTGGCCCATCCTAACCCGGACCGTTGCGCTATCCTAAGCGGCCCGCTCAGACGGATCTCCTCATGCCCCCTGAAGAAATGATCCCCGAAGAAGCCGCCATTCAGGAACCCCGGCTCCGCGTCTGGGGCGTGCGCCTGCTCAAGGGGGCGGTGATCGTGCTGGCGGCGTACTTCACCTACCACTTCCTCACCCACTCGGACCTCGAATGGTCCAAGCTCGCCGAGCGGGTGGCCGCGGCGCGGATGCCGTTCGTGGTGCTGGGATCGGCGCTGCTCTTCGCGCGCTACGCCGTCTGGGACTGGCGCTATCAACTGGCGGTGAAGTACGTCCTCGGCCGGGGCCTGGGGCCGGTGCTCGGCTTCTTCGTCCTGCTGGCCTCGGCGGCGCTCAACCTGATCACGCCGACCGCGCGCGTCCTCGGGGGGCTGATGCGGGCCCGCTACTTCGCCCGCTCGCAGGGGCGTCCGTTCAGCCTGCTCTACGGCGTCGTCCTCTACGACCAGGTCGCCCACCACGCCGTGATGAGCCTCTGCACCTGGATCGTCCTGATCGCGGGGGCGTTCGCCATCCATCGCGCCGGCCTGGGATTCCTGCTGCTGGGGGCGCTGCTCGTCTCGCTCGCCATCCTGGTGATCTGGAGCCGCCGGGCCGGGAATGGCGAGGAGAATCCGATCGTCCGCTTCCTCGCCCGCCGGGCCGAGCGCGGCGAGGGGAAGCTCCAGCGTCTGTATGCCCACGGACACGAGGCGGTCGGCGTCTTCGTGCGCCTGCTCGGGGTGAACCAGCTGCGCTTCCAGGCGGTCGCGATCGGCGTCCTCTACTTCCTCGTCAACGCCGCCGGCCTGTGGGCGATGTTCCTGGCGATCGGGGCGCCGGTCGGCCCGTTCGCCGCCCTCGTCGCGGTGACCATGGGCACCGCCGTGGGGACGCTCTCCGGCTCCCCCGGCGGCGTCGGCACCACGGAGATCGCGATGCTGGAGTCCTTCAAGCTCCTCGGCGTGGACGAGGTTTCCGCGGCGGCGGGCACCCTGCTCTATCGCGGGCTCCACTACGCCGGCGTGCTGGTGATCGGCCTGCCGGCCCTGGCGCTGCTGGAATGGCGCGCGGCCAGGGACCCCAATCTTCCTGAGGAGACACCATGATCCGCACCCTCGACCTCCTGCGCCTTCGCGACGAGGAGTTCCCCGTCACCCGGGAGTGCGTCTACCTGAACCACGCGGGAGTGGGGCCGCTCTCCCGGCGCGCCGCCACGCGGATGATGATGATGGCCGAAACCGTCTCCCGTTCCGGCGACCGGCTCTGGTTCGACCGCATGGAGGAGGCCGACCGCGTGCGCGGGCTCGCCGCCCGCCTCCTCGGCGCCCGCGAGAGCCACGAGGTGGCCTTCGTGGAGAACACCTCGACCGCGCTCTCCCTGGTGGCCGAGGGGCTCGACTGGCAGACCGGGAGACAACGTCGTGGGCGCGGCGCTGGAGTTCCCCTCCAACGTCTACCCCTGGATGGGCCTCGCCTCGCGGGGAGTGGAGTATCGCCAGGTGGAAGAGCGCGACGGGCGGATCGATCCCGACGAGATCCTCGCCCGGATCGACTCCCGCACCCGCATGCTCGCCCTCTCCTGGGTGCAGTACGCGAGCGGCTTCCGCTCCGACCTCGCCCGCCTCGGCCGCGCCTGCCGCGAGCGGGGCGTCCTCTTCGTGGTGGACGTCATCCAGGGATTGGGCGCGCTGGCGCTCGACGTCGAGGCCGACTTCGTGGACGTCGCGGCGGCCTCGGCGCACAAATGGCTCCTCGGCCCGGAGGGGATCGCACTGCTCTACGTCTCCGACCGCGTGGTCGAGCGCCTGCGGCCGGCGCGCTCCGGCTGGCGCTCGATGCGCGATCCCTTCCAGTGGACCGCCTATGACCTCACCTGGAACGAGGGTGCCAGGCGCTTCGAGAGCGGCACGCTCAACGCCTACGGCATCGTGGCCCTGGGCGGCTCGCTGGAGGTTCTGCTCAAGGCCGGCGCCGAGGAGATCGAGCCGCGGGTGCTCGCGCTGGCCGACCTCGCCGCCCGGGGGCTCAAGGATCTGGGATTCTCGGTGGTCAGCTCGCGCCGGCGGGGGGAGACCTCGGGAATCGTCACCGCCGTCCCGCCCGGCCGTTCCGCCCAGGACCTGATCAAGCCGCTCGACCAGCGGGGGATCGTCGTCGCCGCCCGGGCCGGCCGCCTGCGGATCGCCCCTCACTTCTACAACACGGCGGACGAAATCGAGCGCTGCCTGGCGGAGTTGGCCGAGCTGATCTGATTCCCGCGTTCCCCGACCCATGAATTGAGTCGTTGGACCCGCGGTTTGGAGTGTCGGACCCGCGGGTCAAGGAGCTGGACCCGCGGGTCGGAGCACCGGACCCATGGGTCGCAGGGCGGGACCCGTGGGTCGGAGTGCTGGACCCGTGGTTTGGAGTACCGGACCCGCGGTTTGGAGTATCGGACCCGCGGGTCAGAGCGTTGGACCCACGGGTCAAGGAGTCGGATTCACGGGTCGGAGTGCTGGACCCGTGGGTGCGGAGACCTGATTCGTGGGTCGCGGACTTGGACCCACGGGTCCTGAGAGTGAATTCGCGGGTCAGACTTTCTGCGATTCCCACGCCATGACCCGCATTTCGTTGAGCAGTGCCCGATGCACTTCCCCTGCCGTCCGCCAGAGTTGCCGGAACCGGGAGAAGGCTTCCTGGGCGCCCAGCGGGTCTCCGCGCCTCCGCCGGGAGTCTCCCACGTGCGCCCAGGCGTATCCCTGAACCCGTGAGCGCCAAGTGTTCTCGCCAGGAATCCGCTCGGCGATGAAGACCGCCAATTCGGCCAGCTCCAGCGCCCGATCCGCGATCTCTTCCAGGCTCTTGTCGCAGAGAAGCTCACAGAGCGCCCAGCTCCGGTACTCCTCCCCCTCCTCGATCAGGAGTCGCCGGGTCTCCGGCTCGTAGCGCTCCAGCCGTTCCCATAGGCCTCGGGCCTGCTCACGGTCCTCCACCCTTGGCGGGGCACGCCTGACCGCCGGCCCGGGCCGGATCGATTGCACGGCGGCGTGGGCGAGCGGCTCCAGCCCCCGGGAGAGCTTTTCCGCCGCCTCCTCGTAGGGGTCGGCCAAGTGCGAGCGCCTGTGGGCTGCCATGATTTCCTGCAGGCTGCGGAGGGCCTGGAGGATCTGGTCGATCTTCTCGGTGGCAACGCCCGCGGCCTTGGCGGCGCGAATAATGGCCCGGCGCGAGGGGCGCCGCGTCCCGTTCTCGTACTCCGAGATCACGCTCGGGGAGGTGCCGATCGCCTCCGCCAGCTCTCCCTGCGTCCAGCGGTGCACGGAGCGGAAGAGGGTGAAGATGAGCCCTGACTCGTCCGGCAGCTCGTCGTCTCGGGGCATTCACACTCCTTTCGCGAAGAAGTTCGCATTATAGGTGTTTTTTTCCTCTCGTTCGCGCACCATATTCCTGAAAGAGGCGACGGGCCGTCCATGGAGGCCGGTCCCGGTGGCCTCCAGTAGGGAGAAAAGTCATGTCCAGCTCCATCCTCCGCCGGCTGATCGTCGTCCTCGCTCTGTGCGCCTTCCTGGGATCTCCCGCCACCTCGCTGGCCGGGCCTCGCTCCGCGGCTCGCTTCTCTGAGGACAGGACGGTCAGCGCGTCGCTGCTGTCGAGGCTGTGGAACGCCGTGGTGAGAGCTTGGGAGAAAGAGGGGTGCTCGATCGATCCGTATGGCCGGTGCCTGACCGATACCCAGGACTCTGCGGATGCAGGTTGCTCGATTGACCCCTATGGTCGTTGTCTGCCTGGGCACTAGGGATCAAAGCGAGAAGCTACGGGGTTGCGCCATTCCTTCTTATTGGAGGCGTCTCTCGATTGGACGCCTCCAGGTTCCTGCTAAAGACCATCCTGGATCTCCTCGAACCGAAGGCCAGGATCGTGCTGGGCGCGCTGGAAGTAGGCCAGGAGCTTTCGAGCCAACTGAACGGTGACGCCTTCATGCTCGGCGGCATCACGGAAGAGCTTGAAGGCAGCCAATGCTTCCCGATGGATTCCTTGTGCCCGGAAAACCGGAGTTATCTGCCGGGCCAGGATCTTGACCTCTGCTGTACGCCCTTCTTCCAGATAGACCAGTGCCAGCTCCAGCGAGATCAAGGCACCGTCATAGGCCATCCCCCGAGAGGTAAATCCCTCTCTTGCCCGGGAGAGAATGCCTATTGCTTCGGACCTCCCTCCAAGCCCCGCGATAACTCGCCCCTCCAGCCAGCGCAGCCGGAGTAGATCCAGATCATCCCCGTAGTTGCTCGCAAGGTCCCGTAGCCTGGGTAGTAAATCGTGTGCCTCGTCAAACTGTCCCAGAAAGCACAGGTTAACTGCCAAGTTCTGCCAGAAGACCAAAAGAAAGCGTGATTCTTCAGCTGCTTCAACGGAGGGAATTGCACGCCGAAGGGTTGCAATGGCTGCTTCAAAATCCCCCAGTTCCTCGAGAAGTTTAGCCTTATTGAGGAGCAGATACTTCGTCTCACAACCCCGGTCAACAACAAGCGCGCGTTCCAACAGCCCCATAGCTTCGGGAAGAAGCCTCTGATCTCTGCGCAGGGATGCTTCGAGACCAAGCACCCGCGCCTCATCTAGCAAACCAGAATCCCCAGGAGTACCGGCGTGCCAAAGCTTCTGGCATCGGCCAAACGCTTCACCGGCTCCCCGTAGATCTCCCTTGACCCGCCGCGCATTGCCCACATGCGCCCAGGCGTATCCCTGTACCCGCAAACGCCAAGCCTCCTCTCCAGGGATGAGCTCGGCCACCCGGAGAGCCAGGTAAGCCAGCTCCAGGGCTCGATCCGCATTGTCGGCCGCAGCCTTGACGCTTTCTTCGCACAGCAGCTCGCAGAGCGCCCAGCTCCGGAACTGCGCAAGCTCCTCGACGATCGTCCGTCTCTGCGCCGCGCTGTAGCGCTTGAGCCGCGCCCAGAGGGACACCGCCTGCTGCCGCGCTTCCAGGGCCTGGGACTCGGCCGCCAGCATCCCCAGCATCTGGCGGGTGAAGTCGGACATCATCCTTGCCGACTGGGCGGCGACGGCCTCGATCCGCCAGTTCTGGGGACCCGGGGGCCCCGGCTCCCCGGGAGCCCTCGCGAATCGCCTGCAGGAATCCGAGCGCCGTGTCCACCGCGCTGGCCGGGAGACCCATGAAAGCGGCCATGAGCTCCAGCCGCTCGCGGGAGAGCGTCTTGCGCCCCCGCTCATAGTCCGAGATCAGGTTGGCCGGGATGCCCGCGGCCTCGGCCAGCTCCTTCTGGCTCCAGCCCTGGGCCGAGCGCAGATAGCTGAGCGCGAGGCTCAGCGGGGGTGGAATCGTGCGCGGCATGGTTCCTCCGGTAAGTTTCGCCTTCACACAATAAGTGTGCCCGATCTCGGCGGTTCGTGACAACTCTCCGTGACAGAGTCTAGGCCGCATGACGGCTTTACGGTACGGGATTTCACCGCTGCGGCGAAGATCTTCGCTCTCCACCCTCCCCGATCCCTCCAGAGTTTTCCCTTCCCGGATGTTTGAGTAGCTTCCTCTCGGAGGGGGTTGCCGATGACGCAAGAAGAAGCGGAAGCTCAGGCGGAGCTCCGGCGGGTGGTCGAGGAGCTGAAGGGGATCCGCGCTCGCCTGCGCGCGATCGCCGGGGGCCTGCCAGTCTCGCCGGAGGAGCTGTCGATGCCGATAGGCGAGGAGGACCCGGACGTGTCGACCGAGGTCCGTTCGATCATCGAGTGTGTGCTGGCCGACCAGATCGGCCCTGCGGTGCGGGATCTGGGCTCCGCGGTCGAGTACCGGGTGAAGGAGAGGAAGGAGGGGTAGGGCGTCCAATGCCCGGAGGGCGGAATTATCCAGCCTGGGGTGTCAACCCCAGGTAGGGAGGCGCACCCAACCCGAACCCCGCAGGGGTGGCCGATTGGGTTGGAATCGGCCACCCTTACAGGGTTTGGATTTCGGGTGCCTCCCTACCTGGGGTTGACACCCCAGGCTGGATAAATTCGCCCTGCGGGCGGTCAAGATCCTCCCACGGTTTCCCGGGGGAGGGAAAAGGCGCTCTTATCTCCCCTGTGTCCGCACCGGCGGCGCGGGGCGTTTCGGGAACGTCTTCGGGCTCTCCTGGAGCTTCTTCATCACCTCAGCGACGCCCCGCTCGAGCTGCGGGTCGCGGCCGTCGAGAACGGATTTGACGTCGTTCTCGACCACGATGTCGGGATCGACGCCGTGCCCTTCGATGATCCACTCGCCGGCCAGGGAGACGGCGCCGGCCTCGGGGACGAAGATCTGGCCGCCGTCGATCATCGGGCCGTGGTCGTTGATGCCCACCACGCCGCCCCAGGTGCGGGTGCCGATCAGGGGGCCGAGGCCGAGCTGGCGGAACATGTGGGGGAAGATGTCGCCGTCCGAGCCGGACCCCTCGTTGAGCAGGCAGGCCATGGGACCGTAGAAGACCACCTGCGGGTAGGGCTGCGGGTCGGCGTTGTTGCGCCCGTAGTCCACGCCCAGCGGTTTGCGGGCCAGCCGCTCGAGGAGCATCGGCGAGATGAAGCCGCCACCGTTGTTGCGGACGTCGACGATCAGCCCCTCCTTGCGGACCTGGCCGAAGTACCACTTGACGAACTCCCGCATCCCGTCCTCTCCCATGTCGGGGAGGTGGATGTAGCCGAGCCGGCCGCCGCTGAGCTTCGCCACCCGCTCGCGGCTCCGGCTCACCCAGTCCATGTAGATCAGGTGCTCCTCGGTGTCGATCGGCCGGAAGGTGATCTCCCGGGCGCCGTCCAGGGTGGGCTTGGAATTCACCGTGAAGCGGACGGGGCGGTCCGCCTTGTGGCGCAGCAGGCGGTAGGGGTTGTCGCCGGCGGCGAGATCCTCGCCGTCGATCGCCAGCACGTAGTCGCCGGGGTGGACGTCCACCCCGATCTCGGTCAGCGGCGAGCGGTAGAGGTCCTCCTCGTTCTGGCCGGCGTAGATGCTGGCGATCCGGTAGCGGCCGGCGGCGCGGTCGAGCTCGAAGCGGGCGCCGGGGAGGGCCACCCGGGGCCGGGTCGGGAGCTTGTAGTCGCCCCCCGCGATGTAGGCGTGGGAGTTGTTGAGCTCGGCGAGCATCTCGCCGATCACGTAGTTCACGTCCGAGCGGTGGCCGGCATAGGCGAGCAGCGGCTCATACTGCCGGCGCAGGGCCTCCCAGTCGTAGCCGTTCATGTTCTCGGTGTAGAAGTAGTCGCGGTACCGCCGCCAGGCCTCGCGGAAGACCTCGGCCCACTCCTCGGCGGGGACCCGGTCGACCACCATGCCGGCGGTGTCGATCGTCTTTTTCGAGTCCTTGCCGCCGGGATTGGCGTCGTAGACGTCGAACTGCCCGTCGTGGGCCACCAGCACCTTTTCGCCATTCTGGGACAGGGCGTAGCCTCCGATCCCCTCGGCGAACGTGATGGCCTTGCGGTCCTTGAAGGTGAAGAGCTGGAGCGACGGCCGGAAGGCGGGCTCGCCGAAGCCGTTCAGCGGCTGCCTCACGTAGAGCAGGCGCCCCTCGGCGGCACTCAGGGAATCGTAGTTGTCGAACGGTACGGGCACGCGGACCACCCGCGAGGCAAGGCCGTCGAATTCGATCCGGGTGAACTTCTTCCCGTCCTTGCCCGGCTTTTTGTCCTCCTCCTTCTTCTCCTCTCCGAGCGTCACCGTGTCCTCTTCGGGGTGGAAGGGGTTGTCCACGTCATTGCGCAGGGCGAGGGCGAAGATGCCGAAGTTGCGGTCCTCGGCGAAGTTGGCGTCGAACGTGTCGAAATGCGGCAGGTAGGAGCGGGCGGAAAGGTAGTAGAGGAAATCCCCCTTGGGATCCCAGGCGGGGCTGGCGGCGTGGAACTGCTCGTCGGTGATCCGCCGGAGCTTGCCGTCCTCCACACTCCAGATCCAGATCGAGTGGAAGGTGTTCGGGTTGGACTGGCTGAAGGCCAGATGGTCGCCGCCGGGGGACCACGCGTAGTCGCGGATCTCGCCGCGGACGTCGTGGGCCACCTCGACGAGTTTGCGGTCGGCCAGGGTGACCACCCAGAGCCTTCCGTTCTTGTCCGAGAAAGCGAGCCGCTTGCCGTCCGGAGCCCATTCGGGGGCGAAACGCAGGGCCTTGCCGCCGGTGGTGAGCGCCTCGGGCTTGCCCACGCCCAGGGCATCCACCACGTAGACCTCCTCCTCGCCGCTGCGGTCCGAGAGGAAGGCGATCTTCCGGCCGTCCGGGGACCAGCGGGCCCACTTGTCATGCGCTCCCGAGGAGCGGGTGAGGTTACGGGTGACCCCCTTCTCGATCGGCGTGTTGAAGATGTCGCCACGGGCCACGAATACCGCGCGTTCCCCCTTGGGGGAGAGGCCGGCGTCCTCGATCTGGTCGTTGGCCCCGATCTGGGACGGCCGGGTATCGAGGCCGTCGCCGGGGACGTCGATCGCGAGGTGCCGCGACTGCCCGGTACGGGTGTCGAGGACGTTCAGCTCGCCGTTCATCTCGTAGACGATCTGGCCGTCCGCGTCGGCGCTGGGCCAGCGGACGTCCCACTGCGTGCTCTTGGTGAGCTGGGCCGTGGCCCCGTTCGCCAGGTCGTAGGAGTAGAGGTTGAGGGTGCCGGTGCGGTCCGAGTCGAAGTAGATCTTGTCGCCGATCCACATCGGATCGCGCTCGGTGCGCGGGGTCTCGGTGATCTTCTTCGTCGCGTGGGTGGCGAGGTCGAAGATCCAGAGATCCTGGGCCCATCCGCCCTGGTAGCGCTTCCAGGTGCGGAAATCGCGGGCGAAGGGGGAGTAGACGACCTGCTTGCCGTCCGGCGAGAGATCGGCGCCGCCGCTCAGGGGCATGGGCAGCGGCTCGCCGAGCCCGCCGTCCACCGGCACGGTGTAGATGCGGCTGTCGCCGTGATGCCAGCCGTCGCGCAGCGAGCGGAAGACGACCGACTTGCCGTCCGGCGTCCAGCCGTAGACCTGGTTGTCGTATCCCCACCGCGGCGGGAACGGTCCGCGGGCGGGATAGAAGGTGAGCTGCCTGGGAACGCCGCCGGCCGCCGGGATGACGTAGACCTGCTCGTCGCCGTCGTACTGGCCGGTGAAGGCGATCCACTTGCCGTCCGGCGAGAACTTGGCGAACAGCTCGAGGCCGGGATGGGCGGTGATGCGGGTGGCCGTCCCGCCGCCGGTCGACGGGGCGGTCCACAGGTCGCCGGCGTAGGTGAAGACGACCTTGTCCTTGTAGATGTCGGGGAACCGGAGCAGCTTCGTCTGGGCGGAAGCCGTGCCGGCGGCGAGGCTGGCCGCTGCCGCGAGGCAGAGAGCGGATCGGGTGACGCGATGCATGGAATCTCCCCTTGAGCGTTGCAGATGAAAGACGCTCTGGGGAGTACGGACGGGATGGGGGGTGGGTTGCAGGGTGTGGCTACAGATGTCGTTTCCGTCTCTCACTCCCCCGGAAAGCCCACCTGCCGGTCCCGCGCCGCGGTTCCTTCCGCTTCCTTGATCTTCTGCAGCAGCTCGTCTCTCTGCTCGGCGACTTCGAGGTTGGTGCCGGAGAGGAGGAGAAGCATGGTGCCGCTGCCGTGCTGCTTGGCCTGGGCGAGGCCGATGATGCCCTCCGTCCGCAGCCAGATTTCGCGGTTCGAGTTTTCAGTGATCTGGATCCAGGGCATGGGAATCTCTCTCCTCGTCAGTTTCAGGGGCAGTTACAGCGCGACCTCGGGGTCCGCCTCGGTGGCGGATCCTACCCGGTTGAGCTCTTCGAGAACCGCGGCGAAGAGGTCGAACATCCGCTTCAGCCGGTCGACATCCTTGATCGTCCCCAGCGCGAGGAAGTAGAGCTCGTCCACGCCCTCGGGGAAGCGGGTCTTGAAGAAGCCCTCGTCGTCCCGGATCTCGAGCCGGATCCTGGGCTGGGCCTCGATCAGCCGGCGGACCTCGGGGTTGGCGAACAGGGCCCGGACCTTGGACTCGTCGTTCCCCTGGATGATGAACTCGTCGTCGAACTTCGCGGAGTGGCCGACGTCGATGTCCTGCATGCCGAGCGCCTTGCCCAGCCCGCTGAAGACGCCCGCGCGGTAGATCCGGAAGCGGAAGCCGTCCCGGCTCACGAAGGGGGAGCGCATCCGGGTGTAGGTGACGTGGCTGTGGCCGGTGGAGACCGTGTAGGTGTCCAGGGTCAGCGTCCAGTTCCTCACGTGGGCCTGGACCTTGTCCCCCTTCCAGAAGCCCCCGCCGACGAAGTCGGCCCCGATCTCGGCGCAGAGCTGGCGCCAGATCTCTTCCCGGCTCGGACCGAAAACACCCATCGCTTTTCCCTCCTCCGGAGCCCTTCCCGGACCTTCCCGATTAGAGCATGGATCGGCCGGCCGGACAGTGACAAATCTTTGCAGAGCCACGTGAGAATTTTTGTTGGTAGAGAAATACGCCACTGCAAATGGTTTGTCGACTCTGTCAGAGGACGGGAGTGTGCTCTGACAGTGACACGACCTGACACCTCAAGACAGAGAAGATGGGTGTCACGGTTTGTATCTCGTCATGGCACTACATACAAATGCGCTTCCCGCGAGCCGGGATATTTTTCAAGCACGCCCGATTTCGAAGATCTCGCCCGGTCCCGCCCAGCGGATGGGCAGGTCCCCCGCCGTCTCCCGCGCCTCCTGAAGCGAGACCCGCGGATCCAGCGTCGGCCAGACGTGGGTGAGCGCCAGCTCCCGGGCTCCCGCCTGAAGAGCGATGCCGGCGGCCTGGCGGGCGCTCAGGTGGAGGGGCGGGCCCATCCGGCCATCCTGGTAGTTCGCCTCGCAGAGGAGGAGATCGCTGCCGCGGGCGAAGCCGGCGAGGTCCGCGCCGGGGCCGGTGTCGGCTGAGTAGGTGAGGGTGCCGTCCGCCGTCTCGGCCCGCATCGCCAGGGCGTGGATGGGGTGGTCGGTGCGCAGGAAGTTGAAGCGGACGCCGGCGACCTCGATCTCGCCACCGGCCTCGATTTCGTGCCAGTCGAACGCCTCGCGCAGGCTCTGCGCGCCCTCAGATCCCAGCAATCCTCCGAGCAGCTCCAGCGCGCCGGGAGGCGCGTAGACGGGGAGCTTGAAGCCGTTCGCCAGCCCGTACCGGATGGCGACATGAAGAGGATAGAGGTCGGCGCAGTGGTCGGCGTGGGCGTGGCTGACCAGCAGGGCGTCGACGCGGGTGAAGTCCACGATCCGCTGGAGTTCGGCGAAGGTGCCGGTGCCGGCGTCGAGCCAGAGCTTCGCCTCGCCATGCTCGAGAAGGAAGCCGGTATTGGGATTGCCGGGGGCCGGGTAGCCGCCGGAGCTGCCGAGGACACGTAGACGCATGGCCGTTACCTCCCAGGCAAAGATATCGCGAACGGCGTTGAGAAATTCTTACCAAGCCCTCCCAGGGTTGACCGATGGTTGAATGTGACCATTTAACTGGCATTTCTTATGCACAGGTGCTTGGTCAGAAGTCGTCGGTACAGCAGACCCGAAAGGGGGGGACCTCATGCAGGACCGTAGCGCGGTGCAGCAGCGTCGTAACGAAGGTGCAGGATCCGGTCGCCACGCGGTGGTGGTGGGCGGCAGCATCGGCGGCATGCTCGCGGCGCGGGCGCTCGCCGATCAGTTCGACAAGGTCACCATCATCGAGCGTGACCAGTTGCCGGACGGCGACAGCGAAAACCGGCCGGGCGTGCCGCACGCCCGTCATCTCCATTTCTTCTTCAAGCGGGGGTTGATGGTGGTCGAGGAGCTGTTCCCGGGGGTCACCGCCGACCTCCTGAAGTCGGGCAGCCACCTCCTCGATCAGGGGCGGGACTTCCGCATTCTTTATCGCTCGGGGTGGTCGCCCCGCGCGGAGATCGGCCTCGAGTTCTGTACCTTCACCCGTCCTCTGCTGGAGGCGACGATTCGCCGCCACCTGCTGGCCAATGCCAAGATCCATCTCCTGCAAGGGTTCGAGGTCGCCGGTCTGGTGACGAGCGAGGACGGCTCCCGGGTGGAGGGGGTTAGGATTCAGCCCCGCCATCACGATCCCAACGGCTCTGCCCGAGGTCGAGACGCTCGCGGCCGAGCTGGTGGTCGACACCAGCGGCCGGGGCTCCAAGGCGCCCGAGTGGCTGGAGGCCGCCGGCTTCGCCAGAGCCGGAGGAGACGGTCGTCGACGCCTTCTGGGGCTATGCGACCCGGATCTACGAGCCGGTCGAGGACTACAAGAAGGATTGGAAGACGCTGTTCCTGATGAACCGGCCGCCGCACCAGCCGCGGGCCGGGATCATCCAGCCGATCGAGGGGAACCGCTGGCTGGTGACGATCGCCGGCGTGATGCACGACTACCCGCCCACGGACGAGGAGGGCTTCCTCAAGTTCGCGCGGAGCCTCTCCTCGCCGGAGCTCTACCGGGCCATCGAGCATGCCAGGCCGCTGTCGCGGATCTGGGGCTACCGCCGCACCGAGAACCGGCTGCGGCACTACGACAAGGCGAGCGTGCCGCAGGGTTTCGCGGCGCTCGGCGACTCGGTCTGCGCCTTCAATCCGGTCTACGGCGTCGGCATGACCCTCACCGGCCTCGAGGCGCTGGCCCTGCGCAAGTGCCTGCGCGACGGCAGGGGGCGGCTCGACAGCCAGCGCTTCCAGAAGCGGGTCGCCAAGCTGGTGGCCGGTCCCTGGGCGCTGACCACCGGCGAGGATCTCCGCTGGCCGGCGACGCGAGGGGGGCGAGGTCACCGCCAAGGTGAAGTTCATGCACTGGTACATCGAGCAGGTGATCCGGCTGATCCCGCAGAGCCAGGAGATCTTCCGCCGGTTCCAGGAGGTCAACCACATGATCAAGGCCCCGACGGCGCTGTTCCATCCAGCCGTGCTGGGACCCGTGCTGCGGCAGGCGTTCGGGCCGCGGCGGAAGGGGCTGAAGCTGCAGACCGCTCCGGCTCCGGCGCGCGCCACCTCGCGGCAGACGTCGACGTCCACGTCCACGATCGCGATCCGCCACTAAGGGAAGCTCAAGGGGGTGCCGGACGGCACCCCCTTCCGTTTTGCCTCTTACCTCGCCTTCCGGATCAGCTCCGTCACATCCTTCTTCAGCTTCGCGTGGTCGGCCTTGCGGATGTACATCATGTGCCCCGCCTGGTAGAGCTCGATCTTGCACGTTCCCCCGCAGCTCCTTCGGCAGCCCCAGGTGGTCGCGGGTGAAGAAGGCGTCGAAGTAGGGGGTCGCGAGGTCGTAGACGCCGGCCGTCATCAGCACCTGGAGGTGGGGGTTGCGGGTCATCGCCTGGCGCAGGTGATCGGCCACGTTCACGTACTGGTTGTGGAAGGTCCAGCTCCAGGGCCAGACCTTGTCGGTCAGCCGCTCGTAGACGAGGTCGCTCTCGAACTTGAGGTCGCGGCGGATGTAGTCGTTGATCGCCGCGGCGTAGGGGCCGTCGAGGGAGACGATGGCGGGATCGAACTCGTAGGTCTCGCCCACCGAATCGATGTCGGTGCCGGTGAAGCGGGTGTCGAGGCGGCCGATGGTCTTCCCCTCGTCGCGCAGCAGCTCCTTGACGAAGCGGTCGATCTGGACGCAGAGGTTCGAGCGCTCGACGTAGGCCTGCGAGAGGCCGGTGTAGCGGGCGAACCTGGCCGCGATCTCCTTGCGCCGGGCGTCGGGCAGGCGGTCCCCCTGGAGCAGGGCCGGCCCGTACTCGTCGAGGGCGAAGGCCTCGGCCTCGGCCAGGGTCTTGAGCAGGTCCCCCGAGAGCTCCGGCGGGAGCTTCTTGTGGTACCAGGCGGCGGCGGCGTAGGTCGGCAGATGGATGAAGCAGGGAGGTCGTTGCCGGGGTGGAAGTCCTGGTCCTGCCAGTTGAGCACGGAGGAGAGCGAGGACGACGCCGTTGAGCATCATGCCGTAGCGGTCCGCGAGGTGGTAGGCGAGGCCGGCCGCGCGGGTGGTGCCGTAGCTCTCGCCGGCCACGAACTTGGGCGAGGCCCAGCGCTCGTTGCGGGTGACCCAGAGGCGGATGAAGTCGGCGACCGACTCGATGTCCTGCCTTGACGCCGTGGAACTGCTTCGGGTCCTGCCCCGGGGCCGGGCGGCTGTAGCCGGTGCTCACCGGATCGATGAACACGAGGTCGCTGGCATCGAGGATCGAATTTTCGTTGTCGACCAGCTTGCCCGGAGGGGGCAGGGCGAATCCCTCGTCGGTCCGCGCCACCCGCTTGGGGCCGAACGCGCCGAGGTGCACCCAGAGCGAGGCCGCTCCCGGGCCGCCGTTGAAGCTGAAGGTGACCGGGCGGCTGGCCGGGTCCTTGACGCCGTCGAGCGTATAGGCGATGTAGAAGACGGAGGCCGTGACGGTGCCCTCGTCGTTCCTGAGCAGCAGGGTGCCGGCGGTGGCGGTGTAGGGGTAGGCCTTGCCGTCCAGGGTCAGCGAGTGGCGGGTGACCGAAGACTTCTCTTCGGGCGGGGGAAGGGGGCGCTTCTCCTCCGGCTTCGCGTCCTTCACGGGAGCGCCCGGCGGTTGCGCCAGGGCGGGGAGGGCGAGCAGGAGCAGCAAGGGAACTGCGGATGCGAGTCGCTTGAGCATGGGGGCCTCCGGAACGGTTTTCTGTCCCGGAGTGTATCGGAGCGGCCTGCCCTTCGAAACCTCACCCTCGGTCCCTCTCCCGGGGGGAGAGGGAGGGCCCGCTGATGAGGCGATATCCTTGAGCGAAGGGCCCTCCCTCTCCACGAAGTGGAGAGGGACCGAGGGTGAGGACTCGAAGGGCAGGCGGCCCGGCCTGCCAAGGTCCCCCTAGCCGGGATACCTCTCCGGATCTTCGCCGTAGGTCGACTCGTACTCCATGTTGCCGTCCTGCTTGTGCACCTTGACCTGGCCGAGCTCCTCCTTGCGGGCCCGCTCCTTGGCGAAGTCGACGGCTTCCTCCTTGGTCTCGAACTCCCGTCGGAACTCGGCCTTCTCCTGAGAGACGACCCACTTCTCGGCCGAAGAGTTCGGGACTACGTGATACACAACCCTTTTCCTGGTGGCTTCCTTGGTAGCTTGGGCCATGGTTCGTATCCTCCTTTTCGCCAAGGGGATAGGGCAATAAATGTGCCAGAAGGAGCCGGATCCGGGCTACACGGCCGTGATCGGGACCACTTCCTCGCCGGCGAGGGCGAACACGCGGTCCCCTCGCCGGGGGCGGACGGTGGCGCCGCCGGTGAAGCCGCCGAAGGCGGGGAGGAGACCGATCCGTTCCCCGAAAAGGAAGCAGGGGAGCCTCTCGTGCTGGCCGCCGAGGCCGGTGAGGGAGACCGCGGGGTGGATGTGCCCGGCGAGCACGTACCCCGCGGCTTCCTCTTCCGGATGGTGGCGGAAGGCGAACGGCGGCTCGATCCAGGGCTCATCGTGACAGTCGAACCCCCACTCGCAGGGGGGATCGCCGGCGCCGCGGTCATGGTTGCCGCGCACCAGGACGATCTCCAGATCCGCGTGACGCTGGCGCCAGTCCGCGATCGCCGCCAGGGTGGGGGCGGCCCGTCCCGAGCGGGCATGGAAGAAGTCGCCGAGCAGTAGCAGGCGGCGGGCGCCGGTGCGGGCGAGCGCCGCGGTGAGGCGGGAGAGCGCCTCGGTGGTGGTGCCGCCAGGCATGGGGATGGCCGCCGCCCGGAACGCCGCCGCCTTGCCGAGGTGGGCGTCGGCGACGATCAGGGTGCCGGTCCGTTCCCAGAGCAGGGCGCGCTCGGGGAGGAGGAGCAGGGATTCCCCCTGGAGCTCGCAGCGGATCATCGGTCGGCCGCCTTTTCCAGCCGCGCCTGCATGCGGCGGACGCGGTCGGCGAGGCTCTCGGAGCTGAGCTTGTCGCGCATCCGGGCCACCAGCAGCGGGAAGGCGAGCGGGCTGGGGCGGGCGAGCTCCAGGATGGTGATCCGGGACGCGGAGAGCCGGGCCAGGGCGCGGCCGAGCCGGCTCCTTTCGAGCTGCTGCTCCAGCACCTCGCGGTGGGCCTGGTGGAGCAGGAGATTGCCGGGGTCGTACTTCGCGAACACCTCATAGAACAGGCCGCTCGACGCCTGGAGGTGGCGGGCGGGCTTGCGCTGCCCCGGGAACCCCTGGAAGAGCAGGCCGGCGACGCGGGCGATGTCGCGGAACTGCCGCTTCGCCATCTCCGCCGCGTTGAGGCTCGCCGGGATGTCCTCGGCGAGGCCGGTGGGCGCCAGCAGCCCCGCCGCCAGCGCCTCGTCGAGCGGCGCCCGGTCCGGCGCCAGCAGCTCGATCCCGTAGTCGTTCACCGCCAGGGTGAAGGTGATCGGGCGCAGGCGGGAGATCCGCCAGGCGAGGAGCGCCGCCAGCCCCTCGTGGACCAGCCGCCCCTCGAAAGGGTAGAGGAAGAGGTGGTGCCCCTCGCGGGACTTCAGGCGCTCGATCAGCAGCTCGTCCGCCGCCGGGATCGCCGACCAGCGCGCCTGCAGCTCCAGGATGGGGCGCATGGCCGCCATCTCCGGACTCGCGAAGACGCCGTCCCGGGCCGCTTCGAGCAGGCGGCGGACGGCGGCGGCCAGCTCGGTCGAGAGCGGCATGCGCCCCCCCATCCAGCGCGGGACGGCGCTGCTCTTGCCCTTGGCGCGCCGCACCCAGGCGGTCATGTCGCGCACCTCGGCGAGCTCCAGCGTGCGGCCGGCGAAGATGAAGCGCTCCCCCGGCCGCAGGCGGGCGAGGAACGACTCCTCGACCGTGCCGAGCCGGCCACCGCTGACGTATTGCACGGTGAGCGCGGCGTCGCTGGTGATGGTGCCGATCGACATCCGGTGCCGCCGCGCGATGGCGCGGTCGGGCACGGTGTAGAGGCCGTCCCGCTCGATCACCCGGCGGTACTCGGGATAGGCGGCGAGCGCCGGGCCGCCGCGGGTGACGAAGTCGAGCGTCCACTCCCACTCCGCGGGGGTGAGGTCGCGGTAGGCCCAGGCGGTGCGCGCCTCACCGTACAGCTCGCCGGCGCGGAAGCCGCCGCCGACGGCGATCGTCACCAGGTGCTGGGCGAGGACGTCGAGGGGCTTCTCCTGGGGAGTCCGCGGTTCGATCCGGCCGCTCTCCAGGGCCTCGCGGGCGGCCGCCACCTCCACCAGCTCGAAGGCGTTGGTGGGCACGGCGGTCACCCGGCTCGGCGCGCCCGGCCGGTGGCCGCTGCGGCCGGCCCGCTGCGCGAGGCGGGCGATCCCCTTCGGGCTCCCCACCTGCAGCACGCGGTCGACCGGCGAGAAGTCGACGCCGAGGTCGAGGCTGGAGGTGCAGACGACGCAGCGCAGGCTCCCCGCCCGCAGCCCGTTCTCCACGAAGTCGCGCACCTTGCGGTCGAGCGAGCCGTGATGGAGGGCGATCTCCCCCGCCCAGTCCGGACGGGCGTCGAGGATCGCCTGGAACCAGATCTCCGTCTGCGAGCGGGTGTTGGTGAAGACCAGCGCCGTCCGCCCCTCGGCGATCGCGGCGATCACCTGCGGCAGCAGCTTGAGCCCGAGGTGTCCGGCCCAGGGGAAGCGCTCGATGGTCTCCGGGATCAGCGAGTCGACGCGGATCTCCTTGGGGGCCGCGCCGCGGACCAGACGGCCCGTTTTTTCAGTGCCAAGCAGCGCCGAAAGGGCGGTGTCGAGATTGCCGAGCGTGGCCGAGAGCCCCCAGGTGCTCAAGGCGGGCCGGAAGGCCGCCAAGCGGGCGAGGGCGAGCTCGGTCTGGGCGCCGCGCTTGTTCCCCAGCAGCTCGTGCCACTCGTCGACCACCACGAGGCGGAGTTCGGCGAACAGCTCGCGGGCGTCCGGGCGGGAGAGCAGGAGCGAGAGGCTCTCGGGGGTGGTGACCAGGGCGGTGGGGAGCTTCTCGCGCTGCCGGTCGCGCACGCTGGCGGAGGTGTCGCCGGTCCGCCGTTCCAGGGACCAGGGGATCCCGAGCTCGGCGAGCGGCGCCCGCAACGCGGCCTCGGTGTCGGCCGCCAGGGCGCGCAGCGGCGTCAGCCAGAGAACGCGCAGGGGGGGCGCCGCGGCCCGCCGCCGCGGGCGGAGGTCCGATTCGTGAGTCTCCATCCATTCGAGGAGGGGGCCGAGCCAGGCGGCGTAGGTCTTGCCGGTGCCGGTGCCCGCATGGATCAGGCCGCTCCCGCCGGCCCGGTAGGCCTCCCAGACCTCGCGCTGGAAGTCGAACGGAGTCCACCCCCGCCGCGCGAACCAGTCTTCGAGGCGGGCTAGGGCGGGAGCGGGCATGGCGATCTGGGTAACGCGGGTGGGGGGCGGTTAATTCTGGGGGGAGGGGGAGCACGGACGAACACGGACTGACAGGGACGAGCACGGACAGCAGGACAAAAGAACCTGCCGGGGCGGTGGTTTTGGTTCGTGTTTGTCCGTGTCAGTCCGTGCTCGTCCGTGTTCCTCTTTTCCGCGGCTTCCCGATCCCCAGCCACCCCGCCACCCGGCCGGCGACCTCGAGGTTCCGCACCGTTCCGGCATTCCCCGGGGCGATGCCCGGCCCGAGAGCCATGTAGATGCCCTGCATCTCCGGATGGCTGCTCAGATAGCCGTGCATGCCGAAGACTCCGGTGGGGGACACGGCCCTGCCGTCGGCGAGGCCGTCCTCGGACATGTAGCCCTCGCGGAGAAAAAGGACCAGGTCGCCGCTGTTGGGGTGGTCGAGGTGGACCTCCGCGGCCTCCCGGCGGGTGAACGCGCGCTCGACGGGGGCCTCCTCCGCCACCTTCCAGCCGGTGAACAGGGCGCGCAGGACGGGGAGGAGATCGGCGCGGCCGGGCCTTATGTAGACATGGACCAGGCCGCCGTCGCCGACCGCGTAGGCAGCCGTCCCCTCCTCCAGGATCTTCCCTCTGGCGTCGGCCGCGAGCAGCCCCTTCTCCTGGAGCAGGACGTTGAGGTTGACGTGGGTATGGACAGGCGCCATGCCGTGATCGCTCACCACCGCGACCACCGTCGTCTTCAGGTCGAGCCCGGCGAGCAGCCGCGCGAGCTCGCGGTCGACGTCCTGCCATACCCGTGTCCGTGCCGCTTCGAAAGCGTCCCGCCGCTCCGGGGTGAAGCCCGGCTGGCGGGGATCGGTGAGCTGCAGCTTGTGCTCGGCCTCGTCGATGACCGGCATGTAGCCCATCAGCAGGTCCCAGTCGGGGCGCTGGGCCGCGGCGAGCAGAGCGTCGCCGAAAAAATGGGCGAAGCGGCTGGACTGCTCGAGCCAGGTCGTAAGATCGATGCCCGGCCGGCCGTTCCAGGCGTCGACGAGGCGGTCGTCGTCCGGCGGACCGGGCCAGAAGAGCCCCCTGGAGGCGAGCGCGGCGGCGAAATCTTCCGGATAGACCGGGAAAGGATAGACGGCGCTGAAGTAGAGCCGGGTCGTGCCGCCGGGGTCGAGCTCCAGCAGCTTGACCTGGCAGACGGCGGTCCGCGGGGGACCCTCCCGGGGGGTGATCGCGCAGGGGAGATCGGCCCAGCGGCCAGGGGTGAGCGGGAAGGCTTTCGGGCTCCCCGGGGGGATCGCCTGCAGGCGATCGTCGACGATCCGGAGATCGAACGTCTGGGTCTCCGGTCCGGAGCCGACCCGCGCCTGGAAACCGGAGGGCTTCCACTGATCCCGAGCGACCGTCACCAGGGCGGCCGGCCGGTCCGGGGTGTTGGTGTAGGCCATCCCCCAGTCGGCCCGGCGGTGCGGGGCGGTGTTGTCGGCCCCCGGCCAGCTGTTGACCCCGACCCGTTTCCCCTGCCGCCGCGCCGCCTCCCAGAGGGTCTCGGTGCCGATGGGCGCCGCGAAGCCGCTCACCGTTTCGACGAATGGCGATCCCGCGGGATGGAAGAGATTGCTGACGATCCCCGTCTGCCCGGCGGAGTACCCCGTCGCCAGGCTGATGTGGTTGGGGGAGGTGAGCGCGGGGTCGACGGGGATCAGGCGGTCGGCCACCTGCCCTTCCTGGAAGAAGCGGGAGAATCCGCCGGCGGTGAGCTTGCCGTCGCGGTAGAGCCGGTGCAGCCGGCCGGCGTTGGCGCCGTCGAGGCTCAGCAGGACAACCTTCCGGATTGGGACGTGCGGACCCGCCGGTGGGGGCGCGCCGTGGCAAGAGAGGACCAGAGAGCCGAGGACGGCCCAGAAGAGGGAACGGCGGGTGGACATGCCGCCTATCCTATGAGATCTCGGCAGAGGATCAGTGCGTAATTTCTACTAAATGCCTGTAGATCCGAAGCCGCCGCTCCCGCGGACGCTCTCGCCGAAGGCGCCGGAGTCCTCGATTTCCTCCCATTCGACCGGCTCAACGCGGGAGATCACGAGCTGCGCGATGCGGTCCCCCCGCTTCAGGCTGAAGGAGGCTTCGCCGAGGTTGATCAGGATCACCCCCACCTCCCCGCGGTAGTCGCTGTCGATGGTGCCCGGAGCGTTGACGATCCCGATGCCGTGGCGCAGGGCGAGGCCGCTCCGGGGGCGGACCTGCCCCTCCCAGCCAGAGGGGATCTCCAGCGCCAGGCCGGTGGGCACCAGCAGCCGCTCGCCGGGGCGCAGCACCACCTCGCCATCGACGGCGGCGCGGAGGTCGAACCCGGCGCTGCCGGGCGAGGCGTACGAAGGGAGAGGGAGGTCGCGGGCTGAAGGGAGCCGGCGGATGCGTACCTTCATGATCAGGTCTGAGACCGTCAGGTCTGGGGCTGCCCGTTGACCGGTCCGCGCGGGCGGCGGCCGTTGCCGATCGGAGCGCCCGGCTTGCCAGCCCCCGGCGTGCTGCCGTCCGGCATCGTGCCGTTCTGGGGCTGGCCGCCCTGGTCGGCGAAGGGCATGGGACGCCCGAGCCACCGGGTGGAGAAGTTGGGGATCGGCGCTCCCGCGCCCGGGTCGCGAATGCCCGGCGCGGCGCTGGGCGGCTGGGCGTTGACGCGCAGCAGATCCTCGGTGAACCGCCACTCGTTGTAGTGGTCGTGGCCGTAGAAGATCAGGTGAGACTTCCCCGAGCTCTTGCTGTAGACGCCGACGATCGGGCCGACGGCGGCGACATCCCCCTTCTGGGGGGTGTTGAACCCGCCCTCGGGGTTCCCCTCATCGCTGCCGTCGGGGAGCCGCTCCACCTCCGGCTTCCCGTCCCCCTTGGGCTTGGGCTTCTCCTTCGGCTTCCGCCCGTTCGGATCCCCCTCCGGCTGCGGCTTCAGCGGCACTCCCTGGTTCTGGAAGATCAGCCCCCATTTGCCGTCCTTGGTCATCGGGTCCTTCCAGAGCTGGCGGATGCTGCGCGGCTTCGCCTCGAGCAGCTGCTCGAGCTTGACCGGGTACTGCTGGAAACGCGCGTGGAAGATGCGGATCGCCTCGGCGTACTGGAACCCGCGGAAGACCAGCTCCTCCTCCTTCTCGCGCTGGATCTGCGTGCTCCATCAGCGGCAGCATGGCGGCCACCACGATGTTGAGCACGGTGATCGCGACGATCAGAATCACCATGTTGTAGCCCGCCTCCCCGGCCCTCCCCCGCGCGGGAGAGGGAGGAGGAAGAGAGCGCGTGCGGGAGACGGCAGCGCATCACCAGTCCTTGTAGGGAGCTCCGTCGAGGGAGATGCCCGGCGCGCCGGAATGGACGTCGACGATGCCCGGGCTGGCGGGGTCCGGATCCGTCTCCGCCGGCGGATGGTCGGGTCGCTCTCCTCGTAGACCGGCACCCAGGTCTCGCTGCTCTTGGTCATCGGATCGACAGGGAGCTTGCGGAGGTACCCCTCGTCGACCAGCGCCTGGAGGCTGGTGGGGTACTTCCCCTTGTCGCCGTAGTACTGGTCGATGACGTCGCGCAGGGTCCGCAGGTTGGTCTTCAGCACCGACTCGTTGGCGCGGCCGCGGCACGTTCTTCAGGGCGGGCATGGCGATCGTGGCCAGGATGCCGATGATCGCGATGACGATGATCAGCTCGAGCAGGGTGAAGCCGCTCTGCCGGCCTGGTCGGGCTTGCGCATGGGGAGCCTCATCGTCTTCTTCTCCGGCACGTCCGCTCACCATTCACGGTAGGGCACGCCGTTCAGGCCCGACTCCCTGCGAAAGGGAGTAGACGTCGTAGACGTTCTCGCCGCCCCAGGAGGTCGAGTCGGAGGCGTCCTGGTAGCTGCGCAGGCCCCACTCGTTCTTGCCGGTCATCGGATCGATGGGGATACGGCGCAGGAGCTTGAGCTTCTTGTCGACCTGGCCGACGAGCGCCACCCCTTCGACCAGGATGTCGAGCTTCGTCGGATAGCCCTCGGTGCCGAGGTCGACGGGGATCAGGCCCGGCGTCGCTGTAGCGCTTGTACTCGTCGATCGCGGCAGCGCATCTGGCGCAGAGCCTGGCGCAGATCCGCCTCCTTGCGACCGCTGGGCGGTGAACTTGGCGACCGGCAGGGTCATCGCCGCCAGCGAGCGCCAGGATGGCCGCCACCATGACCAGCTCGGCCAGGGTGTAGCCCGCCTCGCGACGGCGGTGTCGCTGCGCCTGCGGAGAGCATCGTCTTCTCAGCCTCCTCGTCAACCTTAACGCCTGCCGGCTCAGCGATGCTTCCCGCTGCGCGCGGCGGGGCGGTCCGGCGCGCTGCATGGAGCGCCGACCGCCACCACCGCCGGGCGGGCCACGGCCATCGGCCCAGCGGCGTCGAGCGCCTTGCCCTCGAAGCCGAGCCGCGACGCGCCGGCGGCGAGGGCGCGGAAGGTGAGCGGGCGACCGTCCCGTCGCCCCTGACGCCCGGCGCCTTGCCGAGCCGGCTGGCGCCGATCACCAGGGCGCCGGGCTGGGCGGCGTCGGCCATCACCTGCGCCGTGCCCGGGAGCGCCCAGGAAGTCGCCGGCCTCGACCTTCTCGACGGCCAGCACCGGGATCGTAACGACAGGGTCAGCGGCAGATGCGAGACCGGCTGGCCGGCCTCGGCCTGGACCCGCACCTCGAAGGTGTCGCCCGCGCTCACCGCCAGCCGCCCGGGGACCAGCCAGAGCCGCACGGCGGGCTCGCTGGCGGCATCGCTGGCCGTCATTCGCCGTCCCGGCCCCGCGGCCATCGCCGTCGACCAGCTTGTCGCGGCGGACAAGCCGCCGGCCGTGCGCACCGACGAGAGCGCGGCGGTGCCGGAGGCGGTGCCGCGGGACGCCGAGGCCCTCGGAGGCGGCTCCATCTCCTCGCCGGCCGTACCGCCGCCGTCCGGCGGCTGCGCGTCGTCCGAGGGCTGGCGGCGCCGCCGGCTGCGCCGGCTGGAAGATGTCGTCGGCGGCCGCCGCCGGCACCAGGTTCACCCCGCCCGGTGGCGGCTGGCGGGGCCTGCTCGGGAGCCGGACTCGGCGGCCGGACTCCTCGGCGCGCTGATCTCGCCAGGGCGCAGGCCGCGCGGCAGCCGCTGGAGGCGGCGGCGGATGGCGTCCTGGATCTCCTCCGGGGTCCCTTCGGTGGTGTCGAACGGCCCCTCGATCCTCCGACTCGACGCGCGGGCTGCCGCCGCGGAAGGTGATGTTCGGCTCGGTGCCGACCCAGATCGGCGCCAGGTCCTCGTCGGTGATCTCGGCGTTGCGGATGATGTGCGGCGTCAGGGTCAGGATGACGTCGGTGCGCTGGTGCTCGGTCCGCTTGTCCGAGAACAGGCGGCCGATCAGCGGGATCTCGGAGAGGCCCGGGAACGCCGCGTGTCGGTGTTGCTCTCGTCGGTGCGGATCAGGCCGGCGAGGAAGTTGGTCTCGCCGTCCTGCAGGCGGATCACCGAGTCGATCGTGCGGGTGCCGATGATCGGCTGCGACTGGCCGTTGCCGAGCCGGCGACGTAGCCGTTGAGGTTGCGACACCTCGACCTTGAGCTTGAGCGTGACCTCCTGGTTGTGGTGGACGCGCGGCTCGATCTCGATCTTGATGCCGACGTCCTGGTACTGGAAGGAGGTGATCGGCACGATGCCGCCGCGCGGTGCCGGCGTTCTGGGTGTTGAAGGTGGTCAGCGGGATCGGCACGCGGTCGCCGATCACCAGGTTCGCCTTCTCGCCCTCGCTGATGCGGAGCTGCGGCTTGGCGAGGAGCTGGGCGTCGGTGTTCGTTCTTGACGAAGTTGTAGACGAAGCTCGGCAGGGTCAGGAGCCAGTTGGCCTGGTTGAGGAACTGCAGGTCCGACAGGCGGATGCCGGCAGGGGGTGGTGCTCCCCCGCCGTGCCGGTGCCGCCGGAGCCGTTGACGCTGAGCTGCTGGCCGATCGAGTAGCTCGACAGGCTCACCCCGAGGTCGCGCAGCCGCTGGGAGTTGATCTGCAGCAGCTCGATGTCGACCACCACCTCGGCCTTCGACTTGTCGTTGGCCTCGATGATCCGCTCGGCCACCTTCACCTTGTCGGCGGTGTCGCGCAGGATGATGGCGTTGAGCTGCTCGTTGGTGGCGATCTTCTTGCGCGTCGATCAGGCTGCGCAGGATCGTCATCATGTCCTTGACCTCGGCGTTCGAGAGGAAGAAGGTCTGGATGACGAGGTCCTCGTAGGTGCGGCGGTTCT
Source organism: uncultured Acidobacteriota bacterium (assembly GCA_963792575.1). Classification (GTDB taxonomy): domain Bacteria; phylum Acidobacteriota; class Thermoanaerobaculia; order Multivoradales; family UBA5704; genus DATARR01. Next base: position 403,790 of record CAWBWZ010000023.1, read on the forward strand.
GCGGCGTGTCGGCGGCGATGATGATCGAGTGCTCGTCGATCACCTTGTAGAAGTGGCCGGCCGCGCGCATCAGGGTCTCGAGCGCCGTCTGGGCGGTGACGTCCTTGAGGTCGATCGCGATCTCCTGGTCCTTGAGGTTGCGGATCGAACAGGATGTTGATGCCGAAGGCCTTGCCGAGCGCGTTGTAGATCTGGAAGATCGACACCGGCTGCGGGGAACTCGAGCGAGATCGGCTGTGTTCGAGCGCGGGTTGAGCACCGGCGGCTGCGGCCGCGCGCCGCGGGCCTTCTTCTTCATCTGGTCGATCGAGTCCGGCGGCCCGGTTCTGGCTGCTGCGCCACGTAGGCCTGGTGCACGTGCTCGAGCTCGCGCCTGGGCGTACTGGTTGGTGGGATCGAGCTGGACGGCCTGCTGGTACTCGACCAGGGCGCGCTCGATCACCCCCGCCTTCTCGAACTCCTTGCCCTTCTCGAAATGCTCCTGCGAGGCCTTGATCTTGGCGCGCAGCAGCGAGGCCTGGTAGCTGATGTTGGTCGGGATCGTTGTCCAGCGCCTTCATGTAGTAGAGAACCGCCGTCGTCCCAGTTGCCGCAGCTGGGAGGCGATCTCGCCCTGGCGATAGATTGGAGTGGCTGGTGCAGCCGGCCAGGATCGCGAGCGCGATCAGGGGAGCCGACAGAGCCGAACGGTGAGGTCCGCATTTTCCAGGGTTTCCTCCGACTTGGCCTTGGCGGCGAGGGGTCACGCCGACGCGCTTGGCGGGAACTTCGGGAAAATTCACGAAACGAATGTCTACCGATTCGTAGCCGATGTGGGCCACGATGAATTTGCTGTCGATCATCTTCACCTTCCTGCTTGATGAACGTCGCCTTGCCGTTGCTGAACACGGCGATCTTCCTGTCGGGCGGACCGAAACGTGCCCAGGTAGAGCAGGGTGAAGTCGGGCGGCTTCGGCTTCGCCGCCTCGATCGCCGCCAGGCGCTGCTGCTCCTCCTGGAGCTTGCGCAGCCGCTCGGCCTCCGCCAGCTCCGCGGCGCTCGGCACGTGCACCGGCGGCGGCGGCGGGGGCGGGGGGGGCGGCGGATCGATGAAGCGCCAGGGGTCGCGCCCGGGGGTCGACGTGCGGGGAGCGCGGTCGAGGTCGGCCAGGCGCAGCACCGCCACATGGTCGCCCGGGTGGGCGCCGGCGTGCGTGGCGGTGGCGCGGCGGGCCGAGCCTGGGCGCGGCGACACCTCGTCCCCCTCGGAGTCGGTCGCCGGGCGGCGGGCGGCGGTCGGGCGGACGACCTCGTCGTCCCCGCCAAAGCCGAGCATCGGCCCGACGAATTTCCAGCCGGCGATCAGCGCCACCAGGCCGAGGACGATCAGCAGGTTTCTCTGCCGCGAGCCGGTCATGGCGCGCCTCTGCCGGTCTGCCCGGCGGCGGCGGTCTCCGCGGGCGTCGGCGCCGGCTCGTCCTGGTCGTCGCGGGCGAACAGGGTGGAGAGCGAGAGATCGATCCGCAGCTCCGGCCCGTCGCTGCTGTTGGCCACCGAGGCCTCGTCGACCGACAGGAACGAGTGCGAGGCCTCGAGCAGGGTGACGAACTTGCGCAGCCCGGCGTACGTCCCCTGGACCGAGAAGTTGAACGACCGCCGGATCAGGCCGTACTCCTGGATCTCCTCCTCGGGGTAGGAGATCGCCTTGGGCACCAGCCCGGCCTTCCGGGCCAGCTTCTTGACCTCGTCGGTGACGCTGGTCAGCCGCAGCCGGCGGGTCGACAGCCGGTCGGTATAGAGCTGTTCGACCTGCGCCTCGTTGCTCTGCACCCGGGCGATCATCGTCTCCATCTGCTTGCGCTTGTTGCCGAGGTCGCGGAGCCGCGCCTGCTGAGTGCTCAGCGTGTCGTTCAGCGAATCGATCCGCCCGGCGTAGCCGAGCTCATAGACCGCGAACGCCGCGTTGGCCAGGAAGAAGAGCAGCGCCGGGACCCAGATCCAGAGGCGCTGGCGCCAGATCTCGCCGGGGGGCCTCAAGGCCGTCCTCCCGGCGGCGGCGCCACCCTGGTGCCCGGCATCGGCAGCTCCTCGATCCGCGGCGGCGCCGTTGATCCACCGGCGCCACTGGCGCCATCCACGGCGGCGGCCGACGGCGGCGGGTCGGGGCGATATTGAACGGAGATCTCGAACTTCAACGTTTTCCCGTCCTCCTCCCTCTCCTCGTGGATCAGATTGGGATCCGCGAAGGGGGGCTGGAACAATCTTTCTACGAACGAGGAGAGCGCTTCGTCATTGCGCGACTCGCCGGTGATCGACAGCGTCACCCGGTCGCTCGCCCTGGCGGCGCGCCGCGCGCCGCTCGAGCGCTGGAACTGCTGCTCGGCCTTCTTGCCGGTCAGCGGCGTCAGCCGGTTCAGCCGCACGTCGTTGGGCAGCCGCTCGGCGATGCGGTCGAGCAGCTGGCTCCAGGAGAAGGTCCGCTCCTGGATCTGCTTGTTGAGGAACTCGATCCGCTGGTTCTGCGCCGTCGAGGTCGAAGTTGTCGAGCTGGCGCTGGAGCTGCGTCGACGCCTTTTGCTGGCGATCGATCTCGGCCTCGCCGCGGGCGATCTGCTCGCGCTTGTCGGCCGAGCGCTGGCGGTAGCTCCAGAACAGCGACACGTTGGCCAGCAGGAGCAGCAGGCTGAGCGCCCAGAGCAGCAGCGACACCCGCACCACCGGCCGGCTGTTGAGGAACGGCCGGCCGGCGAGGTTGAGCGGATCGACGCGGTCGAGCGGCGGCGCCGGCGGCGCCAGTGTCACTGGCCGGCGCGGCGGGACGGCCGCCGTCTCGAGGGGCGTCTCCGGCATTTCGGAAACGCCGTCGCCGTCTTCCGGCGGCAAGGGGCTCATGGGGTTCATGACACCTCCTGGCGGGCGGCGCCGAGCATCGGAGCGAGGCTCCGCCAGGGGGGCACGCTCGACTCCTCGGCGCGCAGCGGCGGCAGGTGGCGGCCATCGACCGGCGGTGGCGGGGCGGCCGAGCCCCTCCTCCAGCCGGTCGAGCCAGACCGGCTCCAGCTCCGGCGGGGCCAGCAGCAGCACCGCGCCGAGCGGCGGCGCCGGGGAAGTGCTCGTCGAGGAAGTTGCGGGTGAGCTTGAGGTCGCGGCTGACGAAGCTCGCCCGCGACGCCTCCGGCAGGGCGCCGGTGAACCCCTTGTAGCGGTGGAGCACCGGCTCGCCGCCGCGGGCGAAGATCAGGGCGTACCCCTCTTCGCCGACCAGCACCAGCGCCGAGAAGGCGCCGGGCGCGCCCGGCGAGGTCGCCGCGACGGCGGCGAGCAGCGCCAGGCTGGCGTTCGAGATCTGGCCGATGCGCACGCCGGCGGCGGCGAAGGCCTCCTCGATCTGGGCGAGGAGCTGCTCGACGGCGAAGCCCAGCAGCAGGCGGCGCGGCTCCTCCTGGCCGGGGATGGCGGAGCACCTCGGTGGCGCTGACCCGCAGCTCGTCCACCCGGAAGGGGACCAGGCGCCGGAGCTTCCAGCGCAGCACCTCGTCGCGCGCCTCGGCGGTCTTGCGGCAGGTCGCCGCTCTCGGTGAAGGTGACGCGCAGCCAGGCGTCGGGGAGCACCAGCGAGGCCTCGCGGACGCCGCCGGGGATCGCCTTGACCAGCCCCGCCACCAGCTCCCGGAACGCCCGCCGGATCGCGCAGCGGGCCGCCCAGCGGGCCGTGCTGGAACGGATCGCGCGGCAGCGCCGCCTCGCGGAAGGCGCGCAGGCGGAAGCCGTGGCGGTCGTGCGCGAACTGGCCATAGCGCAGCCGCTCGCCGTCCAGCGAGAAGACGTGCGGCGGCGACGGCACCGGCGTCGAAGCCCAGCGCCCGCTTAATCCACGAAGGTCACTTTGTTGATCTCGCGCAGCGTGGTCACTCCCCGGAAGACCATCTCGACCGCCGATTCGCGCAGGAAGCGCATGCCCTCTTCCTTGGCCGCGCGCTTGATCTCCGAGGCGGGCCGGCGGTCCAGGATCAGCTCGCGGATGTGGTCCGAGAGGTCGAGCAGCTCGCAGATGGCGATGCGGCCCTGGAAGCCCGGTGCCGCCGCACTCGATGCAGCCCGCGCCCCTCGTAGAACGTGAAGTCGGAGTACAGCGCCGGGTCGAGGCCGCTCTCCTCCAGCAGCTGCGCGGGTGACCTTGACCGGCCGCTTGCAGTGGTCGCAGATCTTGCGCACCAGCCGCTGCGCCAGCACGCAGTTGAGCGCCGAGACGAAGTTGTAGGGGTCGACGCCCATGTTGAGGAAGCGGCCGAGCACGTCGACCACGTTGTTGGCGTGGACGGTGGTGAACACCAGGTGGCCGGTGAGCGCCGACTGGATGGCGATCTGCGCCGTCTCCTCGTCGCGGATCTCGCCGACCATGATCTTGTCCGGGTCGTGGCGCAGGATCGAGCGCAGGCCGCGCGCGAACGTCAGCCCCTTCTTCTCGTTGATCGGGATCTGGGTGATGCCGCGCAGCTGGTACTCGACCGGGTCCTCGATGGTGATGATCTTGTCCTCCGAGCGACTTGATCTCGGAGAGCGCGGCGTAGAGCGTCGTCGTCTTGCCGCTGCCGGTCGGGCCGGTGACCAGCACCATGCCGTACGGCTCGCGGATGAACTTGCGGAGCTTGCGCATCGTCTCCTCGTCGAAGCCGAGGATGTCGAGCCGCAGGCTCTTGAACTGCTCGCTGATCGACTCCTTGTCGAGGATGCGGATGACGCGTCCTCGCCGTGCACGCTCGGCATGATCGAGACGCGGAAGTCGATCGTCTGGCCCGGCAGGCGCAGCTTGAAGCGGCCGTCCTGCGGGACGCGCTTCTCGGCGATGTCGAGCTCCGCCATCACCTTGATGCGGGAGATGATCGTCTGTGGATGCCGCTTGTCGATCGGCTCCATCGCCTGATGCAGCACGCCGTCGATGCGGTACTTGATGATCACCGCGTCGTCCTGCGTCTCGATGTGGATGTCGCGTCGCGCGCCGCTGGATGGCGTTGAAGATCGTCGAGTCGACCAGCCGGATGATCGGGCTGGTGTCGCGCGGTGATGCGGTCGACCGTCAGGATCTCCTCGCCGTCCTCGTCCTCCTGGAGGAGCTGGATGCGGAAGTCCTCGGTGGCCTCCTCGAGCACGCGCTGGGAGCTCTCGCTCTTCTTCAGGATCGCCTCGATCGCCGAGCGCACCGCCGACCTTGACCTCGATCGGCTGGCCGAGCAGCAGCTCGAGCTCGTCGATCATCGAGCACGTTCGTCGGATCGGCCATCACCACCGACAGCCGGCCGTCGAGCTGCGTCTCGGGACGAAGCCGTAGCGCAGCATCAGCTCGAACGGGATCCGGCGGAAGAGGTCGTGGTCGATCCGGAAGTGCGTCATGTCGACGAACTCCAGGCCGTAGCGGGCGGCGAAGGTCTCGGCCTCGCGGCGCTCCACGGCGAGGCGCGCCCGCGCCTGCTCGATGGTCTCCGCCTCGGGCTCCTTGACCGCCGTCCTGCTGCCGTTGATCACCGCCATCGTTAAAACTCCTAAGTCTTGCCACTTCAAGCAGCCCCCGCGCGCCAGCCGGCGCGAGCAGGGCCTATCAGCAGAGTGCTACAACTTCGACGAACCGAGCATCGAGTACATCGGCAGGTAGATCGAGATCAGCAGGATCGCGATGATCAGGCCCATGAACACCAGCATGATCGGCTCGATCAGGGAGAGCAGCCGCTGCATGCGGGTCTCGATCTGCTCGTCCAGGAAATCCGAGACGCTGTTGAGCATCTCGTCCAGCGATCCCGTCGCCTCGCCCACCTTCACCATGTCGATCGACATGTCGGTGAAGATCTCGCTCGTCTCCAGCGCCGCGTAGAAGGGCTTCCCCTCGCGCACCATCTGGATCGTCGGCGCGATCTTGCTGCGCACGTAGGCGTTGCCGACCGAGGCGATGCCGATCTCGAACGACGGCACGAGCGGGATGCCGCCGGAGAGCAACGTCGCCAGCGACCGGCAGAATTCCGCCAGCGCGAAGCGGTGCAGCACCGAGCCCGAGGAACGGGATGCGCAGCTTCATCCGGTCGATCGCCAGCCGTCCCGGCTCGGTGCGCCCCCACGAGCGCAGCCCGACGGCGGCGACGATCAGCCCGATCAGCATCAGCACCCAGTTCTGGCTCATGAAGGTCGAGATCCCCAGCACGATCTGGGTGATCATCGGCAGCTCGGCGTCGAGCTCGGTGAAGAAGCCCATGAACCGGGGCACCACGTAGATCGTCATCACGGCGATCATCACCATCGACAGCACCACCAGCACGACCGGGTAGATGAGCGCCGAGAACACCCGCCGGCGGGCGTCGAGCACCAGCTTCATGTAGCGGATGAAGCGCCGGATCACCAGCTCGAGGTCGCCGCTCTTCTCCCCCGCCTTGAGCGACGAGGGGTAGAGGCGCGGGAAGAGGTCGCCGTACTCGGCGAACGCCTCGGAGAGGTCGGTGCCGCTCTTGACCTTGTCGCGCACCTCGGTCAGCACCGAGCGGAAGGTGCCGGGGTGCATCCGCTCGAGCATCAGGTCGATCGCCTGCAGCAGCGGCAGGCCGGCCCGCAGCAGCGCCGCCAGCTCCTGGTTGAAGACCAGGAACTCCTGCACCGGGATGCGCCCCCGCCGGCCGCCGCGCAGGAGGGCGGGCACGCCCATCTTCGGCGCCATGCCCTGGCGCTTCACCTCGAACAGGTGGTATCCGCGCTTACCGAGATCGCTGCGCAGGGCCGTCTCGTCGCTCGCCGAGAAGATCTCCTCGAGCACCCGGCCGTCCGGCGTTCCGATTCGACAGATGAACTGCATGGCTTCCTTTCGTCTTCCTTCCTACTTGCGCGCGCCGCCGCCGTCGCGCAGCGTCAGCACCAGCATCAGCGCCTCGGGGCTCGACTCGCTGGGCGCCAGCCCCAGGCTCGTCGTGTGGTTGGCCGAGAGCGTCAGGTTCGCGTGCAGCAGGTCGAGCTCCGGCCGCCCCTCGGCGCGCCGGGAGATCCGGAAGTTGGAGAGCTTCACCCGCCGGTCGTCCGACAGGGTGCCGAAGCGGAAGCTCACCTTGTACTCCGGCCCCAGCTCGTACATCACCGACTGCCCCTCGACGCCGGCGAGCTGCGCCTGCGCCTGCTTCTCGAAGTTGTCGAAGGCGAGCATGCCGCGCAGCCGCTTGGTCAGCTCTTCCGGCAGGTCCGAGTGCTGCACCTGCGGCGAGACCGCGGTGCGGCTCGCCCGCACGACGTAGATCTCCAGCCGCAGGTCGCGGGCCCGGTGGTCGTACGCCCGGAGCACCGGCATCAGCTTGCGGATCGCCGCCGCCGTGTCGCGGATCACCAGGGTGTTGCCGCTCGGCTGGAGCTCGACCGCCCCGCGGGGCGAGAGCAGCGGATAGATGATCGGCAGCGCCTCGCTCGCCTGCTGATACTTGAACGTATACGCCCGCACGACGATTTCCTGGGAGTCCGGCACGCTCTGCGGCGCCGCCGGCAGGACCAGCGCCAGCAGGACCAGAACCCACAGCAGGCTCACCAGAGAGCGGCGAACGGGCGGCACGGGGGAGCTCAGGATCCTACCGCGAGGCGGTGAGACGCGGGCGCTGGCGGCGCCGCGAAAACCGGCGTGAGAGGAGGGGCGAGGCATCCTGGCACCGATCAGACATCAACCTTGTCGCCCACGATCATGAATGCCGTGAGGTCTTTGCCGTCCACCTGATAGACGCGGGCGTCGGAACCGTCGAGCCTTTCGAGGACCGCCGTCCCGGCCGGGCTCGGCGCCTCGGGAGCCGCCGCGACCGCCGCCGCCGCCACAGGCACCGCCACCGCCGGGCTCAGGATCGCCGGCGCCTTGTCGCGGCCCACCGCGAGCGAGGCCACGGTGAGCACCGCCGCGGCGGCCCATCGCCGCCAGCCGGCGAAGCTCCGGCGCGACTCCAGCCGCCTGGCGGTGCGCATGGCGGCCACCGCCTGGCGCATCGACTCGGCCTCCGCCTGCTCCATGGCCTCCGGCATCTCCGACACCGGCAGCCGCCGGAAGACCAGCAGGGGGTCCGCCGCCATCGCCTCTCGCCGGCAGCGGGGGCAGGCGTCGAGATGGGCCACGGCCTCCGCCCAGCCCGCGGGCTCGGCGGCATTCGCGGAATTCGCGGCATTCACGGCGCGCTCGCGCAGCGCCACCAGAGCGGTCCAGTCGGGGCAGCTCGTATTCAGGCCGCTCATAGGGCCGCCTCCTCCTGGCACCAGCTCCCGGCGTACTCCGGGTAGCGCCGCAGCAGCTCCTTGCGGAGGTACTTGCGGGCGTTGAACAGGTGATTGCGCACCGTCGACTCCCGGCAGCCGAGGATCTCGGCCACCTCGGGGGAGGAGAGCCCCTCGACCTCGCGCAGCAGGAAGACCATCCGCTGCTTCTCCGACAGGCCGGCCGACAGCTCGCGGAAGATCGACGCCACCTCCGACTGCTGGAGGCGCGACAGGTCGCGGCTGGCGCGGCCGTCGGCCACCTGCCGCAGATGCTGGCGCACCGGCTCGTGGCTGCGCTCGCGGCTCCGGCGCGACCGCAGGTGGTCGATCGCCAGGTTGCTCGCGATCCGGTAGATCCAGGTGTTCGGGCTCCACCGCTCGTCGAACTTCCGGCGGCTCTCCCAGACCTTGAAGAAGGTCACCTGCACGACGTCGCGGGCCTCCTCGGAATCGCCGAGGATGCGCTGGCAGAGCTGGATCAGCGGCTTGGTCTTGCGGCTGATCAGCTCGTTGAGCGCCGCCTCCTCGCCTTCGCGGACGGCGAGCAGGAGGTCGCGGTCGGACGTCTCGACCCACGGCGCGCGCAGCGGTGGGGTGGACGAGGGGTTGGAGTGGACGAGCTTTAGCATGTCAATCGTGTATACGGGGGAGGGGAGCGGGCCGTCTAGAGGGCGTTCGCACCAAGTCTGACGGGCGCACCTATCCTCCGCGAACGAACCATTATACTGCCGCGCGATGCGTTCAGTCTTCTGGGGACTTTATCAGCTCGCGACCGGGATCGCCCTGCTCGCCGCCGGGCCCTTTCTGCTCGCCCGCCGGGGGAGCCATTACCTGCCCACCCTCCCCGGCCGGCTGGGTCGGGCGGCCGGGCCGTCTCCGGGTGTGACTCCCGTCAAGGGCGCGCTCTGGCTGCACGCCGTCTCGGTGGGGGAGGTCGGCGTCGCCGCCACCCTGGCGCGGGCGCTGCCGCCGGAGATCCCCCTGCTGATCACCACCGTCACCCCCACTGGCCAGGAGCGCGCCCGCGCCGCCTTCGCCGGCCGCGCCGAGGTGGCCTACCTGCCGTTCGACCTCGGTTTCGCCGTCCAGCGCTTCTTCCGCCGCCATCAGCCGCGCGCCCTGGTGCTCGTCGAGGGGGACTACTGGCCCCTGGTGCTGCGCGAGGCGCGCCGCCGCGGGCTCCCCATCGCCGTCGTCAACGGCCGCGTCGGCGACCGCGGCTTCCGGCGGATGCGCTCCCTGCGCTGGCTGCTCGGCCCCCTGTTCGCCGGCGTCGGCCGCTTCGGCGTCCAGAGCGGGCAGGACCGCGACCGCCTGCTGGCGCTGGGGATCGACCCCGGCCGCGTCGCCGTCACCGGCAATCTCAAGTACGAGTCCCCCGAGCCGGCGAGCAAGCCGGAGCTGGAGGCGGCCCTGCGCGGGCTGGCCGGCGGCCGGCCGATCCTCCTCGCCGGCTCCACCATGGCGGGGGAGGAAGCCCAGGTGCTCGACGCCTTCCAGGCGGCCGGCGGAGCTGAGAGGGCGCTGCTGGTCCTCGCGCCGCGCCACCCGGAGCGCTGGAACGAGGTCGACGCCCTGCTGCGCTCGCGGGGGGAGGACGCCGTGCGCCGGACGGCTCTTCCGTCTTCAGGCAGCCCCGCCGTGGTGCTCCTCGACAGCCTGGGGGAGCTCGCCGGGCTCTACCGCCTGGCCGCCGCGGCCTTCATCGGCGGTACCCTGGTGCCGACCGGCGGCCATAACCCCCTGGAGGCGGCCCGCTTCGGAGTGCCGCTCGCCGTCGGACCCGCGATGCACAACTTCCGCGAGATGGCCGAGGCCTTCGACACCGCCGGCGCCTGGCGTCGGGTGGAGGACGCGCGCGAGCTGGGAGCGGCCTGGCGCGAGTGGCTGGAGAATCCGGACGCCGCCCGCGAGACCGGCGAGCGCGCCCTGCGGCTGGTCGAGGAGAACCGCGGCGCGGTCGGGCGGACGGTCGCGATGCTGGCGGCGGTGATTCCAGAGGTGGGAGAGGCATGAAGGCCCCCTCCGCCCCGTCCTCCCCCTGGCAGCTCCTCTACGGCGGCGCCCACCGGCTGCGCCGGCAGTGGTACCGCACCCGCGCCCAGCGCCTGCCGCGGCCGGTGGTGAGCGTCGGCAACCTTCACTGGGGGGGCTCCGGCAAGACCCCCCTGGTGGCGGCGATCGCCGCCCATCTGCGCGACCGCGGGGCCGCCGTCTGCATCCTGTCGCGCGGCTACGCCAGCCAGGGGCGGGGCGTGCGGGTGGTGAGCACGGGGGATGGGCCGATCCTCGGGCCGCTGGTCGCCGGGGACGAGCCGGTGCTGCTCGCCGGCGAGCTCCCCGGGGTGGCCGTCGTCGTCGGGCCCGACCGCCACCGCGACGGCGTTCAGGCCCTGCGCCGCCTGGAGCCCGCGCCCGACCTCTTCCTGCTCGACGACGGCTTCTCCCATCTGCGGCTCCACCGCGACCTCGATCTGGTGGCTTTTCCGGCCGGCGATCCGTTCGGCGGCGGGCGCCTCCTCCCCTCCGGCCGGTTGCGCGAGCCGCTCGCCGCGATGGCCCGGGCCCATGCCGCGATCCTCACCGGCGCGCCCGAGGGGGAACGCCAGGGGGAGACGCTCGCCGAGGCGCTCCGCCCCCACGGCTTCACCGGCCCGGGCTTCGCCAGCCGGACCGTTCCCGGGGAGCCGCGGGGCGCCGATCTCCCGGCCGGCGCGCGGGTCTTCCTGGTCACCGCCATCGCCCGACCGGAGGCGTTCACGAACACGGTGCGCGCCCTCGGGTTCGAGATCGCGGGCGAGCTGAGCTTCCCGGACCACCACCGCTATCCGCCGGCGAGCCTCGCCCACATCGCCGAGGCCTGGCGGGCGAGCGGCGCCGCGGCCGTCCTCACCACCTCCAAGGACCGGGTGAAGCTCCACGGCCAGCTCGACGTGCCGCTGGCCGAGATCCCCATCCGCGCCTGTCCTGAGCCGGCGTTTTGGGATTGGCTGGACGGGGAGATCGGGAGGCTGCGGGGATGAGCTTCATCGTCGCTGTATCCATCCTGGGAGGCCGGGGGACCGCCCCGAAGGGGCGGAATTTGAATAGCCTGGGGTTTCAACCCCAGGTAGGGGACGTTAAAAAATCCCCAAGCCCCGAAGGGGCGGCACTCAACGGTGCGGCCCGGTACCTGGGGTTGAAACCCCAGGCTATTCAAATTCCGCCCCTCCAGGGCGGGTGGGGCACGGGGAGTGAGAGCCCATGAAGAAGAACCGCCCCATCGCCCACCGCGTCGAGTACGGCTTCTACCTGCTGCTCAAGGGGTTCCTGCGGGCGCTGCCGCACCGGGGAGCGCGGGCGTTCGGCCGCTGGGTCGGCGCCCTCGCCCACGCGATCGACCGCCGCCACCGGGAGATCGCTCTGCGCAACATGGCCCTCGCTCTCCCCGAAACGGACGAGGCCGAGCGGCGGCGGCTGGCCGGCGAGTGCTTCCGCCATTTCGGGGCCGCCCTCTGCGACGCCATCTCGGCCACCCGCTTCAACCCCACCGAGCTCTGTCATCTCTATACGCTGGAGGGTTGGGAGCACCTCGACGAGGCCGAGCGGCTCGGCAAGGGGCTCTTCCTGCTCACCGCCCATCTCGGATTCTGGGAGCTCTCGCCGCCGCTCATCGGCCTCACCCGCGGCCCGATGAGCATCGTCGTCCGCCCGGCCGACAACCCCTTCCTCGACCGCGAGCTGCGCGCCATGCGCGAGCGCTTCGGCAACACCGTGGTTCCCAAGCGCGGCGCCGCCCGCCGGATGCTGGAGGTCATGCGCGACCGCGGCCGGCTGGGCATCCTGATCGATCAGCGGGTGCAGGAGCGCGAGGGGATCGTCGTCCCCTTCTTCGGCCGCCCGGCGCTCACCAGCCCCATCCTCGCCCGCCTCTCGCTACGTTCGGGAACCCCGGTGGTCCCGCTCACCGTCTACCCCGAGCCCGGGGGGCGCTACCGCGTCGTGGTCCGCGAGCCGATCCTGCCGCCCGCGGGGGAGAGCGGCGACGAGGCGGTTCTCGCCCTCACCCGCCGCTATCTGGAGATCGCCGAGGAGGACATTCGCGGGCATCCCGCCATGTGGCTCTGGATGCACAGGCGGTGGGAGGAACGGAAGAGAAAGGCCGCGCCGTAGAGGTGTGTCTGCATCCGCCCGCAGGGCGGAATTTATCCAGCCTGGGGTGTTAACCCCAGGTGGGGGCGGCATGTCGTTGCCGGGCCGTGATGTCGTTGCCGATTCGAAGCTCCGTCTGGGCGGGTGTCGGCCCTTCGGGGCTTAATGAGATGGGATGTGCCCCTACCTGGGGTTGACACCCCAGGCTGGATAAATTCCGCCCTGCGGGCGGGCACCTCCACGAACTCGCCTTTTCCCCTACCCCTTCCCCTCGCACAGCCGGAAGTGCCCCAGGAACTCCTGGAGCGCCGCCGGGTCGGCGGGGGTGCCGGTGTAGTCGCCGCCGGCCGGCGGCGGGCCCATCCAGATGCCGAAGCGGAGGCGGTCGTCGGCGCACTCGGGGAGCACCATGGTGACGATCCCCTCCTTCTTCTGGGTGACGCTGACGCCGCCGGCCTCTGCTCCCTTGTGGGAGATCTCCCCCTGGCTGGCCTGGTAGAGGACGGTCTTGCCGCCGACTTCCACCTGCCCTCTCCGGATCACCTTCTTGGCGTCGAAGTTGACGTTCGACTTGCTCCAGGCGGAGTCCTCGGGCGCCGGGGCCTCGCCGCGGAGGTAGCGCTCCATCTTCTCCCGGTTGTCGCGGAGGTGGCGCATGTTCATGAAGATGAAGCTGCGCTCGTCGAAGCTCCCCTGGTCCGGCCCCTGTCCGTTCACGGGCTCGCGGTCGGTGAAGACGGCGAAGTCCATCAGGAAGGGGATCGACATCGCGCCGCCCGCGTAGTAGCCCGCCGGCAGATTGGTGTAGGGGAGCACCTCGCGGGTCTTCGCCTCCCGGGCCTTGGGGTCGGAGAAGGACTTCGCCATCTCCTTGCCCTGGCGATAGACCAGGTAGGTGAAGCCCGAGATGGCGATCAGGCCAAGCAGGACGGCGACGCCACAGCCGACGCCGAGATACACCCAGGGGGAGGTCTTCTTCGGTTGCGGATTGCCGTAGGGGTCCATGTCACATCTTCTCCGGGACGGGAATCCCCAGGAGCTCTCCCAGGCTCTCAAGGCCGCGGCGGAAGATCTGCACCGTCGCCAGGCGCGCGGCGCGCACCTGCGGGTCCTTCTCCTGCAGGATCGGGTTGCGGTGGTACAGGGCGTTGAAGCGCTGCGCGATCTCCAGCGCGTGGCGGGCGATCAGCGACAGCTCGAGGCTCTCGGTGGCCTTCTCGACCGTCTCGCCGGTCTGCGCCACCTCGAGGATGAGGCCCCAGAGGTCCTCGCTCCACAGCTCGTGCGGGAGGGCGGCGACCTCCTCGGCGGAGACGTCCGCCGGCGATCCCCTCCTGCTGCAGCCGGCGGCGGATGTTCTTCGCCCGCACCAGCGAGTACTGGAGGTAGGGGCCCGACTCCCCCTCGAAGCTCAGCGCCTCGTCGAAGTCGAAGGCGATGATCCGGTTGTTGGTCGCCTTGACCATGAAGAAGCGCAGGGCGGCGATGGCGATCTCGTGGGCGAGCCCGTCGAGCTCGGCCTCCGCGAGATCGCGGTTGCGCTTGGCGATCTCCTCGCGCGCCTTGACCTCGAGCTGGTCGATCAGGTCGTCGGCCTTGACGCCGATCCCCTTGCGGCCGGACATCTCGAGGACCTTGTCCTCCGCCTTCATCCTCGTCGAGGAAGCCGAGCTGGCGGGCGGTGGCCGGCGACAGGGCGACCATCTCGTAGGCGAAGTGGATCGAGCGCTCGGCCTCCGTCGGGGTGGCCGAGGGCCTGGAGCCCGGCGCGGACGATCTTCTGCAGGTAGCTCTGGCGGACGTCGATGACGTTGAATCACCCGCCAGGCGCTGCCGAACAGCGGATGCCCCTCGACGCCGTCCGTGGGTGGTCTCCCAGACCCCCTCCTCAGACCAGAAGCGGTAGCCGAAGTCGCGGCCGAGCAGGCCGAACTTCCAGAGCTGGTAGGCGATGTCCTTGCCGACGTAGGTCACCGTGCCGTCGGAGCGGACGATCACCTTGTCGGGGTCCTCGAGGCCGGCGAACTCCTCGGCCTGCGCCAGCGGCATCACCCAGCAGCCGGCGTTCTTGCCCCTCTTTCTCCAGGTGCACGGCGCCGCTCTCCTTCAGCCGGCCGAAGGCCTGCTCGAAGAAGTTGCAGCCCCAGGATGTCGCTCTCGCGGGTCAGCAGGTCGTAGGCGACGTCGAGCCGCCGCATCGTGCCGAGATGGCGGCGAGACGACCCGCCGCGCCACCAGCCGCCCCATCTCGGCGCGCGTCGCCGCGTGCCGGTCTCCATCTCGTGGAGCGTCTCGCGGCGGAGCGCCCTGGCGCTCGGGGTGCTCGGCGAACCAGCGGCCGACCTCGCTGTAGAGGTCCCAGCAGTAGTAGTCGAACGGCTCGGGGATCGCCGCCACGTCCGCCAGGGAGAGGCCGCGCAGGTCGAGGAAGCCGACCACCACGTCGGCGACCTGGACGCCGGTGTCGTCGATGTAGTTCTGGATCTCGACCGGGTAGCCCAGGCTCTTGAGCGAGCGGCCGAGCACGTCGCCGAGCACGGCGTTGCGCAGGTGGCCGATGTGGGCCGCCTTGTTCGGATTGATGTTGGTGTGCTCGATGACCACCTTGGCGCCGCGGACGCCGCCGTCGAGCAGCGAGGCGTCCATCAGGGCGGCGGCGAAGGCGCGCCGGTCGAGAAAGAAGTTGATGAAGCCGGCGCCCTGAATCTGGATATCGCGCACCATTGTCTCGTCCAGACGGTCCGGGCGCCCGAGCGCCGCGGCCAGCTCCTCGGCGATCGCCCGCGGATTGCGCTTGAGAACCCGGGCGAGCTGCATGGCCGGCGGGGGAGGAGAGATCCCCCAGCTCGCGGCGGGGCGGGCACCTCCAGCACCGGCTCGTGACTCGACGCCGAAACGCTCCTCGATCACTCTGGCGAGATCGGCCGCCAGCCTCTTTTTCAGCTCCATCCACATGATGCGGAGGAGTCTACACTATTGAGGATACAGGGGGCTGCTATCATTGCAGGGGAGGACTGGATGGCAGAGATGACCGAAAACAGAGCCGATGACCAGGTGGATGACCAGGTAGGAAACAGCGCCGACATGCGGGTGACCTTCACGCTGGAGGGGACGCAGCTCGAGCTGATCGAAGGGGACATCACCGAGCTCGACGTCGACGCGATCGTCAATCCCGCCAACGAGCAGCTCCAGCTCGGCGCCGGAGTCGCCGGGGCGATCCGCGGCAAGGGGGGCCCCTCGATCCAGGAGGAGTGCGACCGGATCGGCGGCACCCCGGTGGGCACGGCGGTGATGACCGCCGCCGGCAACCTCAAGGCCCGGCATGTGATCCATGCCGTGGGGCCGCGGATGGGGGAGGGGGACGAGGACAAGAAGCTCGCCGCCGCCGTGCGCGCCGCCCTCGCCCTCGCCGACCGCCGGGGGGTGAAGTCGATCGCCCTGCCGGCGATCTCCACCGGCATCTTCGGCTTCCCCATCGACCGCGCGGCGCGGATCATGCTCACCGAGATCCACCGCTTCCTCCAGGGGGGGACGAAGCTCGAACGCGTCGTCGTCATCCTCCACGGCGAGGAGGCTTTCGGCATCTTCAAGCGCGAGCTTCGCCGCGGGTTCCGGTAAAGTCGCTCGATGCAGCGTCTCCCTCCCGCCGTCGTCCTCGTCCGCCCGCGCGAGGAGGGGAACGTCGGTTCCGCCGCCCGGGCGATGGCCAACATGGGGCTCGACCGGCTGATCCTGGTCGAGCCGGCGGCGGTGATCGGCAAGATCGGCAACGCCTTTGCCGTCGGCGCCAGGCCGGTGCTCGACAACGCGGTCCGCGCCGCCGGGGGGCTCGCCGCGGCGCTCGCCCCCTTCCAGCGGGTGATCGGCACCACCTCGACCCGCGACCGCCGGCTCAGCATCCCCCATCTCACGCCGCGCGAGCTCCCCGGCTGGCTGGAGGCTGACGCGCCCGACACCCCGACCGCCCTCGTCTTCGGCCCAGAGGTCGGCGGCCTCACCAACGAAGAGCTGGCGCTGGCGAGCGCGGTCGTCTCCATCCCCTGCTCGCCGGTGCAGCCGACGCTCAACCTTGCCCAGGCGGTGCTGATCCTCGCCTACGAGCTGTTCATCGGCCGCGGCGGCGAGACCGCGCCGATCGCACCCCCCGAGCCGCCGGCGAGCGCCGCCGAGATCGACGGCCTGCTCGCCCACGCCTCCCAGCTGCTGCAGAGGGTCGGCTTCGCCCGCGACGACTCCTTCGCCGGCGTCCTCCGCGATCTCCGCCGCCTCGCCGCCCGAGCGGCCCCGGACAGCCGGGACGTGAGAATCCTGCGCGGCATGTGCCGCCGGATCGAGGGAGCGCTGGGGGAAAAGGAAAAGAGGGAAGAGTAGAAGCGGAACGTAGGGGCGGGGCTTGTCCCCGCCCTCGCCCGAAGGGGCGGAATTTATCCAGCCTGGGGTGTTAACCCCAGGTCGGGAGGCACCCCGAAATCCAAACCCTGGAAGGGTGGCCGATTCCAACCCGATCGGCCACCCCTGGGGGGTTTGGGTTGGTTGGGCCAGCCCACCTGGGGTTGACACCCCAGGCTGGATAAATTCCGCCCCCTTTGGGGGCGCGGGAGGGGACAAGCCCCAATACGGTCAATTTAGGCGTTCTAATGTAGGGGCGGGGCTTGTCCCAATACGGTTCAATTAAGGAGCTCGACTCGGAATTCGACTCTCTGGCGAGAAGATCCCTGGCGAGGTGGGCGGATCGGGTAGGAACTGAGCTTCTTCTTTACGCCGCGAGGGTTGCGGCGCCCCCGACTGGAACTGACCCGCCCCAAGCCGATCTCTGCGAGGAGCTGACATCGAAGCGATGGCCACTGCGCAGGGGGGGGCGGCCACCAGCTTGGGCAGCTTGAGGCGGAGCACGCGGACGGCGTGAACGAAGGACAATTCGTCCGGGTCTCGGCCAGCATGGCCAGCGGCTTCGTGGAGGAGTTGTCGCACCACATAGTGCGCCAGCAAGAGGCCGTAGAGTTCCTGGAACACCAACTCCGGTCCCTTGCTGCGCAGCACCACGCGGCGACCTCGTAGCTGGGTTTTAAGCTCCGCGAAAGCCAACTCGATTTCCCAGCGCTCTTGGTACAAAGCCGCCAGTTCTACCGCTGGCGCTTGCTGGGGGTCTAACAACGTCGTCAGCAGCCGGTACTTCGGCTCGCTCCCTTCGACACCTTGCAGGCGATAGTCCACCACCCGGACCCAACCCCCCCGCCGGTCGGTCTCACGATCATACGGGCGGGGATAGATCTTGCTCAGATAGGAGCCATCCGGGAGCCGCTCGAACACCGGCAGGCACACCTGAAAACTCACCCGCCACAGCAATTGTGCGCCCGTCTGGTGCGCCTGCTGCCACAGGGCAAAGCCAAAGAAACCCCGATCGGCCAAGCACAGCATCTGCGGGTGCAGCCACGTCACTACGCGCCTCGCCAACTGTCGTTCCGACGTCCTACACCCACCTATCGCCGCCCCAAACAGCACATGAGTCCCGGACTCGGCCAGACAGACGAAGCGCAGTTGGGGAAATCCGCTACGGCCCCGCCCTGAACCAGGACGACCAAAGGTCGCTTCATTGTCGGGGGTATCGGCCACCTCCAAGCTCGTCCCATCCATGCTGACCAAGCGAAAGCCGCGGTACCAAGCTCCCTGAGTCTGGGCCGTAGCGATCGGCGTGACCGTCTGCTCATACAGCTGGCGCAAGGGCTCGACACCCAGACGAATCCGGGCCTGCGAGAGCCCCGCCCGGCCCGCCCATTGGCTCGGCACTGACTGGCCGAGCCAACTCAATCCCTCCAGGAGCCAACTCAAGACCGCTTCCGAGGAGATTTCCATGTACAGCGTCAGGGCGATGACGTAATACACCATCAGCCGAGCCGGTAATTGCCGGTGCCGGCGACTCTGCCGACCCGTGGCCTGTAACACCTGATCGACCCGCTCGGAAGGCAGCTTCGCCATCAGGACGCCCAGACTCAAACAGTCGCTCAACCTCACGCCCCCGGGCAACTGCGACGGTTTTCGCGCCATCGGGCTCTCCTTTCTCTCTGGAGAGAAAAAGGATAACCGATGGCGACGATAAATGACTAACTTGACGGTATTGGGACAAGCCCCGCCCCTACGAAATTTTCTGGAGAGGGACCGAGGTGTAGAGGGGCTTGCCGCCCTACGCGTCCGCGTCCTCGTCCGTCTTCGGCAGGCCGGCCTTGGTGAAGCCGCGGGAGACCATCTCATAGGTCAGCGCGGCCATGCAGCGCCGGGCCACCTTGCGGACGCTCGACGGGTGGTAGCCCATGCGCTCGGCTACCTCCGTGGAGTCGAAGCCCAGGCCGTAGCGCAGGCGGAGGAGCTTGCGGCAGCGCGGCGGCAGCTCGTCCAGGAGGTTGTTGAGGTCCCACAGCAGCTCGGCCTTCTCCTGCGGCGCGGCGACCGGCTCGGAGAGCAGCTCGAGGATCGCGGTGTCGACCGAGTTGTAAAGGTTGTTTCGCCGCTTGCGCCAGTAGACGACGCACCGGTTGCGCAGAGTGACGAGCAGCCAGGCTTCGGGATCCTGGATGACCTCCCACTTCTGGATGGTCGAGATGAGGGCTTCCTGGACCAGGTCCTCGGCGTCGTGCGCCGGAATACGGTACCGCCCGAGAACCTGCTTCAGCCTCGGGCGAAGCCGCCGCAGGAGCTGGTCCAGCGACTCTCTTTCTGGCGATTGGTCAGACACTGCCATTTTGCCGTTCGTTCCGCTGAAAAACGTCCCCCCGTTGAGGCTTGCCGCAATCATACCTCGGAAGGGTGCTCTTTCCCACTCGGAAGCTGGATTCCGCGTGGAAAGATGGATGATAGACTCCCGCCGCCATGGCTACTACCCTCCAGATTCGCGATTCCGTTGCCCTGAGTGTACGCAGCGCGCCGATCATCGGCGTGGTGCGCACCACTTCCCGCGACGAGGCCGCGGCCCAGGCTCGTTCTCTCGCCGCCTGCGGAGTCGAGCTCGTCGAGATCACCTTCACCGTGCCCGGCGCCTCGGGGCTGGTCCGTGAGCTGCTCGCGGGCCGCGCGTCCGAAGGGCCGCCCTGGTTCGGCATGGGAACGGTGACCACCGCCGCCCGTGCCCGTGAAGCCATCGAAGCCGGCGCCGAGTTCCTGGTGACTCCGAACGTCAGCGCCGACGTCGCCCGGGAGGCCCGCAACGCCGGGACCTTCCTGGTCCTGGGCGCCCTGACGCCGACCGAGATCGTCTCCGCGGTCGAGCTGGGCGCCGATCTTGTCAAGGTCTACCCGCTGCCCCCCGTGGGCGGGCCGGCCTATCTATCCGTCATCCGCGGGCCGCTCGGGGACGTCCCCATGCTGGCCGCGGGCGGCTTCGGCGTCGAGGAGATCCCCGCCTACCGCAAGGTCGGCGCGATCGCCTTCGGACTCGCCGCGCCGCTGCTCGGCGTCGGACCCGACGAGGCAGAGGCCCGCCGGCGGATCGAGCGTGCCCTGGCGCTGGCCCGGGGCACCGCTTCCCTCGAGGAGAAGAGATGAACGCCCCTACCACCCCCACCCCACCGCGGCAGGTGGTCTTCGACCCCACGCCCGAGATCTTCGCCACCGATACGGCCGGCTCCTTCACCTTCCCGCTGCTGGTGGCCGGCAAGTCCTTCCTCGGGACCAGCGCCTACGACGAGGTGCGCTTCGTCTTCTCGATCTGGCACCCCTCCGGCCAGCGCACCATCGATCTTGACCGCGCCTACGTCGAGCTGCGCGCCTCGTTCGATCCCGACGAGGACCACTGGACGAAGATCGCCGAGATCGAGCCCGTCGTGCCCCCCTACGCCGGCGGCGAGAGCTTCGACGGCTGGATCGTGCTCCCCATCCTCGGCAGCACCAGCGCCTTCGCCGTGGTCGGCAGCGGTTTCGAGCCACGCGCTCGTCTTCAAATTCGGGCCAGTGCTTACTTCGTGGCGTGAGAAGGGAAAAGGGGGACAATCCTTGAGCCCGAGACCGATGCGCGCCTACCTGGTCTTCATGGGGAGCGGGACGATTCTGATCCTCTCCACCTACCCCAAGCTCACCGACGAGCGCCTGGTGAGCAAGCTGCGCTACAAGGGGATCGACAAGTTCATCGGCTACGAGGTCGACCTCGCAGCCGTCCGCGACCGCTACGGCGACGCCCTCGACAACGTCGCCCGCGATCTCGGCGAGGACGCGGACATGCGGGTCCTCGACTTCAACGGCCACCACATCATGGCCAGCTTCTCGCTCGACTCCCTGGGCGATCCCATCAAGTTCGGGTAGCCGGAGCCGGCGGTATCCGGCGCCATCCAAGCTTCCGACAGCTCGTCGGAAGCTTGGATGGCCTGTCAGAAGGTCCGCCGGCCCGGCGGAAGTTAAAATGGCTAGTCAGAAGTTCCGACAGCTCGTCAGAAGCTTAAATGGCTCGTCATAAGTTCTGACAGCCTGTCAGAAGTTTAAATGGGCTGTCGGAAGGTTCTGACAGCCCATCGGAAGGTTAAATGGCTCGTCAGAAGTTCTGGCAGCCTGTCAGAAGTTTAAATGGCCGTCGGAAGGTTCCGTCAGCCCGTCGGAAGTTTAAATGGACCGTCGGAAGTTCTGATAGCCCGTCGGAAGTTTAAATGGACCGTCGGAAGTTCTGATAGCCCATCGGAAGTTTAAATGGACCGTCAGAAGTTCTGATAGCCCACCCTTCCGGTTCAAACCCGGGCTCCCCTCAGCCACCCTCTTACACACACCTCGCAGCTCGTTCGCTCGTTCAGCCCCATAGGGGCGCAGGCGTAAAGCCTGGGGTTTTAACCCCAGGAAGAGCGGCCCCGAAGGGGCGTAGGCAGATTGCGTCTGTCGCCCCGTGGCTTCGAGCGGTGGCGTTAAGCCCGCAAGTCTGCCCCGTCTGACACTTAGCGAGCTCGGATCCGGCTGTGCCCCCATTGGGGGCCGCTCTGGCCCACGCTTGGGCCGCTCTGGCCCTCCTTTGGGCCGGACCGCCCCCCGAGGGGGACCGTCCGGCCCTTACGAGATCTCGTAAGTCCCCCGACGGGGCCGCTCCGGCCCAAAGGAGGGCCGCTCTGGCCCATTGCGGGGACGGTCCGGCCCATGAATGGGCCAGATGGCCCCCCTGTTGGGCCGCTCGGTCCCCACCGGGGGACAGTCCGGCCCAAGAGAGGGCCGGAGCGGCCCAAGCGTGGGCCAGAGCTCCCCACTCATCCGTCAGAGCAGCGATCTCATCCGTCAAACCCCGCCCTTCGGGGGCCGCCCCGGCCCTTTCCAGGGCCGTTCCAACGCAGCACAGGATCATAGCCGCCGATGCCGGGGCAGACCAGGCGGAAGTCTGGGCGGGAGCGGCGACCTCCTGGGCCGGCGCAAACGCGATGAGGTCCGGGGAGCCGCGACAGGCCGAGGCGCGCTCCGGCTACCTGCATATTGATTGATCGGTCCTCACGAGAGGCTTCCGCCTATCAATAGCCCGCGACCTCGAGGACGGCGTCGGCGAATGCCTTCGGCGCCTCCTGGGGCAGGTTGTGTCCGATGCCTCCGGTGATATTCCGGTGCGAATACTTCCCCGAGAATTTCCTGGCATAGGAGCTGGGATCGGGATGTGGCGCGCCGTTGGCATCACCCTCGAGGGTGATGGTGGGCACCGTGATCACAGGGCTCGTCACGAGGCGCCTTTCGAGGTCGCCGTATTTCGACTCGCCTTCGGCGAGCCCGAGCCGCCAGCGATAATTATGGATCACGATGCTGACGTGATCCGGATTGGCGAGGGACGCGGCGCTGCGCGCGAACGTGGCATCGTCGAAGCCCCACTTCGGTGAGGCGAGTTGCCAGATGAGCTTCGCGAAGTCGTCGCGGTACTTCTCGTAGCCCGCTCGGCCGCGCTCGGTGGCGAAGTAGAACTGGTACCACCACTGGAGCTCGGCCTGGGGCGGCAGGGGAACCTTCCCGGCTTCCTGGTTGCCGATCAGATAGCCGCTGACCGCGACGAGTCCCTTGCAGCGCTCGGGCCACAGCGCGGCCACGATGTCGGCCGTGCGCGCTCCCCAGTCGAAGCCCGCAAGGATCGCCTGCTGGATCTTGAGAGCGTCCATGAGTGCGACGACGTCGGTCGCAAGAGCGGACGGCTGGCCATTGCGGAACGTGCTGCTCGAAAGAAACCGGGTCGTCCCGTGGCCGCGAAGATGCGGCACGATCACCCGGTAGCCGGCCGAGGCCAGCAGCGGAGCGACATCGACGAAGCTGTGAATGTCATAGGGCCAGCCATGCAGAAGGATGACCGCGGAACCATCGGCGGGGCCGGCTTCAGCGTATCCGACGTTCAGGACACCCGCATCGATCTGCTTCAGCGCGCCGAAAGACGTGCTCGTCCGTGGCCCTTTCTCCTCCGGCCGTGCCGGCGCGGAGCCGAGCAGGCCGAGCTCGGCGGCAGCAAAGGTCATGGCCGCGGTGCCCAAAAAACGGCGGCGGCCATGATTGATTTCTTCCGGCATCTCTTCCTCCAGTCAGATTCCAATCTGTTGAACCGAGCGCGTCCGCCGCAACTAGCGTAGCGACCGGAACGCCGCGCGCAGATCCGACACGAGGAGCTCCGGCTGTTCCCACGCCGCGAAATGGCCGCCCTTGTCGTGCTTCTTGTAATAGACGAGCTTGGGATACGCCCGCTCTGTCCAACTCTGCGGGGCCTGATAGAGCTCGTCTGCAAAGGCGCTCACGGCGGCCGGGATGGGCACGCCTTTCGGGGCAAAGAAGGCAAGCTTGCTTTCCCAGTACAGACGGGCCGCGGGGATCGTCGTGTTCGTCAGCCAGTAGAGCGTGACGTTGTCGAGCACGTCGTCTCGCGTAAGCCCCTCACGCTGACCGTCAAAGACACGCGTCATGAGCGCCATGCTTTGCCCGTCGTGGTCGAGCATCCAGGCGGCCATGCCGATCGGCGAATCCCCGATTCCGTAAATCGTCTGCGGGCGGTTCGACATCTCGATCGCGTAGCCCAGGCCGTGCTTGTAGAAATACGAGAGCTGATCGTACGCGTGCTTTTCGTCGCCTGAGAGGCCTGAGGGCGCCGGTGCACCGGCAAAAGCCGCCTTGTCGATGTCGGGTGGCACGGTGGCAGGCATGTTGGTGTGGATCCCGATGAGCTCCGGAGCCCCCAGCAGAGACATCTGTTCCGTCACCGCATTCCCCCAATCGCCGCCCTGCGCCACGAATCGTGTGTAGCCGAGGCGCTTCATCAGCACTACCCACGCTTTTGCGATGCGGATGGGATCCCAGCCGAGCTCCGTGGGCGCCGCGGAGAATCCGTGGCCTGGCAGCGACGGAATCACGACATCGAAAGCGTCCGATGCGCTCCCGCCATGTGCCGTGGGATTCGTTAGCGGATCGATGATCTTCAACTGCTCGATGATCGAGCCGGGCCATCCATGCGTGACGATCATCGGCAGCGCGTTCGGATGTTTCGAACGCACATGAATGAAGTGAATGTCGACCCCATCGATCCTGGTGATGAATTGCGGCAGGGCGTTGAGCTTCGCCTCGCACTTGCGCCAGTCGTACTCGGTCTCCCAGTAGCGCGCGAGTTTCTGAACCGTCGCGAGCTGCACTCCTTGCGACTGATCCGTGACGATCTCCCGCTCGGGCCACCGTGTCGCCGCGATGCGGCGTTTCAGGTCAGCGAGCGCCTCGTCCGGAAAGTGAACGTGGAAGGGGCGGAGGGTGGTCGTATCACTGCCCGTCTGTTGTGCAACGGTAGTCATAGCTTCACTCCTTTCTGGAAAATCGAGAAGACTTAGCGGGCCCGCGGCGATGGTTGCGGCCGCGGCGGCGCAAAAGCGACGCCGGTCGAGGCCGGGCGTTCCTGACATACCAGTCGTCTCTTTCATGACAACTGCTCCTTTCCGGTCGCGTTGTTCGAACAAGATCAACCGAACGTGAATGCAGAAGCCTCCAAGCCAGGGTCTAAAAATTCGATCTCGAACCGGCGATCGAGGATCGGCTGCGGTTGCCGGATGAGCTGATAGAGCCGCTGTTCGGTAACGGCACTGTTGCCTTGTTTGTCGACCGTCCACGCCGTGAGACACGCCGACGGTACAGCCTCCCAGCCGAGGCCGCAGTGGTCAATCAGTATAGCGTGATATTCTTCAGCAAGTCGTCTTTCGTCGACAACTGCAAGGGCCTGGGTGATGAGAGCCTACTGCGCCCGCTCCACCCGTATCTCCACATCCCCGTCGCGGTCGCGGGTGATCGTCAGTTGCAGGGGGTTGCAGCAGACCTCGCAGTCCTGCACCAGCGCGCCGAAGACGTCGGGCTCGATCGACAGCTCCAGGCGCTCGCCGCAGTAGGGGCACTCGATCTCGATGTCGTCCGCCCAGTAGCCATCGTGCTCCCTCATGAGGTCCAGCCCCCCTTGCGGCCGAGCTTGAGCACGATGTCGAATTCTTTTTTCGTCACCGGCTGCACGGAGAGGCGCGACCCCTTCTGGGTCACCACCATGTCCTGGAGGCCGGGCGTCTCCTTCAGCACCGCCGAGCGGCACGATGTCCGGAAACTTCTCGACGAACCGGAGGTCCACCATCATCCAGGTGGGGTTCTCCGGATCGCTCTTGGGATCGAAATATTTATGGCCCTTCTCGAACGCGTACGGATCGGGATAGCCCGCCGCGCGCGATCTCGGCGACGCCGGTCACCCCCGAGGGCTCGGCGTTCGAGGCATAGAAGAGGACGCCGTCGCCCGGCTTCATGTCGTCGCGCATGGAATTCCGCGCCTGGAAGTTGCGCACCCCTTCCCAGGTCGTCGTCCCGTCCCGCTCGAGGTCGTCGATCGTGTACGCCTCGGGCTCGCATTTCATCAGCCAGTATCGCTTCGCTCGGGCCATTTGGTTTCCTCTCAACGCTTCACACGCTCTGCCGCAGCATATCGAGCAGCTCGTCGCGGGTGAAGATCTTCGCCAGCTCCGGGGCGTCTTCCTGCACGACGCTCGCCATCATCTGCCGTTTCTTCTCGATCAGGGCGGCGATCTTCTCCTCCAGGGTCCCCTCGGTGACCAGCTTGAAGACCTGCACCGCCCGCCGCTGGCCCAGGCGGTAGACGCGGTCGGTCGCCTGGTCCTCCTTCGCCGCGTTCCACCAGCGATCGTAGTGGATAACGGCCGAGCCGCCCACCAGATCGATCCCCGTGCCGCCGGCCTTGAGGCTGCCGAGGAAGACCCGGCAGTCCGGATCGAGGTTGAAGCGGTCGACGATCTCGCCGCGGCGGACGCTCGCCCCGGTCAGCTTGACGAAGCCCACGCCCAGCCCTTCGAGATGGCGGGCCATCAGCTCGATCATGCCCAGGAACTGGGTGAAGACCACCACCTTGTGGCCGCTCTCCAGGCACTCGGCGAGGATCTCCCGGTAGAGCTCCCACTTGCCCGAGACGAGCTCGCCGGCGCGGTCGAGGTCGCCCAGCGCCAGGGCGGGGTGATCGCAGATCTTCTTGAGCAGGCTGAGCAGCGCGAAGACGTGGATGTAGGGGAGGTGGCCGTCCGCCGCCGCCTCGATCTGCCGAGCGAGCTCGGCACCGCGGCCGTCCACGGCGTCGCGGTAGAGCCGGACCTGGTCGTCCGCCAGGGCGCAGGTGCGGACGTCCTCGATCTTCTCCGGCAGCTCGTCGAGCACCGAGGACTTCAGGCGCCGGAGCATGAAGGGGGAGATCACCCGCCGCAGCTCGCCCAGATCGTCCTCCTGTTCGTAGCGGTGTGCGAAGCCGGCGTCGGTCCCCAGGTAGCCGGGCACGACGAGGTCGAAGAGCGCCTTGAGCTCGCCGAGCGAGTTCTCGATCGGCGTGCCGGTCAGCCCCAGCTTGACGTCCGCCACCAGGTGATCGGCGGCCTGCCAGCTCTGCGTGCCCCGGTTCTTCAGGTTCTGGGCCTCGTCGAACACGGCGAGGGCGAAGGGGACGGGCGCTCAGCTCTTCGGCATCGCGGCGCAGCACGCCATAGGAGGTCAGCAGCACGTCGCCCGGCCGGAGCGCGCCCGGCAGCCGCCGCTGCGAGCCGTGATGGACGACCGGCCGCAGTCCCGGAGCGTGGCGGTGGATCTGGTTGCGCCAGTGCAGAGGACGCTGGTGGGGCAGGCCACGAGGAAAGGCTCCGTGACCTCACCTCGTTCGAGCAGGGTGACCATCAGGGCGAGCACCTGTAGCGTCTTGCCGAGGCCCATGTCGTCGCAGAGCAGGCCGCCGAGCCGGTTCTGCACCAGGAAGAGGAGCCAGTCGACGCCGATCCGCTGATAGGCCCGGGGCTCGGTGGCGATTCCGCGCGGGGTCATAAATGGCGCCGCCGGCCGCAGCTCTAAGAGGCTCCCGAGGCGGGCCGCGGCGGCCCCCTCGCCGGCCACTTGCACCGGCTGTCCCGACGCGGCCTGAAGGCGGAGCAGCTCGCTCGCCGGCAGCCGGAAGCGGTTCGCGTCCCCCACCTCGCCGAGGCGGTCGAGATCGCGGAACACCGGCGCGTTGAGATCGATCCATCCGCCCGCCGTCTCCAGGTAAGGCAACCCCTCTTTGCGAGCGCGCAGGATCTCGGCGAGCGACACCGAATCGGCTCCGAAGCCATACTCCACCGCCAGCCAGTACCAGCTGCGGGCGAGCGCCTCCTCGAAATCCACGGCGGAGATCTCGATGCGGTCGAGCTCCTTGAAGATGCGCCACTCCCGCAGCGGCTCGTCGAGCACCAGCAACCCCTCTCCCAGCGCTTCCTGATGCTCGGCCAGGAAGCTCGCCACTTGGCCGCGCTGGAGCTTCATGCTGACCGGCGCCTTGAATTTGCGTTCCTTCCCCTCGCGCTCCAGCTCGGCCAGCACGCCGAGATCCTTGATATAGACGAGGTTGCCGTAGCGGAACTGCTCGAAATCACGGCGCTCGAAAAACCTTTCCTCGCCATTCTCCTGGAGAGCTCGAATGACCGGCCGCACCTCCAGATCGAGCTCGGTCTCCTGGGTGACGCGGAAGATCGACATCAGCGGGATCGGCCTGATCGCGAGGTCCGCCTGCTCCGGATACTCCCCCGCAAGGAGCTGCAGCGCCGCCCGCACCCGGTCGCGCGGCACGGCGAAGCGGACGACCGGGTCGCCCGCCGGCCGGCAATAGGTGAAGGTGAAGCGGCCGTTCCCCTCGTCGATCGCGGGATGGAACGTGCCGCGGTCGAACTCGCGGGCGCAGTGATAGGCGAGGCGGTGCCAGAAGCTCTCCTCCCAGCTCTGGCGCTGCGTCTTCATGCCCGCCTTATGAAATATGCGCTCCTGTTCGGTGGCCTGGAAGAGGGCCAGCCGTTCGAGCAGGCCGGCGCGATCGAAGATCCCCTCGCCGCCGGGATCGGCCTTGCCGGTCCGCTCGAGGAAGCGGACCCGCGCTGGGGAGACGTCGAGATACTCGGCCAGCTCGTCGCCGTTCGGAGCGGTGACGCGGATCACCGGCGCCGGATCGCGCGGCACCCGCAGCACCCGCACCTTGGCCGAGGCCTGCGGGCTCCCCTCGAACAGGAGCCGCGCCAGCCGGCACCAGACCGAGGCCTCGAAGCCGGCCTCCCATCCCCGCGCCGCGAAGGCCTTCTCCACCTCGGCGACCGCCTCGCGAGAGGTGCTTGAGATGGTCGCACGTCTTCTTCTTGCTGTCGGCGCAGGTGCACGACCGCAGGGACGTGCCGCTGCCGGGCACCACCGCCACATAGATCGCCGTGTGCTTCTCGCCGGGCCGCTCCGGCACCAGGCCGATTCCCGTTCGATGGAACTCCAGATTCGTGAAGGCGGACATCTTTTCTCCCCGGACGCTACGAGTCTCCCGGTTCCTTTCGGGAGCGGGGGATTGTAGCGGAGGATGAGAGACGGGGGCGAGCCCCGCCCGGGCATCAATGCCCGGGCTACGCCCCAAAAGAAAAGCCGCCTGAAGGCGGCTCATCGAGAAGCTTGTTTTTTGAGCCGGGTTCACCCGGCTTTTCGTTTCCAGCGTAGCCCGGGCATTGATGCCCGGGCGGCGCCTAAAACCCCATCACCGCCCGCACCCCCTCCGCCAGATTCCGGTTCGAGGAGATCGCCGCGTCCTTCCATCCGGACACCAGCGGCGCGCCGCCGCGGGTCTGAAAGACGCCTCCCGCCGCTTCGAGGATCGGCTTCAGGGCGGCCACGTCGTGAAGGGCGACCTCGCCTTCCACCATGGCGTCGCAGCGCCCTTCGGCGACCAGGATGTGCCCCCACCAGTCGCCGAAGCCGCGGGTGCGGTTGGCGCGGGCGACGAGATCCGAGAAAGCCGGCCAGAGACCGTTCCGCTGGAAGAGGTTGAGGCCGCCGTGGACCACGAAGGCGCGCTCGATCTCCGCGGTCTCGCTCACCCGCAACCGTCTCTGACGGCAGGTTTCCAGCCGGGTGCCGGTTCCCCCCAGGCGCCCTCGCCACGGGCCCCCCACCAGGTCTCCCCCAGGGCCGCACTCTCCTTCCCGGGCTGCCCAGCGGACAGCCCCGATCCCGGCCCCAGCGCCGGCGCGTGGACGACGCCGAGGACGAGCTCGCCGTCCAGCTCGAGCCCGATCAGGGTGGCGAAGAAGGGGAGCCCGGCCACGAAGTTCTTGGTGGCATCGAGGGGATCGATGATCCAGCGGTTGCGCTCACTCCCCTCCTGGCCGAACTCCTCGCCGAGGAGCCCGAGATCGGGAGTTGCGCGGTGGAGCGTCTCGCGGATCGCCTCCTCGGAGCCGCGGTCGGCCGCGGTCACCGGCGAGGCGTCCCCCTTGAGCTCCACCTTCAACGCCGCCGAGCGGAAGTGCTGGCGGTGAATCTCTCCAGCCCGGCGGCAGGCGGCGAGCGCGGCTTCGAGGTAGCGTCGCGTGTCGGAAGAAACCGGAGCGTCGATCGGCACGCTCCGGAGTCTACTCCGTCAGACCTTCGGCCGGCCGAATTGGCCGAGATAACGCTGAGCCTCGGCCCGCACATCCGCCGGCGGTTCGGAGCACCCTTTATCGTGGAGAACCAAAGCGAGGAAGCCGCGCAGCAGGCCGGCGTCGGCGGCTTTCTGGAGAGCTTCTCGCAGAGAAGGCGCGGCGGCGAGGACGCGCTTCAGCGTGATCCCCGCCCAGCCGGTCCGCGCGATCTCGGCGCACAGGCTCTTCGCCTCCGCCGCGGTGATCTGACCGCCATACCGGGCCTGCTGGCCGCTCTCGTTGCCTCCCACGGTGGGGATCTTCTCCAACTCGGCCGACGAGACGGTGCAGCCCGTGCTGATCCGGCGTTCATCGAGCAGCGGCGACTCGGCGGTCACGGTGATCACATCCTCCACGGCGTCGTCAGCCCGCGGCGGATTGACCGGCACGATCCGCGTGACCGGCTTGCCGCCGGGTGCGGTCTCCTGATCGTCGACGGCCACCAGGCTGGTGTAATCCGTAACCAGATGGTGCCGCAGTCCGAGCTCGACGATGGCCTGGCGCACCTCTCCGGCGTTGGCCCCTTCCTGGAGGCTGTCCGTCAGACCCTGGATCTTCCGCCGCGCCCAGAGCTTGTCGATGCCGGCGCCCTTCAGCTTGCCGGCCTTGGGGAATGAATCCTCCCAGGTGTTGCCGCTCCGGGACCCGGAGACGCTCACCGGGCCGCCGGCGTCCCGCGAGCGGGCGGTGAGCACCAGCGGCTCGCCGAGATAGAGGTCCGGCGTGCGCGCCGGCCAGGCTTCGGCAGAGGGATCGCTCCACCGCACCTCGATCCCCTGGAGCATGGGAGCGTTGAGCTGGGCGAACAGCGCCGCCATCGCCGGCGCCACGTTCCCGGTATCGGCGATCTGGGTGAACGATCCACGGCCGAGCGCGGCGAGCCGGCGCAGGAGCGCGGCGTTGGGAGCCGGGCCGATCGCCACCGGAAAGAGCCGGCGGACGCCCAGATTCCCCTTCAGGAACGAGACGGCCTGCGCCTCATCGCTGAGCTGCCCGTCGGTGGCGAAGATCACCTGCGGCACAAGACCGCCCGGAGCCGGGTTCCGGAAGGCGATCTCGAGCGCCGGGAGCAGATTGGTGCCGCCATCCGCGTTCAGGCCGGAGACGAAGCCGCGGGCCTTTTGGAGGGCATCGTGGCTCGCCGGAACGCTGTCCGGAAACACCGAGCTGGCGTTGTCGCTGAACCGGATGACGTTGAACCGGTCCGTGGGCTGGAGCTTGTCGAGAGCGAGCAGAAGCGCCTCGCGGGCCTGCACGATCGAGGTCCCCGTCATCGAGCCGGAGGTGTCGATGATGAAGATCGTCTCCCGCGGCAGGCGCGACATCACGGCCTCGGGCGCGTCGGGCGGCATGACCATCAGGAGGTCGTACCGCTCGCCGTCCACCTCTTCCGAGTAAAAGACCCCGCGCGGCTCGCGGCCCACGGCGGGCGCCCATTCCAGGACGAGGTCGGAATCGGCCGGCTCCACCCCTTTCTTCAGGTCCACCGCGTACCGAAAGTTTTTTCCCTTCGCCACGGTGACCGCATGGCTCGGGCTCGCCACTCTGGCGAGCGGGAACCCGGGGTCGAGATCGGCATGGAACGCGAAGGGATTGATCGGCGGAGCGCCCCGCCGGCGCACCGGCGGCAGCATGAGCTGGCCGCTCCCGGCCGCCTTTCCGCTCTCGGAGCGCGGCGCGACCACCATCGGGAACCGCAGGCTGAAGTGGTCCCGGTCCCAGCGCACCACCTGCTGCATCTCGACGGAGACCTCCACCGTTTCGCCGGGTCCGATGTTGGCCACGGCGGTGGTGAAGACGTCCGGCCGCTGCTGCTCGATCAGGCTGGCTTTCATGCCCTGCCCCTTCGCGGTCTCATAGGTCCGGCGCGCTTCATCCTTCTCCTGGATGACGCCCTGAATCACGCGATCCCCGACTTTCATCCGCAACGTGTCGACCGCCGCGTCCTCGGGCAACGGAAAGATATAGATCCCTTCCACCCAGTCCTTCACCGGATTGGTGAAGATCTGCGTCACCCGGGTCCGCGCGATGATGCCGGTCATCCGCACCTCGACCGTGGCGCCGAGGACAGGGGCCGGCACACGCGTAGTTCCATCCTTGCTGGCGAGGAACAATCCCTGGCCCGGCCTGTCCGCTCCCCAGGCCAGGCCGCTTCCGATCAGAAAGAAAAGACAGAGCGCTGCCATTCGAAAAGAATTCGATCGCATCTCAAACCTCCCAGAGTTGTGGACCGTCCTCCCGGGAAGACGGTTCCGCTTTGCGCTGCCCTGGTATAGCGCAAAGGGGATGCCAAGACGGATCTGGACTGCTAAAACCCTTTATAAATCAGGATTTCGATCACCGGGAAGCGATACGGAAATCCCCGGCAATCCAAGCGAATGGATCATCTCTGTCCAACCGTTTGACGGCGCGGGAATCCGGAGCGGAAAATCGAACGGTTCGTCCCGCGGCGAGGACAGGGGCGTCCTCGCTGCTTCGCGACGCGGAAAACGGCCATACCGTCCAGGATCGGCTCGTCTATAATGAGGGTCCTATGGCAGCAAGACCCGTCGATCGCTATCTCGTCACCCTGCGCCAACTCCTCCCGGAGCTCGCCGAGAAGTACCACGTGCGTTCCCTGGAGGTCTTCGGCTCTTATGTAAGGGACGAGCAGAACGCGGAGAGCGATCTCGACGTGCTGGTGACGTTCGACAAAACACCGGGCCTCTTACAGTACGTCGCGCTCGAAAACCACCTCAGCGATCTCCTGGGGGTCAAGGTGGACCTGGTGATGAAGAGCGCGCTCAAGCCTCGGATTGGCCAGAACATCCTCCGCGAAGCCGTTCCGGTATGAGCGAACGCACCTACCTCGAATAACGAAAAGACCTGACGTTCAGATCCACTCTCCCTGTACCTCGATCCCCATGGCCCGCAGCGGCCCCGCCAGATCCTCCGGCACCGGGGCCACGATCCGCAGCCTCTCCCCGGTTTCAGGATGAGCGAACGCCAGCTCCAGGGCGTGCAGGGCGAGGCGGTGCAGCCCGAAGCGGTCGCGGAAGAGGCGGTTGTGCTCCCCCTTGCCGTAGCGCACGTCGCCGATCAGCGGGTGGCTGATGTGCTTGAAGTGGCGGCGGATCTGGTGGCGGCGGCCGGTCCGCGGCCGGGCCTCGACCAGGGCGTAGCGCTCGAAGACGGCGAGGCGGCGGAACTCGGTCACCGCCGGCACCCGCGGGCCGTCGACGTCGCGGGGGATCGGATGATCGATCACTCCCGTTTCCGGCGGGATACCGCGCACCAGGGCGAGGTAGCGCTTCTCCACCGCGCCCGCCTCGAACCGCTCCTGCATCCGGCGGGCGGCCGCGGGATCGAAGGCGAAGAGCAGGACGCCGCTGGTCGCGCGGTCGAGCCGGTGGACGGCGTGGACGCGCCGGCCGGCCCGGTCGCGGACGAGTTGCAGCGCGAAGACCCGATCCCGCGCCGCCCCCCGGTGGACGGCGAGCCCCGCGGGCTTGCCGGCAGCCAGAAGAGAGCGATCCTGGTGAAGGATGGGCAGGTCCAGGGGCGGCGGCGTCATTCCGGTCACGGCTTTGCCCCAGCATACCGAAATCGGACCCGGACCCGGTTAGAATGCCATCAAATGACGCCCTTGAAATCCGACGCCTCGACGGTTGGGCTGTCGGGAACCGGCCGGCTGCGCGCCATCCCGAGGGGGAAATCCAGCCCCGCTTCGATCCCGACGCTCACCCTGCTCTATCACCCGGACCTGCGCCGGGTCGGCGAGCGTGCCCTGCTGAGCGAGCTGACGCTCGGCCGGGAGGCGCGGCTCGGCCGCCACGAGCCGGAGTTCGCGACGCCGGAATCGGCCATCGGCGAGCCGCTGAACGACCGCCACATCAGCCGCCAGCCCCTGCAACTGCGCCCGGCCCCCCAGGGTGGGATCGTCCTCGCCGCCGGCGAGAGCCGGACGCGCGTGATGGTGGACGGCATGATTCTCGCGGGCGAGCTCGCGATCTCGGCCGCCGACCTCGCCCGCGGCGTCGTGCTCGAGCTGGCGGACCGGGTGGTCCTGCTCCTCCACATCCTCGACCATCTGACGGCGCCGGCGGCGAAGCGGTTCGGGCTGGAGGGGGACAGCTGCGGCATCGCCCGGGTGCGGGACGAGATCGCCGGCGTGGCCGACGTCGAGGTCGGCGTGCTGCTGCGCGGCGAGACGGGGACCGGCAAGGAGCTCGCGGCCCGCGCGCTGCACGACGCCAGCCGCCGGCGCAACGGACCGTTCATCGCCGTCAATCTCGGCGCCATCCCGCCGACGCTCGTGGCCTCGGAGCTCTTCGGCGCCGCCCGCGGGGCCTACACCGGTTCCGTACAGCAGCAGGAAGGGTATTTCCGCAAGGCGCACGGCGGCACCCTGCTGCTCGACGAGATCGGCGAGGCGACCCCCGAGGTGCAGGTGATGCTGCTGCGGACGCTGGAGACCGGCGAGGTCCATCCGGTCGGCACCCAGAGCCCGCAGCGGGTGGACGTGCGCGTGCTCGCCGCCACCGACGCCGACCTCGAGGCGCGGGCGGCCGCGGGCGAGTTCCGCGCCCCGCTTTTACACCGCCTGGCCGGCTACGAGATCTGGCTGCCGCCGCTGCGAGAGCGGCGCGACGACGTCGGCCGCCTGCTCATCCACTTCCTGCGGCGGGAGCTCGCCCCGCTCGGCGAGGCGCACCGGCTGGACCCCGGCGCTCCCGACGCTCCCCTCTGGCTGCCGCCGGGCCTGGTCGCCCGGCTCGCCCGCTACGACTGGCCGGGCAACGTCCGCCAGCTCCGCAACGTGGCCCGCCAGATCGCCATCGGCAGCCGCGGGCAGCCGCGGGCGGAGATCGGCCCCGCCGTCGAGCGGCTGCTGCGCTCGTCGCCGTCGTCGACCCGGCCGGTGATTATTGCGCCCAATCCAGCGGCGCCCAATCCAGCGGCCGCCGATCCGGCGTCTTCAGCCATCCATGCCGACCGCCGCCGGCCGTCGGAAGTCCCCGAGGAGGAGCTGATCGCGGCGCTGCGGGCCAGCCGCTGGGATCTCCAGGCCGCGGCCGAGCAGCTCCGCATCTCGCGCCCCTCGCTCTACGCGCTGGTCGAGGCGAATCCGCGCCTGCGCAAGGCCGGCGACCTCTCCGCCGAGGAGATCACCCGCTGCTGGGAGGAGTGCGGCGGCGATGTCGAAGCCATGGTGGATCGCCTGGAGGTCTCACGGAAGGCCCTGGCCCGCCGCCTCCGGGAGCTGAAGCTCACCTGACCGGAAGCCCGCCATGTCCGAGCTGCTGGGAAAGATCGGCCCCTACGAAATCCTGAGGCGCCTCGGGGCGGGCGGCATGGGGGAGGTCTTCCTCGCCTACGACGAGCGCCTCGACCGCCAGGTCGCCATCAAGCGGATCCGTTCCGACAAGGGCGCCACCTCCGAGCGCCGGGAGCGCTTCCGCCGCGAGGCCCGGGTCGCCGCCCGGCTGAACCACCCGGCGATCGTCCAGATCTACGACGTCCTCGCGGAGGGGGACGTCGATTCGATCGTGATGGAGGCGGTGGAGGGGACGGACCTGCGGACCCTGATCGGCGGCCGCCCGCTGCCGCTGGAGGCGGCCGTCGTCATCGCCAGGGACGTCGCCGACGGGCTCGCGGAAGCCCACCGCCAGGGGATCGTCCACCGCGATCTCAAGAGCGAGAACGTCCTGGTCACCCCCGCCGGGCGCGCCAAGATCACCGACTTCGGGATCGCCAAGCGCCTGCTGGCGGAGAAAGACAGAGGATTCGCTCACCGCGATCGGCCACGTGATGGGGACCTACCGCGCGATGTCCCCCGAGCAGGCGCGAGGGGAGGAGGTCGATCACCGGTCGGACCTCTTCTCCTTCGGCATCCTGCTCTACGAGATGCTGACCGGGCAGATCCCCCTTCGCCGCCGAGAACGAGCTGGCGATGCTGAACCGGATCGTCCACGACCGGCAAGTGCCCGTGCGGGAGGTCAATCCGGCGGTGCCCG
Organism: uncultured Acidobacteriota bacterium; assembly: GCA_963792575.1. Lineage (GTDB taxonomy): Bacteria > Acidobacteriota > Thermoanaerobaculia > Multivoradales > UBA5704 > DATARR01. The sequence continues at coordinate 439,092 of CAWBWZ010000023.1, forward strand.
AGGAGCTCTCCCAACTGGTGGACCACCTCCTGGAGAAGGATCCGCTGCTGCGGCCGCGCAGCGCCGGGGAGCTCGGGCGGGAGCTCGCGCCGATGGCGACGTCGACGGCGACCCTGACGGGAACCCGCGCCTGGACGCCCATCGGGACTGCGGTCGAGCCCGCCTCGCGGCAGGGGAGCGCCGGACCCTCGTTCGACAGCCGGATCACGGGACGGCGCTCGCCGATGCGGACCGCCGCCTGGATCGGCCTGGCGCTGCTCGTGGCTTTGGGGATCCCGGGCGCGTGGGTCGCCTTTCGCCCTGCCCCGGAGCCGCTGTACGTGGCGGTGCTGAAGCCCGAGGTCCACGGCACGCCCGGACTGGCCACCGATCTCGACCTGCTCTCCTCCGACCTGCGCATCGCCTCGGTCCGCGGCCTCCTGGCCCTGGAGGGGGTCTCGCCCAAGAGCCTGGAGGAGACGGACGCGGTCCCCGGCCTCCCCGCGGCCGTGGCGAAGGCCGTCTCCGCCGACGAGGTGGTGAGCACGAAGCTGGATTGCCGGCCCGTCGACTGCCGGGTCTCGCTGAGCCGCACCCGGGGGCGCGACGGGACAGTCCTCTGGGCCGAGCATTTCGACATCCCGGCCGACGACCTCGGCGTCGCGGCGGGCGCGATGGGAACGCAGATCCGGCAGGCCTACTCCGACCGCTCGCCGCGCCCGGGCGCCTTCGTCAGCGAGGCGAGCGACCGGGATCTGCGGGAGCTCCTGACCCTGCGCCGCCGATTCGAGTCGCGCCAGGAGGCCTCCCTGGACGGCATCCTCCAGCAGCTGAAGGCGCTCCGGGAGAGGGCGCCCCGCTTCCTCGAGGTCTACCTGCTGGAGATCGAGGTCGCGCGCTTCCAGCACTTCTTCTCGCGCCAGCCGGAGATCCTGCGGCGGGCCTTCGCGGTGGCCGGCGAGGCACGGAAGATGGCGCCCGAGGACCGGCGGGTGCTCCGCGCGCTCTTCTACACGGCGCTCGAAGGGGGGGACCTCCCCAGGGCCGAAGAGGCCCTGAGCCAGTTCGAGCGCGTCGACCCCGGCGACGTCGCCATCCTCGAGCTCCGCTCCGGCCTCCTGCTCGCCCGCGGCCAGACCCGCGAAGCCATTGCCCTGATGCGGACGGAGGTCGGCCGCCAGCCTTCTTTCAAGCGGCTGGTGACTCTGGGAGTCACCGAGTTCCAGCAGGGGGAGATCGCCGCCGGCCGGCAGCACCTGGAGGAGAGCCTGCGGCGGGCCCCCGGCAACGCCGACGCCCTCTCCGCCCTCGGCCAGCTGGAGCTGCAGAGCGGAGATCCCAAGCGTGCCCTGGAGCTCTACCGCACTCTCGTGCGGCGCTCGCCAGGGTTCGCGGAAATCTCCAACCTCGGCCTCGCCGAGCTTCTTGCCGGCCGCTACGCCGAGGCCGCGGAGGCCTTCGAGCGGGTGGTCGCGGAGAAGCCCCGGAACCCCTTCGTCGCTCTGAATCTGGCCGACACCTATCTGCTCATGGGCCGAAAAGCGGAGGCGGAGGCGCTCTACCGCAAGGTCCTCGCGCTGATCGCCCAGGACAGCCAGGCCGCGGGGCCGCAGTTCCTGACCGTCAAGGCGCAGGCCCTGGCTCATCTGGGCCAGGGCCTCCCCGCCGTGACCGCCCTTCGCGAGGCGCTCCGCCTGGCCCCCGAGAGCGGCGCCCCGGCTTTCGAGGCCGCCGTCGTCTATGCCCTGCTCGGCGAGGAGACGTCGGCCATCGCCAGCTCCGAAACCGCGCTCAAGAACGGCTGCGGAGCGAGCTGGTTCTCCCTCCCCTGGTTCAACGGCCTGCGCGCCAACCCGCAGTTCCAGGAAGTTCTCGCGCGGTACCCTGGAAAGCCCGGGGAGTCACTCCGCTAGCGCGCCCACCAGCTCGTATCGCGGCTCGGGCCCGCAATCGATGCCGCCGCTCCCACCCTGATTGATGGGATTATTGATGATGGTGGGGTCGACAAGGATATCCGCGACACCGCTCTGGTTCAGGGACGAAAGCACGAAAGTGAACGGAGCCGCCAGGGTCGCGGGGTTGGTCTTCAAATAATAGTTGTAGATCCAGAGCGTCAGATTGTCGTCGCTGATCTGGTAATCGATCATCTCCGGCGGATTGACGAACGTCACGTCCTTGAAGATCTTCCCCCCATCCGGAGGCAGGGAGAACGCGAACGTGTAATCGCCGGCACCTCGCACGACGAACCAGTGCTGGGTCTGATTGAAGTGAACGCCGACCGGCATGGCGGCCTGGTCCACCGCGATCTCACCCGTGACATCGACCGCGACCGGGATCAACAGGCTCAACGGATTGACGATGACGCCCAGCGTGTAGTTGAACCCGCCGACCTGGCATCCAGCCGTCCCGTATTCCTGCAGCAGGGGCAGATCGCTCGCGTCGACCAGAAAGCTCGCCTGGAACTGGCCGCTGCCCAGGAGCTCCACCGGCGCCGTCGCCGCTGGCTGCGCCACGCTGGGCGCGTTGATCTGAAGGGTGTAGAGACCGGCGGCGTTGATCGAGATCACGTCCCTGATCTCAGCATCCGGGGGAGCGGCAAAACGGGAGTAGAAGACGCCAGCAGGCAGATCGCCGACGATTGAATGACCCTGCTCGTCGACAGTGATGATGATGGTGGATGACATGACAATCTCCTTTCCAGAAACCATCGATCCCAGCCAGTCAGCCCGATCGGATAAAAAGGGTAGAGAGCAACCGGCGTGCCATGGATCCGGCGGCCGGCTTCAAGAGTGAGACCGGGGGAGAGAGCTCCCGGCTGACACGTCAGTGACGTGTCAGCCGCTGGTCAACCGCTGAAAAATCGACAGATCGGGCTACCGGCGGAACCGGTTGAAGCGGGTGGGAGAGAACGTGTTGCGGATCTGCGCCAGACGCTCCTCGGTCGGCTTGGTCGTGGGATCGACCTCCCGCGCCGGCTCGGTGACGACGTGGACGTGGCGGTGGCGGGGCTGCTGGTCGCCGCCGCCGTGACGGCGCGGCCCCTGCCCCTGCCCTTGTCCGCCGTCCCGCCTGCGGGGCTGCTGATCCTGGCGGCCGGCGCGGTTGCCGGGCTCGCCCTGACGCTCGCCCTGACGCTCACCCTGACGCGGCGGCTGCTGCCCCCGCGGCGCCTGGGCGGGCCTGCCCTGACCCTGCTGGCGGGGCTGCTGCTCGGCGACGCCCCTCGGTGCGGCGCTTCGCCTTCTGATCGAGACGGGCCTTCTCCTCGGCCTCGCGCTGCGCCTTCTTCTCCGCCTTGGCCCGGGCCCGGGCGCGCTCCTCGGCGCGGCGGGCGCGGATGGCGGCGATCCGCTCCTGCGAGCGGGATCTCGAAGCGCTCCGCCGGCTGCGCCTCGTAGTCGAAGCCCTCGACCGTGCGGCGCGGCAGCCGGGAGCCGACCGCGCGCTCGATGGCCTGCGAGCTCGGCCGCCTCCTCCTCGGCGCGACGAAGGTGAAGGCGTCGCCCGTCATCTCCGCGCGGGCGGTGCGGCCGACGCGGTGGATGTAGTCCTCGGGGATGTTGGGGACGTCGAAGTTGATGACGTGCGAGAGCGCCTCGACGTCGATGCCGCGGGCGGCGATGTCGGTCGCCACCAGCACGCGGTAGCTCGCCGCTCTTGAAGCCGGCCAGGGCGTCGCGTGCGCTGCGCCTGGCTGCGGTTGCCGTGGATGCGGTCGCAGGCGACGCCGTGCTTGCTCGAGGAACTCGGCCAGCCGGTTGGCGCGGTGCTTGGTGCGGGTGAAGACGAGCACGTTCTTGATCTCGCCCCGCCGCAGCAGCTCGACGAGGAGGCAGGGCTTGAGGTCCTCGCGCGACCGGATAGACGGCCTGGGTGATCGCCGGTCGCCGGCGCCGACTTGCGCTCGACGTTGAGGCGCGCCGGGTCGCGCAGCATCTCGCGCGGCCAGCTCGACGATCGGCGGCGGCATGGTGGCGGAGAAGAAGAGCGTCTGCTCGCGGCGGCGGCAGGTGCTGGAGCACGCGCCGGATGTCGGGCAGGAAGCCCATGTCGAGCATGCGGTCGGCCTCGTCGAGGACGAGGATCTCGAGGCCCGTCGAGCTTCGCGTAGGCGTTCTGGAAGTGGTCGAGCAGCCGGCCGGGGGTGGCGACGAGGACGTCGACGCCGCTTGCGGAAGGCCTTCTCCTGCGGCCCCATGGCGACGCCGCCGAAGACGGCCGCGCCGGTCATGGCGGGTGTGGCTGGCGAGTGCCGTCGAGGTGCTCGACGATCTGCGCCGCGAGCTCGCGGGTGGGGGCGAGGATCAGCGCCCGGGTGGTGCCGCGCGGCTTGTCCATCAGCCGGTGCAGGATCGGCAGCAGGAACGCCGCCGTCTTGCCGCTGCCGGTCATGGCGCAGGCGAGGACGTCGCGCCCGGCGAGGGCGGGGGGGATGGCGTCCTGTCTGGATGGGGGTGGGCTGCTCGAAGCCGAGGCTCTCGATGCCGCGGAGAAGGTCGGGGTGAAGGCCGAAATCCGAGAAATTGCTCATCAGTCGTTTGCAATCCTTCCGGGCGCACGCCGCCAGCTTGTGTGGCGTAACGCCACTTCATGTTTCCGGCGAAAGGGGTAGGGAACGGGGACTTGCCGGCGAGGCCGCCGCTCGGGGCTCAAGAGTTGAGCCGCTTCGCACAGGCGCCCGCCGGGAGGCGGGCGCAGGCGTAGGATCGCACACTTGGGGCCTGTTTGCCAAGCCTCAGGCCCGGCGGGCCCGCCGGCGGGCCTGCCAGGATCTCCCAGACCGCCGGCAGCAGCGAGAGGACGATGATCGCCAGCACCACGGCCGAGAAGTTCTTCTGCACGAAGGGGAGATTGCCGAACAGGTAGCCGGCGAGCGTGCAGACGAGCACCCAGCCGACGCCGCCGATGACGTTGTAGCTCATGAACCGGCCGTAGCTCATGCTCCCCAGGCCGGCCACGAACGGCGCGAAGGTGCGGACGATGGGGACGAAGCGGGCGATGATGATCGTCTTGCCGCCGTACTTCTCGAAGAACTCGTGGGTGTAGGCGATGTGCTCGGGCTTGATCACCCGCCGCCTGGCGTTGAGCAGCCGGTGCCCCAGGAAGTGCCCGATCCAGTAGTTGGCCGTATCGCCCAGGACGGCGGCGACGCTCAGGGCGGCGATCAGCGCCACCACCGAGAGCGAGCCGTTGGCGGCGAAAGCGCCCGCCGCGAACAATAGCGAGTCGCCGGGGAGGAAGGGGGTCACCACCAGGCCCGTCTCGCAGAAGACGATGAGGAAGAGCAGCAGGTACGTCCACGCTCCGTAATCCCGGATGATCGGGCTCAGGTACTTGTCGAGATGCAGGACGTGGTCGAGCAGCCCCTTCAGGATCTCCATCGGTTCCCCTCTTGAAACGTCGCCCGCGGGCGGTTCGGAGCGGGAGCCTATGGGCTCGCCAGCCGGAAGTCCAGCCGGAGGCGGCAGCGCTCAGTGGTAGAGGTTCTTCCGCTCAGGAGGCGGCAGGCCGGGAACGTCGAAGCTCCCATGGCCGCGCGCCCAGCGCAGCCGCTCGCGGACTCCTCCGTGCCAGACCGTCTGCAGGCGGGTGCCGGAGGCCCCCGCCGAGCGCTCCTCCAGCATGTCCCCCTGCATGTCGGCCAGCCAGTAGACGACCGCGCCATGGCGCTCGAAGCGGATGCCCACCTTGTCCGCGTCCGGGCGCAGGGCCTGGGCCTCCAGCTCGGCCGCCGCCGCCGCGGGCGCCATCTCCCCGTGCTCGACGACGGCGTACTCCGGAGGCGCCGCCAGCACCACCCCGGGCAGCTCCGCCGTCCGGCCCGCGCCCAGTTGGGACACGAAAAACCACCCGAAGGCGGCGAGCGCCCCGGCGATCACGAGGACATAGAGGAGAACCTTGGCGATCTTCATCACGGGTCAGGATACGCCAGACCGGGCGGGCGCGCTTTTCCACAGGTAGCGGGGCCTCCGACGCCCGGGCCTGAAGACCCGGGCTACGCTTCAAACGAAAAGCCTCCTGAAGGAGGCTCGAAGATCCCTCCGGCCGCTTTTCGAGCCGGCTTCAGCCGGCTTTTCGTTTCCGGCGTAGCCCGGGTCTTCAGGCCCGGGCGTCGGAGGCCCCGAGAGCCAAGTTGAGCCACGACACTTCGACAGGCTCGATTTTTGCTCGCACCGAAGCTTGCCGGATGGCGCTATTGCCAACCTTCTGGGAGGTCGACCCGATGTTCCCATCCGCTCAGTCGTTCAAACTCGTCCAGAGCGGTCTGCTCGTCGCGGCCGTGATCCTCGCGGGATGCGCTTCCGCGGCGAAGCTCCCGGTCTCCGCCGGCACCGGCCCCCACCCGACCCTGCCGCCTCCGAACAGGGCGCCGATCCCCCTGGTGCATGTCGTCACCGCCAAGGGGTGGCCGGAAGGCGGCAAGCCGGTGGCCGCCGAGGGGATGGCGGTGGCCGCGTTCGCCCGCGGACTGGATCACCCGCGCTGGCTCTACGTGCTGCCGAACGGCGACGTGCTGGTGGCCGAGACCAACGGCCCGCCGCGGCCGGAGGACGGCAAGGGGATCAAGGGGTGGTTCTTCAAGCTGTTCCAGAAGAAGGCCGGGCGGCGCCGTGCCCAGCCCCAACCGCATCACGCTGCTGCGGGACGCCGACGGCGACGGCGTCGCCGAGACCCGCTCGGCGTTCCTCGCCGGGCTCAACTCGCCGTTCGGCATGGCGCTGGTGGGCGACGTCCTCTACGTGGCCGACACCGACGCCGTGGTGCGCTTCCCCTATCACGCCGGGCGAGACGCGGATCGCGGCGCCCGGCGTCAAGGTCGTCGACCTGCCGGCGGGGCCGATCAACCATCACTGGACCAAGAACGTCATCGCCTCCGCCGACGGCTCGAAGCTCTACGTGGCCGTCGGCTCGAACAGCAACGTGGCGGAGAACGGCATCGCGGCCGAGGAGGGGCGCGCGGCGATCTGGGAGGTGGATGCCGCCACCGGCCATCACCGCGTCTTCGCCTCCGGCCTGCGCAATCCGGTCGGCATGGCCTGGGAGCCCGAGAAGCGGCGCCCTGTGGACGGCGGTCAACGAACGCGACGAGCTCGGCAGCGATCTCGTGCCCGACTACATGACCTCCGTTCGCGACGGCGGCTTCTACGGCTGGCCCTACAGCTATTACGGCCAGCACGTCGACACGCGGCCGAAGCCGCCGCGCCCCGACCTCGTCGCCAGGGCCCTGGTGCCCGACTACGCCCTGGGGCCGCACACCGCCTCCCTGGGCCTCGCCTCCTCGCAGGGGACCGCGCTGCCCGGCCGCTTCAGCCACGGCATGTTCGTGGGGCAGCACGGCTCGTGGAACCGCAAGCCGCGCAGCGGCTACAAAGTGATCTTCGTGCCTTTCGCCGGCGGCGTGCCGTCCGGCGAGCCGATCGACGTGCTGACCGGCTTCGTCAAGGACAACGGAGATGCGATGGGGCGCCCCGTGGGCGTCGCGATCGACAAGCGCGGCGCCCTGCTGCTGGCGGACGACGTCGGCAACACCGTCTGGCGGGTGACCGCCTTGCAGTGATCGCCTCGAAAGCGCATCGCCGGAAGCGCCGGCCTACCCGTTCGACTTGAGAGCCAGCCGGCGTGTCGCCAGCGACGCCCGCGCGCCGCTGACCGCGGTGGAGCGGAGAGTCTCCTGAATCTGCGCCAGGGAGCGCTCGAACGACTCGGCCGTGCCGGCCTCCCTCTGGAAAGCGGCGGCTTGCCGGAGGATGTCCTCCTCGAGCTTGCCGATCTCGACGAAGAGCCTGTCGCGCAGCTTGTCCGCCGGCACTCCGAAAGGGGGCGACGCGATGAGCTTCGACACGATGTCGACGACGGCGGGCACGGGCTCCCCCAGGGCCGGCTCGCGGTCGGCGGTGCGCCGCGCTTCCTCGGCCTTCTGGCGGGCGCGGGTCAGCGACTGCCCCATGGCGATCGGCGACACCGAGTCCGCCGCCTCCGCCAGGTCGCCGAGGACCTCGATCTTCCGGCTCAGCTCCATCGCGCGGGTCCGCACATCGGCCTGATAGCCGGTGACGCCGGAACGAATCTCGACGAGCAACCGCTCGGTGTCGCTGGAGGTCTCCTGCGCGGCGACAGCGTGGGCGCTGAAAAGGAGGAGGAGGACAGCCGGGATGATTCGCACGATCCTGGCTCTATTCGACATAGGGGTGATCTCCGCGACCGCGACTTCCGGTCTTCCAGGGGGTTAGACATCTCTCCGTATACGAACCCCCCACCGGGCTTGTCGTGTATCTGTCTTTATTGTAAGAGAAATATAGATCTGTAACCTGATAAGGCATCCCTTGTTTAAATTGGAGGCAACGGATAAAATCAAGTCTAAATTTTTAGCTTACGCCAAGGGGTCCTCTGCCGTGCCATCAGTGAGGAGTCCAGGTCAGATCCCTCCCGAGGTGCGGGAGGCCGCGGATCGGCTGTCCGCCCAGAGATCGCTCATGGGCGCGGTGAGCTATCCGTTCATTCTGCTGGTCCTCGGACTGGCGGCGGACCTGCCGGAGAGGACCCCTCTCCGGTTCACGTGCGCCCTGATCGCCGTCCTGGCCCTCGCCGCCCTGCGCTTCTATCTGGCCCTGCGGTTCGACCGGATCTTCCGCGCCAGCCCACGGCTCTGGCGGATCGGTTTCTACTCCACGCTCCTGCTGAAGGCCCTGCTCCTCGGCTGGCTCTTCTTCGCCGTGATCACCAGCTTCGGCCCCGGCGGCGAGTCGTTCTTCGTGCTCACGATGGTCGCGGTGCTCGCGAGCGTGGGGGTCATCCTCTACTCCCAGGCGCCCCGCGTCGTCCTCGCCTTCGTCGCCGCCCTGGTCCTGCCGGTGCTCCTCGCGCTCTCCGGCGTCCTCGGCTCCGCCCACTGGGAGCTCGGACACTGGGAGTATCTCTGCCTGGTCGTCTTCTTCGCCTATATCCTGGCGCTCGGCGCGCAGCTCCACGGCGACCGCTGGGAGGGGCTCAACAAGGCCCATCAGCTCGCGGTCCGGACCGCCGAGCTGGAGGCGGCGCAGGAGGAGCTCCGCCGCGACCGCGACGAGCTCGAGCGGCGGGTCGACGACCGCGCCGAGGCGCTGCGCAAGGCAAGCCTCGACTATCGCCGGATCTTCGAGAGCGCTCACGACGCCATCCTCATCTTCTTGCCCGAGAGAGATCGTTCTCAACGTCAACCGCCGGGCCTGCGAGATCTACGGCCTGAGCCGGGAGGAATTCATCGGCATGTCGCTCGAGGAGATCTCCGAGAACGTCGAGCGCGGGCAGCAGCAGATCGCCGAGACCATGGAGCGGGGGGTCTTCTACAACTTCGAGTCGGTTCAGATCCGCAAGGACGGCAGCCGGATGTTTCTCGAGATCAACGCCTCGCTGATCGAATACGAAGGGCAACCCGCGATCCTCAGCATCAACCGCGACGTCACCGAGCGCCGCCGGGCGGAGGAGCTGCGGCTGGCCAAAGAGGCGGCCGAGCAGGCCGATCAGGCCAAGGGGCGGTTCCTGGCCAACATGAGCCACGAGATCCGGACGCCGATGGCAGGCGTCCTCGGCCTGATCGGATTGCTGCGCAAGACCGGCCTGTCGGCGCAGCAGCGGGACTACGCCGAGCTGATCCAGAGCTCGGCGGCCTCGCTGCTGCGGCTGATCGACGACATTCTGGACTTCTCGAAGATCGAAGCCGGCAGAGCTGGTGCTCGAGCGGGTGCCGTTCGATCTGCCGGGCACGCTGCATGAGATCGCCGGACTGCTGCGGTTCACCGCCGGCAGCCACGACACCGACGCTCAACCTCCACCTGGGCGAGGGGGTGCCGGAGTGGGCCTGGGGCGATCCCGGGCGCCTGCGCCAGGTGCTCACCAACCTGGTGGGCAACGCGGTGAAATTCACCACCGCCGGCACGGTCGACGTCGAGGCGCGGCGGCTCGCGGATGGCCGCGTGCGGTTCGTCGTCCGCGATACCGGGATCGGCATCCCCGCCGACTGCCAGGGGCGCCTCTTCGGGCTCTTCTCCCAGGCCGACAGCACCACCTCGCGGCGCTTCGGCGGCAGCGGGCTCGGGCTGGCGATCAGCCAGCGGATCGTCGAGCAGATGGGCGGCGAGATCGGGTTCGAGAGCAAGCCCGGAGAAGGGTCGACCTTCTGGTTCATCCTGGAGCTCGAGCCCGCCCCGCCCCCGGACCTCGTCGATCGCGGGCAGCGAGACCGCCCCGCGGCCCGCCGGCCGGCAGCGCCGCATCCTGGTGGCGGAGGACAACGTCATCAACCAGCTCGTCATCGTCCAGCAGCTCACGGCGATGGGCCATGACGTCGCGGCCGTCCACAACGGCTGGGAGGCCCTGGAGGCGGTGGAGAGCGGCGGCTTCGATCTCGTCCTGATGGACTGCCAGATGCCGGAGCTCGACGGCTACGAGGCCTCGCGCCGCATCCGCGAGGGGCCGGAGGAGATCCGGCGGATCCCGATCGTGGCGTTGACCGCCCACGCGATGCGCGAGGAGCTCGACCGCTGTCTCGCGGTGGGCATGAACGATTACATCACCAAGCCTTTCCTGGAAGAGATCCTGCGGAGGAAGCTGGAGTACTGGCTGGGCGGCGCCGCCGGCGAGCCCGAGCCGGAGCGCCCCCCCATGCCGGAGACCTTGCCGCCGCTCGACGGCGCCCGCATCACCGAGCTGCGGGGACTGGGGCGGGCCGTGGGCCGGGACGTGCTGGGCGAGATCGCGGAAACCTTTCAATCCCAGCCCCACGTGACCGAGATCCGCTCGGCGCTCGCCCGCGGCGACTGGCCGCTGCTCAAGCGGAGCGCGCACGCGCTCAAGGGGAGCAGCGCGGTGCTCGGAGCCATGGGCTTGTCGGCGCTCTGCGGGGAGTTCGAGCAACTGCCGCCCAACACCGAGGCCGAAGCCTTCGCCGGCTCGCTGGCGGCGCTCGAAAGGGAATACCGGCGCGTCCTCTCCGCGCTCACCGCGGCCGCCCTGGAAGCGCGCTGACAATCCCCCGCTGACAATCTCCAGATCCTGTCTTCCCTTGAGCAAGGAGGGAGAAGTCCGGACCCCGGTACGCCGGCTATTCTTTCCTCAAGCCACCTCGGCTCAGGGCCTCATCGGCTGAGAAGAGGCGCCGCCGAACGCACTGGGCCACGCTGTCCCCATTGGAGTCACGACGATGCCATTGGAATCACGAGTGACAGAGACAGACCTCAGCCTCGAGACCATCGTGCTCTTCGTGTCCGACATGGTGGCGTCTTGCTCGTTCTATGAACACACCTTAGGGCTCAGAGCTCTCGAGGTGACCCCGTACGCCGCGACGTACTCGGCGGGGCATGTCCAGCTCTGCCTTATGCCAGCCGCCGAGAACGGAGTGACGCTTCGGGACGGCCCGGACAGGTCGGCCGATATTACCTTCATGGTGGAGAACCTTCCGCGCTGTCGTGACCTCCTTGCGGCACGAGGCGTGCAATTCTCCCGAACCCTCGAATACATCATTGGGCAGACCACGGATTTCTATGACCCGGACGGTCACTGGTTTTCCATCTACCAGCCGTCTGAGGCCGCCCTGGGGTGGCCGAGCGGCCCGAAGCTGGAGGCACTCGCGTCGGGTCTGCCATCCGCGGGCGCCGCGGCCCCAGGCGATGATCTTGCCGGTGCCTTTATCGCCTACGTCTTTCTGTTCTTCAGCGATCCTGATGTCGCCGCGAAATTTTATGGCGATGTCCTCGGACTCGAGGCCCTCGAAGGCGGGCCGTGCCGCCGCATCCCCACCCGCGCCCCGATCGGGGTTGTCAAGTACGACGTGGGCACAGCGATGCTGACGACTCACCACGTCGAGAGTGAAGACAAGCGCTTTCAGGTCGCGACGGTGGGGTCGAGCGGAGTTGCCATGGCGTTCCAGGTCGCGCATCTCCCGACGGCGGTCGACGCCTTGTCGCGCCGCGGAATCGCGTTCTCCGGCCGGCCGACTGAAAGTCCTATCGGACGCCTCGCGCGGTTCATGGATCCGGCAGGACACATCCTGCTATTGCGGGAGCCGGCACAAGAGGGCGAGCGGAGCGTCCTCGCCGGTACGTCCGCCCATCTTGCCGCCGAGACCTAGCGTCCCGCCATGGATTTCAAAAACCTACGGGCCGCCCTTGCGGCGATCGCCGATGATGAGTCCCACGACGAGCTCGGCAAGGCGTTCAAAGACCTGCGGGCCGCCGCCTTCGCGGCGATCGCCGATGACGAGGCCCATGACGAGTTCTGCAGGGCGTTCGCTACGAACAGCGACCCTGAGGTCGCCGAAGTGGTTCGATATCTCACCCGCACGGCGCCCCCGCCCGTGGTGTCCGTCGTCTTATCCGTCATCCGGGACGCGGTCGGGCAAGATCGCTACGCGAACGCGCTGCGGTCCGCGGGTCTCGCCAACTACCTGGACGTCCCCTACACCTCGACGGGGGCGGAGCTGACCGGAGAGGCCGAGGAGCGCTACGTCCTTGAGGTGCTTCGGAGCAAGAGGCTCTGGAGATACGAGGTCTCTTCCTCCCGGTCGTTCGTTGGGCGCTTCGAACAGGCGGCGGAATCGCTGCTGGGCGTCAAGCATGTGCACGCGACGGTTTCCGGCTCGGCGGCGCTCCACGTGGCACTCCTCGCACTCGGTGTTGGCCCCGGAGACGAGGTCATCGTCCCAGCCGTGACCTGGGTGGGCTGCGCGGATGCCGTGATCCTGTGTGGCGCGGTTCCCGTCATCGCCCAGGTGGACGAGACCCTCGGCATCTCCGCCGCCGACGTGGAGAGGAACATCACAGAGCGGACCCGGGCCGTGATGGCGGTCAGCCTCTTCGGAGCCCCGTGCGCCCTGGGGCCCCTGCGAGCGGTTGCGGACCGGCATGGCATCGCACTCCTCGAGGACAATGCCCAGGCGGCCGGCGTCAGCTACCGCGGCCGCCGGCTGGGCAGTATCGGCGATGTGGCCATCTTCAGCACCAAGTTCATGAAGTTCATCGCCGCCGGGGATGGCGGCTTCCTGACGACGAACTCGGACACGATCTATCAGTTCGCGGTCCTGTACATGGGGGGCAGGACCTTCCCGGCCCGCAAGAAAGCGATCGCCGTGAGCGATCGGATCATGCCCGCGACCGGACTGCGGATGAACGAGTTGACGGGGGCTGTGGCGTTGGCGCAGATCGAGCGCGTCGATCAGCTTCTCAGCCGCCTCCGCGCGGCGCGAGATCTGATCTTCGAACTGGCCGGGCCGGCGCGATCGTATCGCCGGGTTCCGGGGAATGATCCCTCGGGGGATTCGGGGTGGATGACTCCGCTCATCTTCCCGGACGAAGACGCTTGCCGTGCGTTCGTCCGCGCCGTTCGGGCTCGTGGGATCCGGCATATCACGACGTCGCGCGAGCTGTTTGCCGGAGGGGAAATCGAACACGTTTATCGGGCCATGAGCGCGGATCGCTATCTGCCGACCACGGGAGCGCACTGGGCATCCGAGTTTCGCGCGATGATCGCCCACATCGGCCTCGATGCGCGCAGCAATCCCTGGTCGCACTCGCCCGGGCGCGACTACCCTCCAGGCTTCATCGACGAGAGCCTCGCGCTCCTCAAGCGGATCGCACTGGTACAGACGAACCCGCTACTGGAGCCGGTGCATTGTGCAGCCATCGCCAGAGCCCTCGCCGAGGCGGACGAGGAGTGCGCCGGCAGTGAAATGCTACATGCCCAGGTGGCGATGGCGAGGCGCTGACCGCGCACCGCCATTTTTTCGGCCAAGCCGTAAAAATGCCTCTCTAAGTTACCCTTATCCAGGGACGTGGCACCCATTCCAGCCGTTCGACGGGTTCAACGATCCGGCTGGCATAGCCAACCCCAGAAGCCTATCGGGAACAGATCGGTGAGTCTGGCCAAGGAGATCGAGCAGGATGCGCGCGTCTACTCTCCGGGAGATCCAAGAATCTCAGAGCGTCTCTCAAGATTTGTTTCGCGACCGTAGCCCCAAGTTCCGTCGAGACGCTCAAGGCCAGTGCTCTTCTCGACCCCTTCGGCGATCATTCTGAAAGCTTCACAAACCCCAGGAATGACAAGGATATGGCCTCGATCATCGCGCGGCATCTGCCACCGGAAGTCCGGATACGTACCAAGCTCGACGACCGCCTCGCGGAGTTGCTTGTAGAGTGCACGCAGGCGGAACAGCATACCGAGCAACCCGCAAGTGGAAAAATAAGAGTAGGGCGGCACGTCTGCCAGAAGATGGACGAGTTCGCTCTCATCGTGCGCTATACGGACCTTGCCAGCCAGCGTCTCCTCAGGTGAACGTGCGGTGGAAACAATCGCATGCGGGCGCAGGTCAAGAAAACCGCGGTCACAGATATGAAAGTTGACGAACTCGGTAAACGACGAACTCTGCTTGACCTTCTCGTATCGGCCGTGGAGGAACTCGTAAACAGCCGCTGAGTTCGGGATGACCAAGTCCAACGGCGCAGCGAAATAGCCTACTGAAGCGACGAGTTCACCATCGTCTGAGAAGACGATCGGCGTACCGAGGGAGGTAATGGTCCAGACCGCATCTAGGATCCGCTTATAAAGCTTCTGTACCACTGTGTCACGCTCCGGGAAAAGGCCTAGCCGGCTGGGAGCGGGCTTGAGCGCGAGCAGTTGAGTCCAATCCTTGGCGGAAACCAGCGTCGTGAGCGCTCGCGAGGTGGCATCGACTTCCCAGGTGTCTATATCCTCGAAAGTGAGCGCGCGCGACCGCTCGATGAAAAATCGCACAGGGTCGAACTGGTCAGGATGTATATAGGGATCGAGTGAGTCCACGTCGAGAGTACGCAGGCGATGCAGTAATATGAGAAGTGCTAAGCCGTGGAGTTCACCCTGGTGTTTTGAGGAGCCGAGGTTCTGCAGTGCCATAGGCTCGAGCCCACTGATCTGACATTCCAAGAGTTGCGGCAGTCGCAAAAACTCGAACACCTGCCGCGAGTTATCCGTTTCCGTGTAATAGCAAATGTTATCAACGAACCAGGGCTTGTGTGGATCGTCGCCGAACAGTCCTACTGTAGCGAGTAGGACACCTAGCTCTGAGGCCGAGGCGACTCGCATGGTGCGGTACAAGGCCTCGGCGTTGGCCACGCTGAACATACCATTTTCACCACTCCGGATGGCGAACCGCGGCCTTAATTCGTTGTCATCATTGTCAGCCTTGAAAGTAAGATCCTCCGAACGGGGTGGTGATAGTAGAGTAATCGTCGCGGGCGGGAAGATGCGTACCCACTGGCGAGCCGCGAGGGGGCGACCAGCCGCTTGTACCGTTTTTGACTCAGGCTTCATGGTCTCTTTGGAACCGGTGAAAATTTCCCGTGGGAGATCATAGAGCTGTCGCACAACCTTCTGATGGAGAGGAACCCGATCATCGATCTTGACCTCATCTATTCCAATCGCCGCGGCAGTGATGAGGACCAAGAGCCCAGACTCGGCATATAACTGGGCGAGCGCGCTGGCATGGTGGTGCTTCTCGGCAAGAAACTCGTCTTGGGCGGCGTGGGCAAAGCCTAACCGGACTACTGTTTTACGAGTTCCCACGACATCTGTAAACTCGTCATACATCCCACCCACGCCCGTGGTGTGAGCAATGAGAAGCCTAGAGGTAAACTTCTCGCGAACCTGCGCGAGGTCATCGCGAAGAGAGACAACGAATTGCTCTTTCAAGTCAGTCAGCTCAGGGAGAGCAAGGGAATGCGTGACCGAGGCGATCAGGTCGAGCGCTCCGTGGTGATACGCGACCACGCTGGGTAGAGGAATGCCAATCGTGATGGAGAGAAAGCGGCCCTCCACCGATTCGAGATGTTCCTTAGCGTAAGCCTCCAAATAGGTGGAGAAGGGACGCGTGCCAGATATGAACTCCGAGAGCAGGCTCGCCACGGAGGCATCTGGCCGGTTGACTTGGCTGCGAACAGCCTCGATGGCCGTATCGACAGCTTGTTTCTTCTCTGCTTTTGGAAGATACCCGGCATCATCGAGTTGTGGCAGGAGTGCGATGCGGAGCCGATCAAGCGCCACGAAGACTCCGCTATGGGTAAGATAGCTGGAGCGCACGCGCGTCGGCCGACTGCTTTCACCGTACTTTAATTCTGCAACGCGGAAGAGGCGTCGGGTAAAGACGCTGACATCCTCTTTTGTCTGGCCGGTTGCCAGCAGAATCGGAACCTGCTCAGGAGACGGCCGTCGGAACGAGAACATCTCCTCATATAGCGACAGCATTTGCAACAGAGCCGCTCCACCTACGGCCCCCGTGCCTCCAAGAAAGGCATGAGCTGCGCCGTAAGCATGCCTCTGGTTGGCGGAGGCTGCGATAAGAGGTCCCAAGCGGCGTCTTTTATAGAGTCGCTGATCTGGAAAAGGCATGAACTCTCCCATACAAAATAACTTCAGGCTCGAACCCATCGTGACAGCTAGGCTTGGTGCGTTAGCGTAGAGGTTGTCCAGGCCAAGGTCAACAATATGCCCGAATAGAGATAATGTCATAATGACCTGAGAGCAAAGCTCTCTTTCGGATGGGTCGGTAAATTGTTCGCTCGCCCGCTAGCCAATCCCGGAAACCATCCTCTTACCGCCGATCTCTGCCACTCTTCTCTTCGAACTTGACCAACGATCGCAGTTCCAGTAAATTTCTGTCTACAGCGTTTAACCGATTTTCGCCCCTATTCTCTTTGGCGATGTACAGGGAGGAGGACGTTATTGAGCTTTCTTGCGGCTGCGATTCGTTCGATTCAGGAATGGTCGGGCGAGTTAGAGGGTTGGCAGGCCGAGTTGGACTTCGTCCCCTTCGCCGCCCATCTCTTCGCGGTAGGCACACAGCTCCTCTTGAACGAGGGGAGCGCCCGGCTGATGGTGCGGTTGGACCTGCCCGCCGCCCGTACGGATCTCGAGTTGCTGCGACGGGAACTTGCGGAGATATCCGAAACTACCGATGGGCCAGCGCTCTACAGGACGATCATTGCTGCCCTAGTCACAGTCGAGTCAGTGCTCCTAAAGGAGCCTAGCCTGCCGGCAGCGCTCCTTCCCTTCACTGAGCTGACACCACTCAGGCCCGCAACATCCTCTGGGAAAGATTTCCGTGGTATCGGGGGGCGCGTGTACCACTGGATCCGCCCAGCCTCCGCCCTGAACGCGCTCCGTATGCGGCGAATCGATGATGCGAAGTCGCACCCTCCTGATCCCATGCCTCATCCGGGGATCTATCTCAGCCGCCTTTCCCTGTACTGGGATTCCGACCCGCAGCTCCCCAGACTCATTCGCGTGCCGTCCAGCCCACGGATCGCCCCGTTCTTTCGAGACAGCGGAGACGACGTCACCATCCGTAAGCGGTTCAGGCTTGCCCTCTGTCCCCTAGAGGGTTCTTTCTATCCGCGTTTCTCCCTCAAGGACGACGGGCGCTTCTTCCAAGCCCACCCAGAGAACCCGATGGAAGGAGCTGCCGAGCTGAAAACACACCTAGAGATGGTGATTAGGGCGGCTACGGACGAAAAGGAAGACATCAATCTAATCCTTTTTCCCGAGCTGACCGTAGACGCCATCGCCAGGAGCGGCCTCCAAGAGGCTCTTCGAGAACGCTCTAGAGTCTGGAACTCTCTCTATGGGGTCGTAGCTGGAAGCTTTCATTTCCAAGACGAAGTTTCGGACACGGCTTCCAGTCCGGAACGGCCTCCGGTCAATGAGACGGTGTTCCTGGACCGGATGGGGAACCCGGTTATGGCCCATCATAAGAAAGGACGCTTTCGCGTTACCGCTTCCAAGGTTAGCCCGAAGCTCTTCGCCAACTGCCCGACCCAAGATCTGTGTAAAGAGATCTTCGAGGATGTCCGCTACGGCTCCGAGTTCCGCATCTTCGAGACCTCCCTAGGTCGCTTGGCCATTCTCATCTGCGCCGACGCCATCGCTGCCGATGATCGCGGCTACCTCCCCCTGATCCGCCGGCTCCGCCCCGATCTCCTGCTAGTCATCTCCATGAGCGACGAGACCGAGCCCTTCGAGGCCTTCGCTGAGGAGATGAGTCACTACTGGATTGGGACTGTATTCGTGAACGCCCACTGTATTCTCAAAGAGGCCGAAGCAGCCAAGACCGCCCGGAGGGCGCGGGGGGAGGCCGCGGTCCGGGAAAGCCAGAGCCCCGCTGGGCTGCAGCCCCCCAAAGAGGACCGGTCTCCTCACTTGGCAGCCTGGGATCTGGCTCTCTACGAAGCCAAAGGCTGTCCGCCGACTCGCGGACGCTGGAAGTTTGGCCACGAGCCGGAGTGCCGCTATTTCAAGAAGTCCGAGCAAAGGGCGGAGGGCTGGCACGCCCTTTCACAGGATCCGGGTCCGAACGGAATCTCCCTCCTGCGGTGGGAGGATCAAGCCCTTGGCATCGTCCTCGACCTGGGCGTGCACTGGCAGGATTAAGCGCACAAGAGAAAATAAGAGAAAATTTCCCGTTGACTTTCTGTTCCGGATAAGGTAGAAAACAGAAAGCAGCGGCTTTTGGGCCCTGCCAGGGGGCTGCATTAACACCTAGGAACCGCTCTCTGACCCTGCAGGACAAGGAGGAAGCCTATGACCGATCCAATCGCACGCCGTCAACCCTCAGACCATTTTAAAGAACTCCAAGATCAGCTCCTGCGGGAACTAAGTCGCCTGGAAGAGAGCCGGCCAGAGGAGCCGGAACTTTTCCGGGCCTATGTCCAGCACACGCAAGTGCTCGCCTGGAGGGGGGTGGCCGACGGCCATATGCGCGCCCCCGGTCAGGCATTGGAGTGCCTGCGAGCGGCGCAGCCCTTCATCGAGCGACATATGCCGCTCCTGGGACCGGCCGCCGCCGCAGCGACGGAGATCTTCACCGTCAGCGAAAGCCTCTCGCTGGCGACCGAGGCCCTGGCGGCACGCCGGGTGGAGGACCGCGTCTCGGACGGCCGTTCCGAGACCGAGCGGGCCACCCTGAAGGTGCTCGCCGACAGCCGTGGAACGTATCTGCGCCGCGGGGAGATCCATGATCGCCTGCCGGAGAAAGACCGGCCAACTCCTCCCCGAGTCGGACAGATCCTGGCGGAGTTGCATGAGGAGAACGCCGTCCTGCGGATCCATGGCCGCGCCCAGGGAAATCCAAACGCCGCGTTTTATGCCCTGTCGCCGCGGGGAGTGGCGCTATGCCGGAACTTGGAGCTGATTCTGGAAGAAAGAGAAGAGGATCTGCCGGCCCCGATTGTCGCAGCTCTCAATGTGGCCTGCAATCCAAGCTTGGATTGGGAGTGGCGGCGCGTCGCCCACGGCCTCTTGGCTACCGAGGGGCTCGGACCGAGGAAAACCCCGATCCTCAGGGCGCTCCTTGCAAAAACGGAATCCAATCCGGATGTTGCCGAGCTCGCTGAAGAGGCGATCCATGAGGTGGTTACAGCAAGCCGGGCTCCGCGCGTCCAGGCCAAAGGAGCGCAGGATTCGAAGGTTCTCTTCTCCCAGAATCCCGAAGAAAAACCGCAGCCCGCCGACCTTGCCTTTGCTGTCGCCTGAGGCAGTATCAGAGGTTATCCATGCCGCCTCCCTCTAAACAAGAGAACGCCCTCGAGATCGAGAGCCCCCTAGACCTCCCCCGGTCCGTCGTTGAAAGCCTCGCCGCCACCGAGACGCAAAGTCTGCGGCAACGGCTCCAGATTCTGGCGACGCTTCTGGCAGGGCTTCCAGGGATCCGGGGGACGGCCATCATTCCCTTTGACGAAGAGGGGTCTCCCTTGACCTCCGGGACTTGCTCTCTCTCCCTGAGAGATGATTCGTCAGAACTCCAGAGCCTCTCTGAGTTGCAAAAGTGCATTGAGCACCGACTTGTTGATGGCGTCTGGTTGGCAGTGGACTCTTCGAGCATCTGCCGTGATGAGCTTGGAGTTGTCCATGCCTTTCCCATCCTGAGAGGAGGACGGAGGGTCGGGCTCGTTCTCTCTGCCCAGACCGCCGGCGCGGAAGGGGCGGCGGACTCTCTCAGGAAAATCGCTGAGGCGGGTCCTTTCCTGGCTTGCGCCCTCGGTTCCTGCCTCCATCAGGAAGCTTGGACCCGGATCGAGCAACTCCAAGATTTGGCCCGAACGACCCTTGCACGGGAGACATGGGATTTCCAGGGTATGGTCGACAGGCTCAGCCTCCTCTTCGAGGCCGGTGCGGTCACCATGCTCCTCAACGAGCAAGAAGAGCTGCGCCTTTCCGCCAGCACCGATCCTCATCTCAGCGAGCAGGGAGAGGTGATTTACAGGCCCGGCAAGGGCCTCACAGGCCACGTCTTCCAGGGTGGACGGGCCGTACGGCTCAGCAACACCAAGGACCGTGAGGAGGTCTTTCGCGTCACTGGATTGGACCGGTCAGGCCCTCACTTCTACGAACGCGATCAGGAAGGCTCGCCGACCGTTCAGTTCTTGGGCGTTCCCATGCGCTTCGGAGACAAAGTCGTGGGTGTCCTCCGGATGTCCCGCCGGAAAGGGGTGGCGCGGTTCACCCGGGAGGATGAGAAGGCCCTTCAGTTCTTCGCCGACGTCCTTGGAGCCGCCGTCGCACCGGCCAGAGACCTCCTCCTTAATAGAAGCATTCTGGATTCGGTTACGGAAGGGATCGCCGTCTCCCGCTGGGAACGCGACTCCCAAGGACGATTCAAATCCCGCATCATCATGGCCAATCCCGGAGCCGCAAAGATCCTTGGCCGGGACCGTCAAGAAATCGAAGGTCTCGACGCGGAGGAGATTTACGATCCGGAGGAATACAGAAAGATTCGCCAGCAGCTTCGCTCGGCGCGCGACATCGCCCGCAGTGAAGGACACGCGGAATACGGACCTGTGCTCTCCAAAATGAAACGGTCGGACAAGACTCAGGTTTTGGTCACTATCTCCTACCGTCTCCTGGCTAACCGACTTGTCCAGCCGCCTATTTTCTATACTATCGGCTTGGCCCGGGTGAGCTCGGACGTCGAACTCAAAGCGGAACAGCACCAGCGTCTTTTGGAACTCCTGGGTGCTATGAAAATCGCCTACTTCCAAGCCGACCTGAACGGCATCACCCTACTATCCACACCCGCTGACTCCGAGATCACCGGCTACTCCCCCGAAGAACTCCAGGTGACACCACGGACATTTTTATACCCTAAATCTTCTGCCCGGGATCAACTGCTCAACCGAGCTCGAGACAATCGGGGAGATCTGCCCCGAGTTCTTGTCCAGATGAAACATAAAAACGGAGATCTCTTCTGGGGCGAGGGGGACCTGCGCATCCTCAAGGATAGGAGAGGGCGAGAGACCGGCTCCGAGGGACTCTACAGGGACGTTACCGACCGCATCCGCCTCCAAGGCTTTGTTAACGCGGAGACAGGACGGGTCCTCACCGACTCAGAGCTTTTCACCAAACTCGAGAAGGATGCGGAATTGCAGCTCGATTACCTCAGCAGCTTGAGCCATCAACTCCAGACCCCCTTAGGCTCGCTCATCGAAACGCTCCGCAACTTCGAGCGAGGGGAGATCAGCCAAAAGGTTCTGCAGCAGAGGCTCCCCTACGTCATTGGCCAAGCCGTGGTCTGCACCCGGCTCGTTCGCAACCTCTCCTATATGGACAAAATTCTGCGGGGCGAATCCTTCAAGAAGGAGCGCGTCTCCCTGGCCAGACTAGCGATCGAGACCAAGCTGGACTTCCTTCACCTGATCGAAGAAAGGAAGCTCGACGTCCGCATTAACGACGAGAGCCTCGAACGGCAAGTCCCTGTCCAGGGGCACCAGGAAATGCTCCGTCAGGTTTTGGTGAACCTGGTCGACAATGCCATCAAGTACTCGCTTCCCAGCACTACCATCACCATCCGTGGGCGTAAGTGGCCGGAGGGAAACGCCCTAGAGATCAGCAACTATGGTCTCCCCCTCACGGCCGAAGAGCGCGAGAGGATTTTCCAGCGCGGGGTCCGCACTAAGGGGGCCGAGGCTACAGTCCCCCATGGTACGGGCCTGGGCCTCTGGCTGGTACGAAAAATCGTCGAGGCTCACGACGCCACGATTCGCTGCCTGGAAGTGCTCGAAGGAGGCGAGAAACGCATCCTTTTCCGCATCCTTTTTCCGACTCTGGCTACTAACCCTAGGAGAGGCTCATGATTGAACGACCACGCGTACTCATCGTGGACGACCAGATGGGAGATCTGCTCTGGCTCCTCGACCTAATCCAGAATCGAGGCTATGACGCTGTCATCGCCACCAACGAGGAAGCGGCCCAGGAGCGATTCCGGGCGATCAAAGCCGGCACCGAAACCTATGCCCTAGCCGTTGTCGACGTCATGGTCGCAGTGAAGGATTTGACCCGGATCGTCGCCCTGAACGATCAGTTTTTCGAGAACTCCCGCAATACCGGCATCCGACTCTGCCAGCTTGCCCGCAACGGGCTCGGCATCACGGCCGAGCAACTCCCCATTGCCTGCCTTACCGCCCGGGAGGATGACGAGGTCCGTAATGTTATGCGCGAGTTGGATATCCCCCTGTTCCATCGGGCCGAGTACAGCTCCTCTAGATCCATCCGGGGGTTCGTCGAAGTGACTCTCCAGGCCGTAGACATCTGACCCGCAGGCAGACTTAAGTGGCTCCAGCCCCCAAGTGCCACGTCCCCAGAGAAAATTGCGCCTCGCCGAGGAGCTTTCCGACTTGTCAAGCCCTCATGGAGCAGCCTCGGGAGTGTCGAGAGGCCTCTCGGGGCGGCAACTTACGACAGCTATTTCCTGAAATTCACGCCAAATCGGCATCCTGGATACACCTTCTCCTTCCCTCCAGCCGGTGAAGGTCGAGATCGCCAGACAGCCGATCGGGATCTGCTACGGCCGGCCGCGTCCTACCCGCCGACGAACGGCAGCGCCGGCGGAAAGCTCCCGACGGGGAAGCGCGGGTCGGGGTCTCCCTTTTGGAGCTTCTCGGCTGCCGTGCGGTAGGCGGCAACGAACCAGGAGAAGCCTTCGTAGAAGTAATGGCGCATGGCTTTGCTCGCCGCGTGGAAGAGCGGGGCCGGCGATTTCTTCAGGCGCTTGGGACGGTTCGTCGGAACCTGGGCCAGGATCGCCGCGACTCCGAGCGGCTCGACTCCTGTCCGCTTCCTGGCCGCGGCGGCGTCCTCTTCGATCTCGGTGGCCATGTTGGCGATGCGTTGCCGGTAGGCTTCTGGAGAGAGGTGTTCCCAGCAGGGGAGGGGCGAGAAGACCACGGTCTCGGGGGTGGCATGGCGGAGACGATCAACGGCTTCCCCTTGCGGCGGGCGAGGTACTCCTGGGTGCGGTCGAACCAGGTGCCGGAGAGTTCGGAGTAGAACCACCCCGCGGCCCGCTGAAGCCCCAAAACCCGGTTTCGTCGCTTCCCCAGCACCGTTTTCACCGTCCCGTCCGTTTTTTTGCAGTCCGGACGGCTACTTTGCTCTCCCGGCCGCTTTTTTAGCTTCCCGGGCCTTCGTTTTTCTTGGATGGCCGCTTTTTTGGCTTCCCGAGCCCTCATCTTCCTTCCCGGACCGGCATCCTGGCTTCGCGGACGCTCATCTTTTGATCTGGAGCGCCATCTTTCTTCCCGAGCCGCCATCTTCATCACCCGGACCTCCGGGTTTCGGTTGGAGCCGCCATCCGGCTTCCGGAGCGCCCATCCTTCTCCCGGAGACCTCATCCGCGCGTTCGGGACCGCCATCTTTCTTCATAAGGCGTTGCGCATCAAGGCGTCCAGGTGGATGGATACCACTGGATCATCAGTATAGATAAAGGGCCACCGCAGGGACATCGTGACGAGAATTTCAAATTGGTGCGCATAAAGTCTTGACAAGCCCGGGCGGCGGACCTACCATCTGGGCCGTCGTCAAGGTTACCCAGCAACACCAACAAGGCCGCGGCTCTGGGAGCGGCGGAAAAGGAGGTCTCATGAGCTGAGAGAGAGGACGTGTATCCGTACTGTGACCCTGAACCCATGCTTGACGAGGGCGGGAAACCCTCATAACCAGACAACCAAACAAGGAGAAAGACCATGGCTACTTTTACGCTGGCAAAGTTGATCGCGGACTGGGAGTTGCTCAACACCGCTCTGCAGCCGCACCTCGCGAACATGCCCTACCTCAGGGACAAGTCCGCCGAGCTCGAAGGGCTCATCACCGAGGCGAAGGGGATGGACACCCGGCAGCAGGATCTGCGCGGCAGCCTTCAGGAGACCGTGCGGCAGCGGCAGGACCTGGAGAAGCGGGGGACGAGCCTCCGTCTCCATGTCGCCGCCATCCTCCGGGGCAGCCTCGGCTTCAACAACCAGACGCTCCTCGGCTTCGGCCTCAAGCCGCGCCGGCCGCGCCGGAAGAAGACGCCGGACGCCACCCCGCCGCCGGAACCGGCCGCGAAGCCGTAGCCGGCCGGGCTTGATGGGGCTCTTCGGGCTCTTTGAAAACTGAATCGAATGGGCCTTTGATGGGGCTTCCCGGCCGCTGTGTGCCGGGGAGCCCCATCTTTTTCTTCGCGATCAGGAAAGAGCTGGCTGTTGGGGTGGTGGAAGCGATGGGAGTTGCTGTCGATGATGACGGGCGCGGGTCCGATCACCTTGCGCGAGGCGGCCCGCCGGGTCGAACGGGACGTCAAGGCCGTACATGGGGACGTCCATGCGCTGCGCATTCCACTGGATCGCAGCGCTCAGAGCGGCTCCCAGGTCGCCATTCGGGCTTCCTCCAGCAACCCCGGGTCGCCGGGCGCTCCGGCTTCCCAGAGCAGGCGGGCATGGTCGAAAGCCTCTTTCGCGCCGGGCCGGTCCTCGCGAGCCCGGCGGACGTTGGCGACGTGCGCCCACGCGTAGCCCTGGAGCCGCTGGCACCAGCTCTCTTCGCCGGGAGCCCGCTCGGCGACCAGGAGGGCCAGTTCCGCCAGCTCCAGCGCCTCGTCCGCGCTGCCGGCCAGCGCCTGAACGCTCTCGGCGCAGAGCCGCTCGCAGAGAACCCATTTCTGGAATCTCCTTGAATCCTCCACCAGAACCTGCCGCGTGGAGGGCTCGTGGCGCTTCAGAGCCTCCCAAAGCTCCGTCGCCTCCTCGCGGTCCTCGGGACGGGGGGGCGCGGCGGGCCTCGCCCAAGGACCGATCTCCAGCTCCGGACTGCCGCGGAGAATCAGGGCCGTCGCGGAGTAGACGAGATCCGAGAGCCCCGCGGTCATCTCGCTGGCGATAGCGTCGATCCGCAGGTCCGGGTCTCCCGGATCGATCGCGCTCGCCACGGCGGCCCGCGCCGCGGCGACCCAGGTGAAGACCCGGTCCAGCATCCGCGACGGCAGGCCCACCGCCAGCGCGATCTCCTCCAGCACGGGTTCGGAATCGACGAGATCCTCATTCTCATAGCGCCAGACGGCGCTCAGGGAGAGCCCGGCGGCCTCCGCCAGCTCCGCCTGGGTCCAGCCCCGGAGCAGGCGCAGGAAGATCACCACCATCTTGACGTCTTCGGGGTTGTCCCGGCCCGGCATGGTACTTTTCTCCTCTCCACGCATATCAGTTTCCAGAAAAGGGGTGAATTCACCCTATACGCGGCACCATACTTCCGAAGAGAGGCCGGCCCGGCCCTGAAGGCCGTGGCCGAGCCGCCTCCCGAAAGGAGCCGCTCTCATATGTCTACCCTGTCGTTTCGCCGTGCCGCCGCCGCTCTCGTCCTGGGATTGACCCTCCTGAGCCCGTGGGCCTCCGCCTCCGAGCTTCGGAGCCGCGCCGCCCGGCGACCCAGCCCAACCTTCACCCAGAACGTGCAGGTGGTTTTCGGGCAGTTTTGGGTGGTTCTCGCCGGTTCTTGGAGTAAGGCCGGGGCAAGCGCTGATCCAGATGTTCTGCTCGGAAGCCAGCCCACTACCAGCAACTCCGCGGGGTTTTGCGACAATGGAGGCTCTCTGGATCCCAATGGCCGCTGCGTCAGCGGACACTGAGCGTAGTAGGTTTCGGTAGCTCCACCGGGCCGGTGTGTGATCACTCCGGTCCGGTGCTTCACGAAAGCGCCTCGAAGTGGAGCAAAGGGTTATATTGAGCCTTATATAGGTATTCTTTCACTCGCTTGACAAATTCAATAGTGATCGACTCTGTTTCAGCTGCCTCACAAAACAGCTTGAGTGCTGCAAGGGCCTCGCGGTGTAAACCCTGGCCGCGAAACATTGGCGCCATCTGACGCGCGAGAATCTTGACCTCCCGAGTCCGTCGTTGCTCCAGGTAAAGCACGGTTAGCTCTAAGGTCGCTAGAGCAGCGTCGTAGGCGATTCCCCGGGCCGCGAACTCTGCACGCAATTGAACTAGAGCTATAACTGCCTCCTCCCTCCTCTCCAGGCCAGCGGCAATCCGTGCTTCCAGCCAGCGAAGCCGTAGGACATCCAGTTCATTACCGAGCCGAGCGGTCAGCGTCCGAACCTCGGGAAGCAGCGCCTCGGCCTCGCAATACCGCCCTAGGAAAGACAGATTCCATGCGGCGTTGTGCCGTAGCACGCAAAGCAATCTCGGATCATCCTTCGGAGGAACCCTTACAGCCGCTTGCCCGAGCGTCACTAGCGCGCCCTCATAGTCGCCGGCCCACTCCAGAAGCCTTGCTTTCTGAAGAAGGAGGTTCGGCCCATGGGTGCCCGGATCAGCCGCCAAGGCGCGGTCTAGGAGGGCCGCCGCTTCGAGCAACCGGCACTGAGAAATGCGCAGGGAGGCTTCCAGACTGAGTATCTGGACTTCATGGAGGAGCCCCGGATCACCCGGCGCACCTGCATTCCAAAGTTCGCCGCTTCGAGAAAACGCCTCTTCCGCGCCCGGCAGATCGCCCCCGACCCGCCGGGCGTTGCCAACGTGGGCCCAAGCATAGCCCTGGAGGCGCCGGCGCCAACTCGCCTCGCCGATTGCGAAGTCCGCGATGAGCAAGGCAAGATCCGCCAACTCGCGCGCGCGGTCGGCGTTATCGGCTGCCGCCTTGATGCTCTCCTTGCAGATCAGCTCGCAGAGAGCCCAGCTCCGGAACTCCAGACCGTTCTCCACCAGCGCCCGCCGTTCGGAGGGGGTGCGCCTCTTCATCCTTCGCCAGAGGACCGGCGCCCGCTCGCGGACCTCCAGGGCCCGGCCCTCGAATGTGAGGAAGCTCAGGATCGAGCGGGTGAACTCCGAGGAGAGGCCGGCGGACTGGGCGGCGAGCGCCTCGATATGAGCCCGGTCGGCTTCGGCGCCGCCGGCAGGGTAGCCAGGAGCCTGCGCCACCTGGCGCACCGGCCGTATGAAGTGAAGAGCCCAGTCGATGGACTCCGGAGGCAGCCCCATCACGCCGGCCAGCTCCTTCAGCTTTTGGCGGGAGAGGGGGCGGTGCCCGCGCTCGAAGTCCGAGATCATGTTGGGCTGCACGCCGGCCGCCCGCGCCAGCTCCGACTGACTCCAGCCCAGGGCCGACCGCAAGTTGGTCAGGGCGCGGCTCAAGTCGGACAGTTCTTTGGATGCCATGAGAGTCCCTCCCGTACCTTCTTTCAATGATAGAGAGTGTACGCCAGCACCGTAGCGTGACAACCCCGGATCGTAGAAAGAGGATTTGATGCCCCCGGACGGAACACGACGGGCTGGCCGATCACCCCTGGCCTGACTTCGCCGTTCACTTTATCGCTCCAAAGTCCCCCGAGTCTTCCGGCGGGTGCCGCGCGCCTCCTAACCTGCCTTGGAACGCACTCAGCGAGAGGGGACGGAACCATCCATGAACGAAGGCACTTCGAAGTTGGAAACCGCGGCGGAGGACGTGCTGGAAGACATTGTCGAGGATGCGATACAAGTCGAGAAAAGGTTGCGGGCGCTTCACGGAAGTTTGCCGGCACCACCCACCGGAGACACGGAGGGGGAAGGCGAAGAGGAGATCGACGCCACGGCGGAGATCCGCTCGGTGATCGATTGCGTCCTCACCGACAGCATCGGCCCCGCGATACGGGACCTCCTGGCCGCGGTGGCCTACGCGCGGAAAAAGCGGGGGCCGGGGGACCGATAGGTGACGTTGCCCCTCACCAGCACACGCCCCCCTGGATCAGCCCGCCCGCGGCGGCTCTCGCCAGGGGCTTGGAGAAGAAGTAGCCCTGGCCGTAGTGGCAGGAGAGGGCCCGCAGGCGGGTGACCTGCTCGGCGGTCTCGATGCCTTCCGCCGCGACGTCCATCCGCAGGGTCCGCGCCAGGGTGACGATGGTGCGCACGATCTCGGAACGCTCGCCGCCGCCGTCCATCTCGCTGATGAAGGAACGGTCGATCTTCAGCGCGTCCACCGGCAGGCGGTGGAGGTAGCTCAGGGAGGAGTAGCCGGTGCCGAAGTCGTCGATGTAGAGCTTGACCCCGAAATTGCGCAGGGCCACCAGCTTGGCCACCGCCTCCTCGGCCTGCTCCATGATCGTGCTTTCGGTGATCTCCAGCCGCAGGCAGTCCGGCCGCACTCCCGTCTTGCGCAGGATGTCCTGGAGCCGCGGCACCAGGTCCGCCTGCATGAACTGCTTGCTCGACAGGTTGACGGTGACCGCCAGGCGCTCGCCCCCCCAGGGGCGGGACTGCCAGTCGGCGAGCTGGCTGCAGGCCTCGTGCAGCACCCACCAGCCGATGGGGACGATCAGTCCGGTGTCCTCGGCGACCGGCACGAAGCTGTCCGGGTGGAGCAGCCCGCGCCGCGGATGCCGCCAGCGCAGCAGGGCCTCGAAGGCGTCGATCTTGCCGCATTCGAGCGAGACGATCGGCTGGTAGTGGATCTCGAACTCGCAGCGCTCGATCGCCCGCCGCAGGTCGGTCTCCAGCTGGAGCAGCGCCACCGCCCGGTCGTGCATGTCCTGATCGAAGACGGCGTCCCGCGACTTGCCGTTGGCCTTGGCGCCGTACATGGCGGTGTCGGCGTCGCGCAGGACGTCCTCGGGCGGTCGTAGTCGCCGCCGGCGCCGACGGTGATCCCCAGGCTCATGGTGACGAACACCTCGTGCCCCTGGACCCGGAAGGGGCGCGCCATCTCCTTGTGCATGCGCTCGGCGACCTGGACGGCGTGGTCGACGTCGGTCACCTCGTCGAGCAGGATGGTGAACTCGTCGCCGCCGAGCCGCGCGACGGTGTCCCCCGGCCGCAGGCAGGATTCGAGCCGCCGGGCGACCGCGATCAGCAGCTCGTCGCCGGCGCCGTGGCCGAGGCTGTCGTTGACGTTCTTGAAGCGGTCGAGGTCGATGAACAGCACGGCGTAGGTGTAGCTCAGCCGCCGCTTGGCGTGGGCGATCGCCATCCCCAGCCGGTCCATGAACAGGGCGCGGTTGGGCAGGCCGGTCAGCGGGTCGTGGAAGGCGTCGTGCAGCAGCCGTTCCTCAGCCAGCTTGCGGGCGGTGATGTCCGATTGCGAGCCCGCCATCCGGTAGGCCTCTCCCGCCGGATTGCGCACGGCGAGACCGCGGGTGAGCACCCAGCGGTAGCCGCCGCCGCGGTGGAGCATCCGGTGCTCGCTCTCGAAATCCGGCGCGCGGCCGGCGAGGTGGGCGGTGAGGGCCGAATGCACCACCGGCAGGTCGTCGGGGTGCACGCGGTTGAACCACTCCGCGGATTCGCCGCCGATGTCGCCGTTGGTGTAGCCGAGCATCGCCTTCCAGCGCGCCGAGAAGTAGACGCGGTCGGTCCTCAGGTCCCAGTCCCAGAGCCCGTCCTTGGCGCCGTCCACCGCCAGCGCGTAGCGCTCCTGGCTGTCGCGCAGCGCCATCTCGGCCCGCTTGCGCTCGATGGCGTAGCGGATCGCGCGCCCCAGCAGGCCGCCGTCGACCAGCCCCTTGACGAGGTAGTCCTGCGCCCCCTCGCGCACCGCCGCCACCGCCAGCTCCTCGTCGTCGCAGCCGGTGAGCAGGATGATCGGCAGGTCCGGCGCCTCGGCCTTGATGCGGGTCAGGGAATCGAGCGATCCGGACCGGCAGTCGGGCAGGGAGACGTCGAGCAGGGCGATGTCGACCTTGCCGCCGCCGCGGAGGAACTCCAGGGCGCGGGAGACGCGGTCGACGAAGGTCAGGGACAGCGGTTTGAGGGCGGTACGGCCCAGCAGAGTCCGGATGAGACGCGCGTCATCCGGATTGTCCTCCACCATGAGGATCGCGACCGGGTCGCCGGGTGTCATGGCTGTACTCCCCCACAAAACGCGGCTCGATCGAAGGAACGGCCGCGCAAGCGATCGTAAGCGCCCAATGTAACCAAAAGACTACAAGATCTCGCGTATAATAACACATTGCGTTTTGTCAACGATTTTTAATGCCTCAAGACGTGGAAATCGTGAAGTAGAAGGTGGAGCCGCGGCCGGGCTCGGACGCCACCCAGATGCGCCCGCCGTGGCGTTCGACGATTTTCCTGCAGATCGCGAGGCCGACGCCGGTGCCCGGGATTTCGGTCCGCAGCCGCTTGAAGATGGCGAACACCGCCTCGGTCTCGGCGGGATCGATGCCGATGCCGTTGTCGCGCACCGAGACGATCCATTCGCTCCCCTCCCGGCGCGCGGCGACGTGCACCTTCGGCGGCTCCGGGCCGCGGAATTTCAAGGCATTGCCGATCAGGTTCTGAAAGAGCTGAACGATCTGGGAGGGCTCGACCTCAATCTTCGGCAGCGGCGAGCGGGTGACGGCCGCGCCGGCCTCCTCGATCGTCTCCCGCAGGTTGCCGAGGGCCTCCTCCAGCAGGTCGTCGAGGCTGGCGGCCTCCAGCCGCCGCTCCCGGGCCTCGACGCGGGTGAGCGCCAGCAGGTCCTCGATCAGCCGGCGCAGCCGGCGCGCCGCGCCGACGACGACGTCGGCCAGCTCCTCCCCCTCGGCGCCGAGCTTCCCCTGGCTGTCCTCCTTGAGCAGCTGGGTGTAGCGCTCCATCATGCGGACCGGCTCCTGCAGCTCGTGCGAGGCCATCGAGGCGAACTGCAGCAGCTCCTCGTTGGCGCGCCGGAGCTGCGCCGACTGCCGGGCCCTCTCGTCCTCGGCCTCCTTGCGGGCGGTGATCTCCTCGACCAGCCCGTCGATGCGGGTGGTTCCGCCATCGCGGACAACCGTGCCGATCACCTCCACCCAGATCATCCGCCCGTCCGCCCGCCGCAGCCTCGCCTCCCGCGCGGCGCCCGCCCCCGATGCCAATGCCGCGGAGGTTCCGTTGGAGCCGCCCCATCCCGCCGCCGCGGCGAGGAACGGCTCGAGATCCAGGCCGTTGGCGCTCTCGAGGTCGCCGACGCCCAGGAGTTGCAGAAACCCGGGGCTGGCGTTGAGCAGGCGCCCCTGCGGCGTGGCGCTGAACACCGCCATCCGCGCCCGGTCGACGAGCGATTCGAGCGGCGCCACGCCGGCGGACCGGGCGCGTCTCTTACCGGCGGGATCCAGGGCCGTCCGTACGCTCTGCGGCAGGCGGAGGAAGGCGGCGGGGCTCTTGACGAGGTAGTCGGCGGCCCCCAGGCGCACGGCCCGCAGGGCGGTCTCGGCGTCGCCGACGCGGGTGAACGGGATCACCGGCACCTCGGGCCAGTCCTCTTTCAGGGCGGTCAGGAGGGCCAGCCCGTCCGCCCAGCCGAGCTTCAGCTCGAGGATCACGAGATCGAAGCTCCGGCGGCCGCAGGCGCGGCCGAAGGCCGGCGCGTCGGCGACCTCCTCGACGGCGAACCGCGGCAGCTCGCGCTCCAGCACCAGCCGCGCCAGGGCGCGGTCGTCGGGATCGTCGTCGAGGAGCAGGATCAGGGGGAGGCCGTCGCGCATGCGTACGCTGCAACCTATCGAAAGGCGGGTGTGAAATCCACTTACCAATAGCTATAATTCCTTTATACCTCTCGATATAGCGCCGGTCCGGCAGCGGGCGGCAGTGGGTCCAGAAGGGGGGGAGATGGACTTTGAGCAGCGGCTGAGCCGCGAGATGCTGAAGATCGCCTCCTGGCCGCGCGGCCCGCTCCAGGACGCGGACGCGCTGCTCGATCATCTGCTGGCCCACGCGGGCGGCATCCTGGAGGCGCCGCGCGTCCTGCTGGCCTGGGAGGAGGCGGACGAGCCCTGGCTCTACCTGGCGCATCGGTCGGGCGCCGGCATCGAGCGGTCGCGGGAGGCTCCGCTCGCCGACCCCGAAGCCATCGAGGAGGTCCTGCGCCGCCGCTTCGCCATGGACCGGACGGTCTCCTGGCCGGTGCGGGGGGAGACGGTCCAGGGGCGCCTCTTCGCCATGGACCGCCCCGGTCCCGAGGGAGATTCTCGCGTTCTCGGCAATGTCCTGGGCGAGATCGTGGCGCAGCGCGTCGCCGCCGAGCTCGACCAGTTCTACCTCACCCACCAGCTGCGGACCGCCGCGGTGACCGACGAGCGGGTGCGGCTCGCCTGCGATCTGCACGACGGCATGCTGCAGTCGCTCACCGGCACGGCCCTGCAGCTCCAGGCGCTGGCGAAATGGATGGAGAAGGAGCCGCCGGCCCCGCCCGCCGACCTGCGGGAGATCCTGCGCGAGATCCAGCAGCTGATCGCCGCCGACCAGCGGGACCTCCGCTTCTTCATCGAGGAGCTGAAACCGGTGCCGCGCGCGCTCGCCGGCCAGGAGGATCTCGCGGGCCGGCTGGCGGAGCTGGCGGACCGGCTGAAGCGCCTCTGGGTGCTCGACGTCGACATCCACCTCGACGGGCTCGACGGGGAGCTCTCGGAGGCCTTCACCCGCCAGCTCTACCGGCTGGTGCGCGAATCCCTGTTCAACGTCGCCCGCCACGCCGAGGCGTCCGCCGTGCGGGTCGAGATCGTCTGGCGGGAGCGGGCCCTGAGCATCACCGTGACCGACGACGGCCGCGGCTTTCCGTTCACCGGCCGCTACGACCACGAGGAGCTGCAGCGGCAGAAGCTGGGGCCGGTCAGCCTCAAGGAGCGCATCGCCGCCCTCGGCGGATCGATGGCCATCGACACCGGCCCGGGGCTGACCCGGCTGGAGATGCGCCTGCCGGCTCAAGGGGGAGCCCGATGACGGCCCTACCGACAATAATCCGGCTGGTGGTGGCGGACGATCACCCGATCGTGCTGGAGGGGCTCGAACGGCTCTTCGGCCTGGAGGGGGATCTGGAGATCGTCGCCCGCTGCGTCAACGCCCGGGAGGCTTTGGAGGCGGTGCGCCTCCACCGGCCGGACGTCGTCCTTCTCGACGTGCGGCTGCCCGGCGGCAGCGGCCTCGACGTGCTGGACCAGATCCGGCGGGAGGGGCTGCCGACCCGCGCCGTGCTGCTCGCCGGCTCGGTCAGCGCCGACGAGATGATGGAGGCCCTGCGGCTGGGCGCCCGCGGGGTGGTGCTCAAGGAGATGGCGCCGGAGCTGCTGATCCGCTGTATCCGTACGGTTCACGCGGGCGGGCGCTGGCTGGAGGACGACTTTCTCAGCCGCGCCATCGAGGGGATCCTCGACCGCGACGGCGTCGCCCGCTCAGGCCGGCAGCCGCTCTCCGCGCGCGAGCTGGAGATCGTCCGCCTGGCGGCCACCGGCCACCACAACCGCGAGATCGCCGAGACCCTGCACATCGCCGAGGGGACGGTGAAGGTCCACCTGCACAACATCTACGAGAAGCTGGGGATCGACGGCCGGGTGGAGCTGACGATCCACGCGCGGGATCACGGGTGGGTGTGATCTCCCCCTCTCGCAGGCTGCCCGCCCGGGCATCAATGCCCGGGCTACGCTGGAAACGAAAAGCCGGCTGAAGCCGGCTCAAAAATCTACCAAGCTCCTTCAGAGCCGGCTTCAGCCGGCTTCTCTTTTGGAGCGTAGCCCGGGCATTGATGCCCGGGCGGCGCATGCCTCCGGCATTACAGGCGCCGGTCGATCCAGCAGCCGCCGAGGACCCGGGTGCCCTGGTAGAAGACCGCGGCCTGGCCGGGGGTGATGCCGCGCTGGGGTGTTGCGAACTCGACCTCGGCGCGCCCGTCCCCCAGCGGCCGGATGCGGGACGCGACGCCAGGATGGCGGGAACGGATCTTCACCGTCGCCTCGATCTCCTCCCCAGGGGACGGACCGGGGCCGATCCAGTGCAGGCGCTCGCCGAGCAGCCCTGAGGCCATCAGCTCGGCGTCCCCGCCGACGACGACCCGATTGTTCTCGGGTTCGATCCGCAACACGTAGAGGGGGCTCCTGGCGGCGAGTCCGAGCCCCCGGCGCTGCCCCACGGTGTAGCGGTAGTAGGGCTGGCCGGCCCCCAGCTCCTCACCCTGGGAATCGACCAGCACGGCCGGCTCAGGGAGCGCCGTTCCCGGAAACCGGGCGGCGGCCTCGGCTTCGACGAACTCGCGCACGCCGCCGGCCACGAAGCAGACCTCCATGCTCTCCCCCTTCTCGGCCACCACCAGCCCCGCCTCGCGGGCGAGCTCGCGCACCCGCGGCTTGGTCAGCTCGCCCAGCGGAAAGAGGGAGGCGGCGAGCTGCGCGGCGGTCAGCTCGAAAAGGTAGTAGCTCTGGTCCTTGTCGGTGTCGACCGCGGTGTGCAGCTCAGGGCCGTCCGGCCCCGGCAGGATGCGCGCGTAATGGCCGGTCGCCACCTGGCCGGCGCCCAGCCGCCGCGCCCGCTCGAGCAGGAGATCGAATTTGATCCATGTATTGCACCGCACGCACGGGCTGGGCGTGCGGCCGGCGAGGTAGTCGTCGACGAAGGGATCGACGACCTTGTCGCGGAACTCCTGGTCCAGGCGCAGGGTGTAGTGGGGGATGCCCGCCTGGCTGGCCACCCGCCTGGCGTCCCCGAGGTCGAGGGCGCCGCAGCAGCGGCCGTGCGTCTCGACGGTCGACTGGTCCCAGAGGAGCATGGAGAGGCCGACCACCGGCCGCCCCTCGCGCGCCAGCATCCAGGCGGCTGACCGAGGAGTCGAGGCCGCCGCTCATGGCGACCGCGATCAGGCCTGGATCGGCTCATGCCACCGCCCTCCGCAGCTCGGCCACCTCGCGCGCCAGCGCGTCGAGAAAGGCGTCGACCTGATCCCGCGTATTGGCGATGCCGAAGCTCACCCGCAGGGAGGAGAGCGCCTCCTGGCGCGAGATCCCCATGGCGAGCAGCGTCTTGCTCGGCTCGACGCTCCCCGAGGAGCAGGCGGAGCCGGTGGAGACCGCGAAGCCGGCGAGGTCGAGCCGGATCAGCAGCGATTCTCCTTCGACGCCGGAGAACGCCACGTGCGAGGTGTTCGGCAGCCGCGGCGAGCCCTGGCAATGCAGGATCGCTCCCGGGACGCGCGCCGGCAGCGCCGCCTCGAAGCGGTCGCGCAGGGCGGCGAGGTGGGCGGAGCGGTCCGCCATCTCCTCGCGCGCCGCCGTTGCCGCGGCGCCGAGGCCGGCGAGCGCCGGCACGTTCTCGGTGCCCGCCCGGCGGCGCCGCTCCTGGCTGCCGCCGACCAGGTAGCCCTGAGAGCTCCGCCCCCTTGCGCACCCAGACCGCCGCCGCCCCCAGGGGGCCGTAGAACTTGTGAGCGCCGAGAACGAGATAGTCGACGCCCAGCGCCGGGGCGTCCACCGGGATCTTCCCCACCGCCTGCACGGCGTCGCAGAGCACCGGCACCCCGCGCTCGCGGCAAACGGCCGCCACCGCCGCGACTGGCTGCAGGGTGCCCACCTCGTTGTTGGCGAGCATGAGGGCGACCAGCCGCGTGTCCGGCCGCAGGGCGCCGATGACGTCCTCCACCGCGACCACGCCGTCCCCCGCGGGGACACCCGCGTCACCTCCATCCCCTCTTCGGCCAGCCGCGCCGCCGCCTCGCGGATCGACGGATGCTCGATCGCGGAGATCACCAGATGCCCCCGCCGGCCCGCCTGGCGAGCGATATGGAAGAGGACGGCGTTGTTGGCCTCGGTCCCCGAGCCGGTGAACACCACCTCCGGCGGCCGGCCGTTGATCAGCGCCGCCACCTCCTCGCGCGCCGCCTCGACGGCCTCGCGAGCCCCCTGTCCGAATCGGTGGACGGAGGACGGGTTGCCGTGCAGCCCGCCGCCGAGCCAGGGGAGCATGGCCTCGCGCGCCCGGGGGTGGAGCGGGGTGGTGGCGTTGTTGTCGAGATAGACGGACGTCATGGCGAGGGTGATTGTAAACCCTTGGCGTCCATGGCTCCGAGTTGGCGGTTGTGGACCGCCCGCAGGGCGGAATTTATCCAGCCTGGGGTGTCAACCCCAGGTAGGGAGGCCACATGATCCCCAAGCCCCCGGAGGGGCCGGCAGACACCGCCATGGAATCGGCCGGCCCTCTGGGTCTTGGAGGATTGAACGCCTCCCTACCTGGGGTTGACACCCCAGGCTGGATAAATCCCGCCCTGCGGGCGAAGATCAGCCCTTGAAATCTGGAAATCCCGACCCCCGGCACGGCTGTTGAATGCTTCCTGGCTTTGCCTTGACGACCAGTCCTCTCTTTGGCAGTTTTTGAAGTAGTCTGATTGAAGGTGACCCGAATGCGCGCACGGCTCCGTCTGACGCTCCTCGCCCTCCTCGCCCTCTCTCTTCTTTCCCCCATGGCCGCGTCGGCCGCCAAGCCCACCCGGGCGGAGCGCAAGGCGGAGAAAGAGGCGATCCAGAAGCTCCCCGAGAAGTACCGCGCCTGGCTGGAGACGGTCGATCTGCTGATCACCGACGACGAGCTGGCGACTTTTCTGGCGCTCGACAAGGACTATCAGCGCGACGACTTCATCAAGAAGTTCTGGCTGGCGCGGAACCCCTACAAGGCCTCCCGCAACCAGTTCCAGGAGCGCTGGGAGTCCAACGTCGAGCAGGCGAGGGAGCTCTTCGGCAGCCTGACCGACGACCGCTCCCGCATGCTGCTGCTCAACGGCCCGCCGGCGAGCCGGCTGGAGGGGCGCTGCTCGAGCATCATCTGGCCCGTCGAGGTCTGGTTCTACACCGGCAGCGACCGCATCCACTCCGAGTTCCTGGTGGTCTTCTACCGCCGGTGGGGCGCCGGCCCGTTCCGGATCTGGAACGCCCAGGAAGGGCTGGCAGCCCTCTTCTCCGGCGGCGCCGCGGACCCCGGCAGCGGCCGCGACCTGACGGCGATCGCCAACGGCTGCCGCGACGGCGACAAGATCGCGGGCGCGATCGGCTACATCAATGGCCAGGGGATGGAGTACAGCCTGCTCGAGGCGCGCATGATGGCCAAGCCGGACAAGCAGGCCGGCGAGTGGGTCACCTCGTTCAACGCCTATTCGACCGATCTCGCCACCGGGACGCTCCTCCTGCCGGCCAAGCTCAGCTTCGAGTTCCCCGGCCGCTACCAGAACCGCACCGTGATGGAGGGGGTGGTCAGCGTGCCGATCGAGGGCGCCGGCCAGTCGTCGCTCGCCGGCACCCACACCTACGACCTGCTGCTCAACGGCGAGCTGCTGCAGAACGGCCAGCTGTTCGACAGCTTCCGCTACAAGTTCGACTTCCCCGCCACCGGCACTGGCAGCGCGGGCGCCACGCTGCCGCTGGTCTTCCAGCGCTTCCTGCGCCCCGGGGACTACACGCTGATCGTCAAGGTGGAGGACATCAACTCCGGCAAGGCCTTCCGCGAGGAGCGCGCGGTCACCGTGCCCTCCTCGGAGCGGGTGGCCGCCGGGCCGCCGCCGCGCGATCCGGACTCGATCAGCGCCCGCATCCTGCAGGAGGCCCACGCCGCCATCTCGTCAGGGGATACGGTGCTCAAGCTGGTGCGGCCGTTCGGCGAGCTGCAGACCGGCATGCAGCGCTTCGACACCCTGTCCACCGGCGACAACATCGACAAGGTGACCTTCGCCCTCGACGGCAAGCCGGTGCTCACCAAGCGGCGCCCCCCGTACAGCGTCGAGCTCGACCTCGGCGCCCTGCCGCGCCCGCGCCGG
This sequence comes from uncultured Acidobacteriota bacterium, assembly GCA_963792575.1. Lineage (GTDB taxonomy): Bacteria > Acidobacteriota > Thermoanaerobaculia > Multivoradales > UBA5704 > DATARR01. The sequence goes on from CAWBWZ010000023.1 coordinate 476,862, forward strand.
CTCACCGTCGCGGGCTTCGACGCCAAGGGGGGGCAGGTGGCCGGCGACGAGATGCTGATCAACTCCGCCGCCAACCGCTTCCAGGTGCGGCTGGCCGAGCCGCAGCGGGGGAAGAAGTACGAGAGCAGCCTGCTCGCCCGCGCCGAGGTGTCGGCGCCGGACGGCCAGACCATCGAGCGCGTCGAGTTCTACCTCAACGAGGCGCTGATCGCCACCGCCTACCAGGAGCCCTATCAGCAGCCGATCATCCTGCCCAAGGGGGAGGAGATCGCCTACGTCCGCGCCGTCGCCTACCTGGCGGACGGCAACTCGACCGAGAGCCTGGTGTTCGTCAACGCTCCGGAGAACATGGCGGAGGTGGAGGTCAACTTCGTCGAGCTCTACGCCACGGTGCTCGACCGCAACCGCCGGCCGGTCGAGGGGTTGGAACAGAAGGACTTCGCGGTGAGCGAGGACGGCGTCAAGCAGGAGATCGCCCGCTTCGAGCGGGTGGCCGACCGGCCGATCCACGCCGCGGTGACGATCGACATCTCGGCCTCCATGGAGAAGAGCCTCGACAAGGCGCGGGCGGCGGCCCTTCAGTTCCTCCAGGGGACGATCCAGCCCAAGGACCGCGCGGCGGTGGTGACCTTCAACGACCATCCGAACCTGACCGTGAAGTTCACCAGCGACCTCCCCGCACTGGCCAGCGGGCTCGCCGGCCTCAAGGCCGAGCGCGGCACGGCGCTCTACGACAGCATCATCTTCACCCTCTACTACTTCACCGGGGTCAAGGGGCAGCGGGCGATGCTGCTGCTCACCGACGGCAAGGACGAGGGGAGCCGCTTCACCTACGAGGACGCCCTCGAATACGCCCGCCGCGCCGGCGTGACCATCTATGCCATCGGCCTGGGGGACGACGCCGACAAGCGCAAGCTGGAGAAGATCTCCGAGGAGACCGGCGGCCGCGCCTTCTTCCTCAAGAACGTCGACGAGCTGGCCGGCATCTACTCGACGATCGAGAACGAGCTGCGCTCGCAATACCTGGTCGCCTACCAGTCGAGCAACACCACCAGCGGCAGCAACACCTTCCGCGCGATCGACGTGAAGGTGAACAAGCCGGGGCTGGAGCCGAAGACGATCCGCGGGTATTACCCGTAGGAATCGGCTGTAGAGGGGCGGGCCCATCAGCCCGGGCATCAATGCCCGGGCTAGAAACGACGCCGGGTGAACCCGGCTTCGAAGCCCCCTTGAGGGGGCGCTGTTCTTAGCCCGGCGATTGATCGCCGGGCGGAGGCGAGGAGACCATGGCGAAGGACGCGGTCCGTGCATGCCTTTTCCTGCTGCTGGCCGCTCTCTGCGGCCTCGCCGCCGCTCCGGCCGCCGCCTCCCCGCCCACCCCGTCGCAGAAGGCGGCGATCGCCGCTCTCCCCGACACCTACCGGGCGTTCCTCACCGAGGTTGAGATCCTCCTTTCCGACGAGGAGCGGGCGACCTTCCTGGCGCTCGCCAAGGATTATCAGCGGGACGCCTTCATCAAGCAGTTCTGGGAGGTGCGGGACACCGTCAAGCGGACCGCCCGCAACGAGTTCCGCGAGAGCTGGGAGTCCAGCCTCCAGCAGGCGAAGCAACTGTTCGGCGATGTCCGGGACGGGCGTACCCGGGCTCTCCTGCTCAACGGCCCACCCGCGGAACGCGTAGAGTCCAACTGCTCGGAGATCCTCTACCCGGTCGAGGTCTGGTTCTACGATCCGACCCCGCGCTACCGGCAGCCGTTCGCCCTCGTGTTCTACCGCAAGTGGGGCGCCGGGCCGTTTCGGCTCTGGGATCCCAGCGACGGGATCGACGTCCTGTTCACCGGCGAGAGCGGCCCGCTCGGCCAGGGGCACTCGCTCGGCGAGATCGCCAGCAACAGTTCGACCGGCTGCGGCACCGACGAGCACGCGCGCAAGATCGCCGCCGGCATCTCCTGGATTCTCGGCAACCGGGACTGGGACTACGTCCGGGCGTTCGCCGACAATCCCCCCAAGCCGCCCGGCGGCGAGTGGGTCTCGGCCTTCAACTCCTACTCGACCGACGTGCCGGCGGACGCCGCTCCGCTGGCCGCGAAGCTCGACCTCGCCTTCCCCGGCCGCTGGCAGAGCCGCACGATGACGCGGGCGCTGGTCACCGTGGCGCCCGGCGCCGCCGGCCAGGCGAAGCTCGGCGAGGCGCGCACCTACAACCTCCTGCTCAACGGCGAGGTGCTCTCCAACGGCGAGCTGTTCGACAGCTTCCGCTACAAGTTCGACCTGCCGGCACCCGCCGCGGACATTGCCGCGGAGGCGATCCCCCTCACCTTCGAGCGCCCCTTGCGGCCGGGCGATTACACGCTGATCGTCAAGCTGGAGGACGTCAACTCCGGCAGGGTCTACCGCGAGGAGCGCCCGCTCAGCGTGCCATTACTGTCGTCAATAGCGACCACCGCCGCGCCCGCGGCCTCCGCCCCCCGCACTCCGGAGGAGGCCGAGGCCGCCCGCCGCCTCGCCGAGGCCGACGCCGCCCTGCGCTCGGGAGATACCACGATCAAGCTGGTGCCGCCGTTCGGCGAGCTGCGCAGCGGCATGCAGCGCTTCGACACCCTGACCACGGGCCCCGGCATCGAAAAAGTGACCTTTTCGCTCGACGGCAAGCCGGTGCTGACCAAGAAGTCGCCGCCGTTCAGCGTCGAGCTCGACTTGGGCGGCGTGCCGCGCACCCGCACGCTCGCCGTCGCCGCCTACGACGCCCATGGCGACACCCTGGCCTCGGACGAGCTCCAGATCAACGCCACCGGCAACCGCTTCCGCGTCCACCTCGCCGAGCCGCAGAAGGGGAAGCGCTACGAGAGCAGCCTGCTGGCCCGCGCCGAGGTCGACGCGCCCGAGGGGGAGACGGTCGAAAGGGTGGAGCTCTACCTCAACGAGACGCGGATCGCGACGCTCTACCAGCCCCCCTATCTCCATCCGGTCACGCTGCCGAAGGGGGACTCCCTCAGCTACGTGCGGGCGGTCGCCTTCCTGACCGACGGCAGCTCGACCGAGAGCCTCGTCTTCGTCAACGCGCCCGAGGAGATGGCCCAGGTCAACGTCGACTTCGTCGAGCTCTACGCCACGGTGCTCGACCGCAAGGGGCATCCGGTGACCTCCGGTTTGACCCCGGACTAGGCGCCCACGATTTCGCGGTCAGCGAGGACGGCGCCCGGCAGCAGATCGCCCGCTGCGAGCCGGTGACCGACCTGCCGATCCACGCCGCCGTGGCGATCGACATCTCGGCCTCGATGGCCCCTCACCTGGAGAAGGCGCAGGCCGCCGCCCTGCAGTTCCTGCAGGGGATGGTGCGCCCCAGGGACCGCGCCGAGGTGATCACCTTCAACGATCATCCGGCGCAGGCGGTCAAGTTCACCCGCGATATCACGACGCTGGCCGGCGGGCTCGCCGGCCTCAAGGCCGAGCGCGGCACCGCCCTCTACGACAGCCTGATCTTCTCCTTCTACACCTTCAACGGCCTGAAAGGGCGGCGCGCCCTGCTGCTGCTCTCGGACGGCAAGGACGAGGGGAGCCGCTTCAGCTTCGAGGAGGCGCTCGACTTCGCCCGCCGCGCCGGGGTCACCGTCTACGCCGTCGGCCTGGGGGACGACGTCGACAAGAGAAAGCTTTCCAAAATCTCCGAGGAGACCGGCGGCCGCGCCTTCTTCCCCCGCCAGGCCGAAGAGCTCGCCGCCATCTACGCGGGCATCCAGGAAGAGCTGCGCTCGCAGGTGCTGATCGCCTACCAGTCGACCAGCACCCGCAACGACCCCGGATTCCGCCTCGTCGACCTCAAGGTCAACCGGCTGGGTCTGGAGGCGAAGACGATCCGGGGGTATTACCCGTGACTCATGAAGCTCTTCAAAGGTAGGATCGCCCTGATGCCGCATCCGCTCCGCCTGTCCCTGCTCGCCGTCCTCGCCTTCTGCCTGTCGATCTCCGCGCTCGCGGCGCCCCCGGCTCCGGAGACCCCGGTGCCCGCGGATCTCGCGGCCAGATACCAGTCCTGGCTCGAGGAGGTGGCGGTGCTGATCAGTCCGCATGAGCGGACGGCGTTTCTCGGGCTGCAGAAGGACTACCAGCGCGACGCTTTCATCCGCCGTTTCTGGGAGGTTCGCGATCCCTTCCCGCAGACGCCGGTCAACGAGCTGCGGGCGCGCTGGGAGCCGCGGGCCGAGCTCGCCCGCCAGCGCTACGGCAATCTGGCGGACGACCGCGCCCGCATGATCCTCTTCAACGGCGAGCCCAAGGAGGTCTTCTCCGGGCGTTGCGACGTGCTGCTGCCGGTCGAGCTCTGGAGCTATCCCGGGACCGAGACCCTGCGCGGCCAGTTCACCCTCGCCTTCGTCTCCAAAAACGGCGCGCCCAAGGGGCCGTTCCGGCTCTGGTCCCCCCTGGACGGAATCGAGACGCTGCTCTCGCTCGACCTGCGGGCGAAGATCCAGGAGCCCGAGCGGGGCTTCGCCGCCATCGCCGAGCTCTGCCCGCGCGGCGAGGACATCGCCTCCCGGCTCGCCGAGGCGGTCGACTGGAAACGGGTGGAGGAAAAGGCCCATCTCATCCCCCGCCCCAGCGAGGAGTGGATCGCGACCTTCGCCTCCTACTCGACCGACGTGCCCGAGGGAGCGGCGGCCTTCCCGGCGCGGCTCGACCTCGCCTTTCCCGGCCGCTTCGGCAGCCGCACGGTGGTGCAGGGGGTGGTCTCGGTGCCGCGCGACGCCGTGCGCCCGGAGAAGCTCGAAGGCGCCCCCGAGGCGTTCTACAGCTTCCTGGTGGACGGCGAGGTGCTGATCAAGGACGAGCTCTTCGAGCACTTCCGCTACCGGTTCACCCTGCCGGAGAGCGAGGCGACGACCGGGGAGATCCCGGTCGTCTTCCAGCGCAACCTGCGGCCGGGGAGCTACTCGCTGATCCTCAAGATCGAGGACACGGCGGGCAAGCGCTACTACCGCGAGCAGCGGGAGATCGAGGTGCCGACGGTCGAGGCGGTACCGCCACCGCCAGCCGTCGCCGTAGCGGCTCCGGCTCCCACGGCTCCAGCAGCTCCCGCCTTGCAAGGGGTGCTCGGCGAGGCCAACGCCGCCCTCGGCTCCGGCGACCAGACGATCCGCTTCCTGACGCCTCCAATCGGGCTGGTCACCGGCACGCTGCGCGTCGAGGCGTCCACGACCGGGCCCGGCATCGCCCGCGTCAGCTTCGAGCTCGACGGCAAGCCGGTGCTCACCAAGAGCCGTCCGCCGTACAGCGTCGAGCTGAACCTCGGGGTGCAGCCCCGGATCCACCGGGTGCGGGCGCTCGCCATGGACGAGCAGGGGCGCAAGCTCGCCGAGGACGAGATCCCGCTGAACGTCGGCCCCCACCGCTTCGCCGTGCGGCTGATCGAGCCGCAGGCGGGCAAGACCTACCAGTCGAGCCTGCAGGCCCAGGCCCAGGTCGAGGTTCCCGAGGGGGAGCGGCTCGACCGGGTGGAGCTCTACCTGAACGAAAACCGGCTGGCGACCCTCTACCAGCCGCCGTACACCCAAGCCATCCTCCTCCCCAAAGGGAAAGAGGTCACCTACGTGCGCGCCGTCGCCTATCTCGAAGGGGGCAACTCGACCGAGGACCTGGTGCTGGTCAACGTGCCGGGCTTCAACCAGAAGGTCGACGTCCAGTTCGTCGAGCTCTACACCTCGGTGGTGGACGGGCGCGGGCGGCCGGTCGACGGTCTCGGCAAAGAGGACTTCACGCGTGATCGAGGACGGCGCGCCGCAGCAGATCCGCCGCTTCGAGCGGGTCGCGGACGTGCCGATCTACGCCGGCATCCTGCTCGACACCTCGGCGTCGATGAGCGAGGGGGACCGCCTCCACCAGGCCGTGCAGGGGGCGATGGGCTTCTTCGACAAGGTGATCACCCCCAAGGACCGGGCGGCGGTGATCACCTTCGCCGACCAGCCGAGCCTGGCGGTGCGCTTCACCAACCAGCAGGAGCTGCTGGCCGGCGGCCTCGCCGGGCTCACCGCGGCCGGCAACACCGCCCTCTACGACAGCCTGATCTACGCCCTCTACTATTTCGGCGGGGTGAAGGGGAAGAAGGCGATCATCCTGCTCTCGGACGGCAAGGACGAGGGGAGCCGCTACAATTTCGCCGACGTTCTCGAATACGCCCGCCGCAGCGGGGTCGCGATCTATTCGGTGGGGATCGGCCTCTCCTCGCAGAACGCGGACATCCGGCTGAAGCTCAGCCGCCTCGCCGACGAGACCGGCGGCCGCTTCTTCTTCATCGAGAAGGCCAAGGAGCTCGACGGCATCTACGACACCATCCAGAAGGAGCTGCGCTCGCAGTACCTCCTCGCCTACCAGTCCTCGCAGGAAGGGGGCACCGACAAGTTCCGCGCCATCGAGGTGAAGATCGGCAAGCCCGGCATGGAGGCGAAGACGGTGCGGGGGTATTACCCCTGAGGGAGCGACCCCGGAGAGTCTCGAACGTCATCAGCCCCGCAGGGGCGGTAGGAATTAGCCCGGGCCGTGAGGCCCGGGAAGGTGGGTCAATTCGATCCCAAGCCCCGATAGGGGCGACAGGATTCACATCGCACAATCCTGCCGCCCCTACCGGGGCTCAGGGACGTGGGAACCTCGCGGTCCCGGGCCTCACGGCCCGGGCTAATTCCTACCGCCCCTGCGGGGCTGACCTCTGAGAGAGAACCATCCATGAACGATCTCCCCAACCTCATCCTGGCCTCCGCCTCCCCCCGCCGCCGCGAGCTGCTGGGCGGGCTCGGCCTCCGCTTCACCGATCCGCGCGGTCGATCTCGACGAGACGCCGCTCCCTGGGGAAGATCCCGGGGAGACCGTCCTCCGGCTCGCCCGGGAAAAGGCGGCGGCCCAGGCCCACCCCGGCGAGCTGGTGCTGGCGGCGGACACGGTGGTGGTGATCGACGGCGAGCTGCTGGGCAAGCCGCGGGACCCCGAGGACGCCCGCCACATGCTCGGCCGGATCGCCGGCCGCGAGCACACCGTGCTGACCGCCGTGGCCCTGGAAGAGCCCGGCCGCGACCGACGCGCCGTCGAGATGGCCACCTCGCGGGTCCGCATGGCCCCCCTCACTCCCGAGCGGATCGAATGGTACGTGGCGACCGGCGAGCCGCTCGACAAGGCCGGCTCCTACGCCGTCCAAGGCATCGGCGCCCTGTTCGTGGAGGAGATCTTCGGGAACTACACCAACGTGGTGGGGCTCCCCCTGCCGCTCACCCGGCGCCTGGTCCGCGAGATCGGGTACGACCTGATGGACTTCCGGTAGAACGCTGCCTCACGGAACGGCTTGCCAGGGCTCGTCGGGCCCAGGCGTGGGCCGCTCCGCTCCACACCTGGGCCACTCCGGCTCAGGGAGGTCCGGGCTCGTCATGAGTGCCGCGACGATGACCATGAACGAAAGCCGATGCTGCCTGAGTTTCATTTTTGTTTTCCTTCGGGTGCTTACTGAATGATCAGGGTGTAGTTGACGCCCCTTTGTGATTGATCGGGATTGGTCATGCGGAAGCTGAGGGTGTGCACGCCTCGCCGCAGGGGCTTCAGGAACAGGAAGTAGCCGTCGGCGACCGCGGTGGAACGATTTCCTGGGGCGACTCCGAGATCGGTGAGGAACGAGGGATTGGCAACGCGCAGGGTGAAGCCCCCGGGCTGGCTCTGAGCCCGGAAAGCGAAGAGGTCCGCGAGCGGCTCGCCATCGAGGGTTGCCTCGAAAGAGGTGCCAGGAGCCACGGGGACGTCGTTGTTGACGTCGCACCGCACCCTCTCCAGGGGGGTCGCCATCTGGGAGCAGGGATCGCCCGCCGTGGGGAATTCAGGCGCGAAACTCACGAACACTCCTCCCAGGGACAGGAAGATCGCCTTGTCGGCCGGCACCTCACACGTCCGATCGACGACGCCCTCCAAGGTGCTCGCCAGAAACCAGACCTTCCCCCGCTGGTTCCTGCCACAGAACCTGCCATCGGGATCGAACGCCGGGTTGGTCGCGATGGGCTCCGCGACCAGCCAGTTGGTCCATTCGCTGGCCAGCTCGTTGTACGACTTGTCAGAGAATTCCTGACCCGGCTCGACGACCTTGCTACCAGCATGGGCCGATGCCGATGCGGTCACTACGAGCCCAATCACCGCGACCGCGCTTTGCCAGAGCTGCTTGTTCAGCTTCATATCCTTCTCCTCATGATTTTTGGTTGATCTGTGCCACGCGCTCAAGGGCGGTGGCGTTCCTGTACTGGAGTAATCGAAAATCGTGGAGAGAAGACGACAGGAGGGCTGAGAGCGTCTATCAAAACCTCTCTGTACCCGATAGCAGGTCGCGGTCTTACTGTAGAGACGCCCCGTGGGGCGTCTCCGAAGCGGGAAGGGCGGTCCGTCCTGCCATGTTGTTCCCACGGCGCTTCAAGGGCAACGCGCAGCCGAGATCCCGCCCCGGAGACGCCCCACGGGGCGTCTCTACAGTGGAACGGCACTGTATAGAGAAAAAGGTTTTGACAGGGCCTCTAAAAAGGCTGCTGCTCACCGCGAAAGGGCGCCGCTTTCCCGGGCCGGCCCCAGGCCTCGTAGAGCGCGACGAGCCGGGAGAGGTTCGCGCGGGCCTCGCGGGCCTGGCGGGTCTCGGGGCCGGGCCTCGGCGGGAGGAGCTCATACGCGCGGAGCAGCCAGGGCTCGGCCTCGGCGAAACGGGAGAGCCCTGTATAAGCCGCGCCGAGGAGGCTCTGCGTGACCCCGAGCCGCCAGCCGGCGGCGGCACCCTTGTGCTGCTGGACGTCGAGCGCATGAAGCAGCAGCGGTTCCGCGGCGCCCGGGCGCCCCTGGTCGAGGTAGACGCGCGCGAGGCTCACTTCCTGTAGGGCGACCGCCGGATGGTCCCGGCCGTAGGCCGGCCGGGAGATCGCCAGGGCTTCTTCACTTCTCGCCTCCGCCTCGGCGAGCTTGCCTTGGCGCCGCAGGGCGCCCGCGAGATTGGCGAGGCGTTGCGCGTTGGCAGGGTGATCTCTTCCCAGGCTGGCCTGGCCGATCGTGAGCGCTTCGCGATACATCGCCTCGGCGGCCGCGGGGTCGCCGCGGTCGCTGACGGTCAGGGCCAGGTTGCCGAGCGCCGTGGCGACATCCGGATGCCGCGGCCCGCGCGTCTTTCGCGTCACCGCCAGGGTCTCGCGGAACAGGGCCTCGGCGCCGGCCCGGTCCCCTTTCTCGCGCAGGAGGAGACCGAGATCGCTCATGCTCGTCGCCGTCTCGTGGTCGGCCGGTCCGAGCGCCTGGCGCCGGATCGCCAGGGCCGCACGGCAGTGCGCCTCCGCCTCGGCCAGGCGCCCCTGGTCTAAAAGTACGCGGCCGAGCTCGCTGTGCGTCACGGCGGTGTCCTCGTGCCCCTCGCCGAGAACCTTCCGCCGCATCGCGAGCGCCTCTTCAAGCGTGGCGCGGGCGGCGTCCAGCTCCGCCTTTTCCCCCAGGGCGACGCCGAGATCGTTCAGGCTCTGAGCCAGCTCGCGGCCCGGCCCGAGGGTCTGGCGCCCGAGGGCGACGGCTTCCTGGAGCAGCGGCAGGGCCAGCTCATAGGCTCCGCGCCGCTCGTAGATCCGGCCCAGGAGAGTGAGCATCTCGCGCCGCAGCTCGGGCTGCGTGGCGAGGTCCTTCCGTGCCCGGGCCGCGCCGGCGTCGAGCAGGCTGCGCACCGTGGGCTCCCCTTGATTGGCGACCTCGAACGGATCGGCGCTGGTCAGCAGGCCGGTCAGGAACTCGCTCACCTGGGCCGCCTTCCGGGCCTCCAGGCGTACCCGGTCCCGTTCGCCGGCGAGCCGGGTGCCGTAAAACGCCACGACCGCGGCCATGGCAAAGGCCGCCACCGCGGCGGCCGCCAGGCCCCGCGCATGGCGGCGCGCGAACTTCCGGGCCCGGTAGGCCAGGGAATCGGGGCGGGCGAGGATCGGCTCCTCGGCGAGGTAGCGGCGCAGGTCTTCGGCCAGGGCGGTGACCGACGCGTAGCGTTCATCGGGGCATTCCTTCAAGGCCTTGGCGATGATGGTGCCGAGGTCGCTCCGAAGCTCGCGCCGCGGGCGTTCGGGCCCGGCCTCCAGAATCGCCCTGAGCAGGGCGCCCAGGGCGTAGACGTCCGTGGCCGTGGTCACGCTCTCGCCCGCGACCTGTTCCGGCGCGGCGAAAGCCGGCGTGAAGGCGCGCCCCGCTTCCCGCGTCAACTGGGTCGGCGCGCCATCCCCGGCGCCGTCCCCCTCGAGCAGCTTGGCGATGCCGAAGTCGAGCAGCTTCACTTGGCCCTCCTTCGACACCATGACGTTCGACGGTTTCAGGTCGCGGTGGACGACGAGGTTCGCGTGCGCGTGCGCCACGGCGGCGAGCACGTCGAGAAAGAGCCGCACGCGGGGCTCGACGTCGAGAGCCCGGTGGTCGCACCAGCGGTCGATCGGCTCCCCCTCGACGTACTCGAGCACCAGGTACGGCTGACCGGCCTCCGAGACGCCGGCGTCGATCAACTGGGCGATGTGCGGGTGCTTCAAACGCGCGAGGATCGTGCCCTCGCGGCGGAAGCGGGAGACGCCCGCGGCGTCCAGAAGCGCGGCGGAGAGCAGCTTGACCGCGGCCGTCCCCTCGAAGCGCCCGTCGTTTCGCCGCGCCAGCCAGACGCTGCCCATGCCCCCGGTGCCGAGATGGCTCACCAGCGTATAGGCGCCGAAGACCTGTTCCAGGAGGTGAGACCCGGCGAGCAGATCCTGCGCGTCGTGCTCCAGGTACTTCTCGTCGTGGAGGGCCGGTTCTTCTCCCAGAAGCAGCTCGAGATCCGCGGCGAGCGCGGGATCCTCGCTCGCGAGGCCGGCGAGATATCGCCGCCGCTCCTCTCCGGAGAGCTCCAGGGCCTGATCGATGTGGGGGCTGACGAGCAGCCACCGCTCTCCTTTCACTGCAGGACCTCTGAGCGCAGCGCGTGGCGAAGATAGATCCGAGCCTTGTCCCAGTGCCGTTGCACCGTGCGCTCGCTCGCTCCCCGGAGGCTTGCGATCTCGGCGAAAGTGAAGCCGCAGAAGAATTTGAGGTCGACGACGTGCGCGATCTCCGGCTCCACGGCGGCGAGCTCGTCGAGCGCCTGGCCGAGCCGTTCGATCTCCTCGGCATCGCCCGGCAGGGCCGCGTCGCCCAAGTCCTTGCCGTCGATCGAGGTGAGCTCAAAGCCGCCGCCGCGCTTCCTGGCCTGACGGCGGCGGAGGCCGTCGATGATCAGGCCGCGCATGACCCGCGCCGCATAGGCGAGGAACCGGGCGCGATCGGGGAACGCCAGCCCCTCGCGCTGCGCGATGTCGAGATAGGCCTCGTGGAGCAGGCTGGTCGCGCCGGGCGTGGAGCCTGGGCCCGAGCGTGCCAGCTCGCGGCGAGCGAGCCCGCGAAGCTCCCGGTAGAGCGCCGCGAAGTGCGCCTCAGGCGCCTGGTAGTCGCCGCGAACGGCGGAGAGGATCGGAGTCGAGAGGGTGGGTTGCATGGGGGCGTCTCCCGTAGTTGAGGAAGGAACGCTCCTGCTGTCGATTTCTCCTCACCCCAAACAGCACATATCCGCCAACCACCATCAGAGGCGGCGGGAGTGGCCGTGCCGGTCGCTCGACAGTCTGGAATTCTGAGAGTAGACTAACTTAGCTAAGGAGACGTCATGGCAGTCTTCAACGTACACGACGCCAAGACCCACCTCTCTCGTCTTCTCGAACGAGTTGCCCAGGGAGAGGAAGTCATCATCGCGAAGAGTGGGCGGCCCATCGCGAAGTTGGTCCGAATGACCGTCGAGCCTCGCAGGCCCGGGCGGCTGAAGGGGCGAATCCGTATCGGGCTCGATTTCGACGAGCCCCTTCCCGACAAGATCCTGGCAGCGTTCCGCGGTGAGGACGAGTGAAGCTTCTCCTGGACAGCCATGCCTTTCTCTGGTGGCTCGCCGAGGATCCGAAGCTCAGCGCCGGAGCCAGGCAGGCAGTGTCCGATCCTTCATCGATCGTCCATGTCAGCGCCGCGTCCGTATGGGAACTGTCGATCAAGGCTTCCCTCGGAAAGCTCGACCTCGACGGAGCCGACCTGCTGGAAGAGATCGAGGAGAACGACTTCGTCGAACTTCCGATGACGGCGCGGCACTCCCTCGCCGCTGCCACCCTGCCTCGCTATCACGACGATCCGTTCGACCGCATGCTGATCGCCCAGGCTCAGATCGAGGGCCTGACGATCGTCACCCGGGACCCCGCGTTTCGTGCGTATGGAGTCTCCCTTCTCCCGACTTGAAGCGGAAGCAAGAAGATTTGGATTTCAAAACTTCGCTCCATGGAACACAACCGGCAGATGGCAACCGAGCGCATCTCAAGGAGAGTACGATGAGAAAACTGTTCCTGTGTCTAGCCGTTATCGCTACCTGCCTGCTCCCCTCCCCCCAGCCCACGGTGGCAGCCATCCCGTGCGGCACGTATTGCTGCCCCAACTCCGTGAATCCAAACCCAACCGCGGATACCCGCTGCGGGTACAACGGCGGTTGGACGACCTGCGGCGCTTATTGGGCGCTCACGCACGCCGTCTGCCCCTAAGCGGGCGTTTGGAAAGTCACCCCCCTCTTGGGCCGGACCGGCTAAGTGTAGACAGAATGAGGGTTTACCCCAGCAAAGCCTCCTCCAACCGGTCCCGGCACGCCCGGCTCAGGGGGAGCCGCTTGCCGCTCTTGAGCGCCACCACGAAATCGCCGTGCGGGCTGGGCACCATCTCGCGCACGGCTTCGAGGTTGACGAGAGCCGAGCGGTGGATGCGCAGGAAGCGCTCGCGCGGCAGCTTCGCCTCCACCCCGGACATCGTCTCGCGCAGCAGGTGGGATTCACCGCCGGCGTTCAGGCGGACATAGTTGCCGGCGGCCTCGATCCATTCGATCTCCTCGGGAGGTAGGAAGAGGACCTGGCCGTTGTTGCGCACGGCGAGCCGGTGAAAGATTGGGCGCTCGGGCGCCGGCGGCCCGAGAAGGGAGGCGAGCTGGCGCTGGAGCGTGGCCGCCGCGGCGAGCAGCTCGGCCAGGCGCCGCTCCCGGAAGTCGTCTTCGAGGTTCGCGCTACGAAAGTTCATCAGATTCATTCCTCTTGCCCTCGCTACGGAAAACCCTCACAAAAAAGGGCCGCCGGGGCGAGGCCCGGCGGCGGACCGGAGAGGCATCAAATTATTCAGACAAGCCTTAACGGAAGCTGACCCGCGCGCCGAGACGGAAGACGCGGGGGCTCAGCACCTCGAGCACATGCCCGGAGTTGGCGCGCCCGAGCAGGCCCTGCCGCTGCAGGACGTACGACTCGTTGAGGGCGTTGAACACGTCGACGCCCAGGTTCAGGCCGACGTCGCGGAAGCTGAACTCCTTCTCGGCCCGCAGGTTCAGCACGTGGGTGTCCGGATAGCGGAAGGCGTCCGGGGAGGAATCGACCGGGACGTCGATGCCGACGCCGCCGTCGGCGATCGTCTCGCGGCTGATCCGCGTGGCGTAGCGGAGCGGATAGCCCTGGCGGCCGGTCAGGTTGGCGGCGAGGTTGAAGCCCCAGGAGTGATCGGGCGCGACCTGGTAGAGGCCGTTCAGGCTGTAGGACCACTTGCTGTTGATGAACACGTTCCCCTTCGGGCCGGAAGCGGTGCCGGAAGGCTGCAGGACCTGGGTGCCGTCGACGACTCCACCCACGGTGGTGTCGGTGGGGTCCTGGATCTCGCTGGCGGGGATCTGCCACTTCCAGTCCTGCCAGGAGACGTTGCCGCGCAGCATCCAGCGGTTGGAGAGCCGCTTGTCGAAGGTAAGCGCGGCACCCTTGAACTCCTGCTCGCGGTCGCCGTTGGTCAGCAGGAAGCCGTTGCGGGTCGTTACCCCCGGCCGCAGCTCCCAGTAATGGACGGTGTAGGTGTGGCCATCCGGCGCGGTGACGCTGACCGGGTCGGCCTCGACGTAGTCGCCGGGCCGCTCCGCGCGGCCGACTGAGCCGAGGAACGCCGCGTCATAGGGGTCGTCGGTGTCGAAGACGAGACGCTGGGCGTCGAGGATGTCGTGGGTCTTGCGGTAGGTGAAGCTCAGGCCGACCACGAAATCGGACAGCAGGGCGTGCTCGGCGCCGATCAGCAGCTCGTCGGTGATCGGAGCCTTGAGGTTGGGATTCACCGCGTTGGACTGCAGCGGCTGGAGGGTGATGGGGTTGACGTTGCCGCTCGGCGGCGCGATCTCCGGGCCGAGGTCGCTGGGGTCCAGCGAGGGATCGCCGTTGTTGGAGGTCAGAAAGTAGCGATAGGAGGCGCCCGCGAGCGGGTTGAGGAAACCCGCGGTGCCGGTGCCGAGCTGATCGGCGAAACGCGAGTAGCTCGCGCGCAGCAGGGTTTTCTTCTGCGCGCCGAGGGCATAGGTCAGCCCTAAGCGCGGGGTGATCGACGTCCAGGTGAAGCCGGCGTCCTGGCCCGCGTAGTGGGTCTCCGGCAGGAGATCCGGGAAGACGGAATTGGCCGCCGCCGAGGAGGCGAGGTTCTTGCCCCCCTGGCGGTCGTACCGCAGGCCGACGTTGGCCGTGAGGTTGCCGCGGGAGAGCGTGTCCTGGAGGTAGGCGCTGCCGTAGTCGGTCTTGACCTTGGAGTTGGCCTCGCGGACGAGGAAGAGGAAATGGGTGTCGTCCGACACCGCGAGATCGATACCGCCTCCCGGCCAGGTGAAGAGCGACGATTGCTCGGCGGTGCGGTAGCCGGCCCCGTACTTCAGCTCGTTGGAGAAGCCGCCGGCGTTGAAGAAGCTGGCTGCGTCGAGCTTGCCCTGCTTCTGCGGCCGCTCGAGCTGGTTGAGAAGAAAACTATTGTGCCATTTCTGGCTGGGATCGCGGTACGCCAGGGCCGAGCCCCCTTCGGGAGCGAGCTGGAAGCCGCCGTTGACGACCGAATACATGCCGGTCAGGTAGAAATTGGCGCCGAAGATCTGGGTGTCCTCAGCCTTGTAGCCGGTCGGCCCGGGGCCGAAGCCGGACTGGTCCCAGGTGGTCTCCTGGGGGCGCAGCGGGCCGGCGTTGCGGCCGGTCTTGATCTTGTCGCCATTGAAGGCGAACGCCGTGGCCGAGTTGCCGGGGGTGATCTGGGCGTTGAGCTTGCCGTTCCAGTTCTTGAGGGTGGTCTGGTCGCTGAAGTCGTTGATCGTAAACAGATCGATCTGCTGGCGGGAGTAGGCGCCCCAGGCCCAGAGACGGTCCTTGACGAGCGGGCCGCCGACCTCGGCGCCGAGCTCCTCGTTGTTGTCGATCCGGTTTCCCTGCTTGAAGGCGGTCTGGGCGTGGTTGCCGTTCCAGGGGCCGGCCTGGCCGAGGTCGGAGCGATCGATGTTGAGGTCCCCCTGCGTGCTCTTGTCGTCGACGTAATAGCGGCCGGAGCCGCGCCACTCGTTGGTGCCCCGCTTGGTCACCATGTTGAGCACCACGCCGCCGGTGGCGGCCGAGACGTCGGTGCCGCCGGTCGACACCTGCATCTCCTCGAAGGAGTCGAAATCGTAATAGGTCGGCGAGGAGCCGAGGGCGGACATGTCGGTGATCACCATGCCGTCCACCGACCAGACCGACTGGTCGCAGGTCGAGCCGGGTCCCATGAACAGCGACTGCTGGCCGCTCTCGTTGCCGCCGACGTTGATGCGGTCGGTCACCACGCCGGGCGCGGTCTGCAGCACCGCCCAGGGGTCGCGCGCCGTGGGGGTCTTCTCGAGGTCCGCCAGCGTCACGACCTGGGTCTGCCCCTGCTTGTGCGGATCGAGCAGCAGCGAGCGGTCCTCGATGATCGTAAGGGTATCCGTGAACGCCGGCTGCAGCTTCACCTCCACGGTGGTGTTGCGGCCGATGTTGACGGAGATGTCTTTCTGCTCGAGAGGCGAGAACCCTTCGATCTCCGCCTTGACCGCGTAACTTCCCGGCGACAGCCCGAGGAAGCGGAACTTGCCCTGGGCGTCGGTCGCCTGGATCTGCGGAGCGCCGGCACCGGTCAGGGTGACGGTGACGCCCGGCAGCGGGGAGTTGTCGCCGGCGCTCACGACGGTGCCGTGGACGTTGCCGCTCTGCACCTGGGCCAGCGTGGGCGCCGCCAGGCTCAGCAGCAGAACGGCGAGGGAAAGCGCGCGCTTTGAAAACGAATGCAAAATCATCAGATCAAACCTCCTTATCGAAGACTCGTTGAGGTATGGGTGGGTTGAGATACAGCTTCTCCTTGTCAGCCCGCGGCCTCACCTCCTTCCGATTCGATCAACCTTCGCGACCTCCAGAGAGCAAGCGTTGTGCCGCTCCCGGCACCGGGCCCGGGCCGGATCGATAAACGATTGATACGATTGAAGAAAATCGGGTTTTATGGCGCGCCCGGGAAGGCGGGCCATGGTGATCGAATCCAATTCCCCGGATGATCGAAGCCGCGTGGCGTGGCCGATTCAGGCGGGGATGACGCAGCTCGGCCCGCGGCACGGACGATTCGTCACAGCCCTGCCGCCATTCACCCCAGGTCAATCATAAAATTGGACTTCAAGACCGGTGGATTCGAAAGATTGAACGCGCGGCCCGCGGACCGGAATCCGAGTGATCGATTCTTGCGGACAGGGAAGCATCCCGCGGACGCGGGCCGTGCGCGGAAAAGGTTTCGAAACGTCCTCGCCGGGAGTCGCCGCCGTCCTCCCTGGGGAACGGCGGACGGCGGGCGCGGCTCGGGGGAGCGCTGTTGGGCCCCTGAAAAGCAAGCGGCATGCCGTGCCCGCCGGGCATCAATGCCAGCCGTTACACACCCTCCTTGCAGGTCGTTCCGAGGGCCAAGGACGTTTGGGCCCCCTTGACTCCTGCCGCCCCCCGGCGACACGATGGGATCGGCCATGCACACGATCTTCAAGGACTTCAGCTTCTCCGCCGCGCACGCCATCCGTGGGCACACCCGCGGCTGCCAGAACCTGCACGGGCACAACTACCGGGTGCGGGTGCACCTCCAGGCCGGGCGGCTGGACGCTCTGGGGATGGTGCTCGACTTCGCCGACCTCAAGGCGATGATGGAGGAGATCGTCGGCCCCTTCGATCACCGGGTGATCAACGACATCCCGCCGTTCGACGAGCGCAACACCACGGCGGAGCTGATCTCCCAGTATGTGTTCGAGGAGATCGAACGGCGGCTCGCCGGGCAGGAGCGGGTGCGGGTGATCCGGGTCGAGGTCTGGGAGACCGACACCTCCTGCGCCGCCTACGAGCGCTGATACCACGGCTGGCGGCAGACAGACCCGCCGATCGGATATAGAATTCCCTCCAGACATCCGGGATCCCTGGAAACGTTCCGCGGGCAAGCGACATAGAGCGATAGAGGAGAAGGCATGGCTTCGGAGAAGCCCTCGCTGGAGGGACTGCGCATCGACCGGTCGGAGATCGGGGAGACGGGGGGCCGGTGGCGGCTGTGGATCGCCCTGGCGGGAATCGCCGTGCTCGCCCTGGCGGCGTGGGGGTGGCTCGCCCGGCCGCGCGCCGTCGAGGTGCGCGCGGCGGCGGCCGAGGCGCGCGCCGGGGGCTCCGCGGCGGCCGGGGCGGTGCTCAACGCCTCCGGCTACGTCACCGCCCGCCGGCAGGCGACCGTCTCCTCGAAGATCACCGGCAAGGTGGTGGACGTGCTCGTCGAGGAGGGGATGGAGATCCGGGAGGGGCAGGTGCTCGCCCACCTCGACGACGCCACCCTGCGCAAGCAGCTGGCGCTGGCCGAGTCGCAGCTCGGTATCGCAGCGGCGCTCGCTCGCCGAGACCGAGGTGCGGCTGAGGCAGGCGAAGCTCAGCCAGGACGCGGATGCGGCGCCTGCGCGAGCAGGGGATCTCGACTCAGGCCGACCTCGACGACCGCCGACGCCGACGTCGACGCGCTGGCGGCGCGGCTCGACCTCGCGCGCCAGGACACCCTGGTCTCCGAGCGCCAGCTCGCGCTGCGCCGCCAGGACCTCGACGACACCGTGATCCGCGCGCCGTTCGCGGGGGTCGCGGTCAGCAAGGACGCGCAGCCGGGCGAGATGATCTCGCCGGTCTCGGCCGGCGGCGGCTTCACCCGCACCGGCATCTGCACGATCGTCGACATGAAGTCGCTCGAGATCGAGGTCGACGTCAACGAGAGCTACATCAACCGGGTGAGGCCGGGGCAGAAGGCGGTGGCGACCCTCGACGCCTATCCCGGACTGGCAGATCCCGGCGCACGTGATCATGCCGGTGCCCACCGGCCGACCGGCAGAAGGCGACGGTGCAGGTGCGGATCGGGTTCGAGCAGCTCGATCCGCGCATCCTGCCCGACATGGGCGTGAAGGTCGCGTTCCTGGGCGAGGAGCCGCCGGACGCGGGCAGCCGCGGCCGGCGAAGCCGGTGGTGATGGTCCCGCCGACGCCGCCGTGCGCAAGGACGGCGACCGCGACGTCGTGCTTCGTGGTGCAAGGACGACCGCGTCGAGCGCCGGGCGGTCGGCGCTCGGCGCCGGCACCGGCGACCAGGTGGTGGTGATCTCCGGCCTCGCCGCCGGCGAGCGGGTGGTGATCGAAGGGCCGGCGGACCTCAAGGACGGCGGCACGTCCAGTCAGCGATCAAGAACTGAGGAGCAGAGAACCGATGAATGACAGCGCGCTGGTCCGTATCCAGCGACGTCCACAAGGTCTACCACCGCGGCAGCGAGCGGATCGACGTCCTGCAACGGGCATCAACCTCGAGATCCCGCCGGGCGACTTCCTGGCGCTGATGGGGCCGTCGGGCTCGGGCAAGACGACGCTGCTCAACCTGATCGGCGGGCTCGACCGCCCGACCGCGGGCGCGATCGAGGTCGGCGGGCGAGCGCGATCGACCAGCCTGTCCGGCGGCCAGCTCGCCAAGTGGCGGGCGCGCCACGTCGGCTTCGTCTTCCAGTTCTACAACCTGCTGCCGGTGCTGACCGCCGAGCGCAACGTCGAGCTGCCGCTGCTGCTCACCACGCTCTCGGCGGCCGAGCGCCGGCAGCACGTCGCCGATCGCGCTCGGCGGTGGTCGGCCTCGCCGACCGCGCGCAGCACTACCCGCGGCAGCTCTCCGGCGGCCAGGAGCAGCGCGTCGGCATCGCGCGCGCGATCGTCACCGACCCGACGCTGCTGCTCTGCGACGAGCCGACCGGCGATCTCGACCGCAAGTCGGCCGACGAGATCCTCGACCTGCTGCAGGCGCTCAACCGCGAGCACGGCAAGACGATCATCATGGTCACGCACGATCCGCACGCCGCGGCCCGCGCCCGGCGCACGCTGCATCTCGACAAGGGCGACCTCGTCACTGGAGGCGGCGGCATGAAATTCCTGCCGCTGGTCTGGAGCAACCTGCTAGCGGCGCAAGCTGCGCACCGCTGTTCACGCTGCTGTCGATCGTCGTCGCCTTCCTGCTGTTCGGCGTCCTGACGGCGATCCGGACGGCGTTCAGCGTCGGGCGTCGACGTGCGCCGGCGCCGACCGGCTGATGGTCATCCACAAGGTCTCGCTCATCCAGCCGCTGCCGATCTCCTACCAGCGACCGCATCGCCGCAGGTGCCCGGGGTCAAGACCGTCACCCACATGAACTGGTTCGGCGGCATCTACCAGGACCCGAAGAACTTCTTCGCCCAGATGGCGGTCGATCCAGGCGACCTTCCTCGACCTCTATCCCGAGTACCTCGCTGCCGCCGGAGCAGAAGAAGGCCTGGCTCGCGGACCGCACCGGCGCGATCGTCGGCCGGCGACCGCCGAAGCGGTTCGGCTGGAAGATCGGCGACCAGATCCCGCTCCAGGCGACGATCTACCGCCAACCGGACGGCACGCAGCCTGTGGGACGTTCAACATCGACGGCATCTACGACGGCGCCCAGAAGGGGACCGACACCACGCAGCTTCTTCTTCCACTACGACTACCTGAACGAGGCGATGCGGCCGGGCACTTCAGGACCAGGTCGGCTGGTACGTCATCCGCATCGCCGACCCGTCGCGGTCCGGCGACGATCGCCGCAGCAGATCGACGCCCTGTTCGCCAACTCGCCGGCCGAGACCAAGACGCACGACCGAGAAGGCGTTCGCGCCAGGCTTCGCCAACCAGATCGGCGACATCGGCGCGATCATGACCGCGATCGTCTGGCGGCGGTCTTCTTCACCATGCTGCTGGTGGCCGGCAACACCATGGCGCAGGCGGTGCGCGAGCGGACCAACGAGCTGGCGGTGCTAAGACGCTGGCTTCACCAACGGCCAGGTGCTCGGGCTGGTGCTCGCCGGAGTCGTGCGCTGCTGGCGGTGATCGGCGGCGGGCTGGGGCTCGCCCTCGGCTGGGGGCTGATCACCGCTCGTCGGCGATCCGACGCACGGCAGTTCCTGCCGGTCTTCTACTTCCCGGTCCGGACATCGCGCTGGGCGCCGTCCTCGCGCTGCTGCTCGGCCTCGTCGACCGGCACTCCTGCCGGCGATCCAGGCGATGCGGCTGCGCATCGTCGACGCGCTGCGGAGGGTGTGACCATGTTCAGCTGGCTTTCGCAGATGTCGGCCGTCACCTGGCTCAACCTGCGCACGCTCGGACAGCGCCGCGGCGCCTCGCTGGCGGCGGTCTTCGGCATCATCGGGGTGGTCGCCGTGTTCGTGCGGTGCTGTCGATCGCCGAGGGGTTCCGCAAGACGATGACCGGCGACCGGCGATCGCCGGACACCGTGATCGTGCTGCGCGGCGGCAGCGACACCGAGATGATGAGCGGCATCGCGCGCGACGCCGCGCGGATCATCTCCGAGGCGCCCGGCGTGCGGCGCGCGCGCGGAGGGGCCGCTCGCCTCCGCCGAGCTGTTCGTCGTCGTCGACGTGCCGAAGCGCTCGACCGGGACCGACGCCAACGTCCCGCTGCGCGGCGTGCAGCCGGCGGCCTTCGCGGTCCGCGATCAGGTCAAGATCGTCGCAGGGGCGCCGCTTCGAGCCGGGCAGGAACGAGGTGATCGTGGGCCGGGCGGCGGCGGCCGAGTTCGCCGGGCCTCGACCTCGGCCGACAAGCTCCGCTGGGGCGAGAACACGTGGACCGTGGTCGGCATCTTCGCCGCCGACGGCGGCGATCGCCGAGTCGGAGATCTGGTGCGACGTCGGCGTCCTGCAGCCGGCCTACCGGCGCGGCAACACCTTCCAGTCGGTCTACGCCCAGCTCGAGTCGGCCGCGGCGTTCGACCGCTTCAAGGACGCCTTGACCACCGATCCGCGGCTGGACGTCAAGGTCCTGCGCGAGTCCGACTACTACGCCGAGCAGTCCGAGGCCCTCACGCGCATCATCACCGGCCTCGGCACCATCATCGCCATCCTGATGGGGGTCGGCGCGGTCTTCGGCGCGCTCAACACGATGTACACCGCCGTCGCCACGCGGACGCGGGAGATCGCGACGCTGCGGGCCCTCGGCTTCGGCGCGGGCCGGTGGTCGTCTCGGTGCTCGCCGAGTCGCTGGCGCTCCTCGCTGATCGGCGGCGCCGCCGGCGCGGCGATCGCCTACTTCGCCTTCAACGGCTACCAGGCGGCGACGATGAACTGGTCAGAGTTTCAGCCAGGTGGCCTTCTGCCTTCGCGGTGACGCCGCGGCTGCTCGTCCAGGGGATCGTCTATGCGCTCGCTGATGGGGCTGGTCGGCGGCCTGTTCCCGGCGATCCGCGCGGCGCGCCTGCCGGTGGCGACGGCACTGCGGGAGCTGTAGCCCAGCTGTGCAGCCCGGATGCCACTTTCCTTGCGCCTGCGCGAAGCCGGGGGATAGAATCCGAACCGGTGCTCCGCATTTTCGGAGCGCCGGTGACGTCGAGGGGAGATCTCGGGGATGTCTCAGCAAACGAAGGATCTGGTCGAAGAGCCCATCACGTCCGCGGTCGCCGAGCCCGGCCAGGCTCGCCCTGGACGGCAAGGAATACGAGCTGCCGGTCGATCGTCGGCTCCGAGGGCGAGGTCGGTATCGATATCCAGCAGCTCCGCGCCCAGAGCGGCGCGATCACGCTCGATCCCGGCTACATGAACACCGGCGCCTGCGAGAGCGCGATCACCTTCCTCGACGGCGAGAAGGGCATCCTGCGCTACCGCGGCTATCCGATCGAGGAGCTCGCCGGCAACGCGCAGCTTCGTCGAGATCTGCTACCTGCTGATCTACGGCCACCTGCCGAACCAGGCCGAGCTCGACGAGTTCGAGCGAGCGGCTGACCCGCCACTCGCTGATCCACGAGGACATGAAGCAGTTCTTCGAGGGCTTCCCGTCGAGCGCGCCACCCGATGGCGATGCTGTCGGCGATGGTCGCCTCGCTGTCGGCCTACTATCCCGGACGGCACCAAGAGCGTGGACCTCGACCTGACCATCGCGCGGCTGCTCGCCAAGGTGCCGACCATCGCGGCGTTCTCCTACAAGAAGACCATCGGCCAGCCGTTCATCTACCCGCGCAACGACCTCTCCTACTGCGCGAACTTCCTCAACATGATGTTCGCGGTGCCGGCCGAGCCGTACGAGGTCGACGCCGGTGCTCGAGCGGGCGCTCAACCTGCTGCTGATCCTGCACGCCGACCACGAGCAGAACTGCAGCACCTCGACGGTGCGCATGGTCGGCAGCAGCCAGGCGAACCTGTTCGCCTCGATCTCGGCCGGCATCTGCGCGCTCTGGGGCCCGCTCCACGGCGGCGCCAACCAGGAGGTCATCGAGATGCTGGAGCAGCATCCGCGACGACGGCGGCGACGACAAGAAGTTCGTCGACATGGCCAAGGACAAGAACTCGGGCTTCCGCCTGATGGGCTTCGGCCACCGCGTCTACAAGAACTTCGACCCGCGCGCCAAGATCCTCAAGGATGCTGCCGACGAGGTGCTCGCCAAGCTGGGCATCAACGATCCGCTGCTCGACATCGCCAAGGAGCTCGAAGAGGTCGCGCTGAACGACGAGTACTTCGTCGAGCGCAAGCTCTACCCGAACGTCGACTTCTACAGCGGCATCATCTACCGCGCGCATGGGCATCCCGACGAACATGTTCACGGTGATGTTCGCCCTCGGCCGCCTGCCCGGCTGGATCGCGCACTGGAAGGAGATGCTGCGACGATCCCAAGACGCCGCATCGGCCGCCCGCGCCAGATCTACACCGGCGCCACCCAGCGGCCCTACGTGCCGCTCGACAAGCGGTAGAGCGGGAGCTCTCGGAGGATGTGGACGGCCGGCGGCGACGCCGGCCGTTATTATCTACTGGCGGTGGAACAGGCGGTGAACCCGCTCGTGCATCTTCTCGCGGAAGTGCTCGAGGCGTTCCCAGATCCTGGGCCAGCGGGCGAGCAGCCGGCGCAGGCCGCGGTAGACCAACTCGTTGTCCAGCGACAGCAGGGCAGCCCCGATGAGGATCGTGGCCACCCCCTGAATGCCCGGCAGCACCAGACCGGCCACCCCGATCAGGATCAGCAGCCATCCCAGGATGAAGATGCCCACGCGGGCTCCGAGCGGGAGAGGGGGACGGCCTTCCATCGCCGGCAGCATAACACCCCGGTATCTCCTTGATTTGACAAACAGGACTGGCGGGTCCAGAATAAAATCCGACTATTGAGACCAACTCTCAATAAGTGGGAGCGGACGAACGACGATGGCGAACACTCGGGAAAAGGAGCAGTTCCTGCGGTTCCTGCGGGGCCGGGGCCAGCGCGTGACCGGCGAGCGGCTGGCGCTGTTCGACGAGATCTTCTCGCAGCACGGCCACATCGACGCCGAGGAGCTGCTGGCGGCGATGAAGGCGCGCGGCCTCAAGATCTCGCGCGCCACGGTCTACCGCAATCTCGACCTGCTGGTGGAGAGCGGTCTGGCGCGCAAGCAGCGGCTGGGGAGCCGCGGCTTCCTCTACGAGCACATGCACGCCGGGCAGCAGCACGATCATCTGGTCTGCACCGGCTGCGGCCGGGTGGTCGAGTTCGTCAGCCCGGGGATCGCGGCGCTGCAGGCGGAGATCTGCCGGGCGCACGGCTTCGTGCCGACGCGGCACACGCTGCAGATCGCCGGGCTCTGCAATCGCTGCGCGGAGGCGGCCCCGCAGGCCGGCCTGGCCGCGGCGCCATCCACAGCGGGGAGGACTGGTCCATGTTTGAGGCGCTGATCGTCACGCTGCGCGAGGGGGTCGAGGCGGTGCTGGTGGTGGGGATCATCGTCGCCTTCCTGCGCCGGGAGGGGTACGAGCGCTATCTGGGCGCGGTCTGGTCGGGGATCGCGGCGGCGACGGCGGCGAGCCTCGCGGGCGCCTTCCTGCTCTACCGCTGGGCGGTCAACGAGGAGGTCTTCGAGGGGATCCTCTATCTCGGCTCGGCGGTGATCGTCGGCTCGATGATGATCTGGATGTGGCGCCACTCCCACGCGCTGTCGGGCGAGATGAAGGGGTCGCTCTCCCGCATCCTCAACCGCGAGCGGGCGGGGTCGGTGGCGGCGGGCCTGTTCCTCTTCACCTTCCTGATGGTCTTCCGCGAGGGGATCGAGACGGTGCTCTTCCTCTCCGCGCTGTCGCTCACCACGAGCGGCCTGATGGCGGCGCTCGGGCGTGCTCATCGGCCTCGCGGTGGCGGTCGCCTTCGGCGTGCTGCTTCGTGCGCGGGAGCCTGCGGATCGACCTCGGGCGCTTCTTCAAGATCTCCGGCATCGCGCTCGGCATCTTCGTCCTCCAGCTCCTGTTCAACGGGTACCACGAGCTGTCCGAGGCCGGCTGGGCGCCGGCCAACGAGACCACGATGGCGACCATCGGCCCGCTGGTCAAGAACGAGTTCTTCTTCGTCGCGGCGGTGCTCGCCCTGCCGCTGCTGATGCTGCTGATCCCGGGCCGGAGCCGCGAGGCGGCGCCGGCCGAGGGCGCGGCGGCCCGCCTGGAGCGGGCGGGGAGCCGCCGGCAGTCGCGCGCCCGCGTGCTCGGGGCCACGCTCGGCCTGATCATCCTGGCCGCTCTCGGCCTGGGGTTCGTCTACTCCCAGCCGCCGGCCGCGCTGTCGGCGGCGACGGCGGTCGAGCCGGGGGCGGACGGCAAGGTGCGCATCCCCCTCTCGACCTTCCAGGGGACCGCTCTCCAGCGCTTCCAGGCGACGGTGGGCGGCCAGCCGGTGCGCTTCATCGCCGTGCCGATCGAGCCGGTCGAGAAGGAGGGGCGGATCGCCACCGCCTTCGACGCCTGCCTGCTCTGCGGGCCGCGCGGCTACTACCAGGACGGCCCCAACATCACCTGCCTGCACTGCGGCTCGGTGATCTATCCGCCGAGCATCGGCCAGACCGGCGGCTGCAATCCGGTCCCCCTGCCGTCCAGCGTCGAGGGGAGCGATCTCGTCCTCGCCATGCCGGATTTGACCGCCGGCGCCCACTTCTTCACCTCCGGGCCGGGGACCCACGCCGGGCACGCCGGCTGAGAGAACGGAATCCATGTACGCCCGCCTGCTCATCGAATCGCTGCGCCGGGGCACCCGCCGCAAGCTGCTGGCGGTGAGCGCCGTGGCGCTCGGCACCCTGGGCGCGACCGCCCTCGGCGAGGTCGTGCTCTCCTCGGGCGACCGGCTGGCGGCCGAGATGGGCTCCTACGGGGCCAACCTGGTGACGGCGCCGGCGCGCGAGGGGGAGACCCTGCCGGTCGCCGACCTCGCCAAGGTGCGGCGGATCTTCTGGCGCAACAACATCGTGGCGGTGGCGCCGACCCTCGATCTGCGGGTGCGCATGGAGGACGTCGTGGCGCCGCTGGTCGGCACCTGGTTCGATCACCCGCTGGAGCCGGGGTTCCGCACGGGCCTGCCGCGGACCCGGCCGACGCTGGCCGTCGAGGGGCGCTGGCCGGCCGAAGGGGCATCTGAAGGGAAATCGGAGGTGGCGCTCGGCCGCCGGCTTAGCGCACGGCTGGGCCTGCGGCCGGGGAGCGATCTGCGGGCGAGCCTGGGCGACCGCAGCGAGAGCTTCCGGGTGGTCGGGATCGTCACCAGCGGCGGCGAGGAGGACGACCAGGCGTTCGCGCCGCTGGCGGCGGTCGAGCGGCTCTCGGGGCTCTCCGGCCGCTACACCCGCGCCGAGATCTTCGCCATGACCGTGCCCGAGGCCCGCAACTCGCACCCCGATCCGGCGCGTAACCCCAAGGAATACGAGACCTGGTACTGCACGGCCTACCCCTCCGCGATCGCCCTGCAGCTCGACGAGGCCCTGCCGGGGGCGAGGACGAGCGTGAACTACGGCGTCACCCAGGCCACGGCGGACGTGCTGGGGCGCCTGCGCTGGGTGCTTGACCGCCCTCGCCGCGGTGGCGCTCGCCGGGGCGGCCGTCGGGGTCACCGCGGCGATGACCGCGACGGTGATGGAGCGGCGGCTGGAGGCCGGTCTGCTGGTGGCGATCGGCGCTCCGCGCGGCCGGGTGGTGCTCTTCTTCCTCACCGAGGCGGCGCTGCTGGGGCTCTTCGGCGGTTTGGCGGGGGGCGGCATGGGCCTGGTGGCGGGCCGGCTCCTGGGCAGCGGCGCGCTGGGCGTGACGGTCCCCTGGATGCCCATCCTGCTGCCGTTCGCGGCCCTGCTCGGCCTCGCGGTCGCGGTCGTCGCCAGCGCCGCGCCGGTGGCGCGCGCCCTGGAGCGCTATCCGGCCGACATCCTCAAGAGGGCGACCGCCTGATGCTCCTCCGCCTGGTGCTCGCCAGCCTGCGCCGCCGCTTCCGGCAGCTGGCGCTGATCCTCGCCGCGGTGACGGTGGCCGCGGCGACCGTCGCCACCCTGGCGGGCTTCTCCAGCCGCGCCGAGCAGCGGCTGGGCGACAGCCTGGCCGCCTTCGGCCCGAACCTCACGGTGCGTCCGCAGGTGGGCGGCCCGGCGCTCCTGCCGGTGAGCATCATCGCGCGGCTGCGGGAGATCCCCGGGGTCGGCTCGGCGACCGGGGCCACCGTGGCGGCGACCTCGGCGGGCCTGGACCGCGTCGAGGTGCGCGCCGATCCCGGCCGGCTGGAAGAGATTGCGCGGGCCATCGAATCGCGGATCGAAGGGGTGGAGGCGGTGCCGCTGCGGCGGGTCAGCCAGTCGGACGCCCGCCTGACCCGGCGCCTCACCCTGGTCCTGGTGGCGGTGAGCGCGGTCTCCTTCCTCCTGGCGCTCCTGTCGGTGGGCGCCGCGACCACCGCGCTGGTCGGCGAGCGCCGGACCGAGATCGGCCTCCTCCTGGCCCTCGGCTATACCAGCCGGCGGGTCGGCGGCTTCCTCGCCGCCGAGCTGCTCGCGGCGGCGGTGCTGGCCGGCGCGGTGGGGGAGATCCTGGGCGAGCTGGCGGCGGGCGGGCTGGCGCGGCGCCTGCTGGGGACGGAGGGCGGGATCTCGATGACCTGGGGGGGCTTCGCCGCCGCCGCGCTGGTGGCGGTGCTGGTGGTGGGCTCCTCGATGATGGTGGCGCTGCGGCGGGTCGAGCGGCTCGACCCGGCCCGCGTCCTCCGTGGCGAATAGCGAGCGAGAAGACTCCCATGCCCACCCTGGTCGAAGCCGAGGCCCTGAGCCGCCGTTTCGGATCGCTGCGCGCCCTCGACGAGCTGACGCTGGGGATCGACGAGGGGGAGTGGGTGGCGGTCACCGGCCCTTCCGGGTCGGGCAAGACGACCCTGCTCAACATCCTTTCCGGGCTCGACCGTCCGACTGCGGGCACCGTGCGCGTCGGCGGCGTCGACCTCGCCGGGCTGAACCGCCGCGAGCTGGCGCGCTACCGGCAGCAGACGGTCGGCCTCATCTTCCAGCAGTTCCATCTGATCCCCTATCTCACCGCGCTCGAGAACGTGATGCTGGCGCAGTACGTCCACAGCATGACCGACCGCGGCGAGGCCGAGGAGGCGCTGCGCCGGGTGGGCCTGGGCGAGCGCCTGGAGCATCTGCCGAGCCAGCTCTCCGGGGGCGAGCAGCAGCGGGTGTGCATCGCCCGGGCGCTGATCAACCAGCCGCCGCTGATCCTCGCCGACGAGCCCACCGGCAACCTCGACGCGGTCAACGAGGCGATCGTGATGTCGCTCCTCGCCGATCTCCACCAGCGCGGGCACACGCTGATCCTGGTCACTCACGACTCCTCGATCGCGGCCCGCGCCAACCGCGAGGTCCGGCTCGAGCACGGCCGGCTGGCCCGCCTGGAGCAGCCCGGGGACGTGGAGCTCCAGGGGGTGCTCGCCGAGCTCTGGCACCTCATCGAGGAGGACCGGGCCGGCGTCTCGATCGCCCGCCGCGGCGTGGCGGAGCTGATGGCCGACGGCCTGCTCGCCTTCGCCGACGGGAAGATCGCCTTCACCGAGCGCGGCCATGCCCAGGCCCTGGCGGCCGTCCGGCGGGCGCGGCTCGCCGAGGTGCTGCTCGCGCGCACCCTCGACCGCGGCCTGACCGGCGAGTGCGGCCGCGAGGCGCCGGTCGCCGCCGGGTTCGAGGACCAGGTCTGCGCCTTCCTCGACCACCCCGCCCGCTGCCCGCACGGGCGGCCGATCCCGCCCGGTCCTGACTGCCCACCCCGTTCCACTGCCGGCGAGGCAGGCGAGTGAAGCTCCTCATCGCCGGCTCCGCCCTGCTTTTCGCCGCCTGCTCCGCCGTCCCTCCGCGGGCCCAGACGATCGAGCGCCGGGTCATGCTGATGGGCACCTCGTTGGAAATCGAGGTCGAGGCGGCGGACCGCGCCGCCGGGCTCGCCGCGAGCGAGCGGGCGGTCGTGGCGCTGGAGAGGGCGGAGGCGCGGCTCTCCACCTGGCGGGAAGACACCGAGCTCGCCCGCCTGAACAAGGCTCCTGCGGGCGAGCCGAGAACGCTCTCCCCCGCCCTCGCCCACGACCTCGCGGCGGCGCGGAGCTGCTGGCAGGAGACGGAGGGCGCGTTCGATCCCGGCGTCGGCGCCCTGGTGCGCGCCTGGGGACTGCGCACCGGCGGGCGGCTTCCGGACCCGGCGGAGCGGCGGCCGGCGGACGGCATCGCCTGGCTCCGGCTGCGGCCGGCGGGGATCGCCGTCCGCGAGAAGGATCTGATCCTGGAGGAGGGGGGCTGGGGGAAGGGCGCGGGGCTGGCCGACGCCATGGCCGCGCTGGCGGCGGCCGGCGTCAAGCGCGCCGCGCTCGATCTCGGCGGGCAGGTCGCGGTCCTCGGCTCCTGGGAGATCCCGGTCGCCGACCCGCGCCGGCGGGACCGCTCCGCGCTGGCGCTGAGCGTCGACGGCGGCTCGGTCTCGACCTCGGGCAACGGCGAGCGCGGCATCGTGGTGGAGGGCGAGCGCCGCGGGCACATTCTCGATCCGCGGACCGGCGATCCCGCTCCCGACTTCGGCAGTCTGACCGTCTGGACGGCCGACCCTCTGCGGGCGGACTGCCTGTCGACCGGCCTCTACGTTCTCGGTCCGGAACGGGCGCTGGCCTGGGCGGCGGCGCACCCTGGTGTCGAGGTGCTGGTGCTCCAGCCGGGCGGGAGCGGCCTGCGGGCCCTGGCGAGCCCGGGGCTGCGGCGCCGGCTGAGATCGCTAGACCCGGAAGTCGAGATCGAGTTCAGAAATTAGGAGGAGATGATCCATGCGTTTTCAGAGAGGAATCCCGCTGCTGGCGGCCGTTCTCCTGGCGTTCTCCCTGGCGTCTGCCGGGCTCGCACAGCCGACCGAGGATCGGGTGCGCCAGCTCGAGCAGGAGGTCGAGCAGCTCAAGGCCGAGATCGCGGCGGCGAAGAGCGGCACCCCGAGTGTCGATGCCGGCCGCCTCGAAGAGATCGAGCGGCGGCTGGAGGTGCTGGCGGGTGAGATCGAGAAGCTGAAGATCGGCGAGGCCGCCGTCGCGGCCGACCGCAGCGACTACGGGCTCGGCCCCGCGGCCTCCAAGGTCTACCGCGCGGAGCGGGGGATCTCGATCGGCGGCTACGGCGAGCTCGTCTACCAGCACATCCAGGAGGCCGGAGAGGCCAGGGAGCACACCCTCCTGAGCGGCAAGGCCGAGGAGGAAGAGGAGGACGAGGACCAGCCCGGGGACCACGTCGACGTGCGGCGCGCCGTCTTCTACTTCGGCTACAAGTTCAGCGACCGCATCCTGTTCAACAGCGAGATCGAGTACGAGCACGCCGGCGGCGAGGTCTCGGTCGAGTTCGCCTATCTCGACTTCCTCTGGCGTCCCGAGGCGAACCTGCGGGCCGGTCTGGTGCTGCTGCCGGTCGGCTTCGCCAACGAGCTGCACGAGCCGACGGTGCTCCTGGGCGCCGACCGCCCGATCATCGAGCAGCGGATCCTGCCGACAACCTGGCGGGAGGCCGGCTTCGGCCTCTTCGGCCAGGCCGGGCCGTTCACCTACCGCACCTACGTCGTCAACGGCCTGGACGCCGCCGGTTTCACCGACGACGGCCTGCGCGGCGGCCGTCAGGGGGGGAACCAGTCCAACGCCAGGGACCTCGCCTGGGTCGGCCGGCTCGACTACACGGGCGTGCCGGGACTGCTCGCCGGCGGCTCCGCCTATGCCGGCAAGTCGGGGCAGGATCTGGAGACCCCGGCCGGCCGGCATCTCGGCGTGGCGACGCGGATCTTCGAGGGGCACCTGGAGTGGCGGTGGCGCGGGCTGGAGCTCCGCGCCCTGGGCGCCCAGGGGAGGCTGAGCGACGTCGCCGCGCTGAACGCCGCCCTCGGGCTCGAAGGGGACGAATCGGTCGGCGAGCGCCTCCAGGGGTACTACCTCCAACTCGGGTACGATCTGCTGTCCGGCCGCGGCGAGCGGGCGCTCATCCCCTACGCGCGCTGGGAGACCCTGAACACCCAGGACGCGGTGCCCGCGGGGTTCGGCGTCAACCCGGACACCGAGATCCGGAGCCTGACGCTGGGGCTCGAGTACAAACCGATCGAGCAGGTCGTCGTCAAGGCGGACTACCAGAATGTCCACAACCGTGCCCGCACCGGCGCCGACCGGTTCACCGTCCTGCTGGGGTATGTCTTCTAGAGCCGCCGTTCTCATCTGCGCTCTGCTCCTGGCCGCCGCTCCGGCGACGGCCAGGGTCTTCGTCACCACCGACGAGGCGCTGAAGCTCGCCTTCCCCGGCTGCGAGGTCGCCCGCCACGCGGCCTTCCTCACCCCGGAGCAGCTGAAGCGCGCCCGCGAGCTCGCGGGCGCGGAGGTGCCGGGCGCTCTCGCCGTCTATTACACGGCGACCAGGGAGGGGCAGCCGGCCGGCACGGCCTGGTTCGACACCCACCGCGTCCGCACCCTGCCGGAGACGCTGATGATCGTGGTCGATCCCCAGGGGAAGGTGGGGCGGATCGAGGTGATCTCGTTCCGCGAGCCCGAGGAGTATCTCCCCCGCGGCGCCTGGTACGAGCAGTTCCGCGGCCGGGCGCTCGATGCCGAGCTTCAGCTCAAGCGCGGCATCCGGCCGGTGACCGGGGCCACGCTCACCGCGCGCGCCACCACCGACGCGGTCCGCCGCGTGCTCGCCCTGCGCCAGATCCTCGCCGGAGGGGGCAAGCCATGAGCCGGTTCGAGGCGTGGACGCTCCACGTCTCGAATCTCCTGGTGGGGGGGACGGGGCTGGTCTACGCCTGGATGGTCTATCTGGCGAAACCGGCCGATCCCTACGCCGTGGTCAACCATCCGTTCCAGCCGCAGACGCAGCACCTCCACATCCTGGTCGCTCCGCTGCTGGTCTTCGCCACCGGCCTGATCTGGCGGCGGCACGTCTGGGCGGGGTGGCGGCGAGGGGGCGCCGAAAGCCGGCGGAGCGGTCTCTCGCTGGCCCTCCTGCTGGCGCCAATGATCGTCTCCGGCTACCTGATCCAGACCGCGGTGGACGGCGATTGGCGCCGGATCTGGGCGGGCATCCACCTCGCCACTTCAATCCTCTGGCTGCTCGGTTACCTCGTCCATCAGGCCACCGACTACTTGCGGACGACGTCCGACCAGCGGTAGTCGACCACCAGCGGATCGCCCGCGCCGGTGCCGAGATACCAGAGCAGCGCGGGACGGGGGCGCAGCGTCCCGATGCGCAGCTGCCCCTCGCGGGGGCCCATGACCAGCATCGCGATCGCCAGCCCTTGAGCGTCCATGGCCAGCTCCGCCACCGCCACCGTGGCGAGCACGCCTGGAGTGGGCTGGCCCGTGCGCTGGTTGAGGTACGACCAGGGGCCCCCTTGCAGCGGATGGTCGGTCTGGGAGGCGGCCGCCAGTGCCCGGTCGCGCAGGTAGATCTGGTCCGCGTGCTCTTCCTGGCCGGGGAGCCTGGGCATGGCGACCGGCCACCCCTTCCCCTGGGGCCCGGGGCCGAAGCCCCGCTCGACCGGGCCGATGCGGACGAACCCGTTGTCCACTTTCTCCCGCCGCAGGACCTCGACGGCGCGGTCCACGGCGGCGCCCTCCGCGAATCCGTAGAGATCGAGACCGCTCCCCGCAGCGAGCGTGGCGCTCCCCGGCGGCGAGTCGAGGGTCAGCCGGTCGCAGGCCGCGAGGCCCATCGCCTGCTGAACCTGTTCGGCCGAGGGGGTGTCCTCGACCGGGGCGCGGAGACCCCACAGCGCGTAGAGGTTACGCCCGAGAGGGCCGTGCGCGCCTTCGGACCAGACGCAGAAGCCGCCGGCGCGGGTCAGCACCGCCAGGAGCCGGGGATCGATCGTCCGCGGACCTTTGCCGGCGGTGGCGTTCAGGGCCGCGAGGGCGCTGGAGGTCAGGCGCTCGATCTCGGCGATCTCGGCGAACGCCTTCTGGAGCGCTCCGCGAGCGTCTTCCGGAGGCAAGCCGCGGACCTCGATCTCCGCGGGCTTGCCGAAGGCCTGCGCCGACTGGCGAATGGGAGCGGCGGCGGGGGCGACGGCGGGCGGAGCCTGGGCTCCGGCGAGCAGGGCGAGCAGCAGGGGAAGCATGAAGGGATGATACCGGCATCCGCCCTCAGGGGCGAACGAGGAAGCATTCGAGCACCGCCCGGAAGGCGGCCCGCAGCTCGGTCCCGTCGTAGTGAGCGGGGAAATCCCCCCGCTGGGCCAGGAGCTGGTCCCGCAGCAGCCCCTCGAAGGCGCCGATCAGGGCCGACCGCACGGCCTCCGGGTGGAGATCCGGCCGCAGCCTGCCGCTGTACTGCAGCTCCCGCAGGATGCCGTCGATCAGCTCCAGCACCTGCAGGAAGCCGCGGGTCATCATCACCATGTGCCCAT
Source organism: uncultured Acidobacteriota bacterium (assembly GCA_963792575.1). Classification (GTDB taxonomy): domain Bacteria; phylum Acidobacteriota; class Thermoanaerobaculia; order Multivoradales; family UBA5704; genus DATARR01. Next base: position 509,988 of record CAWBWZ010000023.1, read on the forward strand.
GCTTGCGGATACGGCGCCCCTCGAGGAGCATCAGGGTCCGCATCTGCTTGTCGCTCTCCAGAGCGGCGATCATCAGCTCCGTCAGGGCGCGCAGCCTGTCCAGCGGCGGAGCCTCCTTCCGATGCACGCTCTCCACTCCCTGGGCCATCCGCTGCCAGGCCTGGTCGAAGATCCCCTCGAGCAGACCCTCCTTGCTGTTGAAATGCTTGATGAGCTGGGACTCGCTCGTCCCCGCCCGGCGGGCGATTGCCGAGGTCGTGGTGTTCTCGTAGCCGTCCTCCGAGAACAGCGCGCGCCCCGCCTGCAGGATGCGGTCGTGGGACGACAGCTCCACGGTCTCCCCCTGGGGATTGGTGAGAGATTGACCCTTCCTCATAAGCTAAATGATCGTAGTACGGCTCCCCCTGGAGAGCAACAGGGGTAGTGCCACTATTGACATTAACGTTACAAGGGGTGATACTGAGAGCAACAAAGACAAAAAAGGGAACTTAATCCCCTCGGGTGTGCTCAGCCCTTCGGCTCGGGTGCACCACTTTTTTATTGCTTACGGACGGCTGAGGCGGATGCGCGCGAAGCGCCGCTTGCCGACCTTGAAGAGGTAGGGCTCCGTCCGAGGGGGCAGCTCCAGCGAGGGGTCTTCGGCCCGCTCGCCGTCGATCGAGACGGCCTTCTGCTCGATCAGCCGGCGGGCCTCGCCGTTGCTCGAAGCGAGCTCCGCCGCCACCAGCAGCCTGGCGAGCGTGAAGGCGCCGGCGAGCTCTTTCTCCGGTACGTCGTCCGGCACACCGCCGGCCGCGAAGACGTTCTCGAACTCCGCCTCGGCCTGGGCCGCGGCCTCCTCGCCGTGGTACTGGGCGACCAGCCGGCGGGCGAGCTCCTGCTTGACCGCCTTGGGGTGGAGGGTCCCCGCCTCGAACCGCGCCCGCCGGTCGCGGATCTCGGCCCCGGAGAGGTCGGTCAGCAGGAGGAGCCAGTCCCACATCAGCGCGTCCGGGATCGACATCGTCCTGCCGTACATTTCCCGCGGGGGATCCTCGACGGCGATGGCGTTGCCCAGGCTCTTCGACATCTTCTCCTGGCCGTCGAGGCCCACGAGAAGCGGCACGGTGAGCACGACCTGGGGCTCCAGCCCATCCTCCTTCATCAGGTCGCGCCCGACCAGCAGGTTGAAGATCTGGTCGTGGCCGCCGAGCTCGACGTCGGCCTTGAGCGCGACCGAGTCGTACCCCTGCGCGAGTGGGTAGAGGAGCTCGTGGAGGTGGATCGGCCGGCCTTCCTGGAAGCGGGTCTTGAAGTCTTCGCGCTCCATCATGCGGGCGAGGGTGTAACGGCCGGCGAGGCGGATCAGGCCGTGCGAGCCGAGCGCTCCCAGCCAGCGGTCGTTGTCGTCGACCACCGTTTTCGCCTCGTCGAGCACGCGGAAGACCTGCCGCTGGTAGGTGCGGGCGTTGGCCGCCACCTCCTCGGAGGTGAGCTGGGGGCGGGTGGCCTTCTTGCCGGTGGGATCGCCGATGCGGGCGGTGAAGCCGCCGATCAGGAAGATCACGCGGTGTCCGAGCTGCTGGAAGTGCCGCATTTTGCGCAGCAGCACCGTGTGGCCGAGATGGAGGTCGGGGGAGGACGGGTCGAAACCGGTCTTCACCGTCAGCGGCACGCCGGTCTTGCGCGCGCGCTCCAGCTTGGCGCGGAGCTGGGCCTCGTCCACGAGGTCCACGGCGCCGCGCCGGAGCAGCTCCATCTGCTCGTCGACGGGGAGAAACTCTGATCCGGGCATCTAGAAGTTGATGTATTCGAGCTCGGGTTGAAAGTTAGGGTGCGCCGATACCTCGTCGCGCAGGGGGGGCGCCTTGAACTGCAGCACGAGGTAGGCGCCGAACACGGCGGCGAACATCCGGTAGCGGGCGCGGAAGCCCTGCACGAGGCCGCGCTTCTTCTCCTTGACCAGGTGCTTCAGGTTGTACATCACGATCGTCGTGGTGCGGCAGCCGAGCTGGCGGCAGGCCCAGTTGAGGCCGGTCTCGATGGCGAACCCCTCGCGATGGCTCTCGGGCACGGCCGCGAAGATCTCCCGCCGCAGGCAGCGGATGCCCGACAGCAGCGGCCCGGTGCGGTCCTGGATGGCGTTGAGCGGCCCGCCGCGGTGGCGGATGCCGACGTTCATGTCGGAGCGGCCGGAGAGGACCGGCTCGATCAGCCGGTTGATCAGGTCGACCGTCAGATTCATGATGTCGCCGTCCACGAAGAGCAGGATCTCGGCGTCGGTGTGGGCGACGCCGATCGCCATCGCCCTCCCCTTGCCCTGGTTCTGCCGCAGGTGGATGGTGCGCAGGCCCAGCGAGCGGGCGATCTCGACCGTGCCGTCCGTCGAGCCGTCGGAGACCACCAGCACCTCGTCGATCGAGGGGGTCGCCTTGAGGACCGAGAGGACTTCGACAAGGGTGGCTTCCTCGTTGTAGGCCGGTACGATGGCTGCGACGCGAAGGTCTCCTCTCATATCAGCCCTCCCGTTTGGGACTCGCGTGCAAGAACGTGGCCGCCGCGACGGCCGGACGGCGTAAAGAGTAAGAATAACGAATCCGTCACGATCCGGCGAGCGCCCAGGGAGGCGGGGCGGGGCTCGCCAGCGCGCCGGCGAGCATCTCCCCCGCGGCGACCACGCGGGCGTCGCCGGCCAGGGACCACCGCCCCTGCCCGGGATCCCCCGCGACCTCCAGCTGGAAGCCCCCCTGGGTCATGACGTGGAGCGGCAGCCGGGCCCTGCCCGTGGCGAGCCCCACGGCGGCGCTCGCCAGCACGCCGGTGCCGCAGGAGAGGGTCTCGTCCTCGACCCCCCGCTCGTAGGTACGGATTTCCATCCGGTCCTGTGCGGGGAAGCGGACGAAGTTGACGTTCGTTCCCGGCGCCTCGAAGACGGGGTGATGGCGAAGCTCGCGCCCGAGCTCGCGGACGGGGGCGCCGGCGAGGTCCGCGGGCCAGAGCATCACGAAGTGGGGGACGCCGACCAGCAGCCGGTAGCCCGTGTGGGACGAGCCGGCGGCCTCGATCGTCAGCTCGCGCGGCTCTTCCGCCGGAACCGGCAGGTCGACCGCGATGCGGGAGTCGTCCAGCCGCCGGGCGGAGAAGACGCCGGCGGCGGTCCGCATCTCGACCGCCCCTTCCGCCCATCCGAGATGGAAGGCGAGCTGGGCGGCGCAGCGGGTGCCGTTGAGGCAGAGGTCGGCGGGGAGGCCGTCGGCGTTGAAGTAGTCCATCGCCGCGCCGCCGCCCGCCCGCCGCAGGACGAACAGGCCGTCCGCCCCGAGCGAGACGCCGCGCCGGCACCAGGCGCGGATCGTCTCGGGGTCCGGGGTCTCGAAGGGCTCCGCCAGGGCCAGGAAATCGTTGCCGCTGCCGGAGACCTTATAGAAAGGAGGCATAACCAAAGGGGGTCATGGCGCCGTGGCCCGGACCTCGTTGCCGGGTCCGCTCTCGTTGCCCGCCTGGTCCACCGCGGTCACGCGGTAGACGTAGGTCTTGCCGCCGGCGACCGCGGTGTCGACGTACTCCGCGGCCTCGACCGGCTTGGGCGTCACCCGCTCGAACTTTCCGCCATCGCCCGCGCGGCGGTAGACGATGTAGCCCGCGACGTCCTCCGCCTCGCTCTGCCGCCAGACCAGGCGCACGCGGCCGGTCTCGGCCAGGGCCACCAGCTCGGTCGGCGGCGGCGGCGCGAAGCGGTCGACGTAGCGAACCTCGTGCTCGCTGGCGATCGCGCTCTCGATCGGCGGCTGGATCTGGGAGAGGGCCGTCACGCCGTAGATATAGCTCTGGCCGAATCGGGCCGTGTTGTCGAGCCAGCTCTTCTCCTGCGCGCCGGAGGTGTGGACCGGCTTCGCGTTGGCGCGCTCCTGGGCGCCCCGGCGGTAGACGTTGTACCCGGTCACGGTCCCCTCGACGGGGGTCCACTCGACCAGGACGCCGTCCCCGCGGGCGGTGACCGTGACCCGCGCCGGCGAAGCCGGCGGCGCCGTGGGCACCACCGAGACGACGTTCGAGAGCTCCGACCGGTCGCCGTTCTTGCCGAGCGTGCGGACGGCGAAGAAGCCCGCCTGCGGCTGCGGCCCCGCTGGAGCGGGCGTCGCGGTCGCGGGCGCCGGGGTTGTCGTGCCGGCCGCCGGAGGCGTCGCGGCGGCGGGCGGTGTGGTCGCCGGTGCCACCGGCGCGGGTGTCAGCAGCGACGGGGGGAGGGGGAGCGTGATGTCGATCCGGCTGCCGGAGGTGGCCGAGGTCAGGTCCGCCCCCTCGACCTTCTGGACGGGCTTCGCCACGTTGCCGAACTCGCGCGCATCGATCGTGGTGGCCTTGCCGCCCGGCGCCACGCGCGAGACCGACCAGATCTCGACGGCCGAGATCCCTCCCAGCGCGGTGCCCGCCGGGGTCACCGTCGGGTAGGTGAAGCTGAGCAGCAGCCGGGGTCCCTGCTGAACGACCGTGAGGTCCTTCACGGGCGCCGGCACCGCCCGCAGCGGCGGCAGGGGGGGGCCCTGCTTGCCGCAGCCGAGCGCCGCGGCCAGCAGGGCGACAGCGATCAGACCGCTTGCGAGCCGACCGCCGGTTCTAGAGCACATAGCGCGAGAGATCCTGGTCCTGGACGATGCCGGAGAGCACCCGGCGCACGTATTCGCCGTCGACCTTCACCGCCACGCCCGCCATGTCCGGGGCCTCGAAGGAGACCTCGTCGAGCAGGCGCTCCATCAGCGTCGAGAGCCGGCGGGCGCCGATGTTCTCGGTCGAGGAGTTGACCTCGACGGCCAGGCGGGCGAGCTCGCCCACCGCGTCGGGGGTGAAGTCGAGCTGCACCCCCTCGGTCGAGAGCAGCGCCGAGTACTGCTTGGTCAGCGCCGTCTCGGGCTCGGTCAGGATGCGGACGAAGTCCTGCTCGGTCAGCGGATCGAGCTCGACCCGGATGGGGAAGCGCCCCTGCAGCTCGGGGATCAGGTCCGACGGCTTGCTGACGTGGAAGGCGCCGGCGGCGATGAACAGGATGTGGTCCGTCTTCACCATGCCGTACTTGGTCGACACGTTGGTCCCCTCGACGATCGGCAGCAGGTCGCGCTGCACCCCTTCGCGCGAGATGTCGGGACCACGCCCCCCCTCGCGGCCGGCGATCTTGTCGATCTCGTCGAGGAAGATCAGCCCCCCCTGCTCGACGCGCTCGCGCGCCTCGCGGGAGACCAGGGCGCGGTCGATCAGCTTCTCGGACTCCTGCTGCTGGAGGATCTCGCGCGCCTCGGCCACCGAGACCTGCTGCTTCTTCTTGCGGCCGAAGAGGCCCGGCAGCATGTCCTTGATGTTCATGCCGACCTCCTCGACCCCCTGGGGCGTGAACATCTCGAGAGTCGGGGCCGACTCGTCGACCTCGATCTCCACCCGCCGGTTGTCGAGCGCGCCCGAGCGGAGCTTGTCGCGGAACTTCTCGCGCGTGGCGGCGAGGTCGTCCTCGTTCTCCTCCTCGTGGCGCAGGTAGGCGTTGATCGGCCGCGGCGGCACCAGGAGCTGGAGCAGGCGGTCCTCGGCGCGGGCCATCGCGGCCTCGCGAACCGCCTCGCGCTTCTCCTCCTTGACCATGGTGACCGCGATCTCGACGAGGTCGCGCACCATCGACTCGACGTCGCGGCCGACGTAGCCCACCTCGGTGAACTTGCTGGCCTCGACCTTGAGGAAGGGCGCCTTGGCGAGGCGCGCCAGCCGGCGGGCGATCTCGGTCTTGCCGACGCCGGTGGGGCCGATCATCAGGATGTTCTTGGGCGCGATGTCCTCCGCCAGCTCCGGCGTCAGCTGCTGCCGGCGCCAGCGGTTGCGCAGGGCGATGGCGACGGCCCGCTTCGCCATCCGCTGCCCGACGACGTACTTGTCGAGCTCGGCGACGATCTGCCGCGGCGTCATATTCTCGATCGCGAGGGCGACTTGCGCCTCGCTGGAGATCTGAAGAGTCATGGCGTCTTTCTTTAAAGTTCCTCGACCGTCAGGTGGTCGTTGGTGAAGATGCAGATCTCGGCGGCGATCCTCATCGCCTCGCGCACCACGTCCTGGGCGTTCATCGGCGTATGCCGGAGCAGGGCGCGGGCCGCCGACAGCGCGTAGTTGGCGCCGGAGCCGATGGCGAGCACGGGCTCTTCCTCGTCCGGCTGCATCAGCTCGCCGGCGCCGGAGACAAAGAAGCTCTTCTCCTTGTCGCTGACCAGGATCATCGCCTGGAGCTGCCGCAGCGCGCGGTCCGTCCGCCAGTCCTTGGCGAGCTCGACGACCGCCCGCTCCAGATTGCCGTTGAACTCCTCGAGCTTCTCCTCCAGGCGGCCGACGAGCGCCAGCGCGTCCGCCCCGCCGCCCGCGAAGCCCACCAGCACCTTCCCCTTGCCGACGCGCCGGACCTTGCGCGCGCCGCCCTTGACGATGGTGCTCTGATTCATCGTAACCTGCCCGTCGCTCGCCATGCACACCTTGCCGTCACGGCGCACGAGCAGGACCGTCGTTGATTTGAACGTATCCATGGGACGGGGATTGTACACTGCCGGCCGGGGTCAACCCCGCTTCGCCCGGGGGTGGGAGTCCCGGTAGACCGCCAGCAGCCGTTCCACCTCCAGATGGGTGTACTTCTGGGTGGTCGACAGCGAGCTGTGCCCGAGCAGCTCCTGGATCGCCCGCAGGTCGGCCCCGCCTTCCAGCAGGTGGGTGGCGAAGGTGTGCCGCAGGGTGTGCGGATGGACCCCGCGCGCCACCGCGGCGGCGTCCACCCAGCGGTCGATCACCCGCCGCACCGAGCGGTCGGCCAGCCGCGTCCCCTGCTGGTTGAGGAAGACCGGCTGGGCGTCCTCGCCGGAGTGGCGGACCGTCTCCCACAATCCCAGCCACTGCCGCAGCGCCTCCGCCGCCGGCCGGCCGAAGGGGACCATGCGCTCCTTGCTCCCCTTGCCCATCACCCGCACCATGCGGGCCGAGAGGTCGACGTCCGGCCAGTCGAGCCCCACCAGCTCCGAGACGCGCAGGCCCGCCGCGTAGAGCAGCTCGAGGATCGCGCGGTCGCGCAGGATCAGCGGTCCGTCCCCCGCGGGGGCCTCGATCAGGCTCTCGACCTCGCCCGGCCGCAGGTGGCGGGGTAGGGTCTTCGGGGCCTTCGGCGTCTTCACTCCCTGGGCCGGGTTGGCCTCCAGGGTCCCCTCGCGGCAGGCGAAGCGGAAGAGGCTGCGCACCGCCGAGAGCGCCCGCCCCTGGCTGCGCTTGCCGAGCCCCGAGCGGGTGAGCGCCGCCAGGAAGGAGCGCACCGCCAGCGGATCGACGTCCTCCGGCCGGACCACGTCCGGATCCTTGCCCAGGAAATCCCTGGCAGAGGAAACCGTGGAAGGTGACGAGGTCGTGCTCGTAGGCGCGCAGGGTCTGGGGGGAGAGCTGGCGCTCCCCCTGGAGATGCTCGAGATAGCGGTGGATCAGACGGCGCACAGGATGCCCACCCCGTTGCGTTCCGCCCAGGCGGCCAGATCGGTCTGCGCTCGCTCGACGTAGGCGGCGCGGCGCTCCGCCTTGCGGATGCGGCCGGGCATCTCCTCGAACAGGCCGTAGTTGATGTTGGCCGGCTGGAAGTGTTTGGGGTCGGACTCGGTGAGATGGCGGGCGAGCGCACCGAGCGCGGTGGTGGCGGGGAACGGCTCGGGCTCGCGCCCCTCCAGCTCCATGGCGAGGTAGATGCCGATCGCGAGGCCGGTCGCCGCCGATTCGAGATACCCCTCGACGCCCGTGATCTGGCCGGCGAGTCGCACCCGCGGCTCCGCCTTCACCCGGTAGCGCTTGTCGAGATGGGTGGGCGCGTTGATGAAGGTGTTGCGGTGGATCTGCCCGAAGCGGACGAAGCTGGCGTTTTCCAGCCCCGGGATCGTCCGCAGCACGCGGTTCTGTTCCCCCCACTTCATGCGCGACTGGAAGCCGACCAGGTTGAACTGGCTCTTCGCCAGGTTCTCCTGCCGGAGCTGGACCACCGCCCAGGGGCGGCGGCCGTCGGGCGTGCGCAGGCCCACCGGCTTCATCGGCCCGAAGCGCAGGGTGTCCACCCCGCGGCGGGCGATCTCCTCGATGGGGAGGCACCCCTCGAAGAAGACCGCCGTCTCGAACTCGTGCGGCACGACCACCTCGGCGCCGGTGACCGCGGCGTGGAAGGCGAGGTACTCCTCCTCGTTCATCGGCGAGTTGAGGTAGTCCTCCCCCTCCCCCTTGCCCCAGCGCGACTGCCAGAAGAGCTTCGACAGGTCGAGGCTCTCCGCCTCCACAATGGGAGCGATGGCGTCGTAGAAGTAGAGGTACTCGCCGCCGAGGAGCCCCTGGAGCTGGGCCGACATCGCCTCCGAGGTGAGCGGGCCGGTGGCGATCACCACCTCGCCGCCCGGAATTTCCGTCACTTCCTCACGCCGCAGCTCGATCCCGGGGTGATTTCCGATCGCCGCCGTCACCAGGGCGCCGAAGCGGTCGCGGTCGAGGGCGAGAGCGCTCCCCGCCGGCACCGCCGCCTCGCGGGCCTTGCCGATGATCAGCGAGCCGAACGCCTCCATCTCCCGCTTGAGCAGCCCGGCGGCGTGGAACGGGTCATCGCTGCGCAGCGAGTTGCTGCAGACGAGCTCGGCCAGGTCCCCCGACTTGTGCGCCGCCGTCCCCTTGGCCGGCCGCATCTCGTGGAGGACGACGCCGACGCCCCGCTCGGCGAGCTGCCAGGCGCATTCCGATCCGGCGAGTCCGCCGCCGACGATGTGGACGGGAGAAGGCATGGGCGGATTATAGGCTCAGGTATCCGGTACAGGCACCGGGCCGCGATTTATTTCTTGCGGATACCTCCGTCCCCTGCGACAATGCCGCGTTCTCTGCGGACATGTCGAACGGAGCGGCGATGGCGGATCACGATCGCGGATACAGGCTGCTTTTCTCTCATCCCGAGATGATGGTCTACCTGGGGCTGCTCTACCAGGACCTTCTACAGCGCCGGGAGCTCACCGGTTCGGGCAAGCTGCCGCCGGTCCTGCCGCTGGTCCTCTATAATGGCCATACGCCCTGGGGCGCCGCCCAGGAAGTCTCCGAGCTGATCGAGGAGGTCCCGGGCGGTCTGGAGCGGTACCGGCCGCAATTGCGCTACTGCCTGGTGGACGAGGTACGGATCGCCGACTCCGAGCTGGAGTCGTTGCGAAACCTGGTGGCGGCCCTGTTCCGGCTGGAGAAGAGCCGAGGCCCGGAGGACATCCAGCGGATCCTGACAGCCCTGCTCGAGTGGTTGCGGGAGCCGGATCTCGCGGCGCTGAGGCGGTCGTTCAGCGCTTGGCTGTCGGGAGTCCTGCTCCCTTCCCGGGTACCAGGAATCGCCATTACCCAGGTCGCCGATCTTCAGGAGGTCAAGTCGATGCTCGCCGAAAGCGTTATGGAATGGACTGATCAATGGAAACAGGAAGGGCGCCAGGAAGGGCAGGAGGATGCCCTCGAGAAGGCTCGCGGAGTCCTCGTGCGGGACCTCGAGAGGCGCTTCGGCCTTCTGCCTGACAAGGTCCGGCGGCGGGTTGATGCGATCGCCTCGATCGAGGATCTCACTGAATTCGTCCTCCAGGCTGGTGCGGCGACTTCCCTGGATACCCTCGGATGAAGCCGCAGGTGGAGGCGTAGCCGATCCAGCTTCTGATCGACACCGACAACGCCGCGGGCTCCCCATCAGGGGACGTGGACGACGCCTTCGCCATCGCCGCCCTGCTGCGGAGCGGCCTGCCGGTGGCGGCGGTCGCGAGCGTCTCCGGCAACACCAGCGAGGCGCTTGCGGACCGCAACAACCGCATCCTCGGCGAGCTGTGCGGTTACCAGGGACCCTATCTGCGGGGAGTCGAGGCAGGGGATGTTTCGGACCGTATCGATCGCGCGGATCTCGGGGCACCTCTCCGGTTCATCGCCCTGGGGCCGCTGACCAATCTCGCGGCCGTTCTGACCCGCTGCTCGGAAGCCGTTCTCGTCGGCAGCAATCTCACCTCGCGAGGACGATTCCCTCCCTGGTGGCCGCACGAGTTCAACCTGACGAAAGACCCCGGTGCGACCCGCGCCGTCTTCGCCTCGGACCTGCCGCTGACGGTGATCCCCCTGGATGTCGCCCGCCGGCTGCGTGCCGGCCCTCGGGAACTGCGGGATCTTCAGGGACCGGTGGGGGATTTTCTGCGCCGCCATTCCGCGCGATGGTCCCGCCGGTCTCTCCTCGTGAGGGGATCGCGCCGTTTCCCGGTCTTCGATCTCGCCGCGGCGGCGTACATCCTCGAGCCGTCGCTGGCGACCGTGAAGGAGAGCCGGGTGCGCCTTCATCCCAATCTATGGGTGGAGTATGGGCAAGGCGAACGGCGGGTCAGGGTGGTCCGGGATCTCGACGCCAACGCGATCTGGGAACGGTTTGTCCAGCTCGTCAATGCGTCACCGGCAGGAGGGATCTCGCCGGTTCCGCGCCCGCGGTCATGATCTCCGCGTAGAACTGTTCCCGCACGCCGTCGGCGTTCATCTGGCACATCGGCACCATCTCCCCCTTGTAGGGGAGGCGGAAGACGCAGGCGGCGAGCCGCTCCTGCCCGACCGGAGTCTGCAGCTCCTGGGGGCTCATGAAGTGGTGGCTGGTGAGGGTCAGGCCGTCGATCCGCAGCCGGCCGCGGAGGCTGTCGAGGACGAGGCGGGAGAGCGGCATGCCGGCCTCGGCGCGGGCGCGGGCGTCGATCCAGCGGCGGACGCGGCCGAACACCCAGCCGGGAGCGGTGCGGACCATACCGAGGAAGCGGGCCACCTTCTTCGAGCGGGTAGTCGTCGCGGAAGGCCGTCCCGCCGATGCCGTGGGCGAAAAACTCCGACATCACCGCCACGTCCTCGGGCTCGTCGCGGATGCCCTGGAAGAGCCGCGGCTCCTCGCCCGGACGCGCCAGCGCCAGCAGCGGCACGAAGCGCGTGCACTCGGTGTGGCCGAGGTGCATCGGCCCGGCGCCGTGGAGGGGGAGCCCGAAGTCGGACGTGGCCCTCCCCACCTCCCGCCAGAGATCGGTCGCGGTCACCCCGCGCTGGCTCTTGCGCGTCCGCCCCACCTGGGCGAGGGGCTGGAAGCTGACCAGGCTGAAGGCGTCGCGGTTGCGCACCAGCCAGCGCACCACGTCGGCGATCTGGGGGAGATTATCCTGGGTAACCGTGAGAGTCATGGCGGCGCGCAGCGGCCGGCCGGTCCGCCGGCGCGCCTCGCGGATCATCGCCGCGAACTCGTCGCGCAGCGGCATCAGCTCCAGCTCCGACTTCGGCGCCTTGTAGCCGTCCCGCCCGCGCTGGGTGATGTCGATGTGGATCGAGACCTCGGTCAGGCCCCCCTCGGTCATCAGCTGTTCGAGCAGCCCCGGCCGGCGGCGGAGGTTGTCGCCGTGGGTCATCACCATGGGGACGATGCCGATCGACCGCGCGTAGCGCAGGATCTCGGTCAGCTCCTCGACCGGCCGAAGCGTCACCTCGCCGTCGGTGACCTGAACGTTGCTCTTCGGGCCCAGCCAGCGGCGCAGCTCGTCGAGCTGGCGCAGGACGGCCTCCGTCGACATCGCGGGGACCTCGTTCGCCTCGCGGCCGAGGTAGCAGCCGGTGCAGGCGAAGTCGCAGCGGGGCTGGATGCCGATCGTGGCGCCGCAGCCGGTCGCCTTCTGCCCCAGCCCCTGCCCCGGAAGCCGAAGGGCGGGATCGAGCTCCGCCCAGCGTTCCTTCAGGATCGCCCGCTTCTCGGCCGTCGCCGGGTCCCGAAACAGCTCCACCACCCGCTTGAAAGACTTCGGCTGGCCGATCATGGATCTCCTTGTGCCCTGTCTACTTAGAGGCGTCGTTCAGCTTCCAGTCGTAGTCGTCGAACTTGAGGGTGACCTGGTTGCCGGCCGCTTCGATCTGCCGCCGCTTGTCGGGGGTCACATAGTGGGCGATGAATTTGACCCGGCCGGCGCTCCACTTCTCGAAATCGTCCGCGAACCAATCCATGATCTTGGTGGTATGCAAGACCAGTTCCCCGCCGCTCTTGTTCATGTGGACGCCGTTGGGGCCGTTGAGGAACAGCCGCACCTGATCGTCGAGCTGGTTGGAGATCTGTTCGCCGGTGAAGGGCTCGGTGCGGATCGGCGGGCAGCTCCTGGCGGCGCAGTTGATGGCGAAGTGGATGCGGGCATCCATGAAATGATTGCGGATCTTGTCGTTCTCGACGTCCTCGAGCGACATCGGTCCCTTCTTCGTCTGCACGTAGTCCTTCTTGAAGACGTTGAGATGGGCGATGAAATCGGTCGAGATGTCGCGGATCGAGGCCACCGGGTAGTGCTCGACCACGACGTTGACCACCGAGATGTTGTAGAGGTTGATCCAGTAGGCGAGCTGGTCGTTCTTCGGCAGCGCCTGGACGTCCACCTGGGCCATCTGGCGGCGCAGCTCGTCGAGGGTCTTCTTGTCGTTGGCCTTGAGGGCCTTGTAGTTCATTCCCTTGGCAGGGTCGTAGTACTTGGTGAGGAGATCGCCCCAGAGCTTGTAGTCCGGAGGGGCGACCGCCGCGGCCGGCAGGGCGGCGAGCAGCAGGCCGAGGAGAATCAGGGCGAGATTCGTCTTCTTCATGCTCATGCCTTTCTTACGCAACGGACCTCCGCGGCGGATGAGCCCGCCGGCGGCAGCACCTTCAGGTGGCTCAGGTAGGCACGATAGGTCCAGAGGGGGACGAACCGCAAGCAGGCGAGCAGCTCCCGGGTCATGGCGAGATGCGAGGGGAGCCCCCGCCGCCAGCCCACCTTCTGGACCTTGGACCGGTGCCGCAGCCCCGGGAGCACCTGGATGGTGCTCGGCAGCCCGCGCCGGGCGATCACCTCGTTGATCATGATCTCGATCTGGAAGCCGTTCCGTTTCGAGTCCGGGATGGCCTCGAAGACCTCGCGGCGGATCGCCCGCAGGCCGGTGATGGGGGGCAGGCGGAGGAAGAACGGATCGCGCAGCCGGCCGTAACTGATCATGCCGCAGGAGAGCCAAGCCTCCTCGCTGAGGACCGGCGCGGCCAGGGCCTCGAAATGGCCCGGGCGGACGTCCAGGATGTCGGCGTCGAAGAAGACCAGGACGGGAGCCGAGGTGGCCGCCACCCCGAGAGCGAGCGCCCGGGCCTTGCTCCCCGGCTCGGAGCCGGACCGGGAGAGCACGATAGCCCCGGCCCGCGCCGCTTCCGCCGCCGTGCCGTCGGACGAGCCGTCGTCCACCACGAACACCCGGCCCACCCCCCGGGCGACGAGTGCCGCCTTCACCACCCCCGCGACCGTGGGCTCCTCGTCGCGGGCGGGGATGATCACGTCGTAGGGCACGGAGGCGGATGGTAGCAGCTCCCAGGCTCGTGGCTCTGGAAAGAAAAGGACGTAAAGGACTGCAAGGACTGCAAGGACGAAAAGGGACAAGGACGATCGTGGTTTCCTTGTCCTTGTCGTCCTTGCAGTCCTTGCAGTCCTTTACGTCCTTTTCTTTCCAGAGCCGACTCGTATATCCAGCTCACGGCGCCTCCCCCTCCTCCCAGCGGAACGGCGTCTCGTCCTCCAGCTTGATTTTCCAGGACACCCGGTAGAGCGGCGCGGGTCTGAGCCGCGCCTCGATCGCCGCGCGCACCTCGCCGGCGGGCGGCGGCAGATGGGATTGCCGCGGCTTCGCCAGAAAAGCGTCGAGATCGACGTCCGCGCCTTCTGCCTGCGCGCTCTCGACATAGAAGAGGACAGGGTCCGGCGCGAGCCACCGCCCCTCCAGCCCGCGCAGCGTGTCCCAGAGGCCGAGGCTAGCCGCGGTCAGGGTGCCGTCCGCGCCGGGGAGGAAGCCTTCCAGGGCGAGAGGAGAGCCCGGCAGCTTGAGGGTGAGCCGGGCGGGGAAGGGGTCGTAGATCAGGTGGGAGACTTCGTCCGGCGAGTAGGCGGCGCCCTCGGGCACGGCGAGGACCGCCAGGACCCGTTCCATGGCGCCGTCCAGCCGGTCGAGCTTCCGCTTCTCCTCGGCGGTCAGCGGGCTCAGAGTCGCGGCGTCCTTCTCGTTCAGCCGCTCCGCGAACAGGGCGCCAAAGCAGGGGCGGGCGCGGTCCGGCCGGTCGTCGAGGTAGGCGTAGAGATCCTGGCCGGCCTGGAGGTATTCGGCGACGTCGGCGGTCCAGGCGTCGAGCGTCTTCTTCATCTCCTCCCGTTGCCGTTGGGTGGCACGGGTAGAGGCCCCGGGCACGATCGACAACTCGGCCGTGCCGCGCTCGGGGTCGACCGTGTAGGTGACGCTGAGCGCGGTATCGCGGAAGAACGCCTCCAGCCCCTCCGGCTCGGCGATCAGGGCGGACCGCGACGCCGAGCTCAGGGTGCCCAGCCGCTTCTCCCAGGAGGACCGCTCCGCGCTGGCGGCCGCCGCGCCGAACCGCGCGCCCCAGGGATCCGTCCCTTCGGTCAGCTCCCGGCGCGTCTCGGCCAGCCGCCGCGCCAGCGCCGGGTTGCCGTCCCGAGGGTCGGCGACCCGGACGGTGCTCGTCGCCACCACCGCGCCGTTCGGCAGGAAACGCAGGCGCAGCTCCTCGCGGACGGGAGCCTCGAAGCAGGACGCGAAAGACAGGACGAGAAAAGAAACCGCCCCCAGGACCGCCGGTCGATGCCAGCTCATGGGGGCGATTATAGAGAGGACTCTGGAGAGGGTGGGTCAGGAGGCCGCTTCTACCGCCTCGGCGTCCTCCACGTAGCCGCACCCCTCGGTGTTGCAGACGTACTGGAGGCCGTGCTTCTTGGTGACCTTCTCGAGCAGGAAGGTGGCGTTGCACTGCGGGCAGTCGCGGATGACCGGCTTCTTCCAGAGCGAGAACTTGCAGTCCGGATAGCGGTTGCAGGACCAGAAGGTCTTGCCGCGGTGGGACTTCTTCTCGACGATCTCCCCCTTGCCGCACTCCGGGCAGGGGACGCCGGTCGGCACCGGCGCCGACGGCTTGGGCCCGGTCTTGCGGATGTTCTTGCACTCCGGATAGCCGGTGCAGCCGTAGAAGGTGCCGAAGCGGCTGCGCTTGAGGGCCATCGGCTTGCCGCAGACCTCGCAGGGGGGGACCTCCTCCTCGGCCGCGCCGTTGCCGTCGCCTGGCGTCCCGGCTGGGGTCTCGTCGATGTTACGGCTGTACTTGCACTCCGGATAGGTGCTACAGGCGACGAACGGCCCGAAGCGGCCGAAGCGCATCACCAGGCCGGAGCCGCACTCGGGGCACTTCTCGTCGAGCGCGATGCCGTCCTTCTTGACGTTGGGCATCTGCTCGCCGGCGGTCTCAAGATCCTTGGTGAACTTCACGTCGAAGTCGGCGACCGCCTGCTTCCACGCGATCGTGCCATCCTCGATCTGGTCGAGCTGCCCCTCGAGGGCGGCGGTGTACCCCTCGTTGAGGATGTCGTGGAACCCCTTCTGGAGCATGCCGTTGACCAGCGTCCCGAGCTGCGTCGGGCGGAAGCGCCCCTCGAGGCGCTCGACGTAGTCGCGGTCGGTCAGCACGGAGAGGATGGTGGCGTAGGTCGAGGGGCGGCCGATGCCGTTCTCCTCCAGCGCCTTGACCAGCGTGGCCTCGCTGTACTGAGCGGGCGGTTGGGTGAATTTCTGCTCCGAGAGCACCTTCACCAGCTCCAGCGTTTCCCCCTCGCTTAAGGGCGGCAGCATCCCTTCCTGGGAGTCGTCGGCCACCGGGGCGTCCTCGTCCGGGGTCTCGCGATAGACCGCGAGGAAGCCGGCACGCTTCAGCACCTTGCCCGAGGCGCGCAGGACATAGCGGCCGTTCTCGATGTCCACCTGGGTGACGTCGAAGAGGGCCGGCAGCATCTGGGAGGCGACAAAGCGGTCCCAGATCAGCTTGTAGAGCTTCCACTCCTCGTCCTTGAGGAAGTCGCGTACGGCGTCGGGCGGCAGATCGAAGCTGGTCGGGCGGATCGCCTCGTGGGCGTCCTGCGCCCCCTCCTTCGAGCTGTAGACGTTGGGCTTCTCGGGGAGGGCGTCTGGCCCGTAGGTGGTGCCGATGTACTCGCGGCCGCCGGTGATCGCCTCGTCGGCGACGCGGGTCGAGTCGGTTCGCATGTAGGTGATCAGGCCGATCTGGCCGCGGCCGCCGATCTCCTTGCCTTCGTAGAGGCCCTGGGCGATGCCCATGGTGCGCTTGACCGAGAAGCCGTAGCGCCGCGCCGCCTCCTGCTGCAACCGGCTGGTGATGAACGGCGGGGACGGCCGCTGGCGCGACTCCTTGCGCTCGACCTTGCCGACCACGAACCTGCCGGCCTCGAGAGCGCTGACGATGCGCGCCGCGTCCTCGCCGTTGCCGACCTCGGCCTTCTTGCCGTCGACCCTCTGCAGACGGGCGTTGAAGCCCGGCGGCACCGCGGCCTTGAGGTCGGCGCCGAGGTTCCAGTACTCCTCGGAGACGAAGGCGTCGATCTCGGCCTGGCGGTCGCAGACCATCTTCAGGGCGACCGACTGGACGCGACCGGCCGAGAGCCCCTGCTTGACCTTCTCCCAGAGGAGCGGCGAGAGGCGGAAGCCCATCAGCCGGTCGAGGACGCGCCGGGCCTGCTGGGCGTCGACCTTCTTGAGATCGATCGTGCGCGGGTTCTCGAGCGCCTTGAGCACGGCCCCCTTGGTGATCTCGTTGAAGGTCACCCGGCGGATGTCCTTGGCGTCCTTGAGGATCTCGGCGATGTGCCAGGCGATCGCCTCCCCCTCGCGGTCCGGATCGGGGGCGAGATAGACCGTCTCCGCCTCCTTGGCCGCGTCGCGCAGCTTCTTGACCACGTCCTTCTTATTGGCCAGCACCTCGTAGCGCGGCTCGTAGTCGGGGCCGATCCCCATGTCCTTGCCCTTCTTGACGAGGTCGCGGACATGGCCGACCGAGGCCTCGACGGCGTACTGCCGGCCGAGGAACTTCTTGAGGGTCCGGGTTTTAGCCGGGCTTTCGACGATGAGCAGATTCTTAGCCATAGCGCGTCTCTGAAACCTCGGGGGACGTCGTCAATATTTCTGAGGGGGTTGTGCGCCACCCGGGCGAGCCGGGGACACTAGCACCGGGCCGCCCGCCGCCGCAAGGCTCGGGGCGTCGGGACCGGACCGCCGGGGGCGGCTCCCGTATATATAAGGAAGGGGTATTCCCGGGGCGGGGCGGTTGCTTGGAGGCAGGGGCTTCGAAGGCTAACCCGCCCGCAGGGCGGAATTTATCCAGCCTGGGGTGTTAACCCCAGGTAGCGGGCCGTCGATCATCCAAGCCCCCGCAGGGGCCGGCAGACCGCGACGCTGTGGAATCTGCCGGCCCCTGCGGGGGCTTGGGGTCTGTGGCCTCCATACCTGGGGTTGACACCCCAGGCTGGATAAATTCCGCCCTGCGGCGGCGCCCCCCGCCCCTTCCTCACCGCCCGTAGATCGACCCCGGCAGCCGCTTCACCCACCCCTCCAGCTCCAGCTCGAGCAGCGCGGCCAGCACGCGGTCGACGGGGGAGTCGAGGCGGGCGGCGATCTCCTCGGCCAGCCGGGCCTTCCCCGGCGGGATCTCGGCGAAGACCTGGCCGGCGAAGCCGGGGGGCGGCTCCGGCCCGGGATCCGGCTGCACCGGCAGGGCGAGTTGGGCGGCGGCGGCGGTGGGGAGGAGCGTCTCCAGGAGGTCCGCCGGGTGCTGGGCGAGGTGTGCCCCCTCGCGGATCAGCGAGTTGGCTCCCAGCGAGCCCTCGTCGAAGATCCGGCCCGGCACCGCCCAGACGTCCCGGCCGAGGTCGAGGGCATGGCGGGCGGTGATCAGGGAGCCCGAGCGCAGAGCGGCCTGCACCACCAGGGTGCCGGCCGTCATCGCCGCGAGCGTGCGGTTGCGCAGCGGGAAGTGCCAGGCCCGGGGGATGAGGCCGCATGGGAACTCGGTCACCAGGGCGCCGCGGACAGCGATCTCCTCGGCCAGCCGGTCGTGCCCTCTGGGATAGTCCACCCCGAGGCCGCAGCCGAGCACAGCGACCGTGCGCCCGCCGGGAGCCGCCAGGGCGCTCCGGTGAGCGGCGGCGTCGATCCCCTGGGCGAAGCCGGAGACCACCGTCACGCCGGCCGCGGCGAGCGCCCGCGCGAAGAGATCGGCGGCCTCGCGGCCGTAGGCATCCGCCCGCCGCGAGCCGACAATGGCGATGCCGGGCTCGGGCGGCACCTCACCGCGTATATAAAGGACGGGCGGCGGCGGCGAGAGCTGGCGCAGGCCGTGCGGGTAGCCGGCATCGTCCACGGTCACGATCCGGCCGCCCAGGCGCTCCGCCTCGGCGGTCTGCCGGGCGGCGACCCCGGCGGCGCTTTCGAGCGCGGCGAGCGCCTTGCGCATCTGGACGCGGGGGACACCGGTTTCGGCGGCCAGTTGCTCGGGCGGGGAGCCCGCCCCGGACCAGCGGTCCAGCTCCTCGGCCAGCCGGTAGGCGGCCGGGCGGGAGAGGTCGGGGGCGGCGTTGAGGGCGATCAGCAGCTCGCGGCGGGTGATTTCGGGCATGGGGTCGGCGGTCTCCTTGAGTCCAGTTCACCTCCAATAAGACGTAAAATTCGAGCCTTTTTGACAAACCCTTTGCTGCCAAAGAGTTGCAAGGGCGATTTGGCGACTCGATGAACTTTAGAAAGCGCCGGCAGGACGTACTCGCGATGGGATTCCGAGGGGGAATTCGCCGGCCCAAAGGCCCGGCATGCGTTGTGTATACTAGCCTCTCGGTATTCACGGCCGATGACTCTTATCGATCTACTACTCACCCGGTCCTGGCACCGGACCTCCCAGAGGTTCCCTTGATGCCTTCGCGCGCCGCTGCCGTCTGTCTCTCCGCCGCCCTCCTCGCTCTGGCCGCCTGCGGCGGCTACCAACGGCCGGAACAGGCCGCCTCTCAGCTCTCCTTTGGTGTCGACATGGCCCGCCGCGGGCTGTGGGACGAGGCGCTCTTCCGCTTCACGGAGGCGGAGAAGCTCGACCCCGAGAACCCGCGCATCGCCAGCAATATCGGCGTCGCCTACGAGGCGTCCGGCCAGTTCGACAAGGCGCTGTCGTATTACCAGAAGGCGCTGAAGCTGGCCCCCAACGACAAGGAGATCCGCACCAACTACGGCCGCTTCGTCGAGTTCTATCAGGGCTTCAAGGGGGAGAAGACGAAGGGCGGGCTGCCGAAGACGACCACCACGACCCACAAGGCGGCGCCCGGGGCTCCGGCCGCCCCGGCTGTTCCACCAGGGGACCCTGGCCCTCCCGAGCCGTCCACGCCGGGTGACACGCCGCCCCCTCCGGCGGACAGCCGTCCGCCCCTGTAGCAACCTGTTCGCAAATGGAAGGGCCGATCTCAGGAGCAAAGGAATGAAACGCAACCGAACGCTCGCTCTCGCCACCCTCCTCGCCCTCTCCGCCCTCCCTGCCTTCGCCGGCTCCCAGGAGGTCAAGCTGACGCTGCCCCAGCGCGCGAGGCTCGACCTGCAGGGGCGCAAGTCGGTCGCCGTGGTCCCCTTTCTGGTGGTGCGCCAGGAGGGCGCGGAGAAGGTCAAGGGGCGCGACATCGACGTCCAGAAGGAGTTCGATCGCTACCTGGTCAAGATTCTGCGCCGGGAGACCGAGCTCAAGGTGATCGAGCCCGGGCCGATCGACTACCCGACCTACGACCTCGCGCAGCTCGCCAAGCAGACCGACTTCTGGCGCGCCTTCGGGGAGCGCAGCGGGGCGGACCTGGTGCTCGCCGGCGGTCTCGACTTCGACATCCAGGACCGCAGCGGCTACCGCACCGAGGAGTACGTCTCCCCCTACAATGGCCGGACCTATCTGCGCCAGGTTCTGGTCGAGCAGACGGGCTTCCAGTACGACATCCTGATGCAGGTCTACGACGGCAAGACCGGCGCCCTGGTCTACCAGGACAACTTCAAGGACTTCCAGAGCTTCGAGGGCGAGAACACCGATCCTCTCGCGGGCATGTTCGAGAACCTCCTCTCCCTCGAGGACCGGATCGTCAACGTGTTCACGCAAAAAGAGGTCGAGGCCCGACGCATCCTGTTCACCAAGTAGAGCAAAGGAGATCTCGTTGACGCGCTCATCGAATCGCTCGTTCGTCGCGATCCTCGCCATCGCCGCCGGTACCGCCTGGATGCTTCTGGCGCTGGCTCCCCTGCGCGCGCAGTACGGGCCCCAGCTCTACGGTGAGGGGTTCGGCAAGAACAAGATCCAGTACCGGCAGTTCAAGTGGGAGATCTACCATTCGCCTCACTTCAACGTCTACTTCTACAAGGAAGAAGAGGCGCAGCTCCAGAAGGTCGTCTCCTTCGCCGAGAGCGGCTATGACCAGCTCTCGCGGGCGTTCAACTTCCAGATCAAGGAGCCGATTCCGCTGCTCTACTACGCCACCCACTCGGCGTTCGAGCAGAACAACGTCAGCCTCGGCTTCATCGACGAGGGGACCGGCGCGTTCTCCAGCCCGGTCCGGTTCCGCATGGTCATGCCGATCGACCTCGCGGACCAGCAGCTGATGCAGCTGATGCTGCACGAGATGACCCACATCTTCCAGTTCAAGATGCTCTTCCAGGGGAACCTCGCCAGGGCGGCGGCCTCGGGCCCCCCCTACTGGTTCATGGAGGGCATGGCGAGCTACATGGCGCAGGACGAGAGCCAGCGCGACAAGATGTACCTGCGCGACGCGGTGGTCAACGACCAGATCCCCTCGGTGACCCGCACCGACTTCGCCGGCTTCTTCGCCTACCGCTTCGGCCATGCGGTGTTCGACTTCATCGAGGAGCGCTGGGGCAAGGAGGGGTTCCTCGACTTCATCTACGAGGTCCGCAACACCCTCGGCTCGCGGGTGGACCGCGCGGTCAAGCGGGCGTTCAAGCTGGAGCCGGAGGACTTCGACGTCGAGTTCCGGCGCTGGCTGCGCAAGAAGTATCTGCCGGAGCTGGTCAAGACCGGCGAGCCCTCGGACTTCGGCCGCGTCTTCCGCATCGAGGACGAGCGGCAGGGGAGCTACACCACCTCGCCGGTGGCGTCCCCTTCCGGCGATCTGGTCGCCGCGCTGTCGGTCTACCGCGGCAAGGTCGACGTCGTCCTCTACGACACCAAGTCCCGCAAGCTGCTGCGCAACCTGACCAAGGGATATTCGAACGACTACCAGTACCTGGCGGCCCAGGAGCTGGTCCTCGGCCGCCAGCTCGGGCGCGACATCTCCTTCTCGCCCGACGGCAACACGATCGCCGTCTTCGCCAAGCGCGAGCGGGGGCGGAGCCTGCTGCTGGTGGACGTGCTGAACGGCGGCGTGCGCGAGATCGTCGAGATGAACGACATCGAGCAGCAGGGGGGCCCCGCCTACTCGCCGGACGGCAAGACGATCGCCTTCTCCGGCTGGCGCAACGGCCACTTCGACATCTTCTTCCTCGACCTCGCCACCAAGACGATCACCAACTTCACCCGCGATGAGGTCTACGACGGCGCCCCCACCTTCTCGCCCGACGGCCGCTCGCTGGTGTTCGTCTCCACGGTGGGCAGCGGCCGCAAGATCTTCCGCACCGATCTCGACAAGCCGGGCGTCCGCTACCAGGTGACGGCGGGGGAGTCGAATGAGAACGATCCGGTCTTCTCGCCCGACGGCAAGCGGATCTACTTCACCTCCGACCGCAAGGGCGCGGACAACATCTTCAGTCTCGACCTCGCCAGCGGCAAGCTCCTCCAGCACACCGACGTCGTCACCGGCGCCTTCATGCCGACCGTGCTCCGCGAGCCGGAAGGCAAGGAGCGGCTGGTCTACGACGGCTACTGGAAGATGAACTTCGACCTCTACGTCACCGAGGTCGAGGAACCGGTCAAGGAGGCGCAGACGATCCCGATCGTGGAGGCGTCCGCCCAGCCGAAAGAGCTGCCGCACTACGAGCCCGACATCCAGGTGACCCTCGACCCCGCCAACCGGGAGCCGTACAAGGGGCGCAAGTTCTTCCTCGAGGACGCCGCCAGCTATATCGGGGTCAACAGCGACCAGACCTACATCGGCCGCATCCTGCTCTCGTTCTCCGACTACCTGGGCGATCACCGGATCATCGCCAACCTGAGCTCGATCGATTCGCTGTCGAACTTCGACATCGTCTACGCCGATCTCTCCCGGCGCTGGCACTGGCAGGTGGAGGCCTTCGACACCCGGACCTACTACTTCACCGGCGATCCGCTGATCGACCGCACCGGCCAGGGGCGCGTCGTCTACCAGGCCACCGGGGCGGTCGGATCGGTCGTCTACCCCTTCTCCTTCTACCAGCGCGCCGAGCTCGGGGTCGGCTACATCTACCGCAAGGACGCCATCCCGGTGCAGGGGAGTGATCCGTTCAGTCCGGACTTCCGGACGTTCACGGACGACTTCCCGATCGTGCAGAGCGCCCTGGTGGGGGACTCGTCGCTGTTCTCGAGCTACGGGCCGATCTCCGGCCGCCGCTGGCGCCTCGGCGCCGCCTACGCCCCCGACCTGAAGGGGAGTGGCACGCTGTTCACCTCGGCCGATCTCGACTTCCGGCAGTACGTCCCGCTGACGCGGCGCAGCAATCTGGCGTTCCGCGTCTTCGCCGGCGAATCCACCGGCAACCGGCCGAGCCCGTTCTACATCGGCGGGCTCGACACCCTGCGCGGCATCGACTTCCGCACGCTCAGCGGCGACCGCGCCTTCTTCGCCAACGCGGAGCTCCGCTTCCCGCTGATCGACCTGCTCGCGACACCGTTCCTCGCCTTCCGGAACATTCGCGGCGTGCTGTTCTTCGACGTCGGCGGCGCCTGGTACCACAACTTCGAGAGCTTCCGCTTCTACAACGGCGACACCAAGCGGCTCCAGGACGCCATCGCCGCCTATGGCTGGGGCGTCACCGCCCAGCTTTTCGGCCTCGACCTCAACTGGGACTTCGCCAAGCGCTTCGACCTCAAGGACTCCAGCAACTTCCAGACCTCGTTCTGGATCGGGACGCGGTTCTGATCCGCGCCTGATCCAGAGCCGCGCAAGCGTCGGGGGCCCGCAAGGGCCCCCTTCCTTGTCCCCTGAGCCACAGCGGAGATACAATCCCTTCTATATATGCTGATCCAAGTCCTGGGTGGCTATGGAGGCGAGAGCCTGGACTGCCGGATGACCTGCCTGCTGGTCAACGGCACCATCGCGCTGGACGCGGGCTCGCTCTCGCAGGCGCTGTCGATCGAGAGCCAGGTGCGGGTGCGCTCGATCCTGCTCAGCCACTCCCACATGGACCATACGAACTCGCTGCCGTTCTTCATCGAGAACGTCTACGGCAAGAGCGAGGGGGCGATCGACCTCCACGCCTCGCCGGCGACGGTCTACGCGCTGCGGAAGTACCTGTTCAACAACGCCACCTGGCCGGACTTCACCCGCCTGCCGAACCATCTGGTGCCGGCGGTGCGCTTCCTGGAGTTCGAGAGCGAGGTGCCGGTGGTGATCGACGGCGTGAAGTTCACCCCGATCCCGGTCGACCACCTGGTCCCCACCCACGGCTTCCTGATCGAGCAGAACGGCGCGGCGGTCCTCTGGTCGAGCGACACCGGTCCGACGACCCGCTTCTGGGAGATCGCCAACCGTACGCCGAACCTGAAGGCCCTCTGCATCGACACCAGCTTCGACAACTCGTTGCAGCAGGTGGCGGACGTCTCGTTCCACCTGACGCCGCGGACGCTCGCCACCGAGCTGCGCAAGCTGCAGAAGCGGGTGCCCATCCTCCTGCACCACCTGAAGCCCCCCTGCGTGCAGCGGATCAAAGAGGAAGTCCGCCAGCTCGGCAACCCGGATGTCGAGTTCCTCGAGCAGGGCAGGGAATACAAGTTCTAGCGATCGGAAGTTGAGGCGCCCCCAAATGTGGTACCTTTTCTGGGGTGGTGCTCCCCTTGGAAAATCTGTTCTCCCGCCGTCGGCGCGCCCTGGAATCCGCTGGCCAGCAGAGCCTTCTCGACTTCCTCCCCGAGGTCCCCGAGGTCCCCGAGACCCCCGAGATTGCCGATCCCCAGCCCGGGATACTTCCGCCGCCGCCGCCCGCTCCGCGCCGGGCCGGGCCGCCGATGCGCGTCGGCGTTCTGGGCTCGGGGAGCGGCGGCAACGCGGTCGTCCTCGAATCCGGGCCGCACCGCCTGCTGATCGACGCCGGGTTCTCCTGCAAGGAGATCGTCAAGCGGATGCAGGCGCTCGACTTCGATCCCAAGACGCTGGGCGGGCTGATCCTCACCCACGAGCACCAGGACCACTGCAAGGGGGCGCGCCGCCTCCTCAACCGTTTCAAGCTGCCGGTCTACGGCACCGCCGGCACGCTGGCTGGCGCCGGGCTGCGCGCCGAGGCGGCCCGCTCCGGCGGCGAGATCCGCTCCGGCGATCACCGCGAGATCGCGGGCTTCGTCGTCGAGCCGTTCATGATCCCCCACGACGCCAGCGAGCCGGTCGGCTTCGTGGTCGAGGACCCCTGCGGCCGGCGAGTCGGCCTGGTCGCCGACGTCGGCTGCCGCACCAGCCTCGCCTGGGGGCGGCTGCGCGACCTCGACGTGCTGATCATCGAGACCAATCACGATCTCGACATGCTGCGCAACGGGCCGTATCCTTGGGCCCTGAAGCAGCGGGTGGCCGGCCGCCACGGGCATCTGTCGAACCGGGAGGCCGCGGAAGGCCTCCCCGAGCTGGTCGGCGACCGGCTGCGCTGGGTGGTGCTCTACCACATCTCCCGCACCAACAACCTCCCGACCCTGGCCGCCGCCGCCATCGGCGAGACGCTGGACCGGGAGGGGTGCTCCGCGCAGATGGCGGTCACCCAACAGGACCATCCGACCCCCTGGCTGGAGGTAACAACTTGAAGGCAAGAGTGACGGTCTATCCGCGCCGCGAGATCCTCGACCCGCAGGGCAAGGCGATCCGCGACGCGCTGTCCCGCGTCGGTTTTTCGGGCGTCGACGACGTTCGCGCCGGCAAGAGCTTCGAGATCTCCCTGGAGTCCCAGGACTCCGAGACGGCCCGCCGGCAGCTCCGCGACATGTGCGAGAAGCTGCTCGCCAACACCGTGGTCGAGGACTACGCGGTCGAGCTCCTCGAAGGCGGCGATGGGATCCGGCCATGAAGTGCGGCGTCGTCGTCTTCCCCGGCAGCAACTGCGACCACGACGTCTACCACGTCCTCAAGCACGTGCTCGGCCAGGAGACCAGTTTCCTCTGGCACCAGGACGACAGCCTCCAGGGGAGCGATCTCGTGGTGCTCCCCGGCGGCTTCGCGTACGGCGACTACCTGCGCGCCGGCGCCCTCGCCGCCCTCTCGCCGGTGATGGGCGCGGTCCGGCGCCACGCCGAGGCCGGCGGGCTGGTGCTCGGCATCTGCAACGGCTTCCAGGTGCTGCTGGAGGCTGGCCTGCTCCCCGGCGCCATGCGCCGCAATCAGAACCTCCGGTTCCTCTGCCGGGACGTCTACCTGAAGACCGAGCGGAACGATCTGCCGTTCACCTGGAAGCTCCCCGCGGGGGAGTTGATGCGGATCCCGATCGCCCACGGCGAGGGGAACTACGAGGATTCCCCCGAGCGGCTCGACGCCCTGGAGGCCAACGGCCAGGTCGTCTTCCGCTATGTGACGCCGGAGGGCGCGCGGGCGGACGGCGATCCGCGGTGGAATCCCAACGGCGCGGCGCGGGGGATCGCCGGCATCTGCAACCTCAGGGGGAACGTCCTCGGCATGATGCCCCACCCCGAGCGCTGCTCCGAGCCGATCCTCGGCAACACCGACGGCCTCGCCCTGCTGGCGAGCGCGGTGGAGGCGGGGAGCCGGGTCCTGGAGACCGCGGAGACCGCCCGATGACGGTGCTGCAGGAGCCCGCGGTCACGCCTGAGACCGCCCGCTCGATCGGCCTCAACCGTGAGGAGTTCGAGCGGCTGAAGAAGATCCTCGGCCGCGAGCCCAACTGGACCGAGCTCGGCATCACCTCCGCCCTGTGGAGCGAGCACTGCTCCTACAAGTCCTCCAAGATCTACCTGCGGGAGTTCCCGACCGAGGGGCCGCACGTCCTCCAGGGGCCGGGCGAGAACGCCGGCGTGGTCGACATCGGCTACGGCTGGGTCGCCGTGTTCAAGATGGAGTCGCACAACCATCCGAGCTTCATCGAGCCCTATCAGGGATCGATGACCGGCGTCGGCGGGATCCTGCGCGACATCTTCACCATGGGCGCCCGCCCGATCGCCTGCATGGACGCCCTGCGCTTCGGCGAGATCGACGCGCCCCGCATGCGCTCCCTGATCGACGGCGTGGTGCGCGGCGTCGGCGACTACGGCAACTGCATGGGCATCCCCACCGTCGGCGGCGAGACCGGCTTCCACCGCTGCTACAACGGCAACATCCTGGTCAACGCCTTCGCCCTCGGCATCGCCCGCCACGACCAGGTCTTCCACGCCCGGGCGAGCGGCGCCGGCAATCCGCTCCTCTACGTGGGGAGCCGCACCGGGCGGGACGGCATCCACGGCGCCACCATGGCCTCCGAGTCGTTCGACGCCGAGAGCGAGCAGAAGCGGCCGACCGTGCAGGTGGGCGATCCGTTCACCGAGAAGATCCTCCTCGAGGCCTGCCTGGAGGCGATGCGCACCGGCGCCATCGTGGCGATCCAGGACATGGGCGCCGCCGGGCTGACCAGCTCGACCTTCGAGATGGCGGGGCGCGGCGGCACCGGCCTCCATCTCGACCTCGACCACGTGCCCCTGCGCCAGCCGGGGCTCACCCCCTACGAGATGATGCTCTCCGAGTCGCAGGAGCGCATGGTGCTGGTGGCGAAGAAGGGGCGCGAGGAGGAGCTCGAGAAGGTCTTCCGCCGCTGGGGGCTGGAAGTGGCGAAGATCGGCGAGGTCACCGACACCGGCCACGCCGTCCTCACCTGGCGCGGCGAGACGGCGGCCGACATCCCGATCCGCCCGCTCACCGAGGAGGCGCCCGTCTACCGCCGGCCGGTGGCCGAGCCGTCCGACCTCGCCGAGCGCTGGCGCGCCCCCGAGGTGCCGCAGCCCGCCGATCCGCGGCAGGCGCTCGAGCGCCTGCTCGCCACCCCGGAATTCGCCAGCAAGGCCTGGATCACCACCCAGTACGACCACACCGTGCGCACCAACACCGTGCAGGGCCCGGGCGGCGACGCCGCGGTGCTGCTGCTCAAGGGGACGCCGGCCGGCCTCGCCATGACCTGCGACGTCAACCCGGTCTACTGCTACTTCGACCCCCGCCGCGGCGGCGCCCAGGCGGTGGCCGAGGCGATGCGCAACCTCGCCTGCGTCGGCGCCGAGCCGGTCGGCCTCACCGACTGCCTCAACTTCGGCAACCCCGAGCGGCCGGAGGTCTCCTGGCAGTTCCGCGAGGCGATCCGCGGCATCTCCGAGGCCTGCCGCGCGTTCGGCGTGCCGGTGATCTCGGGCAACGTCTCCTTCTACAACGAGACCGAGGGGGCGTCGATCTATCCGACGCCGGCGGTCGCCATGGTCGGCGTGATCCCGGATCTCGCGGGCGTGCCCGAGGCGTCGTTCCGGAACGCGGGGGACCGCATCGTCCTCCTCGGCGAGGATCGCTCCGAGTTCGGCGGCTCGGCCTACCTGCGCCTGCTCCACGACCTCGAGCAGGGGCGGCCGCCGGCGGTGGATCTCGACGCCGAGCTGCGCCTCGCCCGCCTCCTGCGCTCGCTCGTCGCCAAGGGGCTCCTCAGCACGGCGCACGACCTGTCGGAAGGCGGGCTCCTGATCTCCCTGGCCGAGGCATGCTTCGGCCGCCATCTCCTGGGAGCCCGGGTGGAGGTCCCCCTCGCGGGGGCGGATCTCTTCTCCGAGTCGCAGGGCCGGGCGATCGTCGCCTGCCCCGCCGCCGCGCTCGGCCCCGTGCTCCAGGCGGCGGAGGAGGCGGGGGTGCCGGCGCGCGAGATCGGCGAGGTCGGCGGGGACGTTCTGGAGGTGCGGTCGGCGGGGGAGACGTTCAAGGCGCCTGTCGCTGGCCTGCACGAGATCTGGTCGACGGCCCTGCCGAAGGCGCTCGGACTCTAGGCGGCCAGGAGAATTTCGCGGCACGGTCTTTCGTTGACAGCAACGGGTCGAGTCTTCTCTTCGGGATTAAAACGTCATGTGTGGAATCTTCGGCATCGACGGCTGTGACGACGCGGCCAATCTGACCTACCTGGGCCTCTACGCCCTCCAGCATCGCGGGCAGGAGAGCACCGGCATGGTCTCCTGGGACGGGTTGCAGCTCCATCTGGAGCGGGGCATGGGGCACGTCTCCGACATCTTCAAGGAGAAGGTGATCGCCCGCCTCCCCGGCCGCCGGGCGATCGGCCACACCCGCTACTCGACGGCCGGGTCGAGCGTCGTGGCCAACGCGCAGCCGATTGCGGTGAAGACCTCGATGGGCCCGGTCAGCATCGTCCACAACGGCAACCTGGTGAACCCGAACGGCATCCGCGAGCGCCTGGAGCTCGAGGGCTCGATCTTCCAGACCACCAGCGACACCGAGGTCATTCTTCATCTCATGGCGCGCAAGCCGAGCGCCGACATCGTCGAATCCTTCATCGCCGCCCTGGAAGAGGTGCGCGGAGCATACTCGCTGCTGCTGGTGACGGATACCTGCCTGATCGCCGCCCGCGATCCCAACGGCTTCCGGCCGCTCGTCCTCGGCGACCTCGACGGCTGCCCGTGCTTCGCCTCAGAGACCTGCGCCTTCGACCTGCTGGGCGCGCGGCTGGTGCGCGAGCTGGAGCCTGGGGAGGTGGTGGTCGCGCGCGACGGGCGGGTCGAGAGCTACCGCCTGTCGCAGCGCGCCGAGCCGACCCGCTGCATCTTCGAGCACGTCTACTTCGCCCGCCCGGACAGCCGGCTGTTCGGCGACTCGGTGGCCCAGACCCGGCTGCGGATGGGGGCGCGCCTGGCGCGCGAGGCGCCGGCGGCGGCGGACATCGTCGTGCCGGTGCCCGACAGCGGCCTCTACGCCGGCATGGGCTATAGCCGCGAGTCGGGCCTGCCGCTCGAGTTCGGCATCACCCGCAACCACTACGTGGGGCGGACGTTCATCGAGCCCAAGCAGTCGATCCGCAACTTCGGGGTGAAGATCAAGCTCAACCCGGTCAAGGAGCTGCTGACGGGGAAGCGGGTCGTGCTGCTGGACGACTCGATCGTGCGCGGCACGACCTCGCGCAAGATCGTGCGGATGATCCGCGAGGCGGGGGCGGCCGAGGTGCATCTCCGCATCTCCGCGCCGCCGACCGAATGGCCCTGCCACTACGGGATCGACACCCCGAACCGCAACGAGCTGATCGCGGCGCGCCACAGCATCGAGGAGATCCGCAGCTACGTCGAGGCGGACAGCCTCGCCTACCTGTCGCTCGACGGCATGCTCGGCTCCGTCAGCGGCCCGCGCGACAGCTACTGCACCGCCTGCTGGACCGGCGACTACCGCGTCGTCCCCGAAGACCGCCGCCAGGCCGAGCTGTTCCCGATCCGGGCGGAGGGGGAGTAGGCTTTCAGAAGGGGGATTGCCGATGAAGGCTTATCGCGTAGAAACGACCGTGGGTGAAGACAAGAGCTTGCGGCTTGAGCAGGTTCCTTTCCGGGCTGGTGATGCCGTTGAGGTCATCGTGCTCGCGGCACCGGAACGGCGCCTGAACGAGAGCCCGTACCCGCTACGTGGGACGCCCATCCGCTATGACGACCCGATGGAGCCGGTCGCTGAGTCGGATTGGGACGCCCTCAAGTGATTGTCCTCGATACTCACATCTGGATCTGGTGGGTTCACGGCGACGACAGGCTACGCGGAAGGCATCTCGAAATCCTGCAACAGAATGAAGCTAGCGGTCTTGGAGTCAGCGTGATCTCCTGCTGGGAGATCGCCAAACTGGTGGAATGTGGCCGGCTTGTTTTACCCCATCCGGTCCTGGACTGGTTTGATGCGGGCCTTTCCTATCCAGGAATTGAGCTGCTCGATCTGACTCCGGAGATCGCAGCCGAATCGGCCGCCTTACCCGGAGAGTTTCACCGGGATCCTGCCGACCAGATCATCGTTGCGACCGCCCGGGTCCACAACCGGCCCTTGTTGACCGTAGATCGAAAGATCCTGGACTATATCCACGTCCAGAAGGCGACATAGCCCTTGAGCAACTCGGTCGACATCGCGGCGGTCCGGGAGTACCTGCTCGACCTCCAGGACCGCATCTGCGCGGCCTTGGAGGCGGAGGATGGGGTGGCGCGCTTCGCCGAGGATTCCTGGGAGCGGCCGGGGGGTGGCGGCGGGCGGTCGCGGGTGCTGGCGGAGGGGGGTGTCTTCGAGCAGGCGGGAGTCGGCTTCTCTCACGTCTTCGGCCCGGGCCTCCCCCCTTCGGCCACCGCCCAGCGGCCGGATCTCGCCGGCCGCTCTTTCGAGGCGATCGGCGTCTCGCTCGTCTTCCATCCCCACAATCCCTACGCCCCCACGACGCACATGAACGTGCGGTTCTTCCTCGCCGAGAAGGAGGGGCACGATCCGGTCTGGTGGTTCGGCGGCGGCTTCGACCTCACCCCCTACTATGGGTTCGAGGAGGACGCCGTCCATTTCCACCGCACCGCTCGCGCGGCCTGTGAGCCGTTCGGCCCGGAGGTCTATCCGCGATACAAGAAGTGGTGCGACGAGTACTTCTTCCTCCGCCATCGCGAAGAGCCCCGCGGCATCGGCGGCCTGTTCTTCGACGATCTCCACGAGTGGGGGTTCGACCGCAGCTTCGCCTTCCTGCGCAGCGTCGGCGACCACTTCCCGCCGGCATATCTGCCGATCCTGCGCCGCCGCAAGGACATGCCCTACGGCGAACGGGAGCGCGATTTTCAGCTCTACCGTCGCGGGCGCTACGTCGAGTTCAATCTGGTCTGGGACCGCGGCACGCTGTTCGGACTGCAGAGCGGGGGGCGGACGGAGTCGATCCTCATGTCCCTGCCGCCGCTGGTGCGCTGGCGCTACGGCTGGCAGCCTGAGCCAGGGACGCCGGAGGCGCGGCTGTACGAGGACTTCCTGCGGCCGCGGGAGTGGGCGGACGGAGGATGAGCGACTTCAAGCCGAAGCCTTAGTGCTACTCCGGCGTCTGGAAGCGCAACTCTGGATTGTGCTTGGCGCGTCTGAGAAACGAAGAGATCCCGGAGACCAGGGCGGCGCAGGCCCGTTCTGCCTCGACCGCCTGCCGCCAGTAGTTGAGTGCGGCAAGCGCCTCGCGGTGGATCTGGCAGGAGGAGAAGATCGGGACCATCTCCTGGGCGATCTGCTTGAGCTCTGCCATCCGCCCCAGTTCAGCGTAGAGCGAAGCGAGGTCGAGCGAGACGAGGGCAATGTCGTACGCCGCGTCCGCGAGGAGAAATCCTTCGCGTGCCGCGAGAAACAGAGCCTCGGCTTGAACCGTCCGTCCGAGACCACGTGCGACTCGCGCCTCGAGCCACTTGCGGGGATTATTGAACCAGGGTTGGGCGAACTTCTGATAGAGCGGCCGGGCTTTGACGAGGAATTTCTGCGCCTCCATGAACTGCCCGGTCTCGGTCAGGTCGTCGATCAGGTTGTGCGAAGCAATGAGGAGCAGGCGCGGCTCGCGAGCAGGATCGATCAGCTTGAGGGCTTGGTAGAGCAGGGAGATCGCCTTCTTGGGCTCGCCGGCGAAGGAGTGAACCGAGGACATCTTGACCAGCGATCGGCCCGCCCGATGCGTCTCGCCGAGTTCCCGGAATATGGTCACAGCATGGCACAGGAGACTCAGCGCTTTGGGAAACCGGCGTTGCTTCGTCAGCAGCGACGCTTTGAGGTCGAGGAGAAGGGCCTTCTCCATGGGCTCCCCTGTTCCCATTCGAAGGAATGAGAAGGCGAAGGCGAACGCCTCTTCAGCTCCCTGGAGGTCTGTCTTGACTCGGCGAGAGTTTGCTACGTAGGCCCAGGCGCGAGCCCGCAGGTCGTCCAGCGGCTCGGCGCCATAAACGGCTCCGTCCAGATAGTCCAAGACCTCGACGGCGAGTAGCGCCAGGCTCTCACCGAGAACCGGATCCTGAAAGTTCTGCTCCCAGCTCCGGTGCAGCAGGATCTCGCAGAAACCCCAGGTTCGGAATCGGGGGCAGTTGCGGACGAGGAGGGTACGCTGCCCGACGGGATACTGCATGAGCTCCGCGTAGAGTCCCGGGGCCTCCGCTCTCTCTCTGGCGTATGTGCCTTCAACAGGCCCCAGGGATCGGGAGGTCTTCTCCAGGACAGGATCGTAATCGGCCAGAAGGGCCGGCCTGCGCCCGAACGGGAGCACCTTGCTGGCCAGATGGTTCGGCCGGAGATGCAGGAGCCAGCGGAGCTTGTCCTGACACTTCGAGCATTCGGCAAGATGCTTCAGGCATTTGGCCCTCGCTTCCGGGCATGCGGTGGCAAGCTCCTGGAGCAAGAGGTCATGTGGGTGGATTCTCACTGGCGCGGCCCTCCCGGAACAACAAAGAAAAAATAACCACTCAATACAAGTGGTTGCTTCAGGCGGGTAAAACGGGACAAGAAGGGAGCACCGGGCTATCGATGCCCCCAGAAATATCTCGTCCTAGTGGTGCCCGTCCGGGTCCAGTTGGGTCGCCATCTTCGACTGTGGGGGCCTCTCTGCATGCGGTGGGCTCCAGGAAAAAAGGGAGGCTACCCAGTCGACGAACAGGGTGAGTGCGCTAGCCTCCCTGTCCGCGGGCATTATGGGATGACCCAAGGGGAAGGCACTAAGGCTTCCTGCTGTTAATGAAGAGATAATCAAAGAGGCGATGGCGAATCGGATCTTACGGGACATTTCCTCTCCCTCCTGAACAGTCTCCCGAGTATCTTCTGTAGGTACCCGAGGACTGCTGATTGACTTTTGAGCTCTCCGCCTCTTGATGCCAGGGCAGTCCTCCGCGCCTGGCCCGAAGCAAGGCCAGCCGGGAAGAATAAAGACCATCATGATAGGACTTGTTGCGGAAATTGAACACTCCCGCGGTTTTCGAGGTGCTTCCGTCGTGTGGCTACCGAAGATTCCGCCCCCGCAGAAACTCCACCATCAGCTCCCAGAGCCGCTCTTTGCGATCGGTCAGGCGGTGATCTCCATCGGCGAAAAGATGGAGGTCGATCTCCTGGAAGGGGCAGCGGGTGGCGAAGTCGAGAACGCTTCTCCAGGAGACGGAGGTGTCGAGCTTCCCCTGCAGGAGGAGGGCGGGCGTCCGATAGCGGGCGAGCAGGGTCTCGGCGGGGTGGGCGCGGAGGTCTTCGATCAGGGCCCAGCTCAGCTCACAGGAGACGAGGTCGTTCTGGAAATGGATACTCCCCGTCTCTTCCCAGGCGCGGGCTCTCTCGGCTCCGGCCCAGGCGAGGAGCCCCTTCTCCAGCTCGAGCGCCGGGGCGATGTGGAGGCCCGCCACGATCTCCTCCGGATGGAGGGCCGAATACCAGAGCGCCGTGCCGCCACCCATCGAGGAGCCGATCAGGATCAGCCGTCCGAACCCCCGGTCGCGGAGGAAGGCGTGGACCCGCGCGACGTCTTCGAGGTTGCGCGTCAGGGTGAGGCCGGCCATCCCGCCGCCGGAGAGACCGTGCCCCTGGAAGTCGAAGGAGCAGAAGCCGAGATCCGCCGCGAGCGCCCGCCGGCGGAAGAACTCCGCCTTCTCCCCCGACTGCTCGGAGCCGAAGCCGTGGAGATAGAGGATGCAGGGGCGGTCCGGGCCGGATGGAGGCGGATCGAAGCGCACAGCGAGGTGGGAGACCTCGCGGCTATCCTCGAGAACAGGGATCCTCTCCATGGCGGCCCCGGACTGTGACACCGGCAGTTCCCTGAGGCAAGAGGTGCTATCCTCCTGCGGCAACTTTTTTGATGGGGTCCTGGTCCCCGGGAGGCGCTACTACAGATGGGAAATGGCGATCGCCGCGAGATCGCGGGCTGGCACAGCCCGAGCCTGGGGCAGCATATGCCCATCGTCTCCTACGGCCACTGGGGTCACCCCCTGCTGCTCTTCCCCACGGCCGCCGCGGACTTCCTCGAGAACGAGCGCTTCGGTCTGATCGAGGCGGTTCAGCCGGCCCTCGACGCCGGCCGGGTGCGGGTCTTCTCGATCAACAGCATCAACAACCAGGCCTGGATGGACCGCAGTCTGCCGGTCCCCGAGCAGGCGCGGCGGCAAGCCCTCTACGCCCGCTACCTGGAGGAGGAGGTTGTCCCCTTCATCCGCCAGGTCTGCCAGTCGTCCGACCTCCGCATCGCCACCTCGGGAGCGAGCTTCGGCGCCTTCCACGCCGCCAACACGCTGTTCCGCCGGCCGGACCTGTTCGACGGCGTCATCGCCATGAGCGGCTTCTACGACCTGGGGCCGGACTATCTGCACGGGTATGGCGACGACAACTGCTACTTCAACAATCCGGCCTCGTATCTGCCCAACATGGAAGGGCATTTCCTCGACCTGCTGCGGACCGCCAGGATCCAGATCCTGACCGGCCAGGGGGACTATGAGGCGCCGGACGCCTCGCGGCAACTCTCGCGGATCCTTTCTCAGAAGGACATCCCGCACTCCCTGGACCTCTGGGGGTACGACATCCCCCACGACTGGCCCTCGTGGCGCAAGATGCTCCCCTACGGGATCGACCAGATGGGTTGGTGATTCGTGGCCGCGCCTCTGCCGGCAGACATCCAGGAGCTTCTGCGGTCGCTCGACGACAGCGACCGCCGGGCCGAGGCGATGGTCCGCGATCTGGACGAGGAGCGGTTCAACTGGCGGCCGGACGAGCGGTCGTGGAGCGCCGCGCAGTGTCTGGATCATCTCAACGTCGCGAACCTCGCCTATCTCGACCCGATGCGCGCGGCTCTGGAGCGGGCCCGGCAAAAAGGCCGGGTCCGGCGGGGCGCCATTCAGCCCGGTTTCCTGGGGCGGTGGTTCGTGGCCACTCTGGAGCCGCCGCCGAAGCGCCGGCTCCCCGCGCCGAAAAAGATCATCCCCGCCGCGCGCAAGGGGCGGGATGAGGTGATCGGCGAGTGGCGGCGGATTCAGGCCGAGGTGAAGGAGCTGCTGCGGACGGGCGCGGAGCAGGACCTCAACGGGGTCCGGTTCGTGAACCCGTTCTTATCCCTGATCCGCTTCAGCCTCGGCACCGGCTTCCAGGTGATCGCGGCGCACGAGCGCCGGCATCTCTGGCAGGCGGAGCAGGTCCTGGCGAACCCGCGGTTCCCTCAGGTCTCGCGCAACTCGTAACCCGCCGCGACCAGCCGCTCGATCAGGGAGTGTGCCCCGATCGCCTCGTAGGCGGTGATCACACCGCGCGCGATGACGTTGCCGTCCAGAAGAAGACCTTGGGCCACATAGGCAGCCGGCAGAGCCGCCATCCGCTGGCCGTCGTTCGCGCCGCCGAGCGAGGCCGAGCAGGTTCCGCCGGGTGCGAAAAGCTCCACTTTCACGAACCCGCCGGAGTGGCCGGAGCTGGAGAGGAGCCGAGCCAGGGGAGCCATGCCGAGCGCCAGCCGGCCGCTGGCCCCGGGACCCAGCCGGGCCACAGCTGCCAGGGCACCGGTGGCGAAGCGCGACTCGAAGCCCACCTTGATCCGAACCTCGCGGGCGCCGATCAGCTCTGGAAGGAGATCGAGCTCGGGGCTCTCCCAGTCATGGACGCCCCGCGGGCCGAAGGGCGGCGGCAGGGGCACGATCTCGCGTCCGTGGAATCCCCGGAGGGTTCCCTGGGGAGCGGAAAACGGGCGTCCAAGCTGCGCCGAGGCCGAGCGGACCGCGGCGGCCCCTTTCGGGTTGCGGTTGCCGATGAACAGGGTGATCCGGGCCTTCCGGATCTCCGGCAGCCTGACGGCGGCGAGAACCGCCAGCGCGCCGGAGATCCCCGGCAGGCTGGAGCAGCCGACCGCGGCGGTGAGGCCGCGCTCCCGGAACTCGCCGTCGCGGGCCCGGAGCCGGGCGATCCAGGGGCGATCGTCGGCGATATCCACGTAATGGACCCCGGTTTCGAGGCAGGCTTGGGGCAGCGCGGGGCTCATCTCCGAGAACGGACCCGCGCAGCTCGCCGCCTTGGCCGCGTCCCGTCCGGCGATCCGCACCGGCAGGGCAGCCGCCGCGAGCGCCCGCGCGGCGTGAGCGCCGAAGGTGCCATAGCCGCCGAAGATCACGATCATGCCGGCCGCCGGATGTCGCGGGCCACCAGCAGCGTCCACAGACTGTAGAAGCCGATCGTTGGGCCGGTCGCGGCGGCGAGCAGCTCCGGCGAGGGGAGGAGTCCCGCGAGGGCCATGACGGCTCCCGCGCCGACGGTGGCGGCGAGCCGCTCGAAGGCAAGGAAGACCGCGCCGGAAGCGCCGGTCCGGGCGGCGAGCGGCAGCACCTGGATCTGGACGACGTCCGCGAGCAGATCGACCGCCATGCCGGCGGCGGTGAAGACGAGGGCGAGCTGGGCGGCCAGGGAGTGGCCGGGAGCGCGGAGACGCAGCGCGGCCATGTAGGCGACCAGCAGGAGCGTGCAGAGCATCCAGACGCCCCACCCCCAAGTCCAGCCCGGCGGCCGGCCGGCGAGATAGGCCATCCGCTCGGCGAGCGGCACGACGACGCTTCCCGGCCGCATGCCGAACCAGGCCAGGACAAGGCCCGCCACATGGACCGCGACGTTCGCCCAGGCGAGGGTCGAGAGGCGGGAGTCCCCCCTGGATTCTGGGAGCAAGGCTGTCATTGTCTCCACTACTATCTTAAGATTGACACATTGTGCCACCCCCAGTATCTTGACCTTATGGCAAGCCGAGTGACTCTCAACGTCTCCCTGACCCCGGAGCTCAAGAAGTTCGTCGAGACCAGAGTCGCGTCGGGACGTTATCTTTCGGCCAGCGAAGTCGTCCGCGAAGGGCTTCGCTTGTTGGAGCAGCGAGAGGTCTCTCGACAAGCGGCTCTTGACGAGGTGC
The DNA here is from genome assembly GCA_963792575.1 of uncultured Acidobacteriota bacterium. Taxonomy (GTDB): domain Bacteria; phylum Acidobacteriota; class Thermoanaerobaculia; order Multivoradales; family UBA5704; genus DATARR01. The sequence goes on from CAWBWZ010000023.1 coordinate 546,921, forward strand.
GGCGGAAGATCTCCGTAGGGCTCGAGCAGGCGGAGCGAGGCGAGTTTTTCGACGGCGAAGAGGTTTTTCGGGAAGTCCTGGGGAAGCTGTAGGGCTCGGCGCGAGCCACGATGGGGCGATACGTCCTTACCGCCGCGGCGCGGGCGGATCTCTCCGAGATCGCGGAGTTCATCCGTCAGGACAGCCCCGGTGCCGCAAGACGGGTGGTTGAATCCCTTCGGGAAGCGATGGCGAAGCTGGCGAGTATGCCCGAGATGGGGCACGTCCGGGAGGATCTCGCCCCCACTCCCCTGCGATTCTGGCCTGTCTTTTCCTATTTGATCATCTACCACCCAGAGAGCCGCCCACTTCAGGTCTTGCGGGTCCTCCATGGCGCGAGGGATGTGCGGAGCCTCCTGGAAGACGATTGACCTCAACGTGCAATCCCCTCCCGTTCGGGTTAGACTTGCCGCGCGGCGGCGCCCGACGGCGTCCCGAACGCGAGTTTTCTCCATGAATAGAATCTCTTACATACTTTCCACCGCGGCCCGCGGGGTGCGCTCTTGAACGCCGGAACCGTCGAGGAGAGGCCTCTTCCCATCTCGGCGCGCGACTTCTGGGAGATGACCAAGCCGGGCATCACCCTGATGGTGGTGCTCACCGCCGGCCTGGGCTTCCTGCTCGCCGAGCGGGATCGGGCTTCTCGTTCCTCCTGCTGGTCCATACCCTGCTCGGCACCGGGCTCGTCTCGGCCGGCGCCTCGGTCCTCAACCAGTTCCTCGAGCGCGACACCGACGCCCTGATGCGGCGCACCGCCGTCCGGCCGCTGCCGATGGGGCGGATGGACCCCGACGCGGCGCTCCTCTTCGGCGTCGTGCTCGCCATCGCCGGTCTCGCCGAGCTGGCCCTGGGGACGAACCTGCTGACCGCCCTGCTCGGCGCCGCGGCGCTCGCCGGCTACGTCTTCGTCTACACGCCGCTGAAGCGGATCAGCTCGCTTCGCCACGGTGATCGGCGCCATTCCCGGCGCCATCCCGCCGATGATGGGCTGGAGCGCCGTCGCGCAACGAGCTCGACCTCGCCGCCTGGGTGCTGTTCGGCATCCTCTTCTTCTGGCAGCTCCCGCACTTCCTCGCCATCGCCTGGCTCTGCCGCGAGGACTACGCCCGCGGCGGCTTCCCCATGCTGACGGTGCTCGACCCCGAGGGGACCCGCACCGGCCGGCAGGCGATCCTCTACGGCGCGGCCCTGGTGCCGATCTCGCTCCTCCCCTCGCTGCTCGGCCTGATGGGCACCGTCTACTTCGTCGGCGCGCTCGCCTTCGGCCTGATCTACCTCGGGTTCTCCTTCGGCTTCGCGGCCGTGCGGTCGAACCCCGGGGCGCGCCGCCTGATGTTCGCCTCCCTCCTCTACTTCCCCGCCCTGCTCCTGGTCATGCTGCTCGACCGGGCGGTCTCCTAGAGAAAGTGTCCGGGCAGACCGGAAGCGCGGCGGCCGTCGAGGGGCGCGGCGTGCGCTACTCCTATCCCGCCAGGCGCCGGAGAGGTCCGGTGCCGCCGGCGCTGGCGGGGGTCGACTTCCAGGTGGCGGCGGGGGAGATCTTCGGCTTCCTCGGACCCAACGGCGGCGGCAAGACGACCCTGTTCCGCATTCTCGCCACGCTGGCCCGGCCGGAGAGCGGCACGGTCCACGTCTTCGGCGCCGACCTCGCCACGCAGGCGCGGGAGGTCCGCCGCCGGCTCGGCGTCGTCTTCCAGAGCCCCAGCCTCGATCTCCAGCTCACCGTCCGCGAGAACCTGGTCCATCAGGGGCATCTCCACGGCCTCGGCGGCCGGGATCTCGCCGGACGGATCGCCGCCGGTCTCGAGCGCTTCGGTCTGACCGAGCGCGTCAACCAGCGGACGGCGGAGCTCTCGGGGGGGCTGCGCCGGCGGGTGGAGATCGCCAAGGCGCTCCTCCACGAGCCGCGCCTCCTGCTGCTCGACGAGCCCAGCACCGGCCTCGACCCGGGCGCGCGGCACGATCTCTGGGAGACCCTGGAGTCGCTGCGGTCTCAAGGGGGTGACGGTGCTGCTCACCACCCACTTCATGGAAGAGGGGGACCGCTGCGACCGGCTGGTCCTGCTGAGCCGGGGGACGATCGTAGCCGAGGGGACGCCCGCGGCCCTCAAGCAGGAGATCGGCGGCGACGTGATCACCCTCACCGGTCGCGACCCCCAGGCGCTCGCGCGCGACCTCGCGGCGCTCTACCCCGAGCTCGCGCCGGTGGTTCAGGACGGCGCCGTGCGCCTGGAGCGGGAGCGCGGCCACGAGCTCGCGGCCCGCCTCGCGGAGGCCCTGCCGGGACGGATCGACTCGGTCACCGTGGCGCGGCCGAGCCTGGAAGACGTCTTTCTTCGCCGCACCGGTCACCGGCTCTACGACGAGCCAGAGGAGACCGCATGATCGTCATGACGGGCCTCGCCGCCACGACCCTCTGGCGCCGCGAGCTGACGCGGTTCTTCCGCCAGCCCAGCCGCATCGCCGGCGCGGTCGGCACGCCGCTGATCTTCTGGCTCCTGCTCGGCAGCGGCCTCTCCGGCTCCTTCCGGCTCCCCGGGGGGCCGGCGGGCCTCAGCTATTTCCAATACTTCTTTCCCGGCACCATCGTCCTCGTGCTGCTCTTCGCCGCCATCTTCTCGAACATCTCGGTGATCGAGGACCGCCACCAGGGATTCCTCCAGGGCGTGCTGGTGGCGCCGGTCTCGCGCTCCACGATCGTGGCGGGCAAGGTGCTCGGCGGCGCGACGCTGGCCTGGATTCAAGGCGTGGTGTTCCTGGCGCTGGCGCCGCTCTCCGGGGTCCATCTGACGGTGGTTTCGGCGCTGGAGGCCGCGGGGATCCTGGCGGTGCTGGCCCTGTCGCTGACCGCTCTGGGTTTCGCCTTTGCCTGGAAGCTCGATTCGGTCCAAGGGTTCCATGCCATCATGAACGTCGTGCTCATGCCCATGTGGCTGCTCTCCGGCGCCTTCTTTCCCGTCAGCGGCGCGCCCTTCTGGCTCGGCGCGCTGATGCGGCTGAACCCGTTGACCTACGGCGTCGCCGCCCTGCGCGGGGTGCTCTACGGGCCGTCAGGCCTGGTGCCCGGCCTGCCTGGGCCGGCGGTATCGCTCGCGGTGACGCTCGCCATGGGGCTCGCCGCCTTCGCCGCCGGGCTGCTGGCGACCCGCGGCGGGAGGGTCGACTGATGGCTCTCTCCTCCGGCTTGCGCCGCGGCCTGATCTGGGGCCTGCTGGTGGTCGCTCTCGTGGTGGTGATCACGGCGACCGCCCTCGACCGGCTGGGGCGCTCCGAGCCGCCGCCGGTGCTCGATTCCGCGCCCGCCTTCAAGCTGACCAACCGCGACGGCCGCACGGTCCGCCGCCAGGATCTCGCCGGCCATCCGTGGATCGCCGACTTCATTTTCACCCGCTGTCCCGCCTCCTGCCCGCTGATGACGGCGCGGATGGCCCGGCTGAACCGCGAGCTGCCAGACGATCTCGCGGTGCGGCTGGTCTCCATTTCGGTCGATCCGGAGCACGACACCCCCCAGGTGCTCCAGCGCTACGCCGAGTCGTTCAAGGCGCCAGACCGCTGGCTCTTCCTGACCGGCGGCAAGGACGAGATCTACCAGCTCTCCCGGAAGGGGTTCAAGCTGGGGATCGAGATCCCCCCGCCGCCAGGCCCCGGAGGCCCGCCAGTCGAGCCGATCCTCCACAGCACCCGCTTCGTGCTGGTGGACGGCGAGGGGCGGATCCGCGGGTATTACGACGGCTTCGACGAGGATTCGATGAAGAAGCTGCGGCGGGATCTGGAGGCGGTGGGGGAGTAGCATCGTCTCACGGCGGCAGGAACGTAGGGGCGGGGCTTGTCCCCGCCCGCGCCCTGAAAGGGCGAAATTTATCCAGCCTGGGGTGTTAACCCCAGGTAGGCTGGCCCAACCAACCCAAACCCTGCAGGGGTGGCCGACCGAGTTGGAATCGGCCACCCTTACAGGGTTTGGATTTCGGGGTGCCTCTCTACCTGGGGTTAACACCCCAGGCTGGATAAATTTCGCCCTTACAGGGCGAGGGCGGGGACAAGCCCCGCCCGTACGAAAACCTGCCGCGGTCGCGAGGGCCTACTTCGCCGCCTGCTCCTCCACCACCTGGATCTGCCCGTTCACCTTCGGGCCGGCCACCGTCTGCTTGCGGCCCGTGGGCCAGGTGACCTCGACGGCGTCGATCTTCGCGGCGTCGCCCAGGCCGAAGTAGAGCGGCATCGCTGCTCTGCGAGAGGTAGCCCGACTTGCCGTCGTTCCACTGCGTGTAGGTCTTGCCGCCGGCTTTCACCTGCACCTTGGCGCCGATGGCGTCGCGGTTCGAGGCCGTCCCCTGCAGCCTGACCTTCAGGTAGCGCAGGCCGGGCTTCTTCTGGGCGAGGTTGCTGATCAGCACCATCGGCTCGGAGTTGAAGTCGTTGGTGACGATGTCGAGGTCGCCGTCGCCGTCGAGGTCGAGGATCGCCGAGGAGCGCGTGCCGAGCGCGCTCATCACCTTGACCTTGCCCGAGCGTCCTTCGCAGGGCTTCACCCCCTGGTCCTCGCCGTCGCAGTCGAGCTCGATCATCACGTCGTGGGTCCGCCCTCCCCGGCGGGGCTCGACGCCGAGGATGAACTCGGCGTCGCGGAAGATCTTGCCGCGGTCGTTCAGCAGCAGGGAGTTGATGCCGTAGCGGAAGGGGAAGTTCATGCTGGCGGTGATGAAGAGGTCCTGGCAGCCGTCGGCGTTGATGTCGCCCGTGCTCAACCCCCAGGGCCAGTAGTCCTCGACGTTCATCGCGTCCGAGACCTCCTCGAACCTGCCGCCGCCGAGGTTGTGGTAGAGGGAGTTGCCGAAGATGTTGTTGGCGCCCCCCTGGAGCTCGGCGTCCGACCACTGAATGTCGGACTTCTTGCTCTCCTGGTCCACGCCGACCGCCTTGCTCATGTCCGAGTGCATGTCGGTGATCATGAGGTCGGCCCGGCCGTCGTCGTCATAGTCGAAGAACTTGATCCCCATCGCTCCCCAGGAGGTCTTCGGGAAGTACTGCGCGGTCTTGTCGACGAACCGCTTGCCCTGCTCGTTCTCGTAGTAGTGGTGGTCCCCCTGCATGTTGAGGACGTAGAGGTCGGGCCAGCCGTCCTCGTTGAAGTCGGCGATCGTCGCGTCGCCGCTCCAGCTGCCGTCCTGGAGGCCGACCTCCTTGGAGACGTCCTTGAACTGGTGGTTGCCCATGTTCTGGTAGAGGATGCTGTACTCGGTGCGGTCCGGATGCAGATGGCCGGAGAACGCGTCGGTCGAGGCCGATGTAGTAGCCGCCCCGGCCCACCGCGTTGGTGGTGTAGCGGCCGACGTTGGTGACGAAGAGGTCGAGCAGGCCGTCGCTTGTCGAAGTCGAAGAAGACGGCGCCCGAGGAGTGGCCGACGTAGTCGAGCCCCGCCTCCTTGGAGATGTCCTTGAAGCGCCCCTTGCCGTCGTTCTGGAAGAGGAGGTTGCCGTCGCGGACGGTGGTGACGAAGAGGTCCGGATCGCCGTCGTTGTCGACGTCGGCGAACGAGGCCGCGACCGAGATCTGGTCCTTCAGGCCGACGCCGGCCTCGCCCGTGATGTTGCGGAACTTGCCGTTCCCCAGGTTCTTCCAGAGCTGGTTCTCGCCGAGCTGGCTGACGAAATAGAGGTCGAGGAGCCCGTCGCCGTCCACGTCGGCGGCCGCGATGCCGTTGCCGTGGTCGTAGTGGACCGCCTTGTAGTCGCGCCCGCTGTCGTCCGTGCCCTGGTGGCGGAAGGTGATGCCGCTCTCCGGCAGGCGGTCGGTGAACTGGAAGTCGTGAAAGACCCCGATCTGCTTCGCGGCGGCGAGCTGCGCGGCCTTGCGCGCGGGCAGGGCGGCAACCCCCTCGTCGTACTCGGGGAAATAGTAGACGTGGGGCCCGGAAATCAGGTTGGGCTTGGGCCCGGCCTTATCCTTCGGCACCTCGACGTCGACGGCATGCTTGTGCTCCATGGCGGGCTGGGCGAGCAGCGCCCCGCCGAACAGCAGCCCGATCGCGGCCAGGGCCGATCCTGCGAATCTGGTACCGCGAAGATGTGACCTCTTGCTCATGGTGGTTCCTTCCTCCGTGTTCCGCAGATCTGAATCGGCTGGAAACGTTATCATCTTCCCGCCATGCCCGACATCCACGATCTGCCCGCGGTCAACGCGAGCCTGAACGCCCTCGCGGCCCTGCTCCTGGTGACCGGTTACATCCTCATCCGCCAGCGCCGGTGGGTCGCCCACCGCAACGTCATGACCGCGGCGCTCGCGTGCTCGGTCCTGTTCCTCACCTCGTACCTGATCTACCACGCCAACGTCGGCTCGGTCCGTTTTCCGGGCCAGGGGGCGGCGCGGACCCTCTACCTGACGATCCTGGCGACCCACACCGTGCTCGCGGCGGTGGTCCCCTTCCTCGCCGGCATCACCGTCGTCCGCGCCTGGCGTCGCCGCTACCCCCAGCACAAGCGGATCGCCCGCTGGACTCTCCCGATCTGGCTCTACGTTTCGGTGACGGGAGTGGTCGTCTACTGGATGCTCTACCGGATGACTTGGTGACCCATCCTTTCTTCCCCCGCCGCCGTACTTAGGAGTAGACTCGGCCCCTATTTGCAGAGGAGACTGAATATGAAGAAGCTGGATGAGAACGTTAGCCGGAGAGACTTCGGAAAGCTGGCTCTCGCCGCGTTCGGTGGCGTGGTCGCCGGTTCGACGATGGGCGCCAGCCTGCTGTCGGCGGGCGAGGTGAAGCAGCGTACCCCGGCGCCCAAGGCCGACGCCCACGCCTGCTGCGGCCTGAACGCCTGCAAGGGCCAGGGCAAGGGCGCCGATAACGCCTGCGCGGGCCAGGGGAGCTGCTCCACCACCGAGGCCCATGGCTGCGCCGGCTCCAACGCCTGCAAGAACCAGGGCGGCGAGGGCGTCAACGCCTGCAAGGGGCAGGGGAGCTGCAACGTTCCCATCAAGGGGGACAACTGGAAGAAGGCGCGCGCCAACTACGAGGCGGCGATGACCAAGGCCGGCAAGAAGTTCGGCGCGGCCCCGGCGACCTGCGGCTCGTAGATCTGGGAGTCCTCTGCCCGCGACCTCACCCCAACCTCTCTCCTGAAGGAGCGGGGCTTAGACATGGGGCAGGGTGAGGCCGCGGGGCAACCCGCCAATCCCGGGCATAAGATGCCCGGGCTAGCAACGGCGCCGGATGAATCCGGCTTGAAGCCCCTCTTCAGGGGGCGCTGTTCTTAGCCCGGCGATTCATCGCCGGGCTACGGTGGCCGAAACTGAGCCGCAACACGTTTTTTTGGAAGGATCACCTGGAAGGAAGCACCATGCCCCTGCCCCGCCTCGGCTACGACAACCTGGGCCTCGGAGTCGGACTGCGGTCCACCCATTTCGACTACATCCTGAAGAACCAGCCGGAAGTGGACTGGTTCGAGGTCATCAGCGAGAACTTCATCGACTCGCAGGGGCGGCCCCGCTACGTGCTCCAGCAGATCGCCGAGCGCTATCCCGTCGTCATGCACGGCGTGTCGCTGTCGATCGGCTCGACCGATCCGCTCGACTTCGAATACCTGGGCAAGCTCAAGCGGCTGGCCCGGGAGACCGACGCCCAGTGGATCTCCGATCACCTCTGCTGGACCGGCATCCTCGGCCGCAACACGCACGACCTGCTGCCGGTGCCGTTCACCGAGGCGACCCTGCGCCACGTCGTCGAGCGGGTCCGTACCCTCCAGGACTTCCTCGAGCGCCCGTTCGTGCTGGAGAACCCGAGCTCCTACATCACCTTCCAGGACTCGACCATGGACGAATGGGAGTTCATCACCCGCATGGCCGAGGAGGCCGACTGCGGCCTGCTGCTCGACGTCAACAACGTCTACGTGTCGAGCTTCAATCACGACATGGACCCCGATCAGTTCATCCGCTCCCTGCCGCACGAGCGGATCGTGCAGTTCCACCTCGCCGGCCACGCGAACTACACGAAGTACATCATCGACACCCACGACAACCACGTCGTCGATCCGGTCTGGGAGCTCTACCGCACCGCCCACCAGCTCACCGGCGGCGTTTCGACCCTGCTCGAGTGGGACGCCAACATCCCCCCCTTCCCGGTGGTGCACGCGGAAGTGCTCAAGGCCAAGCGCTTCATGGGCGAGCATCTGGAGCCGGCGCCCCCCGACTCCGAGCCTGCCCAGGTGGTGACGGAGGGGGACGCGGTGTTCCACCCGCTCCACCAGATCCTGGCGGAGGTGGAGTGAGCGAGCGCGGCTCTTCCCGCTCCCTGGACGTGGTGCAGCGCTGGTTCCAGGCGGTGGTCACCCATCCGGAAGGAGTGGAGGGGGGCGTCGCGTCCGAAGAGGCGCAGCGGCTGATCCGCCTCAACCGCTCCGAGCTGGAGGCGGTGATCGGGCGCTCGCGCAACCTCACGGCGGCCGAGCGGATGGGGATCTACGCCAACGCCTACTACGCCCGCTTGCTGGAGTGCCTGGCCTCCTTCTTCCCGATGCTCCAGAAGGCGCTGGGCGCCGACGTCTTCGAGGGCTTCGCCTTCGAGTACCTGCAGCACTACCCGTCGAAGAGCTACACCCTCGACCGCCTCGGCGAGAGCTTCGCGCGCTTCCTCCAGGAGACCCGTCCGGAACCTGAGGAAGGAGAAGAGGCCGGAACGGTGGGGTGGCCGGACTTCCTGATCGACCTCACGGTCTTCGAGTGGAACCTCAACCAGGTCTTCGACGGCCCTGGCGTCGAGGGGAAGCCGCTGCTGACCGCGGAGCTCCTGCAGTCGTTCCCGGCGGAGAGCTTCGCCGAGGCGCGGCTGATCCCGGTGCCCTGCCTGCGGCTGCTCGCCTTCCGGTTCCCCGTCAACGCCTACTACACCGCGGCGCGGCACGCCGAAGAGGGGGAGGACCCGCCGATCCCCGACCCTGAGCCCGAGCACGTGGCGCTCACCCGCCGCGACTTCGTGGTGCGGCGCTTTCCGCTCAACGCCGCCCAGCACGCCCTGCTGGAGAAGATCCTCGCCGGCGCCCCCGTGGGCGAAGCGATCGCCGCCGCCGCGGAGATCAGTGGCCTCGACGACGAGGCGCTCGGCGCCGAGCTCCAGGCCTGGTTCCGGCTCTGGGTGGCGGAAGGCTTCTTCCAGTCGATTTCCTGAATCCGCGCCGGGTCAACAGCGGAATCTTGCCGGGCAAGTTATACTTTCCACGAGGAGTATGACTATGGCTAATCTTGTGGGAGAAAAAGGTCAGATCGTCATCGAGAAGCCGCTCCGGGAGGCGCTTGGAGTCCAGCCGGGTTTCCTCACCGTCCAGACCCTGGTCCAGGACCACGTAGAGATCCGTTTCTATCCTCCGGAGCACAACCGCTCCGCGAGAGGGGCTCTGAAGAAATATGCGAAGCGCGTCCTCTCGACGGACGAGCTGCGGGAGGCGCGGGACAAGGCCTGGGAAGAGGCGGCAACGAAAGACTGGGACCGGGAAGGCGAAGAGAGTTGAGCGACGCGCCCGCCTTCCTGGATACGAACTATGTCGTGCGGTACCTCACCGACAGCCCGCCTGAGATGGCGGCGCAGGCGGCGCAGATCATCGACAGCGACGAGCTGCTCCTCCTCAGCGAGCTCGTGATCCTGGAATCCGGGTATGTCCTGGGCTCCGTCTACAAGGCGTCGCGAGAGGACATTGTGGACGGGCTGATCGAACTGGTGCAGAGGAAAAACATCCTTCTTCTGACTCTGCCGAAGCCCAGAGTTCTGGCCGCACTGGAGATGTGCCGCTCCTCGAAGCGCTATTCGTTCACGGACGCCTTTCTCTGGGCACAGGTGCTGGAGTCCGGCCCGAGAGGACGCATCTATACCTTCGATGGCCGCTTCCCCTCGTCGGGGATCACGGTCCTGGGCGCTCCCGCGTCAGAGTAGCCAGCCCCCCTCATACAGCGAGCGCATTTACCTTGAAAATCCACCAACTCCTGGGGGATTTTCAGGGTTGGCAGACCACAGGCGCTCCCCGAGGAGGGAGCGCCGCGTCGATCCGCGCCTCAGGGTTCCAGGCAGGCGCAGAAGTGGACGGTGCAGGGACGGCCGATGCAGGCCCCGCCGAGCGGGTACCCTTGAGCGATGCAGGAGCTTCGGCAGGCGGCGTCGTCGCAGAAGTCGGGCGGGCAGGCCAGGGTCGGCGCCGTGGCGAAGGCGCCCCAGGTGAGCAGTGCGGTGACCATGCAGAGAGCGAGTCGCTTCATAAATCTCCTTTCGGATGATGGCTACAAGGGAAGGGTGCGCGGCGACGGGCCGGAGGGACACTTTCGCGCTCAGCGCCGCCGGGCGGTCTCCAGCCGGGCGGCCAGCTCGCGCACCATCCCCGCCGTGACCTCGTCGCGCTGGGCGGCCTCCCGGAAGAGAAGGACGGCGGCGACCGCCTCGCGGTGGACGTCCCGCGCCTCGAACAGCGCCGCCATCTCCTCCGCCAGCGGCAGGACATCGGCCGTCCGGCCTTCCCGCAGATAGAGAAGGGCGAGATCGAGGGACGCCATCGCCGCGTCGTATCCGTTCCCCTGCCGCGCGAAGCCGTCGCGGGTTTCGCGGAAGAGCCGCTCGGCCTCGGCCATGTCCCCCAGCCCGGCGGCGATCTTCCCGCGCAGCCAGGAGAGCCGGAGCTGCAGCCACGGTTCCGGGATTTGCCGGTAAAGATCCTCGTCCGCCGCCACCAGGCCGGCCGCCTGCGCATACCTCCCCGCCTCGGCGAGGTAGAGCGCCAGATTATGGCGGCTGCTGAGGTACAGGCGTGGCTCCTCCTCTGGAGGCAACCTCTCCAGGGCAGCCTCGACCATCTCGACGGCCCGATCCAGAAGACTTTGGTGGAAATACAGCTCACCAAGCTTGAGGAGCACCCGGGCGGTCTCGACGACGGCGCCGCTGATCCGGAAAAGCATCGCGGCGCGGGTCAGCAGCTCCTCGGCCTCCTGGAACCGGCGCTGGTCCTTGCGCAGCGAGCCTTCCAGTTGATCGATCTGGGCCAGTGCGAGCGGATCGGTGACCCCCTGGTTTCTGACGAGATAGCGGACGTGCCGGAAATGCTCTTCAGCCTGCCGCAGATCGCCACCGGCCCGGCAGGCGTTCGCCATCTGGGCCGAAGCGAGGGAGAGCAGGGAGAAGGTATCCGGATGATCCGGAGACCGGTGGACGACGGCGCGGGCGAGCTCGGCGAGGCCGTACCCCTCCCGGGGGTCGGCGGGAGTCCGCCGACGGCTCTCCTGGATCAGCCACTCGGCGAGGACAGGCCCCCGGAAGCGGCTGCGCGACCGGTTAACACGGATGAGGCGTTCCGCCGGGGGGATCGCGAGGAGCTCCTTCAGGTCCCGCTCGGCCTGCCGCATCTGTCTTGCGAGATCGGACGCGTGACGGCCGAGGACGGCGGGGAGCGTCTGGATGGCGTACTCGTAGCCAACCTCGGTTGTCCCCTCCTCCCGCCACGCCTGGATCTCCCGGCGGCAGACGGGGCAGAGACTCTCGAGGTGCTGGGTTTCGATCTGCGCTAGAGCGCGCTCAGACAATTCGCCACGCGCCACGGCGCGGAGTAACTCTCGGGTGATGTGGATGTCGCTCAACCGTTCGGGTCCATGGGATGCAAGGTCTCTGATGGGATAAGTCGCGCGAGGGTCTGATTTCGTGACACCGGAAAAAAATCGGGTGCCGGCGGAACTTCGGAAGCCCGCCGGCACCGGGAGAGCTAACCGTTCGGGTCGATCCCCGGCCCGAGCTCGCCACTCCCGCTCCGGACTGAGGACCCCGATCCGCCGGACGGCACCGTCCCCCCCGTGGCTCCATCCGGATCGATTCCCGGCCCCAGCTTCGCCAGCCACCCCGAGGGAGCCACCCACCGCACCACCGCCTGCCACGCTGCCGCGGCTCCATTCCCCGCGCCATGTTTTCCGCCCGGCCGCTCCCCGGCCATCGCCGGCAGGGAAACCAGCGTGAGCATCACGGCCAGGACCAGACGACGCCAACCGTTTCGATGTGCCATACACCCTCCTTCTGGAGATCGCCGTTCTCGCCCGGGAGTGGGCGGGTGGGGGGATCTCCTGTAGGAAAGAGTGCGGGCCGGCCGAAACTTCAGCGGTCGGCCGGCCCTTCGGGGCTCGACGGATCGGGTTTGCCTATACTTGGGGTTGCCACCCCAGGCTGTTCAAAGGCCGCCCCTCCGGGGCGGGGAAGGGGACAAGCCCTCCCCTACGTACGGAACCGAGTTTGTCAGGTGCTCTTAGAGGGTGTTTCGAAAGTTAGTCACGACGCCCTGGCCCGGGCATGAATGCACCGGGCTAAGAACAGCGCCGGATGAATCCGGCTTCAAGCTCCCTTCAGGGAGCGCTGTTCCTAGCCCGGCGATTCATCGCCGGGCGGGGGGGACGGCTTTTGAGACACCCTCTTAGAGAGCCCTCAGACGCTCCGTGGAGGGACAAGTTGGCGCGACGCAAGCCTCCGGCGCCGCGCACATCCGCAAGTGAAGCATGTTCCCCTATTTTGATGCAACGCAGGGCTAATTGAAGCGTCCTATCCTTATTTGATGCATCATAAGAATTTTTGAAGCGACATAACTTTATGTTGGCGCAACGTAAGATTGAGAGAAGCAACGTAACTTTAAATGGCGCATCCTACCCTTAGGTTGCATCAATTCCGGCTAAGATGTCCTCATTCCTCTCGACTTGAAGCGTCGTTGTCTTATTTTGATGCAACGCAGACTAGTATGAAGCAACGTAGCCCAAAATGAAGCGTCTTGAGCTTGCGATGCCTCGTTGTAAGGAAAAAACCTCTTGACGGGCCGCGAAACAGCTCGTCGCAAGCCAATATGAAGCAACTGAGAGTTAAATCGCCCTGCCGGGCGGTACCGTGAAGCTCCTGCCGGCGGTTTGTTGCAACGTCCTCAGCGGGGCCGGCTGGCGCGCCCGCGGGCTCTTATGTGGCCTGCCCTGGTGAGCCCCGGTTGGCGGCTGGCTCGTTTTGACAGCCGCCGCAAAGCTGTAAATACTGCCACTGTGAAGACGACCTTTGATCTGCCCCAAATGCTGGTCAGGAAAGCCAAGGCGCTCGCTGCCCAACAAGGACGCCCGCTGTGCGACTTGGTGGCGGAGGCGATCGACGAGAAGCTGACGGTCGCTGCCGGAGGAGAGACGGACACGGCGAACGCTAAAGAGGTCAGGCGGGAAGCCTGGGAACGCTGGAAGAGCCGGCTGGAGCGGCGCCCGGATGGAACCTGGTTCAATCCCGAAGGAGTCGACGATGGGGCCTTCTTCCAGTCGCTCGAAGAGATTCGCCGAGAGCCCTGGGCATAGCGCGATCTGTTCGGCAACGGGTAGGCACGACCCCGTTTCTCAATTCGGCTCCCAGCGCAATGACAACTAGTGCACCTTCACGGGCAAGATTGCTGAATCTTTTGTAGGGGCGGCCCTACGTGGCCGCCCTGGCTCCATCACCGCACTTCCGATTCAACGGTCCGGGCTTCCTCAGCCCAGGGCATCGCCCTGGGATCCGGGGGACTCTGGAACCCTATGCGGCCTGAAGGGCTGCGCTAACCGGCGGTTCGAATTTTCACCCTACCGAGAGATGGCGGGGCCCTTCAGGCCGCAACAGGTCATGAGGCGATGTCCCCAATCCCAGGGCGATGCCTTGGGCTGAGGGAGCCCAGGCCGTTGGCCCGCAGTCTTACGCGCCATTGACGAAAATGCGTCATTGCGATAACCTATGCGTTAAGCAAAACAAGCAAAGAGATATTCGAACGGATGGCGCCAGTCGCCATGATCGCTCCAGGTTCAAGAATCTGTCACATTGGCGGGGAAAAGCGGTGCAATCAGACGCCGACTTCAAGGTTGGACGCAAGCGGCTGGTGTGCGGGTCCGAGTGAGCCACCGTTATAGTCAAGAAGGAGGAAAGATGCGTAGAAGTACCCTTTTGTGTGGTCTGGCCGTAGTTCTATCTCTCGTGTTCTGGGCCACAGGCCTCCCGGTAGCCGAAGGCTTTCCAATCTATGTAGATGATCCCTCTGATGCATATCCATCTTGTTGTGCCGACTTCGAGCAGTTGCAGGGGCAGAGCTGCCCGAATGGCGTGAGAGTAAGATGTAACTGGGGATACTATGGGTCCGGGTACTGCCAGTGCTATTACGGTACCGGTACCTCCTGGGAGTGCTACTCATCCCAGCCAATCCCCACTAATCCTAGTCAGCCACTGTGCTATTAGCACAGGAGCTCTGACGTCCCCGCGTCACAGCCAACCAAGTGCCTGGTGGCACCATCTCCGGGGGAGATCGGGGTAGATCGCCGCCCATCCCGCCCGGGGATGGGCGGGTGGGGGGGATCTCCCGTAGGAATAGGTGCGGGTGGGAGGGGTGAAGCGGGGAGCGGGAGATATACCTCTCACGGCCTCCGCAACGGCTCGATCTGGTCGAGCGACTCGCCAGCCGCGACGGCGCGCACATTCCGGTATTGGGTAATTCCGGAAGTTGGGACTACCGAGGTTGGCGAACGAGGTAGGCCGACTCAATCAACCGAACCGCGTATACTTGCTTCGTATGGACGGTGTGTGGGAGGAGAGGCGTTGTGAGACGTCCCCTATCGCCATTAGACATGGCATCGAACAACAGAGGAGGAATACATATGCCGAATGCGTATCAAGACCCAATATTTGGCATTTCGTCATCGGTAGTCCCGCTTTCCCTGTTCTGGCTCGTAGTCATCGGGGCGGTGGTATGGTTCGAGCGCAGCCAGGCCCTCGCCTCTACTACATTGCTTTGGGCACTATTTCCGATCTGGCTTCTCGCAGCAATGAACCTCGGTCATTGCGTAGTCAGAATCCAATGGGCGTCGCGCACTTTTCGAAGACATCTTCCGGGGCTCGCAGCCAGAATGATCCCGCTGTTTTCAAAGATGGCACGTGCACGCACAGAAAGAATGAAGATCGCGACGCACCTCGGACTCTCGGCACTCGTGCTTATAGTCTGTGTGCGACTTGGGGTGCAGGGCCCGTTACCTTTTTGTATCTTCTTCGTCAGTGTGGCACTTGTTGCATCGTTGCGGATCATCCTTCCGCCTGCAGCAATCTACCTGTCCTCATCGGCTCCTGTTCGGCTGCAACTCATGCAGCAGTTGCAGGCTCGCGTCATCCCAGGCGTGACTGGCCTCTTAGATGTTACACAGAACATTGACACAACTGACGGGGTGAAAACTTTCTTTTTTAAAGCCACAATCATGCTTTTCGATTCACGAACAAATGCAGATGATGATTGGAAGGTGGTCGCAGCCGAACTCATGGATATCGTCCCCCTTGTGTTCTTAGATGCACGGGAGACGTCTCCAGGTGTCCTCTATGAGGTCGAGAGAATCTTTCGCGAGAAACTGGCATACAAGACGATGTTTGTTTCGGAAGAAAATGGACAGTGTCCAGCGCTGGAGAGCCTGAACACCGATGCGAGATTTCCAGAAGAGGAAGTCTGCCGCTTGTCTGAATCTCATCTGTTGGCCAATGTTCACCAATTCGTACGTGCGGCGCGCACCCATTGGATACCAAACCTCAAGACATATGCCTAACACTTCTGAAAATAGGTTCCACCCGAATAATCCCGAGTAGCCAGGCTTGAGGTTCCAGCCGAGGCCTCGTGGCCCGGGCTGGGCTGTTTGGCGGCCTGGACCCCGCTGGGCAATCTTTAGGCTGGCACCTCTTTGGGCTAGAATCGGCTGGCGCTTCTTTGGGTCACCGAGGGGAGGACCGTCATGCTCACACGTCCGCGGTACGTCATCGCCGTGCCCGACCTCGCGCGCTCGGCCGCCTTCTACCGGGACGTCCTCGGCTTTGCGGTACGCGAGGTCGGTGATCCGGGCTTCCGCTTCTTCGAGCGCGACGCCTGCGTCATCTTCGCGGGCCAGTGTCCCGACGCGATCCCGCCCGGCGAGTTGGGTGACCACGCGTACTACGCGTATCTTGAGGTCGCGTCCGTCGATGGATTCTACGCCGAGGTCACGGCGCGCGGGGTTGAGGTCGTCAAGCCGATCCGCGACGAGCCATGGGGCATGCGCGAGTTCGGCATCCGCACGGCGGACGGGCACCGCATGATGTTCGGCTCCCCCGTCGACAAACCCAAAGGAGACAAAGTGCCCCGTCAGATCGTGTTTACGTCAAAGGCGGCCAAGCCGCCGTCTACATACAGTCAAGCGGTCAAAGCCGCCGGCCTGGTGTTCGTCTCTGGCACAGCTCCCGTTGATCCGGCCACAGGCGCCATCAAGGGCACCACCATTCAGGAGCAGACCCGGCAGTGCCTGACCAACATACAAGCCATCCTTGAGGAAGCGGGGAGCTCCTTGGACAAGCTCGTCAGCGCCACCGTCGTGCTCGCGGACGAAGATGACTTCGTGGGCATGAATGAGGAGTGGCTCAACTGGTTTCCCTCCGATCCGCCAGCCCGCCAGGGCGCCAAACTGCCGGTGCGCGTTCCTGGCCTGAAGATCTCGATTGCGGCGATCGCTGAGGTCTGACCCTTCAATCAACCGGACATGCCCCGGCAGGTGCGGCGTTCATCAAGCTCAGGGATGCAGGTCGAAGGCGACAGCCTGAATCGTTGCCGAGTCAATCTCTTCGAGAGAGATGGCGAAGCGTCCGTAATTCAAGGTCCATGTGCCGAAGTCCATTCGGACGACGTCTTTGCCGCCCTGCCTCAGGATCTCGTGGCCGATGGCGTCAAGGGTAGAGCTGGCGTCGATCTTCGCGGCCCCGATGGTCAGGGGGCCGGAGAGTGTCCGGGGGCTGAAGTCCAGCTTCGGCTTGGACTGGAAATAGAAGCAGAGCTCGAAGATCTTTCCCGTCGCGTACGACTGATAAGCCACAAGACCGAGTGGGTCCCATATGAGGATCCGATTGGTTCCGCGTGGGAATTCCTTCACCCGTGTCGGAACTCCCAGCGCCGAAACGAGTTGCCGACGCGAAGCGGGTAAGGGGATCGCATGATGCGCAATCGTGATCTGCCGGGGCGTGATCGCAACGTCCGCCGTGCTTCTGGCTAGAGGCTGAGGCGTGGTCCGGGCGGGAGGTCTTTCCCTGCCCGGCTTGACGGTCTCGATCATGAAGAAGGCGACCGGCTCCTGGTGGAAAGTGGCCGGCTGGTATCGCCACAGCCGGGTCTGCGTGAGCGTGGTCCTGGCTTTCGGGTCTATGCAACGGAGAGGCTCTCGTGTCTGAGCATGCGAGGCGACGAGAGGCGCCAGGATTCCCGCCAGGAGGAGAGGCAGCAACCTTCGGATCATGGGACCCGCAGTATCGCACACCGGGTAACAGTGCTACCTGAGCCGTAGCCGCAGGATGGCACCGATCGCCGCCGTGACCGCCAGCGATATGGCGATCAGGCTCCACTCTACACCCTGGCTCCGCATCACCGCGACGGAGATCACCACAGCCGCCAACGCGTAGAAGCGCAGCGCGCGTCGGGCTCCGGCGCTCAGTTGCCGTGGCCGCAGCCGCGCCGTCACTCGCTGCGTAAACGTTGGCGTCAGCGCCGGGGGGGCGGCGGTGTTCATCGATTCCCGGAGCAGCGCCTCGATCTCGATCGGCTCAGGCATTGTCATATCCTCGGTCCTTCAACTTCGATTGTAGAAGCTGGCGCGCGCGGAACAGGTAGGATTTTACCGTGTTCTCCGGCACGTCGAGCAGAGTCGCGATCTCGGCGACGCTTTCACCCATCCAGTAGTGGAGCCGTAGCGCCGATTGGTAAGCCGGGGGTAGCTCCGCGACGCATTCCGCCACCACGGCGTCGCGTCGTGCCCGTTCGAGCCGCGTCAGCGCGTCCGGGTCGGCCGCCGCCTGTCGAGCCAGGGCCTCGTCGGTGACGTGCGGCGCGTTGAAGCGCACGCGTGACTTGAGGTTGATCGTCTGATTGAACGTCACCCGATACAGCCACGTGCCGAACTTCGACTCGCCGCGAAACGACTTGAGCGCATGGTGGACGCGGAGAAACACCTCCTGCGTCACCTCTTCCGCCTCACCGACAAACGCCTGGCCGAGAATCGATACGGCCAGGCGAAAGACCCGGTCGCGATAGCGGTCGAGCAGCGCCGCGAACGCCTGCTCATCACCGGCCGCGGCGCGTGCGACGAGATCGCTGTCAGTCTCCATGGCGCGTCGCCGAATCGGACGGCGCTGATCCGGCGGACAGCCGGTAGAAGAGGATCAGTCCCAGGCCCATCATCGCGATCGGCAGCGGAACCGCCCAGAACGGCCGCCCCTGAGCGACGATGGCGAGCATCACCATCGCGCCGGTCCCGAACGCCGTGAGCACGATGCCAATGGCGAGCGGGACCTTCGGGTCAGGCGGACGCCGCCATGCGCTCGGGGGCGGGTCGATCGGCACTTCCGGAAGCGGAATGCCCTTGTCGATGGCCGCCAGACGCTCGGCGTGAACGATGTCGAGCCGGCGCTGCTTCTCTCGCTGCTTCAGGTACAGGTAGCCGAGGAATCCGGCGATGAGCGCAATGACGATCAGGGCGTCAGCAATATTGTAGTGGTTCATGGGTCGTAGCTCCTCAGGTTTCAGGCGGTGTCATGGAGTGCCCGTTGCTGCGCTTGTGACAGGGCGTCCCGCCAATGGGTTGCAGGCCAGCGCAGCAGGAACAGGTTCCCCCGGATCGTCCCGAGTCGAGCCCTTCTTTCGTGGTCCGCGCGTCTGTTGGGTGTATCCTACCCAAGCGCATGCCAGCCCCTGCTTCAGGCTTTTAGACGGCCATGTCCGGTTCAATCACCCTCATCCCTGTAGAAAGCCAGGAGCAAGCCGCGGTTGCGCGCGAGCTCTTCCGTGAATACGCGGATGCGATCGGCGTGGACCTTGAGTATCAGGGATTTGCCGCCGAGTTAGACGCCCTGCCATCGCCTTATGTGCCACCGCACGGAGTCCTGCTCATTGCGCGGGTCCATGGTGAAACGGCCGGCTGTGTTGCGCTCCGGCGCCTCGACGATCAAGCCGGCGAGATGAAACGGCTGTATGTGCGCCCCACATTTCGCAGCTGGGGGCTGGGCAAGCACCTCGTCGAGGCAACGATCCAGTCGGCCCGCCGCGCGGGGTACGCTGCGCTGAGACTGGATACGCTGCCCAGCATGGCGGCTGCGCAAGGGCTCTACCGCAAGCTCGGCTTCAACGAGATACCGGCTTATAACAGCGCTCATTTGCCCGGCACTCGTTTCTATGAGCTCAAGCTGGGTGCGAGGACAACGATGGCGGACGGCGATAATAAGAATGACGACTGACGAGGCTCGACAGCTTTTCGGCTACGGCTCCTGGGCCACGGCGCTGATGTTCACCGCGGCGGAGGCCCTGACGCAGGAACAGCTCGCGGCCCCTGTCGCGAGCAGCTTTCCGTCGATCTCCGCCACCCTGGCTCACATCGTCGGAACAGAGTGGATCTGGTTGCGGCGGTGGCTGGGAACCAGCCCGGCATCCGAGCCAGACTGGGCGCTCAAGCCGGCGCTGACCGAGCTCAAGGTCCAACTCGCGGCGATCGAGGCGGAGCGCGCCTCGTTTCTGGCTCGGTTGACGGATGCGGATCTGGAGGGCGTGGTGTCGTACCGCGCGCCGGACGGGCTGGCCTTCTCGCATCCGCTCGGACAGCTGATACGGCATGTGGCCAACCACTCGACCTATCACCGCGGCCAGCTTGCGACGCTGTTGCGCCAGCAGGGGCACACTCCACCCAGCACGGACTTTACCCAGTACCTGCGAGAAGAAACGTAGAGGACGGCGTGAATTTCGATCTCCCGGAGACCCTCGACATCCTGGGGCGCACGCCGGCGGTGGCCGGCAGCCTTCTCCGGGGCACCAGCGGTTCATGGCATGCCATCAATGAAGGGCCCGGCACCTGGAACGCGTTCGACGTGGTGGGTCACCTCATCCATGGCGAGGAGACCGACTGGGTGCCACGAGCCCGCATCATCCTCGAGCACGGCGAAGGCCGGCCCTTTGAGCCGTTTGATCGCTTCGCCCAGCTCAATCGTTTCGACGGCTGGTCTCTCGATAACCTCCTCGACAGGTTCGCCGAGCTTCGGCACGGCAATCTCGAGATCGTCCGCGACTGGTGTCTCACCGAGGATCAGTTGGCACTTCCTGGGCGTCACCCTGAGCTCGGGCCGGTCAGTCTTCAACAACTCCTGGCAACCTGGGCCGTTCACGACCTCAACCACATTGCCCAGATCGCCCGCGTCATGGCGAAGCGGTACACCGAGGACGTCGGTGCCTGGCGGGATTACCTCTCGATCCTCAGCGGTCTGGCGTAACCCTAGCATTCCAGGCTGATTTGGTATCTACTTCTGTCAGGAGGTGCGAAAATGCAGAAGAAAGCGCTCGTCAAGCTTGGATTGGCAGTGTTGATCGCGACCGCCGCACTGTTCGGCATGAACCCGGCGCCCGCCCGGGCCTCGAGCTGTCCCTATCAGTATGGCTCCTGCGTTTACGTCGGCCAGTTCTTCGATGGGTCCCAATGGTGCTGCTATTACAGGGATATCTACGACCCTAACCAGATTTGCCCCTATTTTTGTAGCTGACTCTTCGCCAGGTCGAACCACAGGGCTGCGGCGTCCTCTCAAGGCGCGCCGCAGTTCTGCGGCGTCTTGATAGGGGACCAGGTGCCAAGCGCTTCACGAAGAATCCGGCTTGATTCTACTTTGTCAGTTTGCCGGCCGGAGAGTGTCGCCCCTTCGGGGCTGGCCCTCACTCCCCAACCCCTCTCTCCCAGCCTCCCCCCCATCCGCCGGGAGAGAGGGGCTCAAACAGGGAAAAGTTGTGTTTTTTGACTAACCACTCCCTCTTCTCCCGTCGGGAAGGGGGGGGAGGCTGGGAGAAGAGGGCCGGGGTGATGAGGGCCAACGCCGCGCCAAAGGAATCTGACAAAGTAGAATTAATAGCCGCGAGTCCGAGAGGATGATGTAGGGGCGGGTGTATGATGGAGACTCCTTTGAAGTCTGTCGTCGGCTGAGCCGGAGGATCGAGGCAGGTGGGCTTTTTCGAAAGGAAACCCTTCCATGGCCTGGATATCCTGCGTCTCGGGGTCTCGGTGCCACGTCCTCTCCGTTCGCGCGGTGACAGTCTTCTGCCTGGCTCTCGCGGTTTTCGTCTCTCCCCCGGTCCTGACGGCCCACGTCGAGCTGATGAGCGTCCGCGAGATCGCGGCGGCCTCTCCGGACATCGTGGTCGCCACGGTCGAGGGGCGCCAGAGCCGCTGGAACGGGCCGCGCACCCTGATCCTTACGGAGTACACGCTGCACATTGAGGAGCGCCTGCGGGGGACGGCCCCGGACCGGATCTCCATCACCGTTCCCGGCGGCACCCTGGGGAAGATCTCAGACGATACCTGCATCTCCGTGCGGCTCCAGCCCGGGGCCCGCTATCTCCTCTTCCTCGGCGATCTCGGCCATTCCACCTTGATGCCGATCCTCGGCGCCGAGCAGGGGATGTTCCGTGAGGTGCCCGGCGGCGCCGCCACCTTCGCCGCCGCGGGATCGAGCTCCGCGCCGCTTACATTCAAGGGGATACCGGTCACTTTCCGGGACTTCGTGGGCGCTGTGCGGTCCCTGGCGGCGCGGATTCCCCTGGCGCCGCGCTCTTTGCTGCCGGCCGCTCTGCCGGCGAAGGCTTTGCCGGCAAAGACTTGGAATCCCGCGGCGCCGCCCGCGCCGGTCGCGGGATCGCTGATCCCACGGGCCGCGCCTGAAATCGTGATGCCCCCGCTGCCCGGAGAGGGAGCCCTTGGGATCGTCGAGATCGCCGGGGCCGTGTCGACTCTCCCGAGGTCCGTCCCGCCGCCGGCTGCCGGCAAGTTCCTCTACCACGAGCTGGCGAAGCGGCCGGTGGTGATCAATCCGCTGACCGACTCGCGGTTCTCGCCGTGGGACGAGTACCAGATGGCCTACTGGAACCGTTATGGCGGCGACCTGTTCCGGGTCTCGGCCTCGCCGACCTCCTCCTGGGCCTACAACAACGGCATCTCGGAGATCGTCGGATTTCCCGATGATTCCACCATGAAGCGGCAGTTCGGCTATGGCTGGTCGGACCTGGGCCTCAAGAGCGTCCTCGCCGTCACCTTCGCGCGCTACGAAGAGGGCGCCGTCATCGAGGCCGACGTCGCGTTCAATCCTCAGAAGAGCTGGACGGTCGACGACCTGGAGGCGACGGGCGGGCAGGAGCCCGTCTTCGCGTTCAAGGAGGTCGTCCTCCACGAGCTCGGCCACGTCTGGGGCCTGCTGCACCCGTGGGACGAGGAGGAGCGGGTCTGGTGGGATTCGGTGATGAATTACAAGCCCCGGACCTATTATGTGGCGGAGCTCTTCGGGGACGACACCGCCGCCGTGCGCCGCGCCTTTCCTCCCGGAGTCCCGATCCGCGACGGGCTGATCAATTCGTACGTCACCGTCCGGAGCGAGATCCTCGTCATCATCCCGGACTACCGGACGGCCCTCCCGGCGCCTTCGACCGTCCGGGCGGGCGGTGGCTTCGGCCTGGCCGGGCCGGTCAAGATCGAAAATGTCGGCACGGTGCCGCTGGCCAATCCGCAGGTGGAGGTCTACCTGACGCCGGCGCGGCTCAGTTTCGACGGCGCCGTGCTGATCAAGCGCGCCAAGGTTCGCGGGAAGATCCTGCCCGGCGGCACCCTGCAGGTGAAACTTTCAGGTTTCAAGGTTCCCCGCGGGACTCCCGCCGGAACCTATTACCTGGCCTACCTCCTGCGCGATGCAAAGGACGTCTACCAGGGCAACAACGCCGCCTGGAGCCAGGACGGCTCCACGGTGACGGTGAAGCCGTAGGCGCAGAGCTGACCAAAAGGTGCGGACGAAGCTGATAGGATCTGCCCCCTTGACCCATTCTTGAGCAGCCTGGGAGAACTATGGCGCGACTGTGGATAGCGCGGATCATGCTCCTGTACTCGATGTTGACGGCGCTCCTCCTGGCGTTGGCACTGCCTCTGCCGGATCACGCCACGGCGGTGCAACGATGGAACCTGGCCATTCTGCTGGCGGTTTTCGGCGCCTGCCTGGCCAGCTTCGTATGGCTGAGGCGTCGCCCGCTGGCCGGATGGCGCATCGCTGGCGCTCTGGGCATCCTGGGTGCCGTCCTGCTCGGCCTGAATGTCAGGACGATCTTGCTGATCGCGCACGGTGGCTGGACGGCGCCCCTGCTGAGCGCCGCCATACTCCTCAGCCTGTGGTGCGCTTTAATCATCGCGGGGGCCTGCTCGCTCGGGCGCCTCGGACAAAGACCGGTGCTTTCGCCAGCCTCAAGCTCTTCCCCCAGCCCTGAATCAGCTCTCCCTGAATGATCACGATCGCCGGCCCCTCTCTCCCGGGGAGAGAGGGGCCCGAGTGTGAAGTGGAGATCTAGAAGAGGATCGTCCGGCCCGGCTCGACGGCATCCTCCTTCGAGTAGGTCACGCTGTGGATCCGGGCTCCGTCGCGGTCCCGGAGACTGATCGCGCCTCCGTTGTTGCCGAGGCGGGCTCCCTGCCCGGTCAGCACGATCAGCTTCGCCTCACCACCGCGCAACTGCACGCCGTTGAGAGAGTCGCTGTTGCCGTCCCGGTCTTCGATCGTCCATCCCGCCAGATTCACCGGCAGCGCGAGAGTGTCGATCAGGGTCACGGTCTCGTGGCCGGCCTCCTCGCCCCCGGGGTTCACGACGGCGGCCACGATGGCCACCGCGGGCCGCTTCAGGCCGGAATCAATGACTTTTTCCGCGGTCCGCGGTGCTCCAGTGTCGTCCGTCTGGAAAGTCTGGGATTCGAACCGGAGGAACACTCCCACGATGCGGTCGGGGAAGCGGAAGATCACCCCGCCATCCTGGAAGATGCCGTTGTCGCCGAAAAACGACCCGGCGGGATTGCCCTGGTTCATGTGCACGTTGTGAACGCCCTGTTTGGTCTTGAACTGCTTGTCCGCCGGGCGCGGAGCGCCGCCGGAGAACTTCGAGCCCCAGACGAAGACCTCCGCGGTGGCGGCGGGTTTGCCCTCCGCCTTGTTGACGTAGACCTCCAGGAGATCCTGCAGGTCGTCGCCGACGCCAGGCCCGAAGAACGGCAGGTGCCGCATGTCCTCCGGCTTGAAGAGCGGCTCGCGCACGAAATCGAGCGTCGAGCCCGTCTTGCGCTGGGGCAGCGGCGTAAAACCTTCCGCAAGATCGCCGAGGCGGCCGAGGATCGGGTGGCTGGTCAGCGGATCGACGATGGCGAAACGCACCTCCTTCTCCTCGGGGCTGGCTTTCGCATCCGAGGAGAGCACGTTGATGGCGCAGCGCCAGCGCTCCCCCTTGGCCTCCACGATCAGTTGCAGGTGCGGCGACGAAGCATCGCCGTCCTCGCGGCCGTGCTGGACGACGACGCCGCGCAACACCCCGTAGCTGGGGACGCCGTGGGGCTTGGCCGATTTCTGCCCCTTTTTGGGCGCCGGCTTCTTGGCGGGCTTTTGCGGTTTCTTGGCGGATTTTTTCGCGGCAGCCTTCTTCGCTTGTTTCGTGGCCATGGTAGCTCCTCGGGTTGAAATCGTTTCATTGTTTATCGGTCTGAGCAGATCTTTCCGGCATGCCATGTTCCGGAAAGCTGATCGCATTCCGTCCGGGTGTGGTGTCGATCGTTGCGCGGTTCTTGAACTTTTCGATGAAGGTGTTCTTGAGCGTGATCTCGATATCCGCATAGGCGGTGAGCGGCAAGAACGAGAAGAGAGCGAGCAGGATAGCCCCGGTGCGTAAAGCAGGACTTTTGTTTCGCATGAGATTTCTCCCTTGGGCGAAGAGAATGCCCAGAACAGGCGCATTGAAAGCTCCTGTGAGTACAGGCGCCGTCAGCCGCTCTTCGTTACAGGCGGCTAAGAGATATACTTGGAGACATCAACGCACGAATCCGGAGTGGAGGCCGCGCCGTGAGAAGAATTCTGTTCGCATCGCTTGCCCTCGTCCTGCCGCTCGCGGCCGCCGCCGAGCCGTTCGGAAAGACTTTCCAGAAAACGTGTGCCCAGCTCCAGAGCGACGGGTGGACGGCACCGATCGATCTGCAAACGAAGAAGCCTGGGAAGGCGGAGATGAACCTTCCCGGCGTCATGTATCTCTGCATGCTCACACATGCGCTGAAGCCGGCGGGCTCCGGCCACGCGCCGGACCTCCAGGCTCTGCTGAGCAACGACGGCCAGGAACCCAGCATCATCCTTTCGGCCGATATCTGGTGCGCCGCGGATCGCGCCGCGACGTTCGACCTCCTCGCGAAGCAGCTCGAGCGCGTTGCCGGCAAGGTCCCGGAGCCCATCGCCGCGGCCATTCGCGCGGGCAAGGGAGCCAAGGCCACCGCGGCTGGGCTGAGCTTCGAGGTCGCGCCCGTGGAGGTCGACCCCGGAGCCTGCGAGAACGTACCGGCGGGGCAGCCCGGGCCGGTGCTGATGAAGATCGACGTCGCGGTCAAGCCGGCGGCGAAGTGATATGTAACGGCCGGACCTCCTGAAGAGCCTATAGGGATATGCGGCGCTTCGGCGATCATTCGACCGCCGGGCCGTCCGTATCGCCATGTGAAAGCCACAGAAGGAGGCTCCAATGACCATCAGCCGTCGGCTGCTCGCCATCATCGGGCGGCGCCTGCCAGCCATCTACGACGTCATCCCTCGCGGACCTCAGGGTCTCGTCTTCCAGAGCCGCTCCTCGGAGGTCGCGCTCAACCCTCAGCCGCTCCCGCCCCACGAGTTGGGGGCCGCCATCGCCGCCGAATTCATCCACAACGCCTGGATCGCCGATCGCTTCGGTCTCGATCAGGGTCTCGCGTTCCAGGACCTCGACGACTGGTGCCCCACCCGACCGAGGAAGCTGAAGCTGCCGCCGTGGTGGCCGCCGATTCCCGATCCTGAGCCCCACCCGGAATGGTTCATCGACTTCCATCTCGGGTTCGCCGCCCGGCTCGCCGCGGTCTCAGCTGAATTCGAGAACTCTCGACTCGGCGAGTCCCTGGGCAAAGCGATCGAACGGTCTTTGGAAGTGGTCGAATCCACGGAGGGCTGAACGAACTACGGGTCGTCCCGGCGCATCCTGATGATGTCCGGGACGACCTTCGCCTGTTCCAGCGCGAACCCTGGCTGGAAAGATCCTCGCGCGGTGAGCGCGAGTGAACCAGCGTCGATGCGTATTTCTTCCAAGCCACCTCCCCCGTCCGTATACACGCATATGTCTCTGACATGCTTCCGTGCTGGGAGTCATCCCTAGTGTGCGATCGATCACCTGCCCGGCGGGGGCATTCCGCCCTGCTGAGATTTGCCGGGAGGCTGATCAACTTGAACAGGGATGGCATATGCGAATTCAGAAAAAAATGGTGTTATTCACCGCGATCCTGGCCTGTTGCGGTGGCTCGGCCAAGGAAGCCTTTGCGTGGGTTACGTGTTGGTGTGAGATCGACACTGTGGGAAGCAATACCTCACAACTTGATCTCACCGCTGCTGTCAACTGGAGTTACAATGGGTGCTTGGACCCATGGTGGGCGGGCGAGCAGTGTGACGCAAACGTCCAAGATTGCAGCAAGAGGTGTAATAATGCGAGTACAGGCTTGGCCACCCAGAGCTTCGCTAATAGTCTTTGCGCTAAGGGAATACCGAACGGAACGGTTCTGAAGGCAAACAGCCATGTCGGCACCCTAGGTTGGCAGACGAATAATACAATAGGGACGCTGACCAACATTCCTGCGGTCTCCAACACCGTCTGCACCTGCCCGGCTCCTTGGTCGAATGCCAACAATGTGGTAGGCGGCACCACGACAGGCCTCGACAAAAACTGCAAAATCACAGTGTGCGGACCTATCACGCCCGGCCCAGGCACGTCTCTACCGCCGAACGGCACCAGTACCAACACCAGTCCCAACTGGTGGACGTGGGGGAACGGGCTGGTCGAGACGGCACCGGTCGCAAACTGTGTGACCACACCGATCTCCATTGCGCGATGCGGCTTCTCGCTTGCGCCTGGAGTCTGGTCCGCCTGGTTCAACAATGACAGTCAGGGTGGCGCGGGCGACTACGAGTTGCTCAAGAATCTAGTTGATAACAAGCAGGTCTGCGCCAACCCACTGTCCATCGAGTGTCAGACGGTTTCCGGGGCCGATTGGAGCAAGTCCCCACTGGTCTACCATTGTGATTTGTCCCTGGGCGGCTTCTGCGTCAACCAAGAACAGACCGCAGGCAAGTTATGCGAGGACTTCAAGGTTCGGTTTCTCTGCCCCTAACGGAGCTTGTTGTGGCTCAGTCTGGCACATCCTCCGCATGGCCCCGGGCCGGCGTCGGACTCTACCAACAGAGCGGATTTTCTTAAAGACTTGTCACGACTTATCCCGGCTCAATGCCAAGCCGGGGTTTTGGGGGCAGAGAGGGGATCTGCTTGAAGTCCTTTCCGCTCCAAGCTGGGCTTCAAAGGAGGACTTGGCTACCTTGCCGCCGCTGCACCGAAGCTGCGCACCGGCTCAGGTGCCAGAAACCTCTCGACGGCCTTCGGGGCCCTGGCATCACCTTCTCGCCGCGTTCCATAGAGCGCCGAAATTCTAGTACTCCAGGCATAGGCTAATAACCCTGCGGGCTTATGCCCATTAGACTTTCTGGAGTTTTCTGAATAAGCTTTCCTTTAGTTTTGGGCCGCAAAAACTAAAATATGCGGGCTTTAAGGCTAGATATGGCGGCATGGAATTGGAGGAAGTCAAATGGCGAAGGCTCGAAGCTTGACTGTTTATTTAATAAAGAGAGGTCAGGTTGATCCTTGGGAACTGATAGTGTCTGATTTTTCGATTAAAGAGCATAAAATCTTCTTGGCCTCCGGAGCAGAGTGGTCTCTTTTCGTTCGTAAGAACCCTCCTAAGTCACCACGGTGGGCTGATTTTTTTGTGCCACATGTGATGCCCGAGGAATTCGGTCTCGCAGGTTCGGTGTCTGCTGTGCTTTTGGTGCCTGACAAGGAACTGTGGTGGGCAATTACCTTTGGTCAGGGTAGACATCTCCTTCGCGATGGCCTAACAGTGGATGGATTTGGACTTCGAGTAGCCCTTAATACTTTGGGGGATGAAAATATAAAGAGCCTTGATAAAGAGACGTTCGACATGATTGCTGGGCATGCCCGGCAGCAAGCCAGCCGAGAAGTAGGAACAGAAGAATTTGGCCTTGATATTGAAAGAGATCTGCTTTGGGCGGTGACGGGGCGCCCAAGCGATAGCTCTTTCGGTCAACAACTCACTGGGCGAGATGCTCTCTTGGTATCAACGCATATTGACCTTCCGGGATTAGAGTCCTTTTTGCCGCGCCTTTATCCAGCTTTTATCGATAAGCGCTATCAGGAGAAATTTTCATGGATTGACAACATTAATGAAGCCGATGAAGAAGAGCGACAACTGTTAGACATGGAACTCCTTGACCGCCTCAAGAACCGAAATTTTGAGCAGACATGGCTGGCCCCTCCCGAGGTTCTTGAGTGGTCTACAGTTCGTTACTTTGCCTACTCCGAAGCGTCGAGGTCTCCGGAACGGTTCGACGTTCATTGGTCCACATTCTTTGAAGATAAAGTGAGCGATCCATCTTCCCTGACGGTAGATTTCTTGAAATACCGACAGATATATTGTATCGGTGACGACGGGATAACTCTAAAAAACTGGTCAGTTTATAGGTGTATCTATGCAGAGGCTAAGTACTCGGACGACTCTTATTTTCTCTCTGGTGGGAAATGGTACAAAATTATTACTTCATTTGTAGATCAGGTAAACTCTGCTGTCGAGAAAATTCCATTGTTGGAGAGCTTCTTGCCGGACTATGTGGATGACACGGAAGATATATACAATGTCCGCGTCGGTACCAGCGTCGAGGGCTTTCACCTAATGCATAAAATTTTGATCCCTTACGGAGGTGGAAAGAGCAGTATTGAATTTTGCGATCTTTTGGGAGAGAATGGTGATATCATTCATGTTAAGCGCTACTCTGGGTCCAGGGATCTTAGCCATTTGTTTGCTCAAGGTTTGAATTCTGGACAGCTCTTTCAGCTCGATCAGGGATTTAGGCAGGCCGTTGATCCTCACCTTCCGACCGGCTTTCGCGGCCGATTTATTGAAGATAGACCTGCCGCCAAGGAGTTGCAGGTCATATTCGGGATTGTGAGCAAGTCGCTCAAGCCGCTTAACCTCCCATTTTTTGCGAAGCTGTCACTTCGCCACGCCGCACAACGGCTTGAGATCTACGGGTATAGGGTAGCTCTCGCGAAAATAGGCACCGATAGGATAAAAGCTGAGATAAAGAACTATGAGAAGAGAAAAAAGAAGAGGCCCCGGGGGAAGGATGTCAAGCGAACTGGATACGCGATCTAGCGTTGATCCGGGTCCTGCCAGTTCTCCCGGGCGTGCCAGATCCGGAGGACGCGCACCTCATTGCACAGGATCTGGTAGCGGATCAGATAGCCGCTTGCCCGAAGGCTACGGGAAGCTCGCGCACGTCAAGACTTGAGCCAGAGGGCGTTCGGACAATCCGCCCCAAAAGAGGCTGCTCCGAAATCAAGATGGAGGCAGCCTTGATCCTCACTGCCGCCCGTTGGGCGGCGCCAGGGTTGTTCTCCGCAATGAATTCTCGCAATCGGCTGAGATCCTGACGCGCCAGCTCAGTGAAGACGAGCTTCACTTGGCGGCGGTGCCTTCTCGGCCCCAGGTATCGAGCCAGGCGAAGACTTCCTCTGCCGGCACGACTTCGCCGCGCTCAGCCGCATCGATCGCGTCCTGGGTCTCGCGCCAACGCTGGAGCTCCAAACGATGGCGACTGACATACTCGCGGAGCGCGTCTTGGATCACCCAGTCACGGGGACGCTCCAACTCGACGGCAATCGAGTCGATTTCGTCGACGAAGTCGTCAGTTACGTGGGCGGTGAGAGTCGGCATAAGTCACCTCGATTCCAGTCGGCCCGGCTGATGGTACCTTGGCCTTCAAGGAATTTCTTGTAGAACATCGGGTCGGCTGACTGTGCCGCTCCGCGCTGGGCCTCAAAGGAGGACTTTGCCTCGCGCAGGTAGGCTTCCACCTCGGAACGGTAGGCAAGATAGAAAGTGATCGCGCCGTAGACCTGCTCCAGGCTGAGGGCCGGAAAAGACTGGGCGATCCCCTCGGCGGTCTGGCCATTCAGGAAGGCGTAAACAATGGAATCCAACGAGACCCGGGTGCCTGAGATCCAATAGCCCGGCTCGCGTTTCTCAACGTATTCGCTCTTCATCTCTACTCCTCGTTCAGGGATTGTCCCACAACTCCAGAGGTGCCACAATCTTGGAGTTCCATCTTGCGGATTGGCTGAAGGCAGGAGAGAGGGTGCCCTCTGGGTTACGGGCGACCCAGACGGATGAGATCGTTGGCTGAGGGGTGAAATCCTCTTCCGCGGACGCGAAATGCCTGACGGATGTCTCGCCGGGCACTCCTCTTGTTTCGCCGTGGGTTTTTCGTGGCTCGCCAGGCATTTTTCATCGTTCGCGGGCTCCGGCGGACAGCTCGCCGCGCGTTTTTCCTGGCCCGCCGGCGCCGTCGAGAGGCTCGCCAGCCATTTCACCGGGTGCGTCGAGCCCGGCGGATCGTCCGCCGGCTCCGGCGAGACACGAAAAATCCGCGGCGAGACAGAAAATATCCTCCGCGCCTCACGGCGAACGGCCGGCGGCAGCGCGGCCGCACGTCGAGCGTCACCTTTGGACTAAAAGCTGCGCACCACCCGTGTAACATGCCCCGCCCCGTCGCGCACGCTCACCGTGAAGACGGGGCGCTCGTCGAGGCGCACCCGCCGCGGCAGAACCAGGCGCAGCAGAGAGCCCTCGGGATCGATCGGACGTTTCGCGGCGAGGTTGGCGCCGGGGGCGAAGGCGCCCAGGCGGAGGTTGCAGGTGACGGTGAGGCTGGCGGGGACGACTCCGCTCTCGGTGTCGAAGGCGGAGAGCTCCAGGGCGTCGATGCCGCCGGCGGCGCGGGCCTGGGCGACGGAGGGGCGCAGGACCAGGGTCGGCCGCAGGTCGTCTTCCAGGAATCCCCAGGGGGAGCCGAGATTGATCGGCGCTCCGAGATCGATCCAGCGGGCGAGGGTCAGCTTTTCCTCAGAGGACATTCCCGGCACGCCGATGCCGGCCGGGTGCGCGGCCGAGGGAACGAAATCGAGGTCGTCGCCGCGGGTCTCGTTCGTCCGGCCGTCCAGGCGCTCTCCCCAGACTTTCCACATCAGCAGGCTCTGCCGCGACTGGAAGCCCCGCAGGTAGCGGGTGAGTTGCGGCTCATACCACTGCGCCTCGCCGTTGGGCGGGGCCGGCGAGGCGTCGGCGAAGGTGTCGAGCACGAGGCGGAAGTAGGCGCCGGGCCAGGAGACGCCGTCGCGCTCGATCTTCGGCGTCGAACGGGCCAGCGGGAGGCCGGCGGCCGGGCTCGCCGCTCCGTGGCAGGAGGCGCAGCGCCGCTCGAGGATCGGCTCGACGTCGCGGATCCACTCCACCGTCACCTGGTGGGAGGCGACCGTGCGCACTCCCGGCGGG
The DNA here is from genome assembly GCA_963792575.1 of uncultured Acidobacteriota bacterium. Lineage (GTDB taxonomy): Bacteria > Acidobacteriota > Thermoanaerobaculia > Multivoradales > UBA5704 > DATARR01. The sequence continues at coordinate 578,497 of CAWBWZ010000023.1, forward strand.
CCGGAGCCGGGAAGCGAGAGCAGCGGCGTCGAGCGGGCGAGGTCGGGGATGGCATAGTCCGGCCGCGACGCCGCCGTGCTCTCGAAATCGAGCGGCTCCTTGCTGTGGGCGTGGCAGCCGCCGCAGTCGTAGCGCGCCTCGCCGGCCCGCACCTGGTGCCAGGTCTGGGCCATGTTGAGCACCATACCCCGGCGGTCGAGCGTCTGGAGGGTGAGCGAGACATCGGCCGGGACGCGGGCGAGGAAGCTGGTGTCCTCTTCTGAAGAGCCGTCCGGCCGCGCGATGCGGGGCGCTCCCGGCTTGCGCACCGGGATCTCGCCCAGGATCCGCATCCGTTCGCCGCCGACCGCGTAGAAATTGCGGCGGTTGGCGGGATAGCCACGATCGGTGGCGGGGAGCTGGAGGAGGACGCGCACGGCCCAGACGTCGCCATCCCCATAGACCCCCGCGTCGCTCCCCTGCCGGGTCCAGCGGAAGGGGGCCGCGTCGCCGGTGTTGAACGGGTCGCGGTCCTCCCAGTAGCGGCCGAGCGAGGGGGCGGTGTCGCGCCAGAGCAGGGACGAGCTGCCGAGGAGGCCGAACGGCTCGCCCGGGGTGAGCCGTTCGGCGCGGATGGCGGCGTCCGAGAGCGCGGGTCGGGCCGCGGGGCCGTCGATCCCGTAGAGCTGGCGCCAGCTCACCACCGGCCGGGGCCATTGGAGATTGAAGCCGTCCTCGGCGATCACGGTGACGAGCTGCGGCGGCCGGCCCGGCTGGCTGCTCGGCGGCACGGGGACCGGCTCGGCGTCGGGGATCAGGACGATCTCGCCATGGTAGCGGGGGAAGGCGGTTCCCAGAGAGAGATAGATCCCGTTGCTGTTGGCCGGCCCGGGAGAGTAGACCGCGAGGAGGTCCGCCCGGGCGGGATCGCCGGCCGCGCTGGGAGCAGCCGCCGGATGAGTGAATTTACCCCGGCGGTCCGCTCCGGCGCAGGGGGACGGACCCTCGATCCCAGAGGAGGCGTAGGCGTCGTTCTCCCAGCCCGGGCAGGGAGCGGGGAAGTCGTCGGGGGTGGTGAACGGAGTGAGCCGCACCTGCCCCGTGCGCTGGAAGGGGACCTGGCCGTCGTCGCCGTCCGAGAAGGTGGCGTCGGGGCTGCCGAAGTCCGGACCGGGAGGATCGAGAGGGTAGCGGACGAGATCCCCGAAACCATTGTTGTTGAGGTTGTAGTAGCGGGTGACGATCAGGTCGCCGCCGGGCATCTGGGTCACGAAATGGTGGACAAGATTGGTTTCGGAAAACCCCGAGAGGCTGTTCCATCCGCGGCCGTCGGGACCGATGATCCAGAGCGGGAACTGTCGGGTGTCGCGCAGCCCGTGCTCTTCCCAGCTCGAGAAGGCGATGCGGCCGTCGAGGAGCACCTGGGGGTGGATGGCCATGGCGAGGTTGAGATGGCCGATCTGTTCGACGTTGGCGCCGTCCGGGTCCATCGCGAAGAGCTGCATCACCCGCTGGCCGCTGTTCAGCTCCCGGGGCGGGACGAAATCATTGCGATTGGAGGTAAAGACGATCCGGCCGCCGGGAGCCCAGGTGCCGCCGGTGTTGAACACGCCGATCCGCGGGTGGTTGCCGCGCGGGCTGCCGGGGACGAAGCTGGCGCCGTTGCCGGTGTTCGGGGTCAGGGCCTGGGTGGTGAGGCGGACGAGCTGTCCCGTGCCCAGATGCAGCTTGTAGAGATCGGCCCCGGCCCGCGAGAGATAGGGGCCGCCGCTGTCGCCCCGCTGCGGGTTGACGCTGGTGAGGTCGTGGTACCAGGTGAAGAGCACCCACTGGCCGTCGAAGGAGACGTTGAGGTCCGACACCGAGCCCGCGGACAGCGGCTTGTTCGCCGGGGTGTCGAGCTGGGACCGGTAGCGCTCCTGGGGGAAGAGCGTCTCCCGGACGCCGTCCTTCCGGAGCCGCGCGAGCTGCGCTCCCGGATCGGGCGTCAGGGGGCGGGCGGTGTCGGGCCAGACGCTGCCGCGGACCTCCGGGCCGGCCCCGAAGTAGGGCGCCCGCACGAAGAGCAGATCGTAGGGGAGCGGGTGGACCACGTCCGCCCGGACGTTGCCTGGAAAGAGCATCACCAAAAACCCCAGGGCGATCGTGGCTGGAAGCCACGGCCCCTTCTGCCCGCCGTTTGCCTGCATGGGTCACCTTTCGATCGAGGATCGTCGCGAACGATTCTATCCCGGAAACTCGTCCTCGCCACTTTTTCGGCGGAGCCCGTTTGATACGGTACCGTCATGAAAAGATCGCCGCAGCTCCTGCAGAGCTTCGATTCGGACGAGGAGTGCCCGCTGGAAGGCCTGGGCGGCCTTGGCCGGACCTTTAACCCACTCGTAGTATTCTGGGAGAACTATGGCGCGACTGTGGACAGCTCGGGCCGGTGCTCATGAAAATTGACGTCAGGGTCAAGCCGGCGAAATGATGGCTCTTAGTAGGCGGAACTCGCTGGGCTAGATACTGAGGAGCAGATCATGACTTCGATCGCACAGGGACCGTTGGGGGGCGCCACGTGATCACGGCAGAACTTGCCGGATTAATCTCCGTTACAGGCCTGATGCTGGGGTTCTTGGTCTGGGGTATTTTAATGCTTGGTTTCGGTCACGACATACTGGGCAGCATCCTTGGGCTTGTCACCTTTGGGTCGTTTGATCTTGCCGCGGGGCTCTTGCTTCGATGGCGAGATAAGCAGTTCTGGCGTCTTTCTTACGAGTTGGCGAAAAGTGATGGGGGTCCATTCCTGCTTTTCCTGCGATCATTTCGGCGAAAGTCCCTCTATGCGCCAACTTTCTTGCAACAGGGGTATCCAGGCACTGGGATGGCCGGAGTCCACGTACCCTTCGATTCCTTTCCTATATCCTATGGAATGGCGGTGTTGGGGCGCACGTTGCAAGCCATAAATTCCCTCGCTGAACAGCTGGAATGCCGGATAGTGGTTGTAGGCTCGGGCGGATTGGAGGTCCCGGACATTCTATCTCTCGATCGCTTCGTTGTTATCGAGGCCAGCGAGGATCGATGGCGTGCCATAGTGCAAACTCTAGGTCAGAGCGCCTCGGCGATACTGATTATTCCTGAGAGCTCCAAGGGAGTTATGACAGAACTGCGGCTACTCATACGGGACCAACTTCATAAGACCTTTGTCTATGTTCCGGCTACTAACGGCGCGGAGCGCAGGAATGCGCAAGAGCTGAGGTGGCGAGCTCTAGGGAAGGAACTCGCCACCGAGGGAATCCGCCTTCCCGACTATGGCCCGGCGGGTTTTGCCTATCTTCCTGAGGCGGACCTCTCAGTCAAGGTTTCTTGGGAGTTGTCGGAATTCGCAGGAGCTATAAGGGAACTTATAGATCATAGTGCTGCCAGTAGTGACGAGGTCGCGGCAGGGATCATGAAGGCAGAGTCGAAAGGTGGCCGGTCACTGTAATCACCTTCCCGAAGAGGTGCCAGCCGGATACGCAGGCTGGCGCCTGGAGACGTGGTCACGGCGCTACAATGGAGGGGACGGGGTGACTCAGAGAAAGGACCCATCCATGCTGCAGCGAATCATCGATGGACGCACCGACCTGATTTTCGAGTATCTGGAAGATCACCCGGCAGGCTCGAAAGATCAGCAGGGAAGGCCCCTGATCGTCTGGTGCGCCTATCACGGGGACGTCAGCGCGATTCGATATTTGCTGGCCAGGGGCGAGTCCCTGGCATCGCTGGGAGAGAACCTGGGCCTGAACGGCGCCGCCTTTCATGGCCACTGGCAACTCTGCCAGTTCCTGGTGGAAAGAGGCGCCGACGTGAGTCATCCCCTTCCGGATACCGGCGAGACGCCCCTGCACCTGGCCCTGTGCAAAGCAAATCGGCCTGTCTACGACCACGTCGTGGAGATCCTGCTCGCCAACGGGGCCGATCCGAAGCGCGCGACCAGGCCTTCGGCCGAGACCGGCGGCTTCATGCGGGATTGCAGGACGAAGGCCGAAACGCCCCTGCATCGTGCCGCCGCCTTCGGCACGGAGAGAAGCCTGCAGCTTCTCCTGGAGGCCGGCGCGGACCGCGAGGCGAAAGACATGAACGGCGACTCGCCGCTGACCTGGGCGAGCTGGCACCTGCGCCCGCCGTCGATTCTGAGGAAGCTGTGTTACGGTGGATTCTCGATTCACCCGGACAACTCCGCGACCTACGATCATGGCAGCGGTTGGAGCCAGATCGATCCGCATTCGCTCGGGAAGCCTCATGTGTAGCTGGGCTGTCCGTTATGGAAAGATTTTCGGCGCCGTCCTTCTGGCCGCCTGGAGTCTGTTCATTCTCATGCCCGCGGTCCGGGCCGCCGAGCCGCCAGCGGCGCTGGTCAGCGAGAGCGAGCGGCTTCGCAGGCTCTTCGACCTCGCATGGGAGGACAAGCTGCGGCAGACTCCCGAGTTTGCCACCTACATTGGCTTTCCCGGCCACAACGACCGGTGGTCGGACTACTCCCCGGCCGGCCTCGAGCGCCGTCACGCCCTGCCGCGCGAGCAGTTGAAGGCGCTGCAGTCGATCGACCGCGGCCGGCTGACGGCGGCGGAACAGGTTCATCTCGACCTCTTCCGCCGGCGGCTGGAGGGTCAGATCGAAGGCTTCGGCTTCCCCGCCGAGCAGACGATGATCACGCAGGCGGATGGCATCCAGCAGAGCGTCCCCTATGCCCTGGCCCTCGCCCATGCCACGACCCCTAGCGACTACGAGGACCTCCTGGCCCGGCTGAACGCCCTGCCGGCCCTGGTGGACCAGAATATCGCTTTGCTGGAGAAGGGGCTCGCGGCCGGCGTCACGTCGCCGAGGGTCATGATGCGGGGGGTGCCCGACCAGGTGCGCGCTCTGCTGACCGAAGATCCCTGGCGGAGCCCGCTGCTGGCACCGTTCCGTCAGATCTCTGCCAACGTGCCGCCGGACGATCAGGCGCGGATTCGCGGCGCGGCTCTGGAAGCCTACGAGAAGAAGGCCGCCCCGGCTTTCAGCAAGCTCCTGCGCTTTCTCACCGAAACCTATATCCCCCGCGCCCAGGAGAGCATCAGCCTCGGGGCCACGCCCGGTGGCGCCGCGTGGTATGCCTACATCGTGCGCCAGACGACCACCACCGACCTGGCGCCGCGGCAGATCCATGAGATCGGCCTCTCCGAGGTGAAGCGCATCCGGGCGGAGATGGACAGAGTCATCACCGGCACCGGGTTCCAGGGGAGCTTCTCCGAATTCGTAAGGTTTCTCCACACGGATCCCCGGTTTTTCTATGACAAGGAAGCGGACCTGGTGGAAGGCTACCGCGCGATCACCCAGCGGGCCGACCTCAAGCTCGCCTCGGTCTTCGGCGCCCTGCCACGCCTGTCCTACCGTGTGATCCCCATTCCGGCTGAAGCCGCCCGCTCAAAGGCCACGGCCTACTACGAGCCCGGCTCGGCCGCGGCGAGCCGCCCCGGCAGCTGCTTCGTCAACACCTACGACCTCAAGGCGCGGCCCAAGTGGGAGATGGAAGCGCTGGCCCTGCACGAATGCGTGCCGGGCCACCACTTCCAGGTTTCCATCGCGCAGGAGGGCCCGAGGGTTCCCAGGGTACTCAACTACCACGACTACACCGCCTTCGTGGAAGGCTGGGGGGTCTACGCCGAGACCCTGGGGGATGAGCTGGGTTTCTACCAAGATCCCTATCTCAAGTTCGGCCAGCTCTCCTACGAGCTCTGGCGCTCCATGCGGCTGGTGGTCGATACCGGGATTCATTCCGAGGGTTGGACGAAGCAGCAGGCGATCGAATATTTCCGGGTCAACACGGCCCAGGATGAGCGTGCGATCGAAGCCGAGGTCAACCGCTACATCTCCAGCCCCGGCCTGGCCCTGGCTTACAAGATCGGAGAGCTGAAGATCAAAGAGCTGCGCGCCGCCGCGCAAAAAGAGCTGGGACCAGCCTTCGATCTCCGCGCCTTTCACGACGAAGTCCTGCGGCACGGCGCGGTGCCGCTCGATCTGCTGGAGCAGAATGTCAAGACATGGATGGCCGGGGTGAAGAACTCCGCTCAGAAGGGCATGAGGGATGCTGGAAATTATTGACCTGAGCCAGGAGATCTTCACCGGCATGCCGGTGTTTCCCGGCCTTCCGGAAGTGGCGATCACCGTCCACGCGTCGCATGAACAGTGGGATGGCATCACTGAGAGCGGCGTCGTTTCCCCCGCCGTGAACCGGCTGGAGATGGGCGAGCATACCGGCACACACGTCGACGCCATCAACCATATGGCGCGTCAATACCGGGGACAGTCGATCGACACGATGCCGCTGACGATGTTCTATACCGAAGGTATCTGCCTGGACCTGTCTCACAAGGGCTTGCGGGAATTGATCGAGACGGCCGATCTGGAGCGCGCTCTCTCCGGAGCCGGTCTGGAGATCAAGCCGGGGGATACGGTTCTGCTGTATACGGATCACTACCGGCGCGCCTTCAGGACGGACGACTGGCACAAGGGGCCGGGGGTCAGCGTTGACGCGGCGCGCTGGCTGGGCGGGCGGGGAATCGCGGCCTTCGGCGTCGAGACGGCGGCGCCGGGAGTGATCGGCGTTTCCAACAAGGAAGTTCATCATGTTTGCGGCGAGCTGGGCTTCACGCATTACGAGAACATGATCCATCTGTACCGGCTGACCGGCCGGGGGCGTTTCCGCTTTATCGGCCTGCCGCTCAGGATCCGTGGCGGAACCGGCTCGCCCGTTCGGGCGGTCGCTGTCTTCGAGACCGCCGAAGACCGGGACCAGAAAGGGGGAGGTTAGTCCGTGGATGCGGATACGGGTTTTGTCCTTGTTTTGCGTGGAAGCTATGCCGTCGCGATTGGTACCATTATCTAGGCTTGATCGTCCAGGACGGCGAGGTGCGTGCGCCAGCCGCCCGCCACGTCGACCATCTCGGCGCGGTTGGCGATCCGGCGTCTCGCAAGGTACATTGAGGCGCTTCCTGCCGGAAGAGTCGAATCACTGGAAAGGAGTCGTTATGAAGTCACTGGTCCGAGCTCTCTCCTTGACCGCGGTCCTGGGGTTCACCTGTCTGCCCATGGCGAGCGGTACCGTCGTAGGTGCCTGCCGCTATTTCTGCGGCTCGACGATCCACGAAACGTATGCTGGCTCAACGTGCTGCTCCCAGACCTTCACGTGCCCCGATGGCCAGACGGCGTACCCATACGGCTACTACTCTCCTACCGGTTGGCGTTTCTGCCCGTAGAAGCCCGTAGATTATTCGCCGCCCCGCCGCTCGGTGTATGTGCTCCCCCGGCGGGCGCGGTGACAGTCTTTTTTCTCTTTATCCGCCGTGGTGCCGTGCGATCTCTTCCTTGCTGAGGCGCAGGAAGCGGGCCGCGTTGTTATAGAAGATGTCGCGTTTCTGTTCCTCGCTCAGAAAGGGCGCTTCCTCGATGGTCTTGATGGCGACATCGATGGTCCGCGGCCGAGGTGGACGCCGACCGGGATGTCCAACTCCTCGGCCAGGGCGAAGTAGGAGTCGAAGGAGGCGTCGTCGACGCTTGAGCCCGCGGTACTGGGCTCCGACTTCCGCGAAGACGGCGAACTTGCCGGCGGCGAACAGGCGGCGGAACTCCTCCGTGCTCGGGGCGCCGCCGTCGGTCGCGAACGACAACGCGGGAATGATGCGCTCCCGGCCGGCGGCCTGCCAACGGCTGACCATCTCCAGGGATCCCGAGGTCACCGCCCAGATGTTGTGCCGCTCGAGCGCGGCGAGCGACTCGGTCATGACCGAGTCGTCGGACGCCGCAGCCGCGATGGGGGACGGGCAGCGGGTGAGCATGAAGATGCATGTCGATGATCGGCAGCGGAGCCCTCTGGATGTGGGGTGAGGTGCTGGCACACGCCGCCAGGAAGCTTCCCAGGGAGCAGGCCGCGACGGGCTCTGTCATTTTCATGGCGGGAAAGTCTATCTTACCCAGTGGCGCCGTACCGGCCGGGGCCCCGCCTGTTGGGGTAGGCCGGCCGCCCTTTGAACGCGAGTCTTTCCCTACCCGGCCGGGCGGTCCCGCTCCGGGCGGCGAGACATAGGCTGCGGCCCTGAACGTCGAGGAGGGACAGGATGGAGAGCGCTCTCTCGCTGCACCGGCTGCATTTCGCCTTCACCATCACCTATCACTATCTGTTTCCCCAGTTGACGATGGGGCTGGCGCCGCTGATCGTCATCTTCAAGTCGCTGGCGCTCTGGAAGGGAGAGGAGCGCTACAACCGCGCCGCTCGCTTCTGGGCCAAGATCTTTGCCATCAACTTCTTTTTCGGCGTCATCACCGGCATTCCCATGGAGTTCCAGTTCGGGACAAACTGGGCGAAGTTCTCGCAGTATTCGGGGGGTGTCATCGCCACGGCGCTGGCGATGGAAGGGGTGTTCGCCTTCTTCCTGGAATCTTCCTTCCTGGGGGTCTTCCTCTTCGGCGAACGGCGGTTCGGACAGAAGATCCACTGGCTGTCGGCGGTGATGGTCTTCGCCGGCTCGTGGCTGTCGGGCTTCTTCATCATCGTGACCGACGCCTGGATGCAGCATCCGGTCGGCTTCGAGATCGGCCCGGACGGCACGGCTCACCTGCGGAGCTTCTGGGCGCTGCTGGGCAACGAATGGGCGTTCTGGCAGTACATCCACAACATGGGCGGAGCGGTGATAACCGGCGCGTTCGCGATGGCGGCGACCGGGGCGTTCTATATCCTTTCCCGGCGGCAGGTCGAGTACGGCCGCCTGTTCCTGCGGGTGGGGGTGATCGTCGCGGCGCTCGCGTCGATCCTCCAGTTATGGCCCTCGGGGGATTTCCACGGCAAGCTGGTGACCCGCTATCAGCCGGCCACGCTCGCGGCGATGGAAGGCCTCTTCCAGTCAGAGGCGGGGGCCGGCATCGTCCTCATCGGCCAGCCGGACACCGACCGCCAGCGGCTCGACAATCCCATCTACGTGCCGTACGCGCTCAGTTTCCTCACCTATCGCCACTGGGAATCGGTGGTGAAGGGATTGAACGAATTTCCGCGCGACCAGTGGCCGGACAATATCGCGCTGCTCTATTACAGCTACCACATCATGGTGGGGCTGGGAACGATCTTCATCCTGATCACCGTCCTGGCGGCATTCCTGCTCTGGCGGCGCAGGCTGTACGACTCCCGCTGGATGTTGTGGATTCTGATGCTGAGCTTTCCATTCCCCTACATCGCCAACACCGCGGGATGGATCACGGCCGAGGTCGGCCGGCAGCCCTGGGTGGTGTACGGGCTGATGCGGACCGCGGACGGATTCTCGTCCAACGTCTCGGCGGGCAACACTCTCTTCTCCCTGCTCGGCTTCATGGGGATGTACAGTCTGCTGAGCATCCTTTTCCTGCTCCTCCTGTGGCGAGAATTGATGCACGGGCCTGACTTCCTGGGCGGCCAGGAGCCTCCGCCGGGCTCTTCCGTCATCCCACAAACGGCTGAGGGTTGAGGAGACTGCCGCCATGGAGACGATCTGGTTCATTCTCGTCGCGTTGATGCTGACGGCCTATGCGGTGCTGGACGGATTCGATCTCGGGGTAGGGATCGTGGCCCCGCTGGTGGCGAAGGGGCACGAGCAGCGGCGGCTGGTGCTGCGCAGCATCGGGCCGGTCTGGGACGGCAACGAGGTCTGGCTCCTGGCCGCCGGCGGCGCCCTGTTCTTCGCCTTTCCGCTGCTCTATGCCTCCAGCTTCAGCGGCTTTTACCTGCCGTTGATGATGGTGCTCTGGCTGCTCATGCTGCGCGGGATCGGCGTCGAGCTGAGGACGCACGTGGAAGAGCCGCTGGCGTGGTCGGCGTTCGATTTCGTCTTCTCGCTCGCCAGTCTTCTGCTCGCGGTCTTCTTCGGCGCGGCGGTGGGCAACGTCGTCCGCGGCGTACCGCTGGGTGCGGATGGATATTTCTTCGAGGCCCTGTGGACGGACTTTCGCGTGGGTCCGCATCCCGGCATTCTGGACTGGTATACGGTCCTCACGGGGGTGCTGGCGCTGGTCACGCTCGGGGTGCATGGCGCTCACTACCTGGCGGTGAAGATGGAAGGGGAGATCCAGGCGCGCTCCCGGCGGGCCGCGGCGGCGGGCTGGATGGCCCTCGTGCTGCTGACGGCCGCGAGCCTGATCGCGACGCTGTACATCCGCCCGCAGGTGCTCGACAACTTCCGTTCCTGCCCCTGGGGTTGGGTCATCCCCGCGTTGGTCTTCGGGGCGCTGGCCGCGATGCCGCTCTACCGGTCGCGAGGGAACGACCGGTCGGCGTTCCTCGCCTCGACGGCGTACATCGTCGGCATGCTGGGCGGAGCGGCGTTCGCTCTCTACCCCTATCTGCTGCCGGCCAGCACGGACCCGTCTTACAGTCTGACGATTCACAACGCCAAGACGGGAGCCTACAGCCTGCGGGTGGGCCTGATCTGGTGGAGCCTCGGGATCGTGCTGGCGATCGGATACTTCACGTTCCTGTACCGCTCGTTCCGCGGCAAGGTCTCGCTGAGCGAAGACGGCGGGTACTGAGGCGCTATCAAAACCCTTTTCGTAGGGGAGAGGCTCACCCCTCCCTCGCCCCGAAGGGGCGGAATTTGAATAGCCTGGGGCGACGGCAGATCATTGCTCCGAGGAAGACCGCCGTCGCCCCTTTGGGGCTCAGGGTTGTTGTCGGCCCCTCCGGGGCAAAAAAATCAGACTCCACAACTTGTGTATAAGGGGGCTCTTCTACGATATAATTTCTCTACGACATCTCAGCTCAGGAGTCTGGTCATCACCTTGGAGCGTTCAGTCCAGAGGTTATCGAATGAGTAGCTCGGGCGAAGTGCGCATTGAAGTGCATGCAGGCAATGTCCTCAGATTTCCTGCCGATGTCCTGGCCCTCAAATACGCGCAGGATCTCTACGGCGCCGACAGCGCCGTGTACGAGCGGCTTTCAGCGGCCGGGCGTGAGCCGCCCTCTCTTCCCGATCTCCACGAGTGCGAGCTTGTAGAGGCCAAGGGGGCTATCGCGGCAGGTGCCGTCTTGTTCGTTGGCGTAGTACCGCTGTATCAGTTCGGCTATCACGAGATCCGGGAATTTGGCCGCAAAGTCCTGGTCTCCCTTGCGGATCAGGCCCCGCAGGTAGAGCACTTGGCGCTCACGATTCATGGACCTGGCTATGGTCTGGATGAAGTAGAGGCCTTTGAGTCTGAATTGGCGGGTGTCGTCGATGCGATCGTTACGCGTGATTGCCCGGTTCATCTGAGACGGGTCTCCTTCGTAGAGCGGAACTCCGGCCGTGCTGGACGGCTACAGAAAGCTCTCGATGCGATTATTCCCAGGGGTGTCATCGACAGCGTGGGGGCTCGATCACTGGATAGCCTCGCGGAGAAACCGAGGGATATGCTCCGGACTGCCGGTTACGATTCAGCGGCGAAGCCAAGTATTTTCGTCGCGATGCCCTTTGCGGATTCGATGGAAGATGTTTTCCACTACGGGATACAAGGCGCTGTGAAGTCTGCCGGATTCCTCTGCGAGAGAGCTGACCTGACGAGTTTTGTTGGTGATGTGATGGAGTGGGTCAAGCAGCGCATATCCAGCGCAACCTTCGTCATAGCGGATCTGACCACCGCGAATCCAAACGTATACCTTGAGGTCGGATATGCCTGGGGATGTGGCCGCCCAACGGTTCTGATCGTGCGGGATACAGCCGACGAGTTGAAGTTCGATGTCAAGGGTCAGAAATGTCTCGTCTATAAGTCGATCAAACAGCTTGAAGAAATTCTTGGCCGGGAGCTTGAGGCGATAGCCGCCAACAGCAGTCCGGCCTCCTCCGGGTGAAAAGACCGCGCTCAGATCTCGTCGACGGCCTGCGGATCGTATTGCATGGCGCCGACGGCGTTGCCTTCCGAATCGCGGAAGAAGATCAGGTGGCCGACGGTGGGGATGAGGGTCCGCGGGATGAGGATGGTGCCGCCGTTCGCCACGACGGCGGCGGCGACGGCGTCCACGTCCGCTACCGAGACGGTGCACTCGTAGCCGATCATGGGCTGGCCGGGGATGAGCTCGCGGCGCTTCTGGAGAGCTCCCAGAGGGCCGGGCTCGCGGCCGGCGCTGGTGGTGATCTGGAAGAAACCCGGCGGTCCCCAGGCCTCAAAACGCCAGCCGAAGACCTTTTCATAGAAATTCCGGGCCCGGTTCAGGTCGTCGGCATTGATCGCGAAGTGGGCGACGTGGCTGGCGGGGCGGTCCGGCATCGGGCGTCTCCTTTTCCCTTGAGAAGGGCCCTACGATATGCCTTTCCAGGCCTGCGTGTTATCCCTATACTGCCAGTGGATGTCGAGATCACGCCAACTCGATGGTCCCCAGGTGAGGACCATGTCGGTCGCCTGGGCGGTGCCCTATACCTGGCGCGACCGCGTGAGCGATTGGGGGCAGCTCCTCTTCGCGTCACGCGGCATGCTGACGGTGCACACGGACGCGGGGCTCTGGGTGGTTCCTGTCCATCAGGCCGTCTGGGTCCCGCCGGGCGTGCGGCACAGCGTGGAGGTCGCGGGAGGCGTCGCGATGCGGTCGCTCTATCTGCGACTACCGCTGCGCCAGCCGGTCCGGAGCGGCCTGCCCGACGCCTGCCGGGTGGTCGAGGTCTCGCCGCTTCTCCGGGAGATCCTGCGCCGGGCGATGCGTCTGCGCACGCTCGACCGGCGGATCGCGGAGCAACGGCATCTCATGGATGTCCTCCTCGACGAGATCACGGTTCTCCCGTTGATCCCCCTCGACCTTCCCATGCCCCGCGACGCGCGCGGCGTCCGCGCCGCGGCGTGCATCCGGGAGGAGCCCGCGGCACGGCATACTCTCGCCGAGGTCGCCCGCGCGTCGGCGGCCAGCGCGCGGACGCTGGAGCGGCTGTTCCGGAACGAGACCGGACTGCCTTTCGGCGTCTGGCGGCAGAGGGCCAGGCTGCTTCGCGCCCTGCAACTGCTCGCGGAGGGGGACGCGGTCGCCGGCGTCGCCAGCGCGGTCGGCTACGAGAGCACGAGCGCCTTCGTGGCGGCCTTCCGGCGCGCTCTCGGCACGACGCCCGGGCGATATTTCAAAAAGCCTGTGGCCGGGGAGGAAGAGGAGGGTGGCGCATGACCGATTTACTGAATCGACGAGAGAGGAGAGCGCGATTGATTCAACCGGCGACGCATCTGGCAAGCATCCTGGAGACGGACCTGGGAGTCGACCCTGGATACCGGCACGCTCCCAAATACGTCACGCCCGGCGAGCCTCTCGAGCCGCCGGGGGCGGCGCTCAAATGGTATGGGCTGCACCCTGAGGACCGGCCCGTCCCGGAGGAGGTGACGCGATTGGCGCGCGCCCGGCTCCTGAGCACCCCGTTGGAGGCGCGCGGTCTGGGCTTCGTGATCCTCCACCGTTGCGGCAGCGACTTCTACTTCCTCATCGTCTGCACCTGGCGCGGCTCGAACGAGATCTGGGAGACCGTGTTCTACAAGGATGGCGACGCGATGGCGGACTTCGAGCTCTTCCCGCGGGGGGGTGCCCACAAACCGACGTTCTGCGTCTGGGAGCTGGTCCCCGTCTGGCACGAGCAGGGGGCCTGGGAGCGCTTCCTGCTGTCATCGCGCGACGAAACCGCCGCGCGGGCCTGGTGGGACGATCGATTCAGCGGTCCGGCCGCCTGATCGATCAAACCCGGTCGCGAAAGAGCCCGTTGAGCTCGCCGAATGGTGCGGCGTCGGCCAGGCCGTCGAACGATCCTTCTGTAGCGATCGTGCGGGCGGCGCGCATAAAGGCGCCCCACGCGGCACGCGCCAGCGCCGAGCCGACCGAGATGCGGCGGACGCCGAGATCGGCGAGCCGGGAGACTGAAAGCCCGTTGCTGGGTGCGGACACCAGGACGTTGACCGGCTTCGGAGATACCGCCTTCACCATGGCCGCGATCTCCTGGGGGTCGCGGACGCCGGGAGCGAAGAGGCAGTCGGCGCCCGCCTCGGCGTAGGCGGCGAGCCGCTCGAGCGCCACGCGGGCCGGGTCCGGATGGCCGACGAGCCAGGCTTCGCAGCGCGCCGTCAGGACCACGGGGATGCCGGATTCGTCGATCGCCGCTCGCGCCGCCCGGACGCGGTCGACCGCCAGACGCTGCTCGTAGAGCGGCGAGGCGTTGTCGCCGGTCGCATCCTCGATCGACAGGCCGGCGACGCCGGTCGAGATGCAGAGCGCCACGTTGGCGGCGACCCCCTCGGGATCATCCGCGTATCCCGACTGAAAATCGGCGTTCACGGGGAGCGGCGTCGCCACGGCGATATCGCGGATGTGCGCGAGCATGGTTTCCAGTGGGATGGCCCGAACCTCATCCGGCAATCCGCGGGTGAAGGCAAACCCCGCGGAGGTCGTGGCGAGCGCTTCGAAACCCAGATGCTGGAGAAACAGGGCGCTTCCCGGGTCCCAGGGGTTCGGCACGACGAAGCACCCTGACGCATGCAACCTCTGAAAGCTGGCGATGGCGGACAGCTGGGCGGGGCTGGCGTCGTTCATGGCGCTGGCCTTCTGATCTACCCCGGCAGCTTGGCCAGGAACCGTTCGAGGGCGCGGGAGAAGAGGGCCGGGGTCTCGGCGTGGGGAAGCGCGCCGGTCCCTTCGAAGACGTCGAGCTCGCCTTGCGGGAGATGGCGGAGCCAGAGGTCGGCCTGATCGACGGGGGGCTGCCTGGCCTGCCGGCCCCAGGCGAGCCAGACGGGCACGCGCAGCCGGGGGAGCTCCTCGGAGACGTCGTGCCAGAGGTCCCCCCGCAGGTAGGCGGCGAGCGCGGCGCGGGCCTGGGAGGTGTGGCTCGCCCGGTAGTGATGCTCCAGCAGGGCCGCGTCCACCCGCTCGGGAGCGGCGTAGACCTCGCGGCGGAGGTGGTGCTCCAGGGCGGCGCGGCCGGTCAGCAGGTCGAGAACGGGCGCGCCGGCGAGCGGAACCGTTAGGAGCTTGCCGGTGAAGTTGCGCAGGGTGCCGGTCGCGGACGCCTCTCCCAATCCAAGGGGGGAGACCAGGGCGAGGGCGCGCACCCGGCCGGGATGGTCCACGGCGGCCTGCACGGCGTAGGCGGCCGAGAGGCCGGCCGCCACCAGGACGGCCTTCTCCCGCACGACGCCGGTCAGGAAATCCTCGAGCAGGGAGAGATAGCGGTCCGGGTGATGCGTGCCGGCCACCGCCCGCGTCCGTCCCCAGCCGGGAAAGTCGGGCACGTAGACAGAATGCTGGGTCGCCAGGACCTCGGCCGCCTCCCGCCACTGGTTGGCGTCGTAGCCCGGGCCAAAGGAGTGGAGCAGGACGATCGGCGAACCGCTGCCCAGCTCCTGGAAGACCACCTCGCGTCCGGAGCGCCCGGCGTAGCGGTGGGCGCGCCCCCACCGCGGGGGGAAGGGGGGCTCCGCGCGGCGGCGCAGCAGGGCGGCCGCCAGGACCGGAACGCCGACCGCCGCGCCGGCGAGCAGCAGCTTCGTGGCCACGCGCCGCCCGCGGTTGCTTTTCAGGGACCTTCCCGTGCCTCTGGACATGGCCCCGGAGCATACCATTTGCGACCGCGCTCGGAACTCACACTGGGATTGGAACTCACACTATAATCACCAGGCAATTACAGGTAAGGAACTCCAATGCCCGCTCGCCCCATTGTCCGTCTCGGCCACCCCGCTCTGCGCACTCCGGCGCTGCCCATCCCGCTCGAGCGCATCGCGGATCCGGAGATCCAGACGCTGATCGACGACATGGTGGAGACGATGCACGAGGCGCACGGGGTGGGCCTCGCCGCCCCGCAGGTGGGCGAAGGGGCGCAGCTCTTCGTCTACCAGGCGGGCGGTCCGCCGGAGGTCCCGCTGCATGTGGTGATCAATCCCCTGGTCACCCCGCAGGCCCGGGAAGTGGCGTATGACTGGGAGGGGTGCCTGTCGATCCCCGATCTGCGGGGACTCGTGCCGCGCCACCCCAAGGTGCGGGTGCAGGGGCTCGACCGCACGGGGCAGCCGCTCGACTACGTCGTCACGGGCTTCGAATCCCGCATCGTCCAGCACGAGTACGACCACTTGAACGGCGTCGTCTTCCTCGACCGGATGCGCGACTTCAAGACCCTGGCCTACTTCGACGAGTGGGAGAGCTACCTGGTGGGCCGCTCGCAGCAGGACCTCGACGATACCGCCGTTGGGTAAAGGCCGCTGAGTGCGCGAGCTTGCCGTCCTCTGGGCAGGACGCCACCAGCGCTCCAACTGGGAAGAGATCTGCGTCTCCTACCGCAAGCGCATCGCCCGCTTCGGGCCGGTTCGCGACGTCCCTGTCCGTGCCCGCGTCGCGGCCGACGATCCGCAGCGCCTGAAGGCGGAGGGGGTGGCGCTGCTCGCCGCTCTCCCCCCTTCCGCCTGGACCTTCGCCCTCGACAGCCGGGGGGAAGTGCTCTCCTCCGAGCAGTTCGCGGACCGGCTCGCCAGGCTCAAGCAGGAGTGGCCGCACCCGATCGCCTTCCTGATCGGCTCCGATCTCGGCCTCGATCGCGCCGTGCTGGAGGGGGCCCGCGCGGTCCTCTCGTTCGGCCCTCTCACGCTCTCCCACGAACTGGCACGTGTCGTGCTGTATGAGCAGCTCTACCGCGCGCTCTCGATTGAGGCTGGAATGAGCTATCATCGCGAGCCCCTGTAAGGTGTAAGGCCTGAGGTATGGGGGCCTGCGGGGTGTGACGCCGTACCCTAGGGAACTTTTTTGCGCGTCTGTTCAAAAGGAGAAGCAAGCGTGGCCAGAACAGATAAGGTCCAGGTGGAGGAGGCCGGGTTGCCTCCGGAGCGCCTCGAGGCCCTCCGCCAGCGGCTGGAGAGCCAGCGAGACGAGATCCTCAACATGTACAAGCAGGACCTCCGGGCGGGGCAGGAGTCCGCGGACGACGGCACGGAAGACATCGTGGACCGCGCGAACAACGCCTATAACCGGGAGCTGATGTTCTCCCTGTCGGACACCGAGCGGACCACGCTGCTCCAGATCGAGAACGCGATCCGGCGGATGGACGAGGGCACGTACGGACGGTGCGCGAACTGCGGGCGGAACATCGCCATCGCGCGGCTCGAGGCTCTGCCCTGGGCGCGCTTCTGTGTCGATTGCCAGGAGATGGCCGAGAAGGGGCTCCTGGAGATTGAACCTTCGTAGTGGCCTGTTTCAAGGCCTGTTCCTGATCAGATAGAGGGCTGTTGGCCGAATCCATCGAGACTTTCCTGACCCGGCTGACCCGTAGTGGGCAGCCGCCTCAGGTCTGCCTGGTCCATGGCGACCTGGTGATGGCTGAGCCTGCCGCCCGCCGGGTCGCGGAGGCCTTGGCCAGCGCCGCCGGGCTCGGCGCCGCGGCGGTGGAGGTGCACCGCCGTCCGGCGTCGCTCTCCCCCCTCCTGCAGGATCTCCGCACGTTCTCCCTGTTCGCCACCGGCAAGGTGCTGCTGGCGGCGGACTCGGCCGTCTTCGCGGACCGCGGCGCCGCCGGCGAGCTGATCGACGACGCGGCGGACGTGGTCCCGATCGCCGCCGACGGGCACTCGCTCTCCGCCCGCGAGCGGCAGGCGGCCTCGCGCCTGCTCCAGGCGCTCCACCTCTTCGACATCAATCCCTATGCCGGCGAGCCCGAGCGGGCGCTCTCGGAGCTGCCGGCCTGGGTGCTCGAAGGGGGGAAGGCGCGCAAGGCGAAACGGGGGAAGAAGCAGGTCGAGGAGCTGCGGTCCTCGCTCGCCGGCCTGCTCGAAGCAGCCCGCCGGGAGGAGATCCAGGGGACCGGCGAGGGGGATCTGACGGAGCTCTCGGAGGTGGTGCGCCAGGGGCTGCCGCCCGGCCATATCCTGGTGCTCGCCGAGAGCGCGGTGGCGACAGACCACCCGGTCGTCCGCTTGCTGGAGGAGCGCGGCGCCGTGCTCGGCGTCGGCCGGATCGAATCGGACCGCGGGAGCTGGCAGGGCCTGGAGCTGTTGACCGGGGAGCTCGAGCGGCAGACGGGGGTCGGGATCGCCTCCGACGCCCTCTCCGAGCTCGCCCGCCGCACCCTGCGGCAGGAGAGCGACAAAGGGGGCCGTTCGACGGGGGGCGTGGACGCCGACTCGACGGCCCGTTTCGCCGGGGAGTACCGCAAGCTCGCCAACCTCGTCGAGGGGAAGGGGGACGGCCGGATCGATCGCAAGCTGGTCGAGCAGACGGTCGAGGACCGCGGCGAGGAGGACGTCTGGCAGCTCCTCGACGCCATCGCGGCCGGCCGCGGCGGGGAGGCGCTCGACCGTCTCCGCCGCCTGATCTCTGGGGCCGAGGATCCGCTGGTCGCGCGGCTCTCCTTCTTTTCGCTGCTCGCCTCGTTCTGCCGCCAGCTCGTCGCCGTGCGCGGCATGATGCGGGTGGCGCGGGTGCCCGCCGACGAGGGGAACTACGCCCGCTTCAAGACGCAGCACGCGCCGGCGCTGCAATCCGAGATCCCCACCGGCGGGAAGAATCCGCTGGCCGGCCTCCACCCCTTCCGGCTCCACCGCGCCTACCTCGCCGCCTGCCGGCTGCCGGAGCCGCTCCTCGCCCGCCTCCCCTCCGACCTGCTGGAGACCGAGCTGCAGATCAAGGGGGAGAGCAGCGAGGCCGACGTTGCCATCGCCCGCCTGGTGGCCCACCTGAGCCAGGCCGCGGCGGCCGCGGCTCCGGGCGGGCGGCGGTAGAGGGGGCTTCCCCCCACCCGAATCCTCACCCCCGGCCCCTCTCCCACCGCACTCCCCCCGACCGGGAGAGGGGAGCTTGAACTGGGGAGACCTTGCTTGTAGCAGGCGCTTTGCCACCAGTTCTGAGAGGGAAAACCGTCTCCCACATGCGCTATCGGTTCTGAGTCGCCCCCCTCTCCCGGTCGGGGGGAGTGCGGTGGGAGAGGGGTCGGGGGCATATGCGTTAACCTAGTTCTTGATTTTGGTGACAGGTTCCGTAAACTGGAGCCATGGACACTCTCCACGCTCTTGAGACGCAGTGGTCGTACCTTCGTTCCTTTTTGCCTTCGGAGTCAGATTTAGAGTCCAGTGCCCGCAGTAGTGAGGCGTTGTTGCGCCGACGAGTGATCCGCAAGGCGGAGACGCTGCTGCGTCTGGCGCTGGTTTACTGTTGCGGAATGTCGCTACGGCAGACCAGTTGTTGGGCTCACGTACAGGGGTTAGGGAAGATCTCGCAGGTGGGGGTAATGAAGGCATTGCGCCGGTGTTCCGGCTGGTTAGGACAGTTGCTGGGGGCGAAATTGGCGGAGCGTGCCCAGTGCCTTCAAGTGAAGGGCTTTCGCCTTCGTCTGGTGGATGCCACGACGGTGTCGGCGCCCGGCAGTGAGGGCACCGATTGGCGGATTCATCTGGGGTTTGATTTGGGCAGTTTGTCCATTGACTCTGTGGAGCTGACGGGTCCGGAAGGGGGAGAGAGCCTGAGTCGGTTTCAGGTTGGCCAGCGCGAGGTGCTGATCGGGGATCGGGGGTATGCCCATGCCAAGGGTTTGCTGTGCGTCCGGCAAGCCGGAGGGGAGTTTCTGGTGCGCCTGAACTGGCAGAATCTGCCGCTTCAGACACCGTCCGGGGAGAGTTTCGACCTGTTGCAGGCGGCCCGGGGGATTGCCGATACGGAGGCGGCAGAGTTCGCAGTCCAGACCGCACCGAGGCGTCAGACACCGGCGATGGCGGCCCGTTTGGTGATGCTGCGCAAGAGCGCGCCTGCCACCGAACAGGCGCGCAAGAAAATTCTTCGTGCAGCCAAGAAGAAGGGTCGTCAAGTCGACCCCCGGACGTTGGAGGCGGCGGCCTACATTTTCCTGTTGACCTCGTTGCCTGCCAATCAGCTGACAGCTTCACAAGTGCTTGAATTGTATAGGTTCCGTTGGCAGATCGAGCTAGCCTTCAAACGTCTGAAGAGTCTTTGGGATCTGGGTAGCGTGCCCGCCAAGGATCCAGATTTAGCGCGGACTTACCTGTATGCCAAGTTGTTGATGGCTTTGCTGGTGGAGGATTTGACGGGAGAGTCCCGGTCCAATTCCCCCTGGGGCTTCCGACTGCGAGCCCCAGAGCCCGGAGGGGAGTTTGTGGCGTCTTCAGGCGCTGTTCTATGAGGCGCTACGCTGCGCCGTTCTCGGTCTCAACGATCTGAAGGCCCTGCTGAGCCAAGCTCCTCAGCTCCGAAGTTTGCTCCTGGATTCGCCTCGAAAGCGCAAACGACAAGCCGTTGAGGCCTCTTCCGCAGCACGTCTCTTGGCAAAAGGTTAACGCCTATGGGGGTCGGGGGTGAGGATTCGGGGCGGGGGAGCCCCCCATTTTGTCCCGTTTCCATCGTGGCGGGAACCATTTCTTATAGAAGGGTTTTCACCCGATGGAAATGGAAGAGACCAGCGCCGAGCTCCTCGCTCGTCTCCGGCCTGCCCTGGAGGAGGTCTTCGCCGCCTATGGGATCTCCGAAGAAGCCGCGCGCCAGATCCTGGAGGACGCTTGCGGGATCCTGATCAGCAAGCGTTGGGACCGTCAGAACCCGGGGCGCTGGCTGCTGCGGACCGTGATCGAGAGATGCCGGAGCGTGGCGCTCGGGATCATGGCGGATCTGCCGGAGTAGGGATCTACCCGCGCCCGGCCGACGCCCGCGGGAACCCGTATTCCAGCCGCAGCCGCCGGAAGGTGTCCTGCAGCGCGGGGCGCTCCATACGGCGGAGGGGGGCGGTGTCGATCTCCACGTCGTGGACGTTCGCCTCCCAGGCTGCTTCGAGGAAGAATCGCAGCTCCTCCTCGCGCGCCGCGGCGGTGGGGGCGAGCAGGAGGACGGTCGTGATCCCCTCGGCCGCCAGGCTGTGCGCCGCCCGCAGGCGGGGACCGGGGTCGAGCGGGGTGGGGACCGGGACCAGCAGCCGCACGGTCACCGAGTGCCGCCGGTCCAGCTCGGCCAGCAGCTCCAGCTCCCCCAGGATGCGCGGCGACGCGGTGGTGATCGCGACCTTCAACCCGTCTCCCAGCGGCATCAGCGCCCGCAGGGGGCTCGCCTCCCGCACCGGTTCGTAGGGGATCGCCGCGGTGCCGAGGACGACCGGCTCGCGGCGGACGGCGGCGCGGCGCACCTTGCGCTCGATCGCCTCGGCGGGATCAGCCTGAAGACTCGGGGAGAGGACGAACAGCAGAGGAAGCGTCGCTTGGCGAATCATGTTACGCTCTTTTTACGCCAATGGGCCCAAGCCTGTCAAGCCCCCAAAAGCGAAAATCAAAAATCCAAAATAGAATCCCCCCGTCATGCCTGAGCTGCCCGAAGTCGAGGTCCTGCGCCGGAGCCTGGAGCCCCACCTGGTCGGGGACCGGATCGAGCGCGTCGAGGTGACGAACCCCTCCCTGCGCGAGCCGGTGGACGTGCCGCGGCTGCGGCGGGCGGCCCGCGGGCGGGAGGTGATCGCCCTGCGCCGGCGCTCGAAGTATCTGCTGATCGATCTGGAAGGCGGGTGGACCGTCGTCGTCCACCTCGGGATGAGCGGCCGGCTGACGCTCGCGCCGGCGGCGGCGCCGCCCGAGCTCCACGAGCACGTGGCCTTCCATCTGCAGAGCGGCCGGCGGCTGCGGTTCCGCGACCCGCGGCGCTTCGGCGTCGTCTTCGCCGCGAAGACGGCGGAGCTCGGCGCCGATCCCCACTTCGTCCATCTGGGGCCCGAGCCGCTGGAGCCGGGCTTATCCGGAAAGGTACTGGGCGAGGTGCTGGCCCGCGCGGCCGCGGGGCGGCGGGGCCCGGTCAAGGCGTTCCTGATGGACGCCGGGGTGGTGGTTGGAGTGGGCAACATCTACGCCTCCGAGACGCTCCATCGCGCGGGGGTCCACCCCGGCCGCTCGGTCGCCCGCATCTCCCGGCAGCGCTGGCAGCGGGTGGCCGAGTCGGCGATGGCGGTGCTCCGGCAGGCGATCTCACAGGGGGGGACCACTCTCAACGACTTCGCCGACGGCGAGGGGCGGAGCGGCTATTTCCAGGTTTCGCTCACCGTTTACGACCGCGAGGGGGAGCCCTGCCTCGCCTGCGGCCGGCCGGTGCGGCGGATCGTGCAGGCCGGCCGCAGCACGTTCTACTGCCCCGGCTGCCAGAGATGACCCGAGGCGGATACAATCCCGCCCGATGGACCCGCTCGCTGGGGGCCGCCATCCTGGGTGGCTCAGCGTCTATCTAGCTGTTTAATGGAGTCAAGCCGGAGCAAGTCCCCTATGTCGATCCTTGAGACCGCGCCGCTGCTGGACCCGCTCCTCTCGGCCTTGAAGTACAAGTGCTGTGTCCTCGGGGTCGCCGGGGGGACGGGGTCGGGCAAGACCACGGTGGCCCGCGCCATCCTCGACGCCGTGGGGGAGGAGCGCATCGCGTTCATCGAGCAGGACAGCTACTACCGCGACGTCGACTGGCGGAACGAGGCCGAGCTGCTCCACCACAACTTCGACCACCCCTCGGCGCTCGACGACGAGCTGCTGGTCGCGCACGTGGCCGCCCTCAAGGCGGGGCACCCGATCGAGGTGCCGATCTACGACTTCGTGCGCCACCGCCGGACGGCGCGCACGCGGCGGATCGAGCCGCAGCCGGTGATCCTCGTGGAGGGGATCCTGATCTTCGTCGAGCCGGGCCTGCGCGAGCTGCTCGACTTCAAGATCTACGTCGACACCGACGCCGACCTGCGGCTGATCCGCCGCCTCGGCCGCGACATGGCCGAGCGCGGGCGTACCGTGCAGGACGTGCTCCGCCAGTACCTGGAGACCGTCCGCCCGATGCACCTGGAGTTCGTCGAGCCGTCGAAGCGGTGGGCGGACATCATCATCCCGGAAGGGGGCGAGAACCGGGTGGCGCTGGAGATGGTGATCGCCCACGTCGAGCAGCTCCTCGGGGGGAATGAGGGCGTGGCCACCTACACGCTGCGGGTGATCGCCCGCTTCGAGGCGGCGCACCACCTGACCGCCTATCGCGGCGCGCCGGAGCCCAGCCATGGCCACTCGTGGCGGGTCGAGGCGGTGCTGGAGACGGCGGAGCTGGACGCCGAGGGGATGGCCTGGGATTTCGTCGAGGTGCAGGGGGCGCTGCGCGAGCTCGCGGCACGGCTCGACCACCGCGACATCAACACCGTCCCCCCTTTCGACCGCGAGAGCCCGACGACCGAGCGGATCGCCGCCTGGTTCTTCGAAGGCCTGAAGACGCGGGCTGCCGGCCGCCCCGCTGGCCGAGATCACCCTGTGGGAAGGGCCGGACTGCTCGGCCACGTTTCGACCCTGACAGCCGGCCTTGACAGCCGTCCCGTCCACCGTTAGCGTCTCTCCGCTCTCATCTCTCTTATGAAAACAAACAAAGCTCTCCTGCTGATCATGATCCCCATCGCCGGGATCGCTACCCTCGGTGTCGCCGGGTGCGGCAAGCAGACCCCGGTGGCCCAGGTGAATATCGATCCCCCCAGGACGGATCTGCCGTTCTCGCAGCTCCGGACAGTCCACCTCACCTGGACTCCATCGGCGGCGATCGGGGACGAGAAGCCGACGGTGTTCGTCCACCTGCTCGACGGCAAGCAGAAGGTGGCCCGCACCTTCGACCACGCCTTCCCCGAGCGCTGGCGCGCGGGGACGCCGGTCTCCTACGACCTCAAGCTCTACCAGTCGGCGATGGCGGCGCCGCTCGCGCCGGGCAAGTACCAGGTGACCCTCGGCCTCTACGGCAAGGACGGCAAGCGCTGGCCGCTCGACGGCCTGGGCGACGCGGTGGGGCGCGACGAGTACAAGGCATTCGAGGTCGAGGTGCCGAACGCCAACCCTCGCCCCCGGTTCGTCTTCTCGCCGAACTGGATGGAGGTCGAGTCCGGCGGCGACCGCCAGGTGCTGGCGCGGCGCTGGCTGGTGGACCGCGGCTCCATCCGCCTGGTCGATCAGCGCGCGTCCGGGGCGGTCTGGATGGTCGTCCAGATCCCGCCCGCGGACGTCGCGGACTACAAGCTGGTTCTCGACGCGGGCGCGAGCGCCCCGTCGGTGATGATCCAGGGGAACTGCGGCTGCCCGGATACGAACCTCTCCGGGCCCGGCCTGCACGAGGTCGAGGTGAGCCTCGACGCGCCGGTGGCGGAGGACTTCTGCCACGTGCTGCTGCACTCCAACTTCACCCTCGAGCCGCAGGCCGCGACCGGCACCAGGCGCTCGGCCTCGCTGGAGAACATCGCCTGGATTCCCGGCGGCGGGCGAAGGGCGCAGAGCCAGGAGCCGTCCGCCGACGACGCGACGCCGACCTCGCAGTAGGGGCGGCTGGAGATGCTCATGAAGCGAGGCGACGCCGTGATCCTGCATCCCGAGCAGGAGCGCTATCTCGACCGCCTGCTGCCGCCGCGGGACGCCATCCTGCGGGAGATGGAGGAGCGGGCGGCGCGGGAGAACATCCCGATCTCCGATCCGGAGGTGGGAAAGCTGCTCGGCATCCTCGCCCGGACGACCGGGGCCCGCCGCATCCTGGAGATCGGCGCCGCCATCGGCTACGGCGCGATCTGGCTCGCGCGCGGCGCGCCGGAGGCCCGGGTGGCTGTCGGTCGACATCGATCCGGAGCGCCTCGCCGCGGCCCGGGGGTACCTGGAGCGGGCCGGCGTCGCCGACCGGGTCGAGCTGATCGAGGGGGCGGCGCTGGAGGTGCTCCACCGCCTCGACGGGCCGTTCGACCTCGTCTACGTGGACGCGGTGAAGACCGAGTACCGGAAGTATCTGGACCTCGTCCTGCCCAAGCTGCGGGTGGGAGGCGTCCTCGTCTTCGACAACCTGCTCTGGGGCGGGCAGGTCGCCGCGCCCCGGCGAGGACCAGGAAGACCGCGACGCCGACGCTCTCCGCGCCTTCAACGGCTACCTGATGATGCACCCCCAGCTCCAGGCGGTCGTCCTCCCCCTGGGCGACGGCGTCGGGCTCGCCACCAAGATCAAGCCCACGATGTTCGAGATGGGCGGGCCGTTCTAGGTCTGGAGGGAGGGGGCCTTCCCCAGTCTGTCCCGCACCTCCTCCAGCCGCCGCCGCATCGCCTCGGCGCTCTCCGGGCGGCGGGCGCGGGAACGGTGGAGGGCCTCGCGGAAGAACTTCCCCAGGGTGGCGTCGTGCTCCGGGCAGACCTGGGAGAAGTCCGGCACCACCCCGGCGCGGATGCGGCTCATCACCTGCTGCGAGGTGCCGGCGAAGACCTTCCGCCCCAGCAGGCATTCGTAGAGCACGATCGCCAGCCCCCAGAGATCGAACGAGGCGTCCGCCGGCTCGCCGCGCATCGCCTCCGGCGAAAGATAGGCGAGGGTGCCGGCGAAGCGGAACCGCGCCGGGAAGTCCTCGCTGATGGCGGACCATCGGGGCGGGGGGCGTCGTCGTCCGCGAGGTCCAGATCCTGGGTCTCCTCCTCTTCCTCCTCGGCGAGCTCGAGCCTCGCGCGGGCGATGCCGAAGTCCATCAGCTTGGGGATGCCGTCGCGGGTGTAGCCGATGTTGCTCGGCTTGACGTCGCGGTGGAGGATGTCGGCGGCGTGGAGCTGCGCCAGGGCGCCGGCCATGGCGATGCCGAGCTCCACGATCTCGCGGGGCGTCGAGCCGCTCCCGGCGTGATGCGCTGGGCGAGGGTGCCCCCCTCCAGCAGCTCCATGATCAGCAGCGGCATCCCCTGCCAGGTCTCCATGCCGAAGACGGGGGCGAGGTGGGGGTGGGAGACCGCGGCGGCGGTCCGCGCCTCGCGCCGCAGCCGCAGGACGTCCTCGCTGGAGATCTGGCGCAGGGTCTTGATCGCCGCGTGGCGGCCGAGCGCCAGGTCGAACCCGCTGTAGACCACGCCCATCCCGCCGGTGCCGATCCGCCGCTCGAAGCGGAACTTCCCCGGCAGCATGTAGGGCACGACCGACGGCTCGAGCTTCTTGCTGCAGGTGCTGCAGAATACGGTGTAGGAGGGGTGGAGCGCGCCGCACTTCAGGCACTCCTTGGCGAGCTCGGACACCGACGGGGTGGGGAGCTCGCGGGGCGTCGGATCCTCGGTCTCCATCCATCCTGCCGGGCGCGCCGTGCGCTGAGAGGAGAGCACCTTCTCGACCTCCAGCTCGAGCACCCAGGCGGCGTTGCTGGCGATGGCGTGCAGGAGCTGGCGGTCCTCCCTGAGGAAAGGGAGGCCGCTCTTCTTCTCGCCGAGCCCGATCATGCCGAGCAGCGACCCGTCGCGAGCCAGGATCGGCACCAGCAGGCGGAAGCCGCCGTCGGCCAGGCACTGCCGCTCTTTCGCGGGGAGCTTCAGGAAGGGGGAGTGGGGGCTTTCGAGGTCGACCTCCAGCGGGGCGCTGGCGTTCGAGAGGGTGAGCGCGAGCTCCGAGGAGGCGTCCAGGCGCCGCGTCCGGTGGCGGGGGTCGACGAGGAGCCCCGAGAGGGCGTCGAGCGCGAAGAGGGAGACCCCATCGAGATGGAGCGCGAGGTCGATCTCCCGGGTCACCAGGTCGGCGAGGCTCGTGGAGTCGCGGATGGAGCGGATGCGCTCGACCAGCAGGGTGAGGATGTGGCGGGCGTCGAACTGCTCGCGGAAGAAGCGCCGGTCGATGGCGTCGAGGAGCGGCTTGCGGTAGCGCAGCGCCGCCGCTCCGACCAGCACGGCCGAGACGAGAAGCAGCGCCCGCGAGCCGGAGAAGAGCGCGGTCGACCTGCATGTCGCGGTGAATCCAGGCATAGAGGCCGAGCGCGGCCAGGGGCACGGCCACGAGCGCCGTCACCATCGAGCGGGCGAGAAGGTACTGCAGGGCCCGGCGGGCGATCAGCCGGACGTCGAGCACGCGGTGGACGAGCACGGCGTAGGGGATGGTGAACGGCAGGGTGAGCGCCGGCAACAGGACGATCGTGACCAGGCGCCGCTGCAGCCGCTGGACGGGCGGCGAAGAAATCGTTGTAGCCGGGCATGAACAGCACGAGCACCAGCTCCAGGATGATCAGACCGAACGTCAGGACGAGGATCTCCAGGAAGACCCGGGCCCGCCGGTGCTCGGGTCCCTGCACCTGGCGGGCCTTCCAGGGCAGGAGCAGGAACGCCGCCGCGGTGAGGGCCACCACCACTCCGTAGAAGGGGCCCCCCGTGGGCTTGGGCTCGAAGACCGCGAGTACCCTGCCCGCCGCGGGGATCCCCTTCAACAGGAACGCCAGCAGGTTGAGGATGAAGAGCAGCAGGCCGGCCACGGCGCTCACCCGCGCCATGAGCTGGAAGCGGCGCCGGGTGGTCAACGAGAGCGGCGGGCAGGGGAACTCGCGCACAAAGACCCACAGGAAGTAGGGGAGGAAAGCCTGCAGCTTCACCGCGACGACCAGATTCAGGAGGACGCGGCCCGGACCGCCCTCGGCCAGGTAGCCCAGCGGCCCGTCGGCCCAGGAGGGCGCCGCCGCAAGGAAGAAGCCGCCGAGGGCGAACGCCCGGCGGTCCTCGCGGCCGCCGAGCAAGAGGAGCGCTCCCGTCGCGCCGAACGCGATCGGGAGCAGGCCGTTGTAGACGTCGGGGAAGGCGGGGTTCTTCCCCGCGGATTGCGCGTACGTCGCGAAGAACGCGCCCAGCCCCAGCGCCAGCTTAATGGTGGCGAGCGGCGGGACGAGCCGCGCCGGCAGCGAGAGCCTCAACACCGGGCCACTCCAGCGAGAGAGGGGGCGGCTCGGGCGGGCACAGCGGGGTCAGCGACATGTCCTGCACCGTGGACGCCGACTCGTAGACGTCCTGGGGCTTGATCACCGTGGAGCCGGCATGGGCCGCCTTCAGCGCGGCGAGCCTGCCGATCGCGCGGATACGGTCCAGGGCCTGGACGGCATCGGTCTTCCATCTCTTGTCGATGACCTCCGTCGTGATGGCGCCGTAGTACCACCTTTGAAGCTCCAGCGCCGCCTCCTGGGATACCCGGATGGCGCCGGCGCCCTGGCCGAACGCGATCCAGATCTGGGCCATGATCCCTTCCTGTGTGTATGCCATGATCTCTCTCCTTGGGCAGGAACCGCCCGGTTATCGACCGCATCACATCAGAGAGCAGGGCACGATCACGACCAGACCGGCCTTTCATCATAGACGATCCTAAAGTGAGATCTCTCCGTCCCACCCTGAAATAGATAGATCCGGAAATCGCCGGGCGGGTTTAGTTCAGGGCGAGAAGCGCGGACGCACGGCGGCGAGCCGCTCCCGGAACTCGCGGGCGCTCGCCGGCCGCCGCGTGATCGTCTTGTGCAGGGCCGCGCGGAAGAACTCGCCGAGCTTCTCGTCGTGCTCCGGGCAGGTCTGCGCGAAGTCGGGGACGCGGCCGCCGCGGATGCGGTTCATCAGCTGATGCATGTCCCCGCCGCTGAAGATCTTGCGGCCGAGCAGGCACTCGTAGAGCACGATGGCGAGGCTCCAGAGGTCGAACGAGGTGTCGGCCGGCTGCCCCGTGAGGGCCTCGGGCGAGAGGTAGGCGAGGGTGCCGACGAGCTGCTTCGACTCCGTCACCGCGGTCGGGGTGAGGCTCCAGACCGAGGTCGGCGGCAGCAGGACCGACTCCTCGTCCAGGCTGGACGGAGGGGGAGCCTCGAGGTCGCGCCGCAGGTCGAACATGACGCGGGCGATGCCGAAGTCCATCAGCTTGGGAGTGCCGTCCCGGGCGTAGCCGATGTTGCTCGGCTTGATGTCGCGGTGGAGGATGTCCGAGGCGTGGAGGTGCTCGAGGGCCTCGGCCATGGCGATGCCGAGCTCGACGGTCTCGTCGGCCTCGAGCCGCCCCTTCTCGATGCGCTGGGTGAGCGTGCCCCCCTCCAGCAGCTCCATCACCAGCATCGGCGTTCCCTGCCAGGTCTCCATGCCGTAGACCGGGGCGAGGTGGGGGTGGGAGACCGCCGCGGCGGTGCGCGCTTCCCGCCGCAGCCGCATGGCGTCCTCGGGGGAGACCCGGCGCAGGGTCTTGACCGCCACCGCCCGGTTCAGCGAGATGTCGATGCCGCGATAGACGATGCCCATGCCGCCGGTGCCGATCCGCCGCTCGAAGCGGAACTTGCCGGGCAGCACATAGGGGAGGTGCGACGGCTCCAGCCGCCGGCTGCACGTGGTGCAGAAGACGTTGTAGGAGGGGTAGAGGCGGCCGCAGTGGGGGCACTCCCTGGCGAGCTCGGCGTTGGCGGCGGCGGAGTCCGCGGGGGTGATGGGCCCATCCCCTTCCTCCCCCTCCGGCCCGCTCCGTTGCGAGGAGCCGAGCGAGCGGGCCAGCTCCAGCTCCAGCATCCAGGCGGCGCTGCTGGCGATGGCGCGCAGGAGCTGCCGGTCCTCCTTGAGGAAAGGGAGGCCGCTCTTCTTCTCGCCGAGCCCGATCAGGCCGAGCAGCGAGCCGTCGCGCGCCAGGATCGGCACGATCATCCGGAAGCCGCTGTCCACCAGCCAGTGGCGCTCCGGCTCGGGGAGCCTGGCGAGCGGGGAGCGGATATCCGCGAGCGCCACCGGCAGCGGATCGCTGGCGCTCGCGATCAGGGCGGCGAGCGACGAGGAGGCGTCGAGACGCCGGCTGCGGACCTTGGGGTCGGCGAGCACCCCCAGGCGCGGGTCGAAAGCCATCAGCGACACGCTCTCCGGATGCAGCGCGAGGTCCGCCTCGCGGCAGAGGAGGTTGGCGAGCTCCGCCACGCCGTGGGTCGCCCGGATGCGCTCGACCAGCAGGGTCAGTGTCTGGCGGGCGTCGTACTGCTCGCGGAAGAAGTGGCGGTCGATCGAGTCGAGCAGGTTCCGGCGATAGCGCAGCGCTCCGAGGCCCACCACCGCGGACGAGCCGAGCAGCAGGAGGCGGGGGCCGCCCGAGAAGATCTCCTCGACCCGCGATCCGCGATGTTTGTAGAAATAGACCGCCAGGGCCAGCACCGGCACCCCGGCGATCACGATCGCCGTATAGCGGGCGAGGGCGTACTGCAGCGCCTTGCGGGCGATCAGCCGGACGTTGAGCGCGCGGTGGACGATGACGGCGTAGCCGGCCGAGAGCGGGACCGAGCAGAAGAGGACGAACAGGAAGACGTAGAGCGGGTAGGGGATATCCGGCGATCCGCCCCAGAGCTTCTGCGCCGCCGCGTCGAGGAGGATGTACAGCAGGAGCGGCGCCATGGCGGCCAGCCCCGCCACGAACACGCGCACCCGGCGCGCCTCCGGCTCGGCGACGGTATGGATGCGCGCCACCAGGAAGGCGAGGGCCAGGACGGCCAGGCTCAGCACCACGCTGTAGTAGCCGTAGGTCGGCTTCAGCGGCCTGACATCGATCAGGGAGGCGACCGGCCGCTCCATGCTCCGCGCCACGTTGACGAGCAGACGCCCGAGCTCGATGCCGGCCAGGATGAAGCCCGCCGCCAGCGAGACCGAGGTTCCGGCGTTGAGGACGCGCCGCCCCCGGAAGGAGAGGACGGGGGTGGGGAACTCGCCGACGAACTTCCAGAAGAAGTAGGGCAGGAAGGCGTCGAAATGCAGGCTGCTCAGCACCAGCGCGAGGGAGTCGAGGCCGAACGGACCGGCGGCGACGAGCCCCAGCAGGGGGCGGTTCGAGAACGGGGTCGCCAGCAGGAGGAAGAAGCAGCCGAGCAGGATGGCGCGGCGGTCTTCCGATCCGCCCAGGAGCAGGCTGGCCCCCGCGATCCCATAGACGCACAGCGGCAGCATCAGCACCAGATGGGGGAGGATCGTGTCCCCGTCCAGGCTCGTGGTGTACGGGATCCCCCAGAGAGCGGCCAGCAGGGCCACGCAGAGCTTGGCGCCGACGACGGTGAGAAACAGGCGTTCCCAGAGCTCGCTTTTCACCGGCGAAATCTCGGGAACGCCGGCCGCCTAGAAGGACGGGTCAGGGCAGTGAGGGCACTTCGATTCTTTCTCCACCTCGGAGCAGGTGTCGGTGCAATCCTTCCCATTGACGACCGGTTTCGATACCTTCACCAACGCCAATCCGGCGCCGATCAGCACGAACTTCTCCCGGATATCCTTCCCGGCGTCCTGGTCCCAGATCTGCTGCGGGCTGGTCGTGTTCCCGGCCTTTGTCGTGACGATCCATTGGTAATAGCGATCGTGGAGAGTGGATTCGAGCTCGGCGGTCAACGGCATGGCCGCGCCCTGGCTGACCAATCCGAGGATCTGCTGCATGATCTCGTCCTGACTTGGCATGATTCCCTCCGGTAAGAGATCACAAATTGGGCGCTGATCCGGATCGATCGATGGATCAGCAACGGGCCGAAAAGATTTCGATTACCTACAAATTCTAGAGCAGGAAGTGAAAACGGTCAACGACGGCCGTGGTGGAGAGCGGTCAGCTTTTGCCCGGGGGACGCGCCGCGGGGCCCGAGGTAGCGCGACCCCGGGCCCGTGGCGGATTGAGTTTCTACTGGTACTTGACGCTGCATCCGTAAGGCTTGGTCGACGCCGGGTCGGGGCTCTTGCCCCCCTTTTCGGCGTCGAGGCCATGGCCGACATAGTTGAGCCGCGCGGTCATCGCCTTGCGCCCCGGCGGGTCGTCGTCGATCGCGCCGTTGTAGGCGAGCTTGCCGTCGGGGGCAACGATGAACATGTGCGGCGTGGTCCGCGCGCCGTAGGCATGGCCGACCTGGCCGCTCTCGTCGTAGAGCACGGGATAGGTGATGCCGTACTTCTGGTTATAGGCCAGGTGCTCGGCGGGCTTCATGAAATCGCCGCTGCCGGGGCTGGTGCTGTTGATCCCCAGCCAGACCACCTCGCCGTGCTGCTTGACGAGCTCGGTCATCGTCTTCTCCCGCGCGTGGCGGTTGGAGACCGGGCAGTTGGGGTTGATCCACTCGAGCACCACCACCTTTCCCTTGTAGTCCGCGAGCGAGTGGTTCTTGCCGTCCAGCCCCTTGAGCGTGAAGGCGGGAGCGGCGGCGCCGACCACGCCGTCGGCCAGGGCGGGCAGGGCCGCGAGGGCCAGGATGGCGAGGGAAGAGAAGATTTTTCCTTTGCTGCGCATTCAACCTCCTTGAATCGTGTTGGAAGTCATCGGTTGTTGGACGGTGGCCGGCCGGGGGGCCAGGCGCCGGGGTGTCAGGCGATCATGGTCCGCGAGCCAGAGCGCGCCGGCGGCGCAGGCCGCGAGACCGAGGACGAAGACGAAGCGTGCTGCCGGGCGGGCCCCCTCGCGCGCCCGCAGCCAGGCGAGGAGGCTCATGCCGAGCAGGGCGAGCTCGATCCAGGCGAGCCCCTCCGGGCTCACCCGGCGGGAGAGGGCGTAGAGCAGCCAGAGCGTGCTGCCGCCAGCCAGGAAGCCGAGCCCCTCGCGCAGGCGGGGCAGCCAGGCCCCCGGTCTCTCCCCGGAAAAAACCGGCAGCCGGCGGGCCGCGGCCGGCGCCAGCGTGAGGAGCAGATAGGGGAGGGCGAGGCCGAAGCCGACCATCGCGAAGACGGCGCAGGCCGCCGCCGGCCCGCGCGCGAAGGCGAGGCCGATCGGCTCCTGGAGCAGGGGCACGGGCCAGGCGAGCGCCAGCGGCACGGCGCACAGGCCGGCGAGCAGGTGGCGCCCGGTCCCCGCCCGCGAAGCGCCGGCGGCGGCGAGGGGGAACTCCAGCAGGCCCCACAGATTGAGGGCGAGCAGCGCGGCGGCGATCGCGAGCAGGGCGCCGATGGCGGGCTCCTGCAGCAGGGACGGCCAGTCCGCCGCCACCCCTGCCCGGCGCGCCAGCAGCGC
Organism: uncultured Acidobacteriota bacterium; assembly: GCA_963792575.1. Classification (GTDB taxonomy): domain Bacteria; phylum Acidobacteriota; class Thermoanaerobaculia; order Multivoradales; family UBA5704; genus DATARR01. The sequence goes on from CAWBWZ010000023.1 coordinate 611,161, forward strand.
CAGCCCGGCGATCGCCCAGCAGCCGCCGACCACGCCGGTGACCGCGGCGGCGGCGTTCTCCCGCAACCCGGTGCCCCGCAGCCCGGCGCGCGACCCGGTTCCGGGGAGACGCAGCGAGAAGACCGCGGCGATGAGGAGCGCCAGCACGGTCGGCGCGAGGTTCATCAGCGCGCCGCCGAGGAAGGCGCGAAGCAGTTGCCGCGGGAAGCGGTCCGCCGTCTGGCCGGGCGCCGGTTCCCGCATCGGGTCCGGCGCGGTGCCCCCCTGCGTCCAGACCCGCACCTCGCGCCGCGCCTCCAGGTTGAAGGGCTTGCCGTCCTTCGCCGTCAGGTTCGAGATCGTCCAGGCGATCGCGGTCTTCGCCGGCAACGGCTTGCCGGCCTCCCTCGCCTGCATCGGCACGTGGAACACCAGGCCGTCCGCGACGGCGCGCATCCGCGGCCGGCCGGCGTCGAACGTATCCTGGGTTTCCAGGAAGAGGTCGGTCTTGCCCGTCTGGGCCTTGACGCCAAGGACGCGGATCTCGAGGTCCGGTCCCCCCTGGCGGCTGGCGTCGAGCACCGCGCCGGTCCGCACGCCGGGGACCTCGCGAACGATCCGTGGCAGGCGGTCGACCCAGGCCTGGACGAGCGACGCCGTCGCCGGATCCCCCTCCGGGGTATCTCCCAGCGGCTGGTCGAGCGTCAGCGTGTAGCGAAACGGGATGCAGTCGACCTGGCAGACCAGGTAGTCGAGGTCGGCGCTGATGTGGAGGACATCGGGGGGGATGTCGGCCGGCGGCGCCGGGTCCGAGGAGGCTGCGTCCGACGTCTGCGCGGGAACCGGGAGCGCGGCGCCCGGCCGGATCTCCGCGCGCACGGGGTAGACCACCTCACTCTCATAGCCGAAGGCCACGAGGTCGCCCGGCAGCTGGAACCGGCGCGGCGTCGGCCAGAGGATCTCCGGGGTGCCGAGGACGTCGGCGGGCTGGAAGGTGGCCGAGGGGGGGAACCCTGCGTCGCCGCTGTTCTTCCAGTAGACGTGCCAGCCGGGGGAGAGCAGGAAGTGCAGGCCGAGCATCAGCTCGCCATTGCGGGGGGCCACCTGCCAGGGGGAGATCAGCCGCACGCGCGACTGCGGATTGGTCGACCACTCGCCCGCCGCGCCGCGGGCGGGGCTCGGCATGATCAGGAACGGAGCGAGGAGCAGGGCGGCGAGGGGGAGCGCGATCTTGGGGACGGTCATGAGGGCCTCGATCGCCAAGCGTAACTCAATCGAGACCGGATAGAATTTCCCCCGGGATCGGGGTTTACGGAGAATTTACCCCCTCCACCCACATATGCGCGTCCACTTCACCAATCTTGGCTGCAAGCTGAACCAGGCGGAGATCGAGCGCCTGGGGCGGCAGTTCGAGGCCGCCGGGCACCCGGTGGTGGGCTCGCTCGCCGAGGCGGACCTCCACGTCGTCAACTCCTGCACGGTGACCCACGTCGCGGCGCGGGGGTCGCGCAAGGCGGCGGGCGCGGCGCGGCGCTCCGGGCGGCCGGTCCGCACCGTGCTGACCGGCTGCTACGCGACCGGTTCGCCCGAGGAGGCGGCGCGCCTCGCCGGGGTCGATCTCGTGATCCCCAACGCCGAGAAGGACCGCCTGGTCCCCCTCGTGCTCGCGGCGTTTCCGGAGACGGACCACGCTGGCGACGTCCCTTGCGCCCCGATGCCCGTCGGGCACACCCGCGCCCTGGTCAAGGTGGAGGACGGCTGCAACATGCGCTGCTCCTTCTGCATCATCCCGTTCACCCGCGGGGCCCAGCGCAGCCGCCCTCTCCAGGAGGTGATCGCCGAGATCCGGACCCTCCTCGCCCGGGGGTACCGGGAGATCGTGATCACCGGCGTCCAGATCTCCGCCTGGCGCTCCGAGGGCGCCCGGCTGGGGGACCTGGTCCGCGCGATCCTGGGGGAGACGGAGGTCCCCCGCCTGCGCCTGACCTCGATAGCGCCCTGGGACCTCGACGAGCGGCTCCTCGACCTCTGGAGAGACCCTCGCCTCTGCCGCCATCTCCACCTCTCGCTCCAGAGCGGCTCGACCGCCACCCTGGGCCGCATGCGCCGCCCCTACACGGCAGAGAGCTACCTCGCTCTGCTCGACCGTGTCCGCGCCGCCGTGCCGGGGGTGGCGGTGACGACCGACGTCATCGTGGGCTTCCCTGGCGAGACGGGAGAGGAGTTCGCGGAGAGCCTCGCCACGGTTGAGGCCGCCGGCTTCGCCAAAATCCACGTCTTTCCCTACTCCCCCCGTCCCGGCACCACGGCGGAGGGGATGCCCGGGCACGTTGCCACCGAGGAGAAGAAGGAGCGGATGGCGCGGATGCTCGCCGCCGCCGCCGCCGCCGAGCGCGCCTTCCAGAGCGCCCACCTCGGGACCCGGGCGACCGTGCTCTGGGAGAAGCCGCGGAACGGCATGGGGCAGGGGCTGACCAGCAACTATCTGCGCGTGCTCAGCGCGGAGGGGGCGGGGCTGTGGAACCGGTTTTCCGAGGTTGAGCTGACGGCGATCTCCGGGGAGGGGGTCCTGGGGCGGGTGGTCGGGTAGAAAGGACGTAAAGGACTGCAAGGACGCAAAGGACATCAAGGGACACGGAGGTGCCCTTCGTCCTTTGCGTCCTTGCAGTCCTTTACGTCCTTTCCTGATTCACCCGCTCCAGGATCTGATACAGCCCGAACTTCGGCATCCGCAGAAACCCGTACCAGGCGGCCGCGGCGAGGGTGCCTTCGTTGAGCCACTCGCGCAGCCAGTACTCGGCGTGGAGGGGGTCGCGCTGCTTCAGGCCGGGGCCGTTCTCGATCGCCCAGCGGCGGTTGTAACGCTCGTGGACGCCGACCGGCTGGGAGAGGATCAGGGGGAGGCCGAGGGCGGAGAAGAAGGTCATCTCGCTCGGCTTGGTCCACAGGATATCGGTGCCGGCGAGGATCTCGTTGAAACTTGGGAAGTACTCTTCCAGGCTGGCGGCCAGAAAGACTTCGACGCCGTTGCCGAGGCGGTCCGCGAGCCCGGCCTCGCGCACCCATTCATGGAAGCGGGTGGCGACCTCCGCCCTCACGCCCGCCGACAGGCAGACCCGCAGCCGCCCCTCCTCGATCAGCCGGCGCACCCCCTTGAGCAGCGGGCGGGCGAGGTCCGCCTGCGCGCCGGCCCCGCCGACGGTGTAGGTGAGCAACGGCGGCCGCCCCTCCTCCTCGGCCTCCGGCAGCCCGCCCAGGAAGTAGTGGATCTCCCCCCGAGCCTGGTCGCGGAAGACCCCCTTGCGGTCGAGGCGCACGAGACGGCCGGCGAGATTGCGGCGCAGCTGCGTCAGCTCCGGTCCGCCCAGCAGATCGCCGGGGAGGGGGAAGCCGGTGAACTCGATCTGCTCGCGCGGGATGCCGTAGGCGCGCAGGCGGTGGACCGCCCGGTAGCTCGGCGTCAGGTAGACAATCTTCGTCCGCTCCGGGCGCAGGGGGACCCAGGTCCGGTTGATGTCCACGTCGGTCACCACGCAGTAGACCCGCTCGCAGCCGCAATGGTCGGCGCAGAGGGCTGGCGCGAAAAAGGTGGTGATCACCGGAGCGCTCGTCGTCCGCAGGAGATCCACCAGGCCGCGCCCCAGCCCTCTCTCGATCAGCCGGTGGAGCGAGCGCACCTGGAAGTTGGGTGCCGAGAGGTCCCGTTGCGGGTGGAGATGGGGGATATCGGTCAGCGATTCCAGCAGGGACTTGAGGGGCGCTCCCACCACCGGGAGCTGCGACGCCCGCGAGGTGATCTCGTAGGCCCTCCGGGAGGCGCTCCAGAGGCGCAGCTCCTCGGGCGCGACGAGCGGCGGCCGGTCGACCTGGAGGATCTCCGTGCCGAGCTCCGAGGCGAGGGCGTGGGCGGCCCGCATGTGGCCGTAGCCCATCTCGACCGAGGCGACGACCGGCCTGGGGCCGGGGTCGGGGAGGGGACAATCCTTGAGGAGGCTCAAAGCTTCAGGAGACCGTGGCGAGCATGGCATAGCCCGCGAGCTTCAGCAGCGGAAACTGGAGGACGAAGAGCCGGGCCGCCGTGCCCGCGACGGTGCCGACGAGCACCCCCGCGGCGACGTCCAGCGGGTAGTGGGCTCCGAGGTAGACACGCGAAATGCCGATGCCCACGGCGAGCGCCAGGGCGAGCCCGCCGAGCAGGCCGGCCTGGCCGGCGAAGGCCGCCGCCACCGCGAAGGCCACGGCGGTATGGCCCGAGGGGAAGGAGAAGACGTCCGGATTCTCGGTCAGGGCGGCGAAGCCGCCGATCCCGGAGCTCGGCCGCCGGCGGCAGCAGAGCCGCTTGAGCGGCTGGGAGATCAGCAGCGCCAGGCCCGCCGCGGTGCCGAGCAGGGCGCAGTGGCGGGCCCCCTGGCCCCCTGAGAAGTCGAGCGCCAGCCCCAGCAGCACCCAGCTTCCGGTGTCCCCCAGGTGGGTGAGCGACCGCATCAGGCGGGTCATCCAGCGCGACTCCAGGCGCCGCACCGAGAGGAGCACCTGCTGGTCGATCGAGGCCACCCGCCGCCAGACCGCTTCCCCCAAGGTCATGCGGGCAGGGATCAAGCCACCGTCTCCTTGAAGTCGGCGGCGACCTCGGTGTTCTCGACCGGCGTGAGCAGGCTCCCCGGGCCGACCCGCAGGCGGTTGCCGCGCCAGCAGATCGTGCGCCGGAAGAGGCCGACCGACCAGACGCCGGCGATCAGCAGATCCTTGACCGGGATCCAGAGCAGAGAGCTCAGCGGCAGGGCCTCGCCGCGCAGCCTCCAGGCGAGGAGGGCGTCGGCCGCGATCTTGACGCCGATCCCGGCGAGCGCCACGACCGCCCCGCGCCCGCCGTGGGCCAGCGCCGCGGCGAGCAGGAACGGCACCGGGTTGAGCAGCGGCTCGCCGAAGTAGGCCGGCGAGATCCGCCGCCGCATCTGGGACCAGCGGAGATGCCGCTCGAAGAACTTGCCGACCGTCCGCCGTTCCTGGCGGACCGGCAGGACGTGGGCCGACAGCGCCACCCGGAACCCCGCGCGGTGGAACGCCTGGCCGAGCATGTAGTCCTCGGCCAGGACGTCCTTGACCGCCTCCCAGCCGCCCAGCGCCGCGAGGTCGGCGCGGCGGAAGAGCATCGACTTGCCGACCACGCACGGCTGGCCGGCGAGATGGGCGGTGGCCACGGTGGCGGCGACGAAGGAATTGAGGTGCAGGTTGTCGAACAGGGCGCCGAGGCTCTGCTCGCCGGCGCCGGCGAACACGCTCGACACCAGGCCCACCTCGCCGCCGGCCAGCTCGGCGGCCATCGCGCGCAGGTAGCCGGGCCGGGCGCGGACGTTGGAGTCGGAGATCAGCAGGTGCTCATGGCGGGCGCGCGGGGCCATCGCGGCGAGGTTCGTCACCTTCGGGTTGTAGCCGAGCGGCGCGGCCCCGCGGACGATGGTGATGGCGACGCCGGGGAAGTCCCGCCGCAGGCGCTCGGCCACGGCGAGGGCGGGGTCGCCCGGGTCCTCGGCCCCGAGGACGAGCTCGAAACCGGGGTAGTCCTGCCGGGCCAGCGAGGCCAGGTTCTCGTAGAGCCCCTCGTCCAGCCCCTTGAGCGGCTTGAGGACCGAGATCGGCGGCGGCGTCGGAGCCTCGCCGCCGGCCGGGGCGCGCCGGGCGAGATAGGCCAGGGCGCCGGCGGTCACCAGCAGCGTCACGCACAGGGAAGTGGCCGCGAGGAGGGTGAGGAGGAGTGTCAGCGTCGCCAAGAGGATAGGTACCTTCCGCTGGCAGAATCGCATTTCCGGGTGACGGAGGGGTCACACGGGGGTCAGCAGTATGCTACAAGAAGTCGCCATGTTTCTCGCCGCCGCCGTCCAGCTCACCTCCACCTCCGACGAGGAGGCCAACTGGGAGAGCGCCCGCGCCCTGATCGAGCGCGCCGCCGCCCACGGCGCCCGCTTCGTCGCCACCCCCGAGAACACCAACTATCTGGGCCCGCACGAGGAGAAGGTGCGGCGCGCCGAGCCGCTCGACGGCCGGACCGTGCTCCCGCTTCGCCGAGCTCGCCCGGCGGCCTCGGGATCCACCTGCTGCTCGGCTCGTTCAACGAGAAGAGCGACGAGGCCGGGCGCTGCTACAACACCAGCGTCTTCTTCTCGCCGGCCGGGGAGATCCTCGGCACCTACCGCAAGATCCACCTCTTCGACGTCGACGTGCCCAACGGCGTGCGCTTCGCCGAGTCGGCCACCTGCAAGCCGGGCGAGGGGACGGCGGTGGTCGGCGACGCCGCTCGGCCGCTTCGGCCTGTCGATCTGCTACGACCTGCGCTTCGGCGAGCTCTACCGCCGGCTGGTCGACGACGGCGCGGAGATCCTGATGATCCCCTCGGCCTTCACCCTGGCCACCGGCAAGGACCACTGGGAGCCGCTGCTGCGCGCCCGCGCCATCGAGACCCAGTGCTAGGTGATCGCCCCGGCCCAACACGGCAAGCACGACGACGGCGGCCTCGGCCAGACCTGGGGGCACGCGATGATCGTCGATCCCTGGGGGATTCCCGTCGCCACCGCCTCGGACGGCCCCGGCCTCGCCCTCGCCGAGATCGACCTCGACCGCATGGCGAAGATCCGGCAGGCGATCCCGGTGGCCACGCACCGGCGGCTGTAGGATAGGCTCTGCTCCAGCCTATGAAGTCTACCTATCAGCTCTTCAAGCTCTGGTGGCTCGCCGTCCTGCCGCTGACCAAGGACGCGATCCATATCTATATCGGCTTCGTCCTGCTGCTGATCGCGCTGATCGTCTTCCGGCGGCGCCTGTCGTCCTACCAGGCGCTGATCCCCGGGCTCCTGGTCTCCCTGGCGATGGAGGTCTTCGACCTGCGGGACGGCTACAGCCTGGGGGCCAGCGTCCACGACATCATCAACACGAACTTGCTGCCTTTTGTTTTGGTGACTTTGGCCCGGCTGCAGATTTTCAATCTCTAGAAGAACACGGACGGGCAGGGACGAGCACGGACAAACACGAACCTAAGGCAGCCTCTGTCCTTGTTCGTCCGTGTTCTTCCTTCACCCGAACGAGGCCTGCCTCGCCTCGCCAGGGTGGCGCGTATCGCGGAGCAGCTGCGACAGCTCGGCCGGATCGACCGGCTTGACCAGGTAGCGGTCGAAGCCGGCCTGGAGGGCCCGCCGCCGGTCCTCGGGCTGGCCGTAGCCGGTCATGGCGATCAGCGAGATCTCGTCGCCGCCGAGGACCGAGCGGATGCGGCGGGCCACCTCGTTGCCGTCGAGCCCCGGCAGGCCGATGTCGATCAGCGCCACCTCGGGGTGGACCGCGAAGGCCATCTCCACTCCTTCCGGGCCGCTGCCGGCCACCGAGACCTTGTACCCCCAGATCTCGAGCAGCTCGCGCAGCGATTCGCGGCCGTCCTCGTTGTCCTCGACGACGAGGACGCGGACCCCGGACGCCGCCGGCTCGGCCACGCGGGCGGGGGGCGGCGGCGCCGCCCGGCGGAAGGGGGACTTCCGGCGCTCCTCGGCCAGCAGGGGGAGGCGGACGATGAACTCGCTCCCCTTCCCCGGGCCGTCGCTCGCCGCCTCCACCCGGCCGCCATGCATCTGGGCCAGGCTGCGCACCAGGCCCAGGCCCAGGCCCAGCCCCCCCTCCGAGCGCTGCCGGGAGCTCTCCACCTGGGCGAACGGCTCGAAGATCGTCTGCAGCATTTCGGTCGACAGGCCGATGCCGGTGTCGCGCACCCGCAGCAGCGCCTCGTCCCCCTCGGTCTCCACCGAGACCCAGAGCCGGCCGCCGCGCGGGGTGTACTTGATGGCGTTCTGGAGCAGGTTGCAGGCCACCTGCTCGAGCCGCACCGGATCGCCCATCACCACCGCCGTCCCCGCGTCGACGGTGAGGTCGAGGTCGTTGCTGCGGGCGAGCGCGGTCATGCCGAGCTCGGCGAGGCACCGCTCGACAACGTCCCGGAGGTCGACCGGCCGGCGCTGCAGGATGATCTTGCCGAGGGTCACCCGGGAGACGTCCAGCAGATCGTCCACCATGCGCACCAGGTGGCGGGTCTGGCGCATGATGACATCCCGCTGGCGGACCGCCTGCTCCTCCTGCGACCCGACCTCGTCGAGCACCCAGAGGGCGTTGCGGATGGCGGCCATGGGGTTGCGCAGCTCGTGGCCGAGCATGGCCAGGAACTCGTCCTTGCGGCGGTCGGCGTCGGCCTGGCGGTCGAGCAGGTCGCGCACCTCGTACTGGCGGCGGCGGGCGCGCAACGCCGCCTTGACGGCGCTGACCAGGGTGCTCAGGCGCACCGGCCGCTCGAGGATGGTGGCGTTGCCCAGCGGAACCAGGGTCTCCAGGATGTGCTCGCTGCTCTCGCCGCTGCGGGTGAACACGATCAGCGGCAGGTCCGACCAGGGGGGCTGCGTCGCCAGGGTCGCCAGCAGCCCCTCGACGGTCCCGGGCTGGAGCGCCTCGTCGGCCAGGATGACGGCCCCCGCTCCGGTCGCGATCTCCTGGAACAGCTCGGCGGCGCTGGCGCAGGCGTGGCCCGGCACGTCCATCGAGGAGAGGAGCTGGCAGGCGAGCACACCGTCGCGGCCGGTAGGCGCCAGGACCAGTACACGCTGCTCCAGATCAGGCATTTTCCACCACTTTCGCGGCGTCCCGGTCCTCGATCAGAGGCTCGGCCGCTCCGGTATATTCGAGCCGTCCGGTGAGCACGCCCTGGAACTCCTTCAGCTCGTGTCCGACGCGCGGCCCCTCGGAGGAGATGCGCAGCTCGCGCACGGTGGTCTCGTGGGGCCCGGTGCGGCGCTTGACCAGCGAGATCGCCTTGCGCACCTCGCCGAACGCCTCGAAGTAGCGCAGCAGGAGCACCGTGTCGGCCAGGTAGGAGAGGTTTACCGGCGATTCCAGCGCCTCGCCCATGAAGCCCGCCTGCGACATCACCAGGAAGGTCAGGACCCCTTGCTGGCCGAGGTAGGTGAGCAGCTCGTGGAGATGGAGCACCAGGAAGCGCTCCTCCGGCATGGCGTGCTGATAGCCGTTGAGGCTGTCGATCACCACGATCCGGGTGCCCGCCTCCACCGCCAGCTTGATGTCGTGGGCCAACTCGCCCGGCGAGAGCTCGGCCGGGTTCACCCGGCGGATGGTGATCCGCCCCGCCTCGAGGTGGCCTTGGAGGTGGAGGCCCAGCCGCTCGGCGCGAGCCATCCAGGTGACCGGCGACTCGTCGAAGGTGTAGATCGTGGAGCGCTCCCCGCGGCCGGCGGCCGCCGAGATGTACTGCGCCGTCAGGGTCGACTTGCCGACCCCGGCCGGCCCCAGAAGCATCACGCTGCTCCCCTGGTCGATGCTGCCGCCCAGCATGGCGTCCAGCTCCGGCAGGCCGCTCGCCATTAACTGGGAGGAGGGGAATTCCGCGAGCATGACCGCATGATCGCCGGCCACCAGGCGCGGGATAGACCACCAGCCCGCCGGTGGTGATCCGGTAATCGTGGTAGCCGTCGCGGAACGCGACGCCGCGCACTTTCTGCACCCGCACGCGCCGCCGCTGGCCGCCGTAGCCGGGAGCGATCTGCTCGAACGCGATGACGCCGTGGGTGAGGCTCTGGAGCTGGAAGTCCCCCGTCGTGGCGCCGGTGTAGTCGAGCAGCAGCACCGTGCAGTTCTGGCCGGTGAAGTAGTGCTTGAGCGCCAGGATCTGCCGCCGGTAGCGCAGGGAGTCGCGGGCCAGCAGCCGCATCTCGGAGAGCGAGTCGAAGACGACCCGCAGCGGCTTGACCCGCTCGACGGTGTCGAGCACCGCCCGGGTGGTCTCCGAGAGCTCGACCTCGGAAGGGTGGAAGAGGGTGTACTGCGAGTCGGCCTTGAGGCTCTCCTCGGCGGTCTGCAGCTCGCAGATGGTGACGCCGTCGAGCGACCAGCCGTGCGAGGCGGCCACGTCGCGGAGCTCTTCCTCGGTCTCGGAGAGGGTGGCGTAGACGCCGGGCTCCCCCCTGCGGGCCCCCTCGAGCAGGAACTGCAAGGCCAGGGTGGTCTTGCCGGCGCCGGGATCGCCTTCGAGCAGGTACATCCGGTTGATGGGGAAACCGCCGCCGAGGATGTAATCGAGCCCTTCGATCCCGGTGGCGGCCCTGACGGGCCCCTTGAAGTTCTGGTCGCTCATCGCTCTCGTCCGCAAGTCCGCCCCAAGGTCCAGTCCCCGGCGGCTAAAGGCGCTGCTTGCGGCTGCCAATTTGCAAATCCGGTGCCCGGAATGTTCGAGGGGAGGGACGGACCCGGGCGGCAGGCCGCCGCCCGGGGAAATGGCGGGGCTCAGTGCTCCTTGGGCTCGCCCTTGGGGCTGTTGGCGCCGGCCCCCGGACCATAGCCGCTGCGTCCCGGGTGATCCGGGATGGTCACCGCGACCTCGCCGACGTTGTTCGTGTAGTTGGACTCGAAGAAGTTGTGGCAGAGGCCGGTGGCGGGGTCGAGCACCCGGCAGGGGTTGTTGCTGTCCGGCCTGAAAGCCGGGTTGGCGGTGATGCGGATGATGTAGTTGCCCGGGGGGACCGGCGCCTGGCCGTCGCCGCCGTCGAGCACGAAGTACTGGCCGCCGAGAAAGAACTTGTAGGTGTCGGTCCAGCCGTGGCTGATCCCCTGGTTGCCCGGCTCGGTATAGCTGCCGCAGGACTTGTACTGGCCGGAGCGCGGCGCCTGGCCCAGGTAGGCCGGGTTGGGATCGGTGTCGAGCATGCAGAAGCCCACCTTGGCCGCCTTCCAGACCTTGCCGCTGGCCGGGTCGACCAGCTCGTACCGGGCGTAGTTGCGGAAGTGGAAGTGCTGGTGGCAGGTGGCGAACTCGAACAGGCCGTCGTTGGCGTCCACGTGCGACCGCGGGTCGCCGATGTAGATGTCGGCGTCGCCGACGTTCTGGGCACCGACCGTGAAGCGGATCAGGCGGTGGTAGCCCGCCGTGACGCCCCCCTCGATGACGCTGCAGTAGTCCGCGGGCAGGTTCTCGTCGCGCACCAGCCACTCGTGCTGCAGCGTGGCGGTGTCGATGATCAGATCGGGTCCGGTGGCGGCCTGGGCCGCGCCCAGCGGCGCCAGGGCTCCCAGGGTCAGGCAAGCAACCAAGAGTGTCTTCATGACATGTCCTCCAAGTACCCTCCGGCCCGAACCTGGACAGGAGGCGTGATGACTGCGATGCGGCAGGTTCATTGAAGTAAAGTGCACGGCGGGCGGAAAAGTGGGAATCGCAAGAAATTCTCCCCTCGTTCACTCTCCTGTCACCCATCCGGCCGCTTCTCCGGTTAAACTTCCCTGTCTACTTGAATGTGATCCAGGCCGACCCGCGCGGCTGGTGCTTCAACCCGGAGGGTACCTGTATGGTCGTCGCTCGCCGAATTTCGTTCATCCTGGCCTTGTTCGCCCTGTCCCTGCTGCCGGTCCGTCCGGCCGGGGCCCAGTGCGTCAGCCTGACCACCCTCGGGTCGGCCGCCACCCAGAACTTCGACACGCTCTCGAACACGGCCGGCGAGCACGACCAACAATCTGACGATCCCCGGCTGGTTCATGACCGAGTCGGGAGGCGGCGCGCGGGACAACGAGCAGTACGCCGTCGACACCGGCGGCAGCACCACGGGCGACATGTACAGCTATGGCGCGGCGGCCGCGCACGGAGCGGGCCCTGGGCCAGTTGCGCAGCGGCACCCTGATCCCCAACTTCGGCGCCTGCTTCACCAACAACACCGGCGCGACGCTCACCAGCCTGGCGGTCGCCTACAACGGCGAGGAGTGGCGCCTGGGCACGGCGGGCCGGACCGATCAGATGAACTTCGAGTACAGCACTCAACGCGACGGACCTGGTGACCGGCACCTGGACCAACGTCGCCGCCCTCAACTTCGTCACGCCGGACACCGCCACGACCGGCGCCAAGAACGGCAACGCGGCGGCGGACCGCACGGCGCTCTCCTCGACGATCTCCGCGCTGAGCATCGCCAACGGCGCGACCTTCTGGATCCGCTGGACCGACATCGACGCCACCGGCGCCGACGACGGCCTCGCGGTCGACGACTTCTCGCTCACCCCCAACGCGGTGCGCGCCGGTCAACCTGACGATCAACGACGTCTCGCTCAACGAAGGGAACGCCGGCACCACCAGCTTCACCTTCACCGTGAGCCTCTCCGCGCCCGGCCGGCCCGGGCGGCGTGACCTTCGACATCGCCACCGCCGACGGCACGGCGACGCAGCCCTCCGACTACACGCCAGAAGTCGCTGACCGCGCAGACGATCCCCGCCGGCAGCTCGACCTACAGCTTCACCGTCCTGGTCAACGGCGACACCACGCCGGAGACGAACGAGACGTTCTTCGTCAACGTCACCAACGTCACCGGCGCCACCGTCACCGACGGCCAGGGGCAGGGGACGATCGTCAACGACGACGCGGCGCCCAACCTGACGATCAACGACGTCTCGCTGAACGAGGGCAACGCCGGCACCACCACCTTCACCTTCACGGTGAGCCTCTCGGCCCCGGCGCCGGCCGGCGGCGTGACCTTCGACATCGCGACCGCCAACGGCACGGCCACGCGCCGGGCGACTACACGGCGAAGTCGCTCACCGGCCAGACGATCCCGGCCGGCAGCTCGACCTACACCTTCGACGTGCTGGTCAACGGCGACACCACGCCGGAGACCGACGAGACCTTCTTCGTCAACGTCACCAACGTCACCAACGCCATCGTCGACCGACGGCCAGGGCCTGGGCACGATCGTCAACGACGACATCACCAAGATCCACGACGTGCAGGGCAACGGCGCCGCGACGCCGATCCCGGGCGCCACGGTGACGGTCGAGGGCGTGGTCACCGCCAACTTCCAGGGCGACCAACAAGCTCCAGGGCTTCTTCCTCCAGGAAGAGGACGCCGACGCCGACGCCGATCCGAACACCTCGGAAGGCATCTTCATCTTCTGCGGCGGCTGCCCGACGCCGGTCGCCGAGGGGCAGCGGGTGAAGGCCACCGGCACGGTGTCGGAGTTCAACCTCCTGACCGAGATCACGGCCACCACCGCGGCCTCGGTCGTCGTCACCGACGCCGGCAACCACCTCGCCGAGGTGACCCCGGCGACGATCACCCTGCCGATCGCCGGCGACGTCGACGCCTACTACGAGGCGCGCGAGGGGATGAAGGTGACTTTCGTCGACACGCTCATCGGTGTCGGAGTACTTCGAGCTCGGGCGCTACGGCCAGATCATCCTCTACCAAGGGCGGCCGGCCGCGCCAGTTCACCGAGGCCAACGCGCCGAGCGTCGCGGGCAACACCGCCTGGGCCGACAGCCTCTCGCGCCGCCGAGGTCATCCTCGACGACGACAACAACGCGCAGGAGTGGTACCTGACGACGTCCTCCCCGCCGGGGCCGGCCGACGGCCTGCAGTACGTCTACTACCCGCGCGCCAACGGCGGCTTCTCGGTCGGCACCCAGGGGACCGACTTCTTCCGCGGCGGCGACCTGGTCAACGGGCTGACCGGCGTCCTGCACTGGTCGTTCGCCGGCCAGGCCGGCACCGACGCCTGGCGCATCCGCCCGACCGCCGCGCAACCCGGCGACCTTCACCGTCGCCAACCCGCGCCCGGCGACGCCGCCGGCGGTGGGCGGCGCCATCCAGGCGGTGGGCATGAACCTCCTCAACTACTTCACGACGATCGACACCACCGCGAGCAACTCCACCGGTCCCTGCGGCCCGAGCGGCGACCCTGGACTGCCGCGGCGCCGACAGCGTCGCCGAGCTCAACCGCCAGCGCGCGCGGGCGTCGCTCGTCATCTGCACGCTCAACGCCGACGTCTACGGCTTCATGGAGCTCGAGAACACCACGCCGAGCGCCTCGATCACCGACCTGCTCGGCGCGGTCAACACCCGCTGCGGCGGCGCGCATCCGTACGCCTTCGTGAACACCGGCGGCACGCTGGGCACCGACGCCATCCGGGTGCAGCAGATCTACCGCACCGGCATCGTGTCGCCGGTCGGCGCGCCGCTCGTCGACCTCGATCCCATCCACAACCGGCCGCCGACCGCCCAGACCTATGACGTCGTCGACGCGACCAACCCGGCCTTCGGCAAGCGCTTCACGGTCGATCGTCAACCACTTCAAGTCCAAGGGCTCGAGCGCCGGCCTGCCCGGCGACACGGACATCAGGGACGGCGCAGGTGCCTCCAACGCCACGCGGACCGCGCAGGCCAACCGGCTCCTCACCTGGATCAACGGCACCGTCCTCCCCGCCGCGGGCGATCCGGACGTCCTGCTCCTCGGCGACTTCAACTCCTACGCCAAGGAGGATCCGATCAACGACCCTCGATCGCCGGCGGGTACACCGACCTCGAGACCCTCTTCCATGGCGCCGAACGCCTACTCCTACCTCTTCGATGGCCAGCTCGGCCATCTCGACTACGGCTTCGCCAGCGCCTGCCTGCTGCCCCAGGTCACCGGCGCCGACGCCTGGCACATCAACGCCGACGAGGTCGACCTCTTCGACTACAACGACGAGGTCCGGGACAGCCCGGCGAGTCGACCTTCGAGGAGAAGCCGGACGGCTCGGCGCTGGTGCCGCCGCGGGTCGTCTTCCAGCCGGGCACGCCGTACCGCGCCTCCGACCACGATCCCGTGCTCGTCGGTCTGTTCGCCGGTCGCCGACCTCGCGATCACCAAGACCGACGGCGTCGTCACGGCGGTGCCCGGCGGCTCGGTGACCTACACGATCACGGCGTCGAACGCGGGCCCGGACCCGGTGACCGGCGGCACCGTCGCCGACACCTTCCCGGCCGTCCTCACCTGCACCTGGACGTGCGTGGGCGCCGGCGGCGGCACCTGCACGGCGGCGGGCTCGGGCAACCTCAACGACACGGTCAACCTGCCGGTCGGCGCGAGCGTGACCTATACGGCGACGTGCGCGATCAATCGCCTCGGCGACGGGCACGCTCTCCAATACCGCGACGGTCTCGGGCGGCGCGGTGGGTGACTCCAATGCGGCGAACAACAGCGCCACCGACACCGACACGCTGACCCCGCAGGAGAACCTGGGCATCACCAAGACGGACGGAGTGACGACGGCGACCGCGGGCGGCTCGGTGACCTACACGATCACGGCCTCCAACGCCGGCCCGAGCAATGCCACGGGCGCCACGGTGGCGGACACCTTCCCGGCGTCGCTCACCTGCACCTGGACCTGCGTGGGAGCCGGCGGCGGCACCTGCACGGCGGCCGGTTCGGGCAACATCAACAACACGGTCAATCTGCCTGCGGGCGGCAGCGTCACCTATACGGCGAGCTGCGCGGTCTCGGCGGCGGCGACCGGCACGCTCTCCAACACGGCGACGGTGACGGCCCCCGCCGGCGTCACCGATCCGACCCCGGGCAACAACTCGGCGACCGACACCGATACGGTGGGAGCGCAGGCGGACCTCGCCATCACCAAGACGGACGGGGTGACGACGGCGACCGCGGGCGGCTCGGTGACCTATACGATCACGGCCTCCAACGCCGGCCCGAGCAACGCCACGGGCGCGACGGTGGCGGACACCTTCCCGGCCTCGCTGACCTGCACCTGGACCTGCGTGGGGGCCGGCGGCGGCACCTGCACGGCGGCGGGCTCGGGGAACCTCAATGACACCGTCAATCTGCCGAGCGGCGGCAGCGTCACCTACACGGCGAGCTGCGCGATCTCGGCGGCGGCGACCGGCACGCTCTCCAATACGGCGACGGTGACGGCCCCTGCCGGCGTCACCGATCCGACGCCGGGCAACAACTCGGCGACCGACACCGATACGCTCGGTGGCTCGGCTGATCTGTCGGTGACCAAGACGGATGCCTTCGACCCGGCGGTGGGGGGCATCAACATGACCTACACCATCACGGTGACCAATGCCGGCCCGAGCGTCGCGGCCGGCGTGAGCCTCTCCGACACGCTGCCGGCCGGGACGACGTTCGTCGCGCTCTCCTCGCCGGGCGGCTGGTCGTGCACGACTCCGGCGGTGGGCGCGGGCGGCACCATCACCTGCACGAACCCCAGCCTGGCCGTGGGCAGCGCCGTCTTCACGCTGACGGTGGCGATCGCTCCCTCCACCACGGGCACGATCAGCAACACGGCGACGGTTTCCGCGGCCACCACCGATCCCAACCCGGGCAATAACAGCGCCACGGAGCCCACCCTGATCGGGTCCGCCGCGGATATCTCGGTCACCAAGGTGGATACACCGGATCCGGTGCAGGCGGGGACGAACCTCACCTACACGATCACGGTGGGCAACGCCGGTCCGAGCAACGCCCCCACGGCGAGCCTTACGGACACGCTGCCGGCCGGGACGACGTTCGTCTCGCTCTCCTCGCCGGGCGGCTGGTCGTGCACGACCCCGGCGGTGGGCGCGGGCGGCACCGTCACCTGCACGAATCCCTCGATGCCTCTGGGCAGCGCGGTCTTCACCCTGACCGTCCAGGTCGCCAGCTCGGTGGCGGGCGGCACGGTGATCTCCAACACCGCCACGGTCACCGAGGTCGCGAGCGACCTGAACCCCGGCAATGAGAGCGCCACGGCGACCACCACGGTCACCGCCGCTCCGTCGCCGGCCACCGTCACCGGCACCAAGACGGCCGCCGGCACCTTCCAGCCGGGCAGCACTGTCATCTACACCATCGTCCTGAGCAACAGCGGCACCGGCACCCAGCAGGACAACCCCGGCAACGAGCTCACCGACGTCCTGCCGGCCGGGCTCACCCTGGTCAGCGCCACCGCCACCTCCGGCACCGCGGTGGCCACGGTGGGAACCAACACCGTGACCTGGAACGGCTCGATCCCGGCCGGCGGCTCGGTGACGATCACCATCAACGCCACGATCGACGCCAACGTCGCTCCTGGCACGACCCTGACCAACCAGGGCACCTTCGCCTACGATGCCGACGGCAACGGCACCAACGAAGCCTCCGGGGTGACCGACAGCCCGGCGGCCGGCGGCGCGGCCGATCCGACGACGTTCCAGGTGCAGGGCGGCAGCGTGCCGCCGCCGATCCCGACCCTCGACGAGGTGGGGCTGATGCTGCTGGCTCTGCTGCTGGCGATGGGCGGAGCGGTAGTGCTGCGCCGCCGTCGCGCGGTCCGGTGACAGGTTTCCCCTGACCGGGCTGGCCTCCCTTCCCTGCTTCGCCGCAGGGGAGGGGGGCCCTCCGGTCTTCTCCCCTTCAAGCTGCAGGAGCTGCACATGCCGCGGATCGTCCGGGTTCTGGCCACCACTGTCTTCCTCTCCCTCCTGGCCGCCTCATCGCCCCTCGCCGCGCAGACGGCGGCCGACCTGTCGGTGACCAAAGTCGACGATCCAGATCCGGTCGCCGCCGGCTCGTCTCTCGTCTACACGATCACGGTCAGCAACAAGGGTCCGGACAGCGCCGGCAGCGCCACGCTGAGCGATCCGCTCCCGGCCGGCACCACCTTCCAGGCGCTCGCCGCGCCGGCCGGCTGGAGCTGCGTCACGCCGGCCGTGGGCGCCAACGGCACGGTCTCCTGCTCGACCGCCACTTTCGCCGTCGGCTCCAGCGTCTTCACCCTGACCGTCGGCGTAGATGCCGGCACGGCCAACGGCACGGTGCTCAGCAATACCGTGACGGTCGCCTCGGCGAGCGCCGATCCGAATCCGGGCGCCGAGACCGCCGGCGCCGATACCACGGTGGTGGCCTCCACGGCGGCGGTCGCGATCACCAAGACCGCTTCGCCCGATCCGGTCCTCGCCGGAGCGAACCTCACCTACACCCTCACGGCGAGCAACAACGGCGGGGTCGAGCTCGAAGTCCGCGACCGTCGCCGACATCCTGCCGGCGGGCACGACGTTCGTCTCGCTCGCCGTGCCAGCCGGCTGGAACTGCACCACGCCGGCCGCCGGCGGCACCGGCACGGTCTCCTGCGCCGCCGCCCCCTTCACCCCGGGCAGCGCGGTCTTCACACTCGTGGTCCAGGTCGATCCCCAGCAACCCGGCGGGACGGTTCTGGCCAACCAGGCGCTCCTCACCGTGACGGACGGCGGGCGCGCCACTACGCAGACCGCCGAGGCCACCACTGGCGTGCAGGGTGGCAGCGTGCCGCCGCCGCCGGTCCCGACCCTCGGCGAGGTGGGGCTGGCTCTGCTGGCCCTGCTGCTGGCGATGGGCGGTGCGGTGATGCTGAGGCGGCGCGCGGCTCGGTAGTAGAATGGCTCCTGGCCCTCGATCGGCCCCCCTCCTCTGAGGAGTCGCACATGCCAAGGACCTCCCTTGCTCTGGCCACGATATTGTTTTCCGCGTTTCTCGCGTTCTCGTCCGCCCTCGCGGCGCAGACGACCGCCGATCTGGCGGTCACCAAGGTGGACGATCCCGATCCCGTTCTGGACGGTGGCCAGATCACCTACACGATCGTGGTCACCAATGGAGGCCCCAATGATGCCCAGGGCGTCCAGATGATCGACTCGTTCCCGCCGGGGGCCACGTTCGTCTCGCTGGACGAGCCCGCGGGCTGGACTTGCGACACCCCCACGCCGGCAAGCCACAGTGTCGCCTGTACGGCCGCGACGGTAGCCAACGGCGCTTCCCAGACGTTCACGCTGGTCCTGGACACCCAGACGGTGGGAGGCGCCGGGTCGATGACGAACAGCGTCTCCGTAGGCTCGAAGGCCACGAACGATCCCGGCCCGGAAAACAACTCCGCCACGGCGACCACATCCGTGCAGCCCTGGGCGGACCTGTCCGTCCTGATCACGGATGATCCCGATCCCGTGCTGGCGGGAGCGGTGGTGGCCTACACGGTCACGGTCTCGAACGCGGGGCCGGATACGGCTCCTTCCGTGAGCCTGGCGGTTCCCCTGCCCGCGGGAACGACCTTCGCCGGGCTCACCGCTCCGCCCCCCTGGGACTGTTCGACGCCGGCCGTGGGCGCCGGCGGTACGGTCACCTGTACGGTCCTCAACCCTTCCGTCGAAACGTTGACCCTGCGCGTCCGCGTCGATCCCACCCTCCCAAGCGGGACTGTGCTCTCGGCCTCCGCGATGGTGAGCTCGGAGACCTTCGATCCGACGACCGCCGACCATACCGCCTCGACGACCACCACCGTGTCCGGCGTCGTATCGCCGGCCCTGATCTCCGCGACCAAGACGGTGGCCGGCGACTTCTCGCCCGGCGGCCATATCACCTACACGATCGTGCTGCACAACAGCGGTCCCGCCGCCCAGCAGGACAATTTCGGCAATGAATTCCAGGACTTCGTGGTGACCGGTGTGATGGTGACCGCGGTGAGCGCCACCTCGGGGACGGCCCTGTTGAGCCAGCCCCTCAACTTCGTCAGCTGGAACGGCTCGATCCCCGCCGGCAGCTCGGCCGTGGTCACCATCCAGGCCACGATCGACCCGGGATTCCCCCGGGGGCTCGTGGTGTTCAATCAGGGGGAGGTGTTCTCTGACGCCGACGGAGACGGCAGCAATGAAGCCGTGGCCCTCACAGACGACCCCAACGTGAGCGGCCCGGCCAACCCGACCCTTTTCACGGTGGGCCAAGCGCCGGCGCCGGCCGGGATCCCGACCCTCGACGAGGTGGGGCTGATGCTGCTGGCCCTGCTGCTGGCGATGGGCGGGGCGGTGGTGCTGCGGCGCCGGCGGGCGTAAGGGCGAAGGAAGGAAGTCCGGATGGTCCAGGGGTTTGTGCCCTTGGGGCCGTCGGGAGGGTCTGTCTTTCTCCCCTCTCCACTCCGTGGAGAGGGGCCGGGGGCATAGGCGTTAACTAAAAGGGAATCCTCATTGTAGAGACGCCCCGTGGGGCGTCTCCGGGGCGGGGAAATCGGCCGAGCTCCCCTGGACGACCCCGCGGGCATCGGCAAAGAGATCCTCCTCTTCCGCCGCGGAGACGCCCCACGGGGCGTCTCTACAATGAGGATTCCCTTTTAGTTAACGCCTATGGGGGCCGGGGGTGAGGCTTCGGAGGGCAGGACAATCCAAGGCCACAGACCCCCTGGATCAGGGTTTTGTACCTTCTCCCCATGCTATCCCGCTATAATTCCCCCCAGAGCAGCGTCATCCAGGTTTGATCCCGTTCGTCAACCCCGCTGCAGGAGACTTTTTTATGTCCCGTCCGCTCGTCCGCTCCCTGCTCCTGGCCGCCCTGTGCGCGGCCGGCGCCGCTCATGCCGGCACGGTCTATATCCCCTCGCCGGGCCTCGCGCCGGTCGGCGGCTCCACCTACGAGGTGCAGATCTCGATCACCAACACCGGTGCTGCTGTCAGCGACGTCAGGGGGGCCCTGCTGCTCACCGACACCGACGGGGTTCCGCGCCCGACGCCGCCCGCCACCGTCACCATCCAGGCGGGACGGACCTCGGTCATCAAGCCGGGCGCCTTCCGCGGCATGACCGAGATCACCGGCGGCAACGACATCCGCTACTCGGCCCGCCTCGTCGGCACCGGCCCCGGACGGCTGGGGGTCTACCTGCCGGTGATCACGGCGGACAATCTGATCCGCGGCGGCCAGACCGCGGCCCTCCAGGGGCTCGCCAGCGGCGCCGGCCGCGCGTCCGACCTGACGCTGATGAACCTCGCCGCGACGGCCTCCCAGTGCACCGCCTCCCTGATCAAGGCCGACGGCACCACGCTCGCGGGACCGGCCACCTTCGCCCTCAAGCCGCTCTCCCACCGGGCCATCCCGAACCTGTTCTCCGGCAGCGTCGTCAACGACGTCCGGGCGGTGGTGAGCTGCACCCAGAACTTCTTCACCTTCGCCCTGCTCTCCGACGCCGCCACCGGCGAGCTCTCCTACGTCGGTCCGGCGGGCAACGGCGCCTCCGGCATCACCAGCACGCCGCCGGGGGTGTGCCCGACCGGCGCCACCTGCTTCGACACCAAGGGGATCGTCCACCAGCCGACGCCGTCCCACCGGGTGCAGCGGGTTACCTACCCGGCCCCGGTTGGCGTCGCCACCCGCCTGCGCATGTCGCTCGACGTCACCGTCGGCCCCTGGTACGCCCCGGACCCGGCGGGCAAGACCCTGATCTACTGGTTCGTGATCAACCGCAACTTCGACATGGCCGGCCTGCTCTACTTCCGCGGTCCGGACCTGACCATGCCGGACCAGAACCAGGTGATCGCCCGTCATGGCATCGGGCTGACCCATCCGCAGAAGATCAAGATTCAGCAGCCGTTCATCGCGCAGATCGGCCACACCTACCATGTCGACAACGACTACGACATGGGGCGCGGCGTCTACACGGTGACCGTCACCGACACGGCGACCGGGCTGGTCGTGGCGCAGCTCGTGGGGGTTCCCAACGTCCGTTCCTACAACCTGAAGGTGACGGACAACCTGCTGATCGACATGGGCTTCCCCGGCACTGCCGTCGACGAGGTGCCCACGGATGGCTGGACGTACAGCAACGTGCATGTGGAGGTTTACCGGTAAAACACGCCCCGCCCCTGCCGGGGCGGGCCCTCACTCCCCAACCCCTCTCTCCCGTCCCCTCCCCCCTCCCGCACCGGGAGAGAGGGGCTCAGGAAAGAGGAGTTTGCTTTTTACTGAGGCGTTTGCTGTTCTCCCTCTTCTCCCGGTGAGGGAGGGGGGAGGGGACGGGAGAAGAGGGCCGGGGTGATGAGGGCCTACGCCGTCCGCGCCGTTTCCTGGATCGCGGTCTGCAGCGCCTGGAGGTTGATCGGCTTGGTGAGGTGGCGGTCGAAGCCGGCCTCCAGGCTCTTGCGCACGTCTTCCTCCATGCCGTAGCCGGAGAGGGCGATCCCCCGCACGCCGTAGCGGTCGTGCAGCTTGGCCATCAGTTCGAGCCCGCTGCCGTCCGGCAGGCCGAGGTCGCTCAGCACCAGATCGAAGCGGCCGCCCTGGCGCTCCGCGACGTCGAGCCCGGCGGCCACCGAGCCCGCCACGGTGACCTCGTGGCCGAGGTCGCGGAGCAGCTCCGCCATCGCCTCCGCCGTGTCGGCATGGTCCTCCACGAGGAGAATGCGGAGCCGGGCGTCGGCCCCCGGATCCTCCGGCACGGCGGCGGTCTTGGGGTGGTGCCCGTTCCCATTCGGCCGCGGAGCGCTGACCCGCAGATCGCCGACCGGCAGCCGTACCGAGAAGACCGAGCCCTGCCCCTTGCCGTCGCTGGTGGCGGCGAGGCTGCCGCCGTGCAACTCGACGATCGCCTTGCTGATGGCGAGACCCAGCCCCAGGCCGCCGAAGCGCCGGGTGATCGTCTGCTCCCCTTGCTTGAAAGCGTCGAAGATGTCCAGCAGGACGTCCGGCTCGATGCCGATCCCGTTGTCCGCGACGTCGACGACGAACTCAAGGCCCGCGGGGGTCTCCTCGCAGTGCGACCGCACCGCGATCGTGCCGCCCGGGGGAGTGAACTTGACCGCGTTGCTGAACAGGTTCCAGAACACCTGGATCAGCCGCGGCGTGTCCGCCCAGACCGAGTGGTCCTCGGTCCCCAGATCGAGGACGAGCCGCAGCTTCTTCTCGAGCAGATCGCCGCTCGCGGTCTGCAGAGCATGATCGACGACCTGCTTGAGATCCGCTACCTCGCGGTGCAGCTCGAGCTTGCCGCGGGCGACGCGGGTGAGGTCGAGCATGTCGTCGATCAGCCGCGCCTCCAGCTCCACGTTGCGCCGCACCATCCGGAGATGGGAGCGCACGTCCGCCGGCAGCCGCGCATCGTCCTGGAGCGACGAGACGACGGCGAGCACCGGGGTCAGCGGGGTGCGCAGCTCGTGGCTGAGGGTGGCGAGGAAGTGATCCTTGGCCTGGCTGGCCGCCTCCGCCTCCTGGCGCGCCCGGTCCACCTCCAGCTCGGCCTTTCGGCGTGCCGTGATGTCCGTCAGTGTGAGGACGCAGCCGAGGAGCTGGTCGTCCGCCGCGAACAGCGGTCCGGCGCTCACCTGGAACCGGCAGAGGTCGCCGTTCGCCAGCGCGAGCTCGGCCTCGATCCCCTGCACGACCCGGCCGGCGAAGACCTCCCCGAAGGGGATCCCCGCCGAACCCTCCGGTCCGTCCCCGGTGAGCGGAAAGGCGGTGGAGAACTTCTCGCCCACGGGGTTGCACTCGCAGAGCCGCCGCGCGGCCAGGCTGGCGCGCACCACCCGCTCCTCGGGGTCGCAGACGACGATCGCCTCGGTCGCGTGCTCGAAGATCGAGCGGGCCAGCTTCTCGGCGGCGACGATCTGCTCGTTGCGCTTCTGCTCGGTGAGATCGGTCACCACCAGGCAGATCGCCTCGACCTCCTCCAGCCGCAGCGGGCTGGTGGAGAGGTAGACGGGAACCGTCTCTTCTCCCCTCAGGAGGGTCATCTCACGCTTGCCCGACAGATCCAGCCCCTCGCTGAGGACGGAGTCGAGCTCCGTCCGGTCCGCCTCGCGCACGTAGCGGGAGAGGGGGTTGCCGACGATATCCTCCAGCGCTGTCCCGACGATCTCGGCGAAGCGGCGGTTGCAATAGAGGATGATGCCGTCGGCGGTGAGGGTGGCCGCCCCCTCGTGCATCTCTTCGAGAAAGATCCGGTAGGAATGGTCGGCGCCCCTCAGGGTGAAGATCTGATCCCCCTGCGTTCCCGCCACGACCAGCGCATCCACCTCGCCCCGGCGGATGGCCCGCAACGTCTCCTCCGCCTCCAGCAGACGGGCTCGGAGGTCCTCTACTTCGGCGGCGAGTGCCGTCTCGTTCGTCATCGACCCTTACCCTCCAGCGACGACAGGTTGCAGTTCCAGACCCGCCAGGAGTCGATCCCGATCGTAAAGATTCCCGATCAGGCGGCGCAGCGGCCCTGGAGACTTGCGGACCAGGGTCGGCGCCACCAGGATATGGTCCCCTTCGGCGAGCGCCGGCTGCTGATAGATATCGACGACCTGGAGTTGATATTGGCCGGGGAGACACTCCTCGCAGACCTCTTTGATCCTGGCGATCGCCCGGACTGAGTTCGGCGTTTTCCCCGTGACATAGAGCCGCAGGATGTATCGGAGTGGAGCGCCGCCGGGAGCGGTGTGCCCCTCGTCGAGCTCTCCTCCTGGGGTTACGATCCGGGACTCATCCATGGTAACCAGAAGAACTTGTGCAATTTTCGAGCCGGAGAGGTTCCGGCCCCCCGTTCCGCTCAGCTCTGGGGAACCACGTCCAGCCCCACCAGAACGCGATCCGTGTTGGAGAGATCGCCGATGATCCTCTTCAGCGGCGCCGGCAGCTCCCGGACCAGCGTGGGGATGGCCACGATCTGATCCTTCTGGGCGAGCTGCGGATTTTCCATCAGGTCGATGATTTCGATCTTGTACTGCCCATTCATGTGCTCGTCACAGATCCGCTTCAGATTGGCGAGGGCGACGATCGATTTTGGCGTCTGTCCCGCGATGTACAGACGGAGGTTCCATTTTTTTGCGTCCGCGTTCACGATGATTGTCTCCGGATCGTTCAAGACGCTATTTCCCCGCGGTGCTGCTCTTATGCTCGAGATCCGTGGAATTTCCAGAAAGACTACCATCATCGGCGCCGCGGATCGAGGCCATGGCCGCCCGGTTCGCCTTCGTATCGTCGTCCTGCCGCATCGCCTGCCGCACCTGCTTGCCGAGCTCCTCCTCCTCAGCCCCGAGCTCGGCGCGGAGCGAGGAGATCTGCGCCTCCATGGCGGCCTTCCGGCGGTCCAGCCGGCGCTGCAGCGCCGCGAGCTCCTCCTGCCGCATGGCCGACTCGGCCCGCTCGCGCGCCTCCTGATGGATCCGCGCCGAGCCGGTCAGGATCCCTTCCGCCCCCAGATAGACGTCGACGAGCTGCACCCCATGGTCGGTCAGCAGGAACTCGCGGATCTGGTTCGAGTGGTGCATGCCGCGCGACTTGAGCACGTAGAGGCCGCGGTTGCGCTCGCCGTTGCTCTCCAGGTTGCGCAGCGAGAGCCAGGTGTCCATCAGCGAGGAGACCCCAAGCTGCGTGTCGTTCTCGGTGGCGTCGTTCGAGACCAGGCTGGTGAACAGCGCCGTGACCTGCCGCGCCTTCAGGAAGTCGACCAGGCGGAGGAGCGCCGCCATGACCTCGTTGGGCGAGCCGATCGACGAGAGATTGGACAGCGGATCGACGATCACCACGTGCGGCTCGGACATCGTCACCGCCCGGAAGATGTTGGCCAGATGCATCTCCAGCCCGAACAGCGTGGGGCGGCTGGCATGGAATTCGAGCAGCCCGCTCTGAGCCCAGGGGTCGAGGTCCAGCCCGATCGAGCGCATGTTGCGCGTGATCTGCTGCTGCGACTCCTCGAGCGCGAAATACAGGCAGCGCTCCCCCCGGCGGCAGGTGGCGTCGGCAAAGTGCGCGGACAGCGAGCTCTTGCCCGTCCCCGCCGTGCCCGAAACCAGGACGCTGGTGCCGCGGAAGAACCCCTCGCCGCCGAGCATCGTGTCCAGCCGCGGGACCCCCGAGGAGATCCGCTCCTCCGACGCCGAGTGCTGCAGGTCGAGCGCCGTGATCGGCAGCACCTCGAGCCCGTACTGGTCGATGATGAAGGGGTACTCGTTGGTCCCATGCGACGAGCCGCGATACTTGACGATGCGCAGCCGCCGGGTCGAGACCTGCTCGTTGACCCGGTGGTCGAGCAGGATCACGCAGTCCGAGACGTACTCCTCGAGCCCCTGGCGGGTGAGCTGCCCCTCGCCGCGCTCGCCGGTGAGCACCACCGTGACCCCCCGCTCCTTGAGGAAGCGGAACAGACGCCGCAGCTCGGCGCGCAGGATCGCCTGATTGTTGAAGCCGGAGAAGAGCGACTCGATGGTGTCGAGCACCACCCGTTTGGCGCCCACCGAGCGGATGGCGAAGTCGAGGCGCAGGAACAGCCCTTCGAGGTCGTACTCGCCGGACTCCTCGAGCTCGCTGCGCTCGACGATCACCGTGTCCATCGCCATCCTGCCGCTCGCGATCAGCTCGTTGAGATCGAAGCCGAGCGAGGCGACGTTCTTGGCCAGGTCGTCCGAGGGCTCCTCGAAGCTCATGAACACGCCCGGCTCGTCGAAGCGGGTGGCGCCGCTGACCAGGAACTGCATCGCGAACAGCGTCTTGCCGCACCCCGGCCCGCCGCACACCAGCGTCGGCCGCCCCGCCGGCAGGCCACCGCCGGTGATCTCGTCGAAACCGCCGATCCCCGTGCGGACCTTCTGGAGCCCCTCGAGCGAGGGGGACATCTCTTCGCCGTGTTGAACTTCCTTCATGGCAGCCCCCTGCTGATCGGGAAAAAGGTGTTTACCAGAGCTCGCGGCAAAGGGGGATTGTATGCCCTGGGGCGGGAGGAGGGAAGGGCGGGAGAGGGTCCGCCAGTCGATGGCCATCCGGGAGGGGGGCCGGGGGGCCCCCCTCGGAAGCTTGAAGGGAAGCTAGAACCAGCAGGGACCCACCGGTGGCGTCGATCCGCCTCCTCCCAGGCCACAAGAACTACTCTGCCTCGCGCACCCTCCGGTACCTGAATTGCCACAGCTCTGCGAGCTGTCCGAGACGGTGCCGTTGCAGTAGGTGGTTCGGGTCCAATAGCAGGTTGTAATGGTATAGCTGTAGAGATCGTACCAGTAACTGTCGCTGGAAAAAGGATCATCCTGATAGCACCGGGCGCCCACCCAGCGATAGCCTGACGCGGAGCTGCTCGACATGCTCTGGGTGGTGCCGTTCACGCTGTCGCACACATCTCCGACCCTGTCTCCGTCGCAGTCGAGCTGGCTGGGGTTATAGGCGGATACACAGTTGTCCCGCGAGTCGGGCACGCCGTCGCCATCTTGATCGGGGCACGCACCGCAGTCCTGAGAGCACGTATCGCAGGTTTCCTTTGGATTGGAGCTCGCGTTGCAGAAAAGGTCCCCGCATACCGGGGTCTCACAAGGGCCGCAGTCTTCGGGGCAGGTGACGCACGTTTCGTGTCCGGGCCCCGAAACGCAGACGCCGTTGCCGCAGATATCGAAGGCCAAAGCTCGCTTTCCACCCATTGTTACCAGTGCCCCGGCTGCCAAGGCGGCGATGAGGGGAACGTATCCTGCCTTCCGAGCCTTCGTCATGGTGAACCTCCATTCCAGAGCCGTTCGTAGGGTCTGTGAGCACGCGTTCCGGATAGAGTAATTTAGGTTTTAACATTGTTCAATAGCTAATGTGCGGCTGCGAGCGGGGAAGCCGGCTGCGGAGCCGGGCCCGTGGGTCGCGGCGCCGGACCCGGGATTTGCACCGCCGGACCCATGGATTCAGGAGTTGGACCCGCGGGTCGGAGGGGTGGACCCGTGGATCGCGGGGGTGGACCCGTGGCCCCGGGAGTGCGACCCCTGGGTCAGGAGGCTGGACCCGGGGGGCCGGGAGCGCGACCCGCGAAGCGGAGTGCGTGACCCGCGGGTCGGAGAGCGTGACCCAGGGGTCGAAGGGCCGGACCCGCGGGTCGGCAAGCGCGACCCAGGGGTCCGGGAGCGCGGACCGCGGGTCGGGAACCGTGACCCGCGGGTCCAGCGCCCGCTCAGCCGGAGCGGCTAGACCGCGAGATAGACCGGCTCGCTGCGCTCGTTCGTGCCGACCACGAGGAGCTCTTGCGGAGAGGGCGACCCGGGGGTCGAGTTCTCCGAAAGCTTACGGTAGACCACCAGCCAGCGGCCCAGGAGATACATCACCTGCAGCTCGAGGTCATCCGGCGTGAACGTGGAAGGCCCCGGCTGAAAGCGGCTCCTCACCACATCCTCATAGATCGTCCGTCGCGCTCCCTCGCTGAACCTGCGCAGATCGACCTGGGGCCCTCCCGCCGGCGCGTCTCGCCGCGCGACTTCCCAATCCGCGCGCAGCCGCTCCGGTGTCACCGCCGCAGCCTCCTCCAGCCGCTGGATCAGGGGAGCGAGGTCGAGCGCGACCCCCTCCAGGGCCACCGCCAGCTCCGCCTCGGTGGAATAGGGCTCGGCCTGCTCGAGCATAGCGTCCGGAATCTCGGGCAGCCGCCGCCGGAGGGCGGAGACCCGCTCCCGCAGGCCGCGCAGGGCGGCCACGATCTGCCCGGCCTCCCGCGGAACCTCCGGATCCATCCTCTCAACCGTCTCCTGGTCCATGTTCTCCTCCGACATGCCGAAGTTGCCTTCGCCCGGAACAGCGGCAATGCCGTTTTATACTATGCGGAGGCTGAATTTGTCAAAAGATGCCGTAACGGAAGATAGAATTGCAAGGGTGTTTGGGAACGGCTAGACTCGCTTCCCAATGACGCCGGAATCGCAGCACCTGCTGAACGTGCTCAGGTCGGCCATTCGCGTCCTGGGCTACACCTATAGCGACGTCGCGGCGAAGCTGGGAGTAGGCAGCGGCTACCTGAGCCGGCTCTTCGCCGGGAAGATCGAGCTGAAGGTCGATCACGTCGTGAACATCGCCCGGGCGATCGGCTTCGAGCCGGAGGAGATCCTGCAGCTCGCCTATCCGCAGCCCAAAAATCCTCCCAGCCTGGCGGCGGCGCGCTACCGCGAGCTGGCCACCGGCGCCGACCCTGGACGCCGGCCGGCGCCCCGCTTCGAGGCGCCGGCGCCGGAGGCGGACATGGAGGCCATGATGGCGAAAGTGGTGCAGAGGCTTCTCGCGCCCACCGCCCCTGCCCCGGTCACCGTCTCCACGGAGGAGGAGGTCGAGAAGATCGTGGAGAGGATGCTCCGGAAGTTCTTCGGCAACCTGGCCCAGGTGAAGGCGGAGTAGGGGAGCTCGGGAGCTGATTCCGTGGATGTGGACCGCCCGCACAGGGCGGAATTTATCCAGCCTGGGGTGTCAACCCCAGGACCGGGCCATCTCCCATCCTGTAAGCCCCGAAGGGCCGCCACACCTCGCGAAGCTTCGAAATGGCAACGACATGCCGGCCCTGCGGGGCTTGTTGATCTTGGGGCCTCCTACCTGGGGTTGACACCCCAGGCTGGATAAATCCCGCCCTGCGGGCGGCCCCCTACCGCGGGCGGATCTCGAATCGGGCGTTCGGATCGTGCTCGAGGCGGCGGAGGAAGGCGGCCACGTCCTCCGCCAGCGCGACCGTCGCCTTTCCCCTCTCCAGTGTGGTGCGCAGGACGATCACGGCGGCCAGACCCTCGCGCTCGATGCGCAACGCGCGGAACACCTGAGAAGCCGCCAGAACGATGTCGTGGGCCTCCTGGGGGCATTGCAGGGCAAGGAGCACCGCCGCGAGGTCGAGCGCCACGATGGCGGCGATGTAGGGCCGGCCAGATTCCTCGAAATCCTGTTTCGCCTCGCGGAAAGTCAACTCCGCGCTGACGAGGTTCCCCAGGCCGGCCTCGATCCGCCCCTCGATCCAGCGGAGCCGGATCCGGTTCATGCGGCTGGTGTCGCGAGCGAGGATCCGGCTATGGCGGAGGCGGAAGGTCCTCCCCTCGGTAAAGCGGCCACAGTCGACGATGAAGAGGAGCTGGTTGTGCATGGCCGAGTAGACGATGCCCGGGCTCGCGCTCCTCGTCAACCAGGGCGAGGCCCTCTGGGAGCAGGCGGAGGGCCTCCTCGGGGTCGCCTCCGTATCCCACGTAGAGGCCTCTCTTGATCAGCGCCCGGCCGGCGAGGTGACGGTCCCCGGTCCGCTGGTGGAAATCCAGGACCTTCACCAGGAGACAGGCGGCGTAGCCGAACCGGCGCCGGGAGGCGGCTAGTGAGGCCTCCAACTCGCAGAGGCGGATCAACAGGCTCTCGTCGCCGGCCCCCAACTCCTCCAGGACGTAGCGGGCCTGGAGCAGCGCGTCGGCCGCGAGGTCGTGCTGGTCCAGCAACCGGTAGGCATTGCCGAGCTCGGCCCAGGCCCGGCCCTGGAGGTCGAGCACCTGCGCGAGGCCGTGGCGGCGGGCCTTGAACCTCTTGGCACAGCGCACGGCGAGGAGGGCGTACTGCACCATCAGGCCCGGGTTTTCGTGGCGGAGCGACCAGCTCTTGGCGAGCAAGCCGTTGAAGATCTCGATCTCCTCCGTCTTGCGCGGAAATTTCCTGGTGACGTTCAACTCGTCGCTGGGGAGGAGGGCCGCGATCTTCTCGGCCTCCGCCTGCTGGCTTCGAAGATCCCGGCGAAGGCGTCGAGCCAGCGCGCGGGTTTCCTTCTTGTGCGGGTCGTCACCGCGCAGAAGGGCTGACAGCTCGTCACGGCTGGAAGGATCGCTCACGCCTTTTCCTCCTGGACTCGGCGCATTCTCTCACAGTCGAGAAGAAAGAACGACGCTTTCCTCCACCGCAATCGCAGGGGAGACAGGAAAAAGATGATGCCAGGGGACGACGGAGGTTGCGCCTTTCCGCGCTGCCCCTCTGGAATCCTGGTGCTCCAAGTCGGCCTCGGGGCTAGCCGTTAGGGCCGGCTCCTATTTCCCGGTCTGCCGGCGACGTCGCGTTCGTCCTTGGCGCGGTTCCGGGGACTTGGCGCCCGTCGGGGTCTACTCCCGCGCCTTCTTTGTTCATTGAGGGTCTCGCCATCTCCACTCTGCCCTGGACTCTCGCCCCGGCCACGGACCACCCTCCCACGAGCCACTCCCAGGCGTGCAGTAAGTACCCCCCAGACCCTTCCCATCCGCTCCGGCCCGCCGCATGGACCGGGCTGGCCAGCGCGAGCGCGGCGACGAGCGCCGCCGCCGTAATCCCTCTTCCATACATTCGTCGAGACATCCTCGGCCTCCTCCCTGGACCGCGGACCGGCGCGGCGCCGCCATGGCTCCGTCGCCCGCGGACGCGACGTCCTCCCAAGAACAAGGCCTTCAGTCTGGCAGAAAGGAAGGATCTCCTACCTTTTCGGGAAGAAATCCTTCCCAAAGATCCGTGCTGACGAAATCCACACCTCCGCAAGTGTCGCCGAAGAGCGATACCTGTCAACTTTCCACGACATAACACCGGAATGCATTCAGCTCATGACAGTTCGGAAATGGAAGAAAATAGATGCAAAAAAAGCCTAGACATAACCGTTTTTGCGTAGTAACTTCCCCCTCGTCGAATCGGAGGTCAGAGATGACGAAGGAGTTGGACCGTAATGCGACAGATGTGTCTGGGGGCGACGGGACATCCCCTCGTCCGAAGAGTCTGACGGCCGCGATGGGCGAACGGATTCTTCAGTTGCGAAAGCGATGGCAATGGTCGCAGGGGGAGCTCGCCGAGCGCCTGGGAGTTACGCGGGAGCGCGTCGGCAATTGGGAGCGCGGCGAGAACGCGCCGCCGGTCGAGGCGCTGGTCGCGCTCGGCGAGGTGCTCCGGGTGTCGCTCGACGACCTGCTGCGCGGCAAGCGGCGCGGGCGGTGGCTGAAAGAGGACGAGCTCGAAAGATTGGGCGGACTCCTCGCCGAGGCGAGCGAGCTGCTCGGATGGACGGTTCGGAGAAAGGCGAAATAAACCTTTCCGTGGCCATGACGGCCCGGAATTCACGAGGAGGTAATCGTATGGAAGCGAAGCACACCCTTTCCACCCAGGGCCTGGCACTGGAACCCGGGCTGCGCCGGCCCCCGCGCCGGCCCCCGCTGAGCTGGCTGAAGCCCGAGCGGGTGCAGGAGATGCTCCGGGCGATGACCGGCTGGCGTCTGCTGCCGGGAGACGTATCGATCGGGCGGATCCGCGAGTTCGCGGATGCCGGCGCGGCGGCGACCTATGCGGCCTTCGTGGCCGAGCTCGCGGGCCGGGACGAGCATCCGTTCACGCTCGAACAGGCCGGCAACCGGATCACCGTGACGCTCTACGGTCCGTTGAGCCGGAAGGGCTCGCCGATGGGCATCACCACCGCCATGCTGGAAACCGCCCGCGCTCTCGGTTGAGCGCGGGAACCTGCAACCAACGACTGAGACTGAAAAGGAGAAACGAAAATGGCAACGAACAACTCATTCGCCGACGTGATGCTCGAGTGGAAGAAGATCCTGGCGGCCTGCGCGGACAACGCGGCCGCGCTGACCGCCGCGGAGCCCCAGCGGCTCGTGGTGGAGAAGATGTTGAAGGATGTCGAGGAGCTCAAGGCGCTCCAGGATTCGCATCAGGCGGCCAAGCAGGCGATCCGGCAGCAGTTGGGCCAGCTCGTCCATGACGGCAGGGAGGCCGCGCGCCGCCTGAAGGGAGCGGTGAAGGCCAACCTCGGCACCGGCAACGAGCGTCTGATCCAGTTCAACATCCAGCCCATCCGCAAGCGGGGTCCCCGCAAGGCCAAGCGGCTCCCGGCGCCGAAGCCGCCCGCCGAGGGCACCCCGCAGGCCGTGGGGGATGAGGAGAAAGGGGCCCCCCGGAATCCCACCGCACCGTCAAGTAGCGAGTAGGCCGTAAAGCTGGGGGCGTGTGTTCGGCACGCCCCTGGCTGTATCCAGGGAGCGGAATCAGCCTACAGCAAAAGGCGGGAATCCGTCCACGAGAGGGCAGGACCAGTCTTTGAAAACTGAATGAGATGTGTACAAGAGGGTGGCATATCATCCCCCCGATGAAAGTACGGTCTGCCATGCGAGTCGCCGCGATCTACGACATCCACGGCAACCTCCCCGCGCTGGAGGCTGTGCTCCAGGACATTCGTCATGAGGAGGCAGACCTCGTCGTGGTCGGCGGCGATGTGCTTCCGGGCCCGATGCCATGCGAAACGCTCACGTTCTTGATGGATCTCGATAGCCCCGTCCAGTTTATCCATGGCAATGGCGACCGTGAGGTGCTTGCATACAGGGCAGGAGTTGAGACAGGTGCCCTCCCCGAACCGGTCCGGGAGGTCATGCGCTGGACGGCGCGGCAGCTTCAGCCTGAATACGAGCGGTGGTTGGCGAGCTGGCCCGCAACGCTCCGGATTGAGATTGGCGGGTTGGGCGAGGTGCTGTTCTGCCATGCGACACCGCGGAGCGACACCGAGATCTTTACGCGGCTCACGCCTGAAGAAAGCCTCCTGCCGGTCTTTGACGGCCTCGACGTTCCCTTGGCGATCTGCGGCCATACCCACATGCAGTTCGACCGCACGATTGGCGGGATTCGCGTTGTCAATGCCGGCAGTGTCGGAATGCCGTTTGGAGAACCCGGTGCCGATTGGCTCTTGCTCGGACCCGGGGTTCAGTTTCGGCATACGCCTTACGATCTCGCGAAAGCGGCCGAACGCATTCGTGACACGGAGTATCCGCAAGCCCGGGAGTTCGCGGCGAACAACGTCCTGCAGCCCCCGTCAGAGAGGGAGATGCTGGAACGGTTCACTCCTCGTACTATCATTCCGCCCGTCGTGAACCCGCACCCCGGAGGGCGCCCGGCATGATCGTCGTGGAATCGGATCGCCTGCTCGTCAGGCATTTCACTCTCGAGGATTCGGCGCTCATCCTCCGGATCCTGAATGAGCCCTCGTTCCTCCAGAATATCGGGGACCGGGGGGTGAGAACTCTCGAGCAGGCTTCCAATTATATCCGCGAAGGTCCGATCCGAAGCTATGAGCTGCATGGTCACGGGGCGTATGTGGTCATGCTCAAGGAGTCGTTGCAGCCGATCGGCCTTTGCGGCCTGATCAAGCGCGACACGTTCGAGGACGTCGACATCGGGTATGCCTTCCTGCCCGAGTTCTGGTCCAGGGGGTACGCGCTCGAAGCCGCCACGGCGGTTCTGGACTATGGCCTGCACACCTTGCGGCTGCCGAAGATCATCGCGCTGGTTTCGCCCGCCAACGCGGATTCGATCAAGCTGCTCAAGAAGCTCGGGTTCGCGTTTGCCAGAGAGGCCCGGATGCCTGACGCTTCCGCTGTGGCCATCTACGAGCTGCCCGAGTGATCACTGCGGCTGCACGACAGCGCGCAGGGCCGCCCGGGGGAGGGCCCAGAGCTCGAAGCCGGTCGTCCCATCATTGGCGACGAAGTAGAGGTTCGGTCCCGAGGCGGTGAACTCCGCCGGGCTGGAGGGGAGGATGCCGGGAGCGATGTCCTGGATCATCCGGGTCCCTGGCGCCGTGCCGTCGGTGCGCCAGGGCTCGACGCCGTGGACGCCGTCGGAGGCCGCGAAGAGCAGGAGGTTTCCCTCGGCGTGGAGATGGCGGGGATCGGAGGAGCCCGCTCCCGGCTGGATGTCCGCGAAGAGGCGGGTGCCGGCTGAAGTGCCGTCGCTCACCCAGAGCTCGCGGCCGTTTGTGCCGTCGTCATAGGTGAAGTAGACCTTCCCCCCGAGCGCGGTGAGCGAGCGGATGCCCACGGTGGGGTTGCCGGGGAGCGCCTGGACGAGGCTGGTCCCTCCCGCGTCGTTCTTCCAGAGCTCGTCGCCGCCGGCGGCGAAGAACACCACGGGGCCCGTGCTGGCGAACGGACCCAGCCGTTTCGAGCCCGCCCCTGGAACGATCTCCGCGGCGAGGTGGGTTCCCGCCACGGTGCCGTCGCTCTGCCAGAGCTCCTCGCCGGTTCCGGACGCGGAGCCGGCGAAGAGGAGCACGCCGTTGCGCGCGGCGGAGGAGTCGGCCAGGAACCGCTCGGCGGACAGGATGCCGCTGAGGAGCGGGATCGTGCCGGCGCTGGTGCCGTCGCTCCTCCAGAGCTCGGTCTGGTCGTAGCCCCCCTGGTAGAGGACCTGGTTGCCGAGGGGGACGATGGACTCCGCGGGGTTTGCCCCCGGCGTCGTGCTCAGGGGCCCCGTCCCGGCCACGGTGCCGTCGCTCCGCATCAGCTCCGGGGGGCTATCGATGCAGCAGGAGCCCAGAAACAGGAGCTTGTTGCCGAGCGCGGTCAGGTCCCGGGGGGAGAAGAACCCGAAGTTGTGGAACTGCTCGGCGGCGCGGAGCAGTTGGGTTCCGGCCCGGGTGCCGTTGGTCTTCCACAGCTTCTCGCTGCTGGTTCCGGCGTCGGAGCGGAAGAACACGGTGCCCCTCGCCCGGGTGAGCTCGCCGGGGAAGGACGATTCGGGCCCGGGATGGAGGTCCTTGACCAGCAGGGTGCCGGCGGCGGTGCCGTTGCTCCGCCAGAGCTCGGCGCCGGTCGAGCCGTTCCGCCCCTGGAAGAGGAGCGTCCCGTTCAAGTCGAAGAGCGCGCGGGGGCCAGTGAGCGCCCCTTGAGCGTTGATGGCGAAGCCAGAGGCCTGGCGGTTGATCCGCAACATCCGCGTGCCGGCGGCGGTGCCGTTGGTCGTCCAGAGCTGCGGTCCGGCATCCTCGCTCGCCCTCGCCTGGAAGTACCAGCGGCCGGCGAAGAAGATGCCCTGCCGGGCCTCGTCGATGGAAGAGCCGGGGCCGGGGTAGAGGTCCGCCACGGGGCCGGTGCCGGCGGCGGTGCCGTCGCTCTTCCACGGCTCGATCCCGTGGCTCGCGTCGCCGGCGAAGAACAGGAACAGCTGGCCGCGGGAGATCGGCGGCGGCAGGAAAACACAGTGGGAGGGGGCCGGGGCGATCTCCTTGACCCGGGAGGTGCCCGCCGCGGTGCCGTTGCTCGTCCAGAGGTCACAGCCGCTGAGGAAGAAGAGCCGGCCGCGGGCCACGGTCAGGAAACGGGACAAGAAGCTCTCCCGGATCAGCTGGGTGCCGGCGGTGGTGCCGTCGCTCTTCCAGAGCTGGTTGAAGCTGGAGCCGCTGGAAGCGAAGAAGTAGGCGTTCGGGCCGAGAGAGGTCAGCGACCGGATGTCGGTGCTGCCCCGGCCGGGATTGATGTCCTTGAGCAGGGCGGTGCCCGCCGCGGTGCCGTCGCTCCGCCAGAGCTCGAAGCCCTCCGGCCCGCCGGCCTGGAACAGCACCTTGCCGCCGACCGCCACGGCCTCCGGATTCCCGGGGGCGCTCCCCTGGAGGCCGGGGGCGATGTCCTTGAGCAGGACGGTGCCGGCGGCGGTACCGTCGGTGGTCCAGTGCTCGCGCCCGTGGACGCCGTCGTCGCCGACGAAGAAGAGCTTGCCGCCGAGGCGGGCCAGCGGCAGGGGAGCGAAGAACGTGTCGTGGGTCGGGAACGAGGCCAGCAGCACGGTGCCCGCCGCCGTGCCGTCGGTCCTCCAGAGCTCGTGCCGCTCGCGGTAGTCGGTGTACGAGAAGAGGAGCCGTCCGTTGAGCTCGGTCAGGCCGGTGATGAAGCCGAACCTGCCTTCCGGGCTCAGGTTCTTGACCAGGGCGGTGCCGGCGGCGGTGCCGTCGCTCTTCCACAGCTCCCGGCCGTGCAGCCCGTCGTCGGCCACGAAGAAGACCTGGCCGCCGGCGAGGGTTAGGTATTGCGGGGTGGCGGCGCAGGAGCCGGGGCAGATGTCCGCGACCAGGCGGGTGCCGGCCTCGGTGCCGTCGGTCCGCCAGAGCTCGGAGCCGTGGATGCCGTCAGCCGCCGGCAGGAAGACGGCCGTCCCCGTGGCGACGAAGTTGTCCAGGAAGTAGTTGGCGCCGGCGGCGGATTGAATCCCGTCCGACCGCGTCGTGTTGATGTCCTTGACCCGGAAGGCCGGCTGCGCCAGGGCGGCGGCGCCGAAGGAGAGGAGGACTAGCGGCAGGACGAAGGCTACCTTCTTGGGCTGTGCGGCGTCGCTCATGGCGGAGGGCCTCCTCCTGGATTTTAAAATGCGACTCTAGCATATTTAGGCTGGATCAGGGATTCCGAGAACCCGCCCGGAGGGCGGAATCTATCCAGCCTGGGGTGTCAACCCCAGGTGGGGGAAGCCTAACTAAGAATCGACAAGCCCCGCAGAGCCGGCCTGTCTTGCCGATTCGAAGCTTCCGCCGGGTGTCGGCCCTTCGGGGCTTATAGGATGGAGGTGGTCCGGTCCTGGGGTTGACACCCCAGGCTGGATAAATTCCGCCCTGCGGGCGGGTACATCAAGAACAAAGGAGTCAAGCATGCGGAACACGATTCGTCTCGCCTTCTCGGCAGGTCTCGCGGTGGTCTCCCTGAGCGGGTTTTTCGCTCCCGACGCGGAGGCGTCCTGCCTTCCTGACGCGGAATGCCGCCTCTGTTCGCCCTACGGCTCCTACTGCCTGAGCCTGGGCACCGGGCAGGGGTACTTCTGCGACGACGACTGCAACTGCGTTCCCGTCACGGACCCCAGCCAGATGCCGGCCGTCAACTGCAAGATCTGACGTTTCGCGCGCATGAGGATTCTCGCCATCTCGGGCAGCCTGCGGGTGGCCTCGTCGAACACGGCTCTCCTCTGTGCCGCGGCCGTCCTGGCACCTGAGGGAATGGAGGTCGGCCTGTATGGCGGCCTCGGCGACCTGCCCCATTTCAATCCGGATCTCGAGGGAGCCGCGCCGCCATCGGTGATCGATCTCTGGGCTCGCGTGCGGGAAGCGGACGGCCTGCTGATCGCCTGTCCGGAGTACGCGCACGGCGTGCCCGGGGCGATGAAGAACGCTCTCGACTGGCTGGTGGGCGGCGACGAGTTCATCCGCAAACCGGTGGCGCTGCTCAACGCCGCCCCGCGGGCGACCCACGCACAGGCGTCGCTGGCGGAGACGATCCGGACCATGTCGGGGCGGATCGTCGCCGAGGCCTCGGTCGCCGTGCCGCTGCTCGGCAGGAGTTTCGCCGAGGGTATCGCCGCGGACCCGGAGATCGCGGCCGCGCTGCGCGGAGCCCTGGCGGCGTTCGCGCGCGCGATCGAGGTCTTCCGGGCCGAGGACGCCGCTCTCTACGGCGTGTAGCCGTTGATCTCCACGCTCACT
The DNA here is from genome assembly GCA_963792575.1 of uncultured Acidobacteriota bacterium. GTDB lineage: Bacteria > Acidobacteriota > Thermoanaerobaculia > Multivoradales > UBA5704 > DATARR01. Next base: position 648,703 of record CAWBWZ010000023.1, read on the forward strand.
TTGACCGTGCCGTTGCCGGCCACGAAGGGAAGCAGGGCGATCGTGCCGGTGCTATTGGTGGACAGGGGGAGGGTGAAATTGGCGCTGCGGGTCGCCCCGCGCTCGAAGCGGAGGATGCCGGCGGCCGGGGTCGTGACGTTGCCTGGATAGAGCTGCACGTTCCCCTTGCCGGTGCTCTGCGAGACGGTGATCTTGACCGCTATCTGCTTGGCCCCAGCCGGCACGCCGCAGGAGCCGGCTGCCTTGAGGACCTTGCGGGCGTTCGAGCGCAGGGGGCCGGTGAAGAGAGCACAGGGGGGTACGGTCACCGGGCCGGAGGGGGCCGCCGGGTCGAGACTGAAAACATAGACATCGGGTTGCCGGTTCAGGTCCCCATCCGCGAAATCGGCGAAGCTGGTGAAGGCGACCTGCCGGCCGCTGGCGCTGATCACGGGCCGCTCGGTCCACCCCGTAGCCGCCAGGGGCGAGTTCTTCGCGTGGCTGAGCAGCGTCACCGTGCCGGCGACCCGATCGTAGAGATAGAGGTCCATCTCATCCCAACCCGGTGCCGGGGTGAACCCCGCGATGAGATTGCGCGCCCTGCTCGCGAAGGCGACGTAGCGCCCATCGGCGCTGATCACCGGATCCTGGGCGCGGTCATCACTGGTTCGGCCGTTCGGGGTACTCGGTCGGGTGATCAGGGAAGTCTTTCTGGCGACTCGGTCATAGAGGTAGACCTGGTCGTAAAATGAATCGAAATCCGGCAACAACTGGTAAGGGCTGACGAAGGTCACGAATCTTCCGTCGGCGCTGATCCTGGATTGGCGGAAAAGGAAAAAGTTGCTGCTCCCCACCCCCTGGACAGTCCCGAGAGTGCGGTCGTAGACGTAGAGATTCGTCCCGGGCGGAGCGCTGGGGTCGAGGCCGCCCGCTTCGCTGCCGAAGACGAGGAACCTGCCGTCGGAGCTGATATCGGGTGCGTCCTCGCTTCCTGCTCCCGAGAGGGCCGAGCCACGGGCATGGCTGACCAGCGTCGTCTTCGCGGTCACGCGGTCCCAGAGAAAGGTGTTGGGGCCGTCGCCGGTCTGCCCAGGGATCAGGTTGGTCGCCTCGCTGACAAATGCGACGTAGCGGCCATCGGCGCTGATCACCGGATTCCAGGAGGAGGCGTTGCCGGTCACCGTGGAGCCCGCGGCTGAGCGGCTCACCAGGGTGATGGCCCCGGTGACCCGGTCCCAGAGGAAGAGGTCGGCCGTGGGAGTGATGCCGAACTCCTCGGGCTGGTCCTGCTGCCCGGGCACGAGGCCCGTCTCAGCGCTGCCGAAGACCAGCCAGCGCCCGTCCTGGCTCATCCGGACGTCGGGGAAGGCGGGATCAGACGAATAGGGTGGAGGGGCGATGTTTGTCCTGGCCACGAGGGAGACAGCCCCTGTCGTGCGGTCGAACAGAAAGAGGCTCCCGGTGCCGGCGGGGTTGGCTCCTGGGACGAGGTTCCTGGCGCTGCTGTAGAAGGCGACATAGCGGCCGTCGGCGCTGACCACAGGGTGGTAGGAGGTCCCGCTGGCCGCGGTGACCGCGGAGGCGCGCGTCCGGCTCACCAGGAGGGTTGTCTTCGTCGTCCGGTCGTAGAGGAAGATATCGCTCTTGCCGTTGGCGTCGACCTGTCCGGGAACCAGATGAGAGGAGAGGCTCTCGAAGGCGACGAACCGGCCGTCGGCACTCAAGGCTCCGGCGCCACTTTCAGCGCCGGGAGACAAAGAGGGCAGGGCGGGAGCGCGATGGGTGATCGCCTGGGTGCTCTTCGCGGCGACGTCATAGGCGAAGAGGTCTGGCCCCTCGTTGAGATCCTTGAGGTCTGTGACGAGATCCGTCGCCAGGCTGGCGAAGACGACGCGGCCACCGTTGGCGCTGATCACCGGTGAGACGGAAGTGGCGTTGCCGGTGATCAGGGAGGAGGAGCCGGCGCCGCTCACCAGAGAGGTTTTTCCCGTGACCCGGTCGAACAGGAAGAGATCCCGGGAGTCGTTCGCGTCGGCCTGGCCGGGCACCGCGTCGGAGGCGAAGCTGGCGAAGGCTACCAGGCGTCCGTCGGCGCTGATGACGGGTCCGTCCACGCCGACGACGGCCGCTCCAGGAGGACGGCTCGCCGTGACGGTGGTTCCGGAAATCCGGTCATAGACCGCCACAATAGAGCCGGTGCCTTCGGGCCGCGCATCCGTTTGCAGGAAGGCGAAGTAGCGCGCGTCCGCGCTGAACGACATCGAAAAGATCGAGCCGCCCGCCTTCCGAGCGCTGAAGACGTTGCCCAGCGGAGTCGTCACGCCGGTCTCGCGGGCATAGATCTGCAGGCCTTCATACGTAGAGAAGACGACATACCTGCCGTCGGCGCTGATCGTGCCAACTTCTCCCGGGGCGATCAGCGTCAGGGCTTCGGTGGTGCGATCGTAAAGGAAGAGGCGGTCTGTCCGGTATTGGCTCGGCACGAGGTCGGCATCGCTGGAGAAGAGGGTGAACCGGCCATCGGCGCTCATCCCACAGCTCTCTGAACCCCCCTCCGGGGCAGCCGTGGACGAGCCGCTCACGTGACTGACCAGCCGGATCGTCCCCTCCACCCGGTCGTAGAGGAAGACGTCGCTGCCATGCCCGCCCTGTTGCTGCCCGGGGACGAGGTCGCGGGCATAGCTGTCGAAGACGAGATACCGTCCGTCAGCGCTGAGCGAGAGGTTTGAAAAAGAGCCCAGATCTGTTCGTGAGTTGGCCACCAGGGTGGTCGCGCCGCTCACCCGGTCGAACAGGAGGAGGTCGAAATCGGGGTAATAAGGATCTCCCGACTGTCCAGGGACGAGATCCGTCGCGGCGCTGGCAAAGGCCACATACCGGCCGTCGGCGCTGAGCGCCGCCTCGGTGGACCTCCGGTTCCCGGTGGTCGCGGGAGAGCTCATCGCATGGCTCACCAGGGTCGTCGTCCCGGTGACCAGGTCGGCGAGAAAAACGTCCCCGCCCCCGCCCGCTTCTCCCGGCCCTCCGTTGCCTTCCTTCTGGCCAGCCACCAGATTCGTCATCGGACTGACGAACGCGGCGTACCGGCCGTCGGCGCTGAGACTGGGGGGCACGGGAAGCTGGTCTGAAAAGGGCTCGGGCCCGGCTCCGGTGTCCGAAACCTGACTCGGATCGACTCGCGAAGCCAGCTCCAGCTGACCCGCCGCGAAGCCGGCGGTTGCCATCAGCAACGAAATCAGGACGCTTCCACCCATCGCCCGCCGGAGACTCATCCCAAGGCGCGAAAATCCCGGAGCTTGTGGCACGCCGACCTCCCCAAAGGTGAACTTACGTGAGGACGGGATTGTAACCCGCCGTTCTTCATCAATGGGATGACGAAGCGGCGGGTTCCCTTTCAGCCGGCTCGCTACGGGGTGCGGGTGAACAGGAAGGCGTCGGTGCGGAAGCCGTTGAAGTCGCGGGGGACGAGATTGGGGGCGCTGCTCTCGAAGGCGACGGACCGGCCGTCGGCGCTGAGGCGGGGGGCGAACCCGCCGAGGAAAGAGTAGACCGGCGGCAGCGGGGTGACGGGGGTCGTCGTGCCGGCGACCCGGTCATATAGATAGACGGCATTGCCGGAGCTGGTCTGTCCGGGCGCCACGAGGTCGAGACCATTGCCGGCATAGGCGACATAGCGGCCGTCCGGGCTGATCGCGGGATTGAACGCGCCCCCCTGGCTCCCCTCGCCCGGCGCGAGCACCGAAGAGGTCACCAGGGTCGAGGTCCCGGCGATCCGGTCGTAGAGGACGATCTGCAGGGTGCGCGCGGGGTTGTCGAACCCGGGGGCCGGGGTTTCGGCGTTGCTGAGGAAGGCGACCCAGCGGCCGTCGGCGCTGAGGGTGGGCTGGCAGGGCGGGGCGAACCTGCCCGACCGGGTGGAGCCGCCGAGGAGTGTCACGCCGCCACTCTCGCGATCCCAGAGGTAGGTGTTGAGATCCAGGCCGGGCACCTCCCCGAGGTCGTTGCGGCCGCTGCAGAAGGCGACGAACCGGCCGTCGGCGCTGAGCGCGGGGGTCTCGTCCTGGCCGACGCCGGCGGCGGCGCCGGTGCGGTCGTGGCTGACCAGGGTGTTGGTGCCGGTGACCCGGTCGTAGAGGACGACGGTGTGCATCGGCGTGAAACCCGTTCTGGACAGGGTGAGGAGATAGCGGCCGTCGGCGCTGAACGCGAGCGGCCGCGCGGCGCCGATCGTCGTGATGCTGGCGTTCGTGCGGGTCAGGACCCCCGCGGCCCGGTCATAGAGATAGACGTTGCCGGTCCCGGTGCTGGAGGCGGGGACGAGGTCGGTCGCTGAGCTCAAGAACGCCACCCAGCGGCCATCGGCGCTGATCACGGGCTTCTGGGAGTCGAAGTCGCCGGTGAGGCCGGGGTGGCGGGCCGAGCGGCTGAGGGCGAGAGTCTTCCCGGTGGAGCGGTCGAAGAGGAAGACGTCGAACCGGCGCTGTGTCGTCGAGGGATCGATGGTATCGGTCACTCCCGGATCGAGGTTGGTGGCGTAGCTGGTGAAGGCGACGTAGCGGCCGTCGGCGCTGAGCGAGCCCTGATAGGAGGCGAAGTCACCGGCGGTGGTTGGGGAGGAGCTCGCATGGCTCACCAGGAGGGGCTTCCGGGTCGTGTGGTCGTAGAGGAAGACGTCGCTCTGGCCGTTGCCGTCGACCTGCCCGGAGACGAGGTTGGCGGCGCTCCCCTCGAACAGTGTCCAGCGGCCGTCGGCGCTGAAGCCGCGCAGGAAGCTGTCGTCGTCGGGTGAGACCGAGGCCATGCCGGGCGGGTGCAGGCTGGCCACGGCGCTGGCCCGCGCGGCGACGGTATAGAGGAAGAGGTCCTCGCCGTTGTTGAGGTCCCTCACTCCCGCCACCAGATTGCCGGCAGTGCCGTAGAAGGCGATCTGGGAGCCGTCGGCGCTGATCGCGGGGGCGTAGGAGGGACCGTTTCCCGTATTTCTGGGGGCGCCGGCGCGGGAGCTCACCAGGATCGCCGCCCCCGGCTTGCGGTCGAACAGGAAGACGTCCGAGCCGTAATTGAAATCGATCTGGCCGGGGACCTGATCGGGCGCGAGGGTCTCGAAGGCGATGAAGCGGCCGTCGGCGCTCATCGTGGCCGACTGGATCCCGTTCCCGGAGGTCGTGGGTGAGCTCCCCTTGCGGCTCGCCAGGATCACGCTCCCGGAGGTCTGGTCATAGAGGAAGAGGGCGCCGCCGGGCGTGGCCTGGCGCGGCACCAGGTTGGTCGCGCGGCTGAAGAAGGCGACGTAGCGGCCGTCGGCGCTGACCAGGGGGACGAGGAGAGGGAAGAACTCCGGGGGGGAGGACGCGCCATTGCCGGTGGTCGTGGCCCGGCCCGCCGCGTGGCTCACCAGGGAGATCTTCCGCGTCGCGCGGGAGTAGAGGAAGACGTCGACGCCGAACACGTTCGCGTCGACCTGCCCCGGGATCACCTGCCGGCCCGCGCTCAGGAAGGCGACGGAGCCGCCGTCGGCGCTGATCGTGGGCGCGCCGCCGGGGGCGATCGGGGTGACGGCGGCGGAGAGGCGATCGTAGAGGAGCACGTCGCCGTCGCCCGGCCGCCCTCCGGGCGTATCGATGGGGCGCTGGTTGAAGGCGATGAACCGGCCGTCCGCGCTCATCGAGAAGTAGTAGGAGCTGCCCGCCAGGGTGGTGGACGGCGTGCCGGCATGGTTGACCAGAACGGTCTTCCGGGTGTTCCGGTCATACAGGAAGACGTTGGAGCCCAGATCGTCGTCCCGCTGGCCGGGGACGAGGTCGGTCGCGGCGCTGGCGAAAGCGATGAAGCGTCCGTCGGCGCTGATCGCCGCGGCGAGCACGCCGCAGCCGCCGCAGCCGCTGGACTCGATGTCTTCGGAGGAGCTGACAAGCGTCGTATTTCCCGAGACGCGATCGTAGAGGAACAGGCGGACCTGGCCGGGATTCTCCGGCACGCCGTCCACCAGGTTGGTGGAGCTGCTGAGGTAGACGACCCAGCGTCCGTCGGCGCTGATCGCGGGGGCGGTCGACTCCGCGTTGCCCGAGGTGACGGATGAATCCGCGGCATGGCTCACCAGGGTGGTGGCGCGCGCGACGCGGTCATAGAGGAAGACGTCGCTCGCCTGCTGTCCGGCATTCACGCTGCGGTCGACTTGGCCGGGCGACAGGTTGTTCGCCGTGCTGAGGAAGGCGACGTAGCGGCCGTCCCGGCTGATCGAAGGCGGGTAGAAGAGTCTGGAGCCCGCGCCGGCGGCGGTGTCCGAGAGCGCCCCGGGGTCGACCCGCGAGACCAGCTCGATCGAATCCGCGGTGGCGAGGGTGGCGGCCCCGCCCGCCAGCAGGAGAACCAGCGCGCAGGGCCGCCGAAGGCTGGAGAAAATCGAAGCGTGCATCACCGCCTCCTTGTCGATCCACAGTTTAATTGCATTCCTTATACGGAGAATGCGAGATCGAGCGTCTAAATTGTGTACAAGGGAGCGAGACGGGCTCGGCGAAATAAAGCCGGCGCAGCCCCGCCCGCAGGGCGGAATTTATCCAGCCTGGGGTGTCAACCCCAGGTAGGGTGACGGCCCTTCGGGGCTTGAGGAATGGAAGGTGACCCGGTCCTGGGGTTGACACCCCAGGCTGGATAAATTCCGCCCTGCGGGCGGTCCCGGATCTGGAATCCCCCGCCCCCATTTCCTGTTATCCTAGAGGTCTTACGCTCTTATTGCGCCCTATGCCACTCGCCAACTTCCATCCCGCCGTCGCCGCCTGGTTCGCGCAAGCGCTTCGGCGCCCCGACCGAGCCGCAGGCTCGCGGCCTGGCCGGAGATCCAGGCCGGGCGCCATACGCTGATCGCCGCCCCGACCGGTTCGGGCAAGACGCTGGCGGCGTTCCTCGCGGCGATCGACGATCTGGTGCGCCGGGCGCTGCTCGACCGAGGACGGCAGGCTGCCGGACGAGACGGCGGTGGTCTACGTCTCGCCGCTCAAGGCGCTGTCGAACGACGTGCAGAAGAACCTGGAGGAGCCGCTCGCCGGCATCCGCGGCGGAGCTGGCGGCGCAGGGGCTGCCGGATGTCGGAGATCCGCACGCTGGTGCGCACGGGCGACACCCCGGCGGCTCGAGCGGGCGGCGATGGTCGAAGCGGCCGCCGCACATCCTGGTGACGACCCCGGAGTCGCTGTTCATCCTGCTCACCAGCGAGGGCGGGCGGCGGATGCTGCAGAACGTCCGCACGGTCGATCGTGGACGAGATCCACGCCGTGGCGGACGACAAGCGCGGCTCGCACCTGGCGCTGTCGCTGGAGCGGCTGGAGGCCCTGTCTGGTAAGGTAGGTGGGACCTCGACCGCGGATCGGCCTCTCCGCCACCCAGAGGCCGATCGAGGAGGTGGCCCGGTTCCTGGTCGGCACCGCCAACGTCGGAGCCGGACGGCACCCCGCGGTGCGTGATCGTCGACGCCGGGCACGGCCGGCGGCTCGACCTGCGGATCGAGGTGCCCGCCTCCTCGCCGCTGGAGGCGGTGATGCCCATGGAGGTGTGGGCGGAGATCTACGACCGGCTGACCGAGCCTGATCCGCGAGCACCGGACGACGCTGGTCTTCGCCAACACCCGGCGGATGGCCGAGCGGGTCACCCGCCATCTCGCGGAGCGGCTGGGGCGAGGAGCGGGTCGACGTCCCACCACGGCAGCCTCGTCCAAGGAGCAGCGGCTGGAGAGCGAGCGCCGCCTCAAGGCCGGCGAGCTTTCGGCCCTGGTGGCCACCGCGTCGCTGGAGCTGGGGATCGACATCGGCTCGGTCGATCTCGTCTGCCAGCTCGGCTCGACGCGCTCGATCGCCACCCTGCTGCAGCGGGTCGGCCGCTCGGGGCACCACCTCGGCGGCCTCCCCAAGGGGCGGCTCTTCCCGCTCACCCGCGACGAGCTGATCGAGTGCGCCGCCCTGGTGGACGCCGTCCGCCGCGGCGAGCTCGACCGCCTGATCATCCCGGAGCGAGCCGCTCGACATCCTGGCCCAGCACATCGTGGCCGCGGTGGCGGCGGAACCGAGAATGGCTGGACCGAGGACGGGCTGTTCGCCCTGGTCCGGCGCGCCTGGCCGTTCCGCAACCTCGAGCGGAAGGAGTTCGACGCCATCGTCGAGATGCTCTCGACCGGCTTCACCACGCGGCGCGGCCGGCGCGGGGCCTATCTCCATCACGACGCGGTGAACGGCGTGCCTGCGCGCCCGCAAGGGGGCGCGGCTGACGGCGGTAACCTCGGGCGGCGCGATCCCCGACCTCGCCGACTATCAGGTCGTGCTCCAGCCCGTCGGGCGCGCACGATCGGCACCGTCCACGAGGACTTCGCCGTCGAGAGCCTGGCCGGGGACGTCTTCCAGCTCGGCAACGCCTCGTGGCGGATCATCAAGGTCGAGCAGGGGCGGGTGCTGGTGGAGGACGCCAAGGGGCAGCCGCCGAACATCCCCTTCTGGCTGGGCGAGGCGCCGGCGCGCACCGAGGAGCTGTCGGTCGCCGTCTCGCGGCTGCGCGAGGAGGTAGCCCGGCGGGTGCGCGAGGGGTCGCGGGTCGAAGCCGCGGCACTGGCTGGAGGACGAGCTGGGGCTCCCCCTGGCCGCCGCCGAGCAGATCGTGGACTACCTGGCCGCCGCCGCCGTGGCGCTGGGGACGATGCCCACCCGCGACACGCTGGTGGCCGAGCGCTTCTTCGACGAGGCGGGGGACCAGCACCTGGTCCTCCACGCCCCGTTCGGCAGCCGGCTCAACCGCGCCTGGGGGCTCGCCCTGCGCAAGCGCTTCTGCCGCACCTTCAACTTCGAGCTGCAGGCGGCGGCCACCGAGGACGCCATCGTGCTCTCGCTCGGCCCCACCCACAGCTTCCCGCTGGAGGACGTCTTCCACTTCCTCAGCTCGAACACGGCGCGCGACGTGCTCACCCAGGCGGTGCTCGACGCGCCGCTGTTCGGCGTGCGCTGGCGCTGGAACGCCGGCCGCGCGCTCGCCATCCCCCGCCAGCGCGGCGGGCGAAGGGTGCCGGCGCCGCTGCTGCGCCAGGCCGCCGAGGACCTGGTGGCGGTCGTCTTCCCCGATCAGCTCGCCTGCCTGGAGAACATCGTGGGCGAGCGGGAGGTCCCGGACCATCCGCTGATCGAGCAGACCCTGCGCGACTGCCTGGAAGAGGCGATGGACATCGAGGGGCTGGAGAAGCTCCTGCGCCGGATGGAGTCCGGCGCGGTCGAGATGATCGCCCGCGACGTGGCCGAGCCCTCGCCGCTCGCCCACGAGATCCTCAAGGCCCAGCCCTACGCCTTCCTGGACGACGCGCCGCTGGAGGAGCGCCGGACGCAGGCGGTCTCGCTGCGCCGCTGGCTCGATCCCGAGACCGCCTCGGACCTCGGCGCGCTCGACGCCGACGCCATCGTCCGCGTGCGCGCCGAGGCCTGGCCGGATGCCGAGACGCCGGACGAGCTGCACGACGCCCTGCTGACGCTCGGCTTCCTGACCGTCGACGAAGGGGAGCGCTCCGGCTGGGGGCGGCTGTTCGACGCCCTGGCCGAAAGCCCGGCGGGCGACTCTCGCTGACGGTTCCCGACGGACGCGCGTCTCTGGATCGCCGCCGAGCGGCTGCCGCAGCTCCAGGCGCTCCATCCGGAGGCGATCCTGGAGCCGGAGATCGCGGCGCCCCCCCGCTTCGCCCGCGGAATGGACTCCGGAGGAGGCGCTGGTCGAGATCGTCCGCGGCCGGCTGGACGGCCTCGGGCCGGTCACCGCCGAGGCGCTCGCCGCGAGCCTGGGCATCCGGCGGAGCGCGGTCGAGATCGCCCTGGCGGCTCTCGAAGGCGAGGGGTTCGTCTTCCGCGGCCGCTTCACCCCAGGGCGCGCCAGGGGGAGAGAGTGGTGCGAGCGGCGGCTTCTCGCCCGCATCCACCGCTACACCCTGGACCGGCTGCGGCGCGAGATCGAGCCGGTCTCCGCAGGCCGACTTCCTGCGCTTCCTCCTCGCCTGGCAGCGGGTCGATCCCGACGAGCCGGGCCGAGGGGCCGGGGAGCCTGGACGCGCTGCTCGGCCAGCTCGAAGGGTTCGAGGCCGCGGCTTCCGCCTGGGAAGGGGAGATCCTGCCGGCGCGGATGAAGGAATACGACCCGTCGTGGCTGGACGGCCTCTGCCTCGCCGGCCGCTGGGTCTGGGGGCGCGGCAGCGGCGCCGTCGTCGGACGGCTCCCGGCGCTCCGGGCCGGTGCGCGCGACCCCCATCGCGCTCCTCGTCGCGCGGGGGCCTCCCTCTCTGGCGGGAGATCGCGGCCGCCCTCCGATCCGGCGAGCCCTGGAGCTCTCGGCGGGGGCGCGGGCGGTCTACGACCTGCTGCGGAGCCGCGGCGCCTGCTTCTTCGGCGAGATCGCCCACGGCGCCGGGCTCCTCCATACCCAGCTGGAGATGGCGCTCGCCGAGCTGGTCGCCTGGGGTCTCGTCACCTCGGACAGCTTCACCGGCCTGCGCGCCCTGCTGACGCCCGCCCACAAGCGGCCGTCGGTCGACCGCTCCGGGCCGGCGCGGAGCCGGTCTCTCGATGTTCGGCATGGAGAACGCGGGCCGCTGGTCGCTGCTCCATCCCATTGGAGAGCCGCTGGTCGGAGTCCCCTTCCCGCGACGCCGTCGAGACCGCCGCCTGGACGCTGCTGCGCCGCTACGGCGTGGTCTTCCGCAAGCTGCTGGAGCGGGAGACCCTGCTCCCCCCCTGGCGGGAGCTGCTCCTGGTCTTCCGGCGTCTGGAGGCGCGGGGGGAGATCCGCGGCGGCCGCTTCGTGGACGGCTTCTCGGGCGAGCAGTACGCCCTCACCGAAGCCGTGGGCCAGCTCCGCGCCCTGCGCAAGCAGCCCCGCAAGGGAACCCTGGTCTCGGTGAGCGCCGCCGATCCCCTGAACCTGGTCGGCATCGCCACCCCGGGCGACCGCCTCGCCCGCCCTCGCCGGCAACCGCCTCCTCTACCGGGACGGCCTCCCCATCGCCGTCCTCGAAGGCCGCGAGCCCCGCTTCCTGGTGGACGACCTGGACAACGCCACCCGCTGGCAGGCCCAGAGCGCCCTGGTGCGCCGGAGCGTGGCGCCGAGGCTCAAGGCGTATCTGGGGAGGTCGGCGTAGGGTGTATCTTTTCTCAGCAGGTGCTCTTGAGCGGCGATGGCCCGACTTCTTGCGGATTGATCGATTGTGCCGCGCTCCGGTGGCTCTTTGAACCCTTGGGGTAAGGAGGAAGCATGGAGCAGCACCCAATCTATAGAGTAACCTCAGTGGAACCTCTCGGGGAGTATCGACTGCGGGTCGGCTTCGATGACCGGAGCGCCAGAGAGATCGATCTGGCGGCAGTGCTCAAGGGGGAGATCTACGGACCTCTCCGTGATCCTGCAATCTTCGCCATGGTCACAATTGACACTGAGGTTCACACGTTGGTCTGGCCTAACGGAGCGGATTTCGATCCGGCGGTTCTGCATGATTGGCCCAAACACGAGCCGGCTATGCGGGAGCTCGCCAAGAGATGGTCGCTGGCGGGTGTGTAGCACCGCAGAGCCCTCGAAACAGAGAAAGGGGGCCATCCCGCGGCCCGTCGAAGCGCAAAAACCGGTTTTGCCGGTTCCCCGCGGCCGTTTTTCTCGTCCCGGCCGTTTTTTTGCGATCCGGACGGCCGTTTTGCTTTCCCGGCCGGTTTTTTAGCTTCCCGAGCGCCCATCTTTCTTGGACGGCCATTTTTTGGGCGTCCCGAGCCCTCATCTTTCTTCCCGGACAGCCATCGTTCTTCCCGGAGCGGCATCCTGGCTTCCCGGACGTTCATCTTTCGATCTGGAGCGCCATCTTGCTTCCCGAGCCGCTATCTTTCTTCCGGAGCCGCCATCTTCGTGACCGGAGCCGCCGGATTTCGTTTTGAGCTGCCATCCTGCTTCCGGAGCGCCCATCCTTCTTCCGGAAGCCTCATCCGCGCGTTCGAGACCGCCATCTTCTTCCCGGACCGTTACGCATCAAGCCACGCGGCAAAGGTGCCACCCAAACGGAGAAAACGACCGTTTCAAGGCGCAGGATGACGACCTCGGGCGCGTTCCTCCCGGACAACAAGCCAGCGGAGCCTGGCAGAGACGTGCTGGGTCAAGGTCTTAGAGGGTGTCTTGAAAGCCGCCTCCCCCGCCCGGCGATGAATCGCCGGGCTAGGAACAGCGCTCCCTGAAGGGAGCTTGAAGCCGGATTCATCCGGCGCTGTTCTTAGCCCGGGCATTCATGCCCGGGCCGAGGGCGTCGCGACTAACTTTCGAAACACCCTCTTGGTCTGTCAGGCACGTTGTGCCCGCAGCTTCAGGAGTGACAGGAGCTCGGCCAAGTCGACGAGACCTTCGGCTTCCCGCGGCTCCTCAAGGGTCAGCTCCTCACCTCGGTCCTGACGATCGAGTAGACCGTGCAAGCGTTCGTCTACCCCCCGCGGAAGCCGGAAGCGTTCCAGATCTCCGGGGAGCTCAAGCTTGACGAGAACTTGTTGAGACACGCAGATCCTTTCGAGGTCGGTCGCCGGATCCCTTTTACTTTGGGTCTTGGATGTCCTTTTTTAGCAGTTCCCCAGGATCTCGATCTCCTTGCCGGAGAGCGCGCTGGCCGCCGCGAGCCCGCCCATCACCGCGGCCTCGATGCAGCCGACGTTGAAGACGGTGCGCACCCAGTCGCCGGCCAGGACGAGGTTGGTGAATCCGGAGGCGCCCGCCTCCAGGCGGTATTTCGACGAGCCGGGCACTGAGAGCACATAGCGTTCCGTGGGATCGATGTTGACCCTGAGGTATTGCGCGGCGAGGCGCTGAATCCCCGAGAGGGCCGGCGGGGCGTGCAGGAGCCCGTAATCGAGCGCGTTCGGATGGCCGGGGAGCGTCGCCCGCGGCCAGATCGGTCCGGTGTTCTTTTCCAGCCATGCGGCGGCCGCCTCGATGAGCCGGGCCAGCTCACGAGCCGGAAAGTCATGGTCGGAAAAGGGAGGGATCGCCGCCGCGTCGGGGAACGGGCCGCAGAGGTAGGCCAGAAAGCGCGGCGTGGCGCTCGCCGGCCAGTCTTCCCGGGCCACGAGGTAGCTCATGTCCGCCCAGGTGTTGAGGTCGTCGGCGTAGCTGCTGACAACGCGCGGCACCGGCGAGGCGCCGAGCGCGGCGGCGTCGCGGTCGAACCAGAGCTGCAGGCTGCACGTCTGCATCGTCTGGACCTTCTCGCACATCGTCCGGAAGGGTGCGCTCGCCCGCAGCAGTTCCGGGCAGACGTGGGGCAGGGCGCCCAGAGAGAGCCCCAGCACGACCTGATCGAAGTCCCTGCCACGGACGAGCGTGGCGGGGGTGCCCACGCGGGGAGCCCAGTAGGATTCCAGATCCACCCCGGACTCCGCGAGCTTCTCGCCGTCGACGAGCTGATCGTAAAGGGGGAGCGAGGGCCAGCAGGGCATCCCCTTGATCTGAACCAGGGGGTCGTACTCCCCGGCCACCGGCTCCGCCTGCCGCAGCAGGTCGACGCGATCGACGGTACGCCCGTCCGCCGAGAGGCCGAGGTTCTCGACGCGGTGGAAGAACCGGAAGGTGACGCCGCGGTCCCGCAGCCCTTTGTAGAGGGGCGCGAAGACGACGTCCCCCATGCCCCCCTGCATCTCGTAGAAGAGCGAGCCCTTGTAGGTCAGCGTCAGCCGCAGGATGGCGTGTACTCCCGTGCCCGCCTCCAGGCGTGTGCGGCTCGCCTCCCCCTTCTCGTAGGCGAAGGCGTAGCAGTAGAGGCCGCGAACCAGGGCCGAGTCGAGCGTCTCCTGGCGGGCGCCGTTGCGCCGCAGCCAGTCTGACCAGTCGAAGCCGTTGATCACCTCGAAGCCCGCGAGGAGCACGCCGTCGCCCAGGATCCCCTTCACGACGGCGCGGGAGAGGTCGAGCAGCAGCAGGAGCCGGCGCAGATCGTTGTCGAGGCCCTCGCCCGCCGCCGTGACCCGCCGCTCGATCCGGTGAACGGCCTCGTCGACCAGGCGGAAGAGCTGCTGGTGATCGGAGGCCAGATGGCGGAGCGGGTCCCCTGGCAGCCAGCCGGCCAGCCGCCGGGCGGACTCGAGCAGGTCCCGGCTCGAGAAGGCGGAGAGGTCGAACATCGCGAGCGCCGCCAGGCGGTCTCGCGAAAGGACCTCGCCGAGATGGAAGGGTTCCTCCAGCCGGTGCTCGAGGTTGTGGAGCCGCGTGTGCAGCCGCTGGGCCAGCGTCGCCCCCGGCGCCGCCGCCGCAACCGGCGTGGCGGGTGGCAGGTTCGCGGACCGCAGGAGGTCAGCCATCCAGTCGAGGAGCATCTGGAGGTAATCCCAGGGGCGGAGCAGGGCGCCCCCGGTTCCCGGCTCCGCGGCGTTCTCGGGGAAGTCGATCGGCCAGTGAACCCACCGCTCGCCGATCCACTCCGTGACCTCGACGGCGCTGTGGCGCTTGAAGGCGTCCCGCCAGCTCGCCAGCGGCGTCCATCCGGGTGGCAGGGCGCCGTAGCACTCCCGCATCAACCGGAAGGCGTTCTCGTAGAAGCCGGCCCAGATGTGGAGCCCGTGCTCCTCGATCCGCTGCCCGGTTTCGGCATTGCGCCCGCTCGCTCCCTTGCCCCCGAGGCGCCAGCCGAGCTGATAGACGGTGATGTCGTACTTTTCCGCCGCCCCGGGGAGAGACGTCAGGGCCCAGGCGGCGGCGAGGGAGCCGGTGCCGCCGCCGAGGATCGCGATCCGAGTCTTTTGGGACATCAGACCTCCTGGCCGGTTGAAAAAAGGCTGAACCAAGGATATCCGGGACAGGAGATCAAAGGAAAGAGCGTTTCCGCCCGATCAGAGCTTCAGGCTTCGAGACCGGAGATCAGCGCGCCGAAACGGTCGGGATCGACGTTGCCGCCGGAGAGGACGATGCCGATCTTCCGGCCCGCGGCCGCCGGCACCTTGCCGTGGAGGAGAGCCGCGAAGGCGATCGAGCCTCCGGGCTCGACGACGAGCTTCATCCGCGCGGCGAGCAGAGCCATGGCGCGGCGGATCTCCTCGTCGCCGACGGTGAGGATCCCCTCGGTGAGCTCGCTGACGAGAGCGAGTGTCCGCTCGGCGGGGCGGATGGTCTGCAGAGCGTCGGCAATGGTGTTGGGAAGGGGGATGGTGACGGGGTGCCCGGCGGCGAGCGATTGCTGCATGTCGTTCCCGGCCTCGGGCTCGACTCCCCAGAGGCGGATCTCCGGGCGGATTCCCTTGGCGGCCACGGCGCAACCGGAGAGGAGGCCGCCGCCGCCGCACGGGGTGACGATGAGGTCGAGGTCCGGCACCTCCTCCAGGAGCTCCAGGGCGAGCGTCCCCTGGCCGGCGATGACCGCGTCGTCGTCGAACGGCGGCACGAGGGTGGCCCCCTGCTCCTCGACGATCTGGCGGGCGATCTCCTCCCGGCTCTCGCCGCCCAGCCGGTCGTAGAGGATGACCTCGGCGCCGTAGCCACGGGTGGCGGCGACCTTGAGGGCGGGGGCGTCCTTCGGCATCACGATCGTGGCCTGCATGCCAAGCTCCCGTGCCGCGAGCGCCACTGCCTGGGCGTGGTTCCCCGAGGAGAAGGCGACGACCCCGCGGGAGCGCTCCTCAGGGGTGAGCAGCGTCAGCCGCGAGAACGCCCCGCGCGCCTTGAAGGCCCCCACCCGCTGGAAGATCTCGCACTTGAAGAAGATCCGCGCCCCCACCCGCTCGTCGAGCGCTCGCGATGTCAAAACGGGCGTGCGGTGGACATAGGGAAGGATGCGCTCGCGCGCGGCCTGGACATCGGCGAGGGTGACGGTCGGATTCATTGGCGCAGGATCTCTACGAGACGCTCGACGACTTCTCCGAGCTTTGTGGGTGTGAGACTACCGATGCGATAGAGAACCAGAGCTCGGTCCCCGGTAAAGATCCGGTTTGGCCGTACGTTGCTCGCCTGCTTCAGGCTTCCGGTAGCGAAGTCTCTTTCCCCCAGAGAAATCGCGTAGCGATCCCGGATCTGCTGACTGGTGATCTGACAGAGGATCAGGTCGTCGCCTTCCAGGCGGCTGAGTACGAGGGCTGGTCTTCTCTTGGAGTCCGAGAGATTCGAGAAGGGGAAAGGAACGACGACGACATCCCCCTTTACAAACCCTGCCATGCCTCGTCCTCCTCGGGGCGAAGCCAGTCCTTGCCAAGGGCCAGCTCGCTGGCTCGGGCAGTCTCGCGGCCGGGGCGGGCCTTGATCTTTAAAAATTGGACAAAATCGAGAATCTCCGCGAGAAGAGGCTCGGGGGTCTGTTCGATCTCGTTGAGCAGCAGATCCTTGGTTGTCATGCCTGTAGCTTATCGAACCTGACCGCCGGTTTCGAGATCCTCGCTCACCGGACCGCCGCCTCGACCGGCTGTGTCCCCGGCTGCAGCGCGTGCGCCTCGATGAAGATCCGCTGGACCTCGGGGTGGCGGCGGCGGATCTCCTGCTCCAGGCGGTTGATCGACTCGGTGATCTGGCCCGGCGGCAGGCCCGGGCGGAAGTCGATCTCCAGGTTCATCAGCACCTCCTCGGGGCCGAGGTGCATGGTGAGCGGGTATTTCGCCTCGACCACGGCCGGATCGGAGGCGACGATCGCGCGGATGTCTGCCAGGATCTCGGGGTCCACGCTCTCGCCGAGCAGCAGCCCCCGGCTCTGCGCGACCAGGAAGGTGGCGACGCCGGCGAGGAGCAGGCCGATCGCCAGCGAGGCGATCCCGTCGGGGACCGGGCTGTTCCACAAATGGCCGAGGAAGATGCCGAGGAAGGCGATGACCAGGCCGACGAGCGCCGCCGAGTCCTCGAAGAAGAGGATGACGATCGACGGGTCCTTGCTGGTGCGCAGGGCCTTCCACATCCCCTTCTCGCGGATCGTCGGGCGGAGCTGGCGCATGGCGAGGATCCAGGAGATCGCCTCGAAGACGAAGGCGGCTCCCAGCGACACATAGTTCCAGAGCGGGTCCTCGAGAGGGTGGGGGTGGAGGAGGTGCGTGATCCCCTCGTAGACCGACAGACCGCCGCCGACGCCGAACAGCAGCATGGCCACGATCAGGCTCCAGAAGTAGAGCTCCTTGCCGTGGCCGAAGGGGTGGTTCGCGTCCGGCGGCTTCTGGCTCCGCTTGATCCCCAGCAGGAGGAGGATCTGGTTGCCGGTATCCACCACCGAGTGGATCCCCTCCGAGATCATCGCCGAGCTGCCGGTGATCCCCGCGGCCACGAACTTGGTGACCGCGATCGCCAGGTTCGCGACCAGGGCGCCGTAGATCGCTACAGGTTTCTCTTGGTGAGGCATGATCTGTCTTCAGGGAGCGGCTGGAGCGCTCCTCCGGAAGGGAGGGGCTGCCGTGGGACTCCTGCAAGCGGCGGGCCGGTTCATTCTGGGCACACAAAAGAAAACGGCCCGGAGCCGAAGCCCCGGGCCGCTGGCAGCCGGACGGACGAGAGGCTACAGCGCTTCGAGCCCGGCGTGGGGGATCGGCTCGTTCTGCAGGCGCCGCAGGATGCCGCCGACGAGCTGGAGGATCTCCAGCGTCGCCTTGTCGCGCTCCAGGGCGTCCCGCAGCATGTGCAGAGCGGAGAGCGCCTCGCGCTCGACGCCGAGCATGCGGAAGGTGGCCGAGATCTTGGGGACGACTTCGCGCACTTCGGCGGTACGTCCCTGGCGCAGCCAGACGCCGGCCAGATCGAGCGACGCCAGCGAGGCCTGGAAGGCGTTCCCCGCGTCGTCGAGGTCCTGGCGGATCTGCTGGAACGTCGCCTCGGCGGTGACCAGATCGCCCATGCCGGCGGCGATCTCCCCCTCCAGGCGGTGCAGCTTCACGAGGTCGAGCCAGGCCGCGTGCTCGGCGTAGAGCGGCCGCATCCTCTGCAGTTGCCGCTGGGCGGCCTCGTATTCGCCGAGCTCGACCCGGAGGAGAAGGATGTTGTGCAGCGCGTGGAAGACGAGCTTGGAGTCCCGCGCGCGGTCGATCATCGGCAAGCCGCGGACCAGCAGCTGCAGCCCTTCCTCGGGCTTGCCGGCGTAGCCGGTGTACAGCCCCTTGAGGATGAGCGTGCGGCCGACCTCGTGCACGTCGCTATGCCGGCGGTGGATCGCGTAGGCGAGGTCGAGCATCCGGAACGCCTCTTTGAAGCGCCGCTGGTGGCAGAGCAGGGACGCGCTCAGGTCGGCGACGCGGGCATAGAGCAGGGGATCGCCCGTGCCTTGAGCCCGCAGGTCGAGGGCGCAGGCCATGGCCGCCTCGGCTTGGGGAAAATCGCCGTTGGCGCGGTAGGCGTTGGCCAGCTCGGCCCAGGCGCGGGCCTGCATGTCGGTCCGCTGGTCGGCCCCATGGACCGCCGGGTTGAGGCTGTCGGCCGCCCGCCGGGCGAGCTCGGCCAGGCGGAGCATGCCTGCCGGGTCGGTGTGCCGCAGCTCGCGGCTCTTGGTCAGCAGGAGCTCGCAGATACTCCAGGAGATCGCGCCCGCGGGCAGGGCCGGATTCTCCCCGCGGCACGCGGCCTGGAGGATCTCCTCCGCTGTCCGCTCGGCCGTGTCGCGCTCCGCCGTCAGCGCCTGATCGTGCGCCAGGGCTCTGGTGAAGGCGGCCGAGATCGCGAGATCGTAGGCGTCCTCCTCCTGCGCCGAAAGGCGCGGCTCCGGGGCGGTGTCCGGCGTGAACATGGAGGCCGCGAGCGGCGACATCTCGTCCTGGCAGCGCTCGCAGCCGCCCAGCAGGTGGCTCACCGTGGCTTTCACCTCGTTGGCCGGCAGGCGGCTGAGAAGAAACCCTTCCAGGGCTTCGCGACGTGGATGATGCTTGCTCATCCTGCTCTCCTCGAAATCAATGCAGCGATTTCCTCAAGTCTCTCACAGGGGGGACGCCTTTGTCTTGCACTAGCCGTTCTCCGGAGCAGAGCCCTGCGCGGTGGGGACCGGATTGACGACGATCCAGTTTCCGTTGGGGTCGATCCCCCATCCGGTCTTGGCTCCCGGGACTTTCGGGGCCTGCTCCGAGGCGCGGTGAGCCCGGCCGGCCGCCCGGTGCGCATCGCCGGTAACGAAGGACCACAGGTGGTTGAGCCGGTCCAGGAACCCCAGGTCCATGGCGGCGGCCGGACGCGATCCGGCGGCGGACAGGGAGGCAACGATCGCCAGCGCCACAACCCCTCTGTGAACGGTTTTCCGCTCCATCTCCATCTCCTTTTCGAGCCCCGCGTTGCCGGCCATATCCCGGTCCCTTGGGTCCCAGGTCAAAAATAGCTCTTACCGATCACAGTGTCGCCAGCCGCGAAAAACGAGCCGCTCTTCGCGCACTGGCTTGTCACAAGTGCTCATCCTGGGAGCATGTACGGGGAGATCTACAATTTTACGACCGCCGCCTTGCGGCGCAACTGGAGCACCTTGACGTCGGGATCGACCAGCACCCGCTCGGGCTGGAAGGCGGAGGTGATCTCGACCGTCCGCTCCTCGCCGGCTCCCAAGGTAACCATCTGGCGGGCGTCGCGGTAGCCGGTGCCGGGCTTGCCCTTGTCGGTGAAGCGCTCGCCGCGGGCCGCCGCCACCTCGACCGGCATCCTGCCGGTGCCGGCGTTCTTGACCTTCACGCTCACCTTCCAGGTCTTCCCCCCGGGCGCCGCCATCACGCGGGCGCCGGTCAGCCGGTACTCCGGCACCACGACCTGGTGGAACCACTGCTTCACGAAGTCGTCGTAGACTGCCGGATCGGGCGCGAAGGGGCGCATGGCGGCGGTGAAGTCCTGGAGCAGGGGGTAGTCCGGTCCGTTCCCCCAGTCGGCGATGAACTTGCGCAGGCCGGCGAGGTCGCGCTCGCGCCCGAGCTGCTGGTAGATCATCCAGAAGACCCAGCCCCCCTTGTCGTAGGTCACCGTCGTGTCCCCCTGACGGGAGCCGTCGACCTTCACCAGCGGGCGCTCGGCGTCCGCCCGGCGGTCGTCGCCGTACTTTTCCTCGATCCGCTTGAGGAACTCCATGCGCGCCTGCGGACCCTTGACCTGCTCGGTGAGCAGGGCGGTCGAGAAGTGGGCCATCCCCTCGGAGAGGAGATTGCCGCCCGGCCCCTCGCCCGGGGTGAGCAGGTTGCCCCACCACTGGTGGGCGCTCTCGTGGGCGGTCACCATGAAGACGGCGTCGGTCTTGACGTCGCTCTTGGTGAGGAAGCCGATCCCCTCCGAGAAGGTGATGTCGGTGGGGAACCCCTGGGCGTAGCTCGCCTGGTTGGGGAACTCGGAGAGCTTGAGCTCGCGCCAGGGGAACGGCTTGAACCACTCGGAGTAGTAGCGGCGCGAGGCGTCCAGGGCGCCGATCATCTCGTCGATGTTGTAGCGGTGCCCGGGGTGGTAGTAGATCGCCGTGCCCTGGCCGGGCCGCACGGCCCAGCGCCCGCCGACGACGTTGAACAGCCGCACCGGGTAGTCGCTCTGCCAGACCACCGTCCGCTTCCCCTTCCGGACTGTGTCGGCCGTCCGGCTGCCGACCGAGTTGAAGGCGAAGTCCGCCGGTCCGGTGATGGCGATGCGGGTGGTGAACGGATGGCCGGCGCCGAAGGCGACCCTGGTCTTCCCCTTGTAGAAGTCGTCGGGGTAGACGCGGGGCTCGTAGTCGTTCTCGTCCTCTTTCCTGCCGATCTCCTCCATGTACCCCACGACCGGCGAGAAGGTCGGGGTGAAGCTGGTCAGCACCACCCCCGAGGGGAGGACGAACTCCATGGAGCCGCCGCCGTTCTTCGAGATCCCCTGCGGGAAGACCCCCTCGAGCTGGAAGCCGACGCGGACCCGCCCGCCCGGCGGCAGCGGCGCCGGGAGCTGGAAGGCGTAGAGCCCCGAGCGGTTCTCCGGCTTGTACGCCTTGCCGTTCAGCGTCCAGCGCACCTTCTTCCAGTGCGGGCCGCCGGTGAGCGCGAAGCGCGCGAGCGCGGCGTCGTTGTCGTTGAGCAGCTCGTAGCTGCCGTGGTTGGAGAGCCAGCGCCGGTCCGGATCGATCGTCAGGTCGAGCGCGACGTCCGAGATCGCCGGCTGTGGCGCGTCCTTCCAGGTCGCCAGGTTCTGCTTCCAGTAGTCCCGCCCCTTCTTCTCGAACCCCGCGCCCTGGTAGCCATCGCCGACGGCGATCCAGAGGGCGATGCCGGCGGCGAGCGGCACTACGGCGAAGGGGGCGAGCCGCAGCGCCGATTGCCAGAGCGGCCCCGGTTGCAGGCGGTGGATGGAGCCGATGGCGTCCGGCTGCCGCCGTCCGAAGAGGCGCACGGCGAGGACGGTGAGCAACCCGGCGAGCCCCAGGGCCAGGATCCGGCTGAGGACGAGAGCCTTGCGGTCGAGCTCGAAGATTCCCATGTCGCTCCAGCGCGCCGCGCTCCAGAGCCACCAGTTCCCCACCCAGCTCATGCGGTCGGTGAACTGGAGGTAGAGGCTGAGGAACAGCACGCCGATGCCGGCGCTATAGGTGACGTAGCGCTGGCCGAAGGCGGCCTGGACGAGGAGGATGAAGCAGGTCCAGACCAGGAAGGTGGGCACCAGCAGCAGCCCCCAGACGAGCAGGAAGGGGCCGGGATTGGGCGCCAGCTTCCCCTGGATGAGGATGGCGATGGCGCAGCCGATGTAGGTGGCGACCGCCATCAGCACGCCGACGGCGCTGTTGGCGAGCGCCTTGCCGAAGAGGAACGAGGCGGTGCGCGCCGGGGTCGAGAAGGAGATCGGGGCGAGTCCGGTCGCGCGCTCGCGCTCCAGCGACTCGGCGGTGTAGAACATCAGGAGCAGGCAGACGAGCACGGCGAGCACGTCCATCGCGCCCACCGCGGCGACCCCCGGCGTGATCAGCAGCTCGGTCTGGAACGGCCCCAGGGCGGTCAGGCTGTCGCCCAGGGTCTCCAGCAGGATGAGGGCGCCGAACAGATAGACGCCGGGCGAGGAGAGGAGGTTCCGCAGCTCCGTGCGGGCCACCTCCAGGGTGCCGGCGCCGAGCCCGATCGGCTTTGAGCCCATCCGCAACTCCGCCAGGGAGGAGAGCGCCGCCGCCCGCGGCTCCTCGGCGACCGCGAGCGCTCTCCGGCGCCGCGGACCCCGCCCGCCTCCGGTCGCTCCCTGGAGATGGGCGGCCAGATGCCGCTGGGAGAGCCAGACCCCGCCGATCCCCAGGGCCAGGAAGGCCAGGCGCGAGAGGACGAACGGCAGGTCGAGCCCGACGCGGGCCGTGTTGTAGAAGCCGGCCCCGCGGTCGAGCTTGATCCAGGTCTCGTTGATCCAGCGGAAGCTGGTGGGATCGATCAGCATCAGCAGCCGGTTGATCCGCGGGTCGAGCCAGGTCGGCGCCCAGCTCCAGAGGAAGAAGCCGCAGGCCATCATGACGGCGATGGGGAAGAGGAAGACCGTGACCGGCCGCCGCCAGCGCTCGCCCAGGAAGAAGGCGACCCCGAGGTAGAAGACCAGCGTCGGCAGGCCGAAGATCAGGGCCGGCCGCAGGTAGTTGCCCCAGTGGAGCGGTCCGCGGATCTCCAGCGCCCCCGGGTTGGGCAGCCCATGGTTGAAGAAGATGGTGAGCAGGACATGGAGGCCGAGGACGCCCAGGAAGCCGGCGAGGATCGCCAGGAACTTCCCCCAGACGTACTCGGAGGGGCGGAGCGGCGTCGACAGCAGCATGTCGCTGATCCGCGCCTCGTCGTCGGCGACGATCGCCATGCCGGCGGCGATCGAGGCGAAGAAGCCGTAGAGCAGCGCCATCAGCGCCATCAGCGCCCGCGAGAAGGCGAACTCCGAGGTGACCCAGGCCTTGGTGCCGCCGACCGAGGAGTCCCCCGACGCGATCTGCATGTGCCCGGTCGAGAGCCCCCAGGACATCAGGGCCAGCAGGGCGACCAGGAACCAGAACAGGGGGCGCTTGAAGGTGCGGGCGAGCTCCTCGCCGAAGATGACGCCTACGCGGGCGAGGCTCAACGTCCTCCTCCCACGGCGAGCGCCGGGGCCTCCTCCTGAGCTTGAGGAGCCTGCGCGGAGTCCTGCATCAGCAGGAGGTAGGCGTCCTCCAGGTTGGCCTGCGCGGGCTCGAAGCCGGCCGGCGGAGCGCCGTCCGGCTGGTAGACCCGGACACGGTTCTTCCCCTCCACCAGCACCGACTGGATGACCCGCAGGCCGCGCCCCTGGATCTCGGCCATCTCCTCCCGCCCCAGCCGCCCTTCGAAGACCTTCCCATCGATCTCCTGGCGGGCCTCGGTGGGCGAGGTCTGGGCCACCAGGCGCCCCTTGCGGATCACCGCGAAGCGGGGGCAGAGCACGGCGACGTCCTCGACGATGTGGGTGGAGAGCAGCACGATGCGGTCGGCGGCGAGCTCGGCGAGGATCTTGTAGAAGCGGAGCCGCTCCTCGGGGTCGAGGCCGGCGGTCGGCTCGTCGACGATGATCAGCCGTGGATCGCCGGCGATCGCCTGGGCGATGCCGAGCCGCTGGCGCATGCCGCCCGAGTAGGTCTTCACCCGCCGCTTGGCGGCCGAGGTGAGATTGACCCGGTCCAGCAGCTCGGGCACGAGCTTTTTCAGCCCCCCGGGCGCCTCGACCCCCTTGAGCTTGAGGAGATAGGTGAGCATCTTCTCCCCCGTCAGGTGGGGGTAGAAGCCGAACTCCTGGGGGAGATAGCCGAGCCGCTGGCGAATCCGCTCCGGCTTCGTGAGCACGTCCTCGCCGTCGAGGGTCACCGCCCCTGAAGTCGCCTCCAGCAGGCCGGAGAGGATCTTCATCAGGGTCGACTTGCCCGCGCCGTTGGGCCCGAGCAGGCCGAACATCCCGGGCGAGACGTCGAGGTTGATCCCCTGGAGGGCGGTCACGGGGCCGGGGTATACCTTCACGAGGTCGCGGATGGTCAGCATTGGGATTCTCCTTGGAGGGCCGGCGCGGCCCTTTCAGGAAACAATACGGGAAAGGGGTGGGAAGGTTACGGGTCCGCCTTGAGTTATCCTTTTCGTCCGATCTGGAGGCCTGAACCATGAAGCTCAAGCGTGAACATGCCCTTTTTTTCCTGACCGCCCTCTTCGCCGGGACCGCCCTGTGGGCCGCCGGCGCCAAGGTTCCCGACGCCGATCGTCCCGATCCCGCGGCCTACCGCAAGGAGATCGAGACCTGGCGCCAGGAGCGGCTCACGAGTCTCAAGAGAGAGGACGGCTGGCTCACCCTGGTCGGTCTCTACTGGCTGAAGCCGGGCGAGAACCGCTTCGGCAGCGATCCCGGGAACCCGGTCATCCTCCCCGCGGGGAAGGCCCCGGCCGTGGCCGGCACCCTGACCCGGGAGGGGGACGCGGTCCGCCTGGACGTCCAGCCCGGAGTTCCCCTGACCGCCGACGGCAAGCCGCCGGTCCCGGGAATGAAGGTCTCGGCCGACTCCGACGGCAAGCCGACGACTCTTCAGCTCGGCTCGCTGAGCTTCTTCGTCATCAAGCGGGGCGATCGCATGGGGGTGCGAATCAAGGACAAGGCCAGCCCGATGCGCGCCGCCTTCAAGGGGATCGACGAGTATCCCATCCGGCCGGATTGGCGGGTGGTCGCCCGTTTCGAGCCCTACAAGGACAAGAAGATCCCGATCTCCAACATCATCGGCCAGGTCGAGGACAACCCGTCGCCGGGTGCCGTCGTCTTCGAATGGCAGGGGAAGACCTACCGGATCGACGCCCTCGCGGGCGGCGACGACGGCAGCCTCTTCCTGGTCTTCGGCGATCAGACGAACGGCAAGGAGACGTACGGCGCCGGCCGCTTCCTCGACGCCGCTCCGCCCAAGGACGGCAAGGTGGTGGTGGACTTCAACACCGCCTACAACCCGCCCTGCGCCTTCACCGCCTTTGCCACCTGCCCGCTGCCGCCGGCCGAGAACAAGCTGGCGCTCAAGATCGAGGCGGGGGAGAAGAAGTTCGGATCACACTGATTTACATGGAGGGGCCGGGCCCTACCGCCCCTCCCGCAGGATCGGATACGGATTGATCGCGTCCCCCTGCCACCATTTCTTGTCGGCGTGGAGCCGGGTGATCTCGAAGTGCAGGTGCGGAGCGTCCGGTGAGGCGTCGCCGGTCGATCCGACGTAAGCGATCACCTGCCCGCGGCTCACCTGGTCCCCCTCCTTGATGCCGGGGACATAGCGGTCCAGGTGGGCGTAGTAGTAGCAGTAGGTCTCGGTGGGATCGTACTGATAGATCGTTAATCCCCCCAGCTTGCTGGTGAAGAGCTTGGCGATCCGCCCCGCCTCGACGGCCAGCACCGGCGTGCCGCGGCCGGCCATGATGTCGATCGCGTTGTGGACCCGCCCCTGGCCGCGGGCATCGTCGTAGGTGTCCTGGAGCCCCGTGCGCGGCACTCCCTGGACCGGCACCAGCAGATCGCGCTCGACGAGATCGTCCGCTGGGCGTGTCAGCAGGGGCGGCGCCGCGCCCGGCGGCACCGCCGCCGCCGGGGGAGCCTCGGACTGCGGCGTGGGGGCCGGAGCCGAGGTCATGGGCGGAGCCGCGGCGGGCTCCCGGGCGGGCGGAGCGCTCGCCGTGCCGCCGCCCTGGCTTCCGCCACGACTTCCTCCATACAGCCAGACGATCAGCAGCACCGTGGCCGCGCCGAGCGCGAATCCGGCGAGCCCTGCCAGCGGCAGACCTTTTCTCTCCCTGGCCATGGCGCCCCTCTACTCCGTGAAGTGGACCGGGGTCCCCGCCTTGACGAGCCCGGAAACCGCCGCCGCGTCCCAGTTGGTCAGCCGCACGCAGCCGTGGGAGGTGGTCTTGCCGATCGTCTTCGGCTCCGGCGTGCCGTGGATGCCGTAGTGCTCCTTGGAGAGGTCGATCCAGACCACGCCGACGGGATTGTTGGGGCCGGCCGGGATCTTGGCCTTCTCGTCCGAGGGCTCGGCGTCCCAGAAGAGGTCGGGGTTGTAGTTGAAGGTCGGGTTGCGGGAGATGCCGGTGACCTTCCAGTCGCCGATCGGCAGCGGGTCGTGCTCGCTGCCCGAGGTGACCGGGGCGTAGTAGAGGAGCTTGTCCCCCTGCTTGACCATCAGGTTCGAGCCGCTCTTCGAGACGTAGACCTCGGCGCCCTCCGGCACCAGGGACTTGTCCGTCACGTCGGGCAGGGGCCGGGCGTTGGGGACCATGATCCGCTCGCCCGCCGCCTCGAACCGCGCCCGGGGGTTGAGACGCTGCAGGAGCTCCGGCGCGGCGTGGAACCGCTCGGCGAACATCTCCAGCGGCGAGCTGAAGCCGAGCGCCGGCAGCTTGGCCTTGTCCCCCATCTCCTCGGGGATGGGAAAGAACGGGCCCTTCACGTCGTCGGGGGTGATCACGTAGGGGATCACGGCCTGGTTGGTGCCGCTCACCGCCAGCAGCTTCTGCCAGGTCGCCGTATCTACCTTGCCGGTCTCCGGCAGGCCGTTCGCGGTCTGGAAGGCCGCCAGCGCCTTGCGGGTGTTGGAGCCGCCGCGGCCGTCGATCACCCCGGGCGAGAAGGCCGCGCGGTCGAGGAGGACCTGGACGTCGCCCATCGACTTGGGGTTGGGTCCGCCGGTCGCCGGAGCCACCATGGGCGCGGCCATCGGAGCCTGCTCCGGCTGAACGGCCGGCGGGCGCTCGACGTGCGGCACCGGCTGGATCTGGGGCGCGGACTGCCGCGCGTGCAGGGCCAGGGGGGCCAGGAGGAACAGGGCCGCGAGCTTCGACGTATGTTTCGACATGGTGCGAGTTCTCCGAAGTCTGAAAGTCCGCTCCAGCGGACCGCGCTTCCAGGGGATGCAACCAGCGAGCCATGGCAACCATGAAAGAATGGCGCGGGGACTCTCCCATGAACGACAGAAAGCTCAGCCGCTACTTCTTCGTCGCCGTCCTGCTCGGCACCGCGGTGGTCTTCTTCCGCATGGTGCAGGTCTTCTTCATGCCGGTGGTGCTGGCGGCGGTGTTCGCGACCCTGTTCTACCCGATGTACGAGCGGGTCCTGCGCGCTTTCCGGGGTCGCAGAACCCTGGCGGCGTTCTGCTGCTGCCTCCTCCTGCTGATCCTGCTCGTCGTGCCGCTCTACGTGGTGGCCGATCTCGTCACCCGCGAGGCGATCGACTTCTACCGCGCGGCGCAGCAGAACCTCGGCAGCCTCTCCCAGAGGATCCAGGAGCCGCTCCTGAGGCTGCGCGCGCTGCCGCTGGTGCGCGACCTGAGGCTCGACCAGATCGACTGGCGCGCCACCCTCCAGAACGTGGCCTCCTCGGCCGGCAGCCTCGCCGCGACCCTGATCAACAAGACCTCGCGCGGGACGATCGAGATCGTCGTGCTGCTCTTCCTGACGCTGTTCACGATGTTCTACTTTTTCCGCGACGGCCGCGACCTGCTGCGCCGCATCCGCTTCCTGATCCCCCTGAACCGGGAGCACAAGAACGCGATCGCCACCCGTTTCTCGACGGTGGCGCGGGCCACGGTCAAGGGAACGCTGGTGATCGCCCTGGTCCAGGGGACCCTCTCGGGATTGACGCTCTGGATCTTCGGCGTCGGCTCGCCGTTCCTCTGGGGGATGGTGGCGACGTTCTCCGCGGTGCTGCCGATGGTGGGGTCGTGGCTGGTGCTCTACCCGGCGGCCTTCTACCAGATCGCGACCGGCCATGTCTGGCAGGGGCTGGGCATCCTCCTGGTGACCGTGATCGTGATCGTCAACGTCGACAACCTGATCCGCCCCCGGCTGGTCGGCCAGGAGACCGGGATGCACGACCTGATGGTCTTCTTCTCGACCCTGGGGGGGATCGGCATGTTCGGCCCGATGGGGTTCATCGTCGGCCCGATGGTCGCCGCCCTTTTCCTTTCGCTGCTGGACATCTACAGCGTCGAGTTCCGGGACAACCTCGACGGCACCCTGCCGCTCGGCACTCGCGCCGCCGCCCTGCCGCAGCTCGAGCCGCCGGAGGCGCGGGCGGAGCCGGTGCCGAAGTTGGAGTAGCAGGAATATTGTTCCTCTCCCGGAACGGGGGAGGCTAGGAGGGGGTGTTCCAGAGTCCGGGACCGCTCCTTGTCTGGAGCGCCCCCTCCTGACCTCCCCCTGGAGGGGGAGGGAAAAAGCGCCCCCCTATCCCTGGCCGCTGGCCGCCTTGCCTCCCGGATAGATCACCACCCGCCGGTACGGCTCGTCCCCCTTGCTCTCCGAGGTCAGGCCGTAGCGCTCGATGATCTGGTGCTGGAGGCGGCGGAGATAGTTGTTCTGAGGGGAGAGCTCCACCGGATGCCCTTCCTCCAGGGCCTCGTCGATGCCGTCCTCGACCTCGCGCAGCGCCTCGTCGTCCCCCGCCTGCGGGTCGTTGACGCCGAAGACCGAGCTGAGGAAGTTCTCCATCTGGGTGATGGTGTTGCTGCGCACCACGTAGAAGGGGATGCCGCGGACGTGGGCGTCGCGCAGCCGCCGGGGCTGGCGGCGCTCCTGGGCCTTGACCGTCACCACCATGTCGGCGGCGTCGAGGTCGTCCACGATGTAGGCCGAGACGCGGAACTTGCGCAGGGCCCGCTCGAGCTTCGCCTTGCTGACCGCGTAGGGGAAGATGCGCACCGTCTTGCCATGCAGGGCCTTGACCGGCGGCAGGGGCGCCTCTTCGGCGTCGCCCGCCGGAGGGGCCGCCTGGAGCTCGTTTTCCGCCACCGGCGCGGCGAACCAGGGCGCGACGGCCCGGCCCGGCCGCGACCGCTCGGAGCGGCCACGCTCGGGACGCCCCCTCTCGGACCGCCCGCGCTCGGGCCGTGCGCGCTCCGGCCGCTCAGGGCGTTCGGCGCGCTGGATCTCGACGCCTCCCCCCTCGGTGCGGATCCGCAGCTCGGGGCGCGGCGGGACCTCGCGCAGGAAACGGTCCACCACCTCGGCGACGTCGTGGTGGACGGCGAGGCGGTCCTTGTCCTGGATCTCGACCAGCACGTCGAAGGTGGGCGGCGCCTTGCGCTCCAGCACCGTCTTCTGGGTGCCGCGCCGGCGCGCCTCCTCGTCGGAGAGCGTGACCGCCTGGATGCCGCCGACCAGGTCCGAGAGGGTCGGGTTCAGCAGCAGGTTCTCCAGCGTGTTGCCGTGGGCGGTGGCGATCAGCTGCACGCCGCGCTCGGCGATCGTGCGCGCCGCCAGCGCCTCGGCCGCGGTGCCGATCTCGTCGATCACGATCACCTGCGGCATGTGGTTCTCGACCGCCTCGATCATCACCGCGTGCTGCTCGTCCGGCGACGGGACCTGCATGCGGCGCGCGCGGCCGATGCCGGGATGCGGGATGTCGCCGTCGCCGGCGATCTCGTTCGAGGTGTCGACGACCACCACCCGCTTGCCGAGCTCGTCGGCGAGCACCCGCGCCGCCTCGCGCAGCATCGTGGTCTTGCCCACGCCGGGGCGGCCGAGCAGCAGGATCGACTCGCCCGACTCGATGACGTCGCGCAGGATGTCCACCGTGCCGAAGACGGCGCGGCCGACGCGGCAGGTCAGGCCGATGACGTCGCCCGACCCGGTTGCGGATCGCCGAGATGCGGTGCAGGGTGCGCTCGATGCCCGCCCGGTTGTCCTTGCCGAAACGGCCGACCCGCTCGACGACGTAGGCGATGTCCTCGCGGGTGACCGCCTGGTCGGAGAGGAACTCGCCGGCATCGGGGAAGCGGGCCTCGGGCTGGCGGCCGAGGTCGAGCACCAGCTCGATGAGCTCGCCGCGCCGCGGGTGGGCCTCGACGGTGGCGCGCACCGCCGGCGGCATCACCTCCAGGAGCAGCTTCAGATCATCCGTCGTCGGTCGTCCCACCACGTCCAGGCCCTCCAGATGAAAAGGCTATATTGTTTCCGGGCCGGCTGGGTGCCGGCGCGAGCCTCTCCAGGGCAACAACGGTGCCGGGCCTTGCAACATTTCTTCAAGGCCGCTCGTAAGGTCCAGAAAGGCCGGTCCGCGGGACCGGCGATGTCCTGATCCGATCAAAAGGAGGAATCATCGATGCCGACCCTTGGAATTCTGTCGCTGTTCAGCGGCCTGCTGTTCGTGGGAGCCGCCGCGCACGCGGCCACCCTGAAGGATCGTTTCGACCAGACCGTCCCGCTGCGCCCCGGCTCCGAGGTGCGGCTGACCAACGCCAACGGCGCCGCGACCTTCGAGGCCTGGGACCGCTCCGAGGTCCGCATCGAGGCCGAGAAGCGGGTCAAGGCGGGCACTGACGAGGCCGCCCGCAAGCTGATGAGCCAGATCAGGATCGAGGTGACCAACACCTCCTCCGGCCTGCGGATCGAGACCCACCTCCCCAAGCGCGAGGACGGGGGCCTCCTCGCTCAGCTCTTCAACGGCGGCGACGACGTGAACATGGACGTCTCCTACAAGATCCACGTGCCGCGCCACGTCGCGCTCGACGTCCAGAGCACCAATGGCGGCATCACGGTGACCGGCACAGAGGGCGATGCCCGCCTCAAGACGACCAACGGCGGCATCACCGTGGCTCGCTCGGCCGGCTCCCTCAAGGCGGAGACGACCAACGGGGCGATCGACGCCGAGCTGACCGACCTCGGGAGCGGCGATCTCAGCCTCGAGAGCACCAACGGCGGGGTCGCCGTGCGGCTGCCGAGGGACGCCCGGTTCTCGGTCGACGCCTCGACCTCCAACGGCGGCGTCCGCAGCGACTTCCCCGTCGAGGGGGGGCAGACGGGGAGGCGCACCCTCAAGGGGGAGATCAACGGCGGCGGCTCCAGGCTCTTCATCCGCACCTCGAACGGCAGCGTTCACATCCGCAGCCTCTAGGGAGCGGTACAGCCCTTGCAGTTCAAATCAGCCGGGCGCGGGGGCCCCGCGCCCGAATTCGAACTGCAAGGGAAGGAGCCCCACAATGGATAAGAACAACAAGAACAGATGGTCTCTGGTTGGCAGCGCCGGCGTCGGCGCCGGTTTGGGAGCCGGCCTTATGTACCTGCTCGATCCTCAGGGCGGCCGCGGCCGCCGGGCCCTGGCTCGCGACAAGTCGGTCTCCGCGTTGAAGACGGGGGGCAAGGCGGCGGCGAAGACCTCGCGCCAGCTCGGCGACAAGTCCAGGGAACTGGTCTCCCAGGCCGGCTCGAAGCTGCGCCAGAGCGATTTGGTTGAGAACGGCGGAGCCTTGCTCAAGAAGGTTCAGAAGAAGGTCCGCCATGCCGTCTCACACCCGTCGGCCGTCGAGGCGGCCGTTGAGGAGGGCAAGGTGATCCTGCGCGGGCTCGTGCTCGCCTCGGAGGTCGCGGCGCTCCTCGCGGCGATCGGATCGATCCAGGGGATCGGCGAGATCGAGAACCAGCTCGAGATCCACGAGTCGACGCAGGATCTCGCGGCCTACCGGAACGGCGCCAGGCGCTGGGTGGGGCCCGCCACCCGTGTGCTGACCGGTGGCACCGGCAGCGCCCTGGCCTATGCCGCCCTCAAGCGGAAGGACCCGCTGGGCGCCGCCCTAGGCGCCGTCGGCCTCGGCCTGCTCGCCCACGGCCTGACCAACTTCGACCCCAAGCGTCTGGCCAGCCGGCTCAGCCGCTCGAAGAACGGCCACGCCGACGAGGCAGAGACGCTCGCCGAGCTCGGCCAGCCCGCGGTCTCCCAGGCCGAGAGCCGCACGTCTGCCCACGACCGCTCCTTCGAGCCCGTCGGCATCTAGATCTTCTTGTCAGGCCGGGTCCGCGGACCCGGCCTGTTTGCCCTGAAAGGGCAAAATTTGAATAGCCTGATGATCCTCTAGAAGGCTCCTCCCTTCTGACGAGCCACAATAGGCTCGCCGGGAGACCAATCCCTGAAAGGAGGAGCAGATGAGACTGTACTGCGGAGTTGACTTGCATTCAACCAACAGTTATCTCGCCGTCCTGAATGAGCAACTGGAGTCGGTTCTCGACCGCCGGGTCCCCAACCGCCTGGACGCGGTCTTGGGGGCCTTGGAGCCCTTGCGAGAGCAGATCCAAGCTGTCGCCGTAGAGTCCACCTTCAACTGGTACTGGTTGGTGGATGGCCTTGTGGAGGCCGGCTACCGGGTCGAGTTGGTCAACACCTCTGCGGTGCGTCAGTACGAGGGTCTCAAGTACGTCGACGACCGCCATGACGCCCGTTGGTTGGCCCGCCTGCTCCACCTGGGCATTCTCCCGACGGGCTATATCTATCCCAAGCCCGAACGAGCTGTACGGGACTTATTGCGCCGCCGAGCCTTCCTGGTGCGGCAACGGACGGCCAGTTTGTTGAGCGTCAAGAATCTCTTCTCGCGCAACACCGGAGTTCAAGTCCCGGCCAACGAGCTCAAGCGTCTGACCCCTGAGCAGGTGGTCGAGAAATTCTCAGACCCGCATCTCGCCCTGGCCATCACGAGCAGCTTGGCCGTTGCCCGCGTCATCAAAGAGGAAATTGCGGGGATCGAGAAAGCCGTCCTGAAAGAGGCCAAGCTGCGGCCGGAGTTCGAGTTGCTCGAGAGCATTCCGGGAATCGGGCAGACCTTGGCCCTGACCATCATGTATGAGGCCGGTTCGATGACACGCTTCGCGGATGCCGGGCACTTCTGTTCCTACTGTCGTTGCGTTCCCAGTCGACACCTCAGCAACGGGAAGGTCAAGGGAACCGGCAATGTGCGCAACGGCAATTCCTACCTGTCCTGGGCGTTCACCGAGGCGGCGCACTTCGCCATCCGTTTCGAGCCCCTGGCCAAGCGCTTCTATGAGCGCAAAAAGGCCAGAACCAATGAACTGGTCGCCTTGCGGACGATCTCGCACAAGCTAGCTCGCGCGGCCTTTTACGTCTTACACGACCGGGTACCGTTCCGGTCTGCACAAGCTTTCAGTTGATTCCAGGTGGGAGGCAGGGAGCCTGTGAGAAGCGCTGGGAACAAACCCTCCGAGCCTGATTGGCCCCTGTCTTCCACCGGTTTGAGCTCTTTGTCGGGATGCGCCCAGGTCGTGAGCCCTCAGGTGCTGGCACCCTCTCATTGGGGTAGCCTTTCGACTGTCCGTCATGCTTGGACACGACTTGGAACCGAAGATTTTCTGGGGGCACGAGAAGAGTGCCAGGGGTGAGGCGGAGCCGTCACCGGCTCCGCCTCACCTTGATCCCGATGGGTGGCTGGTGCGGATCTCCCGCACCCAAAGAACTGAAACTACGGGCGCGCAAACTGCCAGAGGGGCTCGTCGTGCACCCTTGCGCCGTTCCGCGGAAGCCAACACTCCCGGTAGGAAGAGGTGTGGGTCCTTGACAAGAGCCTTCTAATGGGTGGTGCTTCAGCGCCAGGTTGGGAGTCCCTTCCTCCAGATCCGCCCCGAGGGGGCGGTGCCTTTCGGTAACCGAATTCGCACTGTGGAATGGCCTTTCCAATTTAGCGCCGAGTTGGTAGCGCCCCAAATCCCACTCCCTCTAAAGACGGAGCCAAGCTCTTCTTGAATTATTTGACGGTCGCTGAAAGGCACCGCCCCCTCGGGGCGGATCTGGAGGAAGGGACTCCCAACCTGGCGCTGAAGCACCAGGCTATTCAAATGGCGCTCTTTCAGGGCGCGAAATACTAGGCATCGCTATAGCCTTCGTCGAAGAAATCAGAGTCGATCCGCTTCAATTGAAAGGTGGTTGTTATAGAAACGCCTACATCGTGATCTATCATGAGCTCTGCGAGAGCGGTGCCATCAATCAAGACTATCCGGACAGAGTAGTCGGCCACAGAGCGAAGGGCTTCGCTGGTAAAGGTCGAAGTCGTGAGGAAAACACCCTTGCGAGCCTTCTTCTTCTGAAGGGCACCTGCGAATTGGTCTATCTGCGGCGATCCCACTGGCTTGTCGTCCCAGCGTTTCGCTTGGACATAAATGGTGTCTAAGCCTAGTTTATCTTCTTTGATTACGCCATCAACGCCTCCATCTCCGCTACGCCCGACCGCGGTGCCTGCATCCTGTAATGTGCCGCCATATCCCATCCTTACCAGGAGAGTGACAACGAGACGTTCAAAGAACTGTGGTGAGGCACTCTTGACAGAATCCAAGAGTTGGGCGGCAAGAGCTTTGCGCTGTAATTCGTACTGACCTGCAATGACTTCCTCCGGGACCCCGGCTGACTCAGCAACGCCAGTTTCGACCTGTCTGCGGTTTTCCTTTTTAGTTCGCGTCCGAAACTCTCTGAATTCTTCAAAGCGGTCGAGGAATTCATTGTCGATTCTCTTGACATTTGCTCTGAGAGCCTCGGTTCCACGAACCGTAATTCTAGAAAAGCCCCGTCGTGTCGCAACCAAGAGGCCTGCTTTCTTAAGGTAGGTACATGCCCAGCTTACGCGGCTAGCGAACACAAGCGATCCGCCGCTTGGGAGCAGTGCTGTCCGTTCCTGCTCGGTGAGGCTAAACTGATCGGCGAGGATGTTTGCAGCCTCTCGGGTGGAGACCTCTTCGTGGCCGTTCTTCGCAGCCAGCTGCAATAGAGGAAGCATTAAGCTCTCATAGTCTGGAATCGGCACTAGTCTTCTCCTCAGGTAGAGAGATTATAGCCGTGAAACGTGTTTCTTGCTTCGACAGGAGGCGCCGAGCTAGTGTGCTCTTCGGCGAGTGAATTCCGGAGCCGATCGGCTGGCCTGATCCACTTGGACTCGTTAGCGCCTACGCTTGAGGGGCTCGGGGCCACTTTGGGGCCGGTCGCGTCCTCCAACACCGCTTGATTCTTCGCTCCGCAATGAGCCCTGAGGGGAATCCCCCCATCCGTTCGTTGAAACCTCCAGGAGAGGATTCCGTACCCCTCTCTTGTAGACATCCTAGGGGAGACAAGATGAGCTCGACGACCACCGATCTGCTGCAAGGGACTCTCGATCTGCTGATCCTCAAGACGCTGAGCCTGGGCGCCCAGCATGGCTGGGGAGTGGCGCAGCGCATTCAGCAGACATCGCGCGATCTGCTGCAGATCAATCAGGGATCGCTCTATCCGGCGCTCCACCGGCTCGAGGAGCAGGGGTGGATCGAATCCGAATGGGGCGTTTCGGACAACAACCGGCGCGCCAAGTTCTACCGCCTCACCGCGGACGGCCAGGCCCAGCTCGATCGCGAGACCGAGAGCTGGCGGCAGTACGCCGAGGCGGTGCGCTGGGTCCTTCAATCCGCGTGAGGAGATCGCCATGCCCTTATTGATGAAGGCCACGAAGAAAGCCGCCAACCGCCTCCATACCCTGGCCGACCGCGGCCGGTTCGAGAGCGATCTGGACGACGAGATGCGGTTCCACCTGGAGATGGAAACCGCCAAGAACGTCGAGCGGGGCTTGAGCGCCCGAGAAGCGGGGGCGCTCGCCCGCCGCGAGTTCGGCCAGATCGACCGCTTCAAGGACGAGGTGCGCGACGCGCGCGGCGTCACCTGGCTCGACGATCTGCGGCGCGACTTCCGCTTCGGCCTGCGCTCGCTGCGCCGCTCGCCGGGCTTCACCGTGGTGGCCGTCCTCTGTCTGGCGCTCGGCATCGGTGCCAACGCGGCGATCTTCAGCGTCCTCAATGCCGTGCTGCTGCGGCCGCTGCCGTACGCCGAGCCGGACCGGCTCGTCCGGATCTACGAGACCTTCGGGACCCACACCCGGAGCTCGGCGTCGTTCGCCGACTTCCATGACTGGCAGCAGCAGAGCACCGGTTTCGAGAGCCTGGCGGCATGGCTGGAGGCGAGCCTCACCCTCCAGGGGACATCCGAGCCCGAGCGGATCAAGGTGGTCGCGGGAACGGCCGGGCTCTTCCCGCTCCTCAGGGTGCGCCCCCTCCTGGGCCGCACCTTCTCCCCCGGGCACGCCGAGCCCGCCAGCGGCCAGGTGATCGTGCTCGGCGAGAAGCTCTGGCGCCGGCGGTTCGGTGGCGATCCGGCGCTGCTCGGCCGGGCGATCCAGCTCGACGGCAGCCCGTACACCGTGGTGGGAGTCATGCCGGCGTCGTTCGACTTCCCGCCGAACGCCGCGGCCGATGCCTGGGGGCTCTTCGATCCGAGCCCGGCGGTGCGGCAGGCCCGCGGCGGCGGCTTCCTGGCGGCCGTCGGCCGGTTGAAGCCGGGCGTTTCGGTGGCCGCTTCGGTGGCGGAGCTGCGGCCGATCATGAGCCGGCTGGAGGGTCAGTACCCCGTCCAGGCGGGGAGGGGAGTCGACGTCCTCTCCTTGCGGGAGACGGTGGTCGGGACCTCGCGGCCGGCCCTTCTCGTCCTGCTCGGCGCCGTCGGCCTGGTGCTGCTGATCGCCTGCGCCAACGTCGCCAACCTGCTGCTCGCCCGCGCGGCGGTGCGGCGGCGCGAGGTCGCGGTCCGTCTGGCGCTCGGCGCCGGCCGTGCCCGGCTGGTCCGCCAGTTCCTGGTCGAGAGCCTCGTTCTGGCTCTCGCCGGCGGGCTCCTTGGAGCCCTGTTCGCGGGGTGGAGCCTCTGGGCTCTGACGCCGCTCGCCAAGAGCGCGCTGCCGATCTCGGGCGGCATCCCGCTCGACGGCCAGGTCTTCGGCTTCCTGCTCCTGGTCTCGGCGCTCTCCGGCCTCGCCTTCGGCATCGTGCCGGCGCTCCAGGCCTCGCGCGAGGACGTGCGCGGCACGCTGAGCGATGCCGGCGCCAAGCCACCGCGGGAGGCAGCCAGCAGCGCTTCCGCAGCGCGCTGGTGGTGCTGGAGATCGCTCTCTCGCTCGTCCTGCTGATCGGCGCCGGACTCCTCCTGCGTGGGTTCTTCCATCTGAGCGGCACGCCGTCGGGGCTGGTGGCGGAGGGAGTGCTCACCGCTCACGTCTCGGTGCCGGACGCCAAGGTCAAGGGGGCCACGATCCGGCTCTTCCAGCCGATGCTCGAGAGGGTGCGCCAGATTCCAGGCGTGCGCTCCGCCGCGATCGTCTCCTTGCTGCCGATCCAGGACGCCTGGACGAACGGCCCCTACAAGGTCGAGGGGCGTCCGGAGCTCCTGCCGGGGCAGAAGCCCAACGCCGAGTTCCGCGTCGCGAGCCCGGATTTCTTCGCCTCGCTCGGCATCCCCGTCCTCCACGGGCGGGACTTCACCGAGGGCGACGGCGGGACGGGGGTGCGGCGGGTGATCGTCAACGAAGCCCTGGCGCGCCAGCAGTTCCCCGGGGAGAACGCGGTCGGCCGGCAGTTGCGGATCGACAAGGAGGCGCCCCACACCATCGTCGGAGTGGTCGGCAGCGTCCGGCAGGCCGGGCTCGACGAGGAGCCGCTCCCCGAGATCTACTTCCCTTATACCCAGGCAGGCGCCGAAAACTGGCTCGGCGAGGCCGTCCTCGTGATCCGCACGGCCGTGGCGCCCGCCAGCGCCACCGCCGCCGTCCGCCGGGCGGTACAGAGCGTCGACCCCAGCCTGCCGCTCTTCCAGGTAGCGACCATGGAGGAGGTGATCGCGGAGTCGCTCGCCGCCCGCCGCCTCAATCTCTGGCTGCTCGGCATCTTCGCCGCGATCGCGCTGGTCCTCTCGGCCGCCGGGCTCTACGGCGTGATCGCCTACTTGGTGGCCCAGCGTAAGCGGGAGATCGGCATCCGCATCGCCCTCGGCGCCCAGACCCGGCAGGTGGTCGGACTGGTGATGCGCCAGGGCGCGGGGCTCACGGCGGCGGGGGTCGCTCTCGGGCTGCTCGGCGCCTTCGCCTTCACCCGGCTGCTGGCGAGCCTGCTCGACGGCGTCAGCGCGCGCGATCCGCTCACCTTCTCAGGGGTTGCGGCGCTGCTCGCGGCGGTGGCCTTGCTCGCCACCTGGATCCCGGCGCGGCGGGCGGCGCGGGTGGACCCGATGCTGGCGATCCGGAACGAGTAGGGGGCGCCGCTAGCCCCCGGATTTACTCTCGGAAATTCGCCGCCCTTCCATCCACTGGGCGTGGGTCACCCAGAGCTCGACTTCATCACGGCTCTGATAGATCTTGGCTACGAAGGGCGCCGAGTTTTCGCGAATGAGGCGATAAACCTCGTCGAGGTTTTTCAAGATCGCGCCTGCGAAGGCCGGGTGAGGCCCCTTGCCGATGATGAAAAATGCCTTGACTCCGGAATTCATCAACTCATCGAGCTCGTCTCGCTCGTAGCGAATGTACTTGTTGTGAGAGAGGGCGATCCAGCCCTTGCTTCCGATATACCGGAGCCACTCCCGGTCTGGCACGTTGTCCGGCGTGAAATGTTCGTGATAAGCCTCGATGCGCAGCCCCGCAGCTCTCAGAGTCGCCGCAACCGAGCGCCCGAGATCGCGATCAGTGAAAAAGACAGGATCAGGCTGCGGCTCGCTCGTAGAGGATCGCCTCGTCGATCTCGTGGTCTTCCAACTGGTAGTCCGCCGCGACCATCTCCCTCTCTTCGCCCGCGTCAAGACGCTCCACGATGGTGGCGGTGCGAACTCCCTTGCCGACTATAAAAGGACGGCCAAAGGAGACTTGCGGATCGATGCTGACGATCCGTGGCCCGCT
The DNA here is from genome assembly GCA_963792575.1 of uncultured Acidobacteriota bacterium. Classification (GTDB taxonomy): domain Bacteria; phylum Acidobacteriota; class Thermoanaerobaculia; order Multivoradales; family UBA5704; genus DATARR01. Next base: position 687,051 of record CAWBWZ010000023.1, read on the forward strand.
CAAGCCACGAGCCGCGACGACCGGAAACAGACGCAGCGGCTCCCATTGAATCCGACTCAGATGTTGATCGAACATCTCTTTGAGCGCGATCTGGCCGGAGCGCCCAAGATCGATCAGTTGACCGAGGCGCTCGATGAAGAGGGAGCCGGCGTCCGCCATCAGCTCGCGGCTCAATAACAATCTCTTGATATTCAGCTCTGCCGCGGCATAATCCAGCGCTGTACGGACTTCCGACATCGGGACCTGATGCCTCGTACGCAGCGACCGGAGGACGTGGGCTTCTCTCAGGTTCGAGAAGGACAGGCGCGCGTCGCCGGGATCAGGCCTGCTGATCAGTGGTTGAAAGTAGCGGCTGCCTTCAGTGGTGCTGTACGGCCTGCCGACAATCCAGGAGCGCAAGGTCGTCGGGGAAATCTGGACATACCGCGCCGCCTGTCCAATGCCATAGCGCGGACGCTCGTAAGGATCGGCGTGCTCTGGAGGATAGTTCTGGCTGATCACGATAGGCATGTCCCTGACCGAGAGAATATCGCATGACTGTCGGAAAATCCAATGGAACCAGGCTCAGATCTCCACGTCGTCGAGCGACACCAGCCCCTGCTTCAGGGCGTAGATCACCGCCTGGGTGCGGTGGTTGAGCTGGAGCTTGGAGAGGATGTTGCCGACGTGGGTCTTCACCGTCTCCTCGCCGACGTGGAGGGCCTGGGCGATCTCGCGGTTGGTGCGGCCGTGGGCGAGCTGGCCGAGCACCTCCTTCTCGCGCTCGGAGAGATCCTCGGCGAGCGGGCCGCCGCGCATCAGCTCCTGGAGTACCGAGCCGGCCACCGCCGGATCGAGGACCGACTGTCCACGGGCCGCCCCGCGCACGGCGGCGACGAGGACCTCCGGCTCCGAGTCCTTGCGGACGTAGCCGATGGCGCCCGCCCGCAGCGCCGCGATCACCCGGGCCTCATCCGTGTGGGCGGTCAGCACCACCACCTGGGTGTGGGGGGAGAGGGTGCGGACGCGGCGGGTCGCTTCGATACCGTCGATGCCGCCCGGCATTCGTAGATCCATTACCACGACGTCCGGAAGCCACGCTTCGAGCTGAGCGAGGATCTCCTCACCGCTCGACGCGGCGCCGATCACCTCGATGTCCGGAAACGATTCGAGATAGCTGCGCAGGCCGGTCTGGACGACGCGGTGGTCGTCGACGAGGACGACGCGAGTCTTTGCTTTTTCACGGCTCATGCGGGAGCTCCTCCGTGCGAGGCTGGCGCGAGGCGACGTATGCGAAACCGGCTCCCGGGATCAACAGGGAGAAAGCCTCGACGGGGTGCAGGGCGAGCAGCCCGGGGGCGAAGGCGGCGAATCCCAGCAACAGCAATATTTCAGCCTCCATCAGGAGGACCAGCCAGAGCCAGGTCCGTGCCCCCCGCCGCCAGAAGTGCCGAACCTTGCTGTTCTGGTGAAACTTGATCAACTTTGTGGCCGCGACGATCAACAGAAGGAACATGCAGACCCAGAGCCACCCGAGACCCCTGGGGTCTTCACCAACTGTCAGGAACATCCAGGTCATGATGTAAAGATAGCCCAGAGCTTCGCCCTGGTGACGGGTGTAGGCACGGGCGTGGGCCTGGTTGTAGCGTGAGGAGAAGCGTTGCGAGAATCTCAAGGCCAGAACGAGCGTAAGGATCATCCCGAGGATCAGGAACATGCCGCTCTCGTGATCTTCAAGATATTGCTTGACAGGTGGCACCCTCCAGGCGAGAAGGAACACCACCGAGAACATCATGTAAGCGCAGTCCCGGACGCCCTTCCATGCCGTTTCCACGGGCTCTGGAACAGGAAGGGTCAGCGGGATGCGAACCGCCAGTCGCGTCCCAGTCCCTGGCGTGCTGGCGATCTCCAGCTTTCCACGCATGGACTCCGCGCGCTCCTTCAGGTTCCGTAGCCCCATGCCGGGGTTCTCCGCCGCCGGCTCGAATCCCTGGCCGTCGTCCTCGATCCGGATCACCACCTCACCGTTCAAACGGCCCAGCCAGACCCGCACCTGGCGTGCCCGGGCATGCCGGGCCACATTCGCCAGCATCTCCTGGGCGATGCGGAACAGGGTCTCCGGGGCGCCGGGCGGCAGGCGGTCGTCTGGAATCGGCTCGCCGAGCTCCAGGGTGACCTCCGCGCCGCTCCGGTAGCCCAGAGCCTCGCACTGCTCGCGTAGCGCCTCAATCAGGCCGGCAGCGCTAAGCGCCTCCGGCCGGAGCTGATGGAGCATGGCCTGCATCTCCACCATCGCCTCGCGGGCGGACCGGCGGACGTCCGCCAGCGACTTGCGGGCCCCTTCCGGATCACGGTCCCAGCGCTCCTGGGCGGCGGCGGCCCCGACGTTGATGCTGAAGAGCTGCTGCTTGATCGAGTCGTGGAGGTCGCGCGCCAGCCGGTTCCGCTCCTCCTGGGCGGCCGCCTCCTCGATCTGCCGCAGCAGGCCCTGGCGGATCTCGTCCGGGATCTTCAGCGCCGCGATCTCGGCGGCGACCTCCGCCGGCCTCCTGGGCCGCAGCCCCGTCCAGGCCAGCCCCGCGGCCAGTCCGAGGAAGGCCGCGACGAGAGACCATCCCAGGGTGCGCCCCCAGAGGTCCGTCCGCAGCAACGCCACCGTCGCGATCAGGAGATTGGCGAAGCTCAGTCCGAGGGCGAGCCGGCGGCGGTCGCCGATCAGGGGGAGGTCGGTCGACATCCAGAGCATCAGCGCCAGCGCGCCGAGGCCCGCCGCGACGAAGCCCAGGGACGCCGCGCTCCGGGAGACCTCCACCTCCAGATAGACCCCCGGAAAAGATCCGGGGTGGATGAAGGCCATGCTCAGTCCCAGAGCGGCCAGGAGGAGGGTGTCGGCGAGGACGAACGCCCGGAGGATCTTCAATCACGGTCTCCTTTGAATGGGCGCCAGTCTAAGGGCCGGCCGGCGCCGCCGTCATCGCCCGAAGAGCGGATTTTTCGTTCCCCCGAACGGGGGAGAGCCCGGCTGTGGCAGAATCCGGGCTTCGAAGGAGGGGTCTCTTTTGCGGAGAGTCGGAATTTTCGGTTGGGGTATCGTGGCGCCCCGCTCACCCAATATCGACGCGTTCGCGGCGAATCTCGCGTCGGCCGAGAGCTGGCTGCAGCCGTTCAACGGCTTCGGGCCGGACAACTTCCTCGTCGGCGTCCCGGAGTTCCGGTTCGCCGACTACCGCGACTGGATCGCCTCCCGGTTCCCGCCGGCCCGGTTCCACCAGCTCGAGGAGAAGATGGACCTGCCGGTGCTCTACGCTATCGGCGCCTTCATCCAGGCCCTCGAGCAGAACCCCGGGCTGGAGGCGGAGCTGAAGGCGCTCGGCACCGCCGCCCACGTCTACATGGGCACCGGGCTCGGCTGCGTCCAGACGGTGGCGAACAACACCCGGGCCCTCGACCGGGCGCAACGGCGCTGGGACCGCTTCTGGGCCGAGCGCAACCCGGCGTTCCAGGAGAAGGGGGAGCTGCCCCCCGGCTCCCCGCCCGATCCGGAGACGGTCGCCGATCCCGAAGACCGCTACGAGGCCGAGGCCGCCTGGTGGCATCACTGGGCCGCCGCCTCGCCGGATCTGCATCAATACCTGCGCGAGCTGGCCGAGATCGAGGGGCTGAACGTCCAGGAAGGGGACATCGACAAGAGCAAGGTGAGCGTGATGAAGGAGAAGCAGCGCCGCCTGCGCTCCCTGCAGGAGAAGTGGCAGACGCCGACGCCGCCCTGGCAGTCGGTGTCGGCCAACCTGGTGTGGAACATCTGGAACACGCCGGCCGCGCAGATCTCGATGATGGGGCACATCACCGGCCTCGCCTTCGCGCCGGTCGCCGCCTGCTCGACTTTCGGCGTCTGCCTGAAGCTCGGGATGGACGCCATCCGCCGCGGGGAGGCCAAGGCGGTGGTGATCGGGGCGACCGATCCGCCGCCGCTCGCGCTGTCGGTGGGGGCCTTCTATTCGGCGCGCGTGATCTCGGCCGACGCCGCGGTCTCCAAGCCGCTCACCGGCCTGCGCGGCACTCACGTCGCCGGCGGCTCGGTGCTCTGGATCCTGGGCGATCTCGACTACATGCGCGAGAAGGGCTTCAAGCCGCTGGGGATGGAGCCGGTCGCGGTGGGGGTCAGCTCGGACGCCGACCACATCATCACCCCGTCGATCCACGGGCCGACCGCGGCGATCCAGAACGCCTTCGCGGAGTCGGGCGTCCGGCCGGAGGATCTCGCCACCTGGGATCTCCACGCCACCGCCACGCCTGGGGACTACCGCGAGGTCGAGACCCTGCGCGGCGTCGTGCCCGACGCGGTCGTGGTGACCGCCCGCAAGGGGACGTTCGGCCACGGCATGTCCGCGGGCGGCGGCTGGGAGCTGACGGCGCAGTACCTCGGCTACGAGCGGGGACAGCTCTATCCGACCCCGCTGCACCGCGAGGAGCTCAACCGGGAGATCGCCAAGGTCCACGACCTCTACGTCTTCGACGAGCCGTGCGCGGCCTCCGAGGGGGTCGCCGGCAAGCTGTCGATGGGGATCGGCGGCATCAACGCCTGCGTGCTCTCGCGGCCCCTGACCCCCTAGCGCGGTTCTCCTGGAGCTGACTCTGTCTCAGCTCCGGTCGCGGTGGCGGTGCGCCGGCTTCCCTGTTCCCTCGCTGACGGTTTTCCGGCCCTGGGAGAGGGGAGCGGGCGGCGCGGTCACCGCGTCGAGCTCATCCCGCAGCCGGGCCTCGCTCATGTAGTGGAGCCGCTGGTCCTTCTGATACGCCTCCGCCTGGGCGATCAGCCGGTTCAACGTCCGGGAGTGCCGGAAATCGGAGTAGGTCTTCTTGATCTCCGGATAGAGAAAGCCCCCCGCCGCGAGGAGAAAGGCGAAGGCGTCCTCGAAGATCGGGATGAAGGGGGCCGCGATGATCAGCCCGCCGATCACCAGGCCGAGGAGGCCGAAGAGAAGCCGGGCGGCGAGGTCCCCCTGCCGCCAGAGGTCGTAGTTGCTCCTCTCCAGCCGGTTCTGCTCGACGGCGGATGAGACGTATTGCGGCAGGGTGGTCTCGATAACCTCCCGCTCGAGATCCTGCCAGTAGGTCTCGCTGCCGCCGCATTCCACGTAGCTCTCATGGATCTCGGCGAGCTTGGCGCGGGCGATCTCGCGCAGGCGCGCCTCGGCCTCGTTCGGCAGCAGGGCCCGCCGCTTGTGCTCGCACTCCTGGAGCACGGCGAAGAGGACGTTCCCGAAGTCGTAGGACGCTCCGGCGAGGTTCAGCATGGTCGTTCCTTCCTGTGTTTCTTCCGCCTACGGCTTGCCCGGCGGCTGATCGTCCGTCTCGTTCTGCCGGTTGACCTCGTAGCGGATGACGCCGAGCTGCTGGAGCAGCTTGTTGCCGTCGATGATCACGTTGCCGCTGGGCAGCTTGGGGATCTGGCGGATCTCCTTCTTCTGCAGGGCGTCGATGAGCTGCAGGTTGACGTAGGCGTCGCCGGCGCTGCTGTTCAAGGCGTTGCGCTCCTTGCGGATCCCCTCCGCCTGCGCCGTCTTCTCGGCGAAGATGGCCTGCGCCCCCTGCTGGCGCTGGACGAGATAGGCGTCGGCGTTGCGCTTGGCCTGCTCGAAGCCGCCCTGGGCGCGGGTGAGGACGTCGGTGAGCTCGGCCACCTTCGACTGCAGGTTGGCCTGGTTGGCCTCGCGGGTGGCCAGAATCTCGGCCTCCAGCTTCTCAGCCGTCTTCTCCGCCTCCTTGCGGGCGTTGATCAGGCTCTGGTACTCCGCCTTGAAAGAGAAGTCGCCGAGGATCACCTGCTCGACGATCACGCCGTAGGGGAGCAGGTGGGCGCCCAGGACCTTGGTGGCGTCGTTGGCCGCGGCGAAGCGCAGCGTCGGGTTGTAGAAATCCTCCGAGTTGAGGCGGTTGAGGACGTCGCGGACGTAGGCCCGCGCCTGCGGGCGCACCAGCCGGTCCTGGACCTCCTGCGTGCTCGGCGCCACGTACTTCCAGAGGTAGCCCACCCGCGTGGGGTCGATCCGCCAGCGGACGGTGACGTCGGAGTCGATATCGTTGCCGTCGCGCGTCTTGAAGCGCAGGTCGTCCTTGCCCTGGCGGTCGCCCGAGCTGACGGTGGCCGTCATCCCCAGGTTGCGCAGCGAGACGTCGTACTTCTTCCAGTCGTTGACCACCGGCAGGAAGAAGTAGTTCGCCCCCGGCTCCATGATCTCCAGCGAGCTGGTGATCTTGTTGAACTTCACCCCCACCTCGGTCGCCTCCGTCGTGTGCGGGGTGCACCCGGCGAGGGCGAAGATGGACAGCAGCAGGCCGCAGGTCAGGATCGGGAAAGGTTTCATGGCGTTCATTTCTTCTCCGGTTTCTCCGAGCTGATCTTGCCGAGGTCGGTGGGGTCTTCGCTAATGTAGATCGGTCCCTTGATGCTGTTGAGCAGGGCGAGGCCGCGGCGCAGCTTGAGCAGCTTGGCCGAGCCGGCGCCCTCGAGGGCGCGGTTGATCTGCTCGGTGCCGTTGGCCTCGGCCGACTTGATCAGCAGGTCGGCCTCGGCGCGCTTCTGGCGCTCGTAGAGATCCTTGCGGGCGTTGATCTCGGTGATCTGCGCGTTGAACTCCGAGGTCTTGACGTTGATCAGGTTCTGCCCCTCGGCGATCGTCTGGTTCAGCCGCGTCTGCACCTCCGCCTGCTTGGCCAGCTCGCGGTTGGCGAGCACCGACTGGTCCTGGATCTTCTTCTGCTCGGTCAGCGCCTGGAAGGTCTGCGGGTAGTCGTACTGGCGGATCAGCACGTCGGTCAGCACCAGCCCGTTGGGCTCCAGGCGGCGGGCGAGATCGGCCTTGAGCGCGCGCACCCGGTCGAGCCGCGCCTCGTGGTAGAACTGCTCGGCCCGCAACTCGCCCAGATACTGCTTGATCAGGGAATCGGTGAACCGGATGACGACCGACTCCTCATACCCGGTGCCGAACCCGAACTTCGAGGCCACCTTGTAGGGGTCCTTGAGCCGGTAGAGGACGGTCACATCGACGTCCACCGGATAGCCGTCCACGGTCGGCACCTTGACGGCCGGCATCTGGCGGTGCTTGTCGTTCGACTCCGAGCTGGTGTTGGTGAACTCCACCACCTGGATGTCGCGCGGGAAGGTATGGATCGTCTCGTAGCCCGCGATTTCCCGCTGGTAGCCGGGAGCCACCGTCTTCTTCTGCAGCCCCTTGCCGGGGCCGTAGGAGACCTGCCGCACCCCGACCATGCCGGGCGGCACATAGGTGATCACGCAGGCCCGCAAGACAAACAGCGGCACCAGCACGAGCAGCAGCCGGAAGGCGAGCTTGCCGAACCGGCCTCGCGCCTGCTGGAGAAAGGGGGACTGCACTTTGAAACGTGGGGTTTTCAGGGATTCGAACATGGTTCGTCCGTTCTGTAGGGGGGTTCGTACCTGTGGATACGAAATAGGGGGGACAAAGTTGTGAGTATGATGGTAGCACGGGGCCCGGGAGGGAGCCGTCATGGCACGTCCCTTGCGGCACTCTCCAGGGTCTCCACGGAACGGCCGCCCGGCCGTTCCCGTTCCGAAAAGGAGAGTGGCGCATGCAGGTACCCCTGGAGATTTCCACCCGCTGGATCGATCTTTCCCCGCCGCTGGAGGCCGAGCTGCGCAAGCGCGCCGGCCGGCTGGAGCGGCATAGCGACCGGATCACGAGCTGCCGCATCGCGGTGGAGCGCCCCACCGGCAACCACCACCAGGAGGGCGGTCCCTACCGGGTGCGGGTCGACGTCATGGTCCCCGGCTCCGAGCTGGTGGCCGACAAGAGCGACGAGGAACTCTACGCGGCGGTCCGCCAGGCCTTCGACGCCGTCGAGCGGCAGGTCGAGACGTGGTCCCAGAGGAAGCGGGGCGACGTCAAGACCCCGGTACTGCCGCCCGAGGGGGAGGTGCTCCGCCTCTTCCCCGAGGAGGGGTTCGGCTTCATCGGCGGTTCGGACGGCCGGGAGGTCTACTTCCACCGCAACGCCGTTCTCAATCCTCCGGGGTTCGAGAGCCTGGAAGTCGGGGCGCGGGTCCGCTTCGCCGAGGAGCAGGGATTCGAGGGGCCGCAGGCGAGCACGGTTTCCCTGCTGAGCAAGGAGGACTAGGGGGCGCAGATTGTCCCCGACGCTCCTGGGGCGCCCGGAAGGGCGCCCTTTCTTCTCTTAAGGTCTACATCGGACCGCTCTTCTTCCGCTTTCCGGGCCTTTCTTCTTCTCAGGACGCGAAAATCGGCGCAAAAAGTGCCACCCTTTCCGCTAGCGGTCCCGCTCGAACCATGGTGGTGCGGTGGTGGACCGCCGGAGAGGAGAGATATCTCATGTTTCGTAAATTGCTTTCCGTTGTTGCAATCCCCGCGTTTCTGTCACTCCTGACGGCCGGTGCCCTCCAGGCTCGCCCGCTCACCGGTCCCACGGGGGCGCTGGCAGGATTCCAGGAACTCTGGCACTGGGTAACTTCGGGACCGGAAATGTGGACCAAGGAAGGGGGAGCCATGGACCCCAACGGCAACAAGCCTCATGGTCCCACCCCGGCCCGCTCGACTCACGAAACCAGGATGCGATCGGACCGTACGGCAATCAAGGGGAGGTGACCGGCTCTACGTGCCCTGATCTCCGACGGTGTGCTCCGTCTGCTATTTTCTTTCGACGCCGGTTCCTGGAACCGGCGTTTTTTCTTCCGGCTCTGGCGTGACGGCGGAAAAAGCCTCACAATCCAACGGCATAGTGCTTGCGTATCCCTATTGAGGGGGGATGCCTTTGAAGATCCATCCTGGTGAGGAGATGTTGAAGAGGCTGCTGCGGTCCATGGACCCGGCGGACCCGCGGGTGCTCCGGCACCTGAGCGGATGCGTCCGCTGCCGGTCGCGGCTCGTCGACCCGCCGCGTTTCCACGCTCCCGCGCCGGTGGTGCCGTTCCGGCCGGCGAGGCCTGTGAGCTATGACGTTGCTTTCGAGCGGAGCCTGAGCTTCGTGGCCCGCCGGATCCACCTCCTGGAGCGCGAGCGGGACGAAGCGCCGAGCTTGTTCGCCGAGTTGATGGAGCGCACGGATGAGCAGCGCGAGATCCTCCTCCGCAACAGCCAGCGCTTCCGTACATGGGGCCTCCTCGAGCTGGCCGTCGAGCGGAGCCTGGAGAGAAGCATCCAGGACGCTGAACGCGGGGAGGAACTGGGACGGCTGGCGCTACGAATCTCCAGTCTCCTGGATGGCGCTTGTTACGGAGCGGATCAGTTGGCGGACCTGCGGGCGCGCGCCTGGGCCTACGTAGGCAACGCCCGCCGGATCCGGTCCGACCTCCGGGGAGCCGAGGAAGCCTTCCGGCAGGCTCTCTCTCAGCTTCAGCGAGGGACGGGCGATCTCTTCGAACAGGCGATCCTCCTGGATCTGCAGGCTTCCCTGCGGAGAAGCCAGCGTCGGTTCGACATCGCCCTCAAGCTCCTGCGCAAGGCGATCGCCCTCTTCCTGGAGATTGGAGACCGGCATCGCGCGGGCCGGTCGCTGGTCAACCTGTCGACGGTCCTTCTTTACGCTGGGCGAGCAGGAGAGAGCATTCCCGTGCTCCATCGGGCGCTGGAGCTGATGGAGCCGGCACGGGAGCCCAGGCTGCTGCTGATCGCCAAGCACAACCTGATCTTCGTGCTGACCGACCTGAGCCGTTTTCTGGAGGCCCGGCGGGTCTACCGCGAAGCTCGATCGCTATATCGCAGCTTCCCGGACGCCTGGACTCAGAACCGCCGCAAGTGGGTGCAGGGGAGAATTGCCCGCGGTCTGGGTCAGCCTGAAAAAGCAGAGACGCTTTTTCTTGGCGCTCGGGACGGTTTTCTGGATGAAGGCATCCCCTACGACACAGCCCTGATCTCGCTGGAGATCGCCCTGCTCTATGCCGAGCAGGGGAGGACGGCGGAGTTAAAGCGGCTGGCAGCCGAGATGGTACCGATCTTCACCTCGCGGCAGATCCATCGCGAAGCGCTGGCGGCTCTCGCCTTCTTCCGCCAAGCGGTCGAGACCGAGCGGGCCGGTGTCGCGGCGGTGGAGAGGATCGCCGAGTATCTCCGTAAGGCCCGGTACGCTCCTGAGCTACGATTCCAGGAGAGGCCAGGCGAATAGGGTACTAACTCGAAATTTCCTGAAACTGAAGTTCCGGGGAATAACGGGCTCTGCGGAGAAACTCCGCGACCCTCTCCACCACTTCGACGCCCGCCCTCTCCGTTTCGACAGCTTGCTGGAAAAAGGCGACCGCCGCCAGTGCCTCGCGATGGATTTGCCGCGAGGTGAAGACCAGCATCATCTCGGCCGCCAGCCGCTTCAGTTCCGCCGTTCTCCCCTGCCTGGCGTAAAGCAGAGCGATCTCCAGCGAGACCAGGGCTGTGTCATAGGGGATCCCCTCGGCCAGAAAGCCATCTCGCGCTGACAGGAAAAGCAATTCTGCACGCCTGAGCTGGCCGAAGCCACAAGCGATTTTTCCCTTCACCCACTTGCGGCGGTTCTGGGTCCAGGCGTCGGGGAAACTCCGATACAGCGGCCGGGCGTCGCGATAAGCCCGCTGAGCCTCAAAGAAGCGGCCGGTCTCGGTCAGTACGAGGATCAGATTGTGCCTGGCGGTCAGGGGGAGCCTAGGCTCTTGCTCCGGGTCTATGAAATCCAGTGCCCGGTAAAGAGAGGAGATGCTTTCTTCGGGCGCCCCTGAGTAGTTGAGAGTGAGGGACAGGTTGACCAGGCATCGGCCTGCGCGGTGACGATCCCCAAGCTCCAGGAAAGTTGAAATCGCTTCTTCCAAGAGGCTGAAACATTCATCGAAGAGGCGTTGGCTCCGCTTCAAGGAAGCCCTCAGATCCAAAAGGATCGCCATTTCGAGACGATCGCCGGTTCCTCGTTCCATGTGGATCTGGGCTTGTTGGAGTGCCTCTTCTGAGCCCTGGAGGTCAGACTTGATCCGCCGGGCGTTGCCGACATGAGCCCAGGCGCGTGCCCGTAAATCCTCCAGCCGCTCCGATCCATGGTACGCGGCCTCCAGAAGATTGGTGACCGTCAGTGCCAGCTGTCCCAACTCTTCCCCGCGGCTTGGGTCCTGGATGCTGGTTTCCAGACTCCGCTGGATCAGCGACTCCAGGAATTCCAGAGATCTGAACGGCTGGCCCTTCTGGAAGTCGATCGGCCCGGCGAAAGCGCCTGGAGCGCCCCTCCGCTCTCCTTCCCGGGGACCACTTCCCCTCGCCACGGCGCTCCGGCTCCGTTCGCGGGCGTCGTCGAGATAGGCAGAGATCTCTTGCAGAAGGCCGACGGTGAGCTGCTCCATCTCCGCCGCCTGCTGGAAGACGATGAGGGCGGCCAGCGCCTCGCGATAGACCTCGCGGGACTGGAAGATGGGGAGGATCTCGGTGGCCAGGTGCTTGGTCTCCTCGATCCGCCGCTGCCGCATGTAGAGGGTGGCGAGCTCGAGCGAGACGAGCGCGGCTTCGAAGGCGAGGCCGTCCTCCACGAAGCTCTGGCGGAGCTCCTGGAAGGCATCCTCAGCCTCGTCGTAGCGGCCCAGCGAGGCGGCCACCTTGCCTTCGGTCCAGCGCAGGCGCCGCTGGTCGGAGCGGGTGCCTACCTGCTCCATGATCCGCCTCGCCTCGGGGAGCAGCGCCGCCGCTTCCTGGCTGCGGCCGCCGTCCTGCAGACAGCCGATCAGGTTGAACTGACTCATGCCGACCAGGCGGGGATCGCGGAGGCCGTCGAGCAGGTAAAGGCTGGTGCGGAAGCAGCCGGCGGCGGCCTCGTAGTCCCCCTTGTACTGCAGCGCGAGCCCGCGGGTCATCAGCGCCCGGCCCTGGAGATGGGGCTCGTTGACCTCGCGGTAGATGGCGATGGCATCCGCGAGGAGGTCCAGCGCCTCGTCGAAGCGCCGCTGGGCGCGGCGCAAGGGAGCCTTGAGCTCCAGGATCAGCGCCTCGTCGAGGGGGTCGAGCCAGCTCCGGGAGAGGAACAGCTCCGCGGTCTGAAAGGCGCTCTCGGCCTGGCGGAAGTCGCCGAGGACCCGGAAGGCGTTGCCGAGATAAGCCCAGGTCCGGACCTTGGCCGCTTCCACCGAGCCGGGGCCGTACTCCTCCTCGTCGAGCCGCTCGGCGACGTCGAGCGCCAGCCGCAGGAGATCTTCCGCCCGGTGCGGAGCCTCCAGGGCCTCCAGGCGTGCATGGTCGAGGAGGAACTCATGGAACCCCCAGCTCTGGAAGCGGGCGTCCTCCCAGATCCGGGTTCGGCGCCGCTCGTGGCTGAGGGGCTCGATCTCCCGCCAGAGCGCGAAGGCCGTAGTCCGTTCCGCGGCGAGCCGGCCGCGATGCGCGCCGATCTCCGAGCGGTGGTCGTCCAGGAGCCCGCGGATCAGGCCGCGGTGATCGTCGTTGCGCGGCAAAAGGTGCGGGGAGGGAGCGGAGCCCGGCAACAGTGCGAGGAGGCGCTCCTCACAATCCGGGCAGATAAAGAGGTGGCGCTGGAGATCACGGCTCTCCCGGTCGGACAACTTATCCCTGAGATAGCGCTCCAGGGCTGTGCGATCAAGATGCCGATCGTTCATCGAGGCTCCACCTTCTCCCTTCCTAATCAAGTATCACAACAACAGGCTCCGTTCAGAGCTTCCAGACCCTCAGTGACCGGGGCCGCCGCCATGGGGGCAGACACCGGAGCCCTCTCTGTTCGAGGGGTGATGAGAGGCCCCGGGCCAGGGGGAGCTGTCCTTGAGCACCACCCAGAGCTTTCGCAGAGCTTCGAAGAAGTTACGGGTGACGAGGTCGCCCTGGATGGCCGAGGCCGGGGGGGAGTCGCTCCGGACCGGAGACGCTTGCGCGGGCGGCAGCGCGAGCGCCCCGGCGGAGAGCGCGAGGGTGAGGGCGAGAGTGCAACGCTTCATACGGCTGGACATAAAGCTCCTTCAAGACAGGTCACGAAGCGGCCACCCTGGCCGCCGATGCCTGTCATCTAAGGCCCCGTGCAAGTAAGGGCCCTGTGGACAAAAGGGTGCGAGAACTTGCGAAACTGTAGCCGAAGAGCAGGCTTTAAAGAAAGAAGGGGGAAGGCGTTGGCGGAGCTTCCATGATGGTGATAGGATTGGTCACAAATACAGGGGCCCCCTGCGGGCAAGGCGCGAAAGGAGACCTACGTTGAGCGAAATCGAGAGCCGTGGTTATGTTCGTCCCGAGGTGCTGGTCTCGACCGAGTGGGTCGCGAACCATCTGAACGACCCGGGGATCCGGATCATCGAGTCGAACGAGGATCCTCTTCTGTACGCGACCGGGCACGTCCCGGGCGCCGTCGAGGTCGACTGGACGCGCGACCTGAACGATCCGGTGCGACGCGACTATCTCGGCCGGGACGGGTTCGAGGCGCTGATGCGGCGCATCGGCGTCACCAAGGACACCACGGTCGTCTTCTACGGCGACCGCAACAACTGGTGGGCCACCTACGCCTTCTGGGTGTTCCAGCTCTTCGGGCACGACAAGGCGAAGATCATGGACGGCGGGCGGATCAAGTGGGCCAACGAGGGCCGGCCGCTGGACAAGCAGGCGCCGAGCTACCCGGCGAGCGACTACAAGGCCGCCGAGCGGGACGACAAGCGCATCCGCGCCTACCGCGACCAGGTGCTCCAGCATCTGGAGGCGAAGAAGCCGCTGGTCGACGTGCGCAGCCCCGACGAGTACAGCGGCAAGAAGCTCCACATGCCGGAGTATCCGAACGAGGGGGCGCTGCGCGGCGGCCATATCCCCGGAGCGGCGAGCGTGCCCTGGGCCAAGGCGGTCAACCCCGACGACGGCACGTTCAAGAATGCCGAGGAGCTGCGCGCCCTCTACGAGGGGGACGCGAAGATCAAGCCGGGGGACGACGTCATCGTCTACTGCCGCATCGGCGAGCGCAGCAGCCACACCTGGTTCGTCCTCACCCATCTGCTGGGCTTCGACAAGGTGAGGAATTATGATGGCAGCTGGACGGAGTGGGGCAATCTCGTGGGAGTCCCCATCGAGCGTTGAAGCCCAGTCCTTTTCCGGAGAGCGCGAATGGCCGTACCTGCCAAGTTGACCGACACGCTGGAGACGCTCGAGATGGTTCCCGACCGTAGCGAGCGGATCCAGCTCCTGATCGATATCGCGGGCCGCTTCGAGGAGGTGCCGCCGCGGCTGGCGCGGCGGCCCTTCGCCACGGATCACCAAGTCCCCGCCTGCGAGTCGGAAGCCTACGTCTTTACGGAGCCGAGGCCGGACGGCACGCTCGACTTCCACTTCGCCGTCGAGAACCCGCAGGGGATCTCCGCCAAGGCGATGGCGGTGATCCTCGGCGACTCCCTCTCGGGCACGCCCCCCGAGCAGGTCGCCGAGGTGTCGCAGGACATCGTCTATCAGGTCTTCGGCCGCGAGCTTTCCATGGGCAAGTCCATGGGGCTGATGTCGATGGTGGGGATGGTCGCGGCCCTGGCGAAGAAGCAGGCCGAGGCGCAAGGGGCGTAGTTTTTTCCTCCCCCGGAACGGGGGAGGCCAGGAGGGGGTGTTCCGGAGTCCGGGGCGTTGAGCCCCCTCCTAACCTCCCCCTGAAGGGGGAGGAACCCTCCGCCCTTCCCTTTTGGCATTGCTTGTCCAACTTTGCAACAAAAAGTGCTTGACGAACATCCGGTCCCCAGCGTAGATTGAGCCATGGCCGATCCGCAGCCCGCCCGCCCCCGGCTCGTCCCTCCGCCTGCCCTCCATCTGCGGGCGATGGACAACCTGCGGTTCATCCGCGAGACCATGGAAGGCGCGGCCTTCTTCACCGCGGTCTCCGGGCTGGGCGAGGTGGCGGTGGGGATCACCGCGATGGTGGCGGCCTGGATCGCCTCCCGACAGTTGACGGCATGGGGGTGGCTGCAGGTCTGGCTGTGGGACGCCCTGGTCGCCTTCCTGATCACCGCCGGCGCGATCGTCTGGAAGGCCCGGCGCTCGGAGCAGAGCCTGTTCTCGAAACCGGGGCGCCGGTTTGCCCTGTCGCTCTTCCCGCCGCTGATGGCGGGGGCCCTGCTGACGCCGGTCCTGTTCTTCTCCGGCAATGTGGCGGCGCTCCCGGGGCTCTGGCTTCTGCTCTACGGCACCGGCGTGGTGACCGGCGGGGCCTTCTCGGTGCGCACAGTCCCCGTGATGGGGATGGCGTTCATGGCGCTGGGAGCGGTGGCGCTGGTGTCGCCGCCCGCCTGGCGGGACGCCCTGCTCGCCGCCGGCTTCGGCGGGCTGCACGTGATCTTCGGGATCGTCATCGCCTGGAGGCATGGTGGGTAACGCCCTCAAGCACGACGGCGGTGGCGAGACGACGGAAGGGTCTGAAATGGCCGTCCACGCTCCAGTCCCACAGACCGCCCTCGACCTCGACCGCGTCATTCACGAGCGGATGCGGCTCGGGATCGTCAGCGCGCTGGCGGTCAACGACCGCCTGAGCTTCAACGATCTCAAGAAGCTGCTCAAGACGACCGACGGCAACCTGAGCGTCCACGCCCGCAAGCTCGAGGAGGCGGGGTACATCACCTGCGAGAAGTACTTCGAGGGGCGGATGCCCAAGACCGAATATCAGCTCACCCTGCCCGGCCGGCGGGCGCTCGAACGGTACCTGGACCATATGGAGGCGATCATTCAGGCCACCCGTGAGGGGTAAGGGAGCGCCGTTTCGCGCCTGTTCGCTTTGTGTTGCAAAGTCATTTATTAGGGAAGACGCAGTCGAAGACCTCGGAGGAGACATGAAGGGAACCAAGCTCCACGTCGCCATCATCATGGACGGCAACGGCCGTTGGGCGGTCTCGCGCGGCCGGCCGCGCACGGCGGGGCACGTCGCGGGGGTGGAAGCGGTCCGGCGGGCGGTCGAGGCGGCCCGCGACCTGGGGATCGGCACGCTGACCCTGTTCGCCTTCTCCTCGGACAACTGGAAGCGTCCGGACATGGAGGTCCGCGCGCTGATGCGCCTCTTCCGCAGCTATCTCATGGCGGAATCCGCCAAGTGCGCGGAGAATGGCGTCCGCATCTCGGTGATCGGCCGGCGGGACCGCCTTCCGTCCGGCCTCGTACGGGTGATCGAGGGGGCGGAGAGGGCGACGGCACGGGCCGACCGCTTCCTGCTGCGGATCGCGGTCGACTACTCGGCGCGCGACGCCATTCTCCGTGCCGCCGCCCGGCTGCGCGGCGGCGAGCCCTCCCGCGAGGCCTTCGCGCGCCTGCTCTCCGATCCCCACGAGGAGAAGCCCGTGCCCGACGTCGACCTGCTGATCCGCACCGGCGGCGAGCAGCGGCTGTCCGACTTTCTGCTTTGGGAGTGCGCCTACGCCGAACTGGTCTTCACCGACCGCATGTGGCCGGATTTCAGCGGCGCCGACCTCGCCGATGCCGTGCGCGAGTTCCAGCGGCGGGAGCGCCGGTTCGGAGCGGTGCCGGTGGCGGAAAAACAGAGAGGCGGCCTCGTGGCCGCCCCTCGATCCGCCCTCGTGGAGGTGAGCTCCTAGTCGACGTTGCGCGTCATCAGGTCGGCCACCGCGCGGTTGAACCGCACGGGGTCGGGGAGCTCGCCCCCCTCGGAGATCAGGCCGTAGCCGAAGAGCAGGTGGGCATAGTCCTCGAGCAGCGGATCGTCCTGGTTCTTCTCGAAGCGCTCGGTCATCCGGGAGAGGATCTCGTGCTTCGGGTTGAGCTCCATGATCCGGCGCTGCTTGGGGCCGCCCCCCTTCCCCTTCTGCAGGAGCTTTTCGAGCTGCGGGCTGTAGTCGTGCTCGGCGCCCACCAGGCAGACGGGAGAGCTGGTGAGGCGATTGGTGAGGCGGACCTGCTTGACGTTGGCGTCGAGCTTCTTCTGCAGGTGCTCCAGGAGCGGCTTCATCTGCTCCTCCTGCGCCTTGAGCTCCTCCTCGGTCTGCTTCTTCTCCTCCTCGCTGCCGAGCGAGACCGTGCCCTTGCCGACCGACTTCAGGCGCTTGCCGCCGTACTCGTGGAGCGACTGCGTCAGCAGCTCGTCGACGGTGTCGACCAGGTAGAGCACCTCGTACCCCTTCTCCTTGAACGTCTCGAGATGGGGGGAGTTCTCGACCTGCGAGCGGGACTCGCCGGTCAGGTAGTAGATCTCGTTCTGCCCCTCCTTCATCCGCTCGACGTACTCCTTGAGCGTCGTCAGCTTCTCCGGATCGTTCGACGACTCGAAGACGAGCAGCTCGAGCAGGCGCTCCTTGTTCTCGTAGTCGGAGCTGGTCCCTTCCTTGATGGCGCGGCCGAACTCGGCCCAGAACTTCAGGTAGGTCTCGGAGTCCTTCTCCCGCATCTCGTCGAGGACGTCGAGGACCTTCCTGGTCAGTCCCTTGCGGATCAGGGTGATGAAGCGGTCCTGCTGCAGCATCTCGCGCGAGACGTTGAGCTGGAGGTCCGGCGAGTCGACGACGCCGCGGACGAAGCGGAGGTATTGCGGCAGCAGATCCTCGCACTTCTCCATGATCTGGATGCGCTTGACGTAGAGCTGCAGCCCCGGCTTCGAGGCCACGTAATAGAGGTCGTAGGGCGCGGTCGCCGGGATGAAGAGCAGGGCCTGGTACTCGATCCGCCCCTCGGCCTTGTACTGGATCGTCTTCAGCGGCTCGGTCCAGTCGTGGGAGATGTGCTTGTAGAACTCCTTGTACTCGTCCTGGGTGACCTCGGAGGCGGGCCGGGTCCAGATCGGCTTCATCGAGTTGAGGACCTTCTCCTCGAGCGCCATCTGGGGCTTCTCGCCGGTCTCCTTCTCCTTGGCGAGGTCCTCGATCTCCGGGTCCTTCTCGGCCTTGAGGATGATCGGGTAGCTGACGAAGTCCGAGTAGCGGCGGACGACGCGGCTGACCACCCAGCGGTCGGAGAAGTCGTCCATGCCGTTCTCTTTGTCCTCGGGCTTCAGGTGGAGGGTGATCGCGGTGCCGCGGCCGGCCTTCACGCCCTCTTCGATGGTGTAGGTGCCGTCGCCGTTGGACTCCCAGCGGGTGGCGGTCTCCTCGCCGGCCCGGCGGGTCACCAGCTCCACGCGGTCGGCGGCCATGAAGGAGGAGTAGAAGCCGACGCCGAACTGGCCGATCAGCTCGGCGATCGTCTGCTGCGACTCCCCCTGCTTCAGGCGCTCCGCGAGCTCGCGGGTGCCGGACTTGGCGATCGTCCCGATGTTGGCGATCACCTCGTCGCGGCTCATGCCGATGCCGTTGTCCCGGACGGTCAGCGTGCGCGCGTTGCGGTCCGCCTCGAGGCGGATCTCGAGCGTCTCGTCGCCGGCGAGAAGGTCCGGCTGCGTCAGCGCCTCGAAGCGGAGCCGGTCGAGGGCATCGGACGCGTTCGAGATCAGCTCGCGGAGGAAGATCTCCTTGTTCGAGTACAGCGAATGGATCATCAGGTCGAGGAGCTGCTTGGTCTCGGCTTGAAACTGCAGGGTCTCGACGGTAGCGGTTGCCATAAACATGTCCTCCTGAGCTTGGAATCTTGGCCCTCACCGGAACGCGGAGCGAGGGGGAGACTTGGTGTCACCCCTTCGAACGCATGCGCTGGCTTGGGGAATTCCCCCGCGCCAGAATCCTGACTGCGGAGGAGTCAACTAAAGTTTAGTGCGAACCGCGCACGCTTTCAACCCGGCGGGAGCCTGTAAGATCCCTTCAGGGAGGGTCGCGGATGGCCTGGGGACAGAAACGTAGCGAAGGAGGAGGTTGCATGGCCCGGCTGGCACTGCTGGTGGCGCTCGTGGCGCTGGTCTTCTCCTGGGCGGCCTACCGGCGCGCCGGGGGGCAGCTCCAGGAGATCTGGAACGACGCCACCCGGGGGGCGGCGAGCTTCCGGGTCGGCGATCCGGTGAATGACGGCGCGGCGGCTCTGGAGCGGCAGTCTGACCTGGCGCGAGCTGAAGGCCGGCTCCTCGGTCACCGGGCCGAGGTGGCGGGGGACCGCAACCTCAGTCAGGTGGAGCGGGACGTGGCGGATGTCCGGCAGAGCCTGGAGCGCTCCTACCGCAACGCCAGCGCGGCCACCCGGGAGAAGTGGCATGGGGTCGACGCCGAGCTGAACCGCCTGGAGGCTCAGCTCAAGCAGGGTGGAGCGGACGCTCTCGCGACGCTCGACTCGGCCGTGGCGAAGATCCGGAGCGTGGCGGGGGAGGAGAAGAAGGATGAGCGCTGATCCGGTCGATCCAGTGACCTCGGTCGACCCGGTCACCGATGCGAACGCCTTTCTGGAGAAGCCGCGCCCGCGGTGTGGGCCGCTCTCTCGCCCCTGGGCCGCCGGGCGCTCCAGCCGGTCCACTTCCTGCCACTGCAGAGTGCCGAGGCGCGAGGCAAGCCGTTCAACGCCACCATCGGCCAGATCACCGACGGTCACGGCGCGGCGGTCCCTCTCCCCTCGATGGCCGCCGCCCTCGCGGGCCTCGACGAGGCGGAGCGAAGCCGGGCCTTCCTCTACTCGCCGGTCGAGGGGATCCCTGAGCTCCGCCGCGCCTGGCGCGACTGGCAGCGCCGGGGTCAGCCGTCCGATCTCCCCTCTGCGCTGCCGATCGTCACCGTCGGCACGGCCCAGGCGCGGACGCTGGCGGCCGAGCTGTTCGTGAGCGAGGAGACGAAGGTCCTCCTGCCCAGTCCTGGCCGCGAGGGTGACCAGGAGCTTTTCGCCCTGCGCCTGGGGGCCCATCCGCTCCCCTGCGCCTGCACGCAGGGCGGGCATTTCGACCCGGCCGCCGTCTCCCGGCACCTCGCCGACCTCCCTGAGAAGGAGCCGGCGGTGGTGCTTCTGGAGTTCCCTCGCGAGGAGACCGGCTACATGCCGGTCACCCGCGAACGGTTGGCTCTCTGCTCCGCGCTGGCCAGGGAGGCGGAGCGCCGGCCGCTGGTGGTGATCGTGGACGACACCTGGGCGGGGTTGGGAACGCCGAGCTCCTCGCTGTTCTGGGGTCTCACCGGCCGCCACCCCAACCTGATCCCGATCAAGGTCGACGGCGCCGACGGCCAGCTCGGCTTCCCCGGTGGCCGGGTGGGCTTCCTCACCTTCCCCTGCGAGCCCGAGAGCGACCTCGCCAGGTCGCTGGAGAGCAAGGCCAAGATGTTGCTCCGCGCCCAGGTGGGCTCACCGTCGACGACGACGCAGGTGATTCTGCTGCGGGCCTTGCAGGCGCGTCTTCCAGGTATATAGTTCCGCCCTCAAGGAACACGGTCCAGCTCAGCGGACTTCCGGGGAGGAGCTCTGAAGCCCAAGGTCTACCTCGAGACCAGTGTCATCAGCTATTTGACGGGAAGGATCAGCCGGGAAATTAAGATTGCCGCCGAGCAGCGATTGACTCGGACGTGGTGGGAGGCCGCCGAGTCGAAATTCGACCTCTATATATCTCGGCTAGTCCTGCTGGAGTCCGGGGCTGGAGACCCAGAAGCTGCCGAGCGCCGCCTGTCCGCGGTGAAGCACTTTCCACGGTTGATAGTGACTCCTGAGTGTTATGTTCTAGGTCAAAATCTGTGCCTGGAAGCAGGCTTGCCAAAGAAGGCAGCCAATGACGCGCTTCACCTCGCGATCGCCGTTGTCTACGGAATGGACTATCTTGTGACTTGGGACTGCCGCCATCTGGCAAACGAATCGCGGATTCCGAGAATTCGCTCTATAATCGTCTCGTGGGGGCATGCCAGTCCCGTGATCTGCACGCCTCGCAGCTTCCTAGGGGGTACCGATGAAAGATTCCTGCAAAGATGATCCGATGGAAGAGATTCGACAGTTCCGCGAGGAGTACGCTGCGAAATTCGACTATGACCTGGGAAAGATCTACCAGGATCTCAAACGGCTGGAACAGGAAGATGATGGACCTTACGTCTCCTTGAAGGACGGTAAGCTGGTGCCCGTCCTTCCTCAGCGCCGAAGCTCCCGCTCCTAAGCCTGAGTCCCGTCCTACCGCAGCCAGGTTCTCCAACTGCACCCGCTGGTCCGTCGAGACGTCCCGAATGTTTAAGCCTCCGAAAGGAGGGGGCGACATGGCCACGAATCTAGCTCTCGATGACTCGCTGATCGAGGAGGCCGTCAAGATCGGAAACCACCGGACGAAGAGGGAAGCGGTAACCGCTGCTCTCCAGGAGTATGTGCAGGCCCGCAAGAGGCGGGAGATCTTCGAGTTGGTCGGCAAGGTCGACTACTATGACGACTACGATCCCAAGCGGCTCCGTGACTGCAAGCCTCGGTGAACGGTAGTGGCTCAATTTGGCTCCCGGCGCCACCGACGCCCGGGCCTGAAGACCCGGGCTACGACGGAAACGAAAAGCCGGCTGAAGCCGGCTCAAAAAGCGCACGCGAGTTAACTTGGGAGCCTCCTTCAGGAGGCTTTTCGCTTGAGATGTAGCCCGGGTCTTCAGGCCCGGGCGTCGGAGGCGCCGGGAGTCAAACTCAGCCACTACCGAGCATTTGCATCTTATCTATGGGAGATCATCGCAGCCAGTCCTCCAACTGCACCCGCTCGTCCGTCGAAGCGTCGCGATACTTGACGATCACCGGGGTGTAGAGAGAGAGCCCCCACTCCTTGCCGGCGCCGCGGGTGACGGCGCGGGAGCCGGGGACGACGACCGCCTCCTCGGGGATGATCAGGGGGCAGCTCGTCGGTCGCGCGGTGGATGGTCTCCCGGACGAGGTCGTAGACCGGGGTCGAACGGGTGAGGATCGTCCCCGCCCCGAGCACGGCGCGGCGCTTGACCACCGTCCCCTCGTAGACGCCGCAGTTGCCGCCGATCAGGACGTCGTCCTCGACGATCACCGGCGAGGCCCCCACCGGCTCCAGCACGCCGCCGAGCTGGGCGGCCGCCGAGAGGTGGACCCGCCTGCCGACCTGGGCGCAGCTCCCGACCAGGGCGTGCGAGTCGACCAGCGTGCCGTCGCCCACCCAGGCGCCGACGTTGACGTACATCGGCGGCATGCAGATCACGCCGCGCCCGAGGTAGCAGCCGTCGCGGATCGCCGAGCCGCCGGGGACGACGCGGACGCCGTCCTCCAGGCCGAGCGGCCGGGGCGGATAGGTCGACTTGTCGAGGAAGGGGAGCCGGCCGCCGGGAAAGCCGCCGACCGACATATCCACGATCTCCCCCATGCGGAAGCCGGCGAGGATCCCCTGCTTGACCCAGGGGTTCACCCGCCAGCCGGTGGCAGAGGCGGCGTCCGGCTCGGCGGCGCGGATCTCTCCGCGGTTGAGCGCCTGCTTGAAGCGATCGAAGAGCTGGCGATGCTCCGGCGCGTAGGCGGCCGGCGGCTCGGCGTAGAGCCGCTCGACGTCTTCCCGCAGGGCGTCGAGATCCTCAGACCGCAAGACGGTTCTCCACCGCGGTCTCTTCCGCCTCCGGGCTCTCCGGGATCAGCCCGAGCCCGAGCAGGACCTTCTCGATCTTCCGCACGCTCTCCGGCCGCGGGTAGACCGCCGGCAGGCGGAACGACCGGCTCGAGCAGCCCCATGAGCCCCATCGCCGCCTTGACCGGTCCGGGGTTCGACTCGACGAAGTTGATCTCCATCAGCGCGTGCAGCCGGCGCTGGACCTCGCGCGCCGCGGGGAAGTCCCCCTCCAGGCAGAGCGAGGCCAGCCGCGCCATGGCGAAGGGGACCTCGTTCGAGGCGACCGAGATGATCCCCACCCCGCCGAGCGCGATCACCGGCAGCGTGATCGCGTCGTCGCCCGAGAGCACGGCGAAGTCTGTCGGGGACCGCCTGGAAGATCGCCGCGATCTGGGAGATGTTGCCCGACGCCTCCTTGACCCCCACCACCGTCTCGATCTCCGCCAGGCGCGCCAGGGTCGGCGGGCTCGACGTTCAGGCCGGTGCGGCCGGGGACGTTGTAGACCACGATCGGCAGCCGCGTGGCGCGGGCCACCGCGCGATAGTGCTGGTAGAGCCCCTCGGGCGTGGGCTTGTTGTAGAACGGGAGTGACGACCAGCAGGCCGTCGGCGCCCGAGCCCCTCGAGGTCGCGGGCGAGCTCGACCACCTCGCGGGTGTCGTTGCCGCCGCAGCCGGCGAGCACGGGGACCTTGCCCTTGCGCCTCCTCGAGCGTGATCTCGACCACCCGCAGGTGCTCCTCGCGCGAGAGGGTGGGGTTCTCGCCGGTCGTGCCGCAGGGGACCAGGAAGTGGATTCCGGCCTCGATCTGGCGGCGCACCAGCCGGCGCAGGGTCTCTTCGTCCAGCGACAGATCGGAGCGGAACGGGGTGACCAGCGCGGTACCGCAGCCTTGAAACATGGCTGTCTCCTGAGCGCGCCCTTTTATTGGGAACGGCGCGCTTCAAATCCATTTTATGGCTGTTCACGGACGATCTCTTCCCAGACCTGGCTGAACTCGTGGAAACCCTGGCGCCCGATCATCCAGCGGGCGGCGCGGAGGGCGCCGTGGGCGAAGCCGGAGCGGTTGCGGGCGCGGTGCTCCAGGGTGATCGTGTCCGCCTCGGAGTCGAAGCCGATCTGGTGGGTGCCGGGGATCGACGCCGGCCCGGTTGCTCGCGACGTCGATCGGCCGCGACTACCCCGCCGCCGCCATCGCCCGCTCGATCTCCAGCAGCGTCCCCGAAGGGGCGTCCTTCTTCTTCTTGTGATGGATCTCGTAGGCCCAGGCGTCGTAGGCGGTCTCCCGGGCGAGCAGCCGGGCCGCGGCCTCGGCCAGGCGGTAGAAGACCTGCACGCCGACCGAGAAGTTGGCGCCGTGGAGGAGACCCGCGCCGTGCCGCTCGACCGCCTCCCGCACCCGCGGCAGCTCGATCCCCCCAGCCGGTCGTGCCCACCACCAGCGGGACCCCGAGAGCGGCGATCCGCTCGGCGTTGGCCGGCACCGCCGCCGGCGGTCGAGAAGTCGATCGCGACGTCGATCCCGCGGAAGCTCTCGGCGGTGATGCCCGCGCCATCCGGGTTGCGGCCGTGGAGCCGCAACGCCACCTCGAAGCCGTGCGCCGGGGCGAGCTCGCTCGACCAGCCGGCCCATCCGGCCGTAGCCGATCAGCGCCAGACGGCTCTGCTGCATTTCACTCATTCGACGACCTCGTCCGGCCCGCCCGGCAGCAGCTGCCGCGTGGAGGCGCGGCGATCAGCTCCGGGAGCTGCTCCTCCTCGGCCAGCAGGCGGACGACCGGCGCCGCGACCCCCGCGAGCACCAGCCGCGGCTCGAGCTCCTCGCGCCGCCTCCAGGACGCGCTCGGCGAGCTCCGGATGGGTCGCGAGGTCCTCCGAGACCAGCGAGACGACCGTGCGGCCGCGGGTGACCCAGAGCTCGGCCTCCCGCCCCACGGCCGAGAGCAGGGCCGAATGGATCTCCGGGCAGCCGGTCCTCGCGGTCGAGGGCGAGGTCGCCCCGTCTCGCCCAGCGCCAGGAGCGACGGGCGGAAGCGCTCGCAGACCTCGAAGACGCCGGCGAGCAGGCCGTCCTGCGGATTCGGCCGGTGGCACGGGTGGAGATCAGGTGGGCGTTGGCGCGGCAGGCGATCGACTTGATCGTCGGCGGCGCGTCCGGATTGCGGCGGCCGATCACCGTCCCCTCGGCCGCCGGGGTGGCGGGAGTCGAGGATGCGGATCGGCACGCCCGCCCGGCTCGCCGGCCCCAGCGTGCCGTAGTGGGGCTTCTTGGCGCCCGAGCAGGAGAGCTCCAGGGCCTCGGCGAAGGAGAGGGTGCGGATCCGCCGCGCGCCGGGGAAGTTGCGCGGATCGGCGGTGCGCATGCCGTCGACGTCGGTCCAGATCAGCGATCTCCTCGGCGCCCAGCGCGGCGCCGACGATGGCGGCCGAGAAGTCCGAGCCCTCCTTGCCGAGCGTCGTCGTCACCCCCTGCAGCGTCGCCCCCACGTAGCCGCCGAGGACCGGCACGCGTCCGGCGCGCAGCAGCGGCAGGAGCGTCTCGCGCAGGCGGGCGTCGGTCGGGCCGTAGAGCGGCAGGGCGCGGGTGAAGTCGTGGTCGGTCACGATCACCCGCCGGCAGTCCACCCAGGCGGCGTCGACGCCGGCATGAGTGAACGCGAAGGCGAGGATGGTGCTCGCCAGCAACTCGCCGAACCCCGCCACGGCGTCCGCCGCGCGCGGCGTGAGGGCCCGGGTGGCGAGCAGCTCGTCGAGCTGGGTGCGCAGGTCGTTGAAGAAGGGGTCGAGCGCCGCGTCCAGCGCGGGGCGGCCGGCGGGGGGGACCACGCCGTGGGATTCGCGGCGGTGATAGGTCTCGATCTCGTCGAAGGCGGCGAGCGCGCCCGTCGCGGTCCCCGGCGGCCGCGGCGTCGGCGGCCGCGAGCAGGCGGTTGGTGGTCTTGGCCATCGCCGAGACCACCACCACGGGCTGGCGGGGGAGGCTGTCGCGCACGATGCCCGCCACCCGCTCGATCGCCGCCGCGCCGTCGACCGAGCTGCCGCCGAATTTCATGACGATCATGCGGGCGATCAGTCCCTCGCTCTTCATCATCTCGGCGTTGAGCAGGGCGGCGCCGGCGGCGCCGCGCAGGACGTTGTGCGAGAGCGCGGCGAACTTCCAGTGGAAGAGGTTGCACTCCCGCAGCCGCCCGACGGCGGTGGCCATGCCGCGCTCCAGCCCGGCGTCCTTGCGCGGCTGCGGGCGGTCCGGCGCCGCCATGAAGTGGATCGGCCGCTTCGGCGCCGAGGGGAGGCCGCGCTCCTGGGGCAGGCCGCGAGAAGGCCGCCAGGGCCTCCAGGATCTCCTCGCGCTCCGGCCGGCGCTCGAACTCGACGCTCGCCGAGATCAGGTGGCCGTCGATCGACGGCACCCGGTTGCAGCTCGCGCTCACCGTGAACGGGAGCGGCCGGATGTGGTCGCCCGTCCAGCTCGCCCAGGATCTTCTGCGGCTCGCTCTCCACCTTCTTCTCCTCGTCGCCGCCGATGTAGGGGATGACGTTGCCGAGGATGTCGAGCGACGGCACGCCGGGGTAGCCGGCGCCGGAGACCGCCTGGAAGGTGGTGACCGCCACCTTCCGGATGCCGAAGGAGCGCAGGGCGGCGAGCGGGATCACCAGCACGACGGCGGCGCAGTTGGGATTGGTCACGATCGCCCCCTCCCAGCCCCGCTCCCGGCGCTGGACCGCCAGCAGGCTCAGATGACCGGGGTTGATCTCCGGCACCAGCAGCGGGACGTCCGGCGCCATCCGGTAGTGGCTGGAGTTGGAGACCACGATGTGGCCGGCGGCGGCGAAGTCGCGCTCGATCTCCCCCGCCAGGCTGCCGGACATCGAGGAGAAGACCAGCCGCGGCCCCCGGCCGGGCACGCACTCCTCGACGACGCGCTCGGCGACGTCCGCCGGCGGCTGCCCCTCGAGCTGCCAGGAGGTGGCCTCGCGGTAGCTCTTGCCGGCGCTGCGGTCGCTGGCGCCGAGCCAGTTGAGCTCGAACCAGGGGTGGTTCTCCAGCAGCTGCACGAATCGCTGGCCCACCGTGCCGGTAGCGCCCAGGATTCCGACCTCGATCTTCTTGTCCATCGTCTCCATGTCCTCGCTTCCGCGGCGCGGTCTACGGGTCGAGCAGCCGGCGAACCATATCTCCATAGTGTCGCGCGGCGTCGAGAACGTCCCGTTTCGCGATCCTCTCCGCGGGAGTGTGGGCGACGTGGATGCTCCCCGGCCCGAGCAGGAAGGGCTCGCCCCAGGCCCCCAGGCGGGGGATGTCGGTGGTGTACTTGACGATCGTGGTCGCGAAGCCGGGGAGCGACGCCGAGGTGCACGGCCGGCGTCTCGCGGATCTCCGCGATGCGCACCCCCGGAACGGCGTGCACCGCCGCCGCGACCCTGCGCCGCAGCTCCGCCGTCTCCCCGACGGTGCGGATCGTCACCTCGGCCCGCGCCTGGTCGGCCACGACGTTGGGAGCCCGGCCGCCGGAGAGGGTGCCGACGTTGAGCGTGGTCTCGCCGAGCACGGGATCGGAGGGGAGCGGCAGGTCCCGCAGCCGCGCCAGGACGTCGACGAGCTTGTCGATCGCCGAGTCCCCCAGCTCCGGATAGGCGGAGTGGGCCGCCTTCCCCTCGGCCTCGAGGGCGAGATAGAGGTTCCCCTTCGAGCCCAGGGCGAGCCGGTTCTCGGTGGGCTCGCCGTTGATCAGGTAGCGGGACCCCCGGGGGTGGCGGTTGGCCATCTGGGCGCCGACGCTGTCGGTCTCCTCGCCGACCACGAACAGCAGGCCGAATCCGCGGACCCCCTCGTCCAGCAGCTCCCGGGCCGCCTGCAGCATGGCGGCGATCCCCCCCTTGGTGTCGCACGCCCCCCGGCCATGGAGGAATTCGCCATCCTCCGAGGAGGGGAAGAACGGCGGCACGGTGTCCATGTGGGTCGAGAGGACGACCACCGGCTCCCCCCAGGCGGCGAAGACGTTGAAGCGGTCCTCCTCGACCGGCATGCGCTCGACCGCGCCGCCGGGAAACCAGTCCACGAGATCCTCCAGCCGGCGGAACAGGAAGTCGCCGATCTCCCGCTCGCGCCCGGTCGTCGAGTCGATGTCGATCAGGGCGCGGGTCAGCTCGAAGAGGTTCATGGGGTGGTCAATGCTCGGAGAGCGGACGATTGACCCGGACGAGCCGCCCCGCCATCCCTGCCGAATCTTCCAAAGCCTCATGAATCCGGTGGGCTTGGCCGACGAAATCGGGGTCGAACGTACACACCACGATCCCTTCATGCGCGGGTTGATCGTGATGCAGACGGATGAAGTGCCGCCGGTTCAGCGTCACCAGGACGCGCCGGTCCCGAGTCGCGAAGGCTAGAACCGCCGCATCGGGAATCGCCTGGCCGGCGTTTCCAGCTTCCTGGACGGTCAGGACGTCATTGCCCAGACGGCGGAGCTCTTCTGCGACTTGGAGCGGGAAGTTCTCGTTCGTGTAGAGCCGGGTCATCGATCAGGCGGCCTCATTGTCCTGAATTTGCCGCTCGATCTCGTCGCGGTGCGAGCGATGGTAGGCCCAGGCGTTCCCCAGATCCTCCGCGCGTAGGGTTGGATAGGCGCGCAGCAACTCGGCCTCGCTCGTTCCAAGATGGCGAGCCTGGACGAGCAGCCAGACGGGGATCCGGGTGCGGACAATGCACGGCTCGCCGCCGAGAACCTCTGGCGAGCTCTCAATCCCGGGGAAGGCATCCCCCAGGTCGCGCACGACCCACTGAAGGATCTGAGACTTCTCGGCTCGCGTCATTTCTGAGAGGAGGCGCTCGGCCTCTTGCAGCTTGGTCATCGCTCGTCCTCGGACTTGATCATACCCGAGGCACCCTCAAGGCCGATCGGATAAGATACGCCGCCATGATCGAAATCGATTTGCAGGGCAAGCGTGGACTGGTGATGGGCGTCGCAAACTCGCGGAGCCTCGGCTGGGCGATCGCCGAGCGGCTGCACGCGGCGGGCGCGGAGCTGGCCTTCAGCTATCAGGGGGAGCGGCTGCGGGAGGACCTCGAGAAGCTCACCCGCGACTGGCCGGGGACCCGGCTCTCCCAGTGCGACGTCACCCGCGACGAGGAGCTCGCGGCCACCTTCGCCGATCTCAAGGACGCCTGGGGGAGCCTCGACTTCGTCGTCCACTCCATCGGCTTCGCGCCGCGGCGCGGCCATGGACGGGCGCTACATCGAGACCACCCGCGAGGACTGGCGGACGGCGCTCGAGATCTCCGCCTACTCGCTGGTCGCCGTCGCCCGCGAGGCCGAGCCCCTGCTCAACGAGGGGGGCGCCCTCATCACCCTCACCTACTACGCCGCCGAGAAGGTGGTGCCCAAGTACAACGTCATGGGCATCGCCAAGAGCGCGCTGGAGGCGAGCGTCCGCTATCTGGCCTACGAGCTGGGCAAGAAGGGGGTGCGGGTCAACGCGGTGTCGGCCGGCCCGGTGCGCACCGTGGCGGCGCGCTCCATCCCCGGCTTCATGAAGATGTACAACAAGGTCGGCGGCATCGCCCCTCTCGGCCGCAACGTCACTCACGAGGAGGTGGGCAACCTCGGCCTCTTCCTCCTCTCGCCGCTGGCCGGCGGCATCACCGGCGAGACCGTCTACGTCGACTCCGGCTTCCACATCATGGGGATGGAGCTGGGGGAAGAGTAGGACGGAAGCGATCAGGGAGGCGGCTCCCGCCGTCCTCCCTTCCCGCGCGCACCCTACAGGCCGGTTTCGACCGGATCGACCGGCGCCGTTGCCTGCGTGGGGCCGGGTCCGCAGAGCGGGGCACCGTTGGGGTCCATTCCACAGCCCTGCTTCTGGTGGCTTCGCGCCGCCGGCCGCGCGGGGTGCACGCCCGGGAGCCGTTCCCAGAGCCGCGCCAGCTTCACCAGCGCATCCGGACCCGAAATCCAGCTCAGGGGGCTCGCCTGCGAGAGGCTGGGGACGGAGAAACAGACAGCCATCGCGAATACGACGATTTTCTTCTTAAGCATCTCTAATAATCTCCCAAACATAAGTTTCGATGGAGTTGCAACAAAAATTGCGTGGTCTTTGCCATAGTGCCGTCGGAAAGGAAAACCGGGGCAGTTCTCGAACGGACGGGTATACTCCGCCGCCATGAAAAAGATGATTCAAAGATTGCCGAGGGAGGAGCGCGCATGCGGGCGTTGATCCTGGCCGGCGGCAGCGGCACTCGTTTCTGGCCCCTGTCGCGGAAGTCGCGGCCCAAGCAGCTCCTCGCTCTGGAGGGGGAGCGGACGCTTCTGCGCGAAACCCTGGAGCGGCTGGCGCCCGTGATCGGCCCCGAGTCGGTCTGGGTCTGCACCACCGAGGAGCTGGCGGCGGCGGTCCGCCAGGATCTGCCGTCGGTGCCGCCGGAGCAGATCCTGAGCGAGCCGCAGGGGCGCAATACGGCGCCCGCCATCGCCTGGTCGGTGCGCTCGATGCCGGAAGCGGCGCGGCGCGAGGTGGTGGCGGTGCTGCCGGCCGATCACCGGATGGGGGATCCCGCCGCCTTCCGCGACGCCCTGGAGCGCGCGGCGCGGGTGGTCGAGCAGGAGGACCGGGTGATGACCCTGGGGGTCGTGCCGCGCTGGGCCGAGACCGGTTACGGCTATCTGGAGCTCGAGCCGGGCGAGGGGGCTGAAGGGGTGCGGCGGGTGCGCCGCTTCGTCGAGAAGCCCTCGGCCGAGAACGCCGAGCGCTTCCTGGCCTCCGGCAACTATCTCTGGAACGCCGGCATCTTCCTTTTCCGCGGCTCGACGCTGCTCGACCTCGTCGCCCGGCATCAGCCCGAGCTCTCCCGCGGGCTGGAGGAGATCGCCGCCGCCCCGGACCGCCTGCGCGAGCTCTACGGCCGCCTCCCCGCCGACTCGATCGACTACGCGATCATGGAGAAGCTCGACGGCATCGCCACCCTCCCGCTCGACTGCGGCTGGAGCGATCTCGGCTCCTGGGAGGCGCTCGACGAGATCCTGCCCAAGGACATCCAGGGGAACACCAGCCACGGCGACACCCTCGCGGTGGACGCCCGCGGCAACCTCCTGTTCGCCGACCAGGGGACGATCGCCGTGCTGGGGGTCGAGGATCTGGTGGTCGTGCGCACCGGCGACGCGGTGCTGGTGATGCCGAAGTCGCGCTCGCAGGAGGTCCGCAAGCTGGTCTCCGAGCTGACCGCGCGCGGCCGCAAGGACCTGCTGTGATCCAGCCGGCGACGATCTCGACCGCCGGCGGAGACCAGACGCTCTCCACTCTCTCGGCGCCGCTGCCGCTCGACGAGCTGGTGCCCGGGGGGGAGGAGACTGGGAGGTCGAGATCGGCTTCGGCAAGGGGCGCTATCTCCTCCGCCGCTGCCAGGAGGACGCGGAGCGCCGTTTCCTCGGCATCGAGGTGGCGGGGGAGTACCACGGCCTCTTCGTCGACCGCGCCCGCCGTCACGGTTTGAGCAACTGGGTGGCGATGCGGGGGGACGCGCTCTGCCTGGCGTCGTCCGTGCTGCCGGCCGGCTTCGCCTCGGCGCTCCACGTCTATTTTCCCGACCCCTGGCCGAAGAGCCGCCACCACAAGCGCCGCCTCTTCGATCCCGAGACGGTCGACCTGGTGCTCCGCCTGCTCCGCCGGGGGGGGCGTTTCTCCTTCGCCACCGATTTTCTCGACTACGGCGAGCGGGTGGTCGAGATCCTCTCGGGCTACCCCGCCCTCCGCTTCGACCGCCGCGATCGCCCCTGGGACGAGGGGTCGCGCACCAACTACGAGGCAAAATACGAGATCGAGGGGCGCCCGATCCTGCGGCTCGAAGGGGTCCTGGAGGTGGATGGCCGCGATGTCCCTCTCCATCCCGAGGGAGCGAAGGCTGTGCTGGCGGCGACCTGGAAAGAACCGGAACCGTTGGAGGGAGACCCCTCTCCCAATTTGGGAGACCCCTCTCCCCGCTAGGGAAACCCCTATCCCAATCCGGGAGACCCCTGTCCCCATCAGGGGGCCCCTTCCCCCTTCCTGGGAGACCCCTCTCCCTGCCTGGGAGACCCCGTTCCCCATCAGGGAGACCCCTTTCCCAACCTGGGAGACCCCTCTCCCCGGTTTGGGCGTAGGCTGTGCTAAAAGTTCCGGAGCCTTGAAGCGGGCTGGAACGGAGGCCAGGTCCATGCAGAAAGTTGTCGTGATCACCGGAGAGTTGGGGAAGGCGTCGTGACCGCGACGTCCGGCTGGTTCCACTGGGCTCTGCTCTCGGCCGTGTTCGCGGCTCTGACGGCGATCTTCGCCAAGATCGGCATCGAGGGGGTCGATTCGGACCTCGCGACGCTGATCCGCACCACCGTGATCCTGTTCGTCCTGGCGGCGTTCGTCTATGTCACCGGCAAGTGGAGCAATCCGCTCGAGCTGAGCCGGAAGACGTGGACGTTTCTGACCTTGTCAGGGCTCGCGACAGGGGCCTCCTGGGTCTGCTACTTCCGGGCGCTGAAGATCGGGGAGGCCTCGAAGGTGGCGCCGGTGGACAAGCTGAGCCTGGTGCTGGTCGCCATCTTCGCGACGATCTTTCTGCACGAGCGCCCGAGCCCGCGGGAATGGTTCGGCATTCTGCTGGTGGGGGCGGGCGTCGTGATCCTCGGCTTCAAACGGTAGCCCTTGCCACGGGCCGTCCCTTATGGAGGACATTCGGGGTGCCCTACTCCCCAGGAGCCGGGCTGGAACGGAACTTGAAACCCTCCGCAGTAAGTCGCCCCCATCCGGGTTTCAGGGGGCAGGAGGAAAAACATCATGAGCTCGAAACGAATCGCCGCTTTCGCCGTCGCCCTGACGATGCTGGCATCCGTCTTCACCTTCGCTCCGGCAGCCTCCGCCTACACCCGCGTGGGCGTGCGGGTCTACGCCCCGCTGCCGCCGATCCGCCACGAGCGGGTGCTGGTGCGCCCCGGCCCGCGCTACATCTGGGTGCCCGGGCACTGGCAGCCCTACCACCGGCGCTACGTCTGGGTCCGGGGCGCCTGGCTGGTCCCGCCCCACCCGCGCGCGATCTGGGTCGGGCCGCGCGTGGTCTACCGCCACCACCACAACCCCTACTACTACGGCGGCTACTGGCGGTATTAGGCCGGTCTGCCAGGCCGGCCTGACCGGCCCGGCTGGATCAGGGGGCTCCCGGCGGTGATATTCTTCCCGGCCGGGAGCCCAAATCTTGTTCAAGCGACTCAAATACCTCTGGCCTTATCTCCAGCCCCATCGCCGCAAGCTGGCGATCGGCATGGCCACCGTCCTCGCCTCGGTGCTGCTCGGGCTGGCCAGCCCGCTGCTCGTCGGCAACGCCATCGACGCGATCCGCCACGGCTCTTCCCGCATGGTCCTGCTGGGCTACGGGGGCCTGGTCGTCCTGTTCTCGCTCTGCACCGGGGTGTTCAGCTACATACAGCGCATGGTCCTGGTGGGGATGAGCCGGGACATCGAATACGACCTGCGCAACGCCTACTTCGCGGCGCTGGAGAAGCAGGCGCCCAGCTTCTTCCAGGAGCACCCCACGGGCGACCTGATGGCGCGGGCGACCAACGACCTCCAGGCGGTGCGGATGCTCTGCGGCCCGGCCATCATGTACATGGCCGGCACTCTCTTCACGGCCGCCGGAGCGCTCTTCTTCATGACGCGGATCAGCCTGCCGCTGATGCTGATCGCCCTCGCCCCGATGCCGCTGGTGGTGTTCGCGACGACCATCATCGGCGGCCGGATCCACGGGCTCTTCAGCAGCGTCCAGGGGAAGTTCTCGGACGTCACGACGAAGGTGCAGGAGAACCTCGCCGGCGTGCGGGTGGTGCGGGCCTACGCCCGGGAGGTCCATGAGGACGCCGAGTTCGAACGGGTCAACCAGATCTACCTGGACGGCAACCGCCGGCTGGCGGCGCTGTCGACGGCGTTCCAGCCGCTGCTGCAGATCCTCGTCGGCATCGGCTTCGCGGCGGTGCTGATGTATGGCGGCCTGCTGGTGATCCGGAACCGGATCTCGGTCGGCGAGTTCGTCACCTTTCATCTCTTCCTGGGCCGGCTGATCTGGCCGATGATCGCGATCGGCTGGGTGGTCAACCTGACCCAGCGCGGCACCGCCTCGCTCGCCCGTATCCGCAAGGTCCTGGACACCCAGCCTGCCATCCGCGACGAGGAGCCGCTGGTCGATCCCGGCGCCATCCTGGGCGAGGTGAGCTTCCGCGATCTGACCTTCGCCTACCGCGAGGGGGTGCCGGTGCTCGCCGACATCGACCTCCAGGTGCCGGCGGGGCAGACGGTGGCGGTGGTGGGCCGGACCGGCTCGGGCAAGAGCACGCTGCTGGCGCTGATCCCGCGGCTGATCGATCCGCCGCACGGCGCGCTGTTCGTCGACGGCGCGGACATCCGGCATCTGCCGCTCGCCCGGCTGCGCGGGGGGATCGGCATGGTGCCGCAGGAGACGTTCCTCTTCTCGGCGACGATCCGCGAGAACATCTCCCTGGGCCGTCCCGAAGCGCCCGTCGAGGAGGTGATGGAGGCGGCGCGCCTGGCCGGCCTGGCGCCGGACCTCATGGCCTTCCCCAACGGCCTCGACACCATCGTCGGCGAGCGGGGCCTCACCCTCTCGGGCGGCCAGAAGCAGCGCGTGACCCTCGCCCGCGCGCTCCTGCGCGAGCCGAGCATCCTGCTGCTCGACGACTGCCTGTCGGCGGTGGACACGGCGACCGAGGAGGAGATCCTCGGCAACCTGCGGACCGTTTTCAACGGCCGCACGGTCTTCCTGGTCTCCCATCGCATCTCGACGGTGAAGGACGCGAACCTCATCCTGGTTCTCGACCAGGGGCGCATCGTCGAGCGCGGCACCCACTCGCAGCTCATCGCCCACGGCGGCGTCTACGCCGAGCTCCACCAGCGCCAGCTTCTGGAAGAGGAGCTGGCGGCGGTATAGGACCTTATGAGAATCGTCATCACGGGCGGATCGGGTCTCATCGGCAGCGCGCTGGCGCGGGAGCTGGGGAGCTCGGGGCACGAGGTGGTGGTGCTGACCCGCGATCCGTCCCGGGTGGGAACCCTGCCGCCGGGCACGCGCGCCGTCCAGTGGGACGGCAAGACCGCGCGGGGGTGGAGCTCGCTGCTCGACGACGGCACGGCGATCGTGCATCTCGCCGGAGATGCCATCGCCGAGGGGCGGTGGACGGACGAGAAGAAGCGCCGCATCCGCCAGAGCCGCGTCGAGTCCGGCCAGGCGGTGATGGCGGCGATCCAGGAGGCGAAGTCCCGGCCGCGGGTGCTGCTCCAGGGCTCCGCCGTCGGCTACTACGGCGCCTGCGGCGACGAGGTGGTCGACGAGTCCCACCCGGCGGGCAATGATTTCCTGGCCCAGGTCTGCGTCGAATGGGAAGCCTCCACGGCCGCGGCGGAGGCGCTCGGCGTCCGGCGTCCCGTGCTGCGCACCGGGATTGTGCTCAGCAACCAGGGCGGGGCCCTGCCGCGGATGACGCTCCCCTTCCGGCTGATGGCGGGCGGCCCGATCGGCAATGGCCGCCAGTGGTTCCCCTGGATCCATATGACGGACGAGGTGGGGGCGATCCGTTTCCTGATCGAGCGCGAGGACGCCGCCGGCCCGTTCAACCTGAGCGCGCCCGATCCGCTGACCAGCCGCGACTTCAGCCGCGTCCTCGGCCGGGTGCTGATGCGGCCGAGCTTCGCGCCCGCCCCCGGCTTCGCCCTCCGTCTCCTCCTCGGCGAGATGGCCGACGCGCTGCTCCACGGCCAGCGGGCGGTGCCGCGGCGGCTGCTCGATCTGGGCTACGTCTTCCGCTACCGGGAAGCCGCGGAAGCCCTGCGCAACCTTCTCCACTAAAAGAAAAAGGCGGCCCCGCGGGGCCGCCCTGCCGTCGTTCGCTTCTGTTGGCTGGCGTCTAGAACCGCACGCCGGCGGTGAAGCGGAAGGTCCGCGGCGTCTGGTAGCCGAACGGGTTGATGGCCTTGCCGAAGTTCGGCCCCCGCTGCCAGTTGACGCCTTCGACCGGGGTCTGGGTGAACGGGTTGAACGCCTCGCAACGGCCGCCCGCGCCGTTCCTGCAGGCGCCCCGGGTGTCCGCCGTCGCGATCGAGGCGTCGAAGAACCGGGAGTCCGTGGTGTCCACCTTCTGCTGGTTGAACACGTTGACGACCTCAGGCTGCACGAACAGGTTGAGGCCGGCGAGCTTGAAGCCGTAGTTGAAGGACAGGTCCGTCCGGTAGATCGACGGGGTCCTGAGCGCGCCGCGGCCCGAGAAGTAGTAGGTCGCCCGGGTCGGCGGCGTCAGGTAGCCCGGGTTGGTGACGTAGTTCGCCCGGGTGACGGGGTTGATCAGCGTGACCGAGCCGGCCTCTTCATACGCCCGCCCGGAGAAGTAGCTCTGCAGCACGCTGACGCTGAGGGTCTGACGCTCGCTCGAGATGAGCTTGTAGATGCCGTAGACCGACACCCGGTGGCGCTGATCGGTGGACAGGTCCCCCTTGGGGCTGTTCCACTTCGGGTCCTTGTACTCCGGATAGGCGCCCAGCGCGCCGGTGATCGGGCCGCTGCCGCGGTTCTCGCCGTCGAAATTGCCCTTGGTGTGCGAGAAGGTCCAGTTGCCGCCGAGGTCGAGCCGGTCATAGGCGTTGAAGCGGAACTGGGTGAGGAGGCCGTCGTAGCGCCGCTCGTACAGGCTGTCGTTGTTCTGGACCAGCGTCAGGTCGGCCGGTCCGTTGCCGGTCGTGACCCGGCCGGTGCTGAGGTCGGTGCGGGTGGCGTAGAAGTCCTGCCAGTCGCGGTGGACGATGTCCGCCCGCACGATGCCGCGGTTGCCGAGCCGCGCGGTCGCGCCGAGGGAGTACTCGGTGACCGACGGCGAGTTGAGCGAGCCCCGGATGAGCGTGCTGCCCCCCGGGATGTCGACGCCGATCAGCGGCAGCGAACCGTTCGGCCCGCCCTGGCTCTGGAACCAGGCGAAGAGAGCGCGGATCGCATCGTTCTGGCTCAGCAGGGCGCCGTTGGCGTCGGTGTTGATCGCCGGCCCGCCGTAGGCCCACTGGAAGGTCGCCGGCGCTCCGGCGGAGGAGGTCGAGTCGGCGATGCTGTTGGCGATGCCCGCCACGTACTGGCCGTAGCTGCCATGGAGGATGAGCTGCCCGTTGTTGCGGGTGTCGAAGGTGACTCCCAGGCGGGGGCTGATCTTGCTGTCCTTGGCGACCTTCTTGCCCTCGGCGTTCTTGCCGTCGTTGGCGTCGTAGCGCACGCCGACGTTGAAGCTCAGGCGGTCGTTGAAGCGCCAGTTGTCGTTCAGGAACAGCGAGTTGGTCTTGAAGCTGGTCCCCTGACTGTTCTTCGGGATCGGGTTGTACTGGATGATCGTCGAGCCGTCGTTGGCGAAGACCGGGAAGATGTCGCCGCCGCGCAGGATCGCGCTGGTGCCGAGGATCCGGTAGTCGCTGCCCGACTGGTGGTTGTTGGACAGCCGGATGTCGTCGAAGACGTCGACGCCGCCGACGATGTCGTGGGAGCCGAGCCCCTCGGTGGACAGGAAGTAGGACAGCTTGCCGAGGTAATTCTTGTTGTCGCGCAGCTCGGGGTCGCAGACGCCGCAGAACGTCGGGCTGTGGTAGCGGGCGTTGCTGCGGGAGCGGTCGAGCAGCAGCGTGCCGAGGATCAGGTCGGTCGTCGGGGCGCCCGAGCCGATGAAGGTGAACTTCCGCTTCGAGTACTGGAGGGTGGCGAGCAGGTTCTCGCTGAGCACGCCCGTGTAGTTGCCGCTGTACAGCTCCTGGGGGGTCTCGCGGTCGTAGAGGCTGAGCTTGTCGAGGACAGTGTTGAAGGAGTTCCCCTTCTGCACGTCGTCGATCTTCAGGTAGGTGCCGATCAGCGTGTGCGACGGCGTCAGCGAGGCCGTAAGCTTGCCCTCGTAGCGCTGCTGGTCCTGGCCCGTGTCGTAGGCGATGTTGGTGATGCTGGTGTTGAGCGTTTCGGTCTTGTCGAAGGTGCGGCCGGCGAGGAAGAACCAGACGCGGTCCTTGAGGATCGGGCCGCCCAGGGTCGCCTCGTAGGTGGGGATGTTCTTGTCCGTCCGGACGGTGGTCAGCGGGGTCTTCGACACCCAGCTCTGGTTGATGACCCGGGTACGCAGCGAGCCCGAGAAGGTGTTGCCGCCCGACTTGGTGAGGACGTTGACCACGCCGCCCGAGAAGCGGCCGTACTCCGCCGAAACGCCGGCCGCGGCCGTGGTGGTCTCCTGGACCGAGTCCTCGATGAACAGGTCCAGGGCCTGGCCGCGGAGGTTCTCGTTGACCACCACGCCGTTGACCAGGAACAGGTTCTCATAGGTGGGCGCGCCGGAGATCGTGATGTTGCCGATGCCGGTGTCCGTGCTCTTGGACGGGCCGTTCGGCTGCACGCCGGGCGACAGGGACACGATCTCGGCGACCGAACGGCCCGTCGGCAGCTGGTCGACGAGCTGCTTGGTCAGGGTGGTCGCCGTCTGCACCGTCTGCGAGATGTTCTCGAGTGTGCCGGTGACCTGGATCTCCTCGGTGATCGCGGCGCCGGCCATCTCGGCGTCCAGCGTGTTCGCCTGCGCGGCGCCGAGCCGCAGCTCCTGCTTGACCGTCTGCAGGCCCTGCGCCTCGAAGGTCACCGCGTACTCGCCGGCGGGCAGCGACGGGAACAGGTAGTCGCCGTTGGCCGACGTCACCGCCGACCGCGTCCCCTGAAGAGCGGGGGAGGTCACGGTGACCGTCACCCCGGGAAGCGGCTCGCTGCCGCTGGTGACCCGTCCCGACAGCTTGC
Organism: uncultured Acidobacteriota bacterium; assembly: GCA_963792575.1. Lineage (GTDB taxonomy): Bacteria > Acidobacteriota > Thermoanaerobaculia > Multivoradales > UBA5704 > DATARR01. The sequence goes on from CAWBWZ010000023.1 coordinate 725,212, forward strand.
CGGTCGGGTTTCCCTGCGTGAAGGCCGGCAGTGCCCATAAAAGGGCGACCGCCAGGCTGAGAATCAAGGCTCTCACTCTCATCAACATCTCCTTCCTTGGGACCTCCCCCCGCAGGAGGGTGATCCCGGGTCTGGATGAACATCAAACTTTTCTGAAAAAACGAGGGAGGCAATTCTTATGCCGGTGACATCCCTATGTCAATGCGAGGGAGAAGGCGCGGCGGCGGCTCGGAAAGAGAACCGGCATTCAACGGTTTGGATGGGCCGAATTCAATCAAATGAATGAGCCGGAGCCTCTGTCCACTGCTCGCGGAGGGCCGAGGCCACCTCGTCGCGCAGGGGCGGCGGGGTGTAGACGCGGTAGCGGTCGATGCGGGAGAGGTGGCGGATGAACTGGCTGGCGCTCTCCATGGCTTCCAGCGAGCCGTCGAAGCGGCGCACCAGGACGCGGCTCCGGCTCATGCGGTGGGGGTCCTTGGCGGAGTTGGAGACCAGCAGGCTCCCCGGCCCGAAGCGGGCGCGCATCTCGGGGAGCAGCGCCTCGAAGCGCTCCTTCTCCTCGCGGGAGAGGTGCTCGCGGGTCTCGAAGGCGACGGGGAAGTGGTGGCGCTCGACCAGCGCGCGGGCGTGGACGCTGTCCGACGTGCGCAGGGCCGACCAGACCGAGACGTCGTCCTGGCCGAGAAAGGCCTCCGGCTCCGCGGACCAGCGGACCCCGCGCTCCTCGAGCCATTCGTTCAGGTGCAGCTCCATCGCCTTGCCGGTGACGTTGAAGTAGACCTGGGTGAACATGTAGTAGCGGGCCATCACCAGGGCTTCGAGGGCGTGGACGCCCCCCTCGTCGACGCCGACCCCCCACTCGCCGGTCTCGGGGTCCCGGATCGGCAGCATGGTGTCGAGCAGCCGCTCGAGGTCGAAGGTGCCGTAGCGCACGCCGCAGAACAGGCTGTCGCGCAGCAGGTAGTCCATCTTGTCGACGTCGAGCTCGCCGGAGACGATCTTGGCGAGCAGCCGCTCGGTCGTGGTGCCGCCCCCCTGGAGCAGGCGGCGGACGTCGCCGGTGCGGAGGCCGTCGCCGTGGCGGGCGAAGATCTCCTCGATCTCCGGGCTGCCGAGCAGCCGGCGGGTCATCTCCTCGTGGTCGATGCCGCCTTCGAAGAGGTCCTCGGCCGAGTGGCTGAACGGCGCGTGCCCGAGGTCGTGGAGGAGCGCCGCGGCCCGCGTCAGCCGGCGCTCGGGAGCGGCCGCGCCGCCGGGGAGCATCCCGCTCGCTCTTGGTGCAGAGGGCGTCGTAGACCCGGCCGGCGAGGTGCATGGCGCCGATCACGTGGCCGAAGCGGCTGTGCTCGGCGCCCGGGAAGACCAGGAAGGTGAAGCCGAGCTGGTGGATGAAGCGCAGCCGCTGGACCGGCCGGCTGTTGATCAGCGCGGCCTCCAGCGGGTCGGCGCGGACGAAGCCGTGGACGGGATCGCGGATGGACAGCACGGCGGCGGATCAGTTGCGCTCGGGGTCGATCGCCCCGGCGGCGGAAGGGGCGCAGCATGTCGATGACCGCCTTGCGGCTGCGCAGGATCGAGAGCACCGACAGCCCGCGCTCGGGCAGGGACTCGGTGAGGAGCTGGAGCTTGCGCATCAGCGGCACGTCCACGCGGGAGGCGACGCGGTTGATTAGCTCCTCGAAGGCGCAGTCGGTGGAGGCGAGGTCGTCGACGTCGATCGGCAGCTTGTCCCCGAGCTCCTCGGAGAGCGCGCGCAGGAGGTGGACGACCCCCTTGCGCACCGCGACGATGCCTGCGTCGCGCTCGTTGAGCCAGGGCTCCTCGACCGGCCGCACCACCCCCTGGCGGTAAGGGCCGGTGATCTCGCGCTCGAGCTCGAAGCGGAACTCGCCATAGACCAGCAGGTCGGCGTGGCCGTCGGGCTGCGTCTCGAGGTCCATCACCCGCGCGGCGGTGCCGCCGGGGAAGATCTCGGGGCGCCCCTCGGCGTCGAGCTGCGGGCCGGGCTTCATCAGGACGATTCCCAGCCAGCGGGAATCCTCGTCGAGCTCCTCGAGGTCGCGGACCAGCCGGGCATAGGAGGGATCGAGGACATGGAGCTTCAACTCCGTGCGCGGAAAGTGCACGAGGTCGGGGAGAGGGACGAGCGGGAGACGAGTCGCGTCGCCAGCCATGGGAAGCATGAGGAATGATAGCGCGGAAGAAGGATCGCCGGGGAGCTTTTTCCTCCCCCGGAACGGGGGAGGTCAGGAGGGGGCGCAACGTCCCGGACTCCGGAACACCCCCTCCTAGCCTCCCCCGTTCCGGGAGAGGAACACAGCCGCCCCCGTCCCCTGTAGAATCCCCTCCATGCGTGCCACCCTTGTCCTTCTTCTCTTCTTTTCGATATCCACGACCCTCGCCGCCCAGACCGACCCGATCGCCGCCGGGGACGCGGCGTGGGCCCGGCGCGCGGACGGCCATCAGGGGGCCAAGGCCATCCCTGGGCCGATCGACGAGGCGATCGCCGCCTACGAGCGGGCGGTCAGGGAACAGCCGGAGCGCCTGGAAGGGACCTGGAAGCTGCTGCGGGCCCTCCATTTCAAGGGGGATTTCACGACCCGCTCCAACGATGCCAGGCAGAAGGCCTTCGCCCGCGGCAAGGAGGTCGCCGAGGCCGGCATCGACCGGCTGGCGAAGCGGACCGCCGGCAGCCGCCAGAAGCTCGACGCCATGACCCCGGCGCAGGCGGCGAAGGCGGTCGCGGGCGTGCCCGAGGCCAAGCCCCTGTTTCTCTGGGCGGCGGTCCACTGGGGTCTCTGGGGGGACGTCTTCGGCCGGCTGGCGGCGGCGCGCCAGGGGGTGGGGGACCGCGTGCGGACCTACACGGAGACCCTGATCGCCCTCGACGAGCGCTATGAGGACGCCGGCGGCCACCGCGTCCTGGGCCGCCTTCACACGCTGGCGCCCAAGGTGCCGTTCTTCACCGGCTGGGTGGACCGCGGCAAGGCGGTCTCCGAATTGCGGCGGGCGGTGGCGCTCGGTCCCGACAACCTCGACAACCACGTCTTCCTCGCCGAGGCGCTGTTCGAGCACCAGCCGGCCAAGGCGGGAGAGGCGCGCGAGATCCTGCGCCGCGTGCTCGCCCGGCAGCCGGTCCCCGAGCTGGCCGTCGAGCAGGCGAGGAGTCTCGCCGACGCCCGGGCGCTGCTCGCGAAACATCCAGGTTGACCCTCCTGGAGAGCCGATTGAGCTCCGAGCCCCCACGGCCGCGCATCGCCCCCCGTCAGACGCCGCTGGTCGCCGTCGCGGCGGCGGCGTTCCTCGTCGCGCTCAAGGGGGCGGGCGCCTGGCTCACCGGCTCGCTCGCCCTCGGCTCGGCCGCGCTCGACTCGGCGGTCGACCTCTTCGTCTCCGGCGCCAACTTCCTGGTGCTGCGGCGCAGCGCCCTCCCCCCCGACGAGGACCACGCCTACGGCCACGGCAAGTTCGAGAACCTGTCGGCCCTCGGCCAGGGGCTGTTTCTGGTCGCCGCCGCCGCCGGCCTGGTCTGGACCGGCGTGCGCCGCCTGATCGAAGGAGGGAAGCCGGAGCAGACCGGCTGGGGCATCGCGGTGCTCGCGGTCTCGATGGTCGTCAGCTTCGCCGTCGCCCGCACCCTGCGCTCGGCCGCCGAGCGCAGCGGCAGCCCGGCCCTCAAGGCCGACAGCCTCCACTACGCGACCGACCTCTGGGTGAACGGCGCCGCCCTCCTCGCCCTCGTCGTGGTGCGTTTCACTGGCTGGGCCGCCGCCGATCCCCTGGTGGCGGTCCTGGTGGCCGCCTTCGTCTTCAAGAGCGGCGCCTCGCTGGCCCTGGAGGCGACCGGCGATCTCTCGGACCGCGGCCTGCCGGAGGAGGAACTGGGCCGCATCCGCTCCGTGGTCGCCGCCTTCGCCCCAGACGTCCTCGGCATGCACGACCTGAAGACCCGCCGCAGCGGCGGCCAGCGCTTCATCGAGTTCCACCTGGAGATCCCGCGCTCGACCTCGTTCCCGGAGGCCCACGACCTGATGGTGAAGGTTCTGCGGGCGGTGGAGGGGGAGATTCCGCGGTCGAAGGTGTTTGTGCATGGGGATCCGGTGTAGGAGGGGGCACACGGACTGGCACGGACCCACACGGACTTACAGGGACAAGAAGGTCCGTGTAAGTCCCTGTTCGTCCGTGTCAGTCCGTGGTGGTTTTCCCTACTGGTTCGGAGGCGGCAACACCATCGGCGGAAACGACTGCCCGAGCCCCTGGGAGAGGTGGGTCGCCTGGCCGAGGCAGAGGCCGGCGAGGAGCGTGCCGGCGAGGAGCGCCGGGCGGCGCAGCGCGGGGGGGAGCCAGCGGGCGCCGAGCAGCAGCAGGGAGGCGGCGGCGAGAGTGAGCCACTGGCCGTGGGCGCCCAGGGCGTGCGCCGAGCGGCGCGGGGAGGAGCAGCGCGTAGAGGGGGAGCGCCAGGCCGGCCGCGGCGGCGAGCAGCGGCCGGCCGGGGGCGAGCGTCTCGGCCGCGCCGAGGGCGAGGAGCGCGCGCAGGAGGACCAGGGCGACAAAGGCGACGGGGGCGCTCGCCGGGCCTTCGCCGGTGCGCATCAGCTCGGCCGCCCAGGTGGCGGCGAGCAGGAAGACGAGACCGAAGCCGGATGCGATCTTCCAGCCGGCGGCCTCCATGCGCCGCCAGCCGATCGCGATCAGGATGTCGGCGAGGGCCAGGGCGGTCAGGAGCACCGCCAGCCCCCGCCCCAGGCCGGAGGCGCCGGGCGGGTAGAGCCCCTGGACCAGCGCGGCGTCGGGATGGAGCTGGACGATCGCGGCGGCGGCGAGCGCGCCGGTGGCGAGCAGCGGCAAAAGGGCGGGCACCCAGGGGCGCCGCCGCTCGGGATCGAGAGCGGCGAGACGCCAGGGGACCACCGCCTGCGCCCCCCAGGAGAGCAGGAGCCACGCGAACAGCAGCCCGCCGGTCATGTTGCCGGTCACTCGGAGATCCTCCAGCCGATCCGCTCCAGCCCGTCCACGGGCCCGAGCCGGGCCAGGAGCTCCGCGACGCTGGCGCCGTCGGGCGGCAGGCGCAGGTCCGGCGCGATCTCGGCCAGCGGCGCGAGCACGAAGCCGCGCTCGCGCATCCGGGGGTGGGGGAGGGTCAGCTCGGGATCATCCCGGCGTTCGTCGCCATGGAGCAGGAGGTCGACGTCGAGCGGGCGCGGGCCGAAACGCGGGCCGCGCCGGCGCCCGGCGGCGCGCTCGAGAGCCTTGGCGAGGGCGAGCACCGCCTCGGGGCCGAGCGCGGTGCGGGCGAGGGCGGCCGTGTTCAGGAAGTCCGGCTGCGCGACCGGCGAGACCGGGCGGCTGCGGTAGAGGGAGGCGACGCGCAAGGGGCCGAGGGAGGCTTCGAGCTGGCGCAGGGCCCAGGCCAGTGTCTGCTCGACCGGCACCGGTTCGCCGCCGGTATCTCCCCCGGCACCTCCCCCAATAAGACCCTCGACGTTGCCGCCGAGGGCCAGGGCGACGGTGACGGGGGGCCGGGTCAGGCCTCGTCGTCGAGCTCCTCTTCCTCCTCGACATCGTCGAGATCGGCGTCCGCGAGATCCGGCTCCACCAGCTCGTCGTCGGCGACCTCCGCCTCGATCGGCGCGTCATCCTCTTCGATGTCGATCGGCTTGGCGACCTCCGCCTTGCGCCGGCGGCGCGACGCCTGGCTGGTCGACGGCGACTCGGCCGAGACGGCGTCCTTCTGATTGGCGCTGCACTTCGGGCAGATCGGCTCGGGCTTGCCGAGGTCATAGAACTTCGTGCCGCAGTTGTAGCAGTCGAATTTGGTTCCCAGTTTGAGCTCAGGCATGAAAGACTCCAGTCCGTCCGTCGAGAGGCCGCTTTAGAGGGCGGTGAACGTAGCATCCGCCTGGGGGCCTGTCAACCGCGCCCCGCTCCTTGCGCCTGGAAGAAAGGGGGGGATAGGATCGTTCATCCTTATGATGAGAACCTTCGCCGCAACTCTGTTCGCCCTCTCGCTCGCGGTCCCGTGGCTCCCGCCTTCGCGGCCGGCAAGCCCCAGGGCCCTCCCGATCCCATGGCCACGGGTCTCAACGGACCGCAGCGGCTCACCGCCCTGGTCGACCGCGTCCGCTTCGAGCAGAAGCAGCTCAAGACGATGGAGGCCCGCTTCACCCAGCAGCAGGAGAGCTCGATGCTGGCGGCGCCCGAGGCCTCCAAGGGGACCTTCTCCTACGCCGCGCCTGACAAGGTGCGCTGGGAGTACAGCTCGCCGAGCCCGATCACCGTCGTCATCCGCGGCGATGAGATGACCACCTGGTACCGCGACCTGAAGCGCGCCGAGACCCTCAAGGTCGGGCGCTATTCGAGCCAGGTCTTCAAGTACCTGGGGGCGAGCGGCAGCCTGCAGACCCTCCTCGAGTACTTCACGGTGCGGCTCAAGCTCCCCGAGAAGAAGGGGGACCCCTACCGCATGGAGCTCGATCCCAAGTACGCGCGGATCGCCAAGCGCCTCAAGTCGATGACCCTGTGGATCGACGGCGAGAACTTCTTCCCGTCCCGGCTGAAGTACGTGGAGGCCGACGGCGACACGGTCGAGTACCAGTTCAGCGACATGAAGAGGAACACTCCGATCCCCGCGGACCGCTTCGTGCTGAAGCTGCCGCCGGGGGTGTCGACCCGGACGGTCGACGTCGGGCGGGAGGGCGGCGCGAAGGGCAAGCCCTGAGCCTGGGGTTCGAGGTTCTCGCCACCCTCGGCCAGGCCCGCCGGGGACGTCTGACCACGCCGCACGGCGTCGTCGAGACGCCGGCGTTCATGCCGGTGGGCACGCTCGGCGCCGTCAAGGGGGTGACCCCCCAGGAGCTGGAGGCGGCGGGGGCGTCGATCATGCTGTCCAATCTCTACCATCTCGCCCTGCGGCCCGGCATCGACATCGTCGAGCGGCTGGGCGGGATCCACGCCTTCACCGGCTGGCGGGGGCCGATCCTCACCGACAGCGGCGGCTTCCAGGTCTGGAGCCTGGGCGGGCTGCGCACGGTGGACGCGGCGGGGTGACCTTCCGCAGCCATCTCGACGGCTCGCCGCTGCGCTTCACTCCCGAGGGGGTGGTCGAGCTTCCAGCAGCGGATGGGGGTCGACATCGCCATGGTGCTCGACGAGTGCCCGCCGTGGCCGGTCGAGCCCGCGGCGGCCGCGGCCTCCTGGGAGCGCACGCTGGCCTGGGCCGGCACGCGCCCGCGCGGCCTGGCAGGAGCGCGAGGACGGCGGCGGGCTCTTCGGCATCGTCCAGGGGAGCTCCTTTCCGGACCTGCGGCGGCGGGCGGCGGCGGACCTCGCGGCGCTCGACTTCGACGGCTACGCGATCGGCGGCGTCTCGGTGGGCGAGCCGGAGGCCGACCGCCGGGCGGTGGTGGAGTGGACGGCCCCGAGCCTGCCGGCGGACAAGCCCCGCTACCTGATGGGGGTGGGCTACCCCGAGGACATCCTCCACGCGGTGCGCCAGGGGGTCGACCTCTTCGACTGCGTGCTGCCGGCGCGCAACGCCCGCCACGGCGTCCTGTTCACCCGCCAGGGGGTGCTGCAAGATCAAGAACGCCCGCTACAGGGACGACCCGCGGCCGCTCGATCCCGAGTGCGGCTGCCCGGCCTGCGCGCGCACCTCGCGCGCCTTCCTCCACCACCTGATGCGGGCCGGCGAGCTCACCGCGCCGGTGCTCGCGACCCTCCACAACCTCCGCTTTTACCTTGACTTCATGGCGGATCTCCGGCAGGCTATCCAGCTCGGAACGCTGACGGAGATGGCGAGTCTCGCCTGCAGCACCGCTGGTGACGACGCGCCGGAGGGACCCGACGTGCGGGTCCATCCGGTCTCTTCCGATCCCCTTGAGCAAAGGAGCTCTTGAAGGCAGGCCGAGCCTGCCGGGTCTCTGTGAATGATTCTGGACGAACCGCGTATGAATCCAATCCTCCAACCCTCCATGGCCCTGGCGTTCCAGCTCTCTTCCGGCAGCGGGGGATCATGGGCACGCTGACCGGCCTCGCCCCCATGCTCCTCATCTTCGTCATCTTCTATGTCGTGCTCATGCTGCCCATGCAGCGGCAGCGCAAGGCGCTGCAGCAGGTGATCGCGAACCTGAAGAAGGGGGACCGGGTGCTCACCACCGGCGGCCTCTACGGCGAGGTGACCGCGGTCGAGGGGGCGACGGTGATCGCTGCGCATCGCCGACAACGTCCGCGTGCGGGTCGCCAAGTCGGCGATCTCCGGCCTCGAGGGGAGAGCAGCGATAAGAGCGAAAAAGCCGTAAAAGGGAGTCAGTCATGAATCGCAATCTGCTCTGGCGCGGGCTGCTGATCCTCGCGGTGGCGGTGGTCTGCGTCGCCCTGGCCTATCCGCCGAAGAAAAAGATCAATCTCGGCCTCGACCTGCAGGGGGGCATGCACCTCGTGCTGCAGGTCCACACCGAGGACGCGCTGCGGGCCGAGACCGACACCGACATGGCGCGGCTGATCGACCTCGGCAAGGACAAGGGCGCCCCCGGCCTGCAGGGGCGCCGCACCGGCGACCGGCAGTTCGTCGATCACCGCCCCGACGCCGGAGGCGCGTGACGCCGCCAGCGAGCTGGTCTCGAAGTACCTGCCGCGCTGGCAGGTCCAGCGGCAGGAGGACGAACCTGGTCTTCACGATGAGCGACACGGCCACCGCCGAGGTGCGCACCGCCGCCGTCAGCCAGGCGAAGCAGACGATCGACAACCGCATCAACGCCTATCGGCGTCACCGAGCCGGTGATCCAGGCGGCGAGCGGCAACCGCATCGTCGTCGCAGCTCCCCGGCATCGACGACGCCGAGCGCGTGCGCAAGCTGATCAAGAGCACCGCCTTCCTCGAGTTCCGCATCGTCCGCGTCCCCAAGGGGGGCGGCGGGATGGCCAGCCGCGAGGAGCTCCTCGCGGCCCTCGGCGGCTCCGTCCCCCCCGACCTCGAGATCCTGGAGGGGGACCAGCGCGACCGCGAGACCCAGGCGGTCACCGGCAAGTACTACTACGCCGTCGAGAAGCGGCGCACGGTCACCGGCCGCGACCTCAGCAACGCGCGCCCGGGCCAGGGGCAGTTCGGCCAGCCGATCGTCGAGTTCACCCTGAAGCCGGCCGGCGCCGACGCCTTCGGCGAGCTCACCGGCAAGAACGTCGGCTCCGGGCTCGCCATCGTGCTCGACGGCCGCGTCGTCTCGGCGCCGGTGATCAACTCGCGCATCTCCGACCGCGGCCAGATCGAGGGGGGCTTCACCGCCAGAGTCGGCCCAGGACCTGTCGACGGTGCTGCGCTCGGGCGCCCTGCCGGCCAGCATCACCTACCTGGAGGAGCGCACGGTCGGCCCCTCGCTCGGCCGCGACTCGATCCGCGACGGCCTGCAAGCCGGCATCCTCGGCACGCTCCTCGTCATGCTGGCCATGGTGATCTACTACCACCTGTCGGGGGTCAACGCGATCCTCGCGCTGGTGCTCAACGTACTGATCCTGTTCGGCGGCATGGGCATGTTCCACTCGACGCTGACCCTGCCCGGCATCGCCGGCGTCATCCTGACCATCGGCATGGCGGTGGACGCCAACGTGCTCGTCTTCGAACGCATCCGGGAAGAGATGCGAGCCGGACGCACCGTCCGCTCGGCCATCGACCTGGGGTTCGAACGGGCCTTCACCTCGATCATCGACACCCACGTCACCACCGTGATCTCGGCGCTGTTCCTCTTCCAGTTCGGCACCGGTCCGATCAAGGGGTTCGCGGTGACGCTGATCATCGGCCTCATCGCCTCCATCTTCACCGCGGTCTTCGTCAGCCGCTGGTTGTTCGACCTGGTGCTCTCCCGCCGCCGGGTGCAGAAGCTTTCGATCGGAGCCAGAGCCTAACCCGCGAGGGGTCGGCAAAGGAGCATGCCATGGAGCTGTTTCGCGATACTCACTTCGACTTCATGAAGTACCGGAAGTTCTGGATCATCATCTCGCTCCTCCTGGTGCTGGGGGGGCTCTACGCGATCCTCGGGCCCCACACGCTGAACATGGGCATCGACTTCGCCGGCGGCACGCAGATGACGCTCGGCTTTCAGCAGCAGCCGGACCTCGGCCGGCTGCGCCAGGTGCTTCGAGCGCGAAGGGATGGCCGCCGCCACGATCCAGCGGTACGGCAAGGCCGCTGACAACCAGGTGCTCATCAAGACCACCTCTTCCCACCAGAGCGAGGAGGGGAGCCGCGAGAAGATCGTCGCCGCCCTCAACCGCGAGTTCAACCCGGGCAAGACCGGCCTCGACCTCAACCTGACCGGCGCCGACGCCCTCGCCGCCTTCCTGCTGAAGGCCGACCCCGACGAGGTGGCCGGCCAGGGTCCCGCCGCCGCGCTCGCCCACTACAACGCGGTGGCTGAGGCCGTCCTCAAGGCGCGGCACGACGCCGGTCTGTTCAAGTCGCTCGACGGCCTCGGCCGCGTCCCGGGGGTGAGCCCGGCGGCGGCCACCGCCCTGCAGCAGCAGGCTCACCTCGGCACCTTCAACGTGCTGGGGGTCGAGAGCGTCGGCCCGCAGATCGGCGGCGAGCTGCGCCGCCAGGGCTTCCTGGCGGTGGTGATGTCGCTGTTCGGCATGCTGGCCTACATCTGGTTCCGCTTCGAGCTGCGCTTCGGCATCGGCGCGGTGATGGCCTCGCTGCACGACGTGGTGGTCACCCTGCTGTTCTTCTGGGCGTTCAACCTCGAGTTCAACCTGACGACCATCGCCGCCTTCCTCACCCTGATCGGCTACTCGATGAACGACACCGTGGTGATCTTCGACCGCATGCGCGAGAACATGCGGAAGAGCCGCCGCAAGCCGCTGATCGAGGTGATGAACGACAGCATCAACCAGACGCTGTCGCGGACCATCATGACCTCGGGGCTGACCTTCCTGTCGGTGGTCGCGCTGCTGATCCTGGGCGGCGACGTGCTGCGCGGCTTCGCCTTCGTGATGACGGTCGGCATCATCGTCGGCACTTACTCGTCGATCTACGTCGCGAGCCCGTTCGCGCTGCTCTGGGAGAGCTCTTCGGAGTCGGCGGGCGCTGGGGCAAGAAGGCCACCCCGGGCCGCGGCGGCGCTCCCGCCGACCGTCCGGGGTCGCGCATCGACCGCACGACCGGTGGCGGCGACGTCACGCCGTCCACCCGGCAGCGCCCGGCCCGCCGGCGCGCGTAGCCGGGCTTTCGCCGCAGGGACCATCGGGGCGGGAATCTCCCGCCCCGAGTTGCCCTTATAATCACTGACCCCGCTCTGGAGCCGGATCGTTCTCCTCGCGCGGGGACCTCCTTATGCCTCTGTCCAGCAAGAGCCTCGCGCCTCCGGTCTCGTCGCCGGGCGTGGCACGTTTCGACGACGTGCTCGCCTGCATGAATGCCCATGGGCGGCCGATGGATCCCGCCTTCCTGCGCGCCATCTACGATTTCTCCGCCGAGATGCACAAGGATCAGGTCCGCCGCTCCGGCGAGCCCTACATGGTCCACCCGCTCAACGTCGCCTACCTGCTGGCCGACCTCAAGTTCGACCAGACCTGCGTCGCGGTGGGGCTGCTGCACGACGTGCTGGAGGACACGCTGACCACCCGCGAGGTGCTGGAGAAGGAGTTCGGCAACGAGATCTGCGGGCTGGTCGACGGCGTCACCAAGATCGGCCGCCACGAGTACGTGCGCCGCGACGAGGCGCAGGCCGAGACCTTCCGCAAGATGATCCTCGCCTCGGCGAAGGACATCCGGGTGATCGTCGTCAAGCTCGCCGACCGGCTGCACAACATGCAGACCCTGGAGCACATGCCGGCCGAGGCGCGGCGCCGCATCTCGCGCGAGACGCTGGAGATCTACGCCCCGATCGCCCATCGCCTCGGCATGGCGCGCGTCAAGGGGGACCTCGAGGACCTGGCCTTCTTCCATCTCTATCCGCACCAGTTCGCCGAGCTCCACTTCAAGATCGCCGAGAAGATGAAGCTCGGCCAGGCGACCATGGACCGCATCCGCGGGCGCCTCGCGAAGAGCCTGGACGGCGGCGGGGATCGACGCCGAGATCAACTTCCGCGTCAAGCGCTTCTACTCGATCTACGAGAAGCTGCGCCGGCAGGGGATCGACATCTCGCAGCTCTACGACTTCCTCGCCTTCCGCATCGTCACCGCCAGCCTCAGGGACACCTACGCGGCGCTCGGCGTGGTGCACCAGAACTGGCGCCCGATCCCCGGCCGGTTCAAGGACTACATCGCGATGCCCAAGCCCAACCTCTACCAGTCGCTGCACACGACGGTGGTGGGGGACCAGGGGCAGCCGTTCGAGGTGCAGATCCGCACCCGCGAGATGGACCTCATCGCCGAGGAGGGGATCGCCGCCCACTGGCGCTACAAGGAGGGGCGGATCGAGGCGCGGGCGAGCGATCCGAACATCGTCTGGCTGCGGCAGCTCCTGGAGTGGCAGAAGGAGGTCCAGGACCCGCGCACGTTCCTGACCACCCTCAAGGTCGACCTCTATCCGGACGAGGTCTACGTCTTCACCCCCAAGGGGGAGGTCTTCTCCTTCCCGCGCGGGGCGACGCCGCTCGACTTCGCCTACCGGGTGCACACCGACCTCGGCCACCACTGCGCCGGGGCGCGGGTCAACGGCAAGCTGGTGCCCCTGCGCACCGTCGCTGTCGAACGGCGACATGGTGGAGGTGCTCACCAACCCGTCGCGCAACCCGAGCCGCGACTGGCTGAACCTGGTCACCACCTCGCGCGCCAAGAGCAAGATCCGGCAGTGGCTCAACACCCAGCAGAAGCAGCGCGCCACGGAGATCGGCCGGCGGATGTTCGACAAGGAGATCCGCAAGTACGGCCTCTCCCTCCGCAAGGTGACCGACGGGCCGGAGCTTCGCCGCCTACCTCACCGGCGAGGGGCTGTCCAAGCTCGACGACCTCTACAGCCGGATCGGCTTCGGCAAGACCGAGCCGCGCCACGTCCTCGAGCGCGTGCGTGGGACTGGAGAAGCTCGAGCAGGGTCCGGCGGAGAAGCCGGGGCGGCTGCGCCAGGCGGTGAGCAAGATCCTCCCCTTCGGCACCACCGCCGGCCCGCTCACCATCAAGGGGCACGGCGACCTGCTCGCCTACCTCGCCAAGTGCTGCAACCCGCTGCCGGGCGAGGAGATCGTGGGCTACATCACCCGCGGCCGCGGGAGTCTCGGTGCACCGGTCGACTGCCCGAACGTCCAGAACCTGCTCTACAACCCGGAGCGGGAGATCGAGGTCGAGTGGGAGCAGGGGAAGAACGAGGTCTACCAGGTCTCGCTGCTGATCGAGGTGGAGGACCAGCAGGGGATGCTCGCCCGGCTGACCGAGGCGATCACCCGCGCCGGCAGCAACATCACGGCGATCGAGGCCGACACCCACAGCGAGACCGGCCGCGGCACCGATCAGCGTCGTCTGCCAGCTCCGCGACCGCAAGCAGCTCGACAAGCTGCTGCGCGAGGTCCGCGCCATCTCGGGCGTGCTGCGGGTGGACCGCCGCACCAGCGGCGGCAGCCAGATGGAAGCCCTCAACTGAGCGCCGCCCCCTTGAGATCCGCCCCCCGTTCTGCTATCTTCACGTGCCCTTCGGGGCGTAGCTAGGAGAAAACAGTCATGGCCAAGCAATGTGAAATCTGCGGCAAGGGAACGAGCTTCGGCAACAATGTGAGCCACGCTCACAACGTGACGTCGCGCAGCTGGGAGCCCAACCTCCAGCGGGTCCGTGCCCTCATCGACGGCGGCGTGCGCCGGGTCCGGGTCTGCACGCGGTGCCTGCGCAGCGGCAAGATCGTCAAGGCGCCGGCTCGGAAGTGGACTCCCGAGGCCGAGGCCGCGAAGAGCTAGGTTCGCCCTCGCCTTTTTTCCCGCCTTCGCGACTTCCCCCTTCCCGTTTCGAACCCTTCCGCCGCTCCCCTCCGGGCGAGAGGTGCGCTCCGGCGCGCCCTCGCCTTGAGACATTTTGTCCCCGAAAAACCCCCTCAAACCTCAGGATCTCATCTAAAAGGCTGAGTTTTTTAGGTTCTTTGAGGGACTTTGAGCTGATCTTTGGCGAGTTTTGAGGACACTTAATAACGATCCGCCTACACTGCCCTCACTGAAGCACGAACCGAGGGGCGGGGTGGGAAGCACCGGAGGGAGCCGGGAAGTGCCGCAGATCTTTTGAAGTCTTGCAGGTCTGGTGGTTGAGGGGGGTTGGAGTTTTTCTGGTTTTTTTGTCTTTATCTTTTGTTGGTCTGAGGGGAGGGGGAAAGCCCGGGCGAATCATCATCGTCCGGGCTTTCTCTTTCAGGGGGCCGGGGAAGTGCGCTCGCGGGCGCTCGGACCATCCTGGTCCCGGCTCGCTCCGCAGACCCAAGGAGGATTCAGATGTCTCAGTCCATTCGACGCGTTCTCGCCGTAACCGGTCTGGTGGCGGCTCTTCTCTTGTCGATCCCGGCGCCGTCCCAGGCCGCGGGGCTGCGCGGGCAGATTCCCGCCTCCGGGTTCGTGACGCGGGCGTGGTCCTGGCTCGAGAGCCTGCTCGCGACCTCCGGGACGGCGGCTTCCACCCAGCGGCAGGCGGTTCAGCAGAAGGATTATCCTTTCCCGCCCCCGCCTCCCGTCCCTCCGTCGGGCACCACGGGCTCGGGGAGCATGATCGACCCCGACGGGGCCAAGCGCTGAAGAATCCCTGGGGCGGCCCGCCGCCCCAGAGGCTGTCTATGCAGAAGATCGAAATGTTGTGGAGTTCAATTCGTTGTCGAGAGGAGGTCCCCGCGTGAACGACCATCCGACCCCCGCGGAGCTGGAAGGCTTCGTCTGGAACCGCGTCCCCTCCGGGCGCACCCGTGAAATCGTTGGCCATATCGTGCGCGGCTGCGTGCAGTGCCGCGCCGTGCTGGCGCCCCCATTTCGCCGGGCTGCTCGGCCTCGAGGAGCCCCCCGCGCCGGTGCTCACGCCGCAGGAGGACGCCCAGTACGACGTCGCGATCGGCCGCGCCTTCTCCTCCGTGCTGGAGCGCGCCCGCAAGCTGGGCGAGGAGAGGAAGCGCGAGACCCTGTCGCTGCTCGCCACCGGCGGCGAGGCGCCGCCGGAGGTGCCGGTGCCGCTGCGGGGGGTGCCGCTGTTCGAGTGCCTCCTCCAGCTGAGCTGGGCTCTCCGCCACGAGAATCCCAGGGAGATGGTGCGGCTCGCCGAGCAGGCCCGCGAGCTGGCCGACGCCTTCGACCCCGAGGAGCTGGGCGCGGAAGCCGTCGCCGATCTCCAGTGCCGGGCCTGGGTGGAGCTGGGGAACGCCTACCGCGTGGCGGACGATCTCGCCGCCGCCGAGCGCGCCCTCGGCGCGGCGACGGAGCGCTACCTCAAGGGGACGCAGAACGAGATCCTCGCGGCGCGCCTGTTCAGCGTCCAGGCCTCGCTGCTGGGCGACTGCCGCCGCTTCGATCTGGCGGAGACCGCGCTCGACCTGGTCTTCGCCATTCACACGCGGCGCGGCGACGAGCACGAAGCCGGCCGGGCGCTGCTCAAGAAGGGGATCTTCACCGGCTACCAGGGGAAATCGGAGGCGGCGATCCAGTTGATCGAGCAGGGGCTCGGCCTCCTCGACGAGGAGCGCGATTCCCGGCTCGTCTATCTGGCGCTGCACAACCAGGCCCGCCTCCTCCTCGATATCGGCCAGCTCCGGGAGGCGCGCATGGCGCTCTGGAAGGCGAAGGCGCGCGGCCTCGACGCCGGCGGGCGGATGAACGAGCTGCGGGTCCGCTGGCTGGAAGGGCAGATCAACGCCAGCCTGGGCGAGCTGGAGCGCGCCGAGGCGGCCCTGCGCGAGGTGAAGGAGGGCTTCGAGGCGGCGGGTCTCGGCTACAAGGCGGCGCTCGCCGGCCTGGAGCTGGGCTCGGTGCTGCTCCGCCAGGGGCACTCCGAGACGGCGGTGCGCGAGGTGCTCGCGTCGGCGAACGTCTTCATCTCCCTCGGCATCAGCCGCGAGGCGTCGGCCTCGGTGCTGCTGCTCCAGAAGGCGCTCGAGCAGCAGATCGTCGACTCGGCCCTGCTCGAATACGTCATCACCCTGCTGCACCGCTCGGAGGTCCCGGCGGAGCGGGCCCTGGAGTCGTCGGGGGAGTAGGGGCGGCGGGTTCGTCCCTCTGCAGGGGCGGCCCTATGTGGCCGCCCTCGCCCCGGAGGGGCGAAATTTGAATAGCCTGGGGTTTTAACCCCAGGTAGGGGAGTCCCCCCGAAAATCCAAACCCTGTAAGGGTGGCCGATCCCCACCGATAGGCCACCCCTTCGGGGTTTGCGCACCGGCGGCACGCGCCGGATCCGCGGCCTCAGTCCGGGCCCTGGCAGCTCTGGGCGCTGCCGCTGCCCTGACGGGAAAAAAACAGACAAGGACGTCAAAGACAACAAGGACGTAAAGGACGGCAAGAATCTTCAGGGTTCGTTGTCCTTTGCGTCCTTGCGGTCCTTTGCGCTCTTTGAGACCGCTATAATCTTCAGAGATCCGTAGAGCTCTGGAGCAGGAGACCCGCCATGGCGGCAGACAGCAGTCCCGTTGAGCCCCCGCAGAAGATCGATCGCAAGCTGATGGAGCAGCTCATGTTCGGCACCGGCCGCGTGCGCCGCTTCACGCAGGATTCCCCCGTGCTGCCGGACGTCTGGCTCGAGTACGCGAAGGCGCCCGAGGAGCGAAACTCCCTGCCCAGCTCGCGGGACCGGCCGGGCGAACCCTTCCCGGCGGTGAAGCTGCTGCTCACTCCCTACCGCGAGCACTCCACGGGCGATGTGCGGATCGAGCTGCGCGAACGGCTGGCGAGGAAGCGGGAGGAGCCCGCGTGGGAGGCGTTCAAGCATTTTTCCGCGCCCCTGCCGCGCGTCATCTACAACCAGTCGACCGTCGCCGTCGACCTCTTCTTCGAGGAGCTCATCCGGATCGTCCTCCCGATGACCGACTGGTGGTCCCTGCTCTCCCAGGAATGGAAGATCGGCACTCTGGGGGTGGCGAGAGAGGGAACGCTGAGGCTTCTGGCCCAGGCCATCAAGGATCCGGAACGCGCCAAACCCATTCCAATCGGCGACAAGGAAGTTCGCTTTCCAACCGCCCTGCTGTGGATGATCCGTGTCGCGGGCGCGCTGGCGATCGTCCATCGCGGCGAGACGCTGCCGCCAAAGTTCCTGGAGAAGGACGGCGTCGCCGGAGCCACCGAGGAGGATTGGAAAGAGATCGTCCGGGTGTTCGCCGAGCTGGTGCGTGGGATTTCGCCGGCTGAAGAAGAGGCGCGCATCTACTCGGTGAGCCTCAACCGCGAGGCCTCCCCGACGATTTCCCGCTCGACGCTTGCGATCAAGGCCGACGCCGCGCGGCTGCTGTTCAGCATCTCCTGCAGCAGCCTGGCGTGGGCCATCGTCGACAGCGGAGTCGACGCCAGCCATCCCGCTTTCCGCCAGGTGCAAGGGAAAGACAAGGATAAAGAGACGTTCTATCCGGAAGCCTTCCCGGTGGAGGACGGAAAGACGGTGAACCGCTCGCGCGTGATCGCGACCTACGATTTTACGCAGATCGATCTGCTGCTGGACCCCGACACGGACGAGTGGCCGCAGAAGATCCAGCGGCAGCTGGATGCCGGAGGAGAGGGCGCGACGGCGCTGCGCAAGGATCTCGACCGGCTGAAGGACTCGCTCAAGTCCGGCCGCTCCCTGGACTGGAAGCTCATCGCGCCGTTTTTGCGCATTCCGCACGAGACCCCTGTGGAAGGCGAGAAAGACGACGGGAACAAGTACGTGCCGCCGGGCCTGGATCATGGCACCCACGTCGCCGGGATCCTGGCCAGCAACTGGAAGCAGGACGCGCCTGACAAAAGGTGGGAAAACCTTGTCGGCGTCTGCCCCGATCTCCGCCTTTACGACCTGCGGGTGCTCGACGAGGAAGGACGAGGAGACGAGTTCTCCGTCATGGCGGCCTTGCAGTTCATCCGCTATCTCAACTCGACCAACGATTTCATGGTCGTCCACGGCGTCAACATGAGCCTGTCGATCCCGCACGACGTCTCCAACTACGCCTGCGGCCGCACGCCGGTCTGCGAGGAGTGCGAGCGCGTCGTCTCCTCAGGCATCGTGGTGGTCGCCGCGGCGGGCAACCAGGGCTACCGGAAATACACCACGGAAGAGGGGACGACCACGGCCTACAACAGCATCAGCATCACCGATCCAGGCAACGCCGACCTCATCATCACCGTCGGCGCCACCCACCGCTTCCGGCCCCACACCTACGGCGTGAGCTACTTCTCCAGCCGCGGGCCGACCGGCGACGGGCGGAGCAAGCCCGATCTGGTGGCGCCGGGCGAAAAGATCACCGCGCCGCTCCCCGACGGCCTCTTCGGACTGAAGGACGGGACCAGCATGGCCGCCCCGCACGTCAGCGGCGCGGCGGCCCTCCTGATGGCCCGCTACAACGAGCTGGTCGGCCGTCCGGCGCGCATCAAGCAGATCCTTTGCGAGACCGCCACCGACCTCGGCCGGGAAAAATATTTCCAGGGCGCCGGGATGCTCGACGTCCTGCGCGCCCTGCAGTCCGTCTGAAAAGGGGAGCCCAAAAGGAGATCCAGATGCTGATCCTCGAAACCCTGCGCGCCCGGTACGGCGATTCCCTGCTGCTCCACTTCGGCACCGAGGAGGAGCCCCGGCTGGTATTGATCGACGGCGGCCCCCCCGGCGTCTACGCCGACGCCCTGAAGCCGCGGCTCGAGCAGCTCCGCGAGGAGCGCGGGCTCGAGGACGGCACGCCGCTCGAGATCGATCTCGGCATGGTCAGCCACATCGACGAGGATCACATCGCCGGCATCCTGGAGCTGGCCCGCGAGCTCAAGGAGATCCAGGAGTCGACAGGAACCGGTCCCCTGGAAGCTCCGCCGCTTCTGGCACAACTCCTTCGACGACATCCTGGACAACCAGGAGGTGGCGGTCGCCTCCGCGGCTTCCGTGATGAGCCCGGCCTCGATCGGCGGTCTGCTGGGGCCGTCAGGCTCCCTCGTCCTCGCCAGCGTCGGCCAAGGTCGCGAGCTGCGGAACCTGCTCGAATTTCTCGGTCTCGCCGGCAACGGCTCCTTCAAGGGGCTCGTGCAGTCCGGACACAAACCGATCACCCTGGGGGACGATCTCAAGCTCACCGTCGTCGCGCCCAGCGAGAAGAACCTGCTCGCGCTGCAGAAGGAATGGAACATCAGGATCAAGACGATCCTGAAGAAAGAGCACGACCAGGCCGCCAAGGCGGAGATCGCCTCCTTCGTCGACCGGTCGGTCTACAACCTCTCCAGCATCGTGGTGCTGGTCGAGTCGGCAGGCAAGCGCATCCTGCTCACCGGCGACGGCCGCGGCGATCACACCCTCGACGGATTGGAGGCGGCCGGCCTGCTCGACGCCGAGGGGAAGATCGAGGTCGACGTCCTCAAGATGCCCCACCACGGCAGCATCCGCAACGTCGACGCCGGCTACTTCGAGAAGATCCGCGCCAGGCATTACGTCATCTCGGCGAACGGCAAGTTCGACAACCCCGACATCCCCACCCTGAAGCTGATCTCCGGCGCGCGTCCGGACGACGACTTCACCATCCACCTCACCTATCCGACGGATGAGTTCGAGCTGCCGGAGATCGGAAAGGCGGTCGCCGCCTTCTTCGCCGCCGAGAAGGCCGCCGGCCGCAAGTACCGGGTGGAGACGCGGAAGGCGGGGGAGCTTTCTTTTCGGATTGAGCTGGCCTAGGCGCGGCAGAAAAGCCAAAACACGGACGCACACGGACGGACAAGGACAATCAAGGACGAGAGGCCCGGTTTCGACGGTCTGTGTTTTGTCCGTGCCTGTCTGTGCCTGTCCGTGTCCGTCCGTGTTTCCCATAAGATACCCCCCACATGACCGAACGCCGGCAACTGGGCCTGGCCGCGGCGATCGCCGCGGTCACGGGAGAAGCGATCGCGCTGGGGATCTTCCTCACGCCGGCGACGATGGCGAAGTCGCTCGGCTCGCCGCTGCTGCTCGCCGCCGTCTGGTGCGCCATGGCGGGCATGGCGATCTGCGGCGCCCTCTGCTACTCGGAGCTCGCCGTGCGCTTTCCGGAGGCGGGAGGCGAGTATGTCTACCTGCGGCAGGGCTATGGCGAGCGCGTCGCCTTCCTCTTCGGCTGCATGAGCGCCGCGGTCGTCGATCCCGGGCTCGCCGCCGCCCTCGCCGTGGGGGCGGCCGCCTACATACAGACGCTGGTGCCGGTCGCGGCGGCCGGCGCCTGGGCGGTGGCTCTCCTCCCCGCCGCCATCCTGCTGATCCTGGCGGCGATCAACCTGCTCGGCACCCGGCTCTCCGGCGGCGTCATGACCGCGTTCAACCTGCTCAAGCTCGCCGTATTGTTCGCGCTGGTGGGATGGGCGGTCTTCGGCGGCCATGGCAGCCTCGCCAACCTGCTGCCGCTCGCCGAGCGGCGGCCCGGTTCCGAGGCGCTGTTCGGGGCGGTCGCGGGGGCCGCCGTGAGCGCGTTCTTCAGCTTTGGCGGCTGGTGGGATACCGGCAAGCTGGCGGGGGAGATCCGGCAGCCCGAAAAGAACCTGCCGCGCGCCTTCACCCTCGGCGTGCTGCTGGTCACCGCGGTCTACCTGCTGATCAGCTTCGCCTTCCTCTACGTGCTGCCGCTGGAGAAAATCGTTTCCAATACCGCCTTCGTGGCGCAGTTCGGCACCGTTCTGTTCGGCGCCGCGGGGGCCAGGGTGCTGTCGGTCTGTGTGCTCCTCTCCGTGCTCGGCGGCCTGCTGGCGCTGACCATCTCGGCCCCCCGCGTCTACTACGCGATGGCCCGCGACGGCGCCTTCTTCCCGATTTTCGGCCGCCTGCATCCGCGCTTCGGCACGCCGGCCGCCGCGATCCTGCTGCAGACCGGGCTGGCGATCCTCCTGCTCACCCTGGGCGCCTTCGACCGCATCCTCTCCTACGTCATCTTCTCCGCCGTGCTCTTCCTCGGGCTCTCGGCGTCCGCGCTGTTCCGTCTGGAGCGGCCGGTGGTCCGCTGGTGGTATCCGGCGGCGCCGATCCTCTTCCTCCTCGGCTGCGCCGCCGTCGCGCTGCTGATCCTGCTCCACGATCCGCTGCCCGCGCTGCTGGGAATCGTCATGGTGCTCGCCGGCGACGTGCTGCGGCGCCTGTTTCTGCCCGGAATCAAATAGATCGAGATCGGCGCTCGGCGGAATCGCCCAGAGAGAGCGGGTAACCGCCCGGAGATCCCCGGACACCGCCCCCATTCGGGCGAATCGCGCCCACGCCTGGGCCGCTCGAGCCCAGCAGGGGGGCGGTCCGGCCCATCAATGGGCGGCACCGCCCCCGCAATGGGCCGGTCGCGCCCAACAATGGGCCGGTTGCGCCCAACAATGGGCCGGAGCGCACCTCTGTGGGGATCGTCTGGCCCATCCATGGGCCGGTCGGCCCCATCAATGGGCCGGACCGCCCCCCGTTGGGCCGCTCGGTCCCCCTCGTGGGCCGGACGATCCCCTCAATGGGCCAAGCCGTCCCCCTCTTGGGCCAGACGGCCCCTACAGTGGGCCGCTCCGGCCCATTGATGGGCCAGACCGGCCCCTTCCAGGGGCGCTCCCGAACGGCCGCCGCCTGCCGAGCCCTAACGTCCACATTATCAAGGACTTCGCCTAAGAGCCGAAGGGGTGACAGGCCCATTTTACTCCTGAAATAAGCGCCCCGAAAGGGCGAAATTTGATCAGCTTGGCGCCTCAGCGCCAAGTCGGCAGTCTCCCGATACCCACCTGTCCTGAAAGGGTGAAACCCAACGTCCTCGACGAGGTGACCACCTCCGAAAGGCACCGCCTCTCGGGCACGAGGATTCGAACGCCCGCAGGGCGAGATTTATCCAGCCTGGGGTGGCAACCCCAGGTGGGGGAGTTCCCCCAAACCTCACAAGCCCCGAAGGGCCGACATACCGGTCGGGGATCGAATCCGCCAGAACAGGCCGGCCCCTGCGGGGGCTTGGGATGGAGGTCTACCGCCTACCTGGGGTTGACACCCCAGGCTGGATAAATTCCGCCCTGCGGGTGGTCGCCCGATGCAATAAGCTACAGGGAATCATGAACTTCGCCGACAACCCGCTGATTCGCCGGACCCTGGCCCCGCAGCCTTTCCCGGATCCTCACGCCGAACCCCACGAGCGGCTGTGGAGAGCCCTGCTCCAATTCCGCGAACGGGCGGCGACGCTCGCCAACGAGATCCACCGTGACCTGCCCGACTTCACCGTCCACGACATCACCCATCTGGACGCCCTGTGGGAGATGGCGGACCTGATCGCCGGTCCGGACTATCCGCTCAATCCCATGGAAGCCTTCGCGCTCGGAGCGGTCTTTTTGCTCCACGACTTGGGCCTCGGCCTCGCCGCTTGGCCCGGCGGTCTCGCCGAGATTAAGAAAGGCCCCGGCTGGCAGGACGCCCTGTCCACCTATCTGAGAAAGCACCTGGAGCGCATCCCTACCGCGGAAGAACTCGCGAGCCCGCCGTTGGAGATCGAGCGTATGGTGATCCAGGCGTGTTTGAGGGGCCTGCATGCGGAGCAGGCTGAACGGCTGGCGCTCGCTTCGTGGCGTCACAAAGACAGCCCTGAATATCACCTGATCGAAGACCCCGATCTGCGGCAGGCGATAGGACCTCTCCTCGGAAAGATTGCGCACAGCCACTGGTGGCCGGTCCCCCGTTTGGGCAATGAGTTTGAAACGATGCGCGGTGCTCTCGCGGATTGCCCCAGGGAATGGACGCTCGATCCTCTTAAAATAGCAGTCTTGCTCCGCACTGCCGACGCTGCTCACCTCGATGCCCGCCGTGCCCCTGGTTTCCTGAGTGCGTTTCGCCGGCCGGAGGGGATTGCTGAGGATCACTGGCGCTTTCAGAAACACCTCTTGAAACCGCAGATTGAGAATGATCGCCTTGTTTATACGACCGCTTGGCCGTTCTCTCCGGGCGAAGTCGACGCATGGTGGCTGTGTGAAGAAACTCTCCATATGGTCGATCACGAACTTCATCAGGTCGATGCTCTTCTTGCTGATTTCTCGCGGCCTCGTTTACGAGCTAAGGGTGTGGCGGGAATCGAGAGTCCGAAAAGGCTTCAAAAATATATTGAAGCCTCCGACTGGACTCCTGTTGATGCACGTATCCATGTTTCAAATGTCGCTGATCTCGCGAGAAGGCTCGGAGGTGAGCAACTTTATGGAAACGATCCTACTGTACCCCTCCGTGAGCTAATACAGAACGCTGCGGATGCTGTACGTGCTCGGCGAGTTCTAGGCGGCCTCAGTGATAACGGTGGGCATATAACCATTAGATTGGGACATGATAGTCAGGGATCTTGGGTTGAAGTTGAAGATACAGGACTCGGTATGTCGGAGGCCCTATTAACGGGACCTCTCCTGGACTTCGGTACGACCTATTGGGGGTCGACGCTGATGCGGGAGGAGCATGAAAGTCTTTGGGCCCGAGGCTTCGAACCCACTGGTATTTTTGGGATAGGTTTCTTTTCGGTTTTCATGTGGGGATCGCGAGTTCGAGTCACTACGCGGCGCTATAAAGAAGATGCGCAACAAACCACGCGGATTCTAGAGTTCTGGACAGGACTCACCATTCGACCTCTTGTGCGTCTTGCCAAGCCGGAGGAGCAGCTAAGTGAAGGGGGGACACGTGTTCGCGTTTGGCTGAACAAAAATCCACGAGAGAAGAATGGACTGCTATGGCCGGCAACGATTGACCAACCAGTGGATCTCAGAACCCTCTGCGCGTGGCTTTGCCCGGCGCTTGATGTCGATACTTATGTTGAGGAACCGAACGCGGAAGCTCAGCTGGCTATAAAAGCTTCGGATTGGCTCACTATAACGGATGCCGAATTGTTATCTCGAATAAGCTTAGGAAGGCCTAGGGTCAGTAGTTTTTTTCTAGAAAACGCAGTGCGCATAATTGGTGATAGCTCTTCGGCTCTTGGTAGGGCAACTCTTGTCCTCCCGCTAGATGAAAATGCACCACCCAATAGTCTAGCAGCTACTGGAGCAATCACTGTGGGAGGGCTTAGGGTTCAGAGCATTTACTGCGTTGTTGGAATACTGGCAGGTTCTGCGCCGAGAGTCGCCCGGGATGGCGTCAATCTCTTGCACTCTGTCGCGCTGGCGAATTGGGCATCGGATCAGGCAGCATTTGTTGAAAAATACGTTGATTTAAGTCCTAAGGGTCAGATGTATTACGCAGCATCAGTTCTAGCTTTTGGAGGAGATCCAGGGCGGCTGCCAATTGTGAAGCGCGGGAATGAGTTTATTGATAGAGAGGCTATCATTGCATGGATAGATGCACCAAGTAAAATTATATTTTTTGTTGCTTACGACATGAATTTTCCTGGTAAAATCAATGATGTAATTCTCAGTTATGGCATCTTGGGTGGGATTACATCAGCGGCAAATTTTGAAATCAGCGGTGGCACTCAGAACTTGATAGAGATGGTTAAAGATGCGCTGTCTTGGGCTTGGCAGTGCTTGCCGGAAGATGTGAAAGTAGAAAGGTCTTCTCTGGAATACGATGTTGGGGTTACGCCAGACGGTCTGGTTTGCACTGCATCCCAGGTCATATTCTTCTGTAAACCTTAAACGTTCAAGTATAATGTTGACATAATGACCACCCACCACCCCACCACCCGCGCCGCTTGGCGAGCCTGGCTCGCGGCCAACTACGACCGCGAAACCGAGATCTGGCTCGTCTACAACAAGCGCCACACCGGCGGGCCGCGGGTGGAGTACGACGACGCGGTGGAGGAGGCGCTCTGCTTCGGGTGGATCGACAGCATCGTGCGTACGATCGACGCGGACCGCTACGCTCAGAAATTCACTCCGCGGAGGGCGAAGAGCAAGTGGTCGGAGCTCAACAAGCGGCGCTTCGCGAAGATGGTCGCGGAAGGCAAGATGACCGCGGCGGGTCTGGCCAGGTCTCCTCCGGAGGACGCGGGGGGCGTTGAGGTGAAGCCTCTGGAGGACGATCCGTTCCGGGTTACATCGAGGCGGCGCTACGGGCCAACGGGGCGGCATGGACGAATTTCTCGAATCTCGCTCCTTCGTATCGCCGGCTGTATGTCCGTTGGATCGAGGATGCCAAGCGGGAGGAGACGCGGCGGAAGCGGCTCGCGGAGGCGATCGGACTACTGGCGGAGAACAAGAGGCTGGGGTTGAAATGACGCCCTGGCAGGAGACTTGAATCCCATCTTGAGAAAGAGGGTCGTAATTTGCCGGATCTCCCGCGAGGGCGCTTCGAAAATCGGAGGATAACCGATGCGATGGACGCGCATGGCAGGGTTTGTGGGTCTGGTGTTGCTCGCCTTTCCTTCCGCGAGAGCCCAGCAAGGTGAGGGACCCGCGGTAATTCATGCCGAGGTGCCTTTTTGTGCGCTTGCTAGCAGGGCGCGCGTCATTGGCCCGGTCCTCATCCGGGTCACGATCGATCAGCAAGGTAAGGTGACCTCGACCACTATCGAGCATGAGCAGCCCTTCACGAGGGAATGCTCCCAGGCCGCCGCGGAGAAGTGGCTCTTCGCTCCTTCCGATCGAGCCGAGACCCGCGAAGCCCACCTCTCTTTCCTCTTTACCGGAGAGATCAAGGAAACGGAAGAGCCGAGTCATCTGCTCTCCACTTTCGACGATCCGTGGACCTTGCGGCTCGCCTATGCGGAGAGCACGGTCCGTCTGCTTCCCCGTGAGAACGGCAGGATTCCTGAGGAGCGCTGCCCCGTTCATGGAGAGGTGATGGCCGTCGAAGTGGTTCCTGTATGGTCTGGAATGCCACAAATGTATATCGCCGAGGAGGAGAGCCCCGAGGAGCTACGCAAGCATGCGGCGGAGACGGCCTATTGGGAAGCAAAGGAGATGTTCTTTCCGAAGACGAACCGGCATGACAGCGGCGGCTGTTTCCGCAGGGAACCGAAAGCCGAGGTATATTACTGCCAGGCCTGCCGAGAGGCTGAACGGGAGTGGCTGGAAATCCATCCGGGATGGAACCCAAACGAAGAGTGACTCGGGGACCTGATTTGCAACCTTACAAATTCGGTAGCTTCTCGGGAGCCGATACCGTACCTCACGTGTATGGGGACGTGTGGCAGCGCGAGAAGACCCCGGGAGCGGAGCGGCTGCTGATCGCTCCCTCCGGCGGGCATGTCGAGCTGCTGATCGAGCTCAGCCGTTGCCTGAGGGACCCGTTTGGCATTCTCTATGTGCTGGTCGTCGGGCGCAGCGGGCGGGCAGAGGCGCGCTACCAGAGCCCGTGGCCGGTGGAGCGGAGGGAGGCTGAGGACTTTCTCCGCGGCTTCAGCCGGTTTCTCGAATCCGACGGGCGGCACCATCTCTGGATCTCCTCGGTTCCGGATGGGGCGACGCTGGTCTACGACCGGCACAACATCCTGTATGCCTACGGGCCACTCGAGCTCTACGAACAGGTTCTCGTCGCCCGGGGGATGCGGCAAGGGGCGGTTGTTTTCCCTGATCCTCACTCGCATCATTACAACGCGGAGCTCGACGAGGAGGAGGACCGGATGATGAGCGTCTGGCCCTGGAAGGAGTTCCCTCTGAGCGAGCAGGATTGACTTGGTGCAATAGACTGGAGGCTCATGAGCTTAGCCGCCGACCCCGCGCAACCTCTGGTCTGCCGGTACCTCTGGACGGAAGAGGAGGCCTGGAAGGTCTCGCTCTATCACTGGAAGAAGAGCGGCCGCTGGCCTCCCCTGGGGTTGGCCTACCTGGTTTTCGGCGGGATTCTGGTTTTCTCCGTCTGGAAACTCTTGACGCATGGCTTCGAGGTTTCCTCGCTGGTGCTGTTCCTGCTCACGACCTTTCTTCTTCTCCTCATAAAGTACGCGACCCGATGGCGCCACCGCCTGCGATTTCCTCGCAGGGCCGACCGCGACGCGTTGATGGAGTACCGGGTGTCGGAGGAGGGGATCGCTTTCAAGGCGGAGGGGCTGAGTGAGGGGCAAGCCCCCTGGGCGGCTGTGCTCAAGGTGGTCCGCGTCCCGGATGGCGTGCTCGTGTACCGGCACGAGCAGGTGATGTACTGGCTGCCGGACGAGGGTTTCCCGTCCGCGGAGGCGGTCGCGGAGGTCGATCGTCTCCTACGGGAAAAGGTATCCAGATCGGAGTCGCTGTAGTTTTCAGCTCTCATGGAACCCCGCGTCAGCTTCATCACCCTCGGCGTCCGCGATCTGGAGCGCGCGACGCGCTTCTATAAGGACGTGCTCGGGCTGCCGCAGCTCCCCTCGCCGCCGGGGGTGGTCGCGTTCTTCGAGATGGGCCGCACCTGGCTCGCCCTCTTTCCGCGCGAGGCGCTGGCCGCCGACGCCGGGGTGCCGGCCGAGGGGGGCGGGTTCCCGGGGTTCGCTCTCGCCCACAACGTGCGCTCGGAGGCGGAGGTCGACCAGCTCCTCGCCGAGGCCGCCGCGGGGGGAGGCCGGATCGTCAAGCCGGGACAGCCCACGGACTGGGGCGGCTACGCGGGGTACTTCGCCGATCCGGACGGGTTTCTCTGGGAGGTGGCGTGGAATGCGAGGTTTCCGCATGTGTAGAAGACCCCGCTGGAGCGCTGGCGGCCTGCGACCTCACCCTCGGTCCCTCTCCTGAAGGAGAGGGAGGGCCTGGCAGAAACGATGGAGCGTGTAGGGTGTGCTTTGCCCACCTTCAAAGTCGTCGAGGGTGGACTACGGGCAATCGGCTCGAAGTCGTCCTCCTTCTCCTTCAGGAGAAGGAGATAGAGGATGAGGTCGCAGGCCACCGCCCCTTCCTTATATATACCCCTCGCGATAGGCCCGCCCTCACACCCCCCAGGCCGCCACGGCCAGTCCGATCAGGGCGCCGAAGACGGTGCCGAGGATCAGGATCGGCGCGTAGGTCTTGGTGATGATGGCGTCGGGGAGGCTGACCAGGAAGCCGATCAGCGCGCCGGCGGCGAGGGGCGGGAGGGGGAGGACGGAGATGCCGACCACGAAGCCGATCAGGAAGCGGTTGCAGAAGGCGCCCAGCAGGGCGGCGCGGCGGTCGGGGAACTTCATCGGCAGCATCATGGCGACGGCGATTCCTCCGGCGACCATGCCCAGCAGCGAGCCCAACCAGAGCTTGTCCATTTCGATCTCCCAGGGAAGGCCCCATTGTACCGAATCGATCGAAATAGAATCCGTACCGCGGACATCCTCAGGAGAGGATCGGAGGGCTGAAACGATGAGCGGTTCCGAGCGGAAGGAGACGGTACAGGGAGTGGCGCCCTTGCAGAAAGGCGGGGTGCGGTTCTCCGACCGGGAGCTCGCCGAGGTGGACGACCGGAGCCATCCCGTGCTGCGGATTCCCCGCGAGCGGATTGAGCGGATCCATCTCCGCCAGGGGCTCCAGGCGGCCCGGCCGGCCGTGCAACTGGGGCTGGGAGTCGTCTGCCTCGCCGCGGGGTGCGTCCTCCTCGTCGCCCTGCTCTGGGGGTGGTTCCGGAATGGCGGCCTGCTCCAGCTGGAGATGGTCGGCGGCTTCTTCTTCCTGGCTCTGGCGGGCGCCGCGCTCACTCTCACCGCGCTCCGGCGAGGCTACTACCTGGAGGTGCGGACGGCGAAGGGGATCGAGAAGGTGCGGCTCGCCCGGGGCCTGGCGCCGGGAGAGATCGAAACTTTCCTGGCGGAGGCGCGGGACCGGCTGGGCTACGAGATTTCAGACCTGCAGATCCTCTATTCCGGGCCGGCACGGGGAACCGGGGCCGGCTGACCGTCCCCACGATCCAGGGGTCTCCCGCACCCCGACCCCTACATATAGAGGAGGTCCCGTCCAGGGGGCTCTTTTTCCCTTTCCTGCATCCTCCTCCGGACCAGAGATCTACACCCGGGCAGCGCTCAAACCTCGATAAAAGCAGGCAAAATACCCCTTGCAACCTAGATAACAGGGGTGTAGAGTTCCCGCACTGGACAATATAGCCATAGATGCATGGGCGTCTTGACACGGGTGCGGTTTCCTGGTAGGTTCCAGCGAAGCTTTAAGTAACACCCGGTAAGTTGCCTTAAACGTTGGACTTTGAGGGAGTTCAAAGTGCTCTTCTCTCGTACCAAGAAAGGCGTGGTCGGTCTGGACATCGGCAGCTCGGCCATCAAGCTGGTCGAGTTGCGCGAGCGCAAGGGTGAGTTCCACCTCCAGCGCCTGGGCGTCGAGCCTTTGTCTCCAGAAGCGATCGTGGACGGCTCGATCATGGACTCGTCGCTGGTGGTGGACGCGATCCATCGCCTCAACGACCAGACCAAGGTCAAGGGGCCGAACTATGCGACATCGCTGTCGGGCCACTCGGTCATCATCAAGAAGATTCAGCTTGCCGGCGATGAGCGAGGAGGAGCTGGCCGACTCGATCCAGTGGGAGGCGGAGCAGTACATCCCCTTCGACATCAACGACGTGCGGCTGGATTACGTGGTGCTCTCCGAGGGCGAGCCGGGGCGGGACAACATGGAGGTCCTGCTGGTGGCGGTGAAGCGCGACAAGGTCAACGACTACGTGTCGGTGATCAGCCAGACGGGCAAGACCCCGACGGTGGTGGACGTCGACGTCTTCGCGGTGCAGAACGCCTACGAGGTGAACTACGACCTCGACTCGCGCAAGGTCGTGGCGCTGATCAACATGGGCGCCGGGGTGACCAACATCAACATCCTGGCGCGCGGCGGCACGGTCTTCTGGCGCGACATCTCCTTCGGCGGCAACCAGTTCACGGAGGCGCTGCAGCGCGAGTTCAACCTCTCGTTCCAGCAGGCCGAGGGGTTGAAGCAGGGGGAGTCGGTGGACCGCTATTCGCCGGCGGACGCGCGGCCGGTGCTCGACGCGGTGTCGGCGGAGATGGCGTCGGAGATCCGCAAGACGTTCGACTTCTTCTCGGCCACCTCCTCGGAGGGGCCGGTCGACGAGCTGGTGCTCTCGGGCGGCTGCGCGCTGACGCCGAACCTGCAGCCGGTGCTGCGGGAGCGGTTCCAGGTGCCGACGGAGCTGATGAATCCGCTGCGCCGGATCCAGTTCAAGGAGAGTGATTTCGACGGCGCCTGGCTGCAGTCGATCGCCCCGATGATGGCGGTCGCGGTGGGTCTCGGCATCCGGAAGGCGGGGGACTAGCCGATGATCAAGATCAACCTGCTCTCCGAGGGCAAGCGCCCGGCGGCGGTCCGCAAGAAGGCCGCGGGCAAGCTCGACGGCAAGGACGTCGGCCAGTGGCATGCTGCTGGTCGGCATCGCTGATCGGCCTGGCGGCGGTCGGCGCCGCCTGGTGGCTGCAGACCAAGAAGAACGAGGCCAAGGAGGCCGAGGTCGCGGCGGCGCAGCACGAGGTCGATCAGCTGGCCTCGGTGATCAAAGAGGTCGACGACTACAAGGCGAAGAAGGCCGAGCTGGAGCGCAAGATCGGCATCATCAACGATCTCAAGGCCAACCAGCGCGGGCCGGTGCGGGTGATGGACTACGTCTCCCGCGCGCTGCCGGAGCTGCTCTGGCTCGACCAGATGCGGATGTCGGCGGACTCGATCGACGTCGAGGGGCGCGCCTTCAACACCAACGCGGTCGCCAACTTCATCGAGAACCTCGACAAGGTGCCGGAGTTCGACGAGCCGACGCTGAAGAGCACGGAAGCGCAGCAGGGCGGCATCTACAAATTCGTCATCAATTTCAATTACTCGTTCGCTGCGCACAAGCCGAAGGTCGAGGGTGGCACCAGCGGCACCCCGGCGTGCGGCGCCGAAAGCGACGTCTCCGAAGGCGCCGGCAAGCCGGCGACGACGGGGTAGGAGGCGGGCCCGTGGCGCTGAAAACGGGACTGGAAGGAAAGCCCTGGTACGTCGGGCTCGGAGTCGGCCTGGGGGTCGGCGCTGTTGCTGTTCGGCGTCGGCTACTGGCGCGTGCTGCAGCCGATGCCGCGACGACTACGACCGCGTCGCAGCTCAAGCTCTCCGGAGCCTGCAGAACAAGATCCAGGAAGGGCGGGCGGCCAAGCAGGAGCTGCCGAAGTTCCGCGAGGAGGTCCGGCAGCTCGAGCTCGAGCTCGACAAGCTGCTGCGCATCCTGCCGGCGCGGCGCAACACGCCGGACCTGATGCGGCGCATCCGCTCGCTCGCCGAGCAGGGGGACTTCGCGCTGAAGAGGTTCACCCCCGGCAACCTGGCGGACAAGGAGTTCTTCAGCGAGTGGCCGATCGAGGTGGATCGTCGACGGCTCGTACCACAACCTCGCGCTGTTCTTCGACCGCATCAGCCGCTTCTCGCGGATCATCAACATCGAGGATCTGCTGATCACCGCGCTGCCGGTGGTGAAGAACCCGAAGGATCCGAGCGCGGTGAATCCGCATTCGATCACTGCCACGTTCATCGCCAAGACGTTCGTCTACAAGGAGCCGGAGCCGGAGGACACGACCGCGGCGACGGACAAGACCAAGGGCAAGAAGCCGGCCGGCAAGGGCCCGGCGGCGCCGGCGTGAAGGGCCGGCGGCCAGTATCCGCTCCAACACCAGCGGCGGCAGGGGAGGACCTGACTAATGCGTTTCACCAAGCCGGCGGTCCTGATCGCCGCCACCATCCTGGTCGTCAGCCTGGCGGTTTCGTGGGCCGCCTTCGCGCAGGGGCAGAAGCCGCAGGCTCCGGCCGCGCCGGCCACGCCGCCCGGCGGGGTCAGTCGCAGCCGGGCAGCACAACCGGGAGCACGGACGCGGGCGGGGCGGATCTCGGCAACATCGACGAGATCCTGCGAGGGGGAGGAAGAGGTGCTCTCGGGCAGCGGCTTCTCCTACGATCCCGGCAACCGCCGCGATCCGTTCAAGTCGCTGCTCGCCGCTCCGGACCGCCCGGAGATCCGCGGACCGCGTCCCGAGGGGGTGCCGGGGCTGCTGATCGACGAGATCGATCTGACCGGGATCTTCCGCACCAGCAAAGGGTTCGTGGCGCAGGTCGTGGCCTCGAACCAGAAGAAGAGCTATCTGTTGAAGGAGGGGGACCAGCTCTACGACGGCGACGTCGTCAGCATCAACAAGAACGAGGTGGTCTTCAAACAAGTCGTACAGGATCCGACCGCTCTCAAGCCGTTCCGTGAGGTGGTCAAGAGTCTGAATCCTTCCTGAACCTCAAGGGTTCGGCGGGATGGGAGCTTCGAGGGGTCTGTGGGCGATAAGGGAATCAGTGGCCCGTAAGGGAGGCGAGTTGCCATGGGAGATGTGGTCATGAGAAGTCAGAGCGCTGGCTGGCGGCGGCGAGGGATCGCTTCGGCGGTGGTGTTGAGCGTGTTGTTCGGTGCCGACGGTACCGTCTTCATGCCCGCCAACGTGGTCGAGGCCGTCGCCGCGAGCCACCAACAAGGCCGAGGTCAAGCCGGCGACCGGAGCCCCTGTCGAGATCCGTTCTCTGGATCTGCGGGAGGGCGCGCCGGAGATCTTCGTCGACCTCGACGCGAGCGCTCCCCTGGTCTGGACCAGCTTCCGCAATGCCGACGGCCGGGTGATCATCGAGCTGCCGAACTCGGTGCCCGGGGCCAGGGTCGTCGACCTCTCGCCGGAGGAGGGACTGATCTCTTCGCTGGCCGTCCAGAAGAGTGAGGACGGCTCGCGGCCGCTCACCCGTCTGGTGATCGCGACCCGGCAGGAGGTCGAGCACGCGGTCACCGCCGACGGCAACAAGCTGCGGATCCAGCTGCTCCCGGTCGACGCCCAGGCCAAGGGGAAGCTCGCGTTCGAGCCGCTCCACGAGGAGCCGGCGGCGACCGGCGCCAGCCCCAAGGCCGCCGCTCCCCCGGCCGGAACCGCCCCGCCGGCGGCGGCCGGCACGCCGGACCAGCCGATGTCCGGGCCCGCCCCCGCGGGTTCGGCGGCGACGCAGCTCCAGGCCGTCGAGGTGCTCGCCTCGACCGGCGGCGCGGTGATCCGCATCGCCGGCGACGGCGAGTTCCCGTACTCCACCTTCGCGCTCTCCGAGCCGCCGCGGTTCGTCGTCGATCTCGGCGGCGTGATCAACCGCAGCCCCCGCTCGACCGTCCAGGTCGAGGGGAGCGTCGTCGAGCGGGTCCGGGTGGCCCAGTTCAAGCCGGCGCCGAAGCCGGTGGCGCGCGTGGTCTTCGATCTGCGCGGCAATACGCTGCCGACGATCGAGCGCACCAGCGACGCTCTCGTCCTCTCCTTCCCGGCCGCCGACGGCAGCGCGGCTCCGGCGGTCGCGGCCGTCGCGGTGACGCCGCCGCCGAGCGCCGCGCCGGCGAAGCCGGTCAAGAGCTCGACCAAGACCGTCAAGACGGCGTCCCGGACCACCAGCCAGACCGTCACGATGGCGCCGGCCGAGACCTCGGGCAGCAACGCCCCGGCGCCCTCTGCCTCCGGACCGGAGCCCTCGGACCTGGCGCTGGCCCAGAAGGCCCCGGCGCCGGCGCCCAAGGTCACCCGCGCCCGCATCGAGGCCGAGGACGCGGCGCCGCTGCCGGCCACGTTCCCCCCCACCACCTCAGGTCCGGTGCAGGTCGTCGCCGGCGCGCGGCGCGGCGCCGGCCCCGAGCTCGGTCGGCTCGCAGCTCGGCATCAAGGCGCCGATCGGCAAGCCGGTGGACGTCTCGCCCCCGGCCTCGCCGCTGCAGGGAGGGCTCGCGCAGCGCAACGCCGGGGCGGGCCGGGAGAAGCCCTACTTCGGCGAGCCGATCGACCTCAAGGTCACCAACGCCGACGTGACGGACGTGCTGCGCACCTTCGCGCAGATCAGCGGGCTGAACGTCATCGTCCAGCCGGGCGTCACCGGCATGGTGACGGCGGAGCTCGAGAACGTTCCCTGGGACCAGGCGCTCGAGGAGGTGTTGAAGATCAACAACCTCGACTATGAGCTCGACGGCAACGTCATGCGGATCGCGCCGACCGAGACGCTGCGCAAGGAGGCCCAGGAGCGCCAGTTGCTCGCGGCCGCCAAGGCGCTGGCGATCCCGCTGCGTACGGTCTACCAGCGGCTGAGCTACGCCAACGCCGACCAGGTGGCGCGCCTGCTCAGGACCGGCACGGCCGGCCTGCTCACGCAGCGCGGCAGCGTCGTCGTGGACCGCCGGACCAACGCCCTGATCATCAAGGAGCTGCCGTCGAACATGGACGCGGTGCTCTCGGTGGTCGACCTGCTCGACTCGCCGGAGCCGCAGGTGATGATCGAGGCGCGGATCGTGGAGACCACCAAGCGCTTCAGCCGCGACCTCGGCGTCAGCTGGGCGGTCAACGCCATCGCCGACGCCGCGCACGGCAACACGACCGGGCTGGTCTTCCCGGCACAACGGGTCGGCGGGCGGCGGGGTCAACCTGCTCGGCAACGGCCAAAACGGCACGCTCCGCCTCAAGCTGGGCAACATCCTCAACACCTTCAACCTCGACGTCGCCCTGCAGGCGGCCGAGAGCGAGGGGTTGATCACGATCCTGTCGGCGCCCAAGGTGGCGACGCTGAACAATCAGCGGGCGACCATTCAGAGCGGTCTCCAGATCCCGGTGCAGACCATCATCAACGATGCGTTCGCCGTGCAGTTCATCAACGCCACCCTGCGGCTGGACGTGATTCCGCAGGTCACGGCCGAGGGGACGGTCCTGATGGACATCAACATCTCGAAGCGTGAGGTGCAGCTCGCGTTCGTGGTGGCCGGCAACTCCAACGCCCCGATCTCCACCAAGGACGCCAGCACCCGCCTGGTCGTCCGCGACGGCGGCACCGCGGTCATCGGCGGTATCTACAAGGTCACGGGGCAGAACGGCGAGGATCGGGTGCCGGGCCTGTCCAACATCCCGATCATCGGTCATCTGTTCAAGCACAAGACGCGCGACGAAGAGAACGATGAGCTGCTCATCTTCATCACTCCGCGCGTGATCAAGATCTAACCTTGGGAGTGGGTCATGAAGAAACATAGAGTCATCCTCTTCCTGCTGATCGTCGCGTCTCTCGCCGTGGCGAGCTGCCGGAGCCGCACCGACCGCAGCGAGGGCACGGTCGTCCTGTCGGTCACGCGAGTCAACGGCCTGCCGGTCTCCGTCTCGCTGGGCTCGCCGACGCCGGGCGAGTTCCAGATCGACGACGTCACCCTCACGAACTTCTTCAAGGACCCCACGGTCGGCACCCCCGA
Source organism: uncultured Acidobacteriota bacterium (assembly GCA_963792575.1). GTDB lineage: Bacteria > Acidobacteriota > Thermoanaerobaculia > Multivoradales > UBA5704 > DATARR01. Next base: position 760,371 of record CAWBWZ010000023.1, read on the forward strand.
CGGGCACCGGCTGGAGGGGATCGAGCTGAGGAACTACGAGCTCACCTACCGGCGGCGCGACCGCGGCAGCCGCGTGCCGCCGCCGTCGGTGCTGGGGGCCTCCGGCCTGGTGCCGCCGAGCGGCGGCAGCCTCATTCTGCTGAATCTGCCGTTCCTGACCAGCGATCAGATCCTCAGCCCGCCGCTCAAGGATCTGCTCGATTTCGGCCGGGACACCGAGACCGGCACCGCCGTCATCGTGCTGGATGTCAGTCTGCGCTTCTTCGGCCGCACTCTGTCGGGAGACGAAATCGCCTCCGCGCCGGCCACGTTCACGATCGAAGTCACGCCTTGAGGGATGTAGGAGCTTAGCTATGAGACTTTTCCGGAACGCCAATCTTTTTCTGGCTGCGTCCGTCCTGGTGGCGGCTCTCGGCTGCACGTCTTCGCCGACTGAGCCGAGCAGCCCCCCGGTGACCTCGAAGCCGCCGGTGCCGACCACCACGTATACCGTCTCGGTGACCGCCAACCCGCCGAATATCACCGGCGGCGGCACCGCCTCGAGCACCGTCACGGTGGAAGTGCATCGCTCCGACACCGGGGCGGCGCCGGCGGACGGCTCGCAGGTGACCGTCACCACCTCGCTGGGTTCCTTCAACTCCACGAGCGGCCCGCAGACGGTGACGCTCGCGCTGGTCAACGGCCGGGCGCAGGCCGCGCTCTTCGCCGGCACCGAGGTGGGCACGGCGGCGGTGACCGCCACCTACAGCGGCGGCGGCACCGGGGCGACCAACGTCGGCATCGGCGCGCCGGCCACCTTCTTCATCTCCTCGGTGTCGCCGAATCTCGGCGACGCGGCCGGCGGCCAGACGGTGACCATCCTCGGCGGCGGCTTCGCGGCGCCGGTGCGGGTGACCTTCGGCGGCGCGGCCGCCACCGTGCGCTCGGTGAGCCCCAGCCAGATCGTCGCCGTCACTCCCTCGGCGGCGGCGGCGGGCGCGCCGGTCGTCGTCGGCCAGACCTCGACGGTGAACGTCACGGTGACCAACCATGTCAACCAGGTGAACGAGGTCAGCGACTCGATCGACCGCGGGTTCACCTACTCCCTGGGCGGTGGCCCCGGCGGTCCGCCGTCGGTCTTCTCGGTCAATCCGGCCTCGGGCGGCAATGACGGCGGCACGCGCGTCACTATCACGGGCACCGGCTTCGTGGCCCCCCTGCAGGTGCTGTTCGGCACCGGCACGAGCGCCTCCAACTTCAACGGCATCGAGGGGACGGTGGTCTCGGTGACCCCCACCCAGATCGTCGCCCTGACTCCGCCGGCCCGCGGCTTCGGCCAGAACCTCGTCAACCAGCTGGTCGACGTCCTGGTCAAGGAGCCGGGCTCCGGCTTCAGCACCGTCGGCTCCCAGCAGTTCAAGTACGGGTCCAAGGTGCAGATCACGGCCATGGGACCGGGCGGCGGCTCCTATCTCGGCGGCACCCAGGTGATCATCCATGGGTCCGGCTTCGAGGGACCGGTCGCGGTGTCGTTCCAGTTCGCCAACCCGAACGTCTCGGTGGCTCAGCAGGTGCGCTCGGTGAGCGGCAGCGAGATCGTGATCCTCACCAGCCCGGCACCGCTGCCGACGACCTGCCCGACCAACGGCCTGGTCTCGGCGAACTCGGTGACGGTGGTCAACATCAACACGGGCGACAGCGACACGGCCAACATCGGGTTCAACGCCCAGATCCCGCTGCCGGCGATCACCAGCCTCAGTCCGAACTCCGGCGCCGCCGGGGCGACGATCACCATCAACGGGCGGGACTTCTCGCCCCAGAACGTCGGCGTGTCCTTCGGCTCCAGCGGCAGCGGCAGCTCGGCGCAGGTGCTCAGCAGCACCTCGACGTCGATCAGCCTGATCGTGCCGACTCCGCCGCAGGGCTTCACCTTCGTCACCCAGCCCTGCGGGACCGGCGGCGTCATGAGCATCCCGACGCCGATCACGGTCACGGTGACCGATCTCAGCACCGGCTGCAGCTCGGCGTTCTCCAACGGGTTCCTGCTCTCCCCGACGGATGGCAGCTGCCGGAACCAGACCCCCCCGACCGCCCCGACGGCGTCCTTCACGGCGACGCCGATCAACGGGCACACGATGCAGTTCGCCGATACGTCGAGCGGCGCGCCGACCTCGTGGCTCTGGGACTTCGGCGACGGCACTCCCACCAGCGGGCAGCAGAACCCGAGCCATGACTACTCGGCCAGCGGTCCGTTCCCGAAGAACTTCTCCGTCAAGCTGACGGTGAGCAACGCAGGCGGGTCCAACCAGACCGTCAAGGTGATCACGGTGACGGGCCCGTAAGGCGCCCGGCACTCCTGCGCTCGTTTTCCGGGGCGGTCGTCTGGACGGACGGCCGCCCTCGTTCGTATACTGGGGACTATGAACTACCGCGCTGTTGCTTATCTCTTGTTCCTGGTCCCAATGCTGGCGATGCTGGCGGCGGTGGGGTGCGACAAGGCCTCTCCGGTTGCCCCCAGCGGCTCGATCCTCGCGGTCAGCGCCAATCCCACCCGGATCCCCCTGAACGGCACCTCCACGATCACCATCATCGGCCGCAAGCCGGACGGCAATCCTCTGAATCCGGGTACGGAGATTCACCTGAGCGCCAGCCTGGGGACGATCCCGTCCATCGTGACCACCAACAGCAGCGGCACGGCGACGGCCACGTTCCAGTCGAACGGCCGGCTCGGGACGGCGAGGATCTCGGCGGCGATCGGAACCGCGCCCGCCGTGCCGATGGGGACTGACATGACCCCGCCGTCCACCCCGACGAGCGCCAGCATCGACGTGCAGGTCGGCTCGGTGACCACGACGATCATCCTGCAGCCGACCCCCACGACCTGCCGGCCGAGGGGGGGAGAGTGTCTCTCCTGGCGATTCTGCGGGATGACAGCGGGCAGCCGATCGCCAACCAGGGGGTAAACTTCACCACCGACCTCGGCACGCTGAACTCCCGGGGCAACACCGTGATGACCAACGCCTCGGGAGTGGCCACCGACGTCCTCAGGGTGTCCGCGCAGGACCTGGCGAACAACGCCTCGACCGTGACGGTGACCGTGCACTCGACCGGCGCCGCGGGCGCCGCGGTCACCCAGATGGCCACCATCCGCATCCAGGGGGACCGCCCCGTCGCCTCCTTCACCTACGACAAGGGGGATACGGAGCTCGCGGTCCAGTTCGTCGACACCTCGACCGCCCCGGGCACGCTGATCTACTCCTGGAACTTCGGCGACGGCGGCAGCTCGGTCGATCCCAACCCGACCCACACGTACTCCGCGGCGGGTATGTACAACGTCGTCCTCACGGTCACCGCCGCGGGCTTCAGCGACACGGCGACCGCGCGGATCACGGTGCCGGTCACCACGCAGGGGAACGGCACCTAGATCGCGGGCTGGATCCGACGGAACGGGGACGTTCTTTTCCGGGGCGGGCTTCGCGGCGACGCGAGCTCGCCCCGCACCGTCTCCAGGATCGGCGCGGCGAAGGCCAGAACGGCTGTATGTTGCTATAATGCAGCCACTTTGCCGTTACCCCTGAAGCCTTCCGCCCGGTTCCCGCAAGCCCAAGCTCCGCCCGAGGTGTCGCGGCATGAGTGACGGCGCGTTCTCCGACCGTCTCACCCAGCTCAGGAACCGCTGGGAAGCGGACCCTTCCTCCCGTGTTTTTCTCCAGCTCGCGGAAGAGTACCGCCATCAGGGGCGGATCAAGGAGGCGCTCGCGGTGCTCGACCGCGGGCTCAGGGAGCACCCCGGCTACCTCTCCGCCCTGGTGGCGAAGGGGCGGTGCCACCTGGAGCTGGGCGAGCCCGAGGCGGCTCGCGGAGTGCTGGAACGCGTGGTCAAGCAGGATGCCACACAGATGGTGGCCAACAAGCTGCTGGTGCGGGCGTATCTCGACACCGGCGAGGCCGACAAGGCTCGCGAGCGGCTCGACCTCTATAGTCTGCTGAACGACAGCGACCCCGAAATCGAAGAGCTGCGCCGGAGGCTCCGCGCGATGGAACAACCCCCAGCACCGACGTCGGACCGTTCTTTCGCGGAGGCGGTGCCTCCCGCGACGGGCGGGGATGTCTTTGATCTTGGCTTCACGCCGACCGCCGCGCCGCCCCGGCGCGGCGGCGACGACCTCTTCGCGCTGGACGCTCCGGCGCCGCGTCCGGCCCCCGCGCCGGCTGCCGCCGCGCCCGCCGCTCCAGCGCCCGCCGTGGCGTTCGCCGAAGCGGAGGAGCCGGAGCCCGAAGGGGTGGTCTTCCCGGGCCTCGGCTCGCGGGAGAGCCGGCAGCCGCTATCTCAACGCCCTGGCCGCCGAGGGGCTGTTCGCTTCGGCTTCGAGCCGCCGGCTCCCGAGCCTTCCTTGGAAGCTACGGCTCCCCTTTCCGCGCGGGTGGTGGAGGTGGGGGAGGAGCGGGACGTAAAGGACGACAGGGACGACAGGGATGTAAGAGCCGAGGAGGCCCCCGTCTTCGAGCTCGAGGAGACGACACCCTGGGCCGTGGAGCCGGCGCCGCTGCTCTCCGAGCCGGTCGCGGAACCCGCGCCTGAGCCGGCCGCCACGGCGACGCTGGGGGAGATCTACCTGCGGCAGGGTCATCTCGGCGAGGCGAAGCGGATCTTCGACGAGGTGCTGCGCCGGGAGCCGGACAACGCCGGCGGCGCGGGAAGGGCTGGCCGCAGCTCGCCACGCGGCGGCAGGAACGGCGCCCGCTCGAGGGGCGCGACCTGCTCGCCGGCTACGAGCCCGGGGAGGAGGGCGGAGCGGTGGAGGCGAAGGCCCGCAAGGTGTTCCTTCTCAACAGCTATCTGACACGACTGCGGCGGGGGGGACAGCGCGATGTTTCTTGAGCAGTTGAGCCGTATCAGCAACCGGATCGACGGCGCGGTCGCTCTCTCCCTGGTGGCCAAGGACGGCATCCCGGTCGAGTCGGTCAGCTCGGACCCCGACCTCGACCTCGAGGTGCTGGCGGCGGAGCTGGTCGCCCAGGCGCGGTCGATCAGCGAGAACCACCGCGAGCTGGACGTCGGCGAGGTGCAGCAGCTCTCGGTGATGACCGACCGGCTGACGCTGATGGTAAGCTCCGTCGCCGCGGATTATTATCTGCTTCTCGTGCTGGGCCCGGAGGGGAACTACGGGAAGGCCCGGTTCGAGCTCCGGAGAGCGCGCCTGCTCCTGGAGGCGGATCTTTCCTGAATCGAATCCGGGCGACGCGACGAGGCTTGCAAGGGGGCGTCTACGTGCTGACTTTTGAACAGATCAAGGAACTGATCGAGCTGGTGGCGCAGAACCGCCTCCAGGGTATCGAGCTGGAGCGCTCGGGATTCCGCCTGAAGATCGACGGCCAGCCGGCCGCAGAGCGCGGCGGCGTCGTTCTCCGCCGAGACCGGAGCGGCGAGCGTCAGTGTTCCGGCCGGCGCCGCCGGCCCTTTCCACGCGCCCGCGGCGCCCCACGCCGCCGCGCCGCCGTCCCTGCTGCCCGCCGCTCCGGCGGCGCCGGCCGGACCGCCGGCGGGGTCGCATGTCCTCACCTCGCCGATCGTCGGCACCTTCTACCGCTCGCCGTCGCCCGACGCGCCGCCGTTCGTCGAGATCGGCGCCGCGGGTGAGGAAGGGGCAGGTGCTCTGCATCATCGAGGCGATGAAGCTGATGAACGAGATCGAGTCGGACGTCGACGGCGCGATCGCCGAGATCTATCCGCAGAACGGCCAGCCGGTCGAGTTCGGCGAGCCGCTCTTCGCCATCAAGACCGAGCTAGGCCGGCGCGCCGATGTTCAAGAAGATCCTGATCGCCAACCGGGGCGAGATCGCGCTGCGGATCATCCGGGCCTGCAAGGAGCTGGGCATCCAGACGGTCGCCGTCTACAGCACGGCCGACCGCGACAGCCTGCACGTCCGCTTCGCCGACGAGGCCGTCTGCATCGGCCCGCCGCCCTCGAAGGAGAGCTACCTCAACATCTCGAGCATCATCTCCGCCGCCGAGATCACCGGCGCCGACGCCATCCACCCCGGCTACGGCTTCCTCTCCGAGAACGCCGACTTCGCCGAGGTGCTGCGACGAGTGCAAGATCGGCTTCATCGGCCCGCGGCCGGAGGTCATCCGGCTGATGGGCGACAAGGCCAAGGCGCGCGCAGACGGCCGAGGCGGCGGGGGTGCCGGTGCTGCCCGGCAGCCAGGAGCCGCTGGAGGACGCCGAGGAGGCGATGGCGCATGGCGGCCGAGGTCGGCTATCCGGTGATCCTCAAGGCGTCGGCCGGCGGCGGCGGGCGCGGCATGCGGATCGTCCACGACCGAGGACGAGCTCGCGCGCGCCAGTTCGCGACCGCGCGCGACGGAGGCGGAGAAGGCGTTCGGCGACGGCTCGATCTACCTCGAGAAGTACCTGAGCGAGCCGCGCCACATCGAGTTCCAGGTCCTCGGCGACGAGCACGGCAACGTCGTCCACCTGGGCGAGCGCGAGTGCTCGATCCAGCGCCGGCACCAGAAGCTGATCGAGGAGTCCCCCTCGCCGGCGCTCACCCCCGAGCTGCGCGCAGAGATGGGCGCGGCGGCGGTCGCGGCTCTGCCAGCGCGGTCGGCTACAAGAACGCCGGCACCATCGAGTTCCTGCTCGACAGCGACGGCCGCTTCTACTTCATGGAGATGAACACCCGCATCCAGGTCGAGCATCCGGTCACCGAGATGGTGACCGGCATCGACCTGGTGAAGATGCAGATCGAGGTCGCGGCCGGGCGAGAAGCTGGCGCTCCCGCAACGGCCTGAAGCCGCGCGGCCACGCCATCGAGTGCCGGATCAACGCCGAGAACCCCGACACCTTCGCGCCCAGCCCCGGGCCGCTCAAGACCTTCCATCCTCCCGGGCGGCCCCGGCATCCGGGTCGACACCCACGGCTACGAGGACTACGTCATCCCGCCGTACTACGACTCGCTGGTGGCGAAGCTGATCGTGCACGACCGCACCGCGGGAGGACGCGATCGCGCGCATGCGGCGGGCGCTCGACTTCTTCGTCGTCGAGGGGATCCAGACCTCGATCCCGCTCCACAAGCGCATCCTCCGCGATCCCGACTTCGTCGCCGGCACGCCTCTCGACCCGCTTCATGGAGCGCTTCCTGGTCGCGAGCGGGCGGCGAAGGCCCAGGACGGCGCGGACGGCGGTACGAGATGACCGGGCCGTCTACGCCATCGCCGACGCCGAGGTGCTGGGCGCCCGGCGCTGCCCGCGGCGGTGGCGGAGATGGCCGCGGCGGGCATCGGCTGGATCCAGGTGCGCGCCAAGGAGCTCTCCGGGAGCGGCTGGCACGAGGCCCTCGCGGCGTGCTGCCGGGCCCTCGAGGGGAGCGGCGTCGAGCCTCTGGGTGGACGACCGCGCCGACCTCGCGGCGCTCTTTCCGGTGGCCGGGCTCCACGTCGGCCAGCGGGATCTGCCGCCGGCGGCGGCCCGCCGCGTGGTGGGAGGCGGCGTGCGGATCGGCCTCTCGACCCATGACGAGGAGCAGCTCGCCGCCGCGGACGAGGACCCGGACGTCGACGTGATCGCCGTCGGCCCGGTCTTCCCGACCACCGGCAAGGCGCACCCGGACCCGGTCGTCGGCCTGGACTTCGTGCGCTGGGCGCGGGAACGCACGCGCAAGCGGCTGGTCGCCATCGGCGGCATCGACGCCGGCAACCTGGCGGCGGTCCTGGCCGCCGGGGCGGACGCCGGCGGTGGTGCTCGGCGCCGTCTGCAGAGGGGGATCCGCGACATGCGCGCCAACTGCCGCCGGCTGCTCGCGGCTGCCGGCGCGGGGGAATGAGGATCTTACCTGACCGGGTTCATGGGGTGCGGCAAGACCACGGTCGGCCGCCGCCTGGCCCAGCGGCTGGGCGTCGGCGTTCGTCGATCTCGACGAGGAGATCGAGCGGCGGGCGGGGATGACGGTGCGCCAGATCTTCGAGCAGCAGGGGGAGCCGGCCTTCCGCCAGATGGAAGCCGAGGCCCTGCGAGGGACTCTGGCACTGCCGGACGTTGTGGTGGCACTGGGCGGCGGCACGATGGCGTTCGAGGCGAACGCCGCGCTGATCGGCTCGAACGGCCTGTCGGTCTGGATCAATCCCGCCTTCGCGACGATCTCGTCGCGGATCGGCGGGCAGGGGCAAGGCCGACCGGCCGCTGTTCAAGGATGAGGTCCAGGCCCTCGCGCTCTACCGCGAGCGGCTCCCGGCCTACCGCCGGGCGGACCTGACGATGGACGTGGCCCCGGACGAGGGGCCGGAGGAGATCGCGGCGAGAATCGCCCTGCTGATCGGGAATCGATAGTGCGTTATCTGATCCTCTCAGACATGCACGCCAACTGGGACGCGTTTGAAACCGTCCTGCGGCGGGCCCGGCGCAAGCGCTTCGACGCGGTGCTCGTGCTGGGCGACCTGGTCGGCTACGGGGGCGCCCCCAACCAGGTGGTGGACGCCGTGCGCCGTCTCGGGCCCCGGCTGTTCACGGTGCGCGGCAACCACGACAAGGTGGTGGCGGGCATCGACTCCGGCGGCAACTTCAACCAGACCGCCCTCACCGCGGCCCAGTGGACGACCGGCCGCCTGACCCCCGGCAACCTCCGCTACGTGCGCGAGCTGCCGCAGGGGCCGATGCTGGTGGAGGAGGGGGTCGCCATCTGCCACGGCTCGCCGCTCGACGAGGACACCTACGTCTTCTCCGACGTCGACGCCTGGGAGATCTTCTCCCGCTTCGACATGCCGGTGACCTTCTTCGGCCACACCCACATCCCGTCGCTGTTCTGGCTGGAGGGGCGGCGTGCTGGGGGTGAAGGCGCTGCGCGGCACGGCGCGGGGCGGATCGGCTCTGCCCCCGGGGGGCGCTACCTGATCAACCCCGGCTCGATCGGCCAGCCGCGCGACCGCGACCCCCGCGCCTCCTACATGATCTACGACAGCGAGCGCCGGGTGGTGCACTGGTACCGCATCCCCTACCCGATCGGCGAGGCCCAGGGCCGCATCCGCAAGGCCGGCCTGCCCCAACAGCCTGGCCGACCGGCTGGCGGTCGGGGTGTAGGGCCGTAGGCGATCTACGGCATCTGCCGCCACCTGCCTCGCGCACCCGCGATCTCGCCGGCAAGCGCTGGATGATCGACAGGAGCCCGCCGAGCAGCACGACGTAGAGGCCGCCCCAGACGAGCTGGATGAGCGGCTTGCGGGTGACGTCGATCGAGAGCTTCGCCGGGTTGGCGATGCCGGCGGTCTCGAGCTGGACGGCGCCGGCGCAGGCGTTGATCCCCGAGACGACGAACGGCGCCGCCGCCGGGGAGGGCGAAGGGCGGAGACTCGACCGCGCCGTCTGCCGGGGTTGAGACGGTAGACCGGCGTCGCGTTGACGGTCCTGCCCCGCCCTGGGTGACCGCCAGCTCGGCGCCGATGGTCACCTGCCGGCCCTGCTGCATCGCCACCAGGGCGTTGCCGTCCACGTGGAGGTCGAACTGGACGAAGCGCACCTCGACGTCGCCGATCTTCCCGGACTGCCCCTTGGCGAGCTGCAGCCGCGGCTGGCCGGGGTCGTACTCGATCGGCGAGACGTAGAGGTCCTGGAACGGCGAGCTGCTTGATGTCCGGGTTGACCATCATCTGCCGGGTGCGGTCGTTCATGAACATCTTCGGGTAGACCATGAACGGCTTGCCGCCGGCCCGCGCCACCTGGATCTCCATGCGCTCCTTCTCGCGCTCGTGGCGCGGGATGAAGCGCGTGAAGGTGAGCGTCATGTCGTCCACCTGGCGGGGGACGCCCTGCGTCCAGCGTCACCTTGGTGCTCTGGTCGTAGCCGGACGAGGCGATGATGCCGAGCAGGATGACGCCGACCCCGACGTGGGTCAGGTAGCCGCCCAGCGCCTTGCAGGCCGCCGGCCCGGAACTTGCTCGACCGTCTTCTGGAGGTTGGTCGCCAGCGCCATCGCCGCGAGCAGGATGAAGGCCAGGTGGAAGGGGTCGCGGACCCGCCAGACCGCCGCCGCCACCGTCGACGGCGACGCCGAAGACGACCGGCAGGGCGAGCTTGCGCAGCAGCTCGCGCGCCGGCGTCCCCTTCCAGGTGAGGTAGGGGACGAAGGCGAGCAGGAAGGCGACGAGCATCGCGATCGGCAGGTTCACCTTGTTGTAGAAGCTGGGGCCGACCTGGCTCTGGCTCTCCATGAAGTGGGTGAGCAGCGGCGCCGAGGTGCCGGCGGTGATCACGAGCGCCGCGAGCGAGGATGGTGATCGTCGCCGAGCACCAGGAAGGTGCCGCGCGACAGGAACGGGTCCTCGTTGGGCGCGGTCGGGATCTCCTGCCAGCGGGTCGCGATCAGGTAGATCCCGAGCAGCGATGAAGCCGCCGAGCAGGAAGGTGAGCCAGCCGGAGATCCCGAGGTCGACGAAGCTGTGCACCGAGAAGTCGGCCAGCACGCCCGAGCGGGTGAGGAAGGTGCCGTAGAGGACCGCGATGTAGGTCAGGAAGGTGAAGACGTAGTTGGCCCGGCGGTAGCGCCCCTTGGTGCGCTCCAGGTAGAGGCCGTGGATCAGCACCGTGCCGAAGAGCCAGGGGATGAACGAGGCGTTCTCCACCGGGTCCCAGCCCCAGTAGCCGCCCCAGCCCAGGGTCTTGTAGGCCCAGTAGCCCCCCATCAGGATGGCGGTGCCGAGCACCAGGAAGCCGCCGAGGGCCCAGGGGAACGCCCGCGCCGCCCAGCCGTCGTACTTGCGCCGCCAGAGCGACGCCATGGCGAAGGCGAAGGGGATGGCGGTGGCGGCGTAGCCGATGAACATGATCGGCGGATGGATCACCATCCAGTTGTCCTGGAGCAGCGGGTTCAGCCCCTGGCCGTCGACCGGCGTCTGCGTCAGCATCACGAACGGGTTCTCGCGCACCAGGATGAGGAGCAGGCCGAGCAGGGTCAGGGTGTAGATCCCCATCACCGCCGGCTCGGCTGCGCGCCGGTCGTCCGCCGCACCAGCAGGCCGAGCATGCGTCCCCCAGAAGAGCCAGATCATGAAGCTCCCCTTCTGGCCGGCCCAGAAGGCGGCGAACTGGTAGTGGCCCGGCAGGTCCAGCCCGGAGTACTGGAAGACGTACTCGACCCGGAAGTCGCGCATCATCAGCAGCAGCGACAGGACCAGGGCGGCGAGCAGGATCGAGAGCGCGAAGAAGCCGTAGGAGCGGCGGGCGAAGGTGAGCGCGCCGGTGTCGCCACCCGGAGCGCCAGCGCGCATACCCCCACATCGTGGCGAGCGGCGAAGAACAGGGCGCCCAGATGGCGACCGCCCCGGGGAGGTAGAGATGGGAGAGGTATTCCACGCGTGCTCCTTAGCTGTAGGTCTTCTCGACCTCGGCGCCCTGGTACTTGCTGGGGCACTTCACCAGCAGCTTGTTGGCCTCGAACTCCTTGGCCCCCGCGTCGTAGTGGCCGATGGCGACGATGCTGATGGCGTCCTCGAAGTTCGCCGGCTTCAGCCCCTTGTAGCGCACCCGCAGGGTCTGCTTGGTCTTCGGGTCCTGGAGGGTGAAGAAGAGCGATTCGCGGGCCGCCGCATAGGAGTAGCTCCCCTTCTCGAGCGCGCCGGCCACCTGCACCATGCGCCCCCCCTCGCGCGCCTTCTCATAGGAGACGTAGGGGGTCATCGAATCCTTGAAGGTGGAGAAGGAGAAGCGCGGCGAAGGCGAGGAGCAGCAGGATGCCGAACAGGTAGAGACGGCTCTTTTTCATTTTCATGATTTCTTCTCCAGTTCACGCAGCCGCGATCCCAGACGGAGCAGGTAGAGAAACAGCCCGGTCCAGATGATGAGATTGACGGCTACGACCCAACCGATTCCGCCGGTTACCATAGAGAACCTCTACTCATAGAGTGCACGATTTCCGCTCCGCGAGAGCCTGGAGCCGGCACTGCAGGTTGTGGATCCAGAAAAACAGCGCGGTGCAGCCCGCCGAGCCGGCGAGCAGCACCTGCACCATGCGCGACTCCATCTCCACCTTCCCCTGGGCGTTGATCACCGACTGGGGGTGGAGGGAGAACATGATGCGCGGCATGATGAAGAAGAGGAACGGCGCCACCACCAGCCCGAGCACGGCGTAGGCCGCCGAGAGGCGGGCGCGCTGATCGCCGTCCTCCAGGCTCGAGCGCAGGGCGAGATAGGCGCCGTAGAAGAGGAGGGCGACCACGATCGAGGTCTGCCGCGGGTCCCAGTTCCAGTAGGCGCCCCACATCACGCGCGCCCAGAGCGCGCCGGTGACGGTGGCGAGGACGCCGAAGACGCAGCCCGAGCTCGACCGCCACGGCCGCCGCCCGGTCGTGGCGCGGCTGGCGTCCGAAGTAGAGGAAGCGCAGGCTCCAGACTCCCGCGGCGATGAACGCCACGAAGGAGACCCAGGCCATCGGCACGTGGAAGAAAAGGATGCGGCTCGACTGGCCGATGAACCCCTTGGCCAGCGGGGCGTAGAGGAACGCGCCCACGATGACGGCCGAGAGCCAGAGCCAGAGCAGCCAGGCGAGGAGTTTTCTCATGGGTTCCATACCACCGGGAAGAGCATGAATCCGGCTACGGTTACCGATCCATCATACAGAATGAGCTGGAGCAGGGCCACATCGGCGGGATCGCCGGCGACGGCATGGCGCGTGAGCTCGACGGCGATCAGCAGCAGCGGCAGGAGGACGGGGAAGGCGAGGACCGAGAACAGCGTCCCCTTGCTCCGCGCCTGGGCGATGATCGCCGCCACCAGCGTGCTGCCGGCGGCGAGCCCGTACCCGCCCGGCGGCGAGCACGGCCGCCAGCAGGCCGGGGGATTTGACGTCGAGGCTGGTCATCGCCACGTAGACCGGAGTGACCAGCGCCTCCAGGGCGAGCGTCAGGGTCAGGCCGTAGAGCAGCTTGCCGCAGAACAGGGCGGACGGGGTGGCGGCGAGGCGCAGGGCGGTCGCCGTCTGCGTCTCCTCTTCCTGCACGAAGGCGCGGGGGAGCCCGGCGGCGGCGGAGAAGAGAAGGATCACCCAGAGCAGGACCGGCAGCACGGCGGTCCCCTGGGAGACCGACACCCCCAGCGGGCCGAGGCTCACGCTCACCACCACCAGGGTGGTGAAGGCGAAGAGGCCGAGCGTGTTCAGGGCGTAGCGGGTGCGGAACTCGCACCGCCACTCCTTGGCGAACACCGCCAGCGCTTCAGCGGCCCAGGTCGAGGTGTCCCGCCACATGTCCGAACTCGAGGGGGACGGGTTGGCGACCACGGCGAGGCCGCCGGCGGCCAGGTGCTCGGCGAGGAGCTCGCGCGCGGTCGCGCTCGCCCGGGGCGTCGAAGTTCTGGAACGGCTCGTCGAGGAGCAGGAGCCGGGGAGCGTGGAGCAGCGCCCACGCCCAGCGCAGGCGCTGCCGCATCCCCGAGGAGAGGGCGCCCGCCATGCGGTCGAGGGGGAGCTCCAGGCGGCCGAGCACGGCGAGCCCGCGCTCCGGGGTGGTGCGCCGCAGCCGGGCGAAGAACTCCAGATTCTCCCGCACGGTCAGCTCGGCGTAGAAGGCGAGGTCGGGCGCCACGACACCGGCCAGGCGTCGTCGCCCGGCGGCGTCGACGGACTCGTCTTTCTCTTGATACTCGATGGTTCCGGCGTCCGGCGCCAGCAGGCCGGCGAGGCAGCGCAAAAGCGTGCTCTTGCCGGAGCCGTTGGGGCCGGTGACGAGCAGCATCTCGCCGGGGCCGACGGCGCCGGAGACGCCGGTCAGCACCGCCAGGCGGCCGAAGCGTCGGCGGACGTTCTCGAAGCGAAGGGAAGACACGGGAGGAATATACCCCTTCGATGAGCATCCGTGGCCTGCGACCTCACCCTCGGTCCCTCTCCTAAAGGAGAGGGAGGGCCTATCAGAACCGATGGCGCGCGTAGGGTGCGCTGTGCGCATCTTCAAGGACGTTATGGTGTGCACAGCACACCCTACGGGCAACCCGGTCCGCAGTCGTCCCCCTTCTCCTTCAGGAGAAGGGGATAGGGGTTGAGGTCGCAGGCCACGAGTGCCTGAGATGGAGCCCGGTGCTAGCATCGCTGGATCATGAAACGGACTCTTGGCCTGATTTCTCTCATCCTCCTGGTCTGTTCCTGCGCTTCCGGCCCCCGCGCCAGGACGGCGCCGGAGCTGCCGTCCGCCGGGGTGCCGAACCTGGAGGAGCGGGCGCTACTGCTGCTGCTGGTGGATCGCCAGGCCTACGACGAGTTCGTCGTCCACCAGGCGCTGCGGGGGGATGCCTCGCTGCGCGAGGATCTCGCGGTGTCCCTGGGGCGCATTCCGGACCGGCAGGGGCTCTCGGCGCTCCAGGGGCTGCTGGTCGACGACGAGCCGGCGGTGCGCCGGGCGGCCGCGTTCTCGATCGGCCTGCTGGGGGACCCGGAGGGGGAGCAGGCGCTGTTCGCCGCCGCCCGCGACAAGGACCGCGAGACGGGCGTGCTGGCCGTCGAGGCCCTGGCCCGGCTCGGAGGGCGGACGGTGGACGTGCTGGAGGCGCTCCTGCCGCTGCCCGAGGAGGAGCGCTGGGCGCGGCTGCTGCCGCATCTCTTCCGCTTCAAGGACGAGACCGTCGTATCGCTCGCCGAGCGCGGCCTCAAGCTGCCGGACCCGGCGCTCCACGCCGCCGCCGCCTTCGCCCTGTCGCGCGAGCCCAAGGCGCAGGCCCTGCCCACGCTGCGGACGCTGCTGGCCGATCCCGCGCCGCGGGTCCGCGCCTGGGCCGCCCGCGCCCTGGGGATCGTCGGCGGCGAGGAGGATCTCGCGGCGCTGCGCCCGCTGCTCGACGATCCCGCTTCTGGCAATCCTGCTTCCAACGATCCCGGGCCGCTGATCCAGGCCCTGCGCTCCGCCAGGGCGCTCGCCGCCGGCAAGGCGAAGCCGATCGCCGGCTGGACCCCCCGGCTGCGCGCGCTGCTCGACGATCCCCGGCCCGGCGTGCGGGCGAGCGCCGTCGAGGCGGCGGGCGTCTGGGGATCGCCCGAGCTTGACGCTCTACTGGCAGCGCGAACGGCAACGGGCGATGTGGGGGAACGGGGGACGGCGCTGGTGGCCCTGGCAACGGGCAAGGCGCCGAAAGCGCTGGAGCTGGTAACGGCCGCCGCCGCCGACAAGGACGACGCCCTGCGCACGCGCGCCGCCGAGGCCGCCGGAGCGCTCGGCCCGCCGGCGGCGACTGTCATCGAGCGGCTGGCCGGCGATCCGATCCCGCGGGTGCGGGCCGCCGCCGTCTCCGCCTGGCTGGCGGCGGACCCCAAGGCCACCGACCCCAAGGCGACCGCAGCCGCCCGCAAGGCCTTGACCGATCCCGACGCCACCGTGCGCGGTACCGCCCTCGACTGGCTCGCCGAGCACCCGGTCGTGCCGCTCGCCGATATCGGCGCCGCCCTGCCGGGGGTCTATCAGGAGGGGACGCAGGAGGAGGGGCTCGCCGCCGTGCGGGCCGTCGCCGCCCGCACCGAGGGGGAGCCGCTGGAGAGGGGGGACGGCATCGCCCTGCTGGAGCGGCTGACCACCGGCGGCCCCTACGTGCTGCGGCGGGCGGCCGGGGAGAGCCTGGGCAAGCTCGGCCGCAAGATCCCCGCTCTGGAACCGGCGGAGAGGGTCAAGGATGTCGCCCTCTACCGCGAGATCGTCCAGCGCACGCGGGCGCCGCGCACGGTCGAGATCCGTACCCGGCGGGGGACGGTCACGGTGCGGCTCGCCTGCCCGCTGGCGCCGCTGACCTGCCTCAACTTCCTCAATCTCGCCGGCCAGGGGTTCTTCGACGGCCTGAGCTTCCACCGGGTGGTCCCCGACTTCGTCGTCCAGGGAGGGGACCCGAAGGGGGACGGCAGCGGCGGCCCGGGCTACGCCATCCGCGACGAGATCAACCGCCTGCGCTACCGCCGCGGGGTGGTCGGCATGGCGCTGGCCGGCGCGGACACCGGCGGCAGCCAGTTCTTCATCGCCCTCTCGCCGCAGCCCCACCTCGACGGCGGCTACACCGCCTTTGGCGAGGTGATCGCCGGCGCCGAGGTGCTGGACAAGATCCAACTCGGGGATCGGATCGAGAAGGTCGTGGAGGTGCGGTAAACTCGCGCGTCATGAGCACCAGGATTTTTCCATCGCTGATCGCCGCCGCCGTCCTCGCCGCCATGCCCGGAACGACCGGGGTGTCCGCCGATCCGCCGCCCGCGGCCGTTTCAGCGCCGGCCGCCCCGGCGCAGGAGACTCCCGTCCTGGTCGGTCCCACCAATCGCGACAGAATCGAGGCCGCGCCGGAGTGGACGCTAGCCGAGGTCGAGGCCCGGCCGGAAGCCGACGCGGCGCGGGAGCTGGCGGCGGCGGAGCCCGGGGCCGAGGTGGTGGTGTTCCTCGGCACCTGGTGCGGCGACAGCCGGCGCGAGTTGCCGCGCCTGTGGAAGGCTATGGACTCCGGGAGCAGCGCCGTCAATTTCCAGATCCGCTATATCGGCGTCGATCACGACAAGAAAGAGCCCGCCGATCTGGTGAAGGAGTACGGCGTCCATTACCTGCCGACCTTCATCGTGCGCCGCGGTGGCCGCGAGGTGGGTCGGATCGTCGAGACGTCGCCGAACGGCATCGAGCGGGATCTGCTGGCGCTGCTCACCGGCAAGGCGACGGGCATCCTCTCCACCCGGACGGACCTCACGCCGGCCACCCCCCCGAAGCCCAGGGGATGATCCCCTTCCTCCCTTCTTTCCGGCACCCCTGAAACCTTGGCCCTGGCCTTGCGTATCCACCCATGACGCGGGGAGCGGAGCAACCGACCGACGAGGAGCTGGTCGCGGCGGTCCTCGCGGGAGATCAGGAACGTTTCGGCGACCTGATCGACCGCTACCAGGGCCGCCTCGTGAACTATCTGTTCCGGCTGCTCCGCAACGCGGACGACGCGCACGACCTCGCGCAGGAAGTGCTCGTCAAGGTGTACCAGGTCCTGGATCGGTACGACCCGCAGTACAAGTTCTCCACCTGGCTGTTTCGGGTGGCCCAGAACGCGGCGATCGATCAGATCCGGAGGCGGCGTCTCAAGGTGGTCTCGCTCCGTCAGGAAGATGACGAAGGGGAGAACCGGGATTGGGATCTGCCGTCTCCCGAGCGGGGACCCTACGGCGAGCTGCGCAACCGGGAGCGGGGGAGCGCGATCCAGGAAGCGATCGACTCCCTCCCCTGGGAGTACCGGGAGCTGATCCTGCTGCGCCACTTCGGCGAGCTTCCCTACGAGGAGATCGCGAAGATCAAGCAGATGCCCCTGGGGACGGTGAAGAACAAGCTCTTCCGGGGGCGGCAGATGCTGAAGGAGAAGCTTCAGGACTTCTTGAGCGACTGACTTCTTGAGCGGCTGAGAAGAACGATGAACTTAAGCGTTGCAGGTCCGGGGGACAGGTCATGAGCAGGCCCGATCACAGCACCTACCGTGAATGGTTGAATCTGGACGCCGACGGCGGTCTCGACAGCGGCGACCGGGCTCTTCTCGACGAGCACCTGGCCTCCTGCGCCGACTGCCGGCGCGAGCAGGAAGAGATCGTCGCCCTCGACGCCCTGCTGCGCAGCTCGGCCCTGCCGGTCCGCCCGGATTTTCGCGCCTCGGTGATGTCCACGCTGCCGACCGTCGGCTGGGAAGCCCGCTCCCCCCGCGCCTGGCGCTTCACGGCGGCGGTCATCGTGCTGCTGGGCGGCTTCGCGGCGGCCCTGCTGATCGCCGGCTCCGCTCCCGCCGCCTCCGGGTTCGGCGCCCTGGCCGCGGTGGGCGGCATGCTCCAGGCCTCCATCCTGGCCGGCGCCGGCCTGCTCGGCGCCTCCTGGAAGGGGCTCGGGCTGGTCGTCGACCATGTGGTCTCCTCGCCTGCGAGCCTCGGGGCCTTCGGCTTCCTGGTGCTCTGCCTCAACCTGCTCCTGATCTCGCTGATCCGCCGCAAGCGGCCGGCCGCGGTGGCGGCACGCTCCAAGGCGGAGCCAAATCCAAAGATGTAGAGGCGTCCCCAGGGGCGCCCTGCGGTTTCAACCCTTCCTCACGTAAGATCTCGTTGTGAAAGCTCTGCTGCCACTGTTGCTGCTGGCCCTGGCCAACCCGGTGCTGGCCGCCCCGAGCCCCGACGCGGAGCCGGCGATGCGCCTGGAGGCGGGGAGCACCACCCGGCAGCAGCTGGTGGCGATCGGGCGGGACATCAGCGTCGAGGGGGAGGCCCTCGCCGACGTCGCCGCCATGAACGGCTCCGTCGACGTCTCCGGACGGGTGGACGGCAGCGTGATCGTGCTGCGCGGCGACGCGCGGCTGGCTCCCACGGCGCGGGTGGGCGGCGACGTCTTCGTGGTCGGCGGCAGGATTCACGCCGCCCGGGGCGCCCAGACCGGGGGGCGGATGGTCTCCTACCCCAACGCTCCCAACGCCTGGCTGACCCTGCTCGAAGGGCCCTCGATCGGCCTCGGCTTCGCCTCGCGTCTGGTGCTGGGAGCGAAGCTGGCGCTGGTCGCCGCCTGGGCCCTGCTCCTCCTGCTGCTCTTCGCGGCCAGCGGCCGGCAGCTCATCGAGACCGCCGAGGGGGTCCGCCGCGAGCCCTTCCGCAGCTTCTTCGTCGGCCTGACGGGGATCGTCTCCCTGGTGCTGACCGCCCTCTTCTTCACCGCCTTCGCCCGCGGCATCCTCGGCGCCCCGTTCGTGGTGCTCATCGTGCTGCTGGGGATCGTGCTGAAGCTCTGGGGGACGGTGGCGGTCTTCTACGCGCTGGGCGACTGGCTCTCCCGCCGCGTCTTCCGCCGCCGCTTCCAGCCGCTCAACGCCGCCACCATCGGCCTGCTGGTGCTCGGCGTCGTCAAGTTCCTCCCCTGGCTGGGAGTCCTCGCCTGGTACGCCGTCACCTTCATCGGCGTCGGCGCCGCGCTGTCGACCAAGTTCGGGCGGCGCGAGCCCTGGTTCGAGATGGCGTAAGAGCTGTTCCTCTACCTATTCACAATTTCTGATAACTTACTCCCCGGCATTTCCGCCAGAGAGGGTTTTTGGGATGCGCTCCGCCGTGGGGAGAGTCGGTCTATTGCTGTTCGCGTCCGGATTCTGCGCCCTGGTCTACCAGACGGCGTGGCTCCGGATGTTCCGCCTGGTCTTCGGCGCCTCGACCGCGGCCTCGGCCGCGGTGCTGGCGATCTTCATGGCCGGGCTCGGCTTCGGCGGCCTGCTGCTGGGCCGGCGGGCCGACCGCCACCCGTCGCCGCTCTCCCTCTACGCCGGGCTGGAGGCGGGGATCGCGATCTCGGCGGGGCTCTCGCCGCTGCTGCTGGCGGTCGTCGAGTGGCTGTATGTGTCGATGGGGGGGAGCGCCCGGCTGGGGCTCGCGGGGAGCAGCGTCGTCCGCCTGCTGCTGTCGCTGATCGTCCTCGGGCTGCCGACCTTCCTGATGGGCGGCACTCTGCCGGCGGTGGCGCGGGCGGTAGGTAGGCGGGCCGACTTCGGCCGCCGGACGGTGGGCCTGCTCTACGCCGTCAACACCCTGGGCGCGGTGCTCGGCGCCCTGCTCACCACCTTCTTCGCCCTCGAGACGCTGGGGATCCGCAAGACCATCTGGATCGCGGCGCTGCTCAACCTGCTGGTGGTGCTCGCCGCCAAGAGCCTCGCCCGCGAGCTGCGCGGAGACCGCGAAGGCCGACGCCGCGGCGGAACCGGCCGCCGCCGAAGAGGCGCCCGACGCGGATGAGGATGACGCGCGGCGGCCCGGCTGGCTGGTGCCGGTCGCGGCGGCGCTCGTCGGCTTCGCCTTCCTGCTGATGGAGCTCGTCTGGTACCGCATGCTGGGGCCGCTCCTCGGCGGCTCCTCCTACACCTTCGGGCTGATCCTCGCCATCGCCCTGCTGGGGATCGGCCTCGGCGGCCTGCTCTACGGCGCCGGGGAGCGCGCGCGCCGGCCCACGATGCTGGCGTTCGCGTCCACCTGCGCGCTCGAGGCTCTGCTGATCGCCCTCCCCTTCGCGGCCGGCGACGGGGTGGCGGTGCTCGCCGCCCTGCTGCGGCCGCTGGCCGGCGCCGGGTTCCTGGCGCTGGTGGGGTCCTGGACGGTGGTGACCGCGCTCGTCGTGCTGCCGCCGGCGATCGTCGCCGGCTACCAGTTTCCCCTGCTGATCGCGCTGCTCGGCTCCGGCCGGCGGCGGGTCGGCCGCGAGGTCGGGGTCGCCTACGCCGCCAACACCCTGGGGGCCATCCTCGGCTCGATCGCCGGCGGCTTCGGGCTGATCCCCCTGCTCACCGCGCAGGGGGTCTGGCGGCTGGTGGCGCTCCTGCTGCTCGCCCTCGCCGCCGTGGCGATCGTCTCCGGCCTGCGCGCCGGCGCACCGCGCCGGGCGGCGTTCCTGCCGGTCGCGGCCGGCGCCGTGGGGCTGCTCTTCTGCCTCGCCACCGGCCCCACCGCCTTCTGGCGCCACACGCCGATCGGCGCCGGCCGCTTGCGGGTGGCCGACTGGAACGGGCCGAACGACGTCCGCGACCAGATCCAGACCATGCGCCAGCGCATCGTCTGGCAGGCGGACGGCGTCGAGAGCAGCGTCGCGCTCGATCTCTCCGAGGAGTACGCCTTCATCGTCAACGGCAAGTCGGACGGCAGCGCTCTCGCCGACGCGCCGACCCAGGTGATGAGCGGCCTCGTCGGCGCCCTCGTCCACCCCAACCCGCGGCGGGCGCTGGTGATCGGCCTGGGCACCGGCAGCACCGCCGGCTGGCTCGCCAAGGTGCCGTCGATGGAGCGGGTGGACGTCGTCGAGCTCGAGCCGGCCATCGAGCACGTCGCCCGCGTCTGCTCCAGGATCAACCAGGACGTGCTCAACAATCCCAAGGTCCACCTGATCATCGGCGACGGGCGGGAGGTCCTGCTGACCTCCGGCAACGACTACGACCTGATCTTCTCCGAGCCCTCGAACCCCTACCGGGCCGGCGTCGCGAGCCTGTTCAGCCAGGACTTCTACAAGGCGGTGGTGCAGCGGCTGCGCCCTGGCGGGCTCTTCCTGCAGTGGCTCCAGGGGTACGAGCTCGACTCCCAGGTGGTGCGCACCGCCTATGCCACGCTCGGCTCCGTCTTCCCGGCGGTCGAGAGCTGGCAGGTGCACCGCGCCGACCTCCTGCTGATGGCGAGCCGCGAGCAGGTGGTGCACGACCTCGACCTCGTCCGCTCGCGGGTGGGAATCGAGCCCTACCGCACCGCCCTGACCCGCATCTGGGGGGTGGAGGGGATCGAGGGCTTCTACTCCGCCTACGCGGCCAACCCGTCCTTCGCGCGGGCGGTGGCCAAGGCCGAGGGGAAGGCGATCAACACCGACGACCACCCGATCCTCGAGTTCGGCTTCGCCAAGAACCTGGGTCGCTTCGGGCTGTTCCGGCTCCCCGATCTCTACGCCCTGGTCAAGGCCCGCGGCGAGGGGCGCCCGGTCACGCGGGGAACGCCGATCGACTGGTCGCGGGTCGCCGAGATGCGGGTGGCGCGCGGTGCCTTCTGGGAGGACCTGGTCGCCGATCCCGAGCCGCAGGGGGACCGCGCCGGGCGGCTGCGCGTCGCCGCCCGCCAGGCCTGGACCCATAAATCCCTCCCCCTGGCCTGCGCCAGCTGGTTCGGGCAGCCGGAGCCGCCGCGGTCGCATGCCGACCGTTTGATGGTCGCCGAGTGCCTGGCCGACCGCCACGACCACCGGACCCCGGAGGCCGCGGCCCTGCTCGCCGCCGAGCAGCCGATCGAGGCCAACCTGGTGATGGCGATCGGGCTCGCCGGCGCCGGCCGGCCCGCCCAGGCGGCCGACCGCCTGATCGCCGCGCTCGAGGCCTACCGGACGGACCCCTGGGTCTACCGGCCGCTGATGCGGGAGACCCTCCCCCTGGCCGTCCGGCTGGCCGGCCAGGACCGCTCGCTCGCCCCCCGGCTCTACGCCGCGTTCAGCCAGCCGTTCGCCATGGACATGTTCGAGAAGCAGCGGCGGCTGTCGAGGATCTGGATCGCCCGCGCGATCGACGCGCGGAACCTCTGCGTCGAGGCGCTCTCCCCGCTGGAGCCGAACGTCCCCTGGGAGGAGCCGTTCCTGGCCTACAGGTACCAGTGCTACCAGTCGCACAAGCATCCGCTGGCCGCCCGGGCGCGGCGGGATCTGGAGTCGTTCCTGGACGCCGCGCCGCCCAAGCTGGCGGAGGGGCTGATGCCGTAGATATCGCCCTCTCCCTATCTCCTTGACCCCTCCCCCCCGATTTCATACGCTCGGGCCTCACCGCCGCAGCGCGGCGGCATGGGAGGGGTTTAGTCGTTATGGATGCTATTCACACAATCGGAGTTGTCGGCGCGGGCACCATGGGGCATGGGATCGCCCAGGTGGCCGCCCAGAGCGGATATGACGTGGTGCTGGTGGACGCGGTGCCGGCGGCGCTGGAGCGCGGCCGCACCCAGATCGGCAAGGGGCTGGAGCGGCTGGTCGCCAAGGCGAAGCTCTCCGCCGAGGACCGCGATCAGGCCCTCGGACGCCTGACCACCGCCGGCGATCTCGCCGCCCTCGCGGCTGCCGATCTCGTCGTCGAGGCGGTGGTCGAGCGCGAGGACGTCAAGCGCAACGTGCTCGCCGAGCTCGACCGCCTCTGCGCGCCGGCCAGCATCCTCGCCACCAACACCAGCTCGATCTCGATCACCAAGCTCGCCGGCGCCACCTCGCGGCCGGAGAAGGTGATCGGCATGCACTTCATGAACCCGGTGCCGGTGATGCAGCTCGTCGAGGTCATCCGCGGCCTCGCCACCAGCCAGGAGACCTGGGAGGCCGTCGAGGCCGCCTCCCGCAAGATGGGCAAGACCCCGGTCGAGGTGCACGACGCCCCCGGGTTCGTCTCCAACCGGGTCTTGATGCCGATGATCAACGAGGCGATCTTCTGCCTCTACGAAGGGGTCGGGAAGGCGGAAGCCATCGACGAGGTTATGAAGCTCGGGATGAACCATCCGATGGGGCCGCTGGCGCTGGCCGACCTGATCGGCCTCGACGTCTGCCTCGACATCCTGCAAGGTGCTGCAGCAGGGGTTCGGGGATCCCAAGTACCGCCCCTGCCCGCTGCTGGTCAAGATGGTCGACGCCGGCCGTCTGGGACGCAAGTCGGGCCAGGGCTTCTATGTCGTACGAAGGAAGATAGAGAGAAGAATGTACTGCCAAGTCTGTGGCGCTCCGAATCGGGACGACCACGAATTCTGCGTCCGCTGCCACCAGAAGCTGCTGGTGCTCTCCGGCTCCCTGCGCGAGGAGGAGGAGGGGTACGAGGAGGGTGGCGAGGAGAGCTTCTCGTTCGACGAGCACCTGCTCGAGCGGATCTCGATCCTCGAAGAGGCGGTCAAGCGCACCGCCGAGACCGTCCGCCAGCTCCTGGGCGCCCTCCACAAGCAGGAGAAGAACATCCTCGTCAACCAGACCGGCCTCTCCGCCCTGCGCGAGCTGCTGGAGCAGAAGAAGTACATCGGCTGGGACGAGTGGAGCGAGCTCTGGGAGTCCAAGATGGACTACCAGCTCCTCGCCCTGGAGAAGCGCGAGCGCTTCCTGGCCACCAAGGAGCGCATCGCCGGCCTCTATCACGGCGACAAGCGGAAGCTCTTCCTCCAGCAGCTGGAGGACGCCGAGTACGCGCTGTTCGCCTTCGACATCGAGCGCGCGGTGGGCGCCCTCGAGGCCGCCTACAAGCTCGACCGCGGCAACTACGAGCTCGCCTACTTCCTCGGCGAGACCCACTTCAACGAGGCCAACAGCGAGGCCGCGCTGACCTACTTCACGCGCGTCCTGGAAGTGAAGCCGGACCACTACGAGGGGCTCGTCTACAGCGGCGTCATCCACTACGAGCGCGGCGACCATGCCCGCGCCGAGGAGTACCTGAAGCGGGCGGTCGCCATCTATCCGGACAGCTTCCTGCCGCACTTCAGCCTCGGGGCGGTCTACGCCGGCAAGGGGGACCTCGCCAAGGCCGTGCTCTTCCTGGAGCGCGCGGTCGAGGTCGATCCGGTGCCGCAGGCGCTGTTCCTGCTGGGGAGCTGCTTCTACGAGATGGGCAAGCTCTCCTCGGCCGTCCACTACCTCCAGGAGGCGGTGCGGCACGATCCGGCCTTCGAGGAGGCCCATCACCTGCTCGGGCTCGCCTATCTCGACCGCCACTGGACGCGCAAGGCGCTCGACTCCTTCCGCCAGGCGCAGCGGCTCAACCCGAAGCGGCTCCAGTACCAGGATCTGGTGAGCTACCTCTCCGGCCACAACGGCGCGCCGCTGCCCGAGGTGGAGGGGGAGGCCGAGGTCTGGCTCCGCAAGGGGGAGGAGTACCGCTCGCCGCGACAACCTGAAGCAGGCCCACTCCTGCTACCGCCGCGCGCTGGCGCTCGATCCGGACAACCCGACCCTGCTGATGTCCTACGCCCTCCTCTGCCTGAACATGAACCGCAGCCAGGAGATCGAGGCGGTGACCCGCAAGGTGCTCGACTTGAATCCCGGCGAGACGCTGAAGGCGACCGCCTACGCCGCCCTGATCGAGGCGATGCGCAGCCAGGGGAAGTTCCGCGAGGGGAACCGCATCGGCGAGCGGCTGCTCGACGAGGGGAGCTCGAACTTCACCAAGTCGATCGCCTACTACGAAATGGCCTACAACCTGGCGGAGATGGAGGAGGACCTCGACGAGGCCCTCGACTACGCCCGGCGGTCGGTGGAGCTGGCGCCCGACGAGATCAAGCAGTTCCCGCTCGCCGCCCTGGGCTGGGTGCACTACAAGCGGAAGGAGTTCGACAAGGCGGTCGACTTCCTCTCGCGGTCGAGCGAGCTGGGGGATTCGCCCACCACGCTCACCCATCTCGGAATGGCTCTCCTGGCCTCGGGTGAGGAGGATCAGGCCCGCTCAGTGCTCGCGCACGCCCGCGCCCTCGGCGACCGGGGCGAGGCGCTGCAGGAGAAGATGATGGAGTGCATGAAGGATTCCGCGCGGCTGATCGAACGGTCCCGGCGGAGCCCGAGGAAGTAGGCGTCTCCCGACCCGCGGATTGCGCCGCCCGACCCACGAATTGCATCGTCCGACCCACGAATTGCGGCATTCGACCCGGGGGTCAAGGCGCCGGACCCACGGGTCAAGGCTCCTGACCCGCAGTCCCGGCTCTCCGGCCCACGGGTCGCGGGCCCTGGATCACGGGTCCGACTCTCTGACCCACGGGTCGCGGCTCCTGACCCATGGGTCGAGCTCTTCAATTCGTGGGTCGCGGACCCTGACCCACGGGTCCGGCACTCCGACCCGCGGGTCCGGTGTTGCAAACCGTGGGTCCAACCTCCTGACCCACGGGTCCGACCTTCCGTTCCCTCGACCAGGAGATCCGGCGCTTGCCCGGGACTCCGCGCCCCGTTCCAGCCGAGGCTGCGAGCGCTTTTCCTGCCTTGTGGCACCCTTTTGGATAGGGTTGAACAGCCCTTCTAAAAGGAGGTTGGGTTATGCGAGTGCATGCTACTGGAGTGGTTGGGATTGCTCTGCTGGTCTCCTGCGTCGCGACTTCCGCGTTCGCGGCGGACCGGGTCATCCAGAACGGGATCGACGCCTGGAGGACGACGGATGACGGCTCGACTTTTGTCGACTTTGCGAAGACCCCGATTCCTGCCGGCTTCTTCTGCTCCGGCTCGGCGCCCTTTGCCGGCCGGGTAACCTTCCAGGGAGAGCCCGTCGTGACCGGCACCCCCGGTGCTCTGGGAGCGGCCGACACGATCGTCCAGCGCCTGGATGACGCGGCGTTCAACAAGCGGGGAGTGGCGGTGACCCGGATTCAGTTCCGCGCCCTGTCGCTCAAGAGCCTGGCGCCGATCGAGACCTCGTGCGGGAAGTTCACGGCCACCGCCAGACTCAACGGCGTTCAGCCGACCACCCGCATGGTGATCACTCGCGACGACGAGAAGGGGGGACGGTTCTCCGCCCCGCTCTCGCTCAACGTCACGGTGAGCTTCAAGCCTGTCGGCCAGGCGGGCGGCGAGGCGCTCGAAATCCCGGTGGCAGTCCGATTCCCGGCCATGCCCAACCTCCCTTGGCGGAGCAAGGCTGCCGCGCCGTTGCCGGCCGGCTTCGTGCTGGTGGACACGGATGGCGACCGCGTGGCCGACACCTATCTGCCCGGCACCTCGAACTTCATCGCCGGGCAGGCGAGCCGGCCGAGTCGGGGAGCGTCGGGGGCCATCGACAAGGTCGGCAGCCGCGGCCAGTACATCTGCCACGCGGGTGACGATCCTACCGGCACAGAGCAGCATTGCTTCTGGCTCTGCGACGGTTGCCAGATTCCTTGAGGTAATCCCCCCTCTTCCCTTCCCCAGGGCTCCGCGCGAGCCCTGGGGAACGGATCGCCGGCTCAGTTCACCCAGGACACCCGGCGCTTGTCCGGGACCCGCATCTTGAAGGTCCGGTCCTCGATGGTGCCGGAGACCATCACCACCGGGGGCTTCTCCTGGACGAGCTCGCTGCCGGTGATCGTGTAACCCGAGATCTTCCGGTGATTGATGTCGAACTCGTCGCGCCAGCCGTCGAAGGCATCGTAGGCCTGCTCGAGCTCGTTGCGGTCCTGGATGACGATGAGGCCCGAATCCCACTGACAGATGGCGGTCTGCAGGGGGACGTCGTTGCCGTCGCCCCCCTTCTCCAGGTTGTCCAGGACCTGCTTCACCCGCGCCTCGGCGGCCTTTGTGGGGCTCTCCGAGATCAGACTGTCCATCGACAGGCCGCCGCTGCCATGTTTGCTCAGATAGTTCTTGCCGGCCCAGAAGATGGCGCCAGCCACGAGCAAAAAAACAATGAATCCACGCATCGATTCCTCCCTTGCCGCGGCGCTCCACGGCCGATCCCAGGTTCTTTCGGGGTGACCCCTGGTTTTTATCAGAGTGGCGGGGGAGGGGGAAGCGTTTCACGCTTGAGTGCTCCGGCCATGTAGAATGTCGCCCCTTCGGGGCTTCATGCCCCGATCTGGATCGGAGGACGCGATGCGCTGGAGCCGCTACTACCTGTACACCACCCGCGAGGTGCCGAACGACGCCGAGGTGATCAGCCACCAGCTCATGGTGCGCACCGGCATGATCAAGAAGACCGCCGCGGGCATCTATACCTATCTGCCGTTCGGCTGGCGAAGCCTGCAGAAGTTCATGGCGATCGTGCGCCGCGAGATGAACGCGGCCGGCGCCATCGAGCTGTTCATGCCGGCGATCCAGCCGGCCGAGCTCTGGGTGGAGTCCGGCCGCTGGGAGCGCTACGGCAAGGAGCTGCTGCGCATCAAGGACCGCAAGAGCGGGACTTCGTCTTCGGCCCCACCCACGAGGAGGTCATCACCGACGCGGTGCGCCGGGACGTCAAGAGCTACCGGCAGCTGCCGTTCAACCTCTATCAGATCCAGACCAAGTTCCGGGACGAGATCCGCCCCCGCTTCGGCCTGATGCGCGGGCGCGAGTTCCTGATGAAGGACGCCTACTCCTTCGACACCACCGTCGAGGGGCTCGACGTGTCGTACGAGGCGATGCGCGCCGCCTACTGCCGGATCTTCGAGGCCTGCGGCCTCGACTACACCATGGTCGAGGCCGACACCGGCTCGATCGGCGGCTCGGCCTCGCACGAGTTCATGGTGGTGGCCGAGACCGGCGAGAGCGCCGTCGTGCGCTGCCCCTCCTGCGGCTACGCCGCCAACGTCGAGCGGGCCGAGACCCGGCGGGTCGAGGAGGCTGGCGCGGCCTTCGCGCAGCAGGAGATGCAGGAGGTCGCCACGCCGGGCAAGCACGCTGTCGAGGAGGTCGCCCGCTTCCTCAAGGTGGCGCCGAAGCGGCTGGTCAAGACGCTGATCTACGAGACCGAGAAGGGACTGGTGGCGGCGCTCGTCCGCGGCGACCGCGAGGTCAACGAGATCAAGCTCGCCAACCACTTCGACGTCCAGCACCTGGCGCTCGCCAGCGAGGAGAGGGTGCGCGAGGCGACCGGCGCCCCGGTCGGCTTCGCCGGTCCGGTGGGGCTCAAGGGCATCCCGGTGGTCGGCGACCTCGGCGTCCGCGGCATGACCAACTTCGTCACCGGCGCCAACAAGGCGGACGCCCACCTCACCAACGTCAACTGGGGGCGGGACGTCGACCTCTCCAACTGGACCGACCTGCTGCTGGTCTCGGGCGGCGACCCCTGCCCGCGCTGCGACGGCACGCTGGAAGCCTTCCGCGGCATCGAGGTCGGGCACATCTTCAAGCTCGGCACCAAGTACTCGGAGAAGCTCGGCTGCGTGTTCACCGACGAGGCGGGCGAGGACAAGCCGATGGTCATGGGCTGCTACGGCGTCGGCATCGGCCGCACCGTGGCCGCCGCCATCGAGCAGAACCACGACAAGGACGGCATCATCTGGCCCCGTCCGCTGGCGCCGTTCGAGGTGCTGCTGATCGCCGTCAATCCCGAGGACGAAGCGGTCAAGCGTACCGCCGAGGAGATCTACGCCCAGCTCCAGGAGAAGGGGATCGACGTCCTCTTCGACGACCGCGACGAGCGCCCCGGCGTCAAGTTCAAGGACGCCGACCTGATCGGCATCCCCGTCCGCGTCACCGTCGGCGCCAAGTCGCTGGCCGATGGGAAGGTCGAGGTCTCGCTGCGGCGGGATCGCGAGAAGCAGATGGTGGCGCCTGCGGAGGCGGTGGGGAAGGTGATGGAGCTGCTGGCGGGGTAGGGACTGGTTCCAGGCGGTTCTACAACAGCCGGGAGATCTCGTCGTGTGAGACTCCCGCTTGTCGCAGCAGGCCTCTCAGAGTGCCACGGTCGAGCTCGCGATGGTCGGGGACCGAGAGAGTCGTCGGTGGGTCTGCGCGGAACAGGATGAGGTGGCTCCCTTTCTGCCGGTCCAGGACAAACCCCAACTTGGCCATCGCGCGGACGAAATCACGACCGGAAATAACCGGAAGACGGGTCACACGCAGACGACCTGAACTTCAAACCGCTCCTCGGGGATCGATTGACCGTGAGCTTCGGCGGTCTCCAGCCAGCCCCCGATGGCCTCTTTGATGTTGCTCAAAGCCTCGGGCTTGGTGCTGCCCTGGCTGATGCAGCCGGGAAGTGAAGGGCATTCCGCCACCCAGTAACCGTCTTCGCCTGGATAAAGTACAACTGCGCGCATTCGTTTGTCTCCAGAACGAAGAGTAGCAGAATCCACGGGGTCGAAGGGCGCCAGGGATGGAACAGCCCGGGACCCGGCGTGAGCCGGATCCCGGGAGGAGAAGGTATCAGTTGCGGTCGTGGGCCAGCTCGGCCTGGGCGGCCTGCTGGGTGTCGAAGAGCTGCAGCTTGACGCTCTTGATGGAACCGTCGGCGGCGTGCTTGATCTTGATGATCACCGGCTGGCCCGCGGGCAGGCCGGCGATCCCCGGAACGGCGGCGGCACTGCCATGGTGGTGCCGGCGGTCCTTGATCTCCACAGCCCCCAGGGGGACCGTCACCGTGGTGCCGTCGGCCAGGTGCAGTGTCGCGGTGGTTCCCGCGACGCTGGTCTGCTGGATCGCTCCCGCCTTGACCTCCTTCGCCGGCCGGACCCTGGCGTCGGCCGCATGGACCCCGCCCAGGGTGAGGGTGAGGGCTACGACCGGGGCGGTGAGGCCGCGGCGGCGGCGCATCAGCAGCAGTCCGCCCGCGCCCAGCAGCCCGGCGAGCAGGAGCTTGCCGAGATCGCCGAGGGTGGGAATGGGCGGCGGCGGCGGCGCGGTGACGTCGTCGTCGAGGATGGTCACCACCTCGGTTGTCGTGGCGCCCAGCGCCGCGCCGCCGGTGGGATTGGCGATGATCACGTTGAAGGTCTCGTCCGGCTCGTCGAGGGTATCGTTCACGATCGTCACCTGGAAGGTCTTGTTGGCCGTGTCGCCGTCCGCGAAGTTGACGGTGCCGGCAGCGGCGGTGTAGTCGCCCGGCGCCACCGCGGTGCCGTCGGTGGTGTTGTAGGTGACCGACACCGCGCCGTCGGAGCCACCCGTGCGGGTGACGGTGATGGTGACGGTGCCGGCGGCTTCGCCGACTGAGGCGGTGCTGGCGGTGAGCTGGATCGTCCCCGGGTTGAGCTCGACGGCGCCCATGTCGATGCGGCCGTTCACCACGCGGGCGAAGCCGCGCTGGTCGACGGACGGTGGCGGCGTGAACGCCGGGTCGCCGGTGTTGATCACCGGGCTGGTCGACGCCGGCTTCTGGGTCTCGGTGGGGCCGCCGTTGTTCTGCAGCGGTCCGAGCTGCGGGTCCTGGCCCAGGATATTGCCGACGATGTCGTTGACGTTGGCGCCCGCGGGGGTCTCGATCAGGCTGTAGCTGACGTCGAACTGTCCGCCGCCCGCCAGGTCGTTGGGACCCGCGGCAAGCCCTTTGGTGTGCGCGCGGGGTGGCAGCGGGGCCACGATGCTGTTGTCCCCCACGATGTCGTCGGTGAGCGTCGCCGTGCCGCTGTACAGGTAGATCCCGCCGCCCCCCTGGGTCGACGTGTTGTTGGCGATCGTCGAGTTCCGGATCGTGAAGGGGGCATACAGGTTGTAGAGGAAGAGGCCGCCGCCGCTCCCCGTGATGGCGTGGTTGCCCGAGATCGTGCTGTTCTCGATGACCACCGCGTCGTCCGGCCCGTAGAAGAAGGCGCCGCCGCCGCTGCTGGCGCTGTTGCCGGAGATCGTGGTGCGGCTGATGGTGAAGGGGCCGCCGTCGGTGTCGTAGAGGAAGATGCCGCCGCCGTCGATGCCGGCGGTGTTGTTCGAGATCGTCGAGTCCTCGAACGTGACCGCGTCGTCCGGATCGTAGAAATAGACGCCGCCGCCGCGGTTGGCAGCCTGGTTGCCGGTGATCGCCGTCCGCTGGAACAGCAGCAGCCCGCCGGTGTCCTCGTTGTAGACGCCGCCGCCGTCGCCGTCGGCGATGTTGCCCGAGATCGTCGAGTCGCGGATGGTGGCGGAGAAGGTGAAGCCGTCCAGCCACAGCCCGCCGCCGTCGCTGCTGGCGTGGTTGCCGGTGATGGCGACGTGGTCGAGGGTGAGGTTCTCGTCGAAGTCGACGACCCCGGCGCCGATGCTGGCATTGCCCTGGGTGATGGTGAGCCCGGAGATGGTGACGTCGATCAGCGCCGCGTTGTTATAGAGGTAGAACACCCGCGAGGCGTTGTTGCCGCTCACCGAGATCACCGCCGCTCCCGGTCCCTGGATGTCCACCGAATCGGTGATGTCGAGCTGGCCGGTGGTCAGCGTAATGGTGCCGGTGAGCCCCGCCTGGAAGGTGACAGTGTCCGCTCCGGCGGCGGCGTTGGCGTCTTCGATCGCCTGCCGCAGGCTCCCCGCGCCGGAATCGTTGAGATTGCTGACGTTGAACGCGGCCGCCTCGGCCGGCGCGCCGAAACCGAGTCCGGCGATCGCCAGCGCCGCTCCCGAAAGCAGGGCCTTCTCCTTCGTCGTCTTGCCTTGAGCCCGTTCCAGGGCCCGCCGCCGCTGCCGGGTAAGCTTCTCCGGTCCCCCGCTCCCAAAATGATCCATGTGCAGACCTCTCCCGTGTGACAGACTGCGTTCTCAACCAAAAAATGTACGGTCTGCCGATTCTACATCTTCCAGGGACGTTTCATGAGACTGGACACCGAGCTCGTCAAGTTGCCGCTTCTTTTTGATGCCGCCCGCCTCGCCGCCGAGGTGGCGGCCTTCGGAGAGGAGGACTGGCGCCCGCATCCGCAGGGACATCCCGGCAACTCCGCCCTGCCGCTGATCGCCGCCGGCGGCGATCCCGCCGACGACGCCACCAAGGGTCCGATGCGGCCGACGCCCCACCTCGCCCGCTGCCTCTATCTGCGGCAGGTGCTGGCCTCCTTCGGCGCCGTCCTCGGCCGTACCCGGCTGATGCGCCTCGACGGCAACGCCGAGGCCACCGCGCACGCCGACACCAACTACTACTGGCTGCAGCGGGCGCGCATCCACGTCCCGGTGGTCACCCAGCCGGAGGTGCGGTTCCTGTGCGGCACCCGCGAGGTCCACATGGCGGCGGGAGAGGCCTGGATCTTCGACACCTGGAAGATCCACAACGTGCTCAACCCCAATCCCACGCGGCGCATCCACCTGGTATCGGACACCGTGGGCTCCGCCGCCTTCTGGGACCTCGCCGCCGCCGGCGAGCGCCCGTTCGGCGCGCCGGGTCATGCCGCTGCCCGCTACGTCCCCTTCGCGCCGGACGAGGATCCGGAGCTCCGCTTCGAGACGGTCAATCAGCCGGTGGTGATGTCCCCCTGGGAGCAGGAGAGCCTGCTGGCCTCCCTGATCGGCGACCTCGCCGCGGAGCCCCCCGGCCTGGTCGCCGAGCTGCGGGCCGAGCTCGACCGCTTCCGCTCCGACTGGCGCTCCGTCTGGGCGGCGCACGGCGAGGCCGCCGCCGGGTGGCCTGAATACCGGCGCCTGCTCGCCGGGCTCGAGGCCCGCCTCGGCCGTTTTGAAAAGCGCCTGCGGCTGGCGAACGGCGCCGAGGCGATGGAGATCGTCCGCCAGATGGTTGTGCGTCCGGGGCTCAACCCGGAGCTGGCCCCGGCGGCCGGCGTTACGAGGCCGAGGCCCGCGGCCGCAGTTTCCCGTCCTCCGGCGTTCGACCGTCCCATCTTCATCGTCTCCTCCCCCCGCGCGGGATCGAGCCTGCTGTTCGAGACGCTGGCCCAGGCTCCCGGCCTCTGGACGATCGGCGGCGAGGGACATGGCGTGTTCGAACGGGACGCGGGGCAGCATCCGGCCGGCCGCAACTGGGAGTCCAACCGGCTGACGGCGGAAGACGCCTCGCCCGACGTCGTCGCTCAGCTCACCGCGGGGCTCCGCGCCGGGTTGCGGGACCGCGACGGCAACCCGCCGCCGGCCGGGGCCGCCGGGCTCCGCCTGCTGGAGAAGACCCCGAAGAACTCCCTGCGCGTGCCGTTCCTGGCCGCCGCCTGTCCGGACGCCCTCTTCGTCTATCTCTACCGCGACCCGCGGGAGACCATCTCCAGCATGCTGGACGCCTGGCGGTCCGGCCGCTTCGTCACCTATCCAAACCTGCCGGGGTGGGAAGGCTCCCCCTGGTCGCTGCTCCTCGTTCCCGGCTGGCGGGAGCTGGCGGGGAAGGACCTGGCCGAGGTCGTCGCCCGGCAGTGGGCGATCGCCACCGCGCAGCTCCTCGACGACCTCGCGGCCCTGCCGGCCGGCCGCTGGTGTGTCGCGAGCTACGACCGCCTGGCCGCCGAGCCGCGGGCCGAGATCGAGCGCCTCTGCCAGTTCACCGGCCTCGGCTGGGATCGCCCGCTGGAATCCCCGCTGCCGCTCTCCCGCACGACGCTGACCTCGCCGGAGCCGGAGAAGTGGCGGCACAACGGCGAGGAGCTCAAGCCGGTCATCCCCCTGATCGCCGAGGTCGCCGAGCGGGCCCGCGACCTGTTCGCCAATCCGCCGGCGATCCGCCCGGCCCGGCGCGCGCTCGCCGAGGCGCAGCCCCGTCTCGCAGGGGCGGCGGAGGCCTTCCGCAGCGTCTACTCCTCCGGCGTGCCGCGGCTCCTGGAGCGCCTGGGCTCCTCGCTGCTGGTCTCCACCTACCAGAGCGGCCGGCTGATCGTGCTGCGCGCCGACGGCGACTCGCTCAACACCCACTTCCGCGCCTTCCCGAGCCCGATGGGGATCGCCGTGGGGCCGCACGCGCTCGCCCTCGGCACCCAGCGCCATGTCTGGGAGTACCGCAACCAGCCCGAGGCCGGCCGCAAGCTGAAGCCCCCGGGCAAGCACGACGCCTGTTTCCTGCCGCGCCAGAGCCACGTCACCGGCGACATCCGTGTCCATGAGCTGGCCTACGCCGCCGACGGCGATCTATGGGTGGTCAACACCCGCTTCTCCTGCCTCGCCTCGCTGGACGGCGAGCACAGCTTCGTCCCCCGCTGGCGCCCCCCCTTCGTGAGCGCGTTCGCCCCCGAGGACCGCTGCCATCTGAACGGCCTCGCGATGGTGGACGGGAACGCGCGCTGGGTCACCGCCCTCGGCGCCACCGACGCTCCGCAGGGGTGGCGCGAGGGGAAGGCGAACGGCGGGGTGCTGATCGACGTGCCCAGCGGCGAGATCGTGGCCCGCGGCCTCTCGATGCCGCATTCGCCGCGCTGGCACGCGGGCCGGCTCTGGGTGCTCGAATCAGGGAAGGGGGAGATCGGCACCGTCGATCTGGCGACCGGGCGGGTGGAGACGGTGGCCCAGCTCCCCGGCTTCACCCGCGGCCTCGCCTTCGCGGGACCCTACGCCTTCGTGGGGCTGTCGCAGGTGCGGGAGAGCAACATCTTCGGCGGCATCCCGCTGACCGAGCGGGTGCAGGAGAGGCTCTGCGGCGTCTGGGTGGTCGACCTCCGCAACGGCGAGATCGCGGGATTCGTCCGCTTCGAGGGGCTGGTGCAGGAGATCTTCGACGTCCAGCTCCTCCCCGGCCTCCGCTACCCGGAGATCGCCGAGCCGGACTCCGACCTCGTCGCCGGGGTTTTCGCGCTGCCCCAGGAGGCGCTGGCGGAGCTGGCGGGGAGCCCCGCGGCCTAGAAGCCACCTCGATCCCCCGCCCGCAGGGCGGCATTTATCCAGCCTGGGGTGTTAACCCCAGGTAGGGAGACCTCCACAATCCCAAGCCCCCGCAGGGGCCGGCCGAATTTCACGGCGAGGGGTTCGGCCGGCCCCTGCGGGGGCTTGGGAAGGGTGTTGACCTCGAACCTGGGGTTGACACCCCAGGCTGGATAAATGCCGCCCCGCGGGCGGGTCCACATCCCCGGAGAAGGGAAGGGCGGAGACGAGCCGCCCCGTTTGACACCCCGCTACCTCTTCGGCTTCAATACGGCTCCACAGATCCAGCTACGGTTCTCACAGGGGGAGCGGCAGTATGGCCTTAGACGTTCTCAACCGGCGATCCTTCGGGGAGACAGCGCGGCGGGATGCGTGGTGGGTGCAGCCGCTGGTGGTGTTCCTCGGGCTCTCCACCTTCATCGTCTACTCCACCTGGGCGGCGTTCCAGGGCGCGCACTACCGCTTCGGCAACTATCTCTCGCCTTTCTACTCCCCCGAGGTCTTCGGCGATCCCGAGACCAGCTGGTTCGGCGGCAAGCCGGGGTGGTGGCCGGGGCTGATCCCGTGGTCGGCGGCGTTCTTCATCCTCTGGGCTCCCGGCGGCTTCCGCTTCACCTGCTATTACTACCGGGGCGCCTACTACAAGGCGTTCTGGGCCGACCCCCCGTCCTGCGCGGTGGGCGAGCCCCGCAAGAGCTATCTCGGGCGAGCGCTCCTTCCCGCTGATCCTCCAGAACGTCCATCGCTACTTCCTCTACCTCGCGCTGTTCTTCCTGGTCTTCCTCGTCCACGATGTCTGGAAGGCCCTCTGGTTCACCGATCCCGCCACCGGCCAGACCTCCTTCGGGCTCGGGGTGGGCACGCTGGTGCTGGCCGCCAACGTCGTCCTGCTGAGCAGCTACACCTTCGGCTGCCATTCGCTCCGCCATCTGATCGGCGGGTACAAGGACCGGCTCTCGGGCTCGCCGACCCGGCTCAAGGCGCTACGAATGCGTCGGCTGCTTCAACCGGCGCCACATGATGTTCGCGTGGATGAGCCTGTTCTCGGTGGGGTTCTCCGATCTCTACGTCCGCCTCTGCTCGATGGGGATCTGGACGGACTGGAGGATCTTCTAGGTGGCCGACTTTCCGCGCTATCAGTATGACGTGCTGGTCATCGGCGCCGGCGGCGCCGGCCTGCGCGCCGCCATCGAGGCGGCGGCGACCGGCGCGAAGGTGGGGGTGGTCTCGAAATCGCTCCTCGGCAAGGCCCACACGGTGATGGCCGAGGGGGGCGTCGCCGCGGCCCTGGCCAACGTGGACGACCGCGACAACTGGCGGGTCCACTTCGCCGACACCATGCGGGGCGGCCAGTATCTGAACAATCCGGCGGATGGCCGAGATCCACGCCAAGGAAGCGCCGGAGCGGGTGCGCGAGCTGGAGACCTGGGGCGCGGTGTTCGACCGCACCACGGACGGCCGCATCCTGCAGCGCAACTTCGGCGGCCACCGCTACCCGCGCCTCGCCCACGTGGGCGACCGCACCGGCCTGGAGATGATCCGCACCCTGCAGGACCACAGCATCCATCTGGGGATCGAGGTTCCACATGGAGTGCACGGTCATCACCCTGCTCAAGGACGGCGACCGGCTGGCGGGCGCTTTCGGCTACGAGCGGGAGCGCGGGCGCTGCGTGATCTGTGGAGGCCAAGGCGGTGATCCTGGCCACCGGCGGCATCGGCCGCGCCTTCTCGATCACCAGCAACAGCTGGGAGTACACCGGCGACGGCCACGCCCTGGCCTACGACGCCGGCGCCGAACTGATCGACATGGAGTTCGTCCAGTTCCACCCCACCGGGATGGTCTGGCCGCCCAGCGTGCGCGGCATCCTGGTGACCGAGGGGGTGCGCGGCGAGGGGGGCGTGCTGCGCAACAGCGAGGGGCGGCGCTTCATGTTCGACGACATCCCGCCGACATCTACAAGGAGCAGACCGCCGACAACGAGGAGGAGGGGTGGCGCTACTGCCAGGGGGACAAGAACGCCCGCCGTCCCCCGGAGCTGCTCACCCGCGACCACGTGGCGCGCTGCATCGTCCGCGAGGTCAAGGAGGGGCGCGGGAGCCCGCACGGCGGGGTGTTCCTCGACATCTCCTGGATCAAGGAGCGGATCCCCAACTCCGCGGAGCACATCAAGCGGAAGCTCCCCAGCATGTACCACCAGTTCAAGCAGCTGGCGGACATCGACATCACCAGGGAGCCGATGGAGGTCGGGCCGACCACCCACTACATGATGGGCGGCGTGCGGGTCGACGCCGAGAGCCAGATGTCCACCGTGCCCGGCCTGTTCGCTGCCGGCGAGTGCGGCGCCGGGCTGCACGGCGCCAACCGCCTGGGCGGCAACTCGCTGTCGGACCTGCTGGTGTTCGGCAAGCGCGCCGGCGAGCACGCCGCGGCGTTCGCCCGCGAGCAGGGCGCGGGGCGTATCGACGAGGCCCAGGTGGAGGCGGCGGCGAAGCGGCTGTTCGCCCCCTTCGAGCGCCATGGCGAGCCGGGGGCCGAGGGGCCGTACCAGCTCCAGCACGAGCTGCAGGACGATGATGCAGAGCCTGGTCGGCATCGTCCGCACCGAGGCGGAGATGGAGCAGGCCCTGGAGGAGATCGCGCAGCCTCCGCGCAGCGGGCGGCGGCCGTCGCCGTCGCCGGCAACCGCGAGTACAACCCGGGCTGGCACACGGCGCTCGACCTCCCCAACCTGCTCACCGTCTCCGAGGCCGTCACCCGGGCGGCGCTGGAGCGCCGGGAGAGCCGGGGCGCCCAGTTCCGCGCCGATTATCCCGGAGAAGGATCCGGCTTCGGCGCGGTCAACATCGTGGTCCGCAAGGAGCCGGACGGCGGGATGCAGATCTCCCGCGTGCCGGTCGTCCCGGTCACCCCCGAGCTTCAAGCGATCATCGAAGAGATGAAATAGGCGAGGAGATGAAGTAATGGCGCAGGCAACCTTCAGGGTCTGGCGCGGGGACAGCGGCGGCGGCCAGTTCGCGGACTACTCGACCGGGGTCACGGAAGGGATGGTGGTGCTCGACGCGGTGCACCAGATCCAGGCCGAGCGGCCCCCGACCTCGCCGTCCGCTGGAACTGCAAGGCGGGCAAGTGCGGCTCCTGCTCGGCGGAGATCAACGGCAAGCCGAAGCTGATGTGCATGACCCGCCTGAACGATCTGCCGCTCGAGGAGCCGGTCACCGTCGAGCCGATGAAGGCCTTCCCGATCCTCCGCGACCTGGTGACCGACGTCTCGTGGAACTTCGGGGCCAAGCAGAAGATCAGGAAGTTCAACCCCCGCCCGGCCGACGCGCCGGACGGCACCTGGCGCGCCCAGCAGGCGGACGTCGACCGGTCGCAGGAGTTCCGCAAGTGCATCGAGTGCTTCCTCTGCCAGGACGTCTGCCACGTGCTGCGGGAGCACCACCTGCACGACGAGTTCATCGGCCCCCGGCTGCTGGTCTACGCCGCCGCCCTGGAGATGAACCCCTTCGACGCCGGGGACCGGCTCGGCGATCTCAAGGACGCCCACGGCATCGGCTACTGCAACATCACCAAGTGCTGCACCAAGGTCTGCCCCGAGGGGATCACCATCACCGACAATGCCATCATCCCCTTGAAGGAACGGGTGGTCGACGAGTTCTACGATCCGCTGAAGCGGCTCCTCCGCGTCTTCCGGAAATGATTCTCAGCGAGAGCCCAAGGAGGCCGGCCCATGTACACCCTGAAGCTGCTTTCCCCTGAAGCCATCCCCGCGGCCCTGGAGAAGGCGTACCGCTACCGCCTCCTGAACGAGGCGCTGGAGGCCGAGAGCATCTGCCGGGACATCCTGGCGGCGGAGCCCGGCAATCAGGAGGCGACCATCACGCTGGTGCTCGCCCTGTCCGACCAGCTCGCGGAGCGCCCGAACCCCTGCCTCGAGCAGGCACAGCAGCTCCTCTCCCAGATCTCGGACGAATACAGCCGGACCTATTACGCCGGCATCCTCTACGAGCGCCGGGCCAAGGCGCAGCTCAAGCGCGGCGGCCTGCACGCCGGCCATATCGCCCACGACTGGTTCAAGGAGGCGATGAGCCACTTTGAAAAGGCCGCCGAGATCCGGCCCCCCGGCAACGATGGCGCCATCCTGCGCTGGAATACCTGCGCCCGCATCCTGATGGCGAACCCCCGCCTGGTGCCCGCGCCGGAAGAGACCTCCCCCTCCTGGCAGGAGTAGGGGGGCGAGGGTTTTCGTACAGCAGGCTCGTCCCCGCCCTCGCCCGTAGGGCGGAATTTATCCAGCCTGGGGTGTCAACCCCAGGTGGGGAGCCCCCCAAAAATCCAAACCCCGTAAGGGTGGCCGATCTCAACCGGTAGGTTGGACGGCGGCGCCCTACCTGGGGTTGACACCCCAGGCTGGATAAATTCCGCCCCTACGGGGCGAAGACAAAGACGAGCCCGCCCGCCGTCGTTTAAGGTGTACCATAGCCGTGGTACACTGCCTCTGCCCATGCCACCGCTCCTCCGCATCGATCCCCGCGACGCGCGCCCGATCTGGCGGCAGATCGAGGAGGGGGTGCAGCATCTGGTGGCCCGCGGCGCGCTGCCGGCGGGGGCGCTCGTCCCCTCGGTGCGGGATCTCGCCCGCGATCTGCAGGTCAATCCGGCCACGGTTTCCAAGGCTTACCAGCGGCTGACCGACGCGGGCGTGCTCGCCGTGCGGCGCGGCGAGGGGACGTTCGTCTCCGCGACGCCGCCGCCGGCGGAGGACACCCGGCGCAACGTCCGCCTGCTCGAGGAGGCGGTGCGCTACGCCAGCCTGGCCGTGACCCTGGGGGCGGACCGCGAGGAGACGCTCGCGACGCTCGACACCGCCTGGCGGAGCCTTGCGGACGGCAACCCTGAAGGAGAAGCAGGATGAGCTCGATCTCCCTGGACGGCCTCACCGTCCGTTACGGCCAGCGGCTGGCCCTCGACCAGGTCTCGCTCCAGGTTCCGGAGGGGTCGGTCTACGCCCTGCTCGGCCGCAACGGCGCCGGCAAGTCGTCGCTCGTCCGCTGCCTGCTGGGGGAGCAGAAGCCCACGGCGGGCCGCGCCCTGCTGCTCGGCCGGGACGTCTGGCGGGAGCGGGCCTCCATCCTCGCCGAGGTGGGGGTGGTGCCCGAGGACCCGAACGCGCCGCCGGCGATGACGGCGCGCCAGCTCTCCCGCTTCTGCTCCCGGCTCTATCCGCGCTGGGACGCCGCCGGCGTGGAGGCGCGGCTCAAGCGGTTCGGGGTGCCGGCCGGCACCCCGTTCGGCAAGCTCTCCAAGGGGCAGAAGGGGCAGGTCTCGCTCGCCCTCGCGCTGGCCAGCTCGCCGCGCCTGCTGGTGCTCGACGATCCCACGCTGGGGCTCGACGCGGTGGCGCGCAAGGCGGTCTTCGAGGAGCTGATCGGCGACCTCGCCGACCGCGGCACGACGGTGTTCATCACCACCCACGACCTCGCGGGCGTCGAGCGGATCGCCGACCGGGTGGGCATCCTGAACCAGGGGCGGATCGTGCTCGACGAGGAGATGGAGGCGCTCAAGGCCCGGTTCCGCCGCATCAGCTTCCCGCGCTCGCAAGAGGCAGCGGTGGGGCGGCTCGCGGCGCTGGCGCCGGTCGCCGTGGCCTCGCGCGGCTGGGAGGTGGAGGCGGTCGTCTCGCGGTTCGACGCGGAGC
This sequence comes from uncultured Acidobacteriota bacterium, assembly GCA_963792575.1. GTDB lineage: Bacteria > Acidobacteriota > Thermoanaerobaculia > Multivoradales > UBA5704 > DATARR01. Next base: position 800,621 of record CAWBWZ010000023.1, read on the forward strand.
GCCTGCCGGTCGAGGACAGCCCCGAGGTCACCTCGCTCACCCTGGAGGAGATCTTCATCGCCCTGACTGGCACGCCGGAAGAGCGCGAGGTGGCGCGGTGAGGGGGTTCGCCGCCGTCTTCGGGCGCGAGTTCTTCGAGCGCCGCCTGCTCGCTCTGGTCGCCCTGTGCCTGGGGCTGGCCGCGGTGGCGCTGCCGCGGATGCCCGGCTTCCGGCCGGGCGGGGTGCCGGTCGCGGACATCCAGGGGGGGATGGCATTCGGGTTCGCGCTGCTCCTCACCTTCCTCATGGCCCTGTTCCTGGGCGGCTCGATCGTGGCCTCCGACCTCGCGGAGCGCCGGCTGGGCTTCTACTTCTCCCGTCCGCTCCCCGGCTGGGCCGTCTGGGCGGGCAAGATGGGCGCCGCCCTGGTGCTGGTGTTCGGCTCCGGGCTCCTGGTCCTCCTACCGGCCGTCCTGATGGGGGGCAATCTCAGCCTCGACGGCATCTGGGGCGTGGGGGGCGTGATCAGTGTGAGCGGGCCGGCGGTCCTCCTCGCCTGGAGCGCCGGCCTCTGCTTCCTTCTTTTCGGCGCTCATGCCGCCAGCGTCGTCGTGCGCTCCCGTTCCTCCTGGGCCGTGCTGGACCTGGTGGCCCTGGGGGTCGTCGCCGGCCTGTTCTCGACGATGGTGCGGCGAATGGTGCTCGAAGGGGTCCTCCTCCAGGCGAGCTTCGGGAGCCAGGGGAGCCGGCTGGGCATCGTGGCCTGGATAGAGCTGGGGTTCTTCGCCGCCGCCCTGCTCTCCCTGGTGGCCGCCAGCGCCCTGCAGGTGACGAGGGGGAGGACGGACCTGAAGCGGGGGCACCGGGTCCTCTCGACGGGCCTCTGGGGATTGTCGGGGCCTCGCCACGCTCCTCTTCGCCGGCTTTACCCTCTGGGTGCTGGCGGCGGGGCCTGACGACCTGCGGGGAGTCCGGCGGGTCAGCGCCGCCCCGGCGGGTTCCTGGATCGCTCTCAGCGGACCCGCGGCGGGGCGCCCCGGCTACAGCCCCAGCTTCCTCTACGACGTGAGCTCCGGCCGCTTCGTCCGTGCCCGCTTCGGGCTGATCGGCTACGACCTCGGGGAGTCCTCGGTGCTCTTCTCGGCGGACGGCCGGCGGGCGGTCTGGATGGAGTTCGACGGCATCCCTTTCCGGTCTCCCGTCGTGGTCTTCCGGCTGGACCTCGACCGCCCCAGTGCCCGTCCGGTCCGGACCTCCATCTCGTTCCCGCACCCCCCGGGCAGCCTGGCCCTTTCGCCGGACGGCCGCCGGCTCGCCGCGCACCTGGCGCAATCCCGCATCACCATCGACGATATCGACTCCGGCCGCCTGCTCGCATCGGTGCCCTACACCAGCCTGCGCCCCTGGCTCTCGTTCGTCGGCGCCGATCGCCTCCGGATCTACGACCTCCCGTTCTACCAGTGGTACGGCGATGGTGGGATCAGCTACGCGTCGACCCGCAACCGCGGCATCGCCGAGCTCGATCTGGCGGCGGTGCCGCCCAAGGTCGAGATGACCGGCCAGATCCCCGGCGAGAAGGCGATCTTCGGCTGGAGTCTTTCCCCCGGCGGCGATCGGGGGATCCTGCGGACGCGCGAGCTTCTGCGGCTCTGCGATGCCCGGACAGGGGAGCCGCTGGCCGAGCTCGCCGACGGCAAGTCCCACGGCGCGTTCCTGGCGGACGGCCGGATCGCCGTCACCCGCATCAAGCCCGCCGTGGAGCTGCGGATCTTCTCTCCCGACGGTCGCTCCGAGCTGCGGCGTCTCCGCTTCACCGGCGTTCGCAACCTGGAGGTGGTGGATCAGCCCGCGCCGGGCCTCCTCCGGGTCGCCGGGCTGCGGACCGGCGCTCCGCGCCCCTCCTGGCAGGTCTGGCTGGTCGATCTGGAGACGGGCGGCACCAAGCCTCAGGGCGTGCGGCGGCTCGCGGAGCTGAAACCGCCGGTGATCGCCGGGCCCCGGTTTTCTCTCGGGGACAAGGATGGCGTGATCTGGTACGACCCCTGGAGCTCCCGGGGCCGGATCGTCCTCAAGGGCCCGTAGCTCAGAGCACTCGCCGCACCCACCGCCGCAGAGGGCGGGCTTTCCCAGGGGGACCGGAAAGCCCGAGCGCGGGAACGTTTGATCTCGTCCGCCCCCAGCCAGATCGCCCGAAAAGGACCAAGCATGGACAGCCAGATCGCAATAGCGGTCCGTGTCAATAAATTTACAAGAAAAACCGTTGACAATCTCCTTCTGTCCAGGTATTGTCCAAATTATTGGGGCGGGGTGAATACCGCACCCAGCTGATGGGAAAGCAATGGAAGGCGTGCGAGATTTTTTGCGGCTTATTACCCGGTGTCTGGAAGCGGGGAGGGGGGAGGTGGAAGCGCGGGGTGAGGGCGGGCGCGAGGGTGCGAGGGCCGTTGCATGCAACGGTTTCAGGCACCGGGCGTTTTTTCTTACAGGGTGTTCGATCGGCCCTGAGCTGGATCTCGTCGCCGGAACACGTCCAGAGGGGCGCCGGCGACGTAAGCCCTTTGGTGGGATCGCGGCGGGTTCAGGCACTGTTTTTGCGAGACGGTGGACGGGCCTGGAGATGGAACCTATCGCCGTCTGGCGGTGTCTAACCAGGGTGAGGACCTTTCGAGTTACGGACGTTGAAGAGAAGGGAGGCGAAAGATGCGTCATCGATCGATGGACAATCCGGTACCGAGGAATCTGGGGCATGGCGCTTCCCGGAGGACAACGGTCGATGTGATCCTCGAGCATCTCCACGCCACCCAGGCCGACGCCGAGCTGCGGAAAGTCTCGGAGATGCTGAGCCGGAAGCAGCGGCTTCAAGATCAGCCCTGGCGCCGCCCCCGGCGCACCGGCGCCGAGAGCGCCTCGACCATGGAGCTCATCCGCCGCTTCGAGGCGCGCCAGAAGGCGCACTGACCCATCCTTCCAGGAGTGGTTGCGCGGCGGCAGCCGCTCCTGTGTCAATATCCTCCCCGTCATGCAGGCCCCCCCGTTTCCCGTAACCCACGAGCTGGACGGCTGGGATCTCTTCTGGGCGCGCCTGGAGACGATCCCCGGGCGCGACGAGGCGCTGGCGGACCTGCGCCGGCGGGCCGGCGAGCGGGCCCGGGCCGACTGGAACGCGGAGGGCCTTTCGTCGGACCCCACGGTGGCCGCCCTGCGGTCGCTGTTCCGGGCCGCCGGCTGCGATCCCACCCGCTACCGCCCCTCCTCGGAGGCCCTGATCCGCCGCCTGCTCAAGGGGGACGGCCTGCCGGCGATCCACCCGCTGGTCGACCTCAACAACTGCCTCTCGGTGGCGCTCGCCGTCCCCTGCTGCATCGTCGCCGAGGGGAGCTTCACGCCGCCGGTGGCGCTGCGGGCGGGCCGGGCGGGCGAGAGCTACGAGTCGCTGCGCGGCCCCTTCAATCTCGAAGGCAAGCCGCTGCTGGCGGACGCCGAGGGCCCTTTCGGCACCCCGATCACCGACAGCCAGCGGGTCAAGGTCACCGGCGACACCCGCGGCGCCTGGATGGTCGCCTATCTGCCGGCCGGGGTGGTCGCCCCGGAGGCGGCGGCGAAAACGCTGGACGATCTGCTGGCGGAGGCCGCGGTCGCGACAGTGGCGGAGAACGGGGCTTCCAGGGGAGGAGCGCGATGAAGATCACCCATCTGTTCACCGATCTCGGCGGCGTGCTGCTGACCAACGGCTGGGACCGCGGGCTGCGCAAGCTCGTCGCCACCCGGTTCAACGTCGACCCGGCCGAGATGGACGAGCGCCATCATCTGACCTACGACACCTACGAGGCCGGCAAGATCAGCCTCTCCGTCTACCTGAGCCGGGTCATCTTCTGGGAGCCGCGGGACTTCACCGAAGAGGCTGTGGTGGACTTCATGCTGTCGCAGGCGAAGAGTTTCCCGGAGATGATCGAGCTCTACAAGCGGATCAAAGCGAACAACGAGATCAGGATCGTCGTGGTGAGCAACGAGGGACGGGAACTGACGGCGGACCGCATCCAGCGCTTCGGCCTCAAGGAGTTCGTCGACATCTTCGTGGTCTCCAGCTACGTCCACTTCCGCAAGCCGGACGAGGACATCTTCCGCCTCGCCCTCGACGTCGCCCAGGCGGAGCCGGGCGAGGTGGTCTACGTCGACGACCGCCACATGTTCGTCGAGGTGGCCTGCCGGCTGGGGATGCGGGAGGTCTGGCACCGGGATCTCGACGGGACCAAGGCGGCGTTCGCCGAGTTGGGATTGAAGTTCTAGACGCAGGAGGACGATCGTGGGGACACGGGAGACAAATCCGACGGCTTTTGTGATCTTCGGTGGCGGCGGCGACCTGGCCTGGCGCAAGCTGATCCCGGCCCTCTACAACCTCTGGCTGGACAAGTCGCTCGCCGAGCCGTTCAAGGTCGTGGCGCTCGACATCAAGGAGATGGACCCCGCCGTCTACCTCCAGCACCTGCGCGAGGGGGTGGACCGCTTCAGCCGGCGGGGGAAGGCCGAGGACGAGCCCTGGCAGAAGTTCGCCGCCCACATCGAATACCTGCGGGCCGACTTCGCCGACGCCGCGGCGTTCAAGACGCTGGCCGACAGCCTCGACGCCTTCGACGCCCAGGCGGGCAAGCCCGCGATCCGCGTCTTCTATCTCGCCACCCCCCCCTCGGTGATGCAGCTCATCGCCCAGCACCTCCACGACCACCGGTGCCTCTCCGACGTCCAGCGGTCGCGCCTGGTGTTCGAGAAGCCGTTCGGCCACGACCTCGACAGCGCCCGCGAGCTCAACACCTTCCTGGCCGGGCTGTTCGAGGAGTCGCAGATCTTCCGCATCGACCACTACCTGGGCAAGGAGCCGGTGCAGAACATCCTCGCCTTCCGCTTCGCCAACTCGGTCTACGAGCCGCTCTGGAACCGCCGCTACATCGACTCGGTGCAGATCACCGTCGCCGAGGAGGAGGGGGTCGGCACCCGCGGCGGCTACTACGACCACGCCGGCGCCCTGCGCGACATGGTGCAGAACCACCTGACGCAGGTGCTCTGCCTGGTTGCCATGGAGCCCCCGGTCGCCTTCGAGGCGGACGAGCTGCGCAACAAGAAGGTGGACGTGCTGCGGGCCATTCGCCGCCTGAAGCCGGAGGACGTCCACCAGTACGTCGAGCGCGGCCAGTACGGGCCGGGGCTGGTCCGTGGCGAGAAGGTGGCGGGCTACCGCAGCGAGCAGGGCATCGATCCCCATTCGACCACCGAGACCTTCGTCGCCCTCAAGCTGTTCGTGGACAACTGGCGCTGGCAGGACGTCCCCTTCTACCTGCGGACAGGCAAGCGGCTGCCGGTCCACGCCTCGCAGGTCTGCATCCAGTTCCGGCCGGTGCCGCACCAAGCGTTCCCCGCCTCGGCGATCGGCGAGATGGAGCCGAACCGGCTGCTGCTCTGCATCCAGCCGCAGGAGAGCATCGCCCTGCGCTTCCAGGCCAAGCGCCCGGGATCGAACATGCGCCTCGCCGCGGTCGAGACCTGCTTCAGCTACAAGGAAGCGTTCAAGATGCCGGAGCCCGAGGCCTACGAGACGCTGCTGCTCGACGTCATCAACGGCGACGCCTCGCAGTTCATGCGGCGCGACCAGGTGGAGGAGGCGTGGAAGATCGTCATGCCGATCCTCGAGTATTGGGAGGAGCAGGGGCACTCCGATCTGCCGATCTACCCCGCCGGCACCTGGGGCCCCGAGGCCGCCTACGTGCTCACCGCGCGGGATGGCGGGGTGTGGGTGGAGCCGCGGTGCGAGGAGGAGAAGGAGGAGGCGGCGCCGCCGGGAGAGCACAATGCATAGGCCAAGCTCGATCGCTTCCCATTGGGGCGCGAAGCCTTCATCCTTCGCCTACCTGCTCCCGGCTGCTTCCCCCTCCTCAGCCTTCAACTGCACGATCGCGTCGTCGGCGATGAACAGGAAGCCGATAGGACTGAACAAGATGAGCAGAATCTTGATGATCCAGAGCCCGTGGCTGTATAGCAGGTAGAGGGTCGCCCAGCCGACGGCTTCCGCGAACCAGACCGTCATCGCCGTCCAGAGGGCGGCGCGAGAGCGGCGATACAGCAGGAAGGCGAAGGCCAGGTAGAGCAGGCCGGCGGCTGGCGCCCAGGCGGTAATCTCTTTCGCGGGGAAGTCCCGGGGCAGCATCTGCCGCAGGGGGATCCATGAGACCACGAAGTGGGCGACCGCCAGTACCACGAGCGTGATCACGGAGACGAAGAGCTGCTGTTGGGGATCGAACCGGCTGCCGGGCAGCCGTTCGCCGTCCCGCAGGATGTCCAGCTCGCCGTCATCCAGGTACAGGGTGAGGACCGACGCGTCCGGGAGACGATAGGAGAGAGGACGGGACCCGGGTAACGGTGCCAGCTCGTTGGAATCGAGGAAGACGCGGATCTGGCCCTGGCGATTCCACTGCACCTTGAGCCGCTTGGGCTCCCCGCGCGTGAGTGCGTACGAGCGTACCGGCATGTCTGAAATCTCCCGGATTCAGGCTTCCGTCAGGACGTTTTCCGGATTCTACCGCCCCACCGAAGCCATCGCCGCCTCCGGGTACCGCGTCCCCGCCGCGGCCCCCTTCGGGGCGACCTCGTCGATCCGCCGCAAGTCTTCCGGAGTCAGCGTGACGTCCAGAGCTCCCACGTTCTCCTCCAGGTACTTGCGGCGCTTGGTGCCGGGGATGGGCACCAGGTCGTCCCCCTGCGCCAGCACCCAGGCGAGGGCGAGCTGCGCCGGCGTGCACCCCCTGGACTTCGCGATCTCGCCGATCCGCTGGACCAGATCGAGGTTCTTCTGGAAGTTCTCCCCCTGGAAGCGGGGGGAGTGGCGGCGGTAGTCGTCCGCCTCCAGATCCTCGAATCGCGTGATCTGGCCGGTGAGGAAGCCGCGACCGAGCGGGCTGTAGGGGACGAAGCCGATCCCCAGCTCGCGGCAGGCGGCGAGCACGCCGTCCTCCGGTTCGCGGCTCCAGAGGGAGTACTCGCTCTGCAGCGCGGTGATGGGGTGGATGGCGTGCGCGCGGCGCAAGGTCTCCGGGCCCGCCTCCGAGAGGCCCAGGAAGCGCACCTTCCCCTCCGCGACCAGCCCGGCCATGGCGCCGACCGTCTCCTCGATCGGGGTATCGGGGTCCACCCGGTGGAGGTAGTAGAGGTCGATCGACTCCACTCCCAGGCGGCGCAGGCTCCCCTCGCAGGAGGAGCGGACGTAGTCCGGCTTGCCGCTGATCCCCCGGATCTGCGGGTTGACCGGATCGCGGACGATGCCGAACTTGGTGGCGAGCACCACCCGGTCCCGTCGGCTGCGGTCAGCGCGCAGGAAGCGGCCGACCAGCTCCTCGTTGGTATGGGGGCCGTACATGTCGGCGGTGTCGTAGAACGTGATCCCCAGCTCCAGCGCCCGCTCCAGGGTGGCGAGCGACTCCTCGTCGTCCCGGCCGGCGTAGAACTCGGACATTCCCATGCAACCCAGTCCCAGTGCCGAGACGGTGGGCCCGTTCTTCCCCAATCTGCGCGTCTTCATGGCGTGACCTCCTTCTTCGCTTCCTTGACTTCCTTTTTCTTCGGCTCCCGCGGCAGCGGCTTGCGGGGGAGAGGCTCCGGGCGCATGGCGGCGTCGTAGAGGAAGGCCGCCATCAGGACTGAGGCCTGCCGCAGGTCCTGCGACTGGATGTGGTCGTAGGTGTCCAGGTCCGTGTGGTGGGTATGCGAGAAGTAGTCCATCTGGTCCTGGATGAACTGGAAGCCGGGCAGGCCCGCGTCGTCGAAGGCCACGTGGTCGGTGCTGCCGGTGTTGCGCAGGGTCACGGTGTCGGCCCCAAGGTCGGCGAAGGGGGCGAGCCAGGCGGCGAAGATCGGCCGCAGCGCGGCGTTCTCCTGGGCATAGATGCCGCGGACCCGGCCCCCCCCGTTGTCGAGGTTGAAATAGGCGGAGACCTTGGCGTGCTCGGGCTTGGGCTGGATCGGCCAGGTCTTCTCCCGGAAGTACGTGGGGAGCTCCTTTTCGGCCGTGTTCTCGGGACGGGACGCGAAGTGCTGGCTGACGTAGGCGTTGGAGCCGAGCAGGCCCTGTTCCTCGCCGGTCCAGAGCAGGAAGCGGATGGTGCGCCGGGGCTTGACGCCGAGGGCCTTGAGGATGCGCGCCGCCTCCATCACCACCGCGCTGCCGGCGGCATTGTCGGTGGCCCCGGTACCGGTGTGCCAGGAGTCGAGATGGGCACCCGCCATGACGAGCTCGTCCCGCTTATCGGTGCCGTCGATCTCGGCCACCGTGTTGTAGGCCTTGGCGTCGTCCTCGTTGAAGCGGGCGGCGACGTCGATCTCGAGCTCGACGGGCTGGTCGTGGTCGAGCAGGCGGAGGATCTGGTTGTAGTGCTCGGCGGCCATCACGATCCCGGGGACGTTGGCGGCCTTGCCGGGCTCCCAGGAGCCGCCGCCGGACACGCTCAGGATGCCGTCGTTGCGCGAGCTCGCGTCGACCGTCGCCAGCACCTTCTCCTTCTGGGTGAACTCCTGGAGCGCTTCCCGCATCTTCAGACGCAGGAGCCGGCCGGCGCGCCGGTTCGGGTCACGCTCCCGGTTCTCGAACTCCCCGATCTTCTCCAGGTCGGTGGTCGAGTAGCGCCCGGAGCGGTCCTCCAGGGACTCCGGGTCCGGCGGCGCCTGCGGGTCCGCCGGCGGCTTGAACTCCCGGGGCTCGTCAAGCAGGAGGATCTTGCCGGCGACCTTGCCGCGGTAGGCTTCGAGGTCCGCGGGGGATTCCGCCTTGACCCGGATCACGGGGCCGCGGAGCGGGCCGTTCGTGCCCGGGGTCCAGGCCTTGGGCAGGGCGAGGAGGACCGCCGCGCGCGGGGAGACCATCCGCACCTGACAGGCGCTGAACGACCAGCCGCGGCCGAACGGGTACCCCTCCAGGTGGGCGTTGACGAGGCCCCAGCGCGTGAACTGGTCGCGGGTCCACTCGTTCGCCTGTTTCGCCTGCGGCGAGCCGGTGAGCCGGGGGCCGATGACGTCGGTCAGCTGGAACAGCGTGTCCATCACCTGCGAGTTGTGGAGACCTTCGTCGCGGATGCGGGTCATCATCGAGAGATCCACCGGCTCCTCGGCGCGCAGGGGGAGCGCCGAGAGGGCCAGGACGGCAAGAACGAGCGTACGCTTCATGAGAGCTCCTTGGTCAAAGACGGGTAGGACCGGCCGGCGGGAAAGTCTATCCGATCCCTTCGGTGGGGGTTCCATGCCCCCCGCCCCGAAACCTCACCCCCGTCCCCTCTCCCACCGCCCTCCCCCCGACCGGGAGAGGGGGGCGACTTCGGGCCGATAGCGCCTGTAGGAAACGTTTTTCCATCAGAACGGTTGATAAAGCCGCTTCCTGCAAGCGAGGTCTCCCCCGTCAAGCTCCCCTCTCCCGGTTGGGGCATAGGCGCTAACTTATGAAGCAAGCTCCCTGGCAGCCTCCATGGCTCGGGGGGCCTGTTTCTTCCTTTGGCGGCGGGGAGAGTCTAAGAAATAGCGGCAGAGCCGCGAGGCTTTCTGCAGCAGCTCTTCAAGCTTCAGCGCGCCCAAGATGGCGTGGGCCATCGCGCCGAGCAGAGCTTGTTGGATTCGCCAGAGGCTGGGCGGGCGGCTCTGGCAGAGGGAAGCCCCAGGGGGAAAAAGACAGGAACTTGCCTGTCAGGTTTTCCAGTAAGAGGGCTGCCAAGAGCTTGGCGTATAAAGCACTGCGGGCCAGATGAGAATCCTTGGCCGCCAGTTGGTCCAACCCTAAAAGCCCCTTCAGACGCTTGAAGACCATCTCGATTTGCCAGCGAAATCGGTACAGTTCCAGAGCCTCCGCCGCCGGCAGTTGCTCCTCTCCCATCGACGTCAGCACGATCGTGTACTCGGCCGCTTCCAAGGACCGCGGATCGGCCTTGCGCTTCTTCCGGGCCGCCTCCCGCAGGATCTTCTGGCATTCCTTCTCCGCGGCGGCCGGACTCTTGCGCACGACGATCAGGCGGGCGGGCAAGGCCGGAATCTTGCCCGACTCCTGAGGCGCGGTTTGCACCCGAAACTCAGCCACTTGGTTGCCGGGGATCTGACGCAGAGCTTGGAACAGATCGAATGGCTCCCCGTGCTCGTCCAGCAGCGGCACATTCGACCAATTCAGGCGAACCAGAAAATGCCCCCCGGCCTGGCGCACCCAAAACAGACCGCGACGATGAGCATAGCCGCGGTCGCCCAGGACCAGATCCTGACTCTGCAAAGGAAAACGGCAAAACGTCTCCCCACCCTCAGCACCGGTCACCTCGATGTGGTCAATGGCCAGGTGGCCCAGACTCAAGCCGACATGGACCCGCCAGCCCGTGCCCTTGCGTCCCGGCACGGGGATGGACGTCGCATCCATCAACCGCAGCCGCAACGACGACTCCGGCCGGGGGGACATCTGTGCTCGCTCGGCTAACTTCGCCCCAAGAAGGTGGCTCAACCAGTCGCTGCAAGACCGCAGGCGCTTCAGCAGCGCCACATCCGACAACTCCGCAACCTCCTGGATGTGAGCCCAGGCGGCGGTCTGGCGAAGCGACAAGCCGCAGAAACCGTAGACCAGCGCCAAACGCAAGAGGTCATCGGCACTGCGCACCGCTCGCCATCTCTGGGACCCCCCGGTCTCCCGAAGGCTCTTCTCCAAATCCACGACCGGAAGCGCGGCTCGAAGGAACTCCCACTCTTCTGTAAATACCCGAAGATCGCTCATGGGTACCAGAATACACGATTAAATCCCGACTTTAAGCGATAAAGTTAGCGCCTATGCCCGGTTGGGGGGAGGGCGGTGGGAGAGGGGCTGGGGGGTGAGGATTCGGGGTGGGGGGGCCCGCTCCAGCCGGCAACGATGTATATATAGAGGAGAGTCTTGAACCCATCACCGGACGAGGAAAGACCATGAACCGACGCTCTACCTGTCTGGCCGGCCTTGCGCTGGCCGCCCTGCTGACCTTCCCGCTCGCCGCCGAAAGCACCCGGCGCCCTCTGAAGGTGGACGACATCTTCGCCCTGAAGACTGTCGGCGACCCGCAGATCAGCCCGGAGGGGAACTGGGTCGCCTACACCGTCCGGTGGCTCGATCCCAAGGAGGACTCCTCCGACACCGACATCTACATGGTCCCCTTCGCGGGCGGGACCCCCCTGCGCCTGACCTCCAGCCCGAAGGCGGAGAGCCATCCGCGCTTCAGCCCGGACGGCCGCTATCTCGCCTTCCTCTCCGGGCGCGAGGGGAAGAAAGCCCAGGTCTGGCTCCTCGACCGCCGCGGCGGCGAGGCCGTCAAGCTCACCGATCTCAAGTCCAGCATCTCGGACTTCGCCTGGTCGCCGGACGGCAAGCGCCTCGCCCTGGTGGTGGGCGACGTGGATCCTGACGATACGGACGACGAGGACAAGGCGGGCGGGGACCAGGAGAAGAAGCCGAAGACGCCGAAGCCGATCGTCATCAACCGTCTGCAGTTCCTGCGCGACGGCGACGGCTTCCTGCGCGACCTCCGCCAGCACCTCTACGTCTTCGACGTCGCCGGCAAGTCGAGCGTCCAGATCACCGCCGGCCCCTACGACGACGCCGAGCCCGTCTGGTCCCCCGACAGCCGCTGGATCGCCTTCACCAGCAACCGCACCGCCGATCCGGACGCCAACGACAACAGCGACATCTTCGTCGTCGAGGCCAGGGCGGGTCAGAAGCCGCGGGCCGTCACCACTGGGGCCGTCACCGACCGCGAGCCCGTGTTCAGCCCCGACGGCAAGTGGATCGCCTACGTCGCCGGGGGCGATCCCAAGGACATCTGGTACGCCTCCAACTATGTGGCCGTGGTGCCGGCCGCCGGCGGCGACCCCCGGGCCCTGACCGCGCAGCTCGACCGCAACGTCGAGAGCCCGCGCTTCTCGCCGGACGGCCGGTTCGTCTACTTCGGCCTGGAGGAGGGGGGCAACGAGCACCTCGCCCGCGTCCCCGCCGCCGGCGGCGCGGTCGAGCGCGTGGTGGACGGCGAGCGCTCGCTCGGAGCTTTCGAGATCGGCCGCGACGGCAGGATCGTGGCGCTGGAGAGCACCCCGTGGCGCCCGGCCGAGGTTGTGGCTGTCGAGGGGGGCTCGCCGCGGCACCTGACCACGACGAACGATGAGTTCCTCGCCGGGATCCGGCTGGGCGAGGTGAAGCGATTCCAGGCGACCAGCGCCGACGGCACGAAGATCGACACCTTCCTCACCCTGCCGCCGGACGCCAGGCCGGGCCAGAAGCTGCCGGCCATCCTGCGCATCCACGGCGGCCCCACCTCCCAGTTCAACACCGCGTTCCAGACCGAGTGGCAGATGCTGGCCGCCCACGGCTACGCGGTGGTCGCCGGCAATCCGCGGGGCTCCACCGGCTACGGCAGCGCGTTCAGCCGGGCGATCTGGGCCGACTGGGGGAACAAGGACTACCAGGACGTGATGGCCGCCGTCGACGGCGCGATCGCGATGGGGGTGGCCGATCCCGACCGCCTGGGCGTGGGGGGGTGGAGCTACGGCGGCATCCTGACCGACCACGTGATCACCAAGACCAACCGCTTCAAGGCCGCGACCTCGGGCGCCAGCGAGGTCAACTACCTCGCCAACTACGGCACCGACCATTACCAGAAGGAGTGGGAGGCCGAGCTGGGGCTGCCGTGGAAGAACACCGAGGCCGTGGATGCGGATCTCCCCCTTCTTCCAGATCGAGAAGATCACCACCCCCACCCTCATCCTCGGCGGCTCCGACGACGTCAACGTGCCCCTGCTCAACGCCGAGCAGCTCTACCAGGCCCTGCGGCGGCTCGGCCGCGACACCGAGCTGGTGATCTACCCCGGCCAGAACCACGGCATCAACAAGCCGAGCTACCTGAAGGACCGCTACGAGCGGTATCTCGCGTGGTACGGGAAGTACCTCCTGGGGGAGACGGGGAAGAAAGAGACGGCGAAGGCGCGGTGAGCGTATAAGTAGGGGGGATGTGTCCTTCGGGGCGGCCCCCCATTCAGGTTTGTGAGAGAGTCCCCTAAACGATGTACGACCAGTTCTATGGCTTTCAACAGCCGCCGTTCAACATCACCCCCGATCCGCGGTTCCTGTTCTTCAGCGACCGTCACCGGGAGGCGTACAACCACATTCTGTTCGGCATCCGGGAGCGCAAGGGGTTCATCCAGATCACCGGCGAGGTCGGAGCCGGCAAGACGACCCTCTGCCGGGCTCTGCTCGAGGAGCTGGGACCCAACTACGTCACGGCGCTGATCCTCAATCCCTGCCTCAGCCCCACGCAACTCCTGCGCACCATCCTCACCGAGCTGGGGCTCAAGCCGGAGAAGGATGAGGACCGCGCGACCTGCCTGGAGATGCTCAACCACTTCCTCTTGGAGCAGCTCGGCAAGGGCAACGACGTGGTGCTGCTGATCGACGAGGCGCAGGATCTGGACGCCGAGCTCCTCGAGCAGATCCGCCTGCTCTCCAACCTGGAGACCGACCAGCGCAAGCTGCTGCAGATCGTCCTCGTCGGGCAGCCCGAGCTGCGGGACAAGCTCAACGACCGCAGCCTGCGCCAGCTCCGGCAGCGGATCACCGTCCGCTATCATCTGACGCCGCTGTCGCGCCTGGAGGTCGAGCGCTACATCCATCATCGCCTGCAGGTGGTCGGCGCCAACGGCCGCCCGGCCTTCACCTCCTGGGCGATCCGCTCGGTCTTCCGCTATTCGGGCGGCATCCCGCGCCTGGTCAACGCCGTGTGCGACAAGGCGCTGCTCGCCGGCTTCGTGGACGGCACGGACCTGCTGACCTGGCGGCAGGTGCGGCGGGCGATCCGCGAGTTGGAAGGGAAGTTCACATGAGTCTGATCAGCGACGCGTTGAAGCGGGCCCGGCAGGAGGCGGCGCGCCAGGATTCCCTCCGGCAGGGAGTGCCGTACGCCATGGGAGTGGCCGACCCACCGGTCCGCCGCACCCCGTGGATCTCGTTGCTGGCGGGATTGGGGGCCGGCTGCATCCTGGCGGCGGCGGTGTTCGCCCTCGCCTTCTTCGCCGGCTGGGGCCCGTTCCACAAGCCCACGGTGGAGACCCGGACGGCGGAGATTCCCGCGGCTGTCCCGCAATCTCCGGTGGCCGCTCCGGTTGCCGAGATCACCGAGTCCGTGGCGCCGGCCCCTCTCCCGACCGTCCCATCCCAGGAGCAGACGGCGCCCACGCCAAAGCCCGCCCCGGAGCCCCCGCGGGCGATCGAGGAGCGCCGTCCATCTCCACAGGTTGAAACAACGCCGCCGGTCGTCCGCCGTCCCCCTCTGGAGACTGTACCGGCAGCACCCGCGGTGACGCCGGCTCCCACCGCCGAGGTGGAGCGTCCGGCCCCGGCGCCGATCCAGGCCGCGCCATCTCCGTCCGTTCCCGCGGCTCCCGCCGAGAATTCAGGGAGTTTGGTGGAAGGTCAGTCCTACACCGGCGAGGTGCCCGTCCCTGGGGGAGGGAGCCTCAAGCTGAACGGCATCGTCTTCTCCCAGGACCACCCGATCGCGGTGCTCGACGGGCGGGTGATGGGGCCGGGCGAGAGCGTGCAGGGATTCACGGTCGTCGCGATCGAGTCCGGCCGGGTGAAGCTGCAGGGGCACGGCACGACGGTCTACCTCGCCCCGAAATAGTCTTGGATAGAAGGCCGTACCGGCTCCCGCCTTGTCCGGGATCCGGTGGGGCTAGCGAGTAACTCCATGATCGTGCCGCTCCTGCCCATGATCGTGCCGCTCCTGCCCATGATCGTGGCGCTCCTGGCCAGGAGCGCCTCCATCCTACTCATGATCGTCCCTCTCCTGCCCAGGATGGAGGCGCTCCTAGTCAGGATGGGGCGAAGGGAAGGCATGATCGTCTCTCTCCTCGCTAGGAGCGCCTCGATCCTGGGCAGGAGCGAGACGATCATAGGCAGGAGGGAGGCGATCATGGGCAGGATGGAGCCGCTCCTGGCCAGGAGCGCCACGATCATGACTAGGAGCGCGACGCTCCTGGGTAGGAGCGGCACGATCATAGGCAGGAGGGAGACGATCCTGGTGGTTTCAGGTCAGCCGAGGATCTCGTCCACGGCGAAGCCGGTCTCCGGGAAGGCCTCGGGGTAGATCATCTCCCCTCGCCGGTAGGCGCGCACGTCCTGGTAGCCCTCGGGAGATGGCTGCCTGTAGACGAAGATCGTGCCAGAAGTCAGAGCGACTAGCCAGGACTCGGGGATGCCTGCCTCAGCATAGAGATGCATCTTGACCTTGCGGTCGTAGGAGAGGGAGGAATCGGCCACTTCGACCACCAGGAGAACGTCTTCAGGAGTCGGCGTGCCGGTCGAGTAGAAGTCGTCCCGAAGACGCAGAAGAGCGAGGTCCGGCTGCGGTTCCGACTCCTGTTCCCTCAGCAGGATGGGGTCCTGTGCGTCCACTATGGCGTGGGCGCTGAGGCGAGCGCTGAAGTTGCGGATGAACCGCCTCACCGAGGCGGAGTGGCCAGGGCCGATCGGAGACATCTCAACAATCTCCCCGCGGATGAGCTCCAACCGTGCGTCCGGGGGAAAAACGCCGTCCTCCGCCATCTGCTGATACTGGTCGACCGTCACGAACCGCTTTTGGATCGGCACCGCCATAAGCCACCTCCACCTCCCATTCTACGCCGTGAGCGAGACGGAGATGCTATCTCACGGTTTCGCCTGGAGGGAACTGCGTCGTGTCTTTCCGTGCTCAGCTGAGGATCTTGTCCACGGCGAAGCCCGTCTCCGGGAATGCTTCGGGGTAGATCGTCTCTCCTCGCCAGTACGCCCGTATCTCCTGATACCCCTCGGGAGACGGCCGGCGGTGGACCCAGATCTTCTCCGCATTCAGGTCGACGAGCCAAGCCTCGGGGATGCCCACCTCCGCGTAGAGGGGCATCTTGACGTCGCGATCATAGGCAAGGGTGGAATCCGAGACCTCTACGACCAGGAGGGCATCCTTGCCACGTGGAGGGCGTGTCTTGAAATTCGACCGGCGCCGGAAGACGACAGCGTCCGGCTGAGGGACCGACTCCTGCAAGGGGAGACGGAGCGGACCCTGCAAGCTCGAGATTCCCTTCGGCCTCAGCTCTGACAGGAGGTCGCCGAGGAACATGACGGAGAGGAAGTGGGGATCGCCGATCGGCGACATCTCAACAACCTCGCCCCGGATCAGCTCCATCCGCGCATCCGGAGGGAAAGCACCCTCTTCCCAGGCGCGTTCGAACTCTTCGATGGTCAGAAACTGCTTCTGGAACGGCACCGCCATGAGCCACCTCCACCTCCCATTCTACTCCGTGAGCGAGGCGGAGATGCTATCCCACGGTTTCGCCTGGAGGAAACTGAGTTGCGCTTTTCGGTGTTCGTCCCTGCTGTCCCTGCAGTCCCTTTCGTCCCTCCTTGACAGTCCATGCGGTCTATGCTGTATGATGTGCATCGATTTGCAGCGAGAGAACCGACTATGCCACCCGACCACGAAAACCGCGAAGCCCGCCAGCAGGAGATCCTGGCGATCCTCGACGCCCACCGGGTGACGAGCCAGGGGGATCTCGTGGAGCGGCTGCGCGAGCGGGGGGTCGCGGTCACCCAGTCGAGCGTCAGCCGCGATCTGCGGGACCTCGGGGTGGGGTGGATCGGCGGCCGCTACGCCCGGCCCGTGGAGCGGGAGGAGAATGATCCCGGGGTGGCGGAAGTCGCCCGGTTCCTGCGCGGGGTGAAGCCCGCGGGGCCAAATCTCGCCGTCGTCTTCACCATGGCCGGGGCCGCCCAGGCCGTGGGGATCGCCATCGACCGGGCCGGCTGGCCCGAGCTGGTGGGAACCATGGCCGGCGACGACACCGTCTTCGCCGCCACCGCCTCCGCCGGCGACCAGAAGCGTTTCATCCGCAGGCTCGAAAGCTTCCTCAAGGAGGGCTGAATCATGCCCGATCCGATCGTGCTCGCCTTTTCCGGCGGGCTGGACACCTCTTTTTCCATCCCCTGGCTCGCCGAGACCCTCGGCCGGCCGGTGGTCACCGTGACGGTCGATACCGGCGGGCTCGACGCGGCCGCCGCCGAGGACCTCGCCCGGCGCTCGCGTGTCCTCGGGGCCGTCGACCACCTGCGGATCGACGCCCGGCAGGACTTCTTCGACCGCGTGCTGCGCTTCCTGATCCTCGGCAACGTGCGGCGCGGGCAGGTCTATCCGCTCTGCGTGGGGGCCGAGCGGGTGATCCAGGCGCAGGAGGTGGCGAAGGCCGCGGCCCGGTTCGGCTCGCGCACCATCGCCCACGGCTGCACGGCGGCGGGCAACGACCAGGTGCGCTTCGAGGTGGCCCTGCGCACGATCGATCCCGGCCTGGAGATCCTGGCGCCGGTGCGCGACGAGCCCCGGCCGCGGCCCGAGCAGGTGGCCTATCTGGAGGCGCGGGGGCTGCCGGTGCCGCCGTTCGGCGCCGCCTACTCGATCAACCGCGGGCTCTGGGGGGTGACGATCGGCGGCCAGGAGACGCTGGACACGGTTTCCTCGATCCCCGAGTCCGCCTGGGTGCTGACGCGAGGGGCCTTCGACGCGCCGCTCGCGCCGTCGCGCCACACCGTGGCCTTCGAGGGGGGCGTGCCGTCCGCCTGGGACGGCGAGGCGCTGGGGCCGGTCGAGCTGATCGAGAAGATTGAAGAGGCGGCGGCGGTCTACGGGATCGGCCGCGGGATTCATCTGGGCGAGACGATCCTCGGCATCAAGGGGCGGGTCGCCTTCGAGGCGCCGGCGGCCGAGGTGCTGCTCAACGCCCACCGGGAGCTGGAGAAGCTGGTGCTCACCGGCCGCCAGATCCGGGTCAAGGAGACGGTCTCGGGGGTCTATGGCGACCTGGTCCACGAGGGGCAGCACCTCGATCCGGTCTGCCGCGACATCGAGGCGCTCCTGCTCTCCTCGCAGCAGCGGGTCACCGGCGAGGTCCATCTCCTCTTCCGGCCGGGCCAGGTGTTCGTCGAGGGGGTGGCGTCGCCGTTCTCGCTGCGGGCGGCCTCGCGCGGCATCTACGGCGAGGCGGCGGGGGAGTGGTCGGCCGCGGACGCCCGCGGCTTCTCGCGGATCGTGGCGCTTGCCGGGGGAGCTGTATGCCCGGATGGCCCCCCACATGGCGGATGAAGGAGGCGCTTCATGAAGACCGTGCTGCTCGACAAGATCGCCTCGGTCACCCGCGCCTGCGGCCTCAAGCGGGAGGTGCGGGTGAGCGCCGAGATCCCCTGCGAGGAGGGGGTGGTGGTGGCGGTGCGGGTGCGCAACGACAAGAGCACCTACAGCCAGCTCGAGCTGCCGAGCGGCCGCATGGCGCAGGTGAAGAAGGGGGACGTGATCGCCGGCGCCCTCGGCCACCGGCACGCCCTGTTCGGCTACTCGGGGCACCTGCCGGAGCGGCTGGCCCCTGGCGACACGGTCCACCTGCTGAACATGGGCGGGGTGATCGGGATCTGCGACTCGGTGAACCCGGACCTCGGCCCTCCGTTCGAGTGCGAGGTGCTGGGGGCGGTGCTCCACTTCCCTTACCTGGGGGAGCGGATCGGCGTCGCGGCGCGGATCGGCGGCGAGCCGCTCGACCTGGAGGCCCCGATCGACGCGGCCGGCGTGCCGGTGATCGCGCTGGTCGGCTCGTGCATGAACTGCGGCAAGACGGCCGCCGCCTGCACCCTGGTGCGGCATCTCAGCCATGGCGGCCTGACGGTCGACGGCCTCAAGGCGACCGGCGTCTCGCTGCGGCGCGACGTGCTGGCGATGGAGGACGCGGGAGCGCGGGCGACGGCGATCTTCACCGATTTCGGGGTGGTCTCGACGACGCCGGCCAACGCGCCGGCGCTCACCCGGACGCTGGTGACCCGCCTCGCCGCCGGCCGGCCGGACGTCATCGTGGCCGAGCTGGGGGACGGGCTCCTGGGCGCCTACGGGGTGGCGGCGATCCTCGAGGATGCGCAGATCCGCGCCGCCTTCACCGCCGTGGTGCTGGCGGCGAACGATCCGGTGGCGGCCTGGGGCGGGGTGCGGATGCTGCGCGAGCAGTTCGGCATCGAGCCGGTGGCGGTGACCGGACCGGCGACCGACAACGTGGCCGGGACGCGGATCATCGAGGAGGTGGTGGGCGTCCCCGCGATCAACGCCCGCACCGACGGCGAGCGGCTGGCGGCGCTGGTGAGGGGCCGGCTGGGGATCGGCGTTCCTGCCGCCGAGGTGGTGACGGGATGAATACGGCGCCGGTGCCCGCGATCGTGCTGGGGGGACGGGCTACGTCGCCGGGGAGCTGTTGCGGCTCCTCGCCGGCCATCCGAGCCTCCGTCTGGCGGCTGTGCTCTCGGACAGTCAGAGCGGCGGCGTGGTGGAGTCCGCCTTCCCGCACCTCGCGGGTTGCTACCCGGGGCTGGCGTTCGCGGGTCGCGAGGATCTGGCGCGGATTATGGGCCAGTCGATGGGGGAGTCCCAGACGGTCGCCCTGCTCTGCGCCGCGCCCCATGGCGCCGCGGCGCCGCTCCTCGACGAGGCCCTGGCCGCCGCTGAGCGAGCGGGGACTGCGTTGAAGGTGGTGGACGTCTCGGCGGATTTCCGCTTCGCGGACGGAGCGGCCTACGAGGCGGTCTACGGGCATGCCCATGGCGCTCCGGGGCGGCTGGCCGAGTTTCAATGCGCGCTGCCGGAGCACCTGGCGGCGACGCCGGCGGGGCACGTCGGCCATCCCGGCTGCTTCGTCACGGCGACGCTGCTGGCGGCGGTGCCGCTGCTGAAGCTGGGGCTGGTGGAGCCGCGGCTCTCGGTGGTCGCCGTCACCGGCAGCACCGGCGCCGGGCGGACCCCCACGGCCACCACCCACCACCCGGCGCGGCGGAGCAACCTCTTCGCCTACAGCCCGCTGAAGCACCGGCACGAGCCGGAGATGCGGGCGCTCGCCGCGGCGGCCTCGGGGGTGGAGGCGGACATCTTCTTCACTCCGCAGTCGGGGCCGTTCGCGCGCGGCATCTACGCCACGGTCCAGGCGCGGCTGCTGCAAGGGATGAAGACCGAAGAGGTCCGCCAGGCCCTGGCCGGCTTCTACGCCGGGGCACCGTTCGTGGACGTCCTGGCCGATCCGCCGCGCCTGCAGGAGGTGGTGGGGACCAACCGCGCCCGGCTCTCCGTGGCCGCATCGGGGGATCACCTGGTGGTCTTCTCGGCGATCGACAATCTGGTGAAGGGCGCCGCGGGGGGCGCGATCCAGTGGATGAACCGGCTGTTGGGGTTCCCGGAGACCGCGGGGTTGACGGTGCCAGGACTGGGATGGCTGTAAAGGAGATTGACATGACTGAGACCGCCGTCGAAACCGTTCTCCAGGCCGAGCTGGACGAGGCCCGCTGGCTGCTGCCCGTCTACGCGCACACCCCCGTCGAGCCCGTCCGGGGCGAGGGGGCGATCGTCCATACGCG
The DNA here is from genome assembly GCA_963792575.1 of uncultured Acidobacteriota bacterium. Classification (GTDB taxonomy): domain Bacteria; phylum Acidobacteriota; class Thermoanaerobaculia; order Multivoradales; family UBA5704; genus DATARR01. Next base: position 821,078 of record CAWBWZ010000023.1, read on the forward strand.
CGACGGCCGCGCGCTGATCGACTTCTACGGCGGCCACGCCGTGGCGCTGCTCGGCTACCGGCATCCGCGGCTGGTGGCGGCGCTCGGCGCCCAGGCGGAGGAGCTGTTCTTCCAGAGCAACTCGGTGCCGCTCGCCGTCCGCGCCCGGGCCGCCGAGCGGCTGGTGCGCTTCGGGCCGGCCGGGCTCACCCGCGCCTTCCTGGTCAACAGCGGCGCCGAGGCGAACGAGAACGCGCTCCGCCTCGCCTTCCGCCATTTCCTCCCCACGGCGGGAGATCCCGGATCGTCGCCCTGGAGGGGGCCTTCCACGGCCGCACCGCGGCGGCGGCGGCGGTCAGCCATAAATCCGAGAAGTGGTACGGCTTCCCGCGCGCGCCCTTCGACGTCACCTTCGTGCCGCGCGGAGACCTCGACGCCCTGGAGGCGGCGCTGGGGCCGGACGTCGCGGCGCTCATCGTGGAGCCCATCCAGGGGCTGGCCGGGGCCGTGGACCTCGGCGCCGGCTATCTGGCGGCGGCGCGCGAGCTGACTTCCCGCGCGGGCGCCCTGCTGATCTTCGACGAGGTGCAGTGCGGCATGGGGCGCACCGGCCACCCGTTCGCGGCGCAGGCCTACGGCGTCACCCCGGACCTGCTGACCACGGCCAAGGGGATCGCCGGCGGCTTCCCGGCCGGGGCGGTGCTGGCGAGCGACGCCGTGGCGGCCGGGCTCGGCAAGGGTGATCTCGGGAGCACCTTCGGCGGCGGTCCGCTCGCCTGCGCGCTGATCGAGGCGGTGATCGACACCATCGAGTCCGAGGGGCTGCTGGCGCGGGTGCGGTCGCTCTCCCATCTCATCCGCGACGACCTGCCAGGTGGGGCCGGTCGAGTCGATCCAGGGGGAGGGCTTCCTGCTCGGCCTGCGCACCTCGCGGCCGGCGCGGGGGATCGTCGACGAGCTGCTGGAGAAGGGGATCCTGGCCGGCACCGAGCGGCGATCCGCAACATCGTCCGGCTGCTGCCGCCGCTGATCCTGGAGGAGTCCCACGTCGCGACGCTGGCGGCCGCGCTGGCGGAGATCCGCCCTTGAACGGATTCCTCGACCTCGCCGACTTCTCCCCCGGAGAGGTGTCGGAGCTGCTCGACCGCGCGGGCTGGCTGGAGCGCCATCCGGAGCCCGAGGCGCTGAAGGGGAAGGTCCTGGCGCTCCTCTTCTTCAACCCCTCGCTGCGCACTCTCGCCTCGTTCCAGGCGGGGATGGCCAGGCTGGGCGGCAGCTCGTTCGTGATCTCGCCGGGGCAGGGGACCTGGATCCTGGAGACCCGCGACGGGGTGGTGATGGACGGCGCCGCCGCCGAGCACGTGCGGGAGGCGATCCCGGTGCTGGCGGGCTATGGCGACGCGCTCGGCATCCGCTCCTTCGCGGGCGGCACGGATCTGGAGGCGGATCTGGCGGACGCGACCTTCCGCTCGATGGCGGCGGTCTGCCCGGTGCCGCTGATCAACCTGGAGTCGGCGATCGATCATCCGTGCCAGGCGCTGGCAGACTGGAAGACGATGGACGACCTCGACGTCCCGGCGCGTGGGGGAAATTCGTCCTCTCCTGGGCCTGGCACCCGAAGCCGCTGCCGCTGGCGGTGCCGGCGGCGGCCGTCCACATGGCGGCGCTGCGGGGGATGGACGTCACCGTGCTGCGCCCCGACGGCTTCGCCCTCCCCGAGCCGGTGATGGCGAAGGCGCGGGCGGCGGCGGCGATCTCGGGGGGCTCGGTGCGCGAGACCGCCGACCGCGGCGAGGCGCTCTCCGGGGCGCACGTGATCTACGCCAAGTCCTGGACCTCGCCGCCGCACTATGGCGACCCCGAGGCCGAGGCGGCCTTTCGCGCCGGGCTCCGCGACTGGTGCGTGGACGACGACTGGTTTTCCGCCGCCGCGCCGGACTGCCGGTTCATGCACTGCCTGCCGGTGCGGCGCAACGTGGTGGTGAGGGACTCGGTGCTGGACGGGCCGCGCAGCGTCGTGGTCCACGAGGCGCGCAACCGCATGTGGGCGCAGATGGCGGTGCTCCACCGTCTGCTGAAGGGATAAGGAGATAAAGATGAAAGACGTCGGCCAGCGGACCGCGGAAGCGACCGCCCTCAAGCACGCGGTCCCCTACATCCGGATCTTCAAGGGGAAGACCTTCGTCCTCAAGGCGGGGGGCGGCGCCCTGGAGCGCGAGGCGACCGCCCGCGACCTGGTCGAGCAGATCGAGGTGCTCCATCAGGTGGGCATCCGCGTCGTGCTGGTCCACGGCGGCGGCACCCAGTCGACCGAGCTCGCCAAGGCGCTGGGCGCCGAGACCCGCTTCGTCGAGGGGCGGCGGGTGACCGACGCCAAGGCGCTGGAGGTCGCCGCCATGGTGCTCAACGGCGCGGTGAACACGCACCTGCTCGCCGTCTGCCGGAGCGTCGGCCTGCCGGCGGTGGGGGTGTCGGGGTCGACGCCGGCCTGATCCAGGCCCGCAAGCGCCCGCCGGTGCGGGTGGGCGGCGAGATGGTCGACTACGGCTTCGTGGGGGACGTCGAGAGCGTCGATCCCAAGGTGCTGACCGACCTGATGGACGCCGGCTACGTGCCGGTGGTCAGCCCGCTCTCGGCCGCCGAGGACGGCACGGTGCTCAACATCAACGCCGACACCATCGCCTCCGCCCTGGCGGTGGCTCTCCAGGCGGAGAAGCTGCTGTTCCTGACCGGCGCGCCGGGGATCCTCGAGCGGGCGGACGACCCCGGCTCGCTGGTCTCCTATACCGATCTCGCTGGCCTGCGCCGCCTCAAGGACGAGGGGGGGCTCCTGCGCGGCATGCTCCCCAAGACCTCGGCCATCGAGGCGGCGATCCAGGGGGGCGTGCGGCGGGTCCACATCCTCTCGCACGACCTGCCGGACGGCCTGCTGGCCGAGGTGTTCACCAACGAGGGGGTGGGGACGCTGGTGGTCGAGGACGTGCGGGTGCTCTCCCCGGCCGAAGCCGCGGCGGGCGCGGCCGCCGCTCCCGTCCTTGCCGGCGTGGGAGCGGTCTGATGCTGCCCGAGCGGGAGATCCTGGCGCTCCACCGGGCGATCACCGCGATCCGTTCGGTCTCCGGGGAAGAGGGGGAGCTCGCCGAGCTTCCTGGGGGACCTGCTGCGGCGCAACGGCGTCGCCCAGACGCGGCTCGGCTCCAGCCTGCTCGCCACTGTGGGCACGGGGCCGGTGCTGCTCTTCGACACCCATCTCGACACCGTCCCGCCGTCGCCGGGGTGGACGCGCGATCCGTGGGACGTGCGGGTGGTCGACGGCCGCGTCTACGGATTGGGATCGAACGACGCCAAGGCTTCGGTCGCGGCGATGACCGCCGCCTTCCTCGCCTTCCGCGAGGCCGAGCTGCCGTTCACCCTCGCCCTCGCCCTGGTCGAGGGGGAGGAGACGCGGGGGACCGGCACCGAGGCGGTGCTCGCCGAGCTGGCCCGCCGCGGCACGCCCCCGGAGGCGGCGGTGGTGGGGGAGCCCACCGGGCTCGACATCGCGGTGGCGCAGAAGGGGCTGATGGTCCTCGAGCTGGTCGCCCGCGGGGATTCCTGCCACGCCGCCAACGCGGCGTCGCTGGGCGCGGCCAACGCCGCCCGCCGGCTGGCGCACGATCTGGTCGCCCTCGAGCGGGTGGACTTCGGCCCTCCGCACCCGCGCCTCGGCCGGGTCACCCTGGAGCCGACGCAGCTCCGCGCCGGCACCGCGCGCAACGTGGTGCCGGGCGAGGCCACGGCGGTGCTCGACGTGCGGACGACGCCGGGCCTCCACGGGCGCGAGCTGGTGGAGCGCCTGGAGCTCGCCGTGGCGGGGGAAGTGCGGGTGCTCTCCGAGCGCCTGCGGCCGCGGGAGATCCCGGAAGACCGCGCCGCTCGTCGGGGCCGCCCGCGAGGCGCGGCCGGAGGCCCGCCTGTTCGGCTCGGCGACCCTCTCCGATCTCGTCTTCATGGAGGGGATCCCGGCCCTGAAGTGCGGTCCGGGGAAGACCGAGCGCTCCCACACGCCGGACGAGTACGTGCTGGAGAGCGAGATCCTGGAGGGGGCCCGCTTCTACGCCCGCATGGTGCGCGCCTACGCCGAGCGGCTGGTGGAGAGCGCGGCGTGAGCCGGTTGTGGGACAAGGGGGAGCCGCTCGACGAGCGCGTGCTGCGCTACACCGCCGGCGAGGACCACGTCCTCGACGCCCGCCTCGTCCCCTATGACGTCCGCGCCTCGATCGCCCACGCCGGCATGCTCCACGAGGCCGGTCTCCTCTCCGCCGGGGACCTCGCCGCCATCCGCGAGGGGCTGGAGGCGCTGGCGGGGGAGCACGCGGCGGGGGAGTGGCGGATCGCCCTCGCGGACGAGGACGTCCACACCGCGCTCGAAACCCGGCTGACCGAGCGGGCGGGGGAGGCCGGGGCCCGCCTCCATCTCGGACGCTCGCGCAATGACCAGGTGCTCGCCGCGCTCCGCCTCTATCTGCGGGACGCCGTCGCCGCCCTCGCCGCCGGGGCCCGCGAGGTGGCCGGCGCGCTCGACGAGCTGGGCGCGCGGGAGGGGGCGACCGTCCTCCCCGGCTACACCCACCTCCAGCAGGCGATGCCGAGCTCCGTCCCGCTCTGGGCCGGCGGCTTCGCGGCCGAGCTGCGCGACGACGCCGAGGGGATCGAGGCCTGCTCGCGCCGGATCGGCAAGAACCCGCTCGGCTCGGCGGCGGGGTACGGCGTGCCGCTGCTGCCGATCGACCGCGAGTCGACCCGCCGGAGCCTGGGGTTTGCGGAGATCCACGAGCCGGTGACGGCGGTCCAGCTCTCGCGCGGCAAGGCCGAGGCGCAGGTGCTGTTCGAGATCGTTCTGCTGATGCAGGACCTGGGGCGGCTCGCCGCCGACCTCGTCCTCTTCGCCACCTCGGAGTTCGCTTTCGTGAGCCTGCCGGCGGCGATGACCACCGGCTCCTCGATCATGCCGCAGAAGCGCAACCCGGACGTCTTCGAGCTGGTGCGCGGGCGCTCCGCCACGGCGCAGGGGTGCCTGCTCGAGGCGCTCGCCGTCCCCGCCAAGCTGCCGTCCGGCTATCACCGCGACCTGCAGCTCCTCAAGGCGCCGCTGTTCCGGGGGATCGATCTGGCAGCGGAGACGCTCTCGATCCTCGCCGCCGCCCTGCCCGGGGTCCGCTTCCACCCCGAGCGCATCCGCCTCGACCCCGGCCTCCACGCCGCCGAGGAGGCCTACCGGCTGGTGCTGGACGAGGGCATCCCCTTCCGCGAGGCGTACCGCCGGGTGGGAAAACGTTTCCGCAAGAGCGAATCTTAGATACGCTAACGGCTTGGAATCTCAAGAAGATCGCCGGGAAGAACTCTGGCTCGGCGCCCTCTTCCTCACGCTGGCCCTGCTCTATCTGATCCCGTTCTGGATCGTCCACTACCTCCCAACGGTGGACGGGCCGTGCCACGCCTACAACGCCTGGATCCTCCGGCAATACGATCACGTCCCCCTGTTCCGCCAGTACTACGAGATCAACGCCGAGCCCTACCCGAACTGGCTCGGGCACGGGATCATGGCCCTGCTGATGTTCGCCGTGCCGCCGCTGGTGGCGGAGAAGCTGCTGGTGAGCGGCTACGCGCTGACGCTGCTCGCCGGGGTCTGGTATCTCGCGGGAGCGGTGCGCCCCGGTGGCAGCCGCTGGCTCGCCTTCCTGGCCTTTCCGTTCGTCTTCAACTTCCTGTTCCAGTTCGGGTTCTACAACTTCTCGCTGAGCCTGGCGCTGTTCCCGTTCGTCCTCGGTTTCTGGTGGCGATACCGCGAGCGGCCGGCGGCTCCCCGCTACGTGGTGGGGATCAACCTGCTGCTCTGGCTCTGCTACTTCTCGCACATCCTCTCCTTCGGGCTCGCGCTGCTGGCGATCGCCACCCTCTGGCTGGCGACGCTGCGCCGCGACAGCTGGCGGCGGCATCTGCTGCACGTCGCGGTCCTCGCACCCCAGGGGCTCCTGCCGGTCTGGTACTTCAGCATGGAGGGGGGGAGCACCCTCCCGTCCTTCTGGCCCTTCGGGCGCCTGCTGCTTTTCTTCGTCCAGATCGGCTCCCTCCCCAGCTTCGGACCGCCGCAGGAGCTGCTGAGCCAGCTCCTGGCGCTGACCTTCCTCGTCCTCCTCCTCCTCACTCTCCGGCGGGAGGGGCTCCGGCGCCCGCTGGGAAGTGAGCGGGCCTTTCTGCTCCTCGCGGCGGTGTTCACGCTGCTCTACTTCGTCAGTCCGGACGGGATGTCGGGCGGCACGATGCTGAAGAACCGGCTCTGTCTCTACCCCTACCTGATCCTGATCCCCTGGCTCGCGCCCGGCGCCGGCGCCCGGGGGCGCCGCATCGGCGCCGCCGCGCTGGCCGTCGCCGCCCTGCTCAACCTCGGCTGCGTGGCCCACTGGTACCGGCTGCTGAGCGGCGAGATGGAGGCGTACCTCGCCGGGCTCGATCCGGTCGAGTCGAACGCCCGGGTTCTGCCGCTGCTCTTCACTCACCAGGCCCAGGGCGCCAGGGTGGACGTCCTCAGCCATGCCATGAGCTACAAGGCTCTGGAGCGGGGGCTGATCGACTGGGACAATTACGAGGCGGCGTCGACGCACTTCCCGACGCGGTTCCGGGAGCCGTGGCCGCCGATCCCGGACATCGAGGCGCGGCCGGGGCAGCTGCGCACCAAGGAGTGGCGGCACCGCGCGGACTACATCTACACCTGGCGGATGCCGTCGGGGCATCCGTTCTCCAGCCGCCTGGGGCGGTTCTACGACAAAGTCGCCGAGACGAACGGCGGCGTCCTCTGGAAGCAGAGGCCCCAAGAGTGAGCGAGCGCCCCGTGATTGACTTCCCAGGGGTGCGCACGGTACCCTCCAGCAGCTCAATCCGTTGTTGGATGCTGTTATTTTTGCGGAGGCGCGAGGCGTGAAGCCCCGCCGCCGGACGGGACTATACTGACGCCGTGCTTCGGGTGCTGATTCTCGACGATGAGTCGATCGTGGTCGATACTCTGGCGGCCTGCCTGCGGCTGCCGGGCATCGAGCTGACCACTTGCATGGAAATCGAGGCCGCGGAGGCTCTGCTCCGCTGCTTCCGCTTCGACGTGGTGATCACCGATCTCTCGGTCTCGCAGCTCGGCGGGCTCGACGGCATGCGGCTGGTCCGTTTCGTCACCGCCAACTTCCCTGATACAGCGGTCTATGTGCTGAGCGGCTACGTCGATCAGGCGGTGCGCGACCTGTGCTCCGTCCTCGGCGTCACCGCGGTGCTGGAGAAGTCGGAGGGGCTGACGCGGCTGCGCGGCTATCTGCTCGACCGCCGCGCCGCGCAGCTCGCCCCCGGCACCGTGCTGGAGGGGGAAGGGGAGGTCCAGCAGGTCGAGCTGCTCGAGGACTTCATGGCGGCCAACCCGATCCGCGCCGTGCTGCAGCCGGTCGTCAAGCTGCGGGACGGCTCCCCGCGGTTCGAGGTGTTCGGCGTCGAGAGCCTGGCTCGCGGGCCCAGCGGCTCGGTCCTCGGCAGCCCCGCGGTCTTCCTGGCCTACGCGGCCCAGAAAGAGCTCCTCTTCGAAGCCGACATGATCTGCATCCGCGCCGCGCTCACCGAGGTGGTCCACCTCGGCAACAGCGTGGTCGTCTTCCTCAACGTGCAGCCGCGGTCGCTCACCAATCCCGATTTCGCCGTGCGGCTCTGCGATGCCGTGCGCGCGGCGGGGATGCAGGAGAAGGAGATCGTCCTCGAGCTCACCGAGCAGCAGACGATCGTCAATCCCAGCGCTTTCGCGGCGACCCTGCAGCGGCTGCGCGAGCGCGGCTTCCGCATCGCGCTGGACGACTTCGGCGAAGGCTCCTCGAACCTCAACCTGTTCCAGGACCTGCATCCCGAGTTTCTGAAGATCTCCGGCACCTTCTGCCGCGGGCTCGCGCACGACCCCTTCAAGCAGATCATCGTCCAGAGCACGGCCGAGATGGCGGCGCGAGCCGGCACCGCGACGGTGATGGAAGCGGTCGAGACGGCGGAGGATGCCGAGGTGCTCCGCCTGCTCGGCATCGACTACGCGCAAGGGTATTTCTTCCAGCGGCCACTGCCGGGCCGCGAGCTCGCCCTGCTGTTGAAGGGCGGCTCCACCGCCGACGGCTCGGGCGTGCTCGAGCCGCTCGGCGTTACACCGTCGGCTTCCTGAACCGGTCCTTTCAAAAAGTCAGCAAAAAGGTCAGCAGGGCTGTCCCGTTCTTCAGGACCTCGAGCACTAGAGAGCCGGACGTGCACGCTCCTGCGTTTCCGTCGCATCTTTTTTTTTGACTTTCCAATGGGGGGACTTTGACATGCCAGGTTGTCTCACCTGACGGCCCTGACGGGCCGTCGGTTCTGTAGTCGTTCATCTAGCATCAAAACTTTAACGGGAGGGCCACAGGTCCTCCATGGGGAGAGCTACGTCAATGCATATCCATGATTTCTATTCGAAGCTTACGTCCGTCACCGAAGATAGCCGCCTGTTCCAGGCGCTCCGCACCCTGAGCCAGGTCGAGGACCCGAGGCAGGTCCTCAACGCCGACGGCGATACCCCGATGAGCGAGTGGGCGGCCTGGCCGGGCATGGATCCGGGCGCGGTCAGCCTCGCGGCTGTCTGATCGTTGGCAGCCGAGCCTTCATAGCGTAGATTGGCGCGAGATCTGCATAAGTTCTGTGCGCTGATCTCTTGCAGTTCCAGGAGCCCCGGCGGGCACAAGCGCCCGCCGGGGCTCCGATCTGAAAAAGCTTTTCTGGAGCGGAGAGTCTCGCGATGCGATTCGAGGAATTGAAAGACCGGGTCCGCAACCTTCCCACCGTCTCTTCGTGGCCGCAGATGCTGGCGATGATCGAGCGTGTGGTCCATCGGGAGTCGATCTCCGTCTGGGAACATCCGGTCTCCGCCTGCCGGGCGGTGGGAGGACGCGAGGAGGATGCTCTGCCTGCCGCGGCGGCGCTCTTCTGCTCGCTGATCAGCATCCATCTGGTCGACGACATGCTCGACGACGAGCCCCTGGGGGATTTCCGCTACCTGGGAACGGGGCGGACCGCCAACCTGGCGCTGGCCTTCCAGGCCGCCGGGCACCGCCTGCTCGAGCAGGCCGCGGCGCCGGCCGCGATCCGCGACGCGCTGCAGTCGAGCTTCGCCCAGATGTCGATCGCCACCTGCATGGGCCAGGAACTGGACTCGCGGGAGCTCACCAACGAGGAGGAGTACTGGCGGGTGGTGGGGACGAAGACGCCGCCGCTGTTCAGCGAGGCGCTGCGCATGGGAGCCCTGCTCGGCAGGGCGCCGGTGGAGATCGCCGACGAACTGGCGGGGATCGGCCACATCCTCGGCCGGTTCATCCAGGTCAGCGACGACGTGACGGACGCCCTGGAGACGCCGGCGCGCGCCGACTGGAAGCGCCGGTCGAACTGCCTGCCGCTGCTGTTCGCGATGACCGCCGCGCACGCCGAGAGGGAGGAGTTCCTCGATCTGTCGGCGCGGACCGACGATCCGGAGGCGCTCGCGGCGGCACAGAAGATTCTGTTCCGCAGCGGCGCGATCAGCTACTGCACGCTCAAGCTGATCGAGCTCTCGCGCCAGGCACAGGAACGTCTGGCGCGGATTCCGCTCCGTGACCCCGGGCCGATCGACCATCTTCTCGACGTGCATGCGCGGCCGCTGCACCGGCTGCTCGAGAAGGTCGGCGTTGAGGACCCCGGGGCGCTGGCGATCCGTTAAGGAATATGGTTGAAGCATGAGGAGTTTTGCCTCATAGTCTTACCCTTAATTGAAAACTAGTCCAGCTCCCTGGCTGGAGGACCGAGAGGCTCTCGAGGTGCTCACGTTCTGCCACGCTACGTTGAGCATGATGTTGGTGGAATCCAACCGGCGAACCGGGCCGATCGAGAATCTCTCTGCGAGCTCGTTTTCCCCTTCCCGACAGTCCCGCGCTCTTTCCCTGCCGGCGCGCGGCCCCCCCTCCTCTCCTCTCTCGTCCCGGTCATCAACTCCATCAGCACCTTTATAGATATAGGAGGGATAAATCATGTTAATGCAAGAGTTCGTTTCCCGTTTTTCATCCAAGGATGAGGGCAGCTTCCTGTTCGAGATCCTGCACCGTGTCGGCCAGCTCGATCCGCTCGCGATGACGGGCGAGGCGCAGGCGGATGTCTGGAGCGAATGGGCGCCTACCGACCCCTCCGGTCCGCCGAGCCTTGGAGTTGCACGAGCCTAGCCCGCGCCAGCGTCCGCGGGACCCTCCGTTTCTGCCGTCCGAGAGGGCCCGCGGGCGTTGCCGCCCGCCCGGAGTGTGGACCGGAAGCGGCAAGCCTGCTATAAAGGCTCTCGCTTCTTGAGTTTGCAGCGACGATATGGACACCCGGCACGCTTCCTCCTGGAAGACAGTGGACCTCTTTCTGGTCCTCGCCTCGCTGTTTGTCCTCTTCCCCTGCCTGTACTACCCCTACGCCGCCCAGTCTCCGGAGCTCGGCTTCACCCTCAGCCCTTCGGACTGGAAGGTGGTCAGCTCGCAGCCGTGCATCCACTCTCCGGACACCTGCCTGCTGGTTGGAGACCAGATCCTCGCCATCGAGCAGACCCGTTTCGAAGAGTTCTCGCACGACCGCCGGATGTCGGTCGCGCACCTGTTCGGCAGGGACGGCGTCGCGCGCGTCCGCCTGATCCGGGACGGCCAGCCGCTGGTGCGCGACGTGAGGGTCCGTTCCTGGCGCGTGGACAGGCCGCAGGTGCTCCTCTCCACCATCGCGCCGCTCATCTTCTGGCTGATGGGGACGGTGGTCATCATCTTCCTGCGGCCGCGCGACGAGCGCTGGCTGGTCCTGGTGCTCTTCAGCTACTCGATCGCGCTCTGGATCGCCTCGGGGATCGGCCAGCGGGCGGGGGGGGCCGCCCTCGTCTTCCACGCCGTCATCTGGTTCTTCCTGCCGCTCGCCGTCCATCTCCACACCATCCTGCCCAGCGAGATCTTCGAACGGCGGACGCGGCGGACCCTGCAGATCTCCCTGTACGCCATCTCCACGGTTCTGGCGGTCCTCGACGCGCTGTTCCTGCTGGAGGATTTCGCCTACTCGTTCGTCTGGTACACGCTGGCGGCGATCCTGCTCTCCCTGGCCCTGCTCTGCCTCCGGCTCGTCCTGCCCGCCGAGCCCGCCACGCGGGTCGCGGTCCGCATCATGCTGTTCGGCGTGACGCTCGGGCTGGTCCCCTTCGTGGCCTTCCACGGCCTGCTGCTCGTCTGGTTCAAGCACATGTCCCTGGCGGGGCGCGGCCTGTACCAGTTCGCTCCCTACATGGTCGGCATCGCGCTGGTGACGATGCCGATCCTGCCGATGGGCTACATCTACGCGATCTACAAGCATCACCTGGGCGCTCTGGAGTTCCGGGCCAACCGCCTGCTGGGCATCTACACCTTCTCGGCGCTGCTGTTCGCGTCCTATACGCTGACCTTCTTCGCCCTCAGCAGCCAGCTGCAGGCCAATAACAGGGTCCTGGCCATCCTTCTCCTGGTCTCCCTGCTCTACATGGCGGCGGTGCCGATGCTGCGCGACCGCTTCCAGGCGCTGGTCGACCGCTACGTCTTCGGCATCAAGCATTCGGCGGACGAGGTCATCGGCATCGTCTCGGCGCGCATCCCCACGGCCTTCGACCGCCAGGTCCTGGGGCGGAGTGGTCGCCGAGGAGATCCTGCCGACCCTGCTGATCCGCCAGTCGGCGCTCTATCTGTTCGGGGAGGGGCGTCAGGAGACCCTCTACGAGCAGGCCGTTCCCGGCAGCGCGCCGAAGCCGGTGGAGGAGGATCTGCGGGCGGCGCTCGTCCAGAGCGGCAGGTATCTGCCGTCGGGACCCGGCGACCCCGCGCTCTCCTGGGTGCGGCTGGTGATCCCCCTCCTCCTCCAGGGGCGGACTCTCGGAGTCTGGCTGATCGGCCGCCGGGACCCGGACGACTACTTCCCGGCCAGCGACATCCACCTGCTGTCGACGGTCGCCAACCAGATCGCCCCGATGGCGGAGAACGTCCGCCTCTACGAGAAGGCGCAGCAGGAGATCGCCCAGCGCAAGGCGGCCGAGGAGGAGATCCGGCGCAGCGAGGAGCGCTTCCGTACCCTGTTCGAGGCCACGCTCGAGGGGATCGCCATCGTCCGCAACGGCGTGATCCTGGAGGTCAACCACGCCCTGCTGGCCATCTTCGGCGCCGCGCCGGACGAGATCCTCGGCCGCCGCCTCGCCGACCTCGCCACCGGCGAGGTGGACCTCGCGGGGGTGCCGCGGGAGAGCATCGGCTTCAAGCAGGACGGCTCGACGGTGGACATCGAGATCGCGGGCAAGCGCTACGTCTTCCAGGGCGAGGAGGTCTCGGTGGTCGCCATCCGCGACATCGCCCAGCGCAAGCGCGACGAGGCCGAGAACAAGATGCTCCAGCGCCAGCTCCTGCATTCGCAGAAGATGGAGGCCATCGGCCGCCTCTCGGCCGGCGTCGCCCACGACTTCAACAACTGCCTGCTCGCCATCTTCGGCTACAGCGACCTGCTGCTCGAGCGCTATCAGGCCGACCCCTTCCTCGCCCGCAACCTGACCGGGCTCAAGGAGGCCGGGCAGCGGGCGGCGGCGCTCACCAAGCAGCTCCTGGCCTTCGCCCGCCGGCAGCCGATGGAAACCAAGGTGATGAATCTGAACAGCGTCGTCTCGGGACTCGAGAAGATGCTCCAGCGGCTCCTCGGCGAGGACATCCACATGTCGTCCGCGCTCCACCCGGAGCTCGGCAAGGTCAAGATCGATTCCGGGCAGATCGAGCAGGTCATCGTCAACCTCGCCGTCAACGCCCGTCACGCCATGCCCTCCGGCGGCCGCCTCAGCCTGCGCACCGTGCCGGTGGACGTCGCCCCCGGGAGGCCCGCCCCCCACGACGACGTGCCGCCGGGAACCTACGTCCTGCTGACGGTGACGGACACGGGACAGGGCATGGACGCCGCCACCCAGGCGCGCGTCTTCGAGCCGTTCTTCAGCACCAAGGGGGAGGGCACGGGGCTGGGCCTCTCGACCGCCTACGGCATCGTCCGCCAGAGCGGCGGCCATATCTTCGTCAACAGCGCGCCCGGACAGGGGGCCTGCTTCTCGGTCTACCTGCCGGTCACCCAGGAGGCCGAGGCCGTCCGCGGCGCCGTGGCGCCCGGCATCTCCGACCGCGGGCTCGGAGACGATCCTGCTGGTCGAGGACGAGGACGAGGTGCGGGCGGTGCTCCACCAGATCCTGGTCAGCCGCGGCTACCGGGTGCTCCAGGCGGGGTCCGGCGAGGAGGCGCTGGTCATCTCGCGGCTCCACCGCGGCGCCATCCACCTGCTGCTGACCGACGTCACCATGCCCGAGATGAAGGGGACGGAGCTCGCCCAGCGGCTGCGCGCCGAGCGCCCGCAGACGCGGATCGTCTTCATGTCCGGCTACAACGACGAGCTGCTCTCGGATGGCGGGGAGGACTCCCCCCTCTGCCTGCAGAAGCCCTTCTCTCCGAGGACGCTGGGCGAGACCCTGCGCACGATTCTCGATCAGGCCGGCGGCGAGCTGCGGGCGACTGGTTGAGAACAAGGACGAACACGGACAACCACGGACGAACAGGGACAAAAAGGAGATACCGGCCAAGCGGTTCTTTCCTGGTGTCCTTGTGGGTCCGTGTCCGTCCCTGTTTGTCCGTGGGTCCGTGTCGCCCCAGCCGTGGCGAGAGCCGTCTCAGTAATCCGGTGTAACCACTCCGCCCACCCCCGAGCCGCGGGGGTCGGAGGCGGCCTCCATCCGGCCGTCCGGGAGCAGGTGGACGGCGTGGATCTTGGCGGTGTACGACTCGATCAGGATGGTGTGGCCGCGGCGCTCGAGGTCGGCCCGCGTCTCGGGGGAGAGGGCGTCGGGCTCGGCCTCCAGCCGGTCGGGGAGCCACTGGTGGTGGATCCGGGGGCGGTCGATCGCGGTCTGGAGGGGATCGCCATCCACCAGCAGGTTGAGCAGCACCTCGATCACGTTGGTGGGGATGCGCGAGCCGCCGCGGCCGCCGAGAGCGTAGGCTTCCTTCCCCTTCCAGAGCGATCACCGGCGTCATCGAGGAGAGCATCCGCTTGCCGGGCGCCACGGCGTTGGCCTCCCCCTGGATCAGCCCGAAGAGATTGGGCCGGCCCGGGGCGGTGGCGAAGTCGTCCATCTCGTCGTTGAGGAAGAATCCCGCCCCCGGCACCCACAGCCCGGAGCCGAAGAGGTTGTTGAGCGTGGTGGTGAGGGCCACCAGGTTGCCGTCGCGGTCGACCACCGAGAGGTGCGTCGTCTCGGTGCCGCCGGCCGCCTCGGCGCCGGGCCAGGGCTTCACCTGGGATGACGGGGTGGCGCGCCGGGGGTCGATCTGCGCCGCCCGCCGCGCGATCCAGCCAGGCGCCAGCAGCTGCGCCTCGGTCGCCTGGGTGGTCGCCGGGTCGCCGAGCAGGAAGCGGTCGGCGAAGGCGTGCCGGAGGGCCTCGGTCAGCAGGTGGTCGCGGTCGGCGCCGAAGCGCGGCAGCCCGGCCCAGCCGCGCTGCTCGAGCATGCCGAGGGTCTGGCCGAGGATGACGCCGCCCGAGGAGGGGAGCGGCATCGCGGCGAGCTTCCAGCCGAAGGCTTCGAGGGTGAGCGGCTGCCGCCACTCCGGCCGGTAGGCCGCGAGGTCGGCGGCGGTGAGCACGCCGCCGTAAGCGTTCGACGTCTTCTCGACCGCGGCGGCGACCGGGCCGGTGGTGATCCCCCGCGGCCCCTGCTCGGCGTAGCGGCCGAGCGTCGCCGCCAGGTCGGGGAGCCGCAGCACGCTGCCGATCGCCGGCGGCTCGCCGTTGGGGAGCCAGACCCGCGCGCTCTCCGGGAAGCGCTGGAAGAGCTTGCGCGTCTCTTCCTTGCCGAGCAGATCGTGGAGATAGCGGCTGACGTGGAACCCCTCGCTCGCCAGCTTCCGGGCGGGCGCCACCACCCGTGTCCAGGGGAGGCGCCCGAAGCGCCGGTGGAGCTCGTGATAGCCGGCCGGCGAGCCGGGGACGCCGGCGGAGAGCGGTCCCACGATCGAGGCGTTCTCGACCGGCTTGCCCTGGGCGTCCAGGTACATGTCCTTCCGGGCCCGGGCCGGCCCGATCTCGCGGAAGTCGAGAGTCGCGAGGTCCCCGCCCATGCGCACCACCGCGAAACCGCCGCCCCCCAGGTTCCCCGCCTCCGGGTAGACCACCGCCAGCGCCAGGGCGGTGGCGACCGCGGCGTCCACGGCGTTGCCGCCGGCGCGCAGGATCTCGAGCCCCGCCTCGACGGCCAGGGGATCGGCCGCGGCCACCGCGCCGCCGGTGCCGGCCGGCGCCGGCACGGAAGCGGACCGGGCGGGGAGGGGGAGGAGCAGAGCGAGCGCGAGCAGGAGCGGCAGAAGCCTTTTCATGAGGAGATTACTTTACCGCATGGCGCAGGACCTCGGCCCTGGCGGCGAGCACCCGCTCCAGGAGCTGCGTCTCGCCGCTCTCGCGGTAGCGCGCGGCCGCCAGCTTCAGCAGGGCGGCCGCCTCGCCGCCGCGCCCCTGATCCCGGCGTACCGCCGCCTCGAACTCCAGCAGGCGCGCCTCGACGAGCAGGTCGCCGGTGCCGTGGGCGAGGCGGGAGGCGGCGGCGCGCACCGCCTCCTCGGCGCCGGCGAGGTCCCCCTGCCGGCGCCGGGCCTCGCCGGCCGCGGCCCAGACGCGGGCCTTCAGGTCTTCGACCACCGGCGGGGCATGCCGCGAGGGATCGAGCCGGTCGGCGCCGGCGAGGGCCAGCCCGGCGAGGGTATCCGCGGTGGCGGGATCCACGGCGGTGTCGAGGCTCTGGGTCAACAGCAGCTCGCAGAGCCCCCAGGTCTGGAAGTGCCCGTCGCGGCGAAGCCGTTCCTCCCGCCGGTCGGGAGGGAGCGCGAGCAGCTCGGCCGCCAGGACGGGGGCCTCGGCGCGTTCGCGGTCGAGCGCCGACCGCAACCGGCTCAAGGCCGCGAGCAGCGAGTCCGTGCCTTCGCCGTCCCCCGGAAAGAGGAGGGGAGTGGCCGGCTCGGCGATCTCGAGCGCGCCGCCGCGGTCGTTTTCAGTCATTCATGTCGTCCAGCCCACGGCTGGCGCGGGCAAAATACAGAACTACAAGCAGTTGAGCCTCTTGTTCCACAGTGCGGGGAGGTGGGCGAACCGGGACGAACGGACCGCTAGGCCGGCACTTCCGGGGTCGCGAGCAGCTCGGCGATGGGCTTCTGGACGACCTGGCCGGCGTGGGTCAGGAGGGCTCCGGCGATGACCTCGTCCTCGAGGTTGATCGCCAGCTTCCCTTCCTTGTCGAGGAGGAGCTGGAGGAGGGCGTAGGTATTGCGCGCGAACAGGAGGCTCGCGTCGTGGGGCATGGTGGCCGCCAGGTTCGAGGGGCCGAGGATCAGGACGCCGTTCTCGACCACCTCGCGGTCCGGCTGCGACAGCTCGCAGTTGCCCCCCTGCTCGACGGCGAGGTCGACGATGATCGAGCCGGCGCGCATCGCGTGCACCATCTCGGCGGTGACCAGGCGCGGCGCGGGCCGGCCGGGCACCAGGGCGGTGGTGATCACGGCGTCGGCCTGTGAGAGGTGGCGCTGGACGATCTCGCGCTGGCGGCGCAGGAAGTCCTCGCCCATCTCGCGGGCGTAGCCCCCCTGCCCCTCGCCGCTCTCGGCCTGCGGCAGCTCGATGAACCGCCCCCCCAGGGACTCGACCTGCTCCTTGACGGCGGGGCGGATGTCCGACACCTCGACCACCGCGCCCAGCCGCTTGGCGGTGGCGATCGCCTGCAGGCCGGCCACCCCCGCCCCCATCACCACCACCCGCGACGGCTTGATCGTGCCCGCGGCCGTCATCAGCAGGGGGAAGTACTTGGGCAGCCGCCAGGCGGCGAGGAGCACGGCCTTGTAGCCGGCGATCGACGCCTGCGAGGAGAGGGCATCCATCGACTGCGCGCGGGTAACCCGGGGGATCGACTCCAGGGCGAAGGCGGTGACATTCCCCTCGGCCAGCGTGCGCACCATGTCGAGATTGCGGTGCGGGGCGAGGAAGCTGATCAGCACGGCGCCGGGCTTCAGCCCCTCGGCCTCATGGCCGGGCAATCCCGCGAAAACGCCCGGCGGCGTCACCTTGAGGACCACGTCGGCGCTCTCCCACGCCTCGCTGGGATCGGCGACCAGGTGCGCGCCTGCGGCCTCGAACTCGGCGTCGTGGAAGAGAGAGGCCGCGCCGGCACCCTGCTCGACGGCGACATCGAGGCCGAGCTTGATCATCCGCCGCACGGTTTCCGGAGTGGCGGCGACGCGGGTTTCTCCCAGGCGGCGCTCCCGTGGGATGAAGATCTTCACCATGGCCAGGACCTCCGATCGGATCTGAATTTCCGCCGGAATCCTACACTACCTCCTGCGCTCTTCCTCGATCTCCATCTCGCGCGCCGCCGGACAGCTCTCGAAGTCCGCCTCCGTGTTCTCTACCGGATCGTGCAGGATCTCCTCGTCCCCGGGCGGCGCCGGGCGCAGCAGCGAGGCGCCGATGGCCACCGCCAGGATGCCCAGCACGATGCCGAGAGAGATCCCGACCGGGATCTCGATCCAGTCGTGGGTGACCATCTTGGCGCCCACGAACACCAGCACCAGGCCGAGCCCGTAGTTGAGGTACTGGAATTTGTGCATCAGCCCGGCGAGCAGGAAATAGAGCGCGCGCAGGCCGAGGATGGCGAAGATGTTCGAGGTGAAGACGATGAAGGGATTGCGGGTGACCCCGAAAACCGCCGGAATCGAGTCGACGGCGAAGATGACGTCGGTGGCCTCGACGACCACCAGCACCAGCATCAGGGGGGTCGCCTTGAGGCGGCCGTCCTCGCGCACGAAGAAGTGCTTGCCCTGGTACTGGCCGGTGATCGGGATGAAGCGCCGGAACGCGTGGACGACCGGGTTCCTCTCCGGATGGACCTCCGTCTCGTCCTGGCGGAAGATCTTGAACCCGGTGTAGACCAGGAAGGCGCCGAAGACCAGGATCAGCCACTCGAAGCGGGAGAGCAGCGCCGTGCCCATGGCGATGAACAGGCCGCGGGAGACCAGAGCCCCCAGGATGCCCCAGAACAGCACCCGGTGCTGCTGCTCCGCCGGCACGGCGAAGTAGTTGAAGAGGACGACGAAGACGAAGATGTTGTCGAAGCTGAGCGACCGCTCGATCACGTAGCCGGCCAGGAACTCAAGCCCGAACTGCCGGCCGAAGCGATGGGCGATCCAGAGGTTGAAGAGCAGGCCGACGACCGTCCAGACGACGCTCCAGAACAGCGCCTCGCGCAGCCCGATCCGGTGCTCCCGGCGGTTGAAGACGCCGAGGTCCAGCGCCAGCATCCCCACCAGCAGGACGAAAAAGAGGCTCCAGTGCAGGGGAGTGCCGACGACGGCCTGTTCCATGGAGATCCGAGAGCCGGAGGCCGCGACGGAAAGCTGTAGGGGCACAGCCAGGCTGCGCCCCTACCCGCCGTTCTCCGTTCAACCCTTCTTCAGGTGGGCGTTGACCAGCTTGGTCAGCTCGAACATCGTGACCGAGTCCTTGCCGTCGAAGATCGCCTTCAGCTTAGCGTCCGCCTTGATCGTCCGCTTGTCGTTCGGGTCCTGCAGGTTGTTCTGGCGGATGTAATCCCAGATCCGTTTCGTGACTTCGGTGCGCGGCAGCGGATCCTTGCCGACCACCGCCGCCAGCGCCTCGTCCGGCTGCAGCGGAGCCATGAAGGCACTGTTTGCCGCCCCACCCTTGGAGCCGCCACTCGCCTTCTTGGCTGCGCCAGCCTTGGATGCGCCACTCGACTTTTTCTCGGCCATTGAAAAGCTCCTCCACAATCCGAAGGTTAAAAGTTCACCACAGGTCTAAAGCCGCCGGGGACATATGCAAATCTCCCGCCGTCCCTTCCCTCCGAGCGCGTGACCAGCTCCACTATCGTAGCCGGTTTTCCCCGAGCCGCGCGAATGGTAACGTTGGCGCCCCATGTCGCCCCTGTTCATCACCTTCGAGGGGCTCGACGGCAGCGGCAAGTCGACCCATCTGCGGCGCGCCTCCGAGTGGCTGACCGGGCGGGGAATCCCGCACCGGGTCACCCATGAGCCGGGGGGGACGCCGCTCGGCGACGCCCTGCGCGCCATCTTCCTCGATCCCCGGTGGGGCGCGGTCGACGGCCTCGTCGAGCTGCTGCTCGTCTTCGCCAGCCGCCGCCAGCACCTGCTCGAGGTAATCGAACCGGCGTTGCGCGCCGGCGAGCATGTCCTCTGCGACCGCTTCACCGACTCGACACGAGCTTATCAGGGGTATGGACGCGGCGTGCCCCTCGCGGCGATCGATCAGGTGGATCTGCTGGCCACCGGCGGGCGGCGGCCCGACCACACCCTGCTCTTCGACCTGCCGGCCGAGGCCGCCCGCGCCCGTGGCCACTCCCCCTCCCGCCAGGGGCGCGGCGAGGCCGACCGGATCGACTCCGAGGATCTCGCCTTCTACGACCGGGTGCGCCGCGGGTTCCTGGAGATGGCGACGGGGGACGCGCGTTTCCAAGTCCTCGACTCCGCGGGGCCGGTCAAGGCGACCGAGCGGCAGATGCGCCGCATCCTGAAGGGCCTGCTCGGGGAGATGAACGGAGTGACGCTCATCGCGGCCCTCGCTTCCGCCCGCCAGGGGAAGCTCTATCCATCGGTGATCCTCGACGGCGGCGGCGTCGAGGCCCGGCGGAGCGCCGCGCTCGAGCTCGCCCGCGCGCTGCTCTGCGAGGCGCCCCCCGAGGCGCGGCCGTGCGGCGTCTGCCGCCACTGCCGGCGCATCGTCTGGCCCGGCGGCGAGGGGGGCGCCTTCCATCCCGACTTCCAGGTGCTGGAGCGCGACCTCAAGGCCTCGACCTCGGTGGACGCCACCCGCGAGATGCTCAAGGTCGCCCAGGTCTCCCCCTATCGAGGCGCGCGGGCAGGTGTTCGTCGTCGCCAGCGCGGAGAGCCTGACCGGCGAGGCCGCCAACGCCCTGCTCAAGAGCCTCGAGGAGCCGCA
The DNA here is from genome assembly GCA_963792575.1 of uncultured Acidobacteriota bacterium. Classification (GTDB taxonomy): domain Bacteria; phylum Acidobacteriota; class Thermoanaerobaculia; order Multivoradales; family UBA5704; genus DATARR01. The sequence goes on from CAWBWZ010000023.1 coordinate 841,170, forward strand.
CGTCTCGGCACCGCGTAATTTTTTCCTGCTCGCCCCCTCGCGGCTCGACCTTCTGCGCACCCTGCGCAGCCGCTCGCTCGCCATCTTCCTCGGTCCCGCCGAGCCGGTGGACCCGGCGGTGATCGAGCCCCTGGCGCGGGCCTTCTCCGCCGCGGTCAAGGCCTGGAGCGCCAGCGGCTCGCCGATCTACCTGCTGTCGGCGGCGGCGGCCCTCGCCGGCGTCGGGGGGTGGGAGGACCCGCGCTCGGGGCGCCCCTGGGCGATGTCGGCGGCGGCGGTGCTGCGCTCGCTCGCCCTGGAAGAGGGGGAAGTAACGGGCCGGCGAGCCCGGCTGGCCCTGGCCGAAGCGCTCCTCGAGGGGCCCGCCCTGCGCCTGCGCGGGATTACCGCCGAGCGCATCCTCGAGGGGCTGGTGGCTCGCCATCTGGCGGTTTGAGCACCTGTTCAGTGAGTGGCAGGAAAGTCAAAACAGACCCTGTGCTAAAATATCCATCCGTTTTTTGATGTCCATCGGAATCTGTCCCGGTCTCGATCTGTTGGCAGCCTCTGAGACACCGTCCACGAAAAGGAGTTTGACCCATGAATGCATTTCGTAAACAGTTGATCCCGGGTGCGCTCGTGCTGATCGCCACCCTGGGCGTCTTTCTGCCGGCCTGCTCGGCGCAGGACAAGGGCAAGAAGATGGACAGCGCCGGCTCGAGCCAGGTGCTCGCCGTCGTCAACGGCAAGCCGGTCACCGAGGCCGACGTCCGCAAGGCGAACGCCGACCAGTTCAAGGCGCTCGACCGGGAGTACCAGAGCAACCTCCACCAGCTCATCGAGAACAGCCTGACCCAGGCCGTCCAGGACCGCATGGTCGAGTCCGAGGCCGCCGCGCGCAAGATGACCAAGGACCAGGTCCTCGCCGAGATCAAGCCCGCCGCGGTGACCGATGCCGAGGTCGACGCCTTCTACGAGCAGAACAAGGCTCAGATTCCCCGCCCGAAGGACCAGGTCGCCGGCCAGATCAAGACCTACCTCGAGCAGCAGGGGCAGCAGAAGGCCCGCACCGAGTACTTCAAGACCCTGGAGTCCAAGTACAAGGTCGACTACAAGCTCGAGCCGGTCCGGGTCGAGGTGGCTGCCACCGGTCCCGCCAAGGGTCCCGCGAGCGCCCCGGTGACCATCGTCGAGTTCTCTGACTTCCAGTGTCCGTTCTGCTCCCGCCTGCTGCCGACGATCGCGGAGGTCGAGAAGAAGTACGGCGACAAGGTCCGCGTCGTCTTCCGCCAGTTCCCGCTGAGCTTCCACCAGAACGCCCAGAAGGCGGCCGAGGCTTCGCTCTGCGCGCAGGACCAGGGGAAGTTCTGGGAGATGCACGACGCGATGTTCGGCAACCAGAACGCCCTCGGCGTCGACCAGCTCAAGGCCAAGGCCGCCGAGCTGGGGATGAACGCCGACAAGTTCAACAAGTGCGTCGACTCCGGCGAGAAGGCCGCGGCCATCCAGGCCGACCAGAAGGCGGGCACGGAGGCCGGCGTCAGCGGCACCCCGGCGATGTTCATCAACGGCCGGTTCATCAACGGCGCGGTGCCGATCGACCAGATCACCCCGGTGATCGACGACGAGATCCGCCGCGCGGGCAGCAAGACGGCCTCGAAGTAAGCTGGACGGTTCCCAACGGGACTTTTCAAGGGTGGCCTCCGGGCCGCCCTTTTTCATGGGCTCGGCCGGCCGGAGCTTCCCCCCGCCCCGAATCCTCACCCCCGTCCCCCTCTCCCACCGCACTCCCCCCGACCGGGAGAGGGGGGCGACTCAGAACCGATAACGCCTGTAGGAAGCGTTTTTCCATCAGAACTGTTGGTACAGCACGTCCTACAAGCAAGGTCGCTCCCGTCAAGCTCCCCTCTCCCGGTCGGGGGGAGTGCGGTGGGAGAGGGGCCGGGGGTGAGGCTTCGGGGTGGGGGGCTCGCCACCGTCTTCCTCGTATAGGCTTTCCCCCATGTCCAAAGACCTCCCCGCCGACGAATTCCGCTCCGCGATGCACCGTGTGGCCGACCTGGTGGCCGATTACCTGGAGGGGGTGGGCGACCGTCCCGTGCTGCCGGCGGTCAAGCCGGGCGAGGTGCGCCGCGCGCTGCCCGCCTCGCCGCCGATGGCGCCGGAGCCCCTCGACGCCGTTCTCGACGACTACCGGCGGGTGATCGAGCCCAATGTTACCCACTGGAACCACCCCGGCTTCTTCGCCTACTTCGCGATCACCGGCTCCGGCCCCGGCATCCTGGGCGAGACCCTCGCCGCCGCCCTCAACGTCAACGCCATGCTCTGGCGCACCTCGCCAGCCGCCACCGAGCTCGAGGAGACGGTCTGCGCGTGGCTCGCCCAAATGATGGAGCTGCCGGCGGACTTCCGCGGCCACATCAACGACACCGCCTCGACGAGCAGCCTGGTGGCCCTCGCCGCCGCCCGCCACCGCCTCCCCGGGCTCGACGCGCGGGTCAAGGGGCTCTCCGGCCGCCCCGACGCGCCGGCGCTCACCGTCTACGCCAGCGACCAGGCCCACTCCTCGATCGACAAGTCGGCGATCGTCCTCGGGGTCGGCCAGGAGAACGTGCGGCGGATCGAGAGCGACGGCGAGTTCCGGATGTCCGTGCCGGCGCTCGCCCAGGCGATCGCCGCCGACCGCGCCGCGGGACGGCTGCCGATGGCGGTGGTGGCCACCGTCGGCACCACCTCGACCACCAGCATCGATCCCGTCCCGGAAATCGCCGATCTCTGCGCCCGCGAGGGGATCTGGCTGCACGTCGACGCCGCCTACGCCGGCTCGGCCGCGATATGCCCCGAGATCCGGGCGGCGATGCCCGGCATCGAACGGGCCGACTCGCTGGTGGTCAACCCCCACAAGTGGCTGTTCACTCCGGTCGACTGCTCGGTGCTCTACGTGCGCGACCCCGCCCAGCTGCGCGACGCCTTCTCGCTGGTGCCCGAGTACCTGCGGACCTCAGAGGAGGAGGTCACCAACCTGATGGACTACGGCTTCCAGCTCGGCCGGCGCTTCCGCGCCCTCAAGCTCTGGATGGTGATCCGCTCCTTCGGCGTCGAGGGGCTGCGCGAGCGCATCCGCTGGCACTGCGAGCTCGCCCGCGAGCTGGCCGCCCGCATCGAGGCCGATCCAGGCTTCGAGCTGGCCGCCCCCGTCCCCTTCAGCACCGTCTGCTTCCGCGCCCGTCTGGACGGCCCGGCGGAGGCCCAGGACCGCTTCAACGAGCGGCTCCTCGCCCGCGTCAACGCCGCCGGTCCCGTCTTCCTCTCCCACACCGGCCTCAAGGGTCGCTACACCCTGCACGCCGCGATCGGCAATCTGCGGACCGAGCGGGAGCACATCGAGACGCTCTGGGATCTGATCGTTCAGGCCCACGAGGAGCTCCGGCGGGAGGAGGGCGCTTGAGCCGGGAGCACCCTTTTATCCCGTACCGCCCCGAGCGTCTCCCCGAGGCGGAGATGCGCCGCCGGGCGCAGGATTTCCATGCCGGGATGGACCGCCGGCGGAGCGTCCGCGCGTTCTCCCCCGACCCGGTGCCGCGCGAGCTGATCGAGATCGCCATCCACACGGCGTCGACGGCTCCCTCGGGCGCCCACCGCCAGCCTTGGAAGTTCGTCGTCGTCGGGGATCCGGGGCTCAAGCGCGAGATCCGCGCCGCCGCCGAGGCCGAGGAGTACGAGAGCTACGTCGGCGGCCGCATGCCGGAGGAGTGGCTGGAGGCCCTGGCGCCGCTCGGCACCGGCTGGGAGAAGCCTTTCCTCGAAACCGTCCCCTGGATCGTCGTGGTCTTCGAGGAGCTGTACGGCGTGCGTCCCGATGGCGGCAAGCGGAAGAACTACTACCCCAAGGAGAGCGTGGGGATCGCCTGCGGCCTGTTCATCGCCGCCCTCCACCAGATGGGACTCGCGACGCTCACCCACACCCCGAGCCCGATGGCCTTCCTCTCCCGCCTCCTCGACCGCCCCGCCAACGAGAAGCCCTTCATCCTCTTCCCCATCGGCTACCCGGCGCCGGACGCCGAGGTGCCGGATATCAAGAGGAAGGGGCTGGAGGAGGTTGCGGTCTGGTACGAATAGGGGAGGGCGCCAGCAGCCAGACCACCAGCCCCGCCAGCGCCAGCGCCGCCAATCCCAATCCGGCGAGCAGTCCCGGCGCCCGGTAGACCAGCTCCACCCGGTGCTCGCCGGCCGGCAGCCAGGCCGCGACGAAAGGTCCGTTCGCCACCAGCGTAGGGTGGGGGCGGCCGTCGAGCAGGAGACGCCAGCCGCCGTCCTGGTAGACGCTGGAGGCAAGGAGGCGCTCCTCGGCGAGGCGGGCGCGGGCTTCGAGGCGGGCAGGGCCGGCGGCGAGGATCTCCAGAGACGAATCTCCGGGCCGGGCCGCCGTCCATCCGGCCGTCGGAGACCAGGAGCGCGCGGGCCGCGAAGTCGGGGTTCGCGGCGAGCCAGGAAGGCCACGGCTTCCCCCCCGCATTCTCGGCGGAGTCGGGGAGGAAGAGCCGGGGGAGCACCCGCTCGCGCTCGAACACCCGCCCGGTGGGATCGCGGAAGGCCGCCCGCAGACCGGGGATCGAGCTCATCCGCGGCGTCGCCACCACCCAGCGCACCCCGAGGAGCTGATAGATCGGGTGTTCCGGCTTCATCAGGACATGCTCGGTCGAGCGGATCGAGGCGCTGACCGGGCCGACCGCCTGCACGTAGGAGAAGGGCTTCAAGGGGTCCGAGATCCGGATATCCGCCAGACCGTAAACCAGGTTGGCGTTGGGCAGCATCCGGTTCGCCAGCCCCGCGATCCGCGCCCCGCCCGCGTTCTCCTGAAGGAAGCGGACCAGCGGCGTCGTCGGATAGTAGGCGCTCCGTGGCAGCGACGGGTTCGCCGGGCGGTGGATGACAAGCAGCTCGACCGCGACCAGGGTGCAGAGGGTGATCATCGCGGCCTTTCCCCCTCTCCCGAAAGCCATCAACCCCGCCGCGCCCGCGACCGCCGCCAGTTGCGTCCCCACCCAGAACCAGCGCAGGGCCGCCAGCTCCGGGAGGTGGGCCGACAGCAGATATCCCCAGGTGATCGCTCCCAGCAGGATCGCCCCGCCCAGGAGGACGGCCCCCCGCCGCGGCCCCTCGCCGGTGCGCCAGCGCTCCACCGTGCAGGCGCCCAGCCAGGCGAACGAGAAGGCGACGAGCAGGAGCATCCGCCGGTTGGAGCTGATCGACTGGTTGAGCACCGGCAGATTCGAGAGCAGGAGCGGCACGCCGGGGATGCGTACCGCGATCAGCAGGCTCAACGGCGCCAGCGCCAGGAAGATCAGCTCCTCGCGAAACCGCCGCCGCGCCGGCAGGAAGGCGAGCAGGGCGGCGAGGATCGCGGCGCCGCCCACGAAGGCGGTGGCGTCCTCGTTATTGTTGGCATCCCCCCAGTATTCGCCGTAGCGGCTGTTGCCGAAGGCGTTCGGCGCGAAGATCGACACGACCCGCTTGCCGAGCCCCGGGCGGGCGTCCCGGATACCGGTGGCCACGGGGCGCTCGTCCATCCGCTCGTTGCGCACCTCGACCCAGTGATGGCGGAGGGACTGCGGGATGAACCGGAACGCTGGAACGAGCCCGGGAGCCGCCAGCCCGCCGGCGATCGCCGCGGCGAGGATCCAGCGGGCCAGCCGCGCCGGCCGCTCCCGGGAAGGGCGGCGGAGGAGCCGGGACAGGGCGAACAGGCTCCCCACGATCGCCACATAGAGGATGGTCTCGGGGTGGCCTCCCATGAGCAGCGAGAAGAGCGCCACGACCAGCAGCAGGTAGTCCCGCCGGGCGCCGCGCTCGTCCGTCACCACCAGGGCATAGAGGACTAGCGGCAGCAGGGCCGGCGAGTTGCCGATCGGCCAGTTGAGCCAGAGCAGCAGGAACCCTCCAAGCCCGAACGCCAGGCTGCCGAAGAGCGCCGACCCCTCCGAGAGCCCCTGCCGCCGCAGCAGCAGGAAGAAGAAGACGAGGGCGATCAGGACGCGCAGCCCGGCCGTGATCCCGACGGCGGCGGAGAGGGGGAATGGCAGGGCGAGAAGGACCAGCGGCTCAAACGTCTGCGACTGCGGATTGGCGAGCAGCGGCATCCCCGCTCCGGCGAGATCGTTCCAGAGCGGCCACTCCCCGCTCCGGATCTCCCGGCGAACCTGCGCCTGGAGGGGGACGATCTGGGTCACCAGATCGAGCTGCAGGCGATTGCCTTGAGAAGGCTTCCGCGCGTCCTCCGGCTGCGCCACGCCCGGCAGGATGTCCCCGGGAAGAAGCACCTTCCCCAGGAACAGCGCCGGCCCGAAGAGGACCACAAGAAGCAGGGCGAACACCCCCCAGATCCGCGCCGGCACCGGCTCCCACCAGCGCCGGAGGGCGCGGTCGAGAAGGAAGGCGAGGAGGGCAAGGTAGAGGCCGGGGAGGAGGATCACTCGGGGAGAGTCTATCCAGTTCCCGGTAGGCTCTCTTCAGGATGGTCAGGAAGAAGTTGAGCCAGGGGAGGAGATCGTGCCGCCCCTCGTGCCAGCCTTCCGAGCTGCGCTGGAGAGCGTCGTAATACTCGGCGCGCGATTCCTCGACCAGACGCTCCAAGCTGACGTACCGGCCTACCTCGTAGCCATGCTGGTAGAGCGCGAGGAGGGTGAGGAGCCGGGAGACCCTCCCGTTGCCGTCGCGGAAAGAGTGGATGCAGAGGAAATCGAAGATCAGGGCGGCGACGGCCACCAGCGGCGGCGCCAGGCTCTGGTTGAGCGCGTGGCGGTAGACCAGGCAGAGCTCCTCGACGGCAGCCGGCGTCTCCGCCACCTTCACCGGACGGAAGCGGACGAGTGGCGGAGCCCCTTCGCGGAGCTCGATGATCTCGTTGTCGACCTGCTTCCACTGCCCCGCGTCCCCACTCCCCTCCTGAATCGTCGAGTGGAGCCACTGGAGGAACTCGGGAGTGATCGCCAGCGTCTTCGCCTCGGCGTGGATACGCTCCAGAGCCCGGCGGTAGCCCTGGATCTCCTCTTCCGAGCGGTCGCGCGGGCGGGCGTCCTCCAGCACGAGAGGGCGCAGCCGGTCCGGCGCCACGGTGACCCCCTCGATCCGGTTCGACGACTCGACGCTCTGGACGAGGGCCGTCTCGCGCAGGGAGGTGAGGATCTCGGGCGGCTTGTCGAGATAGAGATCCTGCCGCCCCTTCGCCTCGGCGACGTCGGACATCAGCCAGACGGAGCCGAGAGGCAGGGTGAGGCGGCCCAGATAGTTTCCACGGAAGGACGTCATGTTTGTACCTCTCCTACCATATGGGGATCTTCGGCGGCGGACAACTTTCTTCGATCACGACGGAATCTCAGAGGGCGAGCCTCCCCTTCCAAATTCCGAGCGAATTTTTCGCGGGGGAGCCTTCCCCTCCGAGAGATCCCTCGAAAAGTTCAGAGGGGAGCTTTCCCCCGGGAGAAATTCTGCGGGCCTTCCGGAGGGGAGGCGCGCCCTCTGAGATTTTTGCGGAAAATCTCGAAGGGGAGCCTCGCCCTCTGAACTTTTCCTTGCGTCAAAGGGGCTGGCGCCGCGAATTAGGCTCGCCCGCAGGGCGGAATTTATCCAGCCTGGGGTGTTAACCCCAGGAACGGGAGTCACCACTTCCTTTTAAGCCCCGAAGGGCCGACACCCGGCTGGAGATCCGGATCGGCTCACCACCTGGGGTTGACACCCCAGGCTGGATAAATCTCGCCCTCTGGGCGGCCGGACCCCGAGTTTAGAAGACTCCGAGACCCTCTCAGGCTTCCTGGCCGTCGTACATCGCTCCCACGTGCTCGGCATAGCCGTTGTAGAGCAGGGTCGGACGCCGCGCGCCGGTGCCGAGATCGTTCTCGGTTTCCTGGCTCCAGCGCGGATGCGGCTTCTTTGGATTGACGTTGGAGTAGAAGCCGTATTCGTCGGGCTGCATCTGGTTCCAGAACGTCGGCGGCTGGTCCGCGACAAATTCGATGCGGACGATCGACTTCGCCCCCTTGTAGCCGTACTTCCAGGGGATCGCCAGCCGTAGCGGCGCGCCGTGCTGCATCGGCAGGGCGTGGCCGTAGCTCCCCACGACCACGAAGGCGAGTGGATTCCTCGCCTCGTCCATCCGCAGCCCCTCGTAGTAGGGCCAGGAGTACCAGGGGGTCTCCTTCTGTCCGGGCAGGTGCTCGGGATCTTTTATGGAGACGAAGCGGACATATCTCGCCGAGGAGAGCGGCTCCAGCGAGTCGATCAGCGCGCGCAGGGGGAAGCCCGTCCAGGGGACCTGCATCGCCCAGCGCTCGACGCAGCGAAAGCGGTAGAGGCGCTCTTCCAGCGGGAACCCTTTGAACAGGGCGTCGAGGTCGAGCGTCCGCGGCTTGTTGACCAGGCCGCCGACCTCGACCGTCCAGGGATCGACCTTGTAGCCGATCGCCTTCTTCCAGACCTCGTCCTTGGTGGTGGTGAACTCGTAGAAGTTGTTGATCCCCCCGGCGTCCTTCTCCGGTGTGATCTCGCGGTCGCCGACGCCGTACAGGGGGTTCCGCCTGGCCGGGAAGCGGTCCGCGTACTTCTTGCCGAGAGCCGGGGCGAGGCCGCGGGCGAGGAGCTCAGGGTCGGGCGGGCGCGAGCAGCCCAGGGAGAGCGGCAGGCTCAACGACAGGGCGCCGAGGCCCATCGCACCGAGGATCTGGCGGCGGTTGAGGTAGATCTCTTCAGGGGTCGCCAGCTTCTCCGGCATCTCCCAGGACCGCGGGATTCGGAGGCCGGCCATGGACCACCTCTAGTAGTAATCCGCGCAGGAGAGATAGAAGCCGCACCGCGGGTCCGGGCAGAACAGCTTGCACTTCCGCTCTTCCAGCCGCTTGCCGCAGTTCGGGCAGGTGCGCATCACCTCGTCGGGAGAGGCGTTGACGACCGGGTGCTCTTCGCTCTGGGGATCGAGGGTGGGTTCCATGGCGTCAGGGTAAGACCGCCGGCCGGGGCCGTCAAGTTCCTGAATTAAGAGGGCCGAGCTGCTCGTCATGGCCGGGCCGACCGCCCTGGAGGGGCGGAATTTGAATAGCCTGGGGTTTCAACCCCAGGTAGGCAGGTCTCCCAATCCTCACCCGCCCTGGAGGGGCGGAACCAAACTTTTCCTGGACTGGGGACTGTCACTGAAAGGCACCGCCCCCTCGGGGCGGATATGGACGGGTGGCGGCCGCTACCTGGGGTTGAAACCCCAGGCTATTCAAATTCCGCCCCTCCAGGGCGAGATTTCCCGCGTGTCGATTTGATTGCCGGACGGGGCTCAGATAGCTTACACCTCCCTTGAGAAGGAGCGACCATGCCGCGAATCACCCGGGTCTACACCCGGACTGGAGATGATGGGACCACCGGCCTCGGCGGAGGGCAGCGGGTGCCGAAGGATTCCCTCCGTATCGAGACCTACGGCACGGTCGACGAGCTGAGCTCGGAGATCGGCGTCGCCGTGGCCCTGGGGCTCGCTCCCCGGCTGGCCGAGACGCTGTTGCGCGTGCAGAACGAGCTCTTCAACGTCGGCTCGGACCTCTGCATCCTGGAGGAGGACAAGGTGAAGATGCCGGTGCCGGTGGTCGAGGCGCGGCATGTGGAGACCCTGGAGCGGCTGATGGACGAGCTCTCGGAGGAGCTCCCCTACCTCGACAATTTCATCCTGCCCGGGGGATCTGCGGGAGCGGCGCAGCTCCATGTGGCAAGAACCGTCTGCCGCCGGGCGGAGCGTCTGGCCGTCGGGCTGGCGCGCGAGGAGCCCGTCGGCCCCTTCGTCGTGAGCTACCTGAACCGCCTCTCGGACGCCCTCTTCGTGATGGCGCGCTACGAGAACCTGAAGCGGGGGATTCCGGACGTCCTCTGGAACAGCCGGGCCTAGATCGAAGGTTGGCTCGCCTTTTGTATTGATCCCCTGGACAAGCGGCGGACCGGCTCGTGCCGGTCCGCTCAGACACCTATCTAAATGGGAGGAGCAGGAATGTCATCCTCGTTCGGCATATACCTCGTCGGTTTCATCATTCTGGTCATCGGCCTGGCGCTGGGGGCTCATCTGGCCGGCGTTCCCTCCATGTGGATCGCGGTCGGCGTCATCTGCCTGGTCGGCATCGGCATCCTGAGCGCGGTCAAGAAGACCCAGGGGCGCACGGGCGGGCCCACCGGACCGACCGGCGGGGCGGGCGGACCTCTGCGCTAGAACCCGTTTCTCCCTGATAGGCGGGGTTGCAGCTCTCTCCGGAGATCTTTCAGCACCTCATTTGTGTGAAGATCTCTCCCGGATTGAGCTCTCCCTCCCTCTTCCACCGGATTCGCGACCTGGCCGGCTCCGCCTTCGGCTTCGACCGGCTGGCGTATTTCTCGATCGACCATCCGCGGCGGACGATCCTCGCCTTCGCCGTCCTGGTGGTGCTCGCCGCGCCCGGTCTCCTGCGTCTCCAGCTCCGCACCGACGGCCACGCGCTGGTGCCGCCCGGCGATCCGGCGGTGGTGTTCGACGCCCGGGTGCGCCAGCACTTCGGGCTGCGCGATCCGATCGTGGTGGTGCTCCAGACCCCGCGGCCGAACGGCATTTTCAATGCCGACACCCTGCGGCGCATCCGCGACCTGACCGCCGTGCTGGAGAAGCTCGACGGGGTTCCCCCCGGCGGGGTCACCAGCCTCGCGACGGAGAAGCGGGACCGTGTCTATCCCGGCACGCTCAACTTTCGCCCCTTCCTCGACGTCGTCCCCGAGACGCCGGAGGACATGGAGATCTTCCGCGGCGATCTCGAGGCGATCGGCATCCTGCACGGGAATCTGGTGTCGAAGGACCAGAGCGCGGTCGCCATCCTGGTGGGGGCGCCCAACGTTCTCGACCGGTCAGGCGCTCCGGGGGGCGTCAACGCCGCCGCGGCCGACCGGGTGGCGCTCTGCCGCCGCATCGTCGAGACCGCCGACCGGTTCGAGGCACCGGGGAACCGCGTCCGGGTGGTGGGAGCGCCGATGGCGGAGTCCCTGCTCGGCCTTCACATCCTCCAGGATCTGGTCGTCCTCCTGCCGCTGTCGATCGCCATCATCGGCTTCGTCCTCTGGCTCGGCTGCCGGCGGATCGCGGGAGTCCTTCAGGGGATGGTCCAACTCGTGGCCGCCCAGATTTTCACTTTCGGCCTCATGGGGTGGCTCGGCGTGCCGGTCTACCTGACGACGGCCGTGCTGCCGGTGATCCTGACCACCCTGGCGCTGGCCGACGAGATCCACCTCTTCTGGCGCTACCAGCAACTCCTGGGACCGGTGCCGGGCAAGGCCGACCAGGAGCACCCGGAGATGGTACGGGTGCTGCTCTCGCAGATGAGCCGTCCGATCGTGCTGGCGACCTTCACCACGATCATCGGCTTCCTCTCCTTCCTCTCCTCGCCGCTCGTCGCGGTGCGCAGCTTCGGGGCGTTCGCCGGTGTCGGGCTGTCCTTCTGCCTCTTCTGGTCGCTGATGGTGGGGCCGGCGATGCTCGCGCTGCTCCCCCCTTCGTCCCTGCGGCGGCCGGTGGGGAAGAGCGCCGCCCCCTCGGAGCGGTTCCGCCGTTTCTTCACCCCTCTCTTCCGCACGCCCCGGCGCACCTTGAGCACGATCGCGATCGCCACCCTCCTGGTGGGCTTAGGGGTAGGCCGGCTGGAAGTGCAGGACTCCTGGCTCAGCGGCTTCGCGCCAGGCAGCCAGTTCCGCCAGGACACCGAGGAGGTCAACCGGCTCTTCAACGGCACCCACCTGCTGGAGGTCCAGCTCGACCTCGCGAACTGGCACGGGACGCTCGGCGACGTCTGGGAGGGGGTGCCGGGGCCGCTCCTTGATCCCAAGACCCTGCGGGCGATCGGCGATTTCGAAGCCTTTCTGCGCCGGCAGCCGCGGGTGGGGGGCGTCCTCGGGCCCGCCTCACAACTGGAGACGATCTCGTTCCTGCGCCATGCCCGGGATCCGAAGCGGCTGAGCATCCCCGGCACGGCGGCGGAGGTCGCGGACCTGGTCCACTGGTTCGACGAGGTGCGGACCGCCCCCCGGCGCCGGGAGGTGATCGACGACGCCCGCCGGCAGGGGGTGATCACCATTTTCCTCAAGGACCCGGATTACAAGCAGGTCGACGCCCTGATGAAGAGGGCCCGGCGCTACGCCCGCGAGCGGCTCGCGCCGCTGGGTGTCCGCATCGGTTTCGCCGGCGACATCGCGGTGAGCCAGGCGATGATCCCGGCGATCGTCCGCACCCAGGTCTACTCGCAGCCGCTGGCCCAGATCGGCGCCTGGCTGGTAGTGACCCTCCTCTACCGCTCGTTCCGGGTGGGATTCCTGATCGCCCTGCCGTCGTCCGTGGCGGTGCTCTGGATGCTGGGCCTGATGGGCTGGACGGGGATCCCGCTCGGGATCGCCACCGCGATGTTCTGCTCGATCACGCTTGGCGTCGGCATCGACTACGGCATCCACTTCTATGAGGTCTTTCTGCGCCTGAAGAAAGAAGGGCCGGGCGGCGGCGCGGCGGTCGAGACGGTCGCCGAAGCCGGACCGGCGATCCTGGCGGACACGGCGGCGATCGCGCTCGGGTTCGGCGTCCTCGGCATCTCGCAGGTGCCCTCGAACGCCCGCCTGGGTTTCCTGGTGGCGGGAGCGCTCGCCGTGGCCTGTGCCCTCACCCTGGTCGGCCTCGGCACTCTGCTCGACCGCTCGGTGCGCGAGGTTCCGTCTTCCCGCGACGGGGAGAGCGCCGTGTGATGGTCTTGTGGTAATAATCCGCTCTTCATGACGCGACAGGAAAAGGCCCATCGCATCGCCGAGATCCTCGACGAGCTGTTCCCCACGGTCGACATCCCCCTGGAGCACCGGGACCCGTTCACCCTCCTGGTGGCGGTGGTGCTCTCCGCGCAGACCACGGACAAGCTGGTCAACGAGGTCACCCCGGCCCTCTTCGCCCGCGCCGCAACCCCGGAACAGATGGCGGCGCTGCCGGTCGAGGAGATCCGGAATTTCATCCGCCGGATCGGCCTGACCGACGCCAAGGCGAAGAACCTCAAGCGCCTCTCCGAGCTCCTGGTCGAGAGGCACGGCGGCCAAGTGCCGAAAACGATGGCGGAGCTCGAGGATCTCCCCGGCGTCGGCCACAAGACCGCCTCGGTGGTGATGAGCCAGGCCTTCGGCCTGCCCGCCTTCGCGGTTGACACCCACATCCACCGTCTGGCCGCCCGCTGGGGCCTCTCCAGCGGCAAGAACGTGGAGCAGACCGAGCGCGACCTCAAAAGGCTCTTCCCCGAGGAGGCCTGGGGCAAGGTCCACCTTCAGATCATCTACTTCGGCCGCAAGTACTGCCCCGCCCTCTACCACGACCTCGATGGGTGCCCGATCTGCGCCTGGGCGGCGAGCAAGAAGCGGAAGGAGGAGGAGCGGAAGCGGAATGTGGCGGTGCGGCGGAGATCCCCTTGACACGAAGAGATAAGCGATTCAGTCTGAAGCCATGGCAGCCCGATCCGCGACCGCCAGCCGGGAAGAGAGCCCTCGCGACCGGCCGCTCAGCTTCGAGGAGTTCCTGGCCGCGGCCGACGAGGACGTCGGAGCGGAGTGGATCGACGGTGAGGTGGTCCTGATGACCCCCGCATCAGACGTGCATCAGGATCTGGTCCGTTTCCTGCTGTCCCTTCTCAGTCTGTTCATCGAAACGCGTGAGCTCGGGTGGATCCGGAGCGCCCCTTTCGCCATGTATCTGCCTGTCCGTCCACAGAGCCGGGAGCCCGACCTGCTGTTCGTTCGCACGGAGCGGATGAAGCTCATCGAGAGCGGTTATCTCAACGGTCCCGCCGACATGGTGGTGGAAATCGTCTCGCCAGAGAGCGTCAAGCGCGATCGCGGAGAGAAATTCGTCGAGTACGAGGCGGCCAAAATCGAAGAGTACTGGTTGATCGATCCCCTGCGCCGGCTCGCCGAGTTCTACCGGTTGGCCGAGGATGGGCGATACCGGCTGGAACCGCTCAACGAAGGAATCTTCACCTCCCTGGTGGTCCAGGGCTTCCGACTGCGCGTCGACTGGCTCTGGCGGAGGCCGCTGCCGAAGGTTCTGGAAGCCGCCGCGGAGTTCGGTCTTCTGGACCGGTAGAAATCTCCTGCGGCGTCTCAGAAGCGTTTAGCGGGTCGGCTGGACACACAACCACGGACATCCCCATTCCTTGCCGTTGCATTGCCCCCGCCCCGAATCCTCACCCCCGTCCCCTCTCCCACCGCACTCCCCCCGACCGGGAGAGGGGGGCGACTCAGAACCGATAGAGCTTGTAGGAAGCGCTTTTCCAGCAGAACTGGTGGTACAGCTCTTCCCTACAAGCGAGGTCTTTCCCGTCAAGCTCCCCTCTCCCGGTCGGGGGGAGTGCGGTGGGAGAGGGGCCGGGGGGTGAGGATTCGGGCGGGGGCGCCCCCCTCAGATCCAAGTCTTCCGCCGCGCCAAACCAAGAATCTCCTCGATCACCCCCAGGACATCCCCAAAGACTCTTTCGTTCGGAAACCGCAAAATCGTAAACCCCGATCCCCGAAGGAAGCCATCCCGCTCCCGGTCCCGAGCCGCCTGCTGAGCCTCCGCGTGGATCTCGCCGTCCAACTCGACAATCAACCGCAGCTCCCAGCAGCAGAAGTCCGCGACGAACGGTCCGATCGGGAACTGGCGGCGGAACTTCAGGTCCCGCAGCCGCCGGTCCCGCAGGATCTTCCAAAGGGCCTTCTCCGCGGGAGTCTGCCGTTTCCTCAAGTCCCGGGCCAGCAGATAGTTCATCCCGTCCCTCCCGATCGATATTTCCGGATCACGGAATTTCGGGAGGCTACCACGCGATTTGCCCCGGCCGTCCGGGGCGCGGAGTAAGATTGCCCCATGACCCGCTTCGCCCGCTACTCCTGGTTCACCCTCGCCGTCAACGTCGCGGTCATCCTCTGGGGATCGATCGTGCGGGCTACCGGTTCCGGAGCCGGGTGCGGCAGCCACTGGCCGCTGTGCAACGGGGTGGTCGTGCCCCAGTCCCCCCGGATCGAGACGATCATCGAGTTTTCCCATCGCCTGACCAGCGGCGTGGCGTTGCTGCTGGTGGTGGGCCTGGTCATCGGGGCGTTCCGGGGGCTCCCCCGAGGTCACGCGGGGCGCAAGGCGGCGGTCTGGTCGATGATCTTCATGGTGGGGGAGGCGGCGGTGGGCGCGGCCCTGGTGCTGTTCCGGCTGGTGGCCGACAACCCGTCGATGGCGCGGGCGATGTTCATGGCCACCCACCTCGTCAACACCTTCCTGCTGCTGGCGGCGCTCACGCTCACCGCCCACTTCGCGAGCGGCGGCGCGCCATTCCGCTTGCGCGGACGCGGGCTGATGGGGGGCGGCTTCGCCCTCGGGCTGTTCGGCCTGCTTCTCTCCGGCGTCAGCGGCGCCACCGCCGCCCTGGGGGACACTCTCTTCCCGTCGCGGTCGCTGGCGGCGGCCCTCGCCCAGGATCTCTCGCCCACGGCGCACCTGCTGATCCGGCTGCGGATCTTCCATCCGGGGATCGCGATCGCCTCAGGGCTCTTCGCCCTTTATCTCGCCATGAGGCTGCTCAAGCAGCGTTTGGGACCTGAGACCCGGCGGTTCGCCGGCTGGACGGCGGCGCTCGTCTTCATCCAGATTCTGGCCGGGACGGTGAACGTGCTCTTCCTGGCGCCGGTCTGGATGCAGGTGATCCATCTGCTGCTGGCGGACCTGCTCTGGATCGCCTTCGTGCGGATGGGAGCCTCGGCGCTGGCTGCCGCCGGTGGAGAAGCAGAGAAGGCACCGGCCGGCGCGCCTGTGGCCGCCGGACCGGTGCGGGTCTGAACGGCTGACTTACAGAACCGTCTCGCGCACGACCTCTTCGAGGGTCGACATGCCGTCACGGATCTTCTGCAGGCCGCTGCCGCGCAGGGTCATCATGCCGAGTCTGGATCGCCTTCTGCCGCAGCTCGAAGGCGCTGCCGCCGGAGAGGATCATCTCCCGCAGCTCGTCCTCGATCTCCAGCACCTCGTAGAGGCCGACGCGCCCCTTGTAGCCGGTGTTGCTGCAGCGCTCGCAGCCGCGGCCGCGGAAGAGCTTGAGCGTGCGCGACTCGTGCTCGGAGAAGCCGGCCTGCACGAGCGCCGCGGGCGGCACCTCGAACGGCTCCTTGCAGAAGGAGCAGATGCGGCGCACCAGCCGCTGGGCGACGATCAGGTGCACCGAGGTGGCCACCAGGAACGGCTCGATGCCCATGTTCATCAGACGGGTGATCGACGACGGCGCGTCGTTGGTGTGCAGGGTGGAGAGCACGAGGTGGCCGGTCATGGCGGCCTTGATCGCCACCTCGGCGGTCTCGAAGTCGCGGATCTCGCCGACCAGGATGATGTCCGGGTCCTGGCGCAGGAAGGAGCGCAGCGCCGCGGCGAAGTTGAGGCCGATCTGCTCGTGCATCTGGACCTGGTTGATGCCCGCGAGGTTGAACTCGACCGGGTCCTCGGCGGTCATGATGTTGACCTCCGGCGTGTTGATCCGCTGCAGGGCCGAGTAGAGCGTGGTGGTCTTGCCCGAGCCGGTGGGGCCGGTGACCAGCACCATGCCGTAGGGCTTGAGGATCGCGGCCTCGAAGCTTGCGCAGCGACTCCGCCTCGAAGCCGAGCTTGGTCATGTCGAGCATGAGCTTGTCCTTGTCGAGCAAGCGCATGACGATCTTCTCGCCGAACAGCGTGGGGAGCACGGAGACGCGGAAGTCGAGGTCCTTGGACTTGCCGGAGATCTTGGTCTTGATCTTGATGCGCCCGTCCTGCGGCAGCCGCTTCTCGGCGATGTCGAGCCGCGCCATGATCTTGCAGCGGCTGGTGATCGCCTCCTTGAGCTTGAGCGGCGGGTGCATCATCTCGTAGAGGATGCCGTCGATCCGGTAGCGGACCCGGTACTCCTTCTCGTAGGGCTCGATGTGGATGTCCGAGGCGCCGCGCTTGATGGCGTCGGTGAGCACCAGGTTGACCAGCTTGACGACCGGCGCCTGCTCCGACTCCTCCTCGAGCGTCGCGAGGTCGAGATCCTCTTCCTCCTCCAGAACCTCGAGGTCGCTGCCGGTCGCCGACTCCTCCGAGAGGTCCTCCATGACCTTCTTCAGCTCGATCGCGTGGGTCGAGCCGTAGTAGCGGTCGATGGTGACGCGGATCGCCGACTCGGACGCGATCACCGGCTCGACGCGATAGCCGGTCATGAACTTCACGTCGTCCATCGCGAAGACGTTCGTCGGATCGATCATCGCGACGGTGATCGTGGCGCCGGTCTTCGAGACCGGCAGGATCGTGTACTTGCGGGCGAGGTCGGCCGGGATGATCTTGAGGACGGCGTCGTCGATGTCCAGGCCGTTGAGGTCGACCGAAGGGACCTTGAAGTGCTGGGAGAGCGAGTCGACGAGCTGCTTTTCCGTCATGTAGCCGAGCTTCACCAGGTTGGTGCCGACGCGGCCGCCCTGATCCTTCTGGAGAGCGAGCGCTTCGTTGAGCTGGGTCTGATTGATCTTGCCGGTGCGGACCAGCAGCTCTCCGAGTTTGTCGGGAACGTTCGGCTGTGCTTGCGGCCGGCGGAGCGGTTCCGCGGATGATGCCATGCCAATCACCTCTCGGGCCGGAGTCCCGGACCCTTGCTTCTTGGTGGGAGCGCTCTCCCGTGAAAACTGTCTGAAACTCTCGGGGAGTCTACAGCCGGTGGGGAAAGGGGTCAACGCACATAGAAATCAAGCTATGGAAAGGACCTCCGCCGCCCGCGCCGCCACCTGCCGCGGCGGGACCTCGAGCAGGCAGGCCTTGGTCTCGGCGAGCCGCTGGTAACAGAAGCTGCAGGCCAGGCGCTTGTAGACCGCGCCTCCGGGATCGCCATAAGGGCCGTGCCGCTCCGGATCGGTGGGTCCCATCACCATGACCACCGGCGTGCCAAGGGCCCGGGCGAGATGGCTCGGGCCGGTGTCGCCGCCCAGCATCAGCCGCGCCCGGCGGATCAGCGCCGCGAGCGTCGGCAGGTCGGTGGCCGGCACGGTGCGCGCCGCCCCCTCGCCGGCGGCCTCGACCTCGGCGGCCAGCCCCTCCTCGCCGCGCGCCGCCGCGACCCAGGTCGGCAGCCCGGTTTCCGCCTGGAGGAGCCGCGCCGCCTTCCCCCACCAGGCCGGGGGGTAGCGCTTGTTGGCCCAGCCGGCTCCGGGGTGGAGGAGGGCGAAAGGCTCCGGATGCGCCGCCAGGAGCTCCCGCGCGGCCTCCGGCTCCTCCCGGAAGAGCTTCTCCGGGGCGAAATCCGCGGGCTCGGGGGGCAGGCCGAGGGCGTCCAGGAGCGAGAGCATGCGGTCCACCGCGTGGGTGCCGCGGGGCACCACCGGCCGGTTGATCCAGACCGCGCTCGACGGCTCGCGCCGGTGCCGGCGGGCGAAGCCGATCCGGCGGCCGGCAAGCGAGAGCGCGGAGAGGACGCCCGCCTTGTGGTTCCCCATCAGGTCCAGCGTCACGTCGGGAGAGAAGCGCCTGAGGACCGACAGGAAGCCCCCCAGCTCGCTCAAGGCTTTGCCGGAGACCTTCCGCCACTGGCGCAGGCGTACCACGAGCAACTCGTCGAGGTCGGGGTGCCCCGCGAGCACCGGCGCCATCCCCTCCTCGACCACCCAGCCAATCTTCGCCTCCGGGAGATGCCGCCGCAGGGCGGTGAGCACCGGCAGGGCGTGGATGACGTCGCCCAGGGCGCTGGTGCGGATGATCAGGATCCTCAACGGCTGTCCCCCTCTCCCGGCAGGGGTCAAGGCAACGCTTTCACTTTGGCGATCAGGTCGCTCGTCGCATGATCCTTGGGATCGCCCACCAGGGCCGTCCGGCCGCCGTAGGAGCGGACCGTTTCGTACTCGGGCACCCGCTCGGGCGAGCCGTAGTCCGTCCCCTTGCAGTGGATGTCCGGCTGCAGCTCGGCGAGGAGCGGAGCAGGGGAGTCCCCTGTAAAGATCACCACGAAATCGACCGGCTCCAGCGCCGCCAGCAGCTCGGCGCGCTCGGCGGCGGGGACCACCGGCCGGCCCGCCCCCTTCAGGCGCTCGACAGAAGAATCGTCGTTGATCGCCACCACCAGCGCGTCCCCCTCGGCGCGGGCGTCGCGCAGGTAGCGCAGGTGCCCCACGTGGAGGAGATCGAAGTGGCCGTTGGCGAAGGCGACCTTCTTCCCCGCGGCCTTGAGCGCCTGGATGCGCTCGCGGAGCTCGGGGACGGTCAGGACCAGCCCCACCGCAGCTCCTTCAGGGGGCGGAGGTCGGTCTCGACCGCCCGCCGGAGCTCCTCGGGCGAGCAGGTGGCGGTGCCCATCTTCATCACCACGATGCCTCCTGCATAGTTGGCGAGCAGCGCCGCCTCCAGCGGGTCCGCCCCGGCGGCGAGGGCGAGGGCGAAGGTGCCGATCACCGTATCGCCGGCGCCGGTGACGTCCGCCACCTGGTCGGTGCCCGAGACGGGGAGGTGGGCCGAGACGTCCGAGTGGAAGAGGCTCATCCCGCGGCTGCCGCGAGTGATCAGGAGGAATCGCGCGCCGAGCCGCTCGCGCAAGCTGCGGCCGGCCTGCTCCAGACGCTCCGGATCGTCCTCGATCGCGGCGCCGAGGAACGCCTCCGCCTCCTCCTCGTTGGGGGTGGCGCCGTCGAGGCCCACGAACTCGCCGAGCCGGTACCGGCTGTCCGCGATCAGCGTCGCCCGCTCGCCCAGGGCGTCGCGCACCCGGGGGAGCATCGCCGGCTCGACTGCGCCGTAGCCGTAATCCGAGAGGATGGCGACCCGCGCCTCGCCGGACCAGCGCTCCAGGAGGCGGGTGAAATGATCGTGGTCCCCGGCCGTCAGCGCGAGCGTCTCCTCGATGTCGTAGCGCACGATCTGCTGCTTGATCGAATGTCTCCCGCCGCCCAGGATGCGGACCTTGGTGGGGGTCCGGTAGCCGTGGCGTACCAGTATTCCCTCGGTCGTCACCCCCCGGGCCTCGAGCTCGGCGAGCAGCCCCAGGCCGTGCGCGTCGTCGCCGACGACGCCGAGCGGCAGCGGGCGACCCCCGAGCGCGGCGACATTGGCCACCGCGTTCGCTCCGCCGCCGGGCGTCAGCTTCTCCCCCTGGTAGGAGAGGATGAGGACGGGCGCCTCGCGGCTGATCCGCTTCGGAGTGCCGGTGATGAACACGTCCGCCACCAGATCGACCAGCATCGCGACCGGCTGGCCGGCCATGGCGTCGATCCGGCGCAGGAGCCGCTCGGTGGTGGGAAGGACCTGGACGCGGGGCATTTCGGCAGATTCTACCCCTTCGCCCGCGCCAGCGCCGCCTTGATCACCTCTTCCGGCATGCCGGCGTTCTTCCACTTGACCAGGTCGTCCGTCGACAGGGCCCGGGTCAGTTCCTTCTGATTGACGAAGTCCACCAGGAGGTCC
The DNA here is from genome assembly GCA_963792575.1 of uncultured Acidobacteriota bacterium. Classification (GTDB taxonomy): domain Bacteria; phylum Acidobacteriota; class Thermoanaerobaculia; order Multivoradales; family UBA5704; genus DATARR01. Next base: position 861,616 of record CAWBWZ010000023.1, read on the forward strand.
GTCGTGAACTCCTGCTTCTGGAGCTTGACGAGCTCGGCCAGCATCGCCGAGGGGGAGAGTGCGCCCTCGGCGGCGGCAGGAGCGGCGGCGGGGGCCGGAGCGGATGCGGTAACCGGCGCGCCCTTGCCCAGCCAGGCGCTCTGGAGGTCGGCGTTGTTGAAGACGTCCGTGTAGGCCTCCTTGATGGCGTCGCTCAGAACCTCGTTCGCATTGTCCGCGCTGCGTTCCTTCCCGTAGCGCGTGGCGTCCCCCCCGGCGGTGCCCTCCCAGAGAGTGCGCCCCCTGGCGTCCGCGAGCGTGAAGGCCACCTGGCTTTCCACGCGGTAGGTCGAGCCCATGGCCTTGGTGCTCGCGACCAAGCGGAGCTGGGTCAGCTTGCCGGTGAGGGCGAGGGGGGCGTTCGATGCGGCCTTGATCCCCCATTCGGCGGCATATTTCGTGAGCACGTCGTTGGCCCAGGCGCCCACGTCGTTCGAAGCCCGCACCGGAAAGGTCTTGTCGTCGTGATCCGAGACCTCGCCGATGACGGCGGGATCGCTCTCCGCCCGGCCGTCCACGATCGACAGCCGCACCGGCCGGTCGGTGATCCCCGGCGCGAGCACGGCGTCCGCGGGATCGAGGCGCTCCTGGGGCTTGTACTGGAGCGACATCGTCATGGGTCCGGTGCCGCGGGCTTCAACCCGGATGCACGCCAGCAGGCTCAGGGCTGCCAGCAGCCCGATTTTCCAGGATTTCGCGTTCATGTTTTTTCCTCCCAAGGACCTCAGCGTCCGTATTGCTCTTCCGAGACCGCCTCCAGCCACTCCGTCTCGAGATCGACGTTCATCGCCAGGTGGACCATGGGCGCATCCGGTGTCGCCCCGTGCCAGTGCTTCTCGTCGGCGGGGATGCAGATCGTCGCGCCGGCCTCCGCCACCCCGACCGGGCCGCCCTCCTGCTGGAACCGGCACCGGCCTTCCACGATGAACAGGATCTGCACGCCGCTGTGGGTGTGCCAGTGCGTCCGCGCCGCCGGCCCGAACTCCACGCGGATCAGCTTGACCGGATCGGCCCCTTCCGTGGGCATCGGGCGGAGGGTGACGTCGCCGCTGAAGTAGTTCGGATTGGCGGCGTTGGCGGGGAGGGATTCGACGTCGATCACGTTCATCGGCTGCCTCCAGTCCAGTATATCGTCCACTGAATGATCCCCCGGAAAGAGGACCGGATCGACGCGCTGCTCTGGCTCGCCGTCGCCATCGCCGTGCTGTTCACGATCCCGATCGGGTTTGTTTCCAACGACGGGCTCGGCCACAGCCGGAGTTTCGCGGCGGGGAGCTGGCGGGTCAACCCGAACCATATCCTCTTCGAGCCGCTGGGCGCCTGGTGGCAGGAGACGTGGATGCGGAGCGGCTATGGCGGGGAGCCGGTCGACGCCCTCAAGCTCCTCAGCGCCCTGGCCGGAGCCCTGGCGGTGGCCCTGTTCCGCTGGGGAGTGGCGCCGCGGCTGGCCGGGACACGATGGGAGGCGAATCATGCGACGGCCTGGATGGCCTTCTCCTCGGCCTTTCTGAGGCTATGGGTCTCGGACGAGACCCATATGATCCAGATGCCGTTCGTGGTCGCCATGGCCTGGCTCGCCCTCCTGTACCTCGAGCGGCCTTCCTCGGGGCGCTGCCTGATCCTGGGCGTGGCGGTGGGGCTCGCGGCTCTCACCTTCATCTCGAACCTTCTCCTCGGCGTCACCGTGGCGGTGGCGCTGGCCGCCTGGCATCTGTGGCGGCGCGAGACGCGGCTCGCGGTGACGAGCGCCGCGACCGTCGGGCTCGGCGCGGCGCTCGCCGCCGGCCCGGTTTTTCTCCTCGCCTGGATCAGCTCTCCAGGGAGTCCTGGCCTGCTCGAGTGGCTCACCCATTACGACGGCGGCCGGCAGGGATCGCGCGTCGAGCTCGCCTATGGGCTGGTGCGCTCCTGGAGAGGGGTGGCCGAGTCCGTCGTCCGGGCCTGCTACGGCATGGCAAGCGCCCTGGTCGACCTCACCCCGATCGCGGCGGCGGTGCGCGACCGGCAGGCGCCCTCACTGGAAGCCGTCCTCGGCCTTCTGGCCTTCGTGGCAGCCTCCGTCGCCTTGCTCTATGGGTTATGGACCGCGCTCCGGGAGCCCGCGCGGCCGGCCAACCGTGGCGCTTTGCTGCTGACGCTCTCCTGGCTGGTGGCGATCCTGGGGTTTGGCATCTTCTGGAGCAACTCGGACGACCAGTTCTACTTCCAGATGGCCCCGGCGTTCGGCGCCCTCGCGGCGAGGATGACCGCGAGACAGAGCCGGACGATCGGGATTCTCCTGGGGTTAAGCTGCGCCGGTCTGCTCTGGAACCTGATCGACGTCGGCTCCCACCGTGTCCTCTATCCACGGCAAGAGCGGATGGCGCTGCTGGAGCGGGAGGCGCGAGGGGCCTGCCTCGTGGTCTATCCCGGTTTCGACGAGCCCGAGCTGCTGCTGGCGATGTCCCGGCCAGCCGCCGATCGCCTGGCGATCACGCAGCTGGCGATCCGCTACCCCGCCGACGAGGGGATGCGAGTGCTCAAAAGCAGGATCGAAAGCTGCCTGGACGCCGGAGGAAGGGTTGTCCTCGTCGACCTGTTCGACACCCCGCCCGAGCGCAACCCCTGGAAGTTCCTGCGCCGGCTGGGGTACGACCACGCCACGATCGAGCGAACCCTGGAGCGCCTGCCGGTGGAGAGGTCATCCCGGAGGGTGGGGCCGTTTACGGTGCGCAAGGTACACTCGTCCTCCATGACTCTTCAGAATGTCACTTGACGGACGCGGTGGTCACATCTATCCTTTGACAGTGACTACCTTAAGCGTCGGCATCAAGGATCTCAAGACACGGCTCAGCGAGTACGTGGGGCGCACGCGGGAAGGAGAGCGGTTCCTTGTGACCGACCGTGGAGAGCCTGTTGCGGAGCTCATCCCGTTAAGCCCTGAGCGCCAGGCTCTCGCCAAGCTTGCTGAGCAAGGTGCGGTCGAGTGGCAGGGGGGAAAGCCGAAAGGGCTGCGGGGGGTGGTGGTGCGCGGAGAGCCTGTCTCGGAGACGATCATCCGGGACCGGCGGTGATTCTTTACCTGGATAGCAGCAGCCTGGTTAAAATCTATTTGGAAGAGGCTGAATCGGATCTGGTTCGAGAATGGGTGGGCGTGGCGGAGGCGGTCGCCACCTCTCGTGTAGCTTATCCGGAAGTCCTCAGTGCCTTCACGCGACGGAAAGAGCAAGGGGATCTCGATTTGCACACCTTCGAGCTTCTCCAGGAATCGCTCGATAGCGATTGGGTCAGCTTCGTGCTTCTTCCCGTCCAGGAGCGGAGGGCGGGCGCTCTCGTTGTGAAGCATGTACTCCGTGGTTTTGATGCGGTTCACCTTGCCGCGGCTTCAGCCCTGCGAGAAATCCTGACTGGAGACAACGTCCTTTTTTCCTCGTTTGATGGGCGGTTGCTCCGGGCCGCTCGCCAGGAAGGAATCTCTGTCCTTCTTCCTCCCGCTGAAGACAGGCTCTGAGCCACGGGCACCCTTCCTTGCCTGAGCGGGGATCGCCCTGGGCTAAACTTCCCGGGGATGAATAAGAATCAGGGCGACGCTCCGCTGACCGCACCGGCCGAGGCGAATGTCCTCACCACCACCTACGACAGGATCTTCGATTGGGCCCGTCGCCTGGGGGTCCGGCCGTTGCTGCTCGGACTCTCCTGCTGCGCTGTCGGTATGACGCCGGCGCTCGACCCCCGGCATGATCTGGCGCGCTTCGGGGGCGAGGCTTTCCGCGCCGCGCCGGGGCGGAGCGATCTGCTGATCGTCGCCGGCACGGTCAGCGAGAAGATGGCGCCCCTGATTCGCCGCCTGTGGGACGAGATGCCCGATCCCAAGTGGGCGATCGCCCTGGGCTCCTGCGCCGCCTGCGGCGGTCCGTACCGCACCTACGCGGTTACGCAGGGAGTTGACCGCGTGATTCCGATCGATGTCTACGTGCCCGGATGCCCGCCCGGTCCCGAGGCGCTCCTCGCCGGGCTTCTGGAGCTGGAGAAGAAGATCGGCCGTCCGGGGAGCGGCGCGTGAGCGGGCCGGAGTCCCAGGCCGTGGAGGAGGCCGCGGAGGATCCTCTCGCCATGGCGCTCCGCGAGGAGCTCGGCGAGGCGATCGAATCCGCGCGGACCCTCGGGGGGGACCTGACGCTCCAGGTTCGACGCGAGGCGATCGCCGAGATCTGCGCCGCGCTCAAGGAAAGGCACGGCTTCACCTATCTCGTGGATCTTTGCGGCGTGGATTTTCCCGGCCGGGAGCCGCGTTTCGAGGTGGTCTACCACGTCTGCAGCCCGGCGGCGAACCGCCGGGTGCGCCTCAAGGTCGCGGCCGGCGAAGGCGAGGCGGCGGCGGTCCCCTCCGTCACCGGCGTCTGGCGCGCCGCCAACTGGCCCGAGCGCGAGGTGTGGGACCTGTACGGAGTCCGCTTTGACGGTCATCCGGACCTCACCCGCATCCTCTTATGGGAGGGGTTCGACGGCCATCCGCTACGCAAGGACTTTCCCGTCGAGGGGATCGATACGGGAGCCGCCGCGTCAACCGCCAATGCAGGCGAGAGCGGGGGAGCGAAGGCGTGAGCGATCCCCTCCTGCAGCGCGGCGAGGAGATCGAGCTAGGCTTCGGGCCGCGCCACCCGGCGATCCGGGGCGTGCTGCGCCTGAACCTGCGGGTGGATGGCGATCGGATCGTCGACTGCCGCCCGGTGATCGGCTACGTTCACCGCGGTGTCGAGAAGCTCTTCGAGCTTCAGCCCCACGCCGACAACCTCTCTCATACGGACCGCCTGGACTTCGGTTCGGCGGTGGCGGTCAATCTCGCCTACGCGGGAGCGGTGGAGAAGCTCCTGGGAATCGTGGTGCCGCCGCGGGCGCGCTATCTCCGCACGATCCTGGCCGAGTTGCAGCGGATCGCCTCGCACCTGCTCTGGCTCGGCTCCCATGCCGCGGATCTCGGCGCCATGCCCCCTTTCTTCGCCGCCCTCGGCGAGCGCGACGGGGTGCTCGAGCTCTGCGAGCGGTATCTGGAGGATTATTTTGAATCCGATGTCGAATCAGACGGGGCGCGCCTGCGGCTCGACGGCATCCGTCCCGGCGGGCTTTCCCACGATCCGCCGGCCGGCTGGCTGGAGAGGTGCCGGGAGTTTGTGGAATCGTTCCCCGCGAGGCTCGACGGCTGCGCGGGGCTGCTCACCGAGAATCGCCTCTGGAAGAAGCGGACGGTTGGGCTCGGCGTGCTGTCGCCGGAGGCGGCCGTCGACCTCGGCGTGACCGGGCCCGCGCTGCGCGCCAGCGGCGTTGCCTGGGACCTGCGGAAGGCCCTCCCCTACGAGGCCTACGGCGAGGTGGACTTCGACGTGCCGGTGGGCCGCAACGGCGACACCTACGACCGCTATCTCGTGCGGGTGGAAGAGATGCGGCAGGCGAACCGGATCGTCGCCCAGTGCCTGGACCGGCTCCCGGACGGGCCGGTCCTCGCTGAGCCGCCGCCGGTGCTCGACGTTGGGGCCGAGGATGAGATCTACCATGGCATCGAGGGGCCGCGGGGGGAGATCGGTTTCTATCTGGTGGGCGACGGCACGGCCAATCCCTACCGCTGCCATCTCCGGGCGCCGTCGTTCGCCCATCTTCAGGCGTTGCCTGAGCTCTGCCGGGGGGAACTCGTCGGCGATCTGGTGGCGCTGATCGGCACGCTGGACGTGGCGCTGGAAGAGGCGGATCGTTAAGGCGGGGGAGAACGCGGAAAGAACCGCGGGAAGAAACGCTCTACTTTTCTGGTTGAAGTTCGAATACAGTGGCCAGTAGAGGCCGCATTTTGGCACCCCGTGTGCCGAATCGGCTACCTCGTGAATTCAGGGCCAAGGCGGCGCTCCCCGGCCAGTCTCCGGGAGAGGACAGTGCCCCGGTTCGCGCCTCCTCCGGAGTGTCATCCTGGAGGGACACCCTGTTCAGATTTTCAACAGATTCAGAGGCCGGAATGGGCCTTTTTCTCACTTCAAACCGTTGGCACCGTCTGTGCGTATGCATGGGTGCGGGGAGAGGTTCCCGTTGAAGGGGGTAAGCATGGCAAAGACTAGCGTAGACCACCAGAAAGGGTGGAACTTCGAAGCGGCCGCGATGCCGTTCGTAGACGCTCTCTACAATACGGCCTATCGGATGACCCGCAATTCCGAGGACGCCCAGGACCTCGTGCAGGAGACCTATCTGAAGGCCTACCGCTACTACGATAAGTTCGAGGAAGGGACCAACTTCAAGGCGTGGTTGTTCAAGATCATGAAGAACACCTTCATCAACAACTACCGCAAGAAGCAGCAGTCCCCGACCCTCAGCGACTTCGCCGAGATCGAGGAGTCGTTCGAGAACCAGGTCAGCGAGGACTCGTCTCGCCAGCAGCTAAAGAACCCCGAGGAGGAGCTGCTGGAGAACGTGCTCGACGAGGACGTGCAGCAGGCGCTCGACAAGCTGCCGCCGGACTACCGGATGGTGGTGCTGCTGGCCGACCTCGAAGGGTTCTCCTACAAGGAGATCGCCGAGATCCTGGACGTCCCGGTCGGCACCGTGATGAGCCGTCTGTACCGCGGCCGCCGGCTGCTCGAGGCCGCGATGCTCGAGTTCGCCCGCGACCACGGTTATCTGCGGGAAGGCGAGCCGGTCAAGATGCGCAGCCGCACCGCGAGTCCGAAGTGACCAGATCCCCAGGCGCACCGTTCCGGTGAAATATCCAACCCCACACCCTAGTTGAACAGTGCGGGGTGAACACCTGGAGCCGTCACACAAGACCGTTCTAGAGTTTGGGTTCCGGAGGAAGGACGATGGATTGCAAAGAGGTCAGCCTGGTGTTGTTCCTGTTTTTCGACAACGAGATGGAAGAGGAGGCGCTGACCCCTTTCAAAGACCACGTCGGGCGGTGTGGCGACTGCGCGAAGCAGGTCGACTACACCCGCAAGCTGCTGTTGATCGTCCGCGAGCGGACGGTCCGCTGTCCAGCTCCTGAAAGTCTCCGGCACCGCATCCTCACCCACTTCCCGCACCGCCGCAGCGCTCCCGGCCCCCACTGAGACTCCCATGAAAACGACCTCTTTCGCGTCACGGCGCATGGCGACGGCGATCCTCGTCGCGTCTCTGGCGTGGCTGGCCCTGGTGCCGGCCCCCTCCCGGGCCGAGGAGGTCAACCTCTCCTGTCTGAGCGGCGGTCACCTGGGCGACGCGGATCTGGCGCGGGGCACCACCATCGTCGTGGTCTGGGCTTCCTGGTCGCCGCGCTCGCGCGACATCGCTGAGCGCGTCAGCTCGCTGGCGAGCCGCTGGGGAGGGCGCGCCCGCGTCGTGACCGTCGATTTCCAGGAGGACCGGCCGGCGGTCGAGCGCTTCCTGGCGGGCAAGAGCCTCGGCGCTCCGGTCTGCATGGACCCTGACGGCGCCTTCTCGCGGAAGTACAACATTGCTACCCTCCCGGGCCTGGTGGTCTTCAAGGATGGCCAGGTCGTCCATCGCGGCAAGCTCCCCGACGACGCCGACCAGGTCCTCGCGGACCTCCTGCACTGAGCGGTTCCACCGGCTTTACGGCCGGCTCCGTACCGCCCTACTTTCTCCCTTTTTTTACGATCTCGGGGTTGCGCGCCACGAGGAATCCTGTGTAGTATCGGACTCGCGCAGGGTCACAACCGCAGCGTTTTTCCAAAAACCCCCTCCAGGGAGGTCTGCACGGATGCAGTCGAAGAGGGTATATCCAGGCATGACCGTTCTCCGCTGTCTTCTGCCGCTTGGGCTGATTGCCCTTGGCGCGGGACTCAGCTTCAGTACGCGAAATCTCGAGGCGTACAACCGGTCCGCCTACCCCCTCCCCCCGACCTCCCGCTTCAGCGCCCGGGTCACACTCCCGGACGAAACCACTCCCTGGATCCATCACGCCCGCGTGCCGGTCGAGTCGCGGCTCCTGCGTGGCGAGACCGCCGGAGACGTCTTCGAGAAGCTCGGCCTGCAGGGTGTCCAGCTCCGCGAGGCGACCGACGCCCTGGCCGGCAAGGTGGACCTCCGGAGCCTCAAGGCTGGCAACCACTACTCCGCCTTCTTCAATCCGGACGCCTCTCTGGCTTCCTTTGAGATGACCCTCGACGGCAGCGGCCGGGTCGAGATGACCCGCAGAGGTGACGGCTGGCAGAGCGACTGGCAGCCGTTCCAGCGCCGCGTCGAGGTCCGCTCCCTCCAGGGCACGCTCGCGGGATCGCTGGAAGAGTCGATCCGCGAGGCCGGCGGACCGCCGTCCCTCGCCTACCGCCTGGCCGACGTCTTCCAGTGGGACCTCGACTTCACCAAGGACCTGCAGAAGGGGGACCGTTTCGAGGTTCTCTACCAGGAGGTCCAGCTCGATGGCAAGTTCCACGACGTGGGGACGATCCTGGCCGCGATCTACGACAACCGCGGGCGCCTCCACGAGGCCTACCGGTACGGCGACGCCAGCGTCTACTACGACGGCGACGGCTCGCCGATGCGGAAGATGTTCCTCCGCTCGCCGTTGCGCTACTCCCGCATCACCTCGTCGTTCAGCCTGCATCGCTTCCACCCTGTGCTCAAGGAGTTCCGGCCGCACTACGGCGTGGACTACGGCGCCCCGGTGGGGACGCCGGTGCAGGTGACGGCCAACGGCACGGTGCTCTCCGCCGGCTGGGACAGGGGTGGCGGCAACGTCGTCAAGATCCAGCACGCCGGGGGCTACGTGACTGCTTACCTCCACCTCTCCCGCTTCGCGCCGGGTATCCGCCCAGGCGCGCGGGTACGGCAGGGGGACATCATCGCCTTCACCGGCGCCACCGGCCTCGCGAGCGGCCCTCACCTGGATTACCGGGTGAAGTGCCGCGACCAGTGGATCGATCCGCTGGCACTCAAAGGGGTCCGCGACGAGCCCATCCCCGGCTCCCGGATGGCCTCCTTCCGCACCTGGCGTGACAATCTGCGGACCGGCCTGCGCGACGGTGTCCTGCCGCGCGGGATCCAGGTCCCAGGATTCGATCCGGGAACTCAGCTCGCCCTCGGCGATGCGGACTCTGCCGCCAAGCCGTCGCGGGGCGCGCTCGCCCGCTGATCCGCCGTACCGGCCGTATCGGATGCTAGTCACCATCAAAGCGTGGTGCCGGGTCGATCTGGCCGGCGGCACCCTCGACATCTGGCCTCTCGGCCTCTTCCACCCCCAGGCCCGCACGATCAACGTGGCGATCGACCTCGCCGTCACCGTCGGGCTTCGCCCGCTGGCGGAAGGGTACCGGGTGCGCCAGGGGGAGAGCGTGGTGGAGGCCGGCTCGGCCGGAGAGCTCGCCCGTCATCCGGAAGCGGCCCTGATCGGGGTCGCCGCCGAGGCTCTGGATCTCCCTCCTTTCGAAGCACTGCTGGCGAGCGACTCCCCGCGCGGGGGCGGTCTCGGCGCGAGCTCGGCGATGACCGTGGCCTTCCTGGCGGCGGCGGAAGAGGCGTTCGATCGCCCGCGCTCGCAGCCGCGCGAGCTGGCGGCGGTGGCGCGGGACCTCGAGGCGCGGCTGATGGGGCTCCCCACCGGTCTGCAGGACCACTACCCGGCGCTCCTCGGCGGCGCGCTCGAGATCCGGCCGGTACCGGGGGGCGAGCGGGTCCGGCGGCTGGACGTCGATCTCGAGGCGCTGGCGTCCAGCCTGCTGGTGGTCTACTCGGGGCAGAGCCACTTCTCGGCCGGCAACAACTGGCAGGTCGTGCGCCGCCGCCTGGAGGCGGAGCCCGAGGTCACCGGCCTGTTCGAGGGGATCGCCGCCACCGCCGCCGAGCTGGTGCCGGCCCTCGAAGCGGGGGACCTGCCGCGGGTGGGGGAGCTGATGAGCCGGGAGTGGAGCGACCGCCGCCGCCTGGCGGCGGGGATCTCGACGCCCGTTCTGGAGGAGCTGCTGCAAGCGGCAGCCGGGGCTGGAGCCTGGGGCGGCAAAGCCTGCGGCGCGGGCGGGGGGGGCTGCCTCGCCATCCTCGGTCCGCCGGAGCGCCGGACCGCGATCACGGCGGCGCTGGAAGGGGCGGGCGGCAAGATCCTGAAGACGCGCCCGACCGGGCAGGCGCTGCAAATCTCCCGGGAACCCTAGAAACAGAAAGGGCGCCCACACAGGGGCGCCCCTACAGATCGCTTTCAGCGCGGATCAGCGGTTGCGGACCCGCTGGCTGAGGATGTCGTATGCCTTGTCGACGTCGAGCGACGGGGTGAAACGGAGCTCCCGCGGCTCGGTCCAGGACGTGTCGGTGCTGAGGCGGTAGAGCACCTTGTCGACCTGCGCCCAGGAGACCAAGACGTCGTCGCCGGCGGCGGAGACGAACAGCGCCACGTTGCCGGGACCGACCCGGGGCACCGGCCGGCCGGAGGCCACGCGGACCTGGATCAGATAGGCCGCCGCCTGGTTCGGCTTGGGGGTCGGCGCCACCGCTCGCGAGACGTCGATCGGATCGTCGACCTGCACGATCTGGGTGTTCACCAGCTCTTTCGGGTTGCGGAGGCCGCGCCCGGAGAGCTTGGCGCCGATTTCGATGATGTGGGAGCGGGCCTTCTCGGCGAGCTGGACGAGATCGCTCGCGTCATTGGCCAGAATCGTGGCGCGGACCTGATCGGCGAGGGTCGACGCCAGCTCGGGATGGAAGGCGCGCCCGATCTCGATGATATGGGAGCGGGCCTTCTCGGCCAGCCCCGGGAGATCCGACGGGTAGAGGTTGCGCCCGATCTCGATGATGTGGGAGCGGGCCTTCTCCGAAAGCCGGCTCAGCTCCTCCGGCAGGACGTCGATCTCCACCGTCGCCAGCTGCCCCTTCGCCAGCGAGGCGAAGGCCACCACGACGGTCCGCTGGTCCTGCCCCGTCTGGATCGTGGGGGCGCGCAGCAGTGTCGGCTGGACGTCGCCGGCGGCGGCGTCGGGCAGGAAGTCGCTGAGGCTGTAGACCGGATTGGTGCCGGCATAGATGCCGTCGACGAAGACGACCGGCGTGTAGAAGGTCTCGAGCGCGCCGGTGGCGGCGCCCTCTTCCTGCCAGATCAGGTGGAGGGTGTTGCGGTGCTTGACGATCGCGCTGCCGTCGTCGGCGAAGTCCTCGAAGGTTTCGCGGGTGATCGCGAACTGCGGCGAGGTCTTCGGCGCGAAGGGGTTGCCGACCACGGAGATCGGCGTCGACCAGATGGCGCCGTCGAAGCCGGCGAGCTTCAGAACAGGGTGGATCCCTTCCTGGCTCTCCCAGACCACGTAGACGGTCCTGGAATCATCCTCGTAGAGCAGCGAGGCCGAGTTCTCTGCCGCGGTGTCCAGGGTGTCGGGGATCAGCACCCGCTGGGGGGGGGCGCCGGGCCGCGTCACGTCGATCGCCAGGACCGGCGTGCCGGGGGCGGTCCCCTGGCCGCGCGGGGAAGAGGTCGCCGTACTTTCCGGACTTCACCTGATAGACCTCGCCACTCGCGCCCAAGGCGGAGTCGTGGCTCGCGGCGAGTCCCGGAGCCGGTGCGGCGAGCCCCAGTCCGATCATCCCGAGAACGAGGAACCAGTGGTTCTTGCTCATGGTCACGACCTCAAGCGTGCAGATTGACCAGCTTGCGGATGTCCACCGCGAGCAGGAATTCGGGTAGATAGCCGGCGTCGGGGAAGAAGTCCCGGTGGAGCCGGCCGAAGTAGCCGCGGGCGGCCTCGACGTCGTCGCTCAGGTGCGCGACCTCGCCGAGCAGATAGAGCGCGTTCTTGACCGAGGCCTGATCCTCCATCGCCTCCGCCAGCGCCAGAGCGGCGGTGCCGTGACGGTGGGAGAGGCGAAGGCGGCTGGTCTCCAGATGGGCGAAGCAGAGGTCGAGACGGACCGAGATCTCGTAGCGCTGGGCACCGCACCGCTTGAGGATGCGCAGGCTCTCGTAGAGCAGGCGGTACCCCTCGTGGTGGCGCCCCTGGAGAACGCGGCAGTAGCCGAGGTTGTCGAGGATCTGGCCGCGCGCGGCGGTCGGCTCCTGCGGCGCGTACTCCAGGGCCTTCTCGTACTCGCGGCAGGCCTCGACGATGAAGCTCTCGGCGAGCAGCGTGTTGCCGATCAGGTTGTGGCTGGAGGCGAGCCAGTCGCGCCGCCCCAGCACCCCGGCGCGTTCGAGCGCGATGCGGGCGTAGAACAGCGACTTCTTATAGTTCTTGGTGAGCTCGTAGTGGCGCGAGATGTTGTACGCCGCGAGCTGGCAGATGAACGGGTCGACGTTGCGGACCAGGATCTCGCGCAGGTGGGGGACCTCGCCGTCGCCGCGCCCCATCTCGATGACGACGGCCGCGCGGTTGCAGATCCCGAGATCGACCTGCGGCTGCTCCCCCTGCTCGCGGGCCCAGGTGAGGGCCTGATCGAAAAGGGCCTGCGCCTCCTCCAGCTGGCCGGCGCGGACGGCCTTCTCGCCACGGCTCTTCAGTTCCTCGAACGTCACGGCACCACTCATTCTTCAGCCTCCCATGCGCGCATCATGTCAGGACCGGCTTCGTGGCGGCCCTCCTTGCTGCGTTTGAAAGCGATGAACTCCTCGACCTCGCGCTGCACGTCCTCGGAAAGAGCGTTGAAGTTCTGGACGAGCTGGACGTCGCGCGGCGTGATCGATTCCTTGGCGACCCCCTCGAAGAACTCGCCGATGCTGACCTTGAACTCGGCGAGGATGCGGAAGAGGGTATCCAGGCTGACCCGGTACTCCCCCTTCTCCATGCGGGAGAGGTCGGACTGCTGAATGCCAAGCCTGGACGAGAGCTCGACCTGGGTCAGCTTGTGCTCCTTGCGGAGCTCGCGGATCTTGCGTCCTACCAACTGGACTTGACGGATCTTCTCAGCGGCCATGATGACATGTCTGGAAGTGCTGTCTATGTCAGAATGGCATAGCAGGATAGTCTGAGAAGGATAGTATCCCCGCCCCGGGGGGCTGTCAATGGAGCGCCCCGTCAATTTAGAGGAATAGGCCATATAAAGGAATGGGGCATAATCCCCGGCCTGTCCCCGTCGGCCATGGGAGATCGATCCGCTTGCGACACCATTTCTTCCTGCTCAAGGAGCTCGTCAAACGGGACTTCCAGGGGCGCTACGCCGGCTCGGCTCTGGGCCTGGTCTGGTCGTTCCTGCAGCCGCTCTGGATGCTGCTGCTGTTCACCTTCGTCTTCTCGACGGTGATGAAGATCTCGCTGGCGGGGGCGCGCACCGGCCACTTCGCGATCTTCCTCTTCTCCGGCCTGCTCCCCTGGATGGCGCTGCAGGAGGGGGTGATGCGGTCGTCGACGGCGATCACCGACAACTCCAGCCTGGTCAAGAAGCTGCGCTTCCCGGCGGAGATCCTGGTGCTGGCGGTGGTGCTCGCGGCCCTGCTGCACGAGGCGATCGCGGCCGCCATTTTCCTCGGTGTGCTGGCCTTCCTGGGGGAACTCAAGGCAGGGGGGCTGCCGCTGCTGCTGCTGGCGCTGCCGCTGCAGATCGCCCTCACCCTCGGGCTGGGGCTCCTGCTCAGCGGGGTGAACGTGTTTTTCCGCGACATCGCGCAGGTGCTCGGCATGGTGTTCACGGGCTGGTTCTATCTGACGCCGATCGTCTATCCGGCGGCGCAGGTGCCGGCGCGCTTCCGCGGCTGGATCGAGCTCAACCCGCTGACCGCGCTGGTCGAGCTCTACCGCCAGGCCTTCCTCGGCGGGCGGATCGCCCTGGTGCCCGGGACCGCCGCCCTGGCGCTGGCAGCGGCTGTGCTACTATCCGGCGGCTTCCTGCTCTTCAGGCGCCTCAAAACCGCGTTCGTGGACGAAATCTGAGGGAAATCTGAGGATTGGTGCGGTTCTTGCTGGGCGCGGTCTTCGACATCCTGAAAGGAGCTTTCCAATATGCAGTTGACCTCAAGGTTTGCGCCGCGCCTGATTCCGGCGCTGCTTCTCATCGCCGCGGCGCTGTCCTGGGCCTCGCCCGGGCTGGCCGCGGCCGCCGCCTCCCCGAAGAAGCCGTCCGCCACCAAGACGCCGAAGGCCGCCACTCCGGCGCCCGCCGCGACAGCGGCGCCGGCCGCGGATGCCAAGACGGCGCCCGCCGCGGGCGCTACCGCCGCGGACGGGCCGCAGCCACCCAACGGCAAGTGGCTGACCGACAAGGAGGGACGGCAGTACTTCGTCGACAAGCTCCAGAAGGAGGGGATGCGGTATCTGCGCGTCAACGACAAGACGCTGCGCACCGCCTGGGGGATCAACGTCGACCTCGTGAAGGAGGACGACAAGTTCTTCTACTACAAGGTCTATCGCCCGATGGGCGGGGCCGGCCCGGTGGCCGGGCCGCAGACCGCCATCAAGCCGGAGGAGGTCCAGAAGATCGCCGCGACGTATCAAGTGGATACCCTCGAGAGCCAGACGCCTGAGGTTCGTCCCGTTCAGCACCGGGCTGCCCGACCGGGGCCAGTGGCGCAACGGCTTCGACATCGCGGACATGAACGGCGACGGGCACCTCGACATCGTGCACTCGGCGGCGCGCAAGGAGCCCGGTCCGCCGGTCGTCTTCCTCGGCGACGGCAAGGGGAACTGGCGGCGCTGGAGCGAGGCCCGGTTTCCCCGCCTGCCCTACGACTATGGCGACGCCGCGGTGGGGGATTTCAACGGCGACGGCCATCCGGACATCGCGCTCGGCGCCCACCTGCGCGGGCTGATGGCGCTACTGGGCGACGGCAAGGGGGGATTCACCGAAGCGGGCAAGGGGCTCGACTTCGTGCTCCCCGGCCAGGGCCGGCAGCCCGGCTACTCGTCGCGGACGATCACGGTGGCCGACTGGAACCATGACGGCCGCCCCGACATCCTGGCGGTGGGCGAAGGGCCGCGCCTCAACGTGACGGGCCGCGATCAGGCCCGGCCGACCACGAACACGGAGTCGTACGGCGTCATCGTCTATCTTAACCAGGGCAACGGCACCTGGCTGCGCAAGGACCAGGGAACCTCGAGCCGCGAGATCTTCTCCGACTCGATCGTGACCGGCGACTTCAACGGCGACCACCGCCTGGACTTCGCGACGGGCTCGAGCATTCAGGGTCGCAAGAGCCTGGTCAACCTCGGACGCGAGGACGGCGGCTGGAACGCCAAGGACGTCGACGTGCACCCCAGCGCTTACGTGCGTTCGGTCGACGCCGCCGACCTCGATGGCGACGGCCTGGACGATCTGCTGGTCGGCTACATGAGCTACGAGGGGGAGGCGTGGAGGAACGGCATCGACATCCTCTACGCGCACAAGGACGGCACCTGGACGCGCCGGGTGCTCGCCGCGGCCGAGCAGCGGGTCGAGGTCAGCGCGCTGGGCCACGGCGACCTGGACGGCGACGGCAAGCTCGACCTGGTGGCGCTGACCGGAAACGGCGATACCTGGATCTTCCGCGGCGACGGCAAGGGGTTCTTCACCCGGGAGACGGCGACCGGCATCCCGCCGTTCGTGGGCGGCTGCACGGGCTATTATGTCCGGCTCGCCGATCTCGACGGCGACGGCAAGGACGAGATCGTGGCGGACTTCGCCGGCGAGAACTCGGCGATGTTCGATCCCGACCGCTGTCCATCCGGGGGGGGAGTGCAGGCCTGGCACCTGGCGCCGGCCGCTGGGCCGGCGGGTGGACGGTAGCCGGAAGGGACATGCAAAGAAGCAAAACGCCTCTTGACAGCCTTGGGAGAGACCCCTATAGTGCAGAAGCATAAAACATCGGAGAGGGCGGGGGGCTAGAGCCTTCAGGCCCTCCGGTAGTTGTCGAGGTCACGGTAGCAACGACCTCCAGGGTCGGGTGAGTCGGTAAAAAAAGAGCTGACAAGCGGCCCTGGGATGTTATAAAGTTCGCCGCACTCTATACTTTGAACAGGAGGTGATTTTTTTTCGAGGAGAGTGGAGAAACGGTTGTATCCCGATCGTTTCAACTTTGGTTTCAGCTTCAGCAAAACTAACTCTAGGAGATTGTCTGTCATGAAGAAGACCGCACTGTGTCTCGCTCTCTTGGGCCTTCTGGCCCTGGGCGGCCAGGCGCTTGCTGTGATCTGCACGATCGACGAGGTGCCGGCGGCCACGTTGCTGCTGCCCTACTTCGAGGTGGATCTCGGCAACCAGAACGGGCAAACCACCCTGTTCTCCGTCAACAACGCCTCGGCCACCGCTGTTCTGGCCCACATCGTGGTCTGGTCGGACCTCTCGGTCCCCGTCCTCGACTTCAACATCTACCTGACCGGCTATGACGTGCAGACGATCAACCTGCGCGACATCCTGGTCGGCGGCTCGCTGCCGCGGACGGCGTCCGCGGGTCAGGATCCGGGCGACACCATCAGCCCGCAGGGCGACTTCTCGCAGGACATCAACTTCGCGAGCTGCAGCGGCCTGCTGCCGCCTCCGATCCTGCCGGCGAGCTTCGTCCAGCATCTTCAGCAGTCGCTGACCGGTCTGTCCTCGTCGGTCCTCGGCAACCGCTGCGCTGGCCGTGCCTTCGGCGACAACATCGCCCGTGGCTACGTGACCATCGACACGGTCAACAACTGCACCCTGCGCTTCCCTGGCGATCCGGGCTACTTCGGTCCGGGCGGCACGGGCGACGCCACCAACCAGAACGTTCTGTGGGGTGACTACTTCTACGTCAACTCCGCCCAGAACTTCGCCGACGGCAACACGCTGGTCCACATCGAGGCTTCGGCGACCAACCCCGAGACCTCGGTTTCCGGCCAGTACACCTTCTACGGCCGTTATGACAACCCCGCGTTCAGCGCCGCCGACAACCGCGAGCCGCTGTCGACGAACTTCGCCGTCCGTTACATCAACGGTGGCACGTTCACGGGTGGTACGGACATCATCGTCTGGCGTGACTCCAAGGTCAACCAGGCGCCGTTCACCTGCCCCGCGCAGACCGGCCGTCCGGCCTGGTATCCGCTGGGTCAGGAAGCGATCGTGATCTTCGACGAGCAGGAGCAGCCGCAGGTTCCGCAGAGCTTCCCTGTCTCGCCGCAGCCGCAGAACCCCGGCCTCGTGCCGTTCCCGGCTGAGGCGCAGTCGACTCACGTCGGTGGCGCCGCGCTGCCGGTTCCGTTCGACTTCGGCTGGCTGTACCTCAACCTGAACACCACCGTTCCGGCTGCCGGTTCCGTTCCGCCGGAAGATCCGGCGGCGGCTCAGGCTTGGGTGGTCGCTCGCATGACGGCTCAGGGTCGCTTCAGCGTCGGCTTCAACGCCGTTCAGCTCGACAGCGCCTGCACCGCTCTGCACTTCGCTCCGGGCGGCAACTAGTAGCTGATTCGAATGGGGTGGGTCCGGTTCGCCGGGCCCACCCTTTTCCTTCTTCTCGTCCCACCTTTCGGCTCCTGCAAGCTGCCTCTCCGTCCGGGAGACAGCTTGGAAGAGCTGAGTAGCAGTCCAGATCGTCTTTTGTATCCGGTGCCCCTTGCGGTACGTGAGATCTGGGCCTAGACTTATGCTCAAAGTTCGATCTAGCCCTATGGCTTCCGAGCGAAGGCGGTTCTCGAGAGGTGGCTCTCGGTCGCTGAGCCGCACTCGCTTCGGGGTTGTCGTTCACCCATAGTGGTAGGAGGAGTTTTTTCATGACGAACCCCCGTCCCTCTGGCCCGCGCACTCACCTCTCTGTCCACCGGATGCTGGCTCTGCTCGTGCTGCCGGCGATTTTCTTTCTAACTCGTCCGGTGATGGCGGTGACGACCTGTGATCGCGCCGGGTGCGGGACGATCCGTCAGGGTCAGACCGTGGTCTGCTTCACTCCGGCCACTCCGGCCCCCAGCACTCTGTGGAGCCAGGGGCAGCTCCAGCCGGCGGATACCGGGGCGCTGCCGCGGGAGCGCGACACCACGGATTTCAACGAGGTGACGACCAACTACGGCGCACGGAACTGGTTCTATGGGGTGGACATCCAGAACGGCTACATCCTGATGGGGCTCTCGCACGGCATCGGGATCTGGGATGCCCGCACCGATCCCGCCAACCCGGCCCTCGTGGCTGCCAAGCGCTACCCGTCGGACGCCGGCTTCCCCTATCTCCCTTCCGGTGAGCAGTCGAAGATCGTGTTCGGCGGCATCTCCGCTCCGGACGACAGCGTGGCGGCGATCGTCGGCTACAGCGGCTCCGGGATCCTGGTCTTCGACCTTTCCGACAAGACGAAGCCGCGGCCGGTCTATCAGAACATCGACAAGACCTCCGAATCGGTCTATACGGCGAAGATCAACGGCACCCGGTACGCCTTCATGGCCGCCCCGACTCCCGGTGGGCTGTACGTCTACAACCTGGATAAGGCCCTCACCTTCAACGGCTGCCTGGAGGACAACTCGAGTGCCGGCAACTGCCCCGGGGTTCTCGTTGCCAAGGTGCAGACCACGGCCACGGCGGCCAGCTTCGTGCACGGCACCGGCAACTACGTCGTCGTGAGCTTCGGCGGCACGGGTGGTTTCCAGATCTTCGACATGAGCGATCCGGTGCACCCGGTCTCCAAGCTCATCGGCCTGCGCAGCCAGCCGGTACAGGGCGTCGCGCTGTGGAACCAGGGCTCGTCGTACTACCTCGGCGCCCGTCAGGGCGCGACGCTCACCAACCGGCAGCCGACGACGGCGATCTATGACGTAAGCTGCATCACCGGCGCCAATGGCTGCACCGGACTGGGATCGCCCCTGGCGAACACGAACACCGACACCCAGAGCGGCGGCGAGTACCTGACCTTCTCGCGCGCCGGCTCGACCCCTTTCCTGTACGTGGGTGGCGACGCCTACTGCATCGGTGCCGACGGCCTGCAGCACGAGTGGCTGTTCGACGTCAGCAATCCGAGCAACCCGACCGACGTCACTCCGGTTCAGACGACGCAGGTGACCGCGCCCTACAACGGCGTGAACGTCACCCGCACGGTCGACTACTGGGCCTACTACTACCGGCCGAATCCGACGGGCTTCAACCTTGTCGCGCCGCGCGCCGGCAAGTTCAACGGCAACTATTTCTATCGCGCCGCCCGCTCGATCTTCGACATCCACAAGCTGACGCGCGACGTGCCGCCGTCGGCGAACTTCACATCCTCGCCCGCCGAGATCTATCCCGGCACGGCGGTGACGTTCAACGACACCTCGACGGGCTCGCCGACGAACTGGCAGTGGACGTTCGGGGGCGGCACGCCCGCCAGCTCCACTCTGCAGAGCCCGGTGGCGACGTTCGCCACCGAGGGCTCGAAGTCGGTATCGCTGACGGCCTCCAACTCCCAGGGACCGAGCTCCGTCACCAAGAGCATCGTCGTGCTCAGCCCCGCGCCGCAGATCGGGGCGATCACGGTGAGCCCGGCGAACCCGCTCGTCTGCCAGCCGGTCACCGTGACGGCGACCGGCGTGACGGGGCAGCCGACCCTGGTTTATGGCTGGGCGCTCAACGGCGCGCCAGTGGCCGGCGTCACGACCTCGACGTTCAACTGGGCGACGACCGGTCTTCAGAGTGGTCTCTACACGGCGGCCGTGACGGTGACCAACGGCGCGGGGACGGCCACGAAGAACGTAGCGATCAACCTCGGCGCGCTGCAGACGCTGGCCTTCACCGGCGCCAATGGCGCTCCGACCAACGACGCGTTCACCGCGGGTACGGTCACGTTTCACGCCGGCGGGCAGGGTGCCACGGAATGGAACTGGGACTTCGGGGATGGCCAGGGCTTCCGCGGCTGGACGTCCGACCCGGTGACCGGTCCCAATCCGACGGTCTCGTACACGGTGGTCGGCCCGAAGGTCGTCCAGGTGAAGATCCGGAACTGCGTCCAGAGCGGGGAGGGGATCACCAGCGCGGCGCTGACGATCAATATCGCCCAGGTGACGCCGCTTATCGCCTCCTTCCAAGCAGTCATCAATACCTGCTTCGGCAGCATCTGTTACGCGAACACCGCCCAGGAAATCACCTTCCGTGACTCCTCGACTGGCGCCAGTCTCTGGGATTACGACTGGAATCACGCGAGCTCCGATTCGCAGACCTGCAACTTCACCGATGCCGGCCACACCACGCCGGTCGGTAGCCACACTTACGCCGTGGCCGGCGACTTCTATCCCTGCCTGCGGGTGCGCCGCGGTGCGAGCGAGCAGAAGGTGGTTGTCCACGGCAACATCAACGTTTCCCCTGCCGGCGGCGGTGGTGGCGGTGGTGGTGGTGGCGGTGGCGGCACCCCCTCGATCACGGTGAGCGGGGTTGGCGCGGGGCAGATTAACCAGTCCCTCGTCTTCGCCGCCTCAAACTCCAACTGCACGGCGTCCAGCACCGGCTGGAGCTGGAGCGTCGGCGACGGCACGATCTCGGGCTCCGCGACGGGCAGCGGGATCGCCGTCACCTGGACGACGGCCGGTTCGAAGACGGTCTCGGCCACCAACACCGGCTGCAGCGGGGCTCAGGGCTCCCGCGGCGTCACCATCACCGACTCGAACGGCGGTGGCGGGGGCGGTGGGACGGGTGGCGGAACGCTCCAGGCGCAGTTCAACCTCACGCCGGCCACGCCCCAGCCGGGCGAATCGGTGAGCTTCGACGCCAGCCCGTCCACGGGCAGCCCGACGGATTACTCATGGACCTTCGGCGACGGCTCGGCCACGGTGACTGGGAAGACCGCGACCCATAGCTACGCGGCCGCGGGTTCTTATGTGGTGCAGCTCGCGGTGTCGAAGCCCGCGACCGGCTGCCCCTTCGCGCCCTGCGTGGCGGAGTCGAAGGTGACCAAGACGGTGGTGGTGGGCACGCCGCCGCCGCCTCCGGTCTCGGCGGAGTACACCGCCAGCGTCAGCTGCATCAACGTCGGCGGCTTCGATCAGTGCCAGGCCGAGACCGCCAAGGCGGTGACCCTGACCGCGACGGCCACGGACGCCACCAGCTACCAGTGGGATTTCGGTGACGGCAGCACCGGCACCGGCCGGACCGTGACCCATACCTGGGCCGCGCCCAATTCCTACTCCGTGACCCTGACGGCGCTCAGGGCTCCGTCGGTCTCGCCCTCGACCAAGACCCGCACCTTCGTCGTCTCGGGCACGCCGCCGCCACCGCCGCCGGTCGCCAAGTCGGTGGTGCTGCCGTGGATCGCGCAGACCCGCGGCGCGCTGGTGCAGTCGAGCGACCTCTACGTCCACAACCCGGGCGCCAGCGCGATGAACGTCCAGCTCGAGTTCCGCAAGCGCGGCCTGCCGGAATCGAATCCGCCGCGCGTCAGCAAGACGATCGCGCCGGGAGCGACGCTCTACGTGGCCGACGTGCTGCGCGAGCTGTTCAACCGCGAGAACGTGGCGGGCTTCGTCTCGCTGGTGGTGGACCAGGGCAATGCCGAGCCGATCATCACCTCGTACAACACCACGGTCCAGGCCGACGGCAAGCAGTTCGGCCAGACGATCTCCGGCATCTCGATGAGCAGCACCGGCAGCGCCGTGGGCTCGGGGCCGGTGAGCCCGTTCCAGAACCTGGTCGGTCTGATCAGCAACACCGACCGGCTGGCCTACTTCGGCGTCAGCAATCCGGGCGAGACTCCCGCTACCTATCACCTGCGGTTCTATGACAAGACCGGCAGGCTGATCGGCGAGTCGAGCCAGGACTTCACGGTCTCCTCCTTCGGCCAGCGGCAGTTCCAGTCGGCCGAGATCCAGAGTGCCTTCGGCATCTCGAACGAGGTCGATTACCGGGTCGAGGTCGAGACCAAGACAGGCGGCATGCTCGTCCCCTACGCCTCGAACCTCCGGCTGGCTTCGAGCGATCCGTCGTTCATCGAGGCGGGCTCGTCGAAGAACCAGAAGGCCTATCTGCTCGGCGTGCTGAGCGCGCCGGGTCCCAACAACAGCCTCTGGCGGAGCGACCTCCTGCTGTCGAACATCGGCACCAGGGCGTCTACGGCCGACGTGACGTTCACCGGCATCGGCACCTCCGCCGTGCCTACCGCGCCGTTCCATGTGACCCTGCAGCCGGGCGAGACCCAGCGGCTGGAGAACGTGGTCGGCGGCCAGCTCGGAGTCGCGAACGGGATCGGCGTGCTGACTGTCAGCGGCGGCTCGCCGGACGGTATCTTCCCGATCGTCCAGGGTGAGAGCTACGACAATTCCATCCCGACGAAGCGTTTCGGCCAGGCGATGGCTCCGTTGACCGACGCCACCGCGGCGGGAACCGGCCAGTCGCAGTACATGGTGGGCCTGCGGCAGGACGCCACCCATCGCACCACCTTCTGGCTGTTCAACCCGGGCACCACGACCGCCCAGTACGACGTCGTCTATCGCGGCCTCGACGGCGCGGTGCTCGGCACCACCCCGGGTGTTCAGCTCGGCGCCGGCAAGCTCCGCCAGTTCAGCCCGAACCAGCATGCTCTGCCCACGGCCGGGGCTCAGAACGGGTTCACCGTTCAGATCGTGGTCAAGGGCGGCAAGGTGCTGAGCGCTGCGCAGGTGGTCAACAACGGCACCAACGACCCGTCCTACATTCAGGGTGAGGTCCGCTAGCCGTACGGAGCGCTCTTCCCGGATTCAGACGGGGCCGCTGGTCGTTGGACCGGCGGCCCTTTCCATTGGGAAGATCCTCCTCCCCACAGCTTTCGCGGTGCTTGCCGCCTGCCGGGCCCAGGCCCCGGAGCGACTGGCGGCGAGTCCGGTCCCCGCCGCTCACGTCCAGGTGGCCGCCGCCGACGTCGACCCCGCCCAGGGAAAGTGGCGGCCCGCCCGGGGCGTTCCTCCCGCCGGTAGGCCGGCCGAAGCCCCCGCCGACGTCAAAGCCCTCCCCTATCTTCAGGGCTATCGGCCGGCGCAGGATCGGCCGGTGGTGATCGAGCGCGATCCGAAGGCCGTCCAGGACGGGCTCAACCTCTACGTCTCCGGCCACGCGGCCGAGGCCGTGCTGATGGACGCGCACGGGAGAACCCTCCACCGCTGGCGCTACCCTCTGCGCCGTCTCTGGCCGGAGCTGGCGAAAGACCCGGAGATGGAGAAGCTCGAGTACTGGCGCCGCGCCTATCTGTATCCGAACGGCGATCTGCTCGGGATCTATGAGGGGCTCGGGCTGGTCAAGCTGGACGCCCGCTCGCGCGTGCTCTGGGCTCATCGCGGTGGCATCCACCACGACCTCTTCGTAACTGCGGACGGCATGATCTACACGCTCGACCGGGAGGGGAAGGTCCTCCCCCGGATCAATCCGACCGATGGCGTGCTCGAGGACTTCGTCACGGTGCTCGGTCCCGCGGGCCGGGTGCGGCGCAAGATCTCGATCCTGAAGTGCTTCGAAAGCTCGCCCTATGCCGCGCTGGTCCAGACCATGCCGCGCCGCAAGGGGGATATCTTTCATACCAATACCATCGAGGTGCTGGACGGCCGGTTCGCCAGCCTGAACCCGGCCTTCCGCAAGGGGAACCTGCTGATCTCCGTGTTCGTGCTGAACACCGTGGCGGTGATCGATCCCGACCGTGAGACGGTCGTCTGGGCGAGGACGGGCGGTTGGCGCCACCAGCATCAGCCGACCTTCCTGGACGACGGACATCTGCTGGTCTTCGATAACATGGGCGCGGGGCAGGACCGCTCGCGCGTCCAGGAGCTCGACCTGAGAACCGGCAGGGTGGTCTGGCAGTACGGCGGCACGCCGGACGCGGACCTCTTCTCGAAGACCCTCGGCTCCTGCCAGCGGCTCCCCAACGGCAACACCCTGATCACCGAATCGGAGAACGGCCGCGCGCTCGAGGTGACCCGAGATCACCGGGTGGTCTGGGAGTTCTACAACCCTCACCGGGCGGGGGAGCGTGGCGAGCTGGTGGCCGTGCTGTTCGAGATGCTGCGCCTCCCCGCGGATTTTCCATTCCGCGGGCTACTAGAATCCAAGTGATGCGCGATCTGACCGTTCAGGCCGAAGGGCTCACCAAGACCTACAGGTCCTACGCGACGCCCTGGGACCGCCTGCTGGAAGGGGTCACACGCCGCCGCCGGCATCGCGAGTTCCACGCGCTGACGGACGTCAGCTTCGCGCTGCCACGGGGGGAGGGGCTGGCGCTGATCGGCGAGAACGGCGCCGGCAAGAGCACGCTGCTGAAGATCCTGGCCGGCATCACAGCGCCCACCTCGGGTGGATTTCGGGTGAGCGGCAAGATCGCCTCGATCCTCGAGCTGGGCTCGGGCTTCCACCCCGAGTTCACCGGCCGCCAGAACATCGTGCTCAACGCCGCCATGCTCGGGCTTTCGCAGGAGGAGTTGCAGCGAAAGATGCCCGACATCGTCGCCTTCAGCGAGCTCGGCGACTTTATCGACCAGCCGGTCAAGATCTACTCGACCGGCATGGCGATGCGGCTCGGCTTCTCGATCGCCACCCAGGTGGAGCCGGACGTGCTGATCGTCGACGAGGCGCTGTCGGTAGGGGATGGCTACTTCCAGAAGAAGTGCATGGACCGCCTCCGTATCTTCGTCGACGCCGGCGGCACACTCCTCTTCTGCTCGCACGCCATGTACTACGTCTCGGCCTTCTGCCAGCGCGCGCTCTGGCTGCGCCAGGGGCGGGTCGAGGCGCTGGGCCCGGTCTCCGAGGTGGTGCGGGAGTACGAGAATTTCCTGGTGGCGAAGAGCGTTCATGCCACCGAGACGTCGGCGGCCGCCCCCGCGACCGCGAGCCCGGCTCTGCCGGCGCGCATCGCCGCCGCGCGGCTCCGCGGGCCGGACCTCCTCTATACACAAGGGGATCCCTGGGAGCTGGAGGTGGAGTGGGAGACGGAGGACCGCCGGCTGGCCTTCCATCTCGGGGTCGGCATCAACCGCGCCGACGGCATCGAGGTCTGCTCGTTCGCCACCCATCTGGACGGCCTGGCCGCGATGACGGGGGAGCGCGCCTACAGCGCGCGGCTGGCGATCCCCAGCCTGCCTTTGGTGAAGGGGGAGTTCACCCTGTATATTTTCCTCCTGGATGAGGAGGGGCTCCACATCTACGACCAGCGGGTGATGTCGGGCGCCTTCAACGTCCGGAGCCCTGCCTACACCTTCGGCCTGGTCCGGGTCGAGCACACCTGGGACCTGGACGCGGGGGGCGGCTCCTCCGTACAACCCCGAAGCGTGGCCGGACGCTGAGCTACCGGGCCAATCTACCGAAAGACGACGATTTCAGAATGAAAACCGCCAGCCTGCCCATCCTCGCCGAGCCCGCGGCCCATCCAGCCCCGGCTCTCCAGCTCAACCCCTTCCTCCACGTCGGCGACGACCGGATCTACAACCCGCTGACCGACCGCACGCTGCTGCGTGGAGAGCCTGGGTACGAGCCCC
The DNA here is from genome assembly GCA_963792575.1 of uncultured Acidobacteriota bacterium. Taxonomy (GTDB): domain Bacteria; phylum Acidobacteriota; class Thermoanaerobaculia; order Multivoradales; family UBA5704; genus DATARR01. The sequence continues at coordinate 886,887 of CAWBWZ010000023.1, forward strand.
TGCGCGGCCTGCTCAGCGGCACGCTCGCGCTCGATCGGCTGACCGCCGGCGACCGGGCGGGCCTCGCCACCGAGGGGCTGCTGATGCCGGGGGATGCCGAGCCAGGGCGCGCGTTCCGGCTGAAGTACGTATCGCTCGAGGCGCACACGGTCTGCAACCAGTCCTGCTACTTCTGCCCGGTGTCGATCGCGCCCCGGGAGGACTACTTCATGCCTACCGAGCTCTACGAGCGGATCGTGGGGGAGCTCGCGGCATACCGGGATACGATCGAAGCCGTCTTCATGATCAACTATAACGAGCCCACGGCCGACAAGCGGTTCGTCGACCAGGTGCGGGCGATCAAGGCGGCGGGCCTGCCGCCGGCCGTCCTCACCAACGGCTCGGGACTGACCCCGGACCGCGTCGACGCCCTCGTCGAGATGGGCGGGCTCAGGTTCCTCTCGATCAACCTCTCGACCCTGGACCGTGAGCGCTACCAGCGGGACCGGGGCGGGGACCATCTCCCGCTGGTGCTGCGCAACCTGGCGCACGCCCGCGACAAGCCCTTGGCCGAGACGATGGACATGGCCGTCCTCGGCACCGGCGACGCGGACCACAAGCGCGACTTCGAGGAGATCTCCCAGCTCTTCGCCGGCAGCCGTTTCGACGTCAAGTACTACGAGGTGATGGACCGCGCCGGCTATCTGCAGATCGGCCACCGGCCGGCCTCCCGGGAGCGGCGCCTCTGCGGCTGCGAGAACGTCGGCTCGCGCCCCCTGCAGCACCTCCACATCACCCCGCAGGGGAAGTGCGTGCTCTGCTGCGAGGACTACGACGGCAAGTACGTGGTGGGCGACCTCACCCGCGAGTCGGTCGACGAGGTGCTCGCCGGGCCTGCCATGGCCCTGATGCGGCGCTGGGTCTATGGCGTCGAGAAGGCTCCCGGAGACTTCCTCTGCTACGGCTGCACCTTCGCCCTCACCCGGCCCGTCTAGGCGCTCGACGCGATCCATGCGCCTGGCGGTGATCCTCGTCCACTATCACACGCCGGAACTGGCGGCGGCGGCCGTGGAGGCTCTGCGGGCCGACCTCGCCGGGACGGGGCTCGAAGTGGACTGGCTGCTGGTCGACAACGGCAGCGATGCCGCCGGGCCGGGCGCGGCTCGCGAGCCTGCCGATCGAGCGGATCGATCCAGGGACGAACCTCGGCTATGCCGGCGGGGTCAATCTGGGGATGGCGCGCTCCGACGCCGAGATGGTGGTGTTGATGAACCCCGACGTAATGGTCCTGCCCGGCTGCGTGCCGGCGCTGCTCGACGCCCTGCGCAACGGCGCCGCCGTCGCCGGTCCCCGCTTCTACTGGGACGGCGGGCGGCGTCTGCTCCAGCCTCCCGCCGAGGTCCGCACCCGCCGCGAGGAGCTGACGCGGCTGCTGGCCGGGAAGAGCCCCGGCGGGGCGGCCCGGGCCCGGCGCCGCTGGCGGCGGCACGCCCGCCGGCACTGGGAGGCCCGGGAGCCGCTGCCGAGCCATGACCTGAGCGGCAGCCTGCTGGCGCTCCGCCGGTCGGCCTGGGAGGCGGTGGGGCCGTTCGACGAGGGGTTCCAGCTCTACTTCGAGGAGACCGACTGGCTTCTGCGGGCGGAGCGGCTGGGCCTTTCCGGCCGCTACGTCCCGGCGAGCCGAGGCGGTCCACCTGTACAGCCAGAGCGCCGGCCGGGAGCCGCGAGCTGAAGGGTGGTTCGAGGAGTCGGCGCGCCGGTTCCGCCGCCGGTACTATGGGCCCTGGTTTGTCGGCCTGCTCGAAGGGCTCGACCGCCGGCTCCCCCGGCGCGGCGCAACGCTGCCCTCCGCGGCCCGGGCGGGGGGGTTGAGGCTGCCGGAGGAGCCATCCGCCTATCCCCTCTGGGTCGAGGTCTCGCCCAATCCGCTGGGGTTCCCGGCGGCGGCTGAGCGGCTCTCCGGTCCGCTGGAACGGCCCTGGAGCCTCCCCCTGGAGATCCTGGAGCGGCTGCCCACGGCTGAGTTGACCGTGCGGGTGACCGATGTGAACGGCCGCGAGCGAGGAGCGGCCTGAACCGTGCGGATCGCCTACGTCCTTCCTCATCCCGAGCTGAACGGCGGCAACAAGGTCATCTTCCAGCACGCCCGTCTCCTCCAGGAGAACGGCGAAGAGGTCACCATCCTGGGGGAGGGACCGAAACCGGACTGGATCGAGATCCGCGCTACCTGGATCAACTACGCCGCGGGAGCGCCGAGTCTTCGGGAGCAGGACCTCGTCATCGCCACCTACTGGACGACCATACCCCTGGCCCGGCGCTTCGGGCTGGGGCCCCTGGCGCACTTCTGCCAGGGCTACGAGGGAGGGCTCGTCCACCTGCGGCCGGTGCTCCGGGAGATCGAGGCCGTCTACGCCTGGAATCTGCCCACCCTCACCGTGACGCCACACCTGGGGGAGCTCCTGAGGCGAGCGCTTCGGGCGGGAGAGCCGGGTCGCGCTCCCTCCCCTCGATCCCCTGTTCCGGCCCGCCTGGCGGCTCGGACCCCGGAAGCGGCCATGGATCGCCATCCCCGGCATCTTCGAGGCCGAGGTCAAGGGGATTCCCGTCGCGCTCGCGGCCGTCCGCCGACTGCGCGAGGCGGGGGTTGCCTGCCGGGTGCTGCGCTTCTCCACGCTGCCGCTGAGCGAGCCGGAGAAGGCGCTGCTGGCGCCCGACCGCTATCTGTGCGGCGTCCCGCCGGCGGAGATCGCGCGGGCGCTGCGGGCCTGCGACCTGCTCTTTTTCCCCTCGCGCCCTGAGGAGGGGTTCGGGCTGCCCCTGCTCGAAGCCATGGCTTCCAAGGTTCCCGCCGTCGCCTCGCGGATCCCGTCGACGGTGTACATCGCCGAGGGAGCAGTGCCGCTGGTGGAGGACGAGGGTTTCGCCGCCGCCGCCCGGGAGCTTCTCTCGTCCCGCGGCGCCTGGCGCCGCGCCCGGGAGCGTGGGTATGAGGCGTCCCGCCGGTTCCGGCCGGAAGCGGTGGCGCCCAGCCTCGTCGAGGGCATACGATGGGCCCGCGAGCAGGCCTCGCGAGCGCCTGCGTCCGATCCACTGCCGTCGCTTGCCCTGTCGGAGGACCCGTCTTGAAGCTGAATGCCGATCCGAGCTCGCTGCGAGAGCGCTACGTCAGCGCGCGGCCGTTCCCCCATATCGTCCTCGACAGCCTGTTTCCCGACGAGACGCTGGAGGCGGTGCTGGCCGGGTTTCCCGCTCCTGACGAGATCGAGTGGGCGGCTTTCGACAACCCGACCGAGAAGAAGCTCGGGTACCGGCACACGTCGCCGCTCAAGCGCGATCTCCGGGACTTTCTCTGGGAGATGAGCTCCCCCCCGGTCCTGCGCTTCCTGGAGGAGCTGACCGGGATCGAGGGGCTGATCCCCGACCCCTACTTCGGCGGCGCGGGGCCGCACCAGATCCTGCCGGGGGGGTTCCTCAAGGTCCACACGGACTTCAACTGGCACCCTCTGCTCAAGCTCGACCGCCGGCTCAACCTGCTCGTCTATCTCAACAAGGACTGGCCGCCGGAGTACGGCGGGGAGCTCGAGCTGTGGGATCGCGACATGACCCGCTGCGAGCGGAAGATCCTGCCCGTCTTCAACCGGACGGTGGTTTTCAGCACCACGGATTTCTCCTTCCACGGCCACCCCAGGCCCCTCTCCTGTCCGGAGGGGAGAAGCCGCAAGTCGGTCTCGTTCTACTACTACACCAACGGCCGGCCGGAAGAAGAGCGTTCGACGCCGCACGACACGATCTTCAAGAAGACCCACGAGCATGACTGGTAATGACTGGGTAAAAGCGCGGGCGCGGGAACGGGCCTTGCAAAGCACGACGGCGCCGTCGTATTGACCGGTTTCAGCACCAGGACCACCGGCTGGGGGCCCTTGCGATCGTATGAACGAGAACAGCATCGAACTGTCCGTCGTCATTCCTGCCTATAACGAGGAGCAGCGCCTCGCGCCGAGCCTCCGCCAGGCCTTGGAGTACCTCGCCCGCCGCGGCGGGACCTACGAGTTGCTGGTGGTCGACGACGGCAGCCGGGACGAGACGTCGCGGGTGGCCGCGGAGTTCGCCGGCCAGGGGGTCAGGGTGTTGCGCCACGACCCCAACCGCGGCAAGGGGGCCGCCGTCCGCACCGGTCTGCTCGCCAGCCGCGGCCGCAAGGTTCTGATCACCGATGCCGACTTTTCGACGCCAATCGAGGAGGTGGAGAAGCTCGAGCGCTTCCTGAGCGACGGCACGCCGGTGGCGATCGGCAGCCGGGGGCTGGCGGATTCGCAGATCCGCCAGCGGCAGCCGTTCTACCGCGAGATGATGGGGAAGACCTTCAACCGGCTGATCCGTTTGTTCGGCGGCGTCAGCGGTATTCGCGACACCCAGTGCGGCTTCAAGCTCGCGCGGGGAGAGGAAGGGCGCCAGATCGCCGCGGAGCTGAAGATCGATGGCTTCGCCTACGACGTCGAGCTGATCTGGCTGGCGCGGCGGCGGGGGTACAAGGTCGCGGAAGTGGGGGTGATCTGGGTCAACTCCCCCGACTCCCGGGTCGACCCGATACGCTCCTCGTTCTCGATGCTCCGCGACGTCCTCACCATGCGGCTCCGCCACCGGGGCGAGAGGCAAGGGTGACGGCGCCCGCCTTCCGGTCCACTTCCCCCGAGGACCTCCCCGCGCTCGCGGATTTCCTCGCCGACCGCTTCGGCCACCCATCGACCTCCGAGGAGTGGATCTGGAAGTACCGCTCCCTTCCCGGCGAGGCGCGGAGCCTCCTCGCGGTGGATGCCGAAGGCGCTATCCTGGCCCACGCCGGAGCGCTCCGCCTGCGGGCCCGCCGGCGAGGGGGCGATCTGGGGATCTGGCAGCTGGTGGACTGGGCCGGCACAACCCGGCGGGGGTTGCGGCCCCCCCTGGTGGAGCTCGGCCGGCTCCTCCTGGCGGACCTCCCAGGCGAGGGCGACGCCCCCTGGATCTTCGGCTTCCCGAGCGAGCGCCACTTCCGGCTGGGCGAGCGCGTCTTCGGCTACCGGCCGCTGGAGGTCTTCGAGGAGCTCGCCGGTCCGCTGCCGGAGACGCCGGTGCCGGCGGGCGTTGCGGTCGAAACCGGGGACTCCTGCGGCGACTGGGCCGAGGCGGCGTGGGAGGCCTGCGGGGTCGACGGGGTCCGCCGCTCCGCCGCCTTCCTCAACTGGCGCTACTACGCGCGGCCTCACCGCTATTACCGCTTCTACCGGCTCGCCGGCCCCGCTGCGGGCTTCGCCGTCTTCGCCTTTGTCGGCGAGGAGGCCTGGGCCGCGGAGCTGTGGCTGCCGCCGGGAGGGGAGTGGTACCCTTCCCTGCTCGCCGTGGCCGCCGATCTCCGCGCCGCGGGACTCCGGCGCTGGCGGTTCTGGCCGCCCCCTCCCGGGATCCGGCTGGACGGCATTCTCGCCGACCTGGGCGTACGGGCCGCGGGGGAGCGCCGGTTCATCGGCTGCCGGGGGCGCGCCGGCGGCGCGGACGATCCGGCGGCGGCGGCGCGCGGCTTCTTCTACGCGATGGGGGACTATGACCTGACTTGATCAGCCGCGAGTGGGCTTGCGGCCGGCGGCGGCGATCGTGGTCGCGGGGAGCCAGAGCTGGCGATCTTTCCAGCCGTCCGGGATACGGACGCCGAGCTTCTCGCCGATCAGCGCCAGGGAGAAGGCGCTGCCGTAGGGCAGGGGCTGCACGCTTTCGAGGCCGGCCCGCTCGAGCAGCGCCGCGAGCGTCCGGCGGTCGAAGTAGGTGACATGCTCCGGAGTCTTGAAGAAGGGCCAGCGGGAGCGCAGCAGCGGGCGCCAGAAGCTCCCCATGTCGGGGGTGGCGAGTACGATCGAGCCCCCCGGCCGCAGGTGGCCGGCCAGCGTGCGCAGGAAGCCGACTGGATCGTAGATGTGCTCGATGACGTGGATGCAGGCGATGCAGTCGAACAGCTCCCCCGGGGCGATCTGCTCGGTGCCGCCCAGCAGGAGACGGTCGGCACGCCCCCGCGCCTTGGCCAGGGCCGCGGGGGAGTAGTCAGTGCCGGCGCGGTGGTCGAAGAAGCCCTTCGCCTCCTCGAGGAAGAAGCCATAGGCGCAGCCCACCTCGAGCAGCCGGCCGCCGGTCATGCCGCGCCGGGAGAGCTCGCCGAGGAAGCGCCGGAAGGTCGGCCGCAGGGTCGCCTCCTGGGCCTGGTAGCTGGAGTAGCCGGCCTCGCCCCCCTCGAAGTAGGTGTCGTCCTCATAACTCTCGAGCATCCGGGACTCGGTGAGGCGGGGGGACAGGTACCAGAGGCGGCACCCCCGGCAGCGCGCCACGGCGAACGGTGGAAACGCGTACACGCTCTCTCTACGCTCTTCGCCGCCGCAGAGCGGACAGGCAGGGCGTTCGAGGGCGTCGGTGCCGACTTGGAATGAGGGCGCTTGGAGTGGAAGCATAAGGTTCTTGGAAAGCCAGTCTCCTTTCCCGCAGCTAATTGCAATTTTAATACCGGAACAGCCCCATGAACCCCGCCCTCCCGCTCCTCGCCCTGCTCTCGCTCGCCGGCCTTCTCCTGCGCCGGCGGGAGATCGGCATTCCCTGGGCCGCCTGCGGCCTTGCGGGCATCGCTCTGCTCTGGCCGGCGTTGCGCCTTCCCGACGGCATCCCCAGCCCCGCCGCGACGCTCGCCGCGCAGGCTCCCTGGCAGGGGATCGCCGATCCGGCGGCGGGCAATCCCAACCTGCGGGACATCACCTTCCAGGTCCAGCCCTGGCTCTTCTTTCTTCGCCATGAGATGCGCGCCGGCCGGCTCCCCTTCTGGGACCCCCACCAGTTCTCGGGGAGCCCCTACTGGAGCAACGGCTCGGGAGCGCCCCTCTTCCCGCTCCATCTCCTTTTTGCTCTCCTGCCGCTCCAACTCGGCTGGATCTTCCTGCCCTGGCTGCGCATCGTAATCGGCGGCTGCGGCGCCTGGTTCCTGGCCCGGGAGCTGGGCGCGAGCCGTCCGGCGGCTCTGCTGGCGGCGCTCGTCTTCCCCCTCTCGGGGATGATCACCAGCTTCCTGCTCTTTCCGATGGGCAATACCCACTGCCTGGTGCCCTGGGTGCTGCTCGCCGTCGAGCGCCTGGCGAGCGGGCGGGGGCGCTGGCCGGCGCTCGCCGCCGCGGGCGGACTCCAGATGCTCGGCGGTCACCCGGAGACCCCGGTGTTCACGGCGCTGCTCGCGGGGGTCTATTTGCTGGCCCGGGGGAGCGCCCGCCCGCTCGCGGCCTGGGGGCGGTTCCTGGCCGGCTGGGGGGTGGCGGCGGCGATCTCCGCCATCCAGCTCCTGCCGCTCTTCCTCACCCTGACCGAGACGGGGAAGTGGCTGCACTCCGACACGCCCACGCCCATCCCCGCCGCCATCACCGCCGCCGTCCTGCTGCGCCTGATCCTCCCGGACCTCTTCGGCCATCCCGCCGCGGGGACCTGGTGGGGGCCGTTCAACTCCGCCGCCACCGCGATCTACGCCGGCGCGCTGACCCTCCCGCTCGCCGCCGCCGGCCTCGCCGCCGCTCGCGGCGACCGGCGCTGGCGGGCGGTGGCCGTGATGACCTTCTTCTCCCTGATCTCCGCCTACTACCTCTTCGGCATGCGGCACGTGCTGATCCTCCTGCCGATGATCCAGCGGGGTCTGCACCATTACCTGAAGTTCGGCCTGGAGCTGGGGCTCGCGCTGCTCGCCGCCGCCGGCTGCGACCGCTGGCTGGCCGGCCGCGGGCGCGGGCTGCTGGCGGGAGCCGGCCTGGTGCTCGGCCTTCTGGCCGTGGCCTGGGTCTGGCTCGGCGACGATTTCCGTGTCCACGGGCTCGTCGGTACCGAGGCGGCGTGGACGGCGTGGATCGCTCTTCTGGTGGGCCTCCTGGCGCTCTCGCTCCTCTTGCCCGCGGAGCGGCGCTGGACCCTCTGGCCTCTCCTGCCCGCGCTGCTCGCGATCGACCTCGTGGCTGCTCATGCCCGCACCAACCCTGGGCTCTCCAATGCCAGGCTCTACCCGGTCACCGGTGCCATCCTGTTTCTCCGGGGGTGGCCGGAGCGGGTGGCGGGGATCGGGGACGCCCTCCATCCCGACGCCGCGATGGTCTACGGCCTCTACGACGTGCGCGGCGACAGCCCGGTCAAGCTCCAGCGCTACGAGGAGGTCTACGCCGGCATGGGCACCGCCCACCCCGTCTACTTCCAGCCGATCCGCGACTGGTCGAGCCCCTGGCTCGATCGGCTGGGGGTGCGCTGGGTGGTGGTGGGTCCCCGGGAGGAGCCGCCGCCGGGCGTACGCTGGAGGCTCGCCTACCGGGGGCCCGACGCCCAGGTCTACGAGCGCCCCGGAGCGCTCCCCGTGGCGCGTCTGGAGGGCCCGGGGAAGGTGCGGGTCGAGACGCGGGTGCCGGGGAGGTGGCGGATCGCCTGGAATGCCCCTGCCCGCGGCCGGCTGGTCATCGCGGAGACCTGGGACCCTGGCTGGCGAGCCTGGCGCGACGGCCGGCCGGTCGCCGTCGAGCGGCTCGACGGCATCCTCATGGCGGTACCGGTGGGGCCCGGCTCAGGGTCTGTCGAGTTGCTGTACCATCCCGACGGCTTCGCCCTGGGAATGGTGTTGAGCGCGCTGGGTTTGGGCGTCCTCGCCGCGGGGGCCGCCGGTGGCGCCTGGCGCCGGGCGGGCCGTTCGGAAAGCAGACCGGTTTGATCGATCTTCCACGGATCTCGCGCTCCCTTCTGATCGCCCTCGCCGTCCTGGGGGCCGCCGGCTGCCACCGGTCCCTGCCACGGGATCTCGCGCTGGGCGAGGCGGTCGCCGCCCGGCGTTATGAAGTGGGGAGCAGTGCGGGCCGCGCCGGGCTCTGGTTCCAGCGGCCGCCGGAGATCCTCTCCTTCACCTTCGACGGCGAGCGCCGCGCCGCCGTGCTCACCTCCGCCGATCCCTGGCGCTGGACCGGAGTCGTGCCGCGCCGGGGGGAGCTTCACGCCGGAGTCCAGATCCACCCCGAGGCCTGGAAGGTGATCCGGGGCTTAAGCGCCTGGGTGGTGGCGAGGAGCGGGGACGAGCGCGAGGTGATCGACGTCGTGCGCACGGCCGAGCGGCAGCGCCCCCGCTGGCTCGACTTCACGGCCGACCTCTCCCGCTGGGCCGGCCGCGAGGTCACCCTGGAGTTCCACGCCGCTCTCGACGGCCTCCCCGCGGAGAACCGGCATACCAACCTGGTGGCCTGGGGGCCGGTCCGGCTGTCGGCTTGGACGGCGAGCAAGCGGCCAAACATCCTCTTCATCCTCGTCGACACCCTGCGCTTCGATCACCTGACTCCCTATGGCTATCCGCGCGACACCTCCCCCAACCTCGCGCGTACCCTGGCCAAGCCGGGGGCCGTGGTGGAATCCGCCTACTCACAGGCGCCGTGGACCCTCCCCTCGGTGGTCTCCTTCATGACCAGCCGCCAGCCGGGGGAGGTCCTCGGCGGCGACGCCGCGGCCTATGGCATCCCGCCCGGAGTGCCGACTCTGGCCGAGGCGATGGCGGAGCGGGGGTACGAGACCGGCGGCTTCTTCGCCAACAAGATCCTGCACTCCGGGAACGGCTTCGCCCGCGGCTTCGGCACCTTCTTCAGCCCGCCCGGCGATCCGGCGGCGCAGGCGGCCCGCGGGGACGATCAGCCGGACGCGGCGGAGCTGACCGGCCGCGTCCTGCCCTGGGTCGAGGCGCACCGCAACCAGCCTTTCTTCCTCTACGTCCATTACATCGATCCCCACGATCCGTACGACAATCCGGAGATCGTGGACAACCGCTCCCCCTTCGAGCCCCCCTGCCCCGGCTGCGTCTCCGGCCGCTATATCCAGGGGGTCTACGCCGGGAAGCTGCCGCTCCAGAATCCGGCGCGGGACACCGAGCACCTGAAGGCCCTCTACGACAGCGAGATCCACTACGCCGACCGCTTCATCGGCCGGCTGATCGACGCGCTGCCGCCGGACGTGCTGCGCGAACACTCTGATCGTGCTGACCGCCGACCACGGCGAGGAGTTCCACGATCACGGCGGGTGGAAGCACGGCTTCACCCTCTACGAGGAGCAGATCCACGTGCCGCTCATCGTCCGCTGGGACGGCCACATCCCCGCCGGCTCGCGCCTGCGCGGCACCGTGCGGCTTCTCGACCTCGCGCCGACCCTCGTCCGGGCCGCTGGCGGCAAGGTGCCGATCCCTCCTGGGAAGGGGTGGACCTCGCCCCCGCGCTCGCCGGCAAGGCGCCGCTGCCGCGCCTCGCCGCCTTCGCCCAGCACATGATGATCGGCCCCCTGCGCGCCGCCGCCGTGCTCGACGGCCGCAAGCTCATCCTGTTCAATCCGCGCACCCCGTACACGCCCGCGAACGAGCTCGAGGCCTATCTCTGGACGCAGGACCTGCACCGCCTGCGGCGCGTCGAGCTGTACGATCTCACCCATGACGCCAGGGAGCGGAACAACCTCGCGCCCGACCTCGCCGGAGGAGGTCGCGCGGCTGCAGCCGATCATCCATCGCCAGCTCGACCGCGAGCTGCCGGGCCTGCGCGTCTTCGCCTCGGGCTTCCCGGCCGGCTCCCGGGTGCGAGGGTCGATCGCGCTCGACCGCCCGCCTCCGCGCTGGGACTCCTACTTCCTGGCGGCAGGGGACCGCGTCGAGCTGGCCGGCAACCGGGTGAGCTTCGACCTGGCGGGGAGAGGCTTGGAGAAGGGCTTCCGGCTGGAGGGGGATATTCGGCGGCGTCCAGGCCGTCGAGGCCGCGCGTCGACGGCCGGCCGCTCCCCGCCGGCCAGATGCTGGTGGGGCGCGGCACGCCGTATCCAGGAGGCGCAGTTGAATCCCGGCGGCCCTCGACGGCGGAGGATCTCCCTGCCGCCCAAGGCGCCGGCGCTGTTCGCTCTGGCTTCCCGGCGGGCGGCGCGCGCCGGCCGGCCAATGCCCGAATCCCGAGACCGAGAGGCGGCCTGCGCGCCCTGGGGTACATCCAATGAACGGAACCGTTCCAACCTCCCGGCTGGACCGAGCGCGTGCGCGCGGCGAGCGCCCTCGTGCTCGCCCCCCATCACGACGACGAGGTGCTCGGCTGCGGCGGGCTGGCCGCCCAGCTCGCCGCCGCCGGGGCGGCGGTGCGCGTCCTCTTCCTCACCGACGGCGGCGGCGGCGTGGAGCGAGCGGGCCGCGGAGATCGACGACCGCGACGCCTACCGCCGCCGGCGGCGGGAGGAAGCCGGCGCAGGTCGGCGAGATCCTGGGGCTCGCCGGCTGCGATCACCTCGATCTCCCCGACGGCGCCCTGGAGCACCACCTCGACGCAGCGGCGGAGGGGATCCGCCGGGCGATCCTGACCCAGCGCCCGGAGCTGGTGCTCGTCCCCTCGCCGCTCGAAGTCTCGCGCGACCACCGCGCCGCCTTCGCCGCCCTCCACCGGCTGCTCGCGCCCCGTGCGCGACGGCCATCCGGAACAGGAGCCGCTCCGCGGGCCTGCGCATCCTCCTCTACGAGGTCAACCACCCCGGCTATCCCGATCTGCTGGTGGACGTCGGCCCCGAGCGCGAGCGGCTGGAGCGGGCGATGGCGGCCTACGCCAGCCAGGAGGAGCGGCACCCCTACTGGAACGCGGCGCTCGGGCTGCGCCGGTTCCGCACCCTGAGCCTGCCGCCGGGCGTCGAGCTGGCCGAGGGGTACCGCCGCCTCCGCGTCGAGGATTTCACCACCCGCAGCCCGGCGCAGCTCATCCGCCATCTCGGCGGCCTGCCGGAGATCCACGAGGTCCGCGAGGGGCCGCGGATCTCGGTCGATCGTCCGCACCCGCGACCGCCCGCGCCTGCTCGCCGAGGCGCTCGCCAGCCTCGCCGCCGGGGAGTACCGCCGCGCCGAGGTGGTGCTGGTCAACGACGGCGGCGAGCCGCCGGCCGTCCCCGCCGGCTTCCCGCTGCCGGTCGTGCGGGTCGACCTCGCCGAGAACCGCGGCCGGGCCGCCGCCGCCGAGGCGGGGATCGCCGCCGCGACCGGCGACTTCGTCGACCTTCCTGGACGACGACGACCTCGCCGCTCCCGAGCACCTGGCGACCCTCGCCGGCCTGGTCTCGGCGGCCGGGGTGCGCGTCGCCTACACCGACGCGGCGGTGGCCGTCTACGAGCTCGACGCCGAGGCGGGGCTGGGTCTGCCGCGAGCGCCGCCTCCCCTACAGCCGCGACTTCGATCCGGACGTCCTGCTGGTCGACAACTACATCCCGTTCAACACCCTGCTGATCGAGCGCGCGCTGTTCGCCGAGGCCGGTCCGTTCGATCCCGTCGCTGCCGTTCTTCGAGGACTGGGACTTCCTGATCCGCCTCGCCGCGCTGCACCCCGTTCCACCACCTGCGCGCGGGTCACCTGCGAGTACCGGCACTTCCGCGGCGGCGGCCATCACATCTTCGGCGAGCGGCCCCGCGAGCGCGCCGACTTCCTGGAGGTCAAGGCCCGGGTGCTCGCCAAGCACGCCGATCGCCTCCGCCCCGAGACGCTGGCCCGGGCGGTCGACACGCTGCGCGGCCGAGCTGGTCGCCGAGCGCGAGGGGTGGGCCGGCGCCCGCCTCGACCTCGCCAACCTGCGCAACGAGCTCGCCGGGGCGCGCGAGGACCTCGCCACCCTCGGCCGCAACCACCAGGAGCTGGCCCGCGAACGGTTCCTCTGGGAGGAGCGCTACCACGCCGCCAACGGCGAGCTGGCGGCCCTGCGGGAAGAGCGCGAGGCCCTGCGCGCCGAGATCCAGCGGCGCACGGCCGAGATGCAGCGGCTCTACGACGACGAAGGGAAGCTCCGCGCCGCCGTGGACGACCAGACGGCCCACCTCGGCCGCACCTATGCCGAGATCGAGCGCTTGAACGGGATCATCCGCGAGATGGAGGCGACCCGCGCCTGGCGGGTTCATCAGTGGCTGGGACGGCGTTCGTTCGTGACCCGCGTCGCCCTCCTCTCCAGCGAGCCGATCCGGCCCCTGATGGCGGGGATCGGCATCCGCTATCTGGAGCTCGCGCGGCGGCTGCCGGCCGCGGGGTCGACGTGGTTCTGGTCTCGCCCGCGGAGCCGGCGGAGACGGCGGCGCTCGGCGGGCTCGGCGGGGTGGAGGTCCGCCGCTTCGAGCGGGGGCGGCTGGCGGCGATCCTCGGGGATTGCGACGCCGCCGTGGCCCAGGGGCAGCTCGCGAACGACCTGCGTCCTCGAGATGCCCGGCCTGCCGGTGGCGATCGACCTCTACGATCCCTGGCTGATCGAGAACTTCGCCTACGTCGAGACGCTGGGGCTCGACCCCTACCGCAACGACCACGCCACCTGGGCGCTCCAGATGTCGCGCGGCGACTTCTTCCTCTGCTCGTCGGAGGAGCAGCGGACCTTCTACCTGGGGTTCCTCGCCGCCCTCGGCCGGGTGAACCCCGAGCGGATCGCAGGGCGATCCCGACCTCGCGACGCTCCTCGCGCCCGTCCCCTTCGGCGTGCCGGACACGCTGCCGGCTCATCGTCCGATCCTGCCCGCCGCGCGCGGCCGGCGAGCGGCGGCTCCTCTTCGGCGGCCTCTACGACTGGTACGACCCCTGGACCCTGCTCGACGCCCTGGCGCTCGCTCGACCGCCCGTGGACCCTGCTGCTCATCCGCAACCCCAACCCGGAGAGCACGCCGCAGCGCCTGTTCGCCGCGGTCGAGGCGCGCTGCCGCTCGCTCGGCTGGTGGGGGAGCCGCGTCCAGGTCCACGACTGGGTGCCGGCCGAGCGGCGCTACGACCTGCTGCGCGACGTCGACCTCCTCGTCGCCCCTCACCGGCCGAGCCTGGAGACGCGCCTCTCGCTGCGCACCCGCTTCCTCGACGCTCTCGCGGCCGGCTGCCCGGTGGTGACCAGCGAGGGGGGCGCGATGAGCCGGCTCCTCGCCGAGCACCGCGCCGGCTGGGTCGGTGCCGGCCGGCGACGCCCCCGCCCTGGCGCGCAGCCCTCGCCGAGGCGCTCGACGATCCGCGGCCCGCGGCGGCGCAGGGAGCCCGCGAGCTCGCTCGCCGCCTTCCGCTGGGACCGCGTGCTGGCGCCGCTCGTCCGCTTCTGCCGCGAGCCCTGGCTGGACGCCACCAAGGAGCGCTTCGGCCAGCGCCCCGCGACCGTGGCGCCGCCGGACCGTCTCGCCTTCCGCCTGCGCCGCAAGCTGCGGGGCTGGAGGGGGAGGATGACGTCTCGATCCGCGAAAGTCACGGTCGCCATCCTCTCCTGGAACGGCCGCCAGCATCTGGAGACCTGCCTCGCCGCGCTGGCCGCTCAGCAGGATCCCGGGCGTCGACTGGGAGATCCTCGTCCTCGACAACGGCTCGACCGACGGCACCGCCGCCTGGATGCGCGAGCAGTGGGGCGGCGACCGCCGCGTCCGCCTCGTCGAGAGCGCGGTCAACCTCGGCTTCTGCGGCGGCAACAACCGCCTCGTCGCCGAGGCGGACGGCGACGCCATCGCCCTGCTCAACAACGACACCCGCCCGCGAGCCGGGCTGGCTCGGCTCGCTGGTGGAGACCCTGGCCTCGGCGCCCGCCGACGTGGCCGCCGTCTCGGGCAAGATCGTCGACTGGAACGGCGAGCGTCTCGACTTCGGCCGCGGTCTGATGACCTTCGACGGCCACGCCTTCCAGCTCGACTTCCGCCGTCCGCTGAAGAAGGCGCGGGTGCCGGCGGCGGGGGAGGAGCTCGCCTTCGCCTGCGGCGGCAACCTGCTGATCCGCCGCGCCTCGTTCCTGGCGGCCGGCGGCTTCGACGAGAGCTACTTCGCCTATCTGGAGGACGTGGACCTCGGCTGGCGCCTCTGGTCCGGCGGCGAGCGGATCGTCTTCGCCCCCGGCGCCGTCGTCCACCACCGCTCCAGCGCCACCAGCGACCTGCTGGGGCTCTACAACCGCGGCTTCCTCTTCGAGCGCAACGCCTACCTGACCGCCTACAAGAATTACGAGGACGGGCCTCTGGGAGAAGATCCTGCCGGCGGTGATGCTCACCCTCCTCTCGCGCACCGCAGGCGCTCCTCCTCGCCAACCCCGGGATGGACACCCTGCGCATCGACCCCTACGCCGGCCACATCGCCAATACCGCTCCGGGCCGGACCCGCGCCGGCGCCGTCCGCCCGGCGGTCGAGCTGCCGCCGGCGACCACCTGGGAGGGCTTCAAGGTGCGCTGGCGGGGCTACGGCCCCCGCGAGTTCCTCCGCCGCGGCCTGGGCAAGCTCGGGGATCTCCCCGCCGCCGCCGCCCGCCGTCACCCCCGAGGCGCCCCGTCTCACCGACGAGCGCACGATCGCCCAGTTCCGCGCCCTGAACTGGATCACCGGCCACCTGGACGCCGCCGCCGCCACCCGCGCCGCCGTCCAGAAGCGCCGGAAGCGTAGCGACCTGGAGATCTTCGAGCGGTTTCCCGCCTATCTGGTCCCCACCTACCCCGGGGATCAGGCGCTGTTCGCGAGCCCCGGGTTCGAGGCCTGGCTGCCGAAGGATCTGCCGATCCGACGAGCGACGCTGGCGGAGATCATGGAGATGGGGTAGGGCCGCCCGGGCATCAATGCCCGGGCTACGCTGGAAACGAAAAGCCGGCTGAAGCCGGCTCCAAAACGAGTTTTTCCTCCCCCTTCAGGGGGAGGCCAGGAGGGGGCCGCCCCAGACAAGGAGCGGTCCCGGACTCCGGAAAGCCCCCTCCTAACCTCCCCCCGTTCCGGGTGGAGGAAAAAATAGGGGACGCTCCATGCTTCCTCAAGAGTCGGCTTCAGCCGGCTTCTCTTTTGGAGCGTAGCCCGGGCATTGATGCCCGGGCGCCCCTTACCCCGTCACCACCGCCTCCTCCCGCACCATCAGATCCTCCACCACCTCCTCCGGTCCCGCCGTCTTCACCCAGCAGCGGAGCACCTCGGCGACGCTCCAGGCCTGGGCGACGCAGCCGCGGGGGGTGTAGGGGGGCTCGGCGTCGAAGATCTCGCTGATCGAGCCGAGGCAGGCTTCGCCCAGGTGGGGCACGAAGCCTTCGAGGAATCTCCGGGCGTTCTTCGCCTCTCCCGGATGGACCCGCAGCCAGGCGTCGACGAAGGGGCCGATCAGCCAGCCCCAGACCGTGCCCTGGTGGTAGGCGGCGTCGCGGGACCGCAGGTCGCCGTCGTAGGTCGGCTTGTAGTCCGGATGGCCGGGCGCCAGCGAGCGCAGGCCCACGGGCGTGAGCAGGCGCTCGGTGACCACCTTCAGCACCGGCGCCCAGCGCGCCGGGTCGAGCACCGGATGGTCCAGGGAGATCGCGAACACCTGGTTCGGCCGGCAGGCGGGGTCGTCCCCCGGCTCGCCGTCCACCGCCCCGTCCACCACGTCGTAGAGGTAGCCCCCCTCGGCGTACCAGAAGCGCTGGTTGAACGACTGCCGGCAGCGCTCCGCGTGCCCGGCGAGGTGGCTGGCGGTCTCTTCCCGCTTCGCGACGCCCTCCTGGCGCAGCCAGCCCTCCAGCAGGCGCAGGGCGTTGTACCAGAGGGCGTTGATCTCCACCGCCTTGCCCCGCCGCGGGGTCACCACCCAGTCGTCCACCTTGGCGTCCATCCAGGTGAGCTGGTAGCCCTCCGCCCCCTGGCGCAGCAGGCCGTCCTGCGGGATCGACGCCGATGCCGAAGCGCGTGCCGTGCAGGTGGTGGTCCACGATGTCGAGCAGCTTCGGCAGCAGGAGCCGCAGGGTCTCGCGGTCGTCCGTCGCCTGCAGGTAGCGGTGGAGGGCGTGGAAGAACCAGAGCGTGGCGTCGGCCGTGTGGTAGAGCCCTTCGCGCTCCCCCTCGGGGAAGAGGTTGGGGATCAGGCCGTCCCGCACGTAGTGGGCGAAGGTGCGCAGGATGTAGCCGGCCTCGAGCTGCCGGCCGGTCGTCAGCGTCAGCCCTTCGAGGCTGATCATCGTGTCGCGGCCCCAGTCGGTGAACCAGTGGTAGCCGGCGATGACGGTGCGCGCCTCGTCGCCGGCGGCGTGGGCGCGGGCGGCGTCCTCGGAGCGGCCGGGGGTGATGACGAACTGGTCGGCGGCCAGCACCAGCTCGGCGGCGGTGCCCTGGTGGGCGCGCGGGTCGGCGTTGTAGATCAGCCGCCGGCGCCGCTCCATCTCGGCCGAGAAGGCCTCGCGGGACCTCAGGGCCTTCACCACCTCCCAGGTCTCGGTCGAGGCGACCAGCGACGCCTCCTCCCCGGACTCGAGATCCATGCCGAAGAACCCGGGGCTCCAGAGATCGCCCGCCGACTCGTAGCCGCGGCGGTCCTCGACGTTGTAGTAGACCTCCTCGATCTCGCGCGGCGCCACGGTGAACGATGGGTTCGCTCCCCGCAGCGACAGGCGCAGCGGGCGGCATGTTCGGCCAGGGGGAGCAGAGCTCGTAGCGGTGCTCCACGACGGTCAGCGTGTAGGGTCCGCCCAGCGGTGTCGAGACCGGCGCGTCGTGCGGGCGGAAGTGGACCGCGGATGGAGCTCCAGGCGCACGCGCCCGTCGCCCATCGCCAGCCGGTAGATGACGTGGACGGTGTTCTGGAGATGCCCCAGGAAGACCCGCTTCTGCAGGCGGAATCCCCCGACCTCGTAGGTCCAGACCGGCAGGCCCCATTCCAGGCGGAACTCCCGCAGATGCCCGGCGCCCGGCACCTCGGGGGGCTGCCCCACCTTCTGCTCGCCGCCGAGGCTGACGATGGTGCCGTCCGGCAGGCGGAGCACCTCCTCGAGCTGGCCGAGCATGAACGTGCGGCCGACCGGCGCCGGCAGCGCGGCGACCAGCAGGCCGTGATAGCGCCGGGTGGGCACGCCGGCGAGCGTCCCCGAGGCGTAGCCGCCGAGGCCGTTGGTGACCAGCCACTCGCGCGTCAGCAGCGATTCCGGCAGGGTTTCCAGGGGTATGTCTTCCTGCTCGGGCCGAGCGTCGCGCTCGGGCCACGGCATGGATCGGGCCAGTCCATTCATCGTTTCTCCTTCTTCCTTTCGACCAGTCTCATCACCACCGCCGCCTGCCCGGGCAGGCGCCAGCACCCTTCCTCGTCCTCCGGCGACGGCGCGCCGCTGCCGCCGTAGCGCGGGTCCTCGCTCGACCAGAGCACCTCCCAGCCGCTGGCCGTCAGCGGCGCCAGCAGCGGCTCCGGCACCGGCTCGAGAGCCAGATCGCTGCCGAGGTTGACGAGCAGCAGCCGATCCCTCGCCGTTCTCGCCGAAGAAGCGGAGCACGAACGCCTCGGCCCCAGCACCGCGCCGTCGAGCCACCCTTTGCCCTGATCGCGGAACACCGGGTCCTCGCGGCGCAGCCGCAGCAGGTCGCGGTGCAGGGCGTAGCACGTGGCGTGCCGCTCCCGCTCCGAGAGGTCGAGCTTGCAGCGCTCGAAGGTCTCGGGCGATCAGGGTCGGGGACCCCCGCCTGCGTCTCGGGCAGGGCCAGGCTGGGGAACTGCGACAGGAACTCCAGCCGGCCCGTTGCGCACCAGCCGCCGCCAGCTCCGGGTTGTGGTCGGCGAAGTAGAGGAACGGGCTGGCGGCGCAGAACTCCTGCCCCTGGAACAGCATCGGCGTGCCCGGCGCCAGCAGCAGCAGCGCGGTCAGCGCCCGGAAGCGGCCGGGGCTCGTCAGCTGGTGGCAGCGCTCGCCGCGGGCGGAGTTGGCGACCTGGTCGTGGTTCTCGAGGAAGTTGACGAACGCCGCCGCCGGCAGGTCGAGCGCCGAGGTGCCGCGGCGCTGCTTCTGCCACGAGTACCACTGCCCCTGGTAGAGAAAGCCGTACTTGACGCGCGAGATCAGCTCCTGCGGCGTGCCGAGGTAGTCGGTGTAGTAGGCCTCGTTGCGGCCGGTCAGCGCCACCAGCGCCGTGTGGTGGAAGTCGTCGTTCCAGAGCGCGTCGAGGCCGTAGCCGCCCTCCGCGGGCGGGCGCACCAGCTGCGTCTCCTGCGGCTCGTTCTCGGCGACGATAGATCGAGCGCTCGCCCGCGGCCTCGCGCGCCGCGGCGGACGATCGCGGCGAGGATGTGGTCCGTCGAGGCGTCGAAGATCTCTGGGTGGCGTCGAGCCGCAGGCCGTCGAGGTGGAACTCGTCGATCCAGTAGCCGGCGTTGGCGACGAAGAACTCGCGCACCGGCCGCGCGTCCTCGCCGTCGAAGTTGATCGCCTCGCCCCACTCGTTCTTGTAGCGGTCGGTGAAGTAGCTGGGCGAGAACTGCTTGAGGTAGTTGCCGTCCGGGCCGAGGTGGTTGTAGACCACGTCGAGGATCACGCCGAGCCCGCGCGCGTGGGCGCGGTCGACGAAGCGGCGGAAGTCGTCGGGCGCGCCGTAGAGGTGGTACGGGGCGAAGAGGTCGACGCCGTCGTAGCCCCAGCCGAAGCGGCCGGGGAACTCGGCGACCGGCATCACCTCGAGCACGGTGATGCCCGAGGTCCGCCAGCTCCGGCAGCTCCCGCGCGGCGGCCTCCCAGGTCCCTTCGCGGGTGAAGGTGCCGACGTGCATCTCGTAGATCACCTGGCCGCCGCGGCCGACGCCGCGCCAGTCGCCGTCGGTCCAGGGGAAGGCGGCGGGATCGACCACCTGCGACGGGCCGTGCGGCCCTTCGGGCTGGAAGCGCGAGGCCGGGTCGGGGAAGGCGTCGCCGCCGTCGAGCCGAAGCGGTAGAGCGCGCCCGCGCCGGCCCCGGGGACGAGGCCGGAGAAGTAGCCGTCTCGCTCAGGAGTCAGCTCGAAGTCGACCGGCCACTCCTCGGCGGCCTCTTCGAAGACCACCTCCACCCGCTTCCGGGAGGGGGCCCAGACGCGGAAGTGCACGCCACCGGGTGCCAGTTCGGCACCGATAGGAAGGCGGCGGGAGGGAGGGGGGAGCGCGGTCTTCTTCTTGGTAGCTGCCACGGGCCGGGAGAAATGCAGGGGGCGTGCCGGGGGGGAGGGCTCCGCCATTTGGCCGCGGCTAGGAAAAGCCTGCCCGGTTGTTGCTGATGATCTCTCTCAAACGGTCGTGTTGATGGCTCAAGGTCGCGGCCACGAGAAGCACGATCCCTTCCGGCTCCTCCTCAGAGGGCTCGATCCAGCGCACGATCACTCGCAATGGATACGCGCATCGGTACTCGCAAAGCTGGATGTCCTTGGAAATCTTCGGAACGTGGTAGGCGCTGGGTTTCCATGGAGACAGGGCGGGATCGTGCGTCGGATGGCGACACACGCTGAGGGCCGAAGCCAGATCGGCCAACTCCCTGAGGCGTCTCTCTTGTTGAGGCTTCGGCAGCTTCTTGAGATCTTTTTTGAACTGATGGTCAAACCAGAGAGGCTCGAACTGCCGTACCGGTCTAGCCATTCAAAGCTCGCCGGAAAGCCGCCATGGGATCTTCATGGATCGACTCGCTCCAGCGGGAGCGATCCTCCAGATTCGCCTCGCTGATCCTTTGGCAGAGGCCCTGCCACTCGGGGCTCAGGCGTAGAAAGGTGTCTTCGTTGATGGCCGCGCGCTGGTTCGTCCCCCAGGCCTGAGGGGGCATTTCCGTATTGAGGCGCTTGGTCAGGTAGCCGAGCTGCTCTGGGGCGATATGGCCGTACTCGTCCGCGACAAAGTCGATGACGGCGAGCTCTTCCGGATTCAGCATCGAACCGAAGTCCACCTCGGCCGCCAGAGAGATTCGCTTGCCGCTTTCCGAATACTGATGAGGCTCGACACAGAACACTCCCGCGTCCCGTGCCTCATGGCGGATAAAGCGAAAAACCTCTCTGGTGACGACCCCATGCTCCCAGGTCTGGTAGGTGCCGTTGGCAATCGGTTGTCCAAGGACTTTGCTTGCTACAACGTCAACCAGATAGGGTAGCTTGACCGCCTGTGTCGAGAAGAGCGGACCCAGGCGCTGGCACAAGCGGGCCAGGACCGCCTCAAGCTTTGGGCTCAGGCCACCACTACTGTTGATGGTAGACATGGGTTGACCCTCCGTTCAGAGTGTAGCGCGTCCATGCTGATGGCGCAATCCGGGCGTAATCACTCCGCCCGCCCGCCCGAAGGCCCCCCGAGCTGTACCGGCACCTCCACCTTGCGGTCGTCGCGGAGGACTCCCACCCGCACGGTCTGGCCGGCTTTCTTCCCTTCGAGGGCGACCAGGAGGCCGCCGCTGGAGGTTACGGTCTGGCCGTCGACAGTGAGGATGACGTCTCCCAGCTCGACGCGGCCGAAGGCGGCGCGGCGGATCCCCTGCAGGCCGGCCTTCTCGGCGCCGGTGCCACGATCGACCCGGTAGATCACCGCTCCCTCGATCCCCAGCCGCTGCGCCCAGTTCTCCGGCGCCAGCTCCACGCCCAGCGTCGGCCGCTGCACCCGGCCATAGCGGATCAGGTCCGGCACCACCCAGGCCACGTCGTGTCCAGGGATGGCGAAACCGACCCCCGAGCTCGCTCCCGAGGGGCTGTAGATGGCCGTGTTCAACCCGACCAGCCGGCCCGCACTATCGAGCAGCGGCCCGCCCGAGTTGCCCGGGTTGATCGCGGCGTCGGTCTGGATGACGTCGCGGATCGGCGCCCCGCCGACCGACTGGATCTCCCGCCCGAGCGCGCTCACCACGCCGGTCGTCAGACTCTGGTCGAGGCCGAACGGATTGCCGATGGCGAAGACGCTCTGACCCACTTTCAGCGTCTCGGAATTGCCGAGCGGCAGCGGCGGCAGCTTGCTCGCCGGGGCGTCGATCTTCAGCACCGCCAGATCCTTCTCCGGGGCGACGCCGATCGGCCGGGCGTCCCAGGTGGACTGGTCGGCGAGTGTCACCTTGAACGCGTCGCCGCCGGCGAGGACGTGGAAATTGGTGACGACGTGCCCCTCGCGGTCCCAGATGAAGCCGGAGCCGGAGCCCCGCGGGATCTGCGTCTCGTTGAGGCTGAAGGCGTTCTGCTGCACCGCCAGCGAGGTGATGAACACCACCGCCGGGGAGGCGTGCTCGAAGAGGGCGATGGTCGCCTTCTCCAGATCCTGGAGCTGCGGCTGCGGCTGCGGCGGGATCGCCCCGCGGCTGCCGTTCTGGGCCGGAGCGGGGGCCGCCGCCGGACCCTGCAACGCCGGGCTGGCCGCGGGGCCGGCGGCGGAACGGTGGGCGCCGGCCCAGTAGCCTCCGGCGGCGGTCAGCAGGGCGACGAACAGGACGGAAGAGCGGCTCATGGAGGAATGATAGCTTGCCTCTGGCCCGAGGTTGGGGCCCTCATCACCCCGGGCCTCTTCTCCCGTCCCCTCCCGGCACGTCCCTTGCTATTCTCCCCGCCCTGGGAGACGCATGAATGATGACAAAGCAAACCGACGAGGTTGAAATATTGACTGGAACCGCGGACCTGCGAGCGCTGCTCGAGAGCGGTGCGGGGTATCGCATGGCCGTTGAGTCGGTCCAGGACTACGCCATTTTCGCGATGGATCCGGAAGGCCGGGTGGCGAGCTGGAACCCCGGGGCGGAGAACCTCCTCGGCTACGGCCAGGAGGAGATCTTCGGGCGCGACGCCACGATCTTCTTCACGCCGGAGGATCGGCAGCGCGGGGTCCCCCAGCAGGAGCTCAGGACGGCGGTCGAGAAGGGCCGGGCCTCCGACGACCGCTGGCACGTCCGCAAGGACGGCACCTCCTTCTTCGCCAGCGGCATCACCACCGGCCTGCGCGATGCCCAGGGAGCCCTCCAGGGTTTCATCAAGATCATGCGCGACCGGACCGACCGCAAGCGTCTGGAGGAGGAGCTGCACAACCGCGCCGAGGCGCTGGCGCGGGCAGACCGGGAGAAGGACGAGTTCCTGGCGGTGCTGGCGCACGAGCTGCGCAATCCTCTCGCGCCCGTCTTCTACGCCCTCCGCCTGCTCGACGAAAAACCCCTGGAGGACCCCCAGCGCTGGTACCTCCGGCGCATCGTGGACCGCCAGATGCGCCGGCTGGCGCGCCTGATCGACGATCTGCTGGACATCAGCCGCATCCGCACCGGCAAGGTCGAGCTCCGCAAGGAACGGGTCGAGCTGAGCAACGCCGTCACCCACGCGGTCGACATCGTCCGCCCCCTCTGTGAGGACCGCGGGATCGCGCTGACGGTCTCGCTCCCTCCGGAACCGGTCTGGCTGAAGGCGGACCCCACCCGCCTGGAGCAGGTGTTGTCGAATCTTTTGAGCAACGCCGTCAAATTCACCGAGGACAAGGGATCGATCTCGATCGCCGCCGCGCTGGAAGGCCGTGAGATCGTCGTGCGGGTGAAGGATTCCGGGGTCGGCATCGCCCCCGACCTCCTCCCCCGCATTTTCGACCTCTTCATCCAGGGGGACCGCACCCTCGACCGCTCCCGCGACGGCCTGGGGATCGGCCTGACGCTCTCCCAGAAGCTGGTTGAGCTGCACGGCGGCACAATTGAGGCGCACAGCGAGGGGTCGGGCACGGGGAGCGAGTTCGTGGTCCGGTTCCCCATCCTGCTTGAGACCGCCCCGCCGGACTCGGAGCCGGCGCGGGTCGCCGTTTCCTCCCCTCACGCCCTGCGCATTCTGGTGGTGGACGATAGCGAGGATACCGCCGACACCATGGGGACGTTGCTCGAGATGGCCGGTCATACCGTCCAGATCGCCCACTCCGGGCCGTCGGCGCTCGAAGCCGCGGCCACCTTTCAGCCCGAAGTGGTCCTCCTCGACATCGGCCTGCCAGGGCTTGACGGCTACCAGGTCGCCGAGCGCCTGCGCGCGGATCCCGGCATGAAGGGCGTGACGCTGATCGCCGCCTCCGGCTACGGCCAGGAGGAGGACCGGCGCCGGTCGATGGCAGCGGGGATCGACCGTCACCTGGTCAAGCCGGTCGATCTCAAGGAGCTGCAGGATCT
This sequence comes from uncultured Acidobacteriota bacterium, assembly GCA_963792575.1. Lineage (GTDB taxonomy): Bacteria > Acidobacteriota > Thermoanaerobaculia > Multivoradales > UBA5704 > DATARR01. The sequence continues at coordinate 910,727 of CAWBWZ010000023.1, forward strand.
GCTGGCGCTGGTGGGAGCTCGGCGGGCGGTGGAGAAAGAGTAAGCCCCGCCCGGGGGAGATGCCTGGCTGAAGCCCCAAAAACACAACGATCCTCAAGGCAGACCGAAGCCACTATACGAGGACGGCACCGGCGCACCCCTTGGGATATATTGCCCCCTTCCCTTGCGACCGGAGCTGAGAATGAACGAACCGATCGACGGAACTTTTCAGAAACTCAACGAATTGGCCCAGAACCTCTGGTGGTCCTGGCAGCCCGACATCCGCGCCATCTTCCGCGAGCTCGATCCGCAGACCTGGAGCCTGGTCTACCACAACCCCGTGGCCCTCCTGCAGCGGGTTCCCCCCGAGGACATCGCCCGCCGGGTGCAGGACCTGGAGATGCAGACCCGCATCAACCAGGCCCACCGCCGGCTGCAGAGCTATCTCCACGGCGCCGAGAGCTGGGGGGTGGTGCACGCCGGTCCGATCCTCGCCCGGCCGGTCGCCTACTTCTCGGCCGAGTTCGGCCTCCACGAGTCGCTGCCGATCTACTCGGGCGGCCTCGGCGTGCTGGCCGGCGACCACCTGAAGAGCGCCAGCGACCTGGGCGTGCCGCTGGTCGGCGTCGGCCTGCTCTACCACCAGGGCTACTTCCGCCAGCTGCTCGACGAGGACGGCTGGCAGCAGGACCTCTACGAGCCGATCTCCGGCGCCGAGCTGCCCGTCGAGCCGGTGCTCGGCGCCGACGGCAAGCCGGTGCGCTTCAGCGTCGAGCTCCCCGGGCGCGACATCTTCCTGCCGCATCTGGCGGGTGGAGGTCGGCCGGACGACGCTGCTGCTGCTCGACGCCCGCGACGACGCCAACACGCCGGAGGACCGGCGCTGACCGCCCGGCTCTACGGCGGCGACCAGGAGATCCGGATCCGGCAGGAGATGCTGCTGGGCGTCGGCGGCGTCCGGGCGCTGCACGCGGTGGGCATCAATCCCTCGGTGCTCCACCTCAACGAGGGGCACAGCGCCTTCGCCGGGCTGGAGATGATCCGCGGGCTGGTCGAGAGCGAGGGGATCGCCGTCCGGCGAGGCGCTGCGCGAGGTGGCGGCGATGACCGTCTTCACCACCCACACGCCGGTCGCCGCCGGCCACGACCGCTTCCGCGCCGACTGGTCGAGGAGCACCTGGGCAACGCTCGCGCGCGGGCTCGCACCTGCTCGTACGAGGACTTCATGGGCCTGGGCCGGGTCTACCCGGGCGACCCCAACGAGCCGTTCTGCATGACCGTGCTGGCGCTCAAGCTCGTCGCGCCACGCCAACGGCGTCAGCGCCCTGCACGGCCGGGTCTCGCGGCGGATGTGGCAGCCGCTCTACCCCAGCAAGACCGAGGAGGAGGTGCCGATCGGCCACATCACCAACGGCGTCCACGTCCGGACCTGGGTCGCCCCGCAGATGCACCTGCTCTTCGACCGCCACCTCGGGCCCGACTGGCTCGACCGCATCGCCGCACCCCGAGACTCTGGGACGAGGATCGACACGGTCGCACGACGCCGAGCTCTGGGAGACCCAGCAGGTGCTCAAGGCCCGGCTGATCGACTTCGTCCGCCGGCGCCTGGTCGCCAGGCCGCCGCGCGCGGCGAGGGCGACGCGGCCGTCGCCGGAGCGCGAGCGCGCTCGACCCGAACGCGCTGACCATCGGCTTCGCCCGCCGGTTCGCCACCTACAAGCGGGCCGACCTGCTCCTCCACGACGTCGAGCGGCTCGACCGAGCTGATCAACGACCGCCGACCGGCCGGTCCAGATCATCTTCGCCGGCAAGGCCCACCGCGAGGACACCGGCGGCAAGGAGCTGATCCAGAACATCGTCGGCGAACCTGGCGCAGGACCCGCGCTTCGCGCGACCGGATCGTCTTCGTCGAGGACTACGACATGAACGTCGCCCGGCACCTGGTCCAGGGGGTCGACGTCTGGCTGAACAACCCGCGCCGCCCGCAGGAGGCCAGCGGCACCAGCGGCGAGAAGGCAGTGCTGAACGGCGGGCTGAACTTCTCGATCCTCGACGGCTGGTGGGCCGAGGCGTACGACGGCGCCAACGGCTTCGCCATCGGCAACGGCGAGACCCACGCCGATCCCGGCGATCCAGGACGAGCGCGACGCCCGAGTCGCTGTTCGAGACGCTGGACAACCAGGTCGTCCCGCTCTACTACGACCGCGACGCCGACGGCCTGCCCCGCGGCTGGATCGCCCGCGCAGAAGCGCGCCATGCGCACGCTCGCCTGGCGGTTCAACGCCGACCGCATGGTGATGGACTACGTCAAGAAGTGCTACCTGCCGGCGGCCGGCGGGGATACGTGCCGGATGCCGCAGGTGTAGAGGGCGCCCGCGCCGCGCCGCCGCCCACCGGAGATTTGCTGCGAAACCGCCGGGATCTGATGCGTCCCTCGTGGGGGCCGGCATCGCCTCCGAATGGGCTGATGCGGCCCAGTGATAATTTGCTGCGAATCCCCCTGTTTTTGCTGCGAATACCACCTCGTCCGTCGTCGCCCCCGCCGAGGCAGGGGCACCCCTCGGCTCTTTTGCTGCGAAAGTCTCCGGATTAGCATCAAAAACCGTGGGGATCGGCCCGCCCCCTGCGGGGAGCGGAGCTGCCCATTCGGGGGACGCAGCAATCCCCTGAGGTGTCACATCATTTTTGGGAGCCGCCCCCTCCGCCCCGAGCGAATGCGGGTCCGCCCAAGAGGGAATCGCAGCATCTTCCGTCAGGACTGATGCGAAAAAGCCGGGATTCGCAGCCCACCCATGCGCACGCAACGCAGCGATGGGGTGGACCGTGACCGGTGGCGGGGTTTTCAACCCCAGGAAGGCGGCCTCAGGCCCGCGCCGGCGCCGCCTCCAGCAACCGCCCCAGATTCCGCATCCCCAGCCGCACCCGCGACTTCACCGATCCCAGCGGCATCGCGAGCCTCTGGGCGATCGCGGTGTGGGGGAGCTCCTCGACGAAGGCGAGGGCCAGGCAGGCCTGCTGTGCCGGCGCCAGCTGCTCGAGCCCCGCCTGGACCTGGGCTTGCCGCTCGAGCGCCTCCAGACGGGAGACGCCCATGGCTTCCTGGATTTTCGGCTCCTGGACGAAGACCGCCTCCTCCCGCCGCCGCCGCGAGCTCTCCCGCCGCAGGATGTCGAGCCCACGCGAGCGGGCGATGTTCAGGAACCACGCGCGGGGGGAACCCACCTCGGGCCGGTAGTTGTCAGCTTGCAGCCAGCCTTGTAAGAACGTCTCCTGGAGAGCCTCCTCGGCCAGGTCGCGTTGGCGTACGAGGCGGACCAGAACTCCCAGGACACAGGGGGCTACGAGGTCGAAAAGCTCTGTGAATGCCTCGCGATCCCCTTCGGCGACGCGCGCCATCAGAAGTTTTTCCTGGTCGATCGATGCATTGGAACCCGGTGTTGTACAGCTTGTGTCCAAGATTACTTCCCTCCAATCCGGATTTTTTCTGCAAAGGTTGAACCATCAAGATTTCTGCATGAGAGTGTTCCTCAGGCCCAGGCGCGCCACGCCTCGCTCAGGAGCCCCGGGTCTCCGGTGGCGCCGGCTTCCCAGAGCTGCCGGGCGAGGCGGAGCGCCTCTTCGGCTCCCGCCGGGTCGTCGCAGGCCCGGCGGGCGTTGCCGACGTGGGCCCAGGCGTACCCCTGGACCCGCAGACCCCAGCGGGGTTCCCCGGGAATCCGCTCCGCGATGAGCAGGGCCAGCCCGGCCAGCTCCAGCGCTTCCCGGGGATGATCCGGCGCCTTGCGGGCGCTCTCGGCGGCCACCTGCTCGCAGAGGGCCCAGCTCTGGTATTCGTCCAGCTCTTCCACCAGCATCTGGCGCTCCGCCGGAGTGCACTCCGCCATGGAAGCCCAGAGCGCCGCCGCCGCCGCGCGGTCCCCGGCGGCCGGCTCGGCGGTTTCCACCCCGGGCGCCGGGGCGAGGGGTTCGAGGGCGATGTCGATTGCCGACCGCACCAGCGCGAGCAGCTCGACGGCGGCGCCATCCGCCAGGGCGCGGCCGGCGCGGGATCTCCCCCGCGCCGCGGCCCGGAACGAACGGAGCCCCCAGAGCAGGGAGTCGAGCAGGTGGACGGGGAAGCCGGCCGCCGAGGCGGCTTTTTCCAGGACCTCCCGCGGCGCCCCCCGTTCGCCCCGCTCGTAGACCGAGAGCTGGCTCGGCGCGATGCGGGCGGCGCCGGCGAACCGGGCCTGATCCAGGAGCAGGGAATGGCGGAACAGGACCAGGGCCAGCCGCGCGTCGGGATCGTTCTTGTCGGCCTCTTCCAACGTATCCTCCTGTTCAGTGCCGCCACAGCGCTCGGACGGCGGATCCGTCCACCCTGTTTCGCGCACGTCATCTTGGAGAGGTCCGGCTCCGCGGTCAATGGAGACCGCGGCGAGCCGCCTCCCGAAGGGAGCCGGTCATGCGAATTCTCCGCACGGCAGCCGTCTTGATCCTCCTCGCGCTCAGCCTCGGAACGTCCGCGTTCGCCGCGAAGGCCCGGCCGGAGGTTTCGTCCCGTCCATCGAGCGCCGCCGCCCGGAGCGCCTCCGGCGTATTCGCCCCCCTGTGGCGTCTCGCCGTCGACGGGTTGGCCAAGGCCGGCTGCACGATCGATCCCTGGGGCCGGTGCGGGGCGAGCGCTCAGACCCAGGACGCCGAGGAGGGGTGCGGGCTCGAGCCTTGGGGACGGTGCTCGGCGGGCCATTAGACCCTTCGAATCCTCACCCCCAGCCCCTCTCCACTCCGTGGGCATAGGCGCTAACTTAGAGGAAAAATCCTGTAGGGGCGCCCCTGTGTGGGCGCCTGCCCCCCAGGGCGGCCACATAGGGCCGCCCCTACAAAATTGGCATTTCTGGGGCTAAAGTTAGCGCCTATGCCACTCCGTGGAGAGGGAGTCAGGGGGTGAGGATTCGAAGGGCAGGGCGCTCCAACCGGCCCGGTCCTTATTCAGAGGCCCCCCGTTCCCGCGAACCGCAGCCCGGGATCGTGTTGGGCTCGGTGGAGGAAGCGGACGAGCTGACGTGCCAGGTCCACCGTGGCGGTCTCCTGGCAGGCGGCGTCGCAGAAGAGGCGGAGGGCCGCCAGGGCCTCCCGCTCGATCTTCTGCGTCCGGAAGATCCGCAGCATCTCCTCCGCCAGCGTCCTCACCTCGGCGGTGTGCCCTTGTTCCAGGAGGAGCACAGCCAGTTCCAGGCTCACCAGCGCGTAGTCGAAAGTCAGCTCGCGCCGGCCGAACACCCGCCGCACCTGCTCGAAGGCCCCAAGGGCTTCCGCGAGCCGCCCGAGCCCGGCGGTAATCTTGCCCTCCAGCCAGACCACGCGCGTCAGGTCCAACTCCTCGCCCAGCCGCTCGGCCAGTGCCCGTACCTCGGGCAGCCGCGGCTTGGCTTCCCCGAATCGTTCCAGGTGGCAGAGGTCCACCAGAAGGTTGAACCGAACGCCGAAGGCGAGCCGCGGCTGGAGGACAGGGTTTATCAGCGGAGCGGCCTCGGACAGCGCCGCGGCTGAGCCCTCAGGATCGGCGAGGATTTGGAAGATGGCCGACTTATTGAGGAGGATCTCCCCTCTCAGCTCTCCAGCGTCGAGCGCGAGGGCCTCGCCGATTCTCTTGAGAGCTTCCGGGAACCTCCGCTGATCCCGACGGAGAGCCGCCTCCAGCCCCGGCAGCCATGCCTCATTCAAGAACCCCGGGTTTGCGCCGCCGCCGGCCTCCCAGAGCTTCCGGGCGCGGACGATCGCCGTCTCGGCCCCGGTGAGGTCGTTGCAGACGCGGCGGGCGTTGCTCACGTGGGCCCAGGCATAGCCTTGGAGACGCAGGCCCCAGGCCCGTTCTCCGGGAAGCCGCTCCGCGATGGCGAGGGCCAGCTCGGCCAGCTCCAGCGCTTCCCGGGGGTGGTTCGGCGCCTTGCGGATGCTCTCGGCGGCTACGCGCTCACAGAGCGCCCAGGTCCGGAACCTGAGCCCGCGGCTCACCAGGGCCCGCCGTTCCGCGGGCGCGCGCCGCTTCAGGCGGTCCCAGAGGAGCTCGGCGCCCTGCCGGGCCTGGAGCGCCTCCCCCTCCAGGGTCAGCAGCGAGAGGGACGAGCGGGCGGAGGTGGCCATCAGGTTCCCGATCTGGGCTGCGACGGCCTCGATCCGGCGGTGCGTCTCTGAAACCCGCGCCGGGCTGGACGCCCGGTTGGCGGCCAGAAGGCCGAGGGTGGCGTCGATCCTCTCGGACGGCACCCCCAGGAAGGCGGCGAGGTATTCCAGCCGCTCGCGGGTGAGCGTCTTCCGCCCCCGCTCGTAGTCGTTGAGGATCTTCGGAGAGATTCCGGCGGCTTTCCCCAGATCCGCCTGGCTCCACCCCTGGCCGGAACGGAGGAAGGTCAGGGCGATGCTCAGGTCCGGCAGAGCTTCTCGTGGCATGGCTTCGGTCTCCTTGGCGTCCTGGCTCAACGTCCTTGCTCAATAAGTAAGGTTGCCGGAGGCCGCTCTTTCGTGACACCGGAAGACAGAAAATCATGCTCCCCGCGGGAAACGAATCCCCAGCACTGCGCCGCGAGAGCATCCACTCCGGATAGTTGGGCGGCTCGGCCTTCTTTATCGTCGGATCGCAATCAGCCAACAAGGAGAGCCTCGGATGACCCGACAGAACAGCGCGGCGAGCGACGCGGAAGCCGCTGCCCAGGCCCGGTTGAAGGAAATCGCGGAGGATCTGAAGGACGTCGAGAAGAGATTGAGGGAGATCCACAAGAGCCTGGCCTCGCCGGAGAATGCGCGGCCGGGGCCGGCGGCCGAGAGCGAGGCCGATAACGACATCTCGACGGAGATCCGCTCCGTCATCGAATGCGTCCTCACCGACAGCCTGGGTCCCGCGATCCGGGACCTTCGAACCGCGGCCCGGTATGGGACCAAGGGTTCGTTGGACATTTAGGAGGGCAGCGCCAACGCCTTCCATCGCAAGGAGCCGGGCGCGAGCCCGGCTCCGCCTTTTTTGTGGAGGGCGGTGTGGTGGTATAAGGAAAAGATGATGGGTCGCCGCTCCGCCGCCGTTCTCTTCCTCGCCCTCCTGGCGCTGGGAGTGGTCTGGCCGGCTCTGGCGGGGACCGTCCGCTGCGGCGATTGCTGCGGCGGCTCGCACCATGCTGCCCGCGACAGCGCGCCGAAGCGCTCGAATCCCTGCGGGATTCCGGCGACCGGCTTCTCGCTCTGCTGCTTCCACTCGGTCTCGACCCCTCCCGCCGCGCCCATGCCGAGGGTCGCCCTGGTGGAAGCTCTCCTCCTCCCCCTCGTCGACGAAGAGGGCGGACCGCCGCCGGAACCGCGCGGCGTCCTCCACGTTCCCAAACCGGCCTGACCGGCTCGTCGGAAGGCTTGTCTTCCCGTGGCGGGAAAGACGGCTCCATCCTTTACAAGACGACAAGGAGGTCAGGTCATGAGGAAGTTTCTTGCGCCCCTGCTGGCGGCGGTGGCCGCGTTCGCTCTCGCTCCCGCGGCCCGGGCCGAGGTGGAGAAGGTCGAGCTCGACGTCGCCGGCTATCTCTGCGGGCTCTGAGTTTATGGAATCAAGACGGCCGTGCGCCGTCTCGATTTTGCTCCCGACATCAAGGAGATGCAGGTGATCGACGTCCAGAACGGGCGTCTGGTCTTCCGTCCCAGGCCGGGCAAGCCGGTCTCCCTGGCGGATCTCCAGAAGTCCGTCGTCAAGGCCGGATACCAGATCGAGCGCTCGCGCATCGCGGTCCGCGGCGTGCTCACTCCGGACGGCAAGCTGCGCGTTCCCGAGACCGGCCAGGTCTTCCTGCTGACTGGAAAGAAGAAGCCGGACGCGTCGCCGGATGCCCAAGTGGCCGTGGCGGGCGCCTGGGAGGTCCGGCAGGGGGAGCAGAGCGTTCTCCTCGACGAGCGGGGACCCGGCGAGGGGGGATCATGAGACGGTTCCTGGTTCCTCTGCTCTTTCTGTTTCTGCCGGCCGCCGCCGGAGCCTCTCCGATCCGGGCCAACACGTCCGGCACCGGCGTCTATCAGGGGAACGAGCTGGTCGCGGGAGTCCTCGCCGGCGAGGCCGCGGGAGAGAGCGGGACGGAGCGGCTTCTGAGCTCGTTCGTCGAGCTGCGGTATGTTCCCGCCACCCATTGGGTCGTCGGGGTGCGGGTTCCCTACGCCGTCCAGAACCGCCTGGAGCTCCCGGGCGGCGGATCGGAGTCGGTGTCCGGATGGGGAGACGTGGTGCTGACCGCCAAGCACCGCGTCTTCCGCGCGGTCGGCCCCTGGCAGGACCGGCACGCGGCGGTCCAACTCGGGGTGAAGCTGCCGACCGGCTCCACCAGCGGCCTCGGAAACCCGCTCCTCCCGCTTTCCACGCGGGGCCGGTTTCAGCCCGGGACGGGCTCCACCGATTTCCTGGCCGACGCCGTCTATCAGCAGGCCCACGGCCGCTGGGGGTCGGCGGTGGACCTCGGGTTTCGCTACAACACCGAGGGGAACGGCGGGATGCGTCTGGGCAACGAGGTCCGTCTCAACGGCAGCGTGCAGTACGTGCTCCTGCCGCGGGTCTACACCCAGCCGGGGCACGAGCTGTTCGTCCTGCTGGAAGGGACCGCGCTCCACAAGGAGGGCGATCGCCTTCGCGGCGCCGATCTCACGGAGACCGGCCGCACCGAGCTGCTGCTCGCTCCGGGCCTTCAGTACGTGGCGACCGAGCAGCTCTTCCTCGACTTTTCGATGCAGTTTCCCGTCGCAACCAGCCTGGGCCGGCACGAGCCGCGCCGGCATTGGGACGGGCTGGTGCAGGTGAGGTATGCGTTTTAGGTGTGTTTTCCCTGCCGTTCTACTTGAAAGAATATATCGCTCTTGCTAGGCTCCCCCCGATGCCTCGTACAAGGGAGGGGGAGCTTTGCGAAGGGGAAAATTTCATGGGACGGCCCTGCTGTTGGGCGCCTGTCTGGCGGCGGGTGCGGCCCAGGCGCAGACGGACGCCGGGCTGATCGTCGTCCGGCCGGCGGGGAAGGAGCCGACGCTGGCGCTCGGCGGTCTGCTGCAGGTCCAGGCGGACGGCGGGGATCGCGGCGATGCCCGCTGGACCAACGACAACGACCGTTTCTACCTCCGGCGGGCGCGGCTGAACGCCACCGGCCGGTTCCTGGAAGAATTCGACTTCCGGCTGGAGATGGATCTCGCGGGGAGTCTCGCCAACAGCTCGGGCCTGCGGGCTCAGCTCACCGACGGCTACATCAACTGGAACCGCTACGCGGCCGCCAACGTCCGCACCGGCCAGTTCAAGACCCCGTTCGGGTTCGAGCAGCTCTACGGCGACCCGCGGCTGCTGACCCTGGAGCGCTCGCTGGTCAACGACCGCCTGACGCTCAGCCGGCAGATCGGCGTTCAGGTCGGCGGCGACCTGCTGGACAAGCGGGTGACCTACGCAGCCGGCGCCTTCAACGGCAACAGCGTCAACAACAACTTCAACGACAACGACAAGTTCGATCTGGTGGGCCGGGTCGCGGGAGTGCCCTGGCAGGGCCGGCTCTTCGGCGACTCGGCGGCCTGGTCGATCGGAGTTGACGGCTTCACCGCCGACGACACCGCGCTCCCGCTCTCCTCGGACCTGGGGCTCGACTCCACCCCGGCGACGGCGGATCGGGACGGCATCTTTTCCGGCGAGCGGCGCGGCTTCGGGGCGGACACCCAGCTCGTGGCCGGCCGCTTCGAGCTCTGGGCGGAATACCTCCGCTCGCGCTTCGAGCCGCTGAACGCCATCCCGCAGCCCAGGTTCGACGCCGAGGGCGGGTACGTCCAGGCCTCATTCTTCGTGATTCCCAAGCGGATCCAGATCGTCGTCAAGCAGGAGACCTTCGATCCCCGGGACGACGTGGAGAAGGACGAGACCGACACGAGCACCCTGGGGGTCAACTGGTATCTCAAGGGGCACGACCTGAAGCTGATGCTCGACTATCTGCGTGTCAAGGCCGGCCGGCTCGAATCCCAGGACAAGGTGCTAGCCCGGGTGCAGGTCATTTTCTAGGAAGAAGGGGATTGAAGATGAAGAGGTTCTTTTTCGCCCTGGTCCTGGCCGCTCTCGCCGGCCGGCTCGGTGCCGCCGAGCTGAACGTCGCGGCGGCGGCGAGCCTCACCGACGCTCTCCAGGAGATCAAGACCGCCTACGAGACATCGGGAGGCGACACGATCGTGCTCAACCTGGGGGCATCGAGCACGCTCGCCCGCCAGATCGAGGAGGGGGCGCCCGCCGACCTCTTCCTGTCGGCGGACGAGGCCCACATGGACACGCTGGAGAAGCATGGACGGGTGCTCGCGGGGACCCGCCGGAGCGTCCTGTCCAATACGCTGGTCGTGGTCGTGCCGGCGGACGGCCCGCTCCGGATCGCCTCGCCGGCCGATCTCGCGAACCCCAGAATCCGCCACCTGGCGCTCGCCGAGCCGCAATCCGTTCCCGCGGGGATCTACGCCAAGGAGTACCTGCGCGGGCTGAAGCTCTGGGACAAGGTGATCGACCGGGTGGTGCCGACCGAGAACGTGCGGGGGGCGCTGGCGGCGGTCGAGACGGGCAACGCCGACGCCGGGATCGTCTACAAGACGGACGCGGGGATCTCGAAGAAAGTCCGGATCGCCTTCGAGGTGCCGCGCGCGGAGGGGCCGAGGATCTCCTACCCCTTCGCGGTGATCGCCGGGTCAAAGCGGCAGGAGGCGGCCCGCCGGTTCCTGGCCTATCTGGAGTCCCCGGCCGCCCTGGCGGTCTTCGCGAAGTACGGGTTCCTGATTCAGTGACCGGCGGGCAGGGCCGGCCCGTCCCCGTCCACCGTGACCTTCTTCCACCGCGCCCGCTCGAGCTCCTCCCAGGAGACCCTCCAGCGCCCGCGCTCGCCGGAGTGCGCGGCGAGGTACAGTCCGTCGCGGCCGGCGGCCAGGGTGGCGTTCCCCGTCAGGTCGAGAGCTAGCGGCACCCGTTCGAGCGACGGCTGCGCCGGATCGTAGCGGTCGATCGCCACTCCGTTCTCCTCCTGGACGAGGAGATAGATCCGGTGATCCAGCCCTTCGGCGAGGTCGGAGATCTTCTGGACTCCGAGGAAGGAGTGGAAGCGCTGCCGGTCCGCGGACCGGACTTCGGCGGGGACGGTTGCGGTCTTGACGTCCCGGTGAGCTACCTTCCCCTTGTCGACCTCCACCCGCAGCAGGCGCCGCCCGGCCGGGCTGTAGCGGTCCAGCACGTAGGCATAGTTGCGAGCCGTCCAGAGCTTCCCCTGACGGTCGCCCAGGACCGTCCGCCCACAGCTCTCGACGGCGGCATTGGTGTCCCCCGCGGCCGGCCGGGCGTCCTCGATCAGGACCGACCAGCGATCCCCGGAAAGCTCCAGCACCGCGGGAGCCGTGGCCGGCGGCTCGTCGCCCGCGTGGCGGATCACCGTCCCGTTGACCGGCGCCGGCTGGGGCAGGACGGCGACGACGGGCGTGCCGCGGCGGTATCCGACGCTCCAGGGCCGCCATGGGAGCGGCGGCAGGACCTTCTCCTGGCCGTCCACGAACCAGCGCAGCTCGAGCGGCAGGCGGAGCAGCCAGTCCCCCGGCCTCTCACCCATCGCGGCGTCGATCACCGGGCCGTCCAGGGAACGGGCCGGCTCCAGCTTCGCTGGCTTGCCGAGGGCCCCGCTCTTCAGCACCGGATAGACCTCGAGCGTCTCGGCGCGCAGGAGGTAGGTATTCCCCTTACCGTCCGCCTGCACCTTCTGGGGCCCCTGCCAGCCGGGAGCCGCCCCGAACGGCTGGGCGTGGATCCCGGGCTCGCCCGCGGCGGCCGGAGCGCCGGCCAGGATGCCCGCCAGCAGAACGGCCGCGCTGGCGGTCCTGGACCTCATACCGGCGCTCCCTGGGTGCCGTCGCAGTTGGTGACCTCCCCCTGCCAGGACCCATCCCGGTTGCTATAGATCTGACAATCCCTGCATCGCGTGGTGGTGCCGTTCGGGTAGACGTTGACGACGTCGATACACACGATATAAGCCCGCGCGGCCGCCGGAACACCCAGCAACAGGGCACCCATCAAAAGTCCGCCAAGAAATTGCCTGCTCATCGTTCCCTCCCTGGATTCGCGGCCCGTTCAGGCCGCGCGAAATTATGCCTATAGGAAATAAGGGTGAGGAAGGGGACCAAAGCGGGACAGCGCGGGCGCGGATCGCGGGATGCTGGGCTACGGTGGTGGCCAGCCTGGGGTAGGGGTGGGATTGAAATCCATACTCAGTACAGAGGTCTTTGGCCTCTTGGGCGTCCTGCCCCTCCGAGTCCGCACCCTCGATCCCTCTCCACGCGGTGGAGAGGGAGGGCGCGCGATCCTGTAGTTGTCAAGTGGCCGTCGGAGGGTGTATTTCCCCCTCTCCACTTTGTGGAGAGGGGGCCAGGGGGTGAGGACTCGGAGGGCAGGACGCACCAACCGGCAAAAGAGCTCTCACCCCACCTGGTCCGCCTTCGCCGCCAGGATGAAGTCGTTCTCGGTGAGCCCGCCCACGGAGTGAGTCCAGAGGGTCACCTTCACCTTCCCCCAGGTGAGGTAGATGTCGGGGTGATGCCCCTCCCGCTCGGCGATCTCGCCCAGGCGGTTGACGAAGTCCAGGGCCTCCCGGAAATCCTTGAAGCGGTACTCCTTCTCCAGGTGATGCTCGTTGGGCATCGTCCAGCCATATTGAAGCTGGCCGAAGAGCTTGCGCAGTTCGTCCCCCTTCACGGCGCCCCCTTCCGAGGGCTTGCAGGTTTTTTCTACCAGATCGTTCATCTTCTTTCCTCCCACCCTGAACTTTCTCGCGCAGGATGAGAATTGCAACCCCTGTGCCCAGAAGGGCTGGCACGTAGCTTGCCCTAGTCCTGGGGCAGCGGTGGCAATCCTGAGCTAGACCCAACAACGCCCCGCGGGAGCAGATCATGCAGGCAGGTTACGCTTTTCGACGACCCCGCCGGGAATTCCCGGAGATGAGTCCTGGCCGCCGGAAGCTTGTCATCGCCGGACTGTCCGTCTCGGCCCTTCTGTTCCTCGGTGGCTTCGTGTTCGCGGGATATCTGTGGAACCTCTCGCGGAAGTTTCCGGAGGCCCCCTTCAAGCAGCCCTCCCGGCTCTACGCCGCCGCCACCGTACTGACGCCGGGCCTGCCTCTCTCCCCAACGGAGCTGGTGGCGGAGCTCGCGGATACCGGCTATCGCGAGGCGCCGCCCGGAACGCCGGTCACGCGGGGGACCTTCCGCCGCATCGGCGACCGCGTGGGGGTGGGGGTGCGCCGGTATCCCACTCTCGACGGCACGGCCGGCGGCGGGCTGGTGATCGCCGCCTTCCGCGGCGATCGCGTGGCGTCGGTCTCGCTGTCGGGCAAGCCGGCGCCGCAACGCCGCCCTGGAGCCGCCGCTCCTCGCCTCGTACTACGACGACGAGGTGGAGGAGCGCCGTCCGGTCACCCTCGACGAGCTGCCGGACCAGGTGGTGAAGACCGTGCTGGCGGCCGAGGACTCGGGGTTCTTCACCCATCCCGGCGTCTCGCCCACCGGCATCGTCCGCGCCCTCTGGGTGAACCTGCGCGGGCGGCGAGGTGCAGCAGGGGGGGAGCACGATCACCCAGCAGCTGGTCAAGAACGTCTACCTCAACCAGCCGCCGCACCCTCAGCCGCAAGGCCGAGGAGGCGCTGATCGCCATGATGCTGGAGCTGCGCCACGGCAAGCGGCGATCCTCGAGGCCTACCTGAACGAGATCTACCTGGGCCGCAGCGGCCCGGCCAACCTGATCGGCCTCGGGGCCGCCGCCCGCGCCTACTTCGGCAGCGACGCCGCCGAGCTGTCGCTGGCCCAGGCGGCGACGCTGGCCGGGATGATCCAGTCGCCGGCCGGCAACTCGCCGCTGGAGCATCCCGAGCGCGCGCTGGAGCGCCGCAACCGGGTGCTCCAGCGGATGGGCGACCTCCGATGGACTACCACGGAGCAGGCTGCAGGCAGGCGCAGGCCGAGCCGCTGGGGACCGCTCCGCAGACGGTCGAGCCGCGGCCGATCGCGCCCTACTTCGCCAGCGCCGCCGAGGCCGAGGCCCGGGAGCGCTTCCAGGTCGACGAGCTCGGCGGCGGGGCTATCTGCTCTTCTCCACCCTGCGCTGGCGCGATCAGCGGCAGGCGGAGGCGGCGGTGGCGCAGGGGCTCGCCGGCCTCGGCGACAGCGGCAAAGGCAAGGGGAAGCGGAAGCTCCAGGCGGCGCTGGTCTCGGTCGATCCGCGCGACGGCGCGATCCTCGCCTGGGTGGGCGGCCGCGACTACGTGAAGAGCCAGTTCGACCGCGTCGTGCAGGCGAGGCGCCAGGTCGGCAGCGCCTTCAAGCCGGTGGTCTACGCCGCCGCGCTCACCGAGGGGGTGGCGACCCCGGCGACGCTGCTCAAGGACTCGCCGATCGACGTCCGCATCGGCACCGCGAGCTGGCAGCCGCAGAACTACGACCGCAGCTTCCGCGGCTGGGTGACGGCGCGCACGGCGCTGGAGCAGAGCCTCAACATCCCGACCGTGCGGGTGGCCCTGCAGGTGGGGATGCCGCGGGTGATCGAGCTGGCCCAAGACGATGGGGCTCGAAGGCGAGGCCTCGAGCCGCTGCCGTCGCTGGCGCTGGGCGCCTTCGAGGTGAGCCCGTTCGAGCTGGCCGAGGTCTACGCGACGCTCGCCGCCGGCGGCCTGCGGCCGGCGATCCACGGCCTCGCCGCCGTGCTCGACCGCCAGGCGGCGAGCCGGTCGCTGGGCGACGAGCTGCCGGCGCCGCGCCGGGCGCTGCCGGCGCAGTCGGCCTATCTGGTGACCTCCATGCTCCAGGGGGTCGTCGACCGCGGCACCGCCGCCGCGGCCCGCGGCCAGGGGGTGGACGGTCCGCTCGCCGGCAAGACCGGCACCACCAACGACCGCCGCGACAACTGGTTCGCCGGCTACTCGCCGGACCGCGTCACCGTCGTCTGGGTGGGCTACGACGACAACGCCCCGACCGACCTCTCAGGCGCCCGGGCGGCGCTGCCGATCTGGAGCCGCTTCACCGCCGCCGTCCGTCCGGCCGGCGGCTACCGCGATTTCCCGCGCCCGGCCGGGATCACCCAGGCGACGGTCGATCCGACGACCGGCCAGCTGGCGACCGAATTCTGCCCCTACCGCGTCACCGAGATCTTCCCTGATTGGGCGGTGCCGAACGAGATCTGCCAGCGCCACTCGCCGGGCGGCAACGACCAGACCGCCGACCTGTCGTTCGGCCAGTCGGCGATCGATCCCGAGACCGGCCTGCCGATCGATCCCTCCGACACCGAGGAGCCGCGCTACGCGATCACCGACGACGGGCTGCAGATCACCGATCCCGGCGGCGACCAGCCGATCGTGATCTCCCCCGCGCGCACCTTCCCGCCGCACCCGGTGGCCATGCCGGCATCCGGGGGAGCGGCTGGGGGAGCGGACGAAGAGGGCGCGATCCTGATCCGCCCGACCGCCCGCCCCTCCCGGCAGGAGCCCGCGAAAGCGCCTTCTTCGCTGGTGCCGGAAGGACCGGTGGGGATGATGCAGGGGTCCGGTGTGATCCCCGCCGGCGGCCAGGCCATCGGCAGGAACCCGGAGCCGGCCGAGCCTGCGGCCCCGGCGGAGGGCGGCGAGACTTCGCAGGAGCCGCCGCCAGGGGAAGGGTAGGCCGGGTACAGAGCTCTCTGCCTGTTAGAGGCGTCCTGCCCTTCGAATCCTCACCCTCGGTCCCTCTCCCGGGGGGAGAGGGAGGGCCCGCTGATGAGAGGACAACCTTGATCGCAGGGCCCTCCCTCTCCACGAAGTGGAGAGGGACCGAGAGTGAGGATTCGAAGGGCAGGACGCCTCAGTCCAGCCGTTCGCTCTGGAGCCCGGGTGTTATCCTCTTCCCCATGATCGCCGCCGCTCCGCCCGAGGTTCTTGCCGAGACGGAACGTTCCTTGCAAACGCATGGGCGCGTGGTGCTCTGCCAGATCGTGCGCGCCGAGGGCTCGACGCCCGGAAAGATGGGCTGGAAGCTGCTCGCGCGGCCGGACGGCACGTTCGTCGGCAACCTGGGCGGCGGCGCGTTCGAGGCGCTGGTCAAGACGGACGCCCTGGCAAAATTGAAAGCGGAGGCCGGTGTCGAGGCCTCCGAGATCAAGCGGTACTACCTGACCGAGGAGGCGACCCGAGGGGAGCCCACCGGCATGGTCTGCGGCGGCATGGCCGAGGTCTTCCTGGAGGTGATGGTGGCCGCTCCCGTGCTCGTCGTCTGCGGCGGCGGTCCGGTGGGGCAGGCGCTGGCGAAAGCGGCGGCGCTGGCCGGCTTCGAGATCCTGGTGGTGGACGACCGCGCGGAGTTCCGCGATCCGGAGCTGTTCCCTGCCGGGGATCCGGATCGCCGCGGCGGACCCGGATTATTTCGAGATTGCTTTTGAAACGACCGGGGAAGACATCCTCGCTCCGGTGCGCCGCCGCGAGATCTACGTCGCCGTCGTCACCCGCTGCTGGGAGACGGATACGGCGGCGCTCGCGGCCGTGCTCCGCGAGATTCCCGAGGGGCTGCGCTACCTCGGGCTGATGGGGAGCCGGCGCAAGGTGGCCCGGGTCCGCGAAGAGCTCGCGGCGCGGGGTTTCGATCTTTCAAAAATCCGGCTGCGCGCGCCGATCGGATTGCCGATCGGCGGCGACAGCCCGGGCGAGATCGCCATATCGATTCTGGCGGAGGTCATTGGTACACGGTATGAGAAGGCTGATGTTTGATCGCGTTCTGACTCTCTTGCTCTGCGTCGCGTTTCTATCGACGGCCCCGGCGCGGGCCGCCGCTCCCGACTGGCGCTACCTGCCGATCTGGGGGGGCGACGTGCGCACGGTCGCCGTGCAGCCCGAGGACCCCGATCTGGTGCTCGCCGGCACCGCGTCCGGCCAGGTCTATCTCTCGCGCAACGGCGGCCGCACCTGGGCCAACGCCGGTCCCCATCTGCCGTTCCCCGGCTGGGTGGTCAGCAACCTCCGCTTCGATCCCAACAACCCCGCCCGCGTCTGGGCGGCGCTGCGCGGTGTCTGGGGGGGCGGCCACGTCGCCTCCTCCGACGACCTCGGCAAGACCTGGATCTCCCGCGTCCGCGAGGGCCTGCCGGCGGAGGAGCCGGTCTACACCCTGGCGCTCACCCCGGGCCGCGAGGGGCGCGTCTACGCCGGCACCCTCTCCGGGGTCTACGGCACCGAGGACGGCGGCGCCACCTGGCGGCGGCTGACCGCCGAGCAGCCGGACATGCAGAAGGTCACCAGCCTGCTGGTCGATCCCGACCACCCGGACAGCGTGATCGCCGGCACCTGGCGGCGCGCCTACAAGAGCAACGACGCCGGCAAGACCTGGGCCGGCGTGTTCGACGGGATGGTCCTCGACTCCGAGGTGTTCAGCCTGACCCCGGTCGCCGGCAAGCCCGGCGAGATCTGGGCGACCACCTGTGGCTGGGTCTACCACAGCCTGGACCGCGGCGACAATTGGGAGCGCACCAAGGAGGGCTTCGAGGAGCGCCGCACCCCCAGCTTCGCCGCGCTGCCGAGCGGCCGCCTGCTCGCCGGCACCGTCGCCGGCCTCCACATCTCCGACGACGGCGGCAAGACCTTTCGCCGCGTCGGCGATCCGGCGATCTCCGTGCAGTCGATCGCCTTCCATCCGTCGCGGCCGGAGCGGGTGATCTTCGGCACCGAGGGGTCCGGCGTCTGGATCTCGGAGGACGGCGGCACCACGCTGCGACCGTCGACCGCCGGGATGATCAACACCCGCGTCTCCACCTTCGCCGTGGCGGGCAAGGAGCTGATGGTCGCCGTCAACCACGCCGGGCCGTTCTCCGGCGTCTACTCCTCGCGCGACGGCGGCAAGACCTTCGGCGGCTTCGTCCCGCTCCCGTTCGTCCTCGACATCGCCGTCCACCAGGGGCGGATCTTCGCCGCCACCGAGAAGGGGCTCTTCGAGCGCCGCGGCGAGGGGTGGCACTGGGTGCGCGACCTCGGTGACGGCACCGTCGAGCAGTTCGTGGCGGACGGCCCGCGCCTGCTCGCCCGCACGCCGGCCGGCCTCTACGAGCTGAAGGGGAAGCTGTTCTCGCCGCGCCCCTACAAGCACGGCGCGCCGCGCTCCGCCGCCTTCTACGGCGACGCCCTCTGGGTGACCGACGCCCAGGGGCTCTACCGGCTGACCGCGGACGCCAACCACACCATCCCCACCCCGTTCGAGGGGGGGCGGCTGCTGCGCCTGCAGGACCAGCTCCTGCTCTGGGGCACCGGCGGCACCTATGCCCTGACCAGCCCGGACGCCGAGTGGAAGCAGCTGACGGGTGAGGCCACCCGCCTGATCCCCACCGGCGACGACCGCCGTCCCGCCCTGATGGTGAGCGGCGACACCGTCCGCCTCTTCGACCGCCAGACCCGCAAGTTCCAGGCCGTGGACGTCCCCGTCCCCGCCCGCGACATCTCCGCCGCCAGGGTCCTCGGCGACCAGCTCCTGATCGGCACCTCCGGCTACGGCGTGCTGGCCCGGGATCTGGAGCCGGAGGAGGCTGTGGTGGAGGGCCCGGAGGCGGGACGGTAACGCCAGGAAGGAAAAATGCATCGAGGTCCGACACTCCAGGATTGCTGGACGGGAACGGAGCGCATAGACTGTCTGCTGAGCCAGAGCCGCTCCATTTCTGTCCATGTCCAGGGAAGAAAGGCCTCAACGGCCCGTTCCGCCGCCGTCTGCACGTCTCCGGGAGTTTTTTTCTCGCCTGGAGCGTCATTCGTCGTTTACGGGCTTCGAAGAGGCCTACGCCGGACTGGTGTCGATTCTGGATGCCGTGGAAGACGATCTCACCGGAATTGCAAACAATTCAGCGAGTTGGAAGACCGACGGCAGGTTGTATCCACCCCAGCCGGACAACCGGTTTCCCGTTTCCGGTCATCCCGGTGTCACGCGTCTGCGGACCCGGGGGGCACAATATCTTTATCGCAACGAACGGCGCGATCGAGATCCAGGAGGTCAGGACCAGTACCATGGTCTTCTCCAAACCGGGCTTTGATGGGAAGGAGGTCTGGGACGATGAATGATCTGCAGCGGCTGGCTCAGGCCGTGCTCCGCGAATTTCCTGATGCCGATCTCAAGATCGAGCGTAATCAGAAGTCCGAATGGCTTGATGTCGAGCATGAGGGCTTTTGGGTTGTGGTGGAGTGGAGGCCCGGGACCGGATTCGGTGTCTCCATGAACGAAATCGCCCCCGAAGATCCCACGAAGGGTCTCTTTCAAGGCCCCGATGACGTCTTTCCCGACTGGAGCAGAGCGAAGGACCAGGTCCTTTTCCTGCTTCACTCATCCAGTCGATCCGCGGGGAAGAAGCGTTCTGCCTAGTCTGCGCTGGAAATACCGCCGGAGAGCTGTCCTGGCGCGCGCAAAATCGCCGTGGAGAAGCTTACGCGGCCCTGGAGAAGCCGGCTCCGCGCTGGATCAGCCGGCGCTGTCCTGGAGAAGCCGACTCCGTCCCGCCGCAGGCCGTAGTGCTCCTTGAGGAACTTGTCGACCCCGGTTGCCATCCGCTGCCCCTCGGTGATCAGCCCCTTGAGCCGCTTCGTCGCTTCCTGCTTGCTGGCGGTGAGAGCGGCCTGTTGCTTGGCCATCTCCTGGGCGTCGGCCAGGATTCTCTCCAGCCGGGCACGCACCCCCTCCAGATGGGGGACCTCGGCGGCGTCCCGAGTACGTCTTGTCCTGCTTGGTCATGGTCTTTCTCCTTGGCCCTGAGAGGGCCTTAATCCGGCGCCTTCATGACGCCGGAAATCTGATCCGCTGGATATCCCGTCCAGCCGCCGTTCCCCATATAACGTCGCATACCGCGAGAAGCGTTCCCGTTATATATGGGGTCCAGCGCCTTAGTTATGTCTTACTGCTGAGATAGTGATGAATAGATCGAATTCTGATGTCAACGCTCCAGATTTGCCTTGACCCTGCGGAATGGAATATGATCCGTATATTCAAGGAGTAAGCTCATGCCGATGACCAAACAGAAGAAGCGCCGGCTGGAGGCGATCGGAGACCTCATCACCGAGTACCCGTCAATCGGGTCCCAGGCGGAGCTGGTGGATCTGCTGGGGGGGCTCGGGATCAAGGCGACGCAGTCGAGCATCAGCCGGGACCTGCAGGAACTGGGGATCCGGCGGGTGAAGGGGCGTTACGTGCTGAAGCCCTGGAAGGAGGTGGGAGCGGGGGACTTTGAGGGGATCCTGGGCTTCGTCCAGGGGGTCCAGGGCTCGGGTCCCTACCTGACGGTGATCACCACCAGCCCGAACGCCGCCCGGATGGTGGCCGACGCCATCGACAACGAGGAGTGGCCCGAGGTTGCCGGCGTTCTGCCGGGCGACTCCATCATCTTCGTGGCCACCGCCTCCCAGGAGAACCAGGACGCCCTCATCGAACGCTTCCGGGCCCACCTGAAGCGCAGCGGCCCGCCGGGTGTGGATCACGCCACCTGAGGGCTCCGGAACAGGCCGGTTACCCTCAAGGGAGAAGCTCATGAGGCGAGGTTTCGCGCTGTTGCTCGTGTCGGGTCTGCTGATCGCCGGTGCCACGGTCGCGCAAGGGGCGGCTCCACGGATCGCCTTCGAGGATCAGGCGGTGGTGGCGAGCGGCCTGACCCCGGGAAAATCCGTGGCGTGGTTCGGCGTCGAGCACCGGATCGACGCCGGGGGTTAGTAGTGGGGGGAGGAGCCTGTTCTCCGGCCCCTCAATAAAGGAAGATGGTGACCAATGAGATCGTGGCTACTGGCTGGAGGCGCTATTTTGGCCATTCTTTCCATGCCCACTTTGGTTCTGCAGGCCTACGAAGCATTCCTGAATTATCGGGCATATGCTCGCTATAATATAGAGCTATTGCCTGCTGAGAAGGCGGCAGAGATTGGCGGCAACCATGTGGTGATTAAGGCATCCTCATTACATCAAGAAGCGCGATCGATTAATCAAATCGCTCCAGTGAGTGTAATTATAAACGGCCATGATTACTCAGCGCGGCGCGAGGCTGAATTTACCCAGGGAGTCGATACTCCGGCTAGATACTACCGGGACGTGGCTCTTGCCATGCTAGCCGACCGTGATGACGACAACAAGAAGTGTCTGGCCATTGTTGAAGGATGGGGCTCTCTGTCGTCGCAGTCATGGTCTTATAGAATTTTGTTGGTCGGTGAAAGCAGGATAAAACAGGAGCAATTCAGCTATAAGGAGCGGGATGTGCCTTCGTATCGTGTCCCCTTAATTCGACTCGTCGGACCTCCTGTTGGGTTTCATTTTGACTTGCTGCAGTTGTGGCCTACTTGGTGGTACCCCATACTCTATCCTTGGGTTATGTTTTTGATTGGTGCGGTGGCAATCTTTGCTGGAGCCTACAGGGCGCGTCACCGTCACCATCTCAGGCGCGCAGGGCCTCCATCTTCGCGGTGACACGCCGGACATCTACAACACTCCGCTCAATAGGGTAGAGTCGGCGGCAGGCTTCGACTTTCCAGTGACCACGGATCCGAACACCTCGCGCGCGATCCAGTTCGCCTACACCCAGGGTCTGCTGACCGGCGTGACCGGCTACGGCACACTTTCTTATTACCCCAACCTGCTGGTGAGCCAGACGCGACGGGAGGGGGGACCCAGAAGCAGCAGAGCTACACCTTCTTGTTATGCACCCCCCTGCAGTGCTTGCTCGACGACGCCCGGCTCGCACCGTGGCGGCCGGCGCACCTTATGAGACGAGAGGATTCACCCTCTCCGGAGTTCAGAGGAGTAACCATGAGAAGACAATCCCTAGTGCCCGCTTGCCTGATCATTCTGAGTCTCTGCCTTCTCGCGGCAGCCCCCTCGGCCCTGAAGGCGCAGGAGAAGAGTGAGCCTGCCTGCCCTCTCTTCCTCCAGCAGGCACCGGTTACCTCCTCCGCGGAGACGCCGTTTTTGGCCCCGGAGAGTCTCCCGGCGGCATCTCTGGTGACGGCGAGTACGGGCTGCGGGTCTTGCAGCTTCCGGGGTTGCGTCGGCGCCCTCGAGGGGCACGCCTGTGTCACCTTCGCCGGAGCGGCGGGCACCTGCCAGATCACCGGAAAGATCTGTGGAGACCATTCGAATCACTGCGGCTGCTATTGAGAGGATGCGCTACAGGCTGGCCATCTTCGACTTCGACGGGACGCTGGCGGATTCCTTCCCCTGGTTTCTCGGCATGTTGAACGGGCTGGCGGACAAGAACGGGTTCCGGCGCATCGAGGAGCACGAGATCGAAATGCTGCGCGGGCAGGGGGCCCGGCAGGTCGTCGCGCATCTGGGCGTGCCGGCGTGGAAGCTGCCGCGGATCGCCCAGCAGATGCGGCGGCAGATGACCCGGGACATCGGCGGCATCGCCCTGTTTCCCGGCGTGGACCGGCTCCTGCGGGAGCTGGCCGCCCGAGAGGTCCGGCTCGCGATCGTCACCTCGAATTCGATTGACAATGTCCGCCAGGTCCTCGGTCCGGACAGCACGGCGTTGATCCACCACTATGAGTGCGGCGCCTCCATCTTCGGCAAGCGGCCGAAGCTGAGAGTGGTGCTGCGCGCCAGCGGGATGCCCGCGGCCGCGGCGATCTCGATCGGGGACGAGGTCCGGGACCTTGAAGCGGCCCGCGCGGAAGGGATCGCGTTCGGGGCGGTGACCTGGGGCTACACCAACCCGGAGGCGCTCCGGGCCCAGAATCCCGAGGAGGTGTTCGCGAGTCTGGAGGAAATCCTTCAGAAGATGGGGTAGGGCCTTGATCCCTCGCCCTTATCAGTCCCCGCCCTTGATCCCGGCCTTCTTCGCGTAGTAGCGGAACGAGCGGAAGCTCATCCCGAGCAGCTCGGCGGCCTGAGTCTGCACGCCGTCGGTGCGCTCCAGGGACTGGATCATCAGCTGGGTGCGGATCGACTCCAGGTAGGCCTCGAGGTCGAGCCCTTCCTCGGGGAGCTGCACGAGGTCGGGGTTGGTCCGCCGGTTGGTCAGCAGGTGGACGGGGAGGTCGCGGGTGGTGATCGTCTCGGCGTGGGAGAGGGCGAGCACCCGTTCGATCAGGTGCTCCAGCTCGCGCACGTTGCCCGGCCAGTCGTAGCTCTCCAGGATGTGCATCGCCTCGATCGAGATCTGCCGTGGCGGCAGATCCATCTGCTTGCAGTACTTTTGCAGGAAGAACTCGACCAGCAGCGGGATGTCCTCCCGCCGCTGGCGCAGCGGCGGCAGGTGGATCGGCAGCACGTTGATCCGGTAGTAGAGATCCTCGCGGAACTCGCCGGTCTGCAGGCGCGCCTCGAGGTCCCGGTTGGTGGCGGCGATGATCCGCACGTCGACCTGCTCCTCCTCGGTGCCGCCGACCTTGCGGACGACTTTCTCCTGCAGGACGCGCAGCAGCTTCACCTGCATGGTCGGCGTCATCTCGCCGATCTCGTCGAGGAACAGGGTGCCGCCGTCGGCCTCCTCGAAGAGCCCCTTCTTGTCGCGCACGGCGCCGGTGAAGGCGCCGCGCTCGTGGCCGAACAGCTCGCTCTCCAGCAGGTTCTCGGGCATGGCGCCGCAGTTGATCGACACGAACCGCCGGGTGGAGCGCGGGCTCGCGAAGTGGATGGCGCGGGCGATCAGCTCCTTGCCGGTGCCGCTCTCGCCGTGGATCAGCACGGTCGAGGCGGTGCGGGCGATCCGCTCGATCAGCGAGAAGATCGCCTGCATCCGCCCGCTCTTGCCGATGATGTTGTTGAACGTGTACTTCTGCTCCAGCTCGCGGCGCAGGTAGACGTTCTCGTCGGCGAGCTCGGCCTGCTCCAGCGCCTTCTGGGCGACGATCTTCAGCTCCTCGACGTCGAACGGCTTGGAGACGTAGTCGGCGGCGCCCAGCTTCATCGCCTCGATCGCCGACTTGGTCGAGGTGTAGGCGGTCATCATGATCACCTGCGGGCCGCCGCCGTTCGCTCGCCTTGATCTCGCGCAGCAGCTCGAGGCCGTTGCCGTCGGGCATCAGGATGTCGCAGAGCACGAGGTCGTAGCTCGCGCGCTCGATGCTTTTGCGCGCCTCCTCGACGGAGCCGGCGGTGTTGACGTCGTACCCCTCCCCCTGGAAGAGCAGGCAGAGGAAATCGGCCAGGCTCGACTCGTCGTCGACGATCAGCAGGCGATTGCGCGGGCTCATGCGGTCGCCTCCGCGGAGACCAGGGTGACGCTGGCGGCGACGGTCGGCAGCTCGACGGCGATGGTGGTGCCGGCGCCCGGGCGGCTGTCGACGCGCAGGCGTCCGCCGTGGTCCTGAACGATCCGGTAGACGATCGCCATGCCGATGCCGGTGCCGCCGTCGAAGAAGGACTGGAACGGATGGAACAGGTTGGTGCGCTGCTCCTCGCTCATACCGCGGCCGGTGTCGATCACCTGCAGACGGTACCACTCGCCGGAGGACTGGCCCCCGGAGAACTGGCCGACGACGCGCAGGGAGCCGCCGTCCGGCATCGCGCGCAGGGAGTTGCGCGCCAGGTTCCAGAAGATCTGGCTCACCTGGTCGGGGTCGGCGAACAGGCGGGCCGAGGGGGGATCGAGCTCCAGGCGCAGTACGTGGCGCTCGGAGACCTCCTCGCTGTTGCGGAGCAGCTCGAAGTTCTCGGTGAGCAGCCGCGCGATGTCGAAGGAGACGCTCGACCGCTCGCGGGGGCGGGCGAAGCGCAGGAACCCCTTGATCGTGCGGTCGAGCCGGTGGCTCTCCTTGAGCAGGATCTCGATCAGCTTGCGCTGCGCGGGGTCGCCGTCGACGCGGCCGGCGAGCATCTGAACGGAGCCGGAGATCGCCGCCAGCGGGTTGCCGATCTCATGGGCCAGCCCGGCCGCGAGCTCGCCGACGGCGACCATGCGGTCCTTCATCCGCAGCTCCTCCTGGATGCGCCGCCAGTGGGTGAGGTCCTGGAAGATGACGATGTATCCCTTGTGCTTGCCGAAAGCTTCGGTGAGGCGCGAGATGGTGAAGCCGACGTAGCGGGTGGCGCCGTCGCCGCGGGTCATCTCGACCTCGGAGCGCATGCGTCCGGTCTGCTCGCTGGCGGCGGTGGCCTCGCGCCAGTGCTGGGCGGTGAACAGGCCCGACTGGTGGATCGGCAGCCCCACGAGCTCGGCCTCGGCGCGGCCGAGGATCTCCAGCCCGGCCAGGTTGGCGCTGGTGACGGTTCCTTCGAGATCGGTGGTCAGCAGGCCGCTGGTGATCGACTGGATGACGTCGCGGTGCACCACCTGGAGGTCGGCGAGGTGCTCGCTCTTCTCCTCCAGCGCCCGCTCGGCGCGGGTGACGTTGTGCGCCAGGTAGTAGGTGAGCAGCGCCACCACGTAGAAGCCGAAGCCATGGACGGCGAGGTTGTAGCCGAGCCGCCACCCTGAGATCGCTTCCTGCCCCGGGGTCGCCGGCGGGATGGCATGGTAGAAGAGGGCGACGATCATGCCGCCATAGAGCAGGAAGGCGGCGCTCGCCACGATGACGCCGGCGCGGCGGCGCAGCATCGTCGAGGCGACGGCGATGACGATCAGGTAGAGCAGCGAGAATGGACTGGTGGCGCCGCCCAGGAAGTAGACCAGGCAGGTGATCAGGATCAGATCGCCGAAGAACTGGATGTAGGCCTGGGTGGTGGTACGGCGCCGCAGCAGCCGCATCAGGGCGATGTAGAGGAGGGTGGCGCCGAAGGTGGCGCCGCCGAGGAACCAGACCACCCGGGGCGGCAGCAGCTCGAGCTCGGCCGCCGGCTCCGCCACCCGGGGGGGCGGAGCGCCCGGCGCCGGTGGCCCGGCAAGGCCCGGCTCGACCGGCTGCGGCAGTGTCCAGAGCTGGAACAGGCTGAACGGGAGCAGCACGCTGACGATCGCCACCACGCGGATGGCGGTATACCAGCGGAGCTGACGGGCCAGAGGAGTCATCGGTTGATCGCTGCAGGCAATCGGGGCGGCGGCGCGGAGCCGCCGCCCGGATCTTTCTAACCGATCTTGCTCAGGATCGAGTAGAGCGGCAGGTACATGGCCGCCACGATCGTGCCGATGATGGCGCCGAGCACGGTGATCATCACCGGCTCGATGAGCTTCATCAGGCCGGCGACCGCGGTGTCGACCTCGTCCTCGTAGAAGTCGGCGATCTTCGACAGCATCTGATCGAGGGCGCCGGTCTGCTCGCCGACGTTGATCATCTGCACGACCATGCTGGGGAACACCTTGGTCTGGGCGAGCGGCTCGCTGATCGTCTTGCCTTCCTCGACGCTCTTGCGCACCGACATCACGGCGTCCTCGATGACGGCGTTGCCGGCGGTCTTGGCGGTGATCTCGAGGCCGTCGAGGATCGGCACGCCCGAGGCGGTCAGGGTGCCGAGCGTGCGGCAGAAGCGGGCGACGGCGATCTTGCGCAGCAGCATGCCGACGACCGGGATCTTGAGCATCGCGGTGTCGATGATCCGCCGGCCGTGCGGCGTCTTGTACCAGCGGTTGATCGCGACGCCGGCGAAGATCCCCACCAGGACCATGAAGAAGATGTAGTCGGCCACGAAGTTGCTGGCGCCGATCACCATGCGGGTCAGGAACGGCATCTCGCTGCCCAGGCCGGCGAACAGCTGGGCGAACACCGGGATCACCTTCCAGAGGATGATGAACACCACCAGGGCGGCGATGACGATGATCGACACCGGGTAGATCAGCGCCGCCTTGACCTGGCTGTTCAGCTTGACGGCCTTCTCGATGTAGACCGAGAGGCGCTGCAGGATGATGTCGAGGATACCGCCCGACTCGCCGGCCGCCACCATGTTGGTGAACAGGTTGTCGAACGCCTTGGGGTGCTTGCGCATCGCGTCGGCGAGCGAGGAGCCGGACTCGACGTCGGTCCTCACCTGCGTTGATGATCGCCTGGAAGGTGCGGTTCTCCTCCTGGCTGCCGAGGATCTCGAGGCACTGGACGAGCGGCAGGCCGGCGTCGAGCATCACCGAGAACTGGCGGGTGAAGATGGCGATGCGCTTGGCGCCGACGCCGCGCGGGATGCGGGGGATCAGCTTGATCTCCCGCCCCTTCTCGCGGATGCTGGTGA
This sequence comes from uncultured Acidobacteriota bacterium, assembly GCA_963792575.1. GTDB lineage: Bacteria > Acidobacteriota > Thermoanaerobaculia > Multivoradales > UBA5704 > DATARR01. Next base: position 937,800 of record CAWBWZ010000023.1, read on the forward strand.
TCTGGATCTGCTGGCGCCGCAGCACCGCCGCCGCGGCATCGCGCGAGTCGGCCAGGAGCTGCCCTTCCTGGACCTGGCCGGCGCGGGTCTTACCTTTCCACACGAAGCTGGGCATCTTGCTACTCCTCCGCCTACGCGGTCAGCGCGGGGTTCAGGCTGGCGGGACCGCGGTTGATGATCTCCTGCAGCTCGTCCGGATAGGACGAGCGGGCGAGCGCCACCTCCAGCGTGATCAGGCGCTTGAAGAACAGGGCCGCCAGGGACTGGTTGAACGTCTGCATGCCGTGCTTGGCCTGGCCGGCCTGCATCATGCCGTAGATCTGGTGCACCTTGTCCTCGCGGATCAGGTTGCGGATGGCGGAGCTTGGGATCAGGATCTCCATCGCCATCGCGCGCCCCTTGCCGCCGGTCTTGCGGGAGCAGCGTCTGGCAGATGATCCCCTCCAGCACCAGCGAGAGCTGGGCGCGGATCTGCGCCTGCTGGTGGGCCGGGAAGACGTCGATGATGCGGTTGATCGTCTGCGCCGCCGAGTTGGTGTGCAGGGTGGCGAAGGTCAGGTGGCCGGTCTCGGCGATGCGCAGCGCCGACTCGACCGTCTCGAGGTCGCGCATCTCGCCGATCAGCACCACGTCGGGGTCCTGCCGCAGCGCCGAGCGCAGGGCGTGCGGTGAAGCTGTGGGTGTCGGCGTTGATCTCGCGCTGGTTGACGATGCACTTCTTGTGGCTGTGCAGGTACTCGACCGGATCCTCGATGGTGACGATGTGCTCGTGCGCGCTCGCGGTTGATCTTGTCGATCATGGCGGCGAGCGTCGTCGACTTGCCGGAGCCGGTCGGGCCGGTCACCAGGATCAGGCCGCGCGGCTTCTCGCACAGCCGCTCGATGATCGTCGGCAGCCCGAGCTCGCGGAAGCCCTTGATCTCGTAGGGGATCTGCCGGAAGACGGCGGCGATCGCGCCGCGCTGGTGGAAGATGTTGGCGCGGAAGCGGGCGAGCCCCTTGATGCCGAAGGAGAGGTCGATCTCCAGGTTCTCCTCCAACCGGTGCTTCTGGTTGTCGGTCAGGATCGAGTAGGCGAGCTGCTTGGTCTCCGACGGCGTCATCGGCGGCAGATTCAGCGGCCGCAGATGGCCGTCGACGCGCACCTGGGGAGGTGAGTTGGTGGTGATGTGGAGGTCGGAACCCCCCTGCTCCACCATCGACTTCAACAACTGGTTCAACGTCGGCGGCATGACGACAAGCTCCAGCGATCGCTTCGGACCGGCAAACGAGTTGTACCCGGACGAATTAGAGAGACAAAAACTGGCATCAGTCTACACCATTGAGGGAATAGATGAAAGGGCATAAGCAAGTCCAGCGCGGGTACGAGTTGGTTGCGAGTTGGGGTATCTTAGGGTCATGAGCGAGGGATCATGAGCGAGCCGGTCGGCGGTCATCACGAAGAAGAGGTCCTGGGGAAGGTCTATGACTCCCGCCTCATGCGCCGGCTGGTGAGCTATGTACGGCCCTACGGCGACATGGCGCTGGGATCGCTCGGGCTGATCATCCTTTCCTCCCTGCTGCAACTCATCGGGCCGCTGGCGACCGCCGTGGCCCTCGACCTCTTCATCCGCACGCCGGGGACGGCCGCCGGCCAGGTCTCGGCACCGGGCGCCGTGGTGCGCAACTTTCTGCTGGCGCGGGGGATCTTCCCGGCGGACATCGCCGTGGCCGGCCTGACCGCGGTGTCGGTTCTCTACAGCGCGGTCCTGATCCTCACCTTCCTGGCGCTCTACGCCCAGGGGTACGTGCTGCAGTTGATGGGGCAGTACATCATGAAGGATCTGCGCGGGCAGATCTTCGGCCATCTGCAGCGGCTGCCGCTGAACTTCTACGACAAGAATCCGATCGGCCGCCTGGTCACCCGGGTGACCACCGACGTCGACTCCCTCAACGAGATGTTCACCGCCGGCCTGGTCTCGATCTTCGGCGACCTGGTGCTCCTGGCGGGCATCGTGGTGGTGCTCTTCTGGCTCGACTGGCGGCTCGCCCTGGTCGCCTTCTCGATCATCCCGCTCCTCTTCACGCTGACCTCCTGGTTCCGCATCCGGGTGCGGCAGAGCTTCCGCGAGGTGCGGGTCAAGGTCGCCCGCATCAACGCCTTCCTCCAGGAGCACATCACCGGCATGCCGGTGGTGCAGCTGTTCAACGGCGAGGAGCGGTCCTTCCAGGATTTCGACCGGATCAACGGCGAGCACCGCGACGCCAACGTGCGGTCGATCTTCTACTACGCCGTCTTCTTCCCCGGCGTCGAGCTGGTCTCGGCGATCGGCGTCGGCCTGCTGATCTGGATCGGCGGCGGCCGGGCGATCTCGGGCGCCATCTCGATCGGCGCCCTGATCGCCTTCCTCCAGTACGCCCAGCGGTTCTACCAGCCGCTCTCGGACCTGTCGGAGAAGTACAACATCCTGCAGTCGGCGATGGCGAGCTCGGAGCGGATCTTCAAGCTGATCGACACGCCGGTCACCATCGCCTCGCCCGAGAAGCCCTACGCCCCCGAGAAGGTGCAGGGGGATATCGCGTTCGAGGATGTCCGGTTCTCCTATAAGGAAGGGGAGCCGGTGCTCAAGGGGATCTCCTTCCGGGTGCGGTCCGGCGAGACCCTGGCCGTGGTCGGGCACACCGGCGCCGGCAAGAGCACGCTCGCCAACCTCCTGCTGCGCTTCTACGACATCGACTCCGGCACCGTGCGGGTCGACGGCGTCGACGTGCGCGAGTGGGACCTCGCCCGCCTGCGGCGCAGCGTCGCCATGGTGCTCCAGGACGTCTTCCTCTTCTCCGGCTCGGTCGGCGCCAACATCCGGCTGGGCAACGAGGCGATCGACGACGAGCGGATCCGCTGGGCGGCCGGCGAGGTCCACGCGCTGCAGTTCATCGAGCGCCTGCCCGGCGGCTTCGACGCGGTGGTCAAGGAGCGCGGCGCCGGCCTCTCGGTGGGGCAGAAGCAGCTCATCGCCTTCGCCCGCGCCCTTGCCTTCGATCCCAGCATCCTGATCCTCGACGAGGCCACCTCGTCGATCGACACCGAGACCGAGCAGCTCATCCAGAAGGCGCTCGACCGCCTGCTGGTCGGCCGCACCAGCATCGTCATCGCCCACCGGCTGTCGACGATCCAGAAGGCGAACCACATCCTCGTCCTGCACAAGGGGGAGGTCCGCGAGTACGGCACCCACCAGGAGCTGCTCGCCATGCGCGGCATCTACTACCGCCTCTACCTGCTCCAGTACAAGGATCAGGAGCTCGGCGGCGTCGAGCGGACGCTGGCGGCGGGGGCGTAGGTTGGGCGACCGCAGGTCGCCCCTACAATCTCCGGCGTAAGGTATACGTGGGGCGCAGGTTGTAGGGGCGACCTGCGGTCGCCCTCAATGTGCCGCCGCCGCGATATCCTCTCCTCCGCATGCCCGGCCATTTCAAGGACGACGTCCTCGACCATCTCGCCCGCCGCGCGAACGTTGCCCAGTTCGTCAGCTTCGGGCCGGATCTGGTCCAGCGCCACGCCTGGATCCGCGGGGTGCCCCCCGGTGAGCGCTTCGGCACCCCGATGGAGGCGGTGGAGGCGCTTCTCGCCGCCTCGCCGGAATCCTCGGTCAACGTCCGTAGCTGGGAGCCGGAGAATCCCAAGGGGCGCTCCTTCCTCTACGGCGGCACGAACCCCGCGGAGATCCTGGGCGGCCTGGCCCGGCTCGCCTCCGAGGGGCTCTACACCATCCTCAACGAGACGGTGGACATCCAGGACGGCGGAGTTTCCGGCGTGGCCTTCGGCGACGCCCTGGAGCTCGCGCCGGGGGACACCCCCCGCTGCGTCGAGAAGCCGGACGCGGCGAGCTTCCCCCGGGATCTCGGGCTGCGCGTGCTGGAGACGGTCTACGGATTCCGCCCCGCCCTGCCCGCGAAGACGGAGACGCGGGTCGAGTTCAGCCTTCACCCAGCGCGGCGGGGGTACCGGCGGGAGCACACCATCCTCTGGGAGGTCGAGGAGCCAGGGCCGCCGCCGGGCACGCCGCGGATCTCCTGGCCCAATCGTTTCAGCCGCCACCTGGGGGACAAGACCTTCGGCCTGCTGATGGCGGACGCCCTCGGCCTGCCGGTCCCCCACACCCGGGTGATCCCGCGCGGCCTCGCCCCGTTCTCCTTCGGCACCCCCACCGGCAGCGCCGAGACCTGGCTGCGCACCTGCCCCCGCGAGCAGGTCCCGGGCCGCTTCACCACCCGCCACGGCTGGACCGACCCCTTCCGCCTGCTCCAGGACGAGGACCCCGGCGGGGACCTCATCGCCGCCGTCCTCGCCCAGGAGGGGGTGGATGCCCGCTTCTCCGGCGCCCTGCTCACCGGCGCGGACGGCGAGCCGCTGATCGAGGGGGTGGCCGGCTCCGGCGACCAGTTCATGCTCGGTCGCCGAGCGCCGGAGGAGCTGCCGCCGGAGATCGCGAGCTCGCTCCGCGATCTCTACCGCCGCGCCACCGGCCGGCTGGGCGCCGTCCGCTTCGAATGGGCCCACGACGGCGCCCGCCCCTGGATCGTCCAACTCCACCGCGGGATCAGCCCGGCGACCGGACGCGTCGTCTTCCCAGGGGACGCCGAGCGCTTCCACACCCTGGAGACCGACCGCGGGATCGACGCCCTCCGCGAGCTGATCGCCAAGGTCGAGGGCACTGGGGAAGGGATCGTGCTGAAGGGGCCGGTGGGGGTGACCAGCCATTTCGGGGATCTCCTGCGGCGGGCGCGGATTCCTTCGCGGATCGAGGAGGCGGGGTAGGGGGGCGGCGCTTTCCCCCTACCCCGAATCCTCACCCCCGTCCCCTCTCCCACCGCACTCCCCCCGACCGGGAGAGGGGGGCGACTCAGAACCGATAGTGCTTATAGGAAGCGCTTTTTTATCAGTACTGTTGGTACAGCTCTTCCCTACAAGCAAGGTCTCTCCCGTCAAGCTCCCCTCTCCCGGTCGGGGGGAGTGCGGTGGGAGAGGGGCCGGGGGGTGAGGTTTCGGGGTGGGGGCCGCCCCGTCTCACCCCCCGCTCGCGGTATCCTTTCCCCGTGTCACCACAGCAGCTCAGCCTCTTCGACGTCCTCCAGGCCCCACCCCGCCCCTCCGGCCGCATCCTGATCGCGGCCGGCGCGCGAGCCGCCGAGGCGGCCCTGATGGAACGCCTCGACGCGCTACTCGCCGAGGCGCGGCGGGACCCCTCGCTGCTCAAGGTGCCGGTGCGGATCGTCGTTCCCTCGCGCAGCCTGCGCCTCCACGTGGCGGCAGCGATCGTGCGGCGGCGGGGGCGGTCGGTGGCCGGGGTCTCGGTGCAGACCCTGTTCGGTCTGGCCGCCGAGATCCTGGAGCGCTCGGGGGAGGCCGTCGCCTCGCGGCGGCAGCCTGCTCGACGTCTTCGCGCAGCGGGCCGCCCGTGCCGAGCCGTCGCTCCGGCGGGGGCTGGAGGATCTGGCCGACGGCTTCGCGGCGGTCACCGGCACCGTGCGCGACCTGCTCGACGCCGGTTTCGAGCCCGTCCACGCCGAGGCTGTCGAGGAGGCCCTGGCGAGCGACGGCCGGCTCGCCGGCACCAAGGTCGAGGTGGAGCGCGCCCGCGCCCTGGTCCGCTCCGCCGCCGGTGCCGAGGCCGCGATGCGGGCCCTGGGCCTGGGGCGCGCCTCAACCCTCCTCCGGCGCGCCGCCGAGCTGGTGGAGACCGGCGACGACGAGGCCGTGCCGGCGCGGGCGATCCTCATTCACGGTTTCGCCGATGCCACGGGAGTCGCCACCGATCTGATCGAGGCCCTTCTGCGCCGCCGCGGCGCCTGGATGATCCTGGACCATCCGCCGAAGCCCGAAGGAGAGGGCGCTGAAACGGAGTTCACGGCCCGCTTCGCCGAGCGCCTCGGGCATTCCTCCGGCGTCGAGACGGCGTCGCCGCCGGAGGAGAACGTCCCCGCGTCTCGACGCCCGCGAGGCCGTGGGGGCCGAGGCCGAGTCGCGGGAGGTCGCCGCCCAGATCCGCGCGCTGCTCGACGGGGGCGGCACGGCCGGAGGGGATCGGCGTCGTGTCGCGCGACCTCAATCCCTACCGCTTCGCCCTGCGCCGGCATTTCGATCGCCTGGGCATCCCGTTCTCGGGAGTGGGGGAGCACGGCGGGCTGGAGCCGGCCGGCCGCCGCGCCCGCGCCCTGCTGGAGCTGCTGCGCGAGGGGGAGGCGGTGCCGTCCGACCGCTGGCTGGACGCAGTGATGACCCTGCCCGAGGCGGCTCACTCGCCGGCCCTGCCGGAAGGCGCATGGGAACGGCTGGGTCGATCTCCGCCTCGCCTTCGCGGCGCTCGGCGCCGGCCGTCTGCGCGACGCCACCGAGCTGCGCCTGGAGGAGGTGCTGCGGAAAGGCTTCTACGCCCTGCCGATCCGCCAGGGCCTGCAGAAGATCGGCGAGGACGGCGACGCCGCCGAGGAGGGGGAGGAGGGGTCGCGGAGCAACGAGGCGCACGCCCGGAAGCGCAAGATCCAGGGCGCCCTGATCCGCGCCGCCGTGCGCGCCGCCAAGCGCACCCGCGAGCGGCTCGCCGCCTGGCCCGACGAGGCGCCCGCCGCCGAGCATCTCAAAAGCCTGCGGGCGCTGCTCACCGCCGACCTCGGCTGGGACCTCGACGCCGGCGAGGCCCGCGCCGTGCGTGGCGCCCTGGAGGAGTTCGAGCGCGAGGTGCCGGCGCGCTTCCGTCTGGAGCGGGACGAGATGCGCCTGCTGGTCGAGGACCTCCTGGCGGCGGAGGGGGGCTCGCCGATCGGCGGCCAAGGGGGCGGCGTCCAGGTGCTCTCGGTGACCGAGGCCCGCGCGCGCACCTTCGATCACCTCTTCCTGATGGGGCTGAACCGCGACGTCTTCCCGCGCGGCATCCGCGAGGACCCCCTGCTGCCCGACGACCTCCGCCGCATCCTCCAGCGGGTGCTCCCGGACGTGCCGATCAAGCGCGCGGGGTTCGACGAGGAGCGCTACCTCTTCGCCCAGCTCCTCTCGGCGGCACCCGCCGTCACCCTCTCCTGGCAGACGGCGGACGACGACGGCAAGCCGCTGCCCGCCTCGCCTCTGGTCGAGCGCCTGCGCGAGCGGCTGGACGTCGAAAAGGCGCCGCCGCTCTGGAGCCTGCCCAAGTCCGGGCCGCTGCCGGGACCGCGGACCGCCGCCGAGCACGCCGTCATGGCCGGCCTCCACGCGCCCCGGCGCTGGTGGGGACGGGTGATGAAGATGGCGATCCAGGAGTCGCGGGCCGAGCTGGCGGTTTTGCGTGCGCGGCAGGCCGTACCTTTGCCGGTCTTCGACCTGTCGCCGGAGCGGCTGGCCACCGGCCGGCTCGCCGTGGTGGAGGAGATGGACCCCGATCTCCGCCTGCCCGACGGCCGGACCGTGCGCGCCCGGCTCGGCCCCTATTTCGGCTTCATCGGCAAGATCCCCAGCGGCGGCGAGGGGGAGCCCCGCCTGCGCGACCTCTACGTCACTCAGCTGGAGAACCTCGCGGCCTGCCCCTGGCAGCTCTTCCTCCTGCGCCTGCTGCGGATCGAGCCCACCCCCGATCCGCTGGGCGCGCTTCCCGGCGTCACCCCCTGCTGCTCGGCAACGTCGTCCATGGCGCGCTCGACAGGATCGCCCGTCCGCCCGGGCGCGAGGTGGGGCGCGGCGGCCTCCGCAAGCTCGATCCGCTGGCGGTCGCCTGGCCGGAGGATCGCGAGGTCGAGCGGCTGCTCTTCGAGGAGGCCAACCGGCTGCTCGGCGAGGAGGGGATCTTCCTCCCCGGCCTCGGCCGCGCCCTGGCCGAGTTGGCCCGGCCGATGCTGGAGACGGCGCGGGACATGGACTGGGCCGGCGGCGCCGTGCCTGTTCTGGCGACCGAGGTCGAGGGCGAGCTGGACGTCGGCGACGCCGCGGGCTCCCTCCGCCAGGTTCTCTTCAAGGCCGACCGCGTGGACAAGGACGCCGGCGGCCTCGTGATCTGGACCGACTACAAGACCGGCCGGCCGATCTCCGAGGCGCGCCGGCCGGAGAAGCGCCGCAGCCACTTCCTCGACCGCGTGCGCAAGGGGAGCCACCTCCAGGCCGTCGCTTACCTTCTCGGCTCGGAGGGAGAATCCAAGGGGCGCTACCTCTTCCTGCGTCCCGGCCTCGACGACGGCGCCCGCGAGCTGGCGGTGACCACCGCCGACGAGGATTTCATCGAGGCCTTCGCGCAGGCCTCGGCCGCGGTGCTCGCCGCCTGGGAGATGGGGAGCTTCTTTCCGCGCCTCGTCGAGCGCGACGGCCGCAAGGAGCCCCCGCGCTGCGGCTTCTGCGCGGTTTCCGAGGCCTGCCTTCGCTACGATTCCGGCTCCCGCCAGCGGCTCTTCGAGTGGACGGACCAGGACCTTGTCGCGCTGGCGCCCGAGGAACAGGCGCTGCTGCAGGTCTGGCGGCTGGGGGTGAGGCCCGAAGAGGACGGGACCTTGCGATGAGAGAACCCGTCCGCGGAATCCGTTGTAGAGACGCCCCGCGGGGCGTCTCCGAGGCGGAGACGACATTCCAGCGGTCTCTGCGCTTCCGCGGGACATCCGTGAATCCTGGAGCCGATGGCGCCGCTTCGGAGACGCCCCGCGGGGCGTCTCTACAGTGGGAACCCGCTTGGGACGGCTTCGCATGACGGCCACCCTCGATCCCCGCGCCGCCGACCGCGCCGCCCGCCACGCCGCGCAGACCCGTTTCGACGTCCCCCTCGTGCTCCAGGCCGGAGCGGGGACGGGGAAGACCACGACGCTGATCGGCCGCCTGCTCGCCTGGACCCTGGGGGAGGGGTGGGAGCGCGCCACCCTGCGGCTCGCTGAGCGGAAATCCGCGCGCCCCCGGGACGACGGGCCCGACCGCGTCGCCGCCGAGGTCTTGGGGAGGGTGGTGGCGATCACCTTCACCGAGGCCGCGGCGGCGGAGATGGCCGGCCGCGCCGCCCGCGAGCTGGCCTCGCTCGCCGCCGGCCATCCGGCGCCGGACTGGCTCGAAGCCTCGCTCCTGCCGCCCGCTCCCGAACGCTCCCGCCGGGCCCGCGCGCTCCTCGGAACGCTCGACCATCTGGCCGTGCGCACCATCCACGCCTTCTGCCGCGGCCTGCTCGCCGATCATCCGATGGAGGCGCGCATCCACCCCGACCTGGTGATCGACGCCGACGGCCATCTCGTCGACGAGGCCGTCCGCGAGACCGTCGAGGACGCCCTGCGCGACGGCTATGGCGATCCCGGCAATCCCCATCTGCTGGCGCTCGCCATCCGCGGCTTCGGCCCGCCGGAGATCGTCGAGGCGCTCACCGCCCTCCTCCAGGCCGGGCTCCCCGCCACCGTCCTCAACGAGGATCCCTACCGTCCGGAGGCCCTGGCCGAGTTCCGCCGCCGGCTGACCGCGGCCTGCGCGGGCGTTCATGGCCTGATCGCCCCCCGCCTCCGCAAGGGGGCGCGGGCGCCCAACGCCACAAAGATCGCCGACGCCCTGGGAGTGCTGCTCGGCCGGCTGGAGGACACCGGCGCGCCGATTGCCACCCTGAAAGCCTGGCTCACCGATCTCCTGCCCGAGAACCTCGTCGACCATCTCAAGAACTGGCGGCGGTCGTCTCTCGGCGCGACGGAAGCCGCCCTCTTCGGCGAGGTCGAAGGGGAGCTGAAGCTCGCCGCCGCCCTCCTTGTCCAGCTCCACGGCCTGCTGAGCCTCTTCGATCCCGAGCTGATGGAGCACGGCCGCCGCGCGCTGATCCCCCTGCTCGGCCGGATCGAGCGCGAGCTCCGCTCCCACGGCATCGCCACCTTCGACTTCCTGCTCGCCGGCGCCGCGGCGCTCCTCGCCGATCAGCCCGACGTACGCCGGCAGGTGCGGCGGCGAATCGACCAGCTCCTCGTCGACGAATTCCAGGACACCGACCGCATCCAGTGCGACCTCCTGCGCTGGATCGCCCTCGACGGGCCGGTGGAGGAGCGCCCCGGGCTCTTCCTGGTGGGCGATCCCAAACAGTCGATCTATGGCTGGCGCAACGCCGACCTGCGGGCCTACGACGGCTTCGTCGCCCTGGTGCGGGAGGCCGGCGGCGAGGTGATGTCGCTCGCCCTCAACTTCCGCTCCGTGCCGGTGATCCTGGAGGAAGTCGCCCGCGTGATCGAGCCGGTGATGACGCCGCGCGACGGCGTCCAGCCCCCCTTCGAGCCCCTCCTCGCCTGCGACCGGCGGCTGAACGATCCCGGCTTCCAGCGTCAGGGCGCCGCGAGCGGCTGGGCGCCCGTCGAGCACTGGGTCTCCTGGAAGCGTCAGGCGGAGCCCTGGACGACGCCGGTCATCGAGGCCACCGAGATCGAGGCCGCCGCCCTCGCCGACGACATTCGCGCCCTCCACGAGGAGCACCGGGTCGCCTGGAGCGAGATCGCCGTCCTGCTGCGCGGCATCGGCGACCTCGACCTCTACCTGGAGGCCTTCCGCCGCGCCCGCGTCCCCTTCGCCGTCGGCCGCGACAAGCAGTACTACCGCCGCCGCGAGGTCATCGAGGCCGCCGCCCTGGTGCGCTCGGTGCTCGATCCCGGCGACCATCTGGCGCTCCTCACCGTGCTCCGCTCGGCGACCGTGGGCGTGCCCGACGCCGCCCTGATCCCGCTCTGGAACCGCTCCTTCCCCAAGCTGATGACCGAGCTGCGCGCCCCCTCGGCCGACGCCCTCGCGCAGCTCAAGCGGGCGATCGAGGGGGCCGTCCGCGTGCTGCCCAGGGACGTGCCGGGGATCGACCGCGTCCGCGGCTGGGACCGCAACCTGATGGCCGCCGTCGAGCACCTGGCGGACCTCCGCCATTCCTTCGAGACCGAGCCCGCGGACGTCTTCGTCGAGCGCCTGCGCCGGCTCACCCTGATCGAGGCCACCGAGGCGGCGCGCTACCTCGGCCCCTACCGGCTGGCCAACCTCGAGCGCTTCTTCCGCCAGGTGCTCGCCGCCATCGAGGAGAGCGGGGGCGACGCCACCGCCATCCTCCGCGCCCTGCGCCGCAGCGTCGCCGAGTCGCGCGAGGCCGAGGAGGGGCGCCCCAAGGAGGGCGCGGAGGACGCCGTCCAGGTGCTCACCATCCACGGCGCCAAGGGGCTCGACTTCGAGCACGTCTATCTCCTCCAGCTCCACAAGGCCTCGCCGGGCGACCGCAGCATCCGCACCGAGGCCGGCCGCTGGGGCGACGGCTTCGAATACCGCCTCTTCGGCGCGCCTACCCCCGGCTTCGACCGCATCGAGGCCGAGCGCCGCGATCGTCGAGGCCGCCGAGCGGGTCCGCCTGCTCTACGTGGCGATGACCCGCGCCAAGGACCGCCTCGTCCTCACCGGCCTCTGGCCCGAGCGAGACTGGATCCTCGCCCCTGGGACCAGGTGAGCACCACCCTGGAGCTGCTGCACGCCCGCCGGGACCTCCCCGCGAGCCTCCCTGACCTCTGGGACGAGGCCGTCGGCGCCGCCGAAGCGGAGGGAGCGGCGCCGTCCTGGTCCTTCCCGGACCCCACCGGCGCGCTCTGGAAGTTCCCCGCCCTGCGGCCGCCGGCCGACCCCGGCATCGCCGCCGAGCCCGAGCGCCCCTCGCTGCCGGGTCCCGAGGAGATCGCCTTCGTCTCCGCCACCCTCGCCGCCGAGCGCGAGCGCGCCGCCCTCCGGATGGCCCGCCCCTTCGGCGGCGCCGCCTCCGAGGAGGCCCACGCCCTCCTGCGCGAGCAGCAGGCCGAAAGGCAGGCCGAGATCGTCGAGCGGAACGGCCGCCGCCGTCCCAGCCGCGCCAAGGACCGCGCCGCCGCCATGGCCGCCGGCGGGGCCATCCACCGCGCCCTGGAGGAGTGGGATCTCGGGGCCGACGCCGGCCAAGGAGCTGGAGCGCCAGCGCAACCTCCTCCCCGCCTACCTCGCCGCCCTCGTCGAAGGGGACGAGCTGGACCGCGCGCTCCCGCTGGCCGCTACCCTCCTGGAGACCTTCGCCGCCGGCCCCCTGCTCAAGCGAATGCGGAAGCTCAAGGATCACGTCCTCGCCCGCGAGCTCTCCGTCCTCCTGCCGCCGGGAGAGGGGGAGCATTCGCCCGTCGGGATCGTCAGCGGCGCGATCGACCTCCTCTATCGCGATCCCGAGGACGGCCGGATCGTGATCGCCGACTACAAGACTGACGAGGTGGACGACGGCCGAGGAGATCCAGAACCGCGCCGCCGTCTACGCGCCGCAAGGAGCGGTCTACGGAAGGGCCGTGCGGGAGGCGCTGGAGATGGAGGAGGGGCCGCGGTTCGAGCTCTGGTTCCTAAGGGCGGGCCAGATTCTGAGCCCAGGATAACCTCCGGCCGGAGGCGCTAGAGACGCGCCAGGTCCTGAACGACACCCTCCCGGAGGCCACGGGGACCGCGGGGCGTCTCTTCGAAGGGCATGCCGCTCCCTCCACCACTCCCGCGAGAAGGCCACCAACTCGTCTGTTCTTTTTGTTTTTTGCACGCGGAGCCTGCCCCAATCAACCTTGCCACCGGCGGCGGCCTGCCCTTCGCCGGAGACGTTCCGCGGTCCCCGTGGCCTCCGCAAAGGTGTCGTATAGGACCTGGAACGTCTCTACCGCCCTCGCCGGAGAGCTGCCGAGGATCGGTCCCAGTTCCGCAGCTTCCGGCGTCGCTCCGTAAGCTTCCATTGCGCCGGATACCGTTACGGAGTCGCTCCGTAAGCTCCCATCGCGGCTCCGTAAGCTCCCATTGCCCGCCGGAAGCTTACAGAGTCGCTCCGGGAGCTTCCAACGCGCCAGATACCGTTACGGAGTCACTCCGTAAGCTCCCATTGCGGCTCCATAAGCTCCCCGTCGTCCGCCGGAAGCTTACGGAGTCACTCCGGGAGCTTCCAAAGCGCCAGATACCGCTATGGAGTCACACCGTAAGCTCCCATTGTGGCTCTGTAAGCTCCCGGAGCACTGCCGGAAGCTTACAGTGTCACTCCGGGAGCTTCCGTCGGGCCAGATACCGTTACGGAGTCATTCCGTAAGCTCCCATTGCGGCTCCGTAAGCTCCCATCGCCCGCCGGAAGCTTACGGCGTCGCTCCGGGAGCTTCCAAAGCGCCAGATACCGCTACGGAGTCACTCCGTAAGCTCCCATTGCGACTCCGTAAGCTTCCATCGTCCGCCGGAAGCTTACGGAGTCATTCCGGGAGCTTCCATCGGGGCAGATACCGTTACGGAGTCACGCTGGAAGCTCCCATTACGGCGCTCCACCCCTGTCGGGTCACCTGATATGCTATAGGCCTTCCTGTGCTACGAGCCGGCGGCGTAGAGGGGGAGAGACCCGATGTCCGACACCACGCACCCGACCTATCTCGAGCCCACCCAAGAGTCCGGACGGGAGTTCTTCACTCGCAATATCTCCGGCAAGATCGTCATGCTCAACCTCTTGCGTTTTCGGCCCGTTGCGGATTACTCCGCCACACCGCATCTCGCGCCCGCCGCTCCGATCAGCGGTGAGGCGGCGTACCGGCTCTACATCGAGCACACTCTGCCGCACCTCACGCGGTCAGGCGGTGAGTTGCTCTTCCTCGGCAAGGGCGGCGCCTTTCTGATCGGACCGAGCGATGAACGATGGGATGCGGCGATGCTGGTCCGGCAGAGCAGCGTCAGCGCGTTCATGGAGTTTGCCTCCAATCCGGAGTACATGGCGGGCATCGGCCACCGCACCGCGGCTTTGGAGGACTCTCGCCTGCTTCCACTGGTCGAGGGTGGCGCGGCCGAAGTGCTGTCGGATCTCTGAGAGGGTGCTTGGAAAGTCAGCCCCGCAGGGGCGTAGGCATAAAGCCTGGGGTTTCAACCCCAGGAAGCGAGTCCCCCATCTCCCATCAAGCCCCGAAGGGGCGCAGGCCGCTGGAATAGCGGCCCAGCGGGCGGGCGAGCCGCCCGGCATCTCTTGTTCAATTCGCAGCCGCGACGACCGCGCAATTGCAGTAGAAGGACACGCAGACGTGCGTGTAGCCGTCCTTGTCGACCCAGGGCTTATAGGCGACGGTCACGGTCGCGGACTGGCATCCCATGCTGATGCAGTAGCGATTGGCGTTGGCCTCGGCGTCCTCGTAGGCGTTCTCCACGCCGCCGGCGCTGTAGCCGCAGGTCGAGGCGATCGGCTCCTGCCATGGGGCAGGCTTGGGATCGTCGACCGTGGTCGAGGTCGAGGCGGCGTGCGAGAGGCCGGGGAAGGCGCCGGCGGCGAACAGCAGGACGACGGCGAGCAGCAAACGCGACAGTTTGTTCATGGCTGAGCGGTCTCCTTTCCAAGGTCCGGCACCGCGCCGGACCGCCTGCGGGCCATCTCGGCGATGGCCTTCATGAAGAAGGGTGCGGCGAGGCGACGCCGGCGGGCCGCGGTGCCTCGTCTCGCAAGATCTGGCCTGGCGCAATGGGAGAACGGCCTCGCCCCGGCGCTCCGAGGACCGCCTCATCGCCTGGACACCTGCCTCCGTGGCGAAGCGGCGGCTGGTGCGGCCGCTGGCGTTCGAGGGTTGAAACGAGGGAGTTGGTATACTCCTTGTGCTATGACGGTCACCATCCCTGATGCCATCCTCGAATCCGCCAGAATGTCGGAGGCAGAGTTGCGTCAGGAGATTGCGGTCCTCTTGTATGAGAAGGAAAGACTGACGCTGGCACAGGCGAGCCATTTGGCGGAGATGAACCGCTTTTCATTCCAGCACCTCCTCGCAAGTCGTGGCATCTTCATTCACTATGGCGCTGAGGATTTTGAGCAAGACCTAGGCACGCTGCGTGGCCTAGGCCGTCTGTAACAGAACGCCGAGGACTGGATGAGGATTGAGGAAATAGTATGGCTGGAAGAAATCATCGAGAAACTATGGCGCAAACACCAGGTCGAAACCGATGAAGTCGAAGAGGTGCTCAGGGGACGCCCGAACATACGTTTCGTCGAAAAAGGCCATAGGCCCGATGAGGATCTGTACGCGGCCCTCGGCCGCACGGACGCTGGCCGGTATCTTTCCGTGTTTTTTGTCTATAAGGCCAGTAAAAGCGCTTTGATCATTTCTGCGCGAGATATGGATACGGCGGAAAGGAAGCGATATGAAAGAAGCACGTAAGTCATCCATCTCTGGGGCCAGCTCTTACGAACAGATGGGTGAGTACTGGGATACTCATAGTCTTGATGAGGTTTGGGATCAAACGAAGCCCGCCGAGTTTGAAATCGACATAAGGTCCGAGAGGCGCTATTACCCCATTGAGAAGACGCTCTCGCAAAGGCTCCGCCAGATCGCGGAGGCCCAAGGCGTGAGCTCGGAGACTTTGATCAATCTTTGGGTCCAGGAGAAGGTGGCACAGTCCAAGTAGGTCTCGGTCCCTCCTAAGCTCCTCTATCTAAGCAGGCTAGCCCAATTGGAGGCGGCCCGCGATATCATCAGGTGTGCCGTATATCTACATCCTCCGCTGCGGCGACGGCTCGCTCTACACCGGGATCGCCAAGGACGTCGAACGGCGGCTGGCGCAGCACCGGGCGGGGCGGGCGTCGCGGTATACGCGGTCCCATCTGCCGGTGACTCTCGTCTGGTGGCGCGAGGTGCTCTCCTGGGGCCTCGCCCTGCGAGAGGAGCGCCGGATCAAGAAGATGCGGAAGACAGAAAAGGAAATGCTTTTGAAGGAAGTCCAGGATTCATGCCCCCCACTCTCCTCCTGAGCTGCGACTCCATCACCAAGGGCTTCGGCGCCCGGCCCCTTTTCGAGGATCTCTCGTTCGGGATCTCGGAGGGGGACCGCGTCGGCCTCATCGGTCCCAACGGGTCGGGGAAATCGACCCTGCTCAAGATCCTCGCCGGCATCGAGGAGCCGGACTCCGGGACCCGCTCGCTTCGGCGGGGGACCCGCATGGGGTATGTCCCCCAGGACCCCGAGTTCCCGACCGGGAAGACGGTCGAGGAGACTCTCATCGAGGCCCTGGCGGACGATCATGCCGAGGACTACGAGAAGGATCTGCGGGTCGCCATCGCCCTCGGGACGGGCCGGGTTCAACGATCCGCAGCAGGCGGTGGACATCCTCTCGGGAGGGTGGCGCAAGCGCCTGGCGATCGCCCGCGCGCTGGTCCAGCAGCCCGACATCCTGCTGATGGACGAGCCCACGAACCACCTGGACGTCGAGGGCATCCTCTGGCTGGAGGACCTGCTGCAGAGCGAGCCGCTGGCCTACCTCGTGGTCAGCCACGACCGCTACTTCCTGGAGAACGTCACCTCGCGCGTGCTGGAGCTCGACCGCCGTTATCCGGAGGGGATCTTCCAGGCCCAGGGGAGCTACAGCGACTTCCTGCAGAAGCGCGACGAGGTGCTCCGCAATCAGGCCGAGTACCAGGCCTCGCTCGCCAACAAGGTCCGCAACGAGGTGGAGTGGCTGAAGCGCGGCGCCAAGGCGCGGACGACCAAGGCCAAGGGGCGCATCCAGGAGGCGAACCGGATGATCGCCGAGCTGGAGGAGATGAAGGCGCGCACCGGCGCCGCCGCCAACGCCCGCGCCGGGATCGACTTCAACGCCTCGGACCGCAAGACCAAGAAGCTGCTGGTCACCGAGGGGCTGACCAAGTCCTTCGAGAGCCGGCGGATCGTCAGGAACCTCGACCTCAAGCTCACCCCCGGCATGCGGCTCGGCCTGCTCGGGCCGAACGGCAGCGGCAAGACCACCCTGCTCTCGCTGCTCGACGGCACGCTCGAGCCCGACGCCGGCACGATCCAGCGGGCGGACTGGCTGCGCGTCGTGCGCTTCGAGCAGAGCCGGGAGACGCTCGACAAGACGGTGAGCCTGCGCCGGGCGCTGGCGCCGGAGGGCGATTCGGTGCTCTATCAGGACCGCTCGATCCACGTCGCGGCCTGGGCCAAGCGGTTCCTCTTCCGCACCGAGCAGCTCGACACGCCGGTCTCGCGGCTCTCCGGCGGCGAGCAGGCCCGCATCCTGATCGCCCGCCTGATGCTGCAGCCGGCGGACCTGCTGATCCTCGACGAGCCGACGAACGACCTCGACATCCCGACGCTGGAGGTGCTGGAGGACAGCCTGCTGGAGTTCCCGGGCGCGCTGGTGCTGGTCACCCACGACCGTTTCCTGCTGGAGAGCGTCTCCACCCTGATCCTCGCTCTGGACGGCCAGGGCAATTCGGAGTACTTCGCCGACTACGCCCAGTGGGAGTCCGCCCGCGCAGTCCGCCCCGCCGCCCTCGAAGGCCACCGCCGCCAAGGCCTCGCCGAAGCCGGCCAAGGGAGCCAAGCGTCTCTCCTACAAGGAGCAGCAGGAGTGGGAAAAGATGGAGGGGACGATCCTGGAGGCCGAGAACCGTCTCGCCGCGGCCCAGGCCGGGGTCGAGGACCCGGCCGTGGCCACCGATCCGGCGGCGCTCCAGGAGCGGTGCAATGAGCTGGAGAAGGCGCGGCAGGCGGTGGAGCGGCTGTATGCGCGGTGGGCGGAGTTGGAGGCGAAGCTGAAGTAGACCCGGAAAGGGCCGCGCCCGAAGGGGCGTCGAATTTGAATCAGCCTGGGGTTTCAACCCCAGGCAGGGGAGCCCCCGAAATTCAAACCCTGTAAGGGTGGCCGATTCAACCAGATAGGCCACCCCTTCGGGGTTTGGGTTTTGTTGGACCGGCCCACCTGGGGTTGAAACCCCAGGCTATTCAAATTCCGCCCCTTCAGGGCGGTCCGGACGTCACCCCCGAAAACCCGCTGACCTCGATCCCCCCCTCCCGAAGAGCCTTCTTCACCCCCGGATCGCACAGCGCCGCCGTCTCCCCATCCCATCCGTACCCCCAGTCGTAGGCGGTTCTCAGCGCTTCATCTCCGATCCCCGGGTGGCAGACCAGCTCGGTCACGGTCTCTACGTCCTTCAGGATGCGGGCGAGCCGTTCCGGAGTCAGCCGTCCGGCGTCGAGGATGCCGACGGTGCGGTCGGGCATCCTGACGTTCCTCCCCCTTCGCCTGGCGGCGGGCCGCTTTGCCGATCCCGTTGAGGATCCCGATCTCGAGCGCGCGCAGGGAGAGGGGCGCCGCCGGGTCGCAGGGAACGCGCACCCAGGGGATGCGGTACTCCTCGGCGAGCTTCAGGACGATCTCGAAGATCCGCGGCAGGACGTGCAGGTGCTGGTGGCTGTTGGCGTGGACGAGCCGGAGGCCGGCGGCAAGGAGGCGCTCGATCTGCCGCCGCAGCTCGGCTTCGAGGTCGGCGTCGTCGATCCGGCCCAGGGCGTAGCGGGCGGCGAAGGCGCGGAATCCCGGCAGGAAGGCGCCGTCCGGGCCGAGGAGGGAGCGCACCCGCTCCGGCGGCGAGAGCGGGCGCTCGCCCACGAAGGTGAGGTGGACTCCGACGTCGAGCCCCGGCCGGTCGCGCAGCCGCTCGACCGCGTCGTCCAGGGCAGGGCCGGTCGCGACCACGCTGCAGGCGGTGACGATCCCCTCGTCGTGGGCCTTCAAGGCCCCCAGGGTCATGCCGGGGTGGAGGCCGACGTCGTCGGCGGTGACGACGAGGGTTCTCAAGGTTCCGGGTCGGAGCGTGGGCCTCGACCGGCTCGCGGCGCGGCGGATTCTCCCGAGGGTGCCGGCTGGCCGCGGCGCCGCGGGTGGCGCATCTCCGGATAGAGGGTGATGAGCTCGCGGAAGATCTTGAGGATGACGGCGGGGGACGACAGCGTCGAGCTGCCCGCGGGTGCGCGGGAAGTAGTCGAGGCCGAGCTGCTGGATCACGAACCCCAGGTTCTTCGCCTTGACGATCAGCTCGGCGTCGATCAGCGACCCCTCGGACTTGAGCTCGATCGCCTCCAGCACCTCGCGGCGGATCAGCTTGAAGGAGAAGTTGATGTCCCGGTGCGGCCAGCCGAACAGGAGCCCGATCAGGGTGTTGTAGCAATAGGAGTAGACCGTGCGGCGGAGCCCCTCGGCCGTGCGGTCCAGCCGGTAGCCGGCGATCAGGTCGGCCCGCGTCACCTTCATCGCCTGGAGGGCGCGGCCGATCGCGTCCGGATCGAACGGCAGGTCGGCGTCCATGTAGAGGACGACGTCCTTGCGGGCGGCGGCGAACCCCGTCTTGAGCGACGCCCCGAGCTTGCGGTTCACCTCGTGCCGCACCATGCGGATGCGCGGCTCGGCGGCCGATTCGCGGGCGACGAGCTCGGCCGAGCGGTCTTGCGAGGCGTCGTCGACGACCACGATCTCCCAGTCCTCGCCGCTGTAGCGCTCAGGGCGTCGACCGCGCAGGCGAGCGCGTGCTCGATGTTCTCCTCTTCGTTGAACATCGGGATGACGAGCGAAACGGACGGCTGTTTCCGCATATCAAAAATCGGCATTGGAATGCCTCAGCTTAGCGGGCGATCCGTTCCACGGCAAGGAGCTGCACGGCGGACCGGCGGGGTCGACTCCGTCTTTCAGGACGACGAACGAGCGGGCGGACCGGATATCGATCTCGACCATCCGGTGGGCCGGGAGCGGCAGCTCGACGCTCTGCCAGGTGCCGCGCGCGATCTCCACGGTCCTGGCCGGGGCGCCGTTGATCGACAGGGTGACGGTGTTCGCGGGGAACGGCGCCGAGAGGTCGAGCCCCAGCTTCACGGCGACCGCCCGGATCCTCTTGCGGGGGAAGATCCGGATCGCCGCGTCGGCGTCCAGCCACCGCCACCGGGCGTCCAGGAGGGTCGGCTCCCAGCCGTAGACTCCGCGCACGATCTTGAAGCGGCGGTCGAGCGAGACCGGGCTCAGGGAGATCACGCGGTAATGGTCGCGGGTCAGCTTGTGGTAGGGGTCGCTGTCGGGCCAGCGGAAGGTCACCGCCCCCGGCCAGCGGCTCTCCCCCTCGGCGAAGATCCAGGCCTGCGCTTCGGGCCGGCAGGCGGCATGATGGAACCCGTCCTCGATCCGCTTGAGGTCGTACCCCTCCTTGAGCAGGAGATCGGCCTGCGGAGCCAGGTCCTCTCCCGCCAGGATCACCGACTTCGCCGGCACGTTCCGCCGCGCCCAGCGGGCCGCGGAGATCGTGGGCGAAAGCGTCCGTGAGCGGACCGCCAGCACGGGCCAGGCATAGGCGATCGACCCCGCCGCGATCAGCAGGGTCACGAGGAGGGGGACGATCCGCGCCGCCGCCGGAGCCCGGACGAGCCGCGCCAGGGCCTGCGCTCCCACGGCGGCCGCGAAGGCGATGCCGAGCAGCGAGGGGAGCGCGTAGCGGACCGCGTCCGCGGGGTCCATGATCAGGAGGCAGACGGCGAGCTGGAAGAGGGTCAGAGCGGCCAGGGGGATTGCCGCGGACCGCCGTTGGCGGGAGAGGGCCACGATTCCCGCCACCGCCAGCGCCAGCACCGGAAACGCCATCTGCTTGCGCCCCCAGGGGTGGGTGATGAACCGCTTCGCCACGGCGTAGACGGGGCTGCCCCCGCGAGACAGCGTCGCGTCGTGACCGGCCACGTATGTCGCCTGCTTCGACTGATAGATCAGAAAGCCGGTGATGCCCCGGGTCGCCACGACCAGGGGGATGAACCAGAGGAGCGAGACGAGGGTGAAGGCGGCCACAACCTCGCCGCGGCGGCGCCACCCCGGCGTCTGCCAGAGCGCCACGGCCAGCATGGGGAGGACCACCAGGGCGAGTTGCGGACGGCAGCCGATCGCGGCCGAGGCCGACGCTCCCAGCGCCAGGGCGCTCCAGAGCCCTCCTCCATCGCGCAGGAGCGCTCCGGCGGCGAGGGCCAGGGCGAGGAACATCAGCGCCGGCGGGTCCGACATCGGCAGCGGCCCCTGCACCAGCATCGCCGGCGAGAGCTGGAAGAGGAGCGCTCCGGCGACCGCCACCCGTTCGGCGCCCGCCCCTCCCGCGATCCGGCGGAAGGCAACGACCAGGGCCCAGTAGCCGATGAGTGAGGAGATCAGGCTGAGGACGACCAGACTGGTGAACGGGTCGTGGAAGATCAGATTGAGCAGCTTTCCCAGGCCCACGACGAGGGGATAGCCCGGCGGGTGGGGGCGGTGGCTCAAGGGGTCGAACCGTTCGACGGCCCGCGCGAAGAGAACCTCGTCCATCTCCCAGAGGCTGCGGGGGAGTGTGAGGAGCCGTACCAGGAGCACGAGGGCGAACCCGGCGAGGGCGACAGGATCGATCCTCCGTGGAGGAGAGTTGGTTGACAGCGTCATCGCGGGAAGATATTCAGTCCGGGTGTCGTCTCTCGGGTCTTCTCATCTCGGTCCTGTCCAGGCGCTCAGCCTGGTACGGCGCACCTATCGCGCCGCACCGGTGGCCACCCGGTTTCACGTGCTCGGGCGCTACCTCTCGTGCCCCTTCCTGCGGGTGATCGACTACCTCCCGTCAGGGGGCCGGCTGTTGGATCTCGGAGCTGGGCACGGAATCTTCGCACATCTCGCCCTCGCGGCGGGAGTCCGCGAGGCGGTCGCCGTCGAGCCGGACAGCCGCAAGGTCTTCCACGTCCCTCGCGAGCCCCGGCTGCGGGTGGTCAACGGCTATCACCTGGCGGTCCGCGGCAGGTTCGACGCGGTGTCGATCTTCGACGTGCTCTACCGGCTGCCGCGGGAGGATTGGGACCCGCTGCTCGGCTGGGCGCGCGAGCGGCTGGCGCCCGGCGGCGTCTTCCTGCTCAAGGAGATCGACCCCGGGCACCGGGCCAAGGCGCTCTGGAACCGCGCCCAGGAGCGTGGCGCCGACCTCCTCGGCCTGACCCTCGGGGAGGCCTTCAGCTACGAGACCCGGGACGAGATCCGCGACCGCCTCGCGCGCGCCGGCTTCGCGGGGTTCGAGGCGGTCGAGATCGGGGCGGGGTACCCCCACGCGCATGTTTTGTATGTGGGGCGGGGGTAGGGGGAGACGATCCCCCGCCCCGAAACCTCACCCCCGTCCCCTCTCCCACCGCACTCCCACCCGACCGGGAGAGGGGGGCGACTCCGAACCGATAGAGCTTGTAGGAAGTGCTTTTCCATCAGTACTGGTGTGTACAGCTTTTCCTGCAAGCTAGGTCTCCCCCGTCAAGCTCCCCTCTCCCGGTCGGGGGGAGTGCGGTGGGAGAGGGGCCGGGGGGTGAGGTTTCGGGGCGGGGGCCCTCGCTGTTGCAGTACCATCCCCTGGTCATGTGTGAAACGAGAAATCTCTTCCTCCGCAAATCCCTCTGGCTTTCTCTCTTCCTGTTCGCCCTCCCTTCCTGGGGAGCCGCGCCGCCCCCGGCGATCTCGGGCCTGTCGATCTCGCCCGATGGCGGCAAGGTGCTGGTCTCGATGGATTCCGACGGCGTGCCCAACGCCTGGGCCCTGCCGGTGGCCGGCGGCCCGCCGGTCCAGCTCACCCGGTCGTTGAAAGATCCCGTCCGGGTGGAAGGCTATTTCCCGCAGGACGAGCGGTTTGTCTACCGCAGCGGCCCGGCAGGGGACGAGAGCCACCTCTTCGTGCGGGAGCTGGACGGCAAGGCCGTCGAGCTCGCCCCCGGCAAGAACGCCCGCTTCCTGGGCTGGACCTCGGACGGCGGCTCCATGCTTGTCGAGATCGAGAACCGGGTGTCGCAGTCGTCCGATCTCTACCGGATCGCGACCGGTGGCTATGCGCAGACGCTGGTCAACCGCAACAGCTCCCAGATCTCGCGCCTCGCCGCTGTCTCCCCCGACGGGCGCTACCTCGCCTATGCCGAGAACTACGGCGATCTGATCCGCAACGTCCGCGTCCACGACTTGCAGACCCGCAAGGACCGGACCCTGGAGGCGGGCGAGGGGTTCAACGTCCGCATCCCGCTGAGCTTCAGCCCGGAGGGCGCGGGCCTGCTGATCCTCAGCGACATCGACAGCCAGTTCCAGAGCGGCGACATCCGCGGCCTGACGCGCCTCGACCTGGCCACCGGCGCGACCCGGGACCTGGTCCGCAAGAGCTGGGACGTGCTCGACGCCATCTACTCGCCGGACGGCAAGCGGATCGCGGCGATCGTCGGCGGGGACACCCGCTCCGGCCTGGAGCTCTACGATGCCGCGACGTTGCAGCCCGTGGCTCTGCCGCCCCTGCCCGGCGTGGGCGAGGTGGCAACGGTGGCGTTTTCCCGCGACGGCTCGAAGCTCGCCGTCCTCGCCAGCGGCAGCGCCCTGCCGCCCGGGGTCTGGCTCTACGATCTCGCCACGCCGGGAGCGCCGAGGCGGCTGGCCGCGGCCTCCGATTTGCCGGCGGCCGGCGGCTGGATCGAGGGGGAGGTGACGCGCTTCAAGTCCTTCGACGGCCTCGAGATCGCGGGCATCCTCTACAAGCCCCGGCAGGCGGCGCCGAACCGGAAGGTGCCGGCGGTGGTCTGGATTCACGACGGCCCCAGCGGGCAGGCGCGGCTGGGCTTCGACCCCCTCGTCCAGACGCTCGTGCAGCGCGGCTATGCCGTCTACCAGGTGAACGAGCGGGGGAGCTTCGGGTACGGCAAGAAATTCCTGCAGCTCGACGACCGGCAGCACGGGATCGAGGACCTCAAGGACTGCATCGCCGCCAAGGGCATGCTCGCCGCCACCGGCTGGGTAGACCCGCACCGGATCGCCATCGGCGGCGAGGGATTCGGCGGCTACCTCACCCTGGTGGCCCTCGCCTTTCAACCCCAGGAGTTCGCCGCCGGAGTCGATCTCTTCGGCGTCGCCAACTGGCAGCGGGTCCTGGACGCCCTCCCTCACGGCGCGACCGAGCGCACGATCCTCTCTGACGAGATGGGCCACGTCGCCGATCTCAAGGCCGCCGTGCTGATGGTTCCCCTCGCCAAAGCCGGCGACATCGTGCGCCCGCTGCTCCTCGTCCAGGGGGGGCGGGATCCGCTGGCGATCCCCTCGGAGGCCGCGGAGATCGCGGCGGCGATGAGGAAGAACAAGCGGGTGGTGGAGGAGCTTGTGCTGCCGGACGCCGCGCACGGCTTCGTCCTGCGGGCCGATCGGGAGAAGGTTTATGGGGCGGTCGCGGACTTCCTGGACCGCAGCCTCAAGGCCGCCGCCTCGCGATGAAGTCGTCGAGCAGGGCGCGGGCGATCGAGAAGCGGGACGGCAGGCCGGGCAGGCCGTCGAGCTCGAACCAGCCTGCGTCCTCGATCTCCCCCTCCTGAGGGCGGATCTCGCCGGACTCCCAGTCGGCCACGAAGCCGATCATCAGCGAGTGGGGGAACGGCCAGGGCTGGCTGCCGAAATAGCGGATGTTCCGGACCTCGACCCCCACCTCCTCGCGCACCTCGCGGGCGACTGTCTCCTCCAGCGATTCGCCCGGCTCGACGAACCCGGCGAGGGTGCTGTAGACGCCGGGCGCGAAATGGGGGAGCGGGCGAGCAGGAGCTGGTCTCCACGCTCGATGCGCACGATGACGGCGGGGGAGATGCGGGGAAATTGCTGCAGGCCGCAGCGGGGGCAGACGCGCGCGAGCTCCGCCGGCTTGCGCTCCGTTCCGGCGCCGCACCGGCCGCAGAAGCGGTGGTTGCGGTCCCACTCCACGATCTGCGCCGCGCGGCCGGCGAGCTTCCAGGTCTCCTCGTCGAGCGCTCCCCAGAGGCGGCGCAGCCCCTGGAAGGCCATCCCCTCGGGGGGCTCGGCGGCGTCATCGACGATCCGCGCGGCCCAGGCGTCTCTCCCGTTCAGGGTGCCGACGGCCTGCGGCTCCTCTGCGGGCAGGCTGAGCGCCGCCCATTCCTCGCCCATCGGGACCCGCGCATCCGTCCCGGCTGTCTGGAAGACGAGCAGCTCATTTCCCCGGAAGACGAACCAGGGGTTCTGGGGGGCCTCGCTCACGGGTGGGACGGCGGGAGCTCTTCGAGGCTCACCAGGTAGGCCGCGAAAACCTCGTTGAAAAGGGCCCCCGGCCGCCGCTGCCGGAGATGTTCCACCGCCTCCGGCCCGCTCATCCCGAGATAGCGGAGGATCAGTCCGGCGAGCAGGGCCGAGCGGTTGAACCCCATGCCGCAGTGGGAGAGCACCCGGCGTCCGGCCGCGACCAGCGAGGCCGCCATGCGCGCCACGGCGTGCAGCTTCGCCAGGTCCGGCAGATCCTCGTCGTAGATCGGGAAGTAGATGTAGAGGATGTGGTTCGGCATCGTGGGGATGTCGCGGTCGATCTCCCCCTCGAGATCGATGACGACGGTGATCCCGTGCTCCTCCACGTACTTCCAGTCCTCGATGCGTGGGGAGAGGAAGAGGCAGCCAGCTTCGTCCAGGCAGAAGATTTTCATCTCATTTGCCTCTCATTGGCCTCGGAATTTGCCTCAGAGCCGCCACCACTCGAACTTCTTTTTCTCCGGGTTCCAGAAGATGTGGAAGGCATCGCACTTGTCGTCGTGCAGATTGATCCCCATTCCGGCGCGGCCCGTCCGGGTCTTCGCCTCGTCGCCGAGGGGCTCGAGGGTGATCTTGACGTCGCGTGAGCAGAGAGCGTCCTCGCCGCCGCCGTTGAGGGGGAACTCCAGCGTCGACACCGGAGTTCCCGCGGCGACCGGGCCGTGCACGATGCCGACGACCACACCGTCCTTGCCGAGGCCGGTGAGCACGAAGTCGGCACGGCCGTCCTGGTCGAGATCGGCCTCGATCAGGCTGGAGGCGTTCCATTCCACGGCGGGAGAATGCTGCCGCACGGCGTCGAGCGCCGTTCGGGGTCGATGCAGCCCGGTGCAGGCCGCACAGAGAACGAGGAGAAACAGGAGACTGCGACGGAGCTGCGATCTGGATGTCATGGCGCGGGGCACGGTCAACCCTCCGGGGAGATCATACTCCGGCGGTGGCGGCCGTCCGTGCCTCCGCCACGTCCTGCTTCCGCAGGTACTGGTCGATCATCACCGCCGCGAGGTTGCCGGTGCCCATGGCGACCGCGACCTGCTGGGTGATCGGACGCAGATCCCCCGCGATCCAGACCCCGGGCACGTTGGTGTCGCCGCGCTGGGACTGCGGCTGGACGTGCTCGTGGGTCGCGGCGAGCTCGATGCCGAGCTGCACGGCGAGGTCGGTCCGCCCCCGGGCCGGGCTCGACACGAAGAACGCCTCGGCGGTGAGCCGGGTGCCGTCCTTGAGCTCCAGGCCGGTGAGGTGGCGCTTCTCCCCCTCGATGAGCTCGTGGATCTCCCCTTCCAGCACCGGGATGTCGCGCTCTCGCAGCCGCGCGGCCCAGGGCTCGGAGAGATCGCGGCCACCGGTCAGCAGCACCCGCATCTTCTCCGTGTAGCGGGAGAGGCCCACGGCCATGGAGGCGGCCCAGTCCGCGGGGCCGGAGCCGATGACGATGGTGTCGCGCCCGAAGAGCTCCGGCCCTTCGCAGTCCGCGCAGTAGAAGAGGTTCCCCTTGCCGGCGTAGGCGAAGCAGGGGGTGAAGTCGCCGTCCACCATCGGGTGATAGCGGGCGACGCCGGTAGCGAGCAGCAGGGTCCGCCCGCGCCACGCCTCCCCCTTTTCACCGGCGAGCAGGAAGCTCCCCTTCTGGCCCTCGGCCTTGATCACGTTGCCGCGCAGGATCTCGGCCCCCCTCTCGGTGGCCTGGACCTTGAGCCGCTTCTGGATCTCGGTGCCGGTCGCTCCCGGCATGCCGGGCACGTTCCAGAGTTTCTCCAGGGTGAAGAATAGGGGGCCGCTGACGCGGTCGATCACCAGCACCTTGCGCTGCTGCCAGGCGAGATGGAGCGCGGCGGTCAGGCCGGCGGGGCCGCCGCCGACAATCAGGGTGTCGTAGAGGTCGGTCACGAGTTCCTCGGAAGCGATCAGGAACCGACGATATCACCGCTGGGGTAGTCAGAAGGGGTGGTCGGGCACGCCACTCATCGCCCGGCCTTCTTGGGGTCCCAGAAATCCTTGCCGAACCTCTCCGCCAGCTCCCGGCTCATCCCTTCCCGGCGAATCCACTTCTTGATCCACCAGTCAGGGTCGTAGGGCTCGTCGATATCTGGAATAGGCTTGCCGAGACCGGGGAGGTCGTCGAACTGCCCCTCTTCAATAGCTTCACGGATACGATTTTCCGCCACGACCTGGACCGCGCGGCGGGACATACGGTTCTGGCTCATGGAGGAGATATGTCAGGTCACCGGCCAATTATTTCCTCCGGCTCGGCGGCCAAGGGATCGACGGTTCTGACGCCCTGGAAGAGGGATCCGAAGCCCGCCCGCAGGGCGGAATTTATCCAGCCTGGGGTGTCAACCCCAGGTAGGAGGCCCAAGATTGACAAGCCCCGCAGGGCCGGCATGTCTTTGCCGATTCGAAGCTCTACTGGGGGTGTCGGCCCTTCGGGGCTTAAGGGGATGGGAGGTGGCCTGTTCCTGGGGTTGACACCCCAGGCTGGATAAATTCCGCCCTGCGGGCGGGCCTTCGGAATTCCGCCTCGAGCAGCCGAGTCCGTATCAGGCTCTGCTCCCCATCATTTCCTCCGCCAGGGCCGTCGCGTTCCGGATGCAGTCCGGTACCGAGATGCCGCCGAGGAAGTTGCCGGCGAGGCGCAGGCCGGGGAGGGAGCGCTCGATCTCGCGCGCGCGTTCGACGAAGCGGCCGTGCCCCAACTCGTACTGCGGGATCGCCCGCGGCCAGCGGCGGACGAGGCGGAAGACGGGCTCGCCGTGCAGTCTCAGGGGGCCGCGCAGCTCCGCGATCGCCATCGCGGCGATCCGGTCCTCGTCCCACCCGGCGAGCTCGGGGTCGGTCCTGCCGCCTGCGAAGGCGGCGAGCGCGACGTGCCCCTCGGGCGCGCGGCCGGGGAAGATCTGGGACGGGAAGAGGCAGCCCAGCAATCGGAGCCCCTCCTTGCGCGGCGCCAGGAATCCGAAGCCGTCCAGGGGGTGGCCGACATCCTCCCGGCGCCAGCCGAGCGAGACCACGGCGACCGCGGCGTAGGGGACGTCGGCGAGCAAAAGGCTGGCGCCTGAAGTGGCTTCTTCGAGGAGACGGGCGGCGACGTCGGCCGGCACGGCGAGCACCACCTGCGCCGCCTCGACCGGTCCGGCGGAAGTCTCGACGCGGAAGCCGTTCCCGATCCGGAGAACCCGCCGGGCGGCGACGCCGGTGCGGACGTCCCCGATCTCCCGCTCCAGCCTCCGGGGGAGCGCTTCGAGCCCTTCCCGGAAGGAGATCATGGCGCTGCCGGGGGAAGGCCCCTTGCGGCGGGCCTGGCGGCTACGAATCAAGCCGCCGCGGATGAGGCTGCCGTGCTCCCGCTCCAGGTTATGGATCTTCGGCACCGCCCAGCGCGCCGACAGCCGTTCCGGATCGCCGGCATAGACGCCCGAGACGAACGGGCCGACGGCGTAGTCGAGGAATTCGGTACCGAGGCGCCGGCGGACGAATTGCGCGATGCTCTCCTCGACCCCTTCGGGAGGCCGGCCGATCCAGGGCTCGCGCAGCAGCCGGAGCTTGGCGCCGGCCGAGAAGAGAGGAGTCTTGAGAAGCCCCCCCGGCCCTCCGGGGAGCGGGACCAGCTGGCTTCCTTTATAGAGATACCGGCGTTTCGCCGAGGGGGAGGTGACGATCTTCTCCCCCTCCAGCCCGGTGTCGCGGATCAGCCGGCCGACGCTCTCGTCGCTTTCGACGACGGTGTTCGGCCCCATCTCGAAGCGCCAAGCACCATCCGAGAAGGTCTCGATGGCCCCGCCGGCGCGCTCCGCCGCTTCCAGGACGGCGACCCGCAGCCCGCTCCGGGCCAGCCGGAAGGCCGCCGTCAGCCCCGAGATCCCCGCCCCCACCACCACCGCGTCCAGCTGGTCGCCACTCATCGTGGCGCCTAGCATAGCGCCGGTGGCGTTCAGCCCCCTTGTTGCGAATCCATCCCTGAGCTCAACATGCAGCGGCAGCAGGGCGGAATCGGCGAGAGGTGCTGGCCCGCGGGGCAGGCCGTGCATTGGGCCTTCGAGCAGTCGATGTATTCCGGCTCCTGATGCGTCGGCTCCTGCTGCTTCCCCGAAGCGCAGGCGCAGAGCCACAGGACTCCGGCCAGGGCCGCCAGTCTCCTCAAGGTCGTCATCGGCTCCTCCTTGTCTGGAAGCTCAGGAGGAATTATAGAGCGATCCCGAGATCTACCGGCCGAGGCCGGGGACTTCTTCCAGATGGGGCAGGGGGGCGTCGAGGACGTCCGAAAAGAGGGTGAGAACGCGGAAGGTGAGCCCCCAGATGTGGGTATCGCGGAAGCGGATCGCCGGATAGAGGAGCTTGGCGTCGCTGCGCTGCCATTCGAAGCGGCCCGCGTTGCGCGGGTCCCAGAGATGGGAGAGCGGGATCCAGTACGCCTCGGCAACCTCGTCGCTGATGGCGAAAGGGGTGAGCTCCTCGCCCAGGTAATAGACGAAGGGGGAGAGGACCATCCGGCCGCCGCCGGCGCCGAGGCTGACGAGGACGTGCGAGAGCGGTCCGATCCAGTGGGATTCGTCGAGAGCGAGGCCCACCTCCTCCAGCGTCTCCCGTTCGGCGACCGCGCGCGGGCCGGAGTCCTCCGCCGAGGCGCGCCCGCCCGGCAGGGCCATGTGGCCGGACCAGGGGTCTAGAGGATGCTCGGCCCGCCGGATGGCGCAGAGATAGAGGTCGTCCTCGGGACCCGCGAGCACCAGCGCCACCGCCGCCTCGGCGTGGTCCGGCTCGCGGGCGACCAGCGTCGGCTGGTGCCGGGAAAGGGCCTCGCGGATCTGAGCGATTGGGAACGGCATGACACGATCCTACGGATTTCCTGACTCGAGCGGAACTCCGGGCGCGTCGGAAGGAGAATTTCACAAGACGTTCACATCGAACCGGCGCCGGGTCGCGAAGGCCCACGGTAAGCTTGGCGCATGAACCCCGATCTCCGCCTGCGCTGGGCGCTTGCCGCCCTGCTCCTGCTCGCTCCGTCCCTCGTCTTCGCGGCGCCGGCCTCGGCCGCGCCGCCGGTGAAGCTGGTCGTCATCGTCTCGATTGACGGCCTCTCCTGGCCACGCCTCAAGGGGTATGAGAGCTGGTTGGACGAGGGCCTGCACCGCCTGCTGACCGAGGGGCAGGTGGAGACGAACAGCCACTACGCGCACCTCAATACCGAGACCTGCCCCGGGCACGCCTCGCTCGGCACCGGGGCGCCGCCGCGGGTGCACGGCATCGTGGCCAACCGCTGGACCGAGGCGAACCCGAACGGCCAGGGGCTGCGCCGCCTCTACTGCACCGACCAGCCGGACGCCAACCGCGTCCCCGGCCAGCCGCCGCTCTTCTACCGCGAGGTCGAGAAGGACGACCGGATCTACGTCTTCGCCCGCCGTCGGCAGCTCGAGATCTGGGAGGCCTCCGGCGAGATCGGCAACCAGGCGACCACCCAGATCGGCGAAGGGCCGGGCGGCAAGACGCTGGTCTTCGAGAGCGACGACGCCCGCTCGCTCTACAGCCTGCGCCACGGCCTGCCCCCGGCGGACGTCCCGCCCTCCGGCACTATCGCAGGTCCCGGCAACCTGCGGATCGCGACTCTCGCCGACCGGCTGGTCGAGGCGAGCCCGGGCTCGCGCGTGGTCTCCCTCTCCGGCAAGGATCGGGCGGCCATCTATCTCGCCGGCCGCAACCCGAGGCACGTCGTCTACTGGTACGACCACGACACCGGCCGCTACATCAGCTCTCCGGCCTATGACGCCGACGGCATCGTCGGCGGCGCGGCACGCGACCTGGTCCGGCAGTTCAACCAGCAACGGGCCGGCGCCCAGGCCGTCGGCCGTTTCGGCACCGTCTGGAAGCCCCTGCCGGAGCCCGCGAAACCCGGCCTGCCGCAGCCGGCGCCCAACCTCGGCCATTTCCAGACGACCGACCTCGGGCTCGGCTTCGACCACGACCTGGCGCATCACCCCCGCGGCTACTTCGAGGCGATCTACAGCAGCCCGTTCCAGGACCAGCTCCTGGCCGACCTCGCCCTCGCCTTCCTCGCCGACCCGGGGATCGGGCTCGGGCGGCGCGGCGTGCCTGACGTCCTCGCTCTCTCCTTCTCGGCTCAAGACGTGGTCTCCCACAACTTCGGCAACGAGTCCGCGGAGGAGCTCGACACCCTGCGCCGGCTCGACCACGAGCTCGGCCGCCTGCTCTCGGCGCTCGACGGTCTCGCCAAGGCCGAGCCGGCAGGTCGCGTCGTCCTGGCGCTCTCGGCCGACCACGGCTTCGCCGCCCTGCCCGAGGTCGCGCGGCGCGACGCCGGCCGGCGGATCGGTGGGCGCCTGCAGAGCAGTGAGCGCGACGCCGAGAGCCCCTATCCGAACTTTCAGGAGCGCATCAACCGCGCCCTGGCCGAGGAGCTCTGCCTGACCTCCTCGGCCCAGCCGATCTACGGCGTCGAGGGGTGGAGCGTCGCCTACGACCGTCCGAGCTTCCCGCAGACCACGGTCGAGGGGCCATGTGGGCCGGCGGGCCGGCAGGTCACCCTGGCCGACCTCGACGTCGCCTTCCCGCGGGTGGTCCAGCGTCTCTTCGGGGAGGAGGTTCAGGAGGTGCTGCTGATCTCGCAGCGCGAGCATTGGCCGGCCGGCGATCCGGCGGTGCCGTTCGCCGGCAACGATTTCGATGCGGCTCGCTCGGGGGACGCCTTCCTGGTTCCGCGCGAGGGGGCGCTGATGCACTGGGACCCCGTCCGCGGCTCGGGGCATGGTTCCCAGTACGAATACGACACCCACGTGCCGCTGATCTTCTGGGGCGGTCCGTTCAAGGCCGGCGAGCGGACCGGGCCTTCAGCCCCCTATGATCTCGCCGTCACCTTGGCGGATTTGCTGGGTGTCCGCCTGCCGGAGGCGACCGGCGCCTCGCGGCTGCCTTAGCCGAGCGGTGCCCGCGGATGCTCGCGGTCAATTAACGCGACTGCCACCTCGCCGCCGCAGTGCTCGCGGACCAGCACCGCCAGTTCCTCGGCGGCCTGAGCCACGAGATCGCGGCCGACGGGTGGCAATCCCTCGATCACCAGGAAGGCGTGCCGCGTCGCCGCCGTCAGCTTGGTCCGCTCGGCCTCTTTCCAGTTCCAGCGGCGGCAGAGAGTGCCAAGGTCGTCCGTGTAGATCACCTCGCCGGGCTTGGGAGGGCGCGCCTCGGGCTCGCCGAGCAGGTGGACCGGCGGCTCGTGATCCGTCGCGAGAGTCAGCCGGACATCCCCCTGAATCCGGTCCAGGTCCTCGCCGCCGACCGGCACCAGATGGCGCAGGGAGATGACGTTGTAGAGATCGACCAGCGGGTTGATGTGAGGCACGGATTGCCCCTTGAGGACGCGGCGCACCAGATTCTCGATCGATGAGGGGTGATCCTTCGGCTTGGCGCCGAATTTCCGGTAGGCCTCGCGCCAGGGGGCGATGTGGGGGTGCTCGGGGACTTGAACGCCGGCGAGCGTGGCGCGGACCCGCTCCTCCTCATGACGGAGCGGACCCATCAGGGCGTCGCCGGCTCCGGAATTGTCGATTCCGTGAACGGTGACGACGCCCAGCACGACCTCCGGGTACCGCTCGAAGATCTCGCCGGCGACAAGGAGGTCGGGCATCCCCGGGAGTTTACAGCCTGGTGATGGTGAACTTGCCGAAGCTCACGCCGAGATTGACGCCGCTGCCGCTGCCCGCCAGGGCGAGGGAGACGTCCCCCTTGGTCAGGGCGCTGGCCCCGGACGACTTCACCGCTCCGGCCTCGGCCGCCGCCTGGACATAGCTGCCGAACAGCTCCTCGATGCTGGCGACCTCGGAGAATTTGCCGTAGCCGTCCCGGATCTTGTACTTGCCGGCGGTCAGGCCGCCCCCCTTGCCGTTCAGGTTGACCTTGGCCTTCTCGCCATTGTCACAGGTGATCGTCCCGACCCCGCTGGCGGTCTTGTAGATGGCCGACCAGCCGGAGAGAGTGAAGCGCATCTCGCAGACTGTCATCGCGGCGGCCCGCCCCGGAATCCCCGCCATCAGCCCGGCGGTCAAGGCAAGCAGACAAAAAATGGAGCTCTTCTTCATGACCCATCTCCTCTTTCACGTACGAAGTCCACTCGTCCAGTCTGGACGGTGGACGCCTGACACCGAAATCTACTGCAAGAAGCGTGAAAGGAGCGGTATCAGGAGAACTGGCCGCCGAACCGCTCGATCCGCTGCCGGATTTCGTCCGTGATCTTGCGTAGGGAGACGAGATCACTCGGGCTGAGATGGGGCGTCAGCTCGGCGAAAAGGGGTTCGAGGTCGACCTTGCACCGGTCCAGCAGCGTCAGGATGTCGGTTTCGTAGAGGGCCACCCGGGTCAGATCCCCCTGCCGGTAGAGCGATGGCAGGGCATAGAGCTTGAGAAGGACGAGCCCCTCGGGAGTGGCGCAGGGGATCTCCCGTTCGACGAACCGTTGCCTTGTCGCGTACCGGCGGCGCACGGTCTCGAAGAGCGGATTGCTGGTGAGCAGGAGATCGATCCGGAGCCCCTCGAAGTCCCCGCGCGCGAAATCCCGATCCTGGCCGACCTTGCGGATCTCGGGAAGCTCCTGGAGAGAGGACAGCGCCATGATCAGGTCGATGTCCTCGGTATTGCGCCCGTCGACGTACTGCAGCAGGGCGATGCCGCCGACCAGCAGATACTCGGTCCGCCGCTCCTCCAGCAGGGAGAAGAGACGGTCTACGGCATCGAGGAGCGCGCTGTCGCTCACGGTTCCTCCCCGCGGATTCCTGAAATTGAAGACAAGAGCGTTCCGGACAACCTTCCCGATGTGGACCTGTCCGTGAGCTTCCGCCGTTTTCATGGTTGCCCCTCAGGCATTCTATGGCAAACCAGCTGGCCTCGCCGGAGCCATCCCCAGAGTTGTTATACTCATGGTAACGACTGCCGGGTAGAGTTCTCCCTTCGGGATTACCTCCTTGGCTCCACTATGGCCTTCAATTTTCTCTCCCGCATCACCCGCGACCACCAGAAACTGGCGGAGAGCTACGCCCGCGAGGGGAACAAGCGGCAGGCGGCGGAAGAGTACGCCAAGGCGGGCGACTACCAGCGGGCGGCCGGGCTGGCGGCGGAGATCCAGGACGAGCCGAAGCTGATCCGCTATTCCCTGCTCGGCGCCCACGGCCGGGTCCCCTCGCGGATCGCGGATCTCGACGCCCGGCAGGCCGGGGACCTGCTGGCCAACAGCGGTCACTTCGAGGCGGCGATCCCGCTGTTCGAGCTGGCCGGCGACTACCGGCGGGCGGCGGCGGCGGCGCTCAAGCTGCGGGACGGCGGACGGGCCGCCCGGTTCTTCGAGAAGAGCAAGATGTGGGCGGAGGCCGCCACCCACTATGAGCAGGCCAATCTGTTCGAGGACACGTTGCGCGCCCTGGAACTCGAGTCGAGGGCCCTGGCGCGGAACCGGACCGAGCCCTCCCCCCGGCTGCAGGAGGTGAACCTGAAGCGGGCCGAGATCCTCCTCCAGCTCGGCCGTGGCACGCCGGCCGCGACCCTCCTGCTGCAACTGCCGCCGAGTGTGCGCAGAGCCGAGCTGCTCGAGCGCGCCGGCCGCTCCACCGAGGCCATCGAGGCCTACCTCGGCGTCGGCGAGAACGACCGTGCGCTCAATCTGGCGAGAAAGTCTCCGGACCAGTCCCGGCGGGTCGCGCAGGTCCATCTCCAGTCGGGGCGGCCGGCGCAGGCGGGGCAGATCTTCGCCAGCCTGGGGCTGGTGCGCGAGGCCGCCGAGGCGTACGAAGCGGCCGAGGACTGGTGGCAGGCGGCCTACCGCTGGGAGACCGTCCAGGAGCCCGCGCGGGCCGCGCAGGCCTACCGCAAAGCCGACAAGCTGCGGGACGCCGCCCGCTGCTTCGCGGCCTCCAGCCAGCCGCTCGAGGCCGCCGAGATCTACCGCGGATTGGGGAATCTCACGATGGCGGCCTCGCTCTACGCCCAGGCGGGAGACCCGCGCGCGGTCACCCTCTATCTCGATGCGGGGGACCTGGGGCAGGCCACCGAGAGCCTGCGGCGGCTGCCGGCCGAGGAGCCGGGCTACGTCAAGGGTGTCCTGCTGCTCGCGCCGAAGCTCGTCGAGGCCGGCCGGCCGGGAGAGGCCCTCCAGCTCCTCGGGCGGGCCACGGCCGCCGATCCGCAACGGAAGGGGGAGGAGGGGAGCCCCCTGGACCGGCTCTACTGGGAGAGCCGGGCGCTCGAAGCGCTCGACCAGCCCGTCCCCGCGCGGAAGCGCTATGCGAAGCTCCTGGAGCTCAACCCGACCTACCTGGACGTGGCCGCGCGGCTGGAACGGCTGGAAATGCCGCTCGCGGCATCTCCAGCCGTGGCCGCCGGCTCTCCGGAAGGGCTCGCGGTCGGGCAGCGGCTCGCCAACCGGTACGACATCCTGGGCGAGCTGGGGCAGGGCGGCATGGGCAGGGTCTACAAGGCCCGGGACCTCGATATCGGCGAGATGGTGGCCATCAAGACCCTGCTGACCCCTGGCGAAGGGTCCACCGGCGACGAGGAGGAGCGGCTGCTCCGCGAGCTCCAGATCTGCCGCCGGGTCAGCCACCCCAACGTGGTGAGGGTCTTCGACCTCGGGCGTTTCGACGGCGGCGTCTTCATCACCATGGAGTTGCTGGAGGGGCAGATCCTGGATCAGTTGATCGGGCGGCTCGAGCCGCTGTCCCTGGAGCGCATCCGCTTCTTCCTCACCGAGATCGCCACCGGATTGCAGGAGGCCCACTCGCTGGGGATTGTCCATCGCGACCTGAAGCCCAGCAACGTCATGGTGATGGAGAAGCGCGTCAAGATCCTCGACTTCGGCATCGCGCGGATGAGCGGTTTCGACACCCGCCTCACCCGGACAGGCCTGGCCTTCGGCTCGCCGATGTACATGTCGCCCGAGCAGCTCCTGGGCCAGCCGCTCGACGGCCGGTCGGACCTCTACTCGCTCGGCATCCTGGCCTATGCCCTGATCGCCGGCCGCGAGCCGTTCGACGACGAGAACCCGGCGGTCCTCGCCGTCAAGCACCTGCAGGAGGAGATCCCCGACATTCTGCAGTTCCGCCCCGGCCTGCCCGCCCCCTGGAAGGACCTCCTCGCCCGGTTGCTGGCCAAGGAGCCGGCGAACCGGTGCGCCTCGGCCCAGGAGATGCTGGCGGCGCTGGCGGCGCTCCCCGCCGAGTAGAGAACCGGAACGGTCCGGAAGCCCACTCACAGGCGCGGGCTCCGCTGAGCCTGCGATACACTCTCACCCCTTCATGGAGGAGATGACATGCATTCCGCGCTTCCGAAACTGATGGCCGGCGGCCTGCTGCTCGCCGGGCTCGCCGTTCCCGCTCTATCCACCCCGCAATCCACCCCGCAGCCGGGCCAGGCCCCGGCTCCAGCCCCCTCGACCATGCCTTCCCATGACAGCGGACAGCCCCCCGCTGCCGCGGAGCAGGCGCCGCGTCCCAATCCGCTGGAGCAGCTGATCAAAGGGAGAGAGAACGAGCCGGTCGAGGCGGTGTTCAAGAACATCCAGGTGCTCAAGGGGCTCCCCGCCGGGCGCCTTCTGGACACGATGCGGGGCTTCAGCGGCGCGCTCGGCACCAACTGCAAGAAGTGCCACGACACCGAGAACTTCGCCAGCGACGACAAGGACGACAAGAAGGTCGCCCGCGGAATGATCCAGATGACCAAGGGGATCAACGAGCAGTTCCTGCGGACGATGCCCGGTCTGGACCAGGACGCCGCGGTGAGCTGCTATACCTGCCATCATGGCAAGTCCCACCCCGCCTCCAAGCCGGAGAGCCCCGAGGGCGAGCACGAGCACCAGCACCATTGATCCTCTGATCCTCGATGAAGCTCCCCCCGATCCCCAACGACGAGCTGGAGAGGCTCGCGGCCCTGCGGCGTTACGACATCCTCGACACGCTGCCCGAGCAGGTCTATGACGACCTGACGAGCCTGGCCGCCCGCCTCTGCGGGACTCCCATCGCCCTGGTCTCCCTGGTCGACGCCGAGCGGCAGTGGTTCAAGTCGCGCTTCGGCCTGGAGCCCGTGGAGACCGACCGCGCCTACTCCTTCTGCGCCCACGCCATCGTCACCGGCGAGATGTTTGTGGTGCCCGATGCCCGGCAGGACGACCGGTTTTCGGGCAACCCGCTGGTCACCTCCGCCCCCGACATCCGCTTCTATGCCGGCACCCCCCTGCTGTCGAGCGATGGCCACGCCCTCGGTACGCTCTGCGTCATCGACCGCCGGCCGCGCCGGCTCGGGGACCACGACCTCGAGATGCTGCGCGCCCTCGGCCGGATGGTGATGAGCCAGATCGAGCTGCGCCTCCACATCGCCGAGCGGCGGGAGATCGAGCGGGCGAAGAGCGACTTCGTCGCTATCGTCTCCCATGAGCTGCGCACCCCGCTCACCTCCATCCGCGGCTCCCTCGGACTGATCGAGGGGGGCGTCGCCGGCGAGGTCTCGCCGAAAGTCTCCCAGATGGTGGGGATCGCCCGCGCCAATGCCGACCGCCTGATCCGCCTGGTCAACGACATGCTCGACCTCTCCAAGATCGAGGCCGGCGGCGTCGAGCTGCGGGTCGTCCCGCTCGATGCCGGGGAGCTCCTGGACGCCGCCCTCGCCGAGATCCGCGGCATGGCCGAGGGCGCCCGGGTCCGCCTTGATCTGGCCCTGGAGAACGGCGCCGCCGCCTGCCTGGGCGATCGCGACCGCATCCTTCAGGTGCTCAACAACCTCCTCTCCAACGCCATCAAGGTCACCTCGCCGGAAGGATCCGTCGAGGCGAGCGTCGGCCACGGCGAGGATGGGAGCGTCCGCTTCCGGGTCCGCGACCAGGGGCCGGGCGTCCCCGAGACCGAGATCCATCGCATCTTCGACAAGTTCCGGCAGGTGGACCCGAGCGGCCGCGACCGCTCCGGCACCGGCCTCGGCCTGCCGATCTGCAAGGCGATCGTGGAAGAGCATCAGGGGACCATCGGCGTCCGCAGCGAGATCGGCCAGGGGAGCACCTTCTGGTTCGACCTGCCGGCCGCGGAGGTCTCCCCATGAGGCCGACCGAGACCCTGGCGCGGGAGAAGACGCCCGAGGGGGACGAGCTCGTGCTCACCCGGCGCGACGACGTCTACCATCTGATCGTCGACGGCGTGGAGCTGATGACCAGCCGCGTCCACGGCTCGGAAGAGGATCTGGCGCGGCTGGCCTGCGAGGCGGTCGCCGGGCGGAAGAAGCCGCGCGTGCTGGTCGGCGGCCTCGGCTTTGGCTACACCCTGCGCGCGGC
Source organism: uncultured Acidobacteriota bacterium (assembly GCA_963792575.1). Taxonomy (GTDB): domain Bacteria; phylum Acidobacteriota; class Thermoanaerobaculia; order Multivoradales; family UBA5704; genus DATARR01. The sequence continues at coordinate 975,918 of CAWBWZ010000023.1, forward strand.
GCTCGACCACTCGCCGCCCGACGCCACGGTGGTGGTCTGCGAGGTCTTCCCCTCCCTGCTCGACTGGAACCGGAAGCTCCTCGGGTATCTCGCCGGCAGCCCGCTCGACGACAAGCGGGTCAAGGTCGTGCTCGCCGACGTGCGCACCCTCTTCGACGGCCGCGAGCGCTTCGACGCCATCCTCCTCGACGTCGACAATGGTCCCGAGGCGCTGACGCTGCGCTCCAACGCCCGCCTCTACACCGACGACGGGCTCGCCCGCCTCTGGCAGAGCCTGACGGAGGGCGGAGTGGTCGCCTTCTGGTCCACCTTCGTCCTGCCGTCCTTCGAGCAGCGGCTCCGGCGCGCCGGCTTCGAGGCGTGGACCGAGCGCGTTCCAGCCCGCGGCGGCGGCAAGGTGAAGAACCACGCCATCTTCATGGCACGGCGGCGCTGACGCACACCGCCGAAAGATTCTGTCCCGGTCCGATACACCCCCCGCACTATCTTACCGATTGGCTTTCATCTGCTGTTTTTTGCTGTCATTATCTAGGGGGAGACTGAGATGTCGAAGAACTTCGTTTTCTACGCGGTTGTGCTCGTCCTGTTCGGGACGGGAATCTACTTCATTCTGAGTTACGGTTCGCGGTTGCAGCCCGCGCACGCGGTGACGGCGGCGGCCACCCCATCCACGGCCCAGTCCACGGCGCACGTCGAAGCCGGGCCGGCGAAGGCGAAAGCCGCCGGGAGCGGAATCACCCACACGCTGGTCGAGAACCTGAAGAGCCCGCTGAGCATCCTGCTGCTCCAGATCATCGTCATCGTCCTCGCCGCGAAAGCCCTGGGCGCGCTCTGCCGCAAGATCCGCCAGCCTCCGGTGATCGGGGAGATGATCGCCGGCATCCTCCTCGGCCCCTCGCTGCTGGGGTTCCTGGCTCCGCAAGCCCAGGCGTTCCTCTTCCCCGCGGATTCGATGGGCGCCCTCCGGATGCTCAGCCAGATCGGGGTCATCCTCTTCATGTTCGTCGTCGGCATCGAGCTCGACGTGCAACACCTCCGCAAGAAGGCGGACGCCGCGGTGCTGGTCAGCCATGCCAGCATCATCGTCCCCTTCTTTCTGGGCACCGCCTCGGCGCTGCTGGTCTATCGTACGCTGGCGCCCGCCGGCATCCCGTTCAGCGCCTTCGCGCTGTTCATCGGCGTCGCGATGAGCATCACCGCCTTCCCGGTGCTGGCGCGGATCCTCGAAGAGCGCCGGATGACCCGGTCGTATCTCGGCAGCACCTCCCTGGCCTGCGCGGCCGTGGACGACGTCACCGCCTGGTGCCTGCTGGCGGTGGTGGTCGCGATCGTCAAGTCCAACGGCATGGCGGGCTCGTTCCTGACCATCGGCCTCACCCTGCTGTTCATCGCCTTCATGCTGTTCGTGGTCAAGCCGTGGGCGGCCCGGATCGCCCGCGAGCTCCCCGAGGAGCAGACCGGGAGCGTCTGGTTCCTGGCCACCATCTTCTCCTTCGTCTTCGCCTCCGCGCTGTTCACCGAGATGATCGGCATCCATGCTCTGTTCGGCGCCTTCCTGGCGGGCGTCTGCATGCCGCCGGACCTCCGTCTGCGCCAGTTCCTGCGCGAGCGTCTCGAGACCTTCAGCTCGGTCCTGCTGCTGCCGCTGTTCTTCGCCTTCACCGGACTGCGGACGCAGGTCGGCCTGCTCAATGACTGGTGGGGGTGGATGGTCTGCGCCGGGCTGGTGGTGGTCGCCATCGTCGGCAAGCTGGGCGGCAGCATGGCGGCGGCGCGCTGGACCGGCATGAGCTGGGGGGACTCCTTCTCCCTCGGCGCGCTGATGAACACCCGCGGCCTGGTCGAGCTGATCGTGCTCAACCTCGGCTACGACCTGGGGATCCTCTCGCCGCGCATCTTCACCATGCTGGTCATCATGGCGCTGACCACCACCTTCATGACCGGCCCGCTCCTCCAGCTGCGTCGCCTGGTGGATCGCCGGGTGCCGGTGATGATGGGTGGCGGCAACAGCGTGCAGGTGTAAATTCGCCACACGAAATGCCCGGCGAGCCTCTCGCCGGGCATTCAACGTCATTCGCCGGAGCCGGCGGATGGCGTGAGACGGCCGGCGAGCTCTCCGCCGGAGCCGGCGGATGACGAAAAACGCCCGGCGAGCTCCATCGAAGGCCCGGCGGATGACTCGCCGGAGCCGGCGGGCCACGAAAAGCTCCCGGCGAGTCGCGTCGAACGCCCGGCGAAGAGCTCGCCGGAGCCGGCGGATCGCAAAAGATCCCCGGCGAGCCGTTCGCCGGTCCCGGCGGATCACCCGCCGGGCCTTCGACGTCAGAGAAAAGGAATTTCATCGCGTCCGCCGGGTGAGCCGCGCGGCGGCGAGCGCTCTCAGTTCTCCGGCTGAGCCGCCTGCGCGAGGAAAGACCGCAAAATCTCCTGCTCCTTGGGATCTTTGATGCGGGTGAACATCTTCTCCCTCAAACTACGGATCGTCTGAGGCTTATCGAACGGCATCCGCTCGTGCATCTTGCCGCCCGCGAAGTGGCAGGGCTGGCAGCGCTTCTCAAGGATCGGACGGATCTGCGTCTGGAAGTCCACCGGCGGCGTTTTGGGCGACGGGGGAGGGGCGCTCGCCAGCAGCGAGAAGGTGAGGATCAGAACGGCCGCCATCACGCCCGTTCCGAGCAGGATCGGTTTCATGGCTTGATGATGCATCGCCCCTACTCGTACCGCAACGCCTCGATCGGGTCCTTCTGAGCTGCCTTGATGGCGGGCCAGATCCCGGCGACCAGACCCACCGCCGTCGAAACGCCGAAACCGAGGAGCACGGACCAGAGAGGCGCCGCGGCCTGGAAGTCGAAGGCGAGGCGGGCGGTGAGGGCGGCTCCGAGCCCCACGGCGATGCCGATCGCGCCGCCGACGCCGGTCAGCGTCACCGCCTCGGCGAGGAACTGCACGGCGACGTCCCGTTTGGTCGCGCCGAGGGCCTTGCGGAGACCGATCTCGCGCGTCCGCTGGGTGACATTGACCAGCATGATGTTCATCACCCCGACCCCGCCGACGACCAGGGCGATGCCGGCGATCAGGATCATCACCGCCGCGACACCTCCCGTGATCTGACGGAAATTGCTCAGCATTCCCTGGCTGGTGAAGGTCGCGAAATCGTTCGGCTGGTTCGGGCGCAGCTTGCGGTGGGTGCGCAGGATCGCCGTCTCCTGCTCCACCAGCGCGTCGTAGTCCTCGGCCCGCCGCGGCACGGTGGCGATATGCAGGGTGTCGCGGCCGCCGTTGCGGATCTGCGGATATTGCTCGTCGAAGGCGGTGAGCGGAATCACCAGCAGGTTGTCGCTGCTGCCGCCGAGGAACGCCCCCTTCTTCTCCAGCACGCCGATCACCTGGTAGGCGCGGCCGTCGACGGTGATCGGGCGGCCGATCGGGTCCTGATGGGGGAAGAGGGCGTCGGCGACATCGGTGCCGAGCACCGCCACGTGGGAGGCGTGGCGCAGGTCGGCGTCGATCAGGAAGCGGCCGTCCTGGACGTAGCCGTTGTTGGCGCTCGCGTAGTCCGGGGTCGACCCCACGATCACCGGGGTGTTGGCGATCTGGCGGCGGGTGCGCACCTCGGCCCCCCGGCCGAAATAGCGCTCCGGCGAGACCGCCCCGGCGAGCGTCGCCAGCCGCTTCAGCGCTGCCGCGTCCTCCAGCGTCAGGTCGCGCCGGTTGCGCTGCTCCTCGGGCACGTCGCCGGGGCCGCCGCCGAAGCGCGGCTCGTACTTCTGGAACTGCACGAGCTGGGTGCCGAACCGTGAGAAAGCCTGGGTCACCGAGCGGTCGAAGCCGGTGACGAAGGAGACCATCATGATGACGGTCGCGACGCCGGCCACCACCCCGAGTAGGGTCAGGAAGGTGCGCAGCTTCTGCGCCCGCATCGCGACCAGGGCGAAGCGGATGTTCTCCGTCCAGGAGAGGCGCAGGCGGGAGCGCGGCCGTGGCATCAGGACGCCTCCATCATTCAGCCCTCAAAGCGTCGACCGGCTGCAGCTTCGAGGCGTGGACCGCCGGCCAGTAGCCGGCGACGACCCCGACGGCGACCGAGAGCCCGAGCCCCAGCGCCGCGATCCCCGGGGTGAGGTTCGCCGGGAAGTGCGCCAGGCGATCGACCGCCAGCGAGATCAGCCCGCCGAGGAGGACGCCGACCGCGCCCCCCGCCAGCGACAGCAGCGCCGCCTCGAGCAGGAACTGGCGGCGGACGTCCCGCTGGCGAGCCCCGAGCGCCCGGCGGAGGCCGATCTCAGCCGTCCGTTCGGCGACCGCGACGAGCATGATGTTCATGATCACGATCCCCCCCACCCCGAGCGAGACCGAGGCGATCAGGAAGGTCAGCATGAAAGCCGCGGCCGAGATCTGGTGCCAGACCTCCTGCAGACTTTCGGCGGTGATGATGCCGAACGGGTCGTGGGCGCGGAAATCGGTGTGGCGCAGTGCCCGCAGCACCGCCCGGACCTCGTCGGCGGAGTCGTCGACCCCCTCGACGCCCCCTTGCGCCTGGACCAGGATATCGATCGACGTGCGGCTGCCGAAACCCTTGCGGAAGGTCTCGATCGGCACGTAGACCACGTTGTCACGGCTCTGGCCGAGCATGTTCCCCTGCTGGGTGAGCAGGCCGATCACCTCGGTAGGGAGCGCCGTTGACCAGGACCGTGCGGCCGATCGGGTCCATCTGCGGGTAGAGCTCGGCCTTGATGTCCCAGCCGATGATCGCCACCGCCCGCGCGGTCCTCTCCTCGCTGTCGAGGAAGAACCGCCCGCCCGCGAGGTCCAGGTTCATCAGGGAGGCGTAGTTGGCGGTGGTGCCATAGACGGAGATGTCGGGAAGGCGATGGTCGCGGAACTTGACCGCGCCGTTCCCGCGCACCTGCGCGCCCACCCGCTCGGCTTTCTTCAGCTCCGCGTCCAGCCGCTGGAAATCCGCCCAGGCGAGGTTCGGCCGTTTCAACGCGTCGAGGAATTCCTCGCGGCTGCGGATGATGCCGAACTTGCTGACCACGAAGACGTCCGGCGCCAGGCCGAACAGCTTGTCGCGGACGAAGAGGTTGAGCCCCGAGATCACGGAGACCACCCCGACCAGCGTCGCGACGCCGATGACGATGCCGAGCAGGGTGAGGAAGCTGCGCAGGGCGTGGGTCCGGATCGCCCGCAGCGCTTCGCGGAGCAGCTCCGTGAGATCCATCAGCGCTCGGGGTCGCGCCCCTCCTCCTTCTTCTTGTCCGGCTCCTCGAGCTTCACGGGGTCGTCGGGCTCGAGCTCGCGCAGGGCCTTGAACGGTCCGGTGATCACCGTCTCGCCCCCCTTGAGCCCGCCGGTCACCTCGATCGACAGGTCGCCGATCAGGCCGGTCTTGATCGGCCGGAAGCGGGCCTTGTCCTCTTCCATCAGATAGACCCCCTCCTCCTCGCGCGGAGCGTTGGCCGGCACCAGAACTCCCGGGCTTGCGCTCGATGTCGCGCACCACCAGCGCCTGGAGCGGCACCGCCAGCACGTTGCCGCGGTAGCCGGTCAGGATGTCGGCGCGCGCCGAGAGGCCGGGCTTGATGCCGGCCGGCGGATCGACCAGGCGAACCTTGACCTTGAACTTGATCGCCTCGTTGGCGGCGGCGGTGAGCGGGCTGCTCCCCACCTCGGTGACCACGCCGCGGAACGTCTGGTTGGGGTAGGCGTCGAGGCGGACCTCCGCCTCCTGGCCGAGCTTGACGCTGGGGATCGAGGTCTCGTCGACCTCCAGCTCCGCCTCGACGACCGACATGTCCGAGATCGTCAGCAGCACCGTTCCCGGGCTGTTCTGGACGCCGATCACCGCCACCTCCCCCTCCTCGACCCGGCGGGCGGTGACGATGCCGTCCATCGGCGAGCGGATCGTCGTCTTGGCCAGCGTGTCGCGCGCCCCCTCGAGCGAGGCGCCGGCCTGCTCGACCCGGCGCTGGGCCGCCTGGAACGCGGCCTCGCTGGTCATCACCGCCGTCCGCGCGCGCTCGATTTCGGCGGCGGGGATGATGCCTTCGCGGAAGTTCTTCTCGGCCCGCTTGAGGTCGGCGCGGGCCTGCTCGAGCGCCGGCCTTCGCCGAGGCGACCTCGCCGCGCAGCGCCTGCATCGAGTATTCGTTGCTGCGCGCCGCGGCCCGCGGATTGACGGCGTCGATCTGGAGCAGGAACTGCCCCTTCTTCACCCGGTCCCCCTCCTCGACCGCGAGATGGGTGATCTGGCCGGGGATCGTCGCCGAGATGTCGACCTTCTTCTGCGCCTGGATCTTGCCGTTGGCGCTGACCTTGGCCTGCAGGTTCTCGCGTCCGACCTTCGCCGTCTGCACCTCCGTCGGCTCCGGGCCCCGGCGCGAATAGGCGAAGCCGCCGAGCGCCACAAGCAGCAGGACGGCCAGGATGATCCAGAGAACCTTGCGCTTCACAGAAATCGCCCCCAAGGCCCACATCCGGGTTGCCGCACCGCCCCCGGCACGGCCGTCCAAGGGCCTAAAGCTTCTACGTAGAAGAGCCCTGGAAGTTACCACACTCCGGGGGGGCCGGCCGGGCGGCTCCGCAAAAGAAAAACCCCGGCGGCCACCGGGGTTTTTCGCGCGGCTGGAGCGGGCGTGGCGTCACTTCGTCTTGACGCAGCCGCCGTCCGCGTTCGACCACTCCCACTGGTAGGCGTAGCCGCCGGTGCCGATGAACGGCGTGGGCGACCAGGCGCACTTGTCGTCGGCCTCTTCGCCGGTGGTGCTGTCCCACCAGGCGTTCACCGGGTCGGTTGCCGCCTCGCGGGTCTCGTGGCAGGTGAAGTGCTCCTGGTTCTGCACGTCCGACCAGCCCGAGACCTTGCAGCCGCTGCAGCTCGGATAGGGCTCGATGGAGTAGAGGACGGTCCCGGAGGTGCCGCTGTACGCGCCGTGATAGGCGCAGTAGGCGAGGCGCGGGCCGCCGCAGGAGGTGCTCCTGCCACTCGAGGAATAGGAGGTCTTCGGGATCACGACCTCGTAGACCGTGCTGGAGTTATAGGCGCCATGACTCGCCAGGTACTTGTTGACCTCGGACTGGACGATGGCGTCAGTGACCTTGGTCGGCGGCGTCGAGGTGTCGAACCAGTCGGCGGTTCCCGAGCCGAGGTTGGTCTGCAGGGCTCCGTACTGCGTGATGGTCTTGTACTCGGGGGTCGTGCCGAACTGGTTGCGGAAGGCCTGTAGCGTCGTGGCATAGACGAAATCAGGGGAGGCTGCATTGGCGAAGGTCGGTCCCCAGAAGATGAAGACCACCTTGGCCTGGGCGAGCACGCCGCCGCCATGGTTCGTCAGGTTGGCCTTGGTGGGCAGGGGCGCGACACCGCGCGCCGGGAAATAGACGACGTGGTCGGCGTCCGCGAAGGGCTTGTCCAGTTTCTTCTCCGCTCCGGGCATGGCGCTCGCGGCGACGGCCAGCAGCCCGCAAGCCAACATCAGTGCGCACTTTAGAGTTTTTCCCTTCATCACTTGGAACCTCCGAGACAGAAGGTGACGCGTCAGGGCGGAAAACCCTGAGGCAATGATACGAGACGGCGAGATCTCGCCGTCTCGTGAGCGACTGGGATGGAGAATGGTGTTGCCACGATCGGAGCATGGCGAGGGGACCGGCTGGTCGTCAGGCCCGGAGTGTGACGAGCTGAAGGCCAGAATAAAAATTACTCTAAAATTCCAGAGGGGGCAAGCGGTTTCTGTCTCAACGATCTTTCAGCTCAGCCCGGATCTCATAATGCTGGGAGCGCGCGTCGAACCGCGAGAGCAGGGCCCGGGCCTCGGGTGGAACGACCGCTGCTTCGTAGTCCTCCCCGGCGAAGACGCGGATCGCCGCGATGGAGTCGAACCACATCATGGTGACGAACTCCACTTCCGTGGCCAGGTTGCGGCGGAGGAGCTGGATGCCACGGAAACCGGCGATCTGACGGTCCTGGATGCCGAGGAGGATCTCGTGCCGGAGCAGCGACTCGTAGGCGTCCGCGTTCTCGGGTGTCGTCCAGCCATGCCAGATTCGGCTGATCATGGTTCCGTTCTCCTTCGGAGGCTCCAAGCCTGGTTCGTTGATACGATATCAGCGGAAGGAACCCCTGTCAGACGGGTGAGGTACCATTATGGGACCCGGGGAGCCCGAGCCGGTCGCGGGCTTCGGTGTCGTGGTATCGTCGAGGAGGAACTCAGTTATGGCCGTCGCAAACATCGAAGCGCATCGCTGGACCCGCGACGAATACGAGCGTATGGCGGAAGCCGGCTTCTTTCCTCCAGAGGCGAGAGTGGAGCTGATCGATGGGATCGTCTACGACATGACGCCGCAGAGCAGCTTCCACAGCGTGGGCATACTGGCGATGCAGGAGTTCCTGCGGATCACCTTCTCTCCGGGGCATTACATCCGCGTCCAGATGCCGCTCGCGCTGGACGGCGCCTCGCAGCCGGAGCCTGACCTCGCGGTCGTCACCGGGAGCTTCGCCGATCACGCCCATGCCCATCCCGCCACGGCCGTGCTGGTCGTCGAGGTCGCTGACCGCTCACTCCTCCATGACCGCCAGCGGAAGCTCCCGCTCTATGCCCGGGCGGGAATCCCTGAATTCTGGCTCCTCCTCGTCAAGGAACGCGCGCTGGAGGTATACCGCGATCCCGTGGACGGGGAGTATCAGACCCGGATCGTCCTGCGGATCGGCGATCTCGTCTCTCCCGAGGCGCGCCCGGACGCCTCGCTCGCCATCGCGGATCTCTTCCCTTGGGAAAAGCCCCGCCGCTGACGTCGCGACGCACCTTGAATGGAAAAGGGCGGCCCCACAGGGCCGCCCCTACAAGAACGCCCGCGCTTCGCGAACGGCTCAGGCCGCGGCGAACCGCTCGGCGCGCAGACCGGTCAGGTATTCGTACTGGGTGGGCAGCGTCGCCGACAGCCGCGACGTCCTCTCGCGCAGGGCGCGGAAGGCGTTGAGGGCGTTGGTGTCGTCCATGTGGTCGAGCGCCGGCAGGCTCCGCGTGGGCTTGTAGTTGAGCCCGAGCAGCATCGAGGAGTAGGAGTAGGACTCGAAGCCATGATAAGCCGGGTTGATGTTCTTGGCGTTCGGCAGGCGGCTGCTTCCAGATGTCGAGCCGCTCCTTGAGATCATCCGAGACCGTCGACCTGCTTGACCGCCCGCCAGAACTCCGTGTCCATCCGCTCGGTCGTGCAGTAGTGGAGGGTGAGGAAATCGCGGACGCCGTCGATCCCCTCGGCGACCACCCGGTTGTAGCTGCGCACCATCTCCTCGTCGATGGTGTTGCCGGGCAGATGGCTGACCAGCTCCTCGATGCCGTGCTGGATGAAGAAGATGCCCGGTCGACTCGAGAGGCTCGACGAAGCCGCTCGACAGGCCGATCGCGACGCAGTTCTTCACCCATGAGTTCCGGCAGCGGCCGATCCGGATCTTGATGTGATTGGCCGCGCACACCTCGGCGGCGGGTCCGAGATGGTTGCGGAATTCGAGCTCCGCCTCATCCTTCGAGGTGAACGCGCTGGAGTAGACGTACCCCGTCCCGATCCGTCCGTAGAGCGGGATGTTCCACGCCCAGCCGTGAGTTCATGGCGGTGGCGGTCGTGTAGGGTTCGATGCCGTCGGCCTCGATGTCGCTGGGGACCTGCAGCGCGATCGCGCTGTCGCAGAGGAGCGAGTCGGCGAAGGAGATGAACGGCTCCTGGAGCGCCTGATTGATCAGCAGCCCGCGGAAGCCGGTGCAGTCGACGAAGAGCTCGCCGTGGACCGCGCCATGCCCCTGGGTGACGACGTGATCGATGCCGCCGTCCTCCCGCAGCTTGACCTCGTTGACCTCATCGGTCGACATGCTCGACGCCGCGCCGGGTCGCATACCCCTTGAGGTACTCGGCGAGGAGGCTGGCGTCGAACTGGTAGGCGTAGGGATATTGGACCTTGTGGTCGGAGAGGAAGCTGTTCTTCGGCCGCCGGCCGCCGGCGAAGTAGTCCTGAACCTTGTCGTCGAAGACGCGGCCATCGAAATAGCGGGGCGACAGCTTCTTGTCGCACATTTCCGGGATGGTGAAGCAGGAGTAGTCGAAAGCCTCCTCGTCCTGCTTGAGCTTGAGCCACCACTCGGCCATGTTGTAGCCGTCGACGGTCTCATAGCGCTGGAACGGGTGGTAGAAGTGGGCGCCGTCGAGCCGCCAGTTGGCGAACTTGATGGCCAGCTTGTAGGTGGCCTTGCAACTCGGCATCCAGTCCTGCTCTTCGAGGCCGAGGAAGTCGAAGAAGAGCTTGATGGTGCTGAAGGTCGCCTCGCCGACGCCGACCGACCGGATGTTGGCCGACTCGATCAGAGTGACGCTGACGCTCGGAGCAGCCTTCTTCAGATACGCCGCGGTCATCCAGCCAGCCGTACCACCGCCTACAATAACGACACTTTTCGCCATGATGCTTCCCCCCAAAGAGAACAAAGGATTTAAGATAAGGAACGCGGCTGAGAGCCGCCCTCCTCGTCCCACTACAAAAAATTCACGACTAGCCCTAGAGTGCGACACCCTACATCAAGCGGGACACCCAGCACAAACTTTTTTTCTGCGGGCTCATTGAAACCTCTAAGGAATTATTTAAAGATCTTTTGGAGGTTAAGTTTTATTGCTTATGCCTAGCTTGGTACGATCGCGCCTTCCCTCGGAGCGCCGGCGCTCCCAGGGAAGGCTTTCCCTCAAAACCAGGCTGACGATCACTGGATCGCCGAGAGGGCGATGTTCACCGGTGTCGGGTTGGCGATGTTGTCGCTCACCGGGCAGCGCGCCTCGACCTCGTCGCGCAGCTTCGCCAGCTGCTCAGGGCTGGCGTCGGCGTCGACCTTGATGGTCACGTTGAACGCCTGATAGCCGGCGCGCACGGAGCGGTCCGTGCCGGCGAACCTGGCCGGATCGAGCGCGGCCTCGATCTCGATCTCGGTGGACCGGACCTGGATGCCCAGCTCCCTGGCGATGAAGAAGGTCATGTAGTTGAGGCAGGTGCCATGGGCGATCAGGATGTAGTCGAGCGGGCTGGGCGCGCCGTCGCGGCCGCCGAGCTCGGGGGGCTCGTCCGCGAAGATCTTGAACTGGCGGACGTCGGTCGTGCTGCGCGCCATGCTGTCAGCGGCGGTCTTGATCCTTGCCGTGTACATATCGTGCTGTTCTCCTGCGGTCGATCAGATGGTTTTGTCAGGGCGATGAAGCGCCCGTCTGTCTGAAGAACGGCCTGAAGCCGCCGATCCCCTCACCGCCACCGATCCGATATGATGAGGCCGCGACACGAAGGCTGAGAACTTCCGTCGTCTGCAAGGAGGAATAAATGCCTGAAGAAAGCATCCGCGGCCGTTTTGTCTGGTACGACCTGATGACCACCGATCCGGAGGGCGCCAAGGCCTTCTACACCGCCGTAACAGGTTGGGGAACCCAGGTCTGGGAAGAGATGTCCTACACCATGTGGACGGTCGGCGAGACGCCGATCGGCGGCACCATGAAGCTGCCCGACGCGGCCGTCGCCGGCGGTGCGCGGCCGCACTGGCTCGGCCACGTCGCCGTGCCCGACGTCGACGCCACCATCGCGCGTGCCCGGGAGCTGGGCGCGACGGTCCTGGTGCCGCCTTCCGACATCCCCACGGTCGGCCGGTACTCGATCTTCAACGATCCCCAGGGAGCCCTGATCGCCGCCTATGCGCCGGAGAAGGAGGTGCCGGACCCTGAAGGGATGCCGCCGGTCGGCGAGTTCTCATGGCACGAGCTCGCCACCACCGATCCCGAGGCCGCCACCGGCTTCTATACCGACCTGTTCGGTTGGGAGACAATCTCGGACGTCGACATGGGGGCCATGGGCGTCTACCGGATCATTGGCCGCCGCGGCACGACGATGGGCGGCATCTACCGCAAGCCCGCCGAGATGCCGGGCCCGCCGGCCTGGCTCCACTACGCCCGGGTGGCGGACGTGAATGCTGCCACCGAAACGGTGCGACAGCAGGGCGGACAGGTGTTGCACGGCCCGGTGGAGGTTCCCGGCGGCGACTGGATCACCATGGTCCTCGACCCCCAGGGCGGACCCTTCGCCGTGCATCAGGTCAAATCGGCTTAGTCTCGGCGAAGCCCGAAACCCCACGGAGGGCCGCCGCCAGCTTGCGGCGGCCCTCCCACGGAGCTAGTTGCAGCAGATCCCGCACTTCTGGCCGGACCACCAGCAGCAGCCGCCGCCGTGGCACTGGGCGCTCGTGGTGCACCGGCATATCGGCTTTCCAGGGCCATCAAGGCCGCCACCCACGGCCAGCCACTCCACGCCGGTGGTGGCGTTGGCGGGTGTCTCCGCTGGCGGCTGGGGGGCCAGGGTCAGCAGGAATTCCGGAACCGGCATCGCCGCCGGCTGGGCCGCCTGGAGGGCAGGGGCCGCCGGGGCCTGGGGAGTCTGAGCGGAGGCGGAGAAGGTCAAGGTGAAAGTGGACAGGGCGAGCACTGCGAGGAGGATTCCACTCTTCTTCAGCACATCGGTCTCCTTTCTTGGCTTCCCGTGGATTCGGGAAGCTGCCTACACCTCAACAGGTGCTCAGGAGCGGCGTTGGCGAGCTTCGAGGCCGGTCCGGGGTCAACCGGGGGGCCGCCGCCGCGCCGTGACCGTGCCGCTGGCGGTTTCGAAACGCAGCGCGCCCGGGCTCTCGCAGCTCAAGTGCGCGATCGTTCCCGTGCCGACGTCGTAGGTGACGAAGCGGGACGGTCCCTCGGGGAGAAAGTACGTTGGCCAGAGGGCGCGGCCAACCGCGAGATGATCGATGGTCGGTCCCGACCAGACCACGTCGAGCACGCGGGTTCCGCGCTTGAAGGCGAGGCGCGCGTGACTCACGATCTGGCCACCGATGCTGCGCGTGCCGAGCATCGTGACCCCCGTCCAGGCCCCGAGCTCGGCCTCCCGCGCGGCCACGGTGGCGCGCCAGCGCTTCGCGGCCGCGTCGGAGTCGACGAGGATCCCGGCGAGGGGCCCGAGATTCCCGCGCACCGCCGCCGCCAGCGCGCCGGCGACCTTTTCTTCGCGTTCGGCGAAGCGCCGCTGACGCTCCGGGCCTGGTTTGCCCGAGAGGAGAGTCAGCCCCTCGCGCCCCTCCGGCGTGGCCACCAGGCGGCCCGGCTCGGCGACGACCTCGATCCGTTCGCCGGACGCCAATGCATAGGCGCCGGCGCAGCGGTGGAGCTCCGCCGCTACCGCGGGCCGGGTGGCCGGCAATTCCACGACGGGCTTTCCGAACAGGCGCTGCTCGAGCTGATTGGCGATCGCGATCGCCGAGTAGTCGTCCGTGTTGGAGCCGATGGCGATCACCGCGCCCTCCTCCGGGTAGCGGCGGTAGTCGGTCTGGAACACCCCGTTGCCGCCCACGTGCGAGAGCTGCCGGCTGCCGGACGGGCTTCTGGAGACCGACCAGCCGTAGGCGTATTTCGGGAATTCGCCGCGCCCTTCCTGGACCTTCGGGCTCTGGTACTTCTCGCGCGCAGGTTTGGAGAGCACCGCGTCCCCCTGCAGGGCCACATGCCAGCGGTAGAAATCGCCGGTCGTGGTGAGGATGCCGCCGTTGCCGCGCAGGTTCCACCACGGGCCGTCGGGAGCATGCGGGTGGTCGAGCGAAGTGCCCCAGTCGCCGTCCCCCGTGTAGCCGTGGGCGAGGCGCGCGCGGTCGGCCGCGTCGGGCAGGAAGCCGGTATGGCGCATGCCGGCCGGCAGGAACACCTCGTTGCGCAGCACCTCGCCGAACGGGCGGCCGGAGACGACCTCCACCACCGCCGCGAGCAGGCTGTAGCCGGCGTTGGAATACAGGAAGCGCTCGCCCGGCCGGTGGACCAGCCTGGTGGCGAAGAGCCGCCGCAGGAAAGCCTTGCGCGCCAGCGGCTCGTACTCCGGGCCGATCGTCTCGGGGAAGCCGGCGGTATGGGTCAGCAGCTGGTGCAGGGTGATCCCCGCCTTGTCGGCAGGCGCGTCGGGGAAGAACCGGGAGATCTTGTCCTCCACCTTGAGCTTGCCCTTCATCTCCAGCCGGAGCACCGCCGCCGCCGTGAACGGCTTGCTGATCGAGGCGATGTCGAACAGGGTGTCGGCGGTGAACGGGGTGCCGTGGGCGCGGTCGGCCAGGCCGTAGCCCTGGTCGAGGACCACCTCCCCCTTCTGCGCCACCAGGACCGAGCCCGAGTAGCCGAAGCCGGCGAGCTCCTTCATATAGCGATCGAGCGCCGCGCCGAACGGGCCCTTGACCTCGGCCCGGGCGCTGGACGGTGAGAAGAGGGCCAGCAGGAGGATGGGCCAGAGGCGGAAGAGTCGGAGGCGTTCCATGAGGCGGGCGAGTATATCGAACGTCGCGCGGGCGCCCGCCCGGGCTTCCCCCGCCCCGAATCCTCACCCCCGTCCCCTCTCCCACCGCCATCCCGCCGACCGGGAGAGGGGGGCGACTCCGAACTGATAGTGCCTGTAGGAAGCGCTTTTCTATCGGTACTGGTATGTACAGCTCTTCCTGCAAGCGAGGTCCCTCCCGTCAAGCTCCCCTCTCCCGGTCGGGGGGAGTGCGGTGGGAGAGGGGCCGGGGGGTGAGGATTCGGGGTGGGGGGACGCTCCACTCGGCAAAGATGTCTACAAGGGGCTGTTCTTGCCCCCCACCCCCACCGCCCCGCTCGAAACCACCTGCAGCTTCCACCCCTCGGCCCGCGTGCCGTCGAGGTTGGTATGGCCGGCCACGAAAAACAGGCGCGCGGTGTCCGGCAAGGTCGGGGTCGAGCAGAAGCGGTCCTGGAGATAGGACGGCGGAATGGCCTGATAGTAGAGCGTCACCCGCACGCTGGCCGGCGTGCCCTTGAGGTCGGCGAGCGGAATGGCATAGGTGAGCGCGTCGCCTCCTCCTCCCAGGCCCCCCTTCGACTTCGGCTCGTACCAGGGGTCGTGGACCTCGCCGCCGTGGCCGTCCGGCAGGTCGGGCAGCACCCGCCGCGTCAGGGCCTCGACGGAGAGCTTGGCGCTCCCCAGCCCCTCGCGCCGCGCCAGCGCCACCGTGGGGCGTCCAGCCGCGAGGGAGCAGGCGGTTGTCCTTCACCACGTCGGCCAGCGACAGGAAGCTGGTCGTGAGCTTGCCGCGGGGATCCCGGATCAGCTCCTGATAGATCTGCGCCTGGTCCTGGCGGGTGAACGGTCTGGTAGTGCGGCTGGAACGTCTGCTCCGCCGCCGTCTTCGGCCGGCACTCGCTCTTCCACATGAATTCGCCGGCGATCGGCTCGCCGTCCGGGGCCGACCAGCACGCCGGTGGGATCGGTACGGCCGGAGACCCAGAGGTCGTCGCCGTTGGCGTCCAGCACCTCGAAGGTCAGGAAGGCGCGGCGGAAGCCCACGCCCGAGGGGAACTTGTGGCCGGCCAGGTTCTCCACCTTCACCTCGGCCACCAGCCGGTCCTTCGCCGTCTGGACCCGGGTGACCGATGCCCGTCGCCGTGCCGGTGTCCGCCTGCTGGATCATCGAGTCGAAGGTCGTCGCCAGCGGCGCCACGCCCCTGCCGCCCAGCATCGGGTCCTGGATGCGGATGCCGAGGATGTCCGGGAACTGCTGGGCGAACTGATTGAAGAAGACGTTCAGGCCCACCAGCGTGTGGCGGCCGAAGGGCGAGCGGGTCTTGAGATCGATCTCCGACTGCGGCTGCCGGTTCTCCGTCTGCGGCATGTTGCTCGCCTCCTGGATGGAGGCGATCTTGGTGCTCAGCGTTCCCGGCAGGCCCGGATAGCTGGTGGCCATGTGGCAGTTCTGGCAGGACTGCGGAGTCGGGCCGCCGTCCCGGAAGTCGCTGAATACCCATTCGGGGTACGTGGCCTGCTCGATGATGATCTCCGGCTTTTTGCGTCCCCGGCCGCACCCAGGGCTTGTCGCCGTCGAACACCGGCAGCACCACGCTGTGGCAGCTGCCGCAGACCTTGGACGAGCGCACCAGCGGATATTCGATCGGTTTCGCCCCCAGTGAGTGATCCATCGGCACCTGCTGCGGCCCCTCGAACGGACCGTGGATCGCGTCCGCCGCGCCCACCTTGAAATCGCCCGTGAACGTATTGCCGATCGGCGCCTTCTCATCGATCTCGATGTGGTGGCAGGTGGTGCACGAGACGCCGTCGCGGGCGAGGCCGCCGTACTTCGCGTCCTTCTTCTGTTGCTCTGTCGTGGCCTGGAAGGGAATGGCCTTCACCTGCTCGCGGGAAAAGAGCTGCCGCGGCACGATGGGCCGCGAGTTCTGATCGAGTCCCAGGAGGTCGGTGTTGTTGCAGACCGCGTTGCCCTTCTTCGGATCGTCCTTGAATTGATCGAGGCAGAACTGCCGCTGCCCCATCACGCCGTGGCAGTGGAGGCAGAGGTCCGGCACCAGCTTGGCGAGCGCGGGGTGGGCGGTCTGCTCCGTCTCGAGCTGGGAGAAGAAGATCGGATCGCGCCCCGCGAGGCCCATCGGCGAGCCCCGCCACTCGCCGTAGGGCGCGAGGTTCAGGAGATTGGTGAACGCGGCCTGGCCCGCCTGCTGAAGCGTCATGTCGAAATGCAGGCCGGTCGAGCCCGCGGCGTGGCACCCGAGGCACTGGTCCGAGGTGAGGAACTGGGGCGGTCCGTCCGCTCCGGAGAAAACGTGATCGTAAATCTCCGGCGGCATGTAGAGGCTGGTGATCTCCTTCGGGCCGGGCGGCACGATGATCCTGGCGCCGAACGTCTTCAGGAACTCGGACGAATATTCGGTGAGCGGCTGGCTGACCCGGTTCACCGCCGGGTTCGGCCACGGCACCTTGTTCCACCGCGGGCCGGAGCTCTCGAGCTTCGACTGGAGATCCTGGGTCTGCTCGAACCGTTCATGGGCGGAGATCGTCTCCACGGCGGGCTGCTGCGGTTCGCCGCCCGTGGGCCCGAGGATGGGCGGCTGGTCCTGGTAATAAAACTTGACGAACGTGTCGGGATCGCCGAGGACATTGTTGAGAGTGGAGAAGGTGAATTCGTCCTTCGCCGAAGCGTGGCAGTTGACGCAGTAATAGCCGAAGCCCATCCAGGGATACGGGAGGTTGGCCGGCGGCGGCCAGTCGAGCTGCGAGGCCTCGGTCGCCTGGGGGTCCCAGGAGCCCCAGTACCAGCCGTCCTTGCCGCCCTGACTGTCGCGCACCATCAGGGCGATGATGCTCGGCTCCTCCCTGGGGATGGACGGGTCCTCGAGGCGTTGCTCCGTGGTGTTGCCGTACATCAGCTTGAGGATCATGGAGCCGTCGGCGATCGGCGGGACCGGCTGGCCGAGGTCGAGCCGGCAGGCCGGGCAGGTCTTGCGGCACTCCGCGACGAACTGGCGCTCGTGCGCCGCGTCCCGTTCGCACATCCAGCGGTAGACGTCCGGCGAGTAGTAGACGACGACCGTGGAATGGGTGCCCAGGGTGGTGGTGCCCCATTTCGGCACATGGGGATCCGCGCCGCTGAGCGCGGCCACCGTGGGGCCGGTGGGCCGGATCTGCGCGTCGTGGCGCCAGTGCAGGGATTTGAAGCACCCAGCCTTGAGGAATCGCCCGAGAGTGCGTTCGTACTCCGACTTCGCGAAGGGGAACTCGCTGGGCAGCGGCAAGGGAGCCGCGCAGTTGACCGAAACAGGCGCCAGGGGCCACGCCTCCTGAGAGGCTCGCACCGGCGGCGCCGGAGGCAGAACGGCGATCGCCACGCCAAAGGCCACGGCCGGAAGGATCAGAGACCACAAAGCCCCTCTGGATCGCATCGTTCTTGCCTCCCTCGTGCGACGAACCGAAAGCCCAGGCGGGAGACCCTTCCCGCGGTCAGTGTGCGCAAGCTGTCCAGTTGTTCGCGGGAAGGATAACATTGGAGAATCGTGAAACCAACGATGATTGCCGGCGTAGAGATAGATCCAGGGGCAATCGCTGATTCGGATCAGGGTCGCAGGCTCGTCTCGCGAAACTGTGTCAGTCTGCCTGACACTTTTTCGGGGAGTGTCAGAAACGCGAATTTGCGAGCCGCCGGTGATCTTTGGCCTATGCGGAGCCCCTCTGGACCTCTATAGTCCCTCGGCCGGCCAAGTGGCATGGCGATTGCGAAAACGTCTATCCAGAAGTTGAAGTTACATGAACTACTAGGGATCTCTGGAGGGTTGAGATGACGATCAAGATTGAAAAGCTGGACCTGGACCATCCGGTCGGCGGGCTGCCGCCTCACCCTCATGAATATCCACTGGTGGGGGCTCTGCCCAGCATGCTGGCCAATCCGGTCCGCTTCTGTACCCGGATGATGCTCGAGCACAACGACCTGGTCTGCCTCGATCTGGGATTTGGCACGGTCTATCTGGTAACGCTTCCCGAACACAATCATCACGTTCTGGTGGAGAACCATGACAATTATTGGAAGGGCGACGTCTTCGAGCGCACCCGGTTCCTTTTCGGCAACGGGCTGGTGGTCAACGAAGGGGAGAGCTGGCGGCGGCAGCGGCGCCTGATGCAGCCGGCGTTCGCCCATCGCCGGATCGCCGCCCTGGTGCCCGTGATGACCGGCGTCGTGGAGAAACGGCTGGCCGGCTGGGACGCCGTGAGCGACGCTGGCGAACCGTTCGACATCAGCCAGGAGATGATGGCCCTGACCCTGGGGATCATCGTCAAGACCATGTTCAGCCTGAGCATCGACGCCCGGGAGCTCGAGGTGATGGCGCAGTGCTTCAGCACCGCGCTGGAGCAGATCACCCTCCGGATGGCCACCTACTTCCTGCCGGAGAAGTTCCCGCTGCCGCACCAGAAGGTTACCCGGGAGGCGGTCGCGACGCTCGACGAGATGGTCTATCGCATCCTCGCGGAGCGCCGGAAGAGCGGCCAGGACGTGGACGACCTGCTCGGCATGCTGCTGGCGGCGCGGGACGAGGAGACGGGGGAGGGGATGACCGACCAGGAGATCCGGGACGAGGTGATGGTCACCCTGTTCGGCGGCTACGAGGCCACGGCCGACTCCCTGACCTGGACCTGGCATCTGCTCGACGAGCACCCCGCCGTCGACGAAACCCTGCGCGAGGAGTTGGCGACCGTGCTCGGCGGCCGGACACCGACCTTCGAGGAATTGAACCGTCTCACCTACACCTCACAGGTCGCCCAGGAGTCGATGCGTCTCTACCCACCCTTCTGGTTCCTCAACCGCACCTCCCGCGGCGAGGACGAGATCGGCGGCTATCCGATCCCGGCAGGCGCCCAGATCCTGCTCTGCCCCTACGCCACTCACCGGCATCCGGATATCTGGAAGATCCCCGAGGCCTTCCATCCGGAGCGTTTCGAGCCCGAAGCCATCGCCGCCCGGCCGCGCCACTCTTATCTCCCCTTCGGCACCGGACCGAGGATGTGCATCGGCCGTCACCTCGCGATGATGGAGATGCAGCTCATCCTCGCCATGGTGGCGCAGCGCTACCGTCCGCACCTCGCGCCCGGACACTTCGTGGACCCCAAGATCGGGACCTCGCTGCGGGCCAAGGGCGGGATGTGGATGATTCCGGAACGGGCGTGAGGGCTGGAGAGTCGCCGGAAGCGGTGGAACAGGGAACCCGAGGAGAAGTAGGGGCGGGAGGAGAGGAGGGGGATTACTTCTTCTTGCCGCGGACTTGGTCAAGAAGGTCGTGAAATTCGTCGGTAGTCAGGCCCATCGTTCTTTTGTTGCTTTGCACGATGTCCTCACCGAGGTTGGAGTCCATCTTGATTTACCACCGGGCGAGAGCTTCCGGGGCGCGTCATCTTGAGATGATCGCCCCGGATGACGGGGTTGGAGTAACCGGCAAGGATGCAGACATCACGTAATTCTTGCCACTTGAGACGCTTCAACGCGCCTGTCCCATTCTATGCATGCGCCGAGAGAAGCGCAGAGGCTTGGTAAGCCGGGATGGAGAGGTGGACGTTGAACGAATCCTCCGCCGGTTCCTCTTGGTCCATGGCAGGACGGACAGCGAGATGCGGCTCTCCTGGCTTGAGGGCGGAAGGATGGATTCTATGCATCCCAACCTCGCGTAGAGCTGAGTAGAGGGTACCGCGCTCCAGGCAGTCTTCCACCCAAATTTCGATCGCCTCTTCAAGGCAGCGCTTAGCTTCCTCTGCGGTCTTGCCTTGGGAGTAAAGGTCCAATGCTGGGCAACCGGTGACCCATCGATTCCCGGCTTCCTGCTTGATGCTGCACGCCAAGCACAGGGAAATTTCAACGGTGTCCATCGTGGTTAGCTCCTCTCGTTCTTCAAGGAGTGCGGCCCCTGGTCCCTTCCTCCGGAGCAACGGGTAAGGGGGGATCTAGTATTCCGCGTCAGCATGACCGGCTATGTCAGAAGTTACGACTCTTGTGGCTGCGCGGTAGGAAACATACTGTATCCACAGCTCATGGCCTGTCATTAGTCCGGTGCAGTCGCCGGGCCACAGTGGGACATCCACCGGAGCCGGCCCCACTGTCGGCGCGGCGGGCGAGGAGGAGGAGCTGGCGAGCCCAGGGGTCGCGGGAGCCGGGCGCCGCCGCGCGTTCCTTTCCTCGCGCCGTCTCCGGGCGCGGCAGGACGAAGCGGCCGGCGGCCAGGAAGTGGCCGTAGAAGATTTGCTCTTCCAGCAGGAAGCCGGCCCGCCGCAATTCGCCGGCGAGCGCCGCCGGATCGTAGGCGGCATAGCGGCCGCCCCGCAGCCGCGCCGGCCAACTCCAGGTCTTGCTGATCGCCAGCAGAAGGCTGCGGCGGTTCATCGCGCTGAGGCAGAGCGTGCCGCCGGGCGCCAGCACGCGGGCCGCCTCGGCAAGGAATCCCGAGAAGTCTCCACCCGGCAGGCAGCCGAGCAGGGAGATCGCGGCGATTCCCGCGCAGGCGCCGTCTGACAGCGGCAGAGAGCGAGCCGCCGCCGCCGCGAACGGCTGTGACCAGCGGCGGTGCGCATAGAGGGCCATGGCGGGGTCGAGATCGAGACCGATCACCCGCGCGCCGCGTTCGGCAAGAGCGTGGGCGAGGTGGCCGGTGCCTGAACCGACGTCCGCCCACAGCGTGCCCGGCCGAACGCGCGGGCCGCACCGTTCGAGGCAGAGCTCGAGACCGCGGCGGAAGGCGAAGTGACGGGACTCTCCGCGGTCGTGAACGAGAGCCCATTCCGTGGGATCAAGGCGCATCGGTTGATCCGTCGGTCGATCCGTCCCGGACGATGCGCCGCATCTTCTGGTTCGGGCCCAGCCGCAAGGGCCGGCGCTCGACGGCGAGGGCTCCGCTTTCGAACCAGAGCTTGGCGGCCAGAGCGCCGCCGGAAAGGCTCGGCAGGCGGTCGCGCAGCCGGCGTTCCAGCGCCGCCGGATCGACCGCCGCGCCGGGGGCCAGCACCACAGTGATCCGGGAGGCGCCGCCGGCACCGGTCCCCATCCAGATCTGGAGCTCATCCGGGTTGCCCCCGAGATCTCGCGCCGCCTCCTCGGCCAGCCGCGTGAAGTCGAGCTCCCCGAGCTTGACTCCTTCCACGGCGATCTTGGCGGGGCTGTGCACGTCACGCACGTGCCAGTCGAGCCCGGCGCGGCCGAGCGCGCAGTCGCAGGAGCGCCGCCGGAGCCGTCCGTGATCGCCGAGCTCGACGTTGAGCAACACCTTTGGCGCGGCGAGCGAAAGCGTGGTGAAAGCGAACGGCGCCGCGGGCCCGTCAGGCTCCGGACCGATGAGCGCCAAGCGGTCGCCGTACAGGTGCATCTCGCCGCCGTCCTCGCCGAACGGGCAGGCGCCGGCGATGAAGCCGGTCTCGGTGGCGGCGTACCGCGCGTAGACGCGGAGGCCGGCGCGCGCCAGGAAATCGCGGCGCTCTTCGGTCAGCGGCTCGCCGCCGGCGAACACGACATTCCGCGAGAGATCCTGGCCGGCGGCGGTCGCCGCGCTCGCCACGCGCAGGGCGGAGCTCGCGAAGCACTTCAACACGGCCGGCCGTGGCGAGCGAGCGAGCCAGCCGGCGACCTCGGCCGCGCGCTCCGCCGGCACCCACTCCGGCGCCGGGCCGAGGCGGGGGAAGAGCCGGCGGGCGGCGCGCCAGCCGCGGTCCACCCAGAAGGCCAGCCCCTCGTCCCGCGCGGGCGCCGGGCTGGTCGAGAACCAGCGCTCGGGCGGCCGTCCCAGCTTGGCGTGCGCGAGGAGGTTGTGCAGGCCGGCGATCCCCGGCGGCCCCGGCATCCAGAAGGCGAGTGGAGCGTCTTGCAGGCCGTGGCTGGCGAGGAGCAGGAGCTCCTCGGCGGCTTCGGCGGCGAGGAACGGCCAGCTGTAGCGCACGGGAATGCCCCGGCCGGTGGAGCCGCTGGTCGTCCCCGCGACACCGCCGGGGAATCGCGGGTTGTCGAAGTCCGCCGCCGTGAGCGCCAGCTCCAGGCCCGGACGCCGCAGCGGAACGCGGCCACGGAATTCGTCGGCGGTCACGAAGACGCCGGCCGCCCGCAGCCGCGACAGGGCCGTCTCGATCCCGTCGTCGGCCACCAGGCTCCGGAGGTCGCCGGACGTGCATCCCGCCCACGCCAGCAGCCGCCGCAGCGGGCTTTTCTCGACGCCGAAGATCAGCGGTTCCAGGGACTGGAGGAACGACGCCTCGCGATGTCTCGCCCGCTCGCCGACCGCTGCGGCAGCGGCGGCGAGATCGATCGGCCGGCGCAGGAACCAGGGGAGCGCCATCGACCGGCCGGCGATGTCGAGTCCGTCCCGCCAGATGCCGCTCAGAGGCCGAGCGCCTCCAGGAAGCGGAGGTCGCGGTAGCCCTGCGGCGGGCTCTTCACATAGCCCAGGTCGGCCATCAGGGTGAGGATCTGGGACATCGCCTCGTCGTTGCGGATCGCCCGCGGGTCGGGACGATTGGAGGCGAGGGCGCGGCGGATGATCGCGGCGCTGACGCCGATGTACTTCTCGCCCGCGGTCGCGGCCTCGTCCGGGGATTCGAGGACGAAGCGCGCCGCCGCCACATAGGCCGTCACCACGCGCCGCGCGAGGTCGGCATCGCGCTCGATCAGGCCGCTCGTCGTGGTCAGGGAGCAGCCCGGAGCGCCCGGCCAGACGTCGCCCGTGCGCAGCAGGACCTTGCCCAGGCCGAGGCTCTCGAGCATGGCGGCGTAGGGCTCCACCATCGCCGCCGCGTCGGCGCCCTGGCCGACGAAGCTCAGGATGGCGCCGTCTCCGGACGGCTGGCGCACCAGGCGGACGTCGTTCCAGCCGAGACGCCGCAGCAGCGCCATGGCGGTGAGATCCTTGATCCCCCCCTCGTTGGGCACCGCCACGCTGCGGACGTCCTCGGGAGAAAGCCCCGTGCGCAGCACCAGGGCCGCCTCCTCGATTCCGGAGCCGGCGATCAGGACCAGCCGGTTGCCGTCGCGCGGAACGTCCGCCGCCACCCGTGTCCAGGGGATCACGGCGAAGTCGACCTCGCCCGTCTTCAGCCGTTCCGGCACCGTCCAGGCGGTGGGCGCCAGCTGGGGCTCCGCCTCGATCTCCTGAGCGGCGAAGAACCCCTTCTCCATAGCGACGTAGGCCGGCAGCTGGCAGATGCCCCGCAGAAGTGAAAGACGGATCCGTGTCATGCTTCTCCCTTCAAAGTCTCTTCAATGAGATGTGGACACAACGTGCAGCTCAGGCCGGTGCGCGGGCAGAGCCGCAGGTCACAGCTCACGGCCTCACCCTGAAGGAGAAGCTTGATCCGGCCCAGCTTCTGCCGGTGACTCCCCTTGACGAGGATGACGGTTCCGGGCGCGAGCTCGCCGCGCAACGCCGCGGCGGCCTGATGAACGTCGCGGCAGCCCTGGATACGGTCCGGCGCCAGCCCCGCCTGCCGCGTCCCGCGGAGGAACTTTTCGAAACCGTCACCAATATAGACGATCCGTTCGGCGACCGTCGCGGCCAGCCGGGCGTACTCGAGGTAGACCCCGGTCTGTGTCCCCCGTCGCACCTCATCGATGTTTCCGAGCACGGCGATCCGTCGCCAGCCCGCGATCCGGCCCAGCTCATGAAGGGCGGATTCCATCGTCACCCAGGTCGATTTCCAGGAATCGCACAGCAGCCACGCCCCGGCGGGTAGCGCCACGGTTTCCAGGCGTTCGGGGAGCGGGCACAAGCCGGCCAACCGCTCACGGACCGTATCGTATTCGAGCCCGGAAGCGGCGCCGACCGCGGCGGCGGCGGCCGTGCAGCGCGCCAGGCCCTCTCCGATCCAGGGGGACATGATCTCCAGGCCGCGATCCGGGCCAGCGAGATCCACGTGAGTCCCGCGTGGAAATTCGACGCTCACGCTGTCGATCCGCCACTCGCAGTCGGCGGCGAAGCCGACACGGACGACGTTGGCGTGGGCTTCAGAAGCAATGGCGCGACACCGCGGATCGTCGCCGTTGACCACCAGGAGCCCTCCGGGCGGGACGGCGTGGGCCAGGCGGGCCTTCTCGGCGGCCACGCCCGCGATGCCGCCGAGGCCCTGGGAATGATCCTCGGCCACCGCCGTCAAGAGGACGGCGTCGGGGCGCAGGAGCCGGGCGTAGCGACGCATCTGCCCACGGCGCGAGATGCCGACCTCGAGCACCAGCGGCCGGCCGCGAGGGTGGTGGCGCAGGACCGCCAGGGCCAGAAAGCTGCCGAAATTGCGGGAGTGCGGATCGAACGGCACGCCGAGCACGGCCGCCGTGGCCGCCGTGGTGCTGGTCTTGCCGAAGGAGCCGGTCACCGCGATCAGCCGCGTGCCACGGAGCCAGGTCCGCCGCCACAGCCAGGCGGCCGGCCAGGCGAGCGGCCAGGCCACGGCCGACAGGAAGGTCCAGGGGCGAACACGCGCGAGCTCCCAGGCCCGGCCGAGCCGCTTGCGCCAGCGTGTCCAGAGCTCTGGCGGACGGGTCATGCCGGCGGCGCCAGGCGCTCGGGATCGAGGAAGACGCGCTGCCAGACCTCGATCAGCACCAGGAAGTGCAGGCGGTTGCGG
Organism: uncultured Acidobacteriota bacterium; assembly: GCA_963792575.1. Lineage (GTDB taxonomy): Bacteria > Acidobacteriota > Thermoanaerobaculia > Multivoradales > UBA5704 > DATARR01. The sequence goes on from CAWBWZ010000023.1 coordinate 1,000,888, forward strand.
TCGAAGGGCGCGCCGCGGCCGCGCCGCAGGCGGGCGAGCAGCCGGTCCACGGCACGCGGCTGGAACAGGCCGCGCGCACGGACCACGGGTCCGGCGAGCAGCTCGGCGGCGTGATCCAGCAGGCCCGCGGCTTCCCAGAGGCGCAGCGGATTCGCCTGCCCCTGCTTGCGGCGGTGAAGGATTTCCGGCGGCAAGAGACCGCGCGCTGCCTCGCGCAGGATCATCTTTTCGCCGCGCCAGCCCACCTTGTCCGCCAGCGGCACCTGCTCGCTGAGCTCGATCACGCCGGGATCGAGAAACGGCAGGCGGACTTCCAGCGCGTGCGCCATGGAGAGCAGATCGACGCGCGGCAGGTGGGCGTTGGGGAGCTGGACGCGGCGCTCGAAGTCGAGAAGTCCGGCGAGCCGCCGCGCTCCGCGCTGGTGCAGGGCGGGTCCGAGATGGGTGGCGAGCGGGTCTTCCTGGGCTCGCGCGGCTTGCAGAGCCGGGCCGTAGAGCTCACGCGCCGCGCCCAGCTTGCGCGTGCCATAGAGGGCCGCGCCCAGGCGCGGGGGCAGGAATCCGAGCGGCGGCAGGGCGGTCTTGAAACGGAGGTAGCCGCCGAACAGCTCGTCGGCCCCTTCGCCGAGCAGCAGCACGCGCACGTCTTCGGCCGCGCGCTCGAACAGCAGGCTGTTCGGCACCAGCGGACCGCCGCGCGGCTCCTCGGCCTGCCAGATGACCCGCGGCAGGCGGGACCACAGGTCGTCCGGACCAACGGCGATCTCCCGGTGATCGGTGCGGAAGCGCTCGGCGACGATCCGCGCGAACGGCCGCTCGTCCTGATCGCCGGGGCAGCCAATGGAAAAGGTTTTGATCCCCGCGCCGAGCCGCTCCGCCATCAGGCCTACTAGAAAGCTCGAATCGAGGCCTCCGGAGAGCGAGGCGCCGACCGGCACCTCCGCCATCAGGTGGCTGTCGACCGCCGCGCCGAGCCGCTGCCGGAGCTCGCCGGCAAGATCGCCGCTGCCCAGAGCCGCCGGAGCCGTCTGGTCTTTCGGAAAAGGTGCGAGCCGCATCTCGCCCGAGCGTTCGATCGCCAGCCAGTGACCGGCGGGGAGGCGGGACACCCCTTCGAACAGGGTGCGGGGGCCGGGCACGAATCCCAGCCGCAGCAGGCCGTCGAGCGCGCGCGGATCGGTCCTGCGTGGCGCGCCGGTCGCGAGCAGCAGCGCCTTGGCCTCGGAAGCGAACCACCAGCGGTCCTGATGCCGCAGGTAGAACAACGGTTTCATGCCCGCCGGATCCCGCGCCAGCAGCAGGCGTCCCGCCGCCTCGTCCCAGAGGGCGAGGGCGAACATGCCGTGCAACCGGCCGAGCGCGGCTTCCCCCTCCTCCTCGAAGGCATGCACCACGACCTCGGCGTCCGACCCGGTGGCGAAGCGGTGGCCGCGTCGCTCCAGCTCCCGGCGCAGCTCGCGGAAGTTATAGATCTCGCCATTGCAGACGAGCTGTAGCCTGCCGTCCTCGCTGGAGAGGGGCTGAGCGCCGTCACGGCGGCCGACGATGGCGAGCCGGTCGCAGCCCATGGAGAGCGACGGAGTGACGATCTCCCCCTCGCCGTCCGGACCGCGGTGGCGCAGGGCCTGACGCAGCACGGCCAGGCATTGCGGGTCCGGCGGTCCGGTGAAGCCGAAGATGCCGCACATTCGATTTCATCGTCTCCGGTCCTCCACGGCTTGTCAAACAGGGTCCGGACCGGCACCCAGCGAGAGCGCCTGCTAGGAGAGCATTTCCGGCACGGTTACGCTCGCCTGGCGTATCGCCTCGTACCAATTGGTCAGCGGCGCCTCGCGGTCGGTCGTCACGGCCTCGAAAGTGCGACGGCAGAGCTGCCGGAATGCCTCCAGACGCTCGCGCCTCCAGCGTCCGGCGAGCTCGTCCAGTCGCGCCTCATGAAGATTGCCGAGCTGGAACCGGCGGCCCACGCCGTATTCGAGCGGCACGACGCTGCCGTCGGCCTCGACGATCAGCGGCGAGACGAGCTCGGCGAGCGGCAGATCGCGATCGGTCGGACAGGCGTCCGCGAAGAAGCAGCCAGGGCTCGCCTCCATCCCCTGGCGGCTCGCCAGATCGAGTTGGACGCGCATGCGGTCGCCGAGTTGCTCCTGCAGCGCGGCGGTCAGCAGGAAGGCATATCCGGTCTCGATGCCATCCGGCCGAGCTCCCGCCAGCCGCTCGGCCGCCCGCCCGGCCTCTTCCAGCGGATGGATCTGCAGCAGGTGCGCTCCCTGCTCGAGAGCGAAGGCCGCGACCCACTCGAGCTCATGCAGGTTGTGCTGGGTGAGCGTGAATATGAAACCGAAAGGGATTCCCGAACGACGCACGCCTTCCAGGCGTGAGGCCATGGTGGAGAAGGCGCTGCCGTCCCCGCGCATGCGGTCGTGCGATTCGGGAACGCCGTCGAGGCTGATTGCCAGCAGATCGGCCGCGCCGGAGAGCATTTCCAGCCGGCGCTTGTCGAGCAGCATGCCGTTGGAGGTCACCGTCGTAATCAGGCCGCACCGGTGGGCATGCTCCAGCACCTCGCGCAACGGCTTGTAGAGGAGCGGCTCGCCGCCGGAGAAGCCCGCCACCGTATAGCCCTGGGCCGCGGCGTCGGTGAGCAGGTCCTGCAGCAGGTTGAGATCGAGCGTCTCCTTCACCTCGGGTCCGGAAGACGAATAGCAGTGCAGGCAGCGCAGGTTACACCGCCGGGTGGGGTGGATCTGCACGATGCGGGAGCGGCCGGTTGGGCCCATGGTTCTTCTCCTCAATGGGCGGCGTTTACGAAGAGACGGTCTCCTGGGACGAAGCCGAGCACGGATTCCCTCGACCCAGGAGAACCGCGGTGACGTTCTGGAGGGGCGATCAGCGGACGACCGGGCCGCCACCGTGCTCGATGTGAATGATCACCTCATCCGGGAAAGGAATGCCGTAAGGGAACAGCCGGACGTTCCAGCGCACCTGATCAACGATCAGTTGATTCACGACCGCCCCCGCGTCCTTGGGATCGCAACGCAGCGTCCCGCGAATGCGATCGATCGCCGGCTGGCCGTAGATCGTCCAGTCCAGCACCTTCAAGGAATGTTTGTCGACGACCTCGCCCAGCCGCTGGATGGATGCTTCGTCGAGATTGTGCTGCCGCGAGCCGGCCAGCCTCTTGAGCACATCCGAACCACGTTCCTGCTGCATATCGATTTTCTCCTTCCGGGACGTGACGCTCTATCGCGACCACCCTGGCCGCAGGTATACAGGTAGGCTCCCGGCGAAGGGCTTTCGTTACATTGCTTGGGGTGCGGAGGCCAGGACGGCGCGTCCAGCTACCGGGGGTTAGAAGCGGGATGTGGGGTGATTCTGCGGCTTGGAGCCGCTCTATTCAGGGCTGGAAGGATCGCCAGTCGAACAGATCGGCGACGCCCCGAAAATGTCTTTCGTTTGTCGTAATGATCTGTCCACCCGCTTGTCGTGCCTGCGCTGCGAGGATGATGTCAATGTCCAAGCTTTCCTCAGGGCCTCTCGATCGACCTTCGGAACGCGTCTGCGCCCAGATCTTGGCCGCCAGCCGCATGGTTTCGGTGGTGATTGGAATGTAACCCGTTAAAACGAGCCGGTCCAGGACTGCTAATGCCTCTTGAGCCCACTTCCTCGGTTGATGGGGATGTTGAGCCAAGTGTAGTAGCTTGCGGCGCAACTCGTAATCGATGATCTCGGGGACGTGAACCCGGAATTGGATGTCTCGAAAGAGACGAGCAATCGCTCTGACGACCGGCCCATGCTCTTCGACCGTGGGTCGTACGATCTGCCCGAGGATGTTGCTGTCGAGAAGAAGGGGGAGAGGCATCGGTCAGCGGAACTGCGGTCGATCCCTTTTCAGATCAGCTTCAAACTCCCGCCAGAACTCCCTTTCCTCTTCGGTGACAGGCCGGTCCAGGAGAGAGAGAAGTAGAGATGCAACCTCCTCTCGGCGATCCATCTCCTCCGCCGAGGGGGGGGCCTGAGTTTTCAGCTCCACGTCCTCTATCCTGGCTGTCGCGTGTCTGGGCATGGCGGTGTTTCCTTCTTCGATGTCGCGTCGCTTGGGAATGGTACCATGACACGCTTGGGGCTGAACCTCTGGCCTACCGTCCGTTTCCGAACACCCCCGTCCACCCCCGGACGATTCCGACCCCTTCCGTTTAGCCACAATCTCCGTCAAGCCAACAACTTAGCCTCTGGCACACCCCTTGCCCTTATCGGTCGTCGACCGAGAGGGAGCTATGACCATGGACCGTGAGCTGGATGCCAGTTACAGATATCGCCGCCTGGGGCGCCGGGCGGCTGTGGGGGGCGGGGCGTTGGCGCTCTGTGTGGTGGTGCTGATCCTGCTGCCAGGGTGGCTGCGGCCTTCCGTGGCGCGGGAGCAGGTGCGGATGGGAACGGTGGACCGCGGGCCGGTCGAGGGGATCATCGAGGCCTCGGGAACGGTGGTGCCGGCGTTCGAGGGGGTGATTTCCAGCCCCGTCGAGGCTCGCGTCGAGAAGGTTCTCAAGCGGCCGGGGGATCTGGTGAAGGCGGGGGATGCGATTCTCGCGCTCGATACGTCCTCCGCCAAGCTGGAACTTGGAAAAATCGAGGATCAATTCGCCAGGAAGGCCAACGAGCAGCAGCAGCTCCGGATCAGCCTGGAGCGCAGCCTCAACGATCTGCGCGGCCAGATCGAGGCCCAGAAGCTCGACGTCGAGGCGCTCGCCTACCGCGCCGAGCAGAACCGCAAGCTGCGCGCCGACGGCCTCGTCTCGGAGGCTACCTTCAGGGCGTCCGAGGTGGAGGAGAAGAAGGCCAGGATCCAGCTCGCGCAGCTCCAGGGCTCGGTCGCGGAGGCCCGCCGCTCGACCGACGCCCAGCTCCAGGGGGTCGAGCTCGATCTCGCGACGGTGCGCAAGGAGCGCGACGACGCCCAGCGGCTGCTCGAACTCGCCACCACCCGCTCGGACCGCGCGGGCGTCCTCACCTGGGTCGTCCTCCAGGAGGGCACGACGGTCCGGAGCGGCGACGTGATCGCTCGCATCGCGGATCTCGATTCGTTCCGCGTCGAGGGAACGGTTTCGGATGTCCATTCCGCGAGCCTTCATCCCGGTCAGACCGTCCGCGTGAAGCTCGACGAGCAGACTCTCGACGGCCGCCTCACCTCGATCGATCCGACCATCGAGAGCGGCGCCGTCAAGTTCAAGGTGGATCTCGAAAACCCCCGCTATCCCAAGCTGCGCAACGCCCTGCGGGTGGACGTGCTGGTGGTCACGGACGCGCGGGCGAACACCCTGCGCGTGCCCAAGGGGCCGTTCGCGCAAGGGGGCGGGACGGACGCCGTGTTCGTGGTGAAGGGGGATCACGCCGTGCGCCGGCGGGTCCGCTTCGGCCTCGCGGGCTATGACTTCTACGAGGTTCTCGACGGCCTGGCGCCCGGGGAGGAGGTCATCCTCTCCGAGATGAAGGATTACCAGCACCTGGAACGAGTGAATTTAAAATAAATCGATCAGGGGAGAATTCATATGATCAACCTGCGGCAGGTCAGCAAGCAATACCGCACCGATCGCATCGAGACGACGGCGCTGGACAACATCAATCTGGAGATCGGGAAGGGCGAGTTCATCTCGATCATGGGTCCCTCGGGGTGCGGCAAGAGCACGCTGCTCAACCTGATGGGGCTGCTCGACGAGCCGACCTCGGGGCGGGTCGCGCTCGACGGCCAGGCGATCGATCGCTATGGCGACCGCGCTCTCTCTCGCGTCCGCAATGAGCGGATCGGCTTCATCTTCCAGCAGTTCCACCTGGTGTCCGATCTCTCGGTGGTGGACAACGTGGAGATCCCGCTGCTCTATCGCAAGATGTCGAACAAGGAGCGGCGGAAGGCGGCGCTGGCGGCGCTCGACCGCGTGGGTCTCTCCTCGCGCATCCATCACTTTCCGACCCAGCTCTCGGGCGGCCAGCAGCAGCGGGTGGCGATCGCGCGCGCCATCGTCGGCCGCCCCGGCATCCTGCTGGCCGACGAGCCCACCGGCAACCTCGACAGCCAGATGGGCGACGAGATCATGGGCATCCTCGAAGACCTGAATCAGAAGGAGAAGACCACCATCGTGATGGTCACCCACGATCCACGGATGGCCGACAAGACGCACCGCGTCGTCCGCCTGTTCGACGGCCGGCAGGTCCAGTAGGAGAACGGTGATGTTGAAAAATTATTTGAAAATCGCGCTCAAGGTCCTGGGGCGGCGGAAATTCTTTACGTTCATCAGCCTGTTCGGCATCAGCGTCACCCTGCTCGTGCTGCTGGTGGCGACCGCCCTGCTCGATAACGTTTTCGCGACGGGGGCGCCGGAGATCCACGCCGACCGCATGCTCGGCGTCTATCGGATGACGATGAAGGGGCCGGAGAACACCGAGATCTCACCGGTCGGCTATGCCTTTCTCGACCGCTACGTGCGTCCGATGGCGAAGCTCCCGAGCGTCGAGCGGATCACGATCACGACCTTTGCGGAGAGCGTCGTCTCCTACCTGAACGGCCGCAAGATCCAGTCCTCGATGCGCCGCACGGACGGAGAATTCTGGCGGGTGCTCGCGTTCGACTTCGTGGAAGGGGAGCCGTTCACCACCGCGGACGACGAGAACGGCCGCCGGGTCGCGGTGATCAGCGAGACGACGCGGCAGCGCTTCTTCGACGGCCAGCCGGCGGTGGGAAGGACGCTGGAGGCGGATGGCCAGAGTTTCCGGGTGGTGGGCGTGGTGCGGGACGTTCCCCTCCTCCGCTACTCCTCGTCGGCCGATCTCTGGGTGCCGATCACGACCGCCAAGTCGAGCGGCTACAAGCAGGGGTGGAGCGGCAATTTCTCGGCCCTGATCCTCGCGCGGAGCCCTGCCGATCTGCCGCAGATCAAGGCGGAATTCCAGTCCATCCTGCGCGGGGCTGAAAAGCAGATCCCCGATCCCAAGTCCTTCAATACCCTCATCACCGGGGCCGACACGCTGTTCGAAGGGGCCGCCCGGCTCTTCCTCCCCGGCCCGCCGGTGGTGGATCCGGCGATCCAACTGCGGGCGGTGCTGCTGGCGCTGATGCTGGGTTTCATGCTGCTGCCCACGATCAACCTGGTGAACATCAATCTGAGCCGCATCCTCGACCGCGCGTCGGAGATCGGCGTGCGGCGGGCGTTCGGCGCCTCCTCGCGCACGCTCATCGGACAGTTCCTGATCGAGAATCTGGTGCTGACGCTGATCGGCGCCGGCGTCGGCCTCGCGCTCGCGGCCGTGGTGCTGCGGATCTTCAACGCCAGCGGCCTGATCGAGCACGCCGGGCTGCAGATCAACGCTCGCGTCTTCCTGTACGGCCTGGCGATCGCCCTCTTCTTCGGCCTCCTGTCGGGCGTCTATCCAGCCTGGCGGATGTCGAAGCTCCACCCCGTCCAAGCTCTTCGCGGGAGGTCCGCATGATCCGTCATCTTCTCAAGCTGGTCTGGAACCGCAAGCGCTCCAACGCGCTGATGATCCTCGAGATCTGCGCCTCCTTCCTGGTCGTCTTCGTGGTGGCGACGCTGGGGCTGTTCTTTCTCGACAACTACCGGCGCCCGCTCGGATTCGAGTGGAAAAACGTCTGGAACGTCCGCATCGGGATGCCTCGTGCCGGGGGCGGCCCCGGCGGTGGCGGCTCTCCCGAGCAGGCGGCGCTGTTCGAGCAGTTGCTGCGGGAAGTGAGATCGTTCGGGGCCGTGGAGGCCGCGGCCGGCACGGCGGTGATCCCTTTCGACCAGGGCGGGTTTGGCGGCAACTGGACGATCGACGGCAAGGACGTGTATATGGCCCTCGACGAGGTCACGACGGGGTTCGCGGACGTGATGGGCCTGAAGATGGTCGCCGGCCGCTGGTTCCAGGAAGCGGATTCCGGACTGGCCTGGGAGCCGATCGTCATCGACCGCGAGCTGGCGCGCACGGTCTATGGCGCCGCCGATCCCGTCGGCCGGCCGTTCGGCAAGCCGGAGCCCGACGAGCGCCAGCGCCGGGTGATCGGCGTGGTGAGCGACTTCCGTAAATCGGGCGAGCTGATGCCGAACGACAACTTCATGTTCCGGCTCACAGATCTGCGCGACCCTCATGCACGGACGCCCTCCAATCTCCTGGTCCGGGTGCGGCCGGGCACCAGCCCGGAGTTCGAGGAGGCGCTGGTGAAGCACATGCAGGCCGTGGCCCCCGACTGGTCGTTCGAAGTGCAGCCACTGGCGCAGGTGCGGGCGACGTCGCTCCCGCTTCTTCCTGACGCCGCTCATCGTGGCCGGCACGGTGGCTTTCTTCCTCCTGCTGATGGTCGGGCTCGGGCTGATCGGCGTGCTGTGGCAGAATCTCCTTCAGCGCACCCGTGAGATCGGTCTGCGGCGGGCGGCCGGGGCGTCGCGCGCGGCGGTGCACCGTCAGGTTCTGCTGGAGCAGATGGTGGTGACCAGCCTGGGCGTCCTGATCGGGACTCTCCTGGTGGTCCAGATCCCGGTGCTCGACCTGATCGGCGTCCTCTCCAATCGGGTCTTCGCCAGCGGGCTGCTGTTCGCCATGATGGCCATGTATCTGATCTCCATCCTCTGCACCCTCTACCCGAGCACTCTGGCGGCCCGGGTGCAGCCGGCCGAGGCCTCTGCGATACCGAATGATTCTGATCGTCGACGACGACCCGTCGGTGGTGGCTTCGTTGAGCCTCCTCCTCAAGCGGCACGGCCACCCCGCGCGGGCGGCCCGGTCGCAGGAGGAGGCCCTTGCGCTGCTGCGCGAGCAGGAGTTCGACCTCGTGCTCCAGGACATGAACTTCTCCCGCGCCACCACGGGGGAGGAGGGGCTGGAGCTGCTGGCCGCGATCCGGCGGCTGCGGCCGCGGATGCCGGTGATCCTGATCACCGCCTGGGGATCGATCGGCCTGGCGGTCGAGGGGATGAAGGCTGGCGCGGCGGACTTCGTCACCAAGCCGTGGTCGAACGCCCAGCTCCTGCAGGCGGTGGAGACCGCCCTGTCGCTCGCGCGGCAGCGGGGAGGGCAAGGGAGCGCCGGCGAGCCGCGAGGAGCTCGACCGGCGCTGCGACTTCCGCGCCCTGATCGGCGCCGAGCCGCGGTTCCTCAAGATCCTCGAGCTGATCGGCCGCGTCGCGCCGACCGACGCCTCGGTGCTGATCACCGGCGAGAGCGGCACCGGCAAGGAGCTGGTGGCCGAGGCGATCCACCGCAACAGCCGGCGCCAGGACGGCCCGTTCGTCAAGGTGAACCTGGGCGGCATCTCCTCGACCCTCTTCGAGAGCGAGATGTTCGGCCACGTCAAGGGCGCCTTCACCGACGCCCGCGCGGACCGCAAAGGGCGCTTCGAGATGGCCGACCGCGGCACCATCTTCCTCGACGAGATCGGCGAGGTCGACCCGTCAGCCCAGGTGAAGCTGCTGCGCGTGCTCCAGGACCGCTCCTACGAGGTGCTGGGATCGAGCGTCACGCGCACGGTGGACGTGCGGGTGGTCTCGGCCACCAACCGCGACCTCGGGGAGATGGTGGCGCGCGGAGCAGTTCCGCGAGGATCTCCTCTACCGGCTGAACCTGATCGCCATGCGGCTGCCGGCGCTGCGCGAGCGCCGGGGGGACATCCCGCTGCTCGCCCGCCACTTCCTCGATCTCTCCGCGCGCACCTACCGGCGCTCAGCCGATCGCGCTCACCGACCACGCCCTCGCCTGGCTGCAGGATCAGCCGTGGCCGGGCAACATCCGCCAGCTCAAGCAGACGATCGAGCGCGCCGTGCTGGTGATCGACGGCGACCGGCTCGACGCCGGCGATCTCGTGGCCCTCTCCGGTCTGGAGGAGCGCGAGGCGCGAGGCGGCACGGCGCTTCCGAGCCCGGGCACAATGACCCTGGACGAGATGGAAAAGGCGATGATCGTCAAATGCATGCGCCACTACGAGGGGAACGTCACGCGGGTGGCCGAGGCGCTGGGGCTCTCGCGGGCCGCTCTCTACCGGCGTTTCGAGAAATACGGGCTGGAATCTCACTGACCGGACGTTTTTCATCGTGAATTCTCCTGAAACAATGTTTGCCCGCTTTTAACTTTGTTTTTTGCCGTACAACAGAGTTTCAGGCGTTTGTACATTGTTATTTCGCCTCTGACATTGAAAAAACCCAGGAAACATTGTTATACGGGGAAAATCTCTCCAAAATGAGCCTGCGGGCTAAAATAATCGTCTATCTGGTTCTGATCCACGCGGTTCTCGCGGCGATCTCGTTTTTCGTTCTGCGCGAGAACCGGCTCTGGTTATTGGCGGTCGAAGGGCTTTTCGTCCTCTCGATCGTCTTCGGCGTGCTGCTGGTGCGGACCTTCTTCGTCCCCCTGGACCTGATCCGCACCGGGGCGGAGCTGATCGGCGAGCGCGACTTCACCTCCCAGTTCCGCGAGGTGGGGCAGCCGGAGATGGACTCCCTGATCCGGATCTACAACCAGATGATCGACCGCCTGCGGGAGGAGCGGCTCAAGCAGCAGGAGCAGCATTACTTCCTGGAGAAGATCCTCGCCGCCTCGCCGGCCGGCGTCCTGACGCTGGACTTCGACGCCGAGTCTCCTCGCTCAATCCGGCGGCCGAGAAGCTGCTGGGGCTCGCCGCGGCAGAGACGCAGGGAAAGAAGCTCGAGGGCGCCCTGGCGGCGGTCCCGGAAGGGAGCTCCGAGGTCCTCGCCTTCCAGGGGGGCCGGCGTCTCAAGGTCACCCGCGCGGAGTTCTTCGACCGCGGCTTCCCGCGCGGCTTCCTGCTGCTGGAGGAGCTGACGGAGGAGCTGCGAGCCTCGGAGAAGGCGGCCTACGGCAAGCTGATCCGGATGATGTCCCACGAGATCAACAACTCGGTGGGAGCGGTCGGCTCGCTGCTCGACTCCTTCCGCGGCTACGCCGGCGATCTCGGGGCGGAAGACCGAGAGGACTACCTGCAGGCGATCACGGTGGCGATCACGCGGCTGGAGAACCTGCGCGCCTTCATGAACGGCTTCGCGGAGGTGGTCCGCCTGCCGCCCCCCGACCGCCGGCCGACGGACGTCAAGCAGCTCGTGGACGAGATCCTGATCCTTCTGCGGCCGGAGCTGGACCGGCGGCGGATCGCCATCGTCTGGGATGGAGTGGAGACCATCCCGCCGGTCGAGCTCGACCGCAACCAGATCGAGCAGGTGGTGGTGAACGTCCTCAAGAACGCCATGGAGTCGATCGGCGAGGACGGGCGGATCGCTCTCCGCCTGGACCGCGGCTCCCTGGCGATCCGCGACTCCGGCCCCGGCATCCCGGAGGAGGTCCGCGCCCTCCTCTTCACCCCCTTTTTCTCGACGAAGAGAAATGGCCGCGGCCTCGGGCTGACGCTGGTCCAGGAGATCCTCTCCGCCCACGGCTTCGCCTTCAGCCTGGAAGCGGGTGAGGGCGGGGGGGCGGAGTTCCGGGTGGGGTTTTGAGGGAGTCGGTTACGACTGGCGGGCCATTTCCTTTTCGGTGATCCTCATCAGGAACCGCAGCGCCTCATTCACGGACTCGGAGTCCGGGAAGACTTGGGCGACATCCGGAGCCAAAGAGATGGAGACTTCGCCAGGGTTCTTGCGACCCGGGCCCCGAGCGACCACGCGAAGAGCGTGGAAATCGTACTCAGGCCTCAGATCGTCTTCGAGATCCGCTTTAGACTTCTTCATAGGCTTTCCGCTCATGGCGCGTTGCCGGACGAGCGCTGATCAGGCGAACATGCCTGGACCGCTCGGTGTAAGAGACGACGAGAAGGCGCCCTTCCCTGGATTGTCCCATGATGAGATAGCGCTTCTCATGGTCTGAATGGTCCGGGTCGTCGAACACGACGAAGAGGTCGTCCTCGAAGACTGTCTGCGCCTCCTCGAAGGTGACCCCGTGCTTACCCAGATTGTGGGCGGCCTTGTTCGGGTCCCACTCGAATTGCACCGGACCATTATAGCGCCCGTGGCGCCCGCGAGATCGCGGAGCACGGTATGATTCAGCGACCGAATACACTGAGCTGACCCGCTGAGCGGGAGGGAGGATGAGATGGGCATTTGGCAAGCCAGGTTCATCAGCTTTGACGGCGAGGCGAACTACACGGCCAACCTGACCCTGGACGACCAGGGGGACGGCCGCGCGACCGGCACGCTGCGCCACTTTGGCGGACCGACCCCGATCGAGGAGATCGATCTGGCCGGCGTGGTCCACAACAACCACTTCACCGTCAAGGGGAGCTCGCCGGCCGTCGAGGTCGATCTGGAGTTGAGCTTCACGCCCTTCGTGTATGCCCTGACCGGCGGCTCGCGGTTCCTGGACCTCGAGACCAAACAGACGATTCACCTGTTCGTCATCACCCAGGGCGTGGACTAGTTTTACTTCCGCGTCGTCACGATCGACCCCGCCTGCAGGGCGCTCCCCTCGGAGCCGAGCAGGTCCACGACGTTCTTGAAGGTGATCGGGACCCCTCGCGAGTAGAGGGAGTCGGGGCCGTCGGTGAGCTGGAAGTGGAGGTGCGGCTCGGTGCTGTTGCCGGTATGGCCGAGTTGGGCGATGGCCTGGCCTCGGGTGATGGCATCCCCTGCCTTCACCCGTACGCTCCCCTGTTTCAGATGCCCATAGTGGGAGAACTCCCCTCCCGCGTGCCGGATGACCACGTAGTTGCCGAACGGCAGTTTGTACCCCTTCACGAGCAACTTGTTCTGCTCCTCGACGGTCCGCTTCCAGAAGGCCTCTTCCCCCTCGTCCGGCTGGCGGAGGCGGTCGTTGGCCTCCGTGGCGTCCGTTCCGGCTTCGACGACGACGCCGTCGGCGACGGCGAGCACATCCCGGCCATAAGCGTAGTAATCGGCGAGATGGCTGCCGTCCCCCTTGTGGGTCTGGCCGTCGCCGCCCAGGGCGATCAGGTCGTAGGCGAACTCCTCGTTGACCACCCAGCGATGGGGGCTGTTGAGGCTCGGCGAGGCGCCGACGTACCAGGTGCCGGCGAGCGGGAAGTTGTACTCGTTCGGGGAGCGGTGGTTCTCCACCTTGAGGGTGGCGCGGGCCTCGGCGGGCTTGCCTCCGGCGTCCTTGCCACGGGCCACGATCGCCAGGCCGTCTGACGGCAAGGCGGAGAAAAGCATGGGCTTGCCATAGACGATCAGGGCCGTCCCGGCGTTCAAGGTCCGGCTGGCCGCGATCTTGAGACCGGCGAGGTAGCGGCTGGTTTGAAAATGGAAGTCATACAACTTGACCAGCCCCTGCGCCTCCATGGCGTTCAGGCGCTGGACACTCTTGTCGAGATCGGCAGCGGAGAGGACGAGAGTCTGCACGGCCTGGCCGCCGGATACCGCCTGGATCTCTAGCGACTCGAGGGTGACCGGATCGCCATCCTTCTGAACGATCGCGATGTTCTGGAGCATGACGGTATAAAGGCCGTGCGCGGAATCGGCCTCGTAAGCGTAGACGACCTCTCCAGGATGGACGCGGACTTCGAGCGCCGCGAGGGGGAGAGGCAGGAGAATCAAAAACAGGGCGAGAAGTCGCCGCATGATGGTTTCTCTCTTTCCGTCCAGGCCGAACCGCCACCCGGACTGACAGGCGTCACTACGGGGTGGGGCTGGCCAAAGATTCAGCCGAAAAACCCGAGCAATTCCCGCGTCACCCGTTCCGGTTCCTCGTGCTGGATCCAGTGGCTCGCTTCCGCTACGAAGACGAGGCGGCCGTCATCGCAGAGGTCGATGCTGGGCTGGGCCATCTCGCGGCCGAGGAAGCGGTCTTTCTCTCCCCAGAGCAGCAGGGTGGGCACGCGGACGCGAGGGGAGGCGGGGGGCTCCGGCTGGGAGCGCAGGGAAGCGCGGTACCAGTGGATCATGGAGCGCACCTCGCCGGGCTGGGACCAGGCCTCGCGGTAGAGGTCGAGATCGGCGTCGCTGAAGGTGCCCGGACGGCTGGAGCCCTGGAGCGACTTGATGCCACGGGCGAAATTATTTTTCCGGAAGGAATGCTCAGGGAACCAGGGGAGCTGAAAGAAGAAGATGTAGGAGCTCTTCTTCCGCTGAACGGGGTCCTTGCGGACGGTTTGCTTCATCACCATCGGGTGCGGGATGTTGAGCAGGGCGAGCTTCTCCAGCCGCTCCGGGTGCTTGACGCCCAGCCACCAGCCGACGGCGCCCCCCCAGTCATGCCCGGCGACATAGGCCTTCGCGGCGCCGGCCTCGTCGATCAGCCCCACGATGTCGCGGGCCAGATTGTCGATGTTGTAGGCGGAGATGCTCTCTGGCTTTTCGCTGAGGTTGTAGCCCCGCTGGTCAGGGACAAGGACGTGAAAGCCGGCGGCGGCGAGGGGCTCGATCTGGCGGCGCCAGCCGTACCAGAACTCGGGGAAGCCATGGAGCAGGATCAGGAGCGGTCCGCTCTCGGGACCCGCCTCGACGACGTGCAGATGGACGCCATTGGTGGCGACCGTGCGGTGGCGCGGCGTCAGCTCGGTGTGCATATCCTGACCTCCTATTCTTTGTCTCCCCCGACGGGTGGCAGCGAAGCGAGCAGCACGCGGTCCCAGGCGGGCTCCACGCCGGAAGTGGCGCCGAGGAGGGCGAGGCCCACCCCAGCGGCTCCCTCGAGAAAGCCGCCGTCCGGACGCCAGGCCGGCTGGCCGGTGGGGTTGACCTCCCAGGCGCGGAAGCCGGCGACCGCTTCTCCGGGCACTTGAAAGTCGAGGGTCCGTTCGAACCAGTACCGCGCCGCCTGGGCGAGCCGCTCCTCTCCCGTCGTCTGGTACATCCGGTTGAACAGGTGAGCGAGGCCGGCGGCGCCGTGGCAGAGGCCGGCGTCCAGGACGTGCGCGGTGGATTCCTCGCGCGCCGCGGCGGCGAGGGCGATGTCCAGCGCCTGGCGCTCCCACTCCGGCTCGCCGACCGCGCGGGCGGCGACGAGGAGGGTGGCGGCGATGCCAGGGTCGCCGTAGCACCAGGCGAGCCGCGTGGGGGCGGGGGGCTCCCAGGGGGCGTAGCTGCCGCCGAAACAGGAACCCGACCCCGGCTCAAGGCGCCGGGCCAGGAGCCAGCGCACCGCCTTGTCGAGCAGGGGCCGCGCCCGCTCGACCGCCACGCCGGCGGCACAGGCGCCGGCGAGGATCGGCACCACGCCGGGCAGACCGTGCGCCACGCCGAGGTTGTAATGGCCGCGGGTGTAGATTTCGCGCTGCCATTCAGGGAGGCGCTCGGGCGGGGTGAACCAGGCCACCCCCTCCTCCCGCTCCTCGGCGAGCTCGGCCAGGCGCTCGACCACCTGCTCAAGGAGGGTGACGGCGGTGGGACGGGGCAGCCGCTCGAGGGCATAGACGCCGAGGCCGGCGAGACCGCCGATCAGATCGTACTCGCCCAGCCAGGGGGAGCGTTCGAGCGGTCCCAGGAGCGCCTGGTCAATCTCCAGGACGGGGTCCTCGGCTTCCTCTCCGTCTTCGTTCTCGAACAGGCGCCCCTGCAGGTGCTCCATGGTCCAGGCCACGCCGGGGAAGCCGGAGTAGAGGGTTGGCGGCATCGAGGAGCTGGCGAGCTCTTCGGTGGCCTTCTCCAGGAGGTCGGCGGCGTGATCGGCCGCGGACTCGTCGGCGGTGGAGAGGGCCAGATAGGCATAGAACAGGGCCTGTCCGGCCAGGCCGCTGGCCAGGGAGGCCGGCAGAGCCGCCGGTTTCGGGGCGGTGCCCGGCAGAGCGCCGGCGATCTCGCGGAGGGTTTGAGACGCCCGATCGGCGAGCGGCCCTTCGAGCAGGGGGTGCCAGATTCGATCCATGAAACGCATTCTGCCTCAAATTCACTTCTATAATGCCGGTCCCGTTTACGGAGTCAGTCCGGGCGGCATTCCCGGCAGGAGAAATTTGAATGTCCACCCGACTGTCACGGTTCGTCCAGCTCTTCCTGATGCTCTTCCTGCTCGCGTCCGCCGGACGGGCGCAGGACGCCCCGGCCCCCAAGCTGCCGCCGGGCGTGGCTCCCCTGCCGGCGAAGAACGCGCAGCATCTCGAAGATCTGCTGCACACCGCGGAGAAGTACCGCGGCCTCAAGGCGCTCAAGCCGATGCCCGCCGGTTCGTTGAGCGTCCGGTCGCTCAAGCGGCAGATGGCCGAATCGCTGCCGCGGGATTCTTCGCCGCAGGAGCTGAAGGCACTGGAGGTCAGCCTGAAAGCGTTCGGCCTGATCCCTGAGGCCATGGACCTGCGCCGCTATCTGCCTGAGCTGATGAGCAGCCAGGTGGCCGGGTTTTACGATCCGGAGAAGAAGTATCTGGCCCTGGTCGATCAGCCGCGTGGGATCTCCGGGAAGGGCAAGGAGGCAGGGGAGGAGGACATGATCCTGATCCACGAGCTGACGCACGCTCTCCAGGATCAGCACTTCGATCTCCGCCGCTTCGAGGGGCACGACTCGCTGTCCGACGCGGGGACGGCGCGGGGGGCGCTGGTGGAGGGGGACGCCATGCTGACCATGATGGACGCCAGCCTGCGGATGAACCTCGAGGCGCTCCCCGGCACGGATGAGGCGATGAGCGCGCTGCTGAAGGACCCGGAAAAGCTGATGGCCGCGACTCCGGATCTCCCCGGCGCCAGGGAGATGGCCGCCGCCCCGGCCTGGATCCGCGACACTCTCCTCTTCAGCTACCTCCAGGGCTCGGTCTTCTGCCTGAACACGAGGCACCTGGGAGGGCAGGCGCTGCTCGACCATGCCTTCAAGACGGACCCTCCGCGCTCGACGGAGCAGGTCCTGCACCCCGAGAAGTGGCACACCCGGCGGGACGATCCCGTCGTGCTCAAATTCCCGGACCTCGCGGCGGAGCTGCCGGGCTACCGCAAGGCGGCCGAGGGGGAGATGGGGGAGCTGAGCCTGCGCATCTTCCTGCGCCAGGAGCTCAAGAGCACGGACCCGGCCTATGTCGCCGCGGCGGGATGGGGGGGAGACCGGTTCGCGGTCTATGAAAAGGCCGGCGCGCGGCTGGTGGTCTGGATCACCGAGTGGGACGGCGAGGCCGACGCGGTGGAGTTCCGGACCGCGCTGCAGGGCCTGGGCGGTTGGCGGGTGGAGGCGGCCGGTCCGAGCCGCGTGCTGGCGGTTCGCGGCGCCCTGCCGGACGAGCGGTGGGCGGGGGTGAGGTCGCGGCTGGCGGCCGTCCCCGCGGAGAAGCCCGCCAACAAGGACCTCGACCTGAAGGCGATCGGGGCCGTCCCCGCGGAGATGGACCAGCAGAGCCTCGAAGAGCTGAAGAAGAGTTCCGCCTTCCAGGAAGGGATGAAGAAGGCGAACGAGCAGGAAATGCCGGCCGGAGAGATCAGCGGCGACGGCCGGGTCTACACGAACTCGACGCTGGGCTTCTCGATCCGCGTACCGGAGCCGCTCTCCGGATGGACGCTGAACGGCGAGCCCCCCGTCAAGGTGTTCCTGCTGATGATCTCAAGCAAGGATGAGCCGGTGTCTGTTCTCGCGACCTATCAGGATCTTCCGGAGGGCCTGACGGCGGATGCCACGGACGAGGCCATCGAGCTCGGGTTCAAGGCCGTGATTCCGGGCTACAGCCGGTTGCGGAAAGAGACGGTCGAGAAGGGGGGGCTCCGTTTCCACGACACCTGGTTCGAGATGATGGTGGGCGACGTAAAGTTCAACGGCGTGCTGCGATACCTGGGGAAAGGCTCGCGGGCTTTCATGCTCCTGGCCATGGGCCCGGTCGAGCCGTGGGTGCGGGAGCAGGCCGCCGCCCTGCGGATCCTGGACACCTTCACCCTGCTCGCGCCGAAGAGCGGGGCGCCGTAGCTCCCGGTTCCCCTACTCCTCCCGGGGCACCGTCTCCGGTTGGTGGACGTTGATGCGGACGGTGGCGACCCGGTTGAGCTGAACCTCCAGCACCTCGATCGTCACCGGGCCGAGCTCGACGCGGTCGCCCATGGCGGGGTTCCGTCCCAGCTCGGAGAGCACGACGCCGCCGATCGTATCCTCGTCGCGCTCGGACAGCTCGACGCCCAGCGCCTCCTCGAGGTCCTGGACCAGCATGCCGCCGGCGACCTCGTAGATGCCGTCCCCCTTCTCGACCAGCTCGGGGCGCTCGACGTCGAACTCGTCCTGGATCGAGCCGACGATCTCCTCGATGACGTCCTCCAGGGTGACGATGCCGGAGACGCCGCCGTATTCGTCGATCACCGCGGCGAGGTGGAAGCGCTCGGTGCGCATGCGCTTGAGCAGGCGGTCGAGCTCGAGCGTCTCGGGGACGAAGGCGATCTCCCGCGCCACCTCGGTGAGCGCGGTCAGGGGGCGCTCGCGGTGGAAGATGTCCTTGATGTGGATGAGCCCGATGACGTGGTCGAGGTCCCCCTCGCAGAGGGGGAAGCGGGTATGGCCGCTGCGGCGGGCGATCCGCAGGTTTTCAGCCAGCGATCGTTCGGTCGAAAGATAGATCACGTCCTGGCGGGGGAGCATGATCTGCCGCGCCATCCGGTGTGACAGCTCGAAGATGTTGTCGAGCAGCTCGCGCTTCTGCGTCGAGAGCTGGCTGTCTTTCGACGACGAGAGCAGCAGCCGCAGCTCTTCCTCGTCGTGCAACAGCTCCCCTTCGGCCGCCGGGGAGATGCCGATCAGCTTGAGCAGCCGGTTGGAGGCCTGGTTGAGCAGCCAGATGGCCGGGTAGGTGATCTTGTAGAAGAAGTAGAGGGGGAAGGCCACCAGCAGGGAGGTGCTCTCGGCTTTGCGGATGGCGATGGTCTTGGGAGCCTGCTCGCCGAGGACGATGTGCAGGATGGTGATGACCACGAAGGACATCGTCACGCTGATCGAGTGAAGGAGAGGGGGGTTGTTCCCCACGAACGGGGTCAGCAGGGGGTGGATGATCCAGGCGAACGCCGGCTCGCCGATCCAGCCCAGGGCCAGGCTGGCCAGGGTGATGCCGAGCTGGGTGGCGGAGAGATAGGCGTCGAGGTGCCGGAGCATGTGCCGCGCCAGCTTGGCCCGGTGGTTCCCCTCGTCCACCAGCGGCTCGAGCTGGGTCGGCCGCACCTTGACCAGCGCGAACTCGGCGGCCACGAAGAAGCCGTTGAGGGCGACGAGCAGCAGCCCCAGGAACATCCCCCATCCGGGAGAGATGGCCTGGACTTGCGGGACGGGGGCGGCGGCGGCGATCAGAAAAAGCGTCATCCTCGGCCCTCCGCTGGGTGCCGCCGATACACCTTCTCCCGGGGGCCTTCGGACGGTTGAGGCTGGAGGCCGAGGGGGCGGGAAGCGGCGGGTCGACTAGGGGGGTCGTCTTTCAAGGTCAACCGATTTTAACACAGCCCATTTTATGAGCCGTTGAAGCTCAGATCTGAAGGGCGGAGGCGTAGACCTCGCGGTAGGCGGCGCACATCGCCTCGAAGGCGAAGCTGCCTTCCGCCCGGTGGCGGTTCAGTCGTCCCAGGTCGCGGCGGGCCGTGGGGTCGCGGGCCAGCGCCAAGATCCGGCTGCCAAGGGCCGCGGCCGTGTCCGCTCCGTCCATTTTCACCAGGAAGGGGGCCTGCTCCACCGGGAGCATGGCGCGGACGTCCCCCACGTCGGTCGCGGCGACCGGCAGCCCGGAGGCCATGGCCTCGACCAGGCAGAGCGGCATCTGCTCGCTATCGGAGGAGAGGGCGAAGAGGTCCATCGCCCGGTAGAACGGCGCGGGGTCGGCCTGGTAGCCGGCGAAGTGGACGCGGCCGGCGAGGTCGGGCGCCGCCGCCCGGCGCTCCAGGGCGGGCCGGTCCTCGCCGTCGCCCACCACCAGCACGTGGACGTCCGGGGCCGCGGCGCAGGCGTCGAGCAGGCGGGCGAAGTTCTTCACCGCCCGCAGGCTGCCCACCGCCCCGGCCACCGTCGCTCCCTCCGGGATACCGAAGCGGGCGCGCAGACCCGTGTCACCGCCTGGAATGAAGCGGTCGAGGGGGATGCCGTTGGGGATCAGCCGGATCTTGTCCGCGGGGAGCTTCCAGAGGGCGGTGGCGATCCCCCGCAGGCGTTGCGAGGGGACGACCAGCCGGTGGGCGCCCGGCAGCGCGAGGCGGCGGGCGAGGACGCGGCGGAGCTTGAAGCTCTCCGCCTCGTCCTCGTTGAACCCTTCCTCGTGGTGGATCAGCCGCCGGAAGCCGGCGCTGCGGGCGGCGAGCAGCATGTCGAACGCCCCCCAGTTGTAGGTGAGGACGAGGTCGGGCTTCTCCGCGGCCAGCAGACGGCGGAGACGCCAGGCGGTGGCGAGCGAGCCGGCCCGCGGCGGGCTGGGCAGCAGCTTCACCTCGACGCCGGCCGGCAGGCGCTCGGCGGCACTGACCCGGCCGTCCATCGACAGGATCGAATGCCGGAACTCGCCGCCGAAGGTGCCGATCAGGGCGACGGTGCGCAGCTCCGGCCCGGTGGGGACGAAGTTGGAGAAGACGTGGAGGAGGTGGGGGGCCCTCATGGGCTTGTCCCAATGCTGTTCATTGAAGGCGTTCTAAACGTAGGGGAGGGGCTTGTCCCCTCCCTCGCCCTGAAAGGGCGAAATTTATCCAGCCTGGGGTGTCAACCCCAGGTAGGGAGGCAACCGAATCCAAACCCTGTAAGGGTGGCCGATTCCAACCCGATCGGCCACCCCTTCGGGGTTTGGGTTGGTGGGGCCAGCCCACCTGGGGTTGACACCCCAGGCTGGATAAATTTCGCCCCTGTGGGGCGTGGGATGGGACAAGCCCCGCCCCTACGAAAGCAGTCCGCGAAATGAATTTCCCCTCTCCCGGTGAGGGAGGGCGGGAGGGGACGGGAGAGGGGTCAGGGGTGAGGGTTCGCATGAATCCGAACCGTCCGGTTCAGGAACTCCTCCCGGTCCTCCACCGGCCGCCAGCCCAGGACCTCGCGCGCGATGCGGGAGCTGAACTTCGGCGCCAGCGACCGGGTCTTCAGGTCACGGTAGGAGGGGAAGGTCACTCCCGGCCGGCGGCCGGCTTTCTTGACGAGCCACTTGCCGATCTCCATCGTCTGGCTGAGCCAGAGAGGGCGCGGGTGGAAATGGAGGTCGCGCCCGGTCGCCTGGCGCATCTCGGCGACGATCTCACGGGCGGAGAGCGGCGCCTGCGAGCAGAGATTGAGCGCCTGGCCGTCGAGGTCGTGGCCGTCGTGCGTGGCCAGGCGGACGAGCGCGTCGGCGACATCGTCCACGTCCACCACCGGCAGCGGATGGTCGCCGAGCCCCCAGCCGATGCAGTGGTTGTCGCGCGCCCAGAAGCCGAGGCCGCTGTGCTGGAGCGGCGTCCCCTCGCCGAGCACCACGCCGGGACGGACGATGACCAGCGGCAGGCCGCGCTGGCGATGGAGATCGAGCAGCCGGCGCTCCGCTTCCATCTTGCCGCGGCTGTAGAGCTCGCGCCCGGCGGGCTGGGGATCGGTCTGGATCGAGTCCTCGAGCACCGGAGTGCCACAGTCGGGGCCGGCGTAGAGGGCGGCGATCGAGGAGACGTAGACGAAGCGCTCGACGCCGGCGGCCAGGGCGGCCTCGGCCACGTCGACCGAGCCCTGGATCATCGAGCGCTCGATCTTCTCCCAGGAGTCGCCGCTGCCGGTCGCGAGGTGGATCACCGTCTTCGCTCCCTGGAGAGCGCGGGCGAGCGCCTCGCCGTCCTCCAGGCGTCCGGGCATCAGGCGCAGGCGGCCGTCCCGTGCCGCCTCGGTGACGGCCGAGGGGAGGCTGTGAGCGCGGCGCACCACCGCGGTCACCGGCAGCCCGCGCTCGATCAGTTGCGCCACCACGCGGCGGCCGATGAAACCGGTGCCGCCGAGCACCACCACCTCATCCGGCCGCGCCGGGCCGGGCTCGGGCAGGCGCGCTGGCACCGGCTTCGCCAGCTGGCCCTGGACGGCCTCGGCGGCGATCGCCTCGCACCAGTCCAGCACCTCGGCGGCCTGGGCACCGTCGACGGGCAGTGGGCGGCCAGCGCGCAGGGCGTCATAGAAAGCCTGGACCGAGCCGCGCATGCCGGCGAAGTAGGGGTCCATCCGGCGACCCAGCCCGAGGGTGAAGCGGGCGTAGCGCACGACCCCGGCCGCCGCCCCCCGGGAGAGCGCGCGCGAGCGGCGCCATCCGGCCAGGAAGCTGTTCCAGAACTCCAGCCAGGGGGTCTTCTCCTCCTCGGAGAAGAGGTTGTGGCCGAGGTCGGCCTCGGCCGAACCGTCCGAGCCCAGCACCTCCAGGGTCCAGCGGGTGAACCCCTGGCCGAAGGCGAGGTAGATTTCGGCCGTCCCGCGTTCGCCGCGGGCCGCCACCAGCCAGCGGTCGTGGAAGATCTGCCCAGGGTGGAGCTCGCGCGTGCCCAGGATGGTGGTCTTGGCCTCCCGGACGGCGCCGATCAGGGCATGGAGCTGCGAGAGCGGGTGCGGCGCCTGCTCGAAGACGATGTTCTCGGGGGAGCGGAACATCCAGTGCGAGAAGTCGCCGGCGTCGAGCTGCGCGAGCGGCACCGAGAGGCAGATCCGCACGTGCTCGACCCGGCCCACCCGCCCGGCCCGCACATGGCCGAGCAGGCGGGCGAAGGCAGGGTGCCAGACGTTGTTGTGGTTCACTCCCAGAGGCAGGTTCAGGCGATCGGCCAGCGCCTGCAGCTCCCGCGCGTCGGCGCTGGCGAGCGCCACCGGCTTCTCGACCAGGACGCCGATCCCCATCTCCAGCAGCTCCCGGGTCACCTTGACGTGGAGGTCCGGCGGCACCAGGACGTGGGCGATGTCGACCCGCGAACCGGCGAGCTCGGCGACCGAGCCGACGGCGACCGGTACCCCCCACTGGCGGGCGGCGGCGCGGGCCCGCTCGAGGTCCGCGTCGCACACCGCCACCAGCTCCACCCCTGGCGTCTCGGCGAGGAGGTCACGGTGAAACTGCGCCACGTACCCGGTGCCGACCAGGGCGACGCGAACGGTCTGTTTCCCGGATTCAGCGGATTTCATCGTCGCGTCGGGCCAGGCCTGGATGGCGGGTTGGGAGCGCGGCCCGTCGCCGGTGCTTCGCCGGACGGGCCGCAGCGTCTCGGTCTCAGACAGTTCCATAACCATATCTCCGGTTCACGGGAGCGACGAGCTGATCGATGGTGGCCATCTGCTCGGGAGTGAGCGCCTGCTTCCAGCTTTCGTCCAGCCGGATTTCGGAGGTGGAGGCGAGGCGCATCTGGTTGCCGATGATGTGGTGATCGATCACCCGGAATTTATGATAGCCGTTGGTGGAGGGGACGCCGATGAAGTCGTGCAGCCGGGTGAGCGTGCCGCCGGGATTGGAGCAGAGATCCTCGTACCGCAACGTCATCCAGCGGTCGGACGGGAAATAGCGGCGGGCGTGCTCGCAGCCCTGGTTGTCGGCGAGCCAGGAGCGCGCCGCGTCCTCGGGGCTGAGCTTGAGGTGCTTCATCGACGACCAGGAGACCGCCCGGCCGTCGCGCACCAGGTGGATCACCCGCATGTCGAAATCCCCCGAGCGCTGCATCAGCGTGGCCCTCTCGGGGCGTTTCGAGCTGTCGAGGAAGACCTCGCACCCCTTGATCTGGGCGACGATGTCGGCCAGCGATCCGATCCGGGAGAGGATACGGTCCCGCTCGCGGCGGGCGCCGGGGACCACGCTCAGGCCGGCGCTCCGGGCCGCTTCCAGGACCGGACCGCGCTGCACGGCGCGCAGGAGCACGTCCGCCAGAACGTCGTTGCGGGCGCGGAAGTCGAGGTCGGCGTCCCAGATGTCGAACGGGTGCCCGCGCTCGGCCATCTCCCTGGAGACGCGCTGCCAGAAGCCGCAGTCGCGGACCGGCGAGTGGCAGGAGCAGAGATACTCCTCCGGCGCCGTCGATTCCTTGGCCTGTGGCGCGATCCCAAGCTCGCCGATCGTCGCGATCCGCGGGTGCGTACCCAGCAAAAATGTCAGTAGGGTCGAGCCCGAATAGCCATGACCCATGATGTAGACGACCTTTGTCATCACTGAATCTCCCGATCCACGCTGCCGTTGGAATTCCTGCTAAGGGTGCAGCCCTGCCGTCGGGACGCGGTTTGCAGGAGACGTGCCACGGCTTTGGGGCGGGGGTCCCGCGAAGCTGAAGAGCACCGCCTCCGTGGCGTCGATCCGGAAGGAGAAGTGGTTGCCGGCCGGGAGCTTGCGGCCGGTGCGCTCGTCGCGGACACCCTGGATCGGGGCGGCCAGGCGGACCTCGACCGGGACCTCCCCTTCCGTCAGGCCGACGGCCCCGCCGCCCCCCGTGGAACGGCTGGCGACAGGAATGTTTTGCACGACGAAGACGAACGTGCGTTCCCCTTTCGCCCAATAGGTCGCTTCGAGAGGTACCGGCTTGCCGCCGCTCGCCACCATGATCCAGGGGGCGACCCCCGCCCGTTGGACAGGGTCGAGGAAGGGCCTCCGGCGCTCCTCGTTCCCCCTCCCCTCCTCGCGCTCCATGAGGTAGCGCTGCGGCGAGAGGTTGAGGTAGACGGCCCGCCCCTTCCCCGCCGGCCGCCCGGTGCCCACGGGCAGCCTGCGCTCGGCGACGGCGTAGCCGCGGTCGAGCCGGGGCCGCAGGGTGCCGAAGAGCTCGCGCCAGCGGTGGAAGGAGTAGCCGGCGTCCTGATCGGTCTCCACCCACAGGCGGCCGGCGAAGAGGTCCGCGCGCGTCTCGCCCCCGTCGTGCGCGACGCCGAAGAGGCCGTCGAGCGCGCCGCGCTCCCGCCCGCGGCCGTGGGGATCGAAAAGACCGCAGGCGAAATCGGCGATCACCGTGCCGCCCGCGCGGGCGAAGTCGGCGATCCGCCGCGCCTCGACATCGGAGAGCGCGTAGCAGGCGGGGAGGATCAGCACCTTGTATTCGGGTGGCACCCCGTTGCGGACGACCTCGTCGTAGGCGAGGAAGTCGTAGCGCAGCCCGGCGTCGGCGAGCATCGTCTCCCAGGCCCGCCGCACGTTGTGGGAGGTGCCGAGCCGGAAGTCGTCGTTGCGGTTCGGCCAGGTCTCGCCGTGGGCCTCGGCGTCGAGCATCCAGGAGACCTGGATCGAGGGGTGGGAGTAGTAGAGGGCGATGCCGTCGTGGAGCGAGCGCGCCCCGGCCAGCTTGGGGCCCTGGATCTGCCCCAACTCGCGCAGGGCCGGGCGGAACCGCTCGAGCCAGGGGCGCGGGCGCCCCCCCGCGAACCAGCTCTCGTCGACCCAGGCGATCATGCCGCGGTCGCCGTGGGCGAAGTAGTGCCAGGCGAGCCAGGTGTCGTTTCCCGGTCCCCGCTGGTCGTCGTGGAAGTGGGTGGTTACCCGCGGCACCTCGTTGTCGCGGTCGAAGGAGCGGAGGATCTCGTGCGACGATCCGAGGTCGTAGGCTTCGATGAACCGCACCTTCTTCGCCAGCTTGGCATAGTCGAAGCCCCCCCAGAGCGACGGACCCTGGGCGCCGACGATGCCGCACGGGGTCTCGGGATCCTCGGCCTGACAGCGCTCGACGAGCTCGCCGAGGAGATTCGCCCAGACAGAGTCGTTCCAGGTCATCCGGTCGAGCAGCGGCGAGAGATCGATCTCGCGCAGGGGGCGGCCGAGCTGCGGGAGGAGATCCGCCGGCGAGATCCAGCGGGCGGCGGGCGCGGTTCCTCCGTAGTAGCTCCTCAGCCAGCGCTCGTAGGCCGCGTCATCGCTGTTGATCCGCCAGACGGCGGGGCGGGAGAACGAGCCCCAGGAGGCCTCGTCGTCGAGGGCGTAGGCAACCCGCAACGGGCTCTTCCGGATGCCGCGCACCCGCGCCGCGATCGTCTCGCCCAGACGTCCGATGAGAGCGCGATCGAGCGGCCGGGGGCGCACGGCGTTGGGATCGCGCAGAAGGGCGTCGAGGCCGCCGGGCTCCAGATAGAGGTACCCCTTGCCCGCCGTGTGGTCGTTGTAGAAGCGGAGATTCCAGCGTTCTAGCCAGGCGAGCGGCCCCTCGCCATGATCGGTCATTCCGCCGTTGATGCCGAAGTCGCGGCAGAACTTCCCCCCCGCCTCCTCGGTGCCGATCGCCCAGCGATAGCGCCAGGGCATGTAGAGCCAGGTGTTCCAGCGGCGGGCGGCGACTTTCCGGACGGGGCGGAGCTCGGGGGCCTGGCGGATGTATTCGAGATAGGAACGGCCGGAATCCGGGCGCGCGCGTTCCTCCGGCTCCGCCTGGGCGCAGGCCAGGGCGAGGCCAAGCAGGGCCGCGAGGCAGAGGCGGGACATGCTTGGGGGGATGTGCGAGATGCGTGCCGGGCGCTTTCCCGGGGACAAACGAAAAGCGGCCGGACCCGAAGGCCCGGCCGCTCGCGACGCCGCACTGCGGAGATCAGCGCGCTTTCACGCTCATCGCGTTGCTGTAGGCCACCTGTCCGCGGGCATCGACCGCCTTGACGCGGAAGGTGTAATTGGTGCCGGCCCGGAGCCCCGTGACCTTGGCCGTCATCACGTTCGCTCCCAGGATAACCGTCGCCTGGTAGACGCCGTTGACCAGCTTCTCCACCACGAACTGGGTTTCGGTCGTGGACCGGTCGAGCCAGCTGAGCCGGACCACGCCGCCGCCGAGCGCCGAGACCGAGATGAGCTGGGGCGCGACGAGGGCGGGAGGAGGTGCAGGCGCCGCGGCGGTGAAGGCGGAGGCGATGTTGCTGTAGGCGGAGGCGCCGGCCGAGTTGGCCGCCCGCACCCGGAAGGTGTAGCCGGTCGACGGAGCGAGGCCGCCGATCTGAGCCGAGGTAACGTTCGCGCCGACCGAGAGGACCTCCTGGAAGGCAGTGCCGACCTGTCTCTCGATCCGGAAGGAGGTCTCGTTGGTCGAGCCGTCGGTCCAGGTGAGCTGGATCGCGGTGGACGAAAGCGCCCTGGCGGTGAGCCCCGAAGGCGCGCCCGGCACCGTCGAATCAGGGGAGGGCGTGATCACGTACATCGTGTTGCTGTAGGCGGAAGACCCGGCGGCGTTGCTGGCCCGCACCCGGAAGTACTGGCCCGAGCCGGAGGGGAGGCCGGAGATGCGGGCCGTGGTGATGTTGGCGCCCACCGTCGCCACCTCCTGGAAGGCGCCGTTGACCGAGCGCTCCACCCGGAAGGCCGTCTCATTGCTCGAATTGTCGATCCAGTTGAGCACCACCTCGCCGGGGCTCGCCGCCCAGCCGCTGAGGCTGCTCGGCGCGCCCGGGACACCGGACGGCGGTGGCGGGGTGATCGCCGTCGTGATCGCGCTGGCGATATTGCTGTACCCCGAGGCGCCGGCGGTATTGGCCGCCCGCACCCGGAACGTGTAGGCGGTCCCGGCCGCCAGGCCGATGATCTGGACCCGGGTCGTGCCGGTGGTGAGAACCTGCACCTCCTGATAGGCCGCGCCCACGAGCTGCTCGACCCGGAAGGAGGTCTCATCGGTCGAGTTGTCCTGCCAGGCGAGGTTGATCGCGCTGCTCGAGGCCGCCTGCGCGGTGAGAGCGCTCGGCGCCGCCGGGGCGGTCGGGCCGGGCGGTGGGGGTGGTGGCGGGGCCGCCTGCGTGGTGGCGCTCGCCGTGTTGCTGTAGGCGGAATTGCCGGCGTCGTTGGCCGCCCGCACCCGGAAACTGTAGGACGTCGCGGCGGTGAGGCCGCCGATCTGGAGCCGGGTGGTGCCGGCGGCCAGGACCTGGACCTCCTGATAGGCGCCGTTCACGAGCTTTTCGACCCGGAAGGAGGTCTCGTCGGCCGAGTTGTCCTGCCAGGCGAGGTCGATCGTGGAGCTCGAGGCCGCCTGCGCGGTGAGAGCGCCCGGCGCCGCCGGGGCGGTCGGGCCGGGCGGCGGCGGAGGTGGGGGCGGGGGGAGCGTGCCGCCGCCGTTGGCGAGCAGCGCCACCGCCGGGTGGAGGCGAGTCAGGTCCTGCCCCATCAGCTTGCCGAGAGGCGCCTGCTCGCCGATCGCCGCACCAATCATGAACACGGTCAGCTGGCGGCCATAGTCGACCAGGGCGGGGTCCCCCTGCTCCTGGCCGGCGCGGATCATCACCTCGGCGGCGCCGGTCTTCTCCGGGTTGTAGAGCTCGCGGTCGGACTCCACCACCGAGACCAGGGTGCCGCCGATGCGGGGGCCGGTCCAGGAGTACTTGAGCAGGCGCGCCCACAGGCCGGAGACCGTACCGTCGCCGAGGACCATCGGCTCGATGTCCTTGTAGGTGCGGGCGATCGACGCGATCACCTGGCTCGGCTTCATGGCCGGCATGCCGAGTGAGGCGTCTCCGCTGTCCCGCTGATAGCGGTTCAGGTAGTGCATGTCGTACATGCCGATCGTCCACTGCGAGTCGGTGTAGTGGGGGAATTGTCCCCCGTCGCGGTCATCAGGTCGGGGCCCCCCCAGAAGCCGTAGGTGACGCCGTTGCGGACCACCGCCGTGTACTGCTGGGTGATCGAGCGCGCGAAGTTCAGCCGGAAGTCTTCCAGGAAGCTGGCGTCGTTGCTCGCCAGACCCATGAAGCGGAAGACGTTCTGCCACTGCTGGCCGACGCGGCCGGTGAGCGTGGCGTCCGGGTTGTTGACCGGGTAGTCCGCCGCGCAGGCCGGGCCGTCCGGGCCGTGGGGCACCAGGACCGGGCCCGGACCTCGCGTCGGGCACTCCCAGCGGCGGAAGCTGTCGGCGCCCCGCTGCACGATGTCGATCACCGTCTCGTCGCCGGTCAGCCAGTAATAGAGAAAAAGGTTCTCGAAATAGGCGTGGGAGCTGTTGAAGTCGGTGCGGTAGGCGCCATAGCCGGTGGGGGCCTGTCCGCAGTAGAACCACCTCTCCGTCGGGCTGCACTGCATGATCTGGGTGTGGAGGGTGCGCAGAGCGCCCGGGAATCCGAGCTCGTCGAGCCACTCGACCGCGCCCGTCCGCATCGCCCAGATCTGGGACGTGCTGGTCGTGTTGTGGTAGTCCGTCCAGGCGCCGCACCAGAACGTGTCGTCCCAGTGCTCGTTCGGGGTCGGATCGGCGCCGGCGCCGCAGGTGATCTCGCCGTCATCGCCGTCCTTGCCCCAGTAGCGGGGGTAGACGCCGAACGTCATCATGCCGTTGATGCCGAGCTGGTCGATCTTGCTCACCGTCCGCGCGAGGGTGTTGCTGACCGCCGTGTCATAGCCGGCGAGCTCCGCGGGCAACGTGCCGACCGGGAAGTCGTCCAGGGCGTCCGAGGAGGCAAACCACTGCGCCTCCGGCCAGGCGTGGAGCGGCCGGTTGAGCGGCGCCCAGGTGGTGCGGTTGAGGTCGGCGCGCGAGGGGGTGCCGGCGACCGCCGTCACCGCCAGGGTGGCGAAGAGTCCCTGGTGATTGGCGAGCCAGGCCTTGTCGTCCACGGCGTCGATGGCGAGATGTCCGCCCGGGAGCAGGCGAAGGGCCTGCGGCTCGTAACGGTGCATGTGATTGAGGGCGATCGCCACCGTGCCCGCCGGGCCGCTGGCGGCGAGCAGGCCGCCGTCCGCCTTGACGCCGGCCGCGGTACCGCCGGCGACGTTGACGTCGAACGCCTGCGGCGACGTGTGATCGGCCCGGAGCTGCTGGCGCACCCAGGCGCTCTGGGTGGTGCCGACCGTCGCCGAGACCGTGGGAGCGGAGAAGTTGCCGATCGCCGTGACGGTGGGCGTGCCACCGAGCTCGATCGCCAGGTCGTCGCGCATCTTGTCGATGCGGACGCCGTTGGGCGTGCCGGCCGGGGTCGTGATGCACTCCACGCAGTCGAAATTCCCCTCCCAGTTGGTGACGTGGCGGACGATCGCGGTCGGCGAGCCGGCGGTGAAGACGTAGCGCCGCCGCGTGCTCAACTGGCCGTTGCCGATCGCCGGCACGTCATAGGCGCCCTGGACGACGACGATCGCCGTCAGCGGCCCCTGGTGCTCGATCCAGACCCGGCGGGTCGTCGAGTGACCGTAGCTGGCGCCGCCGGTCTGGACCGACAGGGCGCCGCCGCCGATCACCCGGCTGCCATTGGCGAGGACCACCTCGTCGAACAGCGTGCCGGGGTCGGCGCCGAGGCGGAAGGTGGCGGCGCCGGTGTCGATGGTCACCGCGTTGCCGCTCTGGGTCAGGTTGATCCGGGTGGCCGGCGCCGGATTCGCTGCCGAGCCGTCGGTGACCAGCCGGTAGGCGGCCGTCTGATTGGCGCCGACCGTGGCCGGGAAGGTGACGAGCAGCCACTGGATGGGCGCCGTCGCGTCGCTCTTGCCGGCGTTCCAGCGCGCCGTCACGTCGAACTCGGCGGGCACCGGCGTGCCGGCGGCGTCGACGATGGCGAGGCGGGAGGTGCTGAGGATGTTGAGGCTGCGGGGGAGGGGGACGCCCGAGCGCACGATCTCGCCGCCGCGGGCAACCCCGGTGGTTTCACGGACATTGAGAGTGAGCCTGGAAGGGACCGCGACCGTGGCCGCCGAGGCGCCAGCGTCGAAAGGGCCCGCGAAACAGGCGATCAGGATTGCGAAGACGAGAAGGAACGAACGGCGCGAGCCCTCTGCGAACATCTGACAGCTCCCTTGTGAAACGGTCCACCACACTGCGCACCACACCCGGTTGATAGAGATCCCCTGTGCGCGGGAAGTGGACTTGCCCACGCGAGCGGGGTGACGAAACGACCGGGCGGCCGGTCCGTCGGCGAATCTTTGTTGTTGGTGAGCGCTAGCTCACCGGCGGTTTATGCAGGCTAGGCTATAGAGTAAAAGAGGGGAAAGTCAACGCGGAGAGTATGAAAATTTGTTCAATAGACAGAAATTTCCGGAATAGCTCGTTCAAAGCTGCCTCTGTGCACCGTTTCAAGTGGGGTCCAACTCCAACGATGGCATTTATGGGGTTGGCTACATTTCTAAGTGCGCACTGAGTGAGCACTTTGCGCACCGGACCTGCGCAGAATCAAGCAGGCGGATTTTACAAGGGCTGGTGAGGAGGGGATAATTGGCCGATGTCTGCTTCTGAGGTACTGAAGAGAGGAGTGCGGCGGCGGACTCAGGCCGATCTCTGGGCGTTCGCCCGCGCCTGGGCCCTCCTCCTGGCTGCCGACCTTGGGCTGCGCGCGTTCCCCTTTCCGCGCGTGGACCGCCGGCTGGCTCCCAGGGTCGTGAGGGCATCGCCCGACGAGTCGGCGGTCGGCCGGCTCGTCTGGGCGACCGAGGCCGCGGCGCGCCATCATATTATCTATCCCATGCGCTGCCTGCCGAAGGCGCTCTGCCTGCGGTGGCTGCTGGGGCGGCATGGGATCGCCGTGGAGCTGCGGATCGGCGTCGCGCGGCAGGGCGGGGAGCTCTCGGCGCATGCCTGGGTGGAGCGCCAGGGGTGTCCTGTAGGGGAAGGCCCCGGAGTGGGGGAGCGGTTCTCCCCTCTCGGTTCCGCCGCCCCTTTCCCCTGAATTTCCGACTCTCGCCCCTTGACAGGCATTTTTCATCTGCCTACACTGTTAGCAGTCAATGCCGACGAGTGCTAACAACCGGCCGGCGATGATCCCAATCTGTTGAGTCCAACAAGTCCTATCAGGAGGTAGACGCCATGAATATCCGTCCGCTGCACGATCGGGTCCTGGTGAAGCGCATCGAGCAGGAGGAGCAGGTCCGCGGGGGCATCATCATCCCCGACACCGCCAAGGAGAAGCCGCAGGAGGCCGAGGTGGTCGCCGTCGGCCCGGGCAAGCTCAACGACGAAGGCAAGCGCGCGCCGATGGACGTCCAGGAGGGCGACCGCGTCCTCATGGGCAAGTACTCCGGCAGCGAGATCAAGATCGACGGCAACGACTACGTGATCCTCCGCGAGGACGAGATCCTGGCCGTCGTCGGCCAACGGCAACAAGTAAGTACACGCTCGCGCTTGTCCAGAAATCCGGCACTCAATCTCGATATCCACGCAATCAGGAGGCAATAGAGAAATGGCCAAGCAGATCACTTACTCCGGGGACGCGCGCGCCGCGATCCTGCGGGGCGTCAACAAGCTCGCCGACGCGGTCAAGGTGACCCTCGGCCCCAAGGGCCGCAACGTCGTCATCGAGAAGAAGTTCGGCTCGCCGACGATCACCAAGGACGGCGTCACCGTCGCCAAGGAGATCGAGCTCGCCGATCCGCTCGAGAACATGGGCGCCCAGATGGTGCGCGAGGTCGCTTCGAAGACCTCCGACGTGGCCGGCGACGGCACCACCACCGCCACCGTCCTCGCCCAGGCGATCTACCGCGAGGGCTCGAAGAACGTCACCGCCGGCGCCAACCCGATGGAGATCAAGCGCGGCATCGAGCTGGCCGTCAAGGCCGCCGTCGAGGCGATCGACAAGCTGGCCACGTCCGGTCGAGGGCAAGGACATCGCCCACGTCGGCACCATCTCCGCCAACAACGACGACGGAGATCGGCAGCATCATCGCCGAGGCGATGGAGAAGGTCGGCAAGGACGGCGTGATCACCGTCGAGGAGGCCCGCGGCCTCGAGACCACCCTCGAGGTGGTCGAGGGCATGCAGTTCGACCGCGGCTACCTCTCCCCCTACTTCGTCACCGACGCCGAGCGCATGGAGACCGTGCTCGAGAACGTCAAGATCCTCCTCCACGAGAAGAAGATCAGCTCGATGAAGGACCTCCTCCCGATGCTCGAGCAGGTCGCCAAGCAGAGCCGGCCGCTGCTCATCATCGCCGAGGACGTCGAGGGCGAGGCGCTGGCCACCCTGGTCGTCAACAAGCTGCGCGGCACGCTGCACGTCGCCGCCGTCAAGGCGCCGGGCTTCGGCGACCGCCGCAAGGCCATGCTGGAGGACATCGCGATCCTCACCGGCGGCCAGCGTGATCACCGAGGACCTCGGCATCAAGCTCGAGAACGTCCAGCTGGGAAGACCTGGGCGACGCCAAGAAGGTCGTGCTCACCAAGGACGAGACCACCATCGTCACCGACTCCGACGACGCCGAAGCGGCATGAGGCGATCGCCGGCCGGGTCAAGCAGATCCGCAACCAGATCGAGGAGACCACCTCCGACTACGACCGCGAGAAGCTCCAGGAGCGGCTGGCCAAGCTCGTCGGCGGCGTGGCGGTGATCAAGGTCGGCGCCGCGACCGAGACCGAGATGAAGGAGAAGAAGGCCCGCGTCGAGGACGCCATGCACGCCACCCAGGCGGCCGTCGAAGAGGGGATCGTCCCCGGCGGCGGCGTGGCCCTGCTGCGCGCCGTCAAGGCCGTCGACGCTCGTCCAGGCCGAGGGCGACGTCCGCGTCGGCATCAACATCGTCCGCCGCGCGCTCGAGGAGCCGGCCCGCCAGATCGCGACCAACGCCGGCGAGGAGGGCTCGGTCATCGTCAAGCAGCTCCTGGCCGACAACGGCACCAGCGGCTACAACGCGGCCACCGGCAAGTTCGAGGACCTGGTCGCGGCCGGCGTCATCGACCCCGCCAAGGTCACCAAGACGGCGCTGCTCAACGCGCGTCGATCGCCGGCCTGATGCTCACCACCGAGGCCATGGTCTCCGAGATCAAGGAGAAGGACGAGAAGAGTGGCGGCGGCATGGGCGGCGGCGGCGGCATGGGCGGCGGCATGGGCGGCATGTACTAAAGCCGGATTCCCGGCGGGCTCGCTTGCCGCCGGTTGTTGATACGCGGTTAGAGATAGAAAAGGCCGGTCCGCTCGCGCGGACCGGCCTCTTTGCTTTTGGGGGAACCTTAGAACCGGGCGCGCAGGCCGAGGTAGACCTTGCTCTGAACCTGGTCCGCCGCGCCCTGAACGAGATCGAAGCGGCCGGTGCCAAAGGCGCTCAGCTTGCGGTTGATATAGAGGTCGATGCCGAACTGGGCGTTGGCGCCAAACTTTGTCTCGCTCCCGGTCTTCCCCGCGCTGTTGTCGAGCAGCGTGGCGTCGACGGAATGGACACCCGCTCCCACGCCGAAGAAGCTGTCGACCGATCCAAGGGGAACGACGCCGATCAGGTTCACCCCCAGCAGCAGATCTCTCCCCTTGCCGCGGCCACCGTTATCGCTGGAAGTCCAGTAGCCGATCTCGGGCTCCAGATAGCCCGTGATCCCCTGGTCGCCCCGTTGTTCGCCCTCGTCATTGCCGCGTCCGCTGGTCCGGATGCGGAGCGAGGCCATGTAGTAGGTCTCGGTCTGGTGCGCGGGTTTCACGAGACCGATGCCCACTCCCAGCGCGAAGCGGTCGCGGTGTCCCCGGTCGTCCTGGTCATCATCGCGATCATCCGAGCCTTGTGCCTGGGCCATGCTCGTGGGGAGCAGAACCGCTGCCGTCAGAAGACCTACTGTCATCCAGCGTCTCATTTCATTCCTCTCCTTCCAGGGAGGACGCGCGCGGGTGCATCCCCTCCCGGTGGCACGTCAGATTTGAACCTGCTTCTAAGTTGTAGGCCAATCCTACCATGAGCGGAAAAGGATCTCGGCGACCTCCGGCAGGCGTTCGAAGCCGGAAGGGTAGACGAGCCGCCGCACCGGCACGCTACGGACGAGCCGGGCCAGCCGGTCCAGACGGGCAGGTTGGAGGCCGGCGGCTTCGACGAGGCGCGGCGAAAACGAGTGGCGGACCAGTTCGATGAGCGCTTCGCTCCGGGCGACCGGCTGGATCTCGATGGCACCGCCCGTCTCTTTTCGCCGGGACGCCAGGTAGATACAGGAGAGCGGAGCAGAGACGTCCTGGAATGATCCGAAGCCGCCATCGCCGATCGCGACCCTTCTCTTTTCTGAATCCGTCTGAACGAGCGGCAGACCTTCGGGGGGGGCCGCGAAGTGTGCGGCCTCGTCCGGCCACATCCGCATCTCGGGGTACGCCGGCAGCGCCTCCCAGCGGTCCTCTCGCTCCGCGAGGACCAGCAGGTCGTCTGTGAGCAGCGAGCCACCAGCTTGAATCATGGCCGCCGCCAGGCCGCTTTTACCGCCGCCGTGATGAGTGGCGAAAGCGGCTGCCTGGCCGTTCACGGATACCGCGGAGGCGTGGAGAGTAGGGAGGCCGCGGAGCTCGAACCAGTATGAGAGGACCGGCCCAAGAAAGCGGAGCTCCGCAAGGCCGTTCTCCCCGGTCTGGACATAGTCGATGCCGTCAGGCCGGAGGTGGAAGTCGCCTGCATCCGCGAACCGAAGGACCTCTTCTCCTGAAGCATCGCGATAAAGAAGAGCGAGACTCTCTCCGCTCTTGTCGCGGAGAGCGCTTGCGTAGATGGGAGGAGAGGTCAGCCGCTCCCGCGTTGGCAAGGGTGAAAGAGAAACGGTCAGGGAGAGGTCGGCAGGACCGTGGCCCGGCGGGAGCGGAAGGGTGAACGGGAAATTGCCGGCGACCGTCAACCCAAAAATTCGACGGCGGTCTGCCACGGGCATGGAGCCGATGCGGCGGTGGAAGCGCTCTTCATACGCCACCGCTGCCGCCGTTGAAATCGGCATCGGTAATATCGGATAACCCACCGGCCGTCAATTCCAAAAGGGAGCCCCAATCCCGCAGCTGAGGACTTTCGTAGGGCTTCCGGGACATGTCCTGCTCTGATGGGGAGGGGAGGGAGACGGGCATTTGAGTTTCTTCAGCGTTTTTGATCATCACGAGCAGCCTCCCTGGAATTCTTCCCAATACACCCACACTCAGGCAGCAGTGCGTCTACCACGAACTACGCACTGCCGGTTCTGACGGACTACCTCACAGCGCCTCAGCCAGATCTCGAGCGTGATGGCGTACCACACGGCACGCCGCGACGCCTCCCCCTCTCGTCCTCCGCTGGTCAGGCCCAGATAGGCGGACCGTAACTGATCCCCATCAAGAATCCCCAGATCGGCTGAGCGTGGAGCCTTCAAGAGCTCCAGGATCTCGCCGGCCGCTTTTTTGAAAAGAACAAAATCAAGAAATGACGTGAACCGGGTCTTGTCTGCCCGCAGCCGGATCCTCTCCGGCAGGATTCCGGACATGGAACGCCGCAGGAGGTTCTTATAGCAGCTGAGACGGAAGAGCTGCTCTCCGGGAATCGCCAGAACGTACTCGAAGAGCCGCCGATCCAGGAAGGGCTGGCGAACCTCGATGCCGAAGGCGGCGGCGTTCCGATCGTGCCAGTTGGCGACCCTCCAGTACCAGGGGATCTCCACCAGGCTTTCGTAGATCTCTCGTTGCGAGGGGATTGCGAAGGCCTTCCCCGACCGGCCCCCCGGACGCTCCGTGAGCCGTGTTCGCCGGATGAAGTCCGGAGCGACCCAGGCAGGCAACGACCCTTCCCGGCGTCCGCGAGCGGAAGCCAGGAAACGGCGAGCGAAAGCCGGCAGGTGCGGGCGGCCGAAGTAACGATAGAGAGACCGCGAGACCGGCCTTCCCACGCTGCGAGCATGGTGTACGACCTCTTGGACCGCCCCCCAATCGCCTCGCCGCAGGCGCTCTGCATAGATCAGGGGACTGCCTTGCAGCAGGTCGTCCCCGCCATGGCCCATCAACAGGACCCGGGATCCTCCCGCCGTCATCCAGCGGAAGATCTCCTCGAAGCAGGTGCGCCAGCCGGTAAAGGGGGTATCGGGACTGTAGGGGAGCGCAACCTGAGACTCCAGGCTCCATAGCCGTTCCACCTCGACAGGCTCCACGGCCAGGCCGAGCTCTTCAGCCATCACACGGCTGTAGGACCGCTCGTCGCACTCGGGGAGGCGGTCAAAGGCAAAGGTGTACGCGTTGGCGCGACTACCGAGGGAGCGGTGCGCGAGTGCCGCGACCGAGGTCGAGTCTAGGCCTCCACTCATCGCGATTCCCACGAAGCTCCCCCCATCGCGCAGGCGGTCGGTCACCGCATGCTGGAAAATCTCGTGGAAATGAGCGGCGTAGTCCTCGTCCCGCGAGTAGCGGATCTCCCCGGGCGCGGGGGACCAGTAGCGCTCCACGCGCAGCCGGCCGTTCTCGGCGATCAAACGATGGCCGGGCGCGAGCTTGCGGACAGCCGCAAAGAAGCTCTGTTCCGGATTCTCGAACTGGCTGGCGAGATAGGCCGCGATCTCCACCTCGTTGTAGCCGTCCGGAACCGCGGGATGCTGAAGAACCTGCACAGCATCCGAGGCGAAGCACACGAGCGAGCCGACCTGGGCGTAATGGAGCGGCTTGATGCCGAGGGGATCCACCGCACAGAGAAGGCGCCGCCGGCCGGCGTCCCAAGCCGCGAACGCGAAGTCGCCGAGAAGGTGGTCGGCGCAGGCCACTCCCCATTCGAGATAAGCCGCGAGCAGAAGCCCCGCGTCTGAAGTGGCCGCCCCCTCAGCCGGTTCGAGCTGTGCGATGAGCTCGGACCGGTTGTCGAGCCGGCCGTCCAGAACCAAGCAGACCTGACTCCGTGGGTCGACGAGGGGCTGCTCCAATCCGCCGGCTCCGGAGTGGAGAGCCAGGTGAGCGAGCCCCGCCTGACCCAGGAAGCGGTAGCCGATTCCACCAGGAGCGCGGTAGGAGGCGGACTCAACGATCTTCTGGAACTCCTCCGGTTCGATGCGGAGGGTCGCGAAGTCCACAGTGCCAAAGAGCCCGCTCATCCGCTGATCCGTCCGTCGTCAGCTCCCGGAGAGCCGGGCAGGATCTTGACCAGCCCGCGAGAGGCCAGAGCCTCGATGAGCTGCGCGAGATCCTCCCGCAGCCGGGACTCAGGCACATCGTACTCGGCGAGGAGAGCGCGGCAGACCGCCTCGGTCTCCCCGTGGAGTTGGAGCAGGGACCACATGCGAGTGCCGACCTCGTTGAGCCCATAGTAGCGGCCGGTCGCGGTCTCGAGGAGAACGGCTTCTCCGTCGAGGTCGCGGAACAACACGGATTCCGGCACGGTCACACGGGTCGCAAGGTCCATCATGGATATCGGTAAAGACACTGGATAGGTTGATTATAGCTAGGCTTTGCTGGAAAGGGGATGGGCGCCCCGCCGATGGCCGGAGCGCCCGGGAGGGACCGCCCGATGGCGGTCCCTCCCGTCAGGGTTACTAGTTGCAGGCGGCGTCGATCCGCACTGCGTCCACCTTGAAGAAGTCGTCGGTTGCGCCGTAGTTGGCGCCGATCCGGAAGCGGATCCGGGTGTTGCTCGCCTTGTAGGCCGAGATGTTGTAGGTGCGGGAGCTGATGTAGGTGCCGGTATAGCCGGTCAGCGTCTCCAGCACGGTGTAGGTGGCGCCGCCGTCCTTCGACACCTCGATGACCGCCGCATCGTCGGACTCGGCGCCGCGGATGTGGAAGTCGACGGTAACCGTCGCGCCGGTGAAGCCCGAGAGATTGACCTGACGGGCCGCGCTCGGCTGGGTGCCGGTGTCGGGGCTGTCCCGCAAGATCATGTACCCGGCGACCGGGGTACCCACGGTCACGTTGCCGCTGCTCACCCCCGCGCCCGCGGTGTCGGACTCAACCCACGCGGCGCTCCAGCTCAGGGTGCCCTCGTTGTTCGAGAAGCTGTTGGTGGTGAACGTGTCCTTGAAGTACCCCGCCGTGCAGGTGGTGGGGCGGTAGCCGAAGTCCACGTCGGTGCGGTTGGCCGACAGGGTGAAGGTGGCGAGGCTGGCCGTGCCGGTGCCGTCGAGGTCGTAAGTCTGCGTGTAGCCTGAGGGCACTCCGCTGCTGACCTTGACCTTGTAGGTGCCAGCGGCCAAGCCGGTGAAGCTGTAGTTGCCGCTGGTGTCCGTGGTGTCGGTGGCGATCACGGTGCTGCTGCTGTTGAGCAGTTGCACCGTGACGCCGCTGATCCCCGGCTCGCTGGAGTCCTGGACGCCGTCGCCGTCCACGTCGCTCCAGACCCGGTCGCCCACGCTGTAGGTGGGGGTGGTCGCGGGACGGTAGCCGAAGTCGACGTCGAAGTGATCCGCCGTGAGAGGACCGGTCACGGTGTGCGGGGTGGAGGTGCCGTCGAGATCGAAGGTCGGCGAGTAGCCGGACGGCAGGGTGCTGCTGACCACCTTGACGGTATAGGTGCCGGCGGCGATGTCGGAGAAGCCGTAGATACCGTTGCTGTCAGTGGTATCGGTGGCGATGACGGTGTTGCTGCTGTTGAGGAGTTGGACGGTGACGCCGCTGATCCCGGTTTCACCGGAATCCTGGACGCCGTCGCCGTCGGTGTCCTTCCAGATGCGGTCACCGATCGCGTAGCCCGGCACCGTGCAGGAAGCATCGATCCGCACCGCGTCCACCTTGAAGAAGTCGTCGTCGCCACCGTAGTTGGCGCTGATCCGGAAGCGGATCCGGGTGTTGCTGGCGATGAAGGTCGAGATGTCGTAGGTGCGGGAGCTGATGTAGGTCCCGGTGTAGCCGGTCAGCGTCTCCAGCACGGTGTAGCTGGCGCCGCCATCCTCCGAGATCTCGATGACGGCCGCGTCGTCGGACTCGACGCCGCGGATGTGGAAGTCGACGGTCAGCGTGGCGGCCGCGAAGCTCGACAGATTGACCTGGCGTGCCGCGCTCGGCTGGGTGCCGGTGTCGGGGCTGTCGCGCAGGATCATGTAGCCGTCGACCGGCGTTCCCACGGTCACGTTGCCGCTGCTCACACCCGTCCCCGCCACGTCGTTCTCCACCCATGCGGCGCTCCAGCTCAGAGTCCCCTCGTTGTTGGAGAAGCTCTGGGTGGTGAACGTGTCCTTGAAGGAACCGCCCACGCAGGATGTGGGGCGGTAGCCGAAATCGACGTCCGTGCGATTGGCCGTCAGGTTGAACGACGCCGAGTTGGGTGTGGCGACGCCGTCGAGGTCGTAGGTCGGCGAGTAGCCGGAAGGCAGGCTGCTGCTGGCGATCCTGACCGTGTAGTTGCCGGCGGCGACGTTGGCGAAGCCGTAGTTGCCGTTGCTGTCCGTGGTGGTCGTGGCGATGGTGGTATTGCTGCTGTTGACGAGCTGGACGGTGACGCCGCTGATGCCGGTCTCGCCGGAATCCTGAACGCCGTCGCCGTCAGTGTCCTTCCAGACCCGGTCGCCGACCGTATACGTCGAGACCGTGCAGGCGGCGTCGATCCGCACCGCGTCCACCTTGAAGAAATCGTCGTCGCCACCGTAGTTGGCGCTGATCCGGAAGCGGATCCTGGTGTTGCTGGCGATGTAGGCCGAGATGTTGTAGGTACGCGAGCTGATGTAGGTGTCGGTGTAGTTGGTCAGCGTCTCGAGCACGGTGTAGGTGGCGCCGCCGTCCTTCGAGATCTCGATGACAGCCGCGTCGTCGGTTTCGACCCCGCGGATGTGGAAGTCGACCGTCAGCGTCGCGGACGTGAAGCCCGTGAGGTTGACCTGGCGTGCCGCGCTCGGCTGGGTGCCGGTGTCGGGGCTATCGTTCAGGATCATGTACCCGGCGACCGGAGTACCCACAGTGACGTTGCCACTGCTCACTCCCGTTCCCGCGGTGTCGTTCTCCACCCACGCGCCACTCCAGCTCAGGGTGCCTTCGTTGTTGGAGAAGCTGTTGGTGGTGAACGTGTCCTTGAAGTAGCCCCCCGTGCAGACAGGATTGCGATAGCCGAAGTCGACGTCGGTGCGGTTCTGACCGGCGGCGAGAGTGACCGTGGCCTGGTGGGCCGTCGCGACGCCGTCGAGATCGTAGGTCTGCGTGGTCCCGGCAGGGGGAGTGGAGACCTTGACGGTGTACGTGCCGGCGGCCAGGTTGGCGAAGGTGTAGTTGCCGTCGCCGCTGGTCGTGGTGGTGGCGATCACGGTGCCGCCACTGTTGAGGAGCTGGACGGTGACGCCGTTGATGCCGGCCTCACCCGCGTCCTGCACACCGTTGCCGTTGGCGTCGAGCCAGACCCGGTCGCCGATCGAGCCGGTGTTCTTGTACCCGAAGTCGACGTCGGTGCGGTTCTGGCCGGCGGTGAGAGTGACCGCCGCCTGGTTGGCGGTGGCGACACCGTCGAGATCGTAGGTCTGCGCGGTCCCGGCAGGGGGAGTGGAGACCTTGACGGTGTAGGTGCCGGCGGCCAGGTTGGCGAAGGAGTAGTTGCCGTCGCCGCTGGTCGTGGTGGTGGCGATCACGGTGCCGCCGCTGTTGAGGAGCTGGACGGTGACGCCGTTGATGCCGGCCTCACCCGCGTCCTGCACACCGTTGCCGTTGGCGTCGAGCCAGACGCGGTCGCCGATCGAGCCGGTGTTCTTGTACCCGAAGTCGACGTCGGTACGGTTCTGGCCGGCGGTGAGAGTCACCACCGCCTGGTTGGCGGTGGCGACACCGTCGAGATCGTAGGTCTGCGCGGTCCCAGCGGGGAGAGCGGAGACCTTGACGGTGTAGCTGCCGGCGGCCAGGTTGTTGAAGGTGTAGTTACCGTCGCCGGCGGTCGTGGTGGTGGCGACGACGTTGTTGGAGCTGTCGAGCAGCTGGACAGTGACGCCGTTGATACCGGCCTCACCCGCGTCCTGCGCACCGTTGCCGTTGGCGTCGAGCCAGACGCGGTCGCCGATCGAGCCGGTGTACTTGTACCCGAAGTCGACGTCGGTGCGGTTCTGGCCGGCGGTGAGAGTGACCGCCGCCTGGTTGGCGGTGGCGACGCCGTCGAGGTCGTAGGTCTGCGCGGTCCCGGCAGGGGGAGTGGAGACCTTGACGGTGTACGTGCCGGCGGCCAGGTTGGCGAAGGTGTAGTTGCCGTCGCCGCTGGTCGTGGTGGTGGCGATCACGGTGCCGCCGCTGTTGAGGAGCTGGACGGTGACGCCGTTGATGCCGGCCTCACCCGCGTCCTGCACACCGTTGCCGTTGGCGTCGAGCCAGACCCGGTCGCCGATCGAGCCGGTGTTCTTGTACCCGAAGTCGACGTCGGTGCGGTTCTGGCCGGCGGTGAGAGTGACCGCCGCCTGGTTGGCGGTGGCGACACCGTCGAGATCGTAGGTCTGCGCGGTCCCGGCAGGGGGAGTGGAGACCTTGACGGTGTAGGTGCCGGCGGCCAGGTTGGCGAAGGAGTAGTTGCCGTCGCCGCTGGTCGTGGTGGTGGCGATCACGGTGCCGCCGCTGTTGAGGAGCTGGACGGTGACGCCGTTGATACCGGCCTCACCCGCGTCCTGCGCACCGTTGCCGTTGGCGTCGAGCCAGACGCGGTCGCCGATCGAGCCGGTGTTCTTGTACCCGAAGTCGACGTCGGTACGGTTCTGGCCGGCGGTGAGAGTAACCGCCGCCTGGTTGGCCGTAGCGACGCCGTCGAGGTCGTAGGTCTGCGCGGTCCCAGCGGGGAGAGCGGAGACCTTGACGGTGTAGCTGCCGGCGGCCAGGTTGTTGAAGGAGTAGTTGCCGTCGCCGGCGGTCGTGGTGGTGGCGACGACGTTGTTGGAGCTGTCGAGCAGCTGGACAGTGACACCGTTGATACCGGCCTCACCCGCGTCCTGCACACCGTTGCCGTTGGCGTCGAGCCAGACGCGGTCGCCGATCGAGCCGGTGTACTTGTACCCGAAGTCGACGTCGGTGCGGTTCTGGCCGGCGGTGAGAGTGACCGCCGCCTGGTTGGCGGTGGCGACGCCGTCGAGGTCGTAGGTCTGCGCGGTCCCGGCAGGGAGAGCGGAGACCTTGACGGTGTAGCTGCCGGCGGCCAGGTTGTTGAAGGTGTAGTTGCCGTCGCCGGCGGTCGTGGTGGTGGCGACGACGTTGTTGGAACTGTCGAGCAGCTGGACAGTGACACCGTTGATGCCGGCCTCACCCGCGTCCTGGGCAGCGTTGCCGTTGGTATCGAGCCAGACGCGGTCGCCGACGGAACCGGTGTTGCGGTATCCGAAGTCGACGTCGGTCTTGTTGGCACCGGCGGCGAGGGTGAAGGTGGCCTGGTTGGCGGTGGCGACGCCGTCGAGATCGTAGGTCTGGGCCGTGCCCGCGGGGAGCGAAGCCGTGACGATCTTGACGGTGTAGGTGCCGGCGGCCAGGTTGTTGAAGGTGTAGTTGCCGTCGCCAGCGGTCGTGGTGGTGGCGACGACGTTGTTGGAGCTGTCGAGCAGTTGGACGGTGACACCGTTGATGCCGGTCTCACCCGCGTCCTGCGCACCGTTGCCGTTGGCGTCGAGCCAGACACGGTCGCCGACGGAACCGGTGTTCCGGTATCCGAAGTCGACGTCGGTCTTGTTAGCACCGGCGGCGAGGGTGAAGGTGGCCTGGTTGGCGGTGGCGATGCCGTCGAGATCGTAGGTCTGGGCCGTGCCTGCGGGGAGCGAAGCCGTGACGATCTTGACGGTGTAGGTGCCGGCGGCCAGGTTGTTGAAGGTGTAGTTGCCGTCGCCGGCGGTCGTGGTGGTGGCGATCACGGTGCCGCCACTGTTGAGGAGCTGGACGGTGACGCCGTTGATGCCGGCCTCACCCGCGTCCTGCGCACCGTTGCCGTTGGCATCGAGCCAGACACGGTCACCGATCGAGCCGGTGTTCTTGTACCCGAAGTCGACGTCGGTCTTGTTGGCGCCGGCGGCGAGGGAGAAGCTGGCCTGGTTGGCGGTGGCGACGCCGTCGAGGTCGTAGGTCGGCGCCACGCCCGCGGGGAGCGAGGCGGCGACCACCTTGACGGTGTAGTTGCCGGCATCCAGGTTGCTGAAGGTGTAGTTGCCGTCACCGGCGGTCGTGGTGGTGGCGACGACGTTATTGGAGCTGTCGAGCAGCTGGACGGTGACGCCGTTGAGACCGGCCTCACCGGCATCCTGGG
Organism: uncultured Acidobacteriota bacterium; assembly: GCA_963792575.1. Taxonomy (GTDB): domain Bacteria; phylum Acidobacteriota; class Thermoanaerobaculia; order Multivoradales; family UBA5704; genus DATARR01. Next base: position 1,044,411 of record CAWBWZ010000023.1, read on the forward strand.
TGCCGTTGCCGTTGGCGTCGTTCCAGAGGCGGTCGCCGACCGAGCCGGTACCGCGGTATCCGAAGTCGACGTCGTTGCGGTTCTGACCGGTGGTCAGGGTGAAGGTGGCGGTGTTGGCCGTGGCGGCGCCGTCGAGGTCATAGGTCGGCGCAAGGCCCGCGGGAAGCGAGGCGGCGACGATCTTGACCGTGTAGGTGCCGGCGATCAGGTTGGTGAAGGAGTAGTTGCCGTCACCGCTGGTGGTCGCCGTCGCGAGCTCAACGCCGTAGGCGTCGAACAGCTTGACGGTGACGCCGTTGATACCGGCCTCGCCTGCGTCCTGGGTGCCGTTGCCGTTGGCGTCGTTCCACACCCGGTCGCCGACGGAAGCCGTGGCGGGCGGGCAGTTGCCGAGGTCGATGTCGATGTCACCGTGGTCGGTGGGGGTCAGGGTCCCGCCGGCGGTCGGCTGGGAGACGACGTTGAGGTTGAACCAGCCCGAGGCGCCGAAGTGCGTGTTCTTGCCGTTGGCGCCCACACCCACCTGGAAGGCCGACATGAACCCGCGTGATGTCGATGACGGCGCCGGTGTAGTTGCCGATGCCCGTCAGGGTGCCGGTGAAACCCGTGTAGTAGTACCAGGTGGACGGATTGATCGGTCCACCGTTCTGGACGTAGGCGTTGGCCAGAGCTCGAGCTGCGGGCTGTCCGAAGGCGGAGTCGCCGAGTAGCCGCTGAGCTGGATGTCGACGGTGAACGCGTTGTTCGGATTCGACTGGCTGCGCAGGGTGCCCTGGAGATGGGCGGTCCCATCGGCCTGGGCGATGAAGGTGCCGGGGGCCGGCGTGAAGATGAAGTCCGTGCCGATGCCGGGCATATAGAAGGCATGACCGGCGGGGAACTGGTTGTAGACCGGGTCGCCCGGCGCCGCGGTGACGCAGTCCTGACCGGCCGGCGGCGGCGTGCGGTAGCCGAAGTCGACGTCGGTACGGTTCTGGCCGGCCGCGAGGCTGAAGGTGGCCTGGTTGGCGGTGGCGACGCCGTCGAGGTCGTAGGTCTCCACGAAGCCCGCGGGCAGCGAGGAGGCGACGATCCTCACGGTGTAGGCGCCGCCGGCGAGGCCGCCGAAGGCGTAGTTGCCGTCGCCGCTGGTGGTCGTGGTGGCGATGACGTTGCTGGCGGCGTCGAGCAGCTGGACGGTGACGCCGTTGATGCCGGGCTCACCGGCATCCTGGACGCCGTCGCCGTTGCCGTCGTTCCAGACGCGGTCGCCGACGGAACCGTTGAGCCGGTATCCGAAGTCGACGTCGGTGCGGTTCTGGCCGGCGGCGAGGGAGAACGTAGCCTGGTTGGCCGACGCGACGCCGTCGAGGTCGTAGGTCTCGGCGACTCCGGCGGGAAGCCCGGAGACGCGGACGGTGTAGCTGCCGGCGCCGAGGTTGTTGAAGGTGTAGTCGCCGTCGCCGGCGGTCGTGGTGGTGGCGACGACTTGCTGGCGCCGTCGAGCAGCTCGACCGTCACGCCGTTGATCCCGGTCTCCCCGGCATCCTGCGTACCGTTGCCGTTGGCGTCGAGCCAGACCCGGTCGCCGACGGAAGCCGGTGCCGCGATAGCCGAAGTCGACGTCGGTACGGTTCTGACCGGCGGCGAGGGAGAAGGCGGCCACGTTGGGAGTGGCGACGCCGTCGAGGTCGTAGGTCGGCGCGACCCCGGCGGGCGGCGAAACCCGGACCGAGTAGTTGCCGGCCATCAGGTTGGCTGAAGGTGTAGTTGCCGTCGCCGCTGGTCGTGGCGGTCGCCAGGACGTTGTTGGCGGTGTCGAGCAGCTGCACCGTCACGCCGTTGATCCCGGTCTCCCCGGCGTCCTGGACTCCGTCGCCGTTGGCGTCGTTCCAGACCCGGTCACCGACGGCAGCGGTGCCGCGATAGCCGAAGTCGACGTCGGTGCGGGAGTCCCCGGGGTTCAGGGAGAAGGAGGCGATGTTGGGCGTGATGGCGCCGTCGAGGTCGTAGGTCGGCGCGACTCCGGCGGGCGGCGTAACCCGGACGGAGTAGTTGCCGCCGTTCAGCTTGCTGAAGCCGTAGTTGCCGTCGCCACTGGTCGTGGTGGTGGCCAGGATGTTGTTGGCGCCGTCGAGCAGCTGGACAGTGACGCCGTTGAGGCCGGTCTCGCCGGCATCCTGGACCCCGTCGCCGTTGGTGTCGAGCCAGACGCGATCGCCCAGGGAAGCGGTGCCCTGATAGCCGAAGTCGACGTCCGTCCGGTGCTCATTCGTGGCGAGGGTGAGGGTGGCGGCGTTGGCCGTCCCCACACCGTCGGCATCGAAGGTCGGGGCCACACCCGGCGGGAGCGTCGCGGGGACGATCCGGACGGTGTAGGTGCCGGCCGCCAGATTGCCGAAGGTGTAGTTGCCGTCGCCGCTGGTCGTGGCGGTGGCCACGACGTTGCTGGCGGCGTCGAGCAACTGCACCGTCACGCCGTTCAGTCCGGACTCGTTGGCGTCCTGGACCCCGTCGCCGTCGACGTCGTTCCAGACGCGGTCGCCGATCGAGGCCGTCGCCGTCGCCGGAGTCGTGTACCCGAAGTCGACGTCGGTCACCGTGGCTCCGGCCTCGACGAAGATGAAGTAGGCCCCGTCGGGCGTGTCGACGATGCCGTCGAGGTCGTAGGTCTGCGTCGCACCCGCGGGCAGCGTCGCCGTGTCGATCTCGACGGAGTAGGTGCCCTCCTGCAGGTGGTCGAAGGAGTAGTGGCCGTTCGCTCCGGTCACCGTGGTGAGAATCAGGTTCCCGACGTCGTCGAGCAGCCTCACCGTGACGCCGGTGATGCCGGCCTCGCCAGGATCCTGAACCCCGTCGGCGTCGGCATCGTTCCAGACGCGGTCGCCGATCGAGCCGTTGCCCTGGTAGCCGAAGTCGACGTCGGTGCGGGTCTGGCCGCCGACGATGGTGACCGCCGCCTCATGGGGCGTCGCGACGCCGTCGAGGTCGTAGGTGGGGGTCAGGCCGCCCGGCAGGTACGTGTCGTCGACGCGCACCGTGTAGTTGCCCGCCGGGATGTTGGTAATGGAGTAGTTTCCGTCGCCGTTCGTGGTGTCGGCCGCGACGAAGTTCCCATTCGAGTCGAACAGGTTCACGACGACGCCGTTGATGCCCGGCTCGCCGGCATCCTGCACGCCGTTGCCGTTGAAGTCGCTCCACACCCGGTCGCCGACGGCGCCCGGCCGGCGGTAGCCAAAGTCGCAGTCGAGGAAGTTGTCATTGTTGATCGTGGCCTGGCACTCTTCGGGAGTGGTCGGCGTATAGCCGCCGAGGGTTCCGCCGCCCTCGCCGGTGTAGTTCGAGAGGGCGATACGGACGCTGTAGGAGTAGGCCTCGACCTCGAACGAATAATGGCCGTTGGCATCCGTGTGGGTGGTGGTGATCAGGATCCCATTGGCATCCCGGAGCTCCATCTCGACGCCCCCGATGCCGGGCTCGCCGGGATCCTGGACACCGTTTTCGTTCCCATCGGAGAAGACCGTGTCGCCGATGAGGTAGGGGCGCAGAGGCGTGCAGGGGCTGCCCGCCTGATTCACGCAGAGCGCTCTTCCCGGCAGGAGGATGGCGTTGAGGTTCTGCATGTCAACGCCCTGGATGCGAACCCGGTAGATGCCGGGGGGGATCGTGGGGGTGGAATAGTCCATCTGGTTTGGATCGAAGAGACCGGTCGAAACCTTGAACTGCTCCCACTCCTGGTTGCCCGACGGATTGTTGTTGGCGAACGTCCGGCCGTCCGGGAAGATCAGGTCATAGCGAACGGACGGCGGCTTGACGAGAAAGATGCCGCTGCCAGCGGGGTTGCGGTCGTCCGGTGGGTTGCCCGTGCTGGGGACCAATCCCAGGGCGACGCCCTCGAAGAGGGTGTCGAGAGTGGACCACGCGGGCTTGAAGGGGAGGTTCGGCGTATCCGGATCATCCGTATCCTTGTCCGTGCCGTCGAACTTGCCGCGATCGAAGTCACCGTCCCAGACGGTGACTTCGGGCTGGCTGACCGGCTGGTCGAAGTAGAAATCGAAGTCGCCGTTGTAGCGCGTCGGGACCGCCGATGGAAAGCTGGGATAGATGATCCCGAGGTCCGCGCTGCCAAAGATGTTGGCGATATAAGAGAACGGCTCAGGGGACGGAAAGAGGGAGGAGCCTCCCACGATCGCGCCGCCCGTGCGGATCTTGAAGGCATTGAGAGTGAGCGCTGCCGGGGTTACCAGCTGGATCCGCAGAAGATAGAAATAGTGACCGCTCGGCGCCTGTGCCGAAGGGGCTGTATTCACTGTCAGGTCGATCCACGCGTTGTCCGGCATGGAGGTGGAGAGGACGGAAGGCGAGCCGGAGAGCGGGGCTACGACCGCCGCCGCGTGGTCGCGGTTCGGATCGGCATAGAGCTCATAGCTGAAGGTGGCGGGGTTGCTCGTGTCCCAGTGAGCGACGCCCCCTCCGTCGACACCCTTCGCGTCGCCGTCAAAGACGCCGACTGTAAAGGTCGTCGTTCCCCTGGGAACCGAGATCTCCAGGTCCAGCGTCGGCTGGCTGAGAGTAATCAGGCCGGGTCCGTTGGCGATCGCCAGGAACCGCGCGTCCGCCGGATCGCAGGACGGCAGACAGTTGTAGGTCACCTGCCCCCATGCTGACGCTGTCAGCAGCAGGGCGAGCAACGCTCCGAACTTCCATCGCAAAGAAAGCATAAAAAGTTCTCCTCTCATCCTCCAGCCCTGCCCCGAAGGGGGCAGGGGGATTGAACGAATTCAGGGATACGTGAAATTCAGTTTGAAGATCGAGCGTCAGGAGATCGTCAGCTGACGATTTCCTTCAAGTTCCACTCCCGGCTTAGTTGTCTTCCCCACTTCCCGGAATCCGCCGGGTCATCAGATTGCCGAGTTCCTGGGGATCGCTGATGTAGCGCTCCTCCCCGGTCTCGAGGTCGCGGATGGAGCAGCGGCGGACCGGGTCCCCGTCGGGATCCTGCTCGCGCGGCTCTGCCCAGCAGCGGATCAGCCAAGACTTGGTCGGTACTTTGGGTCTAGCTCTTCCTTCGCTCACGGAGGTGCACCTCTCGGGCTCGTGGGTTCAAGGGGACCGGTTCGATGTTGAGACCAGTATCGGGCCGGAGCGTCAGGACAGCGTCAGGACTGAGATAGAATCAGGGTGATCTGACATCCAGGGGATTGCGTATTACGGCTGAGGTTGAGCTTCAGCAAAGGGGCGGGTTCCGCAAGGTAGACATCTTGAACAAGATCCGTGTGCGCCTCCTCGGAGGCTTCGAGGTCTGGGACGGCGACCACCAGGTCGCCGGTTTCGAATCGCAAAAGGTCCGGGCCCTGCTGGCCTACCTGGTCTGCCACCGGCGCCGGGCATTCAGCCGGGACCATCTGGCGGGCCTTCTATGGCCGGAGCGCGAACCCGACGGGGCTCGCCACGCCCTGCGCCAGGCGATCTACAACCTGCGGGCGAAGCTGCCCGCAGGCGAGACCCTCCTGCTGAGCAGCAATCTGGAGATCGGCATCCACCCCCAGGCGGATTGCTGGGTCGACGTCGAGGCCTTCGAGGAAGCCGTGCGGCTGGGCTCGGAGCGGACGGTCGACCCGCACCACCTCTCGGTGGCCGTCCAGCTCTACCGGGGGGAGCTCCTGGCGGGCTTCTTCGTCAAGGACAGCCAGGACTTCGAGGACTGGATGATCGCCCAGCAGGTGCGGCTGCGCGATGCCGCCGTCGACGTGCTGCACCGGCTGATCGACAGCTACCGGCGGCGCGGCGAGTACCGGTTCGGGGTCCACTACGCCCGCCGGCTGGTGGCGATCGAGCCGCTCTCGGAGGAGGCGCACCGCGAGCTCATGCGCCTGTGCGCCCTGGCGGGGCAGCGCAACCGGGCGCTCGCCCATTACGAGGAGCTGTTGAACCTGCTGCGCGACGAGCTGGGGGTCGAGCCGCTCGCCGAAACCCGGGCGCTCTACGAGTCGATCCTCTCCCATACGGTCAAGGAGGAGGGCGCGGACGGGCAGGAAGAGCCCATTGGGCCGATCATTCCCCTGGTCGGCCGGGGCGTTCCGTACAGCCAGTTGCGGGAGGGGTGGACCCGCGCCCTCGCCGGCACCGCCCATCTCACTCTGGTCACCGGAGACCGGGGGATCGGCAAGACCCGGCTGATCAAGTCCTTCCTCGACGCCACCACCTCCAAGCGGCGCTGCGGCGTGCTCAAGGGGCGGTGCTACGAGATGAGCCCGCTGGTGGCCTACCGGCCGTTCATCGAAGCCTTGCACGGCGCGCTGGTGGAGGAGGCCGAGGGCGTGGGCCAGGTCCTGGCGCCGGTGCCGGCGGAGGTGCTCGAGGATCTCGTCCGCCTCGTCCCCGAGCTGCGCGAGCTGCGCCCGGACCTCCCGGTGCCGGCTCCCCTGGCGCGCTTCGAGGATCGGCGGCGGCTCTTCGCCTCGGTGGGACTGTTCCTCGAGGGACTGTGCCGGAGCGATGATCCGCTGATCCTGTTCCTCGACGATCTCCATCTCGCCGACCGCGACACGCTCGACCTGCTGGGCTTCCTCTTCTCGAAGCTCGATGGAGCGATCTGGATCGTCGCCGCCTGCCGGACGGACGAGCTCGACTATGACCACCCGTTGAGCCAGATCGTCCGCCGCGGCGAGAAGAGGGGCGCGCGACCCGGCTGGAGGTGGACCGGCTGGACTTCCCGGCGATCGAGGAGATCGCGGAGATCGCTGGTCGGCGAGGCGCAGGCGGCCGAGCTGGCCGGGTTCCTGGAGGCGAAGAGCGAGGGCGTGCCGCTGGCGATCACCGAGCTCGTCAACTATCTCTGGGACGAGGGGATCCTGATCGCTCAGCGCGCCGGGCACTGGGCCCTGCCCGTCTCCCTGAGCGAGATCGAGGTGCCGTCGGATCTCGACGAGCTGATCCGGCTGCGCATCCGCCGCCTCCCCAACTCGACCCGGCGCCTGGCCACCCTGGCGGCGATCCTCGGCCAGACCTTCGACGTGCAGCTCCTGCAGGAGGCGGCGGACGAGCATGCCAAGGTCGTGGAGATCGGCCTCGAGATCCTGCTCAAGCGGTGGCTGGTCCGCCAGTTCGCCTATTTCTGGACCGACAGCCAGCGGGACGAGGACATCGTGCTGTGGGCTCGCGGCCCCCGCCGGGGGCGCTTCGAGTTCGCGCACAACCGCATCCGGGAGGCGATCTACGGCGAGCTCAATCCGCTGCGCCGGCAGGCCATGCACGGGCAGGTGGCGGAGGCGCTCGAGAGCCTGCTGGGAGGGCGCGAATGCGAGGTCCTGGCCTATCACTACACGGCCGCGCAACCAGTGGGAGAAGTCGCTCCCCTTCCTGCGAGCGCTCCCTCGAGCGGGCGCTCGCGGTGCAGGCGGGGGACGCCGCCCGGCGCTACTGCGATCAGGCGATCGAGGTGCTGAGCCGGCTCGCCGCCGGTGCCCGCAGCGAGGTGGTTGCCGAAAGATGGCGGGAGGAGCGCGAGGTGATGCGCGAGAAGGCGGCGGCGCTGTCGCCGGCCTGGTCGTCCTGATGAGCCGTCCTGGCTCGCCGTCCTGACTAGCGGGCGATGCGGCGGACGCCGCCGATCCTCGGCTCCGCCGCCGGGGCGAGGCCCAGAACCTCGGTCTTGATCTCCTCCCTCTGCAGGCGCGAGAGGCGGCGGGCCTCCATGGCGAGCCCCATCTGGCGCATGGCGAGGATGACCGAGAACTCGAGCAGCACGAGCATCACGCCGAGCGTCGTCTGGCCGGTCACGGCGACCACCAGCGCCAGGATACAGAAGGAGAGGACGACGCCGTAGATCACGGCGACGATGCGCGAGCGCTCGCCGCCAAAATGGGCGAGGAGATGGTGGAGATGCTTGCGATCGGCGTGGAACATGCGCAGGAAGCGGTCGGTGACCGCCCCCTTCGGACGGTCGAGGAAGCGGACGCCCATCACCAGCAGGGTATCCATCACCGGTACGCCAAGAGCGAGGATCGGCACCAGGATCGCCACCGCCGCCGGCGCCTTCAGCGAGGAGTGGACGGTGGTGGCGGCGAGCAGGAAGCCCAGCATCAGCGAGCCGGAGTCGCCCATGAACACGCGCGCCGGCTCCCAGTTGTGGCGCAGGAACCCGAGGCAGGAGCCGGCCACGGCGGCCATCAGGATCACGGTGCCGGCGTTCCCCTGCAGCATGGCGTACCCGAGGAAGCTCACCGAGATGATGGCGACGACGCCGCCGGCGAGCCCGTCGAGCCCGTCGATCAGGTTGATCGCATTGGTGACGCCGACGATCCAGAGCAGCGAGACGAAGCCTCCGAACAGCCCGAGGTGAACCTCGCCCAGAACCGGCAGGCGCAGCACCTCGAAGGCCCAGCCGGCGTGGACGAGCGGCCACGCCGCCACGATCTGGACCAGCAGCTTCTTGGCCGCCGAAACCCCCATCAGGTCGTCGACGATGCCGACCACGAAGACCAGCAGCGTACCGAACGCCAGCGCGAGCAGCTCGTTGCGGCCGATCGCGGCCCCCAGCCTCCCCCAGAGCAGGATGGCCGCGACGCCGCCGCCGAGAGCGAGGCCCATGGCGATGGCGACACCCCCCAGGCGGGGCACGGCCCCCTTCTGCAGCTTGCGTTCCCCAGGATGGTCCAGAGCGCGGAACAGTACCGCCAGACGTGCGATGGGCGGCACCATCAGATTGGTGGCTAACGCGGCGACAAAAGCTGCGCCGATGGCATACGGCAGAATCCCGTTCATACGGCTACTCCCCACGCGACCGGACGCCTCTCGACGTACCCGAAACTGCACTGTTGATCGCTAGTTGTGGGGGTATCTTACAAGCTATTTGATTTTATGCAAGTGCCCGATCTCGTCCAGCGCACGCGCGACCCCTGCCGAATCTCCAATATCCATCCGTAGATAGGAGCCGGAGGGCAGGCCCTGGGAGCCCAGGAGGTGGACATCCGAGCCGGCGCTGCCGATGTACAAGAGAGGGCGGCTGGACTGGACGCAGCCGTAGACCTTGGAGGGGAGGACGTAGCCCACGAAGCCGTCGCGCAGGGTGATCAGGTGGGCGTCCGGGGTGACGAGGAGCCGCGGCAGCAGCTCCAGCGGCACGGGCCGGCCGCGGTGGACCGGCAGCCCCTCGCGGCGCAGGATCTCCTCGACCCGGTCCGCCTTCGAGCCGGTGGCGTTGAGCCAGAGGGCCACCCGCCCGGATCCCTCTTTCGATGATGCCGGCGATATCCTTCCACGAACGTCTCGTGGTCGTGGGCGACGCCGAAGTTGCCGGAGTAGAGGAGGATCGCGTACCCCTCAAGCTCCGCCGGCCGCGCGAGCGGTTGAGTGTCCGGCGGGATCGCGACCGGCGAGGGGTCGCGCTTCAGCACGATCCGTCCGGGATCGATGCCGAGGTCGAGCAGCCGCCGGCGCTGATCCTCCCCCAGCACCTCGAAGCGATCCACCCGGCGGCGCAGCGCTACCGTCCAGCGATGGAAGAGCCGGAGCGGCGCGGGGATCCGCCCCTGCATCTCGGCCATCAGGCACTCGGGGTGAAAGTCGGTGATGCGGTAGGTGAGCCGCTTGCCGAGCAGGAGGTTCAGGGGGACGAGGAGCTGGATCAGGAACGGGGGGCTGCCGGTGAACAGGATCTCGTCCGCCGCGCGCAGCTCCCGGCGCAGCCGCCAGACCAGTCCGAGGTCGGTCCGCGCCGTCCACAGCGCCCGCGAGCGGAAGTCCGCCCGGTCATAGACCGTCGCCCGCCGGCGGATGATCCGCAGCCGGCCGCTCCCCGGCCGCTCCTCCTCGACCGAATCGGCCGTCGAGGAGAGGCCGGCGAGGACCACGTCCTCCCCCCGCGCCGCGCGCTCGCGGGCGAAGAGAAGGCTGTACTGGCCGACCGCGCCGAAATCGGGCGGCAGCCAGTCGCAGAGATAGACGAGGCGGTGCATCGGTGAAGGTGTTCGGTCTGGAAGCGCTTCGAGTTTGTGGATGTGGCCGCCCGCAGGGCGGAATTTATCCAGCCTGGGGTGTCAACCCCAGGACCGGGCCACCTCTTATCCTCTGAGCCCCGAAGGGCCGACACCTCCGGTGGAAGCTTCGAATCGGCAACGACATGCCGGCCCTGCGGGGCTTGTTGATCCTGGGGCCCCCTTACCTGGGGTTGACACCCCAGGCTGGATAAATTCCGCCCTGCGGGCGGGCCTTCGGATCCCTGCCTAGCGCTCGGTGAGCATCTCCTGGAGATATCCGCTCACGGCCTCGCGCTCGCGGCTCCCGAAGTACCAGTCGATCGTCCGGTGGAGGCCATCCATGAACTTCATCCGCGGTTCCCAGCCGAGGAGCTCCCGGGCCAGGCGGTTGCTCGCTACGCGGTTGAGCGGTCCGGTCGGCATGTGCGGGAGGAACTTGATCTCGGCTTCCTGGCCGGTATAGCGCAGCACCTCGCGGACGGCGTCGATCACCTGCGTGCGCTCCTCGGTGCCGAGGTTGACGGCGGTGCCGTCCTCGATCTTCTCGGCGGCGAGCACCATCCCGCTCACGATGTCCCCGACATAGGTCCAGTTGCGGATCTGGGTGCCGTCCCCCCAGACCTCGAACGGGTTCTGGCGGACGAAGGCGCGGGCGATCATGGCGATCACGGCGTGGTTCTCGACCCCGCGCTCGCCGTAGACGGTGAAGAACCGGCAGGAGGCGGACTTGAAGCCGAAGTCCCGCGCGTAGGAGCGCAGCGTCATCTCCGTCATCAGCTTGGCCCAGCCGTACATGTTGTCGGCATCGTAGGGGGGCCCGACCATCTCCTCGGTGAGATAGAGCTCCTGGTGGACGTCGCTCTGGAGATGATTGGGGTAGACGCACCCCGACGAGGCGAAGACGAACTTGCCGGCGCCCGCCTCATAGGCGGCCTTGATCAGCATGCCATCCATCGCCAGGTTCTGGGCGCAGGCGGCCTGGTGGAGATCCACGAAGCCGCGACCGCCGTGAATGGCGGCGAGGTGAAAGACGACGTCCATCCCCTCGACCATGCGCTGAGGGACGCCGGGCTGCAGGAGATCCGCCTGGTGAAACTCGACGATGCCGGCATCGATCGCCGGCTGAATGTTGGCCAGCCGCCCGCTCGTCAGGTCGTCCACCACCCGGATCGACCGCGCGCCCTTGGCGACGAGCTCATCGATCAGGTGGGAGCTGATGAACGAAGCGCCTCCGGTGACCAGGACCTTTTTCTGATTCCAATCCATGCTCTACTTCTCCTCCGTCCCGCGGGAAGGCCGCCAGCCGGAATGTTGGGAATGACGCGTTAGTGTAAGCGGGAACAGAGGAATGCGCAAAACCATCAGGAGGGCAGACCCGGCGGCGCGAGCCAGCCGGGGACCTGGCTCAGATCTTCGAGCAGCACGTCGGGCGACCAGCGTTCCAGCAGGGCGGGGGTACGGATGCCGCAGCCGAGAGCGATCGTGCGGAGGCCCAGGGCGCGGCCGCTCGCCACGTCCACCTCGGTATCGCCGATAAAGACCGATTCGGGCCCCCAGGAGATCCCGGACTCGCGCAGCAGGGCCGCCTTGGCTTCCGGCGTGCCGTCGCCGGGTCCGGAGATCACGCGCGTGAAGTGCCGGGAGAGGCCGAACACTTCGAGCTGCCAGTTGAGCATCTCCGGGTTGTGGCGCAGGGTGACCAGCGCCAGCGGAGCGATCCGGGCCAGATCCGTCAGGGCCGCCTTGGTCCAGGGCCAGGGGATGTCGAGCGCGATATAGCCCAGCCCCTCGATGTCCGAGAGCCGGCGGGCGGCCGCTTCCCGCGCGGCCTCGGAAGAGAGGCCGGCCCGTTCCAGGATCTCCGTCTCGGGGACGAGGTTGCGCTTCGCCTCCCAGTACGCCGTCAGCGGGAAGGCCCAGCCGCCGAGGCGCTCCACAAGATCCTGATGAACGCGGTGATAGCGCCGCGAGACGTCGAGCACCGGTCCGTCGAGGTCGAGGAAAATCCAGGTCCTGCTCATGAGTTTCGGAACCCCCTGCCGTCGAGCCGCGCCCTCAGCCAGGGCTTGAGCATCGCATACCAGTCGCGGCCTGGACGGATCTTCGAGTACCGGCCTGCCTCGGGGTAGCGCATGGTGACGGGTACCTCAGTCCATGCGATTGTACGGTCGAGCAGGACCTTGGCATAGAGGTAGTACTCGAAACCATAGGTGTGGAGCCACGGCGCGTGCCAGTCGAACTCCGCCCGCCGCAGCAGGTCGAGCCGGAAAGCCCGGAATCCACAGGTGGCGTCGCTCAGCCGCGCGCCGGTCGCGAGGCGGACGAAGACGTTGACCATGGGAATCGACCGCCGCCGGAACTCCGGCAGATGGGGGGAGCCCCCGCCGGCGAGGAAACGGCTGCCGTTGACATAGTTGGCCCGCCCCTCGCGGATCGGCGCCAGAAGGCGGGGGATCTCGGACGGCAGCATCTTGCCGTTCGCCGCCATGGCGCCGAACACCTCATACCCCCGTTCCAGGGCCCAGTCGATAGCCCGCATGTAGCCGTACCCCACGCCCAGATTGCGCGGCAGGTCGATGAACGGGTGGCCGCTCTCGCGTACCAGCACCTCCGAGCCGTCGCTCGAGCCGTTGTTGACCAGGAGCAGCTCGACCCCGGGCGTCGCCGCCTCCCGAAACTCGGCCAGCACCCGGGGGAGCTCCCGGGCCTGGTTGAAGACGGGTGCGAAGAAGAGGACTCTCATCGAACGCAACACTATAATCCCGGCTCTTATGACGCCCCGACGCATCCTGGTGACCGGCGCGGGCGGCTCCCCCTCCACGAACTTCGTGCGCTCGCTGCGCGAGTCGGGGGAGCCGTTCCATCTGATCGGAGCCGACTGCAACAAGTACTACCTCCAGCGCGCCGAGACCGACGAGCGCCATCTGATCCCCGAGACCTCCGATCCGGACTACATCCCGATCCTGAAAGGGCTCGTCGCGGAGACCGGCGCCGAGCTGATCTACAGCCAGCCGGACCAGGAGATCCTCGCCATCTCCGGGCACCGGGACGAGATCGGCGCCCGCACCTTCCTGCCGGCGCACCGCACGATCGAGATCTGCCAGGACAAATACGAGTCCTTCCGCTGCTGGAAGGCGGCCGGGCTCACCGTGCCGGAGACGATGCTGATCGCCACCGAGCAGGACCTCGACCGAGCCTTCGAGGCGTTCGGCTCGCCCGTCTGGCTGCGCGCCATCGTGAGCCCCGGGGGTGGCAAGGGGAGCTTCCGCGCCGAGAACCCGCGCGTGGCCCGCGCCTGGCTCGACTTCTCCGAGGGGTGGGGGAACTTCACCGCCGCCGAGTGCCTGCGGCCCGACTCGATCACCTGGACGGCGCTCTACAAGGACGGCGAGCTGATCGTCGCCCAGGGGCGCAAGCGCCTCTACTGGGAGTTCGGCAACCGCGCTCCGTCCGGAGTGACCGGCATCACCGGCACCGGCGTCACCATGACCGACCCCGAGCTCGACGACCTCGCCCAGCGCGCCGTCATGGCGATCGACGACAAGCCCAATGGCATCTTCGCGGTCGACCTCACCTATGACCCGCGCGGCGTGCCGAACCCGACCGAGATCAACATCGGCCGCTTCTTCACCACCCACCTCTTCTTTACCCGGGCGGGCCTGAACCTGCCACACATCTTCGTGAAGCTGGCGTTCGGGGAGCCCTACCCCGAGCCGGCGAGGAAGCTCAATCCGCTGCCGGTGGACCTCGCCTGGGTGCGGGGGATGGATTTCCTGCCGGTGCTCACGGACATGGCGGCGATCGAGGGGTCGGCGGTGGAGTTGGCGGAGCGGCGGGGGCGGTTGCCCCGATAGAAAGCGTGACCGGCCGGAGCGCCTCCGTACTGGGCCCGAGAGGGCCCGAGAGGTGCCAGGCACCTATTTCAGGCAAATCGTGCTCTCCACTTGCGGCCGACAACTTCACTTGGATGCATCTCTCGATCCGGATGACTCCGGCAATGAAGGCGGGGCTTGCTCGGAAACCTTGGACGGTGGGACTGATGACGGCGTAAGATTATTCGTCTCACCTCTCCTTAACGTTTGCGTCAGTGTCATCCTCTTCGGTAGTGGGGAGAACCAGGTTGTGTGGATTGCGCAGTACCCAGTATTTACCTTCTTTAACGAGATCTCCGGTGACTTCGATTGGGCTCTTTTCTTGAAAGGCCCTAATTGCCAGATCATAGTCTGGTCGCTGGAGACTCAAGTGTACCTTCCGCGCGCGTCCATTTACCAGTGCCATTATTGCCAAGTTACCGATTAGCACCTCTTGCGCTGCTTGTTGTAATAGCTCCACAGGACCAAACAAACGTTGTCCTTCTTGGGGTGTGCGAGGTCTAAGGATCTCTACGGCCGACTTGAGGGAAGACATGATCTCTGGCTCAAAAGTCACAACCCTTTTAGGAGAAGGCCCTACTAGCGGCCGAATAGGTGCCCATGCGCAACTAATCTCAAGCGGTTCTCCGGGGATTATTGCTTGCGCCTCCACAAGAGTACTGTATAGATTTACCGTCGCTCCTGTTTGCAGGATTTCCGAAAATGGGCCGAAATTGCTGGTTTGCGCCGCCTCGAGAGCGGCTTCTCTCGTATAGTTAAGTACGTTCATTAGGCGAACGCCTGCGCGACGCTCAAACGGCTCAGACGAAGGCGCAACTGCGTCAGGAAATAGGTCATCTGTTAATTGAGCGGGAACCGGTACCTGCGCTGTCACGACAAAGCTAGAGATTTCGGTTTGGCCAAGCAATGCTTGAGTCATAAAGCGCGCCACGTCCTCGGACCGACGTCCTCCGATATTAAGGCGAGTCGGCTCGTATTCTGCCGTTGCCGCCAATAACATGAAATCGCGCGCATGACCGACGAACTGAGCTCCCTCTTCGATAGGGATCGTGCCCAAGAAGCTAGAGTGCGGGTCCTTACGGAACCTAAACACATCACAAGCGCTAGCTTCGATGTCGCGGAGAATCTCAAGCTGGGAACGCTGTTCGTTCTGCTGAAGATCCCCCAACAATTCGGCCATCCTCTCCGTAAAATCCCCAAGGTGCGGGTCAAGGGGGAGTAAGACCTCAACTGCCTGAGCAACGGATGGCTTGACCCACAACGAATAGCGGTTAGCCTCAAACGCCATTCTGGTCCAGCCTTTTGCACGTAAATAAGCACCCACCCGGGCTGGATGGATGTTCAATAGCGTTGCGCGGTCCTTTATTGTCACAATCAAAGCGGAATCTCCCTAGTCATTAACCGATGCAGGGTTTCAGGCGTAAGGAGGTTGGCGTAGGGAACGCGTACAGTAACCGAGGTGGTATTGGGTAAGGTCTCCGAGCCCTTAAGCGACTTCCAATAACCACAGCGCCTCAGGTTCATGCGCCTTTGATTCTGGCGTAGCCAGGAACTGGTCTCCTCCGGCACGATCAAGACAAACAGAAGCCTGGGGTTTACCGTATCGACGCGAAGATCATCGTAATTTTTCTTCGGAAGCTCAAAGGCGAAGTTATCTCCATGTGAAGTGACCTGTTCGGTGCACTTAACCTGGAAGTCCAGCCCGAATCTTTTCCCTTGCCTGGAGCTTAAGGACAAGTCAACGCTGTCAAAATCGGACTCTGGGATCGAAGCTCCATAGCCCGCCAACGCAGCAATCGCACGGAGGTACACAACCCCAAAAATACGCTTGCGCTCGGTAAGGGGAAGCTCGTTGGGGTTCAGCATTGCAATAGTCAAGAATATTGGATAGTGGTATAGTATCAGAGTTCTGGGCCAAACTAGATCAGTCGTTGCCTCTCCTGCTAGGATTGGGCTAGGTCGTGCTTGAAAAGGAGCGCCGCCCCCTTGGCTCCACATATGCCAATAGTAGCGCCAAAAGAGCGGCTTGTGTGGCTCTAAGCATTCTCCCACTGAACCGCTGGGGAGGTGGCGCGGGATTTTCGGCGGGTTTCTTTCCTCCCCAACGCACCCACAGGCGCGCCAGCTCGAAGGCCAGGAGGCGGCACTGTGTCGACGTGCGGGATGTCGCGAGGATTGCGTACTGCCGGAAAGTAGGTCAGCCCGGAGGGGCTCAGGCGGTAGGGCCGGTTAGGAACTGCCTCCGTCCCTGCGAGGCTTTCGGAGAGAGGGGCGTCTACCTGGGGTAGAAACAAACTTCATATCTGCCCCCCCCGGGGGCGGACCTCCGGAGAGGTGCCAGGCACCTATTTCAGCAAGGGGAGCTTCCGTGCCGAGAACCCGCGCGTCGCCCGCGCCTGGCTCGACTTCTCCGAGGGGTGTGGGAACTTCACCGCCGCCGAGTGCCTGCGGCCCGACTCGATCACCTGGACGGCGCTCTACAGGGATGGCGAGCTGATCGTCGCCCAGGGGCGCAAGCGTCTCTACTGGGAGTTCGGCGACCGCGCCCCCTCGGGGGTGACCGGCATCACCGGCACCGGCGTCACCATGACCGACCCCGAGCTCGACGACCTCGCCCAGCGCGCCATCGCGGCGATCGACGACCGGCCCAACGGCATCTTCGCCGTCGACCTCACCTACGATCCGCGCGGGGTGCCGAACCCGACCGAGATCAACATCGGCCGCTTCTTCACCACCCACCTCTTCTTTACCCGGGCGGGCCTGAACCTGCTGTACATCTTCGTGAAGCTGGCGTTCGGCGAGCCGTACCCCGAGCCGGCGAGGAAGCTCAATCCGCTGCCGGTGGACCTCGCCTGGGTGCGGGGGATGGATTTCCTGCCGGTGCTCACGGACATGGCGGCGATCGAGGGGTCGGCGGCGGAGTTGGCGGAGCGGCGGGGGCGGTTGCCCCGATAGAAAGCGTGACCGGCGATCCGGAGAGCGGGACCCATGGGTCAGAGAGTGCGACCCGTGAGTTGGAGAGCGCGACCCGTGAGTCGGAGAGCGGGACCCGTGGGTCAGAGAGCGGGACCCGTGGGTCAGAGAGCGGGACCCGTGGGTCGGAGAGCGGGACCCGTGAGTCAGAGAGCGGGACCCGTGGGTCGGAGAGCGCGACCCGTGGGTCGGAGAGCGGGACCCGTGGGTCAGAGAGCGGGACCCGTGGGTCGGAGAGCGGGACCCGTGAGTCAGAGAGCGGGACCCGTGGGTCAGAGAGCGGGACCCGTGAGTCAGAGAGCGCGACCCGTGGGTCGGAGAGCGTGACCCATGAGTCAGAGAGCGGGACCCGTGGGTCAGAGAGTGGGACCCGTGCCCCGTGGGTCGGAGAGCGTCCGGCTTTCGTCTATCCGGAGTTGGAACATAAAGCGAAAGGGGCGTTCACTTCCAGGAGTAGACCACGTGGTAGTCGTATCCATTATTGAAGTCAACTGCGTTGAAGCCCAAGCCTCGAATCTCGGCCACGAGATCGCCTTTCTCAAATTGGTGAACCCAAACCGCGTTGAACAGCACGTATCGGAGTAGTAAACGGTCTGCGTTGCGCCCGCCAATTGTGACCTTAATATCCATCCCGCGGTCTAAGAACACATCCCGCAACTTCAACGCGTATGCCCTGCGGGTCAACTCGCCTACCTTTCGCTCTGCGGCGGCACTTCTAGCCTCCGCCGATCGCTCTGCGGCCGTCTTGGGATGATCGCGCAACTTGTCGAACTCTACCCAGTGGCGATCATCAATTCGGGCAAGCCCCTGTTTGGAGCGATACTCTTGAATTAGGACCTGCTGGCCTGCCCGTAGCTTGACAGAGTGCTCCGGAGGTCGCACCGTGCTCGCCGTCGTGGCGTCTAGGGCGTACTGTTTTTGAACTGGAGGCGAATATGGCAGGACATCAGCCGCACTTACGGTCTCCACCCCTCCTCGAAGCCGACATGTCCCACCTTCGCAGGCGGCCGTCATGCTCTCTCCATAGGCTGCGAGTCTAGAGAGCTTTCCAGCCGCCATCACTTCTGTGGCTGCCCGTGAAACGTAGTAAGTCGTCCACGTTGGTGCTGCTGGCTTAGAAGGTGGTTCATGAGCCCCCCTGCCGCAGGCGGCGCTAACCAGGACAAGAACGACCACCAATAGCTTCAACTCTTTCACCTTCACGCGTTCCTGTTTGCCTTCAATTGTCCTACCCCAGGGTCGTGTCCTAACTCAATGTGGGTGGTAGAGGGAAGGCAGGATGTTTCGCCTCCCCTTGGCTGCCCGCATCCCGCCAGGGATCAGCAGAGGTTGGTGCCGCAGGTCGCCCCGCAGGTAACGCAGGTACGGTATCCACTATAAGGGCAGGCAGGCGCGCCACAGCCTGTGCAGCTGGCGGTTGCCCCTGCCGCGACATTGCCGAGGCCGCCGCTTTCGAGATCGGCCAGAGTCTCTTTCGACAGCATCAGCTTCTTCACGTTCTGCTTCTTCATTCAAATCTCCTTTGAAGGAGCCCTAACCCGGCGGAGCCGGAACCAAACAGGGTGGGGTAAGCTTGTTGGGGCCCCGGGGAAGCCTTGGGCTGGCGGCTTGGTCCTTGGGAGGTAAGGTCATGGTGGTTCCTTTGGTCGAGCGCTATGGGGAGCAGATCCGGGGAGTTCTTTCCTGCTTTGACCGTGTGGTGATTACCGGGACTTTGCCCGAGATCTGCCATGCCAAAGCGATGACCTCTTACCTGTGCGGCCAAGGCATCCGGATCTTCGATTACACCCAGTTCGCCGAACCTTTCCGGGAGGAGATCCGCGGGCACGCTGAGCGCCTGGCCGCCGAGGCGGGCCTGACGATCGAGTTCGTCCAGCGCAAGAACTTTCGCAAGGAGGATCGGGTCCAAGAGATCCTGCGGACGCGAGGTGCCCACCCTGGCCTGATCCACATCTTCTCGGCGATGGAGACTTGTTCCTCCTTCAAGCCCTGGCACGACAAACGGACGGGCCAGACTTACCTGCGGCCGAGCGATGGGAGATGCCTGCACTACTACTTCTATTTCGTCAATGAGGATTTGGGGCTGTGCTATTTGCGCGTACCGACCTGGGCCCCCTTCCGTCTGCAGTTCTATTACAACGGGCATAACCAGTTGGCCAGCCGATTGAGGCAAGCCGGTATCGGTTTCCATCTGAGCGACAACGCTTTCGTTGACATCGACGACTTTGAACAGGCGCAGCGGTTGTCCGACGGCCTGCGCGTCGACGTGCTCCATCACACCTTGGATCAGGTGGTGCGCTGGCTGTGTCCGGTCGTCGCTCACTTCAAGGCGGGCTATCACTGGAGCTTGATGCAATTGGAGTATGCTACCGACATCGTCTTCCGCAGTCCGGCGGACCTCAAGCCGCTCTATGAGGTCTTGGTCCGTACCGCGATCCATACCGTCAAGCCGGAGCATGTAGCGACATTTCTTGGGCGCAAGCTTGATGAGCGCTCTTGCGCTGAGGTTGGCAGCGACTTTCATACTCGGATCGAAGGGACTCGGATCAAGCATCATCTAGGTCGCAACTCGATCAAGATGTACGACAAACTGGGTCATGTGCTGCGCATCGAAACCACCAGCAACGACGTGACCTCTTTTAAGCACCACCGCCGGGTGGAACACCGAGACGGCAGTTGGGAGATGAAGAACGCTCAAGTCAAGAAGACGATCTACAGCCTGCCCGATCTGCAGGACCTGATGGGGGCGGCGAACCGTCGTTACCTGGAGTTTCTCTCCGCCTTGGACGACCCGAGCGCCGGGATCAAGAATCTGGAGAAGATCTCCCGGAGGGCTCACGACGGACAGCGCACTCACCGTGGCTTTAACCTCTTCGACGGCGACGACCGCGCGGTCTTTGAGGCCATCATTCGCGGTGAATTCGACATCAGTGGCTTCCAAAATCGTCATCTGCAAGGGCTCTTGCCGGGTAAAAACGCAGGACAGATCTCCCGTGTCCTCAAACGACTGCGTACCCATGGTCTGGTCAAGAAGATCGGGCGCACCTATAAGTACTACGTCACGCAACTCGGTCAGCGGGTCATCTGTGCAGCGCTGAAGCTCAGGCGTCTTTTTCTGGTACCCGCTCTCGCTAAAGAGGCCATGACGTAAAAAATGACGTGAAGTCGTTACCATTTTGGCAAAGATCCCTCTGGTAAGGGACTATTGTACTCCTCGGGGCTCACCGTTGGTGATAGAGGGGAGAAGGCGCATTGGTGTCACATCGGCCCACCGCAGGCGCACTGCACTGAGCCGTCCGCGGAGCAGACGCTCCCGACGTCAAGGCAAACAAGAGCTGTCGGCCCGCCGTTGTAGCACGACCCATTCACGACAACTCCTCTGCAGTACACCGAGCTGCATGTGCCACACCGCTTAATAGCAAAAGGTCCAGCCTGCAAAAGTGGCAGGTTCTGTTCGATTAAGGCTGGGAGCCGCGACGCATTCTCAAGGCAAAGGGAAGGATCCGCAGCGAAGGGCAGGATCGAAGCTGGTGACGATGGCGAGGCGCTCGCCTCACCCGCCAACGACGGAGTGGGAACGGAGATGAGAAGTAGTAGAGCAAAGACACAACCCAAAATCCTCATTATCTGTAACCTCCTTCGTACCGGGGAGCCATCCCCTGGTCCGAGATCATGCAACGTCTCGCGGCTGAGCGCCAGCTTTTTCATCGTGTCCTGAGAGTGTGTAGGTAGGGGGGCCGGCTCGCCCGGAGCGGCGCGCGGCACCATGAGTTGGAGAAGGAGGAAAGACCATGCGGAGACTGTCGTTCGGCGCCGCCCTCGCCGCTTTGGGCGTTATCATCCTGGCAACCGCCATCCCGGCCGCCGCGGGGACGGACAAGGTGGCCCCCCTCTTCAGCGGCGACGGGCTCTTGCGCTCGGTGCCGGCCGCGCCCTGCGGCGGCGCTAAAGCGCTGAATTTCCAGACCACGCCGGAGCGCCGCTCGGCTTGGTGGCCGGACCTGTGCGGTGCGTGCAGCTCGTCGGCGACGTGCGTGGGCTTGCTGGTGCTGGACGTCAGATCCTGTAAAACCGAAGATGGCGGACAGGGAATCTGCCGCAGCGACGGATGGGTATCCTGCACAGACACCGATCCCGACGACAACCGGGACGAAGTGAGCTGCTACTGCAGCGATTGGTGATCCAATACATGACAGGCATTTAGGGCCCTTGAGGATGAGCTAGAATGCCCAGGCCGGGGGGCGGTTCCCTGGCACTACCAGGAGACATCCATGAAGAAGCAGGCGAAGAAGCTGGTGCTGGCGAAGGAGACGGTCAGGACTCTTGCGGAGGAGCAATTCACCAATCGTGTGCTTGGCGGGGTTTCGACCGGCTTCGCGACCTGCCTCATCAACTGCTTCTATTCGCAGCAACCTAGTTGCAGATGCTAGCCGACGCGGGGCCACCCCAAAGAGGGGCGGCCCCGGCTCCCAGCACCCACATTGAGTTAGGACACGCCCCCCGCTTGGGCGAGAGCGCCCCCCGCTTGGTAGTGGGGGATTAGCGTGTTGCTCCTCACGCCGCCGCCCCTTGCGCCGCCGTCAGGAGGTCCGCCAGAGACCACGGCTTGCGGGCGATCCCGGCGGCCATCGCGGGCGTCATTCTGACCGACTTGTGGAACCTCACGAAGTTGTAATACGCGAAGTAGAGCGCCAGCGCGGCCCGCAGGTTCTCCTTCTTCCGGCTGAAGCCGTTGGACAGGCGAGTGAACCGGCGCAGGTGGCCGCGCAACGTCCAGTTGGCGCGCTCGACATGGGAGGTTGAAACCTTGTCCTCATCCGGGTTCCCGGAGACGGTGATCTTCTCCTGTCCTATCAGGCGCGGCGGTGCATACCGCCGCGCCTCTTCGCCTCCCGCGCTGGCAAACTCTTTGATCACCTGCGCATAGTCCACTCGCGCCCCCAGGTTGTACTCGACGGCGTTGGGGTAGGCGTTGAATCCGTCCGCGCTGAGCTGGAACTGACCGGCCGTGGCGTCGCTCAACTTCTCCATGAAGTCGTGCGCGTCCCACCCGTTGCGCCGTCCCAGGTGCCACGCGAGGATGAGCTTGGAATTCCGCTCGATCCCGAAGTAGCAGTAGGCGTCGCCCGCGTCCGGGTCGCTGATCTTGTTCCGCTCCCGCGTCGCCTGCTTGCAGCGGATGTAGGTCCACAGCTCATCCGCCTGGACGTCCTGAACGGGGACCGCCTTGACCGTCTCGGTGAGCAGCCGCTCGCACCCTTCGCCCACCTGGACGAGCAGGCGCAGGATGGTCTTCTTCTCCGTCCCGGTGATCCGCTCGACCGCACGGACGGCGTTACCCTCGCAGAGCAGGTGCAGGCAGAGGAGCGCACGGTCTACGGGAAGACGCATGTCCCCCAGGGGACGCTCGGGGCGCTCGGAAAACGTCTTACGGCAGGTGAGGCAGCGGAACCGCTGATGACCTTCGCGGGTCCGTCCGAACTTCTTGGCGGGGGCGTCGCAGTGGGCGCAGGAAATCGACATGGGGCTCGCCTTCTGGGAATTCCGAGAGGCGAGACGGGGTATAATCAGCTTGGCCAGCGATCATCCCGGGTCTCAACCCCTGGGTGGTTGTTACCAGGACCGGGCAGCCGTTAGCGCGACTGCTCGGCCCGCTTCTCCTGACATCGAAGTACAGCCCCCACCACGAGCCCGCTTCCCGGTCCGTTCCCCAACGCACCCCGGTAGGCGGGCCTTGCTGTTCTAGCCCTCCGCGCCGGTGGGACGGCGACGAACACGGAGGGCTACTGCTCTTCTCACGGCGGTCTCCGTTTCCATGCCTGACATTATTTCGCTATATTTCGGTCTTGTCAAGGGGGCACTACCGAATTCTTGTTCGTTGACAAACCGGAGGTACCGGTAGTACGATGCAGGGCGAAGCTTTGATAAGGAGACCGAAATGACAGAGCCAGGTGAAGGCAGCCCGCAGCCGGAGAGCAAGAAGACCCGCCAGCGGAGCCCGTCGTATCCATTCTTGAGTCTCCCGACCGCTATCCAGCGGGCTAGGGTGCTATACGAAAAGGACAAGAAGGCTGCTATCCCGCGCGATGCCGCTATCCGCAACTGGGGCTTCTCGCTGAAAAGCAGCTATGCAGCTCAGACGGTGGCTTCGCTCAAGACCTATGGTTTGGTGGAATTCGTGACCGGCGGCGCCCTCAAGCTAACCAACGATGCTTTGCTCATCTTGATCGGCGGCGCCGATTCTCCCGAGCGAGCCGCCGTCATTCGCAAGGCCGCGCTCGCTCCACCCCTGTTTGCCAAGATGTGGAAGACCTACGGGGCAGAGCCTCCCTCGGACAACACGCTTGTTACGACGCTGGTACTTCACTATGGGTTCCCTAATGAGTCGTCCGCCAGCGAGTTTATCGGCAAATACAAAGAGACTATCGACTTCGCAAAACTGGCAGAATTTGGTAGTATTTCGGCTGCGGCTGCCGCTCCTGATGACGGAGAGGCCTTTCCGGAGGACGAAATGCTAGACCGAGAAGTACGCCCAGATCCTCCAGTGGGTATCGCCCCGCCTACTAGCCCCAAGGGAACGCCAGGGAAGGGAGTTCCGGCCTCCGAAGGGGAGGCCTCCTTGTTGTTCCAGGTGCCTTTCCGAGGAACAACCATGACCGTCCGCATTGCAGCGGGCCAAAGGTTGACGAAGGATCACCTTGCCCGAGTGCGGGCCTATCTTGAACTGGCGGAGGATGACCTAGAAGGGGCTCGATAGAGGGCGGCCCGAAACAGGCGCCGCCCCTGGGGTGTTACGCGGGATGGGAGGGGATCACGGGGACGAGCAAGCCTTGGGCCGGGCGCCGGACGCGGAAGCTTTATTGCAAGCTTAACTGCTTCTTGGCGCAATCGAGAATCTCGAAAAAGCGAGCCATCTTCTTGACATGGCCGATCTCGATTTCTGGGTTCTGCCGAGCGCCATGTTTCCCGAGAGGAAGATTCCAGTAGATTCTGCCATTCCAGTGAACCCAGTTCTTATGAGGCTTAGACTCGATGAATGCGCCGGGTGCGCATTCATCGAGCATGTTCTGGATTTCCTTGAGAGATACGAGCCCGGTCGATCCCATCCATCTAGGCTGCGAGCGCCATCTCCCCGAGGTCGTTGTTGGTGGCCGCCGGCTGGACTAACAGGGTCACCTCGACCCCGAGCTTCGTTTCTGCGGGGCGCTTTGTTAGCCACTCGGCGTTCACTTCTCCCGCTCTGACTTGCTGAACTGCTTCCTCCCATTCTTGTAAGGCGGGCTTGCTGGTGTCCTCGAAGAACTTCTTGACCTGCTCTCGGAAGCCCTCGAAGTCCTTTGCATCGCTCGCGATATCGAACAGGATGGCCAGGAAATCCTGGCAGAACTGAGCGAGCGCCTCGTTTGCGCTTTTTCCGCTAGCGGCCACGCCTCCGGGGTTTACTCCTTCGACCCAGAATTCACCATCCTCCTCGCCGGTTAGTAGGACGCGGCCAGAAACAGCGACTCTCGCGATGAAGCCGTTCCCCTCCACTTTCTCGCGCCGAGCGAACAGTAACGGGTAGTGTGTCATTTTGGCACCTTTCGGGAGTAGTAAGCCCCACACCCCCTCTCGTAAGGTGTAGGCTGCTCCCTGTTTCGAGACACCAATGCAACCCCCGTACCGAGGGCTGGTACAGTGGTGCGTTGTTTGTCCCGTAGCGGTTATTTTCACTTCTAAAGGGGAGTCTGTCAAGGGAGGGGCTCTAAATTGCGGCTTGCCTTCGTTCCTTGGCAAGCCGCAATTTTACACCATCCTGTCAAGCCGCGTTGCGGCATGCTGATTTATGCTACGGCCGGTCCCTCGCACAACCGGTCCCTCTGCGTGCTACGTTGCTTCCCTGGAGTGGCGCTCTATCAGTGGCCCCGCCCGGATGTCCTCCCCGCCGCTCCGCGCCCAGACTCCCGCCAACTCCGCCGCCAGCGCCCGGCAGTGCTGCGCATAGCGGAACGTCGCCACGATCCGCCGGGCCGGGACGTAGACCAGCGTATAGCAGTGCGTCGAGCCGTGCGGGATCGGTCCGTCTGGCGAGCCGTGGAAGAGCCCGAAGGGAGGAGACACCCATCCCCGCACCTCCGGCTCCGCGCCGTCCTCCAGGCGCACGCGGAAGCGCCCATGCCGCCACGCGAGAGGGAGGGGAAGACCTGCCTTCGCCCGGGTCTTCAGATAGGCGTCAGCGGCCCCGGCGAGCCAACCGCCGACCGATCGGAAGCCTTCCGCCTCCATCGCCAGCTTCCAGCGGGCGGACTGCGCCATCGTGGCCCGGACGGCGAACGTTGCCACCTTCACCGATCGCCCTCCCGGGCCTTTTCCCGCTCTTCCCGTCGCTTCACCTCTTCCGCGTAGCCAACGGGATTCAGGGAGTCGTCGTGCGCCTGGATGGCGTCGTGATAGGCGCGTTGCAGGGCGAGATAGAGATCCCCGGCCCATGCGAGGAAAGCCCCGGCACTCGCTTTGCCGTGGCGGCTCGCCGCGACTTCCCAGGCGCTCTTCTGAGCGGGCGTAGCCTTGACCGAGGCGTTCCGCGTGGCGTCGGGAGGGTAGGAGAGTTTCGATTCCCAGCCCATCACGCCACCCCCGCCAGCTCGCGCTCGATTCCATCCGTCGCATGCCCGATCTGGCGGGCGAGCTTGGCCGCGATGTTGGACAGGTAAGCGTCCTCCGGGTCCAAGCTGGACGCCTCCCGCTCCCGGCCCACACTGGCGAGGAAGCCTTGCAGGTGGCGCAGGTCCGCCAGCGCGGCGCGCATCTCGGTCCTGGTGCTCGACTCGGGCCAGCCGGGCCACTCGGCGGGCGTGTCGAGCAGCAGGGAGTACAGCATCTCCCCCGCCTTGCGGATGGCGGCGGCGTAGCCGGGCGGCGTGATGTACATCAGGAACGTCTCGCGGAAGGCGGGGAAGTCCTCCCAGGTGGCGGGATCGATCGCGGGAGGAACGGCGGGCGGCGGGGTAGAATCGGGCAGCTCGGGCATGGACTGGCTCCTTGCTCGGGTCAGGTCCGGTTCGGAGGATCACAGCTCCGGGCCGGGCCGTCTGTCTTGAGTTGGGGAGGTGCGTCCCTCCCCTCTGGGAGAGACGCTAGCGCAAGTCAGGCGGGGCCGGGCGTGTCAAGCGGCGGCAACACGCTAATCCCCCACTACCCCCCGCTTGGGCGAGAGCGCCCCCCGCTTGGTCGTGTCCTAATAGTGTGTAGGTGGTAGGGGGCGGTTACGGGGCGTAAAGAACTGAGATAGCTTCCCCTTGGACGGGGGGAGCGTTCCCCCCGATTCCCTACAGACGGCCCGGCGGGTGTTACGAGCACGCCGCCGGACCTGAGCCCAGCACGGAGGTTACCCATGCCGGACCTGCCCGATTCTACCCCGCCGCCCGCCGTTCTCCCCGCGATCGATCCCGCCACCTGGGAGGACTTCCCCGCCTTCCGCGAGACGTTCCTGATGTACATCACCCCGCCCGGCTACGCCGCCGCCATCCGCAAGGCGGGGGAGATGCTCTACTCCCTCTTGCTCGACACGCCCGCCGAGTGGCCCGGCTGGACGGAGAGCAGCACCCGCACGGAGATGCGGGCCGCCGCCGCCGATCTCCGCCACCTGCAAGGCTTCCTTGCGTCCGTGGGGCGGGAGCGGGCGGTCTCCAGCCTGGACGCGGAAGACGCCTATCTGTCCACCCTCGCCGAGAAGCTCGCCCGTCAACTCGGGAACGCGGCTGCCGGGATCGAGCGCGAGATTGCGGGGGTGCCGTGATGGGCTGGGAATCGAAACTCTCCTATCCCCCAGACGCCACGCGGAACGTCTCAGTCAAGGCGACGCCTGCCCAGAAGAGCGCCTGGGAGGTCGCGGCGAGTCGCCACGGCAAGGCGAGCGCGGGCGCGTTCCTGGCATGGGCCGGAGATCTCTACCTCTCCCTGCAACGCGCCTATCACGACGCCATCCAGGCGCACGACGACTCCCTGAATCCCGTGGGGTATGCGGAAGAGGTGAAGCGACGGGAAGAGCGGGAGGGGAAGCCGTGAAGCTCAAGACGGCGAGCTTCACCGTCCGCGCCACCATGGCGCAGTCCGTGCGCTGGAAACAGGCCGCAGAGGCGCACGGGCATGCGTCCGTGGGGACGTGGCTGGCGGAAGCGGTAGACGCCCACCTGGAGGCCCGCACGCGGGCCGGGAAGCCGCTCCCCCTGGCGTGGGGCAAGGGGCGGTTCCGCGTGCGTCTGGAGGACGGCGCGGAGCCCGAGCTGCCGGGATGGATCGCTCGCCCGTTCGGCATCTTCCGAGGGACCGACGCCGGACCGGGATACCACGGGTGCCACCTCTACACGCTCGCGCACCTTCCCTCCCTGCGGCTCGTGGCGACGTTCCGCACCGCCCGCCACTGCAAGGCCCTGGCTTCCGATCTGGCGCGCCTCTGGGTGCGTTGGGGTGGCAGCGAGCCCGCCGAAGATCCCGGACCGCTCCTAGAGCGGCACCGCCGGGAAGCCATGTAGCATCGGGGGCCGGTTCCACGGGGAATCGGCCTTTTTCTTCGAGCTATACTTCGCGCAGGAGGAGCGTTGACCATGTCTTTCGAGGAAGAGTTGCGGGGCGTAATTCAGACCGCCAGGAGCGAGCGGCAGAGGTGGGAGAGTGAGGGCAGGGAATTCGAGGCTCAGTGGCTCAGACTGAGAAACTCGGCCATCTTAGGCATCTTCAAAGAGGCTGAGAACGCTTTTTCAGAGGAGCAAATCAGCGCGGAAGCCAAGTTCAACAACGGGGGCATCGTTCTCGGTGTCGTAAGAGTTGATTCTAAAAATGATCCTCGGGAACAGTATCGGTACACTTTTAGAATCAACCCTGATAAGGAGACGCGGACTGTCATTCTCTCCTCAAGCATTCCGGGGAGCGAGAACGATCCCTTTTCGTTGGATCACTTATCGCTCGGAATGGTCAGGGAAAAGATCAAAGAGAGTTTGCTGACCATATCGTCAGAGGCGACGCGCCACGTCCCTCTGCTGCGACGTGAGAATCTACGCCGTCAGTAAGTCCCGCACCGTCCATGGCTTCCGGGCGATCCCCGCCGCCATCGCGGGAGCGCAGCGGATTCCCCGATGCATCCAGGTGAAGTTGTAGGTCGCGAAGTGGAGCGCCAGCGCGGCGCGCAGGTTGTCACGCTTCCGGCTGAAAGCGTTCGTCAGGCGAGTAAACCGCCGCATTTGCATGCGAATGTGCAGGTTCGACCGCTCAACGTGGGAGGTGCAAATCCGCTCTTCTGCCGGGCTTCCAGAAACAGCAACCTTTTCCGCAGCTATTATGCGCGCCGGAGAGTACCGGCGCTCTGAGTCCACCGTTTCCGAGCTGTAGGTTTTAATGAGCTGGCCGAAATCAACCCGTCCGCCGAGGTGCTCCTCGACCGCGCCGGGGTAGCCGTTGAATCCGTCCGTAGAAATCTGAAACCGGCCCGACGTTGCAGCGTCCATCTTCGCCATGAAGATCGAAGCATCTTCCGAGGTGCGCCGTCCCATGTGGAAACCGAGCAGCAGCTTGCTATTGCGCTCGATGCCGGTGAACGTGTAAACGTCTCCCACCTCAGGATCGCTGATTTTCTTCAGCTTCTTTGTGCGCTCCTTCATCCCCACGAAGCACCATAGCTCATCCGCCTGGACGTCCGCGACGGGGACGCGACGGACAAGCCGATCCATGAGCGCTTCGCACTTTGCGCCCGCAACGCGCAGGAGGCGGCAAATCGTGTCCCGGTGGACGCCTGAGACCCGCTCCGTGCTGCGGATCGAACTGCCTTCGGTCAGCAGTGAGAGGCAGAGCACCGCCTTGTCCATGTCCAGCCGCATGTCCCCCAGGGGACGCGGCGGGATGATGCCGAACGTCGCCTTGCACGCCTTGCAGTGCCGCCGGGGGTTGCCGCTCCGGTCCTTCCCCCAGCCGATCGTCGGCCCGCCGCAGGTGCGGCAGCTCGGGGCGGTCGTTGTGGGGGCGGTGGCGTCCATCGGCAATTCGGCTCTGATCTGTCGTTATTGTAGGCATAATAACCCCACAAGTCAAGAACTTTTCCGGTTTGACTTGTAGACTTATTGGGCCTACACTTCGCGCATGGCAAGACCGAAGGCTGAAAAGACGCAAGACGCGGCCCTCCGTTTGAGGTTGTTGTCCGAACATGAGCAGGTGATGCGACAGGCCGCCGAGCTGGCCGGCCTCAGCCTCTCCGCCTGGATGAGAGAGAGGCTGATCCGGGCCGCCCGGCGCGAAATCGCTGAGGCAGGCCGCTATGAGGCGGCGGGGAAGGCTCAGGAGTAGGAGCCCGCGCTGCCAGCGGTAGAGCGGACGGGGAGCATCGAAGTAAGCCATAGCTTCACCTCCAGGTATTGACCCGGGGAAGCACTGGCTTTAGGATGAGGTTGTCTAGGCGCTCATCCGGTGTAGCCTTGTGCTTCCCCGGGTTACGTCAGAAAGGCCCGCTCCGGCGGGCTTTTCGCTGTCTAGTCTTCACCTCTAAATTTCATTATTTCTCACATCGCGAAGATGAGTCTTAGAATCAATGGTTTACCGTCCATCGCAGGCATGATGACGGACACGTGAAGAAGAGTCAAGTCCAAGGGAAGGCGCTGGCGGTGACACTTCAAGAGCGCTCTTGTAGTGTTAAGCGGTGCCATTTGCGCCGCGCTTCGTTAGTATCGGTCGCTCTTGGGAGCAACCTTTTTCACGGCGAGAGATGGCAGGCAGGAGTGTAAATTAGGGCCTTCAGGCGGGCCGGTCAGGGCTCCGCGCCCCGCCCCGCCGGCCCCCTCCGGCACCAACACTGAGTTAGGACACGACCCCCCGCTTGGGCGGGAGCACCCCCCGCTTGGGCGAGAGCGCCCCCCGCTTGGGCGAGAGCGTCCCCCGCTTGGGCGAGAGCGCCCCCCGCTTGGGCGAGAGCTCCCCCCGCTTGGGCGAGAGCTCCCCCCGCTTGGGCGAGAGCTCCCCCTGCTTGGGCGAGAGCTCCCCCTGCTTGGGCGAGAGCTCCCCCTGCTTGGGCGAGAGCGCCCCCTGCTTGGGCGGGAGCGCCCCCCGCTTGGGCGAGAGCGCCCCCTGCTTGGGCGGGAGCGCCCCCCGCTTGGGCGAGAGCGCCCCCGTACACCCGTAAAGAAAGAGGAAAGACGGGCACGGCGGCCGGCCTTCGGGGCAAGCGGCTTTCGGCTCGCGACTTCCTCACAGCGACTGGAGGGATTCTACAGGAGGAAGAGGTGGAGCATTTGAAGCCAGGCTAGAATGCGCAGGGCCGGGGGATGGTCCCCGACGCTACCGGGAGAAACATCATGAAGAAGCAGGTGAAGAAGTTGGTGCTGACGAAGGAGACGGTAAGGCATCTGGAGCTAGCGTACGTGAAGGGCGGTACCGGCACCGGATATTGTACGGGGAGTTGCGTTTGCTCCTGGGGACCGGCGACAAGCTGTGATTTTTGCCTCCCAGATTTCGACCCTGAGGCGACGTCTGCTTGCTGAGAGGCTCTCCGGCTCTCCGGTCGCAGGATTGGAGAGCACTCCGTACCACCCATATTGAGTTAGGACACCCAAGAATGGGCGCGACTGGCTCTGTCGCCTTCTCACGGGGGAGTGGCGGATGAAGTGGCAAGCCCTTCGAAGAGACGTCCCGCGGTCCCCGTGGCCTTCGCAGGGTGTCGTTCAGGACCTGGGAACGTCTCTACCGCCTTCGATGAAAGGTGTTGCTGGCTCGCGCCGACAGTAAAGCTTTACAAAGATTTCCGCAGAGCCTCCGCCACCCTCTGCTGCTGGGCCTCGGTAATGTGCGGATACATCGGCAGGGAGAGGATCTCCGCCGCCGCGCGCTCGGCCTCGGGGAAGTCCCCCTCGCGGTAGCCGAGATCCGACAGGGCGCCATGGAGGTGGAGGGGGACGGGGTAGTGGATGCCGGCGCCGATCCCCTCGGCGTTCAGCTTCGCCAGCACTTCGTCCCGGTTCTGGACGCGGATCACGTAGAGATGCCAGAACGTGCTCGTTGCCGGGGAGGGTCTTCGGCAGCTCGATCTGATCGATTCCTGCGAGGAGCTGGTCGTAGCGGGCGGCGGCCTGGCGGCGGGCCTGGTTCCAGGCTTCCAGGTGCTTCAGCTTGGCGGAGAGCACCACGGCCTGGAGGGTGTCGAGCCGGGAGTTGAAGCCGATCTCGGGGTGGTGGTACTTCTTCTCGCTCCCCCAGTTGCGCAGCTTGCGGAGGCGCGCGGCGGTCTCTTCCGACGCGGTGACGACCGCTCCGGCGTCGCCGTAGGCGCCGATGTTCTTGCCCGGATAGAAGCTGGTCGCGGCGGCCACCCCGAAGGCGCCGCTGGGCTTGCCGTTGCGCCGCGCCCCTTGCGACTGCGCGCCGTCCTCGATCACCGCCAGACCGCGGATCCCGGCGACCTCGGCGATCGCCTCCATGTTCGCGATCTGGCCGAAGAGGTGGACGGGGAGCACCGCCCGGGTGCGCGGTCCGATCGAGGCCTCGATCCGCGCGGGATCGAGGAGCTGATATTCGTCGCAATCCACGATCACCGGCCGGGCGCCCGCCCGCACGACCCCGAGGGCGGTGGCGATGAAGGTGTTGGCCGGCACGATCACCTCATCGCCGGCGCCCAGGCCCAGCGCCCGCACGGTGAGCTCGATGGCATCCGTGCCGTTGGCCACGCCAATGCAATGGGGGAGGCCGCAGAAGCGGGCGAACGCCTCCTCGAACTCGCGCACCTGGGGGCCGAGGACGAAGGCGGTGTCCGCGATCACTTTTGCGAATCCCTCGGCGACCTCGCCGGCGATCTCGGCGTGCTGGGCCTTGAGGTCGACCAGGTGAATCGGCTCCTGGCTCATACGGTCTCCTTTCTGCCGTCATTGCGCAGCGAGCGGGAGAGGGCGTCGAGCACGCGCACCGCGCCGGCGCCGCTGCGGCCGCCGGAGATCGGCGGCTTGCCGCTCGCCACACACTCCAGAAAGTGATCGCATTCGGCTTTGAGCGGCTCGCCCGCGGCCACTTTGGGGATCTGGATGTCCCCTTCGTGGATGCTGGTGCGGAACGAGTGGAAGGTGTCGACAAAGCCGGTCGTGAGCTTCTCCGTCACCTGCTTGTCGTAGAGCCGCAGGGGCTCGGCGAGGTTCATGTCGTCGAAGGTCAGCATCCCTTTTTCACCCACGATCGTGATGTCGCGGACCTTTCTCGGGCTGAGCCAGGAAACGTGGAGGTTGACCATGACGCCCCCCGGATACCAGAGGTTGGCGAAGACGGCGTCCTCGATGCCCTGGTTGATCCAGGAGCCCCCCTGGGCGGCGGCCTGGAGGGGGATGGCGCCGAGCCAGTCGTTGGCGATCGCGATGTCGTGCGCCGCGAGATCCCAGGCGGCGTTGACGTCCATGCGGATCGGCCCCAGGTTGGTGCGGATCATCGAGATGTAGAAGAGCCGCCCGAGCTCCCCCTGGGCGAGGTACTCCTTGACCCGGCGGATGGCGGCGTTGAACAGGAAGACCTGGCCGACCATGAGGATGAGGCCGCGCCGCTCGGCGAGGTCGCACAGCGCGTCGGCCTCTTCGGCGCTGGCGGCGACCGGCTTCTCGACCAGCGCGTGCTTGCCGGCCGCGAGCGCCGCCGAGGCGAGCTCGTAGTGGGTGATCGTGGGGGTGGAGATCACCACCGCGTCGACCTCGGGGTCGGCGAAGGCGACGGCCGGATCGGTGGCGATGCGGATTCCCGGATAGCGGCTCTCGGCGAGCTTCAGCCGGGTCTCGTCGCGATCGATCACCCAGGCGACCTCGCTGGTCGTGTGGTTGTGGAAGTTGCGGATCAGGTTGGGGCCCCAGTGGCCGGCGCCGATCACGGCGACACGGATCAGCCTGGCCATTTCAACAAGCCGATCCCGTAGCCCGCGGGCCCCGATTCGTCCACCAGATCCTCGCCGTTGAACCGGGCCGACAGCTCGGGCCAGACGCGATACACGTCGCCCGACCAGCCGCGCTCATCGTGGCGGATGTCATGAAAAGCGATCAATCCGCCCGGCCGGACGAACGGCGCGTAATCCTCGAAGTCCTGGAGCACCCCCGTCGCGGAATGGTCGCCGTCGATGAACAGGAAGTCCAGGGGCTCGCCGTTCAGGGCCGCGGCGAGCCGCTTGCGTACGGCCTGCTGGTGCGAGTCGCCACGGATCAGGACGATGCGCTGCCCGCGCCGGGCGAAGGAGCTGTAGAGGCCGCGGCGCAACATGTTGTAGCCGCCGCCGAATCCCCCCTCGGGCATGTCGATGCTCACCAGCAGGGCGTCGGGAGCGGCGACCCGCGTCAGCAGGAAGAGGGTGCCGCCCGCCGCGGTGCCGATCTCGAGCACGCGCCGGGGCCTGAGCGCCTGCAGGCGTTCCAGCAGGGCCATGATCTCCGCCTTCTTCTGCCAGGCGTAGACCGGCTGATCCTCGCCGTGAGTCCTCTGGACCACTACGTCGACGAGGGGCTCGATCGCGGTCTCCGGCGGCAGGCTCTCGGCCCAGCGGCGGAAGCGCCGGTAGCTCCCCAGCCGTTCGGTCGCGAAACGGGCGAGGTGGCCGGGGCCCCCCTCGCGAAGGATGCGGAACACGTCTCGAATGCGAAAAGCCATAAGTCAGGGGTCTCTGGATCAACGATACTCGCGGCGGACGAGTTGGATCAGCTCGCGGCGGCCGAGGGCGCGGTCGCGCCGCTGTTCGGGGTCGCGGAACAGTACGCCGCCGAGGGTCGCCAGCAGCAGGGATTCGAAGCCGAGGCGCGCGAGCACGACGGCGCGGAGCAGACCCGGAAAGCGGATCAGGCCATGCTTGCGCAGGAGCCGGAAGCGGCTGCGGTAGAGCTCCTGGACCCGCCAGCGGGTGGTCATCGGGCTGCCTCCGCCCTCGTGGTAAGCGGTGAGGGTGGGCTCCCAGCGCACGGTCCAGCCGGCCCGGCGCAGGCGCATCGACAGATCGATGTCGACGTCGAGGAATCCCAGCTCCTCGTCCGCGCCGCCCACGGCGAGGAAGGCCTCGCGGCGGAGGGCGAGCGCGGCGGTGTGGATGCAGACCGCTTCCGGCCTGCCGGCGGGACGCAACCGGCGCAGCCAGCCGTCGAGGCGCTGGCCGGCCGCCAGGGCGAAGGCGCCCGGCTCCGGGCTCCACGACGGGGTGTCGCGGCCGTTCGCGTCCACGGTGCGAAAGCCGAGGAGCCCCAGGCGCGGCTCGCGGGCGAAGGCGTCGCGGACCGCTTCGGAGGCGTCGGCCAGCGGATAGGCATCGGCGTCGAACACCACGGCGAGATCGGTGCCGACCTCCGTTAGGGCGCGGTTGAGGGTGGCGGCGAAGCCCCGGCGGGCGGCGTTGATCAGCACGGCCAGCCGGGTGTCGGCGGGGAGATCTTGCGGCGGGGTGGACGAGTGATCGTCGACGACGACGATCCGCGCCAGCCCGCTCCACGAGCGCAGGGCCTCCAGGCAGCGCGCGGCCAGCGGCCAGGATTCGAAGGTGGTGACGGCGGCCCCGAGGGTGATGCCAGTCGCGGCGGCTGGTGTGGAAAGCTGCATCGGGAAGGGCTCAGGACCGGGCCGCCCGGGAGAAGACCTGCCAGCCCCGGCGGCGGCAAGCGGAGCGTACTTGAGCTGGATCTCGCGTGGCAAGGCAGCTCGGCGCCTCGAAACCCGGCAGGCGCGGGGCCTCATCGCCGCCGCCGAGGACGAGCCCGAAACGGTCGCGGCCGAGGGCGAACACGGTGTACCCGTGCTCGCGGAGCAGGCTACCCAGGGCCTTCCGCTCGTCCTCGTGCGCCTCGTAGACCAGGTGCCGGATGCGCCCCGCGTTCAGGGACTCCCGGGCCCCCTCGAGCACCCTTTCCGTCCCCCCCTCGACGTCGACCTTGACCACCGCCGCGGTGTGACCGCCGAGCGCGCGGTCGAGCGTGGTGATCTCCACCGGCAACCCTTCCGCCGCGGAATCGACGAGGCGCGCGAGCCCGCGATTGGCGGCGGTGGGATCGCCGGGATCGAGGTTTCCCGCCCCCGCGGCGTGCCCGACGGCGAGCTGGAGCGCCTCGATCGGCGCGGTCCGCGGGTCGGCGGCCGCCAGCCGGACGTTCTCGGCGAGATCGGCGAACACGCCGGGGTGCGGCTCGAAGGCCAGGACGCGTCCGGACGGACCGGCGCGCAGGGCCAGGATGCCCGCCATGTGGCCGAGGTTGGCGCCGACATCGACGGCCAGATCGCCCGGGCCGGTGAGCCGCCAGAGGGCCTCGCTGACCGCGAGGTCGTAGAGGCCGAGCCGCCAGACGGCGCCGCCGATGCTCTCCCGGGGGTCGACGCGCAGGCGGAGCCCCCAGGGGAGCGTCACCGTCGCGGACTCGGGAGCCGCGCGGCGCCAGGCCTGGAGCAGCCGTCGCGCGGCCTGCCCCGGCCGGAAGAGATAGTGCGGCTTGAGGAAGCGCTCCTCGGCGGTTCCGCTAGCGATGGGAGCCACCGAGAAGTCCGCGCGCGCGCCGGGCGATCGGACGCAGGAAGGACGGGATCCATCGTTGGACGATGCGGCGAGCGCGCATGCGGAAGATGAACCGCCGGCCCTCCACCGCGATCTCCCGGATGAATTCGTCGTCAGGGATGGACGAGGCGCCCAGCGCGATGGCGAAGGTCGAGCCCCCGAGCTTGAAGGCTTTGAAAGGTTTTCCCTGGGCCCGCAGATCCGCGAGAATCCGGGCCAGCGCCGGATAGATCACCCAGTCGTCGTGGAAAGCGATGATCGCCCGCGGCGCGCAGACCCGGTGACAGAACTCGAAGTCGCTCAGCACCGCGCGCTGCGTGTGCTCGCCGTCGATGAAGCAGAGATCCGGACGGTCCGTGAGCCGCGCGGGATCGATCTCCCGGGCGTCGGAATCGAAGCAGACGATCTTGGAAACCTGATCGGGATCGACGGCCCGGAGGTTATCGATCATCCTCTCGGTGGAATTGTTCTCGTAGTGAAATTGCTGGCCGCGGTCGTCGGGCTGCTCGGCGGGCCGGAGGTCGATCGAAAAGATTTTCCGGCAGCGGGGATCGAGCACGTGGGGCTGCAGGCTGCCGCCGCGAAAGGAGCCGATCTCCAGGTAGGCGTACGACGCGTTCGACCGCCTCGCCGTCCGCTGCAGCGCCAGCCAGGAGCGTTTGTCGCCGTCGTCGGACTGGCTGTCGATCGCCGCGAACAGGGAGAGGTCCAGGCCCTCGATTCTGCGCTCGAAATCCAGGGAGGGGTTCATCGGTTCTGCTCTCGGGCCGGCGGTGACGGCGCATCATACCGTCCGGAGGGGCTCGTCTCAAGGCGGGAGCCCCCGGGCGTCAGGGTCCGCTCGATGAAGTCGGCGACCTCGCCGGCCACGGCGCTCCAGGCGCGTCCGGCGACCAGGGCGCGCGCGGCGGCTCCGAGCTCGTCCCGCAGGGCCGGGCTCGCCAGGCATTCCGCCATCTGATCGGCGAGCTCTCCGGCGTCGCCCGCGGCATGGAGGAGCCCGTTGCGGCGGTGAGTGATCAGGTCCCGGTTGCCGGCGATGTCCGAGGCGAGGCAGCAGCGGCCGGCGGCCATCGCCTGGAGGAGGGCGAGGGGTTGCCCCTCGAAGTAGCTCGGCAGCACGAACAGGTCCGCCGCGGCGTAGAGAGCCGCCTCCTCCTCGGCGGGAAAAGCGGGGAGCACGCGCACCGAGCCGCGCAGCTCCGCCGGCCAGTCGGCGAGGACGGTGGCCTCCTCCTCTCGCGTGCCCGCCAGCAGGAAGCGGACCGCCACGCCGCGCTGGCGCAGGAGCTCCGCCGTCCTCACCAGGGTGGCGGTCCCCTTGCGCGCGAGCCAGGAGCCGAGGAAGAGGACGGTCGGGGGGGCGTCCGTAGCCACCCGCGGCGCCGCCGGCGACGGGTCCACCCCGTTGTGGAAGAGGAAGAGATCCTCGGGGCGGCGGCCGTAGCGGGACTGGAGCGCCGCCAGATCGTCCCGGTTGAGCGCCAGCACCGCCCGGGCGCGGCGCAGGGAGAAGTCCGCCTGGCGCAGGCGCCAGAGGGGGAAGAGCAGGCGGGAGCGCAGGCGGACCGGGGACCCCGAGGCCGCGGCATGGGCCAGGGCCGCCTCCCAGCCGCGCCGCTCCAGGCCATGGCTGAAGACGAAGGCGGGCGCGCCGCCGGCGGCGACGAAGGGCACGCCGGCCGGTTCATGGACGAGGAAGGCGGCCGGCCGCACCCCCAGCCGGCGGAACCGCCGCCAGGCCGCGTAGGGGAAGAGGGCGGGGTGGACCGGGCGGCCGACCTCGCGCGGCCCGATGTGCAGAAAGGTATAGCCGCGGCTCTCCAGCTCTTGCCGCCAGTGCCAGGCGACCCGCCCCATCCCCGACTCGCGGGAGATGTCGAGCTGCGCCACGTGGACGATCGCGCGGGAGGGCTCAGCCGCCATGGCGCCGCGGCGCGAGCGCCGCCTCCTCGTAGTCCCTGGCGACAGCGTCCCAGTCGAAGCGGGCGAAATAGCCGTTGGCCTCCAGGTCCTCCCGCTCCGGCCACGGCTCGATCCGGACCGGCGGTGGGAAGGGCCGCAGGGACTGGGGAAAGTAGGGCCTGAGGTCGGCGACGCCGCCGGTCTCGGTGGCGAAGACCGGCATCCCCGACTCCAGCATCTCGTTGAGGCTGAGCCCCCACCCCTCGACGGTGCTGGTGAACACCCCGGCGTCGTGGGCGGCGAGGAGAGCGGGGAGCTCGGCGCGCGGGAAGGAGGGCACGACGCGGACCCGGCCGGAGCGGAGCCACTCCGGGCGCAGGTCCCGCTCCGCGGCGGGGCCGCAGCCGGCGAGAGTGAAGGTGTCGTGGGGAGCGGCGGCGGAGCGGCCGGCGATCCAGCGCACCAGCCGCCGCGTTCCCTTGTGCGCGGCCCAGCGGCCGATCCAGAGGAAGCGGACCCCCTCC
Source organism: uncultured Acidobacteriota bacterium (assembly GCA_963792575.1). Classification (GTDB taxonomy): domain Bacteria; phylum Acidobacteriota; class Thermoanaerobaculia; order Multivoradales; family UBA5704; genus DATARR01. The sequence goes on from CAWBWZ010000023.1 coordinate 1,082,143, forward strand.
CCCTCGGGCCGCGCCGGCCGCCGCCGCCGGACCTCGGCGAGGGCGGGCTGATCGGCGGGCGAGAGGGCGCAGACGTACGAGCCGAGCTTCGGGGCCCAGCGGGGGAAGCGCCGGAGCATCCAGGAGAGCTCGATCGTCCCCAGGCAGACGATGAAGCGGGCGCGGCGCCAGCCGGCGAGGATGGTCACGGCGCGCGGGGCGGCGATCGCGGCGTGCGCGAGGGTCCGGAGCGTCGGCGGGAACCGCCGGCCGAGGTCGGAGCGGATCTCCTGCTCCAGGTAGAGCAGCTCCGGCTGAATGCTCCTCACCACCAGGCGGGCCTGCCGGGCCAGGGCGCGGCTCACCCCGATGGCGGGCGTGTCGATCGCGTCGAAAGGGCCGTTCCTGGCGAGGAAATCCGCCATCGCCTCGCGCTGGTGGCGCCGGCGATCCCACCGCCCGACGCCCGGCGGCGTCTCCGGCGACCAGGCCAGCGCGTCGTGGCCGCGCGCGCGCAGCGCCGCGGCGAGGTTGAGCGCGCTCTGGGCCGCCCCGAGCTCGGGATTGAGAGACGAGTAGGTGACGACCAGGATTTTCATCCGGGCAGAGCGAGCGTGTTCCAGGAAGGCCGGTCGAGGGGCGGGCCGCCGGGGTGGGCGGCGGCGTCGAACATCGTGTAGCCGTGGCCGCGCAGGAGGTCGCCGACCGCCGGGGCGTTGTCGTCGCCGACCTCGCAGAGCAGTACCGGGCGGATCTCGCGCAGCAGCCGCCCGGCCCCCTGGAGGCAGAGGAGCTCGGCCCCCTCGGTGTCGATCTTCACCACCGCGGGAGCGGGGGAGCGGTCGAGGAGGCTGTCGAGGGTGACGGCGGGGACCTGCCGCACCTCGCGGACGCCGCCGGTCTGCGTCGAGCCGGCGACGCTCCTCAGATGGTTGCCGGCGCGCCCGCGCTCGGCGATGCACGAGCTCGACGGTGCCGGGCGAGTCGGAGACGGCGGCGGCGAGCACCTCGACCCGGGCGTAGGCCGGCGGCGAGCTGCGGGCGGAGCGCTGCAGCAGCTCCGCCAGCCAGCCGTCGGCCTCCACGGCCAGCACCCGGCCTGCGGGACCGGCGGCGAAGGCGGCGGCGAAGGCGAACAGGCCGACGTTGGCGCCGACGTCCCAGACCACCATCCCCGGCCGCACCAGCTCGGCGGCCATCGCCAGCAGGAAAGGGTCGACGGCGCCGAGGTCTCGCTGCCAGAGCCGCATCGCCGCGTCCGGGGAGACGTAGAGCGCGTGCCCGCCGTGCGCCGCCGGCAGCCGGCGGCGGAGCACGCGCCCGCGGCTCAGCCGTTCGAGCAGGGCGCGGATCATGCGTCCGCTCCCGGCGCAGAGCACGACGTCGCCGAGCACCAGCCGGTCCATGCGGGTGCGCAGGAAGCAGTCGAGCGCCTCGGCCGGGGTGTTGACGATCGGCTCGTTCTCGTTGAACGAGGTGTTGAGCACCATCGGCACGCCGGTCAGCTCGCTCGAAGGCGCGGATCAGCCGCCCAGTAGCGCGGGTTGGTCCGCCGCGAGACGGTCTGCAGCCGGCCGGTGCCGTCGACGTGGGTCACCGCCGGCACCAGCGGCCGCTTCTCCGGCCGGATCGGGTAGACCTTGATCATGAACGGGTCGGGGTAGTCGATCGTGAACCACTCGCCCGTGCGCTCCTCCAGGATCGACGGGGCGAACGGGCGGAACGACTCGCGGCGCTTGATCTTGAGGTTGAGGATGTCCTTCATGTCGGCGCGCCGCGGATCGGCGAGGATCGAGCGGTTGCCGAGCGCGCGCGGCCCCCACTCGGAGCGCCCCTGGAACCAGCCGATCACCTCGCCGCGCGGCGATCGCCTCGGCGGTCTCGGTCCGCCAGGCGCGTCCTCGTCGCGCGACGGTCTCGACGCGGATCTCGCCCCAGGCGCCGTCCCGCCCGCCGGAGCCGGGGAGGGCCGCGGCGATCGCCCGGCGGATCGCCTCCTCGCCGTAGGCCGGCCCCCAGTAGGAGTGCTCCATGACGAAGCCGTCGCGCGGCGCGCCGAGGATGGCGTGGTGGGCGTAGAGGGCGGCGCCGAGCGAGGTGCCGGCGTCGCCGGCGGCGGACTGGATGTAGACCTCCTCGACGTCCGTGCGGTCGAACAGCTTGCCGTTGGCGAGCGAGTTCATGGCGCAGCCGCCGGCGAGCGCCAGCCGCTTCAGGCCGGTGCGGCGCTGGAGGGCGCGGACGAGGGCGAAGAAGCGCTCCTCGTAGACCTTCTGGAGGGAGGCGGCGATGTCCTTGTGGCGCTGCGTCAGCTCCTCGCCGGGCTGGCGCGGGGGGCCGAGCAGCTCGGCCAGCGCCGGGGTGTAGACCAGCCCCAGCTCCGGCGAGCCGTCCTCCCAGGTCATGTCCACCCCCTCCGAGAGGTGGCGGAAGTAGCGCAGGTCGAGCGCGAAGGTGCCGTCCGGCAGCGGCGGGACCATCTGCCCGAGCGCGGTCGGCGAAGCCGGGCTCGCCGTAGGCCGCGAGGCCCATCACCTTGTACTCGTCGCCGAAGCCGGGGAAGCCGAGGAACTGGGTGATCGCGGTGTAGAAGAGGCCGAGCGAGTGCGGGAAGTGGACCCGCTGGAGCACCTCGATCGCAGCCGCCGCGCCCCACCGCCATCATCGTCGAGACGAAGTCGCCGAAGCCGTCGACCGTCAGGCACATGGCCTCCTCGAAGGGGGAGCAGTAGAAGGCCGAGGCGACGTGGGCCAGATGGTGCTCGACGGCGTGGAGCCGGGGCGCCGGCCCGCCGAAGGCGGCGGCGATGCGCTCCTCCAGCGAGGCGACCTGCCGGAGGTTGCGGGCGCGCCCCAGGGCGCGGCGGAGGCTGCGCGGATGGGTGAGCGCGAGCAGGGCCTTGCGCGCCAGGTAGGCGCGGGGCTGGCGGGCCACGGCGAGCGCGTCGATTCCCGAAAGATCGCCGCCGTTCATCTCCTCCAGGCAGAAGCGGGCCGCCTGCTCCGGGAACCCCGCCCAGTGCTTGATCCGGCGGAAGCGCTCCTCCTCGACGCCGGCCACGAACCGGCCGTCCACCACCGCCGCCGCCGAGGCGTCCGCGTGGTAGGCGGAGAGGCCGAGGATGCGGCTCAAGCTTTCTCCCCCTCTCCCGGCGAGGGAGGTGGGAGGGGACGGGAGAGGGGGCCGGGGGGTGAGGGCTCCTCCTTCATCAGCTCTTCCAGGCGGATGTCGACGATCAGCCGGAACCAGAACGCCTGCAGGAAGTGGAAGACGAACCCCGTCTTGCCGTCCAGGATGCCGAGCAGGAAGAAGTAGCGGTAGAGGAAGTAGAGCATGGGTCGCACGAACAGCGGCATCCGGTAATAGCGGTCCTTGAGCCAGAGGACCCTCTCGTCCGGGGTGCCGAAGAGGCGCGGGGTCGCCTTCCACGACAGGCCGCGGCGCCGGCGTTCCAGCTCTTCCCGAGCGAAGGCCTCAGCATAGCGGAGGTGCTTCTGAAGATAAAACTGGATCGAATCCTCCTTGAGGTTCCACTCCTCGAGCGGCGCGCGCAGGCGGCCGACCGGGCCGCGCACGTAGACGCGGGTGTCCTGCTCGACCGGATCGAGCCCGGAGCGGCTGCGGCGGAAGAGCTTGAGGATCACCTTGCTGCCGTAGCCGCCGAAGCGCAGCGGCTTGCCGCGGAAGATCTGCCGGCGGTGGATGTAGAAGCCGTCCTCGCGGACCGCGTCCGGACGGGCGAGGAGAGCCGCCAGCTCCGCCTGCAGCGCCGGCGTCACCGCCTGGTCGGCTTCCAGGATCAGCACCCAGTCGTTGCGCAGGGGGAGGTTGTCGAGCCCCCACTGGAAGATCCAGGGGATGATCCGGCTGTGGTCGTAGGCCAGGGTCTGGACCTCCGCGTACTTCCGGGAGATCTCGACCGTGCGGTCGGTGCTCTCGGAATCGAGCACGAAGATCTGGTCCGCGAAGCCGTGGACGCTCCGCAGGCAGCGCTCGACGTTCGCCTCCTCGTTGCGGGTGGTGACGATGACGGAGAGGGGGGCGGAGAGCGGGGTCATCGGAAGTCCTCGATCCGCCAGACTCCCAGGCTCCTGCGCAGACGCCGGTCCCCCTCGTCGTAGTCCTTCTCGACGATCCGGTGGACCGGCCGCGGCAGGCTGAACGGCGGCAGCTCGAGGTCGATCGGGCGCCACTGGCCGCTCAGGATGTCGTGGTTGGCCGGCAGGCCTTCATAGGTGGTGGCGAGCAGGTAGCGCGCGCCGCTCTGCCGGAAATTGGCCAGCGCCCGCTCGATGAAACGGTAGGAGAAGTGGATCAGGCAGTCGCGGCAGAGGATCGCGTCGGCCTTCGGGAGCGGGTCGCGGGTGATGTCGAGCCGCCGGAACTCGCGGCCGGGGCCCGCGAGCTCGGCCGCGTTGCGCTCGACCAGCGCTGGGACGACGTCGGCGCCGATGTAGAGGTCGAGGTCCAGGGGGGTGCCGAGAATCCAGTGGCAGTCGCCGCACGGGGCGTCGAGCAGGGTGCGGACGCCGAGCCCGGCGAGGAGGCCCGGCAGCTCGCCGCGCACCGCGGCGGTCTCCGCCAGGCTGGAGCCGGGGCCGGAGACCGACTCCGGCTCCCCCCAGAGATTGCCGCGATAGATCTCCGCGAAGATCCCCTCCAGGTACCGGCCGCCGCCGCGGGAGCTGCGGGCCAGCTCCTTGAGGCGCAGCCAGGCGGCGGCGGGGCCGGGCGCGGCGGCGCGCAGCACGGACTTGAGCTTCGCGACCCGGCTCATGACCGCCCCCCGGCGGCGCGGTCCGCCGCATGGAGGAGGTGGCGCCAGGTCGCGGCGTAGTCCCACCGGGCGAGGATGCCGCCGCTCCGCTGCCGCGCCCGCTCCGGGTCCAGGGCGAGCGCCTCGCCGATCCGGTGCGCCAGCATCGTGTCGTCGCCGGCCGGGTAGATGAAGCCGTTGCCGCCGACCTCGATCAGGTCGTAGGCCGCTCCCACACGGGAGGAGGCGACCACCGGGAGCCCGCAGGCGAGCGCCTCCTGGACGGACACCCCCCAGCGCTCCTCGCGGGCGGCATGGACGAACAGGTCCGACGCCGCGTAGAGGGCCGGCAGCTCGGGGTAGGGCACATAACCCGGGAAGCGCACCCGCGACCGCCCGTTGGCTCGGGCGAAGTCCTCCAGCGCGGGGCGGGCGGGGCCGTCCCCGGCGAGCACCAGCCAGACGTCCTCCTCCTGCCTGCGGGCGAACGCCCGCAGGAGATCCCAGGGCGCCTCTCGCTGATTGAACTTGGCGAGGCCCAGCACGACGCGGGCGCCGGCGGGAACGCCGAGCCGCTCGCGGAAAGCCGCGCGCTCAGGCGGCGTCAGGCGGGAGCGCTCCGCGAAGCTTTCCACGTCCACCGCGTAGGGGAAGAGCCCGGTGCGCTCGCGCGGCACGCCGAAGGCGCGGAGATAGTCGAGGGTCAGGCTGCCGGTGCCGAGGAACAGGTCGTACGTCCGTTTCATATAGGTGGCGAAGAGAAGCCGCTTGGCGAGGTTCCGGTAGTAGGAGGTGTCCCAGAGCACCGAGTCGAGGCGCAGCGCGACCGGCACTCCGGCGCGCCCGGCGATCCGGGCGCCCAGCCGGTAGGTCCCCTGCGTATAGCCGTTGGCGATCAGCAGGTCGCACCGCCCCGGCTGGAGCCGCGATTCGAGCCAGCGCGCCGGAGCCTCCGCGGGGCAGACCTCATGAGGATAGCCGCCCAGCAGGTCGATCCCCCAGGAGACCGGCGCCCCGAGCTCCGGATCGAAGACCGGCGCCGCGACGTCGCGGCCGGTGAACAGCACGCGGAACTCGTGCGCCGTATCGCGAGCGGCGAAGCGGTAGAACGGCGCCTCGAACTGGGTCGGACGCTCGACGAGAAAGGCGATCCTCACTGGGCGATCCCCTCGTACATCGCTTCCATCTCCCGCGCCACCGCCGACCAGCCGAAGCGCTCGCGGACCGCCTCCGCCCCGCGCCGGCCCATGGCGTCGAGCCGCGCGGGATCGGCGAGCAGGCCGCGCAGGGCCGCTCCGAGATCCCCATCCGCGACGATCCCGGCGCCGGTCTCGCGGACCGCCGCCGCCAGCCCCACCTCGGGGGTGACGGCCACCGGCCGCCCCGCCGCCCAGGCCTCCAGGATCACGTTGCCGAAGTTCTCCGAGCGGGAGGGGAGGACGAGCGCCGCCGCGCGATGGAGGAGCGCCGCCTTGTCCGCGCCGTGGACCGGGCCGAGGAAGGCGACGTTGCCGGCGCCCTGGGCGAGCCGTTCCAACTCAGGCCGGAGCCCCTCCTCGTCGTTGCCCGCGACCGCCAGGACGGCGCCGGGGGTGGCGGCCACGGCGGGGATCAGCCGGTCGAGCCCCTTCTTCCAGGAGAGGCGCCCCAGGAAGAGGAGGAAGGGGGGACCGGCGAGGAGGGCGCGCACCGGCGGCGCCAGGGCCGCGAGGTCGCCGTCCCAGGGCTCCGCGTCGATGCCGTTGGGGATGACGTGGACGGCCGGCAGGGGGAACCCAAGCCGCGCCGCGTCCTCCCCCTCGAGCGCGCTCGTGGCGTGAAGGGCCGCCGCCCGCTCGATCGTGCGGCGCTCGGCGAGCGCCAGCCAGGCGAGCTTGCGCCAGCGCCCCCGCGAGCGGATCAGCTCCGGCACCAGCATCCCCCGCGGCGAGAGCACATAGGGCACGTCCGCCCGCTCGGCGGCCCGCGCCGCGGCCGACGTGGGCCAGAGGAAGACCGAGTGGAGATGGACGGCGTCGAAGCGCGCAACCTCCTCCCGCGCCGCCCGTCCCAGCGCCGGGGAGAGGTAGAGCCGGCGCGGGCGCGGTCACCGGGAAGTAGCGGACCTCGACGCCGTCGATCTCTACCGGCTTGCCGAGCGGCACCAGGAGCCTCCCCCGGCCGTGGACGTTGGTGGTGAACACGGTCACCCCGTGCCCCCGCGCCGCCAGCGCCCGGCACAGCCCATGGACGGCGAGGATCGGCCCGCCATGGCGCCAGGCAGGAAGATAGGTGGGGACGACGTGGAGCAGGTTCATGGCCGGGCTCCCTCCGCGAGGAGCGCGCGCAGCAGGGCGGGTAGCCGCCGGCGGTAGAGAGGCCAGTCCGCCGCGGCGGCCGACGCCAGGCAGGCCGGGCGCATGCGGCGCAGCTCCTCGCGCCCTTGCGCGCAGCGGAGCAGCCGGGCGGCCAGGGCTCCGGCATCGCCAGCCGGCACCACCCAGCCGTTCTCCCCCTCCGCGATCAGGTCCGCCGCCCCCGCCCGCTCCGACACCACGGCCGGCATTCCCGAGGCGAGAGCCTCCGGCACGACCATCCCGAACGATTCGTTGCGCGAGGGGAGCACGAGGCAGTCTGCCGCCCGCAGGCGCGCCGCCAGCTCCGCCTGGGAGAGGGAGCCGAGGACCGACACCCCCGCCGGCGCCGGCGGGCCGAGGAGGGGGGACGCGTCCCCCGGCGGGCCGATCACCAGCAGGCGCGCCCCGGGCTCGGCGGCGTGGACCCTGGCGAAGGCTTCGAGCAGGACGTCGAGCCCCTTGACCCGGCTCGCCGCGCCGGCGAAGACGAACGTCGCGCCCGCGCCGGCCGGCGTCTGGTCCACGGCGGGCGAGAAGAGCTCGAGGTCCGCCCCCAGGGGCACGCAGTGGACCCGTTCCGGCGGCACTCCGGCCTCGACATAGCTCCGCCGCGCCAGCTCCGAGACCACCAGGACGTGGTCGGCGAGCGCGATCTCCTCGTCCTTGACCGCGGTGATCCGGCGGTGCAGGTCCGCCGGCTCGGCGAAGCCGTGGAAGCGGTCCTGCGTCGCGTGGTGGGTGGCCGCGGCGTCGAGAAGGGTCGCCATCCCCAGCCGCCTCGCCCGGCGGAAGGTCTCCCGGGCCGAGATCTCGCAGGCGACCACGGCGTCGGCCGCCCCCGGCCGCAGCCGGCGGGCCGCCCAGCGGTCGAACAGCCGGCAGGCGAGGAAGTCGGCCCAGGAGCGGGCTCTCCCGGGCAGCGGGTCCGCCAGGCGGCGCAGGGCCGGCACCCAGGGGGTCCAGCGCACCCGCTCCGCCGGCAGCGCCACCGGCGCGTAGCGGATGAACCGGCGCCAGAGCGGCGCGGGCAGCCATCGCCGCTGGCGGAGGACGGCCGGCACCCCCGCCCAGTAGCCGGCGAGCATCCCCGCCTCCTCCAGCGCCAGGGCGGCCTGGTGCGAGTGCTGCCGTCCCGGGTGGGTCACCAGCACTCTCAACCGCTCCCCCGCAATGCGGCCGCCGCAGGGTTCGCGGGGTTCGGGCTCGCCGGACGCGGCGCGGCAGGTCTGGCCGCGTGGGCGAGCACCGCCTGCCGGTCGAGGCGCACGGCCAGAAAGACCAGGCCGGCCAGGAACCAGTAGTAGACCCCGGCGGTGACGTCGAAGACGACGCCCCCGGGGATCTGGACGAGAAAGAAGAGGAAGCGCCGAGATCGCCACCGCCCGGTGGAACAGCGTCCGCAGCCGCAGGGCCTGGCGGAAGGCGAAGGCCGCCACCAGGAGGCGCGCGAGGTAGACGAAGAAGAACCCCACCGGGCCGAGCTCCAGCATCACCCGGCCGGTCTCCGCCTCGGGCGTAATATTGACGAGCAGGGGGTTCTCGACCCCGCCGGTCAGGGCGCTCGCCGCCTGGTGGGTCGCCCCGATCCCGAAGCCGAAGGGGCCGGCATAGGGGAGCATGTGAACCGGCGACACGAAGGGGAAGGTCATGCGCCCGGAGATGTCGCCGGTCGACGCGGCCCGCTGGCTGTAGGCGGTCACCGCCTGATCCCCCGCCGAGCTCAGGCCCGGCGACCAGGAGGCCGATGCCGAGGAGCAGCCGCACGAAGGTCTGGCCGCTCTGCTTCTCGCGCACCACCGCCAGCCACCAGTAGATGGGGAAGACCAGGGCGAGCAGGAAGATCGGTCCCCGCGAGCCGCTCATCATGATGCCGAGCAGGACCATGCCGAGGGCGGCGAAGATCACCAGGTTACCCCGGAAGCGCCAGCGGGTGGTGGTGAGGATGATCAGGATGAGGATGGTGATGACCAGGAGGTACGAGGTGTATCCCGAGATGTAGGAGAAGGTGCCGGTGGTGCGCACGAACTTCGAGCTGCCGAACGTGGAGATCGAAGTGATGTCGGTCGGCTGCGCGTAGGTGTTGAGAGCGCTCCCCGCGGGACTGAAGAACTGCGCCACCGACAGCAGCACCACCGGGAAGACGATCAGCACGTAGCGCTTGAGGAAGCGGGCCAGCTCCTCGTCGTCGCGGAAGGCCGCCGGCACGACGAAGAGCAGGGGCACATAGAGGAAGTAGGCCTTGAACCCCAGCACGCCGACGAGGATGTTGGGCAGCGTGGGGTTGAGCACCTGGAACAGTCCCAGGACGGTGGCGGCGGCCAGCGCGGCATAGAGGATCGGCGCCTTCGGCAGGGGCCATTGCCGCGCGCGGCTGCGGAAGAAGCCGACGTAGGCCCCGAGGAACAGGGCGTCCTTGGCGAAATAGACGAGGTCCTGGGCGCCGGGCAGGAGCCACTTGCGGATGGCCCCCTCGAAGACCAGGAGGACCATGGCGGTCTGAATGGCGAGCCGCCACTGCCGGACGGACCAGGCGACCGCGGCGCAGCCCAGGGCCAGCAGCAGGATGCGGAGGATCACGCCGCCACCCCCCGGCGGCCGGCCAGGGCCTCCTCGATCACGCGCAGATAGGCGGCCACCATCGCCCGGCCCGTGTGGCGGGCGAGGTGGGCGGACACCGCCTCGGGAGCGGGGGCGAAGCGGCCGGGATCGGCCACGGCGGCGGCCAGCAGATCGGCCAGCTCGCCGGCATCGCCGTTGCGGAAGAGCAGTCCGCAGCCGCCGATGGCCTCCTTGAGGCCGCCCCCCCGCGAGCCGATCACCAGGCAGCCGCAGGCGATCCCCTCCAGGGCGACGATGCCGAAGGGCTCGTCGTAGCGCGAGGGGACGACCAGGATCCGGTGGCGGTTGAGCAGGCGCACGAGCTCCTCCCCCGTCGGCTGCCGAGGAAGCGCACCTGCCCCTCGATCCCGAGCCGGCGGGCCTGCTCCTCGAGCCGCGGCCGCCTCGGGGCCGTCGCCGACGACGGTGAGCCCGGGCCGGACGCCGCGGGCCGCCAGGAGCCCCAGCGCCGTCGAGCAGGACGTCGACCCCTTTGTCCGAGACCAGCCGGCCGAGGAACACGAGGTCCCCGGTCCGCGCCACCTCCGGCAGGCGGCGGAAGAGGTCGTCCCGGTAGGCGTTGGGGATCACTACGGACAGGGTCGGCGAGGTCGTCGGCGACCGCCTGGCTGACCGAGATCGACGCGCGGCCCAGCGCAGGACGAAGCGCTTGAGGCGGTCCTGCCAGGCGAGCGGCTGCCGTCCGGGCGGCTGTACCAGCTCTGGTGGGAGACCACCCAGGGGCGGCGGACCAGCAGCAGGGGCCACAGCCCGCGCAGGCTGACGTTGGCCTGGAAGAAGACGTCGCACCAGCGCGTCGAGCCGCAGCAGCTCCCGGCGCGAGGGGCGGCGGACCACGCGAAAGGCGAAGGGCTCGGGGTCCGGGTTCGCCGTCGTGGCCACCACGACGACCTCGTGGCCGGCCTCGTGGAAGCCCGCCGCCGAGCTGGGCGACGTTGACCTCGAGGCCGCCGACGCTGGGGTAGGAACACGGGGCAGTAGACGAGGATCTTCATGGGAAGAGCAGCCCCTCGTAGACCGCGGCATGATGGCTCAGGGTGTGGCCGCCGTACCAGGCGTGCGCCCGGCCGGCGAGCTCCTCGAGATCGTCGTCCCGGCGCATGCCGCCGTCCGGCGTCCAGAAGGGCGGGGCCGGCTCGGCGCCGCGTTGGGCCTGAGGCCAGGCGCAGACCGGCAGCACCCCGTGCGCGCAGTAGGCCGCGAAGATGGTCGATTTGGGCAGGAACGGCGCGGGGTAGCCGAGGAAGCCGGCCAGGGAACCGGCCAGCAGCTCGCTGACCTCGGCGCCGGGCAGGGCCCCCAGCCGGCGCACGGGCACGGGGAGATCCGCCGCCGGCAGCCCGTCGCCTGGCCCGATATCCGGCCCGATATCGCAGATCTCCTCGATGCCGAGCGTCCGGCAGGCGAGCGCGAGCGCCGGCCCCAGCTCCCGGTAGGCCCGGGCGCGGGTCCCCGGCCCGCCGAAGACGACCAGCCGGCGGGCTCGCGCCGATAGCGGCAGGGGCGCGGACGGCTCGCCCACGGTCGAGAACACCGGCAGCACCGCGACCTCCCGGTCCGGCACCCAGCTCAGGAGCATGCGCCGGTGGATCTCCAGGCTGGTGGTCAGCCCCTCGCTCAGGCGGGCCAGGGCCGCGGCGAGCCCCGCTGGCGCGGCGAGAGCCAGAAGGAGCTGCGCCAGGGGGGGCCGGTGGCGGCGATCTCGTGGAACATTGTCACCAGCCGGCTCCGGTGCCGCGGCCGCCAGCGCGCCAGCCCGTCGACCAGCCAGGCCGGGCACCCCCGCGGCTGGTAGCCGTAGTTCGCGTAGTGCAGGAGGACGGCGGCCTCGCCGTCGTCGTCGATCGCCGCCAGCGCGCCGGCCAGCGCCGCGGGTTTGGCGCGCGGGAGCTCCGCGGCGGCGAGGAACCGGCTCTCGATCCCGTGCCGTGAGCGCAGGGCCTCCGCCAGCGTCATGGCGAAGCCGCCGACCCCTTCCCGCGGCGGCGGGAGATTGGGCACGATGTGAACGACCCCGCGGCTCATGGCCTCAGCCCGGCCCGCAACGCCAGGGCGTCGCGCCAGAAGATGTGGCGCACGGCGCCCACGTAGTGCCGGGCCGCCCAGGGGCGCCCCCGGAACGTGGGGCCCACGGAGGCGCGGTCCTCGTCCCGGAGGGCGATCTCCTCCGCCGGCCAGCTCCGCCCGCCGAGCAGATGGTCCGCCTGGGCCAGGATCGTCTGCTCGGTGACGCCGATCCCCCGCTCCGCCGCATGGTCGAGGAGATCCGCGACGTCGCAGGCGGCGAGGAAGTCCCCCGCGGCGTAGAGGAGCCCGGCGCAGAAGTAGGGCGGCCGGGCGAGGTGCGGCAGCCGGCCCGGCACCAGGTCCGCGTCGTAGGCGGGGCGGCGGTCGGGCGACATCACCAGCTGCGTCCCGGAGGAGGCCAGCAGCCCGTCGAGGGTCGCCGGGGAGCGGAACCAGAGGATGTCCACGTCGCAGTAGAGCGTCGGGGCCTCCAGGGCGCCGGCGACGACCGCCAGCATCTTCCGGCCCATGGCGTCGCGCTCCGCGAAACGCGCCAGGCTGGCGAAACGCGGCGTGGCGAGCCGGGCGGCCAGGTCCCGCCAGTCCACCACCTCCAGGGGCCCCGGCCACCAGGAGAGCTCCCGCGCCGTCGCGCCTAAGTCCAGGGAGCCGTCGGAGACCACCCGCACGCGCGGCAACCGGGGCCAGGCGCTCCCCAGCGAGGCCAGGCACTCCCGCAGCATCAGCCGGTGGCCGGCGCCGCCGAAGGTCAGGAAGGTGAGTGGAAGCTCCGGCTTCTCTCGCAGCGCCGGCGGCGGCAGCCGCTCCAGGACCCCGCGATAGAGGAAGCCCGAGCGGTAGGCGAACGAATCGCGGAGGCGGACGAGAGGGTTCATGAGAGGAGCGACCGGTAGCCTTCCACCGTCTGGCGCAGCCCCTGGTCCAGGCCAATGCCGGCCTTCCAGCCGAGGATCTCCTCGATCCTCCGGGTGTCGCAGAGGAAATCCCCGGTCTCCACCAGCCGGTGCCCCTCCGGCCACGGCACCTCCTCGATCCGGCCGGCGCCGGCGAGCTCCACGATCCGGCGGGCGACCTCGCCCAGGCTGACCGCCCGCCCGGAGCCGACGTTCAGCGTCTCGCCCGCCGCTCGCGGGTCGACGCCGGCGCGGAGAATGGCCTCCGCGGCGTCGCGGACGTGGATGTAGTCCCGCAGCTGCGGCCCGCCGCCGTAGAGCGGGATCGCCTCGTCCCGGATCGCCGCCATCACGAAGCGGTTGACGATGCCGTAATGCCGCCGCTGCGGCAGCTGGTAGGGGCCGTAGGGGTTGGTCAGGCGGAGGATGGAGTACGGAATGCCGTAATGCTGGTGGTAGATCCGGTAGTAGTGCTCGACGGTGAGCTTGTGCAGGCCGTAGAGGCTGGTGGGCAGGGTCGGATGCCCCTCGCCGGCCGGCTCCGCGCCGGTGACGCCGTAGACCAGCCGGCTCGAAACGAACACCACGCGCGGCGGGGAGTCGCGGTCGCGGAGGGCGTCCAGCAGGTTGAGGTGGCCGGCGATGTTGACCTGCATGTCGGCGTGGGCCTCGCGCAGGCTCTTGACGGCCCCCGATTCCCCGGCCAGGTTGATCACCAGGTCCACCCCGGCGAGCCAGCCGGGCATGCGGGCGGCGTCGGCGATATCCCCCTGGAGGACCTCGACGCTCCGATGGCTCTGATCGCCGCGCAGCTCTTCCAGCCAGTCGAGGGCGAGCGGCTGGAGGGTCCGCGCCAGGATGCGGATCTCCGCTCCGCTCGCCAGCAGCAGCGGCACCAGGTTGAGGCCGAGGAAGCCGAGCCCGCCGGTGAGCAGCACCCGGCGCCCCCTGAGACGGTCCCCCGCGCCGTTCATTCCGCCCGCCTCCGCGCTGCCAGCTCGCGCTTCAGCCGCGCCGCCGCTCGCCGCGGCAGCCCGCGGGCGGCGCGCCAGGCGCGGTCCGCCGCCACCAGCGCGGGGGGGTAGGGGTGGGTCTCCCGCACGTAGCGCGCGAGCTCCTCGTGGATGTTGTCCGGGCCGTGGAGGGTGACCTCGGAGAAGCCGAACGAGCCCTCCCAGAAGAGCCACTGCACCTGGCGCCGCTCGGGCAGGCCGCGCAGGAAGCGCTCCGGCAGCGACAGCGACCAGTGGCTGTGGATCATGTGGTACTTCATCAGGAAACGGATTTTGCCGTCCTCGATGTCGATCAGCCAGCGGTGGTGCGACCAGCCGGCTTGGCCCGGCTCGATGCCGCGCGACGACTCGGCGATTCGGGAGGGGACCTCGATGTAGCCCGCCCTGGCGATCCGGTTCATCTCGGAGCAGACCCAGAGCGGATCGCGGATGTCCTCCAGCGTATGGGAGCAGATGACGAAGTCGATCTCCTTGTCCCGGAACGGCAACGGATCGCGGGAGCAGATGTCGTGCCGGATCCAGGTCTCGCGGGTGAATCGCTCGCGTTCCCCCCCCTGGCCGGGGAGCCCGTAGGAGCCGCGGGTCTCGTACGGCTCCTGATCGAGGACGTAGTCGGCGCGGTTGAACGGCCGCCCCCAGGCGCCGATGTCGAGCACGACGTCGCCGGGGCGCAGCCGCGCGAGGATGGCGTCGACGTTCTCATCCAGCATCGGCGGTCCTTCCATGGCTTTGGTAATACCGGTTGGCGGCCTGGTGGAGGAGCCGCCGAAGCTCCAGGGTCCCATGCATCAGAAAGAGGTTGAGGCGCCGGAGCGGGCCGAGAGGGTGGCGCCGCAGGTTGATGAACAGGGTGTCCGCGTGATGGCCGGCCGGATGGGAGAGGACGACGCAGGCGAAGCCGGCCCGCCCCAGGCGCCGCTTGAGGGCCGCGATCGCGGCGCTGTCCCGGGAGCCGTCGAGGAAGTCGTGGAACTCGACCGTGATCTGCCCGATCCGCCGCAGGGTCTCCTCGCCGGCGTTCTCGAGGAGGGCGATCTCCGAGCCCTCGATGTCCAGCTTGAGGAGGTCGGCGCCGTCGAGGCCCGCGCGAGCCAGGAAGCTCTCCAGGGAGGCGAGGGTGGCGACTAGGGTGCCGCGGCTGCCGAAGCCCGCGGCGATGGCCGGGTCGGCGCTGTTGGCCTCCGGATTGCCGGAGAGGTGGAGCACCACCTCGCCGTCGCCGCCGCCCAGGGCGAGGGGGAACCGCCGCACGCGGGGATCCTCGGGGATGCGGGCGAACAGGTCCGGCACCGGCTCGACGGCATAGCAGAGGCAGCCGAAACGCTCGACCATCCCGCGGGAGAACCCGCCGACGTTGGCGCCGCCGTCGATCACCACCGAGGAGGAGCTCAAGGGGGGCGCGTAGAGGTGGTGCCCGTGGACGGAGACCAGGCCTCCGGCCCGGCTCTGCGCGCGCAGAGCCGCGTCGAGGAGCCGGCCGGGAATCCCGCGGGCGCGCGCCAGCAGCGACCGGTTCAGGCTTCCCTCCAGTGCACCCAGGAGGGGCGCGAGAAGCCGAGCGCCAGGATGACGCACTGGCAGAGCAGACCGGTGGCCGCGCTCAGCAGGGTGAACCGCAGCACCCCCGCCGTGGTGGAGAGCGCCAGGAGCCTTACGAAGACGATCTGTGCCGCCAGCTCCACCACGACGGCCAGCCCCTGGAAGCGGCTCCACCCGCGAGCGAGGTTGACGTTGGCGACGTAGCTGCCCAGCACGGCGGTTCCCGAGCCGGCGACCATGAACAGGAGCTCGCGGTGAAGCCCGTTGTAGTGCGGGCCGAGGAGCAGGAGGAACAGCCGCGGCAGCAGCGCGGCCGCGGCCAGCAGGCCGGCCATGACGACGGCCAGCGCGAATCCGAACTGGAGGCAGCGGACACGATACAGATCGTCGCCGGTGATCGCCGTGAGGCGTGGAAGGAAGACGGCCCCCGTCAGGCCCGAGAAGATCCCCACCAGGAGCGCGAGCCGGCCCAGCGCTCCCACCTCGGCGAGAGTCCGAGTCGAGCCGAAGGTGGCCGACAGCCAGACGAGGAGCGGCCCCTGGACCGAGAAGTAGAGGGCGCTGGGGAGCGTCGGCAGCAGGTAGCGCAGGATCTGGCGGCGGTAAGGCCGCAGGTCCACGGGCGGGGCGGCGTACCGGCCGCGCGGATCGGGAGAGCGCCGTGCTCAGAGCGGAGGCCGCGGCGGAAGCCGCGACGCCGAGCCAGGCTCCGAGCTGGCGGGTCGACCACCATGGCTCCGGCGACGAGGAGCCGCACCAGCGTACCTCCGACCTCGGCGCGGTACGACTGGCCGTAGCGGTCCGTGCAGGCGCAGCGCGAGGATGCGGATCGACGACTGGATCTGGAACCAGACGCAGACCAGGATGCCCGCGGTCACCAGGGCGATCTCCCCCCAGCCGAACCCCTTGGCCGCGGCCGCGAAGGGGAAGGCAGACCGCCACGGCCACCGCGCCCAGCAGGAACGCGCCGCGGCGCAGCGAGAGCACGGCGGCGAAATAGGGCTCGAAGGCGCTCCCCTCCCGCCCGGCGCGGTGGAAGAAGTGGAGCAGGGAGGTCGTGCTCCCCAGGTCGGAGAGGAAGTTGAAGAAGGTGACCACCGAGAACGCCAGCGTGTAGAGGGCGAACTCTCGCACCGGCATGAAGCGGATGAACAGCAGCCCGGCCGCGATCCCCAGGAGCTGGATCAGCGTCTGGGCGGTGAAGTAGGCGGAGAGGATCCCGATCCAGGCGACGAGCCTGCCGCGCCCGGAAGGTAAAGCGGCCGGCACGGTTTCGACGCTCATCGCGCCTCCACGCCCGAATTCCGCCAGCACCCGCAGCGCCAGCCACCGCGACCGCTCGCCCGGCCGCTTCGCCGCCAGCTCCGGCCGCATCCACTCGGCGACCGGGATGTAGAACCCCGTCTTCGGCCGCGCCAGAACGGCCTCCGGCAGCTCGGGGGCCGCGAGCCGGACGAGCGCCGCCTTGCCCTCGCCGCGGGCGGGCTCGAAGCGGTTCGCCGGCCAGCCGCTCGCGCAGCCAGGCGTCCACCAGCGGCACCCGCAGCTCGACCGACCAGGCCATCGAGGCCCAGTCCGAGTCGCGCAGGAGCTGGTTGCGCATGTAGCGGGCGGTCTCCAGGACGTGGACGGCGGTCCAGCCGTCCGGGACGTGGCCGTTGCCGGCGGCCAGCGCCCGGGCGGCGTCCGCCACCGGATCGTAGCGCCGCGAGCCCTTCGGCGCGGCGCGCGTCCCGTGCCCATGATCGCGGGCAGCTCCTCGGGGAGGAACAGGCCGCGGCGCAGGAAGTAGGCGCCCGGGGAGGGTCCCGCCGTGGCGAAGCAGCCCGGCGAGCTTCGGGCGGTCCGCCGCGAGCGCCCTGGCGGCGGCGGGCCAGAGCGCGCCGAGCCCCGGGATGCCGCCCGGCCCGGCGGGCCGCCCGCTCCAGCCGGGGGACGTCGGCGAACGACGGATAGCTGCCGAAGATCTCGTCGCCGCCCAGCCCGGAGAGCACCACCTTGAGCCCGGCCTCGTGCGCCGCCCGGCTGACCAGGTAGGTGTTGAAGCCGTCGATGCTCGGCTGGTCCATGGCGGCGATGCGCGCCCGGCCAGAGGTCCGCGCGAAGTCGGCCCGGCCCATCCGGCGCTCGACGTGGCGGGTGCCCAGCCGCCGCGCCACCTCGGCGGCGAGCGGCGCCTCGTCCTGGGGCGTCCCCTCCAGGGCGTCGAAGCGGAGGGTGAAGGTGGCGGGGGGCTCCGGCAGGTGGCGCCGGGCGAGCGCCGCGATCAGCCCCGAATCGAGCCCCGCCGAGAGGAAGACCGCCACCGGCACGTCCGAGACCAGGTGCGCCCGCACCGAGTCCTCGACCGCCGCCGCCGGCTCCATCGCCGTCGTCTCGGCGGTCCGCGATGGCGGCGCGGCTCGCCGACGCGCCCGCTCCGCGGACCACCAGGAAGTGCCCCGCGGGGAGCGCCCGCACCGCCCGGCGGATCGTCAGCGGCTCGGGGACCGAGCCCCAGAGCAGGAAGCCGGCGAGCCCGGCGGGATCGACCTCCATGGGAGATGGCGCCGCCGCGCTCCAGCGCCTTGACCTGCGAGGCGAAGCGGAGGCAGCCCGCCCCGCCGGTCGAGATAGTAGAGCGGCTTGATGCCGAGCGGATCGCGGGCCAGCAGCAGGCTCTTCTCGCGGTCGTCCCAGATCGCCAGGCCGAACATCCCCCGCAGCCGGGGGAGCATGGCGGCGCCGTCGCGGGCGTAGAGGGCGAGCACGACCTCGGTGTCGCTCCGCGAGCGGAACGCGCACGCCCTCCGCCTCCAGCTCCCCGCGCAGCTCCGCGAAGTTGTAGATCTCGCCGTTGATCACGATCCGGAAGCGGCCGTCCGCCGAGGCCATGGGCTGCGCGCCCGGCCTCCGAGAGGTCGAGGATGGCGAGCCGCCGGCTGGCCAGCGCCACCCGGCCGTCCTCCGAGATCCAGGCCCCGGCGCCGTCCGGGCCGCGGGCGGCCATGGCGTCGCGGGTGCGGAGCAGCTCGTCGCGGTCGATCGCCGGCGCCGGGTCCGAGAGGCGGAGGATGCCGTTGATGCCGCACATCAGTCTCGACGAGCCTCTCCAGCAGGGGCTCCAGGCGCTCCCGGAAGCGCTCGATCGCCGAACTCCCGGCGCCAGCGCTCGAACCCCGCCTCGCCCATCCGGCGGGCTCGCCGGGGTGGTCGAGCAGCCGGGCGAGCGCGCCCCGGAGCTCCTCGCGGTCGTCCGGATCGACCAGCAGGCCGGTCTCGCCGTCGACCACGATCTCCTCGGCGGCGCTGCCGCGGGCGGCGAGCACCGGCTTGCCGGCCCGCATCGCCTCCAGGTAGACGAGCCCGAACCCCTCCCCCGGCTGGGCATCACGAAGGCGGCGCAGCGCCGGTAGAGCTCGGCGAGCGTCGCCTCGCTGGTGAAGCCGGTGAAGGCGACGCGGTCCGCCATCTCCAGCCCCGCCGCCTTCGCCTCCAGCCGCGGGCGGTCGTCGCCGTCGCCGGCCACCACCAGGCGGGCGTCGGGCGAGCCCCCGCAGCGCTTCCAGGAGCTGGTCGTGCCCCTTGTAGCGCTCGCGGGCGTCCATGCGCCCGACGATCAGGAAGAAGCCGCGGCCGAGGCGGTCGAGGAGGAGGGCGTCCACCGCCCCCTCCGGCTTGCGCTCCTCCAGGGCCAGGGGGACGACGGGCGCGCCCGCGAGGCCGGGGGCGAACGGCCGGGCGCGCTCCAGGGTGTGGGCGGAGATGGCGAAGACCACGGCGGCCTGGGCGAGCGCCCGCCGGCGGTCCCACTGCAGCGGCCGCCAGACCTCGATCCCGTAGAGGGGGATGAGATAGGGGGCGCGGAGCGCGGCGGGCAGGTAGCTCTGCGTCCGCGCCGGTCCGAGAAGGTCGAAGACGTAGACCGATTCGCGGTCGCTCAGCTGCCGCTTCCAGACCTCGAGCGCGAGCGCCCGCTGATCCCCCGCGAAGCCGCGCGACGGGCGCCTCGCCGTCCGGGAGCCCGGAGCCGTCGAGCGTCAGGAGGCGGAAGCCCATCCGCCGTCCACGGGCGAAGCCGGCGCACCCGCCGGCCAGGAGGCGGCCGGCCATGGCGCGCCCTCCGCCGTCCAGTCCCAGGCCGGCGGAGACGAAGACCAGATCGCGTCGGGGCTTCATGGGTGCTCCGCCGCGGACAGCTCGAACAGGTGCGAGGGAAAGGGGTCGGCTTCGCGCTTCAGAATCGGCACGTCGGGCTTGCTGCAACTCCGGAGGTCAACAATATTTTCTACAGGGCGCTGCGGAATTGTTGCAGAACAAGGGGTTGGAGGCAAGGACGGGAGCTTTACCCCTTCCGCTTTCCATTCGCCGCCGACATCGCCGTCCGCGCCCGCAGCAGCGCCGGCATGTTCTCGCCGATCCAGCGCTCGGCCCGGGTGAGGTTCCGGTAGATGCGCTCCCGGCGGCGGAACTCGGGGGTGTGGAACATCCGCTTGCCGCCGCGGATCTCGGGGGGCATGTCGGCGTGGAGCATCTCGTGGTAGACCACGGCCTCCACCACGTAGCGGGGGACCTCCGGGTGGTCGAGCACGCGGTGGAGCCGGATCAGCCGGTCCTCGTAGGAGTAGCTGCCGAGCTGCAGGCTGGCGCTCCGCCGGCGCCCGCAGCGGGAGGCGACCGCCGACTTCCCCCAGGTGATTCCCGCCGCCAGCCGCCCCTCGAAGTAGCGCTCGTTGAGGTCCGCGAAGACCTCGCGCAGGTCGAGGGCCACCCCGGCTGGCTGGAGCACCAGCTTGCGGATGCGGGCGGCCTGGCGATGGCCGGAGAAGTGCTCGCGGATAAGGACCAGCGCCTCGCGGGAGCGGTCGCTCCCCCGCTTGCTCTCGACGAACGTGGCGACCGCCTGCAGCACCTCCTCGGGCGCGGCGGTGAACGAGTGATGGATGCGCAGCTCGAGCGGCGCCCGGCTCCCGATCCTGCCGGCGCGGACGCTCAGGATGGTGCGGCGGTTGTCGGTGAGCTCCAGGGAGCGGAGCCGGCCGCCGGTCAGGCGGTTGAGCTGGCGCAGGAGCTGGAAGCGGAGGGTGTTCGGGTCGGCCGCCGGCTGGACTGGCGCCCTCACGGGAGCGGGAACCGGGCGCAGCCCGAACAGCTCGAGCTGGACCGGGCGGCCCGCTGCCGGGGGGCGCTTCGCGTGGCTCCGTTCAGGCGCGGAGTGCCGCGCATCGGATGGAATTCGTTGCTGCGCCGAGGATCTCGTCGTGCCCATGCGTGCCCCGGAGGCTACCCCAGACTGCGGGTGAACGAATCTACCACAGCGCTCCGGCGCCCACCCGTTCCCCGACCGCCATCGTCCGCACGCGGTCCCGGTCCGGGCGGGTCGCGAGGATCTTCTCCAGCACCCTGGGGGCGAGGTCGGCCGGCTCGTCCGTCAGGTCGAAGCACCCCCAGTGCATCGGGATCATCGTCCGCGCGCCGAGATCGAGGAACGCCTGGTACCCCTCCTCGGGGTTGGTGTGCTGGGCGCGCATGAACCAGCGCGGCTCGTAGGCGCCGATGGGGAGGAAGGCGACGTCGATCGGGGCGAAGCGCCGGCCGATCTCCGCGAAGCCGTGGAAGTAGCCGGAATCGCCGGCGAAGTAGTAGCGCCGGGTGCCGGAGTCGAGGAGCCAGCCGCACCAGAGGCTGGCGTTGCGGGGGGAGCCGAAGCGGTTGGACCAGTGCTGAGCGGGCAGGCAGGTGAGGGTCCACCGGCCGTGGCGGGCGCTCTGCCACCAGTCGAGCTCCGTGACCTGCCGCCCGCGGTCGCGGAAGAATCCGGCGAGCCCCAGAGGGACGAACCAGGGGATCGTCGCCGGCAGGTGCCGGACGCTCCAGTCGTCCAGATGGTCGTAGTGGTTGTGGGAGAGGACGGCGAAGGCGTCCGGCGGCACGGCGGCGAGGGGGATGCCCGGCGGGCTGAGACGGCGGGGGAGGAAGGCCCGCTTCCCGAAATGGGGGTCGGTCAGGAAGACCTCCCCGCCGTCCTGGACCGCGAACGCCGAGTGCCCGACCCAGGTCACCGAGTCGGGCGCCCCCCTGTCTTTCAGATATGCGCCGTCGTTCGCCACCACCGGAATCCGGAGCGGGCCGCTCTTGTCGTACTTCTTCTTTCCCTTCCCGAACTGCCACCGCAGCAGGTCGACGAACCGGCTGTTGAACGGAGCCCAGGGGTTGAAGAAGCCTCCGGGCTCGCCGTGAGGGGCGTAGAGGAGGTCGGTCTCCAGGGGTTCAGGCGGCGTACCGGATGATTTCGAGCTCCGCCCGTCCATCGGTCCCTCCCAGGATTTCGTCCACTCGTTGAAGGACCGGATCTTCCAGCAGATATTCGCGGCAGCCCCCGCATTGAAGGACAGGGAGGGCCTTGACGATGACGATCGTGGTCTCACTGACCTTTAAAGGCAGATCTGTCTGCACCCTCTCCATCTCCGATCTGCAGATGTGGCACTTCATGGTCTTCATTATCCTCCGAAGATCTCCCGCAGCCTCTGTTCCCGATACGCGAAGATCTTCCTTACATCCCGCGCCACCACCAGCCAGTTCGCCAGGGCTCCGAAGGGGACGGCGTAGCGGACGAAGTCGCCGCAGATGGTGCCGTCGCCGTCCTCCTCGAAAGTGTGCTCGTGGATCCAGCGGCGGTAGGGTCCCCGGAGCTGCTCGTCGACGAAGCGGCGGGGGGGCTCCCAGACCGTGATCCCGGTGCGCCAGCGCAGCGGAATGCCGTGAACACGGATGCGGTAGTCGATCAGCGCCCCCGGCCGCATCTCGATCGGCCCGGGGGTGAGGATCTCGAAGCCGAGAAAGGGCGGGGTCAGCTCCTGGAGGTTCCCGGCGTCGGCGAAGAACGCGAAGACCTCGTCGCGCGGCCGGGGGACCCGGGTCCGCGCGCGGAGCTCGAAGATCCTCATCGCGTCCCGGCGGCCAGGAAGGCGGCGCGGATCTCCTCCATCCGTTTCCGGTTCACCCCGAAGTCCTTGCGGCCGAGGCGCGAGGCGGAGCGGAACTCGATCCGCCGGGCCGTGTCGTCGAAGAGGAACTCGACGTCGTCGACGAAATGGAAGAACGCCGAACGGCACTCCGCCTTGAGGAAGTCGGGGTCCTCCTGAACGATCCGGGTCCGTGGATAGTTGCGTAGGATCTCCAGCAGCCGCGCGCGCGCCGCGCCGGGCGAGCCCGTATAAGGGATCGGGTCCAGGTGCTGCGGTCCGGGCGGCGCCTGGGTCGAGACGCAGTTCGGGGTGCGCGGGCAGGGGGCGAGACGCGAGGCCGGCGGGGTCGTGCTCATGAACGGCATTGTAGGCCCTTCCTCCTGCTCTATCATCTGCGGTCCGAGGGAAGGAGAAGAAGACGACATGCTGACGTTGGACGCCCTGTCATTGGACGCCAAAACGCGGGGCGAGCTCTGGCAGCGCCTGGTGGAGGCGATCGAGTCCTATCTCAACGGCGTGGGAGAGGCCCGGGTGGCCCCGCGCGCTCGATCTCGACGCCATCCGCGGGGCGCTCGCCCCCTTCGATTTCGAGCGGCCCGTCGCCCCCCTGGAGGCGTTCGACTTCGCCGTGGAGAGCCTCTGGCGCTGGCAGGTTCATACCCCGCATCCGCGCTACTTCGGGCTGTTCAATCCGGCGCCGACGACGATGGGCATCGCCGGCGACGCCCTGGTGGCCGCCTTCAATCCGCAACTCGCGGCCTGGAGCCACAGCCCGATGGCGGCCGAGATCGAGCAGCACCTGATCCGGGCCCTCGGGGAGCGCTTCGGCTTCGACCCCGCCCGGATGGAGGGCACCTTTACCTCGGGCGGCGCGGAGGCGAACCACACCGCGCTGCTCACCGCGCTCACCCGCGCCTTTCCGGAGATCGGCCGCCGCGGCATGCTCGCCGTGCGCAGCCAGCCGGTGCTCTATGTCTCCCCGGAGGCCCACCACTCTTTTCTCAAGGCGGCGCGCCTCTGCGGGCTCGGCACCGAGGCGGTGCGCGAGGTGCGGGTGGACTCCTCTCTGCGCATGTCTCCCGAGGATCTGGCGGCCCGCATCGAGGAGGACCGCGCCGCGGGCAACTCGCCGTTCCTGGTGATCGCCACCGTGGGATCGACCAGCGCGGGTGCCATCGATCCGGTCGAAGAGCTCGCCCAGGTGGCGGACGAGGCGGGTCTCTGGCTCCACGTCGACGCGGCGTGGGGCGGCGGCGCGGCGCTGGTGCCTGAGCTGCGGCCGGTCCTCGCCGGTGCGGGTCGCGCCGACTCGATCACCTTCGACGCCCACAAGTGGCTCTCGGTGCCGATGGGCGCGGGGATGTATTTCACCCGCCACGTGGGGATTCTCGAACGGACCTTCCGGGTAGCGACCGGCTACATGCCGCGCGACGGGTCGGTCCTGCCGGTGGCGGACCCCTACGCCCACTCCATGCAGTGGTCCCGCCGGTTCATCGGCCTCAAGCTCTTCCTCTCGCTGGCGGTCGCCGGCTGGGCGGGGTATGAGGAGGCGATCCGCCGGCAGACGGCGATGGGGGAGCGCCTCCGCGAACGGCTGCGGGCGGAGGGGTGGGCGATCGTCAACGACACGCCGCTCCCCGTGGTCTGCTTCGTCGACTCCGGCAAGGAGGGGAGTTCGGCGCTCTTCCTCGAAGCGGTCGCCGCGGATGTGGTGGCCTCGGGCGAGGCCTGGCTCAGCACTGTGGCGCTGGGGGAGGGGGGGCCCGCACTGCGGGCCTGCGTCACCAACTACCGGACGGGGCCGGAGGACGTCGACGCCCTCGTCGCGGCCCTCGGCAGAGCGCGGTCGCGGCAGGCCGGGGAAGGGTGACCGGCTGGTTGGAAGCTGGTAAGCTTGAATGCCCCCTTCGCGGCAGGGTGTCACGCCTGCGGAGTTTTTCGCACTTAGGAAGAGGGGGGACGGTTCCCGCCGGCCGGGATACCTGTTGCCGCCTGAAGAGAATCACCGAACTAGAGGAGACTACCCAATGAGCTGGGAAGATAGAGAAGACAACACCATCTACAAAGTAGTGGTGAACCATGAAGAGCAGTATTCGATCTGGCCAGCCCATCGTGAGAACGCTCTCGGCTGGAACGACGTCGGCAAGTCCGGCACCAAGCAGGAGTGCCTCGACCACATCAAGGAGATCTGGACGGACATGCGTCCGCTCTCCCTGCGCAAGAAGATGGAAGAGATGGAGCGCGAACGGCAGAACGGTCAGGAAGCCAACTAACCTTGAGACCGAGCGGCAACCCTGCGGAGCGGTGGCTGGCCTACCGCGATGTGAACCCACGTGCCAAGATGCGCATGTTCTGCTTCCCCTATGCGGGAGGCGGTGCCTCGATCTACCGGGGGTGGGGCGCCTCGCTGCCGGCTGATCTCGAGGTCTGCCCGGTGCAGATCCCTGGCCGGGAGAGCCGGCTGCGCGAGCCCTCCTTCGATCACCTGCAGCCCATGGTGGAGGCGATCGCCGACGCCATCGCTCCCTATCTGACCCTTCCCTTCGTCTTTTTCGGGCACAGCATGGGGGGCGCGATCTCCTTCGAGCTGGCGCGGGAGCTGCGCCGGCGCGGCCAGACCCAGCCGCTGCATCTCTTCGTCTCCGGCCGCCGCGCGCCCCACCTGCCGGCCCGCGAGGAGCCCATCCACGCGCTCCCTGAGCCGGAGTTCATCGCGAAGCTGCGGGAGCTCAACGGCACGCCGGAAGAGGTGCTCCAGCACGAGGAGCTGATGAAGCTGATCATCCCCCTCCTGCGGACCGACTTCTGTGTCAACGAGACCTACGAATACGTCCAGGAGGAGCCTCTCCAGGCCGGGATCTCCGCCTTCGGCGGGCTTGGCGACGTGGAGGTCACCCGCGAGGACGTGGAGGCCTGGAAAGAGCACACCACCGGCCGCTTCCGGATGCGGATGCTGCCGGGCGACCACTTCTTCATCAACGGTAGTGGCAAGGACCTCGTCCTCGAGTCCGTAACGCGAGACCTCGCGGAGCTCTCCACCACGGCACTTCCGCGCGCCTGGTGACCGGTTTTCCTCCACGCTCGCCCGTCTTGCCCCTGGGTCTGGGGCCGGGCGAGATCCATGTCTGGTCGATCCGGCTCGATCCGGCTCCCGCCACCGTCGAGCGTCTGGAACGCCTCCTCTCGCCCGACGAGCGGGAGCGCGCCGGCCGCTTCCGTTTCGAGAAGCACCGCCGGCAGTACATGGTGGGGCGCGGTGCCCTGCGGACTTTGCTGGCGGGGTATCTCGGCGAACAAGTGGGCGGGCGGCCGGAGGCGATCCGGTTCCGCTACGGCCACCGCGGCAAGCCTTTCCTGGAGCCGCCGCTCGACGCCGGCGGGCTGCAGTTCAACCTCTCGAACTCCGACGAGCTGGCCCTGGCGGGTTTCGTGATCGGCCCCGAGATCGGGGTGGACGTCGAGTATCTGAAGCCGATGCCCGACTGCGAGCAGATCTCGGAGCGCTTCTTCTCGGAGAGCGAGCGGCAGGTCCTGCGGGGGATTCCGGGTGCGCGCAAGGAGGAGACCTTCTTCAACTGCTGGACGCGGAAGGAGGCCTACCTCAAGGCGGTGGGGGAGGGGCTCGCGGCGCCGCTCGACTCCTTCGACGTCACCCTCGCCCCGGGCGATCCGCCGCGTATGCTCACCCTCGAAGGGGACTCTGAGCGGGCCGCCCGCTGGTTCTTCCATCACCTCCTGCCGGCGGAGAAGTACGTCGGCGCCGTCGCCATCGAGGGGGGGACTTGGGAGGTGAAGACGTGGAGCTTCGAGGGCTGAGGCTCCTGAGCGGTTTTCCGCCCTGAAAGGGCGGCATTTGAATAGCCTGGGGTTTTAACCCCAGGTACGCGGGCCAGGACATCCCCAAGCCCCGCAGGGCCGGCCGATCGGACCCTATAGGCCGGCCTTTCAGGGCTAGGGAAATTGGGTGCGCTGCCAACCTGGGGTTGAAACCCCAGGCTATTCAAATGCCGCCTCTTCGAGGCGGGTCTTCAGCGCAAAACCGTCGCCGGCGTCTTCTCTTCCTTCTTTTCCACGGCAACCGCCTTGCCGGTCAGCCAAGCCGCCAGGTGGGCCTTCTGTTCCGCGGTGGCGTCCGGACGCGCCTCCAGCTTCCAGCGGGCCTTGGGTTTCTCCCCAAAGGTGATGGGCAGGCGCACCAGCCGGTCCCGCCGGGCCACCAGCAGGGACGCCTTCTCGCCCGGGCGGTAGAACTTCAGCCTCCCCTCGATCCCATCGGGCGGCACCCGGTAGTCGTCGATGGCGAGGATCTCGTCCCCCACGTTCACCCCGGCCTCGTAGGCGGGGGTCTCGCGCTTCACCACGCTCACGGTGAGCCGGCCGTCCTGGATCGCCGCCTCCAGACCCAGCCAGCCGGGAAGCAGCTCCTGCGGCTCGCCATCCTTCTTCTCGTCGTCGGCGGCGAAGCGCAGCCCGTACCAGTCGAGCGCCTCCTGGTAGTCGAGCTCCTCGACCGTGTCGACGGCGCGGTGCAGCCAGCCGCCGAGATCGACCCCCGCCACCTCCTCGAAGGTCCGCCGGATCTCCTCGGGGCGGAAGCCGTGCTCCCCCGAGTAGCGCTGGAAGGCGAGACGCATGGCGTCGTCGAGGCTCCGCCGGCCGCCGGTAGCGCGGCGGATCCTGGCGTCGAGCAGGAAGGCGACGACCTCCCCCTTGGTGTAGTAGCTGACCGCGCTGTTGGAAGTGTTCTCGTCCCGCCGGTAGAACTTGATCCAGGCGTCGAAGGAGGACTCGTCGAGCGGCTGGACCCGGCGGCCCGGGTTGGTCTGCAGGGTCTCGATGGCCTTGCCGAGGTTCTTCAGGTACTCCTTGACGGTGGAGAAGCCCGTCCGGTGCACCAGGAGGTCGCCGTAGTAGGAGGTGAGCCCCTCGACGACCCAGAGGTCGCGGGTGTAGACCTCCCGCTCGTAGTCGAACGGCCCGAGCGCGATCGGACGGAGACGCTTGCCGTTCCAGGCGTGGAACAGCTCGTGGCTGACCAGCCCCAGCCATTCGAGATACCCCTCGCGGGTGCGGGACCGCCAGCGGCTGCTCATCAGGGTGCAGGCGTTCTTGTGCTCGAGCCCGCCGCCGCTCTCGGTGAGAAGGTTGAAGAACACGTAGCGCGGGTAGGGGGCCATCCCCCAGAAGGCGGCCTGCTCGCGCACGATTTTCTCCGCGTCGGCCGCCGAGCGGGGGCCGTCCCACACGGAGTCCTCCCCCTCGTTGACCAGGAGGTGAGGCTTGCCCGCGACCTCGAACGGATGGATCGATGCGTTGCCGGCGTAGATGGGCGAGTCGACCAGGGTGTCGAAATCGTCCGCGTGGTAGGCATGCGCGTTGTCCGGCAGGCTGGGGAGCGGGCTCGCCGAGACCTTCCAGTCCGCCGGCATCTCCAGCCGGACGTCGTAGGGGCGCCGCTCCGCTCCCGCGAGGGTCAGGAAGGTCGGGGCGCCGTTGATCAGCGCGAAGCCGTTATCGACGAAGTTGGTCCGCACCGACATCTCCCGCGAGTAGACCCGGTAACGGACGACCACGCGGGGAGCCTGCCGCGTCCCGATGCGCCAGCGGTTCTTGACCGTCTTTTCGACCGGCAACGGCTCTCCCCGTTCGGTGGCGGCCGAGATCCCTTCGACGTTGCGGGCGTACTCCCGCACGAGGTAGGAGCCGGGGGTCCAGACGGCCATCGTCAGCTCGACCTCGGGGTGGCCGCCGGTGGGGATCAGCGCCTCGACCTCGACGTAGTGGGTCTGGGGAGCTGGGAAACGCAGGGTATAGGAGATCGGTTCTGGCATGCGGGCTCCATGCAGGCCGGCGCTGCAGAGCGCCAGCGCGAGGACCAGGGAGGTTGTCTTTTTTAGCATCGTGGTCGCCCCGTGAACGGTCGTCAACTTACAAGAGATGGTCCCGAACGCCAAGATGGGGACAGTGAGGAGATGGAGACGATATAGTTTGCCCTATGTCTGAGATCACGGCCGCCGGGGTCAACGAGGTGCTGGAACGCGCGGCTCCGGCCCTGTTCCGCGCCCTTTCGCCGCTGGGGCGGCGGGCTTTCGCCGCCGCCGAAGCCCCGGCGCATGCCGCCCACGAGACCCGCCCGCCGGACCTGGCCTCGGCTTTCGGCGGTCTCGGCGAGCGGGACCTGGACGACGCGTTCCACGGCTCGCCCGTCGCCGGGCTGCCCGAGGTGCGGCGGCGGTGGCGGGAGTGGCAGCGCCGGTCGGCGCCCGCCGGGGTCCCGTCCAGTCTGCCGATGGTGACGTTGGGCCTGAGCCATGGACTCTCGCTGGTGGCGGAGCTCTTCGGCGGTGCCGGCAAGGCGGTCGCCACTGCGCAGCCGTTCTGGGGCAACTACCGGCAGGCCTTCGGCATGCGCACGGGCGCGAAGGTGCTGACCGCCCCCGCCTATGTCGACGGCCGCTACAACCCGCGGGCTCTCGCCGATGCCCTGGCTGGCCTGCCCCCGGGGGAGCCCGCCGTCGCCCTGCTCAACATCCCCTCGAACCCCGGCGGCTACACGCCGGACTGCGCGGAGCGCTGGGCCACGGTGGGGTCGCTGCTCGCCGAGGCCGATCGCCGGCCCCTGGTGGTGGTATGCGACGACGCCTACGCCGGTCTGGTCTTCGAGCCGGAGATTCCCCGCGAGTCGCCGTTCTGGGATCTCGCCGGGGCGCACCCGAACCTGATCGCGGTCAAGATCGACGGCGCCACCAAGGAGTTCTCCTTCTTCGGCGGACGGGTGGGCTTCCTCACCTTCGGGGTCGAGCCGGAATCGGACGTGGCTCGCGCGCTCGAGAGCAAGGTGAGATTGCTGGTGCGCTCGGGGGTCTGCGCGCCGGTGGCGGCGAGCCAGGTGATCCTCCTGCAGGCACTGCGCAAGGAGGGGATCGAGCACGAGATCGAGGCCGTGCGGCTGCTGCTCGAAGGCAGGTATCGGGCGTTGAAGGGAGCGCTCGCCGGGGTCGATCCCGGTCTCCTGACGGTGCTCCCCTTCAACTCCGGCTGCTTCGCCCTGGTGGAGATCCCCGAGGCGCTGGGGATCGACGCCGAGACCGCCCGCCGGCACCTGCTGGCCCGCCACGACACCGGCCTGGTCTCGATCGCCCCGCGCTATCTCCGCATCGCCCACTGCTCGGTGGACGAGGCGGCGCTCCCGGAGCTGGCGCGGCGGCTGGAGCGGGGGGTTGCGGAGCTGGCGCGTGGGGCTTGAAGACACGGACGTAAAGGACTGACACGGACGAACAAGGACTTAAACGACAGCAGTTTCGGCTGTGGTCCTTGCTCGTCCGTGTCAGTCCTTTACGTCCGTGTTCTTTACTTTTCCTACTTCACCCGCGCCCCATTCTCGTCATAGTCGTAGACCCCGCGGCCGACCTTGCGCCCGAGCCGGCCGGCGCGGACGTGCTGAATCAGGATCTGGTTGGGCCGGTAGGCCTCGCCCAGGCTGCGGTGGAGGAACTCGAGGATCGACAGGCGGACGTCGAGCCCCACCAGGTCGACCATCTCGAACGGGCCCATCGGGTGGTTCAGGCCCAGCTTCAGGGCCTTGTCGATGTCCTCGGCGCTCGCCACTCCCTCCTGGAGCATGCGGAAGGACTCGTTGCCGATCAGGGCGTTGATGCGGCTGGTGACGAACCCCGGCGCCTCGTTGACCACCACGATCTCCTTGCCCATCCGCTCGCCGACCT
The DNA here is from genome assembly GCA_963792575.1 of uncultured Acidobacteriota bacterium. GTDB lineage: Bacteria > Acidobacteriota > Thermoanaerobaculia > Multivoradales > UBA5704 > DATARR01. The sequence continues at coordinate 1,111,978 of CAWBWZ010000023.1, forward strand.
CGCGCAGGGCGTCGATCGTCTCCTGCGAGGTCTCGAGCCCGCGGATCAGCTCGATCAGCTTCATCACGTGGACGGGGTTGAAGAAGTGCATGCCGGCGAAGCGCTCGGGGCGCCCCGAGGCGGCGGCCATCTCGGTGATCGAGAGGGCCGAGGTGTTGCTGGCGAACAGGGCGTGCTTCGGGGCGTGCAGGGCGGCGGCGTGGAAGGTCTCGACCTTCAGCGCGATGGTCTCGGGCACCGACTCGATGACCAGGTCGGCCTTCTCCATCGCCTGCGGCGAGGTTGTCGTTCAGATGCAGGGCCTGCCTGGCCCGCTCCGCCACCCCGGCGTCGACCTTCTTCAGCTCGACCCCCTTGGCGAGGTTCTTGTGGATGCTCGCCTCGGCCTTCTTCAGGGCCTCGGCGCTGGTGTCGTAGAGATAGGTCTCATAGCCGGCCTGGGCGGCGACGTGGGCGATGCCGCGCCCCATCGTGCCGGCGCCCAGCACGGCGATCGTCGAGATCTGCAAGTCCGTGGCCTCTCTTCAGGAAACTGGGATGTTGTGGACGCCGGTCGTCTTGGCGGCCAGGTTGCTCAGCTCGTCGGCGATCGCCAGCGTGTTGCGCACGGCGGAGGCGGCGAGCTCCTGGAGCTCGGGCGTGGTGGCGTACTTCTCCAGGATACTCCCGGCCGAGGTGGTAGTGGTGGATCTCCTCGGGCTGGATCGTCTCGTCGTAGAGCCGCGCCGTCTCGTGGTCGCCCACCGAGCGGCAGAAGCTTCACGAACTGGGCGTTGCGCACCTTGGCGATCGCCTCGCTGGCGAACGGCCCGGCGGCGATGCGCTCGATCGTGGTGCGCAGGCCGCGCAGGTACTGGTAGAGCGGGCTGTGCCCCTCGGCGAGGGGATCGAAGTCGGTCAGGTCGGCGCCGAGCTCGGCCAGGCGCTGGCTGATCATGCCGTAGTGCTTCATCTCGTCCCCGCACTGCAGGGCGAGGGCCATCTTGGCGTCCACCTCGGGGGTGGTCGGCAGCCAGAAGCCGGCGAGCTCGCTCGCTTCGAGCTCGCTCTTCAGGGCGAGGCGGAGCAGGGTCACCACGTCCACGTGCCCCTCCGACTCCGCCTCGAGCGTCTCGGTCTCTCCCAGCCGCGCGAAGAGCTGGTCCATCTCCTCGACCAGTCGCGCGACGAATTCTTTGCCGGTCATGAGAAAACCCTCCTCCAGATCCCTGCATCGCGTATTCTATCCGCACGACGACCGGCTCTCCGAATCACGGCGTTCGAGGGTCCGCAGCACCGCCCGCACCGGCGAGGCGTCGAGCCCGGCGAGCCGGAGCGGCAGGGCGATCAGCTCGTAGATCCCCTCCGGCACGCCGTCGAGCACCAGCCCCTCCAGGATGGCGACGCCGCCGCGGAACAGGGCGTGGTGGGCGTCGAGCGTCTTGCTGTCGAACGGGTCGACCGAGGGGGTGTCCATCCCCACCAGGAGGACGCCGCGCTCGGCGAGCAGGGCCGCGAGCTCGGGCGAGAGGGCGGTGAACCGCTCGGGGAAGCTCCGGCGGTCGCGCACGCTCTCGCTCTTGAACAGGAGCCGCCGGGGGTTGGCGAGGTCGATCCCCTCGACATGGCGCGGCTCGATCAGCGGCTGCGGCGGCACCCGCACCACCCGGCAGGGGCCGAGGTAGCGGTCGAGCGGCATCTCGGCCATCCCCTCGCCGCGCGGCTCGGTGTGGAACGGCGCATCGGCGTGCGACCCCAGGTGGGGGGTGGTGGTGATCGCCGAGAGATTGACGCTGGCGCCGTCGGCGATCGACCAGCTCAACCGGGACTGGAACGGAGTGTCGCCCGGCCAGACCGGGGTCTCCGGGCGGATCGATGGGCGAGAGGTCGTAGAGCATGGGCGCCCTCCTTGCCCCTCGCATCATAGCGGTAGAGGAGCGGGGGGACCAGCGGGCGCCCCCCAGGACTTCCTCTACGGCCGGGAGATCTTCTCCACCACCCGGCCGACCTCCTGGGAACTGCCGAGCTCGCGGGCGATATCCGCCTGGGCGACGATGCCGACGACGCGCCCCTGGTCGTCGACCACGGGGACGCGGCGCACCTGCTGGCCGGTCATCACGCGCTCGACGTCGTTGAGGTCGTCGTCCACCTTGATCGAGGAGACGTTCTTGGACATCGCCTCGCGGACCGCCGTGCCAGGGCCCTGGCCGCGGGCCAGGACGCGGATCGCGAGGTCGCGGTCGGTCACGATCCCGGTCAGCTTCATCGAGTCGCGCCCCTCGACCACCGGCAGGCTGCCGCAGTTGTTCTCCTCCATCATCCGGGCGGCGTCCTGGGCGGTGGTGTCCGGGGTGCAGACGGCCGGGCTATCGGTCATGATGCTCTTCGCGGTTTTTGAAGCCATGACGTTCTCTCCTCATTGAAAGGACCCGCGGAACCGGGTCTCCTCCGTCTACTGCAAAAGGCGGACCGGATTCCGCCGGGATGCCCTGATATAGGCGCTGGTGTAGGATAGAGGACCGCTTTCAGCGGATTGAGAAGGAGCCGATTTCATGAGTCAGGAGCCCGAAGTCATCGTCCCTGGACACGTGCCGCCGGTAGCGCTGGCCGAGCTGAACGACGCGCAGCAGGGCAAGCTCGCCACCATCGCCCACCACGTGCGGGGGATCCTGACGGCGCTCGGGCTGGACCTGCAGGACCCCAACCTCGCCGAGACCGACCTGCGGGTCGCCAAGATGTACATCGAGATGTTCGGCGGGCTGGCGGAGGGGGCCGAGCCCAAGGTGACGACCTTCCCCAACGAGGAGGGGTACAGCCACATGGTGATGGAGAAGCAGATCCCCTTCTACTCCATGTGCGCCCATCACCTCGTCCCCTTCTACGGCCACGCCCACATCGCCTACATCCCGCGCGACCGCATCCTCGGGCTGTCGAAGTTCGCCCGCATCCTGGAGTTCTACGCCAAGCGGCCGCAGCTCCAGGAGCGGCTGACCGAGCAGGTGGTGACCTATCTCGAGGAGAAGCTGCAGCCGCTCGGGCGCGATGGTCGTCATCGAGGCCCGCCACCTCTGCGTCGAGATGCGCGGGGTCAAGAAGCCCGGCGCGCTCACCGTGACCTCGGCGCTGCGCGGCATCTTCCACCAGAAGCCGGTGCGGGAAGAGTTCCTCGACCTGCTGCGCCGCCATGATTGACCCACATGACTGATTCAAGAACCGGACGCGCTCCGCTCCTCCTGCTGCTGGCGCTCCTCGCTGCCGGATGCGGCGGAGGCGCCTCCGCGTCCCGCTCGACGGCCGAGCTGATCAACCCCGCCCTCGGGCTCGACTACTCCGGCTGGATGGTGGGCGCGGCCTCGCGCCTCGCCACTCCCGAGGAGATCAACGAGTACCTGACTCTGCAGCGACGACCAGCAGGCGGAAGCCTTCATCGAGCGGTTCTGGCAGCGGCGCGATCCGAGTCCCGGCACGCCCGGCAACCCGATCCGCGCAGACCTTCGACGAGCGCGCGGCCAACGCCGACCGCGCCTACAGCGAGGCCGGCCTGCTGGGCCATCGCTCCGACCGCGGCGTCGTGCGCGTGCTGTACGGTCTGCCCCAGAAGATCGACCACGAGGTCTCGCCGGTACCCAACGGGCCGCCGATCGAGGTCTGGATCTACGGCGACGCAGGCGCCCTCCGGGCTCGACGGCAAGCGTCCGTCCCCCATCTACCGGTTCGTGAAGAGCGGCGACCTGACGGTGCTGTACAACGGCCGTGGCGCTTCCGGCCCCTTCCTCCCGCCGTTGGCGGGGCCATCCCAGTAGAGCCCGACAGGAGATTTTGCCTTGATGAACCAAGCTCGTGCCGTGCTCGCGGGGACCGGGATCTGCGTCCCGCCGCTCGAGGTCGACAACGTCATGCTCTCCCGCATCATCGAGACCAGCGACGACTGGGTCCGCGAGCGCAGCGGCATCGGGACCCGCTACTACGTCGAGCCCGGGGTCGGCTCCTCCGACCTCGGCGCCGAGGCGGCGCGGGCGGCTCTCGCGGACGCCGGCGATCGCGCCGGGCGAGGTGGACTACCTGGTCTGCGCCACGATGACCCCGGACCACTACTTCCCCGGCACCGGCACCCTGATCCAGCAGAAGCTGGGCCTGCGGCCGCTGCCGGCGCTCGACATCCGCCAGCAGTGCGCCGGCTTCGCCTACGGCCTGCAGGTGGTCGACGCGCTGATCCGCGGCGGCGTCGCGCGCACGGTGCTGCTGGTCGGCGCCGACGTCCACACCTCCCTGATGCCCTTCTCGGAGCGCACCTTCGAGGTGCTGCACGGCCGCGATCCCGGCCCGCTCTCCGCCGAGGACTTCGAGTGGAACTCGCGCTTCCGGAATCTCCTCGTGCTGTTCGGCGACGGCGCCGGCGCGATGGTCTTCCGGGCCGGAGGAGGACGGACGGACCGCGGCATCCTCACCTCGGCCCTCTACGGCGACGGCAACCACCGGGACATCCTCTACGTCCCCGGCGGCGGCTCGGCGCGCCGCCCGTTCGTCAGCGTCGAGATGATCCAGGCCGCCGAGACGGTGCCGGTGATGGACGGCAAGGCCGTCTTCAAGCTGGCGGTCACCCGCATGCCGGAGGTCACCCAGGAGGTGCTCCAGCGCTGCGGCTACACCACGAAGGATCTGGATCTCCTGATCATGCACCAGGCCAATCTGCGCATCAACGAGAAGGCGCAGCAGATCCTGGGGCTGCCGGACAGCAAGGTCTACAACAACATCCAGAAGTACGGGAACACCACCTCCGCCACCCTGCCGCTCGCCTTCCACGAGGCCCGCCAGGCCGGGCTCGCTCCAGAGGGCGCTCTGGTCGCCTTCACCGCCCTCGGCGCCGGCCTCCACTGGGGCTCGGTGCTGATGCGGGTCTGATCCCATGACGGCTGTTCCCATGACGAACGCCGCTCCCGATCCCGCCGACCATCGCCGAGGCCATCTCGCGGCGGATCCTCGGCCAGGACGAGGCCATCCGCGAGATGGCGGTGGCCCTCTCCAAGCAGCTCGCCGGCCTGCGGGTGGGCAACATCCTGATGATCGGCTCCTCCGGCACCGGCAAGACGACGCTGATGCGCGCCGTCGAGTCCTACCTCGCCTCGGACCCGGTGCTCACCGCCCGCTCGGCGGTCATCCGCATCCACGCCAATGTCCTCGGCGAGGAGGCGGAGCGCGGGCGGCCGGGCGAGGCCGTGCTCGGCCGGCTGCTCGAGCGGGCGCGCGAGCAGCTCGGGCCCAGCGTCGCCGGTCGACATGCTGCTCCGGCGGGCCGCCTCGGGGCTGGTGTTCGTGGACGAGGTGGACAAGATCCGCTCGCACGTGGGCGGCCAGCCGAACGTCGCGGGGATCCGGGCGCAGGAGGCGCTGCTGACGCTGATCGAGAACGAGGCGGTGCCGCTCGTCCTGCCGACCTGGGCCGGCGGCGGCGCGCGGACGGTGGACTCCTCCGATCTCCTCTTCGTCTGCGCCGGCGCTTTCGAGGGGCTCTACGACGCCGTCTTCGACCGGGTGACGATCGGCAAGGACCGCGGCGCACTGCAGCCGGTCACCGTCGTCGAGGGGGGGAAGGTGATGGAGAAGCTCATCTTCAACCTGCGCGACTGGCTGCGCAACGAGGATCTCTTCGATTACGGGATGAGCCCGCAGTTCCTCTCCCGCTTCGACGCCGTCGTGCTGCTGCAGGATCTGGGACAGGACGAGCTGGTCCGCATCTTCCTGGAGACCCCCGAGTCCGCCTTCCACCAGAGCCGCGCCTACTTCGAGAGCCGCGGCATCCACCTGGCGATCTCGCCGGCGGCCGTGCGCCGCGTCGCCACCGAAGCCGGCCTCCAGCCCCGCCTGGGAGCGCGGGCGCTGAAGGAGGTCTTCCGCCGCGTGATCCGCGACTACGAGTTCGAGCCGTCGAAGTTCGTCAACGGCGGCGCGCTGCTGATCGACCTGCCGGAGGTCGAAGCGGTGCTGGGGAAGGGGTAGGGGTAGGGGGGGAGTTTATGTCTGTACATGCAAGGGCTCGGGCTCGTTCTCGCGCAGGAGTTGGTAGGCATCCCGGATGTTCTCTTCCAGTTCCGGCAGCGTTTCACCCTGACTAAAAACGCTGGGGACCTCCTTAAGCCTGCCGATGTACCAGTCATCGTCAAGCCAGTATTCGAGCGTAAAAGACCTCGTCATGGTCACCTCCTGAAGTCCGGTCTATTGTAGCGCCGGGACGGAGATCTACCGAGTCTCCACCCGAGCCTGCCGCCGCGTGCAGAGCTCCCGATACCGCTCCCGCCGTTTCCGCAGGTTCCAGATCTGCGGGATGAAGGTGAGCAGGAGCAGGCTCCCCGAGGCGACGGCGAACTGGACGAGAAGGCCGGAGCGGTCGCCGCTCGCCGCGCGGGGGATCAGCGAGGCGAAGTAGGTGAAGACGGTGCAGCCCGGGATGAGGCCGATCGCCGTCGTGGTCAGGAACAGGGCGGGGCGGATGCCGGCCAGGGCGGCGGTGTAGTTGACCAGCGGATAGGGGATCGGCAGGAAACGGACCCCCACCAGGCTCCAGAACCCCCGCCGCGCGATCATCCGCTCCACCCGCTTGAGCCTGTGGCCCAGGAGATGGCGCACGAAGTCGTGCCCCAGTCCGCGGCCCACGAAGTAGGTCAGGGAGCCGCCGAGGAAGGTGCCGATGATGTTGTAGAGCGAGCCCAGGACCGGGCCGAACACCATGCCGCCGGCGATCATCATCGGCGAGGCGGGCACGAACAGCGGGCAGAGCACGACGTAGGACCCGATCAGCGCCAGCGGCGCCCACCAGCTCTCGCGCAGCCGGGTGAGCAGGGCGGAGACCCGCTCCACGGTCAGATACTGGGCGAGCGGCGTCCAGCGCAGCACGGCGAAGCCGGTGACGACGATCGCCACGAGCACGAGGAAGCGGAGGAGGAGGTGGCGCGGGACGCCTTATCAGGCCAACTCTCTGACTTTACCAGGTGCTCGGGATTGCCGATTCGGGAGTCGTTGTCGAGAATCCGCTGCCATCAGGGATCGAAAAGCGGCTCGTCCCGGGGAGATCAGAGGACTGGAATCGGCTTCCATCCGTGGCGGCTGAGGGTCTCCTGGGCGGCGGGCTCCATGAAGTTCAGCCGCAGCTCGTTGATGACCATCACTTCCATCTTCTGCCACTCGGCCCAGCAGTCGGCGCAGATCTTCTCGCGGATCTCCGCCCCGAGCTTGCCGGGGTAGGGCTGGCGGGCGAGCGCCGGGGCTTCCGGCCGGCCGCAGCGGGCGCAGTGCACGGTCGCGGACATCAGCGCACCTCCCCGGGAAGGACGATCAGGCTCTCCGAGCGCTCCAGGATCTCTTTCGGCACCCGCACCAGCAGCACCAGGTCGCGGTCGTCCCGGTTCCCCTTGAGGCTCTTGACCACCTCGTCGGGCACCGAGAGCGTCACGTAGGCGGGGCGCTTGGCGTTCTGCCGGGCGCTGTCGGTGACGAGTTGCTCGAGCGGCACCATCTCCACCCGCTCCGGGTACTTCCCCAGCGCGTAGGTCAAGGCTTTCAGTGGGTTCTGATTCGTCATAGGCGGATTCTACACTCGCCGTCTTATCGCGCAGAAACACCCTGCTTGTCGAGCACCGAGCGGAAGTAGGCGATCGTGCTCCGCAGGCCCTCGGCGAGCGGCACCTTCGGCTCCCAGCCGAGCTTCTCGCGGGCCTGGGTGATGTCGGGCTGCCGCGTCTGCGGGTCGTCCACCGGCAGCGGCTTGAAGACGATCGGGCTCGTGCTGCCGACGGCGGCCTTGATCGTCTCGGCGAACTCCAGGATGGTCATCTCGTGCGGGTTGCCGATGTTGACCGGCTCGCGGAGGTCGCTCATCGAGCAGCCGCCAGATGCCCTCGACCAGGTCGTCGACGTAGCAGAAGGAGCGGGTCTGCTGCCCGTCGCCGAAGACGGTGATCGGCTCGCCGCGCGAGCGCCTGCTGCGATGAAGGCGGGCACCACCCGGCCGTCGTTCAGCCGCATGCGCGGGCCGTAGGTGTTGAAGATCCGGACGATCCGCGCGTCGACGCCGTGGTAGCGGTGGTAGGCCATGGTGATCGCCTCGGCGAAGCGCTTGGCCTCGTCGTAGACGCCGCGCGGGCCGACCGGGTTGACGTTGCCCCAGTAGGTCTCCGGCTGCGGGTGGACCAGCGGGTCGCCGTAGACCTCGGAGGTGGAGGCGAGCAGGAAGCGCGCGCCCTTGGCCTTGGCCAGGCCGAGGCTGTTGTGGGTGCCGAGCGAGCCGACCTTGAGGGTCTGGATCGGGAGCTCCAGGTAGTCGATCGGGCGAGGCCGGGCAGGCGAAGTGGAGGACGGAGTCGACCGGCCCGTCGACCTCGAACGGCTTGGAGACGTCGTGCTCGACGAAGCGTGAAGTCGTCGCGGTGGAGGAGGTGCTCGATGTTCTCCAGCCGGCCGGTCAGCAGGTTGTCGACGCAGACGACCTCGTGCCCCTCGGCGAGCAGCCGCTCGCAGAGGTGGGAGCCGAGGAAGCCGGCGCCGCCGGTGATGACCACTCGGCTCACGTGCGTGCCCCCACGGCCTGCGGCCGGGCTTCCGGCACACCCTCGGGGCGGCCGATCGAGACGTAGCGGAACCCCTCGGCGGCCATCGTCTCCGGCTCGTAGAGGTTGCGCAGGTCGATCACCAGCGGCTCGCGCACCAGCTTGCGCAGACGGTCGAGGTCGAGCTTGCGGAACTGGTTCCACTCGGTGGCGATGACCACCGCGTCGGCCCCCTCGGCCGCCTCGTAGGCGTCGCGGGTGTAGACCAGGGTGGGGAACAGCGGCTTGCAGGCCGGCATCGCCTCGGGATCGTAGGCGCGCACGGTGGCGCCGCCGTCGACCAGCGCCTGCACGATCGGCAGCGCCGGCGACTCGCGGATGTCGTCGGTGTTCGGCTTGAAGGAGAGGCCGAGGACGCCGATCGTCTTGCCGGCGAGCGCCGCCGAGCGCCTTGCTCGACCTTCTCGACCATCCGCTTCTGGGTGGCCTCGTTGACCTCCAGCACCGCCTCGATGATGCGGAACTTCAGCCCCGAGTCGCGGGCGATCTGGGCCGCCGCGCGGGTGTCCTTGGGGAAGCAGGAGCCGCCGTAGCCGGGGCCGGCCTGCAGGAACTTCGGGCCGATCCGGTTGTCGAGCCCCATGCCCTTGGAGACCACCTCGACGTCGGCGCCCCAGGCCTCGCAGATGTGCGCGACCTCGTTGATGAACGAGATCTTGGTGGCCAGGAAGCCGTTGGAGGCGTACTTGATCATCTCCGCGGTCTCGACGTCGGTGACGATGAACGGCACGTCGGCGGCGTGGAGCGGCGAGTAGACGTCCCGCATCATCCCGGCCGCCCGCTCGTCGCGGGTGCCGATCACCACCCGGTCGGGGTGCATGAAGTCCTCGATGGCCGACCCCTCGCGCAGGAACTCGGGGTTGCTGACCACGGCAAACGTGTGCTTGCCGCCCCCCGTCCCCTCGCGCACGATGGCCTCGATCATCCGGCCGGTGCCGATCGGCACCGTGCTCTTGGTGATGATGATCTTGTAGCCGTTGAGGTGCTCGGCGATCGAGGCGGCCACCTCGCGGATGAAGGTGAGGTCGGCCGAGCCGTCCGATTTCGGCGGCGTGCCCACGGCGATGAAGATCGCCTGCGCCTCCTCGATGGCGGGGGCGAGCTCGGTGGTGAAGCGCAGCCGCCCCTCCGTCATGTTCTTCTGGACCAGGGTGTCGAGGCCGGGCTCGTAGATCGGCACCTTGCCCCGGGACAGGGCTTCCACCTTGGAATGATCCTTGTCGACCCCCACCACGTTCATCCCGAAGTCCGCCAGGCAGGCGCCCGTCACCAGGCCGACGTAACCGCTACCTATGACGCAGATATTCATCTCTGAAGCTCTCGCTTGGAATGTTTGTCAGGTTCTGCGCGCTTCGGCGCGCTCGCGGTACCAGGAGACGAAGCGGCGCAAGCCTTCGCGGATGGGGACCTTCGGGGAGTACCCCAAGAGCCGCGCCGCCTTGGAAACGTCGGCGTAGGTGATCGGCACGTCTCCAGGTTGGGCCGGAAGATATTCGATCCGAGGCTCGACGGCAAGCTCTTCGGCGATCCAGTGGATCAGATCGCGCAGGGAAGTGGTGTCCGCCCCGCCCAGATTGAGGATCTCGAAGCCGGGCGCCAGCTCCAGGGTCGCGACCAGGCCGTCGACAATATCGTCGACGTAGGTGTAGTCGCGCAGGCTGCCGCCGTCCCCGTACATCGGCACCGTACGCCCCCGCCAGATCAGGTCGGTGAACTTGTGGATCGCCATCTCCGGCCGCTGCGCCGGGCCGTAGACGGTGAAGAAGCGCAGGCAGGCGGTGCGGAAGCCGTAGAGGTGATGATAGTTGTAGCAGAGCAGCTCCCCGGCCCGCTTGGTGGTGGCGTAGGGGCTGATCGGCTGGTTGACCTCGTCGCTCTCGGCGAACGGGATCTTCTCGATTGATCCCGTAGACGGACGACGAGGAGCCGAAGAGGAAGAGGTCGGGTCCATGCCGGCGGGCGGCCTCGAGCAGGCGCAGGGTGCCGATGCAGTTGACGTCCTCGTAGAGGATCGGCTCCGCCAGGCTCGGGCGCACCCCGGCCCGCGCCGCCAGATGGATCACGGCGTCGAAGTGGCCGTCCGCGAACAGGCGGTCGACCAGCGGCTGGTCCCGGATGTCCCCTTCCACCAGGTGGTAGTCGTCGCGGCCGAGCAGCGGCGCCACGTTCTCCCGCTTGCGGGCGGGGTCGTAATAGTCGTTGAAGTCGTCGAGCACCGTCACCCGATCCCCCCGGGCGAGCAGGCGCCGCGTCAGATGCGAGCCGATGAAGCCCGCTCCTCCGGTCACCAGGATATGTGGCATAGGCGAGCTCTAGTTCCCTTCCCCAGACGGCGGTGGGCTCGAATCGGCCGGCGGCGGAGCGGCCAGGAGCGGTGGAGGGGCCGCCGGGTCGGGCTGGCTCTCCGGCAGCTTGTCCAGCGGCTCCGGCGTCCCGCCCGCCCCCTCGATCGCCTTGGTGGTGTCGATGTAGCGCTTCTCGATTCCCTTCTTCTGACGGTTGCGGATCAGCCAGCGCAGCACCCGGGACTGGTTGACGCCGACGATGATGTCGTTGACGGCGTCGTAGATCTTGGGGTCGTTGATCAGCTGCGCGGCCGTGCCCTTCCCCTTGTCGAGCTTCGCCGAGACGGCGTTCAGGTTCTTCACGAACTGCCGAAGCTGCTCGGTGACCTCGCGGCCGTACTCCTTGTCCTTGACGAGACGGGGAAGCAGGGCGTCGCTCGACTCCAGATCGGCCGTGAATCCCTGCAGGTCCCGAGCCACCTGGTGCAGCGCGGCGAGCGTCTCGTTGAACTCGGTCCGGCTGGAAGGATCGTTGAGCAGGCCGGGGAGGAGACCCGGGCCGTTCTGGGCCTGGTCGAGCAGGCGCTGGAAGCGGTCGAGCGAGAGGGCGAGCTGGTCGGCCATGGCGCGGTCGTTGAGCAGCCGGGGGATCGGCCCCTTGCCGTTCTCGACCGTCTGGGCGATCCGCTGCAGGCTGTCGGAGGCGCCGACGAGCGAGGTCATCATCCGCTTCCCCTCGGGGGTATCGGAAGTGAGCTCGCCGAGGATCCCCTCGCCGCGCTCCATGCGGCCGAGGATCCGGTTGAGCGAGTGGGTGATCTCGACGACGTTGTCCATCACGTCCTCGCCCGAGGCGATCAGGGCGTCGACGTTGGTCGGCTGCGCCGCCAGGATCTCCCCCTCCTCGGGGATCGGCGGATATTCCGCCGCGCCCGAGTTGATGTCGATGAACTTGTCCCCCAGCAGGCCCAGCGTCTTGATGCGGGCCCGCGAGGCCGGCCGGTCCTTGAGCAGGGCGTTGGGGTCCGCGGGGCCGCGCAGGCGCCCGGTGTAGTCGCGCTCGACGCGGATCCAGACCCGGATGTCCTGCTTCTGCGGGTTCTCGGACAGCACCACCTTCTCGATCGCCCCCACGTCCACGCCGTCGAGCTGCACCGGGCTGCCCGGCTTGAGCCCGGAGACCGAGTGGAACTCGACGTAGTAGCGGGTCTTGCGCGAGAAGAGATTGTTCTTCGAGCCGATCAGGAAGATCCCCGCCGCCAGGACCACCATCGCGGCGAGGATCACCAGGCCGACGCGGATCTCCCGACCTTTAGGCGACATTCTCTTCCTCCTCCTTCTCCTCGCGGCCGGCCAGGAAATCGGCCAGCCGCGGGTCGTTGCTGCTCTCGGCCTCCTGCCAGTCGCCGAGGAAGGCGAACTTCCCATCGACGAGGAGGGCGATGCGGTCGCCCACCCGGCGGGCCAGGGGAATGTCATGGGTGACCACGACCGAGGTGACGCCGAGATCCTTCTGGATCGAGTTGATCAGCTTGCCGATGGTCGCCGAGGTGATCGGATCGAGGCCGGTCGTCGGCTCGTCGAACAGCATCACCTCCGGATCGAGGGCGAGCGAGCGGGCGAGGGCGACGCGCTTCTTCATGCCGCCCGAGAGGTCGGAGGGCATCTTGCGCTCGACCTCCTTGAGGCGCACCAGGGAGAGCTTGTGCCGCACCGTCTCGGCGATCTCCGCCTCCGAGCTCCGGGTGTGCTCGCGCAGCGGAAAGGCGACGTTGTCGAAGACGTTCATCGAGTCGAACAGCGCGCCGCTCTGGAACAGCATGGCGATGCGCCGGCGGATCGGGAAGAGCTCGCGCTCCTCGAGTCGCGCGAGGTCCGTGCCGTCGAAGACGACGCTTCCGGCCTCCGGCCTCTCGAGCCCGTTGAGCTGCCGCAGGGTGACGCTCTTGCCGGTCCCCGAGCGGCCGAGGATCACCAGGCACTCACCCTTGTGGATGTCGAAGTCCAGGCTGTCGAGGATCACCCGGCTCGCCGTACTTCTTGGTCATGCCGCGGATCACGTAGAGCTCCGCCGCCGCGTCGTTCCGCTCCATCTCGTTCTTCTCCATCAGGCCACCAGGAGGTAGAAGAGCTTGGTGAGGAAGAAGTCGGAGACCAGGACGAGGATGGCGGCGAGCACCACGGTGTTGGTCGTCGCCCGCCCCACGCCGTCGGCGCCGCCGGTGGTGTTGAGGCCGTTGTAGCAGCCGATGATGGCGATGAAGTAGGCGAAGAAGAAGGACTTGCCGACGCCGCTGCAGACGTCGCTGATGGTCAGCTTCTCGAAGACGTCGTTGAGGTAGAGCCCCGGCGTCAGGTTGAGCGTGCCGACGGCGACGATCAGGCCGCCGAGGATGCCGAGGGCGTCGCCGATCACCGTCAGGGCGGGGAGCATCACCAGGGTCGCCACCAGCTTGGGGGTGACCAGCTTCTTGACCGGGTCGGCCGCCATCGAGCGCAGGGCGTCGATCTGCTCGGTGACCTTCATGGTGCCGATCTCGGCGGTCATTCCGGCGCCGATCCGCCCGCCGACGATCAGCGCGGTCAGCACCGGCCCCAACTCGCGCACCAGCGACTTCGACACCACCGAGCCGATGTAGTACTTGACCCCCAGCGAGGGGAGCGAGAGGGCGGTCTGCAGCGCCAGCACCATGCCGGTGAAGATGGTGGTGATGCCGGCGACGCCGAGCGAGCGGACGCCGATCTGCTCCATCTGGCGCACCCAGAGGCCGATCTCGTAGGGGGGCGCGATCATGGCGAGGAACGCCCGGCCGGTCAGCATCCCCAGCCCCCCGGTCTGCGCCGCGATGTCCCGGGGCTTCACGAGCGGCGGCCTTTCACGAGCGGATCGGGAGCCACGCGGCCGCATGGACCGCGCCGAAGGCGAAATCGGCCCCCGCCAGGGGGAGGAGGCCGCGCAGGTCCGGGCCGAGCAGGGCGGCGGCCGCGAAGGCGATCGCGCCCACCACCCGGCCGCCGATCGCCACCGCGATGATCGCGCTGTACCGGCGCGGATCGTGGGCCGCGGCCAGGTAGAGCATCGCCAGCATCGCGAGCAGGGTCGCCAGGATCCAGAGATAGAAGGCGCCGCGGGGGAGCGGCGGCAGCGGCAGGCCGAACATCCGCGCCGGCACCTGGGGGGACACCACCATGAGCGCCGCGAACCCGAGGTCATAGAGCGCCCCGGCCACCAGGCTCGCGCGCAGCAGCTTCAGCAGATGGAACCGGCGGGAGAACGAGCTGGTGACGGTCATAGGCGGGATGGATTGTAGCAGGACGTATGCCAGGGGCCGGGTGGGCAGCCCCCGGTCTTCGTCCATCGGCATCTCGGGATATGATCCCACCCCTATGGGATTCCCCGGGGGTAGCGCATACGCGATGGTGCGGGACGTGGCCGAGGGGTACCTCCTGGTCACCGAGCGGACCTTCAAGATGATGACCCGTCCGGAGCTCGAGCAGCTCGTCTTCGAGATCGACCGCCACCTGCGCGAGCTGCGCGGCGATCAGCCCGCCCTCGAGGACCTTCAGGCGATTCAACTGCGGCAGCGGCGCATGCAGCGGCTCAACAGCTCCCTGATGATCCTCCGCAGCTTCCGGCAAAGGCAGAAGATCTGATGACACCCGAGACCATCCTGAGGGCTGCCGCGGTGCTGGCGCCCTCCCTGCTCGCGGCGCTGCTGCTGGACTGGATGTGCGCCCAGCGCCGCCTGCTCCCCCCGGGGTTCCGGGTGCTCTGGCGGCGCGTGCTCGCCGGCCTGGCCGTGGCCACCCTGCTCGCCATCGGCGTCTTCGCGCCGCTGGGGGGGCTGGGGATGAAGACCGCAACTCCGGACCTCGACAAGATCACCACGCCGCAGCTCTTCCTGCTGCACGTGCTGATGCTGGCCACGATGGGGATCTGGTTCCTTCTCGGCTTCGCCGGCGAGGAGGCCCGGCCGCCGGCGCCGGCTCTTTCGACCGAGCCGCCGCCGCTCCCCCCGCTCCCAAGGGCCGAGGCCGCCGTGATGAATGCCCTGGTCGAGCCGGTCGAGGCCGCTCCGCCGGCTCCTCTGCCGCCACCGCGGGTTCCCCTCGGACGGCAGTTCCGGGCGCAGTTCGGCTATCTGGCGCCCAACGTCCCCCGCGAGATCGGGCTGGGGCTCCTGCTCGGCCTCGGCGCCTGGGTCGCCGTGCTCCTCGCGCTGATGATGGTCGCCGGGGCGGTCTGGGCGATCTACGGCGAGAACGCCGTCCCCAAGGCGCCGCCGGCCATGATCCCGTTCATCGCCGCGCTGCCGGTCCTGACCCGGTTCATGATCAGCCTCTCGGCCGGCTTCGTCGAGGAGAGCTTCTTTCGCGGCTTCCTGCAGCCGCGCATCGGCATCTTCTTCTCCACGATGTTCTTCGTGCTCGCCCATCTCTCCTATGGGCAGCCGTTCATGCTGATCGGCATCGCCCTGCTGTCGCTGATCTACGCCTTTCTGGTGAAATGGCGGCAGAACCTCTGGCCCGCCATCGCGGCGCACGCCCTGTTCGACGGCGTGCAGCTCCTGGTGGTCGTGCCGCTGGCGCTGCGCGCGCTGGGAGCCGGGAAGGTCGCGGCCTTCCTCTGGTAGACTCCGCATGAGGATCGCGCCCATGCCCGACGAGAACCGATTTCACCTCGCCATCGGGAGCCGGTTCGAGAACATCGAGCTGGTTCACGTGGTGCTGAAGGACCGGATGCAACAGTTGGGGATCGACAAGGACACCCAGCACTCGGTCGAGCTGGCCATGCGCGAGGCGCTGGCCAACGCCATCAAGCACGGCAACCAGCAGAATCCCGCCAAGCAGGTCCACGTGGACCTCATGGTCGAGGGTGACGAGCTGGTGATCCGGGTCGAGGACGAGGGGGTGGGGTTCGACCCCGGCAAGGTCCGCGACCCGCTCGCTCCGGAGAACCTGCTCAACCGGAACGGCCGCGGCATCCTTTTCATGCACAAATTCATGGACAACATCCACTACGGCTCGAAACCCGACGGCGGCACCGTGGTCACGCTGCGCAGGCGGGTTCCCGGACCGAAGACAGATATTCCGGAACAGACTGACCCGGAGGAGGGAACTGAATGAAATTCAATACGCGGCAGAACGGCGACGTGACGATCCTCGACCTCAACGGCCGGATCACCATCGGCTCGGGCGAGGAGGCCCTGCGCAACGCGACGCAGGAGATCCTGAACAATGGCGCCAAGAAGGTCGTCATCAACATGGGGGGCGTCACGATGATCGACTCGAGCGGCATCGGCGAGCTGGTCAGCGCCTACACCACCGCCACCAACCGGGGCGCCAAGCTGAAGCTGGCCAACCTCCCCGCGAAGGTCTCCGACATCCTCACCATCACCCAGCTCATCACGGTCTTCGACGTCTTCGACAGCGAGGCCGAAGCCGTCCAGTCGTTTGCCTGAGGTCGCGGCTCCCTCCGCGCTCGCCGGTCCGCTCGCGGTCTGGGCGGCGCGGGTGAACCGCCGCCTGTCCGAGCTTCTCCCTCCGGCCACCGCGCGGCCCGAGCCCGTGCACCAGGCCATGCATTACGCCCTGACCGGCGCCGGCAAGCGGGTGCGGCCGGTGCTCACCCTGGCGGTGGCCGACCTCTTCGGCTGCCGCTCGGAGCCGGTGCTCGACCTCGCCTGCGCCGTCGAGATGGTGCACGCCTGCTCCCTGGTGCTGGACGATCTCCCCGCCATGGACGACGCCGCCCTGCGCCGGGGGCGCCCGACGGTCCACCGGGTGTTCGGCGAGAGCGTGGCCCTGCTCGCCGCCCTGGCGCTGCTCAACCGCGCCTACGCCCTGGTGGCCGAGGCCGCCACCCGCCTGGCCCTGCGCCGCTACACCACCGAGGACGTCGTCCACCACCTGGCGGCGGCCATCGGCAGCGACGGCCTGATCGGCGGCCAGGCTCTCGACCTTCTCGCCAAACCCGAGGAGATGAACCTCGACGTCCTCGAGTACATCCACAGCCACAAGACCGGGGCCCTGTTCATGGCCGCCGGCGAGCTGGGAGCCATGGCCGCCGAGGCCCGCCGCCGCGACCTCGAGGTGATCGCCCGCTTCGCCAAGAACCTCGGCCTCGCCTTCCAGATCTCGGACGACCTCCTCGACGTCCTCGGCACCCCCGAGGAGACCGGCAAGGACACCGGTAAGGACGCCGGCAAGGTCACCTTCGTGAAGCTCCTCGGAATCCCCGGAGCCCAGGCCCTCGCCGACGAGCTCCTCGGCTTCGCCGTCGATTCGCTGGCCCCGCTCGGCCGCAAGGCCGATCCGTTGCGGGATCTGGTGAGGTTCGTCCAGCACAGGTCGCATTGAGGGCAGGGAAGATTCCCATTCCTGAGGCCCAACGGGCCGCCCTCCCTCAGCCCAGGGCATCGCCCTGGGATACGAGGGGGACCCCTGGAACCCGATGCGGCCTGAAGGGCCGCGCTAACCGCCCGCGTTCGGATTTCGATAGCGCGGCCCGGCCGCAACAGGTCGCGAGGAGATGGCACCGACCCAGGGCGATGCCCTGGGCTGAGGGAGGGCGGCCCGTTGGGCCTCAAGGTTGCGATTACACATATCCCGTCGCCGAGGTGGCCGCCCTGGAGGGGCGGAATTTGAATAGCCTGGGGTTTCAACCCCAGGTCGGCAGTCCCCCAACCCCCATCCGCCCTGAAAGGGCGGAACCCAACGTTTCCTGAACCACGAGACCATCGCCGAAAGGCACCGCCCCCTCGGGGCGGATATGGAAGAGGGAACTGCCTACCTGGGGTTGAAACCCCAGGCTAGTGCGCCCGCGAGCGCACACGTATAGAGGTGCGAATCCTCTCCAGGCATACGCTCTCCGGCCTGGAAACCGAAGGTAACTGCGTCGTCGAGAGGCGGGGTGGAGAGCAACCGGAGGTGAGGGACCAGTCCGCAGATAGACGAATTCGATTCGGCTTGGCGCAACGGCGAGCCTGCTAGCCAATGGTGAAGCCTGGACCCTGTGAGGGGAGACCCATCGAGCTGAGGGGTAGCGTGCGAAAGCGACGGTGGGGTGCGTCGGGTGGTTGGAAGCAGAATGGTCTCGAAATGACGTGTGACGTGAAGCGGGGAGACCTCGGTCGGGTGGGAGGCTTGCCGAGGAGTCAGAGTCCCCATAGGAGCTGAGAAGCGCCGTAATGGGCGTGGAGCAAAGGGGGACAGGAAGGTGGATGCATGAGGGACAGTCAGTCGGAAGCCGAACCGGCGGGAGTGCCTGAGAAGGCTAAGCAAGCCGGAGACGTCCAGGAGAAATGGTCCTGGGTGGAACCGAGTGTTTGGACCGAGCGCATGTTGACGGCCCTCGATGAGGGGGTCAAGGGAGGCAAGTGGTACAGCCTGATCGACAAGGTCAGCTCTTTGGGTAACCTGAGGTCAGCCTTCGCCCAGGTGAAGAGCAACCGAGGGAGCGCCGGGGTGGACCGGGTGACGATCGGGATGTTTGAGGGCCACCTGGAGGAGAACCTGCAAAGCCTGTCGGCATTGCTGAAAGAGGGGGATTACCGTCCTCAGGCGGTGCGTCGGGTGTGGATTCCGAAACCCGGGAGCCAAGAAAAGCGGCCCCTGGGGATTCCAACGGTTCGAGACCGATTGGTCCAGAGCGCATTACGCAATGTGTTGGAGCCTTTGTTCGAACGGGACTTCGCAGCCCAGAGCTACGGGTTCCGTCCGGAAAGAGGCACCAAGGATGCCCTGCGGCGAGTCACGGAGTTGCTCAAAGCCGGGTATGTGCACGTGGTGGATGCGGATCTGCAGAGCTACTACGACACGATTCCCTGCCAGCCGCTCCTGGAGCGGGTCAGGGTCAAGGTCGCCGACAGCAAGGTGCTGGATCTGCTCGAAGCCTATCTCGGGCAGGAGGTGATGGAGAGTGCGAAGCACTGGACTCCGGAACGGGGAACCCCGCAAGGAGCTGTGATCAGCCCTCTGTTGTCCAACATCTATCTGGACCCTCTGGACCATCGAATGGCGCAACTCGGCTACGAGATGGTGCGGTATGCGGACGATTTTGTGATCCTGTGTCGGAGTCCCTTAGAGGCCCAACGGGCACTGTCTGAAGTCGAGGCCTGGACCACCGCGGCGAGTCTGCGGCTCCACCCCGACAAGACTCGGATCGTCGATGCCACCCAGCGAGGCGGCTTCGACTTCCTGGGCTACCACTTCGAGCGAGGCTATCGCTGGCCTGCCAAGAAGAGCTTGAAGAAATTCAAGGATAAGATCCGAGCCAAGACCAAGCGCACGAATGGATACAGCCTCGCGCAGATCGTCACAGCGCTGAGCCCAACCCAGAAGGGGTGGTTTGAGTACTTCAAACATTCCCATTGGACGACCTTCCGAGACCTGGACAAGTGGATCCGGATGCGCCTTCGCAGCATCCTACGCCGCCGCCAGGGACGGAAGGGTCGAGCCCTGGGGAGAGATCATCACCGCTGGCCCAATGCCTTCTTTGCTGAGCAGGGGTTGTTCTCCCTCGTCACGGCCCATGCTCAGGCCCGTCAATCCTCTCGGAGGTAAAACCACCGACTGGAGAGCCGGATGCGGGAGATCCGCACGTCCGGTTCGGAGGGAGGGGGGCCGGGTACTCAACCGGTCCTCCCTACCCCTATTTCAAATTCCGCCCCTCCAGGGCGGTCATCCAATGCGTTGCCATGGATAAGCTGACTCTGCCTTGGAGAAGCCGACTTCACGCTGGATAAGCCGACTTCGTCCTGGATAAGCCGACTCTATCCTGGAGAAGCTGGCGGCATCCTGGAGAAGCTGACTTCACTCTGGATAAGCTGACTCTGCCCTGGAGCAGCTAACTTCGTGTTGGAGAAGCTTACTTTGCCGTGGAGCTGTCGACTCTGCCTTGGATAAGCCCACTCCGCTCTGGAGGAGCTGACTTCGTCCTGGAGAAGCTTACTCTGCGCTGGAGGAGCCGACTTCGTCCTGGATAGGCTGACTCTGCGCTGGAGAAGCCGACTCCGCTCTGGATAAGCCCACTCTGCCCTGGACAAGCCGACTTTGCCTTGGATAAGCCCACTCTGCTCTGGATAACTTAACTCCGCCGTGGAGAAGCCCACTCCGCCGTGGATAAGCTGACTCTGGGACGCCTGGAACCAATCTCACCCGTCCCCCTTCTAATCTCCACAGGAGCGCTCCTGACAACCCCGCGGGGATCGCCGACATCCGGCCGATCCCGCGCTCACGGTTCGATCCGTGCCCCTCGGGGCTGGAAAGGAGCTCTCTCATGCCTGGTTCCTTCGCACTCTTCGGTCTGGCGGACAAAGTCAGCGCGACGGGTCTCGTGGTGATCGTCATCCTCTCCCTGCTCTCGATCTGGTCGCTCGCCATCTCGCTCGAACGGGTGATCGTGCTGTCGCGGGCCCGGCGGCAGTCGCTGGCCTTCGCGCGGACGGTGAGCCCGCACCTCGCCGGGGGGCGCCCGCTGCCGGCGATCGACGCCGCCCGCAAGTTCCCGCACAGCCACGTCGCCCGGGTGATCGCGGCCGGGCTCTCCACCTTTCAGCAGAAGAGCGCGCGCGGGCTCTCCGCCGGCGAGGTGATCGAGGCCGCGGGGAGGGCGCTGGAACGGACCAAGGCGCAGACCACCACCGAGCTCAGCCGGGGGGTGGGAAGCCTGGCGACGATCGCCACTACCTCCCCGTTCATCGGCCTCTTCGGCACGGTGGTCGGCATCGTCCACGCCTTCCGCGACATCGCCGCCGCCACCGGCGCGGGCGGCGGCATGACCGTCATCTCCCAGGGGATCGCCGAGGCGCTGCTGACCACCGCCCTCGGCCTCGTGGTGGCCGTGCCGGCGGCGTGGATGTTCAACTACCTGAGCCAGCGGATCCAGGGCTTGAGCCTGGAGATGGAGAATTCGTCCTCGGAGCTGATCGACTTCTTCCTGGAGCGGACGGGGGCGGCGGCGGGGTAGGGGGTACACTACCCCCCGATGTCACCCCCTGGACATGACCTGGAAGGGGTCCGCTCCGAGCTGCGACGGCTCGGCTATCTGGATCACCGGTTCGAGCGCTTCCTGCTGCAGGACGCCCTGCGGACGCGCCAGCCGGCGCGGACCCTGCTGCTGCTCACCGCCAAGGTGGCCCTGCTCTCCGGGCTCGCCCTGGCGCTCGCCCTGGCGCTCGCCCTGGCGGTGGCGAACGGCAATCTGAGCGCCAGCCCGCTCGACCTCATCCCGCTCTTCCTGCACCTGTTCCTGCCGATCTCTGCGGTGACCGGGCTCGCCTTCCTCGCCCTCTGCGGGGTGATCGTGCTGGTGATCCGGCTCTACCACGTGCGGCGCATCGAGGCGCTGTCGCTCGCCATGGCCGTGGTCGCCGGGACGGGCGTGCTGGCGTTCGCGCTGCGGCTCGGGCGGGAGGTGCTGGCCGAGGGGCGGCTCTGGCAGGTCGCCGGGCTCGCGCTGGTGACGCCGCCGCTGATCTATCTCCTGGTCAAGCTGGTCTACAACGGGCTGCTCACGCTGGCGATCCGCTTCACCGACTCGGCGCCGCTGGGCCGCGGGTTCTCCGGACGGTGGCTGGGTTTCGCCATCCTCGCCGGGGCGGCGCTGCTGGTGCTGCCGGCGTTCTCCTCGGCCATCTCGGCGCATCGCCCCCAGGCCGCCGCCCCGGCGGCGCTGCCCACCGGGCCGGGCGAGCGGGTGGCGCTGGTGGGCGTCGACGGCATTCTGCCCGCCGAGATCGACTACCTGATCGCCCTCGGGGAGCTGCCGGAGCTCGCCCGCATGGCACGGGAGGGGCGGGTGTTCTCCTACGCCCGGAAGGCGGAGCCCCCGGCCTCGTTCTGGACGGCGGTGGCCACCGGGATCCCCGGGCCGGACCACGGCGTCTCCTCGCTCGACAGCTTCCGGCCGCTCGGGGTGAAGACCGCGCTGGCGCGCAGCGGCCCCCTGCGCGGGTGGTGGAGCCACGTCGAGGCGCCGCTCGGGCTCGCCGAGTACCGGCCGGTGCTCGCCAACCGCCGCCGGGCGTTCACTCTCTGGGAGCTCGCCTCGCGCGGCGGCGAGCCGTCGCTGGCGGTGAACTGGTGGGCCACCTATCCGGCCGAGGTCATCCCCGGGCTGGTGGTGGCGCATGGGGCGTACCAGCTCCTGCGGGAGGGAGCGGAAGGGGCGGTGGCCCCGCCGTCGGATCGCGCGGGGGTGGCGGCGCTCGCCGGCCAGCTGGCCGCCAGTGCCGGCCGGGATGGCCGGGACCCGCGGCTCGCGGCGGCGCTCCCCGCGGCGGCGGCGGCCCGGGTGCTCGACCGCGCCCTGCTCCCGGACCGCTTCTACCGCGAGGTCTTCGCCCGCCGGATGACCGAAAATCCACGCGCGGCGGCGCTTTATCTGCCGGGGCCGGATATCGCGGCGGACGGCTGGCGCGGCGGCGACGTGGCGCTGGCCGATCTCGTGCGCGCGGAGCTGCGGGAGACCGACCGGCTGCTCGCCCGCTCTCTCGCCGGCGTGGGGACGGTGGCGGTGGTGCTCGATCCGGGGCGGCGGCGCGAAGGCGGGGAGGGACGGGTGATCCTCTGGCGGCGCGGCGGCTGCGCGGGCGCGCCGGCCGCGGCCCATACCCGGATCAAACCGGAGACGGTCGCCTCCGCGCTGCTGCGGGCGCTCGGGCTGCCGCAGAGCGAGGAGCTGCCGGCTCCCCCTCCGGGTTGCCGCTGGGCGCCGCCGCCGGTGGTCGTGGCAGGCTACGGCGCGCCGCGGCGGGGCGCGCCGGCCGGCCAGGAGGGGGCGGAGTACCTGGAGAGCCTGCGCTCGCTGGGCTATCTGCGCGTGGAATGAAGCCGGTGACACGTCCTGTTGATTTTTTGACTCCGGAAGAGGGGTCAGCCGCACCCCATAAAGAAGGAGATCCTTATGTCCAGGCGTATCGTTCTGGCTCTGCTCGCCTTCGCGACAGTGCCGGTGCGCGCGGAGACTGTTGCGGAGACTGCTGAGGCCATCATGCACATGTCGGTCGAGAGTCCTACGGAGAAGCGGATCGTCTACCCCGCTGCATCCCGGATCGAGCAGGTGGACGACTACCACGGCGTCAAGGTCGCCGACCCCTACCGCTGGCTCGAGGACCTCGACTCGCAGCAGACGCGCGACTGGGTCGAGGCGGAGAACAAGGTCACCTCGGCGTTCCTCGCCGGCCTGCCCGAGCGCGAGCCGATCCGCAAGCGGCTGACCGAGCTCTGGAACTACGAGCGCTACAGCGTGCCGTGCGCAGCACGGGCGGGCGCTACTTCTTCACCCGCAACAACGGCCTGCAGAACCAGGGCGTCCTCTACACGGCGTCGACACCCTGGCGGGCGAGCCGCGCATGCTCGTCTCGATCCCAACACGCTGTCGAAGGACGGCACGGTCGCCCTCACCGGCTGGACATCAGCGAGGACGGCAAGCTGCTGGCCTACGGCCTCGCCTCGGCCGGCTCCGACTGGCAGGAGTGGCGGGTGCGCGACGTCGAGACCGGCCAGCGACCTGCCCGACACCCTGAAGTGGGTCAAGTTCTCGAGCGCCGCCTGGACCCACGACGGCAAGGGCTTCTTCTACAGCCGCTACGACGAGCCGACGCGAGGGGCGCCCGCTGAAGGAGGCCAACTTCTACCAGAAGCTCTACTACCACCGCCTCGGCACGCCGCAGGCCGACGACGAGCTGGTCTACCAGCGGCCCGACCAGAAGGAGTGGGGCTTCAACGCCGAGCGTCACCGAGGACGGCCGCTACCTCGTCATCCACGTCTGGAAGGGGACGGAGACCGAGAACCGCATCTTCTACAAGGACCTCGCGCAGCCCGGCTCCAAGGTCGTCGAGCTGCTCGACGACTTCGACGCCGACTACACCTTCATCGACAACGACGGCCCGGTCTTCTGGTTCCACACCGACCACGACGCGCCGCGCGGCCGGGTGATCGCGATCGACCTCCGCGATCCCGCGCGCGAGCAACTGGCAGCGAGCTGATCCCGCAGGGCGCCGAGACCCTGCAGGCGGCCACCTGCGTCGAACGAGCCGTTCGTCGCCCACGTACCTGAAGGACGCCCACTCGCAGGTGCGGCAGTCTCGACCTCGACGGGCAAGCCGCTGCGCGAGGTGGAGCTGCCCGGGCTCGGCACGGCGGACGGGTTCGGCGGCCAGCGCCAGGACCGCGAGACCTTCTACTCCTTCACCAGCTTCACCACGCCGGGCACGATCTACCGCTACGACCTGGCGACCGGCGAAGAGCAGCCGTCTTCCGCCAGCCCGAGGTCGGCGTTCGACCCGGCGCAGTACGAGACCCACCAGGTCTTCTACCCGAGCAAGGACGGCACGCGCGTGCCGATGTTCCTCACCCACAAGAAGGGGCTGAAGCTCGACGGCACGAACCCGACCTAGCTCTACGGCTACGGCGGCTTCAACATCTCGCTGACGCCGGCCTTCTCGCCCGCCCACCTGGTCTGGATGGAGATGGGCGGCGTCTACGCGGTCGCCAACCTGCGCGGCGGCGGCGAGTACGGCGAGGAGTGGCACCAGGCGGGCACGCAAGCTGAAGAAGCAGAACGTCTTCGACGACTTCATCGCCGCCGCCGAGTGGCTGATCGCCAACGAGGTACACGTCGCGCGCCGAAGCTGGCGATCGACGGCGGCAGCAACGGCGGCCTGCTGGTCGGCGCCGTGCATGACCCAGCGGCCCGACCTGTTCGGCGCGGCGCTCGCCGGGCGTCGGCGTGATGGACATGCTGCGCTTCCACAAGTTCACCATCGGCTGGGCCTGGATCGACGACTACGGCTCGTCCGACAACCCCGAGGAGTTCAAGGCGCTCTACGCCTACTCGCCGCTCCACAACCTGCAAGCCGGGGACGGCCTACCCGGCGACGCTGATCACCACCGCCGACCACGACGACCGCGTGGTGCCGGCGCACAGCTTCAAGTTCGCCGCGGCCCTGCAGGCGCGCCCAGACCGGCGACCGAACCCGGTGCTGATCCGCATCGAGACCCGGGCCGGCCACGGCGCCGGCAAGCCGACGTCCAAGATGATCGAGGAGGCCGCCGACGAGTGGGCTTCCTGTTCCACGCCCTCCAGCGGGGCGGCACGGCGGGACAGAAGGCGGCAGGGAAGTAGAATTCCCCTCGGTGCGGTTATCCCGAAAATCAGCCCCGCAGGGGCGGAATGAATTAGCCCGGGGCGTGAGCCCCGGGTTTGTGGCGTCCGAAGATCCCCGAGCCCCGCAGGGGCGGCAGGAGATCCGGTGAAATTCCTGCCGCCCCTGCGGGGCTGGGGAAAAAATACCTCCCGCCGATCCCGGGGCTCACGCCCCGGGCTAATTCGATTCCGCCCCTGCGGGGCTGCGTTCGTGATCCTGGGGCTTCTCCTTGCGACTCGTTACCCCCCTCCCAGCCCAGAAACCGTCTCGCGAGGCGGAGCTCGCCGCTCTGCGCATGGAGATCGCCCGGCTCACGGAGCGCCTCGCGGCGGCGCGCAAGGCGCAGTCGGGGTTGCAGGGGGAGATCGACGCCGTCGCGGTCGAGCTGCGGCTCCAGGAGGCGCGGCTGACCGAGGCGACCACGGCCCGCGACCTCGCGGCGCGGCGGGTGGCGGCGGGGGAGCGCGAGGTGGCGCGGCTGCAGGGGGCGCTCGACACCGCCCGCGACGACCTCAAGCGCCATCTGACCGGGCTCTACCGGCTCGGCCGCCAGGGGTATCTCCGGCTCTTCCTCTCGCTCAAGCCCGACCGCCGGCTCCTCCCCTCGATCCGGCTGATGCGCTATCTCGCGCGGCGCGACCGCTCGGCGATCGACCGCTACCAGGAGGCGCGGGTGAACCTGCGCCGGGAGCGCGATCAGCTGGTGGCCCGGCGCCAGGAGACGCGAGCGCTGGATCGCCAGCGAGCGGACGCGCCGCCAGCAGCTCGTGGCCGTCGCGGCATCGCAAGGAGGCCCTGCTCGCCCAGCTCCAGAAGGAGAGCCAGACCCTCTCCGCCCGCACCAGCGAGCTCGGCGACCGCGCGAAGAAGCTCGCCGGCTTCCTCGACCTCCTCTACGGCCGCGCGCAGGGGGATCCCGCCGGCACGCCGATGCAGCAGTTCCGCGGCGTGCTCGACTGGCCGCTCGAGGGGAAGGTGACGGCGGGGTTCGGCTCGATCCTCGACCCCCGCTACCGCACCCGGGTGCCGCACAACGGCGTCGACCTCGCCGCCGCCGCGGGCGCGCCGGTGAAGGTCGATCTTCCCCGGCAAGGTGCTCTACGCCGCCCCTTTCCAGGGGTATGGGGAGACGGTCATCGTGCAGCACCCCGGGCGGGTGTTCACGCTCTACGCCGGGCTCTCCTCGATGCGGGTGGGCAAGGAAGACATGCTATCCTTGGGCGACACCGTGGGGCTCGCGTCGGACAAGCTCTACTTCGAGATCCGCGTGGAGAACCGGCCCGAAGACCCCCTGAATTGGTTACGGTAAGGGGAATCATGAATCGCAGTAGAATTCTCTTCTTCCTCATCTCCGCGGTCGTCGTCTTCCCTCTGCTCGCCGCGACCCTCGTCCGGGCCGCCGACAAGACGCAGGGCAAGCCGGAGGACGACTCCCTGTACAAATACCTCTCCGTCTTCAGCGAGACGCTCGGCCTCGTGCGCCAGGCCTACGTCGACGAGCCGGACATGAGCACCCTGATGACCACCGCTCTCGACGGCACCACCGACGCGCTCGACCCCTTCTCGCTCTACGTGCCGGCCTCGGCGCTCTCCACCTACGACCAGGCGAACTCCATCGGCCGGCGCTACTCGGGGCTGACCCTGCTCAAGGAGCGGGGGATCGCCTTCGTGGTGGCGGTGGAGAAGGGGAGCCCGGGCGCGGTGGCGAAGATCAAGCCGGGCGACATCGTGGCCAAGATCAACGACCGCTCGACGCGGCTGATGCCGCTCTGGGAGATGCAGCAGGCGCTCACCGCCAAGCCGGGCACCAAGGTCGCCATGGAGGTGATCCGCCTCGGCGAGCCGGTGCAGCTCTCCTTCGAGCTCAAGCCGTTCAACCCGCCGCCGGTCAGCCTGGAGGAGGTCGAGGGAGGAGTAGCTCTGCTGCACATCCCGACCTTCGACAAGGAGACCGTGCAGGAGGTGCGCGACGCGCTTGCCAAGAACGGCGGCAAGATCAAGGACAAGCTCCTGATCGACCTGCGGGGCGTCTCCTCGGGCGACCCCGAGCTGGCCTACGCCACCGCCCGGCTGTTCACCTCCGGGGATCTGGGCGAACCTCAAGCGGCGCGCCGAGGACCTGCAGAGCTTCCGCGCCGAGGACAAGCCGGTCTGGCAGGGCAAGACGGTGATCCTGGTGGACCGCGGCACCCTCGGCGCTTCCGAGGTCTTCGCCACGGTGCTCCGCCAGAAGGAGAAGGCCGAGCTGGTGGGCGAGCGCACCTTCGGGCACGCCGGACGCCTGGGCACGGCCGAGCTCTCCAACGGCGGCCGGCTCCTCTACACCGAGGCCTTCTACACCGGTCCGGACAAGAAGCCGCTCAACGAGGCGCTGAAGCCCGACCTGGTGGTCGACGAGCGGAGCCGGACCTATCTCGAGAAGGACACGCCGATCGACGAGCTGATCCTCCGTCACGCCGTCCGCCGCCTGCTGGGTCAGGAGCCCGCCTCCGCCGAGGCCAAGGCCGCTTGAGCTGAATGGCTCACCGTTCACGCTCCCGGGGTTCTTCCCGGGGATCGCGGTCCGCGGGGATCTGGATCTTCCTGCTCGGTCTCTTCGCCGGCGCGGGGATCCTGTACCTCGTCACGCGAGGCTCCGTCCCCGGGACTCCTGAGCGGCCTGAGGCCCCGGCGGCGTCCGTTTCCAGCGAGTCCCCCCGGGCGGCGCGTCATGCCCAGCGCCGGAAGTCATCCTCCTCCGCTCCCTCAGAGCACGTCGAGCCCGAGGCGCCGGCCGCGGTGCCGGTCGCGGCGACGATCCCCGCGCCGCCGTCCGGACCGATCCACGGCATCCGCGTGGCGGTGGTGATCGACGACCTGGGGCACGACGTCGCCGATCTCCGGCCGCTCGAGGCGCTGGGCGTGCCGGTCACCTACTCCGTCCTCCCCTATGAAGATCAGACGCCGGAGGTGGTCGCCGAGCTGCGGCGGCGCCGGGCGGAGATGCTCCTCCATCTGCCGATGGAGCCGAAGAACGGCCAGAATCCCGGGCCTGGGGCGCTGTTGCAGGGGATGGGCGACGACGAGCTGCGGCAGAAGACGGAGGAGGCGCTGAAAGCGGTGCCGGGGGTGGTGGGGGTGAACAACCACATGGGCTCGCTCCTCTCCGCCGAGGAGGGGCCGATGCATGCCGTGCTCGCCGTGCTCGCCGCGCGCGGGCTGTTCTTCCTCGACTCCCGCACCAGCGCCGAGAGCGTCGGCTACAAGGTGGCGCTCGGCCTCGGCGTGCCGGCGGCGGAGCGCCAGGTCTTTCTCGACGGCGAGACCACGCCGGAGGCGATCCACGACCAGTTCCAGCGCCTCCTCGCCCTGGCGCGGACCCGAGGCTCGGCGATCGCCATCGGCCACCCCCACCCCGAGACCCTCGCCGCCCTCACCCGCGAGATCCCCAAGGCGAAGGCCGAGGGGTATGAGTTCGTGCCGGTCTCCTATCTCCTGACGCGGTCGGGAGGGGAGTAGCTCACTCCGCCCGCAGCACCTCGATCGGCCGGCGCTCCAGGGCGCGGAGGCTGGCGGCGAGGCCGGCGAGCACGGTGAGGAGGACGCTGCCGGCGAGCGCGACGGCGAGAGTGAGAGGGGCGAAGGCCCAGGGCATCTCGAAGCCCCGGGTCACGATCCCCCAGGCGAGCACAGTGCCGCCGACGGCGCCGATCGTGCCGGCCACCAGTCCCACCAGGGCGTACTCGACGGCGAAGGTGGCGGCGACGCCGCGCCGGGTCATTCCCAGCGTCTTGAGCAGGGCCACCTCGCGGCCCCGTCGGGCCGAGCCGGCGCTCACCGCGCCGGCCAGGATGGCGATCCCGGCGACCACCGTGAAGCCGCCGAGGAAGCGGATGCCGAGGCTGATCCGGCGCAGCACCTTGAGCACCTTCTCCAGGATCTCGCGGATGCGCAGGAAGGTGACATTCGGATAGCTCGCCGCCAGCAGATCCTGCACCCGCTGCTCGCCGCCGCGCGGCAGGCGGGCCACCGCCAGCCGCTGCTGGGGGGCGGACTCCAGCACGCCGGGCTCGACCACCAGGAAGAAGTTGATCCCGAACGTCTGCCAGTTCACCGTCCGCAGGCTGGTCACCTTGAGGTCGAGCGGCACCCCCTGGATGTTGAAGCTGATCGTCGACCCCAGGCGGGCGCCGATGTCGCTGGCGTAATCCTGCTCGAGGCTGACCTCGGCGTGGGCGGGGTCGCTCCACAGCGCGCCGGCGACGATCTTGTTGTCCTTCGGCAGCTGCTGCATGTAGGTGAGCCGCTGCTCGCGGGTGAGCGCCCAGCGGCGCCCGCCGTCCCGTTCCCTGCCGTCGCCCTCCCCGCCGTTCCGCTCGCTATCCTTCCTCTCCGCGGGGGTCCTCCCTTCCTGCAGCGCCTCCGTGGAGACGCCGTCGATCGCCGAGACGCGCGCCATCACCACCGGCACCGATTCGATCCCCTGCCCTCCCGACTGCTGGAGGAGCCGCTCGACGCCCGGCCACTGGGCCGGCTGGATGTCGACCAGGAAGGCGCTCGGCGCGTCGCCCGGCAGCTCCTTCTCCAGCTGGGAGGTGATGCGCCGCTCGACCAGCGACATGCCGAGGACGACGAGCACGCCAAGCCCGAGGGCGACGATGGCGCCGCTCGCCGCGGCGCCGGGCCGGGCGAGGGCGGCGATGCCGTGCCGCAGCCACGGGCGGAGGGAGAAGACGTCGCGCGGCAGCCGGCGGACCCCCCAGGAGACCAGGAAGGCGGCGGCGGCGAGCGCCGCCGTCACCACCGCCACGCCGCCGGTGAACTGCGCCCCCAGCACGGGGGAGCCCGACTGCAGGGCGGCCATCCCCCAGATCCCCGTCGCCAGGACGAGGAAGGTCGCCGCCGTGACCCAGCGGTGGCGGGGGAGAGGCTCGGCGTCGCGGCGCAGCACGCGGGCCGGCGGGACGCGCAGCACGGCCGAGAGCGGCGGCAGGCTGAACAGCATCGCGACCCCGATCCCCAGGCCCAGGCCGCGCAGCAGGGCGGCCGGCTGCCAGGGGCGGATCAGCTCGGGCGGGATCAGGTCGGGGAACAGCCGGGGGAGCGTCATCTGGATGGCCACCCCGGCGAGGATCCCCACGATGCTGCCGGCGAGACCGAGCAGGACCGTCTGCCCGAGGTAGAGCGGGAAGATCTCGCGCGGGCGCATCCCCAGACACTTGAGGATCGCGATGGCGTCCATCCGGCTGGCGAGCCACGCCCGCACGCTCTGGGCGACGCCGATGCCGCCGACGAAGAGCGACAGCAGGGCGACCAGCCCGAGGAACTTCTCCACCCGCGAGATGTTCTGCCGCAGCGACGGCTGCGCCTGGCGGTAGGTCTCCACCCGGAAGCTCTCGCCGCCGGGGAGGACCTGCTTCAGCCGCTCGGCGGCGGCGTCGAGCTCGGCGTTCGAGATCCCGTCCGGCAGCCGGACCAGCGTCCGGTAGCTGACGCGGCTCCCCTGGTCCTCGAGATGGGTGCGGGCGAACCCGGGGCCGGAGAGGAAGACCCGGGGGCCGATGGTGAACGAGATGCCGACCCGGTCCGGCTCGGCGAGCACGCTGGCGGCGATGCGGAACGGCTGGCCGCCGATCTGGAGCGAGTCCCCCACCTTGAGCTTCCAGTGGGAGAGGAGATCGGCGGCGACCACCGCCGTGCCGGGCGTCAGCAGCTCGTGGAGGGGGCGCGCCGGGCGCAGTTCGAGCTTGCCGTAGAAGGGGTAGAAGCCGTCCACCACCTTGAGCTCGACGAGCTGGCTGGGCCCCGGCTGGCCGTTGACGCCCGGCGCGGCGGCGACGGTGACCGTCTCCTTGACGTCGGTGCGGCGGGCGCCCGGAAGGGCGGCGATCGCCGTCAGGGCCTCCGGCGGAATGGGCTGGTTGCCGCGCACGGCCAGGTCGGCGGCGAGGAGCTGGCGGGCCTCGCGGCGGATGCCGTCGCGCAGGCTCGCCGAGAGCCCGGCGACCGACACCACCGCCGCCACGCCGACCGCGAGGCAGGCGATGAAGAAGGTCAGGCGGCCGCGCGAGCCGCGCGACTCGCGGACCAGGGCGCGGACGTAGAAGCCGAGAGTCACGCCGGGACCTCCGCCGGGGTGACGGTGGCGACGCTGGCCCGCTCGTCGCGCTCCACCCGGCCGTCGCGCAGATGGATCTGCCGGCCGGCGAGGGCCGCCACCGCCGGATCGTGGGTGACCAGCACCAGGGTGGTCCCCTCGCGGGCGCGCAGCTCGGTCAGCAGCTCCAGGACGCGGCGGCCGGTGGCGCCGTCGAGGTTGCCGGTGGGCTCGTCGGCGAGCAGGATCGGCGGCCGGGCGGCGAAGGCGCGGGCGAGGGCGACCCGCTGCTGCTCGCCGCCCGAGAGCTGGCTCGGGTAGTGGTGGCCGCGGTCGGCGAGGCCCACGGCGGCCAGCAGCTCGTCGGCGCGGGCGAACGGGTTCGGCGAGGCCGAGCAGCTCGACCGGCAGCAGCACGTTCTCGCGCGCGGTGAGGTTGGCGAGCAGCTGGAAGCTCTGGAAGACGAAGCCGATCTTCTTCCGCCGCAGCAGGGCGAGACCGTCCTCCGACATCGCCTGGATCGGCGTGCCGTCGATCCGGATCTCGCCGGAGGTGGGGCGGTCGAGGCCGGCCATCAGGGCCAGCAGGGTCGACTTGCCGCTGCCCGAGGGGCCGAGGACGGCGACGAACTCGCCGGGCTCGATCGCGAGGTCGACGTGGTCGAGGATCGTCAGCTCGCGCTCTCCCGAAGGGAGCTTGCGGGTGAGCTGGCGCATTTCAATGCGGGGCGTATTCATGAGGAAATTTGCGGGAGGATTTCCGGTTTTTCTGAGTGGAGAGAGGAAGGAAGATTCTATGTGGCGAAAGCTCGCAACTCGCGCTCTGACATTGGTTATTCCCGTCGCTGCTCGGCCTGCGGCGCGCAGGACTCCCGGGGACGCCGCTCCCCCGGTGACGCACAGCACGGTTCCTGTTTCCAACCCGGCGCCGGCGGTCCCCGCCCCGGCTCCCGTGCCGGCCACGCCGCTGGTCGTCTTTCTCGGCGACAGCCTGACGGCCGGCCTGGGGCTCGACGAGAATCAGGCCTACCCCGCTCTCCTCGGGCGGCAGCTCCGGGAAGAGGGGAAGGCGGTCCGGGTGGTCAACGCCGGCGTCAGCGGCGACACCACAGCCGGCGGCCTCTCGCGCATCGGCTGGATCCTCGGCCAGCACCCCGATCTGGTGGTCGTGGCCCTGGGGGCGAACGACGGCCTGCGGGCCCTGCCGATCACCGAGGTCGAGACCAACCTGCGCGAGATCATCCGCCGCTCGCGGGAGGCCGGCGCGCGGGTCCTCCTGCTCGGCATGCGTCTCCCGCCCAACTACGGCCCCTACGCCGAGCAGTTCACGGCGCTCTATCCGAAGCTGGCGAAGGAGCTGGACGTCCCGCTCGTCCCCTTCCTGCTCGACAAGGTGGGCGGCATCCGCTCCCTGAACCAGGCGGACGGCATCCACCCCACGGCCCAGGGGCAGGAGATCGTGGCGAGGAACGTGCTGCCGTATCTGGAGAGAATGCTCGAAGAGAAGGTGGCGCCCAAAGGGGCGAGCGCGGGCTGAGGGGGCACGGACAACACGGACGAGCAGGGACGAACACGGACGCACACAGTGTTCGTCCTTGTCAGTCCGTGTTCGTCCGTGTGCTTTTGTTTTCCGCCGCGCAGGCCCCCCTACCTCTCCCTCTTCGCCGCCTCCCACAACGCGTCCATCTCCTCCAGCGTCGCCTCCGCGGCGGTCTTGCCCTGGGCGGCGAGGCCCTCTTCGATGCGGGCGAAGCGCTGGCGGAACTTGCGGTTGGTGCCGGCGAGGGCGGCCTCGGGGTCGACGTCGAGCTTGCGGGCGAGGTTGGCGAGGGTGAAGAGGAGGTCTCCGACCTCCTCGCGCACGGCTTCCTTCCTGCCGCCGGCGAGCGCCTCCCGCACCTCGGCGATCTCCTCCTCGACCTTGTCGAGCACCGGCGCGGCGTCCGGCCAGTCGAAGCCGACCCCGGAGGCCTTCTGGGTCAGGCGGTAGGCGGCGAGCAGGGCGGGCAGCGAGGTGGGGACGCCCGAGAAGAGCGACTCCCGTTTCGGCTCCTTCTGCAGCTTGCGGCGCTCCCAGGCCTGGCGGACCGCCTCGGCGTCGGCCAGCGTCTCGCCGCCGAAGACGTGCGGGTGGCGCTCGACCATCTTGCGGTGGACGCCATCGATCACCTGTGAGAGTCTGAAGGCGCCGGCCTCCTCGGCCAGACGGCCGATGAAGGCGACCTGGAAGAGCAGGTCGCCGAGCTCCTCGGCCAGCTCATCCCAATCGCCGCCGTCGATGGCTCCGGCCAGCTCGTGCGCCTCCTCGAGCAGGTAGGCGCGCACGTCCGGCAGGGCCTGCTCGCGGTCCCAGGGGCAGCCGTCCGGGGCGCGCAGGCGGGCGACGAGATCGAGGAGCTTCTGGAGGTCGGCGGTTTCTTTTTTTTCAGACATCTGTTTTTTCAGACATCGGGGGTCGACGTGGCGAACGAGAAGAAAGAGATCAAGGTCACCGACAAGCGGATGTTCACGTCCGAGGGCCGGCTGAAGGAAGAGTACCGGTTCCTCGACGAAAAATCGACTTCGGCGGAAGCGCCCGAGCCGGCCCCGGCTCCGGCCCCTCCACCGCCCGCGGCGACACCGGTGCAGGTCATGCCGCCCCAGCAGGATCGGTGGTCCCTGGAGCCGGAGCCCGCGGCCGGGCCGGATTTCTCCGAGGGACCTGTCGAGATCGGGGGGCCGAGCTTCTACGATCTGGTGGCGATGCTGGCCGAGCCGGTGCCGATCTACCTCGGCGATGCCAGGCTGCCGGATGGCCAGTCGGCGGCCAATCTGGAGCTGGCGCGCCTCTACATCGACATGCTGGAGATCCTGCGGCAGAAGACAGCGGGAAATCTCGACGCTCAGGAGCGCGCATTTCTGGAGGACCTGCTGTATCGTTTGCGGGTCCGCTATGTGCAAAAGATGGGTTGACCGCTCACTGACCGCGGGGCTCGCGATCCTCGCGCTGGCCTTTCTGCTCGGTCCCGCAGGGGCCGCCGGCCAGACTGTGTCCTCGCCGCAGGTGACCGGCGTCGAGATGACCGGCCAGGTGCGGCAGACGCTCAAGCAGATCGAGGAGCAGTGGCTCCAGTGGATCGTCCAGAACAACCGCCAGCAGGCGGACCGGGCGGTGAGCGGGCTGCTCGACACCGCGCGCCAGCTCGGGATGCGCCGCCTGCCCGACCTCTCGGCCGGCGCCACCGCGCGGGCGGTGCAGTCGGCCCGGCAGAAGGACTTCGCGCGCGCCCATTGGGAGCTCGACGCCGCCGAGCGGCTCGATCCCGGCCGGCCGGAGACGGCGTTCGCCGAGGCCAGGGTAGACTTCCTGCAGGGGAACTACCTGGGAGCGGTCACCGCCCGCCTGCGCGGCTATCCCCGGCTCCTCAACAACCCTTTCGAGCTCTACCTCTGGTTCCAGGACCTGTTGCTGTGGGTCCTGTTCGTCCTGCTGGTGACGGGCGGCCTGTTCCTCGCCGTGCAGATGCTGACCAAGGGAACCTCCCTGTTCCAGGACCTGGCGGACCTCTTCGGCCGCAAGCTGCCGCGTCCGGTGGCGCTGGCGCTGGCGGGGGCGGCCCTGCTCTGGCCGCTGTTTCTCCCCCACGGCACGATCTGGCTGCCGCTCTACTCGTCGGTGCTGCTCTGGGGGTACGCCTCGGGGAGCGAGCGCGCGGTGATCATCTCGCTCTGGCTCCTCCTGGGCGCCGCGCCTCAGCTGGTGGAGCTGCAGCGCCAGCGCGTGGCGGTGGCGCTGTCGCCCCCCGCCCAGGCGATGGAGAGCCTCGAGGGGCACCGCCTCTACGGCAGCCTGTTCTCGGACCTCGGGGTGCTGCGCGCGGTCCTGCCGGAGAGCGTCGCCGTCAAGCATCTGCTCGCCGACGTCCACCGCCTGCTCAATCAGTGGGAGCTCGCCCGCGCGCTCTACCGGCAGGTCCTCGAGGCGGAGCCGAACAACGCCACGGTGCTGCTCAACCTCGGCGACTACTCCTTCATCAAGGGGGATTTCAGCAGCGCCATCCAGAACTTCCAGAGCGCGGCGATCGCCGATCCCCAGAACGCCGCCGCGCAATACAACCTGAGCCAGGCCTTCTCCGAGTCGTACATGTTCGACGAACAGAAGGTCGCCCTCAAGAAGGCCCAGGACATCGACCTCGCCCGGGTCAACGGCTGGCTGGCCAATCCGCAGCAGCAGCGTGTGGTGGCCCTGCCGGGCGGCATCGCCCGCATCCCGCAGATCCGGCGGGAGCTGGCGTCGAGCTGGGGGCATCGGGAGGTGCGCTCGGGTCCCATGGAGATCTTTCGCCGGGGGCTCTCGGTGTTCCTCTCCCTCAGCCTGGTGCTGATCGCCTTCACCCTGCACCTGGCGCGGCGACCCTTCGGCTACACGGAGCGGTCGGCGGAGGTGTTCCCGGAGGGGGCCTTCGACCGCTGGGGGCGCATCCTGCTGCCCGGCGTCGCCTCGGCCGAGATCGGCGAGGGGTGGCGATCCTTCTTCGCCCTTCTGCTGCCGACCGCCCTGCTGATGCTGCCGCTGATCGGGAGGCTCGGGGTTCGCATCCCCTGGCGGTACGATCCGGGCAACCTCCTGTCCTGGATCTTCGCGATCCTGGGTCTGGCGATCTACTTCGGAGTCCGCCTCCGGCGGGAGTTGCAGCATGGCGGTTGAAGGTACCCTCGACCTCTTCAAGCTGCCGGAGATCCTGCAGCTGGTCTCCCAGCAGAAGAAGACCGGCATCCTGACGGTCCAGGGGCAGCAGGATATCGTCGCCATCTCCTTCCTCAACGGCCGCATCGTCGCCGCCGACGCCCTCAACTACGACGCTCGAAGAGGGCTTGTCCAACATCCTGCTCAAGGAGGGGATGATCAGCGCCCCGGACCTCGCCCGGGCCGCCTCCGAGCACCAGGCGTCCGGCGGCCGGCTGATCGATCTGCTGGTCGAGCGGCGCTTCATCGAGCGCTCGCAGCTCCTCGAGGCCCTGCGCCTGCAGACCTACCGGCTGCTCGAGCAGCTTCTGAGCTGGAGCCAGGGGGACTTCAAGTTCTACAGCGGCGACGAGGTCTCCTACGAGGAGGGGTTCTCGCCGATCCCGGTCGAGGAGCTGCTGATCAACTCGGCGCAGATCGTCGTGGCGGCCACCGCGGCGGCCAAGGCCGCGGCGCCTGCCCCGCCGCCCGTTCCGGCGCCTCTGCCTCCGGCCGCGCCGCCGAAGGCCACCGCCCCACCGCCGCCCCGTCCCGTGGCCGTGCCGGCGCCCCGTGTCGATGTGCTGCCGGAGCCCGTGCCGTTCCCGGGACCCCGCCCCGCGCCTGCCGCCCCTCCCCGTCTCGGGGTGGCGCCGGGCCCGGCGGCCTCCACCATCGCCCCGATCATCCCCCCGGACGCCGACGAGGCCGGCCCCTTCCGCAGGATGAAGGTGGAAGTGCGTCCGGCCCCGCCGGCGTCGCTCGGCTGGGTGGGCCGTAGCCTGGCCCTTGTGCTGGCGGCGCTGGTCATCGCCGCGCTGGTTCGCGTTCCCGATTCCCTGCTGCTGCCGTTCCCCTGGCAGGCGCACGAGCGGGAGACCCTGGTGCGGGACCAGCGCGCGGCGCTCTACCTCAAGATCGACCGCGCCGCCAAGACCTGGTTCCTGCTCAAGGGGAGCTTCCCCGACCATCTCCAGGACTGGTGCGGCGCGGGCCTGCTCTCCGTCCGCGCGATCTGAAGGACCCCGAGGGGCGCGCCCTCCGCTACGCGGCGGGCGAGGAGAGCTACACCCTGCAGCCCCTGGAGCAGCGGCAGACCCGTGCCGGGCACGAAAGCCGCCGAGGCGATCACCGGCAACTTCCTGCTCGACCCCGAAGTCCTCAGCTCCACCCTGAGTCCACGGCGACCCCGCTGGTCCTGCTGGATTAGGTTCTCGCCGGGGCGGCCCGCGGGGCCGCTCTCCGCGCCGGAATAAATCTGCGTCCAATCTTGTCAA
Organism: uncultured Acidobacteriota bacterium; assembly: GCA_963792575.1. GTDB lineage: Bacteria > Acidobacteriota > Thermoanaerobaculia > Multivoradales > UBA5704 > DATARR01. The sequence goes on from CAWBWZ010000023.1 coordinate 1,149,054, forward strand.
TCATGGTGTGGCCGCAAGATTGACGGAGGGCCACTAAGGTTTTAGACTGTGGAAGATCCCAGGCGCGGGCTCAGTACTTCGGGCTCCCGCCTGAAGAATAGATAGCGAAGGAGGAGAGCCAGTGAGCAAAATCATCGGAATCGACCTGGGGACCACCAACAGCGTCGTCGCCGTCATGGAAGGCGGCGAGCCGAAGGTGATCCCCAACGCCGAGGGAAACCGCACCACCCCCTCGGTCGTCGCCTTCACCAAGAGCGGTGAGCGTCTCGTCGGGCAGGTCGCCAAGCGGCAGTCGGTCACCAACCCCAAGAACACCATCTTCTCGATCAAGCGCTTCATGGGGCGCAAGTACGACGAGGTGATCGGAAGAGATGAAGATGGTGCCGTACCAGATCGAGCGGGCCGACAACGGCGACGTGCGCGTCGACGTCGAGGGGAAGAAGTACTCGCCCGCCGGAGATCTCGGCGATGATCCTCGGCAAGCTGAAGCAGGCGGCCGAGGACTACCTCGGCGAGAAGGTGGACCGCGCGGTGATCACCGTGCCGGCCTACTTCAACGACGCCCAGCGCCAGGCCACCAAGGATGCCGGCCGCATCGCCGGCCTGACCGTCGAGCGGCTGGTCAACGAGCCGACCGCGGCGGCGCTCGCCTACGGCCTGGACAAGAAGAAGGACCAGACGATCGCCGTCTACGACTTCGGCGGCGGCACCTTCGACATCTCGATCCTCGAGGTCGGCGAGGGCGTGGTCGAGGTCAAGGCGACCAACGGCGACACCCACCTGGGCGGCGACAACATCGACCAGCGGATCATCGACTGGCTGCTCGACGAGTTCAAGAAGGACCAGGGGATCGACCTCGGCAGCGACCCGATGGCCATCCAGCGCCTGAAGGAGGCCGCCGAGAAGGCCAAGATCGAGCTGTCCAGCGCCCAGGAGACCGAGATCAACCTGCCGTTCATCACGGCGGACGCCTCGGGTCCGAAGCACCTGAACATCCGGCTGACGCGGCCGAAGCTCGAGCAGCTCGTCGACGATCTGGTCCAGCGTTCGATCCCGCCCAGCAAGCAGGCGCTTGAAGGACTCGGGCGTCGAGGCCAAGGACATCGACGAGGTCGTGCTGGTGGGCGGCCAGACCCGCATGCCGGCGATCCAGAAGGTCGTCAAGGACTTCTTCGGCAAGGAGCCCCACAAGGGCGTCAACCCGGACGAGGTGGTGGCGATCGGCGCGGCGATCCAGGGCGGCGTCCTGGCGGGCGACGTCAAGGACGTGCTGCTGCTCGACGTGACCCCGCTGTCGCTCGGCATCGAGACCCTGGGCGGCGTGTTCACCAAGCTGATCGAGCGCAACACCACGATCCCGACGCGCAAGAGCGAGATCTTCTCGACCGCGGCGGACAACCAGACCTCGGTGGAGGTCCACGTGCTGCAGGGCGAGCGCGAGATGGCGCGCGACAACCGCACGCTCGGCAAGTTCCACCTGGTGGGCATCCCCCCGGCGCCGCGCGGCGTGCCGCAGGTCGAGGTGGCGTTCGACATCGACGCCAACGGCATCGTCCACGTCTCGGCGAAGGACCTCGGCACCGGCAAGGAGCAGAAGATCACCATCACGGCGTCGAGCGGCCTCAAGGACGACGACATCGAGCGCATGGTCAAGGACGCCGAGTCGCACAGCGCCGAGGACAAGGAGCGCCGCCAGCAGGTGGAGGCGCGCAACAAGCTCGACAGCATGACCTACTCGACCGAGAAGACCTACGAGGAGCACAAGGAGAAGCTCGGACCGGATGAGAAGGGGGAGCTCGAGCGGGCTCTCGCCGATGCCAAGAAAGCGCTGGAAGGGGAGCCGTCGGCCGCCGAGCTGGAAGCTGCCTTCGAGCGCCTCACCAAGGCTTCCCACAAGCTGGCCGAGATGATGTACTCGCAGCAGGCCGGCGGCGGTCAGGGCGGTCCTGGCGGCGGCGGTCCCGCGGCGGGTGGTCCGGGCGGCGCGGCGGGTCAGCCGGGCGGCTCCGGAGCCACCGACGAGGTCATCGACGCGGAGTACGTCGAGAAGTAAGCGAGGGGGAGTCCATGGCGCCTCTGAAGAAGATCTATCTCGAAGAGCTGGCTCGCATCCAGGATCGCATCAACGGTCTTTTCGAGCAGGCGCTGCTCACCTCGGAGTACGAGGACCGCGAAGGGGGCCTGCCGGGCACCTGGGCCCCCGCGGTCGACGTTCTCGAGACCGAGGACGCCTACCTCATCTTCGCCGAGCTGCCCGGCGTCCGGCGCGACGAGATCCAACTGCAGGTGCGGGACCGGCGTCTGGAGATTTCCGGACGCCGGCAGACCCTGGGAGAGAACCGGAACTTCCTCCGCATGGAGCGCAGCTACGGTCCCTTCCGCCGCGCCTTCGATCTGGGAGCGCCGGTCGACGTCGACGCCATTTCCGCCGCTTTCGAGGCGGGTGTGCTGCGGGTGCTCGTCCCCAAGCGGCAGGCCGGCGGGATCCAGGTCGAGATCGCGGAGGAGGCCGGATGATGTCCACGACGCGTCGTCGCAAGCCCGATCAGAAGTTCGTGATGATCAGCGTGGTGGCGGAGCGTTACGCGATTCACCCCCAGACGCTGCGCCTCTACGAGCGGGAGGGCCTGATCAAGCCGGCCCGCAGCGCCGGCAACACCCGTCTCTACGACGAGGAGGCGATCCGCCGGCTGGAGATCATCCTCACCCTGACGCGCGACCTGGGGGTGAACCTCGCGGGCGTCGAGGTGATTCTCAACATGCGCGAGCAGATGGAGAAGATGCAGGGGGAGGTGGACCGTCTGCTCGAGTTCGTCAAACGGCAGGTCGAGGAGCGCCGCGCCGACCCCGGGCGTCAGCACGCCCTGGTGAGGCTCCACAGCGGCCCCTTGAGCAAGATCCGCTGAAGGGATTCCCGTTCGGGATTGTCGTAGGGCGCCCCTGTGTGGGCGCCCTTTTGTTTTTATCCAGGGCGGCCACACAGGGCCGCCCCTACAGCCCTTTTTCCCGGATCGGGGCGCTCCCCGCATGCTACGATTTCGCCATGCCGGTGTCTCAAGCGCTCGTCGAGCCCTGCCCTGAATGCGGCGGCCGGGGGTGGGTCGTCGTCGCGGATGGCGGGGCGGGAACCGCCCGCGCCTGTTCCTGCCGCGAGCGTGACGCGGTCCCCCGCCTGGTGACCGCGGCGGGCATCCCGGCGCGCTACCAGAACTGCAAGATCTCCACCTTCCAGACCTCGGGCGGCGCGCCGCGCGAGCGGGCGCAGCTGATGAACGCGCGCGCCGCGGCCGAGCGCTACGTCGAGGAGTTCGTCCAGGAGAACGGCGCCTTCCGCCAGTCCGGCCTGCTCTTCGTGGGCCCCCCGGGCACCGGCAAGACGCACCTCGCCGCGGGTGTCCTGCGCGTCCTGATCGAGCGCTACCGGGTGCGCGGGCTGTTCGTCGAGTTCACCTCGCTGATCCATCAGATCCAGTCCACCTTCGACCCCGCCTCGCCGGAATCGAAGCGGCAGGTCCTCGATCCGCTGGCCGACGCCGAGCTGCTCGTCCTCGACGAGCTCGGCGCCCAGCAGCCCACCCCCTGGGTGCGCGACATCCTCTACCTGATCATCAACACCCGCTACACCCGCCGGCTGCCGACGCTGTTCACCACCAACTACCGTCTCGAGCCGGTGTCCCGCGCCACCGCGCCGAAGGCGGATCGCCAAGCGGGCCGCGTCGCTCGACCGCGGGCGCGACCCCGAGAACGGGCCTGTCTTCGACGAGACGGTGCTCCTGTCCTCCCGGCTCCCCGCCATGCTCGTCAGCCGGCTGCACGAGATGGCCCAGCCGGTGGTGCTCGACGCCGTCGAGGACTTCCGGCGCGAGCAGGCGGTGCACGGGGCGCATCTGCGATGAGGCTCTCCGCCGCCGGGTGCCTGCGCCGCGGCTGGACGAACCTGTCGGCCAACTGGGAGCTGGTGCTGCTCCAGTGGCTGCAGTCGTTCGCGGTGATGGCGCTGATGGCGCTCGGGGCCTTCCTCTCCCTGCTGATCGTGGGGGCGAACCTGCTGCGCACGGACTGGAGCGCCGTCCACGAGCTCCAGCGGCAGGCGAGCCGCCTCTCGCCGGCGCTGCTGCTCGCCCTGGCCGCCCTGCTGGCGGTCTGGACGGCGTCGCTGCTCCTCCATTGCTACTTCCAGGCGGGGACCTTCGGCATCCTGACCGCGGCCGACCGCCAAGCCCTGCCCGGCGCCCGGCGCGACCGCGACTTCTTCCGCACCTTCAGCCTGCGGGACTTCCTCGGCTGGGGTGGGCGCTACGTCTGGCGGTTCTTCGGCGTGCTCGCCGTCTTCGGCATCCTCCTCTTCGGGCTGGGGGGAGCGGCTCTGCTCTGGCTGCTCTCGACGGCGGTGGGCGGCGGGCAGTGGGGGTGGGGGGCGGCGCTGGGCATCGGCTGCGGCGGCGCGTTGCCGCTCGGCTTCCTGGCGCTGGTGGCCGGCCTCTGGCTCCCCCTCGCGCAGGCCGACCTGGCGCGCGACGGCTCCGGCGTCCGCGCCGCCGCGCGCCGGGGGCTCGCCGTGCTCGGCCGCGCGCCTGGGCGCGGTGATCGCCCTGTTCCTCCTCACCCTGCTGGCCGCGCTCGCCCTCGCCGCCCTGTTCTTTCTCCTGGCGACGGCGGCCGACACCCTGCTCTCCGGCGCTCCGCTGCCGCGGACGCTGGTCCGGTTCCTCCTGCTCCTGCTGCAAAGTCTTCCGAACACCCTTCTCGCGACGCTCCTCGCCGGCGCCCTGGTGGCGCTGGTCCGCAGCGAGGCACCGAGCGAGATCCGCCGCAACCCCGAGGTGCAGACCGCGTGAGATCGAAGCTCCTGCTCGTCGTCGTCGCCATTCTCTTTCTGGTTACCCTTGGCTGCGGACCGAAGAAGCCCCCGCGCACCGCTCCGCGGCGGCCGGTCCCCACCCGGCCGCGGCAGCAACCGCCGAAAACACCAGCGCCGCAGCCGCAGCCGCCGGCCGAAACCGTGCCACGCCCGAAGCCGTTACCGCCGCGCGAGCCCGTGCCGGCGCAGCCGGAGGCCCCGATGGCTTCGCCGGCGGAGCCGCTGCCGGTCAAGGTCGGCCTCGCCAGCGATCTCGACTCTGTGAGCTTCCCCTGCTGCGAGGAGGAGCTGGACGTCGCCGTCGACACGCCAGGCGGTGCCCGCGACCACGGCGCTCAGGATCGAGCCCGCGGCGGCCACCGCCCAGCAGGGGTACTACCGCCTGCAGGTGGCGGCCCTGCGCGACGAGCGGCAGGCGCAGGACCTCGCCAAGGAGCTCGAGCGGGTTTCGGGACAGCCCGGAGAGGCCTTCTTCGACGCCGGCATCGACCTCTACCGCGTCCGTATCGGCCGTTATTCCACCCGCGAGGCGGCCGAGGCCGACGCGCGGCGCCTGGGCGCGGTCGGCGTGACCGGCGCCTTCGTGGTCAACGAGGGGGCCGCCGTCTCCGCGCCCGCTTTTCGGATCACGCAGGGGCAGAGCTCCCAGGTCTACGCCGGCCGCTGGCTCTCGGTGGCCCCGGTGTCCGGGCCGAGCGTGCGGGTGCGGAACAAGCGCTACCGCGGCCGCATGCTGGTCTATCTGAACGACCGCGGCTCGCTCAACCTGATCAACGAGCTGCCGGTGGAGGACTACCTGCGCGGCGTCGTGCCGAGCGAGATGGGGCCGGAGCTCTACAACCAGCTCGAGGCGCTCAAGGCGCAGGCGGTGGCGGCCCGCACCTACACCCTGCGCAACATGGGCGAGTTCGCGCGCGAGGGGTACGACATCTGCGCCACCCCGCGCTGCCAGGTCTACGGCGGCATGCAGATCGAGCACCCGCTCTCCGACCAGGCGATCGCCGAGACCGCCGGCCAGGTGCTCCTCTACCGGGGCGAGCTGGTCAACGCCCTCTACAGCTCGACCTGCGGCGGGCATACGGAGGACGTCCACGTCATCTTCCCCCTGCAGCGGGAGCCCTACCTGAAGGCGGTGCCCTGCATGGAGGCGGGGATCGCCCGCATCCCCGGGGAGCTGACGGTGGGCGCTACCTTCCCGTCCGGCTTCACCCGCCGGCTGCTGCCGGCGGCCTCGGGATCGTCGCCCGTCGAGTCCCTGGGCGCCCGCCTCGAGCACCTGGCGCTGCTCGCCGGCCTGCCCGCCTCGCGCGAGCGGCTCGGCGGCCTCGACCGCCGCGAGGTTCAGCGCTACGTCGCCTCGGTCTTCGACCTTGCCCTCGACGCCCGCCTCTTCCTGGCGCCCGAGGACGTCAACTACCTGCTCAGCAATCCGCCACCCGACTGGAGCCAGGAGGACCGCCGGCGGCGCGGCCTACCTGATCCGCAGCGGGCTGGTCAGCGGGCCGCTCGACCAGCCGCTCTCGGAAGGGGAGGTCGAGCGGATGCTGCTCGCGCTCGCCGAGCTGCTCCGCGTGGTGCGCCGCGAGGATGTCTCGTTCCTCTCCGTCGCCAACGGCAGGCTCACCGTCCGCTCGGGGAAGGACGGACAAGACCTACGATCTGCCGGCCGGCCTCGCTACCTTCCGCCGGCAGGGGGACGGTCTGCTACAGCTCCGAGCTCGCGATGGTGCCGGGAGATCTGCTGACCCTCTTCTGGCAGGGGGACCGTCTCGCCGCCGCCACCCAGGAAATCGATCTCGACGGCATCGCCTTCGACCGCAGCAGCCCCTACAGCTCGTGGACCCGCTTCCGCACCGACTCGCAGATCGCCAACCAGGTGAACACCCGCTTCCCGGGACTCGGGTTCCAGAACTTCGAGATCCTCACGCGCGGCGAGTCCGGGCGGGTGGGGAAGATCCGGATCTTCGGCGACAACGGCAAGACCATGGACGTCGACGGCCTCGCCGTGCGCTGGACGCTCGACGTGCCGGACACCCTCTTCACCGCCAAGCGCCTGGCCCCCAAGGGCCGGGAGCCCGGCTGGCTGTTCACCGGCCGCGGCTTCGGCCACGGCGTCGGGATGTGCCAGGTGGGGGCTTACGGAATGGCCCAGCGGGGGCACACCTACCGCGAGATCCTCACCCACTACTACACCGGCGTCGAGCTGGGGAAGGCGCGCTGGAAGCGCCCCGCCGCCGGTGGAACGAAGTGAGTCTCGCTCGTCATCATCTCGCCCAATACGTCGACCACACCCTTCTGCGCCCTGAAGCCACCGAGGCCGAGGTGCGGCGGCTGGTGGCGGAGGCGGCCGAGCACGGCTTCGCCTCGGTCTGCATCCCCCCCGTCTACATCTCTTTGGCGGCGGAAATCCTGAAGGGAACCGCGGTCGCGGTGGGCACCGTGGTCGGCTTCCCCCTCGGCTACGTTCACCCCGAGATCCGCCGCGCGGAGTCCCGCCAGGCCGTCGCGGACGGCGCCGGGGAGCTCGACACGGTGCTCAACCTCTCCTGGCTCAAGAGTGGGGAAGATTCGCGGGTGCTCGCCGATCTCGCCGGCTGGGTCGAAGCGGTGCGGCGGGAGCGCGAGGGGCTGATCCTCAAGGTGATCCTCGAGACCGCCCTGCTGACCGGCGAGGAGAAGGTCCGCGGTGCCCGTCTCGTCGTCCGGTCCGGAGCCGACTTCGTGAAGACCTCGACCGGCTTCTCGAAAGGGGGAGCGACCGTCGAGGACGTCGCCCTGCTGGCGAAGACCGTCGAGGGGCGGATCGGCGTCAAGGCCTCCGGAGGGATCCGCGACGCCGCGACGGCGCGAGCGATGATCGCGGCGGGGGCCCGGCGGCTGGGGACTTCGAGCGGGGTGGGGATTGTGGGGGAGGAGCGTGTACAGGAGGGCGGTGGTTGATGAGACGGTCTGCCCTCCGAGTCCTCACCCTCGGTCCCTCTCCCGGTGGGAGAGGGAGGGCCCATGGAGGCAGGAAAGAGGATGCCGGAGCTTTTTTCCTCTCCCGGAACGGGGGAGGCCAGGAGGGGGCGTTCCGGAGTCCGAGACGTTGAGGCCCCCTCCTAACCTCCCCCTGAAGGGGGAGGAACCCACCCGCCCAATGTCCTCGTCCTTTCGCTCACGGGCCCTCCCTCTCCCCCCGGGAGAGGGACCGAGGGTGAGGACTCGAAGGGCAGGGCGCTCGTCCTTCACAGGAGGCCTGTAGCCCTCATTTCTCTCCCCAATCCTCGATCACCGCCTCCGCCGCCCGGCGCCCTGAAACCATCGCGCCCTGAAGCGACGGCGTTTCCCGGTGATCGCCACAGAGGTAGAGCCCGGGTTTGCGCCGGACGGGCAGGGCGGCCGGTTCCAGGCTCTTGCGCGCCGGCAGGGCCAGCGGGATGCGGTAGGTGCGGAGGTGTTTCCAGTCCGCCACCTCGATTCCGAACCAGGAGGCCAGGTGCCGGCGCACTTCGGCTTCCAGGCTCTTCTCGTCCGCCCCGGCCGCTCCCACCACGGTCGCGGAGATGAGCGCCCGGCCTGCCGGAGCGTAGGTGGGGGAGACGGCGCTCGGCACGCAGAGGTTGTCCACGGGACCGCTCCCCTCGCCGTTCAGGACCAGGAGCGGTTTCGAGAGCGGCGCCCTCGCGGCCGCGAAGTAGAGGCAGGCGGTGTCGTGGGACCCGGGAGGGTGGAGCTCGGGAAGGAGACGGGCCGCCTCGGGCGCCTCCGTCGCGATGACCACGGCCGCCGCCGGCACCCGCTCTCCCCGCGTGAGCACGACCCGCCCCTCGCCGATCAGCTCCACCCGCGCGCCCGTCCGGATCGTTCCCGCGGGCAGGCGGCCGGCGAGCTGCTCGGAGATGGCGCCGATCCCGGCGGCGGGGAGGGCGGCGCGGCCCTGGCTGAACATCCGGAAGATGAACTCGAGCATGCGGCAGGAGGTGGCGAGCTCGGTCTCCAGGAAGATACCGCCGAAGAAGGGGCGGAAAAAGGAGTCGATCATTCGCTGGCTGAAGCCGAAGCTTTGCAGGGCCTCCAGGGAGGAGGTCTCCGGCCGCGTCCAGATCTCCCCGATCGGCCCCTTCAGGACGTGGCTCCGCAGGCGCGCGATCGCCAGCTTGTCCGCCAGGCTCCCGATCGGCGCCAGCAACGTCGCCGGCAGGTTCCAGGGCTGCCGGAAGGGGTCGGAGACGCGATGGAGCTTGCCCCCGGTCCGCACCAGCGCGCCCGGCGCGAACGTCCGCAGTCCGAGGGCCTTGTAGTCGAGGAGCTTCTGGGCTTCGGGGTAGGCCGTCAGCAGCACCTGGAACCCGCGGTCGAGGAGGAAGCCGTCCACCTTGTCCGTCCGCACCCGCCCGCCCGGAGCGTCGGACGCCTCCAGGATCAGGCAGGGGATATTCTGCTCCCGCAACCGCAACGCACAGCAGAGGCCGGCGACGCCGGCCCCGATGATCACGACCTGCCCACCCTCCCCATTCGGTTTCATGGAGTGGATGATAGCGTGCTCATCCTCACCGGCTGTGCTTGTAGATCATCTCGATCAGCTCGTCGTAGGTGGCCTCGGCGGCGTCGCCGTCGCCGGAGCGGATGGCCTGGGTGGCGCAGTGCTTGAGGTGGTTCCGCATCAGCTCGCGGCCGACCGCGCGCAGGGCCTCCTGGACGGAGGAGATCTGGGTGAGGATGTCGGGGCAGTAACGGTCCTCCTCGACCATCTTCTGGAGGCCGCGCACCTGCCCCTCGATCCGCCGGAGGCGCTTCTGGTTGCGGTCCTTGATCCCGGGATCGACCGCCACCGCTTTCTGGTCCCGCGTCCCGCAACCGCAGCCGGCTACTTCCATGGGCTGATCGATGTTCGGTTCCATCTGAGCCTCCTTACGCGATCCGCGCCCGCCGAAGGCGCAGGCTATTGGCCACCACGCTGACCGAGCTGAAGGCCATGGCCGCGCTCGCCAGGATGGGGGAGAGCAGGATCCCGAAGGCGGGGTAGAGCACGCCCGCCGCGACCGGGATCCCGATCACGTTGTAGATGAACGCCCAGAAGAGGTTCTGGCGCATCGTCCGCATGGTGCGGCGCGACAGTTCCACGGCTGACGCAATACCGCGCGGGTCCCCTCGCATCAGTGTCACGTCGCTCGCCTCGACCGCCACGTCCGTGCCCGTGCCGATGGCGATCCCGAGGTCCGCTGCGCTGAGCGCCGGGGCGTCGTTGATGCCGTCGCCCACCATGGCGACCACCTGCCCCGCCTGCTGGAGCCGCCGCACCTCGGCGACCTTCCCCTCGGGGAGCACCCCGGCCACCACGCGGCCGATCCCGGCCTCGCGCGCGATCGCCTCGGCGGTGCGCCGGTTGTCGCCGGTCAGCAGCACCACCTCCAGCCCCATCTTCTTCAGCCGCGCGACCGCCTCGCGCGCGGTGGCCTTGAGCGGGTCCGCCACCGCCAGCAGCCCCGCGAGCTTGCCGTCGATCGCCACGTAGACTGGCGTTTTCCCCTCGCCCGTCAGGCGCTCGGCGTCGGCCGCCAGCGGCGCGGGATCGGCGGCGTAATCGGCCATCAGTCCCTCGTTGCCGGCGGCGATGAAAGAGCCCTCGACGACCCCCACCACGCCTTGGCCGGTGACGGACTGGAACTCCTCGGGCGTCATGAAGGCGAGATTGCGCTCCCGGGCCTGCCGTACGACGGCGTCGGCCAGCGGGTGCTCCGAGGAGGATTCGAGCGCGGCGACAACGCGCAGCAGCTCGTCCGCGCCTCGTGCCGCGCCGGGAGCGGGGATCACGTCAGTCACCGTCGGCCGCCCCTCGGTGATCGTGCCCGTCTTGTCGAGCAGGACCGTGGTGACGTCGCCGGCGCGCTGGAGCGCCTCGCCCCCCTTGATCAGGGTGCCGAGCTCGGCGCCCTTGCCGGTCGCCACCATCACCGCCGTCGGCACCGCCAGCCCCATGGCGCAGGGGCAGGCGATGATCAGCACCGCGACCGCCGCCGCGAAGGCGCGCACGGCCGAGCCATCCGCCACGATACCAGACCACGAAGGTGGCGATGGCGAGCGACGAGCACCACCGGCACGAAGATGCCGCTGACGCGGTCCGCCAGCCGCTGGATCGGCGCCCGCGACCCCTGGGCGTCGCGCATCAGCCGGACGATCTGCGCCAGCACGCTGTCCGCCCCGAGCGTCGTCGCCCGGTAGCGAAAGGCGCCCGTGCGGTTGATCGTGCCGCCGATCACCCGGTCCCCCGTCTGCTTCTCGACCGGCATCGACTCGCCGGTGAGCATCGACTCGTCGACGGCGCTGGCGCCGGAGAGCACCTCGCCGTCCACCGGGATCCGCTCGCCGGGGCGGACGACCACGCGTGTCGCCCGCTCTTCACCTGTCTCGACCGGGACGTCCGCCTCCTGGTCCTCGCGCAGCACGCGGGCCGTCTTCGGCTGCAGCGCGACGAGTCGCGCGCAGGGCGGCCGAGGTGCGGCTCTTGGCCCGCGCCTCGAAGGCGTTGCCGGTGAGGATCAGGGCGATGATGATGACCACCGCCTCGTAGTAGACGTCCGGGGCCACCCCCCGCGAGAGGAAGAAGCCGGGCGCCACGGTGGCGAGCACGGAGTAGAGGAACGCCGCGCCAGTGCCCACCGCGACCAGCGTATTCATGTCCGCCGAGTGGTGGCGGAAGCCGGACCAGGCGCGGACATAGAAATGCCGGCCGGCCCAGGCCATCACCCCGAGCGTCAGGGCGAGCAGAGCTCCAGGAGAGGACGGCGGGATTGATCCGGTAGAGCCACGGCATCGCGGCGCGCAGGGCCGGGGTCAGCGACTCCATGGCCCAGCGCATGAACGGATCGGCCACCGGGCCATGGTGGATGCCCGCGGCCATCAGCGGCATCGAGACGATCATGGCGAGGACGCCGACGGCGCCGCTCACCAGGGCCTTGCGCCGGAGGCTCCGGAGCTCCTCCTCGTTGGCCCGGTCGCGCGCTTCCTGTTCCTCGAAAGCGGTCTGCTCCGGCCGCGGCAGCTCCGCCTCGTAGCCGGTGTCGCGGATCGCCTCGACGAGCGCCTCCGGGCGGGTGACGGCCGGATCGTAGGTCACGGCCGCGTTCTTCATCATCAGGTTCACCGAGGCGTCGACCACGCCGGGCTGGCGCTGGAGCGCCTTCTGAACGCTCGCCTGGCAGGCGGCGCAGGTCATGCCCTGGACGGGGATGTCGACCTTCGCGCCGGCCTTTTTCGCGGTCGTCGGAATCGCCATGAGATCTCCTTCACCCCTCCACGATGAGCTTGCCGTGCAGCATGCTCATCCCGCAGGTGATGTCGAACGCCCCCGCCTTCCCGGGCGTCAACTCGACAGGCGTCTTCTGGAAGGCGGGGAGGAACTTGCGGATGCCGAACTCGGGGATCACGACCTCCTCCGAGCAACTGGAATCCTCCTGGCGGTCGAAGATCAGGCGCACGGGCTGGCCCTGCTTCACCTTCACCTCGGCGGGCTCGTAGCCCCCATGGACCGTGATGGTGAACTCCTGCGCGCCCCCCGCGCCGGCGGTCGCGGTGACCGCGGTGCGCTTTGCCAGGAAGAAGTACCAGTTGACCCAGGCGATCGCCGCGATCCCCGCGAGGACGACCGCCCAATCGGAGGGGCTCACGCGAGCCTCTCGGCCCTCTCCACCGGAGAGGCCGTATAGCCGGCGTCGTCGAGCGCCTCGCGGATCTGCGCGAAAGGAGTCTTCGCCGGGTCATAGAGGATATCGGCCGAGCCGATGTCGACCCGGTTGACGGTTACCCCGTCCAGTTTCTTCAGGGTCTTCTCGACGCGGGCGACACAATGGCCGCAGCTCATGCCGTCGATCTTCAAATTCAGATGTTCCATGGGTTCACCTCCTCTTCTCCAGTCATAACAATATACCCCCCACCCCTATTTCTTCGCAAGCAGATCATCAAGGGGAAAGGCTCCCCCAGCGTGGGAGAAGCTCCGTACTCACTGGGCAGCTCCCGCCCAGTGAGGTTCAAGGTTCTGCCTTCAGTGGGCAGCCGCTGCCCAGTGAGGTTCTACGTCCTTCCCTCAGTGGGCAGTCGTTGCCCACTGAGATTCCATGTCTTCCCCTCAGTGGGCGGCCGCTGCCCACTGAGATCTGTAGCCTTCCCCTTGAGACCGGTGATCGCCCCCGAGATTCCGCAACGCGCCCTCGAAGGGCGTAGAATGCCGGCATCCCGAGGACGACGATGCCGAAACGCCTGCTCCCCTTCGCGCTCTCCGCTCTCCTTCTCCCGTCCACGCTGCTGGCGCAGGACAGACAGCCACCCGCGGATTCCAAGCCGGCCGAGGCGCAATCCGCACCGGCGCCGGAGAAGAAGCCGGATGCATTCCAGTATTTCTTCGGCAAGAAGAGAGACGCGAAGAAGGCGCCGGAGGCCCCGAAGGCTCCGGAAGCCAAGAAGCCGGCTGCCGCGGTAAAGGCTCCCGAGGCAAAGCCCGTCGCGCCGGTCGTTCCGGCTCCAGCCCCGGTGCCGGCCGCTCCTGCCGCCGCTTCCGAGGTCCGCCCCGAGCCCGCGATGGTGGTGGTCCAGCCTCAGCCCGCGGCCCCGGCCCCGCAGGCCGCCCCGGAACCGCCGAAGGCCGAGGAACCCAAGGGGGAGGCCTTCCACTATTTCTTCGGCCAGGCATCACAGCCGGCCCCCGAGACGAAGAAGGAGGAAGCGCCGGCACCGCGCAAGCCGGTCAACGCCTTCGATTATTTCTTCGGGAAGGACGGCAAGGCGGACGAGACCGAGGAACCGCAGAGCCCGCCGCCGGTGTAGCCTGTCTGAACCGCCCGCAGGGCGGAATTTATGCAGCCTGGGGTGTTAACCCCAGGTAGGCGGGCCGCAATGATCCAAGCCCCCGGAGGGGGCGGCAGATTCCATGGCGCCACGGGTCTGCCGGCCCCTCAGGGGGCTTGGGATTCGAATCTTGGGATCCCCGTTACCTGGGGTTGATACCCCAGGCTGGATAAATTCCGCCCTGGCGGGCGGCCGGACAGGGGCGTGTCGCTCCAGCTCCCTACCGGGAAAGCACCTTCGCCAGCTCGAACAGGCTCAGGTCGAGCGGCTTCCGGTTGGCGACCACCTCGGCGAGCGGGGTGGTGACGATCTCGCCGCCGCCGATCCCCACCAGGACTCCGTCCTGCCCCTCGGCAAGCTTCTGTACAGCGGCGGCGCCGAGCCTCGTCGCGAGCAGGCGGTCGGCGGCTCCCGGGGTGCCGCCGCGCTGGACGTGGCCCAGGATCGTCGCCCGCAGCTCGAAGCCCAGCCGCTGGCGGTGCTCGGAGAAGTGCCGGATCAGCCGCTCGGCGTTGAACTTCGACCCCTCGGCCACCACCACCAGGGCGTGCGGCTTGCCGCGCTGGTAGGCCCCCTGGAGCTCGGCGGCGAGCGCCTCCGGATCGATCTCCATCTCGGGGATGATCACCGCCTCGGCCCCTCCCGCGACCGCCGCCACCAGCGCCAGGTAGCCGCAGTCGCGACCCATCACCTCCACCAGGAAGGCCCGCTGGTGGGAGGAGGCGGTCACCTTGAGCCGGTCGATCGCCTCCAGCGCGATGTTGAGCGCGGTGTCGACGCCGATCGTGATCTCCGAGCCGTAGAGGTCGTTGTCGATCGTCGAGGCGACGCCGACCACCGGCAGGCCCATCGCGGAGAGCTGATGGGCGCCGGTCTGCGAGCCATTGCCGCCGATCACCACCAGGGCCTCGATGCCGTGGGCGCCGAGCTGGCGCAGGGCATTGATCTGACCCTCCTCGGTGCGGAACTCGGGGCAGCGGGCGCTCCCCAGGATGGTGCCCGCCTGCTGGACGATCCCACCGACGTCGCGCACCTCGAGGTTGGTGAAGTTGCCGGCGATCAGCCCGCTGAAGCCGCGCCGGACGCCGAAGACCTGCAGGCCCTCATAGATCCCGGCGCGCACCACGGCCCGGATGGCGGCGTTCATTCCGGGGGCGTCCCCCCCGCTGGTCAAGACGGCGATCCTCTTCATGGCTCCTCCAACCTTCCTCGCGCCTACACCTTACAAAACGCGGACCGTTAATGTAAGGCGGCTTGACACCTTCAGCCTGTTTCTTAATGCTGGGGGCATGAGCCTCGACTCCCCGTCCACTCCCTCGCTCTCCGAGGTTCACAGCTCCGTCGAAATTCCGCGGCAGCTCTCGTTCTGGCGCCGCTTCTTCGCCTTCAGCGGCCCGGCCTATCTGATCAGCGTCGGCTATATGGACCCGGGCAACTGGGCGACCGACATCGCGGCCGGCTCGAAGTTCGGCTACCGCCTGCTCTGGGTGCTGGTGATGTCGAACATCATGGCCATCCTCCTCCAGAGCTTCTCGGCCCGCATCGGCATCGTCACCGGCATGGACCTGGCGCAGGCCTGCCGGGCCATGTTCTCCCGCAAGGTCTCCTGGGCGCTCTGGATTCTCGCCGAGGTCGCCATCGCCGCCTGCGACCTCGCCGAGGTGCTGGGCTCGGCGATCGGCCTTCAGCTCCTCTTCGGCATGCCGCTGCTGCTCGCCGTCTTCGTGACCGCCCTCGACACCTTCGTGCTCCTCCTCCTGCACCACCGGGGCGTGCGGCTGATGGAGGCGTTCATCCTCACCCTGGTGCTGACGATCGGCGTCTGCCTGGCGATCGAGGTCTTCCTCTCGAAGCCGGAGTGGGGAGCGATGGCGGCCGGCCTCGCGCCGTCGCTGCCGGGGGAGGGCGCTCTCTTCCTCGCCATCGGCATCCTCGGCGCCACGGTGATGCCGCACAACCTCTACCTGCACTCGGCGCTGGTGCAGTCGCGCCGCGTGAAGCACACGCCGGCGGGCATCCGCCAGGGGATCCGCTACAACGTCATCGACTCGGTGATCGCGCTTGAACGGCGCGCTCCTGGTCAACGCCGCCCTGCTGGTGCTGGCCGGGGCCGCGTTCTTCAAGGCGGGGATGTTCGACATCGCGGAGATCCAGGACGCCCACAAGCTGCTCGAGCCGCTGCTGGGCCACCACATCGCGCCGATCGCCTTCGCCATCGCGCTGATCGCCGCCGGGCAATCGTCGACGATCACCGGCACCCTCGCCGGGCAGGTGGTGATGGAGGGGTTCGTCCATATCCGCCTGCGCCCGCTGGTCCGGCGGCTCCTCACCCGCGTGATCGCGATCGTCCCCGCCGTGCTGACCATCGTCCTGGTCGGCGAGCGGGCGACGGGGAGCCTGCTGGTGCTCTCGCAGGTGGTGCTCTCGCTGCAGCTCTCCTTCGCGGTGATCCCCCTGATTCAGATCGCCTCGGACCGCCGCTGGATGGGGCAGTACGTCATCAACAAGTGGCTGCAGGCCGCCGGCTGGCTGGTGGCTGGAGTGATCGCCGCGCTCAACCTGAAGCTGGTCTTCGACGCGGTGCTGGAGTGGCTGACCGGAGCGGGGAAGTACACCTGGCTGGTCTGGCTGACGGCGATTCCCGCCGTCCTGGGGCTGATCTGGCTGCTGGGCTACGTGATCATCGTGCCGCTGCTGGAGCGCCGACGCAACCAGCCGGTGGGCGCGCTGGTCGGCGTCCACGGGCCGACCACCATCCCGGAGATCGTGCCGCCGCGCTCGCCCCGCCTGATCGCGGCGGCGCTCGACTTCTCGGCGGCCGACAAGGGGGTGGTCTCCTACGCGGTGACGCTCGCCCACGCCGCCGGCCGCGGCGCCAAGGTGCTGCTCTTCCACGTCGTGGAGTCGGGCGGCGCCCTGGTGATGGGCGGCGAGTCCCACGACCGCGAGGCGCAGGCCGACCAGGAGCGGCTGGAGCTCTATGCCGCCCAGTTGCGGGATCTGGAGGTCGAGGTGGAGTACGACCTCGGCTTCGGCGATCCCCCCGAGGCGCTCGCCAGGCTGGTCGAGCAGCACAAGCCGGACCTGATCCTGCTCGGCAGCCACGGCCACCGCGGCATGGGCGACATCGTCCACGGCACCTCGGTCGAGCGCCTGCGCCACCGGGTGAAGGTGCCGGTGATGGTGATTCCGGTGGCGTAGCAGGAAAACCAGAACAGGGACGTAAGGGACAACAGGGACGGCAGGGACCGCAGAATACGAAGAACGTCCCTGTCGTCCCTGCGGTCCCTGATGTCCCTGGTTTTCTGGCAGGCTCCTACGGTAGCGTATCCCTCACCACCAGCACTCGACCCCCCTTCGGATCGCAGACCCAGGCCTGCCGGTGATCGTCCGCCACGACGCAGTGGGCGCCTACGGCGGTGGCGACGGTGCCGATGAGCTTCAGCTCCCCTTCCTTGGTGAGGCTGACGATCGCCATCTGCCCGGTCTTCGAGGCCGGCACGTAGAGATGGCGGAGGGTGGGGTTGTAGGCGATGATGTCGGTGCCGGCGCCGAAGCGGAAGCGGTCGCGGATGGCCCCCTTGTGGCCGAGGTCGAGGAGGTCCGCGCCCCCTTCGGCGCAGCCGACGAAGAGGAGGCCGTGGCGCGCGTCCAGCGCCAGCCCGCGGGAGCCCAGGCAGCCGTTGGGCAGGGTCTTCACGACCTTGGCGGCCGCGAGGTCGATCATCACGGTGGAGTCTTTCCACAGGTTGGCGTAGCCCACCTTGGCGGCGTTGTCGATCACCAGCGATTCCGGCCCGCCGGGGATGGCGAGGAATGCCTTGTGGGTGGGCACTGGGGGTTTGGCATCCGAGAGCGAGAAGATCTCGATGCCGTCCTTGTCCGGCTCGGTCACCCAGACCTCGTTGGTGGCGGCGACATAGCGCACGTAGTCCGGGCTGCCGCCGAGCGGCGCGCCGGCGACGATCGTCCCCTTGGCCGGATCCACGACTTCCAGGCGCAGGCCGGTGCGGTCGATGGCGAAGAGGTAGCCCTGCCCCTCGTCCACCGAGGTGGGCCCGGCGCCGTGCCCCGCTTCGGCGGGCGCCGCCGTCTTGAAGCCGCCGATCTCGCGCGACTTCCGGCTCTCGGGATCGAACAGGACCAGCCGCCCGGTGCGGCCGGCCGGCACCACGACCTGGCGCAGGCTGGCGACGAAGGTGAGGTCGTCGAGCCCGATCCCCCCCTCGCCGCCGGGGAGCTGGATCGGCTCGGCCGTCAGGGTGGGCGGTGCGGGCGGCGGGGTAGGCGCGATTTGCGCGGTCGCCGCCTGGGCGAACGCCGCGGTGGCGAGGAGCAGGGGGCTGCACAGGAAACACAGCAGTCTTTTGACGATCATCGGTTCTCCGGCTAGCGTTTTCTCAACGTCCGACGACGAGGATTGTAAACGTATCCGGGAGAATCGTCGGCCGGGGGTGGGGCTGATCGGCGGTGGGCGCGGGGGGTGGGCCGAACTGGGCGGTGGAGAGGTACAGTGTATGGGTCTTCTCATCTAGCGCCATGGTCCGCGCGCCCTTGCGGGTGGGGACGTTCTCGACGACGCTGAAGCGGTTGGGCGTCTCTTCGCGGATGACCGTCAGCGTGCCGTCCCCACCGTTCGAGCTGAACCCGAGCCTCGTAGCGGGATCGAAGGCGTTGGCGTCCACCCCTTCGCCGATCGGGACGGTGGTGACCACCTTGCCGCTGTCGGTGTTCACGACGGCCGCCATCTGGTTGTCGCAGCCGCTCAGCAGCCGGTGATGCTTGCGGTCAATGGCCATGCCGGACGGCTCCTGGCAGGGCTTCAGCGGCCAGTGCGCCTTTACCGCCAGGCTCTTCGCGTCGATCACCACGACCTCGCTGAGATCCTCGATGTTGACGAAGATCCGCCCCTTGAGGTCGGTGGTAGCGAACTCGGGCTTGCCGCCGAGCTCGATCGTGCCCTCGACCTTCCCCGTCTTCGCATCCAGGACTGTGGCGTTCTTGGACCGGCCGTTGAAGGCGAAGACCCGGGAGGAGTAGGGGTCGTAGAGGATGGCGTCGGGGTTCTCGCCGGTCTTGGCCTCGCCGAGGGGAGCGAGCGTCTTGAGATCGAAGATGGTCACCGTCGAGCTGCGGCCGTTGGTGATGAAGCCGCGGCCGAGGTCGTGGGCGAAAGCGATGCCGTGGACCCCCGAGAGGTTCGGCACGTCCCCCACCGGCTTGCCGCTGTCGACGTCGATCACCGTGACCTTCGTCGAGTGCGAGACGTAGAGCCGCCGCGCCGCGGGGTCCACGGTCAGGTAGTCCCATCCGCCCTCGCCGCCGAGCGGGATCTCTTTGACGACGTGATATCTGGACGCCCCTGGCACGGCGGCGTGGAGGGGGGCCGATGGCGCGAGCGCGAGGCCTGCGAAGAGGACGGCGAGAGCTGATCGATACATGATTTTTCTCCTTCGATGCTGCTGATCGGTGTTGAGGTTTTTCAATCGTGGGTCCCGCCGGGCCGGCCCGACAGCGTGATCTCGAAGACGCCGTCGCGCAGGCGCGCCTCCTTGTCGAAGCCCAGCAGCTCGCAGAGCGCGGAGACCAGGCTCAAGCCGAGGCCGGCGTGCCGGCCCGCGGAGCGCGCTGCGTCCTTGCGCCAGAAACGGTCGAAGATACGCGGCAGATCGCCCGGGGTCAGGTCGGCGGTGGAGTTCGCCACCCGGAGCGTGAATCCGCTGCCGGAGAGGGCCGCTGCGCAGGTGACCGGGGTGCCTGGAATGCCGTGGGCGACGGCGTTCGAAAAGAGATTGGACAGGATCAATTCGAGCTTCTCGCGATCGGTGACGATGGCGAGGTCCTCCGGGATCTCCAGGACGAAGGGCATCCCTTTTTCCGCCGCCTCGGCGGCGACGGCGCTCCAGCATTTCGCGGCCACCTCGCCCAGGTGCTCCTCCGATCTCCAGACGGTCTGCTGCCGGCTGTCGTAACGGGCCAGGGCGAGGAGGTTGACCACCACTTTTTCCATCTGCAGTCCGATGCCGCGGACCTCGTGAAGCGATTGCAGGGAGGATGGGTCGTCCGGCCACTTGAGGGCGACATCCGTCACCGCGCGCAACTCGGCCAGCGGAGTCCGCAGCTCGTGGGCGAGGTTGGCGGAGAAGGTCCGCTCGCGCTCGAAAGACTCCTTGAGCCGCGCCAGCAGCCCGTTCAGGTGACGGACCGTGGGAATGAGCTCGGCGGGGGCATCCGCGATCACCACCGCCTCTCCCAGCGACGCGGCGTCCATCGTCTCCAGCCGGTGCGCGAGGTCGTCGAGCGGCTTGAGGCCGAGGCCGACGACGCTCTTCACCAGGATGGCGATCCCCGCGAGCAGGCCGAGGACGCCCAGGGCCAGGGTCAGGTGCAGTGAGGCGAGGAAGGCGTCGAGATCCTCGCGGCCGTGGGCGACCCCGAGCGTGACGGCGAGGCTGCCGGGGGAGCGGGGGAGATGGTTTCATCGGCCAGCTCGATCTGCGGGCGATAGCTGATCTCGACCTGGCGCCCCGGCCTGCCGTCAGGCAGGACGAGGTCGACGAACCGGGGGTGGCCGGCCGGGCGGCTCCAGTGTGGGAGATCGCGGGTTCCCAGCGACGGCGAGCGCGCGAGGACCGTGCCTTTGCCAAGCCAGAGCTGAAAGTAATCGGGCGCCTCTCCGGGCGCGAACTCGGGCATGACCCCCGCGGAGAACTCCAGCGAGACCGTGCCGTCCTGCTGCTCGGTGGTCGCCTGCAGGGACTTCGCCTGCTCGATCAGCGCGGCGTCGAACTCCCGGAGCAGGCGCAAGCTGATCACCCGGTCGAGCAGCAGGCCTCCGGCTGCCAGGAGCAGACCCGTGCCGAGGAGCAACCAGAGGGTCAGGCGGCCACGGAGGGATCTCATGACCCCTCTTCAATCGGTTTCTCTTCAATCAAATAGCCCTGGCCGCGCCGGGTCTTGATCAGGCTGTACGGATCGTCCGGGTCGAGCTTCTTGCGCAGGGAGTAGACGAGGACATCGACGACGTTGCTGGCGGCCTCGGAGTCGAACTCGTACAGGCGTTCCCAGAGCTCGCCGCGGCTCACCACCTCGCCGGCGCGCAGCGCCAGGATCTCCAGGAGGCTGTACTCGCGCGGCGTCAGCCTCACCTCGCGGCCCGCGTACACGACACGGCGGGCGGCGGTATGGATCTCCAGCGGCCCGATGTGGATCAACGGGTTCTTCGCCCGGTACGACCGGCGCACCAGCGCCTCGATGCGCGCGCACAGCTCGTCGAACGAGAACGGCTTGACCAGGTAGTCGTCGGCGCCGCGGCGCAGCCCCTCGATCCGGTCTTCCACCAGGTCCCTGGCGGAGAGGATCAGGACGTGGGTGGACTTCCCCTGCTCGCGGAGCTTGCACAGGACGGTCAGGCCGTCGATCTCGGGCAGCATGAGGTCGAGCACGATGACGTCATAGTCGTTCTCGGTCGCCAGCCAGAGCCCCTCGCGCCCGTCCCTGGCCGTGTCGACGGCATAGCCGGCCTTGCGCAGCCCCTGCTCGAGAGTGGCGCGCAGCCGCGCGGAGTCCTCGATCAGCAGCAGCTTCACGGTGAACTCCTGCGATGCAGGGCCACGTAGGCCGAGGGGACGGCGAACAGCGTCACCAGGGTGGAGAGGCCGAGGCCGCCGATGACGGCGAGGGCCAGCGGTTTCTGGAGCTCGGCGCCGGCGCCCAAGCCCGAGGGCGAGCGGCAGCAGGCCGAACAGGGTGCAGAGGGTGGTCATCAGGATCGGCCGCAGGCGCACCCGCGCCGCGTGGGCGACCGCGTCGACGAAGGGTTCCCCCTCGGCGTGCAGGCGGTGGGCGTAGTCGAGCATCACGATGCCGTTCTTCACCACCAGCCCGATCAGCAGGATCAGGCCCATCGCGGAGGAGACGTCGAGCTCCGAGCCGGCGAGCCGCAGCAGCAGGAAGGAGCCGCCGAAGGAGAGCGGCGCCGCGAGGAGCAGGATCAGCGCCGGGGTTACGGCACGGAACTCGATCACCAGCACGAGGAGCACCAGCGCGGCGGCGGCGCCGAAGACCAGCAGCAGCTCGCGGAAGGCCTGGCGCTGCGACTCGTACTGCCCCCCGACCTCGACCGAGTAGCCCACCGGCAGCTTGAGGCCGCGCAGCTTGCCCTGGATCTCGGTGGCGGCGCTCCCGAGGTCGCGCCCTTCCAGCCGCCCGGTCACCAGGGCCACCTGGCGCAGGTTCTCGCGGATGAGCTCGCCATCGCCCGTGCCCGTCACCGGCCGGGCCAGGGCCGACAGCGGCACCAGCCGTCCGTCCGGGGCCTTCAGGGTGAGACGCGCCAGACGCGTGGGATCGAAGCGGTCGCTGTCCGGGTAGCGCACCCGCACGGGCACGGTGCGGTCGCCGAGCTGCAGGTCGGTCGCCGTCTCGCCCAGCCAGGCGGTGGCGAGCTGGTCCTGGACCTGCTCGACGGTGAGGCCGGCTCGCCCGGCGGCCTCCGGGTCGATTCGCCAGGTGGTCTCGGGGGCGCCAGCCTGCGGCCCCACCAGGTCCACCACGCCCTGCACCCCTTCCATCTGGTGCTGGACCTGCTCGGCGAGGGCGGCGAGGGTCGCGGAATCGTCGCCGAAGATCTTCACCTCGATCGGGTTGGCGGCCCCTTCGAGGTCGCCGATCATGTCCTGCAGCAGCTGGACGAACTCGATCTCCATGCCGGGGACGATCTCGGCGAGCTTCGGCGCGCAGGTCGGCGATCACTTCCTCGGAGCTGCGGCTGCGCTGCGACCGGGCTTGAGCCGCACCAGGATGTCGCCCTTGTTCGGCTGGGTGGCGAACAGGCCGAGCTCCGCGCCGGTGCGGCGGGAGAAGGCCGCGACCTCCGGGGTCTTCGCCAGCAGGCGTTTCGATCTTGCGCACTTCCCGGTCGGTCTCCGCGAGCGCGGTGCCCGGCGGGGTCAGGTAGTCGATGACGAAGCCCCCTTCGTCCATCGGCGGCAGGAAGCCGCTCGGGATCCCCCGGTAGAGGAGGTAGCCGGCCACCGCCAGGACGAGGGCGGCCACCACCGCCAGCCAGGGGCGGTGCACCGAGGCGCCGAGCGCCCGCCCGTAGACCCGGTCCAGCACGGCTGGGCTGTCTCGCTCCCGGGCGTGCTCGCCGTGCCGGTAGGCGAAGCGGGCGAGCAGCGGGATGAGGGTGAGCGAGAGCACCAGCGAGACCAGCACGGCGACCGACAGGGTGAGCGACAGGGCGCGGAAGAACTGCCCGACCACGCCGGAGAGGAAGCCGAGCGGCGCGAACACGACCACCGTCGTCAGCGTGGAGCCGACCACCGGCGCGAACAGCTCGGCGGTCGCCTCCTCGATCGCCGCCTCCCCGCGGCCGCCGCGCAGCCGCCGGTGGATGTTCTCGACCACCACCACCGCGTCGTCGATGACCAGGCCGATGGCGACCGCCAGGCCGCCCATCGACATCAGGTTGATCGACTCGCCGAACAGCCGCATGAACAGGAAGGTCGGCGATCACGGTGAGCGGCAGGGTGATCGAGGCGACCAGCGTCACCCGCCAGTCGCGCAGGAAGAGCGAGCAGCACGAGGACGGCGAGCACGCCGCCGATCAGGATGGCGTCGCGCACGTTGGCGATGGCGGTGGCGACGAACTCCGCGAGGTCGTAGACCTTCGAGAGCCGCAGACCCTGAGGGGAGGGTATGGGCGAGCTCGGTCGAGCGTCTGGTCGACGCCCGCCTTGACGGCGAGGATGTCGGCGCCGAGCTGCTGCGAGATGCTGACGATGGCGGCGTCGCGGCCGTTGCCGGTGACGAGGGCGGTGCGGTCCGGCGCGCCCGGGAAGACCGTCCGCCACGTCCGCCACCCGGATCGCCGCGCCGTTCTTCACGGCGACCGTGGTGCGGGCGATGTCGGCGGCGGCGCCCCAGAGCCCCGAGGCGAGCACCAGGTGCTGCAGGCCGCCGGCGGTGTAGCGCCCCACCGGCGCCAGCTGGTTGGCCGCGTGCAGCGCCGTCGGCCACGTCGTCCACGGTGAGCCCGGCGGCCAGCAGGCGGTCCGGAGCGGTCACCACCTCGATCTCGCGGGTGTCGGTCGCGGACACCTCGACGCGGCCGACGCCGGGCACCCGCGCCACCGCCGGGCGGATGACGTAGAAGGCGTAGTCGTTGAGGTCGGGGGTCGGCAGGCCGCCCGTCAGGTTCAGGCTGAGCATCGGGAAGGAGGAGGCCGTCAGCCGCTCGACGGCGAGCGTCGGTGTCCGCCGGCAGGTCCTGGCGCGCCTCGGCGACCCGGCTCTGGAGCTGCTGCAGGGCCAGGGCCATGTCGGCGTTCGGCGCGAACTGGGCCGAGATCTCGGTGGCGCCGCGGAAGGTCGTGGAGCGCACCCGGCGGATGCCGGGGACCTCCATGGCCGCCTGCTCGAGCGGCCGGGTCACCGACGTCATCATCGGCGCGGGCGGGGAGCGAGCCGCTGTGGGCGATCACCAGCAGGCGGGGGAACTGGAGCGGCGGATAGATGTCGCTCGGCAGCGAGGAGAGGACCAGGGCCCCGGCCCCCGCCAGCAGCAGGGTGACGAGGACCACCGCGCGCCCCTGGCGCTCGGCGAAGCGGGCGACGTTCACTTCGCCGGCTCCGCGGTCTCGGCCGTCTCGACCAGGGCGCCGTCCGGCAGCGCCGTCTGGCCGCGCACCACCACCGGCTCGCCGGCCGTGACCCCGGAGAGGATCTCGGCCTGGCCCTCCGCCGTCACTCCGACCTCGACCTTGCGGCGGTGGGCTTTCTTTTGCGCGTCGACCGTGAAGACGAAGCTCTCCGGTCCCTCCTGGACGAGGGCCTCGGCAGGCACCAGGACGGCGGCGGGGTGCTCCTCGCCGTAGATCTCGACCTCCACGGCCAGGCCGGCCGGCCGGCGCGTGGGCGAATCGAACGCCAGCAGCGCCAGGGCGGTCCCCGTCGCCGGATCGACCGCCGCCGGCCGGGCGACGACGCGGGCCGCCTCGTCGGGGAAGGCGGCGCCGCGCACCCGCGCCGGGCTGCCCACCGCGACCCGGCCCAGATCGCCGGTTGGCACCGCGGCCTCCACCTGCAGCCGGGAAGGATCGATCACGCGCAGGAGGGGTTCCGGGCCGCTCGGATCGACGATGTCCCCCACCTGATGCGAGCGGCCGATGACGACGCCGTCGAAGGGCGCGCGCACCACCTCGCGCCCGGCGAGCCGGCCGGCGGCCGCCGTCGCGCTCCGGGCCTCGGTCACGGTCGCCTCCGCCTGGACGAGGTCGCGCTGGGCGTCCTCCACCTCCTTGCGGGCGGCGATGCCGCGCTGGAACAGGCCGGAGAGGCGGGCCGCGTTCTGCCGCGCCGTCGCGAGCTGCGCCTGGCCGCGCGCCAGGTCCGAGCGCCGGGCCGCGGCGTCCGCGTCCAGGCTGGGGATCTCGAAACGGACCAGCAGCTCGCCGCGGCGCACCCGGTCGCCCACCGCCTTCGGCAGCTCGGCGATGCGGGCCTCCTGGGGCGGCGATCACCAGCAACTCCGCCCCGGCCGCCGGCTTCACCTGCCCGGTGGCGGCGACCACGGCGCGGATCGGGCCGGAGCGGGCGGTGGCCACGGTCACGGTCACGGCCTCGGCGGTGTCCACCGCCTCGGGGGAGGCTTTGTGGCAGGCGGCGAGGGGGAGGAGGCCCAGGAGGCAGAAGAGGATGAACGCTACTTGGAAGGTTTTCTGAAGAGTTTCAGCCCCGCAGGGGCGACCGGAATTAGCCCGGGCCGTCAGGCCCGGGTGCGTGGGGTATCCCATCTTTGACAAGCCCCGCAGGGGCGGCAGGAGATCGGAGTAGTACAGCTTCCTGCCGCCCCTGCGGGGCTCGGAGATCGCGGTCGATCCAATCCCGGGCCTGACGGCCCGGGCTAATTCCGGTCGCCCCTGCGGGGCTGAACGTTCTCTCACGGCAGCGGCGCTCCCATCGCCCGCTCCAGGTCGGCGAGCGCGTTTTGATAGTCGGTCCCCGCCTGCACCGCCTGGAGGCGCAGGTCGTGCACGGCTTGCAGGCTCTGGAGCAGCGCGACCAGATTGGTCTGTCCCGAGCGGTAGGAGTCCTCCGCCATGCTCTCCACCTCGCCGGCGCGGGGGAGGATCTCGTCGCGGAAGCGCAGATAGGCCTGCCGCTGGGTCTCGGCGGCGGCGGCGGCGGCATAGACCTCGCCCCGCACGCGGGCGGCGGCGGCTTCGCGCTCCGCCTGCAGCCGCGCCAGTGTCGCCTCCTCCACCCGCACCTGGGCCCGGCCGCGGGTGAAGATCGGCAGCGGTATGGTGAGCCCCGCGTGCCAGCCCCAGTTGAAGTCGGGAGGCGCGTAGTGGAGGACCCCGGCGGCGGCGGTGAGGTCGGGCACGGCCTCGGCCCGCGCCAGCTCCACCTGTGCCTTCTGCGCGGCGATCCCCAGCTCGAGCACGGAGAGCTCGGCGCTGGAGGACAGGGCCACACGAGCCGCGACGTCCGCGGGGGGCACCGTTCCCGCGTCCAGCGCGGCGCTCACCGCGACCGGGCTGTCGAGCGGACGGCCGAGCAGAGCGTTGAGAGTGCCGCGGGCGCCCAGCAGGAGGCCGCGGGCCTTGTCCGTCTCGCCCGCCGCCTGGGCCGCCGCCAGCTCCGCCTGCAGCACGTCGAGGCGGGGCGCGTCGCCGAGCTCGAAGCGGGCGCGGGCGGCGTCGCGGGCGCGCTCGGCCAGGCGCAGCAACTCCGCCGTCTCTTCCACGCGGCGCTGCGCCGCCGACAGGGCGAAGTAGGCCCGGCGCACCTGGTTGCGGGTGTCGGCTACCAGGCGCGCGATCTCCGCCTCGTTGCTCTTCGCCTGGGCCGTGGCCAACTCGATCCGCCGGCGCCGCTTGCCCCCTCGCTCGATCGGCACGGAGAGCGTCGCCGTGTCCCGCGGCTTGTCGTTCGTCTCCTCGAGCGTGATCTCCGGATTGGGCCGCTGGCGCGCCACGTCCCCGCGCGCGGCCGCCTCCGCTCGCCCCAGGCCCGCCGCGCGCAGGGCCGGGCTGGCCGAGAGGGCCGACGTCATCGCCTCGTCCAGGGTCAGGGCCTGCCGCGCGGCCGCGACCGTGGGAGCGGGCGGAGTCTGGCCGGGCAGGGGAGCCGCGGCGAGCAGGGCGAGGACGGCGAGACCTTCAGCGACGAGCCGCAAGTGCCGGGTTCCAGCCCGCGATGACAAAAGGAGAAGCCTTGTGGCCGCGTTCGTCATAGAGGATGACGATCCGCCCCAGGAGGTCCGCAGGGAGCTGAGAGGCTTCATCGGCTCGAAGGACAACGCGATCGTCAGGTTTTCGTTCGATCAAGGCCCGCAGCTCGTCGGGGTTTCTGACGAGAAGTGTCCGGCGCCCCAGGTCGAACGAGATCATGCCATAAACGCTTTCTGGAGAGCATTCAGGCGGCAGATAGGCCGGCACGGGATCGTTTCCGGGCAGCAGCCGTGAGACCGCCGCCGTCATGTCGCTCATGCTCTTGAGGGGATCGACGATGGCCTGGACCGCGGTTTCCACGGCCAGGAAGAGCAACAGGAACGGCGTGACCGCCCAGAGCGGGGAGAGCCGCGCGTCCGGCCCGCGCCGCCGGTATCTGACAAGGCGGACCAGCAGCAGGCCGCAGGTGCCGGCGGCGGCGAGCCCGAACCCGGTCAGGACGCCTGGAGTCAGCGCCGCCTGGACGGGCAGCAGGCCGGTCCGGGTGCCGCGGGCTGGCGGCATCCGCTCGACGGCGAGCATCGCGATCCAGAGGATCATCGGCAGCAGCGCCGCCAGCGCGACCAGGCCGCTCAGGGTAGCCCGGTTCCAGCGCCGGGCCCGGGGGTCGCGCTCCGCCGCCAGGCCGTCCAGCCACCAGGCGACACAGGCGGCGAAGGCAGGCAGGAGCGGCAGCAAGTAGAGCTCCCGCTTGCTCGCGGCCACCGACAGCAGGAGGACGCCGATCGCGAAGGTCCAGAAAAGAAGGGATCTCGCCTCGCTGCCGGGTCGTTCCGGAGCGTGACGAAGGACGCCGGCCCGCAGCATCGCGGGGATGGCGAGCGACCAGGGGAGCAGCACGGCCGGACCGATCGCCAGATAGTAGAGGACGGGGCGGGTATGGCCGTAGACGGTCCCCTTGGCGTGGAACGAGAGGCGTTGCACGGTGTTGTTGAGGAGGCACTCCTGGAGCGCCGGCCAGCCGCCGTCCCGGACGAGGGCCACAGCCCAGGGTACGGCGAACAGGGCGAAGACCGGAATTCCCAGCAGAGCCAGGGGCACGAGATCGCGAAGCGCTCGCCAGCGCCGCGTCGCCAGGAGCCAGAGCGCCGGTGGGGCCACGGCAAGGCCCAGAGCCACGACACCCTTCGACAGGAACGCGAGCGGCACGGCGAGAGCGATGAGCAGGAGGGCGCGGCGCCGCTCGGCCGGAGTCCGCGGATCGACCAGGATCACGAACCCCAGGTGAGACAGCGCGACGAAGAACGCCAGGGCCGGATCCACGACCACCCGCTGCGCTTCCAGCACGAACAGCGCCGTGCAGCCGAGGACGGCGGCCGCCAGCAGGCCGCTCCGCCGGCCGTTCAGCCGCCATCCCAGAGCGAAGGCGACGAGCAGGGTGAGGGCGCTGAACAGGGCCGAGGGGAGCCGGGCCGCCGACGCCGTGACGCCCCACCCCCGCAGGGCCGCCGTCTGTACCCACCAGTAGAGCGGGGGCTTCTCCAGGAAGGGCTGGCCGTTCAGGCGCGGCACTATGAGGTCGCCGCTCTCCAGCATCTCGCGGCCCACGGCGGCGCCGGTCGGCTCGTCGGGGCTCCAGAGGTGGTGGGAGCCGATGCCGGCGAAGCAGGCGATGAACGCAAGGATCGCGGCCATCAGCAACGGCTGACGCAGCCAGGAAGCGGCTGCCATCAGGTCGGTGCTCTCCGCGGCGCGATCCAAGATATCCACTCTCCTCATCGGCGAGTGGATCGTATGGACGCCCGTATGACGGCTCGATGAAGAGGCGCTTCATCGTCCCGTCATGCGGGCGTCAGCAGACTGAGAACCGTCCGGACTTCACGCCAAGGGACGACTCCATCGAAAGGAAACATCATGAACCTGAAACGCATTTTGACCGCAGCCACCATAGCCGGCTCGCTGTGGATCGCGGGCGGCAGCCTTCACGCCGCCTCCTCGCAAACCAGGCCCGCCGTCCGCCAGGATGTCCCCGCCGATCTGGCCAGGCAGGCCAGGGTCAGCCTCGAAACCGCCCGCGCCACGGCGCTCGCCAAGGTGCCGCATGGCGAGGTGCGCTCCGAGGAGCTCAAGAAGGAGCACGGCAAATTGATCTACTCGTTCGACATCGCGGTCCCGGGCAAGTCCGGCATCGAGGAGGTCAACGTCAGCGCGATCACCGGCAAGGTCCTCGCGAAGCATCACGAGACCGCGAAGGACGAGAAGCGCGAGGCGGCGGAGGAGCACAAGCCTTCGGGCCGCTGATCCGTTCAGCGGGAGGCAGGTGGGCTCAGCAGCAGATGGGAGAGCAGCGAGACGGCGATGTCCAGGTGATTGTCGGTCAGCCCCGGTCCCAGGATTCGCTGCCGGGACGGGCGGTTCGCCAGCCGCTCGTTGTAGAGGGCCTCGGGAAAGGTCCGGCGCATCTCCCCGATCAGGTGCGTGAAGTTGGCCTGCACCGAAGGTTGGAGGGCGCCCCCGAACGACCGGTAATCGAGCGCGCCCGAGCGGAACACCAGGGGCGGGCGCCCCTTCGCGTAGAGGTGAAGGAACTCCTCCCGCGCCGACGTCGTCACCTTTTCGGTCGTGCGGACGGTCTTGGTCATCATCAGCCCTTGGGTCAGCAGGGCGCGGCTGGCGCTGAACTTGCGCTGCTCGGTCGTCTTCAGCTCGGTCTGCTCGTCGACCCGTACCCCGCGCAGAAGGAGAGCGATGTCGCGCGCGGCGATCTCGGCGGTCTCCCCCCGGCGCGAGGTGGCGGCGATCCCCTGCTCGCTGAGCTCGAAGCCGCGGACGAGAAAGCGCCGGGAGTCGGTCTCGACGTCCTCCTCGGTCAGCAGAATGGGGGAGATGCCGTTCGCCCGCAGCCGGCCGGCGCACGCCCAGGCGGGCTCGATCTCCCCGTAGCGGGCGACCACGGCCGGCCCCCCCTCGGGATCGGAGAGCCGCGCCCGCGCCTCATAGGGCGTCTTGTCGAGCGCCTCGGCGAGCGAGGCGGCCATGGCTTCCCCAGCTCCCGGGGCGTAGTGAACGGCGAGCACATGCACGGCTCCACTCTGCCGCCTTGGGCGGGGAAGGTCAAGGGAGGGGCGAAGAGCACGGACACACGGACGAGCACGGACACACACAGACAATCACGGACGAGAGGCGGGCTCCTGCTGTCCGTGCGGGTCCGTGTCAGTCCTTGTGCGTCCGTGATCTGCCTTTCCGCCGCTGGACCGAGATCAGCGTCAGCCCGAGGTCGTGGATCTTGCGCAGCACGCTGAGGAGAGCGCACTGATCGGGCACGGGGCCGGAGATCACTGTCTCGCCCTGGGGATCGGCGGTGAGCTTCAATCCCTCGAACCAGCTCGTCCAGTGGTCGTCGAGACGCTCCTTGAGCCGGATCTCGTAGCAATCCTCCGGGGTCTCGGGCTCGCCTGGCATTGGATCGTCGTCTCCGTTCCTGTCTCTCACTCGAACAGGGTACGATGCAGGCACGAATCGGGCCATTCGCCGAAAGGCGGATTTTATCAGGCGTAGTCCGCAGGGCCGTTCCTGCTTTTCGGAGGAAACGTGGGCGTAGTTTTGCTTTCCCGGTCTGTCGCGCGGCTGCTCGCCGCCCTGCCGCTCCTCGCTCTCGCCGCTCCGGCTCAGGGGATGGTCCCGGCGGCCGAGCGCTCGGCCCTCGTAGGCTTCTACAACGCGACCGGCGGAGCGCACTGGACGGACCGGACCGGCTGGCTCGGCGCCGCCGGCAGCGAGTGCTCCTGGGTGGGCGTCGAGTGCAACGCGGGAGGCACTACCGTCACCGGCCTCGATCTGAGCGAGAACGGTCTGGCGGGGAGCCTCCCCGCGAGCCTGAAAAATCTCACCAACCTGCAGAGCCTCCAACTCGGCCTGAATCAGATCTCCGGCGCGCTCCCCCGCGAGCTGGGGACCTTGAGCAAGCTGGCGTTCCTCGATCTTCCTTTCAACCGGATCACCGGGGGCCTCCCCGTCGAGCTGGGCAACCTCGCCAGCCTTCAGCTCCTCAATCTCGGGGGGAACCAGCTCTCGGGAAGCCTGCCCGCTCAGCTCGGGAGCCTGCGGTCTCTGACCTATCTGGACCTTTCGGGGAACCAGCTCAGCGGCGCGATTCCGGCCGAGCTGGGCCGGCTGGCGAACCTTCAGACGCTCTACCTCGACGACAACCAGCTCTCCGGCGCGATCCCCGCCACCCTGGGAAGTCTCGCGGCGCTCGAGCAGCTCGGCCTGGCGAACAACCAGCTCTCCGGCGCCATCCCCCGGCAGCTCGGGAGCCTCTCGCGGCTGATGTTCCTCAACCTGGAGAAGAACCAGCTCGGCGGCTCGGTCCCTCCCGAGCTGGGCAACGCCACCTCGCTGATCGGCCTGCTCCTCTCCTCGAACCGCCTCGGCGGCACGATCCCGGGCTCGTTCCTCAACCTCGGCAATCTGCAGACGCTCTGGCTGGACCACAACCGGTTCACCGGCCCCGTCCCCTTCGAGCTCGGCGCCCTCCCCGGCCTCGACGACAACGGCGGGCTCGATCTGCGCTTCAACGCCCTGGCGACCGACACCGAGCCGGGGCTGCTGGCGGATCTCAACCTCAAGCAGGTGGGGGGCAACTGGACCGGCTCGCAGGCGACCTCGGCGCCGTTCGACCCCCAGCTCACCCTTTTCGGGCTGAACGACCGGCGGGCGGGCGGCTTCGTCTACTGGACGCTCCCCATCGGCGCGGGGGCGCCGCCGCTGACCGTCTCGATCGCTCCGGGCAATGGCAATGGTGATCTCTACATCCGCTTCGGCGCGCCGCCGACGCTCACCCAGTACGATGCCGTCTCGGCGAATTCCGGCAACCAGGATTCGGTGACGGTCGCCTCGCCCCGGCAGGGGACCTACTACATCGGCCTCTACGCGCGCTCTCCCTACGACAGCGTCAGCCTGCGGATCGGCGGCCTGAGCGGCTGCTTCCCGGGAGGCGCCACCCTCTGCCTCGGCGGCGGCCGTTTCAAGGTCGAGGCCACTTGGCGCACGCGGGACGGCAGGAGCGGTCAGGGACAGGCGGTCCCCCTGACCGGCGACACGGGCTACTTCTGGTTCTTCGAGGCGCCGAATGTGGAGATGGTGCTCAAGGTTCTCAACGCCTGCGGGGTAAACCAGAAGTACTGGGTCTTCGCCGGCGGCCTGACCGACGTCCAGGTGGACATCACCGTCACCGACACGCAGGCCGGCACGATGCGGACCTACCACAACCCCCAGGGCACGGCCTTTCAGCCGATCCAGGACACCTCGGCTTTCGATTCCTGCAGCGGCGGATCGGGCAATGCCGTCGCCGGGAGCCTCGTGGAGGAGACCTCGGCGGATCTGGAGCGGATTCTCGAGAAGGCGACCTGCGCCGCCGGCCCCACGAGCCTATGCCTGAGCGGCGGCCGTTTCCGCGTCGACGTCACCTGGAGGACGCCGGACGGCCGGACCGGCGCCGGCCAGGCCGTCCCGCTGACGGCGGACACCGGCTACTTCTGGTTTTTCGACGCCGCGAACGTGGAGATGGTGATCAAGGTGCTGAACGCCTGTGGCTACAACAGCCGCTTCTGGGTCTACGCCGGCGGCCTCACCAACGTGCAGGTCAACGTCACCGTCACCGACACCATGACCGGAGTGATGAAGACCTACACGAACCCGCAGGGCACCGGGTTCAAGCCGGTCCAGGACACGTCGGCGTTTTCGACGTGCCCGTGAGGCAAGGTCCGTGGCCTGCGACCTCACCCTCGGTCCCTCTCCTGAAGGAGAGGGAGGGCCTTACGGGCAATACTCCTCGCAGTCGTCCCCCTTCTCCTTCAGGAGAAGGGGATAGGGGTTGAGGTCGCAGGCCACGAACGCCTGAGGTCAGGCGCTACAATAGCCCCCTTCGCCGGGAGCCCAGATGCCAGACCCGAGGGAGCCCGCGGGCTCCGAAAACCCGACCGTTTCGATGGATGACGGTGCCCCTTCCTTGCCGGACGGCGAGCGGATCGGCGCGTACCGGCTGGAGGGGCGGCTCGGCCGCGGGGGCATGGGCGAGGTCTTCCTCGCCCGCGACGAGCGCCTGGGCCGGTGGGTCGCCATCAAGCGCATCCGCCACGACTCGCAGCCGGCCATGCGCGAGCGGTTCCGCCGCGAGGCGCGGGCCGCGGCGCGCCTGAACCACCCCGCGGTCGTTCAGATCTACGACGTCGTCGAAGACGGCTCGGGCGATGCCCTTGTTGACGCCATCATCATGGAGCTCGCCGAGGGCCGGACCCTCCGCGCGTTGCTGACGGCGGGGCTGCCGGCTTCGGCTCAGGCGATCCGGCTGGCGCGCGAGATCGCCGACGGCCTGGCCGCCGCGCACGCCGCCGGCCTCGTCCATCGCGATCTCAAGGCCGAGAACGTCATGGTCACGCCCGACGGCCACGCCAAGATCCTCGACTTCGGCCTCGCCAAGTCCTCCCTCGACGAGCCGGAGGACGGCTCCCTGACGGCGCACGGGGCGGTGCTCGGCACCTTCTACGCGATGTCCCCCGAGCAGGCGAGCGGCGAGCCGGTGGACGCGCGCTCTGACCTCTTCTCCCTCGGCGTGCTGCTCTACGAGATGCTGTCCGGGCGCTCCCCCTTCCGGGCCGGCAGCTCGGCGGAGACGCTCCGCCGCGTGCTTGCGGATCAGCCGCCGCCGCTGGGCGCCCTGCGGCCGGACCTGCCGCCGGAGCTCGTCCGACTGGTGGATCGCCTGCTGGCCAAGGACCGCGAGGCGCGGCCGGCGTCCGCCCGCGAGGTGAGCGCGGTCCTCGCCCGGGCCACCTCCGACGCCGCGAGTCCGCCTGAACCGTCGTGGGACAGCGAGCTGATGACCGAGGGAGGCGCCACCGAGGGAGGAGCTCCGCCTCCCGCCGCGGCCCCCGTCCGTGGCTGGACCCGGCGTCTGGCCGTCCCGTCGATCCTGGCCGTCCTGGCCGCGCTCGCCCTGGCCGCCTTCGTCTTGATCGGGCGGCCCGGCGCCCCGCCGCTGCGGGTCCTCGTGCTCAAACCCGAGATCAGGCCTGCCGACGCCACCCTGGACCTCGCGGCCTCGGGCGTTCTGATGGCGAGCCTCTCGACCCTGGGATCGCTCGCGGGGGTGACTCCGCTCGAGCCCGGGCAGGCCGGCGCCGTCGGATCGCCGGTCGCGGCGGCCCGTTCGGCGGCGGCGGAGGAGGTGCTGGCGGCCACGGTGGAGGGCCTGGGCACGGTGGGCGCCACCCTGTCGCTGCGGCGCATCCGCGGCAGCGACGGCGGCGTGCTGTGGGCCGAGCGCTTCGTCGTGCCCACCGACCCGAAGGATCTCCGCTTCCTGGCCGACGCTGTGGCCGTCCACCTGCGGCGCGCCTGGCCGGATCGGGAGACGAGGCCCGGCACGCCGGCGCTGGAGGTCCGGGACCCGGACTACGCCGATCTCCTGCGGCTCAAGACGCGCCTCGAAGACGGCCAGGCCACGCCGGGCGCGGCGGATCTGGCGGCGCTCGACCGCATCGTCCGCGGCTCTCCGCGGTTCCTCGAGGCGCGGCTGCTCGCGGCCTTCACGGCCCTGAACCTCTTCCGCTCGA
The DNA here is from genome assembly GCA_963792575.1 of uncultured Acidobacteriota bacterium. GTDB lineage: Bacteria > Acidobacteriota > Thermoanaerobaculia > Multivoradales > UBA5704 > DATARR01. The sequence goes on from CAWBWZ010000023.1 coordinate 1,183,535, forward strand.
ACCGCGATCCCGCCCAGCTGGAGAGCGGCCGGGAGAACGCCCGCGCCGCCCGCGAGCTCGCCCCAGGCGACCGCCGTCCGGTGGTGAGCCAGCTCCGGCTCGCTCTGGGCGCGGGCCAGCCGAAGGAGGCCCGGGCGCTGCTCGGCGATCTGGAGCGCATCTCGCCCGGCGATCCGGAGAACCGGGTGCTCGCCGCCCAGGTGGCCGAGGCCGAGGGGGATCTGCCGCGGGCGATCGCCGACTTCGAGGCCGCCGTCGAGCGCTCCCCTTCGTGGGCGAGCCTCTTCCGGCTGGCCGGCCTGCAGATGCGCGCCGGCCGCACCGGCGAGGCCCGCCGCCGCCTGGAGCAGCTTCTGGAGCGCGATCCCGGCAACCTCTGGGGGCTCGACAAGCTCGGGGGGCTGGAGCTGCTGACCGGGGACCCGGCGCGCGCCGAGCGGATCTACCTCGACCTGATGCGCCGCCAGCCGCACCGCTCCCACGCCAGCAATCTGGGTCTCGCCCGCGCCCTCCTCGGCCACCAGGAGGAAGCGGTCGAGGCCTATCGGCAGGCCCTGGCGCTCTCCCCGGGACACGTCACGGTGCTGCTCAACCTCGCCGACGCCGAGCTCGCCCTCGGCCGCGAAGGCGAGGCGGGAGCGCACTATGCCCAGGCGCTGGCCCGTCTCGAAGGCCCCAGCCTCTCCCCCCAGGATCGAATGATCCGGGCCCAATGCCTCGCCCACCTGGGCCGCGCCCGCGAGGCCGTGGAGCTGACGCAGGGCACCCTGCGCCAGAGCGGCGACGATCCGGAGGTCGTCTACCAGGCCGCGCTCGTCTACGCCCTCGCCGGCGACCACGCCTCCGCCCTGGTCAACGCCCAGATCGCCCTCGAAAAGGGGATCAAGCCCCGCTGGTTCGCGCTGCCGGCGTTCGGGGCTTTTCGGGAGGATCCCGAGCTGAGGGAGCTGCTGGCGCGGGCGAAGAGCTGAAAGGACCAAGGACGTAAAGGACTGCAAGGACTGCAAGGACAAGAAAAACAGCCCTGTCCTTGTCGTCCTTGCAGTCCTTTACGTCCTTTGCCTTTCCCTAGCTCCCATCCCCGGTAGGAATCGGCGGCCCGATGTTGTCGATCGCCGGATCGTGCCCTCCGAGCAGATCCCCGGCCTCGCTCCGGACCCGGATCTGGTAGGTGTATGAGCCTTGCCCCTTCTCCCCGGCGAGGAACCCCAGCGCGCTGGCCCGCGCCTCGCCCGGGCCCTCGCCGGGCAGGAGGGAGAAGCTCTTGAAGAGGCGCGCGGGGGCGCCCTCGCTGTCCAGGAACTGGAAGGTGACGAAGTGCCCGGGCCGCAGGCCGCTCACCCGCCAGTTCACGGTGTCCCCCTCGTTGATGCGGATGGTATCGGGGGAGACGACCACCTTCTCCCCCTCCGGCTTGTCAGGGTCGAAGGTCACCAGGACGTCGGGCAGCGGCTCCCCGGCGGTGGCATGGTTGACGATCGTCCCCTGCTTCGAGGCCAGTGGATGGGCCTCCTCCGCCTTGAGGATCATCGCCGTATAGGCGTGGGAGCCGCTCCCCGTGCTCGGGAGGTGCCCCTTGCTGACGATCTGCAGCCCGCCGTAGGACCGCAGGGCGTGGAAGGGGCCGAAACCGGAGGAAAATCGGATGTACGGCAGGCATCCGTCCGGCACCCCCTTGAAGCTCCAGACCACCCAATCGCCATCCTCCACGATGCAGGGATCCGGATCGATCGTGAGATGGCCTTCGGCGAAGGTGGCCTCGATTGTTTTCGCGCCCATGCGTTTCTCCTCCCGGGTAGAGCTGGATTGGGTACACTCTAGCCGAACCTTGGGAATCCAGATCTTGAGCCCCGTCCTCCTCGCCCTGAGCGGCCCCCTGGCCGGCCAGACCTTCCCCCTGGACGGCGAGCCGCTGACCATCGGCCGCCAGTCCTCGAACCGCCTCCAGGTGCCCGACCTCGCCGTCTCCCGGTGCCACTGCCGGCTCGAACCGGCGGCCGGCGGCTTCCGGCTGCTCGACCTGGAGAGCCGGCGGGGGACCTTCGTCAACGGCATGGCGGTGGGGGAGCGGCTCCTGGAGGATGGGGATCTGGTGACTCTGGGCCGCTCGCTGTTCGTCTTCCACTCCGGAGCCGGGGAGGAGGAGCGGGCGCCGGCGGCCCCGGCGTTCGGCGAAGCTCCCTCTGTCGAGTCCACCCTTCACCTCGCGGCCGGCGAGTCCCTCTACGCGCAGCCACCGGAACGGCTGGCCGAGCGCGCCGCCGCCGACCGCAGCGGCCGCATCGCCCGCGACCTCCGGACGCTGCTGGACATCGCCGCCGCCCTCCAGGCCGCCCGCTCGCCGGAGGAGCTGGCGCGCCGGCTCCTCGCGCTCACCCTGGCGGCGGTGCCGGGGGAGCGCGCCGCCCTGGTGCTGACCGATCGCGGGGAGGAGGACGGGGATGTCTTCACCCTCGACCGCGCGGGAGGAACGCCGCCGTTTCAGGTGCCGCGCGAGGTCGTCCGCCAGGTCCTGGAGGAGCGGATCGCATTGCTCGCCGACGTCACCCAGGAAACCTCCACCGCCGTCCTCGCCGCCCCGCTGATCCATCTGGACCGGCCGGTGGGCGTGCTCTATGTCGACAGCGCCGCGGCGCGCTTCGACGGCGGCCACCTGGAGCTCGCCGCGGCGGTGGCGGGGATGGCCGGGGCGCCGCTCGCCACGGCGCGGCGGATCGAGTGGCTGGAAGAGGAGAACCGCCGCCTCGGCGGCGTCCTTCGACCGCGACCTGGTCGGCGAGAGCCCGCGCATGCGGGAGGTCTACCGCCTGCTCGCGCCGGGCGGCCGCCACCGACGCCACCGTCCTCCTGCGCGGCGAGAGCGGCACCGGCAAGGAGCTGGCGGCCCGCGCCCTCCACGAGGCGAGCCCGCGGGCCGACGCGGCCGTTCGTGGCCGTCAACTGCGCCGCGCTCTCCGAGACCCTGCTCGAAAGCGAGCTCTTCGGCCACGAGCGCGGCGCCTTCACCGGCGCCGTGGCGCGCAAGACCGGCAAGGTCGAGGTGGCCGACGGCGGCACCCTGTTCCTCGACGAGATCGGCGAGATCCCGCTGGCGCTCCAGGCCAAGCTCCTGCGCTTCCTCCAGGAGCGCGAGTTCGAGCGGGTGGGGGGCACGCGCCCGATTCCGCGTCGACGTGCGGGTGGTCGCCGCCACCAACCGGGATCTCGAGGAGGCGATCCGCGAGGGGACCTTCCGCGAGGACCTCTACTACCGGCTGAACGTGATCCCCCTCCAGCTGCCGCCGCTGCGCGAGCGCCGGGAGGACATCCCGCTGCTCGCCAGCCACTTCGCGGCGCTGCTCCAGCCGCCGGCTCGGGCGCCCGGCGGCCGGCTTCACCCCCGAGGCGCGGGCCTGCCTGCTGCGCTACCCCTGGCCCGGCAACGTGCGCGAGCTCGCCAACGCCGTCGAGCGCGCGATCGTCCTCGGCGACGGCGACCTCATCCGCCCCGAGGATCTGCCGGAGACCCTGCTGGAGGCCGGCCCGCCGCCCGGAGCCGCGGGCGTCCGCTACCACGAGGGGGTCGCCGAGGCGAAGCGGCGCCTGGTCCAGGACGCCCTGGCGGAGGCGGGGGAAACGTGACCCGCGCGGCCACCCTCCTCGGCCTCCACCCCAACTACCTCCACCGCCTCCTCTCCAGCCTGGGATTGCGGACGTAGCGGGCCCTCGCCGATCGGTGAGGCGGCTCACCGAAAGGTGAGGGTTCGAAGGGCATACACAAGCTGCTGATCGGGGCATCCATGGCCTGCGACCTCACCCTCTGTCTCCCTCTCCTGAAGGAGAGGGAGGACCTTACTGGCAATACGCCTCGCAGTCGTCCCCCTTCTCCTTTAGGAGAAGGGGATAGGGGTTGAGGTCGCAGGTAATGGCTGGGCAAGCGGGAGCCGGAGACGACCTGGCCGGCGGCCAGTACAGTGGGTGGGATCTTGAAGCAGCACGGCTTGGTGGAAGAGCGAGGTCGGTCTCGTCGGGATTGGCCGCCCTCGGGTCGTCCCTCGGTCCAAGCTGCGGCTCCCAACCATGTGTGGAGCTGTGACTTCAAGGGGCAGTTTCGCACAGGCGATGGTGGTTCTGCGTTACCCGCTGACGGTGGCCGACGGGTTCAGCCGGTTCCTTCTAGGGCTCCAAGGGCTCGACTCGGTGGCCGCGTCTCAGGCTTGGCCGGTGTTCGAACGACTGTTTCGGGAGTATGGTCTGCCGGAGGCGATCCGTAGCGACAACGGAAGTCCGTTTGCCTCGGCCAGTGCGGTGGCCCGTTTGTCTCAGCTGTCGGTGCAGTGGGTCAAGTTGGGGATTCGTTTGGAGCGTATTGAACCGGGTCACCCAGAACAGAATGGGAGGCATGAACGGATGCACCGCACGCTCAAGCAGGAGACCGCGCGCCCGCCCCACGGATGCCCCGATCGAAGGGCAAGATGTGAGACCCCACCCCCCGGCACCCATCCTGCTCTAACCCCTCTCCGACAGCACCTCCAGCACGCCCCAAGCGGGGAGCCCGAACGCCCGATCCCGGACGTCATGGGGGAGGTGTATCGATCCGAAAGGAGATCCCGTCATGAAGATCCTGAAGATCCGGAGAATCCTCAGCGCCGGCCTGTTCATGGGCCTCGCCCTGCTCGCGGCGGAAGCGCGGGCGGCGGAGCGCTCCTGTGGGGCGCAGGCCGCGTGGGCCACGAACCCGAGCCTGCCCGATTTCCGCAAGGAGCCGGCGGACCTGTGCGCCTTCAACCAATACGCGTGGCAGAGCTTCCTCTACCTGACCCAGCCCGTCCGCCCCCAGGGGGTGCTCCTGTTCGAGACCTTCCCCACGCTGTCCGACATCTTCCCGGTGTCGGAGCCGGCGGAGGAGTCCGCCTGCGCCAACGTCGACGAGACCACCGGCCACCGCCGGATCTTCCTCATCCGCCGCGCCAAGAGCCAGGGCGCCGAAACCGCTCAGGCCGGCTCCAAGGGCATCCTGGTGGACCAGGCCGCCAACGTCACCTACTACGAGCAGTACTTCAACCCCGGGTTCGCCTCCTTCGTCCACCGCTGCAATCTCGACATCCTGGCCTGCCAGGACGCGGAGGCGGCCGCCAATCTGCGGACCCCGGAGGGGAGCATCGAGTTGAAGGCGTCCTGGCGGCCGATCGCGCGCCAGGACCCCAACTACCGCCGCTTCCACACGATCAAGAACGTCACCGTGGAGGATCCGCAGACCGGCAAATGCGTGCGGCGGGACATGGCCCTGGTGGGCATGCACCTGGTCTACGCCACGGCCGGGCATCCCGAGCTGATCTGGGCGACCTTCGAGCACGTGGCCAACGGGCCGGACGGCCCGTGCACCCCCGGCAAGGGCACCAAGCCCCCGGCCGGCTATGACAACTGGACGTACAACAACGCCAGATCCACCGACTGCGGCAAGGTCAACCTCTGGCCGGACCCGGACGCTCCGAATCCTCCCTATCCGCCGACCCAGGCCTTCCGCAACTGGCCGCACGGCAACAACCCCGGCAATGCCCAGGGCAAGGACCACATCCGCGTCATCCAATCGCTCAACCGTTCGGCGGCCGGCGCGCTCCCGGCGGATTCGGTCTGGAAGAACTATTACCTGATCGGTTCGGTCTGGACGGCCAAGGGCGCGCTGCCGGCGGTGCAGCCCTCCGCGTCCGATCCCGGCAACCTGGCGGGCTCGACCATCCTCGCCAACCTCACCATGGAGACCTTCACGCAGACTCCCAATCCGCTGGCCCCCGCCGAGGTCCAGGAGAACAGCTGCCTGTTCTGCCACAACACCGTCGCGGACGCCAGGCGCTCTTTCAAGGTGAGCCACGCCTTCAACAACACGGTCCAGGACACGGACGGGAAGCCCGCGCCGGCCTGCCCCTGGGTCGACCCCAACGTCCTCCCCGCCGCCTGCCAGGAGACCCAGGGCACAGCAGCGCCCGCGCTTATCCCGTCGCATTGAAGCCGCCTCCCCCGCCCGGCGATGAATCGCCGGGCTAGGAACAGCGCTCCCTGAAGGGAGCTTGAAGCCGGATTCATCCGGCGCTGTTCTTAGCCCGTGGCATTCATGCCCGGGCCGACGGGCGGCTGTTGAGGGGGATCGCCTCTTGTATCATCTACGCCCCTCATGGCCGCCCCCCCTCACTCTGGAAAATCGTTCGACCGCTCGCTCATCGACGGCCCGATCGCGGGCGCCGTCTGGCGGCTCGCCTGGCCGACGATGCTCCAGAACGTGATCAGCGGGTTTCAGGGCCTCGTGGATCACGCGCTGGTGGGGCACTTCGTCGGCTACACCGGCAACGCCGCCATCGGGGTCTCCCTGCAGATCTTCATCGTCGTCATCGTCTTCCTCAACTCGCTGTTCACCGGCATGAGCGTGCTCGTCTCCCGCTTCGCCGGGGCCAACGAGCCGGAGAAGGTCAACCGGACCGTCTACCAGGCGTTCATCGCCTCGGCGGCCCTGTGCGTCGGCATCCTCGCGCCGCTCGGCTGGGCGCTCTCGCCCGCGCTCCTGCGGCTCGTGAACGCCACGGCCGAGGTCCGCGCCGAGGCGCTACCGTACCTCCGCATCATGCTCGTCTTCAGCTTCGGGATGATGCTGCTCTTCATGCTCGGCGCTGCGCTGCGCTCGGCGGGGGACGCGCGCACCCCGCTGCGCCTCGGCATCGCGCTGACCGCCCTGAACGTGGTGCTCAACGTGATCTTCATCCGGGGGCTCGGGCCGATCCCCGCCTTCGGCACCACCGGAGCGGCGATCGGCTCCTCGGTCGCCGGCATCGTGACGGGCGGGATCGCCGTCTACCTCCTGTGCTCCGGACGCCTGGTCGTCTCGTGGTCCCGGGGCATGGGCTGGCGGCCCGACTGGGACACCATCCGCGCCCTGTTCCGCTTCGGCCTGCCGACCGGCATCCAGGGGATCGCGATGAACGTCGCCGGCGTGCTGCTGCTGCGCTTCATCGGCTCGCTCCACCAGAGCGCCCAGTCGCAGGCCGCCTACGCCGTGGGCTACACCGAGCTGTTCTCGCTGATCACCTGGACCTCGATGGGGCTGATGGGCGCCGCCGCCGCGGTCGCCGGGCAGAACCTGGGTGCCGGCCGCCCCGAGCGCGTGGTCCAGGGCGTCCATGTCGCCGCCAGGATCGGCCTCGGCGTCGCGGCGGTCGTCGGCGCGCTCTTCCTCACGATCCCGGACCGCCTGCTGGCCCTGTTCGGGATGCACGACCCGGTCGTCGTCGGCATCGGGACCCAGCTGCTCGCCTACCTGAGCCTCTCCGGACTGTTCATCACCGTGGCGCTCACCTATACCGGCGCGTTGCAGGGCACCGGCGACACGCGCTCCCCGCTGTACATCTCGATCGTGTCGCAGGTCGTCATCCCGCTCGGACTGTGCGCCCTTCTCGACGCGACGCGCGGCCTGCGGCCCACCGACATCTGGCTGGCGATCCTGCTCGGGCACGCGACGCGCTGCGCCTTGAGCGTGCTCCGGTTCCGCCAGGGAAAATGGCGCGCCATCCAGGTGGACATCGAGCCCGCGCGCCCCTGAAGACCAGGAAGATTCGAGAGGAGACCTCATGTCGACACAACCGACGAACGAATCCGCCAGAATCGGCCCCGGCGATCCGCGATATCGCGAGGTGGTCGATAAACGTTTCAACAAGCGGTTCAGCGCGAGCCCGGACTACGTCCGGCTGGTCAGCTCGACCGATCAGGTGGTGTCGGCCGTCGAGGAGGCGGTGCGGGAAGGACGGCGTCTCGCCGTGACGAGTGGCGGGCACTGCCTCGAGGGTTTCGTCGCCAATCCCGAGGTGCGGGTGATCCTCGACGTCTCGCCCATGAAGCGCGTGTACTACGACGCGGACCGGGGCGCCGTGGCCGTCGAGTGCGGCGCGACGGTGGGCGAGACGTTCCGGGCGCTGTTCGAGACGTGGGGAGTGATGATCCCGCTCGGCGAGTATCCGGAGATCGGCATGGGCGGGCACGTGGCCGGCGGCGCCTTTGGCTTTCTCTGCCGCCAGCTCGGTCTCGCGGCGGATTATCTCTATGCCGTCGAGGTGGTCACGGTGGACGAGAGCGGACAGGCGCAGCCCTGTGGTGGCGACCCGGGAGAGCTCCGATCCGCATCGCGACCTCTGGTGGGCGCATACCGGCGGAGGCGGTGGCAACTTCGGCGTCGTCACCCGGTACTGGTTCCGATCGCCCGACGCCTCCGGCGAGGATCCCGCCCGGCTGTTGCCCCGCGCGCCGGAATCGATCACGACCTTCAAGGCGGAATGGAACTGGAGCGACATCGACGAGCCGGCCTTCCTGCGAATCCTCCAGAACCACGGCGACTGGTGCGAGCGAAACAGCGCCGCCGAGTCTCCGAACGCCTCTCTCTGGACTCTGTTGGAGATTCATCGCAAGCAGTTCGGAAAGATCGTCGTCCGCGGTGTGAGCACGGCCGGCGACGCCGCCGAGCGGCAGGTGGACGATCATCTGGCGGCGCTGAGCGAAGGCGGCATCGCACCGCACGGCCGGGAGCTCGCGCGGATGTCCTGGCTCGAGTTCGCCCTGAACCCGCTGCCCGATCTGTTCGCCGCGCCGCCAGGCGGGGTGAGCGCCAAGGTGAAGGACGCGCTGCTCAGAAAACGCTTCACGGATCGCCAGATCGGCGTCGCGTACGATTATCTGACCCGCACCGATCACGACATCATGGGCGGCATGCTGGGACTCGCGACCTATGGCGGGCGAATCAATACCGTCGCGCGCGATGCGACCGCCTCCGCTCAACGCGATTCGATTCTCGACATCGCCTGCACCACGGGCTGGCTGGATCCGCGGGAAGAGGCGAAGAATCTGGCCTGGGTGCGGGCGTTCTATCGGGATCTGTTCGCGGAGAGCGGCGGCGTCCCGGTCCCGGGCGAGGCGTACGACGGAGCCTTCATCAATCATCCCGACACCGACCTCGCGGACCCGGCCCTGAATACCTCCGGCGTGCCGTGGCACACGTTGTATTACAAAGAGAACTACCCGCGCCTGCGGCGGATCAAGGCACGGTGGGACCCGCGGGATGTATTCCGGCATGCGTTGTCGATTCCGGTGGGATGAGCCCTGGGAGCGCCCACGAGTATCGCGGCCGCGCCCACGCGAATTTCGCTCGGGCCCAAGGGTGGGCCGTGCCAGCCCATCCATGGGCCCGGATAGCCCAGGCATGGGCGCCCTCCGCCCAGGCTGTACCCGCTTTCGCCCAAGCGGGGGCGCCTCTGGCCCAAGCGTGGGCCGCTCCGGCCCAAAGATGGGCGCTGCCGGCCCAAGCGTGGGCCGCACCGTCCCCACCGAGGGTAGTGGGGTTTTAGTGTGTGTCCGCTCCTCACGCCGCCGCCTGCGCCGCGCTCAACAGGTCCGCCAGCGACCACGGACGGCGGGCGATCCCCGCCGCCATCGCGGGCGTCATGCGGATGCTCTTGTGCATTCGGCAGAAGTTGTAATAGGCGAAGTACAGGGCCAGCGCGGCGCGCAGGTTTGTCTTCTTCCGGCTAAAGCCGTTGCTTAAACGCGTGAACCTCCGGAGGTGGCCCCGGAGCGTCCAGTTGGCGCGCTCGACGTGGGACGTTGAAACCTTGTCCTCGTCCGGGGTGCCGTAGACGGTGACCTTCTCCTGTCCTATCAGGCGCGGCGGTGCATACCGCCGCGCCTCTTCGCCCCCCGCGCTGGCGAATTCCTTCACCACCTGCGCATAATCGACCCGCGCCCCGAAGGCGTATTCAACCGCGTTCGGGTAGGCGTTGAATCCGTCCGTGCTGAGCTGGAAGCTCCCCGCCGTGGCGGTGCTGAGCTTCACTATGAAGTCGTGCGCGTCCCAGGTGTTCCGCCGTCCCAGGTGCCACGCGAGGATGAGCTTGGAATTCCGCTCGATCCCGAAGTAGCAATAGGCATCGCCCGCGTCCGGGTCCGTGATCTTGTTCCGCTCCCGCGTCCCCTGCTTGCACCGGATGTAGGTCCAAAGCTCATCCGCCTGGACGTCCTGGACGGGGACCCCCTTCACCGTCTCCGCGAGCAGCCGCTCGCACCCTTCGCCCACCTGTACGAGCAGCCGCAGGATGGTCTTCTTCTCGGTCCCAGTGATCCGCTCGATGGCGCGGACCGCGCTCCCCTCGCACAACAGGTGCAGGCAGAGCAGCGCCCGGTCCAGCGGCAGGCGCATATCCCCTAGCCCAACTTCCACGCTTTGCGCGGTAAAGTATTGAGGGAAAAGGGGGTACGGTCGATTTTTCGTCACTATTCTGGGTGGGGCAGCCAGGTTTTGACGGGAACCATGACCTCGTAGGGGATGCCGAGCGTGTCGTAGATGAGCTGATGCTGCTTCTCCGGAATGGTGCCTTTCCGGATCTGGAGAAGTTGACCACAGGACGTCGGCAGAACCGCAGTGACAACCTGGTGGGTGGAGAGCTGTTCGCGCAAGGTCGCCCACGAGGTATGAATCTGTTTTCGCAGAAAGCTGGTTTCGATCGAGATCAGCAGATGATAGGCCAGCACGCAGAGAAAGATGTGGGTCTGCACTCGATTCTGGAGTTGATGGAAGATCGGCCGCTCCCGGAGTGGGCTCTTGAGATCGCGAAAGGCATTCTCGACTCGGGTTAACAGAATGTAGATCCGCCAAGCCTCTTCGGTGTCGAGATCCTTGCGATCCGTTTTGAGCAGATAGGCGCCATCCATGCGAAGCGCCCTTGCCTTCGCCTCGGTCTCTTCCTGCCAAAGCAGCTTCCACTGGCCGGGGTCAAAGCTGAGTCGGTAATACCGAGCCACACGAGGATAGCGCTCCTTCAGGCGGCCGATTGCCTCATAGATCTTCGCCTCCGTGATCCGCTTCTTGGCGACTCGCGCCTGGAGCCGGTCCAGATCGGCCAGGAGGCGTTTCTCTTGTTTCTCGCGAATGGCCTGATCCTTGGCTTGGCGTCCTTCGCTTCGACACAGAATGTAGAGTTGATCGGCGGTTTCGAGCCGCTTGACCCAAACCCGGGACTTTTTCTGCGCCGGGTTGGTCGGCGAGGGCTCTCGCAGGATCTCCTGCCATCCCTGCTCTTGCTCGATCTCCTCGAGCCACTGCAAGCGCTCCGATTGTCGGCAGGCGACCACGTAGTGATGGCCGCGGGCTTGGATCTGCTGGAGGTTCTCGTCGAACGCCATGCCGCGGTCTACGATCACCGTACCCCCACCCTTGCGCCCCGTGCGTTGCTCCAAGGTCTGCAGCATCTCATCGACGGACGAACGATCTTGGCGATTGCCGTCGAAGATCTCATGAGCTTTGGGAAAGCCATCCCGGTCGAGCACCAAGCCGATCACGACCTGTTTGCAGTCCGGTCGCTGATCGCGTGAATAACCGCGCTTCGCTTGGGGATTGCTCTCGCATTTGCCCTCGAAGTAAGTCGAGGTCAGATCGTAAAGATAATAACTGTCGTCGAGATTGAAAAGCGTCTTCTCTCGGCTTGCCAAAGCCGTCTCGATCGTGCCCCGGTTGGGGTGTAGGCGATCCAGATTGCGATACAAGGCTTCGTCAGTGAGCTCCAGCAGGTCAATCCCCAAAATGTCGCTCAGCGCCGTGCGCCGGACCCAATCCGGCATCGCGTGTTCCGAGCAAGGGGCCACCAAGCGATTCAAAACCATGACCTCCGTGAGTCGCCGCGCCTTGGGTGAAAGGCCGGCCTCCAACAAAATGTCGTCGAGGCCCAGGCGTTGCCACATTTGGTGGCCGACGTGGACAGGTCCCGCCTCGCGGGGCTTCTCTTGACGCAACTGATCCGTATGCACGGACACGAGGTCTTCGCGGCTCGTCGCGTTGCGGACTCGGGTCACAAGCTCGGTGACCAGCGGATCCTGCCTTTCCAGCGAGGCTTGACCCAGGAGGGTAGCCTCGACTCGGCCGATCAGTCCCGGCCACTTGCTCTTGGGCCCCGGCGACAGACTACCCAGCGAGCAAATCGTCCGTTGCCGGGGCCCCTGGAGGGTGGTCACCGTCTCCACCAGGAGGTAGTTGGTGTAGGTCTTGTTCTTGTACCGCTTGATGGTCTTGCGGATGAACACAAAGCGTCTATATCAGAAACTCAAAGCGCTCTGCTTTCGTCACTATTTCCGTAAATCGGGCTCACCTCTCTCCTGGAATCAACAACTTACGACCCCGAAGAGGGCGAATTTGCCCACTCCAAGACCGGAGACCGTGGAAGTCGGGCTAGGGGACGGTCCGGGCGCTCGGAGAACGTCTTGCGGCAGGTACGGCAGATGTAGCGCTGGTTTCCCTTCCGATCCTTCCCCATCTTCTTCGCGGGGGTTTGGCAGGCTTCGCATTGCATGGCTGTGACCTCCTCGGGTCGCTGCCAGCCGTGCCATAATGCGGGTGTGGGGTCCGTTGGCTCGGCTAGCGGATCTTTGGGCTCGGTAGTCGTTGGCGCGACTGCCGAGCCGTTTTGGTTTTTAGGCGCTGTTTCCTTGTGTCCTCAACTCGACTTATTGTAGCACCATTGGTGCGTAAGTCAAGAACTTTTACCCTGTTGACGTGTAGCACTCGCGGTGCTACGGTATATCCATGGTAAGGACCGGAAGACCTCCAAAGGAGCGCGCCTATAGCGTCATGCTCCGCGTCCGCGTGCTGCCGGAGCACGACGAATTAATCAAGCAAGCCGCAGAGCTTGCGGCTCGCCGCAAAGGCTCGGGGGATGTGTCGAGTTGGGTGCGAGAGGTGCTGGTAGCAGCGGCTCGGCGCGAGGTGGCGAAAAGTGAGGGCGGCCCGAAGGCCGCCCCCGTTGACTAGCCTAGTCGGAACGAGGCCAGTAGGGACACCAATCCCGCGTCTTCCACCGCAGCCAGTTTACCGGCATGTGGATCTCCGTGGTTGCGGGAGCGCGGCGGCGGTGCTACAATAAGTCTTCTCACGGTCTTATCGTAGTTACCGGGGGGTGACCGCACTCCCTGGGTTTTGACCCCGCTCCGAAGGCACCCCGCCTTCGAAAGCGGGGAAACTTCATGGGTCAGCCGGCGTTATCATCGTGCACCTCCTTTCCTCTTATTCCAATTCAAAGTTCGCTTACGTCGATCTGCTTCCTAGTAGGTGCGAGTACTGAGAGGTCAGCGCCGTGCTTCCTCCGAAAGACAGCCTCGCGCCCACGACCTCCGGGCGTAACCCTCTCCAGTACTCCAACCTCTGCTAGCCGAGCCAAGGCACCCGTGATGGAGGCTTTGTGGACTCGGTTCAAGATGGCTGGATAAAGCCTTGCCAACTGGTCCCGTACGTCCCCGCTCTTAAAGTCGCCATCTAGCGCCCTCGCCGCTTCATCTACGGCATCGAGCAAGCGGACGTCGCCCGGCCGCTCGTCGGCAGTCGCCGCTTGCACCGCTATCGGCGCCAACTCAACCGGCGCAGGTTCCTCTTCGATAGCAGCCGGTTCCGGTACGTCCGCCGTCAAAACTGGGCTCCTTCCCTCTTCGAAAGCCATGAACGCTTGGCGCAGTGCCTCAACGTCATCGTCGTTCGCAGCTCCGCCGTCTTGAGCCAAGATCTTGACGGCAACCCGGAGCGAGGCAGCATCATTGAACAACGTGTCGCGGAGCTTTCGAAGCCGCTGGACTTGCTCCGCAAGCTCATTTGCCTCGGCATGACTTCGCCAAGCTTCCGTCAGTTTGTCGTAAGCACGTTTAGCTAGCTCGTTCATGGATTACCTCCATGTCCTGAGTCTAGCTTAGGCGACAAACAAAAGCAACGAGCCAAACAAGGATGAGGCAAACTCGGAGAGAAGGGCGGCCCCTAAAGGCCGCCCGGTGGGGTTAGATCGACTCGCGGACGTGGCGCTCGATCACGGGCGCAAGGTCCGGCAGTTCGCCGCGCAGGAGGACGGGTGCCAGCTCCGCCGCTAGGGCGCGGCACTGGCGGGAACTCCGGAGGGTGGCGATGACGCGCGAGGTGGGGAGGTGCACCAGGGTCCGGAGCTTGTTCCCGTCCGGGCCATGGCTGTTGCCCTGGAAGACACCGAACGGCGGAGAGACGACGCCGCGCACCTCGACCTCGCGACCGTCCATCATGCGAGCCGTGAAGCGCGCCGCGTGCCACGCCAGGGGGAGCGGTTGCCCCGCCCTGGCACGGACCCGGAGATAGGCGTCCGCAGCCGCCGCGAGCCACGTACCGGCGGAACGGTGCCCCTCGGCTTCCGAAGCTCTCTTCCAACGGATGGACTGCTCGGCGGTCCCGTGAACGGTGAAGCTGGCCGTCTTGAGCTTCACGGCTCCCCTTTCCGCTCTTCCCGGCGCTTCACCTCTTCCGCGTAGCCGACAGGATTCAGGGAGTCGTCGTGCGCCTGGATGGCGTCGTGATAGGCGCGTTGCAGGGAGAGGTAGAGATCCCCCGCCCATGCGAGGAAAGCCCCGGCGCTCGCCTTGCCGTGATGGCTCGCCGCGACCTCCCAGGCGCTCTTCTGGGCGGGCGTTGCCTTGACCGAGACGCTGCGCGTTGCGTCTGGAGGGTAGGAAAGTTTCGAGTCCCAGCTCACGAGAGCGCCCCGCCCAGCTCGCGCTCGATCCCATCCGCCGCGTGGCCGATCTGGCGGGAGAGCTTGGCCGCGATGTTGGACAGGTAGGCATCCTCCGGGTCCAAGCTGGAGAGATCCTTTTCCCTCCCCACGGACGCAAGGAAGCCTTGCAGGTGGCGCAGGTCCGCCAGCGCGGCCCGCATCTCCGTCCGTGTCGAGGACTCGGGCCAGCCGGGCCACGGGTCGTAGCTCTCAAGGATCATCGTGTGCAGCATCTCGCCCACCGTCCGCAGAGCGACGGCATAGCCGGGGGGCGTGAAGTACATCAGGAAGGTCTCCCGGAAGGCGGGATAGTCCTCCCAGGCGGCGGGATCGATGGCGGGAGGAACGGCGGCGGGCGGACTGCTAGAATCCGGTGTCAGCTCGGGCATGGGCATGCTCCCTTGCGCGGGTCAGGTCCGGCGGACGTGTGTCACCACCCCGCCGGGCCGTCTGTCTGGAGATGGGGAGGTGCGTCCCTCCCCTCTGGAGAGAGACGCTAGCGCAAGTTAGGCGGGCGTGGGCGTGTCAATCACCGGACACACACTAAAACCCCACTACCCCACCGAGGGATCGTCCGGCCCATTGATGGGCTGGACCGCCCCCAGAGAGGGATCGTCTGGCCCAAGCGTGGGCCGCGCCGTCCCCCGCGAGGGATCGTCCGGCCCAAGCGTGGGCCGGACCGCCCCCGGCGAGGGATCTCCCGGCCCAAGCGTGGGGCGGAGCGGCCCATCAATGGGCGCAACCGGCCCAAGCGTGGGCCAGAGCGGGTCCCGCGCCTGAAATCCGCTCGCGGAGGCTCGCTCCGGCCGTTGCGCTTTCACGCAGCAACTAGATTCGGGGGAGATCTGTTGCTACCTTGTAGCAACCTGTCCGCAAGGAGCGCTCGATGAAGCTGACCCAAAAAGTATACGCCTGCGTCACAGTTCTTCTGTCCCTGCTGCCGTTCGGTTGTGGAGCCAGCACTTCTAAGGAGCAGGCGACCAGCGTACTCCAGCAGCTTCCCGTAGGGGAGATCATTGGGCGCATTGCCCCGGCTTCTGACCGTATTGGATATCTTTCGACACCAGTCATGTCTACCATCTCCAGAGACGGAGGCCGGGTGATCCGCCATGACGAGTACGCTATCGATATCGGCCTGAAGACCGATGCGGTTCCCAGCTTCGGAAGCCGTCTGTGTGGCGAGCTGAAAATGGTGCTTGAATCAAGGGGAAAAAATATCGGTGAAAGGAGCAGCGAGCATGATGGCTGCTCCTTTTACGTGGTCGACCAAGGCATGCACGCCTGGGTCACAGTGAGTCCCTTGCTGGAGAGAGGCGATCGATATTGGGCCTCGGTGATCGTTGATGAGTGGTAGGCGTTGGTCACGGTAGTTCGCAATGCTCGCGCTCTCCGGCTCCCAGGCCAGGCTCGTACCCCGCCAGGCGCAGTCTGGGCAGTGACTCGGCCCCGGTGCGCCGGCGCACCCTTTCCTTTGGAGGCGGCCGGTTTTCTGCCGGTCCGTCAACCTGGGAGATGAACGAATGAAAAAGCACGTTCTCGTCCTCCTCGCCCTCCTTGCCCTCATTCCGTTCGTGCAGTCCGTGGCCCAGACGCCGCCCGCGTCGGGACCTGCCCTGAATCCCGCGGCGGCCCCGGCGCCTGACGCGGCGACGTCGCGGTTCCTGGCGACCCTGGCCGGCGAGCAGACCCAGACCCTCAACGATCTGGCACCCGCTCCCTCGTTCATGACCGGCTGCACCAGCAACGACCAGTGCCCGACGGGCGAGATCTGCTGCTTCCTTTGCGGCAACCCGCCCGCGGATCCGGAGGATTACGACAGTTGCAGGGGCTGCGTGCCGCCGGTCAAGGGCCGCTGCCCGATGGTCTACTAAGAGCTCCTATCAAACCGGCCCAACGGGCCGGGAGAGCCTAGCCCAGGGCTGAGGCCGGAGGCCGATGCCCTGGGTAAGCAGGCCAAATTTTCCATGCGGCCTGCAAGGTCGCGAGAGCCTGCGAGGCAATCCCTCGCACCCTGTCATCTTTTCTCCGCGGATTTCGATTTCCAGAGTGTCAAGTTCAAGGCCTTCTCTCTGGAAAGGATTCACTCATGTCTCACGACGACAATCAGGACGACAAAAGCCCGTTCACGATCGACCGCCGCCAGGTGCTGGGACTTCTGGGCAGCGCCTCCGTCCTCACTCTCCTGGGCGCCCATCCCGCCCGGGCTGGCCAGCGTGCCGGCGATGAGGACAGGGATGAGGAGGTGTCGCTCGACACGCGCCTCGTTCGTGACTACGGCATCCGCTACCCCATCGTGAGCGCCGGCATGGCTTTCGTAGGGCTGCCCGAGCTGGCCGTGGCGGTTTCCAACGCCGGCGGTCTCGGCGTCTATGGCGCCGCGCCGGAACCTCCTCCCGTGGTCGACGCGCGCCTGAGCGCGATCGCGAGCCAGACGGCCAATCCCTTTGGAGTGGACTTCATCCTGGCCTCCGGCCCTCTGGGCGATTTCACGACGCAGGACCACATCGATATCGCCGCCGCCCATCGCGTGCAGGTCGTGGTGTTCCATTTCGACCTGCCACCCCAGGCCTGGGTCGATCAGCTGCAAGCGGCAGGGTCGCGGGTCTGGGTTCAGGCCGGATCGGTGGATGTCGCCGAGCAGGCCGGCCGTCTCGGCTGCGATGCGGTCATCGCACAGGGAAAGTCGGCCGGCGGCCACAATCACAACCAGACGATTCCGACCCTGGCCCTCGTTTCCAGACTCCGCTCGCGCCTGCCTGATCGCTGTCTCCTGCTGGCGGCCGGAGGCATCGCCGATGGCCGCAGCCTCGTGCGCGCGCTGCGGGCCGGGGCCGACGGTGGCTGGATCGGCACCCGCTTCGCGGCGTCGGCCGAGTCGTATGCCCACCCTGGCTACAAGGCCCGTCTGGTGAACGCGAAAGGGCGGCACGCCACCACGTTCACGACGGCTTTCGGCCCGGAGTTCCCCAACGCGACCCAGCGTGTCCTCGCCAACCAGGCCGCGACCGAGCTGCCGTCCACCCAGCCACCTAGCATCGGCTCGACCCTGCTGTTCCCCGGTGTCTTCAATGTCCCGTACGACATGCCGAAGTACAGCGCCATCGTGCCCACCCGCGACACCACCGGCGACCTGGAACAGATGGACATGCCCGCGGGCTCAGAGAGCGTGCTCGAAGTCGTGCGCGTTCAACCTGCCGCCGAGATCATCGCGGAGATCGTGACCGAGGCGCGACAACTTCTCGCGGATGGAGGCAGGGACGACGGTTGATCCATCGCATAAGATACGCGCATGGCATCGATCCGACCTTTCCAGGCCCTGCGTCCCGCGGCCGAGGTGGCCGCCCGCGTCTCCTCTGTCCCGTATGACGTCGTCAACACCGAGGAGGCGCGGGCGCAGGCGGACGGCAACCCGCTCAGCTTCCTCCATGTCACCCGTCCCGAGATCGATCTCCCCTCCGGCACCGATCCCCATGCGGATGAGGTCTATGCCCAGGCGGTGCGGAGCTTCGACGAGCTGAGGCGCGCGGCGCCGCTGACTCTCGATCCCGAGCCGGGCTACTACTTCTACCGGCTGCGCGGCGGCGATCACGAGCAGACCGGGCTCGCGGCGTGCTACTCGCTCGACGAGTACGAGCAGGGGCTGATCAAGAAGCACGAGCTCACCCGGCGCGACAAGGAGGACGACCGTACGCGCCACATGATCGATCTGCGGGCCCAGACCGGAGTCGTGTTCCTCACCTATCACGCCGCGGCCGAGGTCGACGAGATCGCGCGGCGCGCCTGCGCGGCGCCCCCGCTCTACGACTTCACGGCGGAGGATGGGGTGGCGCATACCCTCTGGCGGATCGTCGGCGCGGATGCCGAGGCCCTCACCGCCGCCTTCGCCCGCGTCCCCGCGCTCTACATCGCCGACGGCCACCACCGGGCGGCGAGCGCCGGGCGGTCGCGGGAGGCCCTGCGCGGCAAGGAGGGTACGGGGGAGTTCGACACCGTGCTCGCCGTCGCCTTCCCTGACGACCAGGTGAAGATCCTCCCCTATAACCGCATCGTGAAGGATCTGGCGGGCCGCTCGCCGGCGGAGTTCCTGGAGGCGGTGCGGGCGAAGCTGCCGGTGCGTCCGGGGACGCCGGAGCCGTCGCGCAAGGGGGAGGTCTCGATGTACCTCGACGGCCGCTGGTACACGCTCGAGCTGGACGCGGCGCGCCAGGAAGGCGCCGGCCGGATCGACCAGCTCGACGTCTCGATCCTGCAGCGGGCGGTGCTCGCGGACCTGCTGAAGATCGGGGACGTGCGCTCGGACCCGCGCATCGACTTCGTCGGCGGCGCGCGCGGCACGGCGGCGCTGGAGCAGGCGGTCGACGGCGGCCGCGCGGCGGTCGCGTTCTCGCTCTTCCCGGTGACCATGGACGACCTGATGGCGATCTCGGACACCGGCGGCATCATGCCGCCCAAGTCGACCTGGTTCGAGCCCAAGCTCCGCGACGGCCTGCTCGTGCATCTGATCTAGGGAAATCATCTGATGAAAGTGCTGATCGCGGACAATTTCGAGCAGAGTGGGATCGAGGGGCTCCAGGCCGCCGGGTGCGAGGTGGTGCAGCAGCCCGAGCTCAAGGACGAGGCGCTGACCCGGGCGATCGCCGAGACGCAGGCGGAGGTCCTGGTGGTGCGCAGCACCAAGGTCACCGAGGCGATGCTCAACGCCGGCCGGCTGGCGCTCGTGGTGCGCGCCGGCGCGGGATACAACACGATCGACGTGGCGGCGGCCTCGCGCCGCGGCATCTACGTATCGAACTGCCCGGGCAAGAACGCGATCGCGGTGGCCGAGCTGACGATGGCGCTGATCCTGGCGCTCGACCGCCGCGTGCCGGACAACGTGGCCGAGCTGCGCGCCGGCCATTGGAACAAGAAGGAGTACTCGCAGGCGCGCGGGCTCCAGGGGCAGGTGCTGGGCCTGCTCGGCGCCGGCAACATCGCCGCCGAGGTGATCCGCCGCGCCGCCGCCTTTGGCCTCGACGTGGTGCTCTGGAGCCGCCGGTTCGACGGCGAGGACCGGCCTCTCTCCGAAGCGGAGGCGCAGGAGCTCGGGCTCGCCGGCAGCGCCGCGCGGGTCGCGCTGGCGCCGTCGCCCGCCGAGGTGGCCGCGCGCTGCGACATCCTCAGCATTCACCTGGCGCTCAAGCCCGAGACCCGGGGGATCGTCGACGCCGCGCTGCTCGCGCGGCTGAAGCCGGGCGCCATGGTGATCAACACCTCCCGCGGCGAGATGGTCGATGCTCAGGCGCTGGCCGCCGCCGTCGAGGAGAAGGGGCTGCGCGTGGGGCTCGACGTCTTCGCCGCCGAGCCGGCGGCCGCCACCGGCGAGATGAACGATCCGCTCCTCGGCCTGCCGGGGGTCTACGGGACGCATCACATCGGCGCCTCGACCGCGCAGGCGCAGGAGGCGATCGCCGCCGAGACGGTCCGCATCGTCCGCACCTACATGGAGACGGGCAAGGTGCCCAACGTCGTCAACCTGGCCCGCAAGACCCCCGCCTCGCACATGCTGGTCGTCCGCCACCGCGACCGCCCGGGCGTGCTGGCGCACATCTTCGAGCACCTGCGCGCGGGGAACCTGAACGTCCAGGAGACGGAGAACATCGTCTTCGAGGGAGCCGAGGCCGCCGTGGCCCGCATCAACCTCGACCACCTCCCCGCGCCGGCGGTCCTGGACGAGATCCGCGGCGGCAACGCCGACGTGCTCGATCTGCAGCTGATCGCGCTGTAGGAGGGAGTCCCCCTCCTAGCTCCAATACCGTTCATTTAAGGCGTCTTACGTAGGGGAGGGGCTTGTCCCAATACCGTCAAGTTAGTCATTTATCGTCGCCATCGGTTATCCTTTTTCTCTCCAGAGAGAAAGGAGAGCCCGATGGCGCGAAAACCGTCGCAGTTGCCCGGGGGCGTGAGGTTGAGCGACTGTTTGAGTCTGGGCGTCCTGATGGCGAAGCTGCCTTCCGAGCGGGTCGATCAGGTGTTACAGGCCACGGGTCGGCAGA
Organism: uncultured Acidobacteriota bacterium; assembly: GCA_963792575.1. Classification (GTDB taxonomy): domain Bacteria; phylum Acidobacteriota; class Thermoanaerobaculia; order Multivoradales; family UBA5704; genus DATARR01. The sequence continues at coordinate 1,204,125 of CAWBWZ010000023.1, forward strand.
GTCGCCGGCACCGGCAATTACCGGCTCGGCTGATGGTGTATTACGTCATCGCCCTGACGCTGTACATGGAAATCTCCTCGGAAGCGGTCTTGAGTTGGCTCCTGGAGGGATTGAGTTGGCTCGGCCAGTCAGTGCCGAGCCAATGGGCGGGCCGGGCGGGGCTCTCGCAGGCCCGGATTCGTCTGGGTGTCGAGCCCTTGCGCCAGCTGTATGAGCAGACGGTCACGCCGATCGCTACGGCCCAGACTCAGGGAGCTTGGTACCGCGGCTTTCGCTTGGTCAGCATGGATGGGACGAGCTTGGAGGTGGCCGATACCCCCGACAATGAAGCGACCTTTGGTCGTCCTGGTTCAGGGCGGGGCCGTAGCGGATTTCCCCAACTGCGCTTCGTCTGTCTGGCCGAGTCCGGGACTCATGTGCTGTTTGGGGCGGCGATAGGTGGGTGTAGGACGTCGGAACGACAGTTGGCGAGGCGCGTAGTGACGTGGCTGCACCCGCAGATGCTGTGCTTGGCCGATCGGGGTTTCTTTGGCTTTGCCCTGTGGCAGCAGGCGCACCAGACGGGCGCACAATTGCTGTGGCGGGTGAGTTTTCAGGTGTGCCTGCCGGTGTTCGAGCGGCTCCCGGATGGCTCCTATCTGAGCAAGATCTATCCCCGCCCGTATGATCGTGAGACCGACCGGCGGGGGGTTTGGGTCCGGGTGGTGGACTATCGCCTGCAAGGTGTCGAAGGGAGCGAGCCGAAGTACCGGCTGCTGACGACGTTGTTAGACCCCCAGCAAGCGCCAGCGGTAGAACTGGCGGCTTTGTACCAAGAGCGCTGGGAAATCGAGTTGGCTTTCGCGGAGCTTAAAACCCAGCTACGAGGTCGCCGCGTGGTGCTGCGCAGCAAGGGACCGGAGTTGGTGTTCCAGGAACTCTACGGCCTCTTGCTGGCGCACTATGTGGTGCGACAACTCCTCCACGAAGCCGCTGGCCATGCTGGCCGAGACCCGGACGAATTGTCCTTCGTTCACGCCGTCCGCGTGCTCCGCCTCAAGCTGCCCAAGCTGGTGGCCGCCCCCCCCTGCGCAGTGGCCATCGCTTCGATGTCAGCTCCTCGCAGAGATCGGCTTGGGGCGGGTCAGTTCCAGTCGGGGGCGCCGCAACCCTCGCGGCGTAAAGAAGAAGCTCAGTTCCTACCCGATCCGCCCACCTCGCCAGGGATCTTCTCGCCAGAGAGTCGAATTCCGAGTCGAGCTCCTTAATTGAACCGTATTGGGGCTTGTCCCCTCCCGCGCCCCGGAGGGGCGAAATTTATCCAGCCTGGGGTGTCAACCCCAGGTGGGCTGGCGCAACCAGCCCGAACCCCGCAGGGGTGGCCGATTGGGTTGGAATCGGCCACCCTTACAGGGTTTGGATTTCGGGTGCCTCCCCACCTGGGGTTGACACCCCAGGCTGGATAAATTCGCCCTACGGGCGAGGGAGGGGACAAGCCCCTCCCCTACGTAAGACGCCTCAAATAAACCGTATTGGCCCTAGCTCGGGCAATCATCGGGCTCGCACGGGGAGCACCAGTAGCCGATTTCCTCGTCGTGTATGCCGCCCGCCTGGTAGCAGCTGTTCGGGTTGGGGTTCTGGGTGGTGGTCCCGCAGGCTCCGCACTCCCAGTCGTAGCCGTTGGCGTCGTGGAAGACGTCCTTGGCGCCGATGCAGTTGGGGTAGGGGGACCAGCACCCTTCGTAGATCCACCCCGGCGGCTGGGCCTGCAAAGCGAAAACGGACAGCACAAGGGCGCCCAGGAAGGCGAAGGCGCGGATGGATGGCTTCATACGAGCTCCTTTCGAAGGTCTGGCGGATTAGTTATGCAATTTCGCATATATCATGTCAAGCTAGAGAGTGCTTTCCGCGGCTCCTGCGGTAAGATGCCCCCTCATGGCACGACGCTCCGCCCTCCTCGTCGCTCTTTTGCTGGCCGTCCTGGCGCTCCTCGCGCCGCTGGCGGCGGTGGCGGACTCGTGCCCGGATTGCGGCCCCATGCAGGGGTGCTGCCCGACTCTGGGATGCCCCTGCTGCCTCTCCTCGGCCTCCGTGTTGACGGCCGAGGTGCGGGTGAACCTGGGGCCCGCCTCCACCGAGGCCATCGGCGAATGGCCGGTGGAACGCCGCCTCTCCGCTGATACCCGCGACGTCTTCCACGTCCCGAAACCCTCTCTCGCGTAGCAAAACCCTGGGGTCTTCCCCTTCCGGCTCTCGCCATGCGGGCGAGGGGCCGACCGTACCCGTTCGCGAGAGGTGACCGATGAGATTTCGATGGCTGTGGGCGTGGGCCGCATTGTCGCTATTCACCATTCCTGCCGGGAGTCAGCAGAGGGCGGCGAGGGTCCTGACTCTCGAGGAAGCGCTGGCGCTCGCCCGGGAACGGGGGAGCACCGTCATCCTGGCGCGGGGCCGGATCGAGGAGGCCCGGGCGCGGCAGGCCCAGGCCGGCCGGCGGTTCCAGGAGAATCCGGTGCTGGAGGTCGACGGCGGCTACCGGCGCGCCGGGGACGACTTTTTCGACTTCGAGGCGGCCGTGACCCAGGGGCTGTACGCCGGCCGCCGGCGGTCCGCCCGGGTGGCGGGGGCGCGGGCCGGGCTGGAGCGCGCCGAGGCGGAGCTGGCGGAAGCCCGGCGCCTGCTGCTGCGGGAGGTCCGGACCGGTTTCGTCCGCGGCCAGGTGGCGGCGGACCGGGTCGCCCTGATGGCGGAGAGCCGCCGCGCCGCGGACGAGCTGCTCGCCGCCACCGAGCGGCGGTATGAGGCCGGCGAGGCCACGGCGCTGGAGCTCAACCGGGCGCGGACCGCCGCCGCCGTCGCCCGGGCCGGGCAGAGCGCGGCGGAAGCCGAGGCGGGCGCGGCTCTCGCCGGGCTCGCAGCGCTGCTCGGCCTGGAGCCTGGCGAGGCCGTCGAGGTGCGCGGGCCTCTCGCCCCCCTCTCCCCGCCGGACCCGGAAGCGCTGCTGGCCGGTCTCGACCGGCGGCCCGACCTCCGCGCGCTCGCCGCCGAGCTGCGCGAGGCCGAGGCCGGGGTCCTCCTGGGCCAAGCCCTGGGCCGGCCGGAGTTTGGAGCCCGCGGCCGTGTGGCGCGGGAGGAGGGCGCGGAGATCGTGACTGCCGGCGTCGTGATCGCCCTTCCCGTTCACAACCGCGGCCAGGAGACGCTGGCGGTGGGCCAGGCGCGCACCGACGCGCTCCGCCAGGCGCTCGCCACGGCGCGCAGAGCGGCGGAGGCGGAGGTCCGCGGCGCCTCGGCGGCCCTCGACCGGCGGATCGCGGCGGTGCGGGAGCTGGAACGGACGGCGCTGCCGGCCCTGAAGGACAACGAAGCCCTGGCTCTCAAGAGCTTCGAGGCCGGCGAGATCGGCCTCGGGGAGCTGCTGTTGATCCGCCGCGAGATCGTGGAAACCCGCCTCGCCTACCTGGACCGCCTGCTCGAAGCGTCGCTGACGCGCTACGAGCTGGAGACGGCCGCCGGAGCCCTGCAATGACGATGAAAGTCTGGATGATCGGGATGGTCCTGCTCCTGCCGCTGGCCGGCTGCGGCAAGGACAAGGCGGTGACTGAGCAAGCCGGGCAAGCCAAGCCGGCGGAGTCCACGGCCCATAGCGCGGAGGGCGATGCCGGCGGCGAGCACGAGGAGGCTGGCGAGGGAATGCTGGTGGTGGACGCCGAGGTGCTGCGCGATCTGAAGCTCACCACGTTCGCGGCCGAGCTGCGCCCCGGCGGGGAAGGGGTGACCGCCCTCGGCGAGCTGAAGGTGAACGAGCAGGCCTACGCCGAGGTGGGAGCGCCGATCGCCGGGCGGGTGGTCCGGCTGGCGGCCGCGCCGGGCCAGCTCGTGCGGCGCGGACAGGCTCTGGCGGAGCTGCGGAGCGTGGAGCTGGGGCAGGCGCGCGCGGGGCAGACCGCCGCCCGCGCCCGGTTGGAGCTGGCCCGCAAGACCGCCGAGCGCAAGCGCGGGCTCGCCGCGGAGCGGATCGTCTCCCGCGGCGAGCTGCAACGGGCCGAGGCCGACCTCGCCGAGGCGGAGGCGGACTCGCAGGCGGCGGCCGCGGGCGTCTCCGCCCTGGGCATCGGGAGCGGGACGGGGCGGGAGGACCTGTCCGGCTTCGCCCTGCTCTCGCCGATCTCCGGAACGGTGCTGGAGCGCGCGGCGGTCCAGGGGCAGATGGCAGATCCCTCCCGGCCGCTGTTCCGGATCGCCGACCTGTCGCGCCTCTGGCTGGTCTTGCAGGCCCCCGAGCGCGACGCCGTCCGGGTGCGGGTGGGATCGCCCGCCGAGATCGCCCTGGCGGCCCTGCCGGAGCAGAAGCTGCGGGGGACGGTGGTCTGGGTGGGCGGCGAAGTGGACGCCCATTCGCGCACCGTGCCCGTCCGCATCGACCTGCCCAACGCGGAGGGACGGCTGAAGCCGGGGATGTTCGCCACCGCTTTTATTGGTACCAGCGTCGGTACCGGCGGCGCGGGGGAGAAGGTGGTGGCGGTGCCCGCCACGTCCCTGCAGAGGATGGACAACCAGTGGGTCGTCTTCCTGCCGCGCGGAGAAGGGCGGTTCGAGGTGCGGCCGGTCGAGCGCGGCAGGGATCTGGGCAACGAGGTGGCCATCGTCTCGGGGCTGAAGCCCGGGGAGCCCGTCGTCGCCGAGGGGGCCTTCGTGCTCCGCGCCGAAGCGGAGAAGAAGGAAGGCGGCGGGGAGCACCATCATGATTAGGACGGCTTTGCCGGACGGCCAGCCGGAGAGTGTCGCCCCTTCGGGGCTGGCCCTCACTCCCCAACCCCTCTCTCCCAGCCTCCCCCCCGCCCGCCGGGAGAGAGGGGCTCAAACAGAAAAGTGCCGTTGCTTTTTAGCTAACCACTCCCTCTTCTCCCGGCGGCTGGGGGGGAGGCCGGGAGAAGAGGGCCGGGGTGATGAGGGCCAACGCCGCGCCCAAGGAATCCGCCCATGATCGAGCGCATCCTCCGCGGCTCCTTCGCCAGGCCGGTCCTCACCATCCTGCTGGCGCTCACCGCGGCGGCGGTCGGCGCGGTCTGGCTGAGCGACCTGCGGCGCGACGTCTTTCCCGGACCTGTCCGCGCCGGTCTTCAACGTCATCGTCCAGAACGCGGCGATGGGCGCCGAGGAGCTGGAGACCGGCGTCGCCATCCCCATGGAGCTGGCGCTGGCGGGCCTGCCCGACGTGCGGCGCATCCGCTCCACCTCGCAGCTCGGCGTGGCGCAGGTGACGCGTCGAGTTCGAGCCCGACGCCGACTACTACCGCCGCCGCCAGTTCGTCGGCGAGCGCGTCGACCAGGTGGCCCGCGAGCTGCCGCCGGGCACGGACGCGCCGCTGGTCTCGAGCCTCACCGGCCGGCTCAACGAGATCTTCGAGTTCACGCTCGAAGCCGAGCCCGGGCGCGGCGGACCTGATGGCGCTGCGCGACCTGGCGGAGTTCGAGGTGAAGAACCGGCTGCTCGCGGTGCCCGGCGTCGCGGCCGTGGAGCGGCTGGGCGGCTACCTGCGGCAGTTCCAGGTGCAGCTCGATCCGGAGCGCATGGCGGCGCGCGGCGTCACCCTCGACGAGGTGCAGCACGCGCTGCGAGGGCGCCAACGTCAACGCCTCCGGCGGCTTCGTGGCTGCAGGGGCCGATGGAGTGGACGGTGCGCGCGGTGGGGCGCGCCGCCAGACGTCGGACGACCTGCGCGCCACCGTGGTGGCGGTGCGCGAGGGACACCCCGGTGCTGCTGGGGGACGTGGCCGACGTGCGCGAGGCGCCCGCCGTGCGCCGCGGCATGGCGCACGGCCTCGGGCGAGGTCGTGAGCTGCCGGGTCGTCAAGCAGTTCGGCGCGGACACGGTGGCGGTCTCGCGCGGCGTGCGCGCGCGCGGTCGGCGGAGCTCGCCGGCAGCCTGCCGCGCGGGGTGCGGCTGCGCGTCGTCTACGACCAGTCGGAGCTGGTCGGCTCCGCGCTGGGCGGCGTCGGCCGGGCGGTGCTGATCGGCGCCTTGCTGGTGGTCGCGTCCTCTTCCTGCTGCTGGGGGACATGCGCGCGGCGCTCATCGTCACCCTGACGCTGCCGCTCTCGCTCGCGCTCGCGGGCCTGCTGCTGAAGCCGGCGGGCATCGGGCATCAACACCATGACGCTCGGCGGGCTGGCCATCGCCGTGGGCCTGCTGGTGGACGCGGCCATCATCGTCACCGAGAACATCGTCCACCGGCTCTCGCGACCGGGGAGTGGCCAGCGGCGCGCGCCCCGCAAGGAAGTGGCGCTTCGCCGCCGCCGTCGAGGTGGGCCGGCCGATCGCCTTCGCCACGCTGATCGTGGTCGCCGTCTTCATCCCGCTGTTCGCGATGAGCGGGCATCGAGGGGCGCATGTACCAGCCGCTGGCGGCGGCGGTGGTGGCGCGATGGCCGCCTCGCTGGTGCTCGCCCTCACCCTGGTGCCGGTGCTCGCCGCCTGGCTGCTGCGCCCCAACCGGCCGGGCCGGGAGGAGGATGTGTGCGCTGATCCGGAGGGTGAAGGCCCTCTACGCGCCGCTGCTCGACGCGTGCATGCGTCACGCCGGGCCTCGTGCGCGTGCTGTCACTGGCCGTCACCCTGCCGGCCCTGGTGCTCGCCTTCCGCATCGGCTCGCGACTTCATGCCCAGGCTGGACGAGGGGGCGCTGCTGCTGCAGACCGTGCTGCCGGCCGAGGCCTCCCTGGACGAGGTCGACCGGCTCAATCACCGCGTGGAGGACGTGCTGCGCGGCTTCCCGGAGGTCGAGGACGTGGTGCGCCGCACCGGCCGCGCCGAGCGCACCGAGGACCCGATGCCGCACGCCGTCTCCGACGTGCTGGTGGTCCTGAAGCCGGACCGGCCGGCGGCCCCGGAGGAGCTGGAGGCGAGGATGCGCGAGGCGGTGGAGAAGGTGCCCGGGGTCGTCCGTGCTCTTCACCACGCCCCTGGGGATGCGCATCGACGAGGGCCTGGGCGGCACGCCGGCGGACCTCTCGGTGCGGATCTTCGGCCCGGACCTGGACACGCCTCTCCCGGCTGGCGGAGCGGGCCCGCGAGCTCGATGGAGCCGGTGGCCGGCGTGGCGGACCTGCGCGCCGAGGCGCTCACCGGGCTGCCGCAGCTCCGCGTCACGGTGAACCGCGCGGCGGTGGCGCGCGTCGGGCTCACGCCCGGCGACGTCATCGACGCCGTGCGGGTGGGGCTGGCGGGGGAGGAGGTGTCGCAGGTCTGGGTGGGGCAGCGCCGGTTCGACCTCGTGGTGCGGCTGGCGGACCAGCGGCGGGGCGACCTCCACGCCATCCGGGGCGCTGCTGATCGACGGCCACGACGGCACCCGCATCCCCCTCGGCCAGCTCGCCACGCATCGAGCAGGTCTTCGGCCCGGCGTCCATCCGCGCGAGGCCGGGCAGCCGGCGGATCGCGGTCGAGGCGAGCGTCGCCGGCCGCGATCTCGGCGGCACGGCGGCCGAGGTGCGCGAGCGGCTGGCGGCGAAGCTCGAAGCTGCCCACCGGCTACTTCTTCGACGTCGGCGGGCGGGTGGAGAGCCAGGCGCGGGCCCTGCGCTCCCTGGCGCTCGCCATCGCCTTGGCGCTGCTGGCGGTGTTGGTGCTGCTCTACCTGGCGCTCGGCTCGCTTCGCCGAGACGCTGGTCATCCTCGCCACCCTGCCGGACGCCTTCGTCGGCGGCATCCTCGCGCTGCTGGCTGGCCGGCGAGACCTGGAACGTCTCCTCGCTGGTGGGGCTGATCGGCCTGTTCGGCATCGCCGTCCAGAACGGCCTGGTGCTGGTGTCGCAGACGCCGCTCCCTGATCGCGGAGGGGAAGCCCTTCACCGAGGCTCTGCGCGAGGCGCAGCATCGGCCGCGTCCGCCCCAAGCTGATGACGGCGGGCACCGCCATCCTCGGCCTGCTGCCGCTGCTCGTGCTGCGCCTGCACGGCACCGAGATCGAGCGCCCGCTGGCGGTGGTGATGATCGGCGGCCTGGTGACCTCGACGCTGTTCACGCTGCTGGCGCTGCCGACGTTCTACCAGCTCGTTCACCAGACACGGGAAAGGCTGCGGAAGCCTCGGCCCGCGGAGGAGAAAGCATGACTCAGGAAGTCGCGAGACATTACAAGATCCGCGGCATGGACTGCGCCGAGGAGGTGGCGATCCTCAAGCGGGAGGTGGGTCCTCTCGTCGGCGGCGAGGACCGCCTCTCCTTCGACATCCTGAAGGCGAAGATGACGGTCGCCGCGCCGCGGATCGCGGAGGGGGACATCCTGAAGGCTGTCGAGCGCACCGGCATGCGGGCCCAGGTCTGGGCGGAGGCCACCGAGCGCGCGGAGCCGGAAGGCTTCTGGCAGCGGCGCGGGCGCACGGCGCTGACGGCGGCGAGCGGCCTCGCGGCTCTCGCCGGCTTCGCCGTCCATGCCGTGCTGGCGGGAGGGATCTCCGGCGCCCTGGGCTCCGAGGGTCTGGGCCTCGCCCACGGCGTGCCGCTCGCCTCGCGGCTGCTCTATACCCTCGCGATCCTGGCCGGCTCCTGGTACGTCCTGCCCAAGGCGTGGTTCTCCCTCAAGCGGCTGCGGCCGGACATGAATCTGCTGATGGCCATCGCCGTCGCGGGAGCGGTCGGGATCGGCGAATGGTTCGAGGGGGCGACGGTCGCGTTCCTCTTCGCGCTCTCGCTGGCTCTCGAATCCTGGAGCGTGGGGCGCGCCCGGCGGGCTGTCGCGGCCCTGATGGACCTGGCGCCGGCGACCGCCCGCCTCCTCGGCGCCGACGGCGGTGAGCGGGAGGTGCCGGCCGAGAGTGTGGAGACCGGCGCCCGCCTGGTCGTCAGGCCCGGCGAGCGCATTCCGCTGGACGGCCGGGTGGCCGCGGGAGTGAGCGCGGTCAACCAGGCACCGATCACCGGCGAGAGCGTCCCCGTCCCCAAGACGGCGGGGGACGAGGTCTTCGCCGGCACCATCAACGGCGACGGCGCGCTGGAGATCGAGTCCACCCGGCGCGCCGGCGACACCACGCTCGCGCACATCATCCGCATGGTCGGCGAGGCCCAGTCCCGCAGGGCGCCCTCCGAGCAATGGGTCGAGAAGTTCGCCCGGGTCTACACGCCCGCGGTGATGGCGCTCGCCATTCTGGTCCTGCTGGTCCCGCCGCTTCTGTTCGGCGGTGCCTGGGGGGACTGGTTCTACCGGGCGCTGGTGCTGCTCGTCATCGCCTGCCCCTGCGCCCTGGTGATCTCGACGCCGGTCAGCATCGTCGCCGCCCTGGCGGCCGCGGCCCGGCACGGCGTGCTGGTCAAGGGCGGGCTGTTCATCGAGGTGCCGGCGCGGATCAAGGCGGTGGCCCTCGACAAGACGGGCACCCTCACCTGGGGGCGGCCCACGGTGATCGAGCTGGTCCCCCTGGCGGGCCACGGCGAGCGGGAGGTGCTGGAGCGCGCCGCGGCCCTCGAGGCGAGGAGCGAGCACCCCCTCGCCCGGGCCATCCTCGCATATGCCAAGGACCGCGGGATCGAGGTCCTCCCCGCCGAGGATTTCAAGATCCTCCAGGGCAAGGGGGCCACCGGCCAGTTCGCGGGACGGGAGTACTGGCTGGGCTCCCACCGCTATCTGGAGGAGCGGAACCAGGAGACGCCCGAGATCCACGAGCGGCTGGAGGCGATGTCCCAGGCCGGGCGAACGGCGGTGGTGGTGGGCACGGAGGACCACGTCTGCGGCCTGATCGCCGTCGCCGACGGGGTGCGGCCGGAGGCCAAAGGCGCCGTCCAGGCGTTCCGCGACGCGGGCATCCAGGCGGTGGTCATGCTGACCGGCGACAACCGGGGGACCGCGGAGGCGATCGGCGAGGCGACGGGCGTCGACGAGGTCCGGGCCGAACTGCTGCCGATGGAGAAGGTGGAGGCGATCGACCAGCTCGTCGCCCACTACGGCCAGGTGGCGATGATCGGCGACGGGGTCAACGACGCTCCGGCCATGGCCCGGGCCACCCTGAGCGTCGCCATGGGCGCGGCGGGGAGCGACGCCGCGATCGAAACCGCCGATATCGCCCTGATGTCCGACGACCTCTCGAAGCTCCCCTGGCTGATTCTCCACTCGCGCCGGACCCTGGGCGTCATCCGGCAGAACATCGGCTTCTCTCTGCTGATCAAGGCCGTGTTCGTATTCCTGACGTTCGCCGGCCACGCCTCCCTCTGGGCCGCGATCGCCGCCGACATGGGAGCCTCGCTGATCGTCATCTTCAACGGTCTGCGTCTCCTGGGGCGGGGAGGATCGAGATGACGGCGCCGCTTTGTAGCGCGGCCCGCTCGCTTGACCCGGCCGCCGCGGATGCCTACCATGCCTGGGCAGCCCTTGTTGCAGGGGAGCCGCTTTGGACACTGCGCTTACCAAGAATGCCTGACCGATCTCTCCTGTCCGGTCTTTCGGGCGGGATTACACCTATGGATCCTCGATTTTGGGGAGACAAGGAGGTTGCGATGAAGCGTATTGCATTGTCGGGTGTGGTCGCGTTGGCGCTGGCGGCGATTCCGGGGTTTGCCGCCCCACCGGACTTTTTCGCGCCGGCGGCGCAGGCCAGCTCGGAGACGGTCGGCACGCCACGGGATCCGGGCGCGCGCGCCGCGGAGATGAAGGCGCTGCAGCAGCGCCTGGCCGCGGGCCAGGTTGAGAAGGCGCTGGGCCGGCCGGTCGTGATCCAGCTCACCGCGGCCGACCGCCACCAGATCGACGACGCCAACACCGGCCGCACCCAGGGCAAGTACCTGGTCGGAGTGGCCAAGCCGGTGGGAACGGCCATTAACTTCTCGCCCGCCCTCTCGCTCGACAAGCGCGTCGCCCCCTTGAGCCTGGGCGCCGCCCGCGGTACCGGCAATGACGGCTTCGTCTGGACCGCCGCGGTGCAGGTGCCCGGTGCCACCGCCCTCCGTCTCCACCTCACCGGCGTCGACCTGCCGCGCGGCGCCGAGCTCTACGTCTACAACCGCTCGGGCCAGGCGTTCGGCCCCTATACCGGCCGCGGCCCGCTCGGCGACGGCGTGCTGCATACCAACACGGTCTTCGGCGAGCAGTTGCTGCTCCAGGTCCACTCGCCGGTGAACAGCGAGCGCGCTCCGCAACTGACCCTGGCCGAAGTCGGCGTCATGGGCGCCCGCTTCGCCGCTCCGCGCTACCAGCCCGAGGGGGTCTTCGATCCCAACGATCTCGGCGCCATCGCCAAGGCCAGCAATCTCTGCTCGATCAACGCCACCTGCGTGGTCAACGCGGCGTGCCAGTCGAGCTCCGTGGTCAACAATGCCAAGGACGCCGTGGCCAGCATGCTGTTCCAGTCCGGGGCCTCCTTCTACATCTGCACCGGCGGCCTGATCGCGGACACCGTCGCCACCTCGGTGATCCCCTTCTTCCTCACCGCCCACCATTGCATCAGCACCAGCGGCGAGGCCTCCAGCCTGGAGACCTACTTCGACTACGAGACGACCTGCAGCAACCCCAACTGCACGCAGCCCTACAACAACACCGGCGACACCGTCGGCGCCACCATCAAGGCGAGCGGCTCGACCAGCGACTACACGCTGCTGCAGCTGGCCACGACGCCGGTTTCGCGCGACGGCGTCACCACCTATCTGGGCTGGCTGAGCACGGCGGTCGCCAACACCAACAACCTGGCGCTCTACCGCATCAGCCATCCCCAGGGCTCGCCGCAGTCCTATACCGAGGGCGTGGTCGACACCACCAAGGGCACCTGCCGCACTCTGGCGCGCGGCAACTTCATCTACAGCCGCGACACCGTGGGCGCCACCGAGGGGGGCAGCAGCGGCTCGCCGGTGCTCAACAGCGCCGGCCAGATCGTCGGCCAGCTCTACGGAGCATGCGGCACCAACCTCAACGACGTCTGCGACGCCGCCAACAACGGCACGGTCGACGGCGCCTTCGCGGTCAGCTACCCCAACCTGGCGGCCTTTCTGAACCCCGCCGGCGGCGGCAGCTGCAGCGCCAAGGGCGCGAGCTGCACCAGCAACAGCCAGTGCTGCTCGAACAGCTGCAAGACGAAAGCTGGAGTGAAGACCTGCCAGTAAGCTGAGCCGGTACGCTTGAAGAGGAGAGAGGGCCTTCGGGCCCTCTTTCCATTTCAGGCCGCTGCCAGGCTAGCGCCCACGCAGAGGGCGACCACCAGGATCGGCGGCGTTCGCCAGCGTTCGAGCAGCAGGAGGCCGGCGAGCGCGATGGCCACGTCGGTACCGGTCCGCACCCCCGCCGTCCAGACCGGGTCGTAGAGCGCGGCGCCGAGGATCCCCACCACGGCGGCGTTGACGCCGGCGAGCGCTGCCTGGGCGCCGGGAGCCCGCGCGACGGCGCTCCAGAGGGACAGGCCGGCGGCCGCCAGCAGCAGCCCCGGCAGGAACATGAACGCCAGCGCGCCCGCGGCCCAGAGGGCGGAGGAGGCTCCGGCCGGCGCGCACGCGGCGCCCAGGTAGGCCGCCAGCGTGAAGAGCGGGCCGGGCACCGCCTGGGCGGCGCCGTAGCCGGCGAGGAAGGTGTCGTCGGATATCCAGCCGGTGGGCACCAGCGCGTCGCGCAGGAGCGGCAGGACCACGTGCCCGCCTCCGAAGACCAGCGCCCCCGCCCGGTAGAATACGGCGGCGAGGGTGGCGAAGCCGTGCGGCGCCCGGGAGGCGAGGACCGGCAGGCCGGCGAGCAGCGCGACGAAGATCCCGAACGCCGCCCACGCCACGTTGCGCCCGACGTCCCGCGGCGGATGGATCGCCGGGAGCTCGAGGTCCCGGCAGAGGAGGAGGCCGGCCACGGCGCCGAGCGCGAGGACGGCGAGCTGCATCGCCGCGCCGCCGGCGACCAGCAGCGGCACCGCCGCCAGCAGCGCGATGCCGGTGCGGCGGCGGTCTGGGCAGAGCCGTTTCGCCAGGCTCCAGACCGCCTGCGCCACCACCGCCACGGCGACCAGCTTGAGCCCGTGCAGCAGCGCGTCCATGGCCGGGCCGTGGAGGCGTGGCGCGAGCACGGCGAAGGCGTACATCAGGATCGCCGAGGGGAGCGTGAAGCCGACCCAGGCGGCGAGGGCGCCCGGCCAGCCGGCGCGGTGCAGGCCGATGAGGAACCCGGTCTGGCTGCTGGCGGGTCCGGGCAGCATCTGGCAGAGCGCCACCAGGCTGGCGTACTCGTCCTCGCCGAGCCACCGGCGCTGGCGGACGTAGGCCCGCTCGTAGTAGCCCAGGTGCGCGATCGGGCCGCCGAAGGAGCTGACTCCGAGCTGCAGGGCCGCCAGCAGAACTTCGGCCGCGGAGCCCTTGGCGCCTCCGCGGTCCGGCCGCGCCTCCGGTTCTATCGTCGCCACGCCAGCGCGCCTCGGACCTTCGCCGCCAGGCCCTCGGCGGAGAAGGGCTTCTCCAGGAAGTCGTAGTCCCCCTCCGAGAGGCCGTGGCGCGTCATCACGCTGTCAGTGTAGCCGGAGATGAGGATCACCCGGATCTCCGGGTCGCGGGCGCGCAGACGCTCGACCAGCTGCGGTCCGCTCATGCCCGGCATCACCACGTCGCAGATCACCAGGTCGATCCCGCCGTCCCTCTCCTCCAGGGCGGCGAGGGCCTGCGGACCGTTGGCGGCGGTGGCCACGCGGTAGCCCAGGGCTTCGAGCAGGTCCCGGGTGGCGCCCCGCAGCTCGTCGTTGTCCTCCACCAGCAGAAGGGCCTCGCCGCCGCCCACGGGCCGCGCGCCGGCCGGCGCCGGCGTCCGCGGCGCGGCGGTTTCGAGTGTCCGCGGCAGGTAGATGCGGAATGCCGTCCCGCGCCCCACCTCGCTGTGGACCTCGAGATGGCCGCCGTTCTGCTGGACGATGCCGTAGACGGTGGCGAGCCCCAGGCCGCGCGATTCCGTCCCCTCCTTGGTGGTGAAGAACGGCTCGAAGATGCGGTCGCGGATCTCCGGCGCGATGCCGCTGCCGCTGTCGGAGAGGGTGAGCAGGACGTAGTCTCCGGCCGGGCTCAAGGCGGCGTTCGCCGTCTCGATCGTCACCTTGCCGCCGCTTGGGCTCGCCTCCCGCGCGTTGACCAGCAGGTTGACCACGATCTGCTCCACCTGCGTCGGATCGACCCGCGTCCGCCAGAGGTCGGGCGCCAGGGCGGTCTCGAGCTGGAGGTCCTCGCCGAGCAGCCGCTTCATGATGCCGCGCAACCCCTCGACGACCTCGTTGAGGACGATGGCCTGGGGCGCCACGGGCTGCTGCCTGCTGAACGCCAGCAGGCGCCGGATGAGGGCGGTGATCTTGCCGGCGGTGGCGATGACCAGATCCATCTTCTCCGCCGCGCGGTCGCCTGGACGGGCGTTCATTCGCACCAGCTCGCACTGGCTGGTGATGGCGTTGACGTAGTTGTTGACGTCGTGCGCGAGGCCGCCGGCGAGCCGCCCCACGGCGTCCATCTTCTGCGCCTGGAGCCACTGCGCCTCGCTGCGGCGCAGGGCCTCCTCGGCCGCGCGGCGGCGCCGCTCGCGGCTCGCCATACCGGCGGTGGCCGCCGCGATGAGGGCGATCCAGGCCGCCAGCAGCGCGCCGAGCACCATGCGGCCGCGGGCCTCGTCGCGCTGCCTCTGGACCTCGATCGCCTGCTCCAGGCCGCGCGCCTCGTCCGAGAGCTGGAAGAACAGGCGGTCGAAATCCTGGTCGGCCTGGGAGCCGACCCCCACGTCCTCGCCGCGGGCCAGCCCCTCCTGGCGGCGGCGCGCTCTCAGCCGGAGCTCGGCCGTGCGGCGGCGGAGCCCTCCCGCCTGCCGGCGCAGCTCCGGGTTGTCGAGCGGCTGCAGCCGTGGAGAGTCCGGTCCGCCCCCCTCGAGCATGGCCCGGATCAGGCCGTCGGCGCGCTCGAAGTGGCTCCGCACCTTCGCCAGGTTGGCGCTGTCGCCGGTGACGTACTCCTCCAGCCAGAGGTGCGCCATGGCGACGTTCAGCTGGATCCCGGCGGCGGCGCGCAGCAGCGCGGTGTCCTGGGTGGTCAGCCGTGTGCGCAGCACGTCGGTGCCGATCCACAGGATCAGCGACACGATCCCCAGGACGAGGATCGCCGCCGGCGTCTGGACGGACGTCGGCCGTTCATCCCCGCCGGTTCTTGAGGACGTAACCCACCCCCTTGAGCGTATGGAGCAGGCGGCCGCCGCGCTCGCCGTCGATCTTCTTGCGCAGGCGGTGGACGGTGACGTCGACGACGTTGGCCAGCGAGTCGAAGGAGTCGTCCCAGACGTGCTCCGCCAGCTCGGCGCGCGAGACGGCCTCGTCCTTGTGGGCGAGGAAGTACTCGAGCAGCGCGAACTCCTTGGGCGACAGCTCCAGCTCGCGCCCGTCCACCGTCACCCGGTGGGCGGCCCGGTCCATCTCCAGATCGTCCGCCGACAGCCTTGCCTGGAGGGGCCTGGCCCGGCGGCGCAGCAGGCTGCGCACGCGGGCGAGGAACTCGAGGATCGAGAACGGCTTGGTGAGGAAGTCGTCGGCGCCGGTGTCCAGCCCGTCGACCCGGTCGCGGATGTCCACGTGGGCGGTCAGCATCAGCACCGGCATGTCGCGCCCCGAGCGGCGCCAGGCCCGCAGCAGCTCGATGCCGGTGGGGGGCGGGATCGTCCAGTCCAGCACCACCAGGTCGTACTCGTTGACCGCCGCCAGCTCCGAGGCGGTCTCGCCGTCGGCGGCGAGGTCGACGGCGTAAAACTCCCCCTCCAGGACCTCGACCAGGGCCTGCGCGAGAACCTCTTCGTCCTCGACGACAAGGATCCTCAAGCGATATGCACCTTCTTAAAGGAGTGCAGCGGGAGGGGGATTGCAGGACATTCGCTGTAATCCTGCCGTAAGGAACGCTCCGCTACCCTCCTGCCTGACATCCCGTACACCCGTGCGGACAAGGAGAGCGAGGCATGACGACGCAACGCATCTGTTCCGGGTTCCTCCTCGCGGCCCTCGCCGCCGGCCCGCTGAGCGCCGAGCCGGCGAAGGCTGATCCCAAGGTTTCCCCGATCACCCCGGACGGCATCGCGGTCGCCGTGAAGGTCGCGCCGGCGGACGGCCGGCCGGGCCCGGTCCTGGAGGGGCGGGAGACCCGGGTCACGCTCAAGATCACCGACAAGCTGAGCGGCCAGCCGCTGACCAACCTCTACCCGGGCGCCTGGATGGACCGCGAGGACATCCGTCCGGGCGCGCCCCCGAAGCCCGCCGTCGACTGCCGCCAGAAGGTGAACACCTTCGTCGCCGGCGCCCTGCTCTCCCGGCCGGAGGTGGACCTCAACGTCTACTACGTCCTGGCGCTGAACGACGACGCCTCGATCTCGGTGGTCGATCCGCTCTTCGGCTATGGCAGCAGCAAGCTGCTGACCATGGTCTTCCTGCGCAGCCCCGGCGAGGACTGGGCCCTGGCGCCGGGCTCGGAGCGGCTGTTCGTCTCCATGCCGGAGGCCGGCCGCGTCGCCGTCGTGGACACCACGAGCTGGAAGGTCGCGGCGGAGATCGCGACCGCCCCCCACCCCCGGCGGCTGGCCTTCCAGCCGGACGGCCACTATCTCTGGGTGGCGACCGACGCGGGGCTGTCGGTGATCGACGTCCACGCCCTGCGCCAGGCCGCCGAGCTGCCCGCCGGCAAGGGGGCTCACGACCTCGCGTTCTCCGACGACAGCCGCTTCGCCTTTGTCAGCAACGAGACGGACGGCACGGTCTCGGTGCTCGACACGGGGAAGCTCGCGAAGCTGCGCGACGTGCCGGTGGGCTCGCGCCCCGTCTCCATCGCCTGGTCGACGCAGGGGAAGGCGGCCTACGTGTCCACGGCGGGGGACGGCGCGGTCGTCGTCGTCGATCCCCTGCGGCCGGAGCCGCGGGCGCGCATCGCCGCCACCCCGGGCCTCGGCCAGATCCGCTTCGCGCCCGGCGGGCGCCTCGCCTTCGTGGTGCACCCCAACGCGGACGCCGTGCACATCGTCGACGCGGCGAGCGACCGCATCGTCCAGACCGCCGACGTCGAGGCGCAGCCGGACCAGGTGTCGTTCAGCGACGAGCTCGCCTACATCCGCCACCGCGGCAGCGATTCGGTGCTGATGATCCCCCTGAAGTCGGTCGGCGAGGCCGGCAAGCCGGTGCCGGTCGTGGACTTCCCCGGCGGCCAGCACCCGCCCGGCCGCCTGCCGCGCTCGATTCCGGCGGCCGGCATCGTGCAGGCCCCGGGCGAGAGCGCCATGCTGGTGGCCAACCCCGAGGACCAGATCATCTACTACTACAAGGAGGGGATGGCCGCTCCCATGGGCCATTTCCAGAACTACGGCAAGCAGCCGCTCGCCGCCCTGGTGGTGGACCGCTCTCTGCGGGAGGTGCGGCCCGGGGTCTACGAGACGACGGTGAGGATGGCCGGTGCCGGCGACTACGAGCTGGCGCTCTTCATCGATTCCCCCAAGCTCATCCAGTGCTTCCCGGTGAAGGTCGCGGTGGACCCCGTGCTGGCCGCCGCCCGCAGGCCGCGGCTCGGGGTCGAGCCCCTCGCGGCCGGCGGCCCCGGGGGGAAGATCGGCGTCGGCGCGGACGTCGCGGTCCGTTTCAAGCTCACCGACCCGGAGACCGGAGCGCCGCGCACCGGCCTCGAGGACGTGCGGATCCTGACCTTCCTCTCGCCCGGCATCCGGCAGCAGCGGCAGCTGGCGGCGGAGGTCGAAAAGGGGATCTACGAGATCCATTTCACGCCCTTCCAGGAGGGGCTCTACTTCGTCTTCGTGGAAGTCGGCTCCGCCGGCCTCGCGCTCCAGAAGTCACCGTACCTCGTGCTGACCGCGGAGGCGCCCGCGGCCGTCGCAGGGAGATGAAAAGAATGAAAACGACGATGCTTCTCCTGCTCGCCATCCTGCTCGCCGGTTTCTTCCCCGCCATGGCGGCGGCTCGGGAACCGGACGCCCCGGCGGCGCTCGGCGCCCTCGACGTCCCCGATGTGCCGCTGGTCGATCAGGACGGCAAGCCGGTGCGTTTCTATACCGACCTGGTGAAGGGGCGGGTGGTGGCGGTCAACTTCGTCTTCACCACCTGCACCACCATCTGCCCGCCGATGGGGGCGAATTTCGCCCGGCTCCAGAAGCTCCTCGCGGGCAAGGACGTCCACCTGATCTCCGTCTCCATCGACCCGGCCGCGGACACCCCCGGGCGGCTCAAGGAGTGGAGCCGGAAATTCGGCGCCGGCCCGGGCTGGACGCTGGTCACCGGCGACCGCGACGAGGTCGTCCGCCTGCTCAAGGCGCTCGGCGTCTACACCGCGAGCATCACCGAGCACTCGCCGCTGGTGCTGGTGGGCAACGAGCCGGCGCGCCGGTGGACCCGGGCCTACGGCCTCGCCGCGCCGGCGAAGCTGGTGGAGCTGATCGACAGCGTCGCCGCGCCCGGCGCCGCGGCGAGCCCGCGGGAGGCCCGCCCATGAAAACCTTTCTTTTCGTCCTCGCCCTCTGCCTGGTAACGGCCCCCGCTCCGGCCCAGACACCCGGCCAGTCGCCTGGTCAGTCGCCTGGTCATAAGTACTTCGGCGACGTCAAGCTGGTGGATCAGAACGGCCGTGAGCTGAGCTTCTACACCGACCTGCTCCAGGACAGGACGGTGATCATCAACGTCATGTTCGCGACCTGCACCGGGGCCTGCCCGATCATGAGCGGCACGCTCGAGAAGATCCAGGACCATCTCGGCGGCCGGCTGGGCAAGGACGTGCGGCTGCTCTCCATCTCCGTCGATCCGGTCCACGACACGCCGGCCCGGCTGAAGGAGTACGCGGCGCGCTTCCACGCCCGTCCCGGCTGGTACTTCCTCACCGGCCCCAAGGAGAACGTCGAGGCGGTCCTGCGCAAGCTCGGCCAGTGGTCGGACGAGCCGTCGGACCATCAGACCCTCCTGCTGATCGGCAACGAACGCACGGGCCTGTGGAAGAAGGCCCTCGCCCTGGCGCCCACGGACGAGCTCTTCCCGATCGTCGACAGCGTCGTCGGCGATACGGGCGACGGTCCGGGCGGCCATCCTGGCGGCAAGGGGCGGAGGTGAGGCGCCTCGGAGCGCTCCTCCTTCTCCTGTTCCCGACTCTGCTGCAAGCGGCCGAGCCGGCCGAGCGCGGCCGGCAGATCTATCTGACGGGGACCAGCCCGTCGGGTGGCGAGATCGTCGCCGTGATGAGCGACGCCGGCGTCGAGGTGCCAGCGGCGGCGGTGCCCTGCGCCGGCTGCCACGGCCACGACGGCAAGGGGAAGCCGGAAGGGGGCGTGGCTCCCTCCGACCTCACCTGGTCCGCGCTCACCCGGCCCTACGGCGTCGCCCACCCCGGCGGCCGCAAGCATCCGCCCTACGACGCGCGGCTCCTCAAGCGGGCGATCACGATGGGGATCGATCCGGCGGGCCAGGCGCTGCACGTCGTCATGCCCCGCTACCGCATGAGCCTGCGGGACATGGAGGATCTGGCCGCCTATCTCCAGCGGCTCGGCACCGGCACCGATCCCGGCGTCGGCGACAAGGCGATCCGGGTGGGCGTGGTGCTGCCGCCGTCCGGCCCGTTGAGCGGCATGGGCGAGGCGGTCCGCGCCGCCCTCACGGCGCGCTTCGAGGCCGCCAACCGCGACGGCGGGATCTATGGCCGGCGCGTCGAGCCGCGCTTCTTCGAGGCCCCCGGGCCCGCCGACCAGCGGCGCGGCTGGACGGCCGACTTCCTCCAGCGCGAGGAGGTGTTCGCCGGCGTCGCCTCGTTCTTCGCCGGTGCCGACGGCGAGATGGCCGCGCTGTTCCAGGAGCAGCGGATCCCCATGGTGGGGCCGTTCTCGCTCCAGGCGCGGGAGGACCTCCCGCTCAACCGCTACGTCTTCTATCTGCTCCCCGGCATCGAGACCCAGGAGAAGGCCCTGGCCGGTTTCGCCGCCAGGTCGGGATGGCCGCGGCCGGTGACCATACGCGCCGGCGAATCTCCCGGGGAGCTGCGGCGCCTGGCCGCCGCGAGGACCGATCCCATCCTCTTCTCCGGCTCCGGGCCGGAGGCGCTGTCGTTGCTGCGGGCGGCGGATCGCCTCGGCTGGCATCCGCGCGTCCTCGCCACCGGCGCCGCGGCGGACGATTCCCTCTTCGCCGCTCCCGCCGCCTTCGACGGCAGGCTGTTCCTCGCCCTCCCCACCTCCCCCGAGGGGCCATCGCCGGCCGCCGCCGCCTCCTGGCGCGCTCTCGGCAAGCTGCCGGCGGACGCCGTCTCGGCCCAGTGGACCGCGCTGGCCGCCGCCGAGGTGCTGCTCGAGGCGATGAAGCGCGCCGGCCGCGATCTCAGCCGCGAGAGGGTGGTGGAGCAGCTCGAATCCCTCCAGGGCTTCGCCACCGGCTACGTGCCGCCGGTCACCTTCGGCGCCGCCCGCCGCCTCGGCGCCCGCGGCGCCTGGATCGCGCGGCTCGACCTCGGGGGCAAGCGATCCGTCTCCGGCGGCTGGGTGGAGGTGGAGTAGGCGGGATCGTGTAAGGTAGTAGAGGAGCGGAGAGCGATGACGCTGCGGAGGTGACAGGCGATGACATTTCAACAGATCTACGAAGCCATCAGCGCGCTTCCCTTGCGGGAACGGCTGCGACTGGTCGAGCGTGTGGTTCACGATGCCGTGGAGCCGTCGAAGGGTGCCCCGGAAAAGAGAACCGCCAAAGGATCACCACTGGACGGTCTCTTCTCAGATATTCCGGATCTCATAGAGGAAGTCTGCGCAGAAGCCTACAGAGACAGGGCGAGCCGGCGTTTGAGAACATCGAATGAGTAAGGTCCTGCTCGACACCGACATTCTGTCCGACATCCTCAAAGGGAAAAACGCCATCGTCATGAAACGGGCGGCCGAGTATCTGGCCGTCGAGGGCAGGTACACGACCTCGGTCCTCACCGTCATGGAAGTTGTCCGCGGCTTTCATCGAATCGGTGCGATAGAGCGTGCAGATCAGTTCGTGAGCTTTCTTTCGGAGGTCGAGATTTTGCCATTCGATACGGAGTCGGCGATCCTGGCAGGCCGCATTGATGCTGCCCTCACAAACCGCGGCCGGATCATTGGTGTGGCCGATGTAGCGATCGCCGCCTGCGCTCTCCGGCAAGGCCACCCGGTCTGTACCGGCAACCGGGAGCACTACGAGTACATCCAGCACGCTGGGTTCCCGTTAGTGCTGCACAACTGGCGTGCAGCGGAAGACGCTTGACCTCCCCCCGCCGGCCGGGGTGATGAGGGCCAACGCTCCAGCCGCGTTGAATCCGAAAAATCAAAAAAGTTCCCGCTGTAATCCTCCCGTAAGGCTCCTCTCCCTACTCTTCCTGTCGTAGTCCCTGTAGTCCCTGTTGAGGAGAGTTCTTCCGTTCGAAAAAAGGAGAGAGGAGCAATGGAAATCCGACGCCTTCTTCTCGCCGCCGCGTTCGTCACCCTCGGTCTGGTGCCGCCGCTCGCGACGCCCGCGTCCGCCCAGGACGCGGCCATTCCGGTCGGCTGTGCCGCCGTGACATACGCCAACGTGGTGGCCCTCGACCAGCCGTGGTTCTGGAACCGCTTCGGCGCCATGGAGCCGCAGGGGATGATGTATGCCCTGCGGCGCGACGTGGTGCCGGTGGCCGACGCCGACGGCCTGCCGGATCCCGGGGTGACCTACACCCTCGCCGCCGGGCAGGTGGCGCTGCGCCGCGACAAGCGCCCACGGCCGCTGGTGCTGCGGGTCAACGCCGGCGACTGCCTCCATATCCATTTCACCAACCTGCTCACGGCAACGGTGCAGAGCGGCAGGGACGAGCAGCCGGCGACCCGCAACGCCTCCATGCATTTCGTCGGCCTGGAAGCGGTGAAGACCATCGCCGACATGGGGTCCAACGTCGGTCAGAATCCGGCGGCGGGCAACGGCATCGTCGCTCCCAACGGCAGCATCGACTACTGGCTGTCCGCTCCCAAGGAGGGGACCTACACCTTCTACAGCGCCAGCGCGATGAGCGGCGGCGAGGGGGATTCGGGGAGCATCTCCGCGGGGCTCTTCGGCGCCGTCAACGTCGAGCCGGCGGGCACGGTCTGGTACCGCAGCCAGGTCACCCGCGATGACCTGGCCCTCGCCCGCACCGACAGTCTCAGCACCTCCACCAACGACACGTTTCCGACGATCGACTACGGCGCGGTCTATCCGACGACTCACCGCTACCGCACCCTGCCCATCCTGGCGATGAAGAGCGGCAGCGAGATCGTCCACTCCGATCTTACGGCGATCATCGCCGGACCCGCGGGGTCGGGCTATCTGATCCCCAACATGCCGAGCACCAATACGTATCCCAACCGGAATCAGCCCTTCCGCGAGTTCACCATCATCTTTCACGACGAGACGGGAGCCGTGCAGGCGTTCCCCCAGTTCGAGAGCGACGATCTGAACTTCACGCTGCACAGCGTGCGCGATGCCTTCGCCATCAACTACGGCAGCGGCGGCATCGGCGCGGAGATCCTGGCCAACCGGGTGGGGGTGGGCCCGGTCCGCGATTGCCCGGAGTGCATGTACGAGGAGTTCTTCCTCTCCTCCTGGGCGCTGGGCGACCCGGCGATGATCGTCGACAAGCCGGCCAACGCCCCCTGCACCCAGGCGCAGCTCCAGGCCGGCACCCCCGGCTGCTACACCACCAACGTGGTGAAGGCCACCAGGGCCTTCTATCCGGACGACCCGTCGAACGTCTACCACAGCTACATGTCCGACCACGTCAAGTTCCGGAACACGCACGCCGGCAGCGACGATCATCACATCTTCCACCTGCACGCCCACCAGTGGCTGCACACGCCCTACAGCGACACCTCGGCTTATAAAGACAGCCAGTCGATCGGCCAGGGCGCGGGCTACACCTACGAGATCGCCTACAACGGCAGCGGCAACCGCAACAAGACGGTGGGCGATTCGATCTTCCACTGCCACTTCTACTCCCATTTCGCGCAGGGGATGTGGAGCCTCTGGCGGGTTCACGACGTGCTGGAGCTGGGCACCAGGCTGGACGAGAACGGCCGCCCGGCCGCCGGCTCGCGAGCCCTGCCCGACAACGAGATCCAGGCCGGCACGCCGATCCCCGGGCTGGTGCCGATCCCGATTCTCGCCATGGCGCCTGTGCCCGGGCCGGTGTCGATCGTGGCCGGCCAGGTGTCGCTACCCAACCCGGTGACGGTCAACCCCGGCTATCCGTTCTTCGTCCCTGGCCGGGCCGGCCGGCGCCCGCCCCATCCGCCGCTCGACTTCGCGCTGAACGCCGCCGTGCCGATCGACGGCGGCCTGCCGCGCCACATCGTGCTCAACGGCACCGCCAGCCACACCGAGAGCCGCTTCAACTTCGAGAAGAAGGTGCAATCGCTCAACGTTCAGTGGCTCGCCGAAGCGGGTGAGCCGGTCGAGAAGGTGGCGATGAAGTTCCACGCCACCGCCGCCGGCTTCGGCACCGTGACGCCGCTCGGCACGCCGGCGAACTTCAAGGTCAACGGCCATCCGGCGCAGCAGGGCGCTCCCTATGCCGACCCCTGCTTCGACGACTCCGGCAACGTCATCACCAACGTCCGCACCTACAAGGCGGCGGACATCCAGCTCGACATCAAGCTCAACAAGGCGGGCTGGCACTACCCGCAGTCCCGCATGCTCGCGCTGTGGGGGGACGTCAACGGCCTGCTCGCCCACACCAAGACGCCGGAGCCGTTCTTCTTCCGCGCCAACAGCGGCGAGTGCATCGAGTACTGGCACACCAACCTGGCGCCCAACAAGTACATGGTCGACGACTTCCAGGTGACGACGCCCACCGACATCCTGGGCCAGCACATCCATCTCGTGAAGTTCGACGTCACCTCCTCGGACGGCAGCGGCAACGGCTGGAACTATGAGGACGGCACCTTCGCCGGCCAGGAGGTGCAGGATCGCATCTGCGCCATCCGCCAGGCCCAGCCGGGCCATTGCGGCGAGGCCAGCACGGCCACCTGCACGTTCGGCGGCACGGCGACGGTCAACTGCCCGGTGCCCAAGGTCCACCCGTTCTTCACCCAGTTCCAGGACGCCGACTGCGACGGAGTCAACGACTTCCTGGGCGCGCAGACGACGATCCAGCGCTGGTGGGCCGACCCGATCACCAACCAGGACGGCACCGGCCGCACCCTGCGCACGGTCTTCACCCACGACCATTTCGGCCCCTCCACCCACCAGCAGACGGGCCTCTACGCCGGCCTGGTCATCGAGCCCGCCGGCACCAACTGGTTCCACAACGAGACCGGCACGCAACTCGGCACCAACACCGGGCCCGCCCTCGGCAACGACGGCGGACCCACCTCCTGGCAGGCCGTCGTGCAGGGCACGCTCGCCAAGAACAACTACCGTGAGTTCATGATCGAGTTCGCCGACTTCCAGCCGGCCTACATGCCCGGCGGCCCGGTCTGCCCGAACCGCGATCCCGAGATCGGCTGGATCGATCCCGCGCGCTCCGTCAGCCCTCCGGGCCGCAAGGAGATCGGGCTGCCCGACCTCTATGCCAAGCCGGACCGCTGCCCGGTGCCCGACAACAGCTCGGCGTTCCTGGCTCCCCCCTGTCCCGAAGCCGTTTCGGCCGACGACGTCGGCATGATGGCGGTCAACTACCGCAACGAGCCGGTGGGCCTCAGGGTCCGCGCTCCCGGCTCCAACAGCCAAGCGGGGAGCCTGGCCGGCGACCTCTCCTTCGCGTACCAGTCGCGCACCGACCGCGCCGATACGGCGTTCAACGTGCAGCCGACCTTCTACCCGCCGCTGACCAGCGGGCTCACTCCCGGCGACCCGTACACGCCCCTGCTGCGCAGCTTCGAGGGCGATCAGGTCAAGATCCGTACGCTGGTGGGCGCGCACGAGGAGCCGCACAACTTCACCATCCATGGCGTGAAGTGGCTCTTCGAGCCGGACGACAAGGACTCGGGCTACCGCAACTCCCAGATGTCGGGCATCTCCGAGTGGTTCGACTTCGAGATCCCGCGCGTGCCCAGCCTGGCCGACGGCGAATCCGCCGACTTCCTCTACAAGCCCAGCGCGGCCACGGAGTCGCAGTGGACCGGCGCCTGGGGGATCATGCGTGTCTACCGCAACGACACCACCTTCGCCCCGTCGACCAGCAGGTTCTCCCTGGTGCCGCTGAGCGCCTACAACTCGGACGCCCGATCGACGGCTGCCCCCTTCGCCACGATCTCGACCACCCAGGCCCGGCAGGAAGGAGTGCCGGGGGAGGACGTCGATCCGGCGTCGCCCGTGCCGGTCAGCGGATCCATCAGCGGAATCTCCGCCGGCGTGAGCGATACATCGCCGGACGGCAAGGCCGCGGCCAGCGGCACCATCGAGATCGCCTGCCCGGCCGACAACATCAAATACCGCACCTACGACATCACCGCGGTGGCGGCCGCCGAGGTCCTGCAGAACGATCCCATCGGGCTGCCGGGTCTGGTCTACAACCCGCGCGCGGCGTCCGTGAGCGGTCCGGCCGGCTCCTTCTCCGGCCCGCTGTTCGATCCCACCGCCATCATGTTCGTCCTCAGCTCCGACCTCACCTACGTGGGCGTGCCGGCGCGCCCGCGGCTCAATCAGAATGTCCGCCGCGAGCCGATCATCCTGCGCGCCAACGCGGGCGACTGCATCAAGGTGACGCTGCGCAACGACCTCCCGCCCAAATATATCGACACGCCGGGGTACACCGGGGTCAACATGATCGTCGAGGGCTTCAACCAGAACGACGTCATTCCGTCGCAGGAGGTGAGCCTGCATCCGCAGCTCGTGTTCTACGACATCCAGAGGAGCGACGGCTCGAACGTCGGCCTCAACCCGTCGTTCGGCAAGCAGACCGCCGCGCCGGGCGAGGTGCGCACCTACTACTGGTACGCCGGCGACGTGACGGGCACCACGGTCACTCCCATCGAGTTCGGCGCGACGGGGCTCACCTCGGCCGATCCCATCAAGCACAGCAACAAGGGCCTGATGGGTTCGCTGATCATCGAGCCGGCGACCTCCACGTGGGTGTTCGATCAGGATTCCAACCTGAAGATCACCCGCGCGGCGGCCACCGTCAGCTCGTCCAACTCCAGCTTCAGGCCGTTCCATGAGTTCGCCTTCGTCATCCAGGACGACGTCAACCTGCAGTTCGCCGGCGGCACGCCGGTGCCCAATCTGGACATCGACGACGATCCGGAGAACAGCGGCCAGAAGGCGATCAACTACCGCGCCGAGCCGGTCTGGTACCGCGGCGGCTGGGGGCCGGAGACGCCCCTCACCGGCAACGGCTCAGGCTTCCGTACCCGCCTGTTCCCGCAGTTCGACCAGATTCTCCACAACAGCTGGATCGGCGGCGGCGATCCCGAGACGCCGGTCTTCCAGGCCACGGCCGGCGAGGTCCTGCGCTTCCGTGTCGTCCACCCGGCCGGCCACACCCAGGCGCACGTCTTCGAGGCCTACGGGCACCCGTGGCTGGAGCGGCCGTACGTCCTCGGCACGAATTCGACGCAGATCGGCCTCAATACCACTTCGGAACTGTTCGGCACTCGCGGCGGGGTCGGTCCCTCGGACCACTTCGACGCCCTGATCAAGGATGGCGCCGGCGGCAGGTTCAGGATCACCGGCGACTATCTCTACCGCGACTACCCGGGCCCGCGCTTCGACGCCGGCATCTGGGGAATCCTGAGGATCGTGCCCTAGGGATCTCCTTCCATCCCCAGGGATTTTGTCCGGCGGCCGGCTTCTCACCGGCCGCCGTTTTTGTCTTCACCAGGGCGCGGGGAACCGGCCGCAGCTCGCCGCCCTGACCACCTGGTAGGGCGTCTCGCCGCTCAGCGGCAGCGAGCTGCCGGGGCGGCCCGGCGGCAGGATGGTGGTGGGCGCGACCGCCTGCCGCTCGCCGACCGGCGAGGCCACCGTGCCGGCCGGGTACTGATACCAACCCGGGTCCTTGTCGTAGCTGCTCAGCCCCTCGCGGATCTTCAGGATGGTGAACATGCCGCCCATGAAGATCGAGCCGAACGGACCCTCACCCGCTCCCATCGACAGCGTGTTGCGCGGCTTGCCCATGTCCATCTCGGTCATCTCCCCCATGCCGGCGTTGCCCATCGACATGTAGCCGGGGACCACCTCCGCGAGCTTCTCCGTCACGCCCGAGGCGTCGACGCCGGTCATGACCGGCAGGTCGTGCCCCATCTGGTTCATGGTGTGGTGCACCTTGTGGCAGTGCATCGCCCAGTCCCCGGGGTTGTCGGCGATGAACTCGATGTCGCGGGTGGTGCCCGGCGGGACGTTGATGGTGGTCTCGGGGATCCACGCCGTCTCGGGCAGCGGCCCGCCGTCGGTGGCGGTCCAGCGCAAGGTGTGGCCGTGGATGTGGATCGGGTGGGAGTCCATGCTGAGGTTGGCGAAGCGGACGCGCACCCGGTCGCCGAGCCTGGCGAGCAGCGGATCGGTGCCGGGGAAGACCCGGCTGTTGAAGGTGAAGACGTTGAAGTCGAGCATCACTGTCGGGTCAGGGGTGGAGGTGCCCGGCTTGATGGACCACTCGTTGAGGAAAATGGCGAAGTCGCGGTCCACCCGCCGCGGCGATTGCCGCGGATGGAAGATCAGGAAGCCCATCATGCCCATCGCACTTCTGCACCATCTCGTCGGAGTGCGGGTGGTACATGAAGGTGCCGTGCTGCCGCACCGAGAACTCGTACTCGAAGGTCTCGCCGGGCTCGATCCGCCGCTGGTTGAGGCCGGCGACGCCGTCCATGCCGTTGGGCAGGATCACGCCGTGCCAGTGCACGGTGGTGGGCTCGGGGAGGCGGTTGCTCCACGTAGATCCGCACCCGCTCTCCTTCCACCGCCTCGATCGTGGGGCCGGGCGTCTGGCCGTTGTACCCCCAGCAGTTGACCCGGAAGCCCGGGGCGAACTCGCGCACCAGCGGCGCGGCGATCAGGTGGAAGGTCTTGCAGCCGTCCTCCCAGCGCCAGGGCAGGGTCGAGCCATTGGGGGTCACCACCGGGACATATCCGCCCTTGCCGCTGCGGACAGCCTGGCGGGTGGCGGCGGCGAGCAGCGGGGCGCGCTGCAGCAGGCTGGCGGCGCCGGCCGTGAGCATCGCCGCCCCGGAAGCGAGGATGTTGCGTCGGGTGATCATCGATGTCTCCTCAATCTATGGATACTCATTCGTGGGCTTTGCTTTTGCGCTGGGGCGATGACGGATCGAGCAGATTCATGCCGGGTATCCGCGGCGGCTCCGGCCGCGCCGAGAAGCCGGTCACGCCGGCCATCGCGGCGTCGAGCCCGGTGCGGGCCAGCCAGTAGTCGCGCACCGCCATCACCTGCTCGCGCCGGGCGTCGGAGAGCCCCTGGCGGGCGCGGATCAGGTCGAACACGCCGCGCAGCATCGCGTTGTATTCCAGTTGCGTCAGGGCGAGGATCCGCTGCCGGCGCGGCACGACGACGTCGCGGAGGTAGCCGGCGCGCGCCCTCGCTTCGAGCAGCCGCTCGCGGGCGGCGCGCGCTTCCGCGCCGGCGGTGGTGGTCAGCGCGTAGAGCCGCTGCTCTGCCATGCGCAGGTTGGCGGCCGCGCGCGTCTTCCCGGCCAGACCCCGGTCGAAGAGAGGGATGGGGAAGGTCAGGCCAGGTCCCGTCGACGTCTGGCCGTCTTCCTCGCGGTCGTGGTGAATGCCGAGCGCCAGCTCGTCGTAGGCCGGCGAGCGGGCCAGCGGCAGGGCCCGCCGGGCCGCCTCCAGCTCCGCCCGCGCGAGCGACACGTCGAGGCGGCGCGGGATGGCGGCCGCCACCTCTTCGAGGGACCGCTCCTGTCCTCCCGCGGCGGGCGGCGTCTGGGCCGGCAGCGTCAGCGGCAAGGTCTGCTGCGCGCCGAGATCGGCCAGCAGCCGCTCGCGGCTCTGCAACTCGTCGAGCTCCGCGCGGGCGAGGTCGAGCTTGCCCCGCTCGTACATCGCCTGCTCGTTCTCGAGGTCGAGGTCCGAGATGTTCCCCGCGTCGTGCTGCCGCTTGGCCAGCCCGGTCGAGGCCTCGGCCGCGGTGGTGATCGCCCGCTGCTCGGCGAGCGCCTGCTGCGCCGCCTGCAGCGTGTAGTAGTCCATTCTCACCTCGGCGGCGAAGCCGAGCACGGAGCCGGTCACGCGCAGCCGGGTGGCCTCGAACTCGGCCACCCCCAGGGCGCGCCGCCTGCTCAACTGGAACAGGTCGACCAGGGTCTGGGTGACCGCGATCTCAAAAGGGTTGCCGGGGAACCGCAGCTCGCCGTCGAAGACCGGGTTGCGGACGGTGCTGGCCGCGATGAGGTCGGCGCGCGCCACCCCCAGCCCCTCGAGCGTGGCGAGGAGATCGCGGTTGTTGGCGAGCGCGATTTCGACCGCGCGGTCGACAGAGAGCTCGCTCTCCAGGAGCGGCCGCAGCCGCTCGTCGGCCGGCGGCTCGATCGGCCGCGCCGGATCCCAGGCGATCCGCTGGCCGCTCTGTTCCTCGACGATCTTCCGCACCTCGCCGACACCGGCGTCCCGCGGCACCGAGGCGCAGCCGGCGGCGAGCAGCGCGGCGGACATCAGGGCTGTCCGCACCCTCCATGACGGACTCATCCCTGCCTCCTCTTGACCAGCGTCATCCCGCACTTCGGGCACTTGCCGGGGGCCGTGGCGGTGACCTCCGGGTGCATCGGACAGGTGTAGACAGCGGCTTCCTCGTGCGTGGCGCCGGCGGCATGCGCGTGCGCGGGCTCCTGCCCGGACCCCTCGTCCGCCCCCGGCCCGTGTCCGGCGTCGACCTGGCGATAGGGGCTGCCCCCGTGGCTCATGCCGCCCATCTCCGCGGCCATTGCCGCCGATCGTTGCGCGTCGAGCACCGAGCTGGCCGCCGGAGCGTCGAGCGGGTCAGAGGCCAGGGTCCGCGCCGGCTGCCCCGGTGAGGCGGTCAAGGGTGGCGCAGGATGATCCATGGCCCCCATTGTCACGCTCCTGCTGGGAACGCTCGTAGAGCTCCCGCAGCCCGCCAGGGCGACGAGGGCTGCGAGCCCGCCGGCGAGCGCCGCCGCGGGCCATCTCTCGTGGTTTCCAAACATCGTCTTACTCTCCCGTCAAAGGATTGAGCGCCGCTCAGGGTTCAGAGCGAACGGAAAACACCCTTCCCGGCCGCACGTCCGAGGATCGCGCGGGCCAGGTCAGCTCGAGACTGGAGAGGTCAGGCTAACGGGACGTGATCGAAGACGGGGGCGAACAGAGGGAGCCCTGAATCCGAGGGCTCGACGAACGACTGGGCGACGGGCTCGATGGCAAATGTCATCGGCCGGGCCGAGGCGATCGCCGGCATCTGGCAGGCATGCTGGCAGAAGGTATCGCAGCAGTTCGCGGGACCGCGGTGGCCGTGCGCCGGCCTGTCCATTCCCATGCCGGCCATCGCTGCCTCCGAGCCCTCGCCGTGGCAAGGGGCCGCGGACCGGCCGCTCTCAACTCGAGCTTGCTGCAGGCTGCACGGGTGGGGGCCCGCTACCAGGCCGAGGCCAAGGGCGAGCACGATCAGGACGGCGGCGAGAGCTCTGTTCTGCATGGTTCCTGGACCGGCGAAAGCGGCCGATTTCACTGTAGCACAACCCTCCAGACGGCGCGGAATTTCAAAACCTGCAGCCGGCCCTTGGCCGCTGCCCTCCCTTGCCAAGCCCTGAAAAGTTACATGCGTAAAAGAACTGTAAAAAAGAAGAATTCCTCAACAAAGCCTTCCTGGCCCGGGCTCGCTTTTAAAGATAGCTCGCACCAGGGATTGATAAGAGGGACATGAATAGTCAAAACCGCCGACCCTGATCCACTGATTCTGGACTGGCCCTGGCGCTTGTTCCGTTGTCGTCGCAAGTCCGGTTGAGACCGCATCCTGGTGTTCAGCGGTTCCGCCGCATGGTGTGGTGGAGCTGTTGTGTGGAGTAGTGCCCCATCGCGGGATGGGCGCTCGAATGTCAACCTTTTTTGATGTGCTGGAGGCAAGGATCATGAACAGGAAAGCGATGTTCGTTGCTGGGACTCTGCTCATTGCCGGGCTTGTGGGACACGCCGCGGAGGCGAAGCGGTGGGGTTGCTGGATTCAGGCGGACCGCAATGTGAAGATCCGCAATACCGCCAGTAACGCGAGCGCGGCGGTCAGCGACTGGAACAACCTGACCATCCTCAATCTCTCTTCGGTCGGCTCGGGCGAGGAGACCTATGTCTTCAACGCCAACTCCGGCAACACCGGCTGGGGCGGTCTCGCCAGCATCACCAATTACAGTGGCTGCACCATCCTCCGGGCGACCGCGCAGCTCAACACCTACTACTCGTGGACCGCGAACGCCGCCCGCGGCGTTCACTGCCAGGAGGTCGGCCACACCTTCGGCCTCGATCACTCCAATGACGGCGGCTGCATGGGCGGTGGCTACTGGTACGACATCGCCACCCACTACACGATCGTCCAGGGGAACATCAACGAGATCGGCTCGATGTACGCCAACCGGGTGGCCAACCGGACGCCCGATCACCCGGTCGTCGGCCCCGAGGCAGGCGCGCCCCGCCTCCACGCTTTCTGGATCAACACCCCCCATTCTTTCGGTGAGGCCACCCGCATGTCGACCCACGTCGTCGTCGCGACGGCGAACTACGTGACCGAGGGCGCGCCCATCAAGTCCAACGATCCCGGCGGCTTCGACATCCCCACGGAGCGGGTGCACTTCACCGTCAACCGCAGCCAGAAGGGCGATCTCGGCGCCCGCCAGTCCTTCGTCCTCTACCAGAACGGCAACCACGAGAACCGCTTCGACGAGGACCCGAGCTACAAGCTGGGGCACCGTTACCTGCTGTTCCTGACCGAGCGCGAGGACGGCACCTTCATGGTGGTCGCCCCGGAAGGCCGCTATCAAGTGACGCGCAACGGACTGGTTCCGGCCGTCCATGATGATGACAAGAGCTTCGCCGCGGACGCCAAGGGCGTCGCCCTGCAGGACGTGCTCTCCGACGTCGAACGGATCGTCGCCGAGCCCCAGCAGCAGTAGTACTCTTCCGCCTGCATCCAGCGTGCGCCGGCGGGGCAATCAAGTCCCGCCGGCGCGCCTGGATCCTCCTTCTTCATGACCTATCAGCGCCTGCTGGACCGTCTGGTCCCTCCCGTCCTCTGCCTGCTGGCGGCGATCGCTGCCACCTGGCCCCTCCTGCCCACCATCGCCAGCGCTCTGCCGTTGGGGACCGAGCATGAGGCGACCGTTCCGCTGTTCAACCTGTGGACCTTGTGGTGGGACGCGGATCGCGTGCCGCACGGCCTGCTCGGGCTCTGGAACGCTCCCATCTTCCATCCGCTCCAGGGGACCTTCACCTTCTCGGAGCCGATGATCCTGCAGGGGGTCACCCTCTCTCCTCTCTGGTGGCTGGGGGTTCCGCCGGCCGCGGTCTACAACCTGGCGATTCTCGGGACCCTGGCCTGCAACGGCCTCGCCACCAGGAGCCTGGCGCGGGCGCTCGGCGCGCCGCGGGGCGCGGCCCTCCTCGTGGCGCTCGCCGGCGTCACCCTCCCCTATACCGCCAAGGTCCTGGGAGTGCTCCCCGTGCTCCCTCTCTTCGGCACGATCTGGGCGCTGGCGGCCCTGATCCGCTTTGGAGAGAAGGGCGGCTGGCGAACCGCCGCGCTGGCGGTCCTGTCGTTCGCCGCGCAGTTCCTCGCGGGCGAGCAGATGGCGCTCCTGAGTCTCCCTTTTCTTCTCCTGGCCGGGCTCGTGGCGTTGACAGAGCAGAGGTTCCGCGCCCGGTCGATCGCGACGCTCGGGGCTCTGGCGATCCTCGGCGCCCTTGTGCTCTGGCCCATCGCCAGCACGGTCAGCTCCTTCCATGAGAAGTACGGGTTCACGCGATCCGAGGAGGTCGTGGCGGCCCTCTCGGCTCAGCCCCAAGACTTCACGACCCGCCCGAGCTCCTCCCGCCTCGCGTTTCCGCCGCGCGAGGACTCCTATGCGGGGGATACGGGGGGGCTCTTCCCCGGCTTTCTCCTCCTCGGCCTGGGGGTGGCGGGAGCTTGGCTGGGCTGGCGCCAGGGGGAGCGGAGGCTCTGGATCGTCTGCCTTCTCGCATGCGTCGCGGTGGGCGGGCTTCTCGCGCTCGGTCTCAACCTGAAAATCGGGGATTGGCGCCCCTTCGCCAGCCTGCGGGAGGTGGTGCCCGGCCTCCGCACGCTGCGCAGCCCTTTCCGCGCCGTGGCGATCTCCCAGGCGGTGCTCGCGGCGCTGGCCGCGCTGGCCCTGGCCCGTCTCGCCTCCTGGCGCGGCGATACCGGCAGCAGGGCCGGCAGGATTCTCGCTCTCGCCCTGGGCGTCCTGGCGGCGGCCGAGAACCTCGCGTCTCCCGGCGTCCTGGTGCCGACCCCCGCGACCCCGCGCACCGCCTGGACGAGCTGGTTGCGCCAGCAGCCAGGGAAGCTGGTCGTGGCGCACGTCCCGCTGCCGCGCGGGCTGCACGTCTCCGACTACGAGGTGGAGGCGTGGCGGATGTTCGCCCAGATCGACCACCACCGGCCGATGCTCAACGGCTACTCGGGCTACTTTCCTTCCGGATACGGCACGTTCCAGGTGGACATGGACCAGAACTTCCCTTCCGATCGCCTCCTCTGCATGATGGCGTTCGGCATGGGGGTCAACACCCTGGTGCTGGACCGCTCCTACCTGGAGGAGCGGCGCACCCTGTTCGAGAGCGACTCCCTGCGGGGCTTCTTCAGATCCGGCTATAGCGATCCCGGGGTGGTGATCGTGCGCCTGAGCCCGCCTCCCGAGGCCTGCGGCGTCCCGCCCTCGTAGCCGCGCCGGCCTGGCGGCCGGCCGGCTCCGCGATGCCGGGGACCCTACTCCGCCTTCCTCCCCGCGCACTCCGGAAACTCCGCGCCGCGCGCCAACTCCCGCCAGTCGGCCACGACCACCCGCGACTCCTCGCCGGAAAGACAGGTGAACGCCACCACGGTCCGCCCGCCGCGCGTGCTGAGGCGGGGGTAGGTTCCCGCGGAAACCAGCGTCCGCGGGGCCTCCCAGACGCCGTGGAGGTCGCGGACGCGGGCCTGGATCGACGGCCGGTCGCCGCCGAGCGTTTCGTAGAGCACGGCGAGCCGGCCGTCGGCCAGCACGCCGATCTCCGGATGCCGCCCCGGCTGCCCGGGAGCGGTGACCATGGTGCGTGGAGCGAAGCGGACCCCGCCGTCGCGCGAGGAGGCGACATAGATGCCGGGCTCGCCGCCGGCGGTGAACCAGGCCGCCCAGAGGGTGCCGTCCGGCGCCTCGGCGAGGCGAGCCCCGCTCTCGGGACAGCCCTTGAGATGCCAGCCGTCCGCGGAGAGCTTCGCGCCCTCCAGGAAGACCGGCGGATCGGAGGTGGTCCGGAGCACCTGAAAGTCGCGCAGGTCGTCCGCCTCCAGGTCGCGGTAGGCCAGCCAGAGGTGTCCATTCCGTCCGGCCGCCAGCTCCGTGCCGCAGCACTGGCAGGTCTGCGCGTCGGCCGTCGCCGGCGGGGTGAACGTGCCGCCGTCGCGCGTCGAGGCGGACCGCAGCCCCATCTGGCCGCTGCTCTTGTCCAGCCACGCGAACACCACCGCACCGGACATCGAGGTCGCCGAGGAGAGGAGAGCATGCGCGCCGTCCTCGGGAGGATGGAGGCGCCGGGGCGCGCCCCAGCTCCCGCCGCCGTCGGTCGAGCGCTGCACCAGGATCTCGGAGTGCCACTTGCCTGGCAGCGAGACGGGATAGCCGGTCACCAGGGTGCCGTCCGGGAGCTGGTCCAGGGTCGGCGGGGATTCCGCCGCGGCGGCGACCGCGAGCCCCGGGGGAGAGATCTCGACGGGCCCCAGCGGATCGTTTCCCAGGCGGCGATAGACGACGGCCGCCGCACCCTGCGGGCGGCTCTCGACGTAGACGACATGTAGCCGCCCCTCGGGGTCCCAAAGCAGCCGGGGACCGCGGCCGGGGAACGACGCCAGGGGCGCCGGGGACTTTTCGCCACCGCACGCAGCCAGCGGGAGCAGGGTGAGGAGGACCGGGAGAAGCTTGCGCCAAGTCATGTTCATCCCCTCAGAAGATCAGCCGCAGCCCGAGCTGGAACTGCCGCGGATCGTTGACCGCCGTCGGCCGGCCGAAGGTCGGCGAGCCGAAGATGTTGTTCGGCACCTGATAGTTGGTCTGGTTCAGCACGTTGAAGACGTCAACGATCCCCTCGAGCGAAACCCCGCCGCCCAGGATGAACGTCCGGCTCAGGCGCAGGTCGAGCGACCGGTAATCGAACCCCTCGCCACTGTTGCGGCCGACGCCGGCCGGCCGGTCGTTGAAGTTGGTGTCGCCGTTGCGGTCGTTCGGCAACTGGACGTTGAACGGCAGCGCCGAAGTGTAGGTGAAGACGTAGCTGAACAGCCAGCCGTCGACCAGGCGGTGGAGGAAGGTGTCGTTCGCCGCCCGCGGCGTGGTGAGCGTGCCGCTGAGCGCCAGGCGATGGCGCTGGTCGTTGTCGGAGCGGCCGCGTTCGGCGGCGACGTCGTTGGCGGCCTGCGGCTGGCTGAAGAAGAAGTTTCCCGAGGTGTCGAACGCCTTCGAGTAGGTGTAGGAGAGCCGGAGGCTCCCCCAGGAGGCCGGGCGGCGGGTCACCGCCACCGTCACCCCGTCGTACCAGGAATCGCCGATCGACTGGTACTGGCTGTTGTTGGCGAACCGCGGGTCCGGCCGGCCGAGGTTCGGCAGCGCCGGATCGGTGGGCGCGTTGACGTTGCGGGACATGATGATGTGACGTCCGCGGAGGTGCTCGTAACCGATCAACGCGGCGGTCGCGGCGCCGATCTGCCGCTCGTACTGGAGCGCGGCCTGGGTCGCGGAGCCGCTCTCGATGCCGGGGTCGATGGTGGTGACGTTGGTCAGCACGCCCGCCGGGAAGGTTGAGAAGCCGTGGGGAAAGACCGGTGCCCCGGGAGCGGCCGGGCCGACCTGAGCGATCCGGTAGTGGACTCCGTCGCGCTGCAGGGCGTTGGAGACGGCGCGCAGCGGGATCGGCGCGTGGTAGAGGCCGGCCGCGGCGCGCAGGACGCCGCGACCGTCGCCGCGCGGGTCCCAGGTGATCCCCAGCCGTGGCGAGAGGTTGTCGCTGTCGGTATGGACGAGCGCCGGCAGCCGCTGAAGGTCGTAGCGCAGGCCGGCGTTCACGGTGATACGGGCGTCCGGGTGCCATTCATCCTGCACGAAGGCGCCAAGGTTGTCGTTGGTCTGGCGCGTCCCCTCCTCCCCGAACGCCTGCTGATAGCTGGAGTAGGTTCCGTTCAGGAAGTTGGCGAGGCTCGAGAAGCTGTAAGCGCCCTGCAAGGCGCCGGGAAAACCGATCGCCACCCGGTTGCGCAGGAGGTCGATGCCGGCCTTGAGCGAATGGCCGCCGAAGAGCCAGGTGCCGTTCTGCACCAGCTCGAGGAGGTCGATGTCGCGCGCCGTGGGCGAGCTGGTCGCGGTGCCGAAGCTGGCGATGCCGGAGATCGTCACCGCCGGCCCGACCAGGTCGTTCGGCGGCGCCTCGAGGCGGCTGCGGGTCACCTGGGCGCGCGTCTCGCTGACCGCGCGCTCGGAGACCACCCACAGGTTGCTCGCGGCGAGCGTCCGGTCGTGGTTGCCGAGGCCGGTGCCCCGGCTGACGGCGTTCAGCCCGCCGACCGACCGCGCGTTGTCGCTGGTGACGTCGTAGCTGTTGAAGCGCAGCGCCAGCTGGTCTCGGGAGGTGAAGGCGTGGTCGGCGCGCAGGAAGACGTTGGTGGTGTCGAGGCGGGTGTCGAAGGCGCCGGTGGTGATGCGCGCTCCCGGGTAGCCGATCTGGTCGAGCCGGGCGTTGATCGCGGCGGCGTTGGCCGGCGGGATGGTGATGAAGCCGCCCCCCTGCTGCCGCATCTGCTCGAAGTTGGCGAAGTAGAACGTCCGGTCGCGCACCAGCGGGCCACCGAGGGAGGCGCCGTACTGCTGCTGGTCGAGCGGCAGCTTGCTGTGCGACAGGGCGTTGTCGGCGTCGAGCCGCTGGTTGCGGAAAAACCCGTAGGCATCCCCCCGCAGGGTATGGGTCCCCGACCGGGTGACGACATTGATGACGCCCGCCGAGGAGCGGCCGAACTCGGCGACACCGCCGGCGCGGACGACCGAGAACTCGCGGATGACCTCCTGGCTGAAGAACGTCCCCGCCAGCTCCGCGGCGTCGTCGTTGGCGGAGAGGCCGTCGACGAGGAAGGAGTTGGCGAGGTTGCGCTGCGAGGAGACGGAGATGCCGGTGCCCGGCACCGCCGAGGTCTCGGCGAAACGCTGGTTGGCGCCGGTGTTGGTGCGCGACACGCCCGGCGCGAGCAGGGCGAGGTCGAGGTAGTTCCGGCCGTTGAGCGGCAGGTCGTGGACCTCTTCCGGGGAGATCGCGGCGGCCACCTGGGTGCGGGCGATCTCCACCACGGGCGGCTCGGCGGTGACGGAGATCGCCGCCGCGAAGGAGGGGCTCAGGGTCACCGGGATCTCCAGCGCGGCGCCGACGGCGAGCCGGAGCCGCCGCTGCCAGGGAGCGAACCCCTCGGTGGTGAGGTCGAGCTGGTACTCGCCCACGGCGAGCACCGGGAAACGGAAATGCCCCTGGCGGTCGGTGGCGGCGGTCTGCGCCTGGTTGCGCTCGAGATTGGTGATCGTCACCCGGGCTCCGGCGACGGGGGCGCCGCCCGCGTCCTGGACGGTCCCGCGGATGCTGGCGGAGGTCGGGGCCTGCTGGGCCGCGAGCGGCGCGGCGAGCAGGAGACTGCACAAGGCGCTCAAGGCACACGCGTGCCTCCGGCAAACTCTCATCTCGGAAAGCTCCTTTCGAATTCAGATGTCGGGGAGACCCCGTGGAGCGGGGCCGCTTCAGCCGATTCGAAAGGCGACGCGCGGAGGGGGCAGATCGGGCGGCGCCGGAACGGCGGCCGGAGGCACGGCGTTCCAGCTCAGCAGGGTCTCGCCGGGTGCGGGATCGAGGTCCGGAACGCCGTAGCGGAAGACCCCGAGCCGGTCGCGGAAATCCGGCCCCAGCGGAGAGGTCCGGCCGTCCACCGGCAGCGACGGCGACCGCAGTGAGCAGTGGTCCGGCATCCCGCCTTGCATGCTGCAATGGCCGCCGTGCGGGGCATGCTGGCTCAGCTTGCAGACGCAGTGCCCGCGGTCCATTCCACACCGGCACTGCGTCATCACGTCCCACCCGATCCGCCCCGCCGGAACGAGGAGGAGCAGTTGCAGGACGGCGGCGAGCAGCCAACGCATCATCGTCGGTTGCTCCCCAAGATTGAGCTGGGTCGGCGGTTGTTCATCCCTTTTATTGGCTCTATCAACCGGGGTGCGCGTTCCCGTCAAAAGCGAGCCGATGTAAAAATCGTAAACGATGACAGCGGCCGGTTCTCACCGGCCGCCGTCATCATCTCTTCAGAAAGGTTTTCAGTCCGTCGCCGGCGTCGGTTGAATCCCCACTGAATCCTCCCCGCGCCGCCGCCGGGAGAACCGGTCGCGCACCCGCGAGATGAGATGGGCGTTGGCCCAGTCGTCGAAGAGCAGTAGGCGACCGGCGTGCCGAGCAGCGTCAGCAGCAGCGACAGCAGTCTGGCCGCCGATGATCACCGAGCCGATCGCGCGGTTGGTGCCGGCGCCGGTGCCGCTCGAGGCGACCAGCGGGATCATGCCGGCCACGAACGCGAGCGTGGTCATCAGGATCGGCCGCAAGCCGGTCGCGGTTCGCCTCGCGGATCGCCTCCGCCCGCGGCATGCCCCTGCGCCCGCAGGTGGTTGGTGTGATCGATCTGCAGGATCGCGTTCTTCTTCACGACGCCGAACAGCACCAGCATGCCGAGCGCCGAGAAGATGTTCAGCGACTGGTTCAGCACCAGGATCGACAGCAGCGCGAACGGCAGCGTCAGCGGCAGCGACGAGCAGGATCGTGATCGGGTGCAGCCAGCTCTCGAACTGCGCCGCCAGGATCAGGTACATGAAGATGAACGACAGCACGAACGCCGATGGCGAAGTGCGGCCGCCGCCTTGCCCTGCTCGCGCGACCGGCCGGTGAGGCCGAGGAGTAGGCCGGCGGCATCTTGAGCTCCGACCGCCGTCTTGTTGAGCGTGTCGATCGCCGCCTGCTGCGAGACGCCGGGCAGCATGTTGGCGGTGAGCATCACCTGCCGCTGGCGGTTCGAGGCGGTTGATCAGCGACGGGCCGGTGGCCGTCCTGCAGGCTGACGACGTCGCGCAGCGGCACCGTGCCGCGGGTCGCCGACGGGCACCTCCATCGCGGCGATCGCCGCCGGATCGTTGCGGTACGGTCTCGCCGGCGCGCACGTGCACCTCGTACTGCTCGCCGCCCTCGTCGTAGGAGGTCACCTTCTGGCCGCCGACGAGGACGTTGAGCGAGCTCGGCGATGTCCGGCACCTGCACGCCGAGGTCGGCCGCCTTGTCGCGGTCGATCCGCACGCCGAGCTCGGGCTTGCCGACGATCAGGTTGGTGTCGACGTCGACGACGCCGGGCACCTTGGCCAGCTCGGCCATGAGCACCTGTCGCGTACTGGTCGAGCTTGTCGAGGTCCGGACCGCCGATCCAGAACTGGATCTCGGCGTTGATGCCGCCGCCGAAGGCCGACGACCGGCGCCACCTGGGTGCGCAGGTTCAGGGCCGGCGTACTGCGGCAGCGATCTCGGTCGCGGACCCGCTCCATGACCTCGAACTGGTCGTCCTTGCGCTTCTTGACGGTCGGAGAGCTGGACGTAGACCGAGCCCAGGTTCTGCGTCTGCTGCGGGTCGTCGCCGATGGTGACCAGGGTCGTGCTCGACTCCGGCGAGCTTGCGCACCTGGCCGCGCGATCGACTCGGCGATCGTCTGCGTGGCGTCGAGGCTGGCGCCCTCGGGCGCGCGCACGATGACCTCGAACTGCGACTCGTCGTCGTTCGGCAGGAAGTTCTTGTTCACCGCCATGAACAGCGGCACGATCGAGACGAACGACCAGCACCAGCGTCACCACGACCACCCAGCGGTGGGCCATACGACCAGTCGAGCAGGCGCATGTAGCCGCGCTCGACGACGGGCGTAGAACCCTTTCTGCCGCGAGCCGTGCCCGGCGCTGCGGCGACGTCCTTCGGCCCGCAGCCAGCGCGAGGCCAGCATCGGCGTCAGCGTGAAGCGAGACGAGCAGCGACACCGCGATGGCGAACGCCATGGTCAGGCCGAAGGAGTTCATGAAGCGGCCGACGATGCCGCCCATGAAGGCGACCGGCAGGAAGACCGCGATCAGCGACAGCGTGGTCGCGAGCACCGCGAGGCCGATCTCCGCGTGCCCTCGATCGCCGCCTCGCGCGGCGTCAGCCTCTTCTCTTCGATGAAGCGGAAGATGTTCTCGAGCACGACGATCGCGTCGTCGATGACGATGCCGACCGCCAGCGTCAGCGCCAGCATCGTGATCATGTTGAGCGTGAAGCCCATGTACCACATGACCGCGAAGGTGGCGATGATCGAGGTCGGGATCGCGATCGCCGCGATGAGCGTCGGCCGGAAGTTGCCGAGGAAGAGGAGCACGATGAGCGCCGCGAGGAGCGAGCCGAGCGACCAGGTGCTCCTTCACCGCGTCGACGGCGGCGACGATGAACTCCGACTGGTCGCGGACGATCTCCGCCTTCCAGCCGGCCGGCAGCTGAGCCTTCGAGCTCGCTCGAGCCGCGTCCTTGACCTCGTCGACGACTGCGACGGTGTTGGTGCCCGACTGCTTGCGGATCTGCAGCACGACGGCCGGCTTGCCGTCGACGCTGGCGATCGTCTCGCGCCTCCTCGACGCCGTCGTCGACGCGCGCGACGTCGCCGACCTGCACCGGGTAGCCGTTGCGGCTGGTGACCGGCAGGTCGCCGAACTCTCCGGCGAGTCGACGCGGCCGTAGGTGCGCAGCGTCAGGTCGCGCCGCTCCTGGGTCACCTTGCCGCCCGGGATCTGCACGTTCTGCGCTCGCCAGCGCGCTGACCACGTCGGCCGACGGTCAGCCCCAGGCCGTTGAGCTTCTGGGTGTCGGTGACGACGTTGATCTGCCGCTGCCGGCCGCCGACGAGCTGACCTGGCCGACGCCGGAGACGCTCTCGAGCTGCCGCTTGAGCACCTTGTCGGCGTACTCGGTGATGTCGCGGATCGAGCGCGGGGCCGGAGAGCGCGATCGAGAGCACCGGCGCGGCGTCGGGATCGAGCTTCTCGATGATCGGCGGATCGGCGTCCTTGGGCAGCTCGGCGAGGACGCGGTTGACCTTGTCGCGCACCTCCTGGGCCGCGACGTCGGCGTCCTTCTCGAGCACGAACTGGATCATGCACCAGCGACACGCCCTCCGACGAGGTCGAGCTCAGCTGCTCGATGCCGCTGATGGTGTTGACCGCCTCCTCGATCTTGTCGGTGATCTCGGTCTCCATCTCCTCGGGCGCGGCGCCCTGGCAGGCGTGGTGGTGACCACCACGATCGGGAAGTCGACCTTCGGGAAGCGGTCGACGCCGAGCTGCATGTAGCCGAAGAAACCGACCACCACGAGGGCGAGGATGAGCACCGTCGCGAAGACCGGACGGCGGACGCAGAGCTCGGCAAGTTTTTGCATGGCGTTGTGTCTCCTCTTCCTTACCGCGCGCCGAGGTCGACCCGGGCGAACAGCCCGGGGCGCAGCCGGCCGTCGGCGTTGGCGAACTCGGCCTCGGCGAAGAACGTGCGCGTCGCGGGATCGATCACGCCGCCCACCGTCTTGATCCTGCCGGTGAAGGTCTCGCCGGGGTAGGGGTCGACCCGGGCGGTCACCGGCTGGCCCGTCCGCAGCTCCCCGAGATAGCGCTCGGGGATGCTGAAGCGCAGCTTGAGCGGCGCCGTCTGCTCGACGACGAAGGCGACGCCGGCCTCGCCGAGGCGCTCGCCGACGTCGGTCCGGCGCTCGGAGATCGACGCCGGTGATCGGCGAGCGCATCACGGCGTCCGCCACGTGCTGTTTCGCCAGCGACAGCGAGGCCTCGGCCGAGGCCCGCGCCGCCTGCGCCTGCTCATAGGCCGACTGCGAGCGGTCGTAGGTGGCCTGCGGGATCGACTGGTTGCCGAGCAGGCCCTTCTTGCGCTCGAAGTCGCGATGGGCGTCGTTCTCGGCGGCCCTGGCGCGCGCCAGATCCGCCTGGGCCCGCTGGACCTCGATCCGCGGGTAGTCGGTCTCCAGGGTCAGCAGCGGCTGGCCACGGCTGACCCGCGAGCCGGCGTCGACATAGACCGCTGCCACCCGGCCGGGCTGCTTGGGCGCGACCTCGGAGCGCGACGGCGAGACGAATTCGCCGGTGGGCTGAAGGGCGTCGAGGCTGGTGGCCGCCGGCTCCTGGGACGTCGCGGCGGCCGCGTCGGAAGCCGCCGCGGGCCTGGCCACAGGGGCGAGCTGCGCCACGTCGGCCGGCAGTGCCGGCGCCGGCTTGGCGGCGGTTGTCTCCGCGTTCGTCCCGGCCGGCTTCTGTTCTGCCTTCTTATCGCCGGCGCAGGCGGCGGCGACCATCAGGGCCGCGGCGAGCGCTAAGGTTTTCTGGGTCATTTCCCACCCCCCTCGGTGAGGATCAAAGTCTTCAAGGTTCCGGCCGCCGACCAGACATTCAGCTCGGCAAGGTCGCGGTTCAGGGTTCCATTCACCACCGCCCGGCGGGACGACGCCAGGGCGGCCTCCGAGGTCTGCAGATCGAGCGACGTCGCCTCCTCCGCCCGGTAGAGCTCGAAGCTCTGGTTGTATTCGGCCTCGGCCGCGGCGAGCTGCTCGCGGGCCAGGGCGAGATCCTTCTCGGCGGTGCGCAGGTTGAGCAGCGCCTGCAGCACGTCCTCCCGCACCTGCCGCCTGGCCTCGGCGAGGGCGATCTCCGCCTGCCGCTGCTGCTCGCGGGCGATGGCCACCTTGGCCGAGATCTCGCCGCTGTCGAAGATCGGCATCGTCAGCCGGATCGTCAGCGCCGCCGTCTGATCCGCCGGGAACGACGTCCGCTGGCGGAGCACGTTCCCCTCGGCCCGCACGGTGGGCAGCCGGGCCGCTCCCTGCTTGGAGGTCTCGAGCCGGGCGATCTGGAGCGCCAGATCGGCGCGCTGGATCGCCGGGTGGCTCGCCTGGGCCTGGGCCACCAGCGCCTCGGCGGTCGGCAGGGGGGGCAGCTTCAGGTCCGGCGCCGCCACCCGCAGGGAGGCCGCCACCGGTTCATCCAGAGCGAGATCCAGGCGCAGGCGGCTGGCCGCCAGGTCCCGGTTCTGCTGGGCCGCCGCGAGGGCCCGCTCGGCCGCCTTCTGGTCCGTCTCGGCCCGCAGCACGCCGACCCGGGTCTGCTCGCCCGCCTCGTAGAAGGCCTGGGCCTGCTTCTGGCGCCGCTGGGCCAGCTCCACGTTCTTCTGTTCCACGTCCACCAGGGCCTCTCCGAGGACGATCCCGAGATAGTCCGACGCCGTCGACAGCAGGACCATGTCCTCCGTCGAGCGCAGCCCGGCCTGGCCGCTGGTCACCGACAGGCGACCCTGCCGGAGCGCCATGCTCTCCCGCCGGCCGGCGTAGATCGGCTGGCTGAGGTTGATCCGGGCGCTGTAGTCGTAGAGCGGCAGGATCGTCGTCCGGAAGCCGTTCACCTCGAAGGCGACCTCGTTGCTGTTGCGGGTCACGGCGGTATCCAGATCGAGATGCGGCAGCACCGACGAGCGGATCTGGCGCACCTGCGCCTCCGACACCGCGATCTGCGAGCGGACCGTGGCCGCGCTCGAGTTGGCTTCCAGGGCCCGGCGAAGGGCCTGCTGCAGAGTCAGCGGGACTGCCGGCGA
The DNA here is from genome assembly GCA_963792575.1 of uncultured Acidobacteriota bacterium. Classification (GTDB taxonomy): domain Bacteria; phylum Acidobacteriota; class Thermoanaerobaculia; order Multivoradales; family UBA5704; genus DATARR01. Next base: position 1,247,939 of record CAWBWZ010000023.1, read on the forward strand.
AACTGCCGGCGCGGGTTCCTGGGCGCGGGCGGTGCCCGCCACCAGGGGTACGAACGTCAACAGCGAGAGAGCGAGCGCGATTCCGGCGCGCCTCTCGCGGCGCTTAACCAATGTCATGGGATTCACCTCCCGACCTTTCCATGCAGCCTAAGGTTATGGAGCGGGCCGGCGTAGTCTCCATTCGCCGAACGGCGGATTTTGCGGCCTATTCGGAGGGAACTTTGACCCGGCTCCTGCGTACAGGGGAGAATTCCAGCAAGGAGACGAACGCATGCGGCAACAACGTCACAGGATCGTCGCGGCCCTCACCGCTTTCGTGCTGCTGCTCGCCGGCTCGGCGGGGGCGCAGGCCCCGCCCACCTACGAGAGCCTGTTCCAGCAGGCAGCCGCCGCTTACGGCCAGGACGACTCGGCCCGTTGCGCCGAGCTGTTCACCGCCGCGGCGGGCGCCGCCGTCCGCGACGCCCAGGCGGCCCGCGCCTACTTCGCCGCCGCGGCCTGCACCGCCGCCGCCGGCGACAAGGACGGGGCGTTCGCCCTGCTCGGCAAGGCGGCGGCGAAGGGCCATCGCGACGTCGAACGGGCGACCTCCAACCCCAAGATCGAGCCGTTGCGTCAGGACCCGCGTTGGCAGCCCTTCCTCGACGGCGTCAAGGCCCGCAACGCCGCCCACCAGGCGAAGTCGAACGCCGAGATGGCCCGCATCTGCGACGAGGATCAGAAGGACCGCGAGGCCGGCGACAAGATCGACTGGACCGTGGTGGGGAAGCGCGACGAGGAGCGGCTCAAGCGCACCCGGGAGATCGCCGCCCAGGGCGGGCTCAAATCGGCCGACGATTACTTCCGCGCCGCCCTCGTCTTCCAGCACAGCTCCGAGACCGCCGACTACCAGCAGGCCCACCAGTGGTGCCTCAGGGCGCTGGAGCTCGACCCCGATCTCCCCAGCGCCCGCTGGCTCGCCGCCGCCACCGAGGACCGCTTCCTGATGGACCAGGGCAAGCCGCAGCGCTATGGCACCCAGTACAAGAAGGTCGAGGGCAAGTGGATCCTCTGGGAGGTCGACCCCGCCGTCACCGACGAGGAGCGGGCGAAGTGGGAGGTGCCCACGCTGGCCCAGGCCCGCAAGCAGGCCGAGACGATGAACCCCAGCTTCGACGAGGCCTCCAGCAACGCCGCCGATTTCTATGAGAAGGCCAACTGGGCCGGCTGCGCCCAGCAGTACTACACCGCCGCCGCGATGGCGCCCGAGGACCGTCTGGCCGCTCGCGCCCTGCTGCGCGGCGCGGCCTGTCTCGCCCGTGTGGGCGAGAAGCAGGGCACCGACGAGGCTTTCAAGCTCCTCGACAAGGCGGTGGCCCGCGGGACCCGCGACGCCGACCGTCTGGCGACCGAGCCCGATTACGCGACCCTGCGGAAAGACCCGCGCTGGCAGCCGGTCTTCGAGAAGGTCCGGGCCGCCGCCGCCGCGGCCCGCAAGGGGCCCGTCCATCCGGAGCTCGAGAGCCTCTATCAGGAGGACCAGGCCGATCGCGCGGGGGATCTGGAGAGCACCGACTGGAGAGCGATGGAGAAACGGGACGCCGAACGGCGGACGCGGGTTCTGGAGATCGTGGGGAAGGGGGGCGCCAAAGAGGCTGCCGACTACATCCATGCCGCCATGGTCTTCCAGCACGGCACCGAGCCCGCGGACTATGACCGCGCCAACCAGTGGGCGGCCAAGGCGGTCGAGCTCGATCCGGACTACCCCGGCGCCCGCTGGCTCGCCGCCGCCTCCAGGGACCGTTACCTCATGTGGAGCGGCAAGCCCCAGCTCTACGGCACCCAGTTCAAGAAGGACAAGGACGGCCCGTGGTACCTCTGGCAGGTCGATCCCGCGATCACCGACGAGGAGCGCGCGAAATGGGACGTGCCGCCCATCGCCCGCGCCAAGGCGCGCGTCGAGGCGCTGAACGCGGGGACGTTTGATCCGCATTGAGGATTCCGGCGCCGGCAGGGATTTCGCAGGCCACCCGCCCGCAGGGCGGAATTTATCCAGCCTGGGGTGTCAACCCCAGGTGGTGAGGCCAAGGCTTCTCAAGCCCCGTAGGGCCGGCATGTCGTTGCCCACCGGTTGGCCTGCCTGGGGTTGACACCCCAGGCTGGATAAATCCCGCCCTGCGGGCGCCTAGCGGCGCGTTCCGGGTAGAATTCTCCCCAGAGACCCCCAACCATGTCCCGATCCACCATGACCCACCCCTACAGCGTCCATCCCAGCGTCTCCATGGTGCGGGCCTGGATCGACGCCCTGCCCCAGAAGACCGGCCGGTCGCTGGACGAGTGGCTGCGGTTCATCGCGGAGCAGGGGCCGCCGGCGGAGAAGGAGCGGCGCGACTGGCTGAAGGCCGAGCACGGCCTGGGCACCAACTCCGCCGGGTGGCTCGCCGAGCGCTCGGTGGGGAAGGGCGGGGAAGACGACGACCCCGAGGCTTACCTCCGGCACGCGGTCGATTTCGTGGAGGCCATGTTCGCCGGCGGCAAGGCGCCGCTGCGGCCGGTCTACGAAGAGCTGCTGCGGCTGGGCCTCGCCGTTGCCCCGGACGTCAAGGCCTGCCCGTGCGCGACCATCGTCCCTCTCTACCGCAACCACGTCTTCGCCCAGATCAAGCCGGCCACGAAGACGCGGATCGACCTCGGCTTCGCCCTCAAGGACACTCCTGCCACCGGCCGCCTGATCGACACCGGCGGCTTCGCCAAGAAGGACCGCATCACCCACCGTATCCCGATCGCCAGCTTCGCGGAGATTGACGACGAGGTCCGGCGGTGGCTGAAAGTCGCCTATGACATGGACGCCTGAGCGCGAGGTCCCGAGATGATCACAAAGGTCAGGACCCGTTACTTCAAGCAATTCGTGGAGCAGGAATTCGATCTTGCCGATCATGTAGTCCTGGCGGGCCCCAACAATTCCGGCAAGACGACGCTGCTCCAGGCGATCACCGTCTGGTATCTGGCGCTCCAGAAGTGGAGAGAGCGGCGAGGGCCTGAAAGCGGCTCCAAGAAGAGAACGGGAGCTCCGTTGACCCGTCAGGAGTTTACAGCCTTACCACTTCGCAAGATGAACAATCTCTGGACGGACACTCTGACCGGTTTGCGTAACGATGACCTACAAGAGGGACAGAGACCTGGACAGCCGCGGGTACTGACGATCGAGGTCGAAGGGGCTACTCCACAAGGGACTTGGCGTTTGGCCTTTGAATTCCGTTATCAGAACACTGAGCTTGTCTATGTAAAGCCCTCACAGGAGCATATCGATCAGCTGCCGCAGGCTGCACAGGATATCTCCGTCGTTCACATCCCTCCATTTTCCGGGATTGGTTCTGAAGAGACGAGATACGATCGCCCCTACCAGGACCTGTTGATCGGGCAGGGTAAGGCCGGTGACATTCTGCGGAACCTTCTCTTGGAGGTTTATGACAGAGATGACAAGTCGGATTGGGAAAGCCTGCGTGAGAAGATCGAGGAAATTTTTGGATACCGGCTTCAACCCCCCAAGTATGGTGGATCTCCGTTTATTGTGTGCGAATACCTGAGAGGCATTCCCAGAGCGGGGGGCAAGAACGGTTTCCCGGAATTGGACATCGCCAGCGCGGGCAGTGGCTTTCATCAGGTGCTTCTGCTGTTGGGATTCTTCTTTGCCAGGCCGTCGACGGTCCTGCTGCTGGACGAGCCGGATGCGCACCTCCACGTTATCCTGCAAAAGCAGGTCTACGACCTGTTGAGGAGCATCGCCTCTCGCCGGCGGTGTCAGCTCGTCATCGCGACGCATTCGGAAGTCTTGATCGATGGCACCGACCCCGGCCAGATCGTGTCGTTTTACAAGCACCCTCACCTCCTGTTGTCCGTTACGGATAAAGATCAGGTTCGCGAGGCGCTCAAGCGGTTGACGGCTCTGGACATTCTTCTGGCGGAGCAGTCGTCGGGCATCCTGTACGTGGAAGGCGAAACGGACTTCAATCTTTTACGGGCCTGGGCTCGGGTCCTGGGTCATCATTCATTGTCCCGTTGGTTTACCCGCAGTCCATTCTGGCATAGCAACCAGGGGAGGCATCCGCGCGAGGCCAAAGGGCATTTCTTCGCTCTCCGCGCGGCGAGACGTGAATTGTCTGGCATTCTTCTCCTGGATGGTGACAATCGACGGCTGCCGGACCGGGAAATCATTGCGGAGGGCTTGGCGGTGGAACGCTGGGAGCGCTATGAGGCGGAAAGTTATCTGATGCATCCGGAGTCCCTGGTGCGGTTCGTCGTCTCCAGGGGGGAGCCTGGCATGGACGAAGGCGCCCGGAGATTCCTGCAGGATCAACTGCCGCCGGCGGTTTATCGCGATCCTCTGGGTCACCATGATTTCTGGGTCACTACTCCCGCTAGCAAGACCTTGCTGCCCGCGCTGTTTCAGGCCGTGCAACTGCCGCTGAGCAAGGAAGAGTACTATCTGATCGCGGAGCAGATGTTGCAGGAGGAGATCCCTGTGGAAGTAAGAAACAAGCTGGCGAAAATGGCTGAGGTGTTCGGCGTAAAGCGCATCGCCCCTTCCTTGATTGACCTTTTGGATGAACTGGACGCCTGATCCTTGACCCTCGAAGACCTCGGCTGGAACGACTTCTTCGCCTCTGCCTTCGCGCCGTACGCGGAGCAGGGGCTGGTGCCCGCCCGCGTGGTGGCGCAGAAGGGGCTCAATCAGGTCTCGACCGGCGACGCCGAGCACTATGCCGACATGGCCGGCAAGCTCCGCCACGAGATGAAGGGTCCCGACAGCCTCGGCCATCCGGCGGTGGGGGACTGGCTCGCCCTGCGGCTGCCCACGGGCGAGGGGCGGGCGATGATCCACGCCATCCTCCCCCGCAAGTCCAAGTTCTCCCGCAAGAGCGCCGGCCAGAAGACCGAGGAGCAGGTGGTGGCGGCCAACGTCGACACCATCTTCCTCGTCTCCGGCCTCGACGGCGACTTCAACCCGCGCCGCGTCGAGCGCTATCTCACCGCCGCCTGGGACAGCGGCGCCCACCCCGTGGTCGTCCTCAACAAGCTCGACCGCTGCGAGGATCCCGAGACCTGCCTGATCGAGATCGAGGCCGTGGCCATGGGCGTGCCCGTCCACCGGGTGAGCGCCCGCACCGGGGAGGGGTGCGAGGAGCTCGCGGCCTACATCATCCCGGGCCGGACGGTGGGTTTCCTCGGCTCCTCGGGCGTCGGCAAGTCGACCCTCATCAACCGTCTCCTGGGGCGCGAGGCCCAGCGCACCGGGGATGTCCGCGAGGGGGACGACCGCGGCCGGCACACCACCACCCACCGCGAGCTGTTCCTGGCCCCCACCGGCGGGCTTCTCATCGACACCCCCGGCCTGCGCGAGATCCAGCTCTGGGAGGGGGAGCAGGGGATCGAGTCCGTCTTCCCGGAGATCGAGGAGCTGTCCGAGAAGTGCCGCTTCGGCGACTGCCAGCACCAGGGGGAGCCGGACTGCGCCGTCGAGGCGGCGGTCGCCGCCGGCGATCTGGAGCCTGAGCGCCTGGAGAGCTACCGCAAGCTCCAGAAAGAGCAGCACCATCTCCATATCCGCCAGGACGAGCTGGCGCGCCTCCAGGAGAAGAAGCGGAACAAGGTCATCCACAAGGCCCAGCGGGAAGGGTACCGGTTGCGGCCGAAGGGGTAGGGGGCGGGCGCCTCAACCGCCCGCAGGGCGGAATTTATCCAGCCTGGGGTGTTAACCCCAGGTAGGAGGCCAAGGCCCATCAAGCCCCGCAGGGCCGGCATGTCTTGCAATTCGAGGCTCCCGCCGGGTGTCGGCCCTTCGGGGCTCACCAGGATCGACACGGCCCCACCTGGGGTTGACACCCCAGGCTGGATAAATTCCGCCCTATGGGCGGCGGCTCCCCCCACCCCGGCATTTCCTTGACAATCCGCCAACGCCGCTGTTACGGTACCCGACTGTAAACGCTTACATCGCACCATGGACAGACGTCCGACCCCAACCGCGCCCCTTTTTCCCACTCAGGTGAGCCCGTGAGCGCCTCGATCAAAGAGGTCGCCCTCAAGGCGGGGGTTTCGATCGCCACCGTCTCCCGGGTGCTCAACGACAAGGGGCCGGTCGCCGTGGAAACGCGGCACCGGATCCTGGCGGCGATCGAGCAGTTGCGCTATGTCCCGCACGGCGCCGCCCGCAGCCTGATCACCAACCAGACCGACACCATCGGCGTGCTGCTGCCGGATCTCTACGGCGAGTTCTTCTCCGAGGTCATCCGTGGGATCGACCTCGCGGCGCGGCGCAGCGGCTTCCACGTGCTGATCTCCGGCTTCCACAGCGACCGCGCCGAGATCGAGGCCGTGCTGCGCGCGCTGCGCGGACGGGTGGACGGGCTGATCGTGCTGTCGCCCGACGTCGACGCCCAGTCCCTGCGCCGCAACCTGCCCGAGACGCTCCCCGTGGTGCTCCTGAACACTCCGGTGGAGGGGGACGGGGCGGCTTTCGACGCCATCAACCTGGATAACCATGGCGGCGCGTTCGCCATGGTGCGGCATCTGGCCGGGCTGGGGCACCGGCGGATCGCCTTCCTCCGGGGCCCGGAGGAGAACGCCGACGCCCGGGAGCGCCTGCGCGGCTACCGCGACGCCCTGCTCTCGCTGGGGCTGAAGCGGTCGGACGCGCTGGAGCTCGGCGGCGATTTCAGCGAGGAGTCGGGCTACCGGGCGGGGCAGCGCCTGCTGGCCTTGCAGCCGCGGCCGACGGCGGTCTTCGCGGCCAACGATTCGATGGCGATCGGCTGCCTCTTCGCCCTGCGCGAGGCGGGAGCCCAGGTGCCCGGCGACATCGCCCTCGCCGGCTTCGACGACATCCCGATCGCCCGCTACATCACCCCGTCGCTCTCCTCGGTGCACGTGCCCATCGCCGAGCTGGGGACGCGCGCCATGGAGCGGCTGCTGCACGCGGTAGACAGCAAGAACGAGCATGAGCGCCGCCAGGAGACCGTGGCCACCACGCTGGTGGTGCGCGGCTCCTGCGGCGGCGCGGCGACGGATCTTGATTGATGTTTTGAGAGGATTGAGAAAAGGAGAGGACTCATGAGGAGACTGTTCAAATCGTTTCTGTTCGCGCTGCTCGCCGGCGCCCTGGCGGTTTCCGCCTTCGCCCAGTCGTCGACGGCGAACGTCCGCGGCAAGGTGACCAACGATCAGGGGACGGCGCTCCCGGGCGCCACGGTCACGGCCGTCGGCACCGCCTCGGGGTTCGTCAAGACCAGCACCGCCGGCCCCGACGGCGCCTTCCAGCTCGGCGGCCTCACGCCGGGGGAGTACATCATCACCGTGGCGGTGCAGGGCTTCCAGGAACGCGCGCAGACGGTGACCGTGCTCGTCGGGCAGAACCTGAACGTCACATTCGCGATGACGCCGACCGCCGTGGTCAGCGAATCGATCACCGTCATCGGCGAGCAGGTCGTCGACACGCGGACTCCGGAGGCGGCGACCAACGTCACCACGCAGCAGATCGAGAACCTGCCGCAGGACGATCGCAACTTCCTCAATTTCGCGGCGCTCGCGCCGGGCATCCGGCTCTCGACCGATCCGCAGCGCAAGACGATCTCCGGCGACGCCCAGCCGGCCGAGCAGACCAACGTCTTCATCGACGGCGTGAGCTTCAAGAACGACGTGCTGCAGGGCGGCCTGGTCGGCCAGGACTCCAGCCGCGGCAACCCGTTCCCGCAGAACGCCGTGCAGGAGTTCCGCGTCATCACGCAGAACTACAGCGCGCAGTACGACAAGGCGTCGAGCGCGATCATCACCGCCGTCACCAAGTCGGGCGGCAACGACGTGCGCGGGCAGGCTCTTCTGGTTCTACCAGCCCAAGCAGTGGGTGTCGGAGCTGCCGCAAGGACTTCCAGTACTCGACGCTGACCTCGAACGAGGAATACCAGCGCAGCCAGCCCGGCTTCTCGATCGGCGGACCGATCATCAAGGACAAGCTCCACTACTTCCTCTCCTATGAGGGGGTCGACGAGCACGCCACCCGGACGGTGTCGGTCAACCCGAACTTCGCTCGGCCAGTTCGGCCAGTACACCGGCAGTCTTCGCCAGCCCGTTCAAGTCGAACCTGGTGTTCGGCAAGCTGAGCTGGCAGCCGGCGCAGAACCAGCTCGTCGATTTCAGCGGCAACTACCGCCAGGAGCACGAGACCCGCGACTTCGGCGGACAGACGTCGTTCGAGTCCGGCGACCGACGTCAAGAACTCGGTCTACGGCGCGACGCTGCGCCACAGTGGAACAACGACAACGCCCTCAACCAGGCGACGCTCAGCTGCCAGAGCTACGGCTGGAACCCGACGGCGCTCAATCCCGACCTCGTCGGGCGCAACTACGAAGGGGTCATCCGCATCGGCGGCAGCGGACACCACGCCAGAAGTTCGACCAGCGGCGGCTCGAGCTGCGCGACGACTACAACCTCGCCGCCTTCCAGTGCGGGAGGCGATCACAGCCTCCAGATCGGCGGCAACCTCGACTTCCTGCGCTATAACGTCAACAAGAGCCAGACCGGCAACCCGGTCTACAACTTCCGCAACGACCCGGCGAACGGCTTTACCTTCGATCAGCCCTTCGAGGCGCAGTTCGGCTTCGGCAATCCGAACCTGTCGGCCAACAACCAGCGAGTACGGCATCTACGGCCAGGACACCTGGACCGTCAGCCCGCGCCTGACGGTGAACCTCGGTCTGCGCTGGGACTACGAGACCCACCAGCTCGACACCGACTACGTGACGCCGGCGAACATCGCGGCGGCGCTGGCCGGCAAGGTGGATTCGAGCTACTTCTCGAACGGCAACAACCGCTCGCAGTACAAGAACGCGTTCCAGCCGCGCCTCGGCTTCTCCTACGACCTGACCGGCGACGGCAAGTCGGTCCTCTTCGGCGGCGCCGGCCGCTACTACGACCGCCTCTTCCTCAACGCCACGCTCGACGAGCGCTACCGCCTGCAGTATCCCGGTCTACCGCATCGAGTTCTCGCCCGACGGCCGCGCCGGGGACGATCAAGTTCGAACCCGAGCTACCTGACGCCCGCCGGCCTGCGACGCGCTGATCGCGTCGGGGCAGACCAACCCCGAGATCTACCTCCTCAACAACAACACCAAGACCCCCTACTCGAACCAGTGGAACCTCGGAATCCGGCAGGCGCTCGGCAACTGGACCGGCTCGCTGAGCTACAACGGCGTCCGCGGCTATCACGGCTTCACCTGGCTGTCGGCGAGCGGCATCTGCTGCCCGGCGCTGGTGCCGGGCTACGGCAACGTGATCATTTCCGACCCCGAGGGCAAGCGGTACTGGTACGACGGCATCTTCCTCTCGCTCGACCGCCCGCTACTCGAACAACTGGGGCGCGCACCTCGCCTGGACGCACGCCAAGGCCGAGCAGACCGGCAACGACCTGTTCAGCCTCGACTTCCCGAGCGCGGCCGCGTACGGCCGCCACGACGTGCCCGGCTCGGAGAAGGACCGCATCGTCGCCACCGGCATCTTCGGACTGCCGTGGGACGTGCGCTTCAGCACCAACATCACCCTGGGGACCGGCGCCGCGTTCAACGTCCTCGACTTCTCGCAGGGCTTCGACCTGCCGGCGCGCGAGCGGACGCATCCGTTCCAGCGCACGATCCGTCCGGAGAAGACCTGGGGCTTCGCCGACCGCTCGGTCGACTTCCGCCTGGAGAAGGACTTCGGCGTCTTCGCACGACGTCTCGGTCGGCGTCGTCGGCGAAATCTTCAACGCCTTCAACTGGGCGAGCTACGGCTGCCTGGACAACTTCATCGGACCCGGAAGGAAACTCGAACTTCGGCAACGCCGAGCTGCGTGGTCAACCTCGGCCGCCGCGAGCAGGTCGGGCTCAAGATCAACTTCTAGTCCACTTTCCGAGAACCGGCGAGCGAGGAGGCAGTCACCCATGCACGAGAAACATCATCGCGCTCCTCCTCGCCGTCTGTTCGCTTTCCTGCGCCGACCGCCGCGCCCCGCCGCCGTTCCTGCATCGACGACACCGCGCTGCTCGACGACGTCGAGCGCCGCGGCTTCCATGTTCTTCTGGGACCTCGCCGATCCGCACACCCTGCTGATCCCCGACCGCGCGCCGACGCCGTCGTTCTCCAGCATCGCCGCCGTCGGCTTCGGCCTCACCGCCTACGGCATCGGCGCCGAGCGCGGCTACGTCACGCGCGACCAGGCCGCGCGCAGCGGACGCTCGCCACGCTGCGCTCGCTGCTGGCGATGCAGCAGGGCCCCGAAGCCGCGCGGCGTCTCCGGCTACAAAGGCTTCTTCTACCACTTCCTCGACATGAAGACCGGCCGAGCGCTTCGAGACCGTCGAGCTGTCGACCGTCGACACCTCGCTGCTGCATGGCCGGCGTCGCTCTTCACGCAGTCGTATTTCGATCGCGACGACGCCACGGAGGCGGCGATCCGCGCGCACCGCCGAGGAGCTCTACGCGCGCGTCGACTGGCCCTGGGAGCAGGTGCGGCAGTCCGGCGATCAGCATGGGCTGGACGCCCGAGGAGGGCTTCCACACCTACGACTGGCGCGGCTACAACGAGGCGATGATCGTCGTCGTCCTCGCCCTCGGCTCGCCGACCCATCCGGTCGACGCCGGCGCCTGGGGCGAGTACACGAAGACCGATCGCTGGGGGACGTTCTACGGCCAGGAGCACCTCCTCTTCGCGCCGCTCTTCGGGCACCAGTACTCGCACGTCTGGATCGACTTCCGCGGCATCCAGGACGACGTCATGCGCGGGCACGGCATCGACTACTTCGAGAACTCCCGCCGCGCCACCCTCGCGCAGCACGCCTACGCGATCGCCAATCCGAACGGCTGCCGCGACTACGGCGAGCGCATCTGGGGGCTCACCGCCTGCGACGGCCCGATGGACGCGACGCTCACCATCGACGGCAAGCAGCGCGACGTTCTACGCGCTACGCCGCGCGCGGCGCCACCGCCGGACGAGATCCGCGACGACGGCACGATCGCGCCGACCGCCGCCGATCTCGTCGATCGCCTTCACGCCGGAGCTCGTCGATCGCCGGCCCTGCGCGAGATGAAGCGACCGCTACGGCAGCGATCTCTATTCGAAATACGGCTTCCTCGACGCCTTCAATCCGACGCTGCGGACGAGCCGAGCGGCTCAAGCACGGCCGCGTCGATCCGGCGCTGGGCTGGTTCGACGTCGACTACCTCGGCATCGACAGGGGCCGATCGTCGCGATGATCGAGAACTATCGCAGCGGGCTGGTCTGGAAGACCATGCGGAAGAACCCGCACATCGTCCGCGGCCTGAAGCGCGCCGGCTTCACCGGCGGCTGGCTGGAGGGGGCGGCGGCGCCTTGAGCGGCCGCCGTCTAGCGGCGGCTCATCATGACCGTGATCCTGGCCTCTCGCCTCGGTTCCTGCGCGCCGGAGCACGGACGACGAGCGTGGTCACCCTCCAGTTCTGGGCCCTCGGCCGCGAAGGGGAGGTGGTCGCGGATCTCGTCCCGGAGTTCGAGCGCCGCAATCCGGGCATCCACGTCGACGTGCAGCAGATCCCCTGTCTCGCCGCGCACGAGAAGCTGCTGACCGCCTACGTCGGCGACGCCACGCCGGACGTCGCGCAGGTGGGCAACACCTGGATTCCCGAGTTCGCCGCCCTGGGCGCCATCGCGCCCCTGGACGAACGGGTCGCGGCGCTCCGCCGACGATCGACCCAGACCGACTACTTCCCCGGCATCTGGGACACCAACGTCGTCGGCGGCATCCTCTACGGCATCCCCTGGTACGTCGACACGCGCCTCCTCTTCTACCGCAGCGACCTCCTGGCGGCGGCCGGCTTCCCGGCGCCCCCGCGCACCTGGGCCGAGTGGCTGGAGGCGATGCGGCGCGTCAAGCCCGCCAGGGGCGCGGGCCGCTACGCCATCCTCCTGCCGGTCGACGAGTACGAGCAGCCGGTGATCCTCGGCCGTCGAGCTCGGCGCCGGCCTGCTGCGCGACGGCGACCGCGCGGCGACTTCCGCGCGCCCGCCTTCCGCCAGGCCGCTCAGCTTCTACGTCGGCCTCTTCCGCGGCGGCCTCGCCCCGGTGTGGTCCAACAGCCAGGTCGACCAACGTCTACCAGCAGTTCGCCGCGGGCGACTTCGCCATTCTACATCACCGGTCCGTGGAACGTCGGCGAGTTCCGCCGCCGGCTGCCGCCGGAGATGCAGGACAAGTGGGCGACGGCGCCGCTGCCGGCGCCGGACGGCTCCGCGAGCTGGCCCGGCGTCTCCGTGGCCGGCGGCGCCAGCCTGGTCCTGTTCCGCGCCTCCCGGCATCCAGAGGCGGCCTGGAAGCTGGTCGAGTTCCTCTCCGAGCCGGCGGAGCAGGTGCGCTTCCACGGGCTGACCGGCGACCTGCCGGCGCGGCGCAGCGCCTGGGGCTCCCAGCCTGGCCGGCGACGCCCAGACCGCCGCCTTCCGCGCCCAGCTCGAGCGGGTGGCGCCGGCTCCCAAGGTGCCGGAGTGGGAGGAGATCAGCGTCCAGATCTGGCAGAGCCTGCGAGCCCGCCATCCGCGGCCGGGAGAGCGTCGACGACGCCCTGGCCGATCTCGACGAACGGGTGGACGCATCCTGGCGAAGCGGCGCGAGGTGCTGGCGGGGAGGCGGAGCGTCCATGCCCGGTGAGGCGATGACCGCCGAGACCACCGCCGGTGACTCGATAGCTTCGCCGCGGCGGGCGCTGCCGAGCGAGGTGCGGGCGGCCTGGCTGTTCGTGGGGCCGGGGCTCGCGATCATCTTCCTGTTCTTCCTGCTGCCGATCGCCGCCGCGCTGCTCCTCAGCCTCACCGATTTCGATCTCTACGCCGTCGCCGACTGGCGCAACCTGCGCTTCGTCGGCTTCGAGAACTACGCCCACCTGCTGCGCGATCCGCTGTTCTGGAAGGCGATGCGCAACACCCTCTACTTCGTGCTGGTGGGCGGCCCGCTGACCGTGGTGGTCTCGCTGGCGGCGGCGTTGATGATCAGCTCGCGGCTCACGCGATTTCCCGGGATCTTCCGCACCGCCTACTTCGCGCCGGTGGTGACCACCCTGGTGGCGGTCGCCATCGTCTGGCGCTACCTCTACCATCCGCGGTTCGGGCTGCTGAACCATGCGCTCGGAATGATCGGGATCGCGCCCATCGACTGGCTGGGGGACACCCGCTGGGCGATGCCGGCGATCATCCTGCTGTCGATCTGGAAGAACTTCGGCGACAACATGATCATTCTCGCGGCGGGGCTGCAGAGCATCCCCGAGCAGCTCTACGAGGCGGCGCGCCTGGACGGGGCCGGCTGGTGGCGCCAGCTCCGCGACGTGACGCTGCCGATGCTCGCTCCCACCTTCCTCTTCGTGGCGGTGATGACCTGCATCGGCTACTTCCAGCTCTTCGCCGAGCCGTATGTGATCACCCGCCAGGGGGAGCCGCTCAACAGCACCCTGAGCGTCGCCCTGCTCATGTACAAGCAGGGTTTCCGCTGGTGGCACATGGGCTACGCCGCGGCCATCGCCTTCGTCCTCTTCGTCGTCATCCTCGCCGCCACCACCGTGCAGGTCCGCCTGGCGAAAAGGAACGAGGCATGAAAAGGCCGGTCGCCACCTTCTTCCTCCATGCCGCCCTGATCGCCACGGCGCTGCTCACCATCCTGCCGCTGGTCTGGATGATCCTGGCCTCGCTGATGCCGGCGGGGGAGGCGAGCTCCGAGCCGCCCCCCTTCTTCCCGAGCCACGTCACCTTCGAGCACTACCGCGAGCTGTTCGTCCGCCTCAACCTCGGCCGGGTGTTTTTCAACAGCGCGCTGCTGGCCACTTCAGTCACCGCGCTCTCCGTGCTGTTCAACGCGATGGCGGGCTACGCCTTCGCCAAGCTCCGTTTCCCCGGCCGGGGGAAGATCTTCGGCTTTCTGCTCGGCGCCTTGGTGCTGCCGTCGCAGGTGGCCATCCTGCCGCTCTTCCTGCTGATGCGGCAGCTGGGGCTGATCAGCAGCTACTGGGGGGTGATCCTCCCCGGAATGGCGACCATTTTCGGCATCTTCCTGGTCCGCCAGTACGCCCTCTCGATCCCCGACGAGCTGCTGGACGCCGCGCGCATCGACGGCGCCAGCGAGGTGCGCATCTTCGCGGGGATCATCCTGCCGCTCTGCCGCCCGATCCTGGTCACGCTCGCCATCTTCACCTTCCTGGGAACGTGGAACGATTTCTTCTGGCCGCTGGTCGTGCTCACCGACGACGCGAAATACACCCTGCCGGTGGCCCTCGCCAACCTGTTCGGCGAGCACGTGCAGGACACCGAGCTGATGATGGCCGGCTCCGTCCTCACCGTCATGCCGGTGCTGCTGCTGTTTCTTTTCCTGCAGCGCCACTACGTGCAGGGTCTGTTGATGGGGAGCGTGAAGGAGTGATCCGTGGGAGCGGCCCTATGTGGCCGTCCTGGGCGGGAGGGAGTGGGAGAGAGAGAGGGAGGGGGAGTGCCCTTCTGGGGGAGGGCGGCCACATAGGGGCGCCCCTACGGATCGTTTTTCTTCTGTCGTTGTTTCTCGCGACGTCGCTCGTGGCCCAGACGCGGACGCTGGACGACTTCGCCACCACCGCCGGCTGGACGGCGGCCCCTTCGGACGGCGTCCGCCTCGACCTGGCCGAGGATCAGGGCGCCCTGCGCCTCGATTTCGACTTCAACGGCGGCGCGGGCTACGCCGTGGCCCGCCGGCCGCTGCCGCTCGACCTGCCCGCCAACTGGGAGATCTCCTTCCGGCTGCGCGCGGACGCTCCGGTGAACAATCTCGAATTCAAGCTGATCGATCCCAGCGGCCAGAACGTCTGGTGGATGAACCGCCGCGGCTTCGAGTTCCCCCGCGACTGGCGGACGCTGAAGATCAAGAAGCGCCAGCTCGAGTTCGCCTGGGGACCGGCGGGCGGCGGCGACATGAAGCAGGTGGCCGCCCTCGAGATCGCGATCACCGCCGGCACCGGCGGCAAGGGCTCGGTCTGGATCGACGATCTGAAATTCACCGAGCTGCCGCCGGCCCACCCCTATACCCGCACGCCCGCCATCGCGGTCTCCGGCGACACGATCGTCTACGACTTCCTGGAGCCCCGCGAATACGGGGGGCTGGTGATCGATTGGGAACGGCCCTCCTCCTACGCGGTCTCGATCTCGGACGACGGCAAGGCCTGGACGAAGGTCCGCGAGGTGATCGGCGGCAACGGTGGCCGGGATTTTTTGTATCTGCCGGAGACGGAGTCGCGGTATTTGAGGCTGAGACTGAAAACCGATCCCCCCACTGTAGAGACGCCCCGTGGGGCGTCTCGGGAGGGGGGGCGTCGCGCGGGAGACGCCCCACGGGGCGTCTCTACAGTGGGGGGGATCGGTTTGCGAAATCTCGACGTCAAGCCCCTCGATTGGGCGCCGTCGATCAACGCCTTTTTCGCCGCGATCGCCAGGGACGCCCCCCGCGGCGCCTACCCCCGCTCTTTCACGGCCGAGCAGGAGTACTGGACCGTCGTGGGCGTCGACGGCGACCGCGAGGAGGCGCTCCTCGGCGAGGACGGCGCGCTGGAAGTGGCGCAGGGGGCCTTCTCGATCGAACCCTTTCTCTTTTTGGAAGACAAGCTGGAAGACAAGCCCGACGGCGAGCTGATCTCCTGGAGCGGCGTGACGGCCTCGCAGTCCCTGGCGGAGGGATATCTCCCCATCCCCACCGTGACCTGGACCCATGGCGATCTCTCCCTGGAGATCACCGCCCTGGCCTCGGGAGCGCCGGGAAGCTCCGCGCTCCACGCGCGCTATCGCGTCCGCAATCAGGGCAAGGCGAAGCACGCGCGGCTGTTCCTCGCGCTCCGCCCCTTCCAGGTGAACCCGCCCACCCAGTTCCTCAACGCCACCGGCGGCGTCTCCGCCATCCGCGAGATCGTATGGGACGGCCACGCAGTCATGGTGAACGGCGAACGGAGCGTGATCCCGGCGAGCGCGCCATCCGCCTTCGGCGCCACGACGTTCGACGGCGGCGAGATCTCCGAGCATTTGCGGAAGGGGGCGCTTCCCGGGGCGGCTCGTGTGAAGGATTCGTTCGGCTATGCGTCGGGGGCTTTGGCGTGGGATCTCGATCTTGCCGCGGGCGGGGAGAGGTCGGTGGATCTGACGATACCGTTTTACCGGGACGCGGGCGCGCCGGCCTTTGATTCCGCCCTCGCCGCCGCCACCCGCGACTGGCACCAGCGCCTCGACCGCGTCGATCTCCGCCTGTCCGCCGCGGCGGACCCGCTGGTCAAAACCTTTCGAACCGCCATCGCCCACATCCTGATCAACCGCGACGGTCCCGCCATTCAGCCGGGCTCCCGCTCCTACGCGCGCACCTGGATCCGCGACGGCTCGCTGACCTCCTCGGCCTTGCTGCGCTCCGGCGTCGCAGACCCGGTCCGCGAGCTCATCGAGTGGTACGCCCCCTACCAGTTCGCCAACGGCAAGGTCCCCTGCTGCGTGGACGCCCGCGGCGCCGATCCCGTTCCGGAGAACGACAGCCACGGCGAATTCATCTTCCTGGTGGCCGAGTACTGGCGCTATACCCACGACCGCGCGACGGTGGAGAAGCGTCTGGCCGCACGTCGAGAAAGCCGTCGCCTACATCGACGAGCTGCGGGCGCAGCGCCGCACGGACGAATACCGGCAGCCCGCGAAGCTTCGCTATTTCGGCCTTCTCCCCGAATCGATCAGCCATGAGGGATATTCATCCCACCCCGTCCACTCCTACTGGGACGACTTCTTCGCCCTCACGGGTTTGAAGGACGCCGCCGCCCTCGCCCGCGAGTTGGGAAAGACCACCGAGGCGGATCGCTGGGCCGCGAGCCGCGACGAGTTTCGCACCGATCTCTACGCCTCGATCAACCGGGTCATGACCGAGGCGAAAATCGATACCATCCCCGCGTCCGCCGATCTCGCCGATCGCGATCCCACCTCCACCACCACCGCGCTCAGTCCCGGCGGCGAGCTGGGCAACCTGCGCGACAAGCTGCCGCCTCAAGCCCTGGAGCGGACCTTCGAGTCTTACTGGAAGGAGATCGAGCAGCGGAAAACCGGCGACTGGAAGGCGTACACCCCCTACGAGCTGCGCGCCGTCGGCACCTTCATCCGTCTCGGCTGGACGGAACGCGCCCACGAGCTGCTCGCCCTCTTCCTGAAGGATCAACGCCCGCA
The DNA here is from genome assembly GCA_963792575.1 of uncultured Acidobacteriota bacterium. GTDB lineage: Bacteria > Acidobacteriota > Thermoanaerobaculia > Multivoradales > UBA5704 > DATARR01. Next base: position 1,265,169 of record CAWBWZ010000023.1, read on the forward strand.
AGCCTGGAACCAGTGGCCCGAGGTGGTCTACCGCGACCAGCGCGCCCCCAACTTTCTCGGCGACCTCCCGCATACCTGGGTCGCCTCGGACTTCATCCGCTCCTTCCTCGACCTCCTCGCCTACGAGCGCGACTCCGACCAGGCGCTCGTCTTAGGCGCCGGAATCCCCGATTCATGGATCGCGGTGCCCGGGGGAGTCGCCATCCGCCGCCTGCCCACGCCCTGGGGGCTGCTGGACTACTCGCTGGCGGCGGAGGGAAACGCGGTGCGGCTGAAGGTGGGGGAGGGTATGAAGCTGCCGCCGGGTGGGATCGTCTTCCGGGGAGCAGTGATCCGGAAGCTGCCGGCGAATGTCTTGGTGAAAAAACAGTAAGAAACGTAGGAGTAGGGCTTGTCAGCGGAGAGTCCCCCTCTTCTCCCGGTCGGGGGGAGTGCGATGGGAGAAGAGGGCCGGGGTGATGAGGGGCTCGAAGCGTGAGCCCAGGGCTCTACCCCAACACCCCCCCGTTCGTCCGGATCACCTCCGAATAAAGCCGCGCGCTCGCCTTGGGCGTCCGCTTCTGCGTCTCGAAGTCGACGTGCACGATGCCGAAGCGCTTGGAGAAGCCGAGGCTCCATTCGAGGTTGTCGAGCAGCGACCAGGCGAAATAGCCGCGCAGGTCGACGCCGCGGTCGATCGCCTCGCGCGCGGCCCGCAGGTGCGTCTGCAGGTAGTCCACCCGCAGCGGGTCCTGCACCTCGTCCGTCGGCCGTGGGGGGATCGTAGAAGGCGGCGCCGTTCTCGGTGATGTAGAGCGGGATGTCGCCGTAGCGCTCCTTGACCCAGACCAGCGTGTCGGTGAGCCCCTGCGGGTAGACCTCCCAGCCCGTCTCGGTGTAGGTGTGGCGCTTCTGCCGAACTTCGCTGGCCCGGACGGGGAGCGCCGTGGCGTCGAACCGCGTCACGCCGCGCGTGTAGTAGTTGACGCCGAGAAAATCGATCGGCTGGCGGATGCGCGCGAGATCCTCGGCGGAGAACTCCGGCCAGGCTTCGCCGAAGATCTCCCGCATCTCGTCCGGATAGCTGCCCATGGAACACCGGATCGAGGTATTGCCGGTTCATGTAGGCGTCCGCGCGGCGGACGGCGGCGAGGTCCTCCTCGCTGTTCGAGGCCGGATACTTCGGCTCGAGGTTCACCACCAGGCCGATCTGGTGCTTCCCCTCGGCGCGGTAGGCCTGCACCGCCGGCGGCGTGCGCGCGCAGCAGGTGATGCGAGGCGATCGGCGCCTCGAAAAGGTTGCGATGCCCGGGCGCGAGCGCGCCGTGCAGATAGCCGCCGTCGGTCACCACCCAGGGCTCGTTGAGCGTCGCCCACATCTCGACCCGGTCGTCGAGCGCGCGGAACATCACTCGCGCGTACTCGGCGAACCAGTCCGCGACGTCGCGGTTGAGCCAGCCGCCGCGGTCGTCGAGCGCCGCCGGCAGATCCCAGTGATAGAGGGTGATCAGCGGCCGGATGCCGTTGGCGAGCAGCGCGTCGACCAGCCGGCGGTAGAAGTCGAGCCCCTTCTCGTTGACCCGGCCGCGCCCCTCCGGCAGCACGCGGCTCCACGAGATGCTGAAGCGGTAGGCGCCGAGGCCGAGATCGCGCATCAGCTGCACGTCCTCCTCGTAGCGCCGGTAGTGATCGCAGGCCACGTCGCCGTTGTCGCCGCTCGGCACCAGCCACGGCGTGCGCGTGAAGCGGTGCCAGATGCTCGGTCCGGCGCCGTCGGCCAGCGGGGAGCCCTCGATCTGATAGGCCGATGTCGCCGCCCCCCAGAGGAATCCGTCAGGAAAAGAAAAGGAATTTTTCATCGTAGTCGTTTCCGGCTCGACTCTATCGCACCGCGAGGCCCGTCGATAGTATGAAAACGCATTTACATCAGGTTTTTAGCTATGCTGAAGGCATGACACCGGGCTTCGGAGATAGGCTGCGCGCCACCGTGGAGCGGAACCTCGCTCGCTTCGACCGCCGGAGCGTGCCGCTGGGCGGGAGCCGCGCCGCGGCGGTGGCGGTGGTCGTGGTGCCGGGCGAGACCGGTTCCGCCGCCGTCCTCCTCACCCGCCGGGCCGCGGGCCTGCGGCGGCATGGCGGCCAGTGGGCGCTCCCCGGCGGGCGGCTCGATCCGGGGGAGACCCCCGAGATAGCGGCGCTCCGGGAGCTCGAGGAAGAGGTCGGGCTCACCCTGCCGCCCGCCGCCATCCTCGGCCGCCTGGACGACTTTCCGACCCGCTCCGGCTTCGTGATCACCCCCGTCGTGGTCTGGGGCTCAGCCGCGGAACCCCTCCGCCCCGACCCGCGCGAGGTGGCCGGGGTCTACCGCGTCCCCCTCGGCGACCTCCTGGACCCGGAGAACCTCGTCATCCACTCGATCCCCCAGAGCGACCGCCCCGTCCTCGCCCTCTCGCTCCTCGGCACCCTCATCTACGCCCCGACAGCGGCGGTCCTGCATCAGTTCGCGGAGGTGGCGGCCGCCGGACGGGAGACCCGGGTGGCCCATTATGAGCAGCCGGTGTTCGCGTGGCGGTGAGGGGTGGCATGCTGATGGAGTAGAATGCTCTCGGAGGCGTAACACAATGCATGCCCATAAATTGAAGATCACCGTTCCCCAGGATCATCAGGTCGAGATCCGCCTCCCCGAGGATTTTCCTCCCGGACCTGCCGAGGTGATTGTCCTGTCCTCGTTCCGGGCCGAGAGCCGAAGTGAGCAGCCTTGGACCAAGCTGCTGGAGCCCCATCCAGTCTTGGGGAAAATCGTCTTCCATGAAGATCCTTCCCAGCCTCTCGATTCCGAAGATTGGCCCGAAGAATAGAGCCGATGCGGCTCCTCCTCGATACGTGCGTTCTCCTCTGGACGGCTGGCGAGCCCGGCCGGCTTTCCGCCAACGCCCGGGAGCATCTGGCCAACACGGATACCGAGCGCTATGTATCCGCCATTTCTGCCTTTGAGATCGCGGTCAAGCATCGGAAAAAGAAGCTTGATTTACCCCTTCCGCCCCGGCAGTGGTTTCGCGAGGTGCTTGCGACCTACCAGATCCAGGAGTTGCCGATTACTTCGGAAATAGCTGGGCTATCACAGGAAGTTGCGGTATCCCATTCCGATCCTTGTGACCGACTCATCATCGCCACGGCTCAAACCCATGGCATGGCCGTGGTCACTTCGGACGGCTTCATCCAGGACTGCGAAGACATCGAAACCATCTGGTAGGCCCTCCCCCCTTACTTCGCCTTCCGCATCTTCACCTGCAACGCGGTCAGCGTGTCCGCCGCCACAAAGAGATTGATCTGGTAGGGGACGAGCCCCGGCGCGGAGGCCTTGAAGGTGTAGTCGCCGTGGGGCACGTCCTTGAAGTAGTACTTGCCGCCCTCGTCCGTCTTCGTCGAGAGCTTCACGGCGGCCACGCCCGGGGAGCCCGGGTCGCCGGTCAGCTCGACGGTAACGCCGGCGATCCCCTGGGTCTCGGATTCGTCGAAGACGATGCCGTTCACCCAGCTGCGGCCCTTCTGCGCCTGGACCGCCGCCGCGGCGAGCGTGAGCAGGAGGATGAATCCGAGGGCCTTCAGGACGGTCTTGGGGAGGAAATTCATGGACGGCGGCTCCTTTGTGAGGTCATAAGTCGCCGCCGAGTTTAGCATCAGGGGGGCCGCTGCCAAGGCCCCCGGCCCCTACCTCAGCCCCTCCCCGCTACGACGCGGCCGGTAGATCCTGCGTGGAGAACTTGATGAATACCCACCGTCGGTAGGGAGTGCTGTCGGCGTTCCGATGATAGAAAACGAGCGCGCCGTCCTGGTTCGAACGGTTGGCGTGCGTGCTCCCGGCGCGCTCACCAGAGTTCATGTGGATGTCGTGCAAACCGTCGCCCCGCGGATACACGATGCCATAGGCGCTGACGAGAATGCAGTCCTGGGCCCAGTTGTTCACCGCGGACCGCAGCTGGCCGTTGGTAATGTCCTGAAAGTCGTCCTGAGTGAGTCCGAGCCCTGCGTAAGAGACTTCGGCGTCCCAGAAGCCCACGGTTGGGAAATCAGCCAGGTCCACCTGCTCTTCACGAACGTGATACTGGCTCGTCGAGCCCTTCTGGTTGGACTCCGTGTTGAAGGCGCATTCGTATTTCCCGGCGAACCGTCCCGCCGGGACCTCAATCCAGATATAGACGTGATTGTTGTCAGGATTATTGTTCCGGTTTTGCGGATCATGCGGGGTGAGGGTGAGGTGATCTACCGTGCCGACCAGCCCGCCGAATTGATTGCCGGGCAACTCGCCAGGAAGGTGGGGCGGTGGGGGATTCAGACGCCGCTGGGCGTGAGAGTGAGCAGGGCGGGGCATTTGTCTTCTCCTGTCCGTATCGGTCATTGGAACGTGGAGCTCATCTCACCGGCAGGACCACCCGGTCGCGGTCCGCTGGGTTGGGGTCTACTGGGCGATACTCAATTTGTACCGCATCGGGGTCCACTGTCACCAGGAGGTAACCGTGCCCGGCTTGGGATCGATCGAAGCGAATCTCGTTCAACCGCTGCCCTGTCCCTTCGAGCACGCGTTGCGGGCTGCGTCCCCCCGTGCCGGCGACCACATAAGCCACTTCCTTGCTCTCGCCATTCGGCATGGGTACGGTGCGCGTGAATCTTTGGAACGTATGGGCGTGTCCGGAAATGATAGCCTCAGGCCAGACACCAGCTTCGTTGAACGCGTTGTCCAGATCCTTCCCCATCTCGTCGCTCGGGGCGTGCCCATGGTCTGAGGGGTCGAACAGCTTGGCGGTGATCGGCGGGTGATGCGTCGCGACGACCAGCGCCTTCCGCTCTCCTCCCTGCCGGCTCTGGGCGATTTGCGATAAAACCGAGCGGAACCAATCGTATTGATGCTCGCCGGGGGTGGCTCCACGGATGAAGCCGGGACCTTCGGCGACGTTGGAGTAAAGGCCGATCAGATCCAGGAATGGCATCCGTAACCACCAGTAGACGCCCGGCTGTACGCTCATCTCGCGGACGATCGGGTTGGCGGCCGGCGGGATGGTTGGATGGGGCGGGCAGAAGTTCCTCATGAACTCGATGCACGTGGAGGCTTGGTTCCCGAGGATGACCTCGCCGTCATGATTGCCCGGGATCGCGATGATCTTGCCTCCATACTCCTCGTACGGCACGTAGAATTGCTCGTGGTAGCCCACCCCGGTGTTGTTGAAGTAGTTCACGTCTCCCAGATGACAGAAGAACGCGGGCGAATCGCCGGGACGCGACGGATCGAGGTCGGCGTTCATCGCGCGCGCCACCGCGATCTGCGCGTCGACCACCCCCGGATCGATCCGGCCAAAATGAGCCTGGCCCCGCCGGTCGAGAGGAAATTCGCCTCCGCCGGTGTCTCCCACCAGATGAATCCGCAGAGCACCGGTCGCTTCGATCTGCGCCGCACGTTGTGAGCCGATGACGTCCGCCAACGTCCAGATGGGATTGTCGCTGAGCTCCGGGATCGGCTCGAGGTGATCCCGGACGTGCTCCAGCATCCGGCGGTGGCCACCCGCATCGGGCTGCCGCCGTTCGGGAGGGAGGTCGGTAAAGAACGCGTGCGCGAACGGCAAGGGTTCTCTCGGCGGGGCCGCGGGTGCGTTTGCGAGCGAGTCTATAGACATATCGTTCCTCCAGAAAGGGAGTGACCTCCCGCTCTTGTAGACGGACCCTGGCGTGGAATTTCGAGCGATCAGGACCTCGCCTGCTAAACTGTTGAGAAGGGCGCCCGCGCGGCTTCCTTTTTGACAGCCGAGGAGCTTCACCATGAATCGCAAGCTGCAGGCGTTTTTCCTCTCCCTCCTGATCGCGGCGGCCCTGAGCCCCCGGCAGCTCACCGCCCAGCCCGTGCCGGTTGGGCCGGAAGTCCGGGTCGACACCCTGGCGGGCGATCAGTTTCCCAGCTGCCCCGAGATCGGTGTCGCGCCCAACGGGTCCTTCGAGATCGCGTGGGACTATGGCGGCGGCCCTCCGCGGATCAAGGCCCGCCACTACAACGCGGCCGGCATGCCGACCGATCCCTCGGAGGTGCTGCTCGCCAGCCTCGACTACTACCCGGTGGTCCTCGACGTCAGCCCGGTCTCGACCGGCTTCCGGACGCTGATGGAGGTCATCGACGATCTCGGCGCGCCCTCGAAGTTCTACCGCCGGCGGATCGGTCCGAGCGGCGCGCCGGTGGGCCCGCCGCGGCCGGTGGGCGTGACCGGCACCACCGACTGGGTCTCCTCAGGCCCGGGCGATACGGTGTTCGCGGGCACTTACAATGCCGCGCTGCACCGCCTGAGCATGCAGAAGGTCAACTCGCTGGGCGTGCCCGTGGGGACGGTGTACATCCTGAACACCCGTCCGATCGACGCGCAGGCCCGGCCGCGGATCGCGACCCTGGCGGGCGGCGGCTGGGTGGCGGTGTTCACCGGCTACAGCATCGCGAGCCCGGGCGTGCCCGCCCGGCAGGTGATCCGGGCGCGCCGGTTCAACGCCGCGGACGTTCCCCTGGGACCGGACTTCGACGTCAACAGCATCCCGGCCGGCGCGCCCGGATTGGCGCCGTTCCTCGGCTTTTCCGAAGCCGTCGTCGCCGGAGGGCCGGGAGGAGGGTTCGCCGTCTCCTGGCATCTCATCGGTGGGGGCGACAGGCTGTTCCTGCGTTTCTTCAAAGCGACCGGCGTTCCGGCGGCGCCCGAAACCCTCGTCGCCACGAGCGATCTCTCGAGCTATCCGATCTCGGCCGCTTTCGACGGCTCCGGACGCCTGCTGCTGCTCTGGGGCACCACCCTGGACACTCCGGCCTTTCCGAGAGCTCTCCGGACGCGGCTCTACAAGCCGAGCGGGATCCCGGCCGGACCGGAGCTCAACCCCGCCTCGGCCGCGAGCGGGGTCTTCGACGAACCGCTCTGCGGTGACCTGGCCTGGGCCGGCGGCTCCTGGCTGATCACCTGGACGGCGCAGCAGGCGGACCTGCGGCCCAGCGCGATCTTCGTGCGGCGGTTTCATTAGATCGACAGGAGCTCCACCATGAACCGCAACCGGCAGGTATTTCTCCTGGTCCTCCTGATCGCGGCGTCGCTCGGCGCCCGCGGACTCACCGCCCAGCCCGCGCCGGCCGGCCCGGAGGTCCGGGTCGACACCACGCCGGGAGACCAGTATCCAAACTGCCCCAAGATCGGCGTCGCGCCCAACCACTCCTTCGAGATCGCGTGGGACTACGGCGGCAGCTTTCCTTCGGAGATCAGGGGCCGCCACTACAACGCGGCCGGCGGGCCGACCGATCCCTCGGAGGTGGTGCTCGCCAGCCTCGACTACTACCCGGTGGTCCTCGACGTCAGTCCGGTCTCGAACGGCTTCCGGGCGCTGACGGAGGTCATCGACGATCTCGGCGCGCCCTCGAGGTTCTACCGCCGGCGGACCGATCCGAGCGGCGCGCCGGCGGGGACGCCGCGGCCGGTGGGCGTGACCGGCACCACCTACTGGGTCTCCTCCGGCCCGGGCGATACAGTGTTCGCGGGCACCTACAATTTCGTGCTGCATCGCCTGAGCATGCAGAAGGTCAACTCGCTGGGCGTGCCGGCGGGGACGGTCTATATCCTGAACAGCCGTCCGATCCTCGCGCAGGCCTGGCCGAAGATCGCGCCCCTCGCGGGCGGCGGCTGGGTGGCGGTGTTCATTGGCTACAGCCCCGCGAGCCCGGGCGTGCCAGAGCGGCAGGTGATCCGGGCACGCCGGTTCAACGCCGCGGGCGTTCCCCTGGGACCGGACTTCGAAATCACCAACATCCCGGACGACGGCGCGCTTTACGAACCCATCGTCGCCGGGGGGCCGGGGGGAGGGTTCGCCGTCTCCTGGCATCTTCTCGGTGGGGATCACCGGCTGTACCTGCGCTTCTTCAAAGCGACCGGCGTTCCGGCCGGGCCTGAGTCTCTCGTCGCCACCAACGATCTCGGGGTTTATCCGATCTCGGCCGCCTTCGACGGCTCCGGGCGGCTGCTGCTGCTCTGGGGCACCACCCTGAACACTCCGATCTTCCCGCCAGCTCTCCGGTCGCGGCTCTACAAGCCGAGCGGGATCCCGGCCGGACCGGCGTTCAACCCTGCCTCGACGGCGAGCGGGGCCTTCGACCAGCCGTTTTGCGGTGACCTGGCCTGGGCCGGCGACTCCTGGCTGATCACCTGGACGGCGCAGCGAGCGGGCCAGCAGCCCAGCGCGATCTTCGTGCGGCGGTTTCAATAATAGACAGACGGATGACAACTCTCTCCTGCTCCCCGTGCTCCCGCCGCTGGGCGAGCTGCCTGTCGGTGCTCGCTTTCCTCGGGTGTCTCCTGATTCCCCAAGCCTCCGCGGGCCAGGATGTTGTCGAGGTGACGGTGAACAGGAGCAATACGGTTGAGGTCTCGCTCCCCAAGTTGAAGGCTCGTTTGAAACCGATCGACGACCAGGTGCGGGTCGCTCTGAGAGTTTCAGCGCCGCCGGATATCTCCGCATACCTGGTGAGTTTCTCTGGAAACTCAATCCAGGGTAAATATTGGTATACGGCGGCAAGGGTCAGAAGGGTGGCCGGCCGCGGGGCACCGCCAGCAGAGCAGTACGTAATCGCTTGGAGCACATCCTCCTCCGACGAACGGCTGAGTGAGATCGTTCAAGGCCTCTTTCCTCATACGACCATCTATCGGGAGGAGGACGCTCCAGGGCCTGAAGACATCCGGCTGGACATGCGGGTGATTCCGGAATTTATCGAGAGCAGCTCCAGATCTGCCAAATCTACGGGTTTAGAAGGAATGAGGGTCCGGATCCTGATGACAGTTACCGATCCGGAGGGCCATTCGATCACACGGATCGAGGCCAGCGGTAGCGGAATACCAAAAAGCAACCGTAAGTTTGGGTGGTCCATCAAGGGCTCATGGAGTAAGCTCGCTACCGAGGCCCTGAATAATGCATTTAACGGGTTGATCAGAGCCATTCCCGCCAATGAAGCCCTGAAGCTTCGCCTCAGCGAGCTGGGCCAGGACCGGGAGCTTCCGGCGAGCCTCACGACGACCGCCCGGTTCAGCGACGACACGGCCTTGCTGGCCAACGGCCGGCTCGACGCCGGCGACGAAGGCGCTCTGCTCGTCAAGGTCTCTAATCAAGGCCCTGGGCAGGCTTACGACGTGACCGTCCAGGCCACTTCCGACCAGCCGCAGATCCAGCTCACAGGCAAGGGGACGATCGGCCACCTCGCCTCTGGTGAGAGCAAGGAACTGGCGCTGCGTGTCACCGGCGGCCTCGGTTTGCCCTCGACGTTGGCGAAGGTGCGGATCGAAACCTCGGAAAAGCGCGGTTACGGGGCCAGGCCTGTTCTGCTCGAGGTGCCCACTCAGCAACTCGTGCCGCCGCATCTCGAGATCGTCGATGTCACTTTGAACGATCAACCCTCCGGCCGTGCTCACGGCGATGGGGATGGGCAGCCCGCGAACGGCGAGACGCTGGAAGCGATCGTGCGGGTGCGCAACGCCGGGCCTGGAGATGCTGTTGGGGTGACGGTGCTCATGGCGGCTCCCAAGGGCACCGCTGAAATTCTCGAGGCCAAGGCGGTCGTGCCGCGAATCGCGGCGGATCGAGTCGAGGAAGCCCGCCTCCTCTTCCGCCTGCCGCTCTCCGTCCAGGCGAGCGAGCTCCCTCTGTCCTTCCAGGTGACCGAGGCTCGCGGCAAGCAGGTCGCGGCGTCCAGCAAAGAGCAGACGTGGCAGCTCCGCCAGAAGCGTCCCGGCATCGAGCTCGCCTATCGCCTCTATGATGGCAACTCGGCGGGATCGCTGGGCAACCGCGATGGGCTCGCGAACAATGGGGAACGGGTGGAGGTGACGGTGACCCCGACCAACCGCGGAGACCTGCCGGCCCGCGGTGTCCGGATCACGATCGAGCCGGCCGATCCCGGGCTCGTTCCCCGGCCGGCGATTCTCGAAATCGGCGATCTGCCGCCCCAGGCGGAGGGAGCGGCGCAGCGGTTCGCCTTCGACATTCCCCGCAGCTATGGGATCGATCGACCCAAGGGCGATCTGCGCTTCACGCTGAACGTCGCGCAGCAGGACTTCCCCGCGGCCCGGAATCCTGTCGATCTGAGCTTCCGGCTGCTGCGGCCGGAACTGTCTGTGGAGACCGTTACGCCGCCCACCCTCGCCCGCGGCGGCGGCGGTGAGCTGGTTCTGCGGGTGCGGAACACAGGCACGCTGCGCGCTGAGGACGTTGTCCTGGAGGTGACCTCGAGAGCCACCGGGATCGACCTCCTGAATGAGCGCGGCGTTCCCGTCCCCTCGCTGAAGATCGCTCTGGGAGCTCTCGATCCGCAAGGGTTGGTGCCGGCGCAGCACGTGCGAGTCAACGTGAGGCGAAATGCCATGGTCGGCGCGGCGCCGCTGAGCGTCGCCGTCGCTCAGAAAGATTTTCCCGCGATCGTCCAATCCGCCGCTTTGGCCGTGACCGACGAGCCCGCGGAGGTGATCGCGGCGGCGCAGTCCGATGCAGTGGTGCAGGAGAGGGCACCCGCTCCCCTTTCCACCACGCCGGCGACGATCTCCTTCCTGCGCAACTCCCAGGGCGAGCACCTGATCACTGAAGCCATGGTCCTGCGCTTCGAGGTGCAGTCGGCGGTCGACCTTGCCGAGGTGCGATTGACTCAAAACGGCCGCCTGCTTCCCCTGGAGGATGCACGGCGAGTGGCGAGTGGCGCCGGCGGATTGCAGGCGTCACAGTACGAGATCCCCGTGCGGCTCGAGCAGGGGGAAAACCGTTTCGAGGTCGTCGTGGTGACCCGGCAGGGGTTGCGGAGCGCGCGCCCTTTGACGCTGATCCGGGATCATGAAGCCGGCCGGCTCTGGGTGGTCGCCATCGGGGTCAGCAAGTACCAGGATCCGGCGATTCCGAGTCTGCGGTACGCCGATGCCGACGCTCAGGATATATCCAAATATTTCCGGGAGACCTTCGATCTGCCCGAAAGCCAGATCTTTTTGCGCATCAACGAGAAGGCCACGCTGAGAGAGGTGAAGAGCCTGCTGGGAACCCAGATCGTGGCACGGGCCAACGACCCGCGTGACACCGTGGTTCTCTATTTCGCGGGTCACGGCATGCGGGAGCGCTTCACCGGAAGTCTCGATGCCGATGGGCTCAGCAAGTATTTCCTCCCGTACGACACCAGTCGCGCGGATCTCTACAGCACCGCTCTCGACATGGACGAGGTGACGCACATTCTTCGCCGTCTGGTTCCGGAACGAGTCATCGTGCTTCTCGACAGCTGCTTCAGCGGTGCCGCCGGCGGCCGTTCCCCCTACGATCCGGAGGCGGAGGGGGAGCGGACGCCGATCACCAGTGAGTTCCTCGACCGGATGGCCCGTGGAAAGGGCCGGGTCGTGCTGACCGCCAGCGGGCCCGAGGAGTCGGCCCAGGAGAGCGCCGACCTCGCTCACGGCGTATTCACCTACTACCTGCTGGATGGATTGCGCGGCGCGGCGGACTTCAGCAAGGACGGCGAGATCGACGTCCACGAAATCTACCGGTATGTCTCGGAACGAGTGGCGCGCGAGACGAAGGGCCGGCAGAACCCGAAGCTCAAGGAGCCGGATCTGGTCGGACGGATTCTGCTGGGGCGTAGCGGGGTCCGGAACCCGCGGTAATCCTCATAGACAGACTGATGACAAGTCTCTCCCGCTACCCGCGCTTTCGCCACTGGGCGAGCTGCTTGTCTGTGCTCGCTTTCTTCGGTTGTTTCCTGATTTCTCAATCCTCTGCGAGCCAGGAGGTTGTCGAGGTGACGGTGAACAGGAGCAATACGGTTGGGGTCTCGCTGCCCAAGCTGAAAACTCATTTGAGACCTGTCGACGACCAAGTGCGGGTCGCTCTGAGAGTTTCAGCGCCGCCGGATATCTCCGCATACTTGGTGAGTTTCTCGGGAAATTTAATCCAGCGTAAATACTGGTATCCGGCGGCAAGGGTCAGAAGGGCGGCCGGCCGCGGGGCACCGCCAGCAGAGGAGTACGTTATTGCTTTGAGCACATCGTCTTCCGACGAGCAGCTGAGTGAGATCATTCAAGGTCTCTTCCCTCATATGACCAGCTATAAGAAGGGAGATGCTCTAGGACCTGAAGACATTCAGCTCGATGTGCAGGTGATCCCGGAATTCATAGGGGGCAGTTCTGCCGATTCTACTGGCTTGGACGGAATAATGGTCCGGATCCTGGTGGCAGTTACCGATCCGGAGGGCCATTCGATCACACGGATCGAGGCCAGTGGTAAAGGAATATCAAAAAGCAGCAGTAAATTTGGGTGGTCCATCAAGGGCGCATGGAGTAAGCTTGCTGCCGAGGCCCTGAATAATGCATTTGACAACTTAATCAGAGCTATCCCAGCCAATGAGTCCTTAAAGCTTCGCCTCAGCGAGCTGGGCCAGGACCGGGACCTTCCGGCGAGTCTCGCAACGACCGTCCGGTTCAACGACGACACGGCCTTGCTGCCCAACGGCCGACTCGATGCCGGCGACGAAGGAGCTCTGCTCGTCAAGGTCTCCAATCAGGGTCCTGGGCAGGCTTACGACGTGACTGTCCAGGCCACCTCCGACCAGCCGCAGATCCAGCTGGCAGGCAAGGGGACGACCAGCCATCTTGCCCCTGGTGAGAGCAAGGAGCTGGCGCTACGTGTCACCGGCGGCCTCGGTTTACCCTCGACGTTGGCGAAGGTGCGGATCGAAACCTCGGAAAAACGGGGTTACGGGTCCAGGTCTGTTCTGCTCGAGGTGCCCACTCAGCAACTCGTGCCGCCGCACCTCGAGATCGTCGATGTCACTTTAAATGATCAACCCTCCGGCCGTGCTCACGGCGACGGAGATGGACAGCCCGCGAATGGCGAGACGCTGGAGGCGATCGTGCGGGTGCGCAACGCCGGGCCTGGGGATGCCGTGGGGGTGACGGTTCTCATGGTGGCCCCCAAGGGCACCGCTGAAATTCTCGAGGCCAAGGCGGTCGTGCCGCGAATCGCGGCGGATCGAGTCGAGGAAGCCCGGCTCCTCTTCCGCCTGCCGCTCACTGTCCAGGCGAGCGAGCTCCCGTTGTCCTTCCAGGTGACCGAGGCTCGCGGCAAGCAGGTCGCGGCGTCCAGCAAGGAGCAGACGTGGAGCCTTCGCCAGAAGCGTCCCGGCATCGAGCTGGCCTATCGCCTCTATGACGGCAGCTCGGCGGGATCGCTCGGCAACCGCGATGGGCTCGCGAACAATGGGGAACGGGTCGAGGTTGCGGTGACCCCGACCAACCGTGGAGACCTGCCGGCCCGCGGTGTCCGGATCACGATCGAGCCGGCCGATCCCGGGCTCGTCCCCCGGCCGGCGATTCTCGAAATCGGCGATCTGCCGCCCCAGGCAGAGGGAGCAGCACAGCGGTTCGTCTTCGACGTTCCCCGCAGCTATGGAATCAGTCGACCCAGTCTGCGCTTCACGCTGAACGTCGTGCAGCAGGACTTCCCCGCGGCCCGGAATCCTGTCGACCTGAGCTTCCGGTTCCTGCGGCCGGACCTGTCCGTGGAGACTGTCGCGCCGCCCCCCCTCACCCGCGGCGGCAGCGGTGAGCTGGTTCTGCGGGTGCGGAACCTCGGCACGTTATGCGCTGAGGACGTTGTCCTGGAGGTGACCTCGAAAGCCACCGGGATCGACCTCCTGAATGAGCGCGGCGTTCCTGTTCCCTCGCGGAAGATCGTTCTGGGAGCTCTCGACCTACAGGTAGCGCCGGCGCAGCACGTGCGAGTCAACGTAAGGCGCAACGCCGTTGTCGGTGCGGCGCTGCTGAGCGTCGCCGTCTCTCAGAAAGATTTTCCCGCAATCGTTCAGCCCGCCACCCTGGCCATAACCGACGAGCCTGCGGAGGTGATCGTGGCGGCGCAGTCCGATACTGTGGTGCAGGAGAGGGCACCCGCTCCTCTCTCTACCACACCAGCGACGATCTCCTTCTTGCGCAACTCCCAGGGTGAGCACCTGATGGCCGAAGCCATTGTCCTGCGCTTCGAGGTCCAGTCGGCGGTCGATCTTGCCGATGTGCGGTTGACTCAAAACAGCCGTCTGCTGCCCCTGGAGGATGCGCGGCGAGTGGCGAGCGGCGCTGGCGGATTGCAGGCGTCACAGTATGAGATCCCCGTGCGGCTTGAGCAGGGCGAAAATCGTTTCGAGGTCGTCGTGGTGACCCGACAGGGGTTGCGGAGCGCGCGCCCCTTGATGCTGATCCGGGATCACGAAGCCGGCCGGCTCTGGGTGGTCGCCATCGGGGTCAGCAAGTACCAGGATCCGGCGATTCCGAGTCTGCGGTACGCCGATGCCGACGCTCAGGATATATCCAAATATTTCCGGGAGACCTTCGATCTGCCCGAAAGCCAGATCTTTTTGCGCATCAACGAGAAGGCCACGCTGAGAGAGGTGAAGAGCCTGCTGGGAACCCAGATCGTGGCTCGGGCCAACGACCCGCGCGACACCGTGGTCCTCTATTTTGCCGGCCATGGCATGCGGGAACGCTTCACCGGAAGTCTCGATGCCGACGGGCTCAGCAAGTATTTCCTCCCATACGATGCCAGCCGTACGGATCTCTACAGCACCGCTCTCGACATGGATGAGATCACGAACATTCTTCGCCGTCTGGCTCCGGAGCGAGTTATCGTGCTTCTCGATAGCTGTTTCAGCGGTGCCGCCGGCGGACGGTCCCCCCTTGATCCGGGGGCAGGGGAGGAGCGGACGCCGATTACCAGTGAGTTCCTCGACCGGATGGCCCGTGGAAAGGGCCGGGTCGTGCTGACCGCCAGCGGGCCTGAGGAGTCAGCCCAGGAGAGCGCGGGCTTCGGTCACGGTGTGTTCACTTACTACCTACTGGATGGATTGCGTGGCGCGGCGGACTTCAGCAAGGACGGTGAGATCGATGTCCAGGAAATCTACCGGTATGTCTCGGATCAAGTCGTGAGCGCGACGAAGCGCCAGCAGAACCCTGAGATCAAGGGGCCGGATCTTGCCGGACAGATTCTGTTGGGACGCAGCGGGGTACGGAACCGGCGATGATCTGAAGAGTTCCGGGGCTCAATTCCGGGCGGCGCTCGCTCTTTCCGCTGCCTGGCGCGCCGCGTCTGTCTCCTCGCCAAGCCTGAGCTGAGAATACAGCTCACGCGCCTGGCGGAAAGAGGCCGCGGCCTCCGGGTACTTGCGGCGGGCGTAGGCGACGCGGCCAAGCCCGAAGGCCGCCGCCGCCCGGATGGCGGGCGCGTCCTCCGCGAGCGCCGCGCGATATCGTGTCTCCGCGAGGGAGTGCAGACCCGTGACGAAGTCGAGGTCCGCCAGGGTGACGCGCAGCTCCGGGGCAGGAGCGGCGGCCAGAGCTCGCCGGTACAGATCCGCGGCGTCCGCGTAGAAACCATTTTCGGCGAGCAGGCCGGCCTGGGCCGCATCGAGGGCGGCTCCTTCCAGACCGAGGCTCGCGAGCTCCTGGAGCTGGCGTTCGAGCGCCGCGGCCTGCGCGACTTCCTGCGTTGTGATCTCCACCGGATCGTCGATATGCCAGGAGTCCGCGATACCGCTCCGCGCCGCGATACCCAAGGAGAAGGTGCTGCCCGGTGGCAGGTCGGGACGCTCCTCGGGCCAGGGCAGCGAGCAGACAGATATCCCTTCCAAGACTTCGGAACAGGCGACCTCTCCGGCTTTGAGCCGATCGCGATACTTTATGCGGGGTCCCTCCAACCGCAACTCGTATTCGGCCGCCGTCGGGACGCGCCTCCAGGAGAACCGTGGGCGCGGCGACCGCAAGATCGTATGGCGCGGACTCAGCACCAACGGAGCGAGCGGATCGTCGCCGTCGACGAAACGGGGCTCCCGCTCGAGCACCAGCAGGCCCTCGACGACCTTGAACCGCCCTCCCTGTGGAGCGACCCGCGCGTACTCGCCGAGCGTCAGCTCCTTGCCACCAGCGCAGCCCGGCTCCGTCAGTGACCAGGACGCGGGGCCCCGGAGGCGAACGAAGCGGCGGTTGGAGCAGACGATGCCGGCGGTGCCCCCTTTGGGAACCCGCACGATGACCCCGGCACGGATCACCTGCCAGGGGCTGGCCAGGGGAAGATCGCTCACCCCGGGGCCGGCGGCCTCGACGGCCCCCTGGACCTGGGTGATGACACCCTGCAGAGCCTCGGGAGATGGCGGCTTCGCGGCCGCTGCCGCCAAGGTCAGAAAAAAAATGGCGGTGCTGAGTCTCAGCGGCATCGGTGTGCGTTCCTCATCGGAAAGGACAGTGACGTCTCGTTGCGACGCTCTCCACCTGGGGCGCCCAGGGAGTGGTCCCCGGCCCGTCCAGACGGTGAAATTCTTGAGCTTCCTGGCAAGTGGACGTCACGTTGCCAAGCTGATCGTAGGCCTGAATCAGCAGCCAGGACGTCTCGGTCCGCCCCAGGTCTCCGAGAGCATAGCGGCTGCGCGCCTTCTCGAGATGAGGAATCGCGGTCCGTGGCTGGCCGGTCCGCAACTCCAGCTCACCGAAAAGCCTGTGTAGCGCGGGGCGATCCGGATCGAGCCGCAAACCGGTAACCAGAGCGGTCCGCGCCCGGTCCAGCATGCCGAGGCCGAGAGCGGCATGCGCCAGCTCGCCATAGGCGTCGATCCGCTCGGGCTCCTTGGTGGCGGCTTGCGCGAGGAACGGATAGGCATCGGCGAACCTTTTCCGGCCGTTCAGGAAATATCCCAGATTGAACAGGTGCTCCGCGGAATCCGGGCGCCGTCTCACCGCCTCCCGATAGTGTTCTTCGGCGGCCCGGACATCCCCCAGTCTCTCCTCGGTAGCGGCGAGATTCGACAGGATCTCCGCTCTGCCCGGCGCGAGCTTCAGAGCGGCCTGGAACCGCTGCCGGGCCTCGGGCCACTGTCCATGCTCGAAGAGCGCCGCGCCCTGCGTGACCAGCCGCTCCGTCCGCCAGCGGCAGCCCCCGATTCCCGCCATGGCAACGAGCAGGCAACCCAGCAGAGCGGCGGTCACCCGGAGAGCCCACCGTTCTTTGGTGGATCGTTCCGGAAGCATGTCCTGGCCGCGCAGAAAGAGGACCGGAGTGGCCCATTCAGTGCCGCCCGGGTCCGCGGAGTGAATCGCCTGCCGTCCGTCCGCGACGGCGGCATCTACCGGGTCCCCCGCCGCAAGGCGCTGATAAAAAACGTGGCTGAATGTGATGGCCGCCTGGTCCGAGATCGGAAACTGCATGGCGACGACCGCTGGCATGCCCCCGATCACCAGAGAGCTGGCCACGCTCGCCAGGGCCTCGGTCCCGATGGCGTCGGGCAGCGCAGCAGACCCACAGGCGTTGAGGACGACGAGGCGCAGGGCCGGGAAATCTGCAAGCTTGTTGACGAGATCCGCTCCACGCACCGGCTCGGGGCGCCCGTCCTCGGTCTCGAACAGGAGAACCCGTTCGGATTGGCCTGGGATCGAGCCGCCGTGGCCCATGAAGTGGAGCACCTGGCATTCCCGTTCGGAGCATGCCCGGCGGAGGGCTGCAAGCGTCGGGGCTTCAGGGCGGACGATTTCCAGATTGGAGGTTGCCCTCACCGCCTGCTCGAGATTGTGAAGCTCCCGCTCGAGATCGAGGGAGCACAGGTGCCCGTGGGGCGGATTGGAAGCCACGACGAGAACCCGGAGGGTTGAGACCCGGCGGGGTGTGTGGATCGTTCGGGGAACGGCCAGGTAGCGGACGATGGGCCGCCGGCGGCTCAACGCGGGGAACTCCGGAGTGTCCGGCTGCCGCATCAGCTCCCAGGGAAAAGCCTGAAGGGCCGCGAAACCCGGATCGCGCGGATCGAACATCAGCTCGAGACGCAGACCCGCCTCGGGGTCCGCCTCCAGGAGATCCAGGCTCCGCTCGTACAGGCGTAGAATCTCATCCTTGAAGAGCACTTCAAAAAGCCGCTTCCCCAGGGCCTCCAGCGAAGGCTCAGATCCTTGGAGGCCATGGGAGATCGTGTCGCGGCCGGGCCGGGAGGGCGTGCTGAAAGCCGCTTTCAGGGCATGCAGCTCAGCCAGCTCGAAAGGAGCCCGGCCTTCGCCCCTGGGCGAGAGGGCCTGGAGGGTATATCCCCCGGCGGGACCGGGCACGATCTGGAGCCGAAACCCTTGATATCTCACCGTGGAGCTCCTCAGCCCTGTTTGCGTTCCACCCTTGTCCCTAGGATTACGTTACGGCAGTCTAGAGGATTTCACGCTTTCCTCCGTATAAGGAGCAGGTGAAGTTTCTTGCAGCAGGGAGATCTCTCATGAACGGGAAACGGCTTCTTTTCCTCGGCACTCTCGCGCTCGCCGGGCTCGTCCCCCAGAGCCTCGCGGCCCAACTGGCGCCCGTGGGGCCCGCGGTGCAGGTCGACACTCTGCGCGTGGGGCTTCCTCCGGGCTGTCCGCATCTGGCCGTGGCGCCCGACGGATCTTTCGAGATCCTTTGGGACTATCAGGATAGCGGCGATATCTACGCCTACGGGCGCCATTACGCTCCGGGCGGCGAGCCGACCGACCCCGCGCCGGTTCAGATCAGCCGGATCGGCGAAAACCTCTATCACCCCCAGATCGAGTTCGCCACCGCGATCCCGGACGGCTTTCAGGTCTTCGTCGCGAAAACCGACTCCCCCTTCAACGGTCCCATCTTTCATTTCCGCCAGCGGCTGGATTCGGCCGGCGCGCCGGTGGGACCGCCGGAAGCCTTGAAGCCGGGCACCCGGTTCGTGGTCGGGCCGGACGGCCGCCTGTATGCCTCTCAGTACCAGACAGCCGCCAAAAACCTGACGCTCCAGCCGGTCTCGGCCGCCGGCAAGCCCCTGGGAACGCGGATCGTCCTCAACACCCGGTCGATCGACTCGCCCTTTCTCGCGCCTCAACTCGCCTCACTGGGCGGCGGCGACTCTGTGGCGGTGTGGACCGGCGTCACCGTGGCCAAGCGGGGCGCGCCCGCGCGGCAGGTCCTGCGGGCGCGGATCATCCGCCGGGGCACGCCCGTGGGGCAGGATTTCGACATCCACAACTTCCCGGGAGGCGCTCCGGGGGAGCGGCCGATCCTCTTCGATCCGCAGGTGGTCAGCGATCCATCCGGCGGATTCGCCGTTGTCTGGCGGGTCGGGGACGCCGCTTTCAATGTTTCGGTCCGTCTGCGGTTCTTCGCCTCCTCGGCCCGGCCGCGCACCTCCGAGATCCTGGCCGTGCCGAGCGCGCCGAAAGTCGATTTTTTCGCCGCCGACTTCGACGACGCCGGCCATCTCCTCCTGCTCTGGCGGCCGCCGCTCGACGGGATCCTGCGGGCGCGGCTTTTCGCCTCCACCACCGGCGCGCCGCTCGGACCGGCGTTCCAGATCGGCCCGAATCCCGACCCGCCGGCCTGCGGCGACGCAGCCTGGGCGGGGGACTCCTGGTTGATCACCTATCGGTCTCCTGTCGCCAGCGACCAGAGCGTGGTCGTCTGGCGCCGGTTCCGGTAGGCGGGGCGTCCGGAAGCAAGGACGACAAGGACGACAAGGACAACAAGGACAAGAAGCAGACTGCCGGAATCGTGGCTCTTTGTCCTTGATGTCCTTGGTGTCCTTGCCTTGGCTGCTAGACGGCTCCGCCCGCCAGCAGCGCGTCGTACCGCCTTTGCATCTCCTCGGGCGATACCTCCTCAATGGGAGTCATCACCTGCCAGACGTGCCCGAATGGGTCTTCCAGCTTTCCCCCCGCTCGCCATAGAACTCGTCCTTGACCGGCTTCGCCAGCTTCGCGCCGGCGGCCACGGCCCGCTGGGCGAACGCGTCGACGTCCGGGACGGTGAGGTGGAGGCCCACCGAGGTGCCGCCGAGCGACCGCGGGCCGAGGATTCCATGCTCCGGGTATTCATCGGCGAGCATGATGCGTGCGCCGCCGATCACGATCTCGGCGTGCCCGATCCGGCCGTCCGGCTCGCTCAGGCGCATCACCTCGGTCGCGCCGAACGCCTGCTGATAGAACTCGATGGCGCGGGCCGCGCCCTGGATGTGCAGATACGGAATCACCTGGGTGGTCATGGTTTCTCCTCCTGGGTTCGAGAGGCCACTCTCTCATGGCCTGAGCGGAATCTTAGAAAGAGCCGGCGCCTGGGTCTTGGAAAAAAGTCCTGTGATCAGGAGGCGGTTTCGGCGACGCTGACGCTCTCGGGATAGCGGACGGCGGTGAGGAACTCGCGCGGGGAGAAGCCGCTCAGCTCGCGGAACTCCGCGTTCATGTGCGGCTGATCGTAATACCCGGCGGCGAGCGCGACATCGGCGAGCGAGCCCGCCTCCGCGTTCACCATCGCGAGGGCGCGGCGGAAGCGGAGGATGCGCGCGTATTGCTTCGGAGTCGCCCCGATCTGCGCGCGGAAGGCGTTGGCGAGGCGGGTCTTTGAGAAACCGGCTCGCTCGCGCAGCCCGGAGATCGACACCGCGCCCTCCTCCCGCTCGATCTGCTCCGCGACCCAGGCGACCGCCGGATCGACCCCCGGAGACCGCGCCACCCGCTGCGTGACCCAGTCTGCCGCCCGGCGCAGGCGCTCCTCGGCGGAGACCGCGCCATGGCAGCGCTCGATCAGCTCCCCGGCGGCCCGGCCGGCGAGGTCCTGGAGATCGACCGTCAGCCCGCTCACCTCCGAGAGAGGACTGGCGAGCAGCGCGTAGGCCCCGGCCGGGTGCAGCCGCACGCCGAGGACCGGCGGCGAGGACGCCGGCGCCTCGACCACCCACGAGCTCGCCTGCAGGCCGCCGAGGCAGGCCGTCGAGCAACGCCCGGTCCACTCCCCCTCGATCACCCGGTACGGATCGCCGAAGTGGACGATCAGCTCGAACATTCCATTGGGGAAATTCCGCTCCCGCGCGAACGTCGTCGCCCCCTCGAAATACCAGAACCCCTCGACCAGGCCCGCCAGGTGCGGCGGGCTCCACCGGCTCAGTGTCCAGGAGCCGAGGAGAGAGGAGACCTGTTGGGTGACGATGCCCATGGATAGATTTTAAGCGACAAGCACCAGGCAAAGTGTCGCGACTCGCCGGCCCGGCCTGCAGGATGAGAAGGGAATGCCGCGACGGAAGTTTCTGTCGCCGCATTCATGAGGAGGAATGGCGCGAGTACTGCTCATGGTGGCGCGAGTAGCGTTCATGGTGCAGTGAGAGACGCTTGTGGTGCGGTGACTAGGTCCAGGAGTGATGCGTTATTGATGGTTATTGCGCCGAGTCTTCTTCGGCGTGCGGCGAGAAGAGGAGCTGGTGCGGCGAGTAGGATGGTTGGTTGTGCGAATGATGTTCAGATTGGCGTGAGTAGTGGAGTAGCTGGCGCATTATGGCCCTTGCTCGCCTCATTATTGCCGAATTGTGAGGTGGAGGCGCGGCAGCTCGAGTCAATCCTGGCCCTTCGTGAAGTCCCAACGGGAGGGAATGCGTCGACTCAGGCCTTCAACGCCTGGCCAGAGGGGTGGTGGAACCGGTTCTCCGTGATAGTGTCGCGAGTCAGAGCCATTCAGCGGTTTCATCTTCAGGCGTGGCGGCACTTGGAGAGCTTTTCGATGAGCAAGACCCTTTCCGTGGCGCAGATACTGGCCAATCTGGAGGCGCGGGTCGCCTTTCACCAGGAGCGCAGGAACTTCCACGCCGACCGGAAGGCCCACCACCACGAGCAGCTCGCCCTTCATGATGCCGAGTTGGAGAAGACCCGCGAGCGCTTCGAGGCCTTCAAGACCGCCGCCGAGGCCGCGTCCGACCTTGCCGTTCCTCCGTCCGCTCCGGAGGGGGACAGCCCGAAGGAAGAGATCGTCCAGTTCGGCAACCGGCCGATGGTCAGCCGTCTCGTCGCCCGCGTCGTCGAGAGCCAGCCGGAGGGGGAGGTGTTCGGCGCCCGGGCCGTCGCCGCGGAGGTCAACCGCCGCTACCGGGACGTGCTGAAGAAACCCGTCCAGCCGAGAACGGTGTCCGTCGTTCTCCGCCGCCTGGAGATCTCCGGCCGCATCCGGCAGACCCGGCCGGGCAAGGCGCTCTACGAGGCGCTCTATGTGCGGGGTGCTCTTTAGCATTGACAAAAACGCATGGAGACCCTATGGTTTGCAAAGACTTAAGAAGCGGCAGCCTGCTGTCCGCTTCCAAACCTGCGAGGAGATCATCTATGCGAAAGAAGCTCGTTCTCTTGGCGTTCGCTCTCACGGCAACCACGGCGGCCAGCCTTTTGACGCCCACTCCGGCCTATGCCTACTGCAACGGACGCCTCATCTACTGTGGCGATCCCGAGCCCCTCTGTTGCCCATTCGGCCGCCAATGCTTCTGCTAGCCTTCGTCAGAGGACTGATCTGTAGGGGCGGCCCTGTGTGGCCGCCCTGTCTCGTTCCAGTGCGGCCGCGATCCTCTTCGGACAGGATGCGCACCGGCCTCTGGTAAAGTAAAACCATGCAACTCTCCGCCGAAATCCGCTGGTTCTGGCAGGATCATCCTTCCTCCGGGCTCGAGAGCTGGTTCAAGAATTCAGACCGTGAAGTCTATGCGCCGGGCGGCGGACGCTCGCCGCGAAGGTCTCGGGATGGGTCGGGGAGCGTACCATCGAGGTCGAAGTGCTGCGAGACCCCTCCGGGGATTGGCGGCTCGACGGCCACCACTGTCCCGAGGTGGCCGGCTGCATCGATATCGACCTGAACTTCAGTCCGGTGACCAACACGCTCCCGATCCGCCGGCTCGATCTGAAGGTGGGGGAGGCAGCGCCGGTTCGGGCCGCCTGGCTACGTTTTCCGAGCTTCGCGCTCGAACCGCTCGAGCAGTCCTACGAGCGCCTCGATAAAAATCTTTATCGTTATGAAAGCGCCGGCGGCCGGTTCGTGGCGCGCGTCGGGGTGGATGGGGCAGGGCTGGTCACGGATTATGGCGACATCTGGTCGCGCGAGGAGACTATGGATGAGGCTTGACCGAGTTGAGGATCGTCTAAAGCAGCTCGGCATCGAGTTGCCGGAGCCCAGCAAGCCGGGAGCGAATTACGTTCCTTCCGTCCGCACCGGAAACCTGATCTTTCTCACCGGGCAGCTCTCGCAATGGAATGGCGAGCGCCGCTTCATCGGCAAGCTCGGCCGCGAGTTCGGCGTCGCGGAGGGGCGGCAGGCGGCCCGGCTGTGCGCCCTGAACCTCGTGGCCCAGCTCCGGGCCGCGCTGGACGGCGATCTCGACCGCGCCGTCCGCTGCGTGCGCATCGCCGGCTACGTCAACTCCAGGCCCGATTTCGTGGCGCAGTCGCAGGTGATCGACGGCGCCTCCGATCTGTTCGTGGAGGTCTTCGAGGACGCCGGCCGGCACACCCGGATGGCGGTCGGCGTCAGCGCGCTGCCCTACGATGTGGCGGTCGAGGTCGAAGCGGTTTTCGAGGTCCGCTGAGGGGGGAGCGATGCCGAAACCGGCACTTCAACCCGGGATCGTGCATCCCGGAACCCGGCAGGCGTGGCGCGAGTGGCTCGCCGAGAACCATGCCGCGTCGCCGGGCGTCTGGCTGGTCTTCGACAAGAAGGGGAGCGGCAGGCGCGATCTGGTCTACGCCGAGGCGGTGGAGGAGGCCCTCTGCTTCGGCTGGATCGACAGCCGGCCCAACAAGATCGACGAGCACCGCTACAAGCAACTGTACTCGCCGCGCAAGCCGAAGAGCGCCTGGTCGAAGCTCAACAAGCAGCGGGTGGAGAAGCTGATCGATCAGGGCCTGATGACCCCCGCCGGCCTGGAGAAGATCGAAGCCTCGAAGCAGGACGGCTCCTGGAGCGTCCTCGACGCCGTCGAGGAACTGACGGTCCCTCCCGATCTCGAGGCGGCGTTGACCGCGAATTCCGCGGCGCGCAAATACTTCACGGCCTTTCCCACCTCGGTCAAAAAATCCATCCTCTGGTGGATCGAAAGCGCCAAGCGCCCCGAAACGCGGGCGAAGCGGGTCGAGGAGACGGTCACGCTGGCGGCGAGGAATGTGCGGGCGAATCAGTATCGGCCGTAAGGAGAGGGTACTTTTCTACTCTGGTCGATTCGACTCAGCCCGTCGTTCGGAGATGAGCTCGTCCGCGAGACTGACTCCGTCGGGGATGTGTGCGAAGCGCTGGCGCAGCCGCTGGAGCACGGCTTCACGCTCCTCGAGCGTAAGGCGGGCCTGGAGACCGGCGGGCGCCTTGGGCGATGTGGGAGTCTTTTTCATGGCCTTCCTATGATGCCACAGGCATCTTCTAGTTCGCAGATGTGATCCGCCCGCAGGGCGGCATTTATCGAGCCTGGGGTGTCAACCCCAGGACCGGGCCATCCCCACCCTATCAAGCCCCGAAGGGCCGACACTCCCTGCGGAAGCTCCTAATCGGCAACGACATGCCGGCCCTTCGGGGCTTGGGAATCTTGGGTGGCTCCGTCCTGGGGTTGACACCCCAGGCTCGATAAATGCCGCCCTGCGGGCGGGTCAAGACGGCTGTGCTTAGGACGGAGGTTGCCCGCCCGGTCCCCACCCCGCCCAGCCCGGGATAGACTGTCCCGACCCCTCGCCGCGGTCCGGCCGCAGGAGCGGCGGGGGTTATTCGTAGAGAGGTGGGCATGCTGCAACTGGAAGCCGCGAACGTCCGGGTCGGCGCGCGGGCCGAATCGAAGGAGGACGCCATCCGGCAAGTCGCCGAGCTGCTGGTGCGCTCCGGGTGCATCGATCCGGGGTATGCCGAGAGCATGCTGGCGCGGGAGCAGGTCGCCAACACCTATCTCGGCAAGGGCGTCTCCATCCCCCATGGCCTGCCCAGGGACCGCGAGTTGATCCAGCGCACGGGGATCGCCGTGCTCCAGGTGCCCGACGGCGTCCTCTGGCAGGAGGGGGATACGGCGCGTCTCATCGTCGGCATCGCGGCCCGGTCGGACGAGCATCTCGACATCCTCAGCAATCTCACCGGCCTGCTCTACGACGACGAGCTGGTGGACCGGCTCGCGTTCACCCCGGACGCGCGGGAGGTGATCGCGGCGCTCACCGCGCCGCGCGTGGATGCCCCGGCGTCCAATGAGGACGGAGAGCTGGTCGAGGGCGGTCTTTCCATCGAAGCGGTCGTGGGTGGCGCGCACGGCCTGCACGCCCGGCCGGCGACGGCGTTCGTCGAGGCCGCCAAGGGGTTCGACGCCGAGGTGATCGTGCGCCACGGCACCAGGCGGGCCAACGGCAAGAGTCTGGCCGGGCTGCTGCGGCTGGGCGTCAAGGCGGGCGGCAGGGTGAGGATCTCGGCGCGGGGGCCGGAGGCGGAGGCCGCTCTCGCGGCGCTGAAGCGGCTGATCGAGCTGGAGGAGGCGGAGGAGATCGTCCTCGGCGGCCCGACGCACGGCTGGTCGCCGCGCGCGGCCGGCGCCACGGTGCGGGGGCTGGCGGCGTCGCCGGGCCTCGCGATCGGGCCGCTGCGCCTGCTGCGCCAGAGCCGGATCGTCGTCGAGCGCTGCGCCAAGGACCCGGAGCGCGAGCGCCGGCGGCTGGACGAGGCGATCGACACGGCGCGGGTGGAGCTCCAGGAGCTCTATCAGGAGGTGAAGGCGAAGTCCGGAGCGGCCGGCGCCGCCATCTTCCTCGCCCACGCCGAGTTCCTGGCCGATCCCGATCTGCTGGCGCGGGTCGAACGGCGGATCGCGCAGGGGGAGAGCGCCGGCTGGGCCTGGCGGGAGTCGATCGACGCCGAAGCGGATTCGCTGGCGAAGCTGGACGATCCGCTGCTCGCCGGCCGCGCGACCGATCTGCGGGACGTCGGCACGCGCGTGCTGCGCCGGCTGGCGGAGGTGATCGAGGAGGAGCCGGAATTGCCGGCGGGGCCGGTGATCCTGCTGGCCGAGGATCTGACTCCCTCGGACGCCGCGGCGCTCGATCCGGCGCGCGTCCTGGGCTTCTGCACGGCGCGGGGCGGGCCGACCTCGCACGCGGCGATCATCGCGCGGTCGCTGGGGATTCCGGCCGTGGTCGGCGTCGGGCCGGTGGTGATGCACCAGCCGGAAGGGGCGACGGCGGTACTCGACGGTGACAACGGTGTTCTCTACGTTGATCCGAGCGCGGAGGACCTGGCCGCGGCGCGCGCCGCGCAGAGCTCGCTGGCGGACCTGCGCGACGCGGAGTACCGGACGCGCTACGAGCCGGCGATCACCACCGACGGGGTGCGCATCGAGGTGGTCGCCAACACCGGCCTGGCGAGGGAGGCCGCGCAGGCCGTGGAGGCCGGCGGCGAGGGGATCGGCCTGATGCGCAGCGAGTTCCTGTTCCTCGAGCGCGATTCGCCCCCCTCGGAGGACGAGCAGTACGCCGCCTACCGGGAGGCGGTGGAGGCCCTGGGCGGCCTGCCGCTGATCCTCCGTACGCTCGACATCGGCGGCGACAAGGCGGTGCCCTATCTCGATCTCGCGGCCGAGGACAATCCGTTTCTTGGGCTTCGCGGCATCCGGCTCTGCCTCGCCTATCCTGAACTGTTCAAGACCCAGTTGCGGGCGATCTTCCGCGCTTCCGCGCACGGACCGATCAAGATCATGTATCCGATGATCTCCGGCCTTGGGGACCTGCGCGAGGCGGTGGCGATCACCGAGCAGGTGCGGCAAGAGCTGGGCGCCGGGAAGCTTGAGATCGGCATCATGATCGAGGTGCCGTCGGCGGTCATGATGGCGTCCGAGCTGGCGGCGGAGGTCGATTTCTTTTCGATCGGCACCAACGATCTGACGCAATATGTGCTGGCGATGGACCGCGGCCATCCGCTGCTGGCGCGGCAGGCCGACGGGCTGCACCCGGCGGTGTTGCGGATGATCGATCAGACGGTGCGCGCCACGGCAGGAAAGAATACCTGGGTCGGCGTCTGCGGCGGGGTGGCGGGGGAGCCGCTGGGCGCGGTGATCCTGAT
Organism: uncultured Acidobacteriota bacterium; assembly: GCA_963792575.1. Classification (GTDB taxonomy): domain Bacteria; phylum Acidobacteriota; class Thermoanaerobaculia; order Multivoradales; family UBA5704; genus DATARR01. The sequence goes on from CAWBWZ010000023.1 coordinate 1,292,058, forward strand.
CGGTCTCGGCGTCGCCGAGCTCTCGGTCAGCATTCCGAGCATCGCGGCGATCAAGGCCCGCGTGCGCAACGTTTCCATGCGGGACGCGGTCGCGCTGGCCCGGCGGGCGCTCGCCTGCGACAGCGCCGAGGCGGTGCGCGCGTTGGTGAAGGCGATGAGCGACGAGACAGATGGTGACGATCACCCTCAATCCGGCGATCGATCAGACGCTGAGCATCCCCGGTTTCGCCGCGGGCCGGGTCAACCGGGTCGCCGAAAGCCGGACGCACGCCGGGGGCAAGGGGGTGAACGTCGCCTGCTGCCTCGCCGATCTCGGGGTGGAGGTCACCGCGACCGGCTTCCTCGGCGCCGATAACGCGGAGCTCTTCGAAGCGTCCTTCGCCCAGCGGGGGATCGCCGACCGCTTCGTCCGCATCCCCGGCCGCACGCGCGTCGGCATCAAGATCGTGGACGAGCGATCTGAGACGACAGACATCAACTTCCCGGGCCTCACGCCGGCAAAAAGAGATCTCTCCAAGCTGTTCAAACGTGTCGACGAGCTCGGCGAATCGGGCGGATGGTTCGTGCTCAGCGGCAGCGTCCCGGCCGGAGTGCCGAATACCGTCTACGCCAGGCTGATCGATCGGATTAAATCCAACTTCGGTGAGGTCGTGCTCGACACCAGCGGCAGGCCTTTGCGGGAGGCGCTGAAGAGCGCGCCGGATATCTTGAAACCCAACGTCGACGAGCTCGGCGAGTTGGTCGGGCGGACTCTCAAGACGATCGCCGACATCCGCGCCGCCGGCGAGTCCCTGCTGAAGGGCTCAACCCGCCTCGTAGTGGTTTCGATGGGCGGCGAGGGCGCGGTGTTCATCGACGACTACTATGCCCTGCTGGCGCGTCCGCCCAAAGTCGCGGTGCGCAGCACGGTCGGCGCGGGGGACGCGATGGTCGGAGGGATCCTCTACGGGCTCCATCACGGTCTTTCCCCGGTAGATTTCGCGCGGGTCGCCGTCGCCAGCGGCGCCTACGCGGTGACTCGCCTCGGCCCTGGAATCGAGGACCGGGACGAGTTGCAAAAACTGATCGAACAGGTCGAGGTCGAAAAACTGGTCTGACAGGAGCCGCACCATGGCGAGAATCGTCGCGATCACGGGCTGTCCCACGGGCGTCGCCCATACCTACATGGCGGCCGAGGCATTGAAGAAGACCGCCGCGGTCCTGGGGCACGAGCTCAAGGTCGAGACGCAGGGGGCCGAAGGGGTGAAGAGCCCGCTGTCGCCCGCAGACGTGGCGGCGGCGGACGTGGTGATCGTGGCCTCGGATATTTACGTCGACATGGCCCGCTTCGCGGGCAAGCCGATGGTCGCCGTGCCGGTCAGCGACGCCATCCGCAAGACCCGGGTGGTGATCGAAAACGCGCTCGCCGAATGGAAAGAAGAGCATGAGACGCCGACGCTGGGGCTTCAACCGGTATTAGCACCAGTACCGGCCACGGCACCGGCGCCGGCCGCAGGCCCGGCGAAGCGTCTGGTCGCCGTGACCGCCTGTCCGACCGGGATCGCGCACACCTTCATGGCCGCCGAGGCGTTGAAGAAGTCGGCCGCGGCGCTGGGCTATGAGATGCGCGTGGAGACGCAGGGCTCGGTCGGCGCCAAGAACCGGTTGACGGACGAGGAGATCGAGCGCGCCGACGCCGTGATCCTCGCCGCCGACGCCTACGTGGACCCGGCGCGGTTCGCCGGCAAGCGCCTCTTTCAGACCACCACCAAGGCGGCCCTGCACGACGGGCGTAAGGTGATCGAAGAGGCGCTGGCGCTGCCGGCGCCCGCCGCGGGGGGACCGGTGGCAGCAGTCAAGGAGCTCAAGGCACCGCGCACCTCCACGCGCACCGGCCCCTACAAGCACCTGATGACCGGAGTGTCCTACATGCTGCCGCTGGTCGTCGCGGGGGGCCTGCTGATCGCGCTGGCGTTCGCGGTGGGGGGCCTGGACGCCGGCGCCCAGGAGGGCACGCTCGCCTGGGCGCTGATGAAGATCGGCGGCGGCACGGCGTTCCAGCTTTACATTCCGGTGCTCGCCGCGTTCATCGCCTATTCGATCGCGGACCGTCCGGGCCTGACCTCGGGATTGATCGGCGGCATGCTGGCGATGACGCTGGGCGCCGGGTTCCTCGGCGGCATCGCGGCCGGCTTCCTGGCGGGCTATGTGACCAAGTTCATGAACGATCGCATCAAACTGCCGCAGAATCTCGAAGGGTTTGAAGCCGGTGTTGATCCTGCCGCTGCTCTCGACGCTGGTGGTGGGACTGATCATGATATTCGTCGTCGGGCCGCCGGTCACGGCGGTGCTCAACGCGCTGACCGGCTGGCTGAACGGCATGCAGGCCACCAGCGCCGTGCTGCTGGGCGCCCTGCTCGGAGCGATGATGGCGTTCGACGTCGGCGGGCCGGTCAACAAGGCGGCGTACACCTTCGCCGTCGGCCTGCTCGCCTCCAAGGTGTATGGGCCCATGGCGGCGGTGATGGCGGCGGGCATGACGCCGCCGCTGGGTCTGGCGCTGGCGGCGATGCTGTTCAAGGACCGCTTCACCCAGGAGGAGCGGGACGCCGGCAAGGCCGCGGCCGTGCTGGGCATCTCGTTCGTCACCGAGGGGGCGATCCCCTTCGCCGCCCGGGATCCGCTGCGGGTCGTCCCCTGCCTGGTGGCGGGGTCGGTGGTGACCGGCGCGATCGCGCTGGCGGCCCACGCGAAACTGATGGTGCCGCACGGCGGCGTCTTCGTCCTGCTGATCCCCCACGCGGTCGAGCCCCTGGGGATGTACATCGTGGCCATCCTCGCCGGCACGCTGGTCACCGCGGGCGCGCTCTATCTGGTCAAACGGCCGATCGCCTGATAGGCTTTCATCTTCCCCTTCAACGCACTCGGTGCGGGCTCCTCCGCGAGCCCACCGGCGATGGACTGCCCATGGAGAGAAGAAGATGAACGACGTTCGAAGCCCGCGAGTCGCTGTCATTCGTTTCATGGCCGGGCTCGCCGCCGCGGCGCTGCTGGCTCTCGCGCCGATGGCCGCCCACGCGGAAGCCGGCGGTCTGCGGTGTCAGGAGGTGTCGTTCCCGGTGACCCTCTCGCCCGGCGACGCCACGGTCTACGACGTGGTCGCCGATCTCTGCGCCGAGGGGAGCATTCACGGCAAGACGTTCCAGATCACGACCTCGGGCGCGACCTACGGGCATGTCTACTGGGACTTCCCCTACCAGCCCGAGATCTACTCGTACGTACGGCGCGCGGCGGCGGCGGGCTACGCCGTCGTCAACGTCGACCGCATCGGCGTCGGCCGGAGCGATCACCCCCCGGCGAGCGCCGTCACTCTCCAGGTGGACGCCTATGTGGCTCACCAGATCGTGCAGGCATTGCGGGGCGGGGATCTGGTGGTGCCCCAGTTCGGCCGTATCCGTGCCGAGCGGGTGGTCGGGGTCGGCCACGCGCTGGGCTCCGCGATCACGATTCTCGAGGCGGCCTACTACGGCGACGTGGACGGCGTGGTCCTGACCGGCCTGACGCACACTCCGGGCGCGGGCCTGATGGAGGCCTTTTCGTTCTTCTATCCGGCGAGCCTCGATCCGGTCCTCGCCGGCCGGGGGCTGACCGCCGGCTATCTGACCGCCCGCCCGGGCCATCGAGCCGATCTCTTCTACCACCCGCCGTTCGATCCCCAGGTGGTCGCGCTCGACGAGCAGCTCAAGGAGACCGTCACCACGGGCGAGCTGAGCAATCCGTTCGTCTGGCTGCAGCCGTCGCGGGACATCCATGTCCCGGTGCTGGTGATCGTCGGCGACTACGACAGGGTTTTCTGCGGCCTTCCGACCTGCTCGGCCGCGAACACCCTGGTCAACGAAGCACGCTTCTACGCCCCCGACGCCTGCCTGGAGACGGTGGCCATCCCCGATGCCGGGAACGACCTGAACCTGCATCCCAACGCTCAGATTTCCTACGGGGCCATCCTGGACTGGATCGACCGGCGCGTGGGCGGCGATCCGCGCGCGCCGGCGCCGCAGCCCTGCCAGCCGTAAGCTGTGGTAGCTTGTTTGCCACGCAGAGAAACCCCATGAAGCTCAAACGACCACTCAATCCATGAACATCGTTCTCGCTCCCGGCGTTCTTGGGTTCGATCGGTTCAGCAAGATTGAGTATTTCAAGGGCGTCGCCAACCATCTGAGGACGACGCTGGGCGCCGATGTCCTGGCTGCGACGACGGTGCCCCTGGGCACGATCGAGCAACGTGCCGAGCTGCTCGCCCAGCAGATCCTCGACGCGAAATTCGATGCGTCGCCGGTGCACATTCTGGCCCACAGCATGGGCGGGCTCGACGCGCGCCTCCTGATCGCCAGGAACGTGCGCGGCGTCGCGCCCCGGATCGCGTCGCTCACCGCCATCGCGACTCCGCATTTCGGCTCGCCGATCGCGACCCTTCTCGACAAGGCCAATCCGTTCACGAAATTTCCCCACCTGGGAGCGCACAGCGAGTTTATCGCCGAGCTGCGCGAGAACACCAACGCGGTGCATGACCTGTCGGAGGTGACGGCTCGCCGATTCAACGAAGAATGCCCGGATGATCCCCGCGTGCGGTATTTCGAGGTCGCCGGAGTCGGCCGGCAGGGGCTCGTCCTGCCGGTCTCGGCACTGTTCCTGCCGACCTTCGCGATCGTGAGTCACAAGGTTTCCGGCAAGAATGACGGCGTGGTGTCGGTGAAATCCGCGACGCGCAACGGCACCCGCAAGCCGATCGCGAAATGGCCGGGCGACCACGCGGACCTGATCGGCCACAATCTGGACAGCCCGACCCTGTCCGCCGACCCGCCTTTTCCATACCTCGAAAAGTATGAGGAGCTCGTCCGCCGCCTGATGGCTTGAAGGGTCGGATGGCATAGACTTCGGTCCGTGCGCGTCGCCTACTACAGCCCCCTCCCCCCCATGAAGTCCGGCATCGCGGACTACAGCGCCGAGCTGTTGCCGCATCTCGCGGAGCATTGCGAGATCGAGCTGATCGTCGACGAGGGGTTCCGCCCGGAGGAGACGCGATTTCCAGTCCATGGCGTCCGGGCGCTGCCGGGGCTGCTGGCGCAAGGGCGGTTCGACGCCGTGCTCTATCAGCTCGGCAACAACCGCGATTACCACGCGTCGATCTACAGGTCGCTGATCGATCATCCCGGCGTCGTGGTACTGCACGAATACGTGATCCATCACCTCGTGCGGGATCTGACCCTCTTCGCCGGCGACCCGCAGGCCTACGTGCGCGAGATGCGCTACGCCTACGGCAGGACCGGCGAGGCGATGGGCCGGCGGTGCGTCGCCACCGGTGTGCCGCTCGACCCCTGGAGCTATCCGCTGTTCGAGCGGGCGGTGGACGCCAGCCGCGGCGTGATCGTTCACAACCATTTCACCCGCGACCGCGTGCTCGCCTCGCGGCCGCTGGCACGGATCGCGACCGTTCCCCACCATCTGAGCCTGGAGGGGATGCCGGAAGTCTCCCCCGAAGAGGCGCGGCGCGTGCTGGGGATCGAGCCGGGGACCTTCGCCGTGGCGACCTTCGGTTTCCTCACCGCCTCGAAACGTCCCGAGGTGCTGCTGCGCGCTTTCGCCCGCCTGCGCCGGGAGGTGCCGGACCCTCAGACGATGCGGCTGCTGATCGTCGGCGAGGTCTCGCCGCACTTCGAATTCGACCGCGTCTTCACCCCGGAGCTGCGCGCGGGGGTCACGATTACCGGCCGGCTGGAGATCGACCGCTTCCTTCTCTATATGCAGGCGTGCGACGTGGCGGTGAACCTGCGCCATCCGACGGCGGGGGAGACCTCGGGCACGGTGATCCGCCTGCTGGGCCTCGGCAAGCCGCTGATCGTGAACGAGACCGGCTCGTTCGCCGAGCTCCCGGACGGCGCAGCCGCCAAGGTTCCCCTCGACGACACGGAAGAGGACCTGCTGCTGGCCTATCTCCGCGCCCTCGCCGCCGACGAGCCGCTGCGCCGCCGGATGGGGGAGAACGCCCGCCGGCACATGGAGCTCCATCACGGCCTCGCCGCCTCGGCCCGTGGCTACGCGGACTTCCTGCGCGAGACGATCGCGGCCGGCGCCGCGCCGTTTCGCGCCGTCCCGCCGCTCCTCGCCTATCCGGAGGACGATCTGCTGAGCGATCTCGTCCGCGACGCCAGCGCCGAGCTGGTGGATCTCGGGGTGGAGGAGGCGGAGGACGACCTGCTGCGGGAGCTCGCGGCGGCGATCGTCGAGGTCGACCTGGACCGCTGAGGGGGAACGGGCATGAACACCGCCTCCGCCCGCAGGGCGGAATCTATCCAGCCTGGGGTGTCAACCCCAGGTAGGAGGCCGCCAAGGTCCCCAAGCCCCGAAGGGCCGGCATGTCATTGCCGGTTCGAAACTCCAGCCAGGAGTGTCGGCCCTTCGGGGCTCATGGGATTTTTGGGGGCTCCCACCTGGGGTTGACACCCCAGGCTGGATAGATTCCGCCCTACGGGCGGTCGAGGCCGACGTATTCTGAGATCTGTACAAAGAGGCCCGGGCGTTCACGCCCGGCGCTGGACATGGTACCTTCCGGCGCCATGCGTCGGCTTCTTCGGCTCGCGGTGGTCCCGATTCTCCTGCTGGTGATCGCGGGGCACTTCTTCTATTGGTACTGGCCGCGCGAGCGGGCGTCGGTGCCGGCGGGACTGCCGGCGCGGCTGCTCGCCTCGGGGGAGTATGGCGCCTGCCTGTGGGTGCCCTACCCGCACCAGAATCTTGGCAAGCTGGAGGGGTCGATCGCCGACGGTCCGGCCTATCTGGCCGCGGCGGCGCGGGTGGCCGATCTGCCGGCGCCGGTGATGCGCTCGTTCGGCCCCTTCGCGGTGCCGCCGTCGAGCGAGATCGTGGCCTGCTCGGATCTCGACGGCGACCGCTTCCTGCTGGTGGCGCGGGTCTACCCCGGTCTCGCGGCGGTGGCGAAGCTCGCCGGCCGCCTGGCGGACAACCCCTGGCTGAAGGGGGGCACGATCCGCGAGGAGCGGGGGAAGCGCGACGAGGTCCAGGAGCGGGCCCTCCAGGTCGCCTGGCGGGACGGCTACTGGACGGTGCGCTCCGGCGCCGAGCCGGCGCTGCTGGCGGCACCGCCGGCAGGAACCGCGCCGGACTACCCCTCCAGCCTGGGGATCTTCCACCTCGGGGAGGAGGTCTCGGACTTCCCGGCCGGCGACTACATTCTCCAGCGGCAGGGGAAGGGGCTCGACCTGACGCTGGCGGGGAGCGCGCCGGTGCCGCCGCCGCCGGCCTTCGTGGAAGCCGCGGACCCTCCCGCCCTGCTCGCCGTGGCCGGGCCGGCCTGGCCGGCCGACGCGGAGCGGCCGCTGCCGCCGGCGGCGATGGTGCTGTTCAACGTCAAGGGGGGAGGGCTGCACCTCGGCCCCCTGGGGGACGTGCCGGGAATCGCGGTGCTCAACCCGCCGGGGGAGAAGCGGTGGGCGGTGCCGGCGCGGGGGCTCGCGGGGCTGCTGGCGCAGAACATGCCGCGGGGGAATGCGTCCGGATGGAGCATTGTTGCCGTGGATGACGCGAGTCTCGCGAGCGCCCAGGCTCTCGCTCCCCAGATCAATCGGCTGGTATCGCCGGCCGGCGCGGGCGCGCAACCGGCTTCCGGCCAGATCATCCTGGGGTTGTGGGTGAAACCCCGGCCGGCCCTGCGGCTGGTCTCCCAGTTCCGCAAGGGGCTGGAGAAGTTTCCCCTGGCGGACCGGCGGCAGGTCGAGCGGTGGCGCAACTGGGAGACACTGCTCTCCCCCCTCGCCGCCTGCGAGCGGGCCTCGGTCCTGGCGACCCGGTCGCCTTCCGCCTTCCTCCTCCGTCTGCAGGAGTGCGATTGACAAGCGGGCGGGGAACCCTATAGCCTTCGCGGTTGCCCCGGTTGGAGATTTTCTCATGAAGATTTGGCTGGATCAGGTTCGTGACGAACCTTTCAACTGGGACGAGACGCAGAACGTCTCTCCGGAGACCCTGGACCGCCCCGAGCTGCTGGCTCTCGGTCCAGTCCATTGGCGCGGCCAGGTGGTGTTCGCCGATCCCGGGTTTTTCCTGCGGGCGCGGCTTTCCTACGAGCAGACCCTGAGCTGTAACCGGTGCCTGAAGCCGATCGTCGAGCCCACCCGGGACGACATCGAGCTGATGGTCCTGGTGGACCGCCATCCGGAAGTGGAGAGCGAGCATGCGTTGCACGTGCAGGACCTGGGGCAGTTGTACATCAACGAGGAGATCCTCGAGACCGACCCCATCCTGATCGAGCAGCTTCAGCTCAACGTGCCGATGAAGCCGCTCTGCCGCGCCGACTGCAAAGGGCTCTGCCCGGAGTGCGGCGCCGACTTGAACGAGGGAGCCTGCTCTTGCGCGGAGACCAAGCCGGACCCCCGCTGGGAGGCTCTCGCCGCGCTGAAAAGCCGGTTTGAAGAGAAATAACACGATTCCTGAAGAGGCTCGACGACCATGCCGAATCCGAAACGCCGCCATTCCAAAGCCCGCCGCGACAAGCGCCGCGCTCACGACGCTCTGGAGCATCCCGCCATGTCCACCTGCCCGAACTGCGGCGAGGTCAAGCTGCCGCACCGCGCGTGCCCGAGCTGCGGGCAGTACCGCGGCCGGCAGGTGATCGAGGGCAAAGAGGCTCCTAGCTGACTCCTCGGGAGCACCGGGGATCAATCGTCCGGATCAACAACGTCCGGCCATCCGAGGTTCAGCCCGTCATGCCGATCGCCGTTGACGCCATGGGGGGGGACTTGCGCCGCAGTGCGCGGTGGAGGGTGCCTTCCGCGCCGCCCGCGAGGACGGCTGCTCGATTCTCCTCGTGGGCGACCGCGCCCGCCTGGAGGCGGAGCTGCGCCAGGCACGGTCTCCCTGCGGCTTCTCGGACGGGCGGATCGAGATCGTCCACGCCGAGGAGGTGGTGGGCATGGACGAGCCGGCGATCACCCCGATCCGCAAGAAGCGCCGCTCCTCGATGCGCCTGGCCGCCGAGCTGGTCAAGGACGGGCGGGCGGCCAGGCGATGGTCACCGCCGGCAACACCGGCGCCGCGATGATCGCCGCCAAGATGGTGATCGGCACGGTCTCCGGCGTCGACCGGCCGGCGCTCGCCGCGGTGCTGCCCAACCCGCGCGGCCGCACGGTGCTCCTCGACGTCGGCGCCAACGTCGACACCAAGCCGGTCCACCTGCGCGAGTTCGCCGTCATGGGACACTTCTATGCGCAGGAGGTGATCGGCACCCCCTCGCCGCGCATCGGCCTGATGTCGATCGGCGAGGAGGAGGGGAAGGGGACGGACCTCACCCGCGAGGTGTTCAAGGTGCTGAAGACGACCGGCCTCAACTTCGTCGGCAACGTCGAGGGGGGGGACCTGTTCAACGGCACGGTGGACGTCATCGTCTGCGACGGCTTCGTCGGCAACGTGGTGCTGAAGAGCGCCGAGGCGCTCGCCGAGCTGCATCCTCCGCATGCTGCGCGAGGAGATCGCGGGGAGCCCGCGCGGCAAGCTCGGCTACCAGCTCGCCAAGCCCGCCTTCGACCGCTTCCGCGAGCGCACCGACTACAGCGAATACGGCGCGGCGCCGCTGCTCGGCTTGAACGGCGGCTGCTTCATCGGCCACGGCCGCTCGAACGCCCGCGCCATCCAGAACGCCATCCGCCGGGCCATCGGAGTTCTCGAACGCCCGGCTCGACCGCAAGATCAGCGACAAGCTCGCCGAGCTGCACAGCCAGGAGGAGCGGCTCCTCGGGCGACGATCGCCAGGAGGCCGAAGCCGGATGAGTCTCGACCAGGCAAGAAGCTCGCGTTCGTCTTTCCCGGCCAGGGATCGCAGAAGGTCGGCATGGGCAAGGCGTGGGCCGAGGCCTCGCCCGCCGCCCGCGAGACCTTCGAGGAGGCCGACGAGGCGCTCGGCTTCCCGCTCTCCCGGCTCTGCTGGGAGGGGCCGGAGGAGGAGCTGAACCTCACCGCCAACACCCAGCCGGCGCTGGTGGCGGCGGCGACCGCCGTCCACCGCGCGCTCGCCGTCCTGGCGCCCGAGCTCGTGCCGGTCGCCATGGCGGGGCACAGCCTGGGCGAGTACTCGGCGCTGGTGGCGGCCGGCGCGCTCGGCTTCGCCGACGCGCTGCGCCTGGTGCGCCGGCGCGGCGAGCTCATGCAGGAGGCGGTGCCGGTGGGCAAGGGGGCGATGGCGGCGATCATCGGCCTCGACGCCGAGTACGATCGCCGGCGATCGCCGCCGAGGCGACCGCGCGAGGGACGAGGTCTGCGCGGTGGCCAACCTGAACGGCCCGGCGCAGACGGTGATCGCCGGCCACAAGGGGGCGGTCGACCGCGCCGTCGGCGCTCGCCAAGGAGCGGGGCGCCCGCAAGGCGACGCTGCTCGCCGTCTCCGCGCCCTTCCATTCGCCGCTGATGCGCCCGGCCCGCGAGGGGATGGCGCCGCTGCTCGCGGCGACCGACTTCCGCGATCCGCGGGTGCCGGTGGTGACCAACGTCGACGCCGCCCCGGCCGACCACCGGGCGACGCGGCTCGCGACGCCCTGATCCGCCAGATCGACAGCCCGGTGCGCTGGGTCGAGTCGGTGCTCTGGATGGAGGAAGTCCTCGGGGTCGAGGCGTTCGTGGAGGTGGGGCCGGGCAACGTGCTCTCGGGGCTCAACCGGCGGATCGTCCGCTCGGCCCGCGCGACCGGGATCTCGGATCCCGATCAGCTCCGGCAGCTGCTCGGCGGAGGACGGAGGCAGAGCATGATGTTGAAGCTCGACGGCAAGACCGCGCTGGTGACCGGCGCCTCGCAGGGGATCGGCGAGGCGATCGCGAAGCTCGCTCGCGCCAGCAGGGCGCGCGCGTGGTGCTGGCGGCGCGCAACGAGGAGAAGCTGAAGTCGCTGGCCGCCTACATCGACGCCGGCGGCGGCTGCGCCCGGCCGCTGGCGCTCGACGTCTCGGCAGCCGGAGACCTTCGGCGAGCGGCTGAAGAGCCTGCCCGAGGACTTCGCGGCGGTCGACATCCTGGTCAACAACGCCGGCATCACCGCCGACAACCTGCTCGCCCGCATGTCGCTCGACGACTGGGAGCGGGTGCTGCGCACCAACCTGACCGGCGCCTTCGCGCTCACCAAGGAGGTGGTGCGGGGGATGATGAAGCGGCGCTGGGGGCGGGTGATCAACGTCTCCTCGGTGGTCGGGATGATGGGCAACGCCGGCCAGGCGAACTACGCGGCCTCGAAGGCCGGGCTGATCGGCTTCAGCAAGTCGCTCGCCCGCGAGCTGGGGAGCCGCAACATCACGGTCAACGTGGTGGCCCCCGGCTACATCGAGACCGCGATGACCGACGGGCTGCCGGCGGCGTCCAAGGAGGAGCTCGACCGGAGCGATCGCCTTGAAGCGCCTGGGCACGGTGGACGACATCGCCTGGGCCGTGCTCTTCCTCGCCAGCGAGGAGGCGGGGTACATCACGGGGCACACCCTGAACGTCTCGGGTGGCCTCTACATCTGAAGCGCCGGGCGGAGAAACGGGAAACGGAGCCGTTGCAGCGCCTGTAGTTGATGGACTCAACAAGGAGCTTTGTGCTAGAACCGCAGGTCGTGCGCGGGCGCGCCCCGGGCCGATCACGATAAGATCGACAAGGAGGGAATCATCGATGGCCATTGCAGATAAGGTCAAGAGCATCATCGTCGAGCAGCTCGGGGTCGACGAAGAGGAAGTCACGCTGGATGCGTGCTTCACCGAGGACCTGGGAGCGGATTCCCTGGACATCGTGGAGCTGGTGATGGCGTTCGAGGAGGAGTTCGGGATCGAGATCCCGGACGAGGAGGCCGAGAAGATCAGTCAACGTTCGCGAGGCCGTGGACTACATCCAGAACAACGCCGGGGACCAGAACTAGGTCTCTCTCCACCGCCACTACCCTCGACAAAGATCCAGTCTTGAAGAGAGAGCCACGTCGCGTCGTCGTCACCGGGGTCGGCCTGGTGTCGCCCCTGGGGGTCGGCACGGCCGAGAACTGGAGTGCCCTGCTCGCCGGGAAGAGCGGCATCGGCCCGATCACCCGCTTCGACACGGCGGAGTACCCGTCGCGCATCGCGGGCGAGGTGAAGGGGTTCGATCCGCTCGACTACGTCGACAAGAAAGAGGTCAAGAAGAGCGACACCTTCATCCACTACGCGCTGGCGGCCGCCCGCTTCGCGCTGGAGGACTCGGGGCTCCGGATCGACGAGGAGAACGCCGACCGGGTGGGGGTGGTCATCGGCTCCGGGATCGGCGGCCTGCCGCTGATCGAGGCGACCCACAAGATCCTGCTCGAGAAGGGGCCGAGCCGGGTCTCGCCGTTCTTCATCCCCGGGCAGATCGTCAACATGGCGGCGGGCCAGGTCTCGATCCATCATGGCGCCCGGGGCCCGAACACCTCGCCGGCCACGGCCTGCACCACCGGGCTGCACGCCATCGGCGACGCGTTCCGCTTCATCCAGTCGGACGAGGCGGACGCGATGATCGCCGGCGGCACGGAGGCGGTGATCACGCCGCTCGCCGTCGCCGGCTTCTGCGCCATGCGCGCCCTCTCCACCCGCAACGACGAGCCCGAGAAGGCCTGCCGGCCGTGGGAGCCCGGCGCGACGGCTTCGTCATGGGCGAGGGGTGCGGCATCGTGGTCCTCGAGGAGATGGAGTCGGCGAAGCGGCGCGGCGCTCCCATCTACGCCGAGGTCGTGGGCTACGGCATGAGCGCCGACGCCTACCACATCTCGGCTCCCCATCCGGAGGGGGACGGCGCGGTGCGCGTGATGCAGGCCGCGCTGCGCGACGCCGGCCTCGCGCCGGAGCGGATCGGCTACATCAACGCCCACGGCACCTCGACGCCGCTCGGCGACCTCTCCGAGGTGCGGGCGATCAAGACCGTCTTCGGCGACCACGCCTACAAGCTGGCGGTCTCCTCCACCAAGTCATGCACCGGCCACCTGCTGGGCGCCGCCGGCGGCCTCGAGACCGGCATCCTGGCGCTCGCCGTCCGCGACCAGATCCTGCCGCCGACGATCAACCTCGACGAGCCGGGCGAGGGGTGCGACCTCGACTTCGTCCCCCACACGGCCCGCAAGGTGGATCTCGAATACGCCGTCAGCAACTCCTTCGGCTTCGGCGGCACCAACGCGTCGATCATTTTGAAGCGGTACGCGGGGGAGTAGCTCCCCCTTCCACCCCCAGCAGCTCGCGCTCGAAAAACTCGGTCGCCCGGGCGTAGAAGTGCCGGAGCTCCGCCGGCCGGAAGCCGTGCTTCTGGCCGGGGTAGAAGGCCTGCTCGACGGGGAGGCCGGCCTTGATCAGGGCGCCGCTCATCTGGACGGTGTTCTGCGGGTGGACGTTGTCGTCCGCGAGACCGTGGACGATCAGCAGCCGGTCCTTGAGGTTGGCGGCGTAGGTGAGGGGGGAGGAGTCGTGGTAGCCCTCCGCGTTGTCCTGCGGGCGGTCGAGATAGCGCTCGGTCCAGATCGAGTCGTAGAGCTTCCAGTCGGTCACCGGGGCGCCAGCGATGGCGGCCTTCCAGACCCCGGGGCGGTTGAGGATGCAGTAGAGCGTGTTGGCGCCGCCGCCCGACCACCCCCAGAGGCCGAGGCGGGAGGGGTCCACCCAGGGGAGGCTCTTCAGGTAGTCGACCCCGGCGAGCTGGCCGGCGAGGTTGACCGGGCCGAAGCGGCGGTAGTCGCGGTCCTCCCCCGACTTGCCGAAGAAGATCGAGGACTGGTTGTCGACGCTGAAGACGGCGAACCCCCGCAGGGCCATCAGCTTGTGCCAGACCGACCGGCCCCCCCAGTTGTTGTCCACCACCTGCGAGCCGGGGCCGCCATAGTGATAGATCAGCACTGGATAGCGCTTGGACGGGTCGAAGCCGGCGGGCTTGAGCAGGCGCGCCGGCAGGCGTGAGCCGTCCGGCCCGGGGATGGTGAGGAACTCCCATCGCGGCAGCGCCGCCGCGTCGAGCTTGGGCGCGCCGGCGGGGAAGGGGACGGCCGCGCCGGCCGCGAGCCGCACCTCGATGCGCGGCGGCGTGTTGGCGTCGCTCCAGACGTGCACCCAGGAGCCGGTGCGCGGCGAAACCAGGGCCTGGTGCCAGCCGGGCGCCGGGGTCAGCACCTCCCAGTCCCCGCTCCCGGGGGTGTCGAGGCGAACCCGGGCCACCTTGCGGTCGATCGCGCCCAGCTCGGAGGTGGGGAAGCCGGTGACCAGGGCCCAGGTGCCGTCCTCCGCCACGGAGTCGAGGGCGGTGATCGACCACCCTTCAGGGGTTACCGGGCGCACCAGCGTGCCGTTGGCGGCGTAGAGATAGAGGCGGCGCCAGCCGCCGCGCTCGGAGCCCCAGAGAAAGTGGCCGTCGGGGAGGAACCGGAAGTCACGGCCGAGGTTGATCCAGGTCCGCCATTGCTCGGTTACCAGGGTGACGCAGGCGCCGTCGGCGGCGTCGCAACGGAGGAGGTCGAGCCGGTTCTGGTCCCGGTTCATGCGCTGGATGGCGACCGCGTCCCCACGCGGCGTCCATTCGAGCCGCGCCAGGTAGGAGGTGGGGTCGCCGGTCTTCATCCAGGTGGTTTTGGCGGTGGCGAGATCGGCGACGCCGATCCTCACCTGCGGGTTGTTGGTGCCGGCCTTGGGGTACTTCTGCAGGAGGATCTCCGGGTAGAGCGGAGAGTCGTTCAGCAGCGAGTAGATGCCGACCGAGCGCTCGTCGAAGCGGTAGTAGGCGAGGTGGGAGCTGTCCGGGCTCCACCAGTAGGCGCGGGGCTCGCGGTCCCAGATCTCCTCGCCGTAGACCCAGTCGACGATGCCGTTGAGCGTGTTGTTCTCCCGGCCGTCGCTGGTCAGCCGGGTCTCCTGCCCCTTCGCGATGTCGAGCACGTAGAGATCCTGGGCGCGCACGAAGGCGATGCGGCGGCCGTCGGGCGAGAAGCGGGCGTCGGTCTCCTCGATCTCCGTGCGGGTCAGCCGGCGGAGCTTTCCGGCCTTGAGGGTGGAGGGAGCGAGCGGCAGCAGGTAGAGATCGCCCTTGGAGGCGAGGAGCAGAGAATCCCCCTGGGGGGACCAGGAGTAGGCGTCGAGATCGAAGTCCTTCCCACCTTCCCCCAGATCCGCGAGCTTCGCCAGGATCTCGCTGCGGCCGGTCGCGGCGTCGTAGAGCCAGAGGGAGTCCTTCGCATCCTTGCCACTATTACCTTGGTTATCGCCGTCCCAGACGTAGATCAGGCGCTTGCCGTCCGGGGACCAGGCCTGCTGCAGCGGCCGGCGTCCGTAGGCGTCCGGCGCCAGGGCGGTCTCGATCGTGAGCGGGGCGGTCTGCTCCTGCGGCGGGACCTCCGGGGTCGCGGCACGGGGGGTGAGCGCCGCGGCGACGGCGAGGCAACAGGCGATGAGCGGATGACGCATGCGTTCTCTCCTCCAGGGTGGTCGGAAGCGGGGGTGAGTTTACCGCGTGGGGCCTCCGGGGCCTCAAGACACCCTTTACAGGGCTCCTTCCCATCGGGGATGACCTGCCCTCCGAGTCCTCACCCTCGGTCCCTCTCCCGGGGGGAGAGGGAGGGCCCTGCGGCGCAGGATTATGCCGAATCGTAGGGCCCTCCCTCTCCACGAAGTGGAGAGGGACCGAGGGTGAGGATTCGGAGGGCAGGGCGCTCCGCCCGGCAAGATGCCTATGAACCCGGGCTCTCCGCCTCCGGGGCCTCCTGCAACCTTTTCCTCCCCCCGCCCGTAGTGCTCAACGGAGAATGGAAAACCGGAGGCAAAAGCCATGAAGCCAGAGACGAAGATTTCCGCGTTGGCCCTGGGGCTGGCGCTGGCGGCCGGGAGCACGGCCGCTCTTTTCGCGGAGCAGCAGGTCCGCTCCTTTCAGCAGCCCTTCCCGGCGACGGGCGAGGTGCGTCTCGCCAATCTCGCCGGCCACATCGAGATCGTGCGCGGCCAGGGGCCGAACGTGGTGGTCGACGCGACCGTCCACGCCGAGGCCGGCAGCGCCGCCGAGACGCAGCGGCTGCTCCAGGGGATGCGGTGGGTGAAGGGGCACGACAAGAAGGGGCGCCCGGAGTGGGCCCTCTCCTATCCGGTGGAAAAGTACCGGTCCTACAGCTATCCCACCGAGAAGAGGGGGGAGGGGGACGACTCGGGCCTGCCGTCCTTCCTGAGCTTCCTCAGCAACATCGGCAACACCACGACGACCTACCGTGGCGAGCGGGTGAAGATCTACTACCGGAAGAGCTCGGCGCCGACGCTCTACACGGACCTGCGGATCTCGCTGCCGGCCGGCGCCAACCTGGCGTTCAGCAACGCGGTCGGCAAGGTGCGCGGGGGGGACCTCGAGGGCACCCTGGCGATCTCGACCGGCAGCGGCGACGTGCAGGTCGCCTCGCAGTCCGGCCAGCTGGGGATCGAAACCGGCTCGGGCGACGTCGTCGTCGGCTCGGCCCGCGGCGAGACCGCGATCAGCACCGGCTCGGGGGATGTGATCGTGCGGCGCTTCGTCGGCAACGGCTCGGTGGAGACCGGCTCGGGGGACGTGGTCGTCCAGAAGGTCTCCGCCGGCAAGCTGACCCTCGACACCGGCTCGGGCGACGTCACCCTGCAGGACGGCGAGGCCGGCCGGGTGGTCGCGAAGACCGGCTCCGGCGGCGTCCGGGTGCTCTCGGTCGAGCTCGAGGATCTGATCGCGGAGACGGGATCGGGCGACGTCACGGTGCAGAGCTCGCTCGCCAGGACCCGGCGGCTGAGCGCCGAGACGGGCAGCGGCGACATCGACATCAAGGCCGGTTCGAACGCCTCGTTCAACATCGACTCCGACCAGGGGAGCGGCGATCTTAATGTGCGCTACGGCGACGCCGTCCTCCGCAAGTCCGGCCACAAGGTGGTGGGCGCCAGGCGCGGCAACGGCCGCACCGAGATCCACGTCGAGACCGGCAGCGGGGACTGCACGATCCGGCCGCAGGGGTAGGGGAGAACCCTCACCCCTGGCCCCTCTCCCGTCCCCTCCCGCCCTCCCTCACCGGGAGAGGGGAACCCCCGCCCAGAAAATCGTTTTGACTAACTTCTCCCTCTTCTCCCGGTGAGGGAGGGGGGAGGGGACGGGAGAAGAGGGCCGGGGTGATGAGGGCTACATCTTCCCGTAGTTCGGCCCGTCGCCCCCCTCGGGGGGTACCCAGGTGATGATCTGGTAGGGGTCCATGATGTCGCAGGTCTTGCAGTGCACGCAGTTGCTGGCGTTGATCTGCAGCCGGCGGCCGGCGGGGGTGGTGGGGTCCTCCACCATCTCGTAGACGGCGGCGGGGCAGAAGCGCTGGCAGGGGTTGGCGTACTCGACGGTGCAGCGCTCGACGCAGATGCTGGTGTCATGCACCAGCAGGTGGACCGGCTGATCCTCGTCGTGGGCGGTGCCGGAGTTGTAGACGTCGGCCAGGCGGTCGAAGGTGAGCTTGCCGTCGATCGCGACCGGCGCCGGCTTTTCGAGCCGCTGCCCCTCGGGAGTGTTGAGCGGGACCATCCGCTCGTGCCCCGCCTCGGTCAGCAGCCGGTCCTTGACCCCCCAGCCGCGCCCGCCGGTCACGATCCCCAGGCCCCCCTGGAGGAAGCCGCCGAGCAGGCCGTGATCGAAGGACTGGTGGAAGTTGCGCACCGGCCAGAGCTCTTCCTTGACCCAGCTGGCGTCGACCTTGGCCTGATAGGCCGCCAGCCGCTCGGCGGTGGCGCCGCCGGCCTTCAGGGCCTCGACGATCGTCTCGGCGGCCAGCATGCCGGACTTCATGCCGAGGTGGATCCCCTTCAGGCGCTGGCTGTTGAGCATGCCCGCCGAGTCGCCGACGATCAGGAAGCCGTCGCCGTGCGGGCGCGGCATCGACCACCAGCCCCCCTCGGGGATCGCCTTGGCGCCGTAGAAGGACATCTTCCCGCCTTCGAGCATTTTGGCGATCTCGGGGTGGGTCTTCAGGCGCTGGAACTCGGCGTGCGGATCGAGCAGCGGGTTCTTGTAGTCGAGCCCGACGACGAGGCCGACGATGAGCTGGTCGTTCTGCATGCCGTAGATGAAGCCGCCGCCGAAGTTGTCGAAGCCCAGCGGCCAGTTCATGGTGTGGATCACGCTGGCCGGCTGCGACCCGGCCCGGCAGGAAGGTCCCAGACCTCCTTGAGGCCGATGGCGTAGAGCTGCGGGTTCTTCCCCTTCCAGAGCTCGAACGGCTCGGCGAGCTGCTTGACCAGGGTGCCGCGCACCCCTTCGCCGAGCACCGTGACCTGGGCGCGGATGTCGACGCCCGGCTCGTAGTTGGCCTTCTTTTCGCCGGTGCGGGAGATCCCCTTGTCGCCGGTGCGGACGCCGACCACCCGGCCGTCCTCGACCAGGGCCTGGGCGGCGGGGAACTCGAAGAAGATGTCCACCCCCTCGGCCTCGACCTTCGGTGCCATCCACTTGAGGAGCTTGCCGAGGGAGGCGACGTAGTTGCCGTGGTTGTTCATCGGCGGCGGAACGGGGATCGAGTGCGCCTTCGTGGACGTCATCCAGAGCACCTTCTCCCCCTTGATCTCGCCTTCGAAGGGGGCGGACTGTCCAGTCGTCCGGGAAGAGCTCCTTGAGGGCCCGCGGGTCGACCACGGCTCCCGAGATCGCGTGGCTGGTGATCTCCCGCCCCTTCTCAAGGACGCCGATCGAAAGCTCCAGGCCGTTCTGCTTGGCCAGCCGGGCGAGGTGGCAGGCCCCCGCCAGGCTGGCCGGCCCGGCGCCTACGAAGACGACATCCAGCTCCAGAGTTTCGCGCTCGTCGCTCATTGATGTGATTTCCTCCCCGAGGGATGAAACAGAACCGTCACTCGCGGGGCTTGAAAGCCCATCCAGGACGGCGCCGGGATGCTACCATGGCGCTTCCATGGCCGTCATGGAGACCCAACTCAAAGCAGGTCCCAAGCTCCCGGACAGCGCGGTCGCCCCCGAGAGCCCCTCCACCGAGCGGCTCCGCCTCAGCCGCGTCGGCGCGGCGCGCGTCGCCCCGACCTTCGCGGAGGACGTCCGCCGCGGTCTCACCTCGTCCCCCAAGTTTCTCTATCCCAAGTACTTCTACGACGAGCTGGGCTCGCGCCTGTTCGAGGCGATCACCGCGCTGCCGGAGTACTACCCGACGCGGGCGGAGGCCGAGATCCTGCGCACCCACGCCAGCGAGATCGTCGCCACCCTCGGCGGGCCGGTCTGGCTGCTGGAGCTGGGGAGCGGCGACGGGCAGAAGACGCGGCTGGTGATCGAGGCGCTGCTGGCCCGCCAGGGGAAGCTCGAGTACGTGCCGGTGGACATCTCCGAGTCCGCCGTCGAGACGAGCAGCCGCTCGCTGCTCTTCTCCTATCCGGAGCTCCGCATCACCGGCTATATCGGGGAATACCAGACAGCGCTCCGCAAGATCCGGGAGGACCGGCGCGCGCCCGGGCTGACGCTCGTCCTCTTCCTCGGCTCCACCCTGGGCAACCTCGACCCGGAGGAGCGGCGGCGTCCTGCTGCGCGACGTGCGGGCGCTGCTCGAACCCCGGCGAGGGCTTGCTCCTCGGGGTGGACCTCAAGAAGCCCGAGAGCGTGCTGATTCCCGCCTACGACGACGCGCTGGGGGTGACCGCGGCGTTCAACCTCAATCTCCTCGTCCGCATCAACCGCGAGCTGGGGGGGGACTTCGATCTCGGCGCCTTCCGCCACCGGGCGGTCTACAACCGCGGGAAGGCCGGATCGAGATGCACCTGGAGAGCCGCCGCGCGCAGACGGTGGCGATCCGGGAGCTGGGAATCGAGGTTCCCTTCGCCGCCGGGGAGACGATCCACACCGAGAGCTCCTACAAGTTCGACCGCGAGCAGATCGCGGCGCTGGCCGCGGAGACCGGCTTCGAGCGTGCGCAAGACATGGACCGACTCCGAGGGGCGGTTCGCGTCGAATCTGCTGGTGGCGCGGTAGGCCCGCCGCGGGGCTCCTTTGACAAAGGCACCGCCCCGCATAGCATTCCCCGTCCGGGCCGGCGTAGCTCAGTTGGTTAGAGCGCCTGACTGTGGCTCAGGAGGTCTCCGGTTCGAATCCGGACGCCGGTACCAAGCCCCTTCTTTTTTTGACGGCAGCACCTGCAGTCCGCTGGAGGACGTTCCCATGACAGAGACCGTGGAACCGCGTATCTCGCGCGGGCTGCGCGACCTCCTGCCCGCCGACATGCTGGCGCGGCAGTGGATGATCGACACCATTCGCGGCGTCTACGAGCTCTACGGCTTCGTGCCGATCGTCACCCCCGCGATCGAATACCTCGACGTGCTGCGCGGTTCCGCCGCTGGCTCCGAGGCCCAGCAGTCGATCTTCACCGTCGCAGAACCCGGAGAGAGAGGAGCTCGGGCTCCGCTTCGACCTCACCGTCCCGCTCGCCCGGGTGATCGCCCAATATCGCGACCTGCCGCGCCCCTTCCGCCGCTACCAGGTGTCGCCGGTCTGGCGCGCCGACAAGCCGGGACAAGGGGCGCTTCCGCGAGTTCACCCAGTTCGACCTCGACTCGGTCGGGCGTCGTCTCGGAGGTCGCCGACACCGAGATCCTCGCCGGCATGTGCGACACGCCTGAACGCCCTCAAGGTGGGGCCGTTCCGGGTGCGCTACTCCTCGCGCGGCATCCTCAACAGCCTGCTCGCCTACTGCCGGCATCCCGCCGGAGCGGGGTGCGGACGTCTTCCGCGTGCTCGACAAGCTGGACAAGGTGGGCGCCGGAGAAGGTCCGCCTGGAGCTGACCACCGGCTACTGTCGACGCCTCGGGAGATCCGATCTCCGGCGTCGGGCTCGCCGAGGAGCAGGTGGACAAGATCGAGCGCTTCCTGAAGATCCGCGCCGACGACCGCCGCGAGGTGGTGGCCCAGCTCCGCGACCTCTTCGCCGGCGTCGAGGGGGCGGAGGCTGAGATCGCGACCGTCGAACGGATCTCCAGCCATCTCTACTCCCTGGGCTACGGCGACGACCAGGTGTCGCTCGATCTCTCGATCGCCCGCGGCCTCGCCTACTACACCGGCCCGGTGTTCGAGGCGATCCTGCTCGACGCGCCGCAGTTCGGCTCCGTCTTCGGCGGCGGCCGCTACGACGATCTGGTGATGCGCTTCCTGGGCGAGAAGGTCCCGGCGGTGGGCGCCTCGATGGGCGTCGACCGCCTGCTCGCGGCGCTGATCCACCTCGGCCGGACCGGGCACCAGAAGTCGACCGCCAAGGTGCTGATCACCAACATGGACGCCGCCCTCCAGGACGACTACGTCGCGATGACCTGGGAGCTGCGCCGGGCGGGGATTCCGACCGAGCTCTACCTCGGCACGGCGAAAGGCCCCGGCAAGCAGCTCAAGTACGCCGACGCCTGGGGCGTGCCGATCGCTCTCCTCTACGGCTCGAACGAGAAGGAGAAGGGGATCGTCACCCTCAAGGACATGGAGATGGGGCGCCAGCGCGCCGAGGCGATCGCCAACCGGCAGGACTGGCTGGAGGAGCGCCCCGGGCAGCGCGAGGTCCCCCGCGGCGAGCTGGTGGCGACGATCCGCGCCATCCTCGACCAGATCGAGGCGCAGCGGCGATGAGCGACCCGGGGCATCCGAGTATCGTCCTCGACGGCTCTTCGCTCAGTCTCGCGGACCTCGCCCGCCTCGCCCGCGATCCGCGGGTGCGGGTGGAGATGCATCCTGAGGCCTGGGCGCGGGTCGACGCGAGCCGCACGCAGATCGAAGGGATCGTGGCGCGCTACGTCGAGGAGTGGGAGAAGGAGGGGGGACGGCCGGTCCTGGAGTACGGCGTCACCACCGGCTTCGGCGAGTTCAAGAACGTCCCCATCGCGCCCGACTGCCTGGAGGAGCTGCAGCGCAACATCCTGCTCAGCCACTCGGTGGGCGTGGGGGAGACGGCCGACGCCGGCAATCCGGCCAACTACTTCGAGCCGGACGTGGTGCGGGCGGCGCTCGTCATCCGGCTGAATGCCTTCCTCAAGGGGCACTCTGGAATCCGCCGCGCGGTGGTGCTCGCCGTCGAGGCAATGATCAACCGGGGGATCGTGCCGCTGGTGCCCATCCGCGGCTCGGTGGGATCGAGCGGCGACCTCTGCCCGCTCTCCCAGCTCTTCGTCGTGCTGCTGGGGGAGAGCCGCTATTACGTCGTTCGCGAGCCAGGGGATTTTGCCTCATAAAACGCGCGAGCTGCGCTGCGGCCTGGAGCATCTCAAGGAAGACCTCGGCATGGAGGTCCCCGCGCTCAGCTACAAGGACGGGCTGGCGCTCACCAACGGCGCCACCTTCTCGGCGGCGCTGCTGGCGCTGGCGGTCCACGACGGCGAGCGTCTGGCCGACACCGCGGACGGCGCCCTGTCGCTCAGCCTTGAGGCGGTCTGCGGCTGCGCCCGCGCCTTCGACGCGCGCGTCCACCAGGCGCGCGGTCTCGCCGGGCAGATCGCGACGCGCGGCGAACATCCGCGCCGGCGATCCGCGGCAGCCAGCTGATCGAGCGGGCGGGCGCGGTGCAGGACGTCTACTCCCTGCGCTGCGCTCCGGCCGTCCACGGCGCCGCGCGGGACGCCATCGCCTACGCGCGGAAGGTGGCCGAGGCGGAGATCAACGCCGCGACCGACAATCCGCTCTTCTTTCCCGGGGACGATACGCGCCCCCTGGGATCACGAGTTCCGCGCCAACTGGCCGGCGGGGTACGACGGCGGCGAGCGGATCTCCTACTCGGCCGGCAACTTCCACGGCGAGCCGGTGGGCATGGCGGCGGACGTCCTGGCGATCGCGCTGGCCGAGCTGGCCGACATCTCCGAGCGGCGCACCCAGATGCTGCTCGACGCCACCACAACCGCAACCTCCCCGGCAACCTGATCCCGCACCGCGGGGATCAACTCGGGGCTGATGATCATCCAGTATTGCGCCGCCGGCATCGTCTCCGAGAACAAGGTGCTGACCCATCCGGCCACGCGTCGACTCGATCCCCACCTCCGCGAACTCCGAGGACCACAACGCCATGGCCACCATCGCCGCCCGCAAGGTGCGGACGGTGCTGCGCAACGCCCAGGCGGTCCTGGCGATCGAGCTGCTGGTGGCCGCCCAGGCCGTCGAGTGGCGGGTGGCGATGGAGATCGATCCCGCCCGGCCGCGCCCCGCCGCCTCGACCGACTGGGAGCAGGCCAACCGCGAGGCCGAGCAGTTCGAGGAACGGACGCGTCCCGAGCGGCGGCAGGAGATCGCCGAGCCGCTCGGCGAAGGCACGCGGCGGCTCTATCTCCAGGTGCGGGAAGCGGCGCCGACGATGCTGCGGGACCGGATGCTGGAGGGGGATATCCGGGCGGTGCTGGGGCTGGTTCAGGGCTGACCAAAGGCGGCTCTTAGCGTCTGCGTTCTGGTAGGGTATTCGTCAGATGGAGGACGCCCATGGAATGGAACGAGATTCGCCAAACCTACCCGCATCGCTGGCTCCTCGTGGAAGCACTGGAAGCGCACAGTCAATCCGGAAAAAGAATCCTGGAAGATTTGGCCGTGGTGGATACCTTCCCCGATGGAACGGCGGCCATGCAGGGCTACAAGCAACTGCATCATCGCGCGCCAGAGCGTGAGCTTTACGTGCTCCACACGGATCGTGAAGACCTCGACGTCGACGAAGTAACCTGGTGGGGACTCCGGGCGGCTCGGTGAAGATCCGCATTGAAGGCGGTCTCCTCTACGTCAGTGCCGAGTTGGTCTACCAGTCCAGGAAGCTCACCTTGAGTGAAGTCATCCTGGATACGGGATCCGCGACGACTCTCTTTTCGGCGGATGAAGTTTTCAAGCTCGGTCTCGTTCCTGGGCCAGACGATCCGATCCAGCGTGTCCGGGGAGTTGGAGGTTCCGAGTTCGTGCTTTCGAAGCGGCTCGACTCTCTGTCTCTCGGGGATCTGGCCGTGAGCAGCTTTCCGATCCAGATCGGAGCGATGGATTACGGGTTTCCAATTCAGGGGCTGATAGGCCTGAACTTCCTGGTTCAGGCTGGGGCGGTGATCGATCTGGCCAATCTAGAGATCATTGCCAGTCGAGGTAAACGCTCCTAGGATCAAGCCATGACCGACAGAGAACGCCTGCACGTCCTGGTAGATGCTCTCCCCGACGTAGAGGTGCCTGCGGCTCTGCGCTTTGTGGAGCAGCTCGCGAAGTCCTTGCCTCCGCTTGACGAGCCTGTAGTTGAAGACGAAGACGCCAAGCACGGGCGGATCATCTCCCACGAAGGGATGCACCGCCGAATCTTCGGCAAGGACTGAGGTTCGTCGTTCAGCAGGACCCATGGGTCGGGGCTGTTGACCTGCGGATTGCGGCGCAGGACCTATGGGGCAAGGTTGCTGACCCACTAATTACGACGCAGGACCCGTGGGTCGGAGTCGTTGACCCGTGGGTCGCGGAGCCGGGACCTTGGGTCGCTGTCCTGAATTCACCCGCGCAGCCGCGGAATCTCTCTCCGGATCTCCTCCCGGGTGAGCCCCAGCAACCCGGCATTCTCCGCCAGAGGCTCCATGTCCACCGGATAGAGCCGGTTCCGCGCCGGATCGGCCAGCCCCGCCAGGTTGCGCGGCGCGATGGCGTTCCGGATCTCCTCCTCGAAGTCCGGTCCGTGGAGTGCGGCGAGGACACGGTCGAGCATCTCCCTCGTCACCGGATCGGTGCTCCCCAGGAACCCGTTCCAGGCCCAGCCGTCCGCAGGACCGGGGAGGAGGCGCTGGCTGGCCTCGGCGAAGCTGGCGGCGGCGAAGTAGAGGAGGGAGCCGGCGGCGAAGCGGTCGAAGTCCCGCATCGTTCCGTAGGCTCCGGCGACGAGCTTCTGGACGTGGTCCGCTTCTGTTTCCAAGAGATCGCCGTAGCGTTGGAGCCCCTCAGGGCCTTTTTCCAGCAGCAGGGCCAGGCGCTCGACCGCCAGCAGGCTCCAGGCGATCCCCGTCGAGAAGAGCGGCGAGAGGAAGCAGAAGGCGTGCGGGAGGAGGGCCCAGCCGTTCCCGGACGCCCGCGCGAGGCGGTTCTGGAGGCGGGGGATCTTGCCGATCGGCCGCGTTGGACGGGCTGGAGCGAACTGCTCCCGCAGCGTGGGATAGCGGGCCAGGAGGCGCTCCCAGGCACGGTCCGGCGCGCAGGAAGACAGCTCTTCGCGGGCGCGCTCCCCGGCGATCACGAAGCCGGCGCTCGCCGTTCCATGGTCGAAGGGGAGGACGTACATCCACCCTTCCTCCAGGATGTGGTGGACGGCCGCCTGCTCGTCCGGATAAGGACCGGCAGGGAGTGCCGCGTTTCCCGCGACCTCGGAGAAGCCGGCCATCCCCTCGAAGTGCCCGAAGACCAGGGAGGTATGTAGCCCGGTCTCGACCCTGGGGATCGGGAGGTGCCGCGCCAGAAAGCCGCCCGGTCCGGAGGCGTCGATCAGGAGATCGGCCTCGAAGTGGACGGACCGCCCCTGGTGCGTTCCCGAGAGACGCCAGCCGCCGGGCAGCTTCTCCAGACCGGTCAGATCGACCTCTTCCAGCACCTCGACTCCCGCCGCTCCGGCTTCCTGGGCGAGGTGGTGATCCACATCCTCCCGCAGCCAGTGGGTGTCGGCGATGCGGTCCGTGGGGCTGGCGGCTACCAGCAGCCGGCGCTCGTTGGCGGGGCCGTTCTTGAACCGTCGTCCCGGCTCGTGGCCGTAGAAGGTGAACCCCCGCTTGAGCCCCCGGCGCAGATGGGGGAGCCGCTCCATCCAGCGACCCCAGGCGGCGAGGGCGTGGAGGTCTTCGAGACCGTAGCGCGCGGCGAGGCGTTCCAGGCAGATCGCGGCGAGCGGAGTGGAGGACTCGCCGAGGGCGAAGCGGGGGTGCTTCTGCCGGTCGAGGAGGAGCACCCGGTGCCCCTGAATCTGGAGGATGCGGGCGAGGATCGAGCCTGCGAAACCAGAGCCGACGATGGCGATCCTCAAGATCCTCCTCCACAGACGACACAGCCAACCCGCGGCTCAGACACAGCCTGAGCGGTTCATGCGATCGAGCCGGGCGAGGCGCGCATCCGCGCAGTGCGGGCAACTCGCGAAGCGGCGGACATCCCAGAGATCGGCGGTCACGATTCCGAGATCCAGAGAGCGTTCCAGGGCCTCTTCAAGCTGATCGAGCCGGGGCGGGATGAAGTCCCCGGCTTCCCGGAGGGCCTCCATGGCGCCGTTGCCGCCGCGGACGGGGATCAGCGAGACGCGCTCCGCCCCCTGCTCGAAGGCGTGAATAGCGGAGCGGACCGCCCACTCGGCCGCCTCCTCCGGCGGCACGAAGGGGGCGCCCACCAGCACGAAGGCCCGCATGCCGATCCCCGCGTGTCGCAAGGTCCCGGCGGCGCGGTCGAAGTCGTCGAGGGTCAGCCCCTTGTTCAGGCGGGGCAGGGCCTCGGGATGGACCGTCTCCAGTCCCATCGCCACCTCCAGCCGGCCGGCGAGCCGTTCGGCGAAGCGCAGGCAGCGGTCGCCGATGAGGCGGGGGTGGCATTCCACGGTGACGCGGGCGAAGGGGGCGGCGAGAGCGAGGATCTCGTCCTCGTCCTCGACCGGCACCGCCCGTGGCTCGAAGAAGTTGCTGGCGTTGTAGAGCTTCACCGCCGCCGGGCTCGGGAGGGGACCCGCCGCGGCGAGGGCCTTGCGGAACTGGGCGGGCAGCGCGCCCGGGGGCGTCGGGCCGTCGAGGGTCTCGCGCCAGAGGTCGCAGAAGACGCAGGTGAAGGGGCACTCGGCGCCGGCGAGGAAGATGGTGAAGGCGGGGAGGACCCCGCCGTCCGGCGTGCGCTCCTCCTCCCAGAGGTGCCCGATGGGCTCTTGGGGATCGATCAGCCGTCGGGGGGCCCGCAGCGAGCGGACCCAGCGCGAGGACGCTTCCTTCACCCGCTTAGCTCCCACGCTGTTCGTTGAAGGCGCTCTGAACGTAGGGGAGGGGCTTGTCCCCTCCCTCGCCCCGAAGGGGCGGAATTTATCCAGCCTGGGGTGTCAACCCCAGGTAGGAAGGCACCCCGGAATCCAAACCCTGTAAGGGTGGCCGATTCCAGCCCGATCGGCCACCCCTTCGGGGTTTGGGTGGGTTGGGCCACCCAACCTGGGGTTGACACCCCAGGCTGGATAAATTCGCCCCCTTTGGGGGCGAGGGAGGGGACAAGCCCCTCCCCTACGTATAAAAACGTCTTGGGCAAGCTGTATTGCACTTAGCTCTGGTAGAGGCTCAGCAGGTGGCTCCGGTACTTCACGGGGCGGAGATCGAACCGGCCGCGGAAGGTCTCCTCCGATACCGCGCCGTGCTGGAACCGCCGCTTGGGGAAGACGGGAAGATCGAGCCCGGTCACCTTTTGGATGCCTCGCCGCAAGACTTCCCCCTTCAGGCTGTAGAGCGCCTCGTGGGAGCCGCGGGTCAGCTCGGCGAAGGGGATGGCCTCGGCCACCGCGATCACCTGCGGGCGGCTGTAGGGGCTGAAGGGGAGGAAGCCGTGGCGCCGGGCGGGGGCGTAACCCCGGACGCAGCCGCGGCTCAGGCCCCCGCTGTAGGTGAGCGAGTGCTTGATCGCCTCCACCCCCCAACCCTCCTGGTAGAGCATGCGGTTGTTGACCACGCTGCGGATGGTCAGCTCGGGGTTCTCCTCGATCGGATAGTCCTTGAGGTTCTCGTCGCCGCCGTCGCCGTCGGCGAGGTGGCGCCAGTCGGGGTAGCGCTCGCGGATGCCCTGGCAGCAGGGCGAGGTTCATCGCCGCGCACTCGACGTCGAGCGGCTTGTAGTCCTCGATCGCCGCGACGGCCGCGAAGGGGTCGATATCGGCGCTCCTGGCCTCGATCACCTCGCCGAAGAGCTGGAGATCGGTACGGCGGAGGAACTCCCGGGCCTGCTCGAGATCGGCGCCGCCGCCGTCGACGGCGAGGGTGAACGCCTTGAGCCGGGCCGGACTCTGTCCGGCGGCGAGCAGCTCGTGGTAGAGGGCGAGCAGCAGCGCGCCGCTGTCGATGCCGCCGGAGAAGAGGACGCCCAGGGGCTCGGCCGCGGGCAGGGCGGCCAGCCAGAGGCGGATCTCCTCGCAGAGGGCGCGGACGTAGGCCTCGCCGATGACGTCGAGGTCCGGCGGCAGCACCTCGCGCGGCGGATCGAAGAAGCGCCGGTAGACCGGGTTGGGATCGGGGCAGCCGACGAGCTGGATCTCGGTGACGTGGTGGGCCGGGATCATCCGCGTGTAGGAGGGATGGAACTGGTCGCCGTGCCCCTCGCGCTCCAGCGCGTCGCGGATCTGGTCGATGCGGTCGGCGACCACCAGCATCGGGCCGTCCTTCTCCTTGGCCAGGAAGTAGCGCAGCGGGCGGTCGAGGCTGCGCGCCAGGCGCACCCGCTGGCCGTCGCGGGCGAGGAGGGCGAAGGAGCCCTCGATCCGCAGGACGTCGGCGGGGTCCTCCGAGAGCAGGAGGGCGCGGGCGTCGTCCACGGAAAGATTGAGGATCTGCTGGTCGTCGTCGGCGACGAGGTTGAGGATGCGGGCGATGGTCTGGTGTCGCAAGGTGGTGCGTCTCCTCTTCGTTGGAGGGGATTCTAGCCTGGACGCCGGATCGCCACGATCGTCTCGTCCTCGGTGTAATACCCGGCGTCCGACCAGGCGTCCAGCCCCCCTTCGAGGGGGCGGACCCGGGTGAAGCCTTTGTCCATCAGAGCGCGAGCCACACGGGCCGCGGAGGCTTCGCTCGGTCAGGCACAGTAGAGGACGATCTCGCGCTCCCGCGGCAACTCGCCGAGCCGGACGTCGATCTCGTCGATCGTCATCCGCAACGCTCCGGGGAGGCGCCGCGGGTCGTGGAGATGGGAGGAACGGTTGCGGACGTCGACGATGGTCGGCGCGTTGCCGCTGTCCATCAGGCTCTTCAGCTCGGCGACCGAGATGCGGGCGAGCCGCAGGATCTTCCGGATCCGCCGCCGCTGCCACCATTTCACCAGGATGACCAGCGCCAGCACCACGCCCACGACCACGCCGGCCCAGAAGCCGAGATCCTCCAGATGGCGGAGAACCTCGTTCACGGCATGATGGAAGACGTAGCCGAGCAGCAGGCCGGAGCTCAGCCAGAGGAGGCTGCCGAGGCCGTCCCAGAAGAGGAAGGAGGGGATGGTCTTGTTCATCGCTCCGGCGAGCGGCGGCGCGATGGTGTTGTAGCCGGGGAGGAACTTGGCGTAGAGCAGGGACGGCATGCCGGCCCGCTCGAAGAGATCCTCGGTGCCGCGGACGCAGGAGTCGGGGGAGAGCGAGAGGCGGCAGACCGTGCGGAGCACGCGGTGCCCCTGCCAGCGGCCGATCAGGAACCAGATGGTGTCGGCGAGCAGCGACGCCGCGAGGGCCACGGCGAGCACCGGGACGACGGCCATTTTCCCCCCCTGCGCCAGCGCCCCGGCGACGATCAGCGTCGGCAGCGCGGGGATCGGCGCGCCGATCTGCTCCAGGAAGACGTTGCCGAAGACGACCGCGAGGCCATAGCGGAGGAGGTAGGTGACGAGCTTGTGCATGGCGGGGGGTATTGTCGCATGGGGCGGAGGGAGGTGAGCCTGCATCCCGCCCGGGGATCAATCCCCGGGCTACGCTGGAAACGAAAAGCCGGCTGAAGCCGGCTCCCAGGTTAGCAGCTGTCTCCTTGAGCCGGCTTCAGCCGGCTTTTTGGTTGGGACGTAGCCCGGGCATTGATGCCCGGGCGGCCCCGCTTGACATCCCCGCCGTCTCGTGGGATATCCTTGAATCTCAACGGGATTTTAGATGATGCGCCAAAACACCACCCGCCGCCCCGAGATCGCCACCGCCTGGGGCTGGCGTGCGCAGAGCCATCATCACTCCGTGAACTGAGCCGGGCACGTCCCGGCGTCACGGACCCGGGACGAGAGACCGCCTGCCGCCACACGTCGCCTCCTTCCGGGTCTGGAAGGAGGTTTTCGTTTTGGAGACATCGCCCGCGCGGGCACGCGCCACACTGGTCGCGACCGTCACGACCCTCCCCGCGGGGAGCGCCGTGCCCATGGTCTCCGACCTGGAGGGGGTCGACTGGCTGGAGATCCGCGCCGATCTCGTCGGCGACCTCGACGCCGCGCGTCTGGCCCGCGTCTTCCCCGGCAAGCTGCTCTACACGCTGCGCAGCCGGGCCGAGGGGGGCGGGTCCGAGGGGACGCCCGAGCGCCGCCGACAGCGGCTTGATCGAGGCCGCCAGCCGCTACGACTATGTGGACCTCGAGGCGGCGCGCGATCTCACTCCCGATATCCTCAAGGGCGTGCCGGCCGAGAAGCGGGTGATCTCCTGGCATGGGCCGGCCCCGGGGCTCGACGGCCTCACCGCCACCTTCGAGCGGATGGCCGCCGTCCCCGCCGCGCTCTACAAGCTGGTGCCCACCGCCGCCCAGGCGGGGGAGGAGGTGCAGGCGCTGCTGCTGCTCGCCTCGCTCGGCCGCCGCGACGTCGCCGCCTTCGCCGCCGGCGCCATCGGCGCCTGGACGCGGCTGGTGGCCCCCCGCCTGGGCGCCCCGGTGGTCTACGGCGCGCTCGGTGAGGTGCCGGGGGCGCCAGGGCAGATCTCGATCGAGCGCCTGCGGCGCGACTACGGCCTGCCGGAGTTGCCGCCCATCGAAGCGCTGTTCGGCCTGGTCGGCAACCCCGTCACCCACTCGCTCTCCCCCCGCATCCACAACACCGCCTACCGCGCGCTGGGCATCCCGGCGGTCTATCTGCCGTTCCACGCCGACTCCTTCGGCGACTTCTGGCTGGAGGTGATGGAGAACGCGGGGCTGGAGGCGATCGGGCTCTCCATCCGCGGGCTCTCGGTGACCGCGCCGTTCAAGGAGTCGACGCTGGCGGTCTGCGGCGCGGAGAGCCCGCTGGTCAGCCTGATCGGCGCCGCCAATACGCTGGTCTGCAACCAGGGGGTGTGGGAGGCGGAGGCCACCGATCCGGACGGCGTCGTGCTGCCCCTGCGCGATCGCGGCCTCGCGATCGAGGGGATGGAGGTGGCGGTGGTCGGCGCCGGCGGTGCCGGGCGATCGGCGGCGGCGGGGCTCGACCGCGCCGGCGCGCGGGTGACGATGTTCAACCGCGATCCGCAACGCGGCAAGAGCTCCGCGCGATCATCTGCATGTCACCTTCCGGCCGCTCGCGGATCTCGACCCCTCCCGGTTCGACCTGCTGGTCAACGCCACCTCGCTCGGCCGCGGCGCGGACGATCCGCTGCCGTTCGACGTCTCGCGGCTCCGCGAGGGCGCGGTGGTGATCGACCTCGTCTACTTCCCGGACCGGCCGACCCGCCTGCTGACGGCGGCGGCGGCGCGGGGCGCGGTGGCGATCGACGGCCGCGAGGTGCTGGTGGATCAGGCCCGCGGGCAGTTCCGGCTGATGACCGGGCGCGACCTGCCGCTCGAGCTGGCCCGCCGGGCCGCCGGATTGAGAGGACGCCCCGTGAGAGTCTCCGCTGCCCTTCCCACCGGCGTCGCCGCCCTGCTCTTCGAGAGCGCCCGGCGGCGGCGCGATGCCGAGGAGCGGCTGGTGGCGCGGCTGATCGAGGCCGGCTACTCCGAGGTGATCCTGCCGATCCTCGACTACCTGGAGCCCTACGAATCGCTGCTGACCCTGGCGACGCGCGGCGAGCTCTACCGCTTCGTCGACCGCGACGGCGAGCTGCTCGCCCTGCGCGCCGACTTCACGCCGATGCTGGCGCGGCTGCTGGCGCCCCGGCTGGAGTCGCTGGAGCTGCCGCTGCGCCTCTACTACCGGGGGGACGTCATTCGCTATCAGGAGGAACGGGCGGGTCGGGCGCGGGAGTTCTACCAGATCGGCGCCGAGCTGCTCGGCCTCGCCGGCGAGCGGGCCGAGCGAGAGGTACTGCGGCTTTTCCTGGAGCTGGCCACGGCCGGCGGCGGCAACGGGCTGCAGGTGGTGCTGGGCTTCGCCGGGGCGCTCGACGAACTGCTGCTCGCGGCGGGCGCGGAGGATCCCACCCGCCTCGCGGCGGCTGTGGCGCGGCGCGAGCGCGGGGAGGTGCGGCGGGCGGGCTCGACCCTCCTCCAGGTGGTGGAGAACGGCGTTCCGGACCGGCCGGAGGAGCTGGGAGGAGAAGCGGCGGACCGGCTGCGCGGCCTTTATGCCCTGCGCGATGAGCTCGCCGCTGACTTCCCCGGCGTGCTGCTGACGATCGATCTCGCCGAGTTCGCGTGCAGCAACCTCGACCCGCTCCTGGCGGGAGGCGAGGGGGACCGCCCCTACTACGACGGCCTCGTCTTTCATGCCTACGCCGGTCCCGCCGCGCTGCCGGTGGGCGGCGGCGGGCGCTACGACCGCCTGTTCCGCGCCCTCGGCGCCGAGGTGCCCGCGGCGGGCTTCTCGCTCAGCCTGGAGCGATTGCTGGAGGCGTCGGCGTGATCCGCCTCGCTCTCCCCAAGGGGCGAAATCTCGACGCCGCGCTGGCCGCTTTCCGGGCGGCGGGGATCGGCCTCGACGGCCTCGACGGCTCCGGCCGGAGCCTGCGCACGCGCCTTCCCGACGAGGGGATCGAGGTGCTCTCCCTGAAGGATTGGGACCTGCCGCTCTACGTCACGCACGGGATCGCCGATTGCGGCATCGTCGGCAGCGACGTGCTGGAGGAGGTGGACGGCGACCTGCTGGTGCCGGTGCGCCTGCTCCAGGGGCGGTCGCGGCTCTCGCTTCATCGGCCGCGAAGACGCGCCTCCCGGCGGCGGGGACCCAGGTGCGCCTGGCGACCAAGTATCCGAACACGGCGCGGCGGATGGTGGCCGAGCGCGCCTGGGGGGCGGAGATCGTCAAGCTCTCGGGCTCGATCGAGCTCGCGCCGATCCTGCGCCTGGCCGAGCTGGCGCTCGACATCGTCCAGACCGGGCGCACGCTCGCCGAGAACCACCTGGTGGAGATCGAGACCGTCGCCGAGGTCGCCGCCTGCCTGGTGGTCAACCGCGCGTCCTACCAGCGCCACCGGGCGTCTCCTCAACGACTGGATCGGCCGCCTTGAAGCGGCGGGGGTGGTCTCATGAGCCCGATCGAAGTCCTGAAAGCCGATTCCCGAGCCGGCCGCCGCGCGGTCGAGCGCCTCGTCCGCCGCGGCGAGACCGTGCTGGACGCCAAGACCCTGAGCCGGGCGGAGAAGATCGTCCGCGACGTCCGCAAGAAGGGGGATCGCGCCCTGCTCGACTACGCCCAGAAGCTCGACGGCGCCGCTGCGGAGTCGGTCGCCGGCCTCGCGCTCTCCCCTCTGCCCGGGGACGCCCCGGACGGTGCGGGCCTCCCTGCCGGCTTCGTCGAGGCGCTGGAGCGCGCGATCGTCGCCGTCGAGCGTTTCCACGCGCCGCAGGTACGGACCGGCTACCGGCTGGAGGAGGAGGGGGTGGAGCTGGAGGAGCGGGTCACGCCGCTCCAGCGGGTCGGCCTCTACGTGCCGGGCGGCCGCGCGAGCTACCCCTCGACCGTGGTGATGACCGTCGTGCCCGCCCGCGTGGCCGGGGTGAAGGAGATCGCGGTCGCCACCCCGCCCGGCTCCTACCGCGCCAACCCGGCCCTGCGCTACACCTTCGCCCGCCTCGGCGTCACCGAGATCTGGGGGATGGGCGGTGCCCACGCGGTGGCCGCCTTCGCCTACGGCACCGAGACCATCCGCCGGGTGGACAAGATCGCCGGCCCGGGGAACGCCTGGGTCACCGCGGCCAAGAAGCTGGTGGTGGGGGACGTCGGGATCGACGGCCTCGCCGGTCCCAGCGAGGTGGTGATCGTGGCCGATCCAAACGCCGATCCGGGGGAGGTGGCGGCCGACCTGCTGGCCCAGGCCGAGCACGACCCCAAGGCCGCGGCGGTGCTGATCACGACTCGACGCCAAGCTCGCCAAGAGGGTCTCGGCCGAGATCGACCGCCAGCTCGCCGGCCTCGCGACGGCCGAGACCGCCCGCGCCTCGCTGGAGAGCTACGGCGCCGCGCTCGTCGTGGCGGGGCTGGACGAGGCCCTCGACCTGATCGAGCGGATCGCGCCCGAGCATCTGCAACTCGTGGGGCGGGACGCCGAGGTGCTCGCCCTGCACGTCCGCGCGGCCGGCGCGATCTTCATCGGCGCCGCGACCCCCGAGGTCTTCGGCGACTACGTCGCCGGCCCCAGCCACGTCCTCCCCACCTGCGGCAGCGCCCGGTTCGCGTCGTCGCTCGGCGTCGAGGATTTCCTGCGCCGCAGCCACACCATCCGCTTCACGCCGGTCGCGGCGAGCCACCGCGCGGCGGCGGCGGCGGCCCTGGCGGATGTCGAGGGGCTGCCCGGCGCACGCCGCGGCGGCACGGAGGCGGTTGGGATGAATCCGTTGTTTCCAGCCCCGAAGGGGCGGCATTTGAATAGCCTGGGGCGTAAGCCCCAGGTAGGAGTGTCCCCAATACCCCCGAGCCCCGAAGGGGCGACACACAATGTGCCGGCGGGGTTTACCTGGGGCTCACGCCCCAGGCTATTCAAATGCCGCCCCTTCGGGGCTGGGGATGGGGTGGCTCGGAGGGTGGCCGCATGACCTCCCCTCTCGATCCCGCCCTCTTCGTCCGTCCCGAGCTGCGGGCGCTCGGGGCCTATCACCTCGACCTGACCCCCAGCCGGCACAAGCTGGACCAGAACGAGGTGCCCTGGGATCTCCCGCGCCGCTTCAAGGGCGAGATGGCGGCGCGGCTCCTGGCGGCGGACTGGGCGCGATACCCGGATTTCCACGCGGACGAGCTGCGCCGGGACCTCGGCCGCCTGCACGGTCACCCGTTCGAGGGGGTGCTGGTGGGAAACGGCTCCAACGAGCTGCTCTCCGTGGCGCTGACGGCGCTGGTCGCTCCCGGGACCGAGGTGCTGGGAGCCGAGCCGAGCTTCGGGCTCTATCGCAGCTTCGTCCTCAAGGCCGGCGGCATTCCCCGGTTCCTGCCGCCGCGGGCGGACCTCAAGATCCCCATCGATGAGCTGGAGGACGAGGTCGAGCGCGATCCCCGCCGGCCGCTCCTCCTCTGCACGCCGAACAATCCGACCGGCGATGCCCTCGCCGGTCGAGCGCGTGGAGCGGCTGCTCGAACGGTTGGAGGCGCCGCTGCTGCTCGACAACGCCTACGGCGAGTTCTGCCGGTACGACTACCGGCCACTGCTGGCGCGCTACCCCCACCTGATCGTCTTCCGCACCTTCTCCAAGGCGTGGTCGCTCGCCGGGATGCGGCTCGGGTACCTGCTGGCCGATCCCCGGCTGGTGACCGAGCTGATCAAGGTGAAGCTGCCCTACAACCTCGGCCATGCCGGGGTGATCGCCGGCCGGGTGGCCCTGGAGGCGGACGCGGAGGCGCGGCGCCGGGTACGGCTGCTCGTGGCCCGCCGGCCGCAGTGGGCGGCGATGCTGGCGGAAGAAGGCTTCGAGGTCTTCCCCTCTGAGGCGAACTTCCTGCTCGTCCGCTGCTCGCCGCCGGAGCGGGCGCGCGAGGTGCGGGAGATGCTGGAGGCGCGGAGCATCCGGGTGCGCGACGTCAGCGGCTATCCGGGGCTCGCCGGGTGCATCCGGGTGTCGATCGGCACCGGGGCGTCGCTGCGGGCGACGCGGGCGGCGATTGCGGGGCGAACCCTCACCCCCCGGCCCCCTCTCCCG
Organism: uncultured Acidobacteriota bacterium; assembly: GCA_963792575.1. Taxonomy (GTDB): domain Bacteria; phylum Acidobacteriota; class Thermoanaerobaculia; order Multivoradales; family UBA5704; genus DATARR01. The sequence continues at coordinate 1,327,727 of CAWBWZ010000023.1, forward strand.
TCCCCTCCCGCCCTCCCTCACCGGGAGAGGGGGAGAAGGAGAGGACAGGGACGGTCGAGCGCGCGACCGGCGAGACCCGGATCCATCTCAGTCTCCATCTCGACGGCGGCGCGCGGCGCATCCAGGTCCCCAACGGCTTCTTCGCCCACATGCTGACGGCGCTCGCGACTCACGCCGGGCTGGGGATCGATCTCGTTGCCGAGGGGGACACCCACGTCGACCTCCATCACACGGTCGAGGATGTGGGGATCGCCCTCGGCGAGGCGCTGGCCGGCGGCGCTGGGGGACCGGCGGGGGATCGTCCGCTTCGCCCACGCCTACGCGCCGCTCGACGAGGCGCTGGCGCGGGCGGTGATCGATCTCTCCGGACGCGGCACCTTCCACTACGCGGCGCCGCCCGAGATCGCCGGCGGCTGGGTGACGGCGGACTTCCCACTCACCCTGGTCGCCGACTTCTTCCAGGCGCTCGCCGACCGCGGGCGGTTGACGCTCCATCTCGACATCCTCGCCGCCCGCAACGGCCATCACGCCGCCGAGGCCGCTTTCAAGGCCGCGGCTCTGGCGCTTCGCCAGGCGATCGCGCGGCGTTCGGGATCCACGGATGTGCCGAGCACCAAGGGGACGCTGTCGGCATGAACGCAGCTCTGTCATCGACGCCGGAGTCGGCAACCTCGGCAACCTCGTCCGCGCCGTCGAGCGGGTGGGCGGGCAGGCCGGGATCAGCGCCGATCCGGAGCGGATCGCCGGCGCCCGCTGCCTGCTGCTGCCCGGGGTCGGCGCCTTCGCGCCCCCTCGCGAGGCGGTGCGCGGCGGTGTCGAGGAGGCGCTGCGCGAGGCGCTGGCGCGAGGGGCGTGGCTGCTCGGCATCTGCGTCGGCTTCCAGATCCTGTTCGACGAGGGGGAGGAGTTCGGCGCCACCGACGGTCTCGGCCTGCTCCCCGGCCGCGTCACCCGCCTGCCGGCGACCGTGCCGGTGCCGCACATCGGCTGGAACCGGCTGCACGGCGTCACGGCTCATCCGCTGCTGGAAGGTCTGGCCGATCGCTACGTCTACTTCGTCCACAGCTACGCCCCCGAGGGGGTGCCGGACGACCTCTGTCTCGCCCGCTGCACTCACGGCCGCGCCTTCCCGGCGGCCGCCGGGCGCGAGCGGGTGATGGGCACGCAGTTCCACCCCGAGCGCAGCGGTCCGGCCGGGCTGCGGCTGCTCACTAATTTTCTGAAGATGCCTGGAGATGGCGCATGGAGCTGATCCCCGCGATTGACCTCCGTCACGGCCAGGCCGTCCGTCTCCGCCAGGGGGACGACGCCCAGGCCACGGTCTATGGCGACGATCCGGTCGCCGTGCTGGAGTCGTACGCCCGCGCCGGCGTGGCCCGGGTCCACGTCGTGGATCTCGACGCCGCGCTGGGCGAGGCGCCGCAGCGGGAGCTGGTCGAGCGCATGCTGGCTGTGGGCGCCAAGGTCCAGCTCGGCGGCGGCCTGCGCGACCGCGAGGCGATCGACTGGGCACTCGGCGCCGGCTGCGACCGGGTGGTGATCGGCTCCATGGTGGCGCGGGACGTCGACGGCTTCCGCGCCCTGGCGGAGGAGCGGCCCGGCTGGCTGGTCCCCGCCCTCGACGTGGCGAACGGCGAGGTGCGGATCGCCGGCTGGCGGGAAGGGGCGTCCCGCGGTCTCGGGGATCTCTGCGGCCATCTCATGGGCGTGCCCTGCCCGGCTATCCTGGTGACCGACGTCGAGCGCGACGGCATGATGACCGGCCCGAACCTCGGGCTGTCTCTGCGGGTGGCGCGCACCTCCGGGCTGCCGGTGCTCCTCTCCGGCGGGGTCCACGCTCTCTGCGATCTGGAGGCGGCGCGGCGGCTCCCCGAGATCGCCGGCGCGATCGTGGGGCGGGCGCTCTACGAGGGGCGTTCACGCTGGAAGAGGCGCTGGCCGTATGTTCTTGAATGGACCCACGGGGCTCGCGCGGCGGGTGATCCCCTGCCTCGACGTCGCCGCCGGCCGGGTGGTCAAGGGGGTGCGCTTCGAGAACCTGCGCGACCAGGGGGACCCCGCCGAGTCGGCGCTCCGCTATGCGGAGCAGGGGGCGGACGAGATCGTCTTCCTCGACATCAGCGCCGCCCCCGAGGAGCGGGATACTGACGTCGAATGGGTCCGCCGCACCGCCGAGCAGGTCTTCATGCCGCTCACCGTGGGCGGCGGCGTGCGCAGCGAGGCGGACGCCAAACGGCTGCTGCGCTCCGGGGCCGACAAGGTCGGGATCAACTCCGCCGCCGTCGAGCGGCCGGAGCTGATCCGCGAGCTCGCCCGCCGCTTCGGCAGCCAGTGCGTGGTGCTCTCCGTGGATGCCCGCAAGCGCGAGGGTGGCTGGGAGGTGGTCACCCGCGGCGGGAGAAACGCAACCGGCATCGACGCCTTGGCCTGGATCCGCGAGGGGGTCGAGCGCGGCGCCGGGGAGATCCTGCTGACCAGCATCGACCGCGACGGCACCCAGGGTGGATATGACCTGGCGCTGATCGAGGAGGTTTCCGCGGCCGTTCCCGTGCCGGTGATCGCCTCCGGGGGCGCCGGCGAGGCCGCGCATCTCGTGACAGCCCTCGCCGCCGGGGCCGCGGCCGTGCTCGCCGCCTCTATCTTCCATCAGGGGACTTATACCGTGGGGGAGGTGAAGCGGGAGATCGCGGCGGCGGGGTTTCCCGTGCGGGAGGAGATGGAATGAAAGTCTTTTCAGCCCCGCAGGGGCGTCATGAATTAGCCCGGGGCGTGAGCCCCGGGGAGGTGATGATGGTTTCCCCACCAGCCCCGCAGGGGCGGCAGGGCGACCGCGCCGGTGAATTTCCTGCCGCCCCTGCGGGGCTGGCGTTTGGAATTGCGGACCGCCTTTCCCGGGCCTCACGGCCCGGGCTAATTCATGACGCCCCTGCGGGGCTGATTCCGGAGACCCGGCGATGATCGATCTCGCGGCTCTCCGCTTCGACGACCGCGGCCTGATCCCCGTCGTCGTCCAGGACGTCGGCAGCGGCGCGGTGCTGATGCTCGCGTACGCCGACCGCGAGGCGGTCGAGAAGACGCTCTCCACCGGCCAGGCGCACTTCTGGAGCCGCTCGCGGCAGTCGCTCTGGAAGAAGGGGGAGACCTCCGGCAATACCCTGCAGGTGGTGGAGATGACCGCCGACTGCGACGGCGACGCCCTGCTGGTGCGCGCGCGGCCGGCCGGGCCGACCTGCCACCGCGGCACGCGGAGCTGCTTCGAGCCCAACGCCGCCCGGCTGGAGCTCGGATGGCTGGCGGCGGTGCTCGAATCCCGGCGGGACGCCGACCCGGAGACGAGCTACACGGCGCGGCTGCTCGCCTGCGGCATCGAGCGGATCGCCCAGAAGGTGGGGGAGGAGGGGGTCGAGACGGCGATCGCGGCGGTTTCCGCAGTCTCTTCGGGGGCCGGGTGAGGAGGGAGAACGGCGCCAGGCCCTGGTCGGAGAGGCGGCGGATCTCCTCTATCACCTGCTGGTTCTGCTGCAGGCGAGCGGGGTCGATCCGGGGGAAATCACAGAAGAGTTGATTCGGCGGCACGGTTTTGCTTCCTCGGGACACTCCTAATGCGTAGCTCGATTCATTGCTGTCTTTTATTTTTGTTTTGGAGGTCATCCCATGTCTGAGGGGGGTTCGCGCCGGCCGCGCCGGGCCGTGCCGCACGTTCGTGAATTTCTTGCCGACAGCCTGACGCCGCTCGGCGGTCTACCGGCGGCTCACCGCGATTTCGCCGTACCGCTTCCTGTTCGAGAGCGTGGCCGGCGGCGAGCCGGGTCTCCCGCTTCAGCTTCCTCGGCGCCGCGCCGCGGGAGATCTACCGGCTCTATCCCGACCGCCTGGAAGTCGAGCGCAAGGGGCAGAGCGAGACACTGCCCGGCGAGCCGCTCGCGGCCCTGCACGCGGTCCTCCAGGGGGTCCACAGCGAGCCCGGGCCGATCCCGTTCACCGGCGGTTTCGTCGGCTACTTCGGCTACGACCTGATCCGCCTCGTCGAGCGCCTGCCCAACCGTCCCGCCGATCCCTTCGACCTCCCCGTCGCCCTGCTCGCCCGCTTCGACACCCTGGTGGTCTTCGACCACGCGCACCAGCGGGTGCTGGCGATCGCCAACGAGATCGAGGGGGAGGTGAGCGTCGACGAGGCGGAGAAGGAGCTGGCGCGGCTGTCGGGGCTGATCACCGAGGAATCAGGAGGCGGCGGCGTCGCCATGCCGGGGCAGTCCCCCGGGCCGGCCGCCACCGACCTGCCGAGCCTCGACAGCGCCGAGCTTCCGCCGCGCCGTGCAGAAGGCCAAGGAGCACATCGCCGCCGGCGACATCTTCCAGGTCGTGCTGGCGCGCCGCTGGCGGGTGCCGCGGCGGATCGAGCCGCTCGCCCTCTACCGCGCGCTGCGGATGGTCAATCCGAGCCCCTACATGGTGCTGCTCGAATCCCCGGACGTGTCGCTGGTCGGCGCCTCGCCCGAGATGCTGGTGCGCAAGCAGGGGCGGCACATCGAGACCCGCCCGATCGCCGGCACCCGGCCGCGCGGCATGGACGCCGAGGGGGACAAGCGGCTGGCGCGAGGACCTGCTGGCCGATCCCAAGGAGCGCGCCGAGCACGTGATGCTGGTCGACCTCGGCCGCAACGACCTCGGCCGCGTGGCCGTGCCGGGCAGCGTGCGGGTGCCGACCTTCATGGAGATCGAGCGCTACAGCCACGTCATGCACCTGGTCTCCAGCGTCGAGGCCGAGCTGGCGACCGGCAAGGACGCGCTCGACGCCCTGCTCGCCTGCTTCCCGGCCGGCACCGTCTCGGGCGCGCCGAAGATCCGGGCGATGGAGATCATCGACGAGCTCGAGCCGATGGCGCGCGGGCCCTACGCCGGCGCGGTCGGCTACCTCTCCTTCTCGGGGGACCTCGACACCTGCATCGCCATCCGCACCCTGGTGGTCCGCGCGGGGGAGACCTCGGTCACCGCCGGCGCCGGCATCGTCGCCGACTCCGATCCCGCCGCCGAGGAGGCGTGAGACCCGAGAACAAGGCGGCGGCGCTGCTCACCGCGGTGGCGCTCGCCGAGGAACTGGAGAGACGGTCATGATCCTGATGATCGACAACTACGACTCGTTCACCTACAACCTGGTGCAGGTGCTCGCCGGCGCGGGCGCCGAGGTCGAGGTGGTGCGCAACGACGCCGAGAGCGTCAAGGCGCTGCTGGCGCGCGGCCCCGAGGGGATCGTGCTCTCGCCCGGCCCCGGCCGCCCCGAGGACGCCGGGGTCTGCCTCGAGCTGCTCCGCAAGCCGCCCGCAGGTGCCGCTGCTCGGCGTCTGCCTCGGCCACCAGGCGATCGGCGTGGCGTTCGGCGCCACGGTGGACCGCGCGCCGCGGCTGATGCACGGCAAGACCTCGCCCGTCCGCCACGAGGACGTCGGGATCTTCGCCGGCCTGCCCAATCCGTTCGAGGCCACCCGCTACCACAGCCTGGAGGTCAAGGAGGGCGACCCTGCCGGCGGAGCTCGAGCCGCTCGCCTGGGCGGACGACGGCACGCTGATGGGGATGCGCCACCGCGAGCTCCCCTACTGGGGCGTGCAGTTCCATCCGGAGTCGGTGCTGACCGGCGCCGGCGCCCATCTGCTGGGCAATTTCCTCGATCTGTGCCAGCGGGCCAGCAGCGCGGAGGGGCGCCGATGCCGCTTGAGATCCGCGCGGCGCTGAGCCGCCTGACGGCCGGCGAGAGCCTCTCCCGCGAGGAGACCGAGGATCTCTTCGGCCAGCTCATGGACGGCAAGGTGACCGAGACCTTCAAGGCGGCGCTGCTGATCGCCCTGCGGATGAAGGGGGAGGCGGTCGCCGAGATCTCCGGCGCCGCCGCCGCCATGCGCCGGCGGGCGATCGCCATCCCGCACCAGCGGCAGGGGCTGGTCGACACCTGCGGCACCGGCGGCGACGGCCGCGGCACGTTCAACATCTCGACCGCCGCGGCGCTGGTGGCGGCGGCGGCCGGGGTGGCGGTGGCCAAGCACGGCAACCGCTCGGTCTCCAGCCGCTCCGGCAGCGCCGACGTGCTCGTCCGCCCTGGGGGTGAAGATCGAGGTCGCTCCCGAGACCGCCGGCCGCACGCTCGACACGGTGGGCATCGCCTTCCTCTTCGCCCCCCTGCTCCACCCCGCCATGCGCGAGGTGATGCCGGTGCGCCGGGAGCTCGGGCTGCGCACGATCTTCAACGTCCTCGGGCCGCTGACCAACCCGGCCGGCGCGCGCCGGCAGGTGATGGGGGTCTACACCGAGAGCCTGGTCGAGCCGATCGGCCACGTGCTGCGCGACCTCGGGGCCGAGCACGCCCTGGTGGTCCACGGCGACGGGCTCGACGAGATCACCACCACCGGCCGCACCCGGGTCGCCGAGGTGCGCGGCGGCGAGGTGCGGATGCTCGACGTCGAGCCGGAGCGATTTCGGCCTCCGCCGCGCTCGCCTGGAGGAGCTGGCAGGGGGCTCGCCCGAGGAGAACGCCGCCGCCGTGCGCCGCGTCTTCGGCGGCGAGACGGGAGCGCTCGCGGACGTGACCGCGCTCAACGCCGGCGCCGCCCTCTACGTCGGCGGCCTCGCCGCCGATCTCGAGCGAGGGGGTCGAGGATCGCCCAGCGCCACCCTCGCCTCGGGCGCCGCCGAGCGCAAGCTGGAAGAGCTGCAGGAGTTTCGACGGAATGAGCGCCCCCGACATCCTGCTGCGCATCACCGAGCGCCGCCGGCAGCGGATCGCCGAGGTGGGCGGCGCCGATGCCTCCGATTGGGACGAGGGGGACGCCGCGCACGCCCTCGAACAACGCCTTCCTCGGACATCTGCAGGCGCGGCGGCGCGATCCGGCGATCATCGCCGAGGTCAAGATGGGCTCCCCCCGGCTCGGCTCGCTGCACGGCCGGGTCGATCCCATCGCCCAGGCCCGCCTCTACGCCGAGAACGGCGCGGCGGCGCTGTCGGTGGTCGTCGAGCCCGACTTCTTCCACGGCGGCTACGACCTGCTCGCCGCCTGCCGCGCGGCCTCGGGGCTGCCGGCGATCGCCAAGGACTTCATCGTCGATCCGGTCCAGCTCATCTGGGCGCGCGACGCCGGGGCCGACGCCATCCTGCTGATCGCCGCCCTCTACGAGCCGGAGGAGATGGCGCGCTACGCCCGCCTCGCCCGCGGCCTCGGGCTGGTGCCGCTGGTCGAGACCCACGACGCGGAGGACATCGCCAAGCTCGGCGGCGAGCCGTGGGAGATGGTCGGCATCAACAACCGCGAACCTGCGCACCTTCGACGTCGACCTGGAGAACTCGATCGCGCTGCTCGCCGGCCTGCCGGCCGAGGCGGTCAAGGTGGCCGAGAGCGGCATCCGCGACGCGCCTCGACGTCGCCCTGCTCGCCGAGAGCGGCTTCGACGCCTTCCTGATCGGCGAGACCCTGCTGCTCGCCGGCGACCCGGCGGCGAAGCTCCGCGAGCTGCTGATCGGAGCGGAGGTCTGACGTGGCGGTCAAAGGTCAAGGTCTGCGGCGTCACCGATCCCGGCCAACGCGCTGGCGGCGGTTGAAATGGGCGCCGACTACCTGGGGTTAAACTTCTATCCGGGCAGCCCGCGGTACGTCAGCATCGAGCGGGCCCGGGAGATCGCCGGGGCGGTGGGCGGCCGGGTGCCGCTGGTGGGCGTGTTCGTCAACGCGCCGGCCGCCGAGATCGCCGAGACCGTCGGAGCGCGTCGGTCTCGACCTCGTCCAGCTCAGCGGCGACGAGGGGCCGGAGACGGTGGCCCCGTTCGCCGGCGCGGGCGATCAAGGCCTTCCGCACCGGCGGGCTGCCCGGCGCGCGCGGAGCTGGCGGCCTGCGGCGAGGTCTGGGGGGTCCTGATCGACGCCCCGCACGGCGCGCTCTACGGCGGCACCGGCGAGGCATGGAAGTATGACTCGGTCGCCGGCCGCCGGCGCGCTGCGGGCCGGCGGCTCTTCCTGGCCGGCGGCATCGGCCCGGACAACGCGCGGCGCGCGGTCGAGGCCGCCCGCCCCTATGCGATCGACGTCTGCTCGCGGGTGGAGTCCGCCCCCGGGATCAAGGATCTGCGAGCTGCTGCGGCGGCTCTTTCAGGAGGTGAGAGCATGGCGAGACCCCGACCCCTCCCTGACCAGGAGGGCTACTTCGGCCGCTACGGCGGCCGCTTCGTCCCCGAGACGCTGATGGCGCCGCTGGCCGAGCTGACCCGCGCCTACGACCGGGCACGGCGCTCCGCGGGGCTTCCGCCGCGAGCTGACCGGCCTGCTCAACGACTTCGCCGGCCGCCCGACGCCGCTCTACTTCGCCGAGCGCCTGTCGCGAGGAGCTGGGCGGCGCCCGCATCTTCCTCAAGCGCGAGGACCTGCTCCACACCGGCGCGCACAAGATCAACAACGCCGTCGGCCAGTGCCTGCTCGCCCGCCGCATGGGCAAGGAGCGGGTCATCGCCGAGACCGGCGCCGGCCAGCACGGCGTCGCCACCGCCACCGCCGCCGCCGTCGCTCGGCCTCGCCTGCGTCGTCTACATGGGCAGCGAGGACATGCGCCGCCAGCGGCTCAACGTCGACCGCATGCGCCTGCTCGGCGCCGAGGTGGTGCCCGTCGACTCCGGCAGCCGCACCCTCAAGGACGCCATCAACGAGGCGATGCGCGACTGGGTCACCAACGTCCGCACCACCCACTACGTGCTCGGCTCGGTGCTCGGCCCCGATCCCTACCCGCGCATGGTGCGCGACTTCCACCGGGTGATCGGCGACGAGGCCCGCCTCCAGCTCAAGCGGCAGACGGGGAGCGAGGTCGCCGGACCTCGCCATCGCCTGCGTCGGCGGCGGCAGCAACGCGATCGGCCTCTTCACCGCCTTCCTGGACGACCGCCGGGTGCGCCTGATCGGCGTCGAGGCCGGCGGCCGCAGCGGCGAAGTCGGGGGAGCACGCGGCGCGCTTCGCCGGCGGCGCCCTCGGCGTGCTCCACGGCACGCGCACCTTCGTGCTCCAGGACGAGGAGGGGCAGATCGCCGCCACCCACTCGGTCTCGGCCGGCCTCGACTACCCGGCGATCGGCCCCGAGCACGTCTGGCTGCACGACGAGGGGCGGGTCGAGTACACCTCGGCCACCGACGACGAGGCGATCGCCGCCTTCCACCGGCTCGGCCGCACCGAGGGGATCCTGCCCGCGCTCGAGAGCTCGCACGCGCTGGCCGAGGCCCTCAAGCGCGCGCCGCGCCTGTCGCGCAAGCGGGTCATCCTCGTCAACCTCTCGGGGCGCGGCGACAAGGACGTCGAATCCGTGCTCGCATGGGACCGCGAGCACGCCGCGGATGGCAATGTGGAGTCCTTCGCCGAGGCAGCGGCTGCCCGGCAGCGAGGAGAGACGCGATGAGCGCGATCGACGAAGTCTTCTTCAACTGCGCCCGCGAGAACCGGGGCGCCTTCATCCCCTTCCTGATGGCGGGCGATCCGGACCTGAACGCCACCGCCGAGTACCTCGACGGCGCTCGCCGCCGGCGGCGCCGACATCATCGAGCTCGGCGTGCCGTTCAGCGATCCGATCGCCGACGGGCCGATCAACCAGCGGGCCGCCGTCGCGGGCGCTCGCCGCGGGCACCAAGATGTCGGGCATCCTGCAGCTCGTGGCCCGGCACCGCGACAAGCTCGGCGTGCCGATCGTCCTCTTCACCTACTTCAACCCGATCCACGCCCGCGGCGTCGAGCGCTTCGCCGAGCAGGCGGCCGCCTCCGGCGTCGACGGCGTGCTCTGCGTCGACCTGCCGCCGGAGGAGGGGGAGCGGGAGTTCATCCCGGCGCTGCGCGAGCAGGGGGTGGACACCATCTTTCTGCTCGCCCCCACCAGCACCCGCGACCGGGTGACCAAGGTGGCCGAGGCCTCGACCGGCTTCGTCTACTACGTCTCGCGCACCGGGGTCACCGGCGAGCGCTCCGCCCTGGCGACCGATCTCGCGCGCGACGTCAAGCGGCTGCGCAAGCGGCTCGACCAGCCGCTCGCCGTGGGCTTCGGCATCTCGACCCCGCAGCAGGTCGCGGCGGTGGGCGAGGTCGCCGACGGCGTGGTGGTGGGGAGCGCGCTGGTGCGGCTGATCGAGGAGCAGGGGAGCGAGCCCGGCTTTCCGCGCACTGCTCGAGGAGCGGGTGCGCGAGCTCGCGGCCGCCGCTGCGCCAGCGCGCCGAGAGGCGGCGGGCTTGAGCGGCGAGCGCGCGCGAGGAGCGGGAGATCGCGGCCCTCGTCCACGGCCGCTACCTCCTCGAAGCCCCGGCGGAGCCGGCGGGGTGCCCGCTGCTGGTCGGATTCCACGGCTACGGCGAGAACGCCGAGAAGCAGCCTGGAGGAGTTGCGCACGCATCCCCGGGGCCTCCCGCTGGGTGCTGTGCGCCGTGCAGGCCCTCCACCCCTTCTACAACCGGACGGGGGACGTCATCGCGAGCTGGATGACCCGCCAGCAGCGCGAGCTGGCGATCCTCGACAACATCCGCTACGTCGGCGAGCGTGGTCGCCGAGGTGAAGCGCGAGCTCCCGCGTCTCCGAGCGGCTGGTCTTCCTCGGCTTCTCGCAGGGGGCGGCCATGGCCTACCGCGCCGCCGCCGGCTCCGGCCACGCCTGCCGCGGCGTGATCGTGCTCGGCGGCGACGTGCCGCCGGAGCTCGAGAGCCGCGACCTCGGCCATTTCCCGCCCGTCCTGCTGGGGCGCGGCACGCAGCGAGGAGTGGTACGACGCCGCCAAGATGGAGCACGACGTCGAGCTCCTGCGCGGCCGGGGGATCGACGTCCGCCCCTGCGTCTTCGAGGGCGGGCACGAGTGGACGAACGAATTCCGCGCCGCCGCCGGGCGGTTCCTGCGCGAGGTGTTCCAGCCGGCTTCGTAGGCCGGACCGGCGAAGAAATTCTTACAGGAGATCTGGGGGAGGGGAAGGCAAACAAAAAGGGCGCCCGACTCGCGAGCGCCCTTCAGATCCAATCTGCGACCGCGACTACTACTTGCCGCCGGCGGCTGGGTGGTGTCGGTACCCATCGGCGAGGACGTGGTCATGTCGGTACCCATGCCCATGCCGGTGTCCGTGGAGCCCATCGTGCCCATGCCGGTGTACGTGGTCATCGTGCTCGTGGAGGTCTCGGTGCTCACCGACGTCGAAGTCGTGGTGTCGGTCGTGGTCGCGGGGGTCTCCTCGACTCGGTCTCTTCCTTCTTGCAGCCGGCGAACGGAACCAGCAGGATCGCGAGCAGACAGAGAAGCGAAAGGTGAACGGACAGCTTCTTCATTTTGTTTTCTCCCTTGTTAAATGGAACTGATGAAAGACGAGGAGGGCGACGGCCTACCCGTTATCGCCCACCTTGATCAGGTTGATCACTCTCTTCACTCCGTCGGTGTCACGCGGCATACTGCTCGGCCTTCGTGCGGGTGTCATCCTTCTTGACGGTCCCTGCAGGACACCTCGCCCTCGTTGGTGTCGACGTCGATATTGAACGGGTTGATGTCTCCATCAGCCGCCAGCTTCGCCTTGACCTTGGCGGTGATGGCGGCGTCGTCTACCTGCGTACCGGCCGACTTGGTCGAGCTGCAGGCACTCAGCGCCAGGGCCATGATCAGCGCCAGGCAAATGACCTGCAGGCGTAGCATCCAAGAGTTACGGTTCATTGCGTCCTCCTCCTCACTGTTGACTTGGTTTGACTTGTTGTCTCGTTCGAGTCTGTGGCTTCAGGTTCTCACCTGCAGAGTTGCTCTGAAGCAGAATTTGTGCCACAGCCTCCCTTGTCCAAGTCATCAGTGAGTCGTCGGACGGCGTCGGAGTATACAACCTCCCGAGGGGCTCCTCAAGGGGCGAGGGACCCAAAGCCGTTCCCAAGGTGTCGAAGCGTACCACTCCCCGGCCGCCGTCACTCTACGCGGTAGGTGTTGAGGCGATTGTACAGCGTCTTGAGGCTGACTCCCAGGATATCGGCCGTCTTCCGCTTGTTTCCCGCGTAGGCGTCCAGGGTCGCCATGATCAGCCGGCGCTCCACCTCCTCGATCGAGGTGCCGACCTGGAAGTTGAGGCTGCGGATCGAGCCGGAGTCCCCGCCCACCTCCCGCGGCAGGCAGCGCGGGGTGATCTCCTGGTCGGCCATGATGAAGGCGCGGTGCACGACGTTCTTGAGCTCGCGCACGTTGCCGGGCCAGGAGTGGGTGCGCAGCCGCTCGAGCGAGTCCTCGGTCGAAACTCTTGCCGGTGCCCTGGCGCTCGTTGAGCTGGCCGAGGAAGTAGTCGGCGAGCAGCTGGATGTCGTCGCCGCGCTCGCGCAGCGGCGGCATGTGGATCGGGAAGACCTGCAGGCGGTAGAGCAGGTCCTCGCGCAGCTTGCCGTCGCTGCACCGCCTTGTGCGGGTCGCGGTTGGTGGCGGCGATCACCCGCACGTCGACGTCGACCGGCCTGGTCGCCGCCGACGCGCACCACGGTGCCGGTCTCGAGCACGCGCAGCAGCTTGACCTGCAGCTCGATCGGCATCTCGGTGATCTCGTCGAGGAAGAGCGTGCCGCCGTGGGCGCGCTCGAAGTAGCCCTTGTGCCGGCGGTGCGGCGCCGGTGAAGCTGCCGCGCTCGTGGCCGAACAGCTCGCTCTCGATCAGCGTCGGCGAGATCGCGCCGCAGTTGAGCGGCAGGAAGGGTGCCTTCGCCCGCCGGCGACAGCAGGTGGAGCGTCTGCGCGGCCAGCTCCTTGCCGGTGCCGCTCTCGCCGATCAGGAAGACCGAGGCGTCGGTCGGCGCCACCCGGTTGAGCATCTCGTAGAGCGCCTGCATCGGCGGCGAGGCGCCCAGCAGCAGGCCGAGGCGGCCGACCTCCTGCGTCTCGGTCGACCGCCGCGCAGGCGGCCTGCGCGGCAGGGCTGGCACGCTCGCCACGTTGGCGAGGATGCTCTTCAGCCGCCCGATGTCGAGCGGCTTGGTCAGGTAGTCGCTGGCGCCGAGGCGCAGCGCCTGGACCGCGCTCTCGACGTCGGCGTGGCCGGTCATCAGCACCACTTCGGTCGAAGCCCGAGCTCGAGGTCCTTGAGCAGCTCGATGCCGCTGCCGTCCGGGAGATAGAGGTCGACCAAGCGCCACGTCCGGCGTCCGGTGACTGACCTGGGTGCGGGCGTCGCGCAGCGTGCAGGCGGTATTGGTGGTGAAACCCTGCCCCTCGATCAGCTCGGCGAGCGCTGAGAGAAAATTGGGATCGTCATCGACCGCGAGCGCATGTGGCATGGTCACCTCACTCCTTTGTTCCCGTTACTCGGGTTCTCTGAGATCGTCAATTCTACCTCATATACCCTAGAGCCCCCGGTCATTCCTTCACCTTCCTGCCCAACGGCCCGCGCTTCGCCGCCGTAAGCGGCAAGAATTGCGCGCGCTACCCAGAGCTGGGCGAGCGCGCCACCCGCCGAAAAGCTGAGGTCGAACCCGGGGGCCGGCGGTTCCGGCTGCGCCGCGTCCGCCTCCGCCGGGCTGTCCGCGCCCCGCACGCCGTACAGGCGCAGCCGGGCGCGGCCGTCCTGGCGCTCCAGCAGCACGTGGAGCACCCCCTGCTTCGGCACGCCGGTCAGGGCGGCGAGCGCGAGGTGCAGCAGCGCCTGCCGCAGCAGATAGCGGTTGGCGTCCACCGGCACCGGCTCGGCCGGCAGCTCGGACTTCACCTGCGCCTGCTGCTTGCGGGCGGGGGCCACCAGCAGCGCCGCCAGCTCCTCGGCCATCTCGCGCAGGTCGAGGGTCTCGTCGCGGTCGCCGCGCGGCGAGATGTAGGCCAGGAAGTTCTCCATCCCGCGATGCAGCCGCGAGAGCTCCTCCTTGAGCACGTTGACGTAGCGCAGCAGCTTGTCCTTGTTGGCCGGATCGGTGGCCCGGCCGGAGGCCAGCATCTCCTTGAGGATCTCGATGTTGAAGACCATCGCGTTGATCGGCGCCCGCAGGTCGTGGGCCACCGCCGGCGAGATCTGCGACACCGACCGCATCTGCGAGGTCAGCCGGAGATCGCTCTCCAGCCCGGTCAGGGTCTCCAGGCTGTGCACGAGCAGCACGCCGCCGCTCTCGGGCTCGCGGCGCAGATCGAAGAGGAGGCGGCGCGCCCCCTCGGCGGCGCCCTCCTCCTCCACAGCGAGGTCGAGCACGGCGCGCTGTTCCTGGCCACCGCCGCCGGCGCCGTTCCAGCTCAGGCCGGCGCCTTCCAGGCGCCCCTTGAGCCGTTCCCACAGGCGCTCCAGCTCGAAGCCGTCGGCGCAGCCGAGCAGCTCGAGCGCCCGCGTGTCCGCGAAGCGCACGCCTCCCTGAGGATCCAGGGTTACGACGCCGGGGCCGAGCAGCCCCGCGAGATCGTTGCTCGTCGCGCCGGACTGCGAGTTTTTCAGCGAGTTCTCGGGGGCATCCATGTCTCGTTCTCCATCAGGCCTCGCGACCGGGGTCGCCGGCGCGGCGGACATTTATAGAAGGTCGACGCGCCACGCGCAAGCGAACGGCGACATTTCCCCCACGCGGAGGGAAAAAATTGTTGTTCATTGGATTCCGAAATGTAGTTTCGCGGCACTTTCGTCCAGCCGTCCGGCGGCCGGCCAGCCGATCCAGACCCCGCGCCGGTCGCGCAGCACGGTGGTCAGGGCCGAGATCGGTGCCCCGCTGGACGGCGACACGCGCCACCCCCGGCCCCTGCCGCACGCAGCACTAAAGTGCAGTTTGTGTGCCACGGGCACGGCCGATGCAAGAGACGCCGATTCGTGGGGCGCGACGGCCGAGAGGAGCCGGTCCGCCTCCTCCCCGGGGCGTCCTCCGGGTAAGAGTTGCAACAGGGTGCCGGAAGCCCGTAAAAGGTGACCCCAATGCCTACCGCCATCGCCGTCGACGAGAGCGAGAAGCTCGATACCGGCCTGACCATCGCCGTTTTCGTCGACCCCCTGGAGAGCGCCAAGGCCGCCGGCCTGCGCTACGTCACCGACGACGAGCCCGGCATCCGCCGCCGGAAGCGCGGCAAGGGCTTCACCTACCTCGATCCGCAGGGCAAGGCGGTCAAGGACGAGAAGACGCTGGAGCGCATCCGGAAGCTGGCCATCCCGCCCGCCTGGACCGACGTCTGGATCTGCCCCCGCGCCGAACGGCCACCTCCAGGCGACCGGCCGCGACGCCCGGGGCCGCAAGCAGTACCGCTACCACGCCGACTGGCGCGAGGTGCGCGACGAGACCAAGTACGGCCGCATGATCGCCTTCGGCGACGCGCTGCCGAAGATCCGCGAGCGGGTCGACCGCGACCTGGCGCAGCGCGGCCTGCCGCGCGAGAAGGTGCTGGCCGCCGTCGTCCGGCTGCTGGAGACGACGCTGATCCGCGTCGGCAACGAGGAGTACGCCAAGCAGAACAACTCCTTCGGCCTGACCACGCTGCGCGACCGGCACGTCGACGTCGACGGCGCGACGCTGCGCTTCGAGTTCCGCGGCAAGAGCGGCAAGGAGCACGCGGTCGAGGTCCAGCGACCGGCGCCTGGCGCGCATCGTCAAGCAGTGCCAGGACCTGCCCGGCCAGGAGCTGTTCCAGTACCTCGACGACGACGGCGAGCGCCAGAGCGTCAGCTCCGACGACGTCAACGCCTACCTGCGCGAGATCACCGGCGAGGACTTCACGGCCAAGGACTTCCGCACCTGGGGCGGGACCGTGCTCGCCCTCTCGGCCCTGCTCGAGGTCGGCGCCTGCGAGAGCGAGCGGAGGCCAACAAGGCGGTGGTCGAGGCGATCAAGCACGTCTCCGGCCAGCTCGGCAACCCGCCGGCGATCTGCCGCAAGTACTACGTCCACCCGGTGGTGATCCAGAGCTTCCTCGAGGGGACCCTGCGGGACACCCTGGAGGATGCCGTCGAGGATTCGCCCGAGGACGAGTCCAACGGCCTGCGCCGGCTGGAGGCGCAGGTGCTGCGGCTGCTCAAGGGGCGGGCCGAGGGGTAAAATGAAAAAGGCGGGGACAGGTCCCCGCCTTCACGTCTTCCACATCCAGAAGCGCCTCAACAAACCATCTCCTCTTGGAAGATGAACGTCAGGTTCTCTTCCTCGAAGCGATCGAAGAACTCTGTCCAGGTGATCTCCTGCAGAGGCTCCCCGCTGTCATAGTCAGGGAAGTCGATCCGCAGGCCCCCGGCGGGGATATCTTCGTTGTTCTGAGAATTGACCACCGCCGCCGGGCGCCCACCGCGCTCTTCGGCCCAACGGCGGATCTCTTCGTGGTCGGTGGTGGTCCTGTTTTCCGGCATGGTTTTCACCCCTTCCTTTGGATTGGCTGCTACCTGTTGACGACTTCACCTCCGTTGGGGTGTAGCACTTGGCCCGTTCCTCTACGACGGAGCGTCCGAAGCTGAGAACACAGAATAGAGGCCTCTTCTTCCTTCCCAGGGACGGCGAACGCTCCCGCGGAGGGGCGCGCTCGCTATCCCCGCGATGGACCGCTTCTCAGCGGACCTGCGCTTCCTGGTTGATGTGGCTCTCGGCGAGCTCAGTCAGACGCTCGTCGGTCTCCTCCTCCTCCTGGAGCGTGCGCTCGAGGAGCGTGACGTGATCGTCCTTGCCGAGCATCTCGGCGTAGGTGCGCACCGTGCCGTAGCCGGCGATCTCGTAATGCTCCACCCGCTGGGCGCAGGCGATCAGGCCGGCGTCGATCACCGACGGCTCGCCTTTCATCTTGGTCATCTCGGCACCCTCCTTGAGCAGGCCCTTCATCCCCTCGCAGGTATGTCCCTTGGGGCTCTCGTCGAGGTTCTGGAAGATCTTCTCGAGGCGGCGGACATGCTCCTCGGTCTGCCGCAGATGATCGTTGAACGCCTTCCGCAGGTCCGCGGAATGGGCCGCCTCGGCCATCTTCGGCAGCGCGTCGACGATCTGCGTCTCGGCGGAATAGAGGTCTTTGAGCTGTTCGAGGTAAAGATCCTTGAGGGATTCGAGCTTCATCTTGAGTTCCTCCTGTTGCTGGTCCTGGTTGTAGCCCGGAGCCCGTCGTTGCAGGCCCCGGTGGAGCTCATGCGGGAAGAGGCCACCGCAAGATCCGTGCCGAATCGATCAGCGAAGAAAATTGATCGAATCTATTCGCTGCTGGAGCGGATGTGCCCGAACTTGATCAGCGCGATCGCCTGCCAGGCCAGGGCGGCCTCGAGCGCGTCGCCGGTCGAGGCCGTTGGCGATGACGGCGGGGATCCCCGCCGCGGTCGCCATCTCGGCGGCGACGACCTTCGAGCGCATCCCGCCCGAGCCCAGCGGCGAGGTCGGCGTGCGCCGATGTCCAGCTCGCGCAGGCCCTCGAAGTCGGCGACCTCCTCCACCAGCTCGGCGTCGGGGTCCGCGCGCGGGTCGGCGGTGAACAGGCCGTCGATGTCGGTGAGCAGCACGAGCAGGTCGGCGCCGATGAGGATCGCCACCTGCGCGGCGAGGAAGTCGTTGTCGCCGAAGGAGATCTCGTCGGTCGTCGTGGTGTCGTTCTCGTTGATCACCGGCACCACGCGCCAGTCGAGCAGCTTGCGCAGCGTCTGGCGGGCGTTGAGGTAGTGCGTGCGCGCGCTCATGTCGAAGAACGTCAGCAGCACCTGCGCGCTGGTCACGCCGCGGCTCGCGCAGCAGCTCGTCGTAGACGCGGTAGAGCTTGCCCTGGCCGACGGCGCTGGCGGCCTGCAGCTCCTCGATCGCGCGCGGGCGCAGCGGCAGGCCCATGAGCTGCGCATCCCGCGCGCGATCGCGCCGCTGGTGACGATCGACGACGTCGTCGCCGGCGCGCGTGCCGCGCGGCGACCTCGTCGCACACGCGCGCGAGCACGTCGCGCGCGCAGCTCGCCGGACTCGTCGGCGACGATGCTCGAACCGAGCTTGATGACGGTCGCGGACGGCCATGCGGCCCGGCGCGCTACGACGGCGGCGTCGCGCAGCGGGTCCGCCGCCGCGCGACGCCGCCGCGGAGCCCGGCGGGCCGCTCGGGCGACCGCCGGTGCGCGCTAGCCGGGATCGAGCTCGAACACGACGCCGGCGATCTCGACGTCGTCGCCGGGCTCGAAGCCCGCGGCCTCGAGCGCGCGGATCACGCCCATGCGGCGCAGGCGGCGCTCGAGGTGGGCCAGCGCCTCCTCGTTGTCGAGGTCGTAGCGGGCGACCAGGCGCTCGACCCGGCGCCGGTGACGCGGAAGGCGCCCTCCCCGACGCGCTCGACCGCGAAGCCGCGGCCGGCGGCCGGCCGGAAGACCCGGTGCTCGGCGAGCTCGTCCTCGGCCGCGCGACCGCTGCGGCTCGCGCCGGCGGGCGCCTCGACCGGGACCCGCCGCGAGCAGCTCGCGCCGCGAGCTCGTCGAGCCCCTCGCCCGTCGCGCTCGAGGTGACGAGCACCGGCACGTCCGTCGCCCAGCCGCTGCGCGCCACGCCTCGGCCGCGCGCCGGCGGCCGCCTCGGGCGTCACGAGGTCGGCCTTGGACAGCGCGAGGATGCGCGGCAGCGCGGCCAGGCGCGGGTCGTGCGCGGCCAGCTCGTGCTCGATCGTCGCGTGGTTGGCGACCGGGTCGGAGCCGTCGAGCGGCGCGAGGTCGAGCACGTGGACGAGCAGCCGCGTGCGCTCGACGTGGGCGAGGAAGTCGTGGCCGAGCCCGGCGCCCTCGCTGGCGCCCTCGATCAGCCCCGGGATGTCGGCGATCACGAGCTGGCGGTCGTCGGCCTCGAGCGTGCCGAGCACCGGCTCGAGCGTCGTGAACGGGTAGTCGGCGACCTTCGGCGCGCGCGCGCGTCAGCCGCGCCAGCAGCGACGACTTGCCGGCGTTGGGCAGCCCGACGAGCCCGACGTCGGCCAGCAGCTTGAGCTGCAGCTCGACCCAGCCCTCCTCGCCGGGCAGCCCGCGCTCGGCGAAGCGCGGCGCCTGGCGCGTCGGGGTCGCGAAGTGCTTGTTGCCGCGCCCGCCCGAGCCGCCGCGGGCGACCACGCGCGCTGGCCCGGCGCGACGAGGTCGTAGCGCGTGCCGTCCTCGGTCGCGCACTGCGTGCCCGGCGGCACGCGCACGACCAGCGTCGTCGCCGTCGGCGCCGTGGCGCTGGGCGCCCTCGCCGTGGCCGCCGCGCTCGGCCTTGAAGTGCGCGCCGGCGCTGGAAGGACTGCAGGTCGCGCAGCGAGTCGTCGCAGACGAGCACGACGTCGCCGCCGCGGCCGCCGTCGCCGCCGTCGGGGCCGCCCTTGGGCACGTGGGCCTCGCGGCGGAAGCTCATGCAGCCGTCGCCGCCGCCGCCGGCCTGGACGTGGATGCGCGCGCTCGATCGTAGCAGCATGCAGCCGTCCCATCGTACGAAAGGACCGCCGCCATGCCCGACGACGCACGTCTTCCTCATCACCGGCGCCTCGACCGGCATCGGCGCCGCGACCGCCCGCCACGCCGCGCAGGCCGGCTACCGGGTCGTGCTCGCCGCCCGCTCGGCCGACAAGCTCGACGCGCTCGCCGACGAGCTCGGCGGCGACGAGCGCGCGCTCGCCGTCGCGCTGCGACGTCACCGAGTGGGAGCGAGCAGGAGGCGCATGGTCGCGCGCGCGCTCGACGCGCTTCGGCCGCCTCGACGTCGTCTTCGCCAACGCGGGCTTCGGCGCGCCGCGCGGCTTCGTGAACGAGACGCCCGAGCACTGGCGCGCGATGGTGCTGACGAACGTCTCGGCGCCGCCTACACGATCCGCGCGACGATGCCGGCCGTCGCGCGAGACGCACGGGCCACCTGCTGCTGACCGAGCTCGGTCGCCGGCCGCCGCGCGCTCCCGGGCTCGCTCTACTCGGCCACGAAGTGGGCGGTCACCGCGATGGGCGAGGCGCTGCGCCAGGAGCTCAACGGCACCGGCGTGCGCGTGACGCGTGATCGAGCCCGGGCATGGTCGACACGCCGTTCTTCGACAACCGCCGGCCCAGGACGCCTCGAGGCCGACGACATCGCCGCGCGGTCATGTACGCGGTCGCGCAGCCGCCGCACGTCGACGTCAACGAGATCCTCGTCCGGCCCGACCGCGCAGGACGGCTAGGCAGCGTCGGCTGCCCTAGCGGCCGAGGCCCGGCGCAGCGGACGCATGCCGAGGCGCGCGATGCAGCGCGGGCGACTCCGCGGGAGGCCGCGCGCGGCGCGCTACTCGGCCGCCGGCACGACCGAGATCACGCGGCCGCGGCGGCCGGTCGCTGAACTCGACCGTGCCCGGCCGCGCTGGCGAAGATCGTGTCGTCCTTGCCGATGCCGACGCCGTCGCCGGGCTTGAAGCGGGTGCCGCGCTGGCGCACGATGATCTCGCCGCCGGTGACGGTCTGGCCGGCGAAGACCTTCACGCCGAGGCGCTTGGCGTTCGAGTCGCGGCCGTTGCGGGTGGAGCCGAGGCCCTTCTTATGCGCCATCCGAGCCTCCTTCTTCTCGCGCGTGCGCGTCGCGGCTTCGCGGTCGTCGGCGGGCTTCGCGCCGGCTTGCGGCGGCTTCTGCCGGGCCTCGCGTGGCTTCGCCGGCCGCTTGCGCGGCGCGCGCCCCAGCTTGATCTCGGTGATCTCGATCCGCGTGAGCTCCTGGCGGTGGCCGGTGCGCCGCTTGTAGCCGCGCTTGGGCTTGAACTTGACCACGCGCAGCTTCGGGCCGCGCTCGTGGCCGACGACCTTGGCCTCGACCTTGACCTTCGCGAGGTCGGCGCCGTCGAGCGACGTCGTCGTCGCCGCGGAAGAGCAGCGGCTCGAGCGCGACCTTCGCGCCCTCGTCGTCGGGCAGCCGCTCGACGAGCAGGGTCTGGCCCTCCTCGACGCGGTACTGCTTGCCGCCGGTCTTGACGATCGCGTAGGTCATGGTACTCGTCGGTCAGTCGGAGGCCGCCGGCGGCGGCGTCCGCCTTGGCGCGGGAACGGCGCCGTCCGCCTCTGCGGCCGCGGCGCCGAGGCGCGATTCTACGCCATCGGCCGCCGTCGTCGCCGGTCTCGTCGCCGGTCGGCCGCGACTCGGCGTCGACCAGCGAGGCGGTGGCCGCGGTGCGGCCCGACCTCCTCGATGCGCACCAGCCGCTTCTCGCCGACGTAGCGGGCCGCCGCCGGCGACCGAGATGATGTAGCCGTCGATCTTGGCCACGGCGTCGTCGACGTTGTACATGTGCGGCTCGACGATCTGGACGAGCACCTCGTCGCCCTCGCGGAACGGCAGCGCGCGCTCCTCGACCTCGCTCGCGCGAGCCCTCCAGCGTGACCGCGAAGTGGTCGAGCGGCAGGCCCTCGGAGCCCTCGAAGTGGAAGAGCTTGCCGGTCTCGTCCTCGAGCGCCGTGCAGCATGCCGCGCGCCGTTGCCGGTGAACTGCGGCGGTCACGCGCGGGTTGACCTGGACCAGGAACGCCTCGGGCGTCCGTGCGCTCCGCGGCGAGCTCGCGCAGCTGGCGCTCGACCTCGATCGCGATCGTCTCCTCGGACTGGATCACGCCCTCGCCGTCGCAGGTCGGGCAGGCGCGGGTCATGATCTCGCGCACGCCCTCGGTGACGTTCTGGCGCGTCATCTCGACCAGGCCGAGCGGCGAGATCTCGACCACGAAGGTCTTCGTGCGGTCCTCGTCGAGCGCCTTGCGCAGCGTCTTGAGCACCGCGTCGCGGTTGCGCGCCCGCGCCATGTCGATGAAGTCGATGACGATGATCCCGCCGATGTCGCGCAGCCGCAGCTGGTGGACGACCTCCTCGGCCGCCTCGAGGTTGGTCTTCGTGATCGTGTCCTCCAGGCGCGCGCCCTTGCCGCGGCCGATGAACGAGCCGGAGTTGACGTCGATGACCGTCAGCGCCTCGGCGTAGTCGATCATCAGGTAGCCGCCGCTGGGCAGGTCGACGCGGCGCGAGAGCACGCCCTCGATCACCTGCTCGACGCCGTAGCGCTCGAACAGCGGCTCGCTCGTCCTCCTAGAGCTCGACGCGGTCGACCAGCTCGGGCGCGGTGCGGGTGAAGAACGAGACCAGCCGGTGGTGCTGCTTCGGGTCGTCGACGATCGCGCGCTCGAACTCGGCCGAGAAGATGTCGCGCACGACGCGCACCGACAGGTCGGCCTCCTGGAAGACCATCGCCGGGGCCGGTCGGTCTCCTCGACGCGCTTCTGGAGCACCTCGTGGAGCTTGTACAGGTACTGCAGCTCGCGCTCGAAGTCCTCGCGCTTGGCGCCGTGGGCCGCGGTGCGGATGATCGCGCCGCCGCCGCTGGAGGTCGAGCTTGGCGACCTCCTTGCGCAGGCGGTCGCGCTCCTTGTCGTCGAGCCGGCGCGAGACGCCGACGCCCTCGCCCGGTCGGCGCGTAGACCAGGTAGCGGCCGGCGATCGAGAGCTCCATCGACAGGCGCGCGCCCTTGGTCTTCAGCGGGTCCTTGACGACCTGGACGACGATCTCCTGGCCGGGCTTGAGCAGGTCGGTGATCTTCTGCCGCCCTTGCCGCGCGCCGCGGCCGCGGCGGGCGCCTCGACGCCGGGCAGCACGATCTCGTCGACGTGCAGGAAGCCGTTCTTGTCGAGGCCGATGTCGACGAACGCGGCCTCGAGGCCGGCGCAGGACGTTGTCGACCTTGCCCTTGTAGATGTTGCCGACGATCGAGCGCGCGCCGCGGCGCTCGATGTAGAGCTCGGCGACGCGGTAGCCCTCGCGCTGGGCGTCGGCGGCTTCTTGCGGCGCCTGCGCGCGCCGTGCGCCTTCGGCGGCGGCCGGCTTGCCCGTCGCCTCGAGCAGCGCGACGCGGGTCTCCGCCGCGGTCGACGCTGACCAGTACTTGCTTTTTCACGATGAGATTCTCTTCCTTTAGAGGTCGAGCGCCCGGCCCTTGAGGCGGCATGCCGATGCGCGCGCCTTGCACGTAGATCGACTGCAGGAGGCCGAGCGGCCAGGAAGGTGACGAGGACCGAGGAGCCGCCGTAGCTCATCAGCGGCAGCGGGACGCCGGTGATGGGCATGATCCCGATGGTCATGCCGACGTTGACGAAGACCTGGAACATCAGCATCGCGACGATGCCGCCGGCGATCAGCGCGCCGTACAGGTTCTTCGCCATGGTGAGGATGCGCAGCGCCCGCCAGATCAGCAGCGCGTAGAGCGAGAGCACGAGCGCCGCGCCCAGCGAAGCCGTACGTCTCCCCGACCACGGCGAAGACGAAGTCCGTGTGGTGCTCGGGGAGGAAGTTGCAGCTTCGTCTGCGTCGCGCCGTGCGACGCCGCGGCCGGTCTTCTGGCCGGCGCCGATCGCGATCCGCGACTGGTTGAGCTGGTAGCCCTGGCTCTGCGGGTTGTCGGACGGGTTGAGGAACGCCGTCAGGCGCTGCACCTGGTAGGGCTTGCAGCACGCTGCACGCCGACCGCGGGCGCGACGACGAGCACCAGGGTGATCGCGACCGCGAACGTCGCGCCGAGCACCGCGAAGTGCTTCCACGAGGTGCCGGCCACGAACAGCACGGCGACGGCGATGACCACGTAGACCATGCCGCTGCCGAGGTCGGGCTGGACGATCACGAGCACCGCCGGCACCAGCGCGAGCAGCATCATCCGCGCCGTGGTGTCGCGCTCCTGCAGCCGGCGCGAGCGGTCGACCACGAAGGCCGACGAGCGCGAGCACGAGCAGCAGCTTGCCCAGCTCGGACGGCTGGAAGCGGAAGAACGGCGAGGTCGATCGCAGCGCTCGCGACCCGCGCGACGCGGCGCCGAGCGCGAGCACGAGCAGGATCGACGCCGATCATGACGCCGTAGAGGCCGTACTTCAGCTCGCGCAGGCGCGAGTAGTCGAAGCGGCTGACGCCGAGCATCAGGACGAGCCCGACGCCCGCGAACAGCGGCCTGGCGGTCGACGTAGTAGTGCGGCGACGCCGGGGATGTCGTCGCGCGTCGCGCCG
The DNA here is from genome assembly GCA_963792575.1 of uncultured Acidobacteriota bacterium. Taxonomy (GTDB): domain Bacteria; phylum Acidobacteriota; class Thermoanaerobaculia; order Multivoradales; family UBA5704; genus DATARR01. The sequence goes on from CAWBWZ010000023.1 coordinate 1,351,615, forward strand.
CCGACCGTGACCAGCGAGCAGACGACCAGGCCGAGCGCGGCGAGCAGCAGCAGCGGGTCGATCCGCAGCAGCGGCGGGCGCGGCGGCGGCCGTCGTCGCCGTCCTCCGTCGCGGCCTGTGGATCGGGCTGCGGCGTGCTCATCGGGTCGTCGACGAGTCCCGGCGACGAACTTCTTCTGCACGCCGAACCACTGCGACAGGATCAGGCGCGCCGCCGGGCGCCGCCGCCTCGGCGCCGAAGCCGCCCTGCTCGATCGGTGACGGCGACCACGATCGGCGTGCTCGGGTCGGGCGCGTAGGCGACGTACCAGGACTGGTCGGCCTGGCCCGGGCGCTCGGCGGTGCCGGTCTTGCCGTAGACCTGGTGCGGGAAGCCGCGCGAACACGTCGGCCGAGGTGCCGCCCGGCTGCGTGGCGGCCGCGTGCAGGCCGTCGAGGATCGCCTGGCGGTTAGCCGGGTCGATGTGCGATCTTGCGGCCGCGCCGGGCTGGATCGATCTGCAGCACGCGGCCGGCCGCGTCCTCGACCTCGCAGGCCGACGTGCGGCGTGCACGACGGCCGCCGTTGGCGACGTCGAGTAGGCGACGGCCATCTGCAGCGGCGTGGCCTGCAGGTCGCCCTGGCCGACGGCGAGGTTGACGTTGTCGCCGACCGACCACGGGCGGTCGGTGCAGCGTTCTTGCTGGAACAGGCTGGTCGCGCCACGCGCGGCGTCGGCAGCAGGCCCGGCGAACTCGCCGGGCAGGTCGATGCCGGTGCGGCGGCCGATGCCGAGGCGGTGGCGCCCACGTCTGCAGCGCCTGGTCGCCGCCGTTGCTGTTCAGCCGCGCGCCGAGCGTGTAGAAGAAGACGTCCGAGGACACCTGCAGCGCCTGCGCGCAGCGCGATCGCGCCGTGGCGGCGTGCCGCCCGAGTTCTGGAAGACGATGTTGCCGATCTGCACCGAGCCGGGGTCGTCGATGACCGTGTCCGGGCGTGAATGCGCCCGCTCTGGAGCGCCGGCCGATCGCGGTGATCGGCTTGAACGTCGACCCGGTCGGGTACACGCCGCTGGATCGCGCGGTTGAGCAGCGGCGCGCCGTTGTTCGGCGACGTGCAGCGCCTTGTAGCGCGCGCTCGGTCAGCGGCTTGGCGAACACGTTCGGGTCGAAGCTCGGCGTGGAGCCCAGGGCGAGGACCTCGCCGTTGCGCGGGTCCATCGCGACGAACGCGCCGCGGCCGTTGCCGCAGGCCGGCGATCGCCTGCTGCGCCCTCGCTCTGCAGGCCGAGGTCGATCGACAGCTTGAGGTTCTTGCCCTGCGTCGGGCTCGCGCAGCGAGAGCTCGCCGGTCGGCCGGCCCGAGCGCGTCGACCTGGACGCGGGTGGCGCCGTCGCGGCCGCGCAGGTAGCGGTCGTAGGTGTACTCGATCCCGCCTGGCCCACGACCGTCGCCCTGCTGGACGCCCCGGAACTTGAGGAGCTTCAGCTCGCCCGGGCTGATCTGGCCGACGGTGCCGAGCATGTGCGCGCCGACTGTCTCGTACGGGTACTGGCGCAGGTACACGCTGCGCGACCGTGACGCCGGGGAAGGAGTCCTGGCGCTCGAAGAGGTACGAGTAGCACGTCGCGCGAGGCGTCGGACTTCACCGTCGCGGGCGCGTAGGGCAGCGAGCTTGCGCTGGCGTTGCACCTCCTGGTCGATCTGGCTGGGCGTCTCGCCGATGATCTGGCCCAGGCGGCGGTACACGCCGGCGCGCCGGGGCCCGGCCGGCGGCAGCTTGCGCGGGTCGACCTGCACGGCGATCGACACGCGGTTGTCCACCAGCACCTTGCCGTTGCGGTCGACGATGTCGCCGCGCGGCGCCGGCACGTCGACGTCGCGGACGCGGTTGTTGTTCGCCTGCGCGCGGTACTTGTCGCCCGACAGCACCTGGAGGAACCACAGGCGGAAGAAGATGATCGCGAACATCGTCAGGGCGATCCCGCCGAGGATCGCCACGCGCAGCGCGAGCTGCGGCGTGATCGGCGGGCGGCGCTCGTCGGGCAGCTGGAGCTGGAGCATCGGCGGCCGCTACGCCCTCGAGATCGGGCTGAGCCCGCCGGTCGTGTAGGCGCGCCGGCGACGGCGGCGCGGGTCGTCGGGCAGCAGCGGCAGCAGCACGCGGCGGACGACGCGTAGACCGGCAGCGCGATGATCGTGTTGACGGCGATCGTCACGAGGATGTCGCGGAGCAGCAGCCAGCTCACGGGCGCGTCGACGCCGAGCAGGAACTGGATCACCGAGAACCCGAGCGCGGCGATCGCGGTGGCGGCGGCGCCGACCGCGACCGGCGTCAGCGCGTGGGCGGGGTCGCGCAGCTCGCGCAGCGCGCCCGGCGCCGTAGCCGATCGCGATGTAGACCAGCGACGACACGCCGAGCGTCTCCACGAGCGCCGAGTCCACCAGCAGCCCCATGCCGAATCCCATCAGCGCGCCCGGGATCGAGCCGGTCAGCAGGCCGACCGACATGACCACGAGCGGGGCGAGGTCGGCGCTCACGCCGAAGACCGAGATCTGCGACACGGCGGCGATCTGCACGATCACCGTCACGAGGCCGAGCGATCGGCCAGGCGCAGGCGTCAGCTGGGCGCCGTCGCTCATCCGCCGGCGCCGCCGGACGCGTGAGGATCTGGACGAAGTCGAGCTTGCGCAGGTCCGCGTAGGGCGTGACGTGCACCCGCTGGTAGAGGTTGACCTCCTGCGCGTCGACCCGGGTCACCGACCCGATGGGGATCCCGGGCGGGAACAGCGACTCGAGCTTGCTCGACCGGCTGCCCGCCGTGACGATCGCCTCGCCCTTGACGACGCGGTCCTTGCTCGACACGAAGTCCAGCAGCAGGTCGTTCGGGTTGCCGACGGCGGGCTGCACGATGCCGTTCGACGCCCGTGTCCGCGACCTTGGCCGACACGCCGCGAGGTGTGGTCGGTGATCAGCGTCACCTGCGCGACGCTCGCCGGTGACCGACGTGACCTTGCCGACGAGCCCGTCGCCGTCGACGACCGGCTGGTCGACGCGGACGCCCGAGCTCGAGCCGCGATCGACGTTGAGCGTCTGGTACCAGACGGTCGGCGAGCGCCCGATCACGCGCGCGGTGACCGGGTGGTAGCGCGGTCGAGGCTCGCCGAGCGGTCGAGCCCGAGCATGCCCTTGAGCTGGACGTTCTCGCGCACCGCGGCCTGGCCGCCGATCGCCTCGCTGCGCAGCGACCGCACCTGCTTGCGCAGCTGGTCGCGCTGGTCGCGGGCGTGGAGCGTGTCGCCGAACCAGCCGGCGAGGTCGCGGAACGGGCTTGAGCGCGCGGTTGGCGCCCTCCTGGATCGGCGCGAGCACCTGCAGCACCCCGCGCTGGAGCGCGTGCAGGCCGCCGCCGGCCGACTCGCCGAAGTAGGCGGTCAGGAGGATCAGCGAGAGCGCGACGAGCAGTCCGAGGACCGCCCGCCGCCGGCGGACCGTTTGCTTGTACACGTGGGTGCAGTCTCCAAGTCGTTGCCGCGGCGCGCTAGTAGCGACGCCGGCGGTTCTTCGAATTCTTGCTGGTGCGGTGGATGACCTCGAACTCCTCGAGCGAACGGCCCGAGCCGACGGCCACGCAGGTCAGCGGAGATTCGGCCAGATGGGCCGGCATCTGGGTCTCCTCGCGCAGCCGCTCGTCCAGCCCCTGCAGCAGCGACCCGCCGCCCGCGAGCATGATCCCGCGGTCCATGATGTCGGACGCGAGCTCCGGCGGCGTGCGGTCCAGCGTCTCCTTGACGGCGCCGATGATCTGCGCGAGCGGCTCCTCGAGCGCCTGGCGGATCTCCTCGCTCGTGAGCACGATGGTCTTCGGCAGGCCCGGAGACCATGTCGCGGCCCCGGATCTCCGCCTGGACCTCCTCCTCCATCGGGAAGGCCGAGCCGATCTCCAGCTTGACCTCCTCCGCCGTCTGCTGCCCGATCAGCAGCTTGTACTCGCGCTTGGCGTAGTTGATGATCGCCTCGTCGAGCTCGTCGCCGCCGACGCGGATCGACTGCGACACGACGATCCCGCCGAGCGAGATCACGGCCACCTCCGAGGTTCCGCCGCCGACGTCGACGACCATCGAGCCGGTGGGCTCGCCGACCGGCAGGCCCGACCCGATCGCGGCCGCCATCGGCTCCTCGATCAGGTAGGCCTGGCGCGCGCCGGCCGACAGGCACGCCTCCTCGACCGCGCGCTTCTCCACGCCGGTCACGCCGGAGGGCACGCAGACCACGACGCGCGGGTGCGCCCAGCGGTTCTGGTGGACCTTCTGGATGAAGTGGCGCAGCATCTCCTCGGTCACGTCGAAGTCGGCGATCACGCCGTCCTTGAGCGGCCGGATCGCCGAGATCGTGCCGGGCGTGCGGCCGAGCATGCGCTTGGCCTCGATGCCCACCGCGTGGACCTCGCCCGTGCGCGAGTCGATCGCGACGACGGAGGGCTCGGACAGCACGATGCCGCGCCCGCGGACGTACACGAGCGTGTTGGCCGTGCCGAGGTCGACCGCCATGTCGCGGCCACCGAAGCCGGTGAGGTACGAGAACATGCCCATATCGAAGGGATAACAGGGGCCGTCGGCTTAAGCGGCGGAGGAATGCCGTCACGCCGAAAGCACCGTCGCGCCCGGCGCCAGTGTAGCGAACGCCCTCGTGCCGATCCGGCACGGCCGTTGCCGTGATTGCGGGGAAAACGCCCGATATCAGGGCCCCGGCTGGCGGGATCGCGCAGGTCCGGCACCAGCTCGATGAGCGTCGGCCACGGAGAGCCCGACGACGTTGAGGTAGTCGCCCTCGATCGTCCGCACCAGCGTCGGCCCCGCGACCCTGGATCGCGTAGCCGCCCGGCGCGGCTCGCGCCATTCTCCGGACGCGACGTAGCAGTCGAGCTCCGCGGAGCCGAGATTGCGGAACGTCACGCTGGTGGCGACCGCCGCGCTGCGCTGCGCGCCGTCGCGGCGAACCGCGAGGCCGCCGACCACGACGTGGGTCCGGGAGGCGAGCGCCTCGAGGAACTCGCGGGCCTGCGTCCTCGTCGGTCGGGCTTGCCGAGGATCCGGCCCTCCAGCGCGACGACGGTGTCGGCGCCCAGGACCAGCGTCGCCCGGCCACCGCGCCGGCCTTGCGCGCCGCGTTCTCGGTCGCCACCGCGAACGGATCGCCCTCCTCCAGCTCCTCGACGTCGGCCGGGCCGGACCTCGAAGGGCACGCCCGAGCTGCTCGAGGATCGCCCGGCGCTGCGGCGAGCGCGACGCCAGGATCAGAGGTCCGGGAAGAACAGGCCGACCTCGCGCGCCGCGGACTCGTTGGAGTCCGAGCCGTGGACCATGTTCTGCCCGACCTCGAGCGCGAAGTCGCCGCGGATCGAGCCGGGCGCGGCCTCGAGCGGGTTCGTCGCGCCGATGACCTGGCGCGCGGCGACCACCGCCTCGTGGCCCTCGAGCACCATCGCCACGAGCGGGCCCGAGGTGATGAACTCGACCAGCTCGCCGAAGAACGGCTTGCCCTCGTGCTCGGCGTAGTGCTGCTCGGCCAGCGCGCGGTCCATGGTCATGAGCTTCAGCGCGGCGATCCGCAGGCCCTTGCGCTCGAAGCGGGCGACGATCTCGCCGGTCAGGCCGCGGGCGAAGGCGTCTGGCTTGACCAGGATCAGGGTGCGGTCCATGCGTGAGTTCCTCAGTTCTCAGTTGTTAGTTCTCAGTTGTCAGAGCGGCGCGGCGCCAGTTCTGACGACTGACGACTCGACGACTGACGAACTCGAGCCCTAGGAGCTCGGTGGCGCCTGAGCCTCGGTGCACTTCGGCCACCGCCGCTGCTCGGGCGTCGTGCCGGTCCTTCGCCGGCGCCGGCGGGTCGGCTGCGGCTCGCCCTGGGCCGACCTCGGCCTCGCAGAACGGGCAGACCTTCCAGCGCGGGTCGAGCGGGCGCGAGCAGTTCGCGCACGGGCTCTTGAGCCGGCGCATGCAGTTGGGGCAGCGGAGGAAGTCGCGCTCGATCTCGGCGTCGCAGTGCGGGCAGAGCATGTAGCCGAGCTGGGCCACGCGCGCCTCGGCGGCCTGCATCTCGAGCTCGCGCTCGCGGACGTCGTCGAGGTACTCGGGCGGGCGCACGATCATGTAGACGACGCAGCCGACGAACGGGAAGAGCGACGCGGCGGTCGCGCACCCGATCAGCATCGGGTCCTCCATGCGCCGGCGGGCGTCGGCGTACGTCCAGTAGACCATCGCCAGCCAGATCACGACCAGGCAGAGGATCAGCAGGTTGACCGCCAGGTTCAGGCCGTCGCTGTCGATCCCGAAGATCCCGAACGGGAACATCGTGGCGCGCGAGTGTAGCCGCCCGCCGGCGTCCGCGATACAGCCGGTAAGCGGATTGCAGCGGTCCGTCGTCTACAGGAACAGCCGCCCGAAGGCGTAGCCGATCCCGAAGAACACGAGGATCACGAGGGCGACGATGACCGCCACCAGGGCGATCATCGGCAGGAAGTGCGGGACGTCGTCGTCGTTCATGGCATTCGGGCCCGCGCCGCCCGGCGAGCGTGCGCGAGGCCCGCGACAAGATAGATGGAGCCGGTGGCCAGCACCATCCCGGCCGGTCCCGCGATGCGCGCGCGCCCGCTCCAGGGCGCGCTCCGGGTCGCCCACCACCTCGGCGTCGCCGGTGAAGTCGAGCTGGCGCGCGAGCGACTCGAGCGTGGCGGGCGGAAGCGCGCGCGGGTTGGGGTTGGAGGTGAACACCACCGCGCGGCAGGCGGGCAGCAGCGCGCGCAGCATCCCGGCGGCGTCCTTGTCGTCGAGGATCGACACGACCGCCACGAGCGACTCCCGCGGCGGCGGCGGGCAGCGACGCGACCAGCGCGGCCACCCCGCTGGGGTTGTGGGCGCCGTCGACGATCGTCAGCGGCTCGCGCGCCACGACCTCGAAGCGGCCCGGGCACGCGTGACCTCGGCGGCCGCGCGCGGCGCACCGCGGCGTCGTCGAGCTCGCCCAGGAACGCCTCGGCGGCGGCGCGCGCGAGCGCGAAGTTCGGCCGCTGGAAGGCGCCGCCGGCGGCCAGCGTCGACGCCCGGCGTCGGCGGGCGCGTGCACGAGCCGCGCGCCGTGGCGGGCGGCGGCCGCGCGCGCCTCCGCCTCGGCCTCCGGCGTCGAGCGTCGCCGACGACCAGCGTCGCGCCGTCGCGCACCACCGCCAGCTTCTCGCGCGCGATGTCGGTGACCGTCGGCCCGAGCCAGCGCGTGTGCTCGAGGCCGACGTTGGTCAGCACCTGCACGCGCGAGGGGATCACGTTGGTGGCGTCGTAGCGCCCGCCGAGGCCGGCCTCGACCACGGCGACGTCCACGCCGCGCGCCGCCAGCTCGCAGTAGGCCGCGGCGGTCAGCGCCTCGAACTGCGTGACGCGGTCGCCCTCGGCCAGCGTGCGGTCGACCAGCGCGGCGGCGTGGGCGGCGCGCTCGACCGCGGCGGCGAACGCGGCCTCGTCGAGGTCGCGCTCGCCGACGCGCACGCGCTCGGCGAAGCTCGCCAGGTGCGGCGACAGGTAGGCGCCGCGTGCGCACGCCGTGGCGCTCGAGGATCGCGGCGATCATGCGCACGGTCGAGGACTTGCCGTTCGTGCCGACGACGTGGATCGACGTCGAAGCGGCGCTGCGGCGAGCCCAGCGCCGTCATCAGCCGGTGCATGCGGTCGAGGCCGAAGCGCATCCCGAACAGCTCGAGGGAGCGCAGGTAGCGCCTCGGCCTGCGCCGGCGTCCAGGGCTCGCCGCGTCACAGCGCCTCCAGCTCGCCGCGCAGCGCGCGCGAGCTTGGCGCGCTCGGCCTCGACCACGTGCGCGGGCGCGCGCTGCGACGAAGCCGCTCGTTGGCGAGCTTGCCCTCGGCGCGCGCGATCTCGGCCTCGAGCTCGCGCGCGCCGCTCGGCCCGCCGCCGCTCGGCCTGCTCGGGGTCGAAGCCGCCGCCGGCGAGCACCTGCGACGCGTCCCGCCGGGGACCGGGACGCGTGGCCACCGGCTCGCCGTCGAGTCGGCCGCGAAGGCGAAGCGCGCGAGCCGCGCGACCTGCTCGGCGGTCGCGTCGTAGCCGTCGGCCTCCAGCCGCGCCGGGCACGGTCGCCCCGGCGGCGACCCCGACCGTGTCGCGCCAGCTGCGCAGCGCCGTGCACGGCGTCGATCAGCGCGCTGCACCTCCGCCTCGGCGCGCCGGGTCGCGCAGCGAGTCGTCGGGCTCGGCGAAGCGCCGCGCCGGCGAGCAGGCCCTCGGCGCCCGGGCAGGTAGCGACCAGATCTCCTCGGTCACGAACGGGATCACCGGGTGCGCGAGCGCGAGCGTCTCGCGCAGCACGTAGCAGCAGCGGTCGCGCGAGCAGCGTCGCGGGTCGCCGCTCGTACGAGCCGCGGCTTGACGAGCTCCAGGTACCAGTCGCACAGCTCGCCGTAGACGAAGTCGTAGAGCCCGAGCGCGGCGCGGCGAGAAGTCGAAGCCGTCGACGCGCTCGAGCGTCTGGCGTGCGCGCGCTCGCAGCCGCGCGAGGATCCAGCGGTCCTCGACCGTGCGCGGCCGCGGCTCGGCGCCGCGCGTCGTCGGGTCGACGCCGAGCAGGATCAGCCGCGACGCGTTCCAGAGCTTGTTGGCCAGCGCCTCGCCCTGCTCGACCTTCTCGGCCGAGTAGCGCACGTCCTGCGTGGAGGACATCGCCAGCAGGCCGAAGCGCACGGCGTCGGCGCCGTGGCGCTCGATCTCGTCCGAGCGGGTCGATCGCCGGTGCCCAGCGACTTCGACATCCGCCGCCCGTCGGGCGCCTGGATCACCGAGTGGATGTAGACGTCCGCGAACGGGACGTCGCCGGCGAACTCGAGCCCCATCATGATCATCCGCGCGACCCAGAGGAAGAGGATGTCGCGCGCCGTCGAGAGCACGTCGGTCGGGTAGAAGGCGCGCAGCTCGGGCGTGTCGTCGGGCCAGCCGAGCGTCGCGAACGGCCACAGCGCCGAGCGAGAACCAGGTGTCGAGCACGTCGGGGTCGCGCTCCCAGCCCTCGCCCTCGGGCGGCGTCGGTCGCCGACGTAGGTCTCCGTCGCCGCGGTACCAGACGGGCAGCTGGTGGCCCCACCACAGCTGGCGCGAGATGCACCACGGCCGGATGTTCTCCAGCCAGTCGAGGTAGACCTGGCGCCAGCCTCCGGGTGGATGCGCACGCGGCCCGTCGTGCACGGCGTCGATCGCCGGCGCGCGCGAGCTCGTCCATGCGCATGAACCACTGCAGCGAGATCGAGCGGCTCGATGCGCTCGCCCGAGCGGTGCGAGAACGGCACGGCGTGCGCGGTAGGGCTCCTCGGCCGCGCGATCCGGCCCTGGCCTCGCGCAGCTCGGCGACCACGCGCCTCGCGCGCCTCGAGCACCGCCAGGCCCGGCGAAGCGCTCGCCGGCCTCGGCGGTCATGCGCCCGTCCTCGCCGATCACGGTGACCTCGTCGAGGCCGTGGCGGCGGCCGATCTCGAAGTCGTTGGGGTCGTGGCCGGGCGTGATCTTCAGCGCGCCGGTGCCGAAGTCGGGCTTCGACGTACTCGTCGGCGATGATCGGCAGCCGCCGCCCGACCAGCGGCAGGATCGCCGTGCGCGCCGACCAGGTCGCGGTAGCGCTCGTCGTCGGGGTTCACCGCCACCGCGGTGTCGGCGAGCATCGTCTCGGGCCGCACCGTGGCGACCGTGACCTCGCCGCCGCCGCTCGAGCGGGTAGTCGATCGTAGTAGAGCGTGTCGTCGACCTCGCGCTCCTCGACCTCGAGGTCGGAGATCGCCGAGCGCGCTGCCCGGGTCCCAGTTGACCATGTAGTGGTCGCGGTAGATGTAGCCCTTCTCGTAGAGGTCGACGAAGACCTTCATGCACCGCGCGCGACGTAGCCGTCGTCGAGCGTGAAGCGCTCGTCCTCGTAGTCGCAGCGAGGCGCCGAGGCGCTTGAACTGCTCGATGATCGTGCGAGCCGTACTGCTCGCGCCACTCCCAGACGCGCTCGACGAACGCCTCGCGCCCGAGCTCCTCGCGGCTCGTGCCCTCCTCCGCGAGCGCGCTGCTCGACCTGCGTCTGCGTGGCGATGCCGGCGTGGTCGGTGCCGAAGATCCACTTCGTGCGCTGGCCGCGCATGCGGTGGTAGCGGATCAGCACGTCCTGGATCGAGCCGTTGAGCGCGTGGCCCATGTGCAGCGAGCCGGTGACGTTCGGCGGCGGGATCGCGATCGAGTAGTTCTCGCTCGCCGTCGCCCGCGGGCTCGGGGTGGAACAGCCCGCGAGTCCAGCCAGCGCTCGACGATCCGCGGCTCGACCTCCGCGGGCTCGTAGCGCGTGCGGGCCTCCAGATCGCGGCGCTCGGGCACGGGCGGCCAAGTGTATGCGAGGTGAGCCTCCGCCGGCGCGCCAGCCGTGGGATGGTCGCTCGATGCTGCATAGCTACTAGCTCTGATGCTGTTCACCGCATGACCTCATCCGCCATCATGCGCGAGGCTCGCCGGCCGCGGGTCTCACCCAGGCCGAGCTCGCACGCGGCTCGGGGTCGCGCAGCCGGTGGTCGCCGCGCCTCGAACCCGGCGCCGCCAACCCCACGGTCGAGACGCTCGACCGAACGCTCGCGAGCCACGGGCATCGGCTGGCTCATCGCGTCGAGCCCCACGCATCGTCGGTCGACGAGAGCCTGATCCGAGCACCTCGAGCTGACGCCCGGCAGACCGCGTGAGGCGCCTCGAACAGATCGTCGACGAACGCAGATTCGCCGCCGCCGGAGCGCGCGCGCCGTGGCGAACGACGCTGAGTTCCGCCCGACGAGCTCGTCCGGCGCCTGCTCGCAGGCGTCGGTCGACTTCGTGGTCATCGGTGGCATCGCCGTGGTCGTCCACGGCCCATGCGCGGTCACCGCGATCTGGACATCTGCTACGCGACCGACCGCGCCAACCTCGACGCGCTGGGCGAGCGTGCTCGTGCAGCTCGAGGCCACCTGCGGGGCATCGAAGGCGACGTCCCGTTCGTGCCCGGACGGCCGCACGCTGCGGAACGTCAGATCCTCTGCCTCGACACTCCGTTCGGCGGACTCGATCTCCTCGCGAGCCCTCAGGGCTCGCCGCGCTACGAACGTCTTCGCGCCCGCGCCGACGGCTGGCGACATCGCCGGAGTACGCGTGCCCGTCGCCTCGATCGACGACCTGCTCGCGATGAAGCGCGCCGCGCGGACGACCGCCAGGACCTCGTCGACGTCGACGCGCTCGACGATCGGCGCCGGCGGCGCCGGCGCGGACGGCCCTAGGCCGACTGCTCTCGCGGCTGCGTCCGACTCCTCGTCGGGCGCGGCCTCGGTGACGAGCGTGGGCGTGAGGCCCTTCTCGACCGTCTCCTTGGTCACGACGCACTTCTTACGTCGCGCCGCGAGGGCAGCTCGAACTGCACCTCGAGCAGGATCTCCTCGATGATCGAGCGCAGGCCGCGGGCGCCGGTCTCGCGCTCGAGCGCCTTCTCGGCGATCGCGTCGAGCGAGTCCTCGGCGAACACGAGCTCGATCCCGTCGAAGGAGAAGAAGCGCTGGAACTGCTTGACGAGCGCGTTGCGCGGCTCGGTGAGGATCGAGACGAGGTCGTCGCGCGTGAGCTGGTGGACGGCCGACATCACCGGCAGGCGGCCGATGAACTCGGGGATCAGGCCGTACTCGATCAGGTCCTCGGGCAGGCAGTGCTCGAACACCTCGCCGGTGTCCTTGTTCGGCCTTCGGCTCGATCGCGGCGCCGAAGCCGACGCCCTTGTGGCCGATGCGCCGCTCGATCACCTTGTCGAGGTTGGCGAACGCGCCGCCGCAGATGAACAGGACGTTCGTCGTGTCGATCGTCAGGAACTCCTGGTGGGGGTGCTTGCGCCCGCCCTGCGGCGGCACCGAGGCGCTGCGTGCCCTCGAGGATCTTCAGCAGCGCCTGCTGCACGCCCTCGCCGGAGACGTCGCGCGTGATCGACGGGTTGTCGGCCTTGCGCGCGATCTTGTCGACCTCGTCGATGTAGATGATCCCCGTCTCGGCCTTCTTGACGTCGTAGTCGGCGGCCTGGATCAGCTTGAGCAGGATGTTCTCGACGTCCTCGCCGACGTAGCCGGCCTCGGTCAGCGCCGTGGCGTCGGCGATCGCGAACGGCACGTTGAGGATCCGCGCGAGCGTCTGCGCGAGCAGCGTCTTGCCGCAGCCGGTCGGGCCGAGCAGCAGGATGTTCGACTTCTGCAGCTCGATGTCGGCGTCGCTCGGACTGCATCATCTGCACGCGCTTGTAGTGGTTGTAGACGGCCACCGAGAGCGTGCGCTTGGCGGGCTCCTGGCCGACCACGTACTCGTCGAGGACGTCGTAGATCTCCCGCGGCTTGGGCAGGTTCTCGAGGTCGAAGCTCGGCGGGGCGGTGAGCTCCTCGTCGATGATCTCGTTGCAGAGATCGATGCACTCGTCGCAGATGTAGACGCCGGGGCCGGCGATCAGCTTCTTGACCTGCCGCTGGGACTTGCCGCAGAAGCTGCAGAGGAGCTGCTCGTTGGAGTCGGTCGGGCGGGCCATGCTCTCTCCCGGAGCGGCGCTGCGACTCGGAGCTAGTGCTCCGAGATCACGCGGTCGATGATGCCGTACTCCTTCGCCTCCTCCGAGCTCATGAAGTAGTCGCGCTCGGTGTCCTTGCTGCACCTTCTCGAGGTCCTTGCCGGTGTGCTTGGCGATGATCTCGTCGAGGCGGCGGCGCACGTCGATGATCTCCTTGGCGTGGATCTCGATGTCGGTCGCCTGGCCCTGGAAGCTCGAGGAGACCTGGTGGATCAGGATCTTCGCGTTGGGCAGCGCCATGCGCTTGCCCTCCGCGCCGCCGGCCAGCAGCAGCGCGCCCATCGACATCGCGATGCCGACGCAGATCGTCTGCACGTCGGGCTTGATGAACTGCATCGTGTCGTAGATCGCGAGGCCCGCGTAGACCGAGCCGCCCGGGCGAGTTGATGTAGAGCGAGATGTCCTTGTCGGGGTCCTCGGACTCGAGGTGCAGGAGCTGGGCGACGATCAGGTTGGCGATCTGGTCGTCGACGGGCGTGCCGAGGAAGATGATCCGCTCGTTGAGCAGGCGGCTGTAGATGTCGAACGCGCGCTCGCCGCGCGAGGTCTGCTCGACGACCATCGGGACAAGTGGGCTCATAGTCCTCGCTTCTGTTTCGCTTCCTCGGCCGGATTCCTTCCGGCGGCGCAGAGTAGCAACGTTGCCGCCGTGGCGCGAGTCTAGCAACGTGTCGCCGAGGGCCGTGTCCGAGCGCGGTCTGCAGGCCGGCGTCAGCGAGCCCGGCGTCCAGAGCTTGCCGGCGCGCTCGCCGGCCTGCTCGCCTGCGGCGCTCGCTCCTTGTCCGGCGTCCACAGCTTCTCGCGCGCCTGGGCCTGCTCGACCGGGATCGGCTTGGCGCTGCTCGGCGAGCAGGTCGACGCGCCTGGCGCGCGGCGAGGTCCTCGCGCAGCGCGTCGAGGCGGCCCGCCTCGCGCAGGCGCTCGAGCAGCTTCTCCGGCGTCGATGCCCTCGCGCTCGGCCGCGGGCTCGAGCGCCTCGAGCAGCTCCTCCTCGGTGGGCTCGATCCCCTCGGCCTCGACGACCGCGGCGAGCACGGCCTCGCGGCGCAGCGCGTGCTCGGCGTCGGGCTCGGCCTCCGTCGACGATCTCCTCCTCGGTCCTTGCCCGAGATCTGCAGGTAGGCCTCGCGCGAGATGCCCTGGTGGGCGAGCGCGTCGACAGCCGCTCCCACATCTCGCGCGCGCGCGCCTCGACCAGCGCGTCGGGGACCTCGATCGTGCGCCTGCGCCACGGCGGCGTCGAGCGCGGCCTCGCGGAACTCGGCCTCGATGCCTGCTCCTCGGCCTCGCGCAGGCGCTGGCGGATGTCCTCGCGCAGCTCGTCGAGCGTGTCGAAGCCGGCCGCGTCGGCGGCGAAGTCGTCGTCGAGCTCGGGCAGCTGCTTGCGCCTTGACCTCCTTGACGGTGACCGCGAACGTGCGCGGTCTTGCCGGCAGCTGCTCGGCGCCGTAGTCGTCGGGGAAGGTGAGCTCGACCGTGCGCTCCTCGCCGGCGCGCGGCGCCCTCGAGCTGCTCCTCGAAGCCGGGGATCAGGCGGCCGGAGCCGAGCTCGACCAGCTGGTCGCGGCCCTCGCCGCCCTCGAACGGCTCGCCGTCGATGCGTGCCGACGTAGTCGATCACGACGAAGTCGCCCTGCTGCGCCGGGCGCTCGGCGGTCTCGAGCGGCCAGGCGCTCGCGCAGGCCCTCGAGCTCGCGCGTCGACCGCCTCCTCGTCGACCTCGGGCTCGCGGCGGCCGACCTCGAGGCCCTTGTAGTCGCCGAGCTCGGCCTTCGGGCGCACGCCGATCTCGATCGAGAACTCGAGCGGCTCGCCCTCGCCGGGCAGGTCGCCGAGGTCGAGCTCGGGTCGCCGACCGGCACGATGCCGGCGTCGTCGATCGCGTCGACGTACCATGCCGAGCGCGCTCGCGCACCGCCTCGTCGAGCACGGCCTCGCGGCCGACGCGCTGGATGCACGACCGGCGGCGGGACCTTGCCCTTGCGGAAGCCCGGGAGCTTGCAGCTCGCGGCCGAGCTGCGCGCGCCGTGTGCTGCAGGCGCGCGCTCGACCTCGTCGGCGGGCACCTCGGCCTCCACGCGCACGCGCGACTCGGGCAGCTCGGTGACGGTGGTCTTGACGGTGGGGCCATCGGGCGCGCAACGATAGCGTCGGGGGTCGATGGCCCGCCCGCGCCCCACGCCCGTCCGCGGCTCGCCGCGTGGCTCGTCACGGGCCCGTCGGCCACCTGGTGGCCGGCGTCGTGGACTGGCTCGTGCTGCTCGCGCGCTACTCGGCCGCGCGGGCACGCGGGCGGCGGGCACGACTGGTACGACTAGCTCCGGCGCGGGCAGGACTCGACCGGAGCAGCCCGAACCTCAGCGCGCGGGAGCCCAGATGATCATCGACTGCGCCCACTACCGGGACGGCGCGCGCCAGCAGGCGGCCCCGATGTCCATCGCCGACGCCGCCGCTCGCGCTCGGCGCGACGACGGCGGCTTCGTCTGGCTCGGCATCCACGACCCCACCGAGGCCGAGATGCGGGCGATCCAGGACAA
>CAWBWZ010000024.1:0-137966 GCA_963792575.1 uncultured Acidobacteriota bacterium
CCGCGCCGACGTCAGCTCGAAGAGGGGGGAGTAGCGGCGGCTGCTCATCGCGTCATCCTCAAATCAATCCTCACGCAGCGCCCGCCCGGTCAGCGAGACGAACAGGTCCTCGAGCGTCGCCCGGTGGGTCGAGAGGTTCACCAGCTTCGCCCCCGAGCGCTCGATCCGCTCGAGCAGCGCCGGCACCGTCTCGGCCAGCGAGCCCACGGGGAGCGACCAGTTGGGTCCCCGCCGGTGCGGCTCGGTCGACTCCGGGCAGGGCGCGCAGGGTCGCCTCGTCGAGCTCCGGCTCGGAGGCGAACTCGATGACGTTCGCCGCGTGCAGCGAGCGATCAGCTCGGGCGGCGTGCCCAGCGCGATCACCTTGCCGTGGTCGACGATCGCCACCCGGTCGCAGAGCCGCTCGGCCTCGTCCATGTAGTGGGTGGTCAGCAGGACGCGTGCCGCCCTGGGCGCGGAAGTCCATCACGATCTCCAGAGCTGCCGCCGGGACTGCGGATCGAGCCCGGTGGTCGGCTCGTCGAGGAAGAGCACCTCCGGGTCGCCGACCAGGGCGCAGGCGACGGCCAGCCGCTGCTTCTGGCCGCCCGGAGAGCTTGCCGACCCGCGCGTTCCGCTTCTCGTCGAGGGCGAGCTGCGAGAGCACCTCGTCCGGGTCCCGCCCGTCGCGTAGAAGGAGCGGAAGAGGCGCACGGTCTCGGCCACCGTCAGCTTCTCGGTGAGCTGCGTCTCCTGGAGCGAGATGCCGAGCCGCTCGCGCAGCGCCGCGGCGTCCTGCGCCCAGCGTGGTGCCCAGGACCTCGACCTCGCCGGCGTCCGGCTCGGTGAGCCCTTCGAGGATCTCGATGGTCGTCGTCTTGCCGGCGCCGTTGGGGCCGAGCAGGCCGAAGCACTCGCCGCGGCGCACCTCGAGGTCGAGGCCGTCGACGGCGGTGACGTCGGCGTAGCGCTTGACCAGCCCGTGGCAGCGGACGGCGATGTCGGTTCGTTCAGGCGTCATCGACTCTGGAGCCTACACCGGCTTGAAGATCGCCGCCCAGGCCGCGATTCCACCCAGCAGTGGGAGCAGCCACCAGAGCAGCGTCCCAAGTTGCGGCGCCCGGCGGATCAGCACGATGATGCCGCCGAGCACGAGCCAGATCGCCAGCTTGATCCAGACCCACAGCGGCCAGTTCGCCGGGCTCCCGAGACCGAGCCGGGCGAGCGTGCCGAAGCCGGCCACGAGGACCAGGAGCAGCGCGATGCCATGCGTCATCCCCGCGAGCTTGCGTCCATGCCGCGCTCCACCCCCTCGCGGGACGCGAGCATCAAGGCTCCCAGCGCAGCGAAGACGAACAGCACCCCGAGGATGTGGATCACTTTGTAGGCTTGATAGCTCATCGGTTCCCCTCCCAGGTAAAAGGATGGGGCGGATTGTAGCGTTGATCGGAGGCCCGTGCCCTCTATGATCCCCCCATGGCCCTCCTCTGCGGTATCGACCTCGGCTCCTTCCGCAGCCCGAGCTACGTTGCCTGGCTGGAGGACGAGCAGTTCGTCCTCGACGAGTACCTCGCCAGCCGCGAGCACCCCCTCCCTCCCGCTCCCGGCGGCTGGCCGCCCGCGTTCACCGGCATCGACGGCCCGCAGGGGTTGCCGCGCATGGGGGAGCGCTCCCGCCAGGCGGATCTCCTGGCGAAAGTGCCGACCAAGGTGCTGCCGCGCAGCCGCGCCGAGCTCGCCGGCTGGCGCCTCTACCGCCCTTTCGTGGAGGCGGGCGTCGAGCTCTTCTGGTCGATCCACGAACAGGAGCTGGCCTCGATCCTCGGCCTCGTCCCGGTGCCGGGCGGCGAGGGGATCGTCTTCGAGACCTACCCCCGCTACGTCCTTCTTCAGCTCTGGGGAGAGCGCCCGCCCTCCAAGCGAAAAGAACCCGCCGCCTACGTCGATTTCGTCTGGGCACGCCTGCGCGAGGCCGGCTACGTCTGCGACGACCCCGTGACCCGTCCCGACCACGTCGACGCCATGCTCTGCGCCCTTGCCGCCGAGGCTTGCCTTCATGACGACGAGCTCCCGGGCGGAACGGTGGGTCTGCCGCCGGTCGTGGACCGCGGCGAGCGGGTGCTGCGGGAGGGGTTTATCGTGGCTCCGGGGGGGCGGGTTTGAGGTCGCAAATTGCGACCTCAAACCATCGGGCAGGGTACAGAACGCCCCAGCAATCACGGGCTTTTATGGCCCCTCCTACCCCCGCTCCATCAACTCCAGCTGCACCAGCCGCATGAAGTCCTGCGCGTTGGTGACCACCCCGAACGCCTGATGGGTGCCGCGGTCCTTGAGCTTGCTGACCACGAACTCGGTCTGGTCGACGCAGATCGTGGTGATCTCGTCCATCGAGCCGTCCGGGCGGACGCAGAAGGTCGGCAGCATGTTGCCGGCGGCGATGGCGTGGAGGGCGGTGGCGACCATCACCACCATGGTGGCCTTCACGGTCAGCTCGCGCATGGCTTCCTGGGCGTCGAGCGCCGAGGGGATCGTCTCCGGCAGCGGCCCGTCGTCGCGGATCGAGCCGGCGAGCACGTAGGGGGTCTGGGTGACCGTCAGGGCGTGCATGATGCCGCCCTTCAGCTGCCCGTCGTCGACCAGGGCCTTGATCGATCCCGCCTTCTTCACCTCGTTGATCGCCCGCATGTGGGTGGCGTGGCCGCCGGCCGTGCCCGAGCCGTCGGCCATCATGCCGAGCGTGGTGCCGTAGAGGGCGGCCTCGACGTCGTGCACCCCCACCGCGTTGCCGGTGATCAGGCCGTGGCAGTAGCCGTTGTGGATCAGCCACTCCATGGCGATGCGCCCGCGGGCGTGGACCAGGGCCGGTCCGATCACCCAGAGGATGTACCCGTTCGGCCCGCGGTTCTTGACGAACTCGCGGAAGATGGCGTCGTAGTTGACCGGCTTCTCGCGGCTCACCTCGGAGGACATGAACGTGAACGCCTCCGGGGCGAGGGTGTCGTCCACCTCGGCGAGGAAGCCGCGATCCCAGACCAGCACCCCCTCCGAGCCGTCCTCGGCGATCGCGACGGCCACCAGATCCCCCTTCTGGACGAGGCGGAACTCCTTGATCATGCAGCCGCTCGCGTGGCGGGGTCCCAGACGAGGTGGGAGTCCATCCGGGGGCGCTCCGGCATCCGCCACTTGCCGCCGACCTTGACGTAGGTGGGGAAGTTGGTCGTCGACATGAAGCCGTCCGGCAGCACGGTATCCGCCGGCGCCGGCTCGAACCGGCACTCGGGGGCGTTGGCGAGGCTCGGCTTGGAAAAATCGGGTTCTCGGTACATGAGGCTCCTGTGGGGAAGGGCGGCAGCTCCGGCAGGAAGAACGGCGAGCGCCCAAACGGCGGGATGTTAGCCAAACGGGGGCGGGGGAGCAAGGAGGGGGCCCGGGAGGGAACATCCGTGGCCTGCGTGCGACCTCACCCTCGGTCCCTCTCCTAAAGGAGAGGGAGGGCTTTACAGAACCGGTGGCGCTTGTAGGGTGCGCTTTGCGCACCTTCAAGGTCGTCACGGTGTGCACAGCACACCCTACGGGCAATCCAGCCCGGAGTCGTCCCCCTTCTCCTTTAGGAGAAGGGGATAGGGGTTGAGGTCGCAGGCCACGGACGCCCCGATTCCCGAACCGTCGCAATCCCGGGCGCTCGCTCAAAAAACTACCGCCCCAGCACCCCCCGCAACACCCCCTCCAGCACCGCCCCGCCATCCGCCTCCGCCCCGCGCGCCCGCCAGGCCACGAAGCCGTCCGGCCGTACCAGCAGCGCGCCGTGATCCCCCACGCCCGCCGCGCGGCACCACGCACCCTCGGGATCGACCGCGTCGGCGTCTCCCTTTGTGTCGGCGCTCCCGGCGATCCGGAAGGCCCTGACGTCCACGCCCAGACGGGCGGCGGCGGCCTGGGCGGCGTTGCACCAGTCCTGGGCCTCCGCGCCGGCGAGGAGCGCGAAACCGGGGCCGGCGAGATCGAGCGTGGAGACGCGCCGGCCCTCCCGCTCCAGCCAGGCGTGCGGCACCCGCGAGCCGGGCGTGCCGTCGAGATCCCGTTCCAGGTCATAGAGCGAGGGCGTGGAGGAGCCATACCGGCAGCCGAGGTGGACCACCGCGTCGTCAGCGATGCCTGCCTCCTTCCGCTCGGCGGTCCGGGACGGGTTCCAGTTGAGATCCGGGCGCTCCAGGCGGAGCAGCGCCTGCTCCAGGGTGAAGCGCGCGACGGGGCGGCGCTCGGCGTCGTAGCTGTCGAGCAGCGCGGGGCCGGCCTCGCCACGGAGCGTCATCGCCAGCTTCCAGGCCAGATTGTGCGCGTCGCCGATACCCGTGTTCATGCCGAAGCCGCCGGTGGGCGGCACCACGTGGGCGGCGTCCCCGGCCAGGAAGACCCGCCCCTCGCGGAACCGGTCGGCGAGGCGGGCGGCGACGCGCCAGGGGAGCACGCTGAGGATCTCCACCGGCAGATCCGGCACGCCGAGGGCGGCGCGCGCCACCAGCTCGCGGCAGCGCCCTGGGGTGAAATCCTCCCGTGCCTCGCGCTCGGGATCGTAGGGGACGTGGAGGATCCAGCGGTCCCGGCCGTTGACCGTGATCAGCAATCCCCGCCGCAGCTCGTCGTTGTCGAGCACGGCGAGGAAGAGGTCGCGCCCCTGGGTGATCTCGCTCAGGTCCGCGCGGAAGAGGATGTTGACGATCGGTTCCCCGATCAGCCCCTGCCCCGACGCCGGCACGCCGAGAGCCTCGCGGAGCCCGCCACCGGCCCCGTCCGCGACGATGAGGTAGCCGGCGCGGACCGTTCTCCGGGAGGCGCCTTCGGCCAGCGTCGCCGTCACTCCCTCCGCGTCCTGCTCGACGGCGACTACCTCGGTGCCGAAGCGGATCTCGGCCCCGCGCTTCCGGGCGGCCGCGAGCAGGATCTCGTCGAGGAGGTCCTGACTGCAGAGGCCGCCCTGGACCGGGCTCAGGGCCGCACTGGGATTTGCGGCAGGAGCGGCCGGGGGAGCCCCCCGCTGGGGAAGGGACGTCCAGTCGGCGCTGGCCAGGGTCCGCGCCGAGATCCGCCCCTGGCCGGCCGCCAGCCGCCCCCTGAGGGCGCACACCGGATCCTCGAGACCGATCTCGCGGAAGATCTCGACCGCGCGGACGCCGATTCCCAGCGCCCGCGGATGAATCGAGATCGCCGCCCGCCGCTCCACAGCCAGCGCCGGCACCCCGTGATGGGCCAGGAACAGGGCCGCCGACAAACCGACCGTGCCGCCGCCGGCGATCAGGACGGGTACGTGCTGCTCAGGCATGCTGGAATCTCCTCCATTGGGCTCGTCGCGAGCCCTGGAGCCTATCCGACCTGGGCGGCACCGGAACGGGGGTGCGGGAAGTCGCGACTACGGGCCGCCGTCGAGAGAAACGCTCGTAACGTAGAAGTGCGCGTCGTTGTGAACCACGTTCGCGATCGTGAGCACCTCGATCTGGTGGCCATGCAGGTCGCCGGTGAAGCTCGCGGTGTAGAGGCGGCAGGATGGCGAGCTGTTCGCGGCGATCGTCGACGTCACGACGAGGTCGCTCGCGGTCGTGACGTCATAGACCCTCACGAAGAAAGTGTCCAGCCCAGGCGAGCTCGCGCTGGGGTGGGCCTCGAGGTTGAAGCCGAGCGTCCAGTGCGTGCCGGTCTGGTTGCTTGGAATCGTGACGAACTGCCAGGCAAAAGCCCCCGCGCCGCCGTTGTAGCCAAGGGTGAGATAGCTCGGGAAGAGGTTGCACATCTGCGTGCCCCCCGAGGTCGTGACACTGGTCCCGCCGGTGTAGCTCCAGGCGCACCCTTCGCTGAAGTCGAAGTTGTAGAGGTACTGGGTAAAATTACAGCCACCGAAACCGGTGCACTGGCCGCCCTGAGAACAGGCGAGCGCGTCGGAAACCGAGAGAGAGCCGAGCAGCGCGGCAAAGATGAATGGAAGGAACAGGCGCTTGAACATCAATCCTCCTGAGCGTGGTGAGTAGACATTGCCAGAATGTGTAGGTTGCCAGAAATCTCGGTTTTACTCAAGAAGTCGGGTTGGGAAGGGGCTGCCCGGCTCTCCCTCGCCCTGCAAGGGCTCGCGAACAACGTCGCTCCGTACCTGCGGTGAACCGGGAGCCTGCGGGAGCCTGCGCGGCAGAAAGCTCGAAAGGCTGCTTCGAGATGTAGGGGCGGCCCTGCGTGGCCGCCCGGGTAGGGAGGTTGGGGCGCGGATGGATCGAGATCCCCGCCCGGCGCTCCACGGCCAGCGCCGGTATCCCGTGATGGGCCAGGAACAAGGCCGCCGACAAACCGACCGTGCCGCCGCCGGCGATCAGGACGGAGGTGAGGGCCTCAGCTCTTCGAGAAAGACCCGTTCGGTCCTGGTGATGTCGACCTTTGCCATCAGTCGTTGTCCTCTCTGTGCTGCTTCAAGATTTCTTCCCCCCGGGGGGTGATCCGGTAGCGCTGCTTCGAGCTGCGCGGCTTGTCGGGGAGGGTCATCTCGATACCTCCCAGCTTGAGGGCTGGCAGGAGATACGCTTCGCGAAAATGGTCCTCGTGCTTCAATCCCAAAGCTGTCTGCATATCACGTCGTTTCATCTTTCCCGCCATGGCTGCAAGCAACCGGAGAACTTCCCCGGTACTTCCCCGGTGACTTCCGGGGGTGGGGGCGCAATGGACCGCGCAACAGGTCGCGCGGTTCCCGGATCGCCTCGCCGCGTTCTGCAGCTTCAATCCGCTCGCGGAGTACGCGCTCGCCGAGTTCGACCGCTGCGCGAGCGACTCCCGGTTCCGGGGCCTGAAGTTGCACTTCGGCATGTCCGTCGTGGACCTGAAGAACCCGGAGCACGTGGAGAAAGTCCGCCGGGTGTTCGAGGCGGCCAACCGGCGCCGGCTGGCGATCCTCGTCCATGTCCGGGCGGATCCGACCTTCGGACGCGAGTACGCCGAGATCCTGCTGAGCCAGCTCCTCCCGGCGGCCCCCGACATCCCCGTGCAGATCGCGCATCTCTGGGGCGGCTAGGCCTTTTCCGACTCCGCCCTGGCCGCCTACGCGGACGCCGTGTCCGTCGGCCGTCCGGCGACGAATAACCTCTACTTCGACGTCGCGGAGTCCGTGCTCGTCGCGGGTGCCTCCGAGGAGACCTTGCGGACGATCGCCCAGCGCATCCGGCAGATCGGGCCCCGGCGCATCCTCTTACGGGACCGACGGCCCGGTGCCCGAAGCCCTCTCGCCCCGGGAAGGGTGGGATGCCTTTCGTACCAAGCTGCCGCTGACCGAAGAGGAGCTCCGGACGATCGCGAACAACGTGGCTCCGTACCTGCGGTGATGCTTGGGCGGGATCCGCGCCGGGCGGCTCTGGCCCGCCGCCAGTCGAAAGATCTCGACTGATTAGAGCCTTCAGATCGGCTCATCCAGCCCTGGTTGATTTAAATCGCTGCTACGAACGTCCTCTTCGAGGAGTGTGGTGAGTGTCGAAAGTTCAGTGTTTAGGGATTCAAGGTGGGCTCGCAAGCTGGAGCGATCCGCTGAGATTCTAGCGCTGTCGAGGCTTGGCGCGCCGGAGAGAGCGGCGACAACCTGGTCTTTTTCGTCCTCGATAAGCGCGATTCGCGCCTTTAGCTCACGTTGATGCGCGGCATCGTGCTGGCGTTTCCTCGCCTTTTCATCATAGAGAAGGCTTTTTTCGACCTCTTCTACTCCCACTTTAATCTCAGGATGGCGATCAGCGGCGATCCGGAGAAACTGCGTAAACTCATAAATCTGGAAATCTTGGCCTGCGTAGATACGGAATTCTTCGATCAACTCCGGCCGTGGCCCAAGCTTGCGCCCTCGATGAATCCACCACCAGTCTTCCTTCACGTCGTCTGAGATGAAGATTACTGGTCGCTTTTCCGCTTTGGCCTTGGCGATCATGTCCTTCCAGATGATCAAGTCGCCAAACTTGTCGAACTCACCAGCGTCCTTCTTCGCATCCTTATAGCCAGGCGGGATCTTTTTAGCATAACGGTCCTCGCCTTCTTTCTTCAGTGCGCTAAGCATCTCCGGCGACCATTTGTCACCCACCCGTCCTTCCAAGAGATCGGTAATCCGAGCGACGGCGTGAGCAATGGCTTCTCGCGGGTGCTCAGCCTGAGCGGCCGCCATGCGCGCTCGGAAGTCCTGCAGGAACATGTCCAGCGCTGCCAGCTCTCGTTCCACGCTGATGACGGGATGAGCACGAAGTTGTCTTAACTTTTCACGCGCTTGATTGAGAGAGGACTCATATTCCTGCGTCAGCTTTTCGTACGCATCCAGCGCGCCGAGCTCGATGTCCAATCGGTTGCGATGAAACTCCAATCCTACCTGGTATGGTATCCATAATGAGTCCTTCAGGACATCGAACAGCCGTAAGAGCTCTCCACGAACATTCTCTGGATGTCGTAGGCAGTGGAGCAGGACGTTCGCGTCGGGAACGAAGATCGCCTGATCCCAGATCGCTGCGAGTTGAGAGGCATCGCGGGGGTACCAGCCAGAGAATATGCGCCTCATCGCTAATCCTTCCAAGTAATTTTTTGTATGCCTAGCAGGCGAGCGGCTTCCCGCACCAATCGCCGCTGACGCTCATTCGAGGTTTTCCCAGTTTCGAGTAATACAGCGCCGTATGGCTCATAATCCTCAGTAGAACGTCCTCGTTCAAAGACGGCCATGAGGATCAGCTTCCAGTCGCGGCTTTTCCCCCAACAAATCACCCTGCCGTTTGGCAGTCTTCGGCCGTGGGGCTTGATGAATGATTTGGAGATCTCGGTTGGGGTGGGGAGACCAAGGAGACGCCAGATTGCATCCTCGCTGGAAGAAAGGCGTGCCCGCTCATATGGCTTTATGAGGGAGTCCTTAATATAAACCCTGACCTTGCGGGGATCCATAAAATGGGCAAGCTGGCCACCGACAGTGGGATCCTTAGTCCAAAGTTCGTAATATCGAGCGCGCTCGGCGTCGGAGAGTGACGACCAGCCGAGATCGTCAGCAGTCTCCCAAAGCCGGTCGCGGATGCCGTCTCTAATGACCTTGGGAATAATCATTGTGTTCCACCCTTGTTATGGGGGGTGGGAAAATCGAAGGCGGGCAGCTCAAGAGTCGAATCGCCCTCGCGCATGAAGAGATCAGCTTGATCCTTCATCCATTCCAGCATAAAGCTTCCAGCTCCAGCGTCATGAAACTGAATCACTCCAGGTAAACGAAGGCGCTCGATGTCGCCTCGAGCACCCTTCTCAAGCTCGATAACTTCGACGATACGCCGTAGGTCACTCACAAAGTCTAGGATGACAACTTTCTTCTTCCTTGGGCTAACTCGCAATCCGCGTCCTAGCTGCTGAACAAAAACACGTCGACTGTGGGTGACTCTCATGAACGCAATCATATCGACATCGGGTACGTCGACACCTTCGTTGAACAGATCGCGCGTGGTCACAATATCCAACGTGCCTTTTCGAAATGCGGCCATCGTTCTATCTCGATCCCGAGGAGTCATATCTCCGGTGATTGGTTCAGAGCGAAAGCCGAACAATCTCAGGGTTGCCGCGAAGCTCTTCGCGTGCGCAACGGAAGAGCAGAAGACAATGACGGAACGCCGTTGCTCGTAATCGAAAGTTTCGCGGATCGCGCGCGCGGCTTCCTCATCGCGGGTGGGAAGAAGCAGGAGCCGGTTTAGTTGGCTAATGGAGTAGCTGTTGCGTGACTGTGTTCGGACAAACTCCCAGTCGATGTTGTCAGCAAGTAGCCGATAGTCGGCCTCGCAGAGAAACCCACGCCGCAGCCCCTCGGCGATGCCAATCTTGATCACTGGTTGGCCAAGAAGATTATCAATGTCGTAGCCATCTCCACGCCACGGTGTAGCTGTTACGCCTCCTATCATGGCATCAGCCATGCGATTGGTTACTTGACGAAAGCTGTCTGAGCCGACATGGTGCGCCTCGTCGATAAGTACAAGGCCGAAGTCCGGAAGTTCATCGAGGCGCAAGATCGCGCTCTGGACGGTGGCGAACGTTATTCCAGTCCAATAGGCCGGCGCCTCCCCTCCAATAAGCC
Organism: uncultured Acidobacteriota bacterium; assembly: GCA_963792575.1. Classification (GTDB taxonomy): domain Bacteria; phylum Acidobacteriota; class Thermoanaerobaculia; order Multivoradales; family UBA5704; genus DATARR01. The sequence continues at coordinate 10,070 of CAWBWZ010000024.1, forward strand.
TATGAGTTGGAATCCACTTCGGAATCTGGTCCCAAAAAGCGCGTTGGAGTTGGTCAACCAACTCGCGGGTGCCGGCGAGTACAAGGGCCTGTCCCCCGCGAACAGCCTCGTCCCGGAAAAGCTGCGCCAAACTTTCCGCAAGTACGACTGTCTTCCCCAGACCGGTGGCTAATACAACCTGTCCGCGGCCCGTCTCACGTAAGGAGGAGGTGAACTTCTCGACGGCTTCGCTCTGATAGTCACGCAAATCCCGGCATGATGACGGATACTCGGGACTCCGCCGGGCCATCTCCAACAGAGTGGCTGGCTCAAGCAGCCCAATGCTTATGCCGAGCGCTTCCCAGCGCTGGATCGCTTCCTGGGTGGCGGGTCCGGCTCTTCGGCTCGTGGCTACATAGATCCGATCGGCGCGATAGAAACGCGCGGCTTCTCCGACTTGATCAATAGCCGAGGCTGGCGGGTAGCCCCCGGTCGTGAACTTGCACTGGATCACCCAGAAGCTCGCCGTTCTTTACGCCGATCACATCGGCTCCGGCGTCCCCCGACCCGCCAACGACGCGAACGTCCTCGAAGCCGTTGCATATGAGGAGCCGCGCCACGTCCCGCTCGAATGCCTGCCACGGCCCCTTTAGAAGGCGCTGGGTATTGAGGAATGGCTCCAGCATTAATCCGCCACGTCCGGCCTCAGCAACCGCAAGGAGCAGGTCGCGCGAATAATGGTATCCCGGCTAGCACGCTCCAGGTCGGCCGGGGTCTGATTGGCGAGCCAGACAGCGTCACCGAGATAGGCATCGTAGCGCGTCACGACCCTGAGCTTCGCCTCTTGAGTCACGCGCTCGGCCCCAAAGTCTAGGTCCGCGAACGCGTCATCCCAATAACGCCCGTCCAGGAATAATTCCGGGTGTCGGCTGAACAACTCCCTTAGAGACTGGCCGTCCGCATAGTCCCAAAAACGTCCGTCACTAATGAGCGCCTTGTGATCGGCGACATCACGGTTGGCCATTCTGCGGGCCATCGCCTCCTTCTCATCGTCCCGAAGCTCGCTATAGAGCGCCTTGCCCGACCCTGGCTCAATCAATGCTGGGACCGCGCGCGCGATCTCATTCAAAACGGTGTTCGCGAAAGCAATGATCTCCTGTGGATCGAGACGGGTCTCGGTGCAGTACTGGCGCCGGAAATCAGAAACGACCCCAGCGACGGTCGCTTCTTGAGATTGCCCCTTCAGGAACTCGACGGTTCTGTGAGTCAGTTCGGTCAGCAGTCCGTCCAGAGGTGTCATGGTAGTGGATCGAAAAACGTCATGCCCCACATCGACGAGGAATGCATAGGTGCGAGTCGCGACATCGTCCAGCCGCAGGGCCCATGGTGAACCGGTTGGAAGATCGAGGTCGCCCGCCTCGACCGCGTACGCCTGGATCTCGTACTCGACCCGAAAGGTCGGGTGCGCGTACTTTCGTGTGAGCTCGTGAAGGGATCGCCGCGCTGGTCGCGGAGGCAGGCCAGACGGTTGGGGCTCTGGCTGCTCCCCACCGTCCGAGATATCTGGGTTACCCTCGGCCGCCCCGCCCGGGACATCAATGAAGCCCTCGGGAATGGCGCCGCCTTTATCTGTGGTCACTTCGCCCAAAACCTCTTTATCTTGCTCCTCGACGAGTTGCCACCATCGTTCGTCGGTCAGGTACTCGACCTCTCCGTTATCGAAGGACTCTCCCATCTGCTGGGCGCGATCGTTGTCCCGCACGACGAGGACTCGAGACCAGAGCCCGTTCTTCCCCTGCGGACTTGATCTGCGAAAGGCCTGGAACAGCTTGTAAAGGGGGCTCTGGTTACCCTCATACCCTCGTTGTTTGGCGGCTACGGGCCGCAGAGGCCCGTCACCACGGATTACCCGAACCATCTCTCCCCAGGATGGATCGTCGCGTTCAAAGCGATCTTTGGTGTAGCTGACCCGGCAATGGTCTATGTGTATCTCGCCGACAAACCGCCCACGGTTTCGGGGATCGTCGATGGGGTACTCAGCTTCAGCGGAGTCCCCGTCACTCCAGACGAACAGATCTTTATTACCGATTTCGATTTTGCGCCCGTTACGGATGAAATCGATTCCGAAGTCCGTTTTGTCGAGGTATCGTTGTAGACCAACCCATCCACGAATTCGCCGGGGCGAATCGACTACATTGCAGTTCGAGCTGCCAGTCGGACAGAACTCCTCGTCTGTCGTCAGCGTGCGCATGCAATAAGTGCAGTACCTACGTGGCGCGAGAGCCACATTTAGTTTCTCGACTGCGTGCACCGTCGTGCCATCGGGCAGTTCGACCGACCTCTCCCCGGCCCAGACGCAATGGTGGAGGGGCTTCAGCCGCGTCTCGTTCACGATGAGCCGGATCTTGCCAGCCTCCGAGTCTGTCAGAAGGGAGGAGTAGGTTCGGGCAAGGTGTTTTCGGATTGTCTTCTGATTATTCGTTCTGGCCAGATATGCCCGTTGGTCCGACTTCAATCGTGTAATAACGATCTCGGTGCCAGACTTAGTGTGGTCCAGCTTCGGCCGAGTCTGCCTAGGCACCCGAAAGCTTCTTCTGGCCCGCAGGTCGTCGAGATCGATTCTGACTCCGACTTGTTCTGGATCGCCAGCCCGACTGGTCCAGACTTCGGTTACAAGGCCAAGTCGGGCAGTGGCGATGTTGAAGCCCATCCCGAATAGGCCCAAATCAGAGAGAGGATTGTTGCCCGACCACCCGGCTTTGACAGCATTCTCGAGTGTCTCCAACGCCATGCCAGGACCATTGTCGCGGACCGACACGCGAGCGTTCTCGTTATCAGCCATCGGTATTCTTACAATGATCTCAGGGTGCTCGATCGCGGCTTCGGCTCGCGCCGCGTGCAGGAATCCATCGACCGCGTTATCGATCAATTCAGCAAGGCAGCGCCACTGCTGGAGATTAATCTCTCCTAGCATTTGGAGGACCCGTGGGTCAGGCGTGAGATCTAGCTCTTGTGGCATAATGTAACTTATCCCTTCACTTCTTTTGTTTTTGACCAGCCTGGCTTTGGCCCACGACCGCGAGGGAGCGGATAGCCTCGATCAGCTCGGCCAGCCTCTCGGGCTTAGTCGTCTCGCACTCCCAGATCTCCAGAACCGTCCAGCCGGTGGTCTCAAGCTGCGATCGGGTCCTTAGGTCCCGCTCCCGATTCCCGGTGAGTTTGGGCCGCCAGAACTCCTGGCGGGACTTCGGCATTCGCGCGAGCCGGCAGCTGGGGTCGGCGTGCTGGTGCCAGAAGCAACCGTGAACGAAGACCGCGAGCCTCCTGGAGCGGAAGATGATGTCGGGGCGACCGGGTAGATCCTTCGCCTGCAGTCTATAGCGCAAGCCTGCGGCATGAAATGCCTTTCGCACGCGAAGCTCGGGCTTAGTGTCCCGAGCCCGGACGAGCGCCATTTGCGCGCTACGAGCCGGATCGGTGAATTCAGTCGTCGACACCGCCCGCCTCGTCGGGTTCGGGCCCCGCCACGCTCTCCCCGACGGGGGGCGCGTCTCTCTTGATGCTTGGCGTGTCATCCTGACGGAATGCGGCTAGCATTTCCTCGAGTAGCGCCGCGTGATCTCGGCGGGGGGGCATACCAGTGAGAGTGGCATTGATCCGACCAGCAATCTGCGTGGGTGTCAGGGAATCGACAAGGCTGTTGTCCAGCGCCCAGGCTCGGCCCGGGTGGACCACGTCCCACGGAGAGCGCTTGTTCGCCCGTGTTTTCGCGGCATCGCCATGCTTGCTCATTCCCCAGCAAGCCTTCGTCTCAGCGTTCCACACCGGCCAGAAGGTTCGGATGAGGTGCTTTTCCGCCACGAGTTGGGCATTGGTCGCGCAAACGAGCCGTCTGCAAAGGAAGTCGGCCAGCCGAATTGGCGCGAGATGGGACGGCAGCTTGTCTGTGTAGGCCTCGGCGATCTCGATTGTGCCCGCATGCTCAAGCAACCGGGCCGTGAGCTTGGCCCCTTGCTCCCGACTGTTGCTGGCATCATCATTCGCGGGATCGGCCTTGCCCACGTAGATCGGCGTCTCAGAGCCTGAGATTCTGGAGTAGAGAGGGTGAGGTCCTCTGTAGTAAATCGCGTAGACGCCTGATCCATAGGATGGGATCACATCGGCTAATGGCATAAGCGGTTGGGCCAAGAGTGCTATGGATACCATTCGCCCGACGGTCTTCGGGTCGGAGGGATCGAAGGTTGTCCTTGGCATCCGGATGGGATCCGTCGCGGAACGAGCCGCCTCGACGGAGTTCGCGTGCGCGGCTAGACCCTCCCGGATACGTTTGACGACCGCTTGTGTTGAGTTTGAGCCCGCCGCCGCGAGCACGTCCTTGAGCGCTTCCTCTAACGCATTCAGCGTTGCGCGATCTGGTGCAATCGCCATCTCGATTCACCCCTCTACGTTAGCCGACAGAGGTCAATCGATAGCGACTTGCTCCTCCGGGCTATGATCCCGCCAATTTAAACTTATGCAGCCCGGCGGCGCGAGGTTAGGCTGGGACTCAATTGCTTCGGTTTCAAGAGAGCGGTCAGCCATTGCCCAGCCGCTTGACCGAGAGGAGCGGGGACCGCGTTGCCGAGTTGGCGCATGCTCTCCGTCCAGGATCGTGGAAACGCGTACGCGTCCGGCAAGCCGACCAGCCGTGCCGCCTCACGCGTTGTGAAATACCGGACTGATCCGTCATCCCGGACCATCATGTTCTCTCCTCCAGGTACGCCGTGGTCGCCCGCCTTCAGCGCTTTGGAAGGGAGGTCAAGGGGACTGCCGGTGTGTCCGGGATAGACCCGGGCTCCGGGTTGCAACGTGTGGTTCCGCAATCCGTCCGGCTCCCCCAGGCCCACAAGCGCGTCACGCACCGTAATCCATGGCGCTTCCGCCGGTTCCAATAGCCTAGAGCGCAACTCGGCCACACGGGATCTGTCTTGTTGAAGCATCGGCTCGGCCCTGCGGGGAAGGCCATGTCGATCCCAATACTCACCAGTGACGTATTGCTCCCAGAGCAGACGATCACGGCTATGCGTGGCGGTCATCGGCACTGAGGTCACACCAAGGTCCGCGCGGACTCCGAAGATCAGAACGCGAAACCGAATCTGAGCGGCGCCATAGTCGGCCGCGTTCACTACCTGCCAAGTAACGCGATATTCTGGCTCAGCCGAGGATCGCTTAAGCCGATCAAGGTGTGATGCGTGCGTCTCGCCCGGAGTTCTAACTAGCGACGGACGCTCGAGATGGCGGATGATCCAGTCAAGGTAAGCCCTGAACTTCGGGCCCGCCAGATTTCGAACATTCTCGAAAAGGAATGCTTTCGGGTGAGCTTCCCGAATCGCGCGGATCGCCTCGGGCCACATGTCCCTATGGTCAACCTGACCGAGCTTCTTTCCACCGATTCCGAATGGCTGACAAGGAGGTCCGCCTGAGATTAGATCCAGGGCGGGGTAGACGCTCCAGTCAATCTCACGGACATCCCTGAGCGCCATAGGCCACTCGCTCACCTCATCCACGGCGGCGGCCTTGTTGTGCAGAACCGTCGAGACGGCATCCTGGTCGAACTCAGCCATCAGAACGTGCCGAAAACCAGCTCGGCTCATTCCCAGCGCCAAGCCACCACAGCCAGCGAAGAGTTCAGCGCTTTGCATCCTCGCCCCTCTTGAACTCGAACGGTGGTATTTAGGCCGCGCGTTAGAGGTGGTTCTCACCCCCTCCGCAAGGCGATTAGCCTTGTCCATCGGTTCTCTACGGTAACCCGCAGCACATGCATATCATGCCCGAAGTCGGATCAGTCCACAATCCCAGACACCCTCATAGCCCTATCGTCCCGAGGGGGCGGTGCCTTTCGGCGACGGACCCCTCTCCGAGAACGAGGTGCCATGCGATTCGCGGGAGCCGCCCCTCACCCCAGAAACACCCCCTCCGCATGCCGCCGGCGAGGTGCCAGGTGTTTTGCCTCGGAGTCAAAGGAGCAACCATGACCATGAGGGTGAGCTAGAATATGGGGCCGGGGCGGTTCCCGGCTCTACTTGGAGACATCATGAAGAAGACACCGAGGAAGTTGAAGCTGTCGAAGGAGACGCTGAGGGGCCTGGACACCCGCACTCTCAGAGATGTTGATGGAGGCGCCCTCCCAAACGACCCCGTGCTGAGCCTCGCGCGGACCTGCACCACTTGCTGGAGCTTGGCCTGCGGCACCACCCGCTATTGCTAAGGGCCGCCAACGAACGAGGTGCCATGCGATTCGCGGGCGCGGGCGCCGCCCCTCCCCAAAAACACCCCCTCCGCATGCCATTCCAGCGCCTCCCTGGATTTGCGACGTCCGGGGTCGAGGAGGCGTCTCCGCCGCGGCGATGCCGGTGCGATGCTCACCTGACCCCGGTCTGCCGGCCCCTTCGGGGGCTTGGGGAACGTGGGTGGCCGCCCACCTGGGGTTGACACCCCAGGCCCGAGGGCGAGGTGCCATGCGTTTCGCAGCGGCGGCTCTTACGGGCGCTTCCGGGGGATCTAGGCGGATTTTGACGCTCGATCACGTGGCCAAGGTCGGGCAATGCACCGCGAAGGAGGATAGGGGCCAGTTCTGAGAACGGAACGAGGTGTTATCGATCGCCGCGGCTGTTCGCCGAGGGACAACCGCGGGGAGAGGGGAAGCGTCCCGCCCCTGGTAGCGGTGAAGCCGCCGAGGGGGTTGGAGCTCAGCAGAAACAGGTCTGGCAGGAACAGAAGGTGCACTGGGTACGGTCAGAGAGGCAGGGAGTCGTGCCGCTGATGCCTCCGGCGACAACCTCGAGCCGGTCCTGCTCGAGACGGTGGAGCGACTCTTTGTGCAGGACGAGTTTCTTGACGCTCTTCTTGGTCATCGTGGTCTCCTGAAGTAAAGGTTCGCCGTATTCTACTTAGCGCGAGCTCCCGCGGGACGTGATCGTAGCTCACAAACGAGGTGCCATGCGATTCGCAGAGGTGGCTAAGCCTGGTATTTCGCCTCGGCAACGACATGCCGGCCCTACGGGGCTTGTCGATCTTGGGGACCTCCTACCTGGGGTTGACACCCCAGGCTGGACAAATTCCGCCCTGCGGGCGGGCCTTCGAAGGGGGACTTTCGGCGGCCAAAATTCGCCGCGCCTGTGAGGAGGTTCTATCAGGGAGCGCTTGGGGATGAGCTAGTATACCGGGGCCGGGGGCGGGTCCCTGGCGCTGCCGGGGGGCGAGGTGCCATGCGTTTCGCTGGCGAGGGCGGCGAGGGCGAGGTGCCATGCGTTTCGCAGCGGCGGCTCTTACGGGCACTCCGGGGGATCTAGGAGCCTGCGCGCCAGGAATCGTGGGCATGCGTTAAAATAGCCCTCATGCCCACGACCTTTCGTCGCTACGTTCCGGAACAGTCGCTGCTGCTTCCACCCTCACCGCGGGATTGGCTGCCCGAAGGGCACTTGGCGTACTTCCTGTCGGATACGGTGGATGCTCTGGACCTGAGGGCTTTCTACGAGCCGTACGAGGGAGATGGCCGCCGCAACAGTCCGTACGATCCGCGGATGATGGTCAAGCTTCTGCTCTACGGCTACGCCGTGGGGGTTTTCTCTTTGCGCAAGATCGCCAAGAAGCTGCAGGAGGACGTGGCGTTTCGAGTCTTGGCCGGGGAGAACTTCCCCCGGTGGTTAGGTGCCAAGCGATTATCGGCAGCTAATTATCGGCAGCTCCACGACAGACGGTATCGGAGGGGAGATGCTAAGCTGGCCCTCCGGCTGGCGATGGATGCTTGTCGTATGTTTAAGGAGTTCGTTCAGTGAAGAAGAGGAGCCCCAAGAAGCTTACCCTCCGTAAAGAGACGCTCAGCGCCCTGACTTTTGTGACCGGTGGTTATTCCGTGAACGGTACCTGCAACTCCTGCAATAGATCTTGCGGCTGTCCAACCCAGCCAGACTGCCCGACGAGCAATCTCGGTTGCCCGCCCAGCGATCACACCGTGATTGATTAGGTCTCCAGAAAAGCTCGCGGCGGCGAGCAGGGCGCGAGATCGCGGCTCCCTGGCCCTCGTCATGCTGGCGCCGGCCCAAACGGCCACCGCTCCCGCCCCGGCCTTTGCCCGGAGCGCCCTGGCGTCGGCGGCGATCCTCCAGTTCTCCGGCGCGCCGGCCCTCGAAAGCGCCGTGACGCTCCCCGAGCCGGGCGCTTTGACGGAAGGGATCGCTGCTTTGACGGCCGGCGTACCTGCTCTGGCCCACGCTTGGGCCGCTCCTCCCCTCTCTTGGGCCAGACGATCCCCGGCCGGGGACGGTCCGGCCCAAGCGTGGGCCGCGCCGCCCCAAGAGAGGGACGGTCTGGCCCAAGCGTGGGCCAGAGCGCCCCAAGCGTGGGCCAGGGCATCCCCGTCTGGGGATCGTCTGGCCCAAACGAGGGGAGGGACGGCCCAAGCGTGGGGGATGCCGGCCCAAGCGTGGGCCAGAGCAGCCCAAGCGTGGGCCGGAGCAGCCCAAGCGTGGGCCAGAGGCTCCCCCACGCACAGCGGGCGGGCGGGAACCAAGCGATTCGTCGCGGCAGGGCGCGGCCCGGACCCGCGCAAGTGTCAGGCAGAGCAGGACTTCCGGGCTCAACGCTCCCGCTCGAAGCGCAGCTCCGGGTCCAGGCGGGCGCGGGTGAGGTAGGCGGCGAGGTCCCGGGCAAGATCGGCGGTGGCGGCGTCGATGGCGATGGCGGCCTGGAAAACGGCGAGGGCGGCCAGGGTTTCGCGGTGGACGTCGCGGGCCCGGAAGATCTCCGCGATCTCTTCGGCCAACTCGCGGACCTCCGCCGTCTCCCCGTTTTCGATCAGGAGGACGGCGAGCTCCAGGGAGACCAGCGCCGCGTCGTAGGCCATCCCCCGGGCGGCGAACTCCCGCCGTGCACCGTCAAAGGCCTGCCGGGCCGCGGTCCGGTCGCCGAGGCCGGCCGCGATCCGGCCTGCCACCCAGCGGAGGCGGATCTCGTCGAGACGGCTGCCCGCCGTCCGGCAGAGCGCCTCCACCTCGGGCAGCAGCTCCCGCGCCTCCGCAAACCGTCCCGCCGACGCCAGGTTGTCCAGCAGGTTGTGCCGGAGGCAGAGGAGCAGGCGGGGATCGCGGTCGGGGTCCACGAGTTCCTCGGCTTCCCGGAGGGTGAGGATGGCCCGTTTGGGCTCCGCCATCTGGGTGAGGACGTGAGCCTTCTTGACGAGGATTCGTCCTGCCAAGTGCCGGTCGTGGTGCTCGGGATCTTCCTGGCGGTAGCCGGCGAGGGCGCCGTCAAGCAGCGCGAGAGCCTCGGAGAAGCGGCGCTGGTCGGTGCGTAGAGACGCCTTCAGGGCGAGAATGTCTGGGCCGTATCCGAGAGCATCTCCTACAGCCTCGTCGCCAGCCTCCCACCAGGGGGCTGACATGGAGAATGCCTCGTCCGATCCCTGAAAATCCCCCCCGACTCGTCGGGCGTGGCCAAGGTGAGCCCAGGCAAGGGCACGGAGCTGGTAAATCCAGCTCGCTTCGAACGGCGAGCCCTCTTCGAGAGAGTCGGCGATCAGCACGGCGAGCTCCGCCAACTCGGCCGTCCGGCCAGGATCGTCCGAGGCTGCCTTCCGGCTCTCCCGGCAGAGCAGCTCGCAAAGGCCCCAACTCGCGAAGCGCCTAGTGGCGCGAGCGAGACCGAGACGGCGCTCGTGAGGATGGCGCGAGAGGATCTTCCAGAGGCGCGGTGCCTCGGCCCGGGAACGGGCGAGGGCTACGTCCACCGGCCCGAACAGCGGCGGCAGGGCACCGGTCCGGTGGAGATCGAGGAGATAGCCGCCGGCCTTGCGGCATCCGGGGCAGACGGCGATCAGGTGAAGCAGGCTGCGGTTCTCGTCTTCGGTGCGGTCCTGGGCCAGGAGGCGCTCCAGGGCGGCCCCGTTCAGGTGGTCGTGCTCCAAGCTCGATTCTCCGTTTCTCGTCTATATAGAGAAGTCGCCTGAGGCCGCCGAAACGGGGCAGGCACGAAAAAATCCGGGTCGGAGCCGCCTTCGTCCGGCCCGGAGACCAGCTCTATTTTGCGCCGTCCGGATCGAGGCCAGATCCGACGTCGGTCTGGGCGCCGTCCGGGTCGAGGCTGGATCCTGAATCGCTCGTGTCTCCAGCGATGACCTTGTCCCGGATCTGGGCGATCCGGTCGAGGAGGAGGTCGAGGAGGCTGACGGCGGCGGCGGTCCGCTCCGCCCGCGCGGGTCGGGGCTGGGCGAGCGCGGGGGAGAGGGAGGTCAGGGCGGCCAGGGCGAGGACCGCGAGGATACGGCGATGGGGCATGGCGCACGGCTCCTTTCGGACAGCCACGTCCCGGTGGCCATCCTGACCGCGAGCGGGCCGTCATCAGAAAGGGTGCCGGGAGAAGTGCCAGGCGATTCGCCGGACCCTTCCCGGCGTTCATCGCCTTGCGCTTCGTTGGCTCGCCGCTGCGGTCATTCGCGTTCTGCCTGCTCCGGACTCAAACCGGAGAATGTCGCCAGGCTGGCACGAGAGCGCCTCGCAGATCGCATCGAGCGTCGAGAAGCGGATCGCGCGCGCCTTGCCGGTCTTGAGGATCGAGAGGTTGGCCAGCGTCATTCCGACCCGATCCGCGAGCTCGGTCAGCGTCATCCGCCGATCGTGGAGCAGGTCGTCGAGCTTGACGGCGATCGCCATGTCACACCGTCCCTTCGAGGTCTTCGCGCATGAGCGTGCCTTCCGCGAACACGCGGGCCAGCAGGAACGTGAGGAGTACGGCGAGCCAGCCGTTGATCGAAAAGCCGGCATCGAGATGGAGCGGATGCGCCGGAGTCGAAACGGCCTTGGCGATCGCGCCGATGACGAGGCTGAGAAGCTGCAGCGCGAGCAGCGCCCAGGCGATCGCCTGCAAACGGTACGCGTTCGCGGCGACGAACGGGTCGCCCGCGCGAACCGTCTCGACGATCGCGAGCAGCCGCTTGAGGACGGCGTAGTTCAGCGGGATCGCGGCGAGGCCGAGCACGGCGATCGCGCGCAGGCCCATGATCAGCCGGTCTGCGTCAGGCGAAGGAGAAAGTTCGAACGCGCTCATGATCCATTGCTGGTTGGGCATGGCGACCAGCAGAGCGAGGATCGCGGCGCCGATCAGCCAGTTCACGACGATGAGGATCCGCAGCACGACGTGCGCGATCGGCAGCGCGGCGGATGACGGGGCTGGCTTTGACATGTTCAAACCTCCGTTGTTATCGACTATCAATAAATTATTTATCGATTATCGTCAAGCATGGTATTGGCAGTCGATAAGAATCGGGATGTCCCGCGACGGGCCCCAACGGGGAACGCGGGGCCGCCTGCGGGCCGGAGAGGCGCCAAGAGAAACGGCTAAGTGACTGATTCTATGGGGTTAGAAAAGGATGGCTCCGAATCCGGAGAGAGCCAGACGATGAGGGCGGCCACATCGGGCCGCCCCTACAAATCAGGTCTGCCGTGACGCGGCGCCTAGTTGTCGCCGCCGCAGGGCGGTGGCGGGGCGCAGTCGAGATCCACGCAATTCGAGCCGCAGCACTGCTGGTAGCAGCAGACGTAGCCGCACGCGTTCGGGGTGCTGCAGTAGGTGACGCAGGGGCCGCCCGGAGGGGCGGCCTCGACGGCGGGCGGAGAGAAGAGACCCGCCGCGAAGCCACCGAGGACCAGGAGCATCAATACCATCAGCTTGCGCATGTTCGAACCTCCAGCTCAGAAGTATAGCAAGGACTCACTGTGCCCGGCTCGGCGCGCGTCACTCGTGCCCGAGCACCGGGTGGTGATGAGGGCCCCCTACGCCGCCGTCTGGTCGTCCGTCGTCGCGTCGGGCGCGTTCTTCTTCACCGACTCGATGCCACCCTCCATGGCGGCGGTGGAGGAGTAGCTCTCGCTCTGGCCGACGACCTGGCCGTTGGAGGCTTTGAGGACGAAGAAGGGTTCGCCCTTCTTGTTCTCCTTGCGCTCGTAGCGCTCGTCGATCGGGGCGTTGCGCTTGACGGACTCGATGCCGCTGAGCGCGCCCCGCTTCTCAGTGTAGAGCTCGCTCGACAGAATCACCTGTCCGTTGCCCGCCTTGAGGTTGAAGCGGTACTGCCCATCGCTGGCCTTTTTCAGCTCGAATTTTCCAGCCATTTCTCGCTCTCCTTGCGAACCGGGCGGACGGGCCGCGAAGAGCCTGGTCCGCCGGCGCGGGTCATTGTGCAGAATCGCTAAAGAGATGGTATCCCATTCGGGGCCGGCGCGCCTCAGCAATGCGAGCGTACCCATATTGAACCTATTGCATCTATCGGAGATAGCTTCACTTCGAGAATCAAGGAACTATAATTGAGGGACACCCCAGTAGAAGCAGGCCGCGGTGTCTTGAAGCCGCTGGCTCTTCCATCCGCGATGCCCGGAGGATGTGCTTGGAACCGACTCTAATGGATGACCCTTCCCATGTGTCTTTGGAGGTCCACGTGCTCTCCGTCTGCGGTCCGGTCCGCGAAGAGAATCAGGATGCCGGGATCGCCTGGCGAGGGGAGGACGGAGAGCTGGCCGTGATCGTCTCGGACGGCATGGGAGGCCATGCGGCGGGCCGGGAGGCGGCGGAGATCGTGATCCGCTCCTGCCTCGACGCCGTTCGCGACCGGGGCGCGGCATCCTGGGAGGAGGTTTTCCGCACCGCGGTCGGGGCCGCGCAGTCCGCCGTCCTGGAGACGGCCCGTGGCAGTCACGGCGGGGCCTCGATGGGAGCCACGGCCGCCCTGGCGGTGGTGGATGGAGGGGTGCTGCCGCGCCTCCATATCGCTCATGTCGGCGACAGCCGGGTCTATCTCTATCGGGGCCGTTCCCTGTATCGCCTGACGGCCGATCACTCGCTGGTGGCCCGGATGGTACGGGACGGGCTGCTGCGGGAGGAGGATGCCTTCGGACATCCGGACAGCAATGTGATCCAGCGGGCCATCGGTCAGGAAGCGCCGCTGGAGCCGGAGATCCAGGAGCCTGTCGCGCTCGAGGGTGGAGACGCTGTGCTGGTCTGCTCGGACGGACTGCACGGCGTCCTCCCGGACGAGAGGATCTGCGAGCTGATGGGGAGCGCGGCCGCCGTCGAGGAGATCGGTCAGAACCTGCTCGCCGCGGCGCTCGCGGCGGGGAGCCAGGACAACATCACGATCGGCTGTATCCGTCTCGTCGCGGACCGGCCGCGGCGCCGGCCGACCCGGGTTCAGGACTGAACTGGAACGAACCAACGAGAGCCGTTCACAGGGCCCGAGTGGCCAGGGAGAGAACAAAGTGATCGAGTGCACCAGCTGTCACACGCTGAACCCCGACGCCGAAAGGGTCTGCCTGGCTTGTGGCGCCGCTCTGTCCCGCGCCGCGCAGACCCTGCCCGGGGGCCTCGGGATGGTGCGTTGTCCCGCGGGCCATCCCATCGATCCCGCGTGGAAGAGCTGCCCCTATTGCGATCGCCTGCAGACCGGCGATGTCGCCTCGCAGCCTCAGCGGACCCGTCTGGACGCCGATCCGGAGGGCACGGCGAGGCTCCGGCGGACCCGCCTGGAGGGGGAGCCCGCCGCTCCGGAGCCGGCCTCGCCGGCACCCCCCGCGGGTCCGCGGCCGACGCGGCTCGAGGAGCCCGCCGGACCGCCCGCCGCCCGGCGGACGGTGTTGCAGGAGAGCTCGCCGGCGCCGGCCGCCGCGCCGGGAGCGCCGGAGCCGGCGCCGGGCGCCTCCGGCCCGGCCGCCCCGGCGGCGTCCGCGAGCGCGCTGCCCGTCCGCAGGCTCCTGGCGGTGCTCGCGGCGCCGGACTGCGGGCCGGGCGGGACGGTGTTTCCGGTCCGCGGGGGGAAGAACGTCATCGGCACCGACCGCGCGAGTGACATCGCCCTCTCCGGGGACTCGGAGGTCTCCGGGGAGCACGCGGTCATCCTGCACCGCAATGGCGCGTTCCACCTGGCGGACCGCCTCTCCACCAACGGCACGTGGCTGAACGGCCGGGAGGTGCCGGCGAACGGCACGGTGCCCCTGCGGGACCGGGACCGCCTCCGCTGCGGCCGGACCGAGCTCGTCTTTCTGGTGATCGAGCCCGCGGAGGGCCTTCCGGTGGGAGAAGACAATCTACCGCGCGACAGCGCGGGTTAACGGAGGAGGCAACGTGTCCACTATTCTGACGATCCGGCATCTCAGCGGCTCGCTGGCGGGAAAGAGCCAGCGGGTCGCTCTGCAGGAAGGGCAGGCGCTGCGGCTGGGCCGCGCCGAGGAGAGCGACATCAAGTTCGCCGACGCGGCGGACGACAGCGTCAGCGGCCTGCACGCCGAGCTGAGCGTCGACGGCGGCCGCCTGTTCATCGAGGACAAGCGCAGCTCGAATGGCACCTTCGTCAACGGCGCCCCCTGCCCGCCCTTCCAGAAGGTCGCGGTGCCCGACGGCTCGCGCATCCGCCTGGCGAAGCAGGGTCCCGAGATGCAGGTGACCGCCGAGTCGGGCCGGGCGGCGGGCGCCGCCGCTCCCGCCGCCACGTCGGCATCGCCGGTGACGGCGACATCGACGTCGACCACCTCCACGGCGCCCAAGGAGTCGGTCGGCCGCGCGACGATGCTGCGCGAGATCGATCGCGTCCGGCAGGAGGAGCGCGACGTCTCGTCCGCCGAGCTGGCGAAGACCCGGAAGAGCACCGGCGTGTGGGTGGCCGCGGGGCTGATCCTGGTCCTGCTGCTCGCCGCCGGCGGCATCGGCGGCGCCACCTGGTGGAACCACCGCCGGGTCCAGGAGGAGAAAGACCGGCTGAGCGCGGACCTGGCGAGCCAGAAGGCGGCCCTCGAATCGGAGAAGAACACCTGGCCGGAGGTCGAGAAGCGGGTGAGCCCCTCGGTGGTCCGCATCACCTGCCGGTACCGGCTGCGCCGTCCGATCCCGGTCGACAAGGAGAAGGCTCTGGTGATGGAAGAGCTATGGGGAGGGGGCGGAGGCTCGGGCGTCCTGATCCGGCCCGGTCTCATCTTGACCGCCCTGCACGTGGCGGAGCCCTGGAAGTTCGTGATCCCGAACTGGGACGCGGTCGTCCAGAAGTTCGCCGTGCGCCCCGAGTACGACGTGCTGGAGGTGCAGTTCCCCAATCAGCAGCCGATCAAGGCGACGGTCGCCGCCGTCTCGGACGAGCATGATCTGGCCCTCCTGCAGGTGCAGGTGACCACCGCCACGCCGGTGCCGCTGGGGGCTTCCAACTCGGACGTCAAGGTCACCAACCGGATCGCCATCATGGGCTATCCCGGCAACCTCGGCCAGTATCAGGTGCAGATCAAGAACGTCACCGGCTTCGGCGAGGGGGTGAGGCAGATCACCCAGGTCACCCCGTCGTTCATCGAGGGCACGGTGGCGCAGCCGTTGACGGGGACGGGGGAAGGCTCCCATCACCTCGCCTTCAACGCCGCCATCGAGCCCGGAAACAGCGGCGGGCCGGTCGTCGACCGCCTCGGCGCCATCATCGGGATCGTATCGTTCCAGTTCAACCGGACGGGACCGCCGATCAATATCCTGGGCCAGCTGGTGCCCACCCAGTTGCCGTCTCCGGTCGGCAGCCGGGCGGTCAGCCCGGACGACATCCAGGCCTTCCTCCGGCAGCACGGGATCGTCGCCCAGACCGGAGAATGAGCTATCGAGTCATGCGCCGGCTCTCCGGCGGCGGCTTTTCCGAGATCTTCGAGGTCGAAGATCCGGCGAGCGCGTTGCCGGAGCGGCTGATCCTGAAGCGCCTCAACGCCGAGATGAGCGCCCGGCCGGCGGTGCGCGCCGCCTTCTCGGACGAGGCGAAGATCCTGCGGGAGCTCAAGCACCCCAACATCGTGACTTTCCGGCGCTGCTACTTCGATGAGACTCAACGGGTCTGCCTGCTGATGGAGAAGGTCGAGGGGGAGGCGCTGGACGCCTGGGCGCGCAAACGCCAGGCACAGCCCGAGGTGGTGCTCGACCTGTTCGCGAAAGTCCTCGAGGCGGTCGATTATCTCCACCACCGGGCCGTCCCCTTCCTCCATCTCGATCTGAAGCCGGACAACATTCTGGTCGCGCCCTCCGCGGAGGGGCCGCAGCCGGTGCTGATCGATTTCGGGATCGCGCGGCGGTCGGGGGGCCAGGGGCTGAAAGCCTTCACGCCCCCCTATGGCGCCCCCGAGCAGGAGGCCGGCGGAGCTCTCGACTGCTCGACGGACGTCTACGCGCTGGGGCAGATCCTGACCGAGCTGCTCGATCTCGTCCAGACGCTCGATCCCCGGAAGCGCCCGGCGCTGGCCGCCGTCGTGGCCCGCTCGACCCAACCCCGCCCGCGTCAGCGGTACGCCGACGCCGGGCAGATGAAGATCGAGCTCCGGCGGGCCTGCCGGATCACCGCTCCCCCCGCGGCCGCGAAAATCTCGCTGCCGGCCCCCCTGCGGCAGCCCCGCTGGGCGTTCCTCTCCCTGGCCGGGCTCGTGCTGCTGGCCACCCTGGGCGCCTGGTGGGTTTTCCGCTCGCCCGCCACGCCGGCGGAGGCCGGCCCCGCGGACGCTACGGCGGCGGAGGCTGCCGCCGTGGCGACCCGCGACCGTTTCGCGGCGCTCGTCGCCCAGGCGCAGGAGGCGACCCGGGAAGGGCACTTCGACGTCGCCGACCGGGACTTTGTCGAGGCGAAGACCCTCTGCGGTTCCGTGCCCCCGCAGAGCGAGACGGCGCGCGAGATGATGCAGGACCTCGACGAGTTGCGCAATCAGATCGATCTGGCCCGCTACGGCGGCCCCTGAGGTCCGTCCCCTATGGAAAACCGAGCTTTTGGAAAGGTGCGAGCCGTCATGCGATCCCGTTCATGGTGGCTGATCCTTGCGCTCCCGATGCTGACCGCCTGGCCCCTCCTTTTCGCGCCGGGGAGCGCGCGAGCGGCCGCCGCGGCCCGGCCGGCGCCCACCGCGGAGCAGCTCCAGGACTGGCAGGAGGAGATCGACGCCGTCGCCGACGCGATGATCGACGGCAAGCCCGCGGAGGCGAAAGAGCGGGCCGGGCGGCTCCTCCAGGAGAAGAGGCTGCCCGCCAGGATGTCGTCCCGCCTGCGCGACCTGCGGGCCAAGGCCGAGGCGAGGCTGGCGGAGGAGCCTTCTCCGGAGGCCACGGAGGCCCCGGAGACGGAGAAAGCCGCCGGCAAGCCGCCGGCCGCCGTCACCTTTCTCGTCCGCCAGGCGCAGGCGGGAGTCGGGTTCAATGCCGGCGTCAAGGGGCGGCTGGCGATCTCGGGAGCGGGAATCGTCTTCACGCCGCAAGGAGCGGGGCGAGAGAAGTGGACCGTGAGCTGGAAGGACTTCGCGGAAGCCCGGCCGGAGGAGGGCCTCTGGGACGCGCCTTTCCCCTTTGTGATCGTCGAGCGGGGGGGCGCCAGGCATTATCTCGCGCGCCTCGGCGAGAGCGGCCAGTATCTCGCCGCCGCTCCGGTCCTGTCCTCGATCCTCGAAGAGCGGCGGCGGCAGGCGGCTCCCCGCGCCAGGGATACGATGCCGGCCCAGCCCGAGGAGGGCGGTTGAAGGATCTCCTCGGACCCTACCGGATCCTCTCGCTGCTCGGGCACGGCGGCATGGGATCGGTCTATCTCGGGGTCCACGACCACCTCGGGCGCGAGATCGCCGTCAAGGCGCTCGCTCCGGAGCTGACGCGGCATCCGGCATTCAAGGAGAGATTTTTCGCCGAGGCCCGGACGCAGGCGCGCCTGCAGCACACGAACATCGTCACCCTCTACGATCTGATCGAGGACGAGGGGGGCTTCTTCATCGTCATGGAGTATGTGCCGGGGGAGACCCTCGAGGCGGCTCTGGCGAAAGAAAATGGAGCAGGCTGGAGCCTGGACCGCTCGCTCTTCCTCTTTCAACAGATCCTCGCCGGCCTCGACTACGCCCATTCCAAGGGGGTCATTCACCGCGACGTGAAGTCTTCCAACGTGATGATCGCCGAGGGCGATCTGATCAAGCTGACCGATTTCGGGATCGCGCTGCTCATCGGGGACAAGCGGCTGACCGCTTCGCATTCGACGATCGGGACGCCGGTCTACATGTCGCCGGAGCAGATCCTGCGGCCACGTTCCGTCGACCACCGGACGGACATCTACAGCGCGGCGATCGTCCTGTTCGAGATGCTCTGTGGAAAACCGCCCTTCGACGCGGACACGGAGTACGAGATCAAAAAGCTCCAGATCGAAACCGCCGCTCCGGATCCGCGCGCCATCAACCCCGAGATCCCCGAGCGGATCGCCGAGGCCCTGGCCGTCGCGCTGCGCAAGGATCCCGAGGAGCGGTTTCAGAGCGCCGGCGCGTTCTCGCGCGCCCTGTCCGCCGAACAGGCCCCGGTCCTGCCGTTCCGGGCACCGCCGCCGCCGGAGCCCGCCGCCGCGTTTTCGAATCCCCCCGCGGCGGCCGCCCCGGCGGTTCGCTCCCGGCGTTTCTCCGGCAGGGGCGTGACGGCGGCGGTCGTGGCAGCTTTTCTGCTCGCCAGCCTGGGCCTCGCATTCCATCGTGGCGCCTCGCGGCCCGCGGCTTCCCGGCCGCAAGTGGCCGCCGTCCTCCCCGCGGCCCACCGGCCCGCGGAAACGCCGGAGGCGCCGATGCCGGCGCCCCTGCCTGACACGGCCGGGAGCGAGCCGGCGCCGGTCCTCATGAGCCAGCCTGTCCCGAGCCCCGAGGTGAAGAGCCCGGTCGCCCCGGCTGGCGGTGATGCGCGGGAGAGCGGGAAGGCCGATGACAGGAAGGCCGGGAACGCGTTCCCCGCCGCCGAGATCCGCAGGCGCCTCGAGCTGGCGCGGCGCGAGGTTGCCGCCGGCGAGCTCCCCGCCGCCCGCCGGCGGATCGACGCCCTGCGGATCTTGCTGGACGATCCGCGCACCGGTCTGGAGAAAGAGCGGCTGTCGCTGCTCGCTCTCGAGGAGTCTCTCCTGCAAGCCGTCCAGGCTGAAAAGGCCAGGGCGCGGGCGAGCGCCACGGATCTTCACGCGCAGGATACTCCCGTCGCGAGCGCTTCCCCGCCCCGGGCTGTGAGCGAGGAGAGCCGGAGCCTGGAGCCCGCCGCGCAGCGACCCCGGCAGGTGTTCCGGATCGAGAGAGTCGAGATCCAGTCCGCGCTCGTCCAGCAGAGTGCCCACATCGTTGCCATCGTGCATGTGACGGTGGATCCGCCTCTCAGTGATTCGCTCTGGATCACGGTCCGCGCCCAGATCCTGAAGAACAATGCGGCGGTCTCGTTACCGACCCAGAAGGATGTGAGCTTTCCCGCAAACAGCCCGTCATTGAAGATCGGCATTCCGATCAATGTTCCTTCGCGGCTCTTTGCTGGAGAGTATTACCTGCAAACCGATTTTTCGAATGCCTCGCAAGGGATTCAAAGCCGGGAAAAGAATCGTTTCCATTTAGTAGAGGAGTGACCATGAGAACCCATGTCGGAGTGTACCGGATCGAGGCCCCGCTGGGCCGGGGTGGGATGGGAGTCGTCTATCGCGGCGTTCACGAGCACCTCGGCCGTCCAGTCGCGATCAAGGAGCTGGCGCCGGAGCTGACGCAGCAACCGGAGTTCAAGGAAAGGTTTTTCGCCGAGGCCAAGACCCAGGCGCGGCTGCAGCACCCCAGCATCGTCGGCGTCTACGATCTGATCGAGGACGGCGGCGAGTTCTTCATCGTCATGGAGCTCGTCTCCGGCGTGCCCTTGGACGACCGGATGAAGGAGCTGGCCGGCCAGGGCATGGACCTCGGGGAGGCGATGGGGATCTTCAGCCAGGTGCTCGGCGCGATCGACTATGCCCACTCCGAGGGGGTCATCCACCGCGACATCAAGCCTTCCAACGTGCTGATCACGGCCGGCGGGCGGGTGAAGCTGACCGACTTCGGGATCGCCCTGCTGGTGGGCGACAAGCGGCTGACGGCCTCCCAGTCCGCGATCGGAACCCCCACCTACATGTCGCCCGAGCAGATCCTGCGCCCCCGCTCGGTGGATCATCGCAGCGACATCTACAGCGCGGCGGTGGTCTTCTACGAGATGCTGGCGAGCCGGCCGCCGTTCGACGACGAGACGGAGTACGGGATCAAGAAGCTGCACGTGGAGGCGCCCCCGCCGGACCTCTCGACGCTGCGGCCGGGGCTCCCCGCCGGAGTCGTTCAGGCCGTCGCGACGGCGCTCGCCAAGAACCCCGACGAGCGGTTCGCCAGCGCGGGCCAGTTCCAGCGCGCGCTTCAGGATGCCGCCCCCCTGGCCGCCGGGGCAGCCGTGCCGCTCCCCGCGCCGGTCTACCGGCCCACCACTCTGGAGCCGGCGGGACCGGGCCCGGCTCCGGTCAGGGCGACCGCCCCCGCGCCGCCGGCGCAGGCGGCGGCGGGCGGCCAAGGGGCGAAAGCTCCCTTCCAGGGCAGGAACCGTTGGCTCGCGGTGGCGGCGGCGGCGCTCCTGATCCTGGTCGTCGGCTTTGGAGCGGCCCTGCTGATCCTGAGGCCGAAGAGCGGTGGCGGCGAGCAGAAGGTCGCCGGGCAGGCGCCCGCGCTTGTCCCCTCGGGCCCCGGCGCCGCGCCCGCGGCTTCGAGCCCGGAGGGAGCTCCCGCCGCGGGCACGGTTCCGGCGGCGGGGACCGGGACCGCCGGCATCCCGGCGGACGCGACACCCCTGGTCCAGCCGATCGCGGTCCCCCAGCCGGCGGCGCCGCCGCCGTCCGCGCCGGCCGCCGAGCCGGCGGTTCCGGCGAAGAAGAAGAGCGCCAGGACCGAGCCGCCCCCTCCGGCCGCCGCGTCTCCGGCCCCCTCGGCTCCTCCCGCTCCCTCCCCGGCGCGCGAGGAGCCCGCGCGCGAGAGCGCTCCCGCCGATGAGCCGGCCCCTTCCAATCCGCACGCGGGCAACGCGATCGATCAGACCCAGGAGACCGGGGAAGTCGTCGGCAACCTCGCGAAGTTGAGCGAGGATGCCAGCGAAGCCTATGAAAAGGAGGGGAAGGACGACGATCTGTCGTCGCGCCTGAGCGAGTTCCAGGAACATGCCTCGGACGTGCGCGGGGCGTTCAAGATCGCCTCGAAGAGAGGAATCAAGGGCCTCGCCCACAGCTTCCTCAAGAGAGGCCGCAGCGATGACGAGGCGGAGCGGGAGGATTTCAAGATCAAGGCCAAGGATCTGATCCGGCGCGGAGCGGAGATCGACCGGCTGATGCAGGGCCATTCGCCGGGCAGCCTGACGATGGAGTACTGGCGGGAGGTCCGCAAGAATCTGAGGCGCTTGTCCGGCCTGATCTGAGCCGGCGGCGCCTCAGCGGCCGAGCGGAATCTCCAGCGCGCTCGGATGCTCCGCGTCGTGATAGAGCGTCACGTGGGCGGTGTGGGCGTCCCTGGCGGTCTCGTCGGCCACCACGCCGCCCGAGTTGTAGTTCTTCTGGCCGCCGACCGCGTTGGGGCAGGTGACCACCAGGCGCAGCCGGCTCCCCTGGGCGACCCGGCGGGAGAACCAGGAGAAGCTGGTGAAGTCGTAGCGCGCTATCTCCCCCTTGGGCACCAGCGTCTCCTTCTCCAGCGAGCCGCGGTAGCGGGCGCGCAGGCCGTCCGAGGTGAGGAAGACGCTGCCGCCGTTCGGCAGGATCTCGTAGAGGTCGGCCTGGAAGTCGGTGTCAGGGACGTCGAGGGCCATCCAGAGGGTGAGCTTCACCTGCCCGGAGATCTCGGTCGCCTCGGCGAACGGCTCGCTGTGGTAGACGGCGCCGTTGCCGAGCAGGTTGAGCGCCGCGCTCTGATCGACGAGGCTCCCCAGGGTCTCCCGTTCGAGGGCCTCGGCCGGGCGGACGTCGAGCGGATCGTAGACGTAGCGGTCGGGCGCGGACGCCGCCGCGGGCCTGGCGGTCGCGAGATGGCCGGAGTGGAAGGCGTCCCCGGCCTGGGCCTGATCCGATGAAGAGCTGGAGCTGAGATAGAGGGTGCGCCGCTCGGCGCCGATCTCCTCCAGGGAGTCGGCCCGCTTCCACGTCTCGGCGCCGGGGCCGACCACGTAATAGGCCACCTTTTTTTCGAGGAATGCGGGGCGGGGGCCGCCCTTCATCGTCCAGTCGTACCACTCCTTGTGCAGGGCGTTGAGATCGAGGACGCTCGCCGCGCCGAAGGTCAGTCCCCCGACCTCGGCGTTCGGGGTGCGGGTGCCGGGGTGATCCCAGGGGCCGACGATCAGGTAGTGGCGATCGCGGGCGGCCGGGGAGGCGTGGCGCAGATGGTCGCGGTAGTAGGTGAGCGCGCCGAGCTGATCGGCGTCGTAATGGCCGGTGATGGTGAGGATGGGCAGATCGATTCGCGCGAACTGCTCCGGCGTGGGGTTCATCGCCTTCCAGTAGTCGTCGTAGGTGGGGTGGGAGAGCCACTGCTGGAAGATCGGGCTCGGGTTGCCCACGATGCGGTCGAGCTCGCGGAAGGGGCGATGGGAGAGGTAGAGCTCGCGGAACTTCTGGCTCCAGAAGCGGCCGTCGCCGAACAGGAGGGTGTTCTTGGTCCGGCCGCTGGTGTAGGTCAGCCACTGCATGTCGTAGGCGTAGAAGATGTTGTGGCTGAGCGGGAAGTCGATCCCGGGGTGGGCCGAGGCGGCGGGGACGATGGTGGCGAGGTGAGGCGGGCGCTCCTTGGCGGTGGCCCACTGGTCGTAGCCCGCGTAGGAGCCCCCCCACATCGCCACCTTGCCGCTGGACCAGGGCTGGCGGGCGAGCCACTCGACGACGTCATAGCCGTCCCGCGCCTCTTGGGCGAAGGGATCGAACGTGCCCCCCGAGCTCCCCCTCCCCCGGACGTCGACCAGAGCATAGACATAGCCATGGCGGGCGAAGTACACGGCCCGGTCCTGATAGCTGTCCGCGACATAGGGGGTGAGGGTGAAGATGACGGGCAGAGGCGCCTTCTGGCCCGAGGGCCGGAAGACCGTCGCCGCCAGCTCGACGCCGTCGCGGAGGGGGATGCGGACGTTCCACTGGAGGTCCACATCCTGGGAATCGGCTGGGGGATCCGCCGCGAACGAGCCGGCGGCGAGAGAGATCAGGAGAACGGCGAACAGCAAGGCACGGCGGGCTTGCGCGGGCACGGGGGGCCTCCTTGGGATGGATGTCCTGGGGAGGATTGTAAAGCAAGGGGCTTCGGTGGCCACTGGGGCGGGGTGCCCTTCGAGGCCTCACCCCAGATTCGAAGGGCCACCGCCCCAGTTACTCATCCCTCACGGCACAATCACCTCGCCCGCGACCTTTCCCGGATCACTGTCCGCCGGGCCGTAAAGCCACGTGCGGTAGTGGTCAGCTAGAGCGGGAACTGGTCGGGTACACCGCTCCGCTCGCCGCCGGGTACCGCCTCCTCGCACATAAGCCCCGAGGGCTCCTTTCTGCGGAATCGGCTTAAGGGTACCCGAAAGAAGGGGGGCGTCGTGCGAGGGGAGTCAAGGTTCCGCCTCATTCCCTTCTTCGCCCCAGCCCGCGCACTCCCAACTCGCTTTGCCGGGTTCACGGCGCGCGTCTCTCCGCACGACGATGGTCGGGCGGTCATCTTGTGCGGATTCCGTCGGAAAAAACCGGATCTCATAGGTTGGGCGGAGAGATTCCTGGCGGCATCGCAGCGGCGCTTCTTCATAGCCGAGCACTGCTCGGGCAGCGTTGACCGCGTACTCGGTCGGTTTCAATTGCAACTCCTGGTATGTGTCGCGGATGGCGTCCGCCTCCCGCTTGATTTGGACTTTTTCCTGCACAACCTTCAGGTCACGACGTGGCGTGTTGAACGAAGCCAACATCGGGAAATCCGTTTCGCCGCGTTGGAACTCCAGGACGAGGGCTGGTCCGAAGATTGGGTAGCGCTTGGGATTGCTCTTCGTGCCGACGTTGACCTCAGTGTGGAGCAATAGGAATAGGCTGCGGACCGTGCAGGAGCCACTCGGGGCGCCATCTGGGCGGCTCTCGATTCTCATCTCGAAGGCAGTGGGGAGGGCATTCACGAAGCGCCGGGGCCCGGAAGCTTCGAGAAAGGCTGGAGTAAGGAATTTCTTCTCGAGCCCGGCCTTCTCAAGGAGCACTGACGGCCGAACGGTCCATCTGGTTTCCTGGTCACATTGCTTCAGTCGGGAGTAGTGATCCCGACGTTTGATCAAAACGACAGCGCCGGAATCGGGATGGAATTTCACGTATTCGTGCTCCGGCAAGGAAACGAAGCCCAGGTGCCAGTGGCGATCGAACTGGGCTCGGGGGAGGGCTGGAGCGGGTAGTGGCGAAGTTGTCACCACGGGGAGGGTTTCGACTTTCTCTAGTATCGGAGCTTCATTCGAAGCGCTGTAAGGCGCAGTCTCGCCTTTATCTACAGGGGCCGGAGGCTTGCCACAACCCACCTGAAGCGTGGAACCATTGCGTTCGACCGTGCACCTTACTGGGTACTGGAGGTGGAGCCAGCCTCTAGGTACTACCTGATCGGTATGGAGTTTACGGTCCGCGAGCGCAGAGAAGGATGGATCCCGGCCGCCACGCGCGAGGCAGACGGGTACCTGGTCAGCCTGCGCCGAGCCGAGCACGAAAGCGTCGGCGACCGAGATTTGCGCTTCTAGAAGATAGTTCCAGATTTCTCCAACGGCTACATATCCGAGAAATGTCGAACCACCGCACACCATCCTTAGATGAGGCCCGAAGGCGGGGGTCCAACGCTGGAACACGTCGGCGTCCACTCCAGCGGCATTGAAACACTGCGGCGCGGCATAGTCGGTTCCTATCTTGGGGCCGTGTGCCATCACTCTGCATGAATGAAGCCAGAAATAACGCAGGGCTCCATCACCAATAATGAATCTGACCAACGAAAACCTGCTGGCCGCTTGGAACAAACCAGCCATTAATGTCGCCTTCGCCAGAATAAAAGGCCAAAGTCGAACTCTCCAGTCCATAATCTTTCTGATAGTCCTCGCCAGGAGGTACATGGCTCTTGTCGGGATCGAGATAGAATGGATAATGGTCGCCTCCATATTTTTCAAGTGGCAGTTTCCTTTCCCAGTTGGGCGGTAAGGGAGATGGCTGCCCGGAAGCTGGAATTAGCTCGAAGAACTTGCGGGATTTCGGATTGGTCTCCAAAGAAGCCATGTAGCGAGACAGACTTAGGTCGTGGCCCAAGGCACGACCCCGCAATCATTGCAAAACAGAGCACCCCGCAAAGTTTCCCACGCATAATAGCTCGATTACTCGTAGTATAGTTTTTGCGGACAGCGGTTTCCTCCTCTTACTCCGGCAGGATAGTAATGTTGTGTACAGTCTTTTTGTGCGGCGGAATCCGAGAGGCTGTAGAACCAACGGTACGAGGCCCAGTGCGAGTCTCCGTGGTTCTGGTCGAACACTGCCTCAGCCACCTGATTAGCAATTTCAATCTTGACTATTTCGCCATCAAAAGCGGGGCCTATCATAAACGAAAAACTAGACCCTTTGAACTGCTGCAGCGTCAGCTTGAGATCACCTGACAATGTTGGCGACCAGCTCACGCGCTCCACACGATAGTCGGTCTCAGTTCTCCCGGCGGTCTCTGGGCACGCTTTGCCACTTATAGGCCCCGGATGAACGCTGTCGAACTTTAAAGTTCCGTCGTAGGTCTTGAGGTCAGTCCTAGGCAGCTTTATGCGCGCCGCCAAGAGATCAGGATTCACAGGCGGCGAATTGAGCATGCCCGCCGCGAGCTTGTCGACAGCCGCATCACACTTTTTCGGGTTCTTCTCTTCCTGGTGGAAGGGCGGGCACTCCAACCCGGGGCCATTACCCAACAGTGCCGGAGGCAGCTGCAGATCGTAACCCTCAATGGGAATCCGCAGATCGATTGGGACACCGAACCCACGGACGTTCGTGCCAGAAATCTTGAGAACTGCGTGATGTGCCGGGTAATGTAGATTGCTGGGATTAGTTCCGGGCGGCAGTGACGCGTCGCCGACGGCCGCTCCGTCTGCAGGACGGGCCTTAGGCAGCAGAGCCCATACGCCGTCGGCCACATTCACGTACCCTACGAGACCCACGAGGCTCACCTCTAGGGTATAGGGTTTCTGCTGGGCGAGGTTGTCTATCGCTTTCACCTCTGGGACCTTCTCTCGGCTGCATGTCAGGGCCGCCGAAGCTATCAGCGCCAGTAGTCGCATCTGCCATCTCATTTTCCACCTCCCAGGATCGACCGGTCTCCATTATGTTCCAAGATCTCGTTACCCGCGAAGGCTTGAAATGCCGACCAGGTCTCCAGTGACGCGGAGCCGAATCGGGCGCGCAGGGCGAGTTGTGCCGCACGTAGTGCCTGAGCGGGGTCCTTGCCTTGCAACAGCTCTTGATGAAAGCGCAACGACAGCATACTCGATTGGCGGTCGTCCACTGGCCAGAGCGAGGCGACGACCGAGCCGCTGCCGGCATCGAGGAATGCCTGCGTGACGCTGCTTGAGCCAGGGTCCTCCTCGTCCGCTACCGCACTCCGGCAGGCCATGAGTACGACGACGGGAGCCTGGAGCCCAAGCCGCTTCACGTCGTCGGCGCCGAGGATACCGTCGCCCTCGGTGCCGAGTACGAGGCCAGCTTTGCTCCCCTCGCGGGGTCCGCGAGCGTGCGTTGCGAGGTGTATGACCTGAGCAGAGCGAAACGCGGACTCCAGCATACTCCAAGAGACGGACCCACCGATCCGTTTCTCCGACCGCGGGTACAGTCGGGCGATCTCCCCCCCCCTCGGAGCGAGCAAAGGGGAGAGGAACGAGATCCGGGAATGCCGCTGGATCGAGATCGGGTGCCGCAAAAACCGCCACAGAGCCCATAGAGGTTACGGCAGGATTCTGCCAAACGGTGGGTAACTGCCCCATTTGGGACTGGACCGCGACCGCATGATCGTCGAGTAGCGACCGACCGGTTGCAGGATCCACAAGTGTCGAAAAGGCGATCCCTGTCGTTACCTCATCGGTAACGACAAACAGCTCGGCCCCAGGGTGGCCCCAGCCCGACGGAGGCAGCAGCGCCTTGCCCAATCGCGCGGCGGTCCTCCGGAAGGTTTCTTCATCAGCGTTCGCGGCCGCGCTCCGCAGAGCGGTTGCGAGTTGGCCCAGCTCGAAAGCTCCGACTGGCGACCGCCAACTCTGCAGGCGTCCTTCGTCGACGAGCCAGCCAAAGGTACCCTGCTCGACTGAGAAGTGCACGAGCAAGGTCGCGTCGTGAGGTAGGGTCGCCTGGATCTGTCTCAGGGCGAGCTCGCGGGTCGGGTTGGGAAGGGCGCCGGACACTGGCTCCCTTGCACGTACGACGGCGAGGAGCCCCTGACGACCGTCGATCGCCGACTCCAGCTCGATCAGGCGAGCCCAGAGCCAGCGTCGGCGGCGCTGGAGAGAACGCGTTTGGTCCGGATTGACCGCCCAGCCAGCAATGGCCCCAGCTTTGCTCAAGGCGGCCTCGAGATGAGAGCGCAAGTTTCCTCGCTCGTTACGCGTCAGGTCCATGGCGACTCGGAGCTGAAGATGCTTCAGGGCATCGAGTTGCTCGCCTTCACCATGGCGTTGATAAAAACTAAGTAGATTGCGAAGAGCGGTATCACCGTCGTCCTTCTGCATCCACGAGCGCGCCAGCGCCACTTCCCGTTCGAGCCGTTCCCGGTTCTCGGAACCGGATGCAACCTCGCGCAGCGAGAGGATCGCCTGCCTAAGAGCTTGTTGCGCCCGGCCGGCGTCTCTCGCCGTCCAAGCGATCTCCCAGCCGTTCAATGCCGCGAACACCGGGAGATCGCTGGCTCCACGCATCCGCGATGCCTCGCGGGCGGCCGCGAACTGCGCGTCCAAGAAGGCTTGCGCAGCATGGAGTCTCCCTTCTTCGTTGAGCGTCTCGATAACTTCTTCGAGAACGTTGTACCGCCGCTCCGGATCTAGCTTCCATAGGTTTTCTAATGCCCGGCCTCGGGCGATCCATCCATCCCTTCGCCAGCCCATGTGCCGCAGGGTGCGAGCGATCAGAGACTCCAGATAACCGGCGTAAACGCTCTCCTCTGCCGCCGAGTAGCCGGCTTCAGACTCACGGAGCTTGCCTAACCCGGCGGCGCCGGAACCAAACAGGGTGGGGTAAGCTTGTTGGGGCCCCGGGGGAGCCTTGGGCTGGCGGCTTGGTCCTTGGGAGGTAAGGTCATGGTGGTTCCTTTGGTCGAGCGCTATGGGGAGCAGATCCGGGGAGTTCTTTCCTGCTTTGACCGTGTGGTGATTACCGGGACTTTGCCCGAGATCTGCCATGCCAAAGCGATGACCTCTTACCTGTGCGGCCAAGGCATCCGGATCTTCGATTACACCCAGTTCGCCGAACCTTTCCGGGAGGAGATCCGCGGGCACGCTGAGCGCCTGGCCGCCGAGGCGGGCCTGACGATCGAGTTCGTCCAGCGCAAGAACTTTCGCAAGGAGGATCGGGTCCAAGAGATCCTGCGGACGCGAGGTGCCCACCCTGGCCTGATCCACATCTTCTCGGCGATGGAGACTTGTTCCTCCTTCAAGCCCTGGCACGACAAACGGACGGGCCAGACTTACCTGCGGCCGAGCGATGGGAGATGCCTGCACTACTACTTCTATTTCGTCAATGAGGATTTGGGGCTGTGCTATTTGCGCGTACCGACCTGGGCCCCCTTCCGTCTGCAGTTCTATTACAACGGGCATAACCAGTTGGCCAGCCGATTGAGGCAAGCCGGTATCGGTTTCCATCTGAGCGACAACGCTTTCGTTGACATCGACGACTTTGAACAGGCGCAGCGGTTGTCCGACGGCCTGCGCGTCGACGTGCTCCATCACACCTTGGATCAGGTGGTGCGCTGGCTGTGTCCGGTCGTCGCTCACTTCAAGGCGGGCTATCACTGGAGCTTGATGCAATTGGAGTATGCTACCGACATCGTCTTCCGCAGTCCGGCGGACCTCAAGCCGCTCTATGAGGTCTTGGTCCGTACCGCGATCCATACCGTCAAGCCGGAGCATGTAGCGACATTTCTTGGGCGCAAGCTTGATGAGCGCTCTTGCGCTGAGGTTGGCAGCGACTTCATACTCGGATCGAAGGGACTCGGATCAAGCATCATCTAGGTCGCAACTCGATCAAGATGTACGACAAACTGGGTCATGTGCTGCGCATCGAAACCACCAGCAACGACGTGACCTCTTTTAAGCACCACCGCCGGGTGGAACACCGAGACGGCAGTTGGGAGATGAAGAACGCTCAAGTCAAGAAGACGATCTACAGCCTGCCCGATCTGCAGGACCTGATGGGGGCGGCGAACCGTCGTTACCTGGAGTTTCTCTCCGCCTTGGACGACCCGAGCGCCGGGATCAAGAATCTGGAGAAGATCTCCCGGAGGGCTCACGACGGACAGCGCACTCACCGTGGCTTTAACCTCTTCGACGGCGACGACCGCGCGGTCTTTGAGGCCATCATTCGCGGTGAATTCGACATCAGTGGCTTCCAAAATCGTCATCTGCAAGGGCTCTTGCCGGGTAAAAACGCAGGACAGATCTCCCGTGTCCTCAAACGACTGCGTACCCATGGTCTGGTCAAGAAGATCGGGCGCACCTATAAGTACTACGTCACGCAACTCGGTCAGCGGGTCATCTGTGCAGCGCTGAAGCTCAGGCGTCTTTTTCTGGTACCCGCTCTCGCTAAAGAGGCCATGACGTAAAAAATGACGTGAAGTCGTTACCATTTTGGCAAAGATCCCTCTGGTAAGGGACTAACGCCATTGGAAGTCTGCCCGCACGCAACTCCACGAGACCGAGAATCCAGGAGGCGCGCGCTCGTGCGATCTGGTAGCCGGGAGGTGTATCCCGCAAGATGTGCATCAGGCGTTGGCGAGCGGCCGCGAAGTCCTTGGCGAAGAAATCACAGGTGGCTTTGTCGATTCTGGCCCACACGCCGAATGGGCTACCGGTCTGCGAGAAACGTCTCGACGCCTTGTCTAGAGCACTGCCGGTACAGCTTGAATAATCACTGCTTCCGCGGGCGGCGGCGAGGCGCTCGTGGCCCTGAATGAGCGCGGCCCGTACAATCCCTTGGGCCTTCTGTGCGGCGCGGGCTGAATCGAGGAGGAGCCGGTCTCCGGTCTTTGCGGCGAGCTCCGCGCCGACGGTGGCAGCTTGGTCTAGGGCGTGCTCCGCCTCCGGACCCTTGCCTCTACGGCGAGCCCAGTCAGCAATCAAGCGCTCACCCTGGATCCGGCGGCCGAGGTCAGGAGAACTACCTGTGGTGGAACCGCGGCTGAGCGAGTCAAGGTAGCCGGCGATTTCAGCCTCCCAAGGGCCTCCACGTTCGGCTGCCCTTAGGTCCCGCCACTCCTTTGCCGCGGCAGGCTTCAGCCCAAGAAGTTGCAGTACCAGCGCGCGATTGAAACGAGCCTCTTTTTTCCGTGGCTCCAAGTTTAGTGCACGCTCAAAGGACTCCAACCCGGAGGCTAGATCGTCGGCGCTTCCGGTCCTTCCGAAAACCAGAAGATGTCCAGCCCCAAGGTCGTTCCAGGCCGCGGCTGAATTTACGTCAGTGGCGTGCCGCAGATACAGGAGAGCGTTGTAGAGGCCGGAGGTTGAGGTCGTGAGGTGCGCCTTCCATACCCCTCGGACCTGGTCAGCGGAGGCCGCCTGCCGTGTGACGCCACTCCACAGACTTCTGAGTGCTCGGACCGTTGCCGGCTTCAGCCTGGATGCTTCCATGCACTGCATCGGCCACTTCACTGGCGGTTGCCGGGCTTCGTGGCCACAGGGGCCAGCCCCGAATCCGGAGAATCGTGGCCGGGTGCGGCGCGCCGGACCGAGCAAAGCGATAAGCCTGTACTGCTGCGGATACTCGATATAGAGGAAGGTGGACAGGCCGCCGCTGTCCTGGCACCTGAGGAGCGCAGCGCACATCAGACCAAGGCCACACGCGCTCTTGAAGGTCAATGAGCCGCCAGATAGTGCGCCTTAAGAAGACTCTATCCCCGCATACCGCATCGCGATCTCCCCACCCTCCACATCCACCGTCGCCGTGCCGCCGTTCTCCAGGGTTCCGAACAGCAGCTCGTCGGTGAGCGGGCGCTTGATCGTCTCCTCGATGACGCGGCTCAGGGGCCGGGCGCCGAAGGCGGGGTCGTAGCCCTTCTCGGCGAGGAGCTTGCGGGCGGGATCGGTGAGCTCCACCTTGACGCTCTTCTCGGCGAGCTGGGTGGCGAGCTCGCGGATGAACTTGTCGACGATCTGCTCCATCACCACCGGAGAGAGCGGGTTGAAGCGCAGGCGGGCGTCCAGGCGGTTGCGGAACTCGGGGCTGAACAGGCGCTCGACCGCCTTGTCGGCGTCGGTGTCCTTGGCGGTGCGCGTCGGCAGCCCTTCGCCGTGATCGCCGTGGTCGACGAAGCCCGGGCGTGCGACCCGCCAGCTCGCGGGCGCCGACGTTGGAGGTCATCAGCAGGATGACGTGCCGGAAGTCGGTCGGCTTGCCGTTGGTGTCGGTCAGCGTGCCGTGGTCCATCACCTGAAGCAGGATGTTGAAGATGTCCGGATGCGCCTTCTCGATCTCGTCGAGCAGCAGCACGGCGTGCGGGTTCTTGGCCACCGCCTCGGTCAGCAGGCCGCCGCGGTCGAAGCCGACGTAGCCGGGCGGAGCGCCGACCAGCCGGGAGACCGTGTGCGCCTCCATGTACTCGCTCATGTCGAAGCGCAGGAAGGAGATCCCCATCACCTCGGCGAGCTGCTTCGCCACCTCGGTCTTGCCGACGCCGGTGGGGCCGGTCAGCAGGAAGGCGCCGACCGGCTTCTGCGGGTCGCGCAGGCCGGCGCGGGAGACCTTGATCGCCGAGACCAGCCGCTGGATCGCCTCGTCCTGGCCGAAGACCTGGGCCTTGAGCTCCGCTTCGAGGACGCGGAGCTGCTCCTTGTCGTTCCCCTTCACCCGCCGCGGCGGGATCTGCGCCATGGTGGCGAGCACCTCCTCGAGGTCCGCCTCGGTGACCACCCTGGGCTCGGTGCCCCGCAGGGCCACGGCGGCGCCGGCCTCGTCGAGCAGGTCGATCGCCTTGTCGGGCAGCTTGCGGTCCTTCAGGTAGCGCTCGGCGAGCAGGGCGGCGCTGTCCGATCGCCTCCTGGGTGTAGGTGACGCCGTGGTGCTTCTCGTAGCGGTCCTTGAGGCCGAGGAGGATCTGGGTGGTCTCCTCGGCCGAGGGCTCGGTGACCTCGACCTTCTGGAAGCGGCGGGCGAGCGCCTGGTCGCTGGTGAAGGTCTGGCGGTACTCCTCCCAGGTGGTGGCGCCGATGCAGCGCAGGGAGCCGTCCTGGAGGGCGGGCTTGAGCAGGTTGGAGGCGTCCATGGTGCCGCGGCCGGCGCTGCCGGCGCCGACGACGGTGTGGATCTCGTCGATGAACAGGACCGGGCTCTCCTGCTCGGCGAGCGCCGCGAGCACGGCCTTGAGACGGTTCTCGAAGTCGCCGCGGTAGCGGGTGCCGGCGATCAGCGAGCCCATGTCGAGCCGGTAGACCTTGGTCTGGCGGAACGCCTCGGGGACGTCGCCGGCGGCGATCCGCAGCGCCAGCCCCTCGACCAGCGCGGTCTTGCCGACCCCGGGGTCGCCGACGTAGATCGGGTTGTTCTTGCGCCGCCGCTGGAGGATGTGGAGGGTGCGCAGCACCTCTTTGTCGCGGCCGATCAGCGGGTCGATGCCGCCGTTGCGGGCGAGCTCGGTCAGGTCCTGGGCGAACGCCTTGAGCGGATCGTTCTGCTGGGCGCCGCCGCGCCGGCCGGTCTCCTCGTCCTCGTCGTCCTCGTCGCCGGCGGGCTGGCCGGTCCCCCGCGAGGTCCTGCCGCTGAAGTAGGGGGGCTGCGGGTCGCGGGAGACGCCGTGGGCGATGAAGCTGACGACGTCGAGCCGGGTGACCCCCTCGCTCTCCAGCACCTGGATGGCGTAGGAATCGGCCTCGTCGAACATCGCCACCAGGACGTCCGGGCCGTCGATCTCCTCCTTGCCGGAGCTGTCGGCCCGCGCGGCGGCCATCGAGAGGACGCGCTGGACGCCGAGGGTCAGGCGCGGCTGCCGGCCGCCGTCGACCGACTCCAGCTCGTCGGAGAGGTACTCGGTGAGGGTCTCGCGCACCTGGTTGATGTCGGCGCCGGCATGCTTGAGCACCTCGGCGGTCTCGTCGTCCAGGGTCAGGGCGTAGAGCAGGTGCTCCAGCCCGGCGTATTCATGCCCCAGCCGCCCCGCCTCGGAGATGGCGACGGTGAGGGAGATCTGCAGATCGTCGGAGAGTTTCATTCGTCTTCGTCTCTTCCTTCTTCCGCGGGCTCGGCGGTCAGCTTGAGCGGCATGCCCTCGGCCCGGGCCTCGTCGGTGACCTCGGCGACCTTGGTCTCGGCCACCTCTCTGGAGTAAACACCGGCGAGCCCGACTCCCTTCCTGTGCACCTGCAGCATGATCTGGGTCGCCTCGGCCGGCGGCTTGTGGAAGTGGGTCACCAGGACGTGGATGACGAACTCCATGGAGGTGAAGTCGTCGTTGTGGAGCAGCACCTTCCATTTGCGCGGACGTTTGGGCTTGCGCCGCTCCTCGAGGGCGAACTCCTCGTCGCGTTCCAGATCGTTGTCCCACTGCGCCATACCGCTAAGGTATGCGGTTCGGAGGGGAGAGGCAAGAAAAGGGGCCATTTAAGGCGTTTTACGTAGGGGAGGGGCTTGTCCCCTCTCTCGCCCTGAAAGGGCGAAATTTATCCAGCCTGGGGTGTCAACCCCAGGTGGGCTGGCCCACCAACCCAAACCCCGAAGGGGTGACCGATCGGGTTGGAGTCGGCCACCCTTACAGGGTTTGGATATCGGGGTGCCTCCCTACCTGGGGTTGACACCCCAGGCTGGATAAATTCCGCCCCTCCGGGGCGAGGGAGGGGACAAGCCCCTCCCCTACATAAAAAAACGCCTCGAATGAACCATATTGCCTTTAGCCCAGGTTCCGGGCCTGGGCCCGGGCGCTCAGCCGGTGAACTTGTACCCCAGCCGGTGCACGGTGACGATGTGCCGGGGATCGGAGGGGTTGTCCTCGATCTTCTTGCGCAGCTTGGCGATGTGCATGTCGACGGTGCGGGTGAAGGGGATCGAGTTGTAGTCCCAGACGGTGTCGAGCAGCTTCTCGCGGGTGATCACCTCGCCGCGGTGATGGATGAAGAAGCCGAGGAGCTGGAACTCGCGGGGGGAGAGGTCGATCTGCTGGTCCGCCTTGTGCGCCTCGTGGCGCCGGAAGTCGACGCTGACGTCGCCGAAGCGGTAGGTCTCGACGGCGGACGAGGCCGGCGGGGCCGGGTGGGAGCGGCGCAGCACGGCCTCGGCGCGGGCGAGCAGCTCCATGAAGCCGAAGGGCTTGGTGATGTAGTCGTCGGCGCCGAGCTTCAGCCCGAGGACCTTGTCGATCTCCTGGCCGCGCGCGGTCAGCATGATGATCGGCACGGCGCTGCCGCCGCCGCGCAGGTGCTTGCAGATGTCGAGGCCGGTCATCTTCGGCAGCATGACGTCGAGCAGGATGAGGTCGGGGGACTCCTCGGTGGCGAGCTGCAGGCCGGACTCGCCATCCTTGGCCACGGTCACCGAGTACCCCTCGTACTGGAAGCCATCCCGCAGGGCGATCGACATGGCTTCGTCATCTTCGACAATCAGGACGCGGGTCATCATGGTGTCAGGCCTCCGAGGGTTTCGCCGCCCCGGCGGTCGCGGTCGTCGCGCCGGGCGCGGTCGCCTCGACGGTCGCCGGGGACTCGATCGGCAGGTGGATGGAGAAGGTGCTCCCCTCGCCCGGACGGCTCTCGACGGTCACCTTGCCGCGGTGAGCGCGAACGATGTGCTGGACGATGGCGAGCCCCAGGCCGCTCCCCTTGACGTCGTGCACCAGGCCGGTGCTCACGCGGTGGAAGCGGTCGAAGATCTTGCGCTGCTCGTTGCGCGGAATGCCGATCCCCTGGTCGCGGACGGAGATGACGATGTAGTCCTCCTCGCGGTGGAGCGCGACGACGATGTCCCGCGCCTCCCGGGAGTACTTGACCGCGTTGTCGAGCAGGTTGGAGAGCGACTGGACGATCGCCCCCTGGTCGATGCGCGCTGGCGGGAACGGGGCGCCGGCGCCCTCGATGCGGATGCCGAAGCCGTCCTGGCGCAACCGCACCTCGAAGGTCTTCAAGGTGGCGCAGACGACCTCGGCGACGTCGCAGCGCTCGAAGCGGTAGGTCTTGCGGCCGGACTCGATGCTGGCGAAATCGAGGATGTTGTCGACCAGCTGGGTCAGGCGGCGGCTCTCGGTCTCGATGTAGTCGCCGTACTCGCGGGCCTTTTCGGTGCTGACGAAGCGTCCGAGGCGGAGGAACTCGCCGAAGACGCGGATCGAGGCCAGCGGCGTGCGCAGCTCGTGGGAGACGTTGGAGACGAACTCGTTCTTCATCTGCGACAGCTTCATCTCGCGCGCCGCGATGCGCAGGGCGAGCATGAGGCCGCCGAGGAGGACGGCGGCGAGCGCCGCCGACAGGCCCATGTTGACCAGGAAGTTCCGCCGCGCCACCTCGGCGGCGGTGGCGTGCCGGGTGGCGAGCTCGACGTTCCAGTCGGTGAAGACGAAACGGAACGGCCGCCGGGCCTCGGTGTTCCAGGTCGGGTGCCCCTCGAGCGGCGCGGTGGCGTAGATGATCTGCCCCTGGCCGTCCTGGACGGAGAGGATCGGCTTGTACGCCGGGTCGCTGTCGCCGAAGTCGGAGAGCGCGTCACGGATGGCTGCCGGCAGCACGATCCGCCGGAAGTAGGCCTCGTCGAGGACCATGCCGGCGAGGCCGACCAGCCGCGAGGTGTCGTCGGTGACCGGGTAGAGGAGGATGCGGAACTTGGGGTCCTTCTCCTCGACGAACAGCCGGACGCGCTCGAGGATGCCGTCCTTGTGGTAGAGCGCCTTCCAGGGAGCGACGGCGACGGCGACCGCCCGCGCCTCGGGCGTCGAGTCCGGCTGATAGAAGTTGGCGCAGGTGGGGGAGAAGTAGAGCGGCTCGTCGCCGTCGCGCAGGTCCATCACGAACAGCCGCTTGACCCCCACCACCCCCTTCTTCTTGAACAGGTGGGCCGCGCGGTCGAGCTGGTTCTGGGTGAAGATGGCCGGCTGGAGGTCGAGCACCTGGCCAGCGTCGGTGTAGAAGTATTCGACGTTCTTGGAGACCGCTTCGAGGAGGCTCTCGACCTGGGCCTTCTGGGCCCGCTCGGAGAAGGAGTCGAGCTCGCGCAGCCAGCGGTACTGGAAGGCGAGGAGGACCGCCAGCGGTACCAGGACCGCCACGAATCCAACCCATAAAGTGTTGCGTTTGCCCAAGGCTGCGAGTTTCATGCGCGGCGGAAAGTTTAGAGCAGATCCGCCGGAGGTTCTGTTAGTTTACAGATTGGTTACGATGTTTGCGAAATTTTACGGCGTGTTGAGGACCTTTACCTGCCTCCGCGCCTATCCTCCATCCTGCAACCGAGACACGTGCTCGCGGGGCTCCACTTCATCCGCTCCCTCCAAAGCCCCGCGGGCCACTTTTTATTCTCTCACTTTTCCCGCATCCCGACCTTGACGGCGGCCCGGCCGAGCAGGATCTCGTCCCCCGGCTGGAGGCGGACTCCCCGGCGGTCGTGGGAGCTGACGTCGATCGTGCTGCCGCCGCGGTAGATGCGGGTGCCGGAGGCATTCTGCTCGGCGCGCAGCCAGTAGCCGCCGCTCTCGGCGTCCCAGGCGATGCGGGCGTGCTCGCGCGAGACGGTGGAGTTGATCTCCCCCACCTCGAGAAAGGCGACGTCGTTGCGGCGGCGGACCCGGCCGTCCGGATCGACGACCTCCTCGAGCCGGCCGAGAAAGGCGCGGGAGCCTTCGATCTCATAGACCCGCTGCGTCGCCGTCCCCTTGAGCACCGTCAGCTCCAGGATGGGACGCGAATCGGGAAGTCCGCCAGCCCGGGCGGCTGGCTTGACGGGCTCCTCCGCAGGGGCCTCCCGGTTCAGATATTCGACATAGAAGCGGCGGTCGGCGAAGCGGGGGTGGGCCTCCTCGTCGAAGGCGACCTCGACGTCGAAGCCGGCGGGCAGCGGACAGCCGCGGTCCGCGAGGCGCTCGGAGATCTCCCTTTTCAGGTTCCACCCCTCGCGGACGACGGCCTCGAAGCGGACGCGCTCTTCCGCGTCGGCGACCAGGAGATGGATCCGCAGCAGGTTGTTGGGGAAGATCCGCTTCCCCTCGCCGACGGCGATGACGCGAGCGTCGACGTCGTCGAGGATGGCGCGGCGGATCTCCAGCGGCGAGGTCCCCTTCATCCAGGGCTTCAACAGGTCGCGCATCTTTCCCATCATGTCGTTCATGGTCGTCTCTCTGCTCAGGGTTGCTGCTTGAGAATCCCCAACTGCGCCGCGGCCTGCACGATCTCGCCCGCGGCTGGCGCGGCGAGCCGGCCGCCGTAGCCGCCGTGCTCGACGATGACGCCGAAGGCGATCTGCCGCCCCCCTTGCGTCGGGTAGGGAGCGTAGCCGATGAACCAGGAGTGCGACCCCTTGTCCTTGACCTCGGCGGTGCCGGTCTTGCCGGCGATGGCGGGGGTGACGCCGGCGAGGAAGCGGGCGGCGGTCCCCTCGGTCACCACGCGGCGCATGGCGCGGCCGAGGAACTGCGCCAGCGCCGGCTCCACCACCCGCGCCGCCTCGCCGCGGCGGGTGTTCCCCTCGCCCGTCACCCAGCGCCCCTCGGGGGCGGCGCCGTTGGCGGCGACGGCCGCCGCCACGCGGGTCATCTGGAACGGGGTCGCCACCACCTGCCCCTGGCCGTAGGCGGCCTGGGGCAGGGCGTCCTTGAGCTGCTTCGCCGTGTTCGGCTTCGCCACCGAGATGCCGTAGACCTTGGCGGTCTCCAGCAGCGCCTCCGGACCCACCGCGTAGGTGCCGAGCTGCGCGAAGTAGGCGTTGCAGGAGACGACGATCCCCTTCGCGAGGTCGACCTCGCCGTGCGGCGTATGGTCCGTGGGGTCGTCGCGGACCGGCCGCCCCCACCCGCGGATGGAGTTGCCCACCCGCCCGCCGGAGAGGAGCGTGCAGGTGAAGGGCTGGCTCGCGAGCTGCGGATTCTTGCGCAGGGCGGCCATCGCGGTGACGATCTTGAAGGTCGAGCCCGGGGGGTAGATCCCGTAGCGGGCGCGGTCGATCAGGGTCGGGCTTTCATTGTCGCCGCCGGCGGCCTGGACGGGGAGCTCGGGCCACGGATAGCTCACCGAGGCGAGGAGGTCGCCGGTGGCCGGGTCGAGCACCACGGCGGCGCCGCCGAAGCCGGCCTGTTTGGCGTACTTCGCCAGCACGTCGGCCGCCCGCAGCTGCAGACGCGCGTCGATCGTCATCCGCAGCGTGCGCGGATGATCGAGGATCCGCTTCACGGCCGGGTGCTCCGGCTGCCAGCGGTGGCGCAGCAGGGGGACGAGCTCGCTGTAGTCGCGCTGCAGCTCGCGGGTGACGGTGCCGTCCGGCTGCGGCACGTCGGCCACCCCCGCGAAGTCGTCGTACCCCTGGAGCAGGACGCTGGAGTCGCGCTCGGCATAGGAGGTGTTCTTCGCCGCCCAGTTGGTGCGCGTGTTGAGATCCCCCAGCAGGTGGAAGGTACGGCCGCCGAACGGGTAGAAGCGCTCGCCGCGCCGCGGCCGGTCCCCCGCCGCCGGCAGGGTGGCGCCCAGGCGCTCCAGCACGGCGCGGTTCTTCTCGAGCTGGGCCGGATCGCTGGTGGCGAGCAGCACGCCGTTGCGGTCGACGACGTCGCCGCGAGGGATCCCCTGGGCGATGTCGGTCAGGCGCGGGTTGTACTGGAAGCGCCGGTAGCCGTCCCCCTGGAGGGTCAGCGCGCCGCGGGCGAGGAAGCGGTCGGGCTGGAAGACCTGCACCTGCGCCGCCTTGAGGACGATCGCGGCGAGCACGACGCCGAGCGCCACGGCGGCCCAGCGGGCGGCGCCCTGGAAGCGGCGGGTCGTGGCGGCCGCCTCCTCGCCGCCCGAACGGGCGGAGATGCCGAGGATCGCCCCCAGGATCAGGAAGTTGGCGAGCATCGCCGTGCGGCCGGAGCTGAGGAAGGGGGAGACCACGCCCGAGAGCGGCAGCACGCCGAGGACGCCGCCGGCGATCAGCAGGATCTGGATCGCGATCAGCACCGTCAGCCCGAGGGCGAGGAAGAAGCTGTAGGTGCCGCCAGCCCGGAACGCCGCCCGGTAGCCGCGCCAGACCAGCAGCGCATAGAGGCCCACGACCGCCAGCAGGCCGAGGAAGCCGAGCTGCTCGCCGACCGCCGCGAGCACCAGGTCGGTGTGGATCTCGGGCACCCGCTCCGGCTGCCCCAGTCCCAGGCCGGTGCCGGTCAGCGCGCCGCCGGCCAGCGACCAGAGCCCCTGCGCCAGGTGATCGCCGCCGCGGAAGAAGTTGTCCCACGGCGACAGCCACATGTTCAGGCGGCCGCTCACCGTGGCGGGGTAGCCGATCTTGTAGGCCACCGCGAAGGCGGCGATCAGCAGGGCGCTCCCCACCAGGGCCATCCACGGCTTGCCGACGGCGACGCAGTAGAGGGTGAGGAAGAGGAAGGAGAGGATCAGCGCCGGCCCGAGGTCCCGCTGCAGGAAGAAGAAGACCAGCACCAGGCCGATGGCGAGCAGCGGCGGCAGCAGGTACTCCAGCTTGGGGATCCGCAGGCCCCGCGGCAGGCCGGCGCGGGTCTCGGCGATCTCGCGCAGGAACTCCCAGCGGTCGAAGAAGTAGCCGGCCAGGAAGAGCACGACCAGGATCTTGATCGCCTCCACCGGCTGCCAGCCGAAGAGGTTCACCTTGGCGTCGCTGCCGCCCGGGCCGCTGCCGAGGAGGATCAGCACCACCGAGAGCAGGAAGGCCGCGAGCAGGGGGACGAAGCTCATCCGCTTCAGCGGCGAGCGCTCATAGTCGATCAGGCTGGCGCCGAGCAGCAGGGCGGCGCCGAACAGGACCCCCTCGGCGAAGCCGCGGTAGAGCGGCAGGTCGCGCAGCGGGTCGCGGATGGTGAGCATCATCGCCAGGCCGATCCCGGTCAGCAGCAGCAGCGCCGGCAGGATCAGCTCGTCCCCCCCGAACCGTCGCAGCCGCCAGACGGCGTGGACGGCGGCGAAGGCGAGCAGGAAGACGGCCGTCCAGAGCCAGAACGAGGAGCGGAACTGCCCCGGGGTGCGCACCACGAGGTGGGGCTTGAGGGCGCGGAACTGCTGGAGCGAGAGCAGGGAGATCGAGGTCTCCCCCTGCACCCCCGCCTGGCGCCGCGCCTCCAGCCGCTCGCGCAGGCTGGTGAGCCGCCGGTCCCCCTCGATCTCGGCCGAGGGGATGCGGATGCGCTGGATCTCGCCGACGTTGGGCAGGCTCCCCTGGTGGGCGCGCTTCCAGATCGCCTGGGCGGCGTACGAGCGCTCGGCCGAGCTGGGGAAGACGTCGAGCGCCCCCAGCAGCTGGTCCGCGCCGCGGAGGTCGTTCAGGTTGACGATCCGCCCGGCGGCGATCTCGGCCGGGTCCCCCTCGAGCGGCTTGACCATGGCCAGATAGGCGAGGGCCAGGCCGAGGAGGACGACGGCGGCGGCGGCGGCGAGCAGCAGGCCCTCCAGGTTGCGGGGGGTGCCGGCGGGGTCGCCGGGGAGCCCCTGGACGGGGAAGCCCGGCTGGCGGCGCGGAGCGGTCTCGGTCTCCCGCTGCCGGCGGTCGGCGGCGGTGCTGCGGGTCACGGCCATGTGGTCACCAGACTCCCAATTCTTCCAGCCGGCTGAGAACGCCGCGCAGCTCCTGCGCGGCGGCGGCCATGTTGGCCTTGGCGTCGGCGTAGTTGCCGGCTTCGCGGTAGAGGCTGATCGCCTGGGTGAAGGTGTCGCGG
Source organism: uncultured Acidobacteriota bacterium (assembly GCA_963792575.1). GTDB lineage: Bacteria > Acidobacteriota > Thermoanaerobaculia > Multivoradales > UBA5704 > DATARR01. The sequence continues at coordinate 50,923 of CAWBWZ010000024.1, forward strand.
GCCTTCTCCAGCAGCTCCGGCTCCTGGTCGGTCTCCTTCGCCGCCACCGACTGCGCCAGGATCTGCTCCGCAGCCATGCGGTAGCCGTCGGCGAGCATCGCCTTCTCGCGGCGCCCCAGGGGGTAATTGCGCTTCTCGAGCTCGTTCAGCGCCGCCTCGAGCTGCTTCAGGTCGGGCTGCTCGTAGGAGTAGACCCGCGCGAGACCCAGGTAGGGGTCCGGCCAGTCGGGGGCGAGCTTGGCGGCGTCCTGGAACTCCTCGACGGCGTCGCGGAGCTTCTGTCGCGCCGGGTCCTTCTGGCCGCGCCCGCGCATCGCCTGGGCGTCGATGCGGTCGACCTGCGCCTGCGTGTACATCAGCTTCGCCCGCGTCGGGCGGTCGCGGTAGTTGAGGTCGACCGCCGCCCGCAGCCGGTCGTGCGCCTTCTGCCACCCCTTCTGGGTGGTGGTCGGGTCGTCCCCCCGGTAGCTGTTGAGCACGCGGTCGGCCGATTTCAGCATGGCGGTCCGCAGCTCCTCGCGCACATCGCCGAGCCCCGAGCCGGGGAAGAGTCTGAACGGTGCCAGCTTGCGGTAGCGATCCCACAGATCGTCGAGGTCGGGGGAGGTCTGGGTCGCGAGGTCGTGCTGCATCGCCGCCGCCTCGCTGCGCACCCAGACCTGCGAGGCGAGCAGCAGCGAGCCCACGAGCAGGAAGGCAAGCCCGGCGCCGCGGAGCGCGAAGCGCCGGCGCCGCGTCGGAGGCGGCGCGGGTGGCGGCTCTACGGGCACGGCAACGGCGGCCGGCGGGGCAACTGACGGAGTGACCGGCAGCTCGCCGGTGCGCCGGGTGGCGTCCAGAGCCGCGTCCCTGGGGCCGGCCCAGCCGTCGGTGCGCCGCGTCTCCGAGTTGCGGAAGGAGCCGGAGTCATCGAGCGGGCGGGTGGTCCGGCGCGTGGAGCTCAGATCCTCCCCGGCAACTCCAGGGGCGCCGGGGATTGGCCGCTCGCTCGGCAGCGGCTCCCCGGCCATCCAGGCCTCGAGGTCCGCCTTCATCTCGGCCGCCGTCTGGTAGCGGCGGGCGACCTGGAACTCGAGGCTGCGGTCGATGATCCGGCTCAAGGCCGGCGGCACGTGGCCGCCGGCAGCGGCGCCGGAGGATCGCCGCGGCGGATCTTCCCCTCGACCGCCTCGGGGTCCTCGCCGTCGAACGGCGAGTAGCCGGCGACCATCATGTAGAGCACGACCCCGACCGCCCAGAGGTCCGAGTGGCGGTCGACGCCGCCGCGGTCGAGCCGCTCGGGCGGCGTGTAGGGGAGGCTGCCGAACAGGTTGACGGTGAACTTGCGGGTCTGCGACAGGTGCTTGGCGATGCCGAAGTCGAGCACCCGCACGCTGGTCGTCGTCCTGGAGGCGGATGTTCTCCGGCTTGATGTCGCCGTGGACGATGCCGTAGACCTTGCGCCCGCCGACCTCGGCCGAGAAGTTGTGGCAGGCCTCCAGCATGTCGCAGAGCTGGCAGGCGATCGAGGCCGCCTTGTCCTCGGGGAGCGGGCCGCGGGCGAGCCGCTGCGAGAGGTCGGCGCCGGCCACGTACTCCATGTCGACCCAGAAGAAGCCGCCGTCCTCGCCCCCACTCGTAGACCGCCGCCACCTGCGGCGCCACGCGCGAGAGCTGCTCCTGGAGCGCGACGCCGTTCTTCTCGGCCTGCAGCATCTCCGGGTCGGCGCGGTGGATGCGCACCACCTTGAGCGCCACCTCCCCCTGGCGCCTGCGGGTCCCAGGCGAGATAGACGTCGCCGATCGCGCCGCGGCCGAGGAAGTCGCGAAGCTCGAAGCGGCCCACCTGCTGCGTGGTCAGCATCACCGTCCCGGTCCCTGGGGAGCCGGCCGTACCGGCGCCGGAGCCGGCGTCGGCGCTGGCGCGCGGACGGCCTCGGCGCGGTTCATCCCCGGGAAGGAGTTCCAGGCGAAGATCTCCTCGGCGCGCTCCGGGGAGGCCAGCAGCACGCCGCCGCCGCCGTTGCCCAGGAAGCGGTTCTCGATCAGCTCGGCCTGCGCGCCGGCCCGCACCTCGACGCCAGGATGCGGGGGCAGGCCCGGCGCCCGGCCGTTGCCGGCGATCAGGTTGGACGCAGCCGCGGCGCCGCGCCCGCCTCGACGAGCACGCCGCCGCCCGGGTTGTCGTGGACGTAGCTGTGGCGGATCTCGGAACGGTCGGCGCCGGCGAGGTCGATCGCCGCCGTCTGCGCGCCGGAGATCTCGACGCCGTCCACCTCGACGGCGGAATCGGCGAGGCGGAGCCCGACCTGGAGCGGCGCCTGGGCGTCGCCGGCGATCCGGAAGCCGGCGATGCGCGCGCCCTCGCACCCCCTGGGCGGTGACCGCCGGCACGCCGCTCCCCGCCGGCGGCAGGATCACGCGCCCCGCGCGGCACCCGGCTGACCAGGGCGACGCCGGCGCGGAGCTGGAGCGCCTCGCGGTAGGTGCCGGGCGCCACCTCGACCGTCTGCCCCGGCCCGGCCTGCGCCAGCGCCTCGGCGATCGTGGCGGTCCCGCCGTCGCCGGCGCCCACCCGCAGCACGTTGGCCGGGGGCCGGCGCGCTGCTGCCAGCGGTCGAACAGGTGCAGCCCCTGGCCGAAGGCGGCGAACGCGAAGCGCGCCGAGGAGCGCGCCATAGAAGAGGAAGGCCGGCCGGCTGACGAAGACGCCCAGGAGCCGCGATCCCGCGCCGCCGCGGGCCACCCCGGCGCCGCGCAGCTGCGCCGGACCGCGCGCTCTGGCGCGGCTGGCGACTCGCCGCCGTGGCCGGTTCCTTCCGGCTCCTGGCCGCGGCGGCGGCGAAGCGCTCCCCCTCGACCAGCACCACCGAGACATTGTCCTTGCCGCCGGCCTGCGTTGGCGGCGTCGATCAGCGCCTGCACGGCGGCTTCGGGGATCGCCGCGTTGCCTCGAACAGCGGACGAGGATCGCCTGCCGAGGTCACCAGGTCCGACAGGCCGTCGCTGCAGATCAGCAGGGCGCGCGTCCGGCGTCGAAGCGGATCTGGTGGATGTCGATGAACCCCTCCTCGTCCGGCTCGTGCGGCGCCGAGCCGACGTCGCGGAAGATCTCGTTGCGCCGCGGATGGCTCATCGCCTCGCGCCTCGGAGATCTCGCCCGCGTCCTCGCGGGAGCCGACCGGCGAGTGGTCGCGGGTGACCTTGCGGATCTCGCCGCGGGCGCAGCAGATAGAGCCGGCTGTCGCCGACGTGGCCGATCGTCGCCTGCGGCATCCCGCCGTCGACCACCGGCGACCGTCAGAGCACGCAGGCCATCGCCGGCAGGGCGGGGTTCGGCCTGCGCGCTGATCGTAGATCTGCTTGTTGGCGAGCGCGATCGCCTCGCGGATCAGGCGGGCGGCGTCGGTGGTGCGGCGGGAGAGGCGGGCGCTGCAGGACTCGACCGCCGTCTGGGCAGCGATCTCGCCGCCCGACTCGCCGCCGACGCCGTCGACCACGGCATAGATCCCCCGCTCGGGATCGAGAGCGATGCGGTCCTCGTTGTTCTCCCGCTCGCGGCCGGGGTCGCTGCCGGCCGCCGCCAGCGGGCGCTTCAGGCTCGCCGCGGCCATCTTCTAGGCTGTGCCTCTCCCGCGCGGCGAGGCCAGACCAGCGCGGCGGCGAGGACGACGAGGACCACGAGGAAGGCCAGGCGGGCGAAGTAGAGGGCCGTCATGCGCCGGCCGATCCTCTCGAACTCGAGATAGACCACGCCGGCGAGGCCGATGCGCGCCTTGTCCGGCAGCGTCTACCCAGCGGTCGAGGTCCTTGCGCCTCGCCGTCCGCGGCCTCCAGGCTGCGGGGCAGGGCGGTCGCCGTTGACCGTGGTGCCCAGCTTGCGAGAGGTCCTTGATGCGGAACGCCCCCTCCGGCGTGCGCTGCAGCCGGGCGTGCTCGCGCGAGACGTCGAGCGAGGTGTCGAGCCGACAGGTCGACCCAGACGTCCGGCGCCTGGCGGCCGATGACGATCTCGTCCTTGGTCACCAGAAAGGTCTGGGTGCCGCGGTCGTCCTTGTAGACGATCCGCGCGTGCCCGGAGGGCTCGGTGGCGATGGTTCCCGAGAGTGTTCCCGAGGGCATCTCCCGCCTCGCCGTCGCCGGCTGGTCCTCCCGGTGGGTGGTCATCTGGCCGAGCCGCCGGGTGGTGGAGATGCGGTGGGTCTTCGAGCCGGCGCCGAAGGCTGCCTCGGGAGGCCGGGCGAACTCCGAGACCACCTCGACGTCGCCGGGGCTCAGGGTGCCGTTCGGGTCCTCCTGGAAGCGGACCGTCCACTTCCCCTCGGCGCTGACATACTGCGGGGCGGCCGGCGGCTCGTCCTTCTTCTTGCGCAGGATGCGGGGGAACGCCGGCGCCGAGCCGCGGTTGAGCCGCGCCAGCTCGCTTGTCGAGCAGCGCCTTGGCCTCCCCCTCGAGCTCGCCGAAGAGGCGTGCGCAGGCGGTCGTAGTCGTCGGCGTGGAGATACACCTGGTAGAGGCTGGGGGCGATCGTCTTCGTCACCAGCGGCTCGAGGCTCTGGCGCATGTTCTCGCCGATGGCGAGCACGATGTCCCGGCCCGTCGCGCGATCCTTCGTCAAAGGCTGACCCTCCCGGAGAGCTCAAGAGGTCCATCGGGACCCCTGTGAGTATACCTGTACGAGATTGAGGGGCGGGGGGTTGCGGGCCCGGGCATCAATGCCCGGGCTACGACGAGAAGAAAAGCCGGCGAAGCCGGCTCCGAAGTCGTCTGTTCTGGGAGCCGGCTTCAGCCGGCTTTTCGTTGCCAGCGTAGCCCGGGCATTGATGCCCGGGCGGGGCTCCGCCTCCAACCTCGTCGCGGAGGCACGGGAAGCTCGGCTCGCGGCGACTCGGCAAGCAGCAGATCCTTGAGTGTGGGCCGCGCCGCCAGCTCCAATCGGCGCCACTGATCCACCGGCACGAGCACCGCGGCCTCCACTCCCCGCCGGGTGACGATCTGAGGGCCTTCCGTAAGGCACTTCTCCAACAACTCGCTGAAGTGCGCCTTCGCGTCTTGCGCCGGCCATTTCTTCGCGGTTCTCTTCGAAGCCATACAGCCCCTCAGCAATGCCCTGTTTGGAGTCTAGTCATCTGACTAGTCCGATTGCGAATTTAGCACCACCTCGCCAGATGCGCCGGCCGGGCTTTCGGACCTACTATGGTGATGAAAGGAGACAGACCCATGGCCTCTTCCCGCCGCGACCTGCTCAAAGGGGGGCTGCTGATGACCGCCGGAGCCCTCGTCCCCACCGCCATCGCCGGAGCCCAGGACGCCGCGCCCGCCGCCAAGCCGGCGGTCCCGGAGCGCCCTCCCCGCCTCGATCCGGACCTCGTCCGCGAGTTCGTCATCGCCGGCCACGGCAAGCTCGACCGCACCCGCGAGCTGCTCGATCAGCAGCCGGCGCTGATCAACGCCACCTGGGACTGGGGCGGCGGCGACTGGGAGACCGCCCTCGGCGGCGCCTCCCATATGGGCAACCGTGAGATCGCGGCCTTCCTCCTCTCCCGCGGCGCCCGCATGGACGTCTTCTGCGCCGCCGCGACGGGAAAGATCGAGATCGTCCGCGCCTTCCTGGCGGACGACCCCAAGGTGATCGACCTCAAGGGGCCGCACGGCATCCCGCTGATCCGCCACGCCCAGGCGGGCAAGCAGGACGCCATCGTGGAGCTGCTGGTGGCGCGCGGGGCGAAGGTGTAGACCGCCGCCAGGGAGACGAACGGGAGCGGTATGATCTTCGTCCTTCGGGAGAGGGCAAGCATGAAGATCGTCTCGCTGAACGTCGGGCTCCCCCGGCCCGTGATGTGGAAGGGGCGGCGGATCATGACCGGCATCTTCAAGGAGCCGGTCGATAGGCGGGTGCGCCTGCGCCGGCACAACCTGGACGGCGACGGCCAGGCGGACCTCTCGGTCCACGGGGGGCCGGAGAAGGCGGTCTACGCCTACCCGTCGGAGCACTATCCGTACTGGCGGCGCGAGCTGGAGCTGGAGACCCTGGCGTGGGGCGCCTTCGGCGAGAACCTCACCACCGAGGGGTGGTGGGAGGACCAGGTCCACGTCGGCGACCGCTTCCGGATCGGCACGGCGGAGCTGGTCGTCACCCAGCCGCGCATGCCCTGCTTCAAGCTGGCCCTGAAGTTCGACCGCGACGACGTCGTCGAGCGCTTCCTCGCCAGCGAGCGTCCGGGGATCTACTTCGCCATCGTCCAGGAAGGGGAGATCGGCGCCGGCGACGCCATGGAGCGCGTCCACGAGGATGAGAACGGCGTGACGGTGGTGGACATCATCCGGCTCTATCTGGACCGCAAGGGGAAGAGCGATCCCGACCTGCTGCGCCGGGCCGCGAGAGTCGAGGCCCTGGCGGAAGGGTGGCGGGAGCACTTCCGGAAGCGGCTGTCCGGGACGACGGACTAGGAACCCGCGCGGCAGAAAAGCCAAGGCAAGGACGAAAAGGACAGCAAGGACGAAAAGGACACGAAGGATACTGGGCGAGACCAGGCCTCTTCGTCCTTGCTGTCCTTCAGGTCCTTTACGTCCTTATTGTTTTTTCTGCCACCCGTGAGGATCCTACCGCCCCGGCCTCACCATCTCGTCCTGCTCGACCTGCCGCGCCTCCTTCTTCACGTCCTTCCGCCACTCCTTCTCGAAATCCACGCCCGGCCTGCCTTTGCCCGCCATCCAGGTGGCCCAGCCGGGAGCCTCGGCGGGCATCCGCAACGCCGGCAGAGCGCCGCCAATCTCCAGAAGGAGCTTGAAGACGGTGAAGATTTTGAACACGGCGTGGGGAACCTGGAGAAAAAGGGTCGCAAACATGCCGAAGATGATGGTGGCGTGGACCACCGTCGTCCGGCCCATGGCGAGCTGTGCGATCGCGCGGATCCAGGCGAAGGGGCGGTCGCGGATGCCCTGGAGGTCGAGGACGAAGCCTCCGAACAGCAGAAGGGCGATGACGATCGCCCCCCGCTTCAGGTCCGCGGCGTGGATGGCGGCGCCGGGATCGCCGTTCTGCGACAGAAGGAGGAGCAGCGCCAGGAAGAGGCCGTGGGCCAGGTTGAAGGCCAGAGTCGCGGTGAGGAACTCGGGGATGAAGGACTTGAAGCCGCGCGGCGGCGAATCGTTCGTCGATACCGTGAGGCCGAGCTGGCCGCGCCAGTAGCCGCGTTTCCGGGTGAGGTCGCGGTGAACGATCATCCGCAGGAGGATGAAGAACCCGCCCAGGAAGCTTTCGAACCAATAGAGCGCCAGGATCGTGCCCCACGACCAGCCGGCCACGAACACGCCGTAGAGCGGCACGGCGTTGAGGACGAGCACCCGGACCAACGGCAGGGGGGACCACGATGGCGGCTTCTCTTCGGCCAAGCTTTTGGGGGCCAAAGCAGCTTTCCTCCCAAGGTAGGATGCGGAGACTCTACCCGGATTCGACCGCCGCCGTCGAGGCAGCGAAGCCCCCGCGCGCGATCACCAGCAGCGTCAGGTCGTCCCGCAGCGGCTCGTCCCCGGCGTGGGTGTCGAAGCTGTGCAGGATGTTGTCGTGCACCTGCTGCGGGGAGCCGCCGAGCTGGAGGGCGGCCTGGATGCGCTCGTAGCCGAACGCCGTCTTCCCCTGGGCGTCGAGGGCCTCGGGCAGGCCGTCGGTGTAGAGGAGGAGCTGGTCGCCGGGCTCGACCGTCACGGTGCCGCGGCTCATCGGCAGGGGATCGCGCAGGCCGAGCGGATAGCCGCCGTTGCCTAGCTCCTCGGTCTGGCCGCCGGCGCGCCGCAGCAGCGGGTAGGGGTGGCCGGCGCAGACGAACTCCATCTCGCCGGTCTCCGGGGTCAGCAGGCCGTAGAAGGCGCTCATGAAGGTCCGCGTCGTGCCGGTGCGGCAGAGGGTGCGGTTGAGCATCGCCATCGCCGGCTCCGGGCTGGGGTCGAGGTCGAGGGCGGTGCGCAGGGTGGCGTTGGCGATCGCCATCACCAGCCCGGCGGCCATGCCGTGGCCGCTGGCGTCGGCCACCACCATCGCCAGACGCCCGTCGGGGAGGCCGATCAGGTCGTAGAAGTCCCCTCCCACCTCGTTGGCGGTGCGGTAGGAGTGGGCGAAGAGATAGCCGGGCACGGCCGGCAGGTCGTGCGGCAGCAGCTCCGACTGCAGCTCGCGGGCGACCTCCAGCTCGTCGCGCACGCGGACGCGGTCCACCAGCTCGAGGGCGAGGAGGAAGACCAGGCCGCCGACGCTGACCGCGAACCAGAAGGGGGAGAACTGGACGATGACCCTGAACTCTTTCGAGCGGTAGAGGGTGTGCGGATCGCTGAGCAGGCCGAGGACGAACGCGACCAGCGAGACGCCGAACAGCATGCGCCGCGGCGGCGAGAGCTTGTAGGAGAGGCCGAGGAAGGCGAGCTTCGCCCGGAAGAAGAACCGCCGCAGGCCCTTCTCCGGCTCGGTCTCCTGGTTGTGGTCGCGGGTGAGCACCGCGTAGGCGCGGGCCGCGTCGCGCTCGAACAGGCGCTTGACGTCGCGCGACTCGAGCCCGTCGGTGTACTCGCTGAAAAAGCCCTGAAGGCGTTGGAGGGTCCCTGCGGCGCGGCGTTTCATGTCGGCTGGTATACGAAAAGCGGCGCCCTGAGTTTAAACCGGCACCGGCGGGAGCAGGTGGGAGATCGAGCCCGCGTAGTAGCGCAGCAGGGACATTTCGCCGGCCTTGGCCACGTACAGGCCGTCCGTCTCCTCGACGAGATGGCGGAGGGTGAGCATGCGCAGGCCGGCGACGATGGCGTAGTCCTGGTCGCGGCGGGGGATGTAGACGTGGGCGCCGGCGTCCTCCAGCTCGGTCATCAGGCGGAACGTCCGTGCCTTGAGCTCCAGCTCGGAGAGCGGCTCGCCGGCGCTGCGCACCAGGACGGCCGCCACCAGCGGCACCGGCAGGACGGGGATCACGCCGCCGATCGCCGCCATCAGCTCGCTCCCCCAGCTGCGCCAGATGGGCGGTGCGCTCTTCCCGCGAGAGATGGCGGAGGTCGAGGCCGCGCTCGCCGAGGTAGCGACGCATCGAGAGCGGGGTGCCGAAGTTCACGCAGGCGTAGCCGAAGCGGTGCCAGCGGCTGCGCAGCATCAGGGAGAGGTTGCGGCCGACGAAGCGCAGGGCCGTCCTGGCGGCGAACAGCGGGCCCCCGATGTGGCCGCTCCGGCTGCAGGTCGAGCAGCAGGGTGCGGTCCTCCAGCACGCGGTCGTAGTTGATCCCCACCGGGATGAAGACGAGGTCGCGGTCGCCATGAAGGGGATCGAAGGAGCGCAGCATGTAGTCGAGGATGCCGAGCTTCGGCGCGCGCAGCAGGCCGTCGCGCGACAGCCCCCCTTCCGGATAGACGGCCTGGGGCACTCCCGCCGCGGTCGCCATGGCGATGTAGCGCTCGAGGACCCGGCGATAGAGGGGGTCCCCGGAGTTGCGCCGCACGAAGTAGGCGCCGGTCGAGCGGATCAGGGTCTGCAGCGGCCAGATCCGCGCCCATTCGCCGACGGCGTAGGAGAGGGCGGTGCGGTCCGCGGCCAGGTAGCCCACCAGGACGTAGTCCATGTTGCTGCGGTGGTTCATCAGGAAGACCACGGTCGAGCCGGGGGCCAGCGCGGCGAGGCCGGCCTCGTCGGAGAAGCCGAGCCGCACCCGGTAGAGGAGCTGGGCCACCCGCTTGGAGAGCCAGTAGCCGATCCGGAAGTAGAAGTAGGCGTTGAAGGCCGGCACGATCTCGCGGGCGTAGCGCTCCACCCGCGACGCCAGGACCCGGCGCGGAATCCCCTGCTCGCGGGCGTGCAGGTCGACCGCCTCGACCACCGCGGGGTCGTAGACCAGGCGGTCGATCAGCACCCGCCGCCGGGTGCGGTGGAAGGGGGGGATCTTCAGCCGCAGCCGGGTGTTCAGCTCGTCGATGGCGCGGTTGACCCGCCGCCGCAGGTACCAGCGGACGCCGGGGACCAGCAGGCGATCGAGAGCCGCCCAGGCGGCGAGCAGGAAGAGCACGATCGCCAGCCAGAGGGGGAGGCTGATGAATCGGTTCATAGGCGGTTCATCGACGAGGTCACAGGGGGCTCCGGAAGATCATAGCAGGGGGGCCCGCGGCGCTTGCAAAAAGTTCATGAGCTTTTTTTGTCACCTGGAAGGCTGTTGCGGCAACTCTTTTATTAGAAGAGCCATTTGTGCAAAAAAGATAAGAACCGAGCCGAGCCGATGTTGAGAACTCATCCCCAGCCCGAATCCGGAGGACTGCTCTTCTGGCGCCCCTCGGAGATGGCGGCGGGCCGCGCCGTGGACCGCGTGCTGACGGCGATTCTTCCCCACATCCGGGCCGCCGCGCGGGAGCGCGACGAGGCGCCGGTCCTGCTCTCGGAGTTGCTGCGCCACCCGCCGGAGCGCCGGGAGCTGCTGGTGCGCAACAGCCAGCGCTTCCGTAACCTCCCCCTCTCCGGGCTGCTCCTCCAGCGGGGCCGCCGGGACTCCGCCGATGACCCGCGGGAGGGGGAGCGGCTGGCGCTGCTGGCGCTGGTGCTCGTCGAGTCGCTCGACCCTTCCTGGTATGGCGAACGGGTGCTCGCGGACGCGCGGGGGCGGTGCTGGAGGGTCGCCGGCAACGCCCGCAGAGCCGCCGCGGACGTTCAGGGGGCTGACAACGCGTTTCGCCAGGCAGAGGCCGCGCTGAGCCGGGGGACGGGGGACCTGCTGGAAAAGGCCCGGCTCCGGGCCTGCAAGGCACGCCTGTGGCGGCGCGTCCGGAAGTACCGCCGCCTGAGCCTCAGCGCGGCACGAAGGCGTGCCGCGCCGCCTCCTCGGCCACCTGCCGCTCGTATTCCTCGCCGGTGACCTGCTCGCGCAGCCGCTCGCTGACCGGGAAGACCATGGGCGCGGGGTGCCAGACCAGGGGGTGGCCGGTCGCGGTGTCGACCACCCGTCCGGCGGCCACCGCCTCGGCCGCTTCGGCGAAGGAGAGGGGCTGGAGCGCCTGTTCGAGAGCGCGGTAGAGCCCCTCGTCGGCGGGGCTCAGGAAGCGCATCGTCTTGCGGCCATGGGCGGCGATGTGGAAGTGCGACGGCACGAAGAGGACTCCGTCGAGCTGCAGGCGGTCGCAGATGAGGACGAAGAGGGCGATCAGGTCCTGGAGCATCCCGAGCCCCGGGTGGCTCTGCCCCGGCAGCCGCGGGCGCTCAGGCGTGAAGTGCCCGCGCGGGTTCTGGAGCAGGAGCCACTCGACGCGCAGCAGGGCGACGCCGGGAAGGGCCCCGCGGTCGACGCGCAGCCGGGTCTCGATCAGCAGCTCCCGCCGCGAGGAGTCGCCGTAGAGGCGGACGGTGTCCCCCGTCGGGTTGTCGAGGTCCAGCTCGAGGGTCGGCTGCTCGAAGCCGAGGTCTCTCGCCCGCTCGAGGAGGCCGGCCCGCTCGAGCGTCAGCTCCAGTCCCTGCCGCGAGTAGAAGCCGAGCAGGCGCCGGGGCCGGCGGGGGCCGCCGAGCGCGCCCGCGAGATCCTCCGCCGACAGCCCCCAGTCGTTCTCGTCCCGCTGGGGCTCGCCGGTGAGCTCGTGCTCCTCGAGCTCGCGGGCGAGGCTGCGGTAGCGGACCAGCAGCAGCTCCTCGGTGCTGGGCGGCTCGACCGCCCGGCCGCGGTTGAGCAGCGTCGAGAGGAAGCGGGCGCTGTAGCGCCAGGCGTTGAGGCCGTACCCGCCGGCGAGCGCGACGATCAGGGGGAGCTTCCGCGCCCCCTCGCGGACGCAGGAGAGGACGAAGCGGTCGCGCTCGAGCATCGCCTCGGGGGTGATCTTCCAGTCGCCGATCTGGTCGTCCGCCGCCGGATCGCTGCCGGCGAGGTAGAAGACGATCTCGGGGGCGAACCGCTCGATCACCGGCGGCAGGCTGGCGCGCACCGCCTCCAGATAGGCCTCGTCGCCGACGCCGAACCCCAGCTCGATCGCGGTCGCCTCCGCCGCCTGGACGTCGGCCGAGGTGTGATTGTGAATCGAGAAGGTGTGGACCGACGGGTCGGCGGCGAAGATCGAGCGCGTGCCGTCGCCGTCGTGGACGTCGAGGTCGATCACCAGGACCCGCGCGGCGTTCCCCTGGGCGCGCAGCTCGGCGATGGCGGTGGCGACGTCGTTGTAGACGCAGAAGCGCTCCCCCCGGTCCGCGAAGGCGTGGTGCATCCCGCCGCCCAGGCTGACGGCGATGCCGCGGGAGGCGACCGCGAGGCGGGCCGCCGCCAGGGTGCCGCCGACCATGGTGCGCTGGGCTTCCAGCACCCGCTCGGCGAGCTCCTCGGAGAGCTGCAGGCCGACGATCCGCAGCAGGGCGTCCGGGCGGGTGACGGCGCTCAGGTAGTCGTCGGTGTGGACGCGGCGCAGGTAGCGGAAGGGGATCGGCTCGGCGGTGTGGACGTCATCGCGGTCGAGCAGCCCCGCCGCGTCCAGGAAGGTGAGGATGCGCTCGCCGCGCTGGAAGTCGTAGGCGACCCCGGGGAGCTCGACCTGGTAGCGCCGGCTGTAGACGAACTGGACGCGCCGCCTGCTTGCCGGCGGTCGACAGCCGCCGCCGTCCCCGGCGCCAGGCTTTGGCGAGGGAGGAGCGCATGGCAGGGCCGCCCCTACACGGATCTCAGCCTCACCCAGGTGGCGCCCCAGCCGCCGGCTTCGAGGGGCGCGTCGCCGAAGGCCTCCACCCGCTCGTCGCGGCCGAGCAGCGTGCGCACGGTCTGGCGCTGCACCCCGATCCCCTTGCCGTGGATGATGCGCAGCTCGCGGAACCCCTTCTCCCACGCCGCCTCGAGGTACTCCCGCACGACGTCCGGCACCTCGGCCGGCCGGAAGCTGTGCAGGTCGAGCACGTCGGTGATCGGCAGCTCGATCGGTTCGATCCCCGGAAACTCGCCGTCGTCTCCGTCCTCTTCCTCGTCCCGCATTCATCCCCCTCCCCGGGGATATACTACGCGAGCACACCCGATCCTCTTAGAGAACGAATGCTGAGCCACGTCATCGACGGCGAAGAGCGCCGCGAGGAGCCCCAGGCGGAGCTGCAGCGGCTGATCAGCCGCTCGGCTCTCGAATGGCGGCTGACCTTCGACGCCATCGCCTCCCCCCTGCTGCTGCTGGAGATGGACGGCCGCATCATCCGCATGAACGAGGCGGCGCGGGAGCTCGGCGGCCTCTCCTACGAGGGGGCGATCCATCATCCGCTGGCGGTGCTCGGCGACGGCCAGCCCTGGCGGGCGGTGCGCGCGCTGCTCGCCGAGGTGGCGGAGAGCGACCGGCGGGCCAGCGCCCAGGCGCACCGCGACGACGGGCGCACCTGGGACGTGTCGATCAGCCCCGTCGTCGGCCCCGACCGCGACCGCTGGGCGGTCGTCGTGATCCTCGACATCAGCGACACCGTCCGCCTCCAGGAGCGGCTGCGGCGCAGCGAGACGATGTCGGTCATGGGAGCCCTGGTGGCCGGCGTCGCCCACGAGGTCCGCAACCCCCTGTTCGGCATCACGGCGACGCTCGACGCCTTCGAGTCCAAGTTCAAGCGGCGGACCGAGTACCGGCGCTATCTCGATGTGCTGCGCGAGCGGGTCGGGCGGCTCAACGAGCTGATGCGCCAGCTCCTCGATTACGGCAAGCCGCCGCGCCTCGACCTCAACGAATCCTGCCCCCAGGAGGTGATCACGGCGGCGGTCGCCGCCTGCGCTCCGCTCGCCGACCAGATCGGCGTCGCGGTCGCCCAGACGGTCGAGCCCGGCCTGCCGCGCCTGGTGGTCGACCGCGGCCGGGTCGTGCAGATCTTCCAGAACCTGCTCGAGAACGCCATCCAGCATTCGCCGGCCGGCGGGCGGGTGCTGATCCGGGCGGTGACGGCGGGGGAGGGGCTGGTGCGCTTCGTGGTGGAGGACTCGGGGCCGGGCTTCCGCGCCGAGGATCTCGACCGCCTGTTCGAGCCGTTCTTCACCCGCCGCCGCGGCGGCACCGGCCTCGGGCTGTCGATCGTGCAGCGGATCGCCGAGCAGCACGGCGGCGAAGTGGCGGCGGCCAACCGCCCCGGCGGCGGCGCGGTGATGACGGTGACGCTGCCGGTGATCTACGGCGACGACGGGAGATTGCGGCAGGCTACGAGCCGGCCGCGGCTCTGACCGTGGCGACCAGCCCGCCCTTGCTCGGCAGCTCGCCGAAGACGTGCGGCGGGCGCCCCGGGCGGTAGAGGAGATAGAAGGGGATGCCGTAGCGGCCGTGCGCGGCGAGGAACTTGCCGATCTCGTCGTTCCTGTTCGTCCAGTCGGCCCGCATCGGCACCACGTTGTGATCCTCGAACGCCCTGGCGACCTCGGGGGTGTCGAGCACCAGCCGCTCGTTGACCTTGCAGGTGAAGCACCAGTCGGCGGTCACGTCCACGAAGACGAGCTGGCCGCCGCGGGCCAGCGATTCCGCCCGAGCCCGGTCGAACTGCACCCAGGGGATCAGGCCGGCGGACTGAGAGGTGGTCAGCCCCTGCCGGGCCTCGCCGCGGGCGGCGGTCGCGCCCGTGGCGGCGAACATCGTGATCGCGATCGCGGCGATCATCCCCGCCCCCGCCATCCCGCGCAGCGCGCGTCCGCTCGCCACCCGGTGCTGGATCCAGGTGAAGAGGGCGATCCCGAGCAGTCCGAGCTGGATCGCCGCCAGCTGCTCCGGCGCCACCTGCGAGGAGAGCACGTAGAACAGCCAGACCGCGGCGGCGGCGAGCAGGAAGCCCATCACCCCGCGCACCGTCTCCATCCAGGCCCCCGGCCGCGGCAGCAGGCGGGCGACGCCGGGCACCGCGGCGACCAGTAGGTAGGGGAGCGCCATGCCGATGCCGAGGGCGGCGAAGATCGCGAACACCACCGGCGCCGGCTGGGCGAGGGCGAAACCGATCGCCGTGCCGAGGAACGGCGCCGAGCAGGGGGTGGCCATCAGGGTGGCGAAGAGGCCGGAGAAGAAGTGGCCGGCGAGCCCCTCGCGCGGGCCGCTGGCGCCACCGGTGCCAATGCCGCCGAGCCGGGCCAGCCGCTGCGGCAGGGGGATCTCGAACAGCCCCCAGAGGTTCAGGCAGAAGAGCACCACCACCACGGCGAGGAAGGCGACGAAGCCCGGGTGCTGGAACTGCACCCCCCAGCCCACCGCGGCGCCGGCCTGGTGCGCCACCACCGCCACCAGCGCCAGCGCCAGGAACGAGGCGAGGATGCCCGCCGAGGTCGCGAGCGCGCCGCGCACCACCTCGGAGCGGCCGTGCCCGGCGCTGCGCACCAGGCCGAAGACCTTGAGCGAGAGCACCGGCAGCACGCAGGGCATGGCGTTGAGGATCAGGCCGCCGAGCAGGGCGAGCAGCAGCATGACGCCAATACCGCCGGCGGGCTTCGCCGGAGCGCTCTCCACGGTCCGCGGCTCCTCGGGCAACGCCGCCGCCTCACCCCCGGCGCTCCCCTTGGCGAAGATCTCGCCATGCTGCGCCTGGCCGCCGGGGCCGATCTTGAGCTCGATCCGCGCCTCGGCGGTGACCGGCGGCAGGCACTGCGTGTCGTTGCAGGCCTGGTAGCGCAGGGAGGCGCTGACGGGATAGGTCCCCTTCTTCACCCCCTTGGGCACCTGGACCGCGGCCAGCATCACCACGTCGCCGTCGTAGACGGCGAGCGGCTTGGGCTCGAAGGAGAAGGTCTTCATCTTCGCCGCCGGATACTGGACCGTCTCCTGCGGCCAGCCCGCGGGCAGGGTGAGGTCGAGGACCGTCGGGATCAGGTATTCGAAGCTGGGCTTGTGGCTGTTGACGTGCCAGCCGTGCTCGATCGTCACCAGGGCGGCGACGCGGGCGGGAGCGCCGGCCTCGTAGGCGGTGCGGTCGGAGTTGAGGACGAACGTCGCCTTCCGCGGCGCCTGGAGCTGCGCCCCGGCCCGGCCGGCGAGGGCCAGCGGAGCGAACAGGCAGAAAAAAATCAGTGCAACGGAGTGAATCCTGGCGCGCCGTCTCGTCATGGGCCCCCCACGTCAATCTTTGTCTGCGGAACAGAAACGGGCCGCCTTTTATGCCCGGTGCCATGCCCGGGGCGGCGATGATACGATCCGCCCCCGTGAAACTTTCAGCCCGCGCCGCCGCGATCGGCGAATCCGCCACCCTGCGAGTGACCCGCCGCTGCCGCGGAGCTCAAGGGGCAGGGCGTGCAGGTGATCGACCTCGGGGCCGGCGAGCCCGACTTCTCCTCGCCCCAAGGTGGCGGTGGAAGCGGCGCGCCAGGCCCTCGCCGACGGGTTCACCCGTTATACCCCGGGCAGCGGCCTGCCCGAGCTGCGGTCGGCGATCGCCGATTCCTACCGCGACCGCTGGGGCTCCCCCTGGAAGGCGGCCGACTCGGTGGTCACCGTCGGCGGCAAGGCGGCGCTCTTCGAGCTGGCGCTCGCCCTGTTCGAGGCCGGGGACGAGGTCGTCCTCCCCTCCCCCTGCTGGGTGAGCTTCCCGGAGCAGATCCTGTTCGCCGGCGCGCGCCCGGTCACCGTGCCCACTTCGGTGGAGGACGGCTTCCGGATCCACGCCGGCCCGCTCCTCGACGCGGTGACCAGCCGCACCCGGGCGATCCTGCTCAACTCCCCCTGCAACCCGACCGGGGGCATCATCAGCACGGCGGACCTGCGGCAGGTGGTCGCCTTCGCGGCCGAGCGCGGCCTGACCGTGATCTCGGACGAGACCTACGAGCGCTTCGTCTACGACGAGCCCCCCGCCAGCGCCGCCGCGCTCGCCGCCGAGTTCCCCGAGACCGTGGCCGTGGTGGGCTCGTTCTCCAAGACCTACGCGATGACCGGCTGGCGGATCGGCTATCTGCTGGGGCCGGCCCCGATCGTGCGCGCGGTCGAGAACATCCAGAGCCACGCCACCTCGAACCCCACCTCGTTCGCGATGGTCGGCGCCCTCGCGGCGCTGCGCCACGCCGAGCCCGAGGTGGAGGTGATGATCGCCGAGTACCGGGCGCGGCGCGAGATCGTCGCCGCCGGGCTCAACGCCATCCCCGGCTTCCGCTGCCGCCCGCCGCACGGCGCCTTCTACGCCTTCCCCCAGGTCTCCGCCTGCTTCCGCCCCGGGCGGTCGAGCTCGGTCGAGATGGCCGAATACCTCCTCGAGGAGGCGTCCGTAGCGGTGGTGCCCGGCGCCGCCTTCGGCGCCGACGACCACATCCGCCTCTCCTTCGCCTGCTCCCGCGCCACCCTCACCGAGGGTCTGGCGCGGATCGCGGCGGCCCTGGCATGACTCTTTTGCGGAGAACGTCTATGAAGAATCGATCTGTAGCATTCCTGGCCTGCGCCGGCCTTCTGCTTGCGCTCGCCGCCGGTCCCGTGGCGGCCGCCCCGAAGAAAGCCGCCGCGAAATCGACCGCCGCCAAGCCCACCGCCGCGGAGGCCCGCAAGTTCCTGGAAGACGCTTCGAAGCGCCTGCTCGACCTCTCGATCGAGGCCGGCCGGGCCGCCTGGGTGCAGGAGAACTTCATCACCGAGGACACCCAGATCCTCGCCGCCGCGCGCGGCGAGGTGCTCACCGGCGTGGCCGTCGAGCTCGCCAAGCAGGCGACCCGTTTCGACGACGTCAAGCTCGACGCCGATCTGCGCCGCCAGATGGAGCTGCTCAAGCGCGGCCTGGTGCTGCCGGCACCCGCCGACCCGAAGAAGAACGCCGAGCTGTCGCGCCTCGCCGCCTCGCTCGGCGCCCAGTACGGCTCCGGCAAGTACTGCCCCCCGGGCGGTGGCGACTGCAAGAGCCTGCCGGACGTCGAGGACATCATGCGCAACAGCCGCGACCCCAAGGAGCTGCTGGACGCCTGGATCGGCTGGCACACGATCTCGCCGCCGATGCGCGCCGACTACGCCCGCCTCGTCGAGCTCGCCAACGAGGGCGCCCGCGAGCTCGGCTTCAAGGACACCGGCGCGATGTGGCGCGCCAAGTACGACATGCCGCCCGACGCGTTCGCGGCCGAGCTCGACCGGCTGTGGGAGCAGGTCAAGCCGCTCTACGACTCCGCTGCACTGCTACGTGCGCGCCCGGCTCAACGAGAAGTACGGCGACGCCGTCGTGCCGCTCGACCGGCCCGATCCCGGCGCACCTGCTGGGCAACATGTGGGCGCAGGAGTGGGACCAACATCTACGACGTGGTCGCGCCGCCCAGCGCCGACCCCGGCTACGACCTGACCGAGCTGCTGCAGGCGAAGAAGGTACGACGACCGGTGGAGATGGTCAAGTACGGCGAGAGCTTCTTCACCTCGCTGGGCTTCGCGCCGCTGCCGCAGACCTTCTGGGAGCGCTCGCTGTTCACCAAGCCGCGCGACCGCGAGGTGGTCTGCCACGCCAGCGCCTGGGACGTCGACAACGAGGACGACCTGCGCATCAAGATGTGCATCAAGATCAACGACGAGGACTTCCGCACCATCCACCACGAGCTGGGCCACAACTTCTACCAGCGCGCCTACAACAAGCAGCCCTTCCTCTTCCAGGACAGCGCCAACGACGGCTTCCACGAGGCGATCGGCGACACCATCGCGCTGTCGATGACGCCGGAGTACCTGATGAAGATCGGCCTGCTCGACCAGGTGCCCGACGCGTCGAAGGACATCGGCCTGCTGATGAAGCGAGGCGCTGGAGAAGGTCGCCTTCCTGCCGTTCGGCCTGCTGATCGACCAGTGGCGCTGGAAGGTGTTCTCCGGCGAGATCACGCCCGCCGACTACAACAAGGCGTGGTGGGAGCTGCGCGCTGAAGTACCAGGGCGTCGCGCCGCCGGTCGCCCGCACCGAGGCGGACTTCGATCCGGGCGCGAAGTACCACGTGCCGGCCAACACGCCGTACATGCGCTACTTCCTGGCCGACATCCTGCAGTTCCAGTTCCACCGCGGCGCTCTGCCAGGCCGCCGGCTGCAAGGGCCCGCTGCACCGCTGCTCGATCTACGGCAACAAGGAAGCCGGCGAGCGCGCTCGAACGCGATGCTGGAGATGGGCGCCGAGCCGGCCCTGGCCGGACGCGCTCGAGGCCGTCACCGGCCAGCGGCAGATGGACGCCACCGCGATCCTCGACTACTTCGCGCCGCTGAAGACCTGGCTCGACGAGCAGAACCAGGGTCAGGAGTGCGGCTGGTGAGGCGCTGAGCCTGGACCGCGGGGCGGGCTCATCCCCGCCCTCCCGGTTGACTTCTCCTTCCGGGATTGGGACCATGAGGACATGGCTCTGACGATCGAGAATCCCGAAACCGAGCGGCTTGCCGTGGAGGTCGCCAAGCTCACCGGCGAAAGTCAGGAGGAAGCCGTTCGCAAGGCCTTGCAAGAGAGAAAGCAGCGGCTTGCCCCTCATGAACCTGAGGATCGCGTCGCGCGATGGCGGCTGTTTCTGGAGAAAGAGGTGCGGCCGAATATCTTGCCGGAGTTTCGAGGGAAGCGGATCTCCAAGGAGGAGATCGAAGAGATTCTGGGTTATGGGCCGGACGGAGTGTGATTCTAGACACTTCCGCCATCCTCGCCGTCCTCCTCGAGGAGCCTGACTTTGGGCTCTTGCTGGCCAAGCTGAATCAGGCGAAATCCCGCTCCGTTAGCACCACGAACCTGGTTGAGTGTTCCATGGTTTTCGCCGGCCGATCCAAGGACTCAAAACTCCTGCTGACCGAGTTTCTACAAGAGTTCGAGGTGACGACTATCCCCTTCAGCGAGCCGCACTGGCGCGTGGCAACGGACGCCTTTGTTCGCTTCGGGAAGGGGCGCCATCCCGCCGCGCTCAATTTCGGCGACTGCATGGCCTACGCGACGGCCAAGGTCGCGGGCCAGCCTCTGCTCTGCATCGGCAACGACTTCGTCCAGACCGATCTCGATCTCGCCTGACCCAAGCCTATGCGGTGACGCTCACCGCTGAGCGGCTGCCGCGATCGCCGCCAGCAGCGACTCCTCATCCCACGGGCCTTCGTGGCGGACGCCGTTGATGAAGAAGGTCGGCGTGCCGTTCACCCCGCTGCGTACCCCACTCAGGAAGTTCGCCCGCACGCGCTCGGCGAAGGTTCCGGAGCGCAGCGCCGACGCGGCCCAGGCCGGATCGATCCCCAGGCTCTCGGCATAGGCGACGAGGTTCTCATCCTCCAGAGCGTCCTGGTTCCCGTACAGCAGGTCGTGCATCTCCCAGAACTTCCCCCGTTCGGCCGCGGCCTCGGCCATCTCGGCGGCGTGCTCGGCGTGCGGATGGTTGCTGGAGATGGGGAAGTGCCGGAAGACGAACCGCAACCGGTCCCCCGCGCGGCCCTGCACCGCCTTGACGATCGGATGGGCCAGGCCGCAGTGCGGGCATTCGTAGTCGCCGTACTCGACGAGGGTGACGGGCGCGTCCGCCGGGCCGTGCGCGTGGTCGGCGGGGCCGACGGGTGGGGCCAGCGTGCTCATGATTTCACCTCCGTGGTATCCGCGATGGGGGTGGGGGCCGGGAGGGCCTCGAGCGCGGTGAGAATGCCGTCGGCGCCGGGGTTGACGCCGATCGGCGAGAGATAGCTCCAGCGGATGATGCCTTCCGCGTCGATGACGAACAGCGCCCGCTCAGAGATGCCGTCCTTCTCTCGGTAGACGCCGTAGGCCCGCGCGACCGCGCCCTTCGGCTCGAAGTCGGCGAGCAGCGGGAAGCGCAGATGCCGCGCCTCCTTGAAAGCCCGGTGGCACCAGACGCCATCCACCGAGATGCCGAGCAGCTCGGCGCCGTGGCGCTGGAACTCGGGCAGCACCTCGTTGAAGAGCGCCACCTCGTCGCCGCAGACCGGGCTCCAGTCGGCGGGATAGAAGAGCAGGATCACCGGGCGGCCGCGCAGGTACGAGAGCCGCAGCGGGGCATCGGGATTCTGGGGAAGCGTGAAGTCGGGAGCCGGCGTGCCGGCCGGAAGTGGCGTCGAAGCTGCGGGAGATTGCGGATCAGGGCTCATGGGATTCCTCCATGCGGGGCGGCTGTCTTGGCAGATCACTCTATATCGACTCCTGTTCAGGAGACAGGCTCCGCTAGAATGGCGCTCGACTTGATAGGAGGCTGAACATGCGAACGCTCCTCGGCGCCATCCTTCTCCTGGCAATCCCGCAACAATCAATCCCGCAACAGGCTCCGGCCCCTCCGGCGCCCTCCGCTCCGGCGGCGGCGCCCGCGCCGGCCGCAGCTCCCGCTCCGGTCGCCCCCACCGCGCGCGACGAAAACCTGCCCCCCTCGGAGGCGCAGGCCAAGGCCGGCCTGGACAAATCCCCCCGCCACGGCGAGTGGGTGGACATCAAGCTCCCCTCGGGCGGCGCGCCGATCCGGACCTGGATCGTCTATCCCGAGCGCAAGGACAAGGCCGGCGTCGTCATCCTCATCCATGAGATCTACGGACTCTCGGATTGGCTCCGCGGCGTCGCCGACCAGCTCGCCCGGGACGGGTTCATCGCCGTCGCGCCGGATCTGATCTCGGGGCTCGGCCCCAACGGCGGCGGGACCGCCGCGGCGGCGAGCCGCGACGACGTCGTGAAGCTGGTGCGCGCGCTCACTCCCGAAATGGCGACCGCCCGCCTGGACGCCGTCCGCGAGTACGCCGTCAAGCTCCCATCCGCCAACGGCAAGACCGCCACCATCGGCTTCTGCTGGGGAGGAGGACGGAGCTTCTCCTACGCGGCCACCCAGCCGTCCCTCGCCGCCGCGGTCGTCTACTACGGCACCCCGCCGGAGGCCGCGGACCTCGCCCGGATCAAGGCGCCGGTGCTCGGCTTTTACGGTGGCGACGACGCGCGCGTCACCTCTACCGTGGCGCCGGCCGAGACCGAGATGAAGAAGCTCGGCAAGATCTACGAGCCGCACGTCTATGAGGGCGCGGGCCACGGTTTCCTGCGGGCGCAGGAGGACCGTAACGGCGCGAATCTCAAGGCGACTCAGACGGCCTGGCCGCGGACGATCGCGTTCCTGAGGGAGCGCCTGAAATAAAGAGGTAAAAAGAGCGCCCGGGAAGGGTCCCCGGGAGCCGAAGCGCGTTATCATCTCCTGGCTTCAAGGTTCTTTCAACTTCCAAAATTCAGGAGGTGCGAGATGAGCAAGGCGAAGATCGCGGTGCTTCTTTCTTCCGTGCTGCTTCTGGCTCTCGCCGCCGTGCCGGCCCACGCGCAGGGCGGAACGGCGGTGGCCCGCCTGCGGGCGTTCGAGGAGGTGCCGGCGCTGTCCACGCCCGGGGGAGGGTTCTTCAACGCCACCATCAGCGCGGACGGCACGGAGATGACCTACCAGCTGCACTACTTCAATGTGGAAGGGAGCGTCACCCAGGCCCACCTCCATTTCGCGCAGAGAGGGGTCAACGGCGGCATCATGATCTTCCTCTGCTCGAACCTGGGCAACGGCCCCGCCGGCACCCAGGCCTGCCCCACGGACGAAGGCACGATCACCGGCACCATTCACGCCAGCGACGTGATCGGCGGCGCCGCCGCCCAGGGCGTGGCTCCGGGCGAGCTGCCCTCGGCCCTGCGGGGGATCCGCGGCGGCGTGGTCTACGTCAACGTTCACACCGGCCTCTTCCCCGGCGGGGAGATCCGGGGCCAGCTCCTGTTCACTCCGGCCGCGCCGTAGACCTGTCTCCGCGGGCAAAAGCTGCGAGGAGTCCGGCGAAGACGAGGAGGCTGGCGAACGAGATCAGCGTGTACTGCTCGTCGAGCCAGCCCGGCAGCCCCAGGAGCGGGCCGAGCGACACCAGCTGCGAGAAGGCCGCCAGCGCGAGCAGAGCGATGCCGGCGGCCCGTTTCTCCGTCCAGAGCAGCGCCGGCACGATGAGGAACGCGTAGTAGTACGAGGTGAGCTCGACCGCGAAGGCGATCCAGAGCGTGCCGAGCGCCGCCGCGATCCAGGGCTCCGGCCGGCGGCTCGCCGCGCGGCCGAGAAGGAAGAGCGCCCCCACGGCCAGCAGCGCCGCCAGGGGGCGCGCCTGCTTCCAGGCCGCCAGCCGCGCCTCTTTCCACGGCAGCCAGGGGTCGGCGCCGTTCTCCGCGATCAACAGCCGCCCCACCTCCGAAGGCCGGTAGGCCATCACCGTCCGCAGGCCCATGTGATTGGTCAACGGCGTCGACGCGTGCTTGCGGGTGTTGGCAAAGAAGGCGCGGTAGGCGCCGGGGCCGCTGACCGCGAGGCTCGCCGCTACGAGGATCGCCGCCGCCAGGGCGGCGCCACCCAGAAAGCGCAGATGGGCGCGCACTTCCGGCCGTCTCGCGGCTCCCCCCGCGGCCAGCGCGACCAGGGCCGCCGCCGGTCCGGCCGCGAGAAGCCCGGGGAAGACGCGCAGCATCGCCGCATAGCCGAGCGCCATCCCCCCAAGCCAGGGGCGCCCCTTCTTCAGGCACGCGACGGCCGCGACCATATAGAAGAGCCAGTCCCAGCGCAGGAACGAGCCGCCGGTCCAGTAAAAGCGACTGGGAAAAAAGGTTGCCAGGACGAGCAGCGCCACGGCGAGAGGGCGCAGGCCGAAAGCCCACCCGATCACCGCGATCAGGGCGAGGAAATAGGCTGGGTCGAGCAGCGTCAGGGCGAGGATCTGGCGATCACTCGCCGGCCCGAGATTGGCGAGCGGCGAGCCCGCCAGCAGCCAGATCGGGGTGCCGTTGAAGCCGTGATCGGTCGTGATCTCCGTCCACCGCCCCAGCGTCTCGCGATTACGGAAGTAGGCGACGTCCTCGGTGAACCGCCACCAGCGTTCCTCGGAGAAGTGTTCGGTGCAACGCTCGGGGTGGGCGAGGATCTCCGCCGTCGACTCCAGCGCGTTGGTGCGGAGATTGGTGATTCTCCGCGGTCCCATGCGCCAGGCCAGCCGCGGCTCGTTGGCGTCGGCCACCACGATGCACTCATACAACCGCTCATAGGAGAGCTCGCGGAAGTACTTCGCGCCGAGGTAGTAGTGCACGGTGTCCCAGTTGTGGACGAAGTTGTTGAAGTGGAAGGCGCCGAAGTTGAAGTAGGTGAGCGTCGCCACCACCGCCGTGGCGCCGAAGAGCCACCGGCGCCAGCCGCGGCGAGGCGGCGGCGTTCCCTCCCGCCACTCGCGCCACGCATCCGCCACGAGCAGGGCGATGCCCAGCAGGGCCAGCAGCAGCTCCCACCGGCGGCTCGCGAGATCGTTCCAGATGTCGAAGGTATTCAACGATCCGGACCATAGCAAAACCGATGGCGAATAAGTGAGGCCGCGAGCTGCCCCCGAGCTCGGCGCGGCCCGACCCCCTGACTCCGCCATCCGACCCGGGCTCCGCATCACAGGACCCACGGACTGCGTCACAGGACCCGCGGACCGCGTCACGGATTTCGCGCTTTGCGTAACACGACCCGCGAATTGCGTCGCACGACCCGCGGTCTGTGCGATGCGACCCGCGAGTTGCGGCACACAATCCAGGGGTCGCATAACGCAATCCGCGGGTCTCGTGACGCATAAGTCTGCTTGTGTCTCGTGAATCCCTTCACGGCGACCGCGTCAGCGTTCCTTCGTGACGCAAGCCGAGCGACGGAAGACCCGTGAGCCCCTCCTTTGTGATGCGGGAGCGGCGCGTGGAGACGCGCGAACGTGCGTTCGTGATGCACCGCCCGAGCGGAGTGCCCGGCGAACGCTGCCTGGTGTTGCAGACCGGGAGGGGGGAAGCCGTCCAGGCTCTTCTGTGCTGCGGGGTCGCTCTGCCGCTGCCGCACAGCCTCCAGCGACGCGATCCCTCGCGGAGTTGCGTCTCCAACCGCTGCTCGTGCTGCTCGTATTTGTCGCGTCGCATGTTCGTGCACGAGATTGCATCAAAAGAGAGGGGAAGAGAGGCAAGGAGAGCCCAAATGGGAGGACCGCGGAGACGACCCGCCATCCCCGTGGCGGCGCCCGTCCCCTCCCCTGCCCTGAAAGGACGGAATTTGATTAGCCTGGCGCTTTAGCGCCAGGAAGGCAGCTCCACCCCCTTATATCCTCCCCGAGAGGGCGGTGCCTCTCATCAACGGTTCCTCAGGACTGGAAAGTTGGGTTCTGCCCTTAGAGCGAGGGAGGGAACAAACCCTCCCCTACGTACGGAACCGAGCTTGTTAGATGCTCCCCAGGCCGCGTCTGTCAGGTCAGCCGAGCGCCGGCCAGAACCCTGGCTGTGTCTACGTTGCCGCGTCGTGACGTTGACGAGGATTAGCAACAGGCGTAGCCTAGGAAGCATCCATAGAATGAAGAGCATAGAAGGGCTAGGCAGTCGATGCCAGCATAAAGTTCCGAAAATGATATGCATTCTTGGGCGAAACGGCTAAAGGTAGAAGTAGGCGGTTAGGCGCAAGCTGACCTTATGACCGGGAAATCTTAGAGAATTTTTCAGACCAAAGGACCTCCAAGTATGGCAATGGATTCATGGTCTAGAAGTGACAAAATTGCACTGCTAAGTGTCTTTGTAGCCTTGATAGCGTGCTTGGCCGCTATAGCGGTGGTACCTGAAGTACGAAGCTTCGTTGGCCTGAGCATTGACAGGCCTGGATACGAAGGACCCTCTCCAAATCGAGCTGGGGTGAATACTTCTACTACGCCATTAACAGACACCAAGCCGACGGCTGACATCAAGCCTGTAACATATGGAAAGCCCGAAGCGGAACCTATTGCTGAGCCGGATTCTCGGATTTTCGGAACCTACATGACCGGTAACGGAAACGGTACTTTGCAGATCATTCCTTCTCAGGGAAACAAAGTTGATATAAAAATTTATCTTCCGGATGACAACTGCGTTGCAGAAGTCGAAGGTGTCGGCGAGGTTCGGGGCAATAAGATCGAGTTCTCCTCTGGCGATGTTTCCTCTCCTTGCGACCTCGAAATCATTACGTCAGCTCCTCACAAGGTTAATGTAGTCGAGAGGAACTGCCTTGGCTGGCACGGAGCTGGATGCGGCTTTGACGCCGCTCTGTGGAAGTGAATCTCGTGACTACTTATGTGAAAGCGGCAGGCTCCATAGGCCATCTTCGACTTTGGTCGAAGTCCGCGGCATGCTGCTGATAACGGAGCGATAGCGGGTATCCAATCGCGCTGGCCGGCAGACCGGCAGACAGGAATCACCCTTAAACATGGCTGCTAATCTCAACACCAAGGCGAACCAACGGAAGCTCCGAGAGTTTGCGGGAGTGGCCTACACTCGTGAGCTCGGAGCTGAGCTCTCCAAGCTTGAGGAAGACTTCGCTCGGTGGCGAAGGGGCGAAATCGATCCCTTCGAGCTGAGTGACCGGATTCATTGTTTCCACGACGGTATCTCTCGGGATCTATACGTTCTCTACGGGCGCTTTTCCCCAGAGAGCGCGGTTGCACGCGCGGTGGCTTTCAAGGTGCTCCAGGAGGCCGAAGTCCCCTCTGAGATTCTGGAGGCTCTGGAGCGGCCCCTCGAAGTCTATGCGGCGCAAAATGCCGAGCCCGAAGAGGAGAGTCGGGACTGAACGTCCGAGGCTTCGAGGCAGCTCTGCACGCGCCAGGTCGAGAACCAATCCACCACCGCACATCCGCGCGAGTAGCGTGCCGATTCGCAGGCATGTTAAAATACGCGCTGAGGCGGCGCTGGCGGACCTTGCCCGCTCCCAGCCACCGCATGAGCAGCAGTCCATGGAGGGCGCGAAAATGTACGCAGCGTTGCAAACCCGGGCGAAAGCTCCCGGAAGACTTCTCAAGCCGGCGGGCTCCGATCTCCCGCAACGCGGGGGCTTTTGCCGTAACCCACCGGTCCAGCCGCTGGATTCAACCGCGCGCCCCCCCGCGGGACCGAAACTGGGTCACGATTTCAGTCAGATCCGTGTGCATCGGCAAAGCGGCGCTTCGCGCGCTACGCCGCCGTCGCTGATGTCCAATTCGCGCGGAATCCTGCCCGCAGAGGCGGACGGTGGTTTCGTCGCCGGCAACCGTCGCCCAGGGGAGGATCCTGTGCATCAGGGCTTTCTCGACACTTTCCGCCGTCAGCAAGGGCAACCTCCAGGAGGTGTTGATGCGCAAGGGAATCAAGTCGGCCCGAGCGATGGGGAGATCAAGTACCGGCCTCAACCGATCGCCGTCTTGAACGGCCCTTTCCACGCTCCGATCGACGAGCCGTTGGTCATCGGTATGGAGATCCAGATCACGGTGCAATCGAGTAGCGGCGACAACGCGGACATGGCGTCCGTACAGGACAGCGAGCAGGTCAGTCCTTCGCTCGATCATACCGGATCGTTCGCTGGTCTGCCGCCTATTATTGGCAATGTGAGCGGCTTCATGGCAGCCGTCGGCATTCCGAATGATCGTCACCGTGTGGGACGGGCGCATTTCACCGATCGTGCGGATAACCATGGCGGAACCGGAAGCATTTCGTTTCAGCAGCTGGACATCTATACCCATCCCCGCTACGCCATCTTCAATCCTCTGGTGATCCCGAATTCGGGATACAGGATCACGCAGACGATCACCGCCGGTCCGGGAACGCAGCTGCGGTTGAGGACCGATAAAGCTCCAGAGGCTTGTACGGTCAATGGCTTTACCACCACCGCCGGGCCCTCCCCCGCTCAGCATGATGAGGTGCTTGTCAGGGCATGAAGCATGGCGACGAGTGCCTCGCGCGTAGAGAGACATGATATGTCTGATCATGACGAGGATATTCCTGAGCACTTGCGGCAGTGGCCGGGGCTGTTCGTGCGGCAAGGCTCGCGTATCGTTGAAGCCGCTCCCGAAGATCGAGCGGTCGCGCGCGATTATCCGCTCTGGCCTGATAAGGGCCCGCTGGAGGACGGCAGGCGCATTACGTTGCTGATGCGCGACGCGGCCTATGGCGTCGACGAAGAAATCCACGTCATCCACGTTTACGAAGTGGCCGTGCCGGGGCAACAGGTATCTGTGATGGGGCCCAAGCCGGTTTATGGCGAGTATGTGGACGAGCAGTTGGTCACGCCCGCGCTGCCGGAGGGGGAAAACCCCTTCGCGCCGCCGAATTATAACGGCCGCGCATTGCCCAGTCCCGCTGTCGATTACAACTATGAGCTCACGATCTATAGTTTTTCTGAGCCAGGCCGCCATCAGATCGACTGGCGCGTGGGCGGGCTGCGTTCCAACACGCTAAGGTTTGAGGTGGGCGTAGCGAGTAACAGGACTCAAGCTTCCTGATGCGGCAGGAGATCCGTTCGATGCGTCCGATCCTCATTCTCATGCTCCTCATGGTCACTCTCGGAGTCCTCGCCGCCGGCGCGGCGGTGACGCCGTTGTTCGAGCTGCCCGCTCCAACGGGTCCGCACGCGATCGGCACCACCTCATGGCGGCTGACGGACAAAGCCCGGCACGAAACTTTCGTGGAAGGTGGCGGCTTCCGGCAGGTGGAGGTGATCGCCTGGTATCCCGCGGCACCCGCGGCGGCATCCCGTCGCGGCGAGCGGGCGCCCTATCTGCGCGCGGGGCTCGTCGAGGTGCAGGGTCTCGCCAGGCGTTTGGGAGCCCCGGCGGCCCTCGACGGACTGGCCGGCGTCCGCACCCATGCCGAGCTGGACGCGAGGCCCGCCGCAGCTCCCGGGAAGCTGCCGGTCCTCGTGTTCTCGCACGGCTACACCGGAATGCCGAGCTCCTATACCGCGCTGCTCGAGGATCTGGCGAGCCATGGCTATGCGGTCCTCAGCATCCTGCACCCTTACGAGGGCGCCGCGGCGACGCTTGAGGATGGGCGCGTGGTCTCTCACCTCGACGCCGCCGGCGAGCTGCGCAAGCCGATCCGCGACGTCCTCGGCGAGTGGGCCACCGAGGATGACACGATGGCCGAGGTGACGCGCCAGGCGGATGATGCGAGCCAGGTCCGGCTGCTGCGCAAGTACCTCGCGGGGCTCCCCCAGACCGACCTCGTCCTGCGGCGCTGGGTGGACGACACCCGGCTCGTCCTGGATCGCCTTGCGACCTTGCCGCCGGGCTCGCCGGGCGGCCGGCTCGCCGCCCGGCTCGATCTGAGCCGGATCGGCCTGTTCGGCCACTCCATGGGAGGCGTCACGGCGGGCCAGTTCTGCTCCGAGGACCGCCGCTGCAAGGCCGGGCTGAACTTCGACGGCATCCCGCAGTACGGGTCGATGATCGACCGCTCCCTCGGGCGGCCGTTCCTCATGGTCTACTCGGCCCGGCCCGGGCGCACCGGAGCGAGCGATGCCATCTACCGGCGCGGGGCCTCGCCCTACATCCGGGTGGACGTCCGCGACACCCTGCACCTCGATTTCAGCGACATGGTCCTCTGGGGCGGCCCCCTCCGCGAGCGCCCGATGCTGGGCAAGCTGGCGCCCGAGCGCATCACCGGGATCACCCGCGCGATCGTCCGCGAGTTCTTCGACCAGGAGCTCCTGGGGCGGCGCTCGAAGCTGCTGGCGGGAAAACCGGTCTACCCCGAAGTCACGGTCCGCCTCATCCCGCCGCCCGCCCGCTGAGCCCCGGGCGGGGGGGGGAAACGCCAATTCAATCCGGTTTGTCCCCTTATGGCAGGGTTGCTGCACATAGGGTCTGACAAAACTATTTTCGTTCCGCGCCGCGTCGCCACCCGGGCGTGCCGGTCCGCGGAATATCCAATGAAGGGGAGACGGCATGCAAGACAATGAACGTTTCGACGTAGCCATTCTGGGAGCGGGGATCGGTGGGACGATGCTGGCGGCGATCCTCGCGCGCCAGGGCAAGCGGGTGCTGGTGCTGGAGAAGGGGAGCCATCCGCGCTTCGCGGTCGGCGAGGCGCTGCTGCCGCAGAGCACGCTCTGGATGTGGATCATGGCCCAGCGCTTCGACGTCCCCGAGATCCAGCACCTGACGCGGACGGATTCGATCCACAAGCACGTCGGGCCGACCTGCGGGATCAAGCGCGCGCTCGGCTTCCTCTATCACGAGGAGGGGCAGCGGCAGGACCCGAAGAAATCCAACCTGCTCATCGCGCCGAGCACGCCGCTCACCAACGAGAGCCATCTCTTCCGCCAGGACGTCGACCTCTACATGCTGAACGCGGCGATGAGCTATGGCGCCGTCTACCGCGATAACACGGACATCACCGAGTTCGACATCGACGACGACGGCGTGAGCCTGCGCACCGCCACCGGCGAGGAGTTCACGGCGCGCTTCCTGGTCGATGGCGCGGGCTTCCGCTCGCCGCTCGCCGACCGCTTCGGCCTGCGCGAGACGCCGACCCCGCTGGAGACCCAGTCGCGCTCCATCTTCACCCATATGGAAGGGATCAAGGTCTACGACGACTGCCTGCAGCCGGGAGAGTCGCCCGAGCTCTCGGCCGGCTGGTCCGAAGGCACGCTCCACCACGTCTTCGAGGGGGGCTGGTTCTGGATGATCCCCTTCGACAACGTCGCGGGCTCGACGAACCACCTGTGCAGCGTCGGCCTGACGCTCAACATGAAGCGCCACCCCGACACCGGGATGCCGGCGGAAGAGGAGTTCTTCCACTTCGTCAACAAGTACCCGAGCATCGCCCAGCAGTTCGTGGGCGCCACCGCCGCCCGCCCCTGGGTGAAGACCGGCCGCTTGCAGTACTCGGCGACCGGCGGCGCCGGCGACCGCTACTTCCTGATGGCGCACGCCCACGGCTTCATCGACGCCCTCTATTCGCGCGGCATGATCACCACCTTCGAGGTGCTCTCCGCCCTCGCCGGCCCGCTGCTGGCGGCGCTGGACGAGGACAAATTCTCGCGCGACCGCTTCGCCTACGCCGAGAAGCTGCAGCACGCCATGCTGCGGCAGAGCGACCGGGTGGTCAACAACTCCTACCGCTCCTTCCCCGACTACCAGCTGTGGAACGCCTGGCTGCGCGTCTGGCTGGTGGCTGAGATCTTCGGCGACCTGCGGCTCTTCAGCGTCTGCGTCAAGTACCTGGAAACCCAGGACAAGTCGGTGTTCGACATGCTGGAGAAGGACCCCCTGATCGGCACCAGCTCTCCCGGCGAGGACGAGATCACCGATCTGGTCAATTTCGCCGACGACATCCTCATCCGCCACGAGCGTGGCGAGATCGATGCCGAGACCGGCGCGAAGGCGATCCTCGCCTCCCTCGGCAGCGCCGCCTGCATGCCGCCGGTCTACGACTGGGGGAACGCCGAGGATCTCCACCTCGACTACCTGCCCGAGAAGCTGGCGCGCACGATCGGCTGGGGCATGACCGAGGCGCCGCAGAGCATCCGCGACCGCATGTTCATGTTCAACCCCGCCGTGCTCATGGGAGCCTGAATCCGGACGGGCGAGGGCGAGGCGGCTGCCGCCTCGCCCTTGTCGTCATCTCGGCGGATTGTGGGCCCGGTCGCTGACCGCCCACATGGAGTCCAGCTCCAGCAGCCCGTTGAAGATGGGATTGGTGCGTGTGAACGTGTCCTGGGTGTCAGGGACGTTGGCGCCGCCCGCCAGATAGCTGGAGTGCCTCCCGGCCGTCGATCCGCTGGCCGGCCGGGCGGGCCAGGCGGCCCGGTGATGGCAGTTCATGCAGTTGGTGGCGATGGGGTGGGTCGCCGCGAGCTCGATGTACGGGTTGTAGGCCACCGGCCACTTGCCGGCCTGGTTGGCCGCACCGGGGGGCCAGGCGTTGGCGTTCCCAGGAACCTGCTCCTCGCCGTAGGTCGTCACCATGAAGTAGTTCTGCCAGGTCGTGTCGCCCGGGAGTTGCGCGGGCCGGTTGCTGCCGTAGCTGGCCGGGCGGCTTGAAGTGCCGTTGCAACTCGACGGATTCGTGCTGCAGGCCAGGGCCTGGTCGTGCCACCAGACCGACTGGAACGTCCAGCCCGGCTTCTCCTTGGTCATGATGTGCATGGCGATCAGGGCCAGCGAATCCCCGGCCGCGAAGGGGCGGCCGTAGTTCCACATCGCCGAGGCGTCGAGCAGCGCGCGGTCGCAGCGGTCCATCACCGCGAGATCCGCGCCGGAGAAGGTCAGGTGGTAGAACCGCTCCAGGGGCACCACCGGGGCGTCCTGGTAGGTGATCGGCCCGAGCTGCCTCTTCCCGTTCGCGTCGAGGACGCCGTTGAGGTAGGTCACCGTCGCCGTCCCGCCGGGGGAGCCGGCGGTGATCGCGACGGCCCGCTTCCAGAGCGACTGGACCTCGAAGCCCGAGTAGCGCGCGCCCTGGAGGCCGTCGCCGCTGCTGCCGTCGGCCGACGGCGGCGGGGAATCCCAGATCGGAAGCGCCGTGGTGCCTGTGCCCTTGACCGGCCACCACATGGGCTTCAGCACGATGGCCTCGTGCGGGAACTCGCCGATGACCGTCGGGGGAGCCTGCCGGTTCGGGGACAGCTGCGAGGTCAGGACTCGCGCGTCGTACAGACGCTCGTTCTGAATCCATTGGAACGCCGATTCGTTGTAGATGACCCCCGCGACCATGATGTCGCCGTTGCTCTGGAACGTGGGGCCGTCGATCAGCCCGGTTCCGGCGACGCACCCCGAGTAACGGCCCTTGACTCGATCCGGGAGCGGATACACCGGATCGCCCGGCACCGAGAGGTTGGGATCACCACCGACCCCCTCGGCCTGATGCACGTTCCTGCGGCTCATCATCGACGGCCGGTTCGGGTCGGTGCCGCTCCGGGCGTACTGCCACGGGAAGGCCTGCGTGGACGTGTACCAGGTCCGCCAGACAAAGCTGCCGTCCGCGGTCTTCTGATTGAGCCCGGCAAAGACGGACCAGCCATGCTTGCGCATCGACTGGCCGGACCGGCCCCGGACCCACCCCAGGACAGTCTGCGCGGTCTGCGGGTAATCGAATCCTGGCGGGAACGGAGCCGGATCGATCGCGGGCGCAGCCACGGCCGGACCGGCGGCGAGCCGGGGCACCATGGCGACCGCGAAGGCGAAAACCAGGACGGGCAGAGCCCAGGCGAGACGGCGGAACGATCTCGAATCCATCGCAATCTCCTTTGGGTGAGAGCTTTTGAAGGCTCACCAGATGCTTCACTGAAGCCTGAAACATAGCACCGCCGGGGCCTGCGCGCGGATCTTCCATTAGACTCTCGTCTCGATGTCTGGATTTTCAAGAGTTGTCCTGGTGGTCGCGCATCCCGGCCACGAGCTCCGCGTCTATGGCTGGCTCGAACGGGAGCGGCCGGAGGTCTTCGTGCTGACCGACGGCTCGGGGAGCACCGGGCAGTCCCGTATCTCGTCGACCGCGGAGACCCTGCGCCGCGCCGGTGCCCGGCCGGGCTCCGTGTTCGGCCGGTTCAGCGACCGCGAGCTGTACGAGGTGATCCTGGAAGGACGGATCGAGGTCCTGACGGGATTGGCTCGCGAGCTCGCCGATGCCTTCAGCGACCGGGGCGTGGAGAGGGTGGCCGCCGACGCCATCGAGGGCTTCAACCCCTGCCACGATGTCTGCCGCCTGGTGACCGACACGGCCGTCGCGCTGGCCCGCCGCCGGACCGGGCGGGCGATCGCCAGCTACGATTTCCTCCTGGAAGGGCGCCCGGACACATTTTCCATGAACGGCAGCTCCGGAGTCCTGCGGCTGGAGCTGGAGGATGGCGCGCTGGACCGCAAGCTGGCGGCGGCGCGGGCCTATCCCGAAATGGCGGACGAGGTCGAGCGGGCCTTGGCGAGCCACGGGGCCGGGGCTTTTCGCATCGAGTGCCTGCGGCCGGCCGATCCCGAGGCGGACATCGAGACCCTGATCGCGGAGCCCCCCTATTACGAGAGCTACGGCGAGAAGCAGGTCGCGGCGGGCCGCTATCCCCGGGTCCTGCGATTCCGCGAGCACTTCCTGCCGCTGGCCCGGGCCCTGCGCGAGCTCGGGCGCGCCGCATGAGCCGGCCGCTGCGCATCCTGTTCACAAACATCACCCTGGCGTCGCGCACCGGGACCGAGGTCTATATCAAAGAGGCCGCCCTGGGGCTGCTGCGGCGGGGGCACACACCCCTGGTCTACAGCCCCGATCTCGGCGAGATCGCGGCGGAGATCCGCGCCGCCACGATCCCCGTGGTCGACGATCTCTCCAAGCTCGGGGCCCCTCCGGACGTGATCCATGGGCACCACCACCAGCAGGCGATGACGGCCTTTCTGCACTTCCCCGGCGTGCCCGGGATCTTCGCCACGCACGACTGGACGGTCTGGCACGACGCCCCGCCGCTCTTCCCGCGCATCCGCCGCTACGTCGCGGTCGACTGGACGAACCGCGACCGCGTCCTCTTCGAGCACGGGATCCCGGAAGAGCGGGTCCGGGTCGTCCCGAACTGGGCCGACCTCGCGAGATTCCCGCCGCGCGGACCGCTCCCCGAGCGGCCCCGGCGGGCTCTGGTGTTCAGCAACTACGCCCGGGGAGACACCCACCTCCCGGCGGTCCAGGAGGCCTGCCGGCGCGCCGGTCTCCCCCTGGACGTGGTGGGCTCGGGCGTCGGCCGGTCCCTCACCGATCCAGGCGAGGCGATCGCGGAGTACGACCTCGTCTTCGCCAAGGCCAAGAGCGCTCTGGAGGCGCTGGCGGTGGGGACGGCGGTGGTGCTCTGCGACTATCGCGGCCTCGGGCAGATGGTCACCAGCGCCGATCTCAATGCCCTGCGCCGGCTGAACCTCGGCCTGCGCACCCTGCATCGTCCGCTCGCTCCGGACCTGATCCTGCGGGAGATCGAGCGCTACGACGCGCGGGACGCTGCCGAGGTCTCGCGCCGGGTCCGGGAAGAGGCGGGCCTCGAGCCGGCCCTCGATCGCCTCGTCGCCCTCTACGAGGAGGTGATCGGCGAGCACGCGCGGGAAGGGCCCACCGATCCCGCCGAGGAATCCCGGGCCGCCGCGGTCTACCTGCGCGACTGGGCAGGCTGGACCCCTCACCTCAAGAACGTGGCCGCGGACCTCGACAAACAGCGGCAGTGGCTCGACCACCGGGTGAGAGAGCTGGAGGAGGAGCTCCGGCAGGCCCAGCGCGCTGACCGGCTGGCAGAGCTGGAGGAGGAGCTCCGGGCCACCCGGCTGGAGAGCGATCAGCGGGCGGCGACGCTCCGCTCCGTCACCGGGACGATCACCTGGCGCCTGCGGGAGAAGCTGATGGGCTTCCCCGGCTTGCGGGCGGCCTGGCGGAAGATCCGGAAGCCCGGAGCGGGTCAGCGCAGATAGCCGAGCGCCCGGAGCTGCTTTTCGAGCTCGGGGTCCAGAGTCACCCGAGAGGCCTCCGGCGGCGCTCCGCCTCGCGCTCGCCGCTCGAGAAGCCAGGTGAGGCCGCGGACCGCATCCGGGTCGGCCGCGGCGAGATTCCGCCGCTCTCCGGGATCGGACGCCAGGTCGTACAGCTCCAGGCCGAGGGGTCTCCGGTCGTGGGCCAGGGTGTGGATCAGCTTCCGGTTGCCCAGGACGATGCTCTCGATCCGCCGTCCGTCCAGATCGAGAGACGAGAAAGCGGCCGGCGGCCGGCGCGAGGGGGCGTGGAGCAATGGGAGCAGACTCCTGCCCTGGAGGCCTGGCGGGACCTTGCCGCCCAGGACGTCCAGAATCGTCGGGAGGACGTCGATCTGCCGGACTCTCCCGCCAATCCTCCGTCCCGACCCGGCTCCGCGGGGCAGCTTGAGCAAGAGGGGGACGTGGATCAGCTCCTGATAGAGAGTCGATCCATGCTCCCACCCCCCATGATCGAAGAGCTCCTCGCCGTGGTCGGAGACGAAGACCAGCAGGAGAGGATCGTAGAGCCCCCGCGCCCGCAGCTCCGCGAGCAGGCGGCCGAAGGCGGCGTCGTTGCCCGCGATCTCGGCATCGTAGAGCGCGGGGATCTCCTCCCGATCGCGCGCCGTGGTGGGCCGCAGACCGTCGCGCACGGCGACGACCTGCTCCAGCGATCCGGCGCGGGGATCGGCGGCCGGGGCGAGCCGCTGGCGGAAGGGCTCCGGCGGCTGGTAGGGCATGTGGGGGTCCAGGGTGTGGAGGAAGAGAAAGAACGGGCGGTCCGGGTCCCGCCGCTGCAGCCACCGCAGAGCCTCCTCATTCACCCATTCCGAGGTCGGGCGCTCCGGCTCGATCGTCTCCTTGACCCGTTGCCGGAAGGTGTCGAACCCCTGCCCGAAACCGAACTTCTCGGTGATCACGGCGCTGGAGACGAAGGCCGCTGTCTGGTAGCCCTGCCGGCGCAGGATCTCGGGCATCGTGTCGAACGACTCCGCGAGCCCGTCGAGACGCCCCTGGACTCCGTGCCGGTGCGGATCGAGGCCGGTCAGGAGAGACGTGACCGCGGGCCGGGTCCAACCCGACTGCGCCACGGCGTCCTCGAAGAGCACGCTTTCCGCGGCAAAGGCATCGATCCGGGGAGAGGTTTCCCGCGGATACCCATAGCAGCCGAGGTGATCGGCGCGCAGCGTGTCGACCAGATAGACGATGACGTCCGGCCGCCGTTCCGCCACGGGACGGCAGGCGAGGCACGTCGTGACCACAGCCGCGCAAGCGACGGCCAGCAGGGAGCGATGCGGCAACTTCAACAAGCCGTGGAGCCTACCGTAACCCCTGAAATGGGTCGAGAATGGGCTGCATCGAGGAAGGTGCCAGGCGCTTCGCCTGGACCTGCTGGCGACGGAACAAGGGGAGATAGCGGGAGAGACCCACAACTTTACCCACGCCTGCCCGTACTTCAGCCGTCGACCGCCAAGAGCGAGACAATCCTGGGCAGGATCGCCCCGCTCCTGGCCAGGATCGTCGTCATCCTGGTCAGGAGAGGGCTGCGCCTGCCCGTACTTCAGCCGTCGACCGTCAGGAGCGAGGCAATCCTGGGCAGGATGGCCCCGCTCCTGGCCAGGATCGTCGTCATCCTGGTCAGGAGAGAGCCGCGCCTGCCCGTACTTCAGCCGTCGACCGTCAGGAGCGAGGCAATCCTGGGCAGGATGGCCCCGCTCCTGGCCAGGATCGTCGTCATCCTGGTCAGGAGAGAGCCGCGCCTGCCCGTACTTCAGCCGTCGACCGTCAGGAGCGAGGTAATCCTGGGCAGGATGGCCCCGCCTTTGTTGGCCCATCAACTCGGCTCGAGGAACGAGGCCGCCGCCGCGCATTGCTCGCACAAGCCGGTTTCGTTCAGGTCGAGGGGACGAAAATACGCTCTGAGTTGATCAGCCGCCACGTTGAACCAGGGATAGATGTTGTCTGGCAGATCCGGCTTGTAACCTCGGGCTCCGCATACCCCGCAGACGTTCAGCCACTGATGGAGGTGAGGATACTGCCGCAGATACAGGTCTGCCGCCGACTTCCGCCGAAGGTTCGACATGGCTATGTTGTCGAGGGCTCCATCCTGTCTGCCCAGGGTAGCGCTCCAGTGTAGCGGCGGTCAACGGATCACCGGCGCCAGCCGATCGCGCCGAGCCGGTGTGCTCGAGGGAAGGCTGCCGCGTCTCTCCGTCCGGCTGTATTTCGTGAACCGCGCAACAATCCGGAAACCCCCCTCGCAAACCCCCGCCGTTCTAGGGCGAAGAAGATTCGGAGACCATTTTTACGTCTTATTCCCCTCATGGGACGAAGACTGCGCTACATTCCGGACGGCGGTGCCCTGGTCGAGGTCACCTGCCGGACCCTCCACAGCCGTTACCTCCTCCGGCCCGGCCGGGCGCTCGACGAGGTCATCGTCGGCGTCCTGGGAAGAGCCCAGCGCCTCTACGAAGTCCGTTGCTGCGGCTACGTGTTCGCGTCGAATCATTACCACCTCCTGCTCGACGTCGACAATGTCCGCCAGCTCGCCCGTTTCATGTGCCACGTGAATTCCAACCTCGCGCGGGAGATCAGCCGTCTCCATGGCTGGCCGGAAAAGATCTGGTCGCGGAGATATCAGGCGATCGTCGTCAGTGGAGAAGAAGGGGCCCAGATCGCGCGGCTGAAGTACATTTTGAGCCACGGTCCCAAGGAGGGACTTGTCGAGCGGCCCCGGGATTGGCCGGGCGTGCACGCTGCCAAGGCGCTGATCGAAGGCAAGCCGCTCACGGGCACCTGGTTCGATCGAACCCAGGAGTATGCCGCCCGCAACCGGGGAGAGAAGTTCGACCGTCTCAAGTACGCGAGCGTCGAAACGCTGCATCTCTCTCCACTCCCCTGCTGGAAGCACCTTCCATCCGAAGCCTGGAGATCGCGTGCTCTCAACCTGATCCATGAGATCGACGAGGAGACCGCGGCCCGAAGGTCGAGAACAGGCAGCCAGCCGCTGAGCATCGCGGCGATCCTGGGCCAGCACCCCCACGATCGTCCAAGGCGCTCCAAGAGATCGCCCGCGCCGCTCTTCCATGCGGTAAGCGCCCGGGTGCGCGATGAGCTCTGGGAGGGCTATCGCTGGTTTGTCGCCGCTTTCCGGGATGCCGCGGAGAAGCTCAGAGCCGGAGACCGCAACACAGCATTTCCGGCCGGAAGCTTTCCTCCCGCCCTGCCGTTCGTGGGCGGATAGCTCCGCGTCAGGGCGCCGACCTACAGCTTTTAGAGTGAGCCTTCGACGAGGGCGTGGCGAAAGTGTGCTCCGAAGACCGGTCGCGATCAGAAAGTAGCTTCAGAATAGAACGATGCGAAGCCTCCAGGACGCTCACCGAGAGGCTATATTGTGACTTCAGAGCCTCCAAGATGCCTTTCGGCGCCGTGGTGACGGCGGGAAGAGGTTCAGTCCGGCGACTCCTTGGCTACTCTTTACAGAGTTGGATGGCACCTATTTGGCTCAACGACGCGGTCAAGGCGTTCCTGAGCCCGCGGGGCCACTTCGATCCCTACCTCGACCTCGACCACCTGAAGGTTTTCGTAGCGCGACCGGCCTACCTGCTCGCCATGAAGTGTGCCGCCATGCGGCTGGGCGAGGAGTTCCACGACCTCGACGACGTCCGCTTTCTTTTGCGCTACCTGAACATCACCAGCGTCGAAGAGGCCCTGGAGATCGTCACCCGCTACTTCGATGCGGAGCGACTGCCTCCCAAAACGCGCTTCGCCCTGGAGGAGTTGTTGCCGGGCTGAGCCCGGCCTCCGTTGCGCGGCACAGTTACCCGGTGGTGAGAGGTGGTGAGAGGTGCCAGGCGCTTCGCCTGGTCGGAGGGAGCCGCGCCTGCCCGTACTTCACCCGTCGACGAAGCACCTGGCACTTCTACGGCGGGGACGCCCCGGTGCTCGTGCTGGGCGAGACTGTTAAACGGGTGGCACTTCGTTCCGGGCGGACCGCTTTCACCGCCTTGGCCAGCCAAGCTCAGGAACCCCTTCGGGCGTTGCTTCGATCCCGCCGCCGGACTCGTCCATCTCTTGAGGCAGTCCCCAATTGTCGCCGGAGAGCGCTTCGTGCCTGGCACGGCGCTCGAGCTTCAGGATAGCGAGAGACCGGAGCAATCCGGCCAGGTTGCCGGGGTCGGTGGCGATCTCAGGTTGATCCGGCCAGGAGCTCTTCTCGCCGGTGGCGAGTGCCCGGCGCATCAGCGGCTCGGCCTTGGCGAGACGGTTCGTGGCCTGGAGCAACTGAGCCAGGTTGTCGAGGCGGACGGCGGCGGCGGGTTGATCCTGCCCGGAGCTCTTCTCGCGGAGGGAGCGCACCTTACGGGTGGCAGCCGGAGGCTTCGCGGAAGCCCTGCGGTCATCTTGACAGGGGTGCCACTGCCACGAGGTGGTGCCGCGCGGCGGGGCAGCGACCGCAGGAGCCGCATCGGCGGCGTGAAGATCAAACAGCCAGGTGGCGCCAGCCGCGGTGACGATCATCACCAGCAAAGCGCAACAGATTCTCAAGCTCAAAAGGAGGACATCCCGTGGCATGGCGTAGCGGAAGTCGCGCGACGAAGGCCCGGTGCCGGCATTCGACAACAGAGAAGACATGGCGGCCATCGCCCCGAACTGCCGTTTTGAGGCCAGGACCATGAACTCTGTCGCGAACCGGTCGCCGGCCGCGGCCTTAGCTGCCATCGTCTTGACGAGCAGGAACGCGGTCAACTGACCTTGCGTCAAATTGCGGCACATCACCGCTACTGTTCGCTTTGCCATGAGATGCCTCCTGGTTTCTCTTGCTGTCACATCGCCGGTCCCCAACTACTTGCCGAAGAGGCCGCCGTTTTGTAGCAGCATCGTCGTCATCAGCAAATTGTCCCCATCGCCGTTGAGCATCAACATCGGCAGAATCGACTTCAAGTCCAGGCCCTTGCCTGGCGTGCCGCCGCCCTGCCCAAGCGACATGCAGAGGATCAGCTTGGAGAGCTTGTCCTTGCTGTCCTGGCCCTTGCCGCCGGCACCCATAAGCGCCAGCATGGGGAACATCTTGATGAACTCGGGCTGTTCGCCGATCAAGTTCTTCACGCACAGCACGCTGTAACCGGGAATATACGTGGACTCGTTGAGTGTAATCTCAATCTTGGCGCCGTCCTCGACACGGATGCCGTACACGGATGGATTCTTGACCTTGAACCTGTTCGTGACAGTGACCTGCTCGCCGTTCTCGTCCGCCTCGTCTTTACCCAGGTAATAGAACCACGAGTCGGAACTGGAACCTGTCACGCTCACCAAGTCACCAGGTTTCAGCTCCTTGATCTGGGTGCGGATGGCATACGCCGGAATCGGCAGTCCCACCGTAGTCATAGGGGAGACCTTGATCTGCGCATTGCCGTTATCACCCGGCACGAAGACGGCGTACGAGTCTCGGGAAGCGCGTACCACACCGAGCTGACCGGTGCTCAGATCGTAGAAGCAGTTCTGCACTTTCTTGAAGAGCTGGCCGGAAGCATTGTCGAAAGGGTACTCGGCGATCGTATTGAGAGGGCTGTTGAGAGTTGCGTTGAAGGGGGTGACGGGCACGGGCATCAAGGTGGTTTCCATGATTTCTCTCCTTTCGGAACGGGTGGCTCAAGTGCCAACGTTCTTGGAACGGCTACGGTAAAGACTTCAGCAACCTGAACGTTCGAGGACGCCGATTCCGTAATAACAGGAACTTTCAGCGCACTCCGCCATGCGGAGGACCAGCTTGTACTGTCCTGTACGGCGTGGAATTACGGTGACGACCGGATGGTTGCCCGCCCCCACGCCCGAAGCGATGAGGTTGTTCTCTTCATCGTAGAGAACCAGATCCAGGCCGGAGCAGGACTCGCATACAGCGATCAGACCGTAGTCCTTCCCACGAGTGAGCCGTAAGGTCACGACATTGGCCGCGTCGTCGCTGAGCAGGCCAGGGTAGGCGTGCATGCGCTCGAAGCCCTCCTCCCTCAGGTCGAGGGCGGCTCGGTCGAGCCGGTTCCTGATTGGGCCCAAGAGCGGATCTTCGGCCAGGAGAACGGGCGGACACGCCAGTGCGAGCGCCAGGAGAACGCAGGAGACATAACCCCATCGCGATGTTTTCATCGTCTTCCTCCTTATCGGATCAGCCATAATGCCTCCTCTGTAATACTGCTGTTTGAACCTGGGCGGTGCGACTCCCGCAAGCCGCCCGATCTTTGTTGCTGACATCAGCCTATATAGCAACCTTCCTGCCAGTAGAGGCCGGCTTCAAAAAACCTTGATATTTCAGGCTTTTCAGCCACTTTTCGGCCAGGGACCGCCACTCGGCGAAGGCAGCACCCTCGCTAAGATCTGCTCATGCTCGGACTAACCTGAAACGCCAGCTTTCCCTCCGCTCAAGACTTTAGCGTGCGAATCGGTTAAGCTCTGCCTGTTCCCAGAGGCAGATGTCACCGATTGGAGGCAGGCGGAGTGCTCTACGAGGATCTGTATGAGATCTCGAAGCTCCTGCTGGCCGAGGACGACGCGGAACGGGCCCCGGAGGTCCTGCTGCGGCGCATCGTCGAGCGGTGCGGCGCCGAGACGGGCTTTGTCGTCGTCCGGGAAGACGGTTCCTACCAGCAGAAGTTCGAGGTCGGCGAGGAGCGCGGCCGGCGCAGCGACCTGGAGCGCCGGTTCAGCCGCACGCTCGTCCGCGAGGCGATCGCCACCGGCGAGCTCCTTTATCTGCCGAATCTGATCGAGGATCCCCGCTTCGCCGCGGGCGAGAGCGGCCTGGTGATCGGCCGCTGCTGCGTGCTGGTGGCGCCGCTGCGCTATGCCGGCGAGGTCTACGGCGTCGTCTACCTGGAGAACCGGGAGCGCGTCGACAGCTTCACCCCGGAGAGCCGCGCCTTCCTGACCGAGCTGGCGGAGATCGCCGGCCTGTTCCTCAAGCGGGCGAGCGACCGCGAGGAGCTGCGGCGGCGCAACCGCAGCCTGGAGCGCGATCTGTTCGCCCAGCACGACTTCGAGGGGATCGTCACCCGCGATCCCCGGATGCTCGAGCTGCTGCGGGTCGTCGCGCAGGTGGCCGGCGCGGACGCCCCGGTGCTCGTGCTGGGCGAGACCGGCACCGGCAAGGAGCTGATCGCCCGCGCGCTGCACGTCAACAGCCCGCGCCGGGGGCGCCCCTTCGTCACCGTCCACTGCTCGGCGCTGCCCGGCACCCTGCTCGAATCCGAGCTCTTCGGCCACGTCGCCGGAGCGTTCACCGACGCGAAGACGCGACCGCCCGGGCCGCCTCGCCTCGGCCCACGGCGGCACCCTGTTCCTCGACGAGGTGGGCGAGATCCCCATCGAGGCGCAGGCGAAGCTGCTGCGCTTCCTCCAGTTCGGCGAGATCCAGCGCCTGGGGTCCGACCGCACGGAGAAGGTGGACGTCAGGATCGTCGCCGCCACCCATCGCGACCTGCGGCAGATGGTGAAAGAGAGGCGCTTCCGCGAGGATCTCTACTTCCGCCTCAAGGTGCTCGACCTGACGCTGCCGCCTCTGCGCGAGCGCCGGGGGGACGTGCCGCTCCTCGCCGATCATTTCCTGCGGCGGTCCTGGCGGCGCCCCG
The DNA here is from genome assembly GCA_963792575.1 of uncultured Acidobacteriota bacterium. Lineage (GTDB taxonomy): Bacteria > Acidobacteriota > Thermoanaerobaculia > Multivoradales > UBA5704 > DATARR01. Next base: position 93,627 of record CAWBWZ010000024.1, read on the forward strand.
GCGAGAGGCCGCGCTGGACTCCGCGGGCCGAGCGGGCGCTTCAGGGCCTATCCGTATCCGGGCAACGTCCGCGAGCTGGCGCACGCCGTCGAGCGGGCCTGCCTGCTCGCCCGCGGGCCGGATCTCGACCTCGACCTGCTGCCGCCGGAGATGGCGGGCGTGGCGGGCGATCCAGCGGCCGAGCCGGCCTTCTCCGCGCTGACGGGCGAGGCGTTGAATGAAGCGCGGGAGGCGAGCGTGGCCGCGGTCGAGCAGCGCTTCCTCATCGAGCTGATGCGGAGCTGCGACGGCAACGTCTCGCGGGCCGCTCGCGAGGCGGGGCTCCACCGCACCTACCTGCAAAAGCTGCTGGCCCGCCACCGCGCGGCCCTCGAGCTCCTGGGCGGCCTGCCGGAAGGGGCCTGATGGAGGCGCTCCTCTGCGCCTCCTGCGGCAGGGCGAACTCGGAGTTCGACAGCCGCTGCCTGGCCTGCGGCGCCGCGCTGCCCATCTCCGCCAGCGCCACGTGCTCGACGGCCCGGTGCTCGACGAGCCGCCGCCGGCCGAGGAGCCTGTCGCGGGCCGGCAGATCTTCTCATTACCGGCTGCTCCGGCCTCTCGGCCGCGGCGGCATGGGCGTCGTCTATCTCGCCAAGGACGTCGAGCTGGGCCGCGAGGTGGCGATCAAGTTCCTCCATCACCGGCGCGCCGCGCGCCCCGCCGACGAGGTCCGCTTCCGCCGCGAGGCCCAGGCCGCAGCCGCCCTCGACCATCCGAACATCGGCACCGTCTACGAGGTCGGCGAGCACGAAGGCGTGCGTTTTCTGGCCATGGCCTTCTACGACGGCACGACCCTGGCCCAGCTCCTGGCCAGCCACGCCGGACCGGCGCCTGCCCGTGGCCACGGCGGCCGCCATCGCCGGCCAGCTCGCCTCGGCGCTCGCCGCCGCCCACGCCGCCGGCATCGTCCACCGGGACCTCAAGCCGGAAAACGTCATGGTGCTGCCGGACGGCCGGGTGAAGCTCCTCGACTTCGGCCTCGCCCGCCGGCTCGACGCCGCAGGCCCTCACCGAGGAAGGGATGGCGATGGGGACCGCCGCCTACATGGCGCCCGAGCAGCTCCAGGGGGAGCGCACGGGCACCGCCGCCGATCTCTGGGCGCTGGGCGTGGTGCTCTACGAGATGCTCGCCGGCCGGCAGCCTTTCGGCGGCGAGCGGCAGGGGATGGTGCACTCCATCCTTCACGAGGAGCCGCCGCCCCTGCGCGAAGCCCGGCCGGACGCGCCCGCCGTTCTGGAAGCGGATCGTCTCGCACTGCCTGGCCAAGAAGCCGGGGGACGCGGCCGGCGGCCGCCGGCGTCCTCGTCGGAGCTCCAGGCCGCGGGGCTCTGGAGCTCCGGCAGCGACGCGGTCCGGACCTGCCCCGCCGGCGGACGCCGGAGGCGGTGGGTCTGGATCGCCGGCGCCGGCGATCCTCCTCGCCGCCGCTGGCCTTCGCCGCCTTCCTGCTGACCCGCAAGCCGGCGCCGCCCGTCTACGTGGCGGTCCTCAAGCCGGAGATCGCCGGCTCGCTCTCCTCCGAAGACCAGGCGCGGGTCACCGCCAACATCCAGGCCTCCCTGCTCCGCACCGTCGCCGCCCTCGACGGCCTGGCCGCGCTGGACTCCAACAAGGTCAACGCGGTGAAGGGATCCGCCGGCGGCCGTGGCCCGGGCCGTGGCCGCCGGCGAGGTCGTCGCCTCGCGGGCTGACTGCGCCGGCGATCTCTGCCACGTGAGCCTGCAGCGTTTGGGCGGACAAGGACGGCCGGGTGCTTTGGAGTCCGAGGCGCTGGAGGTGCCCTCCGTCCGCCCCCGGCTGTTCGCCGATGCGGTCGCCGCCGCGCTCCGGCAGGGCTACGGCGAACGGCGGTTGCGCGTTCCGCGGCTGGAGCTGGAGATCCAGGAGCAGGATTACCGGGCCTTTTTCGATCTGAAACGGAGAGATCACCCAGGAGGGCGCCAGCGACGACGCCCTGGCCCGCCTGGACGAGTTGCGGCAAGAGGGCCCCGATCTTTCATCGAAGCCTATCGTTCTGGAGGCTAGGGTCGCCCGCCGCCGGTACACGGACACCGGCGAGCCCCGCTATCTCGAGCGCGGCCTCGCGGCCGTCCAGGAGGCGATCCGGAACTCGGCGCCGGGGGACCCCCGGCCCCGTCAGAGCCCGTTTCGACTGGAGCTGTCGGCGGGGCGTCTCGACGAGGCCGAAGCCGCTCTCGCCAGCTGCGAGCAGATCGATCCGGCCGGCAGCCTCCTCCAGCGCGGCATGCTCGCCGAGCGCGGGGCCGGCCCGCGGAGGCTCTGGAGCTGATGCAGGCCGCCGTCCACCTCCAGCCCTCCTGGCCGAACCTGCTCATCCCTGGCCAACGCCGAATATAGCCAGAGCCACTTCGACGATGCGCGCCGGCACGCGCGAGCAGCTCCTGGCCCGGTCGCCCGGCAACGTCGAAGGGCTCAAGATGCTCGCCCAGATCGAGCTGCTGCGGAATCCCGAGCGCGCCGTGGCCTGCTGCGAGAGGCCGCGAAGAGCGATCCCGGGATCGGCTCCCTGACCAACCTCGGGGCCAACCTCCTGCTCCTGCGCCGCTACGGCGAAGCCGAGGTCAGCCTCCGGCAGGCCCTGGCTCTCCAGCCAGGCGATCCGCTCGGCCGCTCTCAATCTCGCGGACTGCCTGACCCTCCTGGGCCAGGCCGGCGGAAGCCCGAAAGCTCTACGCCGGCATCGCGGAGTCCGCCTCTCGCCGTGCCACTCCCGGCGACTGGAGCATGCTCGGCGTCGAGGCCCAGGCCTTCGCCCATCTCGGCGAGAACGAGAAGAGCCTGGCGGCGATCCAGCAGGCCCTGCGACTGACCCCCGACAACGGCCAGCTCTCCATATGAAGCCGCGGTCGTCTACGTCCGTCATCGGCGACCGCGGCTCCGCCCTGTTCCATGCCCGGCAGGCCGCGGCACAGAACGTCGACGCCAACTGGTTCGCCCTCCCCTTCTTCGACCCTCTGCGCAATGAACCCGCCTTCCAGGCCTTGACCCGCCCCGCTAGCGCCGCCGTCGATCGGGGCCGGGGTCACCACGATCGTGGGGTCATGGTGGCCCGTGACTGGGATGGGAGTCTGAGACTGGATCAAATTGTTGAGTATGCCTTCGACGTTCAGGAAGTACTTGAAGGACTGGAGTCCCGAGACTCCATTCACCACCTCCATCCGCCACCGCGTCGGCAACCCCTCCGCGTACAGCAACTCTGACTCCCGGATGGTTAAGCCCTCCGGAAGGCAGTCTATCTGCGGAGGCGCGACGCCGTTTGATTGGAACCCCAGAGATGCGAAGACCTGGGGGTCATACTCAAGTTCCCAGATCACGACGCAATTCGCAGGGATCGAAGGTGAGCCTGTGCCCGGGATGGTGATCGGAGGGGCTAAGAAGATGAGCTTGTTATCCCCAGCAATAGGGGGTAAAACGAACACCGGAGCCCTGATGATCAGGGCCAGCTCAAAGCTTACGGCAAGCCCGGTCGTGTTCACCGAATCGATCGTCTTCTGCTCGATGGCTGCTAGCATCGTCGTATCCTCCTGAAAGAAGAATTTTGGCGTAACGGCTGCGACGGAGATAGAGCAGAGCAAGAGCCATACCGCCCTCCGCAACCCGTGACCTCCCAGGAGAAACGTGATGAATCCCGAGGGTTCCTGCCTCTCGACGATGGCAGCGCAGCCCCTGCCGGCCGTGCCGCCGTCTGATGGCGGTGCCATCGCGGGAAGGCAGGGATCCGCGGCGCGGGGGGCTTGCGTCCGCCCCCGCCCGGCACTACCCTCCTCGATCTGGATCATCCAGAGGAGGGATCGACGTTAATCAGGCCGAGTATCAGCGGCTTCTGCGGCAGCTCGACGAAGAGCTCGACGAAGAGCCCGACGAATCAGAGATCCGCCGGGAGGGTGAAGTCGGCGCTGATGCCGTCCACATCGTCGGCGTCGGCAGAGAACGCATTGACGCCGATCCCAAAGTGGGCGAACGCCTCCCACGCGGCCCTTCGTGCTGCCTGATGAACGGCGGGCGGGATTCGGCCTTGCGATCCAAGGTCGTCCAGCGCGCGCAGGATGTCATTGCGGCCTTGCACGAAAGTTGGATTTGCCGGCGACAGCTTCAGTCCATCCACGACGATTTGCCAGGCGAGCCGATACCCTGCCGGGTCATCGCCCAGGGCGGCGCGGATGCGGCGTGTCATCATCAGCAGCGTTGCGCACCAGACCTCACCGATGTCGTGGACTTCCGGGAAGCCGGCCAGGTCGCCGTAGTTAAATGGGAAGGTATTATCGTAAGGCGCGCGGCGGATTCCTTGCGGGTCGTTGACCACCCAGTCACCCAGGACGAATTTTTCAGATGGGCGAAAAAAGTTCTGGATCGTGAGCGCGAAGTAATCGGCCCATCCTTCGTTCATCCCGCCGCTCTGCAGTTTTTGCAGTGATTGGGTATCCAGCGGACCCCCAGCGAGCCGCCCGGTCAGACCGTGAGTATATTCATGGAAGACCACGTCAGCATCAAACGCGGTGTGCCGGCCGCTTCTGACGACCAGACCCATGTTCATCAGCGGCGGCGTGCCATCCGGCCCCGTCAACATGTTGGCCGTGCCGTTGACGGGTCCACTGTGTGCCCGCGCCCGCACGCGATCGTTGGCCCGGCCGGTACTAGTAAAGTTGATCTGCTGGAAGTTGCCTGATTTTTCATTGAATCCGAGGATTAGCAGAACGTCGTGCATGTAGTTGCAGAAGTAGAAAATGTTGAGCAGTTTCTGGTCGTCCCCCATCTGGTCGCTCGGATCAAAGACGACGATATTGTCTTGAGCGACTCCCGTCAGAGTCGTGGCGCTGAAGTTCAGCGTGGCAAGGGTTGAGTTGCCCAGGGACTGGTTGCTTTCGATCCAATCGTGCGGGAATCCGGCAAGGGGCATGGCCGGCATTGCCGGGTAGTCGCTCAACGGGCGGGGGAAGTCGATCATCCGCCGGTTGGCGACACCAGGACTGAATTCAAACACGTTCCCTCGCGCCAAGGCGCGGCGGACGGTGCTTTTGCTGTAAAGGATCTCGCCGGCCGGTTCGTCCGCCGAGACGAGCACGACATACTGGTCCTCATAATTGGGGAACGTGAGCACGGTGTGCCAGGCAAGGCGTGGCCCCTGGGGTTGGTTGAAGATCACCAAGTGCGCTGGAATGAGGTTCTCGAACGGTCCCTTATCCAGGACGGTAGGGCGGGAGGCCAACGGGAAGGCGGACAGGACTTCCGGCTGGAAGCCTTCGGCGTCAACGGTGGGCAGCGGGGATTTTTGCTTGAACTCATCGACGAAGGTTTGACCTTCTCCGCTACGGGCCAGATGCTGCGCCGCTTTCATAACGGCTTCCGTCACGGCGAGCCGCGGCTCGGTGTTGAAGCCGTCCGGCATGGGGGCATTGTCGCCGACCGCGTCAACGATTTGACTCTGGGGGTTGAAGCGGATGGTCCTGGACATCTCGAAACCGGCACGCCCCGGTATTGCTGGTGCAGGTGGACCGCGGCGCTGCCGGAGCTCGTTTGCTGCACCACCGGGTCGGGGGCGAAATCGGCGGGTTCCTGGGGAGCGAACCCGAAGCTCGACCGCTCCCGCCGGACAAAGGCCAGGGCTCTGTCCACGTAGGACTGCCCGGACTGTCCGGCGGCGGGCTGCGCAGCGGCGGCGGTGACGGCCAGGGGCGTGCCGGTCACGGCGTTCAGCCCCGGCAAGGCTTCAGACGCATCGGCAGGCGTGGCAACCAACGCATTCAGGGAGATGGCTGCGGCGCGGAAGGCGGTGGATCGTGGGGAACTGGTCTTACGGGTATCTATTTCCCGGGGATTTGGCATCGGGACCTCCAGGCGGGAGAAGGCGGCGGAACCGCCGGTTGAATCTCGATTCGTACTGGCCGCCGCGGCAACCTGGCCGGCAAGGGTTTCTTGAAGGAGGAGCGGGTGTGGACAAACGGCCATGCCGGCTTCAGCGGCGAAGCCTCGCTCGGAGGCGTCTTCGCCCACGAACAAGCAGGACTGCGGGGCGGCGGCCAAGCCGGCGCGGCCGGCGGCCAGCCGGAAAATCTCCGGTGAATCCTTTCTCAAGCCAACATCTCTGCTATAGATGCGCAGAGCCGGATCGAAGTGCTCCAGGATGCCGGCGTTTGCCAGAATCTGATCGACCACGGCTCCAGGATCATTTCCGGTATGGGAGATGATGCCGAGCCGGTGTCCCTGGGACCTTAATTCCGGGAGGAGGGACGGGACGAAGTCGAAGACGTTGAAACCTGCCAGGTGGGTGGGAGGCGGGGAAAGAACAGGGGCTCCGAGTGTATCCCCCAGGTCGAAGAAAATTATGCTGATCGCCACAGGTATCCTCCTCCAGAGCGTTTTTGCCGATTGGGCAGCGATGGATGCCGGAGCCCGGAAACCTTCATCCTGAGTGGATAGACGGTCTGGCATTCGGAATTCTCCGGCTCGGTCCCCCCGCTGATCAGTGGGATAGAATCCCGCCATCATGAACATCCGGCGCGCCATAGGAGCCGACCGATGAACGAAAAAAGCGGAGAGACCGGCGGGAGCGGCGAGGCGCCGCTGCGGCAGGCGCTGCGGGGCGTGCCGCTGCTGGCCGATCTGGCGGAGGCGGAGATCGACTGGCTCGCCGAGAACGCCGAGGAGATTCATCTGGCCGACGGCGAGGTGGTCTCGCGCGAGGGGGAGCCCGCCGAGCGGATGTCCATCGTCCTCGCGGGCGAGTTGCGGGGGCGGGGCGAGAAGGGCCCCGGGGCCACCCGCACCTTCATTGCCCAGGCCGGCGAGATCACCGGCCTGCTCCCGTTCTCGCGCCTGCGTCAGTGGGGCGCCACCATCCGCGCCGCCGGCCCGACCCGCGTCGCCGCGATCTCGTCGGCCCGCTTCGGCGAGATGCTGCGGCGCATCCCCGCGCTGGAGCCGCGGCTGATCGCCCTGATGACCGACCGGGCGCGCGAGACCACCCGCGTCGAGCAGCAGAACGAGAAGCTCCTCGCGCTCGGCAAGCTGTCCGCGGGGCTGGCGCACGAGCTCAACAACCCCGCCTCGGCGATGGGCCGCGCGGTGTCCGAGCTCCGCCGCCGCCTCGCCGCCCTGCCGGCGCTGACCGCCGCGCTGATCCACCAGGGGGTCGAGCCCGACCAGATGGACGCGCTCTGCCGCCTGCACGACACCTCCGGGCAGGGCGCGGGCCAGGGCGGCGGCGCGATGCTCGATCCGCTGGCCCAGGCGGACCGCGAGAGCGAGCTCAGCGACTGGCTGGAGGAACGGAAAGTGGCGGACGCCTGGCGGCTCGCCCCCACCTTCGTGGCCACCGGGATGACCGCCGGCGACCTCAAGCGTTTCGTGGCGAGGGTTCCCGCCGCCGTCCTGCCGGCGGCGATCCCGTGGGTGGAGACTGGCGCCGCCCTCCACCTGCTGCTGGGCGAGATGGAGAACGCGGCGCGCCGGATCTCCGACCTGGTCGGCTCGGTCAAGGAGTACTCCCACATGGACCGCGAGCTGACCGAGAAGGCGGAGACCGACCTCCACCGCGCCCTCGACAGCACCCTCACCATGCTGGGCCACAAGGCGAAGGCCAAGGGGGTGAAGGTGATCCGCGAGTACGATCCGGACCTGCCCGCCGTCCCCGCCTTCGCCGGCGAGCTCAATCAGGTCTGGACCAACCTGCTCGACAACGCTCTCGACGCCGTCGCGCCCGGCGGGCGGGTGAGCGTGCGCACCCGCCGCATCGACCACCAGGCCGAGGTGGAAATCGGCGATGACGGCCCGGGCATTCCCGCCGAACTGCTGGGGAGGATCTGGGAGCCTTTCTTTACCACCAAGCCGATGGGGGAGGGCTCCGGGCTGGGTCTCGACATCGCCCGCCGCATCGTGGTCGGCCGGCATGGCGGCGAGATGAGGGTGGAATCGCGCCCCGGCGACACCCGCTTCCTGGTCAGCCTGCCGATCGGCGAGCGTCCGCTTTGACTCGTGGGACGAGCGTGGCCCCGCCTGCGGAGGCTTTCCCCGCGCATCCCGCCTCCTGGTATCTCTTCGGCGACAGCCGGGAGCTGAGGCGGGGGCCGGTCTCCCGCCGCCTCCTGGGACGCCTGCTGGTGGCGTTCCGGACCGCCAGCGGGCGCCTGGCCGTGATGGACGGCCACTGCGCCCACCTGGGAGCGGACCTTGGATTCGGAGACGTGGTGGGGGAGACGATCCGATGCCCGTTTCACCATTGGCGGTATGGCGGCGACGGCGTCTGCACGGCGATTCCGGGCCAGGCGGGGGTGCCCCCCTTTGCCCGTCTGCGCACCTATCCCGCGGTGGAGCGGCATGGCTGTCTGTTTTTCTTCAACGGCCGCGAGCCTCTCTTCCCTCTGCCCTTTTTTCTGGATGAGAATCCCGCGGACTACCTGGCGTCGAAGGCGTTCGGTTTCGTCGCCGACTGCTCGTGGTACATGAACTCGGCGCACGCCTTCGACCGGCAGCATTTCGCGGCGGTCCATGGCCGGGAGCTGCTGACGCCGCTCGCCGTCGACTGTCCGGCTCCCTACGCGCGGCGCAACAGCTATCTCGCGAAGGTCGTCGGCGACACGGTCCTCGATCGCGTCCTGCGGGTGACCGCGGGGCGCACGGTGAAGACCACGCTGACGGTCTGGGGCGGTACCTTCGCCGTGATCACCGCCGACTTCGAGCGCGTCCGCAGCGGCTTCCTGATGGCGACGGAGCCACTGGAGGATGGCCGCACGAGGTGCCACGGGATCGTCATGGCTCCCCGTTCGCGGTTCCCGCTGGGCCCCCTGGCGCCGCTTCAGCCGTGGCTTCGCCGCCTGCTGACCTATTCCTATCTGCAGGAAGAGGTGCGCCGTCTGCACGCCGTCCGCTACAACCCCGGAAGCCTGGGGGAGAACGACCAGGACATGATCGACTTTTTCAACTGGGTGGCAGCCCTGCCCCAGAAGGGTAACGATGAGAACATCGCTAGCAGCCCTGTTTCTGCTGTCCCTGCTGTCCCTGCCGTCCCTGGCGCAAACGCCCGCCGATGAGGCCACGCACAAAGAGCTGCGAGCCCTTCGCGACGGCGTCCTCGACGCCATCGCCAAGGGGGACGTCGAGCGCGAGCTCACCTACTTTCATCCCAATGTCGTGGTCACCTGGCACAACGCGGAGGTCAGCCGCGGGCGCGACGGGGTTCGCAAGTATATGCGCCGCATGCTGGAGGGTCCGGACCGGAAAGTCGACCGCTTCAATGCCGACGTGAACGTGGACGCGCTCACCATCCTCTACGGCGGCGACACCGGCATCTCCTATGGCAGCGCCGTCGAGCACTTCACGCTGAAAGGGGGCCGGGAGCTCGCTCTGCCCGCCCGCTGGAGCGCCACGCTGGTGAAGGAGGGGGACCGGTGGCTGATCGCCAGCCTGCACGCGTCGGACAACCTGTTCGACAACCCGCTGCTGAATCTGGCGCGGCGCGTCGCATGGTGGGCGGGCGGGCTCAGCCTGCTCCTCGGCCTCGGTCTCGGATTCGTGCTGGGCCGGAGACGCCGGAGGGCGTGACTCGCGGCGGCATCGACGCGGCGACGGCGGCGCTCTACGAGAGCGTGCGGGAGTCGCCGCTCCACGGCCCGTTCATCCGCCGCGTCGACGAGCTCTGCGCGGAGCCCGCGGTCAGGCCCTGGAACCGCGACGCGGTCCTGGTCATCGTCCCCGGAGCCTCCTACCAGGAAAACCCCGCATCCGGAGCGGATGGGCGCGTCGTGCGCGAGCAGGCCGAGCGGATGGGCTGCGCCACCGAGCTGGTCCCGATCTCTACGACGGGGACCGTGCGGCAGAACGCGCGGATTCTCTGCGACTGGCTGGCGGCGCGGCCGGACCGGCCGGTGATCCTGGTGTCGTTGAGCAAGGGGGGCCCGGATGTGAAGGTGGCGCTCGCCGAGCCGGACGCGGAGCACGCTTTCCGGAACGTGGTGGCCTGGATCAGCCTGTGCGGGATTCTCGACGGCACGCGGATGGCGGACTGGCTGCTCTCCTGGAGCCCGGGCGCGGTGCTGATCCGTCTCTATTATTGGCTTTATTGTGGGCTCCGCGGCAAGAGCACGGCGTTCGTAAACGATTTACGGTATTGCAAGGGAGGCACGGGCGGTTCCGCGGGCCCGCTGGCCCGTCCACTGCGCCTGCCGGCGCATATCCGATTGATCAGCGTCGTCGGATTCCCCCTGCGCGAGCATTTGACCCGCCGTGTTTCCAGACGCTGCCATGATCGCCTCGCTCCGTTCGGGCCCAACGACGGCGCGCTGATCCTGGCGGACGTCTGCGCCCTGCCCGGCCTGCTCTATCCGCTCTGGGGCGCCGACCATTATCTTCAGCCAGACCGCGACGTGGGGGTGCTGGTGCGGGCGATTTTAGGCTACCTGGACGAGACTCTCGACGGGTGAGAGACGCGCCCTTTCTGGCCTGGCCGGGCTGGACGCACCTCCGCGACGCGGCGCTCCTGTCGCTCGCCGTCACCCTCTGGTTTCTGGCGGTCTACGGCGGAGCGGACCTGCTGACGGCTCGCCGCGGCCTGCGGGTTCCCGTCCACTTTTCCGCGGAGCTGGGCATCCCCTTCGTGCCGGCGATGACGGTGCTCTACATGTCGCTTTACGGCCTCTTCCTGCTGGCGCCGTTCATCCTGCGGACCCGCCGCGAATTCGCGGCGGCCGTTCTTGCGATCGCCGCCGCCGTCGCCGCTGCCGGGATCGGCTTTCTCCTGTTTCCCGCCGAGCTGGCGTTCGCGCCGGTCCGGGAAGAGCAGCTCGGAGCCTGGGCCGGGATGTATCACGCGGCGGACGCGCTGAACCTCACCTACAACCTGCTGCCGTCGCTGCACGTGGCATTCGCCGTGATCTGCGTGTCGATCTTCTCGCCGCGCGCTCCATGGCCGGTGAAAACCTTGCTATGGCTCTGGGCGTCGCTGATCGCGGCCTCCACGGTGCTGATCCATCAGCATCACGTTCTGGACGCCGTGACCGGATGGCTGCTGGCGATCGTCTGCGTCAGGACCGTGTTTCGCCGCGCTGTCTGTTCTCTCCCTGCCAAGCTCGCGGACCGCGCCACATCCTGAGCCAGATGCCGAGGAACGCCGGCCGCTCCTCGCTGAAGTCGACGTGCTTCGGCAGATGGATCCAGGGGATCCGGGGATCGCGGTGGTGGGCCTTGTGGTGGTGGTAATTGAGGAACAGGTACTGGACCAGCCGGTTCACCCGCAGATTCCAGGCGCCGTCGTGGACGTCGCGCTCGGAGAAGGCGTGGTCCGCGTACTGGAGAGCGCTCCAGTTGAAGCCGAAAGCGGCATAGCAGATGAGCCAGCCCGCGGGGGTGAGGCCGAGGAGACGGATGATCGCGATCTGGAACGCCAATGAAAAGAGGATCTCCAGGCGGATCGTCCTCCGGGGGGCGTTCTCGAAGCCCGAGAGCATGGCCGCGGCGCTCGTCTGGCGAAAAAAGCGCGTCGCGCGAAGCCGCTCCGGCAGGTGGAAGAAACCCGGCCAGATCAGGTAGAGCAGGCAGCCGAGGGGTGGGAGGAGCCAGTAGAGGCCGGTCAGGATGCCGTACCACTGGACCGTCTTCAGCAGCCGGTTCTCGCCGGGGAGGATGTAGTCGAAGACCTCCGCGTCCGACCGGTTCCGCCGGTGATGGCCCAGGTGGCAGATCCGCTGGAACCCGAGCCCGGTGGGGAAGAAGGCCGCCATCAACCGTCCGGCGGTCTCATTGACCGTCCGGTTGGGATGGAAATTTCCGTGCACCGCGTCGTGGAGCAGGGAGAAGATCGTGTTGTTCACGTAGGAGAAGGCGATCGCCGCCGCGATCCGCCACTCCCAGGACGGGGTGCGCGAGGCGAAGGCGAGGAGACCCAGGGCCACGGCGGGAGCGGCCATCGCCAGCGCGAGATTGAGCGTGCCGGGGATCAACTCGGCCGCCGGTTCTTCAGCGATCATCCTTCTATTCTAGCGCCGCCTTCCATCCGCGCAGCGGGGAAAGCGCCAGCGGCTTCACGCCCCCCCAGCGCTGGCCCCGCTGCCGGCAGCGCTCCAGGTAGCGTCCAAACGCTCCCGGCCGCAGGCGCTGGAGACGCACCGGCGCCAGCTGCCCCAGGGCGCGGCACAGGCGGTAGTGCGGATTGGCCGACAGCTCCGCGTCGAGCTCACCGGCGAGACCAACCGGCAGCCTGTCGGTTTCGAGATAGAGCACATATCCTTCCGCGCCATCCTCGGCGGGCGCCAGCAGGGCGAATCGGGGGTCGATCCCGGTCCTCCCGAACACGCGCGCCAATGCCCCGGCCACGAAGCTCTCGTGGAGCTTCTCGCCGCGGAGATCCGAGACGTGCCCCTCCTTGCCCAGGAAGCGGAGCGACGGCGTCGCCGCGACGAACCCCTCGACCCGCACCCGGTCCTCGAGGCGATAGCGGTAGAGCCCGCCGCCGGTGGTGAGCACCACCGAGTAGATCCCCCCTTCCGCTAGCTCCCAGGCGAAGCGTGGATCGCCGCCATCCTCGGGAAGGAACTCGAAAAAGTGGGACCGGATCGCCAGCGGCCATCGCTCCGCGAAGGGGAGGGTGACGAACCCCTCGGTGGCGAGCAACCCCTTGGGCTGGATCTCGACGCCGGGGAAGGCCGCCCGGAGACCGGGCAGCGAGAGCGCCGCATGGGCGTCCCCCCAGCAACTGATCAGGCCGAGGCGTGGCCAGATGCGGCTGAAGGCGTCCGGAGTTAGCGCCGCCAGCTCGGCCGCCCGCCGGGGGAGCGGCGCGGGCGCCGCCGGCGTGCCCCGCTCGATGTCCCGCAGAAGACGTTCCCAGAAGCCGGGCAGGGCCTCGAGAAGCAGGGTCAGGAAACTGGGGTGCCAGACCGAGATCAGGGACAGATCGCGCCGCCGCAGCAGGAAGAGCAGAGTGGCGTAGCGGAAGGTCTCCGGGTCGCGGATCTGGCGCACGGCCGACGGCACGGCCAGCGTCGCGTCGACCAGGCGGCGCCAGAAGCCGCCCAGATATTCGGCGTCCTCCTCGAAACCCACCCGCACGGCGGTCGCGGGCCGCCGCTCTTCCAGGGCGGGCGGGGTGATCGACCAGTAGGCGGCGCCGCGAGCGAGGCGCGGCCGGCGCGCGTAGAGATCGACGATCCAGGGCGCGACGGCCCGGCGGATCTCCCGCTGCAGCTCCACGGTGTAGGGAATGAGCTTCGCCGCCGCCGAAGAGCCGCTGGAGGGCTCCAGCGCGCGGACGGGCGAGCGGGTGAGGACGCCGGTCTCGCCCGAAACAATGCGATCGATCCATGGCGCCATGTCCTCCCAGAGAACCAGGGGGACGCGCTCGCGGTACTCCTCGGCCGACCGGATCCGGGAGAAGCCATAAACCTTGCCAAAGGCGGTGGCGGCGTTCCTTTTCAGGTACCCGCGGAGCAGGGCGCGTTGAATGGATTCCGGCCGGATCAGGGCGCGCCGGAACTGGCGATCGCCGGGTACGTTCGCCGCCAGCCAGGCGAGCCCTGCGAGGGTCAGGGGACCACCGTTCCCGCCCGCCACATCCGGCGCCCCGCCGCCGTCAGGTTGTCCTCCGCGATCTCGGTCAGGCAGGCGAGCTCATCCCCCTCCGGCCACCCCGGGTTCCGCGCCAGGAAGAACGCCACGTGCGGGTCCGCCAGCCGCCCCTCGGGCACCTGATCCAGCTTGTCGCGGAGCCGCTGCGGATGCGGGAAGCGGACGATCCCCTGATCCTGAGAATAGAGGCCGCCCAGCTTCTGCCGCGCCAGGATGTCGAGGCGGGCCTGCGCCTCCGGCGGCGTCGGAGCGTCCCAGCGCGGCCAGAAATCCCGCCAGAAGACCGGCAGAAAGCGGTAGGTGCGAAAGCCGGAGGTGAGGAGGAGCCACCAGAGGCGCCCCTTCGGATGCTCCTCGCGCAGCCGGCGCACGGCGCCGATCCAGCAGCGCGGGAGCGCGGCGCTCCGCCAGGCGGCGGGATCGACGATCGTATCCCCCGAATAGACGACCGTGCAGACGCCTTCGCCCGGCAGGGAGGACTCGTAGAGGAGGAGGGTGGAGAAGCCTTGCAACCCCGCCTCGTCCTCCAGGAGCAGCGCCCAGGTCTTCTCGGCCAGGTCGGCGGCGAACCGCTCGCGGGTGACCCCCGCGAAGGCGCCGGCGAGGAGGCCGTACATGGCTTCCCGCTCAGCCGCCGTCAGATCCTCCCGGCGGACCAGGCGGCCTCTCACGGCCGTGCGACTCCCCGGTCCACGGTGTACATACGTGTTGCGCTTCTCCTCTACTTGAGGAGCGAGGCGACCTTCGTCTCGGTCTCGCCGTGCAGGCTGGGAGGCGCGCCGTAGAAGACCCCGGCGGTGCGCCCCTGGCCGTCGAACAGGAAGAGCGTGGGTACCGCGCTCACGTCGCCGAAGGCCCGGCCGAGCTCCGGCGTGCCCTTGACCCAGGTGACGGGCAGCTTCAGCTCGTCCGCCAGCTTGCGGACCGCGGCATCCTCGGTCTCGATAGAGATCGCGACCAGGACGACGCGATCGCCGTAGCGCTTTTTCAGCTCGCCGAGCCACCCCATGGTGCTCCGGCAGGGGGGGCACCAGCTGGCCCAGAACTCGACCAGCACGACGCGTCCGGCGAGGTCGGCGCGCGTCAGGGTCTTGCCATCGATGCCGGTGAGCTTGACCGCCGGCAGCGCGGCGATCTCGCTGATTTGCGACGGCGCGGCCTGCGCGCGGGCCGCGCCCTTGCGGCCGGCGAGGATCAGCTCGATCATCCGGGTGAGATCGGCGCGGAAGCGCTCCTGATTCGCCGCGTTCCGGATCGGCGCGTAGCGGCCGCCGTTCTTCACCCCGGCGTTGCCGTAGTAGCCGAAGTCGTTCGGCGTCGCCACCAGCACGTCACCTACGAACACCGCGGGATACCGCGTCACGCCGAAACGCTTCGCCAGCTCTGAATCACCCGAGTTCACCGAAACGAAATTTGCCTTGCCGCCGAACTTTTGAATCACGTTTTGAGCCAGCAGACCTGCTGGATCCGAGAGCCCTCACGTATAGGGCCAGCGGACGAGAGTGACCGTGACCTGGGATCTGGGCTTCGGCGCCTCGGGCCGGGCGGGCGCGAGGGCGGCGAAGTAGCGCGGCAGCACATCCGTGGCGATCGCCGCCGACGCGGCGGGGCTCGTGCCGGGCGGAGCGCTCGCGATCTCCCCCTGGGCCCCCTCGAGGGCCATCCGGGCGATGCTGTGATCGATACCCCCGGCGGACAGGCGGGCGTCGAATTCGCGCAGCCGCCTGCGGAGCTCGCCGGGCGCCAGCGGCGGCGCGGGCGGACGCAGCGGCACGATCATCTGCGCCGCGTCCAGATAGCGCAGCATCGCGCCGTAGCGCAGGCCGGCGGCGTCCAGCTGGCGCGCCTCATTCAGAGCGGCGTTGGCGGTGATAAAGGCGCCGTGCCGGTCGATCGAGGCTGGCGGCCGGTACGCTTTGAGCAGATCCGACTGCAACCCTTCGATCTCGGCCCGCAGCGCGCGCAGCGGCGGCGTGGGGAGAGGCGACGGCATCGAGAGCTGCCGGCAGACGGCCGCGAGCTCCCGCTGCGCCTGCGCGGTGCCGAGGTAATAGAGACCTTCGTCCGGCATCGTGTTGTGCCCGTAATCGAGACTGGCCTTGTAATAGGCCCGCACCTGGGGGAGCGCGGCCTCGCCCAGGGCCCGCAAGGCCGCGGGCCGCACGCTGCTCAGGGTGGAGGGGGAAGGCGTGCCCAGGTCATCCCGCAGGACCGTGCCCATGCGCGCCCACTCCGCGTCGAAACCCGCCATGTCCCTGTGCTGAGCGGCCGAGCGCTGGCTCATGTAGGCCGCGGTCGCCAGGTCCACCCGCGTCATGGCGAGACGGTGCAGGGCCAGGAGACGCCGCCCGTCGCGGAGATCCTGCTCGGCGCGCGAGAGCACCGCGAGACCGCCCGGCTTGACCTGGGCCCAGGCCCCGCGGGACGCGGCGTCGCTGCGCAGGAACGCCGACCAGCGCTGGATCTCGGCGGCGAGCGGGTCTTTCGAAGGGGCTGTCGATTGCCCGGCCCGGAGACCGGGAGAGAACATTGCGAGCGCCAGCAGCGCCACGGCGGCCACGAACGAGGTGGTTCGAGAGGTAGTCATTGTGTCGCTAAGATGCCACGATCCTGCCGTTTCTACAATGCGAAGCGGATCCGCGCGGGCCTGTCATCCGGGTTCACTGCGGCCCGCGTTGCGTGACTCGCCGCGAGGTCCTCGCACCTCGTAACGAAGCCCCACCATGCCGCTCTTGTAGGCTTTGACCTCCGCCAGATGGAGGGGGACGTCCCTGTCGAGCTTCTCGAAGAAAGGGATCCCTTCACCGATCAGGATCGGCAGGATCGAATAGCGAACTTCGTCGGCCAGGCCGAGACGAAGGCACTCGGCGGAGACCACTCCGCCTCCAACAAACCAGATGGTACGGAACGTGGGCCGCAGGCGCTCATTCACGAACCGCGCGAGATCGCCTGAGTGAAACTCGACGGTATCCCGGGTCCGTGGCAGCTCGCGACTCGTGAGGACGAAGGTGGGTTTGTCGCCGTACGCCCATCCAAACCCCTGGGTTTCAAAACCAAGCGCGGTCTCATAGGTTCGCGATCCCATGACATAGCAGTCGATCGTCTTCAGGAACGCCTCGACGAATCCTGGGTCCAGGGTTTCCCCGTCTGCGAATTCGTCTGCGGTTTCGAGCCAGTCGACGCGACCGTCTTTTCGAGCGATGAAGCCGTCGAGGCTCGCCACCATGTGGATCGTTACGTGAGACTCAGGATCTGTCATCGTTCATCCCCGCTGAGCGGCCCCACCCACCTATTGGGGCGGCGCGATTGTACCCGAAGGTCGGTCGAGGTCGATCTGCTTGATCTCGGTCCAGGGCACATACTCGGGGCGTTGCCGGCCGTCGACAAAGATCAGCAGGCCGGCGTTCCCCTCGCCGAGATCGCCGTCGCGCTCGAGTTGCAGCTCCTCGCCGTTCTGGAGGGTCACCCTGGCGCGCTGGGCGCCGCGCTGTTCGTGGCCGGGGAGCACGATCGAGGCGATCAGGCCGAAGGGGAGGGTGTAGTCCACGCCCTGGGATGGAGCGTCGAGCGTGTCGGTGGTCTCGCTCTCGTCGAGGTCGTAGACCAGCCGGCCGGCGAGGCGGCGGCCGGCGCGGGTGGTGACGCTGCCGGTGAGCGGGCGCCCCGGCGGGAAGTCGCCGTAGGCGGGGCCGCTGCCGCCGGGGCTGAAGTCGAGGCGCTCGAAGGCGTCCCAGGAGATCAGCACCCGGCCGTAGCGCCGGTCGTCAACGTAGATCCCGCGGTTGTCGCGGCCGACTTCGGCGGTGCCGGAGAGAACGATCTCGCGGCCGTCGAGCAGCGTCGCCAGGGAGCTGTCGCGCGAGCGGCGCGCGATGGAGCGAAGGGTATCGAAGCGCAGGCTGAGCTCGCCCTTGGCGGTGCGGCCGTCGAGCTCGTCGGAGCCGACGCACTCCTCCCGGTTCCACCCGACGAAGCCGGTGAAGTCCCCCTGCCGCGTGCGCACCGTACCGTGCAGACGGGAGGGCATGGTGGCTAGCGGCGGGGTGGGGAGGAGCTCGATGGCGCGGATCCGCAGACTGTCGAGGTCGACGACGCCCCGCCTGCCGTCCCACACCCGCATGCCGTCGTCGAAGTCGCTGGCCTCGAAGCGGTCGAGGTCGAACACGTTCCCGCTCTTGAGAGTCACCCGCACCTCACGGCGGCGCGCCTCGATGCGCGCGATCTCGCCGAAGCGCGCCAGGAGCTGCCGGCTGACTTCGCTCTGACTCTCCCTGTCGGCAATCCTGAATCCGAGGATCTCGATCGGGTGGTGCTCCCTGGGCCGCCGCTCGGGCGGAACGTAGGCAAGCCAGGGGTTCTTGTGCTTGGTGCCGTTGAAGAAGTCGCCCCAGAACGCCTCCTGGTCGCCCCCCCAGCGCAGCCGCCCCTCGCAGGTGGCGCCGTCGACGGTGGTGATCCGGCCATAGAGGAACCCCTGGTAGGTCTCCGCCGCTGGCGCGGGGGCGATCGCGGGCGATGTTGCCGCGGCGGGGTGGACGTCCTTGTGGAAAGCCCGGTAGCCGGCGGCAAGGGCGAGGAGGATGAGCACGGTGGCGAACGCCCCGCCGGCGATCTTGGCTCTCGTCATGGTTGATTCTCCGCGGAAGACACGAGTCTCATGCCGCATCGCGGCCCGCCTGTCGTACGCAGGAGGCGGCGAGAGATTACACCTTTCCGCCTTGCGTCCATATTTTTAGGCGGTGTACGCTTCGGGCGGAAACCTTCAGTGGAGGAAGAGGAGCGATGAGCAGAATCACCCGGCGATCCCTTTTGAGAACCGCGCTGGCGGGTACCGCGGGCTCCTTGCTGCCAGGGCCGGCGTCGGCCGGGCACGGCCCCCGGGTGCCAGAGCAGTGGGACCATCGGGCGGACGTCGTCGTCGTCGGCACGGGGGGCGCGGCCTGCGCCGCGGCCGCCGCCGCCGTGGACGCGGGCGCCTCGGTCATCATGCTGGAGGCGGCGGATGCGGCGGGAGGCACGACGCGGCGCTCCGGTGGCGCCTTCTGGATTCCCAACAACTCCCTCATGCGCGCCCGGGGCTTCACGGACCCGCGGGAGGATGCCCTCAAGCTGATGTCGCGCCTGGCCTATCCCACGCTCTACGATCCGGCTCAGCCGCGCCTCGGATTGCCGCGGCTCCAGTACCGGCTGCTCGCGGCCTTCTATGATCACGCGTCGCCCGCGATCGACCGGCTGATCCAGCTGGGGGCGCTCGATCCCATCATCCTGCCCAACTACGGCTACTCGCCCAACCCGGTCACCGATCCGGACTACTTCGCGGAGCTGCCCGAGAACAAGGCCCCCTACGGGCGCGTGCTCACGGCGAAGTCCCCCCCGGGCTCCATCGAGTTCCCCGGCCTCTACCTGTCGGAAGGCATGCTGGCGCACCTGCGGAGCCTTGATGTGCCGATCCTCCTCGGGCACCGGGTGACGCGGGCCGTCCAGAACGGGGCCGGAGCGGTGCTGGGCGTCGAGGCGGAGCACGACGGCCGCCCCCGGTTCATCCGCGGGCGGCGCGGGGTGGTCTTCGCTTCGGGAGGCTTCGCGCACGACCGGGACAAGCTGCGCTCCCACCTGCGGGGTCCCATCTTCGGCAGCTGCAGCGTCACCACGAGCGATGGCGCCTTCGTGGACATCGGCGGCGAGGCGGGCGCCGAGCTCGGCAACCTCTCCAACGGTTTCTACTACCAGGCCTCGCTCGAGGACGCGGCGGCCCATGAGGGCTTCGTGGTCCGGCCGGACGCGCACGTGTTCTTCCCGTACGGGGACAGCACGATCCTGGTGAACAAGTACGGCCAGCGGGTGGTGAACGAGAAATCGACGTACCACGCGCGGACCCAGAGCCACTTCCACTGGCGTCAGACCGAGTATCCGAACCTGGTGCAGCTGATGATCTGGGATCAGTGGACGGCCAACGAGCCCACGCCGTGGCCGTGGCGCGGCATCGTCCCCTTCCCGGGGCAGACGTCCCCGTTCGTGATCCAGGCCGCGACGCTCGAGGAGCTCGCGCAGCGTGTCAGCGTGCGGCTGGACGCGTTGCGCGGCGCCCGCTTCCTGAGCAGCGCCGTCGTCCCGGGGGTACGCCTGGCGCCGGACTTCGTCCCCTCTCTGCGCGCCACCATCCAGCGCTTCAACACGTTCGCCGCCAGCGGCGTGGATGCCGATTTCCACCGCGGCGAGACGCCCATGGAGCAGGCCTGGCAGGGGCCGACGCGCAGCACCACCGGCAACCGGACGATGTACCCGCTGACGCTGGATGGACCGTACTACTGCGCGATCCTCGGCCCCGCGACGCTGGACACCTGCGGTGGCCCGGTGATCGGCCCGGACGCGCGGGTGCTCCGCCCCGACGGCTCGCCCATCCCCGGCCTGTTCGGCGCGGGCAACTGCATCGCGTCCCCTACCGGCCAGGCATACTGGGGCGCCGGAGGCACGCTGGGACCGGCGATCACCTTCGGCTTCCTCGCCGGGCGGGCCGCGGCCGCCTCCGCGCCAGTCGCGGGGTAGGCGCGAAGGCGAAGGGCCATGCCCCTGTCGCACGGCCGCTCCCGAGTGGTTGACGATCGTGGGGTGCTGGGGAGGTTAACCCGGGGCAACAAGAGGCGAAATCAGCCTCTCCAGCCCCATATGCCTGTGTGCCACGTTTTATAAGCCTGGCAGTCATCCGTGGTATTTTGCTGTTCACCCTGATTGTTATCTCCACTGGCATGTCCGCGAATGCCGTTCGGATAAGGACAACCTTTGATAAACGCGGTTACCGTCGCGAGCGAAATGTCATTCCTCTTGATCCAGCCACTCCGGTAAGCCGTCAAGTTGTTGAATGAGCGCTGCGTTTTGGACTGCTGTTTTGCAGCGCCACTTTTACCGCCCCCCTTGCCTCCCCCCTTACCGCCGCCCTTGCCTTTCCCCCTACCCCCCTTCGGCTGGACAATTCCCGGCTGATGGACATTCGGCTGGGGCGGTTGAATGATGCGTGGCAGCTGACCAGCTAAGGGAAGTGCCAGCTGATTCGTTGAAGGGCCGGGTCGACTCATCTGCGCGGAAGGCCGCCGCGACTTCCTCTCGCTCCGGCTGTATTTCAACAACCGCGAAATAATCCCAAAACCCCCCTCGCAAACCCACGCCGTTCTAGGGCGAAGAAGATTCGGGGCCGATTTTACGTCTTATCTGTGCATGGGACGAAGACTCCGTTACATCCCCGAAGGCGGGGCCCTGGTCGAGGTCACCTGCCGAACCATCCACAGCCGCTTCCTCCTTCGGCCCAGTCCGGAGCTCAACGACATCGTCGTCGGCGTGCTCGGACGCGCCCAACGTCTTTACGAAGTCCGCTGCTGCGGTTTTTCCTTCCTGTCCAATCACTTTCACCTTTTGCTCGACGTCGACAACGTCCGCCAGCTTGCCCGCTTCATGGCATATCTCAATTCCAACCTTGCCCGGGAGATTGGCCGGCTCTACGGCTGGGAGGACAAGATCTGGTCGCGACGGTACCAGTCGATCATCGTCAGCGGGGAAGAAGGAGCGCAGACCGCGAGGCTGAAGTACGTCCTCGCGAACGGTTGTAAAGAGGACCTCGTCGCTCGTCCTCAGGACTGGCCGGGAGTGCACGCCGCCCACGCTCTGGTGTCAGGCGAAGCCCTCACGGGCACCTGGTTCGATCGGACCCAGGAGTACGCCGCACGGAGGCGGGGAGAGGATTTCGACCGTCTCAAGTATGCGACGACCGAAACACTGCATCTGTCGCCGCTTCCCTGTTGGAAACACCTGCCGACCGAAGTTTGGAAAGAGCACACCCTCAACCTGATCCATGAGATCGAAGAAGAGGCCGCCGCCCGCAGGTCCAGAACAGGAAGCCGGCCGTTGGGAGCCGCAGCCATTCGGGGCCAGCATCCCCACGATCGTCCGAAGCGCCCGAAGAAATCGCCCGCTCCGCTGTTCCACGCCTGGAGCTCCAAAGTGCGCCACGAGCTCTGGGAGGCGTACGCCTGGTTCGTCGCGGCCTTCCGGGACGCTTCGGAGAAGCTGCGAGCGGGAGACCGCCACGCGGCGTTTCCTCTCGGCAGCTTCCCGCCGGCCCTTCCCTTCGTGGGAGGGTAGCTTCTCTTCAGGCCTTGCGGCCTCGCGGATCACAGACTTTGGAGTGAGCGTCTCGAAGAGGCCGGGGCAAGGTGTGTCCCGAGGGCGATATCTGTCGAGGGTAACCTCCCAAAATCGACGACTCGGCGGCTTCTTGGCCTTCTATGATGAGGCGGATTGCCTTTTCGAGAGCCTCCGGGAGGCTTCGACACCGAGGCGAGGATGCAAAGAGGCTCGGTTCGGTGACTCCTTGTTCACTCTTCGTCGGGTCGGCTGATGATCCTCTAGAAGGCTCCTCCCTTCTGGCGAGCCACAATAGGCTCGTCGGGAGACCAATCCCTGAAAGGAGGAGCAGATGAGACTGTACTGCGGAGTTGACTTGCATTCAACCAACAGCTATCTCGCCGTCCTGGACGAGCAACTGGAAACGGTTCTCGGCCGACGGGTCCCCAACCGTCTGGAGGCGGTCTTGGGAGCCTTGGAGCCCTTGCGAGAGCAGATCCAGGGCATCGCCGTAGAGTCCACCTTCAACTGGTACTGGTTGGTGGATGGACTCATGGAGGCCGGCTACCGGGTCCAGTTGGTCAACACGTCTGCAGTTCGTCAGTACGAGGGTCTGAAGTACGTCGACGACCGCCATGACGCACGCTGGCTGGCTCGCCTGCTCCACCTGGGCATTCTACCGACGGGCTATATCTATCCCAAGCCAGAGCGAGCCCTGCGCGACTTATTACGCCGCCGAGCCTTCTTGGTCCGGCAGAGGACGGCCAGTTTGTTGAGCATCAAGAATCTCTTCTCGCGCAACACCGGAATTCAAGTACCGGCCAACGAACTCAAGCGGCTGACCTCTGAGCAGGTGGTCGAGCAATTCTCGGACCCGCACCTCGCCTTGGCCATCACGAGCAGCCTGGCCGTTGCCCGCGTCATCAAAGAGGAAATTGCGGGGATCGAGAAAGTCGTTCTGAAAGAGGCTAAGCTGCGGCCGGAGTTCCAGTTGCTCGAGAGCATTCCGGGAATCGGTCAGACCTTGGCCCTGACGATCATGTACGAGGCCGGTTCGATAGCACGCTTCGCGGATGCCGGACATTTTTGTTCCTACTGTCGCTGCGTGCCCAGCCAATACCTCAGCAACGGAAGGGTCAAGGGTTCCGGCAATGTCCGTAATGGCAATCCCTACCTGTCCTGGGCCTTCACCGAGGCGGCGCACTTCGCCATCCGTTTCGAGCCCTTGGCCAAGCGCTTCTACGAGCGCAAAAAGGCCAGAACCAATGAGCTGGTTGCCTTGCGGACGATCTCGCACAAGCTCGCTCGCGCTTCATTCCATATTTTGCAGGATCGGGTGCCGTTCCGGCCTGAGCGAGCTTTCGGTTGATTTCCAGGTGGGAGGCAGGGAGCCTGCAATAGGTGCTGGGATCAAACCCTTCTCGACTGATTGGCCCTTGCCTCTCACCGTTTGAGCTCTTTGTTGGGATGCGCCCAGGTCGTGAGCCCTCAGGTGCTGGCACCCTCCAATTGAGGGTAGCCTTTCGACTGTCCGTCATGCTTGGACGCGACCTGGAACCGAAGATTTTCTGGGGGCACGACAAGAGTGCCAGGGGCGGGGAGAAGCCGTCACCGGCTTCTCCCCGCCTTGATCCCGATGGGTGGCTGGTGCGGATCCCCGCACCCAAAGAACTGAGACTACGGGCGCGCAAACCGCTAGAGGAGCTCGTCTTGCACCTTCGAGCCGTTCCGCGGAAGCCAACACTCCCGGGAGGAAGAGGTGTGGGTCGTTGACAAGAGCCTTCTAATGGGTGGCACCTATTTGGGGCGGGAACCGCGCTGTTTGCGGTTTCTGTCCGCTCGACCGCTTGGGTTGGCCGCCCCCATTGCAAGCCTCTGCGAGGCTCAACGTCCCGCTCCAATAATTGTTGCGAAATTCCGACTAATCATATTGCGACGTCCCATTGAAGTTGTCGCGGCCTGACCATCCAGTTGTGCCGTTCGGGGGTTTGACTTGAACCCACGTCTTGGACTTTAGTTCGCCCTGACATTTATAGTTATTTACTACGTACTTCTCTTTCCCGTCCGGGCTCTTAACGTACTCGCCGCGTTCGGATATCTGAAACTCAACATCGCCGTGCTGGATACTCACAAAGCCTTCACCATCATACATGAGAATGAAGAACGTGTCGCCAGGGTGGAACTTCGTCGGCTGGCAGCCGGGATTAAGAAGACAATCTACCCGATCCCCTTCGTCCTCGACAATGAATGTGCAAAGCGGCAGATGCGTGATGACCGTTTGCGCCGCGATGCCCTTGACGCGAGTACCCTTTGCGAGTTCGACGACAACCGCTGATTTCTCGTCTGGTTTCGCCCAGAGCGTTGTCGCTTTTTTTGTCGTCCAGATCTTGAAGTCGCAGCCACCCTCACCCGGGCAGCCAGGCTGCACGATATATACCTGTTTGCCCAACATTTCCTGCGCCGGCTTCTTCGTAGTCTGCGCCGCGGCAGCGAGATCGATGGCTATGGCGATGGCCAGCAAACCTGCTACTGATTTAAGCATCTGCGCCTCCTTCTCTTCCAATCTATTGCATAACGGCAGGAGAATATTTTCAGTCACGTACCGATATGGCGGCGGCCAACGCTCAGAAGCTCACCGGCGACGATCGCACGATAGTGCGGTTGGCGTCCGGTGGAGCACCGGTGTTAGCCGCCCCTCTTCGCAGTCGTTCGATATTTCATGAGCTGTTAGATCCAATCTGCAACCAATAGTTGTCCGGTCTCACTCTGCGTCGTAAGCCCGAGGTTGGGTAACTTGCAACTGGCTCTTAGGCAATGTGGCTTCATATTCCTTCAGGCACACCTCAAGAGGATGAAAGAGCCCAGTTTCGATAGACCGGTACTCACAAGAGAACCGGTTGAAAAGAACGATTGTGCTCCCGGCGATCGCGTCCAGAATGTTGCCTGTCTTCGCGTATTCTCGAGTTTGGTAGAAGAAGACCCACCCATACGGGCGCTCAAGAGTGCAGTCTTCAAGCACGACGTGCCGACCGTCGGTCATAGCATCGACGTAGAGGCGTATGATGGAAAGGGCCTTATCGTAGGTACACATTATAGTAGATATCCGGCTAATGATGGCGGTGAGCGCGCGGGAACTGCGCTGTTTGCGGTTTCCGTCCGCTCGACCGCCTGAGTTGGGCGCCGACAATTGGGCCTCAGAGTTTCGACTTCAGATCCTCCATTAACTGCATAATACGACCCTTTTGGATTGCAGGATCTTCAACCTGCAGGAACTCAACAGCTTTGAAGTCATCTCCGCGCTTGCGATTCTGAGGTGGCTCAAGACCCTCGATCAAAAGGGCTTCCATTGTAACAATTAGCATTTCAAGACCGTACTGCGGCGTCACAGAGGTATTCAATATTCCGGATTCCGACGGTGCGAATACGCCAAACCAGGAAAAGCGGTCCCAACGACCATTCAAGCGATCGACAGTATGCTGCCGGAGACGAACACCAAGCGCTTGGTCTGTTGTTCGGCCGACATACACCACTTGGCGACCATCGTGGAGCAAATAGACGCCGCGCTGACCGCAGAAGTCAACTGGATTACTACCAGGCTGTTGCTGGCCTAATATACGTGGAGTTGATGACCACAAAACTAATGATCGGGCCCAGTACATGCCAAAAGCATTGATCAAACCTGTCTCGTCAGACTCGGAGTCGGGCGGTGACTCCGAAAGGCGAGTTGCTCCCCCAGCTGAAGGAGCCAACGCGTAATAGCCGCGAGAAACGCGCACCACTTCCCGCTCAAGCTGGGCCGCTATCGTGGCAGATACCGATGTCGCTGGCGTCGCACCAAGATCAGAGCGTAGCCCCTGTTCAGCGATAGCTTCGGCGATCTCCGTGTAGTGCATGGCCTCGGATGCGCCTCTAAGTACCCGGAGAATGGCATCTCGCCAAGTTAAATCAGCCATGAACTCTTATTCCTCTCTGGACGCCCAACGGCGCATGAGTTCAGCGGCAATACCCGAGCGAATGCCCGGGTATTGTCCGCTGCAACGAGGGGTTAGGCGACCCGACATAAATGCTAGGCGGAATCGGCTTGAGCGACAGCTGCGGATGTGCCAGAGCTAGGGGGCTGCTCACGGAAGAGACGCAACCAAGTGGCTACGGTGAGCGGCACGACAAGAAGCTCGAGCATCGCGATCAGGCACAGGCAAATCCACCACGGCCAAGGAGGCCACGATGCTTTGAAGACAAGGGCAGCGATACCGGTGGCTACAAGAGGCAGAGTGGTTAGAAGAAGGTAGCTACCCTTTGAAAGGAGTCGTTCAGCGGAAACCACCAGACTGTCCAGCCGCGAATGACGAATGTCACGCCGGGCCCCAACTGTTGTCGGGTCGGCCACGTCGAACAGAACTGCGTGAAGACTCCCCAGTATGAACAGCGAGTAGAAGGCGGCGAGGATGGAGAGGACGCCGGTTGCCGGCACGACCGGCAGGCTGACATTCAATAAGGGCACTTGTGCGGTCTGTGTGCGCCAGCGAGTTCTGAGACTCTTGTAGATGGCTAGGCTGCCGTCTTGAAACAGCCCCCATCTGCCGCCGATCTCGGTGGTCCGTACATCGAGATCAACTCGGGCCGCCGGAGAGCCCCGTCTATCGATGGCTCTTGGTAGGAACGCGGCCCACTCGGTACGATAGAAGCACTCACCGAAGTTCGTTGATCCCAAGTGCTTATCGGTGAGCACAACCTCAAACGGTGGAGACTCACCGCCGTCAAGCGAGAGCCGATACCATTGAAGAGAGGGGCGATCCGGGCGACAGCGACCGAAGGCGCTTAGCCAGTTCTCGGCGTCGTCTGGCTGTTCCCGTAGACGAGAGAACTGCAGCCGACCAGCGCCGGGGAGATCGGCTCGCCCTCGAAACTCGTAGTTTCGATCGTCTGCGGCAGCGATTTGCTGCACGACGGGGCCGCTAGTGAAACGAGCACGAATAGCCTCGGGGGCATCTTGGAGCCCCTCAACGAACTCGTCTTCTTCCCAGTA
This sequence comes from uncultured Acidobacteriota bacterium, assembly GCA_963792575.1. GTDB lineage: Bacteria > Acidobacteriota > Thermoanaerobaculia > Multivoradales > UBA5704 > DATARR01. The sequence continues at coordinate 120,383 of CAWBWZ010000024.1, forward strand.
GACCGTGGCCTGGGGAAACTCCAGCCCGAGGAGGGCCGAGATCAGTGTGAGTCGTTCAACAACCTGCAGGTCCTGTTTGAGTCGTTGATAGTCCCAGAGGATCTTGAGCATTAGCGCAGCGATGACGAGAAGGCTCAGGTAGAGAAGACGAACGGACTTGAGTTGTTTGGCTAGTTCTCGCAACGTTGCGTCTCCATGATACCGCCCGTTCTGAATGTCGCTCCGGGGCTCAGTCGTTTCCCGGGTCGCCGCCGAGTAGGCCAAGGGCTCTTACGAGCCCCCAGCCCCTCTAAGAACCGTACGTGCGAGTTTCCCCGCATACGGCTCAAGCCTTTCTGTAGGCCGATTACTCGACCCGGCTGTTGGGTTGTCCGGGTGGTTGCGTTCCATGGCCGCGAGTTTTCTTGCCTTGGCCCTTCGTTGTCTCCGGCGTTGCTGCCTCCGCACCCAACGGTCACGGAAGTAGCCTTCGTACGCCAGATCGAACTCCGTGGCTTCAGCTCGCACTTTAACATGCCTGCGAATCGGCACGCTACTCGCCCGAAACAGGTCCAGGTACCCCCAGGTACCGTCCCGATTCCGCATAGGCGACGAGAAGATCCTCTCTTGGGATGACCCGGTGCGGAAGTATCTCTGACGCACCCAGCCTTTTCCCTTATGAGGGTGTCTCCTCTTTGCCCACTGCCATAGGGTTTTGAAAATACATTTGTCTACATAGGCGAACGTCCGGCTGGCGACCAGATGGCATTGGCTATTCGCCCAGCCCCGCAGCTTGCTATTGAGCTGGCGGATCACATCCAGTGCCGTCGCCGCCTTCTGGATTCGAACCAGACCTCGAAGCTCGCCGAGCAGCTCGAGGACATTCCTCCTCGACGGCTTGATCAGCAGTTTGCGCCGGTACTTCCGAACGCTAGCTCCGAGAAAGTCAAATCCGTCCTCTATATGAGTGATCTTCGTCTTCTCCTTCGAGAGCCGAAGACCCCGTTCCTCAAGAAAGGCCTCTACTGCGGGCAGGACTTTCTTCTCCAACTGCTCTCGCGAGCGGCCGGTGATGATGAAGTCATCCGCGTAGCGAACCACGTTGATCTTTGGGCGGAGATTCCCCTGACGGCGGGAGTCCGCCTGAAAGGCCACCGTTTCCAGGCCATCCAAGGCTAGATTCGCTAGAACCGGGGAGATGATCCCTCCCTGGGGCGTACCTTCCTCGGTGGGATAGAGGATCGTGTCTTCCATGTAGCCGGCCTTCAGCCACTTCCGCAAGATCTCGCCGTCTATCGGGACGTTATCGAGAAGCCAACGGTGGCTGATCCGGTCGAAGCAGGATTCAATATCTCCTTCAAGGATCCACTGGGGGGAATCCTCTTTGGCCAGAGCAATGAAGCACTGGCCCAAGGCATCAGCGATCGAACGCCGGGGCCGAAACCCATAGGAGTTCGGATCGGCCTGGGTTTCCGCCACCGGATTGAGCGCCAGCAGGTACAGCTCCTGCATGGCCCGATCCCGCATCGTGGGAATTCCCAGTGGCCGACGTTTGCCGTTCCTCTTGGGGATATAGATCCTGCGCAACGGAAGCGGCCGGTATCCGCGCCGCCTCAGTGACCGGGAGGCCTGCATCTTCTGCCGCGGCGTCTTCCAGATGATCCTGTCAACGCCAGGTGTACGCTTCCCTTGATTCGAAACAACCCTTCGCACCGCCCACAGCCTTGCCGGCAGGGAGCGGACAAGAGTGCGCTGGAGAAAGGCAACCTTTCCCCAGCGATTCTTGCGAACAGCCTCCGCAATACGCACCTGCAGCCGTCTTACTTTCGGATAGATCTTCCGCCAGTCGATGGCGTTCCAATCTTCTCGCCAAGTCGGGAGTGCACCGGTGTCCGGCTGAGCCGTCACCTCACTTTGCCCTCTCCCTTTTCGAGACGATTCTGCCTGTTCTCTTGCAGAGAAAGACCCGTCGGACGTAGGCTCACTTTCGTGCCGGGTGACGTTGAAACCCGTATCCGCCCCATTACAGGACGGCCTTCGCTTTTTCCGACATCCCAAGCCCGCACCTCCATCGGCTCGCCTTGCGGCTTGCTTTCCCTTCCGGGAGAGATACGGGGTTACCACGTTCCGCTTCTGAAGTAGTGTGGGGTTAGGTACCTGCTGTCGACCGGGAAGTTCTGTTGACCACGAGGTGGCACCGTTAAATCCACCTCCGACCTCCATGCCTTTTGGCTCAAGCTTGTCAGCCACTTTAGCTTGTTGCGCCATGACGGTCGTTGCACAGGTTCACATGTGTTTACCATACCCACTACCTAGCCATCGCCCGGCTTGTGGCTGCCAGGAGAGCAGGTCCCTTGCGGTCCCCGCCCCGCACGCTCGCGCGTGCCTCTGTACGTTGTCAGGGCCGCTCTTTATTCAGGCCCCTAGGTTCACCCGGTGGTACGGGCGGTCCTCTATCAATGAAGCGACGATGAGGACAACTTCATAAGCGACCTCGTGTCGCAGTAACGTCTCGGCGGTGAGCGGCGGGGCCGCACGCCAGTGCGGTATCCGTCCGCTCGACTGCCTGGGTTGTGCGCCCAACCGTCTGACTCAAGTACGTTCGATCCTCATCTGGGCTGCTGGCTGTTGTGTATGGCCAGCAGGAGGTTCAGGTGCAAAACCGTGCGAAGGCTCCAAGTAATAGGATATCGCGCAACCTCCACATAGTGCCGGACTGTTCTGATGAGAACCAATGCGACCTGCTTGATAGACAAACAGTATCGGAAAACCGCAGTTGGAGCACTTCCACGCTGCGTTGTTGCCATCGGCATGAACGCCAGCTTTCTGCCCCTGGTGCTGGAACTCTACGCTATTAAGAGTCCATCCCAAGTTGCCACCTCAAGTCGCTCTTGGCACGGAACACTATTTGGTGAGAGGTTGCCCGAGCTTTGTAAGTTTGCCGAAATACACGGGACTTCCAGCAAGGCCATGCTCAGGGTATCCCCAAATCTCGCCGGTTGATGGGTCAAAAAGCACCAGGACATTATGTGGTTTTCCGCTTGGATCCTCAACAAGGCCCCAAGACCTGATATCCCCTGGTCCTCCAGCCGCCACTACCGTCTTTGGCACAAGAGAGACTAGAGCAGCTACAGCAAGGAGGATCAAGAGGACCGCTACCCAGATTTTGTTCGCTCTCATTTCGGTACTCCCTTTGAGGTTAGGCCAACCTGTGAAGCTCGACTAGTGCGCACAACGTGATGCGGCTGAGCGCGCGGCGTCAGCCGTCCGCTCGAGCCGCTGGGTTCGCCGCCCTCCCTTTTGTTGAATCTTCTACTATTAGCGACTCGCCTTTTGGGTCCGCGCCTTGGGTTGGGGAGAGGGAGTTCTTAGAACCCAAATACGCGAAAACCCCCGTCAAAAATACCCACAGAGCCGCTAGCAGCCAGTAGTTTACCCTGCTTCGGTTTTGTTGTTCGAGTATCTCCCAGTAGTACGGCTTCCAACCAGTGAGCCCCCACTCAACGAAAAGCCTAGGACCAAGAGTGAACAAAGAGCGCAGACGGAGCCAAACGCCAAGTTCTGAGAACGGCTTCTGTACCGTCTTAGCTCATAAGTAAGGAGAAGAATCAGAAGGGTAAGGCCGACAATCGCATTCAATGGAATGTATGGACCAGGAACGCCGAACACAGACAGTGACGCCGCGGTAGCAGCCCCAGCGAGTGCTGCGGAGTCTATTGTCTGATGCTTGATCAGATCTTCATAAGAGATATTCTCTCTCACAACCTACCTCCCGAAGGCGGCGAACGCTGTGGGCGATCAGCGGCGCCTGAGCGCGAGCTCAGGTGTCCGCTGCATCGCCGGTGTTAGGCGCTTTTACCTCGGTGGTGCTTGATCGTAGCTGCTTTGGCCAAGTACCACTTAAGAAATACTTGACGACTCATGTTCCCAAATCGCTTCTTAGCCTTAGCAAGCATCTCCTGCGCATCAGGTGTGCGCATTAGCGCCTTCGGATTCTGGAAAGTGAACCATGCGGAAAAGACATTGAAGAGCGCTGGTGTTTCGCCTGTTATCTGGGCGTAGGTAACCATGGCATCTAACATAAGGTATTCGGTAAAAGCAGGATCGAACTCAAATTGTTCGCCTGAATCCTTGTCAGCATGCTTAAAAAAATTCTGTGGCGACCGTATAGCTTTACGCACCTCCTTAACGAGGTCATCAGTGAGAAAGTCCAAGATGCTACGCTGGATTATAGTTGAGCGTCCGCGCTTCTTGGCGATAGTTTCGACAACCTCATAGGCGGCGGCGGCTAGTGCATGTACCGAAACCAGATCGAGATCGTTGAAATACAGGAGTGCTGACGTTTCAAGTTGCCGACGCGCCGCTTCAAGCTTGCCAACGATGATGGTCGCCACAGTTCGTTACTTTCTGTAGTCTGCGCCGCCGAGTAGGCCAAGGGCTCTTACGAGCCCCCAGCCCCTCTAAGAACCGTACGTGCGAGTTTCCCCGCATACGGCTCAAGCCTTTCTGTAGGCCGATTACTCGACCCGGCTGTTGGGTTGTCCGGGTGGTTGCGTTCCATGGCCGCGAGTTTTCTTGCCTTGGCCCTTCGTTGTCTCCGGCGTTGCTGCCTCCGCACCCAACGGTCACGGAAGTAGCCTTCGTACGCCAGATCGAACTCCGTGGCTTCAGCTCGCACTTTAACATGCCTGCGAATCGGCACGCTACTCGCCCGAAACAGGTCCAGGTACCCCCAGGTACCGTCCCGATTCCGCATAGGCGACGAGAAGATCCTCTCTTGGGATGACCCGGTGCGGAAGTATCTCTGACGCACCCAGCCTTTTCCCTTATGAGGGTGTCTCCTCTTTGCCCACTGCCATAGGGTTTTGAAAATACATTTGTCTACATAGGCGAACGTCCGGCTGGCGACCAGATGGCATTGGCTATTCGCCCAGCCCCGCAGCTTGCTATTGAGCTGGCGGATCACATCCAGTGCCGTCGCCGCCTTCTGGATTCGAACCAGACCTCGAAGCTCGCCGAGCAGCTCGAGGACATTCCTCCTCGACGGCTTGATCAGCAGTTTGCGCCGGTACTTCCGAACGCTAGCTCCGAGAAAGTCAAATCCGTCCTCTATATGCGTGATCTTCGTCTTCTCCTTCGAGAGCCGAAGACCCCGTTCCTCAAGAAAGGCCTCTACTGCAGGCAGGACTTTCTTCTCCAACTGCTCTCGCGAGCGGCCGGTGATGATGAAGTCATCCGCGTAGCGAACCACGTTGATCTTTGGGCGGAGATTCCCCTGACGGCGGGAGTCCGCCTGAAAGGCCACCGTTTCCAGGCCATCCAAGGCTAGATTCGCTAGAACCGGGGAGATGATCCCTCCCTGGGGCGTACCTTCCTCGGTGGGATAGAGGATCGTGTCTTCCATGTAGCCGGCCTTCAGCCACTTCCGCAAGATCTCGCCGTCTATCGGGACGTTATCGAGAAGCCAACGGTGGCTGATCCGGTCGAAGCAGGATTCAATATCTCCTTCAAGGATCCACTGGGGGAATCCTCTTTGGCCAGAGCAATGAAGCACTGGCCCAAGGCATCAGCGATCGAACGCCGGGGCCGAAACCCATAGGAGTTCGGATCGGCCTGGGTTTCCGCCACCGGATTGAGCGCCAGCAGGTACAGCGCCTGCATGGCCCGATCCCGCATCGTGGGAATTCCCAGTGGCCGACGTTTGCCGTTCCTCTTGGGGATATAGATCCTGCGCAACGGAAGCGGCCGGTATCCGCGCCGCCTCAGTGACCGGGAGGCCTGCATCTTCTGCCGCGGCGTCTTCCAGATGATCCTGTCAACGCCAGGTGTACGCTTCCCTTGATTCGAAACAACCCTTCGCACCGCCCACAGCCTTGCCGGCAGGGAGCGGACAAGAGTGCGCTGGAGAAAGGCAACCTTTCCCCATCGATTCTTGCGAACAGCCTCCGCAATACGCACCTGCAGCCGTCTTACTTTCGGATAGATCTTCCGCCAGTCGATGGCGTTCCAATCTTCTCGCCAAGTCGGGAGTGCACCGGTGTCCGGCTGAGCCGTCACCTCACTTTGCCCTCTCCCTTTTCGAGACGATTCTGCCTGTTCTCTTGCAGAGAAAGACCCGTCGGACGTAGGCTCACTTTCGTGCCGGGTGACGTTGAAACCCGTATCCGCCCCATTACAGGACGGCCTTCGCTTTTTCCGACATCCCAAGCCCGCACCTCCATCGGCTCGCCTTGCGGCTTGCTTTCCCTTCCGGGAGAGATACGGGGTTACCACGTTCCGCTTCTGAAGTAGTGTGGGGTTAGGTACCTGCTGTCGACCGGGAAGTTCTGTTGACCACGAGGTGGCACCGTTAAATCCACCTCCGACCTCCATGCCTTTTGGCTCAAGCTTGTCAGCCACTTTAGCTTGTTGCGCCATGACGGTCGTTGCACAGGTTCACATGTGTTTACCATACCCACTACCTAGCCATCGCCCGGCTTGTGGCTGCCAGGAGAGCAGGTCCCTTGCGGTCCCCGCCCCGCACGCTCGCGCGTGCCTCTGTACGTTGTCAGGGCCGCTCTTTATTCAGGCCCCTAGGTTCACCCGGTGGTACGGGCGGTCCTCTATCAATGAAGCGACGATGAGGACAACTTCATAAGCGACCTCGTGTCGCAGTAACGCTTGTACGGCTGAGCGGCGGCCTCAGCCGTCCGCTCAAGCCGTAGGGTTATGCGCTCTCCAAGCCTTGACGGCCTGCTCATCTTCAAGTCGCCTCCCAGCGTGAAGGAACTAAGCTTATAATGATCCAACCTATCGGCCCAAGAAAGCCCAGCAGCATTCCCAGAACTGGCCGCCTTTTTAAACAGCCAATGAGAAAGCCCACGCCGAGAAATATGTAGAAGAAGAACAAGTCCCGCATTGTTACGCGTAGCTGTCCGGCAGGAGCGTAGGTTGCAGCTTGGAGTAAAAAATATAGAAGACCTATTGCGAACACCGCTATAAAAAAAGACTTGGGATGACGCACCATCCAAAATAGAAGCACAACTGGAATAGCCGGGACAAGCAGCATCAGCAAAATTGGGAAGGGTAAACTGTCTCCACCACCACCTCCTCCGCCTCCAGTTGACGTAGGAATCTTTCCTGGCGCAGACACCTGAGACTCGCGGCGATTTCTCTGTTGCTCTAGAGCATGACGGAAGCCGTGCTTGTATGCGTCCGTTACAAAGGGATTAAAATTCAGCAACAATTCGTCAATGACTGGCGCAGCATTTGCTCCATGCTTTTGCCCGAGATTATGTTGCTTGAGTTCATCACTCATTGCACTTGACCTCCACGCATAACGGTGATGCGCTTCACCGGTGGACGGCGAAGCCGGCCGTCCGAGTGCAAGCGCCGTGTTAGCCGGCCTCTCATGCTCCGCTCTGTTGATCCGAAACTCGCGCGAGAACGACGGATACCTGAATGCCTGGTTCACCAGGCTTTGAGAATACGCCGTGAGCCGCTCCCAGAGCTCGCGCGGAGTCATTGCTGTCGAAGTAGATGACGCCTGCACCATGATCGAGACTTTGAGCCCGCCGTTTCGACCTAAACGAGTAGTCCCAAACGCTGGGCGCCACCTGAACCATAAAAAAGTCGTATTTCTGGTCGAGATCGTGGTTGACCATTACCCCGTAGTAGCGATTGCCGACCTTACACTTAATGTAGACATCTTCGTGGGTCGTTACTCCGCTTTCAAAACTGGTTTTGGCCGCCCAATGTCCACAAAGATCTACCTCCGATACCGGCGGGCTCTCCTTAAAAGAGAGACCAAATTCTCTTCGAAATTGCATGTTAGCACGTTCAATCTCAGCCATCAGTTTAGGTGGAAACAATCCCACCTCGATGCCGTGCTCGCGGAGTCGAAGCACACCATTGCCAAGGATATAAGGATTAGGGTCGAGCATTCCGATCACCACGCTGGCTATTCTTTTGCTTATAATGAGGTCAGCACAAGAGGTCTTCGCTGCGCCGTTCCGATCGACTCCGCGAAAGGTACATGGCTCGAGCGTGGTGTAGAGGACCGCTCCCGCGGTTACATTTTCACCAAGTCTATCAAGCAGCAGGTACTCAGCATGTCCCACCAGCGTGTGCTCCTGCGAAAAGAACTGGTCGCCGCTGACAAGAACCGCGCCCACGAGAGGATCACTCGCACCATGAGTAGCTGACCGCCACATCGCAGCAACGGCCTCTATCATCGCGTCTGTATTGTTCATTGTTCTCGCACTCGCCTATGCCGGATAACGTTGTGGCCCCTCAGCGTGCGCCGGTGAAAGGCCGCAAGAGAATCTCGAAGCCACCAGGGCTTGCAGGCCACAACCGCTTGTGCGGCCTCAGGCGTCCGCTGGAGGGGCTGGGTTCGCCGGTCTTCGAAGTAGATCTATATGGCGATGCCGCCCCGGCTCTTGTTTCCCTTCCAAAATGCTACACCTCTTTCGTGCCGAAGGGTAGACCGCCAGGGCAGTTTGGTGCCGCAGCGAAGCGGAGGCGCCGTCCTCGGAGAGCTCCACCGACGGAACTCTTCCCTCCTCTGACACCTATCTCAGGGGGAGCCGAAGAAATCTTGTCACAGGATCAGTCTCTAAACGCAGCCTTTTACTCAGCTCCGAGTTTCTCTTTCCAGACGTTGCAGGTCTCCTCGTAAGCCGGTCGGAAGAAGCGCTTGATGATCAGGGCTGCAATGACTGTCGCGATGGTGGGCGCAACACCGAAGGAGCCGATGAGCAAAGCTGAGATAGACCCCGCCACCGCCGCATCCCCAAGTCCAAAGCTGTTCCTCACCTTCTCGCGGTCTTTTTCATCAACGGGATCGCCACCACAAATCAGATCATAGGCTTCGCGGTTCCAGCGGCGGAAAATCCTGCGACCGAGATCCTTGATGTCGTCAAGCGGTCCCATGAGTTTCGCATCGTGGATCACATTAGGTTCGAATGAGCCACTCAAGGAGGGGTCGGCTGCTATCGCCCGAGCCCGGATGCCGAGCTCCTGATAGAGCTGATCTTCGGGGGACTCAAGCAACTTCGCGACGGAAGCACTGGGTGATAGGTCAGACATTTTTCGGTTCCTCCTCAGAAGACGGAGACGCCAATGTGGCATCTTCTACACGTGAGAACTTAAGCGGCGGGGGTTTGAACTTCAAGGTAGTGGGGCCAAAAAATGTATAGGCGAGCCCCAAGGGATTTCGTTTCTTGAGAAACTCTCGCTGGGCATGAAGCAGTGCTGTGCCCACCTCGACCCCACGCAAGACATCATTCATCAGGCATCTCGCGAAGGGATGGGCGACCTGAATGGTCATAGGGCACTCCGTGCCGAGAACCCCGGCGGCACCCCGGTCCAGGAAGAAATGAACAAAACTTTCCGACAGCATTGGTGAGATCTGGGCTGATTCGCACATGTTGAGCACGACCAGTGGATGGCAGGCAATCGCCCTGATCTCGGCAAGCTCGTCAAGATACAACCTGCCGAAGGAAAGCTGGATGTAGGAGCGGTCCAGCGCCGGCTCCGTCGTAGCTTGGATGCTGTCGTACAAAAGACGCCATTGCACACGAAGCGGCGAAGCCTCGGGAAGTGCTCTGTAGCGTTGCGAGAAGAGCTGGCCGAAGTCCGTATTCTTCCCCACGGTGTCCTGACGCGGCCGGGTGTGGCCATGGGAATAGAAGTAAAGGATATTGCTGCTCGGACCTTCGAGCAGGGTATAGCAGTCCTGCGCGCTGGTAATGGGTGGCGTGCTCACTTCCAATCTGCCACTACTCTCATGCACGAAGCTCTGCATCAGGGCTTTTTGCTCGTCAGCGTTGACGAACTCGGCCCAGAGCATGAAACCGATTGTCAGTCGATCTTGGACCTGCACCGGGAGGTCCGGAGCTAGACGGCGATTCCGGAACTGCTGCTCAATGCGATACTTGACTCCCCAAAAGGCCTCTGGATCGACCTCGTAATCATGTGCGGGAAGCTTCTTATCATAGATGAGAGCCCAGGGGAAAACGAAGTCGCGGGCGTCCTCGTCAACGCAGATCTGAACGATGCAGTCCTTCTCAAGAGGGTGCTGGGTGAGCCAGTCCCCGATGGTTGCCATCGCGTCGACGCCAAACAACTTATGCCACAAGTCCCGACCCAGCGTGGCGAACTCCATCAGCGCGGAATCGAAGGCCCCCTGAGGGCCCTCGATCTGGTTGGTGAAGGCAGTATTGAGAGCCAGCTTAGTCCACAGCGCTCGGGCGGCGGCGACGCGGTCCTCGAGGTCTACAGCCTTCAGTTGCGATGTGGCGGTGAATGGAAGGACGCTTCCTGTTTCGTTCTTGAAGACGAATTGCAACTCATACTCGTCGGCAGACTTTCCAATCCTGATGTTGACCGAGCGCGGGCGAATGTTGGCGAAATCAAGCTCACCACTCGGCTTTATCTGGTGACGGAAGAAAACAGGGGCGGTAGGCCGAAAGCGGGGTGCGGACGATTCGGCAAGAGCCTCGACGACTTCGGCTTTGATCAGTACGTGTTCGATGAGGTTGAACTCGTAGTAAAGAGAGACTTTAAGGTATGCCAGGTCCTCAGCGTTAACGGAGGCTCGTACCGGACTTACCCTGAACTCTGCATTGCTAACTGAATCGCCGTTGGGCGGCAGAACGAGAAAGCTGTTCTTCTGGTATACCATGAAGCGGTCGGCACCCTCGGCAGTGACGTAGACGTGGACTGGCGACTCGCGCTTTGGCTCACGAATCGATGTTCGCTCCTGGTTCTCTGCAGGGAGTCCGGTCGGATCGCGTCGGACGGCTACTTCCAGGCGATAGTAACGGCCGGCCCGCAGAGCGTCGGTCGCGGGCACTTTTTGGCGCCAGGGCTCCTCCTCATAGAAAGTGAAGTCAGCGAAACGAGGGGCATTCGGGGGGGCGAGGTGCTGATCGGTGGCCGGCCATTCGGGGGGAGATGGCGGTGGCGGGACGTCCGGTCCTCCGAGACCAGTCAGGATTGGAATATCAATTCCACCAAGCTTGATCCGGTCGACATTTGTGAGGAGTAAGGACGTCTCCGGAAGCACCAGATGCGAGTAGTCAGGCACGGATTCAGGCCGTCCCTGTGGAAATGTGAGATCGCCGCCCTGCTGCAGGTAGGCGACCAGTTGATCGAGCGCTTGCCTGTAATCGGGGGAGTCCTGCCGTAGATCGAACCAGCGCTTGTACAACAATGCTTCGGGGACGTAAGAGCCCTTGAGAAGGATAGGTAGGATTCCAACAAGGCTTGGGACTTGATGGATCAGGCCACTGGCGTAGGGCAGTATGGTGGGAGTAATCGCCAGCAGCTGCGGGCCGTAGCCCATGTGCCCGAGTATCTCCAGTGCACCGTCAGCCCGGGCCTCTCCTGGCGAAAGCGAGACCGAGTAGCCGGTATGTCGGAACGCGCGGCCCAGTCTGTGAGCATCGGCGTCATCGCCCTTCATATAGACGACTTGAAGGTCGAAAGTGGGCATTTTCGGCATAGCGACGGCTCTGGTTATAAGGTTTGAATGCTTTTGTGCGGCATCAGGTGTCTGCTTGCAGGGCGGGGTTCGCGGCGGGGTTCACCGGTATTCGAAGTAGATCTATATGGCGATGCCACCCCGAATCTTGATTCCCCTTCCAAAATGCTACACCTCTTTCGTGCCGAAGGGTAGACCGCCAGGGCAGTTTGGTGCCGCAGCGAAGCGGAGGCGCCAATCTGCCCGTCCTCGGAGAGCTCCACCGACGGAGCAACGGGCGCAGCCGGTTGCGGCCCCCGACCACCACCCTAGACCAGTGGGCTCCACGGAGCACGGGCGGCGGGCAAGTCGGCAGGCCAACTCGGCCTTGAACGCGCCGCGTCACCACTTCCGCAGCCAACAACGATCATGCCCCACTCGGCCGGCGGGCGGAGCCACGGCCGCCACCGGCAACAGCTCGGAGAAAGACCCATGGCTGAGTCGCTTCCGAGAGGTTGCAATCTCTCGCGGCGGGGTTGATCGGACGACGGCGATTCTACGGACAACGATGCCCGAATCCTGATCGGTCCGCGCAACGCTGATTGGTGGGGACAACCCGCTGCTCGGGAATCGACCTTCGGATGCGGGAAACAGCGGTCTTGAAGGTGCGGGCCCTACCACAAACCTAAAGTGCGCCGCATGCGAAGATCGATGCTCGAAGCGCGGAGGGAATCAAGATGACATCTCGATCTCGAGCGCTCTACTCAAAGAGGAATTCCATGCTGTCGGCGAACGTCAATGCCGTTCAGCGGCGACGTAGTCGTCCGCTGGAACGGCGGGGTTGTGCGCCGATGTTGTCGCAGTTTCTGCTAGCTCTGCTGTCGCCGCAGATTCCACTACAGCTTTTTCCGTATCCGGCAGGCTCGGGATCACCGGCAGTTCTGTCAGTGCCGCTCGGTTTGACGTCTTATCTGGCTCCCTATCTTTGAATAGCCTATCTAAGACCCTCTCAAGAAAGTACCCTACAAAAAGCATCACCACACCTATTCCTATATTCAGCCAGATGCCAGCCGCCGGATTCAGCCTCTGTTCAAGAGCCGCAATTTGTCCCTCCGACATGTTGACAAGTACATGAGCTTGGTTGGCTTGTCTCTGCGCCTCGATGGCAGCCGCACCCAAGGTCTCAACCTCACTGGCGAGAGCATCAATCTTTGCTAGGCTATCCTTAATTTTAACAACCTGTGCCTGCACTGATTGTGGATCTTTGGCAATCAGCCGCGCTTTATCGCGTTCTTCTAGGTAGTTCCGTATGATAATTACACCTGCAACCAATGATAGCAGTGTTCCTGCCAGCGATGGAATTACAATGAGCCATCTGAGTGCCTTTTTCATTTTTGAGTTGCCCATTTGAATTGCCCTTTAGGGTAGATGCCTGAACTCATTGGCTCTAAGACGCACAACGCTATGCCGATGAGCGGCGGGGCCGCGCACTGAAGCGCGGTATCCGTCCGCTCGATCGGCGGGGTTGGCCGGCTCTTGATTTCTCATGAACCTTCCCCATTTGGTCTTGTCGTGACACCCTTGACGATACAACCGATACCAAGTCCCGCCAGGAAAAATAACCCAAGTTAAAGACAATAAGAAGAACCTTCGCCTGAAGCGTTATGGGTGTGACATCGCCATAACCAAGGGTTGTGAAGGTAACGCTGGCGAAATAGAGCATGTCTACAAAGAGAACGGTAGGATGTTGAATCTCGAAATCTAGCGGAGGCACCAACTGGAAGAACGTGAAAAGACAAGCACAGGATACAAGCCAATACAGATACGCCAGGAGCAAGTTTACAAAATCAGGATAGGAGATAAAGGCATCCCTGCGAAGGATGTGCCGCACGATATCGATAATGACCTTAAGGGCAATTGGTGCAGCAAAGCCGAGAGTCCCCAACACCACATAAACAAAGAACCTCCCTGGACTACTGCCCCTAATGGCGAGGATAGTCCACCAGCCAATGATGAGCAGAAAAAGCGTGAGCGTCCAGACTTTGTGGGCTCGTCTTCGGAGAACGTGTTGTGAGGTCAACGCGAATGTTACTAGACCTGGTACAACTAGGACTTCGGGCCAAAATCGGTGAGCGCCTGGAATTAGAATCGAAGCCAGTATCAGACTGGCAAAAAAAAGCAGCGCTGCAAGCGGTAAGACCGACAGCATGCTCAGAACCTGACGAGTGGAGTTTGGCATGTTCTACCTAAGTATCGCGCCTAATGGTGCTGGCGGTGAGCGCGCGGGAACCGCGCTGTTGCGGTTTCCGTCCGCTCGACCGCCCGGGTTCGGCGTCTTTCCTCAGTATCGAACGGCCCGCCCCTCCTGCAGTCCTGCAACGTCCTACTTCTTCGCTCCAGATTATAGGACTCCTTTCTGGCTGCCCTCGGCAGGCCCGACTTAATCTGCTCCATCGAGAAGGTACGGTCATACTTCTCTTTCACGTTATCGTCCAACCTTCCCGAGCCATACGGGCGGGAGGAGGCTTGAGCAGTTCGGCCCGCAGGGAGTCGTCGCCCGGCAGACATCACAAAAGAAGCGTGCGCAGGTGGGGCAGCGAAAGATCCGAGTTCCGGGTGTGGAGCAAAAGCAGCCCTTGCAAGAAGTGAATACCGCCGTGGGGTCTGGCGGTGGAGGCGTTGGAGAGGGAGGCGGAGGGGCCTCCTTGATCGTCTGCCTAGCAAAAACCAAATACAGGACGACACCGACGATTGCCAAGGGTAATATCACGTACCAATAGGTGACCACCACGTAGAGGACCAGGTAAAGGGCAGCCATCGAGAGAGCAATTACAACGAGAATGACTATCAGGTTGCCTAGAATGTCGTCCATTGGATTCTCGACTGAAAAGAGGTCGTCACGCTTTGTGCTATTTAGGCTCCAAGGCCGGCCAAGAAACCGTAACCAAGTTGCTTAATAGCCAGACAGCCCAATTATCCTCGATCCTCTCGCGAAGGTTCATAGCCTATTCCTAGTCACTGGCCCTGTCTGCCGACGCCGAACGTGTTTGCACCTCAGCGTGCGGCGCCAGCCGTCCGCTGGAGGTGCTGGTTATGCGGTACTTCTCCTAGCCCATTCCCGGGCGTTGCCTTAACTGGTGCTGAATGCTCTGATCTACGATCTGTAGCTCCTTTGAAAACACATGGCTCGCCAACTCGTCAGCCGTAAAACCTTGGTGGCCGGGCGTGTTGTAGAAAAGGTAATGATCAGGGCCCGCAACATCAAGAAAGAAAGCCTCCCCTGCCCTTTGGCCCCCCTTGTCCAGATACTGAAAAGAGACATGCCGTGGAGGCTGATAGTTAATCCGCAACGATCCTATAGATGTGCTTGCATCGTCCTTATCTTGAAAAATCTCTACACCACTCGGCTCCAATTCTATCCTACATAGCCCATCAAGTAGGCCATTCAGTCCTGAAACTAGGCGATCTAAAGATTCTGCGAGTTCCCTTGAATACTTTGCGTGACTCTCTTCCTGCAACGATGGAGTTTGCCTGAAGCGAATACGGCGAAGAGTCAACTCCAATCGCTTCGCATCGCTCCACGCATCACCTTCAGCCATGACTGTATTTCCTCTTTCTCTCAACATGTCTAAGCAGGTTGAGCCGCATAACCATTAAGCGTCTATCTGAAGTCCTCCCCACACCGAGTGCCCGAAGTCCGCCACCAATCCGGGGAGGATTTCAGATAGACGCAGGTTGAACGAAGCCGCGGGCCAGTCCGGAGCGGTCCTATGGAGATTCAATCCTTCGCAGGCCCTTCGCGCACCACCCTGCTGGCACCCACACCAGCTCCGAGAGCCGCCGTGTGGCTTTCAGAGGACCGTCCAGCGAAGGGATCTGCCGCATGCTCAATCTCCTGATCCGCGATTTCGTGGAGACGATTATACCGTAGAGACCCGAAGAGATACACAACGGCCCGACTCCACGGCTGAGCAGATAAACATTGAAATCGAGCCATGGACAGATACATCATCGCGGCGGTGCTCTCGGCGCCTGAGCCGGTGCCAGTTCCTCGATGAGGCGCAGGGCCTTTTGTCCGCAGACCTCGCATCTCAACGGGTCTATGCCGGTGAGGCTCTGGAGCAGGGACTGCCAATCGGACTTCGTGAGCTTCGGTTGCACGGGCCGGCCCGGCAGAACCTCGCGGCAGAGAGCCAGGGATTGCTCCCGGTGGCGGTTGGCAAAGAGGCCGAAGTAGCGGATCCTCACGAAGCGGTCCGGCAGGACGTGCAAGAGGAATCGGCGGAGAAACTCCTCGCCCGAGAGTTTCATCTCTCGGCTGCGGTCCCCCGCGGCGTAGTCCTTCCAGGTGAAGACCACGTTCTCGCCTTCCAGGCGCACCAGCCGCTGGTTGGAGATCGCTACCCGGTGGGTATAGCGCGCCAGGTACGCGAGCACCTGCTCGGGACTGCCGAACGGCGGCTTGCAGTAGACCACCCACGACTTGCGGTATAGCGCATCGAGGGCCGGCAGGTGGGAAGGAGGCAAGTCGCCATCCTGTTCGGCCTGCTTGAGAGCCGCGAGGAATTTTCCCCGGAACAGCTTTTTCAGGACTCGTACCGGGAGAAAGAAATCCGGCCGGCTCCCGACCCACCAGTCGCCGTCGATGGAGAGCCCGCCGCCAGGCACGATACAGTGCAGATGGGGGTGCAGGGTCAACTTCTGGCCCCAGGTGTGGAGAACGGCCAGCACGCCGATACGAGCTCCCAGGTGCTTGGGATCGGCGGCGATCTCCAACAGAGTTTCCGAAGCACAGCCAAACAGCAGGCTGTAGAGCAACCGGGGATGGCTCAAAGCCAGAGGATTGAGCTCTTCCGGCAGGGTGAAGACCACATGGAAGTAGGGCACCGGCAGCAACTCGGCGCAGCGCGCTTCCAGCCAGCGCTCCTTTTCCAGGCTCTGGCACTTCGGGCAGTGCCGATTGCGGCAGGAGTTGTAGACGATCTTGCGGGCTCCGCAGTCGGCACACTCGTAGACGTGTCCACCCAAGGCGGCGGTCCGGCAGGTTTCGATGGCTCCCAAGGTCCGCAGATGGGCACGGCTGAGCTTTCCGTGATTCTTCTCCCGGAACGCAGGCCCGAACTGACGGACGATGTCAGCCACCTCCAGTCCTCTGGAGGAGGCCATGTTGGCCCCGCTACTTTCGGGCGACCTGGGGCGGACCCTCCTTGGAACTGGCGTCCAGCCAGTCCAGCGGGCTGACGACTCGATTCAAAGTCCGGCGGCTGACATGGATGTAGATCATTGTGGTCTTGATGCTGCGGTGCCCCAGGAGCTCCTGGATGTACCGCAGGTTGGTGCCGCGATCGAGCAGGTGAGTGGCGAAGCTGTGCCGTAGAACATGGGCAGTGACCCGCTGGCTAATGCCCGCCTCCGCGGCGGCCTTCGTGATCTCCTTCTGGACGGATCGTGGGTTGAGGGGATCGGCCTTGGTCTGACCGTAAAACAGCCATTTCTCGGGTTGATCGCGCTTCAAGTAGGCGCGAAGAGGAGCGACCAACGTCGAAGCCAGCATGACGTAGCGCTCCTTACCACCCTTGCCGGCACGAATGCGAATTCTCATTCCCTTGGTGTCGATGTCGGCAGGCCGAAGCTGAAGCGCTTCTTGCAATCGCAAGCCGCCAGAGTACAGCGTCATGAAGATCACCCGATACTTCAGATTGGACTCCGCGGCGAGCAGCGCGGCCACCTCCCTTTCACTCAAGGCTTGGGGTAACTGCTTCTTCCGTTTCTGGTAGGGAAGCTCGCCGAGATCGAAGGCACGCCGCAACACCTTGCAGTAGAAAAATCGCAGAGCACAGACCGCCTGGATGATCGATGATTGGCTTAGCTTCTTTTCTCGGATCAGATACAGAACGTAGGCTTGAGCTTCCGAGACTCCCATCTGCTCGGCGGGTCGCTTGCTATACTGGACGAAATTGTAGACCACCCGGAGGTAGCATTTTCCCGTCCGCGGACTCATCCCTCGCAGCTGCAGTTCCGCCTCCATCCGATCGCGCATTTCTCCCATGACCATGTCTCCTTTCGGGAAGTGAGGCCCGAAAGAGTACCCGGATGAGAGAACTACTGCCCTGGATGTGATATAGTAAGAATTACGGTGAAGGGAGCTACCGCGTAGCG
>CAWBWZ010000025.1:0-12715 GCA_963792575.1 uncultured Acidobacteriota bacterium
GCCAGTGAGGCATACTGTAATTAAAGGCTAGCACGTCACCTTGGAGGTCCTATGGGGATCTTTTCTGTTCCCTTCTTAGCGTTGGTCCTAACCGCTCTCTCCCAGACGACAGAACAGCCCACCACAGCGGAGCTGCCAAGTGTGCCCCCTGCCGCGGAGCACGCGTATTCCGAGCGGGAGCGGATCGAGATCTGCAAGAAAAAGGGGAACGCCCCCCTCACACCCTCGGAACCTCAGCCGCTGAAGGTCGAGGGGAAGGTCGCTCGTCCGACCATCCTCCGGCAGGTGAAGCCTGAATTCGCGCGCCGTCCGGTCAACGGTGCCGTGGTCCTGCAGGTCGTCGTCGATGAGGACGGATGCGTGCGGGACTCGAAGATCGTCCAGGGGGTCAACCAGTATCAGGACTCGGGGGCCCTGGAGGCCGTCCGGCAATGGGTGTTCCTGCCCGCGACCCTCGAGGGCAAGCCGGTCAGTGTGAACTATGTCCTTACGATCAACACGCAAGTAGAGCGGGGGTCTCCATCCAAGGAGTTTTTGAAGGGGGTTCCGGGGTGGACTCGTCCCGCCGACAAAAAGGACGAGGTCTTCGTGTTCAACATCGGTCGAACCGGGGCCGAGGCCTTGCCGAAAACGCTCGAGGGGTGTGATTTCGTGGGCTCGGTCTATGCCACGATCCCCGAAGCCGTCGGGGGGAGCGTCGAGTTTTCTAATCCGCTAGGGCTTCTGCCCACGCTCCGGGAGCGCGCCGCGCACAAATCGGCGAACACGGTCGTGGTGTCCGTTGCCCGGGGAGCGTGGGAGTCCGGGCGTCAGGCCTTGCGCGGCAATGCCTTCCGCTGTGGAAGCCAACCTTTGCCGGCGGAGCTCGGCGAGCCCCTCCGATGAGGGCAGGCCTCAGCGCTGCAGGGCCGCGAGAGCGATCAGCACCAAGACGACGCCAACGGTGATCAGCGCCACGATCCGCACCTGCCGGGCGGCCGCCTCCGGGTCCTGAGGCGGTTCCGCCTGGGCCGAAAACTCGGGGAAGTCGCCCTGCTTCAAGGCTTCCCAGGCGCGCGCGGCCTCCTTGCGCTGGGCTTCCGTCATTTCGATCCATCGGAGATAGCGGGAATAAGGGTCCAGGCTCCGGAACTCGGCGCACCAGGTTTTCCATTCCTGGGGTACGAGCACGCTCTGGCACTTCCCGCAGATGAAGGCGTTCTCCGGGATCATCTCCAGACATATCGGGCACCGGGTCTGGTTGATGGGCTCGATCATGGCCGAAATCGTCCTTTCAGGGCTTCCGACATCGTATCAGAGGCCCTGAAAGCGAAAAGCCGGAGGGTCTCCCCTCCGGCCTCACATTCCAGCTCCGGACTTCAGCTCAGACCGCGAACGAGGAGCCGCAGCCGCAGGAGCCGGCGGCGTTGGGGTTGTTGAACTTGAACCCCGCGCCGGCCATGCCGAGGGAGTAATCGATGCTGGTGCCCTGGAGGTACCGGGCGCTCACGGCGTCGACGAAGACCTTGAGGTCCCCCTGCTCGTAGACCCAGTCGGTCTCCCGGGCCTCGTTGTCGAAGTCGAGGGCATATTCGAAACCGCTACAGCCACCACCGCGCACGGCGATACGCAGACCGTGGGAGGCGTCGATCCCCTCCTGGTCGCGGGTGATCTTGACCATCTCGATCGCCTTCGGGGTGAGCGTGACGGGCACGTCCTCCTGCGGCGGCGCGGATGGGGTCGGCTGGCTCTGGTTGATGCTTTCCATGGGAAACACTCCTTGCTTCAGGGCAAATACCCAGTCTCTACGATAAACAGGCGCAGGGGGGATGTCAATTCCGGGCCGGGCGTTCAAGGGCGTGTCGCGGAGAGATATCATCCCGGTGTGCTGAGGGCGATCCTTTTTGACTTCAACGGGGTTCTGGTCGACGACGAGCCGGTCCACCTGGAGCTGTTCCAGCGGGTGCTCGCGGACGAGGGGATTTCTCTCTCCGCCGGCGACTACTACACCCGCTACCTGGGGCTGGACGACCGCGCCGGCTTCGCCGCCATGCTGTCCGCGGCCGGAGAGGCGGCGACCGTCCCCCGCCTGATGCGGCTGACCGCCCGCAAGGCGAGCTACTACCAGGAGCGGGTCCGCCGCGAGGGGTATCCGTTCGCGGCCGGCGCGGCCGGTCTGGTCCGGGAGCTCGCGGCCCAGGGGCGGATGCTCGGCGTGGTGAGCGGCGCGCTGCGCGAGGAGGTCGAGGGGGCGTTGCGCCAGGAGGGGTTGCTCGACCATTTCAAGGCGCTGATCACCGCCGAGGACGTCGCCGAGAGCAAGCCGAGCCCCGAAGGGTACGAGCGAGCCCTGGAGGCCCTGAATTCGCTGCCCCCCCTGCCGGAGCGCCTGTTCCACCCGCACGAGGTGCTCGCCGTCGAGGACAGTCCGGTCGGCCTCGCCGCGGCCTCCGAGGTGGGGCTGGCGACGCTCGGGATCGCCCACCCCTACTCCCGCGCTCTGCTGCAAGGGGCGGACGCCGTGGTGGCAAGCCTCGACGAGCTGACGCCGGAGCGCCTGGAGCGGCTCTACGCCGAGGTCAGCCGGCGGTGAGGGCGTTCTTTTCGTAGGGGAGGGGCTTGTCCCCTCCCTCGCCCTGAAAGGGCGGAATTTATCCAGCCTGGGGTGTCAACCCCAGGTACGGAGGCACCCCGAAATCCAAACCCTGGAAGGGTGGCCGATTCCAACCCGATCGGCCACCCCTGCGGGGTTTGGGTGGGTTGGGCCAGCCCACCTGGGGTTGACACCCCAGGCTGGATAAATTCCGCCCCTCCGGGGCGCGGGAGGGGACAAAGCCCCTCCCCTACGAAAAACATGGGGTCAGTTGAGCGGGATGCGCCCGGCGAAGCCTTCGTCGTAGGTGTGGAAGAAGGAGATCGACGGCTCGGGGAATTGCCAGCAGTAGTAGCCGTCGCCGCTGTCCCAATCGACCAGCCAGGCCCCCTTGACCTCGCAGCCGATGGCGGTCACCTCGCGGGCCCAGGCGCGGACGATCTTCTCCTGGGCCGCCTCGATCTCCTCGCGCCGCGAGTCGAGCTCGTCGCGGCTGCCGAGGTTGGCGGCCAGAGCGTCGATCTGCCGCATCGCGGCCGCGGTCAGGTCGCGCACCAGGGGGAAGGTGTTCAGGGCATCGTCGTAAGAAAAGATCCGTTTGCCGGTCTGCTTTTTCACCATGGGACCGCGAATGATAGCATTCCACTCCAGTGAACACCCTGGAGAGTATTGGCGAGCGCGCCCGCGAGGGGCGGATCGAGGCGATCAGCGGCGGCATGTTCTCGGGCAAGAGCGAGGAGCTGGTCCGCCGGCTGCGCCGCGCCGCGATCGCCCGCCAGAGGATCCAGGTCTTCACGCCGTCCGCCGATACGCGGCACGGCCCCCAGCGGCTGGTCACCCGCGACAAGCGGGAGCTCGAAGCGGTGAGTGTGGCCTGCAGCTGCGAGCTGCGGCAGAAGCTCCTGCCCGGCGTGGAAGTGGTGGGGATCGACGAGGCCCAGTTCTTCGACGACGGGCTGATCGAGCTGGTCGGCGAGCTGGCCGACTCGGGCGTGCGGGTGATCGTCGCCGGGCTCGACCTCGACTATCTGCGCCGCCCTTTCGGACCGATGCCGCGGATCCTCGCCATCGCCGAGTACGTCGACAAGGTCCACGCCGTCTGCATGCGCTGCGGTGCCCCCGCCCACTACAGCCAGCGCATCGCCGGCGGCGACGAGCAGCTCCAACTCGGCGACACCGAATCGTATGAGGCGCGGTGCCGCAGGTGCTATGAGGCCTTCGAGCCGTAGGCCCCTCATCACCCCGGCCCTCTTCTCCCATCGCACTCCCCCCGACCGGGAGAAGAGGGAGTAGTTAGTCTAAAAACTCCAGAACAGGTTTCTTGAGCCCCCTCTCTCCCGGTCGGGGGGAGTGCGATGGGAGAGAGGGGGTTGGGGGAGTGAGGGGTCGGGCGGGGGAGCTCTACGCCCCGGCCTCCACCTTCGCCTTTGCGATCGGCACCGGCTGATTATCGCGGTCCACATGCACGTACACCACCTCGGCCTCGGTGACTTTGACCCGGCCGCTGCCGGTGCTGCGCTCGGCCTCGACGGTCACCTTGATGGTCACCGAGGTGCGCCCCACCCGCAGGGTCTCGGTGAAGAAGCTCACCAGATCGCCGACGAAGACGGGGGAGTGGAAGACGACCTCCCGCATCGCCACGGTCACCAGCCGGCCGGGGAGGGGGACGTGGTGATGGGCCTCCACGGCTCCCGCCTGGTCGATGTAGGAGAGGATGATGCCGCCGAAGATGGTGCCCAGGGCGTTGGTGTCCTTGGGCATCAGCACGACCCGGATCGCCGGCTGCCGGGGTCCGGAGCCGCGGGTCGGCTCTTGCTGGGGGGGAGTATCGTCCATGCGCGCTCTGTTCCTTTCTTTCGACCCCGAGCCGGCCGGGCCGTGAGGGCTTCATGGTATCCTAGGCTGCCTTTCGAGGCTCCCCCGGCCCGGAATGAACCCCCTCTCCCAGACCAGCGCCCATGAATCGATGAACGACGCCGCGTTGCTGCGTCAGATCGTGGACCATCAGGCCGAGGCGCTCTCCACCCTCTACGACCGCTACGCCGCCACCCTGCTGGCGCTCGGCAAGCGGATCCTGGGGAGCGTCGCCGACGCCGAGGAGGTGCTCCAGGAGGTCTTCCTGCACGTCTGGAATCACGCCGGCCGCTACGACGCGGGGCGCTCCTCGGTCTCCACCTGGCTGATCCTGATCACCCGCAGCCGCGCGATCGATCGCCTCCGTACCCGGAAGGTCGTGGAACGGACCCACGAAACCTCAGCTCAGGAAAATCCGGTCGAGCATGCATCCCCTGAGGGGGTGGAGACCGTATTTGTCCATGAGAGGCGGGAGAGGGTCCGGCGAGAGATGGTGAAACTGCCGGAAGAGCAGCGGCTGGTCCTCGAGATGGCGTTCTACGGGGGCCTGAGCCAGAGCGAGATCGCGGCCAAGGCCGACCTCCCCCTGGGCACGGTCAAGACGAGAACTCTCCTCGCCATGAAAAAACTGCGGAGCGCGCTGCGCGACGAGATACGGCAACTCCTGTGAACGACGAAGCCCAAGCGGAAGACCTCACCATTCTGGCGGCCCTCGAAGCGCTGGAAGGGGGCATCGACGCCCCCGGCGGCCCGGCACGCTCGGACGAGACCGCCGAGATGATGGCGCGTCTCTACACCGAGGCGCTGGGGTTGGTTCCGTATGAGCTCGCGCCGGTGGCGCCCGCGGCCGGGATCAAGGAGCGCCTGATGTCCCGCCTGGCGTCAGAGATTGCGCCGGAGGTCAGTGGCGATGATACGCGGCCGGCCCCGGTCCCGATCCCAGTTGCCGCCGCCGAGCCTCTGCGGGCGGCGGCTCCAGCCCCCGCCACCCCGCTGCGGGCGTCGCAGGAGATGCGGATCCCTCCGCGCATGGCGGGATCGGCCTCGCGGCCGGTCCGGACCCGCCGCTGGCCGCTCGCGCTCGCCGCGATGCTCGCTTTCGCGATGCTCGGCCTCTCTCTCTGGCTCTACTCCCAGGTCGGGGCGCGGAACGCCACGATCGCCTCCCTGCGCAGCGAGCTGTCCCGCGAGCGCTCGCGGTCGGAGGGGGCCATCGCGAAGGTCCGCCAGCTCGAGAACGACGACCTCGACCTGCGCGAGAAGTTCTCGCTGGTGACCTCGCCGGCCGTGCTGGTCAGCCCGATGCGCCCGGTGGGACGGCCGGGCCAGCCGCCGGTCCAGCCGGACGCGCGGGGCGCCCTCTTCGTCGCCGCCGACCACCAGCACTGGTACATGACCCTCCGGGGGCTGCAGCCGGTCCCGGCCGGTCAGGCCTACAAGCTCTGGTTCGTCGCCGATACGGGCACGGTGAGCGCCGGCTCCTTCTCCGCCCAGCCCGGCGCGCCGATCGAGCTGAGCTCGCGGCACATGCCCGCCGGCACCAAGGGGGTCCTGGTGACCCTCGAGAGCGACGCGCGGGCCCCCGCCCCCAGCGGTCCGGAGATCCTCCGGGCGGCAGCCTTCTACGAGATCAGCTAGTCGTCTGTCAACCTTGAAATGACAGGTCCAGCATCCCGCAGTACCGGGCCAAAGGCCCGGGCTCCTTTAGCCCAGGGCATCGCCCTGGGATTAGGCCATCGCCTCATAGTCTGTTGCGGCCTGAAGGGCCGCGCTATCAGCGCTATCAGTTGGGTGAAATCCGGACCCGATGGTTAGCGCGGCCTTTCAGGCCGCATCGGGGTTTCAGGGTCTCCCGGAACCCAGGGCGATGCCCTGGGCTAAAGGAGCCCGGGCCTTTGGCCCGGTACTGCGGGGATGTTGGACCTGTCATTACTAGGTTGACAGACCACTAGTTCATTTCGGCGGCCTCGCCGGCCGCATCTCCACCAGGCTCGGCAGGGCGTTCGGCGGGTAGGCGAGCAGGTGGAGGACCATCGCCGCGATGTCCGCCGGCTGCAGCTTCCAGCTCTGGTCCTGCTGGCCGCCGCCGCTGGGATGGGAGAAGTCGGTGGCGACGCTCCCGGGCAGCAGCGCCGCCACCCGCACTCCATACTGGCGCAGGTCCAGCATCGCCGCCTCCGACAGGCCGATCACCCCGAACTTGCTGGCGTTATAGGCCGCGCCGCCGGCGAACGGGTTCTTGCCGGCGAGCGAGGCGACGTTGAGGATCCAGCCCTCCCGCCGCTCCTTCATGGCGGGCGCCACCGCGCGCAGGAAGTAGAAGTAGCCCGAGAGATTGGTCTCGATCACCTCGCGCCACTGCTCGCCGGTCAGCTCGTCCACCGCTCCGAAGACCCCCAGTCCGGCGTTGTTGACCAGGCAGTCGATCCATCCCTCCTGCCGCAGCACGCCGGCGACGAAGCGGTCCACCTCCTCCTGGTTCCGGGCGTCCACCGCCGCGCCGGAGACCGCGCCGCCGAAGCGGCCGGCGAGCTCGGCTTGCGCCGTCTCGACGTGCTCCGGGCTCCGGCCGCAGAAGTGGACGCGCCACCCCTCTCCGAGGAGGGCCTCGGCGACCGCTCTCCCGATCCCCCGGCTGCCGCCGGTGACGATGGCGACTCTCTTTTTGCGTTCCATGCGCGTTACCCCCCTTCCGGGCTACTGTATCAAGCCGGCGGAGGCGGAAATGAGAAGTGCCCCGCCACTGTTTTCATGGGCTGAAAGGGGCACAGAAGCCATGTACTTCGATCCGACCTACTTCCTCTTCTTCCTGCCGGCGCTGGCCCTCTCGCTGTGGGCGAGCTGGCGGACGAAGGCGACGTTCAAGAAATTTTCCCAGGTCCGCACGATGCGCGGGCTGACCGGGGCCCAGGCGGCGCAGGAGATGCTGCGGGGCGCCGGCATCTCGGACGTGCAGGTGGTGCCGACGAGCGGTTTCCTCTCGGACCACTACAACCCGGTGAACAAGACGCTGGCCCTCTCGGAGGCGACCTACGCGTCGAACTCGGTGGCGGCGGTGGGCGTCGCCTGCCACGAGGCGGGGCATGCCATCCAGCACGCGCAGGCGTACAAGCCGCTCTGGCTGCGCTCGATCCTGGTGCCGACGGCGAGCTTCGGCTCCTCGGCGAGCTACTTCGTGGTGATCGGCGGGATGCTGTTCCACTCCGCGAACCTGGTCTATCTCGGCGCCCTGCTGTTCGCGGCCGTGCTGCTGTTCCAGGTCGTGACCCTGCCCGTGGAGTTCGACGCCACGGCGCGGGCCAAGCGCCTGGCGGTCGAGACCGGGATCGTGACGGCACAGGAGCGGGTGGGGATGGACAAGGTGCTGAACGCGGCGGCGATGACCTATGTGGCCGCCGTGGTCTCGTCGCTGATGACGCTGCTCTATTACCTCCTGCGCGCCTCGTCGATGTCGCGGCGCTGAGCCGGCCTCCAATCGGCACCAGACAGTGAATGCGCCCCGTCCGGGTCACCGGGCGGGGCGTTTTTTCCTGGGTCTGTCCATCGCAACCCCTTCTGTGGCAACTTAGTAGGAGTCCTTTATTATTGGGAGACCTGCAAAAGGAGCTTCGAGCCGCCGATGCCCAAGGAGACGTTCAGGATCAAGCCGCCCATGCGCCGGCCTCCCCCCTTCCGCAAGCTCCGGGTCTATGCATTCGACCCCAGCCTGAACTGGCAGATCGACACCGCGGTGATCAACCAGATGACCCTTCAGGTGCCATGGGAAGAGCTGCGGCCCGGCCCGGTGGGGGAGTATCTGGAGGTGGTGGACATCGATCCGGCGAGCCGCTGCTGCTACGCGCCGGTCGATCTCGACGAACCGCTTCCTGCTGGCGGCGGACGGGCTCGAGCCGTCCGAGGGGGATCCCCAGTTCCACCAGCAGATGGTCTACGCCGTGGCGATGACCACCATCCACAACTTCGAGCGCGCGCTCGGGCCGGCGGATCCTCTGGTCGCAGGCCGACGCCGAGCAGAACTACCAGTTCGTGCCCCGCCTGCGCATCTACCCGCACGCCCTGCGCGACGCGAACGCCTACTACAGCCCGAAGAAGAAGGCGCTGCTGTTCGGCTACTTCCCGGCCTCGGTCGCCGACCCGGGGCACAACCTTCCCGGCGGCACGGTGTTCACCTGCCTGTCGCACGACATCATCGCCCACGAGACGACCCACGCGCTGCTCGACGGCCTGCACCGGCGCTTCATCGAGCCGACCAACCCCGACACCCTGGCGTTCCACGAGGCGTTCGCGGACATCGTGGCCCTGTTCCAGCACTTCTCCTTCGCGCCGGCCCTGCGCGACCAGATCCGGCGCACCCGCGGAGACCTGGCGGGGCAGAACCTGCTCGGCCAGCTCGCGCAGCAGTTCGGCCAGGCGCTCGGCAACCGCGGCGCCCTGCGCGACGCCCTGGGAGAGGTGGACCCGGGGACCGGCGAATGGGTGCCGAGAAAGCCGGACCCCGCCGACCTGCAGGAGGCGCAGGAGCCCCACACCCGCGGCGCCATCCTGGTGGCGGCGGTCTTCGACGCCTTCCTGACCATCTACAAGTCGCGCATCGCCGACCTGCTGCGGATCGCGACCGCCGGCTCCGGGGTGCTGCCGGCGGGGGATCTCCATCCGGATCTCGTCGACCGGCTGGCGCGGGAGGCCGCGGCCTCCGCCGGCCACATCCTCAACATGTGCATCCGCGCCCTCGACTACTGCCCGCCGGTGGACGTCAACTTCGGCGACTACCTGCGCGCCCTGATCACCGCCGACCGCGACCTGGTGCCGGACGACGACCGCGGCTACCGCATCGCGGTGATCGAGGCGTTCCGGCGGCGCGGCATCTACCCCCAGGGGGTGCGGAGCCTGTCGGCGGAGAGCCTCTGCTGGGCCGGACCGGTGGGCGACGAGGCGGCGGCGCTCGACAAGCTGATGCCGGGGGTCAGGGGCCTGCGCCGGGTCCGCCCCGACTGGTCGCTGACCACCAACCGCCACAAGATCTGGGAGCAGATGCAGCAGAGCGGCCGGGAGATCCACGGCTGGCTGCTCTCGGAAGAGGTCCGCGAGATCGCCGCGCGCTTCGGCCTCGCCCTCGGCCCGGACGCTCCGCGGTCGATCGACCGCAACCAGGACGGCCTGCCGCTGTTCGAGGTGCACTCCGTGCGCCCGGCGCGGCGCCTGGGGCCGGACGGCCAGACGCTCACCGATCTCGTCATCGAGATCACCCAGAAGCGGCGCGGGTATCTGAACCCCGTCTGGCAGGAGCAAGGCCGACAAGGGGGAGATCGACTCCGTCGCTGCCGCACGACTTCTGGCTGCGCGGCGGCTGCACGGTGCTGGTGGATCTCGACCAGGGCGCGGTGCGCTACTGCATCGGCAAGGGGATCCTGAGCGAGGCCCGGCTCGCCACCCAGCGCGCCTTCGCGCGGGCGAGCAGCTCGTCGCAGGCGACCTACTTCGGCGATCCCCGGCGGCGGGAGCAGGCCGAGCCCTTCGCCATGCTCCACGATCTGCCCGCGATCGAGGAGGAGAACTTTGACTGAGCGCCTGACTGAGCCTTTCGGCGATGACCGCCCCCGCCGCCGGCGTCAAGATCCGCATGTACCGCCAGGGTCTCGGCGACTGCTTTCTGCTCGCCTTCGCCACCGGCGGCGAGCGCCCCTGCTACATGCTGATCGACTGCGGCGTGCTGCTGGGCACCCAGGACGCCGGGGGGAAGATGCGGCAGGTCGCCGAGAGCCTCCGCGACTCGACCGGCGGCCGGATCGACGTCCTGGTCGCGACCCACCAGCACTGGGACCACCTGTCGGGGTTCGACCAGGCGCGCGAGATCTTCGACGAGATCGACTTCGGCGAGGTCTGGGTGGGCTGGACCGAGGATCCGGGCAACGAGCTCGCCAACCGCCTGCGGGCGCGGCGGCGGGCCCATCTGCAGGCGCTCGGCGCGGCGGCGCGGAGCCTGCGGGCGGTCGGCGCCGCGCCGAAGGCCGAGACCCTGGAGGCCGTGCTCGGCTTCTTCGGCGATCTGGGGGTGGACGGCCGCCCCTCGCGCATCGAGCTGGCGCTCGACTACGTGCTCGGCCGCGGCAAGCCGCCGCGCTACCGCACCCCGGGCGAGACGGTCGGGCTGCCCGGCTCCCCCGCCCGCGTCCACGTGCTCGGGCCGCCGCTGGACGAGGCGCTGCTGCTGCGCTCGGACCCTTCCCACCGGGCGAGCGAGGTCTACGAGAAGCGGCTCGCGCTCGACGAGGAGACGGCCTTCTTCGCCGCCGTGCTCGCCGCGGCGGGACCGCTCCTGAGCCCCGAGCAGAGAGGAGCTCCGCGACCTGAGCTTCCCGTTCGACGGCATCTACCGGGTCGATCGGACCCGGCGAAGGGCGACGAGTTCTTCCAGGCGCACTACTACGGCGAGCCGGGACAGCCCGCGGAGAAGGACCTGGCCTGGCGGCAGATCGAGGGGGACTGGCTGGCGTCCGCCGACAACCTCGCCCTGCAGCTCGACAGCGACACCAACAACACCAGCCTGGCCCTGGCCATCGAGCTCTCCCCCGGCGGCAAGGTGCTGCTCTTCCCCGGCGACGCCCAGGTGGGCAACTGGCTCTCGTGGCAGACACGTGAAGTGGGGACCGGACGCCGGAGCCGTCGACGCCGCGGACCTGCTGCGCCGCACCGCCTTCTACAAGGTCGGCCACCACGCCAGCCACAACGCGACGCTGCGGGAGAAGGGGCTGGAGCTGATGGCGCGGCCGGACCTGGTGGCGATGATCCCGGTCGACGAGCAGATGGCGCACCGGCCCAAGGGGGGGAACCCCGACGGCTGGGACATGCCCTTCGTCCCCCTGCTGGACCGGCTGAAGGAGAAGACCGGCGGCCGCGTGCTGCGCGCCGACTTCGGCCCGCCGCCGCCGGAGGACCTCGCCGGCCTCGCCGCGGCGGAGCGCGAGGCCTTCGCGGCGGCCGTCGTGGCGACCCCGCTCTACCTGGAGATCACGATCCTGCCCTGAGGCCGTTCACCGTTGGCCGCCCGCCGCAGCAGCGCCTCGTGCAGCCAGACGGCGGCGAAGGCGATGACGGCGGCCGCCCCCAGGAGGCGGAAGGCGTCGTCGTCGCGCCCGAGCTGGATGAGCTGGTAGATGGCGAGCGACAGCGTGGTGGTGCGGCCGGGGATGTTGCCCGCCACCACGATGGTGGCGCCGAACTCGCCGATCGCGCGGGCGAAGGCGAGCAGGGTGCCGCCCAGGATGCCGCGGGCGGCGAGCGGCAGGGTGACGGTGAGGAAGACCTGCGAGCGCCCGGCGCCCAGCGTGCGCGCCATCTGCTCGAGCCGCGGATCGACCTCCTCGAAGGCCACCCGCGCGCCGCGCACCAGCAGCGGGAAGGACATCACCGCCATCGCCAGCACCACCCCCCGCCAGGTGAAGACGACGTCGAGGCCGAGGCGGTCGAGGAGCGCGGCCGAGCGGGCCCCGGCGCCCCACCAGCCTGAGCAGCAGGAGGCCGGTGGCCACCGGGGGGAGCACCAGCGGCAGCGCGACGAGCGTCTCGACCAGGGAGCTGCCCCGGCCAGCGGTGGCGGGCGAGGAGCCAGGCGACCAGCAGGCCGGCGGCAGGATCAGGGCCGTGGCGAGCGTCGAGACCCCGAGCGTGAAGCGGACGATCTGCCACTCTTCCGGGGTCATGGGAGCCGGCAGCGTAGCAACGGCGGTATATACGGTCAAGGATAACGACGGTGGTCAAGGATAACGGCGGCGATCAATCCGCCAGATACCCCAGCAGCTCCCGCCAGGCGGGCTCGATCGCCTGCGCGGTCTCCCGCTCCATGCGGCGGTAGAGGGTGAGGGCGGCGCGGCCGGTGGCGGTCAGGGTGGCGTGGCCATGCCCGGAGCCGCCGCGGGAGGTGTCGACCAGGGGCTCCTTGAAGCAGGCGTTCATCGTCTGCAGGAGCTTCCAGGCGCGCATGTAGGACATGCCGAGCCGCCGGGCGGCCTCGGCCAGGGTGCCGGCCTCGTCGATCGCCTGCAGGAGGTCGACCTTGCCGGGCCCGAGCGCGATCTCGTCGCCATGGAAGACCCGGAGGCGAGGGCGGACGGCGTTGGTCAAGAGAGCCCTTTCAGCTGCGAGACGATCCTGGTCGCGCGGCCTACCTATCAATGCCTCGGGGTAAGATCAGGTGAAATGTGGCTGCCCTTTTCTGCTGTTTGGTCTATTCACGCTGTTCAGCGTCGTCGGGGCCTACCTCCTCACGGCACACGCGCGGGGACGGAAGGC
>CAWBWZ010000026.1:0-316600 GCA_963792575.1 uncultured Acidobacteriota bacterium
GATCATCCTGCGCCGCTTCCTGACCCAGCTGCCGCAGCGCTCGGAGCCCGCCGACTGCGACGTGCGCCTTGAGGGCGTCGCTGCTCGAACTGGACGGCCGGGCCGCGCCACGGCATCGAGCTGTTCCGCCGCAGCGCCTGACCGGCGCCTGGCCTGCGATAGGCCGCGTCCTGTTTTTGGATGGAGCCATCGGTCATAACGACCTCCAGGGACGGAACGTGCGCTCCGACGACGCGCCAGCCGCAGGCCGACCGCGCAAGCCGCCGCGGATCACCGCCAAAGGCGGGCGCGGGTGCAGGCGGTGCTGCGGGTAGCCCCCGTCGGATGCGGTGACCAGCCGCAAGCGCGGAGGCGACAGGTGGACGTCTCAAGTGGCAGGTGATGACCTCAGTCCACCGATACGCGGCCGATCGCAGAGCTCGGAGGCCGGCTGCTTTCGGAGGCTGCGCCAGCGCGCGTCTTCGCCTCGGTGTCTGCGATCGGCCAAGTCCCGGTTGTGGATGGTTTCATCGGCCATAGGTGGCGTAGAAGATGAAGCGTTTCGGCGCTTGCGATAGGTGACTTCTGCGTAGGAGCTGCACGCATCTCAGCGTCTTCCTCGAGTGGACGGAACGGGCGCTCCGACCCGGACCCAGCCGTAGGCCGAGGAGCAACACGTCGCGGATCGCTGACGAAGGCGGGCGCGGGTGCAGCGGTGCGGCGTGCAGCCCCCGTCGGATGCCGTGACCAGCCGCAAGCGCGGAGGCGACAGGTGGACGTCTCAAATGGCAGGTGATGACCTCAGTCCACCAAGACCCGGCCGATCGGCGACTCGGCAGGCCGGCGTTCCGCGCCGAACGCAGACGAACCGTGCCGAGAGCGCAACGGAGCCCGCGCAGAACTGCGTCCTCGATGTCCGTTTCGCTACCGCACACGAAAACGGACATCGCCAGCCTCGTCGGCTCCAGCGCTCAAGCCGCCCAGCCCGAAGGCCGTTCCGCGCGGAACCCGCACATCTGTGCCGGAAGCGTCACGGACCTGTCACCGAACACGCTCCGAATGTCGCGATTCGCTACCGCACACCAAAACGGACATGCGCCCTGCGCCGGCCTCGAGTGCACGGAACGTGCGCTCCGTACACGGAGTCCAGCCGAGGCCAAAGGAGCAACACGTCGCGGATCGCTGACGAAGGCGGGCGCGGGTGCAGGCGGTGCTGCGGGCAGCCCCCGTCGGATGCGGTGACCAGCCGCAAGCGCGGAAGCGACAGGTGGACGTCTCAAATGGACAGGTGATGACCACATTCCACCGATCCGCGGCATCGCAGCCTGGGACGCCGCTCGGGCTGCGCCAGGCGCGTCTGCGATCGGCCAAGTCCCGGATGTGGATGGTTTCATCGGCCATGGTGACGTAGAAGATGAAGCGTTTCGGCGCTTGCGATAGGTGGCGTCTGCGTAGGAGCTGCACGCATCTCAGCCTTCCTCGAGTGCACGGAACGGGCGCTCCGAGTCGGGCCCCCACCCACCGCACCGGCCCGCTCCAAATACGATACGCCCGTGCGCAAGTTCAACATCTTCATCCCACGTTCGATGACTCGTCCGAGCGCGACGGTACCGGTCGCGGAGCGCGCGGTCGGCAAGGCGATCGGCGCCGAGCAGATCGGCGCCTCGCTGTTCGAGCTCGAGGACGGCCAGCGGAGCTATCCCTACCACTTCCACCACGGCATCGAGGAGTGGCTGCTCGTCGTCGCGGGCTCGCCGTCGTGCAGAACACCCGAGGGCGAGCGCGTGCTCCGCGAGGGCGACGTCCTCTGCTTCCCGGTCGGGGCGGCCGGCGCGCACCAGGTGACCGGCCCGGGAACCGTCTGATCGTCTCGGATCGCCCTCGCCCGACGTCGTCGAATATCCCGACAGCGGCAAGGTCGAGATGCGTCCGCCCGGCACGGATCTTCCGCCGCGCCGACGCCGTCGGCTACTGGGAGGGCGAATGAGCGAGCCGCTCAACCTCCACGACGTCGCGCTGGAGAGCGATCCCACCGACCCGCCGGGCTACCGCTGCCGCGATGGCGGCGGTTCGGACCAGCATCGGCGCCGAGCGGCTCGGCGGCTCGGTCTACGAGCTCGACCCGGGCGAGAGCGTCTGCCCGTACCACTACGAGGGCGTCGAGGAGGAGTGGCTGCATCGTCCTGACCGGCACGCCGACCCTGCGCGACCCCGACGGCGAGCACGAGCTCGTCGCGGGCGACGTCGTGTGCTTCCCGCCGGCGCCCGAGCGGGGCGCACAAGGTGACCAACCGCTCGGACGGCGTCGTGCGGATCCTGATGCTCTCGACGATGCCGGTGAACGAGCTCAGCATCTGCGTCTACCCCGACAGCGAGAAGGTCGGCGTGTGGCCGTGGCCGGGCAAGCGCCTGCGCATGACCGAGCCGCTCGACTACTGGGACGGCGAGGTCTAGACCGGTTCCCTGTTCCGCCCCCGGTGCAGGAAGTTCACCGAGTTGTGAAGGGAATCCGTCCGACGCGGTGAACATGCTTCGCCAGAATGATGATTGCAGCTGCGACCTGTGCGATTGCCGCACTCGCCGTGATCTTCAATATCGAGGCCTGGCGCCGTCGTCGCCCCTGACGGTGCGAGGTGGAGCGCCCAACAATTCGCTCTATGTCGACGGACTGGGCAACCTTGGAGTGGGCACCGCGACGCCGGCACAAGACGTTCACATCGCGAGCGGCAGCACACCGACCCTGCGCCTCGAACAGACCGCCGGAACCCCACGCGCCTGGGACGTCGGAGCGAGCGATGTGAGCTTCTTTGTCAAAGACGTGACCAATGCCTCGGCGGTGCCCTTCCGTGTCGGCGCCGGCGCAGCCACCGGAAGCCTGGAGGTCGCCAGCACCGGTTTCGTGGGTGTGGGCACCACGGCGCCCGCGACCCGTCTGCACTTCAGAAGCACGGATCCCACTACGAGCAGCTTTGCGGCGAGCAAATTCCTGGTCGAAAACGCCAGCTCTACCATCTCACCACGCGAGCTGTTCGAGGTGCGCAACAACGGCGACGCCGCCTATATCTTCAAGAATACCGCCGAGCCCGAACGATGGTACTTTGGAACGTTCGCCCACAACTTCATCATCGAGAACCAGGCACACACCGGGGTCGAATACTTCTTCGGACCGACTGGAAATGTAACGATCGCTGGCATACTGACCCAGAACTCCGACCGGACCACCAAGACCGACATCCAGCCCGTCGACCCACAGGTGGTGCTGGCCAAGATAGCGGAGCTGCCAGTCAGCACCTGGCGAAAGATCGGCGACACCTCGAACCATCTGGGTCCGATGGCGCAGGACTTCCGGGCCGCCTTCGAGCTCGGGGAAGACGACCGCCACATTGCCCCAGGCGATCTCGCGGGAGTCAGCCTGGCGGCGGTCCAGGGCCTGAACGCCCGCGTGGACGAACAGGCTCAGACGATCGAACAGCAACGCCAGGCGATCGCCAAGCAGCAGGAGTTGATCCATCAGCTCGCGGAGCGGCTCGCCCGCCTCGAAAAGCGATAGAAGCGCGGCTTTCGGAATACGGGTCTAATCGTTCGAGGAGAATCGCCCATGCTTCGAAAATCGGTTCCGTTCTGTTTAGCTGTTCTTCTAGGTTCTCAGGTCATCGGTACGGGTGACGATACATTAGAGGATACATCCGTTGCTCAGCGCTGGACCTTCGGCACTAGCGGGAGCTCATTCTTTGTCGATAACCAAGCTAGTGCCGGAGTTGAGCTCTCCCTGAGCCAGACGGGCAACCTGTTCATCGATGGTGTTTTGACCCAGAACTCCGACCGCACGGTCAAGGAAGGCGTGTCTGCCGTCGCTCCTGAGAAGGTGCTTTCGAAGGTGTCGAATCTGCCTCTCTTCACCTGGAGCTTCATTCAAGATCCCGCCAAGGTTCAACACCTCGGTCCCATGGCGCAGGATTTCCGGGCGGCCTTCGGACTGGGAGAAGACGAGCGCCACATCGCCCCGAGCGATCTCGCAGGCGTCACACTCGCGGCGGTACAGGGCCTGAACGCGAGAGTCGAAGGCCAGCAGCAGACCATCAAGAAGCAGCAGGAATTGATTCGGCAACTCGAGGAGCGGCTCACTCATCTCGAGAACAGGGAGTAGATGGACTATGGACATTCAACTTCTACGGCTTATTCCATCTTTGCCGGAATCCGGTCTGCAAGCCAGGGAACGGTTCGGAGTGCGATGCAGGGGCTGGCGCCCGGTTTATCTTTGGGGTCTGCTGGTCCTCTTCTCTCTCGGTGCGACGGCTCAGGGAGTGAGAGACTGCGGAAATACCGCGCTGGGCAGCTATCGCTGGGTCGCCAGCGGTCAGAACACGCGGGCCAACAATTGCCAGGGGTCCACCGGCTTCCGGTGCTACCCGGTGCAGACCCAGGGATCGTCTCTGGAGAAATTGAATCCCGCGTGCGATGCCTCCGCCGGCAGTTGCGCGGTGAAAATCCACGCGACGGC
This sequence comes from uncultured Acidobacteriota bacterium, assembly GCA_963792575.1. Classification (GTDB taxonomy): domain Bacteria; phylum Acidobacteriota; class Thermoanaerobaculia; order Multivoradales; family UBA5704; genus DATARR01. Next base: position 4,481 of record CAWBWZ010000026.1, read on the forward strand.
CACTATCCTGGGCCTGCGAGACATGATCAATGAGGATGGTCTCTTATCGTCCATAACGCCCTGGGCAGAGTGGTACCCCTGCGCGGGCGCGGGTTGCTCGAAGGACATCACCTGCGGCCTCGACGCCTTTGGTGGCCGTATCAATTTCGACAATCTCGACACTTGGCTGGAAAGAGGTCTGACCTGCGCCCAGGCGCTGACCCTGAACCTCTCGGTCAAAATTCGCGTCTGTGCGACAAGCAGTTGTGAGTCGAGCGTGGTGATCAATCTCCCCTCCGCCGATCTGGCCCAATCCCTCGGCTGCCCACAGCCGCCACCGCCACCTCCGCCCGACGATTGCACAACCAACACCAACCAATGCCGTGACTGCCGGCCGGCAGGCGCGGGGTGCTCATTCTCGGCGGAAGGCAAGATGAGCTGCGAGTTTGGCGGCCATGGCGCGCCAGTTCGCTATCGCGCCGGCGGAGCGGGCGGGGACACGTTCCCCGGAACTCCTGCCTGGCGCACTACGCTGGGCCTCTACATCTCGCATGCCTATGCGCAGCGGATCGTCACGGACCCTGACCTCAATCACGTCTGGCTGATCACGGAAGGTGCGAGCTTCCGGGAATTCCGCAATCCGGCCGCGGGCACGGGGCTGCGGCTCTACGATCCTTCTCTGACCGCGCCGAGTGACGAGTACCGCAAGCTCTATTTCGACACGGCTACGGGCGGTTGGCAACTCGACTCTCTCAATGGCCGCAAGGACGTATTCCGTCCGGATGGACTATGGGAGAAGACCGTCCTGGCCCAGAATCCCACGCATCCCACCCTGGCGACCTACAACGGCAGCAACCAACTGACCGCGGTCTCCTTTCCCGATGGCCGGAGCGAAACTTTCACCTATGCCAGCGGCAAACTGGCCTTGATCACGGAGGTCCCCGTGTCCGGCTCCGGGACCTCATCGCGCACCTGGAATTACCTCTGGAGCGGAGATGTCCTGACGAATATCGGGCGGCCTGACGGCTCCTCCTGGGAGCTCACCTACGATCCAGCGAAAAACGGCGGGCGCCCCGGCTACCTTACGCAGCTGCGGTTGATCGGCACCGATGGCGTGACGGGGCGTGTTGAAGCGGCCTTCGAGTACGACAGCTCTGGCAACGTGATCCGATCCTGGAGCGGAGATCCTGCTTACGCGGGCCCGAACGCCGTGAGCCGGCAGGAGCTCACCTACACGAATCCGCAATTACCGACTCGCACGGACCTGCTGGAGTGGATCAATGGCACCCAAAGCCAGGTGACGACCTACGAGTACGACCGGGATCCGCGCAGCCTCAAGCTGAGGATCAACAAGATCACGGGCGACTGCCCGGTCTGCGGCACGGGCCCGAACTCCCAGCTAACCTATGGCGATGCCACGAATCCCTTGCGCCCGACTCAGATCACGGACGGCCGCGGTCTGAAGACCCAGTTCGGCTACGACGCCAACGGGCAGGTTACTTCAAAGACCGAGGCTGTGGGGACGCCGCTCTCCCGGACGACAACCTGGCAATACGGCAACGCATCTTTCCCGGCCTTCCCCACGCGCACCGAGATGCCTTCGACCTCCGGCGGCTCGGCGCAACGGGTGACGGCTCTCTCCTACGACACCTCGGGGAATCTGACGACACGGACAATCCAGGGAGCTGAGGCGGGAAGCAGCTTCAGCTTCGCCACCGTGACCACATTCAACGGCGCGGGTCAGCCTTTGACCATCGATCCTCCGGGGTACGGCACGGCCGATCAGATCGTCTATACATATGATTCCGGCAGCGGACTGCTTCCTACGACTCGCGCCGATCCTCTGATAGGTACCACCGCTTTCGGCTACGACGGCTTGAACCGTCGCACTTCGGTGACCGACCCCAATAACGTGCAGATCCTCACAAGTTTCGACAACTTGAGCAGGATGACCACGGTGACGCAAAAGGGAGCAGTACTGACAGAAGACCTTTTGACGACCTATCAGTACAACGTCTTCGGGGACCTCTTCCGCACCATTCTGCCCCGGGGAAACGTGATCGAGTACGGCTACGATCCCGCGAGCAGGCTGGTATCCATCGAGCGCAAGCCCGATGCCACCACCCACGGTGAACGAACCTTCTATACCCTCGACGTCGTCGGCCACCACATCAAAGAAGAACTCCAGCATTGGAATGGCACGGCCTGGGTGACCGACTCCTTCACCGACTTCGTCTATAGCACCCGCTGTCATTTGGATAAGACAGTCAACGCGGACGGCACGGCCACCGAGTATGCCTATGACTGTGACGGCAACCTGGAGAAGATCTGGGACGCCAACCATCCCAAGGTCACGAATCCCACCCCCACTCAGCTCTATGCGTACGACTCCTTGAACCGTCTGACCTCGATGAGCCAGCCGTGGACCGGAGCCAGCGGCACGACCGCGGTAACCGCTTACGTCTATGACGTCCAGGACCACCTGACCGGTGTCACTGACGCAGAGGGCAACACCACGACCTATACCACATCCGACCGCAATCTTCAGACTCAACAGATCTCGCCGGTCTCGGGCACGACGGCCTACACCTACAATGAGCACGGAGATCTCGTGACATCGACCGATGCACGCGGTAGCGTCACCTCCCGCGCCATCGACGCCGCAGACCGGGTAACCCAGGAGGCCTTTGGTTCCTCGGGCTCGCCAGACCCCACCCTGACGACCACCTATGCTTACGGCTCCACCTCAGCACAGTTCGATGTCGGCCGCCTGACCGGCATCACCCGCAACGGTCAGGCAATCACTTATACCTACGACCGCTTCGGAAGGGTGATTCAGGACGGGACCTTGTCCTACCAATACGACAAGAACGGCAACCGAACGCAGATCATCTACCCAGGCGGAGTTGCGGCGATCTATACCTACGACTTCGTGGACCGCGACGCGACGCTCTCCTATAACTCTGGGGCAGGTCCCCAGCCCCTGGTGAATGCCAGCGCGTATAAGCCCTTCGGTCCGCTGAGTTCCCTTTCCCTCGCCAATGGTCTCACGGAGACCCACCTCTTCGACAATCGTTACCGCCCAGATCGCATCCAGGCTGGGAGTTTGCTCGATTGGGACTATACTGAAGATGCCATGGGTAACCCGACGCAGATCGCGGGGACTATTGTGGGACAGCCATATACAGCGACGTTCTCCTACCAGGCCCCCCAGTACTTCCTCACCCAAGGAAACGGTCCGTGGGGTACGAGGTCATGGACCTACGATCGCATCGGCAACCGGCTGAATTATCAGGAGAACGGCGAGCCTACCCAAACCTACACCTATGCAGGCTCTGGCCACAATCCCAAGCTGACGCAGATCGCTCCCGCACCTGACCTCGGCACCGGCTCTCGGCAACTCGCCTATGATGCGGCAGGCAATCAGATCTCCGTTCAGGAAACCGATGGAGAAGGGGCGGTGGAGACCACCTTCCTCGATGCCTCACAGGAGAGCCGGCTCTCAGCGTTGCGTTCGGGCACCGGCCCGGGACGCAGCGACCTGCTCTACGACGGCCGGGGCTTCCTGCGCCAAGCGTTTTTGACCTTCACCGGCTCGCCGGAGTTCGTGAAGGTGATGCCATCCTACAGTTCAGAAGGCCTGCTAATGGCCCGTACCGAAGAGCGAGCCTGGACCGGCAGTACTCCAGGTCCGGATGGAGAAGACAGCATCTGGCTCGCCTCGAACCAGGAGACCACCCAGATCTTCTACTTCGCTGGGCGCCCCGTGGCGCAGTTCACCACCGGCCCAGAACTTCTTTATCTCACCACCGATTACCTCGGCACACCCGTTCTGGCTACGAACACTGCCGGAGTCGTTGTCTGGGCAGGTGGCTTGGAACCCTTCGGACGGACCTGGACAGCTGGAAGCAACCCGGACCCCGAGTCTTCCTCCGTGTCAAGCCATGGAAAGGCTCTGAGCCGGCTCTCGGCCGAGAGTATCTTCCTTCGCTACACCGGCCAGTGGGCGAGCGATGCGTTCCGGGTAACGAGCACTCAGCAAGAGATGTACTATAATTTGTACAGATGGTACGAGTCGGCAACAGGGAGGTACACTGGACCGGATCCATTGCTGCGGCTCCAACTCGAACGGGGAAATCGAGTCGCAGAGCAGCCCGAAATCTCTCTCTTGGAAGCAGGCATTCACCCGTATACCTATGTCGACAATCGCCCATCAACGGAGAGCGATCCGCTCGGCTTGGGTCGGCTCGTAGATTGCGGAGCTGGCTGCAAAGCTTGGATCGAAAGCGATCCGCACAAAGGCGTTCATGCCAACTGGACCTGTCCGGGTGGGCTCAAAGGCTGTGTTAAAGCCAATGGCGAGATCTGCGAAGTCAGCGGCTCACATCTTCCTCCCAATAGAATCCTGCGCTGCCTGCCAAAGAAGGACAAGCGCTTTAAGCTCAAGCCCACCTTCTTCGAGTGCCTGCAAGAGGTAGTGCAGTCAGTGAGACTGTTCTGCGCGATCTCACCCGAGTCGTGCGTTGCTCCATTCTACGTGCTGCCATGACTCGGAGAGCGGCCAGTCGGCCCCTGAACACTGGGGATGGGCTCCAACAGGATCTGGAAATGCTCGTGTCGATGCTGAGGGGAATCCGGGGAACAATCAGAGAGCGCATTCCGCAAGCTGACGAGGTTTCGTCGTTCACGGAGCGACTCCTTGCAGCGCTAACCTCATTGACGATGCTGCATCAGCACCTCTTCTGTCGAGTCCTTCGAGGCGAAGCCACGCTGGGCGCCGGACCAATCCCATCTTGGGCAGAGACGCTCATGTTTGACGGGAGGACTACCAGCTTTTCGCGAATTACCTCTCGAAAGGCAACCAGGATGATCAAGGGGCTTCTTGACAGCATCAGCAAACAGATTGCATACGCCAACGTTGCTGAGCTTTCGGCGATTCCTCCCCAGCCCAGCGAGATTCCGCGACTGCTTGCATTGACATCGTCGGCGATCGACCAGCTCGCTTGGTTCTTGGAGCTTGATCTCGCGCCACGTCTTATGGCCATGCGGGCGGTCACAGACGACGGAGCGCCAAGTACTTTTCAGTAGGCTCGTAGAAACGAGAAGGGGGCTCGCTCGCGCGAGGCCTCTTCGTAGTCACTCTTCCTGCGGCGCTCCTCCGGCCGCAATCCCCAGCCTCTTCATCGTGCGGTGAAAGGTCGTCTTGGTGAGCCCCAGGCTCTCCCGGGCGGCCTTCACGTTGCCGCCGTGCTGCTCCAGGCGCGAGAGGATCAATTCGCGCTCGAAGGCCTCCACCGCGTCGCTCAGCGGGACACCCTCGGCGAGCAGCGGCCCCGCTTTCGGATTGGGCGTGCCGGAGAGCACCTCGGGAAGGCAGCGCGCGATCAGCTCACGATCGATCCAGGCTCCGGGCTGGGCGTGGATCACGAAGAGCGAGCAGGCTCGCGCCAGGTCGCGCACGTTGCCCGGCCAGTCGTGGGAGACCAGGGAGCGGAACGCCTCGCGGGTGAATCCCAGGGTCGGCTTGCGGTGCTTGCGCTCGTGGTGGCGGCGGTAGTGCTCGAGCAGCGGCGGGATGTCCCACGGACGCTCGCGCAGGGGGAGCAGGCGGATCGCCAGGGTGCGGAAACGATCGTAGAAGTCGGCCCGCAGGGCGCCGTCGCTCACCGCCTGGTCCAGCTCGCGGTTGGTGGCCAACACGATGGCTACGTTCACCTTGATCTCGCGGGTCTGCCCCACCGGCGTCACCGTATGGTTTTCCAGCACCCGCAGCAGGTGGGCCTGCGCCCGCGGCGACAGCTCGGCGACCTCGTCCAGGAAGAGGACCCCGCCGTCGGCGGCGCGGAAGAAGCCGGGCTCGTCGGTGAGCGCGCCGGTAAAGGAGCCCCGCTTGTGGCCGAAGAAGCGGGAGGCCGCCAGCTCGTCCGTGATCTCGGCGCAGTTGACCACCACCAGCGGGCGCCTGTGGCGCGAGCTGTAGGCGTGGAGGTAGCGCGCGATCAGGTCCTTGCCCGTGCCGCGCTCGCCGAGGACGAGGGTCGGCTCGGGGTTCTCCACTTCCATGGCCGGGATGAAGGTCTCGTGCAGGACCCGCCGCAGCGCGGCCGTGTGCGAGGAGTCGCCGAGGATCTCGGGCATGTTGTCCGCCGCGCCACGGGCCTCGCGAAGCTCTCGCAGCTCGCGGTCCTGGAGCGACTGGCGGAAGGAGAGGCCGAACAATCGGCCCACCGCCGCGGCGTAACCCTCCAGCCAGGCGCGGTCGCTCTCGCCATAGGCTTCTGTCAGGCCGCTGTTCTGGAGATAGATCACGGCCAGGACGGCATCGCGCACGGGGTCGAAGATGGGCGCGCAGAGCACACTGTAGGGTCCTCCCGTGAGCGAGGGGGTGTGCGAGGCGTCCGCTTGCAGCCGCGGGTCCTCGATCAGCTCGGGAGCTCCGCTCGCCACCACCCGCTGAATCAGCGAGGGGCTCACGCCACGGACCGAATCCCCGCGCTCGCACGCCGCGATCTGCTCCGCCGTGAGCTGGCCCAGGGTGTGGACGGCGCGCAGGTGCAGCGGCTCACGCTGCTCGACCACCAGCAGCAACGCCTTGCGCGCGCGAAATCCCCGCGCGGCGGCCTCGAACGAGGCCCGCAGCGCCGCCTCCTCGCCGCCGTCGCTCGACAGCACGGCGAGGAGCTCGTTCATCGCGCCGAGGAGCTGCGAGTAGTCGCGCCCCGGCGGCGGAGAGACGGCGTCAGGCATCCTTACCAGACCGTGCAGACCTTGGCCGGCTCCTTGACCATCGGCTGGCCCGGCTTGCAGGAGAAGGCCTGCGGCGAACTCGGGCATGTTCACCACCACGCCGTTGATGCGGTACTCGCGCGGCGAGTGGGGGTTGACCCGCGCGGTGAGCCGCAGGGCCTCGGGCCGGTCGTCGCCGCAGGCCCACTGCGCGAAGCCGACGAAGAAGCGCTGCTCGGGCGTGAGGCCGTCGCGCGGCTCGAGCTTCTGGCTCTTGCGTCTCCTCCTGCCAGGCGAGGTAGGCGAGGATCGTGCCGCCGAGGTCGGCCACGTCCTCGCCGAGGGTGAGCTTGCTGTTGATCTTGATGTCGTCGACGACCGTGTACTGCGCGTACTGGTCGGCCACGCAGGCGGCGCGCTGGCGGAACTCCTTGTCGTCCTGCGGCGTCCACCAGTCGCGCAGGTTGCCCTGGGCGTCGAACTGGCGGCCCTCGTCGTCGAAGCCGTGGGTCAGCTCGTGGCCGATGGTGCCGCCGGTGTTGCCGTAGTTGGGCGCGGCGTCCATCTTCGGGTCGTAGAGCGGCGGCAGCAGCACGCCGGCCGGGAAGTTGATGTCGTTCATCTGCGGGTTGTAGTAGGCGTTGACCGTCGGCGGCGTCATCTCCCACTCGCCGCGGTCGACCGGCTTGCCGATCTTGGCGAGCTCGCGGCGCGTCTCGAAGCGCGGCCGCGCGCTCGACGTTGCCCGCGAAGTCGCCGCGCTTCACCTCGAGGGCCGAGTAGTCGCGCCAGTGGTCGGGATAGCCGATCTTGTCGCGCATGGCGTGGAGCTTCACCAGCGCCTGCTTCTTGGTCTCCGGGCTCATCCAGGGGGACTGCTCGATCCGCTGCTCCATGGCGTCGCGGATCTGCTTCACCATCCGCTGCGTGTCGGTCTTCGCTGCCGGCCGGGAAGACCTTGCGGACGAAGACCTCGCCCAGCGCCTCGCCGAGGTCGCGGTCGATCCAGCCGACGCAGCGCTTCCAGCGCGGCGAGATCTCCTTGGACGCCGCGCAGGTAGGCCTCGTAGAAGTCGAAGTTCGCCCGCACGAAGGGGGTCGAGAGGTACGGCGCGGCGGTGTCGCGCGAGGTGCAAGCGCAGGTAGGCCCGGAGGTCGTCCAGGCTGCTCGTGGAGACCTGCTTCTCGATCTCCTGGAAGAACTTCGGCTCGGTGACGTTGAAGTCGTCGAGGCCCGGCTGGCCGAGCGCCTTGAGGTAGACGTCCCAGTGGAACGCGGGGGTGAGCGCCTGGAGGTCCCGGCGCTTCATCACGGTGGGCGGTCTTGTAGGGGTCGCGGTGCTCGACGGGGGTGAGCGACGCCTTGGCGAGGGCGGTCTCGAGGCGCAGCACCGCCTCCGTGCCGCGCGCCGGCTGCGGGTCGCCCAGCAGCTCGAAGATGCTTGCGCACGTAGGCCCGGTAGCGCTCGCGGACCTCCTTGGACTTGGCGTCGTCCTTCAGGTAGTCGTCGCGGTCGGGGAGGCCCAGGCCGCCGGCGCCCGGCGAAGCCGATCGACCTGGGAGGCGTTCTTCGGGTCCTGGCCGGAGCCGAAGCCGAAGAACATCTCGCCGGAGGCCCCCGCCGGGTGCAGCCGGCCGAGGAGGGCGGCCAGCTCCGCCGTGGACTTCAGGCCGTCGATGGCGGCCAGATCGCGCTTCGAGGGGTCGATCCCCGCCTTCTCGATGGCTGCCTCGTCCATGCAGGAGGCGAAGTAGTCGCCGATCTTCTGGGTGTTGGCGTCGCGCCCGGGCGCCGGCCGCGCCGGCCTCCTCGAGCATCCCCCAGAGGAAGCGCTGGTTGTCGTTGGCCGTCTTCGCGTAGACGCTCCAGGCGGACTGGTCGGCGGGGATCGGGTTGCTTGTCCAGCCACTTGCCGCAGGAGAAGGTGTAGAAGTCGACGCAGGGGTCGACCGAGCGGTCCATCGCCGAGGTGTCGAGGCTCGGCGTATAGGGCAGGGCGGTGAGGGGGCGCTGCGCGGCGGCCGGCGCGGGCGGTTGCTCGGCGGAGCGCGCCGGTGCGGCGGCGAGCCCGAGGAGGGGGAGGATCGAGAGGACGGCGAGACGGCGGTTCATCAGGGCTCCTTTGGTTCCGAGGCGGTCGGACCGCCGGAAGAGAGTATCGCCGCCCCGCCGCCAGGCAAAGCGGGCGGGGCTGCGGCGCGTCGAGCCAATACGATCCCAGAGCCTGAAAGTTCCCGCCGCAGCCGGAGGCGAGCCTCAGGGCTCGCGGGTGTTGAGGTCCGCCAGCAAGCCGGTTCCCTGCGGGGTGCCGTCGCTCTTCCACAGCTCCGCGCCATGCACGCCGTCGTCGGCGGTAAAGATCAGGGAGCTCCCGAGAAGGGCGCCCCCATCCAGAGTCGGGAAGCTCGTCAGCAGGAGGGTCCCGCCGGCCGTGCCGTCGGTGCGCCATAGCAGGTTAGGGCCCTGGACGGGCTGGGTCACCAGGAATGCCCGCCCGCCGGCCACCGCGGGGGCGTAGGGATCGGAGCCGCAGCTCCCTCTGCAGAGGTCCTTGATGAGATGGGTGCCGCCAGGCGTGCCGTCGGTGATCCAGGGCTCCCAGCCGCGCACGGAGTTGTATCCCGGAAACAGGAGCTGATTGCCGAAGGTTGGCCCCGCATACTTGGCGCCCGAGCAGGAGCCGGGGCAGACGTCCTTGAGCAGAGTCGTGCCGGCCGGCGTCCCGTTCGTCGTCCATAGCTCCGCCCCGTGGATGCCGTCGTCGGCCGGGAAGACGAGCCGGTTGCCGGCGGGGAAAGGCGGAAGGAAATAGAAAGAATGTTCGTGCACGCTTTGAAACGCGTCAGCCGGCGTGAAGCGGGTCAGCGATCTCGTCCCCCCTTTCGTGCCGTCCGTGACCCACAGCTCCTGGCCGCTCCTGCCGTCGTCCGCCACGAAGAAGAGGCGGTTGCCGAGGATGGCCAGGTCCGAGTCCGAGAAGGCACCTCCGTTGGGACGCAGGTCGGTCAGCGGGGCCGTCCCGCCGGTCGTGCCATCGCTTCTCCACAGTTGGACGCCCCGCGCCGGGGTCGGCGCGACGAAGAAGAGATTGTCGCCGGCGACCCGCAGGGACTCAGGGGCGGAATGGCCTGCCGAACCGGGCACTGAACCGGGCACTGGATCACGCACGGCTTGAGTCCCCTGGGGCGTGCCGTCGCTCTTCCAGAGGATGGGGCCTTGCCGGCCATCGTCGGCCACGAAGTAGATCTGGTCCTTGAACAAGATCAGGTTCCGGGGCCTGGACCCCTGAGCCCCCGGCCACAGGTCGGTCACCTGATAGGTCCCGCCAGGCGTCCCATCGCTGCGCCAGAGCTCCAGACCATGGACGCCGTCGTCGGCGGAAAAGAGGAGGAGGCCCGAGCGGCCCAGCCAGCGGCCGTAGGCCGACAGCGGGACCCTGGCGGCCGTGAGCTGAAAGGTGGTGGCGGGCGTGCCGCCGCTAACCCAGAGGCGGGGCTGCTCGAGTGCGTCAAAGGCGCGGAAGAAGTAGGAACGGCCGCCGGAGAAATAAAATGGCGTCGGGTAGGAAGAGCAGCTCAGCGGGCAGGCATCCGTGAGGCGGTAGGTGCCGCCGGGAGTGCCGTCCGTGCGCCAGAGCTCCCTCCCGGTTTCGCCGTCGTCGGCCGCGAAGAAGGTGAGGCCGCCAAAGGTGAAATAGTCGGAAGGCCGCGAGCTCGCGGGCGTGAGCTCCACCCCGGCGAGGGGAGCGGTCAGCAGCAGGGCGGCAAGAAGCGATGACGAGAGCGAGCGCATTCAAACCTCCTCAGTAGTTCCACGATGGCTTGTAAAGGCTATCACCCCTGGAACCTCGCAGCCTTGTAACAGGGTCCCTGATGCTTTTGCTGTAAGCTTGCGTCAGCTCAGTCTCATCCCGAGCTCGATGTTCCCTTAGGACTCAGATGTCGAAAGGAGGACGCATGGCGAGCAATGATGAAAAACCCGACTTCTCCGATGTGGAGGGCGGCGCGTCGTCAACCGCACCCCTCGCCGAGCCGGCCGGACAGACGCATACGGTCGTCTCGGGAGACAGCCTCTCCAAAATCGCGAAGAAGCACTACGGCGATGCCAGCAAGTGGCGGCGCATCTTCGAGGCCAACCGGGACCTCATCAAAGACCCGGACGAGATCTACCCCGGCCAGACCCTGAAGATCCCTTCCGAGTAAGAGAGGAAAGAACCTATGCGCTTCTATCGCACCACGCTTCTGATCCTGGCCCTCTGCCTCGCGCTTTCCGCCTGCAAGAAGAAGGAGGAAGCCGCCCCTCCTGTGGCTCCCGCGCCGGAGGTCTCGACCGCTCCCGCCGTTGAGACGACCCCCGTCATCCCCGCCTTCCATGTCCTCGCCATCGACCTGGGCAAGGGAGTGGGGGCGGACAAGAAAATCACCGACCCCGCCACCACCTTCGGCCCGAACGACACCATCTACGCCTCGGTGTCGACGGAGGGCGCGGCGCCGGCGGTGAAGCTCCACGCGAAATGGACCTATGGCGACGCCGGCACCCTCGTCAAGGAGGAGGATCTGAGCATCTCCCCCGTCGGCCCGGCCAACACCGAGTTCCACATCTCCAAGAAGACCCCCTGGCCCGCCGGCAAGTACAAGGTGGAGATCTCGGTCGACGGCACCACGGCCGCCAGCAAGGATTTCGAGATCCAGAAGTAGGCTCTCCCGCCTGAATCCGCCGGCGTGGGAATCCCCGCCGGCGGCCCCGCCATAAAGGTTTCAATCTGATTTGTCAAGCTAGATATCTGAATTGATCTATGGAAACATGGCCACGGTCGCGGAAGACCGGTGCTGTGTGGAAACAATCCGCGACACACTGGGATTTCGCGGTCTTGCAAACGGTGAGCGGCGCCAGAACGGTCCGCTCCAGTTCGACAACCTAAAGAGAAGTGGAGAATTCCATGAAGAAGTCCATCAAGAAGCTCGCCCTCGCCAAGGAAACCCTGCGCAACCTCAACGAGGACCAGATCGCTAACGTGGCCGGTGGTATCACGAAGCGGTACTCCGATTGTGGCTCGTGCGGCATCGCCTGCACGTACATCGACTGCACCCCGTAAAGGGGCGCGAGAAGGGGGAGGAGAGATCCTCCCCCTGATCATTCTGTCCGCGGCATTCGACTCCGCCATTCGACTGCGCCGTTTGACTACGTCATAATCCCCCCAGCAGGCCTTACATCCACGGCATTCCACGGCCGGGCTCAGCCGGCCCGATCGTCGGGGGAGGATTCGCATGTTCTTGCGTGCCAGGCTGGTGCCGCGGCGGGTCCGGACGGAGGCATGTTTCCGGGCGGCGGACCCCTGGAACGGGGGCGCTCCGGCCGAGTTTTCAATTGAAACGTATTATTACGTGCCCGGGCACGTGCAGGTGGTGACCTGCCCCTGGCGTTGGGGGAGCACCCCGATCCACGGCCTGCGCTCAGGCATCGACGGCGTCGAGCGCTTCCTGCCCGACGCGCTGAGCCACCTCTGGAAGGTCGGAAAAGTGCCCGCCGAAGCGCTCCCCGGCCTTCTCCAGGAGATCGAGCCGGACCTCGCCCAGACCGATTTCCAGCCGATGCTCGGGGCTCCCATGAACCAGTGGGTGACGGTCGGCCTGACCCTTCTTCTGGTCGCCATGGTCGGGTTGCTGCTGAGCTGGCCTCCAGGGGGCGGCAAGGAGATCCCCTGGCTCGCGGGGCTCTGCGGGGCGGTGGTGGCCGGAGGGATCCTCTGGGCGCTCTACAAGTGCCCTTCCTACTTCGCGAGACGCAGCCGCCGGCGCCGGCAGATGGAGTGGGTGACTCAGGGACTGCGTGGGCACTGAGGGGAAGGCGAAGAAAACAGAAGAAAACCAGGGGCAACAAGGACACCAGGGACTCAAGGGACACCAGGATCAAGGGAGCCCGGGTCTCGAGGGGCTCCTCTCGTCCCTGATGTCCCTGCCGTCCCTGATGTCTCTTGTTTCTACTGGTCGACCTCGGCCTTGACCGTCTGCGCCACCAGGGCGCCGTCGGCACGCAGGGTGCCGCGGGCTTCGGCCCGCGTGGACTTGCCGGTGTTCACCGCGGCCGCCACCTGCTGGAGCGAGAAGAGATCGCCGCGGGAGTCCCACTGCGTCTGGCCGTTGACGACGATCTGCTGGCCGCCGGCCAGGACCAGGGCTCCGGCGCCGACCGAGGCCACCGCGCCCTCGCGCTCGGTGCCGGTGCGCGGCGGACGCTGCTGGTTGCCGCCGTTGTTGCCGTTGTTATTGCCGCCACGGCCCCCGCGCCCGCGGCGGCCGCCGCGGTCGTCGCCGGCCGGATCGTCGGCGCCATGGCGCTTGTCGTCGGCCGCGAGGGATTTGGCCGCGACGGGCGCGTCGAAGCTCGCGGGCTCGGTGGGGCTGGAGCCGTTCGAGCAGCCCGCGGTGCCGACGATGAGGGTGGAGAGGGAGAGCAGGGTCAGGATGCGGGGAAAGCGAAGCTTAGTCGTCATAGGACCTCCTTGGGTTGCGACCGGCCCGGGAGTTTCCTGAGCCGTGCCGGTGTGCCTTCAGTCCTATGAGACAGGCGGGGAGGCGGGCGGGAACAACAAATCTGCGGCCGGACGGCGGATCGTCAGCCCTGGAGCCGCTGGGCGAGCTGCTCGGCCCGCTGCTGGTTGGACGGAGCGCTCGGCGCCGGGGCCAGCTCGCGGCGGACGGCGGCGGCGACCCGGTGCTCCCTCTCCGCCGGCGGCAGGGAGGGGTCGTGGAGCACGTTCCAGGTCTGGCTGACCACGATGGCCTCGATATTCTCGAGCCGCTCGAGCAGGGCCTCCCGGTCCTTGCGCAGGGTGGCGACTTCCCGCTCCAGCTCGTGGTTCGAGGCGCCCAGGACCCGCTGCTGGGACTGAACTTTCAGCCAGGTCTTCAAAACTCCCGAAAGGATCGCGACGACAGGGATGAGCACCCAGACTTCTCCGTACATATAGGACCTCCAGCGACATTCTACGCGTCCCGGCCTCCAGAGTTTTGCGCACCTGCGCGTAGGCCGGCTCCGGACGCGGGCGCCTTGCCGGCCGTCCGCAGTCCCGGATTCCCCCTTTCGGCACACCTCCCTGACAATGGATCTTCAACTTCGAGAGCGCGGGGATGGTGTGGAGGATGATGTACAGTTCCCCCTTGCCATGGCCGACTGGTCTCCCACTTCCTGGCAGGAGAGGCCGACGCTGCAGCAGCCGGTCTACCCGGATGCCGCCCGCGTCGAGGGCGTGCTGCGCGACCTCTCGAATCTGCCGCCGCTCGTCACCTCCTGGGAGATCGAGCGGCTGAAGGCGCAACTCGCCGAGGCGGCCCGCGGCGAGAGCTTCCTCCTCCAGGGGGGCGATTGCGCCGAGAGCTTCGGCGACTGCACCTCGGAGTCGATCACCAACAAGCTCAAGATCCTGCTGCAGATGAGCCTGGTGCTGGTGCACGGCGCCAGGCGCCGGGTGATCCGCGTCGGCCGCTTCGCCGGCCAGTACGCCAAGCCGCGCAGCGAGAACCTGGAGGAGCGGGACGGCGTGATCCTCCCCTCCTACCGGGGGGACCTGATCAACCGCTCGCCGTTCACCCTCGCCGACCGCACCCCGGATCCGGAGCTGCTGCTGCGCGGCTACGAGCGGGCGGCGCTGACCATCAACTTCATCCGCGCCCTGATCGAGGGCGGCTTCGCCGACCTTCACCACCCCGAGTACTGGGACCTCTCCTGGGTGAAGCACTCGCCGCACGCCGACGAGTACCGGCGGCGGGTGGCGGCGATCCGCGATTCGCTGCAGTTCTTCGAGTCGCTCGCCGGCAACCAGGCCGGAGAGATCCGCCGGGTCGACTACTTCACCAGCCACGAGGGCCTGCACCTCCTCTACGAGCAGGCCCAGACCCGGCGGGTGCCGCGCCGCGCCGGCTGGTACAACCTGTCGACCCACTTCCCGTGGATCGGCATGCGCACGGCGCAGCTCGGCGGCGCTCACGTCGAGTACTTCCGCGGCATCTCCAACCCGATCGCGGTCAAGGTGGGCTCCGCCATGACGCCTGCCGGGCTCGTCGAGCTCGCGGACGTGCTCGACCCCTACCGCGAGCCGGGGCGCCTCACCTTCATCCACCGCTTCGGCCACAAGAAGATCGCGGACGGGCTGCCGCCGCTGCTCGAGGCGGTCCGCCGGGCGGGGCGCACGGTGCTCTGGGTGTGCGATCCCATGCACGGCAACACCGAGGCGGTGGCGAGCGGCCTCAAGACCCGGCGCTTCGACCACATCCTCTCCGAGCTCCAGCAGGCCTTCGACCTCCACGAGGAGCTGGGCTCCTACCTCGGCGGCGTCCACTTCGAGCTCACCGGCGAGGACGTCACCGAGTGCATGGGCGGCGCCCGCGGCGTCACCGAGGAAGATCTCCAGCGCGCCTACCGCTCGCAGGTCGATCCGCGCCTCAACTACGAGCAGGCGCTGGAGATGGCCCTGCTGATCGCGCGGCGGATGGGTCGCGGGAACGGCTGATTTCCAGGAAAAAGCCAGGAAGGGACGGGCCTTCGCGGCCCCGTCCCGGGAGAGCTACGCTCCCTTTACTGGCAGGCCTGCGTCTCAGGAACGCAGGTCGAGTGGTTGCCTTGGACGCAGCAGTGATAGCCCTGGATGCAGAGCAGATTGCATGCCGTTGTGGCAGCCTCCGTCTTCGGAGTGGCGGCCGTAAGAGCAACGACGGTGAGGAGCAGTCCAAGGATTCGAGCAGCTGTCTTACGCATGGTGAGTATCTCCTATCGCTCAAACCCCCCGTTCGTCAGAGGGCGATATCTATTGTCAAAAGCAGATATGGTGCCAAGCAGGGCATAAGTCAGGCGTTGAGCGGGAGACCTTATACTCTCCCCCTATGGACCTCGAGCCTCACCGCGACGGCTTCACCGTCTCGACCGACCCGGCCCGTCTCGACCTCGACGCGATCCACGCGTTCCTCGCCACCTCCTACTGGGCCGAGGGGATCCCGCGGGAAATCCTGGAACGGGCGCTCCGCGGCTCGCTCTGCTTCGGCCTTTACGAAGGGGAGCGGCAGGTTGGGCTGGCGCGGGTGATCACCGATGCCGCGACCTTCGCCTATCTCTGCGACGTCTACGTTCTGCCGGAGATGCGCGGGCGGGGGCTCGGAAAGTGGCTGATCGAGCGCGTGATGGAGCACCCGGACCTCCAGGGGCTGCGGCGCTTCTCGCTGGTGACCCGCGACGCCCACGAGCTCTACCGCCCGTTCGGCTTCACGGAGATCCAGAGTCCCGCGCGCCACATGGAGATCGCGCGCCCGGGACTCTACAAGCAGGAGGGCTGAAGGGCTCTCTACTTCTTCCCCTTCACCTCCAGCTCGACGCCGATCTTCTCCGGGGGCAACACGCCGGTCAGCAGGAGGAGCTTGCCGGTCTCGGGGATGGTGATCGGCAGCGGCTTGATGCCGCCGGCCAGGCCTTTCCGGAGGACCTCCATCTCCTCGAAGGCGTCGAAATCGTAGTAGGCGCGAGAGGAGCCGATGGCGGCCATGTCGGTGATCACCATCCCGTCGACGCTCCAGGCCGCCTGGTCGCCTCCCGAACCGGGCCCTACGTGGCTGGGGCGCTTCGTCACCATCCGCGGGCTGCCGGAGCGGAGCACCGGCCGCAGATCGCCGGCGCGGTACCGGTAGCTGGCGCCGTCCGGCAGCAGCAGGCGCCAGCGGTGCTCCTGCACGGGCACGGCGACGCGGGGGACGTCGAGCGCCAGCTCCGAGCGCCCCGCCGGGATCGCCTTCGCCTGCACGGAGACGACCTCGACGACCGCGTCCTTGCCGGTGTCGAAGCCGAGCGGCACGGAGATCTTCCCGTTCCCCCGCTCCAGCGGGCGCACCGCCACGTCGTCCACCCTCGCCGACCAGAGGGTGGCTCCAGCGGCGAGCGTCAGGTCGAGGGCGGTGCCGATGGCCGCCGGCCGCAGGGTGATGCGGTCGCGGTGCAGGAGGGTGCCGTCGAGGGTGATCAGCGTCGTCGTCTCCCGCAGGCTCGCCACCGCCGGCAGGGACGGCGCGGCCGGCAGCGAGGAGACGGCCATCCGCAGGCCGGCTCCCGACCCGAGCGACGCGCTCGCCAGCCGCCAGGCCGCCACTAGGTCGATGCCGCCGAGGGCGTCGCGCAGGGTCGGCGGGAGATCGTCGAGATCGATCCGCGACCAGGCACCCTGAGGGAGCGGGCGCGCGTCCGCCGCCACCGAAGAGGCGAGGGCCACGTAGCGCGCCTGCACCGGCCCCTCGGGAACCACGGGATCGAGGTACAGCTCGGCGCCGGGAGCCGGCGTCGAGGTCACCACCAGGTAGCCCACCCCGCGCAGCTGCTGGCGGCGTTGCACCGTCAGCCGCCGGGACTCGACCACCGGCACCGCCTCCCCCTCGTCGGTGCCGGCCGTCTCCACCGCAAGGCCGGGCGGCAGGTCGACCGTGAGACTGCCGAGGCCGCCGCGCGAGATCTCGTAGAGCACGATGTCGTGCCGCCGCGGTCCGTCCGGCCGGAGCTGCACGAGAGTCAGCACCAGACTCTTGGCGAGCAGCTTCCCGGCGTCGCCACCCACCGCACGCCGCACCTCCAGAGCCTGCGCCTGTCCCCGGCGCGAGGTCAGCCGCAGCGTGCGCCGGTCCCCTTCCACCCGGTCCTCGACGACCACCATCCCCGGGGCGCTCCAGTCGAGACTGGCCGGCAGCTCGACCTCGGTCAGCGAGACCGGAGCCACAGCGGGGGCCAGGGCAAGGCGGCTCATCCCGCCGGCCGACAGCGGTACCGGTCCCGAGATCTCGACGGCGTACCGCCCCGCGGCGGGGGCGACCAGCAGCCACTCCCCCGCCTTCGCGCCCGCGCTCAGGGCGGCGCCGGACGGCCGCACGCTCGCGTTGCGTGGAACGCCGGTCACCGGCAGGACGATCGGACCCCTGGGCTCCCCCTGGACGAGGACCTCGTAGCCGGCCGCCACCTCCGCCACGTCCCCCTCGTCCAGCGTGACCTTCACATGCTGGGAGACGACCTCGGCGACGGGCGCTTCGCGGACAGACTCCCGCCGCTGCCGCTCCTTCGCCGCCGCCTCCCCCTTCTCGATCAGCTCGAGATAGTCCCGGACGGGGAGCGAGACCTCTTCGGGACGCGGCGGCTCGGCCGCTCCGCCATGGGGGAGCGCGAGCGCCAGGAGCACCATGAGGATTCGTGCTTTCAGAACCATCCGCGCTTCTCCTTGTTCCCCTTGACCTCGATCTCGACGCCGATCTTCTCGGGGGGGAGGACGCCCGAGAGGAGCAGGAGCTTGCCGCTCTCGGGAATGGTGATCGGCAACGGCTTGACGCCGCCGACCAGGCCCTGCTTGAGCTCCGCGAAGGCGTCGAGATCAGAGTGAACCGTCAGCCGGATCTCGATCGACGAGATCCGGCCGGCGGTCAACCGGATACTGGGATACTCCAGGGAGGAGAACCCCGCGAGCTCGGCGTTGAGCGTGCAATCTCCCGGGGGCACATCCAGGAAGTTGAAAACGCCCTGGGCGTCGGTCACCTGGACGATCGGCGGCAGGCCTCCGGGGGGTTGCAGCGTCACCGTGACCCCCGGCAGGACGCGGCCCCGCTCGTCGGCGGCCCGGCCGCGCAGCCTCGCGGTGGTTCCGGCGGCGCTTCCCGGGCCTACGTACTGGGACTGCTGGCCCGACTCATTGCCGCCGACGTCGATGCGGTCGGTGAGGACGCCGGGCGTGCCCTGCAGGATCGTCCAGGGATCCCGGGCGGTCGGGATCTTCTCCAGATTTGCCGCCGGCCGCAGGTCGCCGGAGCGGAAGCGGTAGAGGGCGCCGTCCGGCAGCAGCAGGCGCCAGCGGTGCTCCTGCACGGGCACGGCGACGCGCGGGACGTCGAGCGCCAGCTCGGAGCGCCCCGCGGGGATCGCCTTCTCCTGCACCGAGACGACCTCGACGACCGCATCCCTGCCGGTGTCGAAACCGAGCGGCACGGAGATCTTGCCGTTCCCCCGCTCCAGCGGGCGGACCGCCACGCCGTCCACCCGCGCCGACCAGAGGGTGGCTCCAGCGGCGAGCGTCAGGTCGAGGGCGGTACCGATGGCGGCCGGCCGCAGGATGATGCGGTCGCGGTGCAGGAGGGTGCCGTCGAGGGTGATCAGCGTCGTCGTCTCCCGCAGGCTCGCCACCGCCGGCAGGGACGGCGCGGCCGGCAGCGTCGAGACAGCCATCCGCGGGCCGCCTCCCGTCCCCGCCGGCTCGCTCGCCAGACGCCAGGCCGCCGCGAGGTCGACGCCGCCGATGGCGTCGAGCAGAGTCGGCGGCAGGTCGTCGAGATCGATCCGCGACCACGACGCCGCGGGGAGCGGATGGGCGTCTGCCGCGATGGACGAGGCCAGGGCCACGTAGCGCGCCCGCACCGTCCCTTCAGGGGTTACCGGATCGAGGGGCAGCTCGGCGCCGGGGACCGGAGTCGAAGTGAGCACCAGATAGCCCACCCCGTGCAGCTGCTGGCGGCGCTGCACGGTCAGCCGGCGGGACTCGATCGCCGGCACGACCTCCCCCTCGTCGGTGCCCACCGTCTCCACCGCGAGACCGGCAGGCAGGTCGACCGTGAAGCTGCCGAGGCCGCCGCGCGAGACCTCGTAGATCACCACGTCGTGCCGGCGCGGGCCGTCCGGACGGAGCTGGAGGAGGGTCAGCACCAGGCTCTGGGCCAGCAGCTTCCCGGCGTCGCCGTCCACCTTGCGCCGCACCTCCAGCGTCTGCGCCTGCCCCCGCCGGGAGGTCAGGCGCACGGTACGCCGGGCGCCTTCCACCCGGTCCTCGACCACCACCGTCCCCGGAGCGCTCCAGGCGAGATCGGCCGGCAGCTCGACCTCGGTCAGCGCGACCGGCGCCGCGGCCGGGGCCAGGACGAGACGGCTCACCCCTCCGACGGAGAGCGGTACCGGCCCCGAGATCTCGACGGCGTACCGCCCGGGCGCGGGAGCGACCAGGAGCCACTCCCCCGCCTTAGCGCCCGCGCTCAGGGCGGCTCCGGGCGTCTTCACCTCCGCTTTCCGGGGAACGCCGGTCACCGGCAGGACGACCGGCCCCTTGGGCTCCCCCTGGACGAGGACCTCATAGTCGGCCGTCACCTCGGCCACGTCCCCCTCGCCCAGCGCGACCCGCACGCGCTGCGATACGACCTCGGCGACCGGCGCCTCGCGGGAGGACTCCCGCCGCTGCCGCTCCTTCTCCGCCGCATCCCCCCTCTCGACCAGCGCGAGATAGTCCTTGAGGACCAGGGTGATCTCCGAGCGCGGCGCCTCGGCGGCGGCCACGGAGGGAATCACCGCGGCCAGCGCGGGGATCAGCAGGAGGGCGGCCAGCCCGGGCATGAATGCCCGGGCTACGAACGACGCCGGGTAAACCCGGCTTTGAAGCCCCCTTGAGGGGGCGCTGTTCTTAGCCCGGCGATTGATCGCCGGGCGGAAGCCTCCGAACCGCGGTTTCAGAACCATTCGCGCTTCTCCTTTTCCTTCTCGACGCGGACGGCGAGCGGTGGCGGGGCGGCCGAGAGGGCGCTCCAGGCGGCCTGGAGGAAGGCGAAACCGGGCGGGACGTTGTAGAGGGCCGCCGCGCTCGCCGGCGTGGAGAAGGTCTGGCCGGCGTTGATCTGCGCGTTAGCCTGCGCTCCGAGCCCGGAGACGGCCTTGCGCGCCGCCGTGCCGGGCGGCGGCGAGACCTGCCCCGCCCGCGCCTTCTCCGCCAGCGCGTAGGAACGGCCGCCCGGCAGGATCAGCCGGACCTCTACCCGTGCCACGGGGGCGGACAGCGCCGGCAGCGGCACCGAGAAGTTGCCGCTCCCCTGCGGCAGCGGCAGCGGGACGACCCCCTCCAGGTGGACCACCTGCGCGGCTTCCTGGGTCAATAGCGGGATGGAGAGCGAGCCTCCGGCAATGCCCGGGACGACCACGACCCCATCGCGGTGCCCCACGGCCAGCTCGAAACCGGCCGGCAGGGTGAGCGCGAGCTGCTGCGCGCCGCGGTTCCGCACCTCGGCCCAGAGCTGGTAGGAGGCTTTGCCCGCATCCCCCATCGCGACGTCCACCAGCAGGCGGTCGACCTGGGCGGCCAGCACCTCGGTCCGTTCCGCCCAGGCGGCCTCCCAGCGCGGCGGCCGGGCCGGGTCCGCCACCGCGAACAGGCGCCCGTCAATCGCCTTCAACGAATCCGGCAGGCGGGCCGTCTCGCGCTCCTCGGGCGCCCGAGCCGCTCCAGGGTCGGTCAGCGAGAGGATGCCGTCCCCCCTGAGCGACGCCTTGGCGAGCAGGGCCGTGCGGGCGCTCCCCGCGGGGGAGAGCAGCGGGGTCGCGAAGCGGTCCTGGGGGTCGCCGGTCAGCACGATCTCCACCGCCAGCGTGTCCTCGACCGGCGCGAGCGGGGTGACGATCAGCGTCCCCGCCTCGACCTTCCAGCCGGCCGAGGGGCCGCGGACGTCGGCCACCTCCAGGCCGGCCGGCACCGGCACCCGCAGCGTCTCCATGCGCCCCTGGGCGATCCGGACCTCGATCCAGCCGAGCACCTGGAGCCGCGTGCGCGAGAGGGTGGTGGCGGTGGCCGAGGTGGCCTCGAAGCGGAGCGGGAGCTGGGCCCGCTGGGGGACGGTCGCCCCGCCGGAGAGCGTCCAGCGCACCTCGGTGGCGGGCAGGGCCACGAAGGTCCAGCCAGCGCCCGGGGGGCCCGTGAAGACCAGGCCGGAGCCCTCGGCGTCGAGCTCCTCGACCGTCGGCGGAGCCTCGATCCGTCCCCGCACCACGGCCGCCGCCGGGAAGCGCAGGGCGAAGCTCCAGGTCGGCCGGGTGGCCTTGTCGTCGCGGGCCACCGGCACGGCGGACTCCAGGCGCACCTCGCGCCGGCCGCGCCCGCGCGCGTGCATCTCCAGGCCCTTGTCGGAGACCTCCACCCGCCCTTCCGAGCCCTTGAAGTCGGCGGCGATGAACGATCCCGCCTCGCCCAGCGGCACGGTCTGCCACTGGTCGTCGTAGAGCGTGAGGCGCAGCGTCTGCACGACGCGGGCGCTCTCCGGCCCCACCTTCACATCGTACTCGGCGAGCTCCAGCGCGTAGGGCGCTGGCGGGCGAACCGGAGTCTCCGTCTCCGGATTGGCGCGGGCGCGCAGCTGCTCGAACTTCTCCAGCGGCAGCGTGACCTGCTGCGCCCCGGCCGCGAGGGACAGCAGCGCCAGACCCGCGCCGATCGAAAGCCGTTTCCAGATCCGCCTCATCGCGTTCCTCCCGTGAAGTTACTGAGAGGTTAGACGCAATGAAGCCTCTTCACCTAAACCGCGCGGTTCGTCCCCCGAAGCTTGCGATTGAAACCAGACACGGACGAACACGGACGAGCACCGACCAGCACGGACGCTCAGAAACGTCCGTGAGAGTCCTTGTTCGTCCGTGTTTGTCTGTGTGCTCTTGCCCTACGCCACGCGCGCCGCCGCCCCCGCCAAGGCAACCAAAGGCAGCAAGACCGTGAAGGCCGCCCCCCCTTCCGGCGCCTTGGCCTCGACGCGGACCTCGCCGCCGTGCGCCTGGACGAGGTTGCGCACGGTGACCAGCCCGAGGCCGGTGCCCTGCTTCTTGCCGTTGGTGGCGAAGGGCTCGAAGAGGTGCTCGACCGCCTCCTCCGGCAGCCCGGAGCCGGAGTCGGCGACGCGGACGGCGAGGCGACCCTCCTCCGCCCAGGCGCGGACGGCGACTCGCTTGCCCTGCTCCCAGGTGGCCAGCGCCTCGCGGGCGTTGGTGAGAAGGTTCTCGATCACGCGCTGGATGCGGTCGCGGTCGAGGGCGACCTGGAGGGTGGGGTCGAGCCGGAGATCGATCCCGACCTCGATCCCACGCTCGTGGAGGTCGTCGGCGAGGGGCTGCAGGACGCCGTCGAGGAAGGGGGCGGCGGCCACCGTCTCGATGGCGAGGCGCGGCGCGCCGCCGCGGGCGAAGTCGAGGATCTCCTCGATCATTCGCCGCAGCCGGTCGGACTGGCTGCGCACGGTCTCCAGCTCGCGGGCGATGGTGGCGGCGTCGCCGCCGCGGACGGCGAGCGCGTGGGCGAGGTCGGCGTACCCCTTGACCAGGGTCAGCGGGTTGCGCAGGTCGTGCACGACGGAGCTGGTCATCTGGCCGATGGCCGCCAGGCGGCTCTCGCGCTCGTGCAGCTGCCGCTCGGTCTCGCGGGCCCGCAGGTGGGCGGCGATGCGGGCCTCCAGCTCGCGCAGCGCGAAAGGCTTGACCACGTAGTCGTCGGCCCCGGCGTCGAGCCCCTCGGCCACGGCGTCGGTGCCCGCCCGGGCGGTCAGCAGGATCACCGGCGTGGACACGAAGGCGGGGTCGGCCTTCAGGCGCCGGCAGAGCTCCAGGCCGTCGACGCCGGCCATCATCACGTCGGTGACCACCAGGTCGGGGCGCCACCGCCGCGCCGCCTCGAGGCCGGCGGCGCCGTCGGCGGCGGTCTCCACCCGGTAGCGGCGCGCCAGGCGGGCGGCGAGGAAGCTGCGCAGGTCGGCGTTGTCCTCGACCAGCAGGAGGCGCGGCGCGCCGGCCGGCGGCTGCGGGCGCGGCGCCTCGCTCTCCCGGCGCGGCAGGTCGACGTCGGCGAGCAGCGTCTCGCGCATCGAGCGCATGGCGTACTCGCGGGCCGCCTGGGCTTCCGACCGCGTCTGGGTGAGCTGGTCCTCGCGGCGGCGCGGACGCCGCCGGCGCTCGACCAGGGCCACGCCCGGATCGCGCGGCAGCTCGACGCGGAAGGCCGCGCCCGCCCCCAGACGGCTGCGCACCATGATGTTGCCGCCGTGGAGCCGCGCCAGCTCGCGGGCGAGCGCGAGCCCGAGGCCGGTGCCGCCGTGCTCGCGCGAGGAGGAGGCGTCCACCTGATGGAAGCGGTCGAAGATCCGCTCCAGCTGGTCCTCGGGGATCCCGGGGCCGTCGTCCTCGACCGTGAAGACGACCCCATCCGCCTCCGCCTCGGCGCGCGCCGTTTCAGCGCGAACGACGACCGTGCCACCGCTGGGGGTGAATTTGAGGGCGTTCGACAGCAGGTTGGCGACGATGATCTCGGCCTTGTGGGTGTCGAAGAGCGAATCGGGGATCTCGTCCAGCCGTTCGGTCCGCAGCCGCAGCCCCCGCCGCTCCGCGAGCGGCTTGGCGGCGGTGACGAGATCCTCCAGCAGCACCCCCAGGTTGCCCGGAGCCGGCTCCAGGCGCAGCCGTCCGGACTCCAGCTTGGCGCCGTCGAGCAGGGCGTTGACCTGCCGCAGCAGGCGGCGCGCGTTGGCCTCCATCGCCGCGAGGAGGACCCGGCGCTCCCCCGTCTCCTCCTCCGAGGCGAGGAGGGTCTCGAGCGGCCCGAGGAGCAGGGTCAGCGGGGTGCGCAGCTCGTGGCTGACGTTGGCGAAGAAGCGGGTCTTGGCCTCGTCGAGCTCCTTCAGCTCCTCGTTCGCCTTCTCCAGGCGCAGCCGCAGCGAGAGATCGCGCCGCCGCGTCCGCCGGTTCGACACGGTGGCGAGAAAGGTGAAGAGCCCGGCGCCGGCCAGGAAGAAGAGCGGTCCGATCATCTCCCGCGACGGCCCGTGGACCGCCAGGTTGATCCCCTGATCGAGGGCCACGATCAGCGCGCACAGCACCGCCAGCACCGCCGGCTCCCAGGGGAGGAAGACGCCGATGGTGAAGATGACGATCAGATTGCCGGCGAAGTAGTTGCTGGTAAATCCGCCGAGCAGGGCGGTCATCAGCGTGATCCCCGCCGCCGAGGCGAGGGCGCCCGCCATCACCAGCGGTTGCGCCAGCCGCTCGGCCCACCGCGAATAGACGCCGGCGAGCCCGGCGACATAGACCGCCGCGACGGCGAGGCGGATGAACAGGAAATACATCGCCTGGTCGGGCGCCACCGCCAGGTCGAGCAGCCAGAAGGTCGGATAGAGCGCCAGCACCGCCCAGAGCAGGAAGCGCGACCGCTCGACGAACAGCCACCGGCTCTCCGCGCGGTACGCCGCTTCGAAACCCGGGACCCGGGGAGCGATGGGCAAGCCTACTTCTCCGCCCGCGCCACGACCGCCGTCGGCGGCGATCCGAGCGCCTGGAAGCAGTGGACCCGCGAGAAGCCGGCCTCGGCGAGGAGGGCCTCCAGCGTGCGGGCGTCGAGGAAGCGGAAGCGGCCGTCCTCCTCCAGCTCGATCAGCCGGCTGATCGAGTTGGCGAAATGGCGCAGCGCCTCCAGCTTGCGGGCCGCCCGCTCGTCCCCCGCCGCCGCCTGCCGGGAGAGGATGTCGGCCCCCTCGGTGTAGAGCTTCGAGGGGTCGAAGTTCGGCAGGATCGAGGAGACGACCAGGGTGCCGCCGGGTTTGAGCAGCCGGTGCATCTCGCGCAGGCTGGCCAGCGGATCGTAGAGATAGGGGAGCACCAGCGACGAGCCGATGCGGTCGAAGCAGGCGTCGGGCAGGTCGAGCCGGAGCCGCGGCGCCGAGTCGCCGAAGTGGAGGTGGCGCAGGCGCAGGTGGCGCGCCGTGTGGGCCTGGCGGTCGGCGGGCGCTCCCGGTTTCAGGTCTTCGGAGGTCGCGCGGCCGAGCAGGAAACGCGCCGCGCGGCCGAGCTCCAGCGCGATCTCCACCTCCCGGTCGTCGAGCGCCGGGCAGAGCTCGCGCACCCGGCCCGGCGCCGCCGGCTCTCCCCGCAGGATGGCGTGCAGCTCCTTGCCGTACCCCTCGGCGAGCTTGCGGGCGGTGGCGTACGGCAGCCCCTCGACACGGTGGACCAGCCCCTCCACCCCCCACAGCCGCCCATGGAGGAAATCGGCGATCGCGGCGAAGCGCGACACCTCCAGGTCCGCCACCACCCCGCGCAGCTCGGGGACGGCCAGCCCCCGCTCCGAGCAGGCCGCGAGCACCTTCTCCCGCGTCCGCTCGACCCCCTCCGGCACTAGGTCGAGGAAGCTGAGCGAGGCCGGAGCCTCGCCATCGCGGTAGGCGTCGAGCAGGGCGAGCAGGAGATTGCCGGTGCCGCAGCCGAAGTCGGCCAGGTGCTCCCCCGGCCGCGGATCGAGCAGCTCGACCTGGCGGGCCAGGAAACGGGGGTACTCGGGGTGCTCCAGGAAGACGTCGTAGCCGACGTCGTCCCCCGGCGCGCCGAACAGGTGCTCCTTCCAGAACCCCTCGGCGTCCGCGAGCTCCTGCCGCCGCACCCGCCCCCACTCGGCCTCGCTCTGGCGGGCGAAGCGGGCGAGGTTCGGCTCGCGCGCCGGCCGGTCGACGCCGAACAGATGCTTGGAGATCGACTCGGCTACCAGCTTGAACAGCTCGATCGCCTCGCCGCCGCTCTTCAGCACGTGCCCGGTGGCGCACTCGAAGACCTCGCGCACGCCGCCCCCCGGGGCGTCGAGCATCGCCCGCACCCGCGAGCGGGTCACCCAGCAGTCGTAGGTGCCGAGGATCCAGACCACCGGCGCCGCGATCCGCGCCAGATCGCGCCGGCCGTCCTCCAGGGAGGCGAGCCCCGCCTCCATCGCCTGGCCGTAGAGCGAGCTGCCGCGGATCGGCCGGCCGTGGATCAGGATGGTCTCCGGCCCCTCCCCCCGGCGGTAGAGGTCGAAGAGGTCGAGCCCGGCGAGATAGTTGCGCAGCACGTCCTGCGCGTCCGGGCAGCCGAAAGGGGCGATCCAGAGGTCGACCGGCGCCTCCCCCTCGCACTCCAGGATCGCCTTGCGGGCCGGGATCGCCGACAGCGAAACGCTCACCAGCGTCCGCCGGACCGGCCGGAAGCGGCGCTGGAGATAGCGCAGCGACGCCGCGGTGTCATCCCCCAGATGGCCGAAGGTCCAGTTGTAGTAGGGGCGCCCCTCGGCCGCCAGCCGCGAGTCCATGGCGCTCTCCCCCGCGATGTAGGTGGCGTCGAAACGCAGCACCACGGCCTTGCGGCCGTCGCGGTCGAGGTCGTCCAGGAGGGTGCGGGCGAGCAGGGAGAAGACCTCCTTGCGCTTGAGGATCGCCGGGGCGATCACCACCGCCACGTCGGGCCGGATCGCGGGGTCCGAGGTGTCGAAGTTGGCGTCCACGATCGCCGCCACCATGTCGCCGCGGCGGTTCTTGAAGCGGACGACCTCGACTCCATCGCGGTGGGGTTTTGGCTGGCGCACGAATGCCGCCACCTTGCCGCCGAGCAGCGAGACCGTGCGCGTGATCTTCGCCGCGAATCCACCGCGCACCCCGTGCATTTTGAGCTCGCGGAAGCTGTCGCGCTCCCTCTCCCCCTCGTCGAAGCGGAGGCCCGCGCGCACGCCGCCGTCGTCGAGCGACGAGAGGTAGCGCACCGTGGCGCCGGCGATCTCCCGCCGCGCCCCCTCGACCTCCAGGGTGAACGCCGGCAGGCGGGCGCCCGGCACCAGCGCCGTGGCGGCGGCGAGGCGGACCGAGGCGCCTCCTTCCCCGAGATCCAGCACCGGCAGCCGCAGCCGTCCCCCCGCGACATGCGGCGCGGCGAGCTCGCAGAAGGCCGCCCGCAGGCTGGCCCGCCGCTCGGAGCGGCGCTCGGTGAGATAGACGCGCTCGGGGATCATCACCGCCGTCCCCCCGGCCGTCCCATCGGCGGCGCCGAGCACGATCGCCTCCAGGGCATAGAAGAGCGGCGGATCGGAGAAGGCGAGATAGAGAACCCGCGTCCGCGGCGGCACCGTGAGGTCGAGCCGCAGGGTCCCGCCATGCGGGCCGGCCGGCTCGTGGGCGACCGCCCGGCAGACCACCGGGTCGAAACCGCGCCCCGGCCGGATGACGGTCACCGGCAGCGCCCGCTCGACCAGGTTCTCGAGCAGCATCCGGATCTCGGACGGCTCGCCGAGCGGCAGCAGGTTGCCGGGAACGAGGTCGCCGAGCGCCCGCTGGACGCGGACGATCGCCTCGTCCATTTCATAGAAGCCGGCGTGGGCGCGCAGCCGGGCGCGGTCGCGCGCCGTGACCTCCTCGAAGCGCAGGCCGATCCCCTCGGGCGAGGAGCGCACCGCGCGGGCGGTGACCACGATGGGCTTCGGATCGGTGGGGATCTCCAGCGCGAGCCGGAACCGCACGTCCGGCGCCACGGCGGCCGGCGCGCGGAGGAAGGCGCCGTCGGCCGAGAGGTCGGTGGCCACCAGCCCGCCGCCGAGCTCGGGCCCCTCCAGGATGCGCACGGCGGCCAGCGTGCGGCGCCGGGGCGAGCGGCGCTCCTCGTTCGACCTGCCAACCTCCCAACGGGCGGGCCTCTCCGGTACCCTCTCCAGTAACAGCGGCTCCTCCGCGAGCTTGTCCCCTGCGATCATCTCTCCTCCCCGCGTCAGACGCGGACCGGGTCCCCCTGCGCCTGGTCCGTGAGCCGCCCACGGATCTCGGCGAACTCCCGGTGACAGCGGAGGAAGACATCCACCAGCACCGGATCGAAATGCGTACCGCGATCCCGGGCGATCCTGCGGACCGCTTCGTCGTGATCAGAAGCGTTCTTGTAGGGCCGGCGGCTGGTGATGGTGTCGTAGGCGTCCGCGAGAGCCACGATGCGGGCAGCGAGCGGGATGTCGAGTCCCGCCAGGCCGCGCGGATATCCTGAGCCGTCCCAATGTTCGTGGTGACAGTAAGCAATTTCCATACCCATCCGGAGAAACCGGTGGCCGTCGTAGCGCTCGATGACGTCGCGCAGCGTGTCGCCGCCGATCTCCGGGTGGCGCCGCATCACCGCCACCTCGTCGGGCGCGAGCGGCCCCGGTTTCAGCAGGATGGCGTCGGGGATGCCCACCTTGCCGATGTCATGGAGGGGGCTCGATTTGTAAAGATGATCCACGAACTCGCCGGTGATCTTTCCCAGGTGGGGCGCCAGCGTGGGTTCACGGCTCGCCGCCTGGGCCAGGCGGCGGCTGTATTCGGCCATGCGCTCGAGGTGGCGGCCGGTGGCGCTGTCGCGCGATTCGGCGAGGCGGGCGAGGGTGAGCAGGGCGATGTCCCGCGTCTGCCGGATCTCTACCGTCTGCTCCTTCACCATCCGCTCGAGGTCCCGGCGGTACTCCTCGTTCTGGCGGATGAGGCGGGCGCGCTCGACCGCCCGCTCGACGGTGACCAGCAGGTCGTCGACCTCGAACGGCTTGACGATGTAGTCGTAGGCGCCGGCGCGCACGCACTGGCGGACGGTGGCGATCTGGGCGACGCCGGTGACCATCACCACCTGAATGGTCTCGTCAAGCGCCTTCAGGCGCGCCCAGCAGCTCGATGCCGGAGAGGCCCGGCATCTCGATGTCCGAGAGCACCAGCGACGGCCGGGGCTCTCCCGCGGCGAGGAGCAGAGCCTCCGCGGCGTCCTTCGCGGTCCGGCAATCCAGTGGGAGCGAGGAGAGGTGAGCGGACAGCAGAGCCCGGATAGCGGGCTCGTCATCGACAATTACGACGCGCTCTTTCATACGACGCCAAGCTGACCCGGGCCTCCAGACGGCGAAGCCCAGCTCCCTCCTCCAAGGAATGAGGAGAGGACCTCATCCAGCCTGGCCGGGGAGGAGGTGGCCAATGGGATAAGGCCCTCTCCTCGGCAACTAAAGTACTCGGCAACTCTCAAAACCGCGACTGCTGCGTGGATTGTACAGGAAAGAGTGCAATCCGCAATGGTGGAAGTGCTGCGGGGGGGGGAGGCAACAAGGGACGTAAGGGACGACAAGGACAGCAGGGACACCAGAGCCGAGAAAGCCCGTCTTCGCGGTTCCTGCCTGTCGTCCCTTGTGTCCTTGCCGTCCCTTACGTCCCTTTCTTCTTTCTCTCCAGCGTCTTCCTGATATACCCCGCCGCGTCCGGCGTCTTGCAGCCGGTCTCGCCGTGGTCGACCTCCACCTTGCCGATCCGCGCCGCGGCGGCGAGGGCTTTCTCCTCCAGCGCTGGATTGCGGGTGCCGATGGCGATCAGCGCGCTGTTCATCTCGTGGCGAACTCGGTTCTGACTGTCGGGGAGGTCGCGTTCGATCGTCGAAAGAAACCTTTCGAAGTATTCGTCCGGCAGGGCGTCCCCGTCCATCGCGACGTAGGCGAGGATGCGCCAGCCGGCGGAGGCGATCCACTCCTCGTCTGAGGCGATCCAGCGGGCCATGGTCTCGCGGGCGTGGGGCGACTTCGCCGCGAGGCCGCCCAGGGCGTCGGTCTCCATGTAGTTCCGCAGCCCCCGCGCCCAGAAGTCGAGCGTCTTCGCATCGAGGCGCTTGGGGTCGGCGATCATCCCCGCCAGCATGCGGGCGTCGTGGTTGCCTGATTCCCACAGCGCCACGGCGAGATCGTGATCGGTCCTGATCTTCTTCTTGAGATCCTTGAGATGGGCGAAGCTGACGCCGTAGACATCCTCGCCCGCGCCGTGGCGGCGGTAGGTTTTGCGGTTCTGCTCGGTGCCGAGCGACTTCAGGGTATCGAGAGTCTCCTGCACGTTCATGGATAGCCTCCGTTGGACCCGGGGATTATACGGTCCGACCCGGCGGGCGAACGAATGGACCCGCGGGTCCAACTCTCTGACCCACGAATCGAGGACTGCGACCCGAGGGTCCGGCTATCTGACCCATGAATCGCGGACCTCGACCCGCGATTCCAGCTTTGCGACCCACGAATTGCGGACTCTGAACCGCGGGTCCAGCTCTCGGAACCGCGGGTCGCGGACTCCGACCCATGGGTCCAGCACTCCAAACCTCGGGTCGCGGACCCTGTCCCACGGATCCAGCTCTCCAACCCGCGGGTCGCGGACTGTAAACCACGGGTCCAACTCTTCGACCCACGGGTCGCGGACTCCGGCCCATGGGTCCAGCTCTCCAATCCACGGGTTGTGTCTCTGCGCGGCGAGGAAGGGCGGAGATGATGAAGCTAGGCGCGAGGAGAAAAACTGCGCCCTAATCGACGATCTCCAGGATGACCCGAACGCTCGGCTTGCTGTCGTCGCCAAACCACGCATCAAAATCAGATCTCTTGATCCACCATTTCCCTTCCCGAACTCGGGACGTGCCTACTGGCAGGTATGCAGCAGCGCCATCCGTCTTGCCGACCGACATGGACAGAAACTCCTCCGTCCGCTTTACCTGTCCGTTAACCAAGAGTTGGATTCTCAAGTTCACCACTTGGCGAATCCACTCCGTTGTCAGATTCACCGAGGCCACCACTTGAACCTCTCGCAGGAGTGGCCGCATTCAATGCGCCAAAACTGCCAGCCAGGCCGAATGCCATCAACCCCAGCGCCCTTGTTCTCCACTTCACAGCCTATGCCCCTGAGAATTAGCCGCCGCCGCTCTGATCTCAGCAATCTTGTCAAATTTACTCCAGAAGTCGCGTTCTATTCGTCCTTTGCTGGCGCACCTGTAAACGTCGCGAACGGTAGTCGCGCCATAGAGGTTCTGGCCGGAGAAGGTCGTGCCACAGCCATGCTCCAGCACCACGCGGGTTGTGTCCAGAGCGGATGTGATGGTGATCCTAATCTGGGAGTCCGCCGTACCAGACACCTGAGCCATGTTCCATGTTCCGCAGTCGCAGAGCTCGGGGATGCCAACCTGCATTGCTTTGGTCAGGATCGTTCCGAGTTCTGGAGTCTCGGCCTGGACGCTTCGGCATTGGGCATCGTCAAGGTCTTCTCCATGGGGACGCGGGAAAGATAGAGGTCTGGACTCACCTTGGCCACGGGCGAGAAGGCGCAGCCGCCCGATAAAAGCCAGCACACAGCAGCCCCGAAAACTAGTCCTCGTAGACCCCAAGATTCCAAGCGCGCAGCCGGCCCCGTGACACACGGTACATTCTTGAGCATGTGATCGGTTTAACCCGTTTTTCTCCGCGCGCCGGGCGCTCACTGCCCCTCTTCCTCCTCGTCCTCGTCATACCGCACCATCGGCACCTTCCAGACGTCCGGAGCCTGGTTCGCGCACCAGTCCCAGAGCTCCTGGTTGAAGCGGTTGACCGGCAGGCCGAGGGCGGCGGGGATCGCCTCCTCGGTGGTCTTGCCGGCGCGGAAGGCCTCGAGCATCCGCCGGATGCCGGTCGAGCCATAGCGGTGCTCGATGTAGTGCAGGGTCCAGCGCGATTCGTCGTAGCCGAGGGTGGCGAGCGCCGGCGAGAAGCTGCTGATCGCGGGCTCGATCAGCGGGAAGCTCGCGAGGTTCTCCTTGTCGCGATAGCCGGCGATCGGATTGACGTCGTCATCCACCATCTCGAGGTGCTGCGCCAGCCCTTCCTGGAACCAGCGCGGCGCCTGGTCGGCCGTCTTCTCGGTGATCAGCGCGTGGGCCAGCTCGTGGGTCAGCAGGCTGACGATGAAGGGGACGAACTTGGGCGCGTTGCCGAGCGGCACCCGGATCTTGCCGTCATAGAGGCCGAGCACGTCCATGTCGGGGGAGTAGCCGAGCTTGAAGTCGTCGAGCGGCAGGAGATGGACCTCGATCACCCGCGACGAGGCGAGCGGGATCCAGGCCTGCAGGCGCTGGCGCTCGGCCTCCAGGATGCGCGCCGTCTTGCGGGCGAACTCCTCCCCCCGCTCCGGCTGGTAGCGGACGGCGAAGTGCGGGCTGCGGAAGACCTCGGACGAGACCGCCAGGCGCTTCTCCATCCGGAGCTGGCGCAGGAGGTTGCCGCTCGACTCGAAGGGGAGCTGCGAGTCGGCCTTGGCGGCGAGCTTCATGGCGGTATCGAAGCTCCCCTCGTTGGAGAGCAGGTGGGCGAGCTCATACAGGGTCGCGGGGTCGGTCCGCCGGTCCGCCGTGTTCCCCTTGGCCAGCAGAATCAGCAGGTCGCGCGCCTCGGCGTCGCGCCCGGAGCTGCGCAGGGCCTCGGCGCGCAGCCCCACCAGGCCGGGCGGCAGGCTCGCCGGCTCGCCGGAGAGGGACTCGGTGAGGGCCAGCAGGTCGGGCCACCGCCGGCGCTCGGCCAGGGCCTCGGCGGCGTCCTCCGTCCTCTGCCGCACGGCGGGCTGGGAGAGGGCTCCCGGCGTGCGCGCGGCCTTGATCAGAGTGGGCAGGCGGGCCAGCAGGCTCTCCGCGCGCTGCTGCGCCCAGACTCCCGCGGGATCGCTCGGCGTCCCGGCCGGGGCGAGATCGCAGCCGCCCGGCACCCGCAGCTCGGTCTCGCCGCGGCGGATCCGCAAGGTCCCGCCGAGCAGCCGCGCCTCGAAGCCGGCCGGCAGCGCGATCGCCCGGACGGAGGCCTGCGGGCAGGGGACCACCGGCTCCTCCGCGTCGCCGAGGTGGATGAGCTGGCGGATCTGGAGGTCTCCGAGCAGCGCGGTGAGCAGCGTCGTGTCCAGGATCTCGGCGCGCGGGCTCGGCTCGAGCTGCCAGGCGGTGCGGAAATACTGACCCGCGTCGCGGGACTGGTCGTCGAGCACGGCGATCCGCGCCAGGGTGTACCAGGCCGCGGCCCGGCGCGCGCCGAGCGCCCCGAGCTGATGCAGGTACTGCTTGGCGTGCTCGTGGAAGCCGAGCAGCAGGAAGGCCTGGGCGGACTCGTAGAGCAGCCCCTCATGGGCCACACCGGCGGCGGCCGCCCGCTGGAAGCCGGTCGCCGTGGGCACCTCTTCGAGGCGCAGGAAGGCGACGCGGGCGCGCAGCAGCTCGGCGAGCGGGAAGCCGCCGGGCGAGGGGAACCCCTTCAAGACCTGGTCGACGCCGCGCAGATCCATCCCGCCGAGCAGGTTCTGGGCCCACCAGAGCTGGGCGACCTGGCCGGCGACGCCGGCCGCCCGGGTCTCCGCCGGCACGGTTGAGGACACCGCCCCCTCGGCCTGGGTGAGGGCGCGCCGGAGCGGCAGCAGCGAGCGCAGCTCGGCGAACCCCGGATCTCCGCCTCCCGCCACCGCCACCGGTCCCGTCGCCAGCACGCGGGGGAGGAGCGCGGCGGCCAGGGCGCCCGCCACGAAGAGGCCGCCGGCGAGCCCCAGCGGGATCGCCAGCGCCCGCTGATGCCGCTCGAGCCGGGCGGCGGCCAGGAGCAGGGCGCCGGCGGCCCCGACGGCCAGCAGCAGCCAGGCGGGGATTCTGGCCAGCGACCGCGCCAGCGGCGCCAGGGCGGAAGGGCGCGCCGGAGCCGCGGCCGCGGACTTCTCCTCGACGGACGGCTTCGCCGCCACCGGCTCGGCGGCGGTCCGCAGCGAGCCGATCTTCCAGGCGCCGTTCTCCTGCACCAGATCGAGCACCAGGGTGTCGTCCACCCCCGAGGGGAAGCCGAGCGTGAACACGGCGCCCCGGATCTCCCGCGGAGCGGCCTCGAGAGCCCATTCCGCTCCGGCCGGCGCGCCCGCCCGGACCTCGATCTCGGCCAGGGCGGCCTCACGGCTGAGCCGGCGCAGCGGCGAGGTGCTCGCGAGGCGGTTCCACCAGGCGGCGGGTCCCTGGTCCAGATACTCCGCGGCGAGCACGACCGCCTGCCGCTCGGCCTCGCTCAAGGCCCGCGGCGCCTCGGGCGGCGGGACGGGCGCGGCGAGCGCGAGCCCGGGCAGGGTCAGGAAGGCCAGGGCCACGGCCTGGGTCAGGGCGGATCGGGTCATCGGCACACGGCCTCCTCAGAAATACTTCCAGGGGAACGGACAACATTATATGGTTACGGCATCACGTTCAGCTCAGAAGATCGCGGGCCCTGCGGGGGATCGCTGGCGATTCCCCGTATGTTGTGAGGAATGAGGAGATGAAGAGAACGACTCCTTCATGGAAGCTCCCGGCGTCCGGCCGGGCCCTGCTCGTGCTCGGCGCGCTCGGATCGATGGCGGCGGCGCTCGGCTGCGACCGTCTGCCGGGAAAGCCGGCCACGACCGAGCTGGTCGCGACGCCGCAGGCCGTCACCCTGATCCAGGAGGCCAAGACGCGCTGCGTCAAGGTCGCCAAGACCGGGATCGAAAAGCTCCGCGAGGCCGAGGACGAAACCAGGCGCAAGCAGGAAGAGGCCCTCGAATCGGGGAAAGACTACGACCCCGGTCCGCGGTGGGCGACCGAGAACATGGCCGAGGCGACGCTGGAGAAATACCTCAAGACCGAGGCGGCGCCGGAGCTCGCGGCGGTGGACCGGGCCGGCGATCTGATCCGCGGCCTGATGCCGCAGGTGAGGCAGGAGGCCTCGCCGGAGCTCCACCAGGCCGTGCAGGCCCTGTCCAGCAGCGAGGAGCAGGTCTGCCAGCGCATCCGCGGCGCCCGGCCGACGCGGGCCAACTATCAGGAGAACCTCGACTACGTCGTCCGCGACTACGACGCCGCTGAGGCGAGGCTCCAGGTGCTCTACACGGTGAACGCCACCGACCTCCAGTTCGCCCTCAGCAAGTACAAGCCGATCCTCGACGGGGTCAGCGCCAGCACGGATCGCCACACGGACAGCCCGATGCGGCCGTTGACGCCCGAGCAGCTCCGGGAGCAGCGGCGGGAATGGGAGGCCACCCAGGAGCTCCAGCAGCAGCAGCAGGCCCAGCACGACGCCGCGGTCGTCCGCTGGCGGCAGCGCGAGGAGGGGAAGACGCCGCTGCTGGCGAAGGTCGGCGTCTCGCCCGAGCTGGAGGCCAAGGAGAACCTGTCGCCGGAGAAGCGGCACCAGACGATGCAGACCTGGCACGCCGCCTACAACGGCAAGGCCGCTCCGGTCCGCGCGGCTTTCGCCAGCTTCATGAGCAACCGGCGGGGGCCCGACGCGCAGCTGATGCCGATCTGCCAGACGCTGCTGGACGCCACGGCGGCCCTGAACGCCGATGCCGCCGCCCTCGATCCGCCGGACATGACAGTGGCCCGCACCCTGAAGAAAGCCTACAGCGAGCTCCAGGAGTCCGCCCGCGCCTGCCTGAACGGCCAGTCCGCCGAGTCCGCCTTCCGTCTCTCCTACTACCAGGGAGCGATCGCCCAGGCAACCTCCGCGCTGCAGCCTTACAGTCTGACGCCGTAGGAGGTATAATCGTGTTTTAGGTTTCGCAACAACCCGTTCTATCCGCTGCAAAGGGGGAAGTCCGCATGGGCTGGAATGTCGTACGGCAAGCCATCGTTGGAAGCGTGATTCTCTTGACACTGCCCGTTCTTGCCGCGAATGCCGCGGCTGCTCCCGCCAGCAAGGCCGCCGGCAAGGGGGCACGGGGACCCGGCAACTTCGATGTGCGGGTCGGCACGAAGCACGACCTGGCCCGGGTCATCGCCGAGCGTTCCGCGCCTCCGCTCAAGCCGTTGCCCACTCCCGCCCAGCTCAGGCAGCAGATCCAGGCCATGCAGGCGGCGCTGGGACAGCTGCGGACGGCCTCCCCCGGCGCCACCGCCCATTTCTCGCCGGTCACCGTGGCTCCCGAGATCGTCGCGGGCGAGCGCGGCCCGCTCTCCGCTCCAGCCCCCGGCCAGTCCGGAGTGGACGTCGTGCGCGCCTTCCTGCACGCCAACCGCGCCCTCTACGGCCTCACCGCCGGCGAGATCGACGCCCTGCACTTCCGCGGCGAGAGCGTGAGCCCGCGCAACGGCATGCGGATGGTGCGCGTCGAGCAGCGGATCAACGACCACCCGGTTTTCCAGAGTGACACCCGGTTCATCCTCGACCGTTCCGGCCGCGTCTGGCGCTCCCTCGGCCTGCTGATGCCGAATGCCGCCGCGCCCCCGCTGTCGCTCAAGGTCAGCGCTCCGCAGGCCCTGGCCGGCGCGATGCGGACGGTGGGCCTGCCGGTCGACGCCGCCCGCATGGCCGTCGCCGGCGCCAACGCCGACGGCACGGTGGCCCAGGTGATCGCGAACGATCCCAGGATCGTGGGCAAGGTGGCGAGCGATATCGTCTACTTCCCCGTCGGGCCCGGGGTGCTGGTCCCGGCCTGGCGGCAGATCACCTTCACCCGCGCCGGCGCCGACTGGTACACGGTGGTCGACGCCAACACCGGCATCCTTCTCTGGCGCAAGAACATCCGCGCCCACGCCTCGACGCAGCAGGCGCGGTTCAGCGTCTACGCGCAGGCCGACGGCACGACCCCGGCGGTGAGCCCGGCGCCCCACGAGCCCACCACCGTGACGCCCGGCTCCGGCACGCAGTTCCCGGAGATCGCCCGCACCATCGTCCCGATGTCCACGGCGCAGAACATCACGTTCAGCCCGAACGGCTGGATCCCGGATGGCGGCTCGACGACCACGGGCAACAACGTCGACGCCTATCTGGACACCGACGACAACGACGCCCCGGACGCCGGCGCCCTGGACAACAACGGCCGGCCGGTGGGCAACCCCGACGCCGGAACCAACAACCGCGATTTCCTCGGCGCCGCGCCCCGCGATTACACCTACAGCCCCGCGCCGGTGGGCGGCAATCCGGACGCCGGCGACGCCCCCACCCTGGCGCCGTTCCAGCGCGGCGTCGTGACCCATCTCTTCTACCTCGCCAACTGGTACCACGACCAGCTCTACGGCTATGGCTTCGACGAGGCGGCCGGCAACTTCCAGAGCACGAACTTCAGCGGCATGGGAACCGGCGGCGACCCCGTGCTCGCCGAGACGCAGGACGGCGCGGGGACCGACAACGCCAACTTCTCCACCCCGCCGGACGGCACCTCGGGCCGCATGCAGATGTTCCTCTTCGACTTCTCCAGTCCCGAGCGCGACGGCGCTCTCGACGCCACCATCGTGCTCCACGAGATGACCCACGGCCTTTCGAACCGGCTGATCGGCGACGCCAACGGCCTGATCTGGGATGAGGGGGGCGGCATGGGCGAGGGGTGGAGCGACTTCTATGCCCTGTCGCTGACTCACAACACCAACGCCTACGACCCGAACGCCGAGTACGCCGCCGGGGCGTATGCCACCTACCAGTTCCTCGGCCTCACCGACAACTATCTCTACGGCATCCGCCGCTTCCCCTACTCGACGGACAACAGCGTCAACCCCCTCACCTGGGCGGACGTCGACGACATCACCTACAACCCGTCGGGCGGCATCACCCCGAGCCCGCTGCTGCCCGACTTCAGCGCCGGCGGCGCCCTGGAGGTCCACAACGTGGGCGAGATCTGGGCGCTGTCGCTGTGGGAGGTACGCAGCCGCATCATCGCCGATCCCGCGGGGGCCAACGGCGACGTGCCCACCGGCAACGCCACCGCCCTGCAACTCGTCACCGACGCGCCTCAAGATGACGCCGATCAACCCGAGCTTCATTGACGCCCGCGACGCGCTGATCGCCGCCGACTGCGTCACCAACGCCTGCGCCAACGAGGCCTCCATCTGGGGCGGCTTCGCCGACCGCGGCCTGGGCTACGGCGCCGTGGCCCCGCTCGGACAGGCGGGCATCCTGGGTTCCGGCGGCCACATGGGGATCGGCGAATCCTTCAAGGTGCCCTATCTGGACGCCGGCCCGGTCACCGTCGACGACACCCTGGGCAACAGCAACGGCGCCATCGATCCGGGCGAGCCGATCCGCCTCAGCGTCGGCTCTCCTGAACCCCTGGCACAACACCGCGTTCAACGTCGCGAGCGCCACCGCCACCCTGACCTCGTCGACCCCGGGGGTGACGATCCTCGACAACGCCTCCACCTACGGCGCCATCCCCGCCCAGGGCACCGGCAGCGGCGACACCTTCCTCTTCACCCTCTCGCCGTCGGCGCTCTGCGGCCAGTCGCTGAAGTTCACGCTGCAAACGGTCAGCACCCTGGGCACCACCACCGTCGACTTCGTGGTGCGGGTCGGCGATCCCACGGGTACCGGCGCGCCGGTGACCTACACCCGCACGATCCCCAGCGGCCTCGCCATTCCGGACGCTGACCTGACCGGCGCGACCGACACCCTCACCATCACCGACGACCTCGAGATCTCCGACCTCAACTTCCGCGTGGACAGCCTGACCCACACGTTCACCGGCGATCTCACCGTCGGGTTCAAGGCGCCGAACGGCTACGGTACCGACCTCGCCTACCTGCGCGGATTCTTCATCGGCGACGGCGATGGCGACGACTTCGTCAACACCCTCTTCGACGACGCCTCGAGCAACGACCTCAACCTGAGCGGCGAGGTCGACGCGCCTTACACCGGCGACTGGTCGCCGGCGTTCAACTCGGTGATCTGGACCCTCTTCGGCATCCCGAACCTCGGTCCCGACCCGGTGGGCCAGCTCTCGCGGCTCAACGGCCTCAGCACGCAGGGCGCCTGGAAGGTCCATCTCACCGATCAGGCTGCTCTTCGACACCGGCACGCTGAACTCGTGGTCGCTCATCGTCACGCCGACGGCCTTCAGCTGCACCGCCTTCGTCGCGCCCGTCGCCGTCACCGGCACGAAGACCGTCAGCGGCACCTTCAGCGTCGGCGGCACGGTGACCTACACCGTGACCCTCACCAACAACGGCACGCGGCTCCCAGGCCGACAACGCGGGTCACGAGTTCACCGACGTCCTGCCGGCCGGCCTCACCCTGGTGAGCGCCACCGCCACCTCCGGAACCGCCGTCGCCACCGTCGGGACGAACACCGTGACCTGGGACGGCTCGCTGGCGCCGCTCGGCGGCTCGGTGACCATCACCATCACCGCCACGGTCAACGCCGGAACCGGCGGCCAGACGATCTCCAACCAGGGGAACCTCTCGTTCGACGCCGACGGCAATGGCAGCAACGAGGCTTCCGGCGTCACCGACGATCCGGGCACCGCGGCGGCCGGCGATCCCACCTCGTTCTTCGTCGGGCTGGCGCCGCTCGTCACCGCCACCAAGACCGTTCGGCAGCTTGGCGGCCGAGGGCTCCAGCGTCACCTACACCGTGGTGCTGACCAACTCCGGCGGGGCCACTCAGGGGGACAACCCCGGCAACGAGTTCACCGACGTCCTGCCCGCCGGCCTCACCCTGGTGAGCGCCACCGCCACCGCGGGAACCGCCGTCGCCGCCGTCGGCACCAACACGGTGACCTGGAACGGCTCGATCGCCGCCGGCGCCTCGGTGACGATCACCATCACCGCCACCATCAACGCCGGGACCGCCGGCCAGACGATCGCCAACCAGGGAACGATCTCGTACGACGCCAACGGCGACGGCACCAACGACACCAGCGGCGTCACCGATGACCCGGGCACCGCAACGGCCGGCGATCCGACGTCGCTGACCGTCACGGCGGCCCCCGTCGCGATCATTCCGACCCTCTCGGAATTCGGTCTCGCGGCCCTCGCCATGGCGCTCGCCGCCGCCGCCCTCCTGCTGGTACGGCGCCGCCGCACCGCCTGAGGAGCCCCCTCCCTCCCACGCCCCCGGCCGCCCGGCCGGGGGCTGTTCCGCCACCCTCCATGTCTCAAATTCTCATTTTGCGTATAATGATGAAGTTCCCTCTCAGCAGCGCTGGCTTAGGAGATTTCCGTGCCGGGATCCGAATTGCCCCCCGAAGGCGGCGAGAGCATCGGCCCCTACCGAATCGTCAGGATTCTCGGCCGCGGTGGCATGGGGGAGGTCTTCCTGGCCCGGGACGACCGTCTGAAACGGTCGGTCGCGATCAAGCGGATCCGGCACGACGGCGAGATGACCCCGACCCTGCGCCAGCGTCTGCTGCGGGAGGCCCAGACCGTCGCCGGCCTCAGCCATCCCGCCATCGTGCACATCTACGACCTGCTGGAGGGCGCCGAGGACGACTGCATCATCATGGAGTACGTCCAGGGATCGACCCTGGCCGAGACTCTGCAGCGCGGCCCCATGGAACCGGCGACCGCCGTGCGACTGGCGCGGGAGATCGCCTCCGGGCTCGACGCCGCCCACGCGGCGGGGATCGTCCACCGCGACCTCAAGGCCGAGAACGTGATCGTCACCCTGGCCGGGCAGGCCAAGATCCTTGATTTCGGTCTGGCGAAGCCGCTCGCGCCCATGGCGGGCGATCCTTCCCTGACCGCGGCGGGCTTCGTGGTGGGCACCTGGCGCTCGATGTCGCCCGAGCAGGCCCGGGGCGCCGAGGTCGACGAGCGGTCGGACCTCTTCTCGTTCGGCGTCCTGCTCTACGAGATGCTGACCGGCCAATCCCCCTTCCGCGGCTCGGGCACCCTGGAGATCGTCTCCCGGGTGATGTCCCTCACCCCGCCGCGCGTGGATACGGTCCAGCCGGGGCTTTCGCCACGGCTCGGCACCCTGACCGGGCGCCTGCTCGAAAAGGAGCCGGACGCGCGTCCTCAGAGCGCGGCCGAGGTGCTGCGGGAGCTTGAGGCCATCGCCGCCGACTTCACTTCCGGCTCCCCCTCCGAGGAGACCATCAGCGCTCTGCCCACCGGGTTCCTCCACCCGTCCACACCGCCCCTGTCTCAGGCGCTGCCGCCATCGGCCGCGGCTCCCCCGTCGACGGCCGGAATGTCGGTCATCCACCGGCGTGGGATGAGGACGGCGGCCGCCGCGGTCCTGGCGGTGGTGCTCCTGGCGACCTTCGGCTTTCTGATCGGCCAGCGTTTCCAGCCCGCCCAGCGCCCCGCGGCGCCGGCCGCCGCCACCGCACTTGTGCGGGTAGCGGTGCTCCGGCCGCAGGTGAACGGCAAGGACGAACGCCTCCAACTCGCGGCCTCGGGAGTCCTGACCACCTCCCTCGGCACCTTGAGCTCACTCGTCGGCGTGGACGTGATCAGTCCGAGCGAGCTCAAGGACGCGCCGGTCCGGCAGATGGCGCGGGCCGCCGCCGCGGACGAGATCCTGATGGCGATCCTCGACGGAACGGGCAGCCAGGGGAAGATCACCCTGCGGCGCCAGAGCTCTCGCGGCCAGATCCTGTGGAGCGAGACGTTCCTCGCGCCTGTCGAGGACGGCGACCTCCTCCAGCTTGCGAAACAGGTGGACAAGAGCCTGCTCCGGGGCTACAAAGATCGCCGCCGGCGGCCGGGGACTCCCACCCTGACAGCCCGTACCGAAGACTACGCCGCGTTCCTCGCCATCAAGAAGCGGCTCGATGCGGGAAACGTCTCGTCTGAGGACGACCTGGAAGACCTCCAGCGGGTGATGGACAAGTCCCCCGGTCTCCTCGATGCCCGCCTCCTCACCGCCGACCTCCTGCTGAACCGCTCCGTGCCGACGAAAAAGATGGCCTACCGCGACAGGGCTCTGGACCTCGTCCGCGGAGCCCGCGAGATGGCGCCGGATGATCCCCGTCCCCTCTTCACGCAGTTCAGGATCGAGTTGGATCAGCCGAGCGTCGCGGCCAAGACCCTGGCGCGGATCGAAAAACTCCTCCCAGGCGACCCGCGGGTCCTCGTCCTCCGGTCCAGCCTCGCGGAGCGGGAAGGCCGTCTGGACGAGGCACTCGACGATCTGAGGACCGCGGTCCATAGCTCCCCGACCTGGCGCAATCTCTACAGCCTCGCCGATCTCGAGGCCCGGACCGGCCACGTCGAAGCGGCCCGCGGCCATCTCCATCTGATCCTCGAAAGCTCGCCGGACAATGTCTTCGCCCTGGACAAGCTCGCCGGAATCGAACTCCTCTTCGGCGACCTGCATCAGGCCGAGCAACGGTACCAGGACCTCATCGACAAGACCCCGAAACCCCTGCGCGCCCACTACACCAACCTCGGCGTGACCCGGATTCTCCTGGGCCGCTACCAGGACGCGATCACGGCTCTCCACAAGGCGCTGGAGATCGATCCGGACAGCTCCGAGGTCAACTTGGACCTGGCCCAGGCCGAGCTCGCCCTGCGCCGCACGCGGGACGCCAAAGCCCACTTCCGGAAGGCGCTGAGCGAGATTGAAAAGAACCCCGTCCCGGGGAACAGCCTTCCACAAGCGGAGTGCCTGGCGTACCTTGGCCGCTGGCGGGAAGCGAAAGCGATCATCCTCAACGCGCCGGAACAGAAACGCGATGATCCTGATGTCCTCCAATCCGCGGCGCTGGTGTTCGCTCTCGTCGGGGACCACGCCACCGCGCTGGCCAAGGTCGAGAGAGCCCTCCAGAAGGGAGTCCAGAGCCGGTGGTTCCGCTTCCCTGGTTATAACTCCCTTCGAGAATATCCGGAGTTCCGGGACCTCATCGGCAAGGCGCCGGGGGCTCATCGATGAACCCCCGGCGCCGATGGACCTAATGACGGTCCTTCTTATCCTCCAGACAGTGCTTGGGCGGCGTCGGCGGCCCGATGGTATCGATCACCAGTTTATCGTTGGCCACCAGAACCGGCGATGACGGAAGAGCCGGTAGCGGTGGAACCGTCTGGACGGAGATCCCGTAGTTGAGGGGATAGGGTACCCCAACAACAGGGATGGTCACAGTGAGCGTGTCGCTTCCCACTGTTCCAGTGGCATTGATCAGCGACGAGTTGAGGACCAATCTTTCGTCTGTCCCGATGCTGCTGATCGTCCAAGTGACTTCATCGCCAGTCGCGACGCTCAGATTCGGAGAGTTGGTTTTTTTGTTCTTTCGGTCGACATTGATTTTTTTCATCGTGATCTCCTTTTCTATCTCTCCTGGAATTCCACATCACGTGCCAATCGCCAGGAATGACGGAATTCTCACGCAGATCACTGATTCCAAAAGAGTTTGTAAGAGAGGAGCCGCTTTCCAGAACCGCTGGCTGCTGTCTCCGATCGGATAGGCTGTATCCAAGACAAAGAGAGAGCTTTCATGAATCCGCGACTGATCGCAGCCTCCGGGCCTCTCGCCGGCCAGATCTTCACCCTCGGGACGGAGCGGCTGACGCTCGGCCGCGACCACGGCAATATGGTCCACCTGCGCGACCTCGCCGCCTCGCGGCAACACTGCGTGGTGGAGGCCGAGGACGAGTTTTTTCGCCTGCGGGATCTCGACAGCCGCCAGGGAACCTTCGTCAACGGCGTGCCCATCGTCGAAAGGGTCCTGGAGCACGGCGACCTGATCACGATCGGCGGCTCGCTGTTTCTTTTTCAGACCCACACCGAAGAGCCGGAGGCCGCCCGGAAGCCGGTCCTGCTGGATGAGAGGAACTGGATCGCGGAGAGCACGACTCATCGGGCGGCGGGCGTATCGCATCCCGAAAACATTCTCGCGGCGCTGCCCGCGGACGCCAGGGTGG
Organism: uncultured Acidobacteriota bacterium; assembly: GCA_963792575.1. Taxonomy (GTDB): domain Bacteria; phylum Acidobacteriota; class Thermoanaerobaculia; order Multivoradales; family UBA5704; genus DATARR01. The sequence continues at coordinate 48,131 of CAWBWZ010000026.1, forward strand.
CCCGCGATCTCCAGGCTCTGCTGCGGATCGCCAACGCTCTCCACGAGCTCCGCGCCACCGCGCCGCTCGCCCGCCGCCTTCTCGAGCTGGCGCTGGAAACCGTACCCGCCGAGCGGGCCGCCCTCCTGCTCCTGGATCCGACTGGCGATCTCATCTTTTCCCGCGCGCTGGACCGCAAGGGGCGGACCGAGCCTTTCCCGGTCTCCCGCACCCTGATCGAGCGCGTCGTCGCCGAGCGCTCGGCCGTGCTCGCGAACGACGTGCTCCAGGGCAACGATTGGGAAGGCGTCGAGAGCGTGCAGATGGCACGCCTCCAGTCCCTCCTCGCCGCCCCGCTGACCGGCCGCGAGGGGACGCTCGGCGTCCTCTATCTGGATACCCGCGAGGCGGGAACCCGCTTCGACGAACGCCACCTGGAGCTGACGACGGCCGCGGCCGGCATCGCCGGGGCGGCGCTCGCCAACGTCCGCCACCTGGAATCCCTGGAGGAGGAGAACCGGCGGATCGAGGGCGCCCTGGACGCCGGCATGGTCGGCGCGAGCGCGCGCATCCGGGAGATCCAGCGGCTGCTCGCCCGCATCGCCGCCACCGACTCGACTGTCCTGCTGCGCGGCGAGAGCGGCACCGGCAAGGAGGTGGCGGCCCGCGCCCTCCACCGCGGCAGCCCCCGGGCCGGCAAGCCGTTCGTGGCGGTCAACTGCGCCACGCTCTCCGAGACGCTCCTGCAGAGCGAGCTCTTCGGCCATGAGAGAGGAGCGTTCACCGGGGCGGTCGAACGGAAGATCGGCAAGATCGAGGCGGCCCAGGGGGGCACCCTGTTCCTCGACGAGGTGGGCGAGATCCCGGCGACGCTCCAGGCCCGGCTGCTGCGCGTCCTGCAGGAACGGGAGTTCGAGCGGGTCGGCGCCACGCGGCCGATCAAGGCGGACGTGCGGCTGGTCGCCGCCACCAATCGCGACCTGGAGAAAGGGATCCGCGAAGGGACCTTCCGGGAGGACCTCTTCTACCGTCTCAATGTCATCGCGGTGACGCTGCCCTCCCTGAGCGAGCGCCGGGAGGACATCCCCCTGCTCGCCAGCCACTTCACAGCCCTGTTCAGCCGCAAGCTCGGCCGCCGGGTCGTGGGCTTCACCCCCGAGGCCCGCACCTGCCTGCTCCGCTATGGCTGGCCGGGGAACGTCCGCGAGCTCGCCAACGCGATCGAACGGGCGGTCGTGCTCGGCGAAGGCGAGCTGATCCGTCCCGAGGATCTGCCGGAGACTGTGCTCGAAGCCGCGCCCGCGGAGCGCGCCGGCGGTCCGGTGGGCAAGTATCACGATACGGTGAACGCCTTCAAACAGCGCTTGATCCTCGACGCGATCGATCAGGCCGGCGGCAATATCACGAAGGCGGCGGAGCTCCTCGAGCTGAATCCGACGTACCTGCACCGGTTGATGCGGAACTTCGAGGTCAAGCCGCCGGCCAAGGGCTGACGTCTCTTCCCCGCCCGCCGTCATGGATCTGTCACCCGTCCTTACAACTTCTTTACTGTGCGCCCGGTACCCACTGGAATCTCGGCCCGGCTCGCAGGGTTGAAACCTGCGGGGTGCCATGGCGTACCTAATCTCTCTGCTCTCCGCAGAGGACTCCAGGGGAGAATTATTTGAGGAAGCTCTTTAGTCTTTTTGTGCCGACTCTTGCCCTGTCGGCGTTGCTCGCCGGGTGTGGAGGGGATCCCGCGGCCGCGGGGGGGAAAGGGAAGGGGGCGGAGCAGCAGGGCAAGGACGGCAAGCCCGCCGGCCCCCCGCGCGAGGTGCGCCTCGCCACGGCCGAGGAGGGGCGGCTGGCGCGGACGGTCGAGGTCTCCGGCACGCTCGCCGCCGACGAGGAGACCCAGCTCGGCTTCAAGATCGCCGGCCGCCTCGAGCGGATGCAGGTGGATATCGGCTCGCCCGTGCGCCGCGGCCAGGTGATCGCGCGGCTGGCGCCGACCGATTTCCAGCTCCGGGTCCGCCAGGCCGAGACCGCCCTCCAGCAGGCGCGGACCCAGCTCGGCCTCCCCCCCGGCGGCACCAGCGACGCCGTCGACCCCGGGCAGACGGCCGGCGTCAAGCAGGCCGCGGCGACCCTCAAGCAGGCCCAGCTCACCCGCGACCGCATGGTCAAGCTCTTCGACGAACAGCTCATCCCCAAGCAGGACCTCGACGCCGCCGATGCCTCTCTCGGCGTGGCCGAGGGGCGGCACCAGGAGGCGATCGAGACGGCCCGCACCCGCCAGGCCCTGCTCTCGCAGCGCCGGAGCGAGCTCGCCATCGCCCAGCAGCAGCTCGCCGACTCGGTGCTCACGGCGCCCTTCGACGGCGCCATCCGCGAGCGCATGGTGAGCCCCGGCGATTATCTGGCGGCCGGCGCGCCGGTCGCCGTCCTGGTGCGGGTCCACCCGCTGCGGCTGAAGCTCTCGGTGCCGGAGCGCGAGGCGCTCGGCGTCCGCGTCGGCCAGCCGGTCGAGCTCACGGTCGAGGGGGTTGCCACCCCGCACACCGGCAAGGTCGCCCGCATCAGCCCCTCGATCAGCGAGGACAACCGCACGCTGATGGTGGAGGCCGAGGTGCCCAACGCCGACGGCGCCCTGCGGCCGGGCTCGTTCGCCCGCGCGGCGATCGTCGTGCAGTCCGGCGACCCGGCCATCCTCGTCCCCGCCTCCTCGGTCGTCAGCTTCGCCGGCATCCAGAAGGTGGTCGGAGTCGAGGGGGGAAAGGCGGTCGAGAAGAAGGTCCGGACCGGCCGGCATTCAGGCGACCAAGTCGAGATCGTGGAAGGGATCAAGCCCGGCGAGGCGGTGGTGGTCCAGCCCGGCAACATCGTCACCGGCGAGGCCGTGCGAGTGGTGTCCTAAGGAGCCGTATGCAGAAGCTCGCCGAGATCTGTATCCGCCGGCCGGTGTTCGCGGCCATGATCATCCTCGCCCTGGTCGTCGTGGGCGCCGCCAGCTACGGCCGGCTGGGGGTCGACCGCTTCCCCTCGGTCGACCTGCCGACCGTCTCCGTGCGCACCACGCTGCCCGGCGCCTCGACCGAGGAGATCGAGGCCGAGATCTCGCAGAAGATCGAGGAGGCGGTCAACACGGTCGAGGGGATCGAGGAGCTGCGCTCGGTCTCCTCGGGCCGGCACCTCCTTCGTCATCGCCACCTTCAGCCTCAACCGCAACATCGAGACCGCCGACCCAGGACATCCGCGACCGCATCGCCGGGGTCATCCGCAACCTGCCGCTCGAACGTCCAGCCGCCGGTGATCTCCAAGTTCAACAACGACAGCTCGCCGGTGATGACGATCGCGCTCTCGGGCAACCGCTCGCTGCGCGAGCTGACCGAGTACGCCGACAAGGTGGTCAAGGTCCAGCTCGAGCGCTCGGCCGGGGTCGGCGAGGTGCAGCCTCGTCGGCGGCCTGCAGCGGGCGATCAACATCTGGGTCGACCCCGACCGGCTGGCCGCCTACCAGCTCCCGATCACCGCCGTGCGCGCACGCCATGGTGCGGCAGAACGCCGACGTGCCCGGCGGCAACGTCACCTCCGGCGCGCGCGAGCAGACGCTGCGCACCATGGGACGCTTCGAGAACGCGGACGAGTTCAACGACCTGGTGGTGGCCACGATCAACGGCCAGCCGGTGCGCGTCCGCGACCTCGGCTAGGCCGAGGACGGCACCAAGGAGCAGCGCTCGGTCGCCCGGCTGGACGGCGTGCCGACCGTCACCCTCGACATCCGCCGCCAGTCGGGGGCCAACACCGTCGAGGTGATCGAACGGGGTCAAGACAGGCGCTCGCGCGCGTCCAGGCGCCAGCTGCCGCCGGACGTCAAGCTGCGAGGTGATCCGCGACCAGTCGACGCTACATCTACGCCGCGCTCCACGAGATCAACCTGCACCTGATCCTGGGCAGCATCCTCGCCTCGCTGGTGGTGCTCGCCTTCATGCGCAGCTGGCGCTCGACGGTGATCGCCGCGGTCGCGATCCCGACCTCGGTGATCGCCACCTTCGGCGATGATGAAGGCGCTCGACTTCACCCTCAACAGCGTCACCATGCTCGCCCTGGTGCTGATGGTGGGCGTGGTGATCGACGACGCCATCGTCGTCCTCGAGAACATCTTCCGCTTCATCGAGGAGAAGAAGATGGACTCCTTCGAGGCGGCGCAAGAGGCGACGCAGGAGATCGGCCTCGCCGGTGCTGGCGACGACGCTGTCGCTGGTGGTCATCTTCGTGCCGGTCTCGTTCATGTCGAGCATCTCCGGGCGCTTCCTCTACCAGTTCGGCATCACCGCGGCGGCGGCGGTGCTGGTCTCGCTGCTGGTCTCCTTCACCCTGACGCCGATGATGAGCGCCCGCATGCTGCGCGCCGAGGACGCCGCCTCCGGTCACGGTGGCCACGAGGACCACGGCAGCAGGCGAGACCGCCCGCTCGCGGCAGGGCTTCTATGGCCGGCTCGACCGCGGCTACGAGCGGCTGCTGCGCGTTCACCATGGCACACCGGCGCGCGGCGGCCTTGATCTGCCTCGGCGTCATGCTCGCCTCGATCCCGCTGTTCAAGCTGGTGAAGGTGGAGTACATCCCGAGCGACGTCGACGAGTCGGAGTTCGAGGTCAACGTCACGCGCGCCCGAGGGGACGAGCCTCGCCGGCGATCGACGAGGCCATGCGCGCCGATCGAGGCGGAGATCCGCCAGGTCCACGGCGTCCGCAGCGTGCTCGCCACGGCGGGCGGCGGCTTCCTGGGCGGCGTCAACCAGGGGAACGTCTTCGTGCGCATCGCGCCGCAGCGAGGAGCGCAAGTTCTCGATCTCCGCGCTTCCTCGAGCGGCCTGGTCCACCTCGATCCCGGCGCCGCCTTCCGCGGCAACTACAGCCAGCAGGACGTGATGGCTGGCGGTCCGCGCGCCGCCTCGCGAAGTTCACGCGACCTGCGCTGCGCGGTGCGCAACCTGCCGTCGTTCAACATCGGCGGCGGCAACTTCGACATCGACTTCGCCCTGCGCGGCCCGGACCTCCAGGCGCTCGCCGCGCTACGCCGAGCAGCTGCGCGAGAAGTCCAAGGAGCTCGGCGGCATCGTCGACGCCGACACCACGCTCAAGCTCGACAAGCCCGAGCTGCGGGTCGAGGTCGACCGCGACCGCGCCGCCGACCTGGGCGTCGACATGTCCGACGTCGGCGAGCGCCCTGCAGCTGATGGTCGGCGGCGACGACCAGGTCTCCCGCTTCCACGACCCGGGGATCAACGACGACTACGACGTCCAGCTCCGGCTCGCCGAGGGGGCGCGCAACGATCCGGAGGCGATCCGCGGCCTCTTCGTGCCCGGGCCGGGACGGCAAGCTCGTACCAGCTCGGCAACTTCGTCACCCTCAAGGAGGAGACCACCGCCTCCCGCGTCGACCGCCTCGACCGCCAGCGGCAGGTCAGCCTGCGCGCCGGCGTCGCCCCCGGCTACGCGCTGGCGGACCGGCTGGAGGCGCTGCAGCAGGCGGTGGAGGAGATGAACCTGCCGCCCACCTACACGACGGCGGTCGGCGGCCGCGGCCGCGAGCTGGCGCGCACCTACAGCGAGTTCATCTGGGCGCTCATGCTGTCGATCATCTTCATGTACATGATCCTCGCCTCGCAGTTCGAGAGCGTGGTCCACCCGCTGACCATCCTGCTGTCGCTGCCGCTGGCGGTGCCGTTCGCCATGCTGTCGCTGTGGGCGACGCGACAACACGCTGAACCTCTACTCGGCGCTGGGCATCCTGGTGCTCTTCGGCGTGGTGAAGAAGAACGCCATTCTGCAGATCGACCACATGAACAACCTGCGGGCCCAGGGGATGGACCGCCTGCCGGCGATCCTCCAGGGCAACCGCGACCGGCTGCGGCCGATCCTGATGACGACGCTGGCCCTGGTGGCCGGCATGCTCCCGCTCGCCCTCGGCACCGGCCCGGGCGCCGAGGAGCGGCGGGCGATCGCCGTCGTGGTCATCGGCGGCCAGAGCCTCTCGCTGCTGCTGACGCTGCTCGCGACGCCGGTCTTCTACTCGCTGTTCGACGACCTGCGGGGGAAGGAGAAGATGGGCGAGCTGGTGCGGCGGTTCTTCCCGAGACGGGGGGAACGGGAGATTGAGGAGGAGGCGGCGTAGGGGGGTGCTACGGATTCGTAGGGCCCGCCCGCAGGGCGGAATTTATCCAGCCTGGGGTGTCAACCCCAGGTAGGAGGAGAGTCCAGCGCCCCCGTCCTGGGGTTGACACCCCAGGCTGGATAAATTCCGCCCTGCGGGCGGGCCTTCGGGCTCGGCCCTCAGCCTCCCCCCTCCACCTCCGCCACCCTCCCGTCGCTGTAGACCTTCCCCTTGTAGCTCCGCCCCACCTCGAAACCTCTCCAGACCGCCTCGCTCGGCGCCTTGTAGGTGATCGGCTTCCCCTCGGCGGTCTGGAAAAACACTTCGTACGCCTCCTCGCGCCTCCCCGCGCGCTCCTTGTTGCCGAGCCGGAGATCGGGCCAGATGGCGGCGTGGTCCTGCCCTTCGGCGCGGGCCTGGCGGTCAGGGATCCATTTGTCGATCTCGTAACGGACGCGCTGCCGGTAGACGGGCTGGTCGCGGTAGACCGGCTGCTGGTAGGTCTCCTCGCGCGAACGGTTCTCATAGGTGGGGCGGTCCTCGTAGACGTCCTCGAAGTAGCCGTTGCCGAGGTCCCGGGTGCCGGTCTTGACCCTCTCGGTGCCGGTCTGCACCTCCTCGCTGACGGTGCGGGTCCGCGTCTCGCTGCCGATCTGGATGTGATCGACGTGGTGGACCTCGCGGCTTCTCCCGAGAATGCGGACGCCGGCCCGCACCTCCTCTTCCCAGGCCTCCTCGGTGACCGGCCGGAGCTCCTCGACCGCGATCGTCCGCAGCCAGTGGAAGCCGGTGACGGTGAGCGTCGTCGACTTCGGCCGGCCGAGGAAGACGGCGAGCGCGATCAGCGCGACCAGTCCCAGACAGCCGAGGCCGAGGCCCTTCTTCAGCCGCGATCCGCCGCTCCCCTGAGGGGGCGCCGCCAGCGGCTGCGGAGCAGGAGGAGCCGGGGCGTCGAAGCGCCGCTCGACGACCTCGCGCGTCTTCGCCGCGTCGCGGGGCGCGCCGCAGCCGGAGCAGAAGGTGTTGACAGCGGGGTTGTCCGCGTCGCAGTAGGGGCAGATCCAGTCCGCGCCGGCCGCGGCCCGCTTCAGGGCCTCGGCGTCCGTGACCTCGGGCGCGTCGTCCGGCAGATAGAACTGGACCCCGGGGCCGCGGGGGGAACCGCAGCCGCCGCAGAACTTGTCGGGTCCGCGGTTCCGTTTCCGGCCGCAGGCGGGGCAATCCCAGGCACCTTCGCGAATGGCCAACGTCGTCTCCTATCGGTCGATGAGGATGGTATCGCTGATTGGAACGTCCGTGGCCTGCGACCTCACCTCTTGTCCTCCTCTCCTCCTGAGGAAGTGGATGGTTCTCGAGGCCCGGATTTTTCCTCCACCCGGAACGGGGGGAGGCCAGAAAGGGGGCTTTGCGGAGTCCGCGGGACCGCTCCTTGTCTGGGGCGGGCCCCCTCCTGGCCTCCCCCTGAAGGGGGAGGAAAAAAGCCGCTTCCTCACCACCATCTGCTCGCGCAGCCGAGCTGCCGAAGCTGAAGGAGAGGAGGGACCTTTCTGAGGCGATATTGCCGAATCCCAGAGTAGCCGCCGCAGATACGTCCTCCTTCTCCTTCAGGAGAAGGAGACAGAGGATGAGGTCGCAGGCCACGAAAGCCCCGAGGTATCCTTGCGCTCATGGCCGAGCCTGTCGATCCTCACTCCACCCACACCGTCTTCAACCAGCCGCCGCCGTTCGAGGACGTCAACCTCTTCACCTCCGACCGCGTCCTCGCCGAGGCGCTGCGGCGCGAGGGGGCGGACTGGGCCGAGGAGCGGGCGCGGGCTTTCGGGGAGATCGTGGGGCGGCGGGAGACGGTCGCCTGGGGGTTCCAGGCCAACGAGCATCCGCCGGTCCTGCGCACGCACGACCGCAACGGCAACCGGATCGACGAGGTGGAGTTCCATCCCGCCTGGCACGCGCTGATGGCGCTCGGGGTGGAGCATGGGCTGCATGCCCTCCCCTGGCGCGAGCCGCGGCCCGGGGCGCACGTGGCGCGGGCGGCGATGTTCATGCTGCTGGCCGAGGTGGAGGCCGGGGTCGGATGCCCGCTCTCGATGACCTACTCGGCGGTGCCGGCCCTGCGCCTCCAGCCCGAGCTCGCCGCCGAATGGGAGCCGCGCCTCACCTCGACGGTCTACGATCCGCGCCTCGTGCCCGTCGTGCGGAGAAGGCGGGCGCCCTCTGCGGCATGGCGATGACCGAGAAGCAGGGGGGCTCCGACGTGCGCGCCAACACCACCCAGGCGCGGCCGGCTGGCGACGCACTACGAGATCACCGGTCACAAGTGGTTCTGCTCGGCGCCGATGTGCGACGCCTTCCTGGTGCTCGCTCAAAGCCCCGGAGGGCTCTCCTGCTTCCTCCTCCCCCGCTTCACCCCGGACGGCGCGCGCAACCGCTTCCATCTCCAGCGGCTCAAGGACAAGCTCGGCAACCGCTCCAACGCCTCCAGCGAGGTGGAGTTCGGCGCCGCCTGGGCCCGCCTCGTCGGCGAGGAGGGGCGCGGCGTGCAGACGATCCTGGAGATGGTGAACCACACGCGGCTCGACTGCGTGATCGGCGCCGCGGCGGGGATGCGCTGGGGGACCGCGCGGGCGATCCACCACGCCGTCCACCGCCGGACCTTCGGCAAGCCGCTGATCGATCAGCCGCTGATGCGCAACGTCCTGGCCGACCTCGCCCTCGAATCCGAGGCCGCCACCACGGCGATGATGCGCCTCGCCCGCGCCTACGACGCGTGACGGAGAACGCCGTTCCGGCGGCTCGCGACCGCCGTCCTCAAGTACTGGACCTGCAAGCGCTCGCCGGTCCACGCCGCCGAGGCGCTGGAGTGCCTGGGCGGCAACGGCTACGTCGAGGAATGGGGGATGGCGCGGCTCTACCGCGAAGCGCCGCTCAACTCGATCTGGGAAGGCTCCGGCAACGTCCAGTGCCTCGACGTGCTGCGGGCGATCCAGAAGACCCCCGAGTCGCTCGGGGCCCTGTTCTCCGAGATCTGGGAGGCGAGGGGGGGCGATCACCGGCTGGACATCTACGTCAACGAGCTCCGCGCCCAGCTCGCGAAGACGGAAGATCTGGAGGTGCGGGCCCGCCGCCTGGTCGAGCGCCTGGCTCTCGCCCTCCAGGCCTCGCTGCTCGTGCGCCACGCCCCCGCCGAGGTGGCCGACGCCTTCTGCGCCAGCCGCCTGGCCGGCGACGGCGGCCGCGCCTTCGGAACGTTGCCGCCGGGGACCGACTTCAGGGCGATTCTGGAGCGGGTGTTGCCGGGTTGACTGAAAAAGGACGTAAAGGACGACAAGGACGTAAAGGACAGGAAGGCTCTGTCTCGTTTTTGTCCTTGCAGTCCTTGCAGTCCTTTACGTCCTTGTCTTTTTCCGAGCCGCGGGAAACCGCAGCCGGAAATCGCCCACCCGGAACCCCGCCACCAGTTTCCCTTGCTTCAAATCCGGAAACGCCTTGGGCATCGTGCGGAAGTCGAGCAGCTTCGCCGGACGCAGCGCTCCCCAGCCGCTCAGCCGGGTCTCGTAGACCCGGCCGTCGCGGAACTGGGTGATCGTCCGCCAGGAGGGGGGCGCGAGCGGTCCGGCGGCCGGCAGGGGGAGGCCGCGGCCGGGCGCGACGGTCAGGTCCACCTCGGCGAGCCGGTCGCGCTGGACGATCACGCGCTCGGCGCCGCCTTTCCCTGGGACCACCTCGAACTCGGCGGTCCGCTTCGGGATCGCCCAGTTCTCCCGGCCGCTGACGGCGCTCGCCTCGGTCGAGACATAGATCCGGCTGATCGTGAAGAGATGGTGCCGCCAGCGCAGGTTGCGGCCCGCCGCGAACAGCAGCTCGCGATAGGGGCCGACCGGCGACTGCCGGTAGTCGACCAGCATCAGCGCCCCGAGCTGCCCCTCGAAGTGCTCCCCCGCAAGCTCCGGCGGCAGGAACCCCCCGTTCCGCAGGAACCAGGGCTCGAAGGTGAAAAGAAAGATGTAGCCGCTCCCCCGCAGGCGCCAGGGAGGGGGGACGCGGGGCACGGAGGGCTCGGTCATGGCTCGGTCATCTTATGAGATCGACGGGTCCCGGAATTGCAAAGACCTCCCGCGGAGTTTCTTGATAGGGATACAGTACTGAAAAGAGGAGACGACCCGATGAAATGCCAGACCCCGGATTGCATAGGCGAGCACGAGCAGCAGGGGATCAGCCACTCAGTGATCTACCGGCAGCGGACCGTGGTCGTCCACAATGTGCCGGCGCACGTCTGCCCGGAGTGCGGCGAGGCCGTGCTGATCGAGGAAACGACCCTCCACCTCGAAGCCCTGCTGCGGCGGAAGGCGCGGTCCAAGGCCACGGCGTTCGCCTACGAGGCCTGACGCCCGCCGCAACCCCGGATCGATTTTCGCGTACTCTCCCTGTCATCCCAGATAGGAGAGATCCCGATGCGTAACGCAGCGCTCGCCGTTCTGACTCTCGTTTTCGCCCTTCTCTTCGTACCCCTGGCCCAGGCCCAAACCCCGGCTCCTGATCCGGTCCAGGCGGCTGCCGGCGTCACGGCCTCGGCTCCCTCCGCGCCGGTGCCGGTGCCGGAACCGAGCGAGAAAGCCCTGCGCTACTACCGGAGCAGCAACGTCCTCTGGGCGATCTCCACGATCTGGGGGCTGCTCGTGCCGCTGCTCCTGCTCTTCACCGGCCTCTCGGCCCGGATGCGCGACGCGGCCCAGAAGATCGGCCGCAACTGGTTCTTCACCGTCGTCCTCTACGGCGTTCTCTTCACCCTCGTCACGGCGCTCCTCTCCCTGCCGCCTGGACTACTACTCGGGCTTCGTCCGCTCGCACGCCTACGGCCTCTCGGATCAGACCGCGGCCAAGTGGTGGAGCGACGCGATCATCGGACTGGGCATCGGCTGCGTGGCCATCGCCCTGCTGCTCTGGATCCCCTACCTGCTGCTGCGCAAGAGCCCCCGGCGCTGGTGGCTGTACTCGGGCCTCTGCCGCGCTTCCCCCTGCTGATCCTCCTGCTGCTCATCACCCCGATCTGGCATCGAGCCGCTGTTCAACAAGTTCGGCCCGATGAAGGACAAGGCCCTGGAGGCCCAGATCCTGGCCCTGGCCGACCGCGCGGGGATCGAGGGGGGCCGGGTCTACGAGGTCAACAAGAGCGTCGACACCAAGACGGTCAACGCCTACGTCACCGGCCTGGGCGGCACCAAGCGGATCGTCCTCTGGGACACCATCCTGGCCAAGCTCTCGCCGCCCGAGGTGCTGTTCGTCATGGGGCACGAGATGGGGCACTACGTGCTGGGCCACACCTGGCAGCTCGTCCTCCTCGGTACCGCCATCGCCCTCTTCGGCGCCTGGGTGATCCATCGCACGGCGGGCGAGCTGATCGCGCGCTACCGCGCCCGCTTCGGCTTCGCCGAGCTGGCGGACGTGGCCTCGCTGCCGCTCATGATCCTGCTCTTCTCCATCGTCTCCCTGGTGCTGACGCCTGCCATCCTGGCCTTCGGCCGCAACGTCGAGCACGAGGCGGACCGCTTCGGCCTCGAGATCACGCGCGACAACCACGACTGCGCCACCGCCTTCGTGAAGCTGCAGCAGGAGAACCTCAGCGTGCCGCGCCCCGGCCTGCTCTACAAGCTCTGGCGCTCCGATCACCCGCCGCTCGGCGAGCGCATCGACTTCTGCAACGAGTACCGCCCCTGGGAGACGGGGGCGCCGCTGAAGTACGGGGACAAGGTCAAGGGGCCGCGGAGCTAGGGGACGCCGCCGAGGACCAGCTTGCCGATCATCCGTCCGGATTCGAGCGCGGCGTGCGCCCTGCGCAGGTTTTCGGCATTGAGCGGACCGTAGTTCTCCCGCATTGTGTGGCGCAGCGTGCCGCCATCGATGAGGCGCGCGGTCTCCTCCAGCAGGTCGTGCTGCGCCCGCATGTCCGGCGTCTGGTACTGAGCCCGCGTGAACATCAGCTCCCAGCAGATCGCGACACTCTTGCTCTGGAACAGGTTGATCGGGACCGGCTGACCGCCCTTCGTTCCCACGATCAGGCAGAGCTTCCCCTGCGGCTTGATCACGTCCGCCATGTTCTGGAGATGGGCCTCGGTGTTGGCGGCGCAGAGGATGTAATCGACCTCCCCGGCGCCGATCCGCTTGAACTCATCCTTGAACGGCTCCCGGTGATTGATCACCTCGTCCGCGCCCATCTCCCGGCACCACGCCTCGGTCTCCCCGCGCGAGGCGGTCGCGATGACCCGCAGGCCCGCCTGCTTCTTCGCGATCTGAATGGCGATCGAGCCCACTCCGCCGGCGCCCGCGATCACCAGCAGGCTCTTGCCGGAGGAACCCTCGGACCGTGGGATGCCCATCCTGTCGAAGAACGCCTCCCAGGCGGTGATCGTGGTGAGCGGCATCGCGGCGGCCTCCTCGAACGACAGGCTGCGCGGCTTGCGGGCGACGATCCGCTCGTCCACCAGGTGATATTCACTGTCGCAGCCCTGGCGCGTGATGCTCCCCGCGTAGTAGACCTCGTCGCCCACCGCGAGCAGCGAGACCTCCTCCCCCACCGCCTCGACCACGCCGGCGGCGTCCCAGCCGAGGATCTTCGGCTCCGCCTCCACCTTGTCCTTGGGAGAGCGGACCTTGGTGTCCACCGGGTTCACGGAGACCGCCTTGACGCGGACCAGCAGATCCCGGCCGTGTGCCTCGGGCTTCGGGATCTCGACGTCGATCAGGCTTTCGGGGTTGTCGACGGGTAGGTATTTATAGAGTCCGACGGCTTTCATGATGTTCTCTCCCATCCTAGAGAAGGAAAGCGGAGACGAGGAGGACTCGGCTCATACGAGGGATTCTCTCCCGAAATGCTGGGGCGGCCAAACTCGTGGCAGAACCGAATCGAGGACGGCGGCGGACTTCGGGGAGCCGGCGGACGGCCTGCCGGGCAATCCTGTCAACGTGGAATCCTTGGCGAGAGGCGTAGAACCTTCTTCTTATGAGACAGAACGCCCGGCGAATGACCCTAAGCAATACAAGGCATTGCCCGTAGAGGCAGGGTTAGTATCCCTGTTTCTTGCCTTACGCCCTGTTCCCGGCTATCCTTCTCCTATGAGCGAACACTCCTCCATCGAATGGACGGATGCGACCTGGAATCCGGTCCGGGGCTGTACCAAGATCACCTCCGGTTGCGCCCACTGCTATGCGGAAACCTTCGCGGAGCGTTTCCGCGGAGTTCCGGGACACCCGTATGAGCAGGGGTTCGATCTGCGTCTGATCCCCGAGAAGCTCACACAGCCCCTGCTCTGGCGCCAGCCGAAGATGATCTTCGTGAACTCAATGAGCGATCTGTTTCATGAAGGAGTGCCCGACGATTACATCGTCCGGGTCGTCCGTGTCATGCAGCTCGCGAGGTGGCACACCTACCAGGTCCTCACCAAGCGGTCCGAGAGGCTCCGTGACCTGCTGAAGACAAAGCTGCGGTTCGCCGCTGAGGAGCCGCACATCTGGTGGGGCGTGAGCGTCGAAAACCGGAAACAGGGGCTGCCCCGAATCGACCATCTTCGAGCCGCTACCGCCGTAATCCGGTTCCTATCGATCGAGCCTCTCCTGGAATCCCTCCGCAGGATCGATCTCTCCGGGATCGGTTGGGTCATTGTCGGCGGGGAGAGTGGACCGGGTGCGCGTCCAATCCAGGAATCCTGGGTCGTAGAGATCCGCGATCAATGCTTAGAGGCGGAGGTTCCCTTCTTCTTCAAACAGTGGGGAGGGAGAAAGAAATCGCTGACGGGTCGCGAGTTGGGCGGACGGACCTACGATGAGACACCGCGCCGCGTGTCCGAGGCGGTCGTTGACCTTGAATCGCTCCGGAGCGCTCTTGCTGAAGTCGAGGTGTTCCGCTGAGGCGTGCATGCCAAACGACGAACTCTATGAGCGGCGCGAGCAGACGCGCGTCAAGCATTACATACTCCAACATTACCTTAAGCGTTTCGCACATATCGTCGGCCACCACTGGGAGTCAATCACTTATGTTGACGGTTTTGCCGGTCCGTGGAATGTTCGTTCTCCAGATCTCAAGGACAGTTCGTTCGCCATCGCCATGGACGAGCTTCGTGAGGCCCGTAGCACTCATGGCGGAAGGGGAAGGAACCTCCAACTGCGATGCTTCTTTCTGGAGGAAGATCGAGACGCCTATCAGCAGCTCAAAGTTTTTGCCGAGGGAATCAAAGACGCCGAGATAGAAATCCTGAACGGCTCTTTCGAGCAGTCGGTAGGCTCCATTAAGGCGTTTATTCGTAGAGACCGGAGAACATTTCCGTTCATCTTCATCGATCCTACCGGCTGGACGGGATTCGCTTGCAAACTGATCTCTCCCCTGCTGAAGCTCGACCCAGGGGAGGTCCTGATCAACTTCATGACGAGCCATATCCGGCGCTTCTTGACTGACGAAAACTCGCGCCAGAGCTTTGAAGCCCTGTTCGGATCCGCTGAAGTCATGGACAGAGTTACAGGACTAACGGGCCAAGATCTAGAGGATGCCCTGGTCAACGAGTATAGCAATGTCTTAAAATTGGAAGGGCACTTTACATACGTACTTTCGGCCATTGTCCTACATCCTGAGATTGACCGAACTCACTTCCACCTCATCTATGCCACACGTCATCCTAAAGGAGTTGAGGTCTTCAAGGAGGCTGAAAAATCGGCGATGCAGGAGATGGAGAGATTGAGGTCGGTGGCTCAGAAGCGAAAGAGAGAGGAGCGGACGGGTCAGGGGGAGCTCTTTTCGACGGTGGAGACAGTAGCTGAGAGTTCATACTATCACCAGCTTCGGGATCGCTATCTAAGTCAGGCAAAGCAAAGAACCCTCAATCTTCTGAAAGGTCGCAAGCGCCTCTCGTACGATGCGGCCTGGGCTCTGGTGCTTGAGTCGCCACTTGTATGGGAGAGAGATCTCAAAGATTGGATCATAGATTGGCAATCCACGGGAGAGCTTAAAATAGAGGGTCTGGAGGGCCGTGCGCGAGTTCCCTCCCGCGATAAATCCCACCTCCTGGTCTGGCAGGCTGGAGCTTGAGCTATCGTTAGTTCTCCCCACCACCGTCTCCCAACCAACACGGTGCGGACCATCCGGGCAGGGCGTTATCATTGAGACGTCGCGGCTTGCCGGTATCTTATACACATCTCAGCTCCATTGCGGCTGCTTCCAGAACATCGGAAACCCTGCCCTGAAAGGGCGACATTTGATTAGCCTGGTGCTTCAGCGCCAGGTAGGCAGGTCCTCTTCCTCATATCCGCCCCGAGGGGGCGGGTGCCTTTCAGCGACTATCCTCGGTCTCGCAAGAGCTGGGTTCCGCCCCTTCAGGGCGGGTGGGGATTGGGGGGCTTCCAACCTGGCGCTGAAGCGCCAGGCTAATCAAATGTCGCCCCTACAGGGCGAGGGCGGAGACGCGCTCCGCCCTACGCAAGGATTTGACAGAGATCCTTGATTCAATCTGATTCATGGCGCTTGACAGACGCTCCGCGCCATGCTCTACTGATCACGTCATGAGCCGCTGCTACCTTACCTCGCGTTCGCTTTATCTGGCCTACATCCGGAGGGCAGACGTGTAGCGATCAGGCGAGCAGCCGATACGCGAAAAGCCCCCCGGTGATGAGCCGCGGGGGCTTTTTGCTTTTCTGGAAGTCTTCAGAAAAGAGTGCGCAACCGGTTTCGAAACCGGAGCGGCGAGTGATCGCCGTGTGCCCGAATCATGTTCGCGACGTTCTTTCCGTTCTTTTACAACGGGGGCGTAGACCGCTATGGAGACGGGACGGACTGTAGATCCGTTGTGCTTCGGCGCCCTGAGGGTTCGATTCCCTCCACCCCCACCAACATGCCGACGTAGCCCAACTGGCAGAGGCGTCAGGTCGAGAGCCTGATCGTTGTGGGTTCGAATCCCTCCGTCGGCACCATTCGAAATTGCCGGAGCAACCTCTCAGGCCGCACCGGGCGGCGCGACCATGCCGTGCCGCAGCGCGAAGCCCACGACCTGCGTGCGGTTGTGCAGGTGCAGCTTGTCGAGGATGTTGCGGACGTGGAACTTGATCGTGTTCTCGCTCACGCCCAGGCGCTGGGCGAGCTTGCGGTTCGAGGTGATGCCGGCGACGAGCAGCTCGAGCACCTCGCGCTCGCGGTCGGTCAAGGCGTCCGGGTCCTGGGACTCGGGGGCGGGCTGCGGAGGGCGGGCGAACTCCTGGAGGAGCTTGCCGGCGAGGAGCGGCGTCAGGCCGGGCTCGCCGCGGCCGACCCCCTCGATCAGAGAGAAAAACTCCCGCGAACCGAGGGTCTTGGGCAGGTAGCCCTGGGCGCCGGACTTGATCGCCTCGAAGAGCTTGGCGTCCTCCTCCAGGGCGGTGAGCACGACCACCTTCACCTGGGGCATCTCGGCGCTGATCAGGCGTGTCGCCGCCAGACCGTCGAGCCCGGGCATCGCGAGATCCATGAGGACGATATCCGGCTGCAGGAGGCGCGCGAGCTCGACGGCCTCCCTCCCCTCCCGCGCTTCGCCGACGATCTCGTGATCATGGGAGGCCATCAGGGCGCGCAGGCTGTCCCGGAACAGGGTGTGGTCGTCGGCGATCAGGATTCTCATACCGCCGGCATAGCATAGAGCCTCGGCGGGACCCTGGCTAGGAGCGCCCTCAGTCCGGGAAGCTCGCAACGAACAGCCCTCCTCCCGTCCAGGGGAGAACGAAGTAGCGGTCCGGCTGCCAGGGGTCCGGCGTCAGGACGCGGACGTCGAGGCGGTCCATCCGGGCGAGCCCGGCGTTGACCGTCTCCCAGGTCCGGCCGCCGTCGCGGCTGCGCTGGACCCCGTGCTGCTGCACCGCGCCATAGAGGACCTCGGGATTCCGCGGATCGACGGCGAGATCCGCCAGCGGCAGGTCGAGGCGGCCGGCCACGCGCCAGGTCTCGCCGCGGTCGTCGCTGCGCAGGAGCTCGAGCCCCTCCGGCACCAGGGTCTGGACATACAGGGTCTCCGGCTGGGAAGGAGCGGTGGTGACGAGCCCGCCGTCGGCGATCCGGCTCCAGGTGGCGCCGCCGTCCTGGCTGCGATAGACCGCCTGCCGTGAATTCCCCTCCGCGGAGAGGATTTCGGCCACGTCGGCATAGATCTCCCGCGGGCGGGAAGGAGCCACCTGCAGGCGGCGGATCAGGTAGCCGCTGATCGCGCCGGTGCTCCGGCAGGGGAGGGTCTGCGTCCAGGTCTGGCCGCCGTCGGCGCTCCGCCACAAACCGCAGGAACCGGCCAGCACGACCCCGGAGCCGGCCGTGGCGAGCTCGCTGGTGTCCCGGCGCAGGAGCCGCTGCCAGCGCGTCCCGCCGTCGCGGCTCTTCCAGACCCCCTCGCGGGTGGCCGCGTAGACGACGCCGGGAGCGGACGGATCGACCTCCAGGTCGGCGATCCCCTGGCCGGCGATCGCCTGGGCGACCGGCGTCCAGGTCTGGCCGCCGTCGCCGCTCCGGAAGGCGCGGGCGAAGCTGAAATTCAGGTCGATGGGATTGAGCGTCACGAAGTAGACGCCGCGCTCCCCCGCCCGCACCAGCCCGAAGCGGGCCGCCGAAAGGCCGCGCTGTGTGCCGAGCGACCAGCGGCGGCCGCCGTTCGAGCTCTTCGCGATCCCGAGGTCCTGGACCACCCCCTCGCCATTCGCGGCCGCGACGCCGGCATAGAGGATCTCCGGCCAGGCGGGATCGATGGCGATGCCCCCGATCTCCAGGCGCCCCTCGGCGTCGAGGGGGAGCCCCGAGTTGAGAGGGCTCCAGGTGGCGCCGCCGTCGCGGCTGACCCGGACCCCCACGGAGGTGGCGGCATAGACGGTGGACGGCACCCGCGGATCGACCGCCAGCCGGCCAGCCCGGGACAGATCGGGGTTGACCACCGGCGGGAAGCGCTTCCAGCTCCTCCCCGCGTCCACGCTGCGGTAGAAGGCCAGATCTTTGGTCACATAGACCGTCTCCGGCCGCGAGGGAGCAACGGCCACGTCCACCCCGAAGTCGTAGCTTCCGGGGGGCCCGGGAGGCGGGAAGAACCGGTCCGGATCCCGCGCTCCCGACCAGGTGAGGCCGCCGTCCAGGCTCTCCCAGAGCCCATCGAGGAGGATGGCGTAGACCCTCTCCGGCCGGCGGGGATCGACGGCGATGCCGCGGACCCCGTCCCGCTCGAGAGGGTTGGCCGCCCAGGTCCGGCCGCCGTCATGGCTCCAGAAGAGGCGGCTGTTCTGCACCAGGAAGACCGCCGGCCGGCCGGCGAAAACGATCTGCTCGGCGTAGAGACCATCCCCGTTCAGGATCTCCGTCCAGGTGCGTCCGCGGTCCTCGCTGAACTTCAGCGTGCCTCTGCCGCCGGCCAGCACCCGCCAGGGGCGGGCCGGATCGACCGCCACGGCGCCGGCGCAGCACGAGCCGGCGCCGGCGACCCAGGACCAGGAGACGCCGGCATCGGCGCTCCGGTAGACGCCCCCCTCCGCCACGGCGAAGACGAGGTCCGGATCGGAGGGATCGATCGCCAGCGCGCGGATGGTGCCGCCGCCGGGACCCCAGGGGGTCCAGCGGTTGACTCCGGCCGCCGCCGGCAGGGTCGGCAGAAGGAGGAGCAGAAGCAGAATAAGCGGACGTGAGTTCATGGCTGCCTCCTCATGGTTTCGGTCGTCCCCTATCGGATCTCGATTTCACGGTACGGCGATCGGCGGCGTCCCGCCACACCCGCCGAGGTGGGCTCGGCCCACCCGCCAGCGTGCCGTGCCACACCTCAGGGGGTGTTCCGCGCCGGGTGGCGCGGTGAGAAAAAGGAGCCTGCGGAAACCGGCTTTTCAGAGGAGGAAACAAACCATGACCAGCACCTTGAAAACGATCGTCATCGGTACCTCTCTCGCCGACGGCAGCGACGGCATCGTGCGGATCGGCGTCATGCTCGCCCGGATGACCGGAGCCTCGCCATGGCTCGTCCATGCCTACTCTCCCCTGATGTTCGAATACGGGACCGGCCTGGAGGCCGAGTGGCTCGAGCAGCAGGCGAGGGACCTGCGCAAGCTGCTCGCCGAGCAGGCGGAGCGGACCGGGCTGTCCGCGCTCGCGGCCTTCTCCCCCGGCCAGCTCTGTCTCAGGGTCGGTCCGCCGCACCTGAGGATCGTGGAGCTCGCCCAGCGCGCGCAGGCCGACCTGGTGGTCGTGGGCGCCGCGGAATCCCGCCATGGCATCCTCGGCTCGACCGCCGACCGGGTGATCCGCAAGGCGCTCTGTCCGGTGCTCGCCGTCCGTTCCGCGGAGGCCTTCCCGCCCACCCGGGTGGAGATCCCGGTCGACCTGTCGCCGATCTCGGCGCACGCCCTGCGCCAGGGGCTCGACTTCCTCCGCCAGACCGGGGTTTCGCTCGCCGACGCCGAGGCGCTCTTCGTCCTCAATCCGTTCGAGGTCGGGGGCTCGATCCAGTTCACCCCCGAGCAGATCCAGCGTTTCGCCGGCGAGGAGCTGAGCCGCTTCGTGACGGCGAGCACCCCCGAGGGCAAGCGCCTGGGGTCGATGCGGGTGCGCACCGGCTATACGCGGGAGGAGATCCTCGCCGCGCTGCGGGAGAGAAAGGCCGACCTCGTCGTTCTCGGCACGCATGGCCGCGGCGGCTTCGAGCGCCTGATGATCGGCAGCGTCGCCGCCGGGGTGCTGCGGGACGCCACCTGCAACCTGCTGGTGGTGCCGCCGGCTGCGAGCCAGCCGGACGGTGACGCGGCACGGCGCGGAGACGGGCGGGTGGACGCGGACTGGAGCTATGTCTCCGACGAGACTCCGGCCACCGCTGAAACCACCTCAACGGGTAGGTAGCTCCCCACTCGCTGGAATGTGGCGCGGCACGCATGGAAAGTGCATGATTCGTGATCGGCTCCTCGGCTCTCGGCGCCGCGGGGGCAAACACTGATGAGCGACCAGGACCAGACCTACTTACAGACGCCGGAGCAATGGACGAGCTTCCTCTCGGCCCTGGTTCATGAGCTGCGGACCCCCATCGCCAGCTTCCGGATCCTCACCGATCTCCTGGCCGAAGCGCCGCCGAGCCGTCTTGGCGACCAGGAGCGGCGCTACGCCGAGAACATCCGGGACGTGGCGCAGGACATCCAGGCCCTGCTCGGCGACGTCGGCGAGCTGACGCGGCTGCTGGCCGGCCGGGTCGCCGTCCGGCCCCGGGAGGTCGTCCTGGAGCAGCTCGTCAACCAGGTCGAGGAGGCGGTGCGCACGCGCGCATGGGAAAACGGGGTTGCCCTCACCGACTCCCTGGACCCCGCCCTCCCCCTCTCTTCCGCACCGACCCGGACCGCCTGCGTGAGGCCCTGGTCCTGCTCCTGGGCAACATGGCCGGCAATGCGAAGTCCGAGGTCCTGTTCCGGCTCCAGGGGGAGGATGGGAACCTCCGCGCCGTCCTCTCCTCGGACGGCCCGCCGTTTCCGGAAGAGGCGCTCGCGACCCTCTTCTCGCCCTTCCAGGATGGCGTCCGGGCCGCCCGGGCGCGCGGCGGCCGCAGCCTGTCGCTCCCCCTCGCGAACGAGCTGGCGCGGTCCCTGGGCGGCACGCTGAGCGCCGAGAACCGGGGGGGAAAGCCCACCTTCGTGCTGTCCCTGCCCGCCGCCGGTTCCTGAGCCTTTCAAGCGCTCCGGGAGCTCAGGAGCTCGCGGATCAGGCGCAGCAGGTCCTGGGTGGCGAAAGGCTTCTCCAGAAAAGCGTCGGCGGTGATCTTGTCGGCGTCCCGGCTGGCCAGGGCGTCGTCGGTATAGCCCGACATCAGGACCACCTTGATCGCGGGATAGCGCTTCCTGAGCTGGTCGGCGAGATCGGCGCCGGTGCCGCCGGGCATCACCATGTCGCTCAGCAGGAGCTGGAGGCCGTCGCCGTGCGCCGCCGCGAGCGCGAGGGCCGCCGCCGGGTTTTCCGCCGCCAGAACCTGGTGCCCCCGGCTCTCCAGCACCTGCCGCAGCAGTCCCCGGAACATGTCGTCGTCCTCGGCGAGGAGGATCGTCCCGCGCTCCTCGCCTGCTCGCCCGGGGCGCCGTGGCGCTCCTCCGGCTCGGCGGTGGCGGGCGCGGGCTCCTCCTCGCGGACCGGCTCGCGGGCGCGGGGCAGATAGATCCGGAACGTGGTGCCCTGCCCGGGCTGGCTCTCCACCGCGATGCCCCCCTGGCTCCGCCGGACGATGGCGTGCACCGTGGAGAGCCCCAGGCCGGTTCCCTTCCCCGGCTCCTTGGTGGTGAAGAAGGGCTCGAAGATCCGCTTGCGGACCTTCTCATCCATGCCGGTGCCGGTGTCCGCCACCTGGAGCAGGACGTAGGAGCCCCGGGGGCAGCCGCCCGCCCTCGACGGCGATCTCCTGGTCCGGCCGCGAGGTTGTGCAGCGAGAGCGTTCAGGGCGCCGCCGCAGGGCATGGCGTCGCAGGCGTTGACGACCAGGTTGAGGAGGACCTGGTGGAGCTCGCCGGGATCGCCCCAGACGCGGCCGAGCTGCGGCTCGATCTCGCCGGGTCAGCCGGATGTCCTCGCCGATCAGGCGGTCGAGCATGACCTCCACGTCGGCGAGCAGCTCTGTCGAGGTCGACCACCTGGGCCTGCACCTCCTGGCGCCGGCTGAACAGCAGGAGCTGCCGGGTCAGCTGCGCGCCGCGCAGGGCGGCGCGGTGGATCTGCTCGACGGGCTGGCGGAGCGTCTCGTCGCGCGGCAGCGCGCCGAGCAGCATCTCGCTGTAGCCGCGGATCGTGCCGAGCAGGGTGTTGAAGTCGTGCGCCACGCCGCCGGCCAGGCGGCCGATGGCCTCCATCTTCTGCGACTGGCGGAACTCGGCCTCGAGCAGCACGCGCTCGGTGATGTCGCGCAGCGTCCCCAGGAAGAAGACCTCGCCGCCGTGGCGGACCTCGCTCACCGCGAGGTCCAGGGGGAACGTCGAGCCGTCGCGGCGCCGCCCCTCGACCTGCCGGCCGATGCCGATGATCCGCGCCTCGCCGGTCTCCTGGTAGCGGGCGAGATAGCCGTCGTGCTCCTCCCGCCAGGGGGGCGGCATGAGGACCTTGACGTTCTGTCCCAGCAGCTCCTCGGGCGGGTAGCCGAACAGCCTCTGGACGGACGGGTTGACCGACTGGATGATCCCGGCGGTGTCGATGAGCACGATCGCCGTCGACGCGCGGCGTTGAGCACCGCCTGGAGCCGCTCCGTGCTCTGCTGGAGCGCCGCCTGGGCCAGCCGGCTGCTCGGAGACGTCCTCCACCAGCCCGATGTGGTGGGTGGCCCGCCCGCTCTCGTCCGGCAGCGGATGGGCCGTCAGACGACCCCAGAAGACCGAGCCGTCCTTGCGGACGAAGCGCTTCTCGATCTGGTACGAGCTCGCGCCGTCCCGCGGTGATCTCTTCGTAGAGCTCGCGGTTGCGCGACAGATCGTCCGGGTGGGTGAGGTCGAAGAGGGTCCGCTCGGAGAGCTCCGCCGCGGAATAGCCCAGCATCTTCTGGTAGGCGGGATTGGCCTCCACGATCCGCCCGCCCTCCGCCACCGAGGAGATCCGGATGCCGATGACCGGGTTGTCGAACATCGCCCGGTAGCGCTTCTCGCTCTCGGCGCTACCTTCCAGATCTTTTTGGGTATCGTCGGCCATCTGGCTCTCGGACGGAGCATGCAGGTTATTCTTTGAGAATACCATGCAATCCCACTCCGCCCGTGAGCAGAACCTTGGGCCTCAAGGCGGTTCCGCTACGCGGAAACCTCGTCGGAAACGAACTTCCAGTCCGCCCCCACCCTGGTGCTCTCCCGCGCCGCTTCCTGCCGCGGTTGGGCGGACGGCGGCACGATCAGCAGGTTGCAGGTGGCGCGGCGCATCACCCCCTGGGCGATGCTGCCCAGCATCAGCCGCTCGAAGCCCTGGCGCCCGTGCGTGCCGAGGATCGCCAGGTCCGTCCGCCGCTCTTCCAGAGTGGCGAGGATCTCTTCCGCGGGGTAGCCGATCCGTACCCGGCCCAGCCCCGGGCTGGCATCGTTCGCCCGCAGGAAGCGGCGCAGCGCGTCGAGAGCGAAACCCTCGACCTGGTCGGGCGTGAACTGCAGCGAGCCCTCGGCCTCCAGGGGATTGAGGACGAAAAGGGCCTCCTTCTCGGCGCGCTCGGCGCCGATCTGGCGCAGGAAGTCCATCCCCTGGCGCAGGGCGTCCGCCGAGATCGGCGAGAGATCCACCGGAATCTCCACCCGGGCGGGCGGGAAGGCGTCCGCGGAGCGGACCACGAGCACCGGGCAGGGCGCCTTGCGGATCACCCCGTCGGCGGTCGAGCCGAGGAGGAGCCGGTGCAGGGCGCCGCTCTCCGAGGCGCCGAGAACGATGAGATCCGCCCGCTCCCGCCGGGCCAGCTCGGCGATCTCGCCATGGCTCGAGCCCATGACCGAGTGGAGCTGGCGGGGTCCGAATCCCGGCAGGGCGGTCAGCCCCGTCCGTTGCGCCTGCTGCACGAGCCGGTCGCGCAGGGTTTCCTCGTACTCCGCCATCCACTTCCCGTCCACGGCGCCGAACATCTCGGAAGAAGAGTCCGGCCGCGAGTGGGCGTGGACCAGCCAGGGAACCGCGCCCGCAGCCTCGGCGATGGCGATTCCGGCCCGCACGATGTCGTCGCTGGTTGCGGAGAGCGACGTGCCGATGACGATGGTCTTGAACGTGTCTGACATGATCGGTCCCTCCTTTCGCAACCATTTTCCGCGCCGCGGACGCCGCGGGGGACACCCGGAGGAGCGGGAGCGCGCCCGCCGCCGGGTGGGGTTTCGCCCTACCCGGAGGAGGCCGGATCCCGGTGCCAGGCGGGGGTCGTGCGCGCCAGCACCGCCTCGGCGATCCCCTCCCCCAGGGCGGCTTCCGGCGAGATCATGAGCACGCTGCACGGCGCCTTGCGGGCCACCGTCGCGGCCACGCTGCCGAGGACCATGCGATCGAGCCCGCCGCGCCCATGAGTGCCGAGCATCACGAGATCGTAAGGCTGCTCGCTCAGCTCGTGGAGGATCTCGAACCGCGCCTCCCCAGGGAGGACGGCGGTCTCCACGCGCAGGGGCGCCTCGGGCCGGTTCTCCGCGAGGAAGCGTTCCAGCTCGCCGGCGCTCTGGCGCTCGATCAGGGCCAGCGGCAGATCCCCTTCCGCCTGCTGCCGCTGCGCGGCCATCTCCAGGAAACTGAGGGCGAAGACGGCCCGCACCTCGATCTCCCCGCTCTTCGCGAGCTGACCGAGGAGCTGCATGCCGCAACGGAAAGAGTCAGCCGACAGCGGCGACAGGTCGACCGGCGCCAGGACGCGCCGGGGGGGCACCCGCGGCTCCCCCCGCACCACCAGCACGGGACAGGTGGACTTCCGCAGCACCCGGTCCGCGGTGGAGCCCAGCAGCTCGGCGGCGAAAGGTCCGGAGCCGGTGGCGCCCACCACGATCAGGTCGGCTCCGGCCGCGCGCGCGGCCTCGACGAGGACGGAGTGCGGGCTGCCGGTCAGGACGCGGGCCTCGGCCAGCTCGGCGTTCTCCAACCCGGATTGACCGATCTCTAGCCGCGCGATCTGCTGGCGGAGCTGCTCCTCGCACCAGGCCACCCGCTCCCGCATGAGATCGGGGGCGAGCTCGGTCTCGACCAGGCCGACGACCATCCGGGCCGCGTGGACCAGGCAGATCCGCGCGCCGGCGGCCCGGGCCACCGCGAGGCCCGAGCGCACGACCTGGTCGCTCTCCTCTTCGAGCGAGGTGCCGATCAGCACGGTACGGAGCGGACGGTGAACAGGGGACGGAATCTGGGCGGTCATGGTGGCCTCCTCTCTGGACCTCAGCGTATCCAAGTCTTCCCGGAGGCCACGCCCCCCGCCGGGGTGGAGCGGCGAGCCCGCGAGCCACCCGAAAGGGTGGCGAACCTCCCCGGGCAATCCTGCCTACAATGTCCCCATTATGCCCGGGACCTTCAACACGCCCGCCGGCCCCTTCTGGAGCCTGCCGGCCGACGAGATCCTGCGCGATCTGAAGACGGGCTCACAGGGGCTCACCGCGGCCGAGGCGGCGTCGCGGCTCGCCGCCACGGGCCCCAACCGGCTGCAGGGGGCAGGGCGGACCCCCGTCCTCCGGCTCCTGGCCCGGCAGTTCGCCAGCCCCCTGGTGCTGATGCTGGCCGCCGCCGCCGTCCTCTCCCTCGCCGTCCGCGAGACCAGCGACGCGATCATCATCCTCGTCATCCTCCTCGCCAGCGGGCTCCTCGGCTTCTGGCAGGAGTGGGGAGCGGCGGACGCGGTGCGCCAGCTCCTCGCCATGGTCGCGGTGCGGACGAGAGTCCTGCGCGACGGCCAGGAACGGGAGGTCCCCCTGGAAGAGGTCGTTCCCGGGGACGTCGTGCTCCTGGCCGCCGGCGCCCTGGTGCCCGCCGACGCCCTGCTTCTGGAGTCGAAGGACCTCTTCGTCGACGAAGCGGCCCTCACCGGCGAGACCTACCCGGCGGAGAAGCGTCCGGGCACGGAACCGGCCGACACCCCCCTGGCCCGGCGCGCGCCGGCCCTCTTCCTCGGCACTCACGTCGTTAGCGGGCACCGGCCGGGCCGTGATCGTCGCGCACCGGGCCGGGAGACGGAGTTCGGCCAGATCTCGGCGCGGCTCGCCTTCCATCCGCCCGAGGCGGCCTTCGAGCAGGGGCTCCAGCGCTTCGGCTACCTGCTGGCGCGGGTGACCGGGATCCTGGTGCTCGGCATCTTCGCCGTCAACGTCTTCCTCGCCCGGCCGGTGATCGAGGCCTTCCTGTTCTCCCTGGCGCTGGCGGTGGGGCTGACGCCGCAGCTGCTGCCGGTCGATCGTCAGCATCAACCTGGCCCGCGGGGCGCGGCGGATGGCCCGCGCGCAAGGTGATCGTCAAGCGGCTGACCGCCATCGAGAGCTTCGGCAGCATGGACGTGCTCTGCGCGGACAAGACCGGCACCCTGACCGAGGGGATGGTCCGGCTCGCAGGCCGCCCTCGACGTGCGACGGCTCGGCCGAGCGACGAGGTGCTGCTCCACGCCTGCCTCAACGCCGCTTTCGAGAGCCGGCTTCACCAACCCGATCGACGAGGCGATCCGCGACCACCAGGCCCTGGACCTCGCCGGACTGGCGCAAGCTCGACGAGGTGCCCTACGACTTCATCCGCAAGCGGCTGAGCGTGCTGGTCGAGCGCGGCGGCGAGCGGCGGCTGGTGACCAAGGGCGCGCTCGCCCAGGTGCTCGCGGTCTGCTCGCGGGCGAAGACCGCGGCGGGAGAGGCGCCGCTCGACGAGCGTGCGGGACGCGAGTCGAGGCCGCGGTTCGCCGAGCTGTCGGCAGCGCGGGCTTTCGCACGCTGGGCGTGGCGGCCGCGCACGCTCCCGGCGCCGCGCCCCGGCGTCTGCGGCAAGGACGACGAAGCGGGGATGACCTTCCTCGGCTTCCTCGCCTTCTCCGACCCGCCCAAGCCGGGGATCGAGCGCGACCCTGGCCGACCTCGCCGCCGCCGGCATCGGCTTCAAGATGATCACCGGCGACAACCGGCTGGTGGCCGCGCAGCTGGCCCGGCAGGTGGGGCTCGCCGCGCCGGTGACGCGTGACCGGCGCCGAGCTGCGCGAGATGAGCGACCGACGCTCTCGGCCAGCGGGCCGAGCGGGCGGACGTCTTCGCCGAGGTCGAGCCGAACCAGAAGGAGCGCATCATCCTGGCGCTGCGCAAGCGCGGGCACGTGGTCGGCTACATGGGCGACGGCATCAACGACGCCTCGGCCCTGCACGCGGCGGACGTCGGCATCTCCGTCGACGGCGCCGTGGACGTGGCCAAGGAGGCGGCCGACATCGTGCTGCTGGAGCAAGGACCTGGACGTGCTGATCGAAGGCGTCCGCGAGGGGCGGCGGACCTTCGCCAACACGCTCAAGTACGTCTTCATGACCACCAGCGCGAACTTCGGCAACATGTTCAGCATGGCCGGCGCGTCGCTCTTCCTGCCCTTCCTGCCGCTGCTGCCGAAGCAGATCCTGCTCAACAACTTCCTGTCCGACTTCCCGGCCATGGCGATCGCCACCGACCGCGTGGACCCCGAGCTGGTGGAGCCGCCCGCTGCGCTGGGACCTGCGCTTCATCCGCGACTTCATGATCGTCTTCGGCGGCGTCAGCTCGGTCTTCGACTTCCTGACCTTCGGCGCGCTGCTCTGGCTCCTGCGGGCCACGCCGGGGCAGTTCCGCACCGGCTGGTTCGTGGAGTCGGTGCTCACCGAGCTGCTGATCGTGCTGGTGATCCGCACCCGCCGCGCCTTCTTCCGCAGCCGGCCGAGCCTGCCGCTGGAGATCGCGACGGTCGCCGTGACGGTGCTGAGCGTCTCCCTGCTCTATCTGCCGGTCAACCACTTCTTCGAGCTGGAGCCGCTCCCCTGGCCTTTCCTCCTCGTGCTCGGCGCCATCACGCTGGCCTACGCCCTGGCCTCCGAGGCGGCCAAGGGGTGGTTCTTCCGCCGGGAGGGGGGCTGGAGCGGGCGCTCCGTGGAGGGGTAAGTTGGCGCGACACAAGCCTCTGGCGTCTCGCACATCCGCAAGTGACGCATGTTCCCCATCTTTGATGCAACGCAGGGCTAATTGAAGCGACATAACCTTGGCTGATGCATCATAAGAATTTTTGAAGCAACATAACCTTATGTTGGCGCAACGTAAGACTAAGAGAAGCAACGTAACCTTAAATGGCGCATCCTTCCCTTAGGTTGCGCCAATTCTGGCCAAGATGCCATCATTCTTCTTTATTTGAAGCGTCGTTACCTTATTTTGATGCAACTCAGTCTTATATGAAGCAACGTAGCCCAAAATGAAGCGTCCTTAGCTTACGATGCCCCGCCGTAAGGAAAAAACCTCCTGGCGGGCCGCGAAACAGACCGTCGTAAGCAAATATGAAGCAACTCAACGTTAGATGGCTCTGCCGGGCCTTACCGCGAAGCTCCTGACGGCGGCTTGTTGCAACGTCTCCTCAGTGGGATCGGCCTGCGCGCCGCAGGATCGTGCCGGCCGCCAGCGGCAGCAGGCTCATCACCATCACCACGCCCCACCCCCGGGTGCCAGGGTCGACGAGCCGGAGCGCCGTCGCCACCTGGTCGCCCGTCACCATGACGACGCGGATGCCGGCTCGCCGGCAGGCGTCGATCGCCTCCCGGGCCTCCGGCCGCGGCGGGTCCTCCAGGGCCGCTAAACCGAGCCAGGTCAGGCCGTCGTAGGGAGATTCGTCAGGCGAAGAGGCCGCCTTCGCCGCCAGCCCCAGGATGCGGAAGCCCTGCCGGGCGAGGTCGTGGTTGCGCTCCAGCCACCGGCGGCGCTCCTCCTCGCCGAGCTCGCTGGCCGCCAGCGCCGCCTCGGGGGCGCCCTTGACCACGACCCGCAAGCCTGAATCGCCGCGATGGAAGGTGGCCATCATCCGCGTGGCCGGATCGAACGCCTCCTCCCTCACCTCCGGCCACCGCTTCAGAAGCCCGGCGCGGTCGAGCCCGGCGCGGCTGCCGGCTTCGAGCAGGGCCAGCTCCAGCGGATCCCCCGAGGCGCCGGCGAGCGGGTCGGGCGAGGCGCCGAGAGAGGCGTTACCGCACAGCACTCCCGCTTCGAGCGCCTCGCGCACCGCGGGCTCCTCCGCGCCGGGGGCGAAGTCGCCCGCCGCCACGGCGATCCGGGTCAGGGCCATGCGGTTCTCGGTGAGGGTGCCCGTCTTGTCGGTGCAGATGAGCGTGACGGCGCCCAGGGTCTCGACGGCCGGCAGGCGGTTGACCAGGGCCTGGCGACGGGCCATCCGCCACATTCCCCGCGCCAGGGCGAGGGTGGCCACGATCGGGAGCCCTTCGGGGATGGCGGCGACGGCGAGGGCGATGCCGGTCTCGATCATCAGGAAGAGGCCGCGTCCGGAGAGCACTCCCGCCACGGTGGTGAGGGCGGCGATCCCCAGGGCGAGCGCGGCGAGGACGCGCCCCAGCCGCTCGATCCGCTCCTCGAGCGGCGTCCTCTCCCCTCGGGCTTCCGCTACCAGGGCGGCGATCCGGCCGAGCTCGGTCGCCATCCCCGTCGCCACCACCACCCCTTCGCCCGAGCCGCGGACCACCGGCGTCCCCTTGTGCAGCAGGGATGTACGGTCGGCGACCCCGGTTACCGCCGGCACGGGGCCCAGCCCCTTGTCCACGGGCAGGGATTCGCCGGTGAGCTGCGACTCGTCGCTCTGCAGCCGGGAGGCCGAGAGCAGCCGGAGATCGGCGGTGACCAGATCGCCAGCCTCGATCAGGACGACGTCCCCGGGGACCAGCTCCTCAGCGGCGACCTCCAGCACCCGTCCGGCGCGGCGCACCCGGGTGAGTGCGATCCCCAGCCGGCGCAGGGCTTCGATGGAGCGGACCGCCCGCAGCTCGGTCACGAAACCGATGGCCGAATTGAGCGCGAGGACGGCCACGATCGCCACCCCTTCCGCCCCCTCTCCAAAGGCGAACGCGGCCACGCCGGCGGCGGCCAGGAGGAGCGTCGTCAGCCCTTCGAACTGGCGGAGGAAGATCCTCCAGGCGCTCGCGCGACGCCCTTCGCGCAGCCGGTTGGGCCCCGTGGCCGCCAGGCGCCGCGCCGCCTCGTCTTCAGGCAGCCCCGAGGCGGGCTCCACCCCGAGAGCCGCGGCGACCTCGGCCGCCGGCAGGGCCCAGGAGGGCTCAGAACGCCGAATGGCAGGCGCTGCAGTGATGGGAGCCATCGTGAGAGGCGCTGAGGTCGCAGGTGCCCTTCCAGGAGCTCGGGCAGTCACCATGCTGCGCTCCGCAGCTGGTCTCCGCGATCTTGGGATCTTCTTTCCGGTCCTGTGATTTCTTCGTCATGCTGACCTCCTTTCCGGACCATGATGCGGCAGGAAAGGACCCTGGCGCGCCACCCGGCCGGGCGGGGTGTCCCAGGACGCCCCGGAACTCTCGTGGATGGCATAGAATGATGGCAGGAGGTCTGCCATGGCAACGCGAGCCTACAACTTTCATATCCCTCTTCCCCAAGAGCTGCACGAGATGCTCCGCGCGGAGTCCGAAGCTTCAGGAGAACCCGCGACCAACCTTGCGCGGGAGGCGCTCAGCGACTGGCTGAAAAGGCGCAAGAGGGAGAGGCGGCACGCCGAGATCGCGGCCTTCGCGGCGGAACATGCTGGAACGAGCTTCGACCTGGACCCGGATCTCGAGGCGGCGGGGATCGAAGTCATTGAGGCCGAAAGTTGAGACGGGGCGATCTTTACTGGGCGGAGCTGCGTCCCCGATCCGGCTCTGAGCAGCAGGGCCGACGCCCCGTCATCATCGTCTCCCATGATGGCTTCAACGAGGCGCCAGGGTGGAGATCCTTTATCGTCGTCCCCTGTTCTACGTCTCCGTTCCAGAAGAGGAGAGGCCCGACGGTGGTGAGCTTGGCACAGGGAACCGGCGGGCTGCCTGCCGAATGCGTTGCGCTCTGTCATCAGATCACGACTCTGGACCGCTCGAAGCTTACCCAGCGGATCGGGGCGCTACCCGAGGCGGACCTGCTCGCCGTCGAGGATGGGATCAGGGCGGCGGTCGACCTCGACTCCTGAGCCGGCCGTTCAGGATTCACCGGGCCACCACCGCCACCCGCCCCCCCTCGGCCACGGCGTCGCTCGGGTGGACGATCACCGTCTCGCCGGCCTTCAGACCGGAGAGGATCTCGGTCTCGTCGGGGTTGCGGTGGCCGACTTGCACCGGGCGGCGGCGGGCGCGGCCGTTCTCGACGGTGTAGACGGCCCAGTCGGCCCCCTCGCGGAAGAGGGCGCCGGTCGGCACCTTCAGCACGTCTTCGCCATCCCAGAGGACGATCTTCGCCTCGACGCGGAAGCGGTCTCCCAGACCCGCGGGCGGACCGGTGAAGTCGCCGATCACGTTGACCCGCTGCTCCTCCACTCCCAGCGGCGAGACCTTGGTGAAGCCGGCCGGCTCGACGAGCCGTACCCGGGCGTTCAGCCGGCCGCCGCCGCCGGCGTCGAGCAGCATGGGCGCGCCGGGGCGGATCTCCACCGCGTCGCTCGACAGCACGTCCACCACCACCTCCAGCTCGGCCGGGCTCCCCAGCTCGAGCAGCGCCGTGCCGGCCGGGACCACCTTGTCGCACTCCGCGCAGACGCGCAGCACCAGCCCGTCGATGGGTGAGCGGATCGGCACCGACCGGTTCGCCCCGGCGTCGCCGGCCTCGATCAGGGCCGCGCGCGCGTTCTCCACGTCGAAGGCGGTGGCGCGGGCGCGGAAGCGGGCCGCCGTGACATCGCTCCCGGCGGTGAGCACCGCCGTGCGCGCCGCCTCCACCTGATCGGCGGCGATCACCTTCTCTGCCGCCAGCCGCTCCATCCGCCGCCGTGTCCGCTGCGCCTGCTCGAGCTCGGCGAGCGTGTGCCGGACGCCGGCGTCGGCCTCGCGCCGCGACGCCTCGGCGGCGGCGAGGCGGGCCTTTGCCTGCTCGCGGGTGCGGGGATCGAGCGGCGCGGCATCGAGCCGCGCCACCACGCCGCCGGCGGCCACCGGATCTCCGGGATGGAGCGTGATCCGCTGCAGCCGGCCGGCCACCGGCGCCCCGACCATGTAGCGATGGTGGATGCGCGTCTCGCCGTCCTCGTCGACGGTGACGCGCAGCGGTCCCCGCGCCGGGTGGCGGTCGCTGGGGATCGAGACCAGCCGGCCGGTCGCGGGCTCGGGCAGGCCGGGGACGTCGAGGAGGACGTCGACCACGATCCGCGGCTCGGCGGCGGTGACGCCGGGGAGCTCCGCGATCCGCGCGGCCACGCTGAGCGGCGCCCGCTTGAGCGGGGCGAAGAGATCGGCGAAACGGTACTGCTCGTAATATCCGGCCTGAGTGTTCATCAGGTAGCGGTGCATGCTGCGCAACGTCACGAACATGGCGACGCCGCAGGTCACCACCAGCGCGACGGCGATCATCTGCCCGCGCAGATGGATCAGGTCGCGCAGCAGCTTGCGGTCGAGAGCTTTCATCGGCGCCGCCTCACCACTCCAGGTCCCCGGGCGCGGCGCGGGTGGCGTTGCGATGCTCTTCGGCGATGCGGCCGCTGCGCATGCGGATCACCCGGTCGGCCATGCCGGCGATGGCGGCGTTGTGGTGATCACGGCGACGGTCGTTCCCAGCTCGCGGTTGACCTTCTCGAGCACCTCGAGCACGAGCTTGCCGGTCTCGTAGTCGAGCGCGCCGGTCGGCTCGTCGCAGAGCAGGACGTCCGGGCGCTTGGCCACGGCGCGCGCGATCGCCACGCGCTGCTGCTCGCCGCCGGAGAGCTGGGCCGGGAAGTGGTCGAGCCGCGAGCCGAGGCCCACCAGCCGCAGGGCCTCGGCGGGGTCCATCGGGTCCTCGGCGATCTCGGTGACCAGCTCGACGTTCTCGCGCGCCGTCAGGCTGGGGATCAGGTTGTAGAACTGGAAGACGAAGCCGACGTGCTCGCGGCGGTAGCGGGTCAGCTCCTGCTCGGAAGAGCCCGTCAGGTCGTGATCGAGGAAGTGGACACTGCCGGAGGTGGGGGCGTCGAGCCCGCCGAGGATGTTGAGCAGCGTCGACTTGCCGCTGCCCGAGGGGCCGAGGAGGACGACCAGCTCGCCGGCGCAGAGGTCGAGATCGACGTCCTGGAGGGCCGACACCTCGACCTCGCCCATCTTGTAGATCTTGGTGAGCCCGCGGGCCTGGAACACCGGCGCAGCGGGATCGACGGCCGCCACCTTCGTCTCCCGCTCGATGACCTTGCTCAGCATGAGCTTCCCTTATCCCATGGGCGCGCGCGCGGTGAAACGCCTGGCAAGGCGGGGTTGCCGCGCGGCAGGGTGGGCGATCCCCACCGCCCGGACGGGGGGCGTCCCGCCAGGGCGGTGAGCTACCTTGGAGCCAAGGAGGAACCGCCATGCCGCCCCTACTCCTCATCCTGGTTGTGACAGACGACTCCCCCCGCCCGCGCCCACCCTCCGGGGTGGCCCTGCCGTCCCGCCCCGGGAAGAGCGCCGCCAGCCCTCACGGGTGTCGCCCGCGGCTTCCACCCTGCCGAGAATACGAAGAGCGATGAGGAGATGACGACCATGACGACCAAGACTTCCATGACCGACTTGCGAGTCCGCGACCTGATGACGCCTGGCGTGGTCAGCGTCCGTCCCGAGGACAGCGTCGCGGCGGCTTATGAGCTGATGCTCGACAACCGGTTCCGCCATCTGGTCGTGATCGATCGCGACGGCGATCTGGTCGGCCTGCTCACCCACCGGGACCTTCTGCGCCACTCGCTGATCGAGCGCGCGGAGCTCCCCGTCAGCCTGCAGTGCACCGTGATGCGGCGCATTCTGGTGGAGGAGGTGATGACCTCAGAGGTCGAGACCGCCGAGGCGGGCCAGTTGCTCGCGGAGGCCGCCCTGATCATGTTCCAGAACAAATATGGCTGCATGCCCGTGGTCGAGGGCTCGCGGGTGGTGGGGATCCTCACCGAGTCCGACTTCGTCCGCTTCTTCGCCCTGGCCGAGCGCGTGCCGGCGCCCCGGATGATGGGCGCGGCGGTGGCCGGCAAGCACGCTTGAGGGCCGCTACCGCGATTTCGTCTCGCTGGCCGGCGCGACGATGCCATGGCGCAGGGCGAATCCCACCACCTGCGCGCGATTGTTCAGGTGCAGCTTGTCGAGGATGTTGCGGACGTGAAACTTGACCGTGTTCTCGCTCACGCCCAGCTTCAGGGCCAGCTTGCGATTCGAGGTGATGCCGCCGACGAGCAGCTCCAGCACCTCCTGCTCGCGCTCGGTCAGGGCGTCGGGATCGTGAGACTCGACGGCGGGCCGGGGCGGACGGGCGAACTCCTGGAGGAGCTTGGCGGCCAGCAGCGGCGTCAGGGCGGGCTCGCCGCGGCCGACCCCCTCGAGCAGAGTGAAGAGCTCCCGCGACTCGATGTTCTTCAACAGGTAACCCTGGGCGCCCGACTTGATCGCCTCGAAGAGCTGGGCGTCCTCGTCCGACCCGGTGAGGACGACGACCTTCACCTGGGGCATCTCGGCGCTGATCAGACGCGTCGCCGCCAGCCCGTCGAGCCCCGGCATCGAAAGATCCATCAGGACGATGTCCGGTTGCAGGCGCCGCGTGAGATCGACAGCTTCCCGCCCGTCGCTCGCTTCCCCGATGACCTCGAAACCACGGGAGGTGAGCAGGCTGCCCAGGCTGTCCCGGAAAAGGGTATGGTCATCGGCGATCAGGATTCTCATCTCCGAGCTCCTCTGCGTCGTCCATGGGTTCCCGACTGAGATGCTTCCTCGTTCCATAGCATACAGCCGTGGCGCTCGAGGGAGCCCTACCCTCCTGGGTGGGCCGCCGGCGTGCGCCGCCCTACTCTTCCAAACGGTGCGCCGCGCGCGCCTCTCGGATAGTTTGCGGGGCATGACAAGAAACGTTGCCACGAAAGGTCTCCAGATGGGCGCCCTCGCCCTGGCGCTGCTGGCCCTGCCCGCCCTCGGCCGGCCGGCCGAGGAGCCGGTGAAGACGGACCGCACTGCCGCGGGGCGTCTGAGCTATCGCGTCCACTGCGCGAGTTGCCACGGCGAGCAGGGACGGGGGGACGGCCCGATGGTCAAGGCCCTCAAGGTCCAGCCAGCCGATCTGACGCGTCTCGCCCGTTCCCATCAGGGGCGCTTCCCGCGCGAAGAGGTCTACAACGCCATCGACGGCCGCCGCGAGGTGCTCGGCCACGGCCCTGGCACCATGCCCGTCTGGGGCGCCACCTTCCAGGAACGGGGCAGCGACAGGCCGCAGGAGCGGGAGGTGAGAGAGAAGATTCTCGACCTCCTGACCTATCTCGAATCGATCCAGGCCACTCACTAGAACCATCACATCCCCTTGGGAGCCATCACATGCTCGCCGACCTGCGCGACAACCCCGCCCTCCTGAAGCTCGACCTCTACTGCAAAGGTGCGCGCCTCGACGGCTCCTGCTACGTCGAGGAGGACGGCGGGCGCAAGATCCTGCGCACCCGCGCCGGCCTCGGCAGCGGGCTCGAGCTCATCCTGCCGGGCGGACTGTGGACGAACGTGCCGGTGACCGAGCACTTCGTGGAGCGTTCGCCCTACACCCTCCATCGGGCAGGTGGCCGCTATCTCCTGCGCTGGAACGGCGACGACGTCGCCCCGGTGCGGCTCTCGCCGCGTCCGCGCTGGTACGACCGCGAGACCGCGAGCGGCAAGCCGATGACCCGCATCGGCACTCTCCAGGGGACCTACCTGGGGATCTACCAGGCCAAGGTCTGCGAGTACTGGACGGCGAAGCCGGCCAAAGTCAACTGCAAGTTCTGCTCGGTGGGCCTGAACCTCGGCATCGACGACGCGAACGAGAAGTCGGTGGACGAGGTGATGGAGGTCGTCCGCGCCGCCCGCGACGAATCGGGGATCACCTACGTCGATTTCAACACCGGCCACTACGAAGGCGACACCTATCTCGACCTGCTCGCCCCCTACATCGCGCGGATCAAGCGCGAATTGGGGCTGTTGATCGGCGTCCAGACGCCCCCGCACCGGGATCTGCGGCGCTACGACGCTCTGCGCGAGATGGGGGTCAACCGGGTCTCGTTCTGCTTCGAGATCTTCGACCGCGCGATCTTCCAGGAGATCTGCCCCGGCAAGCACGCCGAATACGGGCTGGATCACTACCTGGAGGCGATCCGCTACTGCGCCGCGCTGGGCCAGCAGGGGCCGCGGCACGAGCCCTGGGTGACCAACGGCGAGATCATCGCCGGGCTGGAGCCGCCGGAGTCGTCGATCCGGGCCATCGACTGGATCACCTCCGTCGGCGCGATCCCCACGGTCTGCGTCTTCCGCCGCCTCTACGAGGCCTGCATGGAGCGCGGCCTGCCGATCGGCTGCGCGCCCAACGTCCACGTCAGCCTGGTGCTCCTCCCCGAGGAGTGCCGGAGCTTGAGCCCGCGGCGCTTCCCGCTGCGGACGCTGAAGCTCAAGGCCATGGCCCGGGTGTTCGCGCGCCGCTTCGCCAGGCGGCAGGCGGGGATGCCGGCGGCGACGGCGGCGGCGCCCGAATCGGCCCGGCAGGCGGCGGCGTGACTGACTGGCAGGAGCGCTACGCCGCCAAGCTCGCCAGCGCCAAGCAGGCGGTGCGGCTGATCCCGGCCCACAAGCGCATCCTCATCGGCTCGGGCGCCGCGGAGCCGGGCGGCCTCGTCGAGGCGATGGTGACGCACGGCACACATCTGGCGGGCAACGAGGTCGTGCACCTGATGACCCTGGGCTCGGCCCCCTACGTGCAGCCGGGGCTGGAGGCGCGCTTCCGCCATGCCGCGTTCTTCATTGGCGCCAACGTCCGCGCGGCGGTGCAGGAGGGGCGGGCCGACTTCATGCCGGTCTTCCTCTCGGAGATCCCGCAGCTCATCACCTCGGGCCGCGTACACATCGACGTCGCCCTGATCCAGGTGAGCCCGCCCGACCGCCTCGGCTTCGTCAGCCTCGGCGTGTCGGTCGACATCGTGCGCGCCGCCGTGGACACCGCCGACCTGATTCTCGCCGAGGTCAATCCCAACATGCCGCGCACCCTCGGCGACTCCTTCCTCCACGTCGACCGCATCGCACAGCTCGTGTCGGTGGACGTGCCGCTGCCCGAGCGGGCGCGGGAGCCACTCGACGACGCCTGCCGCGAGATCGGCCGCAATGTGGCTTCGCTGATCCCCGACGGCGCCACGCTGCAGATGGGGATCGGCAGGATCCCCGACGCCACCCTCGCCGCCCTCACCGACCGGCGCGACCTCGGGATCCATACCGAGATGCTCTCCGACGGCGTGATGGAGCTCGCCGAGGCGGGCATCATCACCGGCCGGCGCAAGACCGTGCTGCCGGGCAAGATCGTCACCTCCTTCGTGATGGGCACGCGCCGGCTCTACGAGTGGGCGCACGACAATCCGCAGATCGAGATGCGGGCGAGCGGCTTCACCAACGATCCGTTCCTGATCTCGCGGCACGAGCGGATGGTGGCGATCAACTCGGCGCTCGCCGTCGACCTCACCGGCCAGGTGGCCGCCGACACGGTGCGCGGCCGCTTCTTCTCCGGCATCGGCGGCCAGGTCGACTTCATCCGCGGCGCGGCGCGCAGCCTGGGGGGAAGCCGGTCATCGCGCTGCCGGCCACCGCCCGGCAGGGGACGGTCAGCCGCATCCAGGCCGTTTTCGAAGAGGGGACGGGGGTGGTGACCAGCCGCGGGGACATCCACTACGTGGTCACCGAATACGGCGTCGCCGATCTCTGGGGCAAGAACATCCGCCAGCGCGCCGAGGCGCTGACCGGCATCGCCCACCCCGACTTCCGCGCCGGCCTGCTCGCCGCCGCCCGGCAGCGGTGCTACTGCTTTCCGGACTGAGGGTCGACCTCTCCGGCATGGATTGGAGGTACCATACAGCGATGCGTACCGCCTATCGAGCCGTCCTCCATGGGAATCACCTGGAATGGCGTGATGAGGAGCCGAAAGATCTATCGCCTGACCGTGCCATCGAGGTTGCCGTGACGATTCTAGACGCCACGGATTCCCCGGCGGTCGCCCAGGCACGAGGCGCCGCGATGGCCGCCGCCCTGGAACGGCTCGCCGCGGCTGGAGGGCCCAGGAGCTTCGGGGACGCCGCTGACTGGGAACGGGATACGCGTGAGGAACGGACCCTTCCGGGTCGCGAATCCTGATGCTTATCGACAGCAACATCATCATCTACTCCGCGTAGCTCGCCCCACCTACCCCCACCAGCTCTGCAGGATCGTCATGTAATTCGCGCGCTCGTGGGCGGCGGGGTTGGGGCAGCGCTCGAGGTTCATGCTCCCCTGCATCTGCTCGAGCGAGTCGTACTCGTGCTCCTCCAGCCAGAGGGCCAGGTCGTCGGCGCAGGGTGGTCAGATGCTCCGGGCCGTGGCGCAGCAGGGCGGAGACGATCTGGATGGCGTCGGCGCCGGCCATGATCGCCTTGACGGCGTCGAGGGCGGTGTGGACGCCGCCGGTCACCGCCAGCGAGGCCGTGACGCGGCCGGAGAGGATGGCGAGCCAGCGCAGCCGCAGCAGCAGCTCGGCGGAGTCCGACAGGCGCAGGGTGCGGCGCGACCTCCAGGTCCTCGACGTCGATGTCCGGCTGGTAGAAGCGGTTGAAGAGCACCAGGCCGTCGGCGCCGTGCTCGTCGAGGCGGCGGGCGAAGTGCGGCGAGCGAGGTGTAGAACGGCGAGAGCTTGACGGCCACCGGGATGCCGATCGACTTCTTGACCGCCGCGACGCATGTGCGAGGGTCCGCCGCTCGATCGTCTCGCCGCTGTCGTCGAGATCGGTGGCGAGGGCGTAGACGTTCAGCTCCAGGCGCGTCGGCGCCGGCCTGCTCGATCAGCCGGGCGTAGTCGAGCCAGCCGCCGTCGGTGCGTGCCGTTGAGCGAGGCGATCACCGGGATCGACACCGCCGCCTTGCAGCTTGCGGAGCTGCTCCAGGTACTCGTCCGGGCCCGAGGACGAACGCATCCGGGTCGGGGAAGTAGCGTGAGCGCCTCGGCGGAGGATTCGCTGCGGCGCGTCGAGGTAGCGGGCGGCGGCCACCTGCTCGCGCGCGATCTGCTCCTCGAACAGCGAGTGCATCACGATGGCGGCGGCGCCGGCGTCCTCGAGCTGGCGGACCGTGTCGAGGTCGTCCACCAGCGGCGAGGCGCCGGGCACGCAGCGGGTGCGGCAGCTCGAAGCCCAGGTAGGTCGTGGTCAGGTCCATGGCGTCATGCCTCCTTCCTTCGACTGGCGTCGGCGTGCGTGCCGGCACGGACGTGATGCCGGCGAGCTGCTGGTAGACGGCGAAGCGCTGCGCCGCGTGCTCGCGCCGGCCGCGTCGAGGAAGCGCTTGAAGCGCGCCGGGTCCTGCTTCTCGACCATGCGGAAGCGCGACTCGTTGCGCATGTAGTCGGCGACGCGCGCCCGTCGGCGGGCCGTAGTCGAGATGCAGCGGCGGCTCGCCCGCGGCGACGCGGCGCGGGATCGAAGCGGTAGAGCGGCCAGACGCCGGACTCGACCGCCAGCTTCTGCTGCTCGACGCCGTGCGCCATGTCGTAGCCGTGGGCGATGCAGTGGCTGTAGGCGATGATCAGCGACGGCCCGTGGTAGGCCTCGGCCTCCGAGAAGCGCCTGCACCGTCTGGCTGCATCTTGGCGCCGAACGCGACCCGCGCCACGTAGACGTGGCCGTAGCTCATGGCGAGCAGCCCGAGGTCCTTCTTCGGCGTCGCCTTGCCGGCCGCGGCGAACTTGGCCACCGCGCCGAGCGGCGTGGCCTTCGACTGCTGGCCGCCGGTGTTCGAGTAGACCTCGGTGTCGAGCACCAGGATGTTGACGTTCGCGCCGGTCGCGAGCACGTGGTCGAGGCCGCCGAAGCCGATGTCGTAGGCCCAGCCGTCGCCGCCGACGAGCCAGACGCTCTTCTTCACCAGGTAGTCGGCGAGCGTCTCGCAGGCGCCGCGCCTCGGGACCGTCGATCGCCCGCGAGCTGTCCGCGCAGCGCGCGCACCCGCTCGCGCTGCGCGGCGATGCCCGCCTCGGTCGGTCTGATCGGCGTCGAGCAGCTCGCCGGCGAGCTCGTCGCCGATCGGGCCGGCGAGCGCGCTCGAGCAGCGTCGCGCGCCTGCTCGCGCGTGCTTGTCGAGCGCCAGGCGGAGGCCGAGGCCGAACTCGGCGTTGTCCTCGAACAGCGAGTTCGACCAGGCCGGGCCGCGGCCGTCGCGGTTGGTGGTGTACGGCGTCGTCGGCAGGTTGCCGCCGTAGATCGACGAGCAGCCGGTGGCGTTGGCGATCAGCAGCCGGTCGCCGAAGAGCTGGGTGAGCAGCTTGAGGTACGGCGTCTCGCCGCAGCCGGCGCAGGCGCCCGGAGAACTCGAACAGCGGCTGCAGGAACTGCGAGCTCTTGTGCGTCGACGCGCGTCAGCTCGCGCGCGGTCGACCTCGGGCAGGTCGAGGAAGAAGTCGTAGTTGCTCGCGCTCGGCGTCGCGCAGCGGCGCCTGCGGCTGCCATGTTGATCGCCTTGTGCTGCGGGTTGCGTCTTGTCCTTGGCCGGGCAGACTCGACGCAGAGGTCGCAGCCCGTGCAGTCCTCCGGCGCGACCTGGAGCGTGTACTTCTAGCCCTTGAACTCGGCGCCCTTGTAGGCGGTCGGACTTGAACGTCGCCGGCGCGCCGGCGAGCGCCGCGGGCTCGTAGACCTTGGCGCGGATGGCCGCGTGCGGGCAGACCAGCGCGCACTGGTTGCACTGGATGCAGATCTTCGGGTCCCAGACCGGGATCTCGAGCGCGATGTTGCGCTTCTCCCATTGCGCCGTCGCCGTCGGCCAGGTGCCGTCGACCGGGAAGGCGCTGACCGGCAGCAGGTCGCCCTTGCCGGCCAGCATCACGCGCCGTGACCTTCTGCACGAAGTCGGGCGCGCTCGGCGGACACCAGCGGCGGCCGGTGGCGCGTCGGCGGTCGCCGCGGCCGGCACCGGCACCTCGTGCAGGTGGGCCAGCGCGGCGTCCACCGCCTCGAAGTTCCGCCGCACCACCTCCGGCGCCGCGCTTGCCGTAGGTCTTCTCGATCGCGTTCTTGATCTGCGCGATCGCCTCGTCGCGCGGCAGCACGCCGGAGATGGCGAAGAAGCAGGTCTGCATGATCGTGTTGATGCGCGCCGCCCATGCCGGTCTCGCGCGCCACCTCGTAGCGCGTCGATGACGAAGAAGCGCAGCTTCTTCTCGATGATCTGCTCCTGCACCTCGCGCGGCAGCTGGTCCCAGACCTCGTCCGGCGCCGTAGGGCGCGTTCAGCAGGAAGACCGCGCCGGCGCGCCGCGTGCTCGAGCACGTCGATGCTTGTCGAGGAACTCGAACTGGTGGCAGGCGACGAAGTTGGCCTGCGGATCAGGTACGGCGAGCGGATCGGGCGCGGGCCGAAGCGCAGGTGCGAGATGGTGATCGCGCCCGACTTCTTCGAGTCGTAGACGAAGTAGCCCTGCGCGTAGTGGTCGGTCTCCTCGCCGATGATCTTGATCGAGTTCTTGTTCGCGCCGACCGTGCCGTCGGCGCCGAGGCCGTAGAACACGGCGCGCACCACGTCGTCGGGCTCGATGTCGAACGTCGGCGTCGCAGGCGAGCGACGGTGTGCGTCACGTCGTCGATGATGCCGACGGTGAAGTGATTCTTCGGCCGGTCCTGCGCCAGCTCGTCGAAGACCGCCTTGACCATCGCCGGCGTGAATTCCTTCGACGACAGGCCGTAGCGGCCGCCGACGACCGTCGGCGTCGGGCGCGTGGACGCCCTCCTCGCGCGCCTCGCGCAGCGCCGTGACCACGTCCAGGTAGAGCGGCTCGCCGACCGCGCCCGGCTCCTTGGTGCGGTCGAGCACGGCGAGCGCTGCGCACCGTCGGCGGCAGCGCGGCCAGGAAGCCGTGCGATCGAGAACGGGCGGTACAGCCGCACCTTGCAGCACGCCGACCTTCTCGCCGCGCGCGATCAGCTAGTCCGACCGTCTCGTGGACCGTCTCGGCGCCGGAGCCCATGAGCACGATCACGCGCTCGGCCTCGGGGTCGCCGACGTAGTCGAACAGGTGGTAGCGCCGGCCGGTCAGCGCGGCGAAGCGGTCCATCGTCGCCTCGCACGATGCGCGGGCACGCGACGTAGAAGCGGTTGGCGGCCTCGCGCGCCTGGAAGAAGACGTCGGGATTCTGCGCCGTGCCGCGCAGCACCGGACGGTCCGGCGTCAGGGCCCGCGCGCGATGGGCGCGCGATCAGGTCCTCGTCGATCAGCGCGCGCAGATCGTCGTCGCGTCAGCGCCTCGATCTTCGCGACCTCGTGCGAGGTGCGGAAGCCGTCGAAGAAGTGCAGGAACGGGATGCGCGACGCTCGAGCGTCGCGGCGTGGGCGATCAGCGGCGAGGTCCTGCGCCTCCTGCACCGAGCTCGAGGCAGAGCAGCGCGAAGCCGGTCTGGCGGCAGGCCATCACGTCGGAGTGGTCGCCGAAGATCGACAGCGCGTGCGTGGCCAGCGTGCGCGCCGCCACGTGCATCACGAACGGCGTCAGCTCGCCGGCGATCTTGTACATGTTGGGGATCATCAGCAGCAGGCCCTGCGACGCGGTGAAGGTCGTGGCGAGCGCGCCGGCCTGCAGCGCGCCGTGGACCGCGCCCGCGGCGCCCGCCCTCGGACTGCATCTCGACCACCTCCGGCACCGTGCCCCAGAGGTTCGGCTGCCGCTCGGCGGACCACTCGTCGGCCAGCTCGCCCATCGGCGAAGAGGGCGT
The DNA here is from genome assembly GCA_963792575.1 of uncultured Acidobacteriota bacterium. Classification (GTDB taxonomy): domain Bacteria; phylum Acidobacteriota; class Thermoanaerobaculia; order Multivoradales; family UBA5704; genus DATARR01. The sequence goes on from CAWBWZ010000026.1 coordinate 90,571, forward strand.
GATCGGATAGATGGCGATGACCTCGCTCGCGCGGTAGGCGACCGACGGCCGCGGCCTCGTTGCCGTCGACGGTGATTCTGCGTGCTGGGCTCATTGCGGACTCCTGCCTCGATAGAAAGGAAAGCGGCCCGCATCGGGTCTCGCCTCGATGCGGGCCAACAGGAACCGGGCGGCCTTCAGGCGGCCGATCAGTTGACCGGGATCTCCCGCGGCTTGGGCGGCTCCACGGCCGGCGGCATGGGCACGTGAACCTCGAGCACGCCGTCAGTGAACCTGGCCGTGATCCTGGCGGAGTCCGCCGTGAAGGTCAGCGGCAGCCGCCGGTAGAACGAGCCGTAGTTGCACTCGGTGAGGTAATAGCTCTCCTTCTCGACCTTCTCCTCCTCCTTGCGCTCCCCCTGCAGCACCAGCGCACCCTCCTCCAGATAGATGCGGATGTCTTCCTTCTTCATGCCGGGCAGGTCCGCCTTGGCCACCAGCTCGCCGTCGCGCTCGTAGACGTCGAAGGTCGGCACCCAGGTCAGATCGTTCTCGAAGCGGCGGGCCATCGGCCGGAACGCCGGCCGCGGCCAGAGGCCCTCGACCTCCGAGAGCATGTTCTCGAACAGGTTGAAGGGAGTACGGAAGAAGGGACGAAGAGTCTCGCCCTTGAAGGGCGTCATGTAAGTCTTGTCGTTCATCTCAGCCTCCTTGGAGCTCAGCGGTTTCCTTCTCAAGCTCCGAGGCCAGCATAGCGGGGGGATATCGAGGAGCCCACACTCGTTCGGGTGGCCGGGCGAGCGTGGGCGGGTGGGGCCGGGGGCCACCCCGGAGGGGCGTTACGCGCCGTCCGGGGACGGCGCGTAGGTCGCGATCGTGAGCAGGTAGAGGAGCACGCCCGCGACGACCAGCAGGGCGCCCAGGAAGAGGAAAACCAGGAAGGCGGTGGGGTGCCGCCAGAACATGGTGAGCGCCTCGACGATCAGCCCGAGGGCGACCAGAAGCCCCGCCAGCTTCAGACGGCGGCTCAGCACCGGAGTGACGGTCATCACGGCTTCCCCTCCTTCCACAGCTTGACGTTGGCCAGGTTGTGCACGTCGTGGATCTTGTCGTGGCACTCGAGACAGGAGGTCGTGTTCCTGGCCAGGTCGTCGCGGATCGGCTGGTGCAGCTCGCTCTCCTCGAACGATCGCGCGCCGCCGTGGCAGTGCAGGCACTCCCGGTTGTTGTAGGGATCGTACAGCTTGATCTGCTTCGGGATGGTGCCGATGTAGTTCACATAGACGTGCCGCAGGCCGCGCAACTTCGCCTTGTAGTCCCCGAACAGCGTGTAATTGGTATGGCAGGTGAAACAGGCCTCGTCGCGCGGCACGCGGTTGTTCTGGTAGTGGCGCGCCGGCACGTAGGAAGGGTCGTCCACCATCAGGCTCTTGCCGTAGGGCTCCATCACGTGGCAGGAGAGGCAGAACTGAGTGGATTTCGAATGCTCCACCTGCGCCGCCGTCCCCAGCCCGGTGGCCAGCAGCGGCAGGACGAACAGGCAGAGAAACCCGAGGATACGCCCCCCTCTCGCGGCCACGAGCGAGGGGCGCAGCACCAGCAGACTGATGAGGGCGATCGTCACCAGGACGATGGCCACGAATCCCGCGGTCGCCGGCTGCATGGCGGGCCCGCTACTTCTTCTGCGCCTGCAGCCAGGCGATCATCGCTCCCAGCTCTTCATCCGTGCCGGTGAAACCCTTGCCATGCTTCTTGCCGTTGAGCTCCCCCTCCTTGCGGAGGAACTTGGCCAGCTTGCCGGCGTCCTCCTTGGCGGCGGTGTTGGTGAGGTCCGGGCCGGCCACCTTCTCGGACTTGACGGTCCGCTCGATCCCCGCCGACGAAACCGAATGACAGAGGCTGCATTTCTGGGCGAGGAAGATCTGCTTGCCGTCCAGCTTCGCCGGCGGCGCCGCGGCGCCGCTGGCGGGGCCGGAGTAGAGGGTGGCGAGCAGGACTACCGCGGCGAGCGCCGATACCGTAAAGCCGATCGTCTGCCTCATAGCTTCTCCTTCCGGGAACCGTGGGATTCCAGAGCCGTGATTTCAACATGAGGAGGCCGGGCAGGGCGACCCTCGAACGGGCGGTTTTGCGGCCCCGCTCCCCACCTCAAAGGGTGGGGAAAGAGCCTACCCTCCCGGATATGCCGCCCCATCTCCTCGGCTGTTGTGGCCCCTCCGGCCCGTTCTGTAGATTGCGGTCAGCTTCAAGCCCCTACCGACTGTCGCGAGGGCGGCAGAGGAAACCGGAGGAGATCCCGCCATGAGGTTGATTCGACTTTCGATCCCGCTTCTGGCCGCGGCGGCGCTGCTGGCGCTCCCTTTGGCGGCAGCCGCGGCGCAAGCGCCATCCCCCCCGGCACCATCCCCCTCCGCGGCCGCCTCCGCACCGGGGTTCGTCGGCTCCGACCTCTGCGTCACCTGTCACACCGCGGAGGCGGAGCGCCTGGCGGGGACGCCGCATGGCAAGAGCAAGTTCGCCAGCCTCTCGGCGCACGGCTGCGAGACCTGCCATGGGCCGGGCAGCGCGCACGTCGAAGACCCCGAGAATCCGGCGCTGCAGCCGCGCATCGAGAAGTGGAGCATGCGCGAGCAGTCGGCAGTCTGCCAGAAGTGCCACACCGGCGGCTCGCAGTTCTTCTGGCACGGCGGCGTCCACGAGACCCGCGGGCTCTCCTGTCTGAGCTGCCACAGCGTCCACAACTTCAAGTCGGACAAGGCGCAGCTCAAGAGCGCTAGCATCACCGAGGCCTGCGTTTCCTGCCACCAGAACGTGCGCGCGGACATGTGGAAGAACTCCCATCATCCGATCCGCGAGGGGAAGATCGGCTGCACCGATTGCCACAACCCCCACGGCACCCAGACCCGCGCCCTGATCAAGGCCGCCTCGGTGAACGAGCAGTGCTACACCTGCCACACCGAGAAACGCGGCCCCTTCCTCTGGGAGCACGCGCCGGTGCGCGAGAGCTGCCTGAACTGCCACACTCCGCACGGCTCGAACCACCAGAAGCTGCAGAAGACCGCTACCCCGTACCTGTGCCAGCAGTGCCACGCCAACACCCGGCACCCCGGCACGCTCTACGACGGCACGACCCTCGCGGATCAGGCGCGGGCGAGCAACCGCATCTTCAACCGCGCCTGCCTGGACTGCCACGCCGCCGTCCACGGCAGCAACCATCCGTCCAGCCCCTACCTGGCTCACTAGGAGACGCCATGCGTACGATCGATCGTAACCGCAAGCCGTTCCTCCTGCTGGCCGGCGTTCTGCTGCTCGCCGGGCCCGGCACCGGTATTGCCCAGGAAACAGCGCAGGAACCGGCGCAGGAGCCAGCGCATCAGGAGCCGGAGAAAAAAAGATTTTCTTTCCGTGTCGATCCGCTGGTGCTCGGCGTGCTCCAGTCGCACGTCGACACCGACTCGGCGAAGTGGCAGGAGTACCGCGACGTGAGCGGCGGCTTCGTCATCCCCAGGCTGCACCTGATCGGCGAGGGCGAGGGGGACCGCGAGCTCGACTTCAACGCCGAGAACGTGCGCCGCGAGGACGCCCGCTACACCCTCAACTACGGGATTCCGGGCCGCTACGAATTCCTCCTCGACTACAACCGGATCCCGCACCACTTCGGCAACGACGGCCACATGCTGTGGACCCGCACCGGGCCGGGGCGTCTCGAGATCGCCGATCCCGTCCAGGCCGCCCTGCAGGGGGCGATCGCGGGGCAGTTCGCCACCAGCCCGGCGGGGATCAACTACGCGTTTCTCAACCGCCTGCTCTCCCCCTACCTGGCGACCGCCCAGGCGATCAACCTCGGGCTCGAGCGCAACCGCCTGCTGGCGCGGCTCGACCTCGGCCGCATGGGACCCCTCTCCTGGGGGATCGAGTACGACCAGGAGAAGCGCAGGGGCAACCGGGCCTACGGTGGCAGCTTCGGCTTCAGCAACGCCACCGAGCTCCCGGAACCGATCGATTACGACACCACCGGCGCCCAGCTCGCCGGCGAGTGGAACACCACCACCAGCGGCCTCTCCTTCGGCTACCGCTACTCAAAGTTCGAGAACAACGTCAGCACGCTGATCTGGGACAACCCGTTCCGGGCGACCGGCGCCACCGACCCGAACGCTTACACGTCCCCCGGCGCCGGCTCGATCGGCGGCTCCAATCTCGGGCTGGCGGACCTCGCGGCCAGCAACCGGGCCGACATCCTGTTCGTGAACGGCCGCACCCGGTTCGGGAGCTGGTTCGCCAATGGCAGCGCCTCCTACGACACGATGAAGCAGGACGATCCGCTGCTCCCCTACACGCTCAACTCGTCGATCGTCGGCATCAACTTCAACGGCGCGACTTTCGATCCGACGAATCCGGCGAGCCTGCCGGCCCGTACCGCCGACCGCAAGATCAACACCACGGCGCTCAACGCCGATCTCGGCACCCGCTTCGGGCAGAGCCTGGACCTGACCTTCCGCTATCGCTACTACGATCTCGACAATAAGGGTCCGCGCATCGAGTTCCCCGGCTACGCGCGCTTCCACGCGGTCTGGGAGCCGATCGGGCGCGTCACGGTGCCTTACGCCTACACGCGGCAGAACGCCAGCGCTGAAGTCGGCTGGGACCTCGCCCGCGCCACCCGGCTCGGCTTCGCCTTCGAGCGCGAGAGCTGGGACCGCAAATTCCGCGAGGTCAAGAGCTCCGACGAGAACATCTGGAAAGCCACGTTCGACACCCGGCCCGTGCCCTGGTTCGCGCTGCGGTCCAGCTATCAATACGGCGACCGCTCGATCGGACACTATGACGTGGAGGCCGCCGAGGACAGCTTCATCGTCTCGACCGGAGCCACCAACCTCCCCGACCTGCGCAAATTCGATGAGGCGGCCCGCAAGCGGCACCTCTTCAACGTCCAGGGGCAGTTCTTCCCGAGCGATGTCTGGAGCGTCTTCCTGGGGGTGACGGGCAACGACCAGAAGTTCGAGAAGAGCCTGTTCGGTCTGCAGAAGGACGACAACACCTCGTACAACGCCGAGCTCAGCTACGCGCCGGGCGACAATTTAAACCTTTTCGTCTTCGGCGACCGCATGGACCGCAAGCTTCGGCAGAAGGGGCGGCAGTCCGGGGCCACGCCCTCGACCAGCCCGCTCGACGACTGGACGGCGAACCTCGCCGAGACCACCGACACCCTGGGTGCCGGGCTCACCTCGAAGCTCTCCAAGCTCTGGACGCTCGATCTCTCGGCCAACTGGTCGCGCTCGGACGGCAGGGCCGCCCTCTTCAGCCCGCCCGGCGGTACGCCGGACGTCGCGAGAGGCTTCGACAACTACGACGACATCAAGCTGTTCAGCCTCCTGGGCCGGATCGACTATCAGATCAACAGCGCCACCAAGGTGGGCCTCTTCGGCCGCTGGGAGGACTACACGATCGACAGCTTCGTGCTCCAGGGGCTGCAGAGCTACCTGCCGGGAGCGCTGCTGCTCAATCCAAACTATGGAGATTACCGGGGCAGCATCGTCGGGCTCGACATGACCCTGACCTTCTGATCTTCAGGAGCGGTCAAGCTGGAGCGCGGTCAAGGCCGCGCTCTTTCCAGCTCAAGGGAGATACTGCAAGGGGTCCGCCAGCCGGAGGTTCGGCGACTCGGCGATGTACTCGCTGAGCAGCTTCGCATGTCCCTGGCCGATGACCAGCAGGATGCGCTCGCCGGGAGAATCGATCAGCCGCACCAGGTTGCCGTAGATCAGCAGGTTTCGCTTGTACCAGCCGGCGAGCACGTCAACCCCCTTGGGATCAGCGGCGGTCCCGACCTGCGCCAGGTAATAATAAAAGCGATGGTTGTTCATCAGCGATTCAGGGGAGTTGAACCAGCGGAAGAACGCGCCCAGCGTGCTCGTCTCGCGCTTCTGGTTGATCTCCGCGACGGCGGTCTTTCCGAACCCCATGGCAGTGTCGATCAGCGTCTGCTGGCCGTTCTTCGCGGCGGCCGCCATGACCCCGTCGAAGTCCATGTCGAGCTTGGTGTCCGCCGCGTAGAGCTGTTTGTGGCCGAGCTCCTTGGCGAGACGGTAGGCGATCTGGTCGATCTCGTCCGCCTTGAGCTGGTACTCACCTTTCAAATAGGCCTGGTACTCGGCGTTGACCTTGCCGATCCCCTCCGGGGTGCTCTCGATGGCGATCTTGGTCGGCTGGAACCGCTTCAGGGCGGCGAGCATCCCGGCCAGCTCGCGCTGGCGCTTCTCGGTGAGGATGTCCGGCACCGAGGGCGAGAAGAGGTCGGCCGTGGAGCCGCCGAAGTGGACGGTGCCGAGGACGAGGATGGACGGCCTGGCTCCAGCGGCTTCGGGGGCGGCTTGAGCGGCGAGCGGCAGGGCTGCGAGGATGGCGAGCAGCCCGGCCGCGATCTTGATCTGGAATTTCATGTCATTCCCTCCGAACGCCTTACGTTCAGAAGGGCGCGTATGTTACGGGGCGGGCGACCCCTACGACCTGCCCAGCATTCCCCGCGACTGCAGCGACATCAGCTCCTCCGGGGTCGGACGCCGCCGGCCCTGGCTCAGGGCACCGCGGATGGCGTCGCCGTCGATGCCGTGGGCGTGCAGGGAGACGAGTTGCTCGGGGGTGGCGTCCCCATAACCGGCCTGGACGATGCCGCGGAGCCACTCGGGGGTGATGCCGTGCGAGTGGATCTGGACGAGCTGGAAGGGGTAATGGAACCGGTATCCGCTCGCGCTCAAGCCCTGGACGTACGCGGGCCCGATGCCGTGGACGCTCAGCTCCACCAGATCCGAGGACGACAGGTCGCGGTACCCGGCCGCGACCATGGCGCGCGCGAGCTCGGGGGTAACGCCATGGCGCCGGAATTCCATGAGCTGCTGCAGCTCCTGATCGCGGTCCCCCGCTCCGACCATCTCCCGGATGGGCTCCGGCACCAGATCGCGGGGGCGGAACCGTCTGGAGGGCGCCGGGGAGCGGGCGAAGCCCAGGGCTCTCATCTCGCGGACATAGCCGAGAGGGATGTCGTTGAGCGTCAGCTCCATCAGGCGGAGCGTGGCGGTCTTGCCGCCCATCTCCTGGGCGAAGGCGGGATCGGCGGCGAAGGTGAAGGTGCCATGGCCGCGCCTGCCGTCGTAGCTCCCCTGAAAGCGGAAGATGCCGGCGTCGCGGCGCAGCTCGAAGCGCGTCTCCGCGCCCTGTGTGAGACCGGAGAGCTGGCTCATCGGATATTCGTCCACCGAGGTCCAACGGTCCCACCCGTCGTGCGTCTCGATGGTGAGCCGGAGCCGGTCTTCCTGGCGCTCCGCGATCCAGGTCCGGCTCTCGTCGGAATCATGGTGAGCGTCCTTCGTCGTGGTGGCGTTGGAGCAGGCGAGTTGAAGGGCCGCGCCGGCCGGCAGGAGAGCGAGGGCGAGGAGGCCGGCTGCCCAGGGGCGCCGGGACGGGCGGCCCGGAACGCCGACCAGACGCCGGACTCGATCGGCGAGCGAGCCGCCGGTGGCCGCGAGGGCGAGCCGGGGCGTGGCGCTCCGCAGCTCCTCGAGTTCCACCAGGGCCCGGGCGTAGCCCAGGCGGTCGCCGCAGACGGTCACCACCAGGTCGTCGCAGCAATTCTCCCGCTCGCGGCGAACCTGAGCCGACACCCACCAGACCGCCGGGTGGTAGAAGAGCAGAGTCTCCACCGCGGTCTGGAAAAGGTTCACCAGATAGTCGTGCCGCCGGATATGGGCCAGCTCATGGGCGAGGATCGCCTCGAGCTGCCGCGGCGAGAGGCCGGCCAGCGTGCTCGCCGGCACCAGCACCACGGGGCGCAGCCAGCCGACGACCGCCGGCACGGTGACCGCCGCGGATTCGAGGAGGGCCACGGCGCGGCTGATCCCCAAGCGGCGGCAGAGATTCCGCGCCAGGGATTGCAGCGCCTCCTCCGCCGGCCGCCCGTGGCGCGAAAGGCGCCGCACCCGGCGCCAGCCTCCCAGGTGAACGAGCGAGAGGGCCGCGACCCCCGCGAGCCAGAGGGCGAAAACCCAGGGGAGCAGCGTGGCGCCGAACGTCTGTGCCGTCACGATATTTCCCGGAGAGGCTGGCGCCACCGCGGCCGGGATGGATACGGCGGGAGCGGCGGACGGGGCGATCGCCGGTCGTACCGCGGGCTCCACGGTCCGCAGAGCCGTCGCGAACGGCAGCGCCGCCATGAGGAGGAGCGCGCCGGTCGCCACCACATATCGGGTCGAGGCTTTCGCCTTGTCCAGGAGAGCCAGAATCCCGCCGGTCGCGACGCCGACCAGCGCCCCCTGCCAGAGGAAGTGCAGCAGGGCTCGGGCCATGGCTTCGGCCGCCGGGCTCGCCGCGATCGCAGCCATTCCGGTTACGGTGGCATTCATTTCGTCTCTCCTTCGAGTTGATCCAGCAATTCACGGATCTCCGCCAGCTCCTCCGGCGTCGCCGATCGCGACGAGAGGGCGCGCATCACCATGCGGGTGGCCGAGCCTTCGAAAGCCCGATCGAGCAGGTCCCGCACGAGCTGCGTCTGGGTCTGCTCGGCGGCTAGACGGGCTGTGTAGAGATGCGCTCGCTGCGACTCGTCGCGGTCGACCAGACCCTTCTCCGCCATGATCTGGAGCTGTTTCAGGGTCGTGGTGTACCCCGTCGGCGCGCTCCGGGCGAGCTCTTCGTGCACATCCTTGACGGTGCTCGGGCCGCGCCGCCAGATCACGCGGAGGATCGCCAGCTCGGCATCGGTGGGTCGGGGTAACTGGGCCATGGAGAGACGATATACGAAGGTCGTCGTATTTGTCAACGAAGACTTTCGTAGGTAAGCCAAGGGGACTACAAGGACGGAACGAGACCAAGAGAGGGGGCTTGCCGACCCGTTTCGCCAACGTCTCCCTCTTCTCCCGTCAGGAGGGGGGGAGGCCGGGAGAAGAGGGCCGGGGTGATGAGGGCTCAGCGCCTCAGCCAAGGGAATCTGACAAAGTAGAACAAGGCTGGCATCAGAACGATTCACGGGGTAGATCCGGCGGAAGCCCTGCCCGGATCTCCTCAAGAGAAGGAAAATCATCCTCGGCCCAGGAGCCCACCAATTCCGCGACCCAGGTCGGCCACTCTTTCGCTATCTTCTCCCGGATCAGATCTGCTACCCAGCGGCTCGGGGATACACCTGCGGCCTTCGCTGCCTCTTTCAGCTTCTCTTCCGTCTCGTTGTCGAGATAGAGCCGTATTTCTCCCATCGATGTTCTTACTCTACTCCCCCAGAGACCTGGAGCGTACAATCCCCCTCCCATGTGGAAGCCCGGAGACCGCGTCACCCATCGTTTTCATGCCGAGCTCGGGACCGGCCGCATTCTCGCCGTCCAGGGGCGGAGCGTGCGGGTGCAGTTCCCGGAGAGCGGACAGACCCTGAGCTTCGCCGCCGGCACGGACGCCCTGGTGCCGCTGGCCATCGCGCCCGGGGGGCGGGCCCGGCTGGAGCCTGAGGGGGAGCTCGTCGTCGTCGAGTCCTGTGAGGACGGCCGGTGCGTGCTCGCCGACGGCCGCGAAGTGGAGCTCGACAATCTCTGGCCGCTGCCGGCGGAGATCTCGCCCGTCGAGCGGCTGGCGCGCGGCCAGGTGGACGGCTTCGAGGACTTCGCCAACCGGCTGGATGGCCTGAAGCTGCAGCGCATCCGCCAGGCCGGCGGACTGGGCTCGTTCCTCGGCGGGCGGATCCAGATCTTCCCCCACCAGCTCTACGCCGCCGAGCGCGCCTGCCACAGCGATCCCGTGCGCTGGCTGCTGGCGGACGAGGTCGGCCTCGGCAAGACGGTCGAGGCCTGCCTGATCCTCAACCGCCTCCTCCACACCGGCCGGGCCGAGCGCACGCTCGTGGTGGCTCCGGAGACGCTCACTCTACAGTGGCTGGGCGAGCTCTGGCGGAAGTATCACCAGATCTTCGTCCTGCTCGACGAGAAGCGGCTGGACGACGTGATCAAGGACTATGGCGAGGGGTTCAACCCGTTCGAGGTCCACCGCCAGGCGATCGTGGGAATGGACACCCTGGTGAAGCGCCGGCGGCTGACCGAGCAGGCGGTGGAGGCCGGGATCGACCTTCTGGTGGTCGACGAGGCCCACCACCTGCGGCGCCCCAAGGGGCATCCGGGCAACGAGGCGTACCGGGCGATCGCCCCCATCGCGGCCTTAAGCCGGCACGTCCTGCTGCTCACCGCCACGCCGCTGGAGGACGACGCCCACGGCTTCTTCCGGCTGCTGCAGCTTCTGCGCCCCGAGGAGTTCCCGGAGCAGGAGTCCTTCGACGAGCGCCTCGCCCGCCGCGAGCCGCTCCCCCCCTGCACCAGCTCGACGCGCCGGGTGGACATCGGCGGGCTGCCGCCGCGCGTGCCGGTGCCGGTCGAGATTATTGACGGGAAAACGGGCTGGGAGGCATCAGAGACGCTGGTGCGCCATCTGCGGGCTCAAGCCGCCGACAACCCCCTGGCCAGGCGGCGCAAGGCGGACCGTGTCTTTCGCGCCCTCGCCTCCCCCGCCGCCCTGCTCGGCGGTGCTGGAGCGCGGCGACGAGGAGACCGCCGCGCTCGCCGCCCAGGCCGAGCGCGAGGACCCGCGAGTGCCCTGGCTGGTCGAGCGGGCCAGCCGCTGGACGGGACCGGAGGAGAAGACGCTGGTCTTCGTGGCCCACCGCGAGACGCTCGACCTCCTGAAGGGTGCGATCGAGCGGCAGGGGCGGCGCACCGGCGTCTTCCACGAGGATCTCTCGCCCGAGCGGCGGGACATCGAGGTGGCGCAGTTCCGGCTCCCCGAGGGGCCGTCGATCCTGATCTCCACCGAGGCGGGGGGCGAGGGGCGGAACTTCCAGTTCTGCCGCCGGCTCGTCCTGTTCGACCTGCCGTGGAACCCGGGCGTGGTCGAGCAGCGGATCGGCCGCCTCGACCGCATCGGCCGGACGATCCCCACGGAGATCGTCTACTTCCGCCCACCCGCCGGGTTCGGCCACGCGGTCGCCGGCCTCTACGAGGGGATCGGCCTGTTCGACGAGCCGCTCGGCGGGCTGGAACCGGAGCTGCGACACGTGACAAAGGCGATCGAACAGGCGGCGGTCGAAGGGCCGGAGGAGATCGTTCCGGCCGATTTCGAAAAGGTTTTGCGCGAGGCGCGGGCGGCGCACGACCGGGTGCAGCGGGCGGCCTATCACGAGCTGCACCGCGATCCATACCGGCCGGAGATGGCGGAGCCAATCCTCGCCCGCGTGCCGCCCGATCTCGACGCCCTGAACGAGAGCGTGGTGGTGCGCGCCGCCTCACGCTTCGGCTTCGAGGTGGAGGCGCAGAGCGGCGAGCGGACCTGGCGGATCGAGTACGGCTATGAGGCGCTGGTGGACCACTTCTTCGGAGTCCCCCTCGGCACGACTCTCCTGGGCACCTTCAGCCGCGAGCGGGCGGTGGAAGAGGAGACGCTCGACTTCTTCTCCTCGGGCCATCCAATGGTCGAGGGGATCCTTGCCGAGCTCGAGGAGGGCCCACGCGGCCGGGTGGCCCTGCTCCAGATCCCCGGCGACGAGGAGACCTTCGGCCTGCTCGCCATCTACCGCGACGCCCGCGACACCGCGGACTGGCGGGCCGTGGCCGTGGATGCCAAAGGCCAGCCGCGCCCCGATCTCGCGCAGCGCCTGACCGCCGGAGTGCTCGCGACCGAACCGATCGAGGCCAGGAAGTGGACCAGCCAGGCGAGCTGGAAAAAGGCGATCCGCAGGATGGCCGACGCCCTCCCCAAGGAGGAGAAGCCGCAGGCCGTAGCGGCGTTCCGGGTGCGCCGGCAGCCTTGAGCCCAAGGCCGTTCATTTAAGACGTTTTATGTAGGGGAGGGGCTTTTCCCCTCCCTCGCCCCGGAGGGGCGGAATTTACCCAGCCTGGGGTGTCAACCCCAGGTGGGCTGGCGCAACCAACCCAAACCCCGCAGGGGTGGCCGATTGGGTTGGAATCGGCCACCCTTACAGGGTTTGGATTTCGGCTGCCTCCCACCTGGGGTTGACACCCCAGGCTGGATAAATTTCGCCCTACGGGCGAGGGAGGGGACAAGCCCCCATAGGCGTTAACCTTTTGCCAAGAGACGTGCTGCGGAAGAGGCCTCAACGGCTTGTCGTTTGCGCTTTCGAGGCGAATCCAGGAGCAAACTTCGGAGCTGAGGAGCTTGGCTCAGCAGGGCCTTCAGATCGTTGAGACCGAGAACGGCGCAGCGTAGCGCCTCATAGAACAGCGCCTGAAGACGCCACAAACTCCCCTCCGGGCTCTGGGGCTCGCAGTCGGAAGCCCCAGGGGGAATTGGACCGGGACTCTCCCGTCAAATCCTCCACCAGCAAAGCCATCAACAACTTGGCATACAGGTAAGTCCGCGCTAAATCTGGATCCTTGGCGGGCACGCTACCCAGATCCCAAAGACTCTTCAGACGTTTGAAGGCTAGCTCGATCTGCCAACGGAACCTATACAATTCAAGCACTTGTGAAGCTGTCAGCTGATTGGCAGGCAACGAGGTCAACAGGAAAATGTAGGCCGCCGCCTCCAACGTCCGGGGGTCGACTTGACGACCCTTCTTCTTGGCTGCACGAAGAATTTTCTTGCGCGCCTGTTCGGTGGCAGGCGCGCTCTTGCGCAGCATCACCAAACGGGCCGCCATCGCCGGTGTCTGACGCCTCGGTGCGGTCTGGACTGCGAACTCTGCCGCCTCCGTATCGGCAATCCCCCGGGCCGCCTGCAACAGGTCGAAACTCTCCCCGGACGGTGTCTGAAGCGGCAGATTCTGCCAGTTCAGGCGCACCAGAAACTCCCCTCCGGCTTGCCGGACGCACAGCAAACCCTTGGCATGGGCATACCCCCGATCCCCGATCAGCACCTCGCGCTGGCCAACCTGAAACCGACTCAGGCTCTCTCCCCCTTCCGGACCCGTCAGCTCCACAGAGTCAATGGACAAACTGCCCAAATCAAACCCCAGATGAATCCGCCAATCGGTGCCCTCACTGCCGGGCGCCGACACCGTCGTGGCATCCACCAGACGAAGGCGAAAGCCCTTCACTTGAAGGCACTGGGCACGCTCCGCCAATTTCGCCCCCAGCAACTGTCCTAACCAGCCGGAACACCGGCGCAATGCCTTCATTACCCCCACCTGCGAGATCTTCCCTAACCCCTGTACGTGAGCCCAACAACTGGTCTGCCGTAGCGACATTCCGCAACAGTAAACCAGCGCCAGACGCAGCAGCGTCTCCGCCTTGCGGATCACTCGTCGGCGCAACAACGCCTCACTACTGCGGGCACTGGACTCTAAATCTGACTCCGAAGGCAAAAAGGAACGAAGGTACGACCACTGCGTCTCAAGAGCGTGGAGAGTGTCCATGGCTCCAGTTTACGGAACCTGTCACCAAAATCAAGAACTAGGTTAACGCATATGGGACAAGCCCCTCCCCTACGTTCAGAACGCTTTAAATGAACAGCATTGGCCTTAAGCTGCTCGGAGAAGATGTCCGGCTCGTATACTGAGCCGTCTTCTTCGAGGAGAACAGCCGTGCGCGAGAAGATTCATCGCTACGAGGGGAAGAGCCTCACCGTCCTCTACGACGCCGGGCGCTGCATCCACGCCGCGGAGTGCGTGCGGGGATTGCCGGGCGTCTTCGACGCTGGGCGCCGGCCCTGGATCGCTCCGGACGCGGCGGGCGCGAACGAGCTCGCCGAGGTCATCCGGCGCTGCCCCACGGGAGCCCTCCACTACGAGCGCAAGGACGGCGGCTACGCCGAGGAGCCCGCGGAGCGGAACGAGGTCACCGTGACCGCGGACGGCCCGCTCCAACTCCGTGGCTGCATCGAGATCGCCTCTCCCGCCGGCACCGTGCTCCTCGCCGACACCCGGGTCGCGCTCTGCCGCTGCGGCGCCTCGCGGAACCAGCCGTTCTGCGACCGCTCGCACGCGGAGGCCGGATTCCACGACCCTGGCGTCTGGTCCGGCAACGGCGCGGCGGCCACGCCCTCGATCGATCCCGTCCTGCAGGTGGTCTGCTGTCCAGACGGCCCTCTGGTCTTCCAGGGAGATTTCCAGCTCCATGAGGCGGACGGCCGGCCCTCTCCCGTGCGCCGGCGGGCCCTTTGCCGCTGCGGCGGCTCCGCCGAGAAGCCGTTCTGCGACGGCTCGCACGCCCGTGTCGGGTTCAAGAGCGAGGACTTCCCGCCGTGATCCGGAGCCGCTAGCCGAACAGCCCCAGTTGCTCCACCGCGCCTGGCCGCCGGAAGGCATCGGTGGAGAGCTCGGGGAAGGGCTGATCCAACCCGTATCGCCGCTTGAAGGTCTGGAAGGTGGCGCGGATCTGGTCGGCGAAGAGCCCCTCCCCGCGCATGCGATTGCCGAAGCGGGGATCATAGAGCTGCCCGCCGCGCAGATCGCGGACGCGGTTCAGCACCTTCTCCTTGCGGTCCGGGAAGTGCTCCTCAAGCCAGCGCTCGAAGAGGCCGGCGACCGCCCCCGGCAGGCGCATCACCACGTAGCCCGCCGTGCGCGCCCCGGCGGCGGCCGCCGCTTCGAGGATCTTCGGCATCTCGTGGTCGGTGATCGCCGGAACGACCGGCGCCACCATCACGCCGACCGGAATGCCCGCCGCGGCCAGCCGCTCGATCGCCTTCAGCCGGTCCCGCGGGTGGGAGGCCCGCGGCTCCATCCTGCGGGCGACCTCAGGGTCGAGCGTGGTGATCGAAAGCATGACCATGGCGGCCTGGTGCTCGTCGAGCTCCTGGAGGATATCGATATCCCGGGTCACCAGCTCGTTCTTGGTGATGATCCCCACCGGATTGCGGAACTCGGCCAGCACCGCGAGGCAACGGCGGGTGATCTCCAGCCGGCGCTCGGCGGGCTGATAGCAGTCGGTGACCCCGCTCATCGCCAGCGTCTGCGGCTTCCACTTCGGCGAGGAGAGCTCCTTGCGGAGCAGCGCGGGGGCGTCCTCCTTGACCAGGATCCGGCTCTCGAAGTCGAGCCCGGCCGAGAAGCCCAGGTACTCGTGGAACGGGCGGGCGTAGCAATAGACGCACCCGTGCTCGCACCCCCGGTAAGGGTTGACCGAGGCGCTGAAGCCCACGTCCGGGCTGTCGTTGTAGGCGATGACGGACTTCGACGTGTCGCGCAGCAGCTCCGTCTCGATCCACTCGGGCCCGGGGACCTCCTCGTCCCGCTCGACCTCGATCGTCTCGAATCGGTTCTTCGGATTGCCGATCGCCCCGCGCCCCTTGAGTGCTACCTCCGCCATGGGCGTAAGTATAGCGCAAGTTACGCCTGAATCTCAGTTGACGGCGTCGACCCCCACGAGGCCCGCCTCGATCTCCCGCGGGCTGGGGAGGGTGCCGCGCAGGTGGGCGGGCATCGTGCGGTAGCTCGCGACGCCGATCGGCTTCTGCTGCCCCTGGAGCGTGTACTCGGCGACCATGCGGCTCTTGGTCTTGCACAGGATCAGGCCGATGGTGGGCTGATCGTCCGGATGGCGGAGAAGGTTGTCCACAGCGGAGAGATAGAAGCTCATCTTGCCGGCGTGCTCGGGCTGGAAGTCCGCCACCTTGAGCTCGACCACGACGTAACAGCGCAGGCGGAGATGGTAGAAGAGAAGGTCGAGGAAGAAGTCCTGACCGTCCACCTCCAGAGCGTACTGAGTTCCCACCAGTGCGAATCCAGCTCCTAGCTCGAGCAGGAATCGGCGGACCTGCTCGATCAGCCCCCGTTCGAGCTCGCGCTCCTGGACGTCGTCGCCCAGGCTCAGAAAGTCGAAGATGTAGGGATCCTTCAGAGTCTCGCGGGCGAGATCGGACTGGGGAGCGGGCAGCACGCGGTCGAAGTTGTTGAGGGCCTGCCCTTGCCGGCGGTGGAGGCCGGACTCGATCTGATGGACGAGAACGGCGCGCGACCAGCCATGGACAATGGTCTGGTGGATGTAGAACTCGCGCTCGGCGGGAGCCTTGAGCTTCTGCATCACCCGAATGATGTGCCCCCAGGGAATTTGTGAAACAAGCTGTTTCACTATTTGGGGCTCGGGGAACTCCTGGGCGAAAGCCCGCATGAAAAGCAGATTCCGGGGGGAGAAGCCCGAGATCTCCGGGAACGACTGGCGCAGGTCGGCTCCCAGTCGGTTGATGGTCTTGGCGCCCCAGCCTTCCCGCTCCTGGCTCTCGAGGATTCTCCGTCCGATTTCCCAGTAGAGCAGCACCAACTCACGATTGACCGCCAGGGCGGCCTTGACCTGAGCCGCACGGATGCGGGCCTTGAGGTCTTCGAGGAGGACGGGGTAGTCCAAGGTCAATTGTGCAACAGCCTGTTTCACAATTCGTTTCCGGGCGGCGCTACCCTTCCCGGCGGCGGGACTCCGCGAGGCGCGGCGAGTTTTCGGGTTCACGCTACGGATCTTAGAATGGAGTTCTCTCCAGCCGCAACCTCCTCGGAGCCGGCTTTGTCGAGATCCGGGCGGACGCCGCGAAACCCATCTACAATAGGAAGTGACGAATCGCACGATGAGAGAGCACCGGCCGGAGTCGCATGGAAACGTTTAGCCCTCGGGGCAGAGAACCCTTCCTCGCCTGGCCGGGCATCGCGAGCTTCCGGCTCACGATCCCCCTGTCCTATCTCTTCTTCAAGGTCTTCTCCTCGGTCTACGGTGGCGCCAGCCTGCTGGCCAGGCTGCGCCGGGCGCCCTCCACCGATTTCTACTTCCCGTGGGAGATGCACCTGCCGTTCGTCCCCTCCTGGTCGGTGGTCTACCTGTCCGTGCCGCTGCTGATCCTGCTGACGCCGTTCATCCTGCGGACGTGGCGCACGTTCACGCCGTTCGTTCTCACCCTCACGGCCGAGACGCTGATCGCCGGGATCTTCTTCCTGGTGGTCCCGGTGTCGCAGGCCTATCCGCCGCGAGTGGCGCATGGGTTCTTCGGCGGCGTCTTCCATCTGGTGGACCGGCTCAATCTCGACTACAACAAGTTCCCCTCGCTCCACATCGCCTTCGCCGTGACCGCGGCGATCGTCTTCGGGCGGCGCTGCGGCTGGCTGGGGCGGACGCTCTTCTCGCTCTGGATCGTGGCGGTCGGCGCCTCGACGCTGCTGATCCACGAGCACCAGCTCCTCGACCTCGTGACCGGGCTGGCTCTCGGCCTCGTCTGCGTCGCCACCGTGCAGCGCCGGGTCTCCGACGACCGGTTCCTCGACGATCTGCGCATCGACACGCTCTGCATGCGCGAGCTCTCCCATCTGGTACGGCGGCACACCCGCGATGTGCTCGCCCTGCTCCGCTCCTCTCTCCCCCGCTGGCGCCGGACGCGGACGCTGCGCGTCTCCTACGCCCTGACCCAGCACATGAGGGATGTGCTCGGCGGCAAGCGCAAGGTGCCGGGTAACCCGGAGGAGCACGTCCAGGCGATCCTCCGCGTGCTCGCGGGCGGAACGCCGGCCGCCGGCGCGGTCGGGGAGCAGCTTGCGGCTTTTCTCGCGACCGAGCTGGATGAAGACGCCCGGCGGGAGCTGAGCGCACCGCTCAGGCAGTCTTTTCCTTCTCCCGCTCCTTCTCCTTCTTCTTCCGCTTGAACCGCTCCCGGGCCTCCTCGATCGGCCGCTTCTCGATGAAGTAGGCGATCGCCGCTTCGCCGAGCCCCCAGGTGCCGGCGAAGGCGACGCCCGCCGAGATGGCCGAGCCGCCACCCGGGAAGACGACCTTGGCGAGGGCTCTGGCCCCCTCCCGTAGCGCGAACGCCACCCCGACGTTGGCGCCGAGCGCCACCAGGAACTCCCAGGACGCCTTCTTCGACATCTCCCGGCCGGAGACGTAGGCGATGCCGCTGATCAGGCCGATCTGCAGCGCGGTGATGGGGAGGATGTCGGCGAGGGGGATCGGCGCCGCGGCGATGCCTCCCGCGACGGCCGACGCCGCAGCGGTCATCTTCCGCGCCAGCTTCTGCTGCACGGCGCGGAGCTGGGCGAGACGGGCCATCTGCACCTGCGCGCTCCGCGGCAGCACCTCGACCAGATAATCGACCAGCTCCTCGATGTTCCAGTAGTTGTCGTAGACCCGCCGGGCGCCTTCGTACTCCGCGTAGGTCGAGACCGGGACGACGCGGGCCAGCGCGATGCCGCGCTCGGCGAGGGCCTCCTGGATCGCCCGCACGGCGGTCTCGATGTTGCGCCGCTTGGTCTCGTTCTCGTAAGGGGGCTCGACGCGCTTGGGATCGAGCTCGTCGACCTGGGTGACCACCGCCACAACGGGAGCCTCGTAGCGGTGCTTCTCGGCGATGAACGCCCGGACCGCCTCGATGTTGGCGACGTCCTGGGCGATGTGGGAGTCGACGTCCTTGGCCTTGCAGAGGAAGAGGATGGCGTCCGGCCACTCGTCGACCAGACCGGAGCGGATGTCGTCGAGGGCGTCCTGGAAGTTCGCCGCTTCGGGGCGCGTGCGGTCGCCGAGGCCGCGGGTGTCGAGGATCTTCATGTCACCCCGCGGGCCGGAGTACGAGTACCAGGTGGGGCGCCCCGTCTCGGAGAGAACGGAGCCGACGGCCGCCATCGGTTCGCCGAAGATGGCATTGATCAGCGACGACTTGCCGGCTCCCCGGCGCCCCAGGATCATCAGCTTCGGCGGCCTCGCGTCCATCAGGAGCTCCTTGAGGATCAGCAGCTCGTTCTTCGTCGAGCGCCCTTGCGATTCGGGGATGCGGTCGATCGCCCGCTCGGCCAGCTCCGAGATCGTCGCGAATATGGATTTCAAGTCGGACATGGTGGCTACGCCGGGGACGATCTTATCTCTCATGTTCTCTCCGTCTGGCCGTTTTCATGGAATGATCCCTGCATCGGGGTACCCCGCCCCTTCAAGGAGACCGCCATGGCTGAAACCGTCTCAACCGCGACACCACCCCGCAGGAGAGGGCGCAGGCTGGGGCTCGTTCTCCTCCTGTTCCTCATTCTCGCGATCCTGTTGTTCGCCCTCTACGTCTGGAGCGCCCTCCACCTCAGTTACTCCGAGGGGGAGCGAGCCGGGTACGTGCAGAAGTTCTCCCGCAAAGGGTGGGTCTGCAAGACCTCGGAAGGGGAGCTCGCGATGGTGAACCTGCCCGGAACCATGCCGCAGATCTTCAACTTCTCGGTGCGGGACGCCGCCGTCGCCGACCAGATCAACAAGAGCCTTGGCCAGCGCGTGCGGCTTCATTACGAGCAGCACAAGGGCATCCCGACCGATTGCTTCGGAGAGACCGAGTACTTCGTGACGCGGGTCGAGCCCGTCGGCCCCTGAGAGCGGTCAGAGACCCGCGGCGGCGAGCAGGGCCGCCATGTCTTCCGGCACCGGCGCGACGATCTCGAGCGGCGCGCCGGTCGCCGGATGGAGGAACGTCAGCCGGAAGGCGTGGAGGGCCTGGCGGGGAAAATCCTTGCAGATCGCGGCGATCGCGGGGTCGGCGATCCCCTTCCAGCGCGGCTCGCCGTAAAGCGGGTCACCCACGATCGGCCACCCCTGGGACTGCAGGTGGACCCGGATCTGGTGCGTGCGTCCGGTGAGCAGCCGGCAGTTCAGCAGCGTCAGGCCGAAGGCTTCGCCGATCCGTCGATAAAGAGTCAGGCTCTCCTTCCCTTCTGATTTCGAGGTCATCCGCCGCTTCCGGTCGGTGGGATCGGGGAGGATCCTGAGCTCGATCCGCCCAAGGGAGAAGGGGGTCGACCCGTAGACCACGGCGAGGTACTCCTTCCCGGCATCGGGACGGCGGAGCCGCCGCGTCAGGGCGGCGTGGATCTCCGGCGTCTTGGCGACCAGCAGCACGCCCGACGTTCCGCGGTCGAGCCGGTTGACCAGCCCGGGCCGCCGCCCCACCTCCCAGTCGCGGGCACGCCACATCAGCGCGTTGATCAGCGTCCCATCGCGATGGCCGGCCGCCGGATGGACGACGAGGCCCGGAGGCTTGTCGAGGGCGAGGAGATGATCGTCCTCGAACAGCACGGCGAGCGGCATCTCCTGGGCCGTCACCTCGCGCCGCTCGGGAAGCGGCGGCAGGGGAACTTCGATCTGGTCGCCCAGGGCCAGCCGGCTCGACGGCTTCGCGGCCGGGTTGCCGTTGACCCGCACGCGCCCCTCCGCGATCCAGACCTGGAGACGGGCGCGGGTGACGTCCGGCCGGTCGGCCAGGTGGCGCCGCAGGACGTGGTCGAGCCGCTCCCGGGCGTCGCCGCGGTCGGCGCGGAAGGTGCGGTATTCGAGGGAGCTCGGCATCGCTCTTTGCACTCTACCCGATCGAAACTAAGATCCCCGCATGCCAAACGCCGTCCTCGGGCTCTTCCTCGCCCTCGCCGCCGTCATCACGCCGTCCGGCTTCGATTCCCAATTTACCGGCCGTACCCTGCGCTTCGACTATTCCCACGCCGGCACCGCCAGGGAGGAGCACGTCAGCCTCGGCGGCCTCCGCCTGGAGGGGGACTGGCCCGGCAGCCGCGTCCACCTGCTGGACGGCACCAACCTCGGCAAGTACCTGTTCGAGGTGATCGATCCCGCCACCAACCAGGCGATCTGGTCGCGCGGCTTCTCCAGCATCTATGGCGAATGGGAGACGACGGGCGAGGCGTCCGCCGGCACCTGGCGGTCGTTCCAGGAGTCGATGCGCTTCCCCGAGCCGCGGGGGAAGGTCCAGCTCGTGCTCAAGAAGCGCGGCGCCGACGGCGCCTTCCGCGAGATCTTCTCGACCGTCGTCGATCCGGCGAGCCGCTTC
This sequence comes from uncultured Acidobacteriota bacterium, assembly GCA_963792575.1. Lineage (GTDB taxonomy): Bacteria > Acidobacteriota > Thermoanaerobaculia > Multivoradales > UBA5704 > DATARR01. Next base: position 111,307 of record CAWBWZ010000026.1, read on the forward strand.
GTCGACCGCTCGCCGGTCTCTACCGCGGGGAAGGTCTGGCCGGTCTTCGAGAGCGGCCCGCCGGCGGCGAAAGTCGATCTCCTGGTGCTCGGCGACGGCTATACCGACAAGGAGATGGAAAAGTTCCACGCCGACGTCCGCCGGCTGACCGGCGCGCTGTTCGCGACCGAGCCCTACAAGAGCCACCGGAGCGACTTCAATGTGCGGGCGATCGACCTCCCCGCCACCGCCTCCGGCGTCACCGACCCGCGCACCGGCACCTGGCGCAAGAGCCCGCTCGGTCTCGCCTACAACGCCTTTGATTCCGAGCGTTACATGCTCTCCTTCGCCGACGAGGCGATCCGCGAGGCCGCGGCGCAGGCGCCCTACGACGCGCTGATCCTGCTCTCCAACAGCCGCAAGTACGGCGGCGGCGGCATCTTCAACCTCTGGAATACGGCCGCCGTGGACAGCGCCGAGTCCGCCTACCTGGTCGTCCACGAGTTCGGCCACTCCTTTGCCGGCCTCGGGGACGAGTACTACACCTCGCAGGTCTCCTACGAGAGCTTCAACCCGCCGGGCACCGAGCCCTGGGAGCCCAACGTGACGGCGCTCCTCGACCCGCAACATCCCAAGTGGGGGGACCTCGCCGCCGCCGGCACGCCGGTCCCCACGCCCTGGAACCAGGAGGCCTACGACAAGCTCGTGCTCTCCTACGAGAAGATCCGGCGGGAGCTGCGGGAGAAAGGTGCGCCCGAGGAGCAAATGGAGGCCCTCTTCCAGGAGGTCCGCGAGAAGACCACTCCCATGCTCCACGCCGAGAAGTATTTCGGCAAGGTGGGCGCCTTCCGCGGCGCCGCCTACGAGGCGAAGGGGCTCTACCGCCCCGAGGTGGACTGCATCATGTTCAGCCGCAATCCGAAATCCTTCTGTGACGTCTGCGCCCGGGCGATCGAGCGGGCGATCCGGATGTACGCGGAATGACCTTCCACTCCGTTGTCCCGCAAACTGATTTTTAAGCACAGTATTAAATATAGAGATTCATCACCCGAACGGGTGCGCCGACGGCCGTCGACATCTTTCCCGCCTCCCTCGGGAGGCTTCAACGCAGTGCGTTCATGGAAAGGAGACGGTCATGTTCCGTAGGTCCTGGATTTTCGTCGTCCTCGCCCTGGCGATCGCCCCCGCGGCGGCGCAGGCCGCGCCTCAGTACACCTACAGCTACGCCGTGAAGTTCGTCTGCGGGTACAACCCCAGCAATCTCGGGTATGACTCCACCGGCGGCCAGGCCGGCGAGAATGTGGTCAAGTTCGGCAACTACGCGACGGACGTCAACATCTACAATTTCAACCTATACCCCTTGACGGCTCCCCCGGCGGCGACGATCGAGAAGCGTTTTCTCCTGCTCGTCAGAGGCGGCTACCCCGTGGGACGGGAGCCGAACGTCGTGGATCCTGCCGGGTATGACTTCATCACCCTCAGGTCAGGCCAGGCGACGATGGACGACTGCAACCGGATCGCCCAGATCCTCTATGGCGGCGTGCCCACCCCGTATCCGCTCACCATCGGCTATCTGGTCATCCTCAGCACGCTCGAGCTGGACGTCACCGCGGTCTACACCTCCCAGAACTGCAGCAACTGGGCGACCTCCCCCTATTCGCTGGAGTGCCTGAGCTCCACCGGCCAGTTCCAAGGGGGCAACACCGACATCCACGTCAACCAGGTGCAGGGGCGCAAGCTGTTCTGAGGCCCCCGCGCTAGCCGACGCCGGGCGCTCTCTGGGTGTCCGGCTTCGCCACCAGCCAGTCGTACAGCACCATCAGGACCGTGGTGCCGAAGCCGATGCCGGCGACCACCCACCACATGCCTTCCGGGTGACTCGATTCGCGCACGTAGCGCTGCACCAGATGCCCGCCGAGCGGGCCGCCCACGAACGAGCCGATCGCCACCGGCAGGAAGGCGAAGCCCATGAAGGTGCCCACCTGCTCGCGCGGCGCGAGGTCGGCCACGTACTCGTAGAAGCGCGGCGCCTGCATCCCCTCGCCGCATGCGAAGACGAACATCGCGACGACCACCGTCCGCGGCGACGGATACAGGGCGATCAGCACCCAGGATGCCGAGGCCACGGCGAACCCCGCCGTCATCGCCCGGATCGGCCGCCAGCGCCGCACCAGCGCGCTGATCGGCACGGTGAGCAGGATCAGCGTCCAGGCGTCGACGGTCTCGATCAGCTCGAAACGCTCGAATTTGAGGGTCTCCGTCAGATAGAACGGCAGCGAGTAGAAGATCTGCCAGAACATGATCCAGAAGCCCGAGAAGACGGCGAGGAAGCCGAGGAACCGCAGGTCGCGGAACACCGTCAGCATGTCGCGCAGCACCTTGGCGAAGGAGGTGGGCGCCGGCTCGTCCGCGGCGCGCTCGGGCTCGCGGAAGAACAGCAGCGTCCCCAGCAGAAGGAAGAACGAGGTCACCGACGACATGATCAGGACGTACTCGATGCCCAGGTTCTCGCGGACGCCGAGCGCCAGGATCGGCCCCATGGCGCCGCCGATGTTGACCAGCGTGTAATAGATCGAATATCCGAGCGACTTGGCCTCGGGCGCCGACGTCCGCGCCACCGTCCCCACGATGCTCGGCTTGATCAGCGAGCCGCCGACGGCGGTCAGCATCAGCACGGCGAAGATGTACGGCCCCTTGCCGATGGCGGCGACGATCGACTGCCCGAAATTCAGGCCGGCGAGACCGATCAGGAAGTAGCCGACGCAGAAGATCGAGAAGCAGGCCGCGAGGCTGCGCTTGAAGCCGTAGCGGTCGACCACGGTGCCGGCGAGGACCGGCAGGAAGTACAGGACGCCCGAGAAGATGCCGGCGAGCGAGCCGGCGACCTCGGGCCCCAACCCCACACGCTGGGCGAGATAGATGGTGAGCACCGCCTTCGAGCCGTAGAAGGCGAAGCGCTCGAACAGCTCCAGGGTGTTCGCCACCCAGAAAGTGCGCGAGAAGCCGCGGATGAGATTGCGCAGGGAGCTCATGCCGTCCTCACCTCCTCGTCAGGTTCATCGCCCCGGGCGCGCAGGCGCGCCAGGTTGCTGTGCCGTCGGCCGTAGGCGAAGTAGATCACAAGACCGAGCCCGAGCCAGACGAAGAGGCGCAGCCAGTTCTCGGAGGGGAGCGAGAACATCAGCAGCAGGCAACTCGCGATCCCCAGGATCGGCACCAGCGGCACGAACGGCACGCGGAACGGCCGCTCGGCCTCCGGGTGCGTGCGCCGCATGATCAGCACCGCCGCGCAGACGATCACAAAGGCGAGCAGTGTCCCCATGTTGACCAGGAACAGCAGCACGCTGATCGGCAGGAACGCGGCGAGCAAGGCGACGAACAGGCCGGTCACGATCGTCGACTTCCATGGCGTGCGGAAGCGCTCGTGGACCGCGCCGAAGAAGCCCGGGGGGAGCAGACCGTCGCGGGCGATGGCGAGGAGGATGCGCGCCTGGCTCAGCATGGTCACCAGCAGCACGGAGGTGATGCCGGCGAGGCCTGCCGCGGCGATCAGGAATTGCGCCCAGCGCAGCCCCACGCGGCGGAAGGCGTCCGCGACTGGGGCGGTCACGTCGAGCTGATCGTAGGGAACCATCCCGGTCAGCACGGCGACCACTCCCATATAAAGCAGCGTGCAGAGCACCAGCGAGACCAGGATGCCGATCGGCACGTCCCGCTGCGGCTTGCGCGCCTCCTCCGAGTGGGTGGAGACCGAATCGAAGCCGATATAGGAAAAAAAGGCCAGAGCGGCGCCGGCGAGCACCCCGAGAGGCCTGCCACCGGCATCGCTCTGGCCGAGGAGAGTATGGCCGAAGAGCTGGAGCCCGGTCAGGCCGTAAGGCGCGAAGGGGTGCCAGTTGGCCCGGTTGATATAAAACGCTCCGACAGCGATCACGAAGACCACCGCGCCAACCTTGATGGCCACCAGGGTCGTATTGATGTTGGCGCTCTCGCGGATCCCGATCACCAGCACGATCGTGACCAGAACGACGATCAGAGCCGCCGGCAGATTGATCAGCGATCCGGTGGCGACCAGCTTGCCGAGCTGGGGGTCGTAGTTGACCACGGGTCCGGAAATGGCGTGCGGGAGCTTCCAGCCGAAGACATTGAGGACGCTCTGGAAATAGCCGGACCACCCGTCCGCGACCGTGGCGGAGCTCACCGCGTATTCGAGGATCAGATCCCAGCCGATGATCCAGGCGAAGAGCTCGCCCAGCGTGGCATAGGCGTAGGTATAGGCCGACCCGGCGACCGGGACCATGGAAGCGAACTCGGCGTAGCACAGGGCCGCGAACACGCAGACGATCCCGGCCACCGCATAGGAGAGCATCAGCGCGGGACCCGCTGTTTGTTTGGCAACGGCCCCGGTGGTCACGAAGATGCCGGTGCCGATCACCGCGCCAACGCCGAGGCTGGTGAGCTGCACGGGCCCCAGCACGCGCCGGAGCCGGTTTTCCCCCTTGAGCTCCGCGAGAAGCATGCTCAGGGGCTTGCGAGCGAAGAGTGGATTCGCCATGGATCACCTCCTTCCGTTCTGGAGGGAGGTTAGAGGGCGGGCCGGCGGCGGGACTATTCCGCAACCTTCGGGTCGGCGTGGGCGGGAGGGGAGGTGGAGGGAGGTTTCACCGCTCCCGCGCCACCACCCGTCCCACCCGCAGCCCGTCGGCCAGGCGGTAGGCGTGGTGGGCGGTCACGATGGCCCCGCCGTCCTTCAGGCGGCTTCTCAGGCCGTGGATGTGCCGGGCCGCGAGGTTGGTGATCTCGGCGCGGCCGGCTCCCTCGGGCGCGAGCCGGGTTCCGACGTCCACCACGGGCAGCCCCTCCCCACCGTTCAGGCGATCCGCGACCAGTTCGAGCCAGGTCACCGTCTCCTGGCTGCCTGCCTTGAGCCCGACCCGCGGGAGCAGCCGGCCACCGATCTCGACGTTCGGCTCGCCGCTCCAGACCGCCAGATCGAGCTCGCCTTCGATCTCACGGCGGTCCTCTTCGGTCTTCGCCACCGCGGCGTCCGGCGCGTTCGCCATCTGGAGGACCAGCGGGAAGGCGCGTCCTAGATAGGAGCGGACGACAGGCACGACCATGCCCGACAGATCGCTCTTGTCCATCACGTCACGGGGATCGAAGCCGGCGTCGAGGAGGTCGCGACCGAAGGTGGCCTCATACCCCCGCTTGTTGGAAAGGAAGCGGCAAGACGGCGGATGGCCGGCGAACATCCCCCGCACGGTGTTGGCGAGGTAGATCGACTCCCACCAGCGGTCGGGCGGGATGAAGGCGAGGGTCGCGAGCTGGATGTCCTGGAGCAGCAGGCCGCCGGGGCGGAGCATCCCCGCGACCGTCTTGCAGAAGCGGTGAGCGTCTTCGAAGACGGCCGGATCGAGAGGAATCCGCCGCGGAGTGGAAATGTCGCTCACCAATCTCGTGGCGACCTGGAGACCCGGGTACCTCTCCAGCCACGACGCGGTGATCTGGGTGGTATCTGGCCCGGAACGGTCGAGGCAGACAACCGTCGTTTGATCGAGAACGGCGCCTGCCTCCGAGAGCACGTCCAGCAGCTCGGAGACGTGGTGCAGGTGGTCCTCGACGACCACCAGGGGGCGCCGTGTGAAGCCGGTGGCTCCGACCCAAGTCATGAAAGCTACTATAGCCATCGTGACCTCCGATCCGGAACACCCCGCCCGCCGGTGGGGCTCGCGCCTGCTCTATCTCGGCGTCTTTCTGTTCGCCATGCTGGTGATCCTCGCCGCGCTGTCGATCCGGCGGGAGTGGCAGGAGCGGATCGGGCAGAGCCGGTCGGACGCTATCTTCCAGCTCGTCCAGGGGAAGACCCCGGCCCGCCCCACCGAGACGCCGGGCGCCACGGCCTGGCTCAACCTGGAGCTGCGGCGCTATCGCGAGCGGATCCCGGACCCCGGAAAGGCCCGCCTCTACGGCGAGGTCGCGGAGTGGCAGGACACCCGCTCGGTGCCGCCGTTCTTCGCGCCGATCCGGGATCTCCTCGCGAGCCCTCTCCGCCGTCCGGAGACCCCGGCTCCCCCCGCGCTCCATTCGCCTGCAGACCTGGGCGAGCCGGCGGCCGGACCGTTCTCCCTGCGCACCCAGAGCTATGTCGAGCTCGACCGCCGCTGGTTCGCGGTCACCCGCCGGACGGCGCTCGATTCGCCCGATCCGGCAAATCCTTCAAACCGGTTTCTGACCTCCGCGGCCCCCCATCTCCTGGCGCTGAGCGAGGATCTGCCGCGGCTTCTCGCCGCCCACCCTCTGCCCGCCCTGCCCGGCAGCCGCCCGCCGCGCCTGGTGCGGCTCTATGCCATCTCCGAGGACGGCACCCTGATCTCTCTCCCCCAGCCGGCCGACCCGGCGGAGAGCCGCCGCGCCGTCCTCGCGGAGGGGCGCGAGTTCCGCGGCTCGCCCGAGCGGCCGACGTTCGTCTCCAACGAGTTCTACTTCCGGTTCGACTTCGCCGCTCCGGAGAGCCAGACCTTCTACTCCGGCCTCTACCTCGACCTCGGCGGCCAGGGGCTGGTCGCCACGATCACGGCGCCGCTGCGCGATCCCGCCCTCGGCGGGCGCGGGATCGTCGGCGCGGACCTCTCGTTCGCCATCGACTGGGAGGAGTTCGCCCGCCGGATCGATCCGCCGATGATCGCGGGCGTCGTCCATCTCGCCCAGCCGCCGGTGCGCGGCCGCCCGTGGGCGGATATCGGCAACGCCTTCTCCCCGCGGCAGCCGGCGGCGCTCCGCCGGGCGGTCGCGGCGCTCGCCGCCCTCCCCTCCGGCGAGGCGGGGGCTGCCGAGAGCGTCCCCTACGTTCTGCACGGCGTGGTCGAGGGGCGTGGGGCGGTCGCCGCCTTCCAGGTGGCGGCGGCGACGTGGCTGGTGGTGCTCTTTCCCAAGACCCAGTCGCACCTGCCTCTGATCCCGGTGCTGCTTTCGGCGGTGATGCTGGTCGCCCTGCTCTGGGGGTTCGAGCTCAACCGCCGCCGGGCCGAAAGTGCGCAGGGGAGGGCCGAGGCCGCCTTCCAGGAGAAGCAGAACCTGCTCAGCACGATGCAGGTGCCGCTGGTGGTGGTGGACCCGAACACGGACGAGGTCGTCTACGGCAACCAGGCCGCCCAGAATCTGGGCGTGCGGGCCGGCTCGCGGATCGGCGACAGGGTCTCTTCCGACCCGCGGGCCCGCGCCCACTACGAGCGCATGCAGGTCGCCAGCCCCGAGCCGCGCCGCGCCTACGGCGTCCCTTTGCGGGTGCGCGGCGAGGACGGCGAGGAGGAGGAGCGCTACGCGATCGTCCGCTCGGTGGCGGTCACCGCGCCGATCGAGGCTCTGCACGCGGACGAGCGCCACCGCCTCGGCATCCTCTTCCTCGTCGAGCCGGAGGCGGACCTCGCGCTGCTCACCGAGGATCTGATCGGCAGCACCCGCCAGGACGAGCGGCGCAAGCTCGCCGGCCTGCTCTCCCATGGCGTCGATACCCTGATCCGCGTGCTCGCCTACAGCCTGCGGGCGGCCGGCGGTGCGGCCTCGCGCCCGGAGTTCGTCGCCTGGCTCGCCGATTACGTCGACCGGCGGCTGCGCACCACCGCCTGGCTGCTCGATCACTGGCAGGCCGAGCCGCCGCTGCCCCCCGACAGCTCGATCGAGGCCGCGCAGGCGCGGGTCACGATCGAACGGCTTCATGGGGTCTTCGGTCTCGCCGCGGATGCCCCGATGCCGCCGACCTGCGCACCCGCCTGCACTGGGACAACGGCGTGCTCTCGCAGCGCCCCGACTTCCGGGGCGCCGGTCTTCACGCTCGAGATCGACTGGCCCGAGGAGCACTGGTTCACCTGCCCGGTGCGCGGCGGCTTCGGCTTCTTCCTCGGCGAGGTGCTGATCAACGCCATCCGCCACGGCCGGCCGGGCTCGACTCCGGCGCTGCGGATCGCCCTCGACCGCGTGCGCCGGGAGCTCCGCTTCGAGGTCGAGAACGAGCTGCGGGGACGAGCCGCGCGACCGCGACGGCGAGACCTACGGGGGGAAGAGCATCCTGCGCCAGCTCGCCCGCCTGTTCGAATGGCGGGACCTCCGGTTCGAGAAGCGGGAGCGCACCTACCTCGTCTCCTGGTGCGTGCCGGCGAGCGAGCGGGGCGATCCGCGCAAGGCCGATTGATAAGGATGTTAAGATTTTTCCGGCGATGAAGCGCTTCATCTCTCACGCCGCTGGAATCGCGATTCTTTTCCTGGCCCTCGGCCTGCCGGCCCTGGCGCTGCCTGGACTGAAGGAGGAATGGATCGCGGTCCGCACGGCGAGCTTCACGCTGTTCAGCAACGCCGGCGAGAGGAAGACCCGCGAGATCGGCGCCGATCTTGAACGGCTGCGCGACGCCCTCTCCCAGCTCTCCCCCGGGCTGGCGCTCAACTCGCCGGTCCCCACCTACATCTTCGTCTTCCGCGACGCCGCTTCGTTCCAGCCGTACGAGAGGCTCTACAACGGCCGTCCTCTCGACTCCGGCGGCTACTTCCTCTCCCGGCAGTTCGCCAACTATGTGGCGATCAACGGCAACCAGCACGGCGACGAGCGGCTGGTCATCTATCACGAGTACCTGCACTATGTGATGCACAACAACTACGCGACCCTGCCGCTCTGGCTCCACGAGGGGCTCGCCGAGTACTACAGCACGTTCCAGGTCGGCAAGGACGAGGCCCGGATCGGGCTGCCGGTCCCCGAGCATCTCCTCTGGCTGCGGCAGAACTCCCTGATTCCGCTCGCTACCCTTTTCAAGGTGGACGAGCGCTCGCCGGAGTACAACGAGTCGTCGCGGCGCGGGGGGTTCTACGCAGAGTCCTGGGCCCTGGTCCACTACCTGATCTCCGGCAGCCCGGAGCGCCGCCGGCAGGCTTCGGAGTACCTCCGGCTCGCGCAGGGCGGCGCGCCGCCGGACCAGCTCTTCGCCAGGATCTTCGGCAGCGATCCCGCCCTCCTCGAGCGCGAGTTGCGCGCGTACGTGCAGAAGCGCCTGTTTAATTTCAGCCGCGCTCCCATCCGGCCGGAGGCGAACCTCGCGGTGGAGGTGAAGCCGATGGCCCGGGCCGACGTGCTCTCCCGTCTCGGGAACCTGCTCGCCAACCTGACCGACGACCATCGCGCCGCGGCCGAGGAGCACTTCCGCGCCGCGCTGGCCTTGCAGCCGGACCACGCCCCCGCTCTCGCCGGCCTCGGCTTCCTCGCGGAGCGGGCCGAGCGTCCGGCCGAGGCCCGCCCCTACTATGAGAAGGCCGCGAAGCTCGCGCCGGACGACTTCCTCGTGCAGTACCTCTACGCCGTGAACCTGACCGACGATCCCGGCCCCGGCTCGCTGCGGCAGGCCCGCGCCGCCCTGATCCGGGCCGTCGCGCTGCGGCCCGACTTCGGCGAGGCCTGGGCGCGGCTCGGCTACACCTATCAAGGCGAGGAGGCACTGCCGGCCGAGGCGGTCCAGGCCCTGGAGACGGCCCATCGCCTGCTCCCTTCGCGGACCGACGTCGCCCACAATCTCGCGGCGGCCTACGCGCGCACGGGCCAACCTGGAAAGGCCGAGGAGCTGATCGAGCGCGTGCTCGTCCCCCAGGCCCAGCCGGAGCTGATCGAGAGCGCGCGCGAGGCCCTGCTCGACGAGGAGCACCGGCGGGCCGAGGAGCTGATCGACGATCAGAAGTACGCCGAGGCGCTCAACCTCCTCCAGCAGGTGAAGGCGAAGACGAGCCGGCCCGCGCGGCGCGATCAGCTGGAGCAGCGGATCGACGAGATCCAGCGTACTCTCAACTTCAACGCCTTCGTCGAGCGCTACAACCAGGCCCTCGACCTGGCCAATCATGGGAATGTCAAAGACGCGGTCGCCATGCTGGAGCCCCTGCTCGCCACCACCCGGGACCCCGCGCAGGTCGAACGCGCCCGCACCCTGATCGAGCGCCTCCGGCCGCCCAAAAAGAAGGGGGCGGTTCGTCCCTGACACGGCGTGGACAGAGCTGACACTCCTGCCAGCCCCTGACAGGCTTCCGCCGGCGCTCCTGGCTGGCGAATTAAACTCCTTAAAATCAACGACTTGCAAGAATCCGGCCGGTGGCACGAACCCTGCTATAGAGGATGGTATTGACGTGCCCTCCAAGCAGGCTCCTCAGCGGGTCCCACCGCGGGGAGCCCTTTTTTTGTTCCTTGCGCGAATCGCTGGCCCGTGGTTACATTGATCCAAATGTCCGATGCCACGTCCGGATTCACTGTCGAGCAGCCACTTTGGGATGAGCTCTCCGCCAGCGAGCGCCGCAGACGCGCGCGGTCCCGCTATCCCGCGCTGACGATCCTCTATCACCCCGATCTCCGGCGAGTCGGCGAGCGGGCGATCCTCAGCGGACTGCTCGCGGGCCGGGACGTCCCCCTCTCCCGTCTCGAGCCCAGCTTCGAGACACCCCATCAGAGCAACGCCCGGCCGCTGCTGGACCGTGGCATCAGCCGTTCGCCCTTCCGGCTCACGCGGGAGGAGAACGGGACGATCGCCGTCTCCACCGAAGGGAACCGTACCCGGCTGGTGGCGGACGGCGTGCCGGTCGGTAAGGGGGGGTGCGCCTTCCCGGCGAACGAGGTCGAGCGGGGGGTCGTCATCGAGCTGGCCGACCGGGTGGTCCTGCTGCTGCACACGATCCCGGCCCAGCCCTCCCGCGTTCCGGACAGCTTCGGCCTGATCGGCGAGAGCGAGGGGCTGCTGCGCGTGCGGCACGAGATCCGCCGGGTGGCCGACCTCGACGTGCCCGTGCTGCTCCGCGGCGAGACCGGCACCGGCAAGGAGCTGGTCGCCCGCGCCATCCACCAGGCCAGCCCGCGCCGCGACGGCCCCTGCCTGTCGGTGAACATGGGCGCGATCCCGGCGTCGCTCGCCAGCTCGGAGCTGTTCGGAGCGGTCAAGGGCTCCTTCACCGGCTCGGTCCGCGACCAGCCCGGCTACTTCCACCGCGCCAATGGCGGCACGCTGTTTCTCGACGAGATCGGCGAGGCCCCGCCCGAGGTGCAGGTGATGCTGCTGCGGGTGATCGAGACCGGAGAGCTGCAGCGGGTCGGCGGGTCCGGAACGCAGAAGGTGGACGTGCGGCTGATCGCGGCGACCGACGCCGACCTGGAAGGCGCGATCGAGGCCGGCCGTTTCCGCGCTCCCCTGCTCCACCGGCTCGCCGGCTACGAGCTGGTGATCCCGCCATTGCGGGAGCGCCGGGACGACTTCGGGCGGCTCTTCTGCTATTACCTGGCCGAGGAGCTGCGGGGGACCGGCGAGGAGCACCGCCTGGCACCGCCCGAGGATGGTGCTCCGCTCTGGATGCCGGCCTCGGTCGTCGCCCGCCTCGCCCGCCACGCCTGGCCCGGCAATATCCGGCAGCTCCACAACACGGTGCGGCAGATGGTCATCGCCAGCCGCTCCTCCGACACCGTCGAGATCGGCCCCCAGGTCGAGCGCCTGCTGCGAGAGGCCGCGCCACCCCTATCCCTGCCGGCGGCCGCTCCCGAAGCCGCGCTCCCTCCGGAGCCCGCGGCGCCGCGCCGGCGCGCCGAGGCAGCGGAATACCGCTCCCCCGCCGAGGTCACCGAAGCCGAGCTGACCGAGACCCTGCGGGAGACCCGCTGGGAGGTCAAGCTGGCCGCCGAGCGCCTCGGCATCTCCCGGCCGTCGCTCTATCTCCTGATCGAAAAGTTCCCATCGATCCGCAAGGCGTCGGACCTCAACCGGGAGGAGATCCTGGCGGTGCGCGAGCTCTGCGGAGGGAGCCTGGAAGCCATGGTCGACCGCCTGGAAGTCTCTAAAAAAGGGCTGCTGCAGCGGATGACTCAGCTCGGGATCGAGTAGGCGGCACGCCGCTCCTTGCCATCCCAGGTAAACTAGAGGCCGGAGGTGAAATGGGCATCGAGGAAATCCTCCAAGGCAAGCGGGAAGAGATCCTGGAGATCGCCAAGCGACATGGCGCCGACCAGGTTCGCGTGTTCGGCTCCGTCGCCCGGGGAGAAGCGCGGCTGGACAGCGACATCGACTTCCTCGTCCGACCCGGCTCGAAAACCTCGGCATGGTTCCCGGCGGGGCTCGTCCTCGATCTCGAAGCCCTGCTCGGGCGCAAGGTGGACGTCCTCACGGAGAACGCTCTCCACTGGTACATCCGCGACCGTATCCTGTCCGAGGCGGTACCTCTTTGAGGCTCGCCCGTAGGGCGAATTTATCCAGCCTGGGGTGTCAACCCCAGGTGGGGAGGCACCCGAAATCCAAACCCTGTAAGGGTGGCCGATTCCAACCCAATCGGCCACCCCTGCAGGGTTTGGGCTGGTTGCGCCAGCCCACCTGGGGTTGACACCCCAGGCTGGATAAATTTCGCCCTATGGGCGAGGGAGGGGACAAGCCCCTCCCCTACGTTCAGAGCGCCTTAAATGAACAGCATTGGGGCTAAGTCCTGACGCCCCTGCGGGGCTAATCTGACAAAGTAGAATTGACGGCCGGGCTCACACTGTCCTCTACACCCCTTCGGGATAGCGGGTCTCGACGCAGGCCGCCGAGAGGACCATCTCCTTGGCGGCGGCGACGTAGGGGAGCAGCGCGACCAGGCTCCCCTTGACCAGCTTGAGCTTGCCGCGCATCAACGCGAAGATCGGCTCCAGCTCGCGCTCCAGCATCCGTTTCCAGGTCTTCGGATCGGCGCTGATGACGTAGGGAACGCTCTCGACGTCGGCCGGCGTGGCGGCGCGCGCCTCGCGGCAGCCCCCCTCGAACAGATCGAGATAGACCGACCGCTCCGAGAGGCCCAGACCCGGCGCCGCCGTCATGATGAGCACCAGGGGCCATTGCCAGCTCCGGGCCGCCTTGCGGTAATCCTCATTGGCGTTGATCTGCTCGCCGCAGGCCGCCGCCCAGTCGTGGGTGAACATCTCGCAAGACATCGGGGACCTCGCTACTCTTCTTTCGGGTAGACCAGTGACTTGTCCGGATAGGCGGGCGCCTTGGGCACGGGCACGGGCTCGGCCTTGATCCTCTCCTGGAGATAGCGGATGGCGGCTTCGAGCTGGGCGTCCCTGCCGTCGAAGGTGGCGCGCGGAAGGTTGTCCACCACCTCGTCGGGATCGACGCCGTGCCCCTCGATCAGCCAGCTCCCTTCCGGACCGTAGACGCCGAACTCGGCCGCGGTGGCAACTCCCTTGTCCACCAGGATGTTGCTGGAGGAGAGCCAGATCTCGCCCCCCCAGGTGCGGGTGCCGATCACCCTGCCGAGCCCCAGGCGCCGGATCCCCTCCGCGAAAGCCTCGCCGTCCGAGGCGGTGTACTCGTTGACCAGCACCACCAGGTGGCCGCGAAAGGCATAGTGCATGTTCGGGTAGGGCTCACCCTGCCGCGGCTGCCACCAGAACCACGCCTTGCGCAGGAGCTTGGCGAGGATCCAGCTCTCGATGTTACCGCCGCGATTGTTGCGCACGTCGACGATCAAGCCCGGCCGGTCGAAGACCGGGTAGAAATCGCGCGCCCAGCTCGTATAGTCCTCGCCGCCCATCGCCCGCAGGTGGACGTAGCCGATCTCGCTCTTCCCCTTCTCCTCGACGGCGAGCCGCCGCGAGGTCTCCCAGTCGCCATAGCGCAAGTCAGCGTCGTCCTCCGGGCTGACCGGCACCGCCACGACGTCGCGGCTCTTTTTGGTCTTGCCGTCCTTGACCCGCAGCAGCACCTGCTTGCCGGCCTGGTTGCGCAGCAGGGCCCCCAGATCCGTGACGGAAAGAGTGGAGGTGCCGTTGATCGACTCGATCACGTCCCCCTCGCCGACCTGCGCCCCCGGCGCCTGGAGCGGCCCGGCCGCGGACGGCAGGTCGGGGTCCGAGCGGTAGAGGTGATCGACCCGCCACCCGCCCGCCGCCTCGTCGCGGGCGAGCGCGGCGCCGAGCGAGGCCACCTCGATCTCCTCGTCCCCCTTGCCGTCCCTCGCTGCGGACGAAGGTGTGCAGAGCCGACAGCTCGCTCACCATCTGCCCGAGCAGGTCGTCGAGCTCGCTCCGGCTGGTCACCCGCAGGCTCAACGGACGGTACTTCTTGAGCATCGCCGGCCAGTCGACGCCGTGCATCTTCGTGTCGTAGAAGTAGTCGCGCTCCAGCCGCCAGGCCTCGCGGAACATCTGCTGCCACTGCTCGCGGGGGTTGAACGGGAACGTCCAGCCCGAGAGGTCCACCTTGGCCTTGGCGAGATCCTTCTCCGCCAGCTCGTCGTCCCCGGTCGCGTCCCCGGCGTCGAGGACGTAGAAGTCGTCGTCCTTGCGGATCATCAGCTTCTTGCCGTCGGCCGAGAGGTCGTATTCGTCGACGTCGGCGAGCACCGTCTTGGGGTCCGTCTTCTCGGGATCGAAGGGCACCGTCTTCGAGCGCCGCCATGTCCTCCTCGACCCCGGGCAGGACGGAGAGCCAGTAGAGACGATCCTCGCCCGCCGTCAGCGATTGGTAGTTGCCGGCCGGCACCGGGACCTCGTAGAGACGAGCCGCGAGGCCGTCGAGGTCGATCTCCATCGGCCGGCCGGCTTCTTCGCCCGGGCCCTTGTCTTTGTCGTCTTTGTCCTTGTCCGTATCCTTGTCCGCCTTCTTGCCGGCCTCGGGGTCCGCCGCGCCGTCGTCGTCCTTGTCCTTGTCCTTCGCCGGATGCAGCTCGTCGGGCGGCTGGAAGGGGGAGCGGGTATCCTTCTTGAGAGCGACGCCGAAGATTCCGGTGGTCGCCGTCGAGATAGGGATCCGGCTGCCGCGCTCCCCAGGGGGAGCGGACGAGAGTGCGCAGGTTGCGGTCGGAGAGGAAGTAGATCCACTTGCCGTCCCGGCTCCAGGCCGGGCTCGTGCTGTTGTAGCGGTCGGAGGTCAGCGGCGTGGTCTTGCCGGTCGCGACCTCGTAGAGGTAGATCCGGTTGAACGAGTTGGACGCCGGCCACCGACTAGGCGAGCCAGCGGCTGTCGGGCGACCAGGCGAGGTCCTGGAAGCCGCCGTAGGTGGACGTCGAGGTGGCGAGGCGCTGCTGCTTGCGGGTCTTGAGGTCGAGCAGCCAGAGCTGCTGGTTCTTGTCGTGATGGGCGATCCACCTGCCGTCGGGCGAGGCATCGCCCTCCCAGCGCAGCACCTTGCCGTCGGAGGTGAGCTGCTCGGGCTTGCCGACGCCGTTGGCCGGGAACTTCCAGAACTCGACCTCGCCGGTCTCGTCCGACAGGGCGAAGACGCTCTTGCCGTCCGGCAGGAACCGCGCCTCGCGATAGCGCACCCCCGGCTTGCGGGTCACCTCGACGATCCGCCCCTCCTTCACCGGCGCCACGAACACCTGCCCGCGGGCGGTGAGCACCACGCGGTCGCCGGTGGGCGAGAGCTGGCTCGCGGTCAGGAAATCCATCGGCTTCTTCACCCAGGTCTCCCGCATCTGATCGAAGTCCGAGACCAGGCGGATCGGGAGCGCCGCGTCCTGGTGCGGCCGCGATGTCGAAGATCCGCAGGTCGGCGCCGAGCTGATAGACGATCCGGCCGCCGGAAAGGTCGGGAGAGGTCACGTCCCAGCCCCGGTGGGAGGTGTGCTGGCGGAGGTCGCCCCCGTTCTCGTCCATCGACCAGAGATTCATCGTGCCGTCGCGGTCCGAGACGAAGTAGACGCGCCCCTGCCAGACCATCGGCGACCGGCTGGTGCCGGGGAAGTCGGCGGTGAGCGGCGCGGCTTCGGCGCTGCCGTCGAACCGCCAGAGGCTCTGGGCCGTGCCGCCGCGGTAGCGCTTGGTGTGGCTCCCCTGGAAGGCGAAGCGGGTGAAGAAGAGGGTCTCGCCGTCGTAGCACCCCTCGCTCGCCTGCGCCAGGGGGATCAGGGCGCGCCGGCCGGTCGCCGGATCGAGCCGCGCCAGCTGGGTGCTCGGCAGCGCCGAGGCGGTCGACGTGGCGTAGAGGATCTCGCCGCCCGGCGTCCAGCCGGCTACCAGGGCTCGCCCCTTCTCCGCCCCTTCAAAGGTCCGGCGCACCGGCAGCCCGCCGTCGATCGGCATGGTGTAGACCTCGGTCGGCCCCTCGTAGGCCGCCGAGAAGGCGAGCGTCCGGCCGTCCGGCGAGATCGCCGGATTGGACTCCTCCGCCGGATGGGTCGTCAGCCGGCTCGCCACCCCGCCCCGGCGGTCCACCCGCCAGAGGTCCCCCTCGGCGGCGAAGACAAGGGTGTCGCCGTGGATCGCGGGGTAACGGTAGTAGCCGAGGTGCTGATCGCCGAGGGTCTCCTCGGCGCGCAGAGGGGGAGCGAGCGCGAGCAGCGCCAGAACAACGAGAAATCGCTTCAAGGGAATCGTCTCCAGGAAGGAAAACGGCTTTGCGGATTCGCGGTCGGCAGGCCAGGGAAGCCCGGATGCGTCGGTGTTCCTTCTAACCCTGCGGCGCGGAGTAGACCGCCACCCGGTTCCGCCCGCTCCGCTTGGAGAGCAGCAGGGCCTCGTCGGCGGCCTGGTAGAGGTCCTGCGGGGTGGTCATCTCACGGCTCAGCTCGGCGACACCGAAGGAGCAGCCGACGTTGATGCGGATGTCGCCATAGCGGTGCTCGAGCCGGCGATGCGGTCGCGCAGCTTGGAGGCCAGCGCCTCGGCTCCCTCGCGCCGGTCTCGGGAGCGAGGATGACGAACTCGTCCCCGCCCACCCGGGCTAGCACCTGCTCGGGGCGCACGAGCTCGCGGGCGAGCGAGGCGACCTGCTTGAGGACGAAGTCGCCGCAGAGGTGGCCGTAGGTGTCGTTGATCGTCTTGAACTCGTCGAGGTCGAAGATGATCAGCGACAGCGGCCGCTGGTGGCGCGCGGCGCGGGCGAGCTCGCGCTGCAGCTCCTCCTCGAACTTGCGCTTGTTGAAGATCTCGGTCAGGCCGTCCTTGGCCACCAGCTCGTAGATCGCCAGGTGGTAGGCGCTCTCGACGTCCTGCTCGTGGAGGAACTTGAAGTGGACCGGCGGCGGTCTGGAAGCGGTCGCCGCTGCGCAGCACGGTGCGGCCATGGATCGGCTGGCCGTTGACGTAGGTGCCGTTGGTGCTCCCCAGGTCCTCGATCGTCACCACCGGCCCCAGGTAGCGCAGGCGCGCGTGCTTGCGGGAGATCGACATCACCTCGGGCAGGCTGATGCCCACCGCGGCGGAGCGGCCGATCTCCAGGGTGGTGCCCGGGGAGAGGCGGAAGCGCGAGCCCAGGCGCTGGCTCTCGGGATGGGCGATGAGGATGATGTCCGCCTCGGTCTCGAGATGGGCCTGGGCGTGCCCCCCCCGCTCGCGGGTCGCGCTCTCGAACGTCTGCGTCATCCCGCTCTCGTGGATCGGCGAGAGATCGATGTCGTCCGTATCGGAGTCGCCTCCGCGGGACTGGAGGATGTCGCGAGAGTCGGAGCGGTGCCGTTCGTCCATAGGTTCGGCGGCAAGAGGTTCAGAAAACTGGTTCAGGTGATCAAAAAGCGTATCATCAGAGGCTAAAAGCGTCAAACCAGGACTCACTTCCCCGACATCATCGCCCGCAGCACGTGGCGGGCGACCTCGGGGTTCTCGCGCAGGCGGCGGATCGAGTAGGGGTACCAGTCGCGGCCGTAGGGGACGTAGACCCGCAGCCGGTGGCCCGCGGCGATGAGGATGCGGCGCAGCTCCTCGTCCACCCCCAGGAGCATCTGGAACTCGTACTGGTCGCGGCGTCAGGCCGTGCTTGTCGACCAGCGCGGACGGCCGGCGCAGGCGAGGAACTCGTCGTGGGTGGCGATGCCGACGTAGACGCCGCGCGAGAGCAGCTTGTCGAGCGCCTGGACGTAGTTGTGCCCGCACCGTCTCGTAGCCCTTCCAGGCGATCTTCCGCGGCTCGACGTAGATCCCCTTGCAGAGGCGGACGCTCGGCCCCTGCGTCCGGCAGCTCCTCGATGTCGCGCAGGGTGCGGCGCATGTAGGCCTGGAGGACGACGCCGAGGTTGCCGTAGCGCGTCCGTGCAGCTCGCGGTAGATGCGGAGCGTCGCGTCCGTCGTCGTGTTGTCCTCCATGTCGATGCGGACGAAGTTGCCGAAGCTCTTGGCGGTCTCGACGATGCGGCGCGACGTTGTCGCGGCAGAACCCCTCGTCGATCTTGAGGCCCAGGAGGGTGAGCTTGATCGAGACGTTGGAGTCGAGCTTCTCGCGGTCGATCGCCTGCGAAGACCCGGAGGTACTCCTCGACGGCGGCGGTCGCCTTGCTCGCGCTCGCTCACCTCCTCGCCGAGGACGTCGAGGGTCGCCATCGCGCCCTCGGCGTTGAGCGTGCGGACGACGCGGAGGCGTCGTCGAGGGTCTCGCCGGCGACGTAGCGGGACGCCACCCGGCCGACGATCGGCTTCGGCACCACGGGGCAGGCTGTGACCAGCAGGCGATTGAACACACTCATCTCAGCGCCTCCCTCCAGGATGGCATCGCCGGCTGGAGATCTCAGATCGCCGGCATCAGGAGACAGGCTGTCCCAGCGCTCGGAAGTCGCGACGGCCGCCCCGATCGCAACGTCGCGGGCTCGTCGACCACCCAGCGCACCGACTTCGAGCAGGGGCAGGCGCCGCCGACCCGGCGCAGGGCCGGCATGCGGCCGGTGGCGGCCTCGATCGTGACGGCGCCGCCGTGGCCACCTGGGTCAGCGCCTCGACGTAGTCCTTGTAGTCGCGGCTCGCGAGGTAGGACTCGGGGAGCGTGCGCGATCAGGTGCCGGAGGTACTCCGGGAGCGTCGGTGAAGGTCTCGCCGCCGGCAGCCCACCATGCGGAAGGCGGGGACGCCGCGGCGGCGGAAGAAGTCGGCGTGCGGCATGTGCGACGAGGTCCTCCCGGCGGCACCCCCTCGACCGTCTCGCTCGGCGAGGATGCGGTCGAGGAGCGCCTCGGACTCGCCGTGTTGAGGCTTCGCGACGCGGGCGCGCAGATAGCGCAGGTTGAGGTCGCGCACCAGCTTCTCGACCTCCTTGTAGTACGCCTCCTGCGCCTCGGCGTTCTTCATCGGCTTCAGCCCCATGCGCACGTTGGTAGCCGCCGCCGCGCTCGTCGCCGAACATCTCGAGGCCGCGCGGAATCCACTTGTTGAGCGTCTTCTGCAGGACCTCCATGGTGACGAAGGACTGCCGCCCTTGGCCGCGGCGGTCGCCCAGCGGCGCATCGGCACCACGCCGGCGGCGAGGTGGAAGGCCTCCTCGCGCAGCATCTGCGGCATGCTCTCGGCCATCGGCTGGTAGGCGCGAGATCTTCTGCATCTGGAGCTGGTACTTGCCGACGCGGTCGATCAGGGCGCAGAAGACGACGTTGTCGACGAAGGAGTCGAAGTCGATGTTGAAGGCGCCCAGGAGGTGGGAGCCGGTGTTCATCGACAGGATGCCGTCGATCACGTCCGAGGTGGAGCTCCTTGGAGACCGAGCTCCAGTCGTCCTCGGCGAGCAGGTGGAGCATCTGGTAGCCGTGGCGCAGCTCCTCCGCCATCATGCGGAGGACCCAGAACTGCTCCTCCTCCTCCTGGGCGCGGGCGAGCGTGAGGCGGTGCTGCTGGATCGAGCCGAACTCGGTGGAGGCCTGGGCGCGGATGGCGCCGAAGAGGTGGTGCGCCTGCTCGGGCTGGCAGCTCGGAGGCGTGCATGGCCTTCGGCTTCCCCTTCATGTCGCCGCACTCGATCTCGGTGCACATCCCCATCTCGCGGTAGGCGCAGAGCTCGAAACGCTGGTCGTTGGGGAAGTGCTTGTCCCAGTTCTCGATCAGGAAGTCGTAGTCCGGCAGGAAGACGTCGCGCCACGCGCAGGACGGCCTCGTGATATGGCTTCGGCAGAGTGGTGGTCTTCATGCTCATCGCTCTCATTCCTCGCTGCTAGTCCCCTACAGGCTCTTGACGAACGGTCGCAAGGTCGACGGCTCGAAGCCCAGGGAGCCGAAGAAGCGGCGGATGTCCGCCTGCTTGTCCTCGTCGACCAGGGTGCGGACGCTGTGGGCCCCGCGCTGCCGGAAGTGCTCCAGGATCGCCTCGGCCAGGCGGCGGCCGACCGACTTGCCGCTGATGGTCGCCGGATCGACGCCCAGAACCTCGATCCACCCGGTCGGCTCTTCGAGACCGAACTCGCCGGAACGGACCTCGCCGAGCATGAACCCCACGACCTTGCCGCCGATTTCGGCGACGACCGAGGAGTCGGGGTCCCGCCGCAGGTAGTAACCGATCTGGCGCTCCCAAACTTCCGGCCGGTACTTGCCGCTGATCTTCTCGTCGATGGCGACGATGTCGCTGATGTCCATCTCGTCGAGCGGACGGATGGTGATCCCGGGCGTGGTCTCGGTCGTGGTTTCGGTCATAGGGGCCTGGCGCTTTCGAGAGGAGCCGGCGGGCACCTTGTGATGCCCGTCACAAGCGCCATTCTAATGGTTCGGCGGGGCGGGCGCAAAGGGGTATCCTTCCCCCGCGTTTGCGAGCCACCCCGATGAACGAACCCGCCGAACCCGACGTCCGCCTCTGCCCTGAATCCTCGGCCGCCGCGCCGCCGGCGCCGGGGCCCGCCCCGGTCTGGCGGGTGCATCTGACGCTGATCCTGGTCCAGGCCGCCTTCGGCGGCTTCCACGTGGTGGCCAAGGCCGTGCTCGCCGACCTCGCGCCGCTGGCGCTGGCGGCGATCCGGGTGGGGCTGGCGACGCCGATCCTGATGGCGCTCGCCTGGCGGCGGGACCGTTTCCTCCCCGCCCGGCGCGATCTCCCCATGCTGGCCCTCCTCGGCGGGCTCGGCGTCTTCGCCAACCAGGCGCTGTTCATCACTGGCCTGAAGTTCACGACGGCGACCAACGCCTCGATCCTGATGACCTCGATCCCGGTGTTCGCGATCGCGGCGGCCGCGGCGATGGGGGTCGAGAGGATCACCCTGAACCGGCTGGCGGGGATCCTCCTCTCGGTCGTGGGCGCCCTGGTGCTGGTGAACCCCTTCCGCTTCTCCACCGGCCACGCCGCCGCGCTCGGCAACTCCCTGATCCTCGCCAACGGCCTCTGCTACGCCCTGTTCCTGGTGCTGCAAAGGCCGATCCTGACCCGCATCCCCTGGCGGACGGTGATCGCGGCCTCCTTCTTCTTCGGCGCCGTCGGCATCCTCCCCGTGGCGATCCCGGCGCTGGCTGCCCTCGATCCCTCCAAGGTCGGAACCGGCGCCTGGCTCGGCGTGGCCTACATCATCCTCTTCCCCACCGTCTTCGCCTACGCCGCCAGCACCTGGGCGGTCCGCCGCTCCTCCCCCGCCCTGGTAGCCGCCTACAGCACCCTCCAGCCCCTGGTAGCCTCCGCCCTCGCCGCCGCCTTCCTGGGCGAGCACTTCGGCTGGGAAGAAGGCATCGGCTTCGCCCTGATCGCGGCCGGGCTGTGGCTGGTGAGTGGGCGAGCAAAGAATACCCAATCCTAGGAAACCCTACGGTCTCCGCTCGGGCGTGCCGTTGCCGATGGCAATGCCTTACCTGGGCAGGTCGAGGCTATCCCTTCCTGAAGAGAACCCCATTTTCCCAATCCACCGTTGGTGGCCTCCTCGCGGAAAGTGCAGATGGAGTGGCAAGCCGTTCGAGAGACGTTCACAGCCCGGTGGAACGGCTCCATAACCTGCGCGGCAAAGGAGATCGCCTGTGAAGACTATCCAAGCTCGTGACAAATCTGTCCGCATAACATTCTGGCCGTCCGTCCGTCTCTTCCCCAATGGGTTTGGCGCAAGCACTGGCCTTAAAGTCCATATCCGCTCAGTTGCTTATGCGACAGCTCGCATTGCATTGACGTTATTACAGTTCAGCGGTAAGCTACCTCTAAATTGAATTCTGAGAGTCAGATAAGAAAGGACGCCACCGTGCGCCATAACGTCCTTAAGCTCTTGACGTGTTGTGATAGAGAGCGAGAACCGGAGCGCTTAAAAGGCGCTCCCTCCTCGGGCGGCCCAGAGCAACGTCGGGCAGAATGTATCGACTCTGGTCGCTTTTGTAGCTAGTGCGAGAATGCCCATGACTTACAAACAGAAACGACGCATGGAATCTATCGTTTCACAGATCTCTGCCGAGGCGCACCTTGAAGCGTCGACACTGCATAGTAAGGAGAGCTTACTTAAGATCGCATCGTCGAAGGCCGAGGGTATTTCGGCGTTGATCGAGGAAAAATCGGCGTCGCTCGCGCAGGCCCTTCAAGATGTGGAAGGACTCAAGACAAGGCTTTCCGAATTAAATCTGTCCATTAGCGAGACGGCCAAAACAAAGGGTCAACCTTGGATTTGTTACGATATGGGATACAGTCACCACTATCTCCGGTTGAAGCTGCGAGCCCCTCTCCTGTAAAATTTCCTCGCCGGTACACAGAGGGCATCGACGCCATGCACACGCCGCGGGCCTTTCTCTTTCCCCTTCTCCTCCTGCTCTGCCTTTGCGGTTGTACCTACAATGCCACGTTCAAGCGGCCCTACCCCTTGGTGGAATCCGCTCTCTTGCAGCGGTTGGATACTGGCGGAAAGGAGGTGGGAGCAGGCGCGCAAGCCTGGATCGCCAGCCGGGATCTGGCCGGGTGCTTGCGCGAGAACGGGTTTGTCGGGATCAGCGATTATACGGCCGGCCAGCATCTCCAATTGAGAAGGTACGAGACCTACAACATCGGTGGTATCGGACACAACGAGCTGACCATCGATCTGCAGAGAGTCGATGCTCAACGGACCCGCATTTTTGTGGACTATCTCGACCGGGCTGTCGGGTTCTTCTTGATCCCATTCGCCTACGTGAGCCCAGGAGGAATCCGCGAACGGAGGATCGCAAAATGCCTGATCCGACTGGAGGGCGCTCCGAAGGACGCCGACCGCATTCCGCGGCCGCGGCAGACCGTGCCGCCTCCTCCCGACCTATCGTGCGGACGGCTGCAGGGACTATCCTGTGGTCCGCCGGGCACCGTGCTCCCGTGTGCAACTCCGAGCGGTCCGAGCCTCCAGTGCGTCTGCGAGGGTACCTGGCACTGCCGATAGCGCAGGCCTCAGAGTGCCGTCGATATTCGCTGGCGACAAAGCCAGGCGATAACTGGCTGGCATAAAGGGCAGATCATAGCGCGCGGATCGACGACGAAACCCGCTGGATAGGTGCCTGCCGATTCGACAAAGAGTGAACAAGGTATCGCCGAACTGACCCTCTCTGCACCGTCGCCTCGGCGTTGAAAGTCACTTTGGAGACTCTTGAAGAGGCAATCTGCCTCTCCCGGGAGAATAGGTGCCAGCCGACCCGACCCCGCGGGAAGCTCCCGAGCGGAAACGCCGCGTGGCGGTCTCCCGCTCGCAGCTTCTCCGAAGCGTCCCGGAAGGCCGCGACGAACCAGGCATACGCTTCCCAAAGCTCGTGGCGTACCTTGGAGCTCCAGACGTGGAACAGCGGAGCGGGCGACTTCTTCGGGCGCTTCGGACGTAACACCTCGCCCTGCCACGTCTGGCCCCGGCCGCCCGTTTGGTGATAGCGCCTCTCTGCCGCCTGCCAAACTCAGGGCAGGCCGGCGTCAGGTGTTACTGTGAGACGTCTTCGGGGTCAGGTTTCAGGTCGTGCGGCAGGGTAACGGTACCTGATATGTGGAGGGCGGCGCGGGTGGCCTCCAGCAGGTAGGAGCGCGGTTCGACGCCCGCGAGTTTGGCGGTCTCGCAGAGGCTGTAGAAGAGCGCCGCTACCTCTGTGCCCCGCTTCGATCGCGAGCCATAGTGATTCTTCCGGCCGACGACGACACCTCGCAGCGCCCGTTCGGCGGCATTGTTGTCAAGCGGGATCCGGGGGTTCTCGAGGAAGCGGGTCAGACCCTTCCACATTCCAAGCAGGTACTCCGTAGCCCGCCCCAAAGCGCTGCGGGGCAGGGTCTTTCGTCGCAGATCTTCGGCGCACGCGTAAATCTGCGCAATCAGCGGACGAGAGCGCTCTTCCCGTAATTTTGCCCGCAAGGCGAGATGCTCCTGCGCCTCAGGAAAGCCCAGCCGGGGCGCCTCGCGCTCTACCGCATAGAGCTTGCCAAAAAGCTGCAAAATATCTCCGCAAGCCTGCGGGTACTCAGGCTCGATTTCGATGAATTTTCGCCGCGCATGGGCCCAGCAGTGCGCCAAGGTGATCTCCGGCCCGGCCCGAGCCAAAGACTCATAGGCTCCGTAGCCATCGCAAAGCACAATCCCGCGGTAGCCGGAGAGCACCGACCGAGCGGCTTTCGTGGAGCGGCTGCCCAACAGGCGATAGAAGACCGCCTCCTCGCTGGCCACGCACCAAACCCACCAGCGCGAGGTCTCCGTCTCTTGTCCCATCAACCGCCAGTGAGTCTCGTCGGCGTACACCACCGGGGAGGTGAGCACCCGCGGGCGCAGAGCCTCATAGGAGGGTTCGAGATGGCAGGCCAAGGCCTCGATCTGATCCCATAGCGTCTGAGAGGTCACCGTCAGGCCCTCCCTCGCCATGATCCGCACCTGCCGCTCCAAAGGAGCATGGTCCAGGTATTTGCTGATCGCCACCTCGACGGCCAACTCCGCGGAATAGCGACCGCCCGGAATGAGGCGAGCCGGCCCTGGCGCGGTCACGACGCTGGCGTTGCACTGGCAGCGATACTTGCGTCGCCGGTGCCGCACCACTTGGAAACTGCGCTGGACGAGAGTGACCTCTTCGTAGTCTTCCGACTGTTCGCCCATCTCGGCCATCTGATGGCCACACTGCGGACAGGACCGCTCGGCCTCGGGCAACTCATGGATGGCCTCGACGATCGGCAATTGTTTCTGCTCCCGCGGGCCGTGGCCACTGGGCACCGCCGGTTCCGAGGCCGTCTCGGAGGTCGACCGCGGCCGCTTTTCCGAGGAGACGCCAAAGATCTCTCGCTCCCGGCGGGCCAAGAGCTCCTGTAACTGATCGATCTCCAGTTGCAGGGCCTGGGCGTCGGCGCCCTGCAACTTCAGCTTTTCCGCGGTGAGCTTTCGAAGGCGTTCGTGGAGGGTTTCGTTCTCACGCCAGAGCAGACGAGCCACCTGCCGGAGGATCTCGATATTCTGCTCGGTCTCGATCTTGACCACGACCCAGATTGCAGCACAGCTGCACCTAGAAAGCAAGGTTTTTTCGCGGAAAGACGGGTGGCGAAAGCGCGATCTTGCCCACCAGCGTACTGCCTTCCAAGAACAACTCCAACTCGCTCATCGTCAGGCGCAGCCGAGCGTTCCCCGGCTCCCGCCAAAGGCTGGCGAAACACCCTTGCTCCAGACGCTTGCTGTAGATGCACAGACCAGTACCGTCCCACAGCAGCACCTTCGCCAAGTGCCGGCTCCGGTTGACGAAGAGAAATAGATCCCCCGACAGTGGATCCTGGCCGAGGTCTCCGCCCACCAGCGCCGCCAGCCCATCGAAACCCTTTCTCAGGTCGACCGCACGGCCGTAAGCCCAAACCCGCACCTGGCGCGTGGCTCCGATCATCCCAGGACTCGCAGCAACTCGGCGATCTGCGCCAGCCGCAGACCTTCAATCCGCCAACCCGACGGCGTCACCACAACGAGGAAGGATGTCGAGCCGAGCGCTTCCTGGTCTCTCTGCACCTCTACGGGCCGCAGCGGCTCGTCAGCGCCTATCCTCCCAAGCCAGCGCGCCAGTGTCGCTGGCCCAATCCCCAAATCCTCGGCCACCCTCCCGAGGCTCCGGCCTTCTCGCATTCCCCTTCGCGCCAAGGCCACCGCCTCCTGACGCAGATCCTCCCGATAGCGCACGCCACGACTCGGCGGGCCACCCAAGGACCTCGCTACAGCACTGCGAAACTGCTCCACTTGTGTAGGCATCCTGATCCCTCCTGGGGAATCAGACTGCACGAAACAGGCGACCGGGACCAGACGGGGAAGGGCGAGGTGTTACCTTCGGACGATCGTGAGGATGTTGACGCCGGATGGCCGCGGCCCCCAAGGGCTGGCTTCCCGTTCTGGACCTCCGGGCGGCGGCCTCTTCTTCGATCTCCTGGATCAGATGGAGGGTGCGCGCTTTCCAAGCTTCCGCCGGTAGGTGCTTCCAACAAGGAAGCGGCGACAGGTACAGAGTCTCGGTCGTCGCATACTTGAGACGGTCAAAGTCCTCTCCCCGCCGCCGCGCGGCGTACTCCTGAGTCCGGTCGAACCAGGTGCCAGTTAAAGACTGCAGAATATTCCAACGCGGAGCAGTGTCAGTAAGCAGTAAGAAAATGCAAACGATGATGCTAGATTTTACTGTACAACCTCCAAGAAAAGAGGCCCTTCAGCAGCACGGAGAAATGATTCCAACTGGCGAAGGTTTGCAGCCGCAATATTCCACGAATACAGGAGCAAGCGCAATCAAAGAGCTATCTTCCATATAGCCCGCGACATCTTGTTCTGCTGTTCTGGTCATGAATCCAAAAGTAAACTGGCCTGTAACTTGCTTGCCGTCGGACTTCGATTGCGAAAGCGGGACACCAAAAAAGCCATAGTTATATAAGCCAGAGAAAACCTCATTGATCCCATCGGCAGTAACTTCGAAATAGCGTTCTAGTCGATTTTTTAACTCGGCCCATGGCATGACCGCCGGCAATCCCCTGAGAGACTTCAAAAAAATGTCCAACCTCGGGAAATCCAAAGAAAGTTCGTTCACCACGTATTCTGCCAACTTGTTGTTGGTCTTGGCGACAGTTTTGGGAATGAACGTTGGATCAACCTTAAACGGCGCATGAGTTGAGCGTGCATCCCATTCATTAAGGATGTTCTGCACATGCAGCAGCAATTGCCGTGGGCGAAAAAGGGTGTGTCGCAAAATATACTGATAGCTATCTTCGTCCTGGCCATGCGTGTCGTTCCTGACCTTCTCTGGAAAGAACTCCCTCCACACCTCTTCGAACGATCTGTTTTTCGTCTTAATGTATTCTTCGAGCCGACGCCGAATGAACACTCCTAGGTTATCGGCATCCCAATGAACAGATGACATGAACTGGTCGATCTTGTCCAGATCACGCAAAAGCTTGCGAGCACCGTGAGTTATTTCTTTAGGGATTAAAGCTTTGACCACAATGGCATCTTTAAGTCGGGGATCAGTCGCATACTTGTATATCGCGTCGATCATGCCAGAAAAAATTAGGTCACGTGACTTAAGAGTGTATTCGACAACGGTATCCAGCCCATCGAGGCAGATCAAAACGCGCTTACCCGATAAACGTATACCTTCTAGAGCTGACGACAACAGCCTATCTAGCTTGGGATCACTCGGAAATGCCGAGACAACCTTCTGTTGCCGTGCATGAAGGCCCAGAAGAGGCTCGACATTAGCACCCTCATCGCTCGATAGCTTTACTATCAACTGCCAAACACGCTCCAAATGTCCGATCAGCTTATCGCTTGCAGGAGCGTTAAGGTAACCATTGGTCATCAAATAATTAGTGATCTCTCCTCTTTCGCGTTTTGGAACCAGCTTTTGTTGCAGTACGGATTCTAGTACAAAAATGGCGATGACATTTTGCCAAGTCGTGCGCGCGATGGCGACCTCGCCCTGCTTACTAGCGTCGTTGAGCATTTCTATAGATTTAAGTAATGGACCAAACTTCAGGCCGTCAAACTTGACCCCGTACACAGCAGCGTAACTATCGCGATATAAATCGATGTCTGAGAGCGCGCGCATGATCGCTGTCTTGCCGCTTCCCTTAGCGCCTGCAACGACCATGTATTGATCACTCAGGAGATCTGCGAATTCAGGTGTGGCCACAAAATGACGGTGGAACCGCTCATCGAATTCTGCCGAAATGCTACCAAGATTGCGTCGGCTGGCCTGCGAATTATTCATAATATACCCTCTAAACATCTACTCCTCTGTTGAATATATGGCTGCACCAGCGATGTATACAAACAACACTGACGCCAGCAGGAAGACTCCCCACTTAATGACTATAGTCATTGTCGATTGTGAATGATCCTCATCGAGGCCTATGTAAGTGTTTACACCTGCGGCTATTGTGACCGCCGCGAGAAAAAGGATGAGAACGCCGGAAAAGAGCTGCCTTGCAGGATCACGCATTTCCTCCAGATAAAGCCTAATGGCTTGGATCGTCAGGAAGATTGTCGCGATTGACCATTCGGGAGATGTGATCAATCTTTGCGGACACTCTTGATGAATTGATTCCAAGGCGACATAAAGCAAGATTGGTAACGTAATCAGCGCATATTCGACCAATAACTTCAGGACTGTGCGTCGAACTCTAGTGCTCAATTGAATGTCCCTCATCCCTAATGAATCGTCAAAGTCAGGCTTGGCATCGAATGATCACAAAGCTCTTTTCGCTTGACGGATTCGGTCTTAAGGCGGATTCTTCGAAAATTTGCTATGTGCTTCTTCTTCCCTGGACTTGCCTACCTTAATACTAAAGTCTTGCGCATTAGTTTTCAACATATAATTGTAAATATACGTAGGACATTATTGGCTAGATAGCCCCGTTCGCGCGGGCGCCCTCCTCAGGAAGGTAGCGAAGTTTTCGTCCCATACCTCTAATAAGACGTAAAATCTCACCCCTTCTGACAAACCCTTTGCTGCCATAGGGTTACAGAGGCATTTTTGCCGCGTTGGGAATCAGGTACCACCTTGAGAGCAGCGGCGCTCCATCCCGGTCCGGCGTCCCTCCGTCCGCAGACGGAGCCGCTCCGCCGGGTCCCTTTTTGAAGCCGGAAGCCGAGCGAAACCCCTGCGGATCCCTTGCGGATCAGGTGGCACCTCGAAAGGCGGGTGGATAAATCGGCCGGCCACGGCAGCGACGCCCACGCCCCGGACGAGTACCTCGTGATCGAGTCCTCCAATCCGAAGGTGATGGGCTGGAATGGGGCGGTGCGCTCGTTCGTGGACTATCTGCACAAGCTGGCTGCCGTGTCTTGAGCCCGGT
Source organism: uncultured Acidobacteriota bacterium (assembly GCA_963792575.1). GTDB lineage: Bacteria > Acidobacteriota > Thermoanaerobaculia > Multivoradales > UBA5704 > DATARR01. Next base: position 140,191 of record CAWBWZ010000026.1, read on the forward strand.
TCGCGGCATACCGGAGCCGGCGGATGCCATCGAGCCTGTTTTCTGCCGCATACCGGGGCCGGCAGACGGCATGCCGGAGGTTTTTAGCGGTATTTTTTACTTTATCTACCGCATGATGGCGCCGGCATGCGGAGAAATTCCTGTATCTTGCCGCAAATCGAGGCCGGCATGCCGCTTGCCGGCGCCGTTTCGCGGGTGAATTTGCATTTTTTGCGGCATGCCGGAGTCGGTAAGGACCGAAATTAGGCCGGCGGGTGAGAGATCACTCTCAAAATGCCGCAAATCGGGCGTCAGGATGGTCTCGGGTGTGGCATAGCGGAGTGGTCAATCTCTTCTCCCTTGCGCCGGGCGAGGTACGCCTGGGTGCGGTTGAACCAAGTGCCGGCGAGGGGCTCGCCGTCTGCGAGCTGCCGGACGGATTGGAGACCGGGCCACTGGCGGAGGCGGGCCACCCTAACCCGGCGGCGCCGGAACCAAACAGGGTGGGGTAAGCTTGTTGGGGCCCCGGGGGAGCCTTGGGCTGGCGGCTTGGTCCTTGGGAGGTAAGGTCATGGTGGTTCCTTTGGTCGAGCGCTATGGGGAGCAGATCCGGGGAGTTCTTTCCTGCTTTGACCGTGTGGTGATTACCGGGACTTTGCCCGAGATCTGCCATGCCAAAGCGATGACCTCTTACCTGTGCGGCCAAGGCATCCGGATCTTCGATTACACCCAGTTCGCCGAACCTTTCCGGGAGGAGATCCGCGGGCACGCTGAGCGCCTGGCCGCCGAGGCGGGCCTGACGATCGAGTTCGTCCAGCGCAAGAACTTTCGCAAGGAGGATCGGGTCCAAGAGATCCTGCGGACGCGAGGTGCCCACCCTGGCCTGATCCACATCTTCTCGGCGATGGAGACTTGTTCCTCCTTCAAGCCCTGGCACGACAAACGGACGGGCCAGACTTACCTGCGGCCGAGCGATGGGAGATGCCTGCACTACTACTTCTATTTCGTCAATGAGGATTTGGGGCTGTGCTATTTGCGCGTACCGACCTGGGCCCCCTTCCGTCTGCAGTTCTATTACAACGGGCATAACCAGTTGGCCAGCCGATTGAGGCAAGCCGGTATCGGTTTCCATCTGAGCGACAACGCTTTCGTTGACATCGACGACTTTGAACAGGCGCAGCGGTTGTCCGACGGCCTGCGCGTCGACGTGCTCCATCACACCTTGGATCAGGTGGTGCGCTGGCTGTGTCCGGTCGTCGCTCACTTCAAGGCGGGCTATCACTGGAGCTTGATGCAATTGGAGTATGCTACCGACATCGTCTTCCGCAGTCCGGCGGACCTCAAGCCGCTCTATGAGGTCTTGGTCCGTACCGCGATCCATACCGTCAAGCCGGAGCATGTAGCGACATTTCTTGGGCGCAAGCTTGATGAGCGCTCTTGCGCTGAGGTTGGCAGCGACTTTCATACTCGGATCGAAGGGACTCGGATCAAGCATCATCTAGGTCGCAACTCGATCAAGATGTACGACAAACTGGGTCATGTGCTGCGCATCGAAACCACCAGCAACGACGTGACCTCTTTTAAGCACCACCGCCGGGTGGAACACCGAGACGGCAGTTGGGAGATGAAGAACGCTCAAGTCAAGAAGACGATCTACAGCCTGCCCGATCTGCAGGACCTGATGGGGGCGGCGAACCGTCGTTACCTGGAGTTTCTCTCCGCCTTGGACGACCCGAGCGCCGGGATCAAGAATCTGGAGAAGATCTCCCGGAGGGCTCACGACGGACAGCGCACTCACCGTGGCTTTAACCTCTTCGACGGCGACGACCGCGCGGTCTTTGAGGCCATCATTCGCGGTGAATTCGACATCAGTGGCTTCCAAAATCGTCATCTGCAAGGGCTCTTGCCGGGTAAAAACGCAGGACAGATCTCCCGTGTCCTCAAACGACTGCGTACCCATGGTCTGGTCAAGAAGATCGGGCGCACCTATAAGTACTACGTCACGCAACTCGGTCAGCGGGTCATCTGTGCAGCGCTGAAGCTCAGGCGTCTTTTTCTGGTACCCGCTCTCGCTAAAGAGGCCATGACGTAAAAAATGACGTGAAGTCGTTACCATTTTGGCAAAGATCCCTCTGGTAAGGGACTAAATAGGTGCCAGCCGAGCTACCCCTACCAAATAGGTGCCAGCCGACCCGACGAAGAGTGGACAAGGAGTCACCGAACCGCTCCCCTCTACATCCTCGCCTCGGCGCTACAAGGCCCGCCGGAGGCTCTCGAAGAGGCAATCCGCCTCTCCGCAGAGACCAGGAACACGCCGAATCGGCGATTTTTAGACGATTTCCCTCAGCAGATACCATCCTCGGAACACACCTTACCCCGGCCTCTTCGAGACTCTGACTCCAAAGTCTGTGATCCGTGAGGCCCGGAGAGAAGCTACCCTCCCACGAAGGGCAGGGCTGGAGGAAAACTCCCGAGCGGAAACGCCGCGTGGCGGTCTCCCGCTCGAAGCTTCTCCGAAGCGTCCCGGAAGCGGGGCGATCCTGCGCAGGATTGTCTCGCTCCTGATGGTCGATGAACGAAGTACAGACAGGCGCTCGCTCGGTTTGCAGGTCACTTGTTACCCTGCGGACATGGATGGTTGAGGTCCACGCCGAGAATTTAAGGAGACCCCAAGAACGCGGGTGAGCCCATCGACCGCCTCCCGCAAATCGCCTGGCACCTCGCTCTCGGCACCTCGCTTGGGGAGCACTTCGCTCGGTTCACCGATTCACTTCGCCGGGGCCTTTCCGCCCTCCACAGGCAGCGGGTCCAGAAACGGCGTGCCGGGCTCACTGACATAGAAGATCACCAAGCGTAGCGGCTCGGTAGTGCTCCGGTTATAACCCGTCATCTTTACGTTCGGCGGCTCTACAAAGGCCTGCCCCGCCTTGACGACAACCGGCTCCCGACCTTCGAGCTCCAAGGTGAACGCGCCTTCCAGGATATAAACGGTCACAGGCGATCGGTGCGTATGAGCAACGGTCTTGTCACCCGGCTTGAAGCTGGCCGTGAGGACGCGCACCTCCTGGCTTTCTCCCCGCGGCATTCCGGAGACCGCCTGACTCAACACGAGATCCGGCCTCGCAGTTCCTTGAGCATGCCCGCCCATTGGCAAGCTCACGATAAGCCCGATGAAGCAGCGGACAACCAAGCGCAGAATTTTCAAGCATGTTCTCCTTCAGAGGTCTACCAGTTCAAGAAGTGCGCGGGTGCGCTCGCTCGGTAGCGCAACCCGTCGACAAGCAGGGCCACCATCCTCCGCGCCTGCGCGGTGTCGCCATCGCTCGCCGGCGTCGCGAGCCGCAGGCCCCCCAGCAAGAGCTCACTGGCGTCCACCTCGGCACGTACCGCGCCGGCTGCCGCCGCGGCGTCGAGCAGGCCGCGCAGCGCCGGCGTGAGCTGGCCGAGGACATAGTCCGGAAGCGACTGGTACGCCGGATCCCCCGAATGCAGCGCGGCCCCCAGGCCACGCTTTGTGGCGACGAGGTCGACGAGGCGCTGCATCCATGACGCGAGCGCTTCGCCCGGCTCATGGGCCGCCGCCAATCTCGAAGCGGCCTCGACACAGGCATCGACCTCACGCTGGATGACGGCCTTGATGAGGTCCGACCGCTGCGGGAAGTGACGGTACACGGTCCCGACCCCGACGCCGGCCTTTGCCGCGATCTCCCGCACCGGCGCGTCCACTCCCGATTCGTTGAATGTGGCCATGGCCGCGCGAAGAAGAGCATCGACATTGCGGCGCGCATCGGCCCGCACGGGCCGGCCCGGCTCACCCTGCATCTCCCGCTCGTCGCCTGCGTTCTTCTTCATCGCCGATTCCCCCACTTGCCAAGCGGAACACTGTTCCGTATTATCTGGAAGCAGGTTCCGTTTCTGGAATCTACCAGAGCTTCCTGGAGGAGACAAACATGCAATACCGCCCGCTCGGCCGGACCGGCATCAAGGTCAGCCCCTACTGCCTGGGCGCGATGATGTTCGGAAAGTTGGCCAATCCCGATCACGACGAGTGCGCCCGCATGATCCACAAGGCCCTCGATTTCGGCATCAACTTCATCGACACCGCCGATGCGTACAGCCGCGGCGAGTCCGAGGAGATCGTCGGCAAGGCGCTGAAAGGCCGGCGCGACGAAGTCGTGCTCGCCACCAAGGCCTTTCAGCCGATGGGCGACGATCCGAACCAGCGCGGCAGCTCGCGGCGCTGGCTCACTCGCGCCATCGAGGACTCGCTGCACCGTCTCCAGACCGACTATATCGACCTTTACCAGGTCCACCGGCCGGCGCCGGACACCGACATCGAAGAGACCTTGTCGGCGCTCACCGATCTCATGCGGGAAGGCAAGGTGCGCGCGATCGGCGCGTCGACGTTTCCCGCGTCCGACATCGTGGAGGCGCAGTGGGTCGCCGAGCGCCGCGGGCTGGCCCGGTTCCGCACCGAACAGCCGCCCTATTCCATCCTGAACCGATCGATCGAGCGGGAGGTGCTGCCCGCCTGCCAGCGCTATGGAATGGGCGTGATGGCGTGGAGCCCGCTGGCGAAAGGCATGCTCACCGGCAAGTACCGCAAGGGCGGGCAGCAGCCCGACACGCTTCGCGCGAAGCATTTCCCGAAGGCGATGTCTGACCAGGGGAGCCTCGACAAGGTCGAGCAGCTCATCCCGCTCGCGCAGAGCGCGGGCCTGTCGCTGATGCACATGGCGCTCGCCTTCGTGGTGGCGCACCCCGCGCTCACCTCCGCCATCATCGGCCCTCGCACCATGGAACAGCTCGATGGCCTGCTCGCCGGTGCCGAGGTCGTGCTGGACGACGAGCTTCTCGATCGGATCGACGAGATCGTGCCGCCGGGAGTCGATGTGGCGCCGTTGGAGGGAGCGGCCTATTCGCCACCCTGGATCACGCAGGCCTCGTTGCGCCGCCGGCCCGCGGCCGAGCGCGCGGCGGCCTGACAGCGAAAGCTCTTGAGGCCTCTATCACCCGGCGGCCGCTTTCGGTGGCACCTGGGTCTTGATCCAGCCGTCCACGCGCGCCTCCAGCAGGTCGAGCGGCAGCGCTCCGCCGTCCAGGATTTCGTCGTGGAACGCCTTGATGTCGAAGCGCGGTCCGAGCTGCGTCCTGGCGCGCTCGCGCAGCTCACGGATCTTCAGCTGCCCCATCTTGTAGGCCAGCGCCTGCCCCGGCCACGCGATGTAGCGGTCGGTCTCCGTCTGCGCGAGGACGTCGTTGACGTCGTTCTCGCGCATGTAGGCGATCACCTGGTCGCGCGTCCACCCCTTGTCGTGGATGCCGGTATCGACCACCAGCCGCACCGCGCGGAACAGCTCCGAGCTCAGCCGGCCGTAGTCGGACACCGGGTCCTTGTAGAAGCCGATCTCCTTGCCCAGCTCTTCCGCGTACAGCGCCCAGCCCTCGGTATAGGCGGACAGGCCGCCGCTGAACAGCCGGAATTTCGGCAGGCCCTGGAGCTGCTGCGACACGCTGATCTGCAGGTGGTGCCCGGGCACGCCCTCGTGATAGGCGACGGCCTCGTCGAGTCACCAGCGTGCGGTGGGTCGGGTCGGCGACGGCGACCACCACGCGCCCGGCCCGGTTGCCGTCCGGAGTGCCGCGGACGTAGTGCGTCGCCGCGGCCTTGTCGAAGTCGGGAATGGCCTCGACGGTCACCGGCGCCTTCGGCAGCAGCCCGAAGAGCTCCGGCAGCCGCGGTTGCATCTGGTCGATGTATTTCTTGAAGTCGGCGACGATCTGGTCCTCGCTCTTCGGCTTCCACTTCGGATCGCTGTTGATCGCGGCGCGGAAGGCGGCGAGGTCCTTGTAGCCCTGCGCCTGCGCCAGCTCGGTCATCTCCGCCGTGATCCGCGCCACCTCGTTGAGGCCCAGCTGCATGGACGGCCTCCGGCGTGATGTCGACGGTGGTCATCGCCTTCACCGCCTCGGCGTAGCGCCGCTTGCCGTCCGGCAGGCTCTCGACCGAGATCGCGGTCCGCCCCTTCGGCGCGTACTCGTCGCGCAGAAACGCCGCGAATTCCTTGTAGGCCGGGAGGACCTCCTCGTTGGCCGCCTGGGTCATCGCGGCCGTCAGCCGCTGCTTCTCCGCCTCGGAGAAGCTCGCCGGAAACTTCTTCAGCGGCAGCAGGAACGGATTCGCCGCGACGATCCCCTCGCACTGCCCCGGCAACTGGTCGACGACGAGCTTCGGCGGCATCAGGCCGTCCTTCATCGCCGGCGCGCAGCACCTCGGTGGTCTGCTTCAAGCACCCGCGGGATCTGGTGGAGGCGCGCGATGTAGTCCTCGTAGTGCTGCACCGAATCCAGCGGCACGCTCAGCGGCAGGTCGGCCAGCGAGGTATGGATGCCGCCCTGCTGGTTGATCGGCATCTCGTAGTTCTTGAGCTCGTAGTTCACGTCGGCGCGGGTGAGCTGCCGCTCCAGGAGCTCGTGCGACAGCCGGTCGGTCTCCGCCATGCCGGTGGTGGGGATGGCGCGCAACCGCGCCAGGAAGGCGTCGTTCTCCGCGTGCTGGCGCGCGATCTGCTGCCAGCGACGCATCGCTGAGCTGCGCGTTGTAGCGATAGTCGCCGATCGAGGTCGCCCGCTCCGGCGAGCTCTTCAGGCCAGCCTGGTAGAACTCCTCGAACAGCGCATTCTGTTTCGTGACGCGATCGGCCACGGAAGTGTCCTGGGCATGGGCTGATGAGCAAACGCAGACAGCAAGCAGAAAGCAGGCAAGATTTCGCATGAATCCAAGATTAGCAGACGGACCTCTTGACCGGGTAAGGCTCAGAAGCAGTGCCGGCGGTCAACTGGCACAGAGCCAGGCGCAGATCCTCCAGAAGCACCGGCTTGCTCAGGTAGTCGTCCATCCCGGCGGACAGACAGGTCTCGCGGTCCTCGCGCAGGGCGCTGGCGGTCACCGCGATGATCCGCGGGCGCTCTTCGGCCGGCCATTCGTCCCGGATGCGCCGCGCCGCCTCGAGCCCATCCATTCCGGGCATCTGGACGTCCATGAGAATGACGTCGTAGCGCTGCCGGCGCAGCGCGGCCAGAGTCTCCTCCCCGTCGGCGGCCACATCCGCCGCATAACCCAGCCGTTCCAGCAGGAGAAGCGCCACCTTCTGATTGACCACGTTGTCCTCGGCGACCAGGATGCGCAGCGGCGAGAGCCCGGATCCGGCGCTCTTGCCCGCGCCTTCGCTCTCGCGCGGAGTCTGCGGCAAATCGGCGCCGACGACCCGGCAGCGGATCGTGAACCAGAAGGTGGAGCCCTTGCCCGGCTCGCTCTCCACCCAGATCCGCCCCCCCAGCCCCTGGGCGAGCCGGTGGCAGATCGCGAGGCCCAGTCCGGTTCCGCCATACAGCCGGCTGGTCGAGGAGTCCGCCTGGCTGAACGGGCGGAACAGGCGGTCCATACGGTCCGCGGCGATGCCGATGCCGGTGTCGCGCACGGCGAAACGGAGCTCCATCAGTTCGCCCCGCGAGCCTTCCGGCGGCGGCGAGGAACCAGCCTCGACCAGGACGAGGACCTCTCCCGAGGAGGTGAACTTGACCGCGTTGTCCAGGAGGTTGACCAGGATCTGGCGCAGCCGCGTGGCGTCGCTCTCGATCAGGGCCGGCACCGCGGGATCGATCCGGCAGCCGAGCTCCAGCCCCTTGCGCGCCGCCTGGACGGCGAGCAGGTCGACCGCCTCCTCCACGCATTGGCGGAGGGCGAACGGGGCCGCCTCGATGTCCAGCTTCCCGGCCTCGATCTTCGAGAAGTCCAGGATGTCGTTCAACAGGGCGAGCAGCGACTCGCCGCTGCTGCGGATGGTCCCCAGGTAGTCGCGCTGCTCGGGGGTGAGCGGAGAGCTGGCGAGGATGCTGGTCATGCCGATGACCGCGTTCATCGGCGTGCGGATCTCGTGGCTCATGTTGGCCAGGAACTCGCTCTTGAACCGGTTGGCGCGGTCCGCCTCCTCCTTGGCCGCGCGCGCCTCCTTCTCCGACCGCTCGAGCTCGTTGACCGTCTCGGCGAGGCGCCGGGCTCTCTCCCGGGATTCGGCTTCGGAGAGCGGCCAGGCTCTCGGTGCGCTCCCGGACGAGGTCCTCCAACTGCCGGGCGCGCCGCTTCAAGGCGACGATCCGCCAGCGCACCCCGCCGCTGACGAGGAGGCCGGCGGCGACGATGTAGAGCAGATAGGCCCAGCCGGTCCGCCAGGGTGAAATGGGGATCACGAAGGAGACCTCGACCGGCCCGGAGACGACTCCCGCGGCATCGCGCCCCCAGACGCGAAACCGGTAGGAGCCCGCGGTCAGACGCGAGTACCGCTGCACGGGATCGGGGAGCCAGTCCGAGGGCTTGTCCTGCCATCCCACGAGCTGGACCCGGTAGCGGGTGTCCGGCTCGCGGAAGTAGCTGAGCAGCGCATACTCGAAGGCCACTTCGACCGGCCTCTCGCCGAGGCGCAGCGGCGCGCCGGCCGGCGCCAGCTCCCGGCCGTCCACGGTGATGCGCTCCACGTGCAGCGGGCTGGGGCCGGGTTTCGGCTCCGGCGCGGAGGGATCGAGCAACGCCACGGCGGTGCTCGTCCCCACCCAGAGCCGGCCGGCGCGGTCGACCAGGGAGGCGGCCTGGTTGCACTCGCCGAACGGCAGGCCGTCGCGGACCGTGAAGGTGTAGACGTCGTAGCCGTTCGGATCGCCCGGCCGGGGGGTCAGGCGCGCGATTCCCCGGCCGCTGGCGAGATAGATCCGTCCGCGCGCGTCGTCGAGGATCTGATAGATGACGTTGCTCGGCAGGCGGGCCGGGCTGCTCTTCTCGTCGAACACCAGCCAGCGGGGCTCGCCGCCGGAGAGATCGAGGCGGACCGCTCCGCCGTTGGTGCCGATCCAGAGAAACCGCTCGCCTCCGTTCTGGACCTCGCGAAGGGCGTTGATCCAGTTGTGCCGCAACGGCGAGTTCCGGGTGTTGTAGATCGTCGTCTGGCCGGCGGAGCCCCAGCGCACCAGCCCACCGTTCCAGGTGCCGATCCAGAGAACGGGCCCTTCAGCCTCCTGGGTCTCCAGGAGGGTGTAGATCCGGTGGTCCGGCAGATCGGAATTCTCGGGATTGAGGACTTCGCATCGGCCCCGCGGCGCAGCGCACCAGGCCGGAGTTGGTGCCGACCCAGAGGACCGGGCCGGACGGCGTCCGGCTTTCGACCATCGCGAGCACATTCACATCTTCCGGGAAACCCGAGAAGAGCTCGCGGATGGACGTCCACCGCCCCCTCTCCCAGCGCCACAGGCCGCGGTTCGTTCCGACCCACAGAGCCGCGCCGTGAGGCCCGGGGGTCGGGAGGGCCAGGTTGACCTCGAGATTTTCCAGCGGAGTCCCCGCCCGGAAGACGCTCCAGGTCCCCGCCTCCCAGCGGACGAGCCCCGCGGTCTCGGTGGAGAACCAGTAGGTGGGCCGTTCGGGGGGACCGCTCTCGGCGATGTGGTAGATCCAGGCCTGCGGCAGGCCGGAGTTGCGGAAATCGATCGCCTTCCACCCGCCCGGATGGAGGACGGCCATCCCCCCCGCGTTCATCCCGATCCACAGGACAGGCCTCCCGCCGCTCCGGCTGGCGAACAGGCGCATGATCTGCTCGGACGGCAGGCCGGCATTCCGGGAGTTGTAGACGGTCCAGGTTCCGCCGGCCCGGCGGGCCAGACCCTCGGCGGTGCCCACCCAGAGCTCGTCCCCGGCTCCGCTGTCCAGCAGGGCGAGGCTGAACACGCGGTTGCTGGGGAGCCCCTCCTCCGCCATCCATTTCTCTCCGTCGTACCGCGCGAGGCCGCCGCCGTCCGTCGCGACCCAAAGGAGGGAGCGCCCGCCGGAGTGCCCCTCGATCAGAGCCGAGACTCTCGCCTCCGGGAGTCCGCCGCCGGCAGGAAAGGCCGTCCAGCGGCCTCCCGCCCGGCGCGCGAGCCCGAGGTCGGTCCCCACCCAGAGGACCGGGCCCTGCTCCGTCTGGAGAGCGAGGAGGGACGTGATCCGTCCGTGCGGAAGGCCGGTCTCCCGGACGTCGAACACGCTCCAGGTCGAGCCGTCCCACCGCGCGAGCCCCTTGTCGGTTCCCACCCAGAGCACCTTCCGGGAGCCGTCCCTCTCCTCGGCCAGGCAGAGGATCCGGTTGGAGGGCAGGCCTGTGTTGACGCCGAGCAGAGTCCATCGGCCATTCTGGAGATGGGCGAGGCCGATGGTCGTCGCAAACCACATCGAGCCGTCCGCGCTGGCCAGGATGTCCTTGATGGTGTTCGATTCTTCCCGGTTCGGCATGTCGACCGCCTTCCAGGCGCGGCCGTTGTAGACCGCCGCGCCATCCCCGGTGCCGGTCCAGAGAAAGCCTCGCGCGTCGACAGCGAAGGCCTGGGGGGTGATCTGGGGGAGCCCCTGCTCGGAGCCGAAGAAGCGGAACGCCGGGCGTCCTTCGGGGCTGCCGGGGACTTCGGAGATACCAGTAGCGAGGGCGGGAGCCGCGGCGATCAGGGTCAGAGCCGCTCCCGCAAGAAGGCGGAGAAAGACCCGTCCCAGGGCCGCATGGCGCCGCGCAGAAGAATCCATAGCGAAATAAAAGTGGCTCCCATTGTGGGAGTCTTTTATTGAGGGTGTCAACCCGTTTCGAAACGAGGGGGATTTTGCGGGGAGGCTACGCGGCAGCCCCGCCCGGGCATGAATGCCCGGGCTACGCTGGAAACGAAAAGCCGGCTGAAGCCGGCTCCGAAGTCAGAGCCGCTCCTCCAGGAGCCGGGTTCACCCGGCTTTTTGGTTGAAGCGTAGCCCGGGCATTCATGCCCGGGCGGGGCGGGCAATCTGACAAAGTAGAATTAGGTCCGTTTGCTTTCAGCCGCCGCCGGCTTCACGTGCTCGTGGGCGTGGTAGCTGCTGCGCACCAGGGGGCCGGACTCGCAGTGGGCGAAGCCGAGCGAGAGGGCGAAGTCGCGGTAGGCGGCGAACTCGTCCGGGTGCACCCAGCGGGCCACCGGCAGGTGTTTCGGAGTGGGCTGCAGATATTGGCCCAGGGTCATGATCTCGACCCCGGCGCTTCGGATATCGGTGATCGTGGAGTAGATTTCGTCCGGCGTCTCGCCCAGGCCCAGCATGATGCCCGTCTTGACGCGGCCGGCGTATTCGCCGGCGTCGCGGCGGCGGGAGGCCTCGGCGAGGAGCGCGAGGCTGCGGTCGTAGCGGCTCCCCGGGCGGGCCTTGCGGTAGAGGCTCGGCACCGTCTCCATGTTGTGGGAGAAGACCTCCGGGGCGGCGCCGAGGACGATGTCCAGAGCGTCAGGAACGCCACGAAAGTCGGGGGTCAGCACCTCGACGGCGCAGGCGGAATTCCTGGCGTGGACGGCGGCGATCACCCGCGCCCAGTGGCGCGCGCCGCCGTCCGGCAGGTCGTCGCGGTCGACCGAGGTGAGGACGGCGTGGCGCAGCCCCATCACCGCGACCGCCTCGGCCACGTGGTCGGGCTCTTCGGGGTCGGGGCCGGCCGGCGGACGGCCGGAGGTCACGGCGCAGAAACCGCAGCGGCGGGTGCAGACGTCGCCCAGGATCATGAAAGTCGCCGTGCCGTGCTCGCCCCAGCACTCATAGATGTTGGGGCAGCGGGCCTCCTGGCAGACGGTATGGAGATTCAGCCGCTCGACCAGCGAGCGGACCTGATGGTAGGACGCGGGGGTTGCGAGCCGGATGCGGAGCCACTCCGGCCTCCCCTCCCGGCGGGGAGAGGACGAGCTCGGGGCGCCGCCGATCTGGATGAGGGTTTCGCTCATAGGGTTCCTAGTTTAACCGCAGCAGGGGGCGAGAGGGGCATGGCATGAAAGTAGCAATAAGGGGGAGGCTACGGACTTGAGACCAGCACGCCAGTGAGATGCCGGTCAAGTCGCTACAGGGAGATAACAGCCATGTCCGCCAGACATTTCCTGCTTTTCTTTTTCGGCGCGCTGATCGCGGCCGTTCCTTCTTCCGCCGGCATCCTCGAGGGGAACTGCCGGGTGGCCGACCAGCCGGCCGCCACGATGCTGATCCCCTATTTCGAGGTGGATCTTGGCGATCCCGCCGGCCAGACCACCCTGTTCTCGGTCAACAACGCCTCGGCGAAGTCCACCCTCGCCCGGGTGGTGCTGTGGACCAACTGGGGCGTCCCCAGCCTCGCCTTCGACGTCTACCTGACCGGCTATGACGTGCAGACGATCAACCTGCGCGACCTCTTCGCGGGGAAGCTGCCGCAGACCGGGCCGGACACCAGCAACTACGGCTCGCTCTCGGAGACGGGGACCCTCTTCGCGGGCTGCGGCAACACCGGTTCGACCGGCGTCTCGTCGCAGCTCGGCGGCACCGACGTGACCTGGCTCCGCGCCGCCCATACCGGCCAGCCGGTGGCGACGGCGCCCACCACTCAGTGCGCCGGCAGCGCTGCCGCCGGCCCTGACGTGGCGACCGGCTACATCACCGTCGACGCGGTGAACCGCTGCTCGCCTTCTACCGTGGGAACGCTGGTCAACACCCCGGCGAACGGCACCTACTTCGCGACCGGCGGCACCGGTCTGGCGAGCGACGCCAACGTGCTCTGGGGGGACTACACCTACATCAACTCGAAGCGGAACACGTCGGACGGCCAGACGGCGGTCGCGATCGTCGCCGATCCGGACGTCCTGAACAGCGGAGGCACCTATACCTTCTACGGCCGCTACGTGGGCTTTGACGCGCGCGATAACCGGGTCCCCCTGTCCAGCCTGTACTACGCGCGCTACGTGGACGGCGGCACCTTCTCCGGCGGCACCGACCTGGTCGTCTGGCGGGACAACCGCCGGGCCGCGGTCGCCCCCACATCCTGTGACACGGCGCCCAACTGGTCGCCGCTCGGCGAGATGCAGCTCGTGATCTTCGACGAGGAGGAGAACCCGCGGGAAATCGCCAACAGCAACGCCTTCCCGCTGACCACCCAGAAGGTCCACGTCGGCGGCGCCGCCCTGCCCGTCGCGCAGCCCTTCGGCTGGATGATGCTCGACCTCTGGCACAAGGATTCCACCCATGCGCAGGCCTGGGTGAGCGTCATCATGAGCGCCGAGGGGCGCTTCAGCACGGGGAACGAGGCGCTCCGCGTGGACGATCTTTGCAACTTCGGGCCGTAGAGGCTTTTTTCCTCCCCCGGAACGGGGGAGGTCAGGAGGGGGCGCCCCGGAAGTCCGGGGCGTTTCCTTTTCTGGGGCTCCCCCTCCCGCCCTCGCCCTGAAAGGGCGGAATTTGAATAGCCTGATGATCCTCTAGAAGGCTCCTCCCTTCTGACGAGCCACAATAGGCTCGCCGGGAGACCAATCCCTGAAAGGAGGAGCAGATGAGACTGTACTGCGGAGTTGACTTGCATTCAACCAACAGTTATCTCGCCGTCCTGAATGAGCAACTGGAGTCGGTTCTCGACCGCCGGGTCCCCAACCGCCTGGACGCGGTCTTGGGGGCCTTGGAGCCCTTGCGAGAGCAGATCCAAGCTGTCGCCGTAGAGTCCACCTTCAACTGGTACTGGTTGGTGGATGGCCTTGTGGAGGCCGGCTACCGGGTCGAGTTGGTCAACACCTCTGCGGTGCGTCAGTACGAGGGTCTCAAGTACGTCGACGACCGCCATGACGCCCGTTGGTTGGCCCGCCTGCTCCACCTGGGCATTCTCCCGACGGGCTATATCTATCCCAAGCCCGAACGAGCTGTACGGGACTTATTGCGCCGCCGAGCCTTCCTGGTGCGGCAACGGACGGCCAGTTTGTTGAGCGTCAAGAATCTCTTCTCGCGCAACACCGGAGTTCAAGTCCCGGCCAACGAGCTCAAGCGTCTGACCCCTGAGCAGGTGGTCGAGAAATTCTCAGACCCGCATCTCGCCCTGGCCATCACGAGCAGCTTGGCCGTTGCCCGCGTCATCAAAGAGGAAATTGCGGGGATCGAGAAAGCCGTCCTGAAAGAGGCCAAGCTGCGGCCGGAGTTCGAGTTGCTCGAGAGCATTCCGGGAATCGGGCAGACCTTGGCCCTGACCATCATGTATGAGGCCGGTTCGATGACACGCTTCGCGGATGCCGGGCACTTCTGTTCCTACTGTCGTTGCGTTCCCAGTCGACACCTCAGCAACGGGAAGGTCAAGGGAACCGGCAATGTGCGCAACGGCAATTCCTACCTGTCCTGGGCGTTCACCGAGGCGGCGCACTTCGCCATCCGTTTCGAGCCCCTGGCCAAGCGCTTCTATGAGCGCAAAAAGGCCAGAACCAATGAACTGGTCGCCTTGCGGACGATCTCGCACAAGCTAGCTCGCGCGGCCTTTTACGTCTTACACGACCGGGTACCGTTCCGGTCTGCACAAGCTTTCAGTTGATTCCAGGTGGGAGGCAGGGAGCCTGTGAGAAGCGCTGGGAACAAACCCTCCGAGCCTGATTGGCCCCTGTCTTCCACCGGTTTGAGCTCTTTGTCGGGATGCGCCCAGGTCGTGAGCCCTCAGGTGCTGGCACCCTCTCATTGGGGTAGCCTTTCGACTGTCCGTCATGCTTGGACACGACTTGGAACCGAAGATTTTCTGGGGGCACGAGAAGAGTGCCAGGGGTGAGGCGGAGCCGTCACCGGCTCCGCCTCACCTTGATCCCGATGGGTGGCTGGTGCGGATCTCCCGCACCCAAAGAACTGAAACTACGGGCGCGCAAACTGCCAGAGGGGCTCGTCGTGCACCCTCGCGCCGTTCTGCGGAAGCCAACACTCCCGGTAGGAAGAGGTGTGGGTCCTTGACAAGAGCCTTCTAATGGGTGGCGCTTCAGCGCCAGGCAGGCGGTCCCCCCACCCATATCCGCCCCGAGGGGGCGGTGCCTTTCTGCACATCTCGATTCACCGGAAAGTTCGGGTTCCGCCCCTTCAGGGCGGGTGGGATTTTGGGGACTGCCAACCTGGCGCTGAAGCGCCAAGCTATTCAAATTTCGCCCTTCTCAGTAACATGGGTTCAGGCTCCACTGTCAGCGGGGGTGGGGACAAGGCTGAATCCGAGTTCGGTGGCCATGCGACGCAGAGAGCGCAGGCGGCGAGCGCGGAAGCGCTCGTCATAGGCCGCTTGGCCAATCTCTTCATAGGGCTGTTTGGTCTTGAGCATGCGATAGAAGAGCTTGGCAATCTTGTACGCCGTGGCCGTGATCGCCTTGGGTGCCCCGATACGGGCACGGAGGCGTCGGTAGAAAGCACCGAGAGCAGATTTGGAGTTGCTCAAGGAGCGTGCGGCGAGCCGGAAGGCCGTGGCCGCCCGCTGGGCGCCGGGTTTTGTGGCAGAGCGCAACACCCGGCCTCCGGATTTTCGCGGGTTGGGAGCCAAGCCTAGCCAGGAGCCAAAGGCTCGTTCACTGCGCCAAGAGGACATGTCGGTGCCCGTTTCTGAAAGCACCGTGAGCACCGTGTTGGCTCCCACTCCAGCAATAGCGGTCAGATCGACAGCGGCCATCTGATAGCAATGACCATGGGCATCGAAGCCGAAAGGATGGGCGCCGCTGTCGCGCTTGCCGCCGTTAGGCGGCTCCGAGCTCGGGGCCTCGGGGCTCGCACAGGCCGCCATGGCGGCGGCGATCCGCTTGTCGCAGGCCGCAATCCGTTCGCCGAGGTAGCGGTAGTAGTCGCGCGCTTGGGAGAGCGCAAACAGGTGTTCCTCGCGCCAGGAGCCGTGCAACGCACGGGCAATCTCCTCTTGGCTGCGAGAGCACCGGCGATCGCGCAATTCGCTCAACCGCTCGGCTTTGCGCTCACCGGCCAGGATGCTGTCGATGATGGCCAGGCCAGTCGTACCGGTAATGTCGCTGACCACCTCGGTCAGCTTGACGTTCATCAACTCCAAAGCCTGCTGCATGTGCTGAATGGCGCGGGCGGCATCGGCCACCCAGCGGTCCCGTTGCCGGACATAGCTGCGCAGAGTCGCAATCTGCGCTTCCGGAACGAAGGCCTGCTTGAGCAGACCGTAGGAATGAAGCTTTTGGATCCATTGGCAGTCCGAAATGTCGCTCTTGCGTCCCGCCACTTGCTTGGTGGCCCGCGCATCGACCAAACACACCTCAAGACCCCGCTCGCGCAGCAACTCGAACAGCGCGATCCAATACACTCCGGTCGCTTCCATCGCTACCGTCTGGATCTTGTGCTCGAGCAACCAGTCGGCCAGCTTCTGAAGGTCACCCGTATAGGCCGCAAACTCTCGCACCGGTTGCTGGCTCAGCGAGGGATCGATCGCCACCCAATGAGTGGCACTGCCGATGTCGACCCCCGCCGCCCGTGGATTTACCCGACGCAACGGCTTTTTTTCTTTGCTCTGTCCTCGCTTGCTCATCCCAATCTCCTCCAAGGACCGGGGTGGGGGCGCTCGACTGCGAATTCTTCTCAACGGGGTCAACGAGCGGACATCCGCCCGCGCCACCAAGCCAAAACACGCCGGCCCACGACCAGGCTTTCAGACGGGCTCTCAGGCTCCAGAGGTCACGCGGTCACTTCCCGGTTTCCGACCCATTCTAGCCCCGACTGGCGATTTGTTACTGCTAGCCAAAACCGCGTCGCCGCGTCCCGTGCTTTCAGGGCGAAGAGACGAACCAGCCGACGCCAGGAAAACGTGCAAGAATTATTGCCATGGAGAAAGCACTGCCTTTGGAGATCCCCGCGGAGCCGCTCGCTGAGTTCTGCCGGCGCAACGAAGTGCGGGAGCTCGCGCTCTTCGGCTCGGCCGTCACTGGCGCCTTTGGAGAAAAGAGCGACGTCGACTTTCTGGTGACCTTCCAGCCTGGAACGCGAGTCGGATTCCTGACGCTCGCGAGAATGCAGCGCGAGCTCGAGGGTCTGCTGGGCCGCAAGGTCGATCTCGTCCCCAAAGGGGGATTGAAACCGGTGATCCGCGATTCCGTGCTGGAGAGCGCACGGGTGCTCTATGCGGCCTGAGCGTCTCTACCTCAGCGACATTGTAGAGGCGGGCGGTCGAGTGGCCGATCGTCTAAGTCGCCGCCACGGAAGAGGCCCCGCTCCTCAGAGATCAGGTCGCCGAGATCCTCGCCCAAGAGTTCCCCTCATAACCTGACCCCTACCCCACATCCAGCGCCACATCCAACGACGGCGCGCTGTGCGTCAACCATCCCATCGAGAGGAAATTCACCCCCGTCGCGGCGATTCCCGCGGCAGTTCTGGGGTTGATTCCCCCCGAGGCTTCCGTGATCGCCCGCCCCTTGGCCATTGCGACCGCCTCCCGCAGCATCTCGAGCGGCATGTTGTCGAGCAGCACCACGTCCGCCCCCAGGTCGAGGGCCTCGCGGAGCTGAGCCAGGGAGTCCACCTCGATCTCGATCTTCACCAGGTGACCGACCGCGCGGCGGGCGCGCTCGAAGGCGGGGCGGATGCCGCCGGCCAGCGCGACGTGGTTGTCCTTGATCAGGACGGCGTCGTCGAGCCCGAAACGGTGGTTGTGCCCGCCGCCGCAGCGGACGGCGTACTTCTCGAGCGCGCGCAGGCCAGGGGTGGTCTTGCGGGTGCAGACGATGTGGGCTCCGTGCGGGGCGACCAGCGCCTGCATGTCGCGCGTGGCGGTGGCGATGCCGCACAGCCGGCCCAGCAGGTTGAGCGCCGTGCGCTCGGCGGAGAGGATCGCGCGGGCCGGACCCTGGACGGTGGCGAGGACCGTTCCCGCCTCGACATCCTGGCCGTCGACAGCATGCTCTTGAATCCGGATGGAAAAATCGAGCAAGCGGAAGGCGGAAAGTGCAGCCGGGAGCCCCGCGATCCGGCCGGCCGCGCGGGCGACGACCCGGGCCTCGGCCATCAGGTCCGGCGGCAGGATGGCGTCGCTCGTCAGGTCACCCGCACGGCCCAGATCCTCCTCCAGCGCCCGGCGGACCAGAGGCTCATAGAGAATCGGGTAGAGCGGCGGGGGAAGGACGGCCGGAACGCCGCCCCCGCTCACGACGACCGGCTCCCAGCCAGAGCGAAAAGCGGCGCCTCGACCGCCTCGAAATGGGCCGAGCCGTCAGAGTTCGCCGTCAGGAACAGCCGCCGCTGCCAGGCGGGATCGCTCTCCGGATAGTCGGAACGGTAGTGACCGCCCCGGCTCTCCCGCCGCTCCAGCGCCGCTTCGGCGACCAGCCGGCCGACCGCGAGGAGGTTCCGCGCCTCCCCGGAAGCCTGCGGGTGGTCCGCGGCGAGGCGCCCCAGCTCGGCGACGGCGGCGGCGAGGCCCGCCTCGTCGCGCACCAGACCGACTTTTTCCCACATCAGCCGCCGCACCGCCGCGGTCAGCTCCGCGTCGCCGGGAGCGGCAAGGCCCGAGGAGGCGCCGCCGGCCAGCCGGCCGCGCGGAGTCTTGCCCGGCGCGGGAGGGTTGGAACGCAGGTCGTCCGCCACCCGGGCGCCGAACACCAGCGCCTCCAGGAGCGAGTTGCTGGCCAGCCGGTTGGCGCCATGGGCGCCGGTCGCCGTGACCTCGCCGCAGGCCCAGAGGCCGGGGAGCGAGGTGCGGCCGTTGTCGTCCACCGCGATGCCGCCCATGTGGTAGTGCGCGGCGGGGGCGACCGGGATCGGCTGGGTCCGCGGATCGAGCCCATGCTCCTGGCAGAGATGGAAGACGGTCGGGAAGTGCTCCGGGAACTCCTCCCCCACCGCCTCCCGGGCGTCGAGGAAGACGCCGTGCCCGGCCATCGACTGCTTCCAGATCGCCCGCGCCACCACGTCGCGCGGGGCGAGCTCGGCGTCCGGATGCTCGCCAACCATGAAGCGCAGGCCCTGATCGTTGATCAGGACCGCCCCCTCGCCGCGCAGCGCCTCGGTCAGCAGGGGCATGGGATCGGCCCCGGTCGCCAGGGCCGTGGGGTGGAACTGCACGAACTCGAGATCCACCAGACGGGCGCCGGCGCGCGCCGCCATCGCCAGGCCGTCGGCGGTCGCCTCTTTCGGATTGGTGGTGTGGAGGTAGAGCTGCCCGAGGCCGCCGGTCGCCAGCACCACGACGGGGGCGAGATGGAGCACGCGGCGGCCGTCGGCGTGGACGGCGAGGAGGCCGACCACCCGGCCGTCCTCCAGCGCGAGGTCGATCGCGAAGGCCTCGTCCACCACCCGCACCTCGGGAGCGCGGCGCACGGCCTCGACGAGGGTGCGCACGACCTCCGCCCCGGTCGCGTCGCGGGCATGGAGGATGCGGCGGCGGCTGTGGGCGGCCTCGCGGCCGAGGGAGAGCGAGCCGGTATTGTCGAGATCGAAGTGGGCGCCGAGGGCGAGCAGGGCCTTGACCCGCTCCGGCCCCTCGGCGGTGAGAATGTCGACCACGTGCGGATCGTTCAGCCCCGCGCCGGCCGCCATCGTATCCGCGGCATGGAGGGCCGGCGCGTCGTCGCGGCCGACGGCGGCGGCGATCCCCCCCTGCGCCCAGGGGCTGGAGCCGCCGATGCCCAGGCGCGTCTTGGTCAGCACCGTGGCGCGCAGGGGGGCGCAGCCGAGCGCCGCCGTCAGGCCCGCCGCGCCGCTCCCCACCACCAGGACCTCGGAGCGCGAGACCCCGTCGATCCCTGAACCGTTCCCCTTGAAGCCGCCGCCCATTCCGCTCATTTGCCTTCTCTCCTGCCAACGGCCAGCATCCTCTCGACCGCCAGCCGGGCGCGCGCCGCCACCTCGGGGTCGACCTCCACCTGGAACTCCATCGTCTGCAGCGAGTGCAGGATCTTCGGCAGGGTGATCCGCTTCATGTGCGGGCAGAGATTGCACGGGCGGACGAACTCGACGTCGGGGAACTCGACCGCCACGTTGTCGCTCATCGAGCACTCGGTGATCAGCACCACCCGCCGCGGCCGGGCAAGGTCCACGTGGCGGATCATCGCCGCCGTGGAGCCCACGAAGTCGGCCTCCGCCAGCACCTCGGGCGGGCACTCCGGGTGGGCGAGGATCTGGATACCCTCCCCCTGGGCCGCGCGGTAGTCGCGCAGCTCCTGGCCGGTGAAGCGCTCGTGCACCTCGCAGTGCCCCTTCCAGAGGATGATCTGGACTTTGGTCTGCGAGGCCACGTACTTGCCGAGGAACTCGTCGGGCAGGAAGATCACCCGGTCGACGCCCAGCGACTCGACCACCGCCACCGCGTTGGCCGAGGTGCAGCAGATGTCCGACTCCGCCTTCACCGCCGCCGAGGTGTTGACGTAGGTCACCACCGGCACGCCGGGATAGCGCTGCCGGAGCAGGCGGATGTCCTCCGCCGTGATCGAGGCCGCCAGCGAGCAGCCGGCCCGCAGGTCCGGGATCAGCACCGTCTTCTCCGGCGAGAGGATCTTCGCCGTCTCCGCCATGAAGTGGACGCCGGCCAGCACGATGACCTCGGCCTCCGTCTTCGCCCCCTGCTGCGCCATCGACAGCGAGTCGCCGACGAAGTCGGCCACGCCATGGAAGATCTCGGGCGTCTGGTAGTTGTGGGCGATGATGACGGCGTTCCGCTGCCGCTTCAGCTCGTTGATCGCCGCGATGTAGGGAGCGAAGACCGGCCATTCCAGATCCGGGATCACCGAGCGCACCTTCTCATGGATGGCGGCGGTCGCCCGCGCCACTTCCGGGGTGTAGTCCAGCGAAGCGTACGGCCGTGGAGTTTCCAGGTTCATCCGATGTCCCCCTATGCTCTCAGTGAGCATATCAGGCGTATAAGAAAGGGCCGGTCTTGCCGGCCGATGGTTATACTAGACTTGAGTATATCCGCTTGTCAAGAGGGCGCCGCTCCCCTCGCTCAGGAGAGATAACAGGATCGGGGGCGGAAATCTGCCCGGCCTGCACCGGGGCGCTCATGGTCCGCCCATAGGGCGGGCATGTATCGAGCCTGGGGTGTCAACCCCAGGACGGTTGGCGAGACGGCATCCTCCATAACCCAAGGCCCTGCATAACCCAGGCCCTCCATAACCCAGGCCCCGCTTACCTGGGGTTGACACCCCAGGCTGGATAGATTCCGCCCTGCGGGCGATATCTCCTGAAACTTCCCCTACTGTGTCCCGTATACTGTGTGCCACATCCTATATGGGAACCAGCACACAAATGGACGCCGATCTCTTCGAAAACCTTCGCCTCGAGCTCCGCCGCGGCTGCCTGATCCTGGCCGTGCTGGCGCAGCTCCGGACCGAGCACTACGGCTACACGCTCCGCAAGGCTCTCGCCGACCAGGGTCTGGAGATCGACGAAGGCACGCTCTACCCGCTGCTCCGGCGGCTGGAGAGCCAGGGCCTGCTGGCCAGCGAATGGCGGGAAGAGAACAAGCGCAACAAGCGCTTCTATCGCCTCTCGCCCGAAGGCGGGCGGATCCTCGAGCAACTGCTGGACGAGTGGCAACGCATCAACACATCGCTGAACCGAATTCTCCAGGAGGCATGACCATGGAGCTCCTCGACCGCTACCTGCAAGCCGTCCGCGGTCTCCTGCCCAAGGGGCAGCAGGACGATATTCTTCAAGAGTTGTCGGACGCCATCCTGTCGCAAATCGAAGGCCAGGAGGCCGAGCTCGGCCGGCCGCTGACCGCCGCCGAGCAGGAAACCATTCTCAAAGGGTATGGCAGCCCCATGCGGGTGGCGGGCCGTTACCAGAAGATCAGCGCAGCGTCGCCTTCGGCCGCCAGCTGATCGGCCCCGTGCTGTTCCCGCTCTATATAAAGATTTTAGCGCTCAACCTGGCGATCACGGTCGTCGTCAGCGTGGCCGCCGCGGTCGCGTTCGCCAGCCGCCAGCCGGTACTGCAGACGGCGATGGCGATGCTCTCCCATTTCGTCTTTCAGTTCGCGATCATCACCGGCATTTTCGCCCTGGCGGAGAGGTCCGGCGACCGCTTCCCCTACGGCTGGAAGTCGTCGCCCAAGACCAGGACGAAGGACGAGCGGCGGATTCCGCGCTCCCAATCGATCGGCGAGCTGATCTTCCTCGGCATCTTCCTGTTCTGGTTGCCGGCCCTGCCCTACTACCCGCGCACGATCTTCGGCGACGGCACCGCCGTGCTGAGGTTCGGGCCGGGCTCGCAGCTCCTGTTCCAGGCGGTGCTCCCGCTCATCCTGCTGGGAATCGTCCGCTCGTGCATCCTGCTGGTCCGCCCCCGCTGGACCCGGCTCTACTGGGTGATGCGCCTGGCGGCGACGAGCGCCTCCCTGGTGGTCCTGGGCCTCTCTCTCCGGACCGGCGAGTGGGTCGTGCTGGCGAATCCGGGCGGCGGCGGCGATCCGGCTCACAAGCTGGCGTGGCTGGCGGAAAAACTGAACCGTGGCACCGGCTTCGGCCTGATCGCCATGATCGCCGTTTGCCTCGTGGTCTGGGGGATGGAGCTCCGGCGGCTGGTCCGCCTCCAGTTTCCCCGCCAGGAGGATCTGGCCGAGCCGCTACACCCGCAAGGCGGCCAGGCCTGATCGGATCGCGGCGTCCCACTCCGCGCCGGCAGCCACCGAGGCGATATCCGCCGGGGGTGCCGGCGCCGTGGAGCGGTCGCGCAGCGCGAGCTGCCACCGCCCCACGTCATGCCACCGGCCGAGCTTGTAGCCCACCGCCCGGTAGACCCCGACCGGTGTGAACCCCATCGCTTCGTGCAGGCCGACGCTGCCGGGGTTCGGCAGAGTGATTCCGGCGTATGCGTTGTAAAAACCCTGGAGCCTGAGCACCGCGAGCAGGGACGTATACAAAGCCTTCCCGACCCCATGCCGTCTGTAGTCTTCATGGATGTAGACGGTCACGTCCACCGACCACCCATAGGCCGCCCGCTCCTTATGGCGGCTGGCATAGGCGTAACCGATCACTCCGCCCGTCGACTCGCAGACCAGCCAGGGCAGGCGCGCGAGGATCTTGAGAATGCGGGACCGCATTTCGTCCACGCCGGGCGGCTCCGTCTCGAAGGAGACCGCCGTGTGCAGGACGAACGGCGCGTAGATCTGCTGAATGGCTTCGGCGTCGCTTTCCTGGGCGAGACGGATCATGAGGAAGGCTACGCCCGGTTCTTGAGCCGCTCAATCTCCGCGCGCAGGCGGACCAGTTCCTCTTCGGCCGCCTTCCAGCCCTCCTCAGCCTGAGCGGCTTTCTCCTCGGCCGCCTTCCGCCCCTCCGCTTCGCGAGCGGCCTTTTCCTCCGCTTCCCAGGAGGTCAGGAGCCGCTCGCCGGTCGCGGCGACGAAGACCTCGATCCACTGTCCATCCGGGGCAACGCCGAACCGGAGCCCCGCCGTCTCGGCAAGCAGGCCACCCTCCCCGTCCGGCTCGATCACCCGGTAGCGCCTGCCAGTTCCCAGCCGGTACCCCCGGATCCGGAAGCGGTGACCCGTGGCCCGGCGCGGAAGGTCCACCAGCAGGTACTCGGGGATGCCGATCCGCTCGTAGAGGTCCTTCTTGTCCACCTCGTCCATGCGGCGGACCCGGGCGTCGGAAGGGGAGATGACCTCGATCAGGAGGCAGGGGATGACCCCCTGCTTCACCGTGTCGAAGCTCTCGAAGTCGGGGTCCGGGTCCCGCGCCCCCCGAATCACCGAGACGTCGGGGCCCGGACCGGGGAAGCCCGGCCCGAACAGGACCTTGACGTCCTCCAGGACGAACACATCCTC
Source organism: uncultured Acidobacteriota bacterium (assembly GCA_963792575.1). Classification (GTDB taxonomy): domain Bacteria; phylum Acidobacteriota; class Thermoanaerobaculia; order Multivoradales; family UBA5704; genus DATARR01. The sequence continues at coordinate 163,763 of CAWBWZ010000026.1, forward strand.
ATCCATCAGGAAATGCCGGTACAGAACGTCGGCAAGGGTGCGGCGAACGAGGGCGTGGGGGTTTCCCTGGATCAATTTGTCCTCGAGCTGCGGATCGAGATAGTCCTCCAGCGTCACCGGTCGTTCCAGGAGCTCGAAGCTGCCGTCCGGACGCTCGACCCAGCGCTGGAGCAGGACGACGCCGGAATAGCTGCCTTCCGGCTCGTCGCTCTCCTCGAGCGGGGTCTTCCACGCGGGCTCGGCCATGGCTTCGAGTATAGGAACTCTCCAGATGCCCGTCAAAGATACCGTAAAGAGACGACGCGAGGGAAGGAGAACGCGGGTATCAAGCACGGCAGGCGCGTCTTCATCCACGCTATGCTTGGCGGCATTCCTGACCCGCTTCTTTCCACCCAGCAGGAGGAGGACCGACGATGAGCGACAAGCTGAACCGCCGTGAGCTGATCCGTGCCGGCGCCGCCGCCGGCCTCGCAGCGGCCCTGCCGCGAGGCGCCTTTGGCCAGGCGCCGGCGGTCGTGGCCCCGAAGGGCGCCAGGCCCGTGGTGATCTCCTCCGCCAACGGCAACGTCTTCAAGAACGGCGGCGACGTCACCTGCGTGCAGAAGGCGTTCACCCTGATGACTCAAGGGTCGGACGTCCTCGACGCGCTGATCGCCGGCGTCAACCTCGTCGAGCTCGACCCCGAGGACGACAGCGTCGGCTACGGCGGCCTGCCGAACGCCGAGGGGGTCGTGCAGCTCGATTCCTGCTGCATGCACGGCCCGAAGAAGCGGGCCGGCGGCGTCGCCTCCCTCGAAGGCGTGCGCACCCCGTCGCTGGTCGCCAAGGCGGTGATGGAGATGACCGACCATCACCTGCTCGTCGGCAAGGGCGCGCAGGAGTTCGCCCGCTCTCTCGGGTTCAGGATCGAGGACGACCTCAACACCGAGAAGTCGCGCCGGCTCTGGCTCGAATGGAAGCGCCGCACCGACCCGTCGCACTATCTCGACCCCAAGGACCGCGCCGAGGCGGGCTTTCGCGCCGGCGTGCAGATGGCCCGCGAGGGGCTGATCGATCGCGAGCACCTCTGGGGCACCATCAATTGCGACGGCATCAACGCCAAGGGGGAGATCTGCGGCGTGACGACGACCAGCGGCCTGGCCTGGAAGATCCCCGGCCGCGTCGGCGATTCGCCGATCCTCGGCGCCGGCCTCTACGTCGACGGCGCGGTCGGCGCCGCCGGCTCCACCGGGCGCGGCGAGGCAAACCTTTACAATCTCTCCTCGTTCCTGATCGTCGAGGAGATGCGCCGCGGCGCGCACCCCAAGGACGCCGGCATGGAAGCGCTCCGGCGCGTGGTCGCCAACACCGTCGAGAAAAGGTTGCTGAACGACCGCCGGCAGCCCAACTTCGGGCTCAACTTCTACGTCCTGAACGCGCGCGGCGAGCACGCCGGGGTCTCGATGTACCCCTACACCTACGCCGTCTGCGACGAGAGCGGCCCGCGGACCCTGCCAACCGAGGCGCTGTTCGAAGGGGAGCCGTAGACCTTATCGCCTAGCCCTTGCGGGCTCGCAATGAGCCAGCTCCTCTCGAATGATCTTGCGGACCTCCTCAGCGGTCAGCGGCTGCTCCGCGACGTCGAGATGAGAGCGCAGCGCTTCGTTGATCAAAGTCTGGTAACCCTTGCCCGTTCGCTCGGAGAGATCCTTGAAGCGCTCGATGACGACATCGTCGAGATAAATCGTGATCCGGGTTTTCCCGTCCCCTTCCGCGAGCGGCACTCCGTGCTTGCGAAGATTCGCCGCGTTCTTTTTGGGGTCGAAGGCGCTATCCACCCCCTAGATTATATGCATGACATACATATCCGGCAAGCCTGCTCCATTCCGGGTGCCAGCGTTTCCCGAAAGGACGCCCCATCGCCTTCTGGATTGTGTTATCCTACATTCCTACCTACCAGGAGGTAAACGAAGATGAAGAAATTGGAGAAGTCTAAGTTTCATCTCAGCAAAGAGACCCTCGGGCAGCTGCAGGACTCGGCGCTGCCCAGGGCCAAGGGTGGATTCGTCCCCGCGGACAGCGGACAAGAGACCTGCGGCACCACCACCCTGTCCTGTTTTATGCGCTGCACAGGGTAGTCCTCGTCACGGCGGAAGGCAGGGGCGGCCCTTTGTGGCCGCCCTGTTCCCTCTGGTACGATGATCCTATGCCTGAAGATCGCCCAGTCACCCTTGCCGACGGCAGCGTCGTCCATTCAGACTCCGAGATCCTGGGGGGAACACCTGTGTTCGTAGGCACCCGGGTACCGGTGCGGACGCTGGTCGACTATCTCGAGGGCGGCTATAGCGTCGACGAATTTCTGGACAACTTTCCCAGCGTGCGTCGCGAGCAGGTCAGCGCGTTTCTCGAGCAGGCGACCCGGGCTCTGCTGGCGCACGTGGCGTGAGGAGCGTCCTCCTCGACGAAAACCTGCCGCGACTGCTCTAGCGAGAGCTCTCTGGCTTCGAGGTGCGTACAGTTGCAGAGGTCGGCTGGGCCGGGATCAAGAACGGAAAGCTGCTGCGACTCGCAGAAGCCGAATTCGATATCTTTGTGACCGCAGACCAGAACCTTTCCTACCAGCAGCCCGTCACGACTTTCAAACTGGGTCTTGTGGTGCTCAAAACGCGCACCACGAAGCTGGAAGATCTGCTGCCGCTGGCCCCGGCACTGCGGGAAATTCTCGATAGCGTACAGGCCGGACAGGTCTGCTATGTCGGCCCAGCCTGACCGGAGAGCGGGGTCGGGCGAGAAACCGTCTCGAGGTCCCGGATCGCCGGCCCCAGGCTGTCGGTGAGCACGCACTCGATGACGGAGCGGATCTCGGTCGAGACGTCCTCCTCGTCGTCAGCCTCCCGCTCCATCTCCGCGTCCGAGGGGGCGGGCAGGCGCCGATGGATGGCCTTCAGTCTCCTCTCGATGTCCTTCAAATAGGGGAGGACCTCTCGCAGCTCTTCCTGGATCGCAGCCAGGTCACCCGCCAGGCTCTTGCTCTCGGTCATCCATCCCTCCTTGTCAGTCCCTGACGCTACCGGCTGACGTTCCGATCCGGAACGGCCGGGGCGTGAAGTTCCACCCGGGCTGGAGAGGGAGTTCCTCTTTCCGAGCATCTCCCTCCCGCGAGAAGCGGAGAGCGCGAAGAAATGTCGTCCGGGTGTCACGGGAAGGGCGAATCAAGCTACTCTTATTTTCAGAGAACGCGACGAGACCCAACGATGCCACGACCCGCACCTCCACCTCTCAGTCTGGTCCTCGCCACGCTCCGGAAGCGGCGCGGCTGGACCGGGCGTGACCTGGAAGCGGCCAGCGGAGTCTCGGCGAAGATGATCTCCCTCTACGAAAGAGGGGCGCGGACGCTCTCCCGGGAGCGGCTGGAGACGCTGGCCGGCGCGATGGACTTCGACGGCGCGGTGATCGATTTCTTCCTCCTCCTCGTCGGCGAATCCGCCGAGGTCGCGGACGAGGCCCCCCTTTCGCCCGTGGATCCGACTCCAGACGAGCGCCGGTTGATCGGGCGGCTCGCCGCGCGGGCGGGACTGACGGCGATGGATCTGACCAGGGCGCACCTGCTCGAGCTGGCGCGGACCCGCCGGACGCGGCAGGACCGGCGCGAAGCGGCGGCGCTCTGGACCCGGCTCAAGCGCATGACCCCGGCGCAGCGGCGGCTGGTCGTGGAAGACGCCCGGGAGTTTCAGATCTGGTCCCTGGCGGAGCGTCTCTGCCACGAGAGCGAGGAGGCGGCGTCCGACCGGGCGGATCGCGCCCTGGAGCTGGCCCGGATGGCCCACCGGGTGGCGGAGCTGTCGCTCGGCGGCAAGACCTGGCGCTCGCGCCTGGAGGGCTACACGTTGGGCTTTCTCGCCAACGCCCAGCGCGTCAGCAACGACATGCCGGCAGCGGAGAAGACTTTCGCCCGTGCCTGGAAACTCTGGAAGGCCGGAGCCGGCAGCGATCAGGGGCTCCTCGCGGAATGGCGCCTGCTGGACCGCGAAGCATCCCTGTGCCGGGCTCAGCGGCGGTTTGGCGAAGCGTTAAACCGGCTCGACCGTGCCCTGGCCGCCGCGCCGAGAAGATCTGCGGGACGCATTCTGATGAATAAGGCTGTCACCCTGGAGCAGATGGGAGAGGCCGAGCGTGCCATCGAGGCGTTGCGCGAGGCCGCCCCCCTCGTCGATGGGCGCCGCGAGTCGCGCCTTTTGTTCGGCCTTCGCTTCAACTTGGTCGTCAACCTCTGCCACCTGGGAAGGTACATGGAGGCCGAGGCGTTACTGCCCGAGGTCCAGGGGCTGGCGTTGGCGCTAAGGAAGGAGCTGGACTTGGTGCGGGTGGTCTGGCTAAAGGGGAAGATTGCGGCCGGACTGGGGCGCGGCCAGGAGGCACGGATCTCCTTCGAGCAGGTGCGACGGGAGTTCACCGCCCGCGAGATGGCCTATGACTGCGCACTGGTCACCCTGGAACTGGCGGCTCTCCTCCTGGATCAAGGGCACGCCCGGGATGTCCGCTCCCTCGCCGAGGAGATGCTCTGGATCTTCCAAACTCAGGGGGTCCACCGCGAAGCACTCGCCGCGCTCCAAGTCTTCTGCGATGCCGCCCGACGCGAGGCCGCCTCAGTGGAACTGGCGCGGCGGGTCGCGCTGTTCCTCCACCGGGCGCAGCACGACCCTCAACTGCGATTCGAAGGATGAAACGACGCGACTACGAGTGCCCTCCGCAGGTCCTGCCGCCCGGATCGATCGAACAGCCCTCCTCCAAGCTGCTCCCGGAGGGAACGGGAGCAAAGGGTTGGCTTGTGGGAATCGTGGCGCAAAGGCCGCCCGGATCGATGCTGCAGCCGTTCTTGACCCAGACATTCGTCACCCATGCCCAGACGCCGAGCAGATGAGGAGATGCCGGGGAGGTCCGGCTGGAGCGGCTCCGGGAGGCAGCCTCGCACAGCGGCGTGGTGAGGGCCAGAGAGACCATCAGGACAGCGAACATACGGAGAAGGCGGCGTCGGAACATGTGCGGCTCCTTTGGGGAGGCGGAACCGGCCGGCCTGGATCGGCCGTCCGGTCGCTCCTTCAGGGAATAGGGTGCTGGAGATGCGGTAGAAAAATCCAGCAGAGAATCCATGCGGGCGTATTCTGGAGGGAGAAGAGATGGAAGGGCACGACGACCCGGCAGACCTGAAGCTCCTGGTTCGAGTTCTGCGCGAGCTCCGCGAGTGGGATCAGGCGGAGATGGCCGCCGCCGCCGGAGTGGACGTCAGCTCGATCTCTCATTACGAGACCGGCCGCACGGTGCCGCCCCGCAGGACCCTGGAACGGCTGGCCGCCGCCGTGGGCCTGCCGATGTCCTTCGTCGAGTCCTGCCTGCTGCCGATGCTGAGCGCGGCTCGCGACGTCGCGGCTCCTTTCTCCTGCGAGAGCTCCGACGATCTGGAACGGACCGCGGTGGAGCTCGGCCGCGCCCTCGCCGGTGCCGGCCGCTCCATTCTCGCGACGTTCCTCTCGGAGCTCGACGCGGCGGACCGGCCGTCGTGGGAGCGCGCCGGTCCCCTCTCGCCGGAAGACCGGATCGAGGCCGCCGATCTCTGGAAACGCCTTCAGCCCCGCACCGCCGAGGAGCGGCGGTTCCTGGTGGAGAACTGCCGGGAGTTTCAGGTCCGGGCTCTCGCGGAGCGTCTCCGCCACGAGAGCGAGAAGGAGGCGGCGGACCTGGAGCTGGAGCAGTTGGCACACCGGGTGGCCGAGCTGGCGCCGGCACTGGAAGTCAACGATTTGTAGGGGCTCTTGGAGCCTCAGAGGGCCCGCGGAGGAATAAGAGGGTGTTTGGAAAGCCGCCTCCCCTGCCCGGCGATGAATCGCCGGGCTAGGAACAGCGCTCCCTGAAGGGAGCTTGAAGCCGGATTCATCCGGCGCTGTTTTTAGCCCGGGGCATTCATGCCCGGGCCGAGGGCGTCGCGACTAACTTTCCAAACACCCTCTAAGGAAAAAACCTCTTGGCGGGCCGCGAAACAGCTCGTCACAAGCCAATCTGAAGCAACTCAGCGTTAAGTCCTCCTGCCGGGCCGTACCGCGAAACTTCTGCCGGCGGCTTGTTGCAACGTCTCCTCAGCGGGGCCGGCCGGCGCGCCGCAGGATCGTGCCGGCGGCCAGCAGCCGATGGCTCACCCCGCCGAGGCCGGCGGAGGGACGGCATCCTCTCTAGAGAGGATACGGTATCCTCCCTGGAGAGGATTCCCAAGGTGGAGGGGAGACCGTTATCGTGGGCTCTGACGGTCTTTCAGAAAGGACGGTTCCCATGACCCACTCGCGAAACCCCTTCCGGCTTCTCGCTCCGGCGCTGCTGCTCGCCTTCGTGGCGGTCTCTTCCGTGGCAATACCCGCCAACGCCGCTCCGCAGGTGATCTCGATCGCCGAGGCACGCGCCCTGCCGCTCGGCACCGTGGTCACCGTGGACGGCTCGGTGACCACTCCGTCCGGCGCTTTCGAGTCGAGCTTCTTCGACGTCGGGTTCGGCCTCCAGGACCGGACCGCCGGGATCTACGTCAGCCTGCAGACCAACCTCGGCGTGGCCCCCCGCCGGCAGGCGCGCGTCACCGGCACGCTGCAGGACAGCTTCGGCCTGCTCATCCTGGTGCCGGCCGATCCGTCGGACGTCAAGCTTCACGGCGCGGGCCCCAGGGTGCGGGCGCAATGGGTCACCACCGGCGGCGTCGGCGAGTCGACCGAGGGGCGGATCGTCCGCGTGGTCGGCACGATCACCCAGGCGCCGGTGATGGATTCCTTCTTCGGCTACAAGTTCTTCGTCGACGACGGCTCCGGCGAGCTCCAGATCTTCGTCAACACCCAGACCGGGATCGACCTCAGCGGCCTCGCGGTGGGCCAGACGGTGAGCGTTACCGGCTTCAGCAGCCAGTTCGACACCCATTACGAGATCGATCCGCGCTTCCCCGCCGACATCTCCGTCCCGCAACCTTGACGACCCTGAGGTCAGGAGAACATCGCATGAAGCTTTCACGCCTGCTTTCGTTACTGTCGCTGCTCGCCCTCGGAACGACCCTCGCGGCGGCCGACCCGCCGGGGAAGAAGGAAGATTTCGCGGGCAACTACTTCGCTTCGCTCCCCGACCGGGCCGAGACCCTCCAGCTCCACCAGGACGGCACCGCAGGGCAGACCCTGTCGGATGAGGTCACCTCGGGCGCCGGGGGATTCACCTTCAGCGACAGCTACGGCTCCTGGAAGATCACCGGGCCTAGAAAGGTATTCGCCCGCTTCCTGAACCTCAACTTCGACGTGACGGGACCGCCGGTCTACACCGGCGTCGCGGTCGTCGACTACACGCTGCTGTTCGCGGCGGACTTCCGCACGTTCTCCGCGAGCTGTCAGGGGAAGATCTATCCGACCGGTCAGGATCCGTTCGCCCCGGGCGCGACGCCCGTGGTCGAGTTCGACTGCGCCTATTTGAACGGTTTTCTCTACAAGCGCGTGCCACTCTAAGCCGCGGCAGGACCCTTGTCGCAACTTTCCCCGTGGAGGATTCCAATGTTCGAACGCCGTGTCGTCGTCGCCCTCGCTGTCGCCCTGTGTGTTTTCGCCCTGCCGCTCGCCGCGGAAGAGCCAGTCTTCCGCGACCTCACCCTGAAGTCGCTCCAGAATCTCCCGCCGCGCGGCGGTGACCGGGAGATCCCGCTGCCGGCCCGCTTCCGCGCCCTGGAAGTGAACGTCAAGGCCCTGGAGAGCCTGCTGGACCGGGCGCCGGCCGAGGGCTCGGCGGTGGCCGTGGCGGCGCCGACGCTGCTCACCCTGCCGTATCCGGATGGCACCGACCGGCTTTTCCGCATCGAAGAGTCACCGATCCTCGCGCCGGAGCTGGCGGCCCGCTTCCCCGAGATCCGCACCTTCGTGGCGCAGGGGATCGACGATCCCACCGCCACCGCCCGCCTGAGCCTCACTCCGCTGGGTTTCCACGCCATGGTGCTGTCGGCGTCGGGCACGGTGTTCGTGGATCCCTACCGCCGCTGGAATCCGGGCTACGTCCTCTCCTACTTCAAGAGCGACGCACGCAAGGCGGCCAAATCGACCTTCCGGTGCGATGTCCGGGACGAGCTCCTGGCCGGTGGGCACGCCAGCGATCTGCTGCCCGACCCGCAGGTGATCACCGCCAAGGCCGCGGCGGGGTCCCAGCTGCGCACCTATCGCTTGGCGGTCGCCGGGACCGGCGAGTACACGACCGCGGTCTGCGCACCCAATCCGGCGGCGGTGGCCTGCGCTCTGGACGCCATGGCGGTGTCGATGAACCGGGTCGACGGCGATCTACGAGCGCGAGGTCGCGATCCGGATGGTGATGATCGGCCAACGACAACCTGGTCGTCTACACCAACGGCGCCACCGATCCGTACACCAACGGCAACGGCTGCACCATGCTGGGAGAGAACCAGACCAACCTCAACAGCGTCATCGGCGCGGCCAACTACGACATCGGTCACGTCTTCTCGACCGGCGGGGGAGGCATCGCCCAACTGTCGGTGCCGTGCACCGGCGAACAAGGCGCGCGGCGTCACCGGCCAGCCCAACCCGGTCGGCGACGGCTTCGACGTCGACTACGTGGCCCACGAGATGGGGCACCAGTTCGGCGGCGCCCACACGTTCAACGGCACCACCAGCAAATGCGGCGGCGGCAACCGCAGCGCGTCGTCGGCCTACGAGCCGGGCAGCGGCATCACGATCATGGCCTACGCCGGCATCTGCGGCGCCGAGGACCTCCAGCCGCACAGCGACGACACCTTCCACACCCGGAGCTTCGACCAGATCGTGGCGTTCTCGACCGGGGCCACCGGCAGCTCCTGCGCCGGTCACTCACCGCGACCGGCAACACCGCCGCCCACGGTCAACGCCGGCGCGGCCTTCACCATTCCGAAGCAGACGCCGTTCACCCTCACCGGCTCGGCCACCGATCCGGACGGCGACGCCCTGACCTACATGTGGGAGGAATTCGACCTGGGCAGCGCCGCGCCGCCCAACGACCGACGTCGCCGCGGTGCGGCCGATCTTCCGCTCGTTCGTGCCGCTGACCGTGCCGAGCCGCACCTTCCCCCGCCTCCCGGACATCCTCGGCAACGTCGCGACCCTCGGCGAGTCGATGTCGACCGCAACCGCACGATGACGTTCCGCCTGACAGCCCGCGACAACCGTGCCGGCGGCGGCGGGGTCAACTACGCTTCGACCACGGTGACGGTGGTCACCGCCGCCGGGCCGTTCGCCGTCACCCAGCCCGAACACGGCGGTGACCTGGGCCGGCGGCAGCGCGCAGACGGTGACCTGGAACGTGGCGGGGACCGACCGCGCGCCGGTGAGCTGCGCCAATGTCGCGATCGACTCTCTCGACCGACGGCGGCAACACCTTCCCGACCTCCCTCGTGGCCTCGACGCCCAACGACGGCACGCAGTCCGTGACCCTACCCAGCACGCCGACCACCCAGGCGCGCATCCGCGTCTCCTGCGTGGGCAACATCTTCTTCGACATCTCGAACGCCGACTTCACGATCACGTAGCAGGTCCGGCGGGAGGGGACGACGAACGTTCCCTCCCGTTGCCGGCGAGTCAAAGCTCGGGAATCGCCGCGGAGAGGATCTCGCCTCCTCCCTAGAGAGGATAGACGCGCTCCATCCCAGATGTTAATCTTAAAATGTCTGCTCGAATTTACTTCGACGCTTTGGAAGGAGCCACGCCGTGGGGCGCAGAGGTTTTCTGCTGGCGGTGGCCTGCGGCAGCCCTCCATGGGCGCACACCGATGCTGGACGCTCTGGCGGCACGCGGCACGTCTACGACCCGGGGCGGGGCGTCAATGCGGAATGCGGACTGCGTACTTGTTTCTTCTCCCACTCCTGGCGATGCCGGTTGGCCTCCGCCAGCGAGCGGAACTTGCGGACGCCGGGCTCGAACCTCCAGGGGTGGAGCGCGAAGCTCAGCTCAGTCAGCTCACACGCGATGCGGAGGTTGTCCGGATCGAGCGGCCGAAGCGGCCGGACTCCAGGCATGTCGGTCACCGAGCGGTACTTGCGGACCGGCATCATTCGTCTCCCAGTCCGAAGGCTTCACGAATCCGGGCGGCATCGGCACGGTCCTGCGGCCGCACCGTGTCCTTCTTCATGAGGTAGAGCATCTTTGGATTGGCGACTTGGATGACCAGGTCTCCCAGCTCGATCTCGTCGCAATTGGCGGCGAGATCCTGCCACGTGAAGGCCTCTCCGAGCCGGGTGAGGATGTCCATCGAGTAGTGGCCGTGCGGAGGGGTATATTCCACGGCCGGGTAGTCCCCGGCCAGCTCCCTGGGATCGATCTGATCGACGTTCGGGTCGTTGAACAGGTCGCGGAGCGCCCGCTTGACGGCCTCCAGATTCTCGATCTTCGGGGAGACGAACAGGTCGAGGTCGTGGGTCGCGCGGGGGAGACCTTGGGCTGCCATCGCCATCGAGCCGATGACCACGAACTCAACGTGCTCGTGCACGAGCGCGGCGAGAATCGCTTTGGCCTCCTCCAGGGTCACGCTTGCACTCTATCACCCCAACACCGGCTGTAAGCCACGGCCAGCCCGAATCTGCTCTGGCCGCCCAACCACAAATTCGTTCCCGTCCAGATCTCGGGCATCGTCAATCCGGCGCGGTGACGATCACGGTCACCAGCATCTTCCAGGACGAGCCGGTGCAGAGCTCGGGAAGCGGCAACACCAGCCCGGATGCCACCGGCGTCGGTACGGGCAACCCCTCGGTGCGCGCTGAGCGCGATGGCGGCAACGACGGCCGCGTCTATCACATCGCCTTCACCGCCACCGGTGCCAGCGGCAGTTGCACGGGCACCGTGACGGTGGGCGTGCCCAAGAGTCAGGGCAACAACGGCGGCCCGGTCGATCAGGGCGCCCTGTACGACTCGACGCAGCCGTAGGCCTCGAGGACTTCCCTCACCGGGGGCTCGCGCGCAAGCGCGGGCCCTCCTCTCCAGGAAGGATCTCGCCTCCTCCCTGGAGAGGATAGACGCGCTCCATCCCAGATGCTAATCTTAAAATGTCTGCTCGAATTTACTTCGACGCTTTGGAAGGAACCACGCCATGGGGCGCACGCCGGTGCTGGACGCTCTGGCGGCACGCGGCACGTCCCCAGGTGAAACCATCTGACGCGTTCAGTTACGACCCGAGGAGCTCCCATGCCGATTACTCATGCAGTTCTCAGTAAGTACCCCAACGCGATCTTCTTCGAAACCGGCACGCACCAGGGTTTCGCCACGGGGTTGGCCCTGCGCTGCGGTTTCGATCGCGTGCTGACGGTTGAGCTGAGCGACAAATGGCGGGACCGGTACCAGACCCTCTTTGGCAATGACAACCGCGTCCAACTCTTCGCCGGCTTGTCGAAAGACCGATTGCCGCAGATGCTGGCCCAGGTCGACGCTCCCGCGACCTTCTGGCTCGATGCCCATCACATGGGGGTTGGCTCAGGCCTTGGAGACAAGTACTGCCCCCTGCTGCAGGAGCTTGATCTCATTGCCCGCCACCGGATCAAGACGCACACCATTCTCATTGACGATGTCCGCCTCTTCGGCAACGAGTTCGGCCCAGAGGTTACGCTCGGACAGGTGATACAAAAACTGCTGACCGTCAATCCACAATATCGCTTCCACTTCGAGGACGGGAAGACACGAAACGACATCCTCGTCGCGGTGCCCCCTCCTCTGTCCCAACCCACGAGCCTCACCGCCTACCCATTGTCCAAGCACGCGGTCGCGATCACGCCGCAGCCGAGCGATCGCGCCTGGACCACAGAAATCGGGGCGGCCGCCGCCGGCCTGGCCCTGAGCACGGCCGGCGGCAGGGGGTGGGATCTCCTCGCGCCGTATGCTTTTGAGGCCACCTGGAACGGCGGACCCTCACCCGAGGATATCGACATCCGGATCGAAACGCCCCACATTGACGCCCCGGCCTTCGTGCAGAGCTTCCTCGGCCACGGGCTTCTGACCTTTTATCCGGGCTATCAGCTCAAGACCGCAGGCGATCAGGTGCTCTGGGTACGTGGCCCGATCAACCTGCCCAAGGATGGCCTGTATCCGTTGGAGTGCCTGGTCGATGCCGAGGTTCTTCCTTGCACCGTCACCATCCACTGGCAGTGTACCCGCCCCAACCACACCATCCGCTTTGCGGCCGATGAGCCGTTCGCCACGCTCCTGCTCTGTCCCAAAAACGCGCCGGAGAACCTGACCCTCGACGTGGTTCAGCCGGATGCCGATCTGGAAGCCAGCGAGCTGGCTTTTCAGGAACTGGCCGACAGTGCGGCCGTCGAAAACGTCTTCCGGCACATGGGCGCTCGCTCTGGATTTCAATCCGTTTAGGAAAGGTGGCCATGCCCGGGATCAGCATCGTGATCGCATGCCGCGACGAAGCGGACACGCTCTGGTTCACGCTCCACTCGCTCCAGATGCACACGCGCGGCCCGCTCGTCGAGCGTGACGGCATGGAGATCGTCGTCGCCGACAACGACCCCGGCGCCAAGACGTGCGGCAAGACGGTGCAGGAGGTCTGTGCCGCGTTCGCCAAGGCCCGGTTCCCGGTCCGGTACCTCGCCGCCGGCGAGGTCAAATCGGTGTTCTACCCGCGCAACCAGGGCGCGGCCGCGGCGCAGGGCGAGCACCTGATCTTCCTCGACTCGCACGTCCTGCTCGCGCCGTACACCATCGAGGCGCTGCACCGCCTCTTCCTGAACCGGTCGGGGCTCCCCACGCACGCCCTCACGCCGGACCTTTACCTGGCGCACATCCCGATCGCCTTCAACAACCCGAAGGGCCTGTTCGGACCGTACAAGCTGCGGCTCCGCGACGACTTCTGGGGCGAGTTGGACGCTGATGTCGAAGATGCCGCAGCCCACGAATGGCAACGGCCTGAAGGCCGCCATGCTCCCGATCGCAGCGAGCGGTCTCTGGTGCTACTCCACGCCGAAGGCCGCGTTGGAGGCCGTCCGTGGCTACAACCCGAATTTCCTGGGCTATGCCGGCGGCGAGGTCTACCTCGAGCTCAAATATTGGCTCCTCGGCGGACATGTCGTGCTCCTCCGGGAGGAGAACGAGCAGGAGCCGGTCTCCGGCGTCCACTGGTCCGCACCGCGGCGTTACAAGGTCCCGTTGAATGAGGCAGTCCGCGACATCCTCCTCGCCGTCAGCGTCGTGGCGCCGGACTGCCTCGACGAGGTCGTCTGCGCCCTGCAAACGAAAAAGAATCTGGACGGCACGTCAATGGCCCTTCTGCAATTGCAGGCACGCCAGGCCGGCGCGGAAGAAGCCCAATGGATCTTCGAGAACCGCAAGTACGCCGATACCGCGGCGCTCGAGGCCTCCTGGACGGAGAATGGCGTTTTCTTTTAACCACGATCGAGCCCTCTGCCCGGGCATGAATGCCCGGGCTAAAAACAGCGCCGGATGAATCCGGCTTCAAGCCCCCTTCAGGGGGCGCTGTTTCTAGCCCGGCGATTCATCGCCGGGCGGGGGAGGCGCTACGCCGTGGCACCGCCGCTCTTTCAATCCTCAGCTTTGATCCTTGTAGAGCCGCGGGTACCGCGCTCGATCCGCCGCTGAGGCTCCCAGGCGAACTGCGCCTTCGTGCGGATAGCGCGCTTCGACGGACACGTTCCGTTCCGATTGCAACGGTTCGGTAGCGTAGCGAACCCGCAGGTAGGCCGCTGGATCGCGAAAAGTTCTCAGGCGCACGCCGTCGAAGAGCAGCTCGATGGCGGGAAGGATGTCCTCCTCGCGCAGGCGTTTGCCGAGAGTCGGATCATTGTCCGGAGCCGAGGTCACGAAGACTCCGTCCTCGATCCAGAACTGGTTGATGTCGACCTGGAGGCCTCCATGCCAACCATATCTCTCGGAGCCGGCATAGTGGGCGTGCAGATAGCGGAGCTTCTCGATCGTCGGTGTGTAATGGGGATCCGTTTCACGGGACTGGTACCAGAAGTCGGCCGGACAGCTGGCGCGAACCAGCGCTTTGAAGCGCTCGAGGTCGTCCCGATGGACGAGGATGTCGGCGTCGGCGTCCCAGGGAACCCATCCTCCGTAATTGACGGCGCCGATCAGCGTGCCTCCCCAGGCCAGGGCTCGAATTCCATGGGGTTCGCAGACCTCCTCGAAGAGGTACCTCAACATCCGCGTGAGCTGGTGTTGTCCCTCTTTCAGGCAGCGGAGGTCCTCCGGCGACAGCCGTTTCGACAGCGGCGGATTGGGATCCAGATGTGTGGGCATGTCTGCTGAATCAAGTGTGGAAAGGTCTCCTCCGCTCCACTTCATCTTGGTCGCGATCACGCCCAGATTCCTGATGGGAAACCCGAAGCAGGGCCGGGTCTCTTCGGGAAGGAGCTCGTCGAGCTGATCGTAGGGCCACGTGCCGGCGTCGAACGTCTCGGCGACGAACCCGACGGCACGGAAGTCCTCGGCCAGCTCCTCCTCCGTCCACATGTTGTGGTGCATGCTGAAGGCGTTCTTCCGAATTTGGGCCGCCTGCGGGAACAGCGTGGCGCGCATGGCGCGGAACGAGAGCTGGCCGGAGTGCCATGCGCGGAGCACTGCTTCCGCGTCGGTCTGGATCACGATGACCCTGCCGAAATTCCGCAGCTTGCGGTAAAGGTCGCGCAGGAACTTGTGATAGTCCACCACGGGAATGTGCTCGAGGGTGTGGCTGAGGTAGAACTCGTCGACGACTGCGTCCTCGGAGATGAAGGCGTCGAGCTCCCGGATGTCGTGGTGAAGGTCGCTGTCGCCGAACAGATTGACCGTGATCCGCCCATTGGCGGCCGACTTGTACCCTCCGAGGTCATAGCGCAGCGGTGCATCCGCGGAGAACCTCTCCGGCATCCTCTCCAGGGAGGAGGCCGCATCCTCGCTGGAGAAGGCGGCTCCGGTGCATTCCTGGTGGGACTTGTAGAACAGATCGGCCGGGACGCTCGGGACGCAATGGAGGGTGATGAGGTCGTTGTCGGCACGCGGCCGCAGCTCCTCGTTGCCAAGAGCCACGAAGCGCTGGTCCTGTGTAAACGGAATGCCTTGGCTCGCCAGAGCATCCCGGACGTACACGTCCTCGGGCCCCTCCTTCCGCGTCAGGTGCTCGGCGACGACCTCCGCGGCCTTGCGGCTCAGGAAGTACCCGGCCCCCCCCGATGCGTAGCGGACTCCCGGCCTCCACTCGGCGCCGATGTAGTCCGCGGTGAGCGGGTACCTGATGAGCCGGGATATCGACACGTAGGTGTCGTCGTCGCACTTGAAAAGGTAATCCCAATCGTCGCGCGAGATCGCCCACTGGCAGAAGGCACGAGTCCTTTGGGGGAGAGAGAGATAGTCGCTCGACCCCGGCAAGAGCAGGTGCCGGCCGACCAGCTCGGGCGCCTTGAGCTCGGGGATGCCGATGAGGAACACCGAGCGGGCGATGGTGTGCTGGTGCCGCGGAGGCTCGCCCGGCGAGGTGCCGTCGAGCTTGTCCCCCTCCTGCATCCAGGTCCGCGCGCAACGGTCTCGACGTTCCTGATACTGCCAGCAGGACAGGGCTCCGATCATGATTCGCATGATTTTTCAGGTCCTCGGATTCGTGCTTGATTCTAGCTATCCAGGCCGGGAGAATCAACGGCGGAGCCTGATGCCGCCGTAGGGGTGTTTGGAAAGGATCAAATCTCCCCCTCCCCACTGTAGAGACGCCCCGTGGGGCGTCTCCGAGGCGGAGACAACGTCTCAGCCGCCCCGACGGCCCGACGCTGGGCTCCGATACCGCCGCTCCGGAGACGCCCCACGGGGCGTCTCTACAGTGGGGAGCCCCCGCCGCCTTGTATATCGTCTCTAGCGATGACCCTCGGTATCCTCTCTAGGGAGGACACCGAGGGTCATCGCTAGAGACGATGGATCTGATGAATCACATGGGGCTACGATCAAGCTGTAACGACGCAACCTCTAAAAGGAGAGTCAGCCATGCGATCCAGGCCCGTCTCCATCCTGCTCTTCGCCTTCCTGCTCCTCGGCTTTTCCGCGACCCTGCTCGCCAACGACTTCCCGGGAAACTGTGCCGGGACCTACCTGATCCAGGAAGGCAGCGGCGCCCAGAGCCTCTGGACCTTTGGAAAAGATGGCTCGTTCCTCGGTACGAGCTCGACCCAGAGAGTCTTCAACTTCAGCAGCCAGCAGGGGGTGTGGGAGAACAATGGCTCTGGGGACGCCAAAGCCGTGTTCCTCGACTTCTCGTTCGATGCCAGCGGCGTGCTGCTCAACATCGGCCGCGTGGACATCGTCGTTCACACGGTGGGCCATGGGTGCGCCAACATCGCGGGGTCGTTCTCGCTGCGCTTCTTCGAGGCCGGCGAGGATCCGCTCAATCCGGGCAGCGACACCGGGACGCCCATCACCGACATCTTCACGGGGCGCCTCCTGACCGTAGCCCACTAGGCCAGAAGAGGTCTCCCGCCACTCAAGGAGAATCCGCCAGTGCGACATCCGCCGGCGTGCGCCGAACGCGCCCCGCCCGGTTATTCGGTGAAGAAGCTGATTTCGGCCGAGGATGCGTAGTCCGCGCCCTTCTGCTCGGAAAGCGCGGTGAAGCGCACGAAGCGCGCGGTCACCGGCGGGTCGAACTTCACGGTCTGCGGTGACGCGTTGTCCGCGAACTGGCCGGTCTTCACGACCGTCCACTCCTTGCGGTCGGCGCTCACGGAGATCTCATATCTCTTGATGCGTCCGTTGGCCTTGCCGTCCTGGCGCGGGAGCTGGGTGAATCCGAAGAGCTTCGCCGACTCGACAAGATCGAAGTCGATCGAGTGCGGGAAGCGCGAGACGGTCTGTCTGTACTGGGTATGCCAGTACGAGTCCGGGTTGCCGTCGGCGATTTTCACGGCCTCGCCCTCGTGGATCTGCTCGCTGCTCGCGGAGAGCACGACGACCGTCGCGCGCTTCTTCGGCGCGATGTCGGCGGCGGTGACCACGGAGGGCACGAGCCCCGTCTTCTCGGCGCGGGCCGAGAGTTTCACGGCTTTGTCGAAGTCCACCGGGCCGGCATACTCACGGGCGGGTTCGCCGTTCAGCGAGTAACAGATCTTCGCTCCCGGCGTGGCGGTCGTGAGCGCGATGCGGTTGCGCGGCTCGTCGATGGTGACGAGCACCGGGGCCGTCTCGTTCGAGGAGACGCGGGCGAGCTCCGCGGCGTCCGCCTTCGCGCCGAGCGGGCGGATGACGAAGCCGAAGTCATGCGCCGCGCCGGCCTTGACGATGTCACGCTCGATGGGAATCGGGCCGCACGAAGCGCCGCCGAGGCCGAGCACGGCGGCGTCGAGGTCGAGGCGCGTGCGGTCGGGGTTTGCGGGCAGATCGGTCGGGTGCGCGGCGGCGGCGAGCTCGTCGGCGGTATAAGGGAGGACCGTCGCGGACATCCTGCCGAGTCCGGCGAAGAGCACGCCGGATCCGGATTCGTCGCGCAGGGCGACCCACGAGACCTCCTCGCGGTTGGCCATGTCCTGCGGCTTGGCGTAAGGCTCGAAGAAGTCCTTCACGCCCGCGAGTAGCGGCCGAGGAACGAGCCGGTCTTGCGGTCGGGGTAGTTCTCCTCGGGGCCGCGGCCGTAGTATTCGGCCTTTGAATACGCGGCGGGCAGCTCCATGGTGAAGCCGACCTTGGCGAGCGGGATGTCCCGGCCGGTCGCGGAGATGGCGGACTGACGCGCGACGGAGCCGTCGGGATGCACCGTCCACGCGCTGACCACGCGGAACACGGGGGCGTCGGGCGGGAGATCCTCGCCGGTGGCGAAGATCTTCGGCTGGTTGGAGCCGTAGGCGGAGACACGTTCGGCCTTTTCGCCGGAGTAGTCGGAGATGGCGGCGATGCGCACCGTGTTGCCGTCGGTCTTTTCGACGGTGAAGGCGACGGGCCTTGGCCTTGAGGTGGCGCAGGCCGAGGCCGAACCAGTTGTTCATGGCCCAGCGGTCGTTGTTCACGGGGGCGCGGAAGACATTCAGCGCCGGGCCCTTGCCGGGCTTGAACACGGGCTTGCCTGCGTATTCGAGAGCGGTGAGCTCGCCGGTCTTCCTGGTCGAAGACGGCTCGGAAACCCTTGCCGGAAACGGTGGTGAGCTCGCCGTTGCCGGACACGGTGGGCCTGTCGCCGGCCGCGGCGAGCGCGGGTTTGGCGTCCCCCTCCGGGTTTTTCACGGCGAGCTGTTCGGCGGCGATCTCGTAGCCGGCCGGTCCCATGATCGTGTCGGTCGTGGTGCGGAAACCGACGCGCAGGCGGTAGTCGACGCCGGGCTTGGCGATCAACGCCGGGAGCGGCAGTTTCACCTTCAGCCTCGCGCGCGGCGCGACGGCCGGAGCGGGCAGTTTGCCGGAGCCGATCACGGCGCCATCGCCCGTGAGCTCCCACGCCAGGTCGTATCCGGAAAGGTCTTTGAAGAAGAGTTTGTTGAAGATTTCGATTTCGCCGATTTCGCCGGCATCCGCGGCGACGGAGATGTCCTGGTACACCTTCTTCACTTCCCAGAAATCGGGCTTCGGGTCGCGGTTGGCGTACAGGACGCCCTTGACGATGAACTGTCCGTCGTTGGGAAAGTCGCCGAAATCGCCTCCGTAGGCGATGAACTTGCGGCCGTCCCCGGTCGTCTTTTCGAGACCCTGGTCGCTCCATTCCCAGATGCTGGCGCCGAAGATGTTGTCGGACTTCTCGATGGCGTCCCAGTAGTCGGCGAGGTTGCCCATGCCGTTGTTCATGATGTGCGCGTACTCCGAGATGTAGAAGGGCTTTTTATTGCTCTTCTGGGCGGCCTTGGAGTAGGTCCAGCCGACGCTCGGATATTGGTTCGAGTCCATGTCCACGATGTCGTTGTTGCGCTCGTAGTGCGTGGGGCGCGAGAGGTCGCGCGCCTTGATCGCCGCGTTGCCGGCGACGAAGTTCTGGCCCGGGCCCGCCTCGTTGCCGAGCGACCAGATGGTGACGGACGGGTGGTTTTTGTCGCGCTCGACCATGGCCATGATGCGGTCGACGTGCGCGGCCTCCCACTCCTTCGGGTGCGAGAGCGATTCCTTGCCGTAGTAATAACCGTGCGACTCGATGTTCGCCTCGTCCATGAGGTACATGCCGTACTTGTCGCAGAGGTAGTACCAGTACGGGTCGTCCGGGTAGTGCGAGGTACGCACATGGTTCACGTTCGCCTGCTTGAGGCGCTTCATGTCGAGCTCCATGTCGGCGCGCGTGAGCGCGTGACCGGTCTTGGGGAAATTCTCGTGACGGTTCACGCCCTTGAATTTCACGGCCTTGCCGTTCACGAGGAACACGCCGTCGACGATCTTCACGTCGCGGAAACCGACGTGCGTGGAGACGATGTCACGGATCTTGCCGCCGGCGTCGGTGAGCTTGACGACCAGCGTATAGAGATTCGGCGTCTCGGCGGACCAGAGGGCCGGATGGGCGTAGTGATGAACGATCACCACTTCGCCGTTGGCACCCTTCTCTGCTGCAACGGAAAGCGGGGAAACTTCCTTGCCCGCTTCGTCGTAGAGCATGGCGTCCATTCTGATGCGTTTTCCGTCGCTCGCGGCGGCTTGGCGGATGTCCACGGCGGCGCTGAGTTTCCATGGCCCGCTTTCTTCGGACACCGCCGGCGCCGTCGTCACGAACAGGTCGCGCACATGCGTCTTGTCCTTCGAGTGGATCGCCACCGAGCGGAAGATGCCGGAGAGGCGCCACATGTCCTGATCATTCCAGATACGAACCGTCGGAGAATCGGTACACCTCGGCGGCGACGACATTCTTTCCGGGCGTCAGGAATCGCGTGATGTTGAACTCGGCCGGGTTGCGGGAATTTTTGGAGAAGCCGACGTATTTGCCGTTGATCCACAGATAGAAGAACGAGTCGACGCCGTCAAAGTTGATGAAGACCTCGCGGCCGTCCCAGCTCGCCGGGATTTCGAAGTCACGCCGGTAGGAGCCGACGGGGTTGCGGTTCACGAACGTGGTGAAGTGTCTGGGCGGTTCGCCCATCACGCGCGGCCAGTCGCGTTTGAAGAGGTAGGCCTGGTTTGAATACACGGGCACATCGTACCCTTGAGTCTGCCAGGAGGACGGCACGGCGATTTCCCTCCAGCCGGACACGTCGAACTCGGGCTTGAAGAAGTCGACCGGGCGCTCTTCCGGGCGCTTCACCCAGTTGAACTTCCACGGCGCCGTCGAGGGATACGTAGTACTGCGAAAACTCGGGCAGGATTTTTTTCGCGCTCTCGACGTCGGCGTAGGAGTTGAACGTCGCGCGCGGTTTCTCCTTGTTGAGGCCGAGCCTCTGCTCCGATTCCCACTCCTTGCCGGAGGGGGCGTCCGGGGCGGCGGCCTGCGGGTAGTCGCCGATGCCGGCTTCGGCTTGAAGGAACGGAGCGAAGGCCAGCGCGGCCAGCAAGGGGAGGAGTCGGGTGTTTCGCATGAACTAGAAAAAACAGGGCTCGCGCAAGCACGAGCCCCGGGCTGGAGCGGAGAGTTGACTTGTCGATCGGCTCCAGCTCCAGGTTAGCGGCTCCCCGCCGCCGTGTCCATCCTCTCTAGGGAGGATGCCGAGCCTCTAAAAATCCTCCCTAGAGAGGATACCCAAGACAGTTTAGAGCCGCTATTCTTGATCTAACCCCCGTCGGCGAGCCGGAACGAAACGCTTTCCCGGTCAGAAATCCGGTCAGAAAAGAGGAAACCGATGCGAAACCCAGGCTCTCGCCTTTGCCGGCCCCTGCTGGGACTGGCGCTCGCGCTGCTGGCGCTCTTCCTGGCAGCTCCCTGCATGGCGCAGCTCACCCGAGAAACGGAAACGTACAGGATTTCGAACGTCGTCGGCACCGAAGCCCGTTCGGCCATCGCCCGCACCGGCGCCGGCATTTTCGAGGTGGGCCGCGACTATGTTCTCGTGGAAGCCACGGAATCGGAAACCAGGGCCTTGAAGCTCCAGGGTCTGAAGCTTACGCGGTTCGCGATGCCGGCGGATTTCCCCAAGATCTTCCCGGTGGCAGACGCGAGCTATCACGATTATGCCGAGATGGTGGCCGTGCTCCAGCAGGCGGCCTTGGATCACCCGGCGATCCTCTCCCTGTCCAGCCTCGGCCTGGCCTATGAAGGCCGCACGCTGTGGGCGGTCAAGATCTCCGACAACGTGGGCGTGGACGAGGACGAGCCCGAGGTGCTCTTCACGCATCACCAGCATGCCCGCGAGCATCTGACCGTCGAGATGGGCCTCTATATCCTCGCCATGCTCACCGGCGAGTACGGCGTCGATCCCCAGATCACCAACCTGGTCGACAACCGCGAGATCTGGCTCGTCTTCGACGCCAATCCGGACGGCGGCGAATTCGACATCGCGACCGGATCGTACGTCTCCTGGCGCAAGAACCGCCAGCCGAACGCGGGCTCGTCATCCATCGGCACGGATCTGAACCGCAACTGGGGCTATCGTTGGGGTTGCTGCGGCGGCAGCAGCGGCACGACGAGCAGCACGACCTATCGCGGGCCGGCCGCTTTCTCGGCGCCCGAGACCGCGGTGCTGCGCGACTTCGTCGACAGCCGCGTGATCGGCGGCACGCAGCAGATCACATCCCACATTGACTTCCATACCTACGGCGAGCTGGTCATGTGGCCCTATGGCTATACCGGCACCGACGTTCCGCCCGACATGACTCAGGACGACCACGACGTCTTCGTGGCGATCGGCCAGACCATGGCCGCCAGCAACGGCTACACCCCGCAACAGCTCTACGACCTCTACGTCACCGACGGCACGATCAACGACTGGCTCTATGGCGTCCACCGGATCTTCACCTACACGTTCGAAATGTATCCGGTGAGCTCCTCGCCCGGCTTCTATCCGCCGGACGAGGTGATCCCGGCCGAGACCGCCCGCAACCGCGCCGCGGTCCTCTATCTGCTCGAACAGGCCGCCTGCCCCTATGCCGTGATCGGCAAGCAGGCCCAGTATTGCGAGGCGGTGCCGGGCGCGCCCGGCGCGCTCACGGCCACGCCGGGCAACGGACAGGCCGGCCTCGCCTGGACCGCCGCGACCGGCGCGAACCTGTACCGCGTCCACCGCGCCACGGTGAGCGGCGGGCCGTACACGACGATCCAGAGCAACCTCACCGGCACGAGCTTCACCAACACCGGCCTGACCAACGGGACGGCCTATTACTATGTGGTGACCGCGACCAACGGCGTCGGGGAGGGGCCGAATTCGAACGAGGTTTCGGCCACACCGGCCGCTCCGCCGACCGTCGCGACCTTCACCTCGGTCGCCGCCCAGGACGGCTGGGTGCTGGAATCGAGCGAAACCTCCAACGCCGGCGGCACGATCGACGCCACCGCCACCACCACCAGCGCCCTGCGGCTGGGCGACAACAACCAGGACCGGCAGTACAAGTCGGTCGTCTCCTTCGACACCTCGGCGATTCCCGACGGCGCCACGATCCTCTCGGCGACCCTGCGCCTGCGCCGCGGCACGCTCTCCGGCACCAATCCCTTCACCACCCACGGCACCTGCTGGGCCGACGCGCAGACCGGCGGCTTTTCCGGGTCGACGACGCTCCAGACGGGCGGCTTCCAGGCCGCGGCAACGGCGGTCCAGGCGGCGAGCCTGGCCAATGCCGCCGCGAACGGGGACTGGTCGGAAGGGAGCCTCAACGCGTCCGGGCTCGCAGCGATCAGCAAGACGGGATCGACGCAGATGCGGGTCTATTTCAACCTCGACGACAACGACGACACGGGCAACGACTACATCGGCTACTACTCGGGAGACAACTCGACCTCGGCCAACCGGCCGCAGCTCGTGGTGACGTACCAGTAAGGGCGCGTGACGAGCACTTATCATATTTCGCGATCCAGGACCATCCTCTCTAGAGAGGATACTCAAAGAATTGCAAAACTGCTACGGTGGGCCCACGGGTGACAACACACCTCTTGGCAAGGAGAGACGAAGGCACCATGGAGACCCTGCGTCCTGTGAGCTGCTTCTGTGTGACCTATGGCCGGCCCGGCTCCTGGAGGAGTCGAGCCACTCGGTCTCGATGCAGATCGCGGCCCTCGCCGAAGGGCGGGGCGAAGGCGAGAAGGAGGTGCCACCCGCAACAGAAGTAGGTCTCGGCAGGACATCCACACTGGAACCAACGCAAGGAGATAATGTATGACAAATCCCCGAAAAAACCCCGCCGTCTCCACCGCAGCGGTGGGCGATGGCCTGGGCGTGTTCGACAGCCATCAGAAGCAATCCTATGTCTTGAACGCCACCTCGGCTCTGGTCTATCAACACTGCGACGGGCAGACGACTCCGCGCCAGCTCGCGGAGCTTCTGCGGCAGAAGCTCAACGTGTCGGCGAGCCAGGCGGAGCAGTTGCTGCGGCTCACCTTGGACGAGCTGCAGACGGCGGGTCTGCTCGAGCCCGACGCCGCGCCCATGCCACCCCCCGCGCCGACGTACTCACGCCGGGAGGCCCTCACTTCCTTCGCCGCCCTGGGCCTGTCGGTGGCTCTCCTGCCGATGATCGCACGGGTGGCGCAGGCCCAGGGAGGGCACACGTTGATCCCGCTGCTGGAATGCGTGGACAACAACGGCGACGGCACCTTCACGGCCCACTTCGGTTACTGGAACCATAGCGACGCCACGATCACCCTGGCGGTCGGACCCAAGAACATGTTCGTGCCCGGCCAAGAGGATTTCGGCCAGCCGACCGTGTTCCTGCCGGGCGAGCACCTCAACGTGTTTTCGGTGGTTTTCAACGCTGCCGACGAGATCAAGTGGATGCTCAAGGCCGATGGCGACAAGCGTCACCAGGTGGTGGCGAACGCTACGTCGGAAGCCTGCCCGTCCACGACGTCGCCGCCAACGACGCCGATGATATTTCCCGACACGACAGTGGCACCGGTCGACTGGACAGACTACTAACACCTGACCTCCCGCCGCGGGGCTCCCCCGCGGCCTTCTGGAGGCCTTCGAGGAAAAACGAGCCGAGGTGAGGTCCTGGACATGAAGATCACTGCTTATCCGCTTTATGG
Organism: uncultured Acidobacteriota bacterium; assembly: GCA_963792575.1. GTDB lineage: Bacteria > Acidobacteriota > Thermoanaerobaculia > Multivoradales > UBA5704 > DATARR01. The sequence continues at coordinate 187,823 of CAWBWZ010000026.1, forward strand.
CCCCGCGGCCTTGCTGCAACCCTCGCCGGAGGGAAGAGGTTGGGATTTCCTCTGTCCGTGCGCCTTCGAAGCTGTCTGGCATGGAGGTCCAGGTGCCGGAGACGTCGAGATCCGCTTTGCGGAAGACGCTCCCGGGATGGTGGGCTTCGTGCAGAGTATCGAGGGCGAGGGGCGGCTCACGTTTTTTCCCGGGTATCAATGCAAGACCGAGGCGGAGCATGCCCTGTGGGTGCGCGGCCCGATCAACGCCTCCAAAGACGGCGCCGTTCCTCTGGAGTCGGCGATCGACACGTCCATCCTGCCGGGCACCCTCACCCTGCGTTGGCGGCTGACACGCCCCGGGCAGACTCTCCGGTTCGAGGCCGGGGAGCCTTTCTGCACCATCCTGCCCTATCCCAAGGCAGGCCTGGACGAAGTGACGGTCGAGGTGGTCCCCCTCACCAGCGTCATGGACGACTACGAGAGCGCCCTCGAGAATCTGGCCGAGAGCCAGGCCCTGGAGAGCGTCTTTGAGCGCCTCAGCGCTGGAAAGATGGGCGCCAATACGGCTGGAGATACCGCGGCACCGGCGGCGGTCTCTGGAACAGAGAAACGCCGAACCGTGAAAAGCCGCTGGGCCAGCTGGCTGCCGATGCCCCCCGGGGTCACCTGCATCTGCGCGCCCCAGGGCCGCGTGGAGCTGCTCGAAGAGGCGATTCATGCCTTCCTGCGGCAGGACTACCCCGGCGCCAAAGAGCTCCTCGTCCTCAACGATACCGAGGGGCAGACCCTGTTGTACGACCACCCCGCGGTGCAGATCGTCAACCTGCCCCGGCGTTTTCATTCGGCCGCCGAGAAGCTCAAGACGGCCGTGGGCCTCGCTTCCCACGACCTCATCCTCCCGTGGCCGGAAGACGACATCAGCCTGCCCCACCGGCTCTCCTTCACGGTGGCCCACCTCGCGCCGGAAGCGGTTTTCTGGAAGGCCGACAAGGTCTGGCTCTGGAACGGGGACGAGCTCGCCGGGCCGGCGCCGGAGGCTCCGGATGGAGGCACGCGTCACGGAGGCACGCTTTATGGAGGCGGTTGCTGGCGGCGCGAGACGTTCGTCAAGTTGCAGGGTTCCGCGCAAACCGGGACCGATGACGCCGCCGGGTTCGAGGCGCTGTGCGCCGGCGAGGGCCCCGGTGCCGTCCATCTCCAGGTGGTGAAGCCGGAGGAGGTCTACTCCATCCGCCGCGAGGCCGGCCACGAGCCGCCAGGCGCCGAGGTCCCGCGAGGAATCATCCAACTGCGCCCGCGGTGGCGGCGGGACTACGCCGCGCTCGTGCAGGAGCATCTGGGAATTCCCCTCCCCGAGGAGCGTCCCCGGCTGGAGGAGATCCCGTTTCCTCCGCCTTTTCACGTCATCCCGCCGCCGCCACCGGGAGAGCCGGAGGAAAGGCTGTTCCGGGGCGGTCACGCGCTCAAGCTGAGCGTCGTCCTGCCGGCCAACAACGAGTCCGTGATGCTGAAGCGCACCGTCGAGCAGTTCGTGGCGACGCTGCCGCCGGACAGCGAGGTCATCGTCGTCGACAACGGCTCGACGGACGGGTGCGCCGACTTCCTGGCCGAGGGAACGTGGGAGAACGTTCATCTCATCCGTTCGGCCGAGCCGCTGGGCGTGGCCACCGCGCGCAATCGCGGGCTGGCCGCGGCGCGCGGCGAGGTCGTGGTCTTTTCCGATGCCCACATCGACGTGCCCGAGCGCTGGTGGGAACCTCTCGTCCGCACGCTCAACCTGCCGAATGTGGGAGTGGCCGCCCCCGGCATCGGCGTGATGGGCAGGCCGGGTTACCGGATCGCGTGCGGGCAGCGGATCGCCGGGACCAACCTGCGCCTGGAATGGCTGCCGCTCAAGTCCGCGGAGCCCCGTCCCGTGCCGACGCTGGGAGGCGGCTTCATGGCCATGCGCCGCGAGACCCTGGACCAGGCCGGGGCCTTCGACGATGGCATGCCGCAGTGGGGCTCGGAGGATATGGAGCTCTGCGTGCGCTACTGGCTGCTGGGCTACGAGGTCTGGGTGGTGCCGGAGGTCACCGTGCTGCACTACTTCCGCAAGGCCCGCCCGTATGGAACCCACTGGCACCTGCTCACCCACAACCTGTTACGAGTCGCCCTGCTGCACTTCAACCGCCGGCGGATCGCCCGCGTGGCCTCGGCGTTGCGCAACGGCGTCCGCTTCGGCGCCGCCCTGGCGCAGGCCGTGGAAAGCGACGTCTGGCAGAAGCGGGCCGAATTCGAGGCGCGCCGGGTGCGGGACGACGACTGGCTTTTCGAAAAGTTTAAAGAGAGTTGCCACGTCTGATGCTCCGTCAAGGCAGAAAGGATGGTTGGCGCCGGGCGGCGCTCGGTCTCCTTGGCTTGCTGCCGTTTTTTCCGCTCGTGCTGGGCGGAGCGCCCGCCGCGGCCGGCCCGCCGAACGTTCTCCTCCTCACCCTGGACACCACCCGGGCCGATGCGCTGGGGGTGTATGGCCTCAAAAACGCGGGCGCCAGGGGAGCCGGCACGCCGGTTCTCGACGGCTTGGCGGCGCGCGGCGTGCGCTGGGCTCAGGCGATCACCCCGACGCCGCTGACCCTGCCGGCCCACTCCTCGCTCTTCACCGGGCTCGCCCCGCCGGAACACGGGGTGCGGGCCAATGGCTCGGACGTGCTCTCCAGGAAGATGCCCACCCTGGCCGAGGCCTACGGCTCCCGGGGCTATGTGACCGCGGGTTTCGTGGCCTCGACCGTCCTCGACCACAATTTCGGGCTCGCCCGCGGGTTCGGGCACTACGGCGACCGGATCACCGGCAACGTGCGGGTGGCCCGGGAGATGACCGATGCCGCCCTGGAATGGCTCGGCCGGCAGGGGGCGGGCAAGCCGCTTTTCCTCTGGGTCCATTACTACGACCCCCACGCGCCGTACTCCCCTCCGGGCATGGACCCCAAGGCCTCTCCGGCCCAGCGCTATGCCGGCGAGGTCGCCTCCATGGACCGGGAGATCGGCCGCCTGCTGGCCGCGCTCCCCGGCGGCGCCGGGAGCTGGCTGATCGCGGCGGTGGGCGACCACGGCGAATCCCTGGGCGAGCACAGGGAGGAGGGACACGGCATCTTTCTGTATCAGGCCACGCTGCACGTGCCCCTTCTCCTGGCCGGTCCCGGAGTGCCACGGGGCAAGGTCGTGGAGACAGCGGTCTCGACGCGCCGGCTCGCCTCGACCCTGCTGCGTTTGACTGGGGCTGGTTTGACCGGGACAGGCAAGGCCGCCCTGCCCTTCGGTCAGCCGCTGCCGGGGCTGCCGGGCCTGCCGGGATCAAACAACAGTGGAGCCGCGAGCCCGGTCTACGCGGAGACCCGGTATCCGCTGAGCGCCTATGGATGGAGCCCGCTGGAGGCGATGTTCGACGGCCGTTTCAAGCTGATCGTGGCGCCGCGGCCGGAGCTCTATGACCTGGCCGCCGATCCAGGGGAGACCCGCAATCTGCTGGCGGGACGGCAGGAGGGGCGGCAGGAGGCCCGCAGGCTGAAAGCGGCGCTCCAGCAGGCTCAACGTTCCTTCGTGGCCCATCCACCAGACGCCGCCGACCCCGCGCTGGCGCGTTCGCTCGAAAGTCTCGGCTATCTCTCCGGCTCCGGTACGAGCGGCAAGGGAATCCTCGATCCCAAGGACGGCCCCGCCCTGCTCGCCGAGCTCGCGGCGGCCAAGGAGCTGATGGGGCAGAGGAAGTGGCCGCAGGCGGTGGCCCGGCTGAAGGAGCTGGTGCGCCGCAGCCCGGGGAGCGTCCTATTTCTCCTGCCTCTGGCCCAGGCCCAGCTTGAAAGAGGCGAGGATGGGGCGGCCATCGCCACTTACCGCCAGGCCGTGCGGGAAAACCCGCGGCGCATCGAGACGCACCGCGTCCTGGCCGCCGCCTACCGCCGCCTCGGCCGCGAGGAGGAGGCGAAGCTCAAGGACGAGATCGTCCGCAAGCTTTTCCCGCCCTCCGCCGCGGCGGCCGAGTCGCCGTCACCAGGCAGGCATCCTCTCTAGAGAGGATACCCAACGCGGTCGAGAGCCGCTATGGTGGGATCAGCCTGGCGCAAAATGGACCGGCTCAACTTCCGCAGGAGAGGCGGCCCTTACTCAGAAAGGAGTCAACATGAGACAGTTATGGAACACGGCTTCTTGCCGGATCGGAATCCGTCTGGCGGTGGTGGTCCTCACTTTGTGCGGCCTGGCGGCGCCCGCCGCCGCCGCTAATCAGGTGCCGTTCACCGCCACCGGAACGGCCACGATCACGGGGGTGACGCACCTGCCTGGCGGGCTGATCCAGATGAACTGTAACGTTTCGGGCACCGCGACGCATCTGGGGAACGTCACGGGGCCATTGACGCGCATCCAGGATCATCAGGGGAACTTTGGCAGCACCGCGGTCTTCGTCGCGGCCAATGGGACGGACAGTGTGTTCTTGACCATCAGCGGGCGCTTTGAGAGCACGGGCGGCAAGTGTGTGCTCACCTCCACGGGCACCTACACCGTGACCGGCGGCACCGGCGCGTTCGCCAACGCCACGGGGAGCGGGACCATCACCACCGAGATCGACCAGTGCGCCGGTACCGCCACGGGGACGTATACGGGGACGATCTCCCAGCCGAACGCGGGCTAGGCCGAATGCTGTTCATTTAAGGCGTTCTGAACGTAGGGGAGGGGCTTGTCCCTCCCTCGCCCGGAGGGCGAATTTATCCAGCCTGGGGTGTCAACCCCAGGTGGGAGGCACCCGACGTCCAAACCCTGTAAGGGTGGCCGATTCCAACCCAATCGGCCACCCCTGCGGGGTTTGGGCTGGTTGCGCCAGCCCACCTGGGGTTGACACCCCAGGCTGGATAAATTCGCCCTACGGGCGCGGGAGGGGACAAGCCCCTCCCCTACATAAATCGTCTTAAATAAACGGTATTGGGGCTAGGCCGAAACGGTTCGGTCAAGATCCTGGAACAAGCTGGAACAAGGAGGTAGCCCGGATGACGCGCAGGGTTCAGCGCCGGATCGTTCTCATCGCTTCCCTTTTGCTCGCCACCCTGACCCTCTCCGCCGCGGGGTCCGGCGCCGCGCGTCCGGAGCGGGCGGATTCATTCGCGGTCACCCACGTGCGCGTCTTCGACGGGCTGCGCGTCATCCCCGATGCCACCGTGGTGGTGCGCGAGGGCCGCATCCACGCCGTGGGCCGGCACCTCGACGTGCCGCCCAACCTGCCGGAGATCGACGGCTCCGGCAAGACTCTGATACCCGGCATCATCGACAGCCACGGCCATGCCCGCGAGCGCCGGCAGTTGGAGAGAGCCGCGCAGTTCGGCATCACGACCCTCATCGACATGCAGTCGGTCAACCCGTTCGCCACCCAGATGTATGAAGAGCAGCGGCGGGACGAGGCGCACGACCGGGCGGACTTCTTCAGCGCCATCTATCCCGCGACCGTGGAGGAGGGCTACCCCTACAACTTCACCCCGGAGGTCGAGATCCCCACCCTGGACCGCCCGGAGGAGGCCGACGAGTTCGTGCGGCGGCGTATCGCCGAGGGCTCCCACCACATCAAGATCTTCCTCGAGGACGGCGAGCTCTTCGGCCTCGCGTCACCGCTGCCGGTGCTCAGCCGGGAGACGGTACGGGCGCTCGTCCGCGCCGCGCACCGCCGCGGCCGGCTCGCGGTGGCCCACGTCACCGTGCAGCGCTTCGGCCAGCAAGCGGTCGAGGACGGCGTCGACGCCCTGGTCCACGCCTTCCCCGACACTCCGGTGACGGACTCGCTGCTCCGCCTGGCGCGGGAGCGCGGGATCTTCCTGGTCGGCACGCTGGCGATCACGGAGTCGTTCATCACCACCGCCGGCGGCGAGGCGCTGGTCGCCGATCCGGAGCTTTCGCCTTACCTCACCCCGGAGGAGATCGCTTCCCTGCTCACCCCCGGATCGCCCAACCCGCTGACGCTCGCGAACCTCGCGATCCTCAAGAACAACGTCGGCCGGTTCCACGCCGCCGGCATCCCGGTTCTCACCGGCTCCGACTCGCCGCTCCACGGTCCGATGGTCCACCGCGACCTCGAGTTGCTGGTGCAGTCGGGGCTCACCCCCAGCGAGGCCTTGATCGGCGCGACCTCCGCCGCGGCCCGGGCCTATGGCCTCCCCGACCGCGGCCGTATCGCGCCCGGCCTGCGAGCCGACCTGCTGCTGGTCGAGGGCGATCCGACCGTGAACATCAAGGCGGCCCGGGCTCTGCGCAAGATCTGGAAAGGCGGCGTGGAAGTCGCCCGTCCGCTGCCACGCTGATCCTGCGCTCAAAGCGGCTGCGTGAAGGTGAGGCTCGTGGTTCCCGTCGCCTGCGACAGGCCGTTCAGCAAACAGTGGAGCAAGGCCAGGGGATCGCGAATGTTGACGATCTGAAGCTGGTCGCCGGCGAAACGTCCGCTGGTAACGGTGGCGGTCAGCCCGGCGGCACCGCCGAGGCTGCCGAGATTGAGCGCCAAGGTCGTGATATCGGAGTAGCTCACGGAGCTGTCCGCCCATACGATGTCTACCGTGCCGACGATGTTCGCCGTCGACGTACACGTCAGATCGCCCTCGAGCGAGAAGGTGAAGGTGCCGGTCGTGGGACCTCCGTCAGTGACCACACAATTGGTGATCGTGCCGCCGCCGGTGGCGGTGGAGTGCGGCGCCGGTGCCGGCGGCAGCACGAGCCTCGCGGGTGGGCTGAAGTTGAGCGTGATCGACGCGACGCAGGTGGCGTCGAGCTGCGCGGAAACGGGGCTCGCGCAACAGACCACGGCCGTGGCCAGCAACAACAATGTCCATGCTTTCATACGGTGCCTCCTTTCGAGAGGGGGAAAGCGTTCCAATCAATCCTCGCGCCGGCGGATGTCGCTCTGGAACCGGGGATCGACCTCGTAGTCGATAAATTGATAGCTCGTTCCGATCACGCTCACCTGCTGGCCGGGCGCCAGGCCGCTGAGGTCGATGCCCGTGCTGGCGCAGACGAAGATCCGGATCGGGCCGGAGCCGTCGTCGAGGTGGAGGATCGTGCCGTAGGGAGGGTCGGGCTCGATAGGTCCCGTGAGGGTGCCCATGACCTGGACGAGCAAGCCCTCGGTGGCTTCGCTGATGCTCGCGGTCGGCACCCAGCGCGGCTCCACTTTGGGGCCCTTGCCGTGGACCTTGACGTCGTTGGTACTGGCCACAACCACCGTGAGCACACCGGTCCCGTTGTCCGCGAGCCGGCCGGTGACGCGGGCCTGCTGGCGGGGAGCGAGGCCCAGATCCGTTGCGATGCTGACGTAGATGCCGCCGGTCCGGTCCTGAATCGTGAATCCCTGATCGAAAGTGCTCGAGGAGTAGGCGCCGGAGGGGACAGTGACCGAGCCGTCGACGGTGACGACGGTCCCCAGCGGCAGGGACCGGGCAACGGCGATGGCGATCGCATTGGCGGCGCCGCTCGGGAGGGGGACGAGGATGAGGGAAGCGACGGCGATCAGCCCCGCGAGGAGCCGACGGTGGCGGGGGAACGACCTCGCGGAAGAGCGCATGGCGAATCTCCTTTTCAGTAGTTTCAGCTTCCCCACAGTAGCTCCCGGTCCTGGTCCTGTCTATCCTCTCTGGAGAGGATATGGAAGCCCGAGACATCAACGTTTGAGAGGATGGACACGCCGGCGACGCGCGGGTAGGGAGCCCGGCGGGCTTGATAGACTGAAGCCTATGCGAACGAGATCCAGGATGACCGCGGCTCTTCTCCTGTCCCTCTGCCTCTTCCCAGGTCTGGCGATTGCCCAGCCGGCCCAGGCTCCGGCCCCGATCCCGGCCGAAGCGGTGCTGCTGACCGTAACCGGCGCGGGAGGCACGGGGCTCCGGCTGACCGCCGCCGATCTGGCGAAGCTGCCGCGCCAGACCGTCCGGGCAGCCGATCGCGGCCAGGAGACGGCGAGCTTCGAGGGGATCCCCCTCGGCGAGTTGGCGCGCCTCGCCGGCGCGCCTCTGGGCGAGGCCGTGAAGCACGGCGATCCACCGAACTGGTACGTCGTCGTGGAGTCGAAGGACGGCTATCGCACCCTTTTCGCCTTGGCGGAGCTCGATCCGGCGTTTCAGGACAAGGGCATCGTCCTGGTGGACCGGAAAGACGGAAAGCCCCTTGGCGACAACGAGGGGCCGTTCCGGATCGTGGCTTCCGGGGAGAAGCGGCACGCCCGCTGGGCGCGCCAGGTGACGGGAATCCGCGTCGGCCGGATGTGAGGGAGCGCCGAGGTTCCTCCTAACACGTACGCTATCAGCTTGACACTCGTACGACCAGCCTGTACCTTGAGGGTGGGCCTTGGAGGTGCCCTGTATGACGCTGCGAGCTTCTGCCCTGCGCGAGAACATCTACCGGATTCTGGACGAAATCCTCGAGACCGGCGTGCCCGTCGACATCGAGCGTAAGGGGAAGCTGCTCCGCATCGCGGCCGTCGAGCCCAAGAGCAAGCTGGCGAATCTGAAACCGCGTGATCTCATCGTCGGCGATCCGGAGGAGCTGGTCCACATCGACTGGTCCGAAGAATGGCGCCCCTGATCTACCTCGACACCCACGTCGCGGCATGGCTCTTCTCGGACCGCATCGACCTGCTGCCGGCAGGCGTGCGGACCCGGCTCGAGGAGAGCGACCTTCTGATCTCTCCCGCGGTCAAGCTGGAGCTCCAGTACCTCTACGAGATTCGCCGCATCACATCCTCCGGGGAGGACGTCGTCAAGACCCTGGAAAAAGAAGTCTCGCTCCAGGTCTGTGACCTTCCTTTTCTCAAGGTGGTTGACGCCGCCCTCACGGCCTCGTGGACACGGGACCCCTTCGACCGCGTGATCGCCAGCCAGGCCACGCTGCGCGGAGCGACCCTGCTGACCAAAGACCGCACTCTCTTGACCCACTGCGAGTGGGCCGACTGGCCGGACTGACTCATCGGGCACCGCCGCTTCACGGCCTGTCGCAGGCAACGGGGACCACGAGCCTAACTCCCGGCTACCACGAAAGCAGCTCCGGCATCCTCTCCAGAGAGGATAGACACGACGTGGAGGGGCGGCTAGTCTGGAATCTCGCTGTCTTATTTCTGGAACAACCTGGAACAAGCGGTAACAAGGAGGTCGCCTGGATGACTCGCAGGGTTCAGCACCGGATCGTTTTCATCGCTTTTCTCACTCTCTTGCTCTCGTTCGCCGGGATCCGCCCGGGCGCCGCCCAGTCCAGCCTGCCCTACTGGACAGAGATCTCGCAGGGCGGCGCAGTCCCCACTCCCCTCTGGGACGGCGCGAGCGCCTATAGCCAGGGTCTCTTCTACATTTTCGGCGGGTTGAACGGGACCTTCCCGAACGACGAGCCCGTGGCCGATTTCAGCGTCTTCGACGCCGGCACGCTGACCTGGACCAACCTCGATCCATATCCGGGCGGACCGTCCGCCCGGGCCGAGCCGATGATGTGGTCGGTCTCTGAGGACGGCGCGGTGATCGTCTCCGGCGGCAGAGGTCCGTTCCGGCGCGGGCTCGACCTTACGCACCAGGACACGTTCCGGTTCGATCCGGTGCACGGGTGGACACAGATCGCGCAGAGCACGGCCGAAATCGGGCGCGCCAACCGCTCCACGGAGGCGGTCGCCGTGCGCGAGAAGGGGAAGCACAAAACCGTCGCGTACGCCTTCTCGGGCTCGTCGTCGACGCTGCCGGCCTTCGTCAACCGTCCGGACGGCCTCCAGCACGACCTGGTCAGCTACAAGAATGGCTGGAAGCAGGCCGCGGCCGGCTCCCCCGCCCCGCGCGCTCGCGCCCATCATCCGCTCATCTACTCCGAGGGTTGGAACGCCCTGTTCGTCTATGGCGGATATACCAACGACGCCGTGAACGGGACCGGTACCTTCACGCCGGAGAACTACCTCGGCGACCTCTGGAGGCTCGACCTCGACACCGAGACCTGGCATCAGCTCGTCTTCGACGAGGCCGGCGGGCCGGGCCACCGCGACAACGCGAAGCTGGTCGCCGATGAGAGCCACGATCGCATCTGGCTCTTCGGGGGCAGCAAGTTCGACGGCACCACCCTGTCCGATCTCTGGTATTTCGATCTCCACACCGGCACCTGGACGCGCGTGGACACCGCGATGACAGGGCCGGCGCCGGCCCCGAGGTTCGGCCAGTTCTACTTCACCCGCAAGACCGCCACGGCCTACGAGCTCTACATCTTCGGCGGAGCGACCGCGGAGTTCGCGCCGGTGCTGCTCAACGACATGTGGAGATTGACGATCCCCGTCCCAGTCCCCGGCGGCGGCGGCTGATCGCGAGCGGTCCCGGCCCGGCTCACCAGGGTCCCGCGCTTCGGCGCGGGCCCCCCATGGATCCGGTCTCCCACCACTGGCAGCGGTCCAAGTCCGACCAGGAGACCACCTCGGCAACGGACCGCTTCTGCGACTCGGCGCCTCCATAGACAAGGAAGGATTTTGCATCGCGGGCCGGTCGGGACTCGGCTGCCAGGGCGAGGAACCTCTCCAGGCCGGAGAAGAAATCGCTTGCGATGGTCTGGCCTGACTTGGTCTCGACGGCGAGCAGCGAGCGTCCATCCTCGACGATGAGGTCCACCTCTGAGCCCTTGCGGTCACGGAAGAAGGAGAGGCTCGGCGACAGGCCGCGATGGACCCGCGATTTCAGGATCTCCGAAGCCACCCAGGTCTCGAAAATAGCCCCCCGCAAGGGGTGGTCGCGGAGCTGCTCGGCCGAGCGGATGCCCAACAGGTAACAGGCGAGGCCGGGGTCGATGAAGTGCAGCTTGGGTGTCTTGACGAGGCGCTTCGACAGATTGGCGTGGAAGGGCGGCAGGTGCCACGCCACATAGCCGGCTTCGAGGACCGACAGCCAGGCGCGCGCCGTGTTGTGGGTCAAGCCGGCATCCGCGGCCAGCGCCGAGAAGTTGACGAGTTGGCCCACCCGGCCCGCGCAGAGCCGGAGAAAGGTCTGGAAGGCGAGGAGGTCGCCGACCGCGAGAATCGTCCGCACGTCCCGCTCGAGGTAGGTGGCGACGTAGCTCGGATACCAGTCGCCGGCTTCCAGCTCCCGGTCATAAAGGGCCGGATAGCTCCCACGCCAGAGCAGCGTCCAGAGGTCTCCAGGCGGAGCCGGAAAGCGGCGGATCTCTTCCAGGGAGAGCGGCAGGAGCTCGAGGAGCGCCGTGCGCCCGGCCAGCGACTGCCCGAGCGACTGCAGGAGCGCGAAATTCGCCGATCCGGCGAGGACGAATCGTCCGGGTGCGGGCTGCTCATCCACCAGGGGCTGGAGGTAGGAGAGGAGCTCCGGAACCCGATGCACTTCGTCGAGCACCGCGCCCTCGCCGTGCTCGGCAAGGAAGCCGCGTGGATCGCTGCGCGCGTACTCCTGGATGTCGGGCGCTTCCAGAGATACATAGGGTTTGCCCGGGAAGAGCGCGCGGCAGAGCGTTGTCTTGCCCGACTGCCGCGGTCCGGTGACCGTGACGATGGGGAACTTGCCGGCGAGCTCACGCAACCGCGCTTCCAGGATCCGAGGAATCATGGGAGCCAATACTGGGGCGATTCGGGGCTGATTGTCAATGCGACTCTCAATCAGCCCCAGACCAGCGCCCAGCCGGCCTGCACGGGCGTCGCGGTCGTCGACTACACGCTGCTGTTCGCGGCGCCACCCCTAGTGCCGTTGAACGGCACGTCCCGCCGTCCAAGGACATAGAAGCGTCCCAGCTCGGTTTACGCCTTTTTTTTCTCCTCTCTAGAGAGGATGCGGTGGCCGCAAAAAATCATCGCTAGAGAGGATATACACGCAACATCGCAAGCACTAACATTCAAATAGAACCCATAACCAATAGCGCCAGGCGGCTCCCGGTTGGCTCTTCCTGCCAGTCGCGGGTCTCCTGGAAACTCAGACAAGGAGAACGATGATGAAAGCCTGCCTCACCCGCTTTGCCCTGACCCTCGCCGCAGCAGCCCTCCTGATCCTCGTCGCCGCCGCTCCAGCCGCCGCGGAAACGCAGCAGTTCCGCGACCAGACGAACTTCTCGATCTTCGTCCCGTGCGCCAACGGCGGGCTCGGAGAGAACGTGGAAGGCATCGCCAAGGTCCACGTCGTGATCGGGCAGACAGACGACAGTGCTGGCGGCTTCCATCTCCATGCGCAGATCACGTTGCGGGGAGTCGGCATCGGCACCGTAACGGACGACAGGTACCAATTCCACGCTGATGAGCCGTTCATTGTTCCCAACCGCATCAACGACAACGCCGGAGGCAGCGAAAACTTCGCGTTCAACTTCAACTTCGACGCCATCGGCATGGGCGACGCGCCAAACTTCCACGGGACCTTCCGTATGCAGGGCACCATGAACGCCAACGGTGTGATTACCATGGAAAAGGGTGTCATCACCGAGACCTGCAACTAGTCTCCCGTGTGGCACTGTAAGAACGGCGCGGTTCAGCCCTGACGACGGCCCGTGCAAACCCCGAGAACGAGCCTTGCTCCAAGGCTGGTGTAATCCCCGCCTGGGCCTGCGCTGCGGCGCAGGTCCCGGACCTTTTTTCGCTCGCGGCACGATCCTCGACCGAGCCGGCGCTCCGAGTGTGCTACCCTTCGCTTACTCCCTAAAGCTCCGCACCCGATAAAGCGAGATTTCCGCGTCCCGATTCGCCCGGGACCGTTTTATTTTTCTTCCGGCCCAGGCCTTCCGCCTGGGCCATACGCGAGGAGGAGATTCAAGGTGAAGACTTCTTATGGAGTATTGTTATTGGTGGCGTGCCTGGGAATGGAGTTGACCCCGGGCCTCCGCGCCGAGCAGAGAGATTCGGACCTCGACAGCGCCACGATTCGAGGAGTCGGCTGGGATCAGTGGTACAACGAGAACTACGACAATCCGCAGTTCCGCCATCCTGCCCGCGGTAAGGGGCACAAGATCTTTTCCACCAGCTATCGCCGGTTCCTGATGAGGGCGGCTGCCCGCGAGCGCGAGCGTTGGGGTGCGATGATCCCCGAAAACCCGAGCGAGGGCGCGGCGTTCCTGGATCCGGAGGCCGAGAAGGCGGCGCTCGTCGGCTCGACGTGGGCCAACATCGGACCGACCAAGGCGAACGTCCTCCAGAACGGCGGCACCACCCTGAACGTCAGCGACTCCGGCCGGATCAATGCGATCGTCACCGATCCCGCCAACCCCTCGACGATCTACCTTTGCGACTCCGGCGGCGGCGTCTGGAAGACGGCCGACGGCGGCACCACCTGGGCGCCCAAGACGGAGTCGCTGGGCTCGCTCTCGTGCGGCCATCTGGCGATGGATCCGAACAACAGCAGCGTCCTGTACCTCGGGCTCGGCGATCCCTTCGACGGGACCGGCACCGGCCTGGTGAAGTCGACCGACGGCGGTACCACTTGGAGCGCACCGGTCTTCCTCGGCGCCTCGACCGAGATCCCGAAGGTGATGGTCGCTCCGGTCAACAGCAGCATCGTCCTGGTGGCGACCAACGCCGGCCTCTTCCGCTCCACCGATGGCGGCACCAGCTTTTCGAGCGTCGCTCTCGCCACCGGCCAGGCGGGCGCTCCCTACGTCTGGGACATGGCCTGGGGCGGCGGCAGCAACTTCACCCTGACCCTGGAGGCCAACCCCGCGGTGACCACCGGCACGACCGACGGCCAGGTCTGGTGGTCGTCCGACAACGGCGCCACCTGGACCCGAGCCACCGGCTTCACCAAGACGGGCGGCGTCGGCCGCGCCTCGATCGCCTCGGCCCCTTCCGCCCGCACGACCATGTATGCCATGGCCGCGGTCCCCAACGCCACCGTGGCGGCCGACCTGGCGGACATCTTCAAGTCGCTCGACGGCGGCCACACCTGGACGGCTCTCGGAGCCAACGGCAAGCGCTTCTCGAACCGGAACAGCGAATCGGCCAACGTCAACGCCTTCCTCAACGGACAGGGGTGGTACAACCACCTGACGATCGTCCATCCGACGAACCCCAACATCGTCTACTTCGGCGGCGCCCTCCTCCTGGCCAAGACCACCGACGGCGGCACCACCTACAGCCAGATTTCCAACTGGCTCGCGCAGTTCAGCCTGCCCTATATCCACGCGGACTTCCACGCCGGAACCTTCGACAGCCTGGGCAACTTCTACGTCGGCACCGACGGCGGCCTCTTCAAGTCCACCGACTCCGGCACCACCTGGAGCGCGGCTCTCAACGTCGGCATCACATCCCACCTGATCTATTCCGTCGGCTCGACGACGGCCAGCGCCTCGGCGGTCGTCGGCGGCTTTCAGGACAACGGCACGCGGGTTCGCTCCGCCGCCACCACGATCTACGACCAGAGGATCGGCGGCGACGGCTTCGGCTCGGCCATGCACCGCACCAACAGCTCGCTCGTCCTGGGCAGCCTCTACTATGCCCAGGTCATGAAGAGCACCAACGGCGGCACCAGCTTCAGCACCGCCTGCACCGGGATCACGGAGTGCGGCAACAACGCGTCCGCGCCCTTCAACACCGGCATCGTCACCTGGGATGGCTCGGCGACCGGGGACACGGTGTTCACCTGGTCGAACGTCAAGGTCTACCGTTCGACCAACTTCGCCGGCTCCTGGACGGCCCTGGGCACGACCGGCCTTCCGGCCACCACCTTCAACATCCGCGGCTTCGGCGTCGCCTTCAGCAACCAGAACACGATGGGGCTCGTCGCCAACAGCGGCCGCGTCTACATCTCGACCAACGGCGGCTCGAGCTGGACCCTGGCCACCACGCCGACCAACAACGGGCTCTCGCTGAGCTCGATCTGGTTCGACGAGGTCAACCCCAGCCTGATCTATGTCGCCTCGGTCGCCCCGGACGCGACCAAGAACCACCTCTGGAAGTCGAGCGACCTCGGCGCCACCTGGACCACGATCGACGGCCCCGGCTTCCCGTTCGGCATCCCGGTCAACAAAGTGCGGACCGATCCGGGGAACAACCAGACCCTCTACGCCTCGACCCACCTGGGGGTCTACCGCTCGACCGACGCCGGCGCCAACTGGGTTCGTTTCGGAACCGGTCTGCCGCTCGTCAACGTGACCGACTTCTATATCTCCCCGAGCTCCACCCTGGCCCGCGTCTCGACCTTCGGGCGCGGCTTCTGGGAGGTCCTCCCGTAGAACGAAATCCCTCTTGAGGGGATGGAGAGGCCCGGCGTCAACGCCGGGCCTTCTCGCCGCCGCGATCCTCTTCCAGGCAGTCAGCCGCCGGCCCTCCGCTCTCGGGCTCAAGACGACCGATCAGGATGTATCACTAAAGGCCGCACAGGACCGTCACCTTGCCGCGGCTTGTTGTTGATACAGACATAATTTCATTTCCCTTTCCTTAAGTATAACCGCGTTTTCTGCGCGGAGCGCGGATGACACAACCGGTGGTGGTACTGGTCGTCCCTCCAGACCAGGTGATGTGGTGCAAGCCGCCTGTCTATCCTCTCCAGGGAGGATGCTGAAGCGTTTTCTTATCATCCACAGAGAGGATGCAAACCCCCAAAAGATCATCGCTCGCGACGATATACACGGCGGATCTCAGCCGCTATTCTCAGAGCGTACTTCAACCGTGATCTGAGATCCGAAGCACGCTTTCTCCGCAAATCTGCGGGTTCACAGAGCGAGAGATCGACGATAGGCAGTCAGGCCGTCATCATGAGGCAAACACACCGGAGTGGCAAAGCGAGGAGAGCACGTGCGCCGCCGTAGCGCCTGTAGCTTTGGGATGCAGTGCAGGAAAGCGCCGACGGTTCAGTGAGCGATGACGGAGAAAGAGAGTGGGACTAGAACCTCTAGCGATAAGGAAGAAGGGAGAAAAAATGAAAATGGTGTGTGAACGGGATTGGCCTTCTGGAAAGGAGACAACATGGAACGTCTGAAAGCGCTGGTTGGGAAAGGATTCAATCTTGGAGCGCAGGGCCTTCTGGCAGCCGCGCTGGCCGTGGCGGCCCTCGGGCTGGCGGCGGCCCCGGCCGCCGCGGCCAAACCGATCGCCGCAGTCCGCGACCTGCCGCTCGGAACCACGGTTACGATCGAAGGCCAGGTCACCGTGCCGTCCGGGCTTTTCAAGTCGGCGAGCCTGGAAGATGCGGGAGGTTTTGTCATCGAGGACGTCACCGGCGGCATCTACGTCCGCCTCGACGTCGATCTCGGCATCCATCGCAACCAGCAGGTCCGGGTGACGGGAACCCTCGATCGGTTGTTCAACCTTCTCTTCGTCCGCGCCGAACCCTCCGGTGTCGAGCGCCTGCCGAGCTCGCCGCTGCTGATCGCCACGGGTGAGGTCGGCGCCGCCACCGAAGGCCGCATCATCACCGTCGCCGGCGTGGTCAGCGACATCGAGCCCGACCCGCCCTTTGGCGTCGAGTTCTCGGTCGACGATGGTTCGGGCCCGATCTCCGTCTTCGTCCACGCCTCCACCGGGATCGACCCGTCCGAGCTCCCATTTGTCGCCGTGGGAAAGAGGGTCCGGATCACCGGCTTCAGCAGCTTCTTCGAGGATGAAGCCGAAATCCAGCCCCGATTCCGGGACGATCTCCGGCCCGACCGGCCCTGAAGGTACCTTCAACGGCATCCACCTGAGCGTCAGCGGCGGTGGCCTGGCGCCCAGGTGAGCCTCGTCGTGGGCTCGGCCAGGAGCGGCATGAAGCCGCTCGTCGCGCTGGCCCAGTGAGCGTTCACGCCCGAAAACCCCGGCATCCTCTCCAGGGAGGATGCCGGGCATCGGCGCAGAACCAGATGGAGATCCGCTTCGTCGGCCACGCACCGCGTACATCCTCTCAAGCGATGAGTCCTTATCCTCCCTAGGGAGGACAAGGGGGCTCTTCGTATCCTCTTTGGAGACGATACCCGCGTCGGCTCCCAGCCTGTAACCTGTCTCTATCCATCCACGCAGCGCCTTGGCAAGGAGAGCCTCATGGTGAAAACAAAGCTCGTTCCGGCACTGATCTTCGTCTGCCTGCTCGGCGGCTCGTCCGCCTCCCTGTTCGCCGGCGGCTTCTCGGGGAATTGCTCCGGGACCTATCTGATGGCCGAAGCGGGCGGCGCGACATCGCTCTGGACGCTGGAGGCCGACGGGACCTTTTTCGCTACCAGCTCTCTTCAGGGAATCCTCAGGTTTTCTGACCAGCAGGGTAGTTGGGAGAAGGACGGCAACAACGGCCTCAAGGGCGCCGTCCTCGCCCTCGTGTTCGATGACGGCGGCGGCCTGCTCAACGTCAGCCGCGTGGACGTCTCTCTGCACACAGTCGGCAGCGGCTGCGACAACATCGCCGGCTCGCTGGAAGTGCGCGAGTTCACCGGCAGCGAGGATCCGCTCAATCCCGCCACCGACACCGGCGATCCCATCGCCACCGACACCGTCACCGGCCGCCGCGTGAAGGCGCGCGGGTAAGACCGATGAGCTCATTCATGAGAACCGTGGTTGCCGGCGCCCTGGTGCTGATAGGCCTCCTGGCCCTCACCGTCTCGCCCGCCGCCGCCCAGCCCTTCAAAGGCACCGGGACCTACAAGATCTCGAAGGTCTTCGACGTCCGCTCCCGTTCCGCCATCGCCGCCACGGGCGCGGACATCCTCGAGGCCGGCCACGACTACGTCCTCGTCGAGGCCACGCCCGCCGAGGCGATGGCTCTCCGCCGGCTCGGTTTGCGGCTCTCGCGCTTCGAGACGCCCGAGGAATTCCTCAAGGCGTTCCCGGCCGCCGACTCGGCGTACCACGACTACGCCGAAATGGTGGCCGAGCTGCAGCAGGCGGCGCTCGACCACCCCGCGATCTTCTCGCTTTTCTCCATGGGTCTGTCGTATCAGGGCCGCACGGTCTGGGCCGGCAAGATCTCCGACAACGTGGGCATCGACGAGGACGAGCCCGAGGTGCTCCTCACGCACCATCAACACGCCCGCGAGCATCTGACCGTCGAGATGGCCCTCTATACCCTGAAGATGCTGACCGACGAATACGGCGTCGATCCCCAGATCACCAGCCTGGTGGATGGCCGCGAAATCTGGATCGTCTTCGACATGAATCCGGACGGCGGCGAGTACGACATCGCGACGGGCACCTACGCCTCCTGGCGCAAGAACCGCCAGCCCAACGCCGGCACGAGCGCCATCGGCACCGACCTGAACCGCAACTGGGACTACAGGTGGGGCTGCTGCGGCGGCAGCAGCGGCACGCCGAGCAGCGAAACCTATCGCGGAGCGGCGGCCTTCTCGGCCCCGGAAACCCAGGTGGTGCGCGACTTCGTGAACAGCCGGGTGATCGGCGGCAAGCAGCAGATCACGACGGCGATCGACTTCCACACCTACGGCGAGCTGGTGATGTGGCCCTACGGTTACACGCTCACCGACGTGCCGGCCGACATGACCCAGGACGACCACGACGTGTTCGTCACCCTGGGCCAGGCCATGGCCGCCACCAACGGCTATACCCCCCAGCAGGCGAGCGACCTGTACATCTCCGATGGAGGGATCAAGGACTATCTCTACGGCGCCCACCGGATTTTCTCCCTCTCTTTCGAGATGTATCCCGTCACCTCCGCGGAGGGCGGTTTCTATCCTCCGGACGAGGTGATCCCGGCCCAGACCTCCCGCAACCGCGCGGCGGTGCTCTACCTGCTCGAGAACGCCGCCTGCCCGTACGCCGTGATCGGCAAGCAGGTTCAGTATTGCCAGACGGCGCCGGTCGCGCCGGCCGGGCTCAACGCCACGCCGGGCAACGCGCAGATCAGCCTCGCCTGGACGGCCGTGAGTGGCGCCACCGCCTATCGCGTCCACCGCGCGGCGACCGGCGGCGGGCCGTACACGACGATCCAGAGCAACCTTACCGCCACCAGCTTCACCAACACCGGCCTGACCAACGGGACGGCCTACTACTATGTGGTGACCGCGACCAACGGCGTGGGCGAGAGCCCGAATTCGAACGAAGCCTCGGCCACGCCGGTGGCTCCGCCCACCGTCGTGACCTTCACCTCTGTCGCCGCCCAGGACGGTTGGGTGCTGGAGTCGACCGAGACCTCCAACGCCGGCGGCTCCATCGACGGCAACGCCGCCACCACCAGCGCGTTGCGGGTGGGCGACGACAACCAGGACAAACAGTACAAGTCGGTGGTTTCCTTCGACACCTCATCGATACCGGACGGCGCCACGATCCTCTCGGTGACCCTGCGCCTGCGCCGCGGCACGCTCTCCGGCACCAGCCCGTTCAGCACCCACGGCACCTGCTGGGTGGACGTTGCGAATGGCGGTTTCTCGGGCTCGACGACGCTTGCGGCCGGCGACTTCCAGGCCGCGGCGACAGCGGTCCAGGCGACGAGCCTGAGCAACGCCGCAACCAACGGAACCTGGTCGGAAGGCAGCTTGAACGCCGCGGGCCTCGCGGCCCTCAACAAGACGGGCACGACGCAGCTCCGCGTCTACTTCAACCTCGACGACAACGACGACACCGGCAACGACTACATCGGCTACTACTCCAGCGACAACACCACAGGGGCGAACCGGCCGCAGCTCGTGGTGACGTACCAGTAGCCAACCGGTAGGAAGGAAAATTACTGTGAAGAACCAACGATCCCACCATCTTCTGCCCCTGCTCGGGCTGGCGCTCGCCCTGCTGCTCGGGCTCGGCGCCACGGTGCCCGCCGCGGCACAGAGCGCAGGCGTCGGGCTCTACAAGATTTCGAAGGTCTATAACGTCGAGACCCGCTCCGCCATCGCCGCCACCGGCGCGGGCATCATCGAGGTCGGTCACGATTACGTTCTCGTCGAGGCTACGGGCCGCGAAGCCAGGGCCTTGAAACGCCTGGGCCTGGAGCTCGTGCGGTTCAGGACGCGGGAAGAATTCCTCAAAGTCTTTCCCTTGGCCGACTCGGCCTACCACGACTACGCCGAGATGGTGGCCGAGCTGCAGCAGGTCGCATCCGACCATCCGGCGATCTTCTCGCTGTTCAGCCTCGGCCTCTCCCACGAGGGGCGCACGATCTGGGCCGGCAAGATCTCCGACAACGTCGGCGTCGACGAAGACGAGCCCGAGGTGCTCTTCACGCATCACCTGCACGCTCGCGAGCACCTCACCGTGGAGCAGGGCCTCTACACCCTCCACATGCTTACCGACGGGTACGGCGCCGACCCACGGATCACTCAGGACGTGGACAGCCGGGAGATCTGGATGGTGTTCGACGCCAACCCGGACGGCGGGGAATTCGACATCGCGACCGGCACCTACGCCAGCTGGCGCAAGAACCGCCAGCCGAACGCCGGCTCGGCCAACATCGGCACCGACCTCAACCGCAACTGGAGCTACCACTGGGGCTGCTGCGGCGGCAGCAGCGGCGATACGAGCAGCACCACCTACCGCGGCCCCGCGCGCCTTCTCGGCGCCCGAGACCCAGGTGCTGCGCGACTTCGTCGACAGCCGCGTCGTCGGTGGGGCGCAGCAGATCCGGGCCAACATCGACTTCCATACATTCGACGAGTTGGTGCTGTGGCCGTACAGCTACACCCTTACCGACGTCCCGGCGGACATGACCCAGGACGATCACGACGCGTTGGCCGCCCTGGGTCAGGCGATGGCGGCCACCAATGGCTACACCGCCGAGCAGGCGAGCGACCTCTACCTTTTTGACGGCAGCATCAACGACTGGTTGTACGGCGTCCATCGGATCTTCTCCTACACCTTCGAGATGTACCCGATCTCGACCGATCAGGCCGGCTTCTATCCGCCGGACGAGGTGATCCCCGCCGAAACCGCCCGCAACCGCGAGGCGATCCTCTATCTGATCGAACAGTCCGGCTGCCTGTATGCGGTGATCGGCAAGCAGGCTCAGTACTGCGAGGTGCCGCCGGGCGCGCCGGCCGGGCTCTCGGCCACACCGGGCAACGCGCAGATCAGCCTCGGCTGGACGGCCGCGAGCGGCGCTACCGCCTATCGCGTCCACCGCGGCACGGCGAGCGGTGGGCCGTACACCACCGTCCGCAGCAACCTCGTCGGCACGGCCTTCACCGACACCGGCCTCGTCAATGGGACCACCTACTACTACGTCGTGACCGCGACCAACGGAGCGGGCGAGGGGCCGAATTCGAACGAGGCGTCGGCGACGCCCGTGGCTACGGTCACTTTTGTCTCCGCCGCCGCCCAGGACGGCTGGCTGCTGGAGTCGGGCGAGACCACCAACGCCGGCGGCTCGGTCGACGGCACCGCCACCAGCACCAGCGCTCTGCGGGTGGGCGACGACAACAAGGACAAACAGTACAAGTCGGTGGTTTCCTTCGACACCTCATCGATCCCGGACGGCGCCACGATCCTCTCGGTGACCCTGCGCCTGCGCCGCGGCACGCTCTCCGGCACCAGTCCGTTCACCACCCACGGCACCTGCTGGGTGGACGTTGCGAATGGCGGTTTCTCGGGCTCGACGGCGCTTGCGGCCGGCGACTTCCAGGCCGCGGCGACAGCGGTCCAGGCGGCGAGCCTTACCAATGCGGCCAACAACGGGGACTGGTCAACAGGTAGCCTCAACGCCGCGGGCCTCGCGGCCCTCAACAAGACGGGGACGACGCAGCTCCGCGTCTACTTCAACCTCGACGACAACGACGACACCGGCAACGACTACATCGGCTACTACTCCGGCGACAACACCACCGCGGCGAACCGGCCGCAGCTCGTGGTGACGTATCAGTGACCGCGAAGGCTGCGGGCTTCTGAAGGCCTGATCAAAACCTTTTCACAGGGGAGGGGCTTGTCCCATAAGCGTTAACGTTGGACCAGAAGTTCCATTTTTGTAGGGGCGGCCCTATGTGGCCGCCCTGGGGGGCAGGGCGCCTACACAGAGGTGCCCTACAGGAATTCGCCTCTAAGTTAGCGCCTATGGGGGCTTGCCCCCTCCCCCGCCCCTGAGGGGCGGGATTTGTCCAACCTGGGGTGTCACAACCCCAGTCGGCGCCTCGGCATGCCATAATCCCCTCCAATGGCTCTGGCTGGCTCCATGTCCCCTTGGCAAAACCGCGAGCAAGTCTTCTCTGCCCTCCGCCGCTCCTGTGAGGAGGTCTACGGTGAGCGGCTGATGACCGTGGCGGTCTTCGGCTCGGCCGGCCGGGGCACGGCCCGGCCCGATTCCGACCTTGACCTCCTCCTCGTCGCCGATCCTCTGCCCAACGGGCGGGTGCGCCGGGTCGATGAGTTCGCGGCGGTCGAAAAGCGCCTCAGCGACCTTCTTGCGCCGGAGGCCGGGGCCGCTCCCCTCCTCTCGCCGGTTCTCAAGACACCCGAGGAAGTCGGCCACGGAAGTCCCCTCTTCCTCGACATGACCGAGGACGCCCGGATTCTCTTTGATCGGAGGAGCTTCTTCGCCCGGGAACTCGACCGGCTCCGGGAGCGTCTCGCACACCTCGGCGCCCGGCGGGTCTGGCTCGGCAACGCCTGGTATTGGGATCTCAAGCCCGACTACCGCCCTGGCGAGGTGTTCGAGCTGTGACCAACACCTCGCTGGCTGCAGTTCGGCGACCGCTTCCCGGCTTTCGAGCGCGACCGACTGGAGCGCCTCGCCGAGATCTCCACCCGCCTGCGCAAGGAACGGGAGTTCTCGTTTTACGGCGACATCGATTTCATCCCCACCGAGCAGTACTCGCGGGAGGATGCTCAGCGCGCGATCGACGAGGCTCAAACCACAGTCGAGGCGGCGGCGCAGACCATTCCTGGGTAAAGTGCTGGAGCTCCAGGAAGCTCTCAACCGGCCCCAGGCGCCTTCGACCCTACCTCCACCCTCCCCGCCTCCGCGTTGCGCCCGGTGGCGCGCAGGAAACGGGCCCGCGCTGAAGAGGTACCAAGCACCTATTCCGGGGCGTTTTCAACTTCGGTCGTACGCGGCGTGCCCGCCTGTCGGAAGCCCCCTACTTCGAGGCGAGTAAAGTATTGATCTTCTTTTCAAACTCCTCGTACGGCCAGGCACCCTTGACGGTATCCAGGACCTGGACCTTCTCGCTCCCCGGAATCCGGCGCCCGAGCAGATAGAACGGCGTGCTGTTGATGCCGAGGTTCTGCGCCACCCGGATGCTCTTGCGGATCTCTCCGTCGTGCTGCCTGCCGGAGAGGCACTTCTGGAAGGCCGGCATGTCCAAACCCAGCTCCCCGGCATAGCCTGAAATCTGGGCTGGAGCGAAATCGCCCCGATCCGTGAACAGGAGGTGATGCATGTCCCAGAACTTGTTCTGGTCATTGGCGCAGGCGGCCACCTGCGCGGCCCTGAAAGCCTGCGAGTGCATCTGCAGGGGCATGGCGAGATAGACGAGCTCGACCTTGCCGGTGTCGACGAACTTCTCGACGACTTTCGGCAACACCTCACGGGCGCCCTGGCGGCAGTAGGGGCACTGGAAGTCCGAGACCTCGATGAAAACGAGCTCCGGCGAGCCCTTCTTCAGGGAGGGATAGCCGGCGATGGAGATCTTGGCGCCTTTCTGGGCAAACGCCCAGGATTGCGGTCCGACCAGGAAAATGATGGCGACCGCTACGGCAAACCGGGAAATGCGATGAATGCTGACGGCCATGAAGATAACCTCCTGTTCAACCAAGCGGATCATGTTTTCAGCTATCGCGAACGGGCCTCCACCCGCGCCGCCTCCGCGTTCCGCCCGGTGGCGCGCAGGAAACGGACCCAGTTGGCGAACAACGGATCCCAGTCGGCGAAGGGCGCCCCTTTTTTCCGCAGCTCGATCAGCCGCTGGTAGAGAGGCTCGGCCTCGGCGTACCGGCCATGGGAGGAATGGAGGTCGGCCAGCTCGGCGAGCGTCTGTACGAGCTGCCGGTGATCGGGCTGGAGGGTCTTTTCATCGATCGCGAGGGCGCGCTCGAGGAGATGGCGGGCGGCGGCATCCTGGCCGAGGTCCACCCGGGCGAGGCCGAGGTTGAGCAGCACCCGGGCAAGCTCCGGATGCCCGGGACCGTAGATCTTTTCGGCGATCGCCACCTGGCGCTCCAGGAGCGCCGCCGCCGCCGCCGGCCGGCCCCGCTTGCGCAGCAACAGTGCCAAGGCCTCGCGGCTGCCGGCCAGATCGAGGTCGTCAGTGGGGAGGGCCGCTTCGCGAATCGCCAGGGAACGCCGGAGGAGCCGCTCGGCGTCGTCGAGCCTGCCTCGATAGAAAGCGATCCCGGAGAGGTTGTGCAGGGTCTTGGCGACGCGCGGATCGCGCCCTCTCCAGAGCCGTTCCTGGAGGGCGAGCGTACGCCGCAGAACGGTCTCCGCCTCGTCGAACCGCCCCTTCGCGGCGAGGCTTGTGCCCAGGTTGTTGAGCACCTCGGCGACCTCGGCGCTCTCGGGCCCGAGGCTCGATTCGCGAAGGGCCAGCGCCCGCCGGAACAGCGGCACGGCATCCCCTTTTTCGGAGAGGTGGGCCACCGTGCCGAGGTGGACGAGGGTCGCCGCGACCTCCAGGGGATCGCCGCCGTGCTCGCGGATCGCCAGGGCTTCGTCGAGCAGCGGCCGGGCCTCGTCGAAGAGGCCGAGCTCGGTGTGGATGCCGCCCAGGGTATCGAGGAGGCGCGCCCGCAGGAGCGGCTGGTCGCGCAGATCCCGGCCCAGCCGCTCGGTGCCGCGCCGCAGAAGCTCGCGCGCGGTGGGCGGCGTCCCCTGGCCTGCCGGGGGTCCGAAGCCTTGAACAGGCCTTCCAGGAAGTGCGCCGCCGCATCGGCCCGCGCCGTCTCCTGCTCCGCCCGGCGCGTCTGGAGGAGGGTGGCGAAGAGGCCGCCGGCGAGCGCCAGGATCACCAGCGCCGCCGAGGCCAGGAATCCCCGGTTCCGGCGCACCAGCCGGCGCAGCCGGTGGAGCTCCGGCCCGGGCAGCGGCACGGTGACCTCGATCCGGGTGCCGGCGCCCGGGTTCGACGTGATGCCACACCGGCCACCGAGCAGCCGCGCGCGCTCGTCGAGGCTGGCGAGCCCCAGCCCGCCGGAGCCCCGCGCTACGGCGGGATCGAAACCGGCGCCGTCGTCCACCACCGTCAGGTGGGCGTCGCCGCCGGCGGTCCGCAGCGTGACCTCCACAGACCGGGCGCCGGCGTGGCGGACGATGTTGGCGAGCGCCTCCTGGGCGATGCGATAGAGGCCGAGAGTGAGGTCCGGCGGGAAGGGGCTCGCGGCCTGCAGGCTGAGCCGCACCGGCAGGCCGTGCCGCCGCTCGACCTCCGCGCAGTGGTCGCGGAGAGCCTCGGCGAGGCCGCTGCGCTCGAGGACCGCGGGATGGAGATCGTGGCTCAGGCGGCGCAGATCCTCGGCCAGTTCCGTCAGGCTGCCCGCGACGGCGTCCAGCTCGTGGCGCTGGGGGGCGTCCTCGGGGAACTTCCGGCGCGCCACCCGGAGCTCGATGCCCAGAGCGGCCAGCCGCTGGCCGAGGTCGTCGTGGATCTCCCGGGCGATCCGCTGCCGTGCCTCCTCCTCGACGGCGACACGGCGGCCGGCCGCGGTGGGATCCCAGCCCGGGATCGAGCCGTCCGTCACATCACGGGCCCTCCCGCCTGAGCGGCGTAGAGCGCCAGCTCCACCCGGCTTCCCGGCCCCAGCTTATCGTAGACCCTGTTCAGATGGGTGCGGACGGTGGTCACCGAGACCCCGAGCTCCTGGGCGATCTCCTTGTTGCCCAAGCCTTTGCCCACCAGGCGGACGATGTCGAGCTCGCGCGGCGTGAGCGGCATATCGCTGGGCGGCGGCCGCCACGCGCTGAGGAGCCGCTCGGGCTCCTTCACGGCGAAGACGACGGCGGCCCGGGTCACCTCCGGGCTGACATAGAAGCGCCCCTTGAGCACTTCCCGGACGGCCAGCTCGATCTCCTCGGGAGCGGAGCTCTTGGGCAGATAGGCGTGGGCGCCCGCCTCGAACGCCGAGCGTACCCAGGAGGGCTCGGTGTGCAGGCTCAGGATCAGGACCCGCACCTCCGGTGCAACCGCCCGCAGCCGGCGCGTGACCTCGATGCCGTCGATCCCCGGCATCGAGATGTCGGCGATCACGAGGTCCGTCCGCAGAAACGCCGCGGCTTCCAGGAGCGCGAGTCCATCCGCCACCGCCCCCACCACGTCGTACTCCGGCTCGAGGAGCTTCCTCAAGCCCTCCAGCATCATCGGGTGGTCATCCGCGAGGAGCACTCTGTAACGCCGTTTGGACACACTTCCCTCCTCTCCCAACTCAGTGACCCGCCCAATGTGTCATGCAATAAAAGGGAAATAGACAGAGCGAAGGTTACAGATCTGTCAAAACGACGAGAAAACCGAGAGTCGCGCGCTCGGCGGGTCTGGCGCATTTGCCTTTCTAGGCTTAAACGCTAATAAATGATACCGCGAGATCATAAACATGGGAAGACCCCCCTTCCCAGCAGGGGGGTCAGCAGGATTCCTTCTTCCTCAGCACAACGTAGTTCCAGGAGAGATGGCGCGTCCAGTTGGCCCGGTGCGAGATCACGCGCATCTCAAAGCCGCCACGCGGGAACCGCCTGGCGATCCCCCAAGTGGTCCCGTAGATGTGGGTCACGTTGTACGGGACGCCCGGCCGGAGCCATCCCGCCACCAGCCGCTGGAGGAAGTCAGGGAGCGCCACCAGGAACGGGATCTGGAAATGCGGATCCGGGCGGCGGGCAAACACCAGCCGCGGAGGGGTGCTGAGGAGACAGATCCCGCCGGGCTTGAGGATCCGCAGGATCTCGGCGCCGGCCACCGAGGGCTGGGTCAGGTGCTCGATGACCTCGGCAAGGATCACCACGTCGACACTCTCCGAGGCCAGCGGAAGCGATTGCGCCACGGCCCTGAGTTGATGAACGCCAAGTTGAGAGAGGCGAAGGAAGCGGCGGAGATCCGGGTCTACATAGGTGTCCACCGCGATGCAGCGGCCGATGGCGGCGAACGGAAAGAGCATGCCGCCATTGCCGCTGCCAAGATCAACGATGGTCGGTCGCCCTGTCAACAGGGTTGGAAAGAGTCGGCGGAGAAGCTCTACCGCGCGCTCCCCTTCGTCAAATCGCGACGCGGCGAAGGTCGCCTTGGCATCGCCAAGGCAACCTTGTGACGTTCGGGCCACCTGATCGAACAGCGATCGCAGGTCGCTCATCAAAACGACTGTGTCCTGTTCGCCAACCGATCTACCCGTTGGCGTCGCAGAGGCAGTAGTACTTCGGGCTGAACGAGCCCTTGAGGTCGACCCCGGTGGTGTAGCAGGCGGCGCGGGAGTCGAACTGGCTGCCGTAGAGCCAGGTGTCGATATTGCCATTGGGTTTGGGTTTCCCCGCCACGCGGCAGACGAAGGCCCGCTTGAACGGCGTTATGGGGCTCGACTCACACTCGGCGAGGGTGCCAGGCGCTTTTGCCTTGCAGGTGTCGGCACAGCTCAAGGGCCCCTTCGGGCCGGTGTTGTCGAACCAGCCAGCACGGTAGGACGCGAGGGCGCCGTCCTGAATCGGATCGGCCTGGACGCTGGGAACGAGAAGCGCCAGGATCATGGCCAGGCCCAGCATGAGAGCACCCTTCCGGATGAAAAGTTTCGCTTTCGAGCCGTTATATCGCATCACAGAGCCTCCTTGGTGTTTGGAGATACAGCCGGCCCGGAAGTCGGAGTGACATCCAAAGCGCTGGCCTTGTCCCACATAGGCTCCGCCGGAGTGGCGGCCGTTACAGGCTTCAGAAAACCTTTGCGATGAGATAACAACGGCGGCTGGGATATTCGACGCCTTCGTAGGGCTCGCGCTCCATCGACTCAATGACCAGGAAGCCCGCCGCATGGAGGGCAGCGCTGATTGTGCCGGGCAGGAGAAACCGAAAATCCAGCGACACCGCTTGTTCCCAGAGCTCGTCGAGGTGAATGATTTGATCGCCGATATGAAACGCCACAAAAAGAAGGCCGCCGCTGGTCAACACCCGCCGGAACTCACGAAACGCGATCCCGAGCTCTGATGGATCCAGGTGGATCACGGAATAGAACGCAACGATCCCGGCGAGGGACCCCTCCGGGAGATCGAGCGCCCGGATATCGCCAACCCGAAATTCGACATCCGGATTCAGTTGCGTTGCCCACCGGACCATTTCAGGCGAGAGGTCGATCCCCAGCATCTGAACGCCCTGATCGCGGAGGTACCGTGTGACATGGCCCGGACCACAGCCGAGGTCACCGATAATTCCACGCTCGCGGACCTCCTCGGCGAAGCGGTTCAGCAGATGCCGATCGAGAGGCTTCTGGGCGAGCTCCGAGTAGAGGTGCTCGACGTAGGCGGCCGCGACGGAGTCGTAGCTCGCGCGGATGGGATCTGCTGCGTCTTTCATGATAATCCGGTTGAGCTGGCTGACATGGCATGGGTGAAGCGAAGCATGGTCGTCCCTCCTGGAATCCTGTCTCTACTTTAGTCGAATAGCTTTGGTCTTATACACAAGTCACTGAGTTGTGAATGTAGTCCGCCCGCAGGGCGAAATTTATCCAGCCTGGGGTGTCAACCCCAGGTGGGCTGGCCCCACCAACCCAAACCCCGAAGGGGTGGCCGATCGGGTGGGAGTCGGCCACCCTGACAGGTTTGGATTTCGGGGGACTCCTACCTGGGGTTGACACCCCAGGCTGGATAAATTTCGCCCTCCGGGGCGAGGGAGGGGACGAGCACCTCCCCTGCATTAGAACGCCTTGAGTGAACCGTATTGGACCTAAACCCAGGGCGGTTCCCTGGTCTTGCCCTCTCCACCCCGTTGTGATGCAATCTCGCGCACGAACATGAGACGCGACGAATACGAGCAACGCAAACAGCGGCTGGAGACGCAGCTCCGCGAGGGGATCGCGCTGCTGGAATCCGCGCACCGGCAGCAGATCCGGGCCCTGGAGCTGGTCTGGATGACGACCGCGGAAGAGGATCTGGCGCTGCCGGCGGGGCCCGCCGCGGCCTGGAGCGAGCCTTCTCCACCGGCCTCCGCTCCGCCTGTTTCCCACCGTTCCCGGCGGCGTGGCCCCGGCGAGCTGGAGGAGGAGGTCGAGTCCGCGTTGCTGCGCGTTCCGGAGGTGTTCGACCGCAATGACATCTGCCGGACGCTCGGCTATGAGCCGGATCGCGGCTCTCTCTACCGGGTTCTCCAGGACCTGGTGAGGGGAGGAAGCCTCGCCGTCCAGGAGGGCGGCAGCGGCAAATCCCCTACCCGGTACAGGAAGACCTGACCGCATCACCGCACCCGGGCGCTTGATACCCCCGCCGCGCTCGCGGCACATCCCGCTGGGTTGTTGCGTCACGAAGAAGCATTCGTGCGTCTCCGCGGGCGGTTCCTGCGTCACGATCCCCGCGGGGAGCGATACGTCCCCTGGGAATTGCGCTACGCGCCCCGCGGATTGCGTCATGCAACTCTCGGGGATCGTGACGCAACTCGCGGGGGCAGAGACACAAGAACCGGATAGCGTGATGCCCCACGCGGGGCGCGTGACGCAATTCGTGGGGGGCATGACGCAATCCGCGGGGCGCGTGATGCAACTCGAGAGGGGCGCGACGCAATCCGAGAGGGGCGTAACGCAATTCGCGGGGCGGGTGCCGCAATTCCCGAGCGCCGTGATGCAGCTCGCGGGTCTCGTGACGCAATCCGCGGGGGCGGTGATGCGGAGCGCGGAATTCGTGATGGATTTACAGGGTCGAGCCGCGCCGCACGCCGGGCAGACCGACGCCCGGCGCGGGGCGCTCGCGCAGCACCTCGCGGCGGAAGACGAACAGCTCGGCCGGACGGCCGCCGGTCTGGGAATCCTGGCGGCCGGTGCCTTCCACCAGACCGCCATTCTCGACCAGGCGGCGGAAGTTCTGCTTGTGGAGGCGCACGCCGGCCAGCGCCTCGACCACCCGCTGGAGCTGCAGCAGGGTGAAGGTGGGGGGCAGCAGCTCGAAGACCACGGGCCGGTATTTGAGCTTCCCCCGCAGGCGGCCGAGCGCGGTCGCCAGGATGCGCCGGTGGTCGAGCGCCATGGAGCGGCCGGGCAGCAGGTCCGGCCTTTCCGAGGGGGCGGGGCGCCGCGCCTCGGCGGCGCCGCCGGTCGCCTCGCGGTCCCGCCAGGCTTCCGGCACCAGATAGGCCTCATAGAGCAGCTCGTAGCGCTCGAGCACCCGCTCGCCGTCCCAGCCGACCCCGCCGAGCCCGAAGACGATGTCCGCCCGCTGCCGCCGCTCCAGCCGCAGGAGGCGGTCGGGGGCGGTCTCCACCCAGGCGTCGAGGGCGGGGGCGATCGAGCCGTCGATCACCTCGGGGCGGCCGGAGCGCCAGTCCTCCCAGGGGAAGAACTCGTACCAGTCCCGCCAGCGGGCTTCCGGATGGACGGTGACCTCGCGCACCAGCGCCAGATAGGCCACCGAGACGCCGCGCGGCCCCGCCTGCGTCTCGCGCGGATCGCGGTAGCGGTCGCCGAAGGTGTAGAGCTGCTCGACGTAGCCAAGATCGAGGCCGGTCTGCTCGCGCACCCAGCGGCGCAGGCCGAGGTCGAGGGTGCGGTCGGTCTCGGGCTCCAGGGGGCCGAACGGCAGCGCGTCCTCGGGCGCGGCATCGCTGCCGGGGCGGGCGACGGTGAGGATGCGGGGAACCTCCGCGGTGACCGCCACGATCACCGCGTTGAGGCCGAGGTCGACCCTCACCGCTCCCCCACCGCGAGGACGGGGGATGCTGCGGCGACCAGCTCGCGGTCGAACACCTCGCCGAAGTGCCGGGCGGCGGCGGCGGCGATCTCGGCGAGCGCCGGCGCCCGGCCGGTGAGCCGCTCGACCGAGGTCATGTGGACCTGCTGGAGGCCGCAGGGGATGATCCCCGCGAAGTAGGAGAGGTCGGTGGCGACGTTGAGGGCGAAGCCGTGGGTGGTGATCCACCGCGAGAGATGGACGCCGATCGAGGCGATCTTCTCGTCCCCCGCCCAGACGCCGATGAACGCCTGCTCCTCGCCCGGCCGGCCGGTCACCCCATAGTCGGCGAGGGTGCGGATCAGCACCTCCTGGAGGTCGCGCACGTAGCGGCGGATGTCCCGCCGGTCGGGGCTGAGGTTGACGATCGGGTAGCCGACGAGCTGTCCGGGGCCGTGGTAGGTGACCTGCCCGCCGCGGTCGCACTCGGCGATCTCGACGCCGCGGGCCGCGAGCCATTCGGGGCTGGCCAGCACGTCCTCGCCGCTGGCGTTGCGACCCAGGGTGTAGACGTGCGGATGCTCGAGCAGGAAGAAGCGCTCCGCCCCCTCGCCGCTCTTCACCGCCGCGCGCGCCGCGAGCTGCATCTCGACCGCCTCGGCGTAGGGGACGCGGCCGAGGTAGTCCCAGTGCAGGGGGCGGCGGGGGGTGGGGGCGGTTTCGGGATGGTTCACGAGGTTCATTCTACCTTGGCCTGTGGGGCGGCCTGCCCTTCGAATCCTCACCCTCGGTCCCTCTCCACTCTGTGGAGAGGGAGGGCCCTTCGGTCAAGATGTCCTCTCAGCAGCGGGCCCGCCCTCTCCCCCTGGGAGAGGGATCGGGGGTGAGGATTCGAAGGGCAGGCCGCCCCACAGGGCACCGCCTCTTTCCCCAGCCCCGCCCTGGGATAAGATACCCGCGCTTGCCGGGGAGGGGTTCATGGAAAAGATCGTCACAGCTATTCTGGGTGGAGGGCAGGGGGCCCGTCTCTGGCCGCTGACCCGCGACCGCGCGAAACCGGCGGTGCCGGTGGGCGGGAAGTTCCGGCTCATCGACATCCCGATCAGCAACAGCCTGCACGCGGGGATCGACCGGATCTTCGTCATCACCCAGTTCAACAGCACCAGCCTCCACCGCCACATCAACCAGACCTACCGCTTCAGCGCCTTCAGCAACGGCTACGTCAACATCCTGGCCGCCGAGCAGACGCTGGACAACCGCGACTGGTTCCAGGGGACGGCCGACGCCGTGCGCCAGACCCTCTCCCGGCTGCTGGAAGAGAAGCCCAAAGAGGTGCTGATCCTCTCGGGCGACCAGCTTTACCTGATGGACATCACGAAGTTCGTGCGCACCCACCGGGAGCTCCAGGCCGACCTGACGATCGCCGTCAAGCTGGTCACCCGCGAGGAGGCCTCGGGGTTCGGCATCCTGCGCCTCGACGCCACCGGGCGGATCGTCGACTTCGTCGAGAAGCCCAAGGAGGCCGAGCAACTGGACGCCATCGAGCTCGACGAGCAGACCCGGGCCGTGCTCGGCGCTCCGGAGTCCGGGGGCTCCTTCCTCGCCAGCATGGGCATCTATATCTTCCGCCCCGAGGTGCTGAGCGAGCTGCTGGTGGGCACCGACACCGTCGACTTCGGGCGCGAGGTGATCCCCCAGGCGCTCAGCCAGTACAAGGTGATGGCCTTCCCGCACGACGGCTACTGGGCCGACATCGGTACCATCCCGAGCTTCCACCAGGCGAACCTCGACCTCACGCTGCCGCTGCCGCCGCTCAATCTCTACCATCCGGAGCTGCGGATCTTCACCCACCCCCGGTTCCTGCCGGGGACCAAGGTGAACGAGTGCTCGGTGCGCTATTCGATCCTCAGCGAGGGGAGCATCCTCTCCGGCAGCCACATCGCCGATTCGATCATCGGCGTCCGCTCGGTGGTGCGCTCCGGCTCGGTGGTCGAACGCTCGATCGTGATGGGGGCCAACACCTGGGAGACCCTTCCGGAAGGGAGCGATCTGATCCCGATCGGCATCGGCCAGGACTGCACGTTGCGCAACGCGATCATCGATTTCAACGCCCGCATCGGCGACGGCTGTAAATTGATCAATGCGGACGGCATGACGAATTTCGACGGCGAGAACTATTCGATCCGCGACAAGATCATCATCGTTCACAAGAACGCCGTGATCCCACCCGGGACCATCATCTGAAGCGGGGGTTGCCGTTGCGGATTCTCCAGCTCGCCGCCGAAGTGACGCCGTTCGCCAAGACCGGCGGCCTCGGCGACGTCGTCGCGGGGCTCTCCCGCTTCCTCGGCAGGACGGGGCACGACGTCCGGATCTTCCTTCCTTACTATCCGAGCCTGGCGAGCGACGGCGACCGCTACGTGCCGGTCGACTTCATCGGCGACGTGCCGGTGCGGCTCGGGCCCCACCTCTTCACCTACACCGCGCGGACCGTGCTCCTGCCGGACAGCGACGTCAGCGTTTATTTCATCGACTGCCCCGCGTTGTTCGGCAGTGGCGGGATCTATCACGGCGACCGCGACGACGCGCTGCGCTTCGGCCTGCTCACCGTCGCGGCCTTCGAGTGCTCGCAGCGGATGGGCTGGTCGCCCGACATCATCCATTGCCACGACTGGCACACCGCGCTGGCGCCGGTCTACCGCAAGGCTTTCTTCGAGTGGGACGGCCTCTTCCAGCGCACGCGGACGGTGCTGACCCTGCACAACGCCGGCTTTCAAGGGGTGGTCGACAGCGGCCGCCTGATCGATCTCGGGCTGGACCCGTACACGCGCCTGCTCGACCTCTCGCCGGGATATCTCAATTTCCTGCGCAACGGCATCCTTCACGCGGACGCGCTGACCGCGGTCAGCCGCACCTACGCGCGCGAGATCCAGACGCCCGAGCTCGGCTTCGGCCTCGAAGGGCTGCTGCGCG
Organism: uncultured Acidobacteriota bacterium; assembly: GCA_963792575.1. GTDB lineage: Bacteria > Acidobacteriota > Thermoanaerobaculia > Multivoradales > UBA5704 > DATARR01. The sequence continues at coordinate 221,386 of CAWBWZ010000026.1, forward strand.
CCCGCGCCGACCGCCTGTTCGGCATCGTCAACGGCGTCGACTACGAGGATTGGAATCCGGAGACCGATCCCAACCTCTTCTACCACTATTCGGTGAACGACCTCGCCGGCAAGCGGAACTGCAAGCGGGCCCTGCTGCGCGAGATCGGCTTCGACGAGCGGACGGCGGCGCCGGTGGTGGGGATCGTCTCCCGCCTGACCCCGCAGAAGGGGTTCGATCTCTGCTTCGACACCCTCCCCGCCTTCCTCGCCCAGCGCGATATGCGCCTGGTGGCGCTGGGCAGCGGCGAGCCGCGCTACGAGGAGTTCTTCCAGGGGCTCGAGCGAAGCTTTCCCGGCAAGGCCTGGTTCTACCGGGGGTACAACGAGAAGCTCGCCCACCAGATCGAGGCCGGGGCGGACATCTTCCTGATGCCCTCGAAGTTCGAGCCCTGCGGCCTCAACCAGATGTACAGCCTGCGCTACGGCACGCCGCCGATCGTCCGCAAGACCGGCGGCCTGGCCGACACCGTCGAGCCTTTCAACCCGGCCACGGGGCAGGGGACCGGCTTCGTCTTCGAGCACTTCACCCCCGCGGGCCTCGCCTGGGCGCTCGACCTCGCCCTCAACGCCTTCCACCACCCCATCCTCTGGCAGCGGATGATGGGCGAGGGGATGAGGCGGGACTTCTCCTGGGAGGTCCAGGGGCGGGAGTACGTGGAGCTGTACGGGCGGCTGGCCGCGTCCGTTTAATCACAAGAAGAGGAGAGAGCGATGATCGCGCCGACGTCCAGGCCGGACGAATCCGTCGTCGAGTTCACCTTCCGCGCCGCCGTGGCGGGCATCGTCTTCGGCATCCTCTTCGGTGCCGCCAACGCCTACCTCGGCCTGCGGGTAGGGCTGACCGTCTCGACGTCGATCCCCATCGCCGTGCTCACGGTCGCGCTGTTCCGCATGCTGCCCGGCCGGCCCGGCGGGCTGATCCTCGAAGCCAACCTCTCGCAGACGATCGGCTCCGCCAGCTCGTCTCTCGCCAGCGGCACGATCTTCACCATCCCCGCCCTCTTCCTGTGGGGCATGATCCCCTCGATCTGGCAGGTGGCGGGCCTGGCGCTGCTCGGCGCGATCCTCGGCATCAGCGCCATGATCCCGCTGCGCCGGCTGCTGATCGTCAAGAGCGCCGACGAGCTCCCCTATCCGGAAGGGACGGCCTGCGCCGAGGTGCTGCGGGCCACCGCGGCGGAGTCGAGCGGCGGGCGCTGGATCTTCATCGGTCTCGCCGTCGGCGCGGCTCGATCAAGCTCGCCCTCGGCGCCGCCTGCCTGATTCCGCGGGGACCTCGTCGCTGCACCTGCCGTGCTGCCCAAGGCCGAGCTGGCGCTGGAGATCGCGCCCGCGCTCCTCGCCGTCGGCTACATCCTCGGCTACCGGCAGTCGTCGATCATGGTCTCGGGCAGCCTGATCTCGGCGCTGGTGCTGACGCCCCTGATCGCGCTGGTCGGCGCCGGGCTGCCCACGCCGCTGTTCCCCGAGACGACGGCGCCGATCAGCGCGCTCTGACCGCCGGGCAGATCTGGTCGAAATACGTGCGCTACATCGGCGCCGGCGCGGTGGCCGCCGCGGGCATCGTGACCGTGGCTGCGAGCCCTGCCGACGATGTATCAGCTCGCTCGCCGCGGTCCTGCGCGGGCTGCGCCGCGCAGGGACACCGGCCTGGACACCCGGCAAGGACCGCGTCGCCGCGCACCGATCGCGACCTGCCGGGCTGGGTCGTCCTCGCCGGCCCCGCGGTCGTGATCCTGGCGCTGGTCGGCGTCCCGGGCCTGATCGCCGGCGACATGGGGTTCCTGCCGCGGCTCGCCGCTGCGATGGGCGTCGGCATCTTCGGCGTGCCTTCGTCGTCGTCTCCTCGCGCATCGTCGGCCTGATCGGCGTCTCGTCGAACCCGACCTCCGGCATGACGCTGGTGACCCTGCTCGGCGTCCCCTCGTCTTCGTCCTCTGCGGCTGGACGGATCCGTCGGCCCGCGCCGCCATCCTGACCGTGGGCACGGTGGTCTGCATCGCCGCCTCGAAAGCAGGGGACATCTCGCAGGATCTGAAGACCGGTTACCTGGTGGGGGCCACCCCGGCGCGACAGCAGCAGCTCGGCCAGTTCCTCGGCGCCGCCTTCGCCTGCTGGGCGATGGCGGGCACCGTGCTTCTCCTCGGCAAAGCCTTCACTTTCGGCTCCCCCGAGCTGCCCGCCCCCCAGGCGACGCTGATGAAGACCGTCATCGACGGCGTGCTCTCCGGCTCGCTGCCCTGGGGACTGGTGGGCACCGGCTCCGCCTTCTCCCTCTGCGCCATCCTCGCCGGCCTCCCGGGCCTCGCCTTCGCGGTCGGCATCTACCTGCCGCTCGGCAGCCTGACGCCGATCTTCCTCGGCGGCGTCGTGCGGCGCCTCGTCGACGCCCGCCAGGCCGAGGGCACGCGGGAAGGGGACCCCGGCATCCTCGCCGCCTCCGGAATGATCGCCGGCGAGGGCCTCGCCGGAGTGGCCATCGCCGCCGTGGTGGTCGCGAAACAAGAGTGGCCTGATTCCGCCTGGAGCCAGAGGCTTGATTCCGTGCACTTCGCGGGAAAGGATTTTGCGTGGATCACCGGACCGGCGGGGGTGACTCTGGGGATCGTGCTGGTGGCGGGGATCGCGGGGCTGCTGTACCGGGCGGGGCGGAGCGGGGAGGGGGTGGAGGTGAGGACTGGCGCGGACAAGACAGGTTAAATACCTGTAAATACCTGAGTGAGGATGGACATGTTCAGCTCTGTCAATTGGTCTGGATCCCGCGGGCCGCTGACCACGTTTCTAGCTGCTTTTTCTAGCTTACTTGTTAGCACAGCGCACGTATCGCCGCCAAAAGGAATACGAGCTGGTTCGGTCTCGGTATCTCGATGGAGGGGTCGATCGTTTTGCGGCAAACATCGAATATGCGTTGGGCGCTATCCGCCATAACTGGGCTCGAACTCTGCAGATCCTCAAGCTATTTCGCGACGTTCATATCAAGGAGGCAGCGGACCTTGCCGAGCGCTCGTCATTCCGTCAAATTGAGCCCGAGAAACTCGACTTAGTAGCGGGTTACCAAGTTCGAGAGTGTTGACCGGCGGACCCTGTGTACGGCCGAGCTGCATGGGCTACTATTCGCCCTAGCTAATGCTGCTGAAAACTTCTTTATTAATGATGCCGGGGCCCTGATCCGCCTTGCCGCTAAAGGTGAGATCTCGGTAGTCAAAAAACCGGAGCTATTGTGACCACATGCTGGCCGAAGCCGCCCGTTACGAGAAAGAAACTAACAAGTATTATACATTGCTATATCGCTTGCAAGATCTTGGCCGCCTACTGGAGCGCAGACATTTAACCTTCCAAGAGATAGACAATTTCGCGAAGCGCGTGAGGTTAGAGCTATCGGCTTAAAGCTGCTGGAGCTTTTCCCACCAGAACCAGAAGAAGAGAAATCAGCAAAGCAGGTGTGATCAGGTCCAACTCCAACTCGGCCTCTTCTGACACGACCTTAAACCGCGCCCTGAAAGGGCGAAATTTGAATAGCCTGGCGCTTTAGCGCCAGGTAGGCAGCCCCCCACACCACCCCATCCGCCCCGAGGGGGCGGTGCCTTTCAGTGCCAGTCCTCAGTCCAGGACATGGCGGGATCGAATTCGATCTCTGCTTGCCCCGATTAACCGGAATGTTGGGTTCCGCCCCTTCAGGGCGGGGTGAGTCTTGGGGGACCACTCTACCTGGCGCTGAAGCGCCAGGCTATTCAAATTGCACCCTTTCAGGGCGCAGGTTGCCGGCTCGCGGTGATAGCCCCTGAGTTCAGGGTGTGGCCGAACCGAATCGATTCCTACCTGCTCCAATTTAAAGGAAACATTGGGTTCTGCCCCTTCAGGGCGGGGTGGGTCTTGGGGGACCGCTTACCTGGCGCTGAAGCGCCAGGCTATTCAAATTGCGCCCTTTCAGGGCGCAGGTTTCCGGCTCGCGGCGACAGTACCTCAATTCAAGATGTGGCCGAACCGAATCGATCCCTGCTTACCTCGATTTAACGGAAACGTTGGGTCCCGCCCCTCAGGGCGGGTGGAGAAGGACGCTTACCTGGCGCTGAAGCGCCAGGCTATTCAAATTGCGCCCTTTTAGCGGCGCAGGTTGCCGACTTGCGGTGATAACTCCTCAGTCGAAGATGTAGGCCGGATCGAATTCGATTTTGTGCTTCCGTAGCAGGGTGACCAACTCCTCCTCGAAAGTCGTCCGCCGGTGGTGTGCCTCCTGTCTCTCGATGTAAGACCGTACCGTGGCCTCCTTCGATTCGCTGACGGAGAACGCCGCATATCCCGATTGCCACGCGAAGTCCGGGCATAGGCCGTTCTGCTCGTGGACCCATTTTGAGGAACCACCTTTGACGTGCCGCACCAGATCCGCGATCGCACAGTCGGGCTTGAGCCGGAGCAGGATGTGAACATGGTCCGGCATGCCTCCCAGGGACAGGAGCCAGCCTCCCTGCCGGCGGATGATCCCTTCGATGTAGGGGTACAACTCCGGGCGCAGCTTCGGATCGATGAAGCGAACGCGGGACTTGGTGCTGAAGACCACGTGATACAGGAGACGGGAGAAGGTTCCAGCCATACGGATGTCTACCCTCCGAAGTTGGGTTCCGCCCCTTCAGGGCGGATGGGAATTGGGGGGACTGCCTACCTGGCGCTGAAGCGCCAGGCTATTCAAATTTCGCCCTTTCAGGGCGGGTTTCCTAGATCATCCAAAGGGGGGCCGTGTTGAGCTGGAGGCTGAAGCGAGCAGAGTCAAGCTTCATCCCCTAAAGAGATCCTCGACTGGTAAGCGGAAGCCCGGGAGCAACTCCTCGTCGCAGAGGATGTCACCCGTCTTGAACTGCTGGACCTCCGTATCCGACCGGTAGGCGAAGATGCACTGCCGCTTTGAATCGACAACCCAGACACGGTCCACACCCGCGAAGAAATAATCATCGAGCTTCGCCATGACCTCGCTCCAAGGATCGCCAGGAGATACGATCTCAACGACCAGCTCAGGAGCAACATCCAGGAAGTCCGACGCTCCTTGTAGAGCGTATCTCTCGTTCGAAATGTAGAGCAGGTCCGTGGCTCGAACGGTATCCGGGTTGTATCGGATATAGAGTCCCACCCCGCTCATGAGCACCTCGCCCTGACCACTGGAACGGGACCATTTCGCAAGCTCACTCCCCAGATCTATCGCGATCCTTCCGTGGACAACGTCCGCCGGATTTAGAAGCACGACTTTCCCGTTCACCAACTCGCAGGGATTCAGGTCGGGACGCTGGGAGAGTTCTTCACCCGACATCAGAAGATGCTCGTTCTCTCTTTGCGGAATCATCGGGACAGTGTAGCAAAGTCCGGTACCGTAAATACACGACGAGCCCGGTCCGCCCCGTCGGTGTCGGGCGAGCCGGGCTCGGAAGGGCTTCTCTCGCCGTTACCGCAGCAGCGCGTCCGGAAAGGTGCTCTCAGCGGTCTCAGCCAAGCAGACCGTGCCCTGGCCGGCCGGAGCAGTCACCGCCGCGAGTCCGGTCTGGGCCTGGATTCCGGAGGCGAAAAGCCCACAGGTGTTATGGGTGTAGAAGCAGATGCAGGCCCCTGAGTTCCGGCAGGTGGAACCGGTGTACTCACCGGTGTCCATGCACCGCTGGCAGAAAGGTGCCGCGACCGTCACGCATTGGGCCGTGCAGGCTGACGCCGTGTTGGCGCTAAAAATCAGTGCCGCCAGGATCAGGCTACAGACAGGGATCAGGTTCTTCGCGCTCTTCATGCTCAATCTCCTTTCAGGACGTGTAATCGCCCCTGTAAGGAAAGGTGTTCGCCAGCACCTGGAATGAGCAATATCTAAACAAAGAGCCCGGGTCGCCCCGGGCTCGTCGAAGACCTTCAGAGGTTCTGAGATCGCCTAGACGTACGCTTCGAGCTCGGTCCAGGTGTCCCCTTCGAGGACCTTCTTGATGTCGATCATGAAGCGGTCGGCATCGGCGCCGTCCACCAGGCGGTGGTCGTAGGAGATGCTGAAGTAGGACATGGTCTTGATGACGATCGAGTCGTTGCCGTCCGCGTCCTCGACCACGATCGGCCGCTTCTCGATGGCGCCGACGCCGAGGATCGCCACCTGCGGCTGGTTGATCACCGGCGTGCCGAAGAGGCTGCCGAAGACGCCCGGGTTGGTGACGGTGAAGGTGCCGCCCTGCGCCTCCTCGGGCTTCAGCTTCTTGCCGCGCGCGCGGTCGGCGAGGTCGTTGGCGGCCTTGGCGAGGCCGACGAGGCTGAGCTGGTCGGCCTTCTTGATCACCGGCACGATCAGGCCGCGGCCCGGCATGTCGACCGCCATGCCGATGTTGATGTCCTTCTTGTAGACGATGTTGGTGCCGTCGATCGAGGCGTTGACGCTCTTGTGGGCCTTGAGCGCGGTCGCCACCGCCTTGAAGATGAAGGGCATGAAGGTGAGCTTGGTGCCCTCCTTCTTGAAGAAGCCGTCGCGGGCGCGGAGCCGGGCCTTGTTCACCTTCGACATGTCGATGTGGAAGAGGGTCGTGACGTGCGCCGAGGTGGCCTTGGAGTAGACCATGTGCGCCGCCGTGATCTGCCGGATCTTGGACATCGGCTCGATCTCGACGTTGTCCCCCTCGGCGTAGGCCGCGCACGTGGAAGCCGGCCGGGAGCGGACGCTGCGCCGGGGCCGGCCGCCGGAGCCGGTGCGGGGGTGGGCGCGGGAGCGGCGGCGGGCTGCGCGCTGGGCCGGCTGCCGGAGCTGGTGCGGCCGCGGCCGGAGCCGACTTGCGCTGCTCCAGGTGGCCGAGGATGTCCTCCTTGGTCACCCGGCCGTGGGCGCCGGTGCCCTGGACCTCCTCGAGGTTCACCCCTTCCTTGGCGCGATGTTGCGCACCAGCGGGCTGGAGAACTTGCGGAGGCGGTCCTCGACGCCCGCCTCGCCGGCCTCGATCTCCTGGGCCTGCGGGGTCTCTCCCGGCGTCGCGCTGGACCTCCTGGTTCTCCTCGGCCGCGGTGGACTGGGCCGCCGACTCGGCGCGGGGCTGAGGCGCGGCTCGGGCGAGGCCACCTTGGGCGGCCGGAGCCGGCAGCGGCCGGCGCCGCGGCCTTCGCGGGCCGTCTCCTCGCTGCTGTCGACCTCGGCCGCGGCGCGCGGAGCGGCGCCGGGCTGGCTCGCCGGCCTCGCCGATCGAGGCGACCACCTGGTTGACCGGGACGGTCTCCCCCTCCTTGTTGCGGATCTCCAGCAGCGTGCCCGAGGCCGGGCTCGGGATCTCGGCGTCGACCTTGTCGGTCGAGATCTCGAACAGCGGCTGATCCCGCTCCACCTTGTCGCCGACCTTCACCAGCCAGCGGGTGATGGTTCCCTCGGCGATCGACTCCCCCATCTGGGGCATCACGACTTCAGTAGCCATAAGCTCTCCGTATCAGTAGCTGGCCAGCTCACGCACCTTGGCGACGAGCTTGTCCACGTTAGGCAGGTAGGCTTCTTCGAGCGTCGGGCTGTAGGGGACCGGCGTATCAGGGCAGCAGAGCCGGTGGACCGGCCCGTCCAGCCATTCGAAAGCGTCTTGCGAGATCCGCGCCGCCACCTCGCCCGCCACCGACCCGGTGGTCTGCTCCTCGGTGAGGACGATCACCCGGCTGGTCTTGCGGGCGGTGGCGAGGATGGCCTCCTGGTCGAGAGGCTTGAGGGTGCGCAGATCGAGGACTTCGAGGTCGATCCCGTCGCCTTCGAGGCGCCCGGCGGCTTCCAGCGCCACCTGGAGCATAGCACCGTAGGTGATGACCGAAAGGTCGCGCCCCTCGCGCGCCAGCCGCGCCTGGCCGATCGGCACCGCTTCGCTATCGCCGGCAAGCTCGTCCTTGAGCCGGCGGTAGAGGTACTTGTGCTCGAAGTAGAGCACCGGGTTGGGATCGTGGATGGCCGCCCGCAGCAGGCCGTAGGCGTCGGCCACGGTGCCCGGCGCCACGATCTTCAGGCCCGGCGTGTGCTGGAAGTAGGACTCCGGGTTCTGGCTGTGGTACGCCGAGCCGTGGACGTTGCCGCCGGCGGGGCCGCGGACGACGATCGGCACCTGCTGCCCCCAGCGGTAGTGCGTTGGGGGCGGCGAAGTTGATGATCTGGTTGAAGCCGCAGGAGATGAAGTCGATGAACTGCATCTCGACCACCGGCAGCAGCCCCATCATCGAGGCGCCGATGGCGCAGCCGATCATCGCCGACTCGCTGATCGGCGTGTCGACGATCCGCTCCGGGCCGAACTTGTCGAGAAAGCCGGCGGTGACGCGGAAGGCGCCGCCGTAGGTGCCGATGTCCTGGCCGAGCATGAAGACCCGCTGGTCCTGCTCCATCTCGTCCCAGAGCGCCTGGCGGATGGCCTCGAGATAGGTGACGGTGGCCATCAGGCGTAGACCCCCTCGAAGGCCCGCTCGGGCGGCGGCATGGGCGAGGCGAGGGCGAAGTCGACCTCCTCGTTGAGCTGGGCGTCGATCTTCGCGACGATCGCCTTCAGATCCTCCTCGCTGGCGAGGCCGTTGCCGAGGAGGTGGCGCTCGAAGCGCTCGATCGGGTCCTTCGGCTTCCACTCCTCGAACTGCTCCTTGGGCACGTAGCCGGCGTCGTCGTGCTCGGCGTGCCCCTTCATGCGGAAGGTCTTGGATTCGATCAGCGTCGGCCCGGCGCCGGCGCGCGCGCGCTCGACGGCCCGCTTGGTGACCTCGTAGACGGCGAGCACGTCGTTGCCGTCCACGATCTCGCCGGGGATGCCGTAGCCGGCGGCCCGGGCGGCGATGTTCTTGATCCGCATCTGCTTGGCGACGTCGGCGTCGAGTAGGCCCAGCCGTTGTTCTCGGCGATCAGCACGAACGGCACGTTGAGCACCGCCGCGAGGTTCAGCCCCTCGTGGAAGTCACCCGTCGAGGTGCCGCCGTCGCCGATGTAGGTCAGGGCTACCAGGTTCTTCCCCTGCATCCTGCCGGCCAGGGCGACGCCGGCCATCACCGGGATCACCGCGCCGAGCATGGAGATCGGCGCCACCAGACCGCGCTTGAGGTCGCCGAAGTGGGTGTTGCCGTCCTTGCCGCCGGTCGGGCTGTCGCTCTTGGCCATGTACTGCATCATGACCTCGCGCGGCTGGACGCCGCGGACGAGCATCGAGCCCAGGTTGCGGATCAGCGGCCCCATCATGTCCTGCGCCTCCAGCGCGAAGGCGCTGCCGACGGCGGTCGCCTCCTGGCCGCAGGCTGGAGTAGAGGCCGCCCACCACCTTGCCCTGCCGGTAGAGGTTGCCCAGCCGGCCTTCCAGCATCCGGGTGAGCTTCATGAAGTGATAGAGCTCGAGCTGCCGCTCGCGCGGCAGCCCGGTCTTCGCCAGCCGTTCGGCCGGTTGGGTCTCGTCGGTCTTGGGGTGCAGGGGACCCCAGCTTTTTCCTGTCGTCGTCATGGTGTCCTTTGCCTACATGTGGATCGCGGCGCCGTGGGCGGCGTGGGCCGCTTCCATGACCGCCTCGGACATCGTCGGGTGGGCGTGCATGGTGCGCATCAGCTCCTCGTCGGTCCCTTCCATCTGCAGGGCCACGCAGGCCTCGGCGATCAGGTCGGTGGCGTGGGCGCCGATGATGTGCACGCCGAGGATCTCGTCGTACTTCGTCTCGCGGACCACCTTGACGAAGCCGGTCGGTCTTGCCGATCACCTTGGCCTTGCCGAGGGCGGTGAAGGGGAACTTGCCGACCTTGACGTCGTAGCCGCGCTCCTTGCGCCTTGGCCTCGGTGAGGCCGACGCTCGCCACCTCCGGGTCGCAGTAGGTGCAGGAGGGGACGCGGTCGTAGTTGATCGGCCGCACCGGCTGGCCCGCCATGTGCTCGACGGCGAGGATCCCCTCGGCCGAGGCGACGTGCGCCAGCCAGGGGGTGTTGATCGACGTCGCCGATGGCGTAGATGTGCGGCACCGCGGTCTGCATCAGCGGGTTGACCTTGACGTAGCCGCGCTCGAGCTCGACGCCCAGCGCCTCCAGACCCAGGTTCTCGGTCACCGGCCGGCGGCCGATGGCGACCAGCAGCAGCTCGGCCTCGACGGTGTCGGTCTTGCCGCCCTTCGAGCTGCAGGCGGACGCCGGTCTCGGTCGGCTCGACGCCCAGCATCTTGGTGCCGGTCATGACGTCGATGCCGTGCTTGCGGAGAGCCTTCTGCAAGCTCGGCCGAGACCTCCTCGTCCTCGATCGGCAGGATGCGCGGGAGCATCTCGATCAGGGTCACCTTGGAGCCGAACGAGGTGTAGATCGAGGCGAACTCGGTGCCCACGGCGCCGGCGCCGAGCACCGCGATCGACGCCGGCACGCGTCTTGAGCTCCAGGACGTGGTCGGAGTTGAGGATCGCGCTCGCCGTCGGTCGGCGCGATCGGCACGTCGCGCGGCACCGAGCCGGTGGCGATCATGATGTTCTTGCGCGCCGTAGGTGGTCTTGGCGCCGTCCGGCCCCTCGACCTCGACCTCGTTGGGGCCGGTGATGCGGCCGAGCCCGTGGATGCCGGTCACCTTGTTCTTCTTGAACAGGAACTCGACGCCCTTGGAGTTGCTGTCGACCACCTTCTGCTTGCGCTCCTGCGCCTTGACGATGTCGAGCACGGGCGCGGCGACCGGTGATGCCCAGGGCTGCCGGCCTCGCGGATCTCGTCGAGCACGGAAGCCGTGTGCAGCAGCGCCTTGGTGGGGATGCAGCCGCGCAGCAGGCAGGTGCCGCCGAACTTGGGGTCCCGCTCCACCACCGCCACCTTCATGCCCAGCTGGCCGGCGCGGACTCCGGCGACGTAGCCGCCCGGGCCGCTGCCGATGATGATCAGATCGAATTCTTCTCGCGCCATCGGATCTCCCCGTATCTGATTTTGGATTTTAGATTTTGGATTTTGGATTGGAGGAAAGAAGGGTCAGGGCTCGACCGGGAGGGCCCGGAAACGGCCGGGCTTCTCCTCCACCAGGCGCGCCGAAGGGAACGAGCGGGGTCGTGCTCGAAGATGCAGAGCCAGTCCCCCGCCGCCGCTTGCGGCAGCCAGCGCTTCTTGTTCTCGAGGGTCGTCAGCGGATACAGGTCGTAGCCCATGATCCAGGGGTAGGGGACGTGGGCCGCGGTCGGCACCAGGTCGGCCCAGTAGGCCGCCCGCCGGCCGTCTCCCCCATCCAGGAGAACGATACACATGTCGGCGTTATGCCCGGGCGCGCGGACCGCCTTCACCCCGCGGCATCGGCTCGGCCTCGTCGCCGAACAGCTCGACGGCGCCGGCCTCGAAGAGCGGCTCCCAGTTCGGCGGGAAAGTAGCTGGCGCGGTCGCGCTCGTTGGGAAGGCGGGCATGGTCCACCTCCCCCCGCTGCAGCCAGTAGCGCGCCTTGGGGAAGGTCGGCACGATCCGCCCCGCCCTGCTCGCGGGTGTTCCAGCCGCAGTGGTCGAAGTGGAGATGGGAGAGCAGGACATGGGTGACGTCCCCCAGCTCGTAGCCGGCGCGGCGGATCGACTCCGGCAGCCGCTCGGCCGCGGGGTCCATGCGCGTAGATCTCCTGGAAGCGCGCGTCGTGCTTGTCGCCGATGCCGGTGTCGATCAGCAGGAGCTCGCTCCCGCGCTCGACCAGCAGGCAGTTGGTGCCCATGCGGATGCGGTTCAGGGCGTCCGGCGGCTTCGCCTTCTCCCAGAGGGTGCGCGGCACGACGCCGAACATCGCGCCGCCGTCGAGACGGAATTCGCCGTCGCTGACCAGCGTCAGCTTGAGGTCCCCCAGCTCCATAGGGGCCGAAGTCTATCCGAAGAGCTTCCCCCCTGTCCTGGTTCGCTATAGCCTTCCGCTTTCCGACGCTTTTTCGAGGAAACCACGAATGATGCCGACCTATCGCAGCCGTCTTGTCTCCGCGGGCCTCTGCCTCCTGCTGGCCGTGCCCGCGATCTCCCTGGCCGCCACTCCTGAAGCCTCCGAGCTCACGCTGGAGCAGATCATGGCCGACCCCGACTGGATCGGGAATCCGCCCGAGGACCCCTACTGGTCAGACGACGGCCGGTCGATCTACTACGAGCGGCAGCGCGAGGGGATCGGAGAGCAGAAGAAGGATCTCTTCCGCGTCGACGTCTCGCGCGGGACGGCCGGCGAGGCGGTCCGCATCGATCCCGCCGAGCGCGGCCGGGAGGACGCCCCCGGCGAGCGCAACCGCCAGCGGACCCGCAAGGTCTACGCCTTCGCGGGGGACATCTTCGTCAAGGATCTCAAGACGGGCAAGGTGCGGCAGGTGACGCGCACGGAGGCGGAGGAGAGCGAGCCGCACTTCCTGGCCGACGGCCGGCGCGTCTGGTTCCGCCGCGGCGACGACCTCCTGGTCTACGACGTCGAATCCGGCCTGCTGTCGCAGCCCGCCGAGCTGAAGCTCGACAAGGACCCGGCCGACAAGAAGGAGATGACCTACCTGCAGGAGCAGCAGGCCCGCCTCTTCGACGTCATCCGCCAGAAGCAGGAGAAGGAGAAGCGCGAGCGCGAGGAGGACCGGGCGCTGAGGCGGGCCGACCCCACCCGGGCGCCGCTGCCGTGGTATCTGGGCAAGGAGGCCAAGATCGAGACCCTCTCCCTCTCCCCTTCCGGCGACTGGCTCGCCGTGGTCACCTCCCCGAAGCGGGACGAGAGCGCGTCCAGGCCGTCGAAGATGCCGCAGTACGTCACCGAGAGCGGCAACGTCGAGACCCGCGACGTGCGCCCCAAGGTCGGCGCCGAGGAGCCGGTCCCCCAGTCCGTCCTCCTGCTCGACCTCAGGAATCACGAGCGGCACGATCTCGACTGGACCGTCCTGCCGGGGATCAAGGAGGACCCCCTGAAGGCGTTGCGCGAGGCCGCCGAGGCCCGCAAGGCCGCCAAAAAAGAGGCCGCAGAGAAGAGCGAGAAGAAAGAGACGAAAGAGAAGCCCGCGGAGAAGCCGAAGGAGCCCGCGCCGCGCGCGCTCGAGGTCCAGAACCTCGTCTGGTCGGACGACGGCCGGCAGCTCGCCCTCGGGCTCCGCGCCCGCGACAACAAGGACCGCTGGATCGCCACCTGGGACGCCGCTGGCGGCACCCTCACCCCCCGCCACCGGCTGACCGACGCGGCCTGGATCAACTGGAACTTCAACGAATTCGGCTGGCTGCGCGACAACGAGACCCTCTGGTTCCTCTCCGAGGAGAGCGGCGCTTCGCAGCTCTACCGGCTGTCGACCCGCGGCGGCGAGGCCCGCCGGCTGTCGCCGGAAGGGAACTATGAAGTTTCCCTGCCGGTCCTCAGCTGGGACGGGCGGTATCTCTACTACACGGCCAACCAGGAGCATCCGGGCAAGTACGACCTCTGGCGCGTCGAGGCCGCGAGCGCCAAAGCCGAGCAGCTCACCCGGATGGGCGGCGGCTTCACCCATGGGGTGCTGTCGCCGGACGAGAGCCAGATGCTGTTCCTCGGCTCCGCGATCGCCCGGCCGGACGAGGTCTACGTGCAGGCCGCCCGGCCCGGCGCCGAGGCGCTCCCGATCACCCGGACGCGGACGCCGCTCTTCCTCGCCCAGGACTGGACGATCCCGGAGATCGTGCCGGTCCCCTCGACGCACGGGGCGGGGGCGATCTACGCGCGGATCTACACGCCGAAGGACTTCGACCCGGCGCGCAAATATCCGGCGGCCGTCTTCGTCCACGGCGCCGGCTACCTGCAGGACGTGACCTACGGCTGGTCGAACTACTTCCGCGAGTTCATGTTCCGCACCTTCCTGACCCGCCACGGCTACGTGGTGCTCGACATGGACTACCGCGCCTCGGCCGGCTACGGCCGCGACTGGCGCACCGCGATCTACCGCCAGATGGGGACCCCGGAGCTCGAGGACCTGCAGGACGGCGTCGCCTGGCTCGCGAAGCACAGGAACGTCGACCCCGCGCGCGTCGGCGTCTACGGCGGCTCCTACGGCGGCTTCATGACCTACATGGCGCTGTTCCGCCAGCCCGACCTCTTCGCCGCCGGCGCCGCCCTGCGGCCGGTCTCCGACTGGGCGCACTACAACGAGGAGTACACCTCGAACATCCTCAACCGCCCGGAGATCGACCCCGAAGCCTACGAGACCAGCTCGCCCATCGAGTACGCGGCGGGGCTGCAAAAGCCGCTGCTGATCTGCGACGGCATGCAGGACGACAACGTCTTCTTCCAGGACAACGTGCGGCTGGTCCAGCGCCTGATCGAGCTCAAGAAGGAGAACTTCGAGATCGCCATCTACCCGGTCGAGGACCACGGCTTCGTCCAGCCGACCAGCTGGCTCGACGAGTACCGCCGGATCTTCAAGCTGTTCGAGACAAATCTGAAGCAACCCGGAAAATAGCGCCTGGCACCCCCCTTGCTCTAGCTATCCCTCAGGAGGATTCGAGGAATGGCTAGAGCATCCAGCAGCACCTTCACGCAGGTCGCGCTCCAGAGCCCGTGGCTGGAGAAGATGGCCCGCGCCGGCTACGCCGCCCGCGGGGTCGTCTACGCGCTGGTCGGCCTTCTGGCCGTGCAGACGGCGTTCGGCGCCCGCTCCCACGCCACGGATACCCGCGGCGCTCTCCAGGCAGTGGCCCGGCAGAGCACCGCGCTCCTCTGGCTGCTTGCCGTCGGCCTGTTCGGCTACGCCATCTGGCGGATCGTCCAGGGGTTTCTCGACCGCGAGCACAAGGGGACCGGCATCAAGGGCCTGGCCCACCGCGCGGGCCGGGTGGGCAGCGGCCTGATCTACGGCAGTCTCGCCGTGGCTGCCGTGCGGATCGCCCAGGGCGGCCGCTCCGGTTCCGGGGGGCACGCCTACCAGGAGTGGACGGCGAAGCTGATGAGCCAGCCGTTCGGCCGCTGGCTGGTCGCCGCCGTCGGGATCGGAGTGATCGCCGGCGGCCTGCACCAGATCCGGCGCGGCTGGACCGAGAAGTTCCGCAAGGAGCTCCGCCTCCAGGAGATGGACGAGACGGAGCAGAAGCTGGCGATCAGCACCGGCAAGCTGGGCCTGATCGCCCGCGGCGTCGTCTTCCTGGTCTCCGGCTGGTTCCTGATCCAGGCCGCCCGGCGGTTCGATCCGAGCGAGGCGCGGGGCCTGGGCGGAGCGCTGGCGGCCCTGGCGGCGCAGCCGCACGGCACGCTTCTGCTCGCCCTGGTCGCCATCGGCCTGATCGCCTTCGGCGCCTACTCCCTCCTGCTCGCCCGCTACGGGCGCATCGTGGTCTGAAACGCCGTCTCCCCCGGAGGGAGGGGCACGGTGTAAGATCTCTCTGGACATTCACCAGTTTGAGATCGTTCACCGCCCATCCACTCCGGGGATCGGGAGATGGTTGACACAGACGACTCCAGGGTCAGCGACGAGACGTTGATCGGCCGCATCGCGGCCGGTGACCCCTCCTCCTTCGACCGCCTCGTCAGGCGGCACCAGGCGGCGGTCTATCGCTTCGCGCGCGCCGCCACGCCCGGGGGGACTGGGGAGGCCGGGGAGATCCTCCACGAGACCTTCCGCGCCGCCTGGCGGGCCGCCCACCGCCACCGCGCCGAGCCCTCCGCCCGCCCCTGGCTGCTCGCCCTCGCCCGCCAGGCGATCGGCCGGCGGAACGCCCGCACCTCCGAGGCTGATCTCACCCCGCTGCGCGAGCTGGCGCGTTCGGCGGGCTGGGGGAGCGCCGGGGACGAGACTTTCGAAGCGGACGGCCCGGCCATGGAGGCCGCCTTCGCCGCGCTTCCGGCGGAAGACCAGGAGATCCTCACCCTCTGCGATCGCGAGTACTTCACGGTGGACGAGGCCGCCCGAGTCACCGGCCTCGCCGACGCCGCCGTTCACACGCGCCTGCACCGCGCACGCCTGCGGCTGCTCGCCCGCGCAGGCCCGCCGGCCGCGGAAAGGGCTATCGAGGAGGAACGGGTCGCCGCCGGCCTGCACTGCGGCGAGGTGCTCGCGGATCTCACCGAGCACCTCGACGGGCGGCTGAGCCGCGACCGGACGCAGCGGATCGACGAGCATCTGGAGGATTGCCTGGGATGCCGGCGCTTCGAGAGCGAGGTCACGGCCGTGGTGCGCGCCCTGCGGCAGTTGCCCGACGAGGCGCTCCCCCCCGAGGTGGAGGAAAGTCTGATCGACGCTCTGCGGCCCGGCGAGGCCGCTTCCCATGATTGAATAGGGGGATGGTTGAATCGGACCTGCTCATCCGCCCGGCGGAGCCGGCGGACGCCGCCGCGATCGTCGAGTTCCAGCTCCGGATGGCCCGCGAGACCGAGGATCTGGAGCTCGACCGCGAGATCCTGACCCGCGGCGTCGGGGCCGTCTTCGCCGATCCCGGCAAGGGGGCCTACTGGATCGCCGAGCGCGGCGGCCGGATCGCCGGCTGCCTGCTCACCACCAACGAGTGGAGCGAATGGCGGAATGGGACCATCCTCTGGATCCAGTCGGTCTACATCATCCCCGAGGAGCGCGGCCGTGGGGTCTACCGCGCCCTCTACGAGCGCCTGAAGTGGCAGGTGGAGGAATCCCCCGGCCTCAAGGGGATCCGGTTGTATGTGGAGAAACGCAACGCCGCCGCCCAGAAGGTCTACGAGCGGCTCGGCATGAGCCGCGAGCATTACGAATTATTTGAGTGGCTGAAGGGTTAGAGAATCACCACCCGCCCCTCGCGGATCTCCAGCTGCCCGTCCTGCGCCGCCCAGAGGAAGACGCGGTCCATCCGCTCGCGGATCGCGGGGGTCACCTGGCCGTAGCCCAGGTAGGTGGCGACGGCGCGGACGATCTCGTCCTTCTCGTGCTCGGCACCCCGCGCCACCAGCCCGGCGACCGTCGCCAGCAGGAACCGGTAGTCGTAGCGTCCGAAGGTCGGCGTCGCGCCGGTGAGCAGATCCCCCTTGCGGGCGACGATCCGCCGCTGGAGCGCCGCCTCGACATGCCTCTCCAGCCGGGCGCGGACGCTCTTGCCGAACCGCGGGCTGCCCAGCCGCACCGCCACCCGCCGGATCAGATCCTCCCGGCTCATCTCCCCGGCTCCCCAGCAGATCTGGCGGACGGCGGCCAGGATGCGCTCCGAGACCGCCTCCTCAGGGCTCATCGCCACGGTCTCCGCTCCGCCCTCCTGGGCGGCGAGGCGTTCGGCCCCGATCCGGTCGAGCAGGTCCGAGGCGGGCTCGAAGCCTCCCCCTTCACCACCGCCGAGCTCCGCCTCGGTCGGCACCAGCTCGCCGCGCATGGCGCGGGAGAGGAGCGTCCGCCGCAGCCGCTCGGTCCGCTCCTCCGCCACTGCCACCCGCCGCTCGGTCGCGTCGGCGAAGGCGAAGAGCTCCTCGACGCGCCGCACGATCTCCCGCTGCTCGACCAGCGGCGGCACCGGCAGCGGCATCCGCTGCAGGCGCGAGACGTTGATATTCGACTGGTTGCTGCAGTCGGTGCGTACCGTGCGCGCCCACCGGCGCCCCCAGGGGGAGTTGATCCAGCCGCAGACGTAGCGGCTGGAGACCAGCTGCTCGTCGCACTCGATGCGCACCACGTAGGAGGCGAAGACCGCCTCCAGGTCGAGGTCGAAGACCGCGGCCTTCCCCACCAGCTCGGCGCTGTTGGTGCGGTTGAAGAGGATGTCCCCCTGCCGCACGGTGAATCCCGGGACGTCGATCCCCTGGCGATCGACGTACTTGAGCTCGGTGGGATCCATCCTGCCGTCGCGGATGTTGGCCATGCGGAGCATCGCGACGCCGGTCCGCGGCTCCCCGTCCGCCTTCATCGACAGGCCGTACTGGGCGCGATGGATCACATCCTGCAACGCCACCAGGCTCCACTCCGCCGGCACCTGCGGAGCGTCCAGCGGCTCCGGCGCCTCCCACTCCGTGGCGGCCAGGTTCTTCGGCCGCCGCGGCGCCCGGCGCTCGAACGCCTCGGCCTCGCAGCGCGCCATCTCGTAGGCCTCGTTGCGGGCGGCGAACGCGCGCGCCAGCCGGGGGGCGAGCGGCTCGTAGGCGCCCCGCCGCTCGCGCCACTCCTCGGTCAGCCTTCCCGAGTAGGCGTCGGCGAGCACGGACTGGCGGAAGCGGCGGAGGATCTCCGGCAGCCTGGCGAACCCCTCGCGGGCGCGCCGCAGCGGCGCCATCATCTCCCGCGTCTTCTCGACGATCCGCCGCTGCTCCACCAGCGGCGGCAGGGGCAGGATGATGCCGGAGAGGAAGCTGTCGAAATCGAGGTTGCGGAGGTTCGTCGTCTGCGTCTGGTGCTCGTCGAAGCTGCCGCAGAGGTAGTGATAGGAGAGCGCGAGGTGGACGAAAGCGGGATCGATCTCGCGGTGGATGCGGATCTGGCGGCAGAAGTTGTTGCAGATCAGCGGCACGCCGCCCGCGCGCCGGACCGCCTCGGCGTCGATCAGCAGCGTCCGCCCCACCGGCTGGGTGGCGCCGCCGCCCGAGACCTCGACCACCAGGTCCCCCACCGCGAGCTGCCGGCGGGCGAGGCTCTTGCGCTTGATCACCCGCTCCTCCGCTGTCGCCCCCTTGTCGCGCTCCCAGTTGCGGAACTCCGTGCCGCGGATCACCCGTACCTTTACCATCTCCGGGCTCTCCGCCACCTCGCGCGGATCCTTGCCCCACTCGCCGCCGAGCTTGTGGACGACGATCTCCTCGAGCGTCGCCTCGGCCCAGCCTTCCGGCAGCTCCCCTTCCCGGCGTCCGATCTCCCAGTCGGAGACGGCGCTCGTCATGAGCCTCCCTGGACGGCGCGCGGCCGCTGCGGCTCGGCGTCGCTCGTCAGCAGCTCGATCACCGACGCCAGGTCGGCCACCGCGCTCTCCAGCTCCGCGATCGCTTCCGCCGCCAGATCCTCGGGCTCCGGCAGCTCATCGTCGAGCGACTCCTCCTTGAGCCATTTCAGGCCGTCGATCTTGAAGTCGCGGGCCCGCACCTCGGCGATCGAGAACGAGCGCCAGCGGTCCTCCCGCGAGTCGCCGGCCGAGCGCCGGGAGCGGCCGTTGGGATCGAGCCCGTAGCAGGCCTCGAAGGCGGCGAGGTGGGCATGGGTGAGCGGGCGGTCCTTCTTGGTGATCCGCGGCACGTTGGTGCGCGCGTCGTAGACCCAGACCGTCTCCGTCGGCGCTCCCTTGGTGAAGAAGACGACGTTGGTCTTGGTGCCGGCGCTGTACGGGGTGAACGTGCCGTTGGGCAGACGCAGCACGGTGTGGAGATCGCACTCCTGGGTGAGCACCTTGAACACCTCGCCGGCCTGGTCGGCGAACAGGCAGTTGTCAGGCACGATCACCGCGGCGCGGCCGCCGGCTTTCAGCAGCGTGATGACGTGCTGCAGGAAATTGAGCTGCTTGTTCGAGGTCTTGATCGTCAGGTCGTTCCGCGCCGGCACCTGGTTCGCCCCTTTGTTGCCGAAAGGGGGATTGGTCAGCACCACGTCGAAGCGCCGGTCCCCGGGCTGCTCGTAGATCGAATCGCCGAGCTTGATCTCCGGCTGCAGGCCGTGCAGGAAGAGGTTCATCAGCGCCAGGCGCCGCGGGCGCGGCACCAGCTCCTCGCCGAAGTAGGTGCCGCGGCGCACCCGCCGCGCGAGCTCCGGCTCCGCGCCGTCCTCGCGCGACTCGGCCAGCAACCATTCATAGGCTACGACCAGGAAACCCGCCGTGCCGCACGCCGGATCGCAGATCGCGAGCTCCGGACAGCCGCGCGGATCGGGGCGCACACAGCGCACGATCGATTGGATCAGCCGCCGTGGCGTGAAGTACTGCCCGGCGCCCTTCTTCCCCTCGCTCGCCGCCTTTTCGAGCAGCCCTTCGAAAACCGCGGCCTTGAGGTCCACCTCCATCGTGGTCCATTTCGTCTCATCGATCAGATCGATCAGACGCTTCAGGTTCGCCGGATTGTTGAAGCGTGACGCGGCACCGGTGAAGATGTCGCCGAGCAGGCCCGGCTGCCTGCCCAGGGTGCGCAGCACGCCGTTGTAGTGCCGCGTCAGCGCCTCGCCCTGCTCGCTCGCCAGCGCCGGCCAGGAACAGTCGATCGCCGTGAGGCCATCCTGCGGCACCCCGATCCGGCTGAGATCGATACTCCGCTCGTCCGCCATCTTGAGGAAGAGCAGATATGTGATCTGTTCGATGTAGTCGCCATAATCGATGCCGTCATGGCGCAGCGTGTGACAGAAACCCCAGAACTTCTGGACGACATCACTCATGCGTCCTGGACCTCGGCTCGGTTGAAAAGAGGAAGGAAAAGCAACGGAGACGTATCGTAGCCGATTCCGGAGCGATCTTGAAGAGCGTGCATTCAGGAATGAAAACAGAGGGCGGTGAGAAACTGCATGTTCTTCGGTGTTATTGCGTGTCGCGACAAAACGCGACGGCCGTCATGGGAGTTGCGCCTTTGAGGATCTCGCCCCGCGCAGGCGAGGGCGCCAAGCGCGGCCGCACTGTAAAAGGTTTAGATGGTACAGAGAAAAGACAGGGCGCCGGCCCGCGCGGACCGGCGCCCTGACCTTCTACTTCCGAACGGGGTTACTTCTGCACGGCCGGGGCGAGCTTCGCCACCAGCGTCTCGAGATCGGCGAGCCGCTTCTCGAGATCGGCGTTGCGCCGCGCCAGATCGTCGATCGCGACCTGCTTCTCGGTGACCTTGCGGTTGAGCGCCTGGATGGCGGCGAGGCTCACGCCGGCGGCGTCGAGCGGCGCGATGTGCCGGTCGTCAGCGCCGAGGCCGAAGGCGGCGACGAAGTCCTGGGCCATCGGACCCAGATGCTGCGGCGCATCCCCCTTGTAGCGCCAGGTCGAGATCGGGAGCTTGTCCACCTTGGCCAGAACCTCGTCCGGCTGCACGTCGAAGATGTCCGTCTTGGTGTTGCGGTCCGAACCCTGGGACAGCATCCCCGTGATGGTCAGGTTGCCGGTATTTCCCAGCGTCATCTCGACGTTGGCGACGGCCTGGTTGTCCCAGATGAACGCGGAGCTGAAGGTGCCGATGCTCCAGCGCGCCGTGTCGCCGGTGTCCTTGAAGATCATCTCGGCGCCGCCGTTGTTGCGGAATTCCGCCATCTCGCGCGCCGTGGCCGTGGCGCTCGATTCCTGGACCAGCAGCTTCGTCGTGCCGTCGCTGCCCGAGACGTGCAGCTTGGTCGACGGCGACGCGGTGCCGATGCCCACGCTGCCGGAAGCGCTGATATCGATGCTGCTCGTCGGCGCGCCGGGCCGGATGCGGAAGGGGAGGCGCGAGCCGCCCGTCACGTCGCGGACGAAGAAGTTCGCCTCGTTGCCGGCGACGTCCCAGGTCTGCGCCGTGAAACCGCCGGAGTTGTTCTGCTCCAGCCGCATCGCCGGCGTATTGCTGGTGTTGACGTGGATGTCGAGCACCGGGGTCGACGTGCGCAGGCCCAGCCGGCCCGTGGAGTCGACGAAGATCGAGTTCGTCGCCGCGCCGGCGGTGATCGTGAACGGCACCTTGGAGCCGGTGACGTCCTCGATCGAGAACTTGCTGGCGCCGCCGCTCGCCGAGTCGTTGGCGGTGAGCTGCCAGTCGTTCGCCGGGAAGCTGCCCACGCTGGTGTCGTCAAACTTGATCCGGGTGTTGTTCTCCTTGAGCCGGATGGTGTCGAACCCGAAGCTCTCGTTGTTCACGCAGTCGAGGCCGACGCAGGCGCTCCCCTGGACGATCAGGTCATCAGGAATCACCTGGTCCTTCACCGGCAGGCCCGCGGCCGCCTTGACCGGCGCGCCGCGCTCCTCCCGCGCGTCCGGGGCGACCAGGGCGCCGCCCGCGACGGCGAAGGAACCGGACTGCACCAGCTCACCCGCCGGCAGCCGGCCCGCCTTCCGGAGCCGCTCGACCGCCGCCGCGCCGCCCGCCTCGCGCGAGGCCGCGAGAGCCTTCCGGACCTCCGGATCGAGGGTCGGGACAACCCGCAGCTCGTACGCATAGGAGCCGTTCGCCACCCCCTTCGGCAGCTCGAAGACCGGCGCCTGCCCCGCCGCGAACTCCCGGCGGACGACGGCGCCCCCTGGCATCGAAACGGTCAGCACCAGGCGCTCGTAGCTACCCTGAGGCTCCCACTGGACCTGCGACGGCGTGACCTGAACCCTGGCGATCTCCGCTCCGCCAGCCGGCAGACACAGCACAACGATCGCCAGAGCCAGGACGCCAACAGACAGTCTCTGCTTGATCATGATTCCCCTCCTTTACCCTATTGGGCGTTTCGGATTCCAACTTGTTACCACGATTCGCGGGTAAAAGGGAGACCGGAAGGGTGAATACAGATACGGATGGATTGCTTACATTTTTCAGGTCTGGGGAGAGCTGCGCTGCCGCACGGCCTCGTAGAGCACCGCTGCCGCCGAGGTGGCGATGTTGAGCGAGCCGACCCGGCCGCGCATGGGGAGCCCGATCATGCGGTCGCAGAGCTGGCGGGTGCGGGCGCGCAGCCCCTTCTCCTCGCCGCCGAAACAGAGGACGACCTGGCCGGAGAGGTCGACCTCCCAGGGCGGATCGCCCTCCGGATCGGTGCCGTAGACCCAGAAGCCCGCCGCCTTGAACCGCTCGATCTCGTTCGCGGTGTTGGTGATGCGCTCGATCTCCAGCCATTCGGTCGCCCCCGCCGAGGTCTTGGCGACCGTCGGCGAGACCGGCGCCGAGCCGCGGTCGCGGATCAGCACCCGGCCGGCCCCCGCCCCCTCGCAGACGCGGAGCAGGGCCCCGAGGTTGCGGGGGTCCTGGACGTCCTCGAGCATCACGATCAGCCCGGGGTCGGCTCCGGCCGCGGGCTCCGGCGCCGCCGCGCCCGCCCGCACCTCGGCCGCCATGCCGTTGTGGGCGGCGCCGGCGATCTCGGCGAGCGCGCGCTCCGGCACCACCAGGAACGGCACCCGGTGGCGCTGGCAGGCATCCTGGATCTCCTCGCGCCGCTTGCCCGCGCGCGCCGCGCTCACCAGCACCCGCGCCACATCGTGCGGGCGGTGGCGCAGGGCTTCGCGGACCGGGTGATAGCCGTAGAGGAACATGGAGGTCAGACCTCCATGATCTGCTGCTCTTTCTTCTGCAGGCCGGTCGCGATCTCGCCGATGTAGCGGTCGTGGAGCTTCTGGACCTCTTCCAGGCCGCGGCGCTCGTCGTCCTGGCTGATCGCCTTGTCCTTCTCCATCTTCTTGAGCTTGTCGTTGCCGTCGCGGCGCGCCTGGCGGACGCCGGTCCGCGCGTGCTCGGCGAGATCGTGCGCCTTCTTGGCGATCTCCCTGCGGCGGTCCTCGTTCAGCGGCGGCACCGGAATGCGGATCACCTTGCCGTCCGACGACGGGTTCAGCCCGAGATCGGACTTCATGATGGCGCGCTCGATCGTCGAGCTCTGCCGCGGGTCGAACGGCTGCGCCACGATCATCGACGCGTCCGCCACCGACAGGTTGGCGACCTGGTTGAGCGGCACCTGGCTGCCGTAGTAGTCGACGGTGATCCCCTCCAGCAGCGAGAGCGAGGCGCGCCCGGTGCGCAAGCTCTTCAGCTCGTGATGGAAGTGGTCCAGAGCGTGCTTCATGTGAGTTTCGACTTCCTTGAACAGTTCTTTCATGATCCCTCCTGCGTTCAGGCGGCGTGCACGATCGAGCCGATCCGCTCGCCGCAGACCACCCGGCGGATGTTGCCAGCGGTCATCAGGTCGAAGATGGCGATCGGGATGCCGTTGTCGCGGCAGAGGCTGATCGCCGCGGTGTCCATCACCTTGAGATCCTTCTCCAGCACCTCCTGGTAGGTCACCTCGGGGAGCTTCACCGCCGTCGGGTCCTTCTCGGGGTCGGCGGAGTAGAGGCCGTCCACCTTGGTCGCCTTGAGCAGGATGTCGGCGTGGATCTCGTTGGCGCGCAGGGCCGCCGCGCTGTCGGTCGTGAAGTACGGGTTGCCGGTGCCGGCGGCGAAGATCACCGCGCGCCCCTTCTCCAGGTGGCGCAGGGCGCGGCGGCGGATGAACGGCTCGGCGACCTCGCGGATGTCGATCGCCGTCTGCACGCGGGTGGGCACGCCCCGCTTCTCCAGGGCGTCCTGGAGGGCGAGGGCGTTGATCACCGTGGCGAGCATCCCCATGTAGTCGCCGGTCACGCGGTCGATGCCGCGGTGGCTGGCGGCGAGGCCCCGGATGATGTTGCCGCCGCCGACGACGACCGCCACCTCGACCTTGAGGTCGTGGACGTCGCGGATCTCGTCGGCGATGGCGGCGACCACCGCCTCGTCGATGCCGAACGGCTGCGAGCCCATCAGGGCCTCGCCGGAGACCTTGAGGAGGACCCGGCGGTATTTGCTCCCCGCCGGAACCACTCCCCCCGCCTTCGGCTCCGTCATCACTTCCCCGCCTGGGCCATGACTTCGGCGGCGAAGTCGTCCTGGCGCTTCTCGATCCCCTCGCCCAGCTTGAAGCGGACGAAGCGGCGCACCTGGATGTTCTCGCCGATCTTGCCGACCTTCTCGGCGATCATCTGGCTGATCGTCAGGTCCGGATTCTTGACGAACGGCTGCTCGAGCAGCACGAACTCGGAGTAGTACTTCTCCATCTTGCCGGCGACGATCTTCTCGACCACCTGGGGCGGCTTGCCCGAGGCGAGCGCCTGATCGCGGAAGATCGCCTGCTCGCGCTCGAGCAGCTCGGGAGTGACCTCCTCGCGGCGCACGCAGCGGGGGTCGGCGGCGGCGATGTGCATCGCGATGTCGCGCACCAGCTCCTGGAACTGGTCGGTGCGGGCCACGAAGTCGGTCTCGCAGTTGACCTCGACCAGCACGCCGATCTTGCCGCCGCCGTGGATGTACGAGCCCACGGCGCCCTCGGCGGTCACCCGGCCGGCCTTCTTGGCCGCCGCGGCGAGGCCCTTCTTGCGCAGCGTGTCGACCGCGCTCTCCATGTTGCCCTGGCACTCGTTGAGGGCGTTCTTGCAATCCATCATTCCAGCGCCGGTACGCTCCCGGAGCTCCTTGACCATCTGAGCGGTGACTTCAGCCATGACCGTGTTTCTCCTTCGAACCGCGATTGAAGCGGGCGTGATCGAGCGCCTATCGCGGATGATTGTGGGTAGACAAAAGAAAAGGTCAGATCGACACCAGGTTCGACTGACCTATCCTCCAGCACCGCCGGCCTGTTTGAGGCCGGCGGCGCGTTGTTACTGCAGAACAACGGCGCAGGACGACAACGAGCTCTAGGCCGGAGCGGCGCTCGCGGCGGCGGCGTCCTTGTCGAGACCGGCATCTTGCTGTCCTTCTGGAACGCCGAGTCGTCCGAGAGCTTGCCGGCGCCGGCGAGGTAGGCGTCGGCGAGCCGCGAAGCGAACAGCCGGATGGCGCGGATGGCGTCGTCGTTGCCCGGGATCGGATAGTCGATCAGCTCCGGATCGCAGTTGGTGTCGACGATGGCGATCACCGGGATCCCGAGCTTGTTCGCCTCGGAGACCGCGATGTCCTCCTTCTTGGGGTCGACGACGAAGAGAGCGTCCGGCAGCTCTTCCATGTCGCGGATGCCCTCGAGGTTCTTCACCATCTTCTCCCGCTCGCGCTCCATCCGCAGCCGCTCTTTCTTGGTGATCTGGCTGTTCTCGTCGTTCAGCCGCCCCTCGACCTCCTTCAACCGCTGGATCGAGGTGCGCAGGGTGACGAAGTTGGTCAAGCGTGCCGCCCAGCCAGCGGTTGGTGACGTAGAACTCGCCGCAGCGTGCCGCCTCCTCGGCGATCGCCTCCTGCGCCTGCCGCTTCGTGCCGACGAACAGGATGCGCTTGCCCTCGGCGGCGAGCTGCTGCACGAACTCCGCGACCTGGTTGAACATCCGCAGCGTCTTCTGCAGATCGATGATGTAGATCCCGTTGCGCTTGCCGAAGATGTAGGGCTTCATCTTCGGGTTCCAGCGCCGGGTCTGGTGCCCGAAGTGGACACCGGCCTCCAGCAGTTCCTTCATCGTGACTTCTACCAAGAGATCCTCTCCTTCTGGCCTTCTAGCGCTTGCTGAACTGGAAGCGCGCCCGGGCGCCCTTCTGGCCGTACTTCTTGCGTTCCTTCTTGCGCGGGTCGCGCGTCAGGAACCCGGCCGACTTCAGGCGGTCGCGCAGATCGCCGTTGAACTCGAGCAGGGCGCGCGAGATGCCGTGCCGGATCGCACCGGCCTGGCCCGCGCTGCCGCCACCCGCCACCGTGACGCTGGATGTCGAACTGCTCGACCGTCTCGGTCAGCTGCAGCGGCTGCTTGATGACCATCTTCAGCACTTCGTTCGGGAAGTAGCTGTCGAGGGTGCGGCCGTTGACCTTGAAGCTCGCCCGCGCCGGGCCGCAGGAAGACGCGGGCCGCGGCCGTCTTGCGGCGCCCGGTACCGTAATATTGAACTTGGCTCACGTTCCGAATTCTCCTTGGGGTTTCCGCTGATTTCCGCGTTACAGGGCCGCGGCGACGTCGAAGCTCTCGGGCTGCTGCGCCTGGTGCGGGTGCTCGGGGCCCGCGTAGACCTTGAGCTTGCGGAGCTGCTTGCGGCCGAGCGGACTCTTGGGGAGCATGCCCCACACCGCCTCCTCGACCAGCTTCGTCGGCCGGCGTGC
The DNA here is from genome assembly GCA_963792575.1 of uncultured Acidobacteriota bacterium. Classification (GTDB taxonomy): domain Bacteria; phylum Acidobacteriota; class Thermoanaerobaculia; order Multivoradales; family UBA5704; genus DATARR01. The sequence goes on from CAWBWZ010000026.1 coordinate 247,960, forward strand.
GCGCCGCTTGGCCGCCGTCTCCGACTTCATGCCACCCGGATACCCCGTGTGGTAGTGATAGATCTTCTTCTCTTCCTTGCGCCCGGTCAGCACCGCCTTCTCGGCGTTGATGACGATCGACGAAGTCGCCGGTATCGATGTGCGTGGCATACGTGGGCTTGTGCTTGCCCATCAGCAGGCGAGCCACCAGCGACGAGAGACGTCCCAGAGGGATCCCCGCGGCATCCAGCACATACCAGCGATGCTCGATCTCGGCGAGCTTCGGGCTGTAGGTCTTCTTCAGCATCTTCCAATCTCTCCAGGTCAACTCTGGCTGGGAAAAATTCGCCTCGGCGCGGCGGACGATACCCGCCCTCGCGGCGCAAGGGACCCATATGGTAGGCGGACAAAAGAAAACTGTCAAGAGGACGCTAACAGCCCCCGGACCGGTTCAACCCACCGGTGAGCCGCCAGTCTCGCTCAGAATTCCGGTTTCCGCAAGTGGGAATGTTCCTCCTGGCCCGGGATACACTTCCCCCAAGATGTCCGAGACCACCACGACCGCCGCTTCCCTCGACAAGTCGGGCAAGACCATCCGCGACATGTTCGCGGGCGTGGCGCCCCGCTACGACCTGCTCAACCACCTGCTCTCCGCCAGCCTGGACGTGGTCTGGCGCCGGCGGGCGGCGGCGGTCCTCGGGCTGCCGCCGGGCGCCGCGGTGCTCGACCTCTGCTGCGGCACCGGCGACCAGGCCACCGCCCTGCGCCGCCGGGGAGCGCGGGTGGCGGCGGCCGACTTCTGCGTACCGATGCTCGCCATCGCGCGCCACAAATTCGCCAAGACCGCCGCGCCCCGCCCGGCCGCCCTCGCCGCCGACGCGCTGGCGCTCCCCTTCCCCGACCGCCACTTCGCGGGCGCCACCGTCTCCTTCGGCCTGCGCAACGTCGCCGATCTCGACGCCGCCCTGCGCCAGCTCGCCCGGGTGCTGCGGCCGGGAGGGAAGCTCGTCGTCCTCGACGCGCGATCCCGCGCCGGCCAGCCGCTCAAGGCGCTCTACCTCTTCTATTTCCTCCGGCTGCTGCCGGGGATCGGCCGCCTGCTCTCGCCGCGCGGCTCGGCCTATCGTACCTGCCGAGCTCGGTGGTCGGCTTCCCCCAGCGCCAGGAGTTCCTCGACCGCATGGCCGCGGCCGGTTTCACCGATCTCGCATGGGAGGACCTCTCCGGCGGGACCGTCTGCATCCATCATGGGAGGGTGCCCGCATGACCGACTGACGCATCCTGGACGGCAAGGCGGCCGCCGCCGAGATCCGCGCCGAGGTGGCGGCGGGCGTCCGCGAGTTGCTCGCGGCGGGCGCCCGGCCGCCGCAGCTCGTCGCCGTGCTGGTCGGCGACGAATCCCGCCTCCCAGGTCTACGTCGGCAGCAAGGTCAAGGGCTGCGCCGAGGTCGGCATGCTGAGCCGCACCCTCCGGCTCTGCCGCCGAGACCACCGAGGCCGAGCTCCTCGCCCTGCTCGACGAGCTCAACGCCGAGGACGCGGTCGACGGCATCCTGGTGCAGCTCCCGCTCCCCACGCAGATCAACGAGAAGCGGGTGCTCGACCGCATCGATCCCGACAAGGACGTCGACGGCTTCCACCCGGTCAACGTCGGCCGCCTCTGGCTCGACGAGGAGGGGCTCACCCCGGCGACCCCCACCGGCATCGTCGCCCTGCTCAAGCGCAGCGGCATCCCCCTCGCCGGCCGCCGGGCGGTGATCGTCGGGCGCAGCGCCATCGTCGGCAAGCCGATGGCCGGCCTGCTGCTGCGCGAGAACTGCACGGTCACGATCTGCCACTCCCGCACCGCCGACCTCGCCGCCGTCACCCGCGAGGCCGACATCCTGGTCGCCGCCATCGGCCGGCCGGGCATGATCGGACCCGACCACGTCCGCGAGGGGGCGGTGGTGGTCGACGTCGGCATGAACCGCCTGGCCGACGCCGCCGAGGTCGAGCGCCTCTATCCCGGCGACGAGGACCGCCGCCGGCAGTTCGAATCCAAGGGGTACATCCTGGTGGGCGACGTCGACTTCACCCGCGTGGCGCCGAAGGCCTCCCACATCACCCCCGTGCCCGGGGGCGTCGGGCCGCTGACCGTCGCCATGGTCATCGCCAGCACCCTGAAGGCTTCCCGCCGCCGGCAGGGGCTCCCGTCATCGCAATGAGCCCAGGCTCTCCGCGTCGGTCTCACCGGCGGCCTCGCCAGCGGCAAGTCGACCGTCTCCACTGGCTGCGCGACGCCGGCTTCGAGGTGATCGACGCCGACCGCCTGGTCGCCGAGCTCTATCAGCCCGGAGGCGCGGGGGCGGCGGCCGTGCGCGACCTCTTCGGCCCCGAGATGCTCGACGAGCGCGGCGCCGTCGATCACGCCAAGGTCGCCGACCGCGTCTTCAGCGACCCCGCGGCGCGCGCCTGCCCTGGAGGCGGCGATCCATCCCCTGGTGCGCAAGCGGTTCGATGGAGATCGCCGCCCAGGCTCAAGGGGTGGTCGTCCTCGAGGCGACGCTGCTGGTCGAGGCCGGCTACGGGCCGGGCTTCGATCTGATCGTCACCGTCGAGGCCCCCTGCGAGCTGCGCCTGGAGCGGGCCATCGCGCGCGGCATGAACCCCGAGTCGCGCCCGCGCCCGCCTCCTCGCCCAGGGGGACGGCGAGGAGCGCCGCGCGCGCGGCCCACCGGCTGATCGACAACTCCGGCGACGAGCCCGCACCTGCGCCGCCAGGTGGACGAGCTGATCGACGAGCTGAAGCGGCTGGCGGCCGGGCGTTGACCCCCTTCGTCCTGGTCACCGGCAACGCCGGCAAGATCGCCGAGGCCCGGCTCGCCGTGGGGGCGGAGCTCGAAGCCGTCGACGTCGACCTCCCCGAGATCCAGTCGCTCGACTATCTGGAGGTGCTGCGGGCCAAGGCGGACGAGGCCTGGCGGCGCGTCGGCCGCCCCCTGGTGGTCGAGGAGGCGGGGCTCGACCTCGCCGCCCTGAACGGCTTCCCCGGCCCGCTGGTCAAGTGGATGCTCCAGGCCGTGGGCGCCGAGGGGCTCGCCCGCACGGCGTCGTCCCTCGGGGATGTCCGGGCCGCCGCCCGCTGCTTTCTTCTCTACAAGGATGGCGACCGCGAGATCGTGGCCGAGGGGAGGACCGAGGGCACCCTCGTCCTCCCGGGCCGCGGCACGCACGGCTTCGGCTGGGACCCGGTCTTCCTGCCGGACGGCTCCGCCCTCACCTTCGCCGAGCTGACCGGCGCCGAAAAGGGGGCCGTCAGCCATCGCGGGAAGGCGTGGCGGGCCCTGGCCGGCCGGCTTGCCTAGATCTCCACCCCCGCCATCAGCCAGAGCATGATCGCCTTCTGGACGTGCAGGCGGTTCTCCGCCTCGTCGAAGATGCGGCTCTGCGGGCCGTCGCAGACCTCGGCCGAGACCTCCTCGCCGCGGTGGGCCGGCAGGCAGTGGAGGAAGACGGCGTCCTGGCGCGCGTGGGACATCAGCGCGCTGTCGACCGTGAACCCCTTGAAGGCCTCGACCCGCTTCTGCTGCTCCGCCTCCTGCCCCATCGACGCCCAGACGTCGGTATAGACGGCCGAGGCGTCCTTCACCGCTTCCGCCGGATCGTTGGTCAGGATCACCTTGGTGCCCGCGGCCGCGGCGTCCTGGCGGACGAGATCGGCGTAGCGCGCGTTCACCTCGTACCCCTTGGGCGAGGCGACCGCCACGTCCATCCCCACCTTGGCGGCGCCGAACATCAGCGAGTGGGCCATGTTGTTGCCGTCGCCCACGTAGGCGAGCTTGCGGCCGCGCAGCGCCTCGAGGCCGCCGAAGACCTCGATCAGGGTGAAGTAGTCGGTGAGCCCCTGGCAGGGGTGGAGATCGTCGGTCAGGCCGTTGATCACCGGCACCGAGCCGTACTTGGCGAGGTCGGTCACCGTCTGGTGCGCGAAGGTGCGGGCCATGATGCCGTCGACGTAGCGCGAGAGCACCTGGGCGGTGTCGGAGATCGGCTCGCCGCGGCCGAGCTGGATGTCGCGGCTGGAGAGGAAGAGGGCGTGCCCGCCCATCTGCGCCATCCCCACCTCGAAGCTGACGCGGGTGCGGGTCGAGGACTTCTCGAAGATCATCCCCAGGCGTCTTGCGGTGCATGTGGTTTTCGTACTTCGACGGATTCGCCTTGACGTCGGCGGCGAGCCGGAAGAGGCCGGCCACCTCCGCGGCGGTCAGGTCGTGGATCGAGATCAGGTGACGGAGGCATAGTCTCCTCCGAAGCGGAAATCGATTGCTTTTGAAATGGGGTCCGACTAGAGGGGATCTCTCTCGAGCGGCATCGTCATGCAGCGCGGGCCGCCGCGGGCGCGCGACAGCTCGTTGGACGGCGAGCGAGATCACCGCCGGTCCGCCGCCCAGCAGGTCGTGCTTGCCGGCCGCGACCTCCTCGCTCGGGCAGGATCCGCCAGCCGCGCTGCGGCCAGCTCCTCCATCGTCTTGTGGTTGCGCCGGTAGAGCAGGATCAGCCCGGGGGCGATGGCGAAGGCGTTGGCGCCGTCGGTCCACTGCTCGCGCTGCTGGTAGATCGCCTCCTCGGCGCCGCCGCAGGCGACGACCTCGAGCTCCACCCCGAGATCGGCCAGCACCCTGAGCAGCGACGGGCGGAGGGTGAAGGTCAGCTCCTTGGCGTAGAGGTCGACCGAGTAGACGTGGGCCGACTCCGGCCCGCCGGGCTCGATGACCGGCAGGTAGGCGAGGCAGAGGTTGCGGTCGATCAGGGTGAAGACGGTGTCGAGGTGCATGTAGGAGCGCCGGCGCGGCAGCTCGACCATGATCAGGTGGCGGAACGAGGTCTCCTCCAGCCGCAGGTACTCGGCGAGCGTCTCGATCCCGCGCCGGTTGGTCCGCTCGGACAGCCCGACGAGGAGGATCTCCGGGCTGACCACCAGCACGTCGCCCCCCTCCAGGTTCGGGTAGGGGAAGTGCGGGTTGTGCTGCGGCGCGCCCGAGGGCGGGACGTCGATCTCGAAGAGCCCCGCGGAGCCGGCGAGCGCCGGATGGTGCTCGAAGAGGGTGCGGGCGAGGAGCGGCTCGCGCTCGCGCGCGCCGGTCGCCATCGAGGAGACGACCACGCGGTTGCCCATCACCACCTGCGGATCGCGCTGGAAGAAGTAGTTGGGCACCGGGTTGAGCTCGAAGAACTGCAGGCGGCCGGCGTCCGAGCTCTCGGCGGAGGCGCGGATCCCCTCGACCAGGGCCGAGGCGAGCTCGCGCGGCGGCAGCTCGTCGAGCCGGCGCACCAGGCTGAAGGGGACGCCGTACTCGGCCTCCAGCTCGTCGAGCAGCCGCTGGCGCGGTTCGGCGTTCGCCAGCACGTCGGCGAGCAGGTCCTGCGCCTCGAGCACCTCGACCCCGGCCTGCCGCAGCATCTGGGAGAAGAGGTCGTGCTCCTCGCGCGCCTCGTCGCCGTCGAGGATGTCGTCGAAGAGCAGGCTCTCCATCATCGCGGGGACCATCCAATCGATCTCCCGCCCCGGCCGGTGGACCAGGACGCGGCGCAGGCGTCCGATTTCCGAATCGACTTGTATCGGCATACGTAATTGTCCCGAATAGATTGTCCCGAAGAGGACGCGCCCAGGGTAGGCGCGGCGGCGGATTGTAGCAGACCGGCCGGAGGGCCCGCGTGGCCCTCCGGCCCTTTCGCTACAATCCCGCCCCGCATGCTGTCCGAGACCCCCCAGAACCCCCTCTACGAGCGCTACGCCTCGCCCGAGATGGCGCGGATCTTCTCCGCCAGCCACCGCTTCCGCACCTGGCGGCGGCTCTGGATCACCCTCGCCGAGTGCGAGCGCGAGCTGGGGCTGCCGATCACCGCCGAGCAGATCGCGGCGCTTGAAACAGGTGGCCGGCGACACCGACCTCGATCGCGTCGCGGAGCTCGAGCGCCGCACCCGCCACGACGTGGTGGCCCATCTGCGCCACTTCGCCGAGCAGGCCGACCGCGTGCACGAGGGGGCCGGCGGCATCCTCCATCTCGGCGCGACCAGCGCCTTCATCACCGACAACACCGACGTCCTGCTGATGCGCGAGGCCCTGGAGCTGCTGGCCGGCCGGCTCGCCGCGACGGTCGCGCGAGCTGGCCGACTTCGCGCGGCGGACGCGGGCGATCCCGACCCTGGCCTACACCCACTTCCAGCCGGCGCAGCTCACCACCGTGGGCAAGCGCGCCTGCCTCTGGCTGCAGGACTTCCTGATGGACCTCGCCGAGGTGCGCCACCGGCTCGCCACCCTGCGCTGCCGCGGCGTCAAGGGGACGACCGGCACGCAGGCGAGCTTCCTCACCCTGTTCCAGGGCGACGGCGCCAAGGTGCGCGAGCTCGACCGGCTCGTCGCCGCAAGCTCGGGTTCGCCGAGAGCTTCCCGGTGACCGGCCAGACCTATCCGCGCAAGCAGGACAGCCAGGTGCTCCAGACCCTGGCCGGCCTCGCCGAGACCTGCCACAAGTTCGGCACCGACCTCCGCCTCCTCCAGGGGGTGGGCGAGCTCGCGGAGCCGTTCGACGCCGAGCAGGTGGGCTCCTCCGCCATGGCCTACAAGCGCAACCCGGTGCGCGCCGAGCGGATGTGCGGCCTCGCCCGCCGGCTGATCACCGACAGCCTGAACGGCCCGCTCAACGCCGCCACCCAGTGGCTGGAGCGGAGCCTCGACGACTCGGCCAACCGCCGCCTGGTGATCCCCGACTCCTTCCTCGACGCCGACGCCGTGCTCGGCCTCGCGGCCCACATCGCGGCCGGCCTGGTGGTGCGCGAGGCGACGATCGCCGCCCGGGTCGCCCGCGAGCTGCCGTTCATGGCCACGGAGACGCTGCTGATGGAGGCCGCGCTGCGCGGCGGCGACCGCCAGCAGCTCCACGAACGGATCCGCGGCTACAGTTTCGACGCCCAGAGCACCTTAGAAGCTAAAGGAGGGGAAAATCCTCTCATCGGCCTCATCGTCGAGCGACCCGGATTTCCGGCTCACGCGACAGGAGGTCGAACCCTGGCTCGATCCCGTCGCCTTCACTGGACGGTCGGCCGCACAGGTGGATGAATTTCTCGACGAGGTCGTGGCGCCTGCCCTGGAAGGGACCGAGGCCGCCGCGATCGCCGCCCCCCGCGTCTGAAGGGGGGCCTCAAGACCGGGTGGGGGCGTGCCCCACTCAACTCCGTCTCCGGCTGAACGGTCGCCCGGAGGCGGCATCCGGGCGAAAGTCAGCCGTGTGCTACTATCGCCCGGTTTAGAGCGCAAGCCGTTCCAGCGCTATTGGACCCAAGAGCTCTCACGAAGATGGCTCAGAACCACCTTACGGAGGCCGCAAGCCCATGCGCCCAGGGAAAGACTCCCGGCTCGTCCGAGGTTTCGCAGTCGCTTTTCGAATCGCCTTCGCGGTTCTCCTTTTCGCCCAGCTGCTGCTGACCGCGGCCTGCTCGGGCAACCGCAAGCCGTCCTCGGCTCCCCCGACTCTCGGGCTGCCGATCGAGCGCGGGATGGCCTCCTGGTACGGCCCCCGGTTCAACGGCAAGATGACCGCCAACGGCGAGCGCTATGACATGAACGCGCTGACCGCCGCCCACCCCTCACTCCCCTTCGGCACGAAGATTGGTGTACGCAATACTCGTACCGGCCGCGAGGTGGTGGTGCGGGTCAACGACCGCGGCCCCTATTCGAAGAACCGGATCATCGATCTCTCCTACGCCGCCGCCCGCGAGGTGGGAGTCGTGGGGCCGGGCACGGCCAGCGTCGAAATCTACGTGGTGCCCGCGACCGGCGTGCCGGCGCGCTTCACCGTCCAGGTGGGCGCCTTCAGCGAGAATGAGAAGGCGGTCTCCCTCCAGCGCGACGTCGTGCGGATCTACCCCGAGGCGGTGGTGGACGCGGACGGCACCTGGAACCGGGTGCAGATCGGCGCCTTCGACAACCGCGACCAGGCCGAGTCGCTGCGCCGCGAGCTGGCCGCCCTCGGCATGCCGGCGATCGTGGTCGCCGCCCGCTAGGGCGCCGGCCTCCGAAGAGCGGGGGAATCCTTTCCCCCGCTTTTTCGTTATAGTGCTGGAAGCCAAAAGCGAAAACGTCTCCCGCAGGAGGTGTCATGAAGCGAGAAGGAACCCCTGTCCGCTCGGTCTCTGCCCATCCCCAAAAAGCTCGACGGAGCCGGGGCGCGGGGTTCGTCTGGGTGGCCGGCCTCGCCCTGACCGCCTATCTCGGGACCGCCGTCGCCTCGGCAAACCGGGAGCGAGGATGGGAGAATCTGTCGCTTCCGGAGGACGGCGCGGCGGTCTCGGACTCCTTCCGCACCATCGGCCGCGCCTCCTGGTACGGCTCCCAGTTCGACGGCAAGATGACCGCCAATGGCGAGACCTTCGACATGCACGCCATGACCGCCGCCCACCGCTCCCTCCCCTTGGGCAGCCGCGTCCTCGTCCGCAATCTCGACAATGGCCGCGGAGTGGTGGTGAAGATCAACGACCGCGGTCCCTACATCCACGGCCGCGACATCGACCTCTCCTACGGCGCCGCCCGCGAGCTGCGGATGGTTCCCAACGGCCTCGCGCGCGTCGAGATCACGCCGCTCTGAGCCGGCCGCCTCAGACCAGCTCGGCCAGGAATTCCTTGATCCCCTCGTCCAGCCGCAGGCGGTCGCGGTGGCGTTCGAGGGCGATCTGGACCAGGCGGTCCACCAGCATGGGGAGCGGATAGCCGGTGAGACTCCAGAGCAGGGGGTACATGGAGATGTTGGTGAAGCCGGGGAGCGTGTTGAGCTCGTTGACGAAGAGCCCCTCCTCCCCTTCCCCTTCGAGCAGGAAGTCGACGCGGGCGAAACCGGCGCCGCCGATCGCGGAGAACGCCTCGACGGCGATGGCGCGCAGCCGGTCCGAGACCCGCGCGGGCAGCTCGGCCGGGGCGATCAGGCCGGCCGTGTCCTGCAGATACTTGTCTGCATAGTCGTAGAACTCGTTGCCGGGGACGATCTCCCCCACCACCGAAGCCTGGACCTCCCGGTAGCCGAGGACGGCGCACTCCAGCTCCCGCCCCTTGACCCCCCGCTCGACCAGCACGACCTCGTCGAAGCGGAGAGCGAAGCGGATCGCCTCCTCCAGATCCGCGCGGTCGGAGACCTTGCGCACTCCCACGCTGGAGCCGCCGTTGCTCGGCTTGACGAACAGCGGCAGCGGCAGCCGCTCGCAGCGGGCGAGGAACGCCGCCGGGGCCGTCTCGAACTCGCGGCGCGAGGCGGTCTCGAAATCCACCACCGGCACGCCGGCCGCGGCGAGCTGGCGCTTGGCAAGGACCTTGTCCATGGCGATGGCGCTGGCGGTGACGCCGCAGCCCACGTAGGGGAGGTCGAGCATCTCGCAAAGCCCCTGGAAGGTGCCGTCCTCCCCCCAGGTGCCATGGACGATCGGGAAGACCACCTCGACCCCCGAGGCGAGCAGATGGCGCACCGTGGGCGCGATCGGCAGTTCCAGCGGCGGGATCTCCTTCGACACGCCGTCGATCACCGCCGCGGAGGCCGCGGCGTCGATCCAGCAGCCGTCCGCCGCGATGCCGAGCGGCGTCACCGCGTGCCCGGCCTCGCGCAGCCCCTCGACCACCGTGCGCGCCGAGCGGATCGAGACCTGATGCTCGGTGCTCCTGCCTCCGAAAACGACTCCGACGTGGGCCATGAAGAGCTCCTCTCTCGCTGGAGGCGCGGTCCGCGCCCCTCGGTCCTAGGCGGGCGCAGTCTACCCCAGCCGCACCCGCACGGCTCTCTCTGGTTTAGGATCTCTCTCCATGAATACGGTTCAGACTGTTCATGCGGTGATGATCGGCGCCGCCGCTCTCTTCGTCCTTTTTATCGCCTGGAAACTCGCGCAGGCGTTTCGGGTGTCGCGCAAGATGGATCGGGCTCTCGAGGCTCTGGGCGCCGGCCGGTCGCACCCCCTCGGAACCTGCCTCTCGGGTCTGCAGGGGCTCGAGCCATCCACGCTCGTGAGCTGCGGCGCGACCGCCACGGAGATCATCTTCCTGGCGGAGACCGACTGCCGGGAGATCGGCAGAATCCCGCGCGGTTCGATCCTCGGAGTTTTCGGAGGCGAAGAGCCGGACACGCACGCCCATCTCGCGGCCCTCGACGGGCTTCCGTCTCTGATCCTGGCCCAGTCGGAGAATCGCCGCAAGGAGAGAAAGGAGGGCACCAGCTACACCGTGATCGACTGGAGCGACGGCCCCTCTCGACGGCGGCAGATCGTCTTTAAATGCAGGGGCAAGATGGCGGGCCGCATGGGCGCTCAAGGTTTTGACATCATGAGGGGAGCCCGGCCGCTGTTCCCCGGCCTGCCGGAGAGGATGGGATAGGCTAAAATCAAGCGCGAGAAGGGTGAGAGATACGCAACCTTGATCGTTCGATCATGCGGATGCTTTCCAGGATCTTCAGATCATCTATCAACGGAGGACAACAGGATGAGCAAAGAGGTCATGGCAAAGTCGATGCTGATCTTCCTGTTTTTGCTGGCCCCTTCCTTAACGGGCTGCAAAGAGTCCCCGAGCTGGGTCAAAGAGGGACCGCTCTTTACCGCGACAGAAAAGGCATCTCCTGGTGGGGCCTTGGTCTACGTCTACTGGCCCCGCGAGGAGCAGGGAGGGCGGGACCGCCTATGGATAGGACCCTGCGAGGAGGGAGCTGAGGAAATGCTACCGGGTAGCTACAGATCCTTCGTCGTGGAGCCTGGCTCAATCTGCCTTGGTGCCGAGAAGTACTCGGAGATCGCTCACATGGACATGGTTTCTGTGAGCCAGCATCTGGCGAGTGTGGAGTTGACCGTCACGCCAGACCGCCCTTCCTTCCTCCGTATCGAGCAAAAGCAGACATTCCTGACTTCCGGGACCTCTCTTCGGCCGGTGGCTGCCGCGGTCGCCGGCCCTGAGATCAAGAGGTGCCGGCAGATGATCCCTCTGACTGATGACGAGATGATCCAGGTTTTCCAGCGGGAGGACCGGCAGTAAGACCGAGCGTGAGTGAGGGATCTGCGACCGCGGTTCGTTATATCCTCAAACTGGTCATACGATCAGTTCGGACCCAGGCTCCGGCCTCGGCGCCGGAAGGAGGAAATAAACATGAGATTCCGTTCGATTCTGCGGATCGCCGTCTTCAGCGCGATGCTCGCCGTCCCGTTCCTGCCGTCCAGCGCCTCGGCGGCACAGGGCGGTCTGCGGTGTGAGAATGTTTCGTTTTCCGTGAACCTTTCTCCGAGCGACGCCACGGTCTATAACGTCTTCGGCGTTCTCTGCTCGCGCGGCAGCCTCCACAACAAGACGATCCAGATCGCGCTGCATGGCGCGACCTATGGCCATCTCTACTGGGACTTCCCCTTCCAGCCCGAGATCTATTCGTATGTCCGCTACGCCACGGCGGCGGGCTACGCGGTGCTCAACATCGACCGGATCGGCATCGGCCAGAGCGATCATCCGCCGGCGGATGCGGTCACCATCGAGTCCAACGCCTATGTGGTGCACCAGATCGTCCAGGAGCTGCGCGGCGGCGGCCGGGTGGTGCCCTCGTTCGGCCGCATCCGCGCTGAGCGCGTGGCGCTCGTCGGCCACTCGCTCGGCTCGGTGATCTCGATCCAGGAGGCGGCCACCTATGGCGACGTCGACGGCGTGGTGCTGACCGGCGTGTCGCACAACGTGACTTCCCATCTTGGCGACGTCAGCTTCTACCCGGCGAGCCTCGATCCGCGCTTCGCGGGGCTGAACCTCCCGGACGGCTATTTCACCACCGTGCCCGGCACTCGACCGGTCTTCTACCACGCGCCGTCCTTCGACCCCCAGGTGCTCGCGATCGACGAGGCGAACAAGGAGACGGTCACCCTGGGCGAGCTCAACACCGCCGTCTCCGGATTGGGCTTCTCCAGCGGCATCCACGTGCCGGTACTGGTGATGGTCGGCGACTTCGACCTCGCCTTCTGCAACGAGCCGACCTGCTCGGCCTCCGGCAGCCTCGCCAGCGAGCCGGGCTTCTACCCGGCCGACGCCTGCGCGGAGGCGGTGGTCATCCCGGGAGCGGGGCATTCCTTGAACCTGCACTTCCAGGCCCCGCTCACGTACGCGACCATTCTGGAGTGGATGGACCGGCGGGTTGGCGACAACCCGAAGGCGCCGGCGCCCCAGCCCTGCCCGTAGGGGCGTTGCCGGCTGGACCCCGCCCCCCTACCCCAGCAACACCCGCCGCGCCGACTTCACCTCCGGCAGCGCGGCGAGCTTCTCCAGCAGCTCGGGCGTGGGCTCCTGGTCGAGGCGCAGGACGGCGAGGGCTTCCTGGCCGCGGCGGGCGAGGTGGATGTCGGCGATGTTGACGTTCGACTTCCGCGAGCAGGGTGCCGACCTTGCCGACGACTCCGGGCTTGTCCAGGTTCTCCAGCACCAGCAGGTTCCCCTCGGCCCGGAACTCCAGCGGGTAGTTCTCGAAGCGCACCACCCGCGGATCGCCGTCGCCGAACAGCGGTGCCGCCCAGCTCGACGCTGCGGCCGCCGCCGGAGAGGGTGACGTCGACGAGCTGCGGGTAGTCGCTCCGCGCGCTGCTGTGGGTGGAGCGCACCACCTCGATCCCGCGCCCTTCGGCGATCCGCTCGGCGTTGACGTAGTTGACGCCCTCGCCGAGGAACGGGGTGAGCACTCCCTTGAGCACGGCGACCGTCACCGGGTGGCGCAACGCCTCGTCCAATCCCCAGACGTCCACCTGCAGGCTCTGCGGCGCGTTGCCGAGGAGCGCGCCGGCCATGCTGCCGAGCGACTCGCCGAGCGCCATGAACGGCTCGGCCCGGCTGCCGGTGGGGCGGAACGGCAGGTTGACCGCCGCCACCGCCAGCGAGCCGGCGAGCGCGGCGAGGACCATCTCGCGCGGTCTCGATCGAGATCCGCTCCTGCGCCTCGCGGGTCTGGGCGCCGAGGTGGGGCGTCGCCACCACTTTCTTGTGGCGCACCAGCCGGAGGTCCTTCGGCGGCTCCTCGGCGAAGACGTCGAGCGCCGCGCCGCCGAGGTGGCCGGATTCGAGCGCCGCGAGCAGCGCCTCCTCGTCGATCACGCCGCCGCGGCCGCAGTTGACGAGCAGCGCCCCCTTCTTCATCTTCGCCAGGCGCTCGCGGTTCGAGCAGGTTGCGGGTCTCCTTGGTGAGCGGCGTGTGGAGGGTGATCACGTCCGCGCGGGCGAGCAGGTCGTCGATCGCCAGCAGCTCGACATCCAGCTTGCGGGCCGCCGCGGCGTCGAGGAAGGGATCGTAGGCCACGATCTTCATCTCGAAGCCGCGGGCGCGCGTCCGCCACCCGCTGGCCGATGCGGCCGAAGCCGATGATCCCCAGGGTCTTGCCCTGCAGCTCGACGCCGGTGATCTTGCGGTCCCAGTCCCCCGCCTTGCATCGAGGCGTCGGCCTCGGGCACCTTGCGGGCGAGCGAGAGGAGGAGCGCGAAGGTGTGCTCGGTGGCCGACATCAGGTTGGCGGTGGGCGCGTTGACGACCAGGATGCCGAGCTCGGTCGCGGCGGCGACGTCCACGTTGTCGACGCCGATGCCGGCGCGCCCCACCACCTTGAGGCTTCTTGCCGGCGCGCGAGCAGCTCGGCGGTGGCCTGGGTGGAGCTGCGCACGACCAGGGCGTCGAAGTCGGCGAGGATCTCGGGCAGGCGCGGGCGCTCCTCGGCGGTGAGCTGGTGGACTTCGACCCCGGCCTCCTGGAACAGCGTCGAGGCCGGAGGGATCGAGGGTGTCGGCGATCAGGATGCTGGACATGATGCCATCCGTCCTTACCGGGCCGCCGGAGCGGCGACCTTCTCCAGGATCTGGTCGATCACGGCCAGCAGCGCGTCGAGATCGCTCTCCCGCACCTCGCCCATGTGGCCGATGCGGAAGGTGGTCGGCTTCCAGTCGCCGTAGCCGCTGCCGATGGTGTAGCCGCTGCGCGGTGCACCCCTTGACGATCGCCTGCGGATCGACGCCCGCCGGCGAATTGAAGCAGCTCACCGTCAGCGAGCGGGCGTTCTCGGCCGAGGCGTAGACGCAGCCGCGCGAGGCCGCCCACTGGCGCCGTCTTCTCGTGCAGCTGCTGATGGCGGGCCCAGCGCGCCTCCATCCCCTCGGCGAGGATGCGGTCGAGCTGGACGTCGAGCGCCTAGAGCAGCGGGATGCCGGGGGTGGTGATGAAGCCCCCCTCCTTGTGCTTGTCGACGTAGCGCAGGAGGTCGGTGTAGAAGCCGCGGTGCGGCACGGCCTTGGCCCGCTCGGCCGCGCGGTCGGAGAGGGTGAAGACGGTCAGGCCGGGCGGCACGGCGATCGCCTTCTGGGTGCCGGCGAGGCACGATGTCGAGCCCCCAGTCATCGGTCTCGACCGGCGCGCCGCCGAGCGAGGAGACGGCGTCGACGATCACCAGGGCGTCGCTCTCCTCGCGGACCACCTTGGCGAGGTCGGCGATCGGGTTCATGACGCCGGTCGAGGTCTCGTTGTGGACCACGGTGACCGCGTCGTACTTCTTGCGGCGCAGGGCGGCGCGCAGCGCCTCGGGGTCGATCGCCTGCCCCCACGGGGCGGCGAGCTTGTCGGCGGACTTGCCGATCGACTTGGCGATCGAGTGCCAGCGCTCGGAGAAGGCGCCGTTGGTCAGGTAGAGCACGTCCTGCTGGACGCAGGAGACGACGGCGCTCTCCATGACCAGCGTCGAGCTGCCGGTGGCGACCATCACGTCGCCGGAGGTGCGGAGCAGCTTCGGAAGCTTGGCGGACAGCTTGATGTAGAAATCCTTGAACGCCGGCCGACCGGTGCCCCACCATCGGCTGGGTCATCGCCTGGCGGGCATCCTCGGGAACGTAGGTCGGGCCGGGAAGGAAGAACTTGATGGGCTCGGTCACGGTACACCTCTCCTCTTGGAGGGACCTGGGAGAGGTCCCAAATTATGCCGCATTGTGGCAAAAAGGGGGTGGGGTGGCAAGGAGCGCCTCGATCCTGGAGGAGAGAGGAGACGCCCCACGGGGCGTCTCTACAGTGGGGGATCGGCTCTCTGTAGAGACGCCCCGTGGGGCGTCTCCCAGGGCCGCGGCTTGCGCAGCGCCATGGCGAGCTCCTCCGTGGCGTAGCGCCGCGAGGCGGCGCCGGGGGGCGCCACGATCCAGGCGTCGTCCTCGATGCGCAGGGATGGGACCTCGATCTCTCCCCGGACCAGCACCATGACGCAGCCGCGGAAGTGCTCGCGCAGGAGATCCTTCAGAACCGGGGCGCCGCGCATGGGTTTGACGGCGACCGTCCGCCCCTCCCCCACCGCCACGGCGCGGAGCACTCCAAGGCCGGCGGCGGTCTCCAGCGCCTCGGGAACGGGGGCGGTCGCGCCGCCGAGGTCGAGCCAGCCGATCCGGAGGCCGAGGGCGCGGGCGGCGTCGATCAGGGGGGCGAAGCGGTCGGGCGCTTCGTCCACCCGGAGGAGATGGGGGGATTTCAAATATTTCTCCCAAGAGGCTCGGTTGATCGGGGAGAGGGGCCTCCCCAAAAGGGGGAGGGGTCTCCCCAGCAGGTACAGGGGTCTCCCAGCCGGGGAGAGGGGGCTCCCAGAAAGGGAGAGGGGGCTCCCCGGCGGGGAGAGGGGTCTCCCAAGAAGGTATGGGGGTCTCCCAGCTTGGGAGAGGGGTCTCCCAAATTGGGGAGACGTTCCCCCGCCCTCACGCGCCATCCTCCGGATAGAGCAGGATCTCCCGGCACTCGTCCCGGAACTCCCGCTCGTCGTTCTTCCAGGTCGCGATCCAGTCCGCCAGCCCCTCCCCGCTTTCGATCGCCTGCCGGCACTCGGGGCCGCCGGTCAGGAGATCGATCGCCGGGCGGTCGGAGACGAACTCGTAGGGGGACTCGCGCCAGGCGAAGTCGTCCGGCCAGAGGCGGCGGATGGCGTCGAGCAGCTCGGCGCCGGTGCGGTAGGACTGGAAGGCTGCGGGGTCGGTCACCAGCAGCTCGACGCCGCCGCAGACCGCGCCCCGGTGCTTCTGGAACTGCGGCCGGTAAGTAGGTGGGGACGAACGTGACGCCCGGCAGGTGGCGTCCGTTCAGCTCGGCGGCGAGGCGCTTGGGATCGATGAACGGCGCGCCGGTGAGCTGGAACGGGCGCGTGGTGCCCCGCCCCTCGGAGAGCTCGGTCGCCTCGACGAGGCAGCCGCCGGGATAGACCAGCGCCGTCGTCGGTCGTCGGCATGTTGGGCGACGGAGCGATCCAGGGGAGGCCGGTCTCCTCCCAGGTCATGCCGCGCGTCCAGCCGTCCATGTACCAGACCGTGAAGTAGGCGTTGTGCCCGTTCCAGTTGCGGCGCCGCGCCTCCAGCCGGAACAGCTCGCCGAGGGTCAGGCCGTGGCGGACAGGGAGGCGGAAGGCGCCGACGAACGACTCGTAGCCGGCGCCGAGGAGGTTCCCCTCGACCACCTCGCCGCCCAGCGGGTTGGGGCGGTCGAGCACCCAGACCTCGCAGCCGGCGGCCATCGCCGCCTCGGCGGCCCAGACGGCGGTGGCGGCGTAGGTGTAGTAGCGCGAGCCGACGTCCTGGAGGTCGATCAGCAGCAGGTCGAGCCCGGCGAAGGCCGCCGGGGACGGGCGCAGCGTGTGCTCGACGTCGCCGTAGAGCGAGAGGATGGGCAGCGCCGGTCCACGGATCGCGCCCGCCCTCGGCGGGGATCATGTCCTGCTCGATGCCGTAGTAGCCGTGCTCGGGGCCGAAGAGGGCGCGCGGCGGGCCCGGCCGCGGTCGCCGCGAGAGCGAGATGGATGGGCCGGCCGTCGCGCGGTGATCGAGGCGCCGTGGGCGAGGATGCCGTAGCGCCGGCCCGCGAGGCCGCGAGGGGTCGGCGAGGAGGCGGTCGAGGCCGGTCGTGGACGCTCACTTCGCCGGTCCTTCCGGCGCCGGAAGATGCCCGACCGGCCGCCGCTCTTGGCCTCCAGCCGGAGGTCGGTGATCACCGCGCCCTTCTCCACCGCCTTGACCATGTCGTAGAGGGCGAGGGCCGCGGTCGAGCAGGCGAGCAGGGCTTCCATCTCGGCGCCGGTGCGGGCGTTGACCGACGACCTGGCTGCGGATCTCGAACCCCCTCGGGGATCGGCTGGATGTCGATCTCCACCTGGTCGAGCGGGAGCGGATGCGCGAGCGGGATCAGCTCGGCGGTGCGCTTGGCCCCCTGGATGCCGGCGAGGCGGGCGACGGCGAAGGCGTCCCCCTTGGGCAGGTTGGCGAGCCGGATCAGGGTCTGGGCGGAGAGCAGTACCCGGCAGGAGGCCTCGGCGACCCGGCGGGTGACGGCTTTTTCCGAGACGTCCACCATGTGGGCGCTGCCCTGGGGGTCGAGATGACTGAACGAACCTTGCGAGCTCATGAGGTGACGCGTCTCCGACGTTTTGATCCGCTATCCGAGCGCCGGTATGCTAACACCCGATGCGACTGGCGATCGTGGTGCCCACCCTGAACGAGGAGGACGGCGCTGCGCCGCTATCTGCCCGCGGCCCTCGCCGCTGGCCGACGAGGTGATCTTTCGGACGGCGGCAGCACGACGGCACGCTGGCGGTCGCGCGCCGAGCTGGGCGCCCGCGTCGTCAGCGGCCCGCCCGGCCGCGGCGGGCAGCTCAACCGCGGCGCCCGCGCGGCGGCAGCGCCGGCCGACGTCGGCATCCTGCTCTTCCTGCACGCGGACACGACGCTTCCCGGAAGCGGGGCGGAGCGGCTCCGCGCGGCGGTGGCGCGCGGCGCGTCCGGCGGCGCCTTCTTCCTCCGCTTCGACGTCGACCGGCCGATGCAGCGGCTGGGTTCCTGGCTGATCAACTGGCGCACGCGCCGGCTGCGCGTGCCGCTCGGCGATCAGGCCCAGTTCGTGCGACCCGCGAGACGTTCGAAAGCTTAAGGGGATTCCGCGACTGGCCGATCCTGGAAGATCTGGACTTCGCCCTGCGGCTGCGCCGTCTCCCCGGCTTCACGCTGATCGAGGAACCGGTGACGACCGGCGCCCGCCGCTTCGTCGAGCAGGGAGCGGTGCGGACGGTGGCGACGAACTGGTTGATCTGGGTTGCTCTTCCTCTCGGCGTCTCGCCGCACCGGTCTGGCGCGGTTGTATCGGCAGATTCGGTAGGGGGAGAAGCAGAACACGGACTGACAAAGACGAACACGGACTAACAGGGACGGGTGATTGTTTGTCCGTGCTTGTCCGTGCCGGTCCGTGTCAGCCTTTCCTTCACCCCAAAAACATCAAAGCCCCGGCGCTAAGCGCACACGGGGCTTCGGAGAGCGGGCTTTCCCCTCAGGACCAACTGAGACTGGAATCTTGCTTACGACGACTTGCGGCCGCGCTTCTTGGTGTTGACGGCTTCCTTGAGGTCCTTGCCGGCCTTGAAGCGAACGGTCTTGCTGGCCTTGATGGTGATCGACTCGCCGGTGGCGGGGTTGCGCCCCTTGCGGGCGCCACGCTCGGCGACGGCGAAGCTGCCGAGGCCCGGGATCTTGACCGATTCACCGGCCTTCAGGGCGTCGGAGACGGCGCCGACGACCGCTTCGAAAGCTGCAGCGGCCTGCCGCCGATTCACCCCCTCGACGGAGTCCACAATACTATTCACAAGATCAGCCTTACCAGCCATCGCTCTCCTCCTCTAGTCGTTTTTTAACGAAAGTGACTGGCGGAAACGATAAGGCAACCGGAGTGGGCTGTCAATACGCTACGAGGGGCTCAGAACCGCTTTAAACCGGGGCTTTGGCGAGCACATTGACGGTGAAGCCGTCGTGGTCGCCGCCGGTCAGGATCTGCCACGCTCCGGGACCCGTAAATCCTGCCGCCACAGAGCTTTCTAGCATTCCTTCAAGCGGTTGCCAGAGAGAACTCCGGATGGGTTGCGAGAAAGCGTGCCATGACGTCCTCGTTCTCCTCCCGTTCGAGCGAGCAGGTGATGGCGATCAGCCGCCCGCCGGGAGCCACCAGCGGCGCCGAGCCCTCGAGCAGGCGCAGGGCCTGGCGCGACAGGCGGCCGATCTCGCTCTCGCTGATCCGCCATTTGATCTCCGGATGCCGGCGCAGCGTGCCGGTGCCCGTGCACGGCAGGTCGAGCACCACGCGATCGAACGGGCGGGAGAAGGGGGGCACCCCGGCGTCGGCGACGGCGAGCGGCAGCGAACGCCCCAGCCGGCGCTGGTTGGCGCGCACCAGGGAGACGCGGGACAGCGCGATGTCGCTCATCGTGATCCTGACGCTCGGCTCCCAGGCGAGCAGGGAGAAGCTCTTGCCGCCGGGCGCCGCCGCGGCGTCGAGCACGGTTTCGTCCTTCCGTGGCGGCGGGATCAGCGCCGCGGCCTGGCTCGCCTCGTCCTGAATATAGAGATCGCCGCGATGGAAGGCCGCGGAGGCCAGCGGGTTGCCGCGCCGCACGATCAGCCCGAGCGGCGAGAGCGGCGCCGGCTCGACCTCCAGCCCCTCGTCGATCAGCGATTCGGCCAGCAGCTCGCGGCCGCCGCGGTCGCGGAAGGCGAGCAGCTGCATCGGCTTCGGCCGGTTGTTGGCTTCGAGCAGGTCGAGCGTCCGCGCGGTGCCGAAACGGTGGAGCCAGCGCGTCGACGAGGAAGTCGGGGTGGCTCGTACTCGATCGCCAGCCGCCGCACCGGATCGGACTCTTCGACCGGCCAGTCCCCCAGGCGCGGAGCGCGCGCGATCCGGCGCAGCACGCCGTTGACGAAGCTGGCGCCGCCGCGATGGGTGAGCTGGTGCGCCTGCTCGACCGCCTCGTGGACGGCGGCGTGCGCCGGCACGCGGTCGAGGAAGAGGAGCTGATAGGTGGCGATGCGCAGCGGCGAGCGCAGCACCTCCTCGATCTGCTCGAAGGAGCGGCTGCTGGCGGCGGTGATCACGTGATCGAGCCGGCGCAGCCAGCGCAGGCTCCCCATCACCAGCTCGCGCAGCAGACCCTGGTCGCGGTCGTCGAAGCGCGGCAGCGCGCTGTCAAGGAAGGAATCGGCCGGCGCCAGCGATTGCAGGGTCCGCTCGAGCACCCAGCCGCGGCGGCGCGGACGTTGTCCTGGCGGCGCGCTGCAGGCGGCGGCTGCGGCCGGGGCCGGTCTGGGAGGTCGGAGGCGGAGAGAAGTGGCGCTTGGACATGCTTGGCGGACCGGTCAGGAGAAGCTCTCGCCGGCTCGCAGCCGCTCTCCGTTGGCGAAATCGGCGGCGCGCAGAGCGCGCTTGCCGGGCCGCTGCAGCTCGGAGAGGCCGAGCACGGTGCCGCCGCCGCAGGCGACCGCGAGCAGCCGGCCGCCGCGCAGGCCAAGGATGGTCCCGGGAGCCCCCTCTCCTGCCTCCTCCATTACTTCCGCCGCCACGATCTTCACCGGCTCGCCGCGCAGCTCGGCGGTGAGGCCGGGCCACGGGGTGTAGGCGCGCAGGCGGTCGTGGATCTCGCGCGCCGGCAATCCCCAGTCCACCCGGCCGCTGTCGCGGGTGAGGCAGCGGCGCGTAGGTCATTCCGTCGGCCGGCTGCGGCCGGGGCTCGATCTCGCCGCGTTCGAGGAGGTCTAGCGTGCGCACCATCAGCGGACCGCCGAGGGCGGCGAGCCGCCCGGAGAGCTCGTCCGACGGTCTCCAGCGGGCCGATCTCGACCTTCTCCTCCAGCAGGATGGGGCCGGTGTCGAGCCCCTCGTCCATCCGCATCGTCGTCACCCCCGTCCAGGCGTCGCCCGCGGCCACCGCGGCCTGGATCGGCGAGGCGCCGCGCCAGCGCGGGAGCAGCGAAGCGTGGAGGTTGATGCAGCCGTAGCGCGGCAGGTCGAGCAGGGCGCGCGGAAAGATCTGGCCGAAAGCGACGACCACGGCGACGTCGGCGGCGAGCGCCGCGGCCTCCTCCAGGAACTCCGGGCGGCGCACGCGCTCGGGCTGCGTCACCGCGAGGCCGTGCTCGCGCGCCCAGCGGGCGACCGGCGGATCCTGGGGCTCGCGATGGCGGCCGATCGGGCGCGCGGGCTGGGTGACGACGCGCACCGGCGGCCGCCCGGCCGCGACCAGGGCGGCGAGTGTCGGCACCGCGAATTCCGGCGTGCCGAAGAACAGAATGCGGTCGATCCCCGACATGACCGCGAAGGATAGCACCGGGGAAAAAACATGGCCGGACAGCATGGCGGGCACGATTTATCCCAACGAAAAAGGGCGCCCCACAGGGGCGCCCCTCCAGCCACGATCCTGGTCGAGCGGGACTCTACCCGCCGACGTTGTTGACGACGATCCGCTTCTTGCCGATGTAGGTGGTGGAGCCGTGGGCGTCGGTCACGATCACGTCGATGAAGTGCTCGCCGTTCGCGAGCAGCCGGGTGTCGAGCGCGTACTGGAAGCCGGGATTGCCGACGTTGAGGATAGCCCGGGTAGAAGGACAGCTCGAAGACGTCCGGACGGGGCAGGCCATAGACCGCGTTACCGAAGAAATGCCCGTCGACGAGGATCTGGACGCTGCTCACGCCCTCCCAGTCGACCGCCCAGCCGGTCGCCTGGATGACGCCGTTGTAGCAGCAGCCCGTTGCGCGGCAGATCGATGTTGCCGATCGCGATCTCATTCTGCAGGTTCTGGTCGCAGGTGAAGGTGACCGGGATCTCGGCGATGTCGCGGAGCTGGTTGGCGTGGTCGCCCGCCCGGATGGTCAGGATGTGATGGCCCTGGTTGTAGAGCGGCTGATAGCCCGGAATCGGCAGGGCGTTCACCAGCTGCCCGATGTCGAGCACGAAGCGGAAGCCGCTGTGGGGGCTGTCCTTGAGGCTCGGGAAGATCCGCTCGATGTCCACCCGGCGGATGCCGTAGCAGTCGGTCTGGCCGCCCTTCGCGGCGGAGAAGGTGCACGCGAGGTCGGAGTTGTAGTGATGCCGTCCAGGGGTCGAGCCCCACCGCGCGGTCGATCAGCAGCTCGACATAGGCGACGCCGGTGTCGTTCTGGGTGGTGCCGGCGTCGAGCGCGTAGCCGGAGATGACGGCGTAGCGGCGGATGGGTGAATTCACGTTGCAGTTGCCGCGCAGCTCGGCCTGCGGCTTGGGGAACTCGATCGTGCCGAACGGCGCGAGATCGTGCTCCACGTTGGTGAACGTGATGACCTGCGAGGGGAGGACCGCCACCTCGCCGGCGCGGCTCTTCACCCGCACGGCGACGGTGTGCTGGCCGTTCAGGTAGTGGGTGGTGTCGAGCTGGAAGGCGAAGCCGGCGGCCGCCGAATCCGGATAGCCCGGGAACCTCGCCGTGACCCCGGCGCGGGCCCGGCCGTAGGTGGCGCGGCCGGCGACGAAGCCATCGACCAGGATGTCCACCGCCAGGACGCCGTTGTCGTCGAGAGCCCAGCCGGTGAGCGGCATGGAACCGGCGCCGGAGTTGCCGCCGCCCACGATGCCACCGAACGAGCCGAACGGGGCAGCGGCCCAACCCGGCATCGACGCCAGCAGGGCCACCGCGATCGCGGACACGATGACGTTGCGCTTCATGCTCCTAACCTCCTCACAGCCACCTGCGTCGAACACCCAGGGTGTGTGAAACGTTGGAAACAACTGAAGAGCGCGGACCTTTTCCGGTCACCCTTCATGTATTACGTGAACTTTCGCGGATTTTATGGGCTTTGCAGGGAGAAAGTCAATCATCGACTTTCTTCTATAGGGTGGAATCCGGCTTCCCTCCCGCCAGCCCTTCGAGGTTGGCCTCGACCAGCCGCGGCAGGTTCGCCAGGTCGTAGCCCCCTTCGAGGACGGCGAGCACCCGGCCGCCGCAGACCTCGGCGGCGAGCTCGCGCAGCCAGTCCCCCCAGCTCCGGAACCCCTCCTCGGTAACCCGCATGCCGCCCAGCGGATCGTTCTGCCAGGCGTCGAAACCGGCGGAGATGACCAGGGCGTCGGGGGCGAAGCGGCGCAGCCCGGGGAGGATCCGGTCGCGGATCGCCTCGGCGTACCCCTCGTCGCCGGTGCCGGCGGGGAGCGGCACGTTGAGGGTGAACCCCTCGCCGGCCCCGATCCCCCGCTCGCTCGCGGCGCCGGTGCCGGGGTAGAACGGATACTGGTGGGTGCTGGCGTAGAAGACGTCGGCCCGCTCCTCGAACAGGTGCTGGGTGCCGTTGCCGTGATGGACGTCGAAATCGAAGATGGCCACCCGCGAGGCGCCGTGCCGGCGGCGCAGGTGCTCGGCGGCCACCGCCGCGTTGTTGAAGAAGCAGAAGCCCATGGCGAACGCCCGCTCGGCGTGATGGCCCGGAGGGCGCACCGCCGCGAAGGCCGCGCGCTCCGCTCCCCCGGCCATCCAGTCCGCCGCCGCGAGGGTGGCCGACACCGCCGCCCAGGCGGCCTTCCAGGTGCCGGCGGAGAGCGGGTTGTCCGCCGAGTCGAGCAGCGAATCCCCGCGCGCCGCGGCGCGCTCGAAGCGAGCGACGTACGCCTCGTCGTGAACAGCGGTGACTGCCTCGCGCGCTTCATGCGCCGCCGCCGGATCCCCTTCGGCCGGCGCCCCGGCGAACGGCCAGTCGCGCTCCCGGAGGTGGGCCACCACCCCCGAGAGACGTTCGGGCCGCTCGGGGTAGCCGGCGGGAGCGCGATGGTCGAGACAGGTCGGGTCGGTGAAGATGCGGATCATGGATTGGGATGATATCTCGCCCCGCCAGGCGCCCGGCCGGGCTCCCCAGCGGTCCGCCAGGACGGGGAGACCAGCCGCCGGCGCACCCGGTGCACCAGGGCGTGGATGGTGCTCGCGGCCAGCCGCCCCCCCTCGGCGCGCACGATCTCCTCGCCGGTCCAGCCGTCGAGCAGGGCGCGGCGAAGAATGCGCAGCGAGCGCTGGCGGTCCTCCTGGCAGAGATTGGGATCGAGCAGCGACCGGCAGCGGGTGAGCACCACCCGCCGCCCCTCGCGGAGCAGGGCCTCGTCCTCGGGAGTGCCCCGCGGATCGACCGCATGGTCGGCGATCTCGCGGAGCCGCCCGGCGAGCGCGACCGGAAAGCCGCCGCCCCGCTTGACCGCGGCCTGCGAGCGGAGCTCGTCGAGCACCACCCCCTGGGCGACCCGCGACAGGTAGCTCACCACCTGCCCCTCGCTCCAGCGCCGGAGCAGGCACAGCCGCCGCGAGCCGCCGCTCAGCAGGCGGCAATAGACCTCCTGCACCCGCTCGTCGACCTGCTCCGGCTCGGGCCGGACGAAGCCGGCGCCGCGCAGCGACCGGTGCACCTGCCCCCGCACCAGGGGGCCATAACAGCGGATCAGATCCTCCCAGCTCGCCCGCGGCGCGGGGCTCTTCTTCTCAGCTGAACGCATTGCCTCTCCTCCAGAAGTGAGGGAGGCGACGCCAGAGATCTGGAGGGAAAAGCGGATCGCCGGGCTCAGAGCCCGGTCGGAAAGGGGAAGCGATTTATAGCGTGTTTAGGGAACGGGGTGCAAGGGGCGGGGGTGCACAAAGGACGTAAAGGACAGCAAGGACGTAAGGGACAACAAGGGACCTGAGCGTGTTTGTCCTTGCCGTCCTTGCCGTCGTTTACGTCCTTTGTGTCCTTGCCTTCAAGCCGCACGATCTCCAATCCAGGCTACAATCCGCCCCCCGGAGCGCCCGATGCGACGAATCTTCCCCATCCTCTTCATCCTGCTTCTCGCGGCCTGTCGCGGGAGGGAGACCGCTCCTCCCGAGCGGCGCCCGCTCGCCGGGGCGGGCAAGGGGTGGAACGTGGTGCTGCTGACGGTCGATACCCTGCGGGCGGACCGGCTGGGCAGCTATGGCTACAAGGCGCACCCCAACAGCCCGCAGGTGGACGCGCAGCTCGCCTCGGGCGTGGTGTTCGAGAACGCGATGTCGCAGCGGGCTTCGACCTGGCCCTCGCTCGCCTCGGTGCTGACCGGCCTCTATCCGAGCAGCCACGGGGTCAACGAGAATGGCTTCGGGTTTCCGGACGGCCTGCCGACCCTCCCCAAGCTGCTGCACGCAGCCGGCTATCGGACCGGGGCGTTCCTCAGCAACATGTGCCAGGCCAATCACCAGGGGTGGGACGACTTCTCCTGCTCCGGCGGCCAGGATGGCAAGGACATCCGCCGGGCTCTCGAGTGGGCGGGGAAGGCCGACGCCAGGCGCCCGTTCTTCCTCTGGGTCCACCTGTTCGGCGCCCACCCCCCCTACTACAACGGCGGCGACCTGGCGGAACAGATGGATCCCGGCTACCAGGGGACCCTCGGACCGCGCAAACGGCTGCTCGATCCGGTGATGACGACGCCGATCCCGCTCACCCCCCGCGATGTCCAGCATCTGGACGCCCTCTACGACGGCGCCGTGCAGGGGAGCGACCGGCTCAGCGGCGCGCTGCTGGAGGGCCTGCGGGCGGCCGGCCGGCTGGAGCGGACGATCGTCATCTTCAGCGCCGACCACGGCGAGGAGCTCTACCAGCACAACCGCTACCTCTACCACTCCTGCTCGGTCTACCAGACGGCGCTCCACGTGCCGCTCGGCTTCTCGGCGCCAGGGCTGATCCCCGCCGGGGCGCGGGTGCCGCAGGTGGTGGAGCTGATCGACGTCCTCCCCACCCTGCTCGACCTCGTCGGGGTGGCGAAGCCGGGCGAGCAGCACGGCAAGTCGCTGGTGCCCTATCTGGAGCGCCCCGGCGAGGGCGGGCGGGGGCGGCCGGCATTCTCCGAGTATGGATCGAGCCCGGTCCACACCGTGCTCCAGGACAACTGGAAGCTGGTCCACAATCCAACGGGGTTCAACCCCATCTGCATTCCGGACGCGCCGCCGAACCACTACCCGATCGGCAAGGAGGAGCTGTACGACCTCTCGCGCGACCCCGGGGAGCGGGTGAACCTGGCGGCGAAGGAGCCGGCGAAGGTGGCCGAGCTCGCCAGGCTCCTCGAGCGCCGCTTCGCGGGCCTGCGCAACCGGGTGCGCGACCAGAAGGTGCCGGAGGAGCTGAAGAAGGAGCTCAACTCGCTCGGCTACGTGGCGCATTGACGGTTGACAACCCCGGCCTCCGTACCTATCATTAGCGCTCCTTGGCGGCAGAGGGAGGTTAGCTCAGCGGTTAGAGCACCTGCCTTACACGCAGGGGGTCGCGGGTTCAAATCCCTCACCTCCCACCACGCGGTGGGAATGCCGTCACGGGAAACAGTTCTTTGCGGGGCCGTAGTTCAGTTGGTTAGAACGCCGGCCTGTCACGCCGGAGGTCGCGGGTTCGAGCCCCGTCGGCCCCGCCATTTATCCTGAAAAAAGCGCTGAAAAGCGGCCTGAAGAGAGACTACGATGCGCGAGAAGATCAAGCTGGTTTCGTCCGCGGGTACGGGCTACTTCTACACGACGAGCAAGAACAAGAAGCTCTCGACCGAGAAGCTGCGGATGAAGAAGTACGACCCCAAGGTGCGCAAGCACGTCGAGTTCGTCGAAGAGAAGCTGCGGTAGGCTCCCCTTCTCCGCCCCGCGCCCTTCCTTGAGGCCCCCCTCGCGGGGGCCTTGGCATTTCTGCAGCCCTTTCTGCAAGAATACAGACCCGGGCCGGGGGGCGAACCAACCCCGAAGCCTTCACCCGCCCCCTCGCTCCCCAACCGAACCCCAAGGAGGGACGTCCGATGCCCTATCAGTTGCCCGCGCTACCCTACGCCTTCGACGCGCTGGAGCCCCACATCGACGCGAAGACGATGGAGATCCATCACGACAAGCACCACGCGACCTACGTCAACAACCTGAACGAGGCGCTCGCCAGCCATTCCGACCTCAAGGACAAGCCGGTGGAGGATCTGCTGCGCGGCTTCGACCAGATGCCGGAGGCGATCCGCGGCGCCGTGCGCAACAACGGCGGCGGCCACGCCAACCACTCCCTGTTCTGGGAGGTCATGGGCCCGAACGGCGGCGGCAACCCCTCGGGCGAGCTCGCCGACGCGATGCAGCAGGCCTTCGGCGGCTTCGAGAGCTTCAAGGAGAAGCTGACCAACGCGGCGGCCAACCAGTTCGGCTCCGGCTGGGGCTGGCTGGTGGCGAGCGACGGCAAGCTCGACGTCGTCTCCCGCCCAACCAGGACAGCCCGCTGATGGAGGGGAAGACCCCGCTTCTCGGCGTCGACGTCTGGGAGCACGCCTACTACCTGAAGTACCAGAACCGCCGTCCCGACTACCTGGCCGCCTGGTGGAACACCGTCAACTGGGCGGCGGTGGCGAAACGGTTCGCCGCCGCGCGCGGCTGATCCCGGTCGACTGCCGGCTGACCGCTAACAAACTGCGCACCCAGGGGTTCAAGTTCCCCCTTTCCAGGTCGACAAGGCTCCCATTTTGGGAGCCTTGTCACGTTTTGGGCACTTGGAGCTACCCTCCAAGCCACCCGCCATAAACATGTAACGTGCGGTTATAGATAAGTTTGCACGCGTGTGCCCATTTTGTGGGCATACGCATGCCTCAGGATTCGGGCACTATCAAGCCTTGTTCAAGTATACTCTCTCTACAATGTGTTCATCAGAGGCGGTGAAGCAACCAAACCCCGCTCAAGGAGAACAGAAGGCCATGGCTAACATCGACCGCGGCATCCACGATTTCCGGCGTGAGGAGAGGCACATGACGAAAGTGTTCAAGGCGCTGTCGGACGGCACACGGCAGGAGATCCTGCGTCTGCTGGAGGGGCAGCAGCGCACGGTTGGCGAGATCGTCGGCAACTTCAATCTCTCGCAGCCCACGATCTCGCGCCACCTGTCGGTCCTCAAGGAAGCGGATCTGGTCGTCGATCAGCGGCAGGGACAGAATGTCATCTACCGTCTGAATGAACCGGCGCTTTCGACCTCGATGCAGGAATTCTTTGGTCAGTTCCGTAGCTGTCAGGAAGTCATGCGGTAAATTTTTTGACGAAGAGGCCGGGCCGGTCGAGAGCGCCGGAGCGGTGGTACCGCCTCTGCGGAGTACCCGCTTCGGCCGGCGCGTCGTCTCCCTTGACGCGTCTGGCCCTATTCAGTCCGTCTCGAGCTATAATCCCGCCCGCGTTGAAAAGGCCGTCTGTTTCTGACGGCCCCTTTCCTTTGTTTGCTGTTCCATGGCGGTGTAGCTCAGCTGGTTAGAGCGAGCGACTCATAATCGCTAGGTCATGGGTTCGAGTCCCGTCACCGCTACCATCCTTCCTCTGCTGCCTTGGACCTTCTCGACGCCCTGGCGACTTTCTTCCGCGACGAGGCGCCTCTCGCCGCTGGCGAGGGCGTGGTCGTCGCCTTCTCGGGCGGTCCCGACTCGACGGCCCTGCTCTGGGGAATGTCCCGCCTCGCCGCGGAGCGCGGGTTCCGGCTCGCCGCCGCCCATCTCGACCACGCCCAGGACCCCGGCTCGGCCGGCCGCGCCGCGGCGGCGGCCCGCCTCGCCGCGGCCTTGAGCGTGCCGCTGATCGCCGGCCGCGCCGGGCAGGCGCCGGCGGGGCCGCCGGAGAGCGCCGAGGCGGCCGGCCGGCGGGCGCGCTACGAGTTTCTCGAACGGGTGCGGGAGGCGTTCGGGGCGCGCTGGATCGCCACCGCCCACCATCGCGACGACCAGGCCGAGACCGTGCTGCTGCGGCTCCTCTTCGGCAGCGGCCTGGAAGGGCTGGCCGGCATCCGCCCGGTCCACGGCGCGGTCGCGCGGCCGCTGCTCGCGCTCCCTCGCGCCTGTCTCCTGGAGGCGGTCGCGGCGGCGGGGCTGGCGGCGGTCGACGATCCCACCAACCGGATCCTGAGCGTGCCGCGCAACCGGGTGCGCCACCGGCTGCTCCCCGCCCTTGCCGCTCTGGAGGGCAAGGACGATCCGGAGCTGCCGGTCCGGCTCGCCCGGCTGGCCGCCCGGGCCCGGACGGCGACCCGGACGCTCGACCGCGTCTGGAGCGGACGGCTCGCGGCGGCGCCGGTCTCGGGGGGGATCGCGGTCGGACGCGCGGCCGTCGAGGCCCTCCCCGCCGGCGTCTACCCCGCCGTCTTCGCCTGGCTCCACCGCCAGGCCGGCGCCCCCTACCCGGCCGGCGAGGCGGCGCGCGGGGAGCTGCTGCGCCAGCTCGCCCGGGGGCGGCGCGCGGCCTGCGACTGCGGCGGCGGCTGGCGCTGGGAGGCGGCCGGAGACCGGCTGATCCTGCGCCATCCGGCGGCGGCGCGGGAGCGGGTCGCGGATTTCACTTATACTCTCGAGATTCCGGGAGAGTTGGAGATCCCGGAGATCGCCGTCCGGGTGCGCATCTCACGCCGCGCCGTCGAGCCCTGGATGTTCGAGGGGTCGGCCGATCGCGCGGGTCTCGCGCTCCCCTTGGAGGAGGGAGACCTCGTCACGATCCGCAACCGCCGCCCGGGGGACCGTATCCAGCCGCTGGGAGCGGGCGGCAGCCGGCGATTGAAAGAGGTACTGATCGACCGCCGGGTGCCACGGCACATCCGGGAGCGGCTGCCGCTCCTCTGCGTGGGCGAGCGTATCGCCTGGGCCCCGGGGGTGACCATCGATCAGCGATTCCGGCTTGCCGGACACGCGACCGCCTGGGTCGCCGAGGTTTCAACGACATGAGCCGATCCCTTTCCCTACCCGACATCGAAACCCTCTTCGACGCCGAGACCGTGCGCGAAAGCGTCGCCGCCCTCGGCCGGAAGATCGATGCCGAGCTGGGGGACGAGGATCCTCTGCTGATCGCGCTGCTCGGCGGCTCGGTGATCTTCCTCGCCGACCTGGTGCGGGCGATCCCGCGGCCGGTGCGCTTCGAGTTCATCGACGTCGCCTACCATATCGATCCGGCGCTGGACGAGACCGAGGACGAGGTGATGCGGATCGAGTATCCGATCCCGATCGAGATCGCCGGCCAGAGCGTGCTGGTGCTCAAGGACGTGGTCTCGTCGGCGGTGACCGAGCCGTATCTGGAGCAGCAGCTGCGCGACCATGGCGCCGCCCAGGTGCGCTTCGCGGCGCTGATCGACCTGCCGGACGAGCGCAAGACCGCCTTCGACCTCCACTACAGCGCCCTGACCTCCCATCGCGAGGGGGTTCTCGTCGGCTACGGGCTGAAGGCGCAGGGCCTCTACGGCAATCTTCCCTATGTGGGCAGGCTGGCCGACGAGGGCTGATTCGAGGGAATCGATGAACCGGCGGTTTGGTTGTCAAATGGAAGGGACGTTCCGTCCCTTCATGACTGAAAGAAAAGGCGTCCCGGGCTTCCCGCCCAAGGGCGCTTCATGTGAGGTAGCCGAGCTTTGAACTCTACGGTAAAAACCCTGTTTCTCTGGATGGCGATCTTCGGGGTGGTGATCCTGCTCTGGAACACGTTCCAGGGCGGCAAGGCCACCCAGCAGGAGAAGACCTACTCCGAATTCATCGCGGCCGTTCAGCAGGGGAAGGTCGCGGAAGTCACCATTCGCGGCAAGCAGCTCACTGGCAAATTCAAGAGCGACACCGGCGCCGGCCAGGAGTTCAAGACCACCCTTCTGGACGACGATCCGGACCTGGTCAAGCAGCTGGTGCAGTCCGGCGCCCGCATCAGCGCCGAGGAGCCGCACGAGAACCCCATCATCGCCGTGCTGCTGACCTGGGCGCCGATGCTGCTGATCATCGGCTTCTGGATCTTCTTCATGCGCCAGATGCAGAGCGGCGGCAACAAGGCGCTGTCGTTCGGCAAGAGCAAGGCGAAGCTCCTCGAACAGCTCCAGCAAGAAGGTGACGTTCAAGGACGTCGCCGGCGTCGACGAGGCCAAGGACGAGCTCCAGGAGATCATCGAGTTCCTCAAGGAGCCGCAGAAGTTCCAGAAGCTCGGCGGCCGCATCCCCAAGGGCGTGCTGCTGATGGGCCCGCCGGGCACCGGCAAGACGCTGCTCGCCCGCGCCATCGCCGGCGAGGCGGACGTGCCGTTCTTCTCGATCTCCGGCTCGGACTTCGTCGAGATGTTCGTCGGCGTCGGCGCCGTCGCGCGTCCGCGACCTGTTCGAGCAGGGCAAGAAGAACGCCCCCTGCATCATCTTCATCGACGAGATCGACGCCGTCGGCCGCCATCGCGGCGCCGGCCTCGGCGGCGGCCACGACGAGCGCGAGCAGACGCTCAACCAGCTGCTCGTCGAGATGGACGGCTTCGAGTCCAACGAGGGCGTCATCCTCGATCGCCGCCACCAACCGGCCCGACGTGCTCGACCCGGCGCTGCTGCGCCCCGGCCGCTTCGACCGCCGCATCGTGGTCGACCGTCCCGACGTCAAGGGCCGCGAGGGCATCCTCAAGGTGCACACCCGCAAGATCCCGCTCGCCGACGACGTCGACCTCGACGGTGCATCGCGCGCGGCACGCCCGGCTTCTCCGGCGCCGACCTGGCGAACCTGGTCAACGAGGCGGCGCTGATCGCCGCCCGGCGCAACAAGGAGACGGTCGACATGGGCGACTTCGAGTTCGCCAAGGACAAGGTGCTGATGGGCGTCGAGCGCAAGCTCGATGATCATGACCGACGAGGAGAAGCGCGATCACCGCCTATCCACGAGGCCGGCCACGCGCTGGTCGCCGTGCTTCTGCCGGGCGCCGACCCGGTGCACAAGGTGACGATCATCCCGCGCGGCCTGGCGCTGGGCCTCACCATGCAGCTGCCCGACCGAGGACAAGTACAACCTACACGCAAGCGACTACCTCGAGACGCAGATCGCCATTCTGATGGGCGGCCGCGTCGCCGAGGAGCTGACCCAGGACGAGATGACGACCGGCGCCGGCAACGACATCGAGCGCGCCACCGAGCTGGCGCGCCGGATGGTCTGCGAGTGGGGCATGAGCGACGAGCTCGGGCCGCTCACCTTCGGCAAGAAGGAGGAGCAGATCTTCCTCGGCCGCGAGATCGCGCAGCACCGACTACAGCGAGGACACCGCGATCCAGCATCGACCACGAGGTCAACCGCATCGTGCAGAGCGGCTACGAGCGCGCGCCGGGCGGTCCTCACCCGCTACCGCGAGGTCCTCGACCGGATCGCCCACGCGCTGCTCGAGCACGAGACCCTCGACGGCGAGGAGGTCTACAACACCATCCGCGAGATGACCGGCCAGGAACCCCCGCCGCACCGCGAGGTGCCCCCTGGCGAGGGGCTGGTCATCAGCGGCCAGGAGGTGCCGGAGGTGGAGGTCTCCCCGGTCACCGCCCACCTGGTGGCCGGGTCCGAGCAGCCCGCGTGATCGACCCCCTGATCGACCCCATAAAAGCGGCCCTCGAAACGCCCGGCACCCGCCGGGCGTTTCCGTCTGTCCCCTCCGCACGATAGACTTGCCGTGCGCGGAGCCCTCGCCGCCCCCGCCCCCCCTGGATGGAGATCGCGACCCTAGCCCCAAGCACCCCGACCTGGACCCTGCGGCTGCCCCGTAACCGCTCTCTCGAGCTGGGACGGCGGCCGCGGATCATGGGCATCCTCAATCTCACTCCCGATTCGTTCAGCGACGGCGGCCTCTGGCTCGAGCCGGCCCGCGCCGTGGAGCAGGGGCTCCGCCTGCTCGCCGAGGGGGCCGATCTGCTCGATCTCGGGGCCGAGTCGACGCGCCCGGGCGGCGGCGTCTACGGCGGCGGGGCGCGGACGGTGCCCGTCGGAGGAGGAGAGCGCGCGGCTCCTCCCCGTGCTCGCCGCCCTGCGCGCCGCGACCGACGCGCCGCTGTCGGTCGACACCCGCAAGGGGGAGGTGGCGCGCCAGGCCCTGGCGGCGGGCGCCGACCTGATCAACGACGTGACCGCCCTCTCCGATCCCCGGCTCGGGCGAGGCGGTGGCCGCGGCCGGCTGCCCGCTGGTGCTGATGCACAGCCGCGGCGAGCTCGCCACCATGCAGCGGGGGATCCACTTCCACGATCTGCTGGGCGAGGTGGCGGCGGAGCTGGCCGCCGCCGCCCGGCGGGCGGTGAGCCTGGGGGTGGACGAGGCGCAGCTCGTCCTCGATCCCGGGATCGGCTTCGGCAAGACCTGGGAGCAGAACCTGGAGCTGATCCGCCGCCTGGACGAGCTGAAGGGCGCTCGGCCGGCCGCTGCTGCTGGGCGCCAGCCGGAAGAGCTTTCTCGCGCGCGCGGCCTCCACGCGGCCGGAAGCGCCGCCCGACCGCCGGCTGGGCGGCAGCCTCGCCGCCGTCGCCTGGGCCGTCCGGCAGGGGGCCGCGATGGTCCGCGTGCACGACGTGGCGGAGACCGCGCAGTTCCTCGACGTCTGGTACGCCGTCGCGGACGCAGACGGAGCAGCCGGGCTGATGCTGCGCTTTCTCGAAATCCTCACCTGGCGCGACGCCGTCGACGTGCTGGCGGTCGCCGTCATCATCTACAACCTGCTGCTGCTGATCCGCGGCACGCGGGCGGTGCAGATGGTGCTCGGACTGCTGTTCATCGGGCTCGTCTACTACACGGCCGTGCTGGCCGAGCTGCCGACGCTGCAGCGGATCCTGGAGAACCTGCTGATCGTCCTCCCCTTCGCCGTCATCGTCCTCTTCCAGCAGGAGATCCGCCGCGCCCTCGCCGACT
The DNA here is from genome assembly GCA_963792575.1 of uncultured Acidobacteriota bacterium. Taxonomy (GTDB): domain Bacteria; phylum Acidobacteriota; class Thermoanaerobaculia; order Multivoradales; family UBA5704; genus DATARR01. Next base: position 281,414 of record CAWBWZ010000026.1, read on the forward strand.
TCGGGCGCAACCCGCTCTGGGGGCTCGCCAAGCAGCAGAAGGTGGTGGCCTCGTTCAGCGAGATCGTGCTGGCCGCGACCACCCTCTCCACCCGCCGCATCGGCGCCCTGATCGTCATCGAGCGCCTGCACGGGCTGCGCAACTACATCGAGAACGGCATCGCGATCGACGCCGTCGTCTCCTACGACCTGCTGATCAACATCTTTCAGCCCGACACGCCGCTCCACGACGGCGCGGTGATCATCCAGGACGACCGCATCGCCGCCGCCGGCTGCTTCCTGCCGCTGACGCCCAACCCGGAGCTGTCCAAGGAGTTCGGCACCCGCCACCGCGCCGCCCTGGGCATCACCGAGGAGACCGACGCCGTGGCCGTCGTCGTCTCCGAGGAGACGGGCACGATCTCGGTGGCGTTCAACGGCGTGCTGATCCCCGATCTCGACAGCAACAGCCTGCGCAACACCCTGTATCGTTACCTGGTGACCGACCTCTATCCGCAAGGAGGCGCGGGGTGAACGAGTGGGCGCGCACCTGGGGGTTGCGGCTGCTGGCCTTGGGCATCGCGATCGGCATCTGGTTCAACGCCTCGGTCGAGGACCGCCTCGTGTTCAGCGAGAAGGTGGTCGAGGCGAGCGTCACCTACAACGCCCGCGTCGGATTCATCATCGCCAGCCCGGGGCCGCAGAGCGTGAACATCCGCCTGAGCGGGAGCAAAAAGGCGATCCGCCAGCTCAACCCCTATACAGGTCAACGTGCAGGTCGACCTGTCGAAGCGCCAGATCGGGCCGGCCAGCATCAGCCTCGCGACCAGAGGACGTCTATGATGTCCCGGACGGCCTGGAGGCGATCTCGATCGAGCCAAACACGGTCCGCGTGGACCTCGAGCGGGAGGTTTCGCAGCGGGTGCCGGTGGTGCCGAGGTTCGCGGGCAAGCCGGTGGCGGGATCGGCCATCGGCGAGCCCGAGGTCTCCCCCAACCAGGTGCTGGTGACCGGCCCGGAGCCGATGCTCGCCCGGCTCGATTCGCTCTCGACCCGTCCGATCAACCTGGAGGGCCACGCCCTGACCTTCGAGGAGAGGGTGGAGGTCGTGCCGCCCAGACCCACTGATCCAGATCGTCGCCCCCCGGGATGGTGACCGTGCGAGTGCCGATCACACCTCCGAGCGCGGAGACCGAGACCGCAACCCCTCAACCGCGAAAGGACAAAGGAAAGCCAACTTGAGCCACGATTCGACCCGCCTCTTCGGAACCGACGGCATCCGCGGCCACTTCGGCGAGCCGCCGCTCGAACGCGGCACCGTCACCGCGCTCGCCATCCAGCTGGCCGCGATCCTGCGCGAGCGTGCGGCGAACGGTAGGGCGCCCCGAGTGGTGCTCGGCGGCGATACCCGCGAGAGCACGCCCGAGATCTGCCGCTGGCTGGCCGCCGGCCTGCTCGCCGGGGGGGTCGAGGTGCGCTATGCGGGAGTGATTCCCACGCCCGGCGTGGCCTACCTCGCCCGCGAGACCGGCGCGGACGCCGGAGTCGTCGTCTCGGCGAGCCACAACCCCTATCCGGACAACGGCATCAAGCTGATCGATCCGCTGGGGACCAAGTGGAGCGACGAGGACGAGCTGGCCCTGGAGCGCCGCCTCAAGGCGAGCCCGGCGGGCGGCTCCCTGCCGGACCTGCCGGAAGGCCAGCCGGCCGCCGAGCCGGAGCTGCGGGAGCGCTATCTGCGGCATCTCGCCTCGACGGTCCCCGGAGAGCTTCCGCTGGCCGGCTTGCGGGTGGTGCTCGACACCGGCAACGGTGCCGCCTCGACCTACGCCGGCGAGCTCTTCGAGCGCCTCGGCGCCGGGGTGACCCTGCTCCACGCCGCGCCCGACGGCCGCAACGTCAACGAGCGGTGCGGCTCGACGGCCCCGGGCGAGATGGCGGCGCGGGTGGTGGCCGAGGGGGCGGACCTCGGGGCCGCTTTCGACGGCGACGCCGACCGCTGCATCCTGGCCGACGAGACAGGAGAGGTGCGCGACGGCGACGCCATCCTCTATCTCTGGGCGACCTGCCTGCACCGGAGCGGCCGCCTCGATCCGCCGCGGATCGTGGCCACATCGATGAGCAATCTCGGGCTCGAGCGGGCGCTCAAGGCCGAGGGGATCGAGATCGTCCGCTGCGCCGTGGGCGACCGCTATGTGGTGGAGGCGATGCGGAAGGACGGGATCCTGCTCGGCGGCGAGCAGTCCGGCCACATCGTGCAGAGCCATCTCGCGAGCACGGGAGACGGTCTGCTCACCGCGGTGCAGATGGCGTATCTGCGCCACCAGGACGGCCGCCCCCTCTCCGCGATGCTGGCGCCCTTCCGGCGCTACCCGCAGGTACTGCTGAATGTGAGGGTGAAACGGAAGGTGGACTTCAAGGCCCTGCCAGCCGTGACCTCCACCGCCAGCTCTGTCGAGGAGCGCCTGGGCGGCGACGGCCGCCTCGTCCTGCGCTACAGCGGCACCGAGCCCCTCGCCCGCATCATGATCGAGGGCCCCGAGCAGGGCGCGATCGACGCCCTGGCCGAAGAGCTGGCGGTGGCGATCCGCGGGGAGCTGGGGGCGGCGTAGGATCCTCTAGTGTATGGAGAGCAGAGGCTGGAGCCCGGCCTGCTTGAAGTGCCGGTCGTTCGTGAAGGCATCGGAAATGCCCAGTTCCGCCATCACGACGAAGCTCGCGCAGTCCACCAGCCCCCATGCTTTGTCCCTTCGACGATCGTAGAGGCTGAGGGCACTCTCCAGGTAGTCTGCCGAGACGAAGAGGACACGGGATCTCGTGCTGGAGCGGAAAAATTCTACCGCCCGGCTGAACTGACGCCTGCCGGGGGTCTTTGCCAGACCGTTGCCGGTCTCCGCGATGATCCAGTCGGTCACTACGAACGTGGCCCCCTGCTCCACTAGGTCTTTCCAGACCTCCGAGGCCACCTTATGCAGCGTGTCAGAGGCGTTCAGAAGCGCCAGCCAGCCGTTGGTGTCGAGAAATACGGTCCTACTTGGCATCTCCCGCCTTGGGATGCCCATAAAGATAGTGATCGACGTTGGTCGCCAGATCCGAAACCCCGGTCTCGACCGCCAGATCCATCATCCGGAGAAGGGGATCTCCACCCCTTCCTGCCTGATCCAAAAGCTCCAGTTCGATCCGTACCTCGGCACCATCCGGGAGGTCAGCCCCGGCATCGAGGACGATCGCACCATTCTTGACCCAGCCGTGGTAAACCATTTCTACTCCCTCTTTCCTCTCCATTGTAGAGGAGTACTACGGCCTAGCCCCCCGCCATCGCGGCCAGCATCTCCCGCACCGCCGCGTCCATGCCCACGATCACCGCGCGGGCGATGATGAAGTGGCCGATGTTCAGCTCCTCCATGCCCGGGATGGCCGCGATCGCGCCGGCGTTGTCGGTGCGCAGGCCGTGGCCGGCGTAGGCGTGGAGCCCGGCCACCCGCCCCTGCTCCACCACCTCGGTGATCTGCCGCAGCTCATCCGCGAGGGCCGACGGATCCGCGGCGCGGGTGTAGGCCTCGGTGTTGATCTCGAATCCGGTCACCCCGTTGCCGGCGAGCGACAGCAGGGCCTGGATCTGCCGGGGGTCCGGATCGACGAAGAGCGAGACCGCGATCCCCGCATCCGCCAGCCGCTGGGTCACGTCAACGATCCGCCGGGCGTAGAGGATGAGGTTGAGCCCCCCCTCCGTCGTGACCTCCTCCGGACGCTCGGGCACCAGCGTCACCTGATCGGGCTTGACCCGCAGGGCGACCCTCGCCATCTCCTCGGCGCTCGACATCTCCAGATTGAGCTTGCCGCGCACGGTCTCGCGCAGCCGCTCGACATCAGCGTCCTGGATGTGCCGGCGGTCCATGCGCAGGTGGACCGTGATCCCCGCCGCCCCGGCGTCCTCGGCGATGCGCGCCGCCTCCACCGGATCGGGGTAACCGATCCGCCGCGCCTGGCGGACGGTCGCGACGTGATCGACGTTGACGGAGAGCCTGGCGCCCTGCGGCTGATTCGCCTTCGCCGCGCGCTTCTGGGCGGCCATCAGCGTTCGATCTCCACGTCGGCGCGGGTGGCTTCCTCGGGCTCGCGGCTGATCAGCACGGTGCCGTGGATCGGGAACAGGGTGCGGTGAACCCGCTCCCCGAAAACGCAGTTCACCTCGTAATAGCCTTCCGGGTTGATCTGGAGGAGGACTCCCTTCCCCCCCTTCACTCCCAGCGTTTCGTTGTGGATCAGCACCTCGGTCTGGAGCTCCATGGTCCCTCCTCAATCCTCCTGGATGTAACCTTCATCTTTGTACTCCTTGAGCTTGCGTTGCAGCGTCCGCAGTCCGATCCCCAGGAGGTCCGCGGCCTTGGCGCGATGGCCGCTGGTGCGCTCCAGGGTCTCCAGAATCGCGTGACGCTCGATGTCGGCCATCGAGCGCGGCTCGCCGGCGGTGGCCTGCACGGGCGTGCCCGAGGCCGAGATCGTCGACGGCTCGCGCACCTCGACCGGCAGGTCGGCCGGCGTGATCTCCTCCCCCTGGCAGAAGACCACGGCGGACTCGATGACGTTGCGGAGCTGGCGCACGTTGCCCGGCCAGGGGTAGCGCAGCAGCAGCTCCATCGCCGCCGAGCCCAGCCGCTTCGGCGCCTTGCCGTGCTCCTGGAAGAACAGGGCCAGGAAGTGCTCGGCGAGCTGGGCGATGTCCCCCGGACGCTCGCGCAGCGGCGGGATGCGCAGCGTCACCACCTTCAGGCGGTAGTAGAGATCCTCGCGGAAGCGCCCCTCGGTGACCTCCCGCTCGAGGTCGCGGTTGGTGGCCGCGAGCAGCCGGAAGTCGACCGGGATCAGCTCGCTGCCGCCGACGCGCATCACCTGCCGCTCCTCGAGCACGCGCAGGAGCTTGACCTGGAGCTCGGGGTAGAGCTCGCTGATCTCGTCGAGGAAGAGGGTGCCGCGGTGAGAGAGCTCGAACTTGCCGATCTTGCGGGTGACGGCGCCGGTGAAGGCGCCCCGCTCGTGGCCGAAGAGCTCGCTCTCCAGGATGTCGCTGGGGATGGCGCCGCAGTTGATCGCCAGGAAGCGCTCGTTGCGGCGCGGGCTCGCCCGGTGCAGGGCGTTGGCCACCAGCTCCTTGCCGGTGCCGCTCTCGCCGATGATCAGCACGCTCGAGCGCGTGGGGGCCACCAGCCGCATCTGGTCGAACAGCTGCTCCATCGGCGCCGAGCGGCCGATGATGCTCTCGAAGCCGTAGCGCTTGTCGAGCATCTCGCGGAGGGTCGAGACCTCTTCCTTGAGCTGCTGCTTCTCGATCAGGTTCATCACCCGCTTGCGCAGCTCGTAGAGGTCCACGGGCTTGGTCAGATAGTCGTCGGCGCCCACCCGCATGGCTTCCACGGCGGACTCGATCGAGCCGTAGGCAGTCACCAGCATGATGCTGAGGTCGATCTTGCGCTCCCTCACCTCGTTGAGGAAGCCGATGCCGTCCATGCCGGGCATCCGCAGATCGCAGACGGCGAGGCGGGCGTCGTTCTCGTCGAGGAACTCCAGCGCCTTGCGCGCGTCGTCGAAGGTGCGCACGGCGAGACCCGCCTTTTCAAGGGCGATCGCCATCGACTCGCGGGAGCCGGTTTCATCGTCGATCACGAGAACAAGAGGTTTGTCGGCCATGCGCGGGCCATTTTGGCACAGACGGGGGTGGGGGTCGAGCGATTGGCGGCGATTGGGCAAAGTGACCTCTTTGGAACCCCGTCTCGACTGACGGTGTCACCCGCGTTGCCTATGCTCGATCTCCATGGAGGAAATGACGATGACCGAGCCGCTGTCTGGATCGCCGACCCGCCCCACCGTTGCCTGGCTCCCCGAGATCCGCCGCGATCTCGCCGGCCTGGTCCTCTCCCCTGAATGGCCGGAGGAATCCGTCGGGGTTCCCGGCAGCCGGTCCCGCCGGGCGGCGGACTGCGCGCTGCGGCTGCTGGCCGAGCTCGACCTGCGGCCGGTCCGGCTGCTCCCCAGCCTCGACGGCGGTGTCGCCTTCGCCTTCGCCGCCCGCGACCGCTACGCCGAGGTCGAGTTCCTCGACAGCGGCGAGGTGGTCGCGACCTGCTCGCGCGGTGCCGCGGGCACGGTTCAAGTCCACCCCCCGGCCTCCGACCTGCGCACCGCCCTGCGCACGATTCAGGCGTTCCTCGGCGGCTGAGCGTTTTTCGTTCTCCTTGGCGCTCAGCCGCCTGTTCTTCCGGCTTCGAAGGCGGGTCCGTGGACCCGCCTCTTTTTTGCCCACAAGGAAAAGGCATAGACTGATCCCGCCTGCCGGCGGCTATGACCCTCCCCTTCGAATCCCGAGAGACCCGCGACGCGACGACCCTGGAAGGGGTCCTGGAGCGGATCGTCTTCTCCAACGAGGAGAACGCCTGGAGCGTGGTGAAGCTCCAGGTGCCGGGTTACCGCGACCTGGTCACCGCGGTCGGCAACCTGCTCGGCGTGCAGCCCGGGGAGAACCTCCGCCTCAACGGGAGCTGGATCAACGATCCGAAGTACGGCCGGCAGTTCCGGGTGGCCTCCTATGCCACGGTGGTCCCGGCGACCCTCAACGGGGTCGAGAAGTACCTCGGCTCCGGCCTGATCCGGGGGATCGGCAAGGTGATGGCCGCGCGGATGGTGGCGGCGTTCGGCATGGAGACGCTGGACGTCATCGAGAACCGGCCGGAGCGGCTGACCGAGGTCGAGGGGATCGGTCCCAAGCGCCGCAAGGAGATCGTCCGCGCCTGGGAGGAGCAGCGGGAGATCAAGGAGGTGATGATCTTCCTGCAGTCGCACGGGGTTTCCACCCACTACGCGATCAAGATCTACAAGGCTTACGGGGCCCATGCCACGGAGCTGGTGCGCGCCAACCCCTATCGCCTGGCGACGGACATCTACGGCATCGGCTTCAAGTCGGCCGACCAGATCGCCTCGGCGCTCGGCATCCCCCCCGACGCGCCGCAGCGCATCGAGGCCGGCACGCTCTACCTGCTGGACCAGGCCTCCAGCCGCGGCAATATCTACCTGCCGCGCCAGGCGCTGATCGAGGAGGCCGGGAAGCTCCTCGGGGCCACCGCTCCGCAGGTCGAGTCGGCGATCATGGCGCTCGCCGAGACCGAGCAGATCGTCCTCGAGCCGCTCCCCGAATCCGCCGAGAGCGCGGTCTTTCTGAAGGCGCTCCACGCGGCCGAGACCAGTGCCGCGGCGCGCATCCGGACGCTCCTGATCCAGCCGATGCTGCCGATGGAGATCGACCTCGACCGCGCTCTCGACTGGTTCGAGAAGACGGAGAAGATCTCGCTCGCCCGCCAGCAGCGGCAGGCGATCCGCGCCGGCCTCACGCGCAAGATGCTGGTGATCACCGGCGGCCCCGGCACCGGCAAGACGACGCTGGTGCGCGGCATCGTCAAGATTCTGGAGAAGAAGCGCCAGCGCGTGCTGCTCGCCGCCCCCACCGGCCGCGCCGCCAAGCGCATGGCCGAGGCGACCGGCGCCGAGGCGACCACGCTCCACCGGCTGCTCGAGTTCAACCCGCAGACCCGGCAGTTCGACCGCAACCGCGAGCACCCGCTCTCGGCCGACCTGCTGATCGTCGACGAGGCGTCGATGCTCGACACGGTGCTCGCCCACCACGTGCTGCGGGCGGTGCCGGACCACGGCCGCCTGATCCTGGTCGGGGACGTCGACCAGCTGCCGTCGGTGGGCCCCGGGCGCGTGCTCGCCGACCTGATCCGCTCGGAGGCGGTCGAGGTGGTGCGGCTGACCGAGATCTTCCGCCAGGCCGAGCGCAGCCTGATCGTGGTCAACGCTCACCGGGTCAACCAGGGGGTGATGCCGATCCACGAATCGGTGGACAGCGACGGCGACTTCTTCTTCATCGAGCGCAAGGAGCCGGAGGAGATCGTCGACACCATCGCCCAGCTCGTCTCCAAGCGCATCCCGGGGAAGTTCGGCCTCAATCCGGTCGACCAGATCCAGGTGCTGACGCCGATGAACCGGGGTCCCCTGGGCACCGACAACCTGAACGCCGTGCTGCGCGACCTGCTCAATCCCGAGGGGGTGACGGTGACCCGCGGCGGCCACAGCCTGCGGGTCGGCGACAAGGTGATGCAGGTGCGGAACAACTACGATCTCGAGGTCTTCAACGGCGACATCGGGCGGGTGCGCGCGATCGACGAGGTCGAGCAGATCGTCACCGTGACGGTGGACGGCCGGGATGTGGTCTACGACTTCGGCTCGATCGACGAGCTGGTGCTCGCCTACGCCTGCTCGATCCACAAGTCGCAGGGGAGCGAATACCCCTGCGTGGTGATCCCGCTGCACACCACGCACTACGTCATGCTGCAGCGCAACCTCTTCTATACCGCCCTCACCCGGGCGAAACGGCTGGCGATCCTGGTGGGAGAGGAGCGGGCCCTGCGGGTGGCGGTGAGCAACAAGCGGGTGCGGCCGCGGTTCACCCGGCTGGCGGAGCGTCTGGCGTCACCCTCCAGTTCCTGATCGCAACCAATCCACCACCTGGCGGTCCACCGCCATCGCCCGCGGGAAGGAGACGTGGCCGCCGCCAGGGATCCAGCGGACCTCCAGCCGGGGGGCCGGGCGGTCGAGGGCGGCGCGGACGGCCCGGGCGGGGACCATCGGATCCCATTCGGAATTGAACAGCAGCGCCGGCACGCGCAGGGCGGGCAGGCGCGGGGCCACGCTCTCCCGGGCGTAGTAGTCGCCGGCATCGGCGAAACCGTGGCGCGGCGCCACCACGCGGTCGTCCCACTCGCGGATGGTGCGGATGCGGACGGCCTCCTCGACCGGCAGCGGCACGGGACGGCGGGCGGCCACGGCGGCGTAGATGGCGTAGAGGCCGTTCATCAGATAGCGGCGGTAGATCCAGCGGCGGGGCGAGTCGATCTCCCGCTGCGCGAGGTCGAGGTCGAGCGGCGAGCAGATCGCCGCCACGGCGGCGAGGCGCGGGTCCCCCGCCTCGCTCCCCAAGCGCAGGGCGAGATGACCGCCGAGGGAGTAGCCGAGCGCATACACGCGGCGGTAGCGCCGCAGTTCCTCGCTGGCCAGGGCGGCGTGGAGATCCGCCGTCAGCCCGGCATGAAAGATGTCCTCGCCCCGGCGGTCGGAACCACGGAGATTCACCCGCAGGGAGGAGATCCCCGCCGCCTCGGCCGCCGCCACCGCGCCGCGCAGGTAATGGCTCTCGGTGCCGCCGCCCAGGCCGTGGACGAGCACCAGGATTTCGTCGCCCTCAAGGGTCTCCCGCAACCAGCCGGAAAGCCGGACGGTCCCGACTTTGGGGTCCTCCAGCGCGGTTTCCCAGGGACGGGACGTGGGGAACGCCGCCGGCCGCAGCCGGCGGCGCAGGAAGGGAGCGATCGTCCAGAGATGGCCGCGGAGCGACATATCGCAGATTCTATCGGCAGAATGTCGAAGCGATTTTTTTAAGTGGGCTCGCGTATTCCCACTCCAGACACCCTAGAAATTGCAGCACTCTTCTTTCAGTCAACCGTAGCACTCCCTGCGTAGGGCTGAGAAGAGGTCAACCGTCCCATTCGGGACATCCAAAGGAGGAAGTGAATGACGAAAATGACATGGAAGAGATTTGGCATCGGCTCGATCCTGGTGAGCGGCCTCGCGCTTGGGGTGGCCCTCAGCCTGCAGGCCGCGGCCGTGCCCCCGGTCGTCTGCAACGGCACCAAAGATCACCTCATTCACCTCTATGGCGGCCCGCCGATCCACGTCACGACCACCGGCTTCCTCGCCGCCGGCGTCGGCTCGACGTTCGTCACGTCCGACGGCCGCACGGGGACCAACCTGACGGTGCAGGACGTCTTCTCGACCGGCGACGTCCAAGGCCTCGGCACGGCGTCGTTCAGCCTCGACACGACCCGCAAGGCGGGTCCCAGCGCGATCGTCGCCAACCAGGCGGGCAGGAGCTTCCCCGCCACGCAGACGATGCAGTTCCACTTCACCCTCGACCTGGACGGCCACACCTACCGGTCGATCAATCCCGCCACGGTGACCAACACCTCGGTCTCGCAGTTCCCGCCCGCTTCCGGCACGACCTATGTGCTGACCAGCGAGCTGAAGCTCGAGGACGTGAACAAGCCGGGCACGGTGGCGGTCACCATGGATCCCGGCAAGGCGTTCACCATCCGCTGATCGTCCTTCCGGTGTGAACGGCCCGTATCTCGCGGGCCGTTCTTTTCCGGCGGCTCCCCATGACACCCCAGGAATCCATCGAGCGCCGGATGGCCGTGCTCTTCATTCTGGCTCTTGCCCTGATCGCCTGGCAGGCGCCGCGCACCCGGCCGCTGGTCCCGCCCTGGTACGTCTCGGTGCTGAAGCCGGGCGAGCAGGTCTTCCCGGCCGCGGTCCCCCCCGACGCGCCGTTGCGCCCCCCCGGCGACCCCGCCGCCCGGCTCGCCTTCCTGAAGGAGCATGCCGTCGAGGGCTTCGCGCCCTTCCCCACCAACGCCTGTCAGGGTTTCGTCCGCATGTCCGCGCATCACTGGCTGCGAATCCCCGTCACCCGCGGCGCTCCGGCCGCGTCCATCGGCGCGCCCAGCGAGGTGGCCGGGCTGTTCCCCGCCGGCGCGAGCCCCGAGGTCGAGGTCTTCTGCGAGCCATGAGCTGGCGCTCCCGCCTCCTTCTCTGCCTGGGTCTGCTCGTCCTGGCCGCCGCCGTCGTGTTCGCGGTGCGGCGGGTCGAAAAGCTGCGGATCCGGGCCAACGACATCGAGCTTCTCCCCGCCGGGGCCGAGGTCCTGGCGGTCGACAGGGAGGTCCGCGACACCTTCGGCTCGGACGAGCGGGTGATCCTCGCGCTCACCAACCCGCGCCGCGAGGTCACCGATCCGGTATTCCTCGGCGATGTCCGCTTCTTCGGCGCCGCCATGGGGGGCAGCCCCAACATCCGCATGCTGCTCTTCGACCGGCTCGCCCGCGCGCGGTTCGCGCCGCGGCCGGTCCCCGGCGAGCCCTGGCTCCTGCATCCGCCGGACGGCGCCTGGATCGCCGAGGCGCTGCGCCATACGGCGATCCGCGGCAAGCTCGGCGCCGGCCGGTCGCGCCACACCGCGTTCCTCGAGGCTCCCGCCTTCTCCGGCTCCGGGGTGAAGGACATCGAGGAGGAGGCGCGGAAGGCCTTCGCGCGGCTCGAGCAGCGGCGGCCGGGCGAGTACCGCCTGCGGGTGATCGGCCGCCAGGTGGTGCTCAACGGGCTCGGGGAGGCGCTCTTCCACGATCTCCGGCTCCTCCTCCCCTGGACGCTGCTGATCATCTTCCTGCTGTTCGGCTGGATCTTCCGCTCGCTCTGGATGGCGGCGCTCGCCCTGCTGCAGTCCGGCCTCTGCGTGCTGTTCACGATGGCGGCCCTGCAGGTGCTCGGCCACTCGATCTCGATCACCACGGCGATGATCCCCGTGCTGCTGACCGTGCTCGGCATCGCCGACGACCTCCATCTCTACAGCGAGTACCTCCACCTCCGGCAGCAGCACCCGGAGATCCCCACCTTCTCGCTGGTCCGGCGAGGGGTCCGCAAGGTCTTCTTCCCCTGCACCGCCACCGCCCTGACCACGGCGATCGGCTTCGCCTCGTTCGTGCCGACCGACGTGCCGGGGCTGTGCATCTTCGGACTCGTGGCCAGTATCGGCGTCTGCTTCTCCTGGCTGCTGACGATGACCCTGGTGCCGGTGCTGCTGGCGCTGATCCCGATCCGCCGGCTCCCCGGCTGGACCCGGGTCCCCTCGCTCTCGATCCATCCGCTCCTGCTCCGCGGTGCCTTCCCCGTGGCGCTGACGATTCTGTTGCTGCCGGGAATCCTGCGGCTGCGGATCGACGACGGCTGGTCGCAGAACTTCCGGCCGGACCACCCGATCGTCCAGGACGTCCACTGGTTCGAGAAGGAGTCGGTGGGGGTCTACCAGTTCGACGTCATGCTGACCCGCGAAGACGGCCGCGTCTGGACCGAGCCCGGCCTTCTCCAGTCCCTCGAAGCGTTCCAGCGGGAGGTCGACGGGACTCCGGGGGTGACCGCCTCGCTGTCGCTCCCCGATCTCGTCCGCGACCGCGCCTGGGAAATGGGCGATCCAGGCGCCGATCGCCCGCCTTTGCCGGTGGCCCGGCCGGCGATCGAGGCGCTGCTCCGCACCTACCGCTACTTCAACGAGGACGATCTTCCTGCGCATGTTCCTCGACCGCGATGCCCGCTCGACCCGGTTGATCTTCGCCACCGCCAGGGACGACTACGGGACTTCGACCCAGGTCCGGAACACGCTCGACGAGCGGCTCCGCCGCGCCTTCCCGCCCGGCGCCGTGCGGGCGCGGATCGGCGGCAGCGCCGAGCGCGGCCGGGTGCTGATCCAGTCGGTCACCTCCAGCCAGGCGATCTCGGTCCTCGCCTCGCTCGTGATGTCCTGGCTGACCCTGGGTTTCGCCTCCCGCCAGTGGGGGACCTCGCTGCGCTGCATCCTGGCGATCGTCTGGGCGCTGGCGCTGGTGCTCGGGGTGGCGGGATGGGCCGGCATCCCGCTCGGCGTCGCCTCCTCCTGCTTCCTCGCGCTCGGCGTCGGCATCGGCCTGGACTACGGCATCCATCTCGCGTTCGGCCGCGAGGAAGACGAGGACGAGGCAGGCGCCGTCCAGCGCCGCGTGATGACCAACGTCTTCGTCGTCGGCATCGGCCTGTCGGTCCTGCTCCTCTCGGCCAACCCCACGGTGGCCCGGCTCGGCCTGCTGGTCGTCCTCAGCATGGCCGCCTCCGGGTACACCGCCATCGTTACCTTCTCCGGACGCCTCCTGACGGATCGCGCGCGCCGGCGGGCCGCCCATCCCACCGCGGCTCCGCCGCCCGGTCTCCTCAACGAAGAATCCTGACGCCCCCGGGAACCGCCCGCGCGCGGACGCTGTCCAAGGAGTAGGAGTAAAATTCAGGGCGGGGGGATGAAACGTTTTCGGCTCGCCGGACGTTATAAGTATGGACACGACCTCGATGGGACCTCTCTATCCAGAAATCCGAGTCTCCCTGCGCAGCCGGAACCGGTTCGCGCTGGTGAGCGCCATCCGCCACGGATTGCGCCGCGCCGGGACTCCGCCCGCCGAGATCGAACGCTTCAGCCAGGAAGCCCTCTCCATCCAGGACCCCCGCGGCGTCGAAGAGATCTGCAGCCGCTGGGTGCGGCTGGAGAGGTCCGCGCTCTAGCCCACGACGAAGACGCGAAGGACGGGTATTCTGTAGGGGCGGCCCTGCGTGGCCGCCCTGCGTTCTCGAGGGAGGGAGGATCATGAAAGCCATTCGCATCCACCGTGTGGGCGGTCCCGAGGTCCTGGAGCTCGAGGACGTCCCCGATCCGCAGCCCGGAGAGGGGCAGGCGGTCGTCCGCGTCGAGGCGGCCGGCGTCAACTACATCGACGTCTACTTCCGCACCGGCCTCTACAAGGCTCCGGCGTTCCCCTTCGTGCCGGGGCAGGAGGCGGCGGGGACCGTGGTCGCCGCCGGTCCCGGCGTCGCTGGGATCGCCGTGGGCGACCGGGTGGCCTATGTCGCCATCCCGGGGGCCTACGCCGAGCTCGCAGTCGTGCCGGCGGCGCGGTTGGTCAAGATTCCCCCGGGGGTCACCAGCCGGCAGGCGGCCGCCGCCATGCTGCAGGGGATCACGGCGCAGTTCCTCGCCGCGAGCACCTATCCGCTGAAGCCGGGGGACGTCTGTATCGTCCACGCCGCCGCGGGCGGAGTCGGACAGCTCCTCTGCCAGGTCGCCAAGCTGCGCGGTGCCCGCGTCTTCGGCACCGTCTCCACCGAGGAGAAGGCGCGGATCGCCCGGGAGGCCGGCGCGGACGAGGTGATCCTCTACAGCCAGCAGGACTTCTCCGCCGAGGCCAGGAGGCTCAATGGCGGCAAGGGGGTGCAGGTGATCTACGACGGCGTCGGCAAGGCCACCTTCGAGAAGGGGCTCGACACCCTGGCGCCGCGCGGCCTGATGGTCCTCTTCGGCCAGGCGAGCGGCCCGGTGCCGCCGTTCGACCCCGCGATCCTCAATCACAAGGGGTCGCTCTACCTGACCCGCCCGTCGATGTTCCACTACATCGCCGACCGCGACGAGCTGATGGGGCGGGCGGACGAGGTCTTCGGCTGGATCGCCGAGGGGAAGCTCCGCCTGAACATCGATCGCGAGCTGCCCCTGGCGCGGGCGGCCGATGCGCACCGCGCTCTGGAAGGGCGGGAGACCACAGGCAAGGTGCTGCTGATCCCGTAAAGGAGACGCGCCGCGGCGCCCTTCCGTATACCTGGAAAGCCTGGGAGATCGCCATGCACCGATGCGCCAACCTCTTGGCCCTGTTTCTCCTCACCCCCCTGGCCCGGCCCGCCACGGCCGCCGATGCCTGGACGCGCGTCGGCCCGGACACGGGGAACGTCCGGGCGCTCGCCGCCGCGCCATCCAGCCCCGCCACCGTGTATGCCGGCGCCAGCGTCGGCGGCATCTTCCGCAGCCTGGACGGCGGAGCGACCTGGAGTCTCGCCAGCGGCGGGCTCAAGCTCCAGGACACGATCCGCTCCCTGGCCGTGGACATCCGGCGGCCGGATACCGTCTGGGCCGGAACGTTCCAGGGGATCTACCGCAGCCTGAACGGTGGCGCCAGCTGGATCCGCGTTAACGGCAGCAGCGCCGCATCGCTCGTCCAGGACCCGGCTTCCGGAACCCTCTACGCGGGGGTCCAGAGCGCCCCCATGCTGCGCAGCCGCGATGGCGGAGCCTCCTGGCAGACGCTCGCCGGCTCGCCTCAAAACGTGTTCTCCCTGGCGATCGATCCCTTCCACCCCCGGACCCTCTATGGCGGCACCCTCTCGGGGGTGTTCAAGAGCACGGACGGCGGCGCGAAGTGGTTCCGGCTCACCCGCGGGCTGCCGGCCTCCCCGGTCGTCACCGCCCTCGTCCTGGTCCCCCGCTCCCCCAAGACGCTCTATGTCGCCACCGCGAGCGTGATCCCGGGGCAGATCATCTTCCGCAGCGACGACGGCGGCGGACGCTGGACTCCGGTGGACGGCGGCATGCTCCCCGGTTATACCTACGCTCTGGCCGTACAGCCGGGGAAGCAGGAGACGGTCTGGGCGGTGTCGGCCGGGCGCCTCTTCCGGAGCTCCGACCGGGGACAGACCTGGATCCCCGCCGGGGCCGGGCTCCCTCCCGACGATACCGTCGTCACCGTGCTGCCGGGCGCCTCCACGCTGCTGGCCGGCACGGCCTCCGGCGCCTTCAGGAGCGACGACCAGGGCGCCTCCTGGAGCCTGTCGAGCCGGGGGATGCAGGCCGCCTCGATCACCGGGCTGGCCCTCGACACGCTGCGGCCGAACCGCCTCTGGGCATCCACCGCCGGCAGCGGCGTCTTCCGGACCGCCAGCGGCGGCGGGCACTGGGCCCTGCTGACCGGCGTACCGCCCGGCGTGAACGGACCGCTCGCGGCGGACCCCAACCATCCGGGGACCGCCTATCTCGGCCTGCTGGGAGCCATCGCCCGCACGGAGGACGCCGGGAACCATTGGAGCCCCGGATCTCCGCTCTCCTGCTTCTATCCGGAGATGATCGCCGTCGATCCGCTGGAATCCTCCGTGGTCTACACCGCGGGCACGTTCTTCGACGCCGGCTGCGGCGACCTGCCCGGCGCGTGCGCCAGCTTCCGCAGCGACGACTCCGGACAGCACTGGACCTGCATCCGTGGCGGCAACTTCCTGGTCCCCGACCCTCTCCAATCCTCCCGCGTCTACGCCCTCGCGGGGGACAATCTCTACGTGAGCGCGGACCGTGGCGCCTCCTGGTCGCTCCTCGCCGCGGGCGTCAACCTCCGGTTCCTCGTTGCCGATCCCCAGCGGCCCGGTACGCTCTGGGGGGTCAACCCCTCCGGCCCCTTCCGCAGCGATGACGGCGGGCGGACCTGGGCGCTCGCGGCGGACGGCATCCCACAGTTCTCCATCCTGACGACGCTGACGCTCGATCCCGTGGACCCCGACATCCTCTACGCCGACACGCTGCAGCGCGGCGTCTTCAAGAGCTCCGACGGCGGCGTCACCTGGGCGCCGCTGGGCACCGGGCTGGAGGGTCTGAACGTCTTCTTCCTGGCGATCGATCCAAGAGATCGCAACACTGTTTACGCAGGCACCAGCGAGGCCGGGGTGCTGAAACTCCGGCAAGCCCTTTCCCTGCATTGAAAATCGATACTGAAACCTCAGGAGTCTGTAATGCACCTGCGCGCCGCTCTCATGACCCTGTTAATCCTCGCCTTGGCCCGGCCAGCCGCGGCCGTCGACCGCTGGACGCGCGTCGGCCCGGAGGCCGGAGCCGTCCGGACGCTGGCCGCCGCGCCCTCCAGGCCGGCCACGGTGTATGCCGGCCTCGACCTCGGCGGCATCTTCCGCAGCCCCGATGGCGGCGCGACCTGGAGCTTCGCCGGCACGGGGATCGATCTCCATGCCGCCATCGCCGCCCTGGCCGTCGACGCCCGGCGGCCGGACACTCTCTGGGTCGGGACCTCTCAGGGGATCTACCGGAGCGCCGACGGCGGCGCGGGCTGGAGCCACGTCAACGGCGGCGACGTCATCTCCCTGGCGGCGGACCCGGCGGCCTCCGGAACCCTCTACGCCGGCACCTGGAACGGCCCCGTCCTGCGCAGCCGCGACGGCGGCGCCTCGTGGCAGACCCTCGCCGGCTCGCCCAGGGGCGCGAGCGTCCTGGCGGTCGATCCCGCCCGCCCCCGGAACCTCTACGCCGGCACCGGCGTAGGGCTGTTCAAGAGCGCCAACGACGGCGCGAGCTGGACCCCGATCAACCGGGGGCTGCCGTACTACCCGCGCATCGACGACCTCGCCGTCGATCCCCGTTCCCCGAGCACTCTCTACATTGCGACCTCCAGCGCCCAGGGGGAGATCGTCTTCCGCAGCGACGACCGCGGGCAGACCTGGACCGCCCTCGACTTGGGAAGCCTTGGGTACGTCTCTGCCCTGGAGGTCGAGCCGGGAAAAAAGGGAGCCGTCTGGGCGGTGGCCATGGGGCGACCCTACCGGAGCCTCGACCAGGGACGGACCTGGATCCCCACCGGCACCGGCCTCCCCGCCGGCAGCGTGACCGCTCTCCTGCCCGGCGCCTCCACGCTGCTGGCCGGGACGGCCGTCGGCGTCTTCCGGAGCGCGGACCGGGGCGCCTCCTGGAGCTTCTCGAGCCGGGGGATCATGGCGGCCTCCATCTCCGGACTGGCTCTCGACCGGCTGCGGCCGATGCGGCTCTGGACAGCAGCCGGCCCCACCGTCTACCGGACCGTCAACGGCGGCGGCTCCTGGGTGCCCCTCACGGTCGGCCCGCCACCCGATCCGTTCGCGATCTCCGGCCCGCTCGCCTCAGACCCGAACCGGCCCGGGGTCGCCTACCTGGGTTATCAGGGGGGCGTCGCGCGCACCGTCGACAGCGGGGCGCACTGGAGCGCGGCGCAGCTCCAATGCCTGCGACCGCGGACGATTACGGTCGATCCTCGGAGCTCCTCGACCGTCTATGCGGCGGGGTTCTTTTACCAGAGCTTCTGCCTCCACGATCCCCATGTCTGCGGCATCTTCCGCAGCGACGACAGCGGGCAGACCTGGACCTGCATCCGCAACGGCCTGGTTCTGGAACGCCACGGACCTGCTGGTCCCGGACCCCCTCCAGCCTTCCACGGTGTATGTCCTCTCATCCGAGGGCCTCTACCGCAGCACGGACCGCGGCGATTCGTGGGGCCTCCTCTCCCCTGAGTTCACCGGGAACCTTCTGGTGCCCGACCCGCTCCAGCCCGGGAGGCTGTGGGCCGGCGGCCAGGGGGAGGTCCTCCGCAGCGATGACGGCGGGCAGACCTGGACGCCGGCCGGCACCGGGATTCCGGAAGCCGCCCTGGTGACGGCCCTGGTGCTCGATCCCGTGGACCCGGAGATCCTCTATGCCGCCACGCTCCAGCAGGGCGTCTTCAAAACCGCCGACGGCGGCGCCACCTGGACTCCCCTGGGCACCGGGCTGGAGGGGCTGACCACACGCTTCCTGGTGATCGACCCCCGGAGCCGCGACACCCTCTACGCGGGCACCGACGAGGCCGGAGTGCTGAAGATCCGGCAATCGGGGCAGTAGGGCGGCAGGAAAGGACGTAAAGGACAGCAAGGACGTAAAGGACAAAGAGGCGTCGGTCCTGTCCTTGTCCTTGATGTCCCTTACGTCCTTTACGTCCCTTGTTTCTTTTCAGATCACCCGCTCGTTGCCACCGTCCACCGGAATCCAGGCCCCGGTGGTCTTGGCGAAACGGGGGCCGCAGAGCTCGGCGGCCAGCTCGGCGACGTCGCGGCTGGTGACCTCGACCCTCAGCACGTTGTTGCGCCGGTACTCCTCGACCGACAGGCCGTAGGCGGCGGCGCGGGAGGCGAGGACCTCGTCGGTCCAGACGCCGGTGTCGAAGACGGCGTTGGGGTGGAGGACGTTGACGCGGATGCCGTCGCTCCCCCATTCGAGGGCGGCGACGCGGGCGAGCTGGTAGAGCGCCGCCTTGGAGGCCGAGTAGGCGGCGGCGCCCGGCCCCGGCGCCGGCACGTTCTTCGAGCCGATCACCACCACCCGCCCCCCCGCCGGCGCGAGCTTCAGCAGCGGGTGGCAGAGGCGCATCAACAGCAGGTTGGCGTCCAGGTTCACCCGCATCACCCGGTCCCACTCGGCGAGCGGGAGATCCGCGATCCTGCGGCTGGCCGGGAAGATGCCGGCGTTCAGCACCAGCAGGTCGAGCCCGCCGAAAGCCGCGACCGCCGCGGCCAGCGCACCCGCCACCTCCGCCTCGACCGTGACGTCGCAGGCGAGACCCAGGAAGTCGCGGCGGTAAAGCATCGTCTCGATCTTCGGATCGATGTCCAGCCCCACCACCGCCGCGCCCCGGGCGAGGAGCGATTCGACGGCGGCGCTGCCGATCCCCGAGGCGGCGCCGGTCACCAGCGCCACCTCGCCGGCGAAGGCCGCGGGCTTCCCCGCCTGCGCCAGCTTCGCCTGCTCGAGGTCCCAGTACTCCATGTCGAACAGATCGCTCGCCGGCAGGGCCCGGTAGCCGCCCAGCCGCTCGGCCCGCTCGATGATGTCCATCGTGTGCTCGTAGATCTCGGCCGCGATGGCCGCGTCCTTCGCGGAACGCCCGGCGGTCGCGAGACCCAACTCGGGATCGAGGATCACTCGCGGCGCCGGATCGAGCATCGTCTTGGCGACGGCGGCCCGCGGGGCGTGCTCGTCGAAGTAGGCGCGGTAGGCGCCGGCGTAGCCCTCGACGTCCCGGCCGACCAGCGGCAGCCGCTTGGTGCGGATCACGTGGTCGGGCGTGGCCGGCCCCTGGACGGCGATCCGGCCGGCGTCCTCGCGCCCGGCGAAGGCGAGAGCGCGGGCGGTCCGGCGGGAGACGAGGACCATGGGAAATCCGGCCTGCCGCGAAACGTCCTGGCGCAGCCGCGCGATCGCCAGGGGATCGGGCGCGGCCGCCGCCGGCTCCGGGAAGGGACCCAGGCTCCAGGCCCCCCGCCGCTCCAGCAGCTCCTCGGCGCGGCGGACGAGCTCGATCATCCGCTCGTAGGACTCCCGCGCCGTGGCGCCGAAGGAGAAGATGCCGTGGTTCAGCAGCACCATGCCGACCGTCTCCGGCCCAGCCGTGGCGGGGAACCGCTCGGCGCACAGGCGGGCGAGGTCGAACCCCGGCATGACGTAGGGGATGACGACGACCGTATCGCCATAAGCCTCGCGGATCAGCGCCTCGCCGTCGCGGGAGTTGGTGAGGGTGACCACGGCGTCGGCGTGGGTGTGGTCGACGTACTTGAAAGGGAGCGCGGCGTGCAGGATGGCCTCGACGGACGGCGTGGGCGCCGAGGCGAGGGTCATCGCCGTCCGCAGCTCGTTGACCATCTCGGGATCGGAAAGGCGCGGCAGCGTCGCCAGGCGTGCGGCCGGCCCCAGCCGCACCGGCGAGAATCCCGCCGCTTCGATCGTCTCCAGGTCCCAGCCGCTCCCTTTGACGTAGAGGATCTCCTCCTCATCGCCGAAACGGTTGGCCTCGCAAATCTTGACGGAAGTGTTGCCGCCGCCGTGCAGCACCAGGCTCTTGTCGCGTCCGAGCAGGCGCGAGGTGTAGACGCGCAGCCCGAGCTCACCCGAATATCCTGCCGCTTCTTCGTCGTCCCAGAGGCTCTCGATCATGGGCATAGCCTATCCGAGCCCGGACTCATGCCGCATGGTAAACTTGCGTCCATTGCGCTCCGACGAGTCGCCGTGATCTTATTCCGCGACCGTTGACGAAGGGAGACTCCGATGGCCGCGATTCCTCTGCGGCCCTGCAGGACTATCTCAGTCCCCCCTTGCAGGGATTCCGGCTGGCGGACGGCCGCTACCAGCCCATCCCCACCGGGACGGACGGCGCGGTCCTCAGCCAGACCACGGGAGGATCGAGGAGCGAGGGATCCCGGCGCTTCATACCGCGACGGGCGAGCCTATCCTGAGCAACGAAGAGGTTCGGGCCGCCCACGAGACCGCCAAAGAACGGGCTCGCGCAGCCGAGGAAGAATTGACCCGCTTGCGCGCCGAGCTCGACCGCCTCCGCAACGAGCACTGACTCACATCCGCGCCAACTGCCGCTTCCTCCCCGCCACCGCCGCCGCCATCAGCAACCCTGTCGCGATCAGATAAATCAGCGGCACCCCCGCCGTCACCGCCTGCGGCACGGCTCCGAGATAATCCAGGGCTGCCACCCGCTGCATAGGGCCGAGATACCAGAAGATCAGGAAGACGATCTCGAAGAGCTTGCTGCTGCCGCTCCAGACGCCGAGCGCCAGGGCCAGCGTGGGGATGAAGAGAGCTCCGACCGCCCAGGCGCCGGCGGCCATCCAGTCGCCGGCGAGAGCGAACCGCGCGAGGGCGGCTCCCCCTGTGATCACGGCGAGGAGCACCCCCGCGGCCCAGACCGCCGGGAGCTGCCGGCTCAAGGGGCGCGCGGCCGAGAAGACCAGCCCGTCCGTGCCGTGCCGCGCTTCCCGCGTTCCCAGCGCCGACCAGCGCAGGATCGGCCAGAGCCAGGCCAGGGGGAGGATCACCGAGCGGACCGTGCCGAGCGGCGCGAAGAGGCTGGCGATCGACAACCCCAGGACGACGGCCCACCACCACCAGCGCTGCCCGTTGAGCAGCAGGCGCATCTCGGCCCGCAGCAGGTCGAGAAACCGGAACCGCCGGGCGCCCGGCGCCAGCGGGTGGAGATGGACAGGCGCCAGAGCCGGGAGGGCCACCGTCTCCGTGGCGGCCTCCGGAACGGCCCCCTTGGGCTTGCGGACGCGACCTGATCCTCTCGCCGTATCGAAACGGTCGAAGAAGAGCGCCGCCAGCAGCGCCAACCCCACCGCGGCCGCGAGCCAGATCAGCCGCGAGAGCAGGATCTCCCATGTCCAGTCCATCCCATCCCAGTGGAAGATCTTGCCGCCGCGCTCGTCGGCCATCGCGCCCAGCACGAAGCTGTGCTTGGCCACGCCGTAGCGGAGCTCGGTCTGCCGGTACAGGTCGTTCGATACCGCGCCCATCCCGAGCAGGTCAAGGGCACCGCCGGAGAAGATCGAAGCCGGCATCAGAGCCACCCAGAGGAAGAACCAGGCAATGTTGCCGAAGCCCCCACGCAGCCCCGGGATCGTCTCGAAGAGCACGGCGAACGCCGCCACGATGGCCATCACGGGAACGCAGAAGACGAGGAGCGGGGCCAGGAGCTTGCCGGCCTGCAGCGTTCTGTCTTCCCCGGCCACGAGTTGGGCCACGAAGGCCATCACTCCGAGCACGGCCACCATGGCCAGGAGCACGGCGAGGTTGCTCGCCATCTTGCCGAGGGTGTAGAGCGGCTTCGACATCGGCGTGGTGGCGAGGATCTGCCCGACGCCCGTCTGCCGGTCCCGCTCGACCGAGCTCTTGACCACGTAGAAGCCGGCCAGCGAGAGGAAGGTGTTGATCACCAGCGCCATCACCACGCCCACCCAGGGGGAGTTGTAGACCCCCCGCGAGCTGTCGATCCAGAGCTTGAGCTGGCCCACGCTGACCACGTAGCCCAGATAGAGGGCGAGGCCGAGGGTCATCAGGAAGCTGTAGCGCCGCACCCGCTCGAGGAAGTCGGCGCGCGCGAGGTGCCAGAGGACGCGGGCCTGGCTCATGCCGCCACCTCCCGCGCCCGGTCCCCTTCGAGCACTGCCAGGTAGGCTTCCTCCAGGCTGGGCGGTACCGGCACGGCGTTCGCCGCCGGCGGGAAGTCCGCGACCCCACGGACGTGGACGCCGTCGGCGCGGCGGACGGTGCCGCTGATCTTCCAGATCTCGCGCGCCGCCGCCAGCTCGGCGCTCGGGATCACCCACTCCCAGGTCCGCCCCTCGACCCGGCGCAGCAGCTCCTCCGGCTCGGCGTGGGCGAGCAGGCGGCCGCGGTCGATCAGGGCGATGCCGCTCGCCGTGGCCTCGACGTCCGAGACGATATGGGTGGAGAGGATCACGATGCGATCGCCGCTGAGATCGGAGAGCAGGTTGCGGAAGCGCACCCGCTCCTCCGGATCGAGCCCCACCGTCGGCTCGTCGACGATCAGCAGGCGGGGGTCGTTGAGCAGGGCCTGGGCGATGCCGATCCGCTGCCGCATCCCTCCTGAGTAGCCGCCGAGCGGACGCTTGCGCGCCTCGGTCAGGTTGACCAGCGCCAGCAGCTCCTCGATCCGCGCCCGCGCCGCCCGGCCGTCGAGCCCCTTGACCGCCGCCATGTACTCAAGGAACTCGACCGCGTTCAGGTTGGGATAGACCCCGAAATCCTGCGGCAGATAGCCGAGCACGCCGCGCAGCCCGTCGGGTGAGCGGACGACGTCGACGCCATCCCACAGCACCCGCCCCTCGGTCGGCCGGGTGATGGTGGCGAGGATCCGCATCAGCGTCGACTTCCCGGCGCCGTTCGGGCCCAGCAGGCCGAGCACGCCGGCCTCGAGCTCCAGGCTGAAGTCGCGCAGGCCCCAGAAGTCCCCTTTATAACGCTTGCCCACTCCCTCGATCGTCAGCTTCATGATGGATCTCCTCGTCCATCTCTACGCGGGGTGGGGAGGAAAGATTACGGCGGTCTTGACAGAATAGGCCCGGGAGGGATCAAAACTTATGTTCAAAGTCGAGCAGATCGACCATGTCGAGCTCTTCGTGCCCGACCGCCATGAAGCCGCCCGCTGGTACGAGCGCACGCTCGGGCTCACCCTCGTCCCCGAATTCGAGCACTGGGCGGAGGACGCGCGAGGCCCGTTGATGATCTCCAGCGGCGGCGGCACGAAGCTCGCCCTGTTCACCGGCGAGCCCCCAGGCTCAAGGCCCACCGCGGGCTTCCACCGGGTGGCCTTCCGGGTGGACGGCCCCCGGTTCTTCGAGTTCCTGGAGCAGGCGGAGGGCGAGCCGGTCCCGGTCGATGCAGACGGCGAGGAAAGCCAGGAAGTCCGGCCGCCGGCGCTGCGGGATCACGGACGGGCCTTCTCCGTCTACTTCCGCGATCCCTGGGGGCACCGGCTGGAGGTGACGACCTACGATGAGGCGTACGTGCGGTCGCGGCTCGCCTAGAAAACCAGCACCAGGGACGTAAGGGACAACAAGGACATCAGGGACGAAGAGAGCCAGTCTCGCCGATGTCCTTGCCGTCCTTGCTGTCCTTTACGTCCTTGTTTTAGTGCGTGGAGCCCGGCTCCTGCCCCTCGTCCTCGACCCGCCCCAGGCCGACCTCTGCCAGCACTTCGGAGAGCGTCTCGCCCCCCTTGACGGCGAAGTCGAGGGTGCGGGTGGGGAACGGCAGGGTGATGCCGTTGTCGTCGAAAGCCTTCTTCAGGCGCTCGACCGCCTCACTCCTCGCCTGCAGATAGTCGGACTGCTTGGCGTGGAAATCGATCCAGAAGCGCGTCACCAGGTTGATCGAGCTCTCCCCGAACTCCTCGAAGAAGAGCTCGACCTCGGTGTCCGGCCTGCGCGTCGACACCTGCTCAAGGGCCTCGACGGCCACCCGCTTCACCGTGGCGAGATCGTCGCCGTAGGAGACGCCTAACTTGAGGTCCACCCGCCGCTGGCCCGAGGCGCTGAAGTTGGTGATCGGGTTCTCGAACACCTGCTTGTTGGGGACGAGGACGAGTCTGACCCTGCGGGGTGCGGATCTCCGTCCAGCGCAGATGGACCCGCCGGACGACCCCCTGGATGTCCTTGCTCTCAATGAGATGGCCGGCGCGGAAGGGGTGCTCGATCGAGAGGAAGATGCCGGCCATGAAGTTGGCGGCGATGTCCTGGAAGGCGAAGCCGAGCGCCAGGCCGACGATGCCGGCGCCGGCGAGCAGCGAGGCCACCGTCTTCTGCAGCCCGAGAATGCCGAGGGCGATGAACAGGCCGGCGGCCACCAGGGCCAGGAACACCGTCTGGCTGAGGACGCGGTTGACCTGCTCGCTATGCGAGATCCGGTGCAGGATGCGATGCAGGAGGTTGCGCGCCAGCTTGGCCAGCAGCCAGAAGCCGATCAGCACCGCCACCGCCACGGCGAGGTTCGGCAGCAGCAGGACGAAATCCCGCGCCCATCCCATCACCTTGCCAGCCAGCAGGTTCCACGCGTTCTGTATACCCACGGGGAAGACGCTTTTGCAAACCTTACGCCATCCGGGCCTCCAGCCCTGCCTTCACCTCGGGCCACTCCTCGGCGAGGATGCTGTAGACCACCGTGTCGCGGACATAGCCGTTGGACCGGGTCTGGTATTTCCGCAGGACCCCCTCGCGCCGGGCCCCGAGCTTCTCGATCGCGCGCTGGCTACGGAGGTTGTTGAGGTCGGTCTTGAGCTGCACCCGCACAGCCTCAAGATCCTCGAAGGCGTGGCGCAGCAGCAGGTACTTGCTCTCGGGGTTCACGCGAGTGCCCTGATGGGAGCCGCCGATCCAGGTGCGGCCGACCTCCAGGCCGCGGTGGCGCGGCCGGATCTCCAGGTAGCCCGACACCCCCACAGCCTCCCCCGTCGCGCGCAGGGAGAGCGCCCAGAGGAGGGAGTCGGGAACCCCCAGGCAGTAGCGAATCCACTCCGCGAACGCCTCGTAGCTCGCGTCGCGCGGCAGCTCCAGCGTGTACCGGAAGGTTTCGGGTCCGACATGCGGCCAGAGCGATGGAGCATGCTCGAGCGTCAGAGGCTCCAGACGGAGGGTGGGACCTTCGAGGGTGATGGGCTGGACGTTCATCAGGCTCTCCCGGAGCGCAGTTTATATCGCCGGCCCGCCTTGACACCCGGAGCCGTTCTTGCGAGCCTCTGGAGAGATTCCAGAATCGAGGAGGTTTCGCTTGCCCATTCGCCGACTGGCGCTCTCGCTCGTCCTCACCCTGGCGGCCACCGCCGCCGTGGCCCAGCAGCCGCCCGCCCCGGCTCCTGAAACCGCGCCCACACCCGCGCCGGCTCCGGCTCCGCTTCCGCCCGCGGCCGACCGCGGCGATTTCAAGGTGGTCTACGAGAAGATCACCAACCCGGACAACCGGGAGCTGCAGGAGATCTTCCGCGGCACGCGGCTGCTCGAGGAGACCGCCAAAGCCCTCGACGAGAAGCTCGCCCTGCCGGTGGACGTCACGGTGGCCCTGCGGGAGTGCGGCGTGGCGGACGCCACCTGGGAGGCGGACAAGCACCGGATCTCGATCTGCTACGAGCTGGTCGGCGCCTTCGCCGAGCTGTTCCTCCGCTCCGGAAAGGTGCCGGACGCCGAGCAGGCAGGGGCCGCGGTGGCGGCGGCGACTCTCTTCGCCCTGCTCCATGAGACCGGGCACGCCCTGATCGACCTCTATCAATTGCCGGTCACCGGCCGTGAGGAGGCCGCCGATCAGATCGCGACCCTGGTCCTCCTCGGCAGCGGCAAGGAGGGGGGGACCACCGCGGTCGAGGACGCCTCTATTCTCCTGACGCACGAACGGGACGCCGCCATGCGGGCCAGACTCGCCAGGGTCCCCTTCTGGAGCGGCCACGGTTTCGACGAAGCCCGCCTCTCCAGCATCCTCTGCTGGGTCTACGGGCGGGATCCGCAGGCTTTCCAGGAGCTGGCCGGCGACGGCACCCTGCCGGCGCCGCGCGCCGAGGGGTGCGGCCTGGAGTACGAGCGGGTGGCGAAGGCGTGGGCGGAGCCGCTGGCGCCCTATCTGAAGGGGTGGACGCTCGCCGCTCCGGCCGCGCCGGCGGCGGTCGCGGCGCCTAGCGAGCCGCCTTCGCTCCCTCCGCCGACTTCACCTCCGCCACCCACGTCATGACGTTCTTCTCCAGCAGGTCGAGCGGCACGGCGCCGTTGCCCAGGATGTGGTCGTGGAAGGCGCGGATGTCGAACTTCGCGCCCAGCTCCTTCTCGGCGTAGGCCCGCATCTCCTTGATCTTGAGCTCGCCGATCTTGTAGGCCAGCGCCTGCCCCGGCCAGACGATGTAGCGGTCGACCTCGACCTCGATGTCGTGCTCGGCCTTGGCGGAGTTGGCCTTGAAGTAGTCGATCGCCTGCTGCCGCGTCCACCCCATGGTGTGCATGCCGGTGTCTACCACCAGGCGGATCGCCCGCCAGATCTCATAGGTGAGCTGGCCGAACTTGGAGTAGGGGTCCTTGTAGAGGCCCATCTCGGTGCCCAGGCTCTCGGAGTAGAGGCCCCACCCCTCGACGAAGGCGGTGTAGTCGTCGTGCTTGCGCCACTCGGGGACCCCCTCGAGCTCCTGGGCGATGGCGATCTGCAGGTGGTGCCCCGGCACGGCCTCGTGCGAGGTCAGGGCCTCCATCTCCCACTTCGGGCGCGACTTCAGGTCGTAGGTGTTGGCGTTGAAGTAGCCCGGCCGGCCGGCGGCCAGCGAGCCTTCCTCGTAGTAGGCGGTGGTCTGCGACTTCTCCGAGTAGGCGGGCACGGCGACCACCCCGTAGGGGAGCCGCGGCAGCTTGCCGAAGAGCTTGATCAGCTCGGGATCGATCCGCTTGGCGATGTCCCGGTAGCCCGTCAGCAGGTCCTCGGGCTTGTCGTAGAAGAAGCGCGGATCGGTGCGCAGGAACTGGCAGAAGTCGGCGAAGCTCCCCTTGAAGCCGGTCTCGGCGATCAGGCTGTCCATCTGCCCGCGGATGCGCTTGACCTCGGCGAGGCCGATCTGGTGGATCTGCTCAGGCGTCAGGTCGGGTGGTGGTGGAGGCCCGCGCCTGATAGGCGTACCAGGCCTTGCCGTTGGGCATGTCGCTCATGGCGATCGACTCGCGGGCGGCCGGCAGGTAGGAGTTGGCGAGGTAGCCCTGCAGCTTGCGGAACGCCGGCGCCACCTGTTCGTTGAACGCCCGCGTCGCCTCGCCCTTCAAGCGCTCCTGGTCGGCGGCGGCGACCGTCGCGGGGAACTTCTGGAAGGCCTTGAGCATCGGGCTCTTCATCGGATCGTCGACGAGCAGGCTCTGGACCTGCCCGGGGACGTCGCGCAGGGTCACCCGCGGCGGCGTGATCCCCTCCTTGAGGCCGCGGTCGAGCAGCGCGATCGTCTGGTCGATGACGGTGGGGATGCCGCGCAGGCGGGCGAGGATGTTCTCGTAGTCCTTGACGCTCCGCGCCGGCATGATCGACAGCAGTTGCGGAAGGTTCTGCTGCGGCCCCCCGACCTGGTTGACCAGCAGGTATTCGCCGTGGAACTTCTCCCCTTCGATCCCCTGCTCGACGTGATGCAGAGCCAGGTCGTAGTTGATCTGCTCGGCGGCGTTGAGCCGCGAGCGGTCGATCGACGCCAGGGCCGCCTGGAGAGTGTGGCCAAGGCGGTGGCCGAGCTCGATCGATTCCGGCGAGAGGTCGCTCCAGCGGTCGTTGAGGCCGGGAAAGCCGACAAAGGTGGCGTACTCGGGCGAGGCGTGCATCTGGAACTCCCAGAAGAGGTCGAACAGCTTGCGCAGCCGCTCGCTCTCGCTCCCCTGCCCCTTGGTGGCGGGGAAGCGCTCGAAGGTCCGGGCGTACTCTGCGACGTCCGGCGGCACGGCGGCGTTCGCGACGCCGGTGGCCAGCAGGAGTACCGCGATGGCAGGGATCAGTTTTTTCATTTCCAGGTACCTCTCGTGGGGCGGAGGAGGGACGGCACGAACAACATCCTACGGGATGGCTGGCGAAAGGTTGCCTGCCGTGCCGCCGCCGCCCCTATTTCTTGCCTCCGAAGGTCACCTCCAGCGATACCTTCTGGCCGTCGCGCACCACTACCGCCGTCGTCTTCTCCCCCGGCTTGGCGCGCTGGAGCACGTACATGAAGTCGTGGATGTCGCGGATCTCCTTGCCCCCGAGGCCGACCAGGAGGTCGCCGCGGCGCAGCCCCCCCTGCTCGGCGGCGCTGCCGGGGCGCACGGCGGAGAGCAGCACGCCCGGCCGGCCGTCGCCGGCATAGTCGGGCACGGTGCCGAGCGAGGCGCCGTAGGAGCGGACGTCCCCCTGCGGGGCCGGGGCCGGCGCGCTCTTGTAGGTGGGGCGC
Organism: uncultured Acidobacteriota bacterium; assembly: GCA_963792575.1. Lineage (GTDB taxonomy): Bacteria > Acidobacteriota > Thermoanaerobaculia > Multivoradales > UBA5704 > DATARR01. The sequence goes on from CAWBWZ010000026.1 coordinate 309,954, forward strand.
TCCGGGCGGGCGGCGATCTCGGCGGCGACGTCCGCAACCAGGGCGGCGACGCGCGCGCCGCCGGCGGCGTTGATGCGCTCCGCGTCGTCCGAGGGCTTGTGGTAGTCCTCGTGCGGGCCGGTGAAGAAGTGCAGCACCGGCACCCCGGCGGCGTAGAACGGGCTGTGATCGGAGGGGCCGTAGCCGTCCCCCGACAGCGCGCACTCGATCCGCTCCCGCCCGCAGGCCGCCGGCACGATCTCCCCCCACTCCGCCGCCGACTCGCCGCCGAGCACGGTGACGCGGTTGCCGCGCAGCCGACCCACCATGTCCATGTTCAGCATGGCGGTGAGATCGGCGACCTTGAGGCCGGCCGGCGGGCGGCGGGTGAAGGCGGTCGAGCCGAGCGTCCCTTCCTCCTCGCCGGAGAAGGCGATCAGGTAGATGTCGCGGCGCAGGCGGTCGCGCTCCTGGCCGAGCTGGCGCGCCACCTCGAGCAGGGCGGCGGTGCCCGAGGCGTTGTCGTCCGCCCCGTTGTGGATCTCGCGCGAGTCGGGCGCCAGCGAGCCGGTGCCGCCGTGCCCCAGATGGTCATAGTGGGCGCCGATCACCAGCACCCCCGGCAGGCGGTCCGCCGCTTTCGATCGGATGACGCCGACGACGTTGGCCGCCGGCTTGGTCTTGCGGTCGAGGGCGATCGACGAGTGCGGCACGGTGTTTGTCCATGCGAACAGCGGCGAGCCGACCGCCCGCTTCACCACCACCACCGGCAGGCCGACGTCCCCGCCGGCGTCGATGGCGCCAACTCCGAGCGAGGGGAGCGGCGACTCTGCGGCCGGAGACTGTCGGTATCCGGGGAATCGACGACGATCACCCCGACGGCGCCGTGCTCGCGGGCGTTCCACGCCTTGTAGCGCAGATCGCCGTAGCGGCGCTCGACCGCGGTGTCCGCGAACGGCCCCCCCTCGGGGGTGAAGCGGCGGACGGCGACGATCTTCCCCTTCCACTCGATCCCCTTGTAGTCGTCGATCCCGAGCTCCGGAGCGGTGATGCCGTAGCCGGCGGCCACCACGTCCGCCGCGACACTCGCCCGATCCTGAAAACGCGGCGGGCCGGAAGCTGTCGCCCGGCACGGCGGCGCCGTCGAGGGTCACCGCGGTGCCCGGCCGGACCTCCACCGCCACCGGGACGTCGAAGCTCTCGAAGTAGCCGTCGTCCCCCGCCGGCTCGACCCCCAGCGCGCGGAAGCGGCCGGCGAGCCACTGGCGGGCCTCGTCGAGACCCGCGGTGCCGATCCCCCGCCCCTCGCGGGCGTCGTCGGCGAGCCAGCGGACGTCGTCGCGGAAGCGGTCGGCCGTCCGATGCGGCATCACGGGCGGCGGCGGGCGCTGGACGCGTCCACCCAGCGGGCCACGAAGATGTCGGTCTCCCCTGTCTGCGTGCCGTTGCGGTTGGAGGCGAAGGCGAGCCGGGTGCCGTCGGGCGAGAACATCGGGAAGCCGTCGAAGCCGCCGGTCCAGGTGATCCGCTCGAGGTCGGTGCCGTCGACGTCGATCGCCCAGAGGTCGAACTCCCGCCCCTTGGGGTCGCCGTAGTTGGAGGCGAAGATGAGCCGCTTGCCCGACGGGAAGAAGGACGGCGCGAAGGAGGCCGGCGTTCAGGTAGGTGACCTGCCGGGCCTCGCTGCCGTCGGCGTTGGCGACCCAGAGCTCGAGCTGGTTCGGGCGCACCAGCCCCTGGGCGAGCAGGCGCTTGTAGTCGTCGAGCTCGGCCCCGCTTGGGCCGCGAGGCGCGCCAGACGATCTGCGAGCAGTCGGGCGAGAAGAAGGCGCCGCCGTCGTAGCCGGGGGTGTCGGTCAGCCGCTTGACGTTCTTGCCGTCGGCGTCCATGCGGTAGAGGTCGAGGTCGCCGTCGCGGGTCGAGGTGAAGATCAGCGAGCCGTCCTTCGGGCAGACGGTGGTCTCGGCGTCGTAGGCCTGGTTGGTGGTCAGCGGCACGAGGTCGGTGCCGTCCGGCCGGGCGCTGAAGATCTCGTAGCCGGAGTGGATCGGCCAGACGTAGCCCTGCGAGCGGTCGGGGGGCGGCGGGCAGTCAGGGCTCGGCGAGGTGGGTCGAGGAGTAGAGGATCCGCCGGCCGTCGCGCGTGAAATAGGAGCAGGTGGTGCGCCCCTTGCCGGTGGAGACCAGGACCGCCTCCCGCGAGCCGTCGGCGGAGATGCGGAAGATCTGGTCGCAGGCGTAGGGGGGGCGCGCGGACTGGAAGATCAGCTCGCGGCCGTCGGGGGACCAGTAGGCCTCGGCGTTCTCGCCGCCGCGGCTGAGCTGGCGCAGATCGGCCAGGTGGACCTCGCGCGGATCGAGAGTGGGCGGCGTCAGCGTCAGGGCGTGCCCGGCGTCCTCGGCGTGCCCGGCGTGCATCGGCAGGTCTGCCCCGAGGAGGAGGAGCGGCAAAAAGAGCTGCAGGATACGTGGATTCATAGGCTCATCCGTCATGGATCTGGTGAGAAGGCTTGGAACGGCTCCGTCTGCCTGCTATTCTGCACCAAACGGTAGCAGGCTTGCCGCCTGCCCTCCGCGACCCCGAATGGAATTCCAGCCGCCGCGCATCGGTTGAAACATTTCCCGGCATGCTATTTTCACGGACCCCGCCGGAGAGGGCTGCTCCAGGCACCCCGGTCCGCGAAGCGCCGGGCCCGCAAGAATCCAAGACGAGTGGAGACCACATGAACGATCAGGAAAACCAGCAGGAAAACCAGGACTCCGGTCAGATCCTGGCCGAGTTCGAGCAGGAGGCTCCGGCAAAGAGCGAAGACGCGACGGTCGACCAGCAGGTCCATGGAAGCGAAGCCAGCGCTCCGGAAAGCGCTCAGGCCATGGCTCCGGCTATTTCTTCGGAAAGCCAGGGCTCCGACGAGGCCCCGCAGGCGACCCTCCGAAGCCCCGCAGGAAGCTCCAGGCGGAGAGCGCGGAGCCGGCGGCCGCCCAGGGCGGCCAGACAGACAATCAGAAGCAGGACAATCCGCAGCAGGGCAGTCAGGACTTCGGCCAGATCCTCGCCGAGTTCGAGGGGGACGCGCCGAAGAGCGAAGCTCCGGCGGCGGGCCAGAAGGTCAAGGGCAAGATCCTGTCCGTCACCGACGAGTGGGCCTTTCTCGACCTCGGCGGCAAGGCCGAAGGGCGCATCGCCGCCGCGGACCTCAAGGACGCCGAGGGCAATCTCACGGTCAAGGAAGGCGACACGCTCGAGGCCACGGTCACCGGCACCGATCCGGAGACCGGCGCCCTGCTGCTGCGCCGCAAGGCCGGCGGCGGCAAGGGCAAGCGGGCGGCCGCCGAGGTGCCGGCGGAGATCCGGCAGGCCCACGAGGCCGGCCTGCCGATCGAGGGGCTGGTGACCGGCCTGAACAAGGGCGGCGCCGAGGTGCAGGTGTTCGGCATGCGGGCGTTCTGCCCGCTCTCGCAGCTCGACCTCCGCTACGTCGAGAACCCGCAGCAGTTCGTCGGCCAGAAGCTGATGTTCAAGGTCAACCGCCTGGAGGAGGGGAACCGGGGGGGCCGCGGCCCGAACATCGTGCTCTCCCGCCGCCAGCTCCTCGAGGAGGAGCAGCAGACGCGCGCCGCCGAGACCCGCGAGAAGCTCCAGGTGGGCGCCGTGCTCACCGGCCGGGTGACCTCGCTGACCACCTACGGCGCGTTCATCGACCTCGGCGGTATCGAGGGGATGCTGCACGTCAGCGAGATCGGCCACAGCCGCACCACCCATCCGCAGGACGTCTTCACCGTCGGCCAGGAGGTCGAGGTGCAGGTGATCAAGATCGAGCAGGGGAAGGACGAGAAGCGCCCCGAGCGGATCTCGCTCTCCCGCCGCGCGCTGGAGAGCGATCCGTGGCAGGACGCGGCGGCCCGCTTCCCCGAGGGGACCGAGGCGACCGGCCGCATCATGCGCCTGGAGACCTTCGGCGCCTTCGTCGAGCTGGCGCCCGGCCTCGAGGGGCTGGTCCACATCAGCGAGATGGGGGCCGGCCGGCGGCTGAACCACTCCCGCGAGGCGGCCGAGCAGGGCCAGGACGTCCAGGTGAGAGTGCTCGGCGTCGACACCGGCCGGCGCCGGATCTCGCTGTCCATGAACACCGGCGCCAACGCCGGCATGGGCGGCTCTGGGATGGGCGCCGGGATGGGCGCGAGCGACCGCGGTGGGATGGGCGGCGGCGGCGGCGAGCAGCCCCGCGGGGATCGGCGGCGCGGCGGGGGTGGCGGTAGCGGTGGCAGCGGCCGTCAGCAGGACTTCTCCCGCAGCGAGCGCGGCGACCGCGGAGACCGCTCGCGCGGTGGTGAACGGGGCGGCGGCTCCCGGGACGCAGGACGCCTACGCCCGCAGCGGCGCTTCGGCGCCCACCGCCACCGGCTCCGGCTTCGGCTCGATGGCCGACTTCTTCTCGCGCCTCAAGAAGGGGTAGACAGCGGGGGCGGCGCACCGCCCCCGCCCGCCGGCTTTGTTTTTCCAGGAGATTACTTCTTCCGGGAGGTGACCCGTAACACGGGTCTCTTCCCGTTCCGCCCTTCCGTATAGCTCCAATCGCAGCTCAGCGCCTCGACTCGTTCCCTATCCAGGATGTACACGCGGGAGGGATCGGGTCACGCCCTTTTCGCTCCGCCCTCCTCCGTCCCGCGGGGAAAGATCCCTGTAAAGTGGCTTGAAATCAGGCGGCTCTGTGGTACCCTCAAAGAGCCGGATTGGCGGATTACTTTACAATTTTACGCGCCGCAGGCGCATGGGGCTACAACCGGAATGGAGTTTCAGACGCCACCCATGCAGAGTTCGTCCATTTCCCCGCGCCCTCGTCGCGGCCGCAAAGCGGCCCTGTCGCTCCTCGCCCTGACGACCACCTGCACTACCTGCGCGGCACCGTTCCTCGAGGCCCAGACTTTGCTGGGGTCACACGAGTCGCTGCTGCGCCAGAATGAAGAGGCGCGCGAGCACGACTTCACCTACCTGCGCACCACGGCGGACGTCCGCGACTACGCCCAGCAGGGGCTCCTGGTGCGCCTGCCCGGGAACTCGGACTACGAGCTGGCCGACAACGTCTCCTTTCCGTACGCGCGGCCCGAGGTGAAGACGTTCGTCGAGCGGCTGTCGGATCAGTATCACAGCGCCTGCGGCGAGCGGCTGGTGGTCACCAGCCTGACCCGGCCGATCACGCGTCAGCCCGCCAACGCCTCGGCGATCTCGGTCCACCCCACCGGCATGGCGATCGACCTGCGGCGCAGCGACAGCTCCGGCTGCCGGCTCTGGCTCGAGACCGTGCTGCTCGACCTCGAGAACAAAGGGGTGATCGAGGCGACGCGCGAGCAGTACCCGCCGCACTACCACGTGGCGGTCTTCCCGAATCCGTACCTCCAGTACGTCGCCTCGGGGGAGGCCCTGCCGGACATCCAGGTCGCCCGGTCGACCCACGAGACCGCGTCGCGCGCCCGGGTCTCCCGGGTCCGGTCCTCGCGGATCTCCCGCTCCCGCGGCTCCCGGTCCGCCCGGGTCGCCAAGACCTCGCGTTCCCGGAGCACCAAAGTCGTCAAGGCCGTGAAGCGCGGGACCTCCCGCTCCCGGACCGTGGCCACCGCGAGCCACCGCACGAGCAGCCACCGCGTGAGCAGCGCGAAGAAGTCCCGCGTCGTCCACACGGTGAGCAAGCGCCGGGTCGCTCCGCGCCAGCGCGTGATCGTGACCCGTTCGAAGGCGACCAGCCGCCACTCGAAGGCGCAGACCGCCCGCGTCAGGTAATCCCGGAAGCTTATGCAGGGGTGTCCCCGCGGGGGCGCCCCTACGTTGCCCTCACCACCCGGTACGCCGGGATCCTCTGCTGCAAACCCTTGAGCTGAAGCTCGCCGAACGGTTCGGTGGGGATGACCCCGTCGAGCAACCGGTTCGTCTCGGGTCCGATGACCACCTCGCCCGGCGGCGTGGCCCCCTCCAGACGCGAGGCGACGTTCACCGTATTGCCGAGCACCGTGTAGTCCACGCGCCGGGCGCTGCCGATATCCCCCACCACCACGGGGCCGCTGTTGAGGGCGACGCGGGCCTTGAAGCCGGGCAGGCCCTCGGCCTCCCGGCCGGCGCTCCAGACGGCGAGCCCCTCCTGGATCTCGACCGCCGCCCGCACCCCCCTCAGGGCATGATCCCCTTGCGCCACCGGCGCGCCGAAAAAAGCCATCACGCAGTCGCCGATGAATTTGTCGAGGGTCCCCCCGGCGCGGAAGATCGCCTCGACGGAGAGGCCGAGGAAGGTGTCGAGCGACTCCGCCACCTGCTGATATCCCTGCCGTTGTCGTTGTTCAAAAGAGGTTGTCGCTGCTTACAGCCCGCAGGTTCAAGAGATAGCCTTTCGGAGACCGATGCGTCCCTCACTCGCTGCCGATCGAGTTCTCGCCCGGGTTATCGTCTTGCTTCCTGCCATAAGGGATTGACCTTTCCTGGGTGCGCCTGACGCACGGCATAATCCGCACCCCTAGCACGCTAACCCACTCGCGAAAGCCAAGCCGGTCATATAGTGCGAGCCAGTTTTTGGTTTCGCGCGCTCGATTGGCAAATCCGAAATTGCCAGCCAATCTAGTTTGCTTGAGAATTGCTGCGGAAGCAGCCATGGAATAAGGCGCGCGATAACGGGTTTCA